>NZ_CP178360.1:4800000-9600000 GCF_047215865.1 Streptomyces sp. Inha503 | reverse complement strand
ATGCCCGCCCCCGCACCCCGCGGCTCGAAATCCGTGCGGCCTTTTCGCCCTCATGCGGTGAATTGCCATGAATAGGGGTACTCGGCCGCTGGATCTCCGCAAGGAGAGGTGCAAGGAGGTTACGTCTCGTCGAGAGGCACGACGACGCACGGAACACATGACGCACGGAACACATAAGGACGCACGGAGTGACCCCATGGCCCCACCAGGTCTCGCCCGGGATCCGTGAGCGGGGCGTCGCCGGGCACCCGTGACCGACGCAACGGCACCACACCACGAGGCGGGATGGGCAATGGGCGACAAGAACAAGAGTGTGGCGAGCGCTCTGCTCGATCAGCAGGGCACGACGTTCGCCGCCGAGGCCGGGATCAAGCTCCGTGACACCCCCGGCCCGCTCTACCAGCTGCTGGTCCTGGCGCATCTGCTGTCCGCGCGGATCAGTTCCGACATCGCCGTCGCCGCCGCCCGTGCCCTCTTCGACGCCGGGATGCGCGATCCGCGGCGGATGGCGGAGGCCACCTGGCAGCAGCGGGTCGACGCGCTGGGCGAGGGCGGCTACCGGCGTTACGACGAGCGGACCTCCAGCCAGCTGGGCGAGGCGGCCGAGCTGGTGAACCGGGAGTACGGGGGCGATCTGCGGCGGCTGCGCGAGGCCGGGGACGTGAAGAAGCTGCTCCAGGGGATCAAGGGCATCGGGCCGGCCGGGGTGAACATCTTCCTGCGCGAAGTGCAGGGCGTCTGGCCCGAGTTCGCCCCGTACTTCGACAGCAAGGCGCTGGACGGCGCCGAGCGGGTCGGGCTGCCGAAGAGCGCGCGGTCGCTGGCGGGGCTGGTGGCCGAGAAGGACCTTCCCCGGCTGGCCGCCGCCCTGGTCCGGGTCGCGCTCCACGCGGACGCCGCGCAGGAGGTGCGCGCCGCGGCGTAACGCGGTCGGGCCGCCGCCGCTTGGCCCCCCTCAGCGGATGCCCAGTTCTTTCAGCACCCGCCGCTGAGCGGCGGAAACCTTGGCCGGGAAGTAGAGGTAGCAGACGCCGCCGGTGCCCGAGACCACCTTGCCGTCGGCGTTGTACCGCTTCGTCCGCAGCCAGATGTTCTCCCACTGCCGCCGCTTGTAGATGTGGCGGACCGCCTCGTTGCTGGCCGAGGCCGGGTCGTTGGCGATGACGTCGCCGTCCGCCGTGAAGCCGATGACGGTCATCAGATGGCCCGAGGTGCCGTACCCCGCGCCGTCCAGCTCGGTCTTGAGGAAGGACTGCGAGGTGATCAGCGGAATGCCGACCTCGATCAGCTTCTCGGCGTCGGTGAGCGAGCCGAGCCGGGTGACCACGCCCTGGAGATCGCGGTAGGTGGCGGCGTAGGCGGCGTTGAACGGCCAGTTGCCGCAGCCCTCGTACTGGTAGTCGAAGGTGAACCGGGCGGCGTGGCAGACCTGCGGATCGGCGTAGTCCGGGTTGACCCAGGCGAGGTCCTTCGCGGAGGGCTTGCGACCCCAGTACTCGATGATCATCTGCGAGGAGGTGGGGCTGCACCACGCCTCGCCGCCGTTGTCGTACTCCGGGTACTGACCCTTGTGGATCTCCTGCGAATAGCGCGGTACGACGAGTTCGCGCCCCTTGGCCAGACTCGGCGTGGAGGCGGGCACCTCGAACCGGTCGGGGACGTCCGAGCCCATCGCGCCGACCCGCCACACCGTGGGGGTGAGCGTGGTGCCGGGCTTGCGGTGGAGGGTGAGCCGCACCTGGTACTTCGCGAGCCGCAGCCCGCTCGCCGGGTCGTCGATGGAGAAGGTGTCGGTCCACACCGAGCTCTTGTCGTCGCTCTGGTCGTCCACCGAGGTGCGCCGGATGGAGGAGGCGCCGTCGTCGGAGGCCCAGCGGCCCATCACGTACCAGGGGGTCGCGGAGCCGTCGGTGTAGGTGCCCTTGAGCTCGATCTGGACCCAGGTGCCGGCCGGGGTGCGGGCGTTCCAGGAGACGATGGCCTCGGTCGCGGGCACGGAGAGGGTGCGCACCGGGGAGGTCCAGGTGGCGTACTCCCAGGCGGCCTTGGTGCCGGTGTGCGGATCGGTGTAGTCCACGCTGCCCAGGGGGCGGGAGATGACGATGCCGGGGCGGGCGCCGGACTCGGCGCGTACGCCCTTGGCGGCGCCGGCCAGCCAGTCGGCGTGGCTGGTCCAGCCGTGGTACTCCGCGATCGGCTCGGCCTTCGGGCCCGCCGGGGCCGCGGCGTCCCCGGAGGCTTGTTGCGCGGCGGGGGCCGGGCGGGCCGTTCCGGCGGCCGCGGCGGCCGTCGTGGTGACGGCGGCGGCGCCCGCGACGCCGAGGGCGGCGGCGAGCACGGAGCGGCGGGGCGTGGATCCAGATCTGGTCATGCGGGGTTCCCCCAGTCGTCGTCCGGTCCAGTGGGCGGCGGGTGCGCGACAGTCGCACAACTATGGCCGCTGCGAGTGGTCTCAGGCCAGTGATTCCCCCAGGGCCCGCTCCATCAATATTGGTGTGAACCAATGGAGTGAACGAGCCCGAAGGGCCGTATGGTGGTCCCCGATGCGAACTTACCGACCGGTTGGCAGCCTGGACGCGCTGGCGCGGCGCCTGTGTGCGCTGCCGCCGTCCTGCGGGCCGGTCCGGCTGGTCGCGGTGGACGGCCACGCGGGCTCCGGGAAGACCACCTTCGCCGGGCAGCTGGCCGAAGCGCTCGGCGGCGCCCCCGTGCTGCACACGGACGACTTCGCCACCCATGAGGAGCTCTTCGGCTGGGCCGAGAGGCTGCACACCCACGTCCTCGCCCCGCTCGCCCGGGGTTCGGCGGCGCGGTACGCCCCGTACGACTGGGTGGAGCGCCGCTTCGCCACCATCCGGCGGCGGCTGGACCCCGCGCCGGTGGTGCTGCTGGAGGGCGTGGGCAGCGGTCGCCGCGCGATGCGTCCGCGGCTGGCGCAGCTGTTGTGGATGGATCTGCCCGAGCGGGATTCCTGGCGGCGCGGTCAGCTGCGGGACGGCCCGGGGATGTCCGCATTCTGGGACGGATGGCTGCCCGCCGAGCGTGCGCATTTCGCCGCCGACCCGTCCCGTCCGTACGCAGGAGCCTTGGTACAGCAGCGGAAGGAGGGGTATGAGGTGCTACCGGGACCCGCGGCTACCGACGGAAACACCCCCTGGCCTCACACAGCGTGAGCCGATGTCCCCGACCGGAGCCGACGCGGCCGCCCGAGGCATGACGCGCACCCCAACTCGGCTTGACCTGGGGCCCATACAGGTCTTACGTTCTCAATGTGCGACTCGTACGAGTCGTCCCACAACGCGAAGCCCCCGGTTGTTCCCCCGTGATCGGGGGCTTCGTCCTGTCTGGCGCCGGTTTTCCGCTGCTTTGCGCGGCCACTTCCTCACTCTGGGTGATGACCCGCCCCAGACCTTGCGCGCCCCCTACACGCCCCCGCGCACACCCGTCCGGCCTTGTGTGATTGCGACGAACAACAGTGCGGCACCCTCGGCCCATGCGAGTTGCGCAGGTACGATGCGAAAGGGGCAGTCGCCCCTGCGGCATCCACGGGGGCAGCGGTTGTGGGGGACGTGATGAATTTCGGCACGCAGGGTTCGCACGCCCCGGCCGACCTCGCCTGGCTGCGAGCCGTCGATGCCTACACGATGGGCGCGTACGCACAGGCCGAGGAGGAGTTCCGGGCCGCCACCCGGCTCGATCCGGGAATGGCCGACGCCTGGCTCGGACTGCACGCGCTGCGGGCCGACACGGCGGCGGCGCTGCTGCGGATGTACCGGCACCGCGACCGCTTCGGCGAGCAGCGCGCCCGGCACCGCCGCGCCCTCAACTCCTGGTACTGGCTGGGCTGGTGGGTCCAGCCGGTGCTGGAGACCAGCCGGGACCTGCTGCTCGCGCACGCCTCCCACTGGCTCGACGGCCGCCATGTGCCCGAGCTGGACCGGGCGCTGGCCGGCTGCCCCCCGGTGGAGGCCGATCCGCAGGCCCGCTTCCTGCACGCCTGCCGCGCCTATCTGGTCAAGGACTGGGAGCAGCTGGTGCGCCACACCGAGCCGCTGCTGGACGATCCGTTCCTGGGCATCGAGGCCGGTCTGTTCGCCGGGATGGCGCGGGTCCGGCTGGAGATGTACAGCCAGGCCGAACCGCTGCTCGCCGCCGCCTTAATGCGCTGTCGCAGCGAACAGCCCCAGCGCAAGGAGCTGCGCTACTGGCTCGCCCGCGCCCATGAGGGCACCGGGCGCAGCGCCGCCGCGCTCCCCCTCTACCGCGCGGTGCACCGCATCGACTCCACCTTCATGGACACCTCGGCGCGGCTGGCGGCGATAGCCGAGTCCGACGGTCTTGACGAGCCCGCGGACCTCGCCGCCGTATCGCTGGCCGGGGCCGGTGGCCAGGACGCCACGGACGGCCGGGACGCCACCGCCACCGACCCCGCCGACACGCTGGCCGACGGCCGCGATCCGCGCGCCGCGGCCGAGGGCCCCGAGGGCCCGCCGCTGATGGGCCCCGCCGTGATGGGCGCGGGCGGCACACGCGACCGGGCCGGACTGCCGTCCCAGCCCGGCCCCTCCGATCCGGTGCTGCTCGAGAGTGCGCTCCAGGAGCTGGAGCGCATGGTCGGCCTGGAGCCGGTCAAGCGGCAGGTGCGGGCGCTTTCGGCGCAGCTCCACATGGCGCGGCTGCGCGCCGGGCAGGGCCTGCCGGTCCAGCCGCCCAAGCGGCACTTCGTCTTCTCCGGGCCCTCCGGCACCGGTAAGACCACCGTGGCCCGCATCCTGGGCCGGGTCTTCTACGCCCTCGGACTGCTCGGCGGCGACCATCTGGTGGAGGCCGGGCGCGCCGACCTGGTCGGCGAGTATCTGGGCCAGACGGCGGTGAAGGCCAATGAGCTGATCGACTCGGCGCTCGGCGGGGTGCTCTTCGTCGACGAGGCGTACAGCCTGTCCAACTCGGGCTACAGCAAGGGCGACGCGTACGGCGACGAGGCGCTTCAGGTGCTGCTCAAGCGGGCCGAGGACAACCGCGACCGGCTCGTGGTGATCCTCGCCGGCTACCCCGAGGGCATGGACCGGCTGCTGGCCGCCAACCCCGGCCTCGGCTCGCGCTTCACCACCCGCGTCGACTTCCCCAGCTACCGGCCGCTGGAGCTCACCCGGATCGGGGAGGTGCTGGCGGCGGAGAACGGGGATGTGTGGGACGAGGAGGCCGTGGAGGAGCTGCGCAGTATCAGCGGCCATGTGGTGGACCAGGGGTGGATCGACGAGCTGGGGAACGGGCGGTTCTTGCGCACGCTGTACGAGAAGAGTTGCGCTTACCGGGATCTGCGGTTGTCGGGGTGGAGTGGCACTCCGAGCCGCGATGACCTCGCGACGTTGCGGTTGCCGGATCTGATGCAGGCGTACGGGGAGGTTCTGTCGGGTCGCGGGCCGATGTACCGCGATCCCCAGGACCCGCCCCTGGGGTAGCGCGCGCCTGCGGCGGGCCTTCCCCTACCCGCCCCTTCCCGAACCATGGGCCTCTGCCCCTGGACCCCGGACGCCCTTCGGGCGTGTCCTCAATCGCCGGACGGGCTGAAAACAGCCCCTCCGGGCTGAAATCAGCCCCTCGGCGTTTGAGGAGCGGGGTCCGGGGCGGAGCCCCGGTTGTGGGAAGGGGCGGGTAGGGGAAAAGCCCGCCGCAGGCGTGACCGCAGCGTGGTCAGCCGACCATCGCCCGCTCCTCCTCGGCGCCCCTTGGCTCGGCGCCCCTGGGCTCGGCCACCCGGTCCCGGGCCCCACCCCGGTGCGCCGGATCGTGGACCTCGCCGACCAGCTTCTCCAGGACGTCCTCCAGGGCCACCAGCCCCAGCACCGTGCCCGACGCGTCGGCGACGGCCGCCAGATGGGAGGCGGCCCGGCGCATCGCGGTGAGGGCGTCGTCCAGCGGGAGCTCCGCGCGGAGCGTCTCGATCGGATGCCAGACCCGCTGCGGCACGGCCCGCTCCGGGAACTCCAGCTCCAGGACGTCCTTCACATGCAGATAGCCCATGAAGGCGCCGCCGGGGCCGCGCACCGGGAAGCGCGAGTAGCCGGTGCGCACGGTCAGCTCCTCGATCTGCCGGGGGGTGACCGAGGGGTCCACGGTGACCAGGCCCGCCGGGTCCAGGAGGACGTCGGTGACCGGGCGGCTGCCCAGCTCCAGGGCGTCCGCGAGCCGCTCCTGCTCCCCGGGGTCGAGCAGCCCGGCCTGCCGGGAGTCCTCGACCAGATGGGTCAGCTGCTCGCTGGTGAAGACGGCCTCGACCTCGTCCTTGGGCTCCACCCGGAACAGCCGCAGCACCAGCCGGGCACAAGCCCCCAACAGCGCGGTGACCGGCCGGCACAGCCGCGCGAAGGCGACCAGCCCGGGGCCGAGCCACAGCGCGGTCTTGTCCGGCGCCGCCATGGCCAGGTTCTTCGGCACCATCTCGCCGATGACCAGATGGAGGAAGACCACCAGGGCGAGCGCGATGGCGTAGCCGAGCGGATGGATCAGCTGCTCGGGCAGATGGACGGCGTGGAAGACCGGCTCCAGCAGTTCGGCGACGGTCGGCTCGGCGACCGCGCCGAGGGTCAGCGAGCAGACGGTGATGCCGAACTGGGCGGCCGCCATCATCTGCGGCAGGTTCTCCAGGCCCGTGAGCACCGTACGGGCGCGTCCGGAGCCCTCGGCCGCGCGCGGCTCGATCTGGCTGCGGCGCACCGAGACCAGGGCGAACTCGGCGCCCACGAAGAAGCCGTTGGCCAGGACCAGCAGAAGGGCGAAGAGAAGCTGTACCAGGCTCATCGTCCGCTCCCCTTCCCGGCCACGGCAGGGGCAGCCATCTGAACGGGGGGCGTACCCGGCTTCGTACGGACGATGCGCACCAGTTCCGCCCGGTGGTGGCCGACCTGCCGGACGGCCAGCTTCCAGCCGGGCAGCTCGGCGATGTCGCCGGGGGCGGGGATCCGCGCCAGCAGATCGGCCACCAGCCCGGCCACGGTCTCGTACGGCCCGTCGGGCGCGTCGAGGCCGATCCGGCGCAGGGTGTCGACGCGGCAGGCGCCGTCGGCGTCCCATACGGTGCGGCCGTCATCGGTGAGGGTCTGCACCAGGTCGGGGGTCTCCGCGGCCTCGTCGTCGTGCTCGTCGCGCACCTCGCCGACCAGCTCCTCGACGATGTCCTCCAGGGTGACCACACCGGCCGTGCCGCCGTACTCGTCGACGACCACGGCTATCGGCTGCTCGCTGCGCAGCCGCTCCAGCAACGGCTGCACCGGCAGCGTCTCGGGGACCAGCACCGGGGACTGGGCGATCCGGCTGACGGGGGTGCGCAGCCGGTCGTCGGACGGCACCGCGAGGGCGTCCTTGAGGTGCACCATCCCGATGACCTCGTCCAGCCGGTCGCGGTAGACGGGGAAGCGGGACAGCCCGGTGGCCCGGGTGAGATTGAGCACGTCCACGGCGGTCGCCGTGGAGTGCAGCGCGCTGACCCGCACCCGCGGGGTCATCACATGCTGGGCGGTCAGCTCGCCGAGCGAGAGGGTGCGGACGAACAGATCGGCCGTGTCCTGCTCGAGCGCACCGGCCCGCGCCGAATGGCGGGCGAGCGAGACCAGCTCACCGGGGGTACGGGCGGAGGCCAGCTCCTCGGTGGGCTCCACGCCCAGCGCCCGCACCAGCCGGTTGGCCACGGTGTTGAGCAGGGCGATCACGGGCCGGAAGAAGCGGGCGAAGGCGTACTGCGGGCCCGCGACGAAGCGGGCGACCTGCAACGGCCGGGAGACCGCCCAGTTCTTGGGCACCAGCTCGCCGATGACCATCTGGATGGCGGACGCCAGCAGCATGCCGAGCACGATGGCGACACCGGAGACGGCGCCGTGCGGCAGTCCGGCCGCCTCCAGCGGCGTGGTCAGCAGATGGCCCAGCGCGGGCTCGGCCAGCATGCCGACGATCAGCGAGGTGATGGTGATGCCGAGCTGGGTGCCGGAGAGTTGGAAGGACAGCTCGCGCAGCGCCTCGACGACGGTACGGGCGCGCTTGTCGCCCTCGTCGGCGGCTCGCTCGGCGTCCGGCCGCTCGACGGTGACCAGGCCGAATTCGGCGGCCACGAAGAAGCCGTTGGCGAGGATCAGGACGAGTGCCGCGGACAGCAGCAGGAGGGAAAGGGTGATGCTCATGCCGCCGCCTCGTGGTCGGCGGCGGCGCAGGTACTACAGGACGATCCGTCCATCTGCTGAGGGAGTCACTCCTCGGGTCGCAGGGGAGCCCGCCAGGGGCGCACGCGGGCGTGCGCGCTGGAGAGGCGGGGCGGGGCACCGTTCGGCCCCGGCAACAGAGTAATCAAGGATGGGGCATGACGGGCAGGCCCCTCACGCCGTTGGAGTGCCGATCCGCTCGTCGGCCGGTCCGTGGGGCTCGCCCGGCAGGGGGCGGAAGTGGATGTGAAGGGGCTGCTCAACGCCGCTGGGGCCGGGCGGTCCCGCCGGGTGGCTCAATCCGTGACACGGCCCGTCCCGTGCCGCTCGGCGAGGGCGCGCAGGGCCCGCGCGTCGTTGATGGCGTGCGCCTTGGCGATGCCCGGCTGGATGCCCATCGCGGGCAGGCTGGTGCCGTCGGCGAGGTCCAGATAGACCCAGGGGTCGCCGGGGCGCAGATTGACCCGGAGCACCTCCGCCCACTCCAGCCGGCGCCTGGTGGTGAGGTTGACCACCGTCACACCGCCCTCCTCGGCCACCACCTTGGGGCGGCTGAGCAGCATCAGCCCCCCGAAGAAGAGCAGTCCGGTGAGGATGAAGCTGGCCCGCTCCCCCGGCCCCAGCCGCTCCAGCAGCAGGGCCACGGCCGTGAGGACGACCAGGACGGCGACACCGACGGTCATCAGGACGGCCCGGGTCCTGGTCGGCCGGAAGGTGACGGGCAGGGCGGGGGTGGGCGCGGCGGCGGACACCTGGTCGGCCTCTCGGATGGGAGGGAACGGGACGTGGGGCAGGGACGGGGCGGGCCGTCAGAGGCGGCAGGCGTGGATGCCGGTGGTGAGGATGGCCCGCGCCCCCAGGTCGTAGAGCTCGTCCATGATCCGCTGGGCGTCCTTGGCTGGGACCATCGAGCGGACCGCGACCCAGCCCTCGTGGTGCAGCGGGGAGACGGTGGGCGACTCCAGGCCCGGGGTGAGGGCCACGGCGCGCTCCACCTGCTCCACCCGGATGTCGTAGTCCATCATCACGTAGCGCCGGGCCACCAGGACGCCCTGCATCCGGCGGAGGAACTGCTGGACCTTGGGGTCGTCGCTGGGGTCGCCGGTGCGGCGGATGACGACCGCCTCGGACTCCAGGATCGGCTCGCCGATGATCTCCAGCCCGGCGTTGCGCAGGGTGGTGCCGGTCTCGACCACATCCGCGATGACCTCGGCGACACCGAGCTGGATGGCGGTCTCGACGGCGCCGTCGAGGTGGACCACGGCGGCGTCCACACCGTTGTCGGCGAGGTGCTTGGTGACCAGTCCGGCGAAGGAGGTGGCCACGGTCATCCCGCCGAACTCGCTGACGTCCTTGGCCGTGCCGGGACGGGTCGCGTAGCGGAAGGTGGACCCGGCGAAGCCGAGCTGCATGATCTCCTCGGCCTGGGAGCCGGAGTCCAGCAGCAGATCGCGGCCGGTGATGCCGATGTCGAGCCGGCCGGAGCCCACGTAGACGGCGATGTCGCGGGGGCGGAGGAAGAAGAACTCCACCTCGTTCTCCGCGTCGACCAGGACCAGCTCCTTGCGGTCCTTGCGCTGCCGGTAGCCCGCCTCATGGAGCATCGCCGACGCAGGCTCGGACAGTGAACCCTTGTTGGGGACGGCGATGCGCAGCATGAGTGCTCTTTCCTTCGGTGGCTCGGTAGCTCGGTAGCTCGGTGGCTCGGCTGGCTCGGTGGCTCGGCTGGTTCGGTAGCGAGGGTGCGGGTGTCTGACGGGGGTGTTCAGAGGTGGGCGTAGACGTCGTCGAGGGTCAGCCCCTTGGCGACCATCATCACCTGAAGGTGGTACAGGAGCTGGGAGATCTCCTCGGCGGTCGCCTCGTCGCTCTCGTACTCGGCGGCCATCCACACCTCGGCGGCCTCCTCCACGACCTTCTTGCCGATGGCGTGCACACCGGAGTGGACCAGCTCGGCGGTGCGGGAAGTGGCGGGGTCGGCCGTGGCGGCCTTCTGCTGGAGCTCGGCGAAGAGCTCCTCGAACGTCTTCTTGGGCATCGTGTCCGTCATCCTACTTGGGTCGTGCGACGCCCCTCAGCGCCAGGGTTCGGCGACCGAGCGCAGGGTGGTGGCGGTGGCGACGGCCGCGGTGACCGCCTCGTGGCCCTTGTCCTCGCTGGAGCCCGCGAGCCCGGCCCGGTCCAGGGCCTGCTCCTCGGTGTCGCAGGTCAGCACGCCGAAGCCGATGGGCACACCGGTGTCCACGCTGACCTGGGTCAGCCCCTGGGTGACGCCCTGGCACACATAGTCGAAATGCGGGGTGCCGCCGCGGATGACGACGCCCAGGGCGACGATCGCGTCATAGCCGCGGCCCGCGAGCACCTTGGCGACCACCGGCAGTTCGAAGCTGCCCGGCACCCGCAGCACGGTGGGCTCGTCGATGCCGAGCTCGCCCAGCGCGCGCAGGGCGCCGTCGAGCAGCCCGTCCATCACCTTCTCGTGCCACTGTGCGGCGATGACGGCGACGCGCAGGTCCCCGCAGTTCTTCACGGACAGTTCGGGGGCGCCCTTACCGCTCACGTCTCTCCTCGGTGTTTCTGTGGTGGTGCGTGGATGTGCGTTGGTACGGCTACTGGTTCCGTGTGGCTACTGGTTGCCGCAGGCCGATATGGGCTCGGCGCGGTCGCCGTCCAGCCAGGGCAGGTCATGCCCCATCCGGTCCCGCTTGGTGCGGAGGTAGCGGAGGTTGTGCTCCCCGGCCTGGACGGGCATCGGCTCCCGGCCGGTGACCCGCAGCCCGTGCCGGACCAGCGCCGTGGTCTTCTCGGGGTTGTTGGTCATCAGCCGCAGCGAGCGCACGCCGAGGTCGGCGAGGATCTCCGCGCCCGCGGCGTAGTCCCGTGCGTCGGCGGGCAGGCCGAGCTCCAGATTGGCGTCCAGGGTGTCCCGGCCCAGCTCCTGGAGCTCGTACGCGCGCAGCTTGGACAGCAGTCCGATCCCGCGCCCCTCATGGCCGCGCAGATACAGGACGATGCCCCGGCCCTCGGCGGTGACCCGCTCCAGCGCGGCGTGCAGTTGGGGGCCACAGTCGCAGCGCAGCGAGTGGAAGACATCGCCGGTGAGGCATTCGGAGTGGACGCGGACCAGCACGTCCTCGCCGTCCCGGATATCGCCCTGGACCAGAGCGATGTGCTCGACGCCGTCGGCCGCGCGGTAGCCGTACGCCCGGAAGTCGCCGAAGGCGGTGGGCAGCCGGGTCTCGGCCTCGCGCCGCACAAGCGGCTCGGCGGGCCTGCGGTACGCGATCAGATCGGCGATGGAGACGATCGCCAGGTCGTGCTTGTGGGCGAAGGCCACCAGGTCGGGCAGGCGCAGCATGGCGCCGTCCTCCCCCGCGATCTCGCAGATCACGGCCGCCGGGCGCAGTCCGGCCAGCCGGGCGAGATCGACCCCGGCCTCGGTGTGGCCGTCGCGCTCGAGCACCCCGCCGGGGCGGGCGCGCAGCGGGAAGATGTGGCCGGGCCGGACGAGGTCGCCGGGGGTGGTGTCCGGGTCGGCCAGCAGCCGCAGGGTGGTGGCCCGGTCGGCGGCGGAGATACCGGTGCTGACGCCGTGGTCGGCGGTGGCGTCGACCGAGACGGTGAAGGCGGTCCGCATGGACTCGGTGTTCTCCTCGACCATCTGCGGAAGCCGCAGCCGGTCGAGGTCGGCGGCCTCCATGGGCGCGCAGATCAGCCCACGGCACTCGTTCATCATGAAGGCGACGGTCTCGGGGGTGATCGTCTCGGCGGCGGCGACGAGGTCGCCCTCGTTCTCCCGGTCCTCGTCGTCCACGACGACCACGGGGCGGCCCGCGGCGATGTCGGCGATGGCGCGCTCGATGGGGTCGAGCGCCAGTTCGTCGGGCCAGTGCGCGGCTCGCAGAGGGGCGGCCGGGCCGCTCGGCTGCGGGTCGGTCACCGCGTATGCCTCACTCATGATGTGGCCTCCTTGTCCTGCGTGCCGTTGTCCCGTCCGAGCAGCCGCTCGACGTATTTGGCGAGCACGTCCACCTCGAGGTTGACCGGGTCACCGGCCTGTTTGACCCCGAGCGTGGTGAGCGCGAGGGTCGTCGGGATGAGGCTGACGGTGAAGTAGTCGGGGCCCGCGTCCACGACGGTGAGGCTGATGCCGTCCACCGTGATGGAGCCCTTCTCGACGACATAGCGGCCGAGTTCGGCGGGCAGCGAGATCTTCACGATCTCCCAGTGCTCGGAGAGCTTGCGGTCCAGGATGGCGCCGGTGCCGTCCACATGGCCCTGCACGATGTGGCCGCCGAGCCGCCCGCCCAGCGCCATCGGGCGCTCCAGGTTGACCCGGGAGCCGATGTCGAGCGCGCCGAGACTGGAGCGGTTCAGGGTCTCGGCCATCACGTCGGCGCTGAACCGGGTGGACTCCGCGTCCTCGATGATGTCGACGACGGTGAGACAGACGCCGTTGACGGCGATGGAGTCGCCGTGCTTCGCCCCTTCGGTGACGACGGGGCCGCGTACCTGGAAGCGGGACGCGTCGCCCAGGTGCTCGATGGCGACGATCTCACCCAGTTCTTCGACAATTCCGGTGAACACTTCAGTTCTCCTCGGCGAGGGGGGCGGGGGCGGCGGGAACGGCGATGGGGACGGCGGTGACGCGCAGATCGGGACCGAGCCGGGTCACATCGGCCGTCTCGAGGCGCAACGCCTGCGCGATGGTGGTGATTCCGGCGTCGGCGAGGGCGGCGGGGCCGGCGCCGAGCAGGACGGGGGCGAGATAGCCGACGACCTTGTCGACGGCGCCCGCGGCGAGGAACGCCCCGGCGAGGGTGGGTCCGCCCTCCAGCAGGACGGAGCGCACCCCGCGGCCGTGCAGCTCGGCCAGGAGCGCGGGGATCCGGAGGCCGGTTTCCGCGCGCGGCAGCCTTACGGTCTCCACGCCCGGCCGCCGCGGCAGATGCGCGATGCCCGCGTCCTCGGCGACGGCGATCAGCGTGGGCGCGGCGTCGTCCAGGATCCGGGCACCGGGCTTGATGGTGGCGCCCGTGTCCACGACGACCCGCAGCGGCTGGGTGGTGCCCTCCCGGTTCCGTACGGCCAGGTGGGGATCGTCGGCGCGCAGGGTGCCGGAGCCTACGACGACGGCGTCGGCCTCCGCGCGCAGCCGGTGCACATCGGCGCGGGACTCGGCGGAGGTGATCCAGCGGCTGGTGCCGTCGGCGGCGGCACTGCGGCCGTCCAGGGTCGCGGCGAACTTCCACAGCACGAAGGGGCGACCGCGGCGCATCGCGGTCAGCCAGGGCTCGTTGACCGCCTCGGCCTCGTCGGCCAGCAGCCCGGCGTCGACCTCGACCCCGGCGGCTGCCAGGGTCGCGGCGCCGCCCTTGGCCTGGGCGGTGGGGTCGGCGACGGCGTAGTGGACGCGGGCGATCCCGGCGGCGATCAGGGCCTGCGAGCAGGGGCCGGTGCGGCCGGTGTGGTCGCAGGGTTCGAGGGTGACGACGGCGGTGCCGCCACGGGCCCGCTCCCCCGCCGCGCGCAGCGCGTGGACCTCGGCGTGCGGACCGCCGGCCCGCTGGTGCCAGCCCTCGCCGACGACGCGGCCACCGGCGTCGAGGATGACGCAGCCGACGACGGGGTTGGGGCTGGTGTGGCCGAGGCCGCGGGCGGCGAGCGCGACGGCATGGCGCATCGCTTGGGCTTCGGCTGCGGTGGCCACCGGGTCCTCCTGCCTCTTCGGGCACGGACTCCGGGGCTGTCGAGATGACACGGAAGCGGGAACGCCGCCGCCAGCGCGCCGGGATCGGCGAAGGTCCGCATCCCTCGTACCCGAGGGCGGACCGCCGAGGCGGCGCACCGGTGATGTCGCTACCGCCGCGCACTGCCTCCCATCCGGACTTTCACCGTCGGTCCAGGAATTTCACCTGGTCAACCGGCCGCTGGCGGCGGACGGGTCGCGGACTGTAACCGCCGGTTCGGATTTTCACCGACCCCGGAGTGCGCTGACGTCACTGGTACGGACTCAGTGTGCCATGGCCATCGGCGCAGGTGGGAGGCGACCCCCATGTGGCCTCCCTCACCCACCCACCCTCCGGCGAGCCCCCTCCCCCCGCTCCGGACCGGATCCCACCCAGGTCCGGGCCGGGTCCCCACCCCGGTCGGGGTGGATCCCTCCGGTCCGGAGCGGTTTCCCCATCCCGGTCGGGAGGGGTTTCCCCCGCCCGGACCCGGGAGCGGATCCCCCACCCCGCCCCTTCCCGAATCGGGGGCAAGCCCCCGAGCCCCGTTCGGGGCGCCCTTCACACCGTGGAGGTCCACCGAGGCCCCGGCGCCCCGCAGGTGGGCCCGGTACCGCTCGCAGGGCACCCGGTCCCCGGCGGCCGGATGCCTCGACGCGGAGACCGTCCCCGGTCCCGGGGCCGGGGGCCTGCCCCCGGTTCGGGAAGGGTCGGGGCGGGGCGGGGAGAAACGCACCCGGCACCGTCGCAACCACCGATCACCGACCACCGACTCGCCACGCCCCCCTGCCGCCCGTGCGGTGGCGGGGTCGGGGGCTTGCCGCCGGATTGGTCAGCCCTGGGCGATGCTGTCGAGTTGTTCCACCGCCGGCCGCAGGGCCCACAGGTCGCCGCCGGGCGGGGTCTGGAGCTTGGGCAGCGCCGCTCGGGCCTTGCGATCACCCGCGTCGGCCGCCGCGTGGACGATGTCGCTCGCCGCGTAGGCGCGGAAGTCGAGCTCCGGGTACGGCCAGGGCGCGGCGCCCGTGGCCGCCGGGAGCAGGACGTCGACCGCCGTGAAGAGGTTCGCCCCGTCGGGCCCGGTGTAGTGCCACAGGTCCACCCCGACGTGCTTCCCGATGGCGGCCATCCGGGTGTACGCGACCAGGTTGAAGGTCGAGTAGTGGAAGCTCCGGGTGCGCTCCAGCTCCTGCGGCTGCGTGCCGTCGGCCGCGATCTGCGTGTCGATGCGCTTGGTGCGGGCGTCGCGGAGCACCTGGCGGGCGCGGTCCCGGTCGCCCACGGCGGTGGCGATGGCGGCGACCTGCATGTCGTAGAAGGTGCCGTGGTTGTTCTCGGCGGCGCCCTCCTCCTTGCCGAAGTCGCTGTTCACCAGCCAGTCCAGGAACTGCTTGTTCCAGGTGCGGAAGCCCGCGTGGTCGCTGTCGGACCAGCCGGGGGCGCCGGTGTCGAGGAGCGCTGCGGCGTCGAGGAGGCTGGTGAAGGCCTGGGAGAAGTCGATGATCCCGATTGAGCGGCCGTCGTACATGCAGGGGATGAACTGCGCGTGGTTCAGGTTCGGGTTCATCCGGGTCTCCGGGGTGATGAACCAGGTGCGCAGGATGTCCGCGGCGTGTTCGGCGTAGGCCCGCTTACCGGTGTAGTACCAGGCCAGGGAGAGCTCGTAGGCGGACTCGAAGACCTTCCCGACCTCGGGACGGTCCGTCATCTTGTCCACGTCGGGGTTCCGTTGGCCATCCTTCTGAACGTAGGGGCAGCCATACGGGTTGTCCTGGGTCTTGGGCTTGCTGGGCCACCAGTAGGGGGCCTGGCTGAAGTAGTCGTGTTTGTCGCCGCTGGGCGGCACCTGGTCCTTGTCGGTGACCGTCCAGGGCCCCTGCTTCATCCACTGGTCGGCCTGGGCGGTCAGATCGCGTACGGTCCGCCGCAGATTTCGGTCCCCGAGCTGGAGTTTCAGCTTGGTGAGGGACAGTCGGGGCCCATCCAGCACCACCGTACGGGGCACCGGGCCGGAATGCCGGACGCGCTCGGCGCCCTGCGCGGAGGGGGCGGCGGGGATCGCCAGGACGGCCAGGAGGGCGGCTGCGGCGACGATCGCCCGGGCGATCCGCCCGCGTCCCGCTGGAGGTGCACCCATCGAGCACTCCAATCAGATAGCTGAACGCTATTCAGAATTGAGATCGGGCTCAGGGTAAGACGGCTCCATGGGCACGACAAGAGATCGCACAGGAATGCCCTCACCCCACGGATGCGGCACCGATGCGGCGCGCCGAAGGGCTACGGGGCGCCGAACAGCTCGTTCTGCGTCGCGTCCAGCGCCGTCAGCACGGCGCCCCGCAACACCCCGCCACCGCCCACCACCCCCGCGCGCACCCACGTCCGCAGCGGCGACAGCCGGGCCACATGCTCCTCCACCCGCCGGGCGAGCCCCTCGCCCCCGGCCCGGCCGACCTCGCCGCCGAGCACCGCGCACCCCGGGTCGAGCACCGCGCAGATCGCGGCGACGCCCAGCGCGATACGGGCCGCCAGCGCGTCCAGGAACGCCTCGCCCCGCTCCCCCGCCGCCAGGGCCGCTCGGATCACCGCCTCCGCCGCGCCGGAACCCTCCGCCCCGTCCCCACCGAAACCGCCCGCAGCGGTCTCCAGGCCGTGCTGCCGGGCGAGTTCACAGACCGCCGCACTGCCCACCAGGGAGTTGAACCCGCCGTCGCAGCCGGTGGCGGAGGGCAGCCCTACGGTGCCGGGCACCGGCAGAAAGCCGATCTCCCCGGTGCCGCCGGACGCACCGCGCCGCAGCACCCGGTCGAGCACCACGGCCGCGCCGATGCCGTGGCCGAGCCACAGCAGTACGAAGGTGTCGCGGTCCCGCGCCGCGCCCAGCCGCTGTTCGGCGACGGCCGCGAGATTGACCTCGTTCTCCAGCAGCACCGGTGCCGCGAGGCCGCCATGCAGCGCGGTGGCCAGCTCCCGGTGCCAGGAGGGCAGCCCGCCCGTTGAGTTGAGCTCCCCGGTGGCCGGGTCGATGAGGCCGGGCACCCCGATCCCGATGTGGTGCAGCCGCGCCGCCCCGGCCCGCTCGGCGGCCCGCTCCACCAGGGCCACCACGGCCGCCACGGTATGCGCCGGATCCACGTCCGGGGCCACCGGAAGCGACTCCTCCGCCACGGTCCGGCCCAGCAGATCGGCCACGCACACGGCGACACCGTCCGTACGGACGTCCACCCCGGCCACATGCGCGCTGTCGGCGACGAGCCCGTACACCCGGGCGTTGGGCCCCCGGCGCTCCGCCCCCGACTCCCCCACGACCGCCACGAGACCGGTCTGCCGCAGCCGCTCGACCAGGTCCGCGATGGTGGGACGGGACAGCCCGGTCAGCGACTTGAGCTCCCCCGCGGTCAACGGCCCCTTGTCCTTGAGCAGGTGCAGGGCGAGGCGGTCGTTGATGGCCCGCGCCGTACTCGGAGAGGCGGTGCGGCCCGCCACGGACACGCTCGTCGAGGTCATGCCGGGATCCTTCCAGAAGGCCGTCGGAAAAGCTCTATCTATCAGGGAGCCTTCCTGATAGTTTCCGGTGGGCCACGGCACAGACCAAGAACAACGGCACAGACCAAGAACAACGGCACAGACCAAGAACAACGGCACAGACCAAGAACACGGGTAGGCACACGGGTACGCACACGGGTCGGCGCTACGGGGAGGGTGCGACAAGCATGGGCAGGCTCAAGGAGGCCGGGGCGTCCGAGATGCGCCCGGTACGGCGGGCGCGGATCGCCGTGGCGGCGGTCTTCGCCGTGCACGGCGCGGTGACGGGCAACTTCGCCACCCGTATCCCCTGGGTCCAGGAGCGGCTGGACCTGAGCGCCGGTCAACTCGGCCTCGCGCTCGCCTTCCCCGCCATCGGGGCCTCGGTCGCGATGCCCCTGGCCGGGCGGATCAGCCATCGCTTCGGCGCCCGCACGGCGCTGCGCGGACTGCTCGCCCTGTGGACCATCTGGCTGGTGATGCCCCCGCTCGCGCCCGGACTGGTCTGGCTGTGCGGTGCGCTGCTCATCTTCGGCGCGACCGCAGGGATGTCCGACGTCGCGATGAACGCCCTCGGCGTGGAGATCGAGAACCGCCTCGGCCGCTCGATCATGTCCGGGCTGCACGGCATGTGGAGCGTCGGCGCGCTCACCGGCTCGGCGGCGGGCACGGTCGCCGCGCACGCCGAGGCCGACGCCCGGCTCCACCTCACCATCGCCGCCGGGGTCCTCACGGTGCTCGGCGCGGTGGCCTGCCACTGGGTGCTGGATCTGCGCAGCGCCCCCGAGGAGCACCCGCCGCCCCGCTTCGCCCTGCCGCCCCGCTCCGCGCTGATCATCGGCGCCGTGGGATTCTGCGCGGTCTTCGCGGAGGGGGCGAGCCTGGACTGGTCGGCCGTCTATCTGCGCGACGTCCTGGACACCTCCCCCGGCCTCGCCGCCGCCTGCACCACCGCCTTCTCCTGCACGATGGCCGGCGCCCGGCTCGTCGGGGACGCGGTGGTGGGCCGCTTCGGACCGGTGCGGACCGTACGGACCGGCGGCGTCCTCGCCACCGCCGGGGGCGTCCTCGTGGTCACCGCCTCCGGACCCGCCCTCGCCATCGCCGGATTCGGCCTGATCGGCCTCGGCATCGCGGTCGTGGTGCCGCTGGCCTTCGCCGCCGCCGGGCGCAGCGGCCCGGCCCCGAGCCAGGCCATCGCGGGCGTCGCCACGATCACCTACACCTCGGGGCTGATCGCTCCGGCGGCGATGGGCTCGATCGCGGATCTGACCTCGCTGACGATCTCGTTCTGCCTGGTCACGACGTTGGCGCTGGGGCTGGTCGCGGGGGCCGGGGTGCTGCGGCCCCGGGCGGGGACGGACGCCGCGGGCTCCGCCCCGCACCCCGACCCGTCGACGTCCCGGGCCACGCTCCCCTGACGGGGGCGAGCCCGGGGCGGTGCGCCGGCTCCGGCACCGCCATGGTCCGGCTCCCGCACGGCCGTCGGTCGGTTCCGACACGGCCGTCGGTCGGTTCCGACACGGCCGTCGGTCGGTTCCTGCACGGTCACCGTCCGGCTCCGGAACCGCCATTGTTCGGTGAGCGCCGTAAGGATCCGGCCGTACGGTCGGTGATATGAGCGATACGAGCGACGGCCCGGCCCCCGACCGCCACACCGCCTTCCGCCGGCTCCACCACGGCGACCGGCCCCTGCTGCTGCCCAACGCGTGGGACCACGCCTCGGCCGCCGCCCTGGTCCGGCGCGGCTTCCCCGCCATCGGCACCACCAGCCTCGGCGTGGCCGCGGCGGCCGGGCTGCCGGACGCGACTGGCGCCGCCCGCGACGGCACCCTCGCCCTCGCCCGAGGCATCGCCCGGCTCCCGGCGCTGGTGACCGTCGACATCGAGGGCGGGTTCGGCGAACGGCCCGAGGAGGTCGCGGCGGTCGCGGCCGAGCTGGACCGGGCCGGGGTGGTCGGCGTGAACATCGAGGACGGACGCCCCGACGGCACCCTCGCGCCGCTGGCCCGGCAGTGCGCGATGATCGAGGCCGTCAAGGAGCGGGTGCCCCGGCTGTTCGTGAACGCCCGGACCGACACCCACTGGCTCGCCGCGATCGGTGGTGGCACCCCGCCCTCGCTGGCCACCACCGCCGAGCGCATCGAGGCGTATGTGCGGGCGGGCGCGGACGGGATCTTCGTACCCGCGCTCATCGACGAGCAGAACATCGGCGCGCTGGCCGACGACCTCGGCGAGACCCCGCTGAACATCCTCTTCACACCCGGCCGCCACACCTACGAGCGGCTGGCGGAACTCGGGGTGCGACGGATCAGCTGCGGTTCGCTGCTCTTCCGGGCCGCCCTGGACCATGCCGTCGAGCTGGCGTGGTCGATCGCCCACCCGGACGCCCAAGCCCCTGTCGAGCAGGCCGCCGACCTGCCCGGCTACGCCGAGGCGCGGTCACTGGCCGACGACTTCACCACGGCCGATCCCACATAGCTGCAAGACACATATTTTCGGCCAACTAACATTGCTGCGAATCCCCCGCAGCGATGAAGTGGAGCAGTCATGGGCCTCGGCGTGGGCTGGACCCTGCACGGCGATGGGCGCACCCCCGCCCCCGGTGCCGTCGTCAGGCCGGATGAGCGGCTGTCGTGGCCGAGGACGGTGGGGCTCGGCGCGCAGCACGTCGTGGCCATGTTCGGGGCCAGCTTCGTCGCCCCGGTGCTGATGGGGCTCGACCCCAACCTCGCGATCATGATGTCCGGGGTCGCGACCGTGCTCTTCCTGCTCGCGACCCGCGGCCGGATCCCCAGCTATCTGGGGTGCAGCCTGTCCTTCGTCGGCGTGGCCGCCGCGATCAGGGCGCAGGGCGGCGGCAGCGCCGCCGTCACCGGGGCGATCCTGGTGGTCGGCGGTGTGCTGCTGCTGAGCGGTCTGGCGGTACGGACGTTCGGCGCCCGGATCATCCACGCGGCGATGCCGCCGGTGGTGACCGGCGCGGTGGTCATGCTGATCGGGTTCAACCTGGCGCCGGTGACCGCAGGTACGTACTGGCCCGCCGACCAGTGGACCGCGCTGCTGACGATGTTGCTCACCGGGGCGGCGGTGGTCTGTCTGCGGGGCTTCTGGTCGCGTATCGCGATCTTCCTGGGGCTGGTCTTCGGCTATGCGGTCTCCTGGGTCTTCGACCGCGTCTTCGGCAAGATCCACTCCATCGACGGCAGCGGACGGGTGACCGACCACTGGCGGCTGGATCTCTCCGGTGTGGCCAAGGCGGACTGGATCGGTCTGCCGTCCCTGCACGGGCCCACCTTCCACTGGTCGGCGGTGCTGGTGGCGCTGCCGGTGGTGATCGCGCTGATCGCCGAGAACGCCGGGCATGTGAAGGCGGTCGGCGAGATGATCGGCGATCCGCTCGACGACCAGCTGGGCACGGCGATCGCCGCGGACGGCGCGGCGACCATGCTCTCCACCTCGGTCGGCGGCCCGGCCAATACGACGTACTCCGAGAACATCGGGGTCATGGCCGCCACCCGGGTGTACTCCACCGCCGCGTACTGGGCCGCCGCGGGCTTCGCGCTGCTCTTCGGGCTGTGCCCGAAGTTCGGCGCGGTGGTGGCGGCGGTGCCGGGCGGGGTGCTGGGTGGGATCACCGTCATCCTCTACGGCATGATCGGGCTGCTGGGTGCGCAGATCTGGGTGCACAACAAGGTGGACCTGCGCAATCCGCTCAATCTGGTGCCGGTCGCGGCGGGCGTCATCATAGGCGTCGGGGGCGTCAGCCTGAAGATCGGCAACAACTTCGAGCTGGGCGGGGTCGCGCTGGGCACGATCGTGGTGCTGCTCGGCTACCACGTGCTGCGTGCCCTGGCTCCGGCACATCTGAAGCAGCAGGAGCCGCTGCTGGACGCGGGCACCAGCGGATACGACGAGGAGCGGTCGGCGTAGGCGCAGGGGGTGGGGTGTCCGGGGGGCGTGACGCCTGCGGCGGGCTGCTCCCCTCCCCGCCCCTTCCCACAACTGGGGCTCCGCCCCAGACCCCAGGCGGGGCTCCGCCCCAGACCTCGGACGGGGCCATGCCCCAGACCCCAGGCGGGGCTCCGCCCCGCGCCCCGGACGGGGGTCCGCGCCAGACCCCGGACGGGGCCACGTCCCAGACCCCCGGACGGGGCCACGCCTGGGGTGCAGGGGCGAGAAGCCCCTGCCGCACACGCTGGGAGTCGTATCCGGGTTGCGGGAAGGGGCGGGGAGGGGACAGATCCGCCGCCGGGCAGCCCGTTGGCCCTGGAGCGCGCGCGAAAACCCTCAGGGCCTCATCCTCGTGGGGCGAGGTCCTGGAGGCCCACCACCCGTAGCAGTTCCAGCCGCTCGGCGGACTCGCTGCCGGGGCGGGCGGTGTGGACGATCAGCCGCTGGGCGTGTTCCGAGCTCAGCAGGACCTCGCAGTCCAGCTCCATCGTGCCCACCACCGGGTGGGTGAACCGCTTGACCCTGGAGTGCCATACGGCCACCTCATGGGCCTCCCACAGCGCCGCGAACTCCGCGCTCACCGACAGCAGTTCGGCCACGAGCGCCGCCGGGCCGGGGTCGTCGGGGCGGGCGGCGAGCACGGCCCGGAGAGTGGCCACGTGCAGCCGGGCGTGCTTCTCCATCTCCTCGCTCGGGAAGATCCCGGGGGTGTCGGAGACGTCGTCGCGACGAGTGAAGAAGGACCGGACGATATTGCGGTCGCCGGGCGGCCGCCCCATGATGTCGCCGACCAGCGCCGCCGCCATCGCGTTCTGCGCCAGCACCTCGCCCCAGTCGGTGATCACCTGGGCCGGGGTGTCGTACAGCCGGTCCAGCACTCTGAGCAGACCGGGCCGCACATGCTCCGAGGTGCCGCGGTCGCGCGACGGCTCCTCCCCCACCAGGTGGAAGAGGTAATCGCGCTCGTCGTCGGTGAGCCGCAGCGCCCGGGCCAGCGCGGTCAGCGTCTGGCGGGACGGGCGCGGGCCGCGGGCCTGCTCCAGCCGGGTGTAGTAGTCCGGGGACATGCCCGCGAGCTGGGCCACCTCCTCCCGGCGCAGCCCTGGCGTACGGCGTCGGGGGCCGGGCGTCAGCCCCACCTCGGCGGGGCCGAGGCGGGCGCGGCAGCGGCGCAGGAAGTCGGCGAGTTCCGTTCGATGCACGCTCCCATCGTCGCGGTACCCGCGTCCGGTATCCAGGGTCTGCGGATCCCTGGATGAGGAGGTCTCTCCCGGCCCCGCCCCGCCCGCCGCAGGCTGAGGCCGAGCGACGAGACGAAAGGCGGATGCTCATGCCCTTGATTCTGGTGACGGGTGCGACCGGCCAGGTGGGACGGCGGTTCACCAAGCGGCTGCTGGAGCGGCGCGCGGCCGGCACCGAGGTACGGGTGCTGGTGCGCGACGAGGAGCGCGGCGCCCCCTTCGCGGCCCAGGGCGCGCGGCTCATGGTCGGCGATCTGCGCGAGGAGAAGGATCTGCGGAGGGCCATGGAGGGGGCGCATGCGGTGGTCAACATCGCGGCGGCCTTCCGCGGGGTGCCGGACGAGGAGGCATGGGCGGTCAACCGGGACGCGGCGGTCGCGCTCGGACGGGCCGCGGTCGAGGCGGGGACGAGCCGGTTCCTCCAGGTCAGCACCAATCTGGTGTACGGCGCCTCGCGCGGGCGGCCGTTCACGGAGGACGACGAGAGCAGGCCCGGCGGGCTGCTGTGGGGCGCGTACCCCGCCTCCAAGGCCGAGGCGGAGCGGGAGCTGCTGGCGCTGCACCGCGAGCACGGCCTCGATCTGCGGATCGGCAGCCTGGCCTTCGTCTACGGGGACGGCGATCCGCATCTGGCGAACATCCTGCCGCACGCGGCGGCATGGGCCGGGAACCAGCGGCTCGCCATGGTCCACCACGCGGACGTGACGCAGGCGCTGCTGCGGCTGCTGCGCGCGCCGGGCGGCGCGGCCGGCGGCTCGGTGTCGGGCCGCAAGTACAACATCGTGGACGACGCCCCGGCGACCACGGTCGAGCTCTACCAGATCAGCGGGGTGCCGCTGCCCGAGGGCATGACCGAGCGGACCGACGCGGACCCCTGGTTCGGGATCACCTCCAACCTCCGGCTGCGGGACGAGCTGGGCTGGCGGCCGCTGTATCCGTCGATGTGGACGGCGCGCGACGCGGGCGTGCTGTGATACGGCGGTTGACGGGGCGCTAGGCCGTCCAGGGGAAGCGGCGGCGTACGGCGGGACCGCGCCCGTCCGGCCTGCCACCCTGGCGTCCATGACGATGCCCACGCCCACACCCACGCCCGCGCGGCTCGCACCGCGCACCGTGCGAAGCGTCGTGGCGCGCATGAGCGCGCTCGGCGCGGCGCTGCCGCCCGGGGACGGGGTGGCGGTCTTCAACGGGGTGTATCTGTCGGTCACCGAGGAGGTCGGCCGACGGCTCGCGGACGGGTACTTCCACGACCCGTCCGCCACCGAGGAGCTGGACGTCCGGTTCGCCGAACGCTATCTGGCGGCGGTCGACGCGGCGACCACCGGCGGGCGGCCGCCCGCCTGCTGGCGGCCGCTGTTCCAGCTGCGGTGCCACCCGGGGGTCCGCCCGGTGCAGTTCGCGCTCGCCGGGATCAACGCCCATATCGGCCATGACCTGGCGCTCGCGCTGCTGGACACCTGCCGGGCCCGGGACATCGAACCGGACGCCCTGGAAGGCGACTTCGACCGGATCGGCGCGCTGCTCACGGGGATGGAGGAGCGGATCCGGGAGGAGCTGATGCCCGGCCCCGACCTGCTGGACGTGGCCGATCCGCTCACCCATCTCATGGGCTCCTGGAGCCTGGAGAAGGCGCGGGACGCCGCATGGGCGGCGTTCCGCGCGCTGTGGGGGCTGCGGGCGGTGCCGGAGCTGGCCGAGGAGTTCGCGGAGCGCGTCGACGCCACCGTGGGTCTGGTCGGGCGCTTTCTGCTCACCCCTCTGCCGTCCGGGCGCTGAAACGGCCCCGGGCCGGCCCGGTCCTCTCAGTCCTCAGTCCTCATCAGTCCTCGGGGAGTTCGACGGGCACGATCTCGTCGTACAGATCGCCCGGCCCGGGGTTCTTCGGGTCGGTGGAGCCGCCGAACTGGTGCATGACGCCCCACACGGCGTTGAGCGCGGTCTGGACGGCGCCCTCGGCCCAGCCCGCCGTCCAGGAGATGTCGTCGCCCGCGAGGAAGACCCCGCGCTTGTCGGCGGGCAGCCGGTCCTGCATGAAGTGGGTGAACAGCCGGCGCTGGTAGCGGTAGTGGCCGGGCAGATTGGCCTTGAACGCGCCCATGAAGTACGGCTCGTTCTCCCAGGACACGGTGACCGGGCTGCCGATGATGTGCTTGCGGATGTCGACGTGTGGATAGATCTCCGAGAGCGACTTGAGCATGACCTCCATCCGCTCGTTCGCGGACAGCGGCAGCCACTTGAGGCTGTCGTCGCACCAGGTGTAGGAGAGGCAGATGACGGCGGGCCGGTCCGGGCCGTCGTCCAGCAGATAGGTGCCGCGGGTCATCCGGTCGGTGAGCGTCATGCTCATCGTGTCCCGCCCGGTGACCTCGTCCTTGTCCAGCCAGAACGGCCGGTCCACCGGGACGAAGAGCTTGCTGGACTCCATGTAGTGGGTGCGCTCGATCGCCGTCCAGTGGTCTATCGGGAAGAGCGAGTCATCGCAGTCGATCTGGGAGAGCAGCATCCAGGACTGCGCGGTGAAGACCACCGCGCGGTACGAGCGGATGTCACCGCTCGCGTCCGTCACCACGACGCGGCCGCCCGCGGCCCGGTGCAGCCGGGTCACGGCCGGGCGGGGCGCGCCCTCGTGCAGCGAGGCCAGCGAGGTGCCCTGGGGCCAGTGGACGATCTTCTCGGGCTCGCGCTCCCACAGCCGCAGCGGAAGCTGCTGGCTGCCGCCGACGATGCCGCGGTGGTGGTCGTCGGCCTCGGTGTAGACGACGCGCAGGATCTCCAGGATGGAGTTGGGGAAGTCGGTGTCCCAGCCGCCGGTGCCGAAGCCGACCTGGCCGAAGATCTCGCGGTGGCGGAAGGAGGTGAAGGCCGGGGAGTCGCAGAGGAAGCCGTAGAAGGTCTGGTTGTCCAGCTTCTCGACCAGCCGCGCCCAGATCTCCCGGATCCGGGGCACGTCCCGCTCGCGGATGGCGCGGTTCATGTCGGAGAAGTCCGCGCCCTCCTCCAGGCAGGCGTTCCAGGCGTCGGCCACCTCGCGGTAGACCGGCGGCAGGTCGTCGATGGTGCGGGCGTAGTGGGACTCGCCCTTGAGGTCGACGACGGTCGAAGGGGTCTCGGGGGCCAGCGGATTGGGGAACGGCTGGGTCTTCAGGTCCACCAGGTCGATGTAGTGCTGGAGGGCGGTGGAGGACGGCGGGAAGCGCATCGCGCCCATCTCGGCGGTCAGCGCGTCGTCACAGCCGTCGAAGCCGACGGTGCGCAGCCGTCCGCCGATCCGGTCGGCCTCGTAGACCACGGGCCGCAGACCCATCTTCATCAGCTCGTACGCGGCGACGACACCGGAGAGACCGCCGCCGACGACCGCGACCTCGGCGCCGTGCTCGGTCGCCGGTATCTGGCCCAGGCCCGCGGGGTGGGCGAGGTAGTCGTCGTAGGCGTAGGGGAAGTCCGGGCCGAACATGGTGATGGGCGGAAGGGCCTCGAGGGCCCGCGTCTCCTGCTCGTCATGGACGGCGGTGGGCACCGTGGACGTCATGGGGTACGGACTCCTTGCTGCTTGGTGCTCAAAAGGGTGGTTCGGGTGCGGCAGGGGCCGGACGGATCAGCTGAGGGAGGTGTAGAGACCGGGGCGGCGGTCGCGCAGATACGGGTTGATCCGGCGCGAGGTCGTCAGCAGTTTGGGGTCGACGTCACCGAGGAGGAGCTCCTCACCGCGGCCGGCGCGCAGACAGGTGGCCCCATCGGGCCCGGCCAGACAGCTCAGCCCGACGAAGTCGAACTCGCCCTCCGGGCCGCTGCGGTTGACGTACGCGATATACATCTGGCTCTCGAAGGCCCGCACCGGAATCAGGGATTCGGCGACGAACTCGTAGGGGTGCATCTGCGCGGTGGGCACCACCAGCAGATCGGTCCCGGCCAGGGCGTGGGCCCGTACGTTCTCCGGGAACTCCACGTCGTAGCAGACCAGGATGCCGACGGTCAGCTCGCCGATGGTGGCCTGGACGACGGGGGTCTCCCCCGGGGTGAACGACTCCCGCTCGAAGCAGCCGTAGAGATGGGTCTTGCGGTAGTTGGCCAGCTCGGCGCCGTCCGCGCCCACCAGCCGCGCGGAGTTGTGGACCGCGCCCGCGTGGCTCTCGGGGTAGCCGTAGAGGATGGCCAACCCGTGCGTCGAGGCGATCTCGGCCACGGCCCGGCCGCTCGGCCCGTCGGCGGGCTCGGCCAGCTCCCGTACGCCGCCGCCGATGGCGTAGCCCGTGAGGAACATCTCCGCGGTGACCAGCAGCCCGGCGCCGTCGGCGGCCGCGCGGGCGGCGGCCTCGTCGAGGACCTTGAGGTTACCGGCGGGGTCGCCGGGGTGACCGGAGTTCTGGAGCAGAGCGGTGCGCAGCGGCGGCATGGGCAGACCTTGGGGGAAGGAATACGGGCGTAAAAAACAGTACGTTGCCTCCGGATCGCCCAACAAGACGACTTCATTGCGTCCGGCGTCGATTCATGACGTATGGGGATCGGTACACGACGATTCATTGCACAGGGCGCTCCCGAAGGGGCGCGGGGCTGTGTCGATATGCGGCTCCGCCGCGTGAGCGCGACCAGCCACAACGGCGCGGCAGCCGACCAACGGCAGACCGGGGGGCGCCCCGAAGGGGCGCGGGGCTGTGTCGATATGCGGCTCCGCCGCGTGAGCGCGACCAGCCACAACGGCGCGGCAGCCGACCGACAACGGGACATGGCAGACGCCCCGAACCGCGCACCCCAGCGGAGCGCTTACGTAGGGGCGCCCGAACTAAACCTCCGCAGCAGCGGCGACAGCACCAGCACGGACTTCGTACGCTCCACGAACGGCTCCCCCGCAATCCGCTCCAGCACCCGCTCAAAGTGGCGCATATCCGCGGCGAAGACCTGGACGACGGCGTCCGCGTCACCGGTGACGGTGGACGCGGACACCACCTCGGGGTAGCGCGACAGGCCCCGGCGGATGTCGTCCGGCGAGGTGTTGTGGCGGCAGTAGAGCTCGATGAAGCCCTCGGTCTCCCAGCCCAGCGCCACCGGGTCGACCCGCACCGTGAAGCCGGTGATGGCTCCCTCCGCGCGCAGCCGGTCCACCCGCCGTTTGACGGCGGGCGCGGACAGCCCGACGATTTCGCCGATGTCGGCGTAGGAGCGGCGGGCGTCCTCGGCGAGGGCGTGGACGATGCGTTCGTCGAGATCGTTCAGTCGCACTGGGGGGCAATCACTTCTCTGCTGTGGCCAGTCGGGATCGGCGCATGCCGTATCCGAAGTACAGCACAAGGCCGACGGCCATCCACACGCCGAAGACCACCCAGGTCACGAACTGGAGGCTGCCCATCATCCACAGGCACAGCGCGAAGCCGATCACCGGGAAGAGCGGGGACAGCGGCACCCGGAAGGTCCGGGGCATGTCCGGCCGGGTGCGGCGCAGCACGATCACGGCGATGTTGACCAGCGCGAAGGCGAAGAGCGTGCCGATGCTGGTGGCGTCGGCGAGCTGGCCGAGCGGGATCGCGGCGGCGAGGACACCGCAGAAGAGCGAGACGATGACGGTGTTGGCGCGGGGCACCCCGGTCCGGGCGTGGACCGTGGAGAAGACCTTGGGCACCAGCCCGTCCCGGGACATCGCGAAGAGGATGCGGGTCTGCCCGTAGAGCACGGTGAGCACCACGGAGGCGATCGCGATCACCGCGCCGGCCGCCAGCAGCACGGCCCAGAAGTCCTGTCCGGTGACATCCTTCATGATCGAGGCGAGCGCGGCCTCGGAGCCGGAGAACTTCTTCCAGGGCAGGGCGCCCACCGCCACGGCGGCCACCAGGCAGTACAGCGCGGTGACGATGATCAGCGAGAGCATGATCGCGCGGGGCAGGTCGCGCTGCGGGTTCTTGGCCTCCTCACCGGCCGTGGAGGCGGCGTCGAAGCCGATGTAGGAGAAGAAGAGGGTGGCGCCGGCGGCGCTGACGCCCGCCATGCCCAGCGGCATGAACGGGGTGTAGTTGCCGGCCCGGATGCCGGTGAAGGCGACGGCGCAGAAGAGGATCAGCGCCGCGATCTTCACCCCGACCATGATGGCGTTGGCGCGTGCGCTCTCCTTGGCGCCGCCCATCAGGAACGCCATGGCCAGCAGCACCACGAGCAGCGCGGGCAGATTGAAGATCCCGCCGTCCCCGGGCGGGGCGGCCAGCGCGTCGGGGATGGTGATGCCGAGGGTGCCGTCGAGCAGTTCGTTGAGGTACTCGCCCCAGCCGACGGCCACGGCCGCCACCGAGACGCCGTACTCCAGGATCAGACACCAGCCGCAGACCCAGGCGATCAGCTCGCCCATGGTGGCGTAGGCGTATGAGTAGGAGGAGCCGGAGACCGGGATGGTGCCCGCCAGCTCGGCGTACGACAGCGCGGAGAACAGCGCGGTGAGCCCGGCTATGACGAACGACACGACGACCGCGGGGCCCGCGTCCGGCACCGCCTCGCCGAGCACCACGAAGATGCCGGTGCCCAGGGTGGCGCCGATGCTGATCATGGTGAGCTGCCATACGCCCATCGAGCGCCGGAGGCTTCCGCCCTCGCCCTGGCCGCCCTCGGCGACCAGCCGCTCCACGGGCTTGCGCCGCATCAGCCGGGCGCCCAGCCCGCCGACCGGAGGGTCTGGTTCCGGTTGCTGGGTGGCGGGCGGTGCTGCGCCGTGCTCCAACACTTGGGTGGCTCCTTAATCGCTGCCATCAGGTGGTGGCGACCGACTGCGGACATACGGGTACCCGGGAGGGAAACCCGCAGGTGGGAATCGCCGAGCAGCCGGTCCTCGCCACTCCACGTCAGCGCAAGACCCTATGAGCCGTCCGCCGACGGCCGTAATGGACCATGGTTGCGCATACGCGTCGCAACGTTGCGCGCGGGGGCGCTCGCCGGTGAATCGTTGCGAAACACTGAGCTTGTCAGCGCGCGTTTCACCCGAATGCCGCGATACTGCACCATTTTAGCGGTCGTTGGTGGGGACGTGACCACTGACAGTCTGCAACCACCCGATCACTCCCGCCTCGGTGCCGAACCGGTGTTCCGGCCCCGTGACCAGGGGGGTGACAGCGAGCGCTACCCGCTCGAACACTGCGCGAGAGTGTGGGAGGACTTCATCCGGACGCTGGGCCGGATCGAGGCGGACTTCCTCCAGCGCTCCGATACCACGGAACCGGGCGTCAAGGCATGACGTACACCGAGCCGAGGCCGGGCGGCTACGGGCCCCCTCCCACCGGCCACCGGCCCGCCCCCGCGCCCCCTCCCGGGGACCGGTTCGAGGCGGCAGCCGATTATGAGATGAATCCTTTCCCCCTGCCCGACCCTGAGACCATCGAGGGCCGCTGGGACCTGGAGGGGGACCTGGCCCGGCTGCTCCAGACGTCCTCCGCCGAGGAGGCGGTGCACACCACCGGCCCCATCGGACCACCGGTCACCCCTCTGCGAGCCCCCTCCCCCGCGCATGTGCGGGGGCGCGGCAAGCGCCGCCGGGTCCGCTTCCGGCTGCCGACGATGCCGTGGCTGCATGTGATCAGCCTGATCTTCGCGGCGGTCACCACGATCATCGTCGCCATGCTGAGCGTGCTCGGCGGAATGATTTCCTACCCCCCGCTGCGCTATCTGGCCTCCCCGAGCACCTCGGAGTCCATGGCGGCATGGTGGCCCCTGCTGGTCTACGGACCCTGGCTGGTCGCCTCGCTGTCGGTGCTGCGGGCCGCCCTGCACCGGCGGGGCGCGGCGCACTCATGGGCCGTGGTGGTGCTCTTCTCCACCATCGCGGTGTTCCTGTGCGTGGCACACGCCCCGAGGAACGCGCCCAGCATCGCCGTGGCCGGTCTTCCCCCGGTCGCCGCGCTGGTCTCGTTCCACCAGCTGGTGCGGCAGATCACCCTCACCAGCCCGCCGCGCCACGCGCTGCCCCGCACCCGGGGTGAGCAGCGTGGAATGGCGAGATGAGGCACCGTCGCACCAAAACACCACACCGCCACACCACCACAGCCCCACTCACCCGAGCCGAGTGGGGCTGTGGTGCTGTCCCGGTCCCAGGAGAGGGCGTCCCGGTCCCAGGAGACGGTGTCCCGGTCCCAGGAGACGCCGTCTCAGTCCCAGGAGGCGTGGAGGGGCTTGCCCTCGGCGTAGCCCGCGGCGCTCTGGACGCCGACGACGGCCCGCTCGTGGAACTCCTCCAGCGACCCCGCGCCCGCGTAGGTGCAGGAGCTGCGCACGCCCGCGACGATCGAGTCGATCAGGTCCTCGACGCCCGGCCGGGCCGGGTCCAGGAACATCCGCGAGGTGGAGATGCCCTCCTCGAACAGCCCCTTGCGGGCCCGCTCGTACGCCGACTCCTCGCTGGTGCGATTGCGCACCGCGCGCGCCGACGCCATGCCGAAGCTCTCCTTGTACGGGCGGCCGTCGGCGGTGTGCTGGAGGTCGCCGGGCGACTCGTACGTGCCCGCGAACCAGGAGCCAATCATCACGTTGGACGCCCCGGCGGCCAGCGCCATGGCGACGTCGCGGGGGTGCCGGATTCCGCCGTCCGCCCAGATGTGCTTGCCGAACTTCCGCGCCTCGGCGGCGCATTCCATCACCGCGGAGAACTGCGGCCGGCCCACGCCGGTCATCATGCGGGTGGTGCACATGGCACCCGGCCCGACACCGACCTTGACGATGTCGGCACCGGCCTCGATCAGATCGCGCACCCCCTCGGCGGCGACCACGTTGCCCGCCACCACCGGCACCCGCGGGCCCAGCCCGCGGACCGCCTTGAGCGCGCTGATCATCGACTCCTGGTGGCCGTGGGCGGTGTCCACGACGAGGGTGTCCACCCCGGCGTCGAGTAGCGCCTTCGTACGGCCCTCCACATCGCCGTTGACCCCGACGGCGGCCGCGATCCGCAGCCGGCCCGCCGCATCCACCGCGGGCGTGTAGACCGTCGCGCGCAGCGCTCCCTTGCGGCTCAGGATGCCGGCCAGCTTCCCGTCCGCGTCCACGGCGGGGGCCAGCTTGCGGTGGGCGGCGTCGAGGCGGCTGAACGCCTCCTGGGGGTCGATATCGGCGTCGAGCACCATCAGCTCCCGCGACATCACCTCGGACAGCTGGGTGAAGCGGTCCACCCCGGTCAGGTCGGACTCGGTCACCACGCCCACCGGCCGCCCGTCCTCGACCACCACGCCCGCGCCGTGTGCCCGCTTGGGCAGCAGCGACAGCGCGTCGGCGACGGTGCCGGTCGGGGCCAGGACGATCGGGGTGTCCAGCACCAGATGGCGGCTCTTGACCCACCGGACCACGTCGGTGACGACGTCGATCGGGATGTCCTGCGGGATGACGACGAGGCCACCGCGCCGGGCGACCGTCTCGGCCATGCGGCGGCCGGCGATCGCGGTCATGTTGGCGACGACGAGCGGAATGGTGGTGCCGGTGCCGTCGGGGGCCGACAGGTCCACCCCCTGGCGGGAGCCGACCGCGGAACGGCTCGGCACCATGAACACATCGTCGTACGTCAGATCGTAGGGAACCGGGGAAGATTCCACGTGGCGCCCGGTACCGGGCTCGAGGAAACGCATGAGTCTCACATTTTCACGCGAAACGACGCAGGTCACTCCCACAGCGGCACAACAAAAGACCCCCGCATTCAGATAGTCCTCCAAAGAGGCATCGCGGGGGCTGCTCCGGTGCCGACAGGCAACCTGCCTTACGTCGAAACGTTACCCGAGCGCCCGCCCGAGGGCGAGTGACCGATGGCCCCGGCCGCCGCCGGGCCGTGATCACCAACTCCTTGACGGCATTCCGGGCTCTTTCGTGCCACGATCCGCCGGTTGCTGGGGAAAGGGCCAGAACGAGCCGCCCGAGCTGCCGAAACCGCAGGTGGATCGCGTACACAGGGTCTGGGCGCTCACCAGGGCGTCCGGTACGCGAATCCGCGAACGGGAGCCGCGCGTGCCCACCCGGTGAGGTGTGCCCGAGCGGCGCTGGACGAGATCGCCGCCCGCATCCGCGACCGCGCCACCGCCACCAGCACCAGCACCAGCACCAGGGACTTAGCCGCTGCCGGGCTCGGCATGGGTGCCTCGGGAGCGGCGCCGTTGCTCAGTGAGCTGAGCAAGGGCGACCCGGGCTCGCGCACGACCGTCCACGCCCTGCTGGCGGCGGAGGCCGGGTTCACCGGTGCCAAGGGTTCCGGGCTGATCACGAGCCTGGCCGGGCTCGGCTTCGCCGCCAAGCACACCGCCCGCTCGCCCGGGGACTACGCCACCGTGCGGGGCCGGGTGGACGCGGCGCTGCGGCATCGCCTCGGAAAGGTCCTCGACGCCGAGTACGGCCGGATGGAATCCGGTGTCGCCGGGGCGGGCCGGGAGAACTTCGACGTCGTCTCCGGTGTGACCGGCCTCGGCCGGTACTTCCTCGCCGAGCCGTCCGACCCCGAAGCGGTCCACGACGTGCTGCGGTATCTCGTCGCCCTCACCGAGCCTGTCAAGGCCCTCACCGAGCCCGTCAAGGCCGGGGCCGAGCCGCTGCCCGGCTGGTTCAGCCCCCCGTGGCCCGCCGCGGTGGACCCACTGCGGCGGGAGTGGGTGCTCGACCTGGGCCTCGCCCACGGCATCGCCGGCCCGCTCGCGCTGCTGTCCCTGTGCTGGACGCGCGGACTGCGCGTCCCCGGCCATGACACGGCCGTCCGCCGTATCGCCCGGTGGCTGATGAGCTGGCGCCAGGGGGACCCGGACGCGGGCCCGGGATGGCCCGGTACGGTCTCCGCCGACCAGGAGCGGGCCCCCCACCCGGCCGGCCCTGGCGCCCTGGCGCCGGGGCGCGCGAGCTGGTGCTACGGAGCTCCGGGAATCGCCCGCGCCCTCCACCTCGCCGGAGTCGCGCTGGGCGAGGACGCGTGGGTGCACACCGCGGCGGCGGCGATGAGGGCGGTCTTCGCCCGCCCCGGGGACTGCGGGGGCTGGACGACCCCGGACTGTGCCACGGCCTCGCCGGGCTGGCCCGGATCACCGGGCGCATGGCCGACGAGTTGGACGATCCGGTGCTGTCCGCGCGGGCGGACGAGATCGCCGAGCGGCTGTGCGCCCGCTTCGACCCCGGTACGGCCTTCGGCTTTCCCGCCGCGCCGGTGCCATCGCACCGGCCGGAGCCGCTGGACGCACCGACGTTCCTGGAGAGCGCGGCGGGCGTCGCCCTCGTCCTGCTCGGCCGCGGCACCCCGCCCGCCGGAACCGCCGACAGTGATGTGCCCTGGGACGCGGCCCTGCTTCTGGCGTGATCCGGCGGACCACTTCCCGCCCGGAGGGCTTATGGCCCGTCCGGGTCGGCGCGGTCGAGGGCCGGGTGGGCGGCGGGGGTGATCCCGAGCAGATAGTCCGCGGCGGCGGTGTCCGTCACCAGGCTGGTGACCAGGCCGGACCTCAGCACCGCCCCGATCGCCTCGGCCTTGCGGCGGCCACCGGCGATGGCCACCACCTCGGGGATCCGGCGCAGCCGGTCGGCCTCCACGGTGATGCAGCGCTCGCCCAGGTCGCGGCCGATGCGGCGGCCCTCGGCGTCGAAGAGGTGGGCCGACATCTCGGCGGCGGCGCCCAGGCTCTCGTAGTGGGCCCGCTCCTCCTCGGTCAGCATGTCGTAGACCGTGGAGATCCCGGCCTCCCAGGAGCCGATGGAGACGCAGGCCACGGTGACCTTGTCGAAGTACTCGAAGGCGCGGGCGATACCGGTCTGGCCGCGCAGGGCGTCCGCGGTGGCGGTGTCCGGCAGCAGCATCGGCGCGTAGATGGGGTGCGCCTCACCGCCGGAGACGGCGGCGGCGCGGCGCACCGCCTCGACCGAGCCGCGCTCGGCCGTGCCCGCGTCGTACACGCCCGTGAGCTGGACGACGGTGCACGGGGGCAGCCGGTGCAGCGCGGCCGCCATGTGGATCGTGGACCGTCCCCAGGCCAGCCCCAGCACATCCCCCTCGGTCACCAGCTCGCCCAGCAGGTCCGCGGCGACCTCGCCGAGGTTCTCCGGGTCAGGGGTGTCCGCCTCGGCGTCGGCCGGGGACTCCACGACGACGGCGTGGCGAAGCCCGTAGCGGGCGCGCAGCGCGTCGGAGCGCTCCGCGTCGAGCTCGGCGGGAACCCGGATTTCGATGCGCACCAGGTCGCGCTCGAGCGCCGTCTCCAGCACCCGCGCGACCTTGAAGCGGCTGACGCCGAACTCCTCGGCGATCTGGATCTTGGACTTGCCCTCGAGGTAGAAGCGGCGCGCCATGGCGGCCGCCTGCACCAGTTCGGCGGGTCCCATCCGCGTGGCTGAACGGCCCGTCGACACCGCGGTCTCCTCACTATTCACTGTCCGGACTCACCGTTCATCCTGTCAGAAACGGCGGAGTTGGTTTGGCCTTCACCCTTGAGTTCATCGACCGGTAGCTGCGCCGCCTCATGAACCGGGGGTCCCGGTCGCCTTTTCGGCGAGGTGGCGCAGCTCCCGTACGGCCTTGGCCGGGTCGTCGGCGCCGTAGACGGCCGAGCCCGCGACGAACACATCGGCGCCCGCCTCGGCGCACCGCTCGATGGTCTCGGCCGAGACCCCGCCGTCCACCTGCAACCACATCTGAAGGCCGTGCTTGGCGATGAGCTGCCGGGTGCGGCGGATCTTCGGCAGCATGATGTCGAGGAACGCCTGGCCGCCGAAGCCGGGCTCCACGGTCATCACCAGCAGCATGTCCAGCTCGGGCAGCAGATCCTCGTACGGCTCGATGGGGGTGGCGGGCTTGAGCGCCATCGACGCCCGCGCGCCCTTGGCCCGGATCTCCCGCGCCAGCCGGACCGGCGCGGCCGCGGCCTCCACGTGGAAGGTGACGGAGCCGGCGCCCGCCTCGATGTACTGCGGCGCCCAGCGGTCCGGGTCCTCGATCATGAGATGGCAGTCCAGCGGGGTCCGTGTGGCCCTGCCCAGCGATTCGACCACCGGCACACCGAGGGTGAGGTTGGGGACGAAGTGGTTGTCCATGACGTCGACGTGGAGCCAGTCGGCGCCTTCGACCGCCTTCGCCTCATCCGCCAGGCGGGAGAAGTCTGCGGACAGGATGCTGGGATTGATCTGCGGGGCCATGGCTCCAAGCCTCCCACGATCGGCGCCGGTCCATGGAGCCGGGATCCGATCATCGGTCCCGCTCGGATCGACGGACGCCGATGGAGCCAGGACCATGAAGATGTCGGACGGAAAACCCTTGGCCATCGGGCGCGACCCAGGCAACCCACCATGACGAGCGATCGAATACCCCGGCACCCCCGCACCGCGGTGTGCGCGGCGCTCACGGCGGCCGTCGTCGCGGCGCCGGTCGCCGGGGCCGGGCCCGCCTCCGCGACGGCCACGGCGCCGCGGCCGGTCTGCGTCTCGCACCGGTCCGGGCTGGCCGGAAAGATGTCCAAGGACATCGCCGGCGCGCTGCGCGGCCGGTCCGGAACCGTCGCGATCAGCCTCCGCGACCACACCACCCACACCCGCTGCACCCTGCGCGCGAACCAGAGGTTCGACTCCGCGAGCGTGGTGAAGGTGACGGTCCTGGGGACGCTGCTGTGGGATGCGCAGCGACACCACCGGGGGCTGACCAAACGCGAGAAGACCCTCGCCAAGGCCATGATCACCAAGTCGGACAACGCCTCGACCAGCAAGCTGTGGAAGCAGCTCAAGCCCTCCGGGGTCAAGGCGTTCCTGCGGACGGCCGGAATGGACGCCACCGTGCCCGGCAAGGACGGCTACTGGGGCCTCACCCGGATCACCGCGAACGACCAGGAGCGGCTCCTGGACCTGATCACCCACGCCAATACGGTGCTGAGCGACGGCTCCCGCGCGTACATCCTCTCGTTGATGGGCAAGGTCATCCCCGAACAGCGCTGGGGCACCCCGGCCGGCGCCCCGGGCGGTACGAAGATCCATGTGAAGAACGGCTGGCTGGAGCGGTCCTCGCACGCCTGGCGGGTGCACAGCGTCGGCGCCTTCACCGGCGGCGGCCACGACTACACGCTCACCGTGCTCACCCAGGACGACCGCACCATGGAGGCGGGCGTGGCCACCATCGAGGCGGTGGCGCGCGCGGTGCACAAGGATCTCAACCCCACCGCCCACGCCAATACGCTCTACGCCCCGACCGACCGGCCCGAGGAAGCGCTCCCGGCGGTCCCGGAGGACTGAACTCCCCTCCGGCCATGAGCGCGGTCAGCCGGTTAGGCCGGTTCAGCCGGTTCGGCGCAGCAGGGCCAGATACATGGCGTCCGTGCCGTGCCGGTGCGGCCACAGCTGGATGTCGGGGCCGTCGCCCAGCTCGGGCACCCCGGGCAGCAGCGGCCGGGCGTCGATCCACTCCGCGGAGACGGCCGCGCCGCCCCGCCCCTTGAGGACGTCCTCGACCACGGCCCGGGTCTCGGCCGGATGCGGGGAACAGGTGGCGTAGCCGACCACCCCGCCGATCCGCGCCGCGGCCAGCGCCTCCCGCAGCAGCCCGCGCTGGAGCGGGGCGAAGCCTTCGAGGTCCTCGGGGCGGCGGCGCCAGCGCGCCTCGGGGCGGCGGCGCAGGGCGCCCAGACCGGTGCAGGGGACGTCCACCAGAACCCGGTCGAAGGACTCCGGGCGCCACGGCGGCCGGGTGCCGTCCGCGGCGATCACCTGGTACGGCCCGGGGTTGCCCGCCAGGGCCCCCGCCACCAGCCGGGCCCGGTGCGGCTGCTTCTCGGCGGCCAGCAGCGAGGCACCGCGCTCCGCGGCGAGCGCGCCCAGCAGCGCCGCCTTGCCGCCGGGGCCCGCACAGCCGTCCAGCCAGCGCCGGTCGTCCCCCTCCAGCGGGGCGTTCGCCAGCGCGAGGGCCACCAGTTGGCTGCCCTCGTCCTGCACCCCGGCCCGCCCGTCGCGCACCGCATCCAGCGCACCGGGCTCGCCGCCCTCGGTGAGCCGCACCGCGTACGGCGACCAGCGGCCCGGCACCGCTGCCGGCTCGCCGACCGCGTCCAGCAACTCCCCGGGCGTGGACCGGCCGGGCCGGGCGACGAGGGTGACCTCGGGCCGTTCGTTGTCGGCGGCCAGCAGCTGCTCCATACCGGCGCTGCCGCCGCCGAGCGCGTCCCACAGGGCGGAGACGACCCAGCGCGGATGCGAGTGGCGGACGCCCAGATGCTCCTCGGGGTCCTCGTCGTACGGCGGGGCGACCCGCTCGAGCCAGCCGTCGAGGTCATGCGTGGCGATCTTGCGCAGTACGGCGTTGACGAACTTGGCCCGGCCGTCGCCGAGCACCACCCGGGCCAGCTCGACGCTCGCCGAGACGGCGGCGTGGGTGGGGATACGGGTCCCGAGCAACTGGTGGGCGCCGAGGCTCAGTACGTCGAGCACGGGCGGATCCACCTCGCGCAGCGGGCGGTCCACGCATTCGGCGATGATCGCGTCGTAGGTGCCCTGGTGGCGCAGGGTGCCGTAGACCAGCTCGGTGGCGAGGGCCGCGTCCCGGGAGTCGAACCGCGGCCCACTGCCGGCCTCCGCGCTCTCCCGCGCCTTGCGCAGCAGGGGCGGGAGCACGAGGTTGGCGTACGCGTCCCGTTCGTCGACCGCCCGCAGCGCCTCGAAGGCGAGGATCCGCACGGGGTCCTTCTGCGGGCGGCGGTAGGGCTTGCCAGGCCGGTTCGGGGCGTGGGGACGGCGACGACGGGGCTGGTCGGTCACGGGAAATGTGCTCCGGGGGACGGATCGGGCTGAAGGGACCAGCCTACGTCGCCGGGGCGTCGGCGGTCGTGGGGCCGCCGTCCAGGGCCGCTGGGTCCACGGCCGTACCGTCCACGATGGCTCGGTCCGTACCGTCCACGATGGCTCGGTCAACGGTCGTGCCGTCCACGATGGCTCGGTCCACGGTCGTGCCGTTGACGGCGAGTCCGTCGTCGACACCACTCGTCGGCTGCTCGAACTGGGTGCGGTACAGCTCCTCGTAGCGGCCCCCGGCGGCCAGCAGCGCGGTGTGCGTACCGCGCTCCACGATCCGCCCGTCCTCCACGACCAGAATGAGATCCGCCGCCCGGACCGTGGACAGCCGGTGGGCGATCACCACCGCGGTACGCCCGTCCAGCGCCTCGCCGAGCGCCTCCTGGACATCCGCCTCCGAGGTGGAGTCCAGATGCGCGGTGGCCTCGTCCAGGATCACCACCCGGGGCCGGGCCAGCAGCAGCCGGGCGATGGTCAGCCGCTGGCGCTCACCGCCGGAGAGCCGGTAGCCGCGCTCGCCCACGACGGTGTCAAGGCCGTCCGGCAGGGCCGCGATCAACCCCTCGAGACGGGCCCGGCGCAGCACCTCCCACAGCTCCTCGTCGGTGGCCTCCGGCCGGGCCAGCAGCAGGTTGGCGCGGATCGAGTCATGGAAGAGGTGGCCGTCCTGCGTGACCATGCCGAGGGTGGCGCGGATCGAGCCGGCCGTCAGATCGCGGACGTCCACCCCGGCGAGCCGTACGGCGCCGTCGTCGGCGTCGTAGAGCCTCGGCAGCAGCTGCGCGATGGTCGACTTCCCGGCGCCGGAGGAGCCCACCAGCGCGACCATCTGGCCCGGTTCGGCGCGGAAGGACACCTGGTGCAGGACCGGGACGCCACCGCGGGTGTCCAGGGTGGCGACCTCCTCCAGGGAGGCGAGGGAGACCTTGTCCGCGGCCGGGTAGCCGAAGTCCACGCGGTCGAACTCGACGGACACCGGCCCCTCCGGGACCTCACGGGCGTCCGGCTTCTCCTTGATCAGCGGCTCGAGGTCGAGCACCTCGAAGACCCGCTCGAAGCTGACGAGCGCGCTCATCACCTCGACCCGCGCCCCGGCCAGCGCGGTCAGCGGCGCGTACAGCCGGGTGAGGAGCAGCGCGAGCGCGACGACGGCGCCGGGGTCGAGCCGCCCGTGCAGCGCGAACCAGCCGCCGAGGCCGTAGACCAGGGCGAGGGCCAGGGCGGAGACGAGGGTCAGGGCGGTCACGAAGGAGACCTGGACCATCGCGGTCCGCACCCCGATGTCCCGCACCCGCCGGGTCCGCGCGGCGAACTCGGCGGACTCGTCGGCGGGCCGCCCGAACAGCTTGACCAGCGTCGCCCCGGGCGCGGAGAAGCGCTCGGTCATCTGGGTGCTCATCGCGGCGTTGTGCGCGGCCGCCTCGCGCCGCAGCTTCGCCAGCCGTCCGCCCACCCGGCGCGCGGGCAGCAGGAAGACGGGCAGGAGCACCAGCGTCAGCAGGGTGATCTGCCAGGAGATACCCACCATGACGACGAAGGTGAGCAGCAGCGTCACCACATTGCCGACCACTCCGGACAGGGTGTCGCTGAACGCCCGCTGCGCGCCGATGACGTCGTTGTTGAGCCTGCTGACCAGCGCACCGGTACGGGTCCGGGTGAAGAACGCCACCGGCATCCGCTGGACGTGGTCGAAGACGGCGGTGCGCAGATCGAGGATCAGCCCCTCGCCGATGTTCGCCGACAGCCAGCGGGTCACCAGCCCGAGCGCCGCCTCCGCCACGGCGATCGCGGCGATGAGCCCGGCCAGCCAGAGCACCGTGCCCTGTCCCGAACGGTGGACGATCGCGTCCACCACCCGGCCCGCCAACAGCGGCGTCGCCACCGCGAGCACCGCCGTGACCGTGCTCAGCACCAGGAACAGCAGCAGCCGGCGGCGGTGCGGACGGGCGAAGGCGCCGATGCGGCGCAGCGTCTCGCGGGAGAAGGGCCGCCGGTCGTCCTGGGCATTGGCCGTCTGATACAGGGAATGCCAGGCGGTCGATTGCATGTCCATCACGTACCTCCGAGGTCTCGTGAGGAACGTAGGACCTCAACCTAGGTTGAAGTCAACGTCCGCCCCTCGGCGCGTCCGCGGCGCGGCTGGTTTTGGCAGCGCGGCTGGTCTCGGCGGCCCGGCTGATCTTGGCGCGGCGGCCCGCTCAGGCCCCGAACCGCTCGCCCTCCGCGATCCGCACCCCGCGCGCCCAGTCCGCCGCGAGCATCGGCTTCTTGCCCTGCGGCCGCACCCACGTCAGCTCGACGGCATGGCTGCCGGTGCCCACGTACACGGCCTTCTTGGTGGCGGCCGGCAGACCGGGTTCCAGATCCGTACGGTCCGCCACCGGCCGCGCCGAGACGACCTTCAGCCGCTCCCCCCGGAAGGTGGTCCACGCGCCCGGGGCGGGGGCGCACGCGCGCACCAGCCGGTCGACGCGCAACGCGGGCGCCGTCCAGTCGATCTCCGCGTCCTCGACGGTGATCTTCGGGGCGAGCGAGATGCCCTCGGCCGGCTGCGGGACCGGGCTCAGGGTGCCGTTCTCGATGCCGTCCATCGTGGCCTCGAGCAGCCCCGCACCGGCGAAGGCGAGCCGGGTCAGCAGATCGCCGCTGGTGTCGGTGGCCCGCACCTGCTCCGTCACCACCCCGAACACCGGCCCGGAGTCCAGCCCTTCCTCGATCTGGAAGGTCGAGGCGCCGGTCATCTCGTCGCCCGCCAGCAGGGAGTGCTGCACGGGGGCCGCGCCCCGCCAGGCCGGGAGCAGCGAGAAGTGCAGATTGACCCAGCCGTGCGCGGGGATCTCCAGCGCGGCCTTGGGCAGCAGCGCGCCGTAGGCCACCACCGGGCAGCAGTCCGGCCCGATCTCGGTGAGCCGGGCCAGGAACTCCGGATCGCGCGGCTTGGCGGGCTTGAGCACCTCGATACCCGCCTCCTCGGCCCGCTCGGCGACCGGGCTGGCCACCAGCCGGCGGCCGCGTCCTGCGGGCGCGTCGGGACGGGTCACCACGGCCACCACCTCATGCTTCTCGGACGCGATCAGCGCGTCCAGAGCGGGCAGGGCGACCTCGGGGGTACCGGCGAAGACGAGCCTCATGGGTGGCGAACTACCTCTCACACAGCGGATACGGCGGGAACGTGGCGAACAGTGTCTGAAGTCTATGGTCCGCCGTCCGAGGGGGCGTACGAGCGGACTGCCGCACGCCCCGGACCGTGACCGACGGGCGGGTGCCGCGTTGGTCAAGGCAGATTGACCGCAACGGGCCGCTGTCGCGGCCCGATCCATTTCCCGCCGTCCGATCCGTTTCCCGCCGTCCGTCCGATTTCCCCGATCCAGCCCCAGCCCTTCCCCCGAACTCCCCCAACTCCCCCAACTCATCCCCTTATCCCCCTATCCCCCGCCAACGCCGGTTCGAGAGGCTTGTTCATGGCCGACCACGCAACTCATGACGCCCAGGCACGGGCCAGCCTGCACCTCCTGGTCCGGGACATCGAGCGGGTCCGCCGCCAGGTGGACGCGCTGCGCACGCTCACCGCCCAGCTCGGCAATGTCTACCGCCCCCGTCGCACCGGCCCGTCCGCCGGTTTCGTGGTCTACGGACGCGCCCCGGCCCCTACCGTGCGGCTCGCCCAGGAACTCCGGGACAGCGTGGAGACCCTGGTCACGGCCGCGGTCGACTTCGACCGCTCACTCGGCTTCTCCTGGGACGCGGTGGGCTCGGCACTCGGCGTCACCAAGCAGGCGGTGCACCGCCGTTACGGCGCCCGCCGGGCCGCCGCGCAGAGCGCGACCGAGGGCGGCGAACCGTCCGCGGGCCGCCCGGCCGAACCCGCCCCCCTGCCCTCGGTGCCCGCCGCCCGCACGGTCCCTCCGCAGTCGCCCCCGTCCCTCCGCGAGGACCCCCGCCCGAGCGCCTTCCCCAGTCCCCGGCCGTCCCTCTGAAGGCTCGGTTCTCCCCCAGCCACCGCTGGGAGATGCCCTGCCGGGCTCAGCCGATGTCCAGGGGATCCACCCGCACCGCGGGGTCCCTGTCCCCCCGGGCCAGGCGGCGGGCCTTCGCTTCCTTGAGGGCCGCCGCGAGGGCGCTGCCCTGACCGGGGCGGACCCGTAGCAGCGCGCGCTCCCAGATCTCGCCCGCGGGCGGGTCTCCGGGGCGGCGCGGGCGGCCGGGCGGCGGCGGGGGCAGCGGGACCGGGCCCAGGGTCTCGGCCCCCTCGGGGAGCCGGGTCGAGGCGATCAGCTCGGTCACCGCCTCCGCCGGGCCGGTCACGGCCGCCATCCGGGAGATCGGCGGAAAGCCCAGATCGGACCGCTCGGCCAGCTCACGCGCCGCATAACCGGCCGGGTCCCAGCGCACCAGCGCCTGGACGGGCCGCAGCGTCGGCTCGGCCATGATCACTACCGTGCCGCCCCGGCCGTCGTCGCCCTCCTCCCCATGGCCACGGACCAGCGAGGCCGCCTCCAGCCAGTGGCGCAGCGCGTCCTCGCCCGCGCGCAGATCGGGGCGGCCGAGCAGGGCCCAGCCGTCGAGCAACAGCGCCGCGGCATAGCCGCCCTCCGCGACCGGTTCGGCGCCCGGTGTGCTCACGACGAGCGCCGGACGGTCGGGGACGGACGTCAGCACATGGTCACGGCCCGATGTGCGGACCGGCACGGACGGAAACGCGCGGCCCAACTCCTCGGCGGTGCGCCGGGCGCCGACGACGGACGCCCGCAGCCGGACGCCCCCGCATTCGCGGCAGTGCCAGGCGGGCTCGTCCCGCCCGCACCATCCACACACCAGATGGTCCGCGTCCCGCGCCTCCAGGGGGCCCGAGCAGTGCGCACAGCGCGCGGGCTCCCGGCAGCGCTCGCAGGCCAGCTTCGGCACATAGCCCCGGCGCGGCACCTGCACCAGCACCGGGCCCCGGGTCAGCGCCTCCCGTACGGTCTGCCAGGCGAGTGTGGGCAGCCGGGCGGCGCGGGCCTCCGCGTCCCGGGCCACCTCGCCCTCGTCGACCGTACGGATCAGGGGGGCGGCCGCCCGGACCCGCTCGCGGTCGGCCTCGAGCGGCCGGGCCCAGCCGTTCTCCACCAGCTGGGCGGCCTCGACGGTACGGCCGAGGTCGCCCAGCAGAAAGCCGGTCTGCTCATGGACGGCGCGCAGCAGCAGCACATCGCGGGCATGCGGCTGCGGCAGCCGGTCGTCGCTGTGGCTGCGGTCCCCGTCGTCCCAGATCCCCACCAGCCCGAGGTCACGGACCGGTGCGAACATCGCCGCCCGGGTGCCCACCACCGCCCGCACCGAGCCCCGGCTGACCGCCAGCCAGCGGCGGTAGCGCTCCTCGGGCCCGAGGTCGGCGGTGAGCAGCACATGCCGCCCCGGGCCACCGAGCACCTCCGCGAGCGCGGCGTCCACCCGCTCGGCGGTCCGCCCGTCGGGCACGACGACGAGCGCCCCGCGCCCGGACGCGAGCGCGGCGGCCACGGCGGTGGCCCACTCCCGGGGCCAGTGCGGCCCGGGCAGCGCGGTCCACACGGCACGCGGCCGGTCCCCGCGCACCAGCGCCTCCAGGAACCCGGGCCCGGCCGGATAGCGCGCCCAGCTCCCGGGCGCGGGCGGCTCCGGCGGGGGCATCGGCGGCGGTGACGGCTCGCCCTCGGCACGGGCGCTGCGCTTGGGCAGGGCCAGCTGGAGCACATCGGCGAGCGACCCGGCGTACCGGTCGGCGACCGCCCGGCACAGCGCCAGCAGCCCCGGCCCCAGCACCCGCTCCGTGGAGACCACCTGCGCGAGGGCGGCCAGCGGGCCCCGGTAGTCGGACTCGGCGACGCGCTCGATGATGTACCCGTCGAGCAGCCCGCCCCCCTCGCGCCGCCCCTCGCGCACCTTCCCCGCCCCGGCCCCGAACCGCACCCGCACCCGCACCCCGGGCCGGGCCTCGGCGTCCATCTCGGCCGGCACCGCGTAGTCCCACAGCTTGTCGAGGTGGACCGGCCCCTTGTCGACCAGCACCCGCGCCACCGGCCGCTCCGCGGCCAGCGCCGCCCCCCGCCAGGTCCGCGGCTTGGCCTTGGGCACCTTGGCCTTGCGCACCGTCTCCCGAATGAGCGCGAGCTGCTCCCCCTCCGGCACCTCCGCCGGATCCCTCGACCGCTCGTCGTCCCTGCTCACAGATCAAGTCTTAGCAGACCGCACGGACAGGGACGCATGCGAAGGCCCGGACGCCGCGGGGGCGTCCGGGCCTTCGTCTGGATCCGGGAATCGAGCCGGGGGGTTAGAGACCCGCCGCCGCGCGGAGGGCGTCGACGCGGTCGGTGCGCTCCCAGGTGAAGTCGGAGTGCTCACGGCCGAAGTGGCCGTACGCCGCGGTCTGGGCGTAGATCGGGCGGAGCAGGTCGAGGTCGCGGATGATCGCGGCCGGGCGGAGGTCGAAGACCTCGGAGATGGCCTTCTCGATCTTCTCGGCGTCGACCGCCGCGGTGCCGAAGGTCTCGACGAAGAGGCCCACCGGCTCGGCCTTGCCGATGGCGTACGCGACCTGCACTTCGCAGCGCTGGGCGAGGCCGGCGGCCACCACGTTCTTGGCGACCCAGCGCATGGCGTAGGCGGCGGAGCGGTCGACCTTGGAGGGGTCCTTGCCGGAGAAGGCGCCGCCGCCGTGGCGGGACATGCCGCCGTAGGTGTCGATGATGATCTTGCGGCCGGTGAGGCCGGCGTCGCCCATCGGGCCGCCGATCTCGAAGCGGCCGGTGGGGTTGACCAGCAGGCGGTAGCCCTCGGTGTCGATCTTGATGCCGTCCTCGACCAGCTCGTTCAGCACGTGCTCGACCACGAACTCCCGGATGTCGGGCGCCAGCAGCGAGTCCAGGTCGATGTCGGAGGCGTGCTGCGAGGAGACGACGACGGTGTCCAGGCGGACCGCCTTGTGGCCGTCGTACTCGATGGTGACCTGGGTCTTGCCGTCCGGGCGCAGATAGGGGATGGTCCCGTTCTTGCGGACGTCGGACAGCCGGCGGGAGAGTCGGTGCGCCAGGTTGATCGGCAGCGGCATCAGCTCGGGCGTCTCGTCGCAGGCGTACCCGAACATCAGGCCCTGGTCGCCCGCGCCCTGCTTGTCCAGCTCGTCCTCGTCGCCCTCGACCCGGAGCTCGTAGGCGGAGTCCACGCCCTGGGCGATGTCCGGGGACTGTGAGCCGATCGACACCGAGACGCCGCAGGAGGCGCCGTCGAAGCCCTTCTTCGACGAGTCGTAGCCGATGTCGAGGATCTTGTTCCGCACGAGCGTCGCGATATCGGCGTACGCCTTGGTCGTCACCTCGCCGGCCACGTGCACCAGACCGGTGGTGATCAAGGTCTCGACCGCGACCCGGGAGGTCGGGTCCTCTCGCAGAAGGGCGTCGAGAATGGTGTCGCTGATCTGGTCAGCGATCTTGTCGGGGTGACCCTCGGTGACAGATTCCGAGGTGAACAGGCGGCGGGACACATCGCTCCCTGGGGTTGCAGCGGCTGCTGGCTGATCATGGTCGGGACCGCGCGGGGGCTGCGCCCGATGCGGTTCCTGGGCCAGTTTATCCGGCACGTCCACCGGTCAAGCATCCCCGTCCCACAGAACGAGCAGGCCCGTGACCGGGAAGATACCTTGCCTCAAGCCGAAATACAGCCCCACCCCGCCGTGGCGTGAATGTGTCATGAGCCCGATCGGCCGCGTCCCGCCCCTTGCCGAACCCGTCGAGAAGTCCCGGGGAGCCTCGTCGGACGGGAACGGCGCGGCCCCGGATCCGCGCTCAGCCCAGGCGGCGGGCCACCAGGTCCCAGACGGTGTCGGCGAGCGCGCCCTTGGGGCCGTACGGCACGGGCGTCTCGGTGCCGTCGGCGCCGAGCACCACGGCCTCGTTGGTCTCGGCGCCGAAGGTCTTGTGCTCCCCGACCTCGTTCACCACCAGCAGATCGCAGCCCTTGCGAACCAGCTTCGCGCGGCCGTTCGCGAGCACGTCGTCGGTCTCGGCGGCGAAGCCGACCACGATCTGACCGGGGCGGGCGCGCTCCGCGGAGATCTCGGCGAGGATGTCCGGATTCCGTACCAGGGCGAGCGGCTCGGGCTCCTGGCCCTCGTGCTTCTTGATCTTCCCCTCGGCGTACCGCGCGGGGCGGAAATCGGCGACGGCGGCGGCCATGACCACGGCGTCGGCGTCCGCGGCGGCCTTGAGGACGGCCTCCCGCAGCTGTGCCGCGGTGCCCGTGCGCACCACGTCGGCGCCGGCCGGGTCGGGCAGCTCGCTGTTGGCCGAGACGAGCGTCACCCGCGCGCCCCGGGCGACGGCGGCGCGGGCCAGGGCGTACCCCTGGCGGCCGGTGGAGCGGTTGCCGAGGAAGCGCACCGGGTCCAGCGGCTCGCGGGTGCCCCCGGCGCTGACCACGACATGACGGCCGGCCAGATCGGCGGTGAGCGCCTCGCCGCCGCGGGCCAGCACCCGGCGGCAGACCTCGAAGATCTCCCCGGGGTCCGGCAGCCGCCCCTTGCCGGTGTCCACGCCGGTGAGCCGCCCCACGGCGGGCTCGATGACGACCGCGCCGCGGCGGCGCAGCGTCGCCACGTTCTCCCGGGTGGCGGGGTGCTCCCACATCTCGGTGTGCATCGCGGGCGCGAAGACGACCGGACAGCGCGCGGTGAGCAGCGTATTGGTGAGCAGGTCGTCCGCCAGGCCGTGGGCGGCCTTGGCGAGCAGATCGGCGGTGGCGGGGGCGATCACGACCAGATCGGCGGACTGGCCGACGCGGACGTGGGGCACCTCGTGGACGGACTCCCAGACCTCGGTCGTCGCCGGATGCCCGGACAGCGCCGACCAGGTCGCCTCGCCGATGAAGTGCAGCGCCGAGGCGGTCGGCACGACGCGTACGTCATGGCCGGACTCGGTGAGGCGGCGCAGCAGCTCGCACGCCTTGTAGGCGGCAATTCCGCCACTGACGCCCAGGACCACCTCGGGCTTGTCCATCGCTGCTCTCCCCACCGGGTACGTCGTATGCCGCGTCGGGTGTTACGTCCAGTCACGGTACGCCGGTACGCCGGGCCGGCTCACGTACCCATGACACACCACGGGCACGCCCATGACACACCACGGGCCCGGCATCGCTGCCGGGCCGGTGGTTCGAGCGATCCGGAACCTACTGGGCGGGGCCCTCGATGGCCTCGGAGGTCAGCAGGCCCGCGTTGATCTCACGCAGCGCGATCGAGAGGGGCTTCTCGTGGACGTGGGTGTCCACGAGGGGGCCGACGTACTCGAGCAGGCCCTCACCGAGCTGGGAGTAGTACGCGTTGATCTGACGCGCGCGCTTCGCGGCGTAGATCACCAGGCTGTACTTGGAGTCGGTGGCCTCGAGCAGCTCATCAATCGGAGGGTTGATGATCCCCTCGGGCGCGGTCATGGGAGAGGACACTCTCTAGCCTTCCTTATTTCGCCTGATGGCAAGAGTGAATCGAAGATCAAGCCACTCGCATCAAGGCTAGCAGCTCATTGGCCACGTCCTCGACGGAGGTATTGACCAAGGTCGTATCGAACTCTGACTCGGCGGCCAGCTCGGTCCGCGCGGCCTCCAGCCGCCGCTCGATCACCTCGGGCGCCTCGGTGCCCCGGCCGGTGAGCCGGCGCACCAGCTCCTCCCAGCTCGGCGGAGCGAGGAAGACCAGCCGCGCCTCCGGCATGGACTCGCGGATCTGCCGGGCGCCCTGTAGATCGATCTCCAGCAGCACCGGCTCGCCCGCTCCGAGGCGGTCCATGACCGCCTCGCGCGGGGTGCCGTAGCGATTGCCCGCGAATTCGGCCCACTCCAGCAGCTCACCATTGGCTATGAGCTTGTCGAACTCCCCGTCGTCCACGAAGAAGTAGTGGACGCCGTCCCGCTCCCCGGGGCGCGGTCGCCGAGTCGTGGCGGAGACCGAGAGCCAGACCTCGGGGTGTTCCTTGCGCATATGGGCGACGACCGTGCTCTTGCCGACCCCGGAGGGGCCGGAGAGCACGGTCAGTCGCGGTCGTGCGGAGTGTGCTGCCATGGAGCGATTATCCAGGTTCCCGGGAGTGCCTGGAAACGCCGGGCCGGGTCAGCCGGCGGCGCCGCCGAACTCGCGCTCGAGCGACGCGATCTGGTTGGAGCCCAGACCCCGTACACGACGGCTCTCGGAGATGCCGAGCCGCTCCATGATCTGCTTGGCGCGGACCTTGCCGACGCCGGGCAGGGACTCGAGGAGAGCGGACACCTTCATCTTGCCGATGACATCGTTCTCCTGGCCCTGCTTGATGACCTCGTGCAGGGAGGCGCCGGAGTGCTTGAGTCGATTCTTGACCTCGGCGCGCTCCCGGCGAGCCGCGGCGGCCTTTTCTAGCGCGGCTGCGCGCTGTTCAGGGGTAAGGGGCGGAAGAGCCACGCCTACGTCACCTCGGATGTCGAACTGTCGGATATGGACCGGTGAGGAACCTAGTCGCCCCTCACCTGGGGAGCAACGCGCAACGCAGCAGCACGTTCGCTCTCGTCGGAGACTAGCGGCCGATCCCGCTCCAGTCAGCGAGAACAGACGAAAAGTCCTGGTCAGACTCGCTCGACTCGGACATTTACGGACAAAGTAGCCGGGTTATTCGGCCACGGCACGCACTTCATCAGCCATTCGGGAGGCCGCCGCGACCAGCGACGCGGCGTCCGGACCGTGCCGGAGCACCCCCCGGCTGACGCTCGGAAGAACATTTCGCACCGCCGCGCCGAACACCGCCGGAAGATCGGCGGGGGTCGCGCCCTGGGCCCCGATGCCGGGGGCCAGCAGCGGCCCGCCGATGGCCAGATCGGCGCCCAGCCGGTGCGCGGTGCCGCCGAGCGTGGCCCCGACGACGGCCCCGTACGAGCCGAGGCGGCCCTCGGCGGCCTCGGCGGCGTTCTCGGCCTTGAGCGCGGTCAGCACGGAGGCCGCCACGGTCGTCCCGTCGGGCCGTACCGCGTGCTGCACCTCGGCGCCCTCCGGGTTGGACGTCAGCGCCAGCGCGAAGACGCCCGCCCCCGCCGCCCGCGCCGCGTCCAGCGCCGGGCGCAGCGAGCCGAAGCCGAGGTAGGGGCTGACGGTGACCGCGTCCGAGAAGAGCGGGCCGGCCGGATCCAGATAGGCGGAGGCGTAAGCGGCCATGGTCGAGCCGATGTCGCCGCGCTTGGCGTCCATCAGCACCAGTGCCCCGGCGGCGCGGGCGTCGGCGACGGCCCGCTCCAGCACCGCGATGCCGCGGGAGCCGAACCGCTCGAAGAAGGCCGACTGCGGCTTGAGGACGGCCACCCGCCCGGCGAGGGCGTCCACGACGGTCCGGGTGAACCGCTCCAGACCGGCCACGTCGTCGCCCAGGCCCCAGTCGGCGAGCAGGGAGGCGTGCGGGTCGATCCCGACGCAGAGCGGGCCACGGGCGTCCATGGCGGCCCGCAGACGGGTGCCGAAGGGGGTGGGTGCGGGTGTCGTCATCGGTCTCTCCTTCGGAATGCGTACGGGGTGTCCTGCCGATGCCCAACCGTGGGGGCTCCGCCCCGAGCCCCGCTCCTCAATCGCCGGAGGGGCTGGGCGGGACGGCCGCGCCGACGGCCTCGGTGAGGGTGGCGTACGGGCTCGCGGCCAGGCGGGCCGCGAGGCCGCGGTGGATCTCGCGGGTCCAGAACGGGCCGCGGTAGATGAACGCGCTGTAGCCCTGTACCAGCGTCGCCCCCGCGAGGATGCGCTCCCAGGCGTCGTCCGCGGTCTCGATCCCGCCGACCCCGACCAGGGTCAGTCGGTCCCCCACCCGGGCGTACAGGCGGCGCAGCACCTCCAGGGAGCGCGCCTTCAGGGGCGCGCCGGACAGGCCGCCGGTCTCGGCGGTGAGCCGGGCGGGGGAGGTGAGGCCGAGGCCGTCGCGCGCGATGGTGGTGTTCGTCGCGATGATGCCGTCCAGGCCGAGCTCGACCGCCAGATCGGCGACCGCGTCCACGTCCTCGTCGGCGAGATCCGGCGCGATTTTGACCAGAAGTGGCACCTTGCGACCGGTGACCGTACGGTCCGCGGCCTCGCGGACCGCGGTCAGCAGCGGCCGCAGATGGTCCACGGCCTGGAGATTCCGCAGTCCGGGGGTATTGGGCGAGGAGACGTTGACGACGAGGTAGTCGGCGTGGGCGGCGAGCCGCTCGGTGGACGTCACATAGTCGGCGACGGCCTCCGCCTCCGGGACGACCTTGGTCTTGCCGATGTTGACGCCGACCGTCGTACGGAAGGCCGGGCGCCGGGCCGCGAGGCGGGCCGCGACCGCCGCCGAGCCCTCGTTGTTGAAGCCCATCCGGTTGATCAGGGCGCGGTCCGCGACCAGCCGGAAGAGCCGCCGCTTGGGGTTGCCGGGCTGCGGCTGGGCGGTGACCGTGCCGATCTCGACATGGTCGAAGCCCAGCATGGCCATGCCGTCGATCCCGGCGGCGTTCTTGTCGAATCCGGCGGCGAGCCCGAAGGGCCCGTGCATCCGCAGGCCCAGCGCCTCGGTGCGCAGCGCCTTGTGGCGGGGGGCGAGGACGGCGGCGGCGAAGGTCCGCAGGACGGGGACGCGGGCGGCCAGCCGGATCCAGGAGAAGGCCAGGTGATGGGCCTTCTCCGGGTCCATGCGCCGGAAGATCAGGTTGAAGAGGAGCGCGTACATGAGGGGCTTTCTGCCGAGGAGCGAGGACGTGGGCTCATCAGAGGACCTGGGCTCACAAGAGGACGTGGGCTCATGAAGAGGGGGACACCGGCCGGTGTCCCCCTCCCTCGCCTCACTCCTCGCGGGCGGCGGTCAGATGTTCCGCGTGTTCCTGGAGCGACCGGACGCCGACCGCGCCGCGGCCCAGCGCCTCGATGCCCTGGACGGCGGCCGCGAGCGCCTGGACGGTGGTCAGGCACGGGACGCCGCGGGCGACGGACGCCGTACGGATGTCATAGCCGTCGAGCCGGCCGCCGGTGCCGTACGGGGTGTTGACGATCAGGTCGACCTCGCCCTCGTGGATGAGCTGGACGATCGTCTTCTCGCCGTTCGGGCCCTCGCCCTCGCTGTGCTTGCGCACCACGGTCGCGTTGATCCCGTTGCGCTTGAGCACCTCCGCCGTGCCCGAGGTGGCCAGCAGCTCGAAGCCGAGGCCGACCAGCTCCCGGGCCGGGAAGATCATCGAGCGCTTGTCGCGGTTGGCGACGGAGACGAACGCGCGCCCCTTGGTCGGCAGCGCGCCGTACGCCCCGGCCTGCGACTTGGCGTAGGCCGCGCCGAAGACCGAGTCGATGCCCATGACCTCGCCGGTGGAGCGCATCTCCGGGCCGAGGATGGTGTCCACCCCGCGCCCGGAGGCGTCCCGGAACCGGCTCCACGGCATCACGGCCTCCTTGACGGAGATCGGCGCGTCCATCGGCAGCGTGCCGCCGTCGCCGCTGGAGGGCAGCAGCCCCTCGGCGCGCAGCTCGGCGATGGTGGCGCCCAGCGAGATCCGGGCGGCGGCCTTGGCCAGCGGTACGGCGGTGGCCTTGGAGGTGAAGGGGACGGTACGGGAGGCGCGCGGGTTGGCCTCCAGCACATAGAGGATGTCCCCGGCCATCGCGAACTGGATGTTGATCAGCCCGCGGACGCCGACGCCGCGCGCGATGGCCTCGGTCGAGGCGCGCAGCCGCTTGATGTCGAAGCCACCGAGGGTGATCGGGGGCAGGGCGCAGGCCGAGTCGCCGGAGTGGATCCCGGCCTCCTCGATGTGCTCCATGACGCCGCCGAGGTAGAGCTCGGCGCCGTCGTAGAGCGCGTCCACGTCGATTTCTATGGCGTCGTCGAGGAAGCGGTCGATCAGCACGGGGTGCTCGGAGATCAGCCCGGCGTGCCGCTCCAGGTACGCGGCGAGCGAGGGCTCGTCGTAGACGATCTCCATGCCGCGGCCGCCGAGCACATAGGAGGGGCGGACCATGACCGGGTAGCCGATCTCGGCGGCGATGCCCTTGGCCTGCTCGAAGGAGAAGGCGGTGCCGTACTTGGGCGCGGGCAGCCCGGCCTCGGTGAGCACCCGGCCGAAGGCGCCGCGCTCCTCGGCGAGGTTGATCGCCTCGGGCGAGGTGCCGACGATCGGCACGCCGTTGTCCTTGAGCGCCTGGGCCAGGCCCAGCGGGGTCTGGCCGCCGAGCTGGACGATCACCCCGGCCACCGGGCCCGCCTGCTGTTCGGCGTGGACGATCTCCAGCACGTCCTCCAGGGTGAGCGGCTCGAAGTAGAGCCGGTCGGAGGTGTCGTAGTCGGTGGAGACGGTCTCCGGGTTGCAGTTGACCATGACGGTCTCATAGCCCGCGTCATGCAGCGCGAAGGAGGCGTGGACGCAGGAGTAGTCGAACTCGATGCCCTGGCCGATGCGGTTGGGGCCCGAGCCGAGGATGATCACCGCGGGGGTCTCGCGCGCGGCGACCTCGGACTCCTCGTCGTAGGAGGAGTAGAAGTACGGCGTCCGGGCGGCGAACTCGGCGGCGCAGGTGTCGACCGTCTTGTAGACGGGCCGGATGCCCAGCGCGTGCCGCACCTCGCGGACCACGTCCTCGCGCAGCGAGCGGATCCCGGCGATCTGGGCGTCGGAGAAGCCGTGCCGCTTGGCCTCGGCGAGCAGTTCGGGGCCGAGCTTGTCGGCGGCGGCGATCTCGTCCGCGACCTCCTTGATCAGGAAGAGCTGGTCCACGAACCACGGGTCGATCTTCGTGGCGTCGAAGACCTCCTCGGGGGTGGCTCCGGCGCGGATGGCCCGCATCACGGTGTTGATCCGGCCATCGGTGGGGACGACCGCCGCCCGGAGCAGCTCGGACTTCGTCCCGGGCTCCCCGCTGAAGTCGAACTGGCTGCCCTTCTTCTCCAGCGAGCGCAGCGCCTTCTGGAGCGCCTCGGTGAAGTTGCGGCCAATGGCCATGGCCTCGCCGACCGACTTCATGGTGGTGGTGAGCCGGGCGTCGGCGGCCGGGAACTTCTCGAAGGCGAAGCGCGGCACCTTGACCACGACGTAGTCGAGCGTGGGCTCGAAGGACGCCGGGGTCTCCTGGGTGATGTCGTTGGGGATCTCGTCCAGGGTGTAGCCGACGGCCAGCTTCGCGGCGATCTTGGCGATGGGGAAGCCGGTGGCCTTGGAGGCGAGCGCCGAGGAGCGGGAGACGCGCGGGTTCATCTCGATGACGATGACCCGGCCGTCCTCGGGGTTCACCGCGAACTGGATGTTGCAGCCGCCGGTGTCGACGCCGACCTCGCGGATGACGGCGATGCCGATGTCCCGCAGGATCTGGTACTCGCGGTCGGTGAGCGTCATCGCCGGGGCGACGGTGATCGAGTCACCGGTGTGCACGCCCATGGGGTCGAAGTTCTCGATGGAGCAGACGACCACGACATTGTCGTTGCGGTCGCGCATCAGCTCCAGCTCGTACTCCTTCCAGCCGAGGATGGACTCCTCCAGGAGCACCTCGGTGGTCGGCGAGAGGGCCAGGCCCTGCCCGGCGATACGGCGCAGCTCGTCCTCGTCGTGGGCGAAGCCGGAGCCCGCGCCGCCCATGGTGAAGGAGGGGCGGACCACGACGGGGTAGCCACCGAGCTCCTCGACGCCCGCGAGGACGTCGTCCATGGAGTGGCAGATGACCGAGCGGGCGGACTCACCGTGGCCGATCCTGGCCTGGACGGCGTCGACGACCTCCTTGAACTGGTCGCGGTCCTCGCCCTTGTGGATCGCCTGGACATTGGCGCCGATCAGCTCGACGCCGTACTCCTCGAGGGTGCCCGCCTCGTGCAGCGAGATGGCGGTGTTGAGCGCGGTCTGGCCGCCGAGGGTGGGCAGCAGCGCGTCGGGGCGCTCCTTGGCGATGATCTTCTCGACGTACTCCGGGGTGATCGGCTCGACATAGGTGGCGTCGGCGATCTCCGGGTCGGTCATGATCGTGGCCGGGTTGGAGTTGACCAGGACGACCCGCAGGCCCTCGGCCTTCAGCACCCGGCACGCCTGGGTGCCGGAGTAGTCGAACTCGGCGGCCTGGCCGATGACGATCGGGCCGGAGCCGATGACCAGAACGGACTGGATGTCGGTGCGCTTAGGCACGCTGGCCCTCCATCAGGGACACGAAGCGGTCGAAAAGGTACGCGGCGTCATGCGGACCGGCGGCGGCTTCGGGGTGGTACTGGACGCTGAACGCGGGACGGTCGAGTAGCCGCAGCCCCTCGACCACGTTGTCGTTGAGGCAGACGTGGGAGACCTCGGCGCGGCCGAAGGGGGTATCGGACGGCGCGTCGAGCGGGGCGTCCACGGCGAAGCCGTGGTTGTGGGCGGTGACCTCCACCTTGCCGGTGGTGCGGTCCTGCACCGGCTGGTTGATCCCGCGGTGGCCGTACTTCAGCTTGAAGGTGCCGAAGCCGAGCGCGCGGCCGAGGATCTGGTTGCCGAAGCAGATGCCGAACAGCGGCGTGGAGCGCTCCAGCACGGCCCGCATCAGGGCGACGGGGTGGTCGGCGGTGGCGGGGTCGCCGGGGCCGTTGGAGAAGAAGACCCCGTCCGGGTTCACCGCGTAGACGTCCTCGGCGGTGGCGGTCGCGGGCAGGACGTGCACCTCGATGCCGCGCTCGGCCATCCGCCGCGGGGTCATGCCCTTGATGCCCAGGTCGATGGCGGCGACGGTGAACCTCTTGGTCCCGATCGCCGGGACGACGTAAGCCTCCTCGGTGGCCACCTCGCCGCTGAGGTCGGCGCCCTTCATCTGGGGGGCTTCCCGCACCTTCGCCAGCAGCGCGGCCTCGTCGGCGAGCGCCCCACCGGAGAAGATGCCCACGCGCATGGCGCCGCGCTCGCGCAGATGGCGGGTGAGGGCGCGGGTGTCGATCCCGCTGATGCCGACGACGCCCTGGGCGCTGAGCTCGTCGTCGAGCGAGCGGCGGGAGCGCCAGTTGGAGGGCGTACGGGCCGGGTCGCGCACGACGTAGCCGGAGACCCAGATCCGCTTCGACTCCGGGTCCTCGTCGTTGACGCCGGTGTTCCCGATGTGCGGGGCGGTCATCACGACGACCTGGCGGTGGTAGGAGGGGTCGGTCAGGGTCTCCTGGTAGCCGGTCATCCCGGTGGAGAACACGGCCTCGCCGAAGGTCTCCCCCACGGCCCCGTAGGCCCGGCCGCGGAAGGTGCGGCCGTCCTCCAGGACGAGGACTGCGGGGCTCGTGGCCCCCCTGTTGGAGGTGGTCATCGTGAACCTTCCGTGTCGTGCGAGGTGGCGGCCGCTTCGCTGGGGCCGCCGGAGAGTTCGGTGAGGGCGTCCACCCACGCGGTGTGCTCGGCCGCGTGGTCGGAGCGGAAGCCGGAGTCGATCAGCCGGTCACCGTGGCTCCAGGTGATCACCAGCAGCCCGCCCTCGGCGAGGACCTTGCCCGCGATGCCCTTGTCGAGCCGGGCGCCGCGCAGCTCGGCGGCGGGGATGAAGAAGTCCCGCGCGCCCGGCCGTACGACGCTCACGCCCTGGTCGGTGAGGGTGAGCTCGGCCCGGCTGCGGGTGCCGAGGCCATGGGCGACGATCCGGTCCAGCCACTGCCCGGCGGTGGTGGAGCCGTGGTAGCGGCCGGTGAGCGTCAGCCTGGCCGCACCGGGCTCATCGGGGGCCGCGGGCAGCTCGGGGAGGTCGCCCTGGAGGGTGCCGCGCCACTTCCAGCCCTCGCGCATCAGCCAGTAGACCAGCGCGATGACCAGCAGCAGTCCGACGACCCAGCCGATGCGGGCGGCCCAGTCCGTCACGTCCTGCGATTTCTGCTCGGCCGCTAGCCCTGCGAATCCCGCGAGGCCCGCCGCCGGATGACTCGGAGTCGTCACGCCAGCTTCCCGTCCACAACCGTCGCCCGGCCCCGCAGGAAGGTGTACGTCACGCGGCCCGGCAGTTCGCGGCCCTCATAGGGGGTGTTGCGGCTGCGGGAGGCGAAACCCGCGGGGTTCACCACACCACGGTAAGCCGAGTCGAGCAGGGTGAGGTTGGCGGGCTCCCCGGCGGCGACGGGACGGCCGTGGCCGGTCAGGCGGCCGATGGCCGAGGGCCGCACCGACATCCGGTCGGCGACGCCCGTCCAGTCCAGCAGCCCGGTGTCCACCATGGTGTGCTGGACCACGGACAGCGCCGTCTCCAGGCCCACCATGCCCATGGCCGCCGCGCCCCACTCGCAGTCCTTGTCCTCGTGCGGATGCGGGGCGTGGTCGGTGGCCACGCAGTCGATGGTGCCGTCGGCGAGCGCCTCGCGCAGCGCCATCACATCGGCCTCGGTGCGCAGCGGCGGGTTCACCTTGTAGACGGGGTCGTAGGAGCGCACGAGCTCGTCGGTCAGCAGCAGGTGGTGCGGGGTGACCTCGGCGGTGACGTGCCAGCCCTTGGACTTGGCCCAGCGGACGATCTCGACCGAGCCCGCGGTGGACAGATGGCAGATGTGCACCCGGGAGCCGACGTGCGCGGCGAGCAGCACATCGCGGGCGATGATCGACTCCTCGGCGACGGCCGGCCAGCCGCCCAGGCCCAGCTCGGCGGAGACGACTCCCTCGTTCATCTGGGCGCCCTCGGTGAGGCGGGGCTCCTGGGCGTGCTGGGCGATGACGCCGTCGAACGCCTTCACGTACTCCAGCGCCCGGCGCATGATCACCGCGTCGTCCACGCACTTGCCGTCGTCGGAGAAGACCCGCACCCCGGCGGCGGAGTCGTGCATCGCGCCCAGTTCGGCGAGCTTCTTGCCCTCCAGGCCCACGGTCACCGCCCCGATGGGCTGGACGTCGCAGTAGCCGGACTCCTTGCCCAGCCGCCACACCTGCTCGACGACGCCCGCGGTGTCGGCCACGGGGAAGGTGTTGGCCATGGCGTGGACGGCGGTGAAGCCGCCGACGGCGGCGGCCCGGGTGCCGGTGAGGACCGTCTCGGAGTCCTCCCGGCCGGGCTCGCGCAGATGGGTGTGGAGGTCGACCAGGCCCGGCAGCAGGATCTGCCCGGTGGCGTCGATCACGGTGGCGCCGTCCGCGTCGAGGCCGGTGCCGACCTCGGCGATGCGCTCGCCCTCGATCAGCACGTCGCGCGGCTCACCGCCGAGCACCTTCGCCCCGCGCAGCAGCGTCTTGTGGGTGTCGCTCATGGTCACTTGCTCTCCTCGGTGCGGGCGGCGGCGACGGCGGACTCGTTCCCGCCGAGCAGCAGGTACAGGACGGCCATGCGGATCGAGACGCCGTTGGCGACCTGCTCGACGGCGGTGCAGCGGTCGGAGTCCGCGACATCCGCGGTGATCTCCATGCCGCGGTTCATGGGGCCGGGGTGCATCACGATGGCGTGCTCCGGCATCCGCGCCATCCGGTCGCCGTCCAGGCCGTAGCGGCGGGCGTACTCGCGCTCGGTGGGGAAGAACGCGGCGTTCATGCGCTCGCGCTGGACGCGCAGCATCATCACGGCGTCGCTCTTGCCGACCACCGCGTCCAGGTCGTAGGAGACCTCGCAGGGCCAGCTCTCCACGCCGAAGGGGACCAGCGTCGGCGGGGCGACCAGGGTGACCTCGGCGCCCAGGGTGGACAGCAGATGGACGTTGGAGCGGGCCACCCGGCTGTGCAGGACGTCGCCGACGATGGTGATCCGGCGCCCGGCCAGGTCCTGACCGGCGCCGGAGGCGTCCGGACTCAGATGGCGGCGGACGGTGAAGGCGTCGAGCAGCGCCTGGGTGGGGTGCTCATGGGTGCCGTCGCCCGCGTTCACCACGGCGCCGTTGATCCAGCCGGAGGTGGCCAGCCGGTGCGGGGCGCCGGAGGCGTGGTGGCGGATCACCACGGCGTCGGCGCCCATCGCCTCCAGGGTGAGCGCGGTGTCCTTCAGGGACTCGCCCTTGGAGACCGAGGATCCCTTGGCGGAGAAGTTGATCACGTCGGCGGACAGCCGTTTGGCGGCCGCCTCGAAGGAGATGCGGGTGCGGGTGGAGTCCTCGAAGAAGAGGTTGACGACGGTACGGCCGCGCAGGGTCGGCAGTTTCTTGATCGGCCGGTCGGCGAGCCGGGCCAGTTCCTCGGCGGTGTCGAGGATCAGGACGGCGTCGTCGCGCGAGAGATCGGCGGCCGAGATGAGGTGGCGCTTCATCCGGTTGCTCCGTGGGTGAAGGAGGTGTGCGGGCGTGCGGGCGGGCAGGCGCGGGGTCCGGTGACCTGGCGGCACCGGTGGTCCGTCGGGCGGGCTCCCCGGGGTCGCCGGGGCGGCACTCGCCGTCGGTGAGGGGCGCTACTTCCCGTCCGCGGGGGTGGTCCCGCGCAGCCCGAGGAGCACGCTGTCGCGGCCGTCCTCCTCGGTGAGCTGGACCTTGACCGTCTCCCGCAGCGACGTGGGGAGGTTCTTGCCGACGTAGTCGGCGCGGATCGGCAGTTCCCGGTGGCCGCGGTCGACGAGGACCGCGAGCTGGACCGCGCGCGGCCGCCCGATGTCGCCGAGGGCGTCGAGCGCGGCGCGGATGGTGCGGCCGGAGAAGAGCACATCGTCCACGAGGACCACGAGGCGGCCGTCGATGCCGTCGTCGGGGATCTCGGTACGGGCGAGCGCGCGGGCCGGGCGCAGCCTCAGGTCGTCGCGGTACATCGTGATGTCCAGCGAGCCGACCGGGATCCGTCCGGGCTTGCCGGTGATCTCTTCGAGCCGGGCGGCCAGCCGCCGGGCGAGAAAGACACCACGGGTGGGAATGCCGAGCAGCACCACGTCATCGGCGCCTTTGGCGCGCTCGACGATCTCGTGGGCGATGCGGGTGAGAACGCGCGCGATATCCGGTGCTTCCAGCACCGAGCGCGCGGCGTCCGAGGTGGGTGCGTCCATACGAAACGGACCTCCTTCTCCGCCTCACGGGACGGACCTTAAAGGACGGTCGGATTTGCGCCATTCACACTAGCAGGGGTGAGGACCGGCCCCGTCAACACCCCTGGCCGGAGCCCCTCCGCTCCATTCGGCTTGACGAATGGAAATTACGCTGCGTAACCTCACAGTGAGTGACCAGCCGCGCGGCACAGCCGCACGTCGATACAGCGTCCGGGGAGCTTTATGTCCAGCGAATACGCCAAACAGCTCGGGGCCAAGCTCCGCGCCATCCGCACCCAGCAGGGCCTCTCCCTCCACGGTGTCGAGGAGAAGTCCCAGGGCCGCTGGAAGGCCGTGGTGGTGGGATCGTACGAGCGCGGCGACCGCGCCGTGACCGTGCAGCGTCTCGCCGAGCTGGCCGACTTCTACGGCGTCCCGGTGCAGGAGCTGCTTCCGGGTACGAGCCCGGCCGGGGCCGCCGAGCCGCCGCCGAAGCTGGTACTGGACCTGGAGCGACTGGCCCATGTGCCGGTCGAGAAGGCGGGCCCGCTACAGCGGTACGCCGCGACGATCCAGAGCCAGCGTGGTGACTACAACGGCAAGGTGCTCTCGATCCGTCAGGACGATCTGCGCACCCTCGCCGTCATCTATGACCAGTCGCCGTCCGTGCTGACCGAGCAGCTGATCAGCTGGGGCGTGCTGGGCGCCGACGCCCGCCGCGCGGTCCAGCACGAAGACGTCTGAGTCCCGCTTTCCCTGTTCACCAGCAGAAACGTGCCGCCGGGGGCAGTGGAGCCCTTCTGGGTCCTCCACCGCCCCCGGCGGCTTTGTCGTGTGATGAGCGCGGCTATGCCTGGTGCTCCCGGGGCTCCTGCTCGCGACGCAGACTCGGCTTCAGCTCCTTGATGCGGCCCAGCAGACCGTTGACAAAGGCCGGCGAGTCATCGGTGGAGAACTCCTTGGCGAGCTGCACCGCCTCGTCGATCACCACCGCGTCCGGGGTCGCGTCCTCCCACACCAGCTCATACGCGCCCAGCCGCAGGATGTTCCGGTCGACGACCGGCATCCGGTCCAGCGTCCAGCCCACCGCGTAGGTGGCGATCAGCTCGTCGATCCGCTCGATGTGCTGGGCATATCCCTCGACGAGCTGCATCGTGTATTCGCTGACCGGCGGCTGCCGGTCGTCGGTCCGGGCGAGCCTGATCCAGTCGGCGAGCACGGTCTGCACGGTGCTGCCGCGCTGATCGGCCTCGAAGAGGATCTGGAAGGCGCGCTTACGGGCCTTATTGCGGGCAGCCACGGTTAGTTGTTCACCCGACCGAGGTACTCACCGGAGCGGGTGTCGACCTTGATCTTCTCACCGGTGGTGATGAACAGCGGCACCCCGATCTCGTAGCCGGTCTCCAGCTTGGCGGGCTTGGTGCCACCGGTGGAGCGGTCGCCCTGGACGCCCGGCTCGGTGTACTCGATCACCAGCTCGACGGCGGCGGGCAGCTCGACGTACAGCGGGTTGCCCTCGTACATCGCCACGACGGCCTCGAAGCCCTCGAGCAGATAGCGGGCGTTGTCGCCGACGACCTCGGGGGTGATGTAGATCTGGTCGAAGGTGTCCATGTCCATGAACACAAAGCTCTCGCCGTCCTTGTACGAGAACTGCATGCCGCGCTTGTCGACATTGGCCGTCTCGACCTTCACACCGGCGTTGAAGGTCTTGTCGACCACCTTGCCGGACAGCACGTTCTTGAGCTTGGTGCGCACGAAAGCGGGGCCCTTGCCGGGCTTGACGTGCTGGAACTCGACGACGGACCACAGCTGGCCGCCGTCGAGCTTGAGCACCATGCCGTTCTTGAGGTCGTTCGTGGATGCCACGGTTGCGGGATCTCCTGGACTGCGCTGGCGGAGACCAGAGAGCCGCCGGCGCGCCCGGTTCCGCTAGAGCGCGAGCAGCTCTTTGGTCGTGATGGTGAGTAGCTCGGGTCCGCCGTCCGCCTCGGGGCGGACGACGAGCGTGTCATCGATCCGGACACCGCCCCGGCCCGGGAGGTGGACCCCCGGCTCGACGGTGACCGGCACACAAGCGTCCAGTTTACCCATGGCGGACGGGGTGAGCCGAGGGTCCTCGTCGATTTCCAGGCCCACACCGTGTCCGGTGCACGGTTCCAGCCCGTCTCCGAAGCCCGCGGCGATCAGCACCTGACGGGTCACCCGGTCCACGTCCCGGTACGCCCGGCCCGGCAACAGCGCCTCCCGCCCGGCCCGCTGAGCGGCGAAGACGGCGTCGTACAGCTCGACCTGCCAGTCCGCGGGCGAGGGGCCGATGACGAAGGTACGGCCCACCTGGCAGCGGTAGCCGCGGTAGTCGGCGCCGAGGCAGATGGTGAGGAAATCGCCCTCCTCGACCCTCCGGTCGGTGGGCAGATGGCCGGGGCGCCCGGCGTTGGGCCCCGCCGCGACCACGGTGGGGAAGGCCGGGCCGTCCGCGCCGTGGTCCACCAGCCGGCGCTCCAGCTCCAGCGCCAGATGCCGCTCGGTGCGGCCCACCAGGATCGACTCCAGCAGCTCGCCGAGCGCCTGGTCGGCGAGCTCCCCGGCGATCCGCATACGGGAGATCTCCTCGTCGTCCTTGATGAGCCGCAACTGCTCGACGGCGCGGCCCAGATCGGCGAGGCGGACGCGGGGCGCGGCGGCGCCGAGCGCCCGATGGCGGGCGACGGTCAGATCGTGCTCCTCGACGGCCAGCGACTCGGCGCCGTCCGCCGCGGCCAGATCGGCGGCGGCCACGGCCGGATCGCCGTCCGCGCCGGGCACCACCAGCAGCCGCGGCTCGTCGGAACGCGGCGGGCCCGAGGAGAGCGGGGGCGCGGACGGGACCTCGGTGGCCACCAGCACATCCTGGACGGGTCCGAGCAGCAGCACGGCCCCGGACGGCACGGCGCCGCACAGATAGCGCACATTGGCGGGCCGGGACACCAGCGCCGCCGCGCTCCCGGCCGCGGTGCACTGATCGCGCAGACGGGCACGTCGGGCCGCGTACACCTCGGACATGTCCCCGAGCGTACGCAGACCTGTCGGGTGCGGCCGGTCGAGCGGGTCCGGACGGGGGGGGTTACCAGCTGGGTGGGCTCGCGATGGAGCGGGTGACGACCTCGTCGAGCATGCGGGCCGTGGTCTCCACGTCGTACGTGGAGTTGTCGATGATGGGCAGGCCGGAGCCGTACCACCCCGCCATCCGGCCGTGGATCCGCGCCACCTCCTCGTCGCTGAGGCGGCGGTTCCCGCTGCGGGCCGCGTTCCGCTCCAGGACGATCTCCAGCCCCGGAAGGACCACCACCGGCAGCAGCCCGGGGCCCACATGGCGCTTCCAGCCGCCGAGGCCGACGACCGGGCGGTCGGGGAAGACGGCGTCGTCGAGGATGCAGGAGATCCCGTTGGCCAGGAAGTTACGGGCGGCGAAGCCGCAGGTGCGGCGGGCGAGACGATACTGCGCCTCGGAGTGCTCGTTCCAGCCCGACTGGGGGTTGGCGAACCCGGACCGCACCCACTCCCGCACATCGTCCAGGCTGATGTGCGCGGTCGGCACCCGGCGGCGGTCGGCCCAGTAGCGCGCGACCGTGGTCTTGCCCGCCCCGGCCGGTCCGATCAGCAGTACCGCCACCGTCGCCTGCGAGACATCGGCGAGCGACGGGTCCGACGGGGGGTGCGGCAGCGGCACCGGGCCACCGGGCGGCAGTTGGACATGGCCGGTGGTGTTCACCGTCTCCAGCGGCGCCCCGGGGGGCGCGGGCGGGGCCGGCGGAGGGGACACCGGATGCTGCGCGGGCGGTACCGGGTGACCGGCCGCGGGAGGCGCGGGGGCATTGGGGTGAGGTCCCGGGTGATGGCTCGCACTCGCGCCCTGGGCCCAGCCCGCGCCCTGCGGCCCGGGAACCGGCCCCGGCCGGTGGGGCGGTGGCAGCGGAGCTCCCGCATGCTGCATCCGGTGGCACTCCGTCTCGTACAGGCAGTTCTCGTCCGACAACTGTCAGGTGCTGATACGGCGGTGAGGCCGATCCTACCGAACGGTACCTGCCCAAGGCTCCGCTGTGTGAACGGACCGCAAACCCGCTGTGTCCCCGCCGCCCCGCGCCAGCCAGGCATTTCGTCCCTCAAGGGCCGCAACCGCGAGGGGTTGGGGGCTGTTCGAACGCCCGCGGCGGGGCCGCGGGCGTTCGAAGGCGATGACAGAGTTGTGACGCGGGAAGGCGGTCGGGAGGACCCTGGGTCCGGGTCAGCCGGAGACCTCGGCGTACGCCGCGAGCAGCACCGCCGGGTCCGGGCCCTCCAGCACGGTGGGCTTGGCGATACCGTCCAGGACGATGAAACGCAGCAGGTCACCGCGGGACTTCTTGTCGACCTTCATCGTCTCCAGCAGCTTGGGCCACTGGTCGCCGCGGTAGGTCAGCGGCAGGCCGACGGCCTCCAGGACGGTGCGGTGCCGGTCGGCCGTGGCGTCGTCCAGACGGCCCGCAAGACGGCCCAGCTCGGCGGCGAAGACCATGCCCACGGAGACGGCCGCGCCATGGCGCCAGTTGTAGCGCTCGTTCTTCTCGATGGCGTGGGCGAGGGTGTGCCCGTAGTTGAGGATCTCCCGCAGCCCGGACTCCTTGAGGTCGCTGGAGACGACCTCGGCTTTGACCCGGATGGAGCGCTCGATGAGCTCGGCGGTGTGCGGACCGGCGGGCGTACGGGCGGCGGCCGGGTCCCGCTCGATCAGCTCCAGGATCTCCGGGTCGGCGATGAAGCCCGCCTTGATGACCTCGGCGAGCCCGCTGACGTAGTCGTTGACCGGCAGCGAGTCCAGCGCGGCCAGATCGCACAGCACCCCGGCCGGGGGGTGGAAGGCGCCGACGAGGTTCTTGCCCTCGGCCGTGTTGATCCCGGTCTTGCCGCCGACGGCGGCGTCGACCATGCCGAGCACGGTCGTGGGGACGGCGATCCAGCGCACTCCGCGCAGCCAGGTGGCGGCGACGAATCCGGCGAGGTCGGTGGTCGCGCCGCCGCCCACGCCGACGATCACATCGGTGCGGGTGAAGCCGGTCTGGCCGAGCGCCTTCCAGCAGTACGCGGCGACCTCGGCGGTCTTGGCCTCCTCCGCGTTGGGCAGCTGGATCGCGATGGCGTCGTACCCCTGCTCGGCGAGGTCCTGGCGGATCGCCTCACCGGTCTCGGCCAGCGCCTCGGGGTGCAGGACGGCGACGCGCTTGGCCACGGTGCCGAGCAGCCCGGGGAGCTCGCCGAGCAGCTGGCGGCCGATCAGCACCTCATACGGCGCGGTGCCCGCGGTGCCTCCGACCTGGATGCGCGTAGGGGTATCGGCCACAGGGGGTGTCATGCGTTCTTCAGCTCCAGTACGTCCAGGACGGCCTCGGCGACGGCCTCGGGGGTGCGGTCCTCGGTCGACACCACGGCGCGGGCGACCTCGGTGTACAGCGGGCGGCGCTGCTCCATCAGCTCGCGCCAGCGCTGGCGCGGATTGACCGCGAGCAGCGGGCGCGGGGCGTCAAGACCGGTGCGCTTGACGGCCTCGGCGACGCCCATCTCCAGGAAGACGACGGGGAGACCGGCGAGCAGCGCCCGGGTGCCCTCGTCGAGGACGGCGCCGCCGCCCAGCGCGAGCACGCCCCGGTGCTCGGCGACGGCGGTCCGCACCGCCTGCCGCTCCAGCTCGCGGAAGTGCGGCTCGCCCTCGTCGATGAAGATCTCCGAGATCTCCTTGCCCGCCGTCGCGACGATGTCGGTGTCGGTGTCGCGGAAGGTGGTGCCGAGCCGCTCCGCGAGCGCCTGCCCGACGGTGGTCTTCCCGACCCCCATGGGCCCGACCAGCACGACAACCGGCCCCCCACTGACCTGCCCCGTCACCGGATGGCCAGATTCTCGAGGAAGCCCCGCACATTGCGGTGGGTCTCGGCGACCGAGTCGCCGCCGAACTTCTCCGCGACCGCGTCCGCCAGGACCAGCGCGACCATCGCCTCGGCGACGATCCCGGCCGCCGGGACGGCGCAGACGTCGGAGCGCTGGTGGTGGGCCTTGGTGGCCTCGCCGGTGGTCACATCGACCGTGGCCAGCGCCCGCGGCACGGTCGCGATCGGCTTCATCGCGGCCCGGACGCGCAGCAGCTCGCCGGTGGACAGCCCGCCCTCGGTGCCGCCGGAGCGGCCCGAGGAGCGCCGGATGCCCTCGTCCGTGGAGAGGATCTCGTCATGGGCCTTGGAACCGGGCACCCGCGCGAGGTCGAAGCCGTCGCCGACCTCGACGCCCTTGATGGCCTGGATGCCCATCAGCGCGGCGGCCAGCCGCGCGTCGAGCCGGCGGTCCCAGTGCACATGCGAGCCGAGGCCCACCGGCACGCCGTACGCGAGCACCTCGACGACGCCGCCGAGCGTGTCGCCGTCCTTGTGGGCCTGGTCGATCTCGGCCACCATCGCCTTGCTCGCGTCGGCGTCCAGGCAGCGCACCGGGTCGGCGTCCAGCTTCTCCACGTCGGAGGGCTTGGGGTGGACGCCGTACGGCGCCTTCGCCGCGGCCAGCTCCACGACGTGCGAGACGATCTCGATCCCGGCCGTCTCCTTGAGGTAGGAGCGGGCGACGGTGCCCAGCGCCACCCGGGCGGCGGTCTCGCGGGCGCTGGCGCGCTCCAGGATCGGCCGGGCCTCGTCGAAGCCGTACTTCTGCATCCCGGCCAGGTCGGCATGGCCGGGGCGGGGCCTGGTCAGCGGGGCGTTACGGGCGACTCCCTCAAGGATCTCGGGGTCCACCGGGTCGGCGGCCATGACCTGCTCCCACTTGGGCCACTCCGTGTTGCCGACCATGATCGCGACCGGGGAGCCGAGGGTCAGCCCGTGGCGTACGCCGCCGAGGAAGGTGACCTCGTCGCGCTCGAACTTCATCCGGGCACCGCGGCCGTAGCCGAGCCGCCGTCGGGCCAGGGCGTCGGCCACCATGTCGGTGGTGATCGGCACCCCGGCGGGCAGCCCCTCCAGCGTCGCCACGAGTGCGGGGCCGTGCGACTCCCCCGCGGTCAGCCAGCGCAACCTGCTCAACGGTGCTCCCTCATGCGCGTGCCTCGACGTCCTGCGGCGCGGCCCGGTCCGCGCGACTCCGGCCCGCACCTCCGATCCTCCCACGACCGGGGCGTCCGCTCGGTTCGTGGTCCATGGGCTGGACGCCCGCGGCGCCCCGGGGAGGGGCCGGGGACGGGCCGGACGGGACCGACGAGGGGCCGGGACGGACCGAGGACGGGCCCGGGGACGGGCCGAGGACAGGCCGAACGGGGGCCCACAAAGGGCCCCGTGGCACGGCTCAGCGGGCCGCCAGCGCCTCGCGCATCGCGGCCAGCGGCGCGGGGGCGCGGCCCGTCATCTGCTCGACCTGGAGCACCGCCTGGTGCACCAGGAGGTCCAGGCCGCCGACCACCGAACCGCCGCGCGCCGCCCAGGCGGCGGCCAGCGGGGTGGGCCAGGGTTCGTAGAGGACGTCGAAGAGCGCGCCGGGGCGGTCCGGTACGGCCGCGGCGAGCGCGTCGGCGGTGCCCGCGGGGGTGGTGGCGATCACCAGCGGCGCGCCGAGCGCCTCGGCCGCGTCGCCCCAGTCCGCCGTGCGCACCGCGACGCCCAGCCGCTCGCCCCACTGCCGCATCTCGGCGGCGCGGGCCTCGCTGCGGACGTACGCGGTGACCTCGCCGTCGCAGATCCGGGAGAGCGCGGCCAGTGCCGAGGAGGCCGTGGCGCCGGCGCCCAGTACGGCGGCGCGCTCCACGCGCCCGACGCCGCGCTCCCGCAGCGCCGCCAGCATGCCGGGGATGTCGGTGTTGTCCCCGCGCCTGCTGCCGTCGTCGCCGAAGACCACCGTGTTGACGGCCTCCACCGAGGCCGCGGTGTCGCTGATCTCGTCCAGCAGCGGGATGACGGCCCGCTTGAGCGGCATGGTGAGGGACAGCCCGGCCCAGGCCGGTCCCGCGTCCTCGCCGAGGTGCTTGAAGAAGTCCGGCAGCCCGGTCTCGTCCACCTCGAAGCGGTCGTACGTCCAGCCGGTCAGGCCCAGTTCGCGGTACGCGGCGCGGTGCAGCACCGGTGACAGGGAGTGGGCGATCGGCGAACCGAGCACCGCTGCCCTGCGGTTTTCCGACATCTTTCCTCAGCCGTTGTTCGAGCGCTGCTTATTGAACTTGTCGACCCACTTCTGGTGATCCGCGTAGGTCTTGGAGAACTGACTCGTGTTGCCGTCGAGCGAGATGAAGTAATACCAGCCGTCGCTGGTCGGATTCATCGCCGCCTTCAGCGCGTCGTGGCCCGGATTTCCGATCGGACCAGGCGGAAGTCCCTTGTAGAAGTACGTGTTGTACGGGTTGTCGTACTGCTTGATCTCGCTGATCGGGATATCGATCTTGCTCTGGTTCTTGATGTAGTTGTAGGTGGAGTCGAATTCCACCTTGCCGTAGGTCTCGGGGTTCGCGGGCTTGAGCCGGTTGTAGACGACCTCGGCCATCTTCCGGAAGTCGTCGTGGGTGACGCCCTCCGCCTGGACCAGGCTGGCCACGCTGATCAGCTGGAGCGGGGACTTCAGGCCCAGATCCTTGGCCTTGCCCTCGAGATCCTGACCGGAGTAGTTCCGATTGGCCTCGGCGACCATCTTCCGCAGCACGTCCGCGGGTTTGGCGCCCTCGCCCACGCTGTAGCGGGACGGGTACAGGAATCCTTCCAGCGGATCCTTGATCTTGCTGTTGTCGTCGGCCCAGGAGGGCAGCCCGAGGTTCTTGGCCTCCTTCTTGGCGACGCCCGCGGTGGTACCCGCCTTGAGGCCGATCTTCTTGTCGATCGCCGCGTAGATCGTGGCGTCGCGCATGCCCTCGGTGACGATCAGGGCGTTGCTGCTGCTGGGGTCGAGCATCAGCTTGACCGCGGCCGCGCCGGACATCTCCTTGCGCAGGGTGTAGGTGCCCGGCTGGACGAACTTGCCGCTGTCCTCCACCGCGTCGACGAAGGCGCCGCTGCTCTTGACCACGCCCTTGTCGGCGAGTATCGAGCCGATCTCGGCGTTGCCGGAGCCGGAGGGCACCTCCACCTCGATCCGGCCGGTGCCCTGGCCGGAGTAGTCGGGTGCGGGGCCGAAGCGGGTCTGCCAGAAGTCGTAGGCGTAGTAGCCGCCTCCGCCGACCACGCCCACCAGGACGACGGTCACGAAGAGGCAGGCCACGCCGCTGCGGCGCTTCTTGGGCTTGCCCTTCTTGCCCGAGCGCTCGCCGTCGTCGCCGTCCTCGTCATCGTCCACGTCATCCGCGTCGCCCCGGCGGCCGCCGCCGTCGGTGAAGAACGGATGGTCGTCCTCGTCGTCCGCCCGGAGGGGCGGCTCGTCGGGGGCCTCGCGCTGGCGCGGAACCTGGTGCTCCGCGGGCACCGTGGGCATCTGCTGTGTGCCCTGTTGTCCCTGGTAAGGGTCCTGGCCCGGGTAGGAACCGCCCTGGCCGCCATGGCCGCCTTGCCCGCCCTGCCCGCCGTAGGGATCCTGCGGGTCCATCCCGCCGTACGAGCCGCCCTGGCCGGGGTACTCCTGCGGGTGCCGCTGATGCGGGTAGCCGGCGTCCTGGCCGTCCCATTGGGGCTGCTGATGCTGCTGGTTGGGGTCCTGCGGATAGCCGTGCGGATACTGCTGGTGCCCGTAAGGGTCCTGGCCGTACGGGTCCTGGCCGTAGGCGCCCTGACCGTACGGATCCTGGCCGTAGGCGTCCTGTGCGTACGGGTCCTGGGCGTAGGTGTCCTGCTGAGCATAGGGATCCTGCGCGTAGCGGTCCTGTGCGTAGGGATCCTGGCCGGCCGCCGTGTGGTGGCCGCTCCACTCTCGGTCCCCGTACAGCGGATCCTCGGGGTGCCACGGTTGGGAGCCGGGTCCCCGGCCGTACTCAGTCATCGATCCCCTAGCGACGGAGGTGGTCACCGCTCGGCGTGTGCGTGGCACGGGCGGCGGCGGCCATGCCGCGCGGAACGTTACCGTATCGCGATCAGATGACCACTTCGACGGCTTCCCCCGGGGGCCTCCCCGAGACCCGCTCGGTCTCCAGCGCGCTCTGGAGGATCACCACGGCCGCAGCCTGGTCAACGACCGAACGGCCCTTCTTGGACGTCACCCCGGAGGCGCGCAGCCCCTGGGACGCTGTGACAGTGGTCATACGCTCGTCGACGAGCCGTACCGGCACCGGGTTGACCCGCCGCGCCAACTCGCGCGCGAAGGTGCGTACTTTGGCCGCGGCCGGCCCCTCGCGCCCGTTGAGCGAGCGCGGCAGGCCGACCACCACCTCGATCGGTTCGTACTCCGCGACGATCGCCACGAGCCGCTTGTGGGCGGCCGGGATGTCACGTCCCGGCACGGTCTCCACGGGGGTGGCGAGGATCCCGTCGGGGTCGCACGAGGCGACCCCGATCCGGGCGTCCCCGACGTCGATGGCGATCCGCCTGCCGCGTCGCACGACTACCGGCCCGATTCCGCGACAAGCCGCTCGACGGCCTCGATGGCCTCGCCGACGGCCTCCGGGTTCTGGCCGCCGCCCTGGGCCACGTCCGGCTTGCCGCCGCCTCCGCCGCCGAGCGTCTTGGCGGCGGTGCGGACCAGGTCACCGGCCTTGAGCCCGCGCTCACGGGCGGCCTCGTTGGTGGCGATGACGGTCAGCGGACGGCCGCCTCCCACGGCGAAGAGGGCGACGACGGCCGGGCGGTCGCCGGGGACGCGGCCACGCACGTCCAGGACCAGCTTGCGCAGATCGTCGGCGGAGGTGCCGTCCGGCACCTTGGCGGCCACCAGGGCCACGCCCTGGACGTCCTTGGCGCCCTGGACGAGACCGGCGGCGGCCTGGAGCACCTTCTCCGCGCGGAACCGCTCGATCTCCTTCTCGGCCTCCTTGAGCTTGCTCAGCATGCCGGAGATCTTCTCCGGAAGCTCCTCGGGGCGGCCCTTGACCAGGTCGGTGAGCTGGGAGACGACCGTGTGCTCCCGGGCGAGGAAGTTGTAGGCGTCCACGCCCACCAGGGCCTCGACCCGGCGCACCCCGGAGCCGATGGAGGACTCGCCGAGCAGCTTCACCAGACCCAGCTGGGCGGTGTTGTGCACATGCGTGCCACCGCACAGCTCCTTGGAGAAGTCGCCGATGGTCACCACGCGCACCCGGTCGCCGTACTTCTCGCCGAACTCGGCGATGGCGCCCTGCTTCTTGGCGTCGTCCATGCTCATCACCTCGGCGGTGACGTCGAGCTCGCGCGAAAGCACCTCGTTGATCTTCTGCTCGACGTCCGTGAGGACCGCGCCGGGTACGGCGGTCGGCGAGCCGAAGTCGAAGCGGAAGCGGCCGGGCGAGTTCTCCGAACCGGCCTGGGCGGCGGTCGGGCCCAGGGCGTCGCGCAGCGCCTGGTGGGTGAGGTGGGTGGCGCTGTGGGCGCGGGCGATGGCACGGCGGCGCTTGATGTCGATCCGGGCGTGGGCCCCGGCGCCGACCGTCACCTCGCCGACCTGGACGACCCCCTTGTGCACGCTGACGCCGGGCACCGGCTGCTGGACGTCCCGGACCTCCACCACGGCGCCGGTGTCCAGCTTGATCCGGCCGGTGTCGGCGAGCTGGCCGCCGCCCTCGGCGTAGAACGGGGTGCGGTCCAGGACGACCTCGACCTCGTCGCCCTCGGTGGCGGCGGGCGAGGACACCCCGTCGACCAGCAGACCGACGACGGTGGACTCGCCCTCGGTGTGGAGGTAGCCGGTGAACTCGGTCAGGCCTGAGCTGTCGGCCACCTCGCGGTAGGCGGACAGGTCGGCATGGCCGGTCTTCTTGGCCTTGGCGTCGGCCTTGGCGCGCTCCCGCTGCTCCTTCATCAGGCGGCGGAAGCCCTCCTCGTCCACCGAGAGGCCCTGTTCGGCGGCCATCTCGAGGGTGAGGTCGATCGGGAAGCCCCAGGTGTCGTGGAGCAGGAACGCCTTGTCGCCGGGGAGCACCCTGCCGCCGGCGGCCTTGGTGTCGGTGACGGCGGTGTCGAGGATGTTGGTACCGGCCTTGAGCGTCTTGAGGAAGGCCGACTCCTCGGCGAGGGCGACGGTCTCGATGCGCTTGCGGTCGGTGAGCAGCTCCGGGTACTGCTGGCCCATCGTCTTGAGGACGACGTCGACCAGCTCGCCGACGACCGGCTCGGTGGCGCCGAGGATGCGCATGTTGCGGATGGCGCGGCGCATGATGCGGCGCAGCACATAGCCGCGGCCCTCGTTGCCGGGGGTGACGCCGTCGCCGATGAGCATGACGGAGGTGCGCATGTGGTCGGCGACCACGCGCAGCGAGACGTCGGTGTCATGGGCGGCGCCGTAGGCGACCCCGGTCAGCTCGGTGGCCTTGTCCATGACGACGCGCAGGGTGTCGGTCTCGTACATGTTCCGCACGCCCTGGAGGATCATCGCCAGGCGCTCGAGGCCGAGACCGGTGTCGATGTTCTTGCTGGGGAGCTCGCCGAGGATCGGGAAGTTCTCCTTGCCCTCGCCCGGACCGCGCTCGTACTGCATGAAGACCAGGTTCCAGATCTCCACGTAGCGCTCGTCGTTGACGGCCGGGCCGCCCTCCTCGCCGAACTCCGGACCACGGTCGTAGTTGATCTCGGAGCAGGGGCCGCAGGGGCCGGGGACGCCCATGGACCAGTAGTTCGGGCCCATGCCCAGGCGCTGGATCCGTGTCGCGGGGACGCCGATCACCTCGCGCCAGATGCGCTCGGCCTCGTCGTCCTGCTCATAGACGGTGATCCACAGCCGCTCGGGGTCGAGGCCGTAGCCACCCTCCTCCTGGGAGCTGGTCAGCAGCTCCCAGGCGTACTTGATGGCGCCTTCCTTGAAGTAGTCGCCGAACGAGAAGTTCCCGCACATCTGGAAGAAGGTGCCGTGGCGGGTGGTCTTGCCGACCTCTTCGATGTCCGGGGTGCGTACGCACTTCTGCACGCTGACGGCGCGGTCGAAGGGCGGCTTGACCTCACCGAGGAAGTACGGCTTGAAGGGCACCATGCCCGCGGGGACCAGCAGCAGCGTCGGGTCGTCCGCGATGAGCGACGCCGACGGCACGACGGTGTGCCCGCGCTCTTCGAAGAAGCGCAGCCAGCGGCGGCGGATTTCAGCCGACTCCATCAGTGGTCCTCATTTCCGGCTTTGTGGAGCTTGTAGGGGGTGGTGCGGGTCAGCTCGGCCCGGCTCCGCTGGGCCGGGAGCCGCTTGCGGTCGTCCGGCGGTGGTGCGGAGAGCCCGAGCGCGTCCTTGAGCGCGGCCTCGCGGTCGGCCATGCCGTCCCGTACGTCGAGGGCGAAGACCTTGATCCGCCGGCCCGCCAGCACCGCCCGGTCGGCGGCCTGCGCCGCCAGGCTCTCCGGGGTGAGCTGATTGAGCTTGCGGTTGACCTTGGTGGTGGCCCACACCCCGGCGGCGACGCCGGTGGTGAACCAGAATGTGCGGCGGAACATCCGGTCTGTCAGCCCTTCGATCCACGGTTGCGGCGGCCGCCCCGGCGGGCGGACGGCAGGGTCTTGCCGATGACGACGTTGCGCGCGGGCGCGGGTTCGTCCTCCGCCCGCCCCTTGCGGCCGATCGCCCGCCGGACCCCGTAGCCGAACGCGGCCACCTTGACCAGCGGTCCGCCGAAGGCGGTGGAGACGGTCGAGGAGAGCGCGGAGGCGTTGGAGGTGACCTCCTGGACGTCGGAGGCGATCGAGTCCACCCGGGCGAGCTGGGTGTTGGCCTCGCGCACGGTCGCGGACGCCTCGCTCAGCAGCGGCACGGCCTGGTCGGTGACCTCCGCCACCAGCCTGGTGGCCGCCTTGAGCGTCTGGGCCAGCCTCACCAGCGCCAGCGCCAGGAAGGACACCAGGATCGCCCAGAAGACGGCCACGAGGATCCCGGCCACCTCTCCACCGGACACGTCGCACCGCTCCCTGTCGCCGCTCGTCGTCGTTGTCTCGTGTTGGTCGTGCTCGGCGCGCCGACGTGTCGTGATGACGCGTCGTTCGGCGTCGTCCGTCGCCCGCCGCTCTCGGGCGGTATCCGGGTGCGGGCGGCAGGTATCGACCTTATCGCGCCGCGGACGCGCACCCGAAACGCATAACGGCCGCCGGGCGCCCGGTCCCGCCCGGTCCGGACCCGCCACCGGACAAGCCCGCGGGTTCCCCGTCGACCGGTGTCGAGGGGGAGCCCGCGGGCTTGGATGCGTACGGTCCGCTCCGCCGGATCAGCGGGCGTAGTACTCGACGACGAGCTGCTCGTCGCAGATCACCGGGATCTCCTTGCGGTTGGGGTCCCGGTCCAGGCGGAAGGCGAGCGCCTTCAGGTTGACCTGGAGGTAGCGCGGGGTCTCGCCGTCGGGGGCGTAGCCACCCTCGCGCGCCACCTGGAAGGGGACCTTCTCGCGGCTGCGCTCGCGGACCATCACCACGTCGTCCGGGCGGACCCGGAAGGACGGCTTGTCGACCTTGCGGCCGTTGACCTCGATGTGGCCGTGGGTGACCATCTGGCGGGCCTGGTAGATGGTGCGGGCGATGCCCGACCGCAGGACGAGCGCGTCCAGCCGGCGCTCGAGCTCGACGACCAGGGCCTCGCCCGTCTTGCCCTCGGCCTTCCGGGCGCGGTCGTAGGCACGGACCATCTGGCGCTCACTGATGTCGTACTGGGCGCGCAGCCGCTGCTTCTCCAGCAGCCGGACCTTGTAGTCACTGGTCTGCTTGCGGCCACGGCCGTGCTCGCCCGGCGGGTAGGGGCGTGCCTCGAAGTACTTGACGGCCTTCGGGGTCAGAGCGATGCCGAGCGCCCGCGACTTCTTGACCTTGGGACGCGACTGGTTCACGGGGAACGAACCTCCATGTAAGTTAGGTGAGCCTTACCTTAGCCGAGGAGAACGCATGTTTCGACCTGGGATCCCCCTGCCCAGCACTGGTCAGAGCCCCGAGGAGGGTCAGCCGCGTCCCATGGAAAGCACCCTGCGGCCCACACCGGCAGAGCGCGTACGTACTCTCGTTGAATCCAAGGCTACGGCTTCGTTGACGATTCCCGGAATCGAGGCCCTGGACGACCTGGGGGTGGACGGTCCCGCCGCCCGTACGGTCGCTCCGGACGGGGACGTGCTGCTGCTGATGGCCAGCGCCTCCCCCGCCGCCCGCGCCGCCACCCACGCCCAGGACGACGAGCTGACCTGCGTGATGGAGATCACCGACGTGGCCCCCGTCGCGATGCCCCACCGGATCCGCGGCCGCGCCTGGGTGGCCGGCTGGCTCACCCCCGTCCCCTGCGGCGAGCGCACGCGCACCGCGGCGGCGCTGCTGACCGAGCGGCATCCGGTGGGCGAACTGCTCGGCCTCGACCAGGCGCCGCGGCCGTCGCGGCGCGGTGGACCGGCCGCCGGGGTGGGGCCCGCCGGGAGGGCCGCCTGGACGCTGCTGCGGCTCGAGGTCGGCGAGGCGTGTGTGGACGACCTGTGGGGCGCGGACGGCGTAGAGCCGGACGACTTCACCTCGGCCGACCCCGATCCGCTGGTCAGGCACGAGGCCGATCTGCTCCAGCATCTGCACGCCGCCCACAGCGAGCAGGTGCGCGGGCTGTGCGCGCTGCTCGGCGACCGCTCCGGCCTGGTCTGCACCCGGGGCCCGGCCACCCCGGTGGCGCTGGACCGCTTCGGCCTGCGGGTGCGCTTCACGGACGAGGCGGACCGGCCGTTCGACGCGCGCTTCGACTTTCCCGAGCCGGTGCGGAACGTGTCCGAGCTGCGGTACGCGATGCACGCCCTGTTCGACGCGGCGACGGGCTGAGGCCGTCCGCCATGACGAGGCCGGGGCCCGTACGGCGAGGGCCGGAGCCGACCGCCGTACGACGGAGGCCGGGGCCCGTACGGCGAGGGCCGGGGCCCGGCCGCTAGGTGGCCGGGGCCTGGCCGTCGGCGGATGGCGGCGGGTCGCCGCGCAGCCGCGCCCGCACCCGCTCCACCACATCCGCGTACCGCGCCTCGGCCCCGTACCGCGTGGGCTCGTAGTACCGCTTGCCGTGGATCTTGTCCGGTGCGTATTGCTGCGCCGCGATGCCGCCCGGCAGATCGTGCGGATAGAGATAGCCCTGCGCGTGGCCCAGCTTCTTGGCGCCCTGGTAGTGGCCGTCGCGCAGATGCGGCGGCACCGGCCCGGCCAGGCCCGCCCGCACATCGGCCAGCGCGGCGCCGATCGCCGTGGTGGCGGCGTTGGACTTGGGCGCGAGCGCGAGCGCGATGGTGGCGTGGCTCAGGGTGAGCGCGGCCTCCGGGAAGCCGATCAGGGCGACCGCCTGCGCCGCTGCCACGGCGGTGGGCAGGGCGGTGGGATCGGCCAGGCCGATGTCCTCGCTCGCCGAGATCATCAGCCGCCGGGCGATGAACCGCGGGTCCTCCCCCGCCTCGATCATCCGGGCCAGATAGTGCAGCGCCGCGTCCACGTCCGAGCCGCGGATGGACTTGATGAGGGCGCTGGCCACGTCGTAGTGCTGATCGCCCGCGCGGTCGTACTTCACCGCGGCCCGGTCGACCGCCTCCTCCAGCGAGGTGAGCGTGACCTCGGACTCGCCCTTGTCCAGGGCCGCCCCGGCGCCCGCCTCCAGCGCGGTGAGCGCCCGCCGGGCGTCGCCGCCCGCTATCCGCAGCAGATGCGCCTCGGCGTCCTCGGGGAGGGTGACCGCCCCGCCGAGCCCGCGCTCGTCGGTGAGTGCGCGCCCCAGCAGCCCGCGCAGATCGTCGTCGGTCAGCGGCTCCAGGGTGAGCAGCAGTGAGCGCGAGAGCAGCGGGGAGATCACGGAGAAGTACGGATTCTCGGTGGTGGCCGCGATCAGCGTCACCCAGCGGTTCTCCACGGCGGGCAGCAGCGAGTCCTGCTGGGCCTTGCTGAAGCGGTGGATCTCGTCCAGGAAGAGCACGGTGTCCCGCCCGTACGCCCCGGAGGAGCGGCGCGCGCCGTCGATGACGGCCCGGACCTCCTTGACCCCCGCGGTGATGGCCGACAGCTCGACGAAGCGCTTCTGGGTGGCCTGGCTGACCACATACGCCAGCGTCGTCTTGCCGATGCCCGGCGGGCCCCAGAGGATCACCGACGACGGCCCGGCCGGACCTCCGCCGCCCTCGCCCACGAGCCGCCGCAGCGGGGATCCGGGGCGCAGCAGATGCTGCTGGCCCACGACCTCGTCGAGGGTGCGCGGACGCATCCGCACGGCCAGCGGGCTGCTGGCCGGATCCTTCTCCTGGCGGTCCTCTGCGGCGGCGGTGAACAGGTCTGGCTCCACCCGGGAAGCCTATGACACCGCACTGACAACGCCGCCGCGCGCGGGGTTCGGAGGGTGCGGGCTCAGCCCTGAGCGCCCGTCCAGAAATCCCACCAGCGGGTCAGGATCAGCATTCCGATGACGCCGATCCACACCACCGGGACCACCCAGTGGAACTCCATGAGCCCGCGCCGCAGCCCGTCCGGCGCGGGGAGGTATCCGTGCTTGAGGTTGTGGCCGGTGACGTAGCAGAACATCACGATGGTGGCGACCCAGGCGAGGCAGCACCACAGGCACAGCGAGCCGATGACGTACAGCGACTCGTACTGGAGCCAGGTCACGAAGCCGACGCCGAAGAGCGTGCCCGCGTTGAAGGTCAGCCAGTACCAGCGCGGGAAGCGCGCCCCGGTCAGCAGCGACATGCCCACGCAGATCACGATGGCGTAGGCGACGAGGCCGAGCATCGGGTTCGGGAAGCCGAACGCCTGCGCCTGGTCGCTCTCCATGATGTTGCCGCAGGAGACGACGGGGTTGAGGCTGCAACCGGGCGTGAAGACCTTGCCGTCGGCCTTGTACTCGAGGATCTTGTTCTTGTCGATCGTGATGACCCAGGCGGCCAGCAGTCCCAGCGCTCCGGTGATCACGAGCAGGAGGGCGAAGGCACGGCTGCCTCCCGTCCCGGCCCGCGAGCCCTCCCGCGCCTCGCCGGACTCCACGTCGTCCATCACTGTCGTCGCCATACTCGCCGTCCGTCGCTCTCCGCCATCTCCAGCCCCGTCGGGCAAGGCCATTGTGCCGCACCCGCCATCGCCGCGAGGCGCGCTTATCACGGTCATGCCATGGTGCCCCGTCCCCCGTTCAGAGGACATAAGGCGGGCTCCCGGACGTCCCTGCCGGGCCGGGACCCCGCCTCCGGGGAGCGCGGGTGACGGTCCCGAATCGGCATCGATTGGGAGGATGAATCCGCCCCGGCCGAGTTGACGGTCCGCGAGACCGTACGCCGGTTCGCCGCTGCTGCCCCCGGCAGGAGGCGGCGAAAGGGGGCCCAGGACGTTCCCCGGGCCCCCTTTTGAGGCTCGCTCAGGCGAGTTATGAGGCTCCCTCAGGCGAGGCGTGCGCGGACCGCCTCGACCACCTCGGTCAGCGGGACCGGGGACTGCTCGCCGGACTCCATGTCCTTCAGCTGGACCACGTTCTCGGCGAGGTCGCGCTCGCCCGCCACGATCGCGTAGCGGGCACCGCTGCGGTTGGCGGCCTTCATCGCGGCCTTCAGGCCCTTGCCGCCGTAGGCGAAGTCCGTGGCGACGCCCGCCGTACGGAGCTCACCGACCAGGCCGAAGAGGACCTTGCGGGCCTCCTCCCCCAGCGGCACCGCGAAGACGCTGACGGCGGCGGGCAGGTTCAGCTCGACGCCCTCGGCCTCCAGCGCGAGCACCGTACGGTCCACGCCGAGCGCCCAGCCCACCGAGGGCAGGGCCGGGCCGCCGATCATCTCGGACAGGCCGTCGTAGCGGCCGCCGCCGCCGACGGCGGACTGGGAGCCCAGGCCGTCGTGGACGAACTCGAAGGTGGTGCGGGTGTAGTAGTCCAGGCCGCGCACCAGCCTCGCGTCGTCCTCGAAGTCCACACCCCGCGCGGTGATCAGCTCGCGGACCTCCGCGTGGTACGCCTTGCACTCCTCGCACAGGTAGTCGCGCAGCAGCGGGGCGTCGGCCAGCTGCGCGCGCACCGCCTCGCGCTTGTCGTCCAGCACCCGCAGCGGGTTGATCTCCACGCGCCGCCGGGTGTCCTCGTCCAGGTCCAGGGCGCGCAGGAAGTCCTGGAGGGCGGCCCGGTAGACGGGGCGGCAGGTGGCGTCGCCCAGTGAGTTCAGCAGGATGCGGAAGTTCCGCAGCCCGAGCGAGCGGTAGGCGTCGTGGGCCAGGACGATCAGCTCGGCGTCAAGGGCCGGGTCCTCGGCGCCGATCGCCTCCGCGCCGACCTGCGAGAAGTGGCGGTAGCGGCCCTTCTGCGGGCGCTCGTAGCGGTAGTACGAGCCCGAGTACCAGAGCTTGACCGGCAGCGATCCGGCCTTGTGGAGATTGGCCTCCAGGGCGGCGCGCAGCACCGAGGCGGTGCCCTCGGGGCGCAGCGCGAGCTCGTCGCCGCCCTTGGTGGTGAGGGTGTACATCTCCTTGGTCACGATGTCGGTGGACTCGCCGACGCCGCGCGCGAAGAGCTCCACGTTCTCGAAACCGGGGGTCTCGATGTAGCCGTAGCCGGAGCGCTTGAGCGGTGCGGCGATCGCCTCGCGCACCGCGAGGAAGGTCGCGGAGGCCGGCGGGATCAGGTCATACGTGCCCCGGGGGGCTTTGAAGGTGCTCAACGGAAGTCTCTCGTCACATTCCTCGTCGCGGAGCCGGGCGCCGGGCGCCGTCTCCCAGGCCGGCGGCCACCTCGCGCAGATACGGGTTGGTGGCGCGCTCACGGCCGATGCTGGTCTGGGGGCCATGGCCGGACAGCACCACGGTCGAGTCGTCGAGCGGCAGGACCACACGGGCCAGCGACTCGAGGATCTCGGCGTGATCGCCGCCGGGCAGATCGGTGCGTCCGATGGAGCCGGCGAAGAGCAGATCGCCCGCGAAGAAGACGGACGGGATGTCCGCCTGCTCGGGCATCTGGAAGGTCACCGACCCCTTGGTATGGCCCGGGGTGTGCGCGACGGTGAGCTCCAGACCGGCCAGCCTCAGCTCGGCGCCGTCGGCCAGCTCCTTGAGGTCGTCCGGCTCGCCCACGGTGAGTTCACCCATCAGCGGCATGCCGATGGAGCGCCCGAGCGCCTTCTCGGGGTCGCTCATCATGAAGCGGTCGGCCGGGTGGATCCACGCCGGTACGTCATGCGCGCCGCAGACCGGGACGACCGAGGCGACATGGTCGATGTGGCCGTGGGTGAGGACGACGGCGACGGGCTTGAGCCGGTGCTTGGCGACCGCCTCCGCGACGCCTTGGGCCGCCTGGTGGCCCGGGTCGATGATCACGCACTCCTCACCGGCGGCGGGGGCGACCAGATAGCAATTGGTCCCCCAGGCCCCGGCGGGGAACCCGGCAATGAGCACGATCGTCCTTAGAAGTCGTCCGGTGGAAGATTGTCGGCGGCTTCAGAGCCTACCGGCGGCGCCCCGGCCACAGCGAACCCGTATACGGTACGGCCGAGCCCTCGTACACAACAGCAGCACACCGACGGCACACGCCATGAGGAGACGACCCGGTGGTCAGTAACGAGCAGCGGCGGCGGCAACTCGCCCGGGAGAAGTACCTTCGGCAGCAGCAGCGGCGCGAAACCGCCCGGCAAAAGTCCCGCCAGCGCAATGTGGTGATCGCCGCCGTGCTGGCCGTGGTCCTGGCCGGTGGCGGTGCCGTCGCGGCCACGGGCGCGCTGTCCGGGAACGACAAGGACAAGAAGAAGGACGACGCCGCCGCCTCCGCCACCCCCTCGGCCGCCCCCACCAGCAAGGCGCCCGACCCCTGTGCCAAGGAGGCGAAGGCGGTCGCGGGCAAGAAGCCCAAGAAGCTGTCGTGGAAGAAGGAACCGGCGGTCACGATCGACAAGTCGGCCTCCTACACGATGAAGCTGGAGACGACCTGCGGGGACATCTCCGTGACCATGGACGCGGGCAAGGCGCCGCACACGGTCAACTCCTTCAGCTTCCTGGCGGGCAAGGGCTACTTCGACCACACCAAGTGCCACCGGCTGGTGAACCAGGGGATCTACGTGCTCCAGTGCGGTGACCCGCAGGGCACCGGCGCGGGCGGCCCCGGCTACACCCTCCCGGACGAGAACCTGAAGGACCCCTCGCTCAAGGGCGGCAAGTACCCGGCGGGGACCGTCGCCATGGCCAACCAGTACAACCCGCAGACCAAGAAGGGCCGGAACACCGGCGGCAGCCAGTTCTTCCTGGTTTACAAGAAGAGCGACCTCCCGCCGGACTACACGCCCTTCGGCACCGTGGACAAGGCCGGGATGAAGGTCCTACAGAAGATCGCCAACGCCGGGGCGGCTCCCCCGGACCAGACGATGAACACCGCCCCGAACGCCAGCGTGGTGATCAACAAGGCCACCGTCGGCAAGTCCTGAGGTCGCCGGGCTCGCGTACTGCGAAATTTCGGTCGCGCAGGATACGGACAGCCGGGGCACCGGTCGCCTATGTTGGCGTTGTGTAGGGTGCCTGGCCCGGTGGCCGCCACCCTGATATGAGACCGGCCAGGGCGTATCCCGGCCGGAAGAAACTGTGGACGATGCCCGCGGGCCGCGCGCCCGCCCCGGCATCATGTGGAGGAGGCGCTGTGAGCAGCGAGCCTTGGGGCCGCGTCGACGAGGCGGGGACCGTGTACGTGCGTACGGCCGACGGGGAGCAGGTCGTCGGATCGTGGCAGGCGGGATCGCCGGAAGAGGCCCTCGCCTACTTCGAGCGCAAGTACGACGGTCTGGTCGTCGAGATCGGCCTCCTCGAGCGCAGGGTCAAGACCACCGATCTGTCGGCCAAGGACGCGACGGCGGCCATCGAGCACATCCGCCAGCAGGTCGACGAGCATCACGTGGTCGGCGATCTGGACGCGCTGAGGAAGCGGCTCGACAAGCTCGCCGGAGAGGTCGAGGTCCGCCGCGAGCAGCGCAAGGCGGCCAAGGCGGTCCAGGCCGACGAGGCCCGCAGGGCCAAGGAGGACCTGGTCGCCGAGGCCGAGCAGCTGGCCGCCAGCGAGCAGTGGCGGGCGGCCGGGGAGCGGCTGCGCGCCCTGGTCGACACCTGGAAGGGCCTGCCCCGGCTGGACCGCAAGACCGACGACGAGCTGTGGCACCGCTTCTCCCACGCCCGCTCGGCGTTCTCCAAGCGGCGCAAGGCACACTTCGCGGCCCTGGACGCACAGCGCGAGGAGGCCCGGCAGACCAAGGAGAAGCTGGTCGCCGAGGCCGAGGCGCTCTCCGGCTCCACCGACTGGGGTCCGACCGCGGCCCGGTACCGGGACCTGATGTCGGACTGGAAGGCCGCGGGCCGTGCCCAGCGCGAGTCCGAGGAGGACCTGTGGAACCGCTTCCGCGGTGCGCAGGACATCTTCTTCCAGGCCCGTAGCGAGGTCTTCGCGGAGCGTGACGCCGAGCAGCGGGAGAATCTCACCCGTAAGGAGGAGCTCGTCGTCGAGGCCGAGAAGCTGCTGCCGATCTCGGACCTGAAGGCGGCCCGTGCGGCCTTCCGGTCGATCAACGAGCGGTGGGAGGCCATCGGCCATGTGCCGAGGGACGCCCGCGCCCGTATCGAGGGCCGGATGCACGCGGTGGAGCGCGCCATCCAGGACGCCGAGGACACGGAGTGGCGGCGGACCAACCCCGAGGCGCGGGCGCGCGCCGCGGGGCTCACCGGCCAGCTCCAGGACGCCGTCGACAAGCTGCGGTCCCAGATCGACGCGGCCCGCGCGGCGGGGAACAACGCGAAGGCCGACAAGCTCTCCAAGGAGCTCGAAGGCCGGCAGGCGCTGCTGGACCAGGCGCTGAAGGGCCTCCAGGAGTTCGGCGGCTGAGCGCGCGCTGATCCGCGTACGGCGGCGGCCCCCGGCGTGAAGGCGCCGGGGGCCGCCGCCGTCGTGTGCTCAGCGGATGCTTCAGCGACCTCAGCGGATCCTCTCAGCGGATCAGCGGCGCGTTCTCAGCGGGCGCGGGCCGAGGTGACCCGGTAGACGTCGTAGACGCCCTCCACGCCGCGTACGGCCTTCAGGACGTGGCCCAGGTGCTTGGGGTCGCCCATCTCGAAGGTGAAGCGCGAGGTGGCCACCCGGTCGCGGGAGGTCTGCACGGCCGCGGAGAGGATGTTGACGTGCTGGTCGGACAGTACGCGGGTGACGTCCGACAGCAGCCGGGACCGGTCCAGCGCCTCGACCTGGATGGCCACCAGGAAGACCGACGACTGGGTGGGCGCCCATTCCACGTCGAGGATGCGCTCGGGCTGCTGCGAGAGCGAGTCCACGTTGACGCAGTCGGCGCGGTGCACCGAGACGCCGCTGCCGCGGGTGACGAAGCCGATGATGGGGTCGCCTGGCACCGGTGTACAGCAGCGGGCCAGCTTGACCCACACGTCCTCGACGCCCTTGACCACCACGCCCGGATCGGCGCTGGAGCGGCGCTTGGTGCGGCGGATGGGCGGGGCGGTCTCGGCGATGTCCTCGTTGGCCGCCTCCTCGCCGCCGAGCGCCTGGACGAGCTTCTGCACCACGTTCTGCGCGGAGACATGGCCCTCGCCGATCGCCGCGTAGAGCGCGGAGATGTCGGGGTAGCGCATCTCATGGGCGAGGGTGACCAGGGAGTCGCCGGTCAGGATCCGCTGGATGGGCAGGTTCTGCTTGCGCATCGCCCGGACGATCGCGTCCTTGCCCTGTTCGATGGCCTCGTCGCGGCGCTCCTTGGAGAACCAGGCGCGGATCTTGTTACGGGCCCGCGGCGACTTGACGAAGCCCAGCCAGTCGCGGGAGGGTCCGGCGCCCGCCGCCTTGGAGGTGAAGACCTCCACCAAGTCGCCGTTGTCCAGGGTGGATTCCAGCGGCACCAGCCGCCCGTTGACCCGGGCGCCGATCGTACGGTGGCCGACCTCGGTGTGCACGGCGTAGGCGAAGTCGACCGGAGTGGCCCCGGCCGGTAGCGCTATGACGTCGCCCTTGGGCGTGAAGACGAAGACCTCGTTGCGGGACAGGTCGAAGCGCAGGGACTCCAGGAACTCGCCCGGGTCCTCCGTCTCCTTCTGCCAGTCCAGGAGCTGCCGCAGCCACGCCATGTCGTTGATGGCGTCGTCCTTGCCCGCCTTACGGGGCACATCGGTGCGCACCTTGGAGGCGCCGGCCACCGCCTCCTGCTTGTACTTCCAGTGCGCGGCGATGCCGTACTCGGCGCGGCGGTGCATGTCGAAGGTGCGGATCTGGAGCTCGACCGGCTTGCCGCTGGGCCCGATGACCGTCGTGTGCAGCGACTGGTACATGTTGAACTTGGGCATCGCGATGTAGTCCTTGAACCGCCCCGGCACCGGGTTCCACCGCGCGTGGATGGTCCCGAGCGCCGCGTAGCAGTCACGGACGGTGTCGACGAGGACGCGGATGCCCACCAGGTCGTAGATCTCGGCGAAGTCGCGGCCGCGCACGATCATCTTCTGGTAGACGGAGTAGTAGTGCTTCGGCCGACCGGTGACGGTCGCCTTGATCCGCGCCGCCCGCAGATCGCCCTGGACCTGGTCGGTGACGACGGCCAGGTACTCGTCGCGCTTGGGGGCCCGCTCGGCGACCAGCCGCACGATCTCGTCGTACATCTTGGGGTAGAGGATCGCGAAGGCGAGGTCCTCCAGCTCCCATTTGATGGTGTTCATGCCCAGCCGATGGGCGAGCGGGGCGTAGATCTCAAGGGTCTCGCGGGCCTTCTTCTCCTGCTTCTCCCGCTTGAGGTAGCGCATGGTGCGCATGTTGTGCAGCCGGTCGGCCAGCTTGATCACCAGCACCCGGGGGTCCCGGGCCATGGCGACGACCATCTTGCGCACGGTCTCGGCCTGGGCCGCCTCGCCGAACTTGACCTTGTCCAGCTTGGTGACGCCGTCGACGAGCAGGGCGACCTGGTCGCCGAAGTCGCGGCGCAGGGTGTCCAGGCCGTACTCGGTGTCCTCGACGGTGTCATGCAGCAGCCCGGCCATCAAAGTGGCCGGATCCATACCCAGCTCGGCCAGGATCGTGGTCACCGCGAGGGGGTGGGTGATGTACGGATCGCCGCTCTTGCGCTTCTGGCCGCGGTGCCAGCGCTCGGCCACCTGGTACGCGCGCTCGATCTGGCGCAGCGTCGCGGCCTCCGCCTTGGGGTCATTGCCGCGCACAATGCGCAGCAGCGGCTCGAGCACCGGGTTGTACGGGCTGGAGCGCTGGACGCCGAGGCGCGCCAGCCGGGCCCGGACGCGGTTGGACGAGCCCGAGCGGGGCGCGGGGCCCTGTCCGGGGCGCGCGGGGGGCGTGGTGGCGGGCAGGCTGTTGCCGCGGCCCGCGGCGGGCTTCGGGCTGGTCTGCTCGGGGCCGCGCCGGGCCGCGCCGTCACCGCTGTTCCTGGGCACGCCTGGGGCCGCCGTCGGCTCGGCGGCGGTGGGCGCGTCCGGCTGTGCGGAGGGGGTTCCGCCCGGACGGACTTCGGGCGAGAGCGGCTGGGCCTCGTCTGGCAAGAGCACTCCTAGCGGTCCGGACCCGAAAAGGTCGGGCTGCCATGGTATCGATCCCGCCACTCCGCTTGCCTCTCGACCGCCAAGCCGGGCATGACGGGAGGTGGGGCGGCATGGCGGAGGGCGGGGACCCGGCGGTTCGCGTCCCCGCCCTCCGGCGGTCTTCCCGGCCCGGTGTACGGGCCCGTGAGTCCAAGCCCGGCTCAGACCGTGATCAGGGCCTCCAGCGGGGCGCTGTCGAGCGAGCCCAGCAGCCGGTCACGGCCGGCGAGGAAGCCGAGCTCCAGCAGCACGGCGACCCCGGCGATCCGGGCGCCGGCCCGCCGGATGAGCCGCAGGGACGCCTCGGCGGTGCCGCCGGTGGCCAGCACGTCGTCGATCACCAGCACCCGGTCCCCGGGCTCCAGCGCGTCGGCGTGTATCTCGATCTCGGCCGTGCCGTACTCCAGCTCGTAACGCTGGGCGAGCGTCGCCCCGGGGAGCTTGCCGGCCTTGCGGACCGGTACGAAGCCGATCCCGGCGCGGACCGCGGCCGGCGCGGCGAGGATGAAACCGCGCGCCTCCAGGCCCACCACCTTGTCCGCCTGGTGCCGGAGACACAGCTCGGCGAGCGCCTCGGTGAGCGCGCCGAAGGCCGCGGCGTCGGCGAGCAGCGGGGTGATGTCCTTGAACATCACGCCGGGCTTGGGGTAGTCCGGCACGTCCTGGATGCGGCTGAGCAGCAGCGTGCGCAGCTCCTCGGCGGAGGCTCCGCCGAATCCGTCCGGGCTGCCCGCCGTGGTCTCCGTCGTCTCGGTCATCTCTCAGGCTCCCCCGCTCATCGCCGCTTGCCGGACGGCCGGCCGCGCCCCCGGTTGCGGGACGGCTGGCGGCGCTGGCCGACGACGCCGGCGGGGGCCGCGGCGGCGTCCTCCAGGGCGGGCGCGTCGTCCTCCTCGGAGGCCGAGTCGGCGGCCTCGGCCTTGGCGGCCGACGCACGCTTGGCCTTCACCCGCTTGGCCAGGGACTTCATCCTCGGGTCGCGCTCCTTCAGATCGGCGACCAGCGGGGTCGCGATGAAGATCGAGGAGTACGCACCGGCGGCGAGGCCGACGAAGAGCGCCAGGGAGATGTCGTTGAGCATGCCCGCGCCGAGCAGACCGCCGCCGATGAACAGCAGCGCGCCGACCGGCAGCAGCGCCACGACCGTGGTGTTGATGGACCGCACCAGGGTCGAGTTGAGGCTGCGGTTGGCGATCTCGCTGTAGGTGAAGCGGGTCTGCTTGGTGATGTCCTTCGACGCTTCCTTGAGACCGTCGAAGACCACGACGGTGTCGTAGAGCGAATAACCGAGGATCGTCAGCAGACCGATCACGGTGCCCGGGGTGACCTCGAAGCCGACCAGCGCGTAGACACCGACCGTGATGGTGAGGTCGTGGATCAGGGCGATCAGGGCGGCCAGCGCCATCCGCCACTCGAAGGCGATGGCGAGATAGATCACCACCAGCACCATGAAGATCGCCAGCCCCTGCCAGGCCTTGCTGGCGATCTGCTCGCCCCAGCTCGGGCCGACCAGCTGGGTGTCGATCTTGCTGGTCTTGACGCCCAGCTCCTTGGCGAGCTCCTCCTGGACCGGCAGCGCCTCCTTGGTGCCCAGCTCGCTGATCTGGATCCGCATCCCGCCGCGGCCGAGCTCCTGGACGACGACGGTGTGGCCGCCGGAGGCCTGCTCGGCCGCCTGACGCACATCGGTGCTGGAGACCTTGGTGTTGGGGGTCGTGAAGACCGCGCCGCCGGAGAACTCGATGCCCATGTTCAGGCCGCGCACCGCCAGGCCCACGATGGCCGTGATGGTGATCAGTATCGAGATGCCGTACCAGATCTTCCGCTTGCCGACGAAGTCGTAACCGACGTCGCCTCGGTAGAGCCTGGCGCCGAGAGTGCCGAGTCGCGACATCTCACGCCTCCTTCGTGTCGGCGGGGCCGGGGGCGGCGGAACGGCGGCGGCGCAGCGGCGGCGTGGCCCCGAGGCGCTTGGGGTCGAGGCCGGACCACGAGTGGCCGTTCCCGAAGAACGGACGGCGGGCGAGGATCGTCATCAGCGGCTTGGTGAAGAGGAACACCACGGCGATGTCGAGCAGCGTGGTCAGGCCCAGGGTGAAGGCGAAGCCCTGCACCTTGCCGACGGTGACGATGTAGAGCACCGCGGCGGCCAGGAACGACACGAAGTCGGACACCAGGATGGTGCGCCGGGCCCGCGGCCAGCCGCGCTCGACGGCGGGGCGCAGCGAGCGGCCCTCCCGGATCTCGTCGCGGATCCGTTCGAAGTAGACGATGAACGAGTCGGCGGTGATACCGATGGCCACGATCGCGCCGCAGACCGCCGGGAGGTTCAGCGCGAAGCCGATGCCCGGGCCGAGCAGCACCATGATCGTGTACGTCAGGATCGCGGAGACGCCGAGGCTGGCCATGGCCACGAGGGCGAGACCGCGGTAGTAGACGACCAGGTAGATCACGACGAGCGCGAGGCCGATGGCACCGGCGATCAGACCGGCGTCCAGCTGCTCACCGCCGAGCGCGGCGGAGACGGTGGTCTCGTCGGCGATGTCGAAGGACAGCGGGAGGGCGCCGAAGGACAGCACGTTGGCCAGGTCCTCGGAGCTCTGCTGGGTGAAGCCGCCGGAGATGGTGGCCCGGCCGCCGGTGATGGCGCCCTGGGTGACCTCGGGGTCGGAGACGACCTCGCCGTCCAGGACGATCGCGAAGCGGTTCTGCGGGGACTGCTGCTTGGTCAGCTCGCCGGTGGTCTTGGCGAACTTCTTGGAGCCCTTGCTGTTGAAGTCGAGCTGGACGATCCAGCCCGCCCCGTTCTGGCTCTCGAAGACCGACGAGGCGTCGTCCACGTCGGTGCCCTCGACCTCGGAGGGGCCGAGGACGAACTTGGCGTCGCCCTTCTGGCTGCACGCCAGCACCGAGTCGGTCGGCTTGGCGTTGGCCGCCTTCTCGGCCGCCGCGGCGCGTCCGGCCGGCTTGGTGCAGTCCAGCTTCGCGAACTGCTTGGCCAGCTCTTCCTGACTGTTTGAGCCCGACGGGCTCTTGGACGGGTCGGGCTTCGGGGTCTTCGACGGTGAGGGGCTTCCGCTGGGCTTCTCGTCGGCCTTCAGGCCCTCGGAGAGGGCCCGCCCCTGGGTGCTGGGGCTGGCGGAGGAGGACGAGGAGGCCGATGACGAGGCCGATGGCGTACCGGACGGCTTGCCGCCCTTGTCGTCGCCCTTGTCCTGGCCCTTGCCGCTGGCGCTGGCCGACGGGCTGGGGGTGGAGTTGGGCTTCTCGGGGGTCTTCTGGCCGCTGGTGGTCGTGACCACCGGCCGGAAGTAGAGCTGGGCGGTGGTGCCGACCTGCTGCCGGGCCTGCTTCGCGTTCGTCCCCTTGGGGATGTTCACGATGATGTGCTTCTCACCCTGCGTCTGGACCTCGGCCTCGGACACACCCAGACCGTTGACCCGCCGCTCGATGATCCCCACGGCGGTGTTCATGTTGTCCGTGTTGATCGCGTTGGGCTTGCCCGGTTGGTTCTTGGCCTCCAGCGTGAAGCTGGTGCCGCCCGCGAGATCGATGCCCAGTCGCGGCGTGGTGTGACCGGAGACGAACATGCCTCCGGTCAGCGCCGCGATGGCGATCAGGATGACGGCCAAGGGGCGCCCTGGCCTGCCCTGTGACCCGGAGGACCTGCGGCCCTTCTTCGGTGCTGCCACCTTCTCGTATCTCCCTGTCCAACCGCCCCGCATCGGGTGTGCGCGGGGCGGCCACGAAGTCTTGTGGGGACAAGCCCCCGCCGGAGCCTAGACCGTCCAGGGAACCGCGGCGCACCGATCGATGGCGCGCCGCGGTTCCCGGATGACGGACTTACTTCGCGTCGGTGCCGCCGTCCCGCTTGTCGTCCTCGGAGGTGCCCGCCGCGGCGGCGGCGTCGTCCTTGCCGAGGTCGATCTTCTTGGCGTCCGTCTTCCCGGCCTCGTCGGCCGCGTCGGCCTGCTCGACCGCGTCGTCGTCGGCCTGGTCGGCCTTCTCGAGCCCGACCTTGTCGGCGGACGAGTCGGCGTCGGCGGCCTCGGTCAGCGAGGAGGCGTCGTCGGGAACGACAGGGGTGTCGGCGGCGTCCTCGTCGGGGTCGATGCCGTGCACCACGCGGTTGTACTCGTCGTCCGGCAGGACGGCTCCCACCGCGTTCTTCGCGTAGATCGCGTGCACGCCGGGGGCCACCTCAAGGAGGACCGTGTCGTCGTGGACCTCCTTGACCGTCGCGTACATGCCGCCGATGGTCCGCACGCCGGAACCCGGCTGCATCTCATTGCGCATCGACTGGGCCTGGCGCTGCTTGTTCTTGGCCGAACGCGTCATCAGGAACATGGCCCCGATAAGCACGATGAACGGCAGGAGAGTCACGATATTCACGGGACGGAAATTCCTTCACACGACCGCGGGGAGCGGCCTGGTCTACGGGGGTGGGTATACCGCACAGTGAGCGGACGGCATACGGACGGCATCGGCGGAGTCTAAGCGAGCCCACGCCAATGGAACAACGCCCGGCGCGGTACCGGGGTTCCTGACCCCGCCATTATTGGTCCTCTACGCCATGATGCAGGGTAAGCGAGCGCTTATGCCTTGCCGCGGCCCGTCCGGCCCGTCATGGCACGTCATGCGCCGCGCTGCCGCGCCCCCGGCTCATCATGTCTCGAAGAGGCCCGCCTGACCACCGGCGGCGGTCTGCGGCGGTGGGGTGAGCCCCATATGCGCCCAGGCCGCCGGGGTACCGATCCGCCCCCGGGGGGTACGGGCCAGCAGCCCCTCCCGGACCAGGAAGGGCTCGGCGACCTCCTCCACCGTCTCACGCTCCTCCCCCACCGCGACCGCCAGGGTCGACAGGCCCACCGGCCCGCCGCCGAACAGCTTGAGCAGGGCGCTGAGCACCGCCCGGTCCAGCCGGTCCAGACCGCGCTCGTCCACGTCGTAGACGGCCAGGGCGCTGGCGGCGATCTCGCGGGTGATCACCCCGTCCGCCTTGACCTGGGCGTAGTCGCGCACCCGGCGCAGCAGCCGGTTGGAGATCCGGGGGGTGCCGCGGGAGCGGCCCGCGATCTCGGACGCCCCCTCGGGATCGATGGTCACGTCGAGCAGCCCGGCGGAACGGTGGATGACCCGCTCCAGCTCGGCCGGGGCGTAGAACTCCATATGGCCGGTGAAGCCGAACCGGTCGCGCAGCGGGGGCGGCAGCAGCCCGGCCCGGGTGGTGGCGCCGACCAGCGTGAACGGCGGCAACTCCAGCGGGATGGCGGTGGCCCCGGGCCCCTTGCCGACGATGACGTCGACGCGGAAGTCCTCCATCGCCATGTAGAGCATCTCCTCGGCGGGCCGGGACATCCGGTGGATCTCGTCGAGGAAGAGCACCTCGCCCTCGGTGAGGGAGGAGAGGATCGCGGCCAGATCGCCGGCGTGCTGGATGGCGGGGCCGGAGGTGATCCGGATCGGGGCGCCCATCTCGGCGGCGATGATCATGGAGAGGGTGGTCTTGCCCAGTCCGGGCGCGCCGGAGAGCAGCACATGGTCGGCGGTGCCGCCGCGCTGCCGGGCCGCCTTGAGCACCAGGTCCAGCTGCTCGCGGACCCGCTCCTGGCCGACGAACTCGCCGAGGTCCTTGGGGCGCAGCGCGGCCTCCACCGCCTGGTCGTCGCCGTCCGCGTCGGCGCCCACCAGCCGGCCGCCCGCGCCGGACGGGGCGTCGTCGGCGGTGGCCGGAGGGGTCTCGTCCCAGTTCACTGCGTTTCGCCTCGCGATGTCGTCTTCGGTGGTGCCGCCGGTCGCGGCCTGCCGCGGCCGCGGTGGCTCACCGTGTGCGGTTCAGGGTTTGCAGGGCGGCCCGCAGCAGCTGAGCCACCTGGGGCGTACCGCCCGCGGCCAACGTCTCCTCGGCCCGCGGGGTGACGGCGGCCACCGCCTCGTCGGCCTCCCGGGTGGCGTAGCCGAGGCCGACCAGCGCGGTGTGCAGCTGGTCGCTCCAGCCGGGGGCGGCCGCCGAGCGGGCGCCGGGCACGGCGGAGCCGACCGGCTCGCCGAGCCGGTCCTTGAGCTCCAGCAGCAGCCGCTGCGCCCCCTTCTTGCCGATACCGGGGACGGCGGTGAGCGCCTTCTCGTCCCCGGTGGACACCGCGAGCCGCAGCGCGTCCGGGGAGTGCACGGCCAGCATGGCCTGGGCCAGCCGGGGGCCGACCCCGCTGGCGGTCTGGAGCAGCTCGAAGACCTGGCGCTCGTCGTCGTCGGCGAAGCCGTAGAGGGTCAGCGAGTCCTCACGGACGACGAGGGAGGTGGCCAGCCGGGCCTGCTGGCCGACGCGCAGCCCGGCCAGGGTGGCCGGAGTGCACTGGACCGCCATCCCGACCCCGCCGACCTCGATCACGGCGGTGTCCGGGGCGACGGCCGCCACCGGACCGGAGACGAACGCGATCATGAGGTACGGCCTTTCGTGGTACGCGCGCTGCTCGGGGTGCGGGCGGGGCTCGTCGGGCGGGCGGGGCTCTGGGTACGGGCGGGGTCTGTGGTGCGGGCGGGGCTCGTGGTGCGGTGGGCGGCGACGGCCTGCTGGAGGCGGTTGGCCGCGGGGGCCCGCCAGATGTGGCAGATGGCGAGCGCCAGCGCGTCGGCGGCGTCGGCCGGTTTGGGCGGTGCGTCCAGCCGCAGCAACCGGGTCACCATCGAGCCGACCTGCGCCTTGTCGGCGCGCCCCGATCCGGTGACGGCCGCCTTGACCTCGCTGGGGGTGTGCAGCGCGACCGGCAGCCCGCGGCGGGCCGCGCACAGCATGGCGACGGCGCTGGCCTGGGCGGTGCCCATGACGGTGCGGACGTTGTGCTGGCTGAACACCCGCTCCACGGCGACGAATTCCGGCCGGTGGGCGTCCAGCCACTCCTCGATGCCGCGCTCGATGAGGACGAGCCGGTCGGCGGTCGCGGTATCGGCCCCGGTCCGTACGACGCCGACGCCGAGCATCCGCAGCGGGCGGCCCGCGACCCCCTCGACCACGCCGACCCCGCACCGGGTCAGCCCCGGGTCCACGCCCAGCACACGCACCGCGCCCCTCCCCTCACCGCGCTTCGGTCACCTGTTCCTGCGCAGGCTAGCGGCTGCCGCCGACAACGCCCGCGGACAACGCCGACGGGCCGGTGGGGTGCTGCCCCGCCGGCCCGTTTCGGCGTTGTCCCGAGGGCGTTGACCGCCGTACCGATCCGCCGTCAGGCGTCCACCTTGGCCATGACCTCGTCGGAGACGTCGAAGTTGGCGAAGACGTTCTGCACGTCGTCGCTGTCCTCGAGAGCGTCGATCAGCTTGAAGATCTTGCGCGCGGCGTCTTCCTCGAGCTGGACCTGCATCGTGGGCACGAAGTTGGCATCGGCCGAGTCGTAGTCGATGCCCGCCTCCTGGAGGGCGGTGCGGACCGCGACCAGGTCGGTGGCCTCGCTGATGACCTCGAAGGACTCACCGAGGTCATTGACCTCCTCGGCGCCCGCGTCCAGGACCGCGCCCAGCACGTCGTCCTCGGTGAGCTCGCCCTTGGGGACGATGACGACGCCCTTACGGTTGAACAGGTACGACACGGAGCCCGGGTCGGCCATCGAGCCGCCGTTGCGCGTCATCGCGACGCGGACGTCGGAGGCCGCGCGGTTGCGGTTGTCGGTCAGACACTCGATGAGGACGGCCACTCCGTTGGGGCCGTAGCCCTCGTACATGATCGTCTCGTACTCGGCGCCACCGGCCTCGAGACCGGCACCACGCTTGACCGCGCTGTCGATGTTCTTGTTCGGAACCGAACTCTTCTTCGCCTTCTGGATGGCGTCGAAGAGCGTCGGATTGCCCTCCGGATCGGCACCGCCCATCCGGGCCGCGACCTCGACGTTCTTGATCAGCTTCGCGAAGAGCTTGCCGCGCTTGGCATCGATCACGGCCTTCTTGTGCTTCGTCGTAGCCCATTTAGAGTGGCCGGACATCCGCCTGTCTCCTTCGCGTAACCCATTGCTGTACGAACGCCTGAGATCCTACCGGGATCGGCCCGGCCCGCGGCGAGGACGTCCTTCCCGGCTCCCCCACCGAGCGCTACGCGCGCCGCACCATGCCCTCCCGTCTCCCACCGCCGCCCTCGATGGAGCGCTACGCGCGCCGCACCATATCCACGAAGAGCCGGTGCACCCGGTGGTCGCCGGTCAGCTCGGGGTGGAACGAGGTCGCCAGGACATTGCCCTGCCGCACGGCGACGGTGTGCCCGTCGAACGTCGCGAGCACCTCCGCACCGCCGCCCACGGACTCGACCCACGGCGCGCGGATGAAGACCCCCTCGACCGGGCCGTCCTCGATGCCCTGGACGTCGACCTCGGCCTCGAAGGACTCGTTCTGACGGCCGAAGGCGTTACGGCGCACGATCATGTCGATGCCGCCGATGGTCTCCTGGTCGTCCCGGCCGTCGAGGATCTTGTCCGCGAGCATGATCATGCCCGCGCACGTACCGTACACCGGCATCCCGGCCCTGACCCGCTCGCGCAGCGGCTCCAGCAGCCCGAAGATGACCGCCAGCTTGGACATGGTGGTCGACTCGCCCCCGGGGATCACCAGGGCCGCGACCTCGGCGAGCTCCTGGGGCCTGCGGACCTGCCGGGGCGTGGCCCCGGCCGCCGTGAGCGCGGCGAGATGCTCGCGGACATCGCCCTGGAGGGCGAGCACACCGATCACTGGGGCGTCGGCGGTGGACGTAGCCGGTATGGACGACGTAGTCACGGAAGCGAAGACCTCTCGAACGTCAGGGGCACCACGCGCCGGGCCGGCGGGCCGGGCGCGTGGTGCCATGTGGTGCCGTACGGGCGCCGGTTACCAGCCGCGGCTGGCGTAGCGCTCGGACTCGGGGAGGGTGTCGCAGTTGATGCCGACCATGGCCTCGCCGAGGTTCCGGGACGCCTCCGCGATGACCTTGGGGTCGTCGTAGAAGGTGGTGGCCTTCACGATCGCGGCGGCGCGCTTGGCCGGGTCGCCCGACTTGAAGATGCCCGAGCCCACGAACACGCCCTCGGCGCCGAGCTGGCGCATCAGCGCGGCGTCGGCCGGGGTGGCGACGCCACCGGCGGAGAACAGCACGACGGGCAGCTTGCCGGTCTGCGCGATCTCGGCGACCAGCTCGTACGGGGCGCGGATCTCCTTGGCGGCCGCGTAGAGCTCATGGTTGTCCAGGCCGCGCAGCCGGCCGATCTCGCCCTTGATCTGACGCAGGTGGCGCACGGCCTCGACGACGTTGCCGGTACCGGCCTCGCCCTTGGAACGGATCATGGCCGCACCCTCGGCGATCCGGCGCAGCGCCTCGCCCAGGTTGGTGGCTCCGCAGACGAACGGGGTGGTGAAGGACCACTTGTCGCTGTGGTTGACCTCGTCGGCCGGGGTGAGCACCTCGGACTCGTCGATGTAGTCGACGCCGAGCGACTGAAGCACCTGCGCCTCGACGAAGTGGCCGATCCGCGACTTGGCCATCACCGGGATGGAGACGGCGTTGATGATGCCCTCGATCATGTCCGGGTCGGACATCCGGGCCACGCCGCCGTCCTTACGGATGTCGGCCGGCACCCGCTCGAGGGCCATGACCGCGACGGCTCCGGCGTCCTCGGCGACCTTGGCCTGCTCGGGGGTGACGACGTCCATGATCACGCCACCCTTGAGCTGCTCGGCCATACCGCGCTTGACGCGGGCGGTGCCGGTCGCGGGGGCGTCGGAGTTGGACGTGCTGGCGGGCGTGATGGACACGGTTTGACCTCACTCGATAATGAAAAGTGCGATGAGCCCATCGTAGGGCCGTTCGATACCGGTACATGACCCGGCCATCTGGTCCAGGTCGTGAGCGTGTGTGCTACACGAATGACAAAACCGCGTCGGGGCCGGGATCGGCAAGGGCCAATCAAAGGCCGGTGGCTCGAAGCGACCGGTGAATCCTCGGTACGCGAAGGTCGGTCACCCCCTCGGCGCAGGACTCCTCAGCGCTCGGCTTCCTCGGTGCCCGGCACCCGCCCCAGCGCCGCCGGTGGCTCGTCGTCCATCTCGAAGGCGAGCGGGAACGGGGCATGGCCCGCCAGCCGGAACCAGCGCACCGTCCGATGGCGGCGCAGCGCCCGCGCCGCGCGCACCGCGTCGTTGTGGAACCGCCGGGCCATCGGCACCCGCCGCACCGCCTCCGTGAGCTCCCCCAGCGCGTCCTCGCCGCCCGGCGCCTCCCGTACCGCCTCGGCCTGGGCACTGTCCTCGAAGACGGCTCGCAGCGCCTGGCTCAACTCGCTCTCGGCGACCTCGCGGTGCTCCTCCTCGGACTGCCGGGCGGCGTGCGCGGCCTGGTACAGCACGATCGAGGCGGCGGGGTCGAGCACTCCGGCGGTGGCCAGCTCCTGGGCGACGGAGGCACGCCGCAGCAGCTGCGCGTCCAGCGCGGCCCGTGCCGCGTCCAGACGGCTGTGCAGCCGGTCGAGGCGTCCCGCGGTCCAGCTGAGATAGACGGCGATCACGACCAGTGCGACCGCGATCCAGATCAAGGTGCTCACGACCCGCCACGCTACCGCCTGCCGCCCCCGGAGTCCGGGGCCTAACCCTCAAGCCGGGGCCACCGCACGCGGCGGTGTGAGGCGCCTCCAGAAGGGCCCTAGTCCCTCGCGAGCCCCAGCCGGGCCCACAGCCTCGTACGGTCGTCGGCGGCCACCGACGCCGCCCCGTCCGTCACCGTCTCGTAGACCGCGAGGATGTCCGCCCCCACCGTCGACCAGTCGAAGCGCCGTACGTGCCGGCTGCCCCGCTCCCGCAGCTCGGCCAGCCGCTCCCCGTCGCCCAGCAGCCGCACCGCGGCCGCCGCCAGGGCGTCCGCGTCCTCGTTGGCGAACAGCTCGCCCGCCGCTCCCCCGTCCAGCACCTGGGCGAACGCGTCCAGATCGCTGGCCAGGACCGCGGCCCCCGCCGACATGGCCTCGACGAGGATGATGCCGAAGCTCTCGCCGCCCGTATTGGGCGCGACGTAGACATCGACGCTGCGCAGCAGCCGCGCCTTGTCCTCGTCGCTGACCATCCCCAGGAACTCCACGCGCTCCCGCAGCGGAGCGGGCAGATCGGCCACGGCCTCCTTCTCGTCACCGCGCCCGGCGATCAGCAGCCGCGCCCCCGGCCGGTCCTCGAAGATCTTCGGGAGGGCGCGCATCAGCACCGGCAGCCCCTTACGGGGCTCATCGATCCGGCCGATGAAGCCGATCGTCTCCCCCTGCCACTCCTCCTTCGGCTCGGCGTCGGCGAAGAAGTCCACATCGACGCCGTTGGGGATGACCACCGCGTCCCCGCCGAGGTGCTCCACCAGCGTCCGGCGCGCGTACTCGCTCACCGCGATCCGCGCGCTGATCTTCTCCAGCGCCGGCTGGAGGATCGGATACGCGGCGATCATGGCCCGGGAGCGCGGATTGGAGGTGTGGAACGTCGCGACGATCGGCCCCTGGGCCGCCCAGCAGGCCAGCAGGCCCAGTGAGGGCGAGGTGGGCTCGTGGATGTGGATGACGTCGAAGGCGCCGTCGTGCAGCCAGCGGCGCACCCGCGCGGCAGACAGGAAGCCGAAGTTCAGCCGGGCCACCGAGCCGTTGTACGGCACCGGCACCGCGCGCCCGGCGGAGACCACGTACGGCGGCAGCGGCGTCTCGTCGTCCGCCGGGGCCAGCACGGAGACCTGGTGACCGCGCCGGATCAGATGGTCGGCCAGATCGCGGATGTGGAACTGGACGCCGCCTGGGACATCCCAGGAGTACGGGCAGACGATCCCGATTCTCAAGGCTTCTCCATTCCAGGGCGCCCGGGATCTCCGGCCGTTCCCGGGCCTCCGGGACCGCGGTCCAGGTCCGCGAGCCACAGCCGCTGAAGCATGTGCCAGTCCTCCGGGTGCTCGGAGATCCCCGAGGCGAAGGCGTCGGCCACCTCCTGGGTCATGACGGCGACCCGCTCCGCGCGGTTCCCGTCCCCGGGCGCCTCGACCGGCGGATGCACCCGCCCGCGCATCACCGGCGACTCGTCGTACCAGAGGGTGACCGGCAGCAGCAGGGCGCCGGTCTGGAGGGCGAGCGCGGCGGGCCCGGCCGGCATCTTCGCCCGCTCGCCGAAGAACGACACCTCCACGCCCGAGGCCGACAGATCGCGGTCGGCCACCAGACACACCAGACCGCCCGCGCGCAGCCGCCGCGCCAGCGTCCCGAAGGCGCTCCCGCCCTGGTGCGGCAGCACCTCCATGCCCAGCCCCTCGCGGTAGGCCACGAACCGGTCGTACAGCGACTCCGGCTTCAGCCGCTCCGCGACCGTGGTGAAGGGCACCCCCAGATGGGTGGTCACCCAGGCCCCGGCGAGGTCGTAGTTGCCCATGTGCGGCAGCGCCAGGACCACGCCCCGGCCCTCGGCGAGACCGTCCACCAGATAGTGCACGTCCTTGACGTCGAAGCCGCCCCGTATCCGCTCCGGGCTCCACGCCGGAAGCCGGAAGGACTCCATCCAGTAGCGCAGGTACGAGCGCATGCCCGCCCGCGACAGCTCGGCCAGCCGCCGGGGCGAGGCGTCCGGCACCACGCGTGCCAGATTGGCCTCCAGGCGCAGCACGCCCTTGCCGCGCCGCTTCCACGTCTGGTCGGCGATGCGCTGCCCGAGCGCCACGGCGACCGGCTCCGGGAGCTTCTTGACCACGCTCCAGCCGAGTCCGTACAGCGCGTCGGTCAGCGTCTCCTTCACCGCGCCTCGCCCCCCTGGGGCACCGTCCGCTCCCCGGCGTCCGCCTCGGCGGCCTCCCGGCGCACGGTGACCACCCGCTGGACGAGGGTCACCGCGCTGCCGACGGCCACGATCCACAGCGCGATCGGGAGCAGGACGTCGATATACGGCACGCCGAACTTGTGCAGCCCAGAGAAGCCGCACGCCACCAGCGAGATCACCAGCCGCTCGGCACGCTCCACCAGCCCGTTGACGTTCACCGGCAGGCCGATGCTCTCGCCGCGGGCCTTGGTGTACGAGACCACCTGACCGCTGGCGAGGCAGAAGATGGTCACCGCACACAGCACATTGTCGTCCCCGCCGCCCGCGTACCACAACGTCAGACCGCCGAAGATCGCGCCGTCGGCGACCCGGTCCAGCGTGGAGTCGAGGAACGCGCCCCAGCGGCTGGAGCGCCCCAGCTGCCGCGCCATATTGCCGTCGACCAGGTCGGAGAAGACGAACAGCGTGATGACGACGGTGCCCCAGAAGAACTCCCCCCGGGGATAGAAGACCAGTGCGCCCGCGCACACGCCGGCGGTGCCGGTGAGGGTCACCGCGTCGGGGCTGACCCCGAGGCGGATCAGCAGGGCGGCGAACGGTGTGAGAACACGCGTGAAGAATGCACGCGCGTACTTGTTCAGCATGGCCTTCCCGGGGGGTCGAAACGGGCCGGGTGGTCAAGAGGCCACCGGCGCGCCCATCGTAGCCACGCCCCGGAGGGGCGCCGTGCACCTGTCGGAAGGCTCCGCGACCCCGCGCGCGGTACGGCCGCATGTGTGACGTATGGACGCACCGTTACAGGGGTGGAAAGCTCGAAGTATCGCAAGGTGTCGACCGGGAGGCGAGACACATGGGCGACAAGACGAGTACACACCCAGGGGCCGCCGGAAGGGCAGTGGCGGCCGACCGGCCCAGCTCCCTGCGGAATGTGGTTCTGGTCGGCCACAGTGGGACCGGAAAGACGACGCTGGTGGAGGCCCTCGCACTGGCGACGGGCGCGGTCAACCGGGCAGGCAGAGTCGAGGACGGCGGCTGTCTCTCGGACTACGACGACATCGAGCACCGGCAGCAGCGTTCGATCCAGTTGTCGCTGGTCCCCGTCGAATGGGGCGGGATGAAGATCAATCTCCTGGACACCCCGGGCTATGCCGATTTCGTCGGGGAACTCAGGGCCGGTCTGCGAGCCGCGGACGCGGCCCTTTTCGTTGTCTCGGCCGCCCAGGACGCCCTGGGCATCACCGGGGCCACCCGCATGATCTGGGACGAGTGCGCCGCGGTCGGGATGCCGCGCGCCATCGTGATCACCCACCTCGAGGCCGCCCGCGCCAGCTTCGAGGAGATGACCGAGCTGTGCCGGGACAGCTTCGGCGGCGACGACCCCGACGCCGTGCTCCCGCTGTACCTGCCGCTGCGCGGCGAGCCGGGGCCGGACGGGCACGCCCCCGTGACCGGGCTCATCGGGCTGCTCACCCAGCGGGTCTTCGACTACTCCTCGGGGGTGCGCACCGAATCGCCGCCCCAGGAGGACCAGCTGCCGCTGGTCGAGGAGGCCCGCGGCCGGCTCATCGAGGGGATCATCGCCGAGAGCGAGGACGAGACCCTCATGGACCGCTATCTCGGCGGTGAGGAGATCGACGTCAAGACGCTGATCGAGGATCTGGAGAAGGCCGTCGCACGCGGCAGCTTCCACCCCGTGCTGGCGGCGGCGCCCGCCGGGGCGGGGTCCAAGCAGGGCCTGGGCACCGTCGAACTGCTGGACCTGGTGACCGGCGGCTTCCCGTCCCCGCTGGAGCGCGAGACGCCTGCCGTCACCACCCCGCAGGGCGCCGCACGCCCGCCGCTGAGCTGCGATCCGGACGGTCCGCTGGCCGCCGAGGTGGTCAAGACCTCCTCCGATCCGTATGTCGGCCGGATCTCCCTGGTGCGGGTCTTCTCCGGCACCCTCCACCCCGACGAGACCGTCCATGTGTCCGGACACGGTCTGGAGGACCGCGGCCATGAGGACCACGACGTGGACGAGCGGGTCGGGGCCCTGTCCGCGCCCTTCGGCAAACAGCAGCGCACCCTCCCCCAGGCCATCGCGGGCGATCTGGCGTGCGTGGCCAAGCTGACCCGCGCCGAGACCGGGGACACCCTCTCGGCCAAGGACCAGCCGCTCCTGATGGAGCCCTGGCAGATGCCCGATCCGCTGCTGCCGGTGGCCATCCAGGCGCACAGCAAACCGGACGAGGACAAGCTGTCGCTGGGCCTGTCCCGGCTGGTCGCCGAGGACCCGACGATGCGCCTGGAGCAGAACCCGGACACCCATCAGGTGGTGCTGTGGTGTCTGGGCGAGGCGCATATGGACGTCGCGCTGGAGCGGCTGCGCAGCCGGTACGGCGTCCAGGTGGACGCGGTGCCGTACAAGGTCTCGCTGCGCGAGACCTTCGGGGCGAAGTCGGCCGGGCGCGGCCGCCATGTCAAGCAGTCCGGAGGGCACGGCCAGTACGCGATCTGCGAGATCGAGGTGGAGCCGCTGCCGGAGGGCTCGGGCATCGAGTTCGTGGACAAGGTCGTGGGCGGCGCGGTGCCCCGGCAGTTCATCCCGTCCGTCGAGAAGGGCGTGCGCGGCCAGGCCGCGCGCGGCGTCGCCGCCGGGTATCCCCTGGTCGATGTGCGGGTCACGCTGCTGGACGGCAAGGCGCACTCGGTGGACTCCTCCGACGCCGCCTTCCAGACGGCGGGCGCGCTCGCGCTGCGCGAGGCGGCCGCCGACGCCCGGATCGACCTGCTGGAGCCGGTGGTGGAAGTGGGCGTGCTGGTCTCGGACGACTATGTCGGCGCCGTCATGAGCGATCTGTCCGGCCGGCGCGGCCGGGTCGTCGGCACCGAACAGTCCGGCGGCGGACAGACCTTGATCAAGGCGGATGTGCCGGAGATCGAGATCGGTCGGTACGCGGTCGATCTGCGATCGCTTTCGCATGGCACGGGACGGTTCAGCCGCTCCTACGCCCGGCATGAGCCGATGCCCCACCAGCTGGCCGAGCGAATGCGCGAACAAGTCGCCGCGGAGGCGTAGTTCACGGCCCGTCCATGGCGTAGTTCACGGCCATGCCACGGGCCGTCCGCGGCGTAAGTCACGGCCCGCCCGCCCCAACCGCGCCGGGGCGGGCGGGCCTTCGCCGTCGGCCGTCCACCGGCGGTTCCGCGGCCGGGCCCGTGGGCGGTTCCGCGGGCGGTCCGTGGGCGGTTCCGCGGGCGGTCTTCTCCACGAGGGTTTTCCACAGGCCGCACACGCCCTGGCGACAGGCGGTGCACACCCCGGATACGCTGAGGTCGCAGCGCAAGAGCGTGCCGTATTGGGGGCGTTGGTGACGGACGGATTCGACTTCAGTCCCGGGGCGCAGGTTCCCCTGTCGGGAGCGGCGGGACAGACGGCGGCGACGCAGGCCCTGGCCTCGGCCGCCTACCGCGACGACCCCGTGGCAAAGTTGCTCGACGCCAATTCGGAGTGGACGGTCTCGGAGGTCAAGAAGCCCAGGATCTCCCTCTTCGAGCCGAACCTGGGCGAGGCGTTCGCGCGCGCCGTCCAGATGAGAATGCTCGGCGGCGGCCGGGGCCAGGTGATCCAGTCCTTCGGCATGGAGCCCCAGACGGTCGTCGAGCACTGTCTGGCCGCCAACCGCATCCGCAAGACCCGTGACGCCCGGCTCACCGCCGTCATGGTGATCTTCGGGCTGCTGTTCCTGCCCGGGACGCTGCTGTGGCTCGGCGCCTTCCAACTGCGCCGCTCGGTCGCCGGGGCCCAGGACAAGCGCATGGGCGCACTGGGCACGGCGCTGCTGGTGGCGCTCGGCGTGATGGTCGTCATCTTCCTGATCAAGCTGCCCTTCGGGGGCTTCTGGGGGATCTATCTCCGGGGCGTCGTGGTCGCCCCGGTGATCGGCTGGTACATCGCCAAGCAGATCTGCGAGCGCACCGCCAAGGACCTCCGGGACTCCTGGGGCGGGCTGCTCTCCGGCGGCGGCGTCGGCGCCAAGGTGCCCGAGACGGTGCCCAACCACCCGGGCCAGACCGCCGCCGAGGAGCTGCGCAAGTCGCTCCACAAGCTCACCGCCGAGCAGTACAGCAATGTGGTCTTCTACGCCGGTCCCAAGGGCATATTGGGCATGGGCACCCGGTGGGGCAGCTGGCAGCTGGCCGAGGACCTGGTCTCGGCCGATCCCGACAAGGAGATCGACCCCTTCCGCAGCTGGGACGTCATACGGGCGATCCACGACCAGCTGCGCATGCTGGAGCGCACCCCGCTGCACACCGGCGGCTTCCCCACCCCCTCCGTGCGCCACTGGGTGGTCTCGCCGATCGGCGAGGGGGCCAAGGCGGTCGAGCGCGGCGGCATCTCCGAGGAGGAGGGCTTCCAGATAAAGGGGGTCGAGCTCCAGCGGATCTGCGACCAGCAGCAGTTCGGCGCCGGTGACCGGCACTACCTGGGTGTGCAGTTCGTGCTCTGGGACGGCCAGTTGGTGATCACCCTGATGATCACGGTGACCCTGCTGCACAAGACGCTGCGGATCGAGGTCACCGGGCATGCGCTGGGGCCGGTGCACCCGCTGTTCACCAGCAAGCCCTCGGCACCCTCCAAGACGGTCGCCAAGACCTTCCGGTTCTGGGAGACCAAGTCCATCCCGCTGCCACTGGTGAACGCGAAGGAGGTCGTGCGGCTGGCCGCGCGTGCCCCCTTCACCTGGTACCCGCCGATACTGGACCACCTCGGGGGCAAGCTGGTGCTGCCCGAGCCGTTCGGTCTGCGGCACGCCTGGGCGGACAAGCCCTGGCGGCACCGGTTCATGGCGGACGACGCGCTGCGCGCCGCCACCCCCGTGCTGCGGGTGGTCCATGAGGCGGCCATCGGGGTGCTCAAGAACCACGGCGTGGACACCGAGCGCTTCGGCAACCGCTCGCTGGCGCTCAGCGGCCAGGTCCAGGACGTGGCCCCGAAGAAGGCCGATCTGTACGACGCGTAAGGGCGCGACGCGTAAGGCGAACGCAAAAGGGTCGGGCCCTGGCCGTGCGGCCGGGGCCCGACCCATGAGCGGCCGCTAGGCCCCCGGCTGGGGCCAGGCGTCGGCGAGCAACCGGCGGGTGTCGGCGAGGAGTTGCGGCAGCACCTTGGTCCTGCCGATCACGGGCATGAAGTTGGTGTCCCCGCCCCAGCGCGGCACCACATGCTGATGCAGATGCGCCGCGATTCCGGCGCCCGCCACGGTCCCCTGGTTCATGCCGATGTTGAAACCGTGCGCACCCGAGGCAGTACGCAGCGCGGTCATGGCGGCCTTGGTGTATTCCGCGAGCTCCACCGTCTCCTCGGCGGTGAGCTCGGTGTAGTCGGCGATGTGCCGGAACGGGACGACCATGAGATGGCCGCCGGTGTACGGATACAGATTGAGCACGGCGTACACGGACTCGCCGCGAGCGATGATCAAGCCGTCCTCGTCGGACTTCTCCGGAATGGAGCAGAACGGACAGCCATCGCCCGCGCCCGGGCCGGTCGGCTTGTTCTCACCCTGGATGTAGGCCATCCGATGGGGCGTCCACAGGCGCTGGAACGCGTCAGGCGTCCCCACTCCGATCTGCTGTTCCGGCTCACTCGTCATGCGGGCCAGCATATTCGCCCCGCAGGGGTGAGGAAGAGCCGAGGGGCGGCCCTGGTCAGGGCCGCCCCTCGGAATCCTGGCCTCCGTGGAGACCACTGTTGGATCAGACCTGGATCCGGCGCTCCACGGCGTCGGCGATCTCGGCCAGCGCCTGGTCGATCGGGATGCCGTTCTTCTGCGAGCCGTCGCGGTAGCGGAAGCTCACCGCGCCGTTCGCGACGTCCTCGTCACCGGCGATCACCATGAACGGGATCTTGGACTTCTGGGCGTTGCGGATCTTCTTCTGCATCCGGTCCGAGGACGAGTCCACCTCCATCCGCAGCCCCTTGGCCTTGGCCTGCGCGGCGAACTCCTCCAGATACGGCACATGGGTGTCGCCGATCGGGATGCCGACCGCCTGGACCGGGGCGAGCCACACCGGGAAGGCGCCCGCGTAGTGCTCCAGCAGCACCGCGAAGAAGCGCTCGATCGAGCCGAAGAGCGCCCGGTGGATCATGACGGGCTGCTGGCGGGAGCCGTCCGCCGCGGTGTACTCCAGCTCGAACCGGGCCGGCTGGTTGAAGTCGACCTGGATGGTCGACATCTGCCAGGTGCGGCCGATCGCGTCCCGGGCCTGGACCGAGATCTTGGGGCCGTAGAACGCCGCGCCGCCCGGGTCCATGACGAGCTCCAGGCCCTGCTTCTCGGCGGCCTTGCGCAGCTCCTCGGTGGCCTCTTCCCACTGGTCGTCGCCGCCCATGAACTTGTCGGAGTCGTCCCGGGTGGACAGCTCCAGATAGAAGTCGTTCAGACCGTAGTCGCGGAGCAGGTCCAGCACGAAGGTGAGCAGATTGTCCAGCTCATCGGCCATCTGCTCCTTGGTGCAGTAGATGTGCGAGTCGTCCTGGGTGAAGCCCCGGGCCCGGGTCAGACCGTGGACGACGCCGGACTTCTCGTAGCGGTAGACCGTGCCGAACTCGAAGAGCCGCAGCGGCAGCTCGCGGTAGGACCGCCCGCGCGCCCGGAAGACCAGGTTGTGCATCGGGCAGTTCATGGCCTTGAGGTAGTAGTCCTGGCCCTCGAACTCCATGGGCGGGAACATGCCGTCCATGTAGTGCGGCAGATGGCCGGAGGTCTCGAAGAGCTTGGCCTTGGTGATGTGCGGGGTGTTGACGAACTCGTACCCCGCCTCCTCGTGCCGCTTGCGCGAGTACTGCTCCATCTCCTTGCGGATCACACCGCCCTTGGGGTGGAACACCGCGAGGCCCGAGCCCAGCTCGTCGGGGAAGGAGAACAGGTCCAGCTCCGCGCCCAGCTTGCGGTGGTCGCGCTTCTCGGCCTCGGCGAGGAAGTCCAGGTACGCCTTCAGCTCGTCCTTGGTCGGCCACGCGGTGCCGTAGATCCGCTGGAGCTGGGGGTTCTTCTCGCTGCCCCGCCAGTACGCGGCGGCGCTGCGCATCAGCTTGAAGGCCGGGATGTTCCGCGTGGTCGGCAGGTGCGGACCGCGGCACAGATCCTTCCAGCACAGCTCGCCGGTCTTGGCGTCGAGGTTGTCGTAGATCGTCAGCTCGCCCGCGCCGACCTCGGCGGACGCGCCCTCGGCGGCGTCCGCGGCCGACCCCTTGAGCCCGATCAGCTCCAGCTTGTACGGCTCGGCGGACAGCTCGTCGCGTGCCTCCTCGTCGGTGACCGCGCGGCGGGAGAACCGCTGCCCCCTCTTCTGGATCTCCTGCATCTTCTTCTCGATGCGCTTGAGATCGTCCGGGTGGAACGGGGTCTCGACGTCGAAGTCGTAGTAGAAGCCGTCCTTGATCGGCGGGCCGATGCCCAGCTTCGCCTCCGGGAACAGCTCCTGCACCGCCTGGGCCATCACATGCGCGGTGGAGTGGCGCAGGATGTCCAGACCGTCCTGGCTGGTGATCTCCACCGGCTCGATCTCGTCGCCCTCGGCCGGCCGGTACGCCAGGTCCTTGAGCTGCCCGCCCACGCGCACGGCGACGATCGAGCGGTCACCGGCGAAGAGGTCCGCCGTCGTAGTGCCCGTGGCCACCACGCGTTCTTCCCGCTCGGAATCGCGTTGGATGATCACACGGACGTCTGACACCGGTCTCTCCTGACTGATGGATGGCTCCCCGCGGCGAATGCCGCGCAGCGTGAATCGTACCGAGCCGATGGGCGGGACCGCGAAACGGTTGTGGACGCCGTCACCGCCCGGGACCGCTCTCGCCCGACGCCATCACGATCCACGGCGGCGGTCAGGGGCCGCCGCCGCACGCCTCCTCGAAGAAGTCCAGGTTCTCCTGGAGCGACTTGACCAGCCGGTCCCGCTCGGCCTCGTCCACCTGGACCGGGGTGACGCCAGCGGCCCCGCTGAGCCGCCGGAAGCCGCCGCGGCTCTCCAGCCGCCCCCGCACCCGGATCGGCAGCCCCACCAGATGGGCATGGCCGGCGATGCGGTAGTCCTCCTCGTCCAGGCTGATCCGCACCTGGGCGACCTCCGCGCCGGAGAGCACCCTCAGCCGCACCGTCCCGGGACCGCCGGGGCCGGTACGGCGCAGCCGCACCACCGCGCCCGTGAGGCACACCGGTACGGACGGCTCATCCCGGACATAGCGGGCACCCGCCTCCCTCAGCCCCGGGAGGTCGCCGGGCGAGAACTCCACCGGATCGGGCCGGGCGGCGAACCCCTGGGGCGGACCGGCGGCCGGTGACCACTCCAGCGCCACCCGCGCCCCCTCCGTGCCCTGGACCAGCGCGATCACCGCCTCGGTCAGCTCCCGGCTGACCCCCGCCGCGACCGCCGCGTCATACGCCTCCATCCCGCCGGTCGTCCGGTGGTAGTCGGCGGCGTCCCGGAGGGCGTACAGCGCGCGCAGCAGGGTGACGGCGGTGACGCGGCCGCCCTCCTCGACGGGCACGAAGACGGTCAGCTCACGGCCGCCGGACTCGGCGCCCGGGGGCCCGGTCAGCACCCGCTCCAGGGACGCCTCGGCGGCGCGGCGGTGCCGGGCGCCGTAGTAGCCCGCGCGGCCGCGGGCGGCGAGCGCCCCGGCCAGCAGGGTGTCGCGGGCGGCGGCGCGCAGCCGCTCCTGCGCGGTCCAGGCGGAGGTGCCACCGGGGGATTCGGGCACCTCGCGCCGCCAGCGGATCTCGTCGCTGGGCACGGCGAGGCCGGTGAGCACCTCGCGGGCGGAGGGGGCGGCGCTGCGGCTGAGCGCCATCAGCGCCTCGCCGAGCAGATCGCCGCTGTCGGGGAAGTCCCGGCTCTCGGGCACCAGCAGGCTGGTGCCGCCCGCACCCCTGCCCGGCGGGGTCCAGCGGGCATAAGCCCCGGGGGCGCCGCCGCGGCGGCGCCAGCCGTGCCGGGCGAGCAGGGCGCCGAGGACGGCCGGGTCCACCTCGTCGGGGCGCGGGACCGGCAGCGGTGCCGGTTCGTCGTGGGGCCATGGCCGGTCCATCACGGTCTCCCTCCCGCCCCGACCCGGGTCATGATCTCGCAGAGCGCGCGGTCGTCGAAGATCCGCGAGGTCGGGATCCGCACGGTGGTCCGGCGGCGGCCCGTGACCGCGTGGCCGGCCAGATTGATCCAGTAGCAGCAGTGGCGCAGGGACAGGCGGTCATGCCCGGCTCGCAGCCAGTCCTCCCGGCCGCGCGGCACGATCATCACCACGAGGATCTTGTGTACGGAGACCGGGCTGCGGGCCAGCTTGACCAGGTGGTCGTTGTCGAGCGTGAAGGCGAAGGTCGGCCCGGGAGGGGCCGGCGCGATCTGGTACGTGGCCTTGAGCTGCACCTTGATGGTGACCTCGTCGTCCACGGCGTGGCCCCGGGCGCTGTGGCTGACGTGCCAGTCGATGCCGTGGTCGGGGAAGGGCTGGGCGAGTGAGCAGCCCGCGGCGGCGGCCACCGCGTGCAGATAGCCCACCTGAAGGGTCTCCATACAGGCGGTGGTGGCGATTTGGCCACGCACGGGAGGTGGTCCGCTCAGGGCAAGGCCGCTCGCCGTCGGGGCCGGGTCGGGTGCTGCCAGCGTCATGTCCGTGACGCCTTCCGGTCGTCGCCGGCTTCGTACACCTGTGTTGTCTCCGCGTCAGGACCTCGGCAAACAGCGGTGGTTCGCGGTCCTCCCTCCGGGTATCACCTGGTCGGGGCGGGATCAGATGTCATCGAGGGGAAATGCACGAGGAGTTGAGGCCATGCCGTCCTGGTTCGAAGGGCCGCTCGCCGCCTTTGACACGGAGACCACGGGTGTCGATGTCGAGCATGACCGGATCGTATCGGCGGCCCTGGTGGTGCAGCGCGGGACCGGAAGTCTGCCGGAGGTCCGGCGCTGGCTGGTGAGCCCGGGGGTGCCGGTGCCGCCGGCCGCCACCGAGATACACGGTCTGACCGACGCTCATCTCCAGCGTCACGGCAGATGGCCGGCGCCGGTGGTGGACGAGGTGGCGCGGGCCATAGCGGAGCAGGTCACGCGGGGCACCCCGCTGGTGATCATGAACGCGCCGTTCGATCTGACCCTGCTGGACCGGGAGTTGAAGCGGCATCGCAACTCCAGCCTGGCGGGCTATCTTTCGCTGCGCTCGATGGCCGTTCTGGATCCACGGGTGCTGGACAAACACCTGGACCGCTATCGCAAGGGCCGCCGCACCCTGATCGATCTGTGTGAGCACTACGGCGTGGAGTTGACCGGCGCGCATGACGCGGCGGCGGACGCGGCGGCCGCGCTGCATGTCGTACGGACGGTGGGCCGCCGGTTCGCCTCCCGTCTGGAGACGCTGACCCCCGCCGAGCTGCACGCCCGCCAGACGGTCTGGTACGCGGCGCAGGCCCGGGGGCTACAGGCGTGGTTCGCGCTCAACGGCTCGGACGAGGTCTGCGACCCGGCGTGGCCGCTGCGTCCGGACCTTCCGGCCGCGGCCTGACGTTCGAACGCGGCGCGCGCTCGACCGCTCGGGCCCCGCGCGCCTGACGTTCAGGCCCGGCGCGCTTGACCACTCAGCCCCGGCGCGCCCGACGTTCAGGCCCGGCGGAGCGAGAAGGGGTGGCCGGCCGGGTCGGAGTAGATCCGTACGTCGCGCAGACCACCGTTGTGCTTGGTGTCCAGCGGCCGGGCGCCCAGGTCGACGACCTGGCGCTCCGCGGCGTCGACGTCCTCCACCAGCAGGTCCAGATGCGCCTGCTGGGAGTCGTCCGGCCGTGGCCAGCTCGGCGGGGCGAAGCCGTGGTCCCGGACGAAGGCCATCCGCGACCCGCCGGGGGCGACGATCTCGACCCGGTCGGGGGTGGTCAGCGGCTGGATCTCCGCGCCGAGCACCCGGGCGTAGAACTCGGCGAGCTCCTCGGGTTCGGCGCAGTCCAAGGACAGTACGGCTGCGGTCGCGACGGCCATGAGTTCCCCTCCACATCGTCACCCACGGAAGCCCTGTTCGGATACCCCGCTCCTGGCCGTACAAGCACACAAAGATGAGGCCGGGCCGCCTGCTGGCGGCCCGGCCTCATGGGGTGGTGGGCGATACTGGGTTCGAACCAGTGACCTCTTCGGTGTGAACGAAGCGCTCTCCCACTGAGCTAATCGCCCGGGTTGTTCCCTTCGGGATCTCCCCGGTGGAACGACCTGAACAATACAGGTCGCGGCGGGTTTGGTTCAAACCGCGTTTCCGCCGGAGGGCCCGGAGGCCGGACCGGGCGGCGCCCCGGCCGGTCCGGCGGGCCGCGCGGCGAGGTGTGCCCGCAGCCCCCGCAGCCCGGAGCGCATCATCAGGGCGTGGTTGGCCCGGAAGACGGGGCGCCCGGGGAGCGCGAGACGGCGCAGCAGGGGCTTGCGGGCCACCACCTCCTGTTCGAAGAGGGCGCGGGTGCCGGTCCCCTGGGGCAGCACCGTCCAGCGCGCCCAGCCCTCCAGATCGCCCGCGAAGCCGATCTCCAGCACGCCGTCCGCCGGGTCCTGCCGTGCCTCGCTGACGATCAGCCGCAGGTCGTACGGGATGAGGGAGCGGAAGCGGGCGGCGCCGCTGCGCTCGTCGATCCGCCGGACCTCACGGACCTGGGGCCACCACCGCGGATAGTCGTCGCCGTTCGCCAGCGCCGCGAAGACGGCGGCGGGCGGGGCGTCGAGGTCCCACCGGCTGCGGAAGCGGTAATGGCACCAGTCCATGCCCTCAAGTGTGGTCCGGCCGCGACGGCGTGGCCAGCCGGCTAGCCCGGCAGCTTGTCGCCGACGAGCGCGAGGTTCTGGATCGCGGCGAGGCCGTACTGGGCGGTGGCGTTGGTGCTCACCCAGGCCGCCTCGACGCCGGGCTCCAGCACGTCCGGGCCCGCCACCTTCACCGACTTCCAGCTGACGGTGGCATCCGGGTAGCCGTCGCCCTCGTGGTATTCGGTGAACTTCTGCCAGGCGCGGGCGGCCAGCTTGTCGTCCTTCAGCTGGACGGCGGCGTAGGCGTCGAGCCGGGAGTGGCCCTGGACCAGGATCAGCGAGCCGAAGTCGGTGCCGTAGCGGGCCTTCTGCTCGGCCTTGGTGGCGTTGAAGTAGCGGCAGTAGTCCAGCCATGCCTCCTTGAACTTCGGCAGGTCGATGAGGTCGATCACCTCGGCGCAGACCTCGACCAGGCCGAAGACCGCGGACAGATGGGAGACGCTGACCTTGGGCCGGTCGGCGATGGCGTACTTGCCGGTGTCGAGGTCGTACAGCCCGCTGCCCTGGACGAAGCCGTTGGGCTGGGCCGCGATGGTCTCCATGGTGGAGCGCAGCCGCGCCTCGGCCTTCTCCGCCTTCGGCCCGCGCCGCTCCCATTCGGTGAGCCAGGCCCCGGCGAGGCCGCTCCAGTCGGTGCCGAAGCCGATGTCCAGGGCGTGCGGATCGGGCTCGTAGTCGGGGTCCTCGCGGACCTTGCGCAGTGGATCGAGGACGAGGAAGGTCTCGTCGGAGTCGACGAGGGCGTGCATGATGTCGCCGATCCGCTCGTCCGCGGTGAGGAAGTAGTAGTAGCGGCGGTACAGGGCGGTGGAGATGCGCTGCTGTTTGGCGCTGTCGGCGAAGTGCTGGACGCCGTGCCGGGTGCCGAGCCCGGCCCAGTTGCCGAGGTGGTAGGCGTCGACCTCGCCGGTGTGCCGGGTCATGGACTCGGCGAAGCGGAAGATGTCGGAGCGGCCGGAGCGCAGATACGCCAGCCACAGCCACAGGTCGGGCGAGAGCTCGGAGTTGTCCCAGGCGTAGCCGCCGACGTCGTACCGCCACCGGTGCCGGTCGCCGTCGTAGGTGTGCATGATGTCGCCGTAGTCCCAGAAGCCGTACCAACGGCGCTGTTCGACCTGGCCCTTGTGGTAGTCGAAGAGGAAGTCCAGCCGGTCCTCGACCTTCGCCTTGGCGGGGGTGGAGCGGTCGACGGGGGCGAAGAGGCCGCCGAAGACCTTGGCGCGGACCAGGTCGGCGGGTCCGGCGGCCAGTTGGGGCGGGGTGCGCACGGCGGCGGCCTGCCGGACGAGGGTGTCCGCGTCGGGGGTGGCCGCGTTGGCCCAGAAGGTGAGTTCGCTGGTGCGGGCGATGCCGTAAGGGGTGCCGAAGCCGGGCTCGTAGTCCTCGTAGGTGATCTCGAGGCCCTCGAGCTGTTCGGGGTAGGTGTCCTGGCCCATGCCGTCGTGGTAGAAGCGCAGGTCCATGGGCTGGGCCTCGGGCGACCAGAGCCACAGGGTGACCTCGGCCTCGGCTCCGGCGGCGCCGCGGATGTCCAGCTGGGCGGGGAACTTCTCCCAGAAGTCGCGCAGTCCGAAGGAGAGTCCGCCGCTGACGCCGCCGACGTAGCCGAAGCCGCTCGCCCGGCCGCCGCCGCCCGCGGCGATCCAGCCGTGGCCGGGCTTGGTGCGCTTGCGCAGGGTGAAGCCGTCGGCGGAGAGCTGGGAGAGGGTGTAGTCGCCCCAGGTGGGGATGAGATGCAGCCGGGAGGTGACGCGCTGGTCCCAGCCGGCCGGGTCGGGCAGCTTCTCGCCCTTGACCTGGGCGGTGCGGACGCCCGCGCCGGGGTCCCGGCGCAGCCCGGTGACGCCCTTGACGGCCTCGGTGAGGAACCCCTTGCCCTCGCCCGCGATGCGGATGTGGCGGTCGTACGCCTCGTCGCGCATCGGCACGGAGAAGCGGACGCCGAGACCCCGGATGAAGTCCTTGTTCTGGTCGCCGTCGAAGGTGATGGTGTGCACCATGCGGAAGGAGTCCGCGCCCGCGTAGAAGTAGAGCCGGATGCTGAAGGGGAGCCAGGCGCGGCGGCCCTTGCGGTGCTTGCCGTCGATGCGGACGACGGCGCGGACGGGGCCCTTCTGCTCGACCTTCGCCCCGCTGATCTCGCCGTCGAACCGCTCCCACTCGGCGCGTCCGCGGTCGCCGTCGTCCACGTCGCCCTGGCGGAGCAGGACCAGCCGGCCGTCGCGGGCGATCTCGGTGGAGCCGCGGGTGACGGAGCGTACGAGCTGCTTGCCGTCCTTGCCGATGACGGCCCTGATGACCCCGGTGTCGACGGTGATCCTGCCGCCGCTCTCGGAGACGGTGACCTTCTTGGCGGGTGCGGCGGGCGTGCCGGTGGTGAGCCGGTAGGAGCTGCCGGTGAGGCCCTCCCCCGCCGCGTGCGCGGTCCACTTCAGCGAGCCGTCGGGCCAGTAGGCGGTGGCCCAGGTCTGTAGGGGCACATGGGCGCCGTCGGCGGTGGTCAGCGCGAAGGTCCGGTCGCCGGGGTGGGCGCCCCTGGGCCAGGGGACGCCGAAGGTGGAGCCCGCGGCCGCGCCCAGGCCGCCGTCCTCCAGCCAGGAGATGTCCACGGGCTCGTCGGCGGCCTTCTCGGCGGGGCTGTCGGCGGCGGCCCGCGGGGCGTTGTGGGCGAGCAGCCAGGAGAACGGCACGGCGGCGCCGGTGGCGGCCGCGGCCTTGAGGAGGTTGCGACGGGGGATCGGGGGCATGTCCGCTTCACCTTTCATACGAGGGCAGGTGCATGACATGAGTGGGGGGAGGAGGCGCCGGGGTGGGCGGCGCCTGGGGAGGGGCGGAGCCGGGTCAGACGCGGGCCCGGCGCTCCACCGCGACCGCACAGCCCGCGAGGGCGCCCGCGGCCGGGGCGATCAGCGGCAGCATCTGCCAGGCGGCGACGGCGAGTACGGCGAGCCCGCCGATCAGCAGCAGCGATCCGCCGGGGTCGGCGGCCAGCCCCTGGCGTGCGGCGGTACGGGCGGCATCGGGCCAAGCGGTGCCGGGCCGCCGTAAGGCCGCCGTCCGCAGCCCGAGGACGACCACCGCGAGCAGACCCACCACGCTCACGGCGATCAGCGCGGGCCCGCCGGGCAGGGCCCCGGAGCGGGCCACCCGCAGATCGAAGCCGAGCAGCGCGAGCGCCGCCCACCACAGCAGGGAGAACCGCCAGCCGCTCCGGGTCGCCTCCCGCAGCCCGGCCAGGAAGTCCCGCCAGGTGGACCGTTCACCGTCCAGATGGCGGCCCAGGTGCGCACAACCGGCGGCGAACGCGGGCAGCAGGGTGATCACCGGCAGGGCGGCGAGCACCACCCAGACGCCGGTCAGCAGGCATTCGGCGAACAGCGCGAAGCGCAGCGGGGCACGCGCGGGCCGGTTCGCGGTACGCCGTACGGCGGCCTCTCCCCCGGCATCTCCTCCGACATCTCCGATGGCTTGTCCCATAACGGCCTCAGCCCTTCAGCCCGGAGGTCGCCGCGCCCTCGACCAGATAGCGCTGGAAGGCCAGGAAGAACAGCAGCACCGGCAGCAGCGCGACCATCGACATGGCGACCATGCCTCCGTAGTCGGCGACGGAGTCCTGGTCGATGAAGAGCTTCAGGCCCAGCGAGACCGTGTACTTGTCCGGTTCGTTGAGGTAGAGCAGCGGCCCGATGAAGTCGTTCCAGGACCAGATGAAGGTGAAGATCGCGCTGGTGATCAGGGCCGGGCGGCACAGCGGCAGCACGATGTTCCAGTAGATGCGCAGATGGCCACAGCCGTCCAGCCGGGCCGCCTCGTCCAGTTCCCGGGGCAGCCCGCGCATGAACTGCACCATCAGGAAGACGAAGAAGGCGTCCGCAGCCAGGTACTTGCCGAGCAGCAGCGGCACATACGTATTGATCAGGTCCAGCTTCTGGAACAGGATGTACTGCGGAATGATCAACACCTGGAACGGCAGCAGCAGGGTGGAGATCATGAGCGTGAACAGCACGTTGCGCCCCGCGAAGCGGATCCTGGCGAAGGCGTAGGCCGCCAGTGAGCAGGAGAACAGCACGCCGATCACCGAACCGGCCGCCAGCAGCAGCGAGTTGGTGAAGAAGGTCGAGATCGGCACGTCCGCGATGCCGTCGCTGAGCCGACGGTAGTTGTCGGTGATCGGATCGGTGGGCAGCAACTGGAGGCTGCCGACGATCTGGTCACCGGGCTTGAGTGAGCCGCCGATCACCCACACCACGGGATAGAGGATCACCGCCAGTACGGCGAGCGCCCCCACATGCCAGATGACCGAGCGCACCCGCCACCGCCCGACCGCCGCCACAAATCCACTCACCGGGCGTCCTCCTCGTAGTGCACCCAGCCGCGCTGGGTCTTGAACAGCACGGCGGTCACCAGGCCGATGCCGAGCATCAGCATCCAGGCCATCGCGGCGGCGTAGCCCATGCGCAGATTGCGGAAGCCCTGCTCGTAGAGGTACCAGCCGTAGACCAGCAGGGAGTCGCCCGGTCCGCCGGTGTTGGTGCCCGACCCCGCGATCACCACCGCCGAGGTGAAGACCTGGAACGAGTGGATGAGCTCCAGCAGGAGGTTGAAGAAGAGCACCGGCGAGATCATCGGCAGGGTGATGGAGCGGAACCGCCGCCAGCGGCCGGCGCCGTCCATCTCGGCGGCCTCGTACAGCTCGCCCGGCACCTGCTTCAGCCCGGCCAGGAAGATCACCATCGGTGCGCCGAACTGCCAGACGGTCAGGGTGATGAGGGTCGGCAGGGCCCAGTCCGGATCGCCGATCCAGCCGCCGACGTCCCATCCGAAGAGGCTCATCGACTTGTCGACGATCGCGTTGTCGTTGAAGATCGCCCGCCAGACGACGCCGATGCTCACACTGGCGCCGATCAGCGAGGGGGCGTAGAACGCCGAACGGTAGAAGCTCTGGCCCTTACGGGGTTTGACCAGCAGCAGCGCCACGGCGAGCGCCGCCGCCAGCTTCAGCGGGGTGCCGATCAGTACGTACTTGAGCGTCACCTGAACCGAGGTCCACCAGCGGTCGTCCGCGAAGAGGTCCTGGAAGTTCTTGAACCCGATCCACCGGGGCGAGTCGAAGAGGTTGTAGTCGGTGAACGCCAGATAGAGCGAGACGAGCATCGGGCCGAGGGTGAGCAGCAGGATCCCGACGCACCAGGGCGTCAGGAAGAGATAGCCCGCGAGGGTCTCCCGGCGGCCCTGGCGCGCCCGCCCCGCCGCCGGGGCGGGACGGGCGCCGGGGGCGGCCTTCTCGGGGGACGCCCCGCCGGGAGGCCGCACTCCGTCCGCCGCACGCGTCGTGGTCGGTGTCACGGAAGCTCTCCTCACGAGCCGAGCGCGGACTCGGCCTCGCTGAAGAACTGGTCGACCGCCTTGCCCATCGAGGTCTGCCCCAGCGCGACCTGGGTGTAGATCCTCAGGAAGGCGGCCTCGGCGACATCGGCGCCGGCCGGGTGCGGGGTGATCGGCTCCAGCTTGGCGCTCACGCTCTTCTCATACGCGGCGATCTTGGCGTCGACGCCCTGGGGCCGGTAGGCGTCGTACTGGGCGGTGGTCGCCGGGATGCCGCGGTTGTAGCCCATGATCTTGCCCACCTCGGGGTCATGGGTCATGAAGTCGATGAACTGGGCGACTTCCTTGGGGTGCTGGGTGCGGGCGGAGCCGCTGAGCATCAGTGAGGAGAGGTACTGGGCGGTGCGCTTGCCGTCCGTGGTCGGGATCGGCCCGAGGTCGAGGGTGGTCTTGGTCTCGGCGGCGAAGCGGACCAGGAAGTTGTCCCAGGTGAACTCGGAGGCCGACAGATCGGCGCTGATCGACGCCTTGGGCTTGGCCTGCTCGGACTTCTTGGCCGGCACCAGTTCATCGGCCTTGGCGTGCTGCTGCCAGCGGCCCCACCACTCGGTGAGGTCGTCCTTGGTGAAGCCGAGCTTGTTGTCCTTGGTGAAGAACGCCTTGCCGTTCTGCCGCAGATACAGGTCGTAGAGGTACATCACATTGGCGTTGTCGCTGGCGCCGTAGAGCGTGCCGTCGCTCTTGCGCACCTTCTTGGCGGCCGCGAAGAAGTCGTCCCAGGTCCAGCCGTCCTTGACGGTCACCCCGGCCTTCCGATACGCGTCCGGGTTGTAGAAGAAGGCGAAGGTATTGGCGCCGACCGGCACTCCGAGGAGCTTGCCGTCGATATCTCCGGCCTTCTCCAATCCGTCGCGGAATCCCTTCAGGCTGAGATTTCCGGCGTCGGCCTGACCGTTCAGATCCAGCAGGAGGTTCTTGTCGCCGTATTTGCGCAGGAAGGCGTAGGAGTTCTGGAAGACATCCGGGGCGTTCCCGCCCGCGGCCTGGGTATTGAACTTGCTCCAGAAGTCGGTGTATTCGGAGAAGTCCGTCTTGACCTTGATGTTCGGATGTTCCTTCTCGAAGAGCTTGACCGTCTTCTGGATCAGCTCCGCGCGGTCCTTGGCGCCCCACCACGAGTAGCGGATGGTCACCTTGCCGTCCCCGGAACCGCTTCCCCCGCCACAGCCGGTGGCCAGCAACCCCAGCGCGGCCACCACGGCCGCGACCGCCCGGACCCCTCTCGCCCTCGCCGTCCATCGCCCAGCACTCATGACACGCCCCTCCCGGGCAGGTCGTCCGACTGCCCCCGCTAGTTTGAAACGTTTTAGGCAAGCGCTTGCCGGGACAAGTTAGGGACCAACGAGGCGTACGTCAACGGTTCGGACAGGATCACTCAGGATCGAGGTGAAGCGCTTCGGCGAAAGCGCTTGGGACGACCGTGCCGACCGCCCGGCACCGGACGCCTTCGGACATGCGACAACGCCGAGGGCCCGGAAGGCAGATGCCTTCCGGGCCCTCGGTCCAGGGTGGGCGATACTGGGTTCGAACCAGTGACCTCTTCGGTGTGAACGAAGCGCTCTCCCACTGAGCTAATCGCCCTGGCGCACGCCCAACATTAGCGTATGCCGGACCGTGCTCATGACCACTCCTACGATGCCGGGCCGCTCACTGCTCGATCTTCCACGGCATCACGACACCGAACTTCCATACATAGGCCGACACCGCCACGGCGCAGATCACCACCGCGATCGTGGTCAGTATGAGATTGCGCCTGCGCACCTTCGGGTCCAGGGCCCGGTGCGCCGCCTCGGTGACCTTACGCTTGGTCCACGCCAGCACCAGCTGGGCCCAGACGAACTCGGTCGCCCAGATCGCCATTCCGGCGAAGATCACCAGCCATCCCGGACCGGGCAGGGGCAGCAGGATGACACCCAGCCCCACGACCCCGAGGCCGACGATGAACACGCCGACCTGCCAGCTCAGATGCAGCGGGCGCGACCGCCTGATGAACCGCGGCGCCCGGGAGCCCCATACCGGCTCCTTCTTCGGCGCATCGCCCCCCGTCGCGACCTGGGGCCCCGTTTCGGCAGTCCCGTGCCGCCCGTCACTCTCCGCATTCATGTGACCCAACTTACCTGATCGTTTGAAGTCACCGGAACGGCGGTAGTGGCCGGTCCGGAGCTGGGCCGCATGAGCTACCAGAAGAGCCGCAAAACGGTCAGAGGGGTTTACAACGGCACCGTAGGTGGCATGTCGATTTCGCCGACGTGCGAATCCCCGAGCGCACACTGAGCGAAAGGCCCTGGCGCTTATGAACACCACGGTCAGCTGCGAGCTGCACCTGCGCCTCGTTGTGTCGAGCGAATCCTCACTGCCTGTACCCGCGGGCCTGCGGTATGACACGGCCGACCCTTACGCCGTGCACGCCACCTTCCACACCGGAGCCGAAGAGACGGTCGAATGGGTCTTTGCCCGCGATCTTCTCGCCGAGGGTCTGCACCGGCCCACCGGCACCGGCGACGTCCGGGTGTGGCCGTCCCGCAGTCACGGCCAGGGAGTCGTCTGCATCGCCCTGAGCTCCCCGGAGGGGGAGGCACTGCTCGAAGCCCCGGCGCGGGCCCTGGAGTCGTTCCTGAAGCGAACCGACGCCGCGGTGCCACCCGGTACCGAACACCGCCATTTCGACCTCGACACAGAGCTCTCCCACATCCTGGCGGAGAGCTGAGACCCGGCGAGAGCTGAGCGCTCGGCCGTCCGACTCGGGGAGACGGCGCGAGCCGGGGCGCGACCGCATCACGTACCGAACGATCCCGACCATGGCAATCCCGACAACGGCAGAGGCAGGCGACGGTGCCGTCGCCGCGGCGGCACCCGCGGCGACGGCACCGTCGTGTAACCGTCCGGCACCGTCGCATGACCCCCTGGGCCATCGCATGACCGCCCAGGGCCGCCTGGTGAACGCCCGGGGCCCGGCAGGACTAGAGTCGGGCAGATCGAGGGCAGCCCAGGGGCAGCCGCCGACCCAGCCGGCCAGGGAGCCAATCGTGCTGATCAACCACGACACCCGGTGCGCGCTCGACGCCGTCGTCGATCTGGTGAACACCGCGCCCGAGGGCGCGGACCGGGACGACCTCGCCGATGTCGCCGCACTGCGCCGGTTCGTCGAGCGCAATGACATCAGCGACATCGGCACGCTCGGGGAGCGCGACCTCACCGCCGTACGGGCCGTACGGGCCAGGTTCGCCGAGGTCTTCGCGGCGGCCGGGAACGAGGGCGCCGCCCGCCGCACCGCCGAACTGCTCAACGCGATGATCGCCGGGGCCGGCACCACGCCCCGGCTCACCGACCACGACGGCTACGACTGGCATGTGCACTACTTCGCGCCCGGTGCCTCGCTGGCCGACCACCTCGCCGCCGACTGCGGGATGGCGCTGGCGTTCCTCGTGGTGGGGGGCGAACGGGAGCGGCTGCGCCGCTGTGAGGCCCCGGACTGCCGCCACGCCTTCGTGGACCTCTCCCGCAACCGCTCCCGGCGCTACTGCGACAGCCGCACCTGCGGCAATCGGCTGCATGTCGCCGCGTACCGCGCCCGGCGCCGCGAGGCCGCGAGCTGACCGTCCGCGTACGGGGCCGGGGGCCGGAGGCCGGGCGGGACGCCTCACCACCGGTAGAGGTCGTGGACGGCGGTCACGAAGAGCAGCGTGCCGATGAACGCCAGGAACAGCATCAGCGGCGGCTGCGAGAGGGCGAAGAGACAGCCACGGGTCTCGTCGCTCGGCGGAACAGGGGGTCCTTCGATGGGGGATTGCTCCCCGGGCGGTGATTGCAACATCTCGCGGAGATCATGACCCAGCCATGAGCCCGCCTGCGACCAGTGATCGTTTTTTGATCGGTCGCTTGTCAGATTCCGTGCTTTTTGAGTATGGCCTCGATGTCGGAGAAGTCATCTGTGCCAGAGCTCGTTCCGCCCTTGGTCTTCGGCTTCCCCGACGCCTTGACCCCGGTGGCTCCCCGGCCGGGCCCCAGGGCGGGCTCCGACGCCCCGGCGGACACCCCGCCGGCACGTTCGGCGGCGGCCGCCGCGCGGCGTTCCTTACGGGTGCCGCCGGAGCGGTGCTCGACCGCCCGCGTGATCATGAACAGCGCCCAGGAGAGGCCCAGCAGGCCGAAGCCCAGCCAGATGCTCGGCTTGAAGACCAGGTCGGTCAGCCAGTCCAGGATCCCGGTCATGGCCAGGCCCAGCGGGACCAGGGCATAGGCGGCGATCCGCGTCGCCGCCAGGAACCGCTTGCGGTAGGCGGTCACCCCGGCGATGCCCAGACCGGCCGCGGACAGCGCGGCGCAGATGGTGTCGGTCAGCATCGTTCCTCCCACGAGCTGGGCTTCCGGTACGTCCATCGTGCACCCCGTAAGGCGGCCGGGGCCATGGCCCGAGCCCGGGATCAGGGACATCTCCGGGTAGGGACCAGGGTCCGGGGGCTGGAAGACTGGCCCCATGAGCGACACCGACCCCTCCCCCCGTCCCGTGCTCGACGTCTGGTGCGAGCTTCAGTGCCCCGACTGCCGTACCGCCCTGGGCGATCTGCGCGCGCTGCGCGACCGCTTCCAGGACGCGCTGGACATCCGGCTGCGCCACTTCCCGCTCGAGCGCCACGGGCACGCCCACGCGGCGGCTCAGGCCGCCGAGGAGGCCATCGCCCAGGGGCGCGGCTGGCCGTTCGTCGAGGCCGTCCTGGAGCGCACCGAGGAGCTCGGGACCCGCGGTGAGCCACTGCTGATTGAGGTGGCCCGGGAACTGGGGCTGGACGCCGAGGAAATGGACACCGCGCTGGTCGACGGCCGGCACATCCTGATCGTGGACGCGGACCAGGCCGAGGGCAAGGCGATCGGGGTCACCGGCACCCCCACGTATGTGATCGGCGGCGAACGGCTCGACGGCGGCAAGAGCCAGGAGGGGCTGCGGGAGCGCGTCGAGGAGATCGCCGCCCGGCTCGTCGCCGAGCGGTCCTGAAGCCCGGGAAACCCCGCGGTCCTGAAGCCCAGGAAGCCCGCGGGTCCTGAAGCCCAGGAAGCCCGCGGGTCCTGAAGCCCTCGAATTCCCTGGAGAAGCCCTGAAAGCCCTCGGAACAGGCCCTTACAGCAGCGGCTTGTAGAACTGGTACTCGATCGGCTCGTAGCCCAGCGACTCGTACAGCCGCAGCGCCGGGGTGTTGCCGCCGAAGACGTGCAGGCCCAGGCTGTGCGCCCCGTGCGCCAGGCTCGCGCGCTCGGCGGCCAGCATCAGGGTGCGGCCGTGCCCGTGGCCGCGGTGCTCCTCGGCGACCTCGACGGCGTAGACGTACGCCTCACCGCTCTCGGCGGCGTCGGGCTCCCCCTCGCGCAGCGCGATCCATATGGTGCCCACGTCCGTGCCGCCGTGGGCCAGGACGCGCAGCAGGGCCGCGGGGGTGTCCGGGCCCTGCGGCAGCAGCGTCGCGTAGTCCGTGTCCGCCTTGGTGTCGGCCTGCTGCCGGGTGAGCCCGCGCGCCAGCAGATCGGCGACGTATCCGGCCCGCTCGTGGGCGTGCCACGCCGGGTAGTCGGCCTCCGTGAGGGGACGTATCGCGCTGCCCTCCGGCAGCTCGGGCGGGTCCGTGAGCCGCTTGAGCATGTTGCGGCCGCGCTCGCGGTAGCCGAGCGCGGCCGTGAGCCCGAGGGCGGTCGTGGCCGACGCGGGGACGCTCACCATCAGCTGGGTGCAGCCCCAGCCGCGCAGCACCTCCTCGGCGGCGAGCGCGGCGACCGTGCCGCGGCCGCGGTGCCGGTCGGCCTCGTCGATGTGGAGCTGCTCGATACGCCCGGCCGCCGGGCCCAGACGGGCGTCGGTGGCGAGGCGTACGGAGCCGACGGGGCGGCCGTTGACGCACACCTCGTACGCGCGGGCACGCCCGCCGCCGTCGGTGTGCCGTTCGGGCGCGGTGGGCCGCAGAGTGGTGGTCACGAAGGTGTTCTACCGGCCCGCCGGGCGATCGTCACCCGTTTTCCGGCGCGGATCCGCCGCGACGGGCCGGACGGGCCCCGGGCTTGCCCGCTCAGGGCCCGATGCCCCACCGCCCGCTCAGGGCCCGATGTCGGCAGCGGCCCCGTCAGGGGTCGATGTCCGCGGCCGCCCGCTCGACGAAGATCCGCAGGGCCTCGGCGGTGACCGGCCCCGGGGCGCCTGGCAGGGTGTGGCCGTCCACCCGGTGGACGGCCTGTACGTCGCGGGTCGTGGAGGTCACGAAGACCTCCTCGGCCTGGTACAGCGCGTCCAGCGGCAGATCGGTCTCCTTGGCGCCCACCCACTCCAGCACCAGGGCGCGGGTGATCCCGGCGAGGCAGCCGGAGGAGAGCGGCGGGGTGTGCAGCTGGCCGTCGAGGACCACGAAGACATTGGAGCCGGTGCCCTCGCAGAGCGCGCCGACCGTGTTGCCGAAGAGGGCCTCGGTGGCGTCGTGCTCGCGGGCGCGGGCGAGCGCGACCACGTTCTCGCCGTACGAGGTGGTCTTCAGGCCGGTGAGGGCCCCGCGCTCGTTGCGCGCCCAGGGGACCGTGACCACGGCCGTGGCGTCGGACCTGCGGGCCGCCTCGACCAGCGCGACCACCACGGTGGGCCCGGCCGTGCCCCGGTCGGAGCCGAGCGGTGAGATCCCTCCGGTGTAGGTGATCCTCAGCCGTCCGAACGCCACGGGGTGGGCCTTGAGCACCTCCTCGCAGCCCCGCCGCACCTCGTCCAGGTCCGGCTCGGGGAGCCCCAGGCCCGCGGCCGAGCGGGCCAGCCGCCGCAGATGGCGGGTGAGGGCGAACGCCCGCCCCTCGGTGGCCTTGACGGTCTCGAAGACGCCGTCGCCGACCGTGAGCCCATGGTCGAACACGGACACCATGGCGCTGTCCGGGTCGCAGAGGGATCCATCGAGCCAGATGGCCGGTTTCATCGCGTCGCCCTTCCCGTTGTCTGCTGTACACCCGACGCTACCGCGAGCAGTCGGGCGGCCTTGAGTTCCGTTTCGTCCCATTCGCGCTCCGGCTCCGAGCCCCAGGTGATGCCCGCCCCGGTGCCGAATCGCAGCACGGCCCCGGCCGGGCCGCGGTCGATCCAGAAGGTCCGTATCCCGACCGCCAGCTCACCGGTGCCGCGGTCGGCGTCGACCCAGCCGATACCGCCGCAGTACGGGCCGCGGGGCGCGGTCTCCAGCTCCTCGATGACGCGCAGCGCGCTGGACTTGGGCGCGCCGGTGACCGAGCCGGGCGGGAAGGTGGCCGCGAGCAGTTCCGGCCAGCCGGCGCCGGGGGCGAGTTCGCCCCGCACCGTGGAGACGAGGTGGACCAGACCGGGGTGCGGTTCGACCGCGCACAGCGCCGGGACGGTCACCGAGCCGGTGGCGCAGACCCGGCCCAGGTCGTTGCGGACCAGGTCCACGATCATCACGTTCTCGGCGTGGTCCTTCTCCAGCAGGTCCTCGGGGACGCGGCCGGTGCCCTTGATGGGGCCGGACTCCACAGTGCGCCCGGTACGCCGCAGAAACAGTTCGGGCGAGGCCGTGGCGACCTCAACCCCGTGAGCCGGCAGCCTTACGGTGCCCGCGTACGGGGCGGGGTTGCCCAGGGCCAGCAGGGCGGTCAGCGCGTCCACATCGGCCCCGGCCGGATCGGGCAGCGGCGCGGACAGCACCCGGCAGAGGTTGGCCTGATAGACCTCACCGGCCGCGATCCGCCGCCGGACGTCGCGCACCCCCGCGGTGTAGGCGGCCCGGTCCAGTGACGAGGTCCACTCCCCCGCCGTGGGGCCGCGCCAGCCGCCGGGCGCGGGCGGCGGCACCGGCTCGGTCCGTACGTCCCCGAAGCGAGCGCAGACCAGACGGCCCTCGAAGTCCGCGACAACGGCCCAGAAACCCTGGGTTTCCAGGGCCGACGGGTCGCTGGTGACATCCCGTAGATCGGTGGCGAGCAGGCCGCCGAAGCGGGCGAGCGGGGGCAGGTCGTGCACGGTTGCGAGTCTATGGCGCCCAGGTCAGGGCGGCCCCGGGAGGGAGTGCGGCGCGCGAGCAGGGCAGCACGCTGCGGAAACGGAATTTGAGCTGGCCCCGGAATCCGCTAGAGTTCAACACGTCGCCGGGACGCGGAAGCGCCCCGGAGAAACGACACCTGCGGACGTGGCTCAGTTGGTAGAGCATCACCTTGCCAAGGTGAGGGTCGCGAGTTCGAATCTCGTCGTCCGCTCGGTGTGGGGGTTTCGACCCCCACGGCTGGTGGAGTGGCCGAGAGGCGAGGCAACGGCCTGCAAAGCCGTCTACACGGGTTCAAATCCCGTCTCCACCTCGGACGATTAGCTCAGCGGGAGAGCGCTTCCCTGACACGGAAGAGGTCACTGGTTCAATCCCAGTATCGTCCACTCGGATCCTCGCGGATCCATCCCGCGCGATTAGCTCAGCGGGAGAGCGCTTCCCTGACACGGAAGAGGTCACTGGTTCAATCCCAGTATCGCGCACGCAGTCCCGCGGACGATTAGCTCAGCGGGAGAGCGCTTCCCTGACACGGAAGAGGTCACTGGTTCAATCCCAGTATCGTCCACATCGATCGACGGAGGGCCGGAGCGAAAGCTCCGGCCCTCTGACGTTTCCGACGTTTCCCGACGTTTCTCGGGCCAACTCGGGCCAAGGCGCTTCTCAGGACGAGAAGAGCATGTGCCCGAAGCCGCGCTTGTGGTGGCCATGGTGGCCGCCATGGTGCCCGTGCTGCGGCGCGCCCCAGGCGGGTGCGGCCGGGTACGCCTGCGGGGCGCCGGGCGGAGCGGGCGGCACCGCTTGCGTCCACTGCGACTCAAGGCGGGTCAGCGCCTCCAGCTCCCCGTAGTCCAGGAAGATCCCCCGGCAGCCGCTGCACTGCTCTATCTGCACGCCATTGCGGTTGTACGTGTGCATCGGCGCATGGCACTTGGGACACTGCATGGTCGGCTCAACTCCTCATGCTTCTGACAGAGCGCGCCGGCACATGCGCCCGGACGCGTGGACTTCACCCTACGGCCTCATCCCGCGGCCTCCATGAAGTGGGCGATGCGGACGGACGCCTCCACCATCGCCTCCTCGGCCTCGTCCAACGCCCGTCCGGCGGCAGCCGCCTTGGCGAGCGCGAGCGCGGCGGTCTGGACGGTGAGGGCACGGGCGGGCACGTCCAGCCGCGGCCAGGGATCGCGCTCCCCCGCGGCGGAGCCGCCCGCGGCGCGGTACGCCCCCAGGAACCGCTCCCAGTCCTCGGCGGCGAGCAGCCCGGCGGCGTACCAGGCGGCGGGGCGGGCGAGGTCCCAGGCCGGGTCGCCGAGGCCGAGGTCGTCGATGTCGATCAGCCGCCAGTCGGTGGCGTGGTGGCGGACGAGCTGGCCGAGGTGGAGATCGCCGTGGCAGAGCCTGTTGTCTTCGCCGCCCCCGTTGCCTTCGTTGCTTTCGTTGCCTTTATTGCTTTCGCTGCCCTTGTTGCTTTCGCCGCCCTTGTCCATGCGGTCCGTACGGTCCACGCCGCGCGCCCAGTCGGGCAGTCCGGCCCAGGCCCGCAGCACGGCCCGGGTGGCCACGCCGTCGGGGAGCGCCGCCGCCCGTAGCCGGGCGATGGCGCGGGCCGCCTTGACCGGGCCGCGCATCGCCGGGAGCGGTCCGGGCAGTTCGGCGACCGGCACGGAGTGCAGCCGGGCCAGCAGCTTCCCCGCCTCGACCCAGGGCGCGGCGTCCGGCGCGTCGGGTGCCACGGGTTCGCCGTACGGCCAGAGGGTGACCTGCCGCCCGTCGGGCAGCGCGGCCATTCCGTCGACCGGCGGCAGCAGTATCTCCGCGCACCGGGGATGGGCCGCGACGCCGAACCGGACGGCCAGCTCGGCCGGGTCCGTGCCGGGCGGATGCGCCTTGGCGACGATGTGGCCGCACCGGACGACGGTGCCGTCGGGCCGGTCGGCCAGGACGGTCACCTCGGCGGTGGCGTCGCGCTGGGCCCGGCGGAGGGCGGTGGCGAGCTGCGCCGCGGCTTGGCTCACGGCTTCCACGGCCCCCACGGCTCCCCCCATGTCATCGGCTGCCCCGGGATCGTAACCCCTATATGGGTTACAAATTTTGAACTCTGTAACCCAAGGCGGTACGTTTCGACGCCATGGACACACAACACACGGGAACCGACGCGTCGGAGGACCTGCCGAGCAACTGGGGCCGGTGGGGTGAGGACGACGAGCGCGGCACGCTCAACCTCATCACCGGGGAGGCCCGAGCCAGGGGCGCCGCGGAGGCCCGCACCGGGCGGACGGTGTCACTCGCGCTTCCGATCCGGCCGACGCCGCTCATCAGCGGCCCCTTCGCCCCCGTCACCCAGGACGCCTCGCCGGTCCAGCAGATGATGGTGTACGTCGGCTCCCCGGCGCCCGCCACGGCGGATGTGATGCTGGTGACCAACCACCACCCGCGCTCGACGCACCTCGACGCACTGGGGCACACGATCCGGGACGGGCGGGTCTATCCGGGGCGGCCCGTGGACGAGGCCGTGACCCCGGCCGGCGCCCGGCACGGCTCCACGGCGGCGTACGCCGCCGGGATCGCCACCCGGGGAATCCTGCTCGACCTGGCGGCCGACGGCCCGCTGCCCAGTGGCCATGCGGTCACCTCACGGGACTTCGAGGCGGCCGAGGAGCGCCAGGGCGTCCGGCTGGAGTCCGGGGACGCCCTGGTGGTGCGCTGCGGATGGCCCATGACGCCCGACCCCGGCCGGCCGATGCCGGGGATGAGCCTGGACGCGGTGCGCTGGATGCACCGGCGCGGTGCGTCGCTCTACGCGGGCGACATCGGCGACGCGCACCCGGACCTGGACCCCGCCTGCCCCCTCCCGCTGCACCGGGTCGCCCTCCCCATGATGGGCCTGCCCCTGATCGACGCCGCCGAGGTCGACGAGCTCGCCGCCGTCTGCGCGGAGCTGGGCCGCTATGCTTTCCTGCTCACCGTGGCGCCGCCGCGTATCCACGGGCTGACCGGGGTGCCCGTCAACCCGCTCGCGGTCTTCTGACGAGCCACTAGGAGGAACTGGCAGTGAGGGAGCAGTCGGTGCCCGCCGCCGGGGCCGTGAGCCACGCGGTGCGGTTCGTACGGAACGGCGAGCCCTGATGCGTTCCGGCCCCCTCGACGCCGAGACCATCCTGACGGCCACCGAGGACGTGCTGCGCCGCCATGGACCGGCGAAGGCCACGGTGCTGGACGTGGCGCGCGCTCTGGGAGTCAGCCACGCCAGCGTCTACCGCCACTTCCCGTCCAAGGCGGCACTGCGCGAAGCCGTCACCCGGCGCTGGCTGGGCCGGGCGCGCGACCCCCTCGCGACGGTCGCGTCCGACACCCGTCAGGCCCCGCCCGAGCGGCTCCGCGCCTGGTTCACCACGCTCTTCACCGCCAAGCGGACCCTGCTGTCCGAGGACCCGGAGCTCTTCGCCACCTACCGGGTCCTGACGGCCGAGCACAGCAGCGCGGCCGCCGACCATGTGGCCGACCTTATCGAGCAACTGCGCGTCATCGTCGAAGACGGAGTCACCAGCGGCGACTTCACCTCCCCCGACCCCACCGCGACGGCGCGAACCGTCTTCGACGCCACCATGGCCTACCACCACCCGGCCCACGCCCCCGAATGGCAGTCCCCGGGTTCCGAGGCCGCCTTGCAGTCCATCTGCGCCTTGCTCATCGACGGCCTGCGCCCGCGCTGATCAACCGTCTGCTCTGGCCGGAGGGCTGTAGTGCGAGCGGCGCGGTGCGCGCCTTGGCCACAGCGATTCGGCTGGTCATAGGCGCTCGCGGGAATACGACATCACCCGTGAAGGGCAAGGGTGCGGTCGCAGACCTGCCAGCCACCTCTTGAGAGAACCTGCTGGGCTGATGGCGAACGCGCTGCCTTCACAGGACGGAACGCCATGCCGATCACCACCACCGCTTCGGTCAACGGCCGACTTCCATCCCCTCGGGCCCCGCTGAAGGGGTGGCCGGCCGTGGTCTCGGTGATGCTGGGGATCTTCGCCATCGTCACCACCGAGATCCTGCCGATCGGTCTGCTGACCTCGATCGGATCCAGCTTCACCGTCTCGGACGGGATGGTCGGCCTGATGATGACCACGCCCGGCCTCCTGGCGGCTGTCGCCGCTCCACTGGTCACCGCGGCCACGGCACGCCTCGACCGCCGACTGATGCTGTGCGCTTTCATGCTCCTGCTGGCATTGGCGAACTTCCTTGCCGCCGCGGCACCCGACTACTGGCTCGTATTGACCTCTCGGCTCATGGTGGGGATCACCATCGGCGGCTTCTGGTCGATCGGGGCGGGATTGGCCGAACGACTGGTGCCGCCGGTCTCGGTCGGCAGGGCCACTGCTGTGATCTTCTCCGCCGTACCGCTGGGGTCCGTCCTCGGCGTACCAGGCGGCACCCTCATAGGAGATCTCGCCGGATGGCGAACGGCCTTCACCGTCATGGGAGCCCTGTCGGTCGGTGTACTGGTCATGCTGCTCCTGCTCGTGCCGCCGCTTCCGCCGATCCAGACCACACGGCTGAGCGTCCTGGGCGGCATGCTCCGCAGCGTCAACATCCGCTTCGCGCTCTTGCTGACGTTCCTCGTCGTGCTGGCTCACTTCGGCACGTACACCTACGTGACACCGTTCCTGGAACAGGTCACCCGTGTCGGCGATGGTCTGATCACCACGTTCTTGCTGCTCTACGGTGCCGCCGGCATCCTCGGTAACTTCCTGGGCGGCGCCTGGGTGGCTCGGTATCCCCGGACCGTCCTCGGGCTCGCGGCCGGCCTGATCGCCGCGGTGACCCTCCTGCTTCCGGCGTTGGGCCGCTGGGAGGCCGGTGCGGTGATATTGCTGATCGTGTGGGGCATCGGGTACGGCGCCGTGCCGGTCGCGTCGCAGACCTGCTTCTCCAAGGCGGCACCGCATGCCCCAGAAGCGGCATCGGTCCTGTTCACCGCCTCCTTTCAGGCCACGATCTCCATGGGGGCGCTCGTAGGGGGAGTCGTCCTGGACCGCAGCTCTCCGTCCGCGGTCATGGTGCTGGGCGGATGCACCGCGGTTCTCGTGATCCTTGCACTGGGCGCGGTTCGCCGAACGCCTCACTGATCCGGACCGCGGGGTACGTTCCTCGCCCGCGAGAAGGGGCCCCGGCGGCGGTCCGTATGGGTCCCAAAAGGCGCGATGCCCGGACAGCTCCCCAGCTGTCCGGGCATTCGTGCCGTCCGCCGCACCCCCGTCCCCACGGGGTTAATGGCCGGAAGTCCCCGGCCCGGGCCGCTCTCCCGGGCCCGGGGCGCTCAGCGCCCCAGCATTCCCGCCACGGACGACGCTTGTGTGACGACGGCGTCCCAGCCGCCGAAGGTGATGGTCAGGAGGATGGCCATCGGCAGCACCATCGCCGCCGCGACCAGAGGATGGCGGGTGTCGGTCTGCGGGCCGCCGAACGCGTCCACCACCGCGCTCACGGACCTGCGACGACGTGTTCCGATGACCGTGCGTCCAGCCGTGTCCGCCATCGTCCCTCCTCCGTCACATCTGGGGGCGGCGAGCGTCTGACCTCGGGGGACGAGTGCTGCGCCCGCCGCTTGACGACAACATTAGGCGCGCGACCCGGTCCTCGGCGTCATGCCTTCGTACCGATTGCCGGGCCTCCCGGAGGATGACCCCGGGAGGCGGCGACTACTCCCCTGGGTGGAGATGCGCCCTCACGTCTTGGGGTCTTCCCGGAGGGGACCGCGGAAGAGATCCCTCCGGAGGCCCTCCGGAGTCAGCGGAGTGTGCCCCTCCGAGCCTGTGCGGGCCCTACTCACCCTCCCCCTCCTCGCTCCGCTCCACCGGCTGCTCGACCAGGGCCAGGACCCGGTTGGCCATGAAGCGGGCCGTCCGCACCACGGACCCATTACGGGTGACTTCGCTCACTTCCACCACCCCCCGCCGGACCGCCGTCTCGACCCTCCGGCCCGCCCTGGTGGCCACCACTTCGTATGTCCGCGTCGTGTCCCCCGCGTCCACGACTATCTCCACACGATCACCCTTCACGGTCTCAATCCCCCTTCTGAGACGGCCTTTTGAGATCACGCAAGCGCGGACCCGAGCGCGGATTGCCACGATTCCGGCCCACTTCTCCAGGATCCCAGGCACCACTGACAATCCATCCGCCGACGCATGCGCGGCCTCTCAGCGCGAGGGGCCGTCAATCCGTAAGCTGTGCACGTCAGACGGACGGCAACGGAACCACAGCGGCGAACCGGCGGCAGTTCGACGGCAAACGGCAAGCAGACGGCAGCGGATGGGGCTCCCCACCAGGGGTTAAGGGAAGGGGCCCACCGGAGGTAGGGGACGGACATGGCGATGATGCGGCTCCGGCGCGAGGACCCGCGTGTCGTCGGCTCCTTCCGCCTCCACCGGCGGCTCGGCGCGGGCGGCATGGGGGTGGTCTACCTCGGCTCCGACCGGCGCGGGCAGCGGGTGGCCCTGAAGGTGATCCGGCCGGACCTCGCGGAGGACCGGGAGTTCCGGTCCCGGTTCGCCCGGGAGGTCTCGGCCGCGCGGCGGATCCGGGGCGGCTGTACGGCCCGGCTGGTCGCCGCCGACCTTGAGGCCGACCGTCCCTGGTTCGCCACCCAGTACGTACCGGGCCCCTCCCTCCACGACAAGGTGAACGAGGAGGGCCCGCTGCCCGCCGCCCAGGTCGCGTCGATCGGGTCGGCGCTGGCGGAGGGGCTGTTGGCGGTCCATGAGGCGGGGGTCGTCCACCGTGACCTCAAGCCCTCCAACATCCTGCTCTCCCCCAAGGGCCCGCGCATCATCGACTTCGGGATCGCCTGGGCGACCGGGGCCAGCACCCTCACCCACGTGGGCACGGCGGTCGGCTCGCCCGGCTTCCTCGCGCCCGAGCAGGTGCGGGGCGCGGCGGTGACCCCGGCGACCGACGTCTTCGCACTGGGCGCCACGCTCGCGTACGCCTCGACGGCGGACTCGCCGTTCGGGCACGGCAGTTCCGAGGTGATGCTGTACCGGGTGGTCCATGAGGAGCCGCAGCTGCTGGGCGTCCCCGACGCCCTGGCGCCGCTGCTCCACGCCTGTCTGGCCAAGGACCCGGAGGACCGGCCGAGCACTCTGCAACTGTCGCTGCGGTTGAAGGAGATCGCGGCGCGCGAGGCGCACGGTCACGGTGGCGGTGCCGGTTCCGGGGCCGGTTCCGGTTCCGGTTCCGGGGGCTACGGCGGCGGGCAGGGCCGTCCCGCGGCGCGGCGCCCCGAGGCGTACGCCGACCAGCACACGGAGCGGCGCTCCGGCGGTACGCCCGCGCCGCGGAGCGGGCCCCCGTCCCAGCGGCCGGGAGCCAGTACGGGCGGGGGCTCGGGACGGCCCTCGGGGCGGAACACGCCCGCGCGCCCGGCACAGCGCCGGGGTGGCCCGAGGCCGCCCGCACGTACGGGGCGCCCGGCCCAGACCGTGCGCACCTCGCCGAACGGGCGCCGCCCCGGCGGGCCAAACCGGCGGCTGCTGCGGCAGCGGCTGACGGTGTTCGTCGTGGTGACGCTGCTGGTGGCGCTGGGGATCGCGGCGGCGCAGGGGTGTCAGGGGCCGGCGAATGGGCTGGGCGGTGCGCCGCCCAGGCCGACGGAGTCGGTTTCGTCGGCGGCACTGGGCTCGGTGGGGGGCTCGGTGGAGGGCTCGGTGGGGGCCGAGCCTGACGGCCGCTAGTTACTGAGTGTCCGGCGGGCTTGGCGCCTGCGGCGAGCTGTTCCCCTCCCCGCCCCTTCCCGAAACTGGGGCTCCGCCCCAGACCTCGCTCCTCAAGCGCCGGAGGGGCTGGAAGGCGGAACCCCCGCCCCAGACCCCGCTCCTCAAACGCCGGAGGGGCTGGAAGGCGGGACCCCGCCCCAGACCCCGCCCCTCAAACGCCGGAGGGGCCTGGAAGGCGGGACCCCGCCCCAGACCCCGCCCCTCAATGCCGGAGGGGGTGGGAGGCGGGGCTCCGTCCCAGACTCCCGGGGTCCAGGGGCCCAGGTGCCCGAGGTTCAGGGGCGAAGTCCCTGCCACGCGGTGGACCGTCAGAGTCCCGGTCTGCCCGACGTGACCGCGTAGAAGGCGACCGCCGCCGCCGCGCCCACGTTGAGGGAGTCCACGCCGTGGGCCATCGGGATGCGGACCCACTCGTCCGCGGCCATCAGCGCCTTGGTGGAGAGCCCGTCGCCCTCCGCGCCCAGCATCAGCGCGACCCGCTCCAGGCGGTGCGGGGCCGCGTCGTCGATGGTGGTGGCCTTCTCGTCGGGGGTCAGGGCGAGGATCTTGAAGCCCGCCTCCCGGACCGCCTCGAGGCCGCGCGGCCAGCTCTCCAGGCGGGCGTACGGCACGGAGAAGACGGCGCCCATGGAGACCTTGACGGAGCGCCGGTAGAGGGGGTCGGCGCAGTCCGGGGAGAGGAGCACGGCGTCCATGCCGAGGGCCGCCGCGCTGCGGAAGATGGCACCGGTGTTGGTGTGGTCGTTGACGGACTCCATGATGGCGACGCGCCGCGCGTCCGCCAGGATCGACTCCGCGTCCGGCAGCGGCTTGCGCTGCATGGAGGCGAGGGCGCCGCGGTGGACGTGGTAGCCCGTCACGCGTTCGGCCATTTCGGGGCTGACGGCGTAGACGGGGGCGGGGACGTCCTCGATGACGTCCCGCATCACATCGACCCACTTGGACGACAGCAGCATCGAGCGCATCTCGTAACCGGCGACCCGGGCGCGCCGGATCACCTTCTCGCCCTCGGCGATGAACAGGCCCTCGGCCGGCTCCCGCTTGCGTCGTAGCTCCACATCGGTCAGACCCGTGTAGTCGCTCAGCCGCGGGTCGTCCGGATCATCGACGGTGATGAGATCAGCCACTTAAGTGATACTGCCTTGTCCTGGATGCGGTGCCAATGAGCCCGACGTGAATAAGTTACCGGCGGTTACGCCCCGATGGCGTCACCGGTGGTCACGGGACGAGACGGCGACGACCTCACCGATCACCACGACCGCCGGGGGCCGTACGCCCTCGGCGGCGACCCTCTCCCCGACGGTGGCCAGCGTCGCGTCCACCCGGCGCTGGGTCGCGGTGGTGCCCTCCTGGACCACGGCGACGGGGGTGTCGGCGGCGCGGCCGTGGGCGACGAGGGCCGCGGCGATGGCGCCGATCTTCTCCACGGCCATCAGCAGCACCAGCGTGCCACGCAGCCTCGCCAGTGCCGCCCAGTCCACCAGGGAGCTGGGGTCGTCGGGGGCGACATGGCCGCTGACCACCGTGAACTCATGCGCGACGCCCCGGTGGGTCACCGGGATCCCGGCCGCGCCGGGGACGCTGATGGAGCTGGAGATGCCGGGCACGACGGTGCACGGGATCCCGGCCTCGGCGAGCGCCTCCGCCTCCTCCATGCCGCGCCCGAAGACGAAGGGGTCGCCGCCCTTGAGGCGGACCACCGACTTGCCCGCCTTGGCGTGCTCGATCAGCGCGTTGTTGATCGCCTCCTGGGCCATGAAGCGGCCGTACGGGATCTTCGCCGCGTCGATCACCTCGACATGCGGCGGCAGTTCATCGAGCAGATCGCGCGGGCCGAGGCGGTCGGCGACCACCACGTCCGCCTCGGCGAGCAGGCGGCGGCCGCGCACGGTGATCAGGTCCGGATCGCCGGGCCCGCCGCCCACCAGCGCCACATGGGGGCCGCGGGTGCGGTGGCGGGGCGCGGCGAGGGTGCCGTCGCGCAGCCCCTCCACCACGGCGTCCCGTACGGCGGCGGAGCGGCGCGGGTCCTGTCCGGTGAGGACGGCGACGGTGACGCCCTCGCTGCGTCCGGTGGCCGGGGTCCAGGCGGAGGCGGCCCCGGCGTCGTCGCTGCGCACGCACCAGACGCGGCGCGCCTCGGCCTCGGCGGACGCGGCGGCGTTGGCCTCCGGGTCATCGGTGGTGATCAGGGCGTACCAGGCGCCCTCGAAGTCGCCTTCCTGGTAGCGACGGCGCTCCCAGCGCACCTCCCCCGCCTCGGCCATGGCCTCGACGGACGCCGTGGCGGACGGCGAGATCAGCAGGACGTCCGCACCGGCCGCTATCAGCGCGGGCAGCCGGCGCTGGGCGACCTGACCCGCCCCGAGGACGACGACACGCCGCCCGGAAAGGCGCAGCCCGACCGGGTATGCGAAGTTTTCGGACATGGCGGTGCGGCTCTCCTCATGCGAAGCAACGGCCGCTGCGGCGCTGGAGCGGCTGATCGTCTGTGGGGCGGGGCCCCCGCCGACACCCTACGCGGCGGGGGCACGCATCAGTTCTTCTCCGTGACCCCTGCGGAGTCGAACGTGGCCACCTCGTGCATCGCCCGTGCCGCGCTCTGCACCACCGGGAGGGCGAGCAGCGCCCCGGTGCCCTCGCCGAGCCGCAGATCCAGGTCGACCAGGGGGCGCAGGCCCAGCTTGTTCAGGGCCGCCACATGGCCCGGCTCGGCGCTGCGGTGGCCCGCGATGCAGGCCGCCAGCACCTCGGGCGCGATGGCGCGGGCGACCAGCGCGGCGGCGCCCGCGCTCACCCCGTCCAGGATCACGGGCGTACGCAGCGAGGCGCCGCCCAGCAGCAACCCGGCGATCGCGGCGTGCTCCAGGCCGCCGATCGCCGACAGGACGCCGATGGGGTCGGCCGGATCGGGCTGGTGCAGTTCGAGACCGCGCCGTACGACATCGATCTTGCGCGCGTGCATCTCGTCGTTGATGCCCGTGCCGCGGCCGGTCACCTCGGCCGGGTCGGCGCCGGTGTAGATGGAGACCAGGGCGGCCGACACGGTCGTGTTGGCGATCCCCATCTCCCCGGTGAGCAGCGCCTTGTTCCCGGCGGCCACCAGGTCGCGGGCCGTCTCGATGCCCACCTCGATGGCGCGCAGCACCTCCTCGCGGGTGAGCGCGGGGCCGACGGTGAAGTCTCCGGTGCCCGCCCGCACCTTGCGCGGCAGCAGCCCGGGGGTGCTGGGCAGATCGCTCGCCACGCCGACGTCCACGACGCACACCTCGGCGCCCACCTGACCGGCGAAGGCGTTGCAGACCGCGCCGCCGCCCAGGAAGTTGGCCACCATCTGGCTGGTGACCTCCTGCGGCCAGGCGGTGACGCCCTGTGCGTGCACCCCGTGGTCGCCCGCGAAGATCGCGACGGCCGCGGGCTCCGGGATCGGCGGTGGGCACTGCCGGGACAGCCCGCTCAGCTGGGCGGAGATGATCTCCAGCATGCCGAGCGCGCCGGACGGCTTGGTCATCCGCTTCTGCCGCTCCCACGCCTCGCCGAGCGCCTTGGCGTCCAGCGGGCGGATGCCCCGCAGGGTCTCCTGGAGCAGATTGTGCGGGTCCCCGCCGGGCAGGGTGCGGCGGCCGTACGACTCCTCGTGGACCACCCAGGACAGCGGGCGGCGCTTGGACCACCCGGCCTTCATCAGCTCCGGCTCCTCCGGGAACTCGTCGACGTATCCGACGCACAGATACGCCACGATCTCCAGATGCTCGGGCAGCCCGAGCTCCCGCACCATCTCACGCTCGTCGAAGAAGCTGACCCAGCCGACGCCGAGGCCCTCGGCGCGGGCGGCGAGCCACAGGTTCTCCACCGCGAGCGCGGAGGAGTACGGCGCCATCTGCGGCTGGGTGTGCCGGCCGAGGGTGTGGCGGCCGCCACGGGTGGGGTCGGCGGTGACGACGATGTTGACCGGGGTCTCGAGGATGGCCTCGATCTTCAGTTCCTTGAACTGCTTGGCCCGGCCCTTGGGGAGGGACTTGGCGTACGCGTCCCGTTGGCGCATGGCCAGCTCGTGCATGGCGCGCCGGGTCTCCGCCGAGCGGATCACGACGAAGTCCCACGGCTGGGAGTGCCCGACGCTGGGCGCGGTGTGCGCGGCCTCGAGGACGCGCAGCAGGACTTCGTGCGGGATGGGGTCGGACCGGAAGCCGTTACGGATGTCGCGGCGCTCGCGCATCACGCGGTGGACGGCGGCGCGCTCGGCCTCGTCGTACCCCTCGGCGCGGGGGCCGAGGGGGATGGGGACCGCCTCGGGCTCGAGCTCCGGTTCTGGCTCTGGCTCCGGCTCCGGCTTGGTTTCCGATTCGGTTTCCGAGTCGGGCTCCGGCTCCGCGGCGGATTCGGGGGCCGTCTCGGGGGCGGTGTCCTCGGGGTTGGCGTCCTCGGGGGCCGTCTCGGGTTCCGATTCGGGCTCGGGCTCCGGGGCGGGGGCGGTGGCCTCGGCATCGGTGGCTTCGGCGTCGGCGGTTTCGGAGGCGACGGCTTCGGCTTCGGCGGCGCTGGCGTCGGGCTCCGTGGCTTCAGGGGCGTCGGCTTCCGCGTCCGTGGCCTCCGGTTCGGCGGTCTCGGCCTCGGCCTCGGTGGGTGCCATCGCGCTGGCCTCGAGCTCGGTGGCTTCCGGGGCGTCGGATTCCGGGATACCGGCCTCCGGCGCCGTGGCGTCCTGCTCCGCGGCCCGGGTCTCGGGCTCAGCGGCCTCGGACTCGACGGCTTCGGGCTCGGTGGCCTCGGGTTCGGTGGCCTCGCCTTCGGGGGACGTATCGATGGCCGCGGCCTCGGGTTCGGCGGGCTGGGCCTCCGCCCCTGCCTCAGCCTCCGACGTCGGCTCGGTGGCCTCCGTACCGGACTCCGGCGCTGCCTCGGCGGTCTCGGGCGCCTCCGCCTCGGGCGCCTCCGCCTCGGGCGCTTCGCTCGCGGCGGCCTCGGCGTCCGGGGTGTCCGCCGCTTCGGCCTCGGGAGCCTGCTCCTCCGGTGACGGCTCCTCAGCCACGGCCTCGGCCGCTGCCTCGGGGGGCTCCGGCTCGGCGGCGGACGGCTCGGGCTCCTGCTCGGCCGCCGTCTGCTCGGGCGCCTCGGCCGCCGTCCGCTCCTCGGCGGGCTCCTCCGGCGTCACGGCCTCGGCCTCGGCCTCCGGTGCCGCCTCCGCCTCAGGTGCCCCCTCCACCCGCGGCTCGGCGGGCGGCTCCTGCTGGGACGCCTCGGCGGCGGACGGTTCCTCGGCGGCGGACGCCTCGGGCTGAGGCACCTCGTCGGCCACTATCGAGTGGCCCGGGTCCACGGCCGGCTGCTCCACCGTTTCGCCGGGCTGCTCGGGTGGTTGCTGAGCGGCCTCCTCGGCGGGGGCCTCGGCGGCGGGAGCGGGCGGCATCTCGATCGCGATCGGCTCATGGGCCAGCTGCGCCGGGATCTCCGGCGCGGTCTCCGCGGCCGGAGCCGGGACCGGCTGGGCCTCGGGCTGTTCGGTGACGGGCTCGGTCTGGGCTTGGGCCGGGATGTCGACGACCTGCTCGTCGGCCACGGCGGCCTGCGGGGCGGGCTCCACGACGGGCGCCCCGGCCTGGGCCGGGATGGTCGCACCCGTCTGATGCGGGTCCGCGACAGCCGGATCCACGGCGGCCGGATCCACATACCCCTGGTCCACATATCCCTGGTCCATCGGGACCGGCTGCGCCTCCGGCGCCACCGCCTCGGGCTGGGCGAACTGGCCGGGAGCGGGCTCCGCTTCGGGCACCTCCGCGACCTGGGGCTCCTCGGCCGGAACCCCCGTCTCCACGGGAACGGCCTGCTGCACCGGCGGCGTGGAGTCCCACGCGTCCCCCGGCGGCGGGGCATCGACGAGCTGCGAGAGGTCCGCGAGCTGGGGCCCGGGGAGCCGACCCGGGTCTTCGGGCTGCGGGGTGAAGTACTGCGGCCCGGCGGCGTACTGGGGCGCGGTGGAGTAGTCCGCCGCCAGCGGCTGCTCGGGCATGACGGGCTGCTGCTCGGGAACGACGAACTGCTCGGGCGCGGCGAACGGCTGCTCGGGCATGACGAATTGCCCGGGCCCGGCGAACGGCTGCTCGGCCGTCCCGCCCGGCCCTGGCATCCCGCCCTGCTCGGGCGCCGGGACGCCCTGCTGGGCCCCCACCCCGTACTCCGGCTGCGGCTCGGGCCGCGCCTCCGGCTGGGACGCGACCTGGTGCGGCACCTGCGGCTGCGGCTCCGGCGCGAGCTGCGGCTCCAGAACCTCCGGGGCGGCCTGCTGCTCCGGCCCCGCCTGCGGCTGAGGTTCCGGCTGGCGTACGGGCGCGGCGTGCCGACCCGCCGCCGGACCCCGGTCGGCGAGCGAACGCACCACGCCGTTGGAGGTGTCGGGCACCGGCGGGCCCATATGGAGCGGCCGCCGGGCGGGGGCGGCGGGCGCCGCGTAAGCGGCCGGGGCGGGGGCCTGCTGCGGTACGGGCTGCTCCGCCACGGGCTGTGGCTCGGGCATCTGGGCCTCGGCGTACGCGGCGGGGTCGAGCACGCCCGCCTCGTACGCCCCGGTTTCGTACGCCCCGGTCTGGTACTGGGCCTGCTGCTCGCTCCAGGCGCCCTGGGCGCCCGGCATCAGCAGCAGGTCGTCCTCCTCGCCTCCGTGTTCGGAGCCGTCGGGGAAGGCGTAGGCGGCGCCGGGAGGGACACCGGGCTGCGGCTGTTCGGTGTAACCGGCGTCGGCGGGCGGGGCGTGGACATCCGCCGGGTGCGGGTGTCCGAGTCGTCCGCCTGCGTTCTCCGGCAGTCCCTCGCCCGGGACCTGGCCGGTGTCGGTCATGCGTACCCCTCGCCCATCGCTAGTGCTCCTTCCAACCGCCTACCGCCGAGAGCAAGCCCCCTGAGCAAGAACGAGCATGCGCCGTGCGCGGCACGTAGACACGCCCGAGCCTTGCCTACCGCGGCCCCGCCAAGGGAAGGGCACATTCCGACCTTTGGCCAATAAAGCACCGAACGCCGGGCAGCGGTACAGGCGGTACAACGATCCGCCAGCCTACCCCGGGCAGTGCCCGGAGCAGGTCACCGGGGCGAAGCTCGGGGCGAACGTCACAAGGACAAAATCACTGGTGCGGGCGGTGGCCGCACAGCATGAAGGCGACCGCGCGCTCCCGTTCGGTCCAGCCACGCGTGTCCAGTTCGACGGATTGCGACAGCACGCATTCGACGGCGTAGCCGCCGTCCTCCAGCGCCGCGCCGATGGCCTCCGCCTCGTCCCGGGTCGCGGCCTGTGTGACGATGCGCTCGGGGCGGCGCGCGGCGCACGCGGCGACCACGGGCGCGCCCCCACCGCCGATCCGCACCACATCCGGCTCCGGCAGATCCTCCAGCACCTCGGGCGCGACGCCCTGGACCACCTGGAGCTGTACGGCGAAGCGGCGGGCCAGGGTGGCGGTGCGCTCGCAGGCGTCCGGGTCGCGGTCGACGGCGATGACGGCGGCGCCGAACCCGGCGGTCTCGACGGCCGCCGCGCCGCTGCCCGCTCCGATGTCCCAGACCAGGTCGCCCAGGCGGGGGCCGACGCGGGCGAGTTGAAGGGCGCGCAGTTGCGGGGACTCGCTCTCGCTCAGCGCGGTCCCGTACGCGGGTCCTGGCAGCGCCCAGCCGCGGACGGTGCCGGGGTAGCCGGGCTCGCGTCCGGCGATCCAGCCGCCGCCCGGGAGCGCGCCGCGGCCGGCACCGGCCGACGAGCCGCCGCGGACGGGCGCTATGCCGGAGCCGCCGATGACGATGACGACGTTGGGGTCGCGCCAGGCGTGGTCGGCGGCCTTGTCGGAGGTCAGCACGGTGACCTGCTCGCGCTCGGTGCCCAGGGCCTCGCAGATGACGAAGGTGCGGTGCACCGGGCCGAGCAGCAGCGCGAGTTCGGCGGGCCCCGCGCCGGGCGAGGTGAGGACGGCGACCTTGGTGTGGGCGCGGCAGACGTTGACCGCGCGGCGCAGATCGCGGCTGTGGGCGACCACGACCTGGGCGTCGTCCCAGGGCATCCCGGCCCTCGCGAAGGCGGTGGCGACGGAGGAGACGGCGGGGACGACCTCGACCTCGAGCCCGTGCTCGGGGGCGCGCAGGGCGCGGACGACGCCGAAGAAGCCGGGGTCGCCGTCGGCCAGGACCACGGCGGAGCCGCGGTGCTGGGCGATCCTGCGGGCCGCGAGGTCCACGCTGCCGAGCCGGATCCGCTCGGCGCCGGGCGGGACTTCGGGCAGCGCCAGGTGATGGGCGGCGCCGGCCACGAGGGTGGCCGCGCCGAGGGCGGAGCGGGCCGCGTCCGTGAGCGGGGTGCCGTCCCAACCGATCACCGTGACGCGGTCGGCCATCGTCCTTTTTCTCCCCTATGTGTGGCGGGTGTGCGGCGGGTCGGGTCTGTCAGGTGCGTCGCGGTGGGGTGCGGATGCGTCGCGGTGCTCTCGCCCGCGGGGGTCCACGAGCGGGTCGCGGCCGGTGCGCCGCGGATGCGCGGGTCACGGCCACGGACGACGCCGAGGCCCGGGGAGCTCGGCGCGGACAGAGAGTACCCCGGCTGGTCCGGACCGCCGGAGCGGGGGGCGGGCGCTGGGGTGGTGCGCCGAGGGCGCGCACGGCGCGAATGCGCCGGATGTCCGCCCCGGCCGGATGCGGTCGGGGTGTCAGCCCCAGTCGGAGTAGCTGGGGTAGACGCCGAATCCGTCGGGTCCGGAGATCCGGTCGGGGGCGCCGTCGAGATCCTCGGCGAGCAGGCTCCAGACGATGAGGTCGGTGCGCAGATCGGTCCAGCCGCCGTCCTCCGTCTGGGTGCGGGCTATCCAGGCGTGGCGCAATACGCCCTCGCTGATGCAGCCGACCTTCTGGGCGACCTGCTGGGCGGCGGTGTTGCCGGCGGCGGTGCGCAGCTCCAGGCGCTCGAACTTCTGGTCCTGGAACAGCCAGCGGGCCACGGCCAGCACCGACTCCGAGGCATAGCCCTCACCGCGCGCCCAGTGGGCGACGATATAGCTGACCTCGGTGGCCAGCAGCCGCCAGTCGGTATTGCGCAGATGCACGATGCCGACGAGCCGCTGGGTGAGGAATTCGGCGACCGCGAAGACGATTCCGCGGCCGGTGGTCCGTTCCGCGGGGGCGAGTCGCAGCGCCTGGTCGCGGGCGTCGGCGACGTTGTACGGATAGGGCGCCCGGGTCCAGGCGATGACGCTTTCGTCGTTCATCATGTCCGCGAGCGCGGGTATGTCCGCTTCCTCGAACGGGCGCAGCACCAGCCGTTCCGTGCTGATGGAGATGTCCGGGAAGGTGGATGTCATGCGCCGCTCCGTAACCGGGGTGGTTGTCTGGGCCGTGGAAAGGCCCAGCATGCAGCATCACGCAGGGGAAATGCAGCACGGGGGGTGAATCGTAAGGCTCCGCATCCGGTTGTGGTCCGGATGCGGAGCCTCGGGGGATCCGCCAACGGGCGGGAAACGTTGGCCTATTCGTTGCGGTGGCCGCGGTGGCCGCGGTGCGCCGTGGATCAGAAGGACGGCAGTACGGAGCCCTGGTACTTGTCCTTGATGAACTTCTTCACCTCGGGGGAGGTGAGGAGCTTGGCCAGCTTCTTGACGCGCGGGTCGTCCTCATTGCCCTTCTTCACGGCCAGGAAGTTGCCGTACGGGTTGTTCTTGGGCGATTCGAGGATGATGGCGTCCTTGGCGGGCTTGAGGTTTGCCTCGATGGCGTAGTTGCCGTTGATGACCGCGGCGTCCACGTCGTCTAGCGACCGCGGCAGCTGGGCGGCTTCCAGCTCCTTGAACTTCAGGCCCTTGGGGTTGGCGGCGATGTCCTTGGGGGTGGCCTCGTTGCCGACGCCGCTCTTGAGCTTGATGACGTCATTGGCGTCCAGCAGCTTCAGCGCGCGGGCCTCGTTGACCGTGTCGCTCGGGACGGCCACGGTGGCGCCCTTCTTGAGCTGGTCAGCCTTCTTCACCTTGTGCGAGTAGAGGCCGAGCGGTTCGAGGTGCACGGTGACGACGGGCACGATGTCGGTGCCCTTCTTCTTGTTGAAGTCGTCGAGGAACGGCTGGTTCTGGAAGTAGTTGGCACCGACCGAGCCGTCCTGGGTGGAGAGGTTCGGCGTGTTGTAGTCGGTGAACTCCTTCACCTCGAGCTTGAGGCCCGCCTTGTCGGCCAGGTGGTCCTTGACGTAGTTGAGGATCTCCGCGTGCGGGACGGGGCTCGCGGCCACGACCAGCGCGCCGTTCTTGTCGTCCGACGAACCCGGGGCGCCGCATGCGGCGGCACCGAGGGCGAGCGCTCCGGCGGCGAGGACGGTTGCGACGGTCTTGGTGGTGTTACGCACGAAAAGTGCCTTTCTTTAGGGGCGCACGAATCCGCCGCGGGTGCGGAAGCGGAATTCGGCGGGGCGGTACGGGGGTGAGGGGGTGGGGGCTCAGGGGACCTTGGTGGGCTCCACGGTCTCGATCTCGGCGGGCGCGGCCCGCCGCTCCGGCGCGGGCTTCCCGGCCCGGGACGCGCCGCCGCGCAGCAGCACCAGCCGCGGGGCGACCGAGGAGCGGCCGCGGTGCGACAGGCCGCGGGCGGCGAGGTCGCCCGCGAACTGGATGATGGCGATGACCACCGCGAGGATGGCGACGGTGATCCACATCAGCTTGGTCTCGAACCGCAGATAGCCGTAGCGGACCGCCAGGTCACCGAGGCCACCGGCGCCGACCGTGCCGGCCATCGCGGAGTAGCCGATGAGCGCGACGATCGTGGTGGTCGCGCTGGAGATCAGCGAGGGCAGCGACTCGGGCAGCAGCACCTTGCGGACGACCGTCCAGGTGGAGCCGCCCATCGACTGCACGGCCTCCACCAGCCCGCCGTCCACCTCGCGCACCGAGGTCTCCACGAGCCGGGCGTAGAAGGGGATGGCGCCGATGGCCAGGGGCACGATGGCGGCCTCGGGACCGATGGTGGTGCCGACGATCGCGCGGGTGAAGGAGATCAGGGCGACCATCAGGATGATGAACGGCATCGAGCGGGCGATGTTGACGACCTGCCCGACGACCTTGTTCACCACCACGTTCTGGAGCACTCCGCCGCGGTCGGTGAGGACCAGCAGCACGCCGAGCGGCAGTCCGCCGGCGACGGCGATCAGCGCCGACCAGCCGACCATGTAGAGGGTGTCCCAACATGCCTGCTCCAGCAGGGGCTCCATCTCGGACCAGGTCACTTGGCGCCCTCCTTGAGGAGCGGGGTCGGGTTCGCGCGCGGGCCGTCGGCGATGGCCGCCACATCGACCTGGAGGCCCTGCTCCCGCAGGAAGCCGATCGGGACGACGTTCTCCTCGAACCGGCCGGGCAGCTCGATCCGCATCCGCCCGACCTGGTGGCCGCCGACGGTGTCCATGGCGGCGCCGAGGATCGAGATGTCGATGTTGTACGTACGGGACAGCTGGGAGATGACCGGCTTGGTGGCCGCCTCGCCCTGGAAAGTGACGTCCACGACCGTGCGGTCCTCGCCCGAGGGCACCCCGCCGACCGGGAAGAGCTCCTGGGCCAGCTCGGAGCCGGGCGTCGCCAGCAACTCGCTGACCTTGCCGGACTCCACGATCCGCCCGTCGCGCATCAGCGCGGCCGAGTCGCAGATCGTCTTGACGACGTCCATCTCGTGGGTGATGAGCAGCACGGTCAGGCCCAGTTGCTCGTTGAGGTCGCGCAGCAGCTGGAGGATCGAGCGGGTGGTCTCGGGGTCCAGCGCTGACGTCGCCTCGTCCGAGAGCAGCACCTTGGGGTCGCCGGCGAGCGCGCGGGCGATGCCGACGCGCTGCTTCTGGCCGCCGGAGAGCTGTGCCGAGTACGCCTTCGCCTTGTCGGCGAGGCCCACCAGCTCCAGCAACTCCAGGGCCTTGCGGGTGCGCTCCTTGCCGGAGACGCCGAGGATCTCCAGGGGCAGCTCGACGTTGTCCCGCACGGTGCGCGAGGAGAGCAGGTTGAAGTGCTGGAACACCATGCCGACCCGGCTGCGGGCCTGGCGCAGCGCGGACCCCGCTCTCCCCCAGCTACCGCCGGGAGGTGCCCCCCGGCCTCGGCCGGCCAGTGCGGTCAGGTCCTGGCCGGCCACGGTGACCGTGCCGGAGGTGGGGCGCTCCAGGAGGTTGACGCAGCGGATGAGGGTGGACTTCCCGGCGCCGCTCTGGCCGACGACGCCGTACACCTCACCCTCGCGGACATGCAGATCGACGCCGTCGAGGGCGGTGACCTCGCGGCCTCGTGAGCGGTAGACCTTGGTCAGGTCCGTGGTGGTGATCACAGGGTTTCCGTCACTGTTGAGTGCACGGCGGTTGGTGCCGCCGGGCACGGCTCGTTCATTTCGGAACGCGGCAGGGTGGACCCGAGGGCAGGCCCGGTGTGTGGGCGCGGTTCGGGTTCCGGTGACGCGGGGCGGCGCGGTCCGGCGCGATGGACGCACGGATCCGGCTCAGCGGGTCTCGCTTCGGGGCGCGAGGCTCAGCGGGGGCCCTCAGCAGTCACACATTCGACACCGACAACGAGCACCGGGCGTGGGGATCGCCTCGGTCGCAGGGATGCGGCAGCTCGTCGTGGTCATGGCCGCAAGTAAAACAGACACCGGTGCGGACCCATCAAGCATGTCCGTATAGCGGACGGCGCTGCTCGGTCCGTGGACGGTCGGCGGGGTGGCCGGGACCCGGCTCAGACCCGGCAGGTGATCTCCACTCCCCCGTCGGAGACCTGTGCGGACACGGCCGACAGGTCCTCGACCACGACATCGGCGACCAGCTCGGCCCGGTCGGTCGTTGTGGCCAATGCCACGGTCCGCATCCCGGCCGCGCGGCCCGCCGCGAGCCCGGCCGGGGCGTCCTCGAAGACCACACAGCGTGCCGGGTCGACTCCGAGCCGCTCGGCGGCCAGCAGGAACGGCTCGGGGTGGGGCTTGCCGCGGGTGATGTCATCGGCGCTGATCAGCGTCCCGGGCCGGATCGCCACCTCGGCGAGGCGGGCCTCGGCCAGCTCGCGGTTGGCGGAGGTGACCACGGCCCAGCGCCCGGCGGGCAGCCCGGCCAGCAGCTCGGCGGTGCCGGGGAGCAGCTTCACCCCGCCCGGTACGTCCTCCAGCTCCAGCTCGTCGATGCGCGCCCGGGCCCGCGGGGCGCGGTCGGCGGGGAGCAGCTCGGCGATGATGTCGTCGGCCGGGCGGCCGTGCAGCTCGACCCGGGCGAAGTCCTCCGCCGCGATCCCCTGCTCCTCGGCCCAGCGGGTCCAGCAGCGATGCACCGAGTCCAGGGAGGAGACGAGGGTTCCGTCGTTGTCGAACAACAGCGCGCCAGCGGAGATCTTCATGTGCCGCAGCGTACGTGGGGGCGTCGGAGGCCCCCGGGCGCGGGGCCGGGCGCGGGGCGGTGGGCCGGGCCGATTACCCTCGTCCCATGCTTGTCACTCCCTGTGTGCGCCGCCCTCGGGTGCGCCGCCGCACCGCGCGGAGGTCCCGTTGATCGACGCGCTGACGGTCGCGCTCGGTGTGACCGCGCTCCTCCTCGCCGCGTGGTGCGGCTTCGCCGCCTACCGGGACCAGCCGACCAAGGACTGGCACTTCATCGGCATGGCCGTGGTGGCCCTGCTGGCGATCGTGCAGCTGGTCATAGGAGTGGTGCGGCTGGCGGGCGGGGCCGACCCCCAGCAGGGTGTGGCGATCTTCGTGGCGTATCTCATCGGCTCGGCGCTCGCGGTGCCGATCGCGGCGTTCATGTCGCTGACGGAGCGGACCCGCTGGGGGTCGGCGACGGTCTCCGCGGCGGCCGTGGTGCTGGCCGTGCTCGAGGTGCGGCTCTACGACATCTGGGGAGGCGTCGGTGGCTGAATCACGGGAGGCGTCGATGACCGAGGACCCGGCGGCCGGGAAAGCGGCCGAGAAGGCGACCGGAGAAGCGGAGAAGGCGGCCGGGAAGCCGGAATCCGCTGCGCGCACCGGGCTCGGTCAGGGCCCGGGGCGGCTGCTGGTGATGCTCTACGGGGTGTTCACGGTGGCCGCCGCGTCCCGCTCGATCTACCAGCTGATCGCGCAGTACCAGGAGGCCCCGCTCGCCTACATCCTCTCGGCGGTCTCCGCCGCGGTGTACGCGTTCATCACGGTCTCGCTGGTGCGCGGCGGCGAGGGCGCCCGTAAGGCGGCGATCGTCTGCTGTGCGCTGGAGCTGGTGGGGGTGCTGACCGTGGGCACCTGGACCCTCGCCGACCCATCGGCCTTCCCGGACCAGACGGTGTGGTCCGACTACGGGATGGGCTATCTGTTCATCCCCATCTTCCTGCCGGTCACGGGCCTGCTGTGGCTCAGGAAGGCCCGCCGGGGCTGACCCCGGCGGGCCCGCGGTCCTGCGGTCCCGCGTCAGGCGCTGGCGGCGTACGCGGTGGCCGTGGCGTCCTTCTCCAGGGTGACCAGGCTCAGCCTGCGGTTGACCTCCTCGGTGCCCACCTGGGCGTACCCGTAGCGGCGGTACAGCCGCAGATTGCCCTCGCTGCGGTGGCCGGTGAACAGGCGGTACCGCTTGGCGGCCCGCTCCCCGGAGAGCCGCTCCTCGATCGCCGCGAGCAGCCGCCCGCCCAGGCCGTGCCGCTGCATCCGGGGGTGGACGATCAGCTTGGCGATGGCGGCGGTCCCCTTGTCGTCGACGACTCCGCGGACCGAGCCGACGACCTCCGCGCCGAGCCGGGCGACGAGCACACAGCCCTCGCTCAGTTCGGCGCGCAGGTCGTCGAGCGACTGCGTCAGCGGTTCGATCGAGTAGTCGCCGTAGAGCTCCGCCTCGCCCTGGTAACAGAGATACTGAAGCTTCAGGATCTGCTCGGCGTCGTCCGCGGTCGCCGCGGAGATGGTCACGCTCATGCCCATGTGCGCATGCCTCCCCTATGTCGTCAGTCCACCGGTCGCGGTGAGGGTAGGAGTGCGACCGGGGGTTCATGGCCTGGGTGGAGGCGCCGCGTGGTCGGCGTCCGCCTCCGAGGCGCCGGTTGTCTATCGCTCCTTTCCCCACGGTTCAGGAGCCGCAACCTCCGCCGTGAGCATTCTGCGCAGGCAACCCAGACATCGGGAACGTACCGGGCCCAGACTGCCCTGTGACATTCCCAACTGACCGGCGATTTCGCGATACGTGGGGTCGGCGCGGGAGAGCATCGCCGCGAGCAGCGCGGGGCAGCGCCCCGGCAGCCGCCGCACCGCCGCGCGCAGCGTCCGGCGGGTCTCCGCGGCCAGCACGGCGTGTTCGGCCGGCCGGGGCTCGGGGCCGCTGGGCGGGCCGCCGGCCACCGGGTCGTACGGCACCTCGCAGCGCGCCCGGCGCCTGGCCCCGCGCACCTCGGCCCGTACGGCGCAGCGCAGCCAGCGGGCGGGGTGGGGCGGCGGGCCGGTGTCCCGGGTGCGTTCCAGCAGCCGCAGCCAGACGGCCTGTTCGAGTTCGGCGGGCTCGACGCCGACGCCGTGTGCCTCGGCCGCCGCTTCGGCGGCCAGCAACGGGCCCAGCTGCTTCACAAGGTCCATGCCGGGCGGGACGAGGACCGGTCGCGGGGTGGTTGCCGGGTGACCGCGGTCTCACCCGACCGGGGAAGCGGCGGGGCCGCGCCTTGACGCACGCGCGCCCCCGCCGCCGCCCTCACGGGCGGGTCACTTGCGGAAGTCCGCCGCCGCGAGCAGCGCGGTGTCCGCGTTGTCGGAGAAGATGCCGTCGATCCCGGTCGCGAAGTATGCCTTGAACGCCCCGAACGCGTCACCGTAGGCGTTGGGGTCGGTGCCGCGCCGGAAGTCGGCCGGGAGGAAGGTGTTCTCGTTGCGCATGGTGTACGGGTGCAGGATCAGTCCCGCCGCGTGGGCGTCCTTCACCACGCTCGTCGGCGTGCCCAGCTTGCCGTCCGGCGTCCGGGGGATGATGACCGACAGATCGGGGCCGATGCCCTGGGCGTAGCTCGCGATCCACTTGAGCCCCTCGGGCTTCACCAGGTCCGCGACCGTCCGCGGGTCGTTCGCCTCGACGAAGTCCCAGGGCCGGCTGTTGATGGTGGACAGCAGCACGACGGACGGGGTGTCCACCAGCTTGCGCAGCCGCTGGATGCTGCTGGGCTCGAAGGACTGGAGGAACAGTGCCGAGTCCTCGCGGTGGCGGCCGTAGCGGCGGAGCAGCTTGGCCACCCGCTCCTCGAGGCCGAGGCCGAGCTTGCGGAAGTAGGTGGGGTGCTTGGTCTCCACGTACAGCCAGACCCGGCGGCCGCGCGCGCGGCCCTCGCGCTCGGCCCACTGGAGCACCTCTTCGAAGGTGGGCACCTCCCAGCGGCCGTCGTAGAGGGTGTTGCGCTGGCGGTTGCCCGGGATGCGCTCCTTGGCGCGCAGCGTCTTCAGCTCGGCGAGGGTGAAGTCCTCGGTGAACCAGCCGGTGAGCTTGGTGCCGTCGACCGTCTTGGTGGTCTTGCGGTCGGCGAACTCCGGGTGGGCGGAGACGTCCGTGGTGGCCGTGATGTCGTTCTCGTGGCGGCAGACCAGATGGCCGTCCTTGGTGGGGACCAGGTCCTGCTCGATGATGTCCGCGCCCATGTCCAGGGCGAGCTGGTACGAGCCGAAAGTGTGCTCGGGCCGGTAGCCGCTGGCGCCGCGGTGGCCGATCACGGTGGGAACCGGCAGCTCATGGCCCCGGCCGGACGCTCCCGCGGCCGCGTCCGGCGCGGTCCGCGGCTCCGCGGCCGTCGCCGTGCCCGCACCGCTCAGCGCCATCGCTCCCGCACCGAGGGCCGCGGCCCCCAGCAGGGCGCGCCGTCCGGGCTTCTGCTCCCGCTCCATGCAGCACTCCTTGATGTGGTGTTCAACACCTGTCAAATCCCGTCAGAGAACGGCCTGATGGTAGGCGTGGGCGGCTTTCCTGCGGGAGACATCGGGTGAAACGCGTGGGGAACGCGGGTCAACACCGCGTACCAGGTGGGTGAACCTGGTGTGCGCCGGAGCGCGACCGGCGAGTATCGTCCTCATCGGCGCTCGGGTGCGGTACGAGGTTGACGGACCGTACACGGTTGCGTCCCAGACCTTGACCCCGACCGGAGGGCCCGTGTCCCGATTCGCGTTTCTGAAGGCAGTACTCGGTCCGCTGATGCGCCTGATGTTCCGCCCACGGGTCGAGGGGGCCGAGGGCATTCCGGGCTCGGGCCCGGTGATCCTCGCCGGGAACCATCTCACCTTCATCGACTCGATGATCCTGCCGCTGGTCTGTGACCGTCAGGTCTTCTTCATCGGCAAGGACGAGTACGTCACGGGCAAGGGCCTCAAGGGCCGGCTGATGGCCTGGTTCTTCACCGGTGTCGGCATGATCCCGGTGGACCGGGACGGCGGGCGCGGCGGCGTGGCGGCGCTGATGACGGGGCGCCGGGTGCTGGAGGAGGGCAGGGTCTTCGGCATCTACCCCGAGGGCACCCGCTCCCCCGACGGCCGCCTCTACCGCGGCCGCACCGGTATCGCCCGCCTCGCGCTGATGACCGGCGCGCCCGTGGTGCCGTTCGCGATGATCGGAACCGACCGGATCCAGCCGGGCGGCAAGGGGCTGCCGCGGCCGGGCAAGGTCGAGGTCCGCTTCGGCGAGCCGCTGGAGTTCACCCGCTACGAGGGCATGGACCGCGACCGCTATGTACTGCGGGCCGTGACCGACGAGGTGATGAGCGAGGTCATGCGGCTGTCGGGGCAGGAGTACGTGGACATCTACGCCACGAAGGCGAAGTCCGCCGCATGACGGCTGAAGCCTGATGTTTCGGGCGAACCGCGGCGGTCCGGGGTTTCCGGGCCGCCGCACTTGTGCGCCCCGGCCCGGTTTGGCCGAAACGCCGCCTCGCGGTCCGGCGAGCCGGCGCTCCGGCCGGTGTCGCGGGTCGGTAGATTTGCGGAAGACCTGATTCCGTTACCCGCTGGTCACCACCGGGCACGGCCACTATGGTGCCGCGGGTGACCACGATGACCGTGCCCTCCCCCGACTTCGTGACGCTGCGCGGTCGGCGGTTCGCCGTGACCGATTTCGGCGGACCGGGCGACCCGGTCCTGGCCCTGCACGGCCACTTCGGCCGGGGCCGGATGTACGCACCGCTGGCCGCCGCCCTCGCCCCCGAACGGCGGGTGATCGCCCTCGATCAGCGGGGGCACGGGCTGACCGGCGGCGGTGGCCCCTTCACACTGGACGAGTACGTGGCCGACGCCGCCGCGCTGCTGCGGGAGCTGAGGCTCGGCCCGGTCCCGGTCGTCGCCCACTCCACCGGCGCGGTCGGCGCGTACGCGCTGGCCGCCCGCCATCCGGATCTGGTGAGCGCGCTCGTCGTCGAGGACATCGGCGCGGTGACGGACCGTCCGGTGGTCAGCCATCCGGTGCTCGATGTCTCCGGGTGGCCGACCTGGGCCGTGGACCGGGAGAAGCTGCGCGCCGCCATAGAGTCCCGGGGCATCCCGGACGCCTCGTACTTCCTGGACAGCGCCGAGCCGGACCCGCAATCGGGCGGCTGGCGGCTGCTGTTCGAGCCCAGCCACATGATGGCGTCCCAGCAGGCGATGTGCGGTGACTTCTGGGACGACTGGCTGGGCTCCTCCTGCCCCGCGCTGCTGATGCGCGGTGAGCACAGCCCGCTGCTGCCGCCGGGCCATGCGCACGAGATGGCCACCCGCCGCCCCGATACGAAGCTTCGCGAATTCGCCGGGTGCGGTCACTGGATCCATGACGACGCGCCCCGGCCGTATGCCCGCGCGGTGCGTTCGTTCCTGAGCCTGCTGTAGCTGGTGTCCGGCGGTACGCGTACGCCTGCGGCGGGCCACGCGGCGGAGCCGCATATCGGTGCTTCCCCCTACCCGCCCCTTCCCACAACTGGGGCTCCGCCCCAGACCCCGCTCCTCAAGCGCCGGAGGGGCTGGAAGGCGGGGCTCCGCCACGGGGCGCGACCAGCCACGACGGCGCCGCGGACGTCGACAGCCTCTCGGGGCACTCCCAGCAGAGCGCTCAGCCGGGCCCGCGCGGGCCCCTGGTCCGGAAGCGTCAAACCCAGGGCAGCTCCGAGCGGTGCCGCCAGTAGGCCTCCGGAGGCTCGGCCAGCCGCTCCAGCCGGGCCAGTCCGGACTCGTCCAGGCGGAGATCCGCGGCGGCCAGGTTGGAGCGCAGCTGGTCCTCCGTGGCGGCGCCGGAGAGGACGACCGTCACCCAGGGCCGGTGCAGCACCGCGGCCAGCGCGACGGCGTCCGGAGTGGCGCCCGTCTCCTCGGCCACCCGGCGCAGGGGCTCCGGAAGCCGCTCGGCCGCCTCGGTGAGCCGACCGTTGGCCACGGCTTCCTTGACGATGACCACCCGGCCCGCCTCATGGGCCTCGGCCAGCGCCGCCCCGGCCGAGGGCTCCAGCAGGTTGTAGGTGGACTGGACGGTACGGAAGAGCGGCCGGCCGTCGACCTCCACGGCCAGCGCGGCACGGATCGCCTCGGCCTGGCGCGGACCGCTGGTGGAGACGCCGACCGTCACGCCCTCCGCGGCGAGCCCGGCCAGCCGCGCGTGCAGCTCGGGGTCGGTGAGGGCGGGGCTGTCTGGGGTCACCGAGTGGATCTGGTACAGGTCCAGCCGGTCGCCGAGCAGCGCGTCGGTCAGCTCGCGCTGCCGGTCGAAGGTCTCTACGCCATGGTCCTTGACCTCGTGGGTCTCGGCGTCCGTACGCCACTCGGCGACATAGGTATAGCCCCACTTGGAGCCGACGACCACGTCCCGGGCGGCGTCCGGGCGCTCCAGCAGCCAGTCGGCGAGGAACTCCTCGGCCCGGCCGTAGGAGCGCGCCGCGTCCAGATAGCGCACCCCGGCGGCGTACGCGGCGTCCAGCAGCTCATGGCTGCGCCGCCGCATCACCTCGACCGGGCGCTCGGCCGGGAGGTCACGGTCCCGGCCGAGGTTGATGTAGGCGGGGCGGCCGACCGCAGCCAGGCCGAGCCCGATCCGGGCCGTCCCCGCCCCGGGGGCCGCGATCTCCGTGAGACGTTCGACGCCCATACTCCGTGTCCCCACCTTTCCCTTTCGGTCTGTCGCCGTCAGCGCTTGGCGCCCGCCCACGCGTACTGGGCGGCCAGATCCTCCTTGACCTCCGCGAGCTGGGCCCGGACCGCCACCGGGGCGGTGCCGCCGCGGCCGCCGCGTGCGGCCAGCGCGCCCTGCACATTGAGGACGCCGCGGACCTCCGGCGTCAGATGCGGCGAGATCTTGGCGAACTGCTCGTCGGTGAGCTGGTCGAGCTCGATGCCCGTCCGCTCGCACTCCTTTACGCATTCCCCGGCGACCTCGTGCGCCACCCGGAACGGCACGCCCTGCCGCACCAGCCATTCGGCGATGTCGGTGGCGAGCGAGAACCCGGCCGGGGCCAGCTCCTCCATGCGCTCGCGGTTGACGGTCAGCGTGGCCATCATCCCGGTGAAGGCCGGGAGCAGCACCTCCAGCTGGTCGCAGGAGTCGAAGACCGGCTCCTTGTCCTCCTGGAGGTCGCGGTTGTACGCGAGCGGCAGGGCCTTGAGCGTGGCCAGCAGCCCGGTGAGGTTGCCGATCAGCCGGCCGGACTTGCCGCGCGCGAGCTCCGCGATGTCCGGGTTCTTCTTCTGCGGCATGATCGAGGAGCCGGTGGAGAAGGCGTCGTGGAGGGTCACGAAGGAGAACTCCTTCGTGTTCCAGAGGATGATCTCCTCCGCGATCCGCGACAGATCGACGCCGATCATCGCGGTGATGAACGCGAACTCGGCGACGAAGTCACGGGAGGCCGTGCCGTCGAGCGAGTTGGCGGACGAGCCCCGCTCGAAGCCGAGGTCGGCCGCGACCGCCTGCGGGTCGAGACCCAGCGAGGACCCGGCCAGCGCGCCCGAGCCGTACGGCGAGACGGCGGTGCGCTCGTCCCACTGCCGCAGCCGCTCCGCGTCCCGCGACAGCGCCTGGACATGGGCGAGGACATGGTGGGCGAAGAGCACCGGCTGGGCGTGCTGGAGGTGGGTACGGCCGGGCATCGCGACGTCCGGGTGCGCCTCCGCGAGCCCCACCAGGGCCTGCTGGAGGTCGGCGATCAGCCCGCCGACGATCCGGGCGTGGTCGCGCAGATACATCCGGAAGAGGGTGGCGATCTGGTCGTTGCGGGACCGTCCGGCCCGCAGCTTGCCGCCGAGGTCCGGGCCCAGCCGCTCCAGCAGACCGCGCTCCAGGGCGGTGTGGACGTCCTCGTCGGCGATGGTGCCGGTGAAGTCGCCGGAGGCCACATCGGCCTCCAGCCGGTCCAGGCCCGCCAGCATCCGCTCCAGCTCATCGGCGGTGAGCAGCCCCGCCGTGTGCAGCACCCGGGCGTGGGCGCGGGATCCGGCGATGTCGTACGGCGCCAGGCGCCAGTCGAAGTGCACGGAGGCGCTGAGCTTCTCCAGTGCCTCGGACGGGCCGTCGGCGAAGCGGCCGCCCCAGAGCCGGACGTCGCCGCTGTTGCCGTTGCTCACGCTGTTGCTCCTGTCGGCTGTGGGTGTGCGACCGCCTCCCCGGCGCGGGGCGGGGAGGCGGCTGGTGACGCGTCGCGTACGTCGGGTACGCGGGCTTGACGCTGGTAGGCAGGCTACTGCCGCAGATCCCGCTTCGCGGCGATCTTGCTGGACATGCCGAAGATCTCGATGAAGCCCTTGGACAGCGACTGGTCGAACGTGTCGCCGGTGTCGTAGGTCGCCAGGTTGAAGTCGTAGAGCGACGCCTGCGACTTCCGTCCGGTGACGACGGCCCGGCCGCCGTGCAGGGTCATCCGGATCTCGCCGGACACATGCTCGTTGGCCTCGGCGATGAATCCGTCCAGGGCCCGCTTGAGCGGCGAGAACCACAGACCGTCGTAGACCAGCTCGCCCCAGCGCTGCTCGACCTGCCGCTTGTAGCGGGCCAGCTCGCGCTCGACGGTGACGGCCTCCAGCTCCTGGTGGGCGGTGATCAGCGCGATGGCGCCGGGCGCCTCGTAGACCTCCCGCGACTTGATGCCCACCAGCCGGTCCTCGACCATGTCGATCCGGCCGACGCCCTGGGTGCCCGCCCGCTCGTTCAGCCGCTGGATGGCCTGGAGCACGGTGACGCGCTCGCCGTCGATCGCGACGGGGACGCCCTTGTCGAAGGTGATGATCACCTCGTCGGCCTCGCGCCGGGTGGCCGGATTGGAGGTGTACTCGTAGACGTCCTCGATCGGCGCGTTCCAGATGTCCTCCAGGAAGCCGGTCTCCACGGCCCGCCCGAAGACGTTCTGGTCGATCGAGTACGGCGACTTCTTGGTGGTCGCGATCGGCAGGCCCTTGGCCTCGCAGAAGGCGATCGCCTTGTCCCGGGTCATCGCGTAGTCCCGGACCGGTGCGACGCAGTTCAGATCGGGGGCGAGGGAGGAGATACCGGCCTCGAACCGCACCTGGTCGTTCCCCTTGCCGGTGCAGCCGTGGGCGACGGTCCCGGCGCCGTGCTTGCGGGCGGCGGCCACCAGGTGCTTCACGATGGTGGGCCGGGACAGCGCGGAGACCAGCGGGTAACGGTCCATGTACAGCGCGTTGGCCTTGATCGCCGGAAGGCAGTACTCCTCGGCGAACTCGTCCTTGGCGTCCGCGACCTCCGCCTCGACCGCCCCGCAGGCGAGCGCGCGCTTGCGGATGACGTCCAGGTCCTCACCGCCCTGGCCGACGTCCACGGCGACGGCGATGACCTCCGCATCCGTCTCCTCGGCGATCCAGCCGATGGCGACGGAGGTGTCCAGGCCGCCCGAGTAGGCGAGTACGACGCGCTCGGTCACGGGTGCCTCCTTACGATCCATGCGCTTCTCTGCATGAGTATGCACTGCGCCGTATGTTTCGTCAATGCGGGGCCCTTCACGTCAACGGTGGCGCTGCACCACGCGGCAGCACCTGCCCATTCGGCCGCCGGGCTGAGACCATGGCGGGGCGGGGAGCGCAGCTGCGGACCGAGGGGGAGTCGGGGCCGGTGCAGAAGAAGCAGATGTGGGTGCTCGGCGTATTCGTGGTCGGGGTCCTGTGGATCAACAACCACGGTGACGGCAACACCCGTGACGACAAATCGCCGAATCCACATCAGACGGCCCGGTATCCCGTCCACTTCGAGAGGGACGACGGAAAGAAGGACGGCGGGAAGGGCACCAAGAAGCAGCCCAAACCGCGCTCAACGGTGTCCTACCCGATCAAGTTCCACCATCGGTGATATCCGTGCGGGCGCGGACGGCGAACCGTTCCGGCCGAGACGACTCCCATCCGCCCGGGGCCGTTCATGGCGCCGTGGGAAGGCGTTCGGAACCGGAACGCACGCTGACCGCCATGAACCATCTGAGCCCCGCCTCCAGCCGCCGCCGGTTCCTCGCCGTGGCGGCCGGCCTCGGCGCCACCGCCGCCGCGACGTCCGGGGTGGCGGTCGCCGCCACCGGCTCGCGGCCGCTGCGCGTGGCCACGTTCAACATCCACCACGGCGCGAGCTCCGCGGACGTCCTGGACCTGGACCGCGTCGCCCGGGTGATCCAGGCCATGCGGGTGGACGTCGTCGGCCTGCAAGAGGTCGACCGGTTCTGGAGGCGCAGCGGCTTCGCCGACCAGCCCGCCTGGCTGGGCGAGCGGCTGGGGATGCGGCACGCCTTCGGCGCCAACCTCGACCTGGACCCGGAGGAGCCCGGCCGGCCGCGCCGTCAGTACGGCACCGCGGTGCTCTCGCGCTGGCCGATCCAGTCCTGGACCAACACCCATCTGCCGCTCGTCCCCGGCCATGAGCAGCGCGGTCTGCTCCAGGCCACGCTGGATGTGGGCGGCAGCCGCGTCGAGTTCGCGGTGACGCATCTCCAGCACGACGACAACCAGGAGCGCGAGCGGCAGTCCGCCCGGATCGTCGAGCTCCTGGGGTCCTCCCCCGAGCGCACCCTCCTGGTCGGCGACCTGAACGCCACGTCCGAGGCCCCGGAGATCCGGACCCTGACCGATGTGCTGGGCGATGTCTGGCCCCAGGCCGGCACCGGCGACGGCTTCACCTACGACTCCGTCGACCCGCACGCCCGGATCGACTTCCTGCTCCCCTCCCACGATCTGCGCCCGCTCACCGCCCAGGTGTTCACGGCGGACCCGGAGGCGTCGGACCACCTGCCCGTGGTGAGCGATCTGCTGCTGCCCGTGTGCCACCGCCGGTGACGCGCGGAGCCTGTGAACCCTGAGCCGGACCTGTGAGCCACGGCCGAAATCTGTGAGCCGCGGCCGAAACCTGTGAATCCCGGCGGCCTTTGAGTCATCCCGCGCTCGGGGCCGTATTCCCTTGCGCCGGAGCCCAAGGGAAGGGGACAGGCCGTGACGACGCTACTGAACAGCCGGGCCGGGCGGCGGCAGGCCATGCGCCGCATCCAGCCCCGCCGTTCGCATGCCGTGCCGTTGATCCTGCTCAGCCTGGCAGGTGCGGCGGCGGTGCTGTCGCTGTGGTGGCAGAACACTCCGAACGTCGACGGCACGGCGCAGTGGCTGACCCACGCCGGGCGGCTCAGCGGGCTGCTCGGCGGCTATGTCCTCGCCCTCGTCGTCCTCCAGATGGCGCGCGTTCCGGCGCTGGAGCGGCGGGTGGGGTCGGACCGGGTCGCGCGGTGGCACGCGTTGAGCGGGCGGTACGCGCTGTGTCTGATCGTGGCGCATGTCGGGCTGATCATCGCGGGCTACGCGGAGCAGGCGGGCACCGGCCTCGTCGACCAGTCCGTCACCGTGGTCATGGACTACCCGGACATGATCAAGGCGGCGGTCGGCACCGCGATGCTGGTGGTGATCGGGCTGATCTCGGCGGGAATGGTGCGCCGCCGGATGCCGTACGAGGTGTGGTACTACCTGCATCTGTTCACCTATCTGGCGGTCTTCCTGACGTTCTGGCACCAGCTGGCGACCGGCGCGGAGTTCGTCGGGAACAAGACCGCGGAGACCGCCTGGTACGCGCTGTACGGCACGGTCACCGCGCTGGTGGTCTGGTACCGGCTGCTGGTCCCGCTGCGGCTCAACCTGCGGCACCGGATGCGGGTGGAGGCCGTCGTACCGGAGGCGCCCGGAGTGGTCTCGGTGCTGATCAAGGGGCGCAAGCTGCACCGGATCGGAGCACAGGCCGGGCAGTTCTTCCGATGGCGGTTCCTGGCCCCGGGGATGCGCTGGGGCTCCCATCCGTACTCGCTCTCCGCGCCGCCCCGGCCGGAGCTGCTGCGGATCACGGTGAAGGCGGTGGGCGGCCACAGCACGGGGCTGGCCTCGCTGGAGCCGGGGACGCGGGTGTGGGCGGAGGGGCCGTACGGGGCGATGACCGCGGCGCGGCGCAGCCGCGGCAAGGTGCTGATGATCGCGGGCGGTGCCGGGATCACCCCGATCCGGGCGCTGTTCGAGACGCTGCCGGGCAAGGGCAGCGACCTCACCCTGCTCTACCGGGCCCGCAGCGTCGAGGACCTGGCGCTGTGGAACGAGCTGAAGCAGATCGCGACCGAGCGCGGGGCCCGGCTGCTGTACGCGGTGAACGGCCCGGACGGCGCCCGGCCGGAGATCACCGCGGAGCGGCTGGGCCATCTGCTCCCCGATATCGAGGACCACGACGTCTATCTGTGCGGCCCACCGGGCCTGGCCGAGCACGCGTACGGGGCGCTGCGTGAGGCGGGGGTTCCGGATCGCCGGATCCACCACGAATCCTTCGAGCTGTGACCGAGGTGAAGCCATGAAGAGGAAGCATCCGCTGCGCCGCATCGTCGTGGGCACGGCCGCCACCGTCTCCGGTGTGGTGCTGCTGCTCGCACTGAAGCAGCCGGGTTCGGGGGGCGGCCAGGCCGTCGCCGAGAACCAGCCGGGGCAGGCGCCCCCGGTCGCGGCCACGGCACAGCCGGGCGGGGCAGGGGCGGGAGCCGGGGCGGGTGCGGGCGGCGCCCGTACGGTCACCGGCGACGCCGTACAGACGCAGTACGGCCCGGTCCAGGTGAGCCTCACCGTCAACGGCGGGAAGATCACCGGCGCGCAGGCGGTCAAGACGCCAAACTCCGGGCCGCGCAGCGACCAGATCGCCAAGGACTCCATCCCGAAGCTCAACCAGCAGGCGGTGGCCGCGGCGAAGGTGGACACGGTCTCCGGGGCCACCTACACCAGCGAGGGCTACGCCAAGTCGCTCCAGAGCGCGCTCGACAAGGCGGGTGCCAAGTGACGTACGGAATGGACGAACCCGAGCCGCTGCGCCATGTCGAGCACGTCATGGGCACGGTCTTCTCCTTCGACATCCGCGAGGTCGCGCCCGCCGACCGGCCCCGGGTGCAGGCCGCGCTGGACGGCGCCGTGGTGGGGCTGCACCGGGTGGACGAGCTGTTCTCCACCTACCGCCGGGACAGCCAGATCAGCCGGCTGGGACGCGGTGAGCTGACGCTGTCGCGCTGCGACCCCGAGGTCCGGGACGTGCTGCGGATGTGCGAGGACGCCGAGCACCGCAGCGGTGGCTGGTTCACCGCCCGCTACGCCGGTGGCCGGCTCGACCCGACGGGCCTGGTCAAGGGCTGGGCGGTGGAGCGCGCCGCCCGGATGCTGGTCTCCTCGGGCGCCGGGTCGGTGTGTGTGAACGGCGGCGGCGACGTCCAGGTGCACGGCGGCCCCTGGCGGGTGGGCATCGCCGATCCGCTGCGCCGGGGCGAGCTGGCGGCGGTCGTGGAGGCGCGCGGCGAGCTGGCCGTGGCCACCTCGGGCCCGGCCGAGCGGGGCTGCCACATCCTGGACCCCCACACCGGCCGCCCCCCGGTGCGGGGCCTGGCCTCGGTCACCGTGATCGCCACCAGCCTGGCCGACGCGGACGCCGTGGCCACCGCGGCCTGCGCCATGGGCGCCGAGCGCGCCCGCCCCTGGCTGGGACGGCTCCCCGACGCCGAGGCTTATCTCATCACCGCGGACGGCTCCACCTGGCACACCAGCGGCTTCGCCCGATATTCGGCGGAGCTGTGCGTATAGGGCCGTGGCTCAGCGGCGCTCACTCCTGGTCGCGAATCGCCTCGGCCAGCACCTGGACATGGCCGTAGTCGAGGTCCTTCACGGCCGTGAGGAGGGTCAGGGGGCCGGGGGCGGTCAGCTCGCGGAGGTGGGCGACGGCCTCGCGGCGCTCGGGTGTGGTGAGCTCGGCGCGGTAGCGGCTGGTGAATTCCGGGAAGAGGTCCGGGTCATGGCCGTACCAGCGGCGCAGCTCGGTGGACGGGGCGGCGTCCTTGACCCACTCGTCCAGCTGGGCGTCGGCCTTGGCGAGGCCGCGCGGCCAGACGCGGTCCACCAGGACGCGGGTGCCGTCGTCCGGGTCGGGGGCGTCGTACACCCGCCGGATCCGGATCGCGGGCTTGGACGCGGACGCTCGCGCGGAGGCTTTCTTGGTGGCCATACGCCCATGGAAACATCGACCCGGCGACCACCCGCAGGGATAATGCGCCACATGGGAAAGGTGTACGAACGTATCGACGGCAGACTCCGCACCTTCATCGAAGAGCAGAAGATGTTCTTCACCGCCACCGCACCGCTGGCCGGTGACGGCACGGTGAATCTCTCCCCGAAGGGGCTGGCCGGCTCCTTCGCCGTGGTCGACGAACTGACCGTGGCCTATCTGGACTTCGCGGGCAGCAACGCGGAGACCATCGCCCATCTGCGGGAGAACGGCAGGATCACCCTGATGTGGTGCGCCTTCACCGGCCCGCCGAACATCGTGCGCGTCCACGGCCGGGGCGAGCCGGTGTTCCGTGACGATCCACGCTTCTCCGCGCTGCTGAAGCACTTCCCGGACATTGATGTCGACGACCACGGGCTGCGGGCGATCATCGTGGTGACGGCCGAGCTGATCCGGGACACCTGCGGCTACGCGGTCCCGTTCATGGACTATCGCGAGGACCGCCCGCTGCACGCCTCCCGCTTCCGGCGGGAGGACGACGCGTCGCTGGACGCCTACTTCCACAAGAAGGAGCACATCGCCAGCAGCATCGACGGTCTGCCGGGGCTTCCGCTGCCGCTGCCGCCGCTGAGTTCCACATAGTGGGTGTAGTGACCACATAACGAGACGGTGTTGCGGACCGCGCCTCCGGGAGCGTTCCATCACGCGGTGCGATCCGAATCGAAGAGCTCCGCGGACAACTCCCCGACGACGGCGGGCCAGGCGCCCTCGCCGTCACCGGAGCCCGCCGCCGCCGACCGGGCGGCCCGGCGGGCCGTCACCGTCTTCCCCCTCCTCGTCCTCGCCGCCGGTGCGGCGGGCCTCGCCACGCCCGGCACCTTCAGCGGCTGGGCGCCGAACGTGCCCTATCTGCTCGGCGTGGTCATGTTCTGCATGGGGCTCACCATGACCCCGCGGGACTTCTCCGGTGTGGCCAAGCGGCCGTGGGCGGTGGCGCTCGGGCTGGTCGCGCACTATGTGATCATGCCGGGTCTCGGGTGGCTGATCGCCAACGCCCTCGGTCTCTCCCCGCAGTTGGCGGCCGGTGTCATCCTGGTCGGCTGCGCACCGAGCGGAACGGCCTCCAATGTGGTGACGTACCTGGCGCGCGGCGACGTGGCGCTGTCGGTGTCCGTCGCCACCGTCTCCACGGTGCTCGCGCCACTGGTCACCCCGCCGCTGACGCTGCTGCTGGCCGGGGAGTTCCTGCCGGTGGACGCGGAGTCGATGGTCACCGACATCCTCAAGACCGTGCTGCTGCCGGTGATCGGTGGACTGGTCGTACGGCTGGTCGCCGGGCGGTTCATCCAGCGGGTGCTGGGGCTGCTGCCCTGGCTGTCGGCGGTCACCATCGGCGTGATCGTGGCCATCGTGGTGGCCGCGAGCGCGGACGCCATCAAGTCGGCGGCGGCGCTGGTGCTACTGGCCGTGGTGCTCCACAACGGGCTCGGCCTGGCGCTGGGCTACGGGGCCGGCAAGCTGGCCCGGCTGGGCGCTCCCGCCAGCCGGGCCATGGCCTTCGAGGTCGGCATGCAGAACTCCGGGCTCGCCGCCTCCCTGGCCGCCGCCCACTTCAGCCCGCTGGCCGCGCTCCCGGCCGCGGTGTTCTCGGTCTGGCACAACGTCTCGGGGGCGGTAGTGGCGGCCTGGATGTCGTACCGGGCGCGCAGGGCGGAGACCGGCTGACGGCGACGGCCTGGCCATCCCACGGACGCGGCTGACGGCCGACCCCGGTTCGACCGTCGGCCGGTCCCCGTCCGGCCGTCAGCCGGTCCCCCGTTCGACCGTCAGCCGATCCGGTCCCGGCCGTCAGACGACGGCCGGCTCCCACGCCCGGTCGACCACCCGCACCAGACCCTTGTCGGTGAGCTTGATCTGCGGCGAGACGGGCAGCGTCATGGTCGAGACGCTCATGAAGGCATTGCGGTGCCGCCAGCCCCACCTGTGCAGTGCCTCCCGTACGGCGGCCGCGCCCCGGGCGACCTCGGCGGCCGGCGCCGGGGACATCACGCCGCCCACCGGCAGCGGGAGGTGCACGACCGGCTCTCCGGTGACGGCCACGCAGATACCACCGTGTGAGCCGATCACCCGATTGGCCGCATGGCGCAGCGCGGGGGCGTCGGTGGCGACGACGGTGAGGTTGTGACTGTCATGCGCGTACGTGGTGGCGACCGCGCCCTCGGCCAGCTCGAAGCCGACCACGGGGGCCATCGTTCGGCGCCCGGAGCGCTGGTGGCGCTCGTACACCGCGAGCACGGCCGTCCTGCCCTCCCACTTCACCAGGCCGTCCCGTACGGGCAGCACGACCTCGGCCGGTTCGGTGAAGGTGTCCACGGGGTTCACCCGCAGCGCCCGGAAGGTGTGTTCCCCATCGGGCAGGTCCACCCGCCAGCGGCAGTCGTCCTCGTCGAGCGGGGCGAGCCGCACCGAGTCGGCGAAGGGATTGCGGACCGGGGCCGTCGTGTCGGCGTCGGCGGCCCCGACGACCCGTCCACCGCAGACGACGGTCACCGGCGTCGGGTCCTCCAGTGCACGCAGCAGGACGAGGTCGGCCCGCTTCCCCGGTGCCACCACGCCACGGTCGTCCAGGCCGAGGCGGCGTGCCGGGTGCAGGGTGAGGGCCCGGAGCACGGTCAGCGGGCTGAACCCGGCGTCCAATGCGACCCGGGCGATATGGTCCAGATGTCCGCGCTCGAGGATGGCATCGGCCGCCAGATCGTCCGTGACCAGGCAGAAGTCGGGCAGGACGGGGAGCTCGCGGAGGCGAGCCACCAGCTCGGGGGTGAGGCACTTCTCCTGGAGCATCAGCAACATTCCGAGCCGGGCCTTCTCGACGGCGACCTCGGGGGTGTTCTTGGTGTGGTCGGAGTCGATCCCCGCCCAGAGGTACTCGCCCAGATCGTCGCCGGTCAGGCCCGGGCAGTGGCCGTCGAGCCGGACACCCTTGCGCCGGGCGGCCTCGACGATCGACCGCATCCGCGGGGAGCCCTCGACGACGGCCCGGTAGTCCATCACCTCGCCGAGCGTGGTCACCCCGTCCCAGTCGAGCATCTCGGCGATGTCCTCGGCGGTGAGCCGGGATCCGGCGGTCTCGAAGCCCTCCAGCGCGGGGACGCAGGAGGGCACGGCCCACAGCATGGTCTGCGCGGGCGCGCGGCCCTGCTCGATCATCCAGGCCATGGCCTCGCGCCCGGCGACGTTGACGATCTCGTGCGGATCGGCGAGCACCGTGGTGGTACCGCGCCGCACCGTGATCCGGGCGAACTCGGCAGGGGTGAGCAGCGAGCTTTCGATGTGCATATGGGCGTCGATGTACCCGGGCGCCAGGAGCAGCCCCTCGGCGTCCAGGACGCGGTCGGAGTCGATCCGCACACCGGGCGCGGCGACGGCGCGGATGAGGTCCCCGGTCACCACCACGTCCGCCGGCCGGATCTCGCCGGTGTGCACCGAGACGACGCCGGCACCACGGATGAGGAGATCGCAGCGGCTTGGCATCGGCATGGGGGTCTCCTGCTCGTTCTCTGTTCTGGAATCGGGAGTGGGAGGGTGCGTCGGCCCTACGCGGAGGCGCCCGGCACGGGCGCGGTGTGCGCGCCGTAGCGGCCACGCAGCCGCGACATGAGGAACGCGCGGAACGCCTCCGCGTCGACGCCCGTCGCCACCTTGGCGTTGGGCGGCAGGCCGGTGCGCCCGTGGACGTCGGCGACCAGCGCGCCACGGGTGAACTCGCCCGCGCATTCCACGGTCACCCAGGCCTCGGTCCACTGGAGGAGTCCCGGCCGGACGGCCGCCGCGACAGCGAGCGCGTCGTGCACGGCGCAGGCACGCACGGCGTGGCGGCGGGCGTAGCGCTCGATGAGATGGCTCAGCATCCGCCCGGCCGCCGAGGTCGCGGGCGCCCCGTCGGCGATCAGTGCCTCGGCGTCGGCGAGCGGGGTCAGGGCCTCGCGGGTCACATCGAGCCCGACGATGCGCAGCGGCACCCCGGCCTCGGCGACATAGCGGGCGGCCTCGGGGTCGGCGTGGAAGTTGAACTCGGCGGCGGGCGTGGTGTTGCCCGGGGCGAAGGCCGCCCCGCCCATGATGACGATCTCCGCCAGCCGCTCCCGGACGTCGGGGTGGGCGTGCAGCAGCGCGGCGACGTTGGTGAGCGGCGCCGTGGCGATGAGGGTGATCTCTTGGGGGTCGCCGACCCGGATCCGTTCGGCCATCCAGTCCACGGCGTGGCCGGGGTGGACGGCCCGGGTGGGCGTGGGGAGTTCCACACCGCCCAGGCCGTACGCGCCGTGCACCGGCTCATCGGGGTGGCGCAGCGCGCGGGCCAGGGGGCCGGCGTAGCCACGGAGCACCGGGGTGGCCGCCGCGGCGCCGCCGATCAGGTCGCACAGCCGCAGGGCGTTGTCGACGACCTGATCGAGTCCGACGTTGCCCGCGACGGTGGTCACGCCCACGACGTCGAGTTCGGGTGACGCGTACGCCAGCAGCAGCGCGATCGCGTCGTCGATCCCGGGGTCGCAGTCGATGATGACCCGGTGGGGGGCCTGGCTCATCCGGAGACCTCGCGCTGGAAGCGGTCCACCCACGCGTCGTTGTGATCGACCGCGTAGCCGAGGTCGGGGGAGGTGAACCCGGCGGCGGACGGGTCGTTCGCGGCCTTGCCCGCCACCTTGGTGAGGGACGCGGGCACCTCGGCGTCCTTGTTGACCGGCTTGTCGTTGAAGGAGGCGGCGGCCTTCTCCTGGACGTCCGCGGAGAGCAGATAGTCGATGAACTTCTCGGCGCCCGCCTTGTTCTTGCTGCCCTTGACGAGCTGGGCGGTGTTGGCGGCGACGAAGCGGCCCTTGTCGAACGGTGCCCAGCCGATGGGCTTGCCGGCCTTGGCCGGGTCCACGGCGAACAGGTCGAGGCCGGGGGCCATCTCGACCTCACCGCGGTCCAGGAGGCTCACCAGTTCGGTGCTGCGGTTGAAGAACTTGAGCACATTGGGCTTGAGGTCGGAGAGCTTCTTGAATCCGGCGTCGGCATCCTTGGGACCCGTGCCGTACGTGGCGGACGTGGCCTCGAGGAAGGGCATTCCGGCGCTGGTGGACATGTCGGGGACGGCGACCTTGCCCTTGTGCTCGGCCTTCCACAGCTCCTTCAGCGTGGGCGGCTCGCTGAACTTGTCGGTGCGGTAGAGCATGCCGAGCAGCTGGTAGGTGTAGGCGGGGCCGTAGCCGTCCTCGCTCCTGGCGAAGTCGTAGACCTTGGAGAGGTTGGGGACCTTCTCGGGGTCGATCTTCTCGAAGAGGCCCTGCTTCTGGCCCATGGCGGCGAAGAGGTCGGTGATCATGACGACGTCGACGGTGGGGTTCGCCTTGTTGACGCGGAGCTTGGTCAGCCGGTCGGCGTTGGCGCCGGTCTCCACGGTGACATCGATCCCGGTCTTCTTCTCGAACGGCTCGACCACCGTCTTCTCGAAGCGGTCCGCCCCGAAGCCGAAGGTGGAGACGGTCAGCTTCTTGGGGTCGGCGCCGGCGGTTTCGGCGCAGCCGGACAGGGACAGGGAGACGGCGGCCGCGGCCGCCGCGCCGGCGAGGAGTCTGGTGGTGCGGATCATGCGGGACACTCCTGCTGTTTCGAGGTGGCCGACCGGGCGTCGCCGTCGTCGCCGGCCAGGGGGACGGCCCGCGCAAGGGGCAGATGGAGCCGTACCGGCTCCCCCGCGCGCAGGGTGTCGTCGGTGCTGATGGCGTGGAGGACGCGGTCGCCGACGGTGGCGGTGACCGCGAAGTCCGTACCGCGGAAGCGGACCGCGGCCACGGTCCCCTCGACCACTTCACCGCCGGGGGGCGGCTTCTGACCGGGGGCGAGGACGCCCACATGCTCGGGCCTGATGGTGATCGGGCCCCGGCCGGGGAGGTCGAGGAAGTTCTCATAGCCCAGGAACTCCGCGACGAAGCGGGTCGCGGGCGCCCGGAAAACCTCGCGCGGCGGGCCCTGCTGCACGATCCGGCCGCGGTCGAGGATCACCATGGAGTCGGCGAGCTCCAGTGCCTCCTCCTGGTCGTGGGTGACCAGGATGGCGGTCAGCCCCGTCTCCCGCTGGACGCGCAGCAGTTCCTGCCGCATCTGGACGCGCAGCCGCGCGTCCAGGTTGGACAGCGGCTCGTCCAGCAGCAGCACCGAGGGGCGGATGGCCACGGCGCGGGCGAGCGCGACCCGCTGCTGCTGGCCGCCGGAGAGCTCCTTGGGCTTGCGCCGGGCGAGATGGGCGAGGCCGACCAGCTCCAGCACCTCGCCCACCCGGGTGCGGATCTCGGCGGCGGGCACGCCCCGCATCCGCAACCCGAACGCCACGTTCTTCTCCACGGTCAGATGCGGGAAGAGGGCGTACGACTGGAACACCATGCCGATGTTGCGGCGCTCGGGCGGCAGCCGGGTGGCCTCCTCGCCGTCGAGCAGGATGGTGCCGGAGCTGGGCGGGAGGAATCCCGCGATCATCCGCAGGGTCGTGGTCTTGCCGCAGCCGCTGGGCCCGAGCAGGGCGGTGAACTGTCCGCGCTCCACGGTCAGATCGATGGCGTCCACGGCCACCGACCCCGAGAACTCCCGGGTGATGGCCCGGAGCTGGACCACTGGCGTCGTCATCTGGCGCATCCCTACTTGCTGAAGACCTTGTTGAATCCGACGAGCCGCTCCGTGACCAGGGCGACCAGCACGGTCGCCGCCAGCAGCAGCGTGCTCACGGCCGCGACGACCGGGTCGAAGGAGAATTCCACGTAATGGAGCATCTCGACCGGGAGGGTGGAGACACCGGGGCCGTTGAGGAGCAGTGACAGCGGCACATTGTTGAAGGAAGTGAGGAAGGACAGCACGGCCGCGGAGACGATGCCGGGCGTCATCACCGGCAGGGTGATGTGCAGGAACGTCCGCAGCGGCCCCGCGCCGAGACCGCGTCCCGCCTCCTCCAGGGCGGGGTCGGCCATGGCGAGCGAGGCTCCGGTCACCCGCACCGCGTACGGCAGGAGCAGCACGGTGTGGCCGATCAGCAGCGCTCCGAGGGCGGTGATCCGCAGGGTGACCATCAGCTGCTGGAACAGGGCGAAGCCGAGGACCAGCTCCGGCACGATCGCCGGGGACAGGAACAGCGCCTCGATCGCCTTACGGCCGGGGAACCGGCGGCGCTGGATCGCCAGCGCGGCCGGAACGCCGACGAGCAGCGCCAGGGCCGTCGCTCCGGCCGCCACCAGCGCGCTGGTGAGGAGCGCGTCCTGGAAGGGCTGGTGGGCGAGCGCCTTGGTGAACCACTTCCCCGACAGGCCCGGGGGCGGAAACTCGACGGTGTCACCGGAGGAGAACGCGATCGCGACAACGAGCAGGATCGGTCCGAGCAGGAACAGCAGCGCCAGCGCGGACAGCGCGGTGAGCACGGGACGCCCTCGCATCAGACCGCCCCCACCCGGGACAGCCGACCGGATATCCAGCTCGCGGCGAGCACCAGCACGGTCATGATCAGGGCGACCGCGCTCGCCGCGCTCCAGTCGAGCTTCACATTGGCGTAGTCGTACAGCAGCGTGGCCAGCGTGCGGTTGCGGGTGCCGCCGAGCAGCAGCGGAGTGGTGAACGCGGTGACCGCGCCGGCGAAGACCAGGGTCGCGCCGACCAGCACACCGGGCAGCGCGAGGGGCAGCACCACGCTCCGGAACGCCCGGCCCGGTTTGGCCCCGAGCCCCCTGGCCGCGTCCTCCAGCCTGGCGTCGATATGGGAGAGCGAACTGTAGGAGGTCAGGATCATGATCGGGGTGAAGAGCTGGGTGAGCCCGGCGACCAGGGCGAATTCGGTGTAGAGCAGCTGGGTGCCACCGTCCACGATCTTCAGGTCGACCAGCACGGAGCTGATCAGTCCGTTGCGGCCGAGGATGACCAGCCAGGAGAAGGTGCGGACGACGGTGGAGAGCAACAGCGGAAAGACGGCGAGCGCGAGCAGCAGGCCCTGACGGCGCCTGGGCGCCCGGGAGATCAGGTAGGCCACCGGGAAGCCGAGCAGCAGACAGATGACCGTGGTGAGGGCGGCGACCCGGATGGTCCGGGCCGCCACCTCCAGGACGTAGGCGTCGCCGAGCATCCCGCCGAGCTTGCCGAGGACATCGGGGTGCTCCGCGGCGGGCGGGGCGAACAGGGTGACGCCGAAGGGATAGAGGAAGCCGAAGGCGAGCAGCGCCACCCCGGGCAGGAGCAAGAGGCCAGACGCCGCTCTGCGTGACACGAACCCGTCCTCCGTCGGAAATACGGTGCGCTGTGCACCACCATAGAAATGCAACCGGTTGCAGCAACCGGTTGCAGGCAAGGTACGCTAGCCCCGGGGAGGCCGTCAACGGCCATCGGTTAACACCGTGTAACCGGCAACGAGAGCAGGGGCGGATGGTTCGACTGGCAGACGTCGCTCGAGCGGCGGGCGTGTCCACTTCCACGGCGTCACGCGCGCTCAGCAGGCCCGACATGGTCGCGGCGGAGACCCGGGAGCGGGTGTCCCTCGTGGCCGCCGAGATGGGATTCCGGCTCAATGCCACCGCCCGCGCCCTGACCACCGGCCACACCGGGCTGGTGGGGGTCATCGTCCCCACCCTCGCCAACCCCTTCTTCCCGCCCATCGTCACGGGCGTTCAGCAGCCCCTCACCGAGGCGGGCGGAAACGTCCTGCTCGGCGTCTCCGACCACTCGGCGGACCGCGAGCGGGAGTTGGTGCACCAGCTGGGCCCGCGGGTCGACGGACTCATCCTGGTCGCGCCGGTCAGCCCGGACGCCGCCCTGCGCTCGTTCGCCGAGCGGCTGCCCGTGGTGACGGTGGACCGCACGGCCCCGGGGCTGCCCGGGGTGGTGGTGGACACCCCCGGCGGGGTGACCAAACTGATGAACCATCTCCTCGGCCTCGGCCACCGTCGCATCGCCTACCTCGGCGGTCCGCCCGGCTCCTGGATGGACCGGCAGCGCCGGAAGGCCGCCCTGACCGCGGTGGCCGACGGCGGCGGCGAACTGATCGTCCTGGATCCCGTACCGCCGCGGTTCGACGCCGGACTCGCCACGGCGGAGCACCTGGTGCGGCAGGAGACCCCGATCACCGCCGTCATGGTCTACAGCAGTTATGTGCTGCTCGGCCTCTTCATGGGACTGGGCAACGCCGGACTGCGCGTCCCGGAGGACATCAGCCTCGCCGCCTCCGACGACCTCACCGTCATCGGCATGACCCAGCCCGGCAGCACCGCGCTCCACGTCCCCCTCCAGGAGGCGGGAAGCGAGGCATGCCGACTGGTGCGGGAGGCCCCCGCGGCGGGCTCCCGGCCACCGCGCGTCCGGATCGCCACGCGGCTGGTGGTGCGCGACTCCACTGCGGCGCCCCCTGGTGGGTCGACGCGCACGTCACACGTCCCGTCTCACGCCCCGTCGCGGGCCCGGAAGAGCTAGCGCTCCTTCTGGGCCAGTCGCAGCAGATGGTCGGCGAGTGCCTGGCCGCCCAGCGGGTCGCGGCTGATCAGCAGGAGCGTGTCGTCGCCCGCGATGGTGCCGAGGATGTCGTGCAGCTCCGCCGAGTCGATGGCCGAGGCGAGGAACTGGGCGGCGCCCGGCGGAGTGCGCAGCACCACGAGGTTGGCCGAAGCCTCCGCCGAGATCAACAGCTCACCCGCCAGCCGGGCCATCCGCGCCTCGCTCGCCGACTCGCCGAGCGGGGCGCGCGGCGTGCGGTCGCCGCCCTCGCTCGGCACCGCGTAGATCAGCTCACCGCCGGTGTTGCGGATCTTCACCGCGCCCAGCTCGTCCAGGTCCCGGGAGAGCGTCGCCTGGGTGACGGACAGCCCGTCGTCCGCGAGCAGCTTGGCGAGCTGGCTCTGGGAGCGCACGGCCTGCCGGTTCAGGATGTCCACGATCCGGCGGTGGCGTGCGGTGCGGGTCTGTGGCACGGCCGGGCCGTGGTTGGCGTCCTGCGCGTCGGTGTGCTGCGCCTCGGTCATCGGTGTCGTCAGTCTCCGGCTCGTCGTTCCCCGTCTCCCTCATGTGCGGCGTCCAGGACGGCGGGCAGCTCCCGGAGGAAGGTGTCCACCTCGCCGTCGGAGATGACGAGCGGCGGGGCGAGCCGGACCACATCCGGCGCGACCGCGTTCACCAGGAGTCCCGCGTCCTGAGCCGCCTTCTGCACCTGCGGCGCGAGGGACTCTGTGAGCACGATACCGAGCAGCAGCCCGGCCCCGCGGACCCGGGCGACCAGTGCGTGGTCAAGCGACTCGATTCCGTTACGCAGCCGCTCCCCCGCCCGCTTGACCCGGTCCAGGATGCCGTCGGCGGCGATGGTGTCGAGGACGGCGAGACCGGCCGCGCAGGAGACGGGGTTGCCGCCGAAGGTGGATCCGTGCTGACCCGGGGTCAGCAGATCGGCCGCGGGCCCGAAGGCGAGGGTGGCGCCGATGGGCAGCCCGGCGCCGAGCCCCTTGGCGAGGGTGACGACATCGGGCTCGACGCCCTGAGCCTGGTGCTCGAACCAGTGGCCGGTCCGCCCGATCCCGGTCTGGATCTCGTCGAGCACCAGCAGGGTGCCGGTGGCCCGGGTGATCTCCCGCGCCGCGGCCAGATAGCCGGCCGGCGGCACGATGACGCCGTTCTCGCCCTGGATGGGCTCCAGGATGACGAGGGCGGTGTCGGTGGTGACGGCCGCGCGCAGCGCCTCCACGTCCCCGTACGGCACGTGCGTCACATCGCCGGGCAGCGGCAGGAAGGGCTCCTGCTTGGCGGGCTGGCCGGTCAGGGCCAGCGCGCCCATGGTGCGGCCGTGGAAGCCGCCGTCGGTGGCCACCATATGGGTGCGCCCGGTGCGCCGCCCGATCTTGAAGGCGGCCTCGACCGCCTCCGCGCCGGAGTTGGAGAAGTACACACGTCCGGAGCGGCCGAAGAGCTGGAGCAGCCGCTCGGCGAGCGCCACCGGGGGCTCGGCCACGAAGAGGTTGGAGACATGGCCGAGGGTGGCGATCTGGTCGGACACCGCCCGGACGACGGCGGGGTGGGCATGGCCGAGCGAGTTGACGGCGATACCGCCGACGAAGTCGAGGTACTCCTTGCCGTCCGCGTCCCAGACCTTGGTGCCCTCGCCGTGGGTGAGCGGGAGGCGGGGGGTGCCGTAGTTGTCCATGAGCGCCCCCTGCCAGCGCCGCTTCAGCTCCGCGTTGCTCACTGGTCCTCCCCCTTGTCGCCGTTGCCGTCCTGGTCGCCCTTGCTGTCCTGGTCGTCGTCGCCGATCACGGTCCCGTCCGGCAGGACCATCGTGCCGATGCCCTCGTCGGTGAAGACCTCCAGCAGGATGGAGTGCGGTACCCGCCCGTCGAGCACACGGGCTGTGGTGACCCCGTGGCGCACGGCGTACAGACAGCCCTCCATCTTCGGCACCATGCCGCTGGCCAGCTCCGGGAGCAGCTTCTCCAGCTGGCTCGCGGTGAGCTTGCTGATCACCTCGTCGCTGTTGGGCCAGTCGGCGTAAAGGCCCTCGACATCGGTGAGCACCATCAGCGTCTCGGCGCCCAGCGCGACGGCGAGGGCGGCCGCGGCCGTGTCGGCGTTCACGTTGTAGACATGGCCGTCGTCGGCGCTGCGGGCGATGGAGGAGACGACCGGGATCCGGCCGTCGTCCAGCAGGGCCCGCACCGCGCCGGTGTCGATCTCGGTGATCTGGCCGACCCGGCCGATGTCCACCTGCTCGCCGTCGATCTCGGCGAAGTGCTTGGTGGCGGACATCAGATGGGCGTCCTCGCCGGTCATGCCGACGGCCAGCGGGCCATGCCGGTTGAGCAGCCCGACCAGTTCGCGCTGGACCTGTCCGGCCAGCACCATCCGTACGACGTCCATGGCGTCGTCGGTGGTGACCCGCAGCCCGGCCTTGAACTCGCTCACCAGACCGTGCCGGTCCAGCTGTGCGCTGATCTGGGGGCCGCCGCCGTGGACGACGACGGGGCGCAGGCCCGCGTGGCGCAGGAAGACGACGTCCTGGGCGAAGGCGGCCTTCAGCTCGTCGTCGACCATGGCGTTGCCGCCGAACTTGACCACCACGGTCTTGCCGTGGTGCCGGGTCAGCCAGGGCAGCGCCTCGATGAGGGTGCGGGCCTTGGGCAGGGCGGTGTGTTTACGGGTGGCGGTCGGCTGGCTCATGATGAATACGCGCTGTTCTCGTGGACGTAGTCGGCGGTCAGGTCGTTGGCCCAGATGACCGCCGACTCGCTGCCCGCGGCAAGGTCGGCGGTGATGCGGACCTCGCGGTAGCGCATGTCGACCAGTTCCCGGTCCTCGCCCACCGAGCCGTTCTTGCACACCCAGACGTCGTTGATCGCGACATTGAGCTGATCCGGTTCGAAGGCGGCCGAGGTGGTGCCGATCGCGGAGAGCACCCGGCCCCAGTTGGGGTCCTCGCCGTGGACGGCGCACTTGAGGAGGTTGTTACGGGCGATGGAGCGGCCCACCTCCACCGCGTCGTCCTCGGTGGCCGCGCCCACGACCTCGATCCGGATGTCCTTGGAGGCGCCCTCGGCGTCCCCGATCAGCTGGCGGGCGAGATCGGCGCAGACCTCGCGGACCGCCTCGGCGAACTCCGCGGTGTCGGGGGCGGCACCGGAGGCGCCGGAGGCCATCAGCAGCACCATGTCGTTGGTGGACATGCAGCCGTCGGAGTCGATCCGGTCGAAGGTGGTGCGGGTGGCGGAGCGCAGCGCGGTGTCCAGCCCCGGGGCGTCCAGGTCGGCGTCGGTGGTGAGGACGACGAGCATGGTGGCCAGGCCCGGGGCGAGCATCCCGGCGCCCTTGGCCATACCGCCCACGGTCCAGCCGGCCGGGCTCTGTACGACGGCCGTCTTGTGGACGGTGTCGGTGGTCTTGATGGCGATCGCGGCCTTCTCGCCGCCGTGCTCGCTCAGGGCGGCGGCGGCCGTCTCGACCCCGGACAGCACCGCGTCCATGGGCAGCCGGACGCCGATGAGCCCGGTGGAGGCCACGGCGACCTCGCCCGCGCTGTGGCCGATGACCTCGGCGACCTTCTCGGCGGTGGCGTGGGTGTCCTGGAAGCCCAGCGGGCCGGTGCAGGCGTTGGCGCCACCGGAGTTGAGGACGGCGGCCGAGACCTGACCGCCCTTGATGACCTGCTCGGACCACAGGACGGGGGCGGCCTTGACGCGGTTGGAGGTGAAGACGGCCGCGGCGGAGAGGCGCGGGCCGGTGTTCACCACGAGTGCGAGGTCGGGGTTTCCGTTCTCCTTGATCCCTGCCGCGACGCCGGAGGCCGTGAAGCCCTGGGCTGCCGTAACGCTCATGGAGCGACTCCGATCGTGGAAAGTCCCAGCTCCTCGGGGAGGCCGAGGGCGATGTTCATGCTCTGCACCGCGCCGCCCGCGGTGCCCTTGGTCAGGTTGTCGATGGCGCTGATCACGAGGGCGCGTCCGGCCGCCTCGTCATGGGCGACCTGGAGCAGCGCGGCGTTGGATCCGTACACGGCGGCGGTGGAGGGCCACTGGCCCTCGGGGAGGAGGGTGACGAACGGTTCGTCCCGCAGCGCCTTGTCGTACGCGGCGCGCAGGCTCTCCCCGGTGACCCCGGGCCTGGCCTTGGCGCTGCACGTGGCGAGGATGCCGCGGGGCATCGGGGCGAGGGTCGGGGTGAAGGAGACCGACACCCGCTCCCCCGCCGCGGCGGACAGGTTCTGGATCATCTCGGGGGTGTGCCGGTGGCCGCCACCGACGCCGTACGGGCTCATCGAGCCCATGACCTCGCTGCCCAGCAGATGCGGTTTGGGCGCCTTGCCCGCGCCCGAGGTCCCGGAGGCGGCGACGATGACCGCCTCGGGCTCCAGCAGCCCGGCCGCGTACGCCGGGAAGAGCGCGAGGGAGACGGCGGTGGGGTAGCAGCCCGGCACCGCGATGCGCTTGGTGCCCTCCAGCGCGGCGCGGGCGCCGGGCAGCTCGGGCAGGCCGTAGGGCCAGGTGCCGGCGTGCGGCGAACCGTAGAACTTCTCCCAGTCCGCCGCGTCCTTCAGCCGGAAGTCGGCACCGCAGTCGACGACCAGGGCCTGGTCGCCGAGCTGCTCGGCCACGGCGGCGGACTGTCCGTGCGGCAGCGCCAGGAAGACCACGTCATGCCCGGCCAGCGCCTCGGCGGTGGTGGGCTCGAGCACCCGCCCGGCCAGCGGGAGCAGATGGGGCTGAAGCCCGGCGAGGGGCTGCCCGGCGTTGGAGTTTCCGGTCAGGGTGCCGATCTCCACCTCGGGGTGGGCGAGCAGCAGCCGCAGCAGTTCCCCGCCCGCGTATCCGCTCGCGCCCGCCACCGCAGCACGTATGGCCATCGCCGTCGTCCTCCCTAGATGATGGCATGACTATACGTTCGACGACAGCTTTATGCAAAGGGTGGCCGGATTCCCACCACCGAGGTGAAGCGGCTCAGACGACGATGACCCGGCGCCCGCGCGTATGACCGGCGTGGCTGTCGATGTGCGCCGCCGCGGCCTCGGCGAGCGGGTACGACTTCTCGACCGGGATGTGGAGCCTCCCTCGCGTGATGAGGTCGACGGCCTCGGCCAGCGCTTCCGGCACGCTCCCGGCCACACCGGAGAATCGGACACCGAGCTCCGGCGCGCCGAGGTCGGCGATGGAGATCACCTTCCGCGGGTCCCCGGTCAGCTCGACGAGCTCGCGGATCACGCCCGAACCGGCCAGATCGAGCGCCGCGTCGACCCGGCCGAGCCGCCGCACCCGCTCGACCCAGCCCTCGCCGTACGTCGTGGGGACGGCACCCAGGCTCCGCAGATAGTCCTGGTTCGCGGCCCCGGCCGTGCCGATCACCGTGATGCCGCGGTCGCGGGCGATCTGGAGCACCGCCGATCCGACTCCCCCGGACGCGCCGCTGACCAGCAGCGTCTGCCCGGGCCGCACACCGACCTCGCGGATGACGCGCAGCGCGGTCTCCACCACGGAGGGGTACCCGGCCGCCTCCTCGAACGTCAGCCCCTCGGGCATCCGGGCCCAGGCCGACAGCACGGCGAACTCGGCGTAGGTGCTCGAACCCTCGCCGAACACACGGTCTCCGACCTCGACCCCTTCGACACCCTCACCGACCTCGTCCACCACCCCGGAGGCGTCCAGCCCGACCCCGGAGGGCAGTTCGACCGGATGGGCCCCCAGGATCTGGCCTTCACGGATCCGCCAGTCGACGGGGTTCACGCCCGCCGCCCGTACGGCGACGCGTATCTGGCCGGGGCCCGCGTGGGGCTCCTCGGCGTCTATGAGTTGCAGAACGTCCGGACCGCCGAACTCGGCGAAGCTCACTCTCTTCATGCGACCGACCGTAACACTAACCGTTAGGGTTTAAAAACCGTTACGGTTTTGCATCTGATAGCGTGCGGGCATGACCGTGCCGCCCGGACGCCGTGAGCGCAAGAAGGCCGCGACCCGCCAGAAGATCGCCGATGCCGCCCTGCGGCTCTTCCTGGAACGCGGGTACGACGCGGTGGGCATCCGTGACGTGGCCGCCGAGGCCGACGTGGCCGTCACCACGCTCTTCTCCCACTTCGCCTCGAAAGAGGCCCTGGTGTTCGAGCAGGACCAGGACTTCGAACAACGCCTCACCCGGGCGGTCACCGGCCGGGCGCCGCACGAACCGCTCCTCCCCGCGCTGCGCCACGAGATCCATGCCCTGGTGCGCCATTGCTCGGCGGATGGCGCCGCGCCGATCTGGCAGATGATCGACGCATCGCCCGACCTGCGGGAGTACGAGGAGTCGATGAGGCTGCGCCATGCGGAGTCGCTGGCGACGGCCATCGCGGCCGACCCCGGCCGGTCACAGACCACCACGGCCTGCCGGACGATCGCGAGGTTCGTGATCGACGCCTATGCGCTGGCCCGTGAGGCGGCGGATCCGGAGGCCGCGGTGGACGAGATCTTCCGGATGATCGAGGCGGCCTGGGAGGTCGCCTCACCTTCTCGACGTACGTGATCCGTTCTCGACGTACGTGACCGCTTCTCGACGTCGTGACTCGACGTACGTGAGGAACCGTTCCGCGCGACACTGAAGGGGTGCCGGGCCGCGATCCGCGGCCTCGGACGAGAGGGAGCGGTCGTGACGGACCGGAGTCGGGAGTCGGGCAGCAGGCGGCTGCTCGGCGAGCTGCTGGCCGCCAGCCATCTGATGCCGCTGGAGATGCTGCCGCTCACCGTGGCCGAGCATGCGGCACCCGCCGGTATCGGCCAGGTGCAGATCTATCTGGTCGATGTGCGGCGGCGCGTACTGCGGGAGCTGACCGCCTCGGGCGCCGTGGGACGGGAGGGCGGGGTACCGGAGGACGGGGTACCGGAGGAGCTGAAGGTCGAGGGCACCGTGCCGGGCCGGGCCTACCAGTACGGGGAGGTGCTGCCCGCGGCCCCCGCCGAACCGGGCCGCCACCAGTGGTGGGTGCCGCTGTTGAACGGCACCGAGCGCATGGGTCTGCTGCGGGTCACCACGGCCACCGACGACGCACGGGCCCGCGAGGACATGAAACTGCTCTCCGCCCTGGTGGCGCTCATCGTGGTCAGCAAGCGCGACTTCAGCGACGCGTTCGCCCGGCTGGTGGGCAGCGAGGCGATGACCATCGCGGCCGAAATGCAGTGGCGGCTGATGCCACAGACCACCTACGCGGACGGCCGGGTGGCCATCTCCGCCGTCATGGAGCCGGCGTTCGACATCAGCGGGGACGCGTACGACTACGCCACCGACGGACCGATGGTGCGCCTGGCGGTCTTCGACGCGATGGGGCACGACACCGCGGCCGGGCTGACCGCCAACCTCGCCCTGGGAGCGTGCCGCAACGCCCGCCGCCGCCGCGCCGACCTGGTGCGGACCGGCGAGCGGGTCGACGAGGCGCTCATCGAGCAGTTCCAGGGAGGCCACTACGCCACCGGTGTCCTGGCCGATCTGGACACCCGCAGCGGGGAGCTGCGCTGGGTCAGCTTCGGCCACCATCCGCCGCTGATCATCCGCGGCGGCCGCTGGACCACCCGTCTGCGGTGCCCCCCGGGCCTCCCCCTGGGCATGAGGCTGGGGCTGGGACTGGGGCTGGAGGCCACACTGTGCCGCGAACAGCTCCAGCCCGGCGACCGCCTCGTGTTCTACACCGACGGCATCACCGAGGCCCGGCGCCCCGGCGGCCGCGAATTCGGCCTGACCCGGTTCGTCGACTTCCTCATCCGGCAGCACGCCGACGGGCTGCCCGTTCCGGAGACGCTGCGCCGTCTGGTCGGGGCCGTCATGGCCCACCACGACGGCCGCCTCCAGGACGACGCCACCGTCCTGCTCTGCGAATGGCTGGGCCCGGTGCCCGGCCCCACCGATCAGGCCGCGGCCCTGATGGGCGTCCCCGCCACATAGCCGCCACCGCCCCGGCCGGGCGAGTGCCGGCCGGGGCGGTGCGGTGTGGTGCGCTGTGGTGCGGTGGTGCGTCAGGTGCGCGCCAGGCGGGTCAGCCGAGGGTGGCGAGGGCCTGGTTGAGGGTCGCGGACGGGCGCATGACGGCCGAGGCCTTGGCGGTGTCGGGCCGGTAGTAGCCACCGATGTCGGCCGGGGAGCCCTGGACCGCGAGCAGTTCGTCGACGATCGTCTGCTCCTGGGTGGAGAGCGTGTCGGCGAGCTGGGCGAACGCCTTGGCCAGGTCGGCGTCGTCGGTCTGCTTGGCCAGCTCCTGGGCCCAGTACAGGGCCAGGTAGAAGTGGCTGCCGCGGTTGTCGATACCGCCGACGCGACGGCTGGGCGACTTGTTCTCGGCCAGGAAGGTGCCGGTCGCCCGGTCGAGGGTGTCGGCGAGGATCTGGGCCCGCGCGTTGCCCGTCTTCTGCGCGAGGTGCTCGAAGCTGACCGCGAGGGCCAGGAACTCGCCCAGGCTGTCCCAGCGCAGGTAGTTCTCCTTGACCAGCTGCTGGACGTGCTTGGGCGCCGAGCCGCCCGCGCCGGTCTCGAACAGACCGCCGCCGTTGATCAGCGGGACGACCGAGAGCATCTTGGCGCTGGTGCCCAGCTCCAGGATCGGGAACAGGTCGGTCAGGTAGTCACGCAGGACGTTGCCGGTGACCGAGATCGTGTTCTCGCCGCGGCGGATCCGCTCGAGGGAGAGCTTGATCGCCTCTACCGGGTCCAGGATCCTGATGTCCAGGCCCTCGGTGTCGTGCTCCGGCAGGTACGCCTTGACCTTCTCGATGAGGTTGGCGTCGTGGGCCCGGCCCTCGTCCAGCCAGAAGACGGCCGGGTCCCCGGTGGCGCGGGCGCGGGTGACGGCCAGCTTGACCCAGTCCTGGATCGGCACGTCCTTGGTCTGGCACATCCGGAAGATGTCACCGGCGCCGACGACCTGCTCGAGCACCGCGTTGCCCGCCCCGTCCAGGACCCGGACGGTGCCGGTGGTGGGGATCTCGAAGGTCTTGTCGTGGCTGCCGTACTCCTCGGCCTTCTGCGCCATCAGACCGACGTTGGGCACCGAACCCATCGTGGCCGGGTCGAAGGCGCCGTGGGCGCGGCAGTCGTCGATGACGGCCTGGTAGATCCCGGCGTAGCTGCTGTCCGGGATCACCGCGAGGGTGTCGTGCTCCTCGCCGTCCGGGCCCCACATATGGCCGGAGGTGCGGATCATGGCCGGCATGGAGGCGTCGACGATGACGTCGGACGGCACATGCAGGTTGGTGATGCCGCGGTCGGAGTCGACCATGGCCAGCTCCGGGCCCTCGGCCAGCTCGGCGTCGAAGGACGCCTTGATCGCCGCGCCCTCGGGCAGGGCCTCCAGGCCCTTGAGGATGCCGCCCAGGCCGTCGTTCGGGGTCAGACCGGCGGCGGCGAGGGTTTCACCGTGCTCGGCGAAGGTCTTGGGGAAGAAGGCGCGTACGCCGTGGCCGAAGACGATCGGGTCGGAGACCTTCATCATCGTGGCCTTCAGGTGCAGCGAGAACAGCACACCCTCCGCCTTGGCGCGGGCCACCTGCGCCGAGAGGAACTCGCGCAGCGCCGCGACGCGCATCACGGAGGCGTCCACGACCTCGCCCGCCAGCACCGGCACGGACTCGCGCAGCACGGTGGTGGAGCCGTCGTCGCCCGCCAGCTCGATGCGCAGCGAGCCGTCCTCCGGGATCACCACGGACTTCTCGGTGGAGCGGAAGTCGTCGGTGTCCATGTGGGCCACATTGGTCTTGGAGTCGGCCGTCCAGGCGCCCATGCGGTGCGGGTTGGCCTTGGCGTAGTTCTTCACGGCGGCGGCGGCGCGGCGGTCGGAGTTGCCCTCGCGCAGCACCGGGTTCACCGCGGAGCCCTTGACCTTGTCGTAACGGGCGCGGATCTCCCGCTCCTCGTCGGTCTTCGGGTCGTCCGGGTAGTCCGGCAGCGCGTAGCCCTGCTGCTGGAGCTCGGCGACCGCGGCCTTCAGCTGCGGGATCGAGGCCGAGATGTTCGGCAGCTTGATGATGTTGGCCTCGGGGGTCTTGGCAAGGTCACCCAGCTCGGCGAGGGCGTCGGGGATGCGCTGGCCCTCTTCCAGGTGCTCGGGGAACTGGGCGATGATCCGGCCCGCCAGGGAGATGTCCCGGCTCTCCACGCCGACCCCGGCCGTGGAGGCGTACGCCTCGATCACCGGCAGGAACGAGTACGTCGCGAGGGCAGGGGCCTCGTCCGTGTGCGTATAGATGATGGTCGAGTCAGTCACCGGGTGCTCCGCTCCACGTCTGCAACATTGCTCGACATCAAGATATCTGGTGCCGAGCGCTTTCCCGAAAGGGCCCTGGGCAGAAGGCCGCACCCTGGTCACGGCCCGCGATCCGATGGGATCGTCCGGTCCATGCCGACGACTCTGCGGGGCGCGCGGGGGGGTGCTGCGCCCCACCGTCCCTTCCGATGCTCCCTCCTTGGCCGCGATCCGCGCCACGCCCGAGGTGTACGCGCGCTGGCGGGGCGGTGAGGACCTGGTGGCGGCGGGGCGCGAGGATCTGGCCGAGCCCGGCGCCGAGCGGCTGACCATCGAGTTCGGGGGTGCGGTGATCGGCTTCATCCAGTGGTCGGCCGAGACCGATCCGGACTACCGGCACGCCGGCATCGACATCTGGACCACTCTCACGTACCGACCGCTCACACGTACCGGCCACTCTCACGTACCGGCCACCCTCACGTACCGGCCACTCTCACGTACCGGCCACCCTCACGTACCGGCCACTCTCACGTACCGTCCACGCGCAGCCGCCACTCGCCCGCGCGGCCGGTGAGGGTGACCGTGGAGAGCGGGCGGACGTCGACGTTCCAGTAGCAGTGCGGCGGCGCCTTGATCGCGTACATCAGGGCGGCGCGGACCACCCCGGGGTCGGCCACGGCCACCATCTTGGCGTGGTCCTCGGCCGGGCGGGTGTCCAGCCAGCCGCCGATCCGCATGATGAACGCGTGCAGCGACTCCCCGCCGTGCGGTGCGGAGCGCGGATCGCCGAGCCAGGCGTCCACCTCCGTGGGTTCGCGCGCCATCACATCGGCGAGGGAACGGCCCGCCCAGCGGCCCATGTCGCAGTCGCGCAGGGCGAGTTGGACCAGTGGCGTGAAGCCCAGCGCGTCGCCGGTCTCCCGGCTGCGGGTCGACGGCGAGCAGTAGCGCAGCTCCGCCGCGGCCAGCGGCAGCAGCCCGGGGGCCGCGCGCTCGGCGGCGAGCCGGCCCTCCGAATCCAGCGGCCGGTCGTCGCCGAAGCGCTCCCCCAGCCGGGAGGAGCTGCGGCCGGCGGCGACCAGCGTCAGCCGAAACGTCATCCCGGCATCGTAGGGTCACGGCCGCGGCGCCAGGGCCCGTACCCAGGAGAAGGGCTATTCGGGGGGCCGCCCCGAAGGGCGCGGGGCTGTGTCGGTGTGCGGCTCCGCCGCGTGGGCGCGACCGGCGGAACTTTCCCCTCCCCGCCCCTTCCCGATACCAAGGGCTCCGCCCCTGGACCCCGAAGGCCTGGGACGCAGCCCGCCGGGCGGCGGAGCCGCCTAGCGATGCTGAGAGAAGGGGAGCCTCGGCCCGGAGTCTGGGCCGGAGCCCCGGCCGGGCGCCTGGAACGGAGCTCCGGCTTCGGGATCTGGGGCGCACCCCCAGCTTCGGGGCCCGGGACACAGCCCCAGCACCGGGATCCGGGACGCGGCCCCAGCCCCCGGCCGGGGACGCGGCCCCGGGCCGGGGGCCTGGGACGCAGCCCTGGGCCGGGGCCTGGGACACAGCCCCAGCTTCGAAATCTGGGGCGCACCCCCAGCTTCGCACCCCCAGCTTCGGAGCCCGGGGCCCAGCCCCAGCTCCGGAGTCCGAGACACGCACCCCCAGCTCCGGAGCCCGGGACACAGCCCCAGCTCCGGAGCCCGGGACACAGCCCCAGCTCCGAAGCCCGGGACACAGCCCCAGCTCCGGAGCCCGGGACACAGCCCCGGGCGGGGCCTGGGACGCAGCCCTGGGCCGGGGCCTGGGACGCACCCCCAGCTCCGAGGCCCGGGACGCAGCCCCAGCTTCGAAATCCGGGGCGCGCCCCCAGCACCGGGGCCCGGGACACAGCCCCGGCCGGGGGCCTGGGACGCAGCCCTGGGCCGGGGCCTGGGACGCACCCCCCCGCCCCGAGGCCCGGGACGCGGTCCCGGGGCGGGGGCTGGGGCGGAGCCCCGGGTTCGGGAAGGGGCGGGGAGGGGAGCAGTCCGCCGCAGGTAAGGCCCGGGGGGCGCCCCTAACCCCCCGCCAGCACCTCCTCGCACGCGGTGCGCAACCGCCGCACCCCCTCGGCCAGTTCACCGGTGCCCGCCACCGACGCGAAGCTCAGCCGCACATGCGGCGCGGGCGGTTCGGCGCAGAAGTACGGGCGGCCGGGGGCGACGGCGACCCCGGCGCGCAGCGCGGCGGAGGCGAGGGCGGCCTCGTCGGTGCCCTGGGGCAGCCGCAGCCACAGGTGGTAGCCGCCGGGCGGGACATGGCGCAGCTCAAGCGCGGGCAGCTCCCGCCGTACGGCGGTGACGAGCGCATCGCGGCGGGTGTGCAGCTCGGCGCCCACGGTGCGCAGATGGCGGGGCCAGGAGGGCGCGCCGACGAGTTCCAGGGCGGTCTCCTGGAGCGGGCGGGGCACGAAGAAGCTGTCGACCACCTGGATCGCGCGCAGCCGCTCCAGCGCGGGGCCGCGGGCGGCGAGCGCGCCCACCCGCAGGCTGGGCGAGGTGGCCTTGGTGAGCGAGCAGACATGGACCACCGCCCCGTCGGGGTCGTCGGCGGCGAGGGTGGCGGGCAGCGGGCCCGCGTCCTCGTGGACGAGCCGGCGCGCGAAGTCGTCCTCCACCACGAACGCGCCCGCCTCGCGGGCGATCGCGAGCACCTCACGGCGCCGCCCGGCGGAGAGCATCGCGCCGGTGGGGTTCTGGAACAGCGGCTGGCAGACGAAGACCCGGGCGCCGGTCGCCCGCAGCGCCTCGGCGAGCAGTTCGGGGCGTACCCCGTCGGCGTCCACCGGCACCGGGACCGGGCGCAGCCCGGAGGCGCGGGCGGCGGCGAGCATGCCGGGGTAGGTGGGCGATTCGACGAGGACGGGCGCGCCGGGCGGCGCGAGCGCGCGCAGCGCGCAGGTGAGCGCGGACTGGCCGCCCGCGGTGACCAGGACGTCGGAGGCGCCGATGACCCCGGCCGGGCCGCCGATCTCGCGGGCGAACCAGGCGCGCAGTTCGGGCAGGCCCTCCACCGGCGGGCGGTCCCAGGCGCCGGGCCGCCGCCCGGCGCGGGCCAGGGCGGCGGCCAGCGCCCGCTCCGGCTGGAGTGAGGAGTGCAGATAGCCGCCGTTGAACTCCAGGATCCCGGGCGGCGGGGCGGCGAGCGTGGCCAGGACGCCGGAGGCATCCACCGAGCGCGGCACCGACTCACCGGCCGTCTCCACGCTCAGCGCGACCTCCTGCCAGGAGGTGTCGCCCGGCCGCGGCGCCCCGGCCCTTGGCCGGTCGGCGCGGAAGGCACCGGCGCCGGGGCGGGTGACCACCAGCCCTTCGGCGACGAGCGCGGCAAGGGCGCGGGAGACGGTCACCGGGCTCACCCGGTGGCGCTCGACCAGGGCCCGACTGGACGGCAGCTTCTCTCCGGGTGAGTAGCGGTTCAGCTCCCTCCGCAGGGATCCCGCGAGTTCAGTCACACTGCTACGCTGCTGCATGACAGCACAGGATAGCGCTACTGACGGCAGCGCGATAGCGGTGAGCGGTGGCCCCGTCACGGATGACGACCCCGCCCAGGGTGACGGCCCCCTTCCGCGCGGCGGCGCCGCCCCGGCCCGGGGCGGCGCCCGGACCGAGGGCGACGCCCGGGCGGCCCCGGCGCTCCCGACGCCGTTCGCCCTCCGTACCGGCACCCTGCTCGCCGCGCTCGGCGTGGCCGCCTTCTCCCTCACCTTCCCCGCCACCGCCTGGGCGCTCACCGGCCTCGACCCCTGGACGGTGACCACCTGCCGGGTGGTGCTCGCCGCACTGATCGCGGGCGGGGCGCTGGCCGCCCTGCGGGTCCCGGTGCCGGACCGCCGCCACTGGCCGGGGCTGCTGGTCGTCGCGGCCGGGGTCGTCGTGGGCTTCCCGCTGCTGACCACGCTCGCCCTTCAGACCTCCACCACCGCGCACGCGGCCGTGGTGGTCGGCCTGCTGCCGCTCACCACCGCCGCCTTCTCGGCCGTACGCACCGGAGTGCGGCCCTCACGGGTGTTCTGGGCGGCGGCGCTGGCCGGGGCCGCGGTCGTGATCGCCTTCGCGGTGCAGCAGAGCGGCGGGGCGCTCACCACCGGCGATCTGTATCTGTTCGGCGCGCTGCTGGTGTGCGCGGCGGGCTACACCGAGGGCGGCCGGCTGGCCGGCCATATGCCGGGCTGGCAGGTGATCGGCTGGGCGCTGGTGGGCTGTCTGCCGCTGTCGGTGCCGGGCGCGGCGCTCGCGCTGCTGGGCGAGGACGTCCACCTCGGCGGCCGTGCGGTGGCCGGGCTGCTGTGGCTGGCGGTCGGTTCGCAGTTCGTAGGCCTGGTGGTCTGGTACCGGGGGATGGCCGCCATCGGAGTGGCCAGGGCCAGCCAGCTCCAACTGGCCCAGCCACTGCTCACCCTGGTCTGGTCGGTGCTGCTGCTCGGCGAGACGCTGACCCCCGCCGCCCCGATCGCCGCCGTCGCGGTGCTGGTGTGCATCGGGGTGACACAGCGGGCCCGGGTCCCGGCCGGGGCGGTACGGGCTTCCGGCCCCGGCCGTACGGGTCGGTCCGAAACCGTCGAAGGGGCGGACCGGATTCCGGAAGCGGTGGACCGGATCCCCGAAGCGATGGACCGGAGTCACCCCCCGGCCGGAGCAAACCAGGACAACCGGCCATAGACTGGCCTCAGGGATGGCATCGTCAGGGATGGCATCGTCCTCAGCAGATCGCATTGCCCTCCAGCGGACGGGAGGTCACGCACATGGAGGCGACCGTAGGCGACAAGCTGCTGGTGCACGGCAGGGTTGTCGGAATTCACGATCGTGTAGCGGAGATCATCGAAGTGCTCGGGGATAACGGGGAACCGCCCTACCGCGTGCGTTACGAAGACGACGGACACGAGTGCCTGTTCTCCCCCGGGCCCGACTCGGTCGTCCGTCACCTGGCCGCCGGCCCCGGGCAGCGTTAGGTCTTTCCCCTCTCCGCCCCTTCCCGCTACCAAGGGCTTCGCCCCTGGACCCCGGGGTCCAGGGGCGAAGCCCCCACGCGTGGGAGCCCCTACGCGGCGGATCCCCTACGCGGCGGAGCCGCATATCGTCGGGTGTTGACCGCCCCCGCGAGGCGGGGCCCGGGTCAGCGGGGCGGACGGACGCGATACGGATAGTGGTCGGCGACCACACGCGCCATGGCGCCGTTGCGGTCGGCGGCCACTTCCTTCGCCGAGAAGTACACATTGCCGCGCACCTGGGGAAAGCCTCGGCCGAGGGTGAGGTGCCGGGACAGCTCCGCCGGGTCCTGCCAGGGCGCGGGCTGCGCCGGATCGCCCGCCTTGTAGAGCGCCTCGCCGATGTAGAGGTTCACCCCGGTGCCCCGGACCGCCTCCGACCACCAGGGGACGAGCACCCCGTAGTCGGCGGCGGCGAAGCCGATGTTCCAGTAGACCTGCGGGACGACGTAATCCAGCCAGCCCCGCCGCACCCAGCCACGGGTGTCCGCGTAGAGGTCGTCGTAGGTCTGCACCCCCGCCGTGGTGGCGGAGCCAAGCGGGTCGGTGGCCTGGTTGCGCCAGACGCCGAAGGGGCTGATGCCGAACCGCACCCGCCCCTTGAGACGTTTTACGCGCACGGCCGTCTCGTACACCAGGCGGTCGATGTTGTTCCGCCGCCAGGCCGCGCGGTCCGGGAACCCCGCGCCGTGGCGCTCGTACGCCGCGTCGTCGTCGAAGACCTGACCGGCCACCGGATACGGGTAGAAGTAGTCGTCCCAGTGGACGGCGTCGATGTCATAGCGCGCGACCGCGTCCAGCATGGCGTCCTGGACGAAGCGGCGGACCTCGGGCAGCCCGGGGTTGTAGTAGAGCTTCCCGCCGTACGGCACCACCCAATCGGGGTGCACCCGGGCCGGATGGGTGGGGACCAGCCGTGAGGGGTCGGTGTGGTTGGCGATCCGGTACGGATTGAACCAGGCGTGCAGCTCCAGACCGCGCCGGTGCGCCTCGCGCACGGCGGTGCCCAGCGGATCCCAGCCCGGGTCCTTGCCCTGGACACCGGTGAGGCACTCCGCCCACGGCTCGTACGGCGAGGGCCACAGGGCGTCCGCCGTCGGCCGCACCTGGAAGACCACCGCGTTGAGCCGGCGGCTCACGGCGGTGTCGAGGAAGCCCAGCAGCTCGGCCCGCTGCTGCTCCGGAGCGAGACCGGGCCTGGACGGCCAGTCGCGGTTGGCCACGGTGGCCAGCCACATCCCGCGGAACTCGGGCCGGTGCCCACCACCCCGCCCCTCCGCCAGCGCGTCACCCGCCGTGACGGTGGCGGCCAGGGCTCCGGCGGCCGCCACCGTGAGACTTCTGCGCGTGATCCGACCCATGAAACCCAACTCCTCGCCTCGGTCGTGCCGTCAACGTGAGCGTGCGCCGGGCGCCATGGGGCGGCGAGCCCGATGTGGTGGCAACTCCCGCTGATGATGGGGCCCTTGTGGGGCACCCGGCAATGCTTACCGCGATTCCGGGGCGGCCGGGCCCAACACCCCTTGAGGACCCCTTGACTTCACCCTTCTCGCACGGCCATCCGGCCGCTAGCATCGAATGACGCACGCATGGGAGCGCTCCCAAATACCCTCGCCCGCATGGCCCTCACCCCTCACTACCCCCACGTCCGGAGAGGAAGTTCCCGTGCGCAGCAACGGCAGAAGACCGGTCGGCGCGCTCATGGCCGCGCTGGCGCTCGTCGGCGGCTTACTCACCGCGGCGGCCTCCCCCGCCGCGGCCCGCCCAGAAGCCGCCCCCGCCCGGGGCGCCGCCCAGGCCGACGCCTACACCTGGAAGAACGTCCGCGTGGACGGCGGCGGCTTCGTCCCCGGCATCGTCTTCAACCGCAAGGAGAAGAACCTCGCCTACGCCCGCACCGACATCGGCGGGGCGTACCGCTGGGACCAGTCCGGCAAGCGGTGGGTGCCGCTGCTGGACTCGCTGGACTGGGACCACTGGGGCTGGACCGGAGTGGTGAGCCTGGCCAGCGACTCGGTGGATCCCAACAAGGTCTATGTGGCGGCCGGTACGTACACCAACAGCTGGGACCCGGGCAACGGCGCGGTCCTGCGCTCGTCCAACCGGGGCGCCAGCTGGCAGTCCACCACCCTCCCCTTCAAGCTGGGCGGCAACATGCCCGGCCGCGGCATGGGTGAGCGGCTGGCGGTGGACCCCAACCGGAACAGCGTGCTCTACCTCGGCGCGCCGAGCGGCAACGGGCTGTGGCGCTCGACCGACTCCGGTGTCACCTGGTCGAAGGTGACGTCCTTCCCCAACCCCGGCACATACGTCCAGGACGCGAGCGACACCAGCGGCTACCTGAGCGACAACCAGGGCGTGGTGTGGGTGACCTTCGGTGAGCGCACCGGCTCCTCCGGCAGCGCCACGAAGACCATCTACGTGGGCGTGGCCGACAAGGACAACACCGTCTACCGCTCGACGGACGCGGGCGCCACCTGGTCGCGGGTGGCCGGGCAGCCCACCGGCTATCTCTCCCACAAGGGCGTCCTGGACGCCAAGAACGGCTATCTGTACCTGACCACCAGCGACAAGGGCGGCCCCTACGACGGGGAGAAGGGCCAGGTGTGGCGGTACACCACGGCCACCGGGGAGTGGAAGAACATCAGCCCCATGGCGGACGCCGACACCTACTTCGGCTACAGCGGACTCACGGTGGACCGTCAGAAGCCGGGCACGCTGATGGTGACCGGCTACAGCTCCTGGTGGCCGGACACCCAGATCTTCCGCTCCACCGACTCCGGCGCCACCTGGACCCGGGCCTGGGACTTCACCAGCTATCCGAACCGGTCCTTCCGCTACACCCAGGACGTCAGCGCCGTCCCCTGGCTGACCTTCGGCACCAACCCCACCCCGCCCGAAGTCACCCCGAAGCTGGGCTGGATGACCGAGGCGCTGGAGATCGACCCGTTCGACTCCAACCGGATGATGTACGGCACGGGAGCGACGGTCTACGGCACGGAGAACCTCGGAAACTGGGACGCGGGCGGCAAAATCGCCATCACGCCCATGGTCAGGGGCCTGGAGGAGACGGCGGTCAACGATCTGGCCAGCCCGCCCACCGGCGCCCCGCTGCTCAGCGCGCTCGGTGACATCGGGGGCTTCCGCCACACCGATCTCGACGCGGTGCCCGCGAGGATGTACACCTCGCCCACGTTCACCACGACCACCAGCCTGGACTACGCCGAGACCAACCCGAACACCGTGGTCCGGGTGGGCAACAACGACTCCGCGCCGCGGATCGCCTTCTCGACCGACAACGGCGCCAACTGGTTCCAGGGCAGTGAGCCGTCCGGGGTCACCGGCGGCGGCACGGTGGCCGCGGCGGCCGACGGCAGCGGCTTCGTCTGGGCCCCGGAGGGCACCTCGGCCGTCTACCACACCACCGGTTTCGGCAACTCCTGGTCGGCGTCGAGCGGCATCCCCGCCGGAGCGGTCGTGGAGTCCGACCGCAAGAACCCCAAGAAGTTCTACGGCTTCAAGGCGGGCACCTTCTACGTCTCCACCGACGGCGGCGCCACCTTCACCGCCAAGGCGTCCTCCGGGCTGCCGGCCGACGGCCCGGCACGGTTCAAGGCGCTGCCGGGCGCCGAGGGCGACATCTGGCTCGCGGGCGGCAGCACGGGCGGGGCGTACGGACTGTGGCACTCCACCGACTCCGGCGCGACCTTCACCAAGCTGAGCGGTGTCCAGCAGGCGGACACCATCGGCTTCGGCAAGGCGGCGCCGGGCGCCTCGTACCCGGCGCTCTACACCAGCGCGAGAATCGGCGGCGTACGCGGCGTCTTCCGCTCCACCGACGCCGGGGCGAGCTGGACCCGGATCAACGACGACGCCCACCAGTGGGGCTGGACGGGCGCCTCCATCACCGGCGACCCACGGGTCTACGGACGGGTCTACGTGGCCACCAACGGGCGCGGCATCCTGCGCGGCGACATCTCCTGACGGCGGGGGCGGACCGGGGCCGGATACCCGGACCCGGCCCGCCCCCCGCCGATAACCGGAAGGTAACGTCTGGGGCGACAGGGGGACGGCACAACGGACAGTTGGACCAGCGAAAGGCACGATGTGACCGACATCGAACGCGTCGGAGTGGTGGGCTGTGGCCAGATGGGCGCGGGCATCGCGGAGGTGTGCGCCCGATCCGGCCTGGACGTCATGGTCGCGGAGACCACGGGCGAGGCCCTGGAGATAGGGCGTACCCGGCTGACCAACTCCCTCGGCAAGGCCGCGGAGCGCGGCAAGATCACCGAGGAGCAGCGCGACGCGACGCTGGACCGGCTGAGCTTCACCACCGATCTGGGGGAATTCTCCGACCGCGATCTGGTGATCGAGGCGGTCGTCGAGAACGAGCAGATCAAGACGGAGATCTTCCAGGTCCTCGACCAGGTGGTGACCCGCCCGGACGCGATCCTGGCCTCCAACACCTCCTCCATCCCGCTGGTCAAGCTGGCCGTCGCCACCTCCCGGCCCGACCAGGTCATCGGCATCCACTTCTTCAACCCGGCGCCGGTGCAGTCGCTGGTGGAGCTGATCCCGGCGCTCACCACCGGTGACGAGACGATCAAGCGCTCCGAGGCGCTGGTCGGCGACATCCTGGGCAAGCACGCCATCCGCGCCCAGGACCGCGCGGGGTTCGTGGTCAACGCGCTGCTCATTCCGTATCTGCTGTCCGCCATCCGGATGTTCGAGTCCGGGATCGCCAGCCGCGAGGACATCGACAACGGCATGGAGCTGGGCTGCGCCCATCCGATGGGCCCGCTGAAGCTGTCCGATCTGATCGGCCTGGACACCATCGTGGCGATCGCCGACTCGATGTACGAGGAGTACAAGGAGCCGCTGTACGCCGCTCCCCCGCTGCTGCTGCGGATGGTGGACGCGGGCCGGATGGGACGCAAGACGGGCTCGGGCTTCTACTCGTACTGAGCGGGCGCGCGGCTCGTTCCGGATGACGGCGCCGCTGACCGGATCGTTCCGCCACCGGTCCCGATCGTGCCTGGCCGGGGGCGTTCGTCCCTGGTCAGACTGGGGACCATGAAGCGAGCGCTGATCGTCATCGATGTCCAGGAATCCTTCCGCGCCCTCCCGTCCTGGGAGCGGATCGCCAACCCGAAGATCGCGGATCCGGTCAACCGGCTGGTCCGCCTCGCCCGCGCCGAGGGGGACCAGGTGATCTGGGTGCTGCACACCGAGCCCGGCAGCGGGGGCGCCTTCGACCCGGAGCAGGGGCGGATCCGGCTGCTGGAGGAGCTGGAGCGGCCCGCTCCGGGTGAGCCGGTCCTCCACAAGACCGCCCACAACGCCTTCACCACCACCCGGCTCCAGCGGCTGCTGACCGAGGCGGGCGTGCGCGAGCTGGTGGTCTGCGGGATCCGCACCGAGCAGTGCGTGGAGACCACCGCCCGGGTCGGCAGCGATCTGGGGTACGGGGTCGTGTTCGTCACCGACGCCACCACGACCCATCCGATCGGCGCGTTGGGCGCCGAGGCGATCGTGGAGCGTACGGAGGCGGTGCTGCGGGACCGGTTCGCCCGGATCGCCACGGTGGCCGAGCTGGAGGCGGAGTCGGGGGCCTCCACGGCATGAGCCGGGTCGTGTTCGTGCTGGTGCCCGGGGTCCATCTGCTCGACCTGGCCGGACCGGCGCAGGTCTTCGGCACGGCGGCGGACCTCGGGCTGCCCTATGAGCTCGGCTATGTGGCCGAGCGGGAGCTCGTTCCCACCGCTCAGGGTCTGACGCTGAACGCGCGAACCGAGTGGCCGGCGACGGGCCCGGACGACCTGGTCGTGGTGCCGGGCTGGCGGATCTCACCACCGCACGACGGCCGGGTTCCCGGCCCGGAGTCGCTTGAGCGGCTGTGCGCCCACCACGCGGCAGGGGGCACCGTGGCCAGCGTATGCGCCGGGGCGCTGGCGCTGGGGCGGGCGGGGCTGCTGGACGGCCGCCGGTGCACCACCCACCATGAGCTCCAGGACGAGCTGGCGGCCCGGCACCCCCGGGCGACGGTGGTCCGGGATGTGCTGTTCACCACCGACGACCGGGTCGTGACCTCGGCGGGCATCGCCAGCGGTATCGATCTGGCGCTGCATCTGCTCGCCGTACGGCACGGACCGGCGCTCGCCGCCCAGGTGGCCCGGAGCATGGTCGTCTACGCCCGCCGCAACGGCGATGAGCCGCAGGCCAGCGCCATGCTGCGGCATCGCGCCCATCTGGACGACGTGGTCCACCGGGTCCAGGACGTCATCGACGCGCGGTTCACCGAACCGCTGTCGCTGGCGCGGCTGGCCGTCGGGGCCGGGGTCAGCGAACGCACCCTCACCCGGCTGTTCACCCGCGCCACCGGCGGCCTCACCCCGCTGCGCTACCAGCAGACGCTGCGGCTGGAGCGCGCGGAGCATCTGATCGGCCAGGGGGCGACGGTGACGGCCGCGGCGCGGGACGTGGGGTTCGACGACGCGCGGATGCTGCGCCGCCTCCGGGCGCGGACGCCCTGACCCAGGCGATGTGCGACCGTCAGTCGGAGCCGTCGAGGTCGTGGCCCGCATCGGCGCCGAGGACGCCGTCCAGCTCGGAGATCTCCCCGACCAGCCGCAGGACGTCCCCGGTGCCCTCGAGCGCGAGCACCACCTCGGCGACCCCCGTATCGGCGGGCCGGGCCTCCTCCTCGGCCCGGACGATCCGGGTGGTGCGGTCCCGGCCCTTCCACGGCGCCCGGTCCACCCGGACCCGGCCCACCTTGTACCCGGCGGCCGTGCACAGCTCCAGCACGCGGGGCAGCAGCCCGGCGCCCACGCGGTACGAGAGTTGAAGCTCCACCCGTTCGGCCGACCAGACGGTCGGCAGCCGGCGGGTGAGCACCGGGTAGCCACGGATCACCAGGAAGTGCACCGCGGTGGCGGCGGTGGCCAGCAGGGCCAGACCACCGCCGCAGGCCATGCCCACCGCACAGGTCAGCCAGACGGTCGCGGCGGTGGTCAGCCCGCGGACGGCGTCCCGCCGGACGAAGATCAGGCCGCCCCCGATGAAGCCGATACCGGAGACGATCTGCGCCGCCACCCGCGAGGGGTCGAGGCCGACGTGGTCGCGGAACAGCACATCGCTGAAGCCGTACTGGGAGACCTGCATGAACAGGGCGCTGCCCACACCCACCAGGGTGTGGGTGCGCAGCCCGGCGCTCTTCTGCTGCACCGCCCTCTCGAGCCCGATCAGGGTGGACAGCACCAGCGCGACGCCGAGCTCGGCGAACTGCCGCACTCCCTGGTCGGCACCGAATTCCCACATCGGAGCGGCGATCAGTGCCACATCCGTCCCTTCCGTCCGGCCTGTGGATGGACGCGATCCATCCGGTCCGCCCGCCCCTCACGGCCCCTTCCCGGAGACCGCCGTCCCCCATGAGTACCCGCCGGGTACCCGCTGAGTACCCGCCGGGTATCCGCTGAGTACCGCCTTTCGCACGGGGTGTGCGCCGGTGACTCACACACCATCCCCACACACGCTCCCGCACCACCTGGGCATGCGCTTGACTCGGAGCGTCACCACTGCATGGACGTTACATCCGGAAGGGGATCAACCCGTGACCACCGAGCCCGAGCAAGCCGCGTTAGCCGTGGAGCTCGCGGAACTGCGCCGGACCGTCGAAGTGGGCTTCACCCGCGTCGACGGCCGGCTCGCCCTGCTCGACCACCGCGGAGAGCAGGCTGAGGAGGACGTGAACCAACTGGGCGGGCGGATACGGATACTGGAGCACGGACGCTGGCCGCTGCCCTCCATCGCCGCGCTGACCGGGCTGTCCGCCCTGGCCGTCGCGGTATGGCAGGCGGCGGGACACTAGCCCGGACGGCCGCCGGCCCGGCCCAGGGTCGTTCTGACCCTAGCCGAGCCTGATGTGGTGGAGCAGCAGCAGCGCGGCCGCCATGTTGGCCGCGGGCACCTCGCCCCGCGCCACCAGGTCGGGCACCAGCTTCAGCGGCACCCACTCGCGGCGGTCCGACTCGAAGTCGTCCTCCGGGTGTCCGACGTACGACGCCTCCTCGGCCCAGTAGATGTGGTGCCGTGCGTCGGTGAGCCCGTTGGACGGCTCGACGGAGAGCAGATGACGCAGCGGGCCGGGCCGCCAGCCGGTCTCCTCCTCCATCTCCCGGGCCGCGGCGTCGGCGATCTCCTCGCCGTCCTCGACGACGCCCGCGGCCAGCTCCCAGCCCCAGGCGTCGGTGATGAACCGGTGCCGCCACAGCAGCAGCACCTCGTTGGCCGCGTTGACCGCGGTGGCCACGGCCACCGGGCGCAGCCGGATCAGATAGTGGTCGAGTTGACGTCCGTCGGGGAGCCGGACATCGGCGAGGTTGACCCGGAACCATCGGTTCTCGTACACGGTCCGCTCCCTGAGGTTCTTCCAGCGCACTGTCAGCCACCTTTCGTCGCACGGGAGGCCATCCTGGGCCACCCGCTGACGAGAGTGCGGACCCGCGAGCGGAACCGCGGTCACAGAGGAACGCGCAGTGCCCCGTCGATGAGTTCGGCGGCCTCGGCCGTCGCGGCGCTTCCGCTCGCCGCGAGGTGTTCCCGTACCGCCCGCAGCCGGTCGCGTAACCGCTGGGACTCCATGCCCCGCGCCCGCTCGGTCATCTCCACCGCCGTGGCGCCCGCCAGGTCCGCCTCGCCCTGGCGCAGTTCGATATGGGTGAGCATGGCGAGCCGGTGCACCCGGCCCCGGTCGTGGGCGGGGGTGCCGACCGCGGCGGTGGCGTGCTCGCGGGCGCCACCGAGGTCGCCGAGGCTCAGCAGCGCCTCGGCCACCTGGATGTTCACCAGACCGGGCTGGACATAGCCGGTCTCGTCGGGCTCCTGGCCCGGTCTGATCCGGTCGGCGGCGGTCTCGGCGCGCCGGATGCAGGACAGCGCCCCGGCGCCGTCGCCGAGCCGGGCGTACGCCTTGGCCTGCATGGCGTAGAGGTCGGCGGCGAGCGCGGGGGTGATCTGGGAACCCGCGGCGCGCAGCGCCGACTCGGCGAAGGCGACCGCCTGCCGGTACTCCTTCATGAAGAGGGACTGGTTGACCAGCAGCGCTATCACATACGCGCCCAGGCCCCGGTCGCCGCTGGCCTTGGCGAGCCGCAGCGCCTGGTGGAAGTAGCGCTGGGCCAGGCCGTGCGCGTTGGAGTCGTACGCGCAGATCCCGGCGATGGCCACCAGGCCGCCGGTCGCCCGGTGCAGCTGGCGGCCGGTGTCGTCGGCGTACGCGCCGCGCAGCAGCGGCGCGGCCTCGGAGTTGAGGAACCCCACCACCCGGGTCCGGGTCGCGACACCGCCGGCCTTGCGGTACATCTGCTCGTAGTGGGCGCGGGCGGCGCGCAGCGTCTCGATGTCGGTCATGCTGACGCGGGTCAGCCCGCGCCGGGAGACATCGGAGTCCTCGGGAGGGTTCTCCCACTCCCACACCGGGATGACGGCGGGGGTGCCGGTGACCGCCGGGGCCTCGACGACATGCGGGCGCTGCTGTTCGTCGGAGCGCCACAGCGCGGTGGCGCGCTCGACGAATCCGGAGAGCGGGGTGGCGGGGCCGCGGACGCTGCCGGGGGTGCCGAGGCCGATGTCGTCCAGGGTGAGGGCGCGGTGCAGCCGCTCGCCCAGCACCTCGCAGATGAGGTCCGGCACCTGGCCGCGCGGCCGCTGCCCCTTCAGCCACCGGGCCACGGCGGTGTGTTCATACCGCAGCTTCATCCCCCGTGCTCTGCCCGCCTCGTTGACATGCGCGGCCAGCCCCGCGTGGGAGACTCCGGCCTCGTCGAGCACGGAGTCGAGCAGTGTGTTGGGCTCCATCTCGCCCTCCCCAAGCGCTCGGTGGCGCCAGCGTAATGGAGCGCGATTCGCACGGGGTGTGAATCGGGACGAGGTGGGGCCCAGCGGGGCCGTTCCCCTCCCCGCCCCTTCCCGCAACCTCGATATGCCGCTCCGCCACCACCGCGCGGCAGGGGCTCCGCCCCTGGCCCCCTGGTGCCTGGGGCACACCCCCTGGTATCGGGAAGGGGCGGAACCCCGGTCTCGGGGCCTGGGGCGCGGCCCGGGTTTCGGGGCCTGGGGCGAAACCCCGGCATCGAGGCTTGGGGCGCAGCCCCGGCATCGGGGCCTGAGGCAGAGCCCCGGCATCGAGGCCTGGGGCGAAACCCCGGTTTCCGGGGCCTGGAGCGAAACCCCGGCATCGAGGCCTGGGGCGAAACCCCGGTTTCCGCGGCCTGGGGCGAAACCCCGGCATCGGGGTCCGGGGCGAAGCCCCCCACGCGGCGGAGCCGCATATCGTCAGGTGCCGGGAAGGGGCGGGGAGGGGGAAGCACCGATATGCGGCTCCGCCGCGTGGCCCGCCGTAGGCGCCATGGTCCGCCGGACGTTTCCTCACGGCCGGTGGGCGTCGGCGGCGGGGCGGGTGAGGGCCGTGGGGGTCGAGAGCGGGCAGTGGTCGTAGCGCAGGGCGAGCAGTGCGACGTCGTCGGCGAGCCGACCCCCGGTGTGACGCAGCAGCGCCGAGCGCACCCCCGCCACGACCGCCGCCGGGACGAGTGGTCCGGCGCCCGCGGCCTCGGACAGGGCGCGGCGCAGCGGGAAGAACGTGCCGTGGGCGTCGCGGGCGTCCTCGGCGCCGTCGGTGTGCAGCACCAGGGTGTCGCCGGTCTCCAGGGCGCCCCAGCGGGCGGTGGGGAGTTCGGCGGGGAGCGGGAAGAGGCCGAGCGGCGGCAGCACCTCGCCGGGCGCGGTCTGCCGGGCCAGGGCCGGGCCCACGGGCTGTTCGCGGAGGCGGTGCGGCCAGGGGTGGCCGCAGTTGAGCGTGGTGACCTCGCCGTCCCGGCCCACCTCCAGCAGCAGGACGGTGACGAACTCCTCGTCCACATGGCTGTCCAGCGGGCACTCCCCCTCGGCGCGGGCCCGCAGATGGCGCTCCAGTGCGCGGTCGAGCCGGCGCAGCACGCCGCCGAGCCGGGGTTCCTCGTGGGCGGCCTCGCGGAAGCTGCCGAGGACGGCGGCCACGCTGCCGATCGCGGCGAGGCCGTGCCCGCGCACATCGCCGATGATGACGCGGACGCCGTACGGGGTGGCCAGCGTCTCGTACAGATCGCCGCCGACGGCGGCGCCCCGGCTGGCCGACAGATGGCCGCCCGCCAGCTCGATGCCGTTCAGCCGGGCCGGAAGCGGCCGCAGCACCACGTCCTGCGCCGCGGCGGCCACCGCCCGTAGCTCCTCCAACTCGCGGACCAGCCGCACCTTGCGGCCCGCCGCGAGATAGCCGCCGACGGCCACGCCGACGATGGCGCAGCAGGTGACCAGTGGTGCGTGCGGCTCCTCCACCTCGCCGTCGGGCTCCAGCGCGGTCGGAGGAGCGAGGGCGAACAGCAGGCCGGCGCCGCCGAGCAGCAGAACGCATCGGCGGCGGCCACCGCTCGCGCAGGCGATGGCGGGTGCCGCGGCGATGAGCGGGACGACCTCGGTGTGGTGCGGGGTCAGCAGCTCCCAGCAGATGACGCCCAGCACCCACAGACAGGGAACGGCGCGGGCGGCCGCCCGCAGATTCCGTGCCCTCCGTACGAACGCGCCGCCGACTGCCGATGTCCCGATCATGTGTCGCCCCCAACGCCGGCCAATGAGGCGGTCGGCCGGGCCCCCGGACGGTCGGTCCCGCATGGGCCGTACGACCGGCACGATTCTTGCGACAGCTTCTGACAATTGGACCAGCCGCCTCCGCATCTCACCTGATCGGGTGACCGTGTCCCGGGCACCCACCCGAACACGCCGCCGTACCGCGGACGCGGTGTCGGCTGTCGGCTGTCGCCAATTGGATTGCCCTACGAGGTGAGCGCGGTCACACTTGTGTCATTCATCGCTTGGGGGAGGCGGTGCGTACGCGACTCCCCCAAAGCTGTTGACCGAGTGTGGGGGGCCTCGTGAAACAGGACACAGCCGCGCCGAGTGACGCCTCGGTGGTGAGGATTCTGGGCGCCGACGGGCGGCCCGAGGGAGCCGGATTCCTCAGCGGATACCGCGAAGTGATCACCTGTGCCCATGTCGTGGCCAGAGCGCTGGGCATCCCGTCCGACCCGCTCGCGGAGCCACCGGCCGGACGATTATGGGTCGACTTCCCCCTGGCGGAGGCCGGCCGGCGCATGGAGGTGCGGATCGCCTCCTGGACCCCGGTCCGGGCCGATGGATCCGGAGACGTCGCCGTCCTGCGCCTGCTCACCGATCCACCCGCCAGGGCGACGGTGGCCCGGCTCGTGGAGGACGTGGCCGAACCGGACCGCCGCGTGCGCACCTTCGGCTTTCCCACCGCCTACGACGACGGCGCGTGGAGCGTCGGCTGGCTGCGCGGTCGGACCGGCGCCGGCTGGTTGCAGTACGACACGGATTCGTCCAGCGAGCACCGCGTACAGACCGGCTTCTCGGGCGCTCCGGTCTGGGATGTGGCCGAGGGCGGCGTGGTCGGAATGGTCGTCGCCGCCGACGACAGGCCGGATGTGCGCACGGCCTATCTCATCCCGACGCAGACGCTCCGCGAGAGCTCCTCGACGCTGGGCGAAACGGCGCTGCCCGCTTGCCCGTTCCGGGCCCTGGAGCCCTTCGAGGAGCGCGACGCCCGGCTGTTCCACGGCCGGGAGGAGCCGGCCCGGCGCATCGTCGACCTGCTCGGCTACGCACCGGCGATCAGCCTGGTCGGACCGTCCGGCTGCGGCAAGTCCTCCTTGCTGCACGCCGGGGCGCTGCCGCGGCTGCGCGGCCGCCGGGACCTGGAAATCATCGCCTTCCGCCCCGGACAGCTCGGCCGGAGCCCGCTCACCGCCCTGGCCCTGGCCCTGCTTCCGCGCCTCGAACCGGACCTGACCGAGACCGCCCGCCTGACCGGGCTGCCCGGACTGACGGATCTGGTGCGCACGGGCCAGCTGCCCGCGGTCGTCGACCGGCTGCTCCAGCGCCAGGGCAAGGACCGGCTGCTCGTGGTGGCCGACCAGTTCGAAGAAGCGCTCATCGGTACCGAGCGGGCGGAGCTGGACGCGCTGGCGGCCGCGCTCGGGCACGCTCTGCACCCCGGGTCCCGGCTGCGGGTCGTCACCACCCTGCGCGCCGACTTCCTCACCCCCGCCCTCCACCACCCCGGGCTCGCCCCGCTGTTCGCGGGCGACCGGCTGTTCACCGTGGGAGCGATGTCCGACGAGGAGCTGCGCGCGGCCATCGAGCGTCCGCTGCTCCACACCGGCGTCCGCTACGAACCGGGGCTGGTGGACCGGATCCTGGCCGACCTCGGCAACGATCCGGGCCGGCTGCCCCTGCTGGAGTTCACCCTCACCAAGCTGTGGGAGCGCCAGCGGCGGGGCGTCATGGGACACGCCGCGTACGAGTCCCTGGGCCGCGTCAACGACGCGCTGGTGACCCATGCGGAACAGATCTGGACCGGCGCCCTCACCGAGGAGGAGCACCGGGCCGCCCGCACGCTGCTCGTCCAGCTCGCCCACCCCGGCGACGGCCGGGTCGAGCCCACCCGCCGCACCCTGACCCGCTCCGAACTGCCGCCCGAGCAATGGCGGATCGCCCAGCGGCTGATGACCACGCGCCTGGTCGTGCCCGGCGAGGAGTACCGCCCCGGCGACGGGCCGCCCGAGGAGACCGTGGAGCTGGCCCATGAGACGCTGCTGACGCACTGGAGCCGGCTGCGCGCGTTCTTCGAGGCCGACCGCGGCTTCCGGGTGTGGCAGGAGGACCTGCGCCGACGCATCGCCGCGTGGGCCGCCGACAAGCGGTCCCGGGGCCGGCTGCTGCGCGGGGCGGATCTGCGGGACGCCCGGGAGTGGCACGCGCGACGCCAGGACGAGCTGCTTCCGGCGGAGAAGGAATACATCGAGGCGAGCGTCCGCGGCGCCCAGCGCCGCCGTACCGTGATCGTCGCCCTCGTCGTCGTGCTCGCCCTCATCGGAGGCGTTCTGGGGCTGGCGGTCCGGTCCTGGCAACAGGACGTCACCACGGACTCGGCCACCCGGGCGTCCCGGGTCCTGCTCCAGCAGTCGCGCGACGCCGAGACCGGCGCCACCGACACCGGGGCCGCGTACACGGCACTGCTGCTGGCCCTGCGCGCCTACCGGACGCAGGACACCGAGCAGACCCGGGCGCGCCTCGGTGAGATGTACGCGCGGTACGGCTTCGCCGACCTCCTCGCCCCCCGGTACCCGTCGATGAACGCACTCCTCACGGACATGGCCGGCCCCCTGCCGGGCTCGTCCCTCATCGACGCCGAAGGGCAGGTGATCGCCTCGCGGAACGCCGCCGGCGAGGTGGTCGTACTGGAACGCACCGACGGCGGGGTACGGCGCCGGCTGCCCGCCGGGCGTGACGCGGACGTCACGGCGGTCAGCCCGGACGGCTCCCTGGTGGCCATGGCCGAAGCACCACTCTTCTCGAACCCCAGTGGCGGGCAGTCGACTCCGTCGAACGACCCGCGCGGATTGCCGGTGCACCTGTACGACGTGCGCACCGGGCAGGACCGGACGCTGGCGCGCCCCGAGAAGGGCGATCCGATTCCGGACACGTCGCGGGAGATACCGGGCTTCCCCGACCTGGAGTTCCCCGACTTCGAGCTCCCCGACATCCCCGGCCTCACGATGCCGACGACGTACGCGCGGTTCGCCTTCTCCCCCGATGGCTCGGTGCTGCTGGGCCAGACCGGTCTCTTCGGCGAAGACGGCCGTCTCGTGCTCTGGGACACCGCCACCGGCCGGATCGAGAAGACCATGCCCGGCCTGCCGGAGCCGGTCACCGCGCTGTGGCTGGACAACGGCGGGAAACGCCTGATCACGATGAACGAGACGGCAAAGGGAGCGTCCTTGGGCACGACTGTCTCCGTGAAGCGATGGGACCTGAGCGGGTCGTCACCGCGCGGGCACCGGCTGTTCGCCTTCCCGAGCTCGGCCAAGAAGAGCGTGTGGGCGGACGTGAGCCCGGACCTCACCCGGGTGGCCGTCGCGGAAACCCGGATCGGCGATCTGAAGGTCGACCACCGGCTGTCCGTCTACCAACTGCCGAGCGGACGGCTCCTCCGCCAGAAGCGCTCCTCCCAGCAGGACGTGGTGACCGGGGTCACCGTCTCCACCGGCGGCTCACGGACCCTGGTCTACGGAGAAGTCCCCAACGCCTCCGTCCCGTCCTCTTCCTCGTCCCCCTCCCCCGGCGGTTCAACGGACGACGGCTTCCTCACCAGAGTGGACAGCCGATGGCAGATCGACCTGCTCGGCCCGGGCGACGACCCGTCGGCGGTCCTGTTGGAGCGTGGCCTGGTCGCCGTCGTCGGCCCCGGCAAGGGCGATCCGCTGCACCGGTTGCCCGGACCCACCACCAGTACCGGCCGCCCCACCGCGACTCCGGCCAAGCGCCCGTCGACTCCCGAGGCCACGCGGTGGATGGCGCACCTGTGCGACATCCTCGGCGATGAGACGCTGCCGCCGACCGTCGGCGAGAAGCTGCCCCCCGGTGCGTACCGGGGAGCGTTGTGCACGAGGAAGGGGTAGGGACGCGTGACCGAGACACGGCTCATCCGGGTGCCGCTGAACGGTTCCGAGGACTCGGGCGGCGCGGAAGCGGTGGTGGTGGAGGTCGACCACACCGCCTCCGGCATCGTGCGCGCCGCCCGGCCGGGCGAGGTCGCGGGAACCGCCGCACGGACGCTGGGCGAGAGCTTCGACCAGGTCCGGGCCGCCGCCGCGACGCTCCTGGACCGGCTGACCACGCTCCCCAACCCGCCGAGCACGGTCGAAGTCGAACTCGGCGTGAAGATCAACGCCGAGGCCGGAGCGGTGATCGCCAAAACGGCGGCCGAGGGGAACTTCACGGTCAGACTGGTCTGGCAGCGGGAGGACGGGCACGGTCCGTGACGGTCACCGTGGAAGCCAGCACGGCGATGGGGCGCGCCCCGATGCGGGACGCGCCCCATCGCCGTGTTCACGGCGAGTGGCTGTAGCCGGTCGCCGTCAGGCTCCGCGCAGGGTGGCGCCCGTGCGGCCGGTGGCCGCCGACACCGCGGCGTCGCGGGACGCGGCGATCTCCTCGGCGGTCAGCGTGCGGTCCGGGGCGCGGAAGCGCAGCGCGTAGGCCAGCGACTTCCTGCCCTCGCCAAGCTGCTCACCGGTGAAGACGTCGAACAGGCGGAGGGATTCCAGCAGTTCCCCCGCGCCCTCGCGCAGCGCCGTCTCGACCTCGGCCGCGGGCACGGACGCGTCCACGACCAGCGCGACGTCCTGGGTGGCCACCGGGAAGGTGGAGACGTGGGGCGCCTCCACGCGGCCGGCGCCGGCCTGCTCGAGGCGGTCGAGCTCGATCTCCATCGCGCAGGTGCGCTCGGGCAGGCCCAGGGCCTTGGTGACCCTGGGGTGGAGCTCACCGGCGTTGCCGACGAGGATCTCCTCGCCGTCGACCACGGCCAGCAGCGCGGCGCAGCGTCCCGGGTGCCACGGGTCCTGCTGGTCCTGGCGGACGATCAGCTCGGCGCCCGCCTCGCGTGCCACGACCCGGCCCGCCTCGACGGCGTCGGCCCAGCTCACCGGAGTGCCCTTGCCCCACCAGCCGGCCTGCTCCCGGTCGCCCGCGAGGACGACGGCGGCGCGGCGCGGCTGGTGCGGCAGCGCCGCGTCGAGCTCGGCGATCTGCTCGTCGGTGGGACGGCGGTCGACGGGCAGGACGGCCGCGGGCGGCTCATCACCGGTGGCGCGGAAGACCAGACCCGTCTCGAAGAGCGCGAGGTCGTGCTCGCCGCGGCCGACATTGCGGCGCAGCGCGCCGAGCAGCCCCGGCAGCAGCGTCGTACGGAGCGCGGGCTCGGTGTCCGACAGCGGGTTGACCAGCCGGACCAGATCGCGCCTCGGGTCATCGGCGGCCAGCCCGAACTGGTCGAGCACCTCCTCGCCGAGGAACGGGTAGTTCAGCGCCTCGACATATCCGGCCCCGGCCAGCGCCCGGCCGACCCGGCGGTGCAGCCGCTGACGCTCGGTCAGCCCGCGACCGGCGGGGGGCTGGGGCAGGGTCGAGGGGAGGTTCTCGTACCCCTCGAGCCGGATGACCTCCTCGGCCAGGTCGTTGGGGTCGGTGAGGTCGGGCCGCCAGCTGGGGACGGTGACGGTGAGGTCGTCGGCGCCGTAGACATCACAGCCGATCTGCTGGAGCCGGCGCACCACGGTCTCGCGGCCGTAGGAGACCCCCGCGACCTTGTCCGGGTGGTCGGCGGGCAGCGTGATGGTGTGCGGGGCGCTGGGCGCGATGATCTCGGTGACGCCCACCTCGGCGGTGCCGCCCGCGAGCAGCACCAGCAGATCGACGGTGCGCTGCGCGGCCGCCGAGGTGGCCTCGGGGTCGACTCCGCGCTCGAACCGGCGGGACGCCTCGGAGGACAGCTTGTGGCGGCGGGCGGTGCGGGCGACCGATACGGGGGCGAAGTGGGCGGCCTCGATGACCACTTCGGTGGTGCCCGCCACCTGGCCGGACTCGGGGTCGGCGACGGTGTCCGCGATCTCGGTGTTGGCACCGCCCATGACACCGGCGAGGCCGATGGGGCCGGTCTCGTCGGTGATGACGAGGTCCTCGGCGTCCAGGACGCGCTGGGTGCCGTCGAGGGTGGTGAGCTTCTCGCCCGGCCCCGCGCGGCGCACCCCGATCGCCCCGGTGATCCGGGAGCGGTCGTAGGCGTGCAGCGGCTGGCCCAGTTCGAGCATCACGTAGTTGGTGATGTCGACGGCGAGCGAGACCGGGCGCATCCCGGCCTTCTGGAGCCGGCGCTGGAGCCAGATCGGGGAGTGCGCCTCGGGGTCGAGCCCGGTGACGGTGCGGGCGGTGAAGCGGTCGCAGCCGACCGGGTCGGCGACCTTGACCGGGTAGCCGTGGCTGTTGGGCGCGGGCACGTCGAGCAGGGCCGGGTCGCGCAGCGGCAGCTCGTAGGCGGTCGCGGTCTCCCGGGCGACCCCGCGCATCGACAGGCAGTAGCCCCGGTCCGGGGTGACGGCGATGTCGAGGACCTCGTCGACGAGCTGGAGCAGCTCGATCGCGTCGGTGCCGACCTCGTACTCCGGCGGCAGCACGATGATGCCGTGCGAGCCGTCGTCCCCCATGCCCAGCTCGTCGCTGGAGCAGATCATGCCGTGCGAGACCTTGCCGTAGGTCTTGCGCGCGGAGATCGCGAAGCCGCCGGGCAGCTCGGCGCCGGGCAGCACGACCACGACCTTGTCGCCGGCCGCGAAGTTCCGCGCGCCACAGACGATCTCCTGCGGCTCACCGGTCCCGTTGGCCCGGCCGACGTCCACGGTGCAGAAGCGGATCGGCTTCTTGAAGCCCTCCAGCTCCTCGATGGTCAGCACCTGCCCGACGACCAGGGGGCCCTTGAGCCCCGCGCCGAGCTGCTCGACCGTCTCGACCTCGAGACCGGCGGCGACGAGTTTGGCCTGTACGTCACGGCCGGCCTCACCGGCGGGCAGGTCGACGTACTCCCGCAGCCAAGAAAGCGGGACCCGCATCAGATCTCCATCCCGAAGGGCCGGGTGAAGCGCACATCACCCTCGACCATGTCTCGCATGTCTTCCACGTTGTGCCGGAACATCAGCATCCGCTCGATGCCGAAGCCGAAGGCGAAGCCGCTGTACCGGTCCGGGTCGACACCGCAGGCGATGAGCACCCGCGGGTTGACCATCCCGCAGCCGCCAAGCTCGATCCAGCCCTCGCTGGAGCAGGTGCGGCAGGGCCGGTCCGGGTTGCCCACGGACTCGCCGCGGCACACGTAGCACAGCATGTCCATCTCGGCGGACGGCTCGGTGAACGGGAAGAAGTTCGGCCGCAGCCGGGTGGACATGCCCTCGCCGAACAGCGCCCGCACCATGTGGTCGAGCGTGCCCTTGAGGTCGGCCATGGTCAGGCCCTCGTCGATGGCGAGCAGCTCCACCTGGTGGAAGACGGGGGTGTGGGTGGCGTCCAGCTCATCGGTGCGGTAGGTGCGGCCCGGGCAGATCACATAGATGGGCGGCTCGCGGTCGATCATCGACCGGATCTGCACCGGCGAGGTGTGGGTGCGCAGCACCACACCGGAGCCCTCGCCGTCCTGGTCGCCCTTGGCGCCGCGCACGAAGAAGGTGTCCTGCATCTCGCGGGCGGGGTGGTCGGGCGGGAAGTTGAGCGCGTCGAAGTTGAACCACTCGGCCTCCGCCTCGGGGCCCTCGGCGACCTCGTAGCCCATCGCCACGAAGACGTCCTCGATGCGCTCGGAGAACGTGGTGATCGGGTGGCGGGCGCCGGCCGGGGTGCGGTCGTACGGCAGGGTGACGTCCACCGCCTCCTCGACCAGCACCCGGGCGTCACGCTCCGCCTCCAGCTCCTCCTGCCGGGTCTTCAGCGCCTGGTTGACCTGGCCGCGGGCCTGGCCGACGCGCTTGCCCGCGTCCGCCTTGGCGTGCGGCGGCAGGGCGCCGATCTCGCGGTTGGCGAGCGCCAGCGGCGAGCGGTCGCCGGTGTGGGCGACCTTCACCTCGCGCAGCGCCTCGAGGTCCCCGGCCGCGGCGATGGCGGCGAGCGCCTCGTCCCGCCTGCGGGCGATCTCTTCCGGTTTCAGTGCCTCGACCTCGACAGGGTCGTACGACTTATTGGGTGCCGACATCTCTTCCCGTGCTTCCGTTTGTCCCCCAGCTACCGCTGGGAGGTGCCCCCCGGCTGCGCGACCCCGGCTCGACTGGCTGCGACCGCTGCGCCCCGTGCAGGGGACGCCAAAGGTGCCAAAGCCCGAGTCTAAGGGGCGCGAGAGGGGCGCTGTTCCGGGGGACGCCGCGCGACGGCCGTCGCGATCGGGGTCCGCCCCGTGCTGGAGAAGCCCGCGGGTGGATCAGGCCAGATAGGCCGGGGTGCCCACGGGCAGGGTAAATCGGAACTCCGCGCCGCCGCCGCGGGCCCGGTCGACGGTGATCGCGCCACCGTGGGCCTCGACGATGCCCTTGACGATGTAGAGCCCCAGGCCGGTGCCGCCGCGCTTGCTGCCCCGCCAGAAGCGGGTGAAGACGCGGCTCATCGACTCCTCCGGGATACCGGGGCCCTCGTCGCTCACGGTGACGGCCGTCCTTTCGACAGTGGGGCCTTCAGGGGGGCCTTCCGCGACCGGCTTGGCCGGTGCGGGCGCTATATCAATGGTGACCGTTCCCTCGCCGTGGCGCACCGCGTTTTCCAGCAGGTTGCCCAGCACCTGATCGATCTTGTCCGGATCGGCCCATAGCCTGGGCAGCGGCCCCCTGACCCGGATCAGGAACCGCTCGGCGGTGTGCCCGGCCGCGGTGAGCGCCTGCACATGGCGGCGGACGGCGGCGGCGAGATCCACCGGCTGGCGGCGCACCTCCAGCCGCCCGGAGTCGATCCGGGAGATGTCCAGCAGCTCGGCGATCAGCCGGGTGACCCGGTTGGCGTCGGCGTCCACGGTCTCCAGCATCAGCCGCTTCTGGTCGTCGGTGAACCGCTCCCACTTGGCCAGCAACGTGGCCGTGAAACCCTTCACGGACGTCAGCGGCGAACGCAGCTCATGGGCGACGGTCGCGATCAGCTCGGCATGGCTGCGCTCGGTGCGGCGGCGGGCCTCGGTACCGCGCAGACAGACCACTACCCGGCGCACCGGCCCGGTCGGCCGCTCGCGCACATAGCGGGCCGAGACCAGCACCTCGCGGCCGCCCGGCAGCAGCAGGTTCCGCTCGGGCTGACCGGCCCGGATGGCCAGCCCTCCGTACGGATCGGTCAGCGCCCACCAGCGCCGGCCGTCCAGGTCCTCTAACGGCAGGGCCACCTCGAGCCGACGGCCGATCGCGTCCGCGGGGTCGGTGGCGGTGATCCGGGCCGCCGCCGCGTTGAAGCACGTGACCAGGCCGGTCTCGTCGGCCACCACCAGGCCGTCGGGCAGATCGTCGGGGTGCGGTCCCAGCGCGTCCGGCGCGCCGCGGGGGTCCTCCCCGGCGGACGGGCGGCCGCGCCGCTCGTCTTGCTCCCCTTGCGCCCCGCCGGGCGGCTCCGCTCCGGGCGCATGGGCTTCGGCCGCCCTGGCGCCTGAAGTCCTGACGTCCATCCCCACACCCCCTCTCGGGTCCCCTCCCAGAGGGGGCAACCCTACTAGGTCGATGTGACGGAGCGGCACCCTGCGGGAGCGCGCTGCGCACGAGCGGAGGCATAGAGGCACACGGCGGCGGCCGTGGCGAGGTTGAGGCTCTCGGCCCTGCCGTGAATCGGAACGCGCACCACCTCGTCCGCGAGTGCGCGGGTAGCCTCCGGCAGGCCCCATGCCTCATTGCCGAAGATCCAGGCGGTGGGGGCGCCCAGCAGCCCCTCGTCCAGCTCCGAGTCCAGGTCCCGCTCCCCCGCCCCGTCCGCGGCCAGCACCCGCGCCCCCGCCTCCCGCAGCCCGCTCACCGCGCGCTCGACGGGCACGCCGACGGCGACGGGGAGGTGGAAGAGGGAGCCGACGGAGGCGCGTACCGCCTTGGGGTTGTACGGGTCCACGGAGGCGTCCGTCAGCACCACCGCGTCCGCCCCGGCGGCGTCGGCGCACCGCAGCACGGTGCCGGCGTTCCCGGGGTCGCGGACGTTCGCGAGCACGGCGACCAGCTTCGGCCGGGCGGCCAGGATCTCCTCGAACGGCGAGTCCAGGAAGCGGCACAGCCCGACGATGCCCTGCGGGGTGACCGTGTCGGACATCTCCGCGACGACGTCGTCGGTCGCGGAGAACACGGGGATGTCCGCCGCGCGGGCGGCGTCGAGGATCTCGTGGTGCCGCTCGGCGGCCTCGGGGGTGGCGTACACCTCCACGAGATGCGCGATGGCCTCCCGTACGGCCTGCGGCCCCTCGACGATGAACCGCCGCTCCTTGCCGCGGAAGCTGCGCTTGGCGAGCCGGCGGGCCGCGGTGACGCGTGGCGATCGCAGGGACGTCAATTCGGGGGTGGCCATGGGGTGCGTGCGCTTTCTCGTGTGATGTGGTGATGGCAAGGGGCCGGGACCGGCAAGGGGCCGCCCACGCCACGGGCAGTCCCGCCGGGGCAGCGGCACGCCGAGCCGCGGGCATCGTCCCGCGGAGCGGTTACCCCGACCCCGCCCCTCCCCGAAACCGGAGGCAAGCCCCCGGGCCCCCGGGGAGGGAGTGCCGACCGCGCCGCCGCAAGCCCCGCGGCGTCAGCGCCGCGTCCAACCGCGGGCATCGCCTCGCGGAGCGAATACCCCCACCCCGCCCCTCCCCGAAACCAGAGGCAAACCCCCAGCCCCCGGGGAGGCAGTACCGACCGCGCCGCCGCAAGCCCCGCAGCGGCAGCGCCGCGTCCAGCCGCGGGCATCGCCTCGCGGAGCGAATACCCCCACCCCGCCCCTCCCCGAAACCGGAGGCAAGCCCCCGGGCCCCCGGGGAGGCAGTACCGACCGCGCCGCCGCAAGCCCCGCGGCGGCAGCGCCGCACGAAGCTGCGGAGCCGCCATCCCGCAGAGCGGAACGCACCCCGGTTGTGGGCAATCGTCCCGCGGAGGGGGCACATCCCAGCGGTAGCTGGGGGAGGGACGGGTGGGCACAACCCGGCCACCGGGCCGCACCCGGCGACGAGACCCCAGGGGCACACCCCGGCCACCGTCACCGGGCCGCACTCCGGGGGCGAAACCCACGAGGCCGCGACCGGGGGCGGAGCCCCACGGGGCCGCCGCCGGGGGGGCGAGCCCCAAGGGGCACCCACATGCGCGGACCCGCAGGTGGTGCGTTCACCTGCGGGTCCACTCGGCAATGCTCAGCGCAGCGGTTACGCGGCCTTCGGCGCGTTCACATCGCTCGGCAGCGCCTTCTGCGCGGCCTCCACCAGCGCCGCGAACGCGTTCGCGTCGTTGACGGCGAGGTCCGCCAGAATCTTGCGGTCGACCTCGATGTTCGCGGCCTTCAGACCCTGGATGAAGCGGTTGTACGTCATGCCATTGGCGCGGGCAGCGGCGTTGATGCGCTGGATCCACAGCTGACGGAAGTCGCCCTTGCGCTTCTTGCGGTCGTTGTAGTTGTAGACCAGAGAGTGGGTGACCTGCTCCTTGGCCTTGCGGTACAGGCGGGAGCGCTGGCCCCGGTAGCCGCTGGCCTGCTCGAGGATCGCCCGGCGCTTCTTGTGGGCGTTGACTGCCCGCTTGACGCGTGCCACTTGTTTAACTCCTTGTACGGGGCCGCGGGTGACTCACGCGGCCCGGAAACGAATAGGTCCCGGTGGGTCCCGGTCTGGCGCTCGCCGCACCCCGCCGAAGCGGGGCAGGGGCGTCACTTGCCGAGAAGCTTCTTGATCTTCTTGGCGTCGGCAGGGGCCATCTCGACCTTTCCGGCCAGGCGGCGCGTCAGCGTGGACGGCTTGTGCTCGAGAAGGTGGCGGCGACCGGCGCGCTGGCGCACCACCTTGCCGGAGCCGGTGAGCTTGAAGCGCTTGCTGGCACCGCTGTGCGTCTTGTTCTTCGGCATGTCGCCGTCTCTCCTCGTCAGGGCGCTGTCCAGGCGGTCGGGCGCGGGGGTCACCGCGATCCGGGCGTCCGGAAGCGTCATGTGTTTCGGTTGGTCTCCGGGGCCGTGCGGCTCCGGGTGGGCGGTCGAGGCTCACGCCTCGCCCATCACGCCTCGGCGGGCTCCTCAGCGGGGCTGTCGCTCTGCTGGCGCTCCGCCTTTCGGGCGGCCTGCGCCTCGCGGGCTTCGGCCATCGCCTCGGTCTTCTTCTTGTGCGGACCGAGAACCATGATCATGTTGCGCCCGTCCTGCTTGGGGTTGGACTCCACGAAGCCCAGCTCCTGGACGTCCTCAGCGAGCCGCTGTAGCAGGCGGTAGCCCAGTTCGGGCCGGGACTGCTCACGGCCACGGAACATGATCGTGATCTTGACCTTGTCGCCCTGCTTGAGGAACCGGACGACGTGACCCTTCTTGGTGTCGTAGTCGTGCGGGTCGATCTTCGGCCGGAGCTTCATCTCCTTGATGACCGTGTGCGCCTGGTTCTTGCGCGCCTCACGGGCCTTCATGGCCGACTCGTATTTGAACTTTCCGTAGTCCATGAGCTTGCAGACCGGCGGACGGGCGTTCGCCGCCACCTCGACCAGGTCGAGGTCGTACTCCTGCGCAAGCTCCAGGGCCTTGGCAAGCGGCACAATGCCGACCTGCTCGCCGCTGGGACCGACGAGTCGCACCTCGGGGACGCGAATCCGGTCGTTGATGCGGGGCTCGGCGCTGATGGATCCTCCTCGGTTGCACCACGCGACCGCCTGGCGGACTGCCGCGTAAGTCTGTATCGGTTGAGACCACCGCGCCGTGACGCACAAAGCGCCCCGGACGGTACACAGGCGGGGCTCCTCATTGACCGGGAGCACCGCCGCGATATCACCGCGGGGCGCAGCCTGACCGATGACCTGCCGACCATGGGCCGGGAGGTGGGAGCGTGGAGCCTCCACTTGTGGGCCGGACACACAGGTGACCGGCCGGTCGTTTATCTACGATACCAGCACCCGCGCGGGATGCTCACCCATCGCGTCGCTCCTCCCGTTCCTGTGAACTCACCCGCCCCGTGCGTACGGTGCCGGGCGGACGCCTAGGCTGGGGCACACCGTCCATCAGGAAGTGAGCCCCGACCACCATGAGCGACGCCAACGCCGGGCAGCCGCCGGCCCCCGACTTCGACCGGATGACCCGGGACATCGCGGATGTGCCCGCCGTCGAGGTGATCACCACGGTCGCGGTGCACCTGATGAGCGCCGCCGCGGTCAATCTGGGCCTGGCCGAGGAGGGACCCCAGCACAAGGACCTGGACGAGGCGCGGAAGCTGATCAACGCCCTGGCGGGGCTGGTCACGGCCAGCGCCACGGAGATCAGCTCCTTCCACGCGGCCCCGCTGCGGGACGGTCTGAAGTCCCTCCAGCTCGCCTTCCGCGAGGCGTCGGTGGTGCCGGACGAGCCGGGGCAGGGGCCCGGCGAGAAGTTCACCGGCCCGGTCTTCGGCTGACCGACCGCCGCCCTCGGCTGACCGACCGCCTTCCTCGGCTGACCGAGTGCCGTCTTCGACTGACCGGCCACCCCCTTACGGCCGGGCCCACGGCTCACGGCCGGGCCCCGGCATCGACTCGGGCCGTCCGCGCCCCCATTCGCTCAGGCCGCCTCCGGGCCCTTGGTCTCCGGGCCCTTGGTCTCCGGGCCGCCCGCCTCGGGGCGGTGGCCGCCGCGCATGCGTCCCCACGGCCCGGTCGCCGGAGGCGGATGCGCCTCCTCCTGTTCGGCCCGGCCCGCCGGGTGGAGATGGGTGAACCGGTGCACCGCCGCGGCGAGCACCCCGCCGACCAGCGGCGCCACGATGAACAGCCACAGCTGGCCCAGCGCATCGCCGCCCGCGAAGATCGCGGGGCCGAAGCTGCGCGCCGGATTGACCGAGGCCCAGGTCAGCGGGATGCCGATCAGATTGACCGCGGCGAGGGCGAGGCCCACCGGAACCGGTTCGGCGCCGACCATCGGCACCGCGTGGGTCACCGTGAGGAAGACGAAGACCAGCAGGAAGGTGAGCAGCACCTCGGCGAGGAAGGCCCCGCCCGCGCCCATACCCACCGGTGAGCGGCCGCCGTAGCCGTTGCTGCCGAAGGCACCGGCCGTCTGGAGCCGGGGCACCTGGTTGGCGAGCAGGAAGAGTATCGCCGCGCCCACGATCGCGCCGACGAACTGCGCGACCCAGTACTGGACGGCCGTACGGATGTCGATGCGCCTGGCCAGCAGCACGCCGAGGGTCACCGCCGGGTTGATGTGGCAGCCCGAGATGCGTCCGAACGCGAAGGCGATCGCGATCAGCGTGAAGCCGAAGGCGAGCGAGATCCCGAGGGCGTTGATGTAGTCGCCCGCCAGGACCAGCGAGCCGACTCCGAAGAGGACCAGCATCGCGGTCCCGATGAACTCCGCTACGACCGTTCTCGTCTCCATGGCGCTCTCCTCACGCAGATTCCGACCGCCAGTCGCCTAAGCATTGTGGGCGGAATCGGGAGGATTCGCCTGTTGGTCCGAATGGGGAGGAGCCGGGCCCGGCCCTCAGCGGCTGAAGAGCGGCTCGCCGGGGACGTTCGCGTCCGGCGGCAGCAGCGCCAGGGTCAGCCCGCGCACCAGCCGCGCCCGCAGCACCTCGTCCGCGGCCAGGGCGCCCGCCACCCGGTGCGCCGTCTCGCGCGCGGGCGCCTCCGGCGCCAGGGCGAGCGCGAGCATCCCGTCGGCGTCCGCCGCCGGGGCCAGATGGGCCCGTAGCACCTCCGGCTCGGCGGCCAGCACGGTACGCACCGCGTCGGTCACGGCCGGGTCGGCGAGCGGATCGGCGCTGGTCCGCCCCTCGGCGAGGGCCAGCAGCGCGGGCCCGGTCAGCTGGTACGGCACCGGGCCCGCGAGGTCCAGGACCAGTGTGTCCGCCTTCTCATGGGCGGTGGCCTCCAGCGCCTGGCGCAGCGGTACGGCCACGGGCCGGGCGTCCGGGCGCCAGCGGGCCAGCGTCTCGAGCGAGGTGAACGCGGGCAGCGCGCGCCGGCCGTCCGGGGCCTGGAGCGTGGGCACCGCCATATCGCTGGTCTTGTCGCGGCGCAGCCCATCGGGCCCCTCTTCAGCCTCACCGAGGATCGCCACCACGGGGACGAGCAGGCGGGCGTCGGTGAGCGCGGCGAGCACCTCCGGTTCGGCCGAGCGGTCATCGGCCCAGGCGGCGAGCGCCGCGGTCAGCCGGGGGTCGGCGGAGCCGTCGTCGCCGGAGAAGCCGGGGTCGGGAATGTTCTTGAGCGCCACGCCACGAGGGTATCGACAGCGAGGAGACCGAGGTCCCCGCACCCCCACCCGGGGCAGGGGCGGCAGTGAAGGAGACGGCGTGGAACGCGCGAACGACGGCGGCCCGGACGGGCTGAGCGGACTGAGCGGCGCGCTCGCCGACGCGCTCGCGCCCGTGGCCGCGGGCTCCGCCGCGGACTTCTCGGTCGCCCTCCTGGAGCCCGGGTCGGGGGCGAGCGGGTTCCATGGCGACGGCTCGTACGCCACCGCGAGCGTCATCAAGGTCGGCATCCTCGCGGCGCTGCTGCTCGGGGCGCAGGACGAGGGGCGGCGGCTGACCGCTCAGGAGCGCGCGTACGCCGCCGTGATGATCGAGCGGAGTGACAACGACGCGGCGACGGCGCTGTGGGGGCCGATCGGCGGGTCGAGCGGCCTCGAGGCCGCGCTGGGGAGGCTCGGGCTGACCGATACCCACGCCGACGACCGCGGACGCTGGGGCCTGACCCACACCACCGCGTCCGACCAGCTGGCCCTGGCGCGCGCGGTCTTCCTGGACGGCTCCCCGCTGAGCGCGCGCTCCCAGGCGTATCTGCGGACGCTGATGGGCCGCGTCACCGCCGGTCAGGCCTGGGGAGTCTCGGCCGCCGCGGACGGCACCGGCCCCGGGCCGCGGCTCAAGAACGGCTGGATGCCCCTCGACGCCACCGGCCTGTGGGTCATCAACAGCGTCGGCGAGGTGACGGCACACGGTCGGCCCTATCTGATCGCGGTGCTGTCCGAGGGCAATGCCGATCGGGAGGGCGGGGTGGCGCTGGTGGAAGAGGTGGCACGTACGGCGGTGGCGACGGCCGCCGCGCACGCATCGGACTGACCGGCCCGCTCCGGAACGGCCCCCGGCCAACGGCCGCCGCGGCGCCCTCAGCCGACGGCCGCCGTGGTGCCCCCGGCCGACGGCCGCCGTGCCCCCAGCCGACGATCGCTGCGGTGCCCCGGCCCGGCACCCCACGAGGCCCGGCGTCCGGCCCGCCCACCGCGCCGCCCCGGCAGCCGCCGCCGTGCTTCAGCGCGCACGCATCTCCACGGACAGGCGCCCGGACCGGGCCCGAACCGACGCGGCGGCCGGGCGCCGCTCAGGGCCGACGGAACCCGTCGCCAGCGCACCCACAGCGGGGCCTTCACCGAGCATCGCCGCGGCCGGGCGCCGCTCAGCGCGTACGCGTCCCCGTAAGCCCCGTCAGCAGCGCCCGCACTCGCGGGGGCACCCGTAGGGGGCCCGAGCCGCGCCACAGGGATATCGCGGCGATGACCAGGGCCGTGCCGGCGAGCCCGGCGAGGAGGGCCATCTGGTTGGGGCCGGAGTCGTCGTGGGCGCCCTGGGTGTGGCCGGGGCCGTTGCCGAAGTAGCGGTTCGGGGAGGCGGCCGCGGCGGGCCGTTGGGCCTCGGGCTTCAGCTTGCCGCCCGCGGTGATCGCGGCCGCCGGGTTCACCAGGCCCGCGCCGAGGTCGTCGCTGCGGCCGCCTTCCGGGACGTCCTGGGCGGTCCTGGTGAGGAGCCCGCGGATCTGGCGCGGGCTCAGGTCGGGGTGGGCGGCGCGGACGAGGGCGACGGAGCCGGAGACGAACGCGGCGGCCGCGCTGGTGCCCCAGCCCTCGTAGTAGCGCTTGTCGGGGTCGGCGATGACCACGTCGACGCCGGGTGCGCTGACGGTGGCGTACCAGCGGCGGGTGGAGAAGGCGGCGCGGGAGCCGTAGCGGTCCACGGCGGTCACGGCGATCACCCCGGGGTAGGCGGCCGGGTAGGAGACCCGGTCGCCCTTCTCGCCGCCGTTGCCCGCGGAGGCGACCACGACCGCGCCCTTGCGCAGCGCGTACTGCACGGCGGCGTCCTCGGCGGCCTCGGGGTGGGCGGAGGCGCTGTCGTCGCCGAGCGAGAGGTTGATGACGTCGGCGCCGTGGTCGGCCGCCCAGCGGATCCCGGCGGCGAGCGCGCCGCCACGGCTCGAGCGGGCCTTCTTACGGTCGGGATCGGAGTCCTCGAGGATCACCCGCACCGGCAGGATCCGGGCCTTGGGGGCGACGCCCAGCACACCTTCGCCGCCGGAGGCGCCATGGCCGTGTCCGGCGATGATCCCGGCCATGGCGGTGCCGTGGCGGGCCCAGGCGCGTTCGCCGCGCCGGGCGCCGAAGCCGATGAGGTCCTTCCCCGGCAACACCTGGCCTTCGAGGTCGGGGTGGCCGTCGTCGACGCCGGTGTCGAGGACGGCGACGGTGATCCCGGAGCCCTTGGTGGTCTGCCACGCCTCGCGGACGTGGAGGGTGTCCAGCGCCCACTCCTGGGCCTGTATGCCGTCGGCGTATCCGGGCGCGGCGGGCACCAGGGTCAGTCCGGCGGCGGCGAGGGCCACGGCGATGCGCCGCCCGATCCCGGTCATGAGGTGGTCTCCGTGAACGTGGCCAGGGCCCGGCGAAATCCGGCCTCGATCGCGTCGGCGATGCCCCGGGCGTCGTTGCCCAGACCGGACTGCGCGGGGGCCGAGGTGGCGCCGCGCTGGGTCGCCTCGCCCGCCGACTGCGGATCGGTGACCTCACGGCCGTCGGCGAAGCCGGTGACGGTGTAGACGACGGCGGGGGCGTCGGTGAGGATCCGGATCCGCCAGCTGGCGCGCTGGTCGTCGCCGAAACCGGCCGCGGCGGTGCCCTTGGCGGCGTATGTGCGGGGCATCAGATCGGTGCGCTCGTCCAGCTTCTCGGTGGCGAAGCGCTGCTGAAGCGCCCGCATTCCGGTGGGTCCCGAGGTGGTGATCAGCACTCCGACGGTGGTGACGCTGGTGCTGGTGGCGTCGGTGTACGTGGCGCGCACCAGCCGTTTGCAGCCCACCGGGGCCAGCGCTTTGGCGAGCAGCGGATCGAATCCGCCGCCGCAGCTGCTGTCGGGGGCGACGGCTATCCGGGTCCAGACGCGGTCGGCGCCGCCGGGGCCCTCGCCCTTGCCGCGCAGGGTGCGCGGGAAGAGGTCGTCCACGGGGATGCTGTGCCAGGCGGAGCGGGCGTGGGCGTAGGTGTCGGCGGTGGACGGCGGGGCACCGGGGTCGTCGCCCAGCCAGCTTCCGGCCGCCGCCCCGCCGAGCAGCCCGAGTCCGAGGACGAGACTCGCGGCTGCGGCCGCCGTACGGCTGGGGGGACGGCGCCGGCCGCCGCCGACCGCGAAGAGCCCGCCGACCGCGAAGAGCCCGCCGGTGCGCGGCGGCACGGACGGGCGCGGCGGTGTCGAGGGCCGCGGGGGCAGCCGGGTGCCGGACGCCTCGGCGGTGCCCGGGGAGAACGGGGCCTTCGCCCGTACGCCGAGGACGGGCGTCTCCGGATCCGGGGTGAACCCGGGCGCGTTGGCGGGGCGCGGCGGGGGCGTGGAAGGCCGCTCGGGCGCCGTGCGCGGGGGTTGTGCGGGGCGTGGTGGGGGCGTGCCGTGGGGTGAGTGCGCCTGTTCCGCGTCGGTGCTCACCTGCACCCCCTCGCACCCGTCGAGACCTGCTTCACCTGGCTCCGTCCGGTTCGCCGCGCCACCGCACCGCCTTTCGGGCAGGCGGGCCCGTATACGGACAACCCGCCCCTGACCTGCCGGTCGTGGCGTGCGCGACACTCTACGGCCAGCCGGGTGCCCTGCGCACCGGCCGCCCTCTACCCAGTGGTAATAGCGGTCTGGCAAGCTGCGTGCATGTCCGCTGCCGCCGCTGACCGGGCCCGGTACGACCGGGCCACCGCCCATCTCGAAGCGCCCGTGGCGATTGTCGACCTGGGTGCCTTTGACGACAACGCACGGGATCTGGTCCGCCGGGCGGGAGGCAAACCGATCCGCGTGGCCAGCAAATCGGTGCGCTGCCGCGCGCTGTTGGAGCGGGCCCTCGCGTTCGACGGCTTCGCGGGGATCATGAGCTTCACGCTCCCGGAGTCGCTGTGGCTGGCGCGCGAGGGGTTCGACGACGTGCTGCTCGCCTACCCCTCCGCCGACCGGGACGGCTTCGCCACCCTGACCGGTGACCCCAAGCTCGCCGAGGCCGTGACCGTCATGGTGGACGACCTCTCCCAGCTCGATCTGATCGACAGCGTTCGCGCCGGGACCGAAGAGGTCCGGGTCTGCCTGGAATTGGACACCTCGCTGCGGATGCTCGGCGGACGGGTGCGGGTCGGGGCGCTGCGCTCACCGCTGCGCGAACCGGAGCAACTGGCCGCCCTGGCACGGGCGATCGCCGACCGCCCCGGCTTCCGGCTGGTCGGGCTGATGGCGTACGAGGGGCATGTGGCGGGCGTGGGCGACGCGGTGCCCGGGAGCCCGCTGCGCTCGCGCGCCATCCGGCTGATGCAGTCCGTGGCGCGCCGGGAGCTCGCGGCGCGCCGGGCCGCGGCCGTACGGGCGGTGCGGGCCGTGGCGGACCTGGAGTTCGTCAACGGCGGTGGTACGGGGAGTGTGCAGCACACCGCCGCGGAGGGCGCGGTGACCGAGATCGCCGCCGGGTCCGGGCTCTACCAGCCGCGCCTGTTCGACCACTACACCTCCTTCCGCGGCCGCCCGGCGGCCCTGTTCGCCCAGCCGGTGGTGCGCCGCCCCGGGGTGGGTGTGGTGACGGTGCTCGGCGGCGGCTATCCGGCGTCGGGCGCGGCGGGCCCGGACCGGCTGCCGGTGCCGTATCTGCCCCAGGGGCTCGCGTACGACTCGATGGAGGGGCCGGGCGAGGTGCAGACCCCGCTGCTGGGCACGGCCGCCGACGATCTGCTGATCGGCGACAAGGTGTGGTTCCGGCACGCCAAGGCCGGTGAGCTGTGCGAGCGGTTCGACACGCTGCGGCTGGTCGAGGGGGACCGGGTGGTGGCCGAGGTGCCGACGTACCGGGGCGAGGGCAGGACGTTCCTCTGACGGCCGGCGTTCCTCTGAACGGCCGGCGTTCCTCTGACGGCCTGGAACGCGGCCGGGAACGCGGCTAGATGGACCGGCCGTCGCCCGCCAGCGCCTCGATGCCCTTGACGATCTTGTCCATGTCGCTGAGCGGCGGCGCCTTGTCGCTCTGGTCGAACCCGAAGCGCACCACGACCATCGTGCCCGGCATGGTGGGCGAGGGGAACGCCACCGACTGCACGACGCCGTCGTCGCCCTTCTTCGTCACCACCTTCCAGCGGACCAGATAGCCCTTCTTGCCCGCGACCTCGACCGCCGACGCCTTCAGCTGCTTGTGGGAGGTGATCCCGCCGTACGCCTTGCGGTCGGTGTCCTTGTCGGTGCCGTAGGACTCCTCGGCGTTCTGCGCGATGTCCTCCTTGGCTATGCCCTTGGCGGAGGTGGCCTTGTAGCCCTCCGCCGTCCGGGAGAAGGCGCCGCCGCGCACACAGTCGGTGGACGGGTCGCCCGGGCAGGGGTAGCGGGAGGTGGTGACGCCCGCGCCGCCGGAGCTGCTGCGCCCCGCCTGCCAACCGGAGAGCACCGGCAGGCTGATGCCGTTGCCCGGGTCCGGGGCGGTGTCCGGGTCGTAGCTCGGCGGTGCGCTGGGGCTCTCGGTGGGCCCCTCCGAGGGGTCGTCCGGGGTGGGGAGGTCCGGGTCCTGCTCGCCGCCGTCGTCCGGCGCGGAGGTGCTGGGGGCGGGCCCGGTCTGGGCGTTCCCGCCGCCGTCGCCGCCGTTGCCCAGCAGCACGATGCCACCGACGATCGCGGCGACGACGACGCCGACGGCGACGGAGAGCGCCGCGATCCTCGGGCCCCGGCCCCGGCTGTGCCCGTGTCCCCCCTGCCGCCCCGGCAGGTAGGGGGGCGGCGGCGGGCCGAAGGCCGGATCCGCGAACCCCGAGGCATCACGCGTGTACTCGGTCCAGGCCGAGCCGTCCCACCACCGTTCCATGGCGGGGCCGTTACCTGCGTAGCCGGGATCGGGGTACCAGCCGGGGGGCGTGTTCATGGTCACATGGTCAGCCTATGGCCAGGGGTGGGGTCCGTACACCGCGGATGGCAGGACTACGCACCGGACTACAACGGCGTGACATATGCCCCGGCGATCCCGCCGTCCACGAGGAACTCGGCGGCGTTGACGAAGGACGCGTCATCGCTGGCCAGGAAGGCCACGGCGGAGGCGATCTCCTCCGGTTCGGCGAACCGGCCCACCGGTACGTGCACCAGCCGGCGCTGGGCCCGCTCCGGGTCCTTGGCGAACAGCTCCTTCAGCAGCGGGGTGTTGACCGGCCCCGGGCACAGCGCGTTGACCCGGATGCCCTCGCGGGCGAACTGCACGCCCAGTTCGCGGGACATGGCCAGCACCCCGCCCTTGGAGGCGGTGTAGCTGATCTGGGAGGTGGCGGCGCCCATCACGGCCACGAACGAGGCGGTGTTGACGATGGAGCCCCGGCCCTGACGCCGCATGTACGGCAGCGCGGCCTTGCAGCACAGATAGACGGAGGTGAGGTTGACCTCCTGGACCCGCTTCCAGGCGTCGAGTCCGGTGGTGAGGATCGAGTCGTCGTCGGGCGGGGAGATCCCGGCGTTGTTGAAGGCGACGTCCACCGAACCGTAGGTGTCGAAGGCGGTCTTGAAGAGCGCCTCGACCTGCTCGGGGTCGGTCACGTCCACCCGGACGTAGACCCCGCCGACCTCGTCGGCGGCGGCCTTGCCCGCGCTCTCGTCGATATCGGCGCAGACGACCTGCGCGCCCTCGGAGGCCAGGCGGCGCGCGGTGGCCAGGCCGATGCCGCTGCCCGCTCCGGTGACGACGGCGGTACGGCCCACCAGGCGGCGGCACACGGGGGTCTCGGTCACGTCACTGCTCCTCGGTGCTGATGAAGACGTTCTTGGTCTCGGTGAAGGCGGCAAGGGCGTCGGGGCCCAGCTCCCGGCCCAGGCCGGACTGCTTGTAGCCGCCGAAGGGGGTGGCGTACCGCACGCTGCTGTGCGAGTTGACGGACAGGTTCCCGGCGGCGACGGCGCGCGAGACGCGCAGCGCGCGGCCCACGTCGCGGGTCCAGATCGAGCCGGAGAGGCCGTAGTCGGTCGCGTTCGCCAGCCGTACGGCGTCGGCCTCGTCCTCGAAGGGGAGGACGACCGCGACCGGGCCGAAGATCTCCTCCACGGCGGTGCGGTCCCCGGGTCCGGTGGCCTCCAGCACGGTGGCCGGGTACCAGAACCCCTTGCCCTTCGGGGCCTCGCCGCGGATCGCGGCCGGCGCGTCCTCGGGCACGTAGGACCGTACGCGCTCCCGCTGGGCGGCCGAGATCAGCGGGCCCATGGCGGTGGCGGGGTCGGCCGGGTCGCCGACCGTGAACGACGTCACGGCGGGCGCCAGCAGCTCCATGAACCGGTCGTAGACGCCGCGCTGGACCAGGATCCGGCTGCGGGCGCAGCAGTCCTGGCCGGTGTTGTCGAGGAACGAGCCGGGGGCGGCGCCCGCCGCCGCCTCGATGTCGGCGTCGGCGAAGACGATGTTGGGGCTCTTGCCGCCGAGTTCGAGCGTCACGCGCTTCACGCCCGCCGCGCACTTCGCCATGATCTCCTTGCCGACGGCCGTCGACCCGGTGAAGACGACCTTGGCCACGCCCGGGTGCTCGACCAGCGCGGCCCCGGCCACCGGCCCGGCCCCGGGCAGCACCTGGAACAGCCCCTCGGGCAGGCCCGCCTCCAGGGCGAGTTCGGCCAGCCGGAGCGCGGTGAGCGGGGTGGTCTCGGCCGGTTTGAGGACGACGGCGTTTCCGGCGGCCAGGGCGGGCGCGGTGCCCCAGGCGGCGATCGGCATGGGGAAGTTCCACGGCGCGATGACCGCGACCACGCCGAGCGGTTCGTGGAAGGTGACGTTGAGGCCGCCCGCCACCGGGATCTGGGCGCCGCTCAGCCGCTCCGCTCCCCCGGCCGCGTACTCCAGCAGATCGCGGACGTTGCCCGCCTCCCAGCGGGCGTTGCCGATGGGGTGGCCCGCCTCGCGGACCTCGAGGGCGGCGAGTTCCTCGATGTGCCCGTCCACGGCGGCGGCGAAGCGGCGCAGCAGCCGGGCGCGGTCGGCGGGCGCGAGCGCGGCCCAGCCGCGCTGCGCCTCGGTGGCGCGGGCCACGGCGGCGGCCACCTCGTCCGGGGTGGCGGCGGGGACGGTGGCGATGACCTCCTCGGTGGCCGGGTTGAGGATGTGGTGTTCATGGGGGTGTTCGGTGCTCACTCGCTGGTTCCTCACATGCGCTCGAAGGACCGGAAGCGCTCCCAGTCCGTGACGGCGGTGTCATAGGCGTCCTGCTCGACGCGCGCCATGTTGAGGTAGTGCTCGACCACCTCGTCGCCGAAGGCGGCCCGCGCTATGGGGCTGTTCCGCCACAGCTCGGCGGCGTCGCGGAGCGAGGTCGGGACGTGCTCGGCACCGCCGGTGTAGGCGTTGCCGGTACAGACCTCGGGGAGCTCCAGCTCCTTCTCGACGCCGTGGAGCCCGGCGGCCACCATCCCGGCCACGGCCAGGTACGGGTTGACGTCGCCGCCGGGCAGCCGGTTCTCCAGCCGGTGGGAGGGGCCGTGGCCGATGATCCGCAGCGCGCAGGTGCGGTTGTCCGGGCCCCAGGCGACGGCGGTGGGCGCGAAGGAGCCGGGGCGGAACCGCTTGTAGGAGTTGATGTTCGGGGCGTAGAGGAGGGTGAAGTCGCGCATCGCGGCGATCTGTCCGGCGAGGAAGTGGCGCATGGTCTTCGACATGCCGTACTCGCCGTCGTCGTCGGCGAGCACGGGGTGCCCGGCCTCGTCGCGCAGCGAGAGGTGGATATGGCAGGAGTTGCCCTCGCGCTCGTCGTACTTGGCCATGAAGGTGAGCGCCATGCCCTCCTGGGCGGCGATCTCCTTGGCGCCGGTCTTGTAGACGGCGTGCTGGTCGCAGGTGGTCAGGGCGTCGGCGTAGCGGAAGGCGATCTCGTGCTGGCCGAGGTTGCACTCCCCCTTGGCCGACTCGACGGTCATCCCGGCGGCGCCCATCTCGTTGCGGATGCGGCGCAGCAGGGGCTCGACCCGGCCGGTGCCGAGGACGGAGTAGTCGACGTTGTACTGGTTGGCGGGGGTCAGCCCGCGGTAGCCGGTGTTCCACGCGTGCTCGTAGCTGTCCCTGAAGACCATGAACTCCAGCTCGGTGCCGGTGTACGCGGTCCAGCCGCGCTCGGCGAGCCGGTCGAGCTGACGGCGCAGGATCTGGCGCGGGGAGGCGGCCACCGGGCTGCCGTCGTGCCAGGCGAGATCGGCGGTGAGGAGGGCGGTGCCGGGGTTCCAGGGGGTGCGGCGCAGGGTGGCGGTGTCGCCGTGCATGGCGAAGTCGCCGTAGCCGCGCTCCCAGGAGGACATGGCGTAGCCGCCGACGGTGTTCATCTCGGTGTCGACGGCGAGGAGGTAGTTGCAGCCCTCGGTGCCGTGTGCCAGGACGTCGTCGAGGAAGAAGCGGGCGGCGAACCGCTTGCCCTGGAGCCTTCCCTGCATATCGGTGAAGGCCAGGACGACGGTGTCGATCTCCCCGGCGGCGACCAGTCTGGTCAGCTCGTCGACCGAGAGCGGGGGCGTGCGGTCTGCCACGGTGGGGCCTCCTGCGTCGGAGAATTCGGGGGAGGGAGGGTGCGGAGAGGGGTTGGGGGGCGCGAGGTGGCCTTAAGGTAATACCGCAGACCATTGGTTGGGAAGTAGGTGCGGACGGTTCGATGAGCGAGAGCGGGAGTGGGCGCGGGAGCGCGGCGGACGACCGGCTGGCGCCGGTGCTGCGCCCGGTGCGCGCGGGGAACGGCTTCGAGGAGGCGCTGGAGCAGATACTCCAGGTGCTGCGGCTGGGGCTGGTCCCCGACGGCGGCCGGCTCCCGGCCGAGCGGGAGCTGGCCGACCGGCTGCGGATCAGCCGGGTGACCCTGCGCGAGGTGCTGAAGGTGCTCCAGGACCAGGGGCTCGTGGAGAGCCGCCGCGGCCGCTACGGCGGCACCTTCGTCCGGGCCAGGCCCGAGCCCGTCGAGGGCGGCGGCGAGGACGAGCTGCGGCGCCGGGTGGAGGCGGTCGACGTCGAGGACACCCTGCGGTTCCGCGAGGTCCTGGAGGTGGGCGCGGCAGGGCTGTGTGCCGCGCACGGGCTGGACGCGGGGCGGGCGCGGCGGCTGCGGGCGGCCCTGGACGCGACGCGGGACGCCCCGCTGGCGGACTACCGCCGCCTGGACACGATGCTCCACCTCACGCTCGCGGAGCTGGCGGGCTCACCGTCGCTCGCCGCCCAGTACGCGGCCGTCCGCGCGACCGTCAACGATCTGCTGGACTGCATCCCGCTGCTGGTCAAGAACCTCGAACACTCCCAGGCCCAGCACGGGGCACTGGTCGAGGCGGTGCTGGACGGGGACGCGGACGGGGCGCGCGAGGTGATGCGGGAGCACTGCGAGGGCACGGCGGCGCTGCTGCGCGGCTTCCTGGTCTGAGCGGCCGGCCCCAGGGGGTCCTTGGGGGCTCTTCACCACGGTTTTACGCAGAGGTCTTGCGCATCGCCGACCGGACGGCAAAGGTATGGCCCCACACCTTTGCCATCGCCCCCTCGTGTGGAGCAGGAGTGTCCCCCATGGCCGACGGTACCGAATCCGCCCGCACCGAATCCGCCGGCGCCTCCGGTGGCGGCGCCCCACCGGGCGGCGGCCCGGCGCCGTCCCCCGAGGACGCGTATCTGGAGCGCCGCACCCTGCGGCGCGGCAGCGCGGGCCCGCTGCTGCTGACCGGCCTCGGCGTCGCCTACGTCGTCTCCGGCGACTTCTCGGGCTGGAACTTCGGCCTGGCGGAGGGCGGCTTCGGCGGTCTCGCCATCGCCGCCCTGCTGATGGGCCTGATGTACGCCTGCATGGTGTTCGCCCTGGCGGAGCTGGCCGCGATCCTCCCCACCGCGGGCGGCGGCTACGGCTTCGCGCGGCGCGCCCTCGGCCCCTGGGGCGGCTTCCTCACCGGCACGGCGATCCTCATCGAGTACGTCCTGGCGCCCGCCGCCATCTCCATCTTCATCGGCGACTACGTCGAGTCGCTCGGGCTCTTCGGCCTGGAGTCCGGATGGCCGGTCTATCTGGCGTGTTTCGTCATCTTCATCGGCATCCATCTGTGGGGCGTGGGCGAGGCCCTGCGGTTCAGCCTGGTCGTGACCGCCATCGCCGTCGCCGCGCTGCTGGTCTTCGCCGTGGGCGCACTCACCGACTTCGACGCGGGCTCGCTCAACGACATCCCGGCGGACCACTCCTCCTTCGGATCGAGCTCCTGGCTGCCGTTCGGGCTGCTCGGGATCTGGTCGGCGTTCCCCTTCGGCATGTGGTTCTTCCTGGGGGTGGAGGGGGTGCCGCTGGCGGCGGAGGAGACCAGGGACCCGGCCCGTACGCTGCCGAAGGCCATGGCCTGGTCCATGGGCATCCTGCTGCTCCTCGCCCTGCTCACCTTCCTCGCGGCGACGGGGGCGCGCGGCCCGAGCGCCGTACAGGACGCGGGCAACCCGCTGGTCGAGGCGCTCCAGCCGGACGGCAAGGCCACCGTGCTGTCCCGCATCGTCAACTACGCGGGCCTCGCCGGGCTCGTGGCCTCCTTCTTCTCGCTGATCTTCGCCGGTTCGCGCCAGCTGTTCGCGCTCTCCCGGGCCGGCTATCTGCCCCGCTTCCTCTCGCTGACCAGCAGCCGCAAGGCCCCCTTCCTGGGCCTGCTGGTCCCGGGCGCCATCGGCTTCACGCTCGCGGCGTGGACCGGCGACGGCGCCCGGATGCTCAACACCGCGGTCTTCGGCGCCACCATCTCGTACGCCCTGATGTCGCTCTCCCACATCGTCCTGCGCCGCCGCGAACCGGACCTGGAGCGTCCCTACCGCACCCCCGGCGGCACGGTGACGTCGTCCCTCGCCTTCGTCCTGGCCTGCTCCGCGCTGGTGGCCACCTTCCTGGTGGACAAGGACGCGGCCTTCATCGCGCTCGGTGTCTACGCGGTGGCACTGGCCTACTTCGCCTTCTACAGCCGCCACCGCCTGGTCGCGGCCGCGCCGGAGGAGGAGTTCGCGGCGCTGGCGGAGGCAGAGGCGGAACTGTCCCGCGACTGAGACCGTTCCCGCGACGGAGAACCGTCCCACGGCCGGGAACCGTCCCGCGGCGGAGAGCGGTCCCCGGCCAAAAGCCGTCCCGCGCCCAAGCAGATCCACGTAGATCGGAGTCCCCGGTGTCCAAGCCCCTGATCGGCGTCAGCACCTATCTCGAACCCTCGGCGAGCTGGGGCGTGTGGAACCTCCCCGCCGCGCTGCTGCCCTCGGGCTACCACCTGCTCGTCCAGCGCGCGGGCGGCCTCGCGGCGATGCTGCCGCCGGACGAGGACCCGGACGCCGCCGCGTCCGTCGTCTCCCGCCTCGACGGGCTCGTCATCTCCGGCGGCCCGGATGTGGAACCGGTGCGGTACGGGGCCGAGGTGGAGCCGCGCACCGGGCCGCCCGCGCGGGAGCGGGACGCCTGGGAGCTGGCCCTGATCGAGGCGGCCCTGGCGGCGGGCACTCCCCTGCTGGGCATCTGCCGGGGCCACCAGCTCCTGAACGTCTCACTGGGCGGCACCCTCGTCCAGCACCTGGACGGCCATGTGGGCCCGCCCGGCGTCTTCGACCACCACGAGGTGAAGCCGGTCCCGGGCACGCTCCTCGGCGGGATCCTCCCGGAGCCGGTCTCCGTCCCCACCTTCCACCACCAGTCCGTGGCCCGCCTGGGCAAGGGCCTGACCCCCTCGGCCCACGCGACGGACGACGGAACGGTGGAGGCGGTGGAGCTGCCGGACGCGGAGGCGTTCGTGCTGGGCGTCCAGTGGCATCCGGAGGCGGGCGACGACGTACGGGTCATGCGCGCCCTAGTGGAGGCGGCGTCGGGCTGAGGAGCCGAGAGGGGACTGGCTCAGCCGAGCTTGAGCAGCAGTTCGGTCAGTTCGGCGGGCATGGTGATCATGCAGTCGTGGCCGGTCTCCAGCTCCCACACCTGTGCCGGGGTGCCGTTGGGCTGGATCGCGGGGACGGGCCGCCGGGTGAAGCCCTCCGGCACATTGGCGACGCAGTGGATATGCGTCCGCGGGATCGCGTTCACGGCCGGGTTGTCCAGCCGGACCGGTTGCTGGAGGCAGCGCACCGGCTGATCCGACAGCATCGACCGCAGCCACTCCACATCCGCCGGTTCGGTGACCCCGAACAGGCCCCAGGACGGCTCCATTCCGGCCATGGGCGGAATCCGCCAGCCGCTCTCGGACGTCAGGGCATGGTCGATCATGGCCTGGGTGAAGGGCATGACATCCGCCGCGCTCTCGCCGTGCTCCGGGACCATCGCGTCGAGATAGACCAGATGCCCGATCCGCTCCGGGACCCGGTTGGCCGCGGACGATATGACCAGTCCGGCGTAGCTGTGCCCGACGAGCACCACATCGGTGAGGTCTTCCTCGGTGATCAGCCCGACGATGTCGTCGACATGCGTATCCAGCCCCACCTCCGGGCCCGCCAGATGCGCCGTCTCGCCGTAGCCGGTCAGCGTCGGCGCCAGCACCCGATGCCCGGCCGCCGTCAGCAGCGGGACCACCCGCTCCCAGCACCGCCCGCTGTGCCAGGCACCGTGCACCAGCAGATATGTCGACATAGCCGTACTCCATCCCCACGCCAAATAAACGGGACACTGTCCCGATTGAAGATATGGGACAGTGTCCCGCTTAGCAAGCGGGGACCGGCGCGGCGGTCAGGAGTTGATCTCGTACGGGTCGCCGTAGACCTTCCACTTCAACGGGGGCGTCAGGTCGAAGTTCTTCTCGTTGAGGAACTTCCGCTGCTCGGTGTCGACCCGGCTGGTGTCGCTGTGCGCCTCCTCGCTCTTCATGGCCTCCTTACGGGCGTCGAGGAAGGCGTTGAGGTAGGTGGTCTCATTGCCGCCCTGCGCCGGGGTCTTGGCCTTGGACAGGGCGGTCTTACGGATGCCACCGAAGCTGTACTTGCTGTCACCGGGGCCGTGCATCACGATCGCGTCGTAGTAGATGAACTGGCCGAGCGCGCCCAGGCCGTCGCCCTTGCCCTGCTTGACGGCCGGGTTGAAGTAGACGCGGTCGCGCTCGTGCTCCTGGGCGTCCTGGAACGCCTTGTCGCCGGCGGCCTTCTTCCAGTCCTTGGTGAAGTTCGGGTCGAGGCCGTCATGGGAGTCGGTGCCGTCGACGTCGCGCAGCGCGGGGAGGTACTTGGCCAGGACGTTGCCGGGCTTCTGCTGGGTGTAGTACTCGACGAGTTCCAGCATGTCGCCGGTGCCGGAGCAGAATCCGATGATGCCCGCGGTGTAGCCGCGGCCGTCGCCTATGTCCTCGATGTACTTGAACTGGGCGCGCCAGTCGAGCGAGGAGTTCTCGGCGCTGGAGACCAGCTTCATGGCGATCTCCTTCTTCGCCGGGTCGTCCAGGTTGCTCGCCGCCGCGGCCTTGTGCGCCGAGTGGGTGTGGCGCGCGTCCGACGAGGACGGCAGGTGGTCGGACGCCTGCCCGACTCCGACGCCGGTGAAGACGAGCGCGGCCGGTACCGTGACGGCCACGGCCGCGAGGCCGATCCTCCTGGGCATGGGGGACATGGGGACTCCGTTCCTTGTCGACTGTGGGGGAAGTGCGCACGGCCGCCCCAGGGCGCGCCGGGGCAGCCCCGGACCCTGAGGCGATCCGTTAGGAACCTTTCCTAACCATTCAAGCGAGCGCGTCGTGTCCACCACAAGGGTTTCGACGCCATTCAGCGCCATTCGACAAAGAAGCGAGCCGTGCCGTACCGCCCCGGGAGGGCGGCGCCAACCCCCGTGCTACGACTGGGGGATGGGCATCGCGGGATCCGCGCCGCCGGTCGCCCCGGGACGCTTTCCGGCCGCCCCCGAAGCCCCGGCGCCGGACGGTCCGGCGGGAATGGCCGGCTCGGCCGCGCCCTCGGCCGCGGCCGGCACCTCGGTCACCGGCCGTGCCGCGATCGCCCGCCACCACGGCTCCAGCGGCAGCCCGCGCTCCGGCTCGAACGGCTGGCCGGGACGCGGCGCGGCCACGGTCGCCCCGGCCTCCTTCGCCGCCCGCACCGTGCCCTCGGCGGGCTCCTCCCACGGATGCGGGGCGAGGTTGAAGGTGCCCCAGTGGATCGGCAGCATGATCCCCCGCGCCGGGTCCCCGCCCTGGAGGTCGAGATGGGCCCGCATGCCCTCCTCGGGGGTCATGTGGATGTCGGGCCAGTAATCGGAGTAGGCACCGATCTGGATCATGGTCGCGTCGAACGGGCCGTACGCCGCGCCGATCTCCGCGAAGCCGGAGAAGTAGCCGGTGTCCCCGCTGTGGTAGATCCGGCGCCCTGAGCAGGCCACCACCCAGGAGGCCCACAGGGTGTGCTGGGTGTTGCGCAGCCCGCGACCGCAGAAGTGGCGGGCCGGGGTGGCGGTGAGCGTGACCCCGGCGACCTCGGTGGACTCGTGCCAGTCCAGCTCGGTCATCCGCTCGGCCGGGACGCCCCAGCGCTCCAGATGGGCCCCCACCCCGAGCGGGACGACGAACATCGCGTGGCTCCGCACCAGCGCCCGGATCGTGGGCATGTCCAGATGGTCGTAGTGGTCATGGGAGATGACCACCGCGTCCACCGGCCCCAGCTCCCGCAGCGGCACCGGAACCGGGTGCAACCGCTTGGGCCCCACCATCGAGAAGGGCGAACAGCGCTGTCCCCAGACCGGGTCGAACAGCACCCGCCGTCCGTCGATCTCCGCGAGCACACTGGAGTGCCCCATCCAGGTCAGCCGCAGCCCGGACGCGGGCGGGGTGGCCAGATCGGCGACGGTGGTGGGGTGCACCGGCACGGTCCCGGCCGGGGCCCGGCGCACCCGCTCCTCCTTGCGGAAGTAGGTGGACGCGAACTTCAGCATCGAGCCGGACGGGGCGGTGCGGGCCCCCACCGGGTTGACGAACACACCGTTGGCGAAGTTCGGCGACCGCCGGATGCGCTCCATCCGCTCCCCGCTGGGATCAGCTCCGAAGGCGGCGGGGCGCAGGGCGGCGGTGAGCCGGGAACGTGTCGGATGGGAGCCGGTCACGGGTCCTCCAGGGTGAGAGGGCGGGAGCGCTCCAACGCGCGGTGCCGTTGGGCTGCAATGACACAACTCTTACGAGGGGTGACCTTGTTCCGCGGAGGCGGAGAAGGACAGCACCAGATGGTCCTCCACCGGGCGGTAGCCGAGACGCTGGTAGAGGGCGTTGCTGGTGGGGTTGTCGAGATCGGTGAAGAGCAGGAGTTCCCTCACCCCGGCGGCCCGCGCGGCCCCGCTCACGGCGGCCGTGGCGGCGCCCGCGTAGCCGCGTCCGCGCAGCTCGGGCGGGGTGTAGACCAGGGCGACCCGGGCCATGTCGGCGACCGTACGGCTGATCCCGGCGCAGGCCACCGGCCGGCCGTCAAGCTCCCACACCGTGATCCCGTCATGGCCGAGCTTGTCGTCCACCTGCGCGGTGACATCGCCCCTCACCGCGTCGGTCTCGCGGGCGAACCCCTCGCACCAGGTGATCAGCAGGTCCCGGTCGGCGGTGGTGGCGGTCCGGGGCCGCCCCGGTGGGGCCGGATCGGGCGGGGTGAGGGCGTCGAGTCGATAGAGCCGGTGGGTCTGCCCGACGGTGCTCACCGCACCGGTGAAGTCCTGCCAGGCGGAGGCGAAGGTCTCGGCGGTCTCGCGCCCCGCGTTCACTCCGGTGACCTTCAGCTCGCCGTCCCGGGCGAGGGTGCGGGCGAGGGACCGGGCCGCCTCACCGGAGAGGGGGGAGAGCAGCGGGGGGTAGGGCGGGGTGCACAGGAACGCGCCCTCCGCCGGGCCCTTCTCCTCCCCGGCCCACCAGCCGTAGACCGGCGGATCGGCGCCGTATCTGCCGCTGCCCGCCGCCGCCAGGGAGGAGACCACCGTGAGCAGGGTGGTGTTCCGGACCGGGTGGGCGCGCAGGAAGCCACCCGCCGCGGCCCGGAACTCCTCGAGGTCGTACGTCACCGTCCACGCCATGTGCTCCAGGCTGGCGCGTGGCGGCGGAGCGGCGCACCTCAATTTCCTCGCTTCGGACCGGACAGCCGCTCGGCGCCGGTCAGCGGTGATTCGGCTGTCGTCGGCCGGTCAGCAGCTGAGGTTGGAGCCGGGGGTGGTACCGAGTATCTGGACGAACCGCTGGTAGGCGTCTATTCGGCTCTGCACCTGGCCGGGGTTGCCGCCGTTGCACTCCAGGCTGCCGTTGATCGCGCGGATGGTCTCGCCGAAGCCCCGCTGGTTGACCATGGCGTCGTGCGGGGTCATCGAACCGGCCCCACGCTGGGTGTTCCAGAACCACAGGGCGGTCTTCCAGGACACCGCGGCGTCCCGCTCCACCAGCCAGGGGTTGCCGAGCAGATCGATGCCGAGCGCGTCGCCCGCGGCCTTGTAGTTGAAGTTCCAGCTGAGCTGGATCGGTCCGCGGCCGTAGTACGCCGCCTGGCCCGCTGGGCAGCCGTAGGGCTGGTTCCAGTCGCAGTAGTGCGGGTAGTTGGAGGTGTTCTGCTCCACGATGTGGACCAGGCCGCCGGTCTCGTGGTTGACGTTCGCCAGGAAGGCGGCCGCCTCCTGCTTCTTGACGGTGTCGCTGCCGGTGTTGGCGAAGCCGGGGTAGGCGCTCAGGGCGGCGGTCAGGCCCTGGTAGGTGTAGAACGAGTTCCGGTTCGGGAACATCTGGTTGAACTGCGCCTCGCTCACCACGAAGCCGCTCGGGTTCTGGCCCTCGCCGCCGCAGGTGTAGGGCTCCCAGTACCAGGTGCTGATCACCGGGTCATAGCCCGGGTTGTCGTGCTCCGCGCGGTAGTACTTGCCGTCGGTGTACCGAACGATGTCGCCGGTGACGTACGCCCTGCCCGCCACCCAGTTCGGGTAGTCGCAGGCCGCCTGGGCGGTCGTTCCCGCCGTCGAGGCCGAGGCTGAGGCCATGGGCATGACAAGCACACTCGCACACACCGCCGCGGTCGCCGCGAGCGGCGCCAGAACACGTCGTCTCCACATGGGGCCGATCTCCTTCGTGTGGGGGGCCCTGGAACTTCGAGGAACACTCAAGCGGTTTGGTCTATACCAGTCAAGGTATAGACCAAACCTTTGGTGCCGAGATGAGCAATTGGACCGCCCCTGGAGCAATTCCGGGCGTACGAAGGCGATCTGACCCGAGATCAGGTCTCGCGCTCGGGACGGTAGGTGTCGGCGTCCACCCCGAAGGTCCAGGCGACCCCCTCGCGTGCGGTCCTGACCCGGGGCGGCACGCGCAGCCAGTACGTGCGGTGGGTGCCGTCCGGCTCCGGCGTGGAGTTGACCACCTCCACCATCGCCACCGGCTCGTCCCCGTCCAGCTCGATGCGCCACAGGATCCCGGTCTCGTCGCGGTGCACCGGCCGCGCCCCGGACTCGTCCAGATAGCGCTCATAGCCGTAGTGCTCCAGCATCACCCGGCGCAGCTCCGCGTTCTCCTCCTCGCGGATGCGGTCCGGGGTCAGCTCGCCGAGCTGCTGGAGGAAGGCCGGGGGCACCGGCATGCCCCGCCAGGCGTACAGCGCGAAGCCGTCGGGAAAGGCGAGCGCGGGGCCGTCGCCGCGGTCGAGACGGCCCGCCTCGTCGCGGTGCAGCTCGACCGGGCGCTCCGCCACGATCACGGCCTTCTCGTACGGCCACCACCAGCCGGCGGCGCGGGCGACCTCGGCGAGGCCGGCCAGCGGGCCGGACTCCGCCCCGTCCGCCACGGCGGCCAGCCAGGGCGCGTCATGCTGCCCCAGCACCGCGTCCAGCAGGGCGAGCCGCACGGCCGTGCCCTGGTCCGAGTCCGGGTCCGGCGCCAGGGCCTCGACGACCCCGGTGCGGACCCGCTCGGTGAGGGCGCGGGTGACCTCCCACAGCGGCGCCGCCGCGAGCGCCCACCGCCCGGCCCAGCCGACCGGGCCCAGGGCGTCATGGAGCCGCTGCCTGGCGCGCGCCCACGGATGGGTGCGCACGGCCTCCCGCACCGATCCGCCCACGCCGCCCGCGACCGGCTCGACCCCGGCCGCCCGCAGCATGTCCGCCGCCCGCTCGGCGGCCTCCCGGGGCAGCCGCTCCTCCTGCCCGGTCAGCAGCAGCACCGCCGCCGTGGCGGCCAGCGGGGAACCGGCCCACACGATCCGCTCGGGCGCGGTGAGCCCGGCCTGCTCATAGGCGCGGCGGAGGCCCGCCTCGGCCGCCTCCCGGTCGGCCGGACCGGTGGCCGCGGCGACCGCGCGCCAGTGCGCCGCCCGGTTCTCGTCCGCGAGCGTGTCCACACCAATCATGCCGTTCTCCACCGCTGTCGCCATCACATTCGCCGTCGCCGTCGTCATCGCTCCGCTCCCCCGGCTCTCAGTCCGCCACGACGCGCACGGCGCCCGGCACGTACTCCCGCTGGCGCACCACCCGGTACCAGCCCTTGGGCAGTGGTATCGCCGCGTGCTCCTCGTGCACCACCCGCCCGCCGTCGGGGAGATGGAGGTACGAGACGCCGAACGGGCCCGACTCGCGCACCAGCGTGCCCGGCCCGACCACCGCATGGGCGTGCCCGGTCACCTCGCCGAGCGCCAGCACCAGCCGGCCCCGCCCGTCCCTCGGCTGCCGCGGCAGCGCGTCGATGCCCCGCGGCAGCGCCTCCGCGGCCACCGGAACGATCAGGACGTCGCCCTGTCGGTACATGCCAATTCCCTTTCACCGCAGCCCTGTTGGACCCACCGCGCACCACGGGGGCCGGTCGATGGTCATGACGTTAGGGGGCGGCACCGACAACGCCGTCCGGCAGCGGCACCGTGGAGCGTCCCGCGCCAACGCCCGCCGGAGCGGTTGTCGGTGGCGCTTGGTACAACTCTTCGCACGCCATTCGGAATCAGGCACGCCCACGCGAACACATCAGGAGATACCGTCCATGTCGGTCGACCACCTGAACGAACTGCACGGCCTTCCGGCCTTCGACTTCCCGCTGCCCGACGAGGCGGCCGAGCTGCCCGAGCCGGGCGCCGTCGCCTGGCGGATCTCCTACAACCCCTACGCCGACGAGTCGGACGAGGACTTCGGCGGGCGTTTCCAGCGCTTCCTGAGCGTGGTGGACCCCTCCGGGGTGCGCGCGCTGATCATCGGCCAGTGGGGCGAGACCTACGAAGGCGACGCCGACGACGCCATCGAGCAGCTCCTCATGGCCAAGGACCGGCTGACCTCGCTGGAGGCGGTCTTCATCGGCGACATCACCGCGGAGGAGTCGGAGATCTCCTGGATCGAGCAGTCCGATGTGACACCGGTCCTCCATGCCTACCCCACCCTGCGCGAACTGGGCGTCCGCGGTGGGAACGGGCTGTCGTTCCCCGCCGTCACCCATGCCCACCTGCGTACGCTCCGCTTCGAGACCGGCGGGCTGCCCGGGGAGGTGGTGCGCGGGGTCGCCGCCAGCGACCTTCCGGCGCTCGAGCGCCTGGAGATGTGGCTCGGCGTGGAGGAGTACGGGGGCAACGCCACCGTCGCCGACCTGGCCCCGATCCTGAGCGGCGGCCGGTTCCCCGCGCTGCGCCACCTGGGCGTCCAGAACAGCGAGATCCAGGACGAGGTCGCGGTCGCCCTGGCGGCGGCCCCCGTGGTCGCCCAGCTCGAATGCCTCGACCTGTCCATGGGCGTGCTCACCGACGAGGGAGCGGCCGCGCTGCTCGACGGCCAGCCGCTCACCCACCTGAAATGGCTCGACCTGGACCACAACTACTTCTCCGCACCCATGGAGGAGCGGCTGCGCAAGGCCCTGGAGCCGTCCGGGGTGGAGGTCGTGATGGCCGAGAAGGGCGACGAGGACGAGTACGACGACGAGGTGTTCCGCTACACCGCCGTCGCCGAGTGATGCCCATGCCCCACCGAGTACGCGACCGGGAGGCTCCCGTCCATGAATGAGACGCGCTTCGCCGTGGTCGGCAATCCGGACGGCCGCCGGGTGGAGATGTTCACCGCCGCCGCGGTGGCCGCCGGGCTGCCCGCGCCCCGGGTGCTGGCCTGGCGCGACGTACTGACCGACGGCGCCGCGTTCGAGCCCGCCGAGACCGTACGGATCGACTCACCCGGCGAGGACGAGGAGGTGGAGTGGCTGCTGCGCGGCGCCTGCGACCCCACCCGGGTCGAGGGCACCGGCCGCTGGTACGCGCGGTTCACCGAGGCCGTCCAGGGTGTCGCGGCGGCGGCGCGCACGGCCGGGGCCACGCTGCTGAACGACCCGGGCGAGCTGGCCGTCCTGTTCGACAAGCGGCTGTGCCACGGGGTGCTGGACGGCGCGGGCGTCCCGGTCCCGCCCTCGCCGACCTCCGGGCCGCAGGCGCCGCCGGTGCGCGGCTGGGACGATGTGCGGGCCGCGCTCGGCACCTCGGGGCTGCGGCGCGCCTTCGTGAAACTGGCCCATGGCTCGTCCGCGTCCGGGGTGCTCGCCGTGGAGACGGCGGGCCCCGGCCGGGTGCGGGCCACCACCTCCGTGGAGCGCACGGAGGACGGCCGGCTGTTCAACTCGCTGCGGGTGCGGCGGTACGACAGCGAGGCGGAGATCGCCGCCATCGTCGACACCCTGGCGCCGGACGGGCTGCACATCGAGCGCTGGCTGCCCAAGGCCACCCAGGACAAGCGGGTGGCCGATCTGCGGGTCGTGGTGGTGGGCGGCCGGGCCACCCATGCCGTGGTGCGCACCAGCCGCTCCCCCATGACCAATCTCCATCTCGGCGGGGTGCGCGGCGATCTGGCCGCCGCCCGCGCGGCGGCGGAGGCGGCCGGAGTGGCGTGGAGCGAGGTGCTGGGCACCGCGGAGCGGGCGGCGGAGCGCTTTCCGCGCACCCTGTGCGTCGGGGTGGATCTGCTGCCCGGCCCGGGGTGGCGGCGGTTCGCCGTCGGCGAGATCAACGCCTTCGGCGATCTGCTGCCCCGGCTGACCGGTCTGCCCGGCAGTGGCGCGGAGGGTCTTGACACCTATGCGGCCCAGGTCGCCGCCGTGCTCCGGACCGGGAAGGAGGCCCGCCCCGATGCCGTTGTCTGAGCCCGATATGAACGAGGTGGTGGGCAGCCACGATCTGTTGCTGCTCACCCTCGACACGCTGCGCCACGATGTGGCGGCCGAGCTGGCGGCCGCCGGACGGACCCCGCACCTCAGTGCCCGGATGCCGGGCGGAGTCTGGGACGAGCGGCATGCCCCCGGCAGCTTCACCTACGCCTCCCACCAGGCGATGTTCGCCGGATTCCTGCCGACCCCGGCGGCCCCCGGACCGCATCGCCGGCTGTTCGCGGCCCGCTTCGCGGGCAGCGAGACCACCGCGGCGGGCACCTATGTCTTCGAGACCCCCGATCTGGTGTCGGGACTCGCGGCGGCCGGCTACCACACGGTGTGCGTCGGCGGGGTCGGCTTCTTCAACCAGCGGGGGCCGCTGGGCTCGGTGCTGCCCGGCTACTTCCAGGAGAGCCACTGGGAGCCGGAGTTCGGCGTCACCTCCCCCACCTCCTTCGAGGCGCAGATCGACCGCGCCGAGAAGGTGATCGCCGGTCTGGACCCCGGCCGCCAGCTGTTCCTCTTCGTCAACGTCTCGGCGCTGCACCAGCCCAACTGGTTCCATCTGCCCGGCGCCACCCGCGAGGCGGGCGACACCCGCGCCACCCACGCCGCCGCCCTGGAGTACGTCGACCGCCATGTCGACCGGCTGCTGGCCGCCCTGAGCCGCCGCGGTCCCGCCTTCGCGATCGTCTGCTCCGACCACGGCACCGCGTACGGCGACGACGGCTACACCGGCCACCGGCTCGGCCATGAGGTCGTCTGGACCGTGCCGTACACCCACTTCTTCCTCGAGGCCCGATGAACATCAGCACGCTCGGCTCCACCGTCCGCCCCTACCAGTCGTACGTCTACGCCTATCCGCACAAGACCGCCTACCGGCCGCTCGTGGAGCGCCCCGCGCTGCGCGAGCTGTGGGCGGCCGAGCCGAAGGACGCGCTGTCGCTCTATCTGCACATCCCCTTCTGCGAGGTGCGCTGCGGCTTCTGCAACCTCTTCACCCGGATCGGCGCCCCCGAGGGGCTGGTGACCGCCTATCTGGACGCGCTGGAGCGGCAGGCCGGGGCGGTGCGCGAGGCGCTCGGCGAGGACGCCCGGTTCGCCGCCGCGGCGTTCGGCGGCGGCACCCCGACGTTCCTGGAGGCGGCCGAGCTGGAGCGGCTCTGCGACATCGCCGAGAAGGGGATGGGCGCGGATCTGGCCGCGGTGCCGCTCTCGGTGGAGGCGTCGCCGGCCACCGCCACGGCCGACCGGCTGGCGGTGCTGGCCGGGCGCGGCACCACCCGGCTGAGCCTGGGGGTGCAGAGCTTCGTCGACGCGGAGGCGCGCTCGGCGGTGCGACCGCAGCGCCGGGCCGATGTCGAGGCGGCGCTGGGCCGGATCCGGGACGCGGGCATCCCGGTGCTCAACATCGATCTGATCTACGGCATCGACGGTCAGACCGAGGACAGCTGGCGCCATTCCCTGGACGCCGCCCTGGCCTGGCGCCCGGAGGAGCTGTATCTCTATCCCCTCTACGTCCGCCCGTTGACCGGGCTCGGCCGTAAGGGGGCCGGGGAACCAGAGGCGGAGTGGGACGCGGAGTGGGACGAGCGGCGGCTGCGGCTGTACCGCGCGGGCCGCGACCATCTGCTCGCCCATGGCTATGAGCAGGTCTCGATGCGGATGTTCCGCGCCCCGGGCGCGCCCGCCACCGGCGGGGAGGACCACGCCTGCCAGACGGACGGCATGGTCGGCCTCGGCTGCGGCGCCCGCTCCTACACCTCCGCCCTGCACTACTCGTTCGACTACGCGGTCGACATGCGGGAGATACGCGGCATCGTCGACGGCTATGTCTCCCGGCCCGCGGCCGACTTCGCCCGCGCCGAGCACGGCCGGTGGATGACGGGCGACGAGGCCCGCCGGCGCCATCTGCTCCAGTCCGTCCTCCAGGCCGAGGGGATGGAGACGGCGGAGTACCGGGCCCGGTTCGGCACCGATCCGGCCGAGGACTTCCCCGCCGAGCTGGCCCGGTTCTCGGACCGCGGCTGGCTGGACCCGGACGCGGCCCCGGGACGGCTGCGGCTGTCCCCCGAGGGGCTGGCGCACTCCGACGCGCTGGGCCCCGAGCTGTTCTCGCCCGCCGTACGCGCCGCCATGGCCGCGTACGACCTGAAGTGAGGGCTGTGGGCGTGGACTTGACCATTCTGTACCGGGGACCGCTCGCCTCGTGCGACTACGACTGTCCGTACTGCCCGTTCGCCAAGCGCCGGGACAGCCCGGAGCGGCTGCGCGCCGACCGCGCCGCGCTGGAGCGGTTCACGGCCTGGGCGGCGGAGCAGACCGGCGACCGGCTGTCGGTGCTGTTCACCCCGTGGGGCGAGGGGCTGGTGCGCTCCTGGTACCGCCGGGCGCTCATCGAGCTCAGCCATCTGCCGCACGTCCAGCGGGTGGCCATCCAGACCAATCTGAGCTGCCGTACCGGCTGGACGGCCGAGGCGGACCCCGCCACCCTCGCCCTGTGGTGCACCTACCACCCGGACCAGACCCCGTACGACCGGTTCCTCGCCAAGTGCCGGGAGCTGGCCGCGCGCGGGGTGCGCCACAGCGTCGGCATCGTGGGGCTGCCCGCCCATCTGGACCGGGCCCGCGAGCTGCGCGCCGACCTGCCCGAGCAGGTGTATCTGTGGGTGAACGCGGCCGAGGGCCATGTCTACACCGACGCCGAGGCGGCCGAGTGGACCGCGCTTGACCCGCTCTTCGGCTACAGCCGCCATCCGCACCGAAGCGCCGGTCTGCCATGCCGGACCGGCGCCTCGGTAATCTCGGTGGACGGCGACGGCACGGTGCGCCGCTGCCATTTCGTCCCTACGGAACTGGGCAATCTCTACGACGGGTCGTACCGCGCGGCGCTACGGCCCCGCCGGTGCCCGCTGGCCGTCTGCGACTGCCACATCGGCTATGTGCACCTGGAGTCGCTTCCGCTGTACGACGTGTTCGCGGGCGGTGTGCTGGAACGCGTCCCGGCGCCGCCCCCGCCGGTCGCTTCATGGTCGGTCGGTCACACTGTTTCCCCCTCGATCCCCCTGGTCACGATGAGCGTCACAGAACCGGACGTCCCGGAGGACGTCACAGAAACAAAAAGTCCGCTTCCCCGGCCTTCGCACTCTGGATGAAGCGTTTCATCTCCAGATGGGTGTAGATCAGGGCCGGTCCGTCCGGGTCGGTCGACTGGCGCAGCGCCACCCGTCCGTCCGTCAGTCTCATCGCCTCGACGCAGCTTCCCCCGTTGCCACCGCTCCATGGCTTGTGCCAGCCCTCGCTGCCGAGGTCCCTTGCCGGCATGCCGCTGTAGACGCGGTTCCCGCATATGCGATCCATCGTTCAGATCTCCTTGCGAATGCGACTCAGAATCGCCTGAGTCGTCTGTGCAGGCGCGGCCTGCGCGCACATCCGGTCCAGGGCCTCCAGGAACGCCGATACGTCATCGCGCTGGTCGAAGTAGGAGCCGCTGACGAGCGTCTCCGTGTACGCGATATCGGGCAGCTCCGGGATCGGGAACCGGAAGATATGGAAGGGTCCGTACATCGCCGGGTGCGGACCGGCGTCGAACGGCATGATCTGCAAGCGGATATGAGGCGCCTCGGCCTCCTCGATGAGCCGGGTGATCTGGGCACGCATGGTCTCGGCGCCGCCGATGGGGCGGCGCACCACCGTCTCGTCCATGACCACCCACAGCATCGGCGGGTTGTCCCGGGCGAGCAGCGCCTGGCGCTCCATGCGGAGGGCCACGTTGCGCTCGATCTCCGATTCGGGCGCGTGCGGCATGCCCGCGCGGAGCACCGCGCGGGCGTAGCCCTCGGTCTGGAGCAGCCCTGGGATGTAGTGCGGCTCGTAGGCCCGGATCAGATTGGCCTCGACCTCCAGGCTGACGAAGGTGTTGAACCACTCCGGCAGGACGTCGCGGAACCGGTGCCACCAGCCGGCCTTGTTGGCCTCGCGCGCGAGGGAGAGGAACCCCTCGACCTCCTCGGGGTCGGTGACGCCGTACGTCCGCAGCAGCTTCTCGACGTACGGGAGCTTCAGGCCGACCTCGGCCTTCTCCATCCGCCGGATCGTGGCATGGGTGACGTCCAGGGCGCGCCCGGCCTGTTCGAATGACAGCCCGGCCTTCTCCCGAAGGTCCTGGAGCCGTTTTCCGAGCACGACTCGCAGGACGGTCGGGGCTCCGCCCGCCCGCGCATCCGCCACTACCGTCCCCCTCCAAGTACCTTCACGACACAGCAGTCTGGCATGGGCTCAGCATTCCGAACAGCCTGCGCTTGCGATTCTGTAATTTACAGATTGAACCTTGCCATACGCGAGCGTGACAGAGCATAGTGTCGGCGTGGCTCCTTCCTATGAGGCTCTCCGGTTAGGGCGCGGCGGCACCGTGGTCGCTCCGCCCCGCCACGACGTGTTTCGTCTGCCGGCGCTGAGCACGTCCGTCGCCGAGGCGAGAAGGCATGTCGTCCGGCGGCTGGGCTCATGGGGCATCGACCAGGACACCCGGGACAGCGCGGAATTGATCGTCTCCGAGCTCTTCACCAACGCGGTGCGCCACACCTCCAGCGAGGACGTCCGCTGCTCACTCCAGCTCATAGGCACCCGCCTGCGGCTGGAGGTGGCCGACCAGGGCTGTGCGCGCACGGTGCCCGAGGCCCGGTCGGTGAGCGCGGACCAGGAGGGCGGCCGCGGGCTGATGCTGGTGGAGGCCATGTCGGAGGCCTGGGGGGTCAGGCCGAACCAGGGGGGCGCGGGCCGCGCCGTCTGGGCCTACCTGGCGATATAGCGGCCCCGCGGCGACGACACGACGTACGCGGGCGGTGCCGAGGGAATAGGGGCAGCGACAGCGCACCGGGCGGTCAGCCTCGAGGCGCCAACGGGGGTCTGCCCCTATTCCTCCGGGACCGCTTCGGGTCACGGATCGTCAGGGCCGCAGCGGCGGTTCAGGGCCGCAGCGGCAGCAGATCGGGCCGCTTGGGCTCCACATGGTCACCCGACGACTCCCCGCGCAGCCGTCGGCCGATCCAGGGCACCAGATACTCGCGCGCCCAGTGGATGTTGTCCCGGCGCACCTCGGCCGCGGTGCGCTGCCCCTCCGGGGGCCAGGGCTGATCGGGGTCGGCCGGGACGTCCAGACCGAGCACCTGACCCGCCCTCAGCGCGACCCGGGTGTGCCCGTCCGGCGACAGATGCAGCCGGTCGGCGTCCCAGGCCCGGCGGTCCTGCACCGAGCGCAGCGACCACAGGTCGAGCACCGGGCAGCCGTGGCGGTCGGCGATCGCCCGCACATGCGCCGTATACGTGGCGATCTTGCCCCGCAGATGGCGCAGCACCGGCACCCCTCTGGTGTCGAAGCCGGTGCACAGCAGCACCGTGCCCACCCGCGCCCGGAGGTCGGCGACGGCAGCCTCATAGCGCTCGGCCACATCGTCGGGGTCGCTGCCGGGGCGCAGGATGTCATTGCCACCCGCACAGAAGGTGACGAGATCGGGGCCGAGTTCGATGGCGCGGGCCACCTGCTCGGCCACGATCTGGTCAAGGAGTCGACCGCGTATGGCCAGATTGGCGTAGCGGAAATCGTCGTGGGGTCGTTGGTCGGACAGCAGGACGGCGAGCCGGTCGGCCCAGCCGACGAACACCCCGTCAGGACCAGGGTCGCCGACGCCCTCGGTGAAGCTGTCCCCGACGGCTGCGTACGACCCGATGGAACCGTTGCTGAATCTCTCCTTATCGTCTGCCACGTCGGGACATCATTCACCCGATGGCGTGACTTACGCCATCGTAACCAGGGCTTGACGTGGGGTGATCTATCCCACCCGGTCAGTTTCGGCGAAGGTGGAATACGGCGGCGTCCAGGTCGCCGCTCAGCCCGGTGCGCAGGCCCCGGTGGGCGAGCACCGCTCCCCGGTGCACCTCCCCGGTCTCCAGGTCCCGGTAGCCGGCCGCCGGGTCGAGTCCGCGCAGCCGCAGCGGAGGCTGCGCCCGGCCGTGGTGCTGCGCCTGGAGCCAGGCCAGCACCACGGTCTCCGCGCCCCGGACGTACTGCACCGCGCTGAGCCCGTCGCCCTCCGGCGGCCGCAGCCGGTACAGCTCACCGTGCTGGACGACCGGGCGCACCCGCTTGTAGAGCGCCACCCAGTCACGGGCCTCGGCGAGTTCGGCCTCGCTCCAGCGGGTCAGATCGCCGCCGACGCCCAGCACCCCGGCCATCGCGCTGACGAAGCGGAAGCGCAGCGAGCTGACCCGGGCGTTGCCCATGGCGTTGGGGCTGTCGGTGACCCAGGCGGCCATCACCCGGGCCGGGTGGAGCTGACCGAAGCCGTGCTGAATGGCCAGCCGGTCCAGCGGATCGGTGTTGTCCGAGGTCCACACCTGGTCGGTGCGGCCCAGGACGCCGAGGTCGATCCGGCCGCCGCCGCCCGAGCAGGACTCGAAGGCGACCCCGGGGTGGGCGGCGCGCAGCCGCTCCAGCAGCTCGTAGAGCCCGCGTACATGGTCGATCCACAGCCGCCGCGGATAGGGGTCGCCGGGCCAGCCCGGGTCCGCGAAGGAGCGGTTGAAGTCCCATTTCACATAGTCGATGGGCGCGCCGCTCAGCAGGGTGTCCAGCCGCTCCCACAGATGGGCGCGCACCTCGGGGCGGGCGAGGTTGAGCACGAGCTGGTTGCGGAACTCGGTGCGGGCCCGGCCGGGGTGGTGCTGCACCCAGTCGGGGTGGGCGCGGTAGAGGTCGCTGTCGGGGTTGACCATCTCCGGCTCGACCCAGATGCCGAACTCCATCCCGAGCGCGTGCACCTCGTCGGCCAGGGGCTTCAGCCCATGCGGAAAGCGGTCCGGGTTGGGCGTCCAGTCGCCGAGCCCGGCCCGGTCGCTGGTGCGCGCCCCGAACCAGCCGTCGTCCACGACGAACAGCTCGACGCCCATGTCGGCGGCCAGCCGCGCGAGCGAGCGCTGCTGCTCCTCGCTCACCGCGAACTCGGTGGCCTCCCAGGAGTTGTAGAGCACCGGCCGGGACCGGTCGGCGCCGGGGACCACATGCGCGAGCTGCCAGGCGTGCCAGGCGCGGCTCGCGGCCCCGAAGCCGCCGTCGGTCCACAGCCCCGCGAAGACGGGCGTGGTGAAGGACTCGCCGGGCGCGAGGAGCAGCTGGCCCGCGTCGTCGTGGCCGACCCCGCCCACCGCCTGGACGGCGCCGTCGCTCAGCAGCTGGACGGCGATCCGCCAGGCCCCGGACCAGGCGAGCGCGCAGCTGTGCACCTCGCCGCTCTCCTCGGTGGCGGCCCCGCCGTCCAGGGCGATCCAGGGCAGATGGTGATGGCTGGTGTGGCCACGGCGGCTGCCGATCACCTTCTCACCGGGGGTGAGCTCGGTGCGGGCGAGCCGGCTCTCGGCGGCCCAGCGGCCGTGCAGATGGGACAGCCGCCAGCGGTCGCGCGCCGGGAGCGACCAGGCGGCGGAGTCGGCGCGCAGCAGCTCCACCGGCTCCCGCCCGGCGGTGCCGGTATGGGCGAGGGTGGTCCAGCGCTCGATGACATCCCCGTCGTCCCGCATCCGGTAGTGGAGGGTGATGTCGAGGTGGTGCAGCGGATCGTGGAAGCCCAGCCGCAGCTCCTCACCGGCGCCGGGGTCGAGGACGGTGCCGCCGTCGAAGCGCCACTCGGTGCCGCGTACGCCCCCGGCGTGTACGGACAGGGCGGGGCGGACGAAGCGCGGGCCGCCCTCCACGGGGTACTCCTCCCGCCCGTCCAGCGGTGATTCGAACGGCCAGTCCGGCGGCCCCGGCTCGGCGGCGAGGGCCTCGGCGTCCTCGACCGCGATCCTCGGCCCCCAGTGGAGATGGAGCAGCTCATCACGGTCGGTGAGGTGCAGGGCGTAGCTGCTGTGCCGCCCCGAGAGAACCCAGAGCCGACCGCTTCCACCGGTTTCGATCATCGCACTCCCCAATTCTCCACAGGTATCAACATGATCGGGGAGGGCGGGCGGTGCGGCAATGCCCGCACCCTCACGAGACCGATTGCCCGCTGCACGCATGTCGTATGGTCAGCTTCAGCCGCCTCGTCGACGAGCCGCGTCGGCGGCCGATGGTGAAGGAGAGCCCGTGACGCAGCAGTCGCAGTCGCCGCAGGTCCCCCAGGCCGAAAGCCGACTGGTGGGGGTACGCAATTTCCGTGATCTCGGTGGACTGCCGGCTGCCGAGGGCCGCCGCGTACGGCCCGGAGTGCTGTTCCGCAGCGGCCATCTCGCGCATGCCACCGAGGCGGACACGGCCTACCTCGACTCGCTCGGACTGCACACCGTCTTCGACTTCCGCAACGCCGCCGACATCAAGCTGGAGGGCCCGGACGTCACGCTCCGCGGGGTCCGCAACGTCAATCTGCCGCTGTCCGACCCGGCCGACGGCGCCGGGTTCTGGAGGATGGTGCGCGAGGGCGATCTGAAGACCCTGCGCGAGCTGCTCTCCGAGGGCCGGGCCGAGCAGCGCATGATCGGCTCCTACCGCTCCATCATCACCAACCGGCTCGTCGAGCACGGCCGGATCCTCCGTGACATGGCCGAGGACAGCTCTCCGGTGCTGATGCACTGTTCGGCGGGCAAGGACCGGGCCGGGCTGTCCATCGCGGTGACCCTGCTGGCCCTCGGCGTCCCCCAGGAGGCCATCGAGGCCGACTACCTCGAGTCGGCCGCCGCCCACCGGCGCTACAAGATCTGGCGCAAGGGCGCTCCGGGGGACGGCTCCGACCCCATGTCGCCCGAGGTGATGGCGCTGCTGCTGCCGCTGTTCGACGCGCGCGCCGAATATCTGGCGGCGGCCTTCACAACCATCGAGGAGACCTGGGGCGGCACCGAGCGCTATCTCGCCGAGGGACTCGGCCTCGCCCCCGAGCAGCGCGACCGGCTCCGGGAGCGGCTGCTCACCGGCTGACGCGCGGGCCTGCGGCGGGCCCACGCGGCGGAGCCGCATATCGATGCCGCGGGAAGGGGCGGGGAGGGGACGTATCGATATACGGCTCCGCCTCGTGGCCCACCGGACACCGCCCCGCCGGGGTCACGGGCCTCACCACATGGTGTCGGAGCCGGCCTCCGGCTCGGTGACCCAGCCCGCCGTCAGCACCAGACCGGTGGCGCGGTGCACGGCCAGGAAGCCGAACGGCCGCTCGTACCGCACGCTGATCAGCTTCGCCGTGCGCTGCGGCGGCGCCGAACCGGGCGCCATGGAGAACGCGGTCACCGCCGCCGCGAGGAAGCCCTCGGCGCTGAACGAGGCGGTCATGGACTGCTCCGCCGAGGACAGCGCCAGCGCGGCGGGGCTGATCCCCGGAAAGTGGCCGCGCGCGGTGTCCTGGGCGGTACGCAGCCCGAACAGCTCGGCCCGGCGCAGCAGATCGTGCCGCGCCGTCACGGTGAACTGCGGGGTGGTGAGCGTCGCCCGGGGCGTGGTGTCCCAGCTCGGGACCTCCCTCACCCGGACCCCGGGCCCGGCCTCGCCCGGCGGCAGCACCGAGCCGGGCCATCCCGCGTAACGCCCGGCCACCGCGCCGATCCCGGCCTCCAGCACCTCGCCGCCCGGGGCGTCCTCGGCGCCGAGGACCAGATGCACATCGAGCCCGTTGCCGCCCGCGACCCCGGACAGGGTGAGCGGACCGGCCGGGGTGTCGGGGACGACCCGCAGCACCCCGTCGAGGTCGTCCGTGGACCGGGTGAGTCCGGCCAGTGACCGGTCCCGCCAGGGGCCGCTCGCCGGCCTCAGCCAGCCCGGCTGGAACGGCTGGAGCCATGCCGTCTCCACCGTGAGCGCCCCGGCAAGCACCAGCCGGGTGTCGGGGGTGAGCGGCACCGGCATGTCGGCGATCGCACCCCGGGTGCGCCGGGACGCCCAGCCGTCCAGCTCCTTGCGGTCGCGCTCGGCGTCCCCGGTCAGCGTGGACCGTACGCCCGGGGGCAGCCCGGCCTCCCACTCGGGCCGGATCGGCAGGTCCTGACGGGTCCACAGCCCGGTGGCCGCGTGGACTCCGTCCATGGCGTCCAGCGCCCCGAGCGTCTGTCCGCCGAGCGCCGTCGCGCCGTCCGCGCCGACGCCCAGCGCGCCCTCCAGCTCCTGCCGGGCCGGGCCGTCGGCACCGCCCGCGAGCAGGGCGAGCAGCGGCCAGACCCCGCTGGCGGCGAAGGCCGTGCCCTCGTCCGCCACCACCGCCCGCGCCCACCGCGCCGTCAGCGTGTTCACGGCCTCTACGGCGGTCGCGTCGATCATGCGGGGTCCCCCATCGGTCAGCGGTTGGCCACCGCCTGTTTGACGAGCGTCCGGCCGAAGTCCCAGATCAGGCCGCCGCCGTCGTGTGCGTCGTCCATGACCGCTGTGAACGCCTCGACGAAACGGTCCACTTCCCGCTCGCCGATGATCAGCGGCGGGATCAGCTTAATGACCTCCAGATGGTCGCCGGACACCTGGGTGAGGATGCGGTGGCGCCGCAGCAGCGGGACGACGACCATCTGCGCGAACAGCCCCTTGCGCGCCGCCTGGAGCATCGCCCACCGGCTGCGCAGCCCCAGTGAGCTGGGTCTGCCGAACTCGATGCCGATCATCAGCCCCCGGCCGCGGACGTCGTGCAGCAGCTCGTAGCGGTCCACCAGCGCGGCGAGGCGGTCGCGCAGCAGCTCACCGGTGCGGCGGGCGTTGGCCACGACCTCCTCGTCCTCCATGACGGCGAGGACCGCGAGCCCGGCCGCCATGGCCTGGGCGTTGGAGCCGAAGCTGGCGGAGTGGACCAGCACCCGGTCCATCGACGAATAGACCTTTTTGAAGATCCAGTCCTTGCCGAGGGTCGCGCCGACCGGCACATAGCCGCCGGAGAGGGCCTTGGCCACGCACACCAGATCCGGTTCGACGCCGTCCTCGTGGGCGTAGGCGAAGAAGTCCCCGGTGCGGCCGAGGCCGGTCTGCACCTCGTCCGCGATGAGCAGGGCCTTGTGGCGGTGGAGCAGCTCCTGCGCGGCGCGCAGGAAGCCGGGCGGGGTCTCGTGCACCCCCTTGCCCTGGATGGGCTCCACCACGAACCCCGCCACGTCCCCGCGCGCCAGCTCCCGTTCCAGCGCGTCGAGGTCGCCCATCTCGATCGGGGTGTCGGGCAGCAGCGGGGCGAAGCCCTTGCGGAAGCCGTCCTCACCGTTGACCGACAGCGAGCCGGTGGTCAGCCCGTGGAAGGCGTGGGCGCAGTACAGGACGCGCGGCTTGCGGGTGGCGTAGCGGGCGAACTTCAGGGCCGTCTCGACGGCCTCGGTGCCGCTGTTGCCGAAGAAGACCCGGTCCAGATGGGGGGCGTGGGTCAGCAGCCGCTCGGCCAGCAGACCGGGCAGCGGCTGGCAGTCGAAGCGGGTCAGATCGGCCAGGTCGGCGTCCAGGACGTCGTGCAGCGCCTTGCGGACCACGGGGTGGTGGCGGCCCAGGCCCATCACCCCGAAACCGGCGAGCATATCGAGGTAGTCCTGGCCCTCGTCGTCCCAGAAGTACGCGCCCTCGGCCCGCTCGTAGACCTTGTCGAACCCGATGGTGCGCAGCATCCGGGGCAGCTGGTGGTTGAGGTGCCGGGTGTGCAGGTCGTACCGCTCCGAGGCGCGCTCGGCCAGCAGCTTCCCGAGGTCGAAACCCGAACGCCGCTGCTGCTGCTCGGCTGCTGTCATGCCTGGCTCTCCTTGGCGGCGGTACGGGCCCCGGCGGCGGTACGGGCCTCGGCGAGGGCGCCCGCCCGCTCCGGGCGGGCCGCCTCGACACGGGTCAGGGCCGCCCCGATCCGGCCCGCGATCTCGGCGGGGGTGAGCCCGATGTCGGCGAGCACCTCACCGCGCTTGGCATGCGCCAGGAACGCCTCGGGGATGCCGAACGTCCGCACCGGCAGGTCGACTTCGGCGTCCCGCAGCGTCTGGGCGACCGCCGCGCCCACCCCGCCGGTGCGCACATTGTCCTCCACGACCGCCACCAGCCGGTGGCGCGCCGCGAGCCCGGGCAGCTCGGGGTCGACGGGCTTGACCCAGCGCGGATCCACCACCGTGCAGCCGATGCCGCGCCCGGCCAGCAGCTCGGCGGCGCGCAGCGCGACGGGCGCCATCACCCCGGCCGCCACGAGGAGGACGTCCTCGCCCCGGCGCAGGACGTCCATCCCGCCCACCCGGTCGATCGCCGGGATCGGCTCCCCCACCGACTCCTTGGGGAAGCGGATGACGGTCGGCGCGTCGTCCACGTCGACCGCCTCGCGCAGCTGGGCACGGAGCTGGTCGGCGTCGCGCGGGGCGGCGATCCGCAGCCCCGGCACCACCTGGAGGACGGACATGTCCCACATGCCGTTGTGGCTCGGGCCGTCGGTACCGGTGACTCCGGCCCGGTCCAGGACGAACGTCACACCGCACTTGTGCAGCGCGACATCCATCAGCAGCTGGTCGAAGGCGCGGTTGAGGAAGGTGGCGTAGACGGCGAGGACCGGGTGGAGTCCGCCGGTGGCGAGCCCGGCCGCCGAGACCGCCGCGTGCTGCTCGGCGATGCCCACGTCCCACACCCGCTCGGGATACGTCTCGGCGAAGCCGGCGAGGCCCACGGGGTGCAGCATCGCGGCGGTGAGGGCGACCACATCGGGCCGCTCGGCACCGATCCGCACCATCTCCTCGCCGAACACCGAGGTCCATGAGCGGCCTCCGGAGGGCGCCAACGGCGCGCAGGTGAGCGGGTCCATCGCGGCCACGGTGTGGAAGTGGTCCGCCTCGTCCTCCAGCGCGGGCGGGTAGCCCCGCCCCTTCTCGGTGAGGCAGTGGACGAGGACCGGGCCGTGGAACCGCTTGGCGCGGCGCAGGGCCGACTCGACCGCCTCGGTGTCATGGCCGTCGATGGGGCCGACGTACTTCAGCCCCAGGTCCTCGAACATGCCCTGCGGCGCGAAGGCGTCCTTGAACCCCTTCTTGGCGCCGTGCAGCGACTCGTACAGCGGCTGGCCGACCACGGGGGTGCGCTGGAGCACGTCCTTGCCCCAGGCCAGGAAGCGCTCGTAGCCGTCGGTGGTGCGCAGGGTGGCGAGGTGGTTGGCGAGCCCGCCGATGGTCGGCGAGTAGGAGCGCTCGTTGTCGTTGACGACGATGACCAGCGGCCGGTCCCGGGCGGCGGCGATGTTGTTGAGCGCCTCCCAGGCCATCCCGCCGGTCAGCGCCCCGTCCCCGATGACCGCCACCACATGGTCGGTGCGGCCGCGCACCTCATTGGCCTTGGCGAGGCCGTCGGCCCAGCCCAGCACGGTGGAGGCATGGCTGTTCTCGATGATGTCGTGCTCGGACTCGGCCCGTGACGGATAGCCGGACAGCCCGCCCTTGTGGCGGAGCTTGGAGAAGTCCTGGCGGCCGGTGAGCAGTTTGTGGACGTAGGACTGGTGGCCGGTGTCCCACAGGATGCGATCGGCGGGCGAGTCGAAGACGCGGTGCAGGGCTATGGACAGCTCGACCACGCCGAGGTTCGGTCCCAGATGGCCCCCGGTCCTGGCCACCGCCTCGATCAGGAACTCCCTGATCTCCTGGGCGAGCGCGGCCAGTTCCTCTCCGGTCAGCGCCTTGAGGTCGTGCGGGCCCCGGATGTTCTCCAGCAACGGCACGGTCGGTTCCCCTCCTCGGTGTATCAGCTCACGGTGACGTCCGGGGTACCCGACGGGACCCCCTCGTCCTCCATGCGCCGCGCGATGTTCATGGCCTCCTCGATCAGGGTCTCCACGATCTTCGACTCCGGCACGGTCTTGATGACCTCACCCTTGACGAAGATCTGCCCCTTGCCATTGCCTGACGCCACCCCCAGATCCGCTTCCCGCGCCTCACCCGGACCGTTCACCACACACCCCATGACCGCCACCCGCAGCGGCACCTCCATGCCCTCGAGACCGGCCGTGACCTGGTCCGCGAGCTTGTACACATCCACCTGCGCCCGACCGCACGACGGACACGAGACGATCTCCAACCGCCGCTGCCGCAGATTCAACGACTCCAGAATCTGAATCCCGACCTTCACCTCCTCCGCCGGAGGCGCCGACAACGACACCCGGATCGTGTCCCCGATCCCCTCACTCAGCAGCGCACCGAACGCCACCGCCGACTTGATCGTCCCCTGGAACGCCGGACCCGCCTCCGTCACACCCAAATGCAGCGGATAGTCACACGCAGCCGCCAACTGCCGGTACGCGTTCACCATCACCACCGGATCGTTGTGCTTCACCGAGATCTTGATGTCCCGGAACCCGTGCTCCTCGAACAGCGAACACTCCCACAACGCCGACTCCACCAACGCCTCCGGCGTGGCCTTGCCGTACTTCTCCAGCAACCGCTTGTCCAGCGACCCCGCGTTCACCCCGATACGAATCGGCACACCCGCCCCGGACGCCGCCTTCGCGATCTCCCTGACCTTGTCGTCGAACTGCCGGATGTTCCCCGGATTCACCCGCACCGCCGCACACCCGGCATCAATCGCCGCGAACACATACTTCGGCTGAAAGTGAATATCGGCGATCACCGGGATCTGCGACTTCTTCGCGATCACCGGCAACGCATCCGCGTCATCCTGCGACGGACACGCCACCCGCACGATCTGACACCCCGACGCCGTCAACTCCGCGATCTGCTGCAACGTCGCACCGATGTCCGCCGTCACCGTCGTCGTCATCGACTGCACCGAAACCGGCGCGTCACCACCCACGGCCACCGATCCCACCTGGAGGCGGCGTGAGACCCGGCGCGGTGCGAGAGGCCTGCCCGGCACCGCGGGCAGGCCGAGTGCGACCGGTTCGGCCGCACCCGCCCCATCTGATTCCGCCGTACTCATCCCGTCACCCATTGCTTCCGGCGGCGGTCTCCCGGGCGGCGCGCAGCGACTCCTTCAGGGAGCCCATGGTCGCCAGGACCGCGGTGGGTTCATAGCCGCAGTGGGCCATGCAGTTGTCGCAGCGCGGATCCTTGCCGCGGCCGTAGGCGTCCCAGTCGGTCTCCTCCACCAGCTGGCGGTAGGTCGGGACATAGCCGTCGCTCATCAGATAGCAGGGGCGCTGCCAGCCGAAGAGGGAGTAGTTGGGGATGCCCCAGGCGGTGCACGGGAAGTCCGTCTTGCCCTCGAGGAAGTCGAGGAAGAGCGGGCTGTGGTTGAGCCGCCAGCGGCGCCGGTTGCCCCCGGCGAACGCCTTGCGGAACAGCTCCCGAGTCTGTTCGACGCCCAGGAAGTGCTCCTGGTCGGGCGCCTTCTCGTACGCGTAGGCGGGCGAGATCATCATCTCGTCCACCTCGAGCTCGTCATTGAGGAAGTCGAGCACGTCGATGACGGTCTGCGGGGTGTCGGTATTGAAGAACGTGGAATTGGTGGTGACCCGGAAGCCGCGCCGCTTGGCCTCCTTGATGGCCTCCACCGCCTCGTCGAACACCCCCTCCTTCGCCACCGATTCGTCATGCCGCTCCCGCAGCCCGTCGATGTGCACCGCGAAGGCGAAGTACGGGGACGGCTTGAACAGATGCATCTTCTTCCGCAACAGCATCGCGTTGGTGCACAGGAAGACGTACTTCTTCCGCGCCACCAGCTGCCGTGCGATCTCGTCGATCTGCGGGTGCATCAGGGGTTCGCCGCCCGCGATGGACACCATCGGGGCACCCGACTCCAGCACCGCGCCCACCGCCTGGGCGACCGGCATCCGCTGCTTGAGCACCCCGGCCGGATGCTGGATCTTCCCGCAGCCCTCGCACTTGAGATTGCACGCGAACAGCGGCTCGAGCTCGACGATCAACGGGAACTTGTCCCGCCGCTTGATCATCTTCTGTTCAAAGAGATACGTCGCGACCCGGATGGTCTGGCGGAGAGGCATGGCCATCTAGCTCACCTCCTGGGAGCAGCGAGGAACGGTGCCAGTGAAAGAAAGCGGGAAGAACGGTCCGAAGAACCCGGAAAGCCGATATTCCACCGCGTAGCGTGCCGATACGGACGAGTTCATGTTCAGGAGCGTCCACGACCACCCGGACGGCCGCAACCGCACGGACGCCGTGGCCGACGGCGGTGCGCAGGGTCGCGGCGGACTCCATGTCCACCGCGATGGCGCCGGTGCTGTGCAGCGCGGCCCGCTCCGCGCCACGCACCACGTGGTCCGACCCCACGACCGGACCGATATGGACGGCCCGGCGGGGACCGCCGGGGAGGGGATGGGACAGGGCGTCGGCGAGGATCCGGGTGCCGGTGCACGGGGTGCGGCCCGCCGGATCGCGGGTCTCGTCGGCGACAACGATGTCCCCCGGATGCGTTCCGGGGGCCAGTCCGGCGCAGAAGCCGGTGGCGATGACGGCGGTGGGCCGCCCTCCGGGTCCACCTGGCTCACCGGACGTTCCGGTGAGCGCCCGGGTCACGGCGCGCTCGGCCGACTGCGGCCCCATGCCCGTGCGCAGCACGGTCACCGCCCCGGCGGCGCCGGGGTCGGCGCCGCGCAGGGCGAACCGCTCGATGCCGAGCGCACAGGCGATCAGCAGCGCCGCACCACCGGCCTCCGCGGCCGGATCGGCGGACATCAACTGCTCCGCGGTCGCGCCCCGGTGGGCTCGCCGTGGACGTACCGGCCCAGTGCCGTCACCGGGAAGACCTGCCGGTACAGGTGGTAGTTGATGGAGAAGTCCCAGGGGAAGCCGGTGCCGGTGAAGTACGGCTCGTCCCAGGAGCCGTCCGGCCGCTGGGTCCCGGCGAGCCAGGTGACGCCGCGCTCTACGGCCTCGCCGTCCCGCTCCCCCGCCGCCAGCAGCGCGAGCAGCGCCCACGCCGTCTGCGAGGCGGTGGAGGCGCCCCGGCCCATCCACTCGGCGTCGAGGTAGGAGCGCTGGTCCTCGCCCCAGCCGCCGTCCTCGTTCTGGACGCTCTCCAGCCAGCGGACGGCCCGGCGGACCGCCGGATGGGAGGCGGGGACGCCGGCGGCGATCAGCGCGGGGACGACGGAGCCGGTGCCATAGACGTAGTTGGTGCCCCAGCGGCCGAACCAGGCGCCGCTCGGCTCCTGCTCGGACAGCAGCCAGGAGATACCGCGCCGGGTGCGGGCGTCGTACGTCCGCCCCTCGTGCGCCAGCATCTCCACGACATGCGCGGTGACATCGGCCGACGGCGGGTCGATGACCTCGCCGAAGTCGCAGAACGGCAGCTTGTTGGGGAGCGGGCTGGTGTTGTCGACGTCGAACGCGCCCCATGCCCCGTTCTTGGACTGCATGCCCAGGGTCCAGCGCATGGCGCGCCGCACGGCCGCCTCGATCCGCTCGGGCTCGGGGTGGTCGACCCGGCGCAGCGCCAGGATGACCTCGGCGGTGTCGTCGATGTCGGGGTAGTTGTCGTTGTGGAATTCGAACGCCCAGCCACCGGAGGGTAGCCCGGGCCGCCGGACCGACCAGTCGCCGGGCCGGTCGATCTGCTCGGTCAGCATCCAGTCGGCGGCCTTGACCAGCGCGGGGTGGTCCGGGGCGAGACCGGCGTCGGCGAGCGCGATGGCGGCCAGGCAGGTGTCCCAGACCGGGGACTGACAGGCCTCGATCATCCGGCTGCCGTCCTCGCGCCACACCGCGAACCGGTCCAGCGACTCCAGACCGGCGCGCATCACGGGGTGGTCGAGGTCGTAGCCGAGCAGATGGAGGGCGATGACGGAGTAGACGGCGGGTGGCTGGATGCCGCCCCAGCAGCCGTCGTTCTCCTGCCGCTCCACGATCCAGCGGGCGCAGGAGCGCAGCGCGGCCCGGCGCAGCGGGCGGAAGGCGACCTTGTGGTAGGCGTGCAGCGCCCGGTCCAGCCGCTGGAAGGCGCCGTCCCAGGAGGCGACGGGGGCGAGCGGGCGCGGCGGATTGGGCCTGCGGGGGTCGGTGTGGAGCTCGTCGAGGGGGAAGGGCGCCGGGCGTACGGGGCGTTTGGCCGAGACGATGGTGAGCGGCACGATGGTCTGCCGGGCCCAGCAGCCGAAGTCGTAGATGTTGAGCGGAAGCCACTTCGGGAAGTAGATGATCTCCGGTGGCAGCTCGGGCAGATCCTCCCAGCGCCACCAGCCGAAGAGGGCCAGCCAGATCCGGGTGAACACCCGACTGCTCGCGATCCCGCCCCGGGAGCGCACCCAGGCGGAGGCGGCGGCCATATGGGGCGCGTCGGGCTCGTCACCGGCCAGCCGCAGGGCGACATACGCCTCGATGGTGGCGGAGAGCTCGGGCGGACCGCCGTGGAAGGTGGCCCAGGTGCCGTCGGTGGCCTGCTGGGAGCGGAGATAGCGGGCCGCGGCGTCGAGGGTGTCGGGGTCCTGGACGCCGAGGAACTGGCGGAGCATCAGATCCTCGGCGTCCATGGTGACGTTGGTTTCCAGGTCGCCCTTCCACCAGCCCCGCTCGTCCTGGCGGGAGAGCAGGTGGTCCACGGCGCGGCCCGTCGCCTCACGGGCGACACTCAAGGTCTTGGACTCGGATGACTCGGAGGGTTGGACGGTCGGTGTCGCTGTCATGGCTTCCCCTCGCAGTGTGCTCATCTGCCGTCTTTGGGGCTTCCGTCGGCCGGCACCCCGGCTGGGTGCCGGCCGGCGACTGCGAACTAGCGGTCCATGGCGATCATCTCTCTCGTACGACGACGAAGTCGGCGAGCGCCACGAACCGCGCCCGGATCTCGGCGGGCATGTCCACCGAGCCCAGCGCCTCCATGGCGGTCGCATGCTGTCTGCGGGCCTCCTGGGAGGTCCAGTCCCGGCCACCTGCTTGCTCGATCAACGCGGCGCGGACGGCGAATTCTTCCTCCGAGAAGTCGGCGAACTCCTCCTCCGGCTTGTGCGCGTCGGCCGCGAGGATCTGGGCGAGCCGCTCGGAGTCGGGGCCGCCGGCGTCGAGCGCGGCGACCACGGGGAGGGACTTCTTGCGCTGGCGCAGATCGCTCCAGGTCCGCTTGCCGGTCGCCTCCGGGTCGCCCCAGATGCCGAGCAGGTCGTCCACGGCCTGGAAGGCGAGGCCCAGGTGGTAGCCGTAGGCCTCCAGGGTGTCGGCGGTGCGGTCGTCGGCGCCGCCGAGCACGGCGCCGATGGAGGCGGCGCAGGCGAGCAGGGCGCCGGTCTTGTTGCCCTCCATCTCCAGGCACTCCTCGACGGTGACCCGCTCGCGGTGCTCGTAGGAGATGTCCTGGGCCTGGCCGTCGATCAGCTTCCGGGTGGCGGCGGTGAGCCGGCGGGTGGCCCGCCCGGCCTCGGCGGTGCCGAGCTCCAGCAGTATCTCGTTGGCCAGCGCGAACAGGGCGTCGCCGACCAGGATGGCCTGGGCCGGGCCGTGCACCTTCCAGACGGTGTCGCGGTGGCGGCGCTGCTCGTCCCCGTCCATGAGGTCGTCGTGGAGCAGTGAGAAGTTGTGCACCAGCTCGACCGCGACCGCGCCGGGCACCCCGGCCTCGGGGGCGGCGCCCGCCGCCTCGGCGGACAGCAGGGCGAGCGCGGGGCGGACGGCCTTGCCGCCGCCGCCCTCGGCCGGGTTGCCCTCGGCGTCGATCCAGCCGAAGTGGTACGCGGCGACGGTGTTCATGGGCGGGGCCAGCCGGTCCACGGCGGCGCGCAGCACCGGCGTGGCGAGCGTACGGCCGCGGTCCAGCAGCGCCATGACGCCTGCGGTGTCGACACCTGGGGTCGCCGGGGTCACGGTCTCTCCTCTGTTCTTGGTGGTGGTGCTCATGCCGCCTCCTCGGGCGTCCCCCCGCCCGGGGCGGGGAGCGGGTTCACATGCGGGCGGCCTAGGTCGGTGAGGGCCGCGCGGGCGGCGGACAGACCGCTGCGCACGGCGCCCTCCATGGTCGCGGGCCAGCCGGTGGCGGTCCACGCACCGGCCAGGTAGAGGCCGGGCGCGTCGGTCGGGGCTGAGGGTCTGAGGAGGCCGACGCCGGGGACGGGGGCGAAGGTGGCGGTGCGCTCCCGGGTGACGAAGAAGTCGCGCACCCGCGCCCCGCGGGTGACCGGAAGCAGCCGCTCCAGCTCGGGCAGATAGCGGGCGCGCAGCTCGGCCACCGGGCGGTCGACGTCGTCGTACGCGGCGGACTGCGACACCGCCAGGTACTGGCTGTCCCCCGCCCCGGGCGCGTCCCTCAGCCCCGAGGCGTCCGTACGGTCGAAGACCCACTGGACGGGGGAGCCGATCGCGGCGAAGAAGGGGCGGCGCAGCACCGTGCGGTCGTAGATCACATGCAGATTGAGGATGGGCGCGGTGCCGATGCGCAGCAGCCGGCCGGGGTCCTTCAGGGCGCCGTCGGGCAGCAGGGCGTGTGCCTCGCGCTGGGGTACGGCCAGGACGAGCACGTCCGCCTCGGCCCGCGGCTCCTCCCCCGGCCGCCCGGCGGTGGCCGCGCTCCAGCGGCCCTCGGGGGTGCGGGTGACGGCCGTCACCCGGGTGCGCAGGTCGGTGGTCACGCCCGCCGCGTCCAGGGCGCGGTGGGCGTGGGTGTGGTGCAGCTCGCCGAGCGGGGCGCGGGCCCAGCCGATGTCGGCGGCGCCGGGCCGGGAGAGCAGCCCGGTCTTGAAGACCATCGCGGCCAGGCCCAGCGAGACATTGGGCGCGGTGGCGTTGAGCGTGGCCACGCCGACCAGGTCCCACAGCGCCTCGACGGCGCGCGGCGACTGGCCGTGGCGGTGCAGCCAGCCGGCGAAGTCCACCCCGTCCAGCTCCGGGTCCTCGGGGTCCAGCCGCCCCAGGGCGAGCGCTGCGCGGCCCACCTGGGCGCGCTCGGCGAGGGAGAGATGGGGGTAGGTGGCCAGGCTCGCGGACAGATGGAGGGGCACCGGCAGGGCGGTGCGGCGCAGCCGGCCGAGCCGCCGCCCTTCGCGCCCCCGGGCGTCGAGGACGGGAACGTCCAACCGGCCCTGGAGCGGGGCGAGTCGGGCGGCGCCGACGCGCTCCAGGAACCACTGGTAGGCGGTGCAGCAGCGCAAGTGCACATGCTGGCCGTTGTCGACGCTGAGCACACCCGCCGGGGAGGAGCGGTGGAAGGAGAAGGCGAGGCCGCCCAGGCGCGGGCGGCCCTCGACCAGGGTGACCCGCAGCCCGGCGTCGGCCAGCGCGAGCGCGGCCGTCGTACCGGCGAGCCCGCCGCCGATCACCAGGGCGCTCCGCCCGGCGGGGCGTCGTCCGGCGGCCGGGGCGGGGTCCAGGGTCGAGTGGGTCACACCGGCCTCCCGGTGGAGCGGCGCTCGACGGCGCGGGCGTCGAGACCGGCCAGCCCGCGCACCGCCACATACGCCTTCTCATGGGCGGGCAGCGAGACGCGGCCGCGCAGGACGGCCGCGGGGTCCTTGGCGATCCGGTCCAGCAGCCTGCGGTAGATGCCCGCCATGGCGGACACGCACGCGCCGCTGCGCCGGTCCAGCAGCGGCAGCAGCCGGAAGCCCTCGGCGAACAGGGCCCTGGCCCGCCGCACCTCGAAGTGGACGAGGCCGGTGAAGTCGGCGTCCGGCGGTGCGGTGGAGCCGCGGAACGCGTCGGTGCAGCCGAATTTGGCCAGGTCGTCGGCGGGCAGATAGGTGCGCCCGGTGGCGGCGTCCTCGCGGACGTCGCGCAGGATGTTGGTCAGCTGGAGGGCGAGCCCGAGGGTGTCGGCGTAGGCCGGGGCGCGCTCGAGCTCGTCCTCGCTGTGGCCGGTGCCGGGGGCGGTCCCGAAGACGCCGAGCGACAGCCGTCCGATGGCGCCCGCCACACAGCGGCAGTAGACCTTGAGGTCGTCCCAGGTCTCGTAGGTCTGCCCGGCCACGTCCATCAGCACGCCGTCGATCAGCTCGTCCAGCGCGTCCAGCGGGATCGGGAAGCGGTGTGCGGCATGGGCGAGGGCGACGGCTACGGGGTCGGTGTCGTCCTCCTCGATGCCGCCGCCCCGCATCCGGTCCAGCAGGGCGCGGGTGTCCGCCAGCCGGGCGCGCTTGGCCTCCGGGTCGAGGGGGCCGTCGCCGATGTCGTCGACCCGGCGGGAGAAGGCGTACAGGGCCGACATCGCATGGCGCTTCTCCGTCGGCAGCAGCCTGATGCCGTAGGCGAAGTTGCGGGCCTGGTGGCCGGTTACGGCCTCGCAGTAGCGGTACGCCGCGAGCACTGGCGCGGACGCGTGCGGAGATCCCTTCACGGTCCGGCTCACCCCTCTCTTCGCAGTGTCGCCCCCACCTCGCGCAGCAGGCTGAGCTTGGTGGGCCTGGGCGGTCCAGGGAGTACGTCATGTCCCGCGGCCGCGACCGCCCGCAAGGCGGCCCGCCCCCCGGCCACGAATCCGGCGAGCAGCACCTTGAGCCTGCCGTGGACGCTACCCACCAGGGGGGTGCCTTCATTCAGCAGGGCAGCGGCGCGTTCCGCCTCCTTCGCGACCAGCGCGCGCAACCGTACGCCGCCCCTGGGGGCGGCGAGGTCGGCCTCGGTCACGCCGAAGCGTTTCATGTCCTCGGCGGGCAGGTAGACGCGGTCCCTGCGCAGGTCCTCGGCCACGTCCTGAAGGTGCTCGATGATCTGGAGGGCGGTGCAGATGGCGTCCGAGTGGCGGATCCGCTCGGGGCTCGCGGTGCCGGTGATGCCGAGGACGAGCCGTCCGACCGGATTGGCGGACAGCTCGCAGTAGTCGAGGAGGTCCTGGTAGGTGTCGTACCGCCGGATCCGCTGATCCTGGCGGTTGGCCTCGATCAGCCCCAGGAAGGGCTCTTGGCCGAGCCCATGGCGGTGGACGGTGGGGCGCAGGGCCCGCAGCAGCGGATGGCGCGGCTCCGCGGCGGGCCGGAAGACCCGGCGGAGGTCGGCCTCGAACGCGTCCAGCATCGCGAGCGCGTCGTCCGCCCGGCCGCGGTCGAGGCCGAGCAGTTCGGCGTCGGCGCCGCCGGGGGCCAGATCGCCGTCGCCGATGTCGTCGACCAGCCGGGCGTAGCCGTAGACGGCCATCAGATCGGTGCGCCAGGCGCGGGGGAGGAAGAAGGGGGCCACCGGGAAGTTCTCGTGAGCGGCCTTGTCGAGCACGGCGCGAGCGGCTTCCTGCCCGCCGCTCCGGCTGCTCGACGTGGTATGGGACCCGCTGCGCTCGTCCTCGACGGTCACCGTGGACAGCCAGGCGTACGGGCGAGACCCAGGACGCCACGTGGGTCCCGGCGACCGGGCCCCTCGGGAGCGCTGGAGATGGGCCGTGTAGCCAATGCCGTCACATCCCCCGTTCTACACCGGTTACCAGGGTCCGCACGATCCGGACACGCCGCTCCGCCTTGTCAACGGGCCCCGGCCCCCAGCCCCCGAACAGGCGACAAGGGCCCGGCTCCGGCATGATCCGGACGGGCATTGCCACAGCTTACGCCTCTCGGTGTACACATGTACGGAGCGATACCCCGATGTGACCTTCGACGGGGCGCCGGGCGGGTGACCGGCGGACGCCCCCGGGCCGGTGTCCGGGGGCCTTCGGATGACCTCAGACGACCTCTTCGTAGAACTCCGAGATGTCCAGCACCCGGCACAGGTCGCGGAGCTCGAACTCGAAGAAGTGCTGGCCCTCGGAGAGCGCGAAGGACATATGGCCGAGCGCCTCCATGGAGATCACCCCGTACAGCCGCACCCAGCAGCGGAGCATCACGGCGATGGCTCCGGGGGGCATGTCGACGTCCTGGTCCTCGCTGAGCGCGGTGAGGGTCTGCGCGAGACCGGGGTCGAGCTCCTCGACCTCGGGGGCGGGGAAGCCCCGCACCCGCCACAGGTCGGCGACCAGATCGGAGTACACGGAGCCGAAGACCCAGCTCATATGGCGCTCCGGCTTGGTCTCCTCGCGGCCGAGCCCCGGGGCCCAGGGGCCGAGGATCAGCCCGAACTCATGGGGGTGCTTGATCGCCCAGACGCGCAGCGCGCGGGCGCCGCTGATCCACCGGCGGCCCGGCTCCTCCTCGGGGTGCTGACCGAGGACCCCCCGCATGAAGCGGGCCATCTCCTCGAAAATGTCCACACGCAGCTGAAGGATCAGCGCATCCCGGCTACTGAAGTAGCGGTAGACGGCCGGCGCGGTCATGCCCATCTCACGGGCGATGGCCCGGATGGTCACGTTCTCCGGGCCCTCCTGAACCAGGAGCGTCCGGGCGACGTCCTTGATTTCACGGATGGTCGCGATGCGCAGCCGCTCGCGCCGTGAGTACGGTGCGACGTGCGCTTCCCCTGGCGACACGCGTCCCCCTCCCTGATGCTGCGCCGCTCGACAACCCGGCGTACACGCACACGATACAGCGCCTCCGTTTAGTGAACAGCGGCGGCGACAGTGCCTCTGGTTCAACTGCCAGCCCCCTGACCCTGCCACAGATCCGCGGAGTTGCCCCGCCGGATGGCTCAGCGACCACCATCCGGGTCACCCGGGGGCGGGGGGAGCGTCCGTACATACGCCGGACATTTATTCGGAGGCATTGTGCGCGAGTGCTCCGGGGAGCGGACGGGGGACGTTGGACGGCCACACTGGGCGCCACCTGGGAGTAAACGCCCGTAGCGATCGTGAAATGAAGTTCTCGCCCGTCCCGGCGCACCCGGGGAAAGGGTCCGTCCCACCCCTTCCACCAGGAGCGTCAAGAAAACCGACCGGTCGGCGCGGTGGATTTCCGACCCGGCCCCGGGGACGGTTTCCGCGGCCCGCCGGAGGGCGTCGCCCCGGCGCCGGTGCGCTGCCGCGCGGTCGGCCCGGGCCTCGTCCTCCGCGTCCCGCCGTACGTCTTCCGCATTCTCGTCCGCATCGCCACGGGACGCGTTTTCCCCGAAAAGCGCCCACGTCCCGGGGATAATGATCTACCGCCACGAACCGCTGCTTCTGACGGTGCGCCGGGTTTCCCGGGCCGGGGCGCGCGGGCGAAATCGGGAAAGGCGACGGGGTGGTCCCGGCCCGGAACTCCGATTCCGCTTCCGCCCTCCGGCCTACGGGTGATGGGGACAGGCGGCGGGGGTGGCGGAAGCGGTCCGACGGGTCGGGCGCGGCGCGGCGGTGGTTCGCTCGCGCGGAGTCACCGTCACCATCACGTCCTCGAGCGGCCGCAGCGAGATCACCGGTGAGCCGTACCGCAGTTCGGTTCCCGGGATCCGGCTGATCCGGAAGCGCTGGTTCACCATGGCCACGATGATGCGCAGCTCCAGCAGCGCCATGAAGTTGCCGACGCACTGCCGGGGCCCCGAGCCGAACGGCAGATACGCCATCCGCGGCCGCTCCTTGATGGCCTGCGGGGTGAACCGGTACGGGTCGAAGGCCAGCGGATTGTCCCAGTGGCGCGGATTGTGGTGGGAAACCAGCGGGGACAGCAGGATCGAGGAGCCCGGCTCGATGCCGTAGCCGCCGAGGGTGTCCGCCTCGACCGCCGCCCGGGGGAAGATCCAGATGGGCGGGTGCATCCGCAGGCTCTCGTCGACGACCATCTTGGTGTACGTCAGCGCCTCGGCGCTCGCCGCGTCCGGCAGCCCGCCGCCGAGCACCGTGCCGATCTCGGCGTCCAGCTCCTCCTGGACGCCGGGGTGGGCGGCGACCGAAAGCAGCGTCCAGCACAGGGAGACGGCGGTGGTCTCATGGCCGGCCAGATAGACCGTGAGCAGTTCGTCCTTGATCTGCTGATCGGTCCAGGGCTCACCGGTGGCCGGGTCGGTGGCCCGCTCCATCAGCGCGATCAGCGGCCCCTCCCCCGTCTCCGCGTAACTCCGGCGCACATCGGCCACGATGCGGTCGAAGACCCGGTGGATCCTGAGGATCTTGCGCTGACGGTCCGTCGGCACCCAGGAGGGCAGCATCTCGGTGGCGGTGCCGCGGCGGAACATCACCTCCACCACATCGTCCACGATCGTCTTCAGCAGGGCCGAGTCCGGCTTGATGTCGTAGGCGAACAGCGAGCGGGAGAGGGTGACCAGGGTCAGCCGCAGCATGTCGGTCATCAGGTCGACCGGCTCACCGGCGGCGGCCTTGCGCTCCCAGGTCTCCAGCATCTCCTCGGTGGCCCGGATGATGTTGGGGATGATGTCGGTGATGGCGTTCTTGAGGAAGACCGGCTGCACCGCCCGCCGGTGAGCGCGCCAGAACTCGCCGTCGGTGGTGAGCAGCCCCTTGCCCATGACGACGCCGAACTGCTCGTAGAGCGGGCCGCGGACGTAGTTGCCGTTGTTCTCCACCAGCACCCGGCGCACCGCCTCGGGCTCGGTCACCTGGTGCACCAGGAACGGGCCGAGCCGCATCCGGACGATCTCGCCGTGGTCGCGCTGGAGTCCGAGCAGGAATTCGGCGGTGTTCCGCTTCCAGGGGCCCAGACTGCCCAGCAGCGGGGCGCCCTTGGGGCCGGGTGCGATACGCGGCGCGGAGGTCGCTGTGGTCATCGGTGGTCTCCTTGCTTTCGCGGCCGCGGCCCGCGGGGCACCGGAAACAGGCGGCGCACGAAGAGATGGTCGAAAAGGACGTCGGAGGTGAGGCGCCGCAGGGCGATGGTGCTGTGGGCGAGGAGTCCGACGGGGTAGCGGGCGCGCGGCCGGGAGCCGCGGGCGCCCTTGGCCACCACCTTCGCCACCCGGCGGGCCACATCGTCCGACTGGATCGCGAAGGTGCCCGCCAGGGTCCGGCGGCTGCCGGTGTAGATCGCCTCGAAGTACTCGGCGCTCTCCCGGCGGAAGGCCTCGTACGTCCGGCTCACCGGCCGCAGATTGGCCACGTAGGTGGCGCCGAAGCGGGTGGTGCGCACCGGGCCAGGCTCGACGAGGACGACCCGCACCCCGAAGTCGGCCACCTCGTTCCGCAGCGAGTCGCTTAAGCCCTCCACGGCGTGCTTGGTGGCGTTGTAGAAGCCCGAGCCGGGGACGGCGTAACGGCCGAAGATGGAGGAGACGTTGACGATGGTGCCGCCGCCGTGGGCGCGCATCGCGGGCAGCACCAACTGGCTGAGCCGGACCAGGCCGTACACATTGGTCTCGAACTGCTCGCGCACCTCGGCCAGGGAGGCCTCCTCGATACAGCCCGACATGGCGTAGCCCGCGCTGTTGACCAGCGCCCCCACCGCGCCGTGCTCCGCCTCGACCTTGGCGACGGCGGTGGCCATGGACTCCTCGTCGGTGACGTCGAGCGCCATGGTGCGGATGCCTGAGCCCGCGAGCTCCGCCAGCGTCTCGGGCCGCCGCGCGGTGGCGTACACGGCGTGCCCGGCCCGGTGCAGCCGCAGCGCGCACGCGCGGCCGATTCCGGAGGAGCAGCCGGTGATGAGGACCGGGATGCCGGCCCCGGAGCCCGGGGCCGGCTCATGGCCGGTCACGCGGGGGGCGCGTCGAACGCCCCGAGCTGGGTGGCGAGGTCGTAGGAGTCCATGGAGAACCAGCTCTCCACGATCTTGCCCTCGTCGTTGAACTCGTCGATGACGATGCCGGGGATCTCCAGCTTGCGGCCCTGCGCCGGGATGAGGCCCGCGTAGTCGTCGCCGGTGTGGGTGCCGCGCGCGGTGAAACGGCTGACGACCTTGTTCCCCTCCAGGATCCAGTCGTCCACGGTGACGTGGAGGTCGGGGAAGGAGGCGCGCTGGAGCCGCACCCACTCCTTCAGGTGCTCCACGCCCTCCTTGCCGTTGGCGGCGGTGCCGTGGCTGATGTGGTCCTCGGTGGCGCCCTCGTAGATGACGTCGAGATTGCCCTTGTTGAGGCACTCCTCGTAGTAGCGCTCGAGGACGGCCTTGTTCTGCTCGGGAGTGGACATGAACTGCCTTTCTATTCCGTCGTGTTTCCCAGCGGGCCGGGGAGTCCCGAGACGGTCGCCACGGGGCCCCCGGAGTCTGCGTCGGTGATCCGCCAGACGCCGAGCGAGGGATCGCCCTCGATACGGGTGGGTCCGCGCTCGGCGGAGTGCGGTGCGATCCGGCCGAGGATCAGGGGGTCGGCGGTGACCGAGAGGCCGTCGCCGTGGGTGGTGCACCGCCGCACCACGTTCTCCAGCGCGGCGACGGGGAGGGCCGTCCCGGGCACGTACGGCGTCGCCCACAGGTCGACCGGCAGGCAGCGCGGGACCTCGGCCACCAGGCGGCCGTCCGGCCCCGCCGTCCATGCGGAGAGCGGCACCACGGCGCCGCGCCAGTGCAGGAAGGGCGGCCCGGAGCGGAGGGTGGTGGTCTGAGGCACGCCGGGGCGCGGCGGGGCGGGCGGGCGTGGCGCGCCGGTCTCGTGGACGATGCGCAGGCTCGCCTCCGGGCCGTCCCCCGGGCCCTCGTGGCGGTAGCGGACCTCCACGATCCAGTCGTGTCCCTCGTGGAAGCCCCGGATCTCACGGACCAGCCGGACCGCGGGGCCGTCGAGGCGCAGCAGCGCCAGCGGCACCACGATCTCCTCCAGCGCACCGGCCCGCAGCGCCGGGAAGTCCTCCGGGACGATCCATTCGGCGGCCCGCAGGGCGTTCTCCAGCAGGAGGGAGGGCGGCAGCGCGGGGGTGCCGTCGATGCGGAAGTCGCCGAGTGCTGGGGTGCGTTGAGGGTCGAAGACGACGCGTGCCGTCAGCTGGGCGTGCGGCTGGTAGGAGGTCACCTCGCCGAGGTGGAAGACCTTCGGATAGGCGGCGGCGAAGCCGGGCAGCGCGGGCACCACCGGGTAGCCGATGGCCTGCCCCGGGTCGATGGCCTTGCCCAGCGGCCCGACGAAGGTGACCTCTCCCTCGGACCCCGCCAGCAGTTCGGCCCGCCAGCGCTCGAGACCGTCCGCCACGTCGATCGCGGCCATGTAGCGCAGCGTGGCGGCGAAGTTGGCGATCAGCCCGATGCGGTCCCAGGTGGGCCAGGCGAGGGTCATCACGGGGAACGCGGCCCGGCGGGCGGCCCACTGGCCCAGCCGCGCGAGACCGTCGTTGGCCGCCGCGTATTCGAGCTGGCCGACCATGCCGCCGAGCCGTCCGGTGAGGGAGCCGACGCTGCACAAGAACTTCAGGTCGCGCCTCCGCACCTCCTCGAAGACGTTGAGGAAGCCCTCGATCTTGACCTCGACGGTGCGCAGGATCTCCTCGTCGGTCTTCTTCGGCAGCCGGGCGGAGGTGTCCACCCCGGCGTTGTGCACCACCCCGGCGAGCCGGCCGCCCTCCAGCGCGTCCTCGCGCCGGATGAGCTCGCGCACCTGGGCGCGGTCGGTGAAGTCGCAGCGCGCGTACTCGATGCGCAGCCCCTCGCGCCGGGCGGAGGTCATATGGGTGGCCAGCTCCCACAGCCGGCGGGTGCGGGCCAGCCGGCCACGGACCACGGCGGGCGACTCGCCCTTGGTACGGCCCGCCCAGACCCGCTTCTCGTACGCCTTCCACCCGGCCTCGTCCACGCCGAACCAGGGCTCGTCCCCGCTGGGGAACGGCTCCCGGCCGGTCACCACGACCCGTACGCCGTGCCGGGCGGCCAGCGACCTGGCCAGCTCCCAGCCGATGCCCCGGCCGCCGCCGGAGATCAGCACGGTGTCCTCGGGGCCGAGGGTGAGGGCGGGCGCGGCCACGGGCCGGTCCTCGGGGGTGAGGGTGTACCGGCGGCCGTCGCGGTAGCCGACCTCGATCTCACCGGTGCGGCCGAGTTCGGCGGCGACGATGCCGGGCAGTTCGGCGGAGGCGGCCAGGTCGATGTCGACGACGCGGGCGGCCACGTTGGGGAACTCCCGGTGCAGGGTCTTGGCGAGCCCCGCCCAGATGCCGCCGAGCGGCTGCTCGAGACCGTCCCGCGGATGCTGGCCCATCCCGCCGCCGAGGTAGCTGACGGCGAGGTAGCACAGCCTGTCGGCGGCGGTCTCGGCCGCCCAGTCGTCGTAAGTGCCGCGCAGCGCGGTCACGGTCTCGGTCAGCGCCCGCCGCCAGGCCCCGGCGGAGGCGGCCCGGTCCGGGTCGTACGCCCGGCCCACGGTGAGGTCGACGATGGCGTCCACGGGGCCGGGGCCGTCCGGCCCCCGGCGCACCAGCGCGCCGTGCTCCTTCAGTTCGCGCTCCACACCGGCGGCGATGTCCTCCTCGCCGCCGATCAGCAGCACCCGCAGCCCGGTCAGCCGGGGGTGCGGCCCGGTGGGGCGGGGCAGCTCGGTGAGCCGCCACACCATCCGGGTCACCGGCTGGACCGGCGCGTCCTCCGCGGTCACGGTCATGTCCTCCTGAGCCACGGTCATGTCCGGCTGATTCGCGGTCATGTCCGGTCCTCCCCCGCCGGTGCCCGCTCCAGGGGGACGGCCTCGCCGGTCTCGGCGTCGATGTAGCCGATGAGGGTGGCCCGCATGTCCTTCATCTGGAGCAGCATCCGGCCGTCGGGCCGCACCGCCACGAAGCGGTTGCTGATGGTGTCGGCCGTCAGATCGAAGCCGGGCGGGGTGACGAAGAGGTCGATGTCCTCTCCGGACGCGGCCAGGTCGTGGTCGCTGATCTCCTCGTACAGATCGATCCGGCGGATCGACAGCGGTGCGGCCACCGGCACCAGATGCCCGTCGACCAGATCCAGCACCCCCACCCGGGCCAGCCCGTCGAGCAGGATGCTCGGCACGGTGAAGCGGGACCACACCGGATCACCGGCCGGGACGTCGGGCGCGTAGCGGGCGCGTTTGCCGCGGGGGTGGATCCGGGTGTCGGTGGTGGAGACGAAGGGGCCGGTCAGCCGCACCGGGGAGCCGGGCTGGTGGTACGGGTCGGGGACCGGGGTCTCCTCCCCCGCCGGCCACTCCTCCCAGCGCGGTGCGGTGGGCGGCTCGGTGTCGAGCAGCACCCGGGCCAGGAAGTGCACCCGGTCCTTGACCAGGACCACCCCGCTGGGCGCGACCACGTCCTCGGTGATCCGCACCTGGACGACGGTCACCTCCCCGGGGCCGTCCACCAGTTCGGCACGGATGCGCCGGGGACCGGCCGGGATGTCGCGGTAGACCCGCAGGAAGTGCTCGAACCGCAGATCCTCGAAGGCGATCACCCGCTTGCCGGGGACCAGGGCCCGGGCGGCCTCGGCGGCCAGTTCGGTGACGAAGGTGCCGGGCAGGGTGGCCTCGCCGCGCACCGTGTGGTGTTCGAGATAGCCGTCGGTGTCCAGGTCGAAGGGGCACTCGTAGACCACGGACCGCTCGTCGGACTCCACCAGTCGGCGCAGGAAGAACCCGGGCCGCGCCGCCTCGCCCGTGGTGCCCGGAGGGCCGGGATGGTCCAGGTAGCCGGGGTAGAAGCGCTCCACCGTGGCGCGTTCGGCGTCGCCGAGGTGGACCACGGAGGGGCGCCGCACGGGCGCGTGGAGCTCCTGGACGAAGTGGTGGATGCCCTCGGCGATGGCCATGTTGCTGTACGAGCCCGCGCGCTCGTAGTACGCCTTGGTCAGCTCGTTGGCGCCCATGCCGACGCCCTCCCACAGCGTCCAGCCGATGGTGAACTCGTCCGTCGGCGAATCGGTGGCGCGGGTGTGGGTCGCGGCGGCGGCCAGGAAGTCGTTGGCCGCGGCGTAGTCGGCCTCCCCCAGCTGCCCGAAGTAGCCGAGCAGCGAGCCGAAGTTGCACCACAGCCGGGGCGGCGCGGTGCGCAGGGCGTGCTTGAGGTGGAGGTAGGAGTCCAGCTTCAGATCGCGGATGGAGGTGAACTCGGCGAAGCCCTTGTCCTTGATCAGCCCGGAGCGCTGCAACCCGGCGGCGTTGACCAGCAGGTCGATCCGCCCCCGCTCGTCCAGCACCCGGCCGACCGCCCGGTCCACCGCCGCGCCGTCGCGCATGTCGCAGGCGAGGTAGGTGACCCGTCCGGCGCCGCTGTGGGCGGCCATCTCGTCCAGGTTCCGCTTCGCCCAGCGGGCGTTGACCATGCGGTCGAAGGCGCGGTTGATGTCGGCCACGGTGCGGCCGTCGCGCCGGGCGATCTCCGTCTTGATGTAACCGGCGCGGCGGGCGGCGAACTCCTCGTCGGTGCCCTGGTACGTCTCCGGCGGGTAGTCGTCGAGGGAGTTGCTGCCCAGGACGTAGATCCGGGGCCGGAAGTGTTCGGCCACCGCCTTGACCACCTCGGCGGTGATGCCCCGGGCGCCCCCGGCGACCACCACGACCGAGTCCGGGCCGAGGACGGCAGGCGCCCCCGCCCCCGGGTCGTTCGGCTCGTCGGAGAGCAGATACGCCTTGCGCACCCCGTCGAGGTCGAACACCGCCGGGAAGACCCGCTCGGCCGCGCTCTCCTCCTCGGCGCGGGCCATCGCCTCGGCGAGGCCGGTGGCCGAGGTGCACAGCGTGAAGGCGAGGCAGGCGTCGCGCTCCAGGGCCGCGGTCTTCCACAGCCCGGTGAAGAGCCCGGTGTACGGATGCGGGATGCCGCCCGGCGCGGCGCCCAGCAGCAGCGCCACGGCCGACGAGCCGGGGTCGCCCAGGTCGTCGTAGACGTGCTGGAGGGTCAGATAGGCGGCGTCGTGCAGGGCGGTGAGGGCGGGCGCGGGCCCGTCCGCGGCCGCCCGGCCGAGGTCACCCACCACCCTGAGGTGGGTGACCCCGGGGCCCGCGCCCGCCAGGGCCCGGCGGACCGACTCCTCGGTCACCTCGGGCAGGTGGTGCCAGCCCGGGCGCGGGGCCGCGAGCGGCGCCGTGGACAGGACGGTGAGGTCCGCGTCCGGCGGCGCGGCGGCGGCGAGCGGCCCGGGGGTGTCGGTGAGCACCACCGCCCCGGCGGGCAGGAACGGGACGCGCTCGCGCACGGTGCGCGCGGGCAGTTCGGTCAGGACGGGCACCTGGCGGCGGACCCGTACCGGGGTGCCGTCCGCGAGCCGTCCGCCGGTGGCGAACGCGGCGGGCAGCGCGGCCGGGACCGCCTCCGGGCCCGCGGACTCCGGGCCGTGGAACTCGGGCCCGGCACCGGGGATGGTCAGCCGGAGCCGGGCCCCTGCGGCGCCCTCGCTCTCGTCGGTGGCGATCTCCACGGTCCCCGAGGGCCGGTGCAGCGCCCTGAGGATGGCGAGACCACCGGCCGCGCCCAGGTAGCGGGCGTGCTCGGGCGCGGGCGCACCGCACAGCAGGATCTCGTCCGCGGTCTCTTCCCCGCGCCCCGCCTCGACGGCGCCGAGCGGTTCGTCCACATACGCGAGCACCTCGAGCCCGGCGGCGCGGGCCCGCTCCTCGGTGGTGAGGGCGAACAGGAAGGCGCCCTCGGCGAGTTCCCGGGCCTCGGGCGGCAGCAGCTCGCCGATCAGCGTCCGGTACTCCGGGAGGCTGTTGCCGTTGATCCCGCCCGCGAGCGCGAAGTCCAGCTCACCGGTGCGCAGATAGCGGCCCGCTGAGGTGATGGAGGAGACGGCGGAGGCGAAGCCCGAGTCCATCGTCATGTTCGGGCCGTTGAGGTCGAAGTAGTTCGCCACCCGGGCCGAGATGATGTTGGGCATCTGGCCGGGGAAGGAGTCCTCGTTGGAGGCCGGGATCATGCCGCGTACCCGCTCGCCGAGCCGCTCCAGGACACCGGGCAGGGCGTCGGAGCGCAGTTCGCCCAGCGCCTCGGCGATGTCGTCGAGGTAGCAGCGGTTGGCGTAGAGCATCGCGGCGCGGGTCGGGCCCATATGGCCGACGAACACCCCGGTCTTGAGCGCCCGCTCCCGCCAGAAGTCCGGCATCTGGTCGCGCAGTTGATGGGCGCACTCCACGATCATCAGTTGGCAGCGGTCCAGGGCGCGGATGGTCTTGGGCGGCAGCCGGACCTTGCTGAACGGCGGCGCCGGGTAGTCGTCGCCGAAGCTGTCGCGGGGGCGCGGACCGCCGCCCAGCCAGCGGGTGACCTCCTCGCGGCCGTCCAGCCCCGGCAGATGGGCCGACCAGCCGACGATCGCCACCCGGCTGCCGGTATCCGGGACCTTGGTGACGGTCGCGGGGGCGCGGTCGGTGGCGGTGGCGTTCGCTGCGGCGGGGCGCGCCCGGTGCTCGGAGACGATCAGATGGGCGTTGGTGCCGCCGAAGCCGAAGCCCGACACCGCGGCCAGCCGCGGGCCACCGGGCCGCTCCGGCCAGCCCTTGTGCTCGGGGGTGATCTCCAGTCCGGTCTCGGCGAGCCGGAAGTCCTCGCGGGGCCTGGAGAAGCGGAACTGGCCGGGGATGGTGTGCTCGGCCAGGCCCAGCAGGTTCTCGATGAGCGAGACCACGCCCGCCGCCCAGCCGGTGTGGCCGATCAGGGACTTGTTGGAGGTCACGGCGGCGGGTCCGGCGGTGCCGTAGTACTCCCGCAGCGTGGTGAACTCGGCGAGGTCACCGGCCGGGGTGCCGGTGGCGTGGGCGTTGACCCAGCTCACCGCGGGGCCCTCGACCTCGCCCGCCTCCAGGGCGCGCCGCACCGCCAGGCTCTGACCGGCGGCGTTCGGGGCGTAGATGGCCTTGCCCTTGCCGTCGGAGGACGAGCCGAAGGCGCGGAGCACCCCGAGCACCTCGTCACCGTCGGCCCGCGCCCGGCTCAGCCGCTTGAGGACGACCAGCGCGGCGCCGTCGGCGAAGATCACGCCATCGGCGTCCTCGTCCAGCGCGTGCACCTCACCGCGCTTGGAGAGCCCCTGGAGCTTGGAGAAGAGCACGGTGCCGCGCGGGGCGAGCGCGAAGGCGCCGCCGCAGACGGCGATGTCCTGCTTGCCCATCAGCAGGCCCTTGGCCGCGATGTCGATCGCGTACAGCGACGAGGAGCAGGCGGTGTCCACCATGTGCAGCTCGGTGGAGGGCGGCAGCAGACCGCGCATCGCCAGCTCTCCGACGCGGTGCGGCAGGAAGCGCGCGCGGTCCTGGCCGGCGCGCCAGTAGCGGCGGTTCAGGGCCGCCTCGATGTCGCCGCCGAGGGCGGTGCGCTCGCCGTCGTCCAGCGACAGCTCCCCGAGGATGTCGTGCGTCATCCGGGTGACGCTGTCCAGCACCCCGGCCTCTTCCAGGTGCTGGCTGCCGTCGGGGGTGTAGCCGACGACGAAGGAGCAGCGGTCGGAGTCCTGGTGGCGCACTCCGTCCAGGGCCTGGACCAGGCTGTGGCGCAGCCACATGGTGGTCAGCTCGTGGTCGTCCGCGCCCTCGGCCATGCTGTCGACGGAGCCGGGGGCGGCCTGGAAGTCGGTGATGAAGACGCAGCGGTCGGCGTACGCCTTGTCCTCGGCGGCGGTGTCGACGGCGTGGAAGTTCTCGTGCCGCCAGCGGTCCCGGGGGATCTTGACGAACAGCTCGTCCCCCGTCGTACGGAGCTTCCAGAACTCCTCGGGGCTGTTCGCCCCGGCGACCGCCAGGCCCATGCCGACGACGGCGATCGCGTCGTCGGGGACGTCGGGGACGTCGGCGGGCACGGGCTCGGGGGCCACGGCGGGCTCAGGCTCGGGCGCCGGGACGGGCTCGGGCGTCACGACGGGCTCGGGCGTCACGACGGGCTCGGGCGTCACGACGGGCTCCGGCTCCGGTGCGGCCTCCTCCCGTACGGGGGCCGCGGCGGGCGGCGACATGAGGGCGGCGCCCAGCGTCAGCCCCCCGTCGGCGAGCACCACCTGTCCGGTGATCCACCGCGAGGCGTCGGAGGCCAGGAAGGCGACCACGTCGGCGAACTCCTCCGGAGTGCCCAGCCGTCCGAAGGGGGTCGCCCTGGCGATCACCTCCTGCATCTCCCGGGCCCGCGGGAACTTGTCCGCGACCTCGCTCTCCAGCATGGCGGCCGAGGCGGTGTTCACCCGGATGCCCAGCGGGGCGTATTCCACGGCGAGATAGCGGGTGGCCGCCTCGGCGGCCGCCTTGGCGGGGGCGCAGGCCGAGTAGTTGGCCATCACCATCTGCGAGCCGCCGAGCGCCGAGACGGTGACGATCGACCCGCCGCCGCCCCGCGCCATCAGCGGGGCGGCGGCGCGGGCGCAGCGCAGTCCGCCCTTGTAGTTGGTGTCGATGGCCTTGGCGATGTCCTCGTCGGTCACCTCGGCCAGGGGCAGCAGGGCCCCGTTGGCGGCGCTGTTGACCAGGATGTCCAGCCGGCCGTGGCGCTCCTCGATCTCGGCGAACATCCGGTCGACCTGCTCCTGCCGGGCGACCGAGGCCCGGGCGAGCTCGACCCGGGCGCCGCCTGCCACCAGTTCGTCCCTGGTGCGCTTGGCCTGGTCGTGCGAGTGGAAGTAGTTGAGGACGACATCGGCGCCGCGGGCCGCGAGGGTCCGCGCGATCGCCTTGCCCACGCCCTTGGAACCCCCGGTGACCAGGGCCACCTTCCCCGTGAGGTCTTTCATGGGAACGACTGACTCCTTCTGCGACTGCTGCGACGAGGGGTGGGCGCTTCAGCCCGTGGCGGAGGCCGGTGTGTGGGCCCCGTGGTCGTTGAGCTGCTGGAGCACAAAGTCGGTGATCTTGCCCATGGTGTTGTAGGTGGCCAGCCGGAAGCCGGACTCGCGCGGCGGCAGCCCGTAGCGGCTGGAGACCCTGGACAGGAGTTCGACCTGCTTGACGGAGTCGACGCCCAGCTCGGCCTCCAGCTGCACCTCGTCCTCGAAGACGTCCTCGGGGTATTCGAGCGCCTCGGCGTAGAGGGTCCGCAGCTCCCCGAAGAGCTGGTCGCGGCCGTACCCCCCGGGCCGCGAACCGGCCGCGGGGGCCGCGGGGGCCGCCGGGGTCCCCGGAGTCTCCGGAGTCTCCGGAGTCTCCGGCGCGGGCGCGGCCTCGGCGGCGGACTCCGGCTCGACGGCGGCAGCGGGCCGGGACCCGGGCTCGGCGCCGCCGCCCCCGGTGGACCTGCGGAAGGCGTCCAGTTCGGTGCGGACCAGTTCCAGCACCATGTGGCCGTGCTCGCTCCAGTACGCGGCGAAGACGTCCGCGGGCACCGACGGGGCCAGCAGCTCGGCGAGCCCGCCGCGCTCGGGCGCGGCCAGACCGGCCTCGCGCAGCGCGTCGAGGGTCCGGTCGAGCGCGAGCCGCCCGCCGGTCACGGCCAGCGTGGGCAGCGACCGCACCGCGGAGCCGTCGGTCACCTTGGCGACCAGCTTGGAGAGCGCGGCGCGCCCGCCCGCCTCCACGAACACCTCGGCGCCGGTCTCCCGCAGGTGCCGTACGGCCGAGGCGAACCGGACCGGCCGGGTGAAGTGCTCGGCCAGCAGCTCGGCGAGGGCGTCGCCCGGCTCGTAGTAGCGCTGGAGGATCGGCGAGTAGACCGGGCGGTTCAGCGGGCGCTGGTCCAGCTTCGTCACGTACGCGGCGAACTCGGGGGCGGCGGGGGCGAGCGCCGGGGTGTGGAAGGGGAAGGGGGTGTCGATCTCGATGGCGCCCACGTCCAGCTGTCCGGCGATCGCCACGACCCGGTCCAGGATCCCGGCGGGGCCGCTGACCACGGTCTGCTCGTCGTGGTTCTCGGTGGCGACGGCCAGCAGCGGCTCGTCCACCAGCTCCAGCAGCTTGCGGGTGCGCTCGGCGCTCGCGGCCAGGGCCACCATGCGGCCGTCGACCCCGCCATGCCGCTCGATCACGGCGACGCGTTGGGCGACGATCCGGACCCCGTCCTCGACCGAGAAGGCCCCGGCCGCCACCAGGGCGGTGATCTCGCCGAGGCTGTGCCCGGCCAGGACGTCGGGGGCGACGCCCTGGGCGGCGAGGATCTCGTAGGCGGCCAGACCGGCGCCGTAGATGGCGACCTGGGAGGCCCACGGGTCGTTGTCGAGCAGATCGCGCAGATCGGCCTTGCGCTCGCCGAAGAGCACCTCGGAGAGGCGGCTGCCGTAGAGCTCCTCGGTCACGGTGTCGAGCCGCTCGAAGACCCGGCCGATCTGGGGATGGCGCTCCTTGGCGCGGCGGAGCGCCTCGCCGTCGAAGCCGCCTTGTCCGGGGAAGAGGAACGCCGTCTTGACGCCGGGGGACGGATTGCTGGACATGCCGATGCCTCCATGGCTGTGGTGGTGACGGTGTATGAGGTGCGCCACCCGCGCGGGTGGCGCGGCGCTGTGGACGGCCGAAGGCCGTTGTGAGGTCGCGGCCGTGCCCGGTGGGCGTGGCGCGAGGGAGCCCGGCTACGGGGTGTCCGGCGGACCCTTCCCCTCCCCACCCCTCCCGTTACAGGGGCTTCGCCCCTGGGCCCCGGACGGGCTGAAATCAGCCCCTTCAGGGGGCACCTCCCAGCGGTAGCTGGGGGAGCTTGAGGAGCGGGGTCTGGGGCGGAGCCCCAGCCACGCGGCGGAGCCGCATATCGATGCTGTGGAAGGGGCGGGGAGGGGGAAGCACCGATTTGCGGCTCCGCCGCGTGGCCCGCCGCAGGCGTACGCGTACCGTCGGACACCCCCTAGGCCACGCGGGCGACCGGGGAGTCGAGCAGAAAGGTGCCCATGCTCCCGAGATTGGCGGCGATCAGCCGATCGGCGAGCCGGGTCGCCGCGGGCAGACGCCGGGGGGCGCCGCGGACGAGCCAGCGCACCATCCGGATCTTCCAGCCCGGTTCGGAGCCCGGCGGAATGTGGTCGAAGAGGGCATGGATATTGGCCGGTGAGTAGAACTCGGCGGGCGGGACGATGGTGGCGAACATCCCGACCATGCCGCTGCCGTGGTGTGGGCTGCGGGCCATCGCCCGGATGAACTCCAGCTCCTCGCGGTTGTAGTCGGCGATCGCGGCGTGGTCGCGGGTGTACTGGAAGTGGCCGCTCACCAGGGCGTCGCGGCGCCGGGCGTAGCCGGCGAGGGCGGGGGCGAGGTCGCGGTCCCCGGCCAGGGCCGGTTCCACGGCCTCCACCAGCAGTTCGGCACCGCGCAGCGAGTCGGTGATGCCGGCGGCGGTGATGGGGTCGCGGGTGTAGCCCGCGTCACCGACCAGGGCCCAGCCGGGGCCGTGGCAGTGGCGCAGGAAGTTGGGGACCGCACCGGTCATCCACTTGTCGACGCGCCGGGTCTCCCGCAGCCGCGCCGCGAACTCCGGGTCGACCTCCTCGAAGGCGGAGACGACCGTGGCGTCGCGCTCCGCATCCGCGGACGCCTTGAAGTCCTTGACCGGCAGGGCGAGTCCGACGATGGTCAGGCCGTCGTGGGTGGGCCAGGTGAAGGCGTGCTGATGGCGGTGGCGGTAGGTGCGCACCTTGCCGTCGTGCGGCAGATCGGCCCAGTACGACCAGTGGCTCTTGTTGAGCACCGGGTGGGAGTCGTACTTCTCGGCCCCCACCAGCCGGGCAACGGTGGAGTTCGAGCCGTCGGCGCCCACGACCAGCCGGGCGTGCTCGACGACGGGGGTGCGGTCCTCGGTCTCGGCCCGGACGCCGATGACGGTGCCCTGGGCGTCCGTCAGCAGCTCCCGCAGCGCGACCCGTTCCCGCAGCTCCGCCCCTGCCTTGACGGCGGCCTCCAGCAGGATCTCGTCCAGCTTGCGGCGCTCCGGGGAGTAGGCCTCGGCCACGCCCTCGACGGCGGGCAGCTTGGCCATCAGCTGAACCGGGCCGCTCTGTAGACCGTAGGAGTGAATGGGCGGGCAGCCGGTGGCCGCCATCTCGTCCAGCAGCCCCCAGCGCTTCAGCCGGAGAATTCCCGGGGGGTGGACCAGATTGGTGGCGGCCCCCTTACCGCCGGGGAATTTCGCCCGGTCGAGGAGAAGGACCCGGTACCCCGCTCTCGCCAGGAGCATCGCGGTCGATGATCCGCTGATGCGCGCTCCTACCACAATGACGTCGTACATAGCGTCCCCCATACCCAACGGTCACCCGGGACCCGGGGACCGGTGGATCATCTTGTTCGCTCTGACTTCGCTCTTTCGAATTTAGCTGCGCGACCGGCTCGGAAGGTTTCCCTCGTATGAATCCTCGACGGCTCCCGAAGAAATCACCTTCGTTTCGGCCGGTGCGGTGCGGCCGCGCGGTGCCATGAGAATGGCGAGACAGCCGGCGGCGGCGATTCCGGCGCCGATCCAGGCGGCGGGCCGCAGCCCGTCCACGAATTCCTGGGGCGAGCCGTATCCGCCCAGCGTGGTGAATACGGAGGTGAGCACCGCGACGCCGAGTGCGCCGCCGAGCTCCCGGAAGGTGTTGTTGGCGCCCGAGGCGATTCCCTGGTCGCGCGGCGCGACGACGTTCATCGCCATTTCCGCGACGGGCGAGAAGAACAGCCCCAGGCCGATTCCGCCGAGCACCAGACCGGGCACCTGGTCGGCGTAGGCGGTGTCCGCGCTCACCACGGACGCCAGCCAGCCGAGCCCCGCGGCCTCGAACAGCAGGCCCGCGGCGACCACCAGACGGTTGCCGAGCCGGGCGGTCAGCAGCGCCGCCAGCGGGGCGACGACGACCGGCATCGCCGTCCACGGCAGCATCTTCACGCCCGCCTCCAGCGGCGAGAAGCCCTGGATGTTCTGCATGAACTGGGTGAGCAGGAAGACCAGTCCGAACATGGCCGCGAACATCAGCAGGCTGGCCGCGTTGACCGCGCTGAACGCGCGGTTGCCGAACAACCGCATCGGCAGCATCTGTTCGGCCGTGCGCAGCTCCCAGCCGACGAAGAGCGCGAGCACCACCAGGCCACCGGCCAGGAAGCCGAGCACCCGGCCGCTGGTCCAGCCGTGTTCCGTGGTGGACACCAGCGCGTAGACCACACCGAACACCCCGAGGCTGACCAGGACGGTGCCCACCGGGTCCAGCGAGGTGTCCGGGCGGGTGGACTCGGCCAGCTTCCACAGGCCGAGCACCAGCACCACCACACCGATCGGCACATTGACCCAGAAGATCCACTCCCAGGAGATCTTCTCCACCACGGCCCCGCCGATCAGCGGGCCGAGCGCGACCGCGAGCCCGCTGAGGGCGCCCCAGACGCCCAGCGCGACACCGCGTCGGCGCTCGGGGACGGCCACGGTCAGCAGGGTGAGCGTCAGCGGCATCACCACGGCCGCCCCGAGGCCCTGTACGGCACGGGCGGCGATCAGGGCGTCCGCGCTGTCGGACAGCGCCGCGGCGGCGGAGGCCCCGGTGAAGACGACGAGACCGGCCAGGAACACCCGGCGGCGGCCGAACCGGTCACCGGCGGCCGCACCGGCCATCAGGAAGACCGAGAAGGTGAGGGTGTAGCCGTTCACCGTCCACTCCAGGTCCTGGAGGCTGGTGCCCAGGTCCTGCTGAATGGCGGGCAGCGCGGTGATGACGACGAGGTTGTCCAAGGCGGCCATGAAGACGGTGAGTCCGGACACCACCAGCGTCCACACGGGGTTCATTCCGCTCGGGCCGGAACGGTCAGTCATGAATACCTTTCCTATGACGGCGCGATTGCTGTGCGACAGGTTGGTTCACGTCGTTATCCGGCCGACGGATAAACGGGCAGACGGAGCAACGCTAACCGGCCACGCCCCTCCCCGGAACTGTACTTTGGTACAGGTGGCGGTAGCTCAGCGCGACCAGACCGGCCTGTAGCCGCGATTCCACCTGTAGTTTTGCGAGTATTGACGCCACATGCGCCTTCACCGTGCGCTCGGTCACTTGCAGCCGCAGCGCGATACGGCGGTTGGACCAGCCCGCGCCGAGCAGCGCAAACGTCTGGCCCTCCCTGGCTGATAACAACGGCACACGTTCCAGCTCCCGCGCCCAGTTGGGCACGGGAATATCGGGCACGACGGCGAGACCGCCCCTGTCGGACACGGTTACGTTTCCCCCTAGTTAGGCGGCTCTTCGAGCCGCCGATCATGCAAGAATCAGACTTGATTGCCCTCTTGATTATTGCGGCCGCACGCCCATACGAGTCAAGGATTTCCGACCCTTTCTCGCCTCGCGAGAAAGGGCTGGTGAAGCACGGAGAATGCGCTTCACGTTTACTCCTGTTACCGTAAATTTACTTCATTCTCGTATCGTTGCCATCCGAACCGGCGGGACGGCCCCGCCCCAGGTCGGCCAGGCCCGCCGCCGTCCGCTCCACCGCCTCGATGACGGTCACCGGACACCGCGTCATGACCTGTTTGGGCTTCATCACCAGCACCGAGCCCATCACCAGCCCGTCCCAGGTGACCGGCGCCGCGCACTCGTTCCACCCCGCCGCGCACTCCTCGTGGCCCAGGGCGTACCCCCGCGCCCTGATCCGGTCCAGCGAGGCCAGGAGCCGCACATCGTCCCGGTAGGCGCCGGGACCGGCCTCGGCGGGCACCGGCCGGTCCAGCACCTCCGACTGGATGGTCTCCGGCAGATACGCCAGGATGGCCCGCCCCGCGGCCCCCACCCGCAGCGAGTGCTCGACGGTCTGCACCGCACGCGGTGTCATCCCCAGCTCCGTCAGATCGGAGTCGCCGACGGCCATGTCGACGCACTGCCGGTGCGCGCCCCCGAAGGGCGCCAGCAGATAGAGGAAGGCCAGCCCCCCGGTGGCCCGGCGCAGCGCCTCCAGGAGGGCGTGGGCGGCCTCCGGGGCGGGCGAGTAGGCCAGGGCCTTGAGACCGAGCTGCGGGGCCGCGGAGCCCAGCCGGTAAAGACCCCGGCCCTCGCGGACGAAGATGCCCTGGTGCACCCCGGACTGGAGGATCCGGTAGACGGTCGAGTCGTCCAGATCCGCCGCTCTGGCCAGCGCCCCGGGCCCATGGGCCCGTCCGCCGAGCTGAGTGAAGGCCCGCTGCACGCGGAACACCCTCTCGGCATGACTGCTTCCGCCCACGGCACCACTATTGGCCACCCCGTCAGCCCCCCGCGCAGATTCCCCCGTCGCACTGCCCAACGTGCCACGATTCCACGCCCATTCCCATCCGGGGTACATGGTCCGGTTGTGGACAACAAGGCCCCGCCGGGTTGCCCGGCGGGGCCTGATGGTTTATGGGGCGGCGTTCGCCGAGCGGCTACTTGCCGGTCTCCTTCTCGTACGCCTTGATGACCTCGTCGGTCGGGCCGTCCATCAGCAACTCGCCCTTCTCCAGCCACAGCACCCGGTCGCAGGTGTCCCGGATGGACTTGTTGTTGTGGCTGACGAGGAAGACCGTGCCGGCCTCCTGGCGGAGCTCGCGGATCCTCGCCTCGGAGCGCTTCTGGAACTTCCTGTCACCGGTGGCCAGCGCCTCGTCGATCATCAGCACATCGTGATCCTTGGCCGCGGCGATGGAGAACCGCAGCCGGGCCGCCATACCGGAGGAGTACGTACGCATCGGCAGGGTGATGAAGTCACCCTTCTCATTGATGCCCGAGAAGTCCACGATGCCCTGATAGCGCTCCCGGATCTGCTCACGCGACATACCCATGGCCAGACCACCGAGGATCACGTTCCGCTCACCGGTGAGGTCGTTCATCAGCGCCGCGTTCACACCCAGCAGCGACGGCTGACCGTTGGTGTAGACCTTGCCGCGCTCGGTGGGCAGCAGCCCCGCGACGGCCTTGAGCAGGGTCGACTTACCCGAGCCATTGGACCCGATCAGACCGATCGACTCACCCTTGTACGCCACGAACGTCACCCCGCGCACCGCGTGCACCTCACGCATGCCCGGGGCGCTCTTCCGGCCCAGCAGACGGCTGAGGGCCGCGGTGGCGCTGCCCTTCCCCTTGGGGCCGCCGTTGACCCGGTAGACGATATGGACGTCGTCGGCGATGACGGTGGGCACCCGCGCCGGCGCGGAAGCCACCTGAGCGGCCTGGTCGGCCCGCTCCGCCTGGGCACCTTTGTCGAGGGTTTGCTCAGCCACGGCCGTACTGCTCCTCTGCCTTCCAGAAGTACACGAATCCCCCGGCGCCCACCAGCACCGCCCACCCCAGCGCCAGCGCCCAGACATGCGGCGGCAGACTCGACGAGGGGTAGTCGTTGATCAGGGCGTACCGCATCAGGTCCATGTAGACCGCCGCCGGGTTGGCCAACAGAAGGTCGGAGACCCAGGAGTGCGCCCCAGCCTTCTGCAACATGTGCTCCAGCGGGTACATCACGCCGGAGGCGTACATCCACGTACGCAGGATGAACGGCAGCAGCTGTGCGAGGTCGGGGGTCTTGGCCCCCATCCGGGCCAGGACCAGGGCCAGACCGGTGTTGAAGACGAACTGGAGCGCCAGGGCCGGGATGACCAGGATCCAGGCGAAGGCCGGGAAGTGCCCGAAGCCCAGCAACACGACGACCAGCACGATCATCGAGAAGAGCAGCTGCTGGAGCTGCTGGAGCGCGAACGAGATGGGGAGCGAGGCCCGCGGGAAGTGCAGGGCCCGCACCAGCCCCAGGTTCCCGGAGATGGCGCGCACCCCGGCCATCGCGGAGTTCTGCGAGAACGTGAAGACGAACACACCCGTCACCAGGAACGGGATGTACATGTCGTTCTTCATTCCGCCCCTGCCGCCCAGCAGCAGGCCGAAGATGAAGAAGTACACCGCCGCGTTGAGCAGCGGGGTCACCACCTGCCACAGCTGACCCAGCTTGGCCTGGCTGTACTGAGCGGTGAGCTTGGCCGACGAGAAGGCCACGATGAAGTGACGCCGGCCCCACATCTGGCGGATGTACTCGCCGAGTCCCACCCGGGCACCGCTCACCGACAGCTCGTACTTGCGCGCCAGCTCGGCCGGGGACAGGCCGTCGTCGGCTGATGGCGGGCCACTCACGGCTACCGCACCGTCGTGCGTAGTCTCGCTCACAGTTGACACTTTCGTCTTCAGGGTGCGCTGAGCGGGGCCGCGCCCCGGGTCGCGCCCGATGCTCTTCGTTACGAGCTTGTCAGATGACAGGAGGTCGGCCCAGTCGGGTCAGGCGCCATACCGTACGCCACTTCATGGGCCGGCGTGGACCACACGGTGTCTTCCAGCCTTCCCGGAACCCTCCGAACCAGGCCCGAAGTGCGGTTTTCGAGGGACGCCTGGCCAGTGTGAGCAGCAGCCAGACGCCCAGATAGACGGGGACGAGCAGTGCAGGAAGGTTACGCCGGGCCAGCCAGACCCGGTTGCGCGCCACCATGCGGTGGTAGACCGCGTGCCTGCTCGGGGCGGTGGTCGGATGGTGCAGCACCATGTCCGACCGGTAATCGATCATCCATCCGGCGTCCAGCGCCCGCCAGGCCAGATCGGTCTCCTCATGGGCGTAGAAGAAGTCGTCCGGCAACCCTCCGACCTGCTGGAACACCGTGGTACGCACCGCGTTGGCACCGCCCAGGAAGGTGGTCACCCGGGAGGACCGCAGGGGGTCGGAGGCGCGCAGCCGGGGCACATGGCGACGCTGGGTGACACCGGTGTCGGGGTCGGCGATGCGGAAGGAGATGATGCCCAGCTTCGGGTCGGCGGCGAACGCCTGGCGGCACAGCTCGGCGGTGTCGGTGCCCGGGAGCAGCCCGTCGTCGTCGAGGAACAGCAGCACGTCGACGTCCGACCCGCCGGGTCCGAACGCCTCGATGCCCACGTTGCGGCCCGCCGGAATGCCCACGTTCTCGGGCAGCTCGACGGTCCGTACGCCCTCCGGGAGCGCGGGCAGCGGCGAACCGTTGCCCACGACGACCACCTCGACCTGGTCACCGTCCTGTTTGGCGACCGAGTCGAGGAGTGCGCGCAGCTCCTCGGGGCGGTTGCCCATGGTCAGGACGACCGCTCCGAGCTTCATTGTGCTCATGCTCACTTGAGCCTGCTCGACGCGAGGATGGACACGAGGTGAAGCAGGGTTTGCAGCAGGGCGATACCGGCCAGTACGGCAACGCCAAGACGGGTGAAGAACAGGTCGCCGCGCACCTGGTCCACGACCGCCACCACCAGGATCAGCAGCGATGCCTCGACCCCGAGGACCAGCCGGTGGAACTTCAGCGCCGCGGCCGCCCTGCGGGCCAGCGCCACACCGGACGAGCGCGGCTCGGCGGCCGCCTCCTTGACCGGCGGCAGACCGCCCTGGTGCCGGGCGACCCCGACGAGGTCGGTCTCGGCCTTGATCAGGATGGCACCGAGCGCGGCGAGGGTGCCGAGGAACGCCCACAGCCAGTCGATCCGCCCGGAGCCCCACAGATCGGCGGCGCGCAGACCGAAGCCGACGAGCACCGCGGCGTCGCACAGGTACGCGCCGACCCGGTCCAGATACACACCGCCCAGCGAGAACTGCTTCTTCCAGCGGGCTATCTCGCCGTCGACGCAGTCCAGCAGCAGGTAGAGCTGGACCATCAGCACCCCGAGCACGGCGCCCGCGATCCCCGGCACCAGCAGGGCCGGGGCCGCGAGGGCGCCGAAGACGGTCATCAGATACGTCAGCTGGTTGGGCGTGACCCGCGTGTTCACCAGGTGCCGGTCGATGCGCAGCGAGATTTCCCGCATGTAGAGGCGCCCGGCCCAGTGCTCACCGCTCCGCCGGTCCTTCACCCCGGCGGGGTGGACGACCGGGCGGAGTTCAGCCACTGATGGCTTGACTGACTGCTTTGGCATAGTCGGCGTATGCGTCCCTGATCGCGTCGGATGAGAGGTCGAGGTGCTCGAGGATCGTGTAGCGGCCGGGGCGCGTCTTCGGAGCGAACTCCACCACCTGGACGAACTCGTCCACGGTGAAGCCGATCTCCTCGGGCAGCACGGGCAGCCCGTGCCGGTGCAGCACCTCGGCCATGTGCTCCGACTCCTCGTGCGCCCCGCGCAGACGCATCGCGAAGGCGGCGGCCAGACCGCACTGCTCGCCGTGGCTGGCGGCGCGCTTGGGGAAGAGGAGGTCGAAGGCGTGGTTGATCTCGTGGCAGGCACCGGAGGCCGGGCGGGAGTCCCCCGCGACCGACATCGAGATGCCGGTGAGCACCAGTCCCTCGGCCAGCACCTGGAGGAAGCCGTCGTCGCCGACCCCGCCGGGGTGGCGCAGCACGGCCTCACCGGCCTGGCGCGCCATCGCGGCCGCGAGGCCGTCGATCTGCTCGCCGGTCTCCCGGTTGGACAGCTCCCAGTCGGCGACCGCGGAGATGTTGGACAGGGCGTCGCCGATACCGGAGCGGACGAAGCGGACCGGCGCCTCCCGGATCACATCGAGGTCGATGACCACGGCGATCGGGTTGGGCACCCCGTACGAGCCGCGGCCCGCGTCGTTGTCGAGGGTCGCGACCGGGGAGCACAGACCGTCGTGCGAGAGGTTGGTGGCGACGGCGACCAGCGGGAGGCCGATGCGCGCCGCGGCGAACTTCGCGCAGTCGATGATCTTTCCGCCGCCCAGCCCCACGACGGCGTCGTAGTGCCCCGACTTCATGCGGTCGGCGAGCTTGATCGCGTCATCGAGGGTGCCGCCGTCGACCTCGTACCAGCTCGCGCCCGGCAGCGCCGGCGCCAGCCGCTCGCGCAGCAGGGCGCCGGAGCCGCCGCTGATGGCGATGGCCAGCTTGCCGGAGGAGGAGATCCGCTGGTCGGCGAGGACCCCCGCGAGGTCGTCCAGGGCGCCCGCGCGGATGTCGACGACGAGCGGCGAGGGGATGAGCCTCGTCAGTACTGGCACGCGATCTCACGGCCCTTCGCCAGATCGTCGTGGTTGTCGATCTCGACCCACTTGATATCGCCGATGGGGGCCACGTCGATCTTGAAGCCGCGGTTGACCAGCTCCTGGTAGCCGTCCTCGTAGTAGAGGTCGGGGTCGCGTTCGAAGGTGGCCTTCAGCGCGTCCGCGAGGTCGGCGGCGGCCTCGCCCTCGATCAGGGTGACGCCGATGTACTCACCGGTCGCCTCGGCCGGGTCCATCAGCTTGGTGATCTTCTGGACGCCCTTGTCGGGGTCGGCGACGACCTTCATCTCCTCGTCGGCGAGCTGCTTGACCGTGTCGAGGGCGAGGATGATCTTCTGCCCGTTGCCGCGCGCGGCCAGCAGGGTCTTCTCGACCGAGACCGGGTGCACGGTGTCGCCGTTGGCGAGGATCACGGTGTGCTGGATCGCGTCACGGGCGCACCAGAGGGAGTACGCGTTGTTCCACTCCTCGGCCTTGTCGTTGTCGATCAGCGTGAGCTTGACGCCGTAACGCTTCTCCAGCGCCTCCTTGCGCTCGTACACCGCCTCCTTGCGGTAGCCGACGACGATGGCGACCTCGGTCAGACCGACCTCCGCGAAGTTGCCGAGGGTCAGGTCGAGGACGGTGGTCTCACCGTCCACGGGCACCAGGGCCTTGGGAAGCGTGTCGGTGTAGGGGCGCAGACGCCGTCCGGCGCCGGCCGCGAGCACGAGGCCGATCATGCGGGTTCTCCTGATTCGTCGTGTACAGCGGGTGCTCCTGAGGACACCCAGAAGCGGATGCTCTCGATGAGCACCGCCAGCGCGAGGGCCGCCGCCAAAGCGGTCAACGCGATGGTGAAACCTTGGTTCTGGTGGTGCAGCAGGGCAGCGGCGGCGGTGACCGCCACCGTCCGCCCCTCGTGCCCGCCGATCGCCCGCACCAGCCGGTGCGGGGGCGCTCCCGTGCCGCCACGGATGCGGTACACCGTGTCGTAGTGATGGTAGGCGACCGCCGCAACGAGCCCGAAAGCCGCGGGCAAGGCGCCGTTCACCTCCGAGCAAGCCGCCAGGATCAGGATGGTGCCGTATTCGGCCGCGCGGAAGAGCGGCGGCACCAGCCAGTCGAGGGGGCCCTGGAGGGGCGCGGCGACGGCGACGCCCGCGAGCACCGCGTAGAGCACGGCGCAGCCGACCGGCACCCAGGAACCGAAACCGGCGGCCGCGGTGCCGGCCAGGACGGCCGCGGTGCCGAGGGCGGCCGACAGCGGGGCGAGGTACGAACCCCTCCCGCGGGGAGCGGCCTTGGCGACCAGTTCGGCCAGCGGGCCGGAGTCGGTCAGCTCGGCGAGGGCGCGGGCGGCCCGGTCCGTGCGCTCGGCCCGGCGGGTCAGCGAGCGCAGCACCCGGCCCGCGGTGGTGTAGCAGGCGGCCAGCGCACAGCCGATGAGCAGTGCGTAGAAGGTGATACGGGGCGTGGTCAACGCCGTCAGTACGGCGATCATCGCCCAGCGCTCGCCGATCGGCAGCACGATCATGCGGCGCACCCAGACCGTCCAGCCGACGCTGTCGAGGCGGCCGGAGAGGGCGGCGGTGGGGCTGGTGTTGCCGGTGGCGTCGTGGTTGGCCTCGCTGAAGGCGAAGTCCACGACATGGCGGCAGGTCTGGAGCACCATCGCGCCGAGCGCGAGCGCCCATACGTCGTCACCGCCGCCGTCGGCGCGGGCGGCGCCGAGCGCGAGGCCCGCGTAGTAGGCGTACTCCTTGGCCCGGTCGAACGTGGCGTCCAGCCAGGCGCCGAGCGTGGAGTACTGGAGCGAGTAGCGGGCCAACTGCCCGTCGGTGCAGTCGAGCACGAACGAGGCGATGAGCAGTACACCGGCCGAGACGAACCCGGGCCGGGTGCCGGTGGCGGCGCACGCCGCCGCGATGAGGGCGGTGATGAGGGAGGCGGTGGTGACCTGATTGGGGGTCAGCCCGCGCCGGGCGCACCAGCGGGCGATGTAGCGGGAGTACGGACTGATGCAGAAGGTCGTGAAGAAGCCGTCCCGCGACTTCACGGCCGACCGCAGCCGCACCCGCTCCTCGTCCACCGTGTCCACGGCGTCCCGCGCCGCGGCCCGAGCAGCGGCGTCCGCGGGCACGGCGGCCACGAGCACCCCGAGCTCGGGCCGGTGCACGGGGACGCCTTCGGCGTCGAGGGCGGCGGCGAGGTCGTCCACACGGGAGCGGGCGTCGGCGGCGGCGTCCGTGGCCGCCTCCGCGGCCACGGACCGCGACGGTGCGGCGAAGCCGTCGGCGGCGTGCCCTGCGCCGAGCGTCTCACCGGCCCGCGTGGCGCGCCCGGGAGCCACGGCGTCCGGGTGTACGCCTGCGGCGGCGGCACGGTCCGGCGCGGCCCCGTGCGTGGCCTCGCCGGGTGCGGCCGCGCCGGTCGCGGCGGCAGTGGGCGAGCCGGCGGCGCCGAGGGCGGTGGCGGTCCCGGACGGCCGCGTCCGGCTCCGGCTCTCGGCGTACTCGCCCGGCGCGTGCGCCACGTCGGACGCGCGCAGCGCGCCGTCCGCGCTCGAAGCCGCGGCCGCTCCGGGCACGCCCGCGTCGCCGCCCCTGGTGTCCGCGCCGGGGCCCGGGGCCGAGCCGACGGACGGCCGCGCCTCCCCCGCCCGGTCGGGCACGGTGGCGGGCACCACTGTCGGCGCGGCCTCGCGCACCGGGCTCTCGGCGGAGCCGAGGGCCTGAGCGGGGGCGGCGGTGGGCGCCCCGCCTCCGTTCCCGGCGGTCCGCGCCGTGGCGGCGGCAGCCGTCACGGCGCGGACCAGGGCCGTACGCGCCTCGGCCTGAACGCTGAGCGCACCGCGCACCGTCGCGGCGGGGAAGCGGGGGTCGGTGAGGGCCAGCCGCAGGGCATGGACATGACCGACGAAGCGGGGGTCCACGAGGGCCACCCGCTCATGCGCCGGGACGGCGGCGAGCTCCGCCGTGACCCCGGCGGCGTCGGTCGTCGTACGCACGGCGAAGCCCAGCGACCGCAGGTCGTCCTCGAGGGACGAGCCGGCGACCGGCGCACCGGTGAGAATCGCGGTCGACAGACGAACTCACTCCTTGGCAGCTGACATGGTGGCCGCGCCGCTGATGGCACTGGCCTGGGCCCTCCGGGCCATGGGCATCGCACGCCCTGGCCCCGTGGGGTCGGCGGCACGTCCGGCAGAGGCTATCGGATCGATGGAAGCCGCCGTTCACCGCACATTCACCACACGATCGGGGGAACGACCACTTCCGCGCGCCGCCGATCATCATGGTGGATGGCGGCTGTCCTCCACAAACGGCGATCGCCCCGCCATGGATAGGGTGCGGGGCATGACATGGCTGATCACAGGTGGTGCCGGATATATCGGGTCGCATGTTGTGCGGGCCATGGCCGAGGCGGGCGAGTCCGTGGCCGTGCTCGACGACCTGACCAGCGGCGTCCGGGCGCGGCTGCCCGAGGACGTGCCGCTGGTGTGCGGCTCCACCCTGGACCGTGAGCTGCTGGACCGCACATTCGCCGAGCTGGGGATCACCGGTGTGGTGCATCTCGCGGCGAAGAAGCAGGTCGGGGAGTCCGTGGAGCAGCCGCTCCGCTACTACCGCGAGAATGTGCACGGGCTCACGGTGCTGCTGGAGGCGGCGGTCGCGGCCGGTGTCAGCCGCTTCGTCTTCTCCTCCTCCGCCGCCGTCTACGGCATGCCCGATGTGGAACTCGTCACCGAGGACACCCCGTGCCTGCCGATCAATCCGTACGGAGAGACCAAGCTGGCCGGAGAATGGCTGGTCAGAGCGGCGGGCGCGGCCCACTCCCTCTCCACGGCCTGTCTGCGCTACTTCAATGTGGCGGGTGCCACGCACCCCGAGCTGGCCGACACCGGAGTCTTCAACATCATCCCGATGATGTTCGAGCGGATCACCGAGGGGGAGCCGCCGCGGATCTTCGGTGATGACTACGACACCCCCGACGGCACCTGTGTCCGCGACTACATCCATGTCGAGGATCTGGCCTCCGCCCATCTGGCCGCGGCCCGCCGGCTGGCCGCGCGGCCGGGGCCGGGCGATCTCACGGTGAACATCGGCACCGGCCGGGGCGTCTCGGTGCGGGAGATGTCCGATCTGATCGGCGAGATCACCGGCCGCCCGGAGCTCACCCCGGTGGTGGGGCCGCGCCGGGCGGGCGATCCGGCCCGGGTCGTCGGATCCACCGAACTGATCGCCAAGGAGCTGGGCTGGAGCGCCCGGCACGATGTGCGCGCGATGGTGGAGTCGGCCTGGGAGGGCTGGTGCCTGCACCACCCCGAGGCCCGGCGGGGCTGACCGGGGCCACCGGCCTCACCGGGCACCGGCACGGCTGACCGGGGCGGTCGCCCCGGGGGCCCTGGACGCGATGGGCCACGAGCGGATGCCGCACGCCCTCCAGGGGTGTCCCGGGGAGCACTTCGACGTCGGGCACCGCACGTTCCAGCTGGAACCGGGTGGGCATGCTGATCGCGAAGCCAAGCTGTGCCACTGACATAGACGAGAGGCACATGTGCGGCAGACTTGGACGTTCACGAGTCGGAACTATGAGGATGGTCATGCCGATCACACCTGCCAACGGCGGCTCCGCCGAGACCGCCGAGACCGCCGCGCCGAGCGGTTCCGCAGAACGGATCATGCTCGAACTGGTCGACGAGGACGGTACGACGATCGGCACCGCGGAGAAGCTCTCCGCTCATCTCGCGCCCGGCCGGCTGCACCGGGCGTTCTCCGTCTTCCTCTTCGACGACGAGGGGCGGCTGCTGCTCCAGCGCCGCGCGCTGGGCAAGTACCACTCCCCCGGGGTCTGGTCCAACACCTGCTGCGGCCACCCCTACCCCGGTGAGCCGCCGTTCGTGGCCGCCGCCCGGCGCACCGCCGAGGAGCTGGGCGTGGCGCCCGCACTGCTGCGGGAGGCGGGCACGGTCCGCTACAACCACCCGGACCCGGCCTCGGGCCTGGTGGAGCAGGAGTACAACCACCTCTTCGCGGGGCTGGTGCGGGCGACCCCGCGCCCGGACCCCGAGGAGATCGGCGAGATCGCCTTCGTCACCCCCGACGAGCTGGAGAAGCTGCGTGACGAGGGGCCGTTCTCGGCGTGGTTCATGACCGTGCTGGACGCGGCCCGCCCGGCGGTCCGTGAGCTCACCGGGACGGCGGCAGGCTGGTAGCGGCGCCGGGCAGCGGAAGTGCGGCCCAGACCACCTTGCCGCCGCTCGCCGTTTGGTCCACGTCGTAGGCCCCGCCCGCCTCCTCCGTGATCGCCGTCACCAGCAGCAGTCCCCGCCCACCGGTCCCGCCCTGGTCCGCCAGCAGCGCGACGGGCCGGTAGGGATGGTTGTCCTCGACGGCGATCCGGACCCAGTCCCGGCTCAGGGAGACCTCGACGGCGATCTCGGGGGAGAGCAGCGCGGCGTGCCGCACCGCGTTGGTGACCAGCTCGGAGACGATCAGGAGCAGACTCTCCACCAGTTCGTCGTTCACCGGCACCCGCTGATGGGCCAGCAGCTCGCGCACCGCGTGCCGGGCCTGTGGCACGGAGGAGTCCAGGGCCGGTGCGGTGAACCGCCAGGTCCCCTCGTAGCCGACCGGGGACGGGGGCGCGGGCGGGGCGTGTCCCGCTTCGGAGGGGACTCTCCCGACGATCTCCATGTGCGATACCCACCCCTCGCCGCGGCCCGACCAACTCGTATCGAGTGTTGGGAAGCTCTGGTACTGGCCGAAGGACTACGCACAACTTGACGCTTATCGAGCGTTTTTGATCGTTGGCGTATGCCACGGTCACGCGCTCGACTGTTCCTGCTCGCGTGGATTCCATGCATTGACTCTGCGGATTCCGAGCCTTGCCTCAGCCGTGACCGGCTTGAACGGCCGGGTCCCAGCGGATATGAGCGGCCCGGATACGATCCGCCACATGGAGCCCTCTCTGGAGCACGAGGTCGCGGACGGCATAGCGACCGTCGTCATCCGCCACCCCGCCAAGCGCAACGCGATGACCCCCGGGATGTGGCGGGCGCTGCCCCCGCTGCTGACCCGGCTCGCCGCCGACCCCGCCGTACGCGCACTGGTGCTCACCGGCGACGGCGACACCTTCTGCGCGGGCGCCGACATCGGCTCGCTGAGCGCCACGTACGAGGAGACCGCCGGGATCGCGCTGCCCGCCGAGGAGGCGCTGGCGGCCTTCCCCAAGCCGACCCTGGCCGCGGTGCGCGGCTACTGCGTGGGCGGCGGCTGCCAGCTCGCGGCCGCGTGCGATCTGCGGTTCGCCGAGGAGGGCGCCCGGTTCGGGATCACCCCGGCCAAGCTGGGGATCGTCTACGCCCCCAGCTCGACCCGCCGGCTGGTCGAGCTGGTGGGACCGGCCACCGCCAAGTTCCTGCTCTTCTCGGGCGAGCTGATCGACACCGAGCGGGCGCTGCGCACCGGGCTGGTGGACGAGGCGCTGCCGGTGGGCGAACTCGACAAGCGGGTGGCGGAGTTCACGCGGGTGCTGGTCTCGCGGTCGCAGCTCACCCAGGCCGCGGCCAAGGAGTTCGCGGCCGGGCGCGTCGAGCCGGACAGGGTCGCGTACTGGCAGGAGCAGGCGGGGGACAGCAAGGAGGCCGCCGAGGGCATCGCGGCCTTCTTCGAGCGCCGCCCGCCGCGGTTCCGCTGGACCCCACCGGCCGACTGAATACGGCGGGACGCGGCCGGATCGGGCGGGGCCCATGGGATCCGTAAGGGCGTCACGGCGGCCGGGGCGTGGCGGTGGCCGGGGGGCGTGGCGGGACCGGCCGGGGCGCCACGGTGACCGAGGCATGGCGGGACCGGCCGGGGCGATGGGATCCGTAAGGGCGTCACGGCGGGCAAGGAGTGGCCGGATCCGGCGGGACCGACGGAGACTGGTGAGACCCGGGCTACCGGGGGTGACTACCTGTCGGTAACGTGCGGCCCATGACCACACTTTCCGAGCTTGCCGCCCGTCGCTGTTACAGCGTCGTCAACCCCCTCCACTCCGCCATCTACTTCTCCCCCGACTTCGGCGAGGAACTCGCCGAGCTGGGGCTGAAGGACAGCGCGGCGGCGTACTTCGTCGGCCGTGCGGCGCCCATGGGGCGGGTGGGCGCGGGCACAGTCACCGCGACCTTCTTCAACTTCAGCCACGAGCTGGTCGCCCGCCACATTCCGGCCGCGTGGGACGTGGTCTCCCCCGAGATCGCCCTGGAGGCCCGGCTGCGGGCCGCCGACTCGGTGCTGCGGCGGGTGCTGGGCGAGGAGGTCATCGCCTCCAAGGAGCTGGCCGAGGCCGCGGAGCTGGCCCTGCGCGCCACGGAGGCCTGCTCGCGCCTGGCGCGGCCCCTGTACGCCGCCCACGCCGATCTGCCCGTCCCGGACGCCCCGCACCTGGCGCTGTGGCACGCCGCCACCCTGCTGCGCGAACACCGCGGCGACGCCCATCTGATGACCCTGGTCGGCGCCGGGCTGGACGCGGTCGAGGCGCTGGCCTCCCACACCGCGACCGGTCAGGGCATGTCCACCAAGTGGATCCTGCGCACGCGCGGCTACAGCGCCGAGGAGTGGGAGGCGGGCCGCCGGCGGCTGCGCGACCGCGGCCTGCTCACCGCCGACAACGAGCTGACGGAGGCCGGTGAGCGGCTGCGCCGGGACCTGGAGGCCGAGACCGACCGCCTGGACGCGGCGCCGTACGAGCACCTGGGCGCCGAGGGCGTGTCCCGGCTCACCGAACTCGCCACCGCCTTGTCCACGACCGCCCGCGAAAACGGCGCCTTCCCGGCCGACCTCCGCGGCAAGAACTGACCCACGGCCTCCCTGGGGCACCGACTCGGCCCCGACCCGCGCCCGCGTCGCGACGGCCGGGGCCGAGCGGGCCCGCCCACGGGGTGTCCGCCGGATCTCTCCCCTCCCCGCAGTATCCATTTGCGGCTCCGCCACGTGGCCTGGGCTTCGCCCCAGACCCCGGGCCCGGGTCTGGGGCGAAGCCCCGATCCGGGCTCTGAGGCGAAGCCCAGGCCCGGGGACTGAGGCGGAGCCCCGGCCCGGGGACTGAGGCGAAGCCCCGGCCCGGGGTTTGAAGCGAAGCCCCGGGCCCGGGACCTGGGGGAAGCCCCGGGCCCGGGGACTGAGGCGAAGCCCCGGGTCCGGGCTCTGAGGCGAAGCCCCGGGTCCAGGATCTGAGGCGAAGCCCTGGTCCGGGACCTGGGGGAAGCCCTGGTCCGGGACCTGGGGGAAGCCCGGGTCCAGGGTCTGGGGCGAAGCCCCGGGTCCGGGGACTGAGGCGAAGCCCCGGCCCGCGGTCCGAGGCGAAGCCCCGGGTCCGGGGACTGAGGCGAAGCCCGGGTCCGGGGTCTGGGGCGGAGGCCCGGTTTCGGGGAGGGGCGGGGTGGGGGCAGCCCGCCGCAGGCGTCACGATCCGCCGGACGCCCCCCTGGGCACTGTAGGCCCGGCGTCAGCGGCCCCGCCGTGGCTCGCGTTTGGCAGGGGCACATCGGGATACCCGCTTGCTGTGCGCGATCGGCCGTCTGACAACCGGGCGCCCACACCGCGCGCCGCGTACGCCGGCAACAGCCCGTGCGCCGCGTAGCGAACGGTGCCCGGTGGCCGCCGCCGAGCCGCCACCGACCGACAGGAGGTATCCCGTGTTCCGCGCCATCGCCGACGTGCTCCGTGCCATCGGTGCCGCCATCGCGACCGTGGTGACGCTTCCCTTCCGCGCTGTGGCCCGCCTCTTCGGTGGTGTCTCCGACGCGGCGAGCGGACCGCGCCGCAGGCGGGTGTGATGACCGTTTCCGGCTGATACCGGTGTCCGCCCGGCCCGTACCCGGGTCTCCCCGGCCCGCCGAAAGCGTCGGCCGCGACCGCTTCGTCAGTGCCACCTGCCACAATGCAGGAGCAGTGCAGACCGAAAGCGGAGCGTGATCGTGACGACGTCCATCGAAGGCAGGATCGCCGAGGAACTCGGCGTACGGGAACGGCAGGTCAAGGCCGCCGTCGAGCTGCTCGACGGCGGCTCTACCGTGCCGTTCATCGCGCGCTACCGCAAGGAAGCGACGGAGATGCTCGACGACGCGCAGCTGCGCTCCCTGGAGGAGCGGCTGCGCTATTTGCGGGAGCTGGAGGAGCGGCGCACCGCGGTCCTCGACTCGATCCGCTCCCAGGGCAAGCTGGACGAGGCCCTGGAGGCGCAGATCCTCGCCGCGGACTCCAAGGCCCGGCTGGAGGACATCTACCTCCCCTACAAGCCCAAGCGGCGCACGAAGGCGCAGATCGCCCGCGAGGCCGGCCTCGAGCCGCTCGCCGAAGGGCTGCTGGGCGACCCGACCGTGGAGCCCGCGGCCGCCGCGGCGGCCTTCGTGGACGCCGAGAAGGGCGTCGCGGACGCCGCCGCCGCGCTGGAGGGCGCGCGGGCCATCCTGACCGAGCGGTTCAGCGAGGACGCGGACCTCATCGGCGAGCTGCGTGAGCGCATGTGGGAGCGCGGCCGGGTGGCCACCAAGGTGCGCGAGGGCAAGGAGGAGGCGGGCGCCAAGTTCGCCGACTACTTCGACTTCGCCGAGCCGTTCACCGAGCTGCCCTCGCACCGGGTGCTGGCGATGTTCCGCGGTGAGAAGGAGGAGGTCCTCGACCTCACCCTGGAGCCGGAGGAGCCCTCCGAGGAGACCGGCCCCACCTCCTACGAGCGCTCCATCGCCCACCGCTTCGGCATCGCGGACCGCGGCCGCCCCGCCGACAAGTGGCTGGCCGACACGGTGCGCTGGGCCTGGCGCACCCGTGTCCTGGTCCACCTCGGCATCGATCTGCGGCTGCGGCTGCGCCAGGCCGCCGAGGACGAGGCCGTCCGCGTCTTCGCCGCCAACCTCCGCGATCTGCTGCTCGCCGCCCCGGCCGGGACGCGCGCCACGATGGGCCTCGACCCCGGCTTCCGTACGGGCGTGAAGGTGGCCGTGGTCGACGCGACCGGCAAGGTGGCGGCCACGGACACGATCTACCCGCACGTCCCCCGCAACCAGTGGGACGAGGCCCTGGACAAGCTGGCCCGGCTGGCGCGTGAGCACAAGGTGGAGCTCATCGCGATCGGCAACGGCACGGCGTCCCGCGAGACCGACAAGCTGGCGGGCGACCTGTGCGCCAAGCACCCCGAGCTGAAGCTCACCAAGGTGATGGTCTCGGAGGCCGGCGCCTCCGTGTACTCGGCCTCCGCCTTCGCCTCGCAGGAGCTGCCGGAGCTCGATGTCTCGCTGCGCGGCGCCGTCTCCATCGCGCGGCGGCTCCAGGACCCGCTGGCCGAGCTGGTCAAGATCGATCCGAAGTCGATCGGCGTCGGCCAGTACCAGCACGACCTGTCCGAGGTGAAGCTCTCCCGCTCGCTCGACGCGGTCGTCGAGGACTGTGTGAACGGTGTGGGGGTGGACGTCAACACGGCCTCCGCCCCGCTGCTCAGCCGGGTCTCGGGCATCGGCACCGGCCTCGCGGAGAACATCGTCTCCCACCGCGACACCAACGGCCCGTTCCGCAACCGTAAGGCGCTCAAGGACGTGGCCCGGCTCGGCCCCAAGGCCTATGAGCAGTGCGCGGGCTTCCTGCGCATCCGCGGCGGCGACGACCCGCTGGACGGGTCGAGCGTGCACCCCGAGGCGTATCCGGTGGTGCGGCGGATGGCCACCACGGCGGGCGGCGACGTGTCCACCCTCATCGGCAACACCTCGGTACTGCGCGGCCTGCGGCCGAACGAGTTCGTGGACGACGCCTTCGGTCTGCCGACCGTCACCGACATCCTCAAGGAGCTGGAGAAGCCGGGCCGCGACCCGCGTCCCGCCTTCAAGACCGCGACCTTCAAGGAGGGCGTCGAGAAGATCGGCGACCTGTCGGCGGGGATGATCCTGGAGGGTGTCGTCACCAATGTCGCGGCGTTCGGCGCGTTCGTGGACGTCGGTGTGCACCAGGACGGTCTGGTGCATGTCTCCGCGATGTCCAAGACGTTCGTCAAGGACCCGCGGGACGTGGTCAAGCCCGGTGACATCGTGCGGGTGAAGGTCCTGGACGTCGACATCCCGCGCAAGCGGATCTCGTTGACGCTCCGGCTCGACGACGAGGCGGGCGCCCCGTCCGGCGGCGGCCGCGACCGCAACCGCTCCGACGAGGGCCGCGGGCAGCGCGGCGGGGGCCGTCGCGGCGCGCCCCAGCAGCGCCAGGGCGGCGGCCGTGGCCAGCGCGGCGGCGGCCGCGACGCGGCCCCGGCGAACGGCGCGATGGCGGACGCCCTGCGGCGGGCGGGCCTGCTGGACCCGAAGAAGCGCTAGGGGGCGGGGAGGGGAGCAGCCCGCCGCAGGCCTCAAGATCCACCGGACACCCCCTAGCCCGCTGAGAACGGTCCGCCCCTGGTCGGCCTCGCCATGACGGCGAGGCCGCGCGGGGGCGGGCCGACGGCCGCCGTCACCGTTCCACGGGCGTGACCCGGACCGCTTCATTGGTGCGGGCCACCAGGTAGGAGCGGCCGCGGAGGGCGCGGGGGTCCAGGGGAACGTGGTGGGTGCCCGGCTCCAGGACGGCATCGAAGAGCTCGCGCGTACGAGCCCGGGACAGCCGGTCCAGGCGATGGGCCACCAGCGCCACCCGGCAGGTGGACGCGACCTCGACCACCGCCTCCGCGCCACCCGCCACCGCCGTCAGACCGAGGAGGCGGCGGCGGTCGTGCGGGGTGCGATCCAGGGCCTGTTCGACCTGGGCGACGAGCAAGGGGACGATCGGGGCGAGCGCGGTGACGCACACCGCGTCGGAGCGCACCGCCGCGAAGGCGTCCCGGACCGCGTCACGCTCGTCCTGACCCACCGTCCGGCCGAAGACCACCACACCGTATTTGCGCAGCTCATCCTCGTGGGCACCCGCCGCGTCCAGGGTGATCTCGGCGCCGATGCCAATGCGGCGCAGCGCGGCGGCCAGCTTGGCGAGGACGGCGGCGCGCGGCCCGATCAGCAGCGCCCTCGGACCGTTCGGCATCTCGGGCGTGAGCGCGCCGTCCGCGGTCAGCAACCCCTTCAGCGCGGTGCGGTACTGCTCGCCGTGGAAGCGGTACGGGCCGAGGTCGTGGTATCCGTCGCGCTCGACGTCCGGGGTCTCGCCGGTCTGCCGGACGAAGTCGCGCCAGACGACGTCGGGACCGTCCCGCTCGATGACGGCGGTGACGGCCCCGCACTCCAGCCCCTCGCACTCCGGGCAGCCGTAGAGGACGAACCGGCTCCCCTCCAGCGGCGCCTCCGTCTCCAGCAGCAGCAGCCGCACCTGCTCGGCGAGGGCGGACGGCCCGATGTCGGCGGCGAGCGGTGAGACCGCGTCGAGGTCGGCGAGGCGCCCCAGCAGGGGTCTGCCGTCCACCACGAAGTCCAGGAAGTCGCGGTGGGTTTGGTACGCGCCGTCGGCCAGCACACCGCCCGCGCGCATCGCCGGGGCCAGCCCGAAGGTCACGTACTCGGAGGTCATGCCCCAAGTATTCCCGCTTCGGGGCGGTATCAGGGGGTAACCGGCGGTGCGCCGCCCGGACCGGGGGTCCGGGCGGCGCGACACGGCCGCGCCCGAAAGCTGCGGCCGGGGCCGCTAGCCGGACTTGGCCGCGGTGGTGCGGTCGTCCGGCCCGGCCGCGCCGTCCGCGTTCCCGGACGGGGAATCGGCATCCGACGGGGAGTCGGCGTCGTCGGTCGGGGTCGCCGGGCCGATGCGGATCTCGAACTCGCCCGCGTACTTCTCATGACCGGCGATGACCGCCATCTCGACGGCCTCCTCGCCCTTCTCGCCACGGACGATCAGCGGATCACGGCGCAGATCCTTCAGCAGGGCCCAGCACAGCCCCACCATCACCAGCGTGAACGGCGCCGCCACCAGGATCGTCAGGTTCTGCAACCCGGTGAGGGCATCGCCCCCACCGCCGCCGATCAGCAGCATCACGGCCGCCACCGCGCCCGTGACCACACCCCAGAAGATGACCACGAAGCGGGTCGGCTCGAAGGCGCCCTTCTGCGAGAGCGTGCCCATCACGATGGACGCGGCGTCGGCGCCGGAGACGAAGAAGATGCCGACGAGGATCATCACCAGGACGCTCATCACCCCGGCGACCGGGTACTGGTCCAGCACCCCGAACAGCTGTCCCTCCTGGGTGGATTCCTTCCCCAGCCGCCCCGCGGCCTGAAGCTTCATCGACGAACCGCCGAAGATGGCGAACCAGATCAGGCTGACGGTGCTCGGAACCAGGATCACACCGCCCACGAACTGCCGGATGGTGCGGCCGCGGCTGATCCGGGCGATGAACATGCCCACGAACGGCGTCCAGGAGATCCACCAGGCCCAGTAGAAGACCGTCCAACTGCTCAGCCAGTCCGCGACCGACTTGCCGCCGGTGGCCTCGGTGCGGCCCACCAGCTGCGGCAGATCGCCGATGTAGGAACCGATCGAGGTCGGCAGCAGATCGAGGATGATGATGGTCGGGCCCGCCACGAAGACGAAGACCGCGAGGAAGAGCGCCAGCACCATATTGATGTTGGACAGCCACTGGATGCCCTTGGCGACACCCGAGACCGCGGACGCGATGAAGGCGACCGTCAGGATCGCGATGACGGCGACCAGCAGCCCGGTGCCCACGTCGCTCTTCCAGCCCAGCACCTCGATACCGCTGCCGATCTGAAGCGCGCCGAGGCCGAGCGAGGCGGCGGAGCCGAAGAGGGTGGCGAAGATGGCCAGGATGTCGATGACCCGGCCGCCCCAGCCGTTGGCGTTCTTGGAGCCGATGAGGGGCGTGAAGACCGCGCTGATGGTCTGCCGGCGGCCGCGGCGGAAGGTGCTGTACGCGATGGCCAGGCCGACGACCGCGTAGATGGCCCAGGGGTGCAGCGTCCAGTGGAAGAGCGTGGTGGACATCGCGGTCTGCATCTTCTCGGCCGCGGTGCCGGGGTCGGTCCCGGGCGGCGGGGAGATGAAGTGCGACAGCGGCTCACTCACGCCGTAGAACATCAAACCGATGCCCATGCCCGCGCTGAACATCATCGCGACCCATGAGACGGTGCGGAATTCGGGTTCCTCGCCCTCCTTTCCGAGGGTGATCTTGCCGTAGCGGCTCATGGCCAGCCAGAGGGCGAAGATCACAAACCCCGAGGCGGCCAGCACGAAGGCCCATCCGCCGTTGTGTATCAGTCCGGAGAGCATGCTGTCCGAGACGCTCTCCAGGGTGTCGCTGGCCACGGACCCCCAGATGACGAAGGCGACCGTCAGCGCGGCGGAGACGCCGAAGACCACGCGGTCCGTCCCGGGAGACCGATGGGGCCCGGCTGGGTCGGAGCCGGGGAGATCCACGACCGGAGGATCGCCGCTGACGTTCCCCGTAGTTGTACCTGTCTGCGGCACGCAAAAGACCTTTCACTGGGGGTTTACCTGACGGATTTCCGGCTACCCAGGACTCCAGGATGCATGCCACCGGCCGTGGGGCCGGTGTTTTCGTGCGCCGTCAGGGCGTCAGAGCAGCGCTGTCAGGGCATCAGGCCGGCACCGCCGGGGCGTGAGGGGCAGCGCCGGGACGTCAGGTCAGCGCCGTCGGGGCGTCAGGTCAGCACGCGTCCACCGGCCGCCCCTCGGTGAGGTGGTACGCGGCGCGGCCGTCCAGCAGCAGCGGCACCAGCGCGCGGGCCGACTGGCGCAGCGGTACGAAGGCGCTTCCATCGCGTTTGACGGGCCGCACGGTCACCCCGTGCAGGGCCAGCTCGTCCCGTACCTCGCCGTAACTCTCGGCGTCCAGCCGGTAGCCGCACGGCGGATCCTGGAGGACCGCGCCCTCCTCCGGCGGTTCGTTGTCGGCGCCGCCGAGGTAGACCGGGCCCCGGTCGGCGTAGCCGGCCAGCCGCGCCGCCGTCGTGGCCGCCTCGATCCGGGCGCGCCGCTGGGTGATGAAGCCGAAGGCGCCGTTCAGGGCGGCCAGATGGGAGTCCACCCGGCGGCGGTTGTTGAGGGTGGGGTCGGCCTTCTCGGCGTCGGTGAGCGGATCGACCCGGGTCTCGACCAGCAGCCCGACGGCGGACTTGACGCCCGCGGTGTTGCGCAGGATCCGCTCCTGGCCGTCGCCCGCCACCTGTTTGACCGGCTCACCGGTCTCGGGGTCGGTCCAGATGCCGTAGACGCCGGTGGAGTGGCCCGCGGCCTCGACGCTCGGCCGCACATAGGCGTCCGACAGGGTCCGCGCCTCGCGGTGCACCGGGCCTGAGGTGTTGAGGTTGCGCGGCCACAGCGCCAGCAGGTCCTTCACGTAGTAGGGCTCGGTCGCCCCGTACTCGTGCAGGTCGTAGACGGTGTCCGGGCGCCAGTCGCGGATGACGCCCGCCATCGCGCGGGACTCGGCGGTGGAGAGCGCGATGTGGTCGCGGTTGATGTCCACGCCGTCGGAGTTGCCACGGGTGTCGGCGGCGCGGCCGTCGGGGTTGGCGGTCGGGACGACGAGCACCTGGGTGCGCTCCAGGAAGCGCCGCGTCCGGCCGTCCTTGGCGTAGGCGAGGTCGCGGATGGTGGACAGACACGCCTCGCGGCCGGAGGGCTCGTCGCCGTGCTGGGAACAGATCAGCAGCAGGACGTTGCCGCGCGCCGCGCGGGCCGGATCGGCGGGCGCGGCCGGTGCGCCGATCCGCACCAGCCGCAGCGGCCGCCCCTGCGCGGTGGCGCCGATCCGGTCGACGGCCACGCGCGGTGCGGCCTTGTCGACGGCCGTGAGGAAGTCCGCCTCCTCGGCCTGGGTGGTCCACCGTGCGCCATGGCTGACCTCGAACCCCGTACGCGGCGGGCGCTGTTCGGCCCGCGCGGGCGCACTGAGGAACGACCCGGTCAGCAGCGCACCGATCGCGCCGCAAGTGGCGCTGCGGACGAGGGGTGACCGCGAGAACACGAAGGACCTCCTGGGGTGAGGGGATGCGGGGCGATATCGGTGCCGGCGTCCTGCCGGGCCCGCCGCCGGTGGGCCCCCGCCCGGCGGCGGGGACCCACCGGCGCGGATCAGTCGTGGGTGGACATGGACGGGAGCGGGGTCCGGTGGTGCGGGGCCCGTACGCCCTTCAGGGGCGGTGTGGCCGCCGTACGCGAGGGGGCGGCCGCGGCCTCCGGGGCGCCGCCGACCAGCGGCAGACGGGCCGAGGTGCGGGGCAGGTCCAAGGTCAGCCGGGGGGTGGTGGACGGCGGTTCGATGAGGCCGGCGTCCGTACCGGCGATGATCAGACCGAGGCGGTGGCCGGCCGGGACGACATGGTCGGTCGCCGCGAGGTCGAGGGTGATGGTGTACGCCTTGCCGGGGGTCAGCGGGCGGCCCTTGCCGTCGTCCGCGGAGTGACCGAGGTCGGCCCAGCCCCGGCTGAAGACCGTGTAGTCCACGTCCTCCTTGTCGGCGGCGGTCTCCTTGAAGCAGCCGCTGTCGCCCTCCGTGCCGCTGCCCCAGCAGGTGCGCCGGTCGAGGGTGGTGATCCCCTCGCCCGCCGCCGTGTAGTCGCGGATGGTGGCCGGGCCGAGGTCGACCAGGACCGCGGAGAGATGGGCGCTGGTGGTGGAGGGCGTGGCGGTGACGGTGACCGTGCCGGAGCCGGACAGCCGCAGGTCCTTCTTGAGCGGGCCGGTGGTGAAGCCGGCCTTGCCGGGCGTCGCGGTGTCGATCGCCGCGGACCAGTCGGCCTCGCTCAGCGCGGGGTCGTCGGTGAAGGTCTCCGTGGCGCCGGGCTCGGCCCGCTCGGTGCCGAGCACGCCCACTCCCGCCGTGGCGCCCCCGCGCGGGCGCAGGATGGTCTGCCGGGTGCCGGAGGGGGGCCAGACGCGGTCGGTGGACCACTGGTCGGGGCCGCGCTCGACATCGGCCATCGGCTCGCGCTCGATGCCGTTGTCGACCCCGAGGAGGTAGTGGTCGAACCAGCGGTGCAGGGTGCGCACCCACTCCCCGCGCCGGTAGTCGAACGGGTCGACATGCCCGGTCTGCGAGAGCCAGATCTTGCGCTCGACGCCCGCGTCGGCGAGGGCGTTCCACCACTGTCCGAGGTGCTTGGTGCGGACGTTGAGATCCTGTGCCCCGTGGACGGCGAAGACGCTGGCCCGCACCTTGTCCACGGCCGGTACGTAGTCGCGGTCGGTCCACAGGCCGGTCCAGTCGCCGTTGCGCGGCGCGCCCTCGACCAGACGTTTCTGTACGGCGGCGCAGCGGGCGTGGGCGTCATCGCTCTCGACGGCGTCCGAGAGCCCGTCGGGGCCGGAGTCGAAGAGCGCGGCGCCCTTGGCGAAGTAGTAGTCGTACCAGGAGGAGATGGCGCCGATGGGCACGACGGTCTTGAGCCCCTTGACGCCGGTGGCGGCGACCCCGTTGGCGATGGTGCCGTCGTAGCTCTTGCCGATCATGCCGGTGGCGCCGTTGGACCAGCTCGCCTTCACCCGCTCCCCGCCGGTGCGGGCGCTGTACGCGGTCGCGCGGCCGTTCAGCCAGTCGACCACGGCCTTGGCGGAGAGGATGTCGGAGCGGCCGCCGACGTCCACACAGCCGTCGGAGCGGTTGGTTCCGGCGAGGTCGACCAGGACGGTGGCATAGCCGCGCGGTACGAAGTAGTTGTCGTAGAAGAGCGGGAACCGGACCGGGTTCCCGGCCGCGTCATAGGTCTTGGTCTGGCTCTCGTTGCCGCGCCCGCAGCAGGAGTAGTACGGGCTGGCGTCCATGATGACGGGGATGCGGCGGCCCTGGGCGGCGGGTTCGCGCGGCCGCACGATGTCGACGGCGACCCGGTCGGTCCGTCCGTCCGCGTCGCCGTCGATCGTGGTGTCCACCCATACGGATTCGCGGATGGCGTTCTCGTAGGAGTAGACCGGTCTGCTCTCTGATGGGGTGTCCGGTTTGCCGCCCGATCTGCTCTGCGCGGCGGAGACGGCGTGGGCGGCCGGGGCACCGAGCGGTGGCAGCAGCGATACGGCGGCGGCGACCAGCGCGGTGACCGCCGACAGCACGAGTGTGGTCCAGGGGATGCGGGATCTCCGCGTCTGTAGCAGCACGGGCGGACGGTAGCGCGAGTCAACTCCCGTACAGAAGAGGGCGATACGTGTCCTGGTTGTGTCCGAGTCGATGCGCGTTGCGTCCGGATGTCGATTGGATGTCGGACGGCGTGATGGACGTGAGGTGCGCGTGAGGAGTACATAGGGTCACGAGTGATCGTTCTCCCCTACGAGTTGGAGGACTCGTGCGTCACCACAGACTCCTCGTCCCGGGCGCGGCAGCGGCCTGCCTGCTGCTGGCGATCCCGGCATCGGCGGCCGATGCCACGCCGGGCGCTCCGGGCATCGGGGACTCCTACTACCCCTCGTACGGCAACGGCGGGTACGACGTCTCCCATTACGACCTGCGGCTGAAGTACCAGCCGAAGACGGACCGGCTGGAGGGCACGGCGACGATCGTGGCCGACGCCCGGCAGGATCTGTCCCGGTTCAACCTGGACTTCGCGCTCGATGTGAGCGAAGTGCTGGTGGGCGGGAAGAAGGCCGCCTTCAAGGCGACCGGAGACCATGAGCTGGAGATCACCCCGGCCGCGCCGCTGACCCCCGGCCGCCCCTTCACCGTGGTCGTGCGCTACAGCGGCACGCCCTCGAAGGTCGTGGCGAACGGCTTCACCTCTTGGCTGCGCACCCCGGACGGCGGGATCGCGGCCAATGAGCCGGAGTCGGCGTGGTGGTGGTTCCCGAGCAATGACCATCCGCTGGACAAGGCCACCTACGACGTGTCGGTGGCGGTGCCGGACGGAACGCAGGCGATCAGCAACGGCACCCTTCAGTCGAGCAGCTCCCAGCTGGGCTGGACCCGCTACAACTGGCGCTCCAGCAAGCCGCAGGCCACGTATCTGGCCACGCTGGCGGTCGGCAAGTTCGACATCACGACGGACACCACCGCCAACGGGCTGCCGGTGATCAACGCCTACAGCAAGGACCTCGGGGACAACGCGGGGGCGGCGCGGGCCAGCGTGGAGCGGTCGGCGGAGATCGTGGACTGGGAGTCCACGGTCTTCGGCCCGTACCCCTTCGACGCGCTGGGCGGCTATGTGCCCAATGTGTCCACGAGCTACGCGCTGGAGACCCAGACCCGGCCGTTCTACAGCCCGAAGGGGTTCGCCAAGGGCGCGAACACCTCGCTGATCGTGCATGAGCTGGCCCATCAGTGGTTCGGCGACAGCGTCTCGCTGAAGGACTGGCGCGACATCTGGATCAACGAGGGCTTCGCCAGCTACGCACAGTGGCTGTGGTCGGAGAAGGAGGGCGAGGGCACCGCACAGGAACTGGCGGACTACACCTACGCCTCCTACCCGGCCGACGACCCCTTCTGGAAGGTCGAGCCGGGCAACCCGGGGGCGGAGAACCAGTTCCATGACGCGGTGTACGACCGGGGCGCGCTGGCCCTCCAGGCGCTGCGGAACCACATCGGCGACAAGGACTTCTTCGCGATCCTGAAGGGCTGGACGGCGGAGCACCGGTACGGGAACGCCTCCGTCAAGGACTTCGTGACCTACGCCGAGAAGGTGTCGGGCAAGCCGCTGGCCTCGCTCTTCGACACCTGGCTGTTCACCCCGTCGAAGCCGGCCGCCGCGCAGGCGCGGGCGGCGGAGCTGAGCCCGGCCAAGGCGCCGGTGCGGCCGAAGTCGTGGCAGCGGATCCAGGACACCCACAGCGCCCACGGACGCTGAGCCACCCGGGCCCCGGCCGGTCCCCCACCCCGGCCGGGGCCTGGCGGCCTCCGCGACGCGGCGGCACTGTCGCGTACGGCTTACCGCTTGGCGGAGCGCTGGTAGGCCGTCCGCGCCCAGAGATAGCCGCGGGCATGGACTCCGTGGAAACGATGGCGCTGTCCATGAAGGGGAGGAACTGCAAGGGCAGGGGTATGTTGCTCGCGGACTCGGGGGTCCTGGCCATCAGGCCGATCGCCGCCGCGACCCAGGTGAGCGCCAGCGTGACCAGGGCGAGCAGACCGGCGACCGCGAGCCATTCGACGGGGGTGGCATCCGGCCGGAAGCCGACGAGCAGCGCGATGCCGATGATGAAGGCGATGCTGATCAGCGTCTGGATCACGCTGCCCACGACATGCCCGGTGAGGAAGGACGCCCGGGAAATCGCCATGGTGCGGAAGCGGTTGACGATGCCCTCGGTCATGTCGACGCAGATGCCCACCACGGTGACCAGGGCCCCGGAGATCGCGGCCATCAGGATGACGCCCGGCGCGACATAGTCGATATATCGATCACTTCCCCCGCCACCGGTACCGCCGTCGGCCATCCCGCCGATTCCAGCGCCGAGTGCCCCGCCGCACGGTGCCGAACCGGGTGTGGACGTCGAGCCAGGCGGCGGTGGACTCGCGGACGCCGACCTCGACATCGCCCGTGGCGGCCTGGAGCGCGATCTGCCCGCGCACCGCCTCGTCGATCCGGATGCTGCCGTTGGCCGACTTGGCGTCCACTCCCGCATGGGCGACGCCGACGGAGATGAGCCCGTTGGAGGAGGTGGCCCGCAACTCGCCGGCGACCTCGCCGACCACGGTGTCCCCGTTGCCGTTCTTGACCGTGGCCGCGCCCGCGACCGTGCCTATCTCGACCCGGCCGGAGCCGACGGCATCGGCCTCTCCCGTGGCGCGGGCCAGGCGGACATCGCCGTGCGAGGTCCTGAGCTGGGCGGTCGCCGCCTCGTCGACCTGGATGTCGCCGACCGAGGTCTTGACCCGGCAGTCCCCGAGACGGCCCTCGCAGAGGAAGTCCGCCAGCGGGGAGGTGGCCTGGAGTTCCGAGCCCGCCGGGAGCTCGATGGTCACCTCGATCGAGCCGGGCTTGCCGAACAGGCCGCGCTTCTTGGGCCCCTTGACCATCAGGGTGCCGCCCGAGCAGCTGACCTTGGTCTGCTCGGCGGCCCGGATGTCGGCCTCCTCGGCGGGGTCGTGCGGCCGGACCTCGACGACCGTGTCCAGGCGCTTTCCGGCGGTGATCCGGGCGGCGCCCATGTCGAATTCCAGGGTCACGGAGAGCGGTTCGGGTGTGTCGAAAGCAGGCATGGCTGTCCCGTCCTCATGGCGGTGGTACGCGTTCCAGCTGGTCGCGCGGGTGAGATGGAAGGTGGTGCGCTAGTGCTGCGGAGTCAGCGGACCCAGCCCTTGTAGCTCTGCCGGCCCTTGGGGCGGCCGTGGGCGGCCGCGGCCGGGCGGGCCCGCTCGGCGGGCTCGAGCGCGGCGGCGACGGCCCGGACCAGCCAGGCGTTGACCGAGAGTCCCTCGGCTCCGGCGGCCTCCTCGACCCGGGCCTTGAGATGGGTGGGGAGGCGGAGGTTGATGCGCGCCGTGCCGCCCTCGTCGGCCTCGGCGGGGACCGGCGGTATGGGCGGCGCCTGGGCGGCACCACCCGGCCCGGCAGCTCCTCCGGCTCCGCGGCCTCCTCGTACCCCACCGCGAGCGGCGGGGGTGTCACCACGAACTCGGGGTCGAGCCCGCGCAGCCGCACATTGACGGAGCCGGGCGCGAGCTCACGGGTCACCTCGTCCATGGCGGCGGACAGGGCGTTGAGCAGGGTGAGCCGGACGGCCGACTCCAGAGGTGTGGTGAGCCGCTCGGCCAGGGCGCGTGCTTCGTCGCCGCCCGCGTCCGCGGCCACCGCGAGCTCCTGGCGGAGATTGTCGACGTACCGGGTGAGGTCCATGGCATCACATGTGCCATTGATGGCACCACCGTGGCTCTATGCGTGGCATATCCCCTGGTCAAAGCCACATTACGACGGCGCCAAGTCAAGTGCCACATCATGCGCCAGGCCACGGAAGGCCATTGATCACGGCCGTGCGGCGCGGGCGCGGCGGCGGGCCTCGCGGGCGATGGGGAGATAGCGCAGCCGCTCGGGCAGCAGCGGGACCACCACCCGCGTGGCCCTCCCGAACCACCGCAGCCGCCGCTCCTGCCCCCGCGTCCACTCCAGCCCGATCGCCTCCCGCGCGTCCGGCGGCATCAGCCCGACGGTGAGGAACGCGCGGAAGCGGGTGAACAGCGGGCGCAGCAGCGGCCACGGCAGACGGAGTGGCAGCGCGTCCGGCGCGGGCACGGCCGCGTCGGGCGCGGCCAGTTCACGGGCGACGGCGGTCGGCTCCAGCCGTTCCCGCACCATCGCTCGGTAGTAGGGCCAGAACTCCTCGACGGATCCCGGCATCTCGCGCTCGTCGATGCCCAGCACCCGTCCGATCCGCAGCCATTCCCCGTACAGCTGCCGCTCCTCGGCCGCGGTGAAGGGGCGGGTGCCCAGATAGCGCTGGGCGCGCAGATAGACGGGATAGCCGGTGGCGTGCACCCACGCGTAGACGGGCGGGTCCAGCGCCCGGTAGGGGCGGCCGTGCGCGTCCATGCCCTGTATGGACGCGTGGAGCCTGCGCAGCCGGTGGCCCTCCGCCTCGGCCTCCGCGCCGCCGTACACCCACAGCTGCACCGACCGCAGCGAGCGCTCCCCGCGCCCCCAGGGGTCGGTGCGGAAGACTGAGTGCTGATCCACGCCCGCCCCGATGGCCGGATGCGCCACCTGCATGGTCATCGCGGCCGGCAGGGCGAGCACACTGCGCAGCTCCCCCGCCACGGCCCACAGGATGCCGCCCGCGGGGGGCGGATCGTGGCCTTCGGCGGTGTGGCGGGGGCTCTGCGTGCTCATGGGTCCATCGGTGGTGCGGTTACTTCCCTCCTGTTCCAGTGTGCGCGCTCGCGCCGCCGTCGAGCGGGCGCAGGCTGAGCGTGTAGTCGTAGGCGCCGTCGGCCTTCACCCGGTACTGGTCGCGCACCGGGTTGGGGGTGTCGCCCACGCCGGTGACCGCGTGGTCGGCGTGCAGGGTGTTCCAGCCGTCGTTGCGCTTCAGGAAGTGCGGATAGGCGGCGCGGTCGAGCTCGTCGTACGCGCTGGCGCCCGCCTCCAGGTCGCCGGAGACCAGCAGTCCGGCGCCGCCGCGGTCGGTGAGGGACGCCCAGCGCACATCGTCGTGGTTGCCGTGGTCCTGGGGCTTCAGATACTCCACGTACTGGTCCTCGACCGAGGAGGACCAGACGCCCATGGGGGTGCCGTCCTTACGGTCGTTGAGGTTCTCCACCGGTCCGCGCCCGTACCAGCGGAAGGTGCCGTACCGCTCGGGGACCTTCAGCTTCAGGCCGATCCTGGGCAGATAGGGCAGGGTGCGGAAGTCGCCGTGCGCCTCGACCTGGTGGCGGATCCGGACCTGGCCCGCGCCGTCGACCCGGTAGGCCACGGTCTGCCCGAAGGACGCGCCGGTCACATCGGGCGCGGCGGCCGTGGAGCGGACGGTGACGGTGACCGTGCCGTCGTCGCCGGGGGTCACCTCGACCCCGTCTACGGTCGTGCGCAGCCGGTCGAGACCCAGGGAGCGCCAGCGCTTGCCCTCGGCGGTGCCCCAGTCGGAGCGCTCATTGCTGATCGGGGCGCGCCAGGCGTCCAGTTCGGGGCCGGAGCGGAGCAGTTCGCGGCCCGCCACACGCATCGAGGTGAGCGTGCCCTCCTTCTTGCCGAAGGTGTAGCGGAACCCCTCGCCGCTGACCCGTACGGCCTCACCGCTCTCCACGGCCTTGGCGGGGCTCTCGGCGGCCGGGGCGGGGGCGGGCTCGGGCACCTTGTCGCCGCCGACCGCGAACTGGCCGAAGGAGACCACATGCCCCGCCTTGGCCCAGTCGGTGGAGTGCGCGGTGACGGCCCGTACGGTCAGATGGCGCTCATAGCCACCGGGGTTGGCGGGCGGGGCCGGGAGCTGGACCGTGGCGCTCTCGCCGGCCCCGACGTCCAGGGCGCGGGTGCCGCTCGCGACGGTCCGCGCGCCCTCGGTCACCGTCCAGCGCAGCCGGAGGTCGTCGGTGCCGGTGAAGGCGCGCTCGTTGGTGACCTTCACCTTGCCGGTGCGGGCGCCCTCGCCGCCCGGGTCGGTGATGCGGATCGGAGCCTGTACCCAGGCCAGTTGGGCGGTCTCGGGCTCCGGGTCGCGGTCGGCGGTGACCAGGCCGTCCACACCGGATTCATAGAGCCCGTAGGAGAGATAGCTGCCCTTACGGGTGAAGTCGTCGAAGTTCAGGGCGATCAGGGCGTCGCGCTCCGGGTCCTGGCCTGCGGCCAGCCGCTCCGCGCCGAGCGCCGTGTCATAGACCCGGACCTGGTCGATGGTGCCCTTGGCGGTCCGGCCGGTCCAGCCGTCCTCCATGGCGTCGTTGTTCCGGCCGACGCCGAGGTCGAAGCCGGTGTAGTCGATGCGCCCGCTCCACTCGGCCTTGGCGAGCTCCTTACCGTCGGCATAGAGACGCAGCGCGCTGCCGTCGTAGGTGCCGGTGACCCGGTGCCAGGCGCCGGTCCAGCCGTCGGGCACGGGGGCGGTGACGGTGCGGGGCTTGCCGCCGCTGGTGATGGTGAATTCGAGGGTGTCCTCGTCCTTCATCCGCAGGACGTACTGGTCGCCCTTGCTGACGATGGTGAAGTCCCCGGTCCAGGGCTCGGCCGGTTTGACGCGGGCGTCGAGGGTGACGGCGGTGCCGGTGAGGTCGAACTTCGGATCGCGGTAGGTCTCGACGAAGTCGTCAAGACCGGACAGATACAGCGCCTTGCCCTTCCCTCCGTAGCCGTCGACCACCTTCGGCTTGCCGGACAGGGAGGCGGCGATGTCATGGCCGGAGGAGTCGGGGGTGGTGATCAGCGGACGGCGGATGTTCTGCTCGGCCCAGTCCCAGATGAAGCCGCCCTGGGCGCTGGGGTAGGCGCGCATCACCTCCCAGAACTCACGGAAGTTGCCCAGGCTGTTGCCCATGGCGTGGGCGTATTCGCCCATCACGATGGGCTTGGTGAAGGTCTTGGCCTTGGTCTCCAGGGAGGCCGGGGTGGGATAGCGGGGTCCGGCGATGTCCGCGTAGGGGGCGTCGCCGTCGGGGCTGTTGGACTGGTGGTAGAGCGGGCGGGTGGGCTCGTTCGCCCGGGTCCACTTCGCCATCGCGTAGTGCGCCTTGCCCAGCCCGGCCTCGTTCCCGGTGTCCCACATGATCACGCTGGGGTGGTTCTTGTCGCGCTCCACCATGCCCTGGTGGCGCTCGAGGAACGCCTTCTGCCATTCGGGGCGCTCGGCCAGGCAGTCGTCAGGGCAGTTCTCGTGGCTGTGGGTCTCGACCTCCATCTCGTCGTCGATCAGGATGCCCTCGCGGTCGGCGAGCTCGTAGAGGTACGGGTCCGAGGGGTAGTGCGAGGTGCGGATCGCGTTGACGTTCAGCCGCTTCATCAGCCGGATGTCCTGCTCCATCCGGGCGCGGGTGGCGTGGCGTCCGGTGGCCGGGTCGGTCTCGGCGCGGTTGACGCCACGGATCAGGATGCGTTTGCCGTTGAGCGTGAGCTGCTTGTCCTTGACCTCGATCTCACGGAATCCGACGCTCTGGCGCACGGTCTGGATCGCCTTGCCCTCCGGATCGCGGAGGGTGAGCACCAGCGCATAGAGGTTCGGCGTCTCGTCGGACCACTTGGCGGGGTTGGCGATCTGCCCGGTCAGCTCCGCCTTCCCGGCCTTCTCCGCGGCCGTCAGCCGCCGTACCTCACGCCCCTCGGGGTCGTAGAGCACACCGGTGACCTGATGAGGTCCGCTCTTGTCGCTTCCGGTACGCGCGATGTCCACTTCGGTGCGCAGGGTGGCGTCCCGGTAGGAGGCGTCGAGATCGGTGGTGACGTACGCGTCCTCCATGCGGGTCGTCGGCGTGGAGTACAGCGATACGGAGCGGAAGATGCCCGCGTAGCGCCACTGGTCGTAGTCCTCCAGATACGATCCCGCGCTCCAGCGGTGCGCCTGGACGGCGATCCGGTTGGTGGCGCCGGGCCGCAGATAGTCGGTCACATCGAACTCGGCGGGCACATAGCCGCCCTGGTCGTAGCCGACGTAGTGGCCGTTGATCCACAGGAACCAGCCGGAGGTGACCCCGTCGAAGCGGATCACCTGCCGCCGCCCGTCCCAGTCCCGGGGCACCGTGACGTCCCGGATGTACGCCCCGGTCGGGTTGGTGTCACGGGGCACCTTGGGCGGATCGTCGGGCGACATCTCGCTCTGGACGTTGCGGAACACCGGATGGTCGAGGTCGTCGGTCTGCCAGGTGTGCGGGACCTGGACCCGCTGCCACGACGAGGCGTCGTAGCCGTCCTTCCAGAAGCCGCTCGGGGCGTCCTCCGGGCGGTCGGCCAGCGCGAACCGCCAGGATCCGTCCAGGCTGCGCTCCCACCGCGCGCGGTCGGGCCCGTCCGGCCGCAGCCAGGTGTGCGGGGGCTCCTGGCCCTCGCCGGTGCGCTCCGGGTCCTCGAGGTAGGTGTGCACATCGGCGGGGAACTTGCCCGCGTCCGGCGACCTCCCGACGGCCGTGTCCGCGGCCGTGAGACCGAGGCCGACGGCGATGGTCATGGCCAGCACCGCCCCGATCAATCGCCGTATTCGATACCTGCCGCGTTCCGAGCTCAATCCGACCCCGCCTCACAGATTCGGAAGAAAACCAACACAGCTGAACGGCGTCGCACGCTATTCATCGGTAAAGAGAGCGTCAACAGGTCCTACCGATCCGGGTGTTCACCGTGTGGCGGTGGGAGGTTTCACAGCGATGATGCGACAGCAATACTGATGAACCCGATCGGGCAGCGGCACGGCGGACCAGGACGACACAGCGGAGCAGGACGACGCGGAAGCGAGGCACGACCGATGACCACCCCCGGCACCGAGGAACCCACCCTCACCGTCGACGAGCTGGCGGCCCGCGCCGGGGTGACCGTGCGCACCGTGCGCTTCTACAGCACTCGCGGGCTGCTGCCGCCGCCCGTGATCGGCCCGCGCCGGGTCGGCCACTACGGCGCCGAGCACCTCTCCCGGCTCGCGCTGATCGAACAGTTGCAGCGCCACGGCATGACCCTGTCCGCCATCGAGCGCTATCTGAGCCAATTGCCACCGGATCTGAGCGAGAACGATCTGGCGATCCACCGCGCCCTGGTCGCCTCCTGGGGCCCGGACGCCCCCGAGGAGGCGACCCGCGAGCAGCTGGACCGGCGGGCCGGGCGGGAGCTCGCCGAGGAGGACATCGACCGGCTGGCCGCACTGGACGCGCTGGAGCGCACCGATGACCCGGATCGGTTCCGGATCGACCCCAAGGCGCTCCATCTGGGGCTGCGACTGCTGGAGGTGCCGATCGAGCTGGAGACGATACGCACCGCCCACGCGGTCGTCCTGGAGCACACCCGCTCCGCGGCGCGGGAGCTCGGCCGGCTGTTCCGGGACGAGGTGTGGGGGCCCGAGCGCGATCACGAGTCGGGGAGCGGAACCGAGCGGATGCAGGCGAAGAAGTCGCTGTCGGCCCATATGCAGCCGCTGGTGGTGGAGGCACTGGTGATCGCGTTCCAGCGGTCGATGAAGCAGGAGCTGCGGGCCTGGTACGGGCAGGACGCGGACTGAGCGGGCCCGGGGCGGCCCGCCGGGCGCCCGGCGTCCGCCCGACGTCCGCCCGGCGTCCGCCCCGGGGGAACCGCCTGGTCAGCGGCCGCCGATGAGCGTGGCGGCCAGTTCCTCGGGGCGGGCGGCGAACGGCGAGTGGCTGCCCGGCAGCGGCCGCACCGTGAAGGGCTGGTCCGGCATGGCCGCGTCGGCCTCCGCGATCATCAGGTCCTGCATCGCGGGGGTGCACGCCCAGTCCTCGGCGCACCGGATGAACGTACGCGGTATCCGGCCCCACCGCTCCCGGGTCAGGGTGATCGGGGTGGTCGGCACCGCGAAGGGCAGATCCGGGCTCAGCGCCTGGTACCAGCGGGCGAAGGACTCGGCGGGAACGTCGTCGTAGAAGGCCAGCCGCAGCTCCTCCGCATACCCCGGATCGGCGGAGCGCGGATTGATCCGGAACGCGCCGATGGCCTCCGGGTCGCCCAGCATCAGCCCCTGCCCCCGCGCGGTCGCGGTCTGCTCGGGGGACGTCAGATAGTCGGCGAAGCGCGGGCGCCCGGCGGGGACGAAGGACGACAGATGGATCAGCTCGTCGACGAGCTCGGGCGCCCGCTCCGCGGCCAGCGAGGCGGGGGCGCCACCGGCGCTGTGCGAGACGAGGGCGACCTTCGGATAGCGGCGGACCGACCGCAGCGCGGTGACGACGGCCTCCGCGCACTCCTCCAGGGTCACCCCGGCCAGCGCCGACTTCTCGGTCGCCAGACCCGGCTGGCCGGGGAGGAGGAGTCCCGAGGGCAGCGGGGCCTCGAAGCCGTGCCCCGGCAGATCGACGGCGAGGCTCGCCGCGCCGAGCCGGGCCAGGGCGCGCTGGGTGGACGCCCACTGCCAGGAGGCGTGCCAGGCGCCGTGGACCAGCACGAACACGGTGCCGGACGGAACCGGGCCGGGGCGGGAATCGGTGAGAGGGGTTCTGGGGCTCGTGGCACTCATGGACCCAGTCCACCGGCCCGGCCAGGCGTTATCCACCCTCATATCTGACAACCCCGCTGCCGATATCCTCAGAATATCGACTCGGGTATCCTCGGTCCGATGGAGTCACGTCATCTGCGCTACGCCCTGGCGCTGGCCGAGCATCAGCACTTCGGACGGGCGGCGGCCGCCCTCGGCATCGCCCAGCCCCCGCTCTCCCAGCAGATCGCCGCGCTGGAGCGGGAACTGGGCGCGCGGCTCTTCGACCGTACGGCCCGCGGGGTGTTCCCGACCGCCGCGGGCGAGGCGTTCCTGGCCAGGGCGCGCCGGGCGCTGGCCGAGATGTCGGCCGCCGTGTCGGACGCGGGCCGGGCCGCCCGGGGCGAGACGGGGCGGCTGCGGCTCGGCTTCATCGGCTCGGCGCTGCTGGAGCTTCTGCCGTCCGTGCTGGGCACGTTCATCCGCGACCGCCCCGAGGTGCGGCTGGGGCTTCAGGAGATGTCCACCCGCCGGTCCACGGCGGCGCTGCTCGCGGGCGAGCTGGACCTCGCCATCGGGCGCGGTGCGCCCCGGGGCGCCGGTGCCGAGGATCTGGTGTCGGTCACGGTCGGCCGGGACCATCTGGTGGCGGTCGTCGGGGCCGCCCATCCCTTCGCCGGACAGGCCAAGGTGAGCCTCGAACAGCTCAAGGGGCAGCATCTGATCGTCGCGCCCGCGGAGGAGGAGCCAGCGGTCGCCGCCTGGCTGGCCGGGATGCTGGGCGAGGGCGCCGACGTGCCCGAGCGGGCCGGTGGGGTCACGGAGGCATGGGACGCGCACACCATCATCGGGCTGGCCTCGTGCGGGGTCGGGGTGGGGCTCGGCCCGGCGTGTCTGCGGGTGGCGGCGCGGCCGGGCGTCCAGGTGTGCGAGGTGAGTCCGCGGGTGGAGCTGCCGGAGCTGGTGATGTCGTTCCGCGCCCAGGACCGCTCCCCCGTGCTGGCGGCCTTCCTGGACATCACCCGGGAGCGGTGCCCGGGGGTGGCCGAGCGGCTGGAACGCCGTCTGGGCACGCGCTGACGGGCCGGGCGGACCGGCCCGTTCCCCTCCCCGCCCCTTCCCGCGGCATCGATTTGCGGCTATGCCGCGTGGCAGGGGCTCCGCCCCCAGGCCCCGGGGTCTGGGGGACGGAGCCCCAGTTGAGGGAAGGGGCGGGGAGGGGGAAGCACCGATATGCGGCTCCGCCGCGTGGGCCCGCCGCAGGCGCCAGGTCCCCGCCGGACGCCCTCCCTAGTCCGCGAAGCGCTCCCCGCGCTCCGCCTTCTCCACCAGCAGCGCGGGCGGGGCGAACCGCTCCCCGTACGCCGCCTCCAGCTGCCGGGCACGGGCCACGAAACCGGCCACGCCGCCCTCGTATCCGTTGATGTACTGAAGCACCCCGCCCGTCCAGCCGGGGAAGCCGATGCCGAGGATGGAGCCGATGTTGGCGTCGGCCACGGAGGTCAGCACGCCCTCCTCCAGCAGCCGCACCGTGTCGATGGCCTCGCAGAAGAGCATCCGCTCCTTCAGGTCCTCGAAGGGGACGCGGGCGCCCGCACGCGCGGCGTCTCCGGACCCGCCCGGTGCGAAGTGCTCGCGCAGCCCCGGCCACAGCCCGGCGCGCTTGCCGGTCGTCGCGTCGTAGTCGTAGAAGCCCGCGCCGCCGCTGCGGCCGGGGCGCCCGAACTCCTCCACCATGCGGTCGATGACCGCGTCGGCCGGATGCGGCCGCCACTCGCCGCCCGCCTCCTCGGTCGCCCGGCGCGTCTCCTGGCGGATCTTGCGCGGCAGGGTGAGCGTCAGCTCGTCCATCAGGGAGAGCACCTTGGCCGGGTATCCGGCCTGGGCGGCGGCCTGCTCCACGGAGGCCGGGTCGATGCCCTCCCCCACCATCGCCACGCCCTCGTTGAGGAAGTGGCCGATGACGCGGGAGGTGAAGAAGCCGCGGGAGTCATTGACCACGATGGGGGTCTTGCTGATCTGCCGCACCAGATCGAAGGCGCGGGCCAGCGCCTCGTCCCCGGTGCGCTCACCCTTGATGATCTCGACCAGCGGCATCTTGTCGACGGGCGAGAAGAAGTGCAGCCCGATGAAGTCCTCGGGGCGCCGCACCCCCTCCGCGAGCAGGGTGATGGGGAGGGTGGAGGTGTTGGAGCAGAGCAACGCGGTCGGGGCGATGACGCCCTCGATCTCCTGGAACACCTTGTGCTTGAGCGCCGGGTCCTCGAAGACCGCCTCGATGACCGCGTCACAGCCCTCGAGGTCGCGCGGATCGGCGGTCGGGGTGATCCGGGCCAGCAGCTGGTCCCGCTTGGCCTCGGTGGTCCGGCCCTTGGTGAGCACCTTGGCCAGCAGCCCCTCGGAGTACGCCTTGCCCTTGGCGGCGGCCTCCACGGACACGTCCTTGAGGACGACCTCGATGCCCGCCTTGGCGCACGCGAACGCGATGCCCGCGCCCATCATCCCGGCGCCCAGCACCGCGACCTTGCGGACCTGGCTGGGGTCGATCCCCTGCGGCCGGTTGGCACCGGAGTTGACCGCCTGAAGATCGAAGAAGAACGCCTGAATCATGTTCTTGGCGGTCTGGCCGACGGCCAGCTCGGTGAAGTACCGGGCCTCGATGGTCTGCGCGGTCTCGAAGTCCACCTGGGACCCCTCGACGGCGGCGGCCAGGATATTGCGCTGCGCGGGGTAGGGGGCGCCGTTCAGCTGCTTCCGCAGATTGGCGGGGAAGGCGGGCAGGTTGACGGCGAACTTCGGCTGGGCCGGGGTGCCGCCCGGAATCCGGTAGTCCTTGTCGTCCCAGGGCTGGGCCGACTCGGGGTGGGCGGCGATGAAGGCGCGCGCCCGGGTCAGCAGCTCCTCGCGGGAGGACACCACGTCATGCACCAGCCCGGCCTCCTGGGCGCGCAGCGGGCTGTATCGCGTGCCCTGGAGCAGCCACTTGAGCAGTGCGTCGGTGACGCCGAGCAGCCGTACGGTACGGACGACACCCCCGCTGCCGGGGAGCAGGCCCAGGGTGACCTCGGGGAAGCCGATACGGGCCCCGGGGACGTCGAGGGCGATGCGGTGGTGGCAGGCGAGCGCGATCTCCAGCCCGCCGCCGAGCGCCGCGCCGTTGATCGCTGCCACCACGGGCTTGCCCAGGGTCTCGATCCGGCGCAGCGCGCGCTTGATGCGGAGGTTCTTCTCGTAGACCTCCTGGGCCTGGTCGGGCCCGACCTGGATGAGGTCGTTGAGGTCGCCACCGGCGAAGAAGGTCTTCTTGGCGGAGGTGACGATGATGCCGCGGATGGCGTCCCGCTCGGCCTCGACGCGGTCGGCGATCGCGTCGAGGGAGTCGATGAACGCGGCGTTCATGGTGTTGGCGGACTGGTCGGGGTCGTCGAGCACCAGGGTGACGACGCCTTCGTCGTCCTGCTCCCAGCGGATGGTCGAGGCGGTGGTGGGGTGGGTCATCTGAGGTCTCCAGGGCGAAGGTGCGTGGGGCCGGAAGGAAGGGGAACGGCGGCGTCTTGAGAACCGCGCGACTGGGGTCTTGAGAGCCACTCGGCAGTGGCGCCGCTCGGCTGTGGCGCCGCGCGACTCCGGGGCCGGGCCACTCCGGGGCCGCGCGACTCCAGAGCCGGGTGACTCCGGGGCGTCCAGGGCCGCTCTAGAGCCGCTCGACCACCGTCGCGATGCCCATCCCGCCTCCCACGCACAGCGTCACCAGCCCGAACCGTCCGCCGCGCCGCTCCAGCTCGTCGATCACCGTGCCGAGGATCATCGCGCCGGTGGCGCCCAGCGGATGGCCCATGGCGATCGCGCCGCCGTTGACGTTGACCTTGTCCAGGCTCAGCCCCATATCGTCCACGAAGCGCAGCACCACCGCCGCGAACGCCTCGTTGATCTCGACCAGATCGATGTCGTCAATGGTCAGCCCGGCCTTGCCGAGCGCCTTACGGGTGGCGGGAGCCGGGCCGGTGAGCATGATGGTGGGGTCGGCACCGGAGACGGCGGCGGAGACGATCCGGGCGCGCGGCGTCAGCCCGAAGCGCTCACCGACCTCTCGGCTGCCGATGGCCACCAGGGCGGCGCCGTCCACCATGCCCGAGGAGTTGCCAGCGTGGTGGACATGGTCGATCGCCTCGACCCAGTGGTACCTCTGAAGCGCCACCGCGTCGAAGCCGCCCGCCTCGCCGATGGCGGCGAACGACGGCTTCAGTCCGGCCAGGGTCTCGGGGGTGGTGCCGGGGCGGATGTGCTCGTCCTGGTCGAGGACGGTCAGCCCGCTGCGGTCGCGGACCGGGACCACGGAGCGGTCGAAAAGGCCCTCCTTCCAGGCGCGGGCGGCCCGCTCCTGGGAGAGCGCTGCGTAGCTGTCCACGTCATGGCGGCTGTAGCCGCCGATGGTGGCGATGAGGTCGGCCCCGATGCCCTGCGGTACGAAACCGGTCTCGTAGTTGGTCATCGGGTCCGCGAACCAGGCCCCGCCGTCGGAGCCCATCTTCACTCGGGACATCGACTCGACCCCGCCCGCGAGCACCAGGTCCTCCCAGCCGGAACGGACCTTGGCCGCCGCCAGGTTGACGGCCTCCAGGCCCGAGGCACAGAAGCGGTTCTCCTGGACGCCCGCGACGGTGTCCGGGAGCCCGGCCGCGATGGCCGCGATCTTGGCGATGTCGGAGCCCTGGTCGCCGAGGGGGCTGACGACGCCGAGGACCACGTCGTCGATCGCCGCCGGATCGAGCTCGGGGAACCGCCGCCGCAGCTCATGGATGAGGCCCACCACCAGGTCGACGGGTTTGGTGCCGTGCAGGGCACCGTCGGCCTTCCCGCGCCCGCGCGGGGTGCGGATGGCGTCGTACACATACGCTTCGGTGCTCACGTCAGCGGCCTTTCGGGGGAGGGTTGGGGCGGGGACGGCTCGGTGGGCCGGCCGGAAGCGGAGACATGGGGCTCACGACGGGTTTCCCTCGATGAGCGAGGTGACTCCCCAGTCGCGGGCCACCTCGTCCGCGTCCGCCCCGGGCCGGGCGGGCGCGCGGCGCACCGCGCCCGGGGTGGCGGAGAAGCGCGGGGCGGGCGCGGGCTGGGTGATCCCGCCGTGGTCGAGGAAGGTGGAGCGGGCGGCGAGCTGCGGATGGGACGGGGCCTCCCGCAGTGACAGGACGGGGGCGACGCAGGCATCCGAGCCGCCGAAGACGGCGGTCCACTCCTCGCGGGTGCGCTCCTTGAAGCGGTCGGCGATGGCGGCGCGCAGCGCGGCCCAGCTGTCGAAGTCATCGCGGGCCGGGGCCTTGTCGGCGATCCCCAGCAACTCGATGAACTCCGCGTAGAACTTGCGCTCCAGGGGCCCGACCGCCATATAGCCGCCGTCGGCGGTCTCATAGGTGCCGTAGAAGGGGCAGCCGCCGTCGAGGAGGTTGGTGCCGCGCTGGTCCCGCCAGCCGCCGGCGGCCATCATGCCGTGGGTGACGGCGGTCAGATGGGCGGTGCCGTCGACGATCGCGGCGTCCACGACCTGGCCGGGGCCGCCCGCGCGGGCGTGGTGCAGGGCGGCGAGGAGGCCGATGACGAGGTAGAGCGAGCCTCCCGCGTAGTCCCCCAGGAGGTTGACGGGGGCGACGGGCGGGCCGTCGGCGGCGCCGATCATACTGAGGGCGCCGGTGACGGCGATATAGCCGATGTCATGGCCGGCGGTCCGGGCGAGCGGGCCCTCCTGCCCCCAGCCGGTCATCCGGCCGTAAACCAGCTTGGGGTTACGGGCCAGGCAGTCGTCCGGGCCGAGGCCCAGCTTCTCGGCGACCCCCGGGCGGTAGCCCTCGATGAGGATGTCGGCGCGCTCGACGAGGTCGAGCACGACGGCCGTACCCCCGTCGGCCTTGAGGTCGATCAGCACCGAGCGCTTGTTGCGGTTGGCGAGGTCGTAGTCCGGGTCGATCCGCAGGCCCCCGGCGCCTCCGGGGCGGTCGACGCGCACGACATCGGCTCCCAGGTCGGCGAGGACCATGGCGGCGAACGGACCCGGCCCGATCCCGGCCAGCTCCACCACTCGCACCCCGGCCAGCGGGCCACTCGCCGCCCCTTCCTCCGCCACCGTCATACCGTCCCCCAATCGTGTGACACCACCGCTGTAACACCGCCGATGCTAAGAACGCGTCCCGCATTCCACAAGCCCTCTCCCGGGTCTGTGGATACCCAAACCCCGTGAGTGGAAAGGGGGTTCGGCCGTGCGGGCGCGCGGCGGGCCGGGTGTGGCGCCGACCGGGCGCGCGGCGGGCGGGTGTGGCACCGGCCGGGCTCTTCGGATCAGGTCTTCTTCAGGTCGGGCCCCGCCACCGTCAGCGGCTGTCCGGGCACGAGATGGTCCTCGTCGCCCTCCGGATCGGTCAGCCGGCCCAGTCGGCGCGGCACATCGGCGCCGACCAGCACGATCACCACCAGCGTCAGTCCGAAGGTGAGCACCGCCAGGGCCCGACCGAGGGACATGCCCTCGGCCAGATGGGCGCCGAGCACCGGCGCCACCGCGCCGCCGAGCGCCCCGGTGTTGTAGACGAAGCCGAGCGAGGCCGCCCGGCTCCCGGTCGGGAAGTGGCCCGCGATGTACTTCGGCAGGATGCCGGAGATCCCCTGGCTCAGCGCGAGCAGGAAGAACAGCAGCACTCCCAGCCCGACCAGCGAGTCCTGTACCGCGAACACCGGGAAGACGAAGGCCAGCGAGGCGAGCAGGGTCACGGCGTAGGCGCGCCGGGTGCCGAGCCAGTCGCCCACGAAGCCCGCCAGCCAGCAGCCGGCCATGGTTCCGAACCCGGCGTAGAACATCACATCGGTGACCTCGGAAGGCGAGTACTCGAGCTGCTCCTTCAGATAGGTGGGCAGCAGCGCCTGGATCGGCCAGCTGTAGAGGAACGCACAGAAGACCGTGCACATCAGGGACACGTACAGCGGCCAGCGGCGCCGTCCGCCGAGCTGGGCCGCGAAGGCGAGCAGGCACCCCGCCGCCAGCACCGACAGCGGCCAGCGCCAGCCCGCGCCCGCCGGGGTGAAGACCAGGAACAGCGCGACGCTCGCGGCCACGGCCAGCGCCGTGTTGACGCTCGCCCGGGCGCGTCCGGCGAACAGCGGCCGGAAGGGGTTCGGCCGCGCCCGCGCCGCCGCCACCTCCTCGTGCCAGTCCCCGGCCTCCGGGAGCGCGCGCCGCACCCACAGGGCGACCAGCACCGGCAGCACACCGATCCAGAACATCCAGCGCCAGCCCCAGTGGGGCACCACCCACTTGTAGAGCTCGGAGGCGATGATGGTGCCGCCCGAGTAGCCCGAGATGAGGAAGCCGGAGGCGCGGTTGCGCAGCCGGGCGGGCCAGCTCTCCAGGACGTAGGTGGCGCTTGCGCTGTACTCGCCAGCCATGCCCATGCCAATCACCAGGCGGGCGGTGAACAGGCTGATGTAGTCCCAGGCGAACCCGCAGGCGAAGGTGCCGAGCGAGTAGAGCAGAATGCTGACGATCATGGCGGCCTTACGGCCGTAGCGGTCGCCCAGCGCGCCCAGCACCGCCCCGCCGAGCCAGCGGGTGATGAAGGCGCCCGAGACCAGGCTCGCCGCCGACGCCGTGCTCAGGTCGAACTCGTCGGCTATCTCGGTCAGGACGAGCGTGATCAGCACGAAGTCGAAACCGTCGAGCAGATAGCCGATCCAGGCGGCGAACAGGGACTTCCACTGACCGGGTGCGACCTCGCGGTACCAGGGCACCTTGGCGGCTTCGGTCACGACAACAGCCCTCCCTCCTCAAGGAGTTGACGTACGGTCTTGACGGCCGCCTCGCCCAGCGGCACCTGGGGCGCGGCGGTGTCCGCGCACTCGATCACGCCCATCAGCCGCAGCGCGGCCTTGAAACCACCCAGGCCCGAGGAACTGCCGCCCATGAGGGCGGGATCCCCGGCGCCGGTGATGGCGAAGAGCGCGGCCAGCCGGTCCTGTTCGGCGGCCGCCTGCTCCCAGCGCCCCGCGCGCGCGTGCTCGTACAGCCGGACGAACCCGGCCGGATCGATGTTGGCCAGCCCCGGGACGACGCCATGGGCGCCCGCCAGCAGGGCGCCGTCCACCGACAGTTCGGAGCCGGTGAGCACGGTGAAGGTCTCGGCGAGGCCGCGCCTGCGGACCTCGACCAGCAGCCGCCGCAGCGCCCCGTCGTCCCCGCTGCTGTCCTTGACCCCGGCCAGTGTGGCGTCGCCGGCCAGCGGCAGCAGGATCGAGGGCGTCAGCTTGTAGTGGACGGAGACCGGGATGTCATACGCGAACAGCGGCCTGTCCACGCCGTCGCGCAGCCGCCGGAAGTGGTCGGCGATCTCCGCGGGGTGGGTGCGGGTGTAGAACGGCGCGGTGGCCACGATGCCGTCCGCGCCGAGCTCCGCCGCCGTACGGGCGTGATCGAGCACCCGCGCGGTCGTCATGTCGATCGCCCCCGCGAGCACGGGAACCCGGCCGTCGGCGGCCTCGATGACCGCCGTAAGGGCCGCACGGCGGCTGCGGTCGCTCAGATAGGCGGCCTCTCCGCTGGAGCCGAGCGCGAACAGCGCGCTCACCCCGGCGTCGATCAGCCGCTCGGCGAGCGCGGCGAGGGAACGCGTGTCGACCTCGCCCGTGGGCGTGAGCGGAGTGCACAGGGGCGGAACGACACCGGTAAGGGGAGCCGGAAGACTCATCGACACCCAGCCTTCTGGATAGCAGGACAATATGGACGTGGGACGTCCTATGTTCGGAGCCCGAATCTGACGGAGCGCCATCGCCCTGTCAAGTACATTCCCGCCTCAGCGCCTCGTCCGAATCCCGCCAGCGCGCCGCGAGCCCACCGGCCAGGCTTGACCGCATGGACGAGAACATGGACGAGAAATATGAAATGCGGGCCATCGCGCCCGAGGTGCTGAAGCAGTTGAGGATCACCGATGACGCGGGCAACCCTCCGCGCGTGGTGGTGGAGGACGAGGAGGGCGGCAGCCCGCTGCGCTGCTGCCTGGGCCGGAGCCGGCCGCACGAGACCATCGCGCCCGTCTCCTACGCCCCGCTGCGCCGCTGGGCGCGGGAGACGGGTGCCACGCCCGGCCCGTACGACGAGGTCGGCCCGGTCTTCATCCACCCCGAGGAGTGCGACGGCTGGACCGGCCCCGGCATCGCGGACGGCATCCGGGGCGAGCGGCGGGTGCTGCGGGCGTACACGGCCGAGGGCAACATCCTCGGCGGGCGGCTGCTGAACGACGGCGCGCCGACGATCGAGGAGGGGCTGGCCGAGCTGTACGGGGACCCGCGGGTGGCGGCGGTGCATGTGCGGGCCGTCGAGTTCGGCTGCTTCCTGGCCGAGACGCGGCGGGTCTGAGGCGATCCGAGGACGGGCGACGCCGGGGGGTACAGGGGTTCGCCCGGCGCCGCGCTCGGAGTACCGCGTGAACAGCCGCCACGTTCGGAGGTCGGGCTCACCACACCGCGTTCAGAGCGTGGCGGCTTTCAGGGCCCGGCGGCACAGCGCGTCCGCGCGCCGTGTCGTCTCGGGCTGCCGGAAGTCGCGGGCCAGATGCAGGGTGTACGCGCACGCGTCCGCGATGGTCACCCGATGGCCGACGGAGACGAAGAGCGGCTTCACGCCGTCGCGGGTGCGCAGCGCCCGGCCGACCTCCTCGTCCCCGTCGAGCAGCGGCGACCAGTCGCCGCGGCGCGGCCCCGGGTCGGTGTGGCGGAAGCCGAAGGGATTCTTGGCGACGCCGATGGTGGGCAGCCCGGTGAGCACTCCGAGACGGCTGGCCAGCCCGAACCGCCGGGGGTGGGCGAGGCCGTAGCCGTCGCACACCACCAGGTCGGGGCGGCGGCCGAGCCGCCGGTCGAGGTCGCCGAGCGCGCCGAGGACGGCCGGGATCTCACGGAACGCCAGCAGCCCGGGGACGTACGGGAAGCTGACCCGGCCCACCGCGGTCGCCTCCGCGACGACCTCGAGACTACGGGCGTCCAGGGCGACGGCGGCGGCCGCGACCAGGTCGTGCTCGTCGTCGTACGCCACGTCCACCCCGACGACCGCGCCGGTGCCGGTGCCCGGCTCGGGCACCTCCCCGCCGACGACCACGGACGCCCGCGTCCGCTCCTGGACGGCGATGGCCTCGGCCTCGGTCGTGGGCCAGTCGCGGGGCAGTTCATATCGCGGATCGACGGCGCTGGTCATCGTGCCGTTCACGTTACTAGCCTGCCCGTCATGTTCGTACTGGAGATCACGTACACCGCCTCGGCGGACCGCGTCGACGCCGCCCTCCCCGAGCACCTCGCCTGGGTGGACGACCACTTCGCGAACGGCGTCTTCCTCGCCTCCGGGCCCAAGAAGCCCCGCGACGGCGGGGTCATCCTGGCGCTCGGGGACGACCGGGCGAAGATCGAGGAGATGCTGGCGAGCGATCCGTTCGTGGTCGCGGGCGTCGGCGAGTACACCATCACCGAGTTCCTGGCCACCCGTACGGCCCCGGCGCTCGCCGACTACCGCCAGCAGCGACCGTAAGGGCGGAACGGGGACCGTAAGGACGATACGGGCCGCAGGGCGGCTCCTACGGGGTCGGCTCCAGCAGCGGCGTGCGGCCCCTTTCGCCTGCCGCCACCAGGCGAGGTCCGGGGTGCAGTCGCGCTGGGGACATGCTGTAGTTCAGCACCTCGGACAGCCACCGCAGCGACAGGTGAGGGCTACTTGTCGTCGAGGTCTTCGCCGTAGGTGACGTCGAGCTCTGCGGCGAGAGCCTCGGCCAGCTGCGGGGTCTGTCCATGGTCGATGATCACCTGCTTGAGTGAGGCGACGCCGCGGAGCTGGGAGAGGTCGTTGCCGCGCAGGTCCAGGTGGCGGTACGTGCCGCCGTCGAACTCAGCAAGCCGTAGATCGCAGCCCTCGAACGCAGCTGTGCTCAGGTCGGCTGCGTCGAACGTGGTCTCGCGCAGGGAGCACTGGGAGAAGATCAGGGGTCCGACGGCCCGGACTCGGGTAAAGGTGCTGTAGTCGAGCTTGCAGTTCTCAACACGGCCGGGCCGTCGATGCTCACGCCCACGCGGATGTCGTACGCGGTCAGCAGCTCGCACCAGGTGCCGGTGATCAGGGTGGCGTTGGTCTGCACGTAGTGGTGGACGCGGCCCGCGCGGCGCAGATCCTCGAAGGGGGCGAGCAGCGCCCTGAACTTCTGCGGGCCGAGCGCGAGGGGCTCCCCGCCGTGCCAGACGATCCCGATGGGCGGGCTGCCGCTGGCCGTGAGCTGAGCGACCGACATCGCCAGTGCGTCGGCGACATCCGGGCGCATGTGGTACCTGAGCTTACGGGAAGGCAGGTAACAGTAATGGCAGTCGAGGTTGCACCAGGTCGTGGGCTGGACAACCACGGTCTGCGGGACCATGAACCACTGATCGTAGCGGGCACGCCAGCCGGAGACGCGAGTGCGCATCACGGTCCTTTCCCTCACCTAACAGGGCCTTCGCCCGCCCAGCCGATCGGCAGCGGCGGGGCACGCGTCCACCTTCCGGCCTGTTATGACGTGTATGCGATGACATTGCGATGTCATCGCCGATGACATGTCATCCAGCGCCCGAAGCACCTGCTCTGCTGGCGAGTTCGGGAAAGGGCCGGTGGGCTATCGTGACGAGCGTGCCTCGCTCGATCCTGATTCACGACGGCCGGACCGCCCGCGACATCGGTCTGGTGTACATCTGCTCGGGCTACCTCGTCGAGCGCGGCAGGGTGCTGCTCGTCCACCACAACCGCTTCGACAAGTGGGTGCCGCCCGGCGGGCACATCGAGCCTGGCGAGTCGTTCGCCGGAACGGCCGTGCGGGAATTCAAAGAAGAGACCGGCCTGCTGGTGGAGGCGATCTCCAGCCAGCCCGCCACCCACCCGGCCGACGACAACGCCACCCCCGAGCCGGTGCCGTTCTACGTGGACATCGAGCGGGAAGGGTTCGCCGTCCCCGCCCTGGTCCAGTTCTTCTACGTCCGCCGCCAGGCAGGCACCGGCGAGCAAGCCGTGGAGGCGCAGTTGGAGGAGGTGCACGGGGCTGGGTGGTTCAGCCTGGAGGATCTGGAGCAGTTGCCGACCTTCGAGCAGGTCCGCTCCCTGGCACGCTTCGCCCTGCTGAACTACCCGGTCGTCTCCGAGCGGGCCCAGGCGTAGCCGCCGGCCCCGTTCACGGTGTCGGCCATCAACAGCCGGACCGGGGCGCCGCCGAGGGCGGCGGACACCGCCTGGTTCAGGCGCTGGACGTACTTGGGAACCGAGGACGGGGCAACGAACAGGGCCTGGGCGATCTGCTCGATCGACATACCCTCGCCAGGACCGTCGTGCACGACCTTCGCCAGGTCGAACAGCCGCTCCGAGAGCTGACATGCCACCGGGCCGTCGCTGTCCGCTGTGGTCAGCAGGACCGTGTGCCCAGCGGCAAGCTCGGCGCCCCTGAGGGGGATCTCCGCCCCAATGTCGCTGTCACCGACCCCGGCCTCCTCGCCGATGCCGATCCGGGCGAGACGGCCGAGGGCCTCCCGGTAGGCCGAGACGGTGTAGTACGCCGCGCGGATGGTGGCGCGCTTGCCGGAGGCGCCGGGTTCGTTCCACATCCCGGCCTCGGGCTCCCACAGGTCGTTCATCAGCCGCCACGCCGTGGACAGCCGGGGATCACGCGGGTTGGCGCCGGCCCGAATGACGGCCTGGGTGCACAGCGCGTACGCCATATGCTCCCACGCGGTGCCCTGTACGTCCTTGTCGTCCTCGACGAAGGTCTCCCAGCGGTGGTGGTTGCGCAGCAGCCACTGCCCTGCCTCGACGACCGCCTCGGACAGCCGCTTCTTCTGCACCGGGCCGTGGACGCCTCCGGCGTCCCGGGGCGCGTCCCGGTAGGCCGGTTCGCCTCCGGGGCCGGCCCCGGAGACAACTGCGGAGAGCGCCAGCAGGCACAGCGCGGTCTTGCTCGGGCTCGGGTCGGTATCCACGTAGGTGCGCCAACCCCAGGCGCCGCTGGACCGGCGGTGGTAGAGAAGCCCCTGGACGCCGTGGTCGATCAGTGGCTCGACTCGCCCCAGCAGGCCCGTGGTGTCCGCCCCGCCGGGGAGGACGAAACCCGGGCCGAGCTCGTGGAGGGTGTCCCTGAACTGGGCAAGCCCGTGCACGGCGAGGGCGGTCTGGTGCAGCGAGGTGTCGTCGAGACCAAGTACCTCGGGCCAGCCGTGGTCAACGCGATGGTCCTCGAGCCAGCCGACGCACCAGGCGGCGGCCTCCACGACACCGTCATGGTGGAAGAAACGCGGGTGCGACAGCAGCCCGGTCAGGCCAAAGGCGACGAAGCGGGTGTGCTCACCACGGCCGCCCTTGTGACGGGGTCGGCAGTGCTCCGGAATGGCGCCGATCAGAAAGTCGAGTGCCTCGCGCACCGGCTGCCCCGCGAGCCCAGCGACCCGCAGGATCGGAAGGACCTCGCTCGTGTTGACGATCGACGACACCGACGTGAGCGTGAGGCCCCACCCGCCGTCGTGGCCCTGGTTGTGCAGCAGGGTCCGCGCGGCCTCTCCTGCTCTCGCTTCGAACGCCGAAAGACCCGCACGCGCCTTCCTCATGGCTCACCTCCGCCGCCAAATCCGGATGGCCCCGGCCGGGCCCTGCCCAACTCGACTGCTATGGACGCCTGTTCACCGCTCGGACGCTACGGTGCGTGGTCATGAAACCGTTCGCATTCCAGCATGCGGCGATCGCTCACGCCTTGAGGGAGGCTATGAACGCGGCCCACGATTCGGCTGCGAATATGAGCGCGGGGCCGTCGGGGTTCTTGGAGTCGCGGACGGGGACGAGGCCCGGGAGATTGTCGGCGACCTCGACGCAATCCCCGCCGTCGCCGTTGCTGTAGCTGCTCTTGCGCCAGACCGCTGCACCTACGTCCCTGGTCGTGGGCATGGGGTGTAGTCCTCCATCGCAGTTTGGATCATTGCCTCGGAATCGCGAGGCGATAGGGCCATTGCCCTGAGCAGATCGTAGTTCTCCCGGCGCAAGGCGACTCCCACTTGGTCCTCGATCAGGGCACCTGACCGACTGCCTTCTTCGTAGGCCACCTGGGGCTCGCCGGGCACGGTGTAGATCTTCAGCACACCACCCAGCATTTCCGGGTGCTCTCCTACCGCGAAAGGGAGCACCTGAATGGTCACGTGCGACTGTGCCCCCTGCTTGAGCAGGGACGCCAACTGATCGCACGTGACGTCTGGTCCGCCGACGGGGCGGTGCAGCACGGCCTCGTCCAGGATGAACCAGCAGCGTGGCGGCTTGGGCTCGACCAGCCGCGCTTGCCGGTCGATGCGCGCCTTCACCATGGCCTCGATCTCCGCGTTCGGCGCGTGCGGATGGACACTGCGCATCAACGCCTCCGCGTAGCGCGGTGTCTGGAGCAGCCCAGGAGCGCCCACACTCACGTACTGCTCGATAACGGCAGCGCGCTTCTCGATCTCGATCATCCGCCGGTACTTCCCCGGAAACGGCTCATTCTTGGCCAGCGCATAGATCCGCGCGAACATCCCATCCGTGCCGAAGCACGCGTCCAGCTTCGCCGGTAGGTCGTCGTACGGCAGCGACTCCGCCGCCTCGATCCGCGCGAGGTGGGACTTGCTGTAGTTCAGCACCTCGGACAGGCGCCGCAGCGACATGTCCGCCTTCTCGCGGTGGCGGCGGATCTCCGCGCCGAACAGGTCGCGTGCGGAGCGGTCGGGAAACAGTTCGCGTGGCTGGAACGGCATCGGTCCATCCCTCCTGGTCCCGCTGTCCGGCTGGGACCGCTGGCTTGTTTTGAGCTTACGCTCCGGAGGGCAACACACTTGACACGTTCCGTAATTGACTCTGAGCGAATTGAGCCCCGGGGACCGCACACGGCCCCCGGGGCGAGGTCAGCGCACGCAGAGCCGGACCACCAGCGAGACGCAGTCCCGGGAGTCGCCGGAGTCGGAGTCAGAGCCGGAGCCGGAGTCGGTCGGCCCGGCCGTGGGCCGCTGCGTCGGCTCGTCCGTCGGCTGCCCGCTCGGGGTGTCCTCCGGGTCCGACGTGGCGCCGTCCGTCGGCTTCTGGGTCGGTTCGTCGGTCGGCCGGTGCGACGGGTCGTTCGACGCGGAGGACGAAGCGGGCGAAGACGGCCGCGACGAGGGCGATTCGGAAGAAGCGGACGTCGGCGCCTTGCGCGAGGGGGATACGGCGCTGGACGGCACATCCGTCGGGGAGTGCCCGGTGGGCACGCTCGCGGTGGACGGCCGGTTCCGGGACGCCTCCCCCGGAACGCCCGCCCGCGACCCGTCCGAGTGCCGCGAGGCGCCCGACGTGGCCGAAGAAGGGGAAGAAGGGGAAGAAGGATCGGCGGAGTCGGATGTATCCGATATGGACGGATTCGAGGCTGCCGCCGGCTGTTCCGCCGCCGCCGAGCCGCCGTCCGTCAGCGCCAGCCCCGTCATGACCGTCGCCCCCGCGACCAGCAGCACGCCGCCCGCGGCCGCCGCGACCGCCACCGGCCCCGCCTGGCGCACCTGCCCGCGGACGAGGTGGTGCATGGAACGGCGGGAGGAGACCAGCGGCCCGTTCGAGGGCGCCGCGTGCGCACCGCCGGCGGTTGCCAGGGCACCCGCTCCGGCGGCCCCCACGGCACCCACCGCACCGGCGGCCGCCAGCGGCGCCAGGAAGCGCGCCATGTCCCGGTCGTACAGCGCGAGCAGCGCCGGGCCGGTCAGCGCGGGCAGCCGGTCGTCGGCCGCGACCAGCTGCTCCATCCGGCCCCGGCAGTCCCGGCAGCCGTCGATGTGGACGGCGATCTGCTCGGCCTGGTGCGGGGAGTCCGCGCCCCGCACATGGTCGGGCAGCCCCTCCCAGTGCCCACCGCACGCGGCGCTCACCGGATAGCCGGGCTGGGCGCGCAGGAACTCCTGGCGCACGCTCTCCCGGACGCGCTCCACCAGGGCCGCCGCACCGTCCGGGCTCGCCCCGGTCAGCCACGCCACCTCCTCCGGCGGGAGCGCGTCCACCTCGGCGAGCCACAGCACCTTGACCCAGCGCTGCGGCAGCTCGTCGAGGACCTGGACGAGCGGTTCGAGGTACGACGCCTGCTGCGACGGGCCCCCGTTCCCCACCCCGGCCGACAGCGCCCTTACGGTGCTCGTCAGCTCGGCCGGGACGGCGTCGGCACCGAGGGGATGCCCGGCGCGGATCCGGCGCCACACGCTGTAGTGCGCCTCGGCCACCAGGTCCCCGGCAACCCAGGGATTGCCGGTGAGAGTTCGGGCATATCCGCACAGACGCGAATATTCGGCTTCGTAGATTCGGCTGTAGGCGGCCGTGTCGAGCGCCGCGTGACCTTCGGTCATGGTGGAACAACCCCTGGGGTGGGTGCCTCGTATCGCCTGCGCTTCTGTAACAGCTCCGCACGGCGCCCGAGACCTTGCATGGTTTGGCAAGCCTAAATGCCCTATGTCCCCTCGAAAAAACAGTCGTGACGCACGTCACGTCGAAAGTGGGTGCACTGGCCTGATCGCCCAAACGTCTTAACGGTCGTAAGGGCGACGCGCCCCGCACCGATCGCAAGGGAGCCGACGTGACCACTGTCATCGACCAAGCCGTCCAGGCACAGCTCATCGCGTCGACGCCCGAGTCACGCGCGATTCCGGCGTGCCTGCGCTACGAGCGCGACGACCCGTTCGCCGTCCGCATCTCCTTCCCGCCCTCCGCGTCCCTCGACGGCTCCGCGGTGGAGTGGACGTTCGGGCGCGAGCTGCTCGCGGCCGGGCTGCGCGGCCCCGCGGGCAGCGGGGACGTGCAGATGTGGCCGAGCGGCCCGCAGGGGACGGTCCTGGAATTCCATGCCCCCGAGGGCATGGCCATGGTCCAGTTCGACACCGCCGACCTCCGCAGATTCCTCGGCCGGTCGTACGCGGTCGTCCCCGAGGGCAGCGAGGCCGGGGAGCTCGACCTGGACGAGGGGCTGGCGTCGCTGCTGAGAGACGCCTGACGTCCGTACGGAAGCCCGGGCCGGTACGGAGGCTCGGGCCCGTACGGGCGCCTGGGTCCGGCCCGTACGGACGCCTGCCCCGCACCGTACGGACGTCCTGCCCCGTACGGGCGCTTGAGCCCCGCCCCTACCGGTGAGAGGTCAGGTGGCGGTCACGGCCGTGGTCGACGCCAGCATGGTCGTGACGACGGCGGCGGCGAGCGCCGTCCGCACCTGCGCGATCACCTTCTCCAGCACCGGGCCCATGCCCCCGCAGCGCTCCCCCAGCTCCAGGATCCGGCGCTTGCGGACCTTGGCGTCCGTGGCCGTCACCACGGACCTCAGCTCACCCGCCGCCGCCAGCGTGACCAACGCCGCGTCCCGTTCGGACACTTCGGCCGCCGGCTGCTCACCGTGCAGCACGCGCACCGCGTCGTCCCGCATCCCGGCCACCTGGTCGGGCCGGTCCAGCACGTACTCCTTGGCCGGGAACAGCCCCAGCATCCGCTTCCCCTTCGCCCGCACATATCCGGCCGTCACCATCTGGTCGCGGACCGCGTGCTCGGTCAGCCGCGGCTGATGCCCCACCCAGATCTGCCAGCTGCGCGGCCGGGATTCGCCGATCAGCTCCAGCAGCCCGTCGAGTGTCTGATCACCCGTGGCGGCGTCGGCCACGGGGCAGGGACTGCCGTCGGCGTCGGTGAGCATGCCGCGCTGAACGAGTTCGGTGAGGGCGGCGGCGCGGACGAGGAGCGCGGTGTGAGCACCGGCGGGCCGGCCGGTCTCGGGGTCGTAGGAGAGCAGGTAGAGCGAGGCGGCGAGGGAGAGCGATCCGTTCGGCACGGGAAACCTCCGACGGTCGGGCGTCCGGTGGGGCGGCGTACTTCGACCATATCGGCCACGGGCCCTCATGATCGACCCTCCGCCACGGGGTCTCCGCGGCTCCTCGGGGACATGGCCCCTCCCCGGACGCGGTGGCCAGCGGGACGGCGGCGCCGGGACACGCGGAGGTGGCGGCGACGCGTACCCCCGTGTGTACGCGTGGCCGCCACCGGTCCCCGCCCCCATCGGCCCCCCCTCGGGCCGCGTCCCCCCGTCCCCGCCGGACGCCCGTTGGACGCCCGTCAGACCCCGCTCACGGGTGGTACAGCTTGACCACGGCGGTCGTGGCGGTGCGCTTGAAGTCGGCCAGCGGTGCCTGGTCGTAGCCGCCCATCTCGCCCCACGTCACGACGGTGACGGTCCGGCCGTCGCGGCCCACGCCGAAGAGGTGGATGCCGGGCTCCGAGTCCGGGTACGAGGTATGGACGCCGTAGACATGGGCGCCGTCCTCCGCCGTCAGGGCGCCGTAGTCCCGCCATGAGGCGGTGCCCTCCGGGAACTGGCGCTCCCAGTCGGCGGCGCAGTTCCGGATCTTCTTCTCGGCCGCGGCGGCGAGCTTGCGGGCCGCCTCCACCGTGCCGGTCCTGACCACGATCTGGGTGGCGCCGGTGTCGTACTCGGTCCAGAAGGTGCGGTGGGTCGCCCCGGCCGACGGGAAGGTCTTCTCCACGCAGAACGGAGGGGTCTCGGGCAGGCCCTCGGTGACATCGCTCGCGTACCAGTCGGAGCTCGGATGCGGCGGGAGCTCCCTCGGCACGAGGTGGGCGGGCGTGCGTTGGTCCACAGCCGCCTGGGCCGACCCGGTCCCGGCCACGGCCACGGCCACGGCGGCCGCTGCCGCGACGCCGAGCGCGGTGCCGCGGAATGAGTGCGTGGGCTTGCGCATGAGGTATTTCCCCGTCTCTTCCCGATCTCAGGTTTCAGCATGTCGCCGTCGCACCGGGAGGTCGCGGCGGCAGGACAAGCGTGTGCGCCACCCGGCCGTGGCCGCTACGACCGGCGGGGCATTCGGGACGCTGGAACGCCTGCACGTACGCTGACTTGGGGGTATGACAACACCCTGGAACGCGCTCGTGGGACGCCCACGGGACGACTCGCGGTGCCGGGGACGATATTGGGGGGTGGTGGGCGTGGGGAACGCCAAAGAGGTCGAGGACTTCGCCGAGAGACTGCGGGCGCTGAAGGAGCGCTCGGGCCGCAGTTACGGTTCGCTGGCCACACGACTGCACGTCAGCACGTCCACGCTGCACCGCTACTGCAACGGCGACGCGGTCCCGACGGACTACGCCCCCGTCGAGCGCTTCGCCCGGCTGTGCGGCGCCACCCCTGAGGAGCTGATCGCGCTCCACCGCCGCTGGATCCTCGCGGACGCCGCGAAGCGCCGCGCGCGCGAGAGTGCGATGTCGGCTCCGCGCGGGGGCGAGGACGCGGCCGACGACGGCCCGGCCGCGGATGGCACCGTGCGGGGGATGGACGCCCGGTCCGGTGGCGGTGAGCCTCGGCAGTCGGCCGACGTACGAGGCGCCGACGCCGCGTCGGACGCGTCCGGGACCACCGCGACGCCCGCCGCGCGTCCGGCCGCCGACCGTCAACAGGGGCGCGTCGCGACGCCCGGCCCGGGCCCGGTGACCGGCCCTCACCCGGATGCGGCCACGACCACCGGCCCGGCCGGAGGCAGCGGCGGCGGCCCGGAGGCCGGTGCGGGCTCGCGCGACGCTCAGCCGGGCGCGGCAGCCGATGAGCGACACGAGGCCGCCACCCCCGCCGACGACGCGTCGAGGGCCGCTCCGATGCCCAACGCCCGCCCGGCCGCGCGCCGCGCGTCCGCCGCGGCCGACCCCGCACCGGGCCGCCCCGGAGACGACACCGGCCCGGACCGGTCGGCGCAGGCCCATGGCACCGCGCACCGCGGCACGGCCGCACACTCGGACGGCGACCCACACCAGCCCGCCGACGACACCGACCGAGCCAACGACACCTGGACCGACGGCGCCCATGCCCAACCGCCCGGCGCGCCCACGGCCGAGTCCCGATCCCCGGCCACCGGGCAGACCCGACCGCCTCGCCCGTGGTCCCCGGCCACCGACCGGAACAACGGCGGTCGGGCCGACAGCACCCGGACCAGCGACTCCCGGCCCCAACCGCCCGCCACGCCCACGGCCGAGGCCGGATCCCCGGCCACCGACCGGGACGACGGCGACCGGGCTGACGGCGACCGGAGCCAACCGTCCGGCGCGCTCACGGCCGAGGCCGGGTTGACGGCCACGGCCAAATCCGCAACCCCGGCCAAGGCCGCCGAACCCACGGCCACCGGCAAGACCAGCCCCGCCCCCACCACAGACACGACCCAACCCCCGCCCGGCAGGCGAGCCCGTTTGCGGGCCGTGGCGGCAAACGCCACGGACACCGCCACCGCCGCCGCCTCACGCGCACGGCGGCCCTGGGCGCTGCTCGCCGGGGCCGCCGCCGTTGTCGTGCTCGCCGTTACGGCGGTCGAGGTGCGGCCGCCCGGGGATGACGGCCGTAAGGACACCGCGGCCGTGCCTCCCTCCGCCGAGCCCACCTCCGCCCCGCCCGCCGGACCGACCGCCCGGGGCCATCTGGACCGTCAGAGGACGGACGGCGACAAGGAATCCGGCGCACCGGGTGGCGACGACAACAAAGGCGAGCGCGGCAAGGAGCAGAGGGCCAAGGGGGACGCCTCCGGTTCGCCCACGCCCGGCGCGACCAAGGGGACGGGCCAGGGCGGGTCCACCCAGCTCCCGCTCACCCTCTCCACCCGTTCCCATGTCTGGGAGAACGGCTGCGGCCACCGCTATCTCATCGACCGGCCCCCGACCCAGGTCGCCCCGCCGCCCACCGAGCAGGACGCCCCGACGTGGGCCGCCGCCCATGACGCGGTGCACGGCGGGACCACCAATGTGGAGGTCACGGTGCAGGGCCGGGCCTCGTCGGCCGTCGTCCTCCAGGCCCTGCACGTACGGGTCGTGGGCCGCCGTACCCCGCTCGCGTGGTCGTCGTTCGCCATGGACAACGGCTGTGGGGGCTCCCTCACCCCGCGCGCCTTCTCGGTGAATCTGGACGCCGCCCGTCCGCTGGCCCGGCCCACGGACGGCAATGACGCGGGCAAGCCGATCCCCGCCGTCCACTTCCCCTACCGCGTCTCGGCCTCGGATCCGGAGGTGCTGCTGGTCAACGCCCGGACGGCGGGCTGCGACTGTAGCTGGTACCTGGAGCTGGACTGGTCGGGCGGCGGCCGCTCGGGGACGGTGCGGATCGACGACCACGGCTCGCCGTTCCGCACCAGCAGCGTCAAGGGGCGCCCCGCCTACGCCTACGACTACACCGACGGCACCTGGCGCAAGAGCGACTGACCTCCGGAGCTCCCGTAGCCCCCGGAGCCCCAGGTCCCGAGCCCCCGGCCACACCGCCCCCTCCCTCACTCCACCGTCGTCGTCAGCCGCAGCGCCGCGTCCCGCACATCCGCGTGCGGATGGCCGCGCAGCGTGCGCAGCCGCTCCCGCCAGGGCTCCGCCCATTCCGTACGGGCCCCGGCCACCTCCGTAAGGGTCGCGGCGAACAGTCCGGAGGCGTGGCCGCCGTCCTCGTCGAGCTCCCGCGCGGCGCGCAGCAGGGCCGCGTCGGAGCCCGGCCGCGTGGCGGTGTTCAGCCGTCGGCGCAGGGTGTCGGCGGTACGGACGGCGAGCGCGGGGCGGGTGGTGTGCAGCCGGGCGAGGCGGGCGAGGGTGGCGGCCAGCGGGCCGGGACGGGCGTCCAGATCGAGGGCGTTCACCAGCACATGGGCGGCCTCCTGGACGAACGTCTCGTATCCGGCGAGGAGTTCACCGGCGGCCCGCGCGGTGCGCCGGGTCACCCGGGGCCGCATCCGGGCCCGGGTGGCGAGCCGGTCCGCGAGGTGCCGGATGCGGCGGTGGGCGGGGCGGTCCCGGTCCGGTTCGGCATCGGGGCCGCCGGGCCGGGCGTCGGCGGTGGCGAGCGCGGCGAGCGCCCAGGCCAGCGGGTTGTCACCGGGCGACCCGTCAGGCGCGGCGGCCATCAGCTCCAGGAGGGCGTCGGCGGCGGGCCGCCAGCTCGCCCGGTTGCCCAGGTCGGTGACGGCGGCCACCAGGACGGCCGCCGCGTCCGGCGCCCACGGCGACCAGCGGGCCAGCGCCCCGTATCCGGCCGCCGCCACCTCGGGGTCGTCGGTGTCGCAGACGGCGCCTATGAGCTGGGCGTAGCGGCCGCGGTGGGCCTCGGGGAGGTCCAGCGGGCGGGTGCGCAGCACGGCGTGGCGCAGCTCGCGCCGCCCGCTCGCGGCGGCGGTCAGCAGTTCCCAGGCGCGTTTGGTGTCGAGCAGCCCGGTGGCGAAGTCGACACAGGCGGCCTGCACATCGGGGTGCTGGCCGGGCAGTTCGAAGGCGTCGGCGAGCAGCGCGGCGGCGTCGGCCACCGGGAGCAGGGTGGCGGCGAGCCGGACGGCCTCCTTACGGCTGGTGACCTTCGCGGGGACGGGCGGTACGGCGGTGGCGACGCCGTCCGGGGCGAGCACCCCGCGCACCAGCCGCCCCAGCCGTGATGGCTCGACGTACCGGGACGCCCGGGTGGCCGCGTACATCGCCACCCGGGCCCGGTCGTCGCCCGCGTGGGCGAACAGGGCGGGCAGGGCATCGCCGGGGCGGTCGGTGCGGGCGAGGGCGGCGAGCGCGGCCTCGGCCACGGCCACATCGTCGGTGTCCGTACAGGTCCGTACGGTGGCCGCGGCCGTCCAGGTCCGGACGGTGGCCGCGCCGTGGCCGGGGATCGGCGCGGCGTCGGCGACGGCGGCCGCCCGCTGCCCCGGCCGCAGGGAGGTGTCGGCGGCGGCCCGGTCCAGGACGCGGGCGGCGGCTGCCTGCTGACGGGGCAGCCAGCGGCCGGTGTCCCGCCCGGTGGGCGGGGTCCAGTGGGTGCCGGGGGTCAGAAAGCGCCCGTACGGCGGGGTGTCGCCGAGGACGAGGTCGAGCAGATCGGTGCGACGGCGGATCAGCACGGCCAGGACGGGCGGCAGCACGGCCGCCGAGGGCTCGTGCGCCAGCAGCTCGGCCACGCGGGTGTCCCGCTCGGCCGGTGGTTCCAGCCACAGCCCGATGGCGGTGCGGGCCGTCGCGTCGCTGCCGAACGAGATGGCCTGCCACAGGAGTTCCTGGAGCTCGGGGAGGGCATGGGCGCGCCGCCCGAGGGAGCGGGCGAGGGCGAAGGTCAGCTCGTGGTCGACCCGTTCGGCGCCCGCCTCCAGCCAGGGCCGCAGCGCCTCGAACACGGCCTGCTCCTGACCGCGCCGCAGCTGGTGGTCGAGGCGGCCCAGGTCGGCGGCGCCGACGCTGCCCGCGAGCCGGGTGAGGGTACGCAGCGCCCAGCCCAGCAGCTGGCGCCGCCCGGTGACGGCGTGTTCGCGCAGCAGCGCCACGGCCAGGTGGCGCAGGGCCTGGCGGGTGGCGGAGGACGAGTCGCGGGCGGCGATCGCGTCGGCGGCGATCCGGTCCAGATGCTCGGCGGCGTCGTCGGTGAACAGCGCGGGATGGGTGCGGGCGAGCGCGCCGAGCGCCGCGGAGCGCACCGGGTCCTGCTCGTTGCGCAGCCGCTCCAGCAGGCGCAGCAGCTCGGTGAGGGCGTCCGGGTCACCGGAACGGGCGACGCACCGGATCAGCAGCGGATGGGCCAGCGCGCGGTCCTCGGCCGAGGAGCGGCGCACGGCGGCCACCAGCTCCTCGCGCGCCTCCTCGATCGGCAGATGGGCCACCGACTCCAGCACGGTCGTCCAGGGCGCGCCACGCTCGCGCGCCTGAGCGGCCATCCGGCGAGCCTCGGCCTGGCGACGGGGGCGCGGCAGGACTTCGAGCACGGCGGGGTCGATGACGGTGTGGTCGCTCACGGCGTGGTCGGAGCCGCGTCCGCCGGTGGCCTGGCCGCCGGTGGCCTGGCCGCCGGTGGTCCGACCGTAGGCGGCCCGGCCGTCGGTAACCCGGTCCGTGGCCTGACCGTAGGCGGCCCAGTCGTGGGCGGCCCGGCCGTCGGTGACCCGGCCGTCGGTGACCCGGCCGTCGGTGACCCGGCCGTCGGTGACCCGGCCGTCGGTAGCCCGGCCGTCGGTAGCCCGGCCCTCGACCGCCCAGTCGCGGGCGGCGCGGCCCTCGGTCGCCCCCTCGCCGGTGGCCCGGTCTATGGCCTGACCGTAGGTAGTCCGGTCGTAGGCGGCCCGGTCCGTGGCCCAGTCGGTGGCGCGGTCCGTGGCTCGGTCGTAGAACGCGGAGCGGCGGGCGGGCGGTAGCGTGGCCAGCAGGCGGGCGAGGGTGTCGGGGTCCGCGTCGTGCCGCAGCGACCGCCCCAGCTCGGCGAGCTCGGGCGGGTCGGCGCGGACGAACCGGCGCAGCACGGCCCGGTCCAGCCGCCGCCGGGTGCCGCTGTGCTCGGGGGCGAGCAGCAGCCGCAGCGTACGGCTCGGATCGGCGGCCACCAGCGCGGACAGCCGGGCCCGTACGGCGGTCGGCAGCGGGCCCTGGCCGTAGTCCTCCAGCAGCTCCAGCACCCGCTCGGGCTCTACGGGCGCGGCGAGCGCGACACAGGGCGCGTAGCGGGTCCACCAGTCGGCGCGCAGCGGTGCGGGCAGGGCGGCGAGCTGACGCGCCGCCTCGTCCAGGACGGCGACCGGATGCCGGGAGACGAGGGCCCGCCAGCCGCGGACGGCGTGGAACAGTCCGGGCAGCAGCCGCGCCACGGTATCCGCCCCGCAGCCGGGGAGCAGCCGGGCGGCCTCGCCGTCGCCCCAGCGCTCCCGGAACGGTTCGATCAGCCGGTCCGCGAGCGCGGTGCGCCGCCCGGCCACGACGGTGCGCGCCAGTTCGCGCCGTACGGTGGCGGGCGCGTCCTCGAAGGCCGCCTCCAGCGCGTCGTCCGGGACCGCGCCGGGGCCGCCGCGGCGTGCGGTGTCGAGGGCGCGGTGCCGCACCACGGGGTCCGGGTCGGCGAGCCGCGCCGCGAGATGGCCGGTGCGCCCGCCGGCGGCCGCGGCCACGGCCGCCAGCCGACGCTCGTACGTCCCGCGCCGCTCCAACTCCTCGATCAGCGCGCCCAGCCGCCCCTCGGCACTGGCCGCCCGCGCCCGCCCGGCCAGCTCCCGCATCCGGCGCGGAAAGGGCAGCGGATCGAGGGCGGCGAGCAACTCGTCGACGAGGGCGCGCCGGGGATCGGGGGCGCTGAGGGCTTCGGAGCCGCCGTCGGCTTCGGGGGCGCCGTGGGCTTGGGGAGCGCGGGGAGGCTCGGGGCCGCGGTGGGCTTCGGACGCGTTGACCATGCCAGGGATTGTGCCGCTCACACGTCCGATCACACGTCCCCGCCGGAAGAAGGTTCCCCGGGACATCCGTCGCCCCAACACCTGGCGCCCGCCCCAACACCTCGCGTCCGCCCCCGCGCCCTCCCCACGCCGTGCGAGGGTGACCCGCGCCACTTACGCTCGGTGTGTGGGCCGGACGGGTGCGTCGATGGATCCACTCGGGACCGGCCCTGTCGTCCGAGCCCGGAGGAACCCATGCCGGAGCTGTTCATCGGCGGCCACTGGACGACCGCCCTCGACGGACACAGCCGCGAGATCCGCTGTCCGGCGGACGGTTCGCTGGTCGCCGTGGTCGACGAGGCGGGGCCGAAGGACGCCGCGGCGGCGGTGGCGGCCGCCCGGGACGCCTTCGACCGCGGGTCGTGGCCCGGTACCCCGGCCGGGGACCGGGGCGGGCTGCTGCTGCGGGTGGCCGAGCTGCTGGAGCGCGAGAAGCCGACGCTCGCCCGCGCCGAGTCCCTGGACACCGGGAAGCGGCTGGTCGAGAGCGAGTACGACCTCGACGACATCGCGAACTGCTTCCGCTACTTCGGCACCCTCGCCTCCTCCGGGAGCGGCGGCCGCGTCGTGGAGGTGGGCAGTCCGGAGATCGACAGCAGGGTGGTGCACGAACCGGTCGGGGTATGTGTGCTGATCACGCCGTGGAACTACCCGCTGCTCCAGACGGCCTGGAAGGTGGCGCCCGCGCTGGCCGCCGGGAACACCTTCGTCCTCAAGCCCAGCGAGCTGACCCCGCACACCGCGATCCATCTGATGCGGCTGCTGACCGAGGCCGGGCTGCCGGGCGGGGCCGCCAATCTGATCCTCGGCTCGGGGGCCACCGCGGGCGCGCCGCTGGTCACGGACGAACGCGTGGACATGGTGTCCTTCACCGGCGGAGTGGTCACCGGACGCTGGATCATGTCGGCCGTCGCGCCCACGGTGAAGAAGCTGGCCCTGGAGCTGGGCGGCAAGAACCCCAATATCGTCTTCACCGACTGCGATTTCGACACCGCGGTGGACTACGCGCTCACGGCGGTGTTCCTGCACTCCGGGCAGGTCTGCTCGGCCGGTGCCCGGCTGCTGGTCCAGGAGCAGCTGCATGACGCGTTCGTCGACGAGATCGTCCACCGGGCCCGGAACATCCGGCTGGGCGGGCCGTTCGACGAGAACGCCCGCGCCGGGCCGCTGATCTCCGCCGACCACCGCCAGAAGATCACCGACTATGTGGCGGCGGGGATCGACGAGGGCGCGGTGCTGCGCTGCGGCGGGACCCCGCCCGACGAGCCGGACCTGGCGAAGGGCTTCTACTACCTGCCGACCGTGCTGGACGACTGCACCCCGGACATGTCGGTGGTGCAGGACGAGTCGTTCGGCCCGGTGCTCACCGTGGAGCGGTTCCGGGACGAGGACGAGGCGGTGGCGCTCGCCAACGACACGGTGTACGGCCTGGCGGGCGGGGTGTGGACGCAGGACACCGAGAAGGCGCACCGGGTGGCGTCCCGGCTGCGGGCCGGGACCGTGTGGATCAACGACTTCCATCCGTACGTCCCGCAGGCCGAGTGGGGCGGGATGAAGCAGTCCGGTGTCGGCCGGGAGCTGGGCCCGTCGGGGCTGCACGAATACCAGGAGCTCAAACACATCTGGCGCAACACCGCGCCCCGCCCCCAGCGGTGGTTCGAGTGACCGCTCCCTTCCCCGGAGGTCGCCCTCACCGCCCCGTGAGGACGTGAGGAGGAGGGGAGGAGAGGCCCGTGGACCAGTTCGACTACGTGGTGGTCGGCGGCGGTACGGCCGGATCGGTGGTCGCCTCCCGGCTGTCCGAGGACCCCTCGGTGAGCGTCTGCCTGCTGGAGGCGGGCCCGTCGGACGTCGGGGACGACAACGTGCTGCGGCTGAACCGCTGGATGGGGCTGCTGGGCTCCGGCTACGACTGGGACTATCCGGTCGAACCCCAGGAGAAGGGCAACAGCTTTCTGCGCCACGCCCGCGCCAAGGTGCTCGGCGGCTGCTCCTCGCACAACTCCTGCATCGCCTTCTGGGCCCCCGCCGAAGACCTCGACGAATGGGCCGCCATGGGCCTGGACGGCTGGTCGGCCGCCGACTGCTTCCCGCTCTTCCAGCGGCTGGAGGACAATGACGCGCCCGGCGACCACCACGGCCGCGGTGGCCCGGTCCGGATCCGCACCGTGCCGCCCGAGGACCCGTGCGGCAGGGCGGTGCTGGCGGCCTGCGAGGAGGTGGGCATCCCCATCGTCCCGTTCAACACCGGGACGACGGTGGTGCACGGAGCCCACTGGTTCCAGATCAACGCCCGTGAGGACGGCACCCGCTGCTCCACCTCGGTGGCCTATCTCCACCCCGTCATGGACTCCCGGCCCAATCTTCAGGTGCGCACCGGACTCCAGGCCAGACGGCTGGTCCTGGACGAGGACCGGCGCTGTACCGGGGTCGACTGCCTCTCCCCCGATCTGATCCACACCCTGAGGGTGCACGCCCGGCGCGAGGTCATCGTCTCGTGCGGCGCCATCGACACCCCGAAGCTGCTGATGCTCTCCGGGATCGGCCCGGCCGGGCATCTGCGGGAGACGGGGGTGGAGGTGGCCGTGGACTCCCCCGGAGTCGGTGGCAACCTCCAGGACCACCCCGAGGGCGTCATCATGTGGAACGCCGAACAGCCCATGATCAGAAGCTCCACCCAGTGGTGGGAAATCGGCGTCTTCACCGCCACCGAGCCCGAGCTTGACCGCCCGGACCTGATGTTCCACTACGGTGCGACGCCCTTCGACCTGAACACCTACCGCCGTGGCTACCCCACCTCGGAGAACGCCTTCTGCCTCACCCCGAACGTCACCCGGGCCCGTTCCCGGGGCACCGTGCGGCTGGCCACCCGCGACTTCCGCGACAAGGCGCGGGTCGATCCCCGCTACTTCACCGACTCCTACGACATGGAGATCATGACCCGCGGTCTGCTGCTGGCGCGCAAGATCGCCGCCCGGCCCGCGCTGGCCATGTGGGCGGGCGCCGAACTCGCCCCCGGGCCCGATGTGACCAGCGCCGACGAGCTGGCCGGCTATGTCCGCGCGACCCACAACACCGTCTACCACCCGGCGTGCACGGTGCGGATGGGCGCGCCCGACGACGCGGACGCCCCGCTGGATCCGGAGTTGAGGGTCAAGGGGGTGGCGGGGCTGCGGGTGGCGGACGGCTCGGCGATGCCGTATCTCATCGCCGTCAACCCGTGCGTCACGACGATGATGATCGGCGAGAAGTGCGCGGACATGATCAAGCGCCGCCATCCCTGAGAGGTCTGGGGCCACCACCCCTGAGAGGCCCGGCGCCGCCATCCCTGAGAGGTCCGGCGCCGCCACCCCTGAGAAGGCCCGGGTCGCCGAGTCACCCGGCTACGGGCGCCACCGCGGGCCCGTGCCGGTCCCCCTCGGCACCACCGCCTCGATCTTCGCCCGGATCTCCCGCATCACCGCGACGATCCGCTCCTCCCGCCCCTCCGTCAGCCGGGCCGTCGGCACCGAGCAGCTGATCGCGTCCACCGCCGGGACGTCGTACCGCAGGGCGAGACCGAAGCCCACGATGCCCAGGACCCCCTCCTCCCGGTCGATGGCGTGGCCCCGCTCCCGCACCCGCTTCAGATCGGCCAGGAGCGAGGCGCGGGTGCGGTGGGTATTGGGCGTCGCCTGCTCCAACTCCTCGCCCATCAGCGGGAGTTCACCGTCGATCCGCTCGGCGAGCAGCGCCTTCCCCAGGGCTCCCACATGGGCCGGGAGCCGCCGCCCGACGCGGCTGAAGGGGCGCAGGTACTCATGCGACTCCCGCGTGGCGAGGTAGACGACATCGCCGCCGTCCAGCCGGGCGAAGTGAATGGTCTCGCCCAGCGCGTCGGACGCCTCGTCCAGGTACGGCCGCGCCGCCCGCACCCGTGGATCGCTGTCCAGATAGCTGGTGCCGGTGAGCAGCGCGCGGATGCCGATGCCGTACAGCGAGCCGGTGACGTCGGTGCGCACCCAGCCGCGGTCGATCAGGGTCTTGAGGAGGGCATACATACTGCTGCGCGGGACGCCGAGCTCCTCGGCGAGCTCGCGCAGCCGGGCCGGCTGGTCGCCGCGCGCGGCGAGCAGCTCCAGCAGTTCCACGGTGCGGCCCGCGGACTTCACTTCGCGCACCCCACCGGTTTCCGCCATGGCTCACATCGTAACTGCCGCCGCACACCTTGACGTTGAACCGATTCAAGGCTTCCATCGTGGGGCCACGACGCCTGGGAGCGCTCCCAAACCCCCGGGCATCCACCCCTCCCCCGAGAGGACCCCCATGAGATCGATCCCGCACTCCTTACGCGGACTCTTCATTCTTGTCATGACCGCGTCGCTCTGCGCGCTGGGGCTGAGCCTCGGCCTCACCTCCACCGCGCGGGCGGCCGCCCTGGGGAACGGCTCGGTGACCGACCCCAACATCGTCTACACCGGCCGCTGGGACCTCGGTTCCACCACCGCCGCCGTCCCCAACTGGACCGGCGGCTACCTCCAGACGGCGTTCACCGGCACCACCGTGAAGGTCAAGGCCCGGGAGGCGGTGAACTTCTACGCGAGCGTCGACGGCGGCCCCGATGTCTTCTACGCGGGCGTCAAGGGCACCGTCGCCGTCACCCCCCAGCCGCTCCCCCAGGGCACCCACACCCTCCGTGTCTCCTACCGCTCCGGCGACACCGTCTTCCAGGGCCTGGTCCTGGACGCGGGCGCGGGCACGGTCGCCCCGCGCGTCCCATCCGGGCTCATCGAGTTCGTGGGCGACTCCATCACCGCGGGCGCCCTCACCGACCGGCTCGCGCTGGACTCGTACGGCTGGAAGACCGGCGAGCGGCTGGGCATGCGCCACACCCAGATCGCCCGCTCGGGCTATTGCCTGGTCGGCAAGGGCGGCTGCGTGGGACTGGCCGCGCAGTTCTTCAAGACCGCCTCCACCGGCGACCAGAACTGGGACTTCTCCCGCTACCAGGCCAGTGCGGTGGTCATCAACCTGGGCACCAATGACATCGGGCACGGCGTCACGGGGCCTGAGTTCCAGTCCGCGTACACCGGCCTCCTCCGCGACATCCGCGCGAAGTACCCGAACGCGGCGCTCTTCGCCGTCCAGACCCTCAAGAAGCGCTACGTACCGGAGACCAAGGCGGCCGTGAGCGCGCGCAACGCGGCCGGTGACGCCAAGGTGAGCTATGTCGACACCACCGGCTGGCTCACGGACGGCACGGACTACGAGGACGGCAACGGCCACCCCAACGAGGCGGGGCACACCAAGTTCGCCGACCGCCTGGCCCCGATCATCGCCGCGAAACTCGGCACCGCACCCGGCTCCACGCCCCTCGAGGCCGCCGCGCCCGGTCAGCCGGGCGACCCGAACATCCGGTTCACCGGCCGCTGGGACACCAAGAGCTCGGCCACCGCCTACACCCCCTACTGGGCGGGCGCGTACTTCCGCACCGGCTTCACCGGCCGCACCGTCAAACTCAAGCAGCGCAACGCGATCGACCTGTGGGCCAGCATCGACGGCGGCCCCGCCACCTTCTACGACGAGGCCAAGGGCACGGTGAACCTCACCCCGGTCCCGCTCGCCGCCGGAAACCACACCCTCCAGGTCAACTACCAGGTGGTCGCGGGCTCCTACCACGGTGACGCGGTCTTCCAGGGCCTGACCCTGGACAGCGGCGCCACCACCTTCGCGCCGCCCGCCCCCAAGAACCTGATCGAATTCGTCGGCGACTCGATCACCGTGGGCACCACCACCTCGCAGAACGCCCGCACCGCCTACGGATGGCTCATCGGCGAACGGCTCGGCGCCGACCACACCCAGATCGCCCAGGGCGGCGCGGCCCTGGTCGACACGGCGGACGACCGGATGAGCCTGGAGCAGCAGTTCACCAAGCTCAACCCGAACGCCGCCACGCCCGGCTGGGACTTCACCCGCTACCAGGCGAGCGCCGTGGTCATCAACCTCGGCACCAACGACGTGGGCCGGGGCGTGACCCCGGCGCAGTTCCAGGCGTCCTACGCGAGCCTGCTGCGCAAGGTCCGCACCGCCTATCCGAACGCCTGGATCTTCGCGCTGCGCACCTTCAGCGGCCGGTTCGGCACCGAGACCAAGGCCGCCGTGACCGCATCCGGCGACGCCAGGGCCTCCTACGTCGACACCACCGGCTGGCTCGCCGCCGACGACCTCTCGGACTCCGTCCACCCCAATGACAAGGGCCACCGAACCATCACCGACCGCCTGGCCCCTATCATCTCCCAGCGCCTTGCGGGCCTACCGCAGGTGAGCCACCACAACCCACGGTGACCAGCCGTTCGTCCCGTTTGGACGGCATGGGGAACGGTACTCGGGAGCCATGGTTCGATGGGGATACACGATGATGACCGAGCAGGCCGGGCCACGTCAGCTCGTCGACGACGTGGTCCGGGCCGAGCAGGTCGGGTTCGACTTCTCGGTGACCTCCGACCACTACTTCCCGTGGCTGGACTCCCAGGGGCACGCCCCGTACGCCTGGAGCGTGCTGGGGGCCGCCGCGCAGGCCACCTCCTCGATCCCGCTGACCACGTATGTCACCTGCCCCACCGTGCGCTATCACCCGGCGGTGGTGGCGCAGAAGGCGGCGACGCTCCAGCTGCTGTCCGAGGGGCGGTTCCGGCTGGGCCTCGGGTCCGGCGAGAACCTGAACGAGCATGTGGTCGGGCAGGGCTGGCCGTCGGCGGATGTGCGGCACGAGATGCTGGAAGAGGCGATCGAGATCATCCGGGCGCTGTTCGGCGGTGGCCAGGTCACTCACCACGGCACCCACTACGACGTCGACTCGGCGAAGCTGTGGGATCTGCCGGACCAGCCGCCGCCCATCGGCGTGGCCGTCTCCGGGCCGCAGTCCTGCCGGCTGGCCGGGCGGCTGGCCGACATCCTCATCGCGACGGAGCCCAAGTCCGAGCTGCTGACGGAGTTCGAGGCGAACGGTGGCGGCGGGAAGCCACGGATCGGCCAGATCCCGGTCTGTTACGACCCCGACCGGGACGCGGCGATCGCCCGCGCCCATGACCAGTTCCGCTGGTTCGGGAGCGGCTGGAAGGTCAATTCGGAGCTGCCCGCGCCCGCCTCCTTCGCGGGCGCCACCCAGTTCGTCCGGCCCGAGGACGTGGCCGCGTCCATTCCGTGCGGCGATGACATCGAGGAGTTCACGGAGCTGATCCGGCCCTTCGTGGACGCGGGCTTCACGGATGTGGCGCTCGTCCAGATCGGCGGCGACCATCAGCGGCCGTTCCTGGACTGGGCCGAGAAGCAGCTGCTGCCCGCGCTCAGGGAGCTATAGCCCCCGGGAAGCCCGGGGAGTTCCGGGAGTGTCCGCGCGCCGTACGAAGAGCTCGTGCAGATCGCGTACGGCGCGCGGCACCGAGCCCGAGCGACGGCGCTGGATCATCAGCAGCACCTCGGTGGCCTCGCCGTCCGCGAGCGGCCGGTGGGTGATCGCGCCCCCGCGCTCCAGGGGGTCGCCGATGACGCTGAAGTCGGGGAGCACGGTGACGCCGAGCCCCTCGGCCACCATCAGCTTGCCCATCTCGGCCCCGTCGGTGGAATACGAGAAGGACGGGGTGCGCCCGGCCAGCAGCCGGTGGATGAAACGGTGCATCAGATAGCCGGAACGCATCACGATCAGCGGCTCCCGCCCGTCCAGCAGATCCGCCGCGGTCACCGCCGACCGGGCGGCCAGCGGGCTGTCCGGGCGCAGACAGACCACCGGGCGGCCGCGCAGCAGCTCGGTGCTCTCCAGGGTGGGCGGGACGTCGTCCCCCTGGAGGCAGTTGACCAGCCCCAGGTCGAAACTCCCCTCCAGCAGCGCCCGGTGGATCTCGGCCTGCTGCGCGCCCACCACCTCGACCTGGGTCACCGGGTGGGTGGCGCGGAACTCCCGGACGGCCGGGATCAACAGTGGGACGGTCGCGGTGTTGACCGTGCCCAGCCGGATCATCCGGCTGACGCGGTGCTGGTCACCGGCGGCGCCGCGCAGCCGGTCGACGGCCTCGATGACGCTGGCGATATGCGGCAGCAACTCCCTTCCCTCCGCGTTGATCGTCGCGCCAGAGCGCTTGCGCTCCAGCAGATCCACGCCGAGTTCGCGTTCGAGATTGCGCACGGTCTCGCTGAGCGCGGGCTGGGACAGATGCAGTTCCTCGGCGGCGCGGCGGAGCGATCCGAGGCGGGTGACGGCGGCGATGTATTCCAGCTGTTCAATTCGCACACTCCGCACCCTGCCCGCGCGGGCCGACCCGCTTCAAGGGGATCCCTATCACGGTCTCATGAATACCGACTCACTCCCCGGCCCGTCTCCCGGGTAATCTCGAAGCGGGCGCCGCGGAATTCCGCGGCCCGGCCCGCGCGTCCGGGATATGGAATGACACCCGGGCCTTCTTGACCGGCAGAACTTCCCCCTGGTTGGATCGGTGACATGAAGCGACAGGACCTCACGCGGCGACGCCATGTCGACCTCGCGCGTGTCTCCAGCGCGTCCTGTCGCTGTCCGGCCTGACCCGCCGTACGGGTCCGAGCGAGCCCTGAGGGATCACCCCCGCCGCGCTCCCCGTCGCCTCCCATGATCGGGAAAGGCTTTTAGCCGCCGCCACCGAGGAATCGCGGCCGCGCTGCCCCGCTTTCGGCTCCCTTTAGCGCTCCCGGTCTTTCCGCGCCCCTGCCACGGTGAATTCCATTCGCCGCCGGGGCGCCGATTCCCCATGCCCGTAATTCCTCCACGGGAGTTCCCCATGCCCGCGGAACCCCTCCGCTTCGCCTATTGGGTGCCTTGTCCATGGTCGCGCTCGTCCGACCGCCACCGCTTCCACCGGCTCCCGATCCCCCGCCTCGTCCCCGCCGCCTCCACCGCACCACGAAGGGTTGCTCATGGCCACCGTCCTGTCCCTCTCCGGCTCCCCCTCCGCCACCTCCCGCACCGCCCGGCTGCTGCGCCATCTGGACGCCCGGCTGACCGCCCAGGGCCATCATGTGGTCCCGTTCGACGTCCGCGCCCTGCCCGCCGCCGCGCTGCTCGGCGCGGACTTCTCGCACCCGGCCATCGTCCGGGCCAAGGCGCTGGTCGAGCAGGCGGACGGGCTCGTGGTGGGGACTCCGGTCTACAAGGCCGCCTACTCCGGGCTGCTGAAGTCCCTGCTCGACCTGCTGCCGCAGTACGCGCTCGCGGGCAAGACCGTGCTGCCGCTGGCCACCGGTGGCACCACCGCCCACGTCCTGGCCATCGACTACGCGCTGCGGCCGGTGCTGTCCTCCATGGGCGCGGCCCATATCGTCCAGGGCTGGTTCACCCTGGACAAGGACATCACGGTGGAGCCGGACGGCGGGGTGAGCGTGGCCGCCGGGGCCGCCGAGGCGCTGGAGCAGGTGGTCGACCAGTTCTCGGCGGCGCTCGGCCACTCCACCGTGCTGGCCGCGGCGAGCTGACCGTGTCGTCCCTGCCCGAACCCGCCCATGTCATCGCCGATGACACCGAGGCGCTAAAGGTGGCCGCGGCGCTGGCCGAGGAGTTCCGTACGGGCGCCGCCGAGCGCGACGCACAACGCAGGCTGCCGCGGGCCGAACTGGACCGGCTGTCCGCGTCCGGGCTCCTGGCCATCACCGTCCCGGCCGGGAAGCGGTTCGGCAACGCCCAGTCGGAGGCGGACACCAAGCACCTCCAGGACATCCGCACCCGCCTCACCCCGGCCGCCGACGGCTCGTACACCCTGACCGGTGTCAAGCACTACTCCACCGGTGCGCTGTTCGCCGACTGGATCCCGGTGCTGGCCCGTGCGGAGAACGACGATCTCCATGTGGCCTATGTGCCACGGGACGCGCCCGGTCTGACCGTCGTGGACGACTGGGACGGCATGGGCCAGCGGACGACCGCGAGCGGCACCGTCCGGCTGGAGGCCGTGCCGGTGCCGGCCGACCGGGTCGTACCGCACCACCTCACCTTCCGCGGGCCGCAACTGCACGGCGCGGCCGCGCAGTTGCTCCACGCGGCCATCGACGCGGGGATCGCCTCGGGGGCACTGGCGGAGGCGGTGACGTTCGTCCGCACCAAGGCCCGCCCCTGGTTCGAGAGCGGCTTCGAGACCGCCGCCGAGGATCCGCTGCTCATCCAGCGCTTCGGTGAGCTGGCGCTCCAGGTCCGGGGCGCCGAGTCCCTGCTGTCCGCCGCCGCGCGGGCCGTGGACCGCCACTGGCGGACGCCCGTACGCACACCCTGCACGACCCGGCCCGCTGGAAGGTCCAGCACATCGGCCGCTATGTGCTCAACGGTACGAAACCTCCCCGCCACGGCCTCCTCTAGTCCCCCACCCCCGCCCCCCTGAACGGAGCCGCACCATGTCCCTCACCTTCCACTGGTTCCTGCCCACCAACGGCGACAGCCGCCATGTCGTCGGCGGTGGCCATGGCACCCCCGTCACCTCGGCCGGAGGGGACCGTCCGCCGTCCGTCGGCTATCTCTCCCAGATCGCCCGCGCCGCCGAACACCTCGGCTTCGCCGGTGCGCTCACCCCGACCGGTGCCTGGTGCGAGGACGCCTGGCTGACCACCGCGATGGTCAGCCAGCACACCGAGCGGCTGAAGTTCCTGGTGGCCTTCCGCCCCGGCTTCCTCTCGCCCACCTTCGCCGCCCAGATGGCCTCCACCTACCAGCGGCAGACCGGCGGACGGCTGATGCTCAACGTGGTCACCGGCGGCGAGAGCCAGGAGCAGCGCGGCTACGGCGACTTCCTCGACAAGGAGGCCCGCTACGCCCGCACCGGCGAGTTCCTGGGCATCGTCCGCGACCTGTGGGACGGCAAGACCGTCGACCACACCGGCGAACACCTCCATGTCGAGGGCGCCAAGCTGGCCCGGCTCCCCGACCCGATCCCCCAGGTCTACTTCGGCGGCTCCTCCCCCGCCGCCGGTCAGGTCGCCGCCCGTCACTCCGATGTCTACCTCACCTGGGGCGAGCCGCCCGCCCAGGTGGCCCGGAAGATCGCCTGGATCCGCTCCCTCGCCGCCGAGCAGGGCCGTACGATCCGCTTCGGCATCCGGCTGCACGTCATCACCCGCGACACCGCCGAGCAGGCATGGGCCGAGGCGCGGCGGCTGCTCGACGGCTTCGACCCGGAGACCGTGCGCTCCATCCAGTCCGGTCTGGGCCGCAGCGAGTCCGAGGGCCAGCAGCGCATGCTCGCCCTGCACGGCGGCAGCCTGGACAACCTCGAGATCTACCCCAACCTCTGGGCCGGTGTCGGCCTGGTGCGCGGCGGCGCGGGCACGGCGCTGGTGGGCAGCCACGCCGAGGTGGCCGAGCGGATCGCCGAGTACCACCGCCTCGGCATCGACGAGTTCATCCTGTCCGGCTATCCGCACCTGGAGGAGGCGTACTGGTTCGGCGAGGGCGTCCTGCCCGAGCTGCGCCGTCAGGGCCTGTGGTCCCATCCCTTCCAGCCCACCGCTCCCGAACTGCCCACCGCCCAGGTCCCGTTCGCGGCGGCGGGCAGTTCCTGACGGCACGGCGATGGGCGAGCCCCCGGGCCAGCGGGGGCTCGCCCGTCGCTCACCTCACTCCGGCAGTCCCCACGGCTCGGACTCGCCGACGGCCGGGACGTCGCGCGGCGCCGGGTCCGGGCGGTGGCCCCGGGGGGTGATGAGGGCCGTCTCGTCGCGGGCGAGGGGGATCTCGATGCGGCCGGGGCCGGTGGTGCGGTAGTGGAGGGGGCGGCCCCGGTGGTCGCGGACGTCGATCGGGCCGGGGATGCCGTGGTGCAGGGCGAGGGGGGCACCGGCCTCGCTGTGGACGCGGATCCAGCGGGTGCGCCCGGCCGAGCGGTCGGCGTCCACCAGGAAGGCGCCCTGGGTGCGCAGGGAGTGGACCGAGAGGTCGGGCCAGCGGCGGGAGACGGACGGGAAGACCCGCACCACGCCGTTATGGCTCTGGACGGCCATCTCCAGAACCGACTGGGCCGCCGTCAGGGGGCTCTCGGTGGCGAGGTTGCCGCCCTCGACGTACATGGTGTTCGGGGTGATCCAGGCGTTGTTCACCTTGTTGCCGCCGAGGAGGAAGGTGAGGTGGTCCAGTGCCTCCTCGGGCCGTTCCATGCGCGAGGCCATGGAGGAGGCCACCGCGTAGCTGTAACCGGCCCACAGGCTGCGGTCCTTGACCCAGTGGTCGAAGGTGGTGCGCATGATGTCCCGGTCGGCCGGGCGGTCCCAGTCCAGCTCGTGCAGCGGGTAGAGCCAGAGCATATGGGAGAAGTGGCGGTGGGACTCGGTGAGCGGCTTGTCCGCGCCGATCATGATGCCGGTGGCATCGCGGGGGTAGGCCACCAGGCGGTCCAGGATCTCGCGCCAGCGGCGGGCGCGGGGGTGGTCGGTGCGCAGGATGCGCAGGCAGTCCAGGAGGGTGCCGCAGCCCCAGCGGAGCAGGGAGAGGTCGTAGGTGCAGTCCGTGGCGTCCGCCCACTCCGGTGAGCGGGTCAGCGGCAGATGCAGTTTCCCGTCGCCGCCCTCGTACAGGAAGTGGTCGTAGAAGTTCACCGCCTTGGCGAGGATCGGGTAGAGGACGTCGCGCACGATCGCTACGTCCATGGTGTGGCGGTAGCTGAGCCAGACGTTGTGCATGGCCCAGATGAGATTGCCGTTGTTGTCGGTCTTGGTGGAGGTGCCGGGGATACCGACGGTCTTGGCGCCGGGGCGCAGCAGCCAGTCGGAGGGGTGGGCGAGGGCGTAGGTGTTCCCGTCCTGGTACTCCGGCGGGACGGACAGCGGCAGGTTCTTCTCGAAGTCGCGGAAGGTGGAGGTCACCGAGTCGAGTTCGAGGTGGTTGGAGCCCTGGATCAGCCAGGTGGCGATCTGCACGTTGAGGTTCCACCACACCGCGGTCCAGCTGCCGCCGGTCTCCGGGTACCACGGCCCCCATTCGGACATCGAGGGCCCGTCGGCGCGGGTGGCGCAGGCGGCCTTGTAGAGCTGGATCCAGTAGAAGTGCTGAATCCGCTTGTCGGGTACGGAGAGCAGGCTGCGCTGGTAGTAGCGGTGCCACCAAGCGCGGTGTGAGCGCACCAGGTCGTCGGGGTCGGCGGCGAGGGTGCGGGCCACCTCGGCGACGGCCAGTTCGGTGGTGCGCGAGAGGTCCCCGGGGTGGCGGTAGACGATGTGGGCGGCCAGCAGTCTGCCGGTGCCCACCCGCCGTTCGCGCCAGGCGGTGGTCCAGCCGCCGCCCGCGATCAGCGGCTGTTCGACGTAGTGGGTGTCGCCCGTGGAGCCGGTGCGGGGGTCGGGGTTGCCGGTGTAGTCGGCGGGTTTGTCCTTGGTCCGGGGGGAGGTCGCGGGCATCCATGTGAACGACCACGCCGCGCCCTCCTCCCCGGCACTGGGCCGGGTGGAGATCAGCAGCGCGGTACGGGCGTTGTGCACCAGCATCGAGAAGCGGACGCTGCCCCGGGTGGTGGTGACGGTGCCGCGCAGCTCGGCGTCCCACAGGTCGAGGGTCCAGTCCACCCCGGTCACCTCTCCGGCGAGGGTGAGGTCGAAGTGGCCGATGGGCAGGCGGGAGTAGCCGTACGGGGCGCGCCACTGGGGCCGCTGGTCCTGCACCTGGCTGTGGCTGAGCATGACCTTCACGGAGTTGGGCGTGGCGCCCTGGTACACCACCGCGCCGAGCAGGCCGTTGGCGAGGAAGGGGCCGTCCTTCCAGTCGCCGGGCAGCCGCCGCCAGCGCGGAGCGGCGGCCCTGGCCATCCGCTCGGGCAGGGCCGCCGCTCCGCCGGACGCCTGGGGCGCGGCCCAGGCGGTGCCGGATCCGGCCAGCCAGCCTCCGGCGCCGACCGCGGCCGCGGTGCCGAGCACACCTCTTCGAGAGATCCCGTTCCCTGTTGGCGCGGTCACGTATGTGCCTCCCATATCCGGTGATGAACTACCGGCATGGTGCAGGGCACTTGAGCACCTGGGAATACCTCCGACGTATAGAAATTTAGCTGGCTACGTATTCGCAGATGAGGCGGGCTCAGCTCCTCACATTGAGCCATCGAGCGCCAGAGTGAGCCGATGTCTCGCCTTCGGCGGCCGCGGCCACGGTCATGGCTCGGCGAGTTCCGCTCGCAGCCGTACCGTCTCCGCCGGGTCCCAGCCGTCGTGCGGCACCGACGACAGCAGCAGCCGGGTGTACGGATCCTCCGGGGTGTCCAGCACCCTGGCCGTGGGGCCCGTCTCGACCGCGCGGCCACGCCGCATCACCAGCGTGTCGTCCGTGATGTGCCGTACGACGGCCAGGTCATGGCTGACGAAGACCAGGGCCACACCGGTCTCCCGGCGGATGTCGGCGAGCAGCCGGAGGATCTGCGCCTGGATGGACACATCCAGCGCCGCCACCGCCTCGTCCAGCACCAGCACCTCGGGTTCCACGGCGAGCGCACGGGCGATGGCCAGCCGCTGGCGCTGCCCGCCCGACAGACCGCGCGGGCGGGCGTCGCCCTCCCGCTCGCCGAGGCCCACCTGGTCCAACAGCTCCTCGATCCGGCCTGCGGCGGCCTGCCCCTCGTACCGGCCGTGCAGCCGCAGGGCGGTGTGCAGGCACTGACGCGCGGTCAGCCGCGGGTCGAGCGATACGTACGGGTCCTGGAAGACGATCTGGATCTCGCGGGCGCGGGCCAGCCGTGCCGCGCGGCGCGCGCCCGGCCCGAGCGGCCGTCCGCCGCCCCGCCGCCCCGGTGTGCGCTCCCGCCCGTCCACCGTGATGGTCCCCGCGTCCGGGCGCACCAGGTCCACCAGGATCCGGGCCACCGTGGTCTTGCCGGAGCCGGACTCCCCGACGATGCCCAGCGAGCCGCCGGCCGGGACGGAGAACGAGACGTCGTCCACGGCCGTGGTCCGGCCGCCGCCCGGGAGCGCGTAGGTCTTGCGCAGCCCCTCCACGACGAGTGCGGGCTCGGTCATGCGCTGCTCCTCGATACGAGTTCCAGTCGGCGGCAGGCCGCGGAGCCGTCCCTCTCCGATCCGTCGCCGTCGCCTATGGGGACGGCCACCGGCGCCCAGGTCTCGCACTCCGCCTCGGCCCGTGCGCAGCGCGGGAGGAAGGGGCAGCCGGTGAGGGCGTCGGACAGGGAGGGCGGGCGGCCGGGGATGGGCCGCGGTTCGCGGTCGTCCTCCAGGCTGGGCGAGCATTCCAGCAGACCGCGGGTGTAGGGGTGTTTCGGGTCGGCGAACAGCCCGCGGGCGGGCTGCTGCTCCACCACACGGCCCGCGTACATCACATACACGCGGTCGCAGTACGCGGCCGCGAGCGGCAGGTCGTGGGTGATGAAGAGCGTCCCGAGGCCGCTGCCCGCCCGCCGCCGCTCCTCCTGGATGGACCGCAGCAGGGCCAGCACCTCCGCCTGGGTGGTCGCGTCCAGCGCGCTCGTCGCCTCGTCGGCGAGGAGCAGGTCGGGGTCGGTGGACAGGGCGGCGGCGATCACGACCCGCTGGAGCATCCCGCCGGACAGCTCGTGCGGGCGCTGCCGCATCCGGCGCTCGGGGTCGGAAAGACCCACCGAGGCCAGCAGTTCCGTGGCCTTCACCACCGCGTCGCGCCGGGACAGGCCCAGGACCCGGGTGAGCGGATCGGTGAGGAAGTCACCGATCCGGCGGACCGGGTTCATCGCCGAGCGCGGATCCTGGAAGATCATGGAGACGGTGCGGGACCGGTGCCGGCGCAGCCGGGCCGGGTCCATGGCGAGCACGTCCTCGCCGTCCACCCGTACCGAACCGGAGGCCCGCGCCCCCTCGGGGAGCATGCGCAGCACCGCACGGGCCGTCGTGGACTTGCCCGAGCCGGACTCGCCCACCAGGCCGACCACTTCGCCCCGGCCGACCCTCAGCGACACCTCGGCGAGCATCGGCCGGGCGGCGGCACCGGGCGGCAGCTCGATGGTGAGATCCTCGATGTCCAGCAGCATCGCCGCCTACCTCCCCTTGCCAAGCCGGTCCGAGACCCAGACCCCGACGATGTTGAAGGCCACCACGACGGCGGCGATGGCCGTGCCCGGTACGAGGGCCGGCAGCAACGCCCCCTGCACCACGGCGTCCTGCCCCTCCTGCACCATCAGCCCCCAGTCGATCGAGGGCGATCCGGCGCCGAAGCCCAGATAGCTGAGGGTGGCCAGGCTCATCAGCCCCTCGCCGAAGAGCACCACGAGATAGCCGACGATCGCCCCGGCCAGATTGGGCACCAGATGGCGCACGCAGATCAGGGTCCCGCTCATGCCCTGCACCCGGTAGGCGTCGATATACGGCTTGGAGCGCTCCGCGAGGGCGAGGCTGCGGGTGTACCGCGCGATGGTGGGCGCGTACGCGAGTCCCAGCGCGATGATCGACGTGGTGAGGCCGTCGCCGAAGACCGCGATCACCAGGACCACGAACAGCAGGCCGGGGAAGGCGTACATCACATCGGTCACCCGCGAGAGCAGGGTGTCCACCCAGCCGCCGCGCCACGCCGCGACCGTGCCCATCGTGACGCCGAGCAGCGCGGCCAGCGCCAGCAGCGCCAGGGGCGCCAGCAGGCTCGACCGGGCGCCGTACAGCACCCGGGAGAGCAGATCCTGCCCCGAGGCGTCGGTGCCCAGCGGATGCTGGGAGGTGGTCCCCGCGAGCGAGGCGGACAGGTCGACCGCGTCGGGCGCGTGCGGGGCGATCAGCGGCGCGCACACCGCCGCCACCACGACCAGGGCGAGGAAACCGCCCGCGATCATCACCGGTACCGGGCGCCGGGCCCGTACCCGCACCGGGAGCAGTGCCCCGGCCGTCACCGTCGTCATGCGGTCTTTCCTTCCGGCTTGCTTCGGGGCTTCCCGCCCGGCGCGACCCGGGGGTCGATCAGCGGATGGACCAGGTCGACCAGCGTCGTCACCACGACATAGCCGATGACCATCAGCAGCAGCACCGCCTGGGTGACCGGGAAGTCATGCGTGGTGATCGCGCTGACCAGCAGTGAGCCGATCCCGCTGAGCCCGAAGGCGGTCTCGACCACCACCGTCCCGGCGAGCATGCCCGCCATCACGAGCCCGCACATGGTGACGATCGGGCCGAGCGCGTTGCGCAGCACATGCTGGACGACGATCTGGCGCTCCGACTGTCCGGAGGCGCGGGCCGCCTCCACATGGTCGGAGGCGTACGCCTCGGCCATGGCCTGCCGGGTGACCCGGCTGATCACGGCGAGGGCGCTGAGGGCGAGGGCGAACGCGGGGAGCGTGAGGTGGTGCAGCCGCCCGGCCAGCCCCTCGCCCTGGCCGGTCACCGGGAACCAGCCGAGCCGCACCCCGAACAGGGAGACCAGCGCGATGGCCGCCACGAAGGCGGGCACCGAGGCGGCGAGCGTGGTGCCGCCGACCACCGCCGAGTCCACCCAGCCGCGGCGCAGCGCGGCCAGCACTCCGGAGCCGACGCCCAGCACCACGAAGAACACCGTGGCGTAGGCGACGAGTTCCAGGGTGGTCGGCAGCCGCGCCCCGATCAGGTCGGCCACATGGTCGCGGTACTGGAACGACCGGCCCAGGTCGCCCTGGAGGCCGTCCCACAGCCACCGGCCGTACTGGACGACGAGCGGTTCGTCCAGGTGGTGCTCGGCGCGGACCGCCGCGAGCTTCTCCGGGGTGAGCTCCTGTCGGCTGCCGGAGAGGAGGACGGCGGGGTCCCCGGGGGCCGCGTAGACGGCGGCGAAGATGATGAACGAGGCGGCGAGCAGCGTGGCGAACAGGCCGGCGATCCGCCGCGGCAGTCCGCGGATCATGGGGTCAGCCCTTCTTCGTGCCGAGGTCGGCGGCCCACGGGTAGTACATCGACACCATCGACGCCGGCGGGCCGGTGTACTTGTCGCGGAGCACCATCACCGACGGCACCTGCACCAGGGGGATCCACACCGCGTCGTCGGCGAACTTGGTCTGCGCGTCGATGACCAGCTTCGCCCGCTCGCGGTCGTCGATGGTCTGCTGGGCCTTCCCGACGAGGGCGTCATAGCCCTTGTCCGAGTAGCCGAGCCAGTTGTTGGCGTTGCCGGATATGCCGTTGTCGTAGAAGCCCGCCGGGTCGGCCTTGGAGATGTACCAGTCGACCGGGATCAGGTCGAAGCCGTTCCGGGACCCCGGGTCGGAGAAGAACTCGTCGTAACGGCTCGACGCGATCGTCTTGACGGTGACCTTCAGCCCGATCTTCTGGGCCGCGCCGCGCACCGCGTTGGTGATGACCGTCTGGCTCTCACTGCCGTCGCTGGAGACGACGATCGGCTTCGAGGGCGCCCCGGCCCGCTCGACCAGCTTCTTCGCCCGGTCGATGTCGTCCGCCGAGGGCGAGGCGGTGTAGGCGGTGGAGCGCTCGAGCTCCTTCTGCGCCTTCTGGAACGCGGCCTTCTCATAGCCCCACGCCCCGGGGCCCACCGGGGTCGCCCAGGGTTCGGCGAGGCCGTTGAAGCCGGACTTGGCGATGCCCTCGCGGTCCATGGCCAGCGACAGCGCCCTGCGCAGCCGCGCGTCCCCCAGCGCGCCGCCCTTGGTGGGGCTGAGCGACCAGGCGGTGGTGGACTGCCCGTAGTAGGCGCGCACGCCCTTCTTCTTGGACAGCACGGCGGCGGGGCCGGTGGCGGTCAGATAGGCGCCGTCCGCCGCGCCCGTGGAGATGGAGTTGACCAGGGCGCTGCCGGAGGCCCAGCGGAAGACGACCTCCTTGGTGAGCGGGCGGACGCTCTTGTCCCAGTAGTCCGCGGCGCGTTCGATGGTGAGGGAGGAGCCGGAGTTCCAGCTCTTCAGCCGGTACGGTCCGGTGCAGGCGTCGGGGTGGCCGGGGGTGCCGAAGTCGTCGCCCTGCTTCTCCACCGCCTTGCGCTCCATGATGATCCCGGCGTCACCGGCGAGGGCCTTGGTGAACAGGGCGCTCGGCTTCTTGAAGGTGATGGTGACCTGGTTCGCGCCGGTCTTGGAGATCGTGTCGACGTCCTCGTACTCGTCCGACTCGTTCATCTCCGGCCGGGCGTGCCGCTTGAGGCTCCACACCACGTCGTCGGCGGTCATCCGGGCGCCGTCGTGGAAGGTGACGTCGTCCCGGAGGGTGAGGACGAGCTTCTTGTCGCCGGTGTACTCGGCCTTCTCCGCCAACCGCGGCGCGGTGGTCATATCGGGCTCGAGCAGGAGCAGCCGCTCGCAGACGTTGGCCAGCACGGTACGGGTGCTGCTGCCGCCCTGGGCGTCCATGTCCAGGGTGGCGGGCTCCTGCTCCACGAGCCAGTTCACCGTGGTGGCCGCGCCGGATGCCTTGGGGGTGGTGTCGGTGAGCTTGAGCTTCGCGGGGTCGACGGACGCGCCGCCGGACCCGGAGGTCGCCCCGGAGCACCCTGCGGTGAACAGCAGGGCACTCATGAGGCCGACTGCGGTGGTACAGAGCTTGGTTCTCATGGCAGGCTCTCTGGTCGTTCGTGCGGACGTGAGGGAGACGTCAGTTGGGGGCGTGCGGACCGTCGTAGAGGTTCCAGGGCAGCTGCTGGTACTCGTGGTCGCAGGGGGTTCCGGGGGTGACGTGGTAGTCACCGGTGGTCAGGTCCACGCAGGAGGACAGCAGCGTCGTCCACCACTTGACCTCCGGCTGCCGGGGATCGGGGTGGGTGCACAGGCCCTCGGGGTGGCCGAGGTGGTCCGACATGGCCTGGTGGATCAGCTTGCGGGACTCGTCCGGCGCGCCGGCCTCGCGCAGCAGGCGCAGCCCGGCCTCGGCCCGGGGCACCCGGATCAGGGAGTCGGAGGACTCGGGGCGGTAGCGGGCGGCGAGTTGGACGGGGACGGTGGTCTGGTAGTGGTTTCCGTGGACCAGCAGCCCCCGCGTCGGATACATCCAGCCGTGTGCGCCCGGAGTGGTCTCCAGGTCGAGGGCGAAGCCCTCGCGGCAGGTCAGCAGGGCGTTGCTGGCGATGTGGCCGCGGGTGCGGCACAGTACGTCGACCGCGTCGCTGATCGACACGCTGTCCAGGACCCGGCGGCGGATCACGGTCTGGGGCAGCCCCACGGCGTCGTCGAACCGGCCGCCGAGGCCATTGGCGTTGAGGGCGACGCCCGCGGAGTTGGCGCCCTGGCGGCCGATCTGCCCGGCCTCCACCTGCATGACCACGGTGGGGTGCGGGGGCTGGACGATCCGGAGCATCAGGACGGTGTCCGCGACGCCCGCCCGCCAGTCCCAGTTCTGGCCGCAGTAGACGTGGCCGTCGCCGCTCGCCTCGCCCAGTACGGCGAAGGAGGTGCAGCCGTCGGTCACCTCACGGTCGTCCGTGACGTCCGCGACGGCGTCCGTCCGGGCCCGCATCCGGGCGAAGGTCTGGTCGTAGATGATCTCGCCGCGGGCGTTGAGCGCGAGCACGTCCAGGAGCCCGACGCCCGCCCCCTCGGCGATCCCGCCCATCTCCTCGACGAGCTCGGGGGCGTAGGCGCGCACCGGCTCCAGCCAGCGCTCGGCGCGCGCGGTGACCTGGTCCCAGGTGAGCCCCGAGGACTCGCCGAAAGCCTCCTCGTAGTAGGCGAGCGCCCTGCCGATGCTGTCGCGTGCCGCCTCGCCGTACTGGCGGCCGCGCTCGGCCGGCGGGCCGGAGATCTCGACGGTGGGGATGGTGGCGGCTGTCATGGCACTCCTGTGTTCTGAGGCCCGGACCCACGAGGGGCTGTAATGTGTGTTTCAGAAATCAGCGTTCTTGGAACGGTGAGCCCAGATAGTAATGTCCGACACAGGGAAGTCAATAGCTGTAATGAGCGAACCGAATGGCGTTACCGGGACGACACGGCTCGCCGCCGCGGTCCGGGACATGTGGGGTGAGCTGTCCGCTTCCGAGCGGGTGGTGGCCCAGTACCTGGTCAGCGCCCCGCCGGAGAATCTGCTGTTCGCGAGCGCACAGGAGCTGGGCGCGGCCAGTGGCACGAGCAACGCCACCGTCGTCCGCGCCCTCCAGCGCCTCGGCTACGCCGGCCTGCCCGCGCTCAAGAGGGAACTGGCCGCCGGCTTCACCTCCGCGACCGCCCCCGAGGAGCGGCTCAAGCAGCGCATCGCCCGCGTCGGCCACGACCTGGACGAGATCAAGGACCGGGTCTTCGACGAGGCCGCGGAGCGTCTCGAGCAGTGCCGCCGCCTACTGGAGACGGATGTGCTGAAGCAAGCGGTGCAAACGCTGGCGGACGCGCGTGAGGTGGTCGCCTATGGCGTGGGCGCCTCGGAGCTGGCCGCCCGGCATCTGGTGCTGAAGCTGCGCCGGGCCGGCCGCAGGGCGCGCTTCATCGGCGCCACCGGCTTCACCATGGCCGACGAACTGCTGAGCCTCGGCCGCGGGGACGCGGTGGTGATCCTCCACCCCGGCCGCCGGCTGCGGGAGTTCACCGTGCTCACGGATCGGGCGCGGGCGGTCGGCGCGGGCGTGGTGCTGGTCACCGACGTCCCCACGGGGCCGCTGGCCACCCACGCCGATGTGGTGATCAGCGCCCCGCACACGCCCACCGGCATCACCGCGGAATCCCTGGCGGGGATCGTCGTCATGGACACCCTCGTACTGGCCCTCGCCTCCCTGGACGAGCCACGGGCGGTCGAGGCGTCCCACCAACTGACTCTGTTGAGGGGGCAGTTGATCGACCGCCGGTCCGAGCCGCGGCCGCGCAAGAGCTGAGCGGGTGCGGGTGGCTTTTCACCGCGAAGGCGGGCCCGCCGGGGAGAGCAGGGTGCCGAGCGGGCCGAGGTCGAGGTTGAGGTCCTCCATCCGCAGTCCGTGACGGGCGCACATCTCCTCCATGCGCTGCTGGAGGATCATCAGCGTCATGCCGACGCGCTCCTCCTGCTCCTCGGTGAGATCGCCCTTGTCGACGCGGTGGAGCGCCTGGCGCTCCATCAGCTGACGCAGCAGCTCGACCACGGTCAGCACCAGCTTGGCCAGATCGCGCTCGACCGTGTCCGCGTCGGTGCGCAGCCGCTGGGCGGCGGCGCCGGAGGGGGCTGACATGCGCGGGTTTCCTTTCGTCGGGGCCTTGTGTCAGAGCAGCAGCGGGGCGGGGTGTTCGGCGTCGACCGGGGCGATGACCGCGCGCAGGTCGATCCGTACGAGATCGACGTCCGCGATGGACAGGACGAGGTCACCGGCGAGCACGACCCCGCCCTGGAGCAGCCGGTCCAGCAGGTCGATCAGGGCGACCTCGCGGCCCGCGAGCGCCCGGGCGTCCTCCTCGTCCAGGGCGCCGCTCACACGGGCCCCGTCCAGGGCCCCGCTCATACGGGCTCCGTCCGGGCGGCCGACTCGGGCTCGGGTTCGGGCTCGGGCTCGGGCTCGGGCTCGGGTTCGGGCGGAAGGGCGAAGGAGTACGGCGCCCAGGGGCCGGTCACTTCGACGCGCACCCCGGGCTGCCCCTCGGCGGCGGCCAGGACGCGGGAGCGGAACTCCTCGGCGCGGTCGGCGGGCACCAGATACGCGTCGTTGGCGATGTTCTCACCACCGGGTTTCGCGCCACCGGGCTTCCGGCCCCTCGCCGACTCGCCACCGGGCTTCCCGCCACCCGCCGTCTCGCCACCGGCCGCCTGGGCGAGTTCGCCGCGCTGCGGCCGATGGGCGACCCTGCCCACCGCCAGGCCCCCGGCCTCCTCGGCGATGCGCGCGGCCGTCCGGGCCGCCGTCTGCCAGGCTTCCTCGGCGCCGCGCCGGCTCCGGCGGCGAGCGGCGAGATAGGCCCGCCCCGGGCTGAGGGCCCTCTCCCCGCCCGTGGCCCCGGCGGGCACCGCCGCGTCACTCGCCAGGGAGTCGGTGAGGTTGGTGGGGTCGGTGGGGTCGGTGTAGACCTTGACGCCCCATTCGACATGCCCGGCGAGCCGTTCCAGCAGCGGCAGGAACTGGTCGCGGCGCTCCTGGAGGACCCGCCGCACCCGGTCCTCGTTCCGGTAGACGGTGGCCAGCCGCAGCGGTAGTACGGCGCCGAGCGGGGCCAGCCCCGCCACCACCCCGTGGTGGCCGCGGGCCAGCGCCTCCAGCCGGGGCAGCTCCTCCAGGCCCGCCTTCAGCGCGCGCTCCTCGAACTCCTCGGCCGGGACCGGGCCCACGGCCGCCGCCAGGTCCCCCGTCTCCACGAGCCCCACCTGCTCGTCCGCCACTCCGCGCAGTACGGCCACCGCCCGCGCGGCCTCCGGGGTGGGGCGCAGCACCGCGTAGGCGTACACCATGTGCTGTCGCTGTGCGCTCTCGGTCAACCGTCCACGCTCCTGTCCTCGGCCCGTGCCCGCAGCGCCGCGATCTCGGCGCGCAGCCGGGCGTTCTCCTCGGTGAGGGACCGCTCCGCGTCGTCGTCCGGTACGGCCCGGGTGCGGGCCCGGGAGGACAGCGACGGATCGTGCTCCCACCAGTCGATGCCCATCTCCTTCGCCTTGTCGACGGAGGCCACGAGCAGCCGGAGCTTGATGGTGAGCAGCTCGATGTCCAGCAGGTTGATGCGGATGTCGCCCGCGATCACCACACCCTTGTCCAGCACCCGCTCCAGGATGTCGGCGAGCGACGGGGCGCCCTCGGCGCCCTGGCCGTACGGGGTGGCGGGCAGGCGTGGCGGGCCCAGCCTGCCCGCCACCGGTTCTGTCGTCGTCACGGGGCTCGTCTCCGCTCGTCCGGCCGTTCCCGGCGTTCCAGCTCGGCCAGCCGGTCGAGCAACTCGTCCTCGCGGCGGTCGTACGCGTCCTCGTCGATCCGCCCGGCCAGCAGGTCCCGCTCCAGTTCGGCGAGGGCGCGCCGGACCGGCGCCGGGTCGTAGTACTCGCGCTCGGCGGCCGCGGCGATCTGCTCGGCGGCCCAGACGGTGGCGCGCACCGGCGCCAGCGGAAAGGTGAGCAGCCCGGTCAGCAGTCCCATGGCGGCCCGCCCTCAGGCCACGAAGCTGTACGGCGGCAAGGGGCCGCGCAGCCGGAATTCGTAGCCCGCTCCGTAGCCCTGCGCGAGCTGCCGCGCGGCCCGGGAGAACTCCTCGGCGCGCCCCCGCTCCACCAGGAACGAGGCGTTGAGGAAGTCCTCTCCGGCCGGGGACGCCACCACCTTGCCGCGGGCCATCTCCGACAGCCGCCCGACGACCTGGTCCGCCAACCGACCCCGTCGCACGTCCAGTTGACGTGCGACCAGTTCGCCGAGGGCCACCCGGTCCGCATAGGTGCCACCGCCGTCGCGGGTGCGCTCGTTGAGGCGACGGGCGTCGTCGGACTCGGTGAGCACCTCCCGCAGCAGATCGTCCTGCGAACGGGCCGCCTTCAGGTTGAACTCCGCGGTGGCGTGCAACTCCCCGAGTCTGTGGACGTATTCGGCACGCTTGCCGTCCAGCGCCGCCACCACCGCGGTGTCGTCGGGCGCCAGCATGCCGAACCGCATCGGCAGCACCGCGCCGTCCGCCATCAGCCGCTCCTGGACCTCCTGGTGGGCGGCGAGATCACGGCGCTTGGGGCGCAGTTCCGGCGGCGCCGGGCTCACCACGCAGGCCAGCGGCCCGCCGGTGACCGCGCGCAGGGCGCCGGACACGCCACCCACGGCCCGCAGTCCGTCCAGCCGCAGCGGATGATCGGACCCGGTGATCGCGTAAATGTAGAGGGACGAAGCCGGAGCCGAGGACGGGGACGGAGCCGGGGACGGGGATGTGTTCGACATGGTCACTTGTCCTCGTCGTCGCGGTCGAAGACATCGCTGATGGCCCCGAGGGCCCCGCTGATCGCCCCCTCGGTCTTGCCCCGGGCGCCGCCCTCGACGATGTTGCCGACGATGTCGCTCAGCTTGTCCGGGGCCTTGCGGCCCGATTCCAGGTCGAGGCGGTTGCACGCCTCGGCGAAGCGCAGATACGTGTCCACGCTGGCGATCACGATCCGGATGTCGACCTTCAAGATCTCGATGCCGACGAGGGAGACCCGGATGAACACGTCGATGACGAGGCCACGGTCCAGGATGAGTTCAAGGATGTCGAAGAGGCTTCCGGTCCCTGAACCGGTACCGGTCGATGCGGTGGCAGGCAGCCCGCCGGTCTGCGTCATCACGGTCACGTGTGCTTCCTCTCGGTCGCGCTCGGTCGCCTGTCCGCGTCTGATACGGGTGCGGTGGCGGTGGCGTTCACCGATGTCGACGCGCGTGACAGATGGGCGCGCGGGCATGGCACGGCCCCGCGCCGCGGATGTCAGCGGCGCGGGGCCGTGGGAGGAAACCCGGCAAAAGGGCGGCCGTGCCTGGTCGGGGTCCGGTGTCTAACGTCCGCGGTCGAGCTGGCCGCGGGCGTAACGGTGTTGCCGCTCATAGCCGAGGAGCTGCCCCTGTGAGTCGAGGGTCACACGGTAGGTGGCCATGATGGTCATGGTCTCCGGCACCCGCACCAGCTCCACGACCTCCACATCGGCCACCCATCCGTCCGGCGTCGGCTGCATCGCGGAAACCGCCTCCGGCGCGGTGCCCAACAACTCCCCCAACTGCCGGGCGGCGCCCCGCATGGCCTGCGCCACGGGTATGCGGCGCGGCGGCGCGCCGGAGGTTTCGGGGGTGTCCGTGGGCGGTGTGTCCGGATCAATGCTCGTCATGGTCCTACGGTGCCAAGTCCTGTGGGGGCGTGGTGTACGGATCCCCAAAGCGGCGCCCGGAAGACGCGGAGTTTCCCCTACCCGCCCCTCCCCGAACCAGGGGACTCCGCCCCCTGCCCCCGAACGCCCTCCGGGCGTGTCCTCAATCGCCGGACGGGCTGGATATCCACCCCGTCCCGAACAAGAAGCCCGGGGCCGGGGCCTGGGACCTGGGACCTGGCTCCAGGATGCGGCAACCCAGCCCGCCCGACGCCTCCGGGCCAAGGCCCGGGGTGGTCCCCGAGTTGTGGCCGTTCAGACCGTCGACGATTGAGGACCCGGGCCCGGGACGGAGCACCTGGCCGCGGCAATCCGCCCCATCCGGCGATTGAGGACCCAGGCCCGGCACCGAGAACCGAGCTGCGGCCTCCAACCCATGCGGCAACTAACCACCCCAAGCCCAGCCCGAAGAACCAGGTTGCGGCACTCCAACCCATCCGGCGACCAACCACCCAAGCCCAGCACGGAGAACCAGGCTGCGGCACTCCAACCCACCCGGCGACCAACCACCCAAGCCCAGCACGGAGAACCGGACTGCGGCACTCCAACCCACCCGGCGACCAACCACCCAAGCCCAGCACGGAGAACCGGACTGCGGCACTCCAACCCACCCGGCGACCAACCACCCAAGCCCAGCCCGAAGAACCGGGTTGCCACAATCCAGCCCGTCCGGCGATTGAGGACCGGGGGCCGGGGCGGAGCCCCGGTTGTGGGGAGGGGCGGGTGGGGGAAAAGCCACCGTCGATTCCCGTCGATGGTCAATCGATGTCCATGCGCTCGTCGAAGCCCGTCCGGGGGTCGACGGTCCGCCCGGCCGCCCACCAGTTCTCGCTGTTCGTCTCGACCACGCACAGGAGGATGTCCTCCTCGGGGACGTCCGCGTACAGCCGGAGGTTGCTGCGGATGGCCTCGAACAGCTCGGCCTTCTGCTGGGGGTCACGGTCGTTGAAGAAGAGCTGGATGAACATCGTGCGGTCGCCGCGGCGGATGCCGAAGAACACCGGCTGCGTCTGGACGTTCTCGGGCTTGAGTTCATGGATGAGGTGGAACTGGTCGTCCTGCGGGACCTTCAGGACGTCCACCATGGACCGGTGGATGCCCAGCGAGACATTCCGGCGGTACTCCGGGGTGGTGCCCTCGCGGAGGTAGATGTTGACCAGGGGCATGGTGTGTCGTTTCCGTTCTGCTGTGGTGTGCTCACCACGCTAGGAACGGCCACGACATGCCGCCAACGAATGTCCCGCATGGCCGGTATGCTGCACGCGCATGGATGACACACCCATGGATGACACACCTACGGATGACACGCGCATGGACGTGCGCTCATGGACATGACCCTGATCGGGCTGCGGGTGCTGCGCGAGGTGGCGGAGCGGGGCACGATCACCGCCGCGGCGGAGGCGCTCGGGTACACCCAGTCGGCCGTCTCCCGGCAGGTGGCCGCGCTGGAGCAGGCGGCCGGAGCCCGGCTCTTCGACCGCCACCCGGGCGGTGTGCGGCTGACCACCGAGGGACGCGCCCTGCTGCGGCACGCCGTGGTCGCGCTGGACGCGCTCGACGCCGCCGACCGGGAGTTGCGCGGGGGCGAGGCGGAGGACGGCCCGGTCCGGCTCGGGTTCTTCCCCACCGCCGGAACGGTGATCGTGTCCCGTGCGCTGGCGGCCCTGCGCCGGGAGCACCCCCGGATCCGGGTGAGCACACGGGAGGGCACCACCCCTTCGCTGGTACGGGCGCTGCGCACCGGCACGCTCGACGTCGCCCTGCTGTCCTCCAGGCCGCCCCACCGCTCCCCCGACACCGACACCCCGCCGCTGCGTGTGGAGCCGCTGTTCGAGACCCGGCTGGCCGTGGCGGTGGCCGCGAGCGGCCGGTTCGCCGGGCGCGACAGTGTCACGGCCGAGGAACTCGCGAACGAGCCGTGGATCGCCAGCCCGGCCGCCGCGCAGGAGCCGCTGCTCGGCGTCTGGCCGGGACTGCCGGGACGGCCCCGGGTGCGCCACACCGTCCGCGACTGGCTGACGAAGCTGCACCTGGTGGCGGCCGGGGCGGGCATCACCACGGCCCCGCCGGCGCTGCTTCCCGCCGTCCCGCCCGGTGTGCGTCTCGTCGCCGTCGAGGGCGTGGCGGAGGAGTGGCGCCGTGTCAGCCTCGTCCACGCGCCGAGCCCCGCCACCGCGTCGGCGAAGACGGTGGTGCAGGCCCTGCGGCAGGAAGCCGCCGAGCTGGCCGATGCCCTCGGGTGACGGTCCAGGCTGACGACCTCGCGGCGGGTGACGTGCTTGAGGGAGTTCACCAGGGCAGCAGCCGTTCTGGTCAGTGCCGCGGTGGCCACCGCCATCGACATGGGTCGGCGCCAGACGCTGTCCTGCCGGGTGCGCACCCGGCAGGACAGCGTCTGGCGCCGATGCCACCAGGCCCGAGCCCGCAGCTGCCACCACCACCGTCAAGCTGCCATGCAGATCACATCTACGGCTGGAGTAACTGGCGAGGTAGTTCCATGCGCAGGACCTTCGAGCGGCGGGCGCGGCCGTCCGGAGGCGGTGCGGTGGTCCCACCGTCGGTGATCAGGTAGGCCACGCGTCCGTACTCACCTCGGCCGCGGCCCCAGGCGATGCTCGACGGCCCCAGGAGCCGCAGGTCCAGGGGGTCGCCGAGGACGATGTCCCGGGGCTGGTCCGGCGGCCCGTCCAGCAGCACGCGGTCGAGGGTGTTCTGACGGTGCGTGGTGACGTAGGCGACACCCGCGTCCTCGTCGATGCAGAAGTCGTCGGCCATCGTGCCACCACCGACATGCTCCGGTGCTCCGGCCGGATCGAGGGTGACGGGATCGACCGGCACCCGCATGAACAACCGCTGCGCCGTGGAGGTGTAGTAGAGGTGGTGGGTCCGCTCCGCGTAGCGCACACCGTTGATACCCGGCTGGGGCGGCCTCATGGTGCTGAGCGGGTCGTGCTCCATGCTCGGGTGGGCGAGCCAGACATCGGCGGTCGCCGGGCCGCCGGTGGCGGAGAGGCCGACGCGCCAGACGAAACCGCCGAAGCAGTCGGCCAGCAGCAGGACGCCCGGGGCGATCAGACAGCCCCCGTTCAGGGCCCGCACCCGGGAGTCGAAGGTGAGGACCGTCTCGATCGCGGGAGCGGCGCCGGGTGGCCGGCCACGCAGATCGACCCGGCTCAGGTACGACGCGTGTGTGGTGTAGCCGTCGCTGAGGGCCACATGGAACACATCCGGCTCGGTCTCCACGACCGCCGAGACGAGATGATCGTAGGTGTGCAGGAGGACCGGTTCGACCGGGGTGTCCGTCGTACCGGAGGCCGGGATCAGCCACAGCTGCTTGTGGTTGAGCGATGTCACGACGATCGAGTTGTCGCTTCGCACCGCGAGGTTCTCCAGGAAGGAGTGCTCGGGGAATTCGGCGACGGTTCGCAGGGTCGCGGTTTCCATGGTTGTCCTTCCTCGGCGTCTCACTGGTCCAGGCCGACCGCGTTCGACGGCACGTCGAAGGCACCACCCTCCGCGGGTCGAGACCGCCCAGCGCCACGCCGATCTTCTCGTGCTCATAGGCGGCGTAGGCCGAGCGCCAATGGCCGGTGACGACGTTCGTGACGATCAGGTAGCGGCCGAACGTCCCGAAGTCCTCGGGATCCTCGAACATGGGTCTTCTCCTCCTTGCGAGGCTACTTCCGCGCCGGAGCCGGGCTCCCCGCCTGCACGTCGTACGCGTTGAGGACGACTCCCAGGGCCAGGTAGTGGACGATCACGAAGACGATCGCATCGAGGGCTTCCTGCCCCAGCGTCCTGACGGCCGTGTCGTACAGCGGCCCCGGCAGGGGGCCTGGCCCGGTCAGAGCGGTCGCGACGTCGGCCGCGAGCCCTCCTCCTCGGTGAGACCGGACGGGCGGCCGCCCGCGCACAGCGTGGCCACCTGATCCGGCCGCAGCCCGGCCCGCGTCCCCAGACGGGCGTGCGCGTACAGCCCGTCCAAAAAAACGAATGACCGTTCTCTTATTTCCACCTTGCCCTCGCCTGCCACCCGCCGTCAAGAAGAAGACGAACGATCGATCACTTTTGACGTAGCCTGACGTCATGCCGAAGGTCAGCCAGGAGTACCTCGACACCCGCAGAGCGGAGATCCTGACCGCGGCGAGGCGCTGCTTCGTCCGGGACGGCTTCCATGAGACGTCGATGCAGGATCTGCTCGCCGAGGCCAGGGTGTCCTCGGGGTCGGTCTACCGGTATTTCTCCAGCAAGCAGGACATGATCGTCGCGATCGCCGAGGAGAACCTGGCCGAGGTGGTGCACGAGGCCCGCCGCCAGGCCGAGCGCAGGCCCGCCGCCGGGGTCGGCCAGGCGATCGCCGATCTCTTCGAGGTCATCAGCGCGAAGCACACGGAGAACGGCTTCGCCGCCATCGCGCTGCTGACCTGGTCCGAATCCCTGCGCAATCCGACGCTCGCCGAGCGGCTCAGGACCGCGCTCACCGAGGCGACGGCCGACCTCGCCGCCATCGTGCGGGAGCATCAGGGCTTCGGCCATCTGCCGCCGGACGCCGCGACGGACTCACTCGCCCAACTGATCACCTCCACCGTGCCCGGCTATATCCTCCAGCTCGCCACGCTCGGCCCGGACGCGGTCGGCGGCCTGCCCGAGGCCGCCCGGGCGCTCTGGCCGGCACCCGAGGCGCAATAGGCTGGACCAGTCAGTCCAGTCGAGGGGACGCCATGCGCAAGGAGCTGACGGCGAAGGGGAAGGCCACCCGGAAGCGGATCATCGAGGGCGCGCTGCTGGCGGTCGCGCACCACGAGGCCGATCAGGTCCGATCAGGTGGTCAAGCGCCATGCGGAGCAGGGTGAGGAGTGTCCGCTGGTTCGCTGATCCTCCATCTGCTCGATCAGGACATCGGGGATCCGCGGCGCGCCGCGGCGCTTTGAGCGGTCGCCAATTCTGGACTTGCAAGTCCATTTTTTTCTTCGCACAGTGGCATGGCCCCGGCGGACCCGCGGGGCATCCATGGTGCGGTGAACGAGCGTGCGGGAGTGCGTGATGAGTGGACGACTGACGGGCAAGAGGGCGCTGGTGACCGGTGCGACCAGCAACATCGGGCGGGCGATCGCGGAGCGGTTCGCGGCCGAGGGCGCGCATGTGGTGGTGTCCGGCCGCAGCGCCGAGCGGGGTACGGAGGTGGTCGACGCCATCCGCGCGCGGGGCGGCCGGGCCGACTTCGTACGGGCGGATCTGGACGGAAGCGCGGAGGCCTCCCGCGCCCTGGCCGAGGAGGCGGGGTCCGTGCTGGGCGGAGGCATCGACGTCCTGGTCAACAACGCCGGGATCTACCCCGGCGACAGCACCGCGGACACCGATGGGAAGTCCTTCGACCAGGTCTACGCGGTGAATGTGAAGGCGCCGTTCTTCCTGACCGCCGCGATCGCTCCGGCGATGGCCGAGGCCGGCGGCGGGGCGATCATCAACCTGGGGTCGTGGATCGCCCGGCTGGGCATTCCCATCGGCGCGCTCTACAGCTCCAGCAAGGGTGCGATGGAGACCCTGACGCGGGCCTGGGCCGCCGAGTTCGGCCCGCGCGGTGTGCGGGTGAACGCGATCTCTCCCGGGGTGGTCCACACGCCCGTACCCGGTGAGGCGCACCCGGGCGAGGCCATGATGAACGGCACTCCGGCCGGAGGCGTCGGCAGTCCGGAGGCCATCGCGCACGCGGCGGTCTATCTCGCGGGCGACGAGGCCGCGTTCGTGCACGGCATCGTGCTGGACGTCGATGGTGGCCGCACCACGGCGGCCGTCATCGCGGCGTAGCGGACCACGTGTTTCGGCCGGCGGGCCCAGGCCCTGTCGCGGACCCCGCGGAAGCGGGCCCCGCGGACACGGACCCCGCAGACACGGACCCCGCAGACACGGACCCCGCAGACACGGACCTCGCCGAGGCGGACCCCGCTCAATCCAGGACGACCACCATCTTGCCCTTGGCCTCGCCCGCCTCCATCACCCGATGTGCCTCGTGGATGTCCTCGAAACGGAACACCCGCGAGGGCTTCGCCCGGAGGCGGCCCGCCGCCACCTGCTCCGCGATGGTCTGGAGCGGCACATCGGACAGCGGGAAGCCGGGCGTCCCGAAGACGAAGCTCCCGAAGAAGGTGAGACAGACGCCGCTTGCCATCTGCAACAGGGGGTTGAAGTCCCCGATCGGATCGAGACCGCCGAGCCAGCCCGCCAGGCAGGCGCGGCCGCCTCGGCGCAGCATGGCGAGGGAATCGAGGATGGTGCTGTTGCCCACCAGGTCGAGCACCGCGTCGACGCGCTTGGCCTCGGGGATCCGCCCGGAGAGGTCCGGGCCCTCCAACTCGGTACGCTCCACGCCGAGTTGATCCAGCATGGCGAATCGCTCCCGGTTGCGGGAGGTGCCGATGACGTGTGCGCCGGCGTTCACCGCGAGGTTGATGGCGGCCTGTCCGAAGGCCGAGGTGGCGCCCCGAATGACGAGGGTTTCGCCGGGGGCGATCTCCAGATTGCGGAACAGGCAGGTCCAGGCGGTCGCGTAGGTTTCCGGGACGACGGCCAACTCGGCCCACGGCAGGTCGGATTCGATGGTGGCGACGTTCGACGCGGGCGCCCGGGTGTACTCGGCATAGCTGCCGTTGATGGTGCGCCCGAGGCCGCCCATCAGCGCGGCGACCTTCGTACCGACGGGGAACTCACCGCCGGGGCACGCCCTCACCAGCCCGACGCACTCGATACCGCTGACCTTCGCGGCCTCCGCCCACTCGCCCCTGCGCATATGCATCTCGGCGTGGTTGAGGCCGAACGCCCTGATGTCGATGACGACGTGTCCGGCCTTCGGCTCGGGCTCGGGCAGCTCCGTGTAGACGAGGCTTTCCGGTCCGCCGAACTTCTCGATCACGATGGCACGCACAATGTCGCTCCGGGTGTCCGCGAGCCCCCTCCGGGCGTTAGGCAAGCCCCTCCGGGTGTCAGCGAAACCCCTTCTCACCGTAGCCCCGCGGGTGGCCGCTCGCGAACCAGCGGGGGACGCACCTGGCTACGTGGCGAAGAAGCCGCTCAGCGCGCGGGCGATGGTGCCGGGCGCGTTCTCCATGGGGATGTGGTCCGCGTCGGGGATGCGTACGAGCGTGGTGTGCGGCATCTCCGCGGCGAACCGCTCGGCGTACGCCACCTTCTCGTGGCCGTCGTCCTCGCCCCAGAGCAGCAGCTTGGGCGTCGCCGATCGACGCAGCGCGGGTACCAGGTCGAGGGTGTGGCGGCTGTCGGCCGCGGCCGCCAGGGCCGCCCAGGAGCGGCGTACCCGCGGGTCGGTCCACGGGGTCAGGTAGTCCGCGACGCGCTCCTCGGTGGCGGCGCCCGCCAGCGCCGCGGTCACCGCCTGTCGGCGGGCGGCGAGGACGTCCTCCGCGGTGGGGCCCGGACGGCGGAAGCGGGCCACGTGGGGCGCCGGCCAGGAATCGTAGGTGACCGAGTTGACCAGGGCCAGCCGGGACACCTCCAGCCGGTCGTGAACGAGGAGATGCTGGGCGATGGCGCCGCCGATGTCATGGCCCGCCACGGGGACCGCTCCACGGATGCCCACCGCGGACGCGAATCGCGCCACCCAGTCCGCGAGGGCCGGGACCGTGGCCGTCTCCGGGGTGAGCTCGCCTCCGGAGCGTCCCAGCCCGGGGAGGTCGACCGCGAGCGGCCGCAGCCCCGCGTCGGCGAGACGGGCCATCACCGGCAGCCAGACCCGGCTCCAGTACGTGCCGTGCAGCAGCAGTACGGGCGGGCCGTCCCGCTCCACGGTCAGGTAGCTGGCCGCCTCCCCGTCCACCTGGACCGCTGTCCTCAGTACTCCCGTTTCGGTGGTGTCACTCATGGGACCACTGTGACCGGGGCCGGTCTCCCCGGCCGAGAGTCCGGAAAGACGCCTACGGGTACATTCTCGCCATGAGCCTCCACCGGGTAGTGGCCCTGCTCACCGAGCCGCAGTCGCCCTTCGAGGTCGCCTGCGCCGCCGAGGTCTTCGGCGCGGACGTACCCGAGGTGCCGGCCCGCTACAGCTTCCGGATCTGCGCCGAGCGACCCGGCCCGCTGCGGACCACCGTCGGCTACTCGATGCTCGTCGACGCGGGGCTGGAGGCCGTGCGGGAGGCGGACACCGTGGTCATCCCCGGCTGGCGGCAGCCGGGGACGACCGCGGTGTCGCCGGCCGTCATCGAGGCGCTGCGGGCCGCCCACGGGCGCGGGGCGAGGATCGTCGCCATCTGCACGGGCGCGTTCGTCCTCGCCCGGACCGGACTGCTCGACGGCCGCCGCGCCACCACCCACTGGCGCGGCACGGCCCGGCTCGCCGCCGCCTTCCCCGAGGTGCGGGTGGACACCAACGTGCTCTTCGTGGACCACGGCGACGTGGCGACCAGCGCCGGCAGCGGCGCGGGCATCGACCTGTGCCTCCACCTCGTACGTACGGACCATGGCGCGGCCCACGCCGCCCGGATCGCCCGGAACATGGTCCTGCCGCCGCACCGCGAGGGCAGCCAGCTCCAGTACGCCACGCCCCCCGTACCGGCCAAGGCGGACGAATCCCTGGCCCCGGTGCTGGAGTGGGCCACCGCGCACCTCGGCACCCGGCTGACCCTCGACCGCCTCGCCGAACGCGCGGGGCTGTCCAGCCGCACGCTCGCCCGCCGGTTCACCGAACAGCTCGGCACCAGCCCGGGACGGTGGCTGCTCACCCAGCGCGTCAACGCGGCCCGGGTACTGCTGGAGCGGACCGACCTGCCGGTCGAAGCCATCGCCACCCGGGTCGGCCTCGCCTCGGCGGTCAACCTGCGCCGCCGCTTCAGGGCACACCTCGGCACCACACCCGGCGCCTACCGACGCACCTTCGGCGAAACGTGACGCCCCCGCCGCACATCCGCTCGCCGGTGTGCGCTCGCGCACCGCTCCCGGCAGGGGATCGCCGCCCCTGCTCGCATCTCCGTACCGCTGTCAGGCCCGGCCCATAAGGTCCCGTGCCATGACCTCGGACAACCGACTGGACGAACTGCGCGTGCACCTCGCTGCGCCTGCGCCGGATGACCTCGCTGACCGGCCTGCGCCACCTCACCACGCTCCGCACCCTGCACATCGACCGCTGCAAGGAGATCACGGACCTCACCGAGGTCGGCGAGCTCACCTGCCTCACCGACCTCGACCCTCAACGGCTGCGCGGGCATCGAGGATCTGGCCCCGATCGGCCGCCTCACCGAACTGACCTGGCTCAACCTGCACCGCTGCCGGGCGGTGTCGGACATCGCGCCGCTGCTGACGCTCGGGCGGCTGCGCGAGCTGGACCTGAGCATGACCAAGGTACGGTCCGCCGACGGGTCCGGTACGGCGTTCCCCGCGCTGGAGACCCTGACGCTGCGCGGCTGCCGCTCCTTCAAGGACGCCTCGCGGCTGTCCGGGCTGACCCGGCTCACCGACCTCGACCTCGGCTGGACCGGGATCCGCGACCTGACCGGACTGCGGGACGTCCCCGCGGTGACCCGCCTGGACCTGCGCAGCTGCGGCCACCTGCGGGACCTGACCGGCATCGACGCGCTGCCCGCCCTGACCGACCTGACCCTGGACGACTGCCCGCGCCTGAAGACCCTCCGCGGGCTCGGCTCCCACCCCGGCGTGGAGTGGCTCGGTATCAACGGCTGCGCCGAACTGACCGACCTGAGCGCGCTGTCCACGCTGACCGGGCTGAGGAGGCTGTTCATCACGCGGGCCGAGCACCTCACCGATCTGCGCGGACTCGAAGCCGTCCGCGGTCTGGTGCAGGTCCTGCTCGAAGGCTGCCCCGCTCTTGGGGACTTCTCCGCGCTCGACCAGCTGCCGTCACTGGGCGTGATCAACCTGCGGGGCATCCCGCGACTCCGCGATCTCTCGCCGTTCGCGGGGGTCTCCGGCCTGGACTACATGAGCATCAGATCCAGGACTGCCCTTCGCTGACCGGCCTCGACGGCCTCGGCGACCTGCCCGCGCTGCGCGAACTCCGCGTCGAGGACTGCGCGGTGCTCGTGGACCCCGGCGGCCTGGCCGGTGCCCCGGTGGAAGACCTGACCTTCTCCCAGCTGCCGGGCCTGGGCTCGCTACGCACCCTGGAGGACTGCCCCGATCTGCGGAAACTGGTGATCGAGGACTGCCCGCGGGTGGCCGACATACCGGCTGGGCCAGTCGTCGACCTCAATCTGAAGGGCGTGGACTGGCGGGACCTCTCCCCTCTGGCCGGTCACGAGAACCTCCGCGTCCTGCGGCTGTGGATGCCCGAACTGAAGGACATCGGCGCACTGTCCGGCCTGCCCGGCCTCACCGACGTCCACCTGCACGAGTGCAGGGCTCTCGAGGACGTGAGCCCGCTGCTCGACCTGCCGTCCCTGGCGAAGGCCGCGCTGCCCCACGGCATGGCGTGGGAGGCGTACCACGGGCGGCCCGTTCCCGTGCACACGGCACTCACCGAGCGGGGAGTGACCGTCTCCGGCATCTGACCCTCATGTGCCGGTCCCGGGCGTGCCGGACGCGCCCGACGTGCCGGGCGTGCCGAAGGTCCCGGGCAGGATCTCGGCGGCGTCCGGCAGATGCCACGGGTAGGGCGCGATCAGTTCGCTGACGGCCGGCTCTGGGCCCCAGGAGCCGGGGGCGTAGGGCTGGACCGGCGGGGGGTTCTCCAGGAGGGGGGTCGACGCGGCCCAGATGTGTTCGATGCCGCGTGCCCGGGTGAACAGCGACTGGTCGCCCAGCATGGCGTCCAGGATGAGGCGTTCATAGCCCTCGAGCCCGTTCTCCTCGCAGTACGACCCGGCGTACCCGAAGGCCATCGTGGCCGGTTCGAGCCGCATCGCGGGGCCGGGCTCCTTGGTGAGGAAGCGGGCGGCGATCCAGCCGGGGTCCCCGAAGTCGATCACGATCTTGTTGGCCCGGTTCCTCTCCTGGTCGGCGAGGTCGGTCGGGAACATCCGCAGGGGCGGCTCGCGCAGTCCGAGGGTGATCACCTGGCGGCCCTGTGCGAGGTTCTTGCCGGAGCGCAGATGGAACGGGACCCCGGCCCACCGCCAGTTGTCCACCTCCACCCGCAGCGCGGCGAAGGTCTCGGTCGTCGAATCGGGGGCCACACCGGGTTCGTCGCGGTAGCCCTCGTACTGGCCGCGTACGACATCCCCGGGCGCGATGGGGCGCAGCGCCTCGAAGACCTTGTCCTTCTCGTCGCGCAACGGCTCGGCGGCGAGCGAGACCGGTGGTTCCATCGCCACGATGCCGAGCACCTGGATCAGATGGGTGACGATCATGTCCCGGAAGGCTCCGGTGCCCTCGTAGAAGTGGGCACGGCCCTCCAGGCCCAGCGTCTCGGGGACATCGATCTGCACATAACTGATGTGATCCCGGTTCCAGTTGGGCTCGAACATGCCGTTGGCGAACCGGAGGGCGAGGACGTTGTCCACCGACTCCTTGCCGAGGAAGTGATCGATGCGGAAGACCCGGGATTCGTCGAAGACGGCGTTGATCGTCTCGTTGAGCGCCCGCGCCGACGCCAGATCGGTGCCGAAGGGCTTCTCCACGATCACCTTCGCGTTCTCGGCCAGGTCCGTGTCGCCGAGCATGCCGATGGTGGACGCGAACGCCGAGGGCGGAATGGCCAGGTGGAACAGTCTGTGGGACGGCCCGCCGAGGGAGTCCTCCGCCGCCCGTACGGCCGCGAGCAGCGGGCCGGGGTCCTCGGGACCGGCCGCGCCGAAGGACAGCGACTCCTCGAAGGACTTCCACACCGGCCCGGTCGGCTTGGACCGTCCGAAGGCGGCGACCGCGTCATGGGCGTGGGCGCGGAACGCGTCGTCGCTCATCGCGGACCGGGCCGGGGCCGAGCCCACGATGCGGTAGCCGTCGGGGAGGAGGCCCGCGGCGGCGAGGTGGTACAGCCCGGGGAGCAGTTTGCGCTTGGCGAGGTCGCCGGTGGCGCCGAAGAGCACGATCACATGGTCGTCCGGTGCCGTCATCGCCCGCTCCCCTTCTCGGTCTCGGCCTTCTTCTCGGCGTGTCCGCCGAACTCGCTGCGCATGGCGGACAGCACCCGGTCGGCGAACTCGCCGAGGCCGCGGGACTGGAAGCGGTCGGTGAGCGCCGTGCTGATCACGGCGGCGGGCACGCCCTCGTCGATCGCGGCCCGTACCGTCCAGCGCCCTTCGCCGGAGTCCGAGACCCGCCCGGTGAACTCATCCAGCCGCGGCGACCGGGCCAGCGCGTCGGCGGTGAGGTCGACGAGCCAGGAACCGACGACCGAGCCGCGGCGCCACACCTCGGCCACCTCGCCGACGTCGATCTCGTACTGGTACGCCTCCGGCTCGCGCAGCGGGGTGGTCTCCGCGTCGGCGGCGCGCTTGCGCAGTCCGGCGTCCGCGTGGTCGATGATGCTCAGCCCCTCGGCGATCGCGGCCATCATGCCGTACTCGACCCCGTTGTGGACCATCTTCACGAAGTGGCCGGCTCCGTTCGGACCGCAGTGGAGATAGCCCTCCGGCGCCGTCCCGTCGCCGTGTCTGCTCGGTGTCGGCTCGGCGGAGCCGGTGCCGGGCGCGATGGTGCGGAAGATGGGGTCGAGCCGGGCGACGGGCCCGTCCTCACCGCCGATCATCAGGCAGTAGCCGCGCTCAAGTCCCCAGACTCCGCCGGAGGTTCCGCAGTCCAGGTAGTGGATGCGGTGCGGGGCGAGCCGTGCCGCGCGGGTGATGTCGTCGCGGTAGTAGGAGTTGCCACCGTCGATGATGGCGTCGTCCGGGTCGAGGAGCCCGGTGAGCTGGTCGAGGGTGGGCTGTACGACGGCGGCGGGCAGCATGAGCCAGACGGCCCGTGGCGGCTCCAGCTTCGCCACCAGATCGCCGAGCGAGCGGGCGGCGACGGCGCCCTCGCCCTCCATTTCCCGCACGGCGCCTTCGCTGACGTCGTAGACCACACAGCGGTGGCCGTCGCGCATCAGCCGGCGCACGAGGTTCGCGCCCATCCGGCCGAGCCCGACCATGCCGAGCTGCATCGGGGTGTCGGTAGCCATGTGCTCTCCTGTCGCGTCATCGCCCGCTCAGCCCGGGGCCACCAGCTCGCGCGCCACCTGCGCGACGCGCTCGGGGGTGAATCCGAACTTCGTGAGCAGCTGTTTGAGGGGTGCGGAGGCGCCGAAGGTGTGCATTCCGACGACGGCCCCGTCCGCGCCGACATACCGGTCCCAGCCGAACGTGGAGGCCTCCTCCACCGCGACCCTGCGCGTGACCGCGGGCGGCAGCACCTGGTCGCGGTACTCGCGCGGCTGACGGTCGAACAGCTCCCAGCACGGCATGCTGACCACGCGGGACGCGATGCCCCCGGCGGTCAGCTCCTCGTGTGCGGCCAGGGCCAGCGCCACCTCGGAGCCGGTGGCGAGCAGGATCACCTCGGGCTCGCCCCGGTCCGCGTCCGCCAGGACGTAGGCGCCCCACGCGACACCGGTGGCCGCCCCGAGCCGAGTGCGGTCCAGGGTGGGCAGGGGCTGGCGGGAGAGGACCAGCGCGGCCGGCGCCCGGCGGAGACCGGCGACCACCCGCCAGGTCTCGGCGACCTCGTTCGCGTCGGCGGGGCGGAACACCAGCAGCCCGGGCGTGGCGCGCAGCCCGGCGAGCTGCTCGACGGGCTGGTGGGTGGGTCCGTCCTCGCCCACCCCGATGGAGTCGTGGGTGAAGATGTGCACGGTGGGGATCTCCATCAGCGCCGAGAGGCGAATGGCCGCCTTGGCGTAGTCGGAGAAGATCAGGAACCCGGACCAGTACGGACGGAGTTTCGTCAGCGCCATTCCATTGGCCACCGCGGCGGCCGCATGCTCCCGGACGCCGAAGTGCAGATTGCGCCCGGCGTGGTCATACGGCTGGAAGTCGCCCGCACCGCCGAAGGTGAGGCGGGTCTTGGTCGAAGGCGCCAGATCGGCGGAGCCGCCGAGCATCCAGGGCACCGCCTTGGCCACCGCGTTCAGCACCTGCCCCGAGGAGTCGCGGCTCGCCAGGCCCTTCGGATCGGCCGGGAAGGTGGGCAGCGCGGTCTCCCAGCCGTCCGGCAGCTCACGGCGCTGGATCCGCTCCAACTCGTCGGCGAGCTCGGGGTAGGCGCCGCGGTAGGCGTCGAACGTCTTCTCCCAGTGGCTGCGCAGCTGGGCGCCGCGCGCCCCGATCCCCCGTGCGAACCAGTCGGGCACCCCGTCGGGGATGTGGAAGTCGGCGTCGGGTGGCAGGCCGAGGGCGCGCTTGGTGGCCTTGACCCCCTCCGGTCCGAACGGCGCCCCATGTGCCTTCGGTGAGTCCTCGACCGGTGAGCCGTACCCGATGTGGCTGTGGACGAGGATCAGGGTCGGGCGCGCGGCCTCGGCGCGGAAGGAGTGGAAGGCGCGGCCGATCCGGCCGAGGTCGTTGGCGTCGGCCACGGTGGTCACGTTCCAGCCGTAGGCCAGGAAGCGCGCGGCGACGTCCTCGGTGAAGGTGATGTCGGTGTGGCCCTCGATGGTGACCCGGTTGGAGTCGTAGATCCAGCACAGATTGGACAGCCGAAGGTGTCCGGCGAGCGAGGCCGCCTCGGAGGAGACGCCCTCCATCATGCAGCCGTCTCCGGCGAGCGCGTACACGTCGAAGTCGAAGAGCGCGAAGTCGTCGCGGTTGTACCGCGCCGCCAGCCACTGCCCGGCGATCGCCATGCCGACGGAGGTGGCGACGCCCTGGCCGAGCGGGCCGGTGGTCGTCTCGACGCCGCTCGTCCACCGGTACTCGGGGTGGCCGGGGCAGCGCGAGTCGAGCTGCCGGAAGGACTTCAGATCGTCGAGGGTCACCGCCGGACGGCCCAGCACCTCGTACTCGGGGTCGACCGTGCGCACACCGGTCAGGTGCAGCAGCGACCAGAGCAGGGCGGAGGCATGGCCCTCGGAGAGCACGAAGCGGTCGCGGTTCGGCCAAATGGGATCGGCGGGGTCGAAACGCAGAAACCGCTGCCACAGTGTGTACGCGACGGGCGCCATCCCCATGGGCGTTCCGGGGTGTCCCGAATTCGCCTTCTGGATCGCGTCCATGCACAGTCCGCGGATCGTGTTCACCGACAGCGTGTCCAGGTCGGTCATGGCGACGCCGCCCTCCGTGCGCTCGATGGATGTCTGCGAAGCCCCGCGAAGTGTCGGAGACGATCGTCCGGTCGCTCCCCCTCTCGGCCCTCCGGGGGTGCTGCCCCCGTCATTTCAACGGCACCACCAACACCGCGGCCCCGCAACTGGCCGCCCCCGGTGCCACCGCGCACCCTGGAAGCAGGCGGAACCGGAGGAGATGCGTGTGATGGCCGGACCGGTAGCGGTGCTCTTCGACATCGACGAAACCCTGATCCACACCGGCGGCTCGGGAGCCCGGAGTTGGGCCTGGGCCTTCGACCGGTTGCACGGCGTGGCCGCCGATATCGGAGAACACACCTCGGCCGGGGAGACGGATCCGCAGGTCGGCCGGGAGACGTTCCGGGCCGTGCTCGGCCGCGAGCCCAGTCACGATGAGATGGCCCGCCTGTACGCGGCGTATCTGTGGCATCTCTCGGAGGACATCCGGACCTCGGAGGGGTATCGCGTCATGGACGGTGTCGAAGACACCCTGCGGCGGATCACGGACGCGGGGATCATCCTCGGGCTCATCTCCGGCGCGATGGAGGGCGCGGCCCGGATCAAGATGGAACCGGGCGGCCTGGGCCGCTATTTCGTGTTCGGCGCCTACGGCTCGGACTCCCCGGACCGTGCGGAGATCACCCGCCTGGCGTTGGCGAAGGCCGCCCGGCTGCACGGGCACGATCTGGGCCGGTCCGATGTCTACGTGGTCGGGGACACGCCTCGCGACATCGAGGCCGGGCACGCCGCGAACGCGACGGCGGTGGGGGTCGCGAGCGGCCACTACTCCGCGGCCGAGCTGCGTGCCGCGGAGGCCGACCATGTGCTTACGTCGCTGGCCGAGCCTTTCCCGCACACGTGAGAACGGCGTGGACTCGCCGACCCGGCCGTGTCGATGCTTTCATCTGTTCCTCGGACGGACGCGTTCGACCGCCGCGGAACAGAGGTGTGCATGGCAGGCAACGCCGGACTGCCCCGGGAAACGTCAGCCGGGGAGGCGCCATGAGACTGTCCACCCGCATCGCGCTCGCGGTCGGCGTGAGCGTGCCGCTGCTGGTGCTGGCCTCCGGCTGGCTGCTGCTGCGTCTGGTCGGCGACGACCTGCGCGCACACCAGAACTCCCAGCTGCGCGCTCGCGCCACGGTCGTCGCCAAGAACGCCAAGGCGTTCCTCGATGTCGCCGGGACCGACCGCCCGGTCATGGAGCAGACCCGGCAGCGGCGGCTGGTCAACTCCGCGCGGGACGTGGGCATCCGGCTGACCGCGCCCGGGGGCACGATCTCGGCCGGGCCGCAACCCGACCCGTTGCCCTCACTGCCCCGCACCGCCCCCAAGCCGGTCACCGTGACCTCCGACGACACGGACTGGCTGGTCCTGTCGCTGCGTGTCGGTGCCGCGAAAGAGGGCACCACGCCGAATCTGTGGCTGTTCTCGCCGGACACCACCGAGGAGGAGCTGGCGCTGGTGCGCCAACGGGTCGTGTTCGGGGCGCTGGTGGCCGCGCCCCTGGCCGGGGCCACCACGTGGGCGCTCGCGGCCCGCGCGGTGCGGCCGCTGCGGCGGTTGCAGCGGCGCACCAGCGGTCTGGACCCGAGGACCAGCGCCGTACGCCTGGAGCACACGCCGACCCGTGTCGGCGAGGTCGACGATCTGGCGTACACGCTGCAAACCGTTCTCGCCCGCTACGACGAGCAGGTCGAACGCACCGGGGAGGCGCTGGCCACCGCCCGCGCGTTCGCCGCGACCGCGTCCCACGAGCTGCGCACCCCGCTGATGAGCATGCGCACCAACATCGACATCCTCGCCGACCACCCCGACCTGGACCCCGTGGACCGGGCGGAGGTACTCGACGACCTGGGCCGCGAACACACCCGGCTGCTGGGGCTGCTGGTGATGCTCAGGGCGCTCGCGCAGGGCGACTTGGTCGAGGCGGACGCGTTCACGTCGCTGGACCTCACGGAGGTGCTGGACGCGTCCGTCTCCGGCCTGCGGCGCACCCACCCGGACGCCGAGGTGTCCGTGCGCACCACCCCGGGGCTGCTGGTGCACGGCTGGGAGGAGGGGCTGCGCTCGGCGGTGGACAACCTGCTGACCAACGCCTGGACCCATGGCCGCGCCACCGACGGCACGGCCCACATCGAGGTGACCCTGCGCCACACCGGCGACCCGCGGCAGCCGCTCGCCGTGCTCACCGTGGACGACCACGGCCCCGGCATCCCACCCGAACGCCGCGAGGAGGTCTTCCAGCGCTTCCGGCGCGGCCCGGACAGCCCCGGCTCCGGCCTCGGCCTGACCCTGGTCGCCCAGCAGATCGCCCTGCACCGGGGCCGGATCACCGTACTGGACCGGCCCGACGGACGTCCCGGCACACGCTTCGAGGTACGGCTGCCGGTCACCGGCGTCCGGGACGTGGAGAGCACGCTGCCGCTGCTCCGCCGGGACTGGCTGACCGGCCGCCATCCGCTGCCGACAAGGTCCGATACACGGGCGTGAGGAGCGTTCGCCGGGCTAGGCAGCGCGGACCGTGGCCATCGCGGTGCTCCAGATGACGACCTGGTCGAGCAGGGTGTTCACGGCCTCGGTCTGGTGCTCGGCGGGGGTGAATCTGCTGAACTCCTCGAAGTCGGTGAACAGGGACAGCGAGACCTGTGCGCGCACATCGGCCACCTGGAGCTCGGCCATGACCAGGCGCAGGTGCTCGACCGCGCGGGTGCCACCGGCGCTGCCGTAGCCGACGAAGCCGGCGGCCTTGTTGTTCCACTCGGCGTACAGGAAGTCGATGGCGTTCTTCAGCGCGCCGGAGGTGGAGTGGTTGTACTCGGGGGTGATGAACACGAAGCCGTCGAAGGAGGCGATCTTCTCGGCCCAGGCCCTGGTGTGCGGCTGCGAGTACTGGCCCAGCGACGGCGGGACCGCCTCGTCCAGGAGGGGGAGCCGGTAGTCGGCGATGTCGACCAGCTCGTACTCCGCGTCGGTGCGCCGCCGGGCGACGTCGAAGACCCACTGGGCGACGGCCTCGCCGTTGCGGCCGGGGCGGGTGCTGCCGAGGATTATGGCGATCTTGGGCATCTGCGTAATCCTTTCCGTTCCGTGGCGCGTTCCCCGGAGTCGGGCCCGTAACTCGTCCGGTTGGACCGCCCCGTCCCCATCGCCCGCCCCCCACGCGCGACATCGGCGGGTGGCGCGGGGGCGGGAGCGTATTCTGCCGGGCGTGTCGAGGGTGACGATCGGGGATGTGGCACGGGCGGCGGAGGTCTCGACCGCGACGGTGTCCAACGTGCTCAACGGCACCGGCCGGGTCTCGGAGGCGACGCGGGCGAGGGTGCGGGCGGTGGCCGGTGCGCTCGGTTACGGCCCGGTGGGCGGCGGCGGGCGCACCCTGGGGCTCGCGGTGACCGCTCATGGCGACAGCGCCTGGGACTTCGCGAGCGTGCCGTACTTCGCCCGGGCCATCAGCGCGGCCACCGTCGCCGCGCACCGGCGTGGCTACGCGCTGATGGCGATGCCCTCGGGACCGGCCGAGCACATGTGGCGCACTCTCCCGGCCGCCGGGGTGGTGGTGCTGGACAGTCCGACCGGCGACCCCGTGGTGCGGGTGCTGCGCGCTCGCGGTCTGCCCCTGGTGTTCGACGGCCGTCCCGAGGATCTGCGGGCGCGGGAGACCTGGGTCGACAACGACCACGAGGCCATGACCCGCCGGGTCCTTGAGCATCTGGCCGGGCAGGGCGCGGAGCGGATCGCGCTGATCGCCGGGCCCACCCAGGAGTACTACAGCCGCGCGAGCGCGACGGCCTACCGGCGGTGGTGTGCGCGGGCCGGTGTGCGGCCGTGCGTGGTCCCGTTCGACGAGGACGACTCCGCGGGACGGGGGCTGGACGCCCTGCTGACCGGGGAGGGCGGCCCGGACGCGGTGTTCGGCCTGTACGACCCGTGCGGCCGTCAGATCCTGGCGGCGGCCGCGCGGTGCGGGCTTTCGGTGCCGGAGGACCTGATGGTGGTGTGCGGCAGCGAGGATCCGGCCTACGGGCGCACGGTGCCGCCCGTGTCGACGGTGTCGCTGGCCCCCGAGGAGGCCGGAACGGCGGCTGTCGACGCGCTGGTGAGCCTGGTGGAGGATCCGCCGTGCACACCGCCGCCCGTGGTGCTCGGGACCCGGCTGGTGGTTCGTTCGTCCTCGACGCGCCGATCCCGCTGATCCCGCCGATCCCGCCGGCAGGCGTCGTGAGGTGGCCCCGGTCCCGTCGCGTGCGTCAGGCTTCCGTGGGCGTGATGTCCAGCGCCGTGAGGAAGGCCGTCGCCGCCGGTGTGCGGCTGAAGCGGCTCCAGATGACGTACTCGACGCGGGCCGGTGCGTCGGCGACCTCGACGGTGACGACGCCCGCGAGATGAGGCGCGTAGGCGGTGGGAAGCATCGCCACGCCGAGGCCCGGGGCGACCAGCCGGGCGATGAAATCCGCGCTGGTCACTTCGAAGGCCACGTCACGGGTGAGTCCGGCGGCCTCGAAGGCCAGGTCGGACTGGGCGCGCCCGGCGGTCCCGGCCGGGAGGTCCACGAACACCTCGGAGGAGAGCCTGCGCAGGTCGACCTGTGACTCCCCGGCGAGGGGATGGTCCGGCGCGACCACGGCGACGAGCCGGTCACGCGCGAGTTCATGGGCGTCGACGCCTTGTGGGCGGGCGGTGGTCGGCAGGCCGAGGAACGCCACGTCGAGGGCGCCTTCCTTCACCTGCTCGACGAGGTCGTCGCTGGCGCCCACCCGCAGGCTGACGCGCACCCGCGGATACCGCTCGCGGAAGTCGCGCAGCGCGCCCGGGATGTCGACCGCGGTGACGGTGGGGATCAGGCCCACGGCGAGCCGTCCGCGTACCTCCCCGACGGCCGCGGCGACCTCGGCGGCCGCGCGATCGGCGGCGTCCAGGCACTGGCGGGCGGCCGGGAGGAAGGCCGCACCGGCCGGTGTCAGCCGCACCCGGCGGCTGGTGCGCTCGAAGAGTCTCGCACCCAACTCCTTCTCCAGGCGGGCGATTTGGTGGCTGAGGGCGGACTGGACGACCAGACACCGTTCCGCGGCGCGAGTGAAGCTGTTCGTCTCGGCGACGGCGACGACGTACCGCATCTGCTGGAGCTCCATGGATCCATCGTGGATCGAGATCGATGAGGTGACAAACATGTGTTGGACTCATCAATGGCCCCGGGACGAGACTTCCAGGCATGACACGGCACACCACAGAAGTGGCTTCCGGCGGGGCCGGCGGTGTCCGCCACGGAAACCTGCCACGCACCGCCCTGACGGCGCTCGCGCCCTCGGTGTGGGGCACGACGTATGTCGTCACCACCGAACTGCTCCCCGAGGGACATCCGCTCTTCGCGGGGTTCCTGCGCGCGTTGCCCGCCGGTCTGATCGCGCTGGCCCTCACCCGGACGCTGCCGCGCGGCGCCTGGTGGGGGAAGGCCGCGGCGCTCGGCGTGCTGAACATCGGGCTGTTCCTCCCGCTGCTGTTCGTCGCGGCCGAACGCCTGCCGGGTGGCGTGGCCGCCACCTTGGCGGCGGCCCAGCCGCTGGTCGTGGCCGTCCTGGCCGTCACCGTGCTCCATGAGCGCCTTTCGCCGTGGCGCCTCCTGTGGGGTGTGACGGGCGTCGTCGGCGTCGGGCTCGTGGTGATCGGGCCGAACGCGGCGCTCGACACCGTCGGGGTCGTGGCGGGCCTCGCGGGCGCGGTCACGATGGCGCTCGGTGTGACGCTCACCAAGCGCTGGGGGCGCCCCGCCGGGGTCGGTGCCACCACCTTCGCCGGGTGGCAACTCACCGCGGGCGGGCTCTTCCTGGTGCCCCTCACCTTCCTCGCCGAGGGGGCGCCGCCCGCGATCGACCTGCCCGCCGCGCTCGGCTACCTCTGGCTGGGGCTGGTCGGCGGTCTGATCACCTACGCCCTGTGGTTCCAGGGCATCACCAGCCTGCCCGTGGCCTCGGTCGCGGTTCTCGCCCTGCTCTCACCGCTGGTGGCAGCGGTTCTCGGCGCCATCGTGCTCGACCAGACGCTCGGCCCGGTCCAGCTCGTGGGATTCGCGCTGTCGCTCGCCGCGATCGTCGCGGGACAGCTTCCGCCGCGCGCTCGCGCCCGTACCCGCGCCCGTACGCGGACGCCCGAACACGACTCCGTCTCCGCCCCCGCTCCCGCTCCCGCCCCCACCCCGGAAGGGACATCTCGATGAAGATCGCCGTTGTCGGAGCCGCCGGAATGGTGGGCTCGCGTGTCGTCGACGAAGCCGTGAGCCGGGGCCACGACCTCGTCGCGGTGTTCCGCAAGGAGCCGACGGCCGCCCCGCCACCCGGAGTGATCGCCGTGCGGGGCGACGCCGACGACCCCGACCACATGAGCCGACTCTTCACCGGCACCGACGCGATCGTGGCCGCGACCCGACCCGCCCCCGGTCACGAGGACACCGCCGTCAGGACCACGGCGGCGCTGCTCACCGCCGCCGAGACGGCCCGGACGCGCATTCTCGTCGTCGGCGGCGCCGCGCCGCTGCGGGACCCGGGCCACCCCGACCGGCTCGTCCTGGACAGCCCGGAGTACGTTCCGGAACCCTTCCGTGCCATCGCCGCCGCCAGCGCCGCGCAGCTGGACGTCTGCCGGGCCCACTCGGCCGACTGGGTCTACCTCAGCCCACCCGCCCTCCTCGAGCCCGGGCACCGCACCGGAAAGTACCGGCGCGGCACGACGACCCTCATCACCGCCGCCGACGGCGGGTCCCGCGTCTCGGCGGAAGACCTCGCCGTGGCGGTCCTCGACGAGCTGGAGAACCGCGGCGAGGACACGCACTTCACCGTCGGCTACTAGGGGTGCCCGACGGTACGCGTACGCCTGCGGCGGGCTGCTTTCCCCTACCCGCCCCTTCCCACGCAGCGTCGATATGCGGCTCCGCCGCGTGGGGGCTCCGCCCCAGACCCCGCTCCTCAATCGCCGGAGGGGCTGGAAGACGGGGTCCAGGGGCGGAGCCCCTGCCGCGCGGCGGAGCCGCATATCGATGCTGCGGGAAGGGGCAAACCGCCGGACACCCCGTAGCGGGCCGGGCGGACGGCGGCGACTACGGGTCAGCGGTGGCAGCCGCAGGCGGCGTGACGGCCGTGCACGGTGGTGAGGGAGGCGGGCCGGGGCGCCGTGAACGATGCGGCGGCCGCCTCGGCGCCGGGCTGGTCCGCGTCCCACACGCGCCTGCCGCCCGCCAGCGTCAGACGGACCCTGGTACCGGTGATGTCCTTGACCGGCACTCGGGTCACATCCCGGTCGAGCACGATCACATCGGCGGCCCGGCCCGGGGTGAGCACACCGGTCTCGTGGTCGATACGGAGCTGATGGGCCGAGCCCGCCGTGTGCATGCGCAGGCTGGTGGAGCGGCTGATGCCCTCCCGCTCCGGGTACAGCGCCCCGTCCTCGCCCTCCCGGTCGATCGCGGTGCGGATCTGGTTGAACGAGTCGAGCGGGTCCACCGGCCAGTCCGATCCCCCGGCCAGCGCCGCGCCGTACCGCTCCAGGCTGCGCGCCGGATACATCAGCCGGTGGCGGTCCGGGCCGATGTAGGGCAGGAGGGCGTCCATCGTCCACACGTTGCGCATCGCCCACTGAAGCTGCATGCAGGCGACGACGCCCAGCGGTGCGAAGCGCCGGTAGTCGTCCGGGTGCACCAGCTGAAGATGGGCGATGGTGTGCCGGTTGCCACGGCGGCCGTTGGCGCGTACCGCCGCCTCATAGCCGTCCAGTGCGGTACGCACCGCGCGGTCCCCGATCGCGTGTGCGTGCAACTGCCACCCGGCCCGGTCCAGTACGGTCGCCAGCCGCCCGTACTCGGTGGGGGTGGCGTACAAGTCGCCGCGGTTGTCGGTGGGTTCGCCGTCGCCGTCGAGGTACGGCTCCAGCAGCGCGGCGGTCTGCGCGGGGTGCTCGATCACGCCGTCGAGGAAGACCTTCGCCGTCCCGAAGCACAGGCCCGGCACCTGTCCGTACGCCGTGCGCTGCTCGTTGACGTGGGCCAGCGCGGCCTTCGGGTCGCGGACGAGCTCGATGTCCAGGCGCAGCGCGGGAATCACCCGCTGCGGCAGCCGGTCCGAGGCGGCCAGGTCGGCGTAGGCGCGCAGTCCTTCGGTCCCGGTGGCGGCGTCCATGTACGTGGTGATGCCGTTGGAGGCCGCCTGGCGGAGGGCCTTCGCCGCGGCGGCCAGCGCCCTGTCCTGGTCCGGTGGCGGAATCACCGCCGCGACGATGTCCTGCGCGGTGTCCTTGAGCAACCCGGACGGCGCTCCGGCCGCGTCGTGGACGATATGGCCACCGGCCGGGTCCGGGGTGCTCGACGTGATCTTCGCCAGCTCCAGGGCCCGCTGGTTGACCCACATGTTGTGGGCGTCCGAGCCCTTGAGCGCGATCGGGCGGCGGGTCGGCAGCGCGTCCAGGAGGCGGTGGTGGGTCTCGGTCCCGGCCGGCAGGCCCACCGGGTTCCAGTCCTCCACCACCAGCCATCCATCGGGCTCCTGGCCCTCGCTCGCGTTCAGGAAACCGGTGAGCTTCGCCTGGAGCGCGGCGACGGTGTACGTCTCATTGCCCAGGGACGGGTTGAGCGAGCGCCACCCGGCCTCCAGGCAGTGGGCATGGGCGTCGATGATCCCCGCCATGACGGTGCCGCCACGGGCGTCGACGAACTCCGTGTCCCTCCCGGCCAGGCGCCGCACCACGGACGCCGGGCCGACCGCGAGGATCCTCCCGTCCCTTCCCACGGCGAGGGCCTCCTGCTGCGGCACATACGGCAGCCCGGTCAGCACCCGCCCACCGTGGATGATCGTCGCGGCCGGACGACGGGAGCCGGACGGACGACGGGATCCGGACGGCCGACGGCCGGAGGCCGCGAACGCGGCGGAGGGGGCCGGGCCGAGTGCGCCCGCGACACCCACCGCGCCCGCGGCCGACAGAAGACGACGGCGCGCCAGGTCAAGGCTCATGCTCACTCCCTGAGTGTGATGAGGTGTGACGCGTCAGCCTTGGTGATTAAGCCCTTAAGCACCAGCGCCCGGCGCTGCCGATATGGCCCGTGGACGGGGGTCTCCACAACGGATTTCGCGGCGGGCCGTCGCCGCCGGGGCTACGGCTCGATGTCCAGGACGTCGTGGACCGGCCGCCTGGGGGTCTGTCTGCCCCGGGGGCCGTACCCCAGCCGCAGCACCATCTGCGCATGGGCCATGGCCGACGTCGGGTCGCGCAGTGGCCAGCGCAGGTCGTGCCATTCGAGGGCCTGGGTGACGAACGAGGCGGACAGCCCCTCCAGGGTGGCGCGCAGCAGCACCCGCTCCACCGCCTGGCCGGTGCGCAGCCAGTCCACCGGGTGGTCGCGCGCGGTGCTCAGCAACACCAGGTGGGGGAAGGTCTCGAAGTCGCCGACCGGGCGGCCGGGGACGGTCCTGCCACCCGCGAAGTCACGTACGGGGACCTTGCCGATCCGGCGGCGGGGCCCGAAGGCGTACTCCGGAACGCCTTCGGTGGCCGGCCGGGTGTCGTCCGCGGCGCGGGTGAAGCGGGCCAGGTCCGCGGCGACGCCCGCGTCGGTGAGGTTGCGGGCCTCGGCCTCCAGCGCCAGGTCCACGACGTACTGGAGATGCCAGCCGGAGACGAAGGACAGCGAAACGTGCTCCCGGTGCGCGGCGTCGGCGAGGGCGGTCCGTACGGGCGCGGGGATCTCGGTCTCGGCGAAGGGGTACCGGCTGGTGTGGCGGGTGCGCACGGCCGGGTACAGGGCGGCCGGATCGGCCTCGTCGCCGAGCGGGCGGGTCAGGGTCACGGAGGCCAGCAGCAACGGGTCCACGGGGTCGGGCAGCAGCCGGGTCGCCGCCTCCCAGCCCTCGTGCGCCACCGCGACCCGCAGGTTCATCAGGGCGGCGCCACAGCCGATGTGCAGGGCGCGGAGCTCGGGGTCGGAGTGCGGCAGGGCGCCCCGCAGGTCGGCCCTGAGCCGGAACACGCGGCTGCGCCGGGAGTACTCGAACCGCCAGGGCTGGGCGTTGTGCATCGAGGGCGCGGCCGTGGCGTCCTCCACCAGCGACATGACCACTGCTTCGGAGAGCGAACGAGCGCCGCTGGGTGTCGTCGCGGAGCCGCGGTGGCCCGTCTCCTCCCACTGCCGTCCCGGTTCGTCCCCGGTGGGGTGAATGTGTGCGTCCGGGCCGGGGAACACAAGGGTGATCTGGTCCGAGTCCGACCACCGCACGTCATAGGGAGGTGTCCCGTCGTCATGGTGGAGTCCGACGATCTCACCGTCGCGTTTGGTGGCACCGGTGGTGGGGCTCTCGACAATCAGTTGGTCGCCGACATGGGCACGCATCGACATCCCGCCTCTCCTGCCTGACGCGGTCCACTGTGACACCGCCGGTGAGCGGTGTCCTGGGGGCGGAAAGCCCTCGGCCGAGGGGCCGGACGGCCCCGTGGTGGGCCATGTGGCCGTCGTCCCCCATGAGTGAGTGCGCTCGACTGGGCTCGACCGAGTGAGTGCGCTCGGCGCCTTGTCGTACGGCTCAGGCCACCCGGTACGGCCGGGCCCGCTCGCCGTTCAGGGTGAGCCCCAGCCCGGGCGCTCCGTCGTGGCCCGGGGTGAGGCTGCCGCCGTCGGGTGCGAGGGTGCCGTCGAACAGGAGGCGCTCGATGCGCACATGGTCGTGGAACCACTCCAGGTGGCGCAGGTTGGGCACGGACGCGGCGGCGTGGGCGTGGGCGTGGGGGGCGCAGTGGCCGGAGATCTCGAGGCCCTGGCCATGGGCGAGGGCGGCGGCGCGCAGCCAGACGGTGATGCCGCCGCAGCGGGTGACGTCGGCCTGGAGGCAGTCCACGGCACCGGCGGCGAGCATATGCGCGAAGTAGGGCAGGGTGTAGCCGTATTCACCGGCCGTGACCTCCATCGGGACCCGGTCGCGGACGGTGGCGAGGGTGGTGAGGTGGTCGGAGGAGACGGGTTCCTCGAACCAGGTCACACCGTGGTCGGCGAGCGTGTCGGCCATGCGTACGGCCTGTTTGGCGGCGTAGCCGCCGTTGGCGTCCACGTACAGGGCGGTGGTGTCGCCGATGCTCGTACGGGCCTCGGCGACGCGTTTCCGGTCGCGGTCCTCGCACCGCCCCCACGACTCCCCGATCTTGATTTTGACGCGGGGGATGCCCTCTTCCTCGGTCCAGCCGCGCAGTTGGCGGTCCTGGCGCTCGGCGTCGTACGTGGTGAAGCCGCCGCTGCCGTACACCGGCACCTCGTCCCGCGCCCTGCCCAGGAGGTGGACGAGGGGCAGGTCGAGCAGGCGGGCCTTGCAGTCCCACAGGGCGATGTCCACGGCGGCGATGGCCTGTGCGGCCACGCCGGGCAGTCCGGCGTTGCGCACGGCGCGGTGCATGGCCTCGTTCGCGCGTGGCACATCGAGGGCCGGGGTGCCGGTGACCACGTCGGCGAGCAGATCGTCGACGACCAGGGCCGTGGCGGCGGGGGCGTAGGTGTAGCCGAGTCCGGTGACCCGGCCGCAGCGGACGGTGGCGAGGACGAGGGTGGTGCTGTCCCAGCCGAGGGTGGCGTCGGCCTCGGGGGCGTCGGTGGGCACCGTGTAGACGGCGCTGTCCACCCCGTCCACGACGTACTCGCCCGCGCCTCCCGCCACGACGCGATCCGTCACCACCGTGCGGTCACCCTCCCCCGCGGCGCGTGCGTCGCGAGGCGGCGCGGCCGACCCCCGCGGCGGCCCCCGCCACGGCCGTCGCCGTGAGGGCGGCGGCACCCGCGGTGGTCGCCCAGCGGGCCGTGCGCGAGGGCGGGTCCGTGCGCTGGGCCAGGCGTTCGGGCCGTTCGCTGGGCAGGGTGGTGTCGAGGCCCAGGGCCAACGCCTCGGCCAGGTGGAGGGCCCCGCGGCCGGTGTCGCCCTGCTCGATCTGGGTGCGGCAGCTGAAGCCGTCCGCGAGCAGCAGGCTGCCGGGGGCGGCCGCGCGCACGGCGGGCAGCACGCCCTGTTCCGCGATGGCCATCGAGACCTCGTGGTGGCCGCGTTCGAAGCCGAAGTTTCCGGCGAGGCCGCAGCAGCCCTCGTCCAGGACGTCGGTGACGAGATGGGCGCGCCGCATCAGTTCGCGGTCCGCGTCGTCCTTCATGATGGCGTGCTGGTGACAGTGGGTCTGGACGACGGCCTGCCGACTGAGCGCGGGTGGCCGCCAGCCGTCGGGGGCGTGGTGGATGAGCTGTTCGGCGAAGGTGCGGAACTGTCCGGCCAGCCGCTCCACGTCCTGGTCGGCGGGCATCAGTTCGGGTGCGTCGGCCCGGAACACCGCGGTGCAGGAGGGTTCGAGGCCGATGACCGGGGTGCCCGCCTCGAGATAGGGCCGCAGCACCCGCAGCGTACGCCGCAACACCCGCTTCGCCGTGGTCAGTTGCCCGGTGGAGATCCAGGTCAGACCGCAGCACACGGGCTCGGTCGGTACGGCGACCCGGAAGCCGGCGTCCTCCAGCACCCGGACGGCCGAGATGGCGACCGAGGGGTGGAAGTAGGTGCTGAAGGTGTCGGGCCACACCACCACGGTCCGCGGGTCGGCCGGGTCCGGCTCCTCGGTGGCGCGGGCCCGCCACCACTGGAGGAAGGACTCCGGTGCGAACACCGGCGCCTGGCGCGCGCCCTCCACCCCGGCCAGCCGCTTGCCGAGACCGGCCACCCCCGGCGCCCGGGCCACGGTGTTGACCAGCGAGGGCGCGATACGGGAGAGCCGGGCCCACACCGGCAGCCAGCCCATGGAGTAGTGCGCCACCGGGCGCGGGCGGCCCGCGTAGTGGTGGGCGAGGAACTCGGCCTTGAGCGTCGCCATGTCGACACCGGTCGGGCAGTCGGACTTGCAGCCCTTGCACGCCAGGCACAGGTCCAGGGCGTCACGGACCTCGGTCGAGCGCCAGCCGTCGGTGACGGCGGAGTCCGGGTGGCCGTCGAGCATCTCGAACAGCAGCCGGGCCCGGCCGCGGGTGGAGTGCTCCTCCTCGTTGGTGGCCCGGTACGACGGGCACATCACGGCACCGTGGTGGCTTCGGCAGTTGCCGATGCCGACACAGCGCATGACCGCGCGGGTGAAGGAGTGCTCGTCGTCGGGGTAGCCGAAGTGGGTGTCGGGCGTGGCCGGCCGCCACCCCGGGCCCAGGCGCAGCTGACCGTCGACCGGATTCGGGCCGGTGACCGTGCCGGGACCCGGGCCGGTGACCGTGCCGGGACCCGGGCCGGTGGCCTTGCCAGGGCCCTGACCGGTGACCTTGGCGGGACTCGGGCCGGTGACCTTGCCGGGGTTCATCCGGTTCTCCGGGTCGAACACCGCCTTCACCTCGCCGAACGCGCTCACCAGTCGCTCGCCGAACATACGGGTGAGCAGTTCGCCCCGCGCCTGCCCGTCCCCGTGCTCGCCGGACAGCGAGCCGCCGTACGAGACCACCAGGTCGGCGGCGCGTTCCACGAAGCGGTGGAAGTCGGCCACGCCGTCGGCGGTCTTCATCCCGAACGGGATGCGGGTGTGCACACAGCCCTGCCCGAAGTGGCCGTACAGCGACGGATGGTCGTAGCCGAACTCCGCGAACAGGTCCTTGAGACCGCGCAGATACTCCCCCAGGCGCTCGGGCGGGACGGCGGAGTCCTCCCAGCCCTCCCAGGTCTCCCGGGCGTCCGGCGGGCGCGCGGTCACCCCGAGGCCCGCCTCGCGGGCCTTGAGCATCCGCTGCTCGCGCCGGGGGTCGTCGGAGAAGGCCACCGTGGCGTCCTTCTCGTCCCGCCCCACCGAGCGCAGCAGCGCGTGCGCCTGCTCGTCGACGTCCTCCTGGGTGTCCCCGTAGAACTGCACCATCAGCCAACTCCCGCCCTCGGGGAGGGAGTTGAGGGATTCGAGATACGCGTGCTCCTCGCGCATCAGCTGGGCCATCCGCCCGTCGAGGGCCTCCAGTTCGCCGGGGGTGCAGTGCTCCAGGAGCCGGGGCACATCGTCGGCGGCGGTACAGATGTCTTCGTAGCCGAGCACCAGCAGCGACTGGTACGGGGGCACCGGCACCAGGTCCACTTCGGCGCGCACCACCGTCACCAGGGTGCCCTCGCTGCCCACCAGGGCCCGGGCCACGTCGAAGCCGTTCTCCGGCAGCAGCGAGTCCAGGTTGTAGCCGGAGACCCGGCGCGGGATCTTCGGGTAGCCGCGCCGGATGTCCGCGAGGTACTCGCCGACCACGCGGTCCAGCCCGTCGTAGATCTCGGCCCGGCGGCCGCCCTCCGCCGCGATCCGCGCCCGCTCGGCCTTGGACGTCGGCCCCACCCACATGCGCACGCCGTCGTAGGTGAGGACTTCGAGGCGGCGCACGTTGTCCACGGTCTTGCCGTACGACTGGGCCGAGGCGCCGCACGAATTGTTGCCGATCATGCCGCCCAGCACGCAGTGGCTGTGCGTGGACGGCTTGGGCCCGAACTGTAGCTTGAGATCGGCCAGTTGGCGGTTGAGCTCGTCCAGCACCAGCCCCGGCTCCACCACACAGCTGCGCGCCTCGGGATCCACCGAGACCAGGGCGTGGCAGTACTTGCTCCAGTCGATCACCACGGCGGTGTTCGTGGACTGACCGGCCAGGCTGGTGCCGCCACCCCGCGACAGGACGGGCGCGCCGAAGCGGGCGCACACCTCCACCGCCCGCGCCCCGGCCTCCACATCGCGCGGGACGACGACGCCGATGGGCACCTGGCGGTAGTTGGAGCCGTCCGTGGCGTAAGCGCCCCGGCTGCCCGCGTCAAACCTGACCTCGGCGTCCACCTCCGCACGCAGTGCCCGCTCCAGCTCGCTCGCGGTACGCATGCCGTGCTTCCCCTTCCGTCAGGCGTGTCCGCGTCCCGGCAGGCGCTCGGCGTACTGGGCGACCTTCTGCCGGATGCCCCGGTGGGCGATCCCGGCCAGCTCGGGGTCGTGCAGCGCGGCCTTCACGGTCTTCTTCGCCATGGGGACCATGAGATGGGGCGGGATCGGCGCGATCTCCTGGTCGACCATGAACTCCAGGACGACCGGGCGGTCACTGGCCAGCGCCTCGTCCCAGGCCCTGCCGACCTTCTTGGGGGACTCGCAGCGGATCCCCCGCAGCCCCAGCAGCTCGGCGTACGCCCCGTAGGGGACGTCGGGGATGACCTGGGAGGCGGGGTACTTCGGGTCCCCGGCCATGGCGCGCTGCTCCCAGGTGACCTGGTTGAGGTCCTGGTTGTTGAAGACGCAGAAGACGAACGGCGGGCCGCCCGCCAGCCGGTCCATATAGCGCTTGACGGTGATCATCTCGTTCATGCCGTTCATCTGGAAGGCGCCGTCTCCCACGAAGGCGATCACCGGGCGGGTGGGATACGCGAAGCGCGCCGCGATCGCGTACGGCACTCCGGGGCCCATGGTGGCCAGCGTCCCGGACAGCGAGGCGTCCATTCCGTCGCGCAGCTTCAGATGGCGCGCCCACCAGTTGGTGGCCGATCCGGAGTCGGCGGTGAGGATCGCCCGGTCCGGCAGCCGCGAGGAGAGCTCGGCGGCCACCGACTGGGGGTTGATGGTGTCCCCGAAGTGCTGGCCGGCCCAGGTGTCGCAGATGGTGAGCCACTCCCGCACATCCTTCTCGACCTTCTTCCGCCAGGTCCGCTTCTCCTTGCGCCGCAGCAGCGGGAGGAGCGCCTTGAGGGTCTCCTGCGCATCGCCCACCAGATGCGCCTCCATGGGGTAGCGCATACCGATCATGCGGCCGTCGATGTCGATCTCGACGCCGCGCGCCTGCCCCTCGTCCGGCAGCCACTCGGAGTACGGAAAGCTGGTGCCGATCAGGAAGAGGGTGTCGCACTCCTTGATCATCTTGTCGCTCGCGGTGCTGCCCAGCAGACCGATCGGCCCGGTCACATAGGGCAGGTCGTCGGGCAGGACATCCCGGCCCAGCAGCGCCTTGGCCACTCCGGCACCCAGCAGCTCCGCCACTCCGACGACCTCGCCCGCGGCATCGGCCGCGCCCTGGCCGACGAGGATGGCGACCCTCTCGCCCTCGTTGAGGACATCGGCGGCGCGGCGCAGCTCATCGGGGTCGGGAAGGACGCGGGGGCGGCTCCAGCCCACGCTGGAGAACACCGAACCGTGTGCCTTGGGCGGGGAGGGCTGGGCGTCCTCCTCCTGGATGTCGTTGGGGATCACGATCGTCGCCACGCCGCGGGTGGTCAGCGCGGTCTTGAAGGCGCGGTCGATGACATGCCGTGCCTGGCCCGGGTGGGTGACCATCTCGCAGTACTCGGAGACGTCGGCGAACAGCCGGTCCAGGTGGATTTCCTGCTGGTAGTGGGTGCCGAGGCTGAGCCGCTTCTGCTGGCCCACGATGGCGATCACCGGCTGGTGGTCCAGCTTGGCGTCGTACAGACCGTTGAGCAGGTGGACGGCGCCCGGCCCCGAGGTGGCGGCGCAGACTCCGACCTCGCCGGTGAACTTGGCGTGGCCGCAGGCCATGAACGCGGCCATCTCCTCGTGCCGGACCTGGATGAACTCGGGGTCCCCCGTGGCCCGGTCGAACGCCCCGAGCAGACCGTTGATCCCATCCCCCGGATAGCCGAAGACCCGCGCCACCCCCCACTCCCGCAGCCGAGCCAGTACGAAATCCGATACCTGAGCCACGGCACCTCCTCGGTAGTGCTGCATGAAGCACCTCACAGGAGTAGCCGCCGACCGGGCCGGTAAACGTGGCGCGCACGAGCCGTGGCCCACCAGGGCATCCGGGTGCTGGTCAGGGACGGGAGGCCACCAGTAGGTCCACCAGATACGTCTCCTCCACCCGCTCGTCCGGGAAGAGCTCGCGCAGCCGACCGCGCTCCTCCTCAAGGAACGCCCGGGTGCCGGCCTCGCCGAGGACGAGGAACGCCGAATGGCTGGTGATGTTGGCCAGGTGGGTGTCGAGGGAGACGACACGGCTCCAGCGCACATGGCGGCGGGTGACGCGGAGACCGGAGAGGCCCGCGAGCCGGGCGGCGCGGCTGTCGTCCGAACCCACCTGGGGGGTCGACGTCACACCGGAGTGGGCCGCGACGCGCTCATGCTGGGCGGCGATCCACGGCACGTCGAAGGCGGTGGTGTTCCACCAGACCGCCAGCGCGCCACCCGGGCGCAGCACGCGCAGCGCCTCGGGCACGGACCGGTCGGTGTCGGTCCAGTGCCAGGACTGCGCATACGTGATCAGGTCGCGCGAGGCGTCGGCGAGGGGCAGGGCGTTGCCGTCGCCCCGGACGATCGGCGTGTCCGGAAGCGTCCGGCGGAACTGGGCCGCCATGCCCGCGCCCGGCTCGACGGCGATCACATCGGCGCCACGCTCGCGCAGGACGGCGGTGGCGATTCCGGTGCCCGCACCGACGTCGGCGACGCGGGCGCCCGCGAGGGGACGTCCGGCGAGCTCCTCTACGGCGTCGAAGAGGGCGGGCGGGTAGGAGGGGCGGTTCGCGCCGTACTGGGCGGCGGCCGCGTTGAACGAGTGGGCACGCGAGGTGGTGGTCATCCGCCCATCCTCACCCGTTCGGCGCCTTCTGCCGAGCCCCCGGTGTTCCGGGCGCAGCCGGCCGACGCGCCCGACCTTGGTCCAGCCGGTCCAGCCCCGCTGTCTCAGCAGCTCGATCAGCCGGCGGGCCGACGGCATGGTCTCGAACGCGTGGGTGTCCATCACCCTGACCAGCGGTGGCTCGATCTCGGCGTCGTCGATGTAGTCCTCGCCCCGCTCCTCGGCGATCGCCGTGAGGTAGGCGGCCAGCTCATCGGCCAGCCCGGCCAGCCGGGGATCGTCGTCGGCGCGGTCGAGCGCCTGGCCCAGGATTCGGTAGAAGCCGAGGAACCTCGGGTCGGCGATCTGCTCCCGCTTGCGCGCCATCCACTCCGGGACCCGCTCGGGTGCGTGCGCGGCCAGCGGGATCCAGCCGTCGCGCTCCACCTGGACGATCCGCTCGTCGACCCCGAGCGCCCGCAGCCGGTCGAGAAACTCCACCACCTCCGGTGGCAGCGCCAGGCTGTCCCCGGCGGCCAGACGGGCGATCCGCGCACGGTGCCGCTGCCGCTCCCGGATCTCCGCCCGCAGCCGCCGGTCGATCTCCGCGAGCGCCGCGGCGAACTCCTCCTCACCGGCCCGGAGCAGCTCCCGTACGCGCGCCAGCGGAACCCCGGCCTCGGCGAGGGTCCGGATCCTGATCAGCTCGACGACGGCGCCTGCGCCGTACCGCCGATAGCCGGAGTGGTCCCGCTCCGGCTCGGGCAGCAGCCCCTTGGCGTGGTAGTGCCGCACCGCGCGCACCGTCACTCCGGCGTACGACGCCAGCTCGCCGATGGTCAGCATCGGACCAGTCTCCCGGAAGTCGCTCATGGAGCCACCTCGTCGGCCGGGTCGGCCGGATGGTGCCGGATGATCTCCGCGATCTCCCGGGCGTGGGTGAAGACCAGCCGGTGGCCGGTGTCGAGCCAGGTCGCGGAGGTGGCGGGCCGTTCGCGCACAAGCCGGTCGACGCCCGCGCGCCAGAGCCGGTTGTGCCGGGGCGCACGCCCTTCGGCGCTGTCGCCCGCGATCGCGGCCGACATGATCATGTGGATCGGGCGGTCGATCTTCCGGTACCGGTCGAGGATTCCGGCCCGCACCACATCCATCTCCACCTGGAGATCGAGGATGTCTCGCGGGCCGAGCAACACCTGCCGCTCGGTGCCCCTGGCCCGCTCGATCTCCCGCCACATGGCCGGATCCTCCGCCATCGCGCGGAACTCCGGCAGGTCGGCCTCGGTGATGAACGGTTCGGGCAGCGGGTTCGCCCCGTCGACGAGGACCAGCCCGGCGACGGCGTCAGGGCACTCGGAGGCGTAGTGCACGGCCAGGTCCGCGCCCAGCGAGTAGCCCACGAGCACGGGCGGCGAGGGCAGGCCGAGGCGCCCCGGCTCCGCCAGTACGGCGAAGAGATCGCTCCGAAACGCGTCGAAGGAGTACCGGTCGGCGGCCGAGGCGAGGCCATGGCCCCGGAGGTCGAAGGCCACCACGTCGTGGTCGCGCCGCAGGAGCTCGATCAGCTCGTGCAGATCGGCCTGGGTGGAGTTGAGTCCGGGGCACAGGACCAGCGGCCGTCCCCGGCCGCCACGGGACACCGGGATCGTGACGCCGTCGTGGTGGACCGTGAAGTGCTGTGTCGTCGTCATACCGGCCATGCTGCGAGGCTGCCCCTGCGTCAGGGTCAACCGCCGCGTGGCGAGCCCGCCGCAGGCGTCACGACCCGCCGGACACCCCCTGGCGCGCCCGGTACGGGTTCTTCCACAGGTACACCCTGCGGTGCTTGCTGTCGTTGCCCGCGATCAGCCGCCCGTCCCAGCTGAAGACCACCTCCTGGATCACCTTGGCCGCCCCCTCCGCGCTGCTCGACAGGATGGCGCGTGGTTTACGGGTGGCCACGTTCCACAGCAACAGTCCGTATTCGGAGGGGACGGCGAGCGTCTTGCCGTCCGGGCTGAACGCCAGGTGGTGGACCTCCGACGCGATGAGGGAGTCGCTGAGGGTGGCTCGCTGACGGCCCGTCTTCACATCCCACAGCCGCACCGAGTGTTTCGGGGTGAGGTTGCTGTCGGAGTCGTCGCCCGCGGAGGCCAGCGTCCGGCCATCGGGGCTGAGGGCCACGCCCGTGACATGGGCCTCCTGGTCGTAGTAGGCGAGCAACTTGTCCTTGCGGCTGTTGGTGTGGCCTGTGACCCTTCTCGGCCATCGCACGCGCACATCACGCTCTGCCGGGGGTACTCGCCGCTGATGGTGTTCAAGACGCCTCCGGGTGTGTACGCCCCGCAGGACGACACATGGCTGTTGTCCGAGGCCCTGCTGCGGGAGGACATCACGGCCGGGACGGCGGTGCTGGACGTGGGGACCGGCAGCGGGGCCCTGGCCCTCGCCGCGGCCGGACGCGGCGCGGCCCAGGTGACCGCGGTCGATGTGTCACCGCTCGCCGTGGGCGCCACATGGCTGCGCGCCCGCCTCAAAGGGCTGCCGGTGCGTGTCCTCCAGGGCGATCTGCTGACACCGGTCGCCGACCGCGGGTTCGATCTCATCGTGGCCAATCCGCCGTATGTGCCGGTGGCGGGGCGGCGGATCCGCCGGGGCCGTGGCGTGGCCTGGCGGGCCGGTGCCGACGGGCGGGCGGTGGTCGACCGGATCTGCCGCGACGCGCCGCCCCTGCTGCGCCCCGGCGGTGTGCTGCTCCTGGTGCACTCGGGGCTGTGCGGCCCGGATCGTACGGTGGAGCGGTTGGCGGAGGCGGGGCTGCGGGCGGCCGTGGCCGACCGCCGCACGATCCCCTTCGGGCCGGTGCTGCGCGAGCAGGCCCCCTGGCTGGAGGCCCATGGGCTGATCGCCCCGGGCGAGACGAAGGAAGAGCTGGTGGTGATCCGTGCCGAACGACAAGCGTGATCACGCGGTGGGCGTGCGGATGGGGACCGATGGCCCGATGCTCATCGAGGGACCGGTCGAGATCACCCTGCCCGATGGCGGCGTGGTGCGCTCCGACCGCTTCACGGCGGCCGTGTGCCTGTGCGGCCGCAGCGCGCGCTACCCGTGGTGCGACACCAGCCACCGCCGCGGACCGCCGAGGTCACGGCGCGGAGCGGACCCGGAGCGGTGACGCGGACGTCTGGAATATGTCAGGTGGGGCACTCATCACTGATGCGCTGTGGAGTGCTCGACATCGGATCCCGTACCGTCCATCTCAAGATCGCCGACCTTTTCCCGGGTAGACCCCCGGAGCCGGTGGCCTCGTGGAAACAGCCGGTCCGCCTGGCCGACGCGACCGATCGCCAGGGGGTGATCCCCCGTGGGGCGATCCGGTCCCTGGTCGGCGCCGTCACCGCGAGTGCCGCGGCCGCGTCCGCCCACCACGTCGACCGCCTGATCCCCTTCGCCACCTCGGCGGTTCGGGACGCGACCAACCGGGACGCGGTGCTCGACGAGATCGAGGCCGCCAGCGGTATCCGCGTGGGTTTCATGAGCGGCGTGGAGGAGGCGCGGCTCACGTTCCGGGCGGTGCGCGGCTGGCTCGGCTGGTCGGCGGGGCGGATACTGCTCCTCGACATCGGCGGCGGCTCCTTAGAGATCGCCTGCGGAAGCGGCACGGACCCCGCTCTCGCCATCTCCCTGCCGCTGGGGGCCGACCGGCTCACCCGCCACCATCTGCCCGATGCCACACCGGTGAAGAAGCGGGACGTCAAGGCGTTGCGCCGGCACGTACGCGCCACCCTCGGCCAGGGCACCGCCGAACTGCGCGCACAGCCCGCGCCCCTCTCCTGCGTCGCCACGTCCAGGACATTCGCCCAGCTGGCCCGCCTCGCCGGAACCCGGCAGTCCGGCAACGGCCTGCCCGCGGCCCACAGTCTCAGCCGTAAGGAGCTGCTGCCCTGGGTGTCACGGCTCGCGGTCAAAACGGACCGGCAGCGAGCGAAGCTGCGCGGCATATCCGCCTCCAGGGCGCATCAATGCCTGGCCGGTGCCATCGTCGCGGAGGCCGCCATGGAAGTCATGGCGGTGAAACGACTCACCATCTGCCCGTGGGCCTTGCGCGAGGGCGTTCTGCTCGACCATCTCTCCCGTCTCGAGGGCGAACATTCGGAGTTCATGACCGCGCCGTTCATGACCGCGCCGCGTATCGCCAATACGGCGAAGTCGAACATCTCGGACACAGCGCGCGGCGTGGCATCGGACCTCTACGAGCTGCTGGAGCGTCGCAAGTGATAAGCCACCATGCCTATGCCGTCGAGCCGTGGTGTCCGCGCGAGACCGAGCTCAACCTGGACGTACAGGCCCAGAGCGAACCGTCTTCTCCGTGTCCAACGGGTCGACGACGAACCGTTCGACCTGCGCTACGGGCGGTTGCGCTCCCATGAGCGGGTGCTCGATCTGGTCACCCTCTCCGAGGACGCCCCGCAGACCCGCTCCCTCGACCCGCCCACCGCCCTCCCCGAACCCGCCCAGCCACCGGGCCGACGGCCCGAACCACGCCACTGACGCCCAAACCCCGGCGGCGGTTTCGTTCAGGCGCGCCGCCGGGAGGCCGATCACAGGGTGAGCAGTTCCTCGTGGAACCCGCCGAACCCCCGCTCCCGGTCGATGAGGTGGACCTCCAGGATCCAGTGGCAGCGGCGCCCGGCCTTGTCGGTGCGCCGCAGTGGTGTGCCGTTGGCGGGCGTGATGTACGACTCCACGTCCGCGCCGTCGATCGTCTCGTGCGGGAACTCCCCGACCAGGTGCCCCGCGTGCCAGCCGCCCAACTCCCAGCCGGCCTCGGCGGCCAGGCGGCCGACCTCGGCGTGCCCGGATCCGGTCGCTGACCGCCCGCTCCCCCTCCCCGGGCGCCACCAGCCCGCGCTCCCCGATCTCCGCGAACAGCCGCACGGCCTTCGCCTGGGCATCCACCAACCGTGCCGCGCGTGTGCCTTCTTCGTCCGCCATGGGGCCGAACGTAGCCATCTGGATCACTTCCCTCAACGCGATGCGTGCGCACCGGCCGCCGCTGCGCGGATGTGCTCGCCCACGGGTTCCACGGAGCGCGAAGTGGTACTCATGCGGTCGGGGGACAAGACGTCATCCGTGGTCCAGCGACGCCCAGAAGCGGGTGAGAACCCCGGCACCACGGCGCGGGTCATGCGTCATCCACCAGTGGCCCAGCCCGTCGAGGACCTCCACCCGGGCACCGGCCCGCCGCGCGCCGCGGCGGCGCTGCTCGACGGTCCCGACCACGTGGTCCTCGGTGGCGAGCAGCACGAGCCCCGGCCGCTGGGCCGCGTTCTCCAGGTCCCGGCCGAGTTCGTTCATCACCGGTCGTGTGGCGGAGGTGTAGAGAGCGATCACGGCCCGGCCCATCGCCTCGTTCTGGCCCTCGGCGACCCGCCCGGCCACCGCCTCGCCCATCCCCCTCTCGACGAGTGTCGCGATCCGCCGTTCGAGGGGCGCGCCGAAGCGTTCGGCCACATCGGCCTCGCCGACGCCCGGTGTCTGCCATCGCTGGGCGAGCTCATGCCAGACGTAGTCGGGGTCGTAGACCCCGATCGTGTCGCTGGCCCAGCTGCGTACCAGGTCCGGGCGGCTCATCACCGCGTTGAGGACATGCCCGCCGCCCCAGTCGTGGCCCACCAGGTCGACGGGCTCGGCGAAGCGTGTCAACTCGCCGATCAGCCAGTCGCGATACTCATGGACGGTCGCCCCGAACCCGGGCGGCAGCGGCGCGCCGAACCCGGGCGGGGACAGCCGGATCAGACCGTCCGGAGCCGCACCGGCGGCCTCCAGTTCGGCGATCAGGAGATCCCAGACGGCCGCCGTCTCCGGGTTGCCGTGCACGAAGACCGCGGGCATCAGGCCACTCCCCCCTGGATCGGAACGGTGGGTTGCAGGACCGATTCCACCAGCGCCTCCGCGCGGAGATGGGCCACCGCCCGATAGTCGGGGTCGCGGGCCATGTCGGCGAACGCCTGGCGGCTGGGGTAGCGCACCAGGAGCACCGCGTCCCATGCCTGCCCGTCCTCGGCGACCAGGGCACGACCGCCGTTTCCCAGGTACTCCACCCGCAGTCCGTACCGCCCGTGGATCTCCGCGCCCAGCGCCTCCGTATAGCGCTGGTAGCTCTCGCGGCCACCGTCCGGACGGAACCGCAGCAGATTCAGCATCACCACGGGACCGCCGGGGTCCTCGGCCAGCAGCGTGTCGAGGGCCCGCTCATCCATGTCGATCATCAAAGCCTCCTTCGGATGAGGAGCAGCGTATAAACTTGTTGGTCGACACGCAAGTTAGCTAGACCCGGCCGATCGCATACGCCGAGAGAGGACGCTCACCACTCACAGGACCGCCCGGGCAGGTTGCTAACCGGCCCGCACCTCGGTGTTCTGGCCCGCGTGCAGCAGCCACCGCCCATCGTCCCGCTTGGTCATGACATAGAGCGGAGCGCCTTCCGTGTCGCCCTCCGCCGAGTGGTAGACCTGCCGGACCTTGACGGCCGCCACGTCGGGCCGCAGGAACTGCGTATGCACGGCCGCGTAGGTGACCTCGCCGTCCCAACTCGCGGTGGGCAGCACGGCGCGGGTGAACTCGGCGATCGCGTCGATGCCGATGAGGACCTTGCCGTGGGCGGTCGTCCAGAGGGCATCGGGGTGGAACAGCGCCAGGAAACCCTCCACGTCCTTGGCACGCTGGGCACGCTCGACGGCGGCCACGACCTGTTCGATGGCTTTGATGTCCGCGGTTTCGGTGTTCATGCGGATCACCCTGAAACCTCAAGTGGGGTTGAAGTCAAGGTCCGCAGCGCAAGCCCCGCAAGCTCTCCGATGCCACGCGGGAGCGGATCGGGCAGGCGGTGGACGCGCTGGGCTTCGTGCCCAACGATGCGGCGCGCATGCTGCGCACCGGGGTGAGCCCGGTGATCGGCTATGTGGCGTTCGAGCTGGCCAGTGCCACGACTCCGGAAGTAGCGACCGCGCAACCTCGAGGTCGCGGACGTGACCGCACACCTGCGCCCCGGCCGCAACGCTCTCGGCATCACCCTCACCGGCGGCTGGTACACCGAGCGGTACGGCTTCCGGGACGCCGCCCGGCGCTTCTACCAGGGCACACCTGCCGCCGCCGCCCAACTCACGCTCGAATACGAGGACGGAACCGTGGACACCGTCCGCACCGACGAACGCCGGCGCTGGTCACGGGGCCGGTGGTGTCCGCGAGCCTCTACCAGGGCGAAACCTACGACGCCCGGATGGACATCCCCCAATGGTCCGCCCCGTCGTTCGAGGACACGGCCTGGGCCCCGGTCAGCGTCCTCGCCGTACCGGACGTCACCCCGACGATGCGCACCCTGCCACCGGTCCGCGTCATCGAGCACCGCCCCGTCGAGCGCGTCCTCACCACACCGAGCGGTAAGACCATCCTGGACTTCGGGCAGAACCTCGTCGGCCGCGTCCGCATCCGCGTCAGAGGGGAACGAGGGCACACCGTCACCCTGCGCCACGCCGAGGTGCTGGAACAGAGCGAACTCGGCACCCGGCCCCTCCGCAACGCCGCCGCCACCGATACCTACGTGCTCAGCGGCGCGGAAGAGGAGATCTGGGAGCCCCGATGGACTTTCCACGGCTTCCGCTATGTGCAGGTGGACAACTGGCCGGGCACCTTCACCCCCGAAGACGTGTCAGCCGCCGTCGTCCACACCGACATGCCGAGAACCGGCGGCTTCGCCACCTCCCACCCACTCCTGCAACGCTTCCACGACAACGTCGTATGGGGCATGCGCGGCAACTTCCTCTCCATCCCGACCGACTGCCCACAACGCGACGAGCGCCTCGACTGGACCGGAGACATCCAGGTGTTCGCCCCGACCGCCGCGTTCCTGTACGACTGTGACGCCTTCCTCCGGTCCTGGCTGGAGGATGCCGTGCTCGAACAGCGAGCCGCGGACGGGGTGATACCGATGGTCGTACCGGCCGTGATTCCGCAGGTACCAGGGCTCTTCCAACCGGTCGCGGCCTGGGGAGACGCCATCACGGTCGTACCGGCCGTCCTCTGGGAGCGCTTCGCCGACCGAGACGTCCTGGAGCGCTGCTTCGAGGCGATAGCGGCTTGGGGCGACGTCGTACGGTCCCGGACGGGCGGCACTCTGCTGTGGGAGGAAGGGCTCCAGTTCGGTGACTGGCTCGACCCGGACGCACCACCGGAGCGCCCCGGCGACGCCAAAACCGATGCGGGCATCGTGGCCACCGCCTACTTCTTCCGCTCGGCGACCCTGACCGCCGAGGCGGCCGCCCTGCTGGGCCGGGACAACGATGCGCGTCGTTACGAGGACCTGGCCGCACGCATCGCCCACGCCTTCCGCGGCGCGTACATCACCCCGCGCGGCCGCATGATGTCCGATGCGCCGACCGCCTACGCCCTGGCGATCGTCTTCGGCCTGGCACACGATGAGCAGCGGCAGGCGCTGGGCGATCGGCTCCGGGACCTCGTACGCTCCGCCGGGTACCGCATCACCACCGGCTTCGTCGGAACCCCGATCATCTGCGAGGCACTCACCGCGACAGGCCACGCCGACGCGGCCTCACGGCTGCTCACCCAGACCGAATGCCTTCCTGGCTGTACCCGGTGACGATGGGCGCGACCACCGTGTGGAAGCGCTGGGACTCGATGCTCGAGGACGGGACGATCAACCCGGGGCAGATGACCTCGTTCAACCACTACGCGCTGGGAGCCGTGGCCGACTGGCTCCACCGACGGGTCGCCGGGCTTTCCCCGCTGACCTGCCTACCGTGTCATCCGGGTCGCCCCCGTCCTGCTGGGCGACCTCGATGACGCCTCGGCATGGCACGAGACGCCGTACGGACGAGCGGGTGCCGGATGGCGCCGCGAAGGCCCCAGGGTGCGCTTCCACGCGGAAATTCCACCGAACACCCGCGGTGTCGTCGAGCTTCCCTCCGGTGCCCGATACGAGGTGGGCAGCGGCACCCACACGTGGATCGAAGACCATCCGCGAGCCGCTGCCCCACGGACCCGACTGACCCTCAGCACCAGCCTTGCCACGATCATCGATGATCAGCAGGCCTACGATGCCGTGCTCCAAGCGATCCGCGGCAGCGACGCGGCCCGTGCCGACGCCTTCCGCCGGACCACACGGTGGCGGGCCGGGCGAGCGCTCCGCGAGCCCCTGGACAAGGCCCCCTTGGAGGTCTTGGCGGCGGTCGAAGCGGCTCTCGCCGGCCTGACGACCGGCGAGGCCCACCTTTGCCCCCCGATGGTGGCGCGCACGGGAGCTTCGCAAGTCAGTGCAACGTACTCGCTCGTCAGGCGGGGGCGCGTTCGCGACGGCGTCCTCCTCGAAGCGCGGCCGTACCGCCACGGCCGCTTCGGGCGGCCGGGTACTCGACACCCATCCGGACACCGAGCCGTCCGGCACCCATGTGCGGGACGTCGGCGGCGCCCGTATCGATCCGCCTGCCCGGCGCTCCACGGTGGAGCCCGGACTCACCGCACCCGCTCACGGCCCGCGCCACGCTGACCGCCTCGAGATCCCGAGGCCCGCGGGCGGGCCGGGTACAACCAGGCCCAGGTCAGCCCTTGACGCTGCCCTGGGTCAGGCCGGACCGCCAGTAGCGCTGGAGGACGAGCATCGCGGCGGCCAGCGGGAGGATGGAGAGGAACGCGCCGCCCACCGTGAGCTGGTAGAGCTCGGGATGCCGCTCGGCCGCCGACTGCCAGGTGGTGAGACCCAGCGTGAGGGGGTATTTGTGGTCGTCGGAGAGCATGACCAGCGGCAGGAAGTAGTTGTTCCAGATGCCGACGAACTGGAAGAGGAAGACGGTCACCAGAGCGGGTGTCATCGTGCGCAGCACGAGCGTGCCGAAGATCCGCCACTCACCCGCGCCATCGACACGTGCCGCCTCCAGCATCTCGGCCGGCACCGCGGCCTCCGCGTAGATCCGGCAGAGATACACCCCGAACGGGCTGACCACGCTGGGGATCAGTACGGCCCAGTAGGTGTCGGCCAGGTTCACCTTGCTGAAGAGCAGGTACATCGGCAGGGCGAGTGCGGTGCTGGGCAGCAGCACACCGGCGAGCACCCCCTTGAAGACCGCTTCCCGCCCGCGGAAGCGGTAGACGGCGAGGGCGTACCCAGCGGCGCACGCGAGCAGGGTCGCCAGCGCGCCGCCCACGCCCGCGTACAGGAGGCTGTTCCAGGTCCAGTCCCAGAAGATGCCGTCGTCGTGGGAGAAGACCTGCGAGAGGTTGTGCGGCCATCGCGGGTCGGAGAACCACAGCCCGAAGCTGCCGAAGAGCCCGGCGCTGCTCTTGGTGGAGGCCACTACCAGCCAGTAGACGGGCAGCAGGAAGTAGAGCGCCGCGATGGCCAGCAGCGCGATCAGCAGGATCCGCGAGGGCTTCAACGCACGGCGCGGCTTGCCGCCACGGTCTTGCCCGGTGGCACGCGGGGTGTGGGCCGAGGTGGCCACCGTCTCCTCCGTCCGCGGCGTGGACACGCTCACCGGGCATCCCTTCCCTTGCGGTTCACCAGGCTGAGGAAGCCGAAGGACAGCACGCTCGCGACCAGGGCGAGGATCACCGATTCGGCCGCGGCGAGATAGATGTTGTTGTTGGCGAACGCCTCGTTGTAGGCGCTCAGGTTCGGTGTGTAGGAGCTGGTGACCGCCGGGGTCAGCGGCTTGATCACCAGTGGTTCGGCGAACAGCTGGAGCGTGCCGATGATGGAGAACACGCCGGTGAGCACCAGGGCTGGCCGGGCCAGCGGGAGCTTGATCCGGATCGCCGTCTGCCAGGCGCTCGCGCCGTCGATGCGTGCGGCCTCGTAGAGCTCCTGGGGGATCGACTTGAGCTGGGCGACGATCACCAGCATGTTGTAGCCGGCGAACTCCCAGATCACGATGTTGGCGATGGACCACAGCACGCTGTCGTAGCCGAGGAAGTCGGGCGCGAGCCCGATCCTGCCGAGGAGGTCGACGATCGGGCTCACGCCCGGCACGTACAAAAAGCCCCAGAGGATCGAGGCGATGACGCCGGGGACGCCGTACGGGAGGAAGTAGGCCGCGCGCAAGATGCCCGCCCAGCGGTGGGAGAGGGTGTCGAGGGCCAGTGCCAGCGCGGTGGACAGCAGCAGCATCACAGGGACCTGGACGATGCCGAAGAGGAGCACCCGTCCGAAGCCCTCCAGGAAGTCCGACTGCTGGAGGGCGAGGGTGTAGTTGTCCAGTCCGGCGAAGCCGATGGTGGCCCGGCCCAGGCCCAGGGGCCCGGAGCGGACCGGTGTGAGCAGGCTCTGGTAGATCGCGTAGCCGAGCGGGAGGACGAAGGTGAACAGGAAGAGGGCGGCGAAGGGAAGGACGAACTGCCATGCCGCCCGGTCCGGGCGGGCGGAGCGCCGGCCACGCGATGCGGACTTCCTTGTCCGGCTGTTCACGGTGCTCATCGCGCGTTCCTCGCCTTCAGGCCCTTGGCCAGCAGGTCGTCCACGGTGCGTTTCTGTGCGTCGGCCAGCGACGAGGTGAGGGTGCCGTCTCCGGCCATGGCGGCGCCGAAGGCGTTCTGGAGGTGGGCGAAGTCGGCGTCCGTGGTGGGCGACCACTTCCAGGAGGTGTCGATGGCCCGGTCGGAGGCGGTGAACACGTCGTTGTACCGCTGTCCGCCGAAGAACGGGTCCGGCCGGTCGAGCGCCGACCCGCGGAAGACGTCCGCGGCGGCGGGCCAGCCATAGCCCGCGGCGACGTTCAGGTCGACGGCCCGGGGGTCGGTGTTGACCCAGTGCGCGAACCGCAGCGCCTCATGTGGGTGGCGGCTGCCCTGGAGGATGGCGGTGGACGATCCTCCCCAGTTGGCGGAGGTTTTCTCGCCCGCCGTCCACTGGGGCAGCGGAGCGACCCGCCACTTGCCCGCGGTGCCCGGGGCGTTGCCGCGCAGCAGGGCATCGCCCCACTGCGGTCCGACCCAGGCGGCGATCCGCCCGGTCTGGACCTGCCGGTACCAGGCGCTGGACATGTCGGGCTCGACGAATACGAGGTCGTCGCGGACCATCTTCTCCCAGTAGTCGGCGACCTCATGGGAGAGGTCGTCGTCCATGTCGACGATCCAGGTGTCGCCCTGGGTGCGCACCCATCGTGCGCCGCGCTGCCAGCACATCGCGGCGAACCAGCTGGGCTGATTGGGGGCGAAGGCGCACAGCCTGGCGCCGTTGCCGCGGGACTTGACCACGCGGGCGGCCCGTTCGAACTCGGCCCAGGTGGCGGGCGTCTCGATGCCCCACTTCTCGAAGAGGTCCCGGCGGTAGAAGAGCCCCATCGGGCCGGACGCCTGTGGAATGGTGTGGACCCGCCCGCTGAAGACGCCCTGGTTCCACTGCCACGGCACATAGCTGTCGCGCAGCGCGTCGGCTCCGTATGCGCTCAGGTTGGTCAATCCGTTGACCAGCATGAAGGCGGGAAGCTCCTGGTACTCGACCTGCGCCAGGTCGGGCGGGTTGCCGGCCGTCAGCGCGGCGTACATCTTCTGGTAGCCGCCCTGGACGTTCTGCGGGATGGACTGCATCTGGACATGGATGTCGGGGTGCGTCCGGTTCCACAGGTCGACGGTCTTCTGCATTGGCACCCAGGTCCAGAAGGTGAGTGTCACTTTCTGGCCGCGGCGGGTGGGCGCCTGCCGGGTCGTGCGGGCGGCTCCGACGGTCTGGCCGCAGGCGGCGAGGGCAGGGGCGGCAAGCGCCGCGCCTCCCCACCGGAGAAAGGATCTCCGGGCCGGTATTGAGGTGCGCATATGTGTCCCTTTGGCTGACGGCTTTCCGGTCCTACGGCTTGCTCAGCACGGCCACTCCGGCCCCCGGCAGCGTGACGCGGTCCGAGGGGGCCGTCTCCGGGGTGAGGGCCTCGGTCATCGGCTCGTCCAGCCTGACCTCGACCTCTTCACGCCCGTGGTTGAGCAGGAAGACGAACCGTCCGCCCTCTCCCTCCCGGACGGTCGCCTGGACCTGCTCGGGAAGACCGGTGAGAACGGGGCCGGCGCCCGCGGCGCGGCCCACCTCGTCCATCAGGGCCCGCATGGCCTCCGGTGCCAGACGCGTCGCGACGTACCACGCGCTCCCCTCTCCGAAGGCGTGGCGGGTGACCGCCGGCTGCCCGGCCAGCGGCCCCGAGTCGAAGGCGGCCACCGCCCGCGCCCCCTCGGGTACGACGACCTCCGACCACAGGTTGGCGTGGCTGACCGTGCCGTCCTGGTGCCGTACGTCCACCGCCCCGTCCTCGGGCAGCGGCCAGAACTCCTCGACGCGCAGGCCCAGCACCTCGCGCAACGGCGCGGGATAGCCCCCCAGGTGCACCCGGTCGCAGTCGTCGACGATGCCGGAGAAGAACGACACCAGCAGGTGGCCGCCGCCGCGAACGCATTCCGTGAGGCGGTCGGCGTCCCGCTCGCGCAGCAGATAGAGGTTGGGCACGACGACGAGGCGGTAGCCGGACAGGTCGCGGTCGGGCGGCACCACGTCGCATGCGATACCGGCCTCGAACAGCGGCCGGTAGTGGGCGAGCGCGATCTCCATCTGGTCCAGCGCGGTGGACGGGTGCGAGTCCAGCTCCAGCGCCCACCAGCTGTTCCAGTCCATCACCAGGGCGACATCGGCGGTGCACCGCGTACCGGCGATTCCCGGCACGGAGGCGAGTTCGCGGCCCAGCTCGCTCACCTCGCGGAAGGTCCGGGTGCCGGTGCCGCCGTGCGGGAGCATCGCCGAGTGGTACTTCTCGGCGCCGCCCCTGGACTGGCGCCACTGGAAGTACAGCACCGCGTCCGCGCCCTGGGCGACCGCCTGCCAGCTCCACAGGCGCATCCGTCCCGGTGGCTTGGGCCCGTTGCGGTCGCGCCAGTTCACCGCGCCGGGCGCCTGCTCCATCAGCATCCACGGCTGCCCGTCGCGGGCGGACCGGGTGACATCGAAGATGAAACCCGCCGCGATGTGGGTGTCCGGGTCGTGTGGGTCCTGGTAGACGTCGACCGAGACGACGTCCTCCTGGGCGGCCCAGCGGAAGGCGTCGACGGGCTTGTGCACGCCGATGAAGTTGGTGGTGACGGGGACGTCCGGGGTGATCCGCCGCAGCACCTCCTTCTCCGCCAGGTAGCACTCCAACAGGGCGTTGTCGGAGAACCGGGCGAAGTCCAGTTGCTGCGCGGGGTTGGGGAAGGTCGGTGCGAGCCGTGGCGGCAGCACCTCGTCGAAGCTGTCGTAACCCTGTGACCAGAACGCCGTCGACCAGGCGTCGTTGAGCGCCCCGACGTCGCCGTACCGGTCGGACAGCCAGCGGCGGAAGTCGGCAGCCGACTCCTCGCACCAGCACATCGGGGTGTGGCAGCCGTACTCGTTGCCGATGTGCCACATCTCCAGTGCGGGGTGGTCGGCGTACCGGGTGGCCAGCCGCTCGACCAGGCGGGTGGCGTGGCTGCGGTAGACGCCGCTGGAGGGGCAGTAGTGCTGACGTCCGCCCGGCCACAGACGGCGGCCGTCGGCGGTCTCGGGGAGGATGTCCGGGTGCAGCCGGGAGAGCCACGGCGGCGGGGACGCCGTCATGGTGGCCAGGCATACGGCCACTCCCGCCCCGGCGAGGTTGTCCATGACCCGGTCGAACCAGGTGAACTCGAACTCCCCCGGCCTCGGCTCCACCTTGGCCCACGAGAAGATGCCGGCCGTGACCAGGGAGACGCCCGCCTCCTTCATCAGCGCGACGTCCTCGGCCCACACCTCCTCGGGCCACTGCTCGGGGTTGTAGTCGCCGCCGAAGGCGATCCCGGCCGGGCGCATGCGCCGCCGGGCGTCGATCGCTACCGCATCTGCCTGTCGCATGCCGGTCAGTGTTGAAGCACCATCGCCAACCCGTCAAGATTTTTGCATTATTAATTGAAAGAGCTAGGGTGATGCGGACACCGGAAGGAAAGAGCACGCGATGACGGAATGCCGCAGGATGGCGGGGCGCGTGGCAGTGATCACTGGCGCCGCACACGGTATCGGCGCGGCCACGGCCCGCAGGCTCGCGGCCGAGGGTGCGGCGGTCGTGGTCACGGACGTGGACGACGCGGCCGGAAACGCGGTCGCGGCAGGCATCACGGAAAGCGGCGGACAGGCGGAGTACGTACGCTGCGACGTGACCTCCGCCTCCGACTGGGAGGATCTGGCCCGCCACGTCGACCGGCGCCATGGGCGGCTGGACACACTGCACAGCAACGCCTTCACCCAGCTGAACAAGCCCGCACACGAACTGAGCGAGGCCGAGTGGGACGGTCAGATGGCCGTGCTGCTCAAGCCCGCCTGGCGCGGGATGAAAACCTTCGTGGACCCGCTGCGCGAGGCATCGGGGTCCGTCGTCCTCACCTCCTCCGTGCACGCGGTCATCGGCCTGCCCGGCCGCGCCGCGTACGCCGCGGCGAAGGGCGCGCTGTGCTCGCTGGCGCGGCAGCTCGCGGTCGAGTACGGGCCGCACATCCGGGTCAACACGGTGCTGCCCGGCCCCATCCTCACCGCCGCCTGGGACGAGGTCCCGGACGCCGACCGGGCCCGTAGCGTGGCGGCCACCGCGGCCAAGCGGTTCGGGCAGCCGGACGAGGTGGCCGCCGCCGTCGCCTTCCTGGCATCGGCCGACGCCTCCTATGTGACCGGCGCGGCCCTCGTGGTCGATGGAGGATGGAGCGTCATGAAGGAGTCCTCGTGAGCGTCGCCCACGAGACGGTGAGCTGTGCGCGAGGCCCACGAACAGGGCGCGAACGGAAACGGAGAACGTGGTGAACCATCCCGGTAGGGGGCTTCACAGGCAGGCCGTGGAGGAAATCGGCCGGCGCATCATCCGCGGTGACCACCCCCCGGGCTCCGTGCTGCACCCGGACAGGCTCGAAACGGAACTCGGCGTCAGCAAGACCGTGGTGCGCGAGGCGCTGCGGGTGCTGGCCTCCAAGGGCCTGATCGAATCACGGCAGAAGCGCGGCACGACCATCCGGCCCCGCGCCGACTGGAACCTGCTCGACAGCGACCTGCTGCACTGGCAGGGCAGCAGTGATCCGACCGACGCCTTCCTGGAAGACCTCGCCGAGGTCCGCGCCATCGTCGAGCCCGCGGGCGCCCGGCTCGCCGCGACCCGCCGGACCGAATCCGATCTCGCCGCCATGCGGCAGGCGCTGGACACGATGGCGGCCCCCGGGACGGACGCGGACGCGATGGTGGCGGCGGACCTGGCCTTCCACCGGGCCCTGCTGGACGCCGCGCACAACGAACTGCTGAGCCGGATGGAGGTCGTCATCGAGGCGGGGCTCGGCATACGTGACCGCATCGTGTACGGCGCCCAGCACTTCGCCGACTCCGTACCGGTCCACCGGGAACTGCTGCGAGCTGTCGAAGCGGGCGACCCGGACGCCGCCGTGGCCGCCGCCGGGTCGTTGCTCGCGCAGGCATCCGCGGACTTGGCGGCCGTGCGGGCCCGGAACGAACCCGACGAAGAGACCGCCGATGCCGTGCCGAAGGAAGACGCGTGAAGATCACAGCACTTGAGACATTCCCCGTGGCGCCGCGCTGGCTGTTCCTCCGCGTGGCCACCGACGAAGGGATCGTCGGCTGGGGCGAGCCGGTGGTCGAGGGCCGCGCGGAGACGGTACGCGCCGCGGTCCACGAACTGGCCGACTATCTCATCGGGCAGGATCCGCTGCGCATCGAGGACCACTGGCAGGTGCTCACCAAGGGCGGCTTCTACCGCGGCGGTCCGATCCTCTCCAGCGCCGTCGCGGGCATCGATCAAGCGCTGTGGGACATCGCCGGCAAGGCGTACGGCGTCCCGGTGCACCGGCTCCTCGGGGGTCCGGTGCGCGACCGGGTGCGCATGTACGCCTGGATCGGCGGAGACCGCCCGTCCGACGTGGCGGAGCTGGCCGAGGAGCAGGTGCGGGCGGGCTTCACCGCCGTGAAGATGAACGGTTCGGCCGAACTCGCCCCGATCGACACCCCGGCCCGCACCGCCGAGGTCGTCGACCGCGTCGCGGCCGTCCGCGAGGTGCTCGGTGATGAGCGGGACATCGCGGTCGACTTCCATGGCCGGGTCTCCACCGCCATGTCGCGCCGGCTGCTGCCCCTGCTCGAACCGCTGCACCCGATGTTCGTGGAAGAGCCCGTCCTGCCGGAGCACTCGGGCCAACTGCGCAGCCTGGTGGAGTCCACGAGCGTGCCGCTCGCGACCGGCGAACGCCTCTATTCCCGCTGGGACTTCCGCGAGGTACTCACCAGCGGCATCGCCGTCGCCCAGCCCGACCTTTCCCACGCGGGCGGCATCTCCGAGGTCCGCCGCATCGCGGCCATGGCCGAAATCTACGACGTGACCATGGCGCCGCACTGCCCCCTCGGCCCCCTCGCCCTGGCCGCGAGCCTCCAGATCGCCTTCGCGGTACCCAACTTCCTCATCCAGGAACAGAGCATGGGCATCCACTACAACCAGCAGAACGACCTGCTGGACTACGTGATCGACCCGGCGCCCTTCCGATTCGAGGACGGCTACGCCGTCGCCGGCTCCCTCCCCGGGCTGGGCGTCGAGATCGATGAGAAGGCGGTACGCCGCGCAGCCGAAACCGGACACCGCTGGCGCAACCCTGTATGGCGGCGCGCCGACGGATCGTTCACCGAGTGGTGACCGCCCTCAGCCCCCCCCTGATCCAGTTCATCAGGAGAGATCCCGTCCCATGAGCCTCATGGAATCGCTACGAACACACCGGCTGCTGGCGATCGTGCGCGGCAACGACCCCGGAGCGGCCCTGCGCACCGTACTCACCCTCGCGGAGGAAGGTGTCGGTGCCACCGAGGTCTCGCTGACCACCCATGACGCACTGGGAGTGATCACGCGGGAGCGTCGTACCTCGTCACTCCGGCGCTCGTCGAGGACGGGCGGCTGGCCGGGGTGTTCGTGCCCTTCCGCGACGGGTTCCTGACGGCCCGTCGGCCCCGGGGAGGCGCTGAGCCGATCCGGTGCGGCACGCTGGTCGCGGGGGAAACGTGTGCGTTCGATATCGGGCCGGGCTGGCTTGCGGCGGCCGGGGTGGGCTCGATGGTCGTCGCCTCGGCGCCGGACGGCTCGGATGCGACAAATATCGGATTCATCGAGGCACGACAATCCAAAGAATAAAAGTCCTCACCGCAAAGGGCTTGCGTTCGAGGCCGAGGACCCGGTCCCGGCCCACCAGCCCGTACTCGAAGCGGTGCGCGCAGGGAACGCGGACGCCGCCGAACACACGACGCGAGCCCTGCTCGCCCGCGCGGAGCAGGACTGAAGATCATCCGCAATGGATGCGTTCCGGGCCTCGCCGACAACGTGAAAAAGCGAGTCGTGACCGTTGAGTCACAACCCGCATCATCCGTGTACGTAAGATCGTGTCCGAGGACCGACACGCACCATACGTACACGCCGGTGTTGCGGGGAGAGCTGCTGCTGCCGTAGTCCCCCGGGTTCGAGCCGCTGGCGGCGCGCCGTGACATCGACGACACGCCGCCACCTCCTACGGCGCGGCGGGGATGAGATCGCCCAGGTCGTCCGTTCGATCAAGGACTTGGCCGCCGTGGTGCGCCAGACCAGGCCCGAGGACAGGGCCGAGATCTAGGATCTAGGGAACGTGGCCTATGGACCGCGTCGATCTCTTGCTGCTTCACCCAGTTCCGCAGCTGGGTGAAGCTCTTCCACGAGAACCTCGGGGGTCCGTGCCGACACCAGGCCCTTGCCATATCGATGGCAGCGGCTCTCGGGTGGCTCCAACCACGGGTGACGCAAGGCTGGCGCAAGCCGCCACACCGGTCAACGGCCACGGTCACGATCGGGATGGAGGCCATCGCCTTGGCGGCTGCGCGGCGGAGAGCAAGCTGCTTCCGACACGTCGTGGGACGACAGCACCCCCGGTCGACCCGGGGCCAGGGTTACGTCGAATCGAAGACATGCCGCGACGTGAGGGGAGTCGCCCAGCGGGGTGTTGGTGAACCTTTGGGTGATACTGACACTCCGCCGATGCCGTTCGACCAGAGCATGGGGGCCAACGGCGTGTGCTATCTCGCTAGACGTCAACTCTCCGCCACCGGCATCGCTGACCAACTGTTCCCGGACCTTGAAAGCCTTCCGGTAGACGGTGTCCAGTTCCCGCTCTCTGAGGTCTGGCCCCTGGCGGGGGCAAGCCTTCAGCAAGCGCGTCGCTACCGAGGCACCCAGGGCGCGCATGGGGGTGATGGTGTAGGAGTAGCAGCGAGTGACCTGTCCGCGTCCTCCCGCGATCGGGTTGCCGTCGTCATAGGGAGACGTGAAGGCGGCCACGACCTCGGCTACGGTGTCGTGGACCGTGTAGGAGTCCAGGTTTGCGGTCCGCGAGACCTGCCACAGCGTGAAGTGAACGTGGGCGGATGAGGGGAACGGTGTGTTCCCACTCTGCCGGATGGCGCGGCCGAACGCATGGGCCAGGTCGGTGGACGCCTTGATGGCCGTCTGCTTGTTGTGGTGCGCCGTCCTTTCCTGCCCGATGTACACGCTGACGATGCCGACGAGTGCGAGGACGCACACCGCACCGAGGGCCTTGGCCCACGGTGCGGTGCGTCCCATTCCGGGATCACGCCTCAAGGGCGTTGCCTCCTGCTGTCCGGGGCGTCGTTCGCCTCGCGCAGACTTCCGATCGACTGCCGCACAGCGTCAGCGTACGTGCGAGTTCCGGTCTTGTTGGGTGATAGCTCTTCCTGCTGATGCACCCGCTGTCCGTCGAGAGGCACGTGAAGTCCCCATCCCCGTTCTGCGCCTTGACGAGCTTGTTGATTCCCTCGGGAGCGGAACAGGCCCGTTTTCCGTCGTAGCTGCGGTCGGGATCGACATAGCCGATCTTCTTGTCGCCGAGCCTCCATCAACCCCGGAACGCCTCAGAAAGAATTCTCAGTCCGTAGCATCGGGCAGCATCTCACCTCTCGGCGTATTGCAGGAACAGCACACCCAGGACGACGAGTCCGGCGGCTTCCAGGATTGAGACCGCGACCAGAAGGGCGCTGTCCACGCTGTGGCACCAGAAGGTGATGAGTGCGGCAAATGGAGTGACGAGGAAGGCCACCAGATCGACAACTGTCTGTGTGGTCTTGCGCGAGATCCGTCTGTCGTCGCTGCGATGGTAGGCCTCCCAGCCGAACAGCGGTTCCTCCACGTTTGTGACCTCTGCGAGCCGGGACGCGAGTTCGGTGCGGACGTAGCGTCCGATGGCTGAGATCTTTTCGTCGTTGACCAGGTGCGTCCATCCGAGCACGAGACACACCACCGGAAGGGCCAGGATCAGCTGCGGGTAGTCCGTCTGCGCGGCGACGGCCGCGACGGCGGTCACGGCCGCGAGCGTCACGTACAGCAGGTTGTCCCGAAAGCCGATACGTGCACGCTGCTCGTCCTTGATCTGTGCGTACTCGGCAAGGAGTAGGGCGCTGGTGCTCCGTTCTCTTTCCGTCATGACTGGCTGTCACCCTCGTTTTCGCGACACCTTGGCAGGGGGTGGCTCGGTGGTACCCGTACTCGGCCCGTGGTGCCTGGACCTTCAGGGAGCTGCCGTGCTCTCGGCAGCTCCCTGGCCGGTCGGCCTCCGGATCCGGTCCGGAAGGACTCAGTCGGTGCTGTCCGCGGGCAATGGACTGTCGGCGTTGTTCCGCTCGATCCATGCCTTCCCGTCGGCGGCGATGCCTTCCAGGAGGCGGAACGTATGGGCGAAGCCGGCCGCGTCGAGGTTGATCTGCGAGAGGTCCCGGGCGTTCTCGTACGGTTCGAGCTGGTGGCTGTCGGCGTCCTTGATCCGGATGGTTCTGGCCGGGCCGTTGGAGAGGAGTAGCGCCATCTCGTAGCCGATGCGGTCGTTCTCGGTGACCTGCACGGAGGAGAACGCGTTGAAGCGGTAGTTGGTGCGTTGTTCGCCCGGACGAGTGGCGCGGGCGAAGTCGACTTCGGTGCTGATCTCGCGGATACCGTTCCGTGTGGCCAGGAACAGCCGGAGGGTGTATCGGGAGTAGCGCCAGGGGCCGCCTCGGCGCCGCGCTCGTCGGTAGGGGCGTGCCGGTGTCGTCAGGATCGTGTGGGCGATGATGTCGTACCAGGTGAGCTGGTGGTGACGGAGCACATCGGCGGTGAACAGGACCTTGTCGTGGCTGAGCCACGCCTCCATCTCGGCGTCGGAGGGCCGGATGGCCTCCAGGTACTCCTTCCAGCGCTGGAACTCCTCCTCACGCGCGTACATCCGCAGGTGGTACTCCTGCGTCTCCTCGGCGAACCGCTGTTCCTCGCTGCGTATGTGCAGCCACACCGACGCTGCCCGGCGCCCGCTCCCGATGGCGCCGATGAACACGGCGAAGGTCAGGAGGCCGTGGAGCGCACTCGCCGAACCTGTCGCGGCGGTGACGGTGACGACCAGGGATGTGACGCCCAAGACGGCGAGGGCGAGCACGCAGGCGAGTTTCGTCGTCACCGGAGTCCGGTACTGCTGCCGGTGGGCGAACAGCATGCCGTTGTCATGGCGGTCCTTGGCGTCCCGGGCCAGATAGCGGATCAGCCAGTTGACCCGGTCGACGCTGATTCTGCTCTCCCGGTAGAGGAACGCGACCTCGGCGGCCAGAACGGCGCGGATGCCAGCGGTGTGGGCGAGCCACTCGGGTCGGTCGCACCCATGCGGCACGTACGTGCCGAAGTAGTGCTCGAAGGACGTGCGGACGCGGCTGGTGAACCCGTCCGCCGCGGGGGCCCCGCCGCCCGCGGACGCGAGGGAAGGGACGTCCGGGGAGTGGGCCGGATCCGGTACCTGTTCCTGATTCGACGCCTGGCCCAGCTCCTGCTCCTTGGCTTGCAGCCGGTGCTTGTTGTGCCACCATCGCTGGCCGAACCGGGCGGCGAGGAATCCGGTGCCGAGCGCGATCAGCAGCTCGACGATCGCGGTCAGCGGCTCCGCGATCACTGCCGAGATCCCGAGGAACCCCACGGCGACGACGAACAGACCGGCCCAGGCCACCAGGCGAGGGCGGTGACGGAAGGCGGTGCTCTCCTCGGGAGGCCGCGTCCGTGCCCCGATGGGATCCGGCTCGAAGTAGTACCGGACCCGCCGGGAACGGTCATCACGGAACTGCCCGACCTTGGCGAGCTCGCAGATCTCGGCCCACAGGGTGGCTTTTGTCCGGCTGGTGAGCACGAGGTCGAGGTGGTGGACGATCAGGTCACGCTGGGGCGGTGCCAGATCCCTCAGCCGCTTCAGCACGGCGGCGGTCTCACTGTCAGCTTTGCCGGGCAGTGCCAGCAGATCGAAGACGACCTGCAAACCGGGTTTCCAGTCCTTGTCCTCGGCGTAGCCCTGCATGACGTCCCGCGTCCGGTCCAGCTGACGGCGCTCCTCGGCACTGAGGTCGTGGTGGGCGCGTTTGCTGAGCATGGCGAGCGCCCAGTGGAAACGGATCTGCGGGCCGTCGTGGTCGTGGGTGATCGCGTCCCAGATCAGTTCCCGCGCCCGGCCGGGTAAGCCTTCTTCCAGACAACGGACCCCGACCTCGTACTTCTTCTGGGGCGAAGCTTCCGGCGGGACGATGTTGAAGGTGGAGTCGAGTATGATCGATGCCTGGGCGCCGACGAAGGAATCGTGCGCCTCGTTGTGCGTGGAGGGAAAGCCCTCGCTCATGCCGGGTCACCCGCCGCCGCGATCAGGGCCTCGAGACCGGCGGTCAGTTCCGGGTGGCCGATGAGCAGGCCGCGTAATTTCCTGAGCGCCATAACTGCTTTCTTCGGAGGCGCCGGGGCGTTCGCGGCGCACTTCTCCACTGTGCTCCTCGCGATGCTCAGTTCGCCCTGTGCCTCATGGTGAATGTCCGCGTCGAGGGTCCCGTCGGCGTGGTGTCGTGTCAGGTCTTCACGGAAGCGGTCCAGCTCCGCGACCAGTACCGTCGGGGTGGACGCCTGCGGGGTCGCCCCGCCGACGTGGACGGTGCTGCCGGTGACCTCTCCGGCCATGATTCCCACCGTGCTGGAAAAGGCCGTGTTGACGACGCTTCCGCCGCCCCTGCCAGTTCTGTCTTTCTGGGCCATGACGATCCGCTCCTCTTCCTCTGCTTCCACTGCCAGTTCTGCTTCCTTGATCAGTTCCGCAGCCAGCCGTACCGCGAAAGCCGCCGCGTTCGCCGCGGCGCGCGGTTGCCGCTCGCGGTCCTCCGCGCCGTTCTTCGTGCCGTCCGCCCGGTCACTGATGCCACGGACGACGCCGACCGGCAGGCCGCTGAGATGACCGGCCTGTGCCACGCCGGCGGCTTCCATGTCGATCGCGAACGCGTCGTTGTAGTGCTGCCGGAGCCATGCGGCCTCGGCGGAGTTCCGCGAGTTCTGCAGGACCTCACCGGCGGCTATCGGGCCGAAGTGCACCCGCGGCACTTCCCCGTTCTCCGGTGCGTGGTCGGCCCGGTCCGTCATCCGGGCCAGATGCTGGCCGAGCTGGATGAGGGGGTGCGGCGCCTCCCACACCCGGGGCCGCGCCTTGAGCCCGTCGTCCTCGCTGGTCGCGCCGTGGTAGGCGTACACATAGGTGGCCATCACCACGTCGCCCAGCGCGATCGAGCTCCGCATGCGCCCGGCGACACCGACGAACAGCACGGCTGCCGGAGAGAAGTGCTCGATCGCGCGCTCCGCCAGCACCGCGGCCGAATGGTTCCCCTTGCTCGTCAGACCGAGTGCCACACGGCACGACGTGCCCGGCACGGTCCCGACCTCGAACCGCGTGCCGCTCTTGTGTACGGTCACCTGCGGATCGGCCAGTTCCCGGTGCACGGCCTCGTATTCGAGATTGAGGGCGGTGAGAATCACCACCAGGTCATTTGGCATCTCTTCTCATTCCTTCGCGTCTTGCTCTGTTTGTTCTTCCACCTGCTGTTCCGCCAGTGCCGGCACGGGCCGGACCAGCGGAGGTGAGAGCACTGTGGTCGGTCCCGCGCGGAACAGGCGTGCGGGGCGCCCCACCGTGGTCCTGCGTCCCGTCCCGGCCGGAACAATGAACCCGTCCACGGCCTGGATCTTCCGGTAGAAATTCCGGGTGTCGAGGGTGACGCCCCACACCGCCTCGTACACCTGCCGCAACTCGGCAATGGTGAAAAGGTCCCCACAGAACGCCGTGGCCAGTGCGGAGAACTCGAGTTTCGTACGGGCACGTTCAACTCCGTCCGCCACTATCCGATCGTGGTCGAAAGCAAGCTTCACCTGTCCGGAAAGGACCGTATCCGCCGGAATCCATGAGGCATTCGCGGCATCCGTTCCCGCGACCGGCTCAGGAAGGCGCGGTGCGATCGCCAGATGCGCAACCGAGACGACCCGTCCACGCGGATCACGCCCTGGATCCCCATAGGTGGCCAACTGCTCCAGATGAAACTGCCGGGCATCAACTGCGGTCTCCTCGCCCAGCTCGCGGCGAGCGGCCTCCGGGATCGCCTCACCGGCGTGGTTGAGGAAACCGCCGGGCAGTGCCTGCATGCCCACGAAGGGTTCCTTGCCCCGCTCCACGAGCAGGACACACAACCGCCCCTCACGCAACGTCAGGATTACAAGGTCAACTGTGAGCAGAACGGACGGCGGCGCCCAGGAATCATCACGCATGGTGCCGACCGTATCGGATTACTGTCACATTGACAATATTCTTCCTCGACCTGCCCTCTGTGGCAGATCACCTCCACGACCCGGACGAGCAAGAACCGGGACTGCAAGACGTTCGGCTCCGCGTCCCGTCATCGGCGGTAACCAAGGGTGACAAGCATCGTCGGCGTGGTGTGCGAGATGTCAACGAGCTTGTGAACGTGGTGAGTTGTCGGTACTGGTCATCGAGGGTGTGACGGACGAGGGGGATCTGATCCCGGGGACAGTGCGGGCCCGGGATGGTCTCCGGTGCCGTGCCCAGCGTGCGGGGCGCCGACAGGGTGGTGCGCGGGTTCCACGGGCGGGTAGTGGCGGACGGGCCGGTGGACGGACGGCGGGTCGTCGTATCGGCGCGGGTCCGGCGCCTGTTCTGCCAGGTGCTCGGCCGCTCGCGGCAGACGTTCCGCGAGCAGGTTCCCGGCGTCGTGGACCACTACCAGTGCCGTACCAGCCGCCGGGCCGACCAGCTCGGCATCGTGGCCAAGGAGTTAGCAGGCCAGGTCGGCGCCCGCCTCTCCCGCGTGCCGGCCTTCACGATCTCCCGCCCAAACCGCCCTGCGCATGCTCATGCGCAGGGCGATACCGTCGCAACGCGTCCCGCGCGTGCTCGGCCATTGACGACTTCACCGGGCACCGTGCAAGAACAAGGTCCGCAAGCCGCCTTCGGCGGCCGCGCTCGCGGAAGCCGAGCGTCTGCGCGGGCAGACCGCGGCCGGCGATCCCGCCGAGCGGGTCGTGCGAACGGCGGCTGTACCTGAGGTTGCGAGGGCCTGCCACCCAGCGTGATCCAGATATCCGGAAAGGATTGACCGCCTGGTCGGGCGCCGTGATTCCGCACCGTGTTCCAGGCACCCTTCCTCGGTTACAGATACGGGCGGGTCAGGCGATTGAGCTGATCAATAGGCGCCGAAAGTGGGCGGGGCGATCGGCCCGGCCCAGACAGGACCAACCACAGGTTGGAGCCCTCGGCGGGGCGTCTGCCAGATGGGAACGGTCGCGGGCGGAGGTCACCGGGGTCACGAGGCACCGTCGAGTCTCTGTCGTACCTATGAAAGGGCTTGGCCGTTGGCCTTTGGGCGAGTCTTGGGCAGGTATGGCTGGCCGTCCACGGGGCGCACAGCGGCATGCCATATCGGCAGCAAGGTTTCCGCAAGCCCCTGCAAGCAATCTGGCGGGCAGGTGCGGTAACCCTCCCCCGAGAGGTAGTCGACACTCAGGGGGATGTCGTGTTTGCAATGCGGAGGCGCTCAATGCCTGCATCGGGCGGCCAAAGCCAGTGGATGTCTACGCGGGGGTGCGGGGGCGCGTTGGCTCTCCCGTCTGCGGCGGTGCGTGTGCACCGCCTGGTGGACGTGATGTCCCCTCTATCCGGGGACATCACGTCCACCCATGGTATGGGCGGTGGTCTGTGATGTCAGGGGCTTTGTGGCTGAATGGCCCTGTTGGCTTAGGGGCGCACAGCCGAGTGCTTCGTACGGGGTGCCGAACCGTTCTGGTGGTCGTGCCGTTTATGGTTGCCGGTATTCGGCTGATGGATGTTCTCGCGCTGTTGGGAGCGGATCACCGCGTGTGTGTGATGTTCACCGTCGCGCCCGCGTCTAATGGCGCGGTGTGCCATGGCGCGGAAGAGTTCGTGCGGGCGCAGGGGGGCTTTCTTCTGCCGTGGCAGCAGGCCGTTCAGTGTGAGTTCGATCTGGTGCTGGCCGCCAGTGAGGCCGCAGTGGAGCAGCTGCACGGGAAGGTGATGCTGCTGCCGCATGGAGCCGGTGTGATGCCGTCCCGGCTGCGTGCGCGTAGTGCCGGTTCGCAGGCGTTTCCGACGCACAGTCTGGATCGCGGAACACTGATGCATCGTGGACGGCTGCTGCCGACCGCGCTGTCACTCACCCATGACGATGAGCTCGCGGTGCTGCGTGAGTCGTGTCCTGAGGCGGTACCGGTGGCGGTAGTGACGGGTGACGTGTGTTTCGACCGGTTGGCGGCAAGTGTGCCGCTGCGGGAACACTATCGGCGGGCGTTGGACGTGCGTGCGGGCCAGAGGCTGGTGGTGGTGACGTCGACTTGGCAGCCGGAGTCTGCCTGGGGAAGTCATCCGGATCTGCTGGACCGGCTGCTGGGCGAGTTGCCGCCGGAGAAGTATCGGGTGGCGGCGGTTTTGCATCCCAACATCTGGGGGGTTCACGGAGCCTGGCAGGTGCGGGCTTGGTTGGTGGACTGTCTGCGTGCGGGTTTGTTGTTGTTACCGCCGCAGGAGGGGTGGCGGGCCGCATTGGTTGCCGCTGATGTGGTCATTGGGGATCACGGGTCGGTGACCAGTTACGGGGCGGCGATCGGTGCTCCGGTGGTGCTGGCGCCTCCAGTGCAGGAGTGTTTTCTACGCCTGGGTAGTCTGGCGGAGACGGTGGGCCGCAATGCTGTTCGACTACAGCTGGACAGCCCGCTTCCAGGACAGCTGCGTGCGGCCATGCAGAGGCGATCCCGGATCCATCAGAGGTATGTAGCCGGGATGATCACCTCCCGGCCGGGGCAGGCCGCACAGATCCTGCGGCGCACGATGTACCGGTTGCTGGATCTGCCCGAGCCGGACCGGACGCTCACCGTCACTCCGGTACCGCTGCCCACTCCCATAGGAAGCGGTGAGCGCACCGACCTTACGGAGGGGGCATGAATGACATGCAATGCCAACACGCGCTCATCGCTCATCTGATGGTCCACCATGCCGCTAGAGGCTTGGAGATCAACCGCTGCAAGCAGCACAGCCGGGGTGACGCGGGTGTCAGTGTGTGGGTCTGGAGCGCAGGTAAGGAGGCGTGGCATGAGTGCCTGTGCATGGTCGCTGACCGGTTTCTGGTGGCCGCCGAAGGAGCTGCGCCGCGGTGGAGGCAGATTGCCGATGTGGTGACCGGCTTCCCCCGGGCGACGGCCGGTTGCGCTGTCGCGGTGGCCGAGGCCCAGTTGGCCGACGCTCCCGGATGCGCTCTTGTCACGGTGCCGGCGCACGGGTTCGGGACGGTGTTCCGCACCCACGCGGAACGGGTTCTCGTCCACCACGAGCCCGAGCGGGTTCCGGTGTGCGGGGTGTGCGTGCATCCCTGGCTGGCTGCCGGGCACCGGCTCGCTCAGCTCGTCGAACCTCTCCGGTTCGCTGTCCGGGCTCCGTCACGGGGGTGAATGGTCAGAGCCGTCGTCGAGCTGTGCTTGGACCCTGTTGAGCGCGTGGTCGATGCGGTCCAGATTCGGCACACCGGCCTCCAGGTAGAAGGCCCGTGATTGTCTGAGACGGTCGCGGGCGGTCACCAGGTCCTGCAGCTCTTCGGCGGCTTCACCCCACACCATCAGGGCTTGAGCCCGGTACTGGCTAGAGCCGGATTCGGCGAGAGTTGACCAGGCTTCCTGTGCCATCGCAACCGCCTTCCTGGGGCGGCCGGCGCGGGTGAGTGCGTCCGCGAGCCAGACCGTGGTCATTGCTTTGACAAGGTTGTCAGACAGCGATGCGGCCAGGTTACGGCCCTGGGTGAGTTGGTCGATCGCTTCCTCGATCCTCCCTGCGGCGCACAGGGCCTGGCCGAGTCTGCGCCGGCCAAGGGCTTCTGACCGTACCCGGCCGGCCCTGTGGTCGAGTGCGATCGCTTGTTGCTGTGCCTCGATAGCCTCGCCGAAGCGGCCCTGGGAACGGTATGCCATCCCTACCAGCCCGAGGGCTTCTGCTTGAGCCAGTTCGTGTCCGGCTTCGCACGCCGCCGTGAGCGAGGCGAAGCCCTGCTGGAGAGCCTCCTCGGCCCGGCTGAGGTTATGGAAGGCGAAACCCAGGTGATGATGCATGCGGGATCGGGCAGCGTGATCGGCACAGCGGGTCGTGGCATCGATGCCGAGTTGGTAGGCGGCCATCCAGTCCGGGAAGTGCTTGCGGTGGAGGAACATCGACCACATGGCCTCGGCCAATTGCCATACCAGGGTGTCGCATCCGTGCTCATAGCCGGCTCGCATCACCGCCATCAGATTCGGCAGCTCTCTCTCCAGCGACTCGAGCGCCTCGTGGCGCGTCGCGAAGGCAGGCGGCCTGTCCTGGGGCGGATGGGCCGGACCCAGGTGCCAGTCCAATGGCGTGATGATCCGGTCGGCGGCTGCGGTGAAGGAGAGGTAGAACTCCAGGAGCCGATGGATGACCTCGCTGCGGTCGCTGCTGCTGTCTTCGGCCTCGGCGCGTTGCCGGGCGTGCAGGCGGATCAGATCGTGGAAGCGGTACCGGTCGTCTTCGCCGGTCTCCAGGATGCTCGCGTCGACGAGGCCTTCCACCAGCGTGGCGGTGTCGTCGACCGGCAAGTGCACCGCTGCGGCGGCCGCTTCGAGGGAGATGTCCGGGCCCGGGTGAAGGCCCAACAGCCTGTAGACACGGGCTGCGTTTGGTGGCAGCCCGTCGTAGGAGAGGTCGAAGACGCTCATGACGGTTGCCTCCTCCACCGACAGTGCCTTTAGCCTCCGCTGTTCGTCCGACAGCTCTCGTACGACTCGGGCGATGGGCCATTCAGGGCGCATCACCAGGCGGGCTCCTGCGATGGATAACGCGATGGGCAGTCCTGCGCATAAGTACACCAGGCCCGCTGCCGCTTCCGCTTCCGCTGCGACCCGTTGTTCCCCGACGGTTCGCTTCAGCAGCTCTCTGCCTGCTTTCCCACGCATAGGGGTCAGGGGGAGATAGGTGGCGCCGTCCATGGTCAGGCCGCCCAGACGCCACCGGCTGGTCACCACCACCGTGCTCGACGGTGTGGACGGCAGCAAGGCTCTCACCTGGGCGGCGGAGACAGCGTTGTCCATCAGGATGGCGATGCGCTGGCCGGCGGTGGTGGAGCGGAACAGGCCGGCAGCCTGGTCGGCTTCGGCTGGTATCTGTTCCCCTGGGATGCCCATGGCTCGCAGAAATCCCCCCAGGACCGAGCCGGTCAGCACCGGTTCCCCGGAGGAGTCTGCTGCCAGGTCGGCGTACAGCTGGCCGTCGGGATACTGGTCCGCCACCTCGTGCAGCCAGCGCAACGCGAGGGCCGTCTTCCCCACTCCGCCCGGGCCGCAGATTACCGCCAGTGCCGGTGCTCCCGTCTTCTGCCGGGAGCTGGCGATGCCGTGCAAGGTGCTCAGTTCCTCACGACGGTTGGTGAAGTGTGCAGGAACGGATCGCAGTTGGCGGGGCACCACTTGCGCGGGACGGGAGGCGGCATGGCCAGTGTGGTGGAAGTGCACGCCTCCGTGGATCGCGCCGGTCTGGAGGGTCGGGCCGTGCAAGTGGGCGGATCCGCCGATGCTGTTGTGCGTCTCCCTCGATGGTGATTGGTGATGTTGCAGCCAGATCTCCAAGTCGGCTTGCCACGCGGGGTCGGTGGTCGCGTACCGAGCCAGAGAGCTCGCCAGCCGCAAGAGCGCGCTGAGGGGGGCTTCGGCGCGGGAGGCTTCCTCCCACTGCCGGACGAGCATCCCGCGAGGATCGGACCGTGCGCGCAAGAGGGTATGCAGGGCTTGTCCGGCTGGTGAACCGTGCAGAGGCCTGCTGGAAATCATGGCCGATAACAGTTCCGCGGCGAACTCTGTTTCCCTCACGCGTCTCCCTCTTGACCTCGCCTACTCATCATGACGGTCATGCTGCACACAGCGGAGTTCGCATACAGCCACTCCCCGGTCACTGCTTTCCCGGCGAGTGAAGCTTCGCTCAGCCGTTCACCGGCAGGGCAATTTCGGACCTCCTGCTAACTAGTCATGGTCATGACCATCCTTCCGTGTCATTCTGACATGGGAGAAGTGCCCTATCGGCGGGAGGTCACTGGTGGACCTTCGCATACAGCTGCTGGGCGCAGTCGGATTGCGAGCAGGAGAAGAGCACAGCCCGCCCGGAACGCCCAAGGAGGGGCTGACCCTTGCCGCGCTGGCCTGGGACGCCGGCCGGGCAGTGAGCATGGACACGCTCGTTCACCGTGTCTGGGACGAGCACCCGCCGGCCAAACCGCGTGAGGCTCTGTATGCGCACATCTCCCGCATCCGCAAGGCGCTGTCCGCGCTTGCCGGTCCACATGCCCCCACGGTGATCAGTCGCACGCACACCTACCGGCTCGAGGTGGACCCGGACATCGTGGACCTGCGCCGCTATCTCACCCTTCTCGATGAGGGCCGCTGGCTGGCTGACAGCGGCAGCGATCGTGAAGCGCTGGAGGCGTTACAGGAAGCCGTTCAACTATGGGGCGGGGAGCCTCTGGCCGGATTGCCCGGGGCCTGGGCCGCTCACCTGCGCAGCTTGGCCGAGGAAAGGAATCTGGCCACCGGGCTGCTACGCGCCGACATCGCGCTGAGGCTCGAACATTACCCTGAAGCCGTCGTCGGCCTGCAGCACCTTGCTGAGCGAAACCCGACAGATGAGACCCTCATCGGGCGACTTGCCCTCGCACTCCACGGAAGCGGCCGAACCGATGCCGCGGCACGCTTACTACAGCGCACACGGCTCCACCTGCTGCGGGAGTCAGGCACCGACCCGGGCGACGAGTTCGTGCACATCCACCGTGGCATTCTGGCCCGCACACCGGTCAACGTACTGCTGCCCCGCACAGCGGCCTCCCCCGGCAGCACCCTCGCACCCACCCCCGACACTCTTCCACCCGACGTGCCCTGGGTAGGGCGACAAGCTGAAGTCGACCAGCTAATCCGCGCGTTAACCAATACGGCAGGGACGAGCACAGTGCCATTCACCGCAGCTGCGGTCACCGGCATGCCGGGTTCCGGAAAGACCGCTCTGGCTATTCATGCCGCACATCAGATGCGCGATCATTTCCCCGACGGACGACTGTTCGTAGACTTACGCGGTCACGCTCCCTTCCAGCCTCCCCTGACCTCCGCCGAGGCACTCGGAGAACTCCTGCGCCGCCTCGGCACACCTTCAGCCACGCTTCCCCAAGACCTCCCCGGACTGGTCGCGCTGTGGCGCACAGCAGCCCGCAACCGCCGCTTCATCGCCCTCCTGGACGATGCCGCCGGCGCCGAGCAGATCACCCCCCTACTGCCTGGGGACTCCGCTGCAGCGATCATCGTCACCAGTCGCCAACAGCTGACCAGTCTCCCTAGCGCCCACCATGTCGCACTGGGCCCGCTGACCCGTGCGGATTCCGTCGCGCTTCTCCAGCTCATACTGGGTGAAGAGCGAGCCCCCAGCACGGCGGAAGCAGCCGCACTGGCCCGATTATGCGGAGACCTTCCCCTCGCTCTGGCCATCACCACAAGACGCCTACTCGCCCGCCCTTCCTGGAGCATTTCCGACCTCGTGGAACGCTTCGACCTCGCGAGTGGACGGTTGCCTGAACTCCGAGACAGCCACTACGCCATGGCCCAAGCGTTCGACATTAGCTACCGTACGCTCACCCCCACACAACAAAAGGTCTTCCGCCGCATCGGCCTGCACATCGGCATCGAGTTCGGCCCAGAAGCCGCCGCAGCGCTTACCGACCTTCCTCTTGGGGAGACTGAGCGTGTCTTAGAAGATTTCCTCTCCACTAATTTAATCTCGGAGCCGGCTCCGCATCGCTATCGGCTCCATGACCTCCTGCGCGAATACGCCTCCACTCTGGCCCAAGGCGACGCACAGACTGACAACCAGCACGCTCTTCAGCGTCTCCTCGACCACTATCTGCACAGCGCCGACCAGGCAGACCGCCGCGCCTATCCTCATCGTCTCCGTATCCCCCTGACCGATCCCCCTACCGCACCAGCACGGCATGCCACTGACCCTCACCAGTGGTTCACCACCGAGGGGCCGAACCTCCTGGCTGCCTTGGAGTACATCCGCGCCCACGGCTCACCGCACCAACTCGCCCTCCTCGCCCACACACTGGCTGGGTTTCTGGGCAGCGAAGGCTATCTGCGTACAGCAGCTCCGATCCTGAGGGCAGCGGTCACCCACTGGCAGAACACGAGCGATCAACAGGCCCACGGCCGGGCTTTGATCGACCTCAGCGGTATCTGCGCCAACGTCGGCAGCTACCAAGAGGCGATCCACAGCGCCCAGAAGGCTCTGGAGCTGGCCCGGAGAGCGCATGACGAAGACCTCGAGGCCGAAGCCCTCCACCAGCTGTCCATCTCCTACTGGCACACCGCACAGCACACGGAGGCATTTCGCCAACAGCAGCGCGCACTGCGCATCCGGTTGCAAAAGACCGATCGGCTTCAACAGGGTAGGAGCTTCAATCTTCTGGGCATGCTCAGTCTCCGTCTCGAGCGGCACAAGGACGCGCTCAAGTACTTCCTCGAGGGCCTGGCCCGATTCCGTGATGTCGACGATCGACGAGGCCAATTCATCGCGCTCAATAATCTTGCCGAGCTATACAAGGAAGCGGGCAGCCTGGAAAACGCCATCAGCGCCTACCGGCAATCGATCAATATTGCACAAACGCTGGGCAGCACGGGCCAGCACGCCATGCTCCAGATGAATCTGGCGGACACTCTGCGGGCACACGGCAGACCGCAGGAAGCCCTTGCCTTATACAATAGAAGCCTACCTGTACTACGCAGTACCGGCGACCGCCGTAGCGAGGCCATCGCCCGTAACGGTCTTGGGCGCGCCCTTCACGCCACCGGCCGCAGCGAACAGGCCCTTCCCCATCACGCCGCCGCACTGGCCATAGCCCGCACGATCCACGCAGCCCTCGAGGAATGCCAGGCTCTCCGGGCACTAGGCGAAGCCGAACACGCCACCGGACGACTCACTCAGGCCCGCGCCCACCTGACAGCCAGCCTCGCCCTCAGCAAGCAGCTCAACGCCCCGTCCGAAGAAGCCGCAATCCTCGCGGCACTGGCCGACACACGACAAGGGCACAGCCTCTCCGACGGAACGTAGCCCGCCTTGCATGGGGGTGTCAGTCATCACCGCCACCCGAACATCCTGGTCAGGATGCCTATGAGGCGACAGGCCAGTTGACGCATAAACGAAGTGCGGCTTGCGGGAGACCTCCGTTCCATGATCGAATAGGTGAGCCAAGTTCGTGGATCCCAAGGAGAGGCGCACGTGCGTCTAATGATCACCTTTGTGGCCCTAGTGTGTATTCCGTATATCGTCACTATGGCTCCGTTGACTCCGGCCACTGCCTGACCCGACGTGCCGGATGCCCCCATCTCCGGCACGTCCTTGAGCAATCCCGAACCCAGACGAGACAGGCCACTGACCGACAGCGGGCCACACACTGTGAGCTACTGAGGTTTTCGGTTCGAGGATCGACCTCATGGCGGCACCCGACCAAGAGCCCGCAGCCGCGGGCGCCCGTGTGGTCATCGCCGACTGCGATGCCAAGCTGGCCACCCACCGGGCCGCCCTCGAAACAGGCGTCGGCCCCGCTCTCGTCACACAGTGGATCTCCGAGACACAGGCCCGCCGTGCCCGAGCCGAAGCCGAACTCCGCACTGCGTCCAAGGGACCCGGCGTCAGGATGTCCCGGGATGAGATCGCTCGGCTCGTTCACTCCATCAGCGACCTGGCCGCCGTCATCCAGCAGGCCGAGGCCGAAGACAAGGCCGAGATCTACCGGCAGCTTGGCCTCCGGCTCACCTACGTCCCGGCCCAAGCGACCGTGCGCACCGCGTCACGCTCGACCCGAACAATGACAAATCCCCACGATCAACGAATGACCGTGGGGAAATGGTACGTGTCCGAGGGGGGACTTGAACCCCCACGCCCGATAAAGGGCACTAGCACCTCAAGCTAGCGCGTCTGCCATTCCGCCACCCGGACCAGGTGTGCTCCGCGGCTCGGCCGCGGCGACATGGACCACGATACCAAGGTTTCGGAGTGCGTTTCACCTGCGTATGCCGGGCGCCCACCCCCGCGCCGACCTGGTGGGACGCGGGGGTGGGCACGGAGGGTGGTCAGTCCGGCATCAGGTGGTAGTCGGGGAAGTTGCCGGGGAGGCGCTCGGGGGCCGGGCCCTCGGTGACGGCGCGGACCAGGAGGTCGCCGCCGACGAAGGCGCCGCGCCAGGAGGCGCCGAAGCCGCCGAAGAGCTCGTCGCGGTCGCCGCGGGAGCGGGGCATGCCGTGGCCGGTCTTGAAGGCGCGGATCTGGGGGGCCAGGCGGTCGTAGGTGGCGGGGTCGTCGCAGGAGAGGGTGGCGACGAGGGCGCCGTTGCTGGCGTTCATGGCGGCGAGCAGTTCGGCCTCGGTGTCGACCAGGACGAGGGTGTCGACCGGGCCGAAGGGCTCGGCGTGGTGGAGCGGGGAGGTCGAGGGCGGATTGAGGAGGGTGACGGGGGCCGCGTAGGCGGAGAGGTCCTGGCCGGGGAGGAAGTGGCCGTCGGCGAGGTCGCCGCGGTGGAGCGGGACGGCGCCGCGGTCGATGGCCTCGGACACCTGGTCGGCGAGCTCCTTGGCCTTGGCCGCGTTGATCAGCGGGCCGAAGTCCAGGTCGGGGAGGGGGTCGGAGGGGTTCTCCACCGCGAGGGGGTGGCCCACGCGGATGGACCGTACCGCCGGGAGGTAGACGGAGAGGAAGGCGTCGAAGGACGAGCGCTGGACGACGAAGCGCGGATAGGCGGTGCAGCGCTGCTTGCCGTAGTCGAAGGTCTTGCGGATCAACGGGGCGAGGGCGTCCCAGTCGGTGAAGTTCCAGATGCCCCAGGCGTTGAGCCCCTCCTGCTCGAGGATGTGGCGCTTGCCGAGGTCGGCGACGGCGGTGGCCACCCGGGCGCCGGTGTCGCGGCCGCCGACGAAGGAGACGCAGCCGATCTCGGGCGAGCGGACCAGCGCCTCGGAGAGCTCACCGCCGCTGCCGCTGAGGAGGGTGACCGGGATGCCCTCGCGGGCGGCGAGCGCGCAGGCGAGGGTGAGGCAGGCCAGCCCGCCGTCGGTGGGTGTCTTGGCGATGACGGCGTTGCCGGCCAGCGCCTGGACGAGCATGGCGTGGGCGAGGACGCTCATCGGGTAGTTCCAGCTGGCGATGTTGGAGACCGGGCCGGGCAGCGGGGTGCGGCCCTCGGCCATGCGGTCGATCTCGTCGACGTACCAGCGGACGCCGTCGATGGCCCGGTCCACATCGGCCTGGGCCAGCCGCCAGGGCTTGCCGATCTCCCAGACCAGGAGCAGGGCGAGCAGTCCGCGGTGTTCGCAGAGCGCGTCGAGAGTGGCGGCCACCCGCGCCCGGCGCTCCGCGAGTGCGATGTGGCGCCAGCCGCGGTGCTGGTCCAGGGAGGCGCGTACGGCCTGGTGGGCGGTGGTGGCGTCCAGCCGTGGCGGGCCCGCGATGGGGGTGCCGTCCACGGGGGTGGCGGCGGGGAGGGCCCGGCCGTCGCGGTGCCAGGTGCCGTCCCAGAGGTTGAGGACTCGGTCGTCCTGGAACGCCTCGGGGGCGACGGCCAGGCAGCGCTGCCAGGCGTCGCTCCAGGCGGTTCCGGGCTTGAGGGTGAGGGTGGGTGCCATCGGTGATCTCCGCTCTCGTTGCACAGGCGGGGCGGGATGTGGCGGGCCGTACGACAGGGACGCGCGTACGGCATGGGGTGTGCGTACGGCATGGGGCGTGCGTACGACGCCCGTACCGCATGGGTGTGCGTACGGGGAGGAAGGTAGTGGCACGGAGCGTGACCGTGACCCGGTCGCGGACCGGGTATGGCTCACATCACGCGAGGTGGCCGGGTGTTTCGGCCAGAAGGGCCGATACCAGCCCGGCGGTCTCGGTGGGGGTCGCTCCCACGCGCACGCCCGCCGCCTCCAGCGCCGCCTTCTTGGCCGCCGCGGTGCCCGAGGAGCCGGAGACGATGGCGCCCGCGTGGCCCATCGTCCTGCCCTCGGGGGCGGTGAAGCCCGCGATGTAGCCGACGACCGGTTTGGTGACGCGGTCGGCGATGTACCGCGCGGCCCGCTCCTCCGCGTCGCCGCCGATCTCCCCGATCATCACGATCAGGTCGGTGTCGGGGTCGGCCTCGAAGGCGGCCAGGGCATCGATGTGGGTGGTGCCGATGACCGGGTCGCCGCCGATGCCCACACAGGTGGAGAAGCCGATGTCGCGCAGCTCGTACATGAGTTGGTAGGTGAGGGTGCCGGACTTGGACACCAGCCCGATCCGGCCCGGCTTGGTGATGTCGGCGGGGATGATCCCGGCGTTGGACTGGCCCGGGGAGATCAGCCCGGGGCAGTTCGGACCGATGACCCTGGTGGCGCGGGCCCGGGCGTACGCCTGGAAGGCCACCGCGTCATGGACCGGGATGCCCTCGGTGATGACGACGGCGAGCGGGATCCGGGCGTCGGCGGCCTCGGTGACGGCGGCCTCGGCGTGGGGCGGCGGGACGAAGAGGACGCTCACATCGGCGCCGGTGGTCTCCATGGCCTCGTGTACGGAGCCGAAGACGGGGACCGTACGGCCGTCGATGCCGACCCGGGTCCCGGCCTTGCGCGGATTGACACCGCCGACCACATCGGTGCCCGCGGCGAGCATCCGCCGGGTGTGCTTCATGCCTTCCGCGCCGGTCATGCCCTGGACGATGACCTTGCTGTCCTTGGTGAGGAAGATGGCCATGCGAGGAGCCCCCTTATGCGGCTGATGCGTCGGACGTGTCGGACGTGCCGGACGCGGCAGACGTGCCCGTCGCGGCGGACATGCCGGACGCGGCAGACGTGCCCGTCGCGTCGGTCGCGGCGAGTTCTGCGGCGCGCGCGGCGGCGCCGTCCATGGTGTCGGCCTGGTGGACGAGTGGATGAGCCAATTGGCCAAGGATGGCCCGGCCACGTGCGGCGTTGTTGCCGTCGAGCCGGACCACCAGGGGTTTGGTGAGGGTCACGGTGTCCAGGGCGCGCACGATGCCGTCGGCCACCGCGTCACAGGCGGTGATGCCACCGAAGACATTGACCAGGACGGAGCGCACATCCGGGTCGTCCAGGACGAGGGAGAGACCGTCGGCCATCACCTGGGCGGAGGCGCCGCCGCCGATGTCGAGGAAGTCGGCGGGGCGCGCGCCGCAGCCCGCGACGACGTCCAGGGTGGACATCACCAGGCCCGCGCCGTTGCCGATGACGCCCACCTGGCCGTCCAGCTTCACATAGCCGAGCCCGGCGGCCGCGGCACGGGCCTCCAGCGGGTCCCGGGCACGGTCGTCGGCGTCGTCCCATGACCGCTGCCGGAAGCGGGCGTTGTCATCCAGGGTGACCTTTCCGTCCAGGGCCACGATGGCGCCGTCGCGGGTCACCACCAGCGGGTTGACCTCGACCAGGAGGGCGTCGTGCGCGGTCAGGACGGTCCACAGCCGGCGGATGGTCCCGGTCGTCTCGCGCGGCAGCCCCCCGGCGACGGCGATCTCGGCGGCCTTCGCCTCGGTCACCCCCTCGGCCGGGTCGACGGCGATACGGGCCACCGCCTCGGGGCGGCGCGCCGCGACCTCCTCGATCTCCATACCGCCCTCGGCGGAGGCGATGGCCAGGAAGCGGCCCGCGGCCCGGTCCAGGGTGAAGCCGAGGTACATCTCCCGCGCCACCTCGACGGGTTCGGCCACCATCACCCGGTGGACGGTGTGGCCCTTGATGTCCATGCCGAGGATCCGGCGTGCGGTCAGCTCGGCCGCGGCCGGGTCGTCGGCGAGCTTCACCCCGCCCGCCTTGCCCCGGCCCCCGGTCTTCACCTGGGCCTTGATGACGACGCGTCCGCCGAGCCGTTCGGCGGCGGCGCGGGCGGCCTCGGCCGTGTCCACGACCTCCGCCCTCGGCACCAAGACACCGCTGTCATGAAGGAGTTCCCGTGCCTGATGTTCGTACAGGTCCATTGCCAGCTCCCTGTGCTCCCTGATGGCCCGTCAACAACGCTTGATCCAGCGCTGGTTCGAACGAGTGGCGCACGCCCCCTGGACATCGCTCGGCCGATGGTGGGATAACAAAGTTCATACAGGATAACGTCGACTGTATGCAATCCAGGTCGGCCGGATCCACGATCCATCCGCGAGGCAGCACCGACCCCCTACGAAGGGACGCGATTCGCCATGCCCGACGACAGTCAGGACCTCATCTCCGGCGGGCACTTGGTCGCCAAAGCACTCAAGGCAGAAGGCGTCGAGGTCATCTACACCCTCTGCGGCGGCCACATCATCGACATCTACGACGGCTGCGTCGACGAGGGCATCGATGTCATCGACGTACGCCATGAACAGGTCGCCGCCCACGCCGCCGACGGCTACGCCCGGATCACCGGCAAGCCCGGCTGCGCCGTCGTCACCGCGGGACCCGGCACCACCGACGCGGTCACCGGCGTCGCCAACGCCTTCCGCGCCGAGTCACCCATGCTGCTGATCGGCGGCCAGGGCGCCCACAACCAGCACAAGATGGGCTCCCTCCAAGACCTTCCGCATGTGGACATGATGGCGCCGATCACCAAGTTCGCCGCCACCGTCCCGGACACCGCCCGCGCCGCCGACATGGTCTCCATGGCCTTCCGCGAGTGCTTCCACGGCGCCCCCGGCCCCTCCTTCCTGGAGATCCCGCGCGATGTGCTGGACGCCAAGGTGCCGGTGGACAAGGCGCGCGTCCCGCAGGCCGGGCACTACCGCGCCTCCACCCGCAGCGCAGGCGACCCCGAGTCCGTCCAGAAGCTGGCCGATCTGCTGGTCCAGGCCGAGAAGCCGGCGATCCTGCTGGGCAGTCAGGTGTGGACCACTCGCGCCACCGGTGCGGCCACCGAGCTGGTGCGCACCCTCAATGTGCCCGCGTACATGAACGGCGCGGGGCGCGGCACCCTGCCACCCGGCGATCCGCACCACTTCCAGCTCTCCCGTCGCTACGCGTTCGCAGGCGCCGACCTCATCGTCATCGTCGGCACGCCCTTCGACTTCCGGATGGGCTACGGCAAGCGGCTCTCCCCCGACGCCACCGTGGTCCAGATCGACCTCGACTACCGCACGGTCGGCAAGAACCGGGACATCGACCTCGGCATCGTGGGCGACGCGGGGCTGATCCTCTCCGCCGTCACCCAGGCCGCCTCCGGCCGCATCAATGGGGGCGCGGGCAAGCGCAAGGAGTGGCTGGACGAGCTGCGCGCCGCCGAGCAGGCGGCGATCGAGAAGCGGCTGCCCAACCTCCGGTCCGACGCCTCCCCCATCCACCCCTACCGCCTGGTCAGTGAGATCAACGACTTCCTCACCGAGGACTCGATCTACATCGGCGACGGCGGCGACATCGTCACCTTCTCCGGCCAGGTGGTCCAGCCCAAGTCGCCCGGCCACTGGATGGACCCGGGCCCGCTGGGAACGCTCGGCGTCGGCGTGCCGTTCGTGATGGCCGCCAAGCAGGCCCGCCCGGACAAGGAGGTGGTGGCGCTCTTCGGCGACGGCGCGTTCTCCCTGACCGGCTGGGACTTCGAGACACTGGTCCGCTTCGACCTGCCGTTCGTCGGCATCGTCGGCAACAACTCCTCGATGAACCAGATCCGTTACGGCCAGAAGGCCAAGTACGGCGAGGAGCGGGAGCGGGTCGGCAACACCCTCGGCGATGTGCCCTACGACCAGTTCGCGCGGATGCTCGGCGGCCACGGCGAGGAGGTCCGCGACCCGGCGGACATCGGCCCGGCGCTGCGCCGCGCCCGGGAGTCCGGCAAGCCGTCGCTGATCAACGTCTGGGTGGACCCGGACGCGTACGCCCCCGGAACCATGAACCAGACCATGTACAAGTAGGGAGGCGCCACCATGTCCCAGGCTCTCGAGGCCCATCAGGCCCTGTCGGGCATCCGCGTCCTCGACATGACGCATGTGCAGTCCGGTCCCTCCGCCACCCAGCTGCTCGCCTGGCTCGGCGCGGATGTGATCAAGCTGGAGAACGTCACCGGCGACATCACCCGCAAGCAGCTGCGCGACCTCCCGGACGTGGACTCGCTCTACTTCACGATGCTCAACTGCAACAAGCGGAGCATCACGCTGAACACCAAGAGCGAGCGCGGCAAGGAGCTCCTGACCGAGCTGATCCGCCGCAGCGACGTCCTGGTGGAGAACTTCGGTCCGGGCGCGGTGGACCGCATGGGGTTCTCCTGGGAACGCATCCAGGAGATCAACCCCCGGCTGGTCTACGCCTCGATCAAGGGGTTCGGCGACGGCCCGTACACCAAGTTCAAGGCGTACGAGGTGGTCGCGCAGGCCATGGGCGGGTCGATGTCCACGACCGGCTTCGAGGACGGCCCGCCGCTGGCCACCGGCGCCCAGATCGGCGACTCCGGCACCGGGGTGCACTGTGTGGCGGGCATCCTCGCCGCGCTCTACCAGCGCACCCACACCGGGCGCGGCCAGCGGGTCAACGTGGCGATGCAGCACGCGGTGCTCAATCTGTGCCGGGTGAAGCTGCGCGACCAGCAGCGGCTGACCCACGGCCCGCTCGCGGAGTACCCGAACGAGGACTTCGGCGACGAGGTGCCGCGCAGCGGCAACGCCAGCGGCGGCGGCCAGCCCGGCTGGGCGGTCAAGTGCGCGCCCGGCGGGCCCAACGACTACGTCTACGTCATCGTGCAGCCGGTCGGCTGGGAGCCGATCACCCGGTTGATCGGCCGCCCCGAGCTGGCCGATGACCCGGAGTGGGCCGCGCCCGAGGCGCGGCTGCCGAAGCTGGCCAAGATGTTCCAGCTGATCGAGGAGTGGTCCAGCACGCTGCCGAAGTGGGAGGTGCTGGAGCAGCTCACGGCGCACAACATCCCGTGCGGGCCGATCCTGTCCACCAAGGAGATCGTCGAGGACGCGTCGCTCGCGGCCAACGAGATGATCGTCGAGGTCGACCACCCCGAGCGCGGCTCCTTCACCACGGTCGGCTCCCCGCTGAAGCTCTCCGACTCCCCGGTCCGGGTCGAGCGCTCCCCGCTGCTGGGTGAGCACAACGAAGAGGTGTACGTCGGGGAGCTGGGGCTCGGCGACGAGGAAGTGCGGCTGCTCAAGACGAACGGAGTGATCTGACGGTGACGTATGACAACGATGCCGTGCGCGCGGTGCTGGACGCCGCCCGCGCCGAGGGGCGCACGGCGCTGACCGCCCCCGAGGGGAAACGGATCACCGACGCGTACGGTATCCCGACCCCGGCCGAGGGGCTGGCGGAGACCGCCGACGAGGCGGTGGCGCTCGCCGACCGGATCGGCTTCCCCGTCGTCCTCAAGATCGTGTCCCCGGACATCCTGCACAAGACCGACGCGGGCGGGGTCCGGGTGGGGCTGACGTCCTGCGCCGAGGTGCGGAGCGCGTTCACCACGATCGTCGACAACGCCCGTGACTACGACGCGAAGGCCCGGATCCAGGGCGTCCAGGTGCAGCAGATGATCCCGGACGGCGGGCAGGAGGTCATCGTCGGCGCCGTCACCGACCCCACCTTCGGGAAGGTGGTGGCGTTCGGGCTCGGCGGGGTGCTGGTGGAGGTGCTCAAGGACATCACCTTCCGGCTGGCCCCGGCCACGAGGGACGAGGCGCTGTCGATGCTGGACGGGATCCGCGCCGCCGAGGTGCTGCGCGGGGTGCGTGGCGGCGAGGCGGTGGACCGCGCGGCGCTCGCCGATCTGATCGTGCGGGTCTCCCGGCTGGTGGCGGACTTCCCCGAGATCACCGAGGTCGACCTCAACCCGGTGTTCGCCACCGCGAGCGGGGTGCTCGCCGCCGATGTGCGGCTGCTGATCGGGGATCCGGCCCCGCGGACGCGCCGCCGCTACTCGCGCGAGGAGATCCTGGGCTCGATGCGCCGGCTGATGAAGCCGCGCTCGGTGGCGGTGGTGGGCGCCTCCAACGAGCAGGGGAAGATCGGCAATTCGGTGATGCGCAACCTCGTCGACGGCGGCTTCCCCGGCGAGATCCACCCGGTGAACCCCAAGGCCGACGACATCCTGGGCCGCAAGGCGTACAAGACCGTCACGGACGTCCCCGGCGAGGTGGACGTGGCCGTCTTCGCGATCCCCGCGAAGTTCGTGCCCGCCGCGCTGGAGGAGGTCGGCCGCAAGGGCATCCCGAACGCGGTGCTGATCCCGTCCGGCTTCGCCGAGACCGGTGAACACGAGCTCCAGGACCGGATCGTGGCCATCGCCGAGGAGCACGGGGTGCGGCTGCTGGGGCCCAACATCTACGGCTACTACTCCACCTGGCAGGATCTGTGCGCCACGTTCTGCACCCCGTACGACGTCAAGGGGCCGGTGGCGCTCACCTCGCAGTCCGGTGGCATCGGGATGGCCATCCTCGGCTTCGCCCGGACGACGAAGACCGGTGTCTCGGCCATCGTCGGCCTCGGCAACAAGTCGGACCTGGACGAGGACGACCTGCTGACCTGGTTCGGTGAGGACGACCGCACCCAGTGCATCGCGATGCACCTGGAAGACCTCAAGGACGGCCGGGCCTTCGTGGAGGCGGCACGGGCCACGGTGCCCCGGAAGCCGGTGGTGGTCCTCAAGGCGGGCCGTACGGCGGCGGGCGCCAGGGCCGCCGGGTCCCACACCGGCGCGCTGGCCGGGGACGACGCGGTCTACGACGACATCCTGCGGCAGGCCGGGGTGATCCGGGCGCCGGGCCTGAACGAGATGCTGGAGTACGCGCGGGCGCTGCCCGTGCTGCCCGCGCCCCAGGGTGACAACGTCGTCATCATCACCGGCGCCGGGGGCTCGGGGGTGCTGCTGTCGGACGCGATCGTCGACAACGGGCTGTCCCTGATGGAGATCCCCGAGGATCTGGACGCCGCCTTCCGCCGCTTCATCCCGCCGTTCGGCGCGGCCGGGAACCCGGTGGACATCACCGGCGGCGAACCGCCGTCCACCTACGAGGCGACCATCCGGCTGGGCCTGGAGGATCCGCGGATCCACGCCCTGGTCCTGGGCTACTGGCACACCATCGTCACCCCGCCGATGGTGTTCGCCGAGCTGACCGCGCGGGTCGTCGAGGAGTTCCGCGCCCGGGGCATCGCCAAGCCGGTGGTGGCCTCGCTCGCGGGCGACACCGAGGTCGAGGAGGCGTGCGCGTACCTCTTCGAGCGCGGGGTCGTGGCCTATCCGTACACCACCGAGAAGCCGGTGGCCGTCCTGGGCGCCAAGTACCGCTGGGCCAGGTCGGCGGGGTTGCTCAGCTAAGCACCCACGTTTCCCGGAGCACGAAGAGTTTGGACAGGGGGCGCTGGCCGGGTTCCTTCGAAGCCAAGGGGACGACATGAGCACAGCAGAACAGCCGGAGGGGGTCCTCCCCTTCCGTGAAGTGCAGGACAGCAAGGGACGTACGTATCGCATCGGCGAGACCGACCGCGACATCCTGGGCCACAGCCGGAAGCTGATGGTCTATCTGCCGTGGATCGCGATGATGGCCATCAGCGTGTCCGAGTACGCGTACGGCTCGGCGGAGGACACGCTCTCGGAGGCGCACGGCTGGACCCAGAGCAACACCTTCTGGATCCTCAGCGTCTGGGTGTTCTTCCAGGCGGGCATCGCCTTCCCGGCCGGATGGCTGCGGGAGAAGGGGATCCTGACCGCCCGCAGGGCGATGTTGCTGGGCGCGGGGCTGTGTCTGATCGGCTTCCTGGCCCTCTCGCACGTTGACAACGTGTTCATGGCGATCGTCGGCTTCGGTGTGATCGGCGGTCTCGGCTCCGGGTTCGTCTACGCCACCTGCATCAATATGGTGGGCAAGTGGTTCCCGGAGCGGCGCGGGGCCAAGACGGGGTTCGTCAACGGAGGGTTCGCCTACGGCGCGCTGCCATTCATCTTCATCTTCAACTACTGGTTCGACACCGGGAACTTCGACGAGGTCCTGGACCTCATCGGGGTCTATGTGCTGATCGTCGTGGCGGTCTGCGCCTGGTTCTTCAAGGACCCGCCGAAGAACTGGTGGCCCGCCGACATCGACCCGCTGAGCTACAGCGGCAACGCCAAGAGCGCCACGAGCCTGGCGAAGAACCCGCCGGCGGTGCGGCAGTACACGCCCAAGGAGGCCATCAGGACCGGGATGCTGCCGCTGATGTGGTTCTCCCTGGTGCTCACCGCGGGAGTGTCCATATTCGGCATCTCCTTCCAGGTCGACTACGCCAAGGAGGTGGGCTTCGGCCCGCTGGTGGCGGCCTCGTCCATGGGCATCATGTCCGTCATCAACGGTGTCGGACGCGCCGTGGTGGGCTGGCTCTCGGACCTGTGGGGCCGGAAGACGACGCTGGTCTTCGTCATCGTGGTGCTGGGCCTCGCCCAGTTCGGGGTGATCTGGGCCGGCAACATCCACAACGAGGTGCTGTTCCTCTTCTTCGCCTTCCTCTCCGGATTCGGCGGTGGCGCCTTCTACCCGATGTTCGCGGCGCTGACCCCGGACTACTTCGGGGAGAACTACAACGCCACCAACTACGGCCTGGTGTACAGCGGAAAGCTGATCAGCGGGCTGTTCGGCGGCGGCCTCGGCTCGATGGTGGTCGACTCCTGGGGCTACGACGGCGCGTACGCGCTCGCCGGAGGCATCTCCATGGTGGCGGCAGCGGTGGCCCTGCTGCTGCGGCAGCCCGGCCGGCCGCGGATCCGGGGCATCGCCCCGAACCCGCAGCCGATCAGCCGCGAGGCGGTCTAGCGGCGCGAGGCCGTCCGGCCCGGCCGCGAGTGCCCTCGCTCAGCCCCGTCCGCCGCACCGCAACGACCGCAGATAGCGGGCGGAGCGGCGGGCGGTGGTGAGCGAATCGGCGGGCTGGTCGTGCTCCACCATCCAGTGGTGGTCACGCCGCCCGCCATGGGTCTTGCCCACCGCGCTCAGGAAGCGGCGGTAGTCGATGTCACCGTCCCCGACGTCCACCATCCGGTAGCCGTCGGGGACGGTTTCGTCGTGCTCCCCGTCCTTGACGTGGAAGAGCGGATAGCGGTGCGGGGCCCGCAGGACGTAGGTCAGCGGCTCGAAGGGCGCCGGGGAGCCGTCGGCCTTCTTCCCGAAGCGGTACTGGGCCACATACGCCCAGTAGATGTCCATCTCCAGGTGGACCAGCTCGGGGTCGGTCTCGGCGAGCAGCACGTCGTAGAGGCGGACGTCCGGCCGGTCGGTGGCGAAGGAGAACTCCTCGGCGTGGTTGTGCTGGTAGAACTTCATCCCGCGCGCCCTGGCCGCCGCGCCGTAGGTGTTGAACTCCTCCGCGCAGCGCTTCCAGCCGTCGACCGTGGAGCCGTAGCGCCAGGGCCCCGACGCGGTGCCCACATGCGGCAGGCCGAGCGCCTCGGCGTCGTCGAGCACCTGGGTGAGGTTGGTGGCGAAGGTGTACGCCTTCGGGTCGTCGGAGTAGTAGCCGACGTGGCTGCCGATCCCGCGCAGCCCGTTGTCCCGCATCAGCCGCTTGAGCTGCTTGAGGGTGATGTCGCCGGTGCCCTGGGTGTAGCCGGCGAACTCCACCTGGTCGTAGCCGTACCGGGCCAGTTCCTCGAAGACATCGGCGAAGCCGATGGACTGCACCTGGTCGCGGAGGGTGTAGAGCTGGATGCCGAGGTGGCCGCGGGGCACCAGCGGGCCGCCCCGGCCGTTCTGGGCCGACGCGGCGGTGGTGGTGCCCGTCTGGGCGGCCGCGGCGGTGCCGGTGCCGAGCAGACCGGCGGCCGTGGCGCCCGCGGCGACGCCGAGGAATCTGCGGCGGCGGAGGGTCTCGGCGAGTTCGGGGTTGTCCTGGGCCCTCTTCACGGGGTGTCTCCTTCGGTTGCGTTCGTCAGGCCGGCGAGGCGGAGGAGCAGGTTCTTGACGTCGGTGGCGGCCACTTGGCCGTTCACCGCGCCGGGCTGGGAGCAGAGGAGGACGGGTCCGTCCTCCTCGCGGTCCGGGAGGCGGCCGTGGCTGCCGCGCACCGGGGACGGATCGAGCGGGACGACGGCCATGCGGTACCGCATCCCCGTCTTCTTGCGGGCCAGCGCGGTGGCGGCCCGCACCCGCACATAGGGGTCCTTGGGGTCCATGAACAGCTCGGCCGGGTCATAGCCGGGCTTGCGGTGGATCTCCACCAGCTGGGCGAAGTCGGGGGCGCGGGAGTCGTCGAGCCAGTAGTAGTACGTGAACCAGGCGTCCGGCGCGGCCACCGCGACCAGTTCCCCGGAGCGGGGGTGGTCCAGGCCGTGGGCCTTCTTGCCCTCGTCGTCGAGGAGTTCGGCGATGCCGGGCAGCCCGGCCAGGGCGGCGCGGGTGGCGTCCAGGTCCTCCGCGCGGCGCACATACACATGGGCGAGCTGGTGGTCGGCGACCGCGAAGGCGCGGGAGGCGCCGGGGTCCAGGTACTCCATGCCGTCCTGGGTGTGCACCTCCAGCAGCCCGGCGCGGCGCAGCGCCCGGTTGATGTCCACCGGCCGGGAGACCCGGGTGATCCCGTACTCGGACAGCGCCACGACGGTACGGCCACGGGCGGTGGCGTCGTCGAGCAGCGGGCCGAGGGCGGTGTCGAGTTCGGCGGCGGCGGAGTGGGCGCGGGGGTCGTCCGGGCCGTACCGCTGGAGGTCGTAGTCCAGGTGTGGAAGGTAGGTGAGCACCAGATCGGTGGGGCTGGTGCGCAGGATGTGACGGGTGGCGTCGATGATCCACTGCGAGGAGACCAGATCGGCGCCCGGCCCCCAGAAGTGGAAGAGGGGGAAGGTGCCGAGCTTCGCGGCGAGTTCGTCGTGCAGGGCGGGGGGCCGGGTGTAGCAGTCCGGCTCCTTGCGGCCGTCGGCGTAGTAGACGGGGCGCGGGGTGACGGTGATGTCGGTGTCCGAGCCCATCGCGTACCACCAGCAGACGTTGGCCACGGTGTAGCCCGGGTGGGCGCGGCGGGCGGCGTCCCACAGCTTGTCGCCGCCTACCAGGCCGTTGTGCTGCCGCCACAGCAGCACCTCGCCCATCTCGCGGAAGTACCAGCCGTTGCCGACGATGCCGTGCTCGGCGGGGGTGGTGCCGGTGAGGAACGTGGACTGGGCGGCGCAGGTGACGGCGGGCAGCACGGTGCCCAGCGCGGCCCGGGAGCCGGAGCGGCCGAGCGCCTTGAGACGGGGCATGTGGTCAAGCAGCCGGGGGGTGAGCCCGACGACGTCCAGAACGAGAAGCGGGGTCGGGCCGCTCCCGTGGCTCGGGGCGCTCATGGCAGCTCCTTGAGGCCGAGGTCGGTCAGCAGGTCGCGGGCGAGGGCGAGTTCGGCGGCGATGCCGTCGGCGAGCCGGTCGCGGGTGCGTGGGCGCAGCTCGGGCGGGAGCGCCTGCCAGGTGTAGGTCTCCACTTCGAGGTGGCGGGTCAGCGGGGCGGGCCCGCCGACGAGACGGGCCAGGGCGTCGGCGAGCACCGGGAGGGTGGAGGTCAGCGGGGGCTCGGGCGGGGCGTGCAGCGGTACGTGGAAGTGGGACCGCCAGGGCGTGGTGTCCGCAAGACCGCCGGCGAGCGCCTGGTCGAGGTCGTCGGTGCCGGTGACGCCGCCCTCGGGGGCCCGGGTGCGGGTCTGGTGGAGGAATCGGGGCTCGGCGAAGGCCGCGAGGGCCTTCCGTACGGCGGGCCGCCCCGGGTCCTCGGCGTGCAGCGCGGCGGACAGCTGCGCCTTGACGACCGGGACCCCGGCGGCGGTGAGCGCGCCTGTGGCCGTGTGCGGATCCTCGAACTGCGTCGCCAGATGGCAGGTGTCCAGGCAGACCCCGATGCGGTCCAGGGGCGGGCCGCCGGGTGCGGTGAGCGCCTCGATGGCCTGCGCGGTGGTCTCGACGGTGCAGCCGGGCTCGGGCTCCAGGCCGATGCGGACGGACCGGCCGGTGAGCTCCTGGATGGCGTCGAGCCGTTGGGCGAGGGTGGTGAGGTGGCGGCGGGCGGCGCGGGCGGCGTCGGCGTCGAAGGGGGCGCGCCAGGCGAGCGGCAGGGTGGAGACGGAGCCGTCGGTGATGTCGTCGGGGAGCAGCGCGGCCAGCAGCCGGGCCAGGTGGGTGGTGTGCTCCAGCCGCTCCGGGTCGGTCCAGTCGGGCTTGTAGACGCGGTACTTGACCTCCTGGGCGCCGAACCCCTCGTACGGAAAGCCGTTGAGGGTGACGACCTCCAGGCCGCGGGTGTCCAGCGCGGTGCGCAGCCTGCGCAGTTCGGCGGGGTCGGCGCTCAGGGTGCGGGCGGCGTCGCGGGCCAGCCACAGGCCGATGCCGAGCCGGTCGCGGCCCAGGCGGCGGCGTACCGGTTCGCAGTGCAGCCGGAGCTGCTCCACGACGCCGTCGAGGTCTTCCGCGGGGTGGACGTTGGTGCAGTAGGCGAGGTGGACGGTGGAGCCGTCGGGGTGGCGGAAGCGCATGGGGTCCTCCTCACCGTTCCGTCGGCGCGGCGGCCGGGGCGCCGCCGCGCAGGATGGAGTTGCCCTCGTGGGTGGCGGTGGCCGTGGTGTCGTCGGCGTCGAGGTCCAGGTCCAGGCGGCCGCTGAGCCCGTAGAACGCGACCGGGTTGCGCCACAGCACCAGGTCGACGTCGTCCTCGGTGAAGCCCTCGGCCCGCATCAGGTCGCCGACCTTCCGGGTCTTGAGCGGGTCGCTCCTCCCCCAGTCGGCGGCGGAGTTGACCAGGACCTTCTCGGGCCCGTACGCGCGCAGGATCGCGACCATCCGCTCCTCGTCCATCTTGGTGTCGGGGTAGACGGAGAAGCCCAGCCAGCAGCCGCTGTCCTTGGCCTCCTTGACGGTGGTCTCGTTGAGGTGGTCCACCAGGACCCGGTCGGGGGGCAGCGCGGACTCCCGGACGACATCGAGGGTGCGGCGCAGCCCGGCCAGCTTGTCGCGGTGCGGGGTGTGGACGAGGGCGGGCAGCCCGTGGTCGGCGGCGAGCTGGAGCTGGGCGGCGAGTGCGGTGTCCTCGGCGGGGGTCATCGAGTCGTAGCCGATCTCGCCCACGGCCACGACGCCGTCCTTGACTAGGTAGCGCGGCAGCTCGTCCAGGACGGGGGTGCAGCGCGGGTCGTTGGCCTCCTTGGGATTGAGGGCGAGGGTGCAGTGGTGGGCGATCCCGTGCTGGGCGGCCCGGAAGGGCTCCCAGCCGAGGAGGGAGTCGAAGTAGTCGTAGAAGCTGGCGGGCGAGGTGCGGGGCTGCCCGAGCCAGAAGGACGGCTCGACGAGGGCGCGCACCCCCGCGGCGTACATGGCCTCGTAGTCGTCGGTGGTGCGGGAGGTCATATGGATGTGGGGATCGAAGATGCGCATCAGGACTCCTCGCGGGTCAGGGCGCGGGGCGCGCCGGGCAGGGCGCGGGTCATGGCCAGTACGCGGTCGAGGTCGCCGGGCACGGGACGCCCGGCGGCGGTGCGCTCATGGGCGTAGTCGCCGAGCATGCGGCCCAGCTCGCCGTCCCCGCGCGCCCGCCGCTCCCAGTCGGCCACTGCGGTGAGGGGCACGCCCGTGAACAGGCACTTGAGCACGGCCTGCCGCCAGCTGTGCGGCGAGAGGTGCCGGGCGGCGTACGGCCCGACGGCGGCGGCCACGAGCCGGGTGTCGTTGGTCCGCAGGGCGTCCTCGACGAGCGGCACGGCGTCGGGCCCGGCGAAGAGCCCGAGATGCGGAAGCGCCCGCAGCACGGCCCGGCGCTCGGCGCCCGTGCCGTGCGCGTACAGCCGCGCGACGGTGGGCGCGTCCGCGCGCGCGGCGTGGAGGATGAGGACGCGGGCGGCGTCGGGGAGGTCGTGGGGGGCGTCGGGGAGGTCGTGGGGGGCGTCGGGGAGGTCGTGGGGGGCGTCGGGGAGGTCGTGGGGGGCGAGGCCGTCGGCGGCGATCGTCTCGGTTGGGGCGACCTGTGCGGCCAGGTGGCCCGGACCGGAAGGGCCGCCAGGGGCGCGGGGACCGGCCGCGCTGGGCCCGTCGCCAGGAGCGGGCCCAGCAGCGGCGGCAGCGGAGCTATCGGCCGCGGGCCGCCCGATGGAGGCGGGCCCCTCGGGGGCAGGACGGTCGGCGGAGACGGGCCGGCCGGTGACCGTGGCGGGGGACGCGGAGCGAACGTGGCGGCCCGCGGAGGCGAAGTCCAGCTCCCAGCGGGCGGGGCCGGGAGCGTCGGGGCGCGGCCCGGACTTCGCCGCGTCCGTCAGCGCTTGATCCAGCCAGGCGCGGCCCGCCTCGTCCAAGTGCCGCTCCACGGCGGCGCGGAGTTCGGTCACGGTCGTCAGCATCGGACGCCTCCCTCGCTCGCGGCCCGCTCCGCGTCCTTGAGGAACCGCAGGGAGGCGCGGGCCAGTTCGGGACCGGCGTGGGAGTGGCGGGGCAGCTCGACGCCGACGAGTCCCCGGTACCCGGCGGCGCGCAGCGCCTCCAGGACCGGCGGGAAGTCGATCTCCCCTTCGCCGAACGGCAGATGTTCGTGCACCGCGCGCCGCATGTCCTCGATCTGCACATGCCGCACCCAGGGCGCCGCCGCGCGGACGCACTCGGCGGGCGGGTCGGGTTCCAGGCACTGGCAGTGGCCGATGTCGAGGGTGAGGCCGAGGGCGGCCGGATCGCCGAGCGCCGTGCGCAGCCGGTGGAAACCGGCGAGGTCGGCGAGGAGATGCCCCGGCTCCGGCTCGATCGCGAGGGAGACGCCCACCGCCCCGGCGGCCACGACCACCGGCCCGAGGGCGTCCGCCAGCCGCCGCCACGCCGTCTCCGCGGACTCCCCGGGCGGCAGCACCCCGCTGAAGCAGTGCACGGCCGGGGCCCCGAGGTCCCCCGCCACCCGCACGGCCCGCAGCAGCAGATCGACCCGGGCGCCTCGGGCCTCGGGGTCCGGATCGAGCAGCGTGGGGTGGTGCTTGCGCCGGGCGTCGAGCACATACCGGGCACCGGTCTCGATCGCGACACCGAGGCCGAGCCGCTCGAGCTCGCGGCCCACGTGGCGGGTACGGGCGGCGAGGTCCGGGGCGAGCGGGTCGAGGTGCATATGGTCGAGGGTCAGCGAGACGCCGTCGTAGCCGAGGTCGGCGAGGAGTGCGAGGGCGTCACTCAGGCGCAGGTCGGTCAGGCCGTTGGTGCCGTAGGCGAGGCGGAGGGGTTCCGGAGTGGGGCGGCCGGGGTCGCCGGTGCGGCTCATGTCGCGCTGACCTTTCTCGACAGCCGTCGGGCGACGGGCATCAGCGCGAGCAGCCCCGCCGCCGTACGGTGCGCCCCGGCGCGGGAGGCGAGTACGGCCTGAAGCGGGATCATCGCGCGGATGCCGCTGCCGACGGCACGCTGGAGGAGGTACGGGGACGGGTTGAGCGCGGCATGCGCCAACGGCCGGGCGACCGTGGCCACATACCCGCCCGCGAGGGCGGCCCCCGCGAAGCGGCTGACCGCCGCGCCGGGCGAGGGGACGGCCCCGCCGTGCCGGCGCACGGCGGCCCCGGCCCGTGTGCCGCCCGGCGGGGCGACGTGTCCGGCGGCGGCCGCAGCCGCCGCGACGAGTCGCGCCGCCGGACCGCCGCGCCGCGCGCCACCGGCGGCCACGCCACCCACCGGAGCACCACGACGCGTGGTGGCCCCCTCCCCCGGCGTAGACACGCCGCCCACGGCGGCAGGGAGGCGGCCCACAGCCCCCACGAGCCGCCTCGGAGCACCACGGCGTGGCCCCGCGTGAGAGAGCCCCCTGACGACAGCGGCGATGGTGCCACCGGCGGCCGCGCCACCCGCCGGAGCGCCGCTGGTGGAGCCGTCCACCGCCGTGACCCGCGCGCCGTGGCCCGCTTCAGGGCCGCGCCCCGAAGCGAGGGCCGGGTCTCTGGTCGTGGCCCAGGCGATCGCCGTGCCCACCGCGAGGGCGCCGAGGGGGGCCGTTGAGGTGCCGCCGGTCGCCTCGCGGCGGGAGACCGTGGTCACCGCGAGGGTGTGGGCGCCCAGGAGGACGGCCGGGCGGAGCGCCGGGCGGATGTGGCCGGCGGAGGCCGTGGCGCCGAGGAGGAGGTCGAGCGCGCGGGCGGCGGCCATGGTGGGCGGGCCCGCGGGCGTGTTCTTCAGCCCCAGGTCGTACGCCCACACCGTGCCCGCCAGGGCCGTCGCCGTGGCGAGGGCCTGGCGGCCCGCGGCGGCGGCGCAGAGGAGCCCGGCGGCGGTCAGCCCGGTAGCGGCGGTCAGCGCCGCGGCCGGGGCGATACGGCCCGACGGCAGCGGGCGGCCGGGGCGCTCCACGGCGTCGATGTCCCGGTCGGCCCAGTCGTTGAGCGCCATGCCCGCCTCGTACAGGCACAGCGACGCGCAGACCGCGAGCGCGGTGCCCCGGTTGGGGCCGCGCCGGGCCGCGGCCGCGCCCGCCAGGGCGTCACCTGGCACCGTGAACAGGGCCGACACCCTGAGGAGTTCGGCCCAGTCGCCGCACTTCCCGAAGGGCCCCCGCTCCCCCGCCCCGCCCGTCACGACCGGCCCCGCAGCCGCCCGGCGAAGCCGATGAGCGCCGCGTACTGGTCGGCGAGGGCGGCCGGGCCGCCGTCCGAGTCCTTGAAGTAGAAGCCGAGTTCGGGGAGCGGGCCGGTGAGACCGGCCTCATGGGCGCGGGCGGTCAGCCGGGCCAGATCGAGGACGAGCGGTGCGGCGAGGGCCGAGTCGCACCCCTGCCAGATGGTCTGGAGGACCATCCGCGAGCCGAGGAAGCCCTCGAAGGAGACGTGGTCCCAGGCGGTCTTCCAGTCGCCGAGCGCGGGCACGTTGTCGATGTGCAGCTCGCCGTCGGGGAGTTCGCCGAGGGTGTCGGAGAGGACCCGCGCCTTCCCCGCGTTCTTGGCCGCCGCGGCGCCCGGGTGGGCGAGGGCGGCGCCGTCGCCCCCGCCGAGGAGGTTCGTACCGGACCAGCTCCGTACGGCCAGCGCCCGCTGGGCGAACATCGGCGCGAGGACGGACCGCAGCAGCGTCTGCCCGGTCTTGCCGTCGCGCCCCGCGTACGGCAGCCCGGAGCGCTCGGCCCGCTCGCGCACACGGGGGTGGTGGAGCCCGGTGGAGGGTGTGAAGTTGACGTACGGGCATCCGGCGCGCAGCGCGGCGGCGGCGTAGAGGGAGCTGGGCGGCAGCGTCCCGGCGTCCTCCGGGGCCGCCTCGGTGGAGGCGACGTTGACGACGACGGCGCGGGCCAGCTCGTGCGTACCGACGAACTCGGTGAGGTCGGCCGCGAAGGCCGCGATCAGCTCCTCCTCGCCACGGCCGTCGCCGGGCTGTGGCCCGCCCGGGCGTACGGCCGCGTCGGCGGCGGCGAGTTCGCCGCGCACGGCGGCGGGCAGTCCGTGCGGCAGCACCCCGTCGGCGGCCAGCGCCTCGGCCCGCTTGGGCAGCGGGGTGGCGGCGGTGTCATGGCCGCCGAAGACGAGGTCGGCGAGGGCGGGCAGGCCGCTGTCCGCGAACGCCGCGGTCTCGGTGACCATTCCGGTCGCCGGCTGGAGCCCCCCGGCGACGGCGGCACAGCCCGCCACGGCGGTGGTGGCGACGGAACCGCGGGCGCCGATGAGCCAGACCCCCGTACGGGGTGCGTCGCGGAGGGGGGTGATGTCGTCGGGACGGGTGGTCACTGGCTGCCTCCCGGGGGCTGGACGTTGGTTGCGCAGGTGGTTCGGGGTGGCGCGGATCCGCATGGGCGGCGCCGGTCCTGTCGTGGCGCACGGGTGGTGTGGTCGGGCGGACGTGGCCGAGGCCGCCCCGCGCCCGGGAGTCGGGGCCGGGGCGGGGCGGCCGGAGCCGCCGGGTGGGTGACCCGGGGCCGTCAGGGTGGCGGTGCCGGACAGGTGGTGGGTGGGGGGCCGGACAGGTGGTGGGGGTGGCGGCGCTGGACAGGTGGTGAGGGTGGCGGCGCTGGACAGGTGGTGAGGGTGGCGGCGGGAGGAGGCGGCGTACTCCTGCCCGCCGCCACGCCGTCCCCACGGCTCCCCTCGGGCCGTCGGGACGGCGGACCGGGGGTGGCTAGCCGTCGTGGTGGCGCTGGTGGTGGCCGCCGCCCTTCGCCGGCAGGTCCTTGACGCGGATGTCGCGGAAGGAGACCTCGTCCCCCTCCCCGTGGTTCTGGATGCCGACGTAGCCCTGGAGCAGGCTGCGCGCCGGATCCTGGTTGGTGAAGTCGTTGATCTTCACGCCGTTGAGCCAGATCCGCAGCCGCTCGCCCTGCACCCGGATCTCGTAGGTGTTCCACTCCCCCGGCGGGTTCAGCGCCGCGTCCCGCTTGGCGAGGTCCGCGGACTGGAAGCCGTAGACCGAGCCGGTGGTGTGGTCGGGGGTGTCCGTGGCGTCGATCTGCACCTCGTAGCCGTTGTTGACCGCCGACCAGGGGTCGTCGGAGGCCGGGAAGCCGACGAAGACGCCGGAGTTGTCGTCGCCCGCCATCTTCCAGTCCAGCTTGAGCGAGTACGAGCGCAGCTCGCGCGCCTCGTACCAGAGCATGCCCATGCCGCCCGTCGAGGTGAGGGTCCCGGACGCGGTGTCGAGGGTGAAACTCCCGGGGCCCGCCTGCTTCCAGCCGTCCGTCGAGGTGCCGTCGAAGAGCGGGCGGTAGCCCTGCTCGGGGCGGCAGTCGGCGTGGGCGGCGCCGGTGGCGTAGCGGATGCCGCCGAGCAGGTGCTGCCGGAAGGCGGGGTCGGCGTAGGACTCCTTGGTGTGGCCGAAGCCGGTGTAGAAGGCGCGGCCGCCCCGGTACTCCTGGCACCACGAGATGGGGTGGTCCTCGCCCATCGCGCCGCCCTGGTACGAGGATTCGTCGAGCGTGGCGAGGACCCGCACCCGCTCCCTCGGGTTGGTGCGGTAGTTGTACCACTCATCGGTCCGCTCCCACGTCGGCGCCAGATGCGCGGTCGCGGGGTTGGCCCGGTCCTCGACGTTCACGGTGGCCCGCTGGATCGCGGGGTGGGACTGGAAGTAGGCCCCGGCCAGGCCCTCGTAGAAGGGCCAGTCGTACTCGGTGTCGGCGGCCGCGTGGACGCCGACGTAGCCGCCGCCCGCCCGCACATACCCCTCGAACGCGGACTGCTGGGCGGTGTCGAGGACGTCGCCGGTCGTGGAGAGGAAGACGACGGCGTCGTAGCGGGCGAGGTTGTCGGGGGTGAAGGCGGCGCCGTCCTCGGTGGCGTCGACGGCGAAGCCGCCCTGCGCGCCGAGTTCCTTGATGGCGGCGATGCCGTCGGGGATCGAGTCATGGCGGAAGCCGGCCGTCTTGGAGAAGACCAGGACCCGGTCGTCGTCGGCGGCGCCGGAGGTGGCGGCCCCGGACGCGGCGGCGGGCAGGGCCGTCAGGGCGAGCAGCAGCGTGGCCCCGACGGCGGCGAGCCGCGCCCCACGCCGGGATCCGGAGCGGCGCCCGGATGCGGGGTCGGGCCCGGGGCGGCCCCCGGACCGGGGCCCGGCGCCCGGCCCGAAGGCGGTCCCGAGCCCCCGCCCGGATGGGGCCCCCGAGCCGGAGTCGGGTCTGGAGTGCGGAGAAGAGTGCGGGTGCATAACCGTCGTGCTCCTTCCTCCGGGCCGGGGGTGGCCGCGCGCGGCCACCCCCGGCCCCGATCGTCAGCGCGTCAGCGCCTCGCTCGTCAGCCGGTGCCGATCGTGAAGTCGTCCACGTCGAAGAGCGCTCCCGCACCGCCCTTGAAGACGAGGGACAGCGTGGTGGTACCGGTCGGGGGCTTCTTCAGCGTCGTCTTGACGTCCTGGAAGGTCTCCCAGTCGCCGGTCACCGGCACGGTGACGGTGCCCAGCAGCCGTCCGGTCGAGGACCCGCTGCGGATCTCCAGCGTGCCGCCGGCGCCCGCCGAGGAGACCCGTGCGGTGAAGTCCTTGGCGTTGCCCAGCACATACGGGGTGAAGGAGATCCAGTCGCCGTTCTCGATGTCGCCGACCGTCTTGCCGCCGTTGGCCGGGGTGTGGTTGATCACCGAGACGCCCTGGCTGTCGTCGTAGTGCTCGGCCTGCCGGTGCTTGGGCTGGACGATGGACTGGTCGTGGGTGGTCAGCGGCGGCTGGCCGCCCCCGCCGCCGTCGGTGTACTCGGCGTCGAAGACTCCGAAGATGTTGGCGTTGGGGTCGTGCTCCCCGTCCGCGTTGGTCTTGATGGTGCCGGAGCAGCCGTTCGCCGTGGTGACGGGGTGGCCGTGGCTGTCATGGCCGAGGATGTAGGTGACCTTGACCTTGGCGCAGTCGACGGTCCCGTCCTCCGGGTCGGTCACCTTGACCTTGAACGGGACCTCGTCGCCGAAGTTGAACAGCTGGCCGTCGGCGGGCAGCTGGAGCGTCACCTTGGGCGCGGTGTTGCCCACCGTGAGGTGCACATTGGCGCTGGCGCTGCGGCCGGTGGGGTCCTTGACGGTGAGGGTCGCGGTGAAGGTGCCGTTCTTCTTGTACGTGTGGGTGGGATTGGTGGCGGTGGAGGTGGTGCCGTCGCCGAAGTCCCAGCTGTAGGTGAGGGTGTCGCCGTCGGCGTCCGAGGTGCCCGCCGAGGAGAAGGCGACCTTCATGGGCGCCGTGCCGGAGGTGCGGTCGGCGCTCGCCTCGGCGATGGGCGAGTGGCCGTCGGTGGCGTTCTCGATCCGGTAGAGCGCGGAGTGCTCGTCGCCGTTGAAGTAGCCGAGGCCGTAGTCGAGCACGTACAGCGCGCCGTCCGGGCCGAAGGCCGAGTCCATGACCTGGGTGCCGGACCACGGGAAGTCGTTGATCTTCTGCACGGCCCCGTCGGCGCCCTGCTCGATCCGCTTGATCCACTGGCGGCCGAACTCCCCCGCGAAGAAGTTCCCGTCGTAGGCTTCCGGGAACTTCACCGGGGAGTCGAGCGAGGCGTCATAGCGGTAGACCGGCCCGGCCATCGGGGACTCGGAGCCGGAGCCGAACTCGGGCACGGAGTCGTTGTCGTACGGGATCCAGGCGGGCTGGGCGGGCGGCAGATCGGTGAGCCCGGTGTTGTACCGCGAGGTGTTCTTGGGCGCGGCGCAGTCGAAGGCCGGTCCTGAGGTGCCGGTGGCGAAGTCGTAGTCGCGGTACGGCTTGTTGTCGGCGATGCAGTACGGCCAGCCGTAGTTGCCGGGCTTGGTCACCCGGGCGAACTCGACCGCGCCGCCCGGTCCGCGCTCGGGGTTGGCGGCGCCGGCGTCCGGTCCGTAGTCGCCGACGTAGACCGTGCCGGTCGGCTTGTCGACACTGATCCGGAACGGGTTGCGGAAGCCCATCGCGTAGATCTCGGGCCGGGTCTTCTCGGTGCCGGGCGCGAAGAGGTTGCCGTCCGGGATGGTGTACGAGCCGTCGTCCGCCACCTTGATCCGGAGGACCTTGCCGCGCAGGTCGTTGGAGTTGCCCGCGGAGCGCCGGGCGTCGAAGGCCGGGTTGCGATTGTCCCGCTCGTCGATGGGGGTGAAGCCGTCGGACTCGAACGGGTTGGTGTCGTCGCCGGTGGACAGGTACAGGTTGCCGTCGGCGTCGAAGTCGATGTCCCCGCCGACGTGGCAGCAGATGCCGCGGGACGCGGGGACGTCCAGCACCTTCTTCTCACTGCCGGTGTTCAGGGTGCCGTCGGCGTCGAGGGTGAACCGGGAGAGGCGGTTGACGCCGTCGAACTTCGCGAAGTCGGCGGCCGTGCCCTGGGTGGGGGCGTCACCGGCGGGGGTGTCGAGCGGGGGCGCGTAGTAGAGGTAGATGGCGCGGTTGTCGGCGAAGCCGGGATCGATGCCGACGCCCTGGAGCCCTTCTTCGTCGTGCGAGTAGACGGGCAGCTTGCCGGACACCTTGGTCTCGCCCGTGGCGTCGGTCAGCCACAGGGTGCCGTCGCGCGAGGTGTGCAGCACGGAGCGGTCGGGGAGCACGGCGAGCGTCATGGGCTCGCCGGTCTCCTCAACGCCCTTGGCGAGGGTTACCTGCTGGAACTGGTCGGCTGCCGAGGCGGGTTGGTCCGCTTGGTCCGCGCCCGCCTGGGGAGCGGTGAACGCGAGCCCCGCGCCGACGAGCAGTGCGCTCGTGACGAGCGCGAGGGGTCCGCGCAGTCGAAGCCTTTTCCTGTGCACGCTGATCCTCCGTGGAAAGAGGGGGGTACGGGCGGGCCGTCAGGCCGCCGTGACTGGCACAGGCGCGCGCCGTCGCGCCGGGATGACCGGTCCGGGGCGAGGGGGCCCCTATGTGTCCGGTACATCTCAAGGACCGTAGCGGGGTTTGTCCGGTCCGGAAACCCCTTTGACACAAAACAGGTACCGCTTCATCCACGAGCAGGACAAAGCTGGGTGGGGGCGCGGTGTGCGGTCCCCCACCCAGGGGCCCTACGGGCGGGTCCTCGATGCCCGACGGGCCGGGCTGGAGCCGGGCTGGACCCGATCCCGGCCAGAGCCGGGCCAAGCAGGTCAGAGGAAGTCCGCTACGGTTCGGGCAGCGCCCCGAAGGGGCGCGGGGAACTGCGCGACCAGCCACGACGGCGCCGCAGTCGGCCGACGACGCATCGCGGCACTTCCAGCGGAGCGCTTAGTTGTCCCCGCCGCCGAAGGCCGCGTCGAACGACGCCGTCGGCGGGTCGAAGTCGAAGTGCTTCAGCCGGGCCAGCGCCTCCGGGGCGCCGGTGAGCCGGTCCATCCCGGCGTCCTCCCACTCGACCGACACCGGACCGTCGTAGCCGATCGAGCGCAGCATCCGGAACACGTCCTCCCACGGCACATCGCCATGGCCCGCGGAGACGAAGTCCCAGCCGCGGCGGGGATCGCCCCAGGGCAGATGGGAGCCGAGGCGGCCGTTGCGGCCGTCCAGCCGCTTCCGGGCCTCCTTGCAGTCCACGTGGTAGATCCGGTCCCGGAAGTCCCACAGGAAGCCGACCGGGTCCAGATCCTGCCAGACGAAGTGGCTGGGGTCGAAGTTGAGCCCGAAGGCGGGGCGGTGGCCTACGGCCTCCAGCGCCTGGTGGGTGGTCCAGTAGTCGTAGGCGATCTCGCTGGGGTGCACCTCGTGGGCGAAGCGCACGCCCTCGGCGTCGAAGACGTCGAGGACCGGGTTCCAGCGCTCGGCGAAGTCCTCGTAGCCCCGCTCGATCATCCCCGGCACCACCGGCGGGAACATCGCCACCAGATGCCAGATGGAGGAGCCTGTGAAGCCGATGACGGTGCGCACCCCGAAGGCGGCCGCGGCGCGTGCGGTGTCGGCCATCTCGGCGGCGGCCCGCCGCCGGACGCCCTCCGCTTCGCCGTCGCCCCAGATCCGGGCGGGCACGATGGCCTTGTGGCGCTCGTCGATGGGCGAGTCGCACACGGCCTGGCCGACCAGGTGGTTGGAGATGGCCCAGCACTTGAGGCCGTACTTCTCCAGCAGCTCGCGCCGCCCGTCCAGATAGCCGGACTCGCCGAGCGCCCGGTCCACCTCGAAGTGGTCGCCCCAGCAGGCGAGTTCCAGTCCGTCGTAGCCGAAGTCACGGGCCAGCCGGCAGACCTCCTCCAGGGGAAGGTCGGCCCACTGGCCGGTGAAGAGCGTGAAGGGTCTGGGCATTCCGGCCTCCTCCTCAGACGGGTACGGGGGTGTAGACGCAGTTCTTCTCCGCGCTCTCCTCCACGGCGGCCAGCACCCGCTGCACCTGAAGCCCGTCCTCGAAGGACGGCTCGGGGCCGGTCCCGTCGGCGATCGCGAACACCATGTCCCGCGCCTGGTGGACGAAGGTGTGCTCATAGCCGAGGGCGTGGCCCGGCGGCCACCACCCCTCGAGGTAGGGGTGCTCGGGCTCGGTCACCAGGATCCGGCGGAAGCCGGAGTCGACCGCGGGCTCGGTGTGATCGTGGAAGGACAGCTCATTGAGGCGTTCCAGATCGAAGGCGAGCGAACCGCGATCGCCGTTGAGCTCGATCCTGAGCGAGTTCTTACGGCCCGCGGCGAACCGGCTGGCCTCGAACGACGCCACCGCACCGGAGCCGAACCGCCCGGTGAACAGCGCCGCGTCATCGACCGTCACCGGTCCGCGCGCCGCCCCGCCCGCCCCGGCACCGCCGAGCCCGGCCACCGCGCCGGCCGGCAGCGGCCGCTCCCGGATGAACGTCTCGGTGAGCGCCGAGACGCCGATCAGCCGCTCGCCCGCCAGATGCTGCGCCAGGTCGACGATGTGCGAGCCCAGGTCGCCGAGGGCGCCGGAGCCCGCGTACTCCCGCCGCAGCCGCCACACCAGGGGGAACTCCGGGTCGACGATCCAGTCCTGGAGATAGGTGACCCGGACGTGCCGCAGCACCCCGATCCGTCCGTCCGCCACCATCCTGCGGGCGTACGCGATCGCGGGCGCGCGGCGGTAGTTGAAGCCCACCATCGCCACCTGGCCGCGCTCCCGGGCCCGCCGGGCCGCCTCCACCATCGCCTCGGCCTCGGCCACGGAGTTGGCGAGCGGCTTCTCGCACAGCACGTGCTTGCCCGCCTCCAGGGCCGCGATGGCGATCTCGGCATGGCTGTCGCCCGGGGTGCAGACGTCGACCACCTGCACATCGTCCCGGGCGATCAGCGCCCGCCAGTCGGTTTCGGCAGCGGCCCAGCCGTGCCGGTCCGCGGCGGCCCGTACGGCGTCCGCGTCGCGCCCGCAGACCGCGGACATCGCGGGGCGGGCGGGGAGGTCGAAGACACTGCCGACGGTGCGCCAGCCCTGGGAGTGGGCGGCGCCCATGAAGGCGTAGCCGACCATGCCGACGCCGAGTGTCTTCGCTTCAGGATTTTCCATGGGACTCCTTCTGACGATCGCAAACCGACGCGAGGTGGGGGGTCTGGCCCTCAATCGGGCTCAGCTGAATCCCGTGGGGAGGTATTCGTCCACGTTGTCCTTGGTGACGACGGCGGAGTAGAGGGTGAGGGAAGCCGGGATCTCCAGCTCCGCGAGACCGCCGACGCCCTTGCCCTGGCCCAGCGCGCGGGCGAGGTCGATGGCGGAGGCGGCCATGGTGGGCGGGTAGAGCACGGTGGCCTTCAGCACGCTGTTGTCGGCCTTGATGGCGTCCATGGCGTGCTTGGCGCCCGCGCCGCCGACCATGAGGAAGTCATCGCGCCCGGCCTGCTTGATGGCGCGCTCGGCGCCCACGCCCTGGTCGTCGTCGTGGTTCCACAGGGCGTCGAAGTCGGAGTGGGCCTGGAGCAGCTGGGCCATCTTCGCCTGGCCCGACTCCACCGTGAACTCCGCGGCCTGACGGCCGACCTTCTTGATGTTGGGGTAGTTCTTCAGGGCGTCGTTGAAGCCCTCGGTGCGCTGCCGGGTCAGCTCCAGGTTGTCGATCCCGGCCAGCTCGATGACCTTGGCGTTCTTCTTGCCCTTGAGCTGCTCGCCGATGTAACGCCCGGCGTTGAGGCCCATGCCGTAGTTGTCGCCGCCGATCCAGCAGCGGTACGCCTGCGGGGAGGCGAAGATCCGGTCGAGGTTGACCACCGGGATGCCCGCCCGCATGGCCTTGAGCCCGACCTGGGTGAGCGCCTTGCCGTCGGCGGGCAGGATGACCAGGACGTCGACCTTCTTGTTGATGAGGGTCTCGATCTGGCCGATCTGCTGGGCGGTGTCGTTGGAGCCCTCGGTGGCCTCCAGGGTGACGTCCTTGTACTCCTTGGCGCGCCGCTTGGCCTGCTCGTTGATGGCGTTGAGCCAGCCGTGGTCGGCCTGGGGCCCGGCGAAGCCGATGGTGACCGCCTTACCGGGCTTGTCATTGGCCGTGTTCGCGGCCTGCTTGGCGTTGTCGCCGTCGTCGTTGTTCTCGTTGCTGGTGCACCCGGCGGCGAACATCGCGCCCGCCGCGGCGGTGCCCAGGAGGAGGTTTCTGCGACTGGTGGTGGCGGAGGAGCTCTTGGCATACGTCATGGCGTCGAACGACCCTTCTGTACCAGGACGGCGGCGACGATGATCGCGCCCTTGGCGATCTGCTGGACATCGCTCTGAAGGTTGTTCAGGGCGAACAGATTGGTGATGGTGGTGAAGACGAGGACGCCGAGGACGGAGCCGGTGATGGTGCCGCGGCCGCCGCTGAGCAGCGTGCCACCGATGATCGCGGCGGCGATGGCGTCGAGTTCGTAGAGGTTGCCGTTGGTGTTCTGGCCCGAGCCGGTGAGGACGACCAGCATGAAGGCGGCGACACCGCAGCACAGCCCGGAGAGCAGATACAGCAGCAGCCGCTGCCGCCGGACGTCGATGCCCGCGAGCCGGGCCGCCTCCGCGTTGCCGCCGATGGCGACCGTGCGCCGGCCGAAGGTGGTGCGGTTGAGCACCAGCCAGCCCACCACGGTCACGGCGGCGAAGATCATCACCAGCGGAGGTATGCCGAGGACGTAGGCGTCCGGGAGCCCGAGGTCCAGGACCTGGTCGACGGTGACGACCTGGGTCTTGCCGTCGCTGATCTGGAGGGCGAGACCGCGGGCGGAGGCGAGCATCGCGAGGGTGGCGATGAACGGCACCATCCCGCCGTACGCGATGAGCACTCCGTTGACCAGTCCGCAGCCGAGCCCCACCAGGACCGCGCACAGCAGGATGCCGCCGAGCCCGTAGTCCTGGGTGGCGAGCGTGGTGGCCCACACCGAGGCGAGCGCGACGATCGCGCCGACCGACAGATCGATGCCGCCGCTGGTGATGACGAAGGTCACGCCCACGGTGACGACGCCGATGACGGATGCCTGGGTGAGCACGAGTTGGAGGTTGTCGGTGCTCAGGAACTCATCGGGCTTGGTGAAGCCGCCGACGGCGATCAGCACCGCCAGCACCCCGATGAGCGAGAGGTTGCGCAGGTCGGCCAGGCGCCGCAGCCTGCTCAGCGGATCGGTGTCGGTGCGGCCGGCCGGCGGTTTGCCGACCGGACCGGCCGTCAGCGTGGCGCCCGCGCCCGGTACCGGGGCGGGGTCGGCCGGAGGCGGGGACGCCGGCCTGCTCCCGGGTGAATTCACGACGGGCTCCCTTCCATGACGAGATCGAGGACGCGGTGCTCGTCCAGCTCCCGCGCGGGCGCCGTATGGACGACGCGGCCCTCGCGGAGCACCAGCACCCGGTCGGCGAGGCCCAGGACTTCGGGCAGTTCGCTGGAGACGAGGAGGACGGCCATGCCGTCGTCGGCGAGCCGGCGGATCACCGCGTACAGCTCGGCGCGGGCGCCGACGTCCACCCCGCGCGTCGGCTCGTCCAGCAGCAGCACCCGGCAGCCGCGCAGCAGCCAGCGGGCCAGTACGGCCTTCTGCTGATTGCCGCCGGACAGGGTGCGCACCGGCCGCTCCGGGTCGTCGGGGTGCAGCGACAGATCGCGGACGCAGCGGCGGGCCGCCGCCCGCTCCGCGCCGCGGTCCACCCATCCGGCGCGGGAGAAGCGGGTCAGCGAGGAGACCGAGACATTGCGGGTGACGGACTCCAGCATCAGCAGCGCCTGCGCCTTGCGCTCCTCGGGGGCGAGACCGAGCCCGGCGCGCACGGCGGCGGTCACGCTGCCGGGGCGCAGCGGGCGGCCGTCCACCAGGACCCGGCCCGAGGTGGGGCGGCGGGCGCCATAGACGGTCTCCAGGATCTCGGACCGCCCGGAGCCGACGAGCCCGGCCAGCCCGACGATCTCGCCGGGCGCCACCTCGAGGTCGATCGGCTCGAACTCCCCCGCCCGGCCCAGGTTCTCCAGCCGCAGCACGGGCGCCGCGGTGGCGACCGGAGGCGCCGTGGTGCGGCGCGGGAACGCGTACTCCACGTCCCGGCCCGTCATCAGCGCCACGACCTCGCGGGTCGGGGTGGTGCGCGCGGGCAGCCCACGGGCCGCGGCCCGGCCGTCCTTGAGCACGGTGACGCGGTCGCCGATCCGGCGGATCTCCTCCAGCCGGTGCGAGATGTACACGACGGCGACACCGGCGGCGGTGAGATCGCCGACGATGCGGAAGAGGTTGTCCACCTCGTCGGGGTCGAGGGCCGCGGACGGCTCGTCCATCACGATCAGCCGGACGTCGTGGGAGAGCGCGCGGGCCATGGAGACGATCTGCTGCCCGGCCGCGGAGAGGTCCCCCACCAGCCGCCCCGGGTCGATCTCGGGGTGCCCGAGCCGGGTGAGCAAGGCGGCGGTGGCGGTGCGGGCCGCGCGGGAGCGGACGAAGCCGCCGGTGGCCATCTCATGGCCGAGGAAGACGTTCTCGGCGACGGACAGCCCCTCCACCAGGTCGAGTTCCTGGTAAATGGTGGCGATCCCGAGGCGCATGGCGGCGATGGGCGACTTGAGGGTGACGGGTTCACCGCACCAGATGATCTCGCCGCTGTCGGGCTGATGCGCCCCGGCGACCACCTTGATGAGGGTGGACTTGCCCGCGCCGTTCTGGCCGAGCAGACAGTGCACCTCGCCCGCTTCGACATCGAGGTCGACGCCGTCCAGGGCCCGTACGCCGGGGAAGGACTTGGTGATCGCGGACATGGTGAGGAGTGGGCGCGGGTCGGGTGGTGCCGGTGCCATGGCGGGCCTCCTCGGCGGGGTCGCTCGATGCGGTGCGGGGCGCTCGTATGCGGTGGTCGCTCGTATGCGGTCGTATGCGGTGCGGTCGCTCGATGCGGTGGGGGTCGCTGGGCGTGCGGGGCGCTTGGGCGTGCGAGTGCGCGGCGGGGCGCGACGGGGTAGCGGCGCGGCCCCGGTGGGAGTGGGGTGCCGGGTGGTGCGGCTCGGTGGTGCGGCTCGTACCTCGGCGTGGCGTACGCCGAGGTGCGGTGGGTGCGGTCCGGTGCGGATGCGGTGCTGCTGCGCTGTGCCGAGGTACGGCCCGACCGTGGCCGGGCGGGGTCAGGCGGTCATGCGGTCATGGCCATCAGGCGGTCAGGCCGGTGAGAAGAGGTGGTCGCTGATCAGGCGGGCCGCGCCGGTGACCCCGGCGGCCGGGCCGAGTTCGCCCAGCACGATGGGGAGGTTGCCGGTGGCCAGGGGCAGGGACTGGCGGTAGACCTGGGTCCGTATGGCGGCGAGCAGCGTATGGCCGAGCCCGGTGACACCGCCGCCGATGACCACCAGACCGGGGTTGAAGAAGCTGACGAGCCCGGCGATGACCTGGCCCGTACGGGTGCCGCCGTCCCTGATGAGGTCGAGCGCGGTCGCGTCGCCCGCCGATGCCGCCGCGGCGACATCGGTGGCGGCGAGGCTGCCGACCTCCTCGAGCCGGGCGGCGAGTTCGGCGGACCGGCCGTCGCGGGCGGCCTCCTCGGCGTCGCGGGCCAGCGCCGCGCCGCCGAAGTACGCCTCCAGACAGCCGTGGTTGCCGCAGGCGCAGGGGCGGCCGTCGGGTTCGGCCTGGATGTGGCCGATGTCGCCCGCGCTGCCCGTCGTGCCGCGGTAGACCTCACCGCCGACGACGATCCCGCAGCCGATACCGGTGCCGATCTTCACGCAGAGGAAGTCCTTGACGGAACGGGCGACTCCCGCGTGCTGCTCCCCCATCGCCATGAGGTTCACATCGTTGTCGACCATGACCGGGCAGCCGAGCTCCTGGCTGAGCGCCTCCCGTACGGGGAAGCCGTCCCACCCCGGCATGATCGGCGGCGCCACGGGCACGCCCTCGGGGAACCGCACCGGGCCCGGCACTCCGATGCCGGCCCCGTCGAACCCCTCGGCCATCCCGGACGCCCGGAGCTTCGCGGCCATGTCCAGCACCTGCTCGAAGACCGCGACGGGCCCCTCGCGCACATCCATGGGCTGGTTGAGGTGGCCGAGAATCTCCAGTTCGGCATTGGTCACGGCGACGTCCACGGAGGTGGCGCCGATGTCCACGCCGAGCAGCCGCAGCCCGGGCGCGAGCCGGATGTTGTGCGAACGCCGGCCGCCCCGCGAGGCCGCCAGCCCGTCCGCGACCACCAGCCCGGTCTCCAGCAGCCGGTCGATCTCCACGGCCAGCTTCGAACGCGACAGGTCGATCTCATCGCCCAGCTGAGCACGGGAGTTGGGGCCGCCGTCGCGCAGCAGGCGAAGCAATCGCGCCTGATGCGCGTTGGCCGGTCGTGCCGTCATGCGCCTCACGCTGCCCCTCCCGCCGTCATCGGCATCCACGTGGCCGGGCTTTCACGGGGAACGTAGCAGCGGTTGTCGGGGGTGGGAAGAACTTGCGCCGCAATTGGCTCCGACTTTCTCCTGTCTCAGGACAAAGCCAGGTCGTTTTCGCGACAGCGCGCCAGGGCACCCGCCCAGGGGTCCATGCTCGGGGAAAGACTTCGGCCACTACGATCACCGCTCATGGAGATAGCGGCGTACATCGCGATCATGGCCCTCATCCTTCAGTATCCGCTGCTGGAGTCGAGGATTCAGAAGATCCAGCGCAGGGCGGACCGTATCGAGCGCAAGCTGGATCTGATCCTCGGCCATCTGGACATTCAGGTGGCGGAGCCCGGCTTGGAGCGGGTGATGGACCTGGTGCGGCAGGGCAAGAAGATCGAGGCCATCAAGGTCTACCGGGAGCTCACCGACGCCGGTCTGAAGGAGGCCAAGGACGCGGTCGAGCGCATGGAGGTGGCTTGAAGGCCGCGGTGCCGGGCGGACCGGCGGACCGGCGGACCGGCGGATCGCGTCAGGAACGCTCGCGGTCGTGGTAGGTGCGGCGGGTGTGTTCGGTGTGGGCGCGCATGACGGCCGTGGCGCCGTGTTCGTCACCCGCGGTGATGGCCGCGATCAGCTCGCGGTGCTCGATCCAGGACTGCTTGCCGCGCTGGCGGGCGACCGGGGTGTAGTACCAGCGGACCCTGCGGTCCACCTGGGCGGCCAGCTCGGACAGGACCGCGTTTCCGGCCAGTTCCATCACCTTGGCGTGGAATTCGGCGTTGGCCGCGACCGCGCCGTCCACATCGTCGTCCAGGACCGCGCGCTCGCCCTTCGCGCACAGGTCCTCCAGGGCGGCGACCCCGGCCTCGTCGGCCGCGGCGGCGGCCAGCCGGGCGGCCTCGGCCTCGAGGAGCGTGCGCACCGTAAGGAGCTGATCGGCCTCGTCCTCGGTGGGCTCGTGGACGAACGCGCCCTGGGCGGGCCGCAGATCGACCCAGCCCTCGGTGTTGAGCCGCTGGAGGGCCTCGCGCACCGGCTGGCGGGAGACCCCGAGCTGGCCCGCGAGTTCGCTCTCCACGAGGTGCTGGCCGGGGCGGAGGGCGCGGGTGGTGATGAGTTCGAGCAGCGCCTCGTAGACCCGCTCACGGAGTGGTCCGGGCCGCTCCAGCTTCGGCACCGCCCCGTGCGGCAGTCCCCTGGACAGCATCGCGCCCCCTCTGGCTCACTGTTCACCTGATATCCGGATTCACGGATGCGTGAATTGGTTATTGTCTACAGTTTACCCAACCTGTCCACGGCGCCGACACATCCCAGGTGCCTTGACGTCTAGTCATTGACTCGTTGAATCCTTAAAGTCCGGGCACATGCTCACCAATGATCGTCTCGGCCCGCTCCATCGCTCACGCACCCTGGCCCCACCGGGCTGGAGCCGCTGGCTGGTGCCGCCGGCCGCCCTGGCCGTCCATCTCTCCATCGGCCAGGCCTACGCGTGGAGCGTGTTCAAGCCGCCCCTGGAGTCCTCGCTGGACCTCTCCGGCACGGCCAGCGCGCTCCCCTTCCAGCTGGGCATCGTGATGCTCGGCCTGTCCGCCGCCTTCGGCGGCACGCTCGTGGAGCGCAACGGCCCGCGCTGGGCGATGTTCGTCTCCCTCGTCTGCTTCTCCTCCGGCTTCCTCGTCGCCGCGCTCGGCGCCGCCACCAGCCAGTACTGGCTGGTGGTCCTCGGCTACGGCTTCATCGGCGGGATCGGCCTCGGCATCGGCTATATCTCCCCCGTCTCCACGCTGATGAAGTGGTTCCCCGACCGGCCCGGCATGGCCACCGGCATCGCCATCATGGGCTTCGGCGGCGGGGCGCTCATCGCCTCGCCCTGGTCCAGCAAGCTGCTGGAGCACTTCGGCACCGACAACGGCGGCATCGCCGCCACCTTCCTGGTCCACGGCGTGACCTACGCGGTCTTCATGGCCCTCGGCGTCCTGCTGGTGCGCGTACCGCCGGAGGGCTGGCGGCCCGCCGGCTGGGAACCGCCGCAGGAGCAAGGGCACATGATCAGCGCGGCCGACGTCTCCGCGCGCAACGCCATCCGCACCCCGCAGTTCTGGTTCCTGTGGGTGGTGCTGTGCATGAACGTGACGGCGGGCATCGGCATCCTGGAGAAGGCCGCGCCCATGATCGGCGACTACTTCAAGGACACCGACACCCCCGTGTCCGCCACCGCGGCGGCCGGTTTCGTCGCCCTGCTGTCGGCGGCCAACATGGCCGGGCGGCTGCTGTGGTCGTCCACTTCCGACCTCATCGGACGCAAGAACATGTACCGGGTCTACCTGGGCGTGGGCGCGCTGATGTATCTGGCCATCTCGCAGCTCGGGGACTCCTCCAAGCCGCTGTTCGTGGTGTGCGCCCTGGTGATCCTCTCCTTCTACGGCGGCGGCTTCTCGACCGTTCCGGCGTATCTGAAGGACCTGTTCGGCACCTATCAGGTGGGCGCGATCCACGGGCGGCTGCTCACCGCCTGGTCGGTGGCCGGGGTCCTCGGCCCGTACATCGTCAACAAGGTGGCCGACCACCAGGAGGAGGCGGGGAAGACCGGCCCCGGGCTGTACTCGCTCTCACTCACCATCATGATCGCGCTGCTGATCGTCGGCTTCGTCGCCAACGAGCTGATACGGCCGGTCCATCCGCGCTTCCACGAACCGGCCCCCGCGGCGGCCGACTCCGAGGCGACCGAGCCCGAGGCAGCCGAGCCCGCGGCGGCCGACTCCGAAGCGACCGACTCCGAGGCGGCCCCCGCCGAGAAGGGAGGGGACCGATGACCGAGCCCACCAAAGACCGCACCGCGCTGACCGTGGCCGTCTGGGCCTGGGTGGTGCTGCCCTTCGGATACGGGGTCTACGAGCTCGTCCAGAAGGCCACCCAGCTCTTCACCGGCTGAGCTCGCTCCACCGTCCGGGGCCCCATCACCACGAGACAGAAGGGGGGTTGAGGTGTCGTCCGACTCCTTGACCCCCTTCTCGGGCATACTGTATTCAATATTCAGTCGACGATACCCGGACGCTCGGTCCCTTCACGTCGCACCACGCGGCGTGACCGCCGTAAGGAGCCCGTCGTGGCCCGTAACCGCCAGCGCAACCGACAGCAGAAGCAGTACCCGCGGCTGACCCACCCCCTGGTGCGGGACTCAGTGAGCGGAGAACTCCGCCGCGCCTCCTGGGACGAGGCGCTCAGCCGGGCCGCCGCCGGGTTCCGGGCCGTGACGGCGGCCCACGGGCCCGACGCGTTCGGCATGTTCTCCTGCGCCCGCGCCACCAACGAGATGAACTACGTGGCGCAGAAGTTCACCCGGGTGGTGATCGGCACCAACAACGTCGACTCCTGCAACCGCACCTGTCACGCGCCCAGCGTCGCGGGCCTGTCCGCCGTCTTCGGCTCCGGCGGCGGCACCTCGTCGTACGGGGAGGTCGAGGACACCGACCTGATCGTGATGTGGGGCTCCAACGCCCGCTTCGCGCACCCGATCTTCTTCCAGCACGTCCTCAAGGGCATCCACAACGGCGCCCGGATGTACGCCGTCGACCCGCGCCGCACCTCGACCGCCGAATGGGCGGAGAGCTGGCTGGGGCTGAACGTCGGCACCGACATCCCGCTCGCCCACGCCGTGGGCCGCGAGATCATCCACGCGGGGCTCGCCAACCGGGCCTTCATCGAGCGCGCGACCACCGGCTTCGAGGAGTACGCGGCCCATGTGGAGCCCTGGACGCTGAGCGTCGCGGAGAAGGTCACCGGCGTCCCGGCGGACGCCATCCGCGATCTCGCGCACGCCTACGCCACCGCCGAACGCGCCCAGCTGTGCTGGACGCTCGGCATCACCGAACACCACAACGGCACCGACAACGTCCGGGCGCTGATCAACCTCTCCCTGCTGACCGGCCATGTCGGCCGGTACGGCTGCGGTCTCCAGCCGCTGCGCGGCCAGAACAACGTGCAGGGCGGCGGCGACATGGGCGCCATCCCCAACCGGCTGCCCGGCTTCCAGGACATCCTGGACCCGCCCATCCGGTCCAAGTTCGAGCGCGCCTGGAACGTGGTCATCCAGCCGCGCTACGGGCTGAACCTCACCGAGATGTTCGAGGCCATGGAGGCGGGCGAACTGCGCGCCGTCTACTGCGTCGGCGAGAACCCGGCCCAGTCCGAGGCCGACACCGAGCAGGCCGTCCGGCGGCTGGAGTCGCTGGAGCACCTGGTGGTGCAGGACATCTTCCTCACCCGGACCGCCGAGCTGGCCGATGTGGTGCTCCCGGCGACCGCCGGCTGGTGCGAGACGGAGGGCACCACCACCAACAGCGAGCGGCGCGTCCAGCGGGTGCGCAAGGCCGTGGAGCCGCCGGGCGAGGCGCGCGAGGACATCGACATCATCTGCGAGCTGGCGCGGCGGCTCGGCCACGACTGGAAGTTCGAGGGCGCGGAGGAGGTCTGGAACGAGCTGCGCGATGTCTCCCCGGACCACTTCGGCATGACCTACGAGCGGCTGGGGGAGCACCAGGGCATCCAGTGGCCCTGCCCCAGCACCGACCGTCTCGAGCCCACCTATCTGCACAGCCGCCTGTGGGAGAACGATCCGGCGCTGCGCGGCCCGCTCGCCCCCTTCGGGCCGGTGAAGCACGATCCGCCGGTCGATCTGACCGATGACGCCTTCCCGATCCGGCTCACCACGGGGCGGCGCCTGGACTCGTACAACACCGGGGTGCAGAGCGGGGGTTTCGCCTCTCCGCTGCGGCGCGGCGAGTACATCGAGCTGTGCCCGGAGGACGCGGCCCGCTACCGGGTGGAGGCCGAGGAGCGGGTACGGGTCTCCTCACGGCGCGGTTCGGTGGTGGCGCCGGTGTGGATCGATCCCGGGCTGCGGCCGGGGCTCGCCTTCATGACCATGCACTTCCCCGACGAGGTGGACACCAACTCCCTGACGATCGAGGCGAACTGCCCCATCGCGGGGACGGCGGAGTTCAAGGCGTCGGCCATAAGGATCGAGAAGATTCCCGTGACCGCCGTAAGGAGCTGATCGTGGATCTGCGGTTCGGTGACAGCAAGCCCACGGACGAGGAGCGGGCCGCGGTCGACGCGCTGCTCGGCCCGCCCGAGTCCGCCTGGGAGGGCGCGGACGACCGTACGGACACGGATCTGCGCTGGGCGCGCGGCGGCCGCGAGGCACGGGAGCGGCGCGATCTGCTGTTGCCCGGGCTGCACGCCCTCAACGACCGGGTGGGCTGGATCAGCGAGGGCGGCCTGGACTATCTGTGCCGCCGGCTGACGGTCCCTCCGGCCGAGGGCTACGGGGTGGCGACCTTCTACGCGATGTTCGCGGTGAAACCCCGTCCGGCCACCGTCGTCCACGTCTGTACGGACCTGGCGTGCGCGGCCCGGGGCTCCGCCGAGCTGTGCGCGAAGCTCGAACGGGACGTGGGCCCGGCGGGCTCGGCGGGGTCCGGGGCCGTCTGGCAGCCCAGCCCGTGCCTGGGCCTGTGCGAGCGCGCCCCGGCGGCCCTGGCGATCCGCGCGGGCGAGGCCCCGCGGACCGCGGTCGTCGCCCCCGCCACCGCCGGGGCGGTCGCCGACGCGGCGTCGTCGCCGCACGAGGCGGCGGCCGAGCCGCCCCCGGTGGCCGCGGTCCCCCAGACCGGCGCCGACGGCCTGGTGCTGCTGCGCCGGATCGGCGTTGTCGACCCGGGGTCGCTGGACGACTACCGTGCCCACGGCGGATACGCCGCCCTGCGGCGCGCGTTCGCGCTCGGGCCCGCCGGGGTGATCCGGGAGGTGACCGAGGCGGGTCTGGTCGGACGGGGCGGGGCCGCGTTCCCGACCGGGCGGAAGTGGTCGGCCACCGCCCAGCAGCCCGACCATCCGCACTATCTGGTCTGCAACGCCGACGAGAGCGAACCGGGCACCTTCAAGGACCGGGTCCTGATGGAGGGCGATCCCTACGCCCTCATCGAGGCCATGACCGTCGCGGGCTACGCCACCGGGGCGCACCGCGGCTATCTGTATCTGCGCGGCGAGTACCCCCGGGCGCTGGGCCGGCTGCGCACCGCCATCGACCGGGCCCGGGCCCGTGGCTTCCTCGGTGAGGACGTCATGGGGCAGGGGTTCGCGTTCGACATCGAGATCCGGCGCGGCGCGGGCGCGTACATCTGCGGCGAGGAGACCGCGATCTTCAACTCGATCGAGGGGCGGCGCGGTGAACCGCGCAGCAAACCGCCCTTCCCGGTCGAGAAGGGGCTGTTCGGCAAGCCGACCGCGGTCAACAACGTGGAGACCCTGGTCAACGTATTGCCGATTCTGATCGAGGGCGCGCAGGCGTACGCCCGCACCGGCACCGGCACCTCGACCGGCACCAAGCTGTTCTGCGTCTCCGGCACGGTCGCCCGGCCCGGTGTCTACGAGCTGCCGTTCGGGGCGACGCTGCGGGAGCTGCTGGAGCTCGCGGGGCCGCCCGAGACCCTGCGCGCGGTGCTGCTCGGCGGCGCCGCGGGCGGTTTCGTACGCCCCGACGAGCTGGACGTCCCGCTCACCTTCGAGGGCACGCGCGCCGCGGGCACCACGCTCGGCTCGGGGGTGGTGCTGGTGCTGGACGAGGGCGTCGAGCTGCCCCGCGTCCTGCTGCGCATCGCGGAGTTCTTCCGCGACGAGTCCTGCGGCCAGTGCGTCCCCTGCCGGGTGGGCACCGTACGGCAGGAGGAGGCGCTGCACCGGCTCAAGGACCGTACGGGCGCCGCCGCGGCCGGGGACATCGCGCTGCTGCGCGAGGTCGGCCAGGCCATGCGGGACGCCTCGATCTGCGGTCTGGGCCAGACCGCCTGGAACGCCGTGGAGTCCGCCATCGACCGCCTGGGAGCCTTCAAGTGACCGCGATACCGCTGCGACCCCCACGCCGGCTGGTCGACCTCACCCTGGACGGCGAGCCGGTCCGCGCCCCGGAGGGCAGCACCCTGCTGGACGCGTGCCGCGCCGCGGGCAAGGACATCCCGACCCTGTGTCAGGGCGACACGCTCACTCCGAAGAACGCCTGCCGGGTGTGCGTGGTGGAGGTGGAGGGCGCCCGCACCCTCGCCCCCGCCTGCTCGCGCCGGGTGGAGCAGGGCATGGAGGTGCGCACGGACACCGAGCGGGCCCGGCACAGCCGTAAGGTCGTCCTGGAGCTGCTGGCCTCCTCCACCGATATGTCCACGACCCCGCGCGCCGCCGAGTGGATCGAGGAGTACGGGGCCGAGCCGGACCGCTTCGGCGCGGACGCGGCCCGGGTGGACGAGGAGCCGAAGGTCGACAACGACCTGTACGTCCGCGACTACGACAAATGCATCCTCTGCTACAAGTGCGTGGACGCCTGTGGTGAGCAGTGGCAGAACACCTTCGCGATCGCGGTCGCGGGCCGCGGCTTCGACGCCCGGATCTCCACCGAGCACGACGCGCCCCTCACCGACTCCGCGTGTGTCTACTGCGGCAACTGCATCGAGGTCTGCCCGACCGGCGCGCTGAGCTTCAAGACGGAGTTCGACATGCGGGAGGCCGGGACGTGGGACGAGGCGGCCCAGACGGAGACGACCACGGTGTGCGCCTACTGTGGTGTGGGCTGCAATCTCACCCTCCATGTGCAGGAGAATGAGATCGTGAAGGTCACCTCGCCGCACGACAATCCCGTCACGCACGGGAACCTGTGCATCAAGGGCCGTTTCGGGTACCAGCACGTACAGAACCGGGACTGATCGACATGGGACGGGTCACCGAGCGACGCCGCGTCATCCGCATCCGGGACGGGGCGGTCAGCACCCGGCCGGACACCCTCGTGGCGGAGGAGCCGCTGGAGATCCGGCTGAACGGCAAACCACTGGCCATCACCATGCGCACTCCGGGCGACGACTTCGCCCTCGCCGCCGGGTTCCTGGTGAGCGAGGGCGTCCTCGGGCGCGCGGACGAACTGGCGAACATCGTCTACTGCGCGGGCGCCACCCAGGACGGCTCCAACACCTACAACGTGGTGGATGTGACGCTGGCGCCGGGCGTACCGGTCCCGGACATCACCCTCGAGCGCAATGTCTACACCACCTCGTCCTGCGGTCTGTGCGGCAAGGCCAGCCTGGACGCGGTGCGGACGACCGCTCGCTGGCCGCTGGCGGACGATCTCGAGGACGCCGGGGGCTCCGCCGTCCGGATCGAGCCGGAGACGCTCTCCGTGCTCCCTGACCGGCTCCGCGCGGCGCAGCGCGTCTTCGACCGGACCGGCGGTCTGCACGCGGCGGCGCTGTTCAGCCCGGACGGTGAGCTGCTGGACCTGCGGGAGGACGTGGGGCGGCACAACGCGGTGGACAAGCTGGTGGGGCGGGCGCTCCAGCAGGGCGTGCTGCCGCTGTCGGGGTCGGTGCTGATGGTCTCGGGGCGCGCTTCCTTCGAGCTGGCGCAGAAGGCCGTGATGGCGGGGATCCCGGTGCTGGCGGCGGTGTCGGCGCCCTCCTCGCTGGCCGTGGATCTGGCGGCGGAGACGGGGCTGACCCTGGTCGGCTTCCTCCGCGGCACCTCGATGAACGTGTACGCGGGCGAGCAGCGGCTCGCCCTGCGGACAGCGGTCGGCGGGGCCTGAGGAGCGGTCCGCCCGCTGCACGGGTTGGCGGGCCGGCCGACGGGGAGCGCCCCCTGCGTCGGCCGGCCCCTACCGGGCCCGGTGGCTCCGTACCTACGTTCCGCATCGGGACCTTCACTCGAAAGTGTTCTTGACCGCTCGTTCTGGTTAGGTGCTACGGTTGGGTCATGGCCAGAACGAAGGAATTCGATCCAGAGGCCGCCCTCCAGTCGGCTCTCGAGCTGTTCTGGCAGCGCGGCTATGAAGCGACATCGATGGCGGACCTCGTCGACTATCTCGGCATCGGCCGCGCCAGTATCTACGCGACCTTCGGCAGCAAGCACGAGCTGTATCTGAAGGCCATGGACCGCTATGCGGAGACGCGCGACCCGTCCCTGCTGGCCGAGCTGTCCCAGCCCGGTCCGGCGCTGCCCGCGGTGCGGGCGGTGGTGCGCCGCTTCGCCGAGGAGGCCGCCTCCCCGGAGCTGCGGCTGGCGGGCTGCCTGGTGACCAACACGGCGGCCGAGCTGGCGCCGCACGACCCGGCGGCGGCCCGCCGGGTGGAGCTCAGCTGGGACCGCGTGGAGACCCCGCTGTGCTCCGCGCTGATACGGGCCCAGGCCCAGGGGGAGCTCCCCGAGGACCGCGACCCCCGCGCCCTGGCGCGGATGCTGTTCGTGCTGTTGCAGGGGCTGCGGGTGGTCGGCAAGGCGTCGGACGACCCGGCCCGGGTGCGGGACGCGGCGGAGCAGGCGCTGGCACTGCTGGACTGATCTCTCACGATCACGGGAGTCACATAGAGCCCATTCGCATGCCCTCATATTAAAACGATCGGTCAAATATTGGGGGAGAGATGACCGTCACCGACACCCCGTGCGACACCGATACCGACACCAACACAGGCACACGCACAGGCACAGACACCGCCACAGCCACAGCCACAGCCACAGACCCCACTGCCACCACGACCCACCCTCGCCGCGCCTTCGCACTGCTCGGCTCCGTCCAGATCACCCTGATCTTCACGCTCGCGGCGATCGCCGTGCCGCTGCCCGAGATCGGCCGGACCTTCGGCCTGGAGCGGGCCGATCTGATCCTGCTCAGCGCGGCCTATGGGCTGACCTTCGCCGGGCTGCTGCTCTTCGGCGGGCGCCTCTCCGACCGCTACGGCGGGCGGCGGGCCCTCACCGCCGGGCTCATCCTCTTCGCCGCCGCCTCGGCCGCCGCCCCGTTCGCCCCCGGTATCGGGACCCTGCTCGCGGCCCGGTTCGCCCAGGGCGCGGGGGCGGCTCTGATAGCGCCCGCCGCCATGACCGTGCTGCGCGCAGTCTTCCCCGCTCCCGCCGCCTACGGCAAGGCGATGGCGACCTGGGGCGGGCTCTCCGTGCTCGGCGCGACCGCGGGCAATCTGCTCTCCGGTGTCATAGCCGAGCTGCTGTCCTGGCGCTGGAGCTTCGCCGTACCGCTGGCGGTCGCCGTGGCCGCGCTCGTCCTCGCGCCCCGGCTGCTGCCGGACACCCCGCCGAGCCGGGGCCGGGCACTCGATCTGCCGGGCGCGCTGCTGGCCACGGCCGGAATCACGCTCGCCAGTTACGGGCTCGTGGCCACCGACGCCCTGCCCTGGTCGTCGGCCGGAGTGCTGGTGCCCCTGGTCATCGGGGCCGCGCTGCTCATCGCGTTCTGGTACGCGGAGCGCCGGGCGGGCGATCCGCTGCTGCCGCCCCGCTTCCTGCTGGACCGGCGGCGGGCGCTCGCCCTCGCGGCCATCGCGTTCAGCGCCTGCGCGACCGCGATGACCTTCGTAACCCTCTCGCTCCATCTCCAGCAGGACCGTGACTGGTCGCCGCTGCGGACCTCGGCCGCCTTTGTGCCGTTCGCCATCGCCCTGCTCACCTCGGGCCGGGCGGCCGGGCCGCTGATAGCCCGCTTCGGCCCCCGCGTCGTCACCGCCGCCGGGCTGGCCACGGCCGGGGCCGGGCTGGTGCTGCTCGCCCTCACCGGCCTCGACCCGCACACCCCTTACGCCTCCGCGCTGCTGCCGGGGCTGGTGCTGCTCCCGGCCGGTGCCGCCGCGTCCTTCGCCGGGGCCGCCGTGCTCACCACCCACGGGGTGCCGCATGAGCGGACCGGACTCGCGGGCGGGGTGCTGAACACCGCGATGGAGCTCGGCCCGACCGTGGTCTTCGCCATCGTGCTCACCTTCGGCAGCGATGCCGTCTCCCTCGCCGCGACGGGAGCCGCGCTCGCCCTCGTCGCCGCCCTGAACCTCCGCGTCCAGCGGAGCCGTCCGTCCCGTCCATCACGTCCCTCCTCGCCTACTCAAGGAGCCACGCAGTGAACCGCTTCACCGGAAAGACCGCCCTCGTCAGCGGAGCGGGCACCGGTCTCGGCCGTGCCATCGCGCTCGCCTTCGCCGCCGAAGGCGCCTCCGTGGTGGCCGCCGGCCGCACCGAATCCACCCTGGCCGAGACCGTCCGCCTCATCGAGGCCGCCGATGGCCGGGCCACCGCCGTGACCGCCGATGTGACCGACTCCGGGCAGCTCCGGGAGCTGGTGCACAGCGCCGTCGCCCGCTTCGGCGGACTGGACATCGCGGTCAACAACGCCGGGATACTGCGCGGCAAGGGGCCCGTCGGCGAGGTCAGCGAGGAGGACTGGGAGGCGGTGCTGCGCACCAATGTCACCGGTGTCTGGCTGGCCATGAAGCACCAGATCGCGCATATGAAGGAGCACGGCGGCGGGGCGATCGTCAATGTCTCCTCCAACCTCGGCGCCCATCTGCGGGTATCGGGCCTGGGCGCCTACAGCACCTCCAAGGCGGCGGTCGCCACGCTGACCCGGATCGCCGCGCTCGACCACATCCATCAGGGCGTCCGGATCAACGCGGTCAGCCCCGGTGCCTCCGACGGCCCCATGTCGCTGCTGCCGGGTGAGACCGCGGCCGACCGCGCCGAGCGGGCGAAGAGCGATACTCCGCTGGGCCGGGTCGCGGAGGCCGACGAGATCGCGGCGGCCGTGCTCTACCTCGCCTCACCGGCGGCGGGCGCCGTGGTCGGCACGGACCTCGTGGTGGACAGCGGCTCGTCGGCCTGACCACCCCCGAGCGCCCGGCCCGCACCCCGGCCCGGACCCCGGCCGCGCCCCGGCCGAAGCCCGGCCATGGGGCTGTCCCTACCCGAACCCCGGGGGCTTGCCGCATGGTCGGGGCACCACCGCACCCGGAAGCTGGTGAGACATGAACGCACCCACGAAGCGCCCTCGCTTACGCCTCCTCACGGCCGCCGCCGTCACCGCCGCTCTGCTCGGCGGTGCGGCCGCGGTCCCGGCCGCCGCCACAGCACCGAAATCCGGCCCCGCCTCGTCCGCCACCGACTCCGCCGACCCCGCCACCTCCGCCACCTCCGGCCGGCGACTCACCGAGGCCGAGTTGCGGCGCGCGGTGGCCCGGACGCTGGAGGACGCCGGATTCATCGGCATCACCGTGGAGGTGCGCGACGGCCACCGACGGATCCACGCCCGCGCGGGCGTGGCGGAGCGCGACACCGGCCGCCCCATGCCGTACGGGGCGCACTACCGGGCCGCGAGCGTCACCAAGTCCTTCGTGGCCACGGTCGTCCTCCAACTCGTCGCCGAGGGGCGGCTCTCGCTGAGCGATCCGGTGGACAAGTGGCTGCCGGGTGTGGTGAGCGGCAATGGCAACGACGGCCGCCGGATCACCATCAGGAATCTGCTCCAGCACACCAGCGGCATCCACAACTACTCCTACAGCGAAGACACCGGCGACTCGGCGGCGGACTTCGAGCGGACCCGGTTCGACCATGTCTCCCCCGAGCGGGTGGTCGCCGGGGCGATGAAGCACCGGCCCGACTTCCCGCCCGCTCCGGCCGACGACCCCAAGCCCGACTGGAACTACTCCAACCCCGGCTATGTCCTCGCCGGAATGATCGTCCAGAAGGTCACCGGACGCGCATGGCCGGAGGAGGTCCGCGACCGCATCATCCGCCCGCTGGGCCTGACCGGCACCTATGAGCCCGGGGACGATCCACGGATCAAGGCCCCGTACGCCCATACCTATCAGCGCTTCCCCGGCTCCGACGGCTGGACGGACACCACGCTGCGGAACGTCTCCTGGGGCGGTGCGGCCGGTTCCCTCATCAGCACCGACCGCGATCTGGACCGGTTCTACACCGCCCTGCTGAGCGGCCGTCTGCTGCCCCCGGCGCAGCTGGCCGAGATGCGCCGGACCGTCCCCGTCGGGCCGGACTTCGAGGTGGCCTTCCCGCACGCCCAGTACGGGCTCGGGATGATACGCCAGCCGCTCAGCTGCGGCGGTTACCGCTGGGGCCACGGCGGCGACCTCGAAGGGGCCACGGTGCGCACCGGCTTCACCGAGGGCGGGCGGCGCTCGGTGACCATCAGCTCCAGTGGCAAGACCGCCGATGACGAGCAGTTGCTCCGGGCCGAGAGGGCCATGCAGCGCCTGATCGACCGCGCTCTGTGCGAGGGGATCGGAGGCCGTAAGCTTTGACATCCCCAGGTCTGACACCCATTGGAGGGTTCGGGGAGTCACCGCCGCGATAAGGAGGCCCATGCGGATCGGCGAGCTGTCCCGCCGCACCGGGGTGAGCGAACGGCTGCTGCGCTACTACGAACAGCAGGGGCTCCTCCGGCCCGAGCGGCTGCCCAGCGGCTATCGCGCGTACCGCGCGTCCGATGTGGCGGTGGTGCGGCGCATCCGCGCGCTGCTGGCGGCCGGGCTGTCGACGGCCACCATCTCCCAGGTTCTGCCCTGTCTCCGAGACGACGGGGAGCACCTCGTGCCCACCTGCCCGGATCTGCTGGGCGAACTGCGCGCCGAACGGGACCGGATGACCTCGGCCATCGAGGAGCTGGAGCTGTCCCGGTCGCTGCTGGACCGGGTCATCACGGCGGGTCAGACGGCCATGGGGTGAGCAAAGCGGGGCGCCATCCGGGGGGCGGGCGCCGTCCCCCTCGCGCCCCGCCCGCACCCCAACTGGCGCAGTGTCACGCGGATATGACGCACGGTCCTTGTCCCGGACGACCGCAGGACGAGACACTTTCTGCCGCAGTCATGTGTGAGACATGGGATGTCTTGATGTCCTGACGGCATGATGCCTCATGGCGTGATGCCCGACGTCCTCGACGTCCAGATGCCGATGCCTCAACGAGGCAGTCTGAAGGGCAGGCCGTGACCATGGCGTCAGTTCTCCGCACACGTCCCCGCACCAGACCACCCCGCTCCCGTACCAGACCGTGGCGGCGCCGCGCCTCCGTGCTCCTGACCGCCGCGGCGCTGGCTCTGATCCCGCTTCCGGTACGGGCCGCGGACACGGATTCCTCCGCGTCCGCGGCCCGCGCCGGCTCCGGCTCCGGCTCCGGCTCGGGCTCCGGCTCCAGCGCCGCCTCCGGCTTCGAACAACAGGTCCTCTTCAAATCCGCCCAGGAACAGGGCTACTCCTGCTTCCGGATCCCGGCGGTCGTCAAGGCCAAGGACGGCACCCTGCTCGCCTTCGCCGAGGGCCGGGTCGACAACTGCGGCGACGCCGGGGACATCGATCTCGTCCTCAAGCGCTCCACCGACGGCGGCCGCACCTGGGGCCCGCTCCAGGTGGTCAATGACGGCGACGGTGACACCCACGGCAACCCCGCGCCCATCGTGGACCAGCGCACCGGCCGCATCGTGCTCGCCAGCACCTACAACACCGGCCGCGACGACTCCCAGAGCTGCGACATCCCCTGTGACCGCTCACCGCACCTCCAGTACAGCGACGACAACGGCGCCACCTGGTCGGCCCCGCGCGATCTGAGCTCCTCGCTGATGCCGGCCCAGTGGAACTCCTGGTACGCCACCGGCCCCGTCCACGGCATCCAGCTCCAGCGCGGACACCACAAGGGCCGGCTGGTCTTCACCCTCAACACCGAGAGCTTCAGCGGCGGCCGCATCACCGACAACCACGCCGCGCTCGCCTACAGCGACGACGGCGGCAACCGCTGGCGCATCGGCGCGGTGGACAGCTATCCGCTCGCCGAGGACGGCACCTTCCGCCAGAAGCCGTCCGAGATGACGCTGGTGGAGCGCGCCGACGGCTCGATCTATGTCAACGGCCGGGAGCAGGACGGCACCGATCTCGGCCACCGCGACTACGCCATCAGCCGGGACGGCGGCCAGAGCTTCACCGCGCCCTTCCGCGCCATCCCCGATCTGCCCACCCCCCAGGTGCAGGGTTCGATCCTGCGGCTGCGCGACCCGGCCCGCGACGGCTACGGCCGGCTGCTCTTCTCCGCCCCCGCCGACCCCGACCGCCGCCGCACCATGATGGTCCGCTCCTCCTGGGACGAGGCCCGCACCTGGGACGGTGTGGACCGGGGCAAGGTCGTCACCACCGACTGGTCCGGCTACTCCGACATGGTCGCGATCTCCCGGAACACGGTGGGGCTGCTGTACGAGGGCGGTGCGGTGGACGCCCGTGACGAGATCCGCTTCGCCCGCTTCACCGAGGACTGGCTGGGCTCCCGCCGGCCGCCCTCCCCCACCACCGACGACCGCGCGCCCGGCGCCCGGTCCGCGACCGTACTCGGCGGCGCGGCGGGGCGCGACGACGGCCGTTTCGGCGGCGCGCTGTCCTTCGACGGCACGGACGACGCCGTACGGGTCCCGTACCGGAACGCCCTGCCGCTGGGCACCCGCGACTTCACCGTAAGCCTGTGGTTCCGCTACTCGGCCGCCTCCGGGCAGCATCCGTTCCTGTGGATGGGCGGCATCGGCAACAAACAGCCGCAGGTCTGGCTGCGGGGTGAGCCCGGGAGCAACCGGATCCGGGCGCTGATGACCACGGTCAACGGCTTCGCCACCTTCACCAGCGCCTCGGTGTCCACCGACGCCGCGTACAACGACGGGCAGTGGCACCACCTCGCGCTGGTCCGCGGCGACGGACGGCTCTCCCTCACGGTGGACGGCGGCACCGCGGTCACCGCCCCCGACGCCCCGGGCACCGTGAGCCGCACCGCGCCCTTCGGCCTCCACCTCGGCCAGGCCGTGGACAGCCGCTCCCATATGACGGGCGACCTCGATGAGTTCCGCCTGTACGCCCGTGCCCTGTCCGACACCGAACTGCGCCGTGTCCGCGAGTTCAACGCCCCCCTTGACGACCCCCACTCCGGCGCCCTCGTCCGCCTCCCCCTGGACCGCGTGCGGTCATCCCACGACTAGTCACGCCACAACTAGGCGACACAGAACTCATTGCCCTCCGGGTCCTGGAGCACCACCGCGTAGTACTCCATCTCCGGCTCGTCCATGATTCGCAGGACCGTGGCTCCGGCCTTCTTCAGCCGGTCCACGGTCGCGGTGACGCGTTCGGTGCGGCCCGCGAGGGGCACGTCCCGCCCACCGCTCACCTTCAGATCGAGATGCAGCCGGTTCTTGGTCACCTTGGACTCCGGAACCTGCTGGAACCACACCCGCGGGCCCTGCCCCTCCGGATCCACGATGGACTCCGGGGTCTCCCCGGCCCCGGGGGGCAGCTCCTCCGCGGGCACCCCCATGGCCGTCCAGTACTCCCGCCAGGTGGCGTGGCCGCCCGGCGGGAGCTCGGGCACATAGCCCAGGGCCTCGGACCAGAAGGTCACCATCCGGTGTGGTTCGGCACAGTCGATGGTCAGTTGCAGCGTGAGCGTCGTCATGCCGGAAGCCTGCCAGAGGGGTCCGACAACGTCCGACGGATCGTGGGCCGCCTGCGGCGGGCTGATCCCCTCCCCGCCCCTTCCCACAACTGGGGCTCCGCCCCAGACCCCAGATCCCAAGCCCCAGGGCAAGGGGGCAGGGGGCAGGGGGCAAAGTCCCCCGCCACGCGGCGGAGCGCAAATCGACGCCGTGCGAAAGGGCTACCGGGTCCAGGGGCGGAGCCCCTGGTATCGGGAAGGGGCGGGGAGGGGACAGCATCGATATGCGGCTCCGCCGCGGGGTCCGTGGTGCGCAGGGCTAGGGTGTACGGCTGTGACCGAAGCCGACTTCCTCGACTCCACGCGGGCGTCCTACGACGCCATGGCCCTCGACTACGACGAACGCTTCCGCGATGAACTGGCGGCCCAGACGCTGGAGCGGGCCGTGTTCGCCGGGTTCGCCGAGCTGGTACGGAACGCCGGGGGCGGACCGGTGGCCGATGTGGGGTGCGGGCCGGGCCGGGTGACGGCGCATCTCCACGGTCTGGGGCTGTCCGCGTACGGGGTCGACCTGTCACCGCGGATGGTGGAGCTGGCCCGGCGGGAGCATCCCGGGCTGCGGTTCGAGGAGGGGTCGATGCTGGCCCTGGACATCCCGGACGGCACCCTCGCCGCCGTGGTGGCGTGGTACTCCACGATCCACATTCCGCAGGAGCGGCTGCCGGATGTGTTCGCCGAGTTCCACCGGGTGCTGGCGCCCGGTGGATACGCGCTGGTGGGCTTCCAGGTCGGCGATGAGCAACGGGTCTACACGGAGGCGTTCGGCCATGAGGTGTCGCTGACCTTCCGCCGCTGGCAGCCGGACCGGATCGCCGAGTTGCTGAACGGGGCCGGACTGCCCGTCCGCGCCCGGACCTTCCGTGAACCGGAGCGCTGGGAGCCCACCCCGCAGGCGTCCCTCATCGCCCGCAAGCCGCTGCCGCCTGCCGATGACCAGCCCGCCGACGACCACACCGCCGGAAACCCGGCTGCCGGAAACCCTGGCGCCACAAGCTGACGTCAGACGCGGGTCAGCGCGGCGTCGTCCGCGCTGCCCGTGTCCGTATCCGCCCGGGCCTCGGACCGGGACCGGGTCTCGGCTCCCGTCACCGCCGCCTCCGGCGCCCGCGCCGCGAGGCGGCGGGCCAGCACCGCGCAGACCATCAGCTGCATCTGATGGAAGAGCATCAGCGGCAGCACCGCCAGGCTCGCCTGGGCGCCGAAGAGCACGCTCGCCATCGGCAGACCGGCGGCCAGGCTCTTCTTCGACCCCGCGAACACGATCGTGATCCGGTCCTCGCGGACGAAGCCCAGCTTCCGCGAGCCATACGAGGTGAGCGTGAGCATCACCGTGAGCAGGACCGCCTCGACACCGAGCAGGATCGCCAGCCGCGCCGGGGTCACCTGGTGCCAGATGCCCCGGACCATGCCCTCGCTGAACGCCGCGTAGACCACGAGCAGCACCGAGCCCCGGTCGACCAGCCGCAGCACCGCCCGGTGGCGCGAGATGAAGCCGCCGATCCAGCGGCGCAGCAGCTGCCCGGCGAGGAAGGGGGCCAGCAGCTGAAGCCCGATCTTGATCGTCGAGTCGGCCGAGAAGCCGCCTCCGCTGCCGCCTAGCAACAGCGCGACCAGCACCGGGGTGACCACCACGCCGAGCAGGCTGGAGAAGGAACCCGCACAGATCGCGGCGGCCACATTGCCCCGGGCGATCGAGGTGAAGGCGATGGAGGACTGGACCGTTGAGGGCACCAGGCACAGGAAGAGCAGCCCGGTGTAGAGGGGATGCGTGAGCACGTACGGCACCAGTCCGCGCGCGGCCAGGCCGAGGGCCGGGAAGATGACGAAGGTGCACACCAGCACGGTCAGATGGAGCCGCCAGTGGCGCACCCCGTCCAGCGCCTCACGGGTGGAGAGCCGGGCGCCGTAGAGAAAGAAGAGGAAGGCGACCGCGACCGTGGTGGCCCCATCGGTGATGGTGGCGGCCCGGCCGCTGACCGGGAGCAGCACGGCGAGCGCCACGGTGCCGATGAGTCCGAGGATGAAACCGTCCAGGGGGAGCCAGGAGGGAAGGGCGGGAAGGGCGATCTTGCGGACGTGCGGGCGGTGCGGCATTCGTTCTCTTTCTCGCCTGGCGTGGACACGGACGGGGCCCGCTCCATAGTGCTCCCGATCAAGGCCATCGGGAATCCCGTATACCGCTCTGACTGTCATCGCCTTCCGTGATGGCCCGGCGTACAGTGGCCGCCATGTACGACCCCGCCCAGCTCCGGACGTTTCTCGCGGTGTCCCAGACCCTCAGCTTCACCCAGGCCGCCGACCGCCTCGGGGTGCGCCAGTCCACCGTGAGCCAGCAGGTCCGCAAGCTGGAGGCGGCCGTGGGGCGGCAGCTGTTCGCCCGCGACACCCACGGGGTGGAGCTGACCGAGGACGGCGAGGCGATGCTGGGGTTCGCCCGCTCCATCCTGGAGGCGAACGAGCGGGCGGCGAGCTGGTTCCGGGGCACCCGGCTGCGCGGCCGGCTGCGCTTCGGCGCCTCGGAGGACTTCGTGGTGACCCGGCTGCCGGAGATCCTGGAGGGGTTCCGCCGCGACCACCCCGAGGTGGATCTGGAGCTCACCGTCGAGCTGTCGGGCACGCTGCACGAGCGGCTGGAGGCGGGCAAGCTGGATCTGGTGCTGGCCAAGCGGTCCGAGGACCGGCCGGGCGGGCAGCTGGTGTGGCGGGACCGGCTGGTGTGGATCGGCGCCGAGCGACTTCGGCTGGATCCGGACCGTCCGCTCCCCCTGATCGTCTTCCCGCCGCCCGGGCTGACCCGGGCCCGCGCGCTGGATGTGCTGGAGCGACATGGCAGGTCATGGCGGATCGTGTGCACCAGTGGCAGTCTCAATGGTCTGGTCGCGGCGGCCCGTGCCGGGCTCGGGGTGATGGCCCACACCCATGGCCTGATTCCGCCGGGCCTGGCGCCGGTCCCCGAACGGGCCGGGCTGCCGGACCTCGGCCCGGTGGATTTCGTACTGTTGTACGGAAAGCGTCGGCGGGAGGACGCCTCGCACGCCGCCGCGGAGCGACTCGCCGCCGCGATCCTGGCGGGGCCTGTGCCACGATCGGAGAGATTTCGTGCAGAAGACCGTTACATATAAGCCACACACGCGGCGCATAGGACTAGACTCCACGCAATCCGCCCTCGTCGGTGCCTGATTGATACCCTTTCACCTCACTGTCCGCCCGGCATTCCGTACGTTCCGGGCACAAAACACCTCTCCCGCATCGGGGGCCGGATCGGGTACGGTCGCGGCGCTGTGCCCAGCGGCTTCAAGGAGCAGGTATTGCGCGAGTTCACCGTCCCCCCGTTGGCGACGCCGCCTCAGGCCGGAGGACTGGCGGACGCCGTCTTCGACCATGCGGACTCCGACCCCCTCCGGGTTGCACTGGCGCGCAAAACGGCGGACGGCGGCTGGCAGAACGTGACCGCGGGCCAGTTCCGGGACGAGGTGATGGCCCTCGCCAAGGGCCTGCTGGCCCGTGGTGTCCGGTTCGGCGACCGCGTCGCCATCATGTGCCCCACCCGCTATGAGTGGACGCTCTTCGACTTCGCCCTGTGGAGCGTCGGCGCCCAGAGCGTCCCGCTGTACCCCACCTCCTCCGCCGAGCAGGTCTGCTGGATGCTGCATGACGCGGGGGTCTCCGCCTGTGTCGTGGAGCATGAGGACCATGCGATGACGGTCGGCTCGGTGGTCGGCCGGCTGCCGCATCTGAGGCAGCTGTGGCAACTGGACGCGGGGGCGCTGGAGGAGCTGCTGGCGGCCGGGGAGTCCGTCGAGGACGACATGGTGGAACGGCACCGGCTGGCCGTGACCCCCGAGCAGCCCGCGACCATCATCTACACCTCGGGCACCACCGGCCGCCCCAAGGGCTGTGTGATCACCCACGCCAATCTGATGGCGGAATGCGACAACATCGTCGAGCGGTACGAGGAGGCCTTCCACTCCAAGCGGGGCGATGAGGCCGCCACCCTGCTCTTCCTCCCGCTCGCCCATGTCTTCGGCCGGATGGTGGAGGTCGCCGCCATCCGCGGCAAGGTCAAGCTCGGTCACCAGCCCAGGCTCTCGGCCGCCGCGCTGCTGCCCGATCTGAAGACGTTCCGGCCGACCTTCATCCTCGCGGTGCCGTACATCTTCGAGAAGGTGTTCGCGGCGGCGCGCCGCAAGGCCGAGGCGGAGGGCAAGCTGGGGGTGTTCGAGAAGGCCGTGGACGTGGCCGTGCGGTACGCGGAGGCGCAGGAGGCCAAGGCGTTCGGCACCGGGCCGGGTCCGGGCGCCGCGCTGCGGGTGCAGCACCAGTTCTTCGAGAAGGCCGTCTACGGCAAGGTGCGCGCCGCGATGGGCGGCCGGGTGCGGCACGCGATGTCGGGCGGTTCGGGCATGGAGCGGCGGCTCGGCCTGTTCTTCGCGGGCGCGGGCGTCATCATCTACGAGGGCTACGGCCTCACCGAGTCCACCGCCGCCGCCACCGCCAACCCTCCCGAGCAGACCCGCTTCGGCACGGTCGGCGTGCCGATCCCCGGCACCACGGTCCACCTCGCCGACGACGGCGAGGTGTGGGTGCGCGGCGGCCAGGTCTTCGAGGGCTACCTCGGCGATCCCAAGGCGACCGACGCGGTGCTGCGCGACGGCTGGCTCGCCACCGGCGACCTGGGCACGCTGGACGACGACGGCTATCTCACCATCACCGGGCGGAAGAAGGAGATCCTGGTGACCTCCAGCGGCAAGTCGGTCTCCCCGGCGGGCCTGGAGGAGCGGGTGCGGGCGCATCCGCTGGTGGCCCAGTGCATCGTGGTGGGCAATGACCGCCCGTATGTCGCGGCATTGGTCACCCTCGACCCGGAGGCGGTCGCGCACTGGCTGACGATGCGCGGCAAACCGGAGCTGCCGCCGGGCGACCTGGTCCGCGACCCGGATCTGGAGACCGAGATCCGGCGGGCGGTGGTCGCGGCGAACACCACCGTTTCCCAGGCGGAGTCGATTCGTACCTTCCGGATACTTGCCGCGCAGTTCTCCGAGGAGCATGGTCTGCTGACGCCGTCGCTGAAATTGAAGCGGAAGGCCATCGAACAGGCGTACGCCGTCGAGGTCGAGGCGCTGTACAACACCTGAGCCGCGAAGGGGGCACGAAATGATCGATGTCATTCTCCCCGAACTTCCCGAACGCGAACTGGCCCTGCTGTCCGAGGAGACACCCCAGCCCAGCGGCCCGAGGCTGGCCGGGCGGGTGGTCCTGGGCGGGCCAGTGGCCTTACCGGTCACGGCCGACCTCGTCGGACCGGATCCGGAGCTGCTGGACTTCCTCCGTACCGAGGCGGACAACGCCGTCTACCACCTGGTGCATCTGTCGGTGACCTGCGCCCGGGACGCGCCGGACCCCGCCCTGCACTCGGTCAATCTCGATCTCAGCCTCACGGCGGAACCGGTACGCCGGGGCGCCGCGGTCTTCCAGCCGGTGGCCTGGTCCATGACCCCGCGCCAGCTCACCGCCGAGGTGACGGCATCGGCGCCCGCGGCCCACCTCGGCCCGCGGCTCGGATTCCAGGACGGTGGCTGCACCGCCTTCGGCGAGCGGGTCTGTCTGGAGGCGCGGCGCGAGCTGCGCTCCGATCCGGGCTGGGAGATCCGGCACACCTCCGCGGTGCGCATCGGCGGAACGTACCGGCTGTCCATGGTGGTGCGGGCACCGCGCGGGGCGGTGAGCCGGGCGGCGGTCGCGGTGGGCGCCACGGTGCGCGAGGGGCACACCCTGCACCGCTTCCGGGAGGAGCTCGAGGAACCGCTGCGCCTGGCCGCGCTTCAGTAGGGACGGAAGCGGGCGCGCTTCAGTAGGAACGGAAGCGGGGGGGCACGGAGCGGTACGAGCACAGGCGAGGAGCGACGGAACACGGTGGACGGCCAGGACGGGGACGGACATCAGGCGCTGACGACCGAGGAGACCGGGGAGTTGGCGCGGGTCTTCCCGCCCGGCCCGTCCGCCGTGGCGCTGCTGCGCAGAGCGGGCTTCCCCGCCGAGCACATACCGGCGGCCGCCACGACCGCCGCGGAGTTCTGGTCCGCGGTGGCCGGGGCGGTCGCCGCGGGCCGGGTCACGGACGGCAGGCTGCGCGTCCTGGCCGCCGCCTGCGTCTCCTATCCGCACAACGCGGTGTTCCGCGCCGCCTTACGGGAGCGGCCGGGCGGGGGCGGGGTCTGGCGGGTGCTGGTGACCGGCGCCGCTCCGGGCGGCCAGGAGTTAGCCGCGGTCCAGCGGGCGGCCCGTGGCGTCCTGACGGTGGACCGGTGCCCCGCGGCGGCCGCCACCGATCTGCGGTGGATCCTCACCGTACGCCCGGATGTGCTGCATCTGGTCTGCCGCCGTGAGGGGCGCACGCTGGTCTTCGAGGACGGCGACGGGCGGACGCATCACACACCGGCCGCGCACCTGGCCGAACTGCTGACCGTCTACCGCCGACTGACCGGCGCCCCGCTGCCCGGCGTGGTGCTCGGCTGCCCCGAAGGCGCGCCGCTGGCCGCGCTCTTCGCCGAAGCGGCCGAGGTGGTGGTCGCCCACCGAGGACCGCTGGACGGCGCGGCATCCGCGGCCTTCGCGGGCGGGCTCTACGGTCTGCTGGGCGAGGCGCCCACGCTGGAGCGGGCGGCGCGGCGGGCGGCGGAGCGCATCGGGCGGGACGGGGACGGAGTGGTGATCCTGCCCGGAACCCCCTGGTAGCGGGCCCTGGTAGCGGAACCCCCCGTAGCGGAACTCCCTGGTGAACGGGAATGACGGCAGGCAGTTGATCGTTACATTTGTTGGAAGCACGTAATCCACATCCGACGTAAGGATCGACTGCTCGTGAGCAAGGTCCCCTTCATCACGCTCAACAACGGCGTTCGGATGCCGCAGCTCGGCTTCGGCGTCTGGCAGATCCCGGACGACGAGGCGCAGATCGCGGTGCGCAACGCACTGGACGCCGGGTACCGCAGCATCGACACGGCCGCGATATACGGGAACGAGGAGGGCACGGGGAAGGGGCTCGCCGCGTCGGGCATCGCGCGCGATGAGCTGTTCGTCACCACCAAGCTCCAGAACGCCGACCAGGGCTACGACTCCACCCTGCGCGCCTTCGACGCCTCGCTGACCAGGCTGGGCCTGGAGTATGTGGACCTCTACCTGATCCACTGGCCGCTGCCCGGGGTCGACAAGTACGTGGACACCTGGAAGGCGTTCGAGAAGATCTACTCCGAGGGGCGTGCCAAGGCCATCGGCCTCTCCAACTTCCACTCCGCCCACACCCAGCGGCTGCTCTCCGAGACCTCGATCGTCCCGGTGATCGACCAGATCGAGCTGCACCCGCGGCTGCCGCAGGCGGAGCTGCGCGCCTTCAACGCGCGCCATGACATCGCCACCGAGGCGTGGTCCCCGCTCGGCCAGGGCAAGGGCCTGCTGGCGGACCCGAAGCTCGCGGAGATCGCCGGGAAGCACGGGAAGACCCCGGCCCAGGTGGTGCTGCGCTGGCATCTGGACCTCGGCAACGTGGTGATTCCCAAGTCCGTGACCCCGTCGCGGATCAAGGAGAACATCGACGTCTTCGACTTCCAGCTGGACTCCGAGGACCTGTCGGCGATCGACTCCCTCGACACCGGCAACCGTCTGGGCTTCGACCCCGAGACCTTCAACGGCTGAGCCCGAGCGCTCCACCGTTCCGCCCCGTCGCGCCCCCGCGGCGGGGCGGACCCGTATCCCCATGCGGGGCCGAATGCGGCCCACCGAGCGAGGCACGTCCCCGGCAATTACGCTTGGCGCCCAGATGGACACACAGCGTGACCACTTCCCTAGCCGAGGAGACCGAAGATGTCCCGCAGACGCCGTCACGGCCTTGAGCTGGCCGCCGGTTGCACCGTCGCGATAGCCGCCCTCTTCCTGGGGAGCGGCATACCCGCGGTGGCCGACCCCGGTGAACCCTCCCCCCGCCCCCGGAGGGAGGTGCCCCCCGAGATGCTGGCCTCGATGCAGCGCGATCTGGGCCTGACGGCCGATGAGGCACGGATGCGGATATCCAACGAGTACCGGGCCGGAGAGGCCGAACCGGGGCTGCGCAAGAGCCTGGGCAGCTCCTACGGCGGCGCGTGGGTGTCCGGCAACACCGCCGAACTCACCGTGGCCACCACCGACAAGGAGCAGAGCGCCACCATCACGGCCGGCGGTGCCAAGGCCGCCGTCGTCAAGCACAGCCTCAAGGCCCTCGTCGACGCCAAGCAGGCCCTGGACCGCGCCGCCTCCGAGCGCCCCCCGGCCGCCGATGTCGCCTCCGCCTGGTACGTGGACGTCAAGACCAACGGCGTCGTGGTGCAGTCGGCCGAGCCCACCGAGGCGGCCGCCTTCGTCGCCGCGAGCGGCGCGGACCGCGAGGTGGTACGGGTCGTGGAGTCGGCCGAGCGGCCCAGCCCGCTGTACGACCTGCGCGGCGGCGAGGCGTTCTACATCAACGACGCCGCCCGCTGCTCGATCGGCTTCTCGGTGACCAAGGCCGAGCAGAACGGCTTCGTCACCGCCGGCCACTGCGGCAGCCAGGGCGACACCACCGCCGGCTTCAACCGGGTGGCGCAGGGCACCTTCCAGGGCTCCAGCTTCCCCGGCAACGACTACGCGTGGGTGGCCACCAACGCCGACTGGACCCCGCAGCCGTGGGTGATCGGTCCCCAGGGCACCAACGTCACCGTCACCGGCTCCCAGGAAGCGCCGGTGGGCTCGTCCGTCTGCCGCTCCGGCTCGACGACCGGCTGGCACTGCGGCACCATCCAGCAGCACGACACCAGCGTGCAGTACCCCCAGGGCACGATCCGGGGGGTCACCCGCACCAATGTCTGCGCCGAGCCGGGCGACTCCGGCGGCTCGTTCATCTCGGGCAGCGAGGCGCAGGGCGTCACCTCCGGCGGCTCCGGCGACTGCACCGTCGGCGGCACGACGTACTACCAGCCGGTGAACCCGATCCTGACGACCTACGGGCTCACCCTCACCACCGGTTGACGCCGGGCGCCGAGGCCGCCGAGGCCGCCGCGGTCGAGCGGACCGCGGCGGCCTCACACGTGTCCGGCACACCTTGATGTGTTCGGAGCACCTTGACCAATCCGCACCCGTCCGGGCGACGAATGAGATACGACACCTCCGTGTGCGCCGCATCGTTCCCGGAAGGACGGCACATGAGAGAACCCGTGTACATCGGCGGACCCGCCGCGCGCGGACCGGACCTCGAAGAGTTGCTCCAGATGGTGGCCCGGGGGGACCAGAACGCGTTCGGGGCCCTCTACGACGCCGTCAGCGGGCCGGTCCTGGGGCTGACGCGCAGTCTGCTGCGCGACCCGGCCCAGGCCGAGGAGGTCACCCAGGAGGTCCTGGTCGAAGTGTGGCGGTCCGCGGCGCGGTTCGAACCGGGCCGGGGCAGCGCCATGTCCTGGATCATGACGGTGGCGCACCGGCGCGCCGTGGACCGGGTGCGCTCGGCACAGGCCGCCTCCGACCGCGAGGAGCGCGCCGCGCTGCTGTCCCGCACCCCGGCGTTCGACGAGGTGACCGAGCAGGTGGAGGCCAGGCTGGAGCGCGAGCAGGTGCGCCGGTGCATGCGGACGCTGACCGAGTTGCAGCGGCAGTCGGTGACGCTCGCCTACTACCGGGGCCGCTCCTACCGTGAGGTGGCGGAGCTGCTGTCGCTGCCGCTCGGGACCGTGAAGACCAGACTCCGGGACGGGCTCATCCGGCTCCGGGACTGCATGGGGGTCGGCGCATGACCAGAGCGGATCTGCACACCTTGACCGGGGCGTACGCGGTGAACGCCCTGTCGGGGCGGGAGTTGACCGATTTCGAGCGGCATCTGGCGGTCTGTGACGCCTGCCGTCAGGAGGTACGGGAACTGCGGGAGACCGCCGCCAAGCTGGCGGTGGCCACGTCCCTGACCCCGCCCCCGACGATGAAGGACGATGTGCTGCGGCGGATCGCCACGGTCCGCCAGGAGCCGCCCCGGGTGGCGGCGCGGGAGGCCCGGGAGTCCCACGCGGGCCCCCGGCGGCGCACCGGGCGGCGGGCGATGAACTTCGCGCTGGCGGCCTGTGTGGCGGCGGCCGCCGTGTGCGGCGGGGCCGCGGTGTGGCAGTACCGGCAGGCGTCCGACGCCCGTGACACGGCCCGCCGCTCCGAGCAGCGGGTGGTCCGCGCCGAGGAGCTGACCCAGGTGCTGGCCGCGCCCGACGCGCACAGCCGCAGCGGCCGGATGACGGACGGCTCGACCGGCACGGTGGTGGTCTCGCGCGGGCTGAACAAGGCGGTGTTCCTCGCCTCGGGGCTGCCCGAGCCGCCCGCCGGACGGATCTACCAGCTGTGGTTCAGCGACGGTGGCACGATGCGCCCGGCCGGTCTGATGGACTCCTCGGGCCAGTCCACGGCGGCGGTCATGAGCGGCGCGGTCGGGAAGGCGTCGGCCATGGGGGTGACGGTCGAGCCCGCCGGAGGATCCAAGGCCCCGACGAGCGATCCGCTGGTGCTGTTGACGTTCCCCTCGGCGTGAGCGGGTGACATCGGGCGACGTAGGGCGCGAAGCCGCCGATACGCGGGGCCGCGTGAGGTAAGGGAGAGGGATGAGCACGTCCCTCTCCGTCTTCACCTCCGATCTGCGGCTGTCCGACAACCCCGTGCTGCGCGGCGCGCTGCGCTCCGCCGAGCGGGTCGTGCCGCTGTTCGTCGTGGACCGTGGCCTGGCCGGGACGGGGTTCGCGGTCCCCAACCGGGTGGCGTTCCTCGCGGACGCCCTGGCCGATCTCGACGCTGGGCTGCGCGAGCGCGACGGGCGGCTGGTGGTCCGCCGGGGGGACGCGGTGGCGGAGATCCTGCGGGCGGCACGGCAGGCGGACGCGGACGAGGTGCACATCGCGGGCGGGGTGAGCGGCTACGCCGCCCGCCGCGAGCGGCGGCTGCGCGAGGCGCTGGAGGCGGACGGACGGCGGCTGCGGGTGCACGGCGCGGTGGTGACGGCGGTGGAGCCGGGCGAGGTGACCCCGGCGGGCAGGGACCACTTCGCGGTCTTCACCCCGTACTTCCGCGCCTGGCGGCGGACGGCGCCACGGAGGCCGCTGAGCGCGCCGCGCACCGTGAGCGTGCCGTCCGGGCTGCGCTCGGAGCCGGTGGCGGCGGTCACCTCGCTCGCCTCCGGCAGCCCCTCTCCCGGGCTGCCCGAGGGCGGGGAGACGGCGGGCCGCCGCCGCATGCGCTCCTGGTGGCGGTCGGGCTTGCGGAGCTACGCCGACCGGCAGGACGATCTGGCGGCCGACGCCACCTCCCGGCTCTCCCCGTATCTGCACTTCGGCTGTCTGTCCCCGGTGGAGCTGGTGCACCGGGCGCGGGAGACGGGCGGTGCGGGCGCCGACGCCTTCGTACGGCAGCTGGCCTGGCGGGACTTTCACCACCAGGTGCTGGCCGCCCGGCCGGACGCCTCGTACGCCGACTACCGCCCGCGGGGCGACCGGTGGCGCGAGGACGCGGCGGAGGTCGCGGCCTGGGCGGCGGGGCGCACCGGCTATCCGCTGGTGGACGCGGGGATGCGGCAGCTGCGCCAGGAGGGCTGGATGCACAACCGGGCGCGGCTGCTGGTGGCGAGCTTCCTCACCAAGACGCTCCACCAGGACTGGCGGATCGGCGCCCGGCACTTCCTGGAGCTGCTGGTGGATGGGGATGTGGCCAACAACCAGCTGAACTGGCAGTGGGTGGCGGGCACCGGCACCGACACCCGCCCGAACCGGGTCCTCAATCCGCTGGCGCAGGCCCGGCGGTTCGACCCGGACGGCGCGTATGTGCGGCGCTGGGTGCCGGAGCTGGCCGGGGTGACCGGCTCCGGCATCCATACGCCCTGGCGGCTGCCGGAGGCCGAGCGGGACCGGCTGGGCTACCCGGACCCGATCGTGGACCTCCAGGAGGGGCTGGCCCGCTTCCGGCACGCCCGGGGATGACTCCGGGACCGCCGGACACCCCCTAGTCGGCGCGGGCGCCGTGCTGCGGGGCGATCTCCTCGATCCGGCCGGCGAGCTCGAAGTCGAGCGCGGTCACCTTGCCGCCGACGCTGTGGGTGTTCACCGTGACGCCCACCTTGTTGTAGCCGAGGGTGAGGTCGGAGTGGTGGTCGAGCTCCTCCTGGATGGTGGCGATCTCCGCCACCAGCCCGGCCGCCTGTGGGTGGCCCTTAAACACATACGTCCGGGAGAGCCGGTCGTCCGCGAACGACCAGCCGGGAAGCTGCTCCAGACGTCGCTGGATCTCCTGGTCGGTGAGCGGCTCGACTGCCATGACACATCCCTTCGTCGCGGGTGACCGGAGACCCTGCGCGGGTGACCGGTGGCCCTTCCACCCTGCCATGGCCCCCGCCCGGCGTCGGCTACCTTCAGCTCATGACGACTGCCGCGCCGCCCCGGGTGGGCACACTGCTGCGCGAGTGGCGGGACCGCCGCCGGATCAGCCAGCTGGAGCTCGCGCTGCGCGCCGACTCCTCGGCCCGCCACATCAGCTTCATCGAGACCGGCCGGTCGCGGCCCAGCCAGGAGATGGTGCTCCGGCTCGCCGACCACCTCGACGTCCCCGTCCGTGAGCGCAACGCCCTGCTGATCGCCGCCGGTTACGCCCCGCACTATCCGGAGCGGTCGGTGGACGACCCGTCGATGAGCGCCCTGCGCGACTCCCTGGAGCGGCTGCTGACCGGCTATGAGCCGTATCCGGCGCTCGTGGTGGACGGCACCTATGAGGTGCTGGCGGCCAACCGGGGCATCGCGGCGCTCCTGGAGGGGGTGGCGGAGCATCTGCTGAGGCCCCCGCTGAACGCGATGCGCCTCACCCTCCACCCCGAGGGGCTGGCCCCGCGCATCCGCAACCTCCGCGAATGGCGTGGCCATCTGCTGGACCAGATGGACCGGCAGCTGGCGCTGATGCGCTCCTCGCCGCTGCGTGCGCTGTACGACGAGGTGGCGGCCTATCCGCTGCCCGAGACCGGCGGCCGGGAGACCGCGACCGCCGGTGACAGCCCGCCCTTCGCGCTGCCGATGATGATCGAGCACGGTGGGCGGGTGCTGTCGTTCATCTCGACGATCGCGACCTTCAACACCCCCATGGACGTCACGGTCTCCGAGCTGGCCATCGAGACCTTCCTCCCGGCCGACCCGGAGACCGCCGCCGCCCTGGGCCGGTCCGGCCGGCCGTAGGGACGCGGTTTCAGCCGCTCGCGGGGACGCGATTTCGGCCGGCCGTGGGCCGCGGTTTCGGCCGGTCGTGGGCCGCGGTTTCAGTCGCTGGTGGGCACCCGGTCCAGGAAGCCGAGGACGGAGCGGATCCGGCCGTCCTCGGCCAGGGTGATCACATCGGTCGCGGCGACCGGGGCGGACCCGTCGGCCGTGGAGACCAGCTCCCAGGTGAAGCGGGCCGTGTCGTGGTGGCCGTCCACGGCGCCGGTGAGCCGGAACTCATGGCCGGGGAACTGCTCCTGGGCCCCGGCGATGACGGCGGCCAGCTGCTCATGGCCGCGCACCTGCGCCAGCGGGTCGGTATAGCCGCCGTCCTCGGTCCAGGCGGCGGCCACGGCCTTGGCAAGGGCCTCGGGGCCGGTGGCGTTCCATGCCTCGAAGTAGCGGGCGACGGCGGTGTCGTACTGCGTCATCTGGTCACTCCTCCATGAAATCCCCTGGTGGGAACGGATCCCGGACCGGAGGGCGCCGGCCCGGAACCCGATGCCTCAACCCTGCCGCCGCCGTGCGCGGGGGTCGATTACCGCCGAGGTAATGGAAGGCCGGGGCGGTTCAGGACCGCTGGGACTCCACGAGCGCGATGGCCTCCTCGCGGGGGTGTCATCCAGCTTCAGCCGCAGATACAGACCGACCAGCCCGATCGGCGCGCAAGCTGCCGTAGTAGCCACGGCGCTTGCCGGGCGCGTATTCGGCGATAAAGGGCGAGGCGCCGCCATATTCCCCGCCGGTGGAGAAACCCTGGAGCATACGGAAGAGGATGAGCAGCGCGGGCGACCAGGAGAGCCGTGTCATTGCCGGATGGGAAGAGCACTTTACCGATGGTGACCGCGAGGTAGCTGTAGATCCCGAAGTCGAACCATTCCATGGCGTTTCCCAGCGCGGCGGCCTTCACCGCTTTCCGGACGGTCCTCTCCTCGGTGACCGTGATGTCGCTCCGACGCGGTGGAGGGTTCTTGCGTCGCTGGACGGCACGCCAGAGCAGGCGGTGCCGGGAGGGCGCGGACGCGGAGGCAATGCCCGGCGTGTCGCGGACCGCCCATGACGAGGGCCGCGGCGCTCAAGGAACGTTCGACCCCGGCCCGAGCCGGGCCGGGCATCTTCAGGGAACCCGGCGACTGCTTTACCGATTCTTGGTCTTCGCCAGACCTATCCATGTAATCGCACAACCCGTCACACAGCGCCGAAAGGCGCCGAACTCAAGGGGACATCATGCTCTACGGCAATGCCCTCCGAAAGGCCGTCAGCTCCTCCTCCACCACCCCTCTCATCGGCATCTACGACATGTACTCGGCGTCCATCGCCGCACAGCACTACAACGGCTTCTTCGTATCCGGTTTCGGGTTCGCCGCATCGCATTACGGGCTTCCCGATATCGGCTTCATCGCCTGGCCCGACATGCTCGCCTTCGTGGAGCGGCTGCGGCTGGCCTTCCCCGGACACCATCTGCTCGTGGACATCGACGACGGCTATGTGGACCCCGAGGTCGCCTGCCATGTGGTGCAGCGGCTGGAGCGCACCGGGGCCTCCGGGGTGATCCTGGAGGACCAGCGGCGCCCGCGCCGCTGCGGCCACGCCGACGGCAAGCTGATCCTGCCGCTGGAGGAGTACCTCGAAAAGCTCCAGCTGGTGCTGAGCAGCAGGACGGACCTGGTGGTGGTGGCGCGTACGGACGCCACCGAGGAGTCCGAGATCCTGCGGCGGGCGGCCGCGCTGGCGGAGACCGACGCGGATGTCGTCCTCGTCGACGGGGTGCGCAGCGTGGAGTGGATCCGCAAGGTCCGTAAGGTCATCGGCGACAAGCCGCTGCTGTTCAATCAGATCGCGGGCGGGAAGTCGCCACGGCTCTCGCTCTCCGAGCTGTCCGAACTCGGGGTGGATGTCGCCATCTACAGCACTCCGTGCCTGTTCGCCGCCCATGGCGCGATCGACGGGGCGCTGAGCGACCTCAAGACGGCGGACGGGCGGCTGCCGGACACCCGGGAGACCGGGGCCATCGGGGTCAAGGGCGCCACGGAGCTGCTGGAGCGGAACATCAGCAGGCACCACGGGGACCGTCAGCCCGCCAGGGTCGGATGACGAGGGCCGCGCGCATGCCCTCGGCCTTCCTTCGGCCCGGCCCCGGTCGGCGCCGTAGGCCCCGCAAGGACATCCTCACGATCCGTCCGTCCACGGCGGGGCTCCTCCTCGCGGCCACCGCGAGCGTGCTGTGCGCGGGTCCCGCGGCCCCCGCCAGGGCGACACCGCCGCCCGCGGGCGCCCCGCACGACGAGGACGGCGAACCGGAGGAGACCGTACCGTCCTCCGACCAGCACAACGGCCTCGTGGTCATCGACAACTCCGGCGCCGACTCCTGGCTGGAGGTCGACCGCACCCTCAACGCCCTGCTGCTGAGCCGTGGCACGGCGGGCAGCGACCACGACGGGGGCGGCGGCGCCATCGATGTCGTGGCCCGCGGCATCCCCGGCGCGGATCGGGTGCTGCCGCAGATCGGGCACCCGCCGTGGCAGGCCGGGGACGGTGATTGATGTGAGCTGGAGGTCCTGGCCGCCGTCATGGCCGGGCCGGCTCGGGAGGGCGGTGGACCCCTATGTCGCCGCCCTCCTCGGGACGGTCGCGCTGGCGGCGCTGCTGCCCGCGAGCGGGGCGGCGGCCACGGCCGTCGGCGACGCCGCGGACATCGCGATCGGGCTGCTCTTCTTCCTCTACGGTTCCCGGCTGTCCACCCGCGAGGCGCTGAACGGGCTGCGGCAGTGGCGGCTGCACCTGGTGGTGGGCGCGAGCACGTTCGTGCTCTTCCCGCTGCTGGGGCTGACCGCGCGCGGCCTCGCCCCGTTCCTCCTCACCGACCAGCTGTACACCGGTCTGCTGTTCCTGTGTGTGGTGCCCTCGACCGTCCAGTCCTCGGTCGCCCTCACCTCCACCGCCCGGGGCAATGTCCCGGCCGCGATCTGCGCGGGGACGTACTCCAGCCTGCTCGGCATGATCGTCACCCCGCTGCTGGCGGCCTGGCTGATCGGCTCGGACGTCCGTTTCTCGGCCGATGGGCTGCTGGCCATCGCCACCCAGCTGCTGCTCCCCTTCCTCGCCGGGCAGGCGCTGCGCCGCTGGACCGCGCCGTTCATCGGCCGCCACAAAAGGGTGCTCGCCCTGCTGGACCGTGGCTCGATCCTGCTCGTGGTCTACACGGCGTTCAGCCGGGGCATGACGGAGGGCATCTGGAACCAGATCACCCCGGCCCGGCTGCTCGCGCTGCTGGGTCTGGCCGCGGCCGTGCTGGGGCTGGCCCTCACCACGACCTCGTTCGCCGCGCGGCGGCTGGGCTTCCGCCGGGAGGACCGCGTCACCATCGTCTTCTGCGGCTCCAACAAGTCCCTGGCCACGGGGCTGCCCATGGCCGCGGTGCTGTTCGGGGACGCGGCCGGGCCGGTGATCCTGCCGCTGATGCTCTTCCACCAGTTGCAGCTGATGGTGTGCGCGATCATCGCGGGCCGGTGGTCACGGCGGGCGCCGGAGGCCGCCCCGGCCCAGGGGGAACGCGTCCAGATCACGGAGGCGAGGGGGTGATACGGGGAGCGGGCGGCGGCTCGGCCATGGCGGCTCAGGCGCAGCGGGCGATCACCACGATGGCGGCGTCGTCGTTGACGACGCCGCCGGTGTGCCGGAGCAGATCGGCGTGGAGATAGTCCACCAGCGACTGCGGGCCGCCGCCCCTCCAGCCCGCGAGCCGTTCGAGGAGCGGATAGAAGGCGCCGCTGCCGTCCCGGGCCTCGATGACCCCGTCGGTGTGCAGCACCAGAAGGTCGCCGTACTCGAAGCGGAACATCTCGACCCGGTAGTCCCGCTCCTCCGGCAGCTCCAGGCCCAGCGGCACCGCGGGTTCGTCCACGTCCAGCGTGGCGATCTCACCCCTGTGGAGCAGGAGTGGTGGGGGGTGGCCGCAGTTCACCATCCCCGCCACCGGGCCGTCGTCGTAGACGTCCAGCACCACGGCGGTCACGAAGGACTCCAGGAAACACCGCTCCTCACCACCGATGTGGTGCCAGTTCCAGCACATGGCGCTGCCCATGTGGGTGGCGATGCCCGGCAGTGAGAGATTGCGATAGGCGGACCCCCGGAAGGCCCCGATCAGCACGGCGGCGTCACCGATCGCGGCCAGTCCTTTTCCCCGTACGTCCCCGATGACCAGCCGGGTCGCCCCCTCGGTGCGCACGGCCGCGTACAGATCGCCGCCGATCTGCGCCTCCTCGTCGGCCGCGAGATACAGGGAGGCGATCCTCAGCTCCCCGATCCGTTCGGGCAGCGGCCGCAGCAGGACCTCCTGCGCGGCCACGGCCACTGAGCGCACCTGGCTCAGCCGGCGCCGATGCCGGTCGGTGACGTAGCGGAAGCTGGTCATCAGCGCCGAGATCACGATCAGGGCGACGATCTGCGCCTGGTGGTTGGCGGTCATCAGACCGCCGTGGAACGCACCGATGATGATCTGAGCCCCCACGGTGAGGGCTCCGACGACGGCTGTTCCGCCCGCGCCCGCGAAGGACGCGGTGATCGCTGGTGCCGCGATCAGAAAGGGGCCGAGGTGGACTGTGGGCGGCGTCGTGAGATCGGTCAGCGTGACCGCCAGGATGATCGCGAGCGGGACGGCGAACAGCGCCCTGCTCGACCGCGTTTCCCCACCGATGCGGGTGAGGTCCGGCGAAACGCGCATACCCCCTGCTTACACCCGATACGGGCGCGGTGCGCTCAGACGGTGCTGTCGGCTGTGACGGCGGGGCCCGCCGCCGCGACCGCCGAGGTGGCCGGGCACCCACATCACCGGGTTTTGTTCGGCACGACCCGGCTGACCACGCTAAACGGTGCGGCGGGGGCGCCGTCCCACCGGGAATCCCGCACGGTGCGCGCGGCATCGGGCGCCGTGGTCGGCTGCGGCTCGGCGGGCGCCCCGGCCTCCGCCGGGGCCTGCGCCGCCGACGCCTCCGGGGCGGCCGGGGCCTCTGCCGCCGCGACCTCCACGGGGGCGGTCGCCGCCTCCTCCTCCGGCACCTGGGGCCCGTCCGCCTCCTCCAGCCAGCGCCGCAGCACCTGGTGCACCCGCTCGGCCCCGACCAGTTCCTCCCCCGCCGCCACCGGCGGGGTCAGCCCGGCCGGCCACAGCAGAAAGGGGTGCCCCTGCTCCCCGCCGAGCCCGCCGTGCGAGCCGATCTGCTCCTCGAAGGCGTGCACCGTGCCGCGCACCGGGTCGTAGGCGGAGTTGACCATGATGTCGGGGGTGTTCCGGAAGTGCGCGGTGCGCCGTACGGCGCTCTCGGCGCCCGGCCCGAAGACCGTGAGCGGGCTCGTCCCGAAGACCTCCCCGGTGTCCAGCCGGTGCTCTGCCCCGTCCGCGCCCAGCACCACCGCGCCGTGCGCCTCGGACCGTACGAGCACGAAGCCCACGCCGGGGTGGTCGGCGAGGGTGCGCAGCAGCGCGGGGTGGCGGGCGTCGATCTGCTCGCGGCTCATCCGCCCCGGTACGTCGGGGAAGGAGATCAGGCCGAGATTCCCGGAGGCGAGCACGATGGGATCGGAAACGGTGGTGTCGTGAGCGCTGACGACACCTGCGGGGGCCTCCCGCCCTCCACACCGCCCGTCCCCGTCCACCCCGGGCTTCTCCGGCCGGTGCAGCGCCGCCCGCCCCGCCTCGCGCGCCTCCGCCCCGCTCGGGGTGCGCCCGGCCCGCCGCGGGACGGGCAGCCCGCAACCGGCCCGCACCAGGTCCTCCAGCCTCAGCCCGTACGCCCCCGCGAAGGTCTCGCCGGGGCTCTGCCCGTGGTCGGACAGCAGCACGATGCGGTAGTCGCGCGGGGCGTGCTCGGCGACCTTGGCGATCAGCGCGATGGAGCGGTCGAGCCGGGCGAGCACCTGCCGGGCGTCCCGGCTGCGCGGCCCCGAGTGGTGGGCCACCTCGTCGTACGCCACGAGGTCGGCGTAGATCGCGGTACGGCCGGAGAGGATGTCCCCCATCACCGCCGTCACCACGACGTCCCGCTCCACGACGGTGGCGAACGCCCGGATGAGCGGATACAGCCCGCCGCGCTTCACCCGGGGCGCCTCGCGGCGCAGCTTGGCACGCGTGGACTGGCAGACCTCCCGGACCACCTCGGCGAGGAACGACACGGCGGTGCGGGTGGCGTTGGCGGGGTCGGCGAAGTACGCGAAGTAGCCGGAGCGGGAGCGGTTGTGCTTACCGCGCCGCGCCGCGACCGAGAGGACCAGGGCCAGCTGATCGGCGCCGCCGGTGAAGAGGTTGCCCCGGCTGGCCCCGTCCACCGTGAGGAGTCCGTCGTGTCTCGCCCGGGCGGCGGCGCGGCGCTGGAGCACCGCCGCGCTGGTCGGCCGGTTGCTCACCATCACCTCCCCGGTCTTCTTCTCGTACCAGCGGAAGGCGGGCACGTCCTCGTTGGAGCCGTGCAGGATGCCGAGTTGGCTGGCGCCCGTCTGGCTGGACCAGTCGGTGCGCCAGGGCGTCACCTTGTGGGTGCTCTGGAGCCAGCCCGCGACGGTGGGCATCACCGGGGGCCGGTTCTCGCGCTCCCGCAGCGCCTCCCGGAGCACCGCGTGCCCCACCCCGTCGAGCTGGAGGAACACCGTCCCCGGGGGCTCGTCGCTCCCCCCGTCCTCACCGAGCCGCCGCCTGCGCCGCACGGCCAGCCGCGCCAGCCGCCGCCGGTAGGCGCCGTCGTCCCGCACGGTCAGGAAGGTGCTCGTGGCCGACGACGCGGCGGACATCACGGCCGCCACCACGACGGCGGTCTCCGGCTCGGCGGCGCCGCGTCCGTCCGGGTTCACGCTGAGGGCGATCAGCAGCATCGAACCGTTGAGCACGAACACCAGGAGCCCCAGCACCAGCGCGGGCATCAGCAGCAACGCCCGTACGAGCAGCGGCCACACCAGCGCGCTGAGCACGCCGAAGGCCCCCGCGCCGCTGGCCGCCGTGACGGCGATCTGTGTCGCGCTGTCACCGTCACCTGACTTCAGGCGAAAGTCGGGGAGGATCCCGGCGAGCGCCAGCATCGTGAGCGTGGACACCGCCCACACCGCCGCCACCCGCAGCAGGGTTCCCCCCACGGTCTTCCATCGGGGCTTCTGCACGCCGCGCCCTCACTTCGCGTCACCGGCCCGCACCATGCGCGCGAACCGGCTTCAAGCGTGGCACAGCGCCCCCGCGACCCGGCGGCCAGCGGGTTACCAGGACGGATCGATTCCGCTTACGGCGGCCCATCAGCTCGCCAGAAGCGCGACGCGACGCGCGCTTCTCCACGAGACCCGGGAACCGGCCGGGCTACGGGGCCCAGGAGTCGGCCGGATCGTCCAGCCACACCCGCTGACCGGCGGGGCCCGGCCCGACCGTAAGACCGAAGCGGGCGTGGTCCGGCCTGCCATGGCCGACCCACCACCCGTACGCGGCCTCGACCTCGTCCCACAGCCGCCGCTCCCCCGCCTGCCAGACCCGCGCCTCCGCCTCCCCCTCGCGGAACACGACGCACGCCCAGGAACGGTCGGTGATCCCGTAGAACCACACCGCTCGCACACCCTCGTGCGGGGCGGCCACGACCTGAACGCAATGCCGTACCCGGAGCCCCAGCGCGAAGGGGAGGGCGGAGTACGGCGGGACGAGGAACTCCCCCTCGACGATGCCGGTGGTGGACGCAACGGCACCACCGCTGCCCGCGCCCTCGTCCGGGACGTAGGCGCCGTGCGGCGGCAGCGACAGCCGCTGGCCGCGCAGCTTCATGAACTCGACTGGCCCCGTGAAACGCCCCGACGCCGTCCCGTCCCGGCGCACCACCAGCCGGGCCACGGCGTCCGCGTGGGTGTAATGCGTGCCCCAGGGGGCGACGATCAGGCCCCCGGGCCGCGTCTGCTCGATCCACGCCCCCGGGATCTCCCGGAGGCCGACGGTGGCCAGGACCCGGTCATACGGTGCGTTGCCCACACAGCCCTTCGCACCGTCCCCGAGCACGACATCCGGCCGCAACCCTGCCTCGGCCAGCCGCCGACGCGCATGACGCGACACGTCGGGGTCCACCTCGACCGTGGTGACCTTACGGCCGCCACAGCGATGCGCCAGTGCCCCGGCGGTCTCGCCCGTGCCGGTGCCCACGTCGAGCACGGCCATCCCCTCGTCCACGGCCAGGTCCCGCAGCAAGGCGTAGACGACGGAGGGCATGGACGATGAACTGGTGGACACCCGCCCCGGCGCGGGGCCGGTGTGCTCGCCGTCGTCCCACTGCGTCACGATGGGCGCATCGCTGTCGGCGGCGGCGAACCAGGCGTCCGCGTCCTCGGCCCTGTTGAGGGCGACAGCCCCCTGTGCCCGCGTGTCGAACGGCCACATCAACTCCGGCAGAAACGCGGCCCGGTCAACGGCGGCGAACGTCGGCGCCCAGTCCTCCCCCATCACCCCCGCACCGAGAAGCAGCCGCCCCAACGCGGCCCGTCCAGGCCGGGCGATGCCCTCGAACGTCATGCGACCTTGGGCGGGTTCGGCACGCCGGGTCCACCGTCGGGCGTCGGCGGCGGATGCGGCCCGGGGTAGGGCTGACCAGGCAGCTTGTCACCGTTCCCGCCATCGTTTCGGCCCCGGATGATCCTCGACATCGACGCTCCCCCTACGTCCAGCCGAGCGGCCCACTCCGCTCGGGCCCTGCCTCCATCAGCATAGGGCGAGCCACTGGAAACGCGCTCAAGCCCAACCACCTGTCAGGTCACCTCACATGGTGGAGGCGAGCATCAGCCACCGAGCGGTGACTACTCCTGCCACGTCCCGTCGCGCATGATGGCTCTCCCGCGTAGTTCCGGCTCGCCGCGCCAGGCGAGCACCGTCTTCGGCACCACACGGATGTACAGGAAGGGCCCCTCCTCCGTGCGAGGGTCCCACCCGAACTTGGCCGTGAATGCCTCGGCCGCGTCTCCGGGGACCTCCTGAGCCGGGTAGCACTCCGCCTCCCCTTGGAGAAGCACCACGTCAAGGGTGTCCGGCAGGGCCAGGCGCACGCGCGGCTCCTCGCGGAGGTTCCGCGCCGTCACAGAGGTGGCGCTGGTGCACATCCAAACGGCGTGCCCATCCCACAAGAACCACAGCGGCACCTGGTGCGGCCCACGATCGGGATGCCCTGTCGACACCCAAACATCCCGCTCGGCAACGAGCCGGGCCAGAGTGTCGCGCCTTCGCTCCGCCGCCTGGCGACGAACGACTCCCGTGGTCTGCATGGGAGCCGACCCTACAGGGGGCCGTGAGAGACTCGGGCGATGATTATCGAACGTGCGTACGCACACATTGACTCGGGGTCGCGTGAGGAGGAGGGGTGGCCCTGGTCCGTGCCGTGTGTGCGGGCGCTGCTTGCGGACGGGTTGCGGTTCACCGCGCCCGTGACGTTTCTCGTCGGGGAGAACGGGTCCGGCAAGTCGACGCTGGTCGAGGGCCTCGCGGAGGGGTTCGGGCTGGACTCGTACGGCGGCTCGCACGATTGGCGTTACGCCAGCCATCGCCCCAAGTCGGCGCTGGGCGAGCGGATCCGCTTCGACGCGGCGCCGCGTGGGCGACGGATGCTGGGCAGTTGGGCGGCGCGCAAGGGGTTCTTCCTGCGCGCCGAGACCGCGCTGGACGCGCTGGACCGGGAGGGTTTCGCCCCGCATTCGGTCAGCCACGGCGAGGGGTTCCTCGCCGCGTTCCGGGGCAAGTTCCTCCAGCCCGGGCTGTACGTCATGGACGAGCCGGAGGCGGCCCTCTCCTTCGCCTCCTGCCTTGAACTCATCGGCCACTTGGATGAGTTGGTGAAGAACGGCGGGCAGGTCATCTGCGCTACGCATTCGCCACTGCTGACCGCGCTGCCCGGTGCGGACATCGTCGAGGTCGGCGAGCACGGGATGCGGCGGGTGGCCTGGAGCGAGTTGGCCCTGGTGGATCACTGGCGCCGGTATCTCGCGGATCCGCGGAGCTATCTGCGGCATGTCCTGGAGTGAGGGCCGGGGGCGTCTGTTGTTTGTTGTCTGCGGAGCCGTTTCGCGCCTTCGGCGCATTTGAGCATGGGGGCGGCGGGTGGGGGGCGCGGGCCGCGTCGCCGGCCGCCGGGACGGTGGGAGGTTGGGCCCGGTGGCGGCTTCCGTGGTCGGGGGCTTGGGCCGACGCCGGACGACTCCGCCGGGGGTGGGGTACCCCTCTGGAGATTGCTTGACTTATTAGTTGCGCTAGATCAAGCGTTTTTAAGAGGGGGTACCTGGAGGGGCCTGGGACCGACCGCGCCGCCCGGCCCGCAGCCCGGATCGAGCCCGGCCCACGAGCCGGGATGCCGCCACTCGCCCCGCCCCCACCGGCCGGCGGCCGGCGACGCGGCCCCCGCCCCGGCACCCCCGACCCAGTGAGCGTCGTCCTCGAAGAGGCGGCGATTGCGTCGAGGTCGCCACCACCCCCACCACGGTCCACATACGGGACTCCAAGAACCCCGACGGCCCCCACCTCCGCATACCCGCTACCGCTTGGGCCGACTTCCTGACGACCTTCGCGAGGGCTTGAGAAGCGCCGTCGGCAGGAACACCGCGTCGCAGACGACCATCGCGGCCGACAGGAAGGGCAGGCCGAGCAGGACGGCGATTCCGGCGTGTTCGAGGATCATCACCGCCAGCAGCGCGGTCTTGAGGCGTCGGTAGCCGAGCAGGAAGGGGAACGCGACCTGCATCACGACGGTCCCGTAGCCCAGCAGGACGATCAGGAGCATATGGCTCGCGAGCAGGCTGCCGAGACCGGGCCAGGGGCTGAAGTAGTCGAGGTGCAGGGCGTAGTGGAGCCCGCTGCCGTCCTGCCAGCGGGTGCCTTGGATCTTGTACCAGCCAGCCGTGGCGTAGATGAGGCAGATCTGGGCCGCGATCACGAGCATCGCGCAGTTGTGCAGCATCGTCGCGGCCGCGTCGAGCAGTTCGCGCGACCACGCTCCCCGTGACCATCGGCGGGCCGCGTACCAGAGGCCCTGGCAGGCCCAGAAGGCCCACAGGACCGCCGCCCAGGCGGTTCCCTGGAAGCCGTCCGACACCCACACGAGGGCCACTCCGAGGATCTGCCACATCACGAACCCGGCACGGTCGACCCGGCCGGCCCGGCGGTTGTGGCGGGTGCGGCGGGCGTCGAGGGACCAGACGGCTCCGCATTGGGTGAAGGCGAGGTAGATGGCCATCACGCCGATCACGTTGTCCCCGCCGTCCCCGATGAGGGGGTTGCGGTTCTGGAGCGAGAGGACGGCGAGCATGAAGAGGACGGAGGTGGCCCGGGTTCGCCAGCCGAGCATCAGCAGGGCCGCCACCAGGATCGCGCCGTGGTAGACGCATTCGAACCACCAGCGTCCGGCGCTCCAGGTCAGCACGGTGAAGGCGTGGTTCTCCGCGATCAGGCGGGCCGCCAGGTCCAGCGCCCAGGGGCTGCGGTCCCCGTAGAGCACCCGCCGGTGCGGCCATTCCCGCAACAGATAGGCCAGGACGAGTCCGCTCAGGCCGATTCGGAACAGGGCGCACTGATACCGCGCGTGGGAGAGGCAGGCGAAGGCGATCAGTCTCGCCACCGCCTCCCGCCATCGCCCACGGGCGGCACCCGCCGAAGGAGCGGTGGCGGGCCGCGTCGTGGGGTGGGTGAGGTGGTCGATGCTCATGTCACAGTTCCCTGCGGTCCCGGTCCTTCACCGACCACCACGGCAATGTGCGGTGGCGGGTGCTCTGAGCGGACGCCCGGTCGCCCCAACGGGGCGGGTCCACCGGCCTGATGGTGACGCGCACCTGCACGGCGACGACCCGCTCGCCGCCAAGTCGCCCCTCGAGGCGCTGGAGGGCGATCCGCTTGACATATTCGGCGAAGAGAATTCCCCGGGTGCCGAACGGAACGTCCCGCCGACTGTGGGAATTCTGATAGAAGTTCCATGCCAGCCGGAGCATGTTCTGATGTGCGTGGCTGGGAACGGGATTGTGCCGGATGGCCTCGACGTCCTGAGTCGTCAGGTTGACCCATTGCCCCGCGCGGGGATTTCCGGAATCCCGGGCGGTGCGCACCCTGGCCTCCACAACGACGTTCTCATGGAGCGGCTCGGGCGCGAACAGCTGCCAGCCCTGAGTGAATTCCGGATAGACATGCCCGTTGATCAGATGTGCATACCGGCTCTTGACCGGGTTGTCCGGCGTAACGGCGAGAGAGAGTGTGGCGAGGTGCCAGCACGCGGCGCCGAGCAGCACCGCGGCGGTCGCCGCCAGAATGACGAGGGACGGGAGGGACCGGCCGGGGCCGGGCCCTCCCGTGTCGGCCACGGACACGGGCCTCCTAGCCGCGGGTGTTCTGGCAGTTGGATCCATATCCGCCGGGCGGGCCCGGTTGGGCCGCGGAGCTGCTGCCTCCACCGGTCCCACTCACCGCGGGGACTCCCACCGACGCTCTGGATTCACACTCGTTGCCCTGATTCGTCCCCGGGCCGGAGAGACCGCCGAAGAACTCCTTGGGAAGGATCGGCCACTTCTGGGCCTGTGCCGCGTTGACCCCGCCGAAAACCAGGGCGCAGGCAACGGAAGTACCCAGCACCAATAGGCGAATAACTCTCTTCACCAGACCACCTTTCTCGAAAAACTCGATAATTCGGTCGGTCAATGTTGTCCCGCAGCCTGCCCAACAGCCGCGATCAGCGGCAAGAACGACACGACGGCTTAGTGCGAATGGACCCACGCCGGAAATCAGGCCCGACCATGCGCCCGCTGCGCTCGGCGTGAGAGGGTGTCGATCACGACGGCCAGCAGCAGCACACTGCCGGTGATCATGAACTGGACGGCGGTCTGGATGTCCATGAGGGCGACGCCCGAGGCGATCGACTGGATGACCAGCACGCCCAGCAGGGCGGACCATGTGCTGCCGCGGCCTCCGAAGAGGCTCGTGCCGCCGATGACGGCCGCGGCGATGGCGTTCATCAGCAGGTCGGTGGTGACCGACGTCTGGCTGACCGAGTTGATCCGGGAGGCCAGGAAGAGCCCGCCGATGGCGGCCATCGTGCTCGACATCATGAACGCGGAGGTGCGCACCCAGGCCACGTTGATCCCGGCGCGGCGGGCCGCTTCGACACCGCCGCCCAGGGCGAAGATCATCCGGCCGTAGGCGGTGCGGCGCAGGACGTAGTCGAGGATGACGAGGACGACGAGGAAGATCAGGAGGGCGAGCGGCAGGCCCTGGAACTGGTTGAGGACATACGCGGCGGCGAAGGCGAGCACCGCGAGCACCCCCGTGCGGACGGCGATCCAGACCGGGGCGCGGGTGGGCACTCCGGCGGCGCGGCGGCGCTGGACGTCGCGCCAGGCGGTGAGGAAGTACCCGGCGGTGCCGAGCGCCGCCAGGGCGTAGGCGGCGGCCACGTCGGAGAAGTAGTAGTTGGTCAGTTGGGCGACCAGGCCCTGGTCGTCGAGGTTGATGGCGCCGTAGGCGCCCATGATGGAGAGCATCAGGCCGTACCAGCCCAGCAGTCCGGCGAGGGTGACCACGAATGCGGGGACGCCCACCACCGCCGTGAAGAAGCCGTGGACGAAGCCGACCGCCGTACCGCAGAGGGCGCCCAGGATGATGGCGGGTGGTTCGGGCATGCCGAAGTCGACGTTCAACACGGCGAACACCGCGGAGGCCAGGCCGCTCACCGAGCCCACCGACAGATCGATCTCGCCGATCAGCAGCACGAAGATCACGCCGACCGCGATCAGGCCGGTGCCGACGATGTCCACGCTGAGGTTGGAGAGGTTGCGCGGGGAGAGGAAGTGCGGGTTGAGGATCTGAAAGGTGATCCAGATCGCGAGCAGCCCGAGCAGGACCGGTAGGGCGCCGAACGCACCGCCGCCCATTCGGCGTCCGAAGGCGTCGGTGAAGCGTTCTGCACCGTGGGCGCTGGAGCCGCCGGGGATGCTCACCGTTCCCCCTCCCTCGTCACGCGCCGAATGACCGCGTTGTCGGACGCGCCGGTGATGGAGGAGACGATCTGCTCCTGGGAGGTGGTGGTGACGTCGAAGAACCCGTTGTTGCGGCCGAGGCGCAGCACCGCGACCCAGTCCGCGACGGCCTTGACGTCGCCCAGGTTGTGGCTGATCAGCAGCACCCCGAGCCCGCGTTCACGGAGCCGTTCCACCAGGTCGAGGACCTGGGCGGTCTGCTCGATGCCGAGGGCGGCGGTGGGCTCGTCCAGCATCACCAGGCTCGGTGCGCCGAGCAGCGCCCGGGAGATGGCGACGGTCTGCCGCTGGCCTCCGGAGAGGGACGCGACGGGTCTGCGGACGTCGGGGATGCGGATGGAGAGGGTGGCCAGCAGATCGCGGGTGCGGCGCTCCATCTCCACCTCGTCCAGGACACCGATCCGGGTGATCTCACGGCCGAGGAAGAGATTGCCGACGACGTCGAGGTTGTCGCAGAGCGCGAGGTCCTGGTAGACGGTGGCGATCCCCAGGTGCTGCGCGTCGTGCGGACGGCCGATGTGGATGGGACGGCCCTGCCATTCGAGGGTGCCGGTGTCGGCAGGTTCGACGCCCGCGATCACCTTGACCAGGGTGGACTTCCCCGCGCCGTTGTCGCCCACCAGGGCGATGACCTCACCGGCGTGGATCTCCAGCTGGACGTCCGTGAGCGCCTGGACCGCGCCGAAGCGCTTGAAGACGCCGCTCAGCGTCAGCAGGGGCGGGGCCGACGGTCGGGCCATCCGCGCCTCCCTTCATTCCGCGTGGTGCGGTGCGCCGTCCCGGTCGATGAGCCCGGCCTTGCGGCAGTCATCCGCGTACTTCTTGGTGCATATCTGATCGACGCGATACAGACCGTCCTTGATGACGGTGCTCTTGATGTTGTGCACGGTCACGGCCACCGGCTCGAGCAGCACCGCGGGGATGCCACGGGTGGTGGAGTTGTTGACCCGCTGCGTCGCGATCCCGTTGAGCGATCTGCCGTGTCCCACCGCGATGGCCATCTCCGCGGCGGTGTACGCCTCGGGCTTGAACGGCTTGTAGACGGTCATGTACTGGTCGCCCGTGAGGATCCGCTGAATGCCCGCGACCTCGGCGTCCTGGCCGGTGACCGGGGGGATCGGATGGATCCGGGCCGCCTTGAGGGCGGTGATGACACCCGAGGCCAGACCGTCGTTGGCGGCGAGTACGCCGTCGATGCCGTAGGGGCCCAGGGCGGCGATGGCGGCGGACATGTTGCGGTTGGCGTTCTCCGGGCGCCAGCCGACGGTCTCGTAGGACTTGGCGATCTTGACCTTGCCCTGGAGGACGGACCGCGCGCCCCGTTCGAACCAGCCCGCGTTGGGGTCGGTCGACGAGCCGTTCATCATGACGATCTGGCTGCTCCTGGCCTTCGGGCCGAGTGCCCTCAGCAGCGCCTCGCCCTGGAGCCTGCCGACGCTTCCGCCGTCGAAGGAGACATAGCCGGAGATGGGCCCCTCCGCGATGCGGTCATAGGCGATGACCGGCACATGGGCCCGGTGGGCCTGGACCACGGAGTGACGGACGGCCTTGGTGTCCACCGCGTCCAGGATGAGTACGTCGATCCCGTTGGTGATCATGGCTTCGATCTGGAAGCGCTGGGCGGCCGGATCGTGCTGGGCGCTGGAGTAGCTCACCGTGCAGCGCGGGCACAGCTCCTTGACCCGCTGCTGGATCAGGGGCCGGTCGAAGCGCTCGAAACGGACGATCTCGTTCTCCGGGAGCAGCAGGCCGATCCGCAGCGGCCCGTGGTGGCGGGTCCCGGCCACGCTCATCGTCTGGCCGAGCTGGGCCGCCTTGCCGCAGGCGGCGAGGGACACGGCCAGGATGAGGCCCACCGTGACGGCGACGGCCGCACGGAGGCGGTCGCGCGTACGGGGACGGATCACCGCCGAGTGCGTACGGGAACGGATCATCGCCTCGCCCTCCTCCTTCTCGGCCCCCTCCTCCCCGTGGCCCCCTCGTTCCCCTCGTCCCCCTCCGTCCGTTCCTCAGGCCCCGCACCGGTCGGGCCCTCCGGGAGCTCCGCCGGGGGCGAGGGCCCTTCCGGGGGCCCGTCCCCGGGCTCCTCCCGGGGCTCCTCCCGCGGAGTCGACAAGCTGATCTCGCCCCAGACCTGCTTGCCCCCGCTCAGCGGCACCGAGCCCCAGGTCTGCGACATCGCCTCGATCAGCAGCAGCCCCCGCCCGCCGGTGGCCTCCCAGTCCACGGTCGTCGGTTTGACGGGGGTACGCGGCGAGAGGTCGTTCACCGCGATCCGCAGCCGGTCCGCGGTCAGCGTCAGATTCAGCCGGACCTCGCCGCGGGTGTGCACCAGCGCGTTGGTGACCAGTTCGGAGGTGACCAGCAGGGCCACGTCCAGCTCGGCCTCCAGCCCCCAGTTGCGCAGGGTGCGCGCGGTGAACCGGCGGGCGTGCATCACCGCGTCGGGCAGGCGCCACACCGTCCAGCTCGCCCGGGTGGGCCGCACCCGCATCCCGTCGTAGCGCAGCAACAGCAGCGCCACGTCGTCGTCCCGGCGGCTGTCCCCGCCGAGCAGCGCGTCCGCGACCCCGCCGGGGTCGGCCGGGTCGGCGCGGGCCAGCGCTTGGCGCGCCCGGCGCACTCCGTCTTCCAGGTCGAGCCGGGCGGACTCGACCAGACCATCCGTGACCAACGCGATCAGAGTGCCGGAGGACAGCCCGGCCGCGGTCATCGGGAACTCGGCGTCCGCGACCACGCCCAGCGGCGGGCCGCCCTCGACGTCGAGCTCCTCGGTGGTGCCGTCCGGGTGGCGCAGCAGCGGCTGGATGTGTCCGGCCCGGACGAACCACGCCTCGCCCTCCTCCATGTCGAGGTCGGCGTAGCAGCAGGTCGCGAAGAGGTCGGTCTCCATGCCGACGAGGAGGCGGTTGGCGTGCGCCACGACCACGTCGGGCGGGTGGCCCTCGACCGCGTAGGCCCGGATGGCGGTGCGCATCTGGCCCATGATCGTGGCGGCCGCGGCGCTGTGGCCCTGCACATCCCCGATGACCAGCGCCACATGACAGTCCGGCAGCGGGATGACGTCGTACCAGTCGCCGCCCACCTCCAGGCCCATCGTGGCGGGCAGATAGCGGGTGACGGCCACCCCGCCGGGCAGTTCCGGCAGCTTCCGGGGCAGCAGGCTGCGCTGGAGCATGGTGGCCAGCTCGTGCTCGGCGTCCAGGGCGTGGGCGCGCACCAGGGCCTGGCCCACCAGACCGGCGGTCGCGGTCAGCAGCGAGCGCTCCTCCGGGCCGAACTCATGCCGCTCCTCCCAGCCGATCAGGCATACGCCGACGATCCGGCCGTCCGCCGGGAGCGGAAGGACGGCGAGGCCGCCGGGGCCGATACCGGCGAGCCCGGGTTCCAGATCGGCGCCCTCGGGCCAGAGGCTGACCTGTCCCTCCCGCAGCGCCTCCGCCAGCGTGGGCAGCGCATGGCTGGGCGGCTCGGGCCATTCGGAGCGCCAGGCCGCCCGCCACACCTCGGGCCAGGCGCCGGGTTCGGCGGGGGCGAGGACGCCGACCACCAGCTGATCGGCCTGGAGCTCGGCGACCGCGAGCCGGCCCGCCCCCAGCGGATCGCGCAGCGCGCCGACCACGGCCCGGCCCACGTCGCGGACGGTGGTGGCCCCGGCCAGGGCGGCGGACAGCCGCTGCACCAGGGACACCTCGTCGGCGGTGGGCCGCAGGTACGAGGTCTCCGCGATCACGCCGAGCATGCGCCGGGGCGTGCCGTCCGCCCCCGTCTCGACCCGGGCCCGCAGGCCCAGCCAGCGCAGCTCCCCGTTGGGCCGGCGGATCCGGAACTCCAGCTGTGCGGTGCCGGAGGTCAGCAGGTCGGGCTCCAGGACCGACATCAGGGCGGGGATGTCGTCCGGGACGGCGACCGCCAGCAGGGTCTCCACCCGTCCGTCGAAGTCCTCGCCGGGGATGCCGAAGAGGTCGAGCACCTGGGTGTCGGCGGTCATCCGCCCGCTGTCGAGGTGCAGCACGAACGAGCCGACCCGCAGCCGGTCCAGGGTGAGGCCGGGCAGTTCGGGCCTCCGCTGGGTGAGCGCCCGCGGCCCGGCCGCCTCGACTCCGGCGGCCACGTGGTGGGCGTAGAGCTCGATGAAGCCGCGGCGGTCGGCGTCGATCCCGTCGGGTGCCTCGTCCACCACCACCAGACAGCCCAGCCCCCTGCCGTTCCCGCCGAGCGGCAGCGCCCCCAGCGAGACGCCGGGCGTGGTGCGGGCCTCGGGCGTGGTGGGCCCGATGGGGCCGTAGGCGGCGAGTTCGGTGGGGGTCAGCCACAGGGGGCGCCCGGCGCGGAAGGCGTCGGCGACGGGCGAGCGCCCGGACAGGGGGTAGCGGGCCGGCAGCGCGTACGACCGTCCGGCGCCGCGCACCGTCTCGGCCAACCGCAGCTCGGCGCCCGCCGCGTCCAGCACATAGACAGCCACCAACGCGGTCCCCGTGAACGTCAGCACATGCCCGGTCACAGCACGCCTGCACCGCCTCCGTGCGTGGACCGCCGGTCTCGTGGGCGTACCCGGGCCCTTGATCGGCCTCCGCGCGGCGACCGGTCACGACCACCGGCGGGGCCTTCGCTGCCGCGCCCCCTCGAAAGGGATGGCGCCTCACCTCAAAGCATGGCACAGCGGGCTGAACCCGGCCATCTCCTCTCGGGGGCGACGCTGCTCGGCCGTACTGGGTGTCCGGCGGGCCACGCGGCGGAGCCGCACATTGATGCTTTCCCCTCCCCACCCCTTGCCCGGGCCCGGGGACTGGGCGGCCCGGCGGTGCGGGAGACTGGGCGGCATGGTGCGGCTGCGAGTGGTCACGACGGACGACTGGCCGCTGTGGCGGGACGTCCGCCGGACCGCGCTGGCCGAGGCGCCGCACGCCTTCAAGTCCCGGCTCGCCGACTGGCACCGCGGCGGCGAGGAGCGGTGGCGCGCCCGGCTGGAGATCCCGGGCGCCTACCACGTCGTGGCCCTGCTGAACGGCCGCGCGGTCGGGATGGCGGGCGGCATGCCCGGGGACGGGGACGGGCGGCCGCCGGAGCTGAGGTCGGTCTGGGTCAGCCCCGAGGCGCGCGGCCACGGCGTCGGCGGCCGGCTGATCGGAGCGGTCGAGGCTTGGGCCCTGCGGGCGGGCGCCACGGCGCTGCGGCTGGCGGTGATCCCGGACAACGCACCGGCGATCGCCCTCTACGAGCGGCATGGTTTCGCCGCCACCCGGGAGCCGGGGGATCTGCTGTCCGACGGCGTGACCAGGGAGCTGGTCATGGTGAAGGCGCTGCGGCGGAGTTGACCCGGCCCACCACGCCCGTCACCACAATCGTGAATTCCGTTCATTGATATGGACACGCCATCGACTCTGCCTTACCTTGACTCTTGGTCTAGACCATGATCCAACACGGGAACGGAACAGACCGGAGGTGGGTTGGTATGCCCGCATTACGCATCAGACGCTCCCCCCGCGCCAGGGCCGCCCTGGCCGTTGCCGCGCTCCTCGGAGTCCTGTCGGCGGGGGTCGCGTCCGGGGGAACGGCCACGGCGAAGGAGGCCGCGGCGTCACCGACCGATGGATGGACGCAAACGTCGTTCACATACTCGATGCACAAGCCGTGGAACCTCGACCTGAGCGAGCGCTACAGCTACGACTCGAGCACGAAGACCCACACCATGTGGGTCAACTCCACCGATGAGCCGTTCGAAGAGGGCAGCGGCACCGATCCGCGCACCGAAATGCGGTGGAAGCAGGAGTACACCTCGGGACAGCGCATGTGGGACGCCGATGTGTATGTGCCGTCCGGGACCAACGGCGCGGACATCATGCAGATCCTGCGGGTCAAGCACCCCAGCGGAACCCCGGCCACCGACATCATGTTCCGGGTGTCCAGCGAGAACGGGGGGACGCTCAAGCGCTATACGGACACGGTCATCAAGTCCGGTATCTACAACAAGTGGTGGAACCTGAAGGTCGCCCACAACGCGAGCACCGGAAAGATCCAGGTCTACGCCGACGACAAGCTCGTGCTGACGGTCGACGACCGGGGACCGGCGACCCGCCACTTCAAGAACGGCGTCTACCACCACGGCAGCGGCCGGGCCGAGGCGCGGTTCCGCAACATCCACTATTGGGTCAAGTAGAGGGGTGGGACCGTGCCCAGGAAACACCGTGTGATCGCCGGGCTGTCCGCCGCATGCGGACTGCTGCTGGCGGCGTCGGGCGTCGCGCACGCCGAGGTCGAACCGGGCGGCTGGTCGTCCGAGTCCCCGGGGTTCAAGGTCCAGGAGCGGGGGTGCGGACAGGTCGACAACCTCACCTTCGAGCTCACCTGCTCCACCGCGAGCGGGGACCAGCGGGCCGAGCGGCGCTATGACACCTACACCGGCGGGACCCACCAGTTCGAGGGCTACTTCCGGGTCACCAGCATGGGCGGCACCCGGATCAGCCTGAAGCAGACGTTCAACGACACCGACGGGGACGCCGGCCCGTACTTCATGCTCGCGGTCGAGCGCGGCGGGCGGCTGTACGCCGTACACGGCGGGGACACCCTGTCCAACGCGGGGACGGTCGGTGCCACGGTGCGCGTCAACACGGTGCACCAGGTGGGCAAGGAGCACCGTACGTACATCAACGGCTCGCTCAAGCACACCGTGGACAGCCCCGGCGGCAGCTTCTACGACAAGTTCGGGGCGTACCGCACCAGCAGCGGCAACGGCCCGGCCACCGTGGTGTGGAGCAATGTGAAGTTCTGGCGCAAGTGAACGGCTCGGTACGCGCCCTGGCGGCGGCGGTTCTCGTCGCCGCCGGGCTTTCCGGAATCAGCGGGTGCGCGGCGTCCACGGAAGCGCCGGAAGCCCCGGATGCCTCCCGGGAGGCCCGGACCGGGACCGTGCTCAGCGTCACCCGGGTCTCCCCCGTGGACGCCGAGCTGAGCTGGCACGGGAAGGCGCCGGGCGCCGCGGGGCGGATCGTGGAGTTCGCGACCGAGCCCGGCGGACCCTGGACGATCCTCACCTACGCCCCGCTCGGCCAGGCCACCTACCGGCACCCGGATCTGATCCCGAAGACCCACTTCTACTACCGGGTGCGGCCGTACTACGGACCCGCGTCCCGGCCGGTCGACGTCGCCCTGCCCAAGGGGGCGTTCACCAAGGCGGAGCAGCGCCAGGAGCACACTTGGGCGCCGCCGCGCACCATCCGGCGGGCCGGGGTGCGCACCGGCCCCGTCCGGCGGCCGTCGGCGACCCCGACCGAGCTGCGCGCGACCGTCATGCACGCCAACGGCATCCGGTTCACCTGGACCGACCACGCCGAGGGCGAGCGGGGCTACCTGCTGGAGGACCGGCCCCGGGGCGGCGGCTCCTTCCGCCCCGTCGCCGTGCTCGACCCGGACATCAACTCCTTCGGGCTGATCACCCTGCCGAACGAGAAGCGGGCCTCCTACCGGGTCCGTCCCTTCATCTACGGCGAGCGGTCCAACATCGCCCGGATGACCACTGGTGAGCGGCCCGCCGGGCGCGGCTGAGCGCCACGGCCTCAGTCCCGGGTGCTCGGGGTGCCCTGGGTGCTCTCGGTGCCCCGGGCGCTCCGAGCGCTCCGGGCGCTCCGAGTGCCCCCGGTGCCCCCGGTGCCCACCGGGGACGGGGCGGGTGCCTCCGGCAGCGGGGTGTGCCAGGCCCCGGCGATGAGGACGTCGAAGCCCCAGGCCAGCCGGTCCTGGGGGGAGCCGGACAGCAGCCGTGTGCCGAGCGCGGCGATATGCGGATGGGTCCGCGGTGAGACGTCCCGCACCACCGTGGCGAGCGCCTGCCAGTCCGCCTCGCTCTGCGGGGTGTCGCCGGGGGCCCGGTGGGCGTGCTCGGCCGCGGTCGCGGTGGCGAACTGGAGCAGCAGATCGAGCAGCCAGGCGGCCCGGTCGGGCTCGAGGCCACCCTCGTCCAGCAGCGCCAGCAGCGCCTCCACCAGCTTCAGATAGTGCTTGCCGAAGGGGCGCGCCACCAGGGCGGACTGGGCGAGACCGGGGTACTCGAACAGCACCGAGGTGTACGAGGTGAGGATCCGCACCAGCCGGTCGCGCCACTCTCCGTCCGCCTTCACCGGGGTCAGGTCGACGGCGCCGAGGAGCTCGTCCAGGACGGCCGCGTGCAGCTCGGCCATGTTGCGGACGTAGACGTAGAGCGACGCCGGCCCGGTGTCCAGCTCCTTGGCCAGGCGGCGCATCGTCACCCGCTCCAGGCCCTCGGCACGCATGAGGTCGACCGTGGTGGCGATGATGCCTTCCCTGGTGAGGGCCGGTTTCGCCGGACGTTCCCGGCGGCTCCGCGGGGCGGTGGGGTGCGCTGTCATGGCGCCATCGTACCGGTCGACGAACGCGTTCGTCACGAACGTGTTTGCCACGAACGCGTTCGTCGTCCTACGCTCCTCCCATCCACGGCGCACCCGCGCCGAGCCGGGAGGCCCGGGAGGCATCCATCGCCATGTCCACACAACGCGGTCAACGCGGCCAAGGCGGCCAACGCCGTAGACGCCGTATCGCCATCGTCGGAGCGGGGCCGGGAGGGCTGACGCTGGCGCGCGTCCTGCACGTCCACGGCATCCCCTCGACCGTCTACGAGCTGGACGCGTCGGCGACCGCACGCGACCAGGGCGGCACGCTGGACCTAGACGAGGAGTCCGGCCAGCGGGCGCTGCTGCACGCCGGGCTGCTCGAGGAGTTCCGGCCGCTGAGCCGCCCCGAGGGCGGGGAGCTGCGCCTACTCGGCAAGGACGCCGACATCGGCTTCCACATCCCCCCGCCGCGGGACGGTGACGGCAACGCCCGTCCCGAGATCGATCGCAGGGTGCTCAAGGAGCTGCTGCTGGGATCGCTGCCGGAGGGGACCGTCCGCTGGGGCCAGAAGGTGCGGGCGGTCGCCCTCGGCGCGGCGGGGCCCACGCTCACCCTGGCCGACGGCACGACCGTCGCGGCGGATGTGCTGGTCGGCGCGGACGGGGCGTGGTCCAGGGTCCGGCCCCTGCTGTCCGAGGCCGATCCGGTCTACACGGGGGTGTCATTCGTCGACGGCCTCCTGAACGACGTGGACACCCGGCACCCGGCCGTCGCCGAACTCGTGGGCCGTGGCTCGATGTTCGCCCTGGCGGACGAGAAGGGGCTGTTCGCCCAGCGCAACGGCGGCGGCCGGATCCGCGTCTACATCGCGGTCAAGGCGCCGGAGGAGTGGAGCCGTTCGGGCCTCATCGACCCGGCGGACCCGGCGGCGACCAGGAAGCGGCTGCTGGACCTCTTCCCCGACTGGGACGAGGGGCTGCGCGCGCTGATCGCCGACGGCGACGGCCCGCTCGTCCCCCGGCCCATCCACGCCCTGCCCACCGGACACCGCTGGGACCGGGTGCCCGGCGTCACGCTCCTGGGCGACGCCGCCCATCTGATGTCCCCCTTCGCCGGGGCGGGCGCCAACCTCGCCATGCTCGACGGCGCGGAACTCGCCCTCGCCCTGGCCGTCCACGACGACCTGGAGACGGCTCTGCACGCCTACGAGACAGCCATGTTCCCGCGCGCCGAGGCGGCGGCCACGCAATCGGCCGACCACCTCGTCGACTTCTTCCGGCCGGACGCGCTGCGGATCCTGCGGGACGCCTTCACCACGATGACCGCCGGAGGTGCGGACCGATGACCACGTCCACCGAACTGACAGGACCCACCGGGTCCACCGGGTCCACCGGGTCCACCGGGTCCACCAGGTCCACCAGCTTCACCGTCGAGCCCTACCCCGGTCTGCCCCTGACGGTGCGGGACGTGGGCGCGGGCCGCCCGGTCCTCGTCCTGCACGGGGGCGCCGGACCGGCCAGCGTGAGCGGAGTGGTGGACCACTTCGCCGCCACCTCCCGGGTGCTGGCGCCGACCCACCCGGGCTGGGAGGACACCCCGCGGCCCGAGTGGTTCGCGGGCGTGGACGACCTCGTCGAGACGTATCTGGATCTGCTGGACGACCGCGATCTGCGCGATGTCCTGGTCCTCGGCAGCTCCTTCGGCGGCTGGATCGCCGCGGAGATGGCCGTGCGCGACCGTGGCCGCCGCATCGACGGGCTGGTCGTCATGGGTGCGTTCGGGCCGCGGCTCGAGGGGCACGAGGTGCGGTTCCCCACGGCCCCGCCCGGCCCGCCGCCCGCTGAGAACTCCGGGCACGGTCAGGGCCCCGGGCGCGGTGAGGACCCCGGGCGCGGTCAGGGTTCCGGGCCCGCCCAGGGCTCCGGGTCAGCCCAGGGCCCCGGGCCCGGGGAAGGCGCCGGGTCAGCCCAGGGCTCCGGCGCACCGGCGCCGCGCCGGGGGCCCTCGCCCGCGGCGCTCCAGGCGCTGGCCGCCTACGCCGGGCCGACGAAGTCCGACCCGAAGCTGCTGCACCGGCTCGCCCGGGTGACGGTGCCCGCCCTCGCGGTGTGGGGCGAGAACGACACCGTCGTGCCGCCCGACTACGGCCGCGCGTACGCCGCCGCCATCCCCGGGGCGCGCTTCGAGCTGATCCCGGGGGCGGGCCACCTCCCCACCCGGGAGGCCCCGGAGGCCACGTTCGCCGCGATCGACGCGTTCCTGGCCGCTGCCGGGCGATAGGCGTCGCGTATCAGCTGGGGCGCCCCAGCTCCTTTCAGTTGGGGCGTCCCAGCTCCTTGCGGAAGAGCTCCAGCACATTGCCGCCGAGGATCTTCTCGATGTCCGCCTCCGGAAGGCCCCTTCGGACCAGCGCCTCGGTCACCAGAGGCAGTCCGCGGGGGCCTTCGAGACCGGGGACCACCAGCCGGGCGTACTCGACGTCCTCGCAGCAGGGCGGGGTCGTGTCCGCGCTGACCTCCTTGATGAAGTCCGGCCCCAGACCCACATGGCCGACGCCGATCACCTCGGCGATATGGACGATGTGATCGGCCAGCCGGTCCACCGTACGGTCGGCCGGGGCGGTGGCCAGGAACTCGCCGAGGAAGTTGACGCACACCGTGCCACCGGTGGCCGCGATCCCGCGCAGTTGCTCGTCGGTGAGGTTGCGGTGGTGGTCCAGCAGGGCGCGGGCGGAGGAGTGGGTGGCCATCACGGGACGGGTGGCCAGCTCCAGCACATGGGCCACCCCGGAGGCGCCGAGATGGGAGACATCGAAGAGGATGCCCAGGCGCTCCATCTCCTCCAGTGCCCGGACCCCGGCCTCGGTGAGGCGGCTTCCGGTGGCGTCCTCACCGCTGCCGTCGGCCAGGGCGGTACGGCCCCAGTGGGCGAGCGAGGCGATGCGCACCCCGAGGCGGTGGAGGGTCGGGAGGAGCTCGACGTTGGCGTCCAGCCCGGGGGCGCTTTCCAGGGCCAGCACCAGGGCGATCCGGCCGTCGGCGAGCGCGGCGTCGATGTCGTCGCCGTCCAGGCACAGCCGTACCTCGTCGGCGTTGCCCTCGGCGAGGGTGTGGGCGCACTCGATCATCCGCAACGTCTCGCGCAGTGCGCCCTCGGGGCGGAACTGGTCGTCGATGAAGACCGGGAGCACCTGGAGGTCCACCCCGCCCTCGCGCAGCTGCGGCAGCCAGCGCTCCCGGAAGTAACCCGCCCAGCGGTGCGGCGGACGGGCGGTGACGGCGATCAGCAGATCGTTGTGGGCATCGGCGACGACGGCGCGCCGATGGAGTTCACGGCTCATACGGACGACGGTGGCCTTTCGTGTGACCGGGGATTGCGGGGGCCGGGGTCGGCGGCGGTCATGGTGGCGTACGGGCCGCCCGCCGGTCCACGGATTTTCGCGCGGCGGGGAGGGATCGTCCGGTCGTGCGGACTGCGCGGGCTGGTCGTGGACGAGCTGCGGCTCTTTCCCCTCCCCGCCCCTTCCCGAAACTGGGACTCCGCCCCAGCCCCCAGACTCGGGGCTCCGCCCCTGGCCCCCGGGGCTGGGGCGGAGCGCCGGGTTCGGGGGTTAAGGCGGAGCCCCACCACGCGACGGAGCCACAGGCGAAACCCCGGCCCACGGACAGGGGCGGAACGCCAGCTTCGAGGGCTGGGCAGAGCGCCCGGTTCGGGGGCTGGGGCGGAGCCCCACCACGCGGCGGAACCGCATATCGATGCCTCGGCAAGGGGCGAAACCCCGGCCCACGGACAGGGGCGGAACGCCCAGTTCGGGGACTCGGCCGCAGCGCCCGGTTCGGGGTCTCGGGCGGAGCCCCAGGTCCGCGGCCCGAGGCAGAGCCCACCACGCGACGGAGCCACATATCGATGCCTCAGGAAGGGGGCGAAGCCCCGGCCCGCGGACAGGGGCGGAACGCCCAGTTCGGGGACTCGGCCGCAGCGCCCGGTTCGGGGTCTCGGGCGGAGCCCCAGGTCCACGGCCCGAGGCAGAGCCCACCACGCGACGGAACCGCATACCGATGCCTCAGGAAGAGGCGAAACCCCGGCCCGCGGGCTGGGGCGGAGGCCCGCCTTTCAGCCCCTCCGGCGATTGAGGAGCGGGGGCTGGGGCGGAGCGCCACCACGCGGCGGAGCCGCATATCGATGCTTCGGGAAGGGGCGGGGAGGGGAGCAGCCCGCCGCAGGCGTCACGGTCCGCCGGGCATCCTCTGAGACCACGTGCGGCACACCCTCAGTTGAGGGCGATCAGCCCGATCGCCAGCCCCGCGCCGAGCAGCCCGACGGCCTGGGGCCGGGTGATCCGCTCCCGCAAGAACGTCAGCGCGAGCAGCACCGGCACCGCCGGATAGAGCGCGGACAGCACCACGGCGACGGACAGCAACTCCTGCCGGGTGGCGAGCAGATAGAGGATCGTCGCCAAGGTGCCGAGCGCGCCCGCCACCGCCGCCACCGCCGCCGCCCGGCGGGGCAGCCGCAAGGAGGCGCCGGTCGCGGGGAGCAGCGCCAGGATGACGGCCACCGACACGGCCCGGCTGACCACCACCGGCCACCATCCGGCCGAGGCCGGTATCCGGGCGAGCGCGAAGAAGTGCAGCGCCAGGCCCACTCCGGCGACCAGCGCCAGGACGACGGCCGGGCGCAGCCGGTCGGCGCCCGGTCCGTGCCCCGGTCCGTGCCCCGGTCGGTCCTCCGGCGCATGCCCTGGCCCGGGCCCCGGCCGCGCCTCGTACGGCACACGCGGCCCGCGTGGCTCATGCGGTCCGCGTGGCTCACGCGCCCCGTGCGCCCCGCGCGGGCCGCACGGCCCGCTTGGCTCGCCGCGCGAGACCAGCCACAGCGCGGGCAGCCCCAGCGCGATCCCGGTGAGCGCCGGTGGCGAGGGCCGGTCGCCGAGGAGGGCGATCCCCGCCAGCACCGGCAGTCCCACCGCCGTGACATCGCTGACCGGCACCACGACGCTCATCGGCCCCTGGTTCATCGACCAGTAGAGGCACGCCACGCCCACCCCGGTACCGAGGCCCGAGAGCGCGCCCCAGCCCAGGGCCGACGGCGGGGCGTCGGCGCCCTGCGTGAGCAGCACCGGGACCAGGCTGACCACCGTGCCGCCCGCCTGGGCACAGGCCGCGACCGTCACTCCGTGCCGGTCGCGGGAGACCAGGCCGCTCAGGAAGTGGGTGGTGCCGAAGCAGAGCGCCGAGGCGACGGCCAGCAGCTCACCCATGGTCCGTACGGACCCCGTCCTCGGCCGCGTCCTCGGCCCCGTCCTCGGCGCCCGCACGGGCGGCCGCCCGGTCCGCGGCCCCGACCGGGCACTCCACGCCGTCCGGGGTACAGGCGGTCCGGTCGCACAGCCGGCACATCCGGTCGGCCGAGCCACTGCCCTGGTAGAGCCCGTCGAGCAGCTTCGCCAGCAGTGCGCCGAGGTCGCGGACCTCCGTCTCGCCGAGGCCGTCCAGCACCCCGGTGAGCTGGGAGGTCCGCGAGGTCAGCAGCCGGTCCGCGGTCCGCCGGCCCTTGGCGGTGGGGTGGACCCCGGTCCAGTTGCCGATTCCGCGCCGCCGCTCGACCAGGGCGTCCCGCTCCAGCCCGTCGACCATGCGCACCGCCGCGGACTGGGTGAGCCCCACCCGGCGGCCGAGTTCGGTCACGCTCACGCCGGGGTCGGCGCGGAGCACGATCAGCGCGGCGGCCGCGCTCATGCTCAGACGGGACGCGGCGGCCGGGGCGCCGAGCAGATCGTCCGTGATCGCCAGCGCCGTGGCCCCCAGCAGATTCGCTACGCGTTCCCTCTCATCATGCATGAGTCATGCATACCCAGCGGAGCTGATTCCATGCGCCACCCGGCGGGGTGAGAGGATCGGGGCGGGACGGCCCGAGGGAGGAGGCGGGAGATGTCGGTGGAGATCACCTGGTGGGGGCATGCCACCGCGACCGTGCGGGACTCCGGTGTACGGGTGCTGACCGACCCCCTCTTCGTACGGCGGCTGGCCCATCTGCGGCGCCGCCGGGGAGCCGTGCCACCGGCCGCCGCCGCGGTGGCGGACGTCGCGCTGGTCTCGCATCTGCACGCCGACCATCTGCACCTCGGCTCGCTGGCCAAGCTGCTGCCCGGCACCCGGCTGGTGGTGCCGCGCGGGGCCGGGCGGGCGGTGCCCGGGCTGCGACGGGTGGTCGCGGCGCGGGGGCTGCGGGTGACCGAGATGGCGCCGGGGGACGTGTGCGTGGTCGGCGAGGTGCGCGTCCGGGCGGTACCGGCCGCGCACGACGGGCGGCGGCTGCCGTACGGGCCGAGCCGGGTGCCCGCGCTGGGGTACGTACTGAGCGGCGAGTCGACCACGTACTTCGCGGGCGACACCGGGCTGTTCGACCGGATGGCGGAGACGGTGGGCGCCTGCGATGTGGCGCTGCTTCCGGTGGGCGGCTGGGGACCGTACCTCGGCCCCGGCCATCTCGACGCGGGCCGCGCGGCACAGGCGCTGGCGCGGCTGGGGGCGCGCTGCGCGGTGCCGGTGCACTACGGGACGTACTGGCCGATCGGGATGGACGCGATCCGTCCGCATGAATTCCACGCCCCGGGCGACGACTTCGTGCGCCACGCCGGGCGGCTGGCCCCCGACGCGGTGGTGCACCGGCTGGTGCACGGGGAGTGCGTACGGCTGGAGCCCGCCAGGTGATGGGGGATCTGGCGGATCTGGCGGGTCTGGCGCGGAGCGTGCCATCCGAGTCGACGCAGCAGGCGGTGGGGTACCCCTCGCTGTACCTGCTGGTGGTGTTCGGGTCGCTGGTGCCGGTGGTACCCACCGGGGCGGTGGTCTCCTCGGCCGCGGTGGTCGCCATCCACCAGACCGCTCCCCCGCTGTCGCTGCTGGTGGTCTTCGGAGTGGCCTCGCTGGCGGCCTTCTCCGGGGACGTGATGCTGTACTGGCTCGGGCGGCGCGGGGTGCGCTCGAAGAACGGCTCGCGGTGGCTGGAACGGATCCACGACCACGCGGCGCCGGAACGGCTGGACCAGGCACAGGCGCGGCTGGACGAGCACGGGGTGGCGGTTCTGGTGCTGTCCCGGCTGATCCCGGCGGGGCGGATACCGGTGATGCTGGCCTGCCTGCTGGCGCGGTGGCCGCTGCGGAGGTTCGCCCGGGGCGCGGGGCCTGCGGCGCTGGCCTGGGCGGTGACGTATCAGCTGATCGGGATCCTGGGTGGCTCGCTCTTCCCCGAGCCGTGGGAGGGTGTGGCGGCGGCCGTGGTCCTGACGGTCGTGATCAGCACGGCTCCGGCGCTGTGGCGCCGCGTGCGCCGCCGAACCGCCCGCGACGCCCGGAGCGAGGCCGCGGGCTGACGCCCCCTCCGCCCCGGGCCGGGCCCGCCGCCCGGCCCACTCCGCCAGCACCCCTGCCACACCGTCCCACCCGGCGCACCCGTCCTGCCCAACGCACCCGGCGCACCCGCCCCGCCCAGCGCGCCTTCCGCGGCGGGGTGCGCCGCCGCCCGCCCTCGGGGCTTTCCCCTCCCCGCCCCTTCCCGATACCAGGGGCTCCGCCCCTGGACCCCGGGGCCCGGGGCGGAGCCTGCCACGCGGCGGAGCCGCGTATCGACGCTAGGGGAAGGGGCGAAGCCCGGTTCGGGGCACAGCCCCGGCCCGGGGCTCCGGGCACAGCCCCGGCGGGGTTCGGAGCGGAGCCCCGGCGGGGTCCAGGGGCGGAGCCCCTGGTATCGGGAAGGGGCGGGGTGGGGTGGGGCTCGCCAGCGGAGTCAGCCGTCCAGTCGCAGAACCTCTCGCAGCGCACGCGCCATCGCGGCCTCCGGGTCGGGGACCGAGCGTTCCGCCCGCCAGGCGACGAAGCCGTCGGGGCGGACCAGGACCGCTCCGTCGGGGGCGGTGCCGTGGAGTTCGGCCCAGTCCGTGCCCGGTTCGGGGGCGAGTTCGTGGTCCGGGCCTTCGCCCACCCGGTAGCAGTCCAGGGGGACGCCGAGGGCGTCGGCGGTGCGGCGGCCGGCCTCGTGCCAGGCGGCGCCGCCCGGCCCGGTGAGCAGTACACAGGTGCGCTCGTACAGATCGAGGGTGGACAGCCGCACCCCGCAGCGGTGCACCCACATATGGGGTGCGCGGCTGCCGGGCTCGGCCGAGACCGTGAAGTGGTCGGGCACCGCGGGGGCGGCGGGGTCGGCGCCCGCGACCGCGCCCCGCACATAGCGGTAGCCCATGGCGACGGCCATGACATTGGACCGCGGGCCCTGGGCCTCGGTGGCCGGTGCCGAGTAGCCGGGGTGGCTGTGTTCGGCCGAGCGGGCGGCGGCGCGGGCGCTGGTGGCCTGGGCGACCGGCCGCCGTTCCATGCCGTAGGTCTCCAGCAGCGCGGGGCCCGCCCAGCCGCCCATGACGGCGGCGAGCTTCCACGCCAGGTTGTGGGCGTCCTGGATACCGGTGTTGGATCCGAAGGCGCCGGTGGGCGACATCTCGTGGGCGGAGTCCCCGGCGAGGAAGACCCGGCCGTCGGAGTAGTGGTCCGCCACCCGCTCGGCCGCGTGCCAGGGGGCCTTTCCGGTGACCTCGACCTCCAGGTCGGGCATGCCGACGGCGGTGCGGATGTGCTGGGCGCAGCGCTCGTCGGTGAACGCCTCCAGCGGTTCGCCGCGCTCGGGGTGCCAGGGGGCGTGGAAGACCCAGCTCTCCTGGTTGTCGACGGGCAGCAGCGCCCCGTCGGCCTCGGGGTTGGTGAGGTAGCACGCGATGAAGTGGCGGTCCCCGACCGCGTCCGCGAGCCGCTTGGCGCGGAAGGTGATGGACACGTTGTGGAACAGCTCACCCCGTCCGCTCTGCCCGATGCCGAGCGCCTCGCGCACCGGGCTGCGGGGCCCGTCGGCGGCGATGAGGTAGTCGGCGCGGACCGTGGAGCGCCGCTCGGACCTGCGGTCCAGGAGGGTGGCGGTGACGCCGTCCGCGTCCTGCTCGAAGGAGATCAGCTCGGTGGAGAACCGCAGTTCGCCACCGAGCCCCTGGGCCGCGTTCAGCAGCACCGGCTCCAGGTCGTTCTGGCTGCACAGGCACCATCCGGCGGGGCTGATCCGGGCGGCCTTGCCATCGGGGTCCAGCTCCCGGAAGAGCCAGTCGCCCTCCGTACCGGTGAGGGACGGAGTCTGGAGGATTCCGTGGTTGTCGGCCAGGACGGACGCGGCCTCGCGGATCGCGGGCTCCACTCCGGCGGTGCGGAAGAGTTCCATCGTCCGGATGTTGTTCCCCCGTCCGCGCGGGTGGTGCGAGGTGCGCGGGTGTTTCTCGACCAGCAGATGACCGATCCCCAGTCGGCCCAGGAACAGTGAGGCGGACAGGCCCACCAGGGAGCCACCCGCGATGAGGACGGGCACACGCTCAGCATTGTCGGCAAGACGGTTCATTTTGCTGCTATGCCCGGTGTTTCCGGGCCGCTCCGGGGCGCTGACCAGGCGTTCGCTCAGATGGCTCACATATCTCGCGCCATTGGTGGGAGCGCTCCACGATCGTCTAACGGGCGGGTGTCCTCGATGCCCGGAAGGACGCGTCCGCGAAATAAGGAGTGGAATATGAGCACCCTGTCCGACGTTCCGGAGACCACGGTGGACCAATCGCCGACGACCGTGGAATCCGCTCTCACCGACACCAGATTGCGCGTCGTATTGCTGGTGCAGGTCAACAGCGGTGCCGAGCAGCGCTTTTTGCGTGCCTACGATCAACTGTCCCAGCAGGTGGCCGCGGTACCCGGGCACATCAGCGACCAGCTGTGCCAGTCGATCGAGAATCCCTCGCAGTGGCTGATCACCAGCGAATGGGAAAGCGCCCCTCCGTTCCTCGCCTGGGTGGACTCCCCCGCGCACCGGGAGATGGTCAAGCCCTTTCACGGCTGTGTGGAGGACACCCGCTCACTGCGGTTCAGCATCCTGCGGGAGACCCTGACCGCCGGGTCCGCGCCGGTCGATGTCACCACCCGGGGCGTCGACGCCGCGCTGCGGGTCGGTGACGGGCTGGTCCGGCAGGCGCTCACCTTCACCGTGCAGCCCGGCAGCGAGGACGCCGTCGCCAAGATCCTTGCCGATTACGCCTCGCCCCAGGCCCGGGTCGACGAGACCACCCGGCTCTCCCGCACCTCGGTGTTCATGAGCGGCAACCGGGTGGTGCGGGCCGTGGAGGTCAAGGGCGATCTGACCGCGGCGCTGCGCTTCGTGGCCCGGCAGCCGGAGATCAGGGCCGCCGAGGAGGCCCTCAATCCGTATCTGGAGGAGGACCGCAACCTCGACGACCCCAGCTCGGCACGGGAGTTCTTCGCCCGCGCCTCGCTGCCGGTGGTCCACCACATGACGGCCGGCGGGCCGCGCCCCGCCCAGGGCGTCCACCGGCACGCCCTGCTCTACCCGGTCAAGACCGGCTGCGGCCCGGCGGTGGCCAGTCTGCTGGCCCGGCAGGACGAGCTCGCGGTGAACAAGGAGATGGCCGCCGAGCAGTCCGCCAAGACCCTGCTGAGCAGCACCATCTTCCAGCGTGACGACATCGTGGTGCGGCTGGTGGACCTGGCCGTGCCGCTGGACCGGAACCCCGCCATGGCGGCCGGTGTGAGCGGCCGGCGGGCCGCCGCCGTACTGGGCCGCCTGCTGGACCTCGGGGCGGACGGGGCGGTGGTCGACCTGTCCATGGACGACGGGCAGCGCCGCTTCCTCGCCGACTGCGACATGACCCCGATCACCGACCGCAAGTCGGCGGACCGCTGACGACGCCTCTCCCCCTCGCACCTTTCCACCCCGTGGCGCGGACCGCGCAACGCTACCTGGAGGAACTCATCATGACCACGCAGTCCCCTCTCGTCGTCGACCTCGCCGCGGTCGCCCCCAACCGCCGGCGCGGTGGCGATGTGCGCGCCATGCTCACACCGCCTCTGGTGGGCGCCACGAGCGGTTTCATGGGGATGGCCATCGTGGGGCCCGGTGAACGGGTCGCCGAGCACTACCACCCGTACTCCGAGGAGTTCGTGTACGTCGTCAGCGGCGACCTGGAGGTGGACCTGGACGGCGAGGCACATCCGCTCCACCCCGACCAGGCGATCCTGATCCCCATCAACATGCGGCACCGGTTCCGCAATGTGGGGAGCACCGAGGCCCGGATGGTCTTCCACCTCGGGCCCCTGGCGCCGCGCCCCGAGCTCGGTCACGTGGACACGGAGGCCGCCGAACCCGCCGAGGCGACGTCGTGACCCGACGGGTGGTGGTCACCGGGCTCGGTGTCGTCGCCCCCGGGGGTGTGGGCGTCCCGGCGTTCTGGGACATGCTCACCGCGGGCCGTACGGCCACCCGGAACATCACGCTCTTCGACGCGGAGCGGTTCCGCTCCCGGATCGCCGCCGAATGCGACTTCGACCCGCTGGCCCACGGTCTGAGCTTCGAGCAGATCGAACGCTCCGACCGCTATGTGCAGTTCGCGCTGGTGGCGGCCCAGGAGGCGGTACGGGACTCCGGTCTCGACCTCCAGGCGCTCAACCCCTGGCGGATAGGGGTTTCGCTGGGCAGCGCCGTCGCCGCGTCCACCCGGCTGGAGCAGGACTACGTCAAGGTGAGCGACGCCGGTGAGCACTGGGACGTGGACCACCGCAAGGCGGGCCCGCACCTTCAGCACGCTTTCTCGCCGAGCGCGCTGTCCTCCGGGGTGGCGGAACTGACCGGCGCTCAGGGCCCGGTGCAGTCCGTCTCCACCGGCTGCACCTCCGGTCTGGACGCGATCGGATACGCCTTCCAGGCCATCGAGGAGCGGCGGGCCGATGTGTGCGTCGCCGGGGCCGCGGACTCGCCGATCACCCCGCTGACCGTGGCCTGCTTCGACTCGATCAAGGCCACCTCGGCGAACAACGACAACGCGGCCACCGCGTCCCGGCCGTTCGACGCCCACCGGGACGGCTTCGTCCTCGGCGAGGGCGCCGCCGTGCTGGTCCTGGAGGAGCTGGAGCACGCCCGGGCCCGAGGGGCGCGGGTCTACTGCGAGTTCCGGGGGTTCGCCACCTACGGCAACGCCTACCACATGACCGGTCTGACCCGTGAGGGTCTTGAGATGTCCGAGGCGATCGACCACGCGCTCGGCCACGCCCGCGTCAACAGCTCCGAGGTCGACTACGTCAACGCGCACGGCTCGGGCACCAAGCAGAACGACCGGCATGAGACGGCGGCCGTGAAGCGGTCCCTGGGCGAGCACGCGTACAAGACCCCCATGAGCTCGATCAAGTCCATGGTGGGCCATTCCCTGGGGGCGATCGGCGCCATCGAGGTGGTCGCCTGCGCCATGGCCCTCGCCCATGGCGTGGTGCCGCCGACGGCCAACTACGAGACCCCCGACCCCGAATGCGACCTCGACTATGTCCCGCGCACCGCCCGCGCCCTCCCGCTGCGCAATGTGCTGTCGGTCGGCAGCGGCTTCGGCGGCTTCCAGTCCGCGGTGGTGCTGAGCCGGGCGGACGGGAGTGCGGCATGACATCGGCGAAGAACACCCGGAACCGGGGCGCGGCCGTCACGGGCCTCGGTGTGATCGCCCCGGGCGGAGTGGGCACCGACGCCTTCTGGAAGGCCACCCGGGAGGGGATCACCTGCCTGGACCGGATCTCCCGCGAGGGCAGTGAGCACTTCCCGGTCCGGATCGGCGGCCAGGTCCGCGGCTTCGATCCGGGCTCGATGATCGAGGAGCGGTTCCTCGTCCAGACCGACCGCTTCACCCACTTCGCGATGGCCTCGGCCGATCTCGCGCTGGACGACGCCAAGCTGCCGGTGGACGACATGTCGCCGTTCGCCGTGGGCGTGGTGACCGCCGCCGGTTCCGGGGGCGGTGAGTTCGGCCAGCGCGAGCTCCAGCAGCTGTACGGCAAGGGGCCGCGCTATGTGGGCCCGTACCAGTCCATCGCCTGGTTCTACGCGGCCAGCACCGGCCAGGTCTCCATCCGCGGCGGGTTCAAGGGCCCCTGCGGGGTGGTGGCGAACGACGAGGCCGGCGGTCTGGACGCGCTCGCGCACGCCCGCCGGTCCATCCGGCGGGGGGCGGACGCGGTGGTGGCGGGCGCCTCCGAGGCGTCGATGGCGCCGTACTCCATCGTCTGCATGCTCGGCTGGGACGAGGTCAGCCGGGCCCGCGACGCGGGCCGGGCCTATCTGCCGTTCACCGAGGACGCCTGCGGATTCGCGCCCGGGGAGGGCGGGGCGATGCTGGTCGTGGAGGAGGAGGGGGCCGCCCGGCGCCGCGGGGTGCGGATCCGGGGCTTCATCGCCGGCTACGGCTCGACCTTCACCGGGCCGTCCCGGTGGGAGCGGTCCCGGGAGGGGCTCGCCCAGGCCATCCGCGTGGCCCTGGAGGACGCGGAGTGCGCGCCGGAGGAGATCGACATGGTCTTCGCCGACGCGCTCGGGGTGCCCGAGGCCGACCGCGCCGAGGCGCTGGCGATCGCCGACGCCCTCGGGCCGCACGGCACCCGGGTCCCGGTGACCGCGCCGAAGACCGGCTTCGGCCGGGTGCACTGTGCGGCTCCCACGCTGGACGTGGCGGCCGCGCTGCTCTCCATGGAGCACCGCGTGGTGCCCCCGACCCCGTACGTCACCGACGTCTGCCATGACCTCGACCTCGTCACCCGCAGCTCCCGCCCCGCCGAGCCGCGGACGGCGCTGGTGCTCAGCCGAGGACTCATGGGTTGCAACGCGGCGCTCGTGCTCCGCGGACCGGAAGGAGATTACTGATGTCCAGTCAACTGTCCTACGGGGAGCTGGCCACGCTGATGAAGCGGTGCGCAGGGCTCACCGTCGACCCGGACATGATGCGGACCCGGCCGGACTCCACCTTCGAGGAGTACGGCCTGGACTCGCTCGGTCTGCTCGCCATCGTCGGCGAGCTGGAGAACCGGTACGGCACCCCGATCGAACCGGGGGCCGAGAGCTGCAAGACCCCCGGTGACTTCCTCGACGTCATCAACACCTCACTTACCCCAGGAGCATGAAGATGGCAGGCCACACCGACAACGAGGTCATGATCAAGGCACCGTTCGACCTCGTCTGGAACATGACCAACGACCTGGAGAACTGGCCGCAGCTGTTCAGCGAGTACGCCTCGGTCGAGGTGCTCCAGCGGACCGGGGACACCACCACCTTCCGCCTGACCATGCACCCCGACGAGGACGGCAAGGTCTGGTCCTGGGTCTCCGAGCGGGAGACGGCCCGCGATGTGCGCACGGTCTGGGCGCGCCGCGTCGAGCCCGGCCCCTTCGCCTACATGAACATCCGCTGGGAGTACGAGGAGGAGCCCGAGGGCACCCGCATGCGCTGGACCCAGGACTTCGAGATGCGGCCCGACGCGCCGGTCGACGACCCCACGATGACGGACCACATCAACCGCAACTCCCGTATCCAGATGGATCTGATCCGGGACAAGATCGAGCAGCGGGCCCGGGAGACGGTGGGGGCGTGACCATGTACCGCACCATGATCGTCGCCAAGATGCAGCGGGACGCGGCGCCGCAGGTGGCCAAGATCTTCGCGGACTCCGACCGCGGCGAACTGCCCGGGCTGATCGGCGTCACCGGCCGCAGCCTCTTCCAGTTCGGCGATGTGTATCTGCATCTGATCGAGGCGGAGCGGCCGCCGGCCGCCGAGGTCACCAAGTACTCCAAGCATCCGGAGTTCCGCGACGTCAGCGCCCGCCTCCAGCCGTATATGCGGGCGTACGACCCGGAGACCTGGCGCGAGCCCAAGGACGCCATGGCCCATGAGTTCTACCGCTGGGACCGCGACCACGGCTAGCGCACGCATCGCGCCGCACGGGGCCGCCGACGGAGTTCGCCTCCCGGCGGCCCTTTTCGTATGTCTTCCGTACGGCGTCTTTCGTACGGTGTCGCGTGTGGGTTATGCACCGGGCGCGGAAATCTCACACTACCGGGCTCATCGGAATGTTGTCTGCCGAAAAGGTGAAAGGGCATCAGCCCATTCGCGCGGCAAATGAGTGATCATTGCGCTTATCTCCACCCAGAGGGCTTACAACCGAGCAGATCGCAGGCCGCGCCGAGTGGCAGGGGGAGCCCACTTCGCTGACGGTGGACAAGACGCCGCTGCGATCCCTTTATCTGGCAAATAGTCAGTATCGCGACGGCGCCGGAAGGAATGGCTCATGCGATCTACTCGCGCACTCTTCACCGGGGCGGCGATTGCCGCCACCCTGACCCTGGGCGCCCCCGCCGCCGCGTTCGCCGCCGACGTCTCGGACCCGGGCGGCCACGGCGGGTACTCGAGCAGCCAGGAGTCCTCCGAGGACGGCTACGGCCAGGGCGGCAGCTCCTGGAAGGACAAGGAAGACCACGGCCGCGAGGAAGGCCGGGAAGAGCACGGCAAGGAAGAAGAGCACGGCAAGGAGGAGATGAAGGGCAAGGACGAGGGCGGCGAGCGCGACTGGTCCTCCTCCCACGGCAAGGACGAGGACGACTGGTCCGGCCGTGGCAAGGAGGAGCACGAGTGGTCCGGTAAGAAGGACCACGACTGGTCCGGTGGCGACTGGAAGGACCACGAGAAGGGCGAGAAGCCGCGCGGTGGCGTCCACACCGGTGGTGGCGGCATGGCCACCACGGGCAGTGGCATGGCCGCCGGCTCGGTCCTGCTCCTCGGTGGCCTCGGCGCCGGTGCCTACGCCCTGCGTCGCCGCAAGCCGACCGGCACCGCGATCTGAGCCTGACTCTTCGTATTCAGTACTGCCGTGGCACCTCCGCCGAGCGGTGGTGCCACGGCAGTTCCACGAGCGCTATGAGAAAAGCGGCCGTGAGAAAGGCGAACACCCCTATGGGAAAGCCGGCCAAGCAGGGCGCTGCCGATGGCAACACCCGCATTCTCCGCTGGGCCGCCGCGTCGGCCCTCATCGGCGTATTCCTCATCTACAACTCCGTGGACGCCGCCTCCCAGAACACCCCGTCGGCCCGGCCCGCGACCAGCGCCCCCGCGTCCATCTCCGAACCGGACAGCGACACCTCCAACGAGGACGCGTACGCGGATTCCCCGGAGTCCACGACCGCGCCCGAGTCGCGTCCGGGACCCGCGCTGCCGCGCTCCCCCGCCTCCCATCTGGACATCCCCTCGATCGGGGTGAGCGCGCCCTTCACCCCGCTGTCGCTGGACGCCGCGGGCGTGCTGGTCCCGCCCCCGGACACCGACCAGAACCTGGTGGGCTGGTACCAGGGCGGTCCCTCGCCCGGTGAGCGCGGCAACGCCATCGTGGCCGGGCATGTGGACACCAAGATCGGTCCGGCGGTGTTCTACACCCTCGGCCAGCTCAAGCCGAAGAGCAAGGTGGCCATCACCCGCGAGGACGGGATCGTGGCGACCTTCGTGGTCGACAAGGTGAAGACGTTCAAGAAGAACGCCTTCCCGGACAAGCAGGTCTACGGGGACACCCCCAACGCCCAGCTGCGGCTGATCACCTGCGGTGGGGCCTATGACCACGCGGCCAAGGACTACACGGCCAATGTGGTGGTGTTCGCGCACCTCACCACGTACCGGTACAGCTGACGGAGAAACGCCTACGGTGCCCGCGTCGTCGAGGACGGACGACGCGGGCACCGACGTGGTGTTGATGCGGCTACGGGGCGGTCTTTCCGAGGGGCTCCGCCCCTGGACCCCGGTGTCGCCGCGGGCGTTACGGGCTGCCTGGTGGCACCACCGTGGAGTCGAAGGCGTGCAGGGAGCCGTTGACGGGGCGGATGTCGGTCACGTTCAGACCGGCCTCGGTCATCCGCGCCACCATGCTCTCCTCGGTGTGCTTCCGGCCGCCCACATTGAGCAGCAGGAACAGGTCCATCGCCGTGGTGAAGGAGGACAGGCTGTTGTCGACGAGGTTCTCGATGACGACCACCCTGGCGCCGGGGCGCGCCGCCGCGACCACGTTGGCGAGCGTCCGGCGGGTGCTCTCGTCGTTCCATTCGAGGATGTTCTTGATGATGTAGAGGTCGGCCTCGACGGGGACCTCGCGGCGGCAGTCGCCGGGCACGAGCGTGGCCCGCGAGGCCAGCGCCCCGCCGTCCCGCAGCCGCGGGTCGGCGTGCGCCACCACCTGCGGCAGGTCCAGCAGCGCGCCGTGCAGCGCCGGGTGCTTCTCCAGCAGGCTGGCCAGCACATGCCCCTGGCCGCCGCCGATGTCCACCACCTCCTTCACCCCGTCGAGGTCGAGGAAGGCGGCGACGTCGGTGGCGGACTGCCGGCTGGAGGTGGTCATCGCGGCGTCGAACACCCGGGCCGACTCGGGCGCGTCCTCGTGGAGATAGGCGAAGAAGTCCTTGCCGTAGATCTCGTTGACGACACAGCCGCCGGTGCGCACCGCCCGGTCCAGCAGCGGCCACGCCTCCCAGGTCCATGGCTCGGTGCACCACAGGGCGATGTTGCGCAGGCTGCCCGGGGTGTCCTCGCGCAGCAGCCGGGACATCTCGGTGTGCCGGAAGCGGCCGTCCTCGGTCTCGGCGAAGATCTGGCAGCAGGCCAGGGAGCGCAGCAGCCGGCGCAGCGGATCGGGCTCGACGTCCACGGCGGAGGCCAGCTCGCCGATGGAGGCGGGCCGGTCGCCCAGCGCGTCGGCGATGCGCAGCCGGACCGCGGCGCGCACCGAGGCCGCCCGTGCGGCGCCGAAGACGATTTCGCGCAGCCGCATGGGCGGCGGGAGCGTGGCGGCCGGTGGGGGCTGTGCCGCGTCGGCTCTGTCGGTGTCCACAGTGGTCATGTCGCCGCCTCTCAGCACCGGCCCGTGGGCGCGGACAGCTCACACACGTTGTCGGTGAAGGTGTTGTCGGGGCCCTTGTCGCGGTCGGCGAGGTCGGCGGGCTTGTTGCCGCTCATCACGTTCCGGCTGATGGCGTTCTTGGCGTTGGGGGCGCCGACGACGCTGGTGTAGAGCACGATCCCGCCGGACATGGGCGAGGTGCCCACGTTGTCGTTCACCTGGTTGCCCGTCACCCGGGTGCCCTCGGTGCCGGTGAGCACGATGCCGGCGCCCTGGATGAAGGGGAGCCGGTCGGTGGCCTCGCAGTAGGCGTTGTTCTGGTAGACGGAGTTGTGGCGGACGTTCAGGTCCCCGGCGCGCGGGGTCGACTCGTCGCCGACGATGAACACCCCGGCGCAGTTGGCGGTGATGGTGTTCCCCTCGACCGAGAGGTCGCGCAGCCGGCGGACCACGACCCCGGTCCGGTTGCCGCTGAGCTGGTTCCCGGCCACCAGGGTGCCCAGGGCGTCGGTGGCGCCGCCCTCGGCGTCGATGGTGTTGGCCAGGAAGACGCCGGACTGCTTGTTGCCGCGGGAGACGTTGTCGACGAAGGTGCCGCGGGTGGACATCTCCTGGCCCATGCCCTGCTGACCGTTGTCCTCGGTGGTGGTGTTCCGTACGGTCATCCGGTCGGTGCCGGAGCCCCAGATGCCGTTCTTGGCGAAGCCGGTGACCTTCAGTGAGCCGATCCGGACATCCGAGACGGGGTCTTCGGCCGTCCCGGTGACGCAGATGCCGTGGCCGGCCTCGCCGCAGGCGTTGGCCGACGGCTTCGCGGCCGGGGAGAGCACGGTGGACTCACCCGCGCCGACCAGGGTCAGCCGGTCGGTGGTGATCTGGATGTTCTCCCGGTAGGTGCCGGGCCGGATCTCGATGGTGTCGCCGGGCTTCGCGGCGTCCACGGCGGCCTGGATGGACTGGCCGGGCTGGACCACATGGCGGGTCGCGGCCTGGTCGACGGGGGCCGCGTGGGCCGCGGGGAGCTGGGCGAGTTCGACGACGAGGACGGCCGTGAGGCCGGCGAGGTGGCGAAGTTTAGGTGTGCGCATGAAAAGGAAGTTAGGTGCGCCCCGCACCGCTCGCCACTTATGTTCCACTCATCACTTATGCACCGTGTTACCCCACTTGGCCGCCTCGTGACCCGGCCTGTTCGAGCACGCGGGACGCCCCGACCGGCAGATCCCACAGCTCCTCGCGCGGACGCCCGGTGGCCTCCCAGGCCGCGCGGATCCGGTGCAGCGGCTCCAGGGGCGGCTCGGCCGAGAGCAGGAAGGTGGACCAGTGCATGGGCGCCAGCATCCGCGCCCCCAGGTCCAGATGCGCCTGTACGGCCTCCTCCGGATCGGTGTGCACCCCGCCCAGCATCCAGCGCGGCTCATACGCGCCGATGGGCAGCAGCGCGACATCGATGCCCGGGTAGCGGCGGCCGATCTGCCGGAACCAGTGGCCGTAGCCGGTGTCCCCGGCGAAGTACACCCGCTGTCCGTCGGGCGCGGTGATGACCCATCCGCCCCACAGCGAGCGGCAGGTGTCGGTGAGGGTGCGCTTGCTCCAGTGGTGGGCCGGGACGAAGTCGAAGCGGACCGGGCCGTCCACGCCGGGCAGTTCGGCCGCCTCCCACCAGTCCAGCTCGGTCACCCGGGTGAATCCGCGCGCCCGGAACCAGCGGGCGAGCCCGGCGGGCACGAAGACCGGCGTCGCCTTCGGCAGCCGTTTGACCGTGGGCGCGTCCAGATGGTCGTAGTGGTTGTGGCTGATGACGACCGCGTCGACGGGCGGCAGGTCCTCCCAGCGGACCCCCACCGGAGTGACCCGGGCCGGGGTGCCGAGGATCTTACGGGCCCAGACCGGGTCGGTGAGCACGGTGAGCCCGCCGATCCGCACCACCCAACTGGCGTGCCCGGCCCAGGTGAGCGCGGTCCGGCCGGGGCCGGTGAGCGGCAGCGGCCCCGGTTCGAAGGGCAGCTCGGGGATCTGGCGGAGCGTCTCCACGGGCGGTCTGAGCCGTCCCTCCCGGGCCAGCCGCGCCAGCGCCCGCACCCCCGGCAGCGGCGAGGTGAGCCGGTCGGCGAACGACGGCGGCCAGCTACGAATCTCCCCCGGCGAACGCGGGGCACCCGGCACGGGGGCGGTCGACTCGGGGACGCCCGGCTGGGGGCCGGGCGGTTCGAGGGCGGGCGGTTCGAGGGCGACCGACTCGGGACCAGTCTGCTCGGGACCGGCCGGTTCGGGGCCGCGCGGCTGGGGGCTGGCCGGTTCGAGGGCGGTCGGCTCGGGACCGGCCGGTTCGAGGGCGACCGACTCAGGGCCAGCCGACCCGGGACCGCGCGGCTGGGGGCCGGTCGGTTCGAGGGCGGCCGACTCGGGGCCGGGCGGTTCGGGGGCGGGCGGCTCGGGCTTGCCCGGTTCGGTGGGGGGCGGGGCCAGTCGGGGCCGGGCGGCGGCGCCGGGCCGGGCGCGGCGGCGCCCGGCCGGTTCCGTCGGCTCCGCCGGTTCCGCCTGCTCGGCGTGGTCGGTCATGGCCTGGCTCCCTTCCGTATCTGGGCCGTGTCCGGGCCGGCCCTTCGGTGCCGGCGCGCCATGGAGGTCCATGGCCGGGGTCCGGGGCGGCTCAGGTCACCGGACTGCTTTCGATCAGATCGCGGAAGGCCGCCTCGAAGGCGCCCAACGCCGTGGCCACATGGGGCAGTTCCAGCGGATCCGGCGTCCGGAGCGCCCGTAGCCGCGACTCCTCCGCCGCGCCGAGCAGCGGCAGGGTCGCCAGCCGGAGTCGCAGGGTGTGCGGGGGGTCGCCGAAGCGGTGGCCCCCGGCCACGCTCCGGCCGATCCGCCGCACCAGCTCGCGCTCCAGCTCCACCGAGTCGGTGATGCCCCGGGCCGCGAGCACCCCGCGCAGCTCGTCGAGGTCGGCGTAGAGGTGCCGGCCGGCCTGCGGCGGCCGGGCCAGCGCCCCGACGGCGGTCAGCGCGCGGTAGGCGGCCACGGCCACGGCCCCGTGCGCCCTGGCGGTGGCCGCCATCCGGTCCCGTACCGGCTCGGGCTCGTCGAGGGCGTACGCGGCGGCCGCCGCGATGGGCGCGGGCATCCCGGAGCGTACGGCGGTGAGCAGGGACAGCACCCGGCCGCGCAGCTCCGCCCCGCGCTCGGTCGCGGGGAACCGGGCGATCGCGGCGGGCCAGCCCGCCGGGGTGAAGGCGCCCGCCAGATCGGAGAGCACGATCACGTTCTCGGGGGACATCTCGGCCGGGCTGAGCAGCACCGTGCCCTGCGGATGGTGGACGGTGTCCCGCCAGGTCTCGTCGCTGACGATCAGCAGCCCCTCGGCCACGGCCGCCTCGCACACCTCGTGCAGCAGCTCAGGCGGGGCCACCGTGCCGGTGGGGTCGTCGGCCGCCGAGAGCAGCAGGACCCGGGGCACCCCGCCCTCGGCGCGGATCCTGCGCACGATCTCCAGCAGCGCGAACGGATCGGGCAGCCCCCCGCATTCGGCCGGAACGGGCGCGTGGTGGGAGCGCCGGTCCACCAGCCGCACCAGCGGCGCGTACCAGGCGGCGCAGGGGCGGGGCAGCAGCACATCGCCGCCGGGGGCCGAGGCGAGCAGCGCCAGCAGCAGCGGCTCGGCGCCGGGGGCGACCACGACATGCTCCGGGTCGGTCCACAGCCCGCGCCGCGACCAGTAGCCGCAGGCCGCCGAGCGCAGCCCGGCCGAGCCGCCGACCGGCTCCGGCGCGGTATGGCCGGCCGCCGCGACGAAGCTGTCGAGCAGCTCCGGGAGGACCGGCAGCCCGCCGTCGTCCCGGTCCGCCGGTGCCGGGGCGGTCCACTGCCGCTGCATTCCGTCCACACCTCCGCCCGTGTCCGGCGGGTCACCGCCCATGTAATGTCCACCTTCGCAGATCTCCGGCCCCGTTTCGCGGAAGGGGCCCGGGGGACCCGGGCGCCATGACAGCGACGCCGGAACAACACGATGTGGTGACCCTGCTCACCGCGGACCACCACGCGGTGCGCGACCTCTTCGAGGGGTACCGCACCACCACCGATCCGGAGCTGCGGCGGCAGCTGGTCGACCGGATGACGGTGGCGGTGGTGCGGCACTCCGTGACCGAGGAGGTCCATCTGTACCCCACGGTCCGCAAGGCGCTGCCGAACGGCGACCGGATCGCCGACGAGGAGATCGAGGAGCTGACCGAGGCCGAGCGGATCCTGTCCGACCTGGACGCCGTGGACCCCCGGGACCGGCGGTTCGACCCGCTGGTCCGGGAGCTGATGGACGTGGTGTCCATGCATATCCGCGGCGAGGAGGACCTGGTCTTCCCCGAGCTGCGGGAGCGGCTCACCCCCGAGGAGCGGATGGCGCTGGGCCTGCGGGTCGGCGAGGCGGCGGCCGCGGTGCGCGGGGTGCCCCCGGTCAGCCCGGAAGGTCCCGGTCCGGGCCGGACTCTCGCCGACCGGGTCCGGGAGCAGCTGACCGGCCGAACTCGATGAGGTTCCGCTCCAGGCCGCGGCCGCGGGTGCGCACCACGGTCTCGGCGAGCTCCGCCAGCTTGCGGTTGGTCCGCTGGGAGAGTCGGCGCAGCAGGTCGAACGCCTGGTCCGGGTCGCAGCCCAGGACGTACATCACGATTCCGCACGCCTGGTCCACCACCGGCCGGCTGCGCAGCGCCGTGTCCAGCTGGTCGACCTGGACCAGGGCGGCGCGGTAGAGCCGGTCACGGGCCATGCTCTCGGTGGCCAGGTCGCCGAGCAGCCCGGTGGCGCCCTGGGCGGCCTTCCGCAGCGGCCCCGGGCGCAGCCCGTAGACCGAGACGGTCACGGTGAGCCCGTCGCAGGCGAACGGCAGGGAGGCGGAGGACCGCACGCCCGCGTCCAGCGCCCGCGCCCGGTAGCGCGGCCAGCGGTCGTCGTGGAGCAGATCGTCGGCGCCCGCCGGGCGGCCGGTGTCCAGCGCCGCGAGGATCGGGCCCTCCCCCACCCGCAGCTGGACCGACACCAGCGCGGAGAGATCGGGGTGGGTGGCCGCCGTGGTCCGGTCGGCGTCCGCACCGCCGGAGGGCTCCTCTGCGAGTACGGCGGTGGCGGTGGCCCCACAGCTCTCGGGTGTGCCCGCGGCGGCCTGCTCGGCCAGTTCGGCCAGACCGCGCCCGAGGGAGGGTGCGTCGGTCTGGAAGGCCGCGCGGATGTGCGTACGGTCGGGCATCGCCGAGTTCACTCCTTCGCTCCGGTGCGACGTACTGTCCGGCCCGGTCCTTCCAGGGCCCGGTCTTTTCGGGTCTCCACGCCCTTGAGTGGAAAACATCACCCATGTGCCCCCGCGAGTGCGGGCAGGCTACGGTGTGGCCATGCCAGACGCACAGGAGTTTGGGGCGGAGCTCTCAGACTTCCGCAGACGGGTGGACGAGCTGCGGACCGCGCGGGCGCTGCCCGCGCACGAGCGGCCTTCCCTGCTGGACGCCGCTCTCTTCGAACTCCAGCATGTGGCGGATGTGCTGTGGCCACGGTACGAGGAGCTGACGGCCGACTCGTCCCGGGGCCCCGGCGGCGGCCGGGGCGACCCGCAGGAGCAGCAGCTGCTGCGGGCGCTGTTCCAGCGGCTGCCGATCGCCACGGTGCTGCTGGACCGCGATGCCGTGGTGCGGCGCATGAACTTCACCGCCACCCAGGTGTTCCACACCCGGGCCGGATACGCCACCGGTCGCCCGCTCACCGCCGCGCTGCGGCGCGACGGGCAGGCGGCGCTGCGCTCGCAGGTCGCCGCGGTCGCGCGCGGCGAGGGCGACCGCAGTCTGACGGTGTGGCTGTCGCAGCCGCCCATCCACGGGGAGGTGCGGGTGACCCTGGCCGCGCTGCGGCCGCCGGGCGAGCCCCATCCGGCGGTGCTGGCGACGTTCCAGCCCGGGGTGGCCGGTCCGTCGGCGGACGAGGGGGCGGCCGGGGCGTGGGCCCAGGAGTCCCGGCCGGATCTGGGCGAGGTGTCCCGCCATGCCGAGCTGCTCGACCTGGTGGACGACATGACGGCGGCGCTGCTCAGGGCGGTACCGGCCGGAGGCGGCCCGGAGGCGGCGCTGACCGCGGCCGCGCAGGTGCTGCACGGCCGGTTCGCGGACTGGGTGATCGCCGACCTGGCCCCGGAGAACGGTCCCGGCAACCCGCGTCGGGTGGTGGCGCTCGGCCCCCGGGACGCGTCGGGCGACCGTACGGCGCCCCTGGCCGAGCAGGATCCGGCCGACTGCCCGCTGGTGGTGGACGCGCTGTACGAGGGGGCCTCCGCGCTGCGGGTGAGCCCGGTCGACGCCGACGCCTTCGGCCGGGACGCGACGGGCGCTCCGGTGCTGGTGCGGGAGGAGGTCACCTCGCTGCTGTGCATCCCCCTGCGCGCCGGTACGGGACCGGTTCTGGGGGCGCTCACGCTCTTCCGTACGGGCGGGCGCGGTGCCTTCGAGATGGCGGAGGCGGGCGTGGCGGACCGGATCTCCCGCCATGTCGCCCTGGCCATGTCGCGCACGGCCGAGCGCGCCCCGGCCCCCGGGGCGTGATCGGCGTACGGCACCTGCTCAGACGGCACGGGCACCGGCCTGCCTGCCCAGACGGGCGCAGAGGCGCTTGACCTCGCCGGCCACGGTGGGGACGGCGTAGCTCTCGAAGGCCGAGCCGCGGTCCGGGTCATAGCGCCTGACGGCCTTGACCAGGCCGACCATGGCGACCTGCCGCAGATCCTCGGTGGCCTCGCCGCGGTCGCGGAACTGGCCGGCGAGCCGCTCGGCCATGGGCATCCAGGCGCGCACGACATCCTGGCGCAGGGTCTCCTTCGACGGTCCGTCCGGCAGGGCCGCGATCCGGCGGAACTCCGCGGAGGTGTCCGGGGCGTCGTCGTGCGGATGCCTGGGGTGTGCTCGGGGATGTGCTCGTACGGACGTCATACGCCGTATCTCCCTTGAGCTGTCGTCGGTATCACCACGGAGGCGAAGCCGGACGAAAGGGTGATCCGGTGGTCACGCCTCTGGTAGCCGGGCCGCTCCCGTGGCGTGCCTCCGGTCCGAAGCACACAGAGCGCGTGCCCGTCCCGGGCCGGACCAAACGAGGTTTTCTTCCCCGGGCGCCGGTTACCCGTCGCGTCTGCCGGCATCCGCGCTCGAGGAGGGCCCCATGACCGAGTACGGCTACTTCCTGGCCGCCGAAGAACACGGGCCCGCGGACCTGGTCGAGCAGGCCCGGATGGCGGAGCAGGCTGGTTTCAGCCATTTGTGGATCTCGGACCACTACCACCCCTGGAACGACGCCCAGGGCCAGAGCTCGTTCGTCTGGTCGGTGATCGGCGCCCTCGCGCAGGCCACCAGCCTGCCCGTGCAGACCGCGGTGACCTGCCCCACCATCCGCGTCCACCCCGCCATCGTGGCCCAGGCCGCCGCGACCAGCGCGGTACTGCTGGAGGGCCGCTTCCGGCTGGGCGTGGGCAGCGGCGAGGCGCTCAACGAGCACGTACTGGGCGACCGCTGGCCGCCCGCGCCGATCCGGCTGGAGATGCTGGAGGAGGCCGTGATGGTGATGCGCCAGCTGTTCGAGGGCCGCCGCGTCACCCATCACGGCAAGCACTACACGGTGGAGAACGCCCGGCTGTACACCGTGCCCGAGGAGCCGGTGCCCATCGACATCGCGGCCTTCGGATCGGCCGCCGCCGCGCTGGCCGGACGGGTCGGCGACGGCTTCATCACCATGACCCCGGACGCCGAGCTGGTGGCGCGGTTCCGGCGCGGCAGCGGCGCCGGGGGCAACAGCAAACCGGCCCGCGGCGGCCTGAAGGTGGCCTACGGCCCCGATCCCGACGAGGCCCTGCGCACCGCCCACCGGCTGTGGCCGACCGAGGGACTGCCCGGCGAGGTGCTGTCGACGCTGACCACCCCGGGCCAGTTCGAGCAGGCCGCCCGGCTCGTCACCCCCGAGCGGATCGCCGAGGAAGTGGTCTGCGGGGATGACGCGGAGGCGCATGTGGCCGCGCTGAACGCTTACGCGGAGGCCGGGTTCGACACCGTCTACGTCAATCAGATCGGCCCCGACCAGCGCGGCTTCTTCGACTTCTACCGCACCAAGGTGCTGCCGCAGGTGGCCGGTTGACAGCGATCGCCGAGCAGAGCGGTCGCCGAGAGGAGCGATGACCCACCATGACCATGAAAGTGGCCGACTACATCCTCGCCCGACTGTCGGAGTGGGGGGTCGAGCATGTGTTCGGCTACCCGGGGGACGGAATCAACGGCCTGCTCGCCGCATGGGGGCGGGCCGAGAACGAGCCCCGGTTCATCCAGGCCCGGCACGAGGAGATGGCCGCGTTCCAGGCCGTCGGCTACGCCAAGTTCAGCGGCCGCCTCGGCGTCTGCGCGGCGACCTCGGGCCCCGGCGCGATCCACCTGCTGAACGGGTTGTACGACGCCAAGATGGACCACGTCCCGGTGGTGGCCCTGGTCGGCCAGACCCACCGCAGCGCGATGGGCGGCTCGTACCAGCAGGAGGTGGATCTGCACAGCCTCTTCAAGGACGTGGCCTCCGACTTCCTGGAGACGGTCACCGTCCCCGAGCAGCTGCCCAACGTCCTGGACCGGGCCATCCGCACCGCCTACGCCCGCCGCGCCCCCACTGCCGTGATCATCCCGGCGGATGTGCAGGACCTCGACTACTCCGCGCCCACCCATGAGTTCAAGATGGTGCCCTCCAGCCTGGACCGCAGCGGCTGGTCCGCGGTGCCCTCCAGCAGCGCGGTGGAGCGGGCGGCGAAGGTGCTGAACGCGGGCGAGCGGGTGGCGATCCTCGCCGGACAGGGCGCGGCCGGGGCGCGCAAGGAGGTCCAGCAGGCCGCCGAGACCCTCGGCGCCGGGGTCGCCAAGGCACTGCTCGGCCTGGATGTGCTCAGCGATGAACTGCCCTATGTCACCGGGTCGACCGGACTGCTGGGCACCCGGCCCTCGTACGAGCTGATGCGGGACTGCGACACCCTGCTGACCATCGGCTCCAGCTTTCCGTACAGCCAGTTCCTGCCGGAGTTCGGCAAGGCCCGCGGGGTTCAGATCGATCTCGATCCGCACATGATCGGGATGCGCTATCCGTACGAGGTCAACCTGGTCGGCGACGCGCGCGAGACCCTGCTGCGGCTGCTGCCGCTGCTGGAGCGCAAGGAGGCGCGGGACTGGCAGGAGGAGATCATCGCGGGCGTACGGCGCTGGCGCGAGGTGATGGGCTCCCGCGCGGAGGTGTCCGCGGACCCGGTCAACCCCGAGTACGTGGCCCACTGCCTGGACCCGCTGCTGCCCTCCGATGCCATCGTCACCTGCGACTCCGGCTCCGTCGCCAACTGGTACGCCCGCCATCTGCGGATGCGCGGGCAGATGCGCGGTTCGCTGTCGGGCACGCTGGCCACGATGGGCTGCGGGGTGCCGTATGCGATCGGCGCCAAGTTCGCCCGTCCGGACCGGCCGGCGGTGGCGCTGGTCGGGGACGGCGCGATGCAGATGAACGGCCTGGCGGAGCTGATCACGGTGGCCAAGTACCACCGGCTGTGGGAGGACCCCCGGCTGGTGATCGCCGTCTGGAACAACCAGGACCTCAACCAGGTCACCTGGGAGATGCGCGCCATGGGCGGGGCACCGCAGTTCCTGCCCTCGCAGGCGATCCCCGACGTCTCCTACGCGCGGTTCGCCGAATCGCTCGGCATGACCGGCATCCGGGTGGAGAAGCCCGAGCAGGTCGAGGGGGCGTGGCGCGAGGCGCTGAGCGCGGACGGCCCGGCGGTCGTGGAGTTCCTCACCGACCCGGACGTCCCCCCGATCCCGCCGCATGCCACCTGGGAGCAGATGGAGGCCACGGCCGAGTCGATCATCAAGGGCGACGCGGACCGGGCGGGCGTGGTCCGGCAGGGCCTGAAGGCGAAGGTGCAGGAGTTCCTGCCGCACCGGAAGAAGACGTCGGACGACGCCTGACGCACCCGACGTTCCCGTTTCGACCCCGTCCGCGCTGGCTACCCGCCGCACCGGACGGATGGATACCCGGACGATGCGAAAACCCGGACCGGAAGAGACCGGAAGGACGTGAGCAGCAATGAAGGTCGCCTTTCTCGTCGCCCCGGAAGGCGTGGAACAGGTCGAGCTGACCGACCCCTGGCAGGCGGTCCGGGACGCCGGGGGCACCCCCCGTCTGGTGTCCACCAAGCCCGGCCGTATCCAGGCGTTCAACCATCTCGACAAGGCGGACACCTTCGAGGTCGACCAGGTCGTGAAGGACGCGACGGTCGAGGAGTACGACGCGCTGGTGCTGCCCGGCGGGGTGGCCAACCCCGACTTCCTGCGCCTGGACGACAAGGCCGTCGCCTTCGCCAAGGGCTTCTTCGACGCGGGCAAGCCGGTGGCCGCGATCTGCCACGCCCCCTGGACGCTGGTGGAGGCCGATGTCGTACGCGGCCGCACCCTGACCTCCTGGCCGAGTCTGCGCACCGACATCACCAACGCTGGCGGAACCTGGGTGGACGAGCAGGTCAAGGTCTGCACCGACGGCCCCAACGCCCTGATCACCAGCCGTAAGCCGGATGACCTCAAGGCGTTCTGCGAGGCGTTCCTGGAGGAGTTCGCGAAGACGACGAAGGGATCGGCACGATGACGGAGGACCGCAAGGAGCGGCAGCGCGACATGTACCGCGCGCCCGACCCCGCCGAAGGGCCGCTGACCACCGACCAGGGCGTGGCCGTCGACCACACCGATGACGCCCTCACTCTGGGCGAGCGCGGCCCGACCCTGATGGAGGACTTCCACTTCCGCGAGAAGCTGACCCATTTCGACCATGAGCGCATCCCGGAGCGGGTGGTGCACGCGCGGGGCGCGGGCGCGTACGGCTACTTCGAGCCATACGAGTCCTGCGCGGAGTTCACCCGCGCCGCCTTCCTCCAGGATCCGTCCGTGCGCACCCCGGTCTTCGTGCGGTTCTCCACCGTGCAGGGGCCCCGGGGCTCGGCGGACACGGTGCGGGACGTACGGGGCTTCGCGACGAAGTTCTACACCTCGGAGGGCAACTACGACCTGGTCGGCAACAACATGCCGGTCTTCTTCATCCAGGACGGGATCAAGTTCCCCGACTTCGTGCACGCGCTCAAGCCGGAGCCGCAGAACGAGATCCCGACCGGCGCCTCCGCCCATGACACCCTGTGGGACTTCGTCTCGCTCCAGCCCGAGACCATGCACATGATGATGTGGCTGATGTCGGACCGGGCGATTCCGCGCAGCTACCGGATGATGCAGGGCTTCGGGGTGCACACCTTCCGCTTCGTGGACGCCCGGGGCCGCGGCACCTTTGTGAAGTTCCACTGGAAGCCCAAACTGGGCGTCCACTCGCTGGTCTGGGACGAGGCGCAGGAGTGCCAGGGCCGTGACCCGGACTTCAACCGGCGCGATCTGTGGGACGCGATCGAGGCGGGTCAGTACCCCGAGTACGAGCTGGGGGTGCAGCTGATCCCGGAGGAGGACGAGTTCAACTTCGAGGTCGATCTGCTCGACGCCACGAAGATCATTCCGGAGGAGCAGGTGCCGGTGCGGCCGATCGGCCATATGGTCCTGAACCGCAACCCGGACAACTTCTTCGCGGAGACCGAGCAGGTGGCCTTCCACACCGCCAACGTGGTCCCCGGCATCGACTTCACCAATGACCCGCTGCTCCAGGCCCGCAACTTCTCGTATCTGGACACCCAGCTGATCCGGCTGGGCGGGCCCAACTTCGCGCAGCTCCCGGTCAACCAGCCGGTCACCCCCGCCCGGACCAACCAACGGGACGGCTACCACCAGACCGCGATCCACCGCGGCACCAGCTACTCCCCCAACTCCCTCGGCGGCGGCTGTCCGGCCCTCGCCGGAGCGGACGGCTACGCCTTCTCCCACTACGCGGAGCGGGTCGAGGGCCATAAGATCCGCAAGCGGAGCGAGTCCTTCAAGGACTTCTACAGCCAGGCCGCGCTGTTCTGGAACAGCATGAGCGACTGGGAGCGGCGCCATATCGTCGACGCCTTCCGCTTCGAGCTGGGCAAGGTCGGCGCGGTGCATGTGCGGGAGCGCACGGTCGAGCAGCTGGCCCAGGTCGACTACGACCTGGCCTCGCAGGTGGCCCAGGGCATCGGCGTGGCGCTGCCGGAACCCGGTGCCAACAACCACAAGCCGCAGGCCTCGCCCGCGCTGAGCTTCGAGAACCTCCAGGGCGACGGCTCGATCCGCACCCGCCAGATCGCCGTACTGGTCATGGACGGCGTGGACACCGGCCAGCTCACCCAGGCCCAGGAAGCCCTCACCGCCCAGGGCGCCATCGTCGAGGCCCTGGCCCCGCACGACGGCAAGGTCCTCGGCGCCGACGGCAACGGCTACGCGGTGGACCGCGCCCTCCCCACGGTCGCCTCCGTCCTCTACGACGCCGTCCTCCTCCCCGGCGGCCCCACCGGCACCCCCGGCCTGGCCTCCGACAGCGAGGCCATGCGCTTCGTCCGCGACGCCTACCGCCACGGCAAACCCATCGCGGCCCTGGGCTCCGGCGTCGGCATCCTCTCCTCCCTGGACCCGGAGGGCCTCCACATCGCCTCCGGCCACGGCCACGTCTGCACCGACCGCGGCGTCGTCACGGACACCACGACGGGCACGGCGAGCGAGGAATTCACCCAGGCCTTCACCGAAGCCATAGCCGCCCACCGCCACTGGGACCGGCCCCGGGTCCGCTGCTGAATTCCGCGGGGCGCGGTGGGCCGGTACGCGGGTGCGGGGTGTGCGCGGAGTTCTGACTCCGCGCACACCCCGCACCCGTTGGCACGTGTGGGTGTGGGTAGCGCTCGCGCGCGGGGGCCGCCCTGGGTGGGTGGGAGCCCGCCGAGGTGGGGAGCCCGCCAGGGCACCAGCCCGCCCGCCGCCTGGGCAGAGCCGACCCCACCCGGGTCATCTCCGCGCATTCGGCACGCTCGATGACCGCAGGAGCGCGGGGCGCCGGGCGTCCGTGCTTGGCACGGGGTGCGCCCAATCCAGCCCCTCCGGCGATCGAGGAGCCAGGTCCAGGGCAGGGTGCCCCAATCCAGCCCCCCGGCGTTTGAGGAGCCAGGTCCAGCGCGGGGTGCCCCAATCCAGCCCCTCCGGCGTTTGAGGAGCGGGGTCCGGGGCGGAGCCCCGGCGGGGGGTGAGGGAGCGGAGCCACCTCTTTCGGGAAGGGGCGGGGTGGGGATGACCCCCTACGGCTCACGCCCCAGCAGCGCCAGAAGCCGAGCCTGCGCATCCGCCCCCGCCGGAGGCTCAACCGGCGCCGCAAACAGCCCGCTCTCCTCCAAATCCGCCGCGTACGGCGCGACCTCCCGCACCGAAAAGTCCACCAACGGCTTGGGAATGCGCTCATCCGCCCCAATGGCCCGGGCCAGATCCCACGCGTGCACCGCCGCGTCAGCCGTCATCTGCGCGCAGTAATGCGTCGCGGGGCTCTCCCCGTAGGAGAGTTCGACCATCCGGTCGAGCGCCCCCGGCTCGCGGAAGGCGTCCCGCGCCGCGGTCGCCACCACGTCCCACGTGGCGACGGGGTCGTCACCGAGCAGATCGCCCTCCAGCGCATCGCCCTGTTCGCCGGCGCTCGCACCCTCCCGAACCAGTGGCGGCACCCACATCTGCTCGACCGCGAGATGGTTCACGAGGTCACGTACGGTCCACTCGGTGCAGGGCGTCGGGTCGTCCCACTGATCGGGCCGGATCGCGTGCACCCGTTCGGTGAAGAGGTCCAGCGCCTCGCCGTGCCTGGTCAGCAGCGGATTCTCCGCCATGGGCGATCACCCCGTGTGAGGAGGTTGAGGGGGCTGAGGAGGCGCACCGGGCCCCGGTGTGCCCGGGGGCGTCGGAGGCGCGGCGGGCCCGCCAGGACCACCGGGGCCACCGGGGCCACCGGGGCCACCGCCAGGACCACCGGGAGGCCCGGCAGGACCGCCAGAAGGACCGGGAGGAGCCGCGGGCCCCGAAGGGGCGGAAGGCGCCGTGGGCGCGGAGGGCGCGGAAGGCGCACCGGGCCGTCGCCCCACCCCCTGCCCCGCCGCGTTCTTCAGCCACCCCGCCACCACCAGCAACAGCGCGAAGACGACCAGCGCCGCCGCCCACCCCGGAAGCGCCAACGCGAACAGCAGCACCAGGCACGCCGTCAGCGCACCCCCCGCGTAGAGCGCGGCCGCCGCCGCGCCCCCGTAGAGGCGGACCGCGCGCCGCCCGGACTGCTCACGCAGCTCCCGGCGGACCTCTTCGCGGACGGCTCGTGCGACCGGCTCCGCCAGGTCCCCGACCGAGGGTATGCCCGCCTTCGGATAGTCCGATTTATCAGTCATGCGCCGCCGGGTACCCGTGCCCCACCTCCGTTAACAGTCCTCAGCAGTCCTCGTCAACGCGAGCGGACCACGGGTACGCGGGCACTTCCGCAGGGCGTTTCCACAGGGCACGGCGCCGGACCCGGCCCCTGATGTCCCGGGTCCGGCGCCGCTCCTCACTCCCTACGGGCCGCTCGGCCGAAAGACGGGTCCCCCTCCCCCACGAACCCCAAACGTCGGCTTCGAACGTCGGCTTCGAACGTCGGCTTCGAACGTCGGCCCAATCGTCCCGACGGCCTCGTCCCGGACGGCCTCGTCCCCACGACCTCGTGTCGATGCCGTCGTCATGGGTACGCGTGGGGGACTCGAATCTGGAGGGAGTACATGCGACTCGGACATCTCCAACCGCTCTACGACCGCCCGGGCCCGTGGGCCAGCGTCTATTTCGACACCACGCACCCCGACGAGTCCGCGGCCGAGGAGCAGGAACGCGCCGCCCGCGAGGCGAGCCGCCGGCTGGAAGGGCAGGGCGCCGACCAGGCCACCTGCCGTGCGGTGTACGAGAGGCTGGCCGCACTGCCGCCCGGCGCGGGGCCGGGCGGGTGGGCCGTCTTCGCCACGGCCGGTGAGGTGGTCCTCGACACCCCGCTGCTGACCCCGCCGCCCATGAGCGAGCCCCCGTGCTGGTCGGCGCTCCCCCATGTGGGACCGCTGCTGGAGCTGACCGGCGAGGACCCGTCCTGCCTGGTGGCGTACATCGACCGCACCGGCGCGGACGTCGAGCTGCGCGACGCACACGGCGGCGACCGGGTCGGCTCGGTGGAGGGACGGCAGTGGCCGGTGCACCGGACCACCACCGCGGACTGGTCGGAGCGCCACTTCCAGCTCAAGACGGAGAACACCTGGGAGCGGAACGCCGCCCTGATCGCCGATGAGCTGGGCACCTGCCGGCAGGAGACCGGCGCGGATCTGGTGGTCCTGGCCGGGGACCCGCGCGAGCGGCGCTCGGTCCACGAGCAGCTGCCCAAGGAGCTGCGCTCGGTGGCGGTGGAGACCTCGCGCGGGGGCCGCGCCCCCGGTTCCGCCCCGCCCGGCAGCCACGCCGCCCGGCTGCTGGACCAGGAGGTGGACGAGGCGCGCGCCCGGTACGCCCATGAGCGCGGTGAGGAGGCGCTGGAGCGGTTCCGGGCCGGCCGGATGCCCTCCGGCGGGCGCGTGGAGGCCGCCGAGGGGATTCCGGCGCTGGTCGACGCGGCGCGTGAGCACCGCATAGGCTCGTTGCTGATACGCCCGGACGGGCCCGATCTGTACCGCGAGGTATGGGTGGGCACCGAACCCGACCAGCTGGCACTGCGCCGTACCGATGTCCAGTACCTGGGCGACACCCAGCCGTCCCCGGCCCGCGCCGACGACGCGCTGATCCGCTCGGTCGTGGCCACCGGCGCCGAAGCGCTGATGGTGGCACCGGCCGGGGCGGAGCCGAACGGCGGCGACATCCCGGTGGGCGGCCTCGGCGCACTGCTGCGCTGGCCGTACGAGGGCGACGCGGATTGAACATCCCGGGAGCGGATGTGAAACGTCCCGGGAGCCGATTGACATATCCCGGGAGATGACCGGCCCGGGAGACACACGGACCCGCTGAGGAAGGGGACCGACATGCAGCGAGGCAGCGACCGGCTGAGCGTCCACAAGGACGACGAGATGAAGCATGAGCTCCAGGGGCTGATCCGCTCCGGGCACCCGACCCGTGCCGAGGAGTGGCACGACCCGGAGCCGGCCGCCGACGACGACCCGGACGTCGCCCTGGGGCCGATCCCGGCGCGGGGGACGACCGGTGAGGCCGAGGCGGTGCGGTTCGAGTTCGCCCGCCGGCTGGGACGTACCTCGTTCCCGGCGGACCGTGAGGGGCTGCTGCGCGTCCTGGAGGACCGGCACGCACCGGACGGGCTGATCGCTCTGGCCGAGGAACTGCCCACGGACCGTACGTTCCACACGGTGCAGGAGGTGGTCTCGGCGCTGGGGCTGCACCCCAACACGTAGCCGGCACGTAGCCGGGGCCGCACCCGAGCGCATAAGGGATCGCTCAGGGATTGCGGACGGCTCGTGTCCGTCGCGCATACCCCCCGCCCCGGCTGGGTACTGCGGGCAGCACATTACCCAGGAAGGGGGGGTGGACAGGTGTCCCACGACCCACCTCGCGACCCGACGCGCCCCGTGCGGGAGGTCATGACGCGGCCCGCGATCTGGGTGCGCCCCGACGCCTCGCTGGTGGAAGCCGCGCAACTGATGCGGGCACAGGACATCGGCGATGTGCTGGTCGCCAGCGAGGGGGAGGTGCTCGGCGTCCTCACCGACCGCGACATCACCCTCCGCGCGGTCGCCGAGGGCGTCGACCCCCTCGCCGTCACCTGCCATGCCGTATGCACCCCGGACCCGGTGACGATCGGGCCGGACGAGGAGGTGGCGGAGGCCGCCGCGCTGATGCGGCGGCATGCGGTGGGGCGGCTCCCGGTGGTCGAGGCGGGGCGTGCGCTGGGCGTCATCAGCCGGGGCGACGTGACGGGACCGGCGTGACTTGACCGGCGTGACTTCACGCATGCTCGCATGTTGAGACAGTTCTTCTCGTGATGCGAGATGCCTTCTACGGTGGAGCGACCCGTTCACCGGTCCCGAAGGGGGAGTTCCGCCATGCCGAAGGACGCCGCCGTCTACACCCACGGCCACCATGAGTCGGTGCTGCGCTCGCACACCTGGCGCACCGCGGCCAACTCCGCCGCGTATCTCACCGGCCATCTGCGGCCCCATATGCGGATCCTGGACATCGGCTGCGGCCCCGGCACCATCACCGCGGACCTGGCCGAGCTGGTCCCCCAGGGGCAGGTCACGGGCGTCGACGCGGAGGGCGCCATCCTGGAGCGGGCCCGCGCGGTGGCCGACGAGCGCGGGCTGACCAACGTCTCCTTCGCGGTCGCCGACGTCCACGCCCTGGACCACCCCGACGACTCCTTCTGCGTGGTCCACGCCCATCAGGTCCTCCAGCACGTCGGCGACCCGGTGGGGGCGCTGCGCGAGATGCGACGGGTGTGCGCGCCGGGCGGCATCGTGGCGGTGCGCGACTCCGACTACGCCACCATGACCTGGTATCCGTCCGTCCCCGGGCTGGACGGCTGGCTGGACCTCTACCACCGGGTCGCACGGGCCAACGGCGGTGAGCCGGACGCCGGTCGCAGACTGCGCTCCTGGGCCCTGGAGGCGGGGTTCACCGACATCACCTCGACCGCCACGGCGTGGGCTTACGCCACCGAGGAGGAGCGGGCGTGGTGGAGCGGTCTGTGGGCGGACCGCACGGTCGCCTCCTCCTACGCCCGGCTCGCGGTGGACGGCGGCCATGCCACGGAGGAGGAGCTGCGGTCGATCGCGGAGGCGTGGCGGACCTGGGGCGAGGCTCCGGACGGTTGGTTCGGCGTCCTGCACGGTGAGATCCTCTGCCGCGTCTGAGCAGTTCAACTAGGCTCGCCCGCATGGATATTCTGGGGACTTCACTCCGCGTGTGCGTCGACGACCTGGACTCGGCGATCACCGTCTACGAGAAGCTGACGGGAGCCGAGGCGGTGCGCTTCCAGCGCGGCCCCGTCGCGGTCGCGGCGGTCGGCTGCTTCTTCCTGATGAGCGGACCGGAGTCGGAGATGTCGATTCTCCGCAAGATCACTGCGACGATCGCGGTGAAGGACGTGGACGAGGCGATCGCCGATCTCACGGCGGTCGGCGGGCAGATCGTCGCCGGTCCGCTGCCCGCCCCCGTGGGCCGTACCCTGGTGGCCCGCCACCCCGACGGCTCGATCTTCGAGTACGTCGACCGGAACCCCGCGTGACCCGCCCGTGAACACACCGTCCGGCAGACCCGTCAGGAGGGCGGTCCCGGATCCACGATGACCTCCTCGTCGTCGACCTCCTCGTAGAGATCGTCCACATCCCGGAGCTCATCGCTCTTGATCCGGACCGCCTCCTCCTCGGCGGACAGCCCGCTGATCGAGCCCTCCTGGGAGTAGACATCCTGCTCTCGGGGGACGTCGGGATCCGGCTCGTCGTACAGCAGCCCCGCCGGTTCCGCCACCGCGCCGACCGGCTCCCCCGCCTCCGGCTCCTCATCGGTCAACCGCTCGTCGAGCGACTCCCGTTCGCGCGTCTCCGCGCTCGTGGTGTCCCGGTACACGGCGATCGTCGGCTCGTCCCCGGCCACGGGCAACTGCTCGGGATCCTCGGCCCACTGCTGCTCGGGCGTCCCGTCCTGGAGATCGGGAATCCCCTCATCCTCCGGATCCGCTCCGGGATCATGCGGTGTCCTCACGGTACGCGGCTCCTTTCCGCTGCTGCGCCATGCCGCCGTCCGTGCCCGGGTGCCCGCCACGGGGCATCGCCATGCGGGTCCGGACCCGCCCTGGCCCACGATGCGGAGGCCCGCCACGCGGGCGGACGGGCGCAACCCGGGCTCGCTGCGCGGCCGCACGCCGGGTGGGGACGCGATGCGGGCGCGGTGCGCGGGACGCATGCGGGCGCGGGACGCATGCGGGCGTGGGACGCATGCAAGCGCGGGACGCATGCGGGCGCGGCCCGGCCCGGGCCGCCTCCGCGAAGCCGCCTGCGAGCGCAGGACAAGCACTCGCCGTGCGGGCGCACGCCGGCCGGGCCGTCGCACGGCCCGGCCCGGACCACTCGCCGGGCGCGGGACGCATGCCGGGCGCGGCCCGGTGGGGCCGCTCGCCGAGGGGAGCGCACCCCGGTGTGCCACCTGCGGGCCGTGGGCCCGCTAGGCGGGGCGCATGCGGAATTCGTAGTGGGCGGGGAGGGGGTGGTCGGCGCGGGTCCGGGCGCGGGCCTCCTCGGGGAGTGGGTCCTCGGTGCCGGTCGCCAGCCGTTCCACGATCGCGTACCAGGTGTCGCTCAACGCCTCGTCGCCCTCGCGCAGATCGCAGACCTCGAAGCCCTCGTCGAAGACGGCGCGAGCGGCCAGGGCGTCGCCCTGGGCCAGCAGGACCTGGGCGCGCAGCAACCGGAAGCGGCCGCGGGCGCGGATGGTGGGGCGCAGCGCGTCGAGGACCGCTCGTGCGTCGTCGGCGCGGTTGGCCGCCAGCAGCGCGAGGATCGCCTCCCGGCCGAGCGCCGCCTCGGCCGTCTCCAGGGCGAGCGGGTCGGTGGCGACGGGCGGCGCGGCCACTGAGACGGCCGTCCCCTGCCCAGCACCCTCCCGCCGCGCCGCACCCTGCCCCGCTCCCGCCGTTTCGGGTACCGGGGGCGCCTCGGGCTCCGGGGCGGCGGCCGAGGTGAGGAGGAGCCGTACGGCGCGCAGCAGCCGTTCCGCCGCGCGCGCCGCATGGCCCGACGCGGTGTCGGCGACGGCCAGACAGCGCAGCGTCCAGGGTGTCTCCGCGCACCGCAGCGACCGCTCCCAGCTGCGCTCGGCCTGGGCGCGGTCGCCCGCGTGCCACTGGGCGACGCCCAGGTGGTACTCGGCCGCGGCGGTCGAGGGCGCCGCTTCGAGGAGGTCGCGCCAGGCGGGCGCGACCACGGAGGCGCCGGGGTCGGCCCGGGAGGGGCCCGGCTCCCAGTCGGGCAGGGCGCCGGTGCGCAGCAACCGGCGCCACGGCTCCTGCTCCTCCCCCAGCGTGTCCGGGTCGAACGGCGTCCCGGGCAGCTGGAATCCGCCGCGCTCGATCTCCAGCGCGCCCCAGCCCGAGCCGGTCGCCAGGCGCTCCGCCGGTTCCGCGTCGGCGTACGGGCGCCAGGCGGCGTAGGCCGCGTCGACGGCGGCGCGCGGCAGCGCCGTCTCCAGCCGGGTCTCGGTCTCGCGGCGGGCGGCGGCCCAGTCCGTGCCGTGGACGGCCGCCGGGTCGGCGGTCAGCGGGCCGTACGCCTCCAGCCAGGCGAACTCCTCCCCCGCCTCCAGCGGTACGTGTTCGAGCTGGGTGCGGGCGAGCCCGGCCTGGATCTCGGCGTAGCCGCCGGTGCCGGGCTCGGTCAGCCACTGCTGCCAGCGCCGTCCGCCGGGACCAGCGCCCCAGACGAAGAGCTTGCGGCCACGCAGCAGATCGGTCGAGGTCTGGACGAGGCCGGCGCCGTCGGCGTCGAGCGAGGCGATCCAGCGGCGGGCCCCGTCGGGAACCTCGTAGAAGTAGTCGGCGGGGTAGTCGCCGCGCAGCGGATAGGTGCGGTCGGCGCCGTCCCACTCCGGGACCGGCACCTTGCCGAGGGTGCGGGCGTAGCCGAAGTGCCAGGCGTCGTCGGCGGGGGCGAGGACGCGGGTGTGCTCGTCCTCGGGGACGGCGATGTTGGACCACCAGTAGACGGGGGCGGGGAGGTGGTGGGGGTTGCGGATCCTGACGCCCACGTAGAGGAACGCGGAGTCGGCGGGCAGCCACAGGTCCACCTGGAAGGGCAGATCGCGCAGCCGCTCCCACTCCCACAGCCGCACCATCGCGCCCCCTTGGGCGGCGTCGGGGGCGGGGACGCGGGCGGCGTGCAGGGGTGAGCAGGAGAGGGTGGTGTGGCCGGTGGCACCGATGTTCCACTCGATACCGCCGGAGAACCAGGCGCCGTTGAGGGCGAAGTCGGCGGGCTGGAGCACCGGGTTCCGGTACAGCAGCTCACGGCCGGTCGGCTTGTGGACCAGTGAGTGGACCCGGCCGCCGAAACCGGGCAGCACCGTGGCCCGCAGCCGGTCGTTCTCCAGGACGATGGCGTCGAGCGCGGCGGGGGCGCGGTCGCGGCCGTAGCCGTCGCGCAGCCGCACCGGCAGCACCGACCGCAGTGGTGCGTAGGCGACCTGACGGGCCATGTCGGTGGGGAGGGTGGCCCGGGTGCGGTCGTCCACGCGGTGCACCTCGTCGAGGGGGCGCAGCGCGGGCAGGGGGTTGTCGGGCCCCACGGGGGCGGTGGGAAGGGTCAGGGTGGTACGTCGCACGCTCGTGGCCACGGGCTGCCTCGTTCCGACTGCCTTGGGTCACCTCGGTGCGGCGACCGTCCGGTGACCATGGAACAACGCCGACGGGCTCGCTGAACAGAGCGGCTTCGGACCGATCATGGTGACCCGTCAGCCGCCCCGGCCCCCGGCTCCCGGCGCCGTCAGCCAGGGTCGGTCCGCTGGTCCAGCATGTCGCTGGTCATGGCCCAGCGCTCATGGTCGCGCCAGGCGCCCTCGATGTAGAGGAAGTCGGGGGAGAAGCCCTCCAGCCGGAAGCCATGGCGCTTCACCAGCCCGATCGACGCCCTGTTGCCCGGCTGGATGTTGACCTCGACGCGGTGCAGCCCCAACGGCCCGAAGGCATGGCGCAGTACGAGCCCGAGCCCCTCGGACATATAGCCCTGCCCGGCGGCGGGCGGAAAGGCGCCGTAGCCGATCGAGCCGCACTGGAAGGCGCCGCGCACGATGTTGTTGATATTGATGAATCCGGCCAGGTCACCGGTCTCCCGGGCATGGACCAGGAAGCCCTCGCGGTCCTCGCGCTCCAGCTGGGCGATGTAGTGCTGAAAGGCCGGTTCGGTGGTGGGGAGGGTGAGCCAGGGGCGGTGGAACGACATGCTCTCCCGGGCGCGCCTGGTGAACTCCGCGGCGTCCTCGCGGCGGGTGTGGCGGATGGCGGCCCGGGTTCCCTCGGCGACATACCGGACGTCAGGCATGCGGCAATGATGTCAGCAGCGCCATGGCCGCCGCATAGCCGGAGCTCCCGGGTATGGCCCGGTCCACCGGGATGTCGGTCATCGCCCACGGGCCGACCCGCACGGCGGAGAGCCCGGTGCCGACGTAGTTGACCGCCGGGTCCCGGGACAGGCCGGTGCCCAGGCCCTTGAGATAGGCCTCCTTACGGGTCCAGCAGCGGGCGAAGGCGGCGGGCCGGTCGGCGGGCGGCAGCGCGTCCAGCTCGGCGCGCTCCTTGGGGTGCAGGCTCTCGGCGACCTGCTCGACCACCGAGGCGGGCTGGAGCTTCTCCACGTCCACGCCGACCGGGGAGCCCGCGAAGGCGAAGAGCACCAGATCACCGGCGTGGGACATATTGAAGTGCAGCGGGGTGCCGGACACGGCGGGGCGGCCGTGCGGCCCGCCGCAGCCGGGGCAGTCCTCACGCGTGAACGGCACATCGGCCGGGGAGACGCCCAGATAGGCGCCGAGCAGCTCCCGCAGCCCCAGATGGGCCGCCGTATAGCGCTCCCGGTCCTCCGCCCGCAGGAACTTCGAGGCCCGCTCCCGCTCCTCGGCGTCCAGGATCGTGCCGGGCGCGGCCGCGTCCATGGCCGCGGCGTACCGCGAGACGCTGAGCAGCCAGGTCTCGGGCTCGCCGCCCTGCGGCCAGGCGCCGGCGACGGCGGTGGGCAGCGGATCAGACCCGACGATGCGCGGGGCCGGTGGGGGTGTCAACTCTCTCCTCCAGTGGAGTTCGGAACCACTGACTTCAGCAGCTCCAGGGTGGGCACATCGGATCTGATCAGCCCGAAGGTCTGGATGTACAGCGACAATTCGGCCTCCAGGGCGCGGATCATCGTATCGGCGCGGCGGAAGCCATGGCCCTCGCCCTCGAAGGTGAGATAGGCGTGCGGGACGCCGCGCCCGGAGACCGCCTCGAGGAACCGCTCGCACTGCTCGGGCGGGCAGATGGTGTCGTCCAGCCCCTGGAGCAGTACGAAGGGCGAGCCGACGCGGTCGGCCCGGTGCAGCGGGGAGCGCTCGCGATAGCGGTCGGCCACCTCATCGGGCGGGCCCACCAGCGATTCGGTGTAGCGCGACTCGAAGTCATGGGTGCCGCCGGTGGCCCAGGAGACCAGGTCGAGAACGGGGTAGCGGACGGTGGCGCATGCGTAGAGGTCCGTGGCGGTGAGGGAGGCCGCCGCCGTCCAGCCGCCCGCGCTGCCGCCGCGGATCGCGAGCCGGGCCCGGTCGGCGATGCCCTCGTCGGCGAGCGCCCCGGCGACGGCGGCGCAGTCCTGGACGTCGACCACGCCCCACTGCTCACGCAGCCGCTCGCGGTAGGCGCGGCCGTAGCCCGTGGAGCCCCCGTAGTTGACCTGGGCGACGCCGATGCCGCGCGAGGTGAAGTAGGCGATCTCCAGGTCGAGCACGAGCGGGGCACGGCCGGTGGGCCCGCCGTGGGCCCAGATCACATACGGCGGAAGCTCACCATCCGGTGCGGTGTGGCCGGGATGGTGCGGTGGGTAGAGCTGGGCGTGGATCTCCCCGCCGTCCGGTCGGGTGAAGGTGCGGGCCTCCGGCCGGGGGTAGTACGCGGGGTCCACGGGGTCGCTGTGGGCGCTGCCGATGGCCCGGGAGCGACCGGTGCACACATCCAGCTCCACCACCTCATGGCCGCTGTGCGGACCCGCCGCGACGCCGACCACACGGGTGCCGTTCACGGCCAGCGTCGGCTCCCATTCGGTCCAGGGGCCGGGCACATCGGCCAGCTCGCCGGTCCGTGGGTCGAGGACGCCGAGGGCCGCCGCGCCCCGGCCGTGCAGCACCGCGATCAGACCGCCGGTCAGCGGGGCGAACCAGCGGTGGCCCAGCTTCCACAGCGGCCCGCCGAACTCCTCCTCGCGGGGGCACAGCTCCACCGGCCGCCCGGCCGTGGCCCTCTCCCGCGCCCCGGACGCCTCCTCCGGCGGCTGGAGACGGTGCAGATTCCACCAGCCGGTGCGGTCGGTGGCCACGAGCAGCGCGCCGTCCTCGGCCCACTCGACCTGGGCGACCGACTCCTCCGGCCCGCCCAGCACCGCCCGGACACCGGTGAAGGGGCCCTCCGCCGCGACGTCGGCCAGCATCACCTCCGTGCCGTCCCAGGGCATCCGGGGGTGGTCCCAGACGATCCAGGCGGCCCGCCGGCCGTCGGGCGAGAGCCGTGGCCCGGTGAGGAAGCGATGGCGGTCGTCGGTCAGCTCGCGCACCGCCGCACGGTCCTCGGCGGCCGAACCGTCCAGCGGTACGGCGGCGATGACCCGCCGCACGTCCGTCGGCGCCGCACCGGTGAACTCCTCCAGCACACACCACACCTCGCCGCGCTCCGGGAGGAGCACCGGATCGGCCCAGCGCAGCCCCTCCCCCACCGCCGAGACCGGGGTCAGCGGGCGCGGCGCGGCCCCGGCCGGGGCGTCCGGCTCATGGACGTACAACCGCTGGTCGGCGAAGTGGACGAAGACCACCAGCGGGCCGCCGCTCGCGCGGTCCACCGCGGCCCAGGGCATTCCGCCGTACCCCATCACCTTGCTGCGCACATTCCACGGCGGGGCCAGCACCGGGACCTCGGCGCCGTCGGTGCGCCGCCGGATCAGGGCGCGGCGACCGCCCTCGCCGGGGCGCGGCGCGGTCCACCACACCTCCTCGCCAACCGTGCCCACATACTCCGGATGGCCGTCGTAGGAGGCGACGAGCGCGGCGTCGACCGGGGAGGGCCAGTCGCCGTACGGGGCCATGACGGCCGTCTGCTGCTGCACCGTGTTCCTCACGCCCTTTGCAGGAAGTGGTCGAGCACGCGGACGCCGAAGTGCAGGGCCTCCACCGGCACCCGCTCGTCCACGGCGTGGTAGAGCGCCTGATAGTCGAAGCCCTCGGGCAGGCGCAGCGGCGAGAAGCCGTATCCGGCGATGCCGAGCCGGGAGAACTGCTTGGCGTCGGTGCCGCCCGACATGCAGTACGGCACGGCGCGGGCGCCCGGGTCGAAGTGCTCCACGGCGGCGCGCATCGCCCGGTACGTGGGGGTGTCGATCGGCGCCTCCAGCGGGCGCTCGCGGTGGTGGAACTCCCACTCCACATCCGGACCGGTGAGCCGGTCGAGGGTGTCGTGGAACTCCTCCTCGCCGCCGGGCAGCATCCGCCCGTCCACATAGGCGGTCGCGCTGCCCGGGATCACATTGACCTTGTAACCGGCCTCGAGCACCGTGGGGTTGGCGCTGTTGCGCACGGTGGGCTCGATCAGGGCGGCGGCGGGACCCAGCTTGGCCAGCAGGGCGTCGACGTCGAAGTCCGGGGCGTCCACCTCGGCCGGAACGCCCTGGAGCGCGGCCAGTTCGGTGAGCGCGGACTTCACCGTGGGCGTCAGCCGGACCGGCCAGCTGTGCTCACCGATGCGGGCGACGGCGGCGGCCAGCCTGCTGACCGCGTTGTCCCGGTTGACCTTGGAGCCGTGCCCGGCGCGGCCGTGCGCGGTGAGCTTCAGCCAGGCGGTGCCGCGCTCCCCCGCCGCGATGGGGTAGATCCGCATCCCGGACCCGGCGTGGAAGGTGAAGGCCCCGGACTCGCTGATGCCCTCGGTGCAGCCCTCGAAGAGCTCGGCGTGACGGTCGGCGAGGAAGCCGGCGCCCCAGGCGGCGCTGTCCTCCTCGTCGGCGGTGAAGGCCAGCACGATGTCCCGGCGCGGCCGCACGCCCGTCCGCGCCCAGGCCCGGACGACGGCGAGCACCATCGCGTCCATGTCCTTCATGTCGATGGCGCCCCGGCCCCAGACGACCCCGTCGCGCACCTCCCCGGAGAAGGGGTGGACGGTCCAGTCGGCGGGCTCGGCCGGGACCACGTCCAGATGGCCGTGGACCAGCAGCGCGGGCGCGGACGGATCGGTGCCCTCGATCCGGGCGACGACATTGGTGCGCCCCGGCGACCGCTCCAGCAGCGTGGGCTCGATCTCCACATCGCCGAGCATCTCCGCCACGTACTCGGCGGCCGGGCGCTCCGAACAGTCACCGCCGCCGCGGTTGGTGGTGTCGATCCTGATCAGATCGGAGGTGAACCGCACCACCTCCTCCAACGCCTGGGCGTCGATCGCCTCGGCACGGTCCGCGTCAGCCATATTGCTCCTCCACCGCGGCCGAGACGACCGTCGTGACGGCCTTGAAGCAGCGGATCCCCTCGTACATGGTCGGTGAGGTGTACGCGACGCGACGCTCGCCGCTGCGCTCCACGCCCGGTACGACGCTCGCCGCCCCCACCAGATGCTCGGCGTCGAATTCCAGCTCCAGCGTGAACGGCCCGCCGCGGGCGGGCTCATGGCGCACCGCCAGCACCGCCGCCTCCCGTGCCGCCTCCCGGATGTCCGCGGCCGTGCGGGCCGGGGTGCGGCACACCGCCGCATAGCGCGAGACATAGTCCTTGACCGCGACGCACCGGGCGTCGGGCACATAGTCCTTGGCGTCCTCGCAGGTCTTGTCGTCCCCGGTGATCAGCACCACCGGCACCCCGTACTCGGCGACCACCAGTGCGTTGAGCCGGCCTTCGCTCGCCCGCGCGCCGTTCACCCATACTCCTGTAATGGAGTTGGCCAGGTAGGTGTGGGCGAGGACGCCCTCGGTGCCCGCGCCGGTGTGATAGCCGACGAACGCCACCCCGTCCACATCGCCGTGCTGGACGCCCTCGACCATGCTCAGGCTCTTGTGCCGCCCGGTGAGCATCTGCGCGCGGTCGTCCAGCTCCTCCAGCAGCAGATTGCGCATGCTCCAATGCGCCTCGTTGATGAGCACCTCGTCCGCACCGCCGTCGAGGAACCCGGCGACGGCCGCGCTCACATCGGAGGTGAACAGACGGCGGCAGCGCTCCCACTGCGGGGTGCCGGGCAGCACATCAGCCGGCCAGGTCACGCCGGTGGCGCCCTCCATGTCGGCGCTGATGAGGATCTTCATGCCTCGTCACGTTACGCGCCGCGCCCGACCCGAACCACCCCTGTGGATAACTGGTCCAGTCCACCGTTCCCGCCTGCGGCGCGCGGGGTCCGCCCGCCACGCCGGACTACGCCCGCGAGACCACGAACCAGCGGGCCGGCAGCTCGACCCGGGAGCCGTCCGGCCACTGCTCCGTTTGGGCCAGCGCCGTCGGACCGTCGGCCAGGATCTCAAGACCGGCCTCCGCCAGCACCTCCGGAACCTCCTTGTCCGCCGCGTCGGCCGGCCGCAGCCCGTGGTCGAAGACCCGGCGCAGCTTCGGCGGCGGACCGCCCGGGCTCGCCGCCAGCTCCCCCAGCACGGCCTTGGACCGGGCCGTCAGCTCCACGACGAACCCCCGCCCGCGCCGCCCCAGCAGCGTGGCCACCGCCTCCGCGACCGGACGCCGGTCGGCGGCGTCGCTCTGGTGGATGACGGCCCGCATGTACACATTGGTGTCGCCGAGCCGCCGGGCCAGGTCCGCCACCGCGGCCGCGTCCGTCAGGCTCAGCCGCCGGTACTCCGCCGCGCCCGCCGGGTCGGCACGCCGTGCGTGCTCCACCGCGGCCTGGGACAGGTCGACGCCCAGCGCCCGCTCGAAGCGGGCGGCCAGATAGCGGGTCTGGGTGCCGTTGCCGCAGCCCAGGTCGACGATCGGCAGCGAGGTGTCGGCATGCGGGGCGAGCAGGTCCAGATGCGGGGCGGCGCTCAGCGAGGGGTCCGCGTCCCAGATGGCGTCCCCCGGGGCGTCCGAGGTCTCCCGCCAGTAGCTCTCCCACGCCTGCCGGTAGCGCTCCGAGACGCTCATCGCCGCTCCCCTGGGTGTACCGAGGCCTGCTCGGCCGGATGTGCCAACGCCTGATCAGCCGGATGTGCCAACGCCTGTTCGAACCACACCGTTTTACCGCGCCCCGTGCGGCTCGTCCCCCACTCGCGCGCCAGTTCGCTGATCACCCGCAGCCCGCGCCCGCTCTCGTCGTCGCGGTCCGCGCTCAGCAGCGCCGGCAGTTCGTGGTCGTCGTCGGTGACCTCGCACAGCAGGGCGTCGGTGCGCACCAGGCGCAGCCGCACATGGTGGGTGTGGGCGTGCCGTATCGCGTTGGTCACCGCCTCGCTCACCAGGAGCTCGGCGGTCTCCACGGACTCCGGCAGCCCCCACCGCAGCAGCCGCTCGCGGACGAGCCGGCGGGCCCGCCCGACCTCGCTGGGGTCCAGCGCGAGGCGCCACTGGGCGACGTCCTCGGCCGGTACGCCGCTCAGCCGGGCCATCAGCAGCGCCACGTCGTCCTTACGGCCGCCACGGCCGTCCGTGTCGCGGGACGCGGCGGCCAGCGCCCGGATGATGGTGTCGCAGGCGTCGTCCATGGACGCCGCCGGATGCGCCGCGGACTCGCACAGCGCGGCGATCCCGGCGCCGATGTCCTGGCCCCGCACCTCGACCAGGCCGTCCGTGCACAGCACCAGCCGGTCACCGGGCGCCACCCGCACCGTCACCGTCTCGAAGGGCACCCCGCCCACGCCGATCGGCGCCCCGGTGGGCAGCTCCAGCAGCTCGCTGCGGCCGTCCTGGGCCCGCACCAGCACGGGCGGGATATGGCCCGCGTTGGAGACCACCAACTCGGAGCCGACGGGGTCGTAGACCGCGTACAGACAGGTGGCCAGATAGTGCTCACCGAGCCGCTGGGCCAGATCGTCGAGGTTGCGCAGCAGCTGTGCGGGCGGCAGATCGAGCGCGGCCATGGTCTGCACGGCGGTGCGCAACTGCCCCATCATCGCCGCCGAGGTGAGCCCGTGCCCCATGACGTCGCCGACCACCAGCGCGGTGCGCGACCCCGGCAGCTTGATGGTGTCGAACCAGTCCCCGCCGACCCGGCCAAGCCGGGTCCCGGGCAGATAGCGGGTGGCGGTGTCGCAGCCCGCCATGCACGGCGTCACCTGGGGCAACATGCTGTCCTGGAGCGTCTCGGCGACGTTCTCCTGGTAGGTGTACATCCGGGCGTTGTCGAGCACGAGCCCGGCGCGGGCGGCCAGTTCGGCGCCGGTCGTACGGTCCATGTCGTCGAACGGCTCCCGCCCCGGGCGCCGCAGCAGCACCATGAAACCCAGCACCACATCGCGCGCCTTGAGCGGCACGATCAGGATCGACCGGCCGTTGATCAGGGGCCTGAGGTCGCGCTTCTCGAACTGCCCGGCTATCCGGTCGCCCACCTCGTCGCTGATGTGCGGGATCAGCACCGGCTCGCCCGTGACCATGCACTGGAAGAACGGGGTGTGCTCGGGGAACGCGATGCTCTCCCCGACCGGCACGGTATCGTCCCAGCGGCCCGGTTCGTCGTTGTGCTCGACCCAGACGCGGTGCCAGACGGTGGTGACGTCGGGCGGGCCGTCGGGGAACCCCTCGCCCGCCAGGACCTGGGCGCGCAGATGGGTCCCGGCGAAGTCCGCGAAGCGGGGGACGGCGGCGCTGGTCACCTCGCGGATGGTGCGGGCGAGGTCCAGGGAGGTGCCGATGCGGCCGCTGACCTCGTTGAGGAACTCCAGCCGCTCACGGACCGCCGCGTACTCCAGGTCCACCTCGTCGGGATCCGGGGAACGCTCGGGGGCGTGCGCGCGGTCCGGTGCGCCCTCCGCCACGATCGCGCTCCGGCGTACGGCCTCCTGGCGCGCCCGGTGCTCGTGGCGCTCGTGGCGCACGCGGCGCTCGCGGTGGCGGGGCATCCCCCAGTCCGGCGTCACCGGGACGCGCTCGTGGTGGCTGATCTCCAGTACCGGATAGCCCAGTTCCAGCACCTGGGCGACGATCCGGCCGGCCGTGGCCGGGCCCATGTTGGGCAGGATGTCCGGCAGCCGGCCGGCCAGCCGCTCGGCGCCGGGGAACTCGGTGTGCAGCGCGAATCCGGGCCCGATCCGCTCGTCCCGCCCCAGCGCGTCGCCGCCCACCCCCTGGGCGTCCGCCGCCAGCACCAACAGCCGCTCCGGCCCGGGGCCCACCAGCGGATACGCCCACCACAGGACATCCACCTGGCCATGGCCCGGCTCCGCCATACGCGCCCGCCCCGCGGTGGGGTAGTACACGGTGCCGAGACCCGAGTCGTCGAGCTCCGGACTGCCCGTCGCGTCGGTGCGCACCTGGGCGCCGCGTAACGCCCCCGAGACCGGCATCAGGTCGACGGCGGGACGGCCGACGGCCTGTTGCCGCGTGGGGCCGAAGAGCCTGCGCGCCCCCGAACTCCAGTGCGTGACCCGCCCCTCGGCGTCGATGACGACGACCGCGAGCGGCATCCTCCCGTGGACACCCCTGCGCTGCTCCGGCACCACGGGCGGCTCGCCCTGGCCGTCACCGCAGCGCGACGTGCCGTACTCCATAGGCGGAAGACTCCTTCGCACGCAAGGTCTGCGACAGCGCTACCCACGGTACGGCTGTTGCGGGCGGCTGCGGGAGGCAATACCCGAATAGGTGTCATGTGCGGCTACGTGCGAGGGAGGGGCCACGGCGCGCCTCCCGACGAGGCCGGGCTTCGCTCCGCGATTCTTTCCCCTCCCCGCCCCTTCCCGTAACCAGGGGCCCCGCCCCTGGACCCCGGGCCTCAGGGCAAAGCCCCACCACACGGCGGAGCCGCATATCGACGCTGCGGGAAGGGGCGAAGCCCCGGCCGCCCCAAAGCCTCGGACGAAGCCCCAGCCCGGGCCTGAGGCGAAGCCCCGGCCCGGGGTCTGGGGTCTAGGGCGGAGCTCCAGCCCGGGGGCTGGGGCAGAGCCCCGGCGCAGGGCAGGGTCTGGGGCGAAGCCCCGGCCCGGGGTCTGGGGCGGAGCCCCACCACGCGGCGGAGCCGCACATCGACGCTGCGGGAAGGGGCGGGGAGGGGAACGGACCGCCTGCCCCCTTCCCGCCGCACGCCGACACGGCACATGCCCCGGCGGACGCGCGCCCACATCCGGGTCCTCCGGCCGGGATCCGAGGGCGGAGACACACCGCGCGGCGGAGCCGCGTATCGAGGCTGCGGGGAGGGGCGGGGAGGGGAGCAGACCGCTGGGGGCGGTGTGATCCGGTGGGGGCGCTAGGGCTCAGTCCTCGTAGCCCAGTTGGAGATCGCGCTCCGTACGGCCGCCGCCCGCGATCTGGAGGACCGTCGCCACCGGTGGGTAGCCGGCCGCGATGACCGTGTACTCGCCAGCCGACAGGTCGATGAAGCGGAACGCGCCCTCGGGGCCCGTGGTCGCCGTGTCGACCACGTTGCCCGCCGCGTCGAGCAGCGTGACCCGGGCGTCCTCCACCACCCGGCCGCCGGTGGCCCGGACGACTCCGCGGAGGACCGCGCCACCGGCCAGTTCGATGTCCTGCCGGGTCTCGCGGGCGGCCTGGACGGTGACGGGGAGGGCGGCGGGGCGGAACGCGGGGGCGCTGGCCGCGAGGGTGTACTCGCCCGCCACCAACTCGTCCATCACATAGCCCCCTTCGCGACCGCTGCGGGTGGCCGCGACGACCTCGCCGCGCACATCGGTCAGGGTGACCGTCGCCTCCCTTACGGGCGTGCCGTCCGCCGTAAGGACGGCACCGGCGAGCCGGCCCGCGCCGCCGAGCACCACGTCAAGTTCGACCGGCCGGTCCCCGACGGTGACGCTGACCGCCCGCGGCTGGTGACCGCCGGCCGCCGCGATCAGGACGTACGACCCGGCGCCTGGTGTGCTCAGCGCGTACCGCCCGTCCTCCCCGGTGGCACCGCGCCCGATCTGGCGTCCGCCGACGTCGATGAGGGTGAGGGCCGCCCGTGGGACCGAGGTGCCGTCGTGGTGCTGGACCGTGCCGCAGACCGGGACGCCCGCGGTGGGCGGCGGCGCGCTGGGCGAGGCGGCCGCGGCGTGCCGGGGCCGGGTGCCCGTGCGCGCGGCCGGTACCACGGGGTCGTGCAGATCTTGCAGATCTTGCGGGTCTTGCTGGACGGCATAGTCGGTGTGGGACACCAGAGGTTTCTCCTTCAGGAGGAAGGCGAGCAGGAAGCCCAGGACGAGCACCGGCACGAGATAGAGGAAGATCCGCGGTATGGCGTGGGCGTACGCCGCGATGTAGCCGTCACGCAGGGCACCCGGCATGGCGTGCACCATCTGCGGGGTGACCGAGTCGGGGTCGGGCAGACCGGTTCCGTCGCCGCCGCTCCCGTACGCCGCCCCGGAGGGCAGGTCGGCCTGGAGGCGGTCGGTGAGCCGGTTGGCGAACAGCGTGCCGAAGACGGCCGCGCCGACGCTGCCGCCGATCTGCCGGAAGTAGTTGTTGGCGCTGGTGGCCGAGCCGAGGTCGGCCGCGGGCACGGAGTTCTGCACGGCGAGGATCAGCACCGGCAGGACGAGCCCGATGCCGAACCCGAGGACGCCCATCCACAGGCCGTAGTCCTGGCGGGAGGTGTCCTCCTCCAGCCGGGAGAGCAGCCACATGCCGCCGATGGAGATCAGCCCGCCGACGACGGGGAGGACCTTGTAGCGACCGGTGCTGCTGATGAGGTGGCCGGAGAGGATGGAGGCCAGCACCATGCCGCCCATCATGGGCACCATCAGCAGCCCCGACTCGGTGGCCGAGACGCCGTCGACCATCTGGAGGAAGGTCGGCAGATAGCTGGCCGCGCCGAAGAGGGCGACGCCGATGACGGCGCCGATCAGCCCGCTGACGCAGAAGACCGAGTCGCGGAACAGCCGCATGGGGATGATGGGTTCGGGGACGACGCACTCCACGACGACGAAGAGGATCGCCGAACCCGCCGCCCCCAGGGCGAGCCCGAGGATGACGCGGGAGCCCCACGCGTACTCCGTACCGCCCCAACTCGTCAGCAGCACCGCGCAGGTGGAGAACAGGGACAGGAACAGCGCGCCCAGATAGTCGAAGCGGGCCCGCCGCGGCGGCTCGGGCACCTTGAGCACGGCGGCCACGACGGCGAGGGTGAGCAGTCCGAAGGGGACGTTGACGTAGAAGCACCAGCGCCAGGAGGCATGGTCGGTGAAGAACCCGCCGAGCAGCGGCCCGGCCACCGAGGCGAGACCGAACGCGGCGCCGATGAGCCCCATATAGCGGCCACGCTCCCGCGGGGGAACAATATCGGCCATGATCGCCTGGACGCCGATCATCAGACCGCCGGCGCCCACGCCCTGCACGGCCCGGAAGGCGATCAGCTCCTCCATCGTGCGTGACCAGCCCGCGAGCGCGGATCCGGCGATGAAGACGACGATCGCGAAGACGAAGACGCTCTTACGGCCGATGAGATCGCCCAGCTTGCCGTAGAGCGGGAGGACGACGGTGACCGCGAGGAGGTAGGAGGTGACGGTCCAGGACATCTTGCCCAGACCGTGGAGTTCGCCGACCACCTCGGGGAGGGCGGTGGCGACGATGGTCTGGTCGAGGGCCGCGAGCAGCAGCGCGAGCATCAGCCCGAAGAAGACCATCCGCACCCGGGCCGGGCTGAGCGGGGCGGGCGCCGGGGCGGCGCCGTCCGCCGGGGGCGGCGCCGCTCCCGCCCCGGCGCCGCCGGCTTCGGTTCCGTCGTCGATGGCGTGGGCGGGAGGGCCCGCCGGTTCGTACCCGCCGTGCTCGTGGCTCTCTCGCCGCTTGGGCACGGTGGCGCCGGTGGTCCCGGTGGTGCCGCCCACGTCCTACTCCCCTCGTCACGTCTGCGCCGCCCATTTCTCGCATCACGCGCAACGGGGGGCAAACAGCGACGAATCGCCGACGAGGGGTCGCGGACGGTATTCGCCCCGGTGAGAGTGTGTACGGGGGTATGCGGAACCGCGGAGAAAACCACCCGAACCGGTGAGTGTGACCTTCGGTCCAGGAGACCGGGCCGGGACCGGGACGGCACGGGGCCGGGCCAGGACCGGGACGCTACGGGACGGGACGGGAGACCATGGGCGCCATAAGTGGCGCCCATGGGCGCTATTCGGCCGTCTCGGCGGCGAGCTTGGCCAGCAGTGCGTCGTAGATCCGAGCCAGCCCCTTGGGGGCGAAGGTCCGCTCGAAGAAGCCGCCGATGCCGGTCGCGCCGGTCCAGGTGGAGGTGACGACGACCCGCGACTTCCCCTCACCCGCCGGGGTGACGGTCCAGGTGGTGACCATCGAGGAGTTGCGGTCCTTCTCGACCAGCCGGCCGTCGGACGGCTCGGAGACCTCCAGCAGACAGTCGCGCACCCGCTTGCTGGTGGCCTGGAGCTTCCAGTGCACGACGGTGCCCTCGCCGTCGCCGCCCTCGCGCACCTCGTACTCGCTGAACTGCTGCGGGAGGAGCCGGGGGCGGGTGTCGCGGTAGTCGGCGATCGCGTCGAACACATCCTCGGGCTTACCCGTGACGATCCGCTCCGTGGTGGCCTCGACCTGCCCCATCGCATTTCCTTCCGCCCTCGACGTGGCGCCTTCAGCCATGGCGCCCTGACAGGCGCAAGCCAACCACCTCAGGGGCACCGGCCCAAATCCGGGGTTGACGAAAACCAATCAAACATGTGTTCTATTGTGGTACGAGCGAGACCCGGAGGTGCCTTCGATGCGCTGGGACAACCTGACCCGAGACGACACGGCGGCCACCCCGGCCCTCTTCGCCGCGGACGCGGTGACCACCCGGACCTTCGACACCCCCGAGTTCCGCGGGATCACCTTCCACGAGATCCGGGCGCGCTCGATCATCAACCGGGTGCCCGGGGCCTCCCGGATGCCGTTCGAGTGGACGGTGAACCCGTACCGCGGCTGCTCCCACGCCTGCGTCTACTGCTTCGCGCGCAAGACCCACAGCTATCTCGACCTGGACACCGGGATCGGCTTCGACTCCCAGATCGTGGTGAAGACCAACGCGCCGGAGCTGCTCCGCCGCGAGCTGGCCTCCCGCCGCTGGACCGGTGAGCACATCGCCATGGGCACCAACGTGGACTGCTACCAGCGCGCCGAGGGCCGCTACCGGCTCATGCCCGGCATCCTTACGGCGCTCACCGAGCGCGCCAACCCCTTCTCGATCCTCACCAAGGGCACCCTGATCCTGCGCGATCTGGAGCTCCTGCGCCGGGCGTCACGCGTCACCGACATAGGCGTCTCGGTCTCGGTCGGCTTCACCGACGGCGAGCTGTGGCGCACCGTCGAACCGGGCACGCCCTCGCCCGAGCGGCGCCTGGACGCCGTACGGACGCTGTCCTCCCACGGGATCCCGTGCGGTGTGCTGATGGCCCCGGTGATCCCCTTCCTCGGCGACTCACCCGAGCAACTGCGGGCCACCGTAAGGGCGATCGCGGAGGCCGGCGCCAGCTCCGTGACCCCGCTGGTGCTCCATCTGCGCCCAGGCGCCCGTGAGTGGTTCACCGCCTGGCTCACCCACCACCACCCCCGGCTGCTGCGGCGGTACGACGCGCTGTACGAGGGCGGGTCCTACGCCCCGAAGTGGTACCAGCGGCGGATCACCGGGATGGTGCACGACTTCGCCACCGAGTACGGCATCGGCCCGTACGCGTCGGGCGCCCACCGCAATGTGTCCGAGAAGCCGGACGCCCGGACCGAGGAGGAGCCGGACGCCCGGACCGACGCGCCACCGGCCCAGCTGTCACTGCTCTGACTGCCACTACCTTGAAAACCGGCCGCCCCAGCTCCCTCTCACGGCACCCGCGCCTCACCCACCCTCTCCGCCGCGCCGCCCTGGCCCGCCGGCTCCGGCGCGCCCCCGCCCGTGACGGCGCCCTCGCCGGTGATCCGGGCCAGCGCGGCGGCGGCGGCCGCGCTGAGGCGTATGTGCTGGGCGGCGGCGGTCAGGGCGGGGATGGCGCGCTCGTCGCCGATCGCGCCCAGGCCCTCCACGCAGGCGCGGGCGATCGCCCAGTGCCGGTCGCGGGCCGCCAACTGCCGTTCCAGGGCGGCCACCAGGGCCGGTACGGACTCGGGGGCCCGCAGCTCCACCAGCAGCCGGATGGGGTGCAGGGAGTACGCGGTGCGCAGCGGGTTCGTGGCCAGGGCGGCGGCGGCCCGCGCGGTGCGCGGATCGCCGAGCCGGGCCAGTACCCGGGCGGCGGTCGCACAGCGGGCCGGCTCGCGGTAGTTGAGCAGGAGGACAAGGGTTTCGAAGGCCCGGCGGTCCTTGGCGCTGCCGAGCACGAAGGCGGCCGTCTCCCGGGCCCACAGCGGCTGCTCCGGCGCGACGAGGATGCGGGCCAGCTGTTCACGCGCGGCGGGGGTGCCCTGGCGCACGAGCGCGAGCAGCGAGGCATGGGCCGCGGTTTCCTGGGGGGTTGAGAGCGAGGCCCGTACCCGCTCCGTCAGCGTCCGGAATTCATCGTCCATACGAGGTCTCCCCTCCCCGGTGGGCCGCGTTCCGGCACGGCCGCACTTTGAGCTCTGGCATCTTGGTTACCCGCGAGTTAATATGGCGACACGAGCAGCACCCCTGCTCCGGCGGCCTGGTGACGCAGCCGCCTTGTGTGACGTCGGTTCGGCAGTTCCAGAACAGCAGTTGAGGCACGGCCCCGGGACAGGGCCGGCCGCGTGTCTCCCACGGGCAGTTTCCTCCGTGCGGCGCTGTCCGTAAGGGAGCGTGCAAGCCCTTCCATCGGGGATTTGTGTCAGCCGCGTCAGCCCCCCGCGCATGCGTGGCGTGAACGGCAGCAGTGGCATGGCACGAGCTCCCCTCAGTCGTCACTTCATCCCCGCGTCCGGGGAACACCCTCTGGAGTCCGCGATGGACCGTCTCCCACACACCGGCGTCAGCACTACGTCCCCCTCTGATCTCTCCCCCTCCCGGGCCCCGCTCACTACTGTCGCCGTCGTCGGGCTCGGCACGATGGGCACCGGCATCGCCGAGATCCTGGCCCGGGCGGGCCGCGAGGTGATCGGTATCGACATCGACGAAAGCGCCTGCCGCCGAGCCGTCACCGCGCTCGAGGTCGCCACCGCCCGCGCCGTGCACCGCGAGCGGATCAGCGAGCGCGAGCGGGCCGGGATCCTCGACCGCTTCCGCATCTCCACCGATCTCCGCGCCGCCGCCGGCGCGGAGCTGGTGATCGAGGTGGTGCCGGAGGACTACGGCACCAAGCACGAGGTCTTCGCCGAGCTGGACACCGTGGTCGGCCCCGCCGCGATCCTCGCGACCGGCACCAACGCGCTGTCGGTGACCCGGCTGGCCGCCGAGTCCGCCCATCCGGAGCGGGTTCTGGGCCTGCACTTCTTCAATCCGGCGCCCGCGATGAGGCTCGTCGAGATCGTCTCCAGCGTGCTGACCGCCCCCGCGGCCGTCGAGGCGGTCACCGCGCTCGCCCGCGATCTGGGCAAGGAGCCGGTGGCGCTCGGCGACCGGCCCGGGTTCGTCGCCGACGGGCTGCTGTTCGGCTATCTCAACCAGGCCGCCGCGATGTACGAGGCCAAGTACGCGGCGCGGGAGGACATCGACGCCGCGATGAAGCTCGGCTGCGGGCTGCCGATGGGCCCGCTGGCCCTGCTCGACCTGATCGGCGTCGACACCGCCCGCACCGTCCTGGAGGCCATGTACGCCGCCTCCGGCGACCGGCTGCACGCCCCCGCGCCCATCCTGGGGCAGCTCGCCCAGGCCGGTCTCACCGGCCGTAAGGCGGGCCGCGGCTTCTACACGTACGAGGCGCCGGGCAGCGGCACCATCGTCCCCGACGCCGCGACGGCCGAGGTGGGGCACTCCACGGAAGGGGCGCGCCCCGTGCGCGCCGTCGGGGTCGCCGGCTCGGGCACGATGGCCTCCGGGATCGCCGAGGTCTTCGCCAAGGCGGGCCTGGAGGTGGTGCTGGCCGGCCGGACCCTGGAGAAGGCCGCGGCGGCGAAGGCCCGCATAGGGAAATCCCTGAAAAGGTCGGTGTCCAAGGGGCGGATGACCGAGCAGGCCCGGGAGCAGGCGCTGGCGCGGATCACCCCGGCCGACGCGCTCGACGCGTTCGCCGACGTGGACCTGGCCGTGGAGGCGGTGGCCGAGGACCTGGTGGTCAAGCAGGAGCTGTTCCGGGTGCTGGACAAGGTCTGCAAACCGGGCGCGGTGCTGGCCACGACCACCTCCTCGCTGCCGGTCGTCGCCTGCGCGCGGGCGACCTCGCGCCCGCAGGACGTGGTGGGCCTGCACTTCTTCAACCCGGCGCCCGCGATGAAGCTGGTCGAGGTGGTGCACACCGTGCTGACCGCGGACGATGTGCGCGCGACCGCGCACGCCGTGTGCGCGGCGGTGCGCAAACACCCGGTGGACTGCGGCGACCGGGCGGGATTCATCGTGAACGCCCTGCTGTTCCCGTACCTCAACAACGCCGTGAAGATGGTCCAGGAGCACTACGCCACCCCGGACGCCATCGACGCCGCGATGAAACTGGGCGGCGGCTATCCGATGGGTCCCTTCGAACTGCTCGACGTCGTGGGGCTCGACGTCTCGCTGGCCATCGAGCAGGTGCTGCACCGGGAGTTCCGCGAACCGGGCCTGGCGCCGGCGCCGCTGCTGGAGCACCTGGTGGCCGCCGGGTGCCTGGGCCGCAAGACCGGGCGCGGCTTCCGCGAGTATGCCAAAGCCTGAGTACGAGCCCGAGTACGCCTCCGGGTGGGGCGGACCGTCTGACTCCGGTTCCCGGTGGGGCGGGCTGCTGGAGCCTTCCGTCGGTCTGCCCCCGCACCGGCACTCACAAGCGTGTTACGTTCCCCACATGTCCCAGCCCGTGAAGGCCACGCGTACGGAGCGTACGAAGCGAACCCCCTCATCCGGTGGCGGTGAGAGCGCGGGAAGCCGCCGCGCCGCGGCCCAGCGTCTGTCCATGCGCCGCAAACTCGCGGCCGCGGCGATGGAGTTGTTCGCGACGCAGGGGTACGAGGCGACGACCGTCGACGAGATCGCGGCCAGGGCGGGGGTGGCCCGGCGCACCTTCTTCCGCCACTTCCGCTCCAAGGAGGAGGCGATCTTCCCGGACCACGACGACACGTTGGTGCGGGCGGCGGCGGTGCTGGACGCGGCGCCTCCGCATGAGAACCCCCTGGACACCGTGTGCCGTGGGATCAAAGAGGTCATGCGGATGTACGCGGCCTCGCCGGCCGTCTCCGTGGAGCGCTACCGGCTGACCCGGGAGGTACCGGCGCTGCGGGAGCGGGAGATCGCCTCGGTGGCCCGCTACGAGCGGCTGTTCACCCGCTATCTGCTGGGCCACTTCGACGAGGGCGCCCACCACGACGGCGACGACGATCCGCTGCTGGCCGAGGTCGCCGCGTCGGCCGTGGTCACGGCCCACAACCATGTGCTGCGGCGCTGGCTGCGGGCGGGCGGGGAGGGCGATGTGGAGTCCCAGCTGGACCACGCGTTCGCGATCGTCCGCGAGACCTTCGGGAGCGGCATCGGGGGACGTCCCGCCGTGGCCGGCGGGCGCCCCGCGGCGGCCGTCTCGGCGAGGGAGGAGGACGAGGTGGTGGTGATGGTGGCGCGGACGGACGCGCCGCTGACGGAGGTCATGCGGACGATCAAGGAAGCGTTGCAGCGCTAGCGCTGCGGTTCGCCGGGTCCGCCGGTCCTGGGCTCGCCCCCGGGCTTGGTGACCCTCGATTTGGGCTGGAGCCGCCCGCCCATGCGGTTGGTTCGGCACCGCCGGACCACACCGTCTGACGTCCCGCCGTCGCGGCGGGGAGGGAGGGGCGGCACCCGCCCCTCCCACAGCCGACCCCGGGCCCGAGGGCCCGCCCAGCAGGCAGTTCGGCACCGCCGGACCACACCGTCTGACGTCCCGCCGACGCGGCGGGTAGGGAGGGGCGGCACCCGCCCCTCCCACGGCCGACCCCGGGCCCGAGGGCCCGCCCAGCAGGCAGTTCGGCACCGCCGGACCACACCGTCTGACGTCCCGCCGTCGCGGCGGGTAGGGAGGGGCGGCACCCGCCCCTCCCACGGCCGACCCCGGGCCCGAGGGCCCGCCCAGCAGGCAGTTCGGCACCGCTGGGCTGCGCCGTCTGACGTCTCGCCGAGGCGGCGGGGACGAGGGGCGGCACCCGCCCCTCCAACGGCCGCAGACAGGCCCCAGACCCGATGGCCCGCCGAGCAGGCAGCTCGGCACCGCCGAGCTGCGCCGTCTGACGTCCCGCCGACGCGGCGGGGAGGGAGGGGCGGCACCCGTCCCTCCCACACCCGCAGACAGACCCCGCACCCTATGGCCCGCCGAGCAGGCGGTTCGGCACCGCCGGGCTGCGCCGTCTGACGTCCCGCCGTCGCGGCGGGGACGAGAGGCGGCACCCGCCCCTCCAACGGCCGCCCCCGGGCCCGAGGGGCGGGGTCCGCCCCCCACAGGTGGACCCCGCCCGCGCCGCGCCTGCGCCGCCCCGGCAGGGGGCGGCGCAGGCGCGGGCGCCTCAGTCGGTCTTCGTCAGCTTCGCCGCGAAGCCGCCGTTCTTCGGGACGTCCACCTTGAGCCGGGAGGTCGCCGTGACCTCCTTGGTCTCGGTGACGACCTTTCCGTCCGGGCCGTCCTTCCACACCTCGATCCGCCAGCCGCCCTTGCCGAGGAAGCTCAGCGGCTCGTCCAGCGTGCGGGCCTCGCCCGAGGTGATCGCGCCCAGGTACCAGGTGTCGCCGGAGCGGCGGGCCAGGACGGCGCGGTCGCCGGGGTCGCCGTCGACCAGCTTTGTCTCGTCCCACACCGTGGGCACCTGGTTCAGGAACTTCAGCTCGAGCGGCCTGCTCTCGTAGGACTCCACGCTGTCGGCGAAGTGCTGCACCCCGGACTCGTAGACGACCGAGAGCGCGAGTTCGGCCGCGTCGCTCGTGGGCCGCACGCCGGTGAAGGTCACCGGGGTGAAGTCCATGGGCCCGATGAGGTTCCGGGTGAAGGGCAGGGTCGTGTAGTGCGCCGCCGGGAAGGGCTGGCGGCCCGGCTTGGGGCGGGTGCCCTCGGCGCCCTTGACCGCCTCGGTGCTCATCAGCTGCGGCCAGGTCCGCTCCTGGCCGCGCGGAATCGTGGCGCCGTGGAAGTTCAGCATCAGCTTGTGCCGGGCGCTGTCCCTGAAGACCGCGTCATACCAGCGCATCCGGTCCTGACCGTCCGACTCCAGGAAGTCGATCTTCAGTCCGGCGATCCCCCAGGACTTCCACAGCGGGAACAGCCGGTCCCGCTCGCTCTGCGCGTCGATGGTCTGCCAGCGGGCCCACAGCCAGACCCCGACGCCCTTCTCCTTGGCGTACGCGGTCAGCTCGGGCATCCAGGAGTCGCTCCAGCCGGAGTCCACCAGGATGTACTCCCAGCCCTCGCGCGCCGCGAAGTCCACGAACTTCTTCTGGGCGTCCAGGCTGGTCGGGCTCTGCCCGTCCGACCACCAGGACCAGGCCGCCTTGCCCGGCTTGATCCAGGAGGTGTCGGCGACCTTGGAGGGGGCGGCCAGATCGGTCGGCAGATCGCTCTCGGTGACGGTGGCGAGGTCTCCGATGACCATGGTCCGCCAGGGGGTGGTCAGCCCGGGGCCGCTGACCTCGGCGGGGTCGGGGAGGGTGAGCTTGAAGCGGTCGGTGGCGGAGTCGAGGGTGAGCCGGGAGCCGCCGTAGGAGCTGTTGAGGTCCGCCTCCTCGATAAGCATCCAGCTGGAGCCGATGTGGAAGAGCGACGGATAGCCGTAGTCGCCCGCCTTGGCGTCGGCCACCGTGCCGTGGTCATGGGCGGACTCGTAGTCCTGGCGGCCGTTGTCGTACGGCAGGAGGAAGGAGTCGGCGGACGGCGGGACGGCGTACTCGGTGCTCTCGCCGAGGACGGTGACCGTCCCCTTGTCCGGCAGCACATAGCGGTAGGCCAGGCCATCGGCCGCGACCCGGATGACCACCTTCAGCGTCCGCCCGTCCTTGCGGAAGGTGAAGGTCGACTCGGCGGCGTCGGAGGTGTGCTGGGTGCGGCGGCCGGTGGTGGTCGTATAGGTCTCGTGGACCTTGCGGTCGCTGCGCCCCGCAAACCGCAAGCCCTTGCTGAAATCGGTGTCGGCGGTGCGGATGCCCAGCCCCGACGGCCGCAGCACGGTGGTGGAGCCATGGCGCGCGGTCAGGGTCAGCGCACCCTCGTTGTTCAGCTTGAGCTCGCCACTGACCTGCCCCTTTCCGGTCAGCCGCCAGTCCTGCGCACGACCGTCCGATGCCGCCGCCGCCCGGAGCGGCACCAGCACGGCGGCCGCGCAGGCGAGGGCGGCCACGGCTCTGGTGACCTTTGATCGTGCCGTTCGCATCGTTCCTCCTCGTTCACCGCATCCTCGACACGGCGCTCGATACATCAGAGCAATCGGGTGCCTTGACGCATCATCAGCCCGTTTCTACGCTCCCGTCTAGCCAAATCATCGGAGCAATCTGTTCGCTTCGGGGACGGGAGAAGATCGGGATGCCAGTCAGCAGACGTGGATTCCTGGGCCGGGTGGCGGCGGGCGCGGCCGCGAGCACGGCCGTCGGTGTGACCCTTCCCGAGCAGGAGGCGGCCGCACAGCCACAGCATTCGGTGACCCTGCGGGGCATGCGCACCGACCAGGAGTGGGAGCGCTTCCTCAGCGGTCAGGATCTGCTCTGGAAGCGCTTGCCGAGAACGTGGTACGAGGGGCCGTTCCTCGGCAATGGCCTGCTCGGCTCGATGATCTACCAGGAGCCCGGGGAGAACGCGCTGCGCTTCACGGTCCACCACAGCGAGGTGCAGGACCACCGGCCCACGCAAGGCGGCAGCGACTGGGGCGTGGCGCGGCTCCCGGTGGGCAATCTGCTGCTGCGCCCGGTCGGCGCCATCACCGGCGTCGATCTGCGGCTGGACCTGTGGAACGCCGAGCTGCGCGGCACGGTCACCACGGACAAGGGGGAGCTGAAGCTCCGCGCGCTGGTGCACAACGACCGCACCACGCTGCTGGCCACCGTCGAGGCGAGCGCCGGCGAGGAGGGGTTCCGCTGGGAGTTCAAGCCCTCACCGGCGGTCAGTCCGCGCATCGTCCGCGAGGATCCGCCGAAGGGCTTCGAGCCCAACCCGGCCCCGGTCAGCCGCACCGAGGACGGGCTCGGCGTCACCGTCCAGTCGCTGGTGGCGGGCGGGCAGACGGTGAGCGCGTACAAGCAGCGCGGCAGCGGCCGGGAGCGCACGTACTACCTGGCCGTGGCGCACTCCTATCCGGGTACGGACGCGGAGGGCCGGGCGCGGACCACCGTGCGCAAGGCGTCCGCGCTGCCGGTCTCCAGCCTGCGGCGCACCCACTACGAGTGGTGGCACCGCTTCTACCGCAAGAGCTTCATCTCGGTGCCCGACGGGATGCTCCAGAGCTTCTACTGGATCCAGCTCTACAAGCTGGCCTGCGCCGCCCGTGAGCACGCCCCCGTCATGGCCACCACCGGCCCGTGGGTGGAGCCGACCCCATGGCCCGGGGTGTGGTGGAACCTCAACGTCCAGCTGGAGTACTGGCCGGTGCACGGCTCCAACCACCTGGAGCTTGACGCGATTCCGCGCACCCTCGCGGAGAACACCGATGTGCTCATCAGCGGCCTCAAACCCGAGTACCGCGCCGACTCGGCCGGGCTGCGCCGCTCCACGGACGCGCAGTGCGAGGACAACGGCACGGTGCCGGTGCCGGGCGTCGGGGACTCCCCCGAGGTCGGCAATCTGCCCTGGGCGCTGCACAACGTCTGGCTGAGCTACCGCCACACCATGGACCGGGGCCTGCTGGAGGACGTGCTCTATCCGCTGCTGCGCCGCTCCACCAACTACTACCTCCACTTCCTCACCCAGCAGCCGGACGGCAGGCTGCACCTGCCGAAGACCTTCTCCCCCGAGTACGGCGCGGCCCCGGACTGCAACTACGACCTGGCGCTGCTGCGCTGGTCCTGCCAGACCCTGCTGACCACGGTCGAGTTGCTGGGCAAGGACGATCCGCTGGTGCCCAAGTGGCGCGAGGTGCTGGAGAAGCTGGTCGACTATCCGGCGGACGAGAACGGCTTCATGATCGGCACCGGGGTTCCCTTCGCCAAGTCCCACCGCCACTACTCCCATATGCTCTCGGTCTACCCGCTCTACCTGGTCAACTGGGACCAGAAGGAGCACCGGGACCTGATCGCCCGCTCGTTGGAGCACTGGATCAGCTTCGAGGGCGCGCTGCGCGGCTACAGCTTCTCGGGCGCGGCCTCGATCTCGACGCAGATGGGGCGCGGCGATGACGCGCTGAAGTATCTGCGGGAGCTGGTGGCGCGGTTCATCCAGCCCAACACCCACTACTACGAGGCGGGTCCGGTGATCGAGACCCCGCTGTCGGGCGCACAGGCCATCCACGACATGCTCTGCCAGAGCTGGGGCGGGACCATCCGCTTCTTCCCCGGGGTGCCGGGCGAGTGGAAGGACGTCACGCTGCACGACTTCCGTACCCAGGGCGCTTTCCTGGTCAGCGGGGTGCGTACGGGCGGGACGACGCGCTGGGTGCGGGTGCGCAGCCTGGCCGGGGAGCCCTGCCGCGTCCGCCACTCGATCGGCGGCCGGGTGGCGGTCGCCGGGGTGGGCGGCCCGGCGCCGAAGTGGCGTGATCTGGGGAACGGCGAGGTCGAGCTGGAGCTGGGCCGGGAGGACGAGGCGGTGATCTACCCGGCCGGCGCCCGGCCGGACTTCCGGATCGCCCCGGTGAAGGTCGCCACCCCGGCCGAGCCGTGGGGCCTGCCGGAGCTGCCGCAGGCGGGCGCGGTCACCCAGGTCGACCTGACCGGGCACTTCGACAACGACGCCATCACCACCGAGATGTACTACGGGGACGGCGACTTCGACGGTACGGGCCGCACCTATCCGATGGCGCAGCTGCCGCAGACCGGGCAGACCGAGGACGAGGGGATCGCCTTCGCGTTCACCAACGGCAGCGAGGGCTCCAACAACAATGTCATCGCCGCGGGTCAGAAGGTCACGGTGGCGGCGGGCGGCTACACGAAGCTCCATGTGCTGGGCGCGGGCGACACCGGCAACGTGTCCGTCCCCGCCGAGGCCACGTACGCCGACGGCTCCACCGGCAAGCTGACCATCCAGCTGACGGCCTGGATGTCGGGTCCGGCGTACGGGGAGACGGAGGCGGTGCGGACGAGTCAGATCCACACCCGTACCGGCCCGTTGGGCACCAAGGCCGCGATCTTCCACCAGGTGGTGGAGCTGGACCCGGGCAAGGAGCTGTCGGCGATCACCCTGGGCGCCCCCTCGGGCACCGCACGGGCGCATATCTTCGCCCTCTCGCTGGAGAAGGACGACTGACGAGGGCTACGAGGGCCACTGACGAAGGACGCGCACAACCGGATACACACCGCGACGGCCGCCCCGCTTGGGGCGGCCGTTGTTGCTCATGTGTGCACTGGAGATGACAACTGAGGGAAATTGTTGGCACCCAGTGTCTTGCGGCGTGGCACAGAGTGCCATACGGTGATGATGTCCGGGCGGCCGGCGCACTGCCAACCATCGTGCGTCGGCTGTCCCCGCAACCGCTTTGCGCGCCCGGACAACGCCTGCGTCACCAGGCACCCGGCGCCACCCGCGCCGCATCGAGCACCACCTCCGCCGAACCGACGGCACAGCATCAGCAATCACCCGTCACGAGCCCAGCGTTCCCTCAGGCGTCCCCTCATGGACGCTTCGCCGGAGGCACCGATGAACGAGATACTTGACGCGATCCTGGCGTCGGACACAGCACCCGAGGAGTTCGCGGCACTGCGCGTCCCCGAGTCGTACCGCGCGGTGACCGTGCGCAAGGACGAGGCCGAGATGTTCTCGGGCCTCACCACCCGGGAGAAGGACCCCCGCAAGTCACTGCACGTGGACGAGGTGCCGGTGCCCGAGCTGGGCCCCGGAGAGGCGCTCGTCGCCGTGATGGCCAGCTCGGTCAACTACAACTCCGTGTGGACCTCGATCTTCGAGCCGCTGCCGACCTTCGGCTTCCTGGAGCGGTACGGCAAGCTCTCCCCCCTGGCCAAGCGGCACGACCTGCCGTACCACATCATCGGCTCCGACCTCGCGGGCGTCGTGCTGCGCACCGGCCCCGGCGTGAACTCCTGGAAGCCGGGCGCCGAGGTCGTCGCGCACTGTCTGTCGGTCGAGCTGGAGAGCGCCGACGGCCACAACGACACCATGCTCGACCCCGAGCAGCGCATCTGGGGCTTCGAGACCAACTTCGGCGGACTCGCCGAGATCGCGCTGGTCAAGTCCAACCAGCTGATGCCCAAGCCGGCCCATCTGAGCTGGGAGGAGGCGGCCGCCCCGGGCCTGGTCAACTCCACCGCCTACCGGCAGCTGGTCTCCCGCAACGGCGCCGGGATGAAGCAGGGCGACAACGTCCTGATCTGGGGCGCGAGCGGCGGGCTCGGCTCCTACGCCACCCAGTTCGCGCTGGCCGGCGGGGCCAACCCGGTCTGTGTGGTCTCCTCGCCGCAGAAGGCCGAGATCTGCCGGCGGATGGGCGCCGAGGCGATCATCGACCGCACCGCCGAGGACTACACGTTCTGGAAGGACGACGGCACCCAGGACCCGCGCGAGTGGAAGCGGTTCGGCAAGAAGATCCGCGAGCTGACCGGCGGCGAGGACGTGGACATCGTCTTCGAGCACCCGGGCCGGGAGACCTTCGGCGCGTCCGTCTATGTCACCCGTAAGGGCGGCACGATCGTCACCTGCGCCTCGACCTCCGGCTACACCCACGAGTACGACAACCGCTACCTGTGGATGTCGCTGAAGCGGATCGTCGGCTCGCACTTCGCCAACTACCGCGAGGCGTGGGAGGCCAACCGCCTGATCGCCAAGGGCAAGATCCACCCGACGCTGTCCAAGACGTACCGGTTGGAGGACACCGGCCAGGCCACGTACGACGTCCACAACAACCTCCACCAGGGCAAGGTCGGCGTGCTGTGCCTGGCCCCCGAGGAGGGCATGGGCGTGCGCGACCAGGCGATGCGCGAGCAGCACATCGACGCCATCAACCTGTTCCGTGACCGCGACGGCCACAAGCCCAGCCGGGGCGTGCGATGAGCGGCACACCCCGCCCCAAGGACCGCCCCTGGCTGATGCGCACCTACGCCGGGCACTCCACCGCCGAGGCGTCCAACGAGCTGTACCGGCGCAACCTGGCCAAGGGCCAGACCGGGCTCTCGGTCGCCTTCGACCTGCCCACCCAGACCGGCTACGACCCGGACCACATCCTCGCCCGTGGCGAGGTGGGCCGGGTCGGGGTCCCGGTCTCGCACCTGGGCGACATGCGGCGGCTGTTCCAGGAGATCCCCCTGGAGCGGATGAACACCTCCATGACGATCAACGCGACGGCGATGTGGCTGCTGGCGCTGTACCAGGTCGTCGCGGAGGAGCACGGCGCCGATATCGCAAAGCTCCAGGGGACGACGCAGAACGACATCGTCAAGGAGTACCTGTCGCGGGGGACGCATGTCTTCCCGCCGGGCCCGAGCCTGCGGCTGACCACCGACATGATCGCGTACACGGTCAACCACATCCCCAAGTGGAACCCGATCAACATATGCAGCTACCACCTCCAGGAGGCCGGGGCCACTCCGGTGCAGGAGATCGCCTTCGCGATGTCCACGGCGGTCGCCGTACTGGACGCGGTGTTCGCCTCCGGCCAGGTTCCCGAGGACCGTAAGGGCGACGTGGTGGCCCGGATCTCCTTCTTCGTGAACGCGGGCGTCCGCTTCATCGAGGAGATGTGCAAGATGCGCGCCTTCGGCCGCATCTGGGACCGGATCACCCGCGAGCGGTACGGCATCGAGAACCCCAAGCACCGCAGGTTCCGCTACGGCGTCCAGGTGAACTCGCTCGGCCTGACCGAGGCCCAGCCGGAGAACAACGTCCAGCGCATCGTCCTGGAGATGCTGGCCGTCACCCTCTCCAAGGACGCCCGCGCCCGCGCCGTCCAGCTCCCGGCCTGGAACGAGGCGCTGGGCCTGCCCCGCCCCTGGGACCAGCAGTGGTCGCTGCGCATCCAGCAGGTCCTCGCCCATGAGAGCGATCTGCTGGAGTACGACGACATCTTCGAGGGCTCCCATGTGATCGAGTCCAAGGTCGCCACGCTGGTGGAGGAGGCCGAGGCCGAGATCGAGCGGATCCAGGAGATGGGCGGCGCGATGGCCGCCGTCGAGTCCGGCTATCTCAAGGCGCGGCTGGTGGCCTCCCACTCCGAGCGCCGGGCGCGGATCGAGGCGGGCGAGGAGAAGATCGTCGGCGTCAACTGCTACGAGTCCACCGAGCCCAATCCGCTCACCGCCGACCTCGACACCGCGATCATGACGGTGGACCCGGAGAACGAGGCACGGGTGGTCTCGGCCCTGCACGCCTGGCGCGAGCGACGCGACGAGGGGCCCGCCCAGGACGCCCTCGGTGCCCTCCGTAAGGCCGCCGTGGGGACCGACAACCTGATGGAGGCCACCCTGCGCTGTGCCCGCGCGGGCGTGACCACCGGGGAGTGGGCCTGGGCGCTGCGCGATGTCTTCGGCGAGTACCGCGCCCCCACCGGGGTCGGCGGCGCGCCCCTGTCCGTCGCCACGGAGGCGGGCTCCAAGCTGGCCTCGGTCCGCGAGAAGGTCGGGAAGACCGCGGCCGATCTGGGCGGCGGAAGGCTGCGGCTGCTGGTCGGCAAGCCGGGTCTGGACGGGCACAGCAACGGCGCCGAGCAGATCGCAGTACGGGCCAGGGACGCCGGTTTCGAGGTGGTCTACCAGGGGATCCGGCTCACCCCGGAGCAGATCGTCTCGGCGGCCGTGGCCGAGGACGTGCACTGCGTCGGGCTGTCGATCCTGTCCGGGTCGCACGCCGAGCTGGTGCCGGACGTCCTGGAGCGGATGCGCACCGCGGGCGCCCAGGACATTCCCGTCATCGTCGGCGGGATCATCCCGTCCTCGGACGCGGCCGCCCTGCGCGCCGCGGGTGTCGCCGCCGTTTTCACCCCCAAGGACTTCGGTATCACGGAGATCATCGGCCGTATCGTCGATGAGATCCGCGCCGCGAACACGCTTCCCCCTCTGGAGGTTCTCGTATGACCGCCCCCGACGCCGCCGGCCGCCTGCGTCCGCGCCGTTCGTGCCTCGCCGTGCCCGGCTCCAATCCGCGCTTCCTGGAGAAGGCCCAGGGACTCCCGGCCGACCAGGTCTTCCTGGACCTGGAGGACGCCTGCGCCCCGCTGGCCAAGGAGGACGCCCGGCACACCATCGTCAAGGCGCTGAACGAGGGCGACTGGACCGGTAAGACCCGGGTGGTGCGGGTGAACGACTGGACCACCCACTGGACGTACCGGGACGTCATCACGGTGGTGGAGGGCGCGGGCCCGAACCTGGACTGCATCATGCTGCCCAAGGTGCAGGACGCCCAGCAAATCGTGGCGCTGGACCTGCTGCTCACCCAGATCGAGAAGACGATGGGCTTCGAGATCGGGCGGATCGGCATCGAGGCGCAGATCGAGAACGCCAAGGGCCTGGTCAACGTGGACGAGATCGCCGGAGCCTCGCCGCGGCTGGAGACCATCGTCTTCGGCCCGGCCGACTTCATGGCGTCCATCAACATGAAGTCGCTGGTCGTGGGCGAGCAGCCGCCCGGCTATCCGGCGGACGCCTATCACTACATCCTGATGCGGATCCTGATGGCGGCCCGCATGCATGACCTCCAGGCGATCGACGGACCGTACCTCCAGATCCGGAACGTGGACGGGTTCCGCGAGGTGGCCGGGCGTGCGGCCGCCCTCGGCTACGACGGCAAGTGGGTGCTGCACCCCGGCCAGGTGGAGGCGGCCAATGAGGTCTTCTCGCCGTCGCAGGAGGACTACGACCACGCCGAGCTGATCCTGGACGCGTATGACTACTGCACCTCGGCGGAGGGCGGTATGAAGGGCTCGGCGATGCTCGGGGACGAGATGATCGACGAGGCCAGCCGCAAGATGGCCCTGGTCGTCGCGGGCAAGGGCCGCGCCGCCGGGATGAGCCGTACGTCCACCTTCCAGCCCCCGGAGGCGTGAGCCATGCAGTTCGGCCGTACCTATGAGGAGTTCACGGTGGGCGACGTCTACCGGCACTGGCCGGGGAAGACGGTCACCGAGTACGACGACCACCTCTTCTGTCTGCTCACCATGAACCATCACCCGCTGCACATGGACAGCAACTACGCCGAGAAGACGACCGATTTCGGCAAGAACGTGGTGGTCGGCAACTACATCTACTCCCTGCTGCTGGGCATGTCGGTCCCCGATGTCTCCGGAAAGGCCATCGCCAATCTGGAGGTCGAGTCACTGCGGCATGTGGCGCCCACCTTCCACGGCGACACCATCTACGGCGAGACCACGGTCCTGGACAAGACGCCGTCGAAGTCCAAAGCCGACCGGGGCATCGTGTATGTGGAGACCAAGGGCTACAAGCAGGACTCCACTCTGGTCTGTGTCTTCCGGCGCAAGGTGATGGTGCCGACCGCCGCATACATCAAGGAGCGGGGCGGCGAGCAGCCGGGCCGCCCGGAGCTGGGAGAGCAGTGATATGAGCCGCCTCGCACAGACGGAGGGCCTGACCGACATCCAGCGGGAGATCCTCTCCACGGTCAGGGATTTTGTCGACAAGGAGATCCTGCCGGTCGCGACCGAGCTGGAACATCGCGATGAATATCCGACGGCGATCGTCGAGGGACTGAAGGAGCTCGGCGTCTTCGGGCTGATGATCCCGGAGGAATATGGCGGACTGGGCGAGTCACTGCTCACCTACGCACTGTGCGTGGAGGAGATCGCCCGCGGCTGGATGAGCGTCTCAGGCATCATCAACACCCACTTCATCGTGGCGTACATGCTCAAGCAGCACGGCACCGAGGAGCAGAAGGAGTATTTCCTTCCCAAGATGGCGCTGGGCGAGATCCGGGGCGCCTTCTCGATGTCCGAGCCGGGTCTTGGCTCGGATGTGTCGGCCATCACCAGCAAGGCGGTGCGGGACGGCGATCAGTACGTCCTGAACGGGCAGAAGATGTGGCTGACCAACGGCGGCAGCTCCACCCTGGTGGCGGTCCTGTGCCGGACCGGCGAGGCCCAGGAGGGGGTCGCGCCGCACAAGGCGATGACCGCCTTCCTGGTCGAGAAGGAGCCCGGCTTCGGGGACGTCCGGCCCGGTCTGACCATCCCCGGCAAGATCGAGAAGATGGGCTACAAGGGGGTCGACACCACCGAGCTCATCATGGACGGACTGCGCATTCCGGCCGATCGGGTGCTCGGCGGAGCGCCGAACCGAGGTTTTTACCAAATGATGGACGGAGTCGAGGTCGGCCGGGTGAATGTCGCCGCCCGCGGCTGTGGTGTGGCTCGGCGCGCTTTCGAGCTGGGCGTCGCATACGCACAGCAGCGGCATACCTTCGGTAAGCCGATCGCCCAGCACCAGGCCATCCAGTTCAAACTGGCCGAAATGGGAACAAAGGTCGAGGCGGCGCATGCGATGATGGTCAATGCGGCCCGGAAGAAGGATTCGGGCGCGCGCAACGACCTCGAGGCGGGAATGGCGAAGTACCTGGCGTCGGAGTACTGCAAAGAGGTCGTGGAGGACGCCTTCCGCATCCATGGCGGGTACGGCTTCTCCAAGGAATACGAGATCGAGCGGCTCTACCGGGAGGCACCGATGCTTCTCATCGGCGAAGGGACCGCTGAGATTCAGAAAATGATTATTGGACGGAGGCTTCTGGAGGAATACCGAACCCAAGACTGAACGTCCCTTTTGGGGTGGTATCCGAGAGAAGAAGGTCACACCGCGCCGAGGGTCTTCGGTCACTGACAAGCCACCGACGGGCCCTGGCGCTTGCCCAGTTACCGCTCGCAACCGATACCATCCCGTAAAGCCGCCGTCCCCAGTCTTGCGTCGCGGCATCCTCCGCTACGAAGGTCATCCATGCCCCACAGCCAATCCTCTGCACAACGCGACAGCCTGGCCGGTGTACGCCTCGCGCGCGGAGCGTCGCCGTGGCTCCTCCCGACCGTCGCCACCGCGGCGGTCAGTCTTGCTCGGTCCCGCCGCTCCGGACGCTGGGCGGCGGTCGCCGTGCCCGCCACCGCGCTCGCGGCGGGCATGCTGTGGTTCTTCCGCGACCCCGAGAGAGAGATCACGCAGGGCCGTGTGATCTCCCCGGCCGACGGCGTGGTGCAGAGCATCATGCCGTGGAAGGACGGGCGCACCCGCGTCGCCATCTTCATGAGCCCGCTCAACGTCCACGTCAACCGCGCTCCGCTGGCCGGTACGGTGACCTCCGTGGAGCACATCCCCGGCGGCTTCGTTCCCGCGTTCAACAAGGAGAGCGAGAACAACGAGCGGGTCGTCTGGCACTTCGACACCGAGCTGGGCGACATCGAGATGGTCCAGATCGCCGGCGCCGTCGCCCGGCGTATCGTGCCTTATGTGCCACAGGGCACGAAGGTCGAACAGGGTGAGCGGATCGGTCTCATCCGCTTCGGCTCGCGGGTCGACGTATACCTCCCCGAGGGTGTCGATGTCGCGGTCGAGGTCGGCCAGGCCACCACCGCGGGGGTGACTCGCCTTGACCGTGATTGATCCCGATACGCAGGCCGCCTGGGTCCCCGAGGCCGAGGTGGACGCGACCTGCGTCGACGAGACGGACGACATGCCGCTGTCGACGCGGCTGTCGATAGCCGACACGCTGACCCTGGGCAATGCCACGTGTGGCTTCCTGGCGGTCTACTTCACCACCACCGGCGTCCTCATCCCGCACCTCACGGGCAGCGAGGACGGCGGGATGACCCGGCACAGCGCCGCCTCCGCGGTGATGCTGATGCTGCTCGCCTCCGTCTTCGACCTCTTCGACGGGCTCGTCGCGCGGAAGCTGCGCAGCTCGGCGATGGGCGCGGAGCTGGACAACCTCTCCGACCTGATCAGCTTCGGGCTGGCCCCCGCGTACTTCGTCCTCGTCTGGGGGATGGTGTCCGACGACGCGTATCAGCGGGTCTCGGTGGTGGGCGCGATCGTGGTGCTGCTGGCGGTGGTGCTGCGGCTTGCGAGATTCTCCTGTGTCACGCTGCGTGACGGCGTGTTCCAGGGCATGCCGAGTCCGTTCGGCGCACTGACGGTCGTCTCGGTGGTGCTGCTGGGGCTGCCGTTCGTGCCGACGCTGCTCGCGATCGTGGGCGTGGCGTGGCTGATGGTGAGCCGGGTGGAGTACCCGAAGCCGCGCGGCCGGCTCGCGGTGGCCATGCTCGGCTGGATCGTCACCAGCATGGCCCTGCTGGCCGCCTGGGCCTTCGAGGCCCCCGGCGGTGAGCTCCTCCTCCAGTCGGCCTGCGCCCTCCAGGTCGTCATGGGCGCGGTGATCCCCCTCTTCGCCACGGCGCGCCGGGTGAACGCGTTCCGCGACAACCGCCGCGAGGCAAGGGCAGCCCAGCTGCCGTAGCGGCCGGCGGCCGCATCTGCCGGATGGGGTGGGCCCGAGCATTGTGCTCGGGCCCACCCCGTTCGGCGTTCCGGGGCCGCCCCCGCCCGCGGGGCCTCCGCCCGGACCGGGTGGCCCGGTGGCCCTGCCAGGGGCTTGTTCCCCACCCCGCCCCTTCCCGAATCCGGGGACAAGCCCCCGGCCCCCCACCGGGGCTCCGCCCCCCCCTCTGCCGCCGCCGCGACGCTCGAGCCCCTGCCGGGCGAGGGCAGGGGCCGGTGCCCTCCCAGGCCGAGGAACCAGGGGCCGCAGCCGCAGAGCCCGACCCACGGAGCGAGGGCAAGGGCGCACCCCTGGGTCCTGGGACCAAGCCCCTGCGGGTCCGAACGCAGGCCCGCGGAGATCGGAGCACAGCCCCGCAGATCCGGGACCCAGCCCCGCAGGCTCCAGCAGCTCCCGGCGGGGGCCGGGGCACAGCCCGCCCGTGGGGGCGGGGCACAGCCCTGGGGGTTGGGGCGCAGCCCCATGGGGGCCGAGTCGGAGCCCCACCGGGGCCGGGACGCAGCCCCACGGGGCGCGAGCCAGAGCCCCACGGGGGCCGGGGCGGAGCCCCGTGGGGGCCGGGGCGGAGCCCCGTGGGGGCCGAGGGCTTGCCCCCGGGTTCGGGAAGGAGCGGGGTGGGGAACAAACCCTCGGCCAGCGGCCCAACGGCAGAGCCGAACCCACGGAACCACGGCAAGGGCGCAGCCCCGCGAAACCCACGACAGCCCCGTCGGGCGCGGGGCGCAGCCCCGGCGGGGGGCCGGGGGCCTGACCTCGGTTCGGGAAGGGGCGGGGTGGGGAACAGCCCCCCGGTGGGGCGCGCTGTCAGGCGAGGAAGTCCGCCGCCAGGCGGGCTGCGGTGCGTTCCAGGAGAGGGCCGGCCTCGGCGATGCAGCGGGCCGGGTCCGGCTCCAGGTCGGTGAGGGCGTAGGCGCGGCGGATGCCCGCGTTGCCCAGGGCCGCCGGGGCCAGGGTCAGGCGGCCGCAGACCGCGACCACCTCGATGCCCCGCGCGCGGGCCGCCGCCGCGACGCCGGCCGGGGCCTTGCCGTGTAGGGTCTGCTCGTCCAGCGAGCCCTCCCCCGTGATCACCAGGTCGGTGCCCTCCAGCGCCGCGGGGAAGCCGAGGACGTCGAGCATCACCTCGATGCCGGGTCGGAAGGCCGCGCCCAGGCCGATGAGTGCGCCGAAGCCGATGCCGCCCGCCGCGCCCCCGCCGGGCGCGAGCGCGTACTCGGCGGCCGAGGCTCCGACCGCGCGCTCCAGGACGCGTACGTAGTGGGCGAGCGCGGCGTCCAGGGCCGCCACATCGTCCTCGCCCGCGCCCTTCTGCGGGCCGTAGACCGCCGCCGCGCCCTTCGGCCCGGTGAGGGGGTTGTCGACGTCGCTGGCCAGGACCGTCTCGGTGTGTGCGAGGCGCGGGTCGAGGCCGGACAGATCCGCCGTCGCGAGGTCCCGCAGCGGGCCCCCGCCCGGTGCGACAGGGGTACCGTCCTCCCGCAGGAAGCGCGCGCCCAGCGCGCTGAGCATCCCCGCGCCGCCATCCGTCGTGGCGCTGCCGCCCACGCCGAAGACGATCGTGCGGGCGCCCGCGTCCAGTGCCGCGCGCAGCAGCTCCCCGCTGCCGTACGTGGTCGCGGTGAGCGGCGCGAAGACCCCCTTCGGCAGATGGCGCAGCCCGGACGCCTCGGCCATCTCCACCACGGCCGTGGTCCCGTGCAGCGCGTACGCGGCCGTCACCGGCGCGCCCAGCGGGCCGGTGACCCGCGCCTCGCGCCGTTCGAAACCGGCCGCGACCGCCGCGTCCACCGTGCCGTCCCCGCCGTCGGCGACGGGCAGCGCCGCGATCCGCAGGCCCTCGCCGCCCCGGGGCGCGCCGCGGCGCAGACCCGCCGTGACGCGCTCGGCGACCTCCACCGCGGTGAGCGAGCCCTTGAACTTGTCCGCGGCGATCAGCACGCGCTTCGGAGGCGTCGCCTGGCCCTCCGCCCATGTCCTGGTCCCTGTCCCGCCCTCTGCCCTCGCAGCGTCCGTCACCTTGGTAACCCCTCGCATTCGCACAGGCGGTCGCGCCGCTGTGACCTTATCCGGCACGGACCCGCCGGTACACCCACCTCAGACGGGTTGCCGACTGCTGATTCGGTTGTTGGTCGTGGTTGGCCGGGGTGTCGCTCGATGGGGTGAGCGGGGCCGCTTCTCAGAGTGTTGGGGGTATGGGGAATGCATGATCGGTGATGGCGGATTCGTTCGATGCGGCGATGGGAGTGGCTGGTGGCGCGCAAGCGGGGGAGGGAGCGCGAGCTGCGTGTGATCGCTGCCCCGTTCACGGTGGCCGCTCCGTGCGGCGCGCGGATCCGGGACCGGCTGAAGGATCTGACGGCGGCGGATGTGAAGGTCCTGACGCTGGTCGGCAAGCACCTGGGCCACCACCAGCGGGCCGATCTCGCCGCACGTGTCCGGACGGGGAACGTCCCGGCGCGGCAGACCGGGCGGGCGGAGCGGAAGAAGCAGCTGACGGCGGTGTCCTCGTCAAGGTGGGCGGGCGCGATGACCCGGGTGTCAGAAGACCAGTACCAGCTGTCGATGCGCTGCCTGATCGATGAACGGGCCGGTCTGCGCCGCCGCATCTGGAAGATCGAACAGCGGCTGGCGGTGGCGTGCGGGCACAGGCAGGGCCAGGTGCGCGGGTATGCCGACCGGGCGGAACGCTGGCAGAAACAGCGGCACCTGAGCAAGCTCCAAGCCCGGCTGGCGGTGGTCGAGCAGCAGATCGACCAGGGGCGACCGTCAGTCACGGTGGGCGGGCGTCGGCTGGCCGGGACCCGTCACCGCCTCGCGGAGACCGGCCTGACCGAGGCCGACTGGCGGAAGCGGTGGGATGCTGCCCGCCTGTTCCTGACCGCCGACGGCGAGTCCGGGGCCCCGCACGGCAACTACACCATCACCGTCGACCCCGCGGACGGCTCGCTCACGCTGCTGCTGCCAGAACCCTTGCGGTATCTGGCCAACGCCCCGCGCGGCCGCTACCGGCTCTCCTGCACGGTCACCTTCCACCACCGCCGGCCGGAGTGGCTGGACCGGGTCAGCGCCCACCGGGCCCTGCGCTACGACATCGTCCATGACCCCGCCCGCGCCCGCTGGTACCTGGACGCGTCATGGTCCACCAGCACCACCCCACCCCCGAGCCCGGAAGAGATCCGGGCGTCCGGCGCGAGACTGCTCGCCGTCGACCTCAACGCCGACCACCTCGCCGCCATCGTCCTCGACCCACACGGCAACCCCGTCGGCGAACCCCACACGATCCCGCTGGAGCTGACCGGCCCCACCACCACACGGGACGGACACCTGCGAGCGGCCATCACGCGCCTCACCGCCCTCGCCCACGAGCACGACTGCGCCGCCATCGTGATCGAGAACCTGGGCTTCGCCGACGCCCGCACCACCGGCCGGGAGACCATGGGCCGCGGCCGCCGGGGCAAGGCCTTCCGCCGCACCGTGGCCCAGATCCCTACCGCACGCTTCCGCGAACGACTGCGCTCCATGGCCTGTCACCAGGGCCTGGCCGTCATCGCCGTCGACCCCGCGTACACCTCGATCTGGGGCGAGAGGTACTGGAAGAGCCCGCTCCAGCAGCAGACCAAGACCACCGTCACCCGGCACCACAGTGCCGCCGTGGCGATCGGACGGCGTGGCCTGGGACACAGGATCCGGCGTCGGCCAGGTACGACCGCACCCGACCAGAGGATCGGGCGGCGGAGAGCTACCGGCCAGACCGCATCCCTGCCCAGGCCACACGGGACCACGAGCCCACCCAGGACAACGGGCACGCCTCACCAGGGCGGCAAGACCCGACCGCGCCAAAGTGACCAACTCGTGCCGCTCCCCGACCTCGAAGACCGTTCGCGAGGTCACCAGGCCCCAAACAGCCTGGTCTGTAGCGAGTTGACCGACACTGGCCAACTCCCATTGGAACGGTACACCTGACCCATGGCCCTCAGCGGGAGCGCACTCGCGGACCGGATCCTCGGCGGCTGGCTCGGCCGGATCGCCGGGAACATGCTCGGCAAACCCGTCGAGAACGGCGACCATTGGACCCGCGACCGCATCGACCGGTATCTGCGCCGCGCCGACGCCCTCCCGCTGACCGACTACCTCCCCGCGCTGGAGCCGCCGCCCGACCCGGTGGAGTTCGAGCTGCGCCCCGAATGGCAGAGTTGTGTGCGCGGCCGGATCCACGGCAGTTGCCGGGACGACGACGTGGACTACTCCGTCCTCGGCCTGCACCTGCTGGAGACGTACGGCCCCTGCTTCAGCACCGAGCAGGTCGGCGAGGTGTGGCTGCTGCGCCTGCCGTACCTACAGACCTTCACCGCCGAGCGGGCCGCCTACCGCAATCTCACGGCCGGGGTGAGGCCGCCGCTCACCGCGACCCTCGACAACCCCTACCAGGAGTGGATCGGCGCCCTGATCCGTGCCGATGTCCACGGCTGGGTCAACCCCGGCGATCCGCGGCGCGCCGCCGCGATGGCCCGCCGCGACGCCGTCCTCTCCCACACCGGCAACGGGGTGTACGGGGCGATGTGGGCGGCCGCGCTGATCGCGGCCGCGTTCACGGCGGACGGTCCGCGCGCCGCCGTCGACAGCTCCCTGGACCGGATCCCGCCGCGCTGCCGCCTGGCCCGTACGGTGCGCCGGATCGCGTCCCTGCACGACGCGGGCGTGGCGTGGGCGGACGCGCTCGCCCAGCTCGAGCGGGAGACCGCCGGACTGCCCTGGATCCATGTGGTGCCCAACGCCGCCGTCCTCACGGCCGGGCTGCTCTATGGCGCGGGCGACTTCACGGCCACGGTCGCCCTGACGGTGCGCGGCGGCCTGGACACCGACTCCAACGGCGCCACGGCCGGTTCGGTCGCGGGAGTGCTGTGCGGCGCGGCGGCCATCCCGGCGCAGTGGACCGAGCCGCTGGAGGACCGGGTGCGCAGCGCCGTCTTCGGCTTCGACGGGGCCCGCATCAGCGATCTGGCGGCGCGTACGCACCGGCTGGCGGTCTCGGGCTAGGGGGTATCTGAGCGCCGACGCTCCGGATCGGCGATCCGGTCCAGCCATTCCCGCAGGAGGCCGCGTTCGGGCGCGGTCAGCGCGTCCGTCCGGGGCAGCGCGGCGCGCAGGGTGACGGCGGCCGCGACGGGCCCGGGCTCGGTGGCGGCGGGCGCGTCCGTGGTGATCGCCGCGATGGCCGCCTCGCGGGCGGTACGGGACAGCTCCGGATCGCGGCGGTCCTCGGGCGTGGCGATGAGCGTGAACGTCGTACCGCAGCCCGCCGCGTGGACCAGGGCCGCGGCGCGCTCCTCGGGGATGGCGAGCCGCCCCGCCTCGGCGATGCGCCGGATGAGCCGGGCGAGCATCTCGAAGGCGGTGACGGCGGCCGGTGAGGACACCCCGGGGCGGTGCCCGCCGTACATCAGCGAGTACAGCGCCGGGTTGGCCAGGCCCAGGCCGATGTGCTGATCCCAGCCGGCGCGCAGGTCCTCGACCGGGTCATCGGTGGGTTCCTCGGCGGCCTTGCTGTTCACGTACTCCGCGAAGCCGTACGCGACGACCGCGTCGAGCAGGCCCTGTTTGTCGCCGAAGAGCCGGTAGATGGTCGGCGGCTGCACCCCGGCCGCGGAGCTCACCGCCCGGGTCGAGACCGCGTCGGGGCCGCCGTCGGACAGCAGCCGGGCGGCGGCCGCGACGATGCGGTCGCGGTTCCCGTCCCGATTTCCGTCGCGGTTCCCGTCGCGGTCTCGGTTTGCCTCGTGGCTCGCGTCGTGGTCCGCGTTCGGCGCGATGGCGCCCTCCCTCTCCATGCTTCCAACGATAACAGGCCGCCGTTAGCGACTCTCCGTTTCCGGTGATACGTTGATGGCGATAGCACTGGAAACACGCAGAGGAGATCGCCGTGATCATCGTTACCGGAGCCAATGGCCAGCTCGGCCGGATGGTCGCCGAACGGCTGCTGGAAGCCGTCCCCGCCGAGGAGATCGGCGTCAGCGTGCGCGATGTGGAGGCGGCGCGGGGCCTCGGCGCGCGGGGCGTGCGCGTCCGCCGGGGCGACTTCGCCGACCCGGACACCCTCGCCCACGCCTTCGAGGGCGCCTCGAAGATCCTGATCGTCTCGACGGGCACCACGGGCGAGGCCGCCGTCCGAGGCCACCGCACGGCCATCGCGGCCGCGGCGGCGGCCAGGGCCAAGCGGATCCTCTACACGAGCCACATGGGCGCGAGCCCGTCCTCGCCGTTCGTCCCGATGCCCGACCACGCCGCCACCGAGGAGGCGCTGCGGCAGTCCGGTGTCCCCTTCACCTCGCTGCGCAACGGCTTCTACATCTCATCGGCCGTGGAGCTGGTCAGGGGCGCGCTGGAAACGGGCGTCCTGGCCGTGCCCGAGGACGGGCCGGTCGCCTGGACCGCCCACGCCGACCTCGCCGACGCGGCGGTCCTCGCCCTGACCGGCGAGGTTCTGGACGGCCTGAGCCCCGCGCTCACCGGCCCCGAGGTGATCGACATGGCCGAAATCGCGGAGATCCTCACTCGGCTGACGGGCCGCCCGATCCGCCGGGTGGTCGTCTCCGACGACGAGTACCGGGCGCGGTTGGTCAGCCATGGGGTGCCCGAGCCGTCGGCCGACCTGCTCGTCGGCCTCTTCGCCGCGGCCCGCGCAGGGGACTTCGCCCCGGTCGACCCCACGCTCGCCGATCTGCTCGGCCGCCCTACGGTGCGCGTGGAGGACTACCTGAAGTCGGCGCTCACCACGCCTCGGTGACGTACCGCGCGAATCGGGCCCGGTCGGCCCGGCTACGGTGGGCACGCGGGTGTCAGCGGTCGGCGGTGTCCCATTCGCTGCCCAGCCAGCCGCTGTGGCTTTCGAGCAGGGCGACCAGGGAAGCGATCACGCGGTTGTCCCACCAGTCCGCCACGGCCTCGAGCTCGAAGGCGCCGCCGGGGCCGCTGTGGAAGTCGAGGACGATCCGGCGGTCGGCGCGCCACTTCGTACGGCGCGGGGTGCGGGCGACGTCACCGCCACCGATGATGCTGCCGATCGCGATGGCCACCTGGACGGGTGAGATCAGCCACCACACGAACCACCAGAAGGCCCGCCCCTTCAGTCCGACGGCGGGCGGCGCGCCGGTCTGCCGGACGGTCCAGCGGGTGCGGATCCTGCCGCCCCTCATGGCCGGTTCGCGGGTGATGAGGGCGAGGGATTCACCGGCGGCGCCCAGCACCTCGTACGTGGCCGGACCACCCTTGACCGCCGACGCGGTGACAACCTGCGCGAAAACCTGCCCGCGGTAGGGGTCGGCCCAGAGGGTGAACACGCGGGTGCCGTCCTTACGGGCGGCGCGGTACGCCTTCAGATCGCCGCCGGGCGGGTCGCGGCGTTCGGGGAAGGCGAGGGGGCCGAAGGCCCGGCCGGGCTGGGGGGCGGTATCGGAGATCCGTATCTGCCAGGTGAGGCCGCCGTCCTGCGGCGGTTGCTCCTTCTCGCTCCGGGTTTGCCCGCTCAGGGTTTGCCCGCTCAGCCAGAGAAACCGTCCCATCCCCGTACTCTCCCCGTATGCCGTGCCTGTGCCGTGCTTGTGCCGGGCCTGACCTGTGCCGTGCCTGACCTGTGCCGGGCCGGACTCTACCCGTCCGGTTAAAGGCACTCGCCGCCGGTCGCGACGCGTGCGTACGCTCGCCGCATGAGCAGTGAGGCGACGCACCGGCCGCTGGTGGCGATCCTGAGCGGGGCGGGCATCTCCACCGACTCCGGGATCCCCGACTACCGCGGTCCGCAGGGGTTGTGGCGGCGCGATCCCGAGGCGGAGAAGCTCGTGACGTACGAGTACTACATGACCGACCCCGACATCCGGCGCCGCTCCTGGGAGATGCGGCGCGACAGCGAGGCGCTGCGCGCCCGGCCCAACGGGGCGCATGAGGCCATCGCCCGGCTGGAGCGCTCGGGGGTGCCGGTGCGGGTGATCACCCAGAACGTGGACGGGCTGCACCAGATCGCCGGGATGCCCGCGCGCAAGGTGCTGGAACTGCACGGCACCGCGCGGGCCGTGCGGTGCACCCACTGCGAGGCGCGGTCCGGGATGGACGAGGCGTTGGAGCGGGTCGCGGCGGGTGAGGCGGATCCGGCGTGCCGGGAGTGCGGCGGGATCCTGAAGTCGGCCACGGTGATGTTCGGGGAGAACCTCGATCCGGAGGTGCTGACGGAAGCGGTCGCGGTGGCGCAGGCGTGCGAGATCTTCATCGCGGTCGGTAGCAGCCTCCAGGTTCAGCCCGCGGCCTCGCTTGCCGGGCTGGCCGCCGAGCATGGGGCTCGGCTGATCATCGTCAACGCGGAGCCGACGCCGTACGACGAGCTCGCGGACGAGGTCGTTCGCGAGCCCATCGGTGTGGCGCTGCCCGTGTTGTTGGATCGCATCGCCGCGGGCTGATCGCCGACTTCGCTGATCGCTGATCGCTGACTTCAGCGTCAGAAGAGGCCGGGCAGTTCCTGCCGTGCCTCGAACTCCAGCAGCCGTCGTTTGCGGTCCAGGCCGCCGCCGTAGCCGGTGAGGCTGCCGGATGAGCCCACCACTCGGTGGCAGGGGACGATGATGCCGATCGGGTTCTTGCCGTTGGCCAGGCCCACCGCGCGGGAGGCGGTCGGCTGTCCGATGCGGTCGGCCAGTCGGCCGTACGACCAGGTCTCGCCGTACGGGATGGCCCGCAGCTCGGCCCAGACGCGGCGCTGGAAGGGCGTGCCGTCCAGGTGCAGCGGCAGGTCGAACTCGGTCAGCTCGCCCGTGAAGTACGCCGTGAGCTGGCGGATGGTTTCGGCGAAGGGGGTGTCGGCTGGGTCGCCGGGGCCGCCGAAGGTCTCCTCGGGTGGGCGGTGGCGCTGCTCGAGCATGTAGAGGCCGGACAGGTCGGTGCCGGTGGCTACGAGGGTTAGGGGGCCGTAGGGGCTGTCGATGGTGGTGTGGGTGCGGGTCATGGTGTTCCTCGGGCCGTTATGCCGCCGGTAGGCGGTTGATGGCGTGGGCCGCGTCTGTGGCCCATAGGTATTGGACGGCGTAGGCGCGCCACGGGCGCCAGTGGGTCGAGTGGCGGGTGAGGGCGCCGGGCGTGGCGGGCAGGCCCAGTTCGGCGGCGGCCCGGCGCACTCCGAGGTCGGTGGGGAGAAAGGCGTCCGGGTCGCCGAGGGCGCGCATCGCGATCACCTCGACGGTCCAGGGGCCGAGCCCCGGCAGCGCACCGAGGCGCGTGCGGGCCTCGTCCCAGTCGCTGCCTACGCCGAGCGCGACCCGGCCCTCGGCGAGCGCGTCGATCAGCCCGGTGAGGGTGGTGCGGCGGGTGCGGGGCATGGCCAGCTTCTCGGGGTCGAGCCCGGCGAGGGCCTGGACGGTCGGGAAGAGGTGGGTCAGACCGCCCGCCGGGTCCTCCACGGGCTCGCCGTGCGCCGCCACCAGGCGCCCGGCGTGGGTGCGGGCGGCCGCCGTGGACACCTGCTGGCCGAGCACCGCGCGCACCGCGAACTCGTCCGCGTCCACCGCGCGCGGCACCCGCCGCCCCGGGGCCTTGTCGACCAGTGGGGCCAGCTGGAGGTCCGTACGGAGCAGGTCGTCCACGGCGGCCGGGTCCGCGTCGAGGTCGAGCAGCCGCCGGCAGCGGCTGATCGCCCCGGCCAGGTCGCGCAGGTCGGCGAGGGAGAGCTGGCAGGCGATGTGGTCCGGCCGGGGGCTGAGGGCGACCACCCCGGGTCCGTACGGCAGCCGCAGGGTGCGCCGGTACGCGCCGTCGCGCCACTCCTCGACGCCGGGGACGGCGGTGGCGGCGAGGTGGCCGAAGAGGTTGTCCGGGCACAGCGGCGCCCGGAACGGCAGCCGTAGCGTGAGCGCGCCGGGCACGCTGGTCCGCGGCCCCCGGCCGGCCCGCTGCCGCAGCTCGGTCGGGGAGAGCGCGAAGATCTCCCGTACGGTTTCGTTGAACGCGCGGACGCTGGCGAATCCGGCCGCGAAGGCGATGTCCGCCATCGGCAGGGCGCTGGTCTCGATCAGCAGCCGCGCGGTCTGTGCCCGCTGGGCCCTGGCGAGCGCGAGCGGGCCCGCGCCGAGCTCGGCGAGCAGCTGTCGCTCGACCTGCCGGGTGCTGTATCCCAGCCGGGCCGCGAGGCCCGGGACCCCGTCCCGGTCCACCACACCGTCGGCGATCAGCCGCATGGCGCGGGCTACCAAGTCCGCCCGCTCGTTCCACTGCGGCGAGCCGGGGCTGGCGTCCGGACGGCACCGCTTACAGGCCCGGAACCCGGCCTGCTGGGCGGCCGCGGCGCTGGGGTAGAACCGCATGTTCTCGGGCTTGGGCCCGACGACCGGGCAGCTCGGCCGGCAGTAGATCCCGGTGGTCACGACGGCGATGAAGAACCACCCGTCGAAGCGGGCGTCCTTCGCCTGTGCGGCGCGGAGGCACCGGTCGGTGTCGGTGTGCATGGGTCAAGCATCCGCCAGCGGGGTGGGGGCAGGCTCGCGGGAATCCGACATCGACCTCACGCGGTGGGGCGGGCGCCCCGTGGCCCCGCGCCCCGTGGCCGCGCCCCGTTCCCCCGCCCGTCGTTCCGGCGGCGTTTGGTGCGAAGGGGCAGACCGGACGCCTGATGATCGGCATGATGAGGAATGTGACGGAACACCGTGAGATCCCCCTGGCGGACGGCACGACCGTACGGCTGGAACTGGCCCCCGTAGGAGACGCCTCCCCCGAGGACGAGTACGGCGGCGTCGGTGGCGTCGGCGGCGTGACCCCGGTGGGGCGCGGGGCGCGGGCCGCGGCCACGCTCGCCAACGCCGGTCTGGGCGTCATCCTGCGAGGGCTGGGGCCGGTGCTCCAGGACGTACACGACGCCGTCAGCTCGGCCCCGCATCCGCCACAGGAGTTCACCGTGCAGTTCGGGGTGCAGGTCGGCCAGGACCTCAAACTCGGCATCGTGGGCGCCAATGGGAACGCCAACCTGACCATTTCGGCCACCTGGCGGCCGTCCGAGCCGTCCGGGCGGTCCGAGCCATCCGAGCCGTCAGTACCGGCGGTGCCGCCGTCCCGGCCCGGCCCCGCGGCCTGAAGCCATGGGTTGGTTCCACGCGCACGGGGTCTCGTCACGGCCCGCGGTGTCCATTCTCGCCAAGGCCGACGGAAGACCGGCGGGCGCGGGCGTCCTGCTGCCGCGCCGCCATCTGCTGACATGCGCTCATGTGGTCAACAGCGCACTGGGGAAGGACATGCTGGCCCCGGACCACCCGGGCCCGATCGCGGTGTCCGTACGGCTCCACGGACCGGAGCACACCGTCGAGGCCCACGCAGAGCTGGCGGTCTGGATACCGCCCCGGACCGACGACGGCGGCCTGGGCGCCTTCGAGTGGAACGGCGACCTCGCCGTCCTGCGGCTGAACGGGGCCCTGCCGCCCGCGATCGAGCCACCGCGCTGGCACCCGATGGCCAAGCGGCAGCTCGTACGGGCCTGGCACGGCAGCGGTGAGCCGGGGGTGTTCGCGGACGCCGAAGTGAGCGCGTGCGACGGGCGGTTCGGCTACTTCGACGGGGCCGAGCGCGCCCTGGACATCGAACCGGCCTACAGCGGCGGCCCGTTGTGGTCCAACGAGGAGGGCGCCGTCGTCGGGCTCGTCACGGCCAAGCTCCGCGTCCATGGGACGCTGCGCCGCGCCTGGGGGATCCCCTGGCAGCGCGTGACGCGGGAGCTGGACGACGCCGGGGCGGGCCACTTGCTGCCCCGGCAGCCCGCGGAGGACGTACGCGACCACCCCGCCTACGCCGAGCTCGTCGCCCTGCTGGACGGGCCGCTGCCGCTGTCCGAGGGGTGGGTCCGCTGCTGCCGTACGGTCGCCCGGCAGTGCGGCCTCGGCCATCGCGCGGACGGCGTGCCCACCGCCGAGGAGTTCGCCCATCTGCTGCTCACCCGGGGGCGTGCGCTGCCCGCGCTGGTCGAGGCGGTGCGCGGCACGGCGGGCCCGGTGGCCGACGACCTCCTCGCCATAGGGCGCCGGCACGGGCTGCCCAAGCTGCTCTCGCCGGGTGAGCACGAGCGGCTGCTGGTCCAGCTGCGCGCCCTGCCCGCGGCCGCCGCGGCCGGTGTCCCCGGCGCCGTACGGGCGGCGCTGCCGCTGGCGGCCCTGCCCGCGGCGCTGCTCACCGGCGGTGACGGGCACCACGGCGGTCAGCACGACGGGCACCACGACGCTCACCACGACGGGGACAGCGGGGACGACACCGGACGCGGCGGGCGGTTCGAGGCGCTGATCGCCCATGTGGAAGGGCTGCACGGGGACAGCGCGGCGGCCGACGACGGGGTCCTGCCCGCCGTGCCCGGCCTGCTGCGGGCCGTGGAGTTCGTGGCCGCCGGATGCTGCCCGGCGGAGCAGCGTGCCGCGCTGCGGCGGTGGAACGCGGCGGTCGCCCGCCGTCTCGGTGTCCATGACGCCGCCCTGATGGACCGCCGCCACGACGCCGAGCAGTGGGCCAGGAACGCCGCCCGGGGCGCCGCGCCCCGCGTCGTGGCCAAGCTGGACCGCTGCGGGGCCGCACCGGTCGGTACGCCGGTGGCGGCGCGGGAGGACGGCCCGGAGCGCTACCGGCTGCGGCTGTGGTGCGACGACGGGGACGGGCTGCGCCAGGTGTCGGACGACAGCGAACGGCCGCGCGGCGCGCAGGAGGTGGCCCAGGAGATCCTCGCCGCCGTGGGCTCGCTGCGCCGCCCCGACCCCTCGGGGCCGCGGCCCGTCATCGAGCTGATCGTGGACCGGGACGCCCTGGAGGTGCCCGTGGACCGCTGGAAGGCCGCGGGGCCGGGAGCGGTGCTCCCCATCCGGCTCGGCACCCCGTACCCCCTGGTCGTCAACTGCCCCGAGCTGCGGGAGCTGAACGGCGGCACGATGCTGGACCAGTGGCGGGAGCGCTGGGCCCGGCTGGAGGCCGAGGAGCCCGTGCATATCGACGACACCATGGCCCCGGACCCGGAGGCGGTGTGCGGTCTGCTCATGGAGCGGCTCACCGCCCGGGTCACCGTCGATGTGGCGGCCCACCGGCGCACCGGTGTGGTGCAGATGTGTCTGGCCGCGGGCGTTCCGGTGGTGCTGTGGGACCGCAGCGGGGAGCAGGGCTCCCCGGCCGTGCGCCACGCGGCGGGGGCGAGCACCCGTCAACTGCCCGAGGCCGTACGGACCTACCGTACGAAGACCCTGCAACGGCCCGACGAGTACACCGGGCGGCCGGTGCTCGCCTGGGCCGATGCCGGGCGGGCGCTGCCACGGCTGGACCTTGTGGACCCCACGGAGTGACGGTGGGATCCGCGGCGGCAGTGAGAGAGACGGCAGGAGGCGCGCGATGTCCGCTGAGGCGGGCCGAGAGGGAGGTTCCCCGATGAATCCGCTTGGAGAGCCCGACTGGCGGCTGTTCCGGGGGGACGGCGTGCCCCGGCACATGGAGATGCCGCCCGCCCCGCCGTGGCGCCGCTTCGGCGCCGGGGAGCGGGCGGCGCCTGACGGGGCGGCCCCCGGCGGGGAGCGGACGCCGTCCGCTTCCGGTCCGGCGCGCCCGGCGCCGTATCTGATCGAGCCCGAACACGCGGACGTGGTCAACGCGGCCCTCCATCTGCGGCGTCCGCTGCTCGTCACCGGCAGCCCCGGAACCGGCAAGTCCTCGCTCGCGCGGGCGATCGCGCATGAGATGGACCTGGGCGAGGTGCTGCGCTGGCCGGTCAACAGCCGTTCCACCGTGCAGGACGCGCTCTACCGCTACGACGCGATCGGGCGGCTGCGCGAGACGGCCCTGACGCGCGACCGTGGCGAGGCCGAGCCCGACATCGGCAGCTTCGTACGGCTCGGGCCGCTGGGCACCGCGCTGGTGCCAGGCGGACGCCCCCGGGTGCTGCTCGTCGACGAGCTCGACAAGGGCGATGTCGACCTGCCGAACGATCTGCTGACCGTCTTCGAGGAGGGCGAGTTCGAGATCCCCGAGCTGGCCCGGCTGCCGGAGGAGCAGTCGGTGGTGGAGGTGCTCACCGAGCGGGCGGGCGAGCGGGCCACGGTGCGGCGGGGCCGGCTGATGTGCGAGGAGTTCCCGGTCGTGGTGATCACCAGCAACGGTGAGCGCGACTTCCCGCCCGCCTTCCTCCGCCGCTGTATCCGGCTGGAGCTGCCCACCCCCGACGAGGCGCGGCTCCGGGCGATCGTCACCGCGCATCTGGGAGACGACGCGCTGGAGGACGTCGACCAGCTGCTGGACGCCTTCCTCCGGCGCCGGGCGGCCCGCGAGCTGGCGACCGACCAGCTGCTGAACGCCGTGTTCCTGCGGGCGGGCGGCATGGACGTGACCGCGGCGGACGGGCTGTTGGAAGCGGTGCTGCACCGGCTGGGCGGGGCGGTGTGACACGTGGGCCGGGGGGACGCGGAACGCGACGGCGCAGCACCGGGTGACGCCGAACGGGGCGGCGCGGAGCCCGGGGGCACCGAGCGCGGCGGCGATGGGCAGGGCGGTGCCGGACGCGGCGGGGCCGGGCTCGGCAGTGCCGGACGCGGCCGGGGCGGGCAAGGCGGCGCCGGGCGGCTCGGACGGCTCGGACGGCTTGACGAGGCGGTCGCGGTGCTCGCCGCCGGCGGTCTCGAGCTGTCCGGGGAGGAACTGCTCGACGCGCTCTGGCTGGCCGGACGGCTGCCCGAGGATGGCGCGGAACGGGCGCCCCTGGCCCGCGCGGTGACCCGCGGCGGCACGGCGCTGCCCGCCGCGCGCCCCGAGCCCGCGCCCCGTACCGCGACCACGGCCTCCCCGGCCGCGTCCGCCCGGCGGACCGACCAGCCGACCGCGCCCGCCCGTACCGCGCGGGCCAACGGCGGCGAGCCCGGCGCCCGGCCGTACGCCCCCGCCGAGGCGCGGCCGGACGACCCGCCGGAGCAGCGCCCCGCCCCGCCCGCGCGCGGTGGCGATCAGCGGCTGCGCGGTCTGTACGGCGGCAGCCAGGTGCCCGGTGCGGAGGGCGCGGAGGGCACATCCGCGGAGGCGCGGCGCGCGCTGCCGCTGCGCGTGCCCGAGGACAAGGCGCTGCACCAGGAGCTCTCCATCGGCCGCGCCCTGCGCCCGCTCAAACAGCACCGCCCCAATCCGCTCAGGCGGGAGTTCGACGAGGCCGCCACCGCCACCGCGCTCGCCGAGACCGGTCTGCCGGACGTGGTGACCCGCCCCGCGCGCGAACGCTGGCTCGATCTCGCGCTCGTCATCGACGACGGGATGTCGATGCTGCTGTGGCGGCGGCTCGCCGTCGAGCTGCGCACCGTGCTTCAGCGCTCGGGCGCCTTCCGGGTCGTCCGGGTGCTGGGCCTGCACACGCGCGGCGGCGGCGCACCCGCGCTGCGCGCCCGCCCCTACGCCCCGGAGGCGCCCCTGCTGCCCACGACGGCGCTCTCGGACCCCTCAGGGCACACGCTAGTGCTCGTGGTGAGCGACGGGGTGGGCGCGGCGTGGCGGAACGGGCGGATGGGCCAGGTGCTGGCGCGCTGGGCGGGGTTTGGTCCCACGGCGGTGGTGCACGCGCTGCCGCCCCGGCTGTGGGAGGGTTCCGGGATCCGGACGCGGCGCTGGCAGGTGCGCACCCGCAGACCGGGTTCGGCCAACGCGGACTGGACGGTCGCGGATCCGGTGCTGCCCGCCGCCCTGGCGCGTTTCGACGGGGTGCCGGTTCCGGTGCTGGAGCCGGACGCCGGGCCGTTGGCCGACTGGGCCCGGCTGATCGCCTCCGCGAGCGGTACGGCGGTCCTCCCGCTGCTGGTCCCGCCGCGCGACGGCCCGCGCGACGGCCCGCGCAATGGCCGCCACGACGGCCCCCGCGCCACCCCGGCCACCGCCGTCCCCGGCCCAGCCGCCGCCCCGGGCCCCACCGCCGTCCCCGATCCCGCCGATGAGCTCGGCCGTCTCCAGCGCTTCCGCGACGCGGCGTCCCCGGAGGCGTACCGGCTGGCGGCCCATCTCGCCGCCGTGGCCCCGCTGCCGGTGCCGGTGATGCGGATGGTGCAGAAAGCGGTGGACGGCCGGAGCGACACCGGACGGCTGGCCGAGGTGTTCCTGGGTGGGCTGATGCGCCCCGTCGAACCGCCCGCCTCGGCGGGTTCGGACCCGCTGCCGCCCGAACACCGCCCCTTCACCTTCACCGACGCGGCCCAGCGGGCGCTGCTGGGCGCGGTGCCGCTGGCGGAGCTGGTCGCGACCAGCCGGCTCATCGGCCGTCGTCTTGAGCAACTGGCGGGCCGCTCCCCCGACTTCCCGGCCTGGCTGGCCGACCCGGGCGGCAGCGACCGGCTCCCGCCCGGCGCCCGGCCCTTCAGCACGGTGGAGCTACGGCTGGCGGCCCGGCTGGGGGCGCCGCCGCGGCCATCGGTGTTCACGTCGCCGACGGCTGCCGTGTGGTGGCATCCCTTGGCATCCCGCGATCCGCGGACGCTCGGCCCGTACCGGCTGCGGAGGGCCGGACCGCGGGGCGCGCGCGTCGTGCCCTATCTGGGCCTTGACGCCTACGGCGAGGAGGCCGTCGTCACCGTCGTCCCCGAGCTTCCCGCACCGCAGGCCGCGGCCCTGCTCCGGGTACAGGCGGAGGCACTGCGCCGGATGGACGGCCGCCATGCTCCCCGGCTGCTGCGCGAGGGACTGGACGAGGACGTTCCCTGGGTGGCGGAAGAGGCGTTCCTCGGCCATCGGCTGCACGACGTCCTTTTCGAGCGCGCCCATCAATGGGACGGCCATACCGCCCTCGCGATCGCCCGGCGGATCGCGGACGCGGTGCGCGTGTGCGCGGCCGAGGGGATGGCACACGGCGACCTCACCATCAACACCGTGCACATCGCCGGTGAGGACGTCTTCGTGACCGGCTGGTCCTCGGCCCGCATCGACGGTGCGCCGTCCCCGTCGGCCCTCGGGCGCCGCCCGCCCACTCCCGAGGACAACGTCCGGGAGCTGGGCGACATCCTGCTGTGCCTCGGCGGCGGGGGGCAGATGTACACGTACGGCCGGGACATCTATGACATGCCGCGCTGGAGCGGCGACGCGTGGCAGCCGGTCCGGGACATGGTGATGGCATGCCTGGAGCGGCAGGGCCGCCCGACGGCCGCGCGGGTCTGGGAGTTCCTCACCGACTTCCGACCGGACGCCGGGGCGCCGCGAGCCCACCCCCGGAGCCCCCGGCCCGAGCAGCCCACCGCCTGCGCGCTGTGCGGAAACCCGCTGGACCCGTACGACCGCTTTTGCGAGGCGTGCGGCACGGATCCGGCCACGGCACCGCCACAGTGGGCATCCGCCGAGTCCGCCGAAGCCCCGGCGTCCGCCGACTCCGCCGAAGCCCCCCGGGGCCGCGCGGAGCCGGAGAGCGGCCTGCCGTCGTTCGACCGGTACCGGGCCTACCGGAGGCTGGGCGGCAGCCGGGGGCAGGACGTCTATCTGGCCCGTCGATCGGGCGCGTCGAACGATGTGGTGATACGCGTCGCCCCGGGCGCCAGTGGGAAGCTGCGGGCCGAGGCGGAGGCACTGAGACGGATGTCCGGGCACTACGCGCCCCGGCTCCTCATCGACGCCTCCTCCGGCACCCCTCCGTGGCTCGTCATGGAATGCGTCCGGCTCCCCGACGGCTCACCGGCCCCACCGCTGTCCTCGCTCCTGGGCCGCGGGCCCGACGGCTCACCCCAGTTGGACGCCGTGCGCGCCGCCACCATCGGCCTCCGCATCGCCGAGGCGGTGAACATGTGCGCGCTCAAGGGCGTCGCACCCGGGGCCCTTACGGCGGACACCGTGCTCGTCGTCGGCCATACGGTGAAACTCATCGGCTGGACCGGCACGAGCCTCAACGACCGCCGTCCGAATGCCCCCACCGCCGCGGACGACGTCCACGCCCTGGGCGAAATCCTCCGTGCCCTGAGCGACGCACAGCCGACCGCTCAGCTCTTCCAGGCGGAAGCCATATGGCGCGAGCCCCAGCTGATCTCGATCATCTCCGCCTGTCTGGACGACCGGCCGAGCCGACGGCCGTCCGCGGGCCGGGTGGCGGACGTCCTCGTCGAGTGCCTGGCTGCCGCGCCGTCCTCGGCCCCCACCCCACCGCCGGACGGGACACCGGACGCCGGGCCCGCCCCCACGACGGCTCCCGAGCAGCGGCCCCCTCGCTCCACCCGCTCGCGCCTGGCCGCGCTCGTGGGGCTCGGCGGGCGGTCGGCCAGGTCGGAGCGGCGACAGCACAAGCTGGACCTCATCCGTAGGCCGCTGCCGTCCTGTCACCGCATCGTGGTGATCAGCCGACTGCCGAGGGGGATGGGCAAGGCCGCGGTGACCGCGGCCCTCGGCTCGATCCTCGCGACCGAGCGCGGGGGCGGCGTCGTGGCGCTCGACTACCACTGGTCCCAGGACGGTCTCGACAAGTACCTCGCATTCGAGGCCCTGGCCAACCCCGAGCTGCTGTCCTCCGTGGACGGGCCCCTCATCGGCCGGGGGGCCGATCCCAGGCTGTCGATCGTCCGTACGTCCACGGGGCCGGACATGTACCGCGCCGACCCGATCGGCGAAACGGAGTACCGACGCGTCATCGACGTGCTCACCGGCACCTACCCCATCGTGCTCACCCTCGTGGGGTCCCCTCCGGTTCACCGCTACACGCGCGGTGCGCTCGATCTCGCGGACCAGCTCATCATCATGACCTCCGCCAATCAGGCACACCTGCAATCCACCAGCGACGACCTGGAGGAGCTGTCATCCGGGGATTACGCGGAGCTGGTGGAGCGGAGCATCGTCGTGGTCAACCGGGCTCCGCGCCGCGGCGAGCCCCCGACCGATCGGTTCATGGCGGACTTCCGGGCCCGCTGCCGAGGCGTGGTCGCCATACCGCAGGACGACCACCTGGCCTCCGAGGGCGGCTTCCGCCTCGAACAGCTCACCCGCGAGACCCTCGACGCCTGCATCGACCTCGCCGCCCTGGTCGCGGAGGGGTTCCCCGGGGCCGGGACATAGCGCCCGCGGGGAGGGCCTATCCTCTACGCCATGTCCGCCGATTTGATCCGCATCGTCTCCCGTTCCTCCCCCATGGCCCTCGCCCAGGTCGAACGGGTCCGTACCGAGCTTGCCGCGCTGCGGCCGGGAATCCGTACGGAGGTCGTACCGGTCACCACCTCCGGCGACCGGTGGATGGGCGATCTGTCGAAGCTGGGCGGGAAGGGCGCGTTCACCAAGGAGGTGGACGCCGCGCTGCTGGCGGGTGAGGCGGATCTCGCGGTGCACTGCATCAAGGACGTGCCCGCCGACCGTCCGCTGCCCGCGGGCACGGTCTTCGCCGCCTACCTCAAGCGGGACGACATCCGCGACGCCGTGATCCACCCCGGCGGGCTGACCCTCGACGAGATGCCCGCGGGGACCCGGATCGGCACCTCCTCGGTCCGCCGCGTCGCCCAGCTGGCCATCACCCACCCGCAGCTGGAGTGCGTGCCGATGCGCGGCAACGCCAACCGCCGGCTGGAGAAGCTGGAGGCGGGCGACTGCGACGCGCTGCTGCTGGCCGTCTCGGGGCTGGAGCGGATCGGCCGTGCGGACCGGATCAGCGAGATCCTGCCGGTGGACGCCATGTGCCCGCCGATCGGGGCCGGGGTGCTGGGGCTCCAGTGCCGGGAGGACGACGCCGAGACGATCGAGGCCGTGGCCGGGCTCGGCGACGCCGACGTCTGGAAGGAAATCACCGCGGAGCGCATGCTGCTGCATGTGCTCCAGGGCCACTGCAACTCCCCCATCGCGGGCTACGCCAGGGCCGAGCGCGACGGCCGGCTCTCGCTGCGCGCCCGGGTCTTCAGCCCCGACGGCAAGACGGTCCTGGACGCCCATGAATGGGCGGGCCCCCTGGACCCGGCCACCCTGGGCACGTCGGTCGCGGTGGCGCTGCTCCGGCAGGGCGCCCGCGAGGTCATCGACACCATCCCGCACTGAGGCACCATCCCGCACTGAGGCGCCATCCCACGCTCAGGCGGCCGCAGGCCCCTCCCAGGGCCTACCGCGCCCGTAGCCTCCGCCACACCGCACGCGCCGCGTGGTGGCCCGACATGCCGTGGACGCCGGGCCCCGGTGGGGTGGCGGAGGAGCAGAGGTAGACCGCCGGGTGTGCGGTGGCGTAGGGGACGCGGGCCAGCTTGGGGCGTATGACGGCTTGGAGGCCCTCGAAGGCGCCGCAGGCGATGTCACCGTCGATGTAGTTGGCGTTGCGGGCGGCGAGTTCGGGCGGGCCGGCCACCGCACGGGCCAGGACCAGATCGCGGAAGCCCGGGGCGAAGCGCTCGATTTGACGCTCGATCACCTCCGTGGCGTCGCCCTTCCAGCCGCTGGGCACATGGCCGTAGGCCCAGAAGGTGTGCTTGCCCTCCGGGGCTCGGGAGGGGTCCAGGAGGCTGGGCTGAGCGGTGATCAGGAACGGGACGGAGGGGTCGCGGCCCTCGACGGCGGCCCGCAGCGCCGCGCCGATCTCGCCCGAGGTGGGGCCGACATGGACGGTGCCCGCGCGGCGGGCGTCGGGCGAGGTCCAGGGGACCGGGCCGGACAGCGCGTAGTCGATTTTGAAGGCGCTGGCCCCGTAACGGTAGCGGCGGTAGGCGTTGCCGAGACCGGCGATACGGGCCAGGGCGCGCGGCGAGGTGTCGAAGATGTAGGCGCGGGCGGGCGGCAGTTCGTCGAGCCGCTTGACCTCGGTGGAGACGTGGATCGTCCCGCCGTGTGCGCGCAAGTACGCCCCCAGCGCGTCCACGATCGACTGGGAGCCGCCGCGCGGGATCGGCCAGCCGACCTCATGGGCCGCGACGGCGAACATCAGGGCGGGGCCGCCGGTGGCCGGCGCGCTGGTGGGCGCGATGGCGTGCCCGGCCAGCCCGGCGAACAGAGCGCGCGCCTTCTCGTCGCGGAAGCGGAGCGGACCGGCGAGCAGCGAGACCGGCTGGAGCGCGTGCAGCCCGAAGCGGGCCCAGGTGATCGGGTCGCGGGGCACCCCGTCCCAGTGGGCGCGCAGCAGATCGGGGGCGAGGGTGGCCCAGCGGCCGAGGTAGGGGGCCAGCAGCCGGCGGTAGGTGCCGGCGTCGCGGGGGCCGAGCGACATGGCGGTCTCGCCGACCGAGCGGGCCAGCACCGCGGCCGTGCCGTCCGGGAAGGGGTGGGCCAGCGGCAGCTCGGGGTGGAGCCACTCCAGGCCGTACCGGGCCAGCGGCATCCGCTCGAAGGCCGGGGAGCCGATGGCGAGTGGGTGCACGGCGGAGCAGGGGTCGTGCCGGAAGCCGGGGAGGGTCAGCTCTTCGGTGCGTGAGCCCCCGCCGATGGTGTCCGCGGCCTCGAAGATCTCCACCGCGCAGCCGCGGCGGGCGAGTTCGACGGCCGCGGTCAGCCCGTTCGGTCCGGCACCCACAACGACCGCGTCGAGCATGGACGGCACGTCGGCTCCCCCTCGTCCTCGAGGTATCAGTGGAACGATCAGCCGGCGTCGGCCAGCAGGCCCAGGATATGCCGAACGGCCGCCTCGTCCCTGGCCGCCGTGAAAGGAAGGGCGTTGCCCCCGCTGATCCGGAACGGCTTGCCGCCGAGCGTGCTGTGCGCGCCGCCCGCCTCGTCGACCAGCAGCAGACCGGCGGCGTGGTCCCAGGCGTTCTCCCAGGTGAAGGCGACGGCGTCGAGCAGCCCCCGGGCCACGTTCAGATACTCGAGACCGGCCGAACCGCAGGGGCGCACCTCGGCCCCCGGCGCCCGCAGGCCCGACAGGGTGCGCTTCTCCGCGTCGGTGGTGAAGTCGAAGTGGGAGATGGCGACGTGGAGGGCCGCGCCGGGCTCCGGGGAGCCGCTGTGGATCGGCTCGCCGTTCAGCAGCGCGCCCCCGCCACGGCGGGCGATGGCCATCAGGTCGAGCGCCGGGGCGTACGTCCAGGACGCGAGGAGCTCTTCCCGGTGGGCGAGGGTGACCAGCGTCGAGAAGCCGGGGTCGCCGTGGACGAACTGCCGGGTGCCGTCGACCGGGTCGACGATCCATACGGGCGCGTCGCCGCCGAGGGCGGTGAGCACGGCCGGGTCGGCGTGCACCGCCTCCTCGCCCACCACCACGGAGCCGGGCAGCAGCTTGGTGAGGGCGTCGGTCAGATGCTCCTCGGCCAGCCGGTCGGCGGTGGTGACCAGGTCGTGCGGGCCCCGCTTCTCGACGATCTCATGGGCGGCGAGCTGCCGGAAGCGCGGCATGACCTCTTCGGCGACCGCCGCGCGGACCGCCTTCTCCACCGCGCCGAGATCATCGGCGAGAAATTCATCGATCATACGTTCATCGAATCATGTCTCCGCGACAGCGGGTGGCGCGGCGACCGCGGGGAGGTGTCATCGAGGTGAAGGGATGGATCCGCATGAAAGGCGCGGATCCGCCTTTAGACCGTCATTCCGGCGCGCATCGTCGATACGCGGGAACGGGAGCGGGGTCACGGCACGCGTTCGGCGGGCTGGCCGGGGGCCGGTTCGGGGCTGGGCTCCGCCGGGCGGCGGGCCCGGGCGCCGGTGGTGAGCAGGCCCAGCGTCACGATGGCGAGCCCGCACCCGGCCATGATCGCCCAACCCAGATGGCTGGCCCCGGGGAACCCGGAGCTGAAGGGGCCGTGCACCCGGGCGGTGGAGACCGAGCCGAGGACGGCGACGCCGAGCGCCGCCCCCACCTGGCGGCCGGTGGAGGTGACCGCGGCGGCCACCCCCGCCTGGGAGCGCGGCATCCCGGAGACGGCCGAGTAGGTCAGCGGGGCGTCGAGCATGCCGAAGCCGATGCCGAACGCCACATAGGCGATGACGAGGTACCAGATCGGGGTGTCCGCCCGCACCTGGGTCAGCAGCAGTCCGCACGCCGCCGTACCGGCACCGGCGATCACCATCGGGATACGCGGGCCGCGGGCGCCGACGATACGGCCCGCGAGCGGTGAGGAGACCAGGGTCATGGCCGCCATCGGCAGTGTGAGCAGCCCGGTGTGCAGCGGGGAGAATTCCTTGACGTCCTGGAGGTACAGGGCGTTGAGGAAGAGGAACCCGGCGAGCGCGGCGAAGCCGCAGACCGCCGAGGCGATGGCGCCGCTGAAGGAGGGGCTGCGGAAGAAGCGGACGTCCAGCAGCGGCTCGGCGCGGCGGAGTTCATAGCGGATGAGGGAGACGGCGGCGGCCACGGCGACCGTGAAGCAGCCGACGATCGGCGCCGAGTCCCAGCCCTTGACCGGGCCCTCGATGATGCCGAACGTGAGCGTCGCCAGCGCCACGATCACCAGCAGCTGCCCCACCGGATCGAGCCTGCGCGGCCGCGGGGCCTTGGACTCGGGGACGAACAGCGCGGTGAGGACCAGGGCGAGGGCGGCGACCGGGAGGTTGACCCAGAAGACGGCCTGCCAGCCGGTGGAGTCCACCAGCGCACCGCCGACGACGGGCCCCAGCGCGATGCTCACACCCGCCACCGCGCCCCACATGCCGATCGCCCTGGCCCGCTCCCTCAGGTCGGTGAAGGTGTTGGCGATGATCGAGACCGCGACCGGGTTGAGCATGGCGCCGCCCATGGCCTGCACCATCCGGAAGGCGATCAGCGAACCGGTGTCGGAGGCCAGCCCGCACAGCAGCGATCCCAGGCTGAACAGCAGCAGCCCGGTCTGGAACGTTCTGCGCCTGCCGAATCGGTCGGCCATGGAGCCGGAGAGCATCAACAGGCTGGCGAGCACCACGGTGTAGGCGTCCACCGTCCACTGGAGCCCCGAGGGCGTGGCGTCCAGATCCTCCTGGATGGACGGCAGGGCGAGGTTCACGATGGTGGTGTCGAGGCCCACCATGAACAGGCTGATGCAGCAGATCCCCAGGATCAGCCACTTTCTCGTGGCGCCGGCCATGGTTCGCCTCCCGATCGGGGCGGGTCGTGCCCCCGGCGCACGGGCCGTCGCGACCTCCGCATCGCACGGCGCGCCCGCCGGGGGTGTCCTCGCCTGGTTCCGGACTATGCCTTACGGCCTACGCCTTGCGGCCGGTGATCACGACGGTGTCCGCGCCGAGGGGCACCCGTCCGGTGGGCTCGATGCCCACCGCGCGGAACCACTCCTCGTACTCGGCGCCCGTGTAGACCATGCCCTCGCCGGAGGCGATGGTGTGGAAGTACGCGGACAGCAGCGCCGCCCGCTCCGGTCCGGTGCCGTCGTCGTCCTGGCGCGGGGTGACCACGTAGACCGCGCCGCCGGGAGGGAGGGCGCGGGCGGCCTTGGCGAGGAGTTCCCGGACCCGCTCGGGGGACCAGATCTCCAGGAAGTGCGCGAAGAGCACCCCGTCGCAGCCGGTCGGGAACTCGTCGTGGAAGGCGTCGAGGCTCACCGCCCGCACCCGGTCGGCCAGCCCCAGCTTCTCGATCTTCTCGTTGGCGGCCGCCGCGATGGAGGGCAGATCGCCGATGGTGATGCGCAGTTCCGGCCGGCGGGCGGCGAAGTTGGCGGCGTTGATGGCCGTTCCGCCGCCGATGTCCAGGAGGTGGGTGCACTCGGAGAGGTCGAGCTTCTCTCCCAGTTCGGCGCCCACGAGCCTGCTCACCGAGGACATCATGGTGTGGAATGTGGCTTCCAGTTCGGGATTTTCGGCGAGCCGCCCGTAGAGGGTGGACGCCGTTCCCGGAATCTCACGCCGCAGACCGACGTTGGTGTCTTCCTTGAGGGATTCACAGAACCAGGACATCGCCCGGTAGATACCGTCTTGTTCCCAGGGAATGTTGGAGGCGGGCGCCTCGTCGAAGTTGGCGGTCAGCGGCTTCGAGAGAGGGGTGGTGTGGTAGCCGTCGCCCTTCTTGTCCAAAAGCCCGAATACCGTACAGCCGAGAAGGAGGATACGGGTGGGCTGCTCCTTGAGGCCCAGCCGGGTGGCTATCTCATCCACGGCCAGGCCGGGTTCCTTCTCCACGAGCGCGAAGAGCCCTAACTGGAATGCCGCGCTCAGGAACTGAAACCGATAGTGGGCCTTGTAGAGCCCCCGGAGCTCCACATCTATCGGTACCTCGGTTTGTGTCATGCCCAACCCTTCTGTGACAAGGAGTCGTTCGGCCGACCGGACATCAGAGCACAAAAACCGAGGTGATTGTAACCATGTTCGAAGGTTTTCGGGGGTCCGCTTTTTGTTCTCCGCGGCCGCCCGCCGATAGCCGACGAGCGGCCGGGAAAACGGAATTGACCCGTCCTTGGGAAAAGGGGCCATGCTTTGCCGGTGCGCGGCTGAGCCGGGGAGGCGATCAGCCGCTGAGTGCGGGGATGACGCGCTCGCCGTACGCGTCGAGCGTGCGCTCCTTCGCGTCATGCATCGCGTAGACCGCGAACTGGCCGACCCCCAGCTCGCGCAGCCGCTCCAGCTTCTCGATATGCGCCTCGGCCGGGCCGAGCAGACAGAACCGGTCCACGATCTCGTCGGGCACGAACGCCGTGTCCGGGTTGCCGGCCCGGCCGTGGTGGGCGTAGTCGTACCCCTGCCGCTCCTTGATGTACGCGGTCAGGGACTCGGGCACGGCGCCGGAGTGCTCCCCGTAGCGGGAGACCAGGTCGGCCACGTGGTTGCCGACCATGCCGCCGAACCAGCGGCACTGCTCACGGGCGTGGTCCAGATCGTCCCCGACATACGCGGGGGCGGCGACGCAGATGGTGACCGCGTCCGGATCGCGCCCGGCCCCGGCGGCGGCGGAGCGCACCGCCTTGACCATCCACTCCGTCAGGAACGGGTCGGCGAGCTGGAGGATGAAGCCGTCGGCCTTCCGCCCGGCCAGCGCGAGCGCCTTGGGGCCGTACGCCGCCATCCACACCGGCAGCCTGCTGTCCTCGATCCAGGGGATCCGCATCCGGCTGCCGTCCACGACGGCCTCCCGGCCCTCCGCCAGATCGCGGATGGCGTCGATGGCGTCCTCGAGGCGGGCGAGGGTGTTGGGCCTGCGCCCCGCCACCCGCAGCGCGGAGTCGCCACGGCCGATCCCGCAGACCGTGCGGTTGCCGTACATCTCGTTGAGCGTGGCGAAGGTGGAGGCGGTCACCTCCCAGGTGCGGGTGCCGGGGTTGGTGACCATGGGGCCGACGATCAGCCGCTCGGTCCGGGCCAGGATCTGGCTGTAGATGACGAACGGCTCCTGCCACAGCACGGCGGAGTCGAACGTCCAGCCGTAGCCGAAGCCATTGCGCTCGGCGCGGCGCATCAGCTCGACGACGGCCGAGGCGGGTGGATCGGTCTGCAACACGAGTCCGAAGTCCATGCTCGCTCCCTGGGTCAGCTCAGGTACTGACAGGTGTCGCGGATGAGGAACTGGCCGTGCCCGGCACGTCCGGTGTACTCCCGCCGGTCGATGACGGGCAGACCGCGCGAGAGCACGGTCTCGACCTGCCCGGTGATCTGCTTGCCCTCGTACGCCGAGTAGTCGACGTTCATGTGGTGGGTCTCGGCGGACAGGGTCTGCTGGGCCCCCGGGTCGTAGACGACGATGTCGGCGTCGGACCCGGGCGCGATGGTGCCCTTGCGCGGGTAGAGGCCGAACATCCTGGCCGGGGTGGCGCAGGCGATCTCGATCCAGCGGCGGCGGGAGATATGGCCGTCCACCACGGCCTGGTGGAGCAGGTCCATCCGGTGCTCCACGCCCGGCATACCGTTGGGGATCTTGGAGAAGTCGCCCCGGCCCAGCTCCTTCTGCCCGGTGAAGCAGAACGGGCAGTGGTCGGTGGAGACCACCTGGAGGTCGTTGCTCCGCAGCCCCCGCCACAGCGCGGCCTGGTGCAGGGCGGGCCGCAGCGGGGTGGAGCAGACGTACTTGGCGCCCTCGAAGTCCGGTTCGGCGAGGTTGTCCGTGGACAGGAACAGATACTGCGGACAGGTCTCGCCGAAGACCGGAAGCCCCAGGTCACGGGCGTGGGTCAGCTCCGCGACGGCCTCCTCGGCCGATACGTGGACCACATACAGCGGGGCGCCGGCCACCCGGGCGAGCTGGATGGCGCGATGGGTCGCCTCCGACTCCAGCAGCGCCTTGCGGACCTCACCGTGGTAGCGGGGGTCGGTCCTGCCCTCGGCCAGGGCCTGCTCCACCAGAACGTCGATGGCGATGCCGTTCTCGGCGTGCATCATGATCAGCCCGCCGTTGCCGGAGGCGCGCTGCATGGCCCGCAGGATCTGGCCGTCGTCGCTGTAGAAGACCCCCGGATAGGCCATGAACAGCTTGAAGCTGCTCACGCCCTCCCCCACCAGGAGATCCATCTCCTTGAGGGTGCTCTCGTTCACATCGGAGAGGATCATGTGGAAGCCGTAGTCGATGGCGCAGTTGCCGCGCGCCTTGAGATGCCAGGCGTCCAGCCCCTCGCGCAGGGCGTGGCCCACCGTCTGGACGGCGAAGTCCACGATGGTGGTGGTGCCGCCCCAGGCCGCCGCCCGGGTGCCGGTCTCGAAGGTGTCGGAGGCGAACGTGCCGCCGAACGGCATCTCCATATGGGTGTGCCCGTCGACCCCGCCCGGGATGACGTACTTGCCGGTGGCGTCGATCGTACGGTCGGCGGTCCAGCCCTGGGCCCATTCGCTGCCGGGCGCGGCGAGGGCGGCGACCTTGCCGTCCTCGATCAGCACATCGGCCGGGGTCTCCTCGGCGGCGGTGACGACCAGCCCGCCGCGGATCACGGTACGGGACATCAGTTCGCGCTCCTTCCGGACCGGGTGGTCTCCAGGGCGGACTTGAGGGCTGCTTCGAGGATCTCCGCGCCCTCCTCGGCCTCGGCGACGGTGAGGCTGAGCGGCGGGGCGATCCGCAGCACGCTGCTGTTGTGCCCGCCGCCCTTGCCGATGAGCAGTCCGCCCTCCCGGGCGGCCTCCAGCACGGCGGACGCGCCCTCGGGCGACGGTTCACCGGTGCCCGGGTCCACCAGCTCGACGCCGATCATCAGCCCCCGGCCGCGGACCTCGCGCACACCGTCCAGACCGGCGCAGGCGGCGCGCAGCCGCTCGATCAGCAGTCCGCCGACCCTGCGGGCGTTGCCCTGGAGATCGTGTTCGACCAGATGGTTGAGGTTGGCCAGACCGGCGGCCATGGTGATGGGGCTGCCGCCGAAGGTGGAGATGGAGTTGGCGCCCAGGCAGTTCATGACGTCGGCGCGGGCGACGACACCGCCGATCGACATGCCGTTGCCGATGCCCTTGGCGAAGGTGAGGATGTCGGGCGGCCCGGAGCCGTCGTGCGCCTGCCAGCCCCAGAAGTGGTCGCCGGTGCGGCCCCAGCCGGTCTGCACCTCATCGGTGATCCACAGGATGCCGTGCCGGTCGAGCACCTCGCGGAAGGCGGCGAACAGCCCGTCGGGCGGGGAGGTGAAGCCGCCCACGCCCTGGATCGGCTCGGCGATCAGCGCGGCGACATTGCCGTGCGCCTGGCCGAGCACGTCTTCCAGGTCGGCCACGCACGCCTTGATGAACTCGCCGTCGGACAGCCCGGCGAACGGCCCCCGGGTGCGCACCCCACCGTGTACGTACAGCGTCTGCAACGGGGAGAGGCTGGTCGGCGACCAGCCGCGGTTGCCGGTGATGCCGACGGCCGAGAAGGAGCGGCCGTGGTAGCTGTTGCGCATCGCCAGGATCTGGTTGGAGCGGCGGTGGACCGTGGCGAGCAGCAGGGCCGTGTCATTGGCCTCGGTGCCGGAGGTGGTGAAGAAGACCCGCGCGTCCGGGATGCCGGACAGCGCGGCGACCCGCTCGGCCAGGTCGACCATGGGCCGGTCGAGGTAGAGCGTGGAGGTGTGCAGGATCCGGCCGGCCTGCTCGCTGATCGCCTTGGTGACCTCGGGGAGGGCATGGGCGGTCATCGTGGTGAGGATGCCGCCGAAGAAGTCGAGGTAGCGGTTGCCCTCGGCGTCCCAGACATGGCGTCCCTCGCCGTGGGTGATCTCGATGGGGCGCTGGTAGTAGACGGCGAGCCAGTCGGGGAGTACGGCCTGGTGGCGGGCGTGGAGGGTGGCGTGGGGGCCGCCCTTGACGTCGTTGAGGTCGTTGTTGTCGCTGCTCATGCTGCTCATGGCTGCACCAGCCCCTCGTAGGCGTCGGGCCGCCGGTCGCGGTAGAACGCCCACTGCTGGCGTACCTCGTCGATCAGGCCGAAGTCGAGGTCGCGGACGACCAGCTCCTCCTTCCTGTCACTGGCCACACCGCCGACGAACTGGCCGCGCGGATCGACGAAGTAGCTGGTGCCGTAGAAGTCGTTGTCGCCGTACTCCTCGGTGCCGACGCGGTTGATCGCGGCGATGAAGTACTCGTTGGCGACGGCCGCGGCGGGCTGCTCCAGCTGCCAGAGGTAGGCCGACAGGCCACGGGAGGTGGCCGAGGGGTTGTAGACCAGCTGCGCCCCGGCGAGGCCGAGCTCGCGCCAGCCCTCCGGGAAGTGGCGGTCGTAGCAGATGTACACCCCGACCTTGCCGACGGCGGTGTCGAACACCGGCCAGCCCACGTTCCCCGGCTTGAAGTAGTACTTCTCCCAGAACCCCTTGACCTGGGGGATGTGGTGCTTGCGGTACTTGCCGAGGTAGCTGCCGTCCGCGTCGATCACGGCGGCGGTGTTGTAGTAGAAGCCGGACTGCTCGAGCTCGAAGACGGGGACGACGATCACCATCCCGGTCTCCCGGGCCAGCTCCCGCATCCGCCCCACGGTCGGCCCGTCCGGCACCGCCTCCGCCCACCGGTAGTGTTCCGCGTCCTGCACCTGGCAGAAGTACGGCGCGTTGAACACCTCCTGGAAGCCGATCACCTTGGCGCCCTGAGCGGCCGCCTGCCGGGCGTAATCCTCATGCTTCGCGATCATCGATTCGGTATCGCCGGTCCAGGTGGCCTGGACGAGGGCGGCACGTACGAGGTTGGCCATGATGAGCTCCTCAACCTGTGTCTACGCACGTAGAATCCGGGCTGTGAAGAACGTAAGAGCGCACTGACCACTCTGGCAATACCGCCGCCGTTACTCAACGAAGACGATCACGTTTCGTGTTTTGTCGGGTCTGGGTGCAGGCGGGATGAGCTTCTCGGCGCGGTCGGGTGCGGGTTTCGTCTCGCGCCTTCGGCGCATTTGAGCAGCGGGGCAGCGGGGTGGGGGGCGCGCGCCGCGTCGCCGGGCGCCGGGTCGATGGGTGTGGCCGCCGGTGGCGGCACCCGCACCCGGGGGCTGGGGACGGCGCCGGACTGACGGCCCCTCCGGGTACCCCTCGAAAAAACGCTTGATCTGAAGCAACTAATTTGTCAAACGTTTTCGGGAGGGGTACCCCAACCCCTCCCGCTGTCCGGCGTCACCCCCAGCCCTCGGCTGGGGTAGCCGCCACCGGCGCCGGCGCCCACCGGCCCGGCACCCGGCGACGGCGCCGCGCCCCCCACCCCCGCCGCCGCTGCTCAAACGCGCCGAAGGCGCGAGACGAAACCCGCACCCGACCGAGCCGACCAACCCAACCCCACCCCCGCACCCAACCCCACCCCCGCAGCCACGTCAGGCGAGGCCGGGAACACCCGGCAGGCGCGCGGCGCGCAGGGCGTGGGCCAGGTCGTGGTGAGCGCTGGAGGAGACCTCGGCGGCCACATCGAGCAGCAGGGGCACCAACGTGGCGGGATCCTCGGCCGCCGCCTGCGCCGCGTCCTCCGGCGTACGGGCCCGTACGAGCGCTTCCAGCAGGAACGCGGCCCTGCTCGGGGCGCCCGCCGCGAGGAGCGCCTTCACGGTGTTGGCCACCTCGGGGACGGGGCGCGAGACGCTCTGCCGCAGCAGCCCCTCGCCGTCGGCCTCGCGGTCCGCCGCGACCAGCGCCTCGGCGGCCGCGGCAAGCTGTGCGGGCGGCAGACACGCCGTCTCCCACAGCAGCGTGGACACATCGGCCCCGAGTCCGGCCCGCTCCAGTTCCTCCGCGAGCACCGGCAGCCGGGGGGCGGGCCAGACGGCGGCCTCGTACAGCACGACATGGGCCTCGCCGGAGCGGCCTTCCGCCCGGAGCCGACCCAGCCGCGCGACCGCCTCCTGAGCGGCACGCCGCGCCGCCGCGCGCTCCGCCGCCTCGCGGGCAAGCCGCCGCCCGTCGTCCGCAACCCTGTCCCGCTTACGGCGCTTGCCACCGTCCTCGCCCTCATACGCCCCCGCGAACCGCGCCCCACGCGGGGTCGCACGGGCCTCGGCGCCGCTCTCCGCCGAGGGATGCGCGGGCGGGGCCACTGTCGGCACCACCGCGGCACCCTCATCCCCCGCCCCGGCAAACCGCGCCCCGCGAGGCCGGGGAGCCGCGTCCGCCTCCTCCACTCCCGCGAACCGCGCCCCGCGCGGCCGGGGTCGCACGGGGGCAGGAGTGTGCTGGCCGGGGCCAGGGCCGGGGGACGCCGCCGAAGGCTGGGCGGGCTCGTCGCCCCCGGCGACTGCCGATTTGCTGCCGGGCCCGGCCGACGCCCCGTCGCTCGCAGCCTGCCCAAGCGACGCGACGCCGGGCCCGGTGGCCACCTCCGCACCACCGCCCTCCCACACGCCATGCCCAAGCGACGCGGCGCCAGGCCCGGTGGCCACCTCCGCGCCGCCACCCTCCCGCGCGGCGTGCCCGAGGGGCGCGGCGCCAGGACTGGTGGCCGCCCCTGCCGTGCCGCTGCCCTCCCCTTCGTACGCCCCCGGGACGGTCCCCGCCATCCCCTGCGGATGCACTCCCCGGCCGGCCCCGCCCGTCGCGGGCGCGGGCGCACCCGTGAGCGGGTTCGGTGGCGTGGGCCCCGCCGTCGTGGCCTGCGCGGGACGGGACACACCCGGAAGCGCGGCCAGGCGGGCGTGGAGTTCTTCCGCGCGGGCGGTGGCGCGCTGGTAGTCGTCGTGGGCCCAGGCCAGGTCCGCGGCCAGGCGGTGCCGGGCGGCCGGGTCCTCGGCGGTGGACAGGGCCGACCGGAGATCGGCGGCGCGTCGGGCGGCGCCGTGGCGTTGGCGGAGCATGCCGTCCAGGCGGTCCTGAAGGCCCTCGCGGCGGCCGGGCCCCGCGTCGTGGGCCGCGACCGAGGCGCGGTAGAGGGTCGCCGCGCGGGACGCCGCCTCCTGGGCGGCACCGGGGCCGTGCTGGGCGGAGAGGTCCTGGAGCAGGGACTGGACGAGGTCCCACGGCGGCACCTCGAGACCGTCGAGACAGGCCCGCAGCCCGTCCGGGTCGCGCAGGGCGAAGACGCCGTACCAGCCCGCCCCCGCGTCCAGCCGTCTCGTCAGCCCCCGCAGATACGTCGCGAACTCCTCGACCTCGGCCGGGAGTTGCCCGCTCGCCATGGCCACCCTCCCCCTCGGACGATGGACGATGCACAACCCGAGGCAACGCATTTGACACCCTGCGTGTTACGGGGCCGGTTACGGCCGTGCTACGGGCGCTTTTCCGGCTCCGCACACGACAGTCAAACTTGCAAGTTTGGCTGTCGATTTCCTATGCTTCAGCCATGGTCCCGCATGATCAAACGCACCTCGCGGCCGACCCACGGCCGGAGGAGCTCCTCGCCGTCGACCTCGCCGGCGTCGTCACCCAGCTGATGCGCCGTATGCGGGCGGCTTCGTCGCAGGGGGCGCTCACCCCCTCCCAGCGCGCCGTGCTCAGCCGGCTCTACAACGAAGGGCCGACCACCACCGCCGCGCTGGCCCGCGCCGAGCTGGTCCGGCCGCAGTCGATGCGCATGATCCTGGCGGCGCTGGAGGAGCAGGAGCTGGTGGAGCGGGCCCCGCACCCCACCGACGGGCGGCAGGTGGTCTTCTCGAGCACCGAGCGGGGGCGGCAGGCGATCACCTCCGTACGGCAGGCCAAGCAGAGCTGGCTGCTGGAAGCGATCGACACCCGTCTCGACGCCGATGAGCGCCGCACCCTCGCCGAGGCCACCGACCTGCTCAAGCGACTGGTCCAGGAATGACCGACACGGCGGGAAAGCCCGCCATACCGGCGGCCGGAACGGCGGACGAGGGCCGCACCCCCGCCGATCCCTTCGGCCCCCGGCTGATGGCCCCGCTGCTCATCGGCTCGGTCCTCAACCCCGTCAACTCCACGATGATCGCCACCGGCCTGGTGGCCATCGGCCATGACTTCGGGGTCGGGGCCGCCCGGACGGCCTGGCTGGTGGCCTCCCTCTACCTCGCCAGCGCCGTGGCGCAGCCCGCGATGGGGCGGCTCGCGGATCTGCTCGGTCCGCGCAGGATCTTCCTCTCCGGGCTGCTCGTGGTGTGCGCCGCCGGGCTGGTGGGCGCGCTGGCGCCCGCGTTCGGCTGGCTGATCGCCTCGCGGGTGCTGCTCGGCATCGGTACGTCCGCGGCGTACCCGGCGGCGATGGCGCTGCTGCGCGCCCAGTCCTTCGCCACCGGCCGGGAGACGCCGCGTCCCGTGCTCGGCCGGCTCTCGCTCGCCGCGCTCGGCAGCGCGGCGGTCGGTCCGGTGCTGGGCGGGGTGCTCACCGCGACGGCCGGATGGCGGGCGATCTTCGCCGTCAATGTGCCGCTGGCGCTCATCGGCATCGCGCTCGCGCTGCTCTGGCTGCCCAAGACCCGTATCACGGGCACGGAGGACGGCGCGGGCTCCGGGGAACGGACGGCGGACGCGGCCGGGGAACGGACGGCGGACGCGGCCGGGGAACGGGCGGCGGGTGCAGACGGGGACCGGACAGCGGGCGCGGCCGGGGAACGGGCGGCGGGCGCGGCCGGGGAACGGGCGGCCGGCGCGGCGTTCGATCCGCTCGGGATCGCGCTGTTCACCGCCACCCTCACCACCCTCATGATCTTCCTGATGGACCTGGCGCGGCCCAACTGGGCGCTGCTGCCCGCCGTCCTGGTACTCGCGGCCGTCCTGACCTGGTGGCAGCTGCGCCGCCCCCGCCCCTTCATCGATCTGCGGATGATCGGCCGCAACCGCTCCCTCGCCCTCACCTACCTCCGGCACGGCACGGCGTACCTGGTCATCTACATGGTCATGTACGGATACGCGCAGTGGCTGGAGGAGGGGCACGGCTACTCCGCCTCCCGCGCGGGCCTGATCATGCTCCCCATGTCGGGCGCGGCCGCCGTGTGCTCCCTGCTCGGCGCCCGTACGAAGGGCATCTACGCACCGCTCGTCCTCGCGGCCGTCCTGCTCGCCGCCGGGAGCGGGGTGCTGCTGCTCGCCGACGAGTCCACCCCGCTGGTCGCGCTGCTGCTGGCCGCGGTCCTCTTCGGGCTGCCGCAGGGGCTGTCCTCGACCGGCAACCAGGCCGCCGTCTACACCCAGGCCCCGGCGACGAGCGTCGGCGCGGCGGCCGGGCTCCAGCGCACCTCGCAATACCTGGGCGCGATCACCGCCGCCGGGCTGATCGGGCTCTTCTACGGGCAGCGGGCGACCGCCGCCGGGCTGCACGGCATCGCCATGGTGGCGGGTGCGCTCAGCCTCGGGGTGCTGGTGCTCACCGCCACCGACCGGGCCCTGCGCGGCCGCGCCCGTACCCGCACCTGACCACCTTCCGTTCCCCCATACGCCCCGCGGACCCACCCCAGGAGGCACCGTGCCCGCCACCACGCTCGACCCGAACACCGCCCTGGTCCTCGTCGACCTCCAGAAGGGCATCACCGGACTGCCCACCGTCCACCCCACCGCCGAGGTCGTCGAGCGCGGCGCCCGGCTGGCCGCCGCCTTCCGCAAGCGCGGGCTGCCCGTCGTCCTGGTCCGGGTGGTGGCCGGGGCCCCGGGCCGCACCGAGGCGCAGCGGGGCGGGGGCGGCGGGGAGTTCCCGGCCGACTTCGCCGACCTCGCGCCGGAACTGGGCCGGGAGGACGGCGACATCGTGGTCACCAAGCACACCTGGGGCGCCTTCCACGGCACCGACCTCGATCTCCAGCTGCGCCGCCGCGGGGTGACGCAGGTGGTGCTCGGTGGCATCGCCACCAGCATCGGGGTGGAGTCCACGGCCCGCGCGGCGTACGCGCACGGGTATCACGTGACCCTCGCGACCGACGCCATGACCGACATGGACGCCGAGGCACACCGCAACAGCGTCGAGAAGATCTTCCCCCGGCTCGGGGAGACGGACTCCACGGACGCGTTGATCAGCCTGCTGGGCTGATGAACGGCCGGTAGACAGAGGTACGGCGGGCTCCGGAACCGGAACCCGCCGCACTTGGTCAGAGGTCAGCGCTCAGCGTTCAGCGGTCAGCGCTTCGGACTCACCACCATCGCCGAGCCGCCGCCCCGCCGTTCCGTCTCGGCAGCCGCCAGCCACCGTCCGCCGGACAGCCGCTGCACCCCGGTGGCCGCCCCGATCTCGGGGTTCTGCTTGAAGGAGTGGCCGAGCGCCTCGAGCTTGGCGCGCTCCGGACCGTTCCACAGCCCCGGTTCCAGCTCCGTCTGGGCGGCGTTGCGCTGGCTGGCGCGCGGTGCGGCGATCGCGTCGACCAGCGGCATGCCCCGGTCGAGATGGTTCAGCAGGGTCTGGAGCACGGTGGTGATGATGGTCGCCCCGCCCGGGGAGCCCAGCGCCAGCACCGGCTTGTGGCCGTCCAGCACGATCGTCGGCGACATGGACGAGCGCGGCCGCTTCCCCGGGCCCGGCAGGTTCGGGTCGTGGACGGCGGGGTCGGCGGGCGCGAAGGAGAAGTCGGTCAGCTCGTTGTTGAGCAGGAAGCCACGGCCGGGGACGGTGATTCCGCTGCCGCCGGTCTGCTCGATGGTGAGGGTGTAGGCCACGACGTTGCCCCACTTGTCCGCGACCGTGAGATGCGTGGTGTTCTCGCCCTCGTACGTGGTCGGGGCGGCGTGACCCCGGGTGTCGCAGGAGCCCGGCCCGGACGGGTTGTTCGGGTCACCGGGCGGTACGGGGCTCTTGAGCACCGCGTCGTCCTTGATCAGGCAGGCCCGGGAGTCGGCGAACCGCTGTGAGGTGAGCCCCTTGGTGGGGACGTCCTCGGCGGCGGGGTCGCCGACCCAGCGGCCCCGGTCGGCGAAGGCTATCCGGCTGGCCTCGATATAGCGGTGCAGATAGTCGACGTCGCTGAGTTTGGAGAGGTCGGTCTTCTCCAGGATGTTGAGCGCCTCGGCGACGCTCGTGCCGCCGGAGGACGAGGGCGCCATGCCGTACACGTCCAGCCCGCGGTAGTCGGTCCTGGTCGGGGCCTGCCGCTTCGTTCCGTAGGACCGCAGATCCTCGTCGGTCAGATCGCCCGCGCGCACGACGCGCTGCGACTTCGGGTCGACGGGCGGCTTGCGCACGGTGTCGACGATGTCGCGGCCAAGCTCGCCCTTGTAGATGGCGCCGACGCCCTTCTCGGCCAGCAGCGCGTACGTACGGGCGAGGTCGGGGTTGCGGAAGGTCGAGCCGACCGCCGGGGGCTCGCCGCCGGGCAGGAAGAGCTTGGCGGTGGCCGGGAAGTCCTTGAAGCGGGCCTGGTTGTCGGCGGTCTGCTGACGGAAGGTGGAGTCGACGGTGAACCCGTCGCGGGCCAGTCGCTCGGCGGGCCCCAGCACCTGCCCCAGCGAACGGGTGCCCCAGTCCTCCAGGGCGTCGTTCCAGGTGGCGGGGGTGCCGGGGGTGCCGACGCTCAGCCCGCTGGTGACGGCGTCGGCGAACGGCAGCGGTTTGCCGTCCTTGTCGAGGAAGAGCTTCTGGTCCGCGCTGCGGGGCGCGGTCTCACGGCCGTCGAGCGTATAGACCTTGTGCCGCTTGGCGTTGTAGTAGACGAAGTATCCGCCGCCGCCGACACCCGCCGAGTACGGCTCGGTGACCCCGAGCGCGGCGGCGGTCGCCACCGCCGCGTCCACCGCGTTGCCGCCGTGCCGCAGTACGTCGATCCCGGCCGCCGAGGCGTCGGGGTCCACGCTGGAGACCGCGCCCCCGTAGCCGACGGCCACGGGCGTCTTGGCCGGAGCGCCCTTGTCGGCGCTCTCGTGCCCGGCGGCACCGGCCGGGGCGACGCCCAGCACCGCGACCATTCCGGCGGCGGCCGCGAGCGCGGGCAGCCGGCGCCGGACGGCCGCCGCGGCGGATGCGGCGGACCCGGCGGGCGCGGCGGATGCGGCGGACCCGGCGGGCGCGGCGGATGCGGCGGACCCGGCGGTGGTTGACCTGGTTGACGATGCGGCTGGTCGTGCGGCGTGCCCCATCCGTGACCTCCAAGCGAAACGACAGGGGCCGGAGCCTACCCGCGAGCCACGCACCCCCAACAGGGGTGCATCGGTCCCCCATCCGTTCATGTGTCCGTTTCGGTGTTCGTTCATCCGTACGCTCGAACGTGTACCCGGTCGGCCGCTACGATGCGCGGCCATGACAGACACCCTTCAGGACCTGATCGCCTCCGCGGCCGCCCTGATCGTGGGCCTGGCCGTCGGCTGGGCCGTGCACTCCGCGTTCGCGCGCCGCAAGCGCGCCCGCGAGCAGCGCTTCTTCGGTCTGCCGGACGGTTCGGAGTGTGTGATGGTCACCCACCGGGACAGCACCTCGGCCCACTGGAGCATCCCCCGCCATGACGCGCTGGCGCTGCTGGGGCTGGCGTCGGTCGTGGAGAACTGCGGGGCGCACGCCGAGGTGGCCCCGCATGACACGGGGCTACAGGGCTTCGGGGCGCGCACCGAGTTCTGCGTCGGCGATCCGACCGCGCACCGCAGGCTCGCCGCCCATATGGCCAATCTGCTGCCGGGCGTCACCGTGCACGCGGGGGACGACTCCGGTACGGACCGGGGAATGTTCACCATCGCCGGTACCCACTACCGCCCGGACCCGGGCGCGGTCGAGCATGTGCTGCTGGCCCGGCTGACGGCGGGCGACGACAGCCGCCCGGTCTTCATCGCCGCCGGTCAGCGCCCGGTCACCCATCGAGCCGCCATCCGCCACCTCGTCCGCAACCGCGCCCGGCTGGCCCGGAAGTACGGCGCGCAGGGCTCCTTCTGCCTGCTGCTGAAGGTGGTCAACTCGCAGGCGTACGGCCCGGATCTGGTCGAGGTGGTCGCGGATGTGACCAAGCCCGCGACCACCTCGGTCGGGCCCCGCGCCGCCGCGAAGGCGGCGGCGAAGGACGACTGAGCCAACCAGAACGGCTGAGGCAACCAGAACGACTCAGCCGGCAAGGACGGCTGAGTCAGCCGCGGACCCGGGCGAACAGCCGCGCCCCGCACATCAGGCACAGCGCCGCCAGGGCCAGGGTGACGGCCGCACCGACGGCGACCGTGGTGTTGGCGTAGTGCCCCAGGAACACCTGGCGCACCGCGTCGACCGTGTAGCGGAACGGCACGGCGCGCGAGGCGCCCGCGAGCCATCCGGGTGCCAGGGTCATCGGCAGCAGCAGCCCGGAGAGCAGCATCAGCGGCATGCCCGCCGTATTGGCGATGGCGGCGAACTCCGGGGGCGTACGGACGTTCATGGCCAGCCCGTAGGAGAGCGCGGAAAGGGCCGCCGCGAGCACGGCCACGAACAGCAGCCCGAGCAGCACGCCGAGGAGCGGCGCGCGCAGCCCGAAGGCCAGACCGAGCAGCACCAGCAGGACGGACTGGGCCACCAACTGGACGACATCGCGCAGGGTACGGCCGAGCAGCAGCGCCAGCGGGCTGACCGGAGTGACCCGCATCCGGTCCAGGACACCGAGGTTACGGTCCATCAGCAGACCGAGCCCGACGTAAGACCCGCCGAGCAGGGCGAGCTGGACGAGCACACCGGGGACCAGTGTCTGCCAGGACGATCCGCTGACGCCCATGTCGAGTTCGGTCAGCAGCGGGCCGAAAAGGGCGAGGAAGAGCAGCGGTTGGAGCATTCCGAAGAACAGATTGGTCTTCGAGCGAAGCGTTGAGCGCAGGGAGCGGCCGAAGACGATGCCGGTGTGGGCGAGAAGAGTCATAGGAGGCCCTTGAGTGGGGTGGGTCGGGGGTTTCTGGATGCTGAACAGCCCGCCGCCGGCCACCCCTAGACGGCGAGGGGTTGCTCGGCTGTGCCCCGGCCGGTGATGGCCAGGAAGGCGTCCTGGAGACTGGCGGCCGGATCGCCCGCATAGCGGGCCTTGAGCTCGGTGGCGGTGCCCTCGGCGACGATCCGCCCGGCGTCCACGACCACGATCCGGTCGGCGAGCGCGTCGGCCTCGTCCAGGTAGTGGGTGGTGAGAAAGACCGTGGTGCCGTGCTCGCCGCGGACACGCCGCACCAGGTCCCACAGCTCGGCCCGGCTTCCGGGGTCGAGACCGGTCGTGGGCTCGTCGAGGAAGAGCACCTCCGGCCGGTTGACCAGGCCCAGCGCGATCTCCACCCGGCGGCGCTGGCCGCCGGACAGGGCGGCGGTCGGGCGGTCCATGAGCCCCGACAGGCCGAGCTCACCGGCGAGTTCCTCGGCACGCCCGGCCGCCGCGCCCTTGGACATCAGATGCAGCCGCCCCTGGGTGACCAACTCCTCGCGTACGGAGCACCCGGGGTCCAGGCCGCCGGACTGGGCCACATAGCCGATCCGCCGGCGCACGCCCGCCGGATCGCGGAGCAGATCGCGCCCGGCGACCTCGGCGTCGCCCCCGCTGGGCGGCAACAGTGTGGTGAGCATGCGCAGGGTCGTGGTCTTACCGGCCCCATTGGGGCCCAGGAAGCCGAGGATCTCGCCGCGGCCGACGGTCAGATCGATCCCGCGGACGGCGTGCACGGGGCCGCTGCCCAGCGAGAACGTCCGGGTGAGGCCGCGAACGCGGATGACGGATGAGGACATGCCCCGATCAGAGCACAACGCACGCCAAACTTGCAATCGACTTAAAGCTTCAAGGCGAGTGCAAGTTTGCAGCGGGCTACACTTACGGCCATGAGCGAAGGACTGCGGGAGAAGCACAAGCGCCGTACGCGCCGGCGGATCGCGGACGTGGCCACCGGCCTGTTCCTGGAGCGCGGCTTCGACCGGGTCACGGTCGCCGAGGTCGCCGAGGCCGCGGAGGTGTCCGTCAACACGGTCTACAACTACTTCCCGGCCAAGGAGGACCTGGTCCTGCCGCCCGACCAGGCGTCCCCGCACCGGCTCGCCGACATCGTGCGCGAGCGCCCGCCCGGCCGGTCCGCCGCCCTGGCGGTGCTGGACCGGCTGCGCGAGGAGGTGGAGCGGCGCGACCGCTCGCTGGGGCTGACCGAGGGCTTCGGCCCGTTCTTCGCGATGATGCGGGCCGCCCCCACGCTGCTGGCCCGGCTGGAGGAGCTCGGCCACCGGATGAACGACGAACTGGCCGCCGTACTCGCCGAGGAGACCGGCGCGGCGCCGGAGGATCCGCTGCCGCGCGTGGTGGCCGCCCAGATCAGCGGCTATCACTCACTGATCTTCGGCGAGATCGGACGGCGCGTCACGGCGGGCGAGCACCCCGACGCCATCGCCAAGGCCGTGACGGAACTCCTCGACGCCATCGAGGAGATGCTCGGAGCGCCGATGCTCGACTACGCCGTACGAGAGGGACCCCCTTCCCCACCCCTTCCCGCTACCAGGGGCTCCGCCCCTGGCCCCCGGTCCCCAAGCGCCGGACGGGCTTGATTTGCGTTCGGCAGTGCCGTCCCCCGTGACGCCCAGCCCGAACGCGTCCGCACCCAGCCCCGCCCAGCGGCCGCCGCCCGGGGCGTCGACCACGTCAGCAGATGCGACCGTCGCCCCCCTGGGCCCCGGGGCCTGGGGCGGAGCCCCAGTTGCGGGAAGGGGCGGGGAGGGGGAAGCACCGATATGCGGCTCCGCCGCGTGGCCCGCAGCAGGCGTACGCGTACCGCCGGACACCTCCTGAGCGCGGGGTCCAGTGCTCGGCCCGAGGCCAAAGCCCGGCGGCCAACGGGACCTTCCGCACCAGCGGAATTGTGCGGGGCCGGACCCTGGCGGATCCGGCCCCCGGATAGCGCCCCGGGCCGGGCCGACCCCGGCAGCCGACCACGGCCCTCTATCGTTACCCATGCGTAACTTACCGCACTATTACCGCCGGTAAACACCCGAGTTACCGTCAGGTCACAAGCACCGGTGCTCCCCTGCCCCCACGGCATCCCCCACCAGGAGCCATCGTGACCCCTGCCCGAAAAGCCCTCCGCCCCACGGCCTCCGCCGCCCTCTCCGTCACCGTCATGGCCGGTGCGGCCTTCGGCCTCGCCCCCTCCACCGCCGCCGCGGCACCGGCCCCGACCGGCACCAAAGCCGCCACAGCCGCCTCCACAGCCGCCTCCTCCGGCGTCTCCATCCGCTTCGTCGACATCCCCGGCGACGGAGGCGTCAACCTCGCCGCGAACGTCGTGGCACCCGCGAACGCCGACGCCTCGCACCGCCTCCCCCTCGTCGTCCTGCCCACCAGCTGGTCACTGCCCCAGGTCGAATATCTCGCCCAGGCCAAGAAGCTCGCCGAAACCGGCTATGTGGTGCTGACCTACAACACCCGCGGCTTCTGGCAGTCCGGCGGGAAGATCGAGACGGCCGGGCCGCCCGATATCGCCGACGCGTCCAAGGTCATCGACTGGGCGCTCGCCAACACCCCCACCGACCCCGACCACATCGGCATGGCCGGGCTCTCCTACGGCGCCGGGATCAGCCTGCTCGCGGCCGGTGCCGACCCCCGGATCAAGGCCGTGGTGGCCATGAGCGGCTGGACGGACCTGGTCGGCTCGATCTACAGCGGCCGTACCCAGCACGCCCAGGCCGCCGGGCTGCTCGCCGGGGCCGGGGCGCTGACCGGCCGGCCCAGCGAGGAGTTCCAGCAGATCCTCGACGACTTCTTCTCCTCCAACCTCGCCAAGGAGAAGGATCTGATCGCCTGGGGCAAGAAGCGCTCCGCCGCCACCTACCTCGACCGGATCAACGCCAATGGCGCGGCCATCATGCTGGGCAACTCCTGGGGCGACTCGATCTTCCCGCCCAACAGCTACGCCGACTTCTTCGAGAAGCTGACCGGCCCCAAGCGGCTGGAGCTGCGGCCAGGCGACCACGCCACCTCCGAGCTCACCGGGCTGCTCGGACTGCCCAACACCACCTGGACCCACGCCCGGCAGTGGCTCGACCGCTACCTCAAGGGCGAGCGCAACGGCATCGACAGCGAGCAGCCGGTGCAGCTGACGTCCCGTACGGCGGACGGTGACGACTACGAGGGCTACCCCAGCTGGTCGGCCGTCCCCTCCGAGCAGCGCCGCGTCCCGCTCGCCGCCACCGAGAAGGTCACCGCCAACCACGACTCCGGCGCCAACGCCGGAACCGTGCTGCTCGGCGGCGCCCTCGACCAGTTCCTGAAGCTCCCGCCGCTCGCGTCGATCCCGCTGCTGCCCCGGTCCTACGCGGCCATCTGGCAGACCGGGGCCTACGACCGCGAACAGCGCGTACGCGGCACCGTGAAGCTCCACACCACCGTGACCAGCGACCGCTCCGACGGTACGGCGGTGGCGTATCTGTACGACGTGGGCCCGCTGGGCGTCGGCAAGCTCATCACCCACGCCCCGTTCACCTTCCACGACCGCACCCCGGGCACGCCCTTCGGAGTGGACCTGGAGCTGTTCTCCACCGCGTACGACGTTCCGGCAGGTCACCGGCTGGCGCTGGTGATGGACACCGTCGACCCGCTCTACATCGAGCACAACCCCGACGGCGCCCATCTCACCTTCTCGTCCCCGGACGCCGACCCGTCCCACCTCACGATCCCGGTCCGCGACTAAAGCCACTGGAGCCACAGAAGCGACCGGGACAGCCTCCGGCCGCCCCGGCTCAGCCGCGGGTGTCCCCCGGCATCGGGGCGGCCGGTTCCGCCGCGGCGACCTCCACCTGACGGGTCTTCACACTGCGCCGCTCCCGCTTGGCCACCCAGTTGGCGAACCACGACAGCAGCATGCACATCCCGATGTAGATCGGTGAGATCACCATGACCACCGGGATGAACGGCAGGTCGTAGTCGAGATTGGACGCGATCAGCTTTCCGGCGTGCAGAAACTCCTCATAGGTGATGAGGAAGCCGAGCGAGGTGTCCTTCAGGGCCACCACCAGCTGGCTGATGATGGCCGGGAGCATCGCCCGCACCCCCTGCGGCACCAGCACGGACATCATGACCTGGGTCTTCCGCAGGCCGAGCGAGTACGCCGCCTCGCGCTGACCACGGTCCACCGAGTTCACCCCGGCCCGGAACACCTCGGCCAGCACCGAGCCGTTGTAGAGCGTCAGCCCGGTGACCAGCGCGGGCAGCGGCTGGACCCGCAGCGCCACGAAGACGAAGAAGATCATCACCAGTACGGGCATCGCCCGGAAGAACTCCACCACCAGCGTCGCCACCCAGCGCAGCGGGCGGCGCTCGGAGAGCCGCCCGGCGGCGAGCACCCCGCCGAGGGCGAGCGAGAGGACCGCGGCCATGCCGAACGCCTTGAGGGTGCCCGCGAGCCCGTTCAGCAGCAGCTCCTGGATGCCCTTGTACTCGAACGGCATCCACTTGCGGTAGGCGAACTGGCCGGTGTGGATGAGGAGATAGACGATCCAGCCGAGCAGGGCCAGCAGCACGGCCGTCCCGGCCAGCGCGTACATCCGGTGCCTGCGCCGGGTGTGGGGCCCGGGGACGTCGTAGAGGGCGCTGGTGGTCGAGGGAGCGGTCATCGCGGCACTCCCCAGCGCCGCTCCAGCAGGGCGAAGATCGCGCTGATGGCGAGGGTGATGATCAGGTATCCGGCGGCGATCCAGACGAAGGACCAGATGATGCTGTAGCCCCGCTCGTTGAGGGGCTTGTAGGTGCCGAGCAGTTCGGTGACGCTGAACGACCCGGCGATGGCCGAGTTCTTGGCGAGCGCGATCAGGGTCGAGCCGATGGGCGGGATGACCGTGCGGAACGCCTGCGGCAGCACCACCGCGCTCAGCGTCTGGTCGAACGTCATGCCCAGGCTGCGGGCCGCCTCGCCCTGCCCCACCGGCACCGTGTTGATGCCCGCTCGCACCGCCTCGCAGATGAAGGCCGAGGTGTAGCAGCCGAGCGCCATCACGGCGAAGACCGTGAACGGCAGCACAAGACCGAAGCGCGGCAGCCCCAGCATCACCGCGAAGAACAGCAGCGTCAGCGGGGTGTTGCGGAGCACCGACACCCAGACGGTGCCGAACGCGCGCAGCGAGGCGACCGGCGCCACCCGGAAGGCGGCCATGAGGATGCCGAGCGCGAGGGCGAGCAGCGAGGCGTAGACGGTCAGTTGCACGGTGCCGAGGAAGCCCTTGCCGTAGAGCGAGAAGTTCTGGGTGAGCACGTCCATGGGATGGCCTTCAGCCGGTGCGGTAGCGGTCGATGGGCGGCGGCTTGGGGGCGGGCACACCCGAGAGGCCGAGGGTCGCGTCGTACGCCTTCTTCCAGTCGCCATTGCGCTCGTGGAAGAGGATCGCGTCGTCCAGCGCGAAGCGCAGCGCGTTGTCCCGCTTGGGCACGCCGATGCCGTACGGCTCCTTGGAGAAGGGCCGGCCCACCACCTTCAGCTCCTCGGGGGCCTTGGCCGCGTAGCCGAGCAGGATGGTGTTGTCGGTGGTCACCGCGTCCACCTGGAAACTGAGCAGGTTGTCCACGCACACCGAGTAGGTGTCGTACGCGACCGCGTGGGCCTTGGGGTAGTCGGCCTGGATGCGCTGGAGCGGGGTGGAGCCGGCCACCGAGCAGACGGTCCTGCCCGCGAGGTCTCCCGGGCCGTGGATGTCGTTCTCGCCGGTGCGCACCAGCAGCGACTGACCGGCCATGAAGTACGGCCCGGCGAAGCCGACCAGCCGCCTTCGCAGCGGATTGATGGTGTAGGTGCCGACGTAGTAGTCGATCTGGCCGCTCTGGAGGGCGGTCTCGCGGTTGGCGGAGGCGATGGTCTGGTAGCGGATGGTGCTCGGGGCGAAGCCGAGGGAGGCGGACATCATGCGGGCGATCTCGATGTCGAAGCCCGAGTAGCGGCCGGTGGCCGGGTCCCGCTCGCCGAGGTACGGCTGGTCCTCCTTGACGCCCACGGTGAGATGGCCGCGGCGCTCGGCCCGGCGCCAGGTGGGCGAGGCGGGCAGCCGGAACTGGGTGTCCACCTTGTAGGTGGGCAGCTTCTCGGCCCGGGGGCCCTTGGCGGGCGGGCTGCCCTCCTTGCCGCAGCCGGGCACGAGCAGCAGGACCAGGGCCATGGTCAGGGCTGTGGTCAGGGCTGTGGTGAGGGCCGTGGTCAGGGCCGTGGTGAGGGCGGCGGTCGCGCGGCGCAGACGCCTCATGTCCGTCATCACCCGGCTCAGTGCTTGAGGATCTTGGACAGGAAGTCCCGGGCGCGCTCGCTCTCCGGGGATCGGAAGAACTCATCCGGCGTACGGTCCTCGACGATCCCGCCGTCGGCCATGAAGACCACCCGGTTCGCGGCGGAGCGGGCGAAGCCCATCTCATGGGTGACCACGACCATCGTCATCCCCTCCTGGGCGAGCTGGCGCATCACCTCCAGCACCTCGTTGATCATCTCGGGGTCGAGGGCGGAGGTCGGCTCGTCGAAGAGCATCACCTGAGGGTCCATCGCCAGCGCGCGGGCGATGGCCACCCGCTGCTGCTGGCCGCCGGAGAGCTGGGCGGGGAACTTCCCGGCCTGGTCGGCGAGTCCGACCCGGCCCAGCAGCTCGCGGGCGCGCCGCTCGGCGTCCTGCTTGGGGCGGCGGCGAACCTTGACCTGACCGAGCATCACATTGGCCAGCACGGTGCGGTGGGCGAAGAGGTTGAACGACTGGAAGACCATGCCGACCTCGGACCGCAGCCGCGCCAGCTCCTTGCCCTCCTCGGGCAACGGACGGCCGTCGACCACGATGGAGCCGGACTGGACGGTCTCCAGCCGGTTGATGGTCCGGATCAGGGTGGACTTGCCGCCGCCGGAGGGGCCGATGACCACGACGACTTCGCCGCGATCGACGGTGAGCTCGATGTCCCGCAGAACGTGCAGCGCGCCGAAGTGCTTGTTGACGCCGCGCAGCTCGATCAACGGCTCACCGACGGCCATACCCGGCCCCACCCGCCTTCCGCTGTGTCCCGGTCAGCGCAAGCTATCCAGACAACTGCGGAGCTTTGAGTACGGACACGCACTCATGGGCGGATACCGCCCGACAGGGCCTACGGGGGTACGGGGGTCTTGACGCCTGCGGCGGGCTGTCCCCTACCGCCCCTTCCCGCGGCGTCGATATGCGGCTCCGCCGCGTGGCATGGGCTCCGCCCCTGGACCCCGGCACCGGCGAGCTGATCGCGGCCGGCACCCCGACGCAGCGCCCGAGCGCCCACCCACCTCCGGACCGTCCGACCGACTTCCGGGACGCAGCCCCGACACGGAGTCTGAGACGCAGCCCCGACACAGGGCCCACGGCAAAGCCTCGGGGCCGGGAGCTGGGGCATGGCCCCGGAACGGGGCCTGGGACGCAACCCCGTCCGGGGTCCGGGACGCAGCCCCGACACAGGGTCCGGGGCGGAGCCCCCGGACGGGGCTGGGGCGCAGCCCCGACACAGGGCCCGGGACAAAGCCCCGGAACGGGAGCTGGGGCACAGCCCCGAGGCCGGGAACTGGGGCACAGCCCCGGCACAGGGCCTGGGACGCAGCCCCATCCGGGGTCCGGGACGCAGCCCCGACACAGGGTCCGGGGCGGAGCCCCGGGACGGGGCTGGGGCGGAGCCCCGGGACGGGGCTGGGGCGCAGCCCCGACACAGGGCCCGGGACAAAGCCCCGGAACGGGAGCTGGGGCGCAACCCCGAGGCCGGGAACTGGGGCACAGCCCCGGAACGGGGCCTGGGGCGGAGCCCCGTCCGGGGGCTGGGGCGGAGCCCCAGGTTCGGGAAGGGGCGGGGAGGGGAAAGTCCCCGGGCCCACCCCTAGGCCTCGGCGACCTCCGCATAGCGCTGGCAGAGTTCGGGCGCGCCGTCGGCCGCCCACTGCTGACCGGCCTCCACGACGTCGACCTCGCGGCCGGAGGCCAGCCTGACGATGGGTCGGCCGTCGGGCCACACCTGCCAGACGGCCCCGGGCACGGTGCGGACGATGACCGTGCCCAGATAGAGACCGGCGTCGTTACCGAGCCAGGGGAGTTCGTCCGGGTCGTCGCGCCAGCGCGGCGCCATCTGGTCCAGCGCCTCCAGGGAGGCCGTGGAGTCATCGAGCCCGATACCCGCGTCGGAGGCCCGCGCACGCAAAAGTTCGCATTCGGAGAGCAGTTGGGCGACGCCCTGGGGGTCCTCCTCCTGGGCACCCGTCAGGGCCGCGCCCGAGGCGGGGCCACGTCGCTTGCGCCAGTTGCCCAAGAAGGAGATGTTCATACCGTTCAGCGTGGCATCCAGGCCACCGGCGCACCACAGGGCGCGCGGTATGAGCTGTGACCCGATGCTTGTCTTGACGACACCCAACCGCCTCCATACGTTCTCCGGGCACCTGTCGAATCGCCGGTCGGGTTGGTTGCGAGAGGGGACACATATGCGCGTCGCGAGACCGTGGACGACCGCCGGGATCGTCGCGGGAGGTGTCACCCTCGCACTGGTCGCACCACCACCCTCCTCCGCCGCACCGGCCGCCGGGCCGACCCACAAGCCGCTCCCTCTGGAGCGGCTTTTCGACAACCGGGCGGTCAGCGATGACACCCGCCCGGGCGACGCCGACTTCGACGGCGCGGGCGCCTCGCTCTCCGCACAGGATCTGCGGGCCGCCGGCTGGACGCCGGGGCGCGATATCGCCCTGGACGCGTCGCGGCTGACCTGGCCGAGGAGCGCGGGGGCACGGCCGGACAATGTGATCGCCGACGGTCAGGCGGTGCGGCTGCGCGGCCGGGGCGAGGCGTTGACCTTCCTGGTGGCGAGCAGTTCGCCGAACGGGCCCGGCGCCGGGGCGAGCGGTGTCGGAACGGTGCGCTACCGCGACGGGTCGAGCCATCCGTACACGCTGAGCGCACCGGACTGGCGGGCGGGCCCCGCCGCCACCAAGGCCGTGGGCCTCCCCCATCTCAACACCGCCGCCGGGCAGCGACAGGAGACGGCCCGGCTGTACGCGGTGACGGTGCCGTTGAAGCGCGGCCACGAGGTCGCGTCGGTGGTACTGCCGAGGGACCCCGGCCCGGCGGCCGATCTCCATGTCTTCGCCGCGTCGCTGCGGCAGCCCGCATACGGCTGGACCGGGAGCTGGGCGGCGAGCACCGCCGGGTACACCAAGGTGGGGCCGTGGACCGACCAGACGCTGCGGCTGGTAGTGCACACCAGCGCGGGCGGGCCGGGGGCCCGGGTCCGGCTGGAGAACACCTTCGCCGCGTCCCCCGTGGAGATCGGCCATGCCACGGTCGCGCTCCAGGCGAGCGGCGCGGCGGCGCAGGGGTCACCGGTGCCGCTGACGTTCGGCGGGCGGCCGGGGACCTCGATCCCCGCGGGCGCGCAGGTGTTCAGCGATCCGGTGGACTTCCCGGTTCCGGCGGACGCCAATCTGCTGGTGAGCTTCCATCTGCCGGGTCCGGTCGCGGCGGTGCCGGTGCACAGCCAGGCCACCCAGCGGTCGTATCTGAGCGCGGCGGGCAGCGGTGACCGTACCGCCGAGCCGGGGGCCGAGTCCTACACCGGCACCCTCACCACCTGGCCGTTCCTGACCGGGCTCGATGTGCGGGGCGGGCCGGGTTCGGTGGTGGCGCTCGGCGACTCGATCACCGACGGCACCAAGTCCACCAATGACGCCAACCGCCGCTGGCCCGATGTGCTCGCGCGGCGGCTGCGCGGCCAGTCCCAGGTCCCGGCGTACGGGGTGCTCAACGCGGGCATCTCCGCCAACCGCGTGGTGGCCGACCGCTATCCGGGCGAGGGCGTCTCCACGGACACCGGCGGGGTCAGCACCCAGCACCGGCTGGAGCGGGATGTGCTCGCCCAGACCGGGGCCCGTACGGTCGTCGTCTTCCAGGGCATCAACGATCTGCGGTGGGGCAGCTCGGCCGAGGAGCTGATCGCGGGTCTGCGGTCGGTCGCGGCGCGGATGCGGGAGCGCGGGCTGCGGGTGGTCGGGGCGACCATCGCCCCGTGCGAGGGCGAGTCGCTGTGCACGGCGGACGCGGACGCGCGGCGCTCGGCCGTCAACGCCTTCATCCGGGACAGCGGCGGGGTGTTCGACGCCGTGCTGGACTTCGACGCGGTGGTACGCGACCCCGAGCACCCGGCGCGGATCCTGCCCGCCTATGACAGCGGGGACCATCTGCACCCGGGCGACGCGGGGCTGCGGGCGATGGCGGAGTCGATCGACCTCCGGAAGCTGATGGGGTAAGGATCGATCTGCGGAAGCTGATGGGGTAAGGGGAGCCCAGGCACCCGGGGCTCCCCCTCCTCGCCAGGACATCCCGCCGCCGGGTCACACCTCCAGGTCGACGACGACCGGGGCGTGGTCGGAGGCGCCCTTGCCCTTGCGCTCCTCGCGGTCCACATACGCGTCGCCGACCGCCTTGGCGAACGTCTCGTTCCCGTAGACCAGGTCGATGCGCATACCGCGGTTCTTGGGGAAGCCCAGCTCGCGGTAGTCCCAGTAGGTGAAGGGGCGGTCGTACTTCAGCGGCCGCGGCACCACGTCCGAGAGGCCCGATTCGCGCAGCGCCGTCAGGGCCTCGCGCTCCAGGTCCGTCACGTGGGTCAGCCCGTCGAAGGCGGAGCGGTCCCAGACGTCCTCGTCGGTCGGCGCGACGTTGAAGTCGCCGAGGACCGCGAAGGGGCGCTCCCCGGCCGCGTCCCCGGCGACGGCCGTGCGCAGCGCCTCCAGCCAGCGCAGCTTGTAGTCGTAGTGGGGGTGGCCGATCTCCCGGCCGTTGGGCACATAGACCGACCAGAGGCGGACCGGGCCGCAGGTGGCGCCTATCGCCCGCGGCTCCTGGCCGCCGTCGTAGTCCGGGCCGCCGGGGAGGCCCACGGTGACGTCGGTGAGCCCGGCCTTGGAGAGCAGCGCCACCCCGTTCCACCGGCCGGTGGCGTTGACCGCGGCCTCGTAGCCGAGCTCACGCAGCGGCTCGTGCGGAAAGGCGGACTCGGCGCACTTGGTCTCCTGGACGCACAGGACGTCCGTGCCGCTGCTCTCCAGCCAGGCCAGCAGCCGGGGCAGCCGGGCGGTGATCGAATTGACGTTCCAGGTCGCGATGCGCATAGGGCACAACCTACATCCCGGCTCTGACAGCCGGCCCGGTCCTCAGAGGGTGAGGGATTCGCCCGGGGTCAGCCGCAGGTGCTCGGCGCCTTCCGTGCCGGGGCCGTCGGGGCCGAGCATCCGGCCGTAGACCATGTGCGCGATGTCGGAGAGCAGGGCGTCATGGATGTCGACGGCCCGGCGCGGACCGACCGCGCGGACGTAGTCGAGGATCTCGGCGAACTTGTTCCAGGGGGCGTGCACCGGCAGCATCAGCGTGTCCACCCGCCGCCCGGCGGGCACGGTGAGGGCGTCGCCGGGGTGGAAGAGCGTGCCGTCCAGCAGATAGCCCACATTGGTGATCCGGGGGATGTCGGGGTGGATGACGGCGTGCAGCTGACCGTGGACCTCGACGTCGAATCCCGCCGCGTTGAAGCTGTCGCCCTCCCCGATGGTGTTCACCCGCCCGGGGAACGCCGAGGAGATGTGGTGGGAGACGCTGCGGAGCGTCCAGATCTGGGCGGCGGGGTTGGCGTCGAGCGCCGTGCGCAGCCGCTCCTCGTTGAAGTGGTCGAAGTGCTCGTGGGTGACCAGGATCGCGTCCGCGCCGACCGCGGCGTCCTCTTCGCTGAAGGTCCCGGGGTCGATGACGAGCGTCTGCCCGTCCTTCTCGATCCGGACGCAGGCATGGCCCTTCTTGGTGAGCTTCATGGAGATCATTGTGCTACCGCGGCCTCCGTTGACCGCACTAGCCCTCGGGGCTTGTCTCCTCGCGGATGATCCGCTGGGCCACGGCGAAGGCGGAGTTCGCCGTCGGCACTCCGCAGTAGACGCCGGTGTGCAGCAGCACCTCCTTGATCTCGGTGGGGGTGAGCCCGTTGCGCAGCGCGGCCCGGGTGTGGAAGGCGAGTTCGTCGAGGTGGCCGCGGGCGGCGAGGGCGGTGAGGGTGACCACGCTGCGGATCCGCCGGTCGATTCCGGGCCGGGTCCACACCTCGCCCCACGCGTAGCGGGTGATGAAGTCCTGGAAGTCGCCGGTGAACTCGTCGGCCAGGGACTGCGCCCGGTCCACATGGGCGTCGCCGAGCACCTCGCGGCGCACCTTGATGCCCTGGTCGTACGCGTCGGCGCGGGCGTCCAGCAGCGGTCCGGGCACGTTGTGGCCGTATTCGACGACCTCGGCGCCGGGCGGCATGGGCGAGAGCAAGGGCTTGGGCGGGGGCGCGGGGATCGCGGTCATCCCGGTCGGGTGGTCCGGGCTCTGCCAGGAGCTGGAGAAGTGGCGCACCAGCAGATCGGTGACGGCCATCGGCTGTTCGACGGGGGTGAGATGGGAGGCGCCGGGGACCAGCGCGAGCCGGGCGTCCGCTATCCCGGCGACCAGGACGCGGGCGTCGGCGGCCGGGGTGACCTGGTCGTCGGCGCCGGCCACCACGAGGGTGGGGACGCCGATCCGGCTGAGCTCGGCGCGGATGTCGAACGAGGCGAGGGCCTCGCAGGCGGCGATGTAGCAGCCGGGGTCGGTGGTGCGGACCATCTGGACGGCCCACTCGACGATGGCGGGCTGGGCGGCGGCGAAGCCGGGGGTGAACCAGCGCTCGGGGGTGGCGCGGGCGATCGGGTCGAGGCCGTTGGTGCGGACCACGACACCGCGCTGCCGGAAGGAGTCGGCGGTGCCGAAGCGCGGGGAGGCGGAGACGAGGGCGAGTGAGCCCACTCTATGGGGATGTCGCAGGGCGAGTTCGGCGCCGATGGCCCCGCCGATCGAGCAGCCCGCGTAGCCGAAGCGCTCGACGCCGAGCTGGTCGAGGGTGGCCAGCAGCCGGGCGGCCAGCTCGGCCACGGAGGGGGCCGGATGGGCGGGGGCGCCGCCGTGGCCGGGGAGGTCGAAGCGGAGGACGCGCCAGTGGCGGGAGAGCTCGGGTATCTGGCGGTCCCACATGTGCCAGGTGGTGCCCAGCGACGGTCCGAGGACGAGCAGGGGCCCGTCCTCGGGGCCGTCGGTCCGGTACTGAAGTGTCTTCGTCTCGCTCACCCGAAAACGGTATCCGACCCGGGTGGCGGGGTTTTCGGGCGCGATGTACCCAGGATGTGAAGGCCTTACGGTGTGACCGTGGAGACCACGTAAACCTTCGGATGCGCCGGGTTGTCGAACTTGACCGTGATCCTCAGCTTGGGTTGCGGATCCTTTTGCTTGATGACCATCCCCGCCCAGTCGTGACCGGGCGCTCCGACCTGCCAACCGACCTTCTCCGCCTGCCCCTTGGTGATGGTCACCTCGCCCTTGTCCAGAGCGGAGCGGCGGGTGTCGAGCTTGGCCAGAAAGGAGTCCAGACCGTCGCGGTCCGTGACGAACTGCACATACAGCGAGCTGACCTTCCAGGAGTTGGTCTCGTAGAAGGCGACCTTCTTGGAGTACGGCGGCACCGGCACGTCGTATATGCGCCGCTGCACCCGGGTCGGATAGCCCGCGCTGAGGCCCTTGGCCGACGCCGCCTCCGCCTTGTCCTCACCGCCGTTGCGGCTCTGGAGGGCGGAGATCACCAGATAGCCCGCCGGGATCGTGATCAGCAGGAAGACGACCACGGCCTTGAGCCAGCGGCGGGGCGGACGGCCGCCACCGGGCACGGGCCCGCCGGACGTGGGGCCGCCCGGTGTGGGCCCGCCGGGGCGCATACCGTCGGCCGGGGGCATCGCGGCGCCGGGCCGCTGGTCGGCGGCGGTCATTCGCGGCCTGCCTGACTGCGCGGCGCCAGCCGCAGCGGGGAGACGGACCCGGCGCGCTCGTACCGCTCGACGCGGCGGCGGTTGGCGCGGCGGAAGCGGCGGGCGACCAGCCGGGCGAGGTCGGCGGCGCCGACCATCCCGGCCTCGGGGCCCAGCTGCGCCTTGACGATCCGGGCCTCGGGCCGGTAACCGCGGCCGGTGAGGGTGCGCCGGAAGGCGTTCCGGGCGGGGTCGATCAGCAGGTCGTCGGCGGCGCTGACGCCTCCGCCGATGACGAAGCAGGAGGGGTCGAGGGCGGCGGCGAGATTGGCGATGCCGACGCCGAGCCACTGGCCGATGTCCTGGAGCAGTTCGACGCACATGGCGTCGCCCTGCCGGGCCAGCTCGGTGATCAGCGGCCCGGTGATCTCCTGGATGTTGCCGCCGACCCGATCGTTGATCCCGTACGCCACCGGCGATTCGGCGGCGGCCAGTTCACGGGCCTCGCGGACGAGGGCGTTGCCGGAGCTGTACTGCTCCCAGCAGCCGCGGTTGCCACACGGGCAGCGGTGCCCGGCCGGGACGACCTGCATATGGCCGAACTCCCCGGCGACCCCGTACTTGCCTCGCTTGACCTGGCCGTCCTCCAGGATCGCGCCGCCGATCCCGGTGCCGAGGGTGATCATGACGAGGTGGTCCTCGTCGCGTCCGGCGCCGAACCGCCACTCCGCCCACGCGGCGGCGTTGGCGTCGTTGTCGACCAGGACCGGGACGGCGAGCCGCTCGGCGAGCCGGTCGCGCAGCGGTTCGTTGCGCCAGGACAGGTGCGGGGCGAACAGCACGCGGTTGCGGTCGGCGTCCACCCAGCCCGCGGCGCCGATGCCCACGGCGTGCACATCGTGCCGGTCGGAGAGGTCGAGCACCAGCTCGGTGATGGTGTCCTCGACGACCTTGGGACTCTTGGACTTGTCCGGCGTCTCGGTGCGCAGCTTCTCGAGGATGTTGCCGTCGGCGTCGACGACCCCGGCCATCACCTTGGTGCCGCCGATGTCGATGCCGACCGTGGGCACCCGGGGCGCGCTGAGGTGCGAGCGGCGCTCACGGGTGCCGACGGTCCGCAGCACGGTGGCCCGGGCCGAGCCCCGGTGCACTCGTTCGCGGTAGATGCTCATCGGCCGGCCCCCTCGCCGGTGTGGGGGGTGCGGTCGCTGCGGGTACGTGCTCGCAAGAGTTCGTCGTCCCTGCGGGGGTCTCGGGAGGCCGCGGGGCCTCGGGTGCGTCGGTCGTGGCGGGTGTGGCCCGCCGTGCGATTGTGCCTCACCCGCGCCTCATGCCGCATGGCGAGCCTACGGCGCGCGGCCCCCGGGAGGCACCGGAACACGGCCGACGACCCGGCCGCGCGACCCTTGGCGAACCCGCTCGGCGCAGCCCTTGACGAACCCGCGCGGCCCTTGACGAACCCGCGCTCAGCGCGGCCCTTGGCGAACCCGCTCAGCCCTTGGCGACCCCTCCCGACAGATCGGGGGCGGGGGTGCGGGCCAGCTCATGGCTGAGCTGCTCCAGCTCGCTGCCGCCCGCCATCTGCCGGGTGAGCTCCTCCAGGGCGATCCCGTCCCTGGTGTGGCTGCCCGCCATGGCGCCGCGCTTGAGCAGCACGAAGCGGTCGCCGACGAGATAGGCGTGGTGCGGGTTGTGGGTGATGAGGACCACGCCGAGGCCCGCGTCCCGGGCAGCCGCGACGTACTTGAGCACGACGCCGGACTGCTTGACGCCCAGCGCCGCCGTGGGCTCGTCCAGGATGAGCACCTTCGCGCCGAAGTGGACGGCGCGGGCGATGGCCACGCACTGGCGCTGACCGCCGGAGAGGGTGCCGATGGGCTGGTCGACATCGCGCAGATCGATGCCCATGCGCAGCAGTTCGCGGTGGGTCGTGGTGCGCATGGCCTCCACGTCGAGGCGGCGGAGCGGTCCGCGGCCCTTGTGGATCTCCGAGCCCAGGAAGAAGTTCCGCCACACCGGCATCAGCGGGACCACGGCGAGGTCCTGGTAGACCGTGGCGATCCCGCGGTCGAGGGCCTCGCGCGGGGAGCCCAGCCGGGTCTCCTCCCCCTCGATGGCGAGGGTGCCGCCGTCGTGCTGGTGCAGCCCGGCGACGATCTTGATGAGGGTGGACTTGCCCGCGCCGTTGTCCCCGAGCACGCAGGTGATCTCCCCGGCGTGCACCTCGAGCGAGACGCCCTCCAGGGCCTTGACGTTGCCGTAGTACTTACTGATGCCGTTCAGCGCGACCAGGGCGGCCCGGGGCACCGGAGATGCCTGGGATGTCTTGGATGTCTGGGAAGCGCTCATTTGCTCTCCTCCGCCCGCTTGCGGACCCACCAGTTGAGCAGCGTGGCGAGCAGCAGCATCGCTCCGAGGAAGAACTTGAACCAGTCGGCGCCCCACTGCGCGTAGACGATGCCCTTGTTGGTCATGCCGAAGATGAACGCGCCGACGGCCGCGCCGACCGCCGAGCCGTAGCCGCCGGTCAGCAGACAGCCGCCGATGACGGCCGCGATGATGTAGAGCAGCTCATTGCCCACGCCCTCGCCGGACTGGACCACGTCGTAGTTGAACAGCAGATGCTGGCCGGAGATCCAGGCGGCCAGCGCTACGCCCAGATAGAGGCCGATCTTGGTGCGCTCCACGGGCACGCCGACCGCGCGGGCCGCCTCCTTGGCGCCGCCCACCGCGAAGATCCAGTTCCCGGCGCGGGTGCGCAGCAGGATCCAGGTGGCGAGCGCGATCAGGGCGAACCACCACAGGACGGTGATCTGCACTTCGACGTCCCCGATGGTCAGATGCGAGGCGAAGACCTTACGGGCGGAGGGGAAGCCCTCCATGTCGGAGATGCTCTTGGTGGAGACGGTGTCGCTGATCAGCTTGGTGAAGCCGAGATTGCAGCCCTGGAGGATCAGGAAGGTGCCGAGGGTGATGATGAAGCTCGGCAGATTGGTGCGGACCAGCAGATAGCCGTTGAAGAAGCCGATCGCGAGGGTGGCCAGCAGGGACACCCCGACGCCGACCCACACGTTCGCCGTCATCTGGTACGAGAACATCGAGGAGATCAGCGCCGAGCTGGTCACCAGGACCCCGGTCGACAGATCGAACTCTCCGCCGATCATCAGCAGCGCCACCGGCACCGCCATGATCCCGATGGTCGAGGAGGCGTACAGCACGGTGCTGAAGCTGGACCACTGGAGGAAGGCGTCGGCGACGACCGAGAAGAAGACGAAGACGGCGACGGCGCCGACGACCGCGCCCAGCTCCGGACGGCCCACCAGCCGACGCGGCAGCGAGCCGCGCACCGGCCGCTGGGACGAGAGCGTCTCCTCGGCGGGAGGTGCCTCCGCGCTCATCGGGTCCCCCGCTTCGTGTACGACGCGAGCTCGGCGGCGTCGTCCTTGGTGATGATCTGCGGGCCGGTGAGCACCGGCTTGCCGCCGCCGAGCACATCGGCGTTGTAGCGGTTGAGCCACAGCAGATCCACGGCCTCATAGCCCTGGAGATACGGCTGCTGGTCCACGGCGAAGCCGAGGGTGTCGTCCTGGAGCGCGGCGGCGACCTTGGCGTTGAGGTCGAAGGTGTCGATCTCGGCCTTGCTGCCCGCCTGGTCGGCGGACTTGGCGGCGGTGTCCGCGAAGGGCGCGCCGAGGGTCAGCACGGTGTCGATGCCCTTGTCGGACTGGAGCTTGGCCTCGATCGAGGACTGCACATCGGGCATGTTGGTGCCCTCGACGTAGATCTTCTCCATCTTGCCGTCGAAGGTCTTGGCCGCGCCGTCGCAGCGCTGTTCGAGGCCGACGTTGCCCTGCTCGTGGAGGACGCACAGGGCCTTCTTCTGGCCCCGCTTGTTGAGCTCGTCGCCGACGGCCTCGCCCGCGATGGTCTCGTCCTGGCCGACGTGGGTGAGCGCGCCGAACGCCTTGGACACCTCGGCGCCGGAGTTGACGGTGATCACCGGTATCCCGGCCTTGTGGGCCTTCTTCACCACGGACTTCATGGCGTCGGGCTTGGCGAGGGTGACGATCAGGCCGTCGACCTTCTGATCGATGTAGGACTGGACCAGCTGGGCCTGCTCCTTGCCCTCCTCGTTGTGGGCGTAGAGGAACTTGATGTTGTCCTTGACCGCGGCCTGCTTGGCACCGCTCTGCACGATGTCCCAGAAGGTGTCGCCATCGCCGGAGTGGGTGACCATCGCGAACGTCCACTTCGGGGTGTTGACCGCCGCCCGTCCCCCGGCGGCCGCCTCCCGGGCGGCCCGCTCCTCGGCCCGCTTGCCGCCCGTATCGCTGCACCCCGCCAACGCCGTAGTACCCAGCACCGCCGCGAGCACGGCGGCGGTCATCGCACGTGCCCCTCTCCGCACCGTCGCCACGAAGACCCGCCCTTCTCACTGTCTGTTCGTCCCGCTGTCACCTTCGCGGCCGGGCACCGCATGATCGGTCCCGGCCGCCGCCCAAGTATCCGTCACCGGTCATCGCCGGGGCTGCCGGGGTGGGCGGGGGCCCGGCGCCCGTACGGCTTGAGGACTTGTAGCCGGGGACGCGGGACACGTCAAGGACAAAGGGCGCGGCACAAGGCGCGAGACAGGGCTCAGGGGCGTACGAGACACGAGGCGCGCGGCAGCGCTCAGGGGCGTACGAGCAGCTGGAACTCGAAGGCGTAGCGCGAGGCCCGGTAGGTGTGCGAACCGAACTCCACGGCCCGGCCGGTGTCGTCGAAGGTCGTACGCTCCATGGTCAGCAGCGGTGCGCCCGCCGGCTCCCCGAGCTGCTCCCCCTCCTCGGCGGTGGCCGCGCGGGCGCCGACCGCCTGGCGGGCGCTGTGCAGGGTGATCCCGGCCGCGCGCATCAGCCGGTACAGCCCGGTGTCCTCCAGCTCGGCGCTGTCCAGCTTGAGCAGGCCCACCGGGAGGTGGTTGCGCAGATGGGCCATGGGCTCGCCGTGCGCCAGCCGCAGCCGCTCGATCAGCACCACCTCTTCACCCTCCGCGACGCCGAGCGCGGCGGCGACCTGGGCGGTCGCGGGCTCGGTGGTGTTCAGCAGCACCTGGGTGGCGGGACGCTGACCGGCCGCCTCCAGGTCGTCGTAGAGGCTGCTCAGCTCCAGCGGGCGCTTGACCTGGCTGTGCACGACCTGGGTGCCCACGCCCCGGCGGCGCACCAGCAGCCCCTTGTCGACCAGCGACGAGATGGCCTGCCGGACGGTGGGGCGGGACAGCCCGAGCCGCCCGGCCAGCTCGATCTCATTGCCCAGCAGGCTCCCGGGCGCCAGCCGCCCCTGCTCGATCGCCGCCTCGAGCTGCTGGGACAGCTGGAAGTACAGCGGGACCGGACTGCTGCGATCGACGCTGAGCTGGAGCGTCTCCGCCCCGCCCGAAGCGTCTTCTTCCTCCATAGCCACGCGCCGAGGGTATCCGGATGAGCACATGACGGGAAGTCGTGAAGTTCGGTTGTCAGGACAAACTACGCACAGGTGATCAGTCGGAGCCGACAACGCTGTCAGCCGTCACGGCCACGGCCGCCCACCGCCGTCCGCCCCCAGCCAGCACCGGGAGCCGTGCCCCGGCCCGACCCTGACCTCGGGCGGGCGCCGCGTACAAGCGTCCATCGCGAACGGACAGCGCGGCCGGAAGCGGCAGCCGTCCCCGGCCACCACCTCGCGCCGCTCCGCGTCCCGCCGCGCCCGCGCCGCCAGCCGGGCCGCCCGCGCGGCCCGCGCCTGCTCCCGGCTCGCCCCGGAGCTGGGCGCGGCGGCGGCCAGCAGCTGGGTGTAGGGGTGGCGCGGGGCCAGGATCACCTCGTCGCTGGGGCCGCGCTCCACGATCTCACCGCGGTACATCACCATCACCTCGGACGAGAAGTGCCGGGCGGTGGCCAGATCGTGGGTGACATAGAGCAGGGCCAGCCCCCGCTCCTCCTTGAGCCGGTCCAGCAGCCCCAGGATCTCCAGCCGGATCGACACGTCCAGCATCGACACCGGCTCGTCGGCCAGCAGCACCTCCGGATCCGGGGCCAGCGCGCGGGCGATCGCGACCCGCTGCCGCTGGCCGCCGGACAGCTCATGCGGCCGCTTGTCCGCCATGTCGTCGGCGGGCGTCAGATTCACCGACCGCAAAAGCTCCGCCACCTTCGCCGCCACATCGGCCCCGCGCCGCGCCCGCTCGTTGACCAGCAGCGGACGGCGCAGATGGTGGCCGACGGTATGGGCGGGGTTGAGCGAGGCGAACGGATCCTGGAAGACCATCTGCACGGCCCTGCGGTACGCCGCGCCGCGGGTGCGCCGCGCCCCGCCCAGCCGGATCTCGCCGCCGGTGGGCGCCACCAGCCGGGCCAGCGCCCGCACCACGGTCGACTTCCCGCTCCCGGACTCCCCCACCAGCGCGATGGTCCGCCCCGCCACCAGCGAGAACGAGACGCGATCCACGGCCCGGAAGGTGCCGCGCCCGCGCTGGGGATAGTCGACCGTCAGGTCCGTCACATCGAGCACGGTCACGGCTTGCGCCCTTTCTCGCGGGGTGCGGCGGGGCCCGGCGCGTCGGCGGGTGTGGCGGGGCCCGGCGCGTCGGCGGGTGCGGGGCCCCGCGCGTCGGCGGGGGCGGCGGCTCCCCGCGCGTCCGCCGGGGCCAGGAGATGGCAGGCCGCCGCGCCCGCAGGGGCCACCGGCAGCGGCCGGGGCGGGTCGGTGACGCAGCGGCCGTGCGCATGGTCGCAGCGCGCCACGAAAGGGCAGCCGGGCAGATCCTCGCGGAGGTCCGGCGGGGAGCCGGGGATACCGCGCAGTGCGCGGCGCTCCCCCGCCAGGTCGGGGAAGGAACGCAGCAGGCCCTGGGTGTACGGATGGGCCGGGGAGGACGCGATGTGCTCGGCGGGGCCGTGCTCCACGATCGCCCCCGCGTACATCACCGCCAGCCGGTCACTGATCTCCAGCAGCAGCGACAGATCGTGGGTGATGAAGACGACACTGAAGCCCAGCTCGTCGCGGAGCCGCTGCACCTCGTCCAGGATCTCGCGCTGCACCACGACATCGAGGGCCGTCGTGGGCTCGTCCATGATCACGACGTCCGGTTCGAGCGCGAGGGCCATGGCGATGACAACGCGCTGGCGCATCCCGCCCGATAGCTCATGCGGATGGGCGCGGACCCGGGCCGGGTCGATGCCGACCATGTCCAGCAGCGCGCGGGCGCGCTCGTAGCGCTCGGGGCGCCGCATCGCGGGCCGGTGGGCGCGGAAGATGTCGTCGAACTGCCGGCCCACCGTGGTCACCGGGTTGAGCGCGTTCATGGCGCTCTGGAAGACGATGGAGAGCGTGGACCAGCGGAAGGCGCGCAGGGCGTCGCCCTCCAGCGCCAGCACATCGGTCTCGGTGCCGTCGCGGCCGTAGTGGATCACCCGCCCGCCGGTGAGCCGCGCGGGCGGGCGCAGCATCCGGCCCACCGCGTACGCGAGCGTGGACTTGCCGCAGCCGGACTCCCCGGCGATGCCGAGCAGTTCGCCCCGGCGCAGGTCGAAGCCGACGTCGCGGACGGCCCGGGTGGGGCGGGGCCCGTCGTACACCACGTCGAGGTGCTCGGCGCGCAGCACCAGGTCATCGGTCATCGGGTGCCCCTCAGCCGTGGGTCGAGGACCTCGTCGAGGCCGAAGCCGATCAGCGACAGCGCCGTGCCGAGCCCCGCGATGCACAGGCCCGGCGGGATGAACCACCACCACGCGCCGCCGGTCAGCGCCTCCGCGTTCTGCGCGAAGTAGAGCATCGTGCCCCAGGTGAGGGTGGCGGGGTCGGCGAGGCCGAGGAAGGCCAGCCCGGCCTGGGTGAGGATCGCGAAGATCACCGCGAAGACGAACTGCGAGACGATGATGGCCAGTTCATTGGGGAGGATCTCCACCAGCACGATCCGCCACCGCTTCTCCCCGTAGACCCGCGCCGCCAGGACGTAGTCGCGGGTGCGTAGCGACAGCGTCTGGGCGCGCAGCACCCGGGCCGAGGCGGCCCAGCTGGTGAGGGCGATGACGAGGATGGTGGCCCAGGAGCCGTCGCCCTTGACGTACGCGGAGACCACGATCACCAGCGGCAGACTGGGGATCACCAGGAAGACGTTGCTGATCAGGGAGAACGTCTCGTCCGCGAGCCCGCCGAGGAAGCCGCCGCCGATGCCGACGACGATGGAGACGGCGGTGGCGAGCAGCGCCGCGGCGCCGCCGATCAGCAGGGTGCCCCGGGCGGAGACCACCAGCTGGGCGAAGACGTCCTGTCCGGTCTGGGTGGTGCCCAGCCAGTGCGCCCCGGAGGGGCCCACGCTCAGATCCTGGCTGAAGCGGTCGGGGTCGGCCACCAGCCAGGGGCCGAGCAGGGCGGTGAGGACGAAGGCGGTGAGCACGGCCAGCCCGGCGGTGAAGCGGCGGGAGCGCAGCGCGGGGCGCAGCCATCCGCGTCCGGGGGCGGCCGGGCGGGGCGGGGTGGCGATCGCGGTCATCGGGCCTGCCTGGTGCGGGGGTCGACGAGGCCGTACACCAGGTCCACCAGGAAGTTGGCGGCGAGCACGGCGAAGGTGATGACGAGGAAGACGGCCTGCATCAGCGGATAGTCGGTGTTCTGGACGGCCTGGAGCAGGGTGAAGCCCATGCCCGGATAGGAGAAGACGATCTCCATGACGAGCGATCCGCTGACGATGAAGCCCAGCGAGATGGCGAATCCGGCGACCGACGGCAGCACGGCGTTGCGCGCCGCGTAGCCGACCATGACGGTGCGCGGGGGCAGCCCCTTGGCCTCGGCGGCGATGACATGGTCCTCGGCGAGGGTGGCGACCATCATGTTGCGCATCCCCAGCATCCAGCCGCCGACCGAGCTGAGCACGATGGTGGCGGCGGGGAGCACCGCGTGTTCGGCGGCGGAGGAGAGGAAGGCGCCGTTCCAGCCCATGTCGAGGGTCTCGTCGTAGCCGCCGCCGAGCGGCAGCACGCCCCACACCTGGCTGAAGAGGTAGAGCAGCAGCAGCGCCAGCCAGAAGTACGGGATGGCGGCGAGGAAGGTGGTGGAGGGGACGAGGGAGTCGAACCAGCCGCCGCGCCGCCAGCCGGCCAGGGTGCCGAGGGTGATGCCGAGGACGACGCTGATGAGGGTGGCGCCGCCGACCAGGACGAGGGTCCAGGGGACGGCGTCGTCGAGCACATCGGTGACCGGACTCGGGAAGTAGGTGACGGACAGCCCGAACTCGCCATGGAACAGGGCCTTCAGATACTCCCCGTACTGGATCAGCAGATTGCCGTGGCCGAGGCCGAGCATATTGGCCAGGGCCTCCTCCTGGCCCGGCTGTACGGGTCCGGACTGGGCCATGCGGGCGAGCATCAGCTGCACCGGGTCGCCCGGGATGAGCCGGGGCAGAAAGAAGTTGACGGTGATCGCCAGCCATCCGGCGATGGCGTAGAAGCCCAGCTTGCGCAGGACGTAGCGCACGCGGTCGCCTCGCTCCCTACTTGCCCGTGGCCGGTTTGATACGGGCGGCGACCCAGCCGCCGTCCGGGTCGAGCCAGATGGAGGGCGCGGCGTAGAGATCGTCCTCGGTGGGATAGCCGGTGACCCGGTTCCCGTTGAATTCCTGCTCGTTCTGGGCGGAGAAGAGCGGGATCAGCGGCATGTCCTTGATGAATTCCCGCTGGATCCGGTGGTACCAGGGCTTCTGCTTTTCGAGATCGGTGGTGGCGCCGATCTCGTCGAGGGCCTTGTCGATCGCGGGGTTGGCGTAGCGGCCGAAATTGCCGACGTTGGTGGACTCGCCGATCTTCGGGGGAATCGAGCTGTCCAGCATCTGGGCGTAGTAGGCGCGGGGATCGGGGGTGTATCCGGCGTTGTCGAGCAGCAGCTGGAACTGGCCGCGGGCCCGGTTGTTGGACCACTGGCTGTAGGACTCGGGTTTGACGACGAGTTCGATACCGGCCTTCCTCAGCTGGTCCTTGGCCATCTGGGCCACGCTGATGTAGTCGGTCCAGCCGGAGACGAGTTCAACGGTCACCGAGAGTTTACGGCCGTCCTTCCGCCACATTCCACCGGCGCCCTTGGCGTATCCGGCGGCGGTCAGCTGGCGGTCGACCTCGTCCTGGCCGGTCTCGATGGTCGCGTCCTTCAGGGACGGGTCGAGAACGGCCCGGTAATTGGGGAGCAGCAGCGCCATGGGGTTGGCCGCGGGCGCCTGGCCGTCGTACACGCTCCGGTTCATGAAGTCCCGGTCGAGCGCCGCGCTGATCGCCTTGCGGACATGGACGTCGGCGGTCGGACCGCGCTGGGCGTTGGGCACCAGGGAAGTGGTCGCCAGTGGGATATTGACCAGGTCGTACTTCTTGTTCTTGGCGAGATAGTTCTTCTTGATCTCGGGGATGAAGCCGCCCGCCCAGTCGATCTGACCGGAGGTGACGGCGGCGTTGGCGGCGTTGTTCCCGGTGAAGTTGCGATACCGCATGATCTTGAAGTGTGGAAGGCCCTTGATGTAGTAGTCGTTCCGCGCGACGAGATCCATGGTCGTGCCCTTGACGGATTTCACCTTCCAGGGGCCGGTGCCCACCGGATCGGTGTTGAGTGTGGTCGTCTTCTCCTTGGCGGAGAGCTTGGACCAGATGTGCCTGGGCAGCATCTTCAGCTTGCCGAGGACGAAATACTCCTTGGCGTAGGCGGACTTGGTGAAGGTGATGACCACGGTGTTCCGGCCCTCGGCGGTCGCGGTGGCCACGGGGAGGGCGTATTGGTTCAGCGCCTTGTTGTCCCGCGTCATCTCGAAGGTGTAGGCCACGTCCTCGGCGGTGAACGGCTTGCCGTCGCTCCAGGTCACCTTGGGCCGCAACTGGACGCGCAGCGACTTCCCGCCGTCCGACCAGGTGTACTTGGTGGCCAGCCAGGGGTCGACATCCCCGGTTCTGGCCGCGTTGAAGTGGAACAGCGGCTCGTAGATCATTCCGTTGGTCGCCTGGAGCGGCTGTGGGGCGTACGGATTGAAGTTGCGGACGAAGTTGCCGGTGGAGCCGGTGGACACGGTGAGCACGCCGCCCGCTCCACCGCCGCCCGAGCCGCCCCCGCCGCAGGCGGCGAGCGTTCCGGTGAGGGCGAGCGCGGCCCCCGCGGCGAGCGCGCGGCGCGGACCGGCCGTTGTTCCCACGGTCATGGTGTCCCCTCGTTTCCTGACGCGATGTGGCGTTACGCGAGCGAAGGACGGCCGCCGGACGGTGGTCCGCACACCCCGGCGCCGTGAAATTAAGGGCGGCCGGAAGAGGGTGTCAAGAGAGCTCGCACGGCCTCATCACTGAACCGGGACAGTCGAATATGTCGAATCCCCAGGTCCGGCCGTAGAACGGCCACTTGATGGGGCTTGTCTCCTGGATTCGGCCCCGGATCGCGAAAGGTACGGAGGGTGTCGGCGAGGTTGACACTAAACCGGTAAAGCAATTCACTGCTTGAGCCAGCGGCATGCCCGTCCGCACCGTTCACCGGTTCGCACCGTCCGCACCGTCCGCACCGTTCACCGGTTCGTACCGTCCGCCGGTTCGCCGTCTCGCCGTCTCGCCGTCGCCCCCGTCCGAGGGAGTCCTCCGCCGATGCAGCGTCCTTCCGCCCGGCTCACCGCGCACGACCGCCCCGTCATCTGGCTCGGCGCCAACTACTGGTCCCGGACCGGAGGTCCGCTGATGTGGCGGTCGTACGACGGGGAGGTGGTCGACGCCGAACTGCGCGTCCTGCGCGACCATGGCATGACCATGACCCGGTCGTTCTTCTACTGGCCGGATTTCATGCCCGCCCCCGACCGGCTGGACGAGGAGATGTGCGCCCGCTTCGCCGACTTCCTCGACCGCCACCACACCCTCGGCATGACCACCGTGCCCACCTTCCTCGTCGGCCATATGTCCGGCGAGAACTGGGATCCCGCCTGGCGCGGCGACCGCGATCTGTACGGCGACGTCTGGCTGGTCGCCCGGCAGGCGTGGTTCATCCGGGAGACCGTGCGGCGCTTCGCCGCCCACCCCGCCGTGGCCGCCTGGCTGGTCTCCAACGAGATGCCGATCTACGGCCGCCCGCCGGGCGAACCCCCGGCCGCGCGCGAGGCCGTCGCCGCCTGGGCGCAGCTCGTCGTGGACGCCGTACGGGCCGGCGGCGGCACCCAGCCCGTCTCGCTCGGCGACGGCGCGTGGGGCCTGGAGAACTCCGGCCAGGACAACGGCTTCCGGCTCCGCGACACCGCCGAACTGTGCGACTTCCTGGGCCCGCACGTCTACCGCATGGAGGACGACCCGGTGCGCCAGCACTACGCGGCGGCCTGGGTGTGCGAGCTGACCGGCACGTATCGACGGCCGGTGGTCCTGGAGGAGTTCGGGGTCAGCTCCGACTTCGCCTCCGACCGCGGCGCCGCCCGCTACTACCGGCAGACGCTGCACAACAGCCTGCTGGCCGGGGCCACCGGCTGGATCGCCTGGAACAACACCGACTACGACCAGCTTCGCGAGCAGGACCCCTACCGGCACCACGCCTTCGAGCTGCACTTCGGCCTGACGACCGCGGAGGGCGAGCCGAAACCGCAGCTGGAGGAGGTACGGGCGTTCGCCGGGACGCTGCGCGCGGTGGACTACGAGCGCTGTACGCGCGCCGGAACCGACACCGCCCTCCTGGTCTCCTCGTACCTCGACACCGTCTACCCGTTCACCCGCGCCGAGGACCGTACCCATGTCCAGCGGACCTGCCGTCAGGCGTGGGTCGCCGCGCGGCTGGCGGACGCACCGGCGGCGGTGGTCCGCGAGAGTGACGGAACGCTGGATTCCGAGGAGGCGTCGGGGGTGCGGCTGTGGCTCGTCCCCTCCACCAAACAGCTGCTCTCACCGACCTGGTACGCGCTGGACCGGCTGGCCCACGAGGGCGCCACCGTCTATGTCTCCTACTCCCCCGGCGCCCACGACGAGCAGCGCGGACCGTGGTACGCGCATCTGGGAGCGCTCTTCGGCGTCCGCCACCAGCTCGACTACGGCCTGGTCAACCCCATCGAGGACGACGAGGTGACGTTCACCCTCACCCGGGCGTTCGGCACCCTCGCCGAGGGGGCCCGGCTCACCTTCCGCACCGCGGACACCGGCAACGGCCGGGTCTTCCTCCCCGTCGAACCGGACGGCGCCGAGATCCTCGCGGTGGACGGCCGCGGCCGCCCGGCACTGCTGCTGCGCCGGACCGGGGCCGGGTCGGTGGTCTTCTGCACCTATCCGGTCGAGCACATGGCGGCGGTCACCCCGCGCGTCAACCCCGAGGCCACCAGCGCCCTCTACGACGCGCTCGCCGCCCACGCGGTCGTCCGCCGCCCGGTCACCGTGGCGGACCCCCGGGTCGCGGTGGACCGGCTGGTGCACGAGGACGGCCGGGTCTTCGTCTGGCTGGTCAGCCAGGCGCGGGCGGAGCTGAAGGTCAAACCGGCGGTCGCGGACGGCACCCGGCTGCTCTCCCTGGAGGGCGCGTCGGCGGACACGGTCGTCCTGCCGCCGTACGGGGTCCGAGTGCTACGGCTCGCGACCGCCACCCGCCACGAGGTGCCCGGCGGATCGTGACGCCTGCGGCGGGCTGTCCCCCTCCCCGCCCCTTCCCGATGCCAGGCTTCGCCGCGTGGGGCGCCGCCACCGGGGGCGCCACCGCCGGGGGGCTCCGCCGTCGCGGGCGCCACCGCAGGGGGAGGGCGCCACCGCAGGGGGAGGGCGCCACCGCGTGAGGAGGCTTCGCCGCGTGGTGGGGCTCCACCGCGCGTTGGGGGCTCCGCCGCCGGGGAGCCGCCACTGGGGGCCGCGCCGCCGCCGGGAGGCCGCCGCCGGGGCTCCGCCCCAGGTCTCGGGGGCTGGGGCGGAGCCCCGGTTTCGGGAAGGGGCGGGGAGGGGGGAAGCGTCGGTATGCGGCTCCGCCGCGTGGCCCGCCGGATTCCCCCTAGCCGCCGCCCGCCGGCGTTACGCGCCCGCCCGCCCGCTCGCGCAGTCGGGCCGCGGACCGGGCCAGCCGTATCGTGCCGACCACCGGCAGGGTGAGCGCTATCAGCAGGGAGGCCACGAACGCGGGGGCGCTGATCCCGTCGAGCGCCAGGGAGAGCGCCACCGCCAGCACCGGCACCGTCACCAGGGGCGACAGAACGAACAGCGTGGCCTGCCGCTTCTCGCGCCGGACCCATGGCGCGGACCGCCACAGCCGGACGAGCGCGCCGAGGGCGGCGACCAGCCCCAGGGGTATGCCCACGCCCGGGACCAGGCACAGCGGTACGGGCAGCACGGCGAGACCGAGCGTCACCCAGGTGGCACCGGCGTCCTCCGGCTCGGGCGGAATGCTGCCGGACTCCTCGGCCAGCGCGTCCGCCGCGATCTCCTCCGGGGTTCCGATCCAGTCGAGCACCTGCCGCACCCGCTCATCCCCGATCGCGGAATCACCGTCCCCGGCGGCATCCTCGGCGAGGTCGTCCGCGAGCGCCGCCGCGATCTCCTCGCGCAGATCCTCCAGCAACTCCTCCCGCCACGCGGCGGGAAGCGCCGCGGTCAGCCGCTCGACCGAGGACAGAAAGGTCCGCACGAGGGGGTGGCTGAGGGGGCTGCTCATGTCGTCTCTCCGGGGGCGAGGAAACGGTCACCGGTCCAGGGCATTACAACCGGCATCCGTCAGCGTGTAGCACCCGCACGAGGGCCGCGCCCGGATTCGCGCAAATGCGCATCCCGCTGTGTTCGACAGGCTAATGGGCGAGGCTCATGGCGAGGCTAATGGGCCGTCGCTCCCCCCGCGCCACGGGTCATGACCCGGTCCAGTTCGGTCCCGGTGAGCCCGTCGGGCAGCGGGGCGGTGTCGGGGCGGGCGCGCAGACCGTCCAGGACGAGCGCGGCGACACGGCGGGCGGCGCGCCCCCAGGCGTCGGACGGGAGTTGGGCGTGGGCGAGCATCGCGCCGGTGACGACGAGGTCGGCGGCGGTGGCGTCGGGGCGGATCGAGCCGTCGCCGACACCCCGCTTCAGGACCGCGGCCAGCGACCGGGAGATCCGCGAACCGAGGGGGTCGGCCTCGTCCGCCAACGGCGGGCCGGGGAGGCCGGAGTCCGCGAAGGACGGGGTGGGCGCGCCGGGCACGCCGGGCAGACCGGGCACGCCGGGCGCGCCGAGCAGCGGCAGGGCGAGATGGTGCCGTTCGGCCAGCAGCCCGTGCAGGAAACCGGCCAGCGCGTCCAGCGGCGGTGCCGCGCTGTCCTCGGCCTCCTGGGCGAGGGCGGCCACGAGCTCGTAGGAGCGGTGCACGACGGCCGCGTACAGCTCCTCGCGGTCGGCGAAGTTCCGGTACAGCGTGGCGATGCCGACCCCGGCCTCCCGCGCCACCACCTCCAGCGGCACGGCGGGCCCGTCACGGAGCAGGACCCGCTCGGCCGCGTCGAGGAGGGCGGCACGGTTGGCGACGGCGTCCGAGCGGCGGCGCGCGGGCTGGGCGGGACTCATGAGGCCATCTTCCCGCTCCGGGCCCGGCGGAAGCGCGACGGACGCGAGAGTCGTACGGGGATGCCCAGTTTTTCAGCCGCTCTGTCGCTCTCGTGTCCGCCGTCGCGTCACCGCCGCATCATCGCTTCATCCACTCGTCCTCGTACTTCTTGTACGTACCGTCGTGGGTGGCCAGGTGGACCCACTGGTCGACGTACTCCTTGAACTGGGCGTCGCCGCGCGGCAGTACGTACGCCTTCTCGGAGAAGGAGAACGGCTCATCGGGGTGGACCGCGCACAGTTCCGGGTGGATCGCGGACTGATAGCGGGTCTCGCTGGCGTCCGTCATCATCACATCGGCGCGGCCCGCGATGATCTCGTCGAAGATCGTGGTGTTGTCCGGATGGACGGTGAGGGTGGCCCGTTTGACATGGGCTCGGGCGAACTGCTCATTGGTGCCGCCCGGGTTGACCACGACTCGTACGCCCGGCTGGTCGATCTCCTCCAGCGTCCGGTACTTGTCCTTGTCCTCGCAGCGCACGATCGGCGTCTTGCCATCGGTGAGGTAGGGCTCGCTGAAGGACGCCTTACGGGCGCGGGCCAGGGTCACCGACACCCCGCCCATGCCCACGTCGCAGCGCCCGGCGGCGAGGTCGTCCACCAGGGTGGCCCAGGTGGTGGGGACGTACTTCGGTTTGGCGTCCAGGCTCTTGGCGAGGTCCCCGGCCATCTTGATGTCGATACCGGTGTAGGCCCCGGACTTGGGGTCGCGATGGCTGAAGGGCCGGTAGTCGCCCGTGGTGCACACCCGCAGCACCCCGCGGTCGGGCACCCGGTCCAGCAGGGTGCCGCGCTGCTGCCGGGCGCGCTCGGCGGCGCTCGCCCGCGCCGACTCGGCCTTCGGCTCGGGCTTCGAGGTCGTGCCGACGGCCAGCGCCGAACCGGCGGCGGTGGCGGCGAGCACGGCGGCGAGGGCGGACAGCGTGACGGTACGTCTCACGGCACCTCCTGGGCGCGGGCGGGCGGCCGCCGGTGACGCCTGCGGCGGGCAGCTCCCCGCCCCGCCCCTTCCCGCAGCCCCGATATGCGGCTCCGCCGCATGGCAGGGGCTTCGCCCCTGGACCCCGGGTCCGGGGCGGAGCCCCCCACGCGGCGGAGCCGCATATCGTCAGGTGTCGGGAAGGGGCGGGGCGGGGAAAGCATCGATATGCGGCTCCGCCGCATGGCCCGCCGGGCGCCCCGGAGCCGCGTGATCAACATAGCTCAGGGTGGCAGAAGTCCCGGCCCACGGGAAGCCATTGACCACCGGATGGGATACGCGGGAGTCGTGTACCGCCGTCAGTAAAGCTCGTGCGGCGAGTCCAGCGGGGGCGCCACATCCGCGAGGCGGGCCAGCAGTTCGGCGGCGCGCTTGCCCACGGTGTCCCGGTCGCCCTCGGACAGCGCCGAGCCCATTCCGCAGGCGACGGCCCCGGCCGCGATCCAGTCCGGGGCCTCGGCCAGCGTCACACCGCCGGTGGGGACCACGGCGGCCTGCGGCAGCGCGGCCCGTACATCGCTGACCCATCTGGGCCCGTAGGCGGAGGCGGGGAAGAGCTTCAGGGCGTCCGCGCCCAGCTCCATCGCGCGGACCGCCTCGGTGGGTGTGGCCACGCCGGGGAAGACCGGCAGACCGTAGCGGTGGCCGGTGCGGATGACCTCCTGGTCCAGGCTCGGCGAGACGAGGAAGCGGGCGCCCGCGTCCACCGCCATCCGGGCCGAGGCGCCATCGAGCACCGTGCCCGCGCCGATCACCGCGTCATCACCGACCTCCCGGATCAGGGTGGTGACCGCCTCCAGGGCGAAGGGCGTGGTCAGCGAGATCTCCAGGCTGGTGATACCGGCCGAGAGCAGGCTGTCCGCCGTGGCGTGGGCGTGGTCGTAGCTGTCGCTACGGACGATGGCGAGGACGCGCTGTGCGAGCGCGGCCCGGGTGATCTCCCAGCGGTACACGGCGGTCGCCGCCTTTCCTTTCCCAAGTGCTGCTGGCGATGCCGCCCCGGATTGCCTCCGGGATATGCGGCGGTTTCGGTGTGCGGTGGACGATACGCGGTGCTGTGTGCGCTTGGTGGATCGGTATCTGGGTTGTCCGTCTTACCGTTGCTGCTCTGTGTTGTTGTGACGTACGCGGCCCCGCGCTCTCCAGGGGTCCCGCGCTCTCCGGCGGCCCCGCATTCTCCGGGCGGGCCGTGGTTGCCGCGGCCGGTTCAGCGGTACACCGCGTCCCCGCCCTTGGACAGCTCGGCGAGCGCCCGGTCCCGCGCGGCGGCGGTGGGCAGCCCGTCCGTATCGGTGGCGGCCTGGACGACCAGGGCGGCCACGCACGCCGCCTCGGCGAGCGCCTGGTCCTCGTGCAGCCCGCGCAGCCGCGCCGACAGATAGCCGGCCGCGAAGCCGTCACCGGCACCGATCGGATCGACGACCGGCACCGCATGGGGCGACTGGTCCCAGCCGCCGCCCGCGGTGAGGACGGTCGAGGAGTGGTCGGTGCGCTTGATCACGACCTCGGCGGCCCCGCCGCGCAGCAGCTCCCGCGCGGCCTCGTCGGCGGGTTGGGCGGTGAGCAGCTCCAACTCCTCCTCCCCCGCGAGGACGATGTCCGCCTCGCGCAGCAACGGGCCCGCCGTCTGGGCCCATTGCGCCGCGCCGCCCAGCTTGTGCCGTACGTTCGGATCGAAGGACACCTTGGCCCCGGCCGCACGGGCCAGCTCCACCAGGCGGCGGCTGGCGGCCGCCGCGGTCGGCGAGAGCATCGGCGTGATCCCGGACAGATGCAGCAGTTGGGTGCCTTCGAGGGCCTCGGGGCGTATCTGCTCGGGCGTCAGCCGGGAGGCGGCCGAGCCCATGCGGTAGTACTGCACATCGATGGCGCGGTACGCATGGCTGTCCCGCATCAGCAGCCCGGTGGGGGCGTGGTCGTCCACGATCGCGTGGGCGACGTCCACACAGTCGGCGCGCAGCTCGCGCAGCACCGCCTCCCCCGCCGGGTCGGCGCCGACCCGGCCGAGCCAGCGCACCCCGTGGCCGAGCCGGGCGAGGCCCACGGCCACATTGGATTCGGCTCCCGCCACCGACCTGCGGAAATGCACGGCCCGGTCCAGCGGAACCCCGGGCTCGGCGAGCAGGAGAAGCATTGCCTCCCCGCACGTGACCACTTCCGGACCCTTCGCCACCATGCCTCCCCGCACATCCGCTGCTACCGAGACGGTATCGGGAAGCAACGACAATGGCCCGCGCGGGGTTCCCGGGGTCCGCGGCCGATACGCGGCCGATACGGGACGGGCGACGCGGAGGGCGGGACGCGAGGCGGCGCGGAGTGCGGGCGGGCAAAGCACCGCGGCCGCCGCCCCGGTGGGGGCAGCGGCCGCGGTTGCGGGGGGTGGCGGTCTTGCGGGGGGTGGCGGTCTTCGGCGGGGGCCGCGTCAGCAGCCGCGGTCCACCAGGTCGAACGACGCGTAGTGGTCCGCGGTGTAGTAGTCCTCGTCCGTCTGCTTGCCGGTGACGATGCGCCGGGCGCCACGGTCGTCGGAGCCCGGGGTGATCACGGTGTACTCGTGGTAGTAGCCGGAGGACTGGGACGGAAGGACGCCTTCACGGTTCTGGAAGACGGTGCCGTCCTGCGGGAACGGGTAGGGGCCGCCCTTCTCGATCAGGTCCAGGGTGTCATGGGCCTGGGAGGGCAGATCCGAGTAGCAGATATCGCCAACGGCGGCGATGACCTGCGACGACGCAATGGTCTGCGACGACGCGACGCTCTGCGATCCCGCCGGGGTGACAGCGGTGGCCGCGGTGGCCGCGCCGCCGATGAGCAGCGTCGAGACGAGGGCGCCGAGGGCACCGATGCGGGCGATCCGTGGGGGGATTGTCATAGACATAGCATGACGCGCGTAGACCCTGTCGTGTCAATGCCAAGTGACGGCCGTTCTCCGGGAGTTCACAGGAACTGCGCGAAGCGTCAGAAGAGGTAACGAAAACGTAACCCATCGCCTCTGCCGGGGGCGGCGCCGTCTCTCTTGCCTATGAGGCAAACTTTTTGCCTCATAGGTTAAGGCTGGCTATACCGGAGACATGAACCCGCTCCCCCACGGGCCCGCCGAGAGGCCCACGGGCGGACCGGCCGACGGTGACCCCGGCGGACCGTCCGCCGAGCTGCCCACCGTCGCTCCCCGCCTGCGTGACCTGCGGCGACGTAGCGGTCTGACGCTCGAGGCCGCCGCCCAGCGCGTCGGGCTCTCCCCCGCGCATCTGTCGCGGCTGGAGACGGGCCGCCGCCAGCCCTCGCTCCCGATGCTGCTGGCCCTGGCCCGTACCTACGGAACCACGGTATCCGACCTGCTGGGTGAGGTGCCCGCGGAGCGGGACCCGGTCGTACGGGCCGACCGCATGGAGGCGCAGGAGGCGGGTGGCTGGACCTACTGGCAGGCCGGCGGCTCCGGCCGGGCCATGCAGGCGCTGCGGCTGCACGTACCGGAGCGCTCCGCCGCCCAGGAGGACCTGGTGCGGATCCACCCCGGCGAGGAGTGGCTCTACGTCCTGGGGGGCCGGTTGCGGCTGACGCTCGGCGAGACCGTGCACGCCCTCTCCGCGGGCGACGCGGCCCACTTCGACTCGCTCACCCCGCACCGCATCGCCGCCGCCTCGCCCGGCGGCGTGGATCTGCTCTTCGTCCACACGCTGCTGCAAAGCGGCGCGGCCGAGCTGTGCCTCGGCGACGCCGCTCGCCGAGGAAGGCCCGGTACGCCATGAAGGACGCGAACGACATGAGTGCGACCGATGCGACCGGCACGACCGGTGCCCCGACGACCCCCGCGACGCCGGCCCGGACCGGCCCCAACGAGGAGGACCGGGCGCCGATGACGTTCACGGTGCGGGTCTTCATCTACCTCGTGGGCGTCCACTTCATCGCCGCGTTTCTCTTCTTCCTCTTCTATGTGGCGGGCGCGAAGTAGGCGGTGGCCCTAGGGGCTGCGGCCCGGGGCCCGGGGGTTCGGGGACCCGGCCGTCACCCCGAGTGGGTGGAGAACAACCCGCCCGCCCGGTGAACTTCTCCAGGTTGGCTTCCTCCCCCTCCTGGAGGGGGATTCCTATGGCTCGCGCCGTAGGGGTTTCTGCTTCATCGCCGACTGCCCGCCCGGAGTTCTCCGTTGAGGTCTTACACCAGCTCCACAGACAGACGCCGTCAGCCCGACGGCCAAGATGTTCTTCGCCGCGTTCACGTCCCGGTCGTGGGTCGTCCCGCAGTCGCACGTCCAGGTGCGGACGTGCAGCGGCATCCCGTCCTGCAAGCTGCCGCAGACGGAGCAGAGCTTGGAGGAGGGGAACCAGCGGTCGATGGCGATCACTTCGCGGCCATACCACTGGGCCTTGTACTCCAGCATGCTCCGGAACTCCGACCAGGCCGCGTCACTGATGGCCCTGGCCAGCTTTCCGTTCTTCACCATGTTCCGAACGGCGAGATCCTCGATCACGATCGTTTGGTTTTCACGAACGAGCCGAGTAGTGAGCTTGTGCAGGTGGTCACGTCTGCGGTCGGCGATGCGGGCGTAGACCTTGGCGACCTTCCGGCGGGCCCTGGCCCGGTTCGCTCCCTCGCCCTTGGCCTTGCGGGCAAGCTGCCGCTGGGCCCTGGCCAGGCGTGCGCGGTCGCGCCGCTCGTGCCGGGGGTTGGAGACCTTCTCCCCGGTCGACAGAGTCAACAGGTGGTCCAGTCCGGCGTCTATGCCGACGGCCCGTTCGATGGCCGGGAACGGCTGAACGGACGGGTCCTCGCACAGCAGGGACACGTACCAGCGCCCGGCCGCGTCCTGGGACACGGTCACCGTGGACGGCGACACACCCTCGGGGAGCGGACGGGACCACACGATGTCCAGCGGTTCCGCCATCTTCGCCAGGGTCAACTTGCCGTCCCGGAACCGGAACGCGCTGGTGGTGTACTCCGCGCTCTTGCGGGACTTCTTCCGCGACTTGAAGCGCGGGTACTTGGAGCGCTTGGCGAAGAAGCTGGTGAACGCTGCCTGGAGGTGGCGCAGCGCCTGCTGGAGTGGGACCGAGGAGACGTCGTTGAGGTACGCCAGTTCCTCGGTCTTCTTCCAAGCCGTCAGCATCGCCGACGTCTGGTTGTAGTTCACCCGCTCCTGCCGCGTCCACGCCTCCGTGCGGGCCGCAAGGGCAAGGTTGTAGACCTTCCGCACGCAACCGAAAGTGCGCGACAGTTCGGCTGCCTGCACATCAGTCGGATGGAAGCGGTACTTGAACGCCCGCTTCACGTGGGTGGCCTTCATGGTTCACATACCAGCCCATCAACTTGTGACCACCTGCGGGTGGTTGGAGGCGGACGCCGGTCCGCCCTGGCGGCGAACGGGCTTACCCTGCCCCGCTCCGCAGGGGTTCGATTCCTCCCCCGCCTGAAGGGGGAGTCCTCGAAAGGACTTCGATAAACCGGTCGAGCGGCTGTGGCATGCGGCGACCCTGCTGCGCGAGCACCGCGGCGACGGCCATGTCGCGGCCCTCGTCGCCGCCGGTCTCGACGGCTGCGAAGCCCTCGTCCTCCGTTCCGCCGTGGGCATCCCCCGCACCGAGCTCCAGCCCCACCGCGGCTGGACCGACCAGGAGTGGGACGCCGCCGCCCAGCGCCTGACCGACCGCGACCTGCTCACCCCGGACGGCGCCGCGACGGAGCCCGGACGCGAACTGCTCCGCACGGCCGAGACCGCCACGGACCAAGCGGCGGAACGCCCCTGGCGCCCGCTGACTTCCGAGCAGGTCGCAACCCTGGTCCGCCTCCTCACCCCCTCACCACCGCCCTCCGCTTCCCCAACCCGATCGGGCTCCCGAAGCCGACGGGGTGAGCGGCCACGCCAGGGGGCGCGCCGAGCGCGGGGTGACCGGAACGCCCGTGGTCAGTCCGCGATGCCCTGCATCGGGGCCCAGAACTCCTCGAACGACATCGTGCCGTCGCCGTCCATGTCGAGTACGTCGATGAATCGCTGCGCCTGTTCGTCGGTGAGGTGCTCGCCGCGCAGCTCGGCGACGACCTGCTGGTATTCCTTGGCGGTTATCTGCCCGTCGGCATCGAGGTCGTATGCGTCAAAGACCTTGCGCGCGGCCGCTTTCATGTCCACCACGGTGAGCTCGCCTTTCCTCGCTGGATGTTGTGCGATGCTACTGCGCACTGATCGCCTACAGCACGCCCAGAGCGGGGTGGGACTCGGTACGGTCCAGCAGCGGCACGCCGTCCGGCACTTGGGCCGTCTCGGCCAGGAGCGGTTCGGCTCGGCGGTCGAGAACTTCGCAGTTCATCCGCCAAGTGGCCCTCATCGATACCCTGCTCGGGGAACCCGCCAGGTCGTCAGGCGGCGATGGCCGGCCGGGACCGGATCGGAGCCGGAGTGGTGCGTCCGGGAAGGGGCCCGCGGAGTGAGCGCTGAGGCGGCTGCCATCAATCTCGGGCGGACGGTCGCGAACCGCGTCGTGCGGTTATGGCTCGAACCGCGCCGGCGCGAGCAGGAGAGCCGGATGGAGATGTCCGCCCTGGTGCGGCGGCGGGTGCCGGGGCTGCGGGCGCAGCGGGGTGTGGAGCGGCAGTTCGAGCAGATCGCGGACGCCGTGGCGGCGCGGCTGGAGCCCATGTGCGGCCATGAGTTCCGCGGTCTGGAGGAGGGCGGGCGGCGGGCGGCGCTCGACGCCGTGACGGCGGCCTTCGGCCGCGCGGACCTGTCCGACGAGGCGATCCTCGGGTCCGACGCCAACCCCGCCGAGCTGGCCCGCCGGGTGCGGGCCTCCGCTCCTCCGCCCGCCGGGCTGGGCGAGGCGGCCACGCACTTCTACGAGCTGGTGCTGGCCGGGTGCTGCGACTGCTATGTGCGGATCCTCCAGCGGCTCCCGGTCTTCACCGAGCGCGGGATCGCCGAACTGCTGGGGCGGGTCGGCGAGCTCGGCCCCGAGCTGAGCCGGGTGCTGGGGCGGCTCCCCGTCCCGCCTACATCAGTCTGCGGGTCAGCGCGGATGAGGAGGGGCGGGCGGCGCGGAGGTCGTCGGGCGGTCCCGACCACCGGTTACGGACGGGCATCGGGTCGTGGGGCGGCGCGGAGCACGAGCCGGCGGCGACCGTACGGCTGGACCTCTCGCCCCTGGTCGGCCGCACGGCCCCGACGCAGCTCACCATCGAGGTGGGCACCACGCAGACCGTCACCGGGACCGAGCACCTCGGCCCCGGCATCCGAGTCCGCTACCTGTGAGGGGAGACAACGCTCAGCTGCCGCCCAGCTCCGCATGGCGTGCGGCCAGCCGCCGCGCGCCGTGCTCGGTCAGCGAGCCGTGCAGCCGTAGCCTGGCCACGCCGCCGTCCGGGTAGATGTCGATCCGGACGTGGGTCACCGGCGGGGCCGCGTCCAGGAGGAAGCGGTGGACCGTATCGGGCTGGAGGCGGGTGCGGGGCAGGAGTTCGGTCCAGGCCGGGGCCGTGTGGTCGGCCGGGTCCGCGCCGGTTGTCGCGTCGAGGCCGTACAGCGCCGCCCAGCCCGGTGCGTTGCCCTTGTAGCAGCCGGTGTCGATCTCCACGGCGCGGATGGACCCCTGGGCGGCGAGGCGGTAGCGGACCCAGTCGTGGCCCGTGTCCCGACGGCGGCGGGTCTCCCAGCCCTCGTCCATCCGGGTGGAGCGGCCCGGCCCGATGGAGTTGGCGGGCGGGGAGTAGAAGCGGTCGGAGGCGTCCTCGGCCACCCCGCCGTGCTCCAGCGCCACCAGGTCGAAGGTGCCGAGGGCGGTGAGCCACGCCGGGTCGGGGGCGGCCTCGCCGTGGACACGGAGGCGGGCGATGCCGCCGTCGGGGTACTGCTTGAGGCGGAGGTGGGTGAAGCGGCGGGAGCCGGAGACGGGGAAGCCGTTGGCCGCGTGGCCGCCGATCCGCGTACGGGGGACGAGCTCGGTCCATACGACGTCGTCGGCGAGGAGTTCCCCGGGGGACGGGGCGCCGTCCACCGCCGTCGCCTCGACGCTCACCGCCCACGGGTAGTTGCCGCGGAAGTGGGCGGTGTCGACGACGATGCCGTGGATGGCCCCGGGCGCGCCGAGTCGGATCAGGGCCCAGTCGTGGTCGTCCTCGGCCGGGTGCGGAGTGCCGGCCGAGGCCCCGCGCCGCCGCCGGGTCTCCCAGCCGTCCATGACCTTGCCCTTGTGGCCGAAGGACTCGGGGTCGAAGCGCGGCGCTTCGGGCCTCAGCAGATTCTCGCGCTCGGCGAAGAACTCGTCGTTGGCCGCGATCACGCTTCCGCCGAGCCGCCGGTCGGCCAGGTCCACGAGGTGGGTGAAGGGGAGGTCGGCGGTCCGGTAGTCGGCGTACGGGTCGCCACCGCCGTACGGGGCGGCGTCGCCGGTGAAGCGGGGGATCGGCGTGGTCATGTGCGGGGCTGCCTTTCCAGGAGTTGGCCGGTGGGTTCGGTCGGCGTGCCGTGGTCGGCGATCTTCCGGCCGCGCAGCCATGTGGACCGTACGACGCCGTACAGCGTTCTGCCCGCGTAGGCGGTGACCTGGTTGCGGTGGTGGAGGGCGGCGGGGTCGACGGTGAACGTCTCGTCCGGGGCGAGGACCGCGAAGTCGGCGTCGCGCCCGGCCTCGATGGCGCCCTTACGGTCGAGACCGACGAGCGCGGCGGGGCCGGTGGACATCCAGCGGGCCACGTCGTGGAGGGTGTGGCCGCGCCGCCGGGCCGCCGTCCAGACGGCGGGGAGCCCGAGCTGGAGCGAGGAGATGCCGCCCCAGGCCCGCCCGAAGTCGTCGACCTTGAGGTCGGCCGTACAGGGCGAGTGGTCGGAGACGACGCAGTCGATCTCCCCGGCCGCCAGGCCCGCCCACAGCGCGTCCTGGTTGGCGGCCTCCCTGATGGGCGGACAGCATTTGAACTCCGTGGCGCCGTCGGGGACTTCCTCGGCGGTGAGGGTCAGGAAGTGCGGGCAGGTCTCCACGGTGATCCGGACGCCCTCGCGCCGTGCGTCGGCGATCAGCGGCAGCGCGTCGGCGGACGAGAGGTGCAGGACGTGGACGCGGGCGTCCAGCTCGCGGGCGAGGGCGATGAGGCCCGCGATGGCCTCGTTCTCGGCGGCGCTCGGGCGGGAGGCGAGGAAGTCGGCGTAGCGCGGGCCGGTGGGCGGCGAGGCGCCGTCGATGAGGCGGGCGTCCTCGGCGTGGACGATGAGCAGTCCGCCGAAGCCCGCGATCTCGCGGAGGGCGGTCCGGAGCTGGTCGGGGGCGAGTGGCGGGAACTCGTCCACGCCGGAGGGGAGCAGGAACGCCTTGAAGCCGAGGACGCCCGCGTCGTGCAGCGGCCGCAGCTCCGGGGCGTTCCCGGGCACGGCGCCGCCCCAGAACCCGATGTCGACATGGGCCGACCGCCGGGCGACGGCCCGTTTGACCTCCAGGGCCGGGACGGTGGTGGTCGGCGGGACGCTGTTGAGCGGCATGTCGACGAGGGTGGTGACGCCGCCGGCCGCGGCGGCGCGGGTGGCGGAGCCGAACCCCTCCCATGCGGTGCGGCCGGGGTCGTTGACATGGACGTGGGTGTCGACGAGGCCGGGGAGGAGGACGTCGTCGCCGAAGTCCTCGAGCCGCGCCCCCGGCGGTACGGCGGTGTCGTACGGCAGGACGGCGGTGATCCTCCCCTCGGTGACGGACACGGCGACGGATGCCGAGCGCGGGCCGTCCGGTGCCATGACGCGGCGTGAGCGCAGCACCAGCTCCGGTTCGGGCTCCGGCTCCGAACGCGCTTCCGGATCCAGGTCGAACACCGTCACCAGCCTTTCGTCATACGGAATTGGCCTTCCATTGAATGCGGCAAGTCTTTACTCCGCCGCCGGGCGGGTCAAGACCCCACCCGTCGTGACCTGCGAGGTGACCTGCGATGGGATCAGCGTCTGGGCCATGGCGCCGCCGATCCTGGCCTTCGCGGTCCTCAGACCGTAGATACCCCCGGCGATGACCAGTCCGAAGCACCAGGAGAACGGGGCTACGTCCGCGAAGAACTTGACCAGCGCGAGCACCGCGGAGACGGCGGCCGCGGGCACGAAGGCGATGACGGCCTCGGGGTTGAAGCCCCGGCGGTAGTAGTACGCCCCCGCCTCGTCCGCGCTGAACAGGGCGTCGACATCGATCCGGCCGCGCCGCACCAGGTAGTAGTCGACCAGCAGGATCGCGACGAGCGGGCCGAGGAAGGCGCCGAGGCCGCCCAGGAAGTACTGGATGACGACCGGGCTGGAGTACAGCTTCCACGGCATCACGACGACCGCGAGCACCGCCGTGACCATGCCGCCGCGCCGGAAGTCCAGGTACTTGGGGGCGAGGTTGGCGAAGTCGTACGCCGGTGAGACGAAATTCGCCACGACGTTGATCCCGATCGTGGCGATCATGAAGGACAGCGCGCCGACCACCGTGACCACAGGGTTGTCGATCCGCGCGATGACATGGACCGGATCGGCGATCGCGGTGCCGAAGACCGAGATCGTGCCCGCCGTCATCAGCACGGAGACGACGGCGAAGGCGGTGAAGTTCACCGGCAGCCCCAGCAGATTGCCGCGCCGGTACGAGCGGTGGTCCGGGGTGAAGCGGGCGAAGTCGGCGTAGTTGAGCACCAGGGTGAGGAAGGTGGCCACGGTCAGGCTGACCGCGATCACGCTCTGGTGCAGCTGTTCGCCGCCGCTCAGCCCGGTCAGGCTACGGGTGAGCGAGATGTCGCCGCCCGCCTTGACCACCAGCCATACGGCGAGCACGAGCATGACCAGCCAGACCACCGGGCCGGTGGCGAAGTCCTGCACCTTGCGGATGAACTCCATGCCCCGGGTCAGCAGCACCGCTTGGAGCAGCCACATCACCAGGAACGCGATCCAGCCCAGGGTCGACAGGCCCAGGATGGAGTTGTGGTCGTACGCCGCGAGCCCCGGCGCGAGCTGGACACCGAGCAGGATGAGCGCCTCCGACGCCAGCCAGGTCTGGATGCCGTACCAGGCGACCGCCATCACGGCCCGGATCAGCGCCGGGACATTGGCGCCGTACACCCCCCAGCTGGCCCGCGCCAGGACCGGGAAGGGCACTCCGGTGCGGTGGCCCGCGTGGCCCATGCGGTTCATCAGCCAGTGGACGATGGTGATGCCGGCGAGCAGGGACAGGAACACCTCCCAGGTGGGCAGCCCGAGGACGAACAGGCTCGCCGCGAAGGCGTAGTTGCTGATCGCGTGGGTGTCCGACATCCACAGGGCGAAGATGCTGTACGTCCCCCAGTTGCGCTCCTTCGCGGGCGCGAGGTCCTCGTTGTAGAGGCGGGGGTCGGGCGATTGGGGTGCTGCCATGGTGCCCTCCGAGGGGGTGGTGCCGTTCCTGCGGTTCCTGCCGTTTCTGCGGTTCCTGCCGTTCCTGTGGTTGCCGCCGTTGATGCGGTTGCTGCGGTTGCTGCCCTTGATGCCCTTGAAGCCGCCGATTCACCGGATGTCGGGCCGACGCCCGCTCAGGGGCCAGCCGACGATGGTCTTGGGTCGCGGCGGGGCGAAGGCCCGCGCCTTGCTGGTGGAGAGGCCGAGCCCGACGAGCGCCTCGGCGAACTTCACGGCGGCGGCGACCCCGTCGACGACGGGCAGCCCGCCCAGCGCCTTCGAGACCCGCTCCCGCAGCCCGGCCATGCCCCCACACCCCAGGCAGATCACCTCGGCGCCGTCCCGTTCCACCACCTCCCGCGCGGTCGCCACGATGACCTCGACGGTCCGCTCCCGGTCCGCCTCCAGCTCCAGTACGCCCAGACCGGTGCCGCGCACCCCCGCGCAGCGCGCCAGCAGGCCCGCCGTGAGCAGCCGGTCCCGGATCTGCGGCACGGCCCGGTCGAGGGTGGTGACGACGCCGTAGGAATGGCCGAGCATCATGGCCATCTGGGCGGCGGACTCGGCGATGTCGAGGACCGGGACGTCGAGCAGCTCCTGCGCGCCCTCCCGCCCCGGCTCGCCGAACCCGGCCATGACCAGCGCGTCGAAGGGTTCGTCGAACGTCGTCAGCCGGTCCAGTACGGCGGCGGCGCTCAGATACCCCTCGAAGTGGCCCTCGATCGATTCGGGGCCCCACAGCGGCTCGGTGGCCACAATGGTGGTGCCGGGGCTCGCGACGGCCTCGGCGAGGTCCCGGATGGCGGCGGTCATGGCGGCGGTGGTGTTCGGATTCAGCACAAGGATGCGCATAGCACTCCCGCAACGACTCTCTGTTTCCATAGAATGGAAGTCCCTTTTCGGGATGCAGAAATTAGTCAGGGTGGCCATCCTCGTCAATGGATCGGACAGAGATCGTTGACAAGCGGCTACGGGAGGTCGCCGGGGACGGGTAGGCTGCCCGTGGCCGGTCGGCCGCGGCGTCCGACGCGTGTGCGAGGCCGGTGCCGCTCACTGTGAAGGGAAAACGCCGAAGTGCCGTCCGCCGAGTCCAAGACCACCGCCGCCGCCGGCGGTGTCCAGTCCCTGGAGCGCGCATTCGATCTGCTGGAGCGGATGGCCGACGCCGGGGGCGAAGTCGGACTGAGCGAGCTCTCCAACAGCAGTGGGCTTCCCCTGCCCACCATCCACCGTTTGATGCGCACGCTGGTGGCCTGTGGCTACGTCCGCCAGCAGCCCAACCGCCGCTATGCCCTGGGGCCCCGGCTGATCCGGCTCGGCGAGAGCTCGTCCCGGCTGCTGGGCACCTGGGCGCGGCCGTATCTGGCGCGGCTGGTGGAGGAGACCGGCGAAACCGCGAACATGGCGCTGCTGGACGGCGATGAGGTAGTGTACGTCGCGCAGGTGCCCTCGCGCCACTCGATGCGGATGTTCACCGAGGTCGGGCGGCGGGTGCTGCCCCACACCACGGGCGTCGGCAAGGCGCTGCTGGCGGACACACCCCCCGAGGAGGTACGCGCCCTCCTGGCCCGCACGGGCATGCCCGCGGTCACCGAGAAGACGATCACCACGCCGGACGCGTTCCTCGACGCGCTGCGGCAGGTCCACGAGCACGGCTACGCGGTGGACGACAACGAGCAGGAGATGGGCGTGCGCTGCCTCGCCGTCTCGGTGCCCGACTCCCCCGCCCCGGCGGCCATCTCCATCTCGGGCCCGGCGGGCCGGGTGACGGACGAGGCCACGAAACGGATCGTGCCGATCCTCAAGGAGGTCGCGGCCGAGCTGTCGGGGGCCCTGGCGAGCACGGGGTCCGCCTGACGGCGCGGGGACGACGACGGCGCGCCAGCACAGGACCGCCTGACGGCCAGGGGGGAACGACGACGGCGCGCCGCACCGGGTCCGGCCCGACGGCCGAGGGCGAGCGGCCCGACAGCGGACGCCCCGAGCGGGCGGGGGCCGTTGAGCCGCTGCCGGGCGTGGGGGGATCTTTCCCCTCCCCGCCCCTTCCCGATACCAAGGGCTCCGCCCCTGGACCCCCGAAACCCGGCTCGGAGCCCCACCACGCGGCGGAACCGCACATCGACGCTCCCGGGGTCTGAGGCGGAGCCCCGACCGGGGCCCGAGACGGGAACCCCGACCCCGGGCCTGAGGCAGGAACCCCGACCTCAGGTCTGGGGCGGGAACCCCGGCCCAGGCCTGAGGCAGGGGCCCCGACCCGGAGCCTGAAACGGGAATCCCAACCCGGGGCCTGAGCCAGGAGCCCCAACCCCGGGCCTGAGACGGGAACCCCAACCCGGGGCCTGAGGCAGGAGCCCCGACCCGGAGCCTGAGGCGAACCCCGACCCCGGGTCTGGGGGCAGGAGCCCCGACCCAGGCCTGAGCCAGGAGGGGCGGAGCCCCGGTCCGGGGTCTGGGGCGGAGCCCCGGTTTCGGGAAGGGGCGGGGAGGGGAGCAGCCCGCCGCAGGCGTCGCCTGGTCGGCGCGGGCGGAACCGTTGAGGCGGCGCCAGGCGCCGGGCGGGAACGCCCGGCCACCGCCCGGCACCCCGGCGCGAGCGGGACCCTCGGGCAACCGCCCGGCGGGGTCGGCGGGGCGGCCGGATCAGCCTTGCCCGTTGCCCGTTGCCCGTTGCGCGTTGCCCGTTGGTCGGTCGTTCAGTCTCTCCCTATGCCCGTCTGTGGCACACTCCCGAACTGGTCGATCGCCACGCGGACACCCGTCAGAGCGGGGCCCAGAGCGCTGACCGAGCCCAAGGCGCCCGCGATGAGGAGCAGCGAGCGGCGGAGCCGGTGCAGTTCCGGGGCGCCGGTGCGGGCCATGGCATCGAGCGCGGCCAGTTCGTCGTCCGCGATCGCCCGGTCAGGTAATTCCGCCGGGTGGGCGGCCAGGTCGCGCCTGAGCCTGGCCACGGCACGGCGCAGTTCGGTCGCCCTCGGATCGTCCTCGGTGCCCGCCACTCGCCTGACTTCCACGACTGCGGCGCCCTCCACTGACAAGGCGCCGGGTCCACCCCAGAGCCTCGCGCCTTCGTTGGCCAACACTGCCCTTCTCCCCCTCGCGCCCTCTCGCACGAGCCTGCCCCCTCTCCCGCATTGCCGCCCCAACCCTCCACCTCGCGTGGATTCGGACACAAGGGGCCGCGGATCAGTTAACGCCACTCAGTGCACGACGCGCTATACGGAGAGCGAAAATCAGACCGGCTGGGATGAAGCCCCCGCGCGGCCCCGATGTGCGGTAAGCAGGGCCCATGGAACGTACGACGGAGGACTCCGCGCAGGTCGCCGGGATCGTACTGGCGGCCGGGGGCGGCCGGCGGCTGGGCGGGCGGCCCAAGGCCCTTTTGACGCATCGGGGGCGGCCGTTGGTGGAGCGCGCCGCGCACGCGCTGCGGGAGGGCGGCTGCGCCCCGGTGCACATCGTGCTGGGCGCCGCGGCCGGGACCGTACGGGCGCGGGCGCGGCTGGAGGGGTTCGCCCTGGTGGACAACCCCGACTGGGAGGAGGGCATGGGCTCTTCGCTGCGGGCCGGGCTCGCCTCGCTGTCCGGTACGGGCGCCAACGCGGCGCTGGTCGCGCTGGTGGACCAGCCGGGGATCGGCGCCGAGGCCGTGGCGCGGGTGGTGGCCGCGTACCGCTCGCCGTCCTCCTTGGCCGCCGCCGCGTACGGCGCGGAGCGGGGGCATCCGGTGCTGTTCGGCGCGGACCGGTGGGCGGATATCGCCGCGAGTGCGGTGGGCGACCGGGGGGCACGCGCCTATCTGCGGGCACATCAGTCCGCGATCACGCTCGTCGACTGCTCGGATATCGCCCGTACGGACGACATCGACACCCCCGAGGACTTGACGCTGCTGGAGTGAGGGGCGCCCACGGGCAAGGCGGCGATTCAACAGAACATCGAACCTCCATCAGCGGTTCAACAGACCATCGAGCCCCCACCAACGGTTCAACAGAATATTGAACTTCCACCATGAGAAACTTACTATCCACAAAGCAGAGGTACCGCGAGGGTCCAGCCGAGACTCGCCCAAGGAGTGACCGCCCATGTCCGCACCAGCGCCGTCCCCGCTGGCCATCGTCGACGCCGAACCGCTGGAGCGTCAGGGAGAGGTGCTGACCGACGCGGCCCTGGCCTTCCTGGCCGAGCTCCACCACCGCTTCACCCCGCGCCGGGACGAGCTGCTCGCGCGCCGCGCCGAGCGCCGCGCCGAGATCGCCCGCACCAGCACCCTGGACTTCCTCCCGGAGACCGCCCACATCCGGGACGACCCGGACTGGCGCGTCGCCCCGGCCCCGCCCGCGCTCGAGGACCGCCGGGTGGAGATCACCGGCCCCACCGACCGCAAGATGACCATCAACGCCCTCAACTCGGGCGCCAAGGTCTGGCTCGCCGACTTCGAGGACGCCTCCGCCCCGACATGGGCGAATGTGATCGGCGGCCAGCTGAATCTGATCGACGCCTATGAGCGCCGGATCGACTTCACCTCCCCCGAGGGCAAGAGCTACGCGCTGCGGCCCGACGACACGCTGGCCACCGTCGTCACCCGGCCGCGCGGCTGGCACCTCGACGAGCGCCATCTGCGCGACGCCGACGGCCGCCCCGTCCCCGGCGCCCTCGTGGACTTCGGGCTGTACTTCTTCCACAACGCCCGCCGTCTGCTCACGATGGGCAAGGGGCCGTACTTCTACCTCCCCAAGACCGAGTCCCACCTGGAGGCCCGCCTCTGGAACGACGTCTTCGTCTTCGCGCAGGACCACCTCTCCATTCCGCAAGGGACGATCCGCGCCACCGTTCTGATCGAGACGATCACGGCGGCGTACGAGATGGACGAGATCCTCTACGAGCTCCGCGACCACGCCTCCGGGCTCAACGCGGGCCGCTGGGACTACCTCTTCTCGATCGTGAAGAACTTCCGCGACGGCGGCCCCGGTTTCGTCCTGCCGGACCGCAACGCGGTCACGATGACCGCCCCGTTCATGCGCGCCTACACCGAACTGCTCGTCCGCACCTGCCACAAGCGCGGCGCGCACGCGATCGGCGGCATGGCGGCCTTCATCCCCTCGCGGCGCGACCCCGAGGTCAACGCCGTCGCGTTCGACAAGGTCAAGGCCGACAAGGACCGTGAGGCCGGTGACGGCTTCGACGGCTCCTGGGTCGCCCACCCCGATCTGGTCCCGGTGGCCCGCGCCTCCTTCGACGCGGTCCTCGGCGACCGGCCGCACCAGAAGGAGCGGCTGCGCGAGGACGTCCAGGTCACCGCGGCCGAGCTGATCGACATCGCCTCGCTCGACGCCACCCCCACCCAGCAGGGGCTGCGCAACGCCGTCCAGGTCGGCATCCGCTATATCGAGGCGTGGCTGCGCGGCCTCGGCGCCGTCGCGATCTTCAACCTGATGGAGGACGCGGCCACCGCCGAGATCTCCCGCTCCCAGATCTGGCAGTGGGTCAACGCGGGGATCGTCTTCGAGAACGGCGAGAAGGCCACCGCCGATCGCGTCCGTAAGGTCGCCGCCGAGGAGCTGGCGGCGATCCGCGAGGAGGTCGGCGAGGACGCCTTCGCCGCGGGCAGGTGGGGCCAGGCGCACGATCTGCTGCTGAGGGTCGCGCTGGACGAGAACTACACCGAGTTCCTGACGCTGCCCGCGTACGAACTGCTGGACTGACGCGGCTCTTTCACGCGGCAGAGGGGCCCCGGACGGCCACCGATGCGGTCCGGGGCCCTGGCGGTCGCTACGGCGTGCAGGGCTGGGCGCGCGGCACGATCTGCCGGGGCACGCTGGGGCTGGGCCACAGCAGCTGCAAAGGCGGCTGCCCCGGCAACCCATTCGATGTATCGGCCGCGGCGTTCAGCCTTCTTCCGCGATACGGGCCAGGCGCCGGGCCTCGGTGCGGGCCTCCCGCGCGATCTGGTCCTCGTCCACCGTGAGCAGCCGGCCCGACTCCACCACCGGGGCGCCGTTCACCAGGGACAGCGTCACCGGGGCCGGGGCGCCGAGGACGAGCGCCGCCACGGGGTCGGCGATGGACGAGTGGCCGAGGCCGTCCAGCTTCCACAGCACCAGGTCGGCCAGTTTGCCCGGCTCCAGCGAGCCGATCTCCTCCTGGCGGCCGAGCACCCGCGCACCACCGTGGGTGCCGAGGCGCAGCGCCTGACGGACGTTCAGCGCGCTCTCGCGGTGGCCGCCGAGCCGGTTGATCAGCAGCGCGTTGCGCAGTTCGGTGTGGAGCTCACCGGATTCGTTGGAGGCGGTGCCGTCCACGCCGAGGCCCACCGGCACGCCCGCGGCGAGCAGATCGGGGACGCGGGCGATCCCGGCGGCGAGCCGGGCGTTGGACGAGGGGCAGTGGGCGACCCCGGTGCCGGTCCGGGCGAACGCCTGGATGTCGGTGTCGCTCATATGGACGCAGTGGGCCATCCACACGTCCGCGCCCAGCCAGCCGGTGGACTCGAAGTAGTCGGTCGGCCCCATCCCGAACCGCTCATGGCAGAACTTCTCCTCCTCCACCGTCTCCGAGCCGTGGGTGTGCAGCCGTACGCCCTTGCGGCGGGCCAGCGCCGCGGACTCGCGGAGCAGTTCGGTGGTGACGGAGAAGGGCGAGCAGGGCGCCACCACGATCCGCAGCATGGCGTCGAAGGCCGGGTCGTGGTGGGTGTCGATGGCCGCCTCGGTGGCGGCCAGCGCGTCCTCCATGGACTCCACGGCGAAGTCCGGCGGCAGTCCGCCGTCGGAGGTGCCGAGGTCCATGGAGCCGCGGGCGGCGGTGAACCGCACCCCCAGCTCGCGCGCCGCGCGGATCTCGGCGCCCAGCAGATCGCCGCTGCCGCGCGGAAAGACGTAGTGGTGGTCCATGGCGGTGGTGACCCCGCCGCGCACCATCATCGCGAGCGAGCCACGGGCCGCCGCGTGGACCATCGGCTCGTCGATCCGCGCCCAGACGGGGTAGAGCGCGACCAGCCAGTCGAAGAGGTTGCTGTCCTGGGCCAGGCCGCGGGTGAGCCACTGGTAGAAGTGGTGATGGGTGTTGACCAGGCCAGGGGTCACCAGATGCCCCGTGCCGTCGACCCGGCGGACGACGCCCTCGAGACCCTCCGGCGCGGGCCCCTCGCCCACCGACTCGATGCGGTGGCCCGCCACGACGACATGGCCGGAGGCGTACTCGGTGTCGTGGGCGTCCACGGTGGCGACGGCGCAGTTCTCGATGACGATGCGGTTCACGGAGCGTGGCCCTCCCGTCGTATCGGTCGGTGGGGATCTGTCGGACGAGCGGTCAGTCGGTGGGGATCCGGGGCTCGGCGCCGTCCCGCAACACGGTGGCCTCGATGAGTCCGTACGGCCGGTCGGCAGCGAAGTAGACCTTGTTGTCGTTGGTGAGTCCGAAGGGTTCCAGATCGACCAGGAAGTGATGCTTGTTGGGCAGCGAGAGGCGTATCTCGTCGATCTCGGGGCGGTGCTCGATCACCCGCGCGCCCATCTGATAGAGCGTCTGCTGGAGCGAGAACGAGTAGGTCTCGGCGAACGCGCTCAGCAGATGGCCGCGCGCCTCGGCGTGGGCGTGGTCCCAGTCCGGCATCGGCCGGGCGTCCTCGCTCCAGCCGTAGCGCCAGCGGGCGTGCACATCGGTGGCGAGGATGCGGTCGCGCGCCTCCGGGAGCGTGGTGTACCGGTCCTTCACATAGCCCCAGAACTCGGAGTCCGTGGTGTTCAGGACGGTGAGGCCGGTGAGCCCGGAGACCACCTCCCAGCGCTCGCCGTCGAAGGTGATCTGGGCGGTGCGGACCTCCTGGCCGCGGCGGACGAAGGAGTGCTCGGCGCTCCCGGCCGTCCCGATCCGCTCCCAGGCGTACTCCTCGACGCGGACGCGGGCGCGGTGGATGGGCTCCTGGCTGGTGACGAAGTGGCGGGCCAGCCGGATGCCGAACTCCTCGGCCGCGTCGATGCCGTGCTCCTTGGCGAAGGCGTACACGGTGTTCTTGGTGGTGTCGGTCGGCAGGACGTTGGCGTTGCTGCCGGAGAGGTGGACCTCGTCCATCTCACCGGAGAGCGCCACCGAGACATTGAGGTCCTTCAGGTGGTGCACGGCGCCGTCGCGCACCACCCGGACGACGCGGGTTTCGGCTTTGCCGTAACTGTTCGGGCCGAGCGTGGGCATCGGTGCTAGCTCCCTCGGTAGACGGAGTAGCCGAACGGGGTGAGCAGCAGCGGTACGTGGTAGTGCTCACCCGGCTCGACGGCGAAGGCCACCGCGACCTCCGGGAAGAAGGCGTGGGTCAGATACGGCCCGGTCTCGAAGCGCAGCCGTGCGTGGGTGGTGCCCTCGGGGAGCGCGGGCAGGTCCCCGCACCGCCCGTCGGCGTCGGTGAGCGAGTCGGCGTGCGCCGTCCACTCCGCGCCTGGCCCCGAGCGGACGGACAGCTCGACGACCACGCCCACGGCGGGGCGGCCGATGCTGGTGTCCAGGATGTGGGTGGACACCGAGGTGGTACCGCTCGCCATCACCGCTCTCCTTCCGCCGGGGCCCGCGGGGCCTCCAGGGTTTCCGCCCGGGATTCCGCGCGGGTTTCCGCCCGGGTGTCCGTCAGCGTTTCCGTCAACCGGGTCAGCCGGATGCGATTGATCTTTCCCAGTTCGGTGCGGACGATCTCGCGCTCGGTGTCGGCGTCATGCTGGATACGCTCGCGCAGCGCGGCCAGCATCTCCTCGCCGGTGCGGCCGGTGGCGCAGATCAGGAAGACATGGCCGTGGCGCTCCTGGTACGCGAGGTTCAGCTCCAGCAGCTCCGCGCGCTCCGCGTCCCGTACCCCGCTCTGCTCCCGCGCCGAGGCGGTGTCGCCCGGCGCCGGCCGTCCGATGGGCGGATGCGCGGCCATCGCCTCGGCCAGATCGGCGGCGGTCAGCCCGGCCATGGCCGCGTCGGCGGCGTCGAGCAGTTCCCCGACCGTGGCGTACGGCCGCCCGGCCGCCACCGCCGCACCCCAGGCCCGGCTGGCGCACACCTCGCGCAGCGTCGCGGCGGCGTCCCGGCCGTCCACCGCGTTGAACCGGGCCAGCCCCGGCGGTGCACTGGAAGTCACTCTCGCAAGCTAGGAGGCTTCCGCGCATAACGTCAACAGTTTGTTGAAAACTCTGGGTAACGGGAGTGCGCGGCCGGCCGGCGAGGGGGCTCGCGGACGGGGCGCGGTCAGTCCCCGCCCTTCTCGCGGTTGAGGTAGTTGTAGACGGTGAAGCGGCTCACCCCGAGGGCACCGGCGACCGTCTCGACCCCATGGCGCACCGAGAACGCGCCGCGCTGCTCGAGCTGGCGGACCACGGACTGCTTGGTCTTGCGGTCCAGGGCCGAGAGCGGTACGCCGTGGCGGCGCTGGAGGTCGGCGAGGATGCGGTCGAGCGAGTCCGACAGATGCGGCAGCCTTACGGCGACCACCGGACGGCCCTCCCAGGAGAGCACCACATCGTCGCCCCGGGCCCGGTCCGGGGCGATCATCTCGCCGCCCATGGCGTCGACGAGCGGCTTCACCGCGGCGGCGAAGGGGTGGTCGGCCGGTACGCTCACGCCTCGGCCTCCCCGAGGACGCTGACCTGGAGCGAGATCCGGGTGGCCCCGGCTTCGAGGGAGCCGCGCAGCAGCCGGTCGACGGCCTCCAGCACCGCCTCCGCCCCGCCCTCGGCGGTGTTGCCGAAGGGGCCGACGTCCACGGTGTCCAGCGGGGCGGCCTGGACGGTCTCGCGGGCGGTCACGGCGTGCGGCGGCACCTCGTCGAGGTCGAACGGCTCGGTGGTGAACTCAACCCTCAATCTCACGCCGCCAACCTACTGCGTCCCGCCCAGGGTCTGTCGTCAAAGGGGGCGTCCGGCCGCGAGCAGGGGGCACCTCTCAGCGGTAGCTGGGGACGCCGTGCGAGGCGTAGGGAGCAGGGCGCCCCCTTTGACGACCGGCCCTAACACGGCGCCCCCACTACGGGGGACAGAACGCCCAAGTCCCTCCCCGCGGCCGCCCGCTTCGGGGAGCATGGACCGATACCGCATCCGCCTTCCGCCTTCCGCCTTCCGCCCACGGAGTGCCCCGATGACAGACAACGTGCCGGTGCGCTGCCCCGCGTGCCGTCGCGAGCAGTCGTTCACGCCGCCCGCCTTCCCCTGTGCGTGCGGCACCCCGGTCCCCCTCCCCGTCCTCCGCGACGGCAGCCCGGAGGAGCTCTCCCACCGCACCTGGGAGAACCTCTGGGTGGCGGTGAACTGCCCGTCCTGCGGCCGCCAGGGCCACTGGCCGCGGCCGGAGCTCGGCTGCGACTGCGGCGCGGTGGTCCGCGTGCCCGTAGCCGCCGCGCCGCCCGCGGCCGGTCCGGGCGCGGCGGCCGGGCCCGGTGGCCCGGCGGTGCGGCGCCCGGCCTTCCGGCCGGTCACGATCCGTACCGCACGGGACGCGGTCACCGCCGCCGCGCAGTATCTGAAGTGGCTCGGCTTCCACAGCCTGCGGGCCTCGGAGGACCGGGCCGCCTCCGGCGTGGACCTCTACGGGACGGGCGTGGTCGCCCAGGTCGATCCGACCACCCGCCCCACCGGGCTGCGGGACATCGAGTGCCTGTGGCTGAACGGGCTCCACAAGTCGGCGATGAGCGTCTTCTTCTCGCTGGCGGGCTATGGGCGGGAGGCGCGGGCGCGCGCCGACGCGCTGCATCTGCCGCTGTTCATCATGGATCTCACCGGTACCCCGCAGCCCGTCAACGACCCGGCGGACGTACTGATCCGGATGGGCCCGCCGGACGGCTGACCACCGAGGGACCGCCCTCCACCGTTCATCCGTCCCATCCGCTCGACCGGCCGGAGGCCGAACGATGGCTGTTCCGTGGTACCCGAGGTCATGGGCCGCTCTCGGCGCCGCCCTGATCCTCCTCCTGGTGACCGGATGCGGGGGCGACGATGTGCCCCCGCGCCCGGTGGAGAGCTCCTCGCCCGCGCCCGGACCGCCGTCCGGCACGCCCGCACCGCCGACCGGCAGCGCGGGACCCGACGGTGGAGGCAGCGTGGAGGAGGACATCCAGGCGGCGGTCTCCGTCACCAACACCTACTGGCAGACCCACTGGTCCCAGCTGTTCACCGGCGGCTACGGCCCGCCCCGGGTCACGGGGGCCTACGACGGCGACACCCCCGGCACTCCGGTGTGCGGCGACGCGCCCCTACCGGACGACAACGCCGTGTACTGCCCGGACGGCGACTACATAGCGTGGGACATGGATCTGATGCGCTGGGGTCATGCGCGGGGCGACGCCTGGGTCTATCTGGTGATCGCCCATGAGTGGGGCCACGCGGTCCAGAACCGGCTGGACGCGGGGCTGGTGGATCTGGCCCGGGAGCTCCAGGCCGACTGCCTGGCTGGGGCGGTCCTCTTCGGCGCCGCGCAGGACGGGACGCTCACCTTCGAGGACGGCGACACCGAGGAGCTGGCGGACGCCCTGACCGCGCTCGCCGACCGGACCCCGTGGACCGATGTCTCCGACCACGGCGACGCCTCCCAGCGGGTCTCCTACTTCAGCCGCGGCGCGCGATCCGGGGTGAAGTCCTGTCTGCCGAACGGCGTTCAGTGACCGCGGGCCGGTGGCACATGGCGTTCCCGGCTCGGGGGTGTGGGCCCCTGCTGTGGTAGAGGGGCCCGCATCTCATCAGCTGGGCGCGGCCTGGGGCTCGGCCCGCTCGGCAAGCGTTTCCGGTCTGGCCGGATCGGCCTCGGACCGGGTCTCGGGCAGCAGCTCCCGGGCGGCCGCCTCACGCAGCTCGACCTTGCGGACCTTGCCGCTGACCGTCATCGGGAAGGCGTCCATGAGCCGCAGATAGCGGGGGACCTTGTAGTGGGCGAGGCGGCCCCGGCAGAAGCGGGCGAGCTCGTCGCGGGTGAGGGTCCTGGCGCCCTCGCGCAGGATGACGCAGGCCAGGATCTCCTCGCCGTATTTCTCGTCCGGTACGCCGACGACCTGCACATCCGCGACCTTGGGGTGGGTGTGCAGAAACTCCTCGATCTCCCGCGGATAGACGTTCTCCCCACCGCGGACGATCATGTCCTTGATCCGGCCCACGATCTGGACGTAGCCCTCGTCGTCCATCACCGCGAGGTCGCCGGTGTGCATCCAGCGCGCCGAGTCGATCGCCTCGGCGGTCCGCTCGGGCTCCTGCCAGTAGCCGAGCATCACCGAGTAGCCACGGGTGCACAGCTCGCCGCGGGTGCCGTGGGGCACGGTCGCCCCGGTCACCGGGTCAACGATCTTGACCTCGACATGCGGCAGCACCCGGCCGACCGTCGAGGTGCGGCGCATGAGGTCGTCATCGGGCCGGGTCTGGGTGGAGACCGGTGAGGTCTCGGTCATGCCGTAGCAGATGGACACCTCCTCCATGTGCATCTCGTCGACCACCCGCCGCATCACCTCCACCGGGCAGGGCGATCCGGCCATGATCCCGGTGCGCAGCGAGCTGAGGTCGAAGGTGGCGAAGTCCGGCAGGGCCAGCTCGGCGATGAACATGGTGGGCACGCCGTACAGCGAGGTGCAGCGCTCCCGTTCGACGGCGGAGAGAGTGGCGACGGCGTCGAAGGTGGGGGCGGGGATGACCACGCAGGCGCCGTGGGTGGTGGCCGCGAGGTTGCCCATCACCATGCCGAAGCAGTGGTAGAAGGGCACCGGCACACAGATCCGGTCCTGGGCGGTGTAGCGGACCGTCTCCCCCACGAAGTAGCCGTTGTTGAGGATGCTGTGGTGGGAGAGGGTGGCGCCCTTGGGGAAGCCGGTGGTGCCGGAGGTGTACTGGATGTTGACCGCGTCGTCGCAGCCGATCCGGGCCTCGCGCTCGGCCAGCCGCCCGGGGGCGACATCGGCCCCGGCGCGCACCAGCATGTCCCAGGTCCGGTCGCCGATGTAGATGACATCGCGCAGCGCGGAGCAGGCCGAGCGCACCTGCTCGACCATCCGGCGGTAGTCGCTGGTCTTGTGCTCGGTGGAGGCGACGAGGACCGAGATGCCCGCCTGCTGGAGCACATACCGCAGCTCGTGGACGCGGTATGCGGGGTTGATATTGACCATGATGGCGCCGATGCGGGCGGTCGCGTACTGCATCAGCACCCATTCGGGGCAGTTGACGGCCCAGATGCCGACCCGGTCGCCCTTGGCGACCCCCTTGGCCATCAGCCCGAGCGCGACCTCCTCCACCGACCGGCCGAACTCGGCGTAGGTCCAGCGGCGGCCGGAGGGGATGTCGACGAGCGCGTCGCGCTCGCCGTACAGCTCGACGGCGCGGGCCAGGTTGGCGCCGATGGTGTCGCCGAGCAGTGGGAGGTCACCGACTCCACTGGCGTAGGAGAGCCCGGCTGGGCTTGGTGGGTCGGACGTCAGGTCGGTCATGGCAGCTCCTTGGTGTCACGGTCACGGACGCCTTCACGTTCGTGAGGGTGGGTCATCATATGAGCGTCAGTCATCAGATTTCCTCATGAAACTCGATACCGCCGCCGTGTGCCGTGCGTTCACGCAGCTCGATCCGGCGAATCTTGCCGGAAACCGTCTTGGGCAGGTCGGCGAACTCCAGCCGGCGGATCCGCTTGTACGGCGCGAGCACCGCCCGCGAGTGCGCGAACAGCGCCTTTGCCGTGTCCGGGCCGGGCTCCCAGCCCTCCGCGAGGACGATGTACGCCTTCGGTACGGCGAGCCGCACCGGGTCGGGGGCCGGGACGACGGCGGCCTCGGCGACCGCCTCGTGCTCCAGCAGCGCGCTCTCCAGCTCGAACGGGGAGATCTTGTAGTCGGACGCCTTGAATACGTCGTCGGCGCGGCCGATATAGGTGATGTAGCCCTCGGCGTCGCGCGAACCGATGTCCCCGGTGCGGTAGTAGCCGTCCGCGGTGGCCTCGGCGGTGCGCTCCTCGTCGCCCTCGTAGCCGGTCATCAGGCCGACCGGGCGGCCCTCGGAGCCGGTGAGGTCGAGGCAGATCTCACCCTCCTCACCGGGCCGGCCGGTGACCGGATCGAGCAGGACGACCCGGAAGCCGGGGGTGGGCCGTCCCATCGAACCCGGCTTGAGCGGCTGCCCGGGGGTGTTGGCCACCTGAACGGCGGTCTCGGTCTGGCCGAAGCCGTCCCGGATCGTGACCCCCCAGGCGCGCCGCACATGCTCGATGACCTCGGGGTTCAGCGGCTCACCCGCGGCGACGGCCTCCCGGGGCGGGGTGCGCAGCTGGGTGAGGTCGGCCTGGATGAGCATCCGCCAGACGGTGGGCGGGGCGCAGAAGGTGGTGATGCCACAGCGGTCCATCTCGGCCATCAGCCGGGCGGCGTCGAACCGGGTGTAGTTGTGGACGAAGACGGTGGCCTCGGCGTTCCAGGGGGCGAAGAGATTGGACCAGGCGTGCTTGGCCCATCCGGGGGAGGAGATGTTGAGGTGGACATCGCCCAGTTCGACCCCGATCCAGTACATCGTCGACAGATGTCCGATGGGGTATGAGATGTGGGTGTGCTCGACCAGCTTGGGGCGGGCGGTGGTGCCGGAGGTGAAGTACAGCATCAGGGGGTCGGTGGCGAGGGTGGGCCCGTCGGGGGTGAAGCCCTCGTCGTCCCCAGCGCGGTCGTCGTCCCCGGCGCGGTCGCCCGTGGCGCCCGTCGCCGTGCCCGCCGTGCCGTCCGCCGTGATGGCGGCGGTCCCGGCGTCCTCGTAGGCGAGCCAGCCCTCGGGCGCGCCGCCGACCGCGATCCGGGTGTAGTCCCCGGCCACGTCCGCGAACTTGCCGGTGTCCCCGGCCCGCACGATCACATGCCGCGCCCGGCCGCGTTCGATGCGGTCGGCGAGGTCGAGCGGCCCGAGCAGCGGGGTGGCGGGGATGACGACGGCGCGCAGCTTCATCGCGGCCAGCGCGGTCTCCCACAACTCGGCCTGGTTGCCGAGCATGACCACGATGCGGTCACCGGCCCGCACGCCCCGCTCGCGCAGCCAGTTCGCGGCCCGGTTCGAGCGGCGGCGCAGCTCCTCGAAGGTCAGCCGGATCTCGCTGCCGTCCTCCTCCACGATGTGCAGGGCGGTACGCTCACCGGCGCGCCCGGCGATCCCGTCGAACCAGTCCAGGGCCCAGTTGAACCGCTCCGGGCGGGGCCAGCGGAACCCCTCGTACGCCGCCGCGTAGTCCTCCCGGTGGCCGAGCAGGAAGTCCCGTGCCGCGCGGAAGTCCTGGGCCGGATTCATTGCTGTCACTTGTCCTCCTGAAGGGCGTACCGCTCGCTAGCATCGTGCGACGGGTGATCTGAGTCTCACTACCCCCGGACGGGGGTGGCGCTGGATGCGGGAGGTGGCCGTGGCGGGATCGGACGGGGCGGGATCGGGCAGGGCCGCCGACATGCGGAGCGCGCTCCAGCGGATGCGCCGGCGCGGTGGACTGCCCGTCGCGTTCGGCGGGCTCTTCTCGGGCGCACGGCAGTTCCGGATCTCGGAACTCACCGGCACCACGACCGACTCCCTGCGGGGACTGGCCATCACACCCGGCAACGGCCTGGGCGGCAAGGTCCTCACCACGTCCCGGCCGATCTCGGTGGCGGACTACCCCACCTCGCGGGCGATCAGCCATGAATACGACGCGGCGGTGGGCGCGGAGGGGCTGCGCTCGATGCTCGCGGTGCCGGTGGTGGTGCGCGGGCAGGTGCGCGGGGTGCTGTACGGCGCGCTGCGCCAGCCGCTGGTGCTCGGCGACCGGGCGCTGGGCTCGGCCGTGGAGGCGGCCCGCGAACTGGAACGGGCGCTGGAACAGGAACTGGCGCAGGAGCTGGCCACGCGGGAAGAGGCGCAGCGGCTGCTGGCCGAGGCGCGCCGGCGGCGGCTGCGGGGGCGGCCGCAGTGGGCGCCGCCGACGGAGGAGACCGATCCGGCGGTGTGGGAGGAGGTGCGCGAGGCCCATGGCGATCTGCGGGCCCTGGCGCACCGGGTGCCCGACCCCCAGCTGCGGGCGGAGATACTCACCGCGTGTGGCCGGCTGGCCAGGGCCTCGTCCGGGCGCGGCCACGAGCGGGAGCGCCCGAGCGGGGTGGAGCTGTCGCCGCGCGAGGTGGACGTACTGGCGTGTGTGGCGTCGGGGGCGACGAATTCGGTGGCGGCGGAGCGGCTGGGGTTGCGGCCGGAGACGGTCAAGAGCTATCTGCGGTCCTCGATGCGCAAGTTGGGGGCTCATACCCGTCTCCACGCGGTGGTCGAGGCCCGCCGGGCGGGGCTGCTGCCGTAGGGGCCGTCCGGCGGTACGCGTACGCCTGCGGCGGACAGGGCCGGGGCCGAGCGGGGAGTCCGCCGCTCCTCCCAGGGCGCACGCCGGCCATATGGGGCGATATCCTGCACTGAGGTCAGTGCAAGGTGAGGACCCGTCTATGTCCGAGCGCCGTCGCGCCACGAAGCGCCACCCCTGGCGGCGCCCCGCCGGGGCGAACCGGGCCGACGCCACACCCCGCCCCGCCCCGGGCCCGCCGCGCGGCGAGCCGCCCGCCGCCGCGGCCGAAGGGGCCCCGCCCGAGGTCGACGAGCGCAGTGTGGTGGACGCCGCCGTGTACCGGGACGGCCGCCGGGTCGGCACCCCCCGGTCCCTCGCCGCCACCTACCGGCGGCTGCGCGAGGAGACGGGCGCCATGGCGTGGATCGGGCTGTACCGGCCGAGCGAGGCGGAGCTGCTCTCGCTCGCCGAGGAGTTCGATCTGCACAAGCTGGCCATCGAGGACGCGATGGAGGCCCATCAGCGCCCCAAGCTGGAGCGCTACGGCGAGACCCTTTTCGTGGTGCTGCGCGCCGCCCGCTATCTCGACGCGCCCGAGGAGGTGGACTTCGGCGAGCTGCACGTCTTCGTGGGCCCCGACTTCGTCATCACCGTCCGGCACGGCGCCGCCCCGGACCTGTCCGCGGTGCGCGCCCGGATGGAGTCCACCCCCGAGCTGCTGGCGCTGGGCCCCGAGGCCGTGCTGTACGCGATCCTCGACGCGGCAGTGGACGGCTACGCACCCGTCGTGGCGGGGGTGCAGAACGACATCGACGAGATCGAGACCGAGGTCTTCCGCGGCGACCCCGAGGTCTCGCGGCGCATCTATGAGCTCTCCCGCGAGATGGTGGAGTTCCAGCGCGCCACCCGGCCCCTGGTCGGGATGTTGCACGGGCTGATGGCGGGCTTCGACAAGTACGGCACCGATGAGGAGCTCCAGCGCTATCTGCGGGACGTCGCCGACCATGTCACCCACACCAGCGAGCGCGTGGACGGCTTCCGCTCCGCCCTCACCGACATCCTCGCGGTCAACGCCACCCTGGTGACCCAGCAGCAGAACGCCGAGATGCGGGCGCTGGCCGAGGCGGGCTTCGAGCAGAACGAGGAGGTCAAGAAGATCTCCGCATGGGCGGCCATCCTGTTCGCCCCCACCCTGGTCGGCACCATCTACGGGATGAACTTCACCCATATGCCCGAGCTGCACTGGGTGCTGGGCTATCCGTTCGCGATCCTGCTGATGGCAGTGGTCTGCGTCAGCCTGTACCTCATCTTCAAGCGCCGCGACTGGCTCTGACGGCGTAACGACGCGTAACACCTCTCCGACCGGTCCCGGTCCGGCGGTTCTAGGGAAACCCTCGATGAACCGCTGATTCAGCCGCTTTCCGTAGCCCCTCCATGCCGTTTGTGCTTCGATGCCGTGCGGCACGGCACCGGCGGGCGAGCGACGGGAGTGGGCGCATGGACCGGCGAGGGTTCCTCAGGGGCGCGGCCGCACTGTCCACCGCGGGGCTGGTCACCGCCGTCGGCGGTACCGCGACGGCCACCGCCGCGCCGCCCCGGCCGACCGCCGCCCAGGACTGGCTGTCGGCCATCGCCGACGCCACTCCGGTCCAGCGGCTGACCCTGCCCGGAACCCATGACTCCGGCGCCCGCTTCGGCGGTCCGTGGACGGAGTGTCAGAACACCACCATCGCCGACCAGCTGGCCAGTGGCATCCGCTTCCTGGACATCCGCTGCCGCGCCTTCGAGAACGCCTTCCCCATCCACCACGGCGCCTTCTACCAGCACCTCAACTTCGACGACGTACTCGGCGCCTGCCGCTCCTTCCTCTCCGCGCATCCGTCGGAGACCGTGCTGATGCGGGTCAAGCAGGAGTACTCGGAGGAGAGCGCCGCGGAGTTCCGCCGGATCTTCGACATCTATCTGGACGACAAGGGCTGGCGCTCGCTGTTCCGCCTGGACGGCACCCTCCCCACCCTGGGCCAGGCCCGGGGCAGGGTGGTGCTGCTCGCCGACTCGGACAACATGCCCGGGGTGCGGTACGGAGACGGTGCGCTCTTCGACATCCAGGACGACTACATGGCGGAGCCGATCGGCAAGTACCCGAAGATCGAGGCGCAGTTCCGCAAGGCGGCGGCCCAGCCCGGCAAGCTCTTCATCAACTACGTCTCCACCGCCGCCCTGCTGCCGCCCCGCTCCAACGCGGACCGGCTGAACCCGCGGGTGAAGTCGTTCCTGGAGGGCGCCGAGGCACAGAGCTGGACCGGGCTCGGGATCGTCCCGATGGACTTCCCGAACACCACGTCCGGCCTGGTCGACGCCCTCGTCCGGCACAATCCGGCGGGCTGACCCGGGGTATCAGCGGCCGCGGGGCGTCAGCGGCCCCAGGGCCTCAGCGGCCGTGGGTCCGGCGGAAGACGCTGACCGCCGGATCCGCGTAGCGCACCAGCTCCAGCGCCTGTTCCGGGAACCACTCCCCCGCCTCGGGGTTGACGGTCCCGCGCACCGGGTCCAGGGGCCCGTCGGTGCCGCGCAGGCAGCGCCCGTCCGACTGGCCCGGCGTCTTCACCCACAGCGCGGCGTCCAGCAGTGCCTCGCCGGTACGGGTGGTGGGGCGCCGGCCCAGGCCCCGGCCCGGCGGGTTGCACCATGACTGCACGTCGCTGTGCCGGTGGGTCGCGGCCCTCGGGGTCCAGGGGCCCTGGCCGTTGCGGCTGGTGTCGGTGACGTAGTGCTTCATACGGGCCGGGTCGTCCGGTACGTGGTGGCGCAGCCAGCGGCGGGCGTGCCGCCGCGACCAGCTCTGCTCGGCGCAGTCCTCGGGGTCCCCGCCCTCGTCGGCGTAGGCGAGGCAGGACGAGACCAGCCGGCCGTACCAGGCGCTGTCCTGGTCGGTCTGGTAGTGGGAGACGTTGAGGGCGAAGCCGGTGGCGCGGTCGATCCCGGCCTTGATCAGCCGGGGCACGATGCTGCTGACGGCGTGCCAGCCGGAGTGGCCCGCGTCCAGGTACACCGACGCGTTGCCGAGCGCGCTGAGGACGTCGACCGCGTAGTTGATCTCGGAGTAGCGGGCGGCGGTCTCCGGGTCCTCGACCACCGGCGTGTCCAGGTCACCGGTGTCGCTCGCGTCCTCGGGGGTCACGGGGTCGGGCGTGGGCAGCGGGGGCAGTTCGGGCAGGGTGCCGGGCTGCTCGGCGGAGGGCTCGGGGTCGGGGCTCTGGGACGCGGCGGGCTCGGGGGCGGCGGCCTCCAGGGCCTCCGGGGGCATGGGCGCCAGGAGCTCGGAGGCGGCGGGGCGCGAGCCGGCGGACTGCGGGTCGGTGGACTTCGGGTCCGTCGACTGCGCGCCGTTGGACTGCGCGCCATTGGACTGCGCGTCGGTGGACTGCGCGTCGGTGGACTGCGCGGCCTCCTCGTCGGCGCCGGAGGCGGCCGATGCGGCGGGTGGGGCCGTGGAGGCGTCGGGGTCGGGCAGCGGCGGCAGCTCGGTGGGCGATGCCTCGACGGCGGGCGACTCCTTGACGGCAGGCGACTCCTCGGCGGCGGGCGACTCCTCGGCGGCGGTCTGCTCGGGCCGCTGCGCCTCGACGGCGGTCTCTTCGGCGTTCGACGCGTCGGCGCAGTCGGAAGGCAGCAGCGCCAGCGAATCGGGTTCGAGGACGACCATCACCTCACGGTCGCCGATGCCCTCGGCGACCGCGTCGATCCACTCCTGGTACGCGGCGAGGCCGTCGGCTCCCCCGCTCGAGTAGCTGCCGCAGTCACGGCCCGGGATGTTGTAGAGGGCGAGGACCGGCAGCCTCTCCTGCCAGCCCGCGCTCCGCGTCGTCCGGCGGACCAGCCGCGTGACCTGCTCCGGGGTCTCGTCCCCGTACCAGACCGCGTGCGGCGTCCGCACCATGGCGAGGAGCCCGGCGGAGTCACGGAAGTCGCCCCGCCAGGCGAGCCGGGCCACCTGGCGGTAGGAGTCCCGGTCGGGGGGCGGGGCGTAGAGGCGGGCCACGCGCGGGGACTCGTCGTCGTCCTCCGACACGGCCGCGCTCACCACGGGGCTGATCAACAGGGGCAGGGTGGCCGCGGCCACGACGGCCGTCGACACGGTGAGGATCTTGCGTCTCTTACGCACGTACGCACTCCAGGGGGGCGGCAGGACCAAGGTCGGTTTCTGACTCTCACTCAGGAACCGGCACCCGGCAAATGAACCTTCCGCCAGATGGCGGAGGGTTTTTCCCGCTCAGGAGTGGCCTTATGTCAGACGATCCTTCTGTGATCTGATGCGATATCAGGTCTGCGAAGGGTCGGGCGGCCGCCTTCGACGGCGTTTCAGGCGACCGAGTCAGGCGACCGAGCCGATCCGGTCCGAGGGCACCCGGGTGTCGTGGTGGATCGGGGTCCGGGCACCCGTCAGCGGCGTTCCGCTGCCGCCCCGCCGGTTCGCGACGATCTCGCCCGCGATGGACAGCGCGGTCTCCTCGGGCGTACGGGCGCCGAGGTCCAGCCCGATCGGGGAGCGCAGCCGGGCCAGCTCCGGCTCGCCCACCCCGGCCTCGCGCAGCCGCCGCAGCCGGTCCCGGTGGGTGCGGGCGGAGCCCATCGCGCCGACGTATGCCACGGGCAGCCGCAGCGCCCGTTCCAGCAGCGGGACGTCGAACTTCGGGTCGTGGGTGAGCACGCACAGCACCGTGCGGCCGTCCACCTCGGTCCGGTCGAGATAGCGGTGCGGCCAGTCGACGACCACCTCGTCCGCGTCCGGGAAGCGCAGCTCGGTCGCGAAGACCGGACGGGCGTCGCAGACCGTGACGTGGTAGTTCAGGAACTTCCCGATCCGCACCAGCGCGCCGGCGAAGTCCACCGCCCCGAAGACGATCATGCGCGGCGGCGGCACGCTGGACTCGGCGAGCAGCGTGACGGGCCGCCCGCAGCGGCTTCCCTCGGCGCCGATCTCCACGGTCGCGGTGCGCCCGGCGTCCAGCAGGGCACGGGCCTCCGCGGCGGCCGTACGGTCCAGCTCGGGGTGGCCGCCCAGGGTGCCGTCCCAGCCGCCGTCCGCGCGGACGAGCAGTGCGCGGCCCAGCAGCTCGGGCGGGCCGTCCACGATCCGGGCCAGCGCGGTCGTCCGGCCCTCGGCGGCGGCGGACGCGGCCTCGGCGAACACCGGGCGCAGCTCGCGGTCGGCCGCGGGAACCGGGCTGACCAGGACATCTATGACCCCGCCGCAGGTCAGGCCCACCGCGAAGGCGTCCTCGTCGGAGTAGCCGAAGGTCTCCCGCACGCTCTCGCCGGTGCGCAGCGCCTCCTGGCACAGCTCGTACACCGCGCCCTCGACACAGCCGCCGGACACACTGCCGACCGCCGTGCCCTCCGCGTCCACGGCGAGGGCGGCGCCGGGCAGGCGGGGTGCGCTGCCGCCCACGGAGACCACGGTGGCGACGGCGAAGTCCCGGCCCTCCGCGCACCAGCGGCGCAGCTCGGCGGCGATGTCCAGCATGGTGATCAGCTCCTCGGGCGGCCATGTGCAGGCCGCCTATATTCGCGTCAACGCGCCGGGGCCGCGAAATCTGCCCTCAGCCGCCGGTCAGATGTTCCGGGCGGACGGGCACCCGCCTCAGGGGCAGGCCCGTGGCGGCGCGGATGGCGGCGACCACGGCCGGGGTGGAGGAGAGCGTGGGCGCCTCGCCGACGCCGCGCAGCCCGTACGGGGCGTGGTCGTCGGCCAGCTCCAGCACCTCCACCGGCATGGCCGGGGTGTCCAGGATGGTGGGGATCAGATAGTCGGTGAACGACGGATTGCGCACCCGCGCCCCGTCCCGCGAGACGACGATCTCCTCCATCACGGCGAGCCCGAGCCCCTGCGTCGAACCGCCGTGGATCTGCCCGACCACCGACAGCGGATTGATCGCCTTGCCCACGTCCTGCGCGGCCGCCAGCTCGACCACCTTGACCAGGCCCAACTCGGTGTCGACCTCGACGACCGCGCGGTGGGCGCAGAAGGAGTACTGCACATGGCCGAAGCCCTGTCCGGTGCGGAGATCGAACGGCTCGGTCGGCCGGTGCCGGAACTCCCGCTCCAGGTCGATCGCCTCGTCGCCGAGGACCCCGGCGAGGTCGCCGATCACCTCGCCGTCGTCGGTGACCACCTTGCCGTCCGCCAGCCGCAGCCGTTCGGGCTCCGCCCACCCGGGGTGGGAGGCGCCGAACCGCTCACGGCCGCGCCGCAGCACCTCCGCCCGGACCGCCTCGCAGGCGTGCTTGACCGCGCCGCCCGTCATATACGTCTGGCGGGAGGCGGAGGTGGAGCCCGCCGAGCCGACCCGGGTGTCGGCCGGATGGAGGGTGACCCGGTCGACGCCCAGCTCGGTGCGGGCGATCTGGGTGTGCACGGTGACCCCGCCCTGGCCGACCTCGGCCATCGCGGTGTGCACCAGGGCGACCGGCTCGCCACCGATCACTTCCAGCCGGATCCGGGCCGTGGAGTAGTCGTCGAAGCCCTCGGAGAAGCCGACGTTCTTGATGCCGACCGCATAGCCCACCCCGCGCACCACGGACTCGCCGTGGGTGGTGTTGGACAGCCCGCCCGGCAGGGCCCGTACGTCCACCGGGCCGCCCGCCGCCTCCCAGGCGCGCTCGGGCGGCATCGGCAGCGCCTTGACGCGGCGCAGCAGCTCGGCGACCGGGGCCGGGGAGTCGACCAGCTGCCCGGTGGGCATGGTGGCGCCCTGCGACATGGCGTTGCGCCGCCGGAACTCCACCGGGTCCAGGCCGAGTTCGGCCGCCACCGCGTCCATCTGCGCCTCGTAGGCGAAGCACGCCTGGACGGCGCCGAAGCCGCGCATCGCACCGCAGGGCGGGTTGTTGGAGTAGAGCGCGGTGGCCTCGACGTCCACGTTTTCGACGACGTAGGGGCCGATGGACAGGGAGGCGGCGTTGCCGACCACCGCCGGGGAGGAGGAGGCGTACGCGCCGCCGTCCAGGACGATGCGGCACTGGACGTAGAGCAGCGTGCCGTCGCGGGTCGCGCCGTGTTCGTAGGTGAGCTTGGCGGGGTGGCGGTGGACATGGCCGAAGAAGGACTCGTACCGGTTGTAGACGATCTTCACGGGCCGTCCGGTGCGCAGCGCCAGCAGACAGGCGTGGGCCTGCATGGACAGGTCCTCGCGCGCGCCGAACGCCCCGCCGACGCCGGAGAGCGTCAGCCGCACCTTGTCGGCGGGCAGCCCGAGGACGGGGGCGAGCTGGTCGCGGTCCACGTGCAGCCACTGGGTGGCGATGTAGAGGTCCACCCCGCCGTCCTCGGCGGGCACCGCGAGCCCCGACTCCGGGCCGAGGAACGCCTGGTCCTGCATGCCCACCTCGTACGTACGGCGGACCACCACATCGGCGCGAGCCCGGGCGGCGGCGACATCACCGCGCCGGACGGGCTGGCGATGCACGATGTTCGGATGCGGGACGTGGGAGGCGTGGTGGTCCCGGCGGCCCGGGTGGAGCAGCGGGGCGTCCGGTGCGGTGGCGGTGGCCTCGTCCACGACCAGCGGCAGCTCCTCGTACTCCACCACGATCCGGGCGGCGGCGCGGCGCGCGGTCTCGGGGTGGTCGGCGGCGACGATCGCGACGGGCTCGCCGTGGAAGCGGACCCGGTCCTCGGCGAGCACGGGCTGGTCGTGGATCTCCAGGCCGTAGTGGGTCGCGGCGGGCAGGTCGTCATGTGTCATGACGGCGTACACCCCGGGCAGGGCGAGCGCCCCGGTGGTGTCGATGGACCGGATCGCGGCGTGGGCGTGGGGGCTGCGGAGGGTGAAGCCCCACAGCATGTCCTCGTGCCACAGGTCCGAGGAGTACGCGAACTCACCGGTCACCTTGAGGGTGCCGTCCGGGCGCGGGGTGGACTCGCCGACCGTCCCCCGGGTCGCGCCGGTGGCCTGGGCGGGGGTCGTGGGGGCGCGGTCGGCTGCCATGGTCAGACCGCCTCCCCGGTGCGGGCGGCCGCGAGCCGGACCGCGTCGAGGATCTTCTCGTAGCCGGTGCAGCGGCAGAGGTTACCGGAGAGCGCCTCGCGGATGTCGGCGTCGGAGGGGTCGGGATTGCGCTCCAGCAGCTCATCGGCGGCCACCAGCAGCCCGGGGGTGCAGAAGCCGCACTGGACGGCGCCCGCGTCGATGAACGCCTGCTGGACCGGGGCCAGCGGGGCGGCATGCCCGGGGCGGGACGGCTCGGGGCGGGATGGCTCGGGCTCGTCCGGCCGGCCCGCCTCGGCGGCCTGCCCGGACCGCTGCCGGGCGTGGTCCGCGAGCCCCTCGACGGTGACCACGTCGCACCCCTCGGCCTGCCCCGCCGCCACCAGGCAGGCGCATACCGGCACCCCGTCCAGACGGACCGTGCAGGAACCGCATTCGCCCTGCTCACAGGCGTTCTTCGAACCGGGGAGCCCCAGCCGCTCGCGCAGCACGTACAGCAGGGACTCGCCCTCCCAGACGTCATCGGCCTCGTACGGCCGTCCGTTGACCCTCATGTTCACGCGCACTGTGCGGCCCTCCCCTCTCCCTCGCGTCCCTCGCGATACGCCTCCCAGGTCCAGCCGAGCGTGCGGCGCGCCATGACCCCCACCGCGTGGCGGCGGTAGGCGGCGGTGCCGCGTACGTCGTCGATCGGACGGCAGGCCCCGGCGCACAGCTCGGCGAAGCGCCGGACGGCCGACGGGTCGAGGGGCGCGCCGCTGTCCCAGAAGCCGCCCTCGTCCAGCGCCGCACCCAGGAACTCCTCGGCCTCCCGGGCCCGTACGGGCGTGGGCGCGGCCGATCCGATGCCGGTGCGCACGGTGCGGGTGCTCGGATGGAGCGCGACGGCGAAGGCGCAGACCGCGATCACCATGGCGTTGCGCGTGCCGACCTTGGAGAACTGCTGCGGACCGTCCGCTCGCCGGATGTGCACCGCCCGGATCAGCTCGTCGGGCTCCAGGGCGTGGCGCTTGACCCCGGTGAAGAACTCCTCGACCGGGATCCGCCGGGTGCCGCGCACCGACGCCACCTCCACCTCGGCCCCTGCCGCCAGCAGCGCGGGATGGGCGTCCCCGGCGGGCGAGGCGGCGCCGAGGTTGCCGCCGACGGTACCGCGGTTGCGGATCTGCGGTGAGCCGACGGTATGCGCGGCGAGCGCGAGGCCCGGCAGCTCGGTCCGGAGCTCCTCGATGATCCGGGTGTACGGGACGCCCGCGCCCAGCCGGACCGTGCCGTCGGTGGCCTCCCATTCGGCCAGTTCGGCGACGCGGGTCAGATCGAGCAGATACTCGGGCCGCCGGTGATCGAAGTTGATCTCGACCATCACATCGGTGCCGCCCGCGATGGGCACGGCGGTGGGGTGCTCGGCCTTCGCGGCGAGCGCCTCCTCCCAGCCGGCGGGGCGCAGGAAGTCCATGGGTCTCTCTTCTCGAATCGTCGGCGTCGGCGTCGTGGGGAGGGGGCTCCCCGCCGCACATGGCCGCCCATACGCGGCTCCCCGCGTGCGGGGGGGGTCCTCCAAGAACTCTGCACACGGCTCAACGCCAGTAGACCGAGGTGTGGGCCACATGGTGCAGTCACCAAAGACATGAAGCAATTGGCTGGCCAGCGGGCAGGTCTTGTAGATTCGAACGAACGGCGGGGACCGGAAACCTCGCGGTATTCGACCGGCAACACGGAACAAGATCGGCTGGCATCACATGCGGCTGCGCGCACTGCTGGAGAACGACACCCTGGGGCTGCGTCTGCTCGGCGGCGAGGACGAGCTGGACCGCACCGTGCGCGGCGTGATGACCACCGATCTGCGCGACCCCAGCCGCTATCTCGCCGGTGGCGAGCTGGTGCTGACCGGGCTCGCCTGGCGGCGTGAGCCGGAGGACTCCGAACGGTTCGTCCGCATCCTCGCGGCGGCCGGGGTGGCGGGTCTCGCGGCGGGCGAGGCGGAGCTGGGCGCCGTGCCCGAGGATCTGGTGCTGGCCTGTGGCCGCCATCGGCTGCCGCTGTTCTCCGTGGTCGAGGACGTCGCGTTCGCCACGATCACCGAACATGTGGTGCGCCAGGTCTCCGGTGAACGGGCCGGGGATCTGGCCGCGGTCGTCGACCGGCACCGCCGGATGATGACGTCCGGACCCGCGGGCGGCGGCCCCGAGGTCGTCCTGGACCTGCTCCGTTCCGACCTGGACCTGACCGCGTGGGTGCTCTCGCCCACCGGCCGCCTGATCGCGGGCCCGACCGCCACCGGGGCGGCCGCGGAGCCGCCCGCGGCGGTCCGCGCCCAACTGGCGGGCGAGCAACTGGCCGCCCGCCGCGACGGGCGGCGCGACCCGCACCGGCTGACCGCCGCGGACGGCATGACGTACTCCCTCTTCCCCATCCGCAGCGGTGACCCCGGCGACGACGTGCGCGAGACCGTGCTGTCCGACTGGGTCCTGGCGGTCGGCGCGGACGCCGACGAATGGCCGGAGGAGCGGCTGGATCTGCTCTACGGGGTCACCCAGCTGATCGCGGTCGAGCGCGACCGGCGGAACGCCTCCCGCACGGTGCGGCGCAGGCTCGCCCAGGAGGTGCTGGAGCTGGTCCAGTCGGGCGCGCCGCCCGCCGAGATCGCGGCCCGGCTACGGGTCGCCGCCCCGGTACTGCTGCCGGGCCTCGGCACGGCGCCGCACTGGCAGGTGGTGGTCGCCCGGGTGGAGTGGGGCGTCACGGCGGAGCGGGAGTACGGCACGGACGGCGGGACGCGGCTGGACGGTTCGGGGAAGGGCGCATACGGCGGGGCGCGGGGCGGCGGGGACGCCGGGGCGCGGGGCGGCGGAGACGCCGGGGCGCGGGGCGGCGGGGCGCAGCTGGGCGGCGCGCGGAAGGGCACGGACGGCGGGACGCGGGGCGGCGGGGACGCCGGGGCGCAGCTGGGGGGCGCGCGGAAGGGCGCGGATGGCGGGGCGCGCGAGGGTGCCACGCGAGACGGCGCCTCATGGGACGGGAGTGCGCGGGGGCGGGAAGAGCGGGACCGGGACGGACGTGGCCGGGACGGGCGGGACCGAGACGGGCGGGAAGGTGCGGTGCGGGGCCGGGGCACGCGGGACGGCTCCTCGCATGCCACCGGGGGCGTCCCCGGTGGCATCCCCGGCGGCCAGGTGGCCCAGTCGCTGCTGGAGGAGATCCTGGTCGACCCGTACGCGACCGGGCCGGAGCCCTCGGACCGGATCGCCGTGGCGCACACCGGCGACGAGGCGGTGGCGCTCGTACCCCTCCCGGCGCTCTCCAACGGCCCGTCGGACGGCGCCACGGACCACCCGGAGACGGCGGAGGTGCAGGCCGACGCGCTGCTGGCCGCCGTCCGGGAGCCGCTATCCCGGGGCCTGGACGGCGACGGCCGGCTGACCCTCGGCGTCAGCGCCGCCGTGCACTCCGCCGACGGGCTGCGCGGCGCCCTGGAGGAGGCCCGGCACGCCCGGCGCGTGGCCGCCGCGCGCCCCGGGCGGGTGTGCGCGGCCGGGCACCAGGAGCTGGCCTCGCACGTACTGCTGCTCCCCTTCGTCCCGGACGATGTGCGGCGCGCCTTCACCGCCCGGCTGCTGGATCCGCTGCGCGAGTACGACCGCCGCCACCGGGCCGAGCTGATCCCGACCCTGGAGGCGTTCCTGGACTGCGACGGCTCCTGGACGCGCTGCGCCGCCCGGCTCCACCTGCACGTCAACACGCTGCGCTATCGGATCGGCAGGATCGAGCAGCTGACCGGGCGCGAGCTGTCGCGCCTGGAGGACAAGCTGGACTTCTTCCTCGCGCTGCGCATGAGCTGACGCGGCGCGGAAGCGCCTGGGAAGGCGCCCGCTGATGTGCCTACGGAGGCGCCTGCGAAGGCGCCCGCGGATGTGCCTGTTGAGGCGCCCGCGGCAGCGCCCGGAGCGCACCTCCGTGCCCCACCGCGACATCACCCTTGCCAGGGGTTTGTGAATTCATTCACACCAACCTCTTGGCCGGGCGCGCGCATTCGTGCTGAGATTCGCCCACGGCTTCCGGCTCGATGGCGCGCTTGGGGAGGGCAATGTGGCGGACACCGCCATGTCACCACCTGGATCGTCAGGTTCCCATTCCGAGGTAAGAACGGGGCGCGGGCTCGACCCGCTTGTGGACGACCCACTCGACACGGCGGTATGGCGGCTGCGCTCGCGCGGCTGCTGGAAGGACGCCGCCGAGCTGCTCGCCCCACGGGCGGCGGACGACGCCTCGGCCGCGCTCAAGCGCAGCGTCGTCCTGACCGAACGGTGCATGTACACCTCCACCGGCTGGGACGCGGCCGAGGACGCCCTGCGGGCGGCGGAGGCGCTGGCGCTCACCGACACCGAGCGCGGCGCGACCGCGTGCGAGCGGGGCTATCTGGCGTACGCGTCCACGCTGCTCGGGGTGCGGGACCGGGCCGACGAGGCGCGGACCGCACTCGGCCGCGCCGCCGCGCTGCTCTCACCGGGCTCCCCGATCCGGCCGCTGCTGGACTTCCGGCGCGGGCTGATCTCCCAGCACCTCGCCCACAACCCGACCGGTGCGCTGGCCGCCTTCCAGCGCGCCCACGCGGGCGCGGCGGCCCACGGCGACACCTTGCTGCGCTCGTTCACCTGGCGCCATCTGGCCGCCATGGCGGAGGCGGACGGCGATCTGCCCGACGCACGGCACGGCTTCGCGGAGTCGCTGCGGATCCGTGAGGAGCTGGGTTACCTGGTCGGCATCGCCCCGGCCCTGGCCGCCCTGGCCGACGTGGAACCCGACCCCGAGGAGGCCACCCGCCTCCGCACCGAGGCCGGCCGCCTGGTCCGCCTCCTGGGCGGCGTCCCCGTCTGGCTCGCGGAACAGCTGGCCCCCGAGGAGACCGCCGACTGACCGGCCCCGGCTCGCCCCGGGAAAAACACAGCACGCCCCGGGGCGAACCCGCCCGGGGACGCGGGACGCCCCGTACGCCTCCAGCCCCTACGGGGCGACCGGCATGACAGGGACTCCGCCCCAGGCCCTACGGGGTAACCGGCGTGACTGGGGCTCTGCCCCAGGCCCCGGGGCCTGGGGCAGAGCCCCAGTTTCGGGAAGGAGCGGGGAGAGGAACAGCCCACCGCAGGCACCAAGACCCGCCGGAACGCGCCCAGGGCACGAAGGCTCCACCCGCACCCCGGGGCCTGGGGCGGAGCCCCAGTTTCGGGAAGGAGCGGGGAGAGGAACAGCCCACCGCAGGCACCAAGACCCGCCGGAACGCGCCCAGGGCACGAAGGCTCCACCCGCACCCCGGGGCCTGGGGCAGAGCCCCAGTTTCGGGAAGGAGCGGGGAGAGGAACAGCCCACCGCAGGCACCAAGACCCGCCGGAACGCGCCCAGGGCACGAAGGCTCCACCCGCACCCCGGGGCCTGGGGCAGAGCCCCAGTTTCGGGAAGGAGCGGGGAGAGGAACAGCCCACCGCAGGCACCAAGACCCGCCGGACGCCCCCTACCAGCCCCCAACCCCCAGGCCCCAGCTCAGACCGTCGGAGCGAAGTGGGCCCTGGTGAGGAATTCGACCGTGCCAAGGTCGCGGGCGGCCAGGGCGTCGAGGAGAGCCATATGCTCCTCCGCGTCGGCGACAAGGTCGGCGACGCGGGTGACGCGACCGCAGGCCAGGGGCCACTGGGCACGGCGGTGCAGATCATCGGCGACGATCACGAGCTGCTGGTTTCCGGCCAAGCCGAGCACCGTCTGGTGGAAGGTGCGGTCCGACTCCAGATAGGCGGCCCGGTCCCCCCTTACGGCGGCCGCCGCCGTCGCCTCGGCGAAGGGCCGCAGCCCCGCCCAGCGCTCGGGCGCGATCGCCTCCGCCAGGCTGAGCATCACCGGGACCTCCAGCAGCGCCCGTACCTCCGCGAGCTCGGCCAGCTCGCGCTCGCTGCGGCGGGCGACCCGGAAGCCCCGGTTGGGCACCACTTCGACGGCGCCCTCGCCCGCGAGCTGCTGCATGGCCTCCCGTACGGGGGTGGGAGAGACGCCGAAGCGCTCGGCGAGCACCGGCGCGGAGTACACCTCGCCCGGGGTCAGCTCACCGCCGGCCAGCGCGTCCCGCAGGGCGTCCAGGATCTGGCCGCGCACCGAGTGCCGGCGCGGGGACCTGCGTGCCGCGGGCGCGCCGCAGGAGGGCAGCGGCTCCATCGCCGCCTGTGCTTCGGACTGCTCCACTCCGGTCCTCCTGACATCCCATCGAAACGATATGCGGAGGCCGCCCCCGGGCAAAGCCCGTAAACATCATTTAAGGTCGCGGTAACGTTGCGCCTCGTACACGGACCGTAGCTCAATCGGCAAGCCGATCGGTCGGATTACCCGCGATCGGGTTCCGTGAATAGAATCAAGCCGCTTGCACAGCGCGAGTGTTCGGATCGCATCGCACCTATTCGCGTGTCCCCCCGCCCACTTGGCGGCCTCTTGTCCCAAAACCGCTCGAGGCCCGGCAGGACTCCGCCAGGATGTCGCGCGCGGTAGGCCGTACTGCGGCCAGAACTTCATGAAGCCAATCAAGGGGCACCGGATGAGACTGACCGACATATCGCTGGTTCTGCCAGTCGTCGTGGCGCTCGCCGGCGTCGTGGGGGCGGCGGTTGTCCTCGCGCGCGGCCGACGGAAGAAGGACGAGAGCGTCATCACCGACTCCTGGGAGCGCAGCGAGGAGCGTCGGCGCCGTAAGGAGGCCATCTACGGGATGGCCGCCTACATTCTGCTGTTCTGCTGCGCCGGGGTGGCCGCCGCGCTCTCCTTCCAGGGCCTGGTGGGCTTCGGGCGGGAGAACCTGGCGCTGACCAACGGCTGGGAGTACCTGGTGCCGTTCGGGCTCGACGGCGCGGCGATGTTCTGCTCGGTGCTGGCGGTGCGGGAGGCCAGCCACGGTGACGCCGCGCTCGGCTCGCGCATGCTGGTGTGGCTGTTCGCGGGCGCCGCGGCCTGGTTCAACTGGGTGCACGCGCCGCGCGGCATGGGCCACGCGGGCGCCCCGCAGTTCTTCGCGGGCATGTCGCTCTCGGCGGCGGTCCTCTTCGACCGGGCCCTGAAGCAGACCCGCCGGGCCGCGCTGCGCGAGCAGGGCCTGGTGCCGCGGCCGCTGCCGCAGATCCGCGTCGTCCGCTGGCTGCGCGCTCCGCGCGAGACCTTCGCCGCCTGGTCGCTGATGCTGCTCGAGGGCGTGCGGACGCTGGACGAGGCCGTCGAGGAGGTCCGCGAGGACCGGCGCGAGAAGGAGCACAACCGCGCCCGCCGCCGCGACCAGGAGAAGCTGGACCGGGCCCGGATCCGGGCGATCAACCGGCAGCACCGGATGTGGGGCCGCCGCGGCGGCCGTCAGGTGGAGGTCACCGCCGCCACCCCGGCGCCCGCGCAGCTCAGTTCGGAGCCTGCCATAGGCGAGCAGGTGCTGGAGACCGCCGGGGCCCCGGAGCAGGCCCAGCTGGCCGCCGCCTCCGCCCGGCCCGCCCTGCGCTCCGCGGGCGGCGCCGAGTCCGCGACCGGCGACCTGGGCCATGAGCGGGACAAGGACCGCGACCGGGATTTCAGCTTCGGCTTCGGTGAGAAGGACAAGGACGCCGAGGCCGACCGTCCCCACACCATCGACCTCACGGCCGAGGACGACACCCTCACCATCCCGCGGCTGGACTCCCTCGAGGAGAAGCTGGCGCAGATCGAGCGCGCCTTCGGCTGAGCGGGGCTGAGGCGGCGGCCAGGGCGGAGTACGGATCCCCGCCCGCCGCCCGCGGGCCCGTACCGCGCAGGGCGCCGACGCGCCACACCTCCGTGCCACACGTGCCACGCGTGCCACACGACACGTGCAACACGTCCACGGAGTGGCGGCTACGGAACGCCCTCGGCTTCGAGTTCGAACCACAGGACCTTGCCCACCCCGTGCGCCCGCACGCCCCAGGCGTCCGCGAGCGTATGCACCAGCAGCAGTCCGCGCCCGGATGTGCTGTCCTCGGCGGGCCGGTCGCGCAGCGTCGGGTGCCGGGATACGAAGTCCCGCACCTCCACCCGTAATCGCCCGGTGACGCGCGCGCCCGGCCCGTCCCCCATCGAGGCCGTGACCTGCGCACCACGGTCGGTGTGCACCAGCGCGTTGGTCACCAGCTCACTGGTGAGCAGCTCGGCGAGATCGGCCCGGCCGGGCCCGCCCCAGTGCCACAGCATCTCGCGCAGCTCCGCGCGGACCCGCGCCACCGCCGCGAGATCGTCGTGCGCCAATCGCTTGGTCAGGACCGGGCCACGCTCCACCGGAACCGGACCACGCTCCACCGGAACACCCTCCGGAGCGGCCTCCGGCACACCCACCGGAACGGCCTCCGCGGCCTTCGGCCCCGCATCCGGCCGACCCTGCCCATGCCCCCGGCCCGGCCGTACAGGCTGACGCTTCATCCTCCCCCGCCCCGGCCGCCCCCTGACGGCGGCCAGCGTCGAATGTCGTCGAACACGCTCACGGAAATGCATGCCCGGGTGTTGCCTCCCACACACCGAGGGAAATGCTGGGAGTGATCCGCTGAGTGATCCCCCGAGCTCGAACCGAGGAGCCGTGATGCACGACGACCGACCACTGGTGGAGGGGCGCCTGGACCGCGCGCTGCGCCAGTTCATCAGGCCCGCCCAGTACACGGCCCGGGTGCCGCTGACCCTCTCCGCATGGCGCACCCCCGGTGAACCGGTGCCGGTCGCGGAGGCGCTGGCGGGCACCTACGAGCCGTTCACCACCGGCACGGACTGGGGCAGTCCGTGGTCCACCTGGTGGTTCCGGCTGGAGGGCGCGGTGCCCGAGGACTGGGCGGGGCGGCGGGTGGAGGCCGTCATCGACCCGGGCTTCACCGACGACGCCCCGGGGTTCCAGGCCGAGGGGCTGGTGTACGACGCGGAGGGCGTGCCGATCAAGGGCATCCATCCGCGCAACCGCCACATCCCCGTAGCGGCCCCCGCGGCCGGTGGTGAGCCCGTACGGCTGCTGCTGGAGGCCGCCGCCAACCCGTCCGTGCTGCGCGACGGCTTCACCCCGACCCGGCTCGGCGACGTCCTGACCGCCGGGGACGAGCCGCTGTACCGTTTCGCCTCGGCCGAGCTGGCCGTCCTCGACGAGACCGTCTGGCATCTGGTCCTGGACATCGAGGTGCTCTCGGAGCTGATGCACGAGCTGCCCGAGGACCGGCCGCGCCGCCATGAGATCCTGCGCGCCCTGGAGAACGCGCTGGACGCGCTCGACCTCCATGACGTCCCCGGCACCGCGGCCGCCGCCCGCGCCGAGCTGACCGACGCGCTCGGCCGTCCCGCGCACTCCAGCGCGCACCGGGTCTCGGCGGCCGGGCACGCCCATATCGACTCGGCGTGGCTGTGGCCGCTGCGCGAGACGGTGCGCAAGGCGTCCCGCACCTTCGCCAATGTCACCGCGCTCGCGGGCGAGTACCCGGAGCTGGTCTTCGCCTGCTCACAGGCCCAGCAGTACGCCTGGGTCAAGGAGCATCAGCCGCATATCTGGGAGCGGATCAAGAAGGCGGTGGCGGACGGCAACTGGGCGCCGGTGGGCTCGATGTGGGTCGAGTCGGACGCCAACATGCCCGGCGGTGAGGCGCTGGCCCGGCAGATCGTGCACGGCAAGCGGTTCTTCCTGGAGGAGCTGGGGGTGGACACCGAGGAGATCTGGCTGCCGGACTCCTTCGGCTACACGGCCGCCTTCCCGCAGCTCGCCAAGTTGGCGGGGGTGAGGTGGTTCCTCACCCAGAAGCTGTCGTGGAACCAGTCCAACAAGATGCCGCACCACACCTTCTGGTGGGAGGGCATCGACGGCACCCGGGTCTTCACCCACTTCCCGCCGGTGGACACCTACAACGCCCAGTTCAGCGCCTCCGAACTCGCCCACGCCGAGAAGAACTTCGCCGACAAGGGGCTGGCCACGCGCTCGCTGGTGCCCTTCGGCTACGGCGACGGCGGTGGCGGCCCCACCCGCGAGATGCTGGAGAAGGCGCGGCGGCTCGCCTCCCTGGAGGGCTCGCCGACCGTCGAGATCCAGCCACCTTCGGCGTTCTTCACCGAGGCCGAGCGGGAGTACGGGGCCAAGGCGCCGGTGTGGTCGGGCGAGCTGTATCTGGAGCTGCACCGGGCCACGTACACCACCCAGGCCAAGACCAAGCAGGGCAACCGGCGCGGCGAGCACCTGCTGCGCGAGGCCGAACTGTGGGCCACGGCCGCCGCGCTGCACACGCCCGGCTACGCCTATCCGTACGACGCGCTGGACCGGATCTGGAAGACGGTGCTGCTGCACCAGTTCCACGACATCCTGCCCGGCTCGTCGATCGCCTGGGTGCACCGCGAGGCGCGGGACACCTACGAGATGGTGTTCGCCGAGCTGGAGGAGATCATCGCGGGGGCGGTGGCCGCGCTGGGCGGCGGCGGGCCCGCCGTGCTCAACGCCTCGCCGTACGAGCGCGAGGAGATCGCCGTCCTGGACGCGCGGACGGCGGCCGCCCTGCCGTCCGGGGCCCCGGTCCAGCCGCTGGACGAGGGCCGTACGGCGGTCGCGGTGCGGGTCGCCGGGCTGGGCGCGGCACCCGTGGGAACCGCCCCGCAGGCGCCCGCCGCCGCCAGCGGCGCACCCCATGGGGCACCGCCGGTGACCGCCCTGAGCGACGGCCAGTCCATCGTCCTGGACAACGACCGGCTGCGGGTCACCATCGACGCCGAGGGGCTGCTCACCTCGGTGCTGGACCTGGACGCGAGCCGTGAGGTGCTGGCCCCCGGCGCCCGCGGCAACCTCCTCCAGCTCCACCCCGACCACCCCAACCACTGGGACGCCTGGGACATCGACCGGCACTACCTCCGCCGCCACACCGATCTGACCGACGCCGAGTCCGTGGAGCTGATCGAATCCGGTCCGCTGCGCGCCACGGTCCGGGTCATACGCTCCTTCGGCGCCTCCCGCATCACCCAGGAGCTGACCCTGGCCGCGGGCAACCGCCGCCTCGACATCGCCACGGAGGTGGACTGGCAGGAGTCGGAGAAGGTCCTCAAGGCGGCGTTCCCGCTGGACATCCACGCCAAGGTGTCCACCGCGGAGATCCAGTTCGGCCATGTGGACCGCGCCACCCACACCAACACCAGCTGGGACGCGGCCCGGTTCGAGATCTGCGCCCACCGCTGGCTCCGGGTCGCCGAGCCCGGGTACGGGGCGGCGGTGCTCAACGACTCCACGTACGGCCACGATGTGACCCGTACGGCGCACCACGGGGGCGAGGGCACGGGCGCGGGCGCGGACGGGGCCGCGGGCGAGGGCGAGGTGCTGGGCACCACCGTGCGGCTCACCCTGCTGCGCGCCCCGCACAGCCCCGACCCGGAGACCGACCTGGGCATCCACCGCTTCCGCTACGCCCTGCTGCCGGGCGCGGGCGTCGCCGAGGCGGTCGCGGAAGGCCTCGCCCTCAACCTGCCGCTGCGCACCCTCCCCGCCGGACCGGCCGAGCGGGCACCGCTGGTATCGGTGGACAACCCCGCGATCACGATCGAGTCGGTCAAGCTCGCGGAGGACCGCAGCGGCGATGTGGTGGTGCGGCTGTACGAGTCCCAGGGCGGCCGGGCGGCGGGCACCCTGGTCACCGGCTTCCCGGTGCTCGGAGCCGAGGTCACGGACCTGCTGGAGCGCCCACAGCACGAGGCGGCCACGGGCCCGGGCGGACTGACCCTGACACTGCGCCCGCACCAGATCCTCACGCTGCGGCTGAGGCCGGTGAGGTGAGCGGCTGAGGCCTGACGGCTACACGACGGGCGGTCGTCCGGAGCGAGTCAGCTGGACGACCGTCCGCCAACTCATGGCTGCCCGCGCGCCGTGGCCGCCGCGCAGCCCTTCGCGTAGCCCGCTCAGAGAAGCGCGGAGGGCCGCGCGGTCACGGAACCGCCACAGGGTCGCGTTGAGGCGGTAGAAGGTGGCATGCCTGGCCGGGTTGGTCGCCGGATGGTGAACGGTCACGGCGGGCAGGTAGCGGCCGGTGTAGCCACGGTACGCCGCTGTCGGGGTCGATGATGCGGGGCTGTACATAAGCGAGTCGGGCGTCGTAGTCGAGTTCGGCAGCGAGCGTGGCCGGCGCCTCAGTGGACGGGAGGACCGCGTCGTTGTCGAAGAAGAACAGGTAGTCGCAGTCGTCGGTGACGGCGGCGGTCGATCACCTACGGATTGACGCCTGTACCCCCACAACCCGTGCACGGGACGGCGTACATGGCCCCGTCAGCGCTCACAACGATGGCGGCCGCGAGCCGCCGCCCAGGACTGGAACTGGCTAGCGAACTCCACGAGCTTGACAGCCCTCGGATGTGTTCGCATGACGCCACGACCGTGATGCTCTGGTCGGCCGGCGCCAGCCACAGCGCGTCGTCGACGGTGAACCCCGCCTTCGCGATCACCTCCTGCGTCCGAATCAGCTCTGCGGGGTTGTGCCGGGACGCGTCCGGAGGCTCCGGCATGTGATGCACGAAGCGGCCGACTCCCTCGCACAGCTCGCTGTAGACGCGGGTGTGGCCGACTGATCGCAGGAGACGCCGGGATCAAGCTCCTGGACCGGGTCCTCGAGGCCGCCGCGAAGCACAGCTTGCTCAAGGCAGGTAACCGTGCTCGTACGGACTCACGATCGTGCTGTCCGCCGCGCGGCGGTTCGACCGGTACGCGATCCGGTTCGAGGACACCCGGCTACCCAAGGGGAAGACCAAGCAGATGGAGCTGATCGGCGCCGACGGGCTGAAGCTGCTCACGGCCTGTCACTGCCGAAGACCATCCAGTCGCCTGGTAACTGTGTCGAGTGTCGGCCAAGGAGGACCCTCTCGCAGCAAGCGCAGGAATTCCTCCCCGAATCGCCTCCCATTCGGAAACTGGTCGCCAAGCTCCCAACGCCACGCGGCGACCATCGCGATAACGAGCTGCCGACACTCGTCCAGCAGCCCCTGGTCAACGCTTGGGTAGTGCTCGCAGACCGCCTCGGGAACATGGGCGAGATCGAACTCGACGGGTCCACGGCAGCACGTCTCAAGGTCGATGAACAACGGGCCGTTCTTCGTGCTGAGCACATTGCCTGGATGCGGCTCGCCGTGGAGCAGCTGCTCCACGGCGCCGCGGTCGTCGATCGCTCGCCGCAGACTTGTGAGCCTGCCACTGAGGAAAACGCGGTCCGCGTCGGCGAGCGCCGGCGAGCGATCCGGGTCGGCGACAACTTCTTCCGCCTCCGTGATCCGGTCCGTGAACCTCGGGCTCGGCACATCGACCTTACGCATGCCGGCGTGCAGCCGCTCCAGCGCCTTGGCGTAGTCGGCTGGTGAGGTGCGAGGTGTCACGGGCTCGTAGTAGGTCCACAGCGTCACTGCGAAGCCATCGCGCGTGTACACGCGCGGCTCCGCCCGCGGCTCTAAGGGACACATCGGGCATTCGACCTCGGCGAGCCTCTGAGCGAGCTCGACTTCGAACTGTGCAACCTCTTGTCCCACAGGGGCGACCCGGGCAAAGACGTCGCATGGCGTCAGCCGCAGTGCCAGCTTGTTCGAGTTGTGGAGAACGATTGCATCGTTGGCTGGCAGGTCGAGCGACGCAGCGACCGAAGTCGCAGCCGCGATCGCACGCGTGACGTCGGTCATCTCCACCCTCGAAATCTTGGCATAGATGCGCCCGTTCGTGCTCTCGGTGACAACAGGCATGCTGACGTGACAGCTATCGTGCCTCGGCTCAGCGGACCGGATTCGCCAACCGTGTCGATGATCCGGACGGGGTGGCTGTGTTACTGGTCATTCCGTCTGGCGGGCGGTCTGATCAGGGGCGCGGTACGTTTCGGAGGTTTGAGCGGGCCATCTGGAGCATCTTGCCGACGCCCCCGTCCAGCACCATCTTGCTGGCCGAGAGCGCGAAGCCGGTCACCATCTCCGCCCTGATCTTGGGCGGGATGGACAGCGCGTTGGGGTCCGTGACGATGTCCAGGAGGGCGGGCCCCTTGTGGTGCAGTGCGGCGCGCAGTGCGGACCGCAGGCGCTTGGGCTTCTCCACCCGCTCGCCGTACACCCCGGCGGCGCGGGCGATCTGCGCGAAGTCGGGGTTGTGGTAGCCGGTGCCGTGCGCGGGCAGGCCCGAGACCAGCATCTCCAGCTCGACCATGCCCAGCGCGGAGTTGTTGAAGAGGATCACCTTCACCGGCAGGTCGTACTGGACGAGGGTGAGGAAGTCGCCCATCAGCATGGTGAATCCGCCGTCGCCGGACATCGAGATCACCTGGCGGCGGCGGTCCATGAACTGGGCGCCGATCGCCTGCGGCAGCGCGTTGGCCATCGAGCCGTGAGTGAAGGAGCCGATCATCCGGCGGCGGCCGTTGGGGGACAGATAGCGGGCGGCCCACACATTGCACATCCCGGTGTCCACGGTGAAGATCGCGTCGTCGGCGGCCTCCTCGTCCAGCACCGACGCCACGAACTCCGGGTGGATCGGGATGTGCTTGTCGACCCGACGGGTGTACGCCTTGACCACGCCCTCCAGCGCGTCGGCGTGCTTCTTCAGCATGCGGTCGAGGAAGCGGCGGTCCGTCTTGGGGCGCACCTTCGGCGTCAGACAGCTCAGCGTCTCCCGGACATCGCCCCAGACGGCGAGGTCCAGCTTGGAGCGGCGGCCCAGGTGTTCGGCGCGGACGTCCACCTGGACAGTGCGGACGTCGGAGGGCAGGAAGGCGCCGTACGGGAAGTCGGTGCCGAGCAGGATCAGCAGATCGCATTCGTGGGTGGCCTCGTACGCCGCGCCGTAGCCGAGCAGACCGCTCATGCCGACGTCATAGGGATTGTTGTATTGAATCCACTCCTTGCCGCGCAGGGCGTGCCCCACCGGCGCCTTCAGCAGTTCGGCGAAGGCCATCACCTCCTCGTGTGCCCCGGCACAGCCCCGTCCGCAGAAGAGCGTCACCCGCTCCGCCTCGTTGACCATGCGGGCGAACCGGTCGATCTCCGCGTCGCCCGGACGCACGGTGGGCCGGGACGTCACCAGGGCGTGCTCCTCGGCGCGCTCGGGCGCCGGGCGGGCGGCGATGTCGCCGGGGAGCGCCACCACGCTGACCCCGCTGCGGCCGATCGCGTGCTGCACGGCGGTCTGGAGGACGCGGGGCATCTGCTGGGGGTGGGAGATCAGCTCGCAGTAGTGGCTGCACTCCTGGAACAGCCGCTCGGGGTGGGTCTCCTGGAAGTAGCTGGTGCCGATCTCGCTGCTGGGGATGTGCGAGGCGAGCGCGATGACCGGGGCCATGGAGCGGTGGGCGTCGTAGAGCCCGTTGATCAGATGGACGTGCCCGGGGCCGCAGGAGCCCGCGCAGGCGGCGAGGGACCCGGTGAGCTGGGCCTCGGCACCGGCGGCGAAGGCGGCGGTCTCCTCGTGCCGCACCTGGATCCAGTCGATCGCGGCGTTCCGGCGGACCGCGTCCACCACGGGGTTGAGGCTGTCGCCGACCACGCCGTACAGCCGCCGCACACCGGCGCGCACCAGGATGTCCACGTATTGCTCCGCCACGGTCTGCTTGGCCATCGCGCGCCCTCATCCCTCTCGTCGTCCAGGGTCGATGGGGTGGGTGACGCTTGTCCGCCACCTTGTACCTTTCGTCCATCAACCCATGGACGGCGCGCTTACGCCTCCCAGACGGCGGCCGCCGTACGGTCGTCGGCGTAGCCCTTCACCCCGGTCTGGGCGTCGGCGAGGAACGCGGCGAGGCCCGGCGCCTCCGCGGTGTCCCAGCGCTCGGCCAGGCGATCGGCGAGGGCCGCCTCACCGCGCAGGGGGTCGGCGAGGCCCGCGCTGCACAGCAGCAGGGTGTCGCCCGGCCGGGCGACGGAGGCACGGAACCGGAAGGGCCCGTGGACGGGCTCGGTCTCGGACTCGGACTCGGGTGGCGGCGCGTGGGCGGAGCCGGGGTCGGGGTCGGAGCCGGGGTCGGAGCCGGGGGGCTGCTGAGGGTGCTGGGGCTCTTGGTTCGCTTGCCGGGCGGGCGGGCGACCACTCCCATAGCCGATGACGGGCCCGCCGACGGTGTCCCGCTCGCCCCCGTCGGGTTCCAGGTCCTGCCAGACGCCGTCCCGCAGCCGGAAGAGCCCACCGTCGCCGACGCCGAAGAACACCCGGGTACGGCAGGCCGGATGCGCCGGGAGCAGCAGGCAGCGCACCGACGCGGTGTGGTCGGCGGGGGCGAGGCCGCGCACGGTCGCGCCGGCGCGCAGCCGCCCGTAGGCACGGTCGGTGAGCCGGTGCAGCCCGGAGCTGAGGGCACCGCGGTTGGCGGTGTGGATGTCCTCCGTCAGCCGGGCCTGATTGCCGCCGACCGCCCCGGCGATCCACTCGCACAGCTCACGCGCCACCCGATGCGCGCCCGGGGCCGCCCGCTGCCCGCTCGCCACGGCCACCAGGAGAAGGGCGCTGTCCCCGGTCCCGAACCGCACCGCGAGCAGCGCGTCCCGCCGCGACTCGCCCCGATAGCGGGCCGCGTCCCCGCGCAACGACGCGGCCCGCAGCGTCAGCGTTCCGTACCGGGCGCCCTCCAACACGGTGTCGGGCACCACGTCCCGGAGATCCTCCGGATCGGTGACGGGAAGCGTGGTCGGCTCGGTCTCGTACGTGGGCGGCTCGGCCCCGACGTACGAGGCGGCCGCGGCCCGCCAGGGCCGCGCCGGATCGGCCCGCAACGCGGCCTCCGGCGGAGGCGGCACCCCGGCCCCACGCGGCCCCGAGGACGGCGACGGCGGCCCGGACATCCCGGCACGCCTGGGTGGGATGGATGGGGGTGAGCTCCCCCGGCTCGCGAGCCCAGGCCCGCCCGCTGGGCTCGTGGGTCCGGGCGCACTCCTCCGGCTCGTGGGTCCCGGCGCGCTTCCCGAGTCGGTACGTCCGGGTGCGCCCGCCGGGGCGGTACGTCCCGGTCCGTCGCTCGGCTCCGCGCGGCCGGGTGCGTCCCCGGGATCCGCCCGGTCCTGGGAAGGCGGGGCCGCACCGGGTCCCGCGTTGTCACCCTGTGCGGCGCCAGACCCCGCGTTGCCGCCCGCCGGGGGCGATGCGGCACCGGAGCCCGCGCGGGCCTGAGTGGGCAGTGTGGCACCGGGCTCCTCGTCGGCGGGAGATCGCCACCCCTGCGGGCCACCTCCGGCGTCGGCGTCGGAGCCCGGGGCGGCACCGCCCGGCTCCCCCGTCCGCGGGCCCCAAGGGGCGCCCGCGGCCGGTCTACGATTTCCGGCGTCCTCGTCGCCAGCGAGCGTGCGGGAGGCCGAATCGAACCGGTCGTCCACGGAGTCGGAGGCCGCCGCGGGCCCCGCGTCGGCACGACGCGGGTCGTACAACTCGCCCCACCAGTCGTCCTCATGACGGCGTCGGTCGCCCTGCTGGCTCATCCCCACATTGTCCACAGGGAGGCTCCACGGGGACACCACGCGATGACCGGCCCGAGGGCCGCCCAAGATCCGCTCAAGCAAACCGGAGCGCTCTCACCCGTTGGGCCCCAGGAGCCCGGCCCTGCAAGCGGGCCCCCGGGGCCGGGGCGGAGCGCCGGAGACGAGCCGCTGCCCGCGCCCCGGCGTAGGGCGTGAATGCGGCCGGAGGGCAAACCCGAGGAGCGGGGAGCGGCACTCCGCGAGCCGGCCAAGGGCGGGAGCCGGGGCCGGGGCGAGCAGGCGGCCCCCGGCCAATTACCCCCGCCCCAGTCAACCCCGCGCCCTCACCCCCTGTACGCCTCCAGCAGCCGCAGCCAGATCTCGCTGATCGTGGGGAACGACGGCACCGCGTGCCAGAGGCGGTCGATGGGGACCTCGCCCGCTACCGCCACCGTCGCCGAGTGGAGCAGTTCGCTGACCCCGGGGCCCACGAACGTGACGCCGATCAGGTGGCCGCGGTCCAGGTCGACGACCATGCGGGCGCGGCCGCGGTAGCCGTCCGCGTAGAGGACCGCGCCCTCGACCTGGCCCGTGTCGTAGTCGACGACGCGGATGCTGCGGCCCTCGGACTCGGCCTGTTCCGCGGTCAACCCGACCGCGGCGACCTCCGGGTCGGTGAAGACGACCTGCGGTACGGCCGCCTCGTCCGCGGTCGTCGCGTACTCGCCCCAGCGGCTCGTGTCCAGCCGCTCGACGCCCCGCGCGCGTGCCCCGATCGCCGCGCCCGCGATGCGCGCCTGGTATTTGCCCTGGTGAGTGAGGAGCGCTCGGTGGTTGACGTCGCCCGCCGCGTACAGCCAGCCGTCGGGGACGTCCGTCACTCGGCAGGTCTCGTCGACCGTCAGCCAGCCGCCCGGTTCGAGCCCCACCGTGTCCAGGCCCACGTCCGCGGTGTGCGGGGCGCGCCCGGTGGCGAAGAGCACCTCGTCGGCCTCGAGCTGTTCCCCGCTCTCCAGGGTCACCGTGACCGGCCCTTCCGCCCCGCCCGGCCGGGCGAGCCCCTTCACCGACGTACCGGTGCGGATCTCGGCCCCGGCCTCCCTCAGCGTCTCGGCGACCAGCTCGCCCGCGAACGGCTCGATCCGGTTCAGCAGCCCGGAGCCGCGCACCAACACGGTGACGCGCGAACCGAGGCCGCACCAGGCGGTGGCCATCTCGGCGGCGACCACACCGCCGCCCACGATGATCAGCCGCTCCGGCACCGTGCCGGAGCTGGTGGCCTCCCGGCTTGTCCAGGGCCGGGCCTCGGCGATCCCGGGCATGTCGGGCAGCGCGGCCCGGGTGCCGGTGCAGATGGCCACCGCGTGGCGGGCGGTGAGGGTCCGCTCCTCGCCGCCGGACCCGTCCGGCGATGTCACCGCGACCCGCCGCGGCCCGACCAGCCGCCCATGGCCGCGCACCAGGTCGATCCCGGCCGAGTCCAGCCAGGTGAGCGCACCGTCGTCCTTCCAGTTGCCGACCTGCTTGTCGCGGTGGGCGAAGACGTCGGCCGCCGCCAGCGACCCCCCGACCGCCTCCCGCAGCCCCGGCACCTGGCGTGCCTCGGACCGCGCGAGCACCGGGCGCAGCAGCGCCTTACTGGGGACGCAGGCCCAGTACGAACACTCACCACCGACCAGCTCCCGCTCCACGATCACCGTGGAGAGCCCGGCGGCGCGGGTCCGGTCCGCCAGATTCTCACCGACCGGGCCCGCGCCCAGCACGATGACGTCGTACTCGTCCGTGGCCTGATTCATCGCAACCCGCTCTCTCGCTCGTATCACCGTCGCAGGGCCTCCGGGGCCTCGCAGGGCCATCGTGGCGTCGAGTTACCGCGCACAGCCACCCCAATCGGCGTTTCGGCCGAGCGCTCCGGCATCGTGAGGTCCCGGACCCGCGTCGGAAGGTCCCGGTCCCGCGTCGGAAGGCCCCGGCCCCGCATCCCCTGCGTACGGGGCGCGGCCGCGCGACAGTGATCGCATGACTGTTTTCACCGAACCCGAGGCCGGCTACCTCAGATCGCAGCGGATCGGCCGGCTGGCCACCGTGGACGCGCACGGCCAGCCACAGGCGAACCCGGTGGCGTTCTTCCTCAACGAGGACGGCACCGTCGACATCGGCGGCTACGCCATGGGCAGGACGAAGAAGTGGCGCAACACCGGGACGAATCCGAAGGTGGCGCTGGTCGTCGACAGCCTGGTGAGCGAGCAGCCGTGGATGGTGTGCGGGGTGGAGATCCGCGGCGAGGCGGAGCGGCGCACGGGGCCGCATGACCTCGGCGCCCAGCTGAGCGACGAGGTCATCCGGATCCATCCGCGCTGGGTGTACAGCTGGGGCCTGGAGGACGTGCCCGGGGCCAAGACCCGGAGCGTGAGCTGACCGGGGCCGGTCCCGGGCGTACCGCTGCCGCTGCCGCCCCGGCACCGCTACCGCTGCCGCTTCGGCCCCCGCTTGCGTTCCATCATGTGGCGGCCGAGCGCCTGCCGCTGCTTCCAGTCCCGCCGCAGTTCGGCCCGTAGCCGCGCGTCCGTACGGGCCGCGAGCCGCTCGTTCTCGCGGAGCAGCTTGCGGTAGCTCTCCAGCCGCCGCTCCGGCAGCGAGCCGTCGTCGATCGCGGCGAGCACCGCGCACCCCGGCTCGGCCCGGTGTGCGCAGTCGGGGAAGCGGCACCGCTCGGCGAGCTCCTCGATCTCGGCGAACGCCTGCGCGACACCGCCCTCGGCGTCCCACAGCCCCACCCCGCGCAGCCCCGGGGTGTCGATCAGCGCCCCGCCCGAGGGCAGGGGCAGCAGATCGCGGGTGGTCGTGGTGTGCCGTCCCTTGCCGTCGCTGTCACGGATCGCCCGTACGTCCTGGACGGCCTCGCCCACCAGCGCGTTCGCCAGCGTGGACTTGCCCGCGCCGGACTGGCCGAGCAGCACGGAGGTGCCGGAGGCGAGCAGGGCGCCGAGCTCCTCCAGTCCCTCCCCCGTCGCGGAGCTGACCGCGAGCACCCGTACGCCGGGCGCCGCCGTCCCGGTGTCGGACACCAGATGGGCGAGGGTGTCCGGGTCGGGCACCAGATCGGCCTTGGTGAGGACGAGCAGCGGCTGGGCGCCGCTCTCCCAGGCCAGCGCGGTGAACCGCTCCACCCGGCCCAGGTCGAGCTCGGCGGCGAGGGAGACGGCGATGACGGCGTGGTCGACGTTGGCCGCCAGCACCTGGCCGTCCGAGCGCTTGGAGGAGGTGGACCGTACGAGGGCGGTACGGCGCGGCAGCAGCGTACGCACGTAACGCGGATCGCCCTCGGCGTCCACGGCGGCCCAGTCGCCGGTGCACACGATCCGCAGCGGATCGCGCGGCGTCACCAGCTCGGTGTCGGCCCGTGCCAGGCCGCTCGGCGTGACCAGATCGCACTGGCCACGGTCCACCCGGATCACCCGGCCGGGCACCAGGCCCTGTGCGGCGTACGGGGCGAACGTCTCCGCCCAGCCGTCGTCCCAGCCATGGGCGGCGAGGGAGTACGGAGAGGTGGAGTCGGAAGAAGTGTTGAACACGGAGGAAACCCTTCGAAGGGCGGCCTCCGAAGAGGTGTCAGCCGGAGGCCGCAGGGGTGGAAATGAGGAACTCCTGAACGCGAGCGGCGCTCGCCACCGAGACCGTCATCAATGTCCTCACCTCCTGCTTTCCTCAAGCGCGACAACACGGACCAACACGGCCCGCACGGAACGGAGAAACCGTAGCCCATCCCCGCCCGGGGCGCCATCCATTTTTTCTTTCGTTGAAAGCGAAAGGGCCACCATCAACCGCCCCGTGACCAGGGGAACATGACCCCGAGCAGCGGCTCCCGAACATGCTTGCGCACCCGCCGGACGCTGAGGTACCTTCGCGGCAGTTGATCTTTGTTTTCACGCGCGATAAATGGGTCAGGTCACCAGGTCACGGGGGAGTGTACCTAGTTGTCCACAGTCGCCGATTCGCCATGGCATCACGATGTCCATGATTCGGTAGCGGTCATCGGTTTCTCTTGTCGTTTACCGGGGGCCCGGACGCCCGAGGAATTCTGGCGTCTGCTCAGCGAGGGCGCGGACGCGGTCACTTCCGTACCGGAAGATCGATGGACTCCGCGTCATTCCGACGGCGGGCCCGGGGCCCGAGCCGAACACGGAGCGGAAGCCGAGGCCGAAGCCGGGACGGAATTCGGCGCCTTCCTCGACGCGGTGGACCACTTCGACGCCGACTTCTTCGGCATATCGCCGCGCGAGGCCGCCGCCATGGACCCCCAGCAGCGGCTGATGCTCGAACTGGGCTGGGAGACCCTGGAGGACGCGGGCCTCACACCGGCCCGGCTCGCCCAGGGGCGGACGGGGGTGTTCGTCGGCGCCATCAACGACGACTACGCCACGCTGCTACGGCGCCACGGCGGCGACACCGCGGTCACCCACCACACCCTGACCGGCCTCCAGCGCGGCATGATCGCCAACCGGCTCTCCTATCTGCTGGGCACCCGCGGCCCCAGCATGGTGGTGGACTCGGGCCAGTCGTCCTCGCTGGTCGCGGTGCACACCGCCTGCCAGAGCCTGCGCAACGGCGAATGCGACACCGCGCTCGCGGGCGGGGTCCACCTCAATCTCGCGTACGACGGCGCGCTGAGCGCCGCACGCTTCGGCGGGCTCTCCCCCGACGGCACCTGCTACACCTTCGACGCCCGGGCCAACGGCTTCGTCCGCGGCGAGGGCGGCGGTCTGGTGCTGCTCAAACCCCTCGCCCGCGCGCTCGCCGACGGCGACCGGATCCATGGGGTGCTGCGCGGCGGCGCGGTCAACAACGACGGCGGCGGGGACAGTCTCACCACCCCCAGCCGGACCGCCCAGGCTGAGGTGTTGCGCCGGGCGTACGAAGCGGCCGGGGTCGGCCCCGACGAGGTGCAGTACGTCGAACTGCACGGCACCGGCACACCCGTCGGCGACCCCATCGAGGCGGCGGCGCTGGCCGAGGCGATCGGTGCGGCGCGGACGAAGGACCGGCCGCTGCTGGTGGGGTCCGCCAAGACGAACGTGGGCCATCTGGAAGGGGCCGCGGGGATCACCGGCCTGATCAAGGTCCTGCTCGCCCTGAAGGCGGCGCATCTCCCGCCCAGTCTCAACTTCCGCTCCCCCAGCCTCGCGATTCCGCTGGAGGAGTGGAATCTGCGGGTGCAGACCGAGCTGTCGGCGTGGCCGCGCCCGGATGCGCCGCTGATCGCCGGGGTGTCCTCCTTCGGCGTCGGCGGGACCAACGCCCATGTCGTCGTGGAGCAGGCTCCGGTGGTCTCACTCGCCGAGGGTGCGGCCGAAGGCGTCGCGGGGGCGTGGCGTGGTGACGTACTGCCGTGGGTGATCTCGGGCCGGACGCCGGACGGGGTGCGGGCGCAGGCGGCCCGGTTGCGGTCGTTCGCGGCGGGCGGTTCGGCGGGTGGTTCGGCGGTCGGTTCCGCGGGTGGTTCGGCCGACGGCGGTGTCTCCCCCGCCGACATCGGATGGTCGCTCGCCGAGCACCGGACGGCCCTGGAGCACCGTGCCGTGGTGGTGGCCGGGGACCGCGACGGATTCCTGGCCGGGCTGGACGCGATCGCCTCCGGTGAGCCGTCCGCCCATGTGGTCAATGGGGTGGCGGGCGAGTCGGCCGCGGGTCCGGTGTTCGTCTTCCCGGGTCAGGGCTCGCAGTGGGTGGGCATGGCCGCCGAACTGCTCGACACCTCCCCCGCGTTCGCCGAATCCATCGACCGCTGCGCCCAGGCCCTGGCCCCGCACACCGACTGGGACCTCCTCGACGTCCTGCGGCACACCAGGGACGCCGAGGCCACCGAGGACACCGAGGACGGCACCGCGCTGGAGCGCGTGGAGGTGCTACAACCCGCGCTCTGGGCCGTGATGGTCTCGCTGACGCGGGTGTGGCGTTCGCTCGGCGTCGTCCCATCGGCCGTCGTGGGCCACTCGCAGGGTGAGATCGCGGCCGCGTGCGTGGCCGGAGCGCTGTCGCTGGAGGACGGTGCCCGGCTGATCGCCGTACGCAGCCGGATCGCCGGGGCCCTGATCGGCCGGGGCGGTCTCGCGTCCATCGGCGCGTCGGAGGAGCGGGCGGCCGAGCTGCTCGCGGGCCGGGACGACGTATGGATCGCCGCGGTCAACGGGCCCGGCGCGACGGTGGTCGGGGGCAGCCCGGAGGGGCTGGCCGAGGTCACGGCCAGGGCGGAGGCCGCCGGGCTGCGGCACCGCCGGGTGGCCGCCGCGTATGCTTCGCACACCCCGCATGTCGAGGCGATCCGCGAGGAGTTCCTGCGGCTCGCGGCGGCGGTCGTCCCGCGCGCCGGGGACGTGCCGATGTACTCGACCGTCACCACCGCCCCCATCGCGGGCGAGGCGCTGGACGCCGAGTACTGGTACCGCAACCTCCGCGAACAGGTCCGCTTCCACGACACCGTCCAGAACCTGATCGCGGACGGCAACACCCTCTTCCTGGAGAGCAGTTCGCACCCCGTGCTCACCACCGCCGTCCAGGACACGGGCGGCCTCGCCGTCGGCACCCTGCGCCGGGGCGAGGGCGGCACGCGGCGGGTGCTGCTCTCGCTGGCCGAGCTGTGGGTGTACGGGGCTGCCCCCGACTGGGGAAAGGTGTTCGCCGGGACCGGCGCCCGCCGGGCCGAGCTGCCCGGCCGTGTCTTCCAGCGGCGGCGCCACTGGTTCGACGCCGTGGCCTCCCCGGCGGCCGCTGCGGATGCCGCGGCGGGGGCCACGGGCCTTGATGTGGTTCATCAGGTGCGGGCCCAGGCCGCCGCCGTCCTCGGGCATACGACGGTGGCCGAGCTCGACACCGAACGGACTTTCAAGGATCTCGGCTTCGACTCGATCTCGCTCAGCGATCTGTGCAACCGCGTCAACGCCGCGCTGGGCACCCGCCTCTCCCCCGCCGCGCTCTTCAGCCACCCGACCCCGGCCAGGCTCGCGGAACACCTCGCCGCCGGCGGCCCGTCCTCCGCACCCGCGGCGGTGGCCGCCCCCGCCGACGAGCCGATCGCCATCATCGCGATGAGCTGCCGCCTCCCCGGTGGGGTGCGCTCCCCCGAGGATCTGTGGCGGCTGGTGGCGGACGGACGGGACGCCATCTCGCCGTTCCCGGACGACCGCGGCTGGGATCTGGAACGGCTGCACGGCAGCGGGCACACCGGGAGTACTGGGAGCACCGGGAGCAGTTTCGCCCGGAGCGGTGGATTCATCGACGGGGCCACGGACTTCGACGCCCGCTTCTTCGGCATCTCCCCGCGCGAGGCCCTGGCGATGGACCCCCAGCAGCGGCTGCTGCTGGAGACCTCCTGGGAACTGCTGGAGCGGGCGGGCATCGCGCCCGACGCGCTGCGCGCCACCCGTACCGGGGTGTTCGTCGGCACCATGGACCAGGAGTACGGGCCACGGCTGCACGAGGCGCCGGAGACGGTGGACGGCTACCTCCTCACCGGCAAGACTGCCAGTGTGGCCTCCGGCCGTATCGCCTATCTGCTCGGGCTCACCGGGCCCGCCATCACCCTGGACACCGCCTGCTCGTCATCGCTGGTGGCCCTGCACCTGGCGGTGCAGTCGTTGCGCCGGGGCGAGTCCTCGCTGGCCCTGGCCGGTGGGGTCACCGTCCTCAACACCCCTGGAATCTTCACCGAGTTCGGCCGCCAGGGCGGGCTGGCCCGCGACGGTCGGTGCAAGGCGTTCGCGGCCGGGGCCGATGGCACCGGAATGGCGGAGGGCGTCGGCCTGCTCCTGGTGGAGCGGCTGTCCGACGCCCGCCGCAACCGCCATCGCGTGCTCGGCGTGATCCGTGGCACGGCGGTCAACCAGGACGGCGCCTCCAACGGCCTCACCGCGCCCAACGGACTCTCCCAGGAGCAGGTGGTCCGGCAGGCGCTGGCGGACGCGGGGCTGTCGACGTCCGACGTGGATGTGATCGAGGCGCACGGCACGGGCACGGCGCTCGGTGACCCGATCGAGGCGCAGGCGCTGCTCGCCACGTACGGCCGGGACCGGCCCGCCGACCGGCCCGCGCTGCTGGGGTCGGTGAAGTCCAACATCGGCCACACCCAGGCGGCGGCCGGAGTCGCGGGCGTCATCAAGGCGATCATGGCGATGCGCCACGGTGTCGTCCCCGCCACGCTGCATGTGGACGAGCCGACCCCACACGTGGACTGGGCGTCCGGTGGTGTGGAACTGGTGACGGAGGAGCGCCCATGGCCGGAGGCCGGACGGGCGCGGCGAGCCGGAGTCTCGTCGTTCGGCATCAGCGGGACCAACGCCCATGTGGTCCTGGAGCAGGCCCCACCGGCTCCCGCCCCTGTCCCCTCTCCCTCCCGCACCCCTCGCCCCGCCCATCCGCTCGTCGAGGCGGAAGGTGTGCTGCCGTGGGTGGTGTCGGGCCGTTCACCCGCCGCGCTGCGGGCGCAGGCGGCCCGGCTGGGTGCGTTCGCCGCCGCCACCACCTCCTCCTCCGACGCCACGCCGTTGGACATCGCGCGGGCGCTGGCGACACAGCGGGCCGCCATGGAACACCGTGCGGTCGTGGTGGCCGGGGACCGGGACGACTTCCTTGCCGGGCTGGACGCCATCGCCTCCGGTGAACCCTCCGCTCATGTGGTGGCTGGGGTGGCCGCCGGATCGGCCGCCGGTCCGGTGTTCGTCTTTCCGGGGCAGGGCTCGCAGTGGGTGGGCATGGCCGCCGAACTGCTCGACGCCTCCCCCGCGTTCGCCGAATCCATCGACCGCTGTGCCCAGGCCCTGGCCCCGCACATCGACTGGGATCTGCTCGATGTGTTGCGGGCGACCGGGGATGACGCGGCGCTGGAGCGGGTGGATGTCGTCCAGCCCGCCCTCTGGGCCGTCATGGTGTCCCTGGCCCAGGTGTGGCGTTCGCTCGGCGTCGAGCCCGCCGCCGTCATCGGCCACTCCCAGGGCGAGATCGCGGCCGCGTGTGTGGCCGGTGTGCTCTCGTTGGAGGACGGCGCACGGCTCGTGGCGCTGCGCAGCCGCCTCATCGCACGAGAACTGGCCGGGCTCGGCGGCATGGTCTCCCTCGCCGCGTCCGCCGACCAAGCGCACGACCTGCTGACCGGGCGCGAGGACATATGGATAGCGGCAGTCAACGGGCCCACCTCCACCGTCATCGCCGGGAGCCCCGCCGGGCTCGCCGAGACCACGGCGAAGGCCGAGGCCACTGGGGTCCGGACCCGTGCGATCGCCGTCGACTACGCCTCCCACACCCCGCACGTCGAACGCATCCGGGAACAGCTCCTCCAACTCGCCGCACCCATCACCCCCCACGCCGGTGACGTCCCCCTGTACTCCACCGTCACCGCCACCCCCATCGACGGCGAAACCCTCGACGCCGAGTACTGGTACCACAACCTCCGCGAACCCGTCCGCTTCCACGACACCCTGCGGACTTCACTGACCGACGGCCATACCCTCTACCTGGAGTCCAGCCCCCACCCCGTCCTCACCACCGCCGTCGAGGAGACCGCCCACGCCGCCGACCAGCGTGTCCTCGCCACCGGCACCCTGCGCCGTGACCAGGGTGGCGCCCGGCAGCTCATCAGCGCCCTCGCCGCCCTGTGGGCTCATGGCGTGAGCCCCGACTGGGCGGCGGTGTTCGCATCCGGTGGCGACACACCCGTCGATCTGCCCACCTACGCCTTCCAGCGCGAGCGCTACTGGCTCGCGCCTGTCGGCCCCGGCTCCGCCGTACGGGTCGAGCTGCCGTCCGCCACCGTGGCGGCCGAAGGGCCCGAGGCGCTTGAGGGCTTCGCGCGCCGGGTGGCCGACGCGGCCGAGGGCTCGCCCCGGCTGCGGGTGGTGCTGGACGAGGTGTGCCGCCACGCGGCCGCCGTGCTCGGGCTGTCGTCGGTGGACGAGGTGGAGACGCGGAAGGTCTTCCGGGACCTCGGCTTCGACTCGCTGACCGCCGTGGAGCTACGGAACCGGCTGGCCGTGGCGACGGGTGTGGCGCTCGCGCCGTCCGTCGTCTTCGACTATCCGACGCCCCTGACGCTGGCCCGGCATCTGCTGGACCGGATCACGGGCGGGGACACCGCCGGAGCGGGCCTGTACGCGCCCAGCGCCGTCGCACCGGTTGCGTCGGTTGTGCCGCTTGCATCGGTCGCACCGGTCGTGCCGGTCGCGCCGGGGACGGCCGCCCTGGACGAGCCCATCGCGATCGTGGCCACGAGCTGCCGTTTTCCCGCGGGCGTACGGTCGCCCGAGGATCTGTGGCGGCTGTTGCTGTCCGACCAGGACACGCTCTCCGCGTTCCCGGCGGACCGCGGCTGGGATCTCGACGCGCTCCACCACCCCGGCCCCGAACGCCCCGGCAGCAGCTATGTCCACCAGGGCGGTTTCCTCCCGGACGCCGCCGACTTCGATGCCGACTTCTTCGGCATCTCGCCGCGCGAGGCGATGGCGATGGACCCCCAGCAGCGGCTGCTGCTGGAGACCTCCTGGGAGGCCCTGGAACACGCGGGCATCGACCCGCTGTCGCTGCGCGGCAGCCGCACCGGAGTGTTCATCGGCCTCGTACCGCACGGCTACGGCGGTGACGGCGCCGACACCGAGGGGTCCGCGGGCTACCTCTTCACCGGGGCGGCGGGAAGCGTGGCATCCGGCCGGATCGCCTACGGCTTCGGGCTGACCGGACCGGCCGTCACGGTGGACACGGCGTGTTCGTCCTCGCTGGTGGCACTGCATCTCGCCGTACAGGCACTGCGCAACGGCGACTGCGGGATGGCGCTCGTGGGTGGCGTCTCGGTGATCTCCACACCGGGTGTGTTCACCGAGTTCAGCCATCAGCGCGGGCTCGCCCCCGACGGCCGCTGCAAGCCCTTCGCCGCGGCGGCGGACGGCACCGCATGGGGGGAGGGCGTGGGCGTGCTGCTGGTCGAACGGCTGTCGGAGGCCCGCCGCAACGGCCACCAGGTTCTCGCCGTCATCCGTGGCACGGCGGTCAACCAGGACGGCGCCTCCAACGGCCTCACAGCGCCCAACGGGCCGTCCCAACAGGCGGTCATCCGGCAGGCGTTGGCGAACGCACGTCTCACGCCGTCCGATGTCGATGTGATCGAGGCACACGGGACGGGTACGGCGCTCGGCGATCCCATCGAGGCGCAGGCACTGCTCGCCACGTACGGCCAGGGCCGATCCGCCGAACACCCGGCGCTGCTGGGCTCGATGAAGGCCCATGTCGGCCACACCGGCGCGGCGGCCGGGGTAGCGGGCATCATCAAGATGGTGCTGGCCCTGCGCCACGGTGTGGTTCCCCGCACCCTGCATGTGGACGAGCCGACGCCGCAGGTGGACTGGGCCTCCGGCGCGGTGCGGCTGGTGACGGAGACCACGGGCTGGCCCGAGGCGGAACGAGCGCGCCGCGCGGCGGTGTCGTCGTTCGGAGTCAGCGGCACCAACGCCCATGTGATCCTCGAAGCGGCGCCGACGGCGGACACCACATCCCAGGACACGCCCACGGAGGGTGCGCTGCCATGGGTGATCTCGGCACGCTCCGAGGCCGCACTACGGGCGCAGGCAGCGCAGTTGCGCGCGTTCGTGGCCGCGAGCGATCGGCACCTCGCCGATATCGGCTCGACGCTGGCACTGGGCCGCGCCGCGCTGGAGCACCGGGCGGTGGTCGTGGCCGCCGACCGGGACACCTTCCTGGCCGGGCTGGACGCCATCGCCACCGGCGAGCCCGCCGCCCATGTGGTCAGCGGAGTGGTCTCGGGCGAGCCGCCGTCCGGCGCGGTCTTCGTCTTTCCGGGGCAGGGCTCACAGTGGATCGGCATGGCCGCCGAACTGCTCGACTCATCAGCGGTGTTCGCCGAGTCGATCAGTCAATGCGCCCAAGCCCTCGCTCCGCATATCGACTGGGATCTGCTCGATGTGTTGCGGGCGACCGGGGATGACGCGGCGCTGGAGCGGGTGGATGTCGTCCAGCCCGCCCTCTGGGCCGTCATGGTGTCCCTGGCCCAGGTGTGGCGTTCGCTCGGCATCGAGCCCGCCGCCGTCATCGGCCACTCACAAGGTGAGATCGCCGCCGCATGCGTAGCCGGTGTGCTCTCGTTGGAGGACGGCGCACGGCTCGTGGCGCTGCGCAGCCGCCTCATCGCGCAGGAGTTGGCCGGACACGGCGGCATGGTCTCCCTCACGACCCCCGCCGACCAGGCGCACGACCTGCTGACGGGCCACGACGACGTCTGGATCGCCACCGTCAACGGCGCGACCTCCACCGTCATCGCCGGGAGCCCCGCCGCGCTCACCGATGTCATGGCACAAGCGGAAGCCACCGGGATCCGGGCCCGTGCGATCGCCGTCGACTACGCCTCCCACACCCCGCACGTCGAACGCATCCGGGAGCAGCTCCTCCAGCTCGCCGCACCCATCACCCCCCACGCCGGGCACGTGCCCATGTACTCCACCGTCACCGCCACCCCCATCGACGGCGAAACCCTCGACGCCGAGTACTGGTACCGCAACCTCCGCGAACCCGTCCGCTTCCACGACACCCTGCGAACTTCGCTGACCGACGGCCACACCCTCTACCTCGAAACCAGCCCCCACCCCGTCCTCACCACCGCCATCCAAGAAACAAACGCCCACGCCACCGGCACCCTCCGCCGCGACCACGGCGACACCCAACAACTCCTCACCTCCCTCGCCACCCTCTGGACCCACGGCCTCACCCCCAACTGGCCCACGATCCTCACCCCCAACAACCCCACCCCCACCAACCTCCCCACCTACCCCTTCCAACGCCGCCACTACTGGCTGGATACCGCGCCCCCGGGCCGACACCGCGCCAACGCGACGACCGGCCCGGATTCGCACACCGGTTTCTGGGAAGCAGTGGAGCGCGAGGATCTGGAAGGGCTGGCCCGGACCCTGCGGTTGGAGCAATCCCAGGCGGAGTTGACGACCCTGCTGCCCGCGCTGTCGGCGTGGCATCGGCGGCAGAGCGCGGCGTCCACGATGGACGCGTGGCGGTATCGCGAGGGCTGGAAGCCGCTGCCCGACACCACCGCGCCCGTGCTGTCCGGCACCTGGCTCGTCGTCCTGGCACCCGACCAGAAGGGCGATGCGCTGTACGAGGCGATCGCCACGGCCCTCGACCGGCACGGGGCCACGGTGGAAACGGTGGTCGTGGCGCCCGACGACCCGCGCCGCTGGGCCGACACCCTCGTCGCCCTCGCCGCACACACCACCACGCACACCACCGCACACACCACGGCGCACCCCACCTCGCCCGTCGTCGGCGTGCTCTCGCTGCTCACCCGCGACGAGGCCGCCGGGCTGCACCGCACCCTGCGGCTGATCCAGGGGCTGGAGGCGGCGGGGCCGTTCGCGCCGCTGTGGTGTGTCACCCAGGGCGCGGTGTCCGTCGGCGCCCACGATCCGCTGACCGGCCCGGCGCAGGCGCTGGTGTGGGGTCTGGGCCGGGTGGCGGCGCAGGAACTCGCCACCCGCTGGGGCGGATTGGTCGATCTGCCCCAGGAGCTGGACGAACGGGCGACGGCCCGGCTGTGTGCGGTACTGGCCGCCGGTGGCCACGAGGACCAGGTCGCGGTCCGCGCCACCGGGATCCTCGGGCGTCGTGTCGTCAGGGCGCCACGCCTTAGCGATGTGCTCGATGACGGCGATGTGCTCGATGACGGCTGGTCCCCCGGCCCTGGCACGGTCCTGATCACCGGTGGCACCGGGGCCCTCGGCAGCCGGCTGGCCCGTCGGCTCGCGGCCCGTGGCGCCGAGCATCTGCTGCTCATCAGCCGTCGCGGGGACGCCGCGCCGGGAGCGGACGAGCTGGTGGCCGAGCTGACCGCCTCGGGGGCCAAAGCGACCGTGGCGGCCTGCGATGTCGGGGACGCCGACGCGCTCCGCGCGCTTCTGGCGTCGATTCCGGCCACGTACCCGCTGACCTCGGTGTTCCACACGGCGGCCGTTCTGGACGACGCCGCCATCACCTCCCTCACCCCCGAGCAGGTGGACCGCGTGCTGCGGGTGAAGGCGGACGCGGCGTGGCGGCTGCACGAGCTGACCCGGGACCTGGAGCTGTCCGCGTTCGTGCTGTTCTCCTCCCTGGCGGGCACCGTGGGCATGGTGGGTCAGGGCAACTACGCGCCCGCCAACGCCTATATGGATGCCCTTGCTCGCCACCGCCGCGCACGGGGGCTGGTGGCCACCTCCGTGGCCTGGGGTTCCTGGGCGCAGGGCGGGATGGCCGAACGGGACGCGGTGACCGAGCTGCGGCTGCGCCATGGCGTACCGCTGCTGCCGCCGGAGTCGGCGCTCCTCGCGCTGGAGGCCGCGCTGGCGGACGGCGAAACGGCCCTGGTGATCGCCGATATCGACTGGGGCCGCTTCGCCCACGCCTACACCGCCGCCCGCCCCAGCCAGCTGCTCGAAGAGATCCCCGAGGCCCGGCGGGCGCTCGGCGCGGTCGAGGATGCCGGGGACGGGGCCTCGGGCGGTGGTACGGGCGGTACGGTGGCGGCCCTGCGCGACCGGCTCGCCGACGTGAAGCCCGAGGAGCGCGAACGGCGGCTCCTCGACGCCGTACGCGGTCAGGTGGCCGCGGTCCTCGGCCATGGCTCGGCCGAGGCCGTGGGCACCAGGCGGCCGTTCCTGGAGCTCGGCCTGGACTCGGTCACGGCGGTGGAGCTGCGCAACCGGCTCGGGAGCGTCACGGGGCTCCGGCTGCCCGCCACCGTGATCTTCGACTTCCCGACCGTGGCCGAACTCGTCGGCTATCTGAGCGCTCAGCTCTTCAGCGGCATCGGCGACGGCCCGGACGGCGCCGGTCAATCCGCCACGGGGGACGGCACCGTCGAACTCGACCGCCTGGAACGGCTGTTGGTGTCATTGCCGAGCGACGCCCCCGCCCGTTCCGAGATCGCCGACCGGCTGCGCCGGCTGCTCCGGTCCGCCGTGCGCGCCATGGACGCCATAGACGCCGTGGACGCCGTAGGCACCACGGACACCCCCGACGAGCCGGTGACGTCCGACGATCTCGAAGCGGCCACCAACGACGAGCTCTTCGACTACATCGAGAAGGAGTTCGGGATCTCCTGATCCCGCTCCCGCCCACCCCGCTGACCAGCCGGTCTGTCCGCCATACCCCCTCCCACCGCCGACTCTTCGCATGGAGCCCCGACATGGACGATGTGCACAAGCTCCGCCACTATCTGACCCGGGTCACCGCGGAGCTCAAGGAGACGCGGGCGCAACTGCGGGCGGCGGAGTCGGCGGCCGCCGAGCCGGTGGCGATCGTGGGGATGAGCTGCCGCTACCCCGGCGGGGTGGCCTCGCCCGAGGCGCTGTGGGAGCTCGTCGAAGGTGGCGGGGACGCCATTTCCGGGTTCCCGGTCGACCGTGGCTGGGATCTGGCGGGGCTGGCCGACCCGGATGGCGAGCGGCCGGGCACCTCGTACACCGCCGAGGGTGGATTCCTGCACACCGCGGGCGAGTTCGACGCCTCCTTCTTCGGCATCTCCCCGCGTGAGGCGCTTGCGATGGATCCCCAGCAGCGGCTGCTGCTGGAGACGTCCTGGGAGCTGTTCGAGCGGGCGGGCATCGAACCGTCGTCGCTGCGCTCCAGCCGGACCGGGGTGTTCATCGGCGCCAGCTTCCATGACTACGGCAGCAGGCTGCCCGCGATCCCGGAGGAGGTCGAGGGCCATGCCATGACCGGTGTCGCGGGCAGTGTCGTCTCCGGGCGTATCGCCTACACCTTCGGGCTGACCGGCCCGGCCCTCACCGTGGACACCGCGTGTTCGTCGTCGCTGGTGGCCATGCATCTGGGGGTGCGGGCGCTGCGCAACGGTGAGTGCGGGATGGCGGTCGTCGGCGGTGTCGCCGTGATGTCCACACCGGATCTGTTCACCGAGTTCAGCAGGCAGCAGGGGCTGGCCCGGGACGGCCGGTGCAAGGCGTTCTCCGCCGCCGCGGACGGCATGGGCGCGGCCGAGGGCGTGGGGCTGCTGCTGGTGGAACGGCTGTCCGACGCCCGCCGCAACGGCCACCAGGTGCTCGGCGTGATCCGTGGCACCGCCGTCAACCAGGACGGCGCCTCCAACGGCCTCACCGCGCCCAACGGCCCCGCCCAGCGGCGGGTGATCCGGGACGCGCTGGCCGACGCGGGCGTGGCCCCGTCCGAGGTGGACGTGATCGAGGCGCACGGGACCGGTACGGCGCTGGGCGATCCCATCGAGGCACAGGCGCTGCTCGCCACGTACGGCCAGGACCGGCCCGCCGAACGCCCCGCGCTGCTGGGATCGGTGAAGTCCAACCTCGGCCACACCCAGGCCGCGGCGGGGGTGGCCGGTGTGATCAAGATGGTCATGGCGATGCGCCATGCCGTCGTACCGCGCACCCTGCATGTGAACGAGCCGACGCCGCAGGTGGACTGGGCCTCCGGCGCGGTGGATCTGGTGACGGAGAACGCGCCCTGGCCCGAGGCGGGACGGGCGCGCCGCGCGGCGGTGTCGTCGTTCGGAGTCAGCGGCACCAACGCCCATGTGATCCTCGAAGCGACCCCGACGCCGGACCCCACATCCCAGGACACGCCCACGGAGGGCGCGCTGCCATGGGTGATCTCGGCACGCTCCGAGACCGCGCTACGCGCCCAGGCGGCGCAGTTGCTGACGTTCGCGGCCACGAGCGACCGGCACCTCGCCGACATCGGCTGGACGCTCGCACAACACCGGGCCGCGCTCGAACACCGCGCGGTGGTCGTCGCCGCCGACCGGGACACCTTCCTCGCCGGGCTGGACGCCATCGCCACCGGCGAGCCCGCCACCCACGTGGTCAGCGGAGTGGCCCCGGAAGAACCGCCGTCCGGCGCGGTCTTCGTCTTTCCGGGGCAGGGGTCACAGTGGGTCGGCATGGCCGCCGAACTGCTCGACTCATCTGCGGTGTTCGCCGAGTCCATCGACCGGTGCGCCCAGGCCCTCGCCCCGCACATCGAGTGGAATCTCCTCGACGTCCTACGCGATACCTCGGACGGAAGCGCGCTGGAGCGGGTGGATGTGGTCCAGCCCGCCCTCTGGGCCGTCATGGTGTCCCTGGCCCAGCTGTGGCGTTCGCTCGGCATCGAACCCTCCGCCGTCATCGGCCACTCACAAGGTGAGATCGCCGCCGCATGCGTAGCCGGTGTGCTCTCGTTGGAGGACGGCGCACGGCTCGTGGCGCTGCGCAGCCGCCTCATCGCGCAGGAGTTGGCCGGACACGGCGGCATGATCTCCCTCGCCACCTCCGCCGACCAAGCGCACGACCTGCTGACCGGCCGCGACGACGTCTGGATCGCCACCGTCAACGGGCCCGCCTCCACCGTCATCGCCGGAACCCCCACCGGGCTCGCCGAGGTGACCGCCGCGGCCGAGAACGCCGGACTGCGCACCCGCGCCATCCCAGTCGACTACGCGTCCCACACGCCCCACGTCGAACGCATCCGGGAACAGCTCCTCCAACTCGCCGCACCCATCACCCCCCACGCCGGGCATGTGCCCATGTACTCCACCGTCACCGCCACCCCCATCGACGGCGAAACCCTCGACGCCGAGTACTGGTACCGCAACCTCCGCGAACCCGTCCGCTTCCACGACACCCTGCGAACTTCGCTGACCGACGGCCACACCCTCTACCTCGAAACCAGCCCCCACCCCGTCCTCACCACCGCCATCCAAGAAACAAACGCCCACGCCACCGGCACCCTCCGCCGCGACCACGGCGACACCCAACAACTCCTCACCTCCCTCGCCACCCTCTGGACCCACGGCCTCACCCCCAACTGGCCCACGATCCTCACCCCCAACAACCCCACCCCCACCAACCTCCCCACCTACCCCTTCCAACGCCGCCACTACTGGCTCTCGGCGGCCGAGCGGATCGGGGACCTCGCGGGCGCGGGGCTGTCCGTGGTGGGGCATCCGCTGGTGGCGGCCGGGGTGAGCATGGCCGAGGGCGGCGGGTTCGTGTTCACGGGCCGGATCTCCACCCGTACGCAGCCATGGCTGGCCGACCACATGGTGCTGGACCGGGTCCTGGTGCCGGGCGCGGCCCTGCTGGAGCTCGTGCTGGGGGCCGGGCAGCACGTGGGCGCCGAACGGCTGGACGAGCTCGTTCTGCACACCCCGCTGACCGTGCCGTCCGATGACACCGCCCTCGACATCCAGGTGGGTGTCGACGCGGCGGACGAGCGGGGCGCGTACGCCGTACGGCTGCACTCCCGGCCGCACCGCCCGGAGCAGGACGACGATCCGGCGGACTGGGTGTGTCATGCCACGGGGACGCTGACGGCGTCCGCAGCGCCCGGTGATGTGCTCATGGGCGCCGAGGTGGAGGCCGAGGTCCAGTGGCCGCCCACCGGCGCGGATCCGGTGGACATCGACGCGTTCTACGAGCGGCTGGCGGACCACGGCTATGGCTACGGCCCGGTGTTCCAGGGCGTGCGTGCCGTATGGCGCCGGGGCGAGGAGATGTTCGCCGAGGTGCGGCTGCCGGAGTCGGCCGCCGGTGGCGCCGACCGGTTCGGTGTGCATCCGGCGCTGGTGGACGCGGCGTTGCAGACGCGTCTTGTGGGGCTCCTGGAGGGCGAGACGGAGCGGATGATGCCGCTGTCGTTCTCCGGGGCGCGGCTGCATGCCACGGGCGCGACCGTCGCCCGGGTGCGGACAGCGCCCACGGGGCCAGGTGGAATCTCGGTGCGGATGACGGACCTCACCGGGCTGCCGATCCTCACCATCGACGAGGTGGTCTCACGGCCCCTGACGGCCGACGCGCTGACGGTCGCCACCGGGGCGGCCCCGGACGCGCTCTTCGAGGTCATCTGGACGCCGCTGCCCCTCCGGCCGTCCGAGGAGGGCACGGAGCCCATGGCGGTGCTCGGCACTGCCCTGCCCGACGGCCCCGACGCCCCCGTCCACGCGGATGTGGCCGCGCTCCTCGCCGCCGTACGCACCGGCACACCGCTGCCCCCGCTGGTGGTGCTCCCCGCTCTCCCGGCGCAAGCCCCGGACGGGGTGGCCGATGTGCCCGCCGCCAGCCGGGACCGGTTGGCGGCCGTGCTTGCGACGGTACGCGAATGGCTGAGCCATCCCGAACTCGACGGTGTCCGGCTCGCGTTGGTGACCCGGGGCGCGGTGGCGGCGTTCCCGGGCGAGCGGGCCGAGCTGGCCCTGACCGGGGTGCGGGGGCTGTGGCGTTCGGTGTGCTCGGAGCACCCGGGCCGGTTCGCACAGGTGGATCTGGACGGTGCTCCCGAGTCCGCCGCGGCGCTGGCCGGCGCCCTCGCCACGGGTGAGCTCGAGCTCGTGGTGCGCGCCGGAGCGGTGTCCGTACCCCGGCTGGGCCGGGTCTCGCCGTCGGACGCCGACATGCTGACGGCCCCCGAAGGGGCCTGGAGCCTGGACCTGGACACCGGGGGCACCGTGGAGGGGCTGCGGCTCGTGCCCGCTCCGGGGGCCGAGGCGCCTCTGGCCCCGGGCCAGGTGCGGATCGCGGTGCGCGCCACGGGCGTCAACTTCCGTGATGTCCTTCTCTCGTTGGGCGTCGTACCCAGCCTTGGGCCCGGCAGTGAAGGGGTCTTCGCGGCCGAGGGCTCCGGTGTGGTGCTGGAGGTCGGCCCCGGTGTCGACGGCCTCGCGGTGGGCGACCGGGTGATGGGGCTGGTGTCGGGCGCGTATGCGGGCCCGGTGGCGGTGGCCGACGCCCGGATGGTCGTACGGATGCCTCACGGCTGGACGTTTCCGCAGGCGGCGTCGGTGCCCGCCGCGTTCCTGACCGCCTACTACGCCCTGGTCGAGCTGGCCCGGGTGCGTGCGGGCGAGTCGGTTCTGGTACACGCCGCCGCGGGTGGCGTGGGGATGGCGGCGGTACGGCTGGCGCGCCATCTCGGGGCCGAGGTGTACGCCACCGCGAGCGAGCCGAAGTGGTCCGTGGTGCGGGGCATGGGCGTTCCGGCCGATCGGGTGGCATCGTCGCGCACCCTGGAGTTCGCCGACCGCTTCCTGACCGCGACCGGTGGCCGGGGCGTCGATGTCGTACTGAACTGCCTGGCCGGGGAGTTCATCGACGCCTCGCTGACGCTGCTGCCGCGCGGTGGCCGGTTCATCGAGATGGGCAAGACGGACGTCCGGGACGGCGATGAGGTGGCCGCGCGATGGCCGGGCGTCGGCTATCGGGCGTTCGACCTCGCCGAGGCCGGGGCGGAGCGGCTGGGCGCGATGCTGGCCCATCTCACCGAGCTGTTCGAGGCGGGTGTGCTGGCGCCACTGCCGGTGACGGCGTGGGACACCTGCCGGGCGCGGGAGGCGTTCCGCCATGTCAGCCAGGCCCGTCACACCGGAAAGGTGGTGCTCACCCCTCCCCAGGACGCGATCGACGGCACCGTGCTGATCACCGGTGGCACGGGGGTCATCGGCTCGGCGGTGGCCCGGCATCTGGTCACCCGCCATGGCGTCACCGACCTGGTCCTCGTCGGCCGCCGAGGCCCGGACGCCCCCGGAGCACGCGAACTCACCTCCGAATTGGGCGAGTTGGGCGCCACCACCCGGGTGGTGGCGTGTGATGTCTCCGACCGGACGGCGCTGGGCGCGCTGCTGGACGGCCTGCCGGGGCTGCGCGGTGTGGTGCACGCGGCCGGAGTGCTGGACGACGGTGTGGTCTCCGCCTTGACCCCCGAGCGGCTGGATACCGTGCTGCGCCCCAAGTCGGACGCGGCCTGGAATCTGCATGAGCTGACCCGGGACCGGGATCTGGCGCTGTTCGCGCTCTTCTCCTCCGCCGCCGGGGTGCTGGGCTCGGCGGGCCAGGGCAACTACGCGGCCGCCAACGCGTTTCTGGACGCCCTCGCCCGGCACCGCCGCGACCAGGGCCTGCCCGCGCACGCCCTCGCCTGGGGCCTGTGGGGCGAACGCGGCACGATGACCGGTGGCCTGGGCGCCACCGACCTCGACCGGATGCGCCGTCAGGGCGTACGGCCGCTCACCACCGACCAGGGGCTGGCGCTCTTCGACGCGGCCATACGGGCGCCCCGCGCGCTCAGCGTTCCGGTCCGGCTGGACGTGGCCGCCCTGCGCCGCCACGGCGAGCCCGCGCCACTGCTGCGCGGACTGGTCCGTACGACGACGGTCCGGCGCGGCGCCGCCAACACGGCCTCGGGCGGCGGCGGGCTGCGGGCTCGCCTGGCCGCGCTGTCCCCGGCGGACCGCGAGCGCACGCTGAACGACCTCGTACGGGCCCAGGCCGCCGTGGTGCTCGGGCATGCGGGCGGTGACGCGGTGGCCGGGGACCGCTCCTTCAGGGACCTGGGCTTCGACTCGCTGACCGCCGTGGAACTGCGCAACCGGCTCGGCACGGCCACCGGGCTGCGGCTTCCGGTGACCGCCGTCTTCGACCATCCGACCCCGGCCGCGCTGGTGGCGGAGCTGCTGCGGCTGCTGGCGCCGGACGGCGAACCCACCGTTGTCCCCACCCCCGCGGCGGCGGCCGCCCATGACGACGACCCGATCGCGATCGTCGGGATGAGCTGCCGCTTCCCCGGCGGGGTGCGCTCGCCCGAGGAGCTGTGGCGGCTGCTGGCCGAAGGGCGGGACGCCATCGGCCCCTTCCCCGACGACCGCGGCTGGCACGCCGAGCTGGGCCGCCCCGGCGCGCCCGGGGACGGGGGCTACGCGCCGGCCGGTGGCTTCCTGTACGACGCGGCCGACTTCGACGCCGAGTTCTTCGGCATCTCGCCCCGTGAGGCGCTGGCCACGGACCCCCAGCAGCGGCTGCTGCTGGAAACCACATGGGAGGCGTTCGAACACGCGGGCATCGACCCCACCGCACTGCGCGCCACCCCGACCGGGATCTTCGCGGGGCTGATCTACAACGACTACGCCACGCGCTTCCCCGAGCAGCTGGCCGACGGCTTCGAGGGCTATCTCGGCAACGGCAGCGCGGCCAGCGTGGCCACCGGACGGGTGGCCTACACCCTCGGGCTGGAGGGCCCGGCCATCACCGTGGACACCGCGTGCTCCTCGTCCCTGGTGGCGCTGCACCTGGCCGCGCAGGCGGTACGGCAGGGCGAATGCGGCCTCGCGGTGGCCGGTGGGGTGACGGTCATGTCGACCCCGCGGCCGATCGTCGAATTCAGCAGGGTCGGCGGGCTCGCCCCCGACGGCCGCTCCAAGGCGTTCGCCGCCGAGGCCGACGGGATGGGCTTCGCCGAGGGCGTCGGCATGCTGGTGGTCGAGCGGCTGTCCGACGCCCGCCGCCACGGCCACCGGGTGCTGGCGCTGCTCCGGGGCTCCGCGCTCAACCAGGACGGCGCGTCCAACGGCCTCACGGCGCCCAGCGGCCCGGCCCAACAGCGGGTCATCCGGCAGGCGTTGGCGAACGCGGGCCTCACGGCGGCCGATGTGGACGTGGTCGAGGCGCATGGCACGGGGACGTCGCTGGGCGACCCGATCGAGGCACAGGCCCTGCTCGCCACGTACGGCCGGGACCGGCCCGCCGACCGGCCGGTGGTGTTGGGCTCGGTGAAGTCCAACCTCGGCCACACCCAGGCCGCGGCCGGGGTCGCGGGCGTCATCAAGATGGTGCTGGCCCTGCGCCACGGCGTCGTGCCCCGCACCCTGCACGCCGAACGCCCCACCGAGCGGGTGGAGTGGACGGCCGGTGCGCTGCGGCTGGCCACGGAGAACCAGGACTGGCCCTCGGCCGGTGCGCCCCGGCGCGGCGCGGTGTCGTCGTTCGGGATCAGCGGCACCAACGCCCATGTGATCCTGGAGGAGGCGCCGGACGCCACCACTCCCACTGAGCCGACGCCGGTGGCGGTGCCGTGGGTGCTCTCGGCGAAGAGCGCCGACAGCCTGCGCGACCAGGCCCGCAGGCTGCGGGAGCGGCTGGCCGCCGAACCCGGCTTGGCGCCCGTCGATGTGGCCCGCTCGCTGCTGTCCCGGGCCGTCTTCGGCCGGCGCGCCGTGGTGGTCGGCCGTACCCGGGAGGACTTCCTGGACCGGCTGGCGGCGCTCGGCCGTGGCGAACCGGCCACCGGCGTGGTGCGGAGTGTGTCCACGGACCGGTCCGTGGAGGCCGACCGGTCGGGGCCGGTGTTCGTGTTCCCCGGACAGGGTTCGCAGTGGGCCGGGATGGCGGCCGAACTCCTGGACGTCTCAACGGAGTTCGCCGAGTCGTTCGACGACTGCGCGCGGGCGCTGGCCCCGTATGTCGAGTGGTCGCCGCTCGATGTGGTGCGCGGACGCCCCGGCGCGCCGTCGCTGGATCGCGTCGATGTGGTGCAGCCGGTGCTGTGGGCGGTCATGGTGTCCCTGGCGCGGGTGTGGCGGTCCCATGGGGTCGAGCCCGCCGCGGTGGTGGGGCACTCCCAGGGCGAGTTGGCGGCGGCGTGTGTCGCGGGGGTGCTCTCGCTGGACGACGCCGCACGTGTCGTCGCGCTGCGCAGCCGGCTGATCGGAAGCGAACTGGCCGGCCGGGGCGGCATGGTCTCGCTGCCCGTGCCGGTGGACGAGGCCGGGAAGCTGGTGGCGCCCTGGGGCGAGCGGATCTGCGTGGCCACCGTGAACGGGCCCGGCTCGACCGTGGTCGCCGGGGACGCGGCGGCGCTGGACGAGCTGATGGCGGCGTGTGAACGGGACGGGGTGCGGGCGCGCCGCGTCCCGGTGGACTACGCCTCGCACACCCCACAGGTCGAACGGATCCGTGAGCGGCTGCTGGAACTGGCCGCGCCCATCGCGCCCCGCCCCGGCGAGGTGCCGATGTACTCGACGGTGACCGGCGCCCTCCTCGACGGCGCGAGCGCCGACGCGGAGTACTGGTACCGGAACCTCCGCGAGACCGTACGGTTCGAGCACGCGACCCGCACCCTGGCCGACGCCGGGCACACGGTGTTCATCGAGGTGAGCCCGCACCCGGTGCTGATCCCCGGGATCGAGCAGACGGTCGAGGAGCGGACCGAGCGGACGGTCGAGGAGCGGACCGAGGAGCGGACCGGGCGGACGCCGCAGGGCACCTCGGCGGCCGTGGTGGTGGGCACGCTGCGCCGGGACGAGGGCGGCCGGGAGCGGCTGCTCACGGCGCTCGCGGAGCTGTTCGTGGCCGGTGGCGCGGTGGCGTGGGCGACCGCGTTCGACGGCGGGCGGCCCGTCGATCTGCCGACGTACGCGTTCCGCGCGCGGCGGTACTGGCTGGACGCGCCCGAGCACACCGGGGACGCGGGCGGCGCCGGGCTCACGGCGGTGGGCCATCCGCTGCTGGCGGGAGCGGTGACCCCGGCCGGGAGCGACACCGTGCTGTTCACCGCGCGGCTGTCGCAGACCACTCACCGCTGGCTCGCCGACCACGCGGTGCTGGGCGGTGTGGTGCTGCCCGGCAGTGTGTTCCTCGACTGGGCGCTGTACGCGGGGCGTACGGTCGGCTGCCCGCACCTGCCCGAACTCACCCTCCAGGAGCCGCTGTTCCTGCCCGCCACCGAGGCGGCCGACCTCCAGGTCCAGGTGGGCGAGGCCGATGAGGAGGGCCACCGGGAGCTCACCGTGCACTCCCGCCGCGAGTCGGCGGCCGGGGACACGGCGGCGGGCTGGACGTGCCATGTGCGGGCCGTCGTGGCACCGGACCCGGCAGACCCCGACGGTCAGGAGGGCGGTGGCACGGCCGCGTTCGCCGAGATGGCCGCCACCTGGCCGCCGCCCGGTGCCCGTGCCGTCGACCTGACGGGTTTCTACGACCGGCTGGCGTCCGACGGTTTCGACTACGGCCCGGCCTTCCGCGGACTGCGGGCGGCCTGGCGGCACGACGGGGACGTCTACGCGGAGGTGGCCCTGAGCGAGGGGGAGGGTGGCGGACCGGTGGACGGCTTCGCGCTGCACCCCGCGCTGCTCGACACCGCCCTGCACGCGATCGGCCTCGGCGGGTTCTTCGACCGGGCGGAGTCGGCGGGCACGCCGATCCGGATGCCGTTCTCCTGGACCGGTGTCCGGCCGCACTCCGCCCCGGACACCGTCCCGCCCGCCACCGTACGGGTACGGCTGTCCGCCGTCGGCCCGGATGCCATCGGCGTCCATCTCACGGGCGACGACGGTCAACCGCTCGCGCAGATCGACGAGTTGACGCTGCGGCCGGTGTCCGCGGACCGGTTGCGGGCGGCCGCGGAGGAGCGTGCGGCCCGCCCCGTACGGCGCGAACGGCCGCGCCCCCGGCCGCAGGACACCGCCGCCGCCCAGCGCGTCCTGGACGCGGCGCCCGAGGACCGGGAGCGGCTGCTGGCGGACCTCGTCCGGGAACAGCTGCGCGCGGTGCTCCACCACGAGGCGGACGCCGAGATCGGCCCGGACACCGAGTTCCTGGCGCTCGGCATGGACTCGGTGCGCGGGATCGATCTGCGCGACCGGCTCGCCACACTGCTGGGGCTCCGGCTGTCGGCCACGGCGACGTTCGAGCACTCGAGCGTGGACCGGCTCGCCGGGCACCTGGCCACGCTGGTGGACAGCCGGGCCGCCATCCGGCCGAGCGCGCCCGTGGCCGATGACACCACGCCACCGGAGCAGACCGCGTCCGAGACCGCGCCCGACGGCTCCGCGCCGCCGCCGTCCGCCATCGAGATGGAGCTGGCGAAGGCCACCGCGGCCCCGGAGTCGGACCCCTACGACAGCCTCACCACCCTCTACCACCAGGCGTACGCCAGCGGCCGCGCCCAGTCGGTGGGCATGGCGCTCATCCAGGCCGCGGGCCGGCTCCGGCCGTCCTTCACCGCCGAGGACGCCGCCGACCACGTCCTCCCGCCGGTGAAGATGGCGAGTGGCGACGGCACCCGGGCCACGCTGGTGTGTCTGCCCGCCATCACCGCCACCGCCGGGCCGATCCAGTACGGGATGATGGCACAAATGTTCGAGGGCAGGCGGGATGTGCTCTCGCTGGTCAACCCCGGCTATCTCGAAGGCGAGTTGGTGGCCGACAGCTTCGACGCCCTGATCGAGCTGCACCTCCACCAGCTGCGCGCGGCAATCGGCACCGAGCGCTACGTCCTGGTCGGCCACTCCATGGGCGGGCTGCTGGCCTACGCCCTGGCGGAGCGGGCCGAGGGGGCGGGGCTGCCACCCGGCGCGGTCGTGCTGCTCGACACCTTCGAGGCCACCCACCAGTTCTCCGAGAAGACCCACATCGCGCTGAACGAGGGCCTGGACTCCCGGGAGCAACTGCTCGGCGACTTCGCGCTGACCGGCGCGAAGCTCTCGGCGAGCGGGCGCTACAACGCGCTGCTGATGGAGGAGTGCGCCCTGCGGCCCGCCCAGAGCCCGACGTTCTTCCTGAGCGCGGCCGAGCCCATGCCCCACCAGGACGAGGGGTTCGAGGGCGACGCGTGGCGCGCGGTCTGGCCCTTCCCGCACACCGCCCGGGCCACCCCGGGAGACCACTTCACGATCATGGAGCACCACCTCCCCGAGACCACGGAGGCCATCGAGAACTGGCTCACCGAACGCGGTCTGTGACCCGCCCGAATCCGAACCTCGTGCCCGCGGCCTCCCGCGGCTGCCGGTGCGGTTCACCCCTGTGGGGTAAGGCGGGGTAGGGCGCGGCGCGGTCAGCGCACCGGGTGGTCGTCGTCCGCCGCGGTGTCGTCCGCGCCGTCCGCCGCGGACCGTACATCCGGATGCCTCGGCCCCTGCCTGGGCGTCCGGGGCTCCCCGGCCTCCCCGGCGGCCTTCCCGCCCGGCTTCTCGCCCGGTTTCTCGCCCGGTTTCTCGCCTGGCTTCTCCCCCGGTTTCTCGCCCGCCTCGCGCTTCGTGTGCAGCCGGGAGCGTATGTCGCCGTGCGGCAGGAACTGGGCCCAGCGCTCGGGGAACTCCGACGGCGGGGTGATCTCCGCCGCGCCGTCGTCCGCCGTGCGCTGCTCCTTCCCGCGCAGCCGGGCCGCCTCCTCCCGGGCGAGGGCGGCGCGCTCGGCACGCCCGGCGGCCGTGGCCACCGAGGGCCAGACCCGGTCGATCGCGGCGTTGACCGCCGCCCCGACCAGCACCGCGAAGGCGGACACCCCGATCCACAGCAGCACCGCGACCGGTGCGGCCAGCGAGCCGTAGATCGTCGGGCCCTCGACCGTATGCACCAGGTAGATCCGTAGCAGGAAACTGCCCAGCACCCATATCGCGAGGGCCACCAACGCCCCCGGAATGTCCTCCGGCCAGGGCGAGCGGACCGGTACGGACACGTGGTAGAGCGTGGTGAGGAAGGCGATGGACAGCACGATCACCACCGGCCAGTACAGGACCGGTACGAGGTCCCCGCTGGGCGGCAGCAGGTCCACCACCGCCTCCGGCCCGATCACCATCAGCGGCAGCGCCACCGCCCCGACCACGAGCGCCACCAGATAGAGCAGGAAGGACAGCAGGCGGGTCCTGACGATCCCGCGCTTCCCCTCCAGCCCGTACATGATCGTGATGGTGTCCACGAACACGTTCACCGCTCGGGAGCCGGACCACAGGGCGATGGCGAAGCCCAGCGAGATCACATCGGGACGCCCGCCCTTGATCACATCGTCCAGCAGCGGCCGGGCGATCTCCTTGACGCCCCGGTCGGACAGCACGGTCGCGGAGGCGTCGAGGATGTTCTGCCGGATGGTGGCCACCGTGTCGGTGCTGGTCCAGGCGTCGAAGTAGCCGAGCAGTCCGATCAGGGCGAGCAGCAGGGGCGGGAGCGACAGCAGGGTGAAGAAGGCCGCTTCGGCGGCGAGCCCGGTGACCCGGTACTCCATACAGGAATTGATCGTGTCCTTGAGCAGCAGCCAGGCCGTCCTGCGCTTGGACACATTGCGGTACAGGGCGCGGGCCTTGCGGAGCCGGCCGGACGGCTTCGATGTTTCTTCTGCTGGCTGCACCTTCTCACCGTATCGGGGGTTTTCACCGCCGCTCATCCGGTGACCAGGCCGAATCCGCGCAAATGGTCGCCGCGCAGGCATTGGCGGAGGGGATGCCGCGCCGACTCGGCACCACCCTCCGCCAGCCGGGCCCACTGTCCGTGCCGGGTACAGCCATGCGCAAAGGTTGCGCCGCGTTGCAGCCGTCCGGACGGTCGGTGGGAACGTGCGGGCCGCGGGTCAGCAGCCCCCGCTGGAGGTCCAGGAGATCCCGGCGCCGCGCAGCCGGTTCGCCGCGTCGGAGTGGCTGAGCTTGGTCACAGCCATGGTCGTCTTCGTCTCCTTCGTCTGCGGATCCGTGGACCGTCGAGGACGGCGGCAGCACGATCCCAGGGCGCGGCGCCATCGCCGGGTGCCGGGCCGGTGGGCGCCGGCGCCGGTGGCGGCATCCGCGCCTGGAAGCTAGGGCCGGTGCCGGACTGACGGCCCCTCCGGGTACCCCTCGGAAAAACGCTTGATCTGAAGCAACTAACTTGTCAAACGTTTTCGGGAGGGGTACCCCAACCCCCTCCCGCTGTCCGGCGCCGCACACCTTGCCGAACCGCGCGAGCACGTTGTAGTCGCCGGGCACGCTCGCCCCCGAGCAGTAGCGGTGCAGCGCACCCGTCAAGGCGAGTCAACGGTGCCCATGGTTATCTGTCCACATGACCACCACCGTGACCACCTGGCACCTGGAGCAGACCGCCCCCTCCGACCTCAGCCCGGCGCAGGAGCCGCCCGCGGCGGCGGGGGTGCGGATCGTCCGGGCCGAGGTGCCGAGCCCCGAGTTCAGCCACTTCCTCTACACGGCGGTGGGCTCGGACGTGGCGTGGACCGACCGGCTGGTGTGGTCGCGGGAGGCGTGGGAGGAGTATCTGCACCGGCCCGGTGTGGAGACCTGGGTGGCGTACGAGCGCGGGACCCCGGCCGGGTACATCGAGCTGGAGGGCCAGGACGAGGGCGTGGTGGAGATCGCGTACTTCGGGCTGGTGCCCACCTTCCGGGGGCGCCGCATCGGCGGGCATCTGCTGACCTGGGGGACCTCCCGCGCCTGGGACATGGCCGACCGCCGGCCGGACCGGATACCGACCAAGCGGGTGTGGCTGCACACATGCAGCAAGGACGGGCCGTACGCGCTGGACAACTACCGCCGCCGGGGTTTCCGGGTGTTCGGCGTCAAGACGTCGGACGAGGAGTGACCAACACCACAGCGTCTTGCATTCCGAGACAGAATCGTCCGCATAATGGATAAAGGTGGACTCGTCAGAGACCACCATGCGACGCTTCCATCATGTCTCGAGCTGGAATCGCCTTGGTGAGTCGACGCCACGTCGACCTCGGCCGCATGTCCAGCGCGATCTGTCCGGCGGGCTGACCCGCACCTCGACAGGGCCGTCATCAAGGCCCCGGGCAGCACCACCGCATCTTCCGCTCGCCCCCGACGACGTGGGCGGGCGCGCACGCCTCGACACTCCCCGCCGCATTCGCACCGGTCACCGCCGTACACCCCTGCCCGCCTGCGCATGCGCAGGTCAGACGGTGCGCGCCCACGTACTACCCGCCGCACCAGAGCCGCATCGAAGGACATACACCGCCATGGCTGCCACCCCGGAACGCGCAAGCGCCACGCCCCGCCGCAAGGCCGGACGCCACCGCGGCGAAGGCCAGTGGGCCGCGGGGCACTTCACCCCTCTCAACGGCAACGAGCAGACCAAGAAGGACGATGACGGTCTCAATGTGCGGACACGCATTGAGACGATCTACGCCCACCGCGGCTTTGACTCCATCGACGGTGCCGATCTGCGCGGCCGGATGCGCTGGTGGGGTCTGTACACCCAGCGCAAGCCCGGGATCGACGGCGGCAAGACCGCGATCCTGGAGCCGGAGGAGCTGGACGACGAGCACTTCATGATGCGGGTGCGGATCGACGGCGGCCGGCTGACCACCGAGCAGCTGCGGGTCGTCGGCGAGATCTCGGAGGAGTTCGCGCGCGGCACCGCGGACATCACCGACCGGCAGAACATCCAGTACCACTGGATCCGGATCGAGGACGTGCCCGAGATCTGGAAGCGGCTGGAGGCCGTCGGGCTGTCCACCACCGAGGCGTGCGGTGACACCCCGCGTGTGATCATCGGCTCGCCGGTGGCGGGGATCGCCGAGGACGAGATCATCGACGGCACCTCCGCCATCGAGGAGATCCACCGGCGCTACATCGGCAGCAAGGAGTTCTCCAACCTGCCGCGGAAGTTCAAGACCGCGGTCTCCGGCTCCCCGGTGCTCGACGTGGTGCACGAGATCAACGACGTCGCGTTCGTCGGCGTCCGCCACCCCGAGCACGGCCCCGGCTTCGACCTGTGGGTCGGCGGCGGGCTGTCCACCAACCCCAAGATCGGCGTCCGGCTCGGCGCCTGGGTCCCGCTGGAGGACGTCCCGGAGGTCTGGGCCGGGGTCACCTCGATCTTCCGCGACTACGGCTACCGGCGGCTGCGCAACCGCGCCCGGCTGAAGTTCCTGGTCGCCGACTGGGGCCCGGAAAAGTTCCGCCAGGTGCTGGAGGACGAGTACCTGAAGCGCCCGCTGTCCGACGGCCCGGCGCCCGAGCAGCCCGTCCAGCAGTGGCGTGACCACATCGGCGTCCACCGCCAGCAGGACGGCCGCTACTACGTGGGGTTCGCACCGCGCGTCGGACGGGTGGACGGCGCCACCCTCACCAAGATCGCCGACCTGGCCGAGGCACATGGCTCCGGGCGGCTGACCACCACCGTCGAGCAGAAGATGATCGTGCTCGATGTGACCGAGGACCAGGTGGAGTCGCTGGTCGCGGGGCTGGAGGCGCTGGACCTCCAGGTCAAGCCGTCCCCGTTCCGGCGCGGCACGATGGCCTGCACCGGTATCGAGTTCTGCAAACTGGCGATCGTCGAGACCAAGGCGCGCGGCTCCTGGCTCATCGATGAGCTGGAGCGCCGGCTGCCCGAGTTCAACGAGCCGATCACCATCAACCTCAACGGCTGCCCGAACGCCTGCGCCCGTATCCAGGTGGCGGACATCGGTCTCAAGGGCCAGCTGGTCATGGACGACAACGGCCAGCAGGTCGAGGGCTATCAGGTGCACCTGGGCGGCGCCCTGGGCCTGGAGCCGGGCTTCGGCCGCAAGGTGCGCGGGCTGAAGGTCACCGCCGCCGAGCTCCCCGACTACGTGGAGCGGCTGCTGCGCCGCTTCCAGGAGGAGCGCGAGGACGGCGAGCGCTTCGCCACCTGGGCGGGGCGAGCCAGTGAGGACGCCCTGAAATGAGTGAACGTGCCGCGCCGTTCTACTGCCCTTACTGCGGGGACGAGGATCTGCGTCCCTCGGAGGAGGGCCATGGCGCGTGGGAATGCGCGTCCTGCAACCGCGCGTTCCGCCTGTCGTTCCTCGGGCTGCTGGCCAAGGGCCTGCGGCGCGACCCGATCGATGAAGGGGGCACGGCGATATGACGACACGGCTTGAGGACACCGATCTCGAAGGGCTCGCCGAGAAGGCGGGCCACGAGCTCGAGGACGCCCCGGCGCTGGACATCCTGCGCTGGGCGGCGGACACCTTCGGATCGCGTTTCTGCGTCACCTCCTCGATGGAGGACGCGGTGGTGGCACACCTCGCCTCCCGCGCCTTCCCCGGCGTCGACGTGGTCTTCCTCGACACCGGCTACCACTTCCCCGAGACCATCGGCACCCGTGACGCGGTGGCGGCCGTGATGGACGTCAACGTCATCACCCTGACCCCGCGCCAGACGGTGGCCGAGCAGGACGCCGAGTACGGCCCCCGGCTGCACGACCGCGACCCCGACCTGTGCTGCGCGCTGCGGAAGGTCAAGCCGCTCGAGGAGGGGCTGCGAGAGTACGACGCCTGGGCCACGGGGCTGCGCCGGGACGAATCGCCAACTCGCGCCAATACCCCGGTCGTTGGCTGGGACGCCCGGCGCCGTAAGGTGAAGATCTCGCCGATCGCCCGCTGGACGCAAGCGGACGTCGAGGCCTATGTCGCCGAGCACGGTGTGCTGACCAACCCCCTGCTGATGGACGGCTATCCGTCGATAGGCTGCGCGCCCTGCACCCGTCGGGTTCTGGAGGGCGAGGACAACCGGTCCGGCCGCTGGGCGGGGAGCAACAAGACCGAATGCGGGCTGCACGGCTGATGGCTGTCGACCAGGAGAACGAGATGAGCGCCCCCACGACCACCGGTGCCACGGTGTGGCTGACCGGTCTGCCGAGCGCGGGAAAGACCACGATCGCCTATGCGCTGGCCGAGCGGCTGCGCGGCGAGGGCCGCCGGGTGGAGGTGCTCGACGGGGACGAGATCCGCGAGTTCCTCTCCTCGGGTCTTGGGTTCTCCCGCGAGGACCGGCACACCAACGTCCAGCGGATCGGCTTCGTGGCCGAGCTGCTGGCCTCCCACGGGGTCACGGTGCTGGTGCCGGTCATCGCGCCGTACGAGGACAGCCGGGAGGCGGTGCGCAAGCGCCACCAGCGCGAGGGCACCCCGTATCTGGAGATCCACGTGGCCACGCCCGTGGAGGTGTGCTCCGAGCGGGACGTCAAGGGGCTGTACGCGAAGCAGGCGGCGGGCGAGCTGTCGGGTCTGACCGGTGTGGACGACCCCTACGAGGCCCCTGCCGACCCGGATCTGCGCATCGAAACCCACAGGAACAGCGTGCAGGAGTCGGCGGCCGAGGTGCGGTTGCTGTTGAGTGAAAGGGGACTGCTGTGAGCCACACACGCGCGGCCACCGAGTCACGGGCCATGGCGCTCCCCGCACCCGGGCGCCGTACCCACAGCGAATCGGCCGATATGACGGGAAGCTACTACCGCAGCCGAGCGAACGAAAGGGGCGCGGCATGACGACCGTGACGGCGATCAACGCGGGCGAGGGCGCGGGCCTGTACGCGCTCTCGCACCTGGACGCGTTGGAGTCCGAGGCGGTGCACATCTTCCGCGAGGTGGCGGGCGAGTTCGAGCGGCCGGTGATCCTGTTCTCCGGCGGCAAGGACTCCATCGTCATGCTGCACCTCGCGCTCAAGGCGTTCGCCCCGGCGACGGTCCCGTTCTCGCTGCTGCATGTGGACACCGGGCACAACTTCCCCGAGGTCATCGCCTATCGGGACGCCACCGTCGCCCGGCACGGGCTGCGGCTGCACGTGGCCTCGGTCCAGGAGTTCATCGACGACGGCCGGCTGCGCGAGCGCCCGGACGGCACCCGCAATCCGCTCCAGACCGTGCCGCTGCTGGACGCCATCGAGAAGAACCGCTTCGACGCGGTCTTCGGCGGTGGCCGCCGGGACGAGGAGAAGGCCCGCGCCAAGGAGCGGGTGTTCTCCCTGCGGGACGAGTTCGGCGGCTGGGACCCGCGGCGGCAGCGCCCCGAGCTGTGGCAGCTCTACAACGGCCGCCACTCCCCCGGTGAGCACGTCCGGGTCTTCCCGCTGTCCAACTGGACCGAGCTGGACGTGTGGCAGTACATCGCCCGGGAGAAGATCGACCTGCCGCAGATCTACTACGCGCATGAGCGCGAGGTCTTCCGGCGCGCCGGCATGTGGCTGGCGCCCGGCGAATGGGGCGGTCCGAAGGACGGCGAGACCGTGGAGCGGCGCATGGTGCGCTACCGCACCGTGGGCGACATGTCCTGCACCGGCGCCGTCGAGTCGAGCGCGGTGGCCATCGAGCAGGTCATCGATGAGATAGCGGCCTCCCGGCTGACCGAGCGGGGTGCGACCCGCGCCGACGACAAGCTGTCGGAGGCCGCGATGGAGGACCGCAAGCGCGAGGGGTACTTCTAACCATGACGAGCGATCTGACGTCCGAGGAGCAGGCCGCGGCGGCCGCCGTGGAGCGGTCCGCGGCCACCTCGCAGCTGCGGTTCGCCACCGCGGGCTCGGTGGACGACGGTAAGTCCACGCTGGTCGGGCGGCTGCTGCACGACTCCAAGTCGGTGCTGGCCGATCAGCTGGAGGCCGTGGAACACGCCTCGCGCAGCCGTGGCCAGGAGGCGCCGGACCTGGCGCTGCTGACGGACGGGCTGCGGGCGGAGCGGGAGCAGGGCATCACCATCGATGTCGCCTACCGCTACTTCGCCACGCCGAAGCGGCGGTTCATCCTCGCCGACACCCCCGGCCATGTGCAGTACACCCGCAACATGGTCACCGGCGCCTCCACCGCCGAGCTCGCGGTCGTCCTGGTGGACGCGCGCAACGGCGTGGTGGAGCAGACCCGGCGGCATGCCGCGGTCGCCGCCCTGCTGCGGGTCCCGCATGTGGTCCTCGCCGTCAACAAGATGGACCTGGTGGACTACGCGGAGCCGGTCTTCGCGGCCATCGCCGAGGAGTTCACCACCTACGCGGCCTCGCTGGGCGTCCCGGAGATCACGGCCATTCCGATCTCGGCGCTGGCCGGGGACAACGTGGTGACCGCGTCGGCGAACATGGACTGGTACGGCGGCCCGACCGTGCTGGAGCACCTGGAGAGCGTGCCGGTGGGCACCGACCCGTCCCAGGACCCGGCGCGTTTCCCGGTGCAGTACGTGATCCGTCCGCAGACCGCCGAGCACCCCGACTACCGCGGCTACGCGGGCCAGATCGCCTCCGGTGTGCTGCGGGTCGGCGACGCCGTCACCGTGCTGCCGTCCGGCCGGACGTCCACCATCACCGGGATCGACGCGCTGGGCGCGATGGTGGACGTGGCGTGGGCCCCGCAGTCGGTGACCCTCACCCTCGCCGACGACCTGGACATCTCGCGCGGGGACCTGCTCGCGCCGAGCGACCACGCGCCCGAGACCACCAGGGACGTCGAGGCCACCGTCTGCCATCTGCACGACCGTCCGCTGCGCGTGGGCGACCGGGTGCTGCTCAAGCACACCACCCGCACGGTGAAGGCGATCATCAAGGACATTCCGTCGCGGCTGACGCTGGCCGATCTGTCGCACCACCCGGCGCCGGGTGAGCTGGCCGCCAATGACATCGGCCGAGTCGTGCTGCGTACCTCCGAGCCGCTGGCGCTTGACGCGTACGACGCCTCGCGCCGCACCGGCTCCTTCCTGCTGATCGACCCGGCCGACGGCACCACGCTCACCGCCGGAATGGCGGGCGACTCCTTCGCGGCACCGGCCAAGGGCGCCGAGGCCGCGCGGGACGACGAGGGATGGGACTTCTGACGATGGCCGGTGAGGTGTTCTCGACATTCGCCAAGGAGGGCGGCCGCGTGGGCAGCGGGGCGCTCGGCAGCGGGCAGGGCGGGGTCGGACGATGTGTGCGCTGACGCCGCAGTCCGCACCCGTCCACCAGCACCGCCGCCGAAAGCCGTCTGAACTGCCGGGCGTCCTCTGACGCCGCCCCGGCCCGTCGAGAGGAACACCCCCGTGTCGTCTGCCGTCCGCCGCATAGCTCCGCGACCAGCCGAGCGCCCCCACCGCCGCACCCGGATCCTGGCGGCGGCGGCCGTCCTCCCCCTGCTGATGGGCGCGCTGGGCGCCTGCGGCTACGGCTCGGAGAAGAAGAGCGACGACACGGGATCCTCGGCGGTCCCGGCGGCCGGCGGTGAGAAGGTCGACGGGCTGGACAAGGTGAAGGTCGGCTACTTCGCCAACCTCACCCATGCCACCGCCCTGGTGGGGCTGCGCAAGGGCGGCCCGATCCAGCAGGAGCTCAAGGGCACGAAGGTCGCGCCGTACGTCTTCAACGCCGGGCCGTCGGAGATCGAGGCGCTCAACGCGGGCTCCATCGACATGGGCTGGATCGGCCCGTCGCCGTCCATCAACGGCTATGTGAAGTCCCACGGCTCCAACCTCAAGATCATCTCCGGTTCGGTCTCGGGCGGTGTCAAGCTCGTGGTCAACCCGAAGAAGATCAAGACGCTCAACGATGTCAAGGGCAAGAAGATCGCCACCCCGCAGCTGGGCAACACCCAGGACGTGGCGTTCCTCAACTGGGTCAAGAGCAAGGGCTGGAAGGTCGACGCCCAGAGCGGCAAGGGCGATGTGTCGGTGGTCCGCAGCGACAACAAGGTGACGCCGGACGCGTACAAGTCCGGTGCCATCGACGGCGCGTGGGTGCCCGAGCCGACCGCGTCCAAGCTGGTCGCCGACGGCGGCAAGGTGCTGCTGGACGAGTCCTCGCTGTGGCCGGACAAGAAGTTCGTGATCACCAACCTGATCGTGAAGCAGTCGTTCCTCAAGGAGCACCCGAAGGTCGTCGAGGCCGTGCTGCGCGGCTCGGTGAAGACCAACGCCTACATCAAGGCCAACCCCGAGCAGGCGAAGGACGCGGCCAACGCGGCGCTCAAGGAGGAGACCGGCAAGCCGCTGCCCGCCGAGGTGATCGACCCGGCGTGGAAGTCCATCCAGGTCACCGACGACCCCCTGGCCCCGACGCTGAACACCGAGGCCGACCACGCGGTCCAGGCGGGGCTTCTGGAGAAGCCCGATCTCAAGGGGATCTACGACCTGGGCCCGCTGAACAAGGTCCTGAAGGCCGAGGGCAAGCCGGCGGTCTCCGCCGCGGGCCTCGGCAGCCAGTAGCCGCCCGTCCGTCCCGTACGCACCGTACTCATGTACACGCATGTACGCATTCATCAGGAGGTGACCGGATGTCCCCGGCACTGACCACCGAGAAGGACGACCGGGCGAGCACCGCGACGGCGGGCTCCCCCGGCCCCGCCGACGCCACCGGATCCGTCTCGATCGACCATGTCCACAAGGCCTTCGGCCGTCCCGGGGCGGCCCAGCCCGTGCTCGAGGACATCAACCTCCAGGTGCGCCCCGGGGAGTTCGTCTGCATCCTGGGGGCCTCCGGCTGCGGTAAGTCCACGCTGCTCAATCTGATCGCCGACCTGGACAAGCCGACCTCGGGGGCCATCGAGGTCCCCGGCGGCCGGCCGGCCCTGATGTTCCAGGAGCACGCCCTGTTCCCCTGGCTGACCGCGGGGAAGAACATCGAGCTGGCGCTGCGGCTGCGCGGGGTGCCGCGCGCCGACCGCAGGCCGCGGGCCGAGCGGCTGCTGGAGCTGGTGCGGCTCAGCGGCGCCTACGGCAAGCGGGTGCACGAGCTCTCCGGAGGGATGCGGCAGCGCGTGGCGCTGGCCCGCGCGCTGGCGCAGGACTCCAGCGTGCTGCTGATGGACGAGCCGTTCGCCGCGCTCGACGCCATCACCCGCGATGTGCTGCACGAGGAGCTGACCCGGATCTGGAGCGAGACCGGAGTCTCGGTGCTCTTCGTGACCCACAACGTGCGCGAGGCCGTCCGGCTGGCCGAGCGCGTGGTGCTGCTGTCCTCCCGGCCGGGGCGGGTCGTCCGCGAGTGGACCGTGGACATTCCGCAGCCGCGCCGCATCGAGGACTCGGCCGTCGCCGACCTGTCCGTTGAGATCACCGAAGAACTGCGTGGGGAGATCCGCCGCCATGGCCAGCAGTAAGACCACCCGCGGCACCGCGGTCGAGGAAGCCGACGGCGGAAACGGCGGGAAGCGGTCCATCGAGAAGTCGGTGGAGAAGTCCACGGCGAAGGCCGGTCCCGGGCAGGACCTGGCGGGCCTGGAGGCCGGTCTGGACGCGCTGGACGCGGTGCAGACCAAGCGGGTCTCACCGGCCGAGGTGCTGGTCCAGAAGGTGCTGCCGCCCATCGTGGCCGTCGCCTTCGTGCTGGCCCTGTGGAAGGTGCTGGTCGTAGCGAAGGTCACCCCCGACTACAAGCTCCCCGACCCGGGGCTGGTCTGGGACTCGCTGCGCCAGCTGTGGCTCCAGGGCGAGTTGCTCGACATCATCTGGACCAGCGTCTCGCGGGGTCTCTTCGGCTTCCTCATCGCGCTGGCGATCGCGACCCCGCTGGGTCTGGTCGTCGCCCGGGTGAAGTTCATCCGCGCCGGTCTCGGCCCGATCCTGTCCGGGCTCCAGTCGCTGCCGTCGGTCGCCTGGGTGCCGCCCGCGGTGATCTGGCTGGGGCTGAACGACCAGATGATGTACACCGTCATCCTGCTGGGCGCGGTCCCCTCCATCGCCAACGGGCTGGTGGCCGGCATCGACCAGGTGCCCCCGCTGTTCCTCCGCGCCGGACGCACCCTCGGCGCCCGCGGCCTGGTCAGCGCCCGGCACATCCTGCTGCCCGCCGCGCTGCCCGGCTATGTCGCCGGGCTCAAGCAGGGCTGGGCCTTCGCCTGGCGCTCGCTGATGGCCGCCGAGATCATCGCCAAGTCCCCGGACCTGGGCCTGGGGCTTGGCCAGTACCTGGAGAACCAGCGCAACAACTCCGATATGGCGGGGGTGCTCCTCGGCATCCTCCTGATCCTCGTCGTCGGCATCGCCATCGAGCTGCTGATCTTCGCCCCGATCGAGCGCCGGGTGCTGCGCAGCCGCGGCCTGCTGGCGAGCACGCGCTGACCGAACCGAACCCACCGAACGGAAGGCCACGGAGAGCCATCACCATGTCTGCCCCGACCCTGCTGATCATCGCCCACGGCAGTCGCGACCCCCGCCATGCGGCGACCGTCGACGCGCTGCGCGCGCGGGTGCGGTCGCTGCGGCCGGGGCTGCGGGTGGAGGCGGCGTTCCTGGAGTTCAACGCGCCGCGCGTACCGCAGGTGCTGGCCCGGCTCGCCGCGGAGGACGCCACCGAGGTGATCGCCCTCCCGCTGCTGCTGACCCGCGCCTTCCACGCGAAGACCGACATCCCGGCGGTGCTGCGCGAGGCCACGGCCCGCCACCCCCGCCTCTCCGTCCGCCAGGCCGACGTCCTGGGCCCGTCCCCGCTGCTCGTGGACGCCCTGGAACGCCGCCTGTACGAGGCGGGGCTGCGCCCCGCCGACCGCTCCTCGACCGGGGTCGTCCTGGCCTCGGCGGGGTCCACCGACCCGGAGGCGATCGCGGTGATCGCTGAAATCGCGCGGGAGTGGCGGCACACCGGATGGTGCGCCGTGCGACCCGCGTTCGCCTCCGCCTCTCTTCCCCGCACCGAGGACGCCGTCCGCGCCCTGCGCGCGGACGGCGTCCCCCGGGTGGCCGTGGCCCCCTACGTCATCGCCCCCGGCCGCCTCCCCGACCGCATCGCCCACGGCGCCGAGGCCGCGGGGGCCGACCTCCTGGCCCCCGTCCTGGGCCCCGCCCCGGAACTGGGCCGCCTCCTCCTGACCCGCTACGACGAGGCGCGCACGGCACCCCCGGCCCTGCTGACGGCCTAACCAGTTCAAACAGGCGGCGTCACAATTGGGTGCCGCCACCGTCCACCACGAGTTCGGCGCCGGTGGTGTAGGTCGCGTCGAAGGCGAAGAAAATGGCAGCACGCGCGACCTCCTCCGGATTCCCTATACGCCCCATCGGAATCTGGGCGGCGAAACCCGCGGCCATTTCATCCGCCACCTCGGCGGGCAGGCTCTTGTGCAGAATTCCCGTGTCGATAGGCCCCGGGCTCACCGCGTTGACGCGTACGCCACGCGCCAGCAGTTCGCGAGCCCAGGTTCGCGCCATCGACCGGAGAGCCGCCTTGCTCGCCGCGTAGACACCATGGTCCGACTGCCCCAGCACGTTCGAGATCGACGTGGTCAGCACCACGCCGCTGCCCTCGGCAAGCAGTGGAAGCAACCGCTGCAAGGTGAAGTAGGGGCCCTTGGTGTTGGCCGCGAAGACGGCATCATACGCCTGCTCGGTCGTCGCCTCGAACGACACCGAGTCGGTGATGCCCGCATTCAGGAACACCGCGTCCAATTGACCGAACGCCTCCTCGACCTTCCCGGCCAAGGAATCAATGTCGGCTTTTGAGGTGGCGTCGCTGCGAACCGCGACCAGCCCCTCTTTACTCGCCGCTTCGAGCGCCGCTTCCTTGCGTCCCGTGACCATCACCTGAGCGCCGTCGGCCACCAGCAGACGTGCGATCGACAGGCCGATTCCGCTACTGCCACCGGTGATGAGGGCGCGCTTTCCGTTGTACTTTTCCATGCCCCGATTCAAATCCCGGACCGGCGACGGCGTCCAAGACCTGATCTGCAACCCGTCATGCGCATATTGCATGTTGGTACGCTCGAAGCGTGCGCGTTCCCGGATCGGATCTCGACCTGCGGCTTGTCGGCTACTTCACGGTCGTCGCAGAACACGCCAACTTCAGCCGCGCCGCCGCGGTGCTGCACGTCGCGCAGCCGTCCCTGAGCCGCCAGATCCAGCGCCTCGAGGAACATCTGGGCGTGCGCCTCTTCGACCGCACCCCACAGGGCAGCCGGCTCACGGAAGCCGGTCGCGCCTTCCTGCCGCAGGCTCAGGCGCTGCTCCAAGCGGCCCATCAAGCCGAGCTCACCGCCCGCGAAGGCGCCACCCCGCGCGAGTTCACCATCGGGTACGTCGAGGACCTGGTCATCACTCACGCCGTACGCCGGCTGCGGCATCGACACCCCACGGCCCGCATCCGCACCCGCCACCTGGAGTGGAACGACGCCCACGCCCTCACCGACCGCCGCGTGGACGCACTGGTCGCACGCGCCCCGCTGCCCTTCCCCACCGACCGGTTGCGCCTCACCGATCTGTGGACCGAGCCACGGGTTCTGGTCGTCTCCACGGACCACCGCCTGGCCGGAAAGGAATCGGTGACCGTCGACGACCTCAGCGAAGAAGTTTTACCGCAATGCCCGAGCGCGGTCCCGCAATGGAGCGATTTCGCCCGCCTGGAACCGCGCCCGGACGGCGTTCCGGCTCGCAGCGCGCCGATCGACTACGAATCGTTCGAGGACAAGCTCGACCTTGTGGCCGAGGAGCGGACGGTATTGATCCTGGCCGCCGGCGACCGGCGGCCCCAACTACGCCCCGGCCTCACCACCGTACCCATCGAGGGCATCGACCCGGTCCGCGTCGTCCTGGCAACCCGCTCGGCCGAGGCCAACCCCCTGATCAACGATTTCCTGAACGCCTGGTCATCCGATCCACCCGCTCCCCGGGGTCGTTGAGCAGTGCGTCCAGGGGACGGCGCCCCTTCCGATTCCGAATGCCGCGGTCAGGTCGGTCGCCGAGTGGGCCGCTAATGGTGTTCGGACACCGTGCGGCCACCGGTCACGGGAACAGCAGCAGTTTCCCGGTGGTCGTGCGTGACTCGATGTCCGCGTGGGCCCTCGCCGCCTCCGCCAGCGGGTACCGACCGCCGATCCGGACGAATGTCGTTCATCGCGATCGTCGCCGACGGCTTCGGCGGAGCCGGAAAACGGGGACGACAACCATTGCGTCGAACTCCTCCCCGTCGACGGCAAGATCAAGCTTCGGGAAAGCGACGTCCCCGCCGACATCCTCACCACCACACCGGGCGGACTCAGAACCTTCATACGCGCCGTCAAGGCGGGGGCGCTGGACCACCTCGGGCGGTAGGCACGAGGGCAGTGCGGCCCTCGGCAGCCCGGCGTGAGCGAGGGCTTCACCCTGGAGGAGGCAGCCCGCTTCATGCGCTCCCTGGGCGTCGTCCAGACCCTCAACCTGGACGGCGGCGGCTCCACCGCCATGGCCGTGAACGGCCATCTCGCCAACGTCACCTCCGACGCGACGGGCGAACGCCCGGTGGGCGACACGGTCCAGGTACTGCCGTAGCGGGACGCGCTCGTCATCGCTGAGTGTCCCCGACATCGCCGTTGTCGACCGCGCGGCCGTCTCGCGTGGCACGCCAGCCGCACCGCTTGAGGCGATGTTGCTACTGGGAGAAATCCTCTCTCCGATCAGCCAGGCTCCCGACCGCATCCTCAAACCGGCGCTCTACGCCCAGGCGAAGGTTCCTGCTTATTGGCGGATTGAACTGGAACCGGACGTGTGCGTGGTGGTACACGAGTTGGAGGGCGGCAGCTACCGCGAGATCGCCACCGTCACGGGCAAGGAGTCTGTCCAGGTGGCCGGAGAGTTCACCGTCGACCTGGACGTCGCCGCGTTGGGGCGCGAACTGAAGGGCTGACGCCGGGCCCTAGCCTTCCGGATAGAAGACGAAGAGCGTGCAGCCCGTGGTGGTCTGGGGGATGTGGGAGGAGCCCGCGGGGGCGTGGATGAAGGTGCCTGCGGGGTAGTCGTGGGCGCCGTCGTTGAAGGTGCCGGAGACCACGAAGACCTCCTCGGGGCCCGGTTCATGGACGTCCACGCCCTCCCATGAGGTGCCGGGGTCCATCTCCAGGACGTGCGCCTTCGCGCCGTTGTCACCGGTCCACAGGGGGCGCAGGCGGATGCCCGGGAAGAGCTCCTTCACCGGGGCGTTCTCGACGGCCGCGGCCACATATCCGTCCGTGAGGTTCATGCCGTTCAGCGTGGCATGGGGGGTGTGAGCGCCCAAGGGCGCAGCCGGTTGGTGTCGCCACCCGGCTACGCCCCTGGGGCTGATCACCTCAGCCGTACGAGACTTACTCGACGACCTTCAGCAGCTTGTTCGGCGTACCCTCGCCCGGGTTGGAGATCTTGTCGGCGGTGGCGCCGTCCGTCAGCCCCTTCGCCACGTCGGCCGGCTTGGCGTCCTTGTGGCCGCTGAGGTAGACGGCGGCGGCGCCCACCACGTGCGGGGTGGCCATCGACGTGCCGGAGATGGTGTTGGTGGCGTCGTCGCCGGTGTTCCAGTCGGAGGTGATGTCCGAGCCGGGGGCGTAGATGTCCACCACGTCACCGTAGTTGGAGAAGTCGGACTGCTCGTCCTGGTCGGTGCTGGAGGCGACCGTGATCGCGTCCTTCACCCGGGCGGGAGAGCTCTGGCTGGCGTCGGCGGACTCGTTGCCCGCCGCCACACCGAAGGTGACACCGGAGTCGATGGCCTTCTGCACGGCCGCGTCGAGGGCCTCGTCGGGGGTGCCGCCCAGGCTCATGTTGGCGACGGACGGGCCCTCGTGGTTCTCGGTGACCCAGTCGATACCCGCGACGACCTGCTCGGTGGTGCCGGAGCCCTGGTCGTCCAGCACGCGCACCGCGACGATCTTGGCCTTCTTGGCGACGCCGTGCTCGGCACCGGCGATGGTGCCGGCCACGTGGGTGCCGTGGCCGTTGCCGTCGTCCGCGCTGTCGTCGTTGTCGACCGCGTCGAAGCCGGACGTGGCGCGGTCCTCGAAGTCCTTGTGGCTGGTGCGGACACCGGTGTCGATGACGTACGCGGTGACACCCTCACCCGCGCTGTCGGGGTAGGTGTACTTCTTGTCGCCCTGGGTGTCTTCCTGGTCGATCCGGTCCAGGCCCCACGACGGCGGGTTCTCCTGGGTGCCCTTGATGGTGTAGCGGTGGTTCTGGACCACCTTGGCGACCGACGGGTCGGCGGCCAGCCGCTTGGCCTCGGTGTCGGAGAGCCCGTTGGCCGAGAAGCCGTTGATGGCGGAGTCGTAGCTGCGGCGCAGCTTGCCACCGTACTGCTCGGCGAGGTCCTTGCCCTCCGAGGCGGCCTTGACGCTCTTGCCGCCCTTGAGCATGACGATGTAGCTGCCGTCGACGGCGTTCTTCGCCTGGGTGCCGTAGACGGTGCCCTCGGCGGGCTGGGCGGTGGTGGCGCCGGCCGGAACGGCCACGAAGACACCGGCGGTGACGGCGGTCGCGGCGGCTATGGCCAGACCGAGTCGACGCGCGTTGCGCTGCTTGTGAACTGCCATGACGAGGGTTCCTCCTCGTGCGGTTGTGGGGGGAATCCGCACCCCGGATCGCGTCCGATCCCTCAAGTGCGGCAGATCCGGAGTGTGTTGGGGTCACTCCGGTTCTGACAAAACCCTGACTGATGAGTACGGGTCAATTCAAGATCCCCACCGATGTGTGACATAGGCAACGTTCTTCACATCGACCCCGCACCGACCATGGCGTCAACGGCCTTTGTGTGTAAGGGGCTCGCATCAGGGAGGGTAGGGCTGTCCCCCCTTCTGCGGTTGGAGGGAACCACCGGACGGTTCACCGGTCAGCAGGATGGGTCGGCCCGACGCCACGGCCTAGCGTCGTCAACGAGTGGCGGGGACGGTCCGCCACCAGGGCATAAGGGGATGTCGTGGCGGACACAGGCCGCTTGGAGAGGCCGCGCGGGATAGCGGCACGCGCGGGCAGTTGGAGCGCCCGCCACCGGTGGGCGGCGGTCGGGGGCTGGGTGCTGCTGGTCATCCTCGCCCTGGCCGTCGGCTCGATGACGGGCCGGGTCGATGTGACGGACAGCGAGCAGGTTCCCGGCGAGTCCGGGCGCGTCTCGAAGATTCTCGACGAGGCGGGCATTGACGACGCGGCCGGGGAAACCGTGCTGATCCAGGCGAAGGGCGGTCAGACGGAGGACGGTCAAGCTAAGGACGGTCAGGCGAAGGGCGGCGGGCTCACCGCGGACGACCCGGCCTTCCGCAAGGCGGTCGACGCGGTGATGGCCGGCGTACGCGACACCGGCCAGGTGACCGCCGTCCGCTCCCCGTACGAGACGAAGACCATCTCCGCCGACCGGCGCTCCGCGCTGGTGCAGTTCGAGATGCGCGGCGAGGCGGAGAAGGCGGCCGACCACATCCAGCCGGTCCTGGACGCGGTGGACAAGGCGCAGAACGCCCATCAGGACCTGCGGATCGAGGAGTTCGGCGACGCCAGCGGCCAGAAGGCGTTCGACGACGCGTTCGGCGACGACTTCACCCAGGCCGAGTACTCCGCGCTGCCGGTGGCGCTCGGCATCCTGCTGATCGTCTTCGGTGCGCTGGTGGCCGCGCTGCTGCCGGTGGTGCTCGCGATGACCGCGTTCCTGGCCACCACCGGTCTGGTGGCGATGGTCAGCCACTGGGTGCACATGAGCGACACCGCCAACTCCGTGATGCTGCTGGTGGGCCTGGCCGTCGGCGTCGACTACTGCCTGTTCTACCTGCGCCGGGAGCGCGAGGAGCGCGCCGCGGGACGGGACGCGCAGACCGCGCTGCGGGTGGCGGCGGCCACCTCCGGCCGCGCCATCCTGGTCTCCGGCGTCACGGTGATCGTGGCGATGGCGGGCATGCTCTTCACCGGTATCGCGGAGTTCAAGGCGATGGGACTCGCCACGCTGATGGTGGTGGCGGTCGCGATGGTCGGCTCGGTGACCGTGCTGCCTGCGCTGCTCTCGCTGCTCGGTGAGCGGGTGGAGAAGGGCCGGTTGCCGTTCCTGGGCCGCGCCAAGCGGCGCGGCGGCACCGAGAGCCGCGTCTGGCGCGCCGTCCTGGGGCCGGTGCTGCGCCGCCCCAAGCTGTCGCTGGCCCTCGCCGGTGGCGCGCTGATCGCGCTGGCCGTCCCCGCCGTGGGGATGAACACCGCGAACCTCACCATGGACCAGGAGTTCGGCGACCGGCTGCCGGTCGTGAACGCGTACAACCACATCGACGAGGCGTTCCCGGGTGGCTCCGACCCGGCCAGGGTCGCGGTGAAGGCGGACGACATCGACGCGGCGCCGGTGCGCGACGCCCTCGCCCGCTTCCGTACCGAGGCCGTGGCGAAGGGCGCCTCCAAGGGCCCGGTCGAGGTGACCGTCCACCACGAGCAGAACCTGGCCGTGGTGGAGGTCCCGCTGATCGGCGGCTCGGACGAGGGCAAGGCCGAGAAGAGCCTGGACGTACTGCGGAACGAGGTGCGCCCGGCGACCCTCGGCGCGGTGGACGGGGTGGACGCCCCCATCGGCGGCTCGACCGCCTCCTCCAAGGACTTCAACGACAAGCTCGGCTCGGCCGTCGCCCCGGTCTTCGCCTTCGTGGTGGTCTTCGCCTTCCTGCTGATGCTGATGTCCTTCCGGTCGCTCACCATCGCCGTGACCTCCATCGTGCTCAACCTGCTGTCGGTGGGCGCCGCGTACGGCATCCTCACCGCGGTCTTCCAACACGGCTGGGGCGCGGGGCTGGTCGGCGCGGAGGGCGTGGGCGCGATCGTGTCCTGGCTGCCGCTGTTCCTCTTCGTGATCCTGTTCGGGCTGAGCATGGACTACCACGTCTTCGTGGTCTCCCGGATCCGCGAGGCGCGCCTGGCGGGCCGCACCACCAAGGACGCGGTGGTGCACGGCGTGGTGACGACGGCGGGCGTGGTCACCAGCGCCGCCGTCATCATGGTCGCGGTCTTCTCCATCTTCGGCACGCTGTCGATGCAGTCCATGAAGCAGATGGGCGTGGGTCTCGCGGCCGCGGTCCTCATCGACGCCACCGTCATCCGCGGGGTGCTGCTCCCGGCCGTGATGTCGCTGCTGGGCGAGCGCAACTGGTACCTGCCGAAGTGGCTGAGGTGGCTCCCGGACCTCGCCCACGACGAGCCCGCCCCGGCCCGGCGGCCCAGCACCCTGGTGGGCGCGTCCCCGATGCCGGAGGCGGACGAACGGCCCCGGCACGCGAGGGTCTGATGGCCACGTCCCGCGCATCCTGACAACCCTCAACCGGTCATACGGCCTTCGGGCCGTGTGACCGGTTCGGTGTGTGCGGTGGAAAAGGCGTTGCGGGATGCCGTGAGCGGTCCCTACGGTTCGGGGATACGGCGGAGATCCGCATACGCGTCCTTTCGCGTACGCGCGCACGGGAGGAGTACACCGATGGGCGGAAGTCCCGGCATCGGCGTGTTCACCCGCATCACCCGCGGCTGTGCCGGGGTGGCGTGTGCGTGCGCCTTTCCCATGCCTGCCCGCCGCCCGCGGCGCGGCCCCGGTGCCCTGGCCGGCCCGGACGCGCCCGGTGTCTCTCCGAGTCTGTGAACGGTTCGCTGTCGTGGTGGTTCCCCGCCATCTGAGCGGCTGACCCGCCGGACTTCCCCTCGGTCTCTCACTGTCGCTGTGAGCCGACCTCACCTCCACGCGCCCTCGGCCAGGGCCCCCGCCAGTCCAGGAATCACTCGTTCCGGGACGGGCGGCAGGGCCCGTTCCGCGCTGCTGCCGCCCGCCCGGCTCCGAAAGGACCGTGGCCGTGGCCCGCAATCGACACCATCCCCACGCCCCACGCGGTGGCGAACCGCGCCGTAACACCGAAGCGCCCCGCACGGAACCGCGCCGTACCGAACGCGACCGCGCGAGGCGTGCGTACGGGCAGAACTTCCTCATCGACCCGGGCGCCGTCGCCCGCGTCGTACGCGCCGCCCGCCCCGGGCCCGGCGATCTCCTGGTGGAGGTCGGCGCGGGCAAGGGGGCGCTCACCGAGGCGCTGGCCCCGCGCTGCCGTGAGCTGATCAGCTATGAGATCGACCGGCATCTGATCCCGGGACTGCGGGAGCGGCTCACCCACTGTCCCCGGGTCCGGGTCGTACACCAGGACTTCCTCGAGGCGGCGCCGCCACGCGAGCCGTTCGCCCTGGTCGGCAACGTGCCCTACGCCCGTACCGCCGAGATCGTCGCGTGGGCGCTGCGGGCGGTGCCCAGGCTGACCTCGGCCACGCTGCTCACCCAGGCGGAGTACGCCCGTAAGCGCACCGGGGACTACGGCCGCTGGTCCCTGCTGACCGTACGGTCGTGGCCGGAGGTCGAGTGGCGGCTGTGCGGGCGGGTGGCGCGGGCCGCCTTCCGGCCGGTGCCCGCGGTGGACGGCGGGATCCTGCGGCTGACCCGCCGGCCGCGTCCGCTGCTCACCGACCCGGCGGCCCGGTCCGCCTACGCGGACCTGGTCGAGCTGGGCTTCACCGGGGTCGGCGGCTCGCTCCACGCGTCACTGCGCCGGGTCTGCCCCGCCCGCGCGCTCGACCGGGCGTTCCGGGCGGCCGGGCTGGGGCGGGACGTCGTGGTGGCGTATGTGACGCCGGAGCAGTGGCTGGTCCTCGCTCAGGAGCTGACCGAGGTGGCGGCCGGGACGCGTTCTTCGGCCGTCTCGAAGGAGTTGATGGTGCGGGTGAAGTCCCGGGTGGACAAGAGCAACTTGTAGATGATGGCCAGCTCGAAGACGAGCAGCAGCGCACCCGATACGACGGTCGTCGCCACCACCGCGTCGACGGCCGGGCCGATGATGAACACGCCCATCTGGAACTCGATACCGCTGATGAGATGAGCGCGGATGCGGTGGCGCTGTAGGAAGTTCCGGCACCGGACCCACCACGGGAAGCGGCGCCGGAACTCCTGGTGCAGATCGACGACGGCGGGGCGACGGCGCGCGGCGGGGGCCGGGGTCGAGCCCGGGGCGGTCGTGGATTCCAGGGTCGCCGTGGCCTCCAGAGCCACCACCGGCTCCAGCGGAGCAACGGGCTCCAGAGGAGCGACTGGCTCCAGAGGAGTAACGGGCTCCAAGGGAGCCACCGTGTCGCGGTCCGTCTCCAGGTCGGCCTCGGGGTTCTCCCGCAGCAGATCCTCCATGAAGGCCAGCTCGGCCTGGTTCTCGGCCTTGCGGGCCGCCCGCATCCGGGCCTTGATCTGCTTGCGCATCCCGTGCCGGATCTTGAAGATCTCCAGCGAGTCGATGTAGCGCAGCGAGTCCAGGGAGGCGACGGCGAGCGCCAGCCACAGATACAGGACGTCATCCGTGCGCGCGTACTGCCCGCCCATCAGGGCGATCGAGCAGACCAGCACCCGGATCCGGTCGAAGACGAAGTCCAGCCAGGCCCCGAAGACCGAGCCGGTGCCGGTCAGCCGGGCCAGCTTGCCGTCCATGCAGTCGAAGATGAAGCTCACGTGGTAGAGCACGGCCCCGAGCAGCAGCCATCTCCAGTCGCCCTGAGCGAAGCACGCGGCGGAGCCGAGGCCCACCAGGAACGCACCCCAGGTGAGCTGGTTGGGGGTGGCCCGGGTGTACTTGGCGATCCAGCGGACCAGCGGTGTGGCCACCGGGTCCACGAGCATGACGGTCCACCACGCGTCTCGCTTCTTCTCGGTGATCCGGCGGACCTCGGCGAGCGGCGGTATGTCTCGGGGCATGGTCAATCTTTCTGGCGACAGGCAAGAGTTCACCTGAAGGTAAGAAGGCGTTAAGGGAAAGGACAAGATCGGGCAAGGGCAACCTTTGTCAGGGGGTAATGGTCTGCTTGGAGGACCGGGTCCATGGCAGGACCAGGTGCTTCGGCGGCGCTGCGGGTCCTGCCGCCGGGTCCTACCGCTGGTAGCGGGCGAGCACCAGGTTTCCGTCGTCGACGAGCCGCTCGCGCAGCTCCTCCATTCCGATTGCCCCGCTGTAGTACTCCTGTAGCGCCGGGGTGGCCACTTTGTCCTTCCACTCCGGGTAGCCGCGCACCGTCTGCGCGGGCGCCGGGCGCAGCTGTCCGGCCAGGGCGGTGCCGGTGGCCCAGCCGTGGCGGCGGGTGCGCAGGGCGGGGTCCCGCAGCGCGGTCCGGCCCGTGGGGAGCATCCAGTCGCCCCGGGCGAGCCGCACCATATGCGGCGGGCGCAGGAAGAAGTCGATGAAGCGGGCGGCCTCCCGCTGGTACGGGCTGTCGGCGGCGATGGACAGCGTCTGCGGGCTGACCCCCTGCCGCTGGTCGCCGTCGGGCCCGGCCGGGGACGGCAGTACGGTCCAGGCGAACCCCTTGGGCGCCTGCTGCGCGATCTGCTGGCGGTAGGAGAAGCCGAGCGGCACCATCGCGTACTTCCCGCCGAAGAAGCCGGGGAGGGTGTCGGAGCCGCCCATGCCGAGGGTGGTCCGCGCGGCGGTGCGGTCGCCGCCCAACTGGTCGTGTATGACACGGGGCACCCGCTGGTCGGCGGCGTCGAACCGGACGGTGACCTTGCCGTCCGTACCCCGGTGGAAGACCTTGCCGCCGGTGGAGAGCGAGAGGTTGAGGGTCGCGGAGACCGGCTCCTTGAGCGGCCAGGCCACGCCGTACGCCCCGTCCCGGGTCAGCTCCTCGGCCGCGTCCTCGAACTCGGCCCAGCTCCAGGGCCGTTCGGCGGTGGGGATCCGCACCCGGGCCCGCTCCAGCAGCGCGCGGTTGGCGATGAGCACGCGCGGCTCCTGGAGGAACGGCACCCCGTGGACGCCACCGTCGAAGGTGGCGGTCTGCCAGGTCCGGGGCGGGATCTCGTCCTTGAGCCGCCGGGGCAGGAGGTCGGTGAGATCGGCGAGATAGCCACCGTAGGCGAAGTCGGCGAGGTCGTCGGTGGCGTCGTGGATGATGTCGGGCGCCTCACCGCCCTCGAAGGAGGTGAGCAGCTGGTCGTGGACGCCGTCCCAGCTGCCCTGGACATACTCGACCCGGATGTCGGGATGGGCCGCGTTCCACTCCCCCACCAACTGCTTGTTGGCCGCCACGGATTCCTGCTGCCAGGCCAGGGACTGGAAGCGCAGGGTGATCCGGCCGCCGGTCGCCCGCCGCCGCTCGGGCGCGCAGCCGGACAGCAGCGCCCCGGTGGCGGACGCGGCCAGCAGCGTTCGGCGGCGCATCAGCGCTTCACCGCCCCGGCCAGGGTGCCGCTGGTGATCCGGCGCTGGATGAGCGCGAACAGCACGAGCGAGGGCAGCGTCGCCAGCAGTGAGGCGGCGGCGAGCGGGCCGAGGTCGGCGACGCCCTCGGTTCCGATGAAGTGGGTGAGGATGATCGGCATCGTCTGTTTCCGCGGGGATTTGAGCAGGACGAGCGCGAAGAAGAACTCGTTCCAGGCGGTGATGAACGCGAAGAGGGCGGTGGCCACGATGCCGGGGGTCAGCAGCGGCATGGTGACGGAGATCAGCACCCGCAGTCTGCCCGCGCCGTCCACGGCCGCGGCCTCCTCCAGCTCGCGCGGTACGGCCCGTGCGTACCCGGCCAGCATCCACAGGGCGAACGGCAGGGACCACACCACGTACACCATGATCAACCCGGAGAGGGAGTCGATCAGGCGGACCTCCTTGAGCACGAGGAACAGCGGAATGATCACCAGGACGAAGGGGAACGCCTGGCTGACCACGATCCAGCCGGTGGCCGCCCGGGACAGCACGGAGCGGTGGTGGCGGGCCATCACATAGGCCATCGGGGTGGCGATGACGACGGTGATGACCGCGGCGGCGAGGGAGGCGATCAGGCTGTTGCCCGCGGACCGCAGCAGCGGCTGCTCCTCGAAGGCCTGGCGGAAGTTGTCGAGGGTGGGGTGGTCGGGGATCCAGCCAGGGTGGAGGCTCGCCAGCTCGCGCGGCGGCTTGAACGCGGTGGAGACCAGCCACAGGAGGGGGAAGGCGAGGAAGACCAGATAGCCGAGGAGGGCGAGGTACTGGCCGGTGCGCGCCGCGCGGCGCCTGGCGGTGGGGCGGGGACGTCTTTCGTTGAGGCGGGGGCTGGGGCTGGGGCTACGGGTGATGCTGGGGCGCGGGCGTCTTTCGTTGGGGCGGGGGCTCATGCCTCGTCGTCTCCCTTCAGCCGGGCCACGAGATGGACGGCCAGCAGGATGGAGACCACCGCCACCAGCACACAGCCCATCGCCGCCGCGTAGCCGAACTGGCCGTAGCGGAAGGCCTCTTCATAGGCGAAGAGCATCGGCAGCCGGGTGCGGCCGCCGGGCCCGCCGCCCGTCAGGACGTAGACCAGCGCGAAGGAGTTGACGTTCCAGATGAAGCTGAGCGCGCTGATGGCGAGGGCGATGGGCCTGATGGCAGGCCAGGTGACGGTGCGGAAGCGGCGCCAGGCGCCGGCGCCGTCCATGGCCGCGGCCTCGTGCAGTTCGCGCGGCACATTCGAGAGCCCGGCCAGCAGGGTGACCGTGACCTGCGGAAGCCGCGCCCAGATGCCGACCACGACGACGGCGGGCAGGGCGGTGGACAAGCTGCCGAGCCAGTCGCGGTGGGTGCCCAGCGTCTCGTTGAGCACCCCCGCGTCGGGGTGGTAGACCAGCCGCCACATGATGCCGACCACGACCTCCGGCATCGCCCAGGGAACGATCGCGAGCGCCCGCGACAGCCAGCGGAACCGCAAATCCTGGTGGAGCAGCAGCGCGAGGCCGAGCGCGAGCAGGAACTGCGGCACGGAGACGGCCACCGCCCACACCATGCCGATCCGGAACGACTCCCAGAAGAGGGTGTCGCGCAGCAGGTCCTGGAAGTTGAGCAGCCCGATCCACTGGGTGGGGTCGGTGCGGCCCGCCTGGGAGTCGGTGAAGGCGAGCGCGATGCCGTAGAGGAGCGGGCCGACGCTGAGGAGGAGGATCGGGATCAGCGCGGGCAGGACCAGGAACCACGCCCCGTGGCCGGATCCCTGACGGCGAGTCACACCGCTTCCCTGGCCCTTGGCGTCGGCGCCGCGGCCCTTGGCGGAGCCCGGGTCCGAGCGCGCCGGGTCGGCGGTCACGGGTATCACGGCGGGGCCCCCTTCGGACGCGGTGAGAGGGCGGTCCGGGAGGGAGAGCCCACGTCATCGTGCGGAGGGCGGGCGGTGCAGTCAAGCGGTTCTACCTGCGGCGGTCGATGCGGTGGTCGATACGGCGTCGGTACGGCATCGGTACGGCGGGGGCGCACGGCTCGATGCGAGACTTGGCCGTCGGCAGGGAAAAGTCGACGACGAGAACTCGGCGAAGAGAAGTTGGCAACGAGAACTGGCGGCGAGAACTGGCCGCGAGAACTCGGCGAGGAGAAAGGGCATGCGGTGGCGGAGGTCGCGTTCACCGAGGAGCGGGCGCGGGCGGTGCTCTCGGCCGCGCTGCCGCCCTACCGGGCCGGTACGGCGGAGGCCCGGCTGCTGGCCCTCGGTGAGAACGCCGTCTTCGCCGTCGACAGCCTCTCCCTGGTGGTCCGGATCAGCCGCGACCTGGAGGTGTGGGACCGGGCCGCCCGGGAGCTGAGGATCGCCGACTGGCTCGCCCGGGAGGGGCTGCCCGCGGTCCGCCCCGACCGGCGCTTCGGCCCCGAGCAGCCGCTTCCGTTCGCCAACCATCTCGTCACGTACTGGCAGCGGCTTCCCGACCCGGTACGCCCCGCCGGGGCGCGCGATCTCGCGGAGCTGCTGCGGATGGTGCACGCCCTGCCCGACCCGCCCGGCGACCCGGCGCCGCTTCCGCTGCCGCGCCGCGATCTGCTGGGCGGGGTCGAGCGCTGGCTGCGGCTGGCCGGGGACGCGATCGAGGCGGCGGACGCGGCGTATCTGCGCGCCCGCCGGGACGACTTCGCGGCCGCCGTCGAGGAGCTGCCCCCGCGCCTCACCCCCGGGCCGATCCACGGCGACGCGCTGCCGCGCAATGTGCATATCGGCCCGGAAGGCCCGGTGCTGGTGGACCTGGAGACCTTCTCGCACGATCTGCGCGAGCACGATCTGGTGGTGATGGCCCTGTCCCGGGACCGCTATGGGCTCGACGCGGCGGAGTACGACGCGTTCGTGGCGGAGTACGGCTGGGACGTCCGCGAGTGGTCCGGCTGTGCGGTGCTGCGGGGCGCGCGGGAGACCGCCAGCTGCGCCTGGGTCTCCCAGCACGCCCCGGGCAACCCGGCGGCCCGCGCCGAGTTCGCCCGCCGCATCGCGTCCCTGCGGGAGGGCGACACGGCGGTGCGCTGGCACACGTTCTGAACGAACGGCTCCGCCGCAGGGGCCCACCACGCACCGGAGCCGCATATCGGGGCTTTCCCCTCCCCGCCCCTTCCCGCAGCATCGATATGCGGCTCCGCCGCGTGGCAGGGGCTCCACCCCTGGACCCCGGCGCCGAGGAGCGGAGCCCTGCCCAGACGGCGGAGCCACGCATCGTTGCTGCCGGGAAGGGGCGGAGCCCGGTTGCAGGCCTGGGACGGAGCCCCGGTTACGGGGCCCGAGGCGAAGCCCCGGTTCAGGCCCGGGGACAGAGCCCGGTCCAGGGCCTGGGACAGAGCCCCAGTTCCAGGGTCTGGGGCCAAGCCCCCGTTGCGGGGCTTGGGGCGGAGCCCCGGTTGCGGGAAGGGGCGGGGAGGGGATAGCCCGCCGCAGGCGCACCGGGCCGATCGGCGCGCCGTGTGGCGTTCGCTCAGGCGTGCCATCCCGGGTCGCGGCCGCTCAAGGCAATCGCGCGGTCCAGCGGCGACGCATCGGCCGGGACGGGCACCATGGGGCCGAACAGCTCCTTCGGGCGCTCCTCGTCCGGGACCGCCGCCAGCCATTCGATGATGGTCTCGACGCTGCGCGGATCGCAGTCGTAGGGCTGCCCAGTGGCGCGGGCGAGATCCCAGCCGTGGATCACCAGCTCGTCCAGCGCCACGATGCCCATCATCTGGGCAGGCATGGTGACGCCCCCGGCCTCCGTGGTGCCCAGCCAGGCGGACGGCTCGCGCCAGGCCACGGCCAGCGCGTCCAGGCGGCGCGGCAGCTCCTGCCGCCAGTCGGGGTCCAGCCGGTCGGCCGACCCCTGCCCGGGGGCGGGGCCCGCCGCGGACGTGGTCTTCTCGGCGGCCTGGCGCATGGCGAGGGCGAGCCCCATGAAGTGGTCGAGCAGATCTGCGACGGAGTAGGCGCCACACGGTGTGGGCGCGCTGAGCTGCTCGTCCGAGATCCCGCTGAGCAGCGCCGTCACCCGCTGCGCCGTGGGTCCGAAATCGATCATGGTTGTCTGTTCGTCGGTCACGGTCGTCTTCTCCTCGCTCGAGTCCGTGCTGCGTGGTCCGTGGTCCGTGGTCCGTCCCCCATACGTACGGACCGGCCCGCCGCCGGAAACTCATCGGTGCGGCGATGCGGCGCGCTCCGACATCCGCCCGGCCTACCCCACCACGGCCCCCGCCTCCCGCAGCGGCCAGCCGCCGTCCACGACCGCGTCCGGAGTGCCCTTGCGGCGCAGCCAGGACTGGAAGTCGGCCGCCCAGTGCGCGTACCACCCCACCTGCTTGCGGTGGAGGTCCCACAGCTCGAGCCCGGCGACCTCGCCGTACCGCTCGGCGAGCGCGCAGGCGACCAGCACCGCCGCCAGCGCGTCCGCCCCGGCGTCATGGGCGCGGTCGTGCACCACCCCGTACTCCCCGCAGACCGCCTCCAGCGTGCGCTTGCCCTTGCGATAGCGGTCGACGGCGCGGTCTATCGTGTACGGATCCACGACGGGGCCGGTCTCGGCGCCCTCCAGCCGCTCGCTCAGCGGGCGCAGCCCGTGCCGCCCCAACTCGGCGGCGAGCAGGCTGAGATCGAACGCCGCGTTGTACGCCACCACCGGGGCGCCGGCCCGCCAGTGAGCCACCAGCACCTCGGCGACCTCCTCGACCACCTCGCGCGCGGGCCTGCCCTCCGCCGCCGCCCGCTCACCGGTGATCCCGTGCACCGCCACGGCGTCCTCGGGGATGGGCACTTGGGGGTCGGCCAGCCACTCGCGGCGCCCGACCGGCTCCCCGCCCCTCACCTCGACCACGGCCGCCGTCACGATCCGTGCCGTGCGCGGATCGGTGCCCGTCGTCTCCAGGTCGAATCCGATCAGCAGCCCCCGGTGCCAGCCCATGGCCGCCCCTCCCTTTGTCGTACTTCCCCCATGTGTGCACCACCTTCCCATGCACCACTGACAACGGCCGGTGCGCCGAACCGAGTCCTCAGACGTCTGAGGACTCTGTGTTAGAGTCCCCGCCGTCCTCGGGTGATCGTTCAGGGAGAGGCGGCGGCGGTGGCGGCGGAGACGGCACGCTTGCGGCACGGACCCGTGGTGCCACGGGTCGAGAGCGCCCTGCGCGCGATGCTCACCGAGGGCCGCTGGCGGCCCGGTGAGCGACTGCCCAACGAGGTCGCGCTCGCCGCCGAACTGGGCGTCGGCCGCTCCTCGGTGCGGGAGGCCGTACGCCTGCTGGCCCATGACGGACTGGTCGAGGTCCGCCACGGCTCGGGCACCTACGCCGCGCGGCCCCCGGCCCCCGCCGGGGAGGGAGATATGCGGCGGCTGCTGCGCCGGGCCCGGCTGCGGGAGGTGTACGAGGTGCGCCGCGCCCTCGAGGTCGAGGCCGCCCGGCTGGCCGCCGGGCGCATCCGCCCCGAGGACATCGGGCGGCTGCGGGACCACCTCGCGCTGCGCGAGGAGCGGGCCGGAGGCGATCCGGCCGCCTTCGTGGACGCCGATCTGGCCTTCCACCAGACCGTGGTGGAGCTGTCCGGGAACGCCGTGCTGCTCGGCCTGTTCACCTCCGTCCTGCCGGTGCTGCGCGAGGCGCTGGTGGAGATGGTCAGCCACGAGCCCGCCCTCCCCGATGTGTCGTGCGCCCACGCCGAACTGCTGGACGGGCTGGCGCGCGGGGACGCCGACACCGCGATCTCGGCCACGGTCTCCCACCTCGAGGCCGTCATGGACCTCTTCGACGGCGACGGCGACGGCCGCGGCCACAGCGAGATCCACAGCCACAGCCACAGCCACACAAGCGAACTCGAAAGCGACAACAGCGAAAAGGAGGTGGCGGCCCCGTGACCGCCCCGGCCGTCCCCGTACTCAGCCTGCGCGAGGTGGACGTGGTGCGCGACGGCACCCCGCTGCTGCGCTCGATCTCGCTCACCGTCCACCAGGGCGAGCACTGGGCGCTGCTCGGCTCCAACGGCGCGGGCAAGTCCACCCTGCTCAGCCTGGCGGGCGCGCTGGTGCACCCCACCCGCGGCACGGTGGACGTCCTCGGCCGCACGCTGGGGCGAGTGGATCTGCGGGAGCTGCGGTCGTTCGTGGGCCATGTGGATCCCCGGCATCCGCTGCGCTCCCCGCTGCGGGTGCGGGACGTGGTGCTCACCGGGCTGACCAACACCGTGGAGCCGGTCCCCCGCCACCGCCCCAGTCCCGACCAGCGCGACCGGGCCGACCGGCTGCTGACCACCCTGGGCATGGGCGGGAAGCTGGACGCGCGCTGGCCGACCCTTTCGCAGGGTCAGCGCGGCCGGGTGCTGATCGCCCGGGCGCTGATGCCCCTCCCCCGGCTGCTGCTGCTCGACGAACCGGCCACCGGTCTGGATCTGGCCGCCCGTGAGCAGCTGCTGGAGAGCCTGGACACCCTGCGCCGGGACCACCCCGAACTGGCCACCGTCCTGGTCACCCACCACCTGGAAGAGCTGCCCGCCAGCACCACCCACGCCATGCTGCTGCGCACCGGGGAGTGCCTGGCGTCGGGCGCGGTGGACGCGGTGGTGACCACGGACCACATCACCAAGTGCTTCGACCACCCGGTGCACATCAGCCGCACCGACGGCCGCTGGGCCGCCCGCGCCCTCCGGCCGCCGTACCAGGGCACCGGCTCATAACGTCAGTTCAGGACACCGGCCGGGAGTCCGCCCAGACGCTCTCGAACTCCTCGCGGTAGGTGCCGAAGAGCCCGCCCTCGCCCTCCTCGGCCGCGCCCTCGCGGACGACCTCGCGGCCCCGTCCGCCGCCGCGCAGCACCAGGACCGGGGCCTCCATGCCCCGGGCCTTGCGCAGGTACGACTGGACGACGGCCAGGCCGTCCGCGCCGTCGCCGTTGACCAGGTAGGCGGTGAAGCGGGGCGTCTCGTCGAAGACATGGATCTCGAACGCGTCCGGGTCCCGCAGCCGGGCGCGCACCCGCCGCATATGGAGGATGTTCATCTCCACCGAGCGGCTCATCTCGCCCTTCTTCAGGCCGAGTTCGCGCTCCCGCCGCCGCACCGCGCTGCTCGCCGGGTTGAGGAAGAGCAGCCGGGCCCGGCAGCCGGATTCGGCCAGCCGGACCAGCCGGCGGCCCGAGTAGTTCTGGACCAGGAGGTTGAGCCCGATGCCGACGGCGTCGAGGCGGCGGGCGTTGCCGAAGAGATCCTCGGCGGGCAGCTGGCGCTGGAGCCGCACCCGGTCGGAGTGGACGCCGACCACATCGGCGTAGCGGTCGCCGACGAGGTCCTCGACGGCGTCGATGGGCAGCCGGTCGGCGGAGGGGGAGCCGGTGCCGCTGCCGAGGATCTCCAGCAGCCGGGCGGAGGCCCGCTCGGCCTGGGCGAGGACCGTCTCGGACAGGGCGCGGTTGCGGGAGACCACATTGCGGGAGACCTCCAGCTCGTCCAGGGCCAGCTCCACCTCGCGGCGGTCGTCGAGGTACGGCTCGAAGCACGGCCAGTGCTGGACGAGGAGCTCCCGCAGCTGCGGCAGGGTCAGGAAGCTGACGACATTGTCGTCGGCCGGGTCGAGCAGATAGCCCTTGCGCCGGCTGACCTCCCGTACGGCGACCGCCCGCTGCACCCACTCCTGCCCGGCGGGGCCGGCCGCGGCGATGACCCAGTCCTCGCCGTGGACCGGCTCGTAGATGGGCCGCAGCACGGCGCTGACGACGGCGCGCAGCCGCTGTTCCACGAGGTTGAGCCAGATATAGGCCCGCCCGGCCCGGCGTGCGCGTGTGCGTACCTCGCTCCAGGCTTCGGCGCCCCAGTCCAGTTCCGCTCCGATCTCCATCGGCCGCACCAGGGACACCGCGCCGGGAGGTGCGTCGGTGGAGCCGTCACCCCCGGGACCTCCGTCACCGGGGGGCAGCTCCAGCCCGCCCGAGCTCACCTGTGCACCGCCTTCCGCCCCCGTCCAACGATCACCGCAGACTACTGCGCTGGCGGGGGCGGTGCGACACTCAGGTCCTGCCTATCAGGTCAACGTTCCCCTTCTGTATGGCCGTTGTGTCCGGACAGTGCAGGCGGCGTGAGGGGATTCATAGCGGTGACGTCGCGCGGGGAGAGCTGGAAGCCCTGCCAGTGCACCGGCATCGGCTCCTGGTCCTCATCCCGGGCGATGTGATGGAACCCGATGTTGACCCACACGATGGGGTGCTTGAGGGTCTGCCCGTTGACCCACTTGTCGACGCTCTTACCGGCACCGGTGCCGCAATTGCGCAGATTGTTACTGGCGAATTGTTCACACTTGTTGTACTCGGTGAAGTAGACGTCGTGTTTGGTGAAACTACGTCCCTGGTACTTGGTGGTGTGGCCGGGAACGATCTCGTAGCTGCGCGGATGGCCGTCCTTGTTCTTGCCCGCCGTGCTGACCACGCGCCACCAGCGCGCCGCCGCCGCGTCACCGGCCAGCTCCTTGGTGACCTTGGTGCGGGTGGTCTTGGTCTTCGGGATCCGCCCGGCGGCCGCGGTGGTCTTGGAGTCGTACTGCTCGACCTTGCTCTTGGGCGAGCCGTCCAGCCCGAAGTTCAGCCGCCAGAAGACGTTGTGGGCGTGGCTGGTGGCGTAGTCCTTGGCGCCCTTGCCGATGGGCCAGCCGCGGCCGTCGCCCGCGTCGTAGTCCATCGGGGAGAGCGTGCCGGTGGCGCCGACCTGCATGGTCATGGTGCCGTCACCGGCGAACCGCCACTCGGTGATGTACTCGTACCAGCCGACCTGGTTGACGGTGTAGAGCAGCAGGTCCTTGCCCTGGAGCTGGTAGACCTTGTTCTCACTGCCCGCTCCGAAGCCGCCCTCGCCCATGCGGTAGGCGTGGCCGCGGGCCCGGGTGGTGGCGCACAGGCCCTTCACATTCGGGTGATCGGGGTCCCATGCGTCGGGCACCCGCACGGTCTTGATGGTGCCGCCGGGGCACTCGGCCGGATCCAGCTGCTGGAGCCCCTGGGCGAAGTCCTGTCCGGTGAGGTCGTCGTACTCATTGCTGCCGTCGTCGTAGGGCACATGGATCTGGCCCAGCTTCGCCGAGGTCAGCACCTTGATCGGGGCGCTTTCGCCCTTGGGCTGGTACGAGACGTCGTCGAGCACGAGACCGGCCTTGCTCTCGTAGTGCCAGCACATCCGCCAGACGGTGCCGCCGTCGAGCTTCTGCTCGATTCTGTACGGGGCGCTGCAATCCGCCGCGGCAGCGGTCCGCGGGGCCGCCTGGGCGGTGCCGACCGGCCCGGCGGCGATCGCCACGGTGCCGAGCAGCGCCGAGGCGCCGATGGCCGCCGCGACCCGGGCACGGGCGCGGCGGAGCCTGCTGTCAGGCATAAGGGGACTCCTGTAATGAAACGTTGAGAGGTGTGCGAGACGCCGGGGCCGGGCCCTAGCCGAGCTTGGTGACCTTGTGGGCGCTCAGGTCGATCACCATCTGCCGGGCGTCGATCCAGGGCCCGTTCACCACCCGGGTGAACAGCCGTACGCAGCGGTGCTTGCCGCAGTCCTGGACCGCGGTCGGACCGGGGTTGCTGCCCTCGCCCGCGCGGTAGACGAAGCCGGTGACGGTCAGCTGGTCCGGGCGGGTCAGCGCCTTGCCGGTGGCGTCCTTGAAGTCCTTCTTCAGACCCTCGCCCAGCTTGTCGCCCATCAGCAGCCGCGCGGCCTCCATCACCTCGTCGCGGTTGGGCGGCGGCTGCACCCCGCGCTGGGTGTCGGTGCCGGTGACCTTGCCGCTGCCGAGGTCGACCGTCTTGGTGACGTAGGTGTCGTCCTTGTAGTCGTAGTACGTCACCTCGGCGCGGCGCGGCGGGTCGGCGGCCCCCACCTCGTCGGGGCTCAGCTCCGCGAGGTCGGTGGAGAGCCGCTCGGGGCCCTTGGCGCCCTTGACGTCCTCGCTGCTCATACGGAAGTCGCGCCCGGCCGCGAGGGTCTGGGCGCGCTTCATCTCGTCGTCGGTCAGCGGATCGCGGCCGCTGCCGGTCCTGCCCTGCTCGGGCGCCTCCTCCACCACGCCCGGCTGCTGCCGGGCCGCCTGGCCCTGCTCCGCCGAGGAGCTCTGGGGTCCCCCACCCGAGCCCTCCTCGCCGGACGCGCTCCCCGGGAGCGTCACCCCGACCATGACGGCCGTGGCGGTGATCGCCACGGCCGCGCCGGCCACCACCTTGCCCAGGTGGCGGTGCATCACCTTGCGCACATCCTCCCCCATTCCCCCCTGTCGTCTTATCAGACCGCATAGCGGTATACGCGTATGCGTCAGGTCACCCGGTAGGACGAACCGATATGGCCGTAGGTTGCCTCACTTTTGAGGAAGTTCTGTCGAAAGAGCGGATGGCTCCGGCCAGTTGGGAAAGGATGCATGGTCGGTCATGTTCCGTCCGGTGCCCGGGTGCTCGCGGCCCCCGGAGAAGAAGTGGAAGAGTCGACGTATGCAGGTCTGGCCGGGACAGGCTTATCCCCTTGGCGCCACCTACGACGGCGCCGGAACCAACTTCGCGGTGTTCTCCGAGGCCGCTGTCCGCATCGAGCTGTGCCTCCTGCACGACGACGGCTCGGAGACGGCGGTCGAGCTGCGGGAGTCCGACGCGTTCGTCCGCCACGCCTATCTGCCGGGGATCATGCCGGGGCAGCGCTACGGCTTCCGGGCCCACGGCCCGTACGAACCGGAGCTCGGACACCGCTGCAATTCCGCCAAGCTGCTGCTGGATCCGTACGCCAAGGCGATCAGTGGGCGGATCGACTGGGGCGAGGAGGTCTACGGCTACCACTTCGGGCGGCCCGACAAGCGCAATGACCTCGACTCCGCCCCGCACACCATGGCGTCGGTGGTGGTCAATCCGTACTTCGACTGGGGCGACGACCGCCCGCCGCGCACCGACTACCACCGCATGGTCATCTACGAGGCGCATGTCAAGGGGCTGACCATGCGCCATCCCCGGCTGCCCGAGGAGCTGCGCGGGACCTACGCGGCGCTCGCCCATCCGGCGATCATCGAACACCTGACCGAGCTGGGCGTCACCACGCTGGAACTGATGCCCGTACACCAGTTCGTCCACGACCACCGGCTGGCCGACGCGGGGCTGGCCAACTACTGGGGCTACAACACCATCGGCTTCTTCGCGCCGCACAACGCCTACGCCTCCTGGGGCGACCGGGGCCAGCAGGTGCTGGAGTTCAAATCGGCCGTCCGGGCGCTGCACCAGGCGGGCATCGAGGTCATCCTGGACGTGGTCTACAACCACACGGCCGAGGGCAACCACCTGGGCCCCACGCTCTCCTTCCGGGGCCTGGACAACGCCTCGTACTACCGGCTGACCGAGGACCGCCGGTACTACATGGACACCACCGGCACCGGGAACTCCCTGCTGATGCGGTCCCCGCACGTGCTCCAGCTGATCATGGACTCGCTGCGCTACTGGGTGACCGAGATGCATGTGGACGGCTTCCGCTTCGATCTGGCGGCGACGCTGGCCCGGCAGTTCCACGAGGTGGACCGGCTGTCCTCGTTCTTCGACCTGGTCCAGCAGGATCCGGTGGTGAGCCAGGTGAAGCTGATCGCCGAGCCCTGGGACGTCGGCGAGGGCGGCTACCAGGTCGGCAACTTCCCGCCCCTGTGGACCGAATGGAACGGCAAGTTCCGGGACACCGTGCGGGATCTGTGGCGCGGTGAGCCGAGGACGCTGGCCGAGTTCGCCTCCCGGCTGACCGGCTCCTCCGACCTCTACCAGGGCGACGGGCGACGCCCGCTGGCCTCGGTCAACTTCGTCACCTGCCATGACGGCTTCACCCTGCGCGACCTGGTGAGCTACGACGAGAAGCACAACGAGGCCAACGGCGAGTCCAACCAGGACGGCGAGAGCTACAACCGGTCCTGGAACTGCGGCGTCGAGGGCGAGACCGACGATCCGGCGGTGCGGACGCTGCGCGAGCGCCAGATGCGCAACTTCATCGCCACCCTGATGCTCTCCCAGGGCGTGCCGATGCTCAGCCACGGCGATGAGTTCGGCCGCACCCAGGGCGGCAACAACAACGCGTACTGCCAGGACAACGAGGTGTCCTGGGTGCGCTGGCCGCATCACGCCAAGGGGCAGGACGGCGAGCGGGAGGACCGCTCGGCCCTGGAGCTGCTGCGCTTCACCCGTGCGCTGGTGTGGCTGCGCCGCGACCACCCCGTCTTCCGGCGCCGCCGCTTCTTCCACGGCCGGCCGGTGGAGGGCACCCATGACGAGCTGTCGGACATCGCCTGGTTCACCCATGAGGGAGAGGAGATGACCCCACGCGACTGGCAGGCCGCACACGCCAAGTCCCTCGCGGTCTTCCTCAACGGCAGCGCGATCTCCGAACCGGGAGCGCGCGGTGAACGCATCACCGACGACTCGTTCCTGCTGCTGTTCAACGCCCACCACGAGCCACTGGACTTCGTCGTACCCATCGACCACGGCAAGCAGTGGCAGCTCATCGTGGACACGGCGGTGCCGGAGGGCGTGGAACCGGGCAGCGGTCCGAAGGTGGCGGCGGGCGACCGGCTGACCCTGGTGGCCCGCAGCCTGATGGTGCTGCAACGGCCTGCCTAGGGGCTGGTGTCTGCTTATAGGTCCGGGGCCCGCCTGGACCGAGGGGCGCGGCCTGCGGTCTGCGCGAGCCGCGAGGGCAGTATCACTGCGGCGTACCAGACCAGGGCCACGCACACGAACCCCGTCGCCCCGGAGGTCAGTGACCGTGTGAGGGAGTCGTCCCGCGCGCCGCAGACGAGGGCGAGGGCCGCCGACAGAGCGAGGACGACGGCGGGCAGCGCACGGGGGATCGGCATGACGTCTGGTGCGGCGGCGCGCGGCAGCAGCGGCACCAGCCAGGTCGCGAGGGCGGAGCAGGTGCAGGCGATCAGGGTGGCCCCGAGCACGTCGCTGGGCCGGTGGCCGCCCATGGTGGCGGAGGCGGAGGCGACGCAGGCGAGCCACAGCACACCGATCGCGGCGACGTAGGGGCGGATGCGGGGAGCGACGACGAGGACGGCGGCGAGGGTCAGCGCGGCGGGGACGGTCGCGTGCCCGCTGGGGAAGCCCTGGAAGACGAGATTCTCGGGGGCGTTCACCAGGTCGGGGCGGGGCAGGACCTTGTGGAGCACCTCGCCGCCCCCGGCGGTGAGAACGACGATCGCGAGCGCCGCGCACCCCCGCCACCAGTACCGTCCCACCAGGGCGAGGACCACGAGGACGGCCAGACCCACCATCAGAGTGGGCTCGGCGCTCTCTCCCATCGGCGGCATAGGCGTCGAGTCCAACTCCGATCCCGACAAGGGGTAGAACCACGCGTCCAGCGAGCCGGCATCCGAACTGTTGAAGATCCCGTTCTCGGCCCGCTGCCCGACCGGGGTGCAGACGGCGAACAGGTACATCACCAGGAGTCCAAGGGCGTACAGCAGAGGCGGCATCCACGGCCGTTTTGTACTCGAAGGGCCGGATACGGCGCAGACTTCCGGGGTCTGGCCGGAGGTGTCCGGGCGGTGTGCGGGCAGGGTCGAGCTGTCGTGTTGAGTCATCGCTTTCCTTCTTCGTGTGCCTCGTGCGCGGTGCTGGTCCGCTATCCGGCGAGCGAATGGTCCTGCCTGCGCTGAGCGGCGATCGCCAGGGCCGGAAGAGGTGCGATCAGGAGGACGAGGACCACCAGCGTCGGCAGGGAATTCATGAACCCGTCCGGCCGGGCGACGATCGCCTGCGTACGGATGAACGCGACGGCCGCGACGGGAATCAGCCACCGGCGGTCTCCGGTGGCGGCCGTCGCCGCCCACGCGGCGATCAACGCGACGACTTCGAGGGTGAACAGGCCGCGCTGGAAGGCCGGACTGACAGCGGTGAGCTGGAGGCTCCCGGCCACGAACATGGCGAGCACCACGGGCACCAGCCAGCGGAACGAGTGGCGCCGCAGCCGACCAGTACGACAGACCGCCAGCACGGCGCACGCGATGCACAGCGTCACCGACAGCGCCAGGTCATGGGCCGTGATCGGGGAGCCCAGCCCGTAGTAGCCCAGCCCGTACTTGCCTTCGTGGCCGAAGAGGGTGGAGCTGCGGAAAGTGGCGCCGGCGTAGACCATCGCCGCCGCGGCCGGCAGCGCGATCCACGCCTTGCCGCGCCCCAGGGCGACCAGGCAGACCAGCGGCAGCAGCCCGTAGGGCAGCAGTCGCGTCTTCGTGCCGGGCCCTTCCGCCCACGGGTACCAGCCGGAGAAGTGGAACGAGATGGCCTGCTGGCCGGGATCGATGTGCAGGGTCCAGTGCCAGACGTCCTGGAGGTACGGCACGAGTGCCAACACGGCGAGGGCGAGGGCCGCCAGATGAACGCCGTCCAGCCACCACGGCCGTGCCGTGTCGTCCACGACGGCACGGGCGCGGGCCCCCAACCCGCCGCGCACCAACGGCACGATCTCCCGCAGCGGAGGCCAGGCGCGGCCGGGATACGCCTCGGCCAGACAGGCCAGCAACTCGTCTCCCTGCCGGGAACGGTAGGACGCGGGGTAGGCCGCGAGCAGGAGACGGTTCATGCCTCCGCCACCCCACGATTCCGTGAGCGTCCGATGACGAAGGCCGCCGCCTGCTGCATCCGCAGCGCCTCGCGGCCGAGCAACTCGGTGCCGTCCTCGGTCAGCCGGTAGTACCGCCGCGCCCGCCCGTCCACCATCTCCTCGTGGTCGGTGGCCACCAGCCCGGCCCGTTCCATCCGCTCCAGCGCGCCGTAGAGCGTGCCGACGGCGATCCTGAGCCGCCCGTCAGTGGCCGTCTCGGCGGCCTTGATGATGCCGTAGCCGTGCAACGGCCCGTCCATGAGCGCGGCGAGGATGAAGAACTGCGGCTCTGTCAGAGACGGATTCTTTCGCGTCATGCATCGAGAATATATCGAGGCTCGATATATATCCGCAAGCGGTGCCGGGCGGCTCGGGCGTCGCCCGCACTCGGGCGGCCGCTTCCCGCTCCTCCAACGACCCCATCGTCCTGTTGGCGCCTTCACCCCGAAGGGTCATCGAACCCCTCAGGTAGATGTCCTTTTTGTGGTGGGGCGCGCCTGGTGGGTACGTACGTTCATATGACGGCTGACCCCGGCACACCCACCGCCACCTATCGCCTCCAGCTCCAGCCCGCCTTCCCGTTCGCGGCGGCGGAGCGAGCGGTGCCGTATCTGGCCTCGCTCGGCGTCTCCCATCTGCATCTGTCCCCCGTGCTGGAGGCGGTGCCCGGCTCCAGCCACGGCTATGACGTGGTGGACCACTCCGCCGTCCGGGCCGAACTGGGCGGCGAGGAGGGGCTGCGCGCACTCGCCCGTACGGCGCGGGCGCACGGCCTCGGGCTGATCGTCGACATCGTGCCGAACCATATGGCCGCCCCCGCCCCCGAGCGGCTCAACGCCCCGCTGTGGGAGGTGCTGCGGGAGGGGCCGGAGTCGCCGTACGCGCGGTGGTTCGACATCGACTGGCGGGCCCACGGCGGCAAGGTGCTGCTGCCGGTGCTCGGCGGTCCGCTCGGCGAGGAGTGGGACCGGCTGCGGATCGAGGACGGGACGCTGCGCTACTACGACCACGCCTTCCCGCTGCGGCCCGGCACCGAGGGACTGCCGCTCGCCGAGCTGCTGGACGCCCAGTGGTACCGGCTCGGCTGGTGGCGGCTGGCCCGCACCGAGCTCAACTACCGGCGGTTCTTCACCATCTCCGAGCTGATCGCGGTGCGGGTGGAGGACCCGGAGGTGTTCGACGCGACCCATGCCACGCTGCTGGGGCTGGTGCGGGACGGGGTCGTGGACGGCCTGCGGATCGACCACCCGGACGGGCTCGCCGATCCGGAGGGATATCTGCGACGGCTGGACCGTGCGGTGCGGGCGGCGACGGGAGACGGGGAGCGCGGGGGCGGGGGCGGGGGCCGGCAGCGGGCCGCGTCAGAGGGCGAGGACGGCCGGGGGGTCACGCCAGAAGGCGATGGCGGACGGCGCATCACGCCAGAAGGCGGCGGCGGACGGCGCATCACGCCAGAAGGCGGCGGGCGACGGACAGCGTCAGAAGGCGGCGGGCGGCGCATCACGCCAGGAGGCGATGGCGGACGGCGGGCCGTGCCGGAAGGCGGCGGCCGCTGGACCGTGGTCGAGAAGATCCTCGCCCGGGACGAGCGGCTGCCCGCCACCTGGCCGGTCGCCGGGACCACCGGCTATGACGCGCTGCACCACATCGACGGGCTCTTCCTCGACCCGGACGGTCTGGAGAAGCTGACCGCCCTCTACCGCGCCTTCGCCGCTCCCCCGGCCGACCTGGGCGGCGATTGGGCCGCCACGGTCCGCCGCGCCGCCCATGAGGTGGTCACGCATGAGCTGGCCGCCGAGGTGGAGCGGCTGACCCGAACCGCCTCTCGCATCTGCGCGGCCGATCCCCGGCTGCGCGATCACGCGCCCTGGGCGCTGCGCACGGCGATCCAGGAGCTGCTGGTGCGGCTGCCGGTCTACCGTCCGTACGCCTCCGTGGGCGGCCCGCCCGCGACGGACGCCGACGCGGTGATGGTGCGCTCGGCGGCGGCGGACGCCCGGGAGGCGTTCACGGTGGCGCAGGAGGCCCAGGTGGTGCGGGTGGTGCGGGACGCCGCGCTGGGCGGGCTCGGGGACGGCCCGGACCACCGTGACTTCTGCGCCCGCTTCGCCCAGACGGCGGCCGCACTGCGTGCCAAGTCCGTCGAGGACACGGCCTTCTACCGCTACGCCCCGCTGCTGTCGGCCGCCGAGGTGGGCGGCGATCCGGGACGGCCGGCCGTGGTCCCCGAGGAGTTCCACGCCTTCGCGGCCCGGCGATTGAGGGACTGGCCGGCCACCGGCACGGTGCTCTCCACGCACGACACCAAGCGCAGTGCCGACGCCCGGGCCCGGCTGGCGGCGCTCACCGAATGCCCGGCCTGGTGGGGGCGGACGGTCGAGGAACTGACCCGCGCGGCCACCGCGCCCGCCCCCGATCCCCATCTGTCCTGGACGGCCTGGCAGACCGCGCTCGCGCTGGGCCACGGGGACGCCGAACGGCTGGTCCCGGCCGTGCTCAAGGCGGTACGCGAGGCGGGGCTGCGGACGACGTGGACGGAGCGGAACGCGGCGTACGAGGCGGAGGTGACCGCCTTCCTGGAGGCCGGGCCGTGTGCGGCCGACCCGTCGGTGTGGGCCGCGATCGGCGCCGAACTCGACGGACCGGCGCGGGCCAACGCGCTCGGCGCCGCCCTGCTCCAGCTCACCATGCCGGGCGTTCCCGACCTCTATATGGGCACCGAACACGTCTATATGGCGCTCGTCGACCCGGACAACCGCCGCCCGCCCGAGCTGGGCGGCGAGCCGGCGGACGGCCCGTCGGCCGAAAAGCCGCTGCTCACCCGGGCGGCACTGAAGCTGCGCCGGGAGCGTCCAGGGTGGTTCGGCCCGGGGAGTACGTACACGCCGCTGCTCGCCTCCGGTCCGTCCGCCGAGCACTGCGTGGCCTTCTTACGGACAGACGGCAGGGAGGGCACGGAGGGCAGGGATGGCGCGGACAGCACGGACAGCACACCCGGCGGCGCCGTCACCGTGGTCACCCGGCTGTCGCGGCGGCTGGCGGAGGCGGGCGGCTGGGGCTCCGCCCGACTGCCGCTGCCGCCGGGCCGGTGGCGGGACCTGCTGACCGGACGGACCGCCGAGGGTTCGGCGGCGCTGGCAGAGCTGCTGTCCCGGCTTCCGGTGGCGCTGCTGGTCCGGAACTGACGGGCCCACACCGGAACGGTCCGACCGGGCCCACCGGAACAGCCCGTCCGGGCCCACCATAACGACCCATACGCCCCATCCGGGGCCACCCGTACGGGCCGTCCGGCATTCCGCCCGACGGCCCACCAGAAAGCCTGCGGCCTTCATGTCCTGAAGCATTTACAGCCGCCCGGGGGCGCGCTACGTTCACCAAGAATTGGGAGCGCTCCCACGCCGACGGTTCCTGACCCGTTCACGTCGAAGGGAAAGCACGCGCAATGCCTCGACGATCACTGGCACTCGCCTCATCCGCACGCCCTCCGGGCGGCTCCCGCGCGCGCAGGTCCGTACTGCTGGTCCTGCTCTCGGTCCTGCCCGCCCTGGGCCTCGTCTTCTTCTCCGGCGGCAGCGCCTCCGCACATGGCGCACCGATGGCGCCGGGCAGCCGCACCTATCTCTGCTGGAAGTACAGCCTGTCCTCGACCGGTGAGGTCAAGCCGACCAACCCGGCGTGCAAGGTCGCGTACGACAAGAGCGGTGCGACGCCGTTCTACAACTGGTTCGCGGTACTCCGCTCGGACGGCGCGGGCCGCACCAAGGGGTTCATCCCGGACGGCAAGCTGTGCAGCGGCGCGGCCACCGTCTATGACTTCTCCGGTTTCGACCTGGGCAGCAAGGACTGGCCGGTGACCCATCTGACGTCCGGCAAGTCGATGCAGTTCTCGTACAACGCCTGGGCGGCGCACCCGGGGTCGTTCCGCAGCTATGTCACCAAGAGCCCCATCGACCCGACCAAGCCGCTCACCTGGAACGACCTGGAGGACCAGCCGTTCAACACGGTGACGAACCCGCCGCTGTCCGGTCAGGTCGGCACGGTGGACGGCAAGTACACCTGGACGGCCAATCTGCCCTCCGGCAAGAGCGGACGCCACATCATCTACACCGTGTGGACGCGCTCGGACAGCCAGGAGACCTTCTACAGCTGCTCCGACGTGGTCTTCGACGGCGGCAACGGCGAGGTGACGGTCCCGGGCGCCAGCAGCGGCGGCGGTGGCAGCGACCCCACGGACCCGCCGGGCAACCCGCCGACGGCCTCCTGCGCCGCCACCCAGAAGGTGACCAGCACCTGGAACGGCGGCTATCAGGCCGAGGTGACGGTCTCCAACTCCGGTGCCACGCCCATCTCCTCATGGATGGTCGACTGGACGGTGCCGTCCGGGCAGCGGATCGACAGCGTCTGGAACGGCAAGCTGACCACCACCGGTTCCTCGGCATCGGTGACCAACGCCGACTGGAACGGTTCACTGGCCGCCGGGGCCTCGACGACCTTCGGCTATGCGGCCGGCGGCGGCTCTCCCGACACAACGGCCGCGCCGATCTGCATGGTGCACTAGTCTGCGTCTCACACCGGTCCACGCAGGTGCTCCGACCCGCTCATTGATCTGTCAGGTGCACCTCATCCTGCGCGCCGGTCTGCCGCTCCTTCCCCCTCGCGGGCGGCAGACCGGCCCCGCCCGGCAAATATTGCGTGGACACGGAGAGATCGGGGCCCATAGAGTGCGGGCACGCCCTTGGTCGAGGAAGGAGGCGAGAGCAATGGACATCACGACGTTTTCGCGCTCCCGCCCCCTGTCCCCCGGGCGTACCCGCGTCTGATCACACATCGTTCGATCAGGCAGCTGCCGACATGGCATCCGACCGGGAGCGCATCACTCTCCTGGAAGGAATTCCATGACCGATCTGGTCATCCGTCCCCTCACCGAGGGCGACGCCCATCTGTTCCATGACCTGCACGTCCCCTCGCTCGTCGGCCGGGCCACCCTCGGCCATACCTACGCCACCGTCGGCCAGGGCGGCGAGTACCGCCCCGACTGGACCTGGGTGGCGCTGCGCGAGGGGCGGGTCGTGGCCCGCGCCGCGTGGTGGGCCGGGCCGGAGGACCCCGCGCCCATCGCCCTGGACTGGTTCGACTTCGCCGAGGGCGAGGCCGACGCCGCCGCCGAACTGCTGCGCACCGCACCGCTGCGCACCGAGTACAGCCTGCTGGCCCCGGCTGGCTGGCGCGATCAGCCCGAGGTGCGGGCCGCCGCCCAGGCCCGTGTCGACGCCGCCGTGGCGGGCGGGCTCGAGCCCCTGGTCGAGCGCTACCGCTATGAGTGGACGCCGGAGTGCGGACTGCCCGCACGCCCGGGGCGTCTCGAGTTCCGGCCGGAGCCCGACGACGCGGCGATCGAGGACGTGCTGCGCCGCATCATGCCGGGCTCGCTCGACGCCCACGACCGGCGCGCCATCGAACGAGGAGGGGTCGACGCCGCGGTGCGGGAGCTGATGGACTTCTTCTCCTGGTGCCCGTCGCCGCGCGAGTGGCGGCGGCTGGCCTGGACGCCCGAGGGCGAGCTGGTCGGCATCCAGGTGCCCGCGCACAACCCCAGCGGCCCGTGCGTGAGCTTCATAGGGGTCGTCGCCGAGCAGCGCGGCCACGGCTACGCGTACGACCTGCTGGTGGAGTGCACCCACGATCTGGTGGAACGGGGGGCCACGAAGATCGCGGCGGCGACGGACAAGCCCAACCTCCCCATGGCCGCGCACTTCGCCAGGGCGGGGTATCCCATCACCCAGGAGCGCATCGACCTCGTCTGACCGATGCCGCCCTGCTGCGCCGCCGGCGCCGCGTCCCGCAGCATGGTCGAGGACCGTAGCCAGGTCGAGGTGAGGAGACGCCAGTGCTGTTCGAGGTGTGGGCGCCGCACGCCGAGCGGGTCGGGCTCCATGTGGACGGGCGGGACCGCCCCATGGAGCCCGACCCGGGCCGCGCCGGGTGGTGGCGGGCCGAGGCCGAGGCCGGGCCCGGCACACGGTACGGTTTCGCGCTCGACGACGGCCCGCCGCTCCCCGATCCGCGCTCCCGCCGCCAGCCGGACGGCCCGGAGGGGCTGAGCGCGGTGGTCGACCACTCCCGCTTCCGCTGGGAGCGGGAGTGGTTCGGGCGACCACTGCCGGGCGCGGTCCTCTACGAGCTGCACATCGGCACCTTCACCCATGAGGGCACCTTCGACGCGGCGGCCGAACAGCTGCCGCACCTGGCCGAGTTGGGCATCACCCATGTGCAGCTGATGCCCGTCTGCCCGTTCCCCGGGACCCACGGCTGGGGTTACGACGGGGTGGCGCCCTGGGCGGTGCACGAGCCGTACGGCGGTCCTGAGGGGCTGGCGCGCTTCGTGGACGCCGCGCACGGGCACGGCCTCGGCGTGATCCTCGATGTGGTCCACAACCATCTGGGCCCCTCCGGGAACCACCTCCCGGCCTTCGGCCCGTACTTCACCGACACCCACCACACCCCCTGGGGCGCGGCGGTCAACCTCGACGCGCCCGGCTCCGACGAGGTGCGCGCGTACTTCCTTGGCAGCGCGCTCGCCTGGCTGCGCGACTTCCGGCTCGACGGGCTGCGGCTGGACGCGGTGCACGCGCTGCGCGACACCCGGGCCCGGCACTTCCTGGCCGAGCTGTCGGCCGCCGTGGACGCGCTGGCCGCCCGCACCGGCCGCCCGCTGTTCCTCATCGGCGAGTCCGATCTCAACGATCCGCGCACCACCGCCCCGCGCGAGGCGGGCGGCCACGGTCTGCACGCACAGTGGAACGACGACTTCCATCACGCCCTGCACACGTTCCTCACCGGTGAGCGCCAGGGCTACTACGCCGACTTCGCCGCCGAGGGGCCCGGAGCGCTGGTCAAGACGCTGATGGGCGGCTTCTTCCACGACGGCACCCATTCGGCGTTCCGGGGCCGCCGCCACGGCAGTCCGCTGAACACCCACACCACCCCCGCGCACCGGCTGCTGGGCTACGCCCAGACCCATGACCAGGTGGGCAATCGCGCGGTCGGCGACCGGCTCTCCGCCCGGCTCTCCCCCGGGCTGCTGGCCTGCGCGGCGGCCGTGGTGCTGTGCGCGCCCTTCACGCCCATGCTCTTCATGGGCGAGGAGTGGGGCGCCCGCACGCCCTGGCAGTACTTCACCGACCACCAGGATCCGGAGCTGGCCGAGGCGGTCCGGTCCGGCCGCCGCCGGGAATTCGCCGCCCACGGCTGGGCGGCGGGGGACGTGCCCGACCCCCAGGACCCGGCCACCCGGCTGCGGTCCTGCCTCGACTGGCGGGAGCCGGAGCGGGAGCCGCACCGGGCGCTGCTCGACTGGTACCACCGGTTGATCGCGCTGCGCCGCGCCGAACCGGCCCTGACCGACCCCACCTGGTCGTACACGGGCCTGTCCTCCGGTTCGGACGGCTGCTTCAGCTTTCAGCGCGGCCCGCTGCGGGTTCTGCTCAACCCGGGCGACCGGCCGGTCAAGACCTGGCTCGGGCCCCGGACCGGCGAGGTCACCGAGGTGGTGGCGGCCTGGCGGCGGATCGAGCTGCCGGGCCCGGACGGCATGCTGAGACTGCCGCCCGAGACCGCCGCCGTGCTGCGCTGCGGCCCACGCTGAGGAGCCCGAGGGCTCGGGGTCAGCTCTTCGCGGGCTCAGCTCTCGTCGGGCTCAGCTCTCCTCGGGGCTCAGCTCTCCTCGGGGCTCAGCTCTCCTCGGGGGTCAGCCGCAGCGAGATGGAGTTGATGCAGTACCGCTGATCGGTCGGGGTGGGGTAGCCCTCGCCCGAGAAGACATGGCCCAGATGCGAACCACAGCGGGTGCACCGCACCTCGGTGCGGACCATGCCGTGCGAGCGGTCCTCGATCAGTTCGACGGCCGAGCTGTCCGCCGGGTCGTAGAACGACGGCCAGCCGCAGTGGCTCTCGAACTTCGTCTCCGAGCGGAACAGCTCCGCCCCGCACGCCCGGCAGGAATAGACGCCGACCGCCTTGCTGTCGGTGTACTCACCGGTGAAGGCGCGTTCGGTACCGGCCTCCCGCAGTACGTGGTACTCCTGCGGTGTCAGCTCCGCGCGCCACTGCTCCTCCGGCTTGTCGATCTCGTACGCCATGGGACGGACCTCCTCAGTTCTCCGGGCTATGCAGACGGGCGAGGATCTCCGGACCGAGGTCCGTCACATCGCCGGCGCCCATGGTGAGAACAAGGTCACCGGGCTTCGCCATTCCGGCGATCACCTCGGGCACCGCGTTCCGGTCGTGCTCGGCGGTCACATCCGCCCCGTGGCGGGCCGCGGCGTCGATGATCAGGGCGCTGGTGACGCCGGGGACCGGGTCCTCCCGGGCGGGGTAGATGTCCAGGACCACGGAGGCGTCGGCGAGCGCGAGCGCCTGGCCCATCTCGGTGCCCAGCTCCTGGGTGCGGCTGAACAGATGTGGCTGGAAGACCACCAGCACCCGGCCGTCCCCGGCGCCGCCGCGGATCGCCTCGAGGTCCGCGGCGATCTCGGTGGGGTGGTGGGCGTAGGAGTCGATCACCTGCACCCCGGCCGCGACGCCCTTGAGCTGGAGCCGCCGCCTGACGCCGGTGTACGAGGCGAGGGCGGGGGCCAGCTCGGCGGCCGGGACGTCGAGGGCGGCGCCCGCGGTGAGGGCGGCCACCGCGTTGAGCGCGTAGTGGCGGCCGGGGACGGAGACGGTGAAGGTGAGCTCCGCACCGCCCAGGGACTCCGCGAGCCGGACGGTGACCTCGCTGGTCAGCCCGTGCGCCTCGATGGCCAGGACTCTCACGTCCGCGCCCGCGTCCTCGCCGTAGGTGAGCACCCGCAGGCCGTCCCGCCCGCCGACCCGGGCGGTCAGCTCACGGGCGCCGGGGTGGTCGGCGGAGATCACCAGCGTGCCGCCGGGCCGGACCCGGCCGACGAAGGTCTCATACGACTCGTAGATCTCGTCCATCGAGGCGTAGTTGGCATGGTGGTCGAGCTCCACATTGAGGATGATCGCCACCTCGGGCGCGTACTTGTGGAAGCTGCGGTCGCTCTCGTCGGCCTCGGCGACGAAGATCTCGCCCTCGCCGTGGAGGGCGCTGGAGCCGGGGGCGTCCAGATCGCCGCCGATGACGTACGACGGGTCCAGGCCGAGGGTGCGCAGCGAGACGGCCAGCATCGAGGTCGTGGTCGTCTTGCCGTGGGTGCCCGCGACGGCGATCGGCCGGGAGCCGTCCATCAGCGCGGCGAGCGCGTCGGAGCGGTGCACCACCGGGATGCCGCGCTCCCGCGCCGTGACCAGTTCGAGGTTGTCGTCGCGGATGGCGCTGGAGACGACGACGCTGGTGGCGTCGGCGGCGAGGTTCTCGGCGGAGTGGCCGATGTGCACCGTCGCGCCGAGCTCACGCAGCGCCCCGACGATCGGCGAGTCCTTGGTGTCGCTGCCCGAGACCCGCGCCCCGCGCATGGTGAGGACCTTCGCCACGCCCGACATCCCGGCGCCGCCGATGCCGATGAAGTGCGGTCGATCCAGCGTGTCGGAGGCGGTGCCGGCCGGTGCCATGTACGGGTCTCCCCTGGTTCGCGGTGTGTGCTGTCGGCCCGATTCTCGCACCCCCGGCGGCCCACCCCCGCCGATGGCCGACGGGGCCGGGGCCGCGGCTCAGCCGCCGGTCGAGGGCTGGTCCTCGTCCACCGCGTGCGCGAAGAGCTTCAGCACCGGGACCCCCACCTTGTGGCGCGCCCGCGAGGCCCAGTCCCGGTGGAAGAACTCCTCCACGAAGTGCGGGGCGGTGAGCACGATCACCTCATCGGCCCCGGTCTCCTCCACCACCCCGCGCAGCACCTCCAGCGGACGGCGCTGGACGACATGGCCCCGGGCCCGGCTCCCGGCCGCCTCGAGCGCCGCCACCGAGTGGGTCAGCGCCCGCTCGGCGGGCTCCAGCGCCTCCTTGCCCTCCGGCTCGTCCCCCTCCTGGGCGGCCTGCTCCAGCTCGCCGAGGGCGATGTCGTCGATCGCGCGCAGCAGCCGGTCCTTGCTGCCCCGGGGCTGCATCAGGACGACGAAGGAGACCGGATCATCGCCGTGCAGGGTGGTGACGAATTCCACGTCGGCGGGGGTCAGGGGCTTCTCAATCATCAATACGCTCGTGAACACGGCGGATGCCCTTCTCCTTCGCGATCCCATTCGCGGGTTTACGGACCTTTTTATGAGTTATTGGTAAATCCGACGGTAGCGGGTGAAAAGAAACCCGGCTTCCTCCAGAACGGAAGCGAGAGTGAAGCGTTCCGGTTCCCCCAGTACGGGGCCGTTCATGATCCGCTTCGCGTCCCCCGCGGTGACCAGGGGGGCCACCGCCAGACACAGCTCGTCCAGCACCCCGGCCGCCGCGAACTCCGCCAGCAGCGTGGGGCCGCCCTCGGTGAGCAGCCGGGTGTGGCCGAGCTCCGCGAGCGCGGCCACGATCGCCGCCGCGTCCACCCGCCCGGACGGCCCCGCCCCGGCGAAGACCACCTCGGCCCCCGCCGTACGGGCCGCTTCGATCCGCTCCTTCGCGGCCGTCGCGCCCGTGATCACGATCGTCGGGACCAGCGGCTCGGTGAACAGCGGCTGCGCGAAGTCCAGCTCCAGGCTCGCGCTCACGACGGCGATCGCGGGCGCGGGCGACTGGCCGAGCGCCGCGCGCCGCTCGGCGAACGCCTCCCGGGCGCGCGCCGGGCGGTAGCCCTCGCGGCGCACGGTCTCCGCGCCCACGACGACGGCGTCGGCGAGCCCGCGCAGCACCCCGAAGATCCGCATGTCCGCGTCGGAGGACAGGGCCTTCGACCGGCCGTCGTGATGGGCCGCCCCGTCCAGCGAGGACACCATGTTGGCCCGCAGCCAGGCGCCGGAGGGGCCGTGCGGCGGCTCCGGGTACGCATAGGCGTCGGCCAGTTCGTCCAGGGCCCATTCACGGTCCTCGGCGGGCGTTCCGGCAGGTGTTCCGGTGGGCGTTCCGACAAGTGATTCGGCAGGCGCGGGGACAGGCACGGGGAACAGGCGTCGCATAGGCCGCAGTGTGACATGCCTCCCTCTCGGACAGTGGTCGGGTGAAGAGCGACTACCCTGGACATCCGTGTCCGCACCAACCACCGCATCGGGCTCGGCAGGCCGCATAGCCGCCGAAGCCACCGAAGCCCCCGCAGCCCTCACCGCCCGTGCGCCGCAGGTTCCGGCGGAGCGTCTGGTCGCCGAGATGGTGCCGCCGCCGCGCTTCGCCACCGTGAGCTTCGACAACTACCTCACCGACCCCGGTCAGCCCAGCCAGGCCGAGGCGGTCGAGGCCCTGAGGGCCTTCGCCGCACGGCTCGGCGACGGCGCGGACGCGAAGGGCGGGCGCCGCAGGCACTGGTTCCGCCGGGAGGCCAAGCCCGCCGCGAGCGGCGGCCCGCGCGGGATGTACCTCGACGGCGGCTACGGCGTCGGCAAGACCCATCTGCTGGCCTCCCTGTGGCACGCCACCCCGGCCGCCCCCGAGCTGAAGGCGTTCGGCACCTTCGTGGAGCTGACGAACCTGGTCGGCGCGCTCGGCTTCCAGCAGACCGTGAAGACCCTGAGCGGGCACCGGCTGCTGTGCATCGACGAGTTCGAGCTGGACGACCCGGGCGACACCGTCCTGGTCTCCACGCTGCTCGGCAAGCTGGTCGAGGCGGGCGTGGCGCTCGCCGCGACGTCCAACACGCTGCCCGGCAAGCTGGGCGAGGGCCGGTTCGCCGCGGCCGACTTCCTGCGCGAGATACAGGGTCTTTCCGCCCGCTTCCGTACGCTGCGCATCGACGGCGAGGACTACCGCCACCGCGGCCTCCCCGCGGCCCCGGCCCCGCACTCCGACGAGACGGTCACCCGGGCCGCGCACCGCGTCCCCGGCGCCTCTCTGGACGACTTCCCCGCCCTGCTGGACCACCTGTCCCAGGTGCACCCGAGCCGCTACGGCGCGATGTGCGACGGCGTCCAGGCCGTCTGCCTGACCGGGGTCACGCCGGTGCCCGACCAGTCCACCGCGCTGCGGCTGGTGGTGCTGGCCGACCGGCTCTACGACCGCGAGGTGCCGGTACTGGCCTCCGGGATGCCGTTCGACCGGCTCTTCAGCGAGGAGATGCTGAGCGGCGGCTACCGGAAGAAGTACTTCCGGGCGATATCCCGGCTCACCGCGCTGGCCCGCGACGCGAAGGGGCTGGCCCCTTCTTTTTAGGGCTCGGTTCTCCCCCAGCTACCGCTGGGAGGTGCCCCCGCCGGGGCGCCTCAGTCGGTGTCGACGGTCGACCGTGCTCGGGCCCTCGTTCCTCGGGCCCTGCGCGCGCTCTCCCTTTCGACACCGACGCGCCCCTTCGGCTCACTCGCCGACCGCGCCGCGTAGAACAGACGGTTCTTGCGCATCGCTGATCGAATGGTTCCCGCGCGCCCGTGCGCGTGATACACACATCCGGTCATCTTCTCTGTCCGCCAGCAGGGAGTTACCGCATGTCAGCGACACGACGTCAGCTTCTCGGCCGCACCGGCGCGCTGGGGGCCACCATCGCCTCGATCGCCTTCACCGGCAGCGTCTCCGAGCTCTTCGCCGGAACGGCCGCGGCCGCCGAACCGGATTCCCCGCCACTCGGCCGGGGTGGCTACGGCCCCCTGGTCCCCGACCCCGATGGACTGCTCGACCTCCCGGAGGGATTCCGCTACCGGGTGCTCTCGCGCGAGGGCGATGAACTCCGCTCCGGCGAGGGCAAGGTCCCCAGCCACTGCGACGGCATGGCCGCCTTCCCGGGCCGCGCCGGCGGCAACCGCGGCCGTACGCATCTGGTCCGCAACCATGAGAACCGTAACGACGCCGCGATCCGCGTCCCCGCCGTGGACGGCCTCACCTACGACCCGATGGGCCTGGGCGGCTGTACCGCCCTGGAGCTCGACTCCGGCAACCACGTACTGTCCGAACGGGTGGCCATCGCGGGCACCGCGGTCAACTGCGCGGGCGGCCCCACCCCCTGGCACACCTGGCTGACCTGCGAGGAGACCGAGGACCGGGCCGGTACGAACGGCTACACCAAGGACCACGGCTTCATCTTCGAGGTCGACCCCTACGATCCGCGCCGCACCGGCGCCGTGCCCCTCACCGCCATGGGCCGCTTCCAGCACGAGGCCATCGCGGTCGATCCGCGCAGCGGCGTCGTCTACGAGACCGAGGACGCCTTCGAGAGACCCTTCGGGCTCTTCTACCGCTTCCGGCCGAAGAAGCCGCTCGGCGGCATCGGCTCGCTGCGCGCGGGTGGGCAGCTCCAGGCGCTGCGGGTGCCGGGGGTGCCCGATCTGTCCACCATCCAGGAGCCGGGCACCACCTTCGACCGCATCGAGTGGGTGGACGTCCCCGACCCGCTCGCCCGCCAAACCCCCATCCGCTTCCAGGACTTCGGCCCCGGAGGCATCACCCACGCCCAGAAGCTGGAGGGGTGCTACTGGGGCGGTACGTCGGTCTACTTCGTCTCCAGCTTCGCCAAGAGCGCGGACGGCTCGGCGGCCGACCACTTCGGCCAGATCTGGCGCTACGACCCCGACCGGAGGCGCCTCACGCTGGTGATCGTCTTCGGTCCCGAGACGGATGTACAACTCCCCGGCGAATCCCCCGACAACATCACGCTCGCGCCCAGCGGCGGCCTGATGGTCTGCGAGGACGGCAACGGCGCACAGCATGTCTTCGGGGTGACCCGGCGGGGCGAGGTCTACGCGATGGCGCGGGGGCGGCAGAACATTGGCTCACCGGAGGAGCCGGAGTGGGGTGAGTTCGCGGGCGTCACCTTCGCGCCGGACCGCCGCACGATGTACGTGAACTGCTACACCCCGGGTACGACGTTCGCCGTGACGGGGCCCTGGCGCCGTTGACCGCTCCACGCCGACTTCCGCCGATCCGCTCGGCGCCGGTGCCCGGACGGCGCGGCTAGCCCGAACACGCCGTGCGCTGGGCCTCCTGCCATTCGCAGACGGGGCACAGCGTCACCCCGGGGCGCGCGGCGGGGTATTCGGTGGGCTCGCCGCACCGTACGCAGTCGGCGTACGGCGGGCCCTCGGGAAGGTCCGTACGGTCGTCCATGACCCGAACCCTACGACCGGCGCGAGCTCAGCGCGCAGGCCAGCGCGGTCGCCCCGGCGGCGGCCGCGCCGGTCAGGGCCAGGGGCAGCAGGGGCATCGGCACGGTGCCGCTGTGCGAGCCGTCGACCAGCCCCGACACGGCCGCGTTCGCGGGTGAGGCACCGGCCACGGACACCAACAGGGCGGCGAGCAGCGTGGCCGGGATCGCCCAGCCGGGATGGCGCAGCAGCGGCCGGTTGCACAGCGCGCCGACGGCCGTGCCGAGCAGCGCGCAGGCGACCGCGGTGAGCAGCCCGGAGACGGTCGCCTCGGGCACGGGGATCTCATGCAGGTGATCCGCGGTGTACGGATCGCTGACCGCCGCGACGAACAGCGTTCCGGCCGCGCCGAGCACCAGCGCCGCGCCCAGCGCGGTCAGCACCGAGGCGAGGTGCACCCGGCCCGGCCCCACCGCCGCCGAGGCGCAGTCGCGGGCCGCCGCGGGCTCCTGGGTGACGCACACCCGCACCAGCCAGGCGGCGACGGGCAGCAGCGCGGCGGCGGCGTAGCCGAGCGAGTCGAGGATCGGCTGTCCGGTCTGCACCCCGATCCCCAGGAACGCGCCGTAGAGCAGCAGCGGCGGCAGCCAGCGATGCGAGCGGGCCAGCAGGGCCGCCTGATAGCGCAGCAGCGCGGTCATGCCTTCTCCTTCGCCCCTTGGGCGGGCTCCTGGGTGTCGTGGGTGTCGTGGGTGTCGTTGATGGCCGTCACCGCCCGGATGTGCCAGGGCGGGTCGGCGGTCAGGAGGGTGCGGAGCAAACCGTCGGAGTCGGCGGCGCCGACCTCGACCGTCAGCCGTACGGCCCGCCCCGCCGGACCGTCGGCCCCGCTCCCGGGCGCGGGGCCGTACTCACGCACCACCGCGCCCGCCAGCTCACCGGGCAGCCCGGCCCTCGGCCGTCCCTCGGCGTCCACCCGCACCCGCGGCCCGACGCCGGGCCCGTCCTGCTCCCGCGCCGCCGACGGCCGGACCGTGCCGTCCACCGGCTCCAGCCGGGTCTCGGCGACGCGCAGGACGCGGTCCGGGGCCCCGGCCAGACGGCGTGGGTCGTGGTCGACGAAGACGACCGCGCCGCCGTCGGCGACGCGCTCGGCGACCGCCGTGTCCAGCACTCCGCGTGCGGCCTGGTCGAGGCCGGTCCACGCCTCGTCCAGGACCAGCAGACCGGGGGCGGCCAGCAGCGCCTGTGCCACGGCGATCTTCTGGCTGGTGCCCTTGGACAGTTCGGCGAGCGGGGTGGCCGCGTAGCCGTCCGCGCCGAACCGCTCCAGCCACTCCCCCGCCCCGCGCGCTGCGGCGGCGCGGGACAGCCCGTGGATCCGGCCCAGGTGGGTGAGGTAGCCGAGGGCGGAGAAGGGCAGCTCGGCCGGGAACCGCTCGGGGACGTAGGCGGTGGGCGGGCGACCGGTGATCCGCCCCGCGCTGGGGGCGTCGATCCCGGCGAGCAGCCGCAGCAGCGTGGACTTGCCGCTGCCGTTGTGCCCCTGGACACGGGTCAGCGAACCCGGCGGCACCTCGAGGTCGACACCCCGCAGCACCCAGGGTCCGCCCAGGCCGTAGCGGCGGCCGACTCCTCGCAGTCTCATGCCGGTTGAGCATAGGCGCGCCCCTCGGCGAGGGGAGGCCATCGGAGAGGGGAGGCCATGGGAGAGGGGAGGTCCGGCACCGCCCCTCCGGTCAAAGGCGCGAAGATCCCGGACAGGGCCTTGCGGCGGTCCTGGCACACTTGGCGCGTGACCAGCACCGACGCCGACACCGAGACCGGCACCCAGACAACCGCTCACCAGGGCACCGGATCCACCGCCCGCAGCAGCCCCTTCCGGCACGCCGAGACCGACCGGGACGCCGCGCCGCAGTTCGTCCTGCCCCTGGTGGTCCGGATCGAGAAGGCCGCGCCCCCGGCGCGTACGGACGCCCTGGAGACGGCGGCGCGCGCGGTGCTGGTGCTGCTGTCGGACGAGCGGGCGACGGCCGCCGACGGCGAGTGGGCCCAGGCCGTACGGGACTGGCAGGACGCCCGGATCCGCAAGGTCGTACGGCGGGCGCGCGGCGCGGAGTGGCGGCGCGCGGCCGGGCTGCCGGGCATCACGGTCGCGGGCCGGGCACCCGGCCACCCGCACCCGGACGAGGACGTGAACGGGCACGAGGACGGGGCCGGGCACGGGGACGGAGACGGGGACGGGGCCCCGGCGGCGGCCGCCGAGGTGCGGGTGTTCCCACCGATACCGCTGGACGGCTGGCCCAAGGAACTGGCCAAGCTCCAGGTCTCCGGCACCGACCTGGACGACCCCGAGCCGCCGCCCGCCCCCGACCCCACCGGGCCGGTGCTGTGGCTGAGCCCCCATGTGGAGATGTCGGCGGGCAAGGCGATGGCCCAAGCCGGGCACGGCGCCCAGCTGGCCTGGTGGGAGCTGGACGACGCGGCGCGGGCGGCCTGGCGCGAGGCCGGGTTCCCGCTCGCGGTGCGTACGGCCTCGCCCGAACGGTGGGACGAGCTCACCGCGAGCGGCCTGCCGGTGGTGCGTGACGCGGGGTTCACCGAGATCGCGCCGGGGTCCTGCACGGTCGTGGCGGACCACCCGGCACTGCGGCGGAGTTGAGGCCGTCCGCGGCGCCGGGGGTCTTGGGAGCCCGGAGACAGACTCTGGGAGCCCGGGGGACGGACGATGGGAACCGGGGGACGGACTCCGGGAGCCCGGGGACGGACGGCCCCCGGGCTCCCCTCCGCGCCCGGGGAGCTGTCCGTTGCGCTATCCCCTGCGGCGGCGGATCGCCCGGGTGACGACCGGCGGGAGCACATCGGCGGCGAACCGCCGGACCGCGGTGGGGCGGCGCGCCGCGGGACCGGACGCCGGTGCGGTGGACGCGGAGCGCGGCTCGGGAGCCGGGTCGCGCGGCTCATGGGCGAAACGGGAGGTGGGCGGGGTCGGGTTCGCGGGCTTCCCCGAGAACCGCAGCACCCTGCGGCCCGCGATCTCCTGCACGCTGGTGTGCATCCCCTTGCGCCACTCCTCGTCCGCGAGCATCTCGTCCTGGATCGGCTCCGGGTCGCCCCAGGTGCCGTACAGCTTCTGGGTGGACAGGCAGATGGGCCGCAGGCCGCGGGTGAACACCGCCTCCCAGGTCGCGGCGGCCACGCCCGGGGTGTGCTCGGAGCGGAAGTCGTCGAGGACGACGAGACCGTCGGGCACCAGCGTGTCGTGCGCGGTGTCGATGTCGCCCGCCACGTGCTCGTACAGATGCGAGGCGTCCACGTGGACGAAGCGGCAGGTGTTCGCGCCGACGTGGTCGGGCACGACCGAGGTGGGGCCCTGGATGACGTTCGGCAGCTCGTCCCAGAAGGCCAGGTAGTTCTGCTCGAAGGCGGTGCGGGTCAGGGTGGAGTACGACTTGCGCGCCTCCGCCGCGTTCTTCTCGTCCGGCGCCTCGGCGTCGAAGAGGTCACAGATCGTGAACCGCTCGTTCGCCCGCAGATAGCCGGCGGTGAAGATGGCGCTCTTGCCCATGTACGCACCCATCTCCATCAGGTCCCCGCGCTGGCCGAGGCGCTCCTGGCGGCTCAGAAAGCGGTCGAACAGCACTTGGTCAAGGCTGGGGAACCATCCCTTGACGTCATTGAGGCAGCGGGGACGCTGGGCCGCGGGGGCGGTGGTGACCGTCATGTGGCTCTCTGTTCGTCGATGGCGGCGGTCTTGAGAGACGTGTCCGGTTGAACGTGTCCAGTTGAACGTGTCCGTTTGCACGTGTCCGGGAGCCCCAGGAGGACAGGCCTCGGGGACGGAGTCCCGGGGGACGCGAGTGGGCGCCACGGTCGCAGTGAAAGGCAACGCGGGGCGGTCCCCCTTGTGACCATCCTGTGACCACGCCTCCTCCGGAAGGTCTTACGGAGCGGTGACGGAACGGCGCGGGGACGGGCCCAGGCGCCCGCTCGGGCCTAGCGTCGCCCCCATGCGCGTACTGGTCACCGGAGGTGCGGGCTTCATCGGCTCGCACATCGTCACCGCCCTCGTCGAGCACGGCCATGAGCCGGTCGTCCTCGACGCCCTGCTGCCCGCCGCTCATCCGACGGCCACCCGTCCGACGGCCACCCATCCGGCTCCGCCGTCCGTGGACGGGGAGTGGATCCACGCCGATGTGCGGGACCGGGAGGCGGTCCTCGCGGCGCTGCGCGGAGTGGACGCCGTATGCCACCAGGCGGCGATGGTCGGCCTCGGCAAGGACTTCGCGGACGCCCCGGCCTATGTGGGCTGCAATGACCTGGGCACGGCGGTACTGCTGGCGGCGATGGCCGAGCACGGGGTGCGCGAACTGGTCCTGGCCGGGTCGATGGTCGTCTACGGCGAGGGGCGCTACGACTGCCCCCGCCACGGCCGGGTCCGTCCCGGCCCGCGCGCCGAGGCGGATCTCGCCGCGGGCCGCTTCGACCCCCGCTGCCCCGAGTGCGGCACCCCGCTGCGGCCCGGCCTGGTGGGGGAGGACGCGCCGGCCGATCCCCGCAATGTGTACGCGACGACGAAGCTGGCCCAGGAACACCTGGCGGCGGCCTGGGCCCGGTCGGTGGGCGGCCGCGCGGTGTCGCTGCGGTACCACAATGTGTACGGTCCCGGGATGCCGCGCGACACCCCCTATGCGGGCGTCGCCTCCTTCTTCCGCTCGGCCCTGGCGCGCGGCGAGGCGCCCACGGTCTTCGAGGACGGGGGCCAGCGCCGGGACTTCATCCATGTCCGTGATGTGGCCGCCGCCAACGTCGCCGCCCTGGAGGCGGCGCCGGAGGTGGTGGCCCCGGCCGCGCTGACCGCGTACAACACCGGCAGCGACGACCCCCACACGGTGGGCGAGATGGCCACGGCCCTGGCCACGGCGTTCGGCGGCCCGGCGCCCGTGGTGACGGGCGGCTACCGGCTGGGCGACGTCCGGCACATCACCGCGTCGTCCCGCCGGATCCGCGACCAGCTGGGCTGGCGCCCGGCGGTCTCGTTCCACGAGGGCATGGCCGAATTCGCCCACGCCCCGCAACGAGCGGGGGTGTGAGGGAGGGGCGCGAGGGGAGCGGGGTCGCTCAGGACGTGACGGCGGCGGGGAGGCGGACCTCGAAGCGGCAGCCGCCGTCGACGTTGCGGACCGCGGCCTGACCGTCGTGGGCCTCGACGATGCCGCGGACGATGGCCAGGCCCAGACCGGCGCCCGCCGGGGGTGTGCGGGCGTCGCTGCCGCGCCAGCCGGTGTCGAAGACGCGCGGCAGGTCCTCCTCCGGGATTCCGCCGCAGCCGTCGGTGACCGACAGCACGACCGTGTCCGCCTCGCGCTGGGCGGACACCGCGACCGTGCCGTCCGCGGGGGTGCGGCGGACCGCGTTGACGAGGAGGTTCCCGAGCACACGGGTCATCTCCTTGCCGTCGACCTCCACCGGGATGGGGTCCACGCGGTCGCCGATCAGCTGGACGCCCAGCTCACGGGCGAGCGGATCGACCCCGGCGAGGGCGTCGCCGACCAGGTCGTAGACGGAGATCCGGGTGGGGGCGAGGGAGAGTGCCCCGGCGTGGATGCGGGAGAGCTCGAAGAGGTCGCCGACCATCGTGTTCAGCCGCTCCACCTCGGTACGTATCCGGCGTAGGTAGCGGTCCGGGTCCGGAGCCACCCCGTCCTCCAGCGCCTCGGACATCGCGCGCAGCCCCGCCAGCGGGGTGCGCAGATCGTGGGAGATCCAGGCGACCAGCTCCCGGCGGGAGGACTCCAGGGCGCGCTCACGCTCGCGGGAGGCGGCCAGCTTGGCGCTGGTGGCGGCCAGTTCACGGCCGAGCGCGGCGAGTTCGGCGGTGGCCTGGCCGTCGGGGGCGGCGAAGCTCCCGCCGTCCCCGAAGGAGCGGGCGGCGAGGGCCAGCGCTTTGCTGCGCGCCACCACCCAGCGGCCCAGCAGCAGCGCGGTGGCCAGGGACACCACGGCGGCCATCGCACAGACGGTCGTGACCACCGTCAGGTCGTGCGGGGACAGGAACATCGCCCAGGCGACCGCCAGCGTCCCGGTGAGCATCGCGGTGACCGCGACGGCGGCGACGACGGCGAGGGACACCGCGACCGAACGGCCGCGCACCAGCCGCAGCGCCAGCGCGCCCAGCAGTCCGGCCGCCGCCGCGCCGAGGAAGGCGAACACCGCCATGAGGAGCACATCACGCATCGGAGCCCGGCCCCCGTCCCTCGGCCTGCTCCTGGCCCGCGCGCCCCTCGGGCGGGACGTCGAAGCGGTAGCCGATGCCCCATACGGTCTGGATGAGCCGGGGCGCGGCGGGATCGTCCTCGACCTTTCCGCGCAGCCGCCGCACATGGACGGTGACGGTGGACAGATCGCCGAAGTCCCAGCCCCACACCTCGCGCATCAGCTCCTCGCGGGTGAAGGCCACTCCGGGGTGGCGCAGCAGAAAGGCCAGCAGGTCGAACTCGCGCACCGTCAGGGCGAGTTCCCGGCCGTCCCGGGTGGCGCGCCGGGCGAGGGGGTCGAGGGTGATCCCGGCCCGGTGCGTCACCTCGCCGGGGTCGGGGCTCGGGCCGGGGCCCGGGACGGGGCCGGACGAGCCGGGGGCCCGCGGACCGGTCCGGCCGCGGCGCAGCACCGACTCCACGCGCAGCACCAGCTCCCGGGGGCTGAACGGCTTGGTGACGTAGTCGTCCGCGCCGATCTCCAGGCCGAGGATCCGGTCCTCCTCGTCGCCGCGCGCGGTGAGCATGATGACCGGCACCGGGCCCTTGTCCCGCAGCGCCCGGCACACCTCGAGCCCGTCCATACCGGGCAGCATCAGGTCGAGGACGACCAGGTCCGGCCGGCGGGCGGCGGCGCGGGCGAGCGCCCCGGGGCCGTCGGCGGCCCGGTCCACGGCGAAGCCGGCCCGGCCGAGGTACCCGGCGACGACCTCGGCCACGGTCGGGTCGTCGTCGACGACGAGCACGCGGGTGGGAGAGGGGTTCTGCTGCATGCCCCACAGCGTGACACCCCGTGCCGCGCCAGGGGCGCCGGGGAGCCCGCTGACCGGCCGACGTCCGTGTTTCGTAAGAACCTGAAGCCCGAAATGTCGCTTTCTCCTTCGTAGTGTGGTGTGGGTGATGAACTCGACCACCCCCTGTGCGGACGTCGTCCTGCCGTGTCTGGACGAGGCCGCCGCCCTGCCCTGGGTGCTGGCCCGCATCCCCGACGGCTGGCGCGCCATCGTCGTCGACAACGGCTCCACGGACGGCTCGGCCACCATCGCCCGTGCCCACGGCGCCACCGTCGTCCACGAACCCCGCCGTGGCTTCGGCGCCGCCTGCCACACCGGGCTCCTCGCCGCCGAGGCCGACATCGTGTGCTTCTGCGACTGCGACGCCTCGCTCGACCCCGGGCTGCTGACCGCCTTCGTGCGGACCGTGGCGGCGGGCGGCGCCGACCTCGTGCTGGGCCGGCGACGCCCCCAGGAGCGGGGGGCCTGGCCGCCGCACGCCCGGCTCGGCAACCTCGCGCTGACCCGCATGCTGCGCCGGCGCACCGGCCTCACGCTGGGCGACCTGGGGCCGCTGCGGGCCGCCCGGCGCGAACCGCTGCTCGCCCTCGGTCTCACCGACCGCCGCAGCGGCTACCCGCTCCAGATGGTCGTACGGGCCGCCGACGCCGGATGGCGGATCGAGGAGCGCGAGGTGCCGTACCGGCCGCGCACCGGGAAGTCGAAGGTCACCGGCACCTGGCGGGGCACCTGGCACACGGTGCGCGATATGCGCGCCGTGCTGCGCCGGCCACCGGAGGCCCACGACCTGGCCACCCCCACGAGGGCCGCGCGGTGAGCCCCGCGCCACACGAGGGTGCCCACGCGGCGGAGACCCCCTCGGCTCCGGACCGCCCCGACCGCCCCGACTCCGGCCCAGACAGCGCCGACCGGCGGCCGGCCGCCGGTGCGGACGTCCGACCGGGCACCGGCTCCCGGGCGGCCCACGGGGACGGGGCGACGCTGCTCATCATCGCCAAGGAGCCGGTGCCCGGGCGGGTGAAGACCAGGCTCACTCCTCCGTACACCCGCGCCGAGGCCGCCTTGCTCGCCGAGGCGTCCCTCGCCGACACGCTGCACGCCGCGCTCGCCATGCCCGCCCGGCGCCGGGTGCTGGTGCTCGATGGCCGGCCCGGGCCGTGGCTGCCGCCGGGATTCGAGGTGGTGGAGCAGTGCGACGGCGGTCTGGACGAACGGCTCGCCGCGGCCTTCGCCGCCTGCCGGGGCGCCACCCTGCTGATCGGCATGGACACCCCGCAGGTCACCCCCGCTCTCCTCGCCCCCGCGCTCAGCCCGGGGAGCCGGCACGACTGCGACGCCTGGTTCGGCCCGGCCGCCGACGGTGGCTTCTGGGCCCTGGGCCTGGCCGAACCGGACCCCGAACTGCTGCGGGGCGTGCCGATGTCCACCGCCACCACCGGTGCCGTCCAGCGGCGTCGGCTGACGGACGCCGGGCTGCGGGTGCGCGACCTGCCGATGCTGCGCGACGTGGACACGGCCGAGGACGCCGTATTGGTGGCGTCCGACGCCCCGGGCGGGCGGTTCGCCCGAGCCCTCGCCCGTCTGTCGTCCCGGACCACCGCCCGATGAGCACGGCCGAGACGGTGCGCGACGGAGCGGCGCTTGAAGGATCCGTACATGACGTGTCCGTGCGCGACGGAGCGGTGCGCGAGCGGACGCCCGCTCGCCGCGCGGCCACGCCCTGGCACGCCGATCCCTATGTCCGAGCGCTCCACGCGGGCCGGGGGCCGCTGTTCCTGCGCCGGGCCGACGGCTGGATGCTGCCCCTGGACGTCGAACGCTGGTGTGCGGACGCCGACGCGGCCGACCGGACCGTACTGCGGCGCTGCCAGGACCCGATACTCGACATCGGCTGCGGACCCGGCCGGCTGGTGGCCGCGCTGGCCCTGCACGGCCGCCCCTGCCTGGGCATCGACGTCAGCCAGGCTGCGGTCGCCCGTACGTCTCGCGCGGGCGGGCCCGCGCTGTGCCGCTCGGTCTTCGAACCACTGCCCGGCGAGGGGCGCTGGGGCACGGCGCTGCTGATCGACGGCAACATCGGCATCGGCGGCGACCCGCGCGCCCTGCTGGCGCGCGTCGCCCAACTCATGGCCCCCGACGGGCTGCTGATCGTGGAGGCCGCCACGGCGGATGTGGACGAGCGAGTGCGGGTGCGCGTGGACGACGGCCGGGGGGATGTGGGAACGGCCTTCCCCTGGGCCCGCGTCGGCACCCGGGCGCTGCTGCACCACGCACACGCGGTGGGCTGGTGCCCGGTCGAGCAGTGGACCGCGCGGGACCGAGGCTTCGTATCGCTGCGCCACACGCCGCCGCTGCCCCGGTCCGGCACGGAGCGCTGACCCGTGCCCATGTGGCCGCGCGGCCTGCCGCGGCCCGGCCGGGGCGCCCGGTGGACCGGTCGGGGCGCCCGATCCTCGCCTGGCGGACCGGTCGGGCGCCCGATCAGGCGCCCCGAGCCCCCGGGCGGCGCCGCCACCCCCGGATCGCCACCCGGACCACCAGCCACAGGGCCGAGGCGCCGAAGAGTACGGCGGTGATCAGCAGCCAGCGCGGCCAGAAGACGTCGGCGCTCAGCCCGGTCGCATGCTCGTAGCGGAGCTCCTGCCGGCCGAGGATCAGCGGGAACCACACCAGCATGAGCAGTCCGGAGAGGAAGGCGGGCACCCGCACATGGTTGATCCACACATGGTCGATCCCCCGGGCCGGGGCCGGGAGGACGGCCGCCACGGCCCGGTCGGCGAGCGCGTACAGCGGCAGCAGCACCAGGTCATGGAGGACGGCGGCGCCGATGAACCACAGCGCGATCCCGAACCAGTCGCCGTTCAGCAGCCTGACCCCGGCGTATCCGGTCAGTGCGAAGGAGCACAGCAGCAGCACCAGCCTCAGCGGCGACTCCCCGTCCAGCCGCCGCAGCCCAGCCCGGCTCCGCCGGAGAAACCTCACGCCGTCCCCCCGAAGTCCGGGAAACCTCACGCCGTCCCCCCGAACGTCAGCCGCCCGACCCACTTGGTGTTGTACACCCCAGGGGCCCCGGGCACGATCACCCGCGCCGGATAGCCGTGGTCCGGCGACAGATCCGCGCCGTTGACCTTCAGGGCCAACAGCGAGCGCGGGTCGCGGACCTGGTGCTCGCTCAGCACGACGCTGCGGAACGAGCCGTGCCGCTGCACCGACTCCACCAGGACCCTCGGCGGCCGGTCGGCATGCCCCACCAGCGCGGCCAGGTCGGCCAGCCGTACCCCCTCCCACCGCTGGTCGGCCGTGGACCACCCCTCCACACAGGCGATGGGCAGCGCCGCGCCGTGGTGCTCAAGCCGCAGCAGCCGCTCCCGGGTGAGGACGGTCTCGTGGCCCACCGCGCCCCGCACCACCAGCCGCCAGCCGGGCCCGATGTCGCGGGCGCGGATGCCGACGGCCACGGTGGTCTTGTTGATCTGGAAGCCGTTCGGCCCCCGGCCCGGCTCGCGCCCGTGCGGGGCGAGCAGCGCGCTGCCGCGCAGCGGGCCGCCGACGCTCTGACCGGCCGTCACCACCAGCAGCGCGAAGGAGCCGGTGCCGACCATGGCGAGCGCGCCCCGCCGCGACATGGTCGGCGCGGCGGGCCGCGGGCTGACCAGACCGGTCTCGTCGGGCGGCTCCGGCCGGGTGTCGGAGGTGCGGGTGCGCAGCTCGGCCCGCAGTCCGCGGCTCCGCAGCGTCCGCACCATGAGCGGGATCCGCAGCGCCACATGGACCACGAGGGCAGCCATGAAGATCCACGCCCCGTAGAAGTGCAGCGGGTAGAAGGAGCCGGGGAAGACGTAGTCCAGCTGCACGTTGAGCACGCCGGTCGCGAACTCGAAAACCCCACCACCGACCAGCAGGAGCAGTGACAGCCGCTCCAGCGCGTGCCCCAGTGACCGCACCGGCGGCCACGCGAACAGCTTGGGGATGACCGACCACAGCTTGGCCAGCAGCACGGGGACGAGCACGACCCCGAGCGTGACGTGCACCCCCTGGGTGACGCGGTAGAGCCAGGAGGGGTCGGTCGGCCAGGAGAAGAGATAGAAGCCCAGCAGCCCCTTGTCCGGTGTCTTGTCGTTGACCGGGGACAGATCGGGGTTGTAGGCGGCGTACGACAGCAGTCCGGTCACGAAGAGCACGGGGATGCCGACGAGCAGGACCAGGCCGAAGACGGACGTCAGCCAGGGGCCGCGCAGCGGGCTGCGCCACAGGGTGCGGCGATCACGGTCGGTACGGGGAGGGTGGCTCATGGCATGACCGTAGGACCGCCACACCGCCTCCAGTGGCCTTGAGCCCATGACGAAACGGTGACGTCACGGGCCCTGGCCGGGAAGATCTGACGGTCCGGTGACAGCGCGCGGCGCGGCGGCCCGGCGGCGGGCTCGGCGACGTAGCGTGACGTCGTGAAGCTCCCTCTCCGCAACGACGTCGACATCCAGCCCACCCGGGACGACACGCGGACCGGCCGTCGCCGTGATGTGCTCGCCGCCGCTGCCGCCGCCCTGCTCTTCGCCGTCGCCGCCGTCGTCGGCACCCTGATCCAGCGGACCGATCACTCCCTGTACGTCGACTGGGCGCCGCTCTACGCCGACTGGCTGCCCCATGTGGGCCCCGGTACGCCCCTCGCCCTGGCCGTCGCCGCGGCGGTCGTCCTCCACGGCCACCGGCTCGCGGCGCGGCTGCCGTGGCGGGGGCTGCTGGGGGCCGTCTGGGTGGCGGCCATGGCCTGGATCTGGTCGCTGGCGCTGGTCGACGGATGGCGGCGCGGGGTGGCGGAGCGGCTGACGGCGCGTCACGAGTATCTGCGCGGCATCGACCGGTTCCAGGACGTCGGCGCGGCCCTGCGCGGCTTCACCGGGCACATCCTGCTCACTCAGCCCGACCACTGGCCCGCCCATATCGCGGGCCACCCGCCGGGCGCCGTGCTCACCTTCGTGGGCCTGGACCGGCTGGGCCTGGGCGGCGGTGGCTGGGCGGGGGCCTTCTGCGTCACCGTGGGCGGCTCGGCGGCGGTCGCGGTCCTGGTCACGCTGCGCGCCCTGGGACAGGAGCGAGCGGCGCGCACGGCCGCCCCGTTCCTGGTCCTGGCGCCCGGGGCGGTATGGGTGGGCGCCTCGGCCGACGGCTACTTCGCGGCCGTCGCGGCCTGGGGGCTCGCGCTGCTGGCGCTCGCGGCGACGCGTACGGTCCGGGCGCCCGGGGCGGTCGCGCTGGGCTCGGGGCTGCTGCTGGGGCTGACGGCCTATCTCTCGTACGGGCTGACGCTGCTCGCGCTGCCCGCCGCCGCCGTACTGCTGCTGGCCCGCACCGCGCGGCCGCTGCCCTTCGCCCTGACCGGGGTGGCGGTGGTGGCCGGGGCGTTCACACTGGCCGGGTTCCGGTGGTGGGAGGGGTACTCCCTGCTGGTCGAGCGCTACTACCAGGGGGTGGCCTCCGATCGCCCGTACGCGTACTGGGTCTGGGCCAATCTGGCCGTCGCGTCGGTGGTCGCCGGTCCCGCCTGTGTCGCGGGCGCGCGGCGGATGCTGTCGGCGGTGCCCGACGCCGCCCGGCTGCTGCGCACGGGCAGACCGGGCAGACCGGGCGGTCAGGGCGGTTCGGGCATCCAAGGGGGTCCTGGCGGTCAAGGGGGTCTTGGCGATCCTGGCGGTCGTGGCGTGCCGGACGGGCTCGTCGTGCTGACCTTCGCCGCGCTGCTCGCGCTCGTCGTGGCCGATCTATCCGGGATGAGCAAGGCCGAGACGGAGCGGATCTGGCTTCCCTTCCTCGTCTGGCTGCTGCCCACCACCGCGCTGCTGCCCGCTCGTGATCGCCGCCGATGGCTCCTGGTCCAGGCCTGCCTCTCACTGCTCGTCAACCACCTTCTTTTGACCGGTTGGTGAGGATGACTGATGTGAAGGGCACGTGATACTTCTGTGATACTGAGGGGGACGTACATCTGTACTGTTGCCAGGGGGCGGGACCCGTGAAGGCGCTGGAGATCGTGAAAGCGTTGAAGGCTTTAAGCGCGAAGAACGCCTATGGCGTGGCCGCGCCCATAGGCGCGCTGACGGCCGTGGCCGTCGTGGTGGCGCTGCTGATAGCGCTCACCTCGCCGGGGGACGCGGGGGGCGCGCAGGACGGGGACCTCCCCGCCGCCGCGGCGTCCCCCAAGTCGGACCGGGTCCCCAAGGAGCCCAAGAAGGAAGACAAGTACGCCCATTGGGACGGTAAGGACAAGGTGCTCGGGGACGGCTCGACCTCCTACACCGGACCGCAGCCGCACCAGCTCAAGCCCAAGAAGCTCAAACCGGGTGAGAAGCCGCCGCAGTTCGTGGTCTTCTCCTGGGACGGCGCGCTGGAGAACGACGACCATCTCTTCTCCCGCTTCCGCGAGGTGGCCAAGGAGACCAACGCCACCATGACGTTCTTCCTGAGCGGCATGTATCTGCTGCCCAAGTCGAAGAGCGACCTCTACCGGCCGCCCCAGCACAAGCCGGGCTCGGCCGCCATATCCTTCCCCACCGACGAGCACATCAGGGAGACCCTGGAGCAGCTGCGCGGGGCCTGGCTGGACGGCAATGAGATCGGCTCCCACTTCAACGGCCATTTCTGCGGCGCCAAGGGCGGGGAGGACTGGTCCACCGAGGAGTGGAAGAGCGAAACGGAGCAGGCATATTCGTTTGTGAAGCAGTGGAAGACGAACACCGGCTTCACCGACATCAAACCGCTGCCGTTCGACTATGACGTGGAGCTGGTGGGCGGGCGGGCGCCGTGCCTGGAGGGCCAGAAGACGCTGATTCCGGCGATCAAGTCCCTCGGCTGGCGCTATGACGCGAGCTCCCCGGGCGACTTCCAGCTCTGGCCGTCCAAGATCGACGGCATATGGAACTTCCCGCTTCAGCTGGTGCCGTATCCCGAGAGCGAGAAGCAGGTCCTCTCGATGGACTTCAACTTCCTCTTCAACCAGTCCGGTGACAGCACCGAGGGCGATCCGGCGAAATACGCGGAGTGGGAGCGGCTGACCCGCCAGGGATATCTGAACGGATTCGAGCGGGTCTACAACGGAAGCCGGGCGCCGCTTTTCATCGGCAATCACTTCGAGACCTGGAACGGCGGCATCTATATGCAGGCCATCGAGGACGTGATGAGGAGCGTCTGCCGCCGCGACGGAGTGCGGTGCGTGTCGTTCAAGCAGCTCGCCGACTGGCTGGATGCCCAGGACCCGGAGGTCCTGGCGAAGCTGCGGATGCTGGACCCGGCGGAATCGCCGGACTGGTCCACGTACACCAAGTCCAAGTAAGCCGTCCCGTTGCGGGGCCCCTTCCGCCAGTGCGGCTCATTCCGCCGCCCGGTCCGTCATATAGCTCTTCCAGATGTCCATGGGATAGGTGTCGCCCGAAGTGTCGGCGCCTCCCCCGCCCATTCCCTTGAGCGGCATCAGCTCCTGCGACTTCGGATCCACCCGGGACAGCGAGACCGCCGTCGAGAGCTTCTTGGTGTACCCGACGAACCAGGCGGAGGTGCCGTCCTGCGCCGTGCCACCCTTACCGGCCACCTCGCCACCGCCCACGGCGGCCTCGCGCGCCGAACCGTCCGGGCTCTGGACCGCGCCGCGCAGCGCGTCGTCCACCTGCGCCGCGACCGCCGCGCTGAAGGCCCGCTTGGCGCGGTCCTCGCGCAGCTCGAGCTTCTGCCCGCCGTGGGTGAGCCCGCTCACCGAGTACGGCGCGTAGTGCGTGCCTTCGGCGGCGAACGTCCCGTAGGCGCTGGCCATACGGATCGAGCTGGGCGTCGCGGTGCCGAGCGAGAACGCGGGCACCCGCGCGCCGAAGCTGCTGGGCAGCAGCCCCGCGTCGATGGACGCCTGCCGGACCCGGTCCAGGCCGACGTCCATGCCCAGCTGGATCATCGGGGTATTGATGGACCGCACGATCGCCTGGCGCAGCGAGACCTGCCCATAGGAGGCGTCGTCGTCATTGGTGGCCCGCACGATCTTGCCGCTGCGGTCCCAGTACGGGCCCTCGGGCGTATGCACCGCGATCTTGTTGTCACCGTCGTAGAGCGTCGAGGGCGTCACGGGCGTCCGCGCCCCGTTGCGTTCCAGCAGGACGCCGTCGCGCAGCGCCGCGGCGTAGACGAAGGGGGTGAAGGAGGTGCCGGCCGGGACGGTGGAGGCGTTCGCGTCGTTGAATCCCTGCTCCAGATAGCCGGGGCCGCCGTACAGGGCGCGTATGGCGCCTCCCGGGGCCACCGACGCGGCGCCTATTCGCACATGGCGGTCCTCGGGGCGCTCCCCGGGGTCGAGATTGCCCCGGGTCTCCTCGACCGCCTTTTCGAGCGCCTGGACCTTCGGCTTCTCGAAGGTGGTGTGGATCTGATAGCCGCCCAGGTCGAAATCGGCGTCGGATATGTCGGTGTGGGAGCTGACATACGCCTTGGCCGTCTCCACCAGATAGCCGACCTGCCCGGTGAGCCCCACCGGCCTGGGCTGTGCCTTGGGCTCGGGGAACGTCGTATAGCGCGCCCGCTCGGACTTGGACAGCTTTCCGATGTCCACCATCCGGTCCAGCACCCACTTCCAGCGGTCGACGGCCCGCTTGTGGTTCTTGGCGCTGAGCGTCGGATCGAAGGTCCCGGCGCCCTTGAGCAGCGAGGCGAGCAACGCGCCCTCACTCGCGTTGAGTTCCGAGACGTCCTTGCCGTAGTACGCGTACGCCGCCCGCTGAATGCCGTAACTGCCGCGTCCGAACCAGCTGGTGTTCAGATAGCGCTCGAGGATCTCCCGCTTGCTCATCCGGTCGTCCAGCTTGATGGCCATGAACATCTCGGTGAGCTTGCGGGAGAAGGTCTGGCGCTGATTCAGATAGGCGTTCTTCACATACTGCTGGGTGATGGTGGAGCCGCCCTGCGTCTCACCGCCCGTCACCATTCGCGTCACCGCGCGCATCAGCCCGCTCGGGGACACTCCGCTGTCGGTGTAGAAACTGGCGTTCTCGGCGGCGAGCACCGCCCACTGGACGTCTTCCGGCACCTTGTCCAGCGGCACTTCCTGCCGGTTGACCGGGCCGGTGCGGGCCATCTCGGTGCCGTCGGCCCAGTAGTAGACGTTGTCCTGCTGGGTGGCGAAGTCGTTGAGGTTCTTCGGGATGTCGGTCTGAAGGTACAGAAAGCTCAGCAGACCCGTCAGACTGCCGAGGCAGAACAGGAAGAGCAGGGCTATCTGACGCCACGACGGCAGCCATCGCGTCACACCGCGCCGCCCCGCCCGGGGGTAGTCCAGCCGGATCCGCGCGGCCGCCCAGCGGCGCAGCCGCATCCCCCGGCTGCTCGAGGGCGGCTTACGGCGGTGCTTGCGGTGCTTCCCCATGGCGTTGTCGCTGCTGCCCAGCACGTGTTTCCCCCACGCTCGCTCCGCGCGCGGGCGCGGCACAAAGGTGTGACCTTCCATCCCCCCAGACCAGACCGATCCTATTTTCCCTTCTGAACATCTGTCGCCACAGGGCCCTAAATTTTTGTAACAGTGACCATATTCAGGGACTCCACCCACCCGGTGACCTTTCGCACCGCCCGGATCGGCCACTGGCCGAGGGTCCGGCACATGCCCCGGGGGCGCCCCCTCCGTGACACCCCGAAGCTCAAATGAACCTCTGAACCATGCGGCCGGGGGATTCGTCCTCCCTGTATGGGGTCATGACCCCGGCACGCGAGAACACACCGCGGGGGACGCGGTACGGAACGAGGAGGGGGAGCCATGGTGCGCCTCGGTACCGGAATCGGCTGGCGACCGGAGATCGCCGATGACATCGCGCGGCTGCCCGGCATCGACTGGGTGGAGGTGGTGGCGGAGAACATCTGCCCCGACCATGTGCCGGACGCGCTCCGGCGGCTGCGCGAGCGCGGGACCACGGTGGTCCCGCACGGGGTGTCGCTCGGCCTCGGGGGAGCCGAGCGGCCCGACCCCGGCCGCCTCCGGGCGCTGGCCGAACGGGCCGAGGCGCTGGGCTCGCCGCTGGTCACCGAGCACATCGCGTTCGTCAGGGCCGGGGGGCCGCTGACCGCGTCACCGGCCATCGAGGCCGGGCATCTGCTGCCGGTGCCGCGAACCCGTGACGCGCTGGACGTGCTGTGCGAGAACGTGCGCATCGCGCAGGACGCGCTGCCGGTGCCGCTCGCGGTGGAGAACATCGCGGCACTGATCTCCTGGCCCGGCGAGGAGATGACCGAGGGCCAGTTCCTGGCCGAGCTCGTGGAGCGCACGGGCGTGCGGCTGCTCATCGACGTGGCCAATCTGCACACCAACCACGTCAACCGGGGCGAGGACCCGGCCAAGGCGCTGGACGAGCTGCCCACGTCGGCGATCGCCTACGTCCATGTGGCGGGCGGGGTGGAGCGGGACGGGGTGTGGCACGACAGCCACGCCCATCCGGTGACCCAGCCGGTGCTCGACGTGCTCGCCGAGTTGTGCGCCCGTACGACACCGCCCGGGGTGCTGCTGGAGCGGGACGAGGACTTCCCGGCGGCCGAGGAGCTCGCGGGCGAACTGGACGCGATCCGCGCGGTGACGGCGGCGGGGGCCGGGGGCGGAACCGGAGCCGGGGGCGGGGGCGGGGGCGGGGGCGGGGCCGCCGAGGCTTTGACGAGGGCGTCCGCCACACCCGACGCACCCGACGCGCCCGTACCGGACGCCGTCCGGGAGCGGCTGGCGCTCGCCCAGGCCGCGCTGCTGTCCGCCCTGGTCGGCGGCACCCCGCCGCCGGAGGGCTTCGACCGGCGGCGGCTGCGGGTGCAGAGCGCGGCGCTGACCGCCAAGCGGGCGTCCGTGATCGCCAAAGTGGCCCCCGAGCTGCCCGAGATCCTGGGCACCGGCTACCGCCCGGCGTTCGCGCGGTACGCCGACGGCCGCCCGATGACCGGCGGCTACCGCCGTGACGCGATGTCGTTCGCCGAGCATCTGCTGGCGGACGGCCGGCCTGAGGACGCGGCCGCAAGGCGTCGGCTGACGCTGTGGTGGCAGGAGCGGTCCGGGCCCGCGCCCCTGCCGTCCCACCCGGCGGCGCGGCTGGCCCGCCGGGTCCGGCTCGCGCTGAGCGGGGGGCGGTGAGCGGCATGGGAGCGATCGTGACCCTGGTCTACCTGGCGGTCGCCGTGTCGTCGGTGGTGCTCATCTCGGGAACGGTCCAGGCCCGGCGCAGGGAGGTCTCGGGACCGGTGAACGCCCGGGCGCACCACCTGCTGGAGGCCGCGTTCCTGGCGGGCGGGCCGGGGCGGGTGGCGGACACCGTGATCAGCGCGATGTACGCGGACGGGCGGCTGGCGATCGGCGACCCCGGCGTGGTCTCGGTACGGCAGCCGGTCGCGCGCGGCCCGGTCGAGGAGGAGCTGCTGCGGCTGTGTGCCGTCTCCCCGCACGGCGGCCTGAAGTGGCTGCGCCGGGAGCTGATGCGCAGTCCGGTGGTACAGACGATCGGCGATCAGCTGGCGGGGCGTGGGCTGATGGTGCGGCCGGATGCCCTCCGGTTCTGGCGGGGCATGGCACGGACGCAGAGCGGGCTGTGCGCGACGGGGGTGTTCCTGGCCGCCCTGATCAGCATCGGCTCCGTCGCCGACAGCGGGCCTCCACTGATCTTGTTGATCGCCCCCGCGCTGTTCATCGGCTTCCTCATCGGCGGAATCTGCGCCGGTCAGGGCAAGCGCAGGCTGACCGCCGCCGGGCGGCGGGCGCTGGTGACGTACCGCAGGGAGTCGGGGGTCGGCGTACGGCGCGCCCGCTCCGTCGGCCATCCGGCGACGGTCCCCCTGGCGGTGGTCGTCGCGCTGACCGGTGCGGCCGCCCTGACGGACGACCCGCTGCTGCGGGCCCAGCTGCTGGACGCGCAAAGGGTGCCCGCCACTTCGGGTTCGTCGACCGACTCGGGTTCGTCGGGCCCCTCGGACTCCGGCGGCGGATCATGGTGCGGAGGTGGCGGCGGCGGAGGCGGTTCCGGCTGCGGAGGCTCCTCGTGCGGCGGCTCGTCCTGCGGCGGAGGCGGCGGCGGTTCGGGCTGCGGCGGGGGCGGCGGCTGTGGTGGTGGAGGAGGCGGCGGCTGCGGGGGCGGCGGCTGAACCACCGCTGTGCGGCTCCGTCGCACGACAAGGGCTTCCGCCCCCCGACCCCGGCACTCAACGAGCCGACCGTCACCACCGCGAACACCCGCACCGGCACCCCGATCGCGGTCGGCGCGCCGAAACGGGCGGACGCCCGGGGCAGACGCCCGCGCCGGACGGCCGAGGCAGACGCCCGAGGGGCCGGGACAGACGCCCGCGGCAGACGGCCGGGGCAGACGGCCGAAACAGACGGCCGAGGCGAACGGCCCCGGGCAGACGCCCGAGACAGACGCCCGCGGCGGACGGCCGGGGCAGACGGTCGCACGGGCGCTCGACGAGCCGACCAGCGCCGCCGCGAACGCCCGCACCGCCGGACTGATCGCGGTCGGCGCGCCGACGCGGCAGACGCCCAAGGCGAACGCCCGCGGCGGGCGGACGTACGCATCCCGGGCGTCCGGGCGGGGGCTGGGGTGGAGTCCCAGTTGGGGGAAGGGGCGGGGAGGGGAACAGCCCGTCGCAGGCGTACGCGTACCGTCGGACACCCCGTCGCGGGTCCGCGCGGAGCGATCCGCATTCGTGCGAGTCGTTCATATCGTGAAAACTGTGGCGCGGTGGCGGCCGGGTCGAGTAGAACTCGGCCATGTTGTGGGTCCTCTTCCTGCTCGTCGCGTGGGGCGCGGCGGTCGTCAGCTGCACGCGGCTGTGCCTGGCGGCGGTGGCCGCCGCTCAGCCGATGGAGCCCGAGCCGGGGGCGGACGGGAAGGGACTGAGCCTGTACGAGGCGGCGTTCCTGTCCGGTGGGCCGCGGCGGGTGGGGGATCTGGCGCTCGTCACGATGTACCGGGAGCGGCGGCTGCTGCTCGCGTACACCGGCTGGGTCACCGTGGTGGATCCGGACGGACGGAACGAGCTGGAGCGGGCCGTGATCAGCGCGATAGGGCCGGAGGGGCAGGCCCCGGTGCGGCCGGTGCGGGTCGCGCTCGCCACGGCCGCTCCGGTACGGGCGCTGGGTGACCGGCTGGTGGCCGCTGGGCTCGCGGTGCCCGCCTCGGCCCGTACGAATGTGGCGGTCGCGGTGCGGCATGTGCGGGCGGCCTGCGTACTGGTGATGGTGACGGCGGCCGCCGCGCTGCTGCTGGTGCCGCCCGCGGCCGGGCGCGGTCCGGTGGCCGCGTGGTTCCTGCTGCCGCTGCTGCTGACGGCGAGCTGTCTGCTGATCGCCCGGGTCGAGGCGCATCCGTACTCGCGGTGGGCCTCCCCCGTCGGTCAGCGGCTGCTGGGCCGGATCGACGTGCCCCCGCGGCGGTCCCTCGCCCAGCGCTCCGGCGGCGACGCGGACGGCGGTGGCCACGACGGCGACCTGCTCACCGCGCTCGCCGTGCACGGCACCGCCGCCCTCCACGACCCGGCGCTGCGCGCGGCCCTGAAGACGCATTGGGGTCATTGACCCCGACACCGCGGCCCGGTGCTTTACATGGTCATCCGGCGCGCCAAATATCCCTTTCATCGCGTTCATCGCGCGATGCACGAAGGGACGGCCAGTGAGAGCAGCAGCGCTGTACGGCATCCTCGGGCCGCTGTCCCTGTCGCTGACCATGAGCGCGCTGCTCGCGGCGCCCGCCACCGGCCGCCCGCTCGCCGCGCCCACGAATCCGGCAACGCCCACCGCGTCCACCAGGTCCGCCACGGCGCCGGCGGCCGGTGCGGCGGGCGCACCCTCCGCGACCCGTTCGGCCTCCGCCGCCTCCGCCGCCCCGGTCGCCACCGCCGCGCCCACCTGGACCACCTGGTCCGCCCCACCCGTCTCGGCCGCCCCGGCCGCCGCCCCGCCCGGCGACGCGGCCACGACCCGCGGTGTGGCCTTCGCCGCCCGGCACGCGGCGCGGCGCGGTATCGCCTTCCGCCGCTGCCCCCGCGCCGAGGCGCTGGCCGCCCCCATCACCTGCGGAAAGGTCTCCGTACCGCTCGACTACGCCCATCCCCGCGGCAAGCGCATCTCCCTCACCGTCAGCCGGATCCGGGCCACCGGCCCCAAAGCCCGGCGGCAGGGCGCGCTGATCTACAACCCCGGCGGACCCGGTGCCTCCGGCATGGCGTTCCCCGAGTACGCGGCCGAGGACGCCTTCCGCCGGGTGGCCGCCGCCTACGACTTCGTCGGCTACGCACCACGGGGTGTGGGCCGCTCCGCCCCGCTGTCCTGCCAGCGGCCGTCGGCCTACGCCAAGGCGCCGACCAGCTCCCCGCCGCACCCCACCGCCGCCTTCAAACGGCGCTTGGTGGCGCGGGCGCGCACCTACGTCCGGGGCTGTGTGCGCCGCTCGGGCCGCGCACTCGCGCACTACACCACGCTGAACAACGCCCGCGACCTGGAGGTGCTGCGTGCCGCGCTGGGCCAGCGGCGGCTCACCTTCGTCGGCGCCTCATACGGCACGTACTACGGGGCCGTCTACGCCACGCTCTTCCCGGGGCGGGTGCGCCGTATGGTCTTCGACAGCGTGGTCAACCCGGCCCCCGGGCGGATCTGGTACCGCGACAACCTCGACCAGTCGCTGGCCTTCGAGCGGCGCTGGCGGGACTGGCGCCGCTGGGTCGCCCGGCACCACGCCGTCTACCACCTGGGCGCCACCGCGGACCGGGTGCTCGCCTCGTACGACGTGGCGCGGCGGCGGCTGGCTCGGAAACCGGCGGGCGGGGTCGTCGGCACCGCCCAACTCCAGAGCGCGTTCCTGAGGACCGGCTACAACGACGCCTACTGGGACCCGGCCGCCCGGGCGCTGGCCGCGTATCTGCGCGGCGACCCCGAGCCGCTGATCGAACTCGCCGCACCCGATCCGGCGGAGGCGGCCGACGACGAGAACGGCAACGCCGTCTACACCGCCGTGGAGTGCAACGACGCGCCCTGGCCGCGCGCCTGGGCCACCTGGGACCGTGACAACACCGCCCTCGCCCGCCGCGCGCCCTTCGAGACCTGGGACAACGTGGCGATGAACCTGCCGTGCGCCTTCTGGCCGCTGAAGCCCGGCCGCCCCCTCGACGTGGGGAACCTGGAGGCCGTGGGCCCCCGGACCGGGCGCGTCGCGCTGCCGCCGGTGCTGCTGCTCTCGGCGGAGCGGGACGCGGCCACGCCGTACGCGGGGGCGAAGGAGCTGTGGCATCGGCTGCCCGGGGCCTCGCTGGTGACCGAGCGGAAGGCGGGGACGCATGGTCTGTGGGGCGGTCCGAACGACTGCGTCAACCGCCATGTGGACACCTATCTGCTGACCGGGAGGACCCCGGGCCGGTCCGCCTTCTGCGCCCCGCGCCCGGAGCCCGCGCCGCTGCCGGAACCGGCCCCGCTGCCCGAGTCGGGCAAGCAGCCGGCGGCGATCCCGGGCACGCCGTGAGAGGGCGCCGGGGCCGGTGTCGATACTTTCCCCTACCCGCCCCTTCCCGAACTGGGGCTCCGCCCCAGACCCCGGCCGCGTACCGCCCGCCGCGAACGGCGCACGGCCACCGGCTCGCGGCGCGGCCGCCGTGGCGGAGTTGCTGGGGGTCACCCAGCGGCAGCCATGGCCTGGTGTCCGCGCCGACCAGGCGGCGCGGTCGGCGACCCGGCCGGTGAGCTGATCGCGGCGACCGCCGGTTCCTCGCCCCCTGGGCTACCAGGGGGCGGAGCCCCTGGTAGCGGGAAGGGGCGGGGAGGGGAGGGCAAAGCATCGATATGCGGCTCCGCCGCGTGGCCCACCGGACACCCCGTACGGGCGTCAGGCCAGGCCGGCGACGAGCTCGGAGACCGCCTTGCGCCGCCCGGTGTAGAACGGCACCTCCTCGCGCACGTGCCGCCGCGCCTCGGAGCCCCGCAGATGGCGCATCAGGTCGACGATCCGGTGCAGTTCGTCCGCCTCGAAGGCGAGGATCCACTCGTAGTCGCCGAGCGAGAAGGACGCCACCGTGTTCGCGCGTACATCGGGGTAGCCGCGCGCCATCTTGCCGTGGTCCGCGAGCATCCGGCGGCGGTCCTCGTCCGGCAGTAGGTACCAGTCGTAGGAGCGGACGAACGGGTACACGCTCACGTACTCGCGCGCGTTCTCGTCCGCGAGGAACGCCGGGATGTGGGACTTGTTGAACTCGGCCGGGCGGTGCAGCGCCATGTTGGACCACACCGGCTCCAGGTGCCGTCCCAGCCGGGTGCGGCGGAAGAGGTTGTACGCCTCCTGGAGGGCGTCGGAGGTCTCCGAGTGCCACCAGATCATGACGTCCGCGTCGGCGCGCAGCCCGGACACGTCGTAGGTGCCGCGCACGGTGACGTCCTTGGCGGCGAGCTGGGAGAAGAGCTCCTCGACCTCGTCGGCGTAGCCGGTGCGGTCCTCCGGCAGCACATCGCGCAGCCGGAACACCGACCACAGGGTGTAGCGGATGACCTCGTTGAGGTCCTTGGCCTTCTTACCGGCGTTGGGAGTCTTCTCAGGTGCAGCAGTCATGGCCCTATTCTCGCTCTCCGGCTCCGGCGCCCGGCCCCAGGGGGCCCGTCAGGGCGCCCAGCAGCTCATCGGCCGCCTTACGGGCGCTGCCGACGCACGCGGGGATGCCCACCCCGTCGTAGAGGGCGCCGCACACCGCCAGCCCCGGCACCTTGGCGACCTCGGCGCGGATGCGGGCGACCCGGTCGAGATGGCCCACCGGGTACTGGGGCAGTCCGCCGTCCCAGCGGTCCACTCGGCTCGCGACGGGCTTCGCCGCCAGGCCGACGGCCTCGCCCAGATCGGCGAGCGAGACCCTTACCAGATCGGCGTCGTCCCGCTTCAGATCCGCCTCGTCGTCAAACCGCCCGATCGAGGTACGCAGCACGAAGAGATCGGGACCGGCGTCGCGCAGCCAGCCCCACTTGCGGCTGGAGAACGTGGCCGCCTTGATCGTCCGGCCGTCGACCGGCGGCACCAGGAAGCCGGAGCCCTCGGCGAGCGAGGCCACATCGGTACGCCGGAAGGCCATGGTGACCAGCGCCATCGAGGCGTAGTCCACGGCGGCCAGCTCGGCGGAGGCGGCCGGGGCCCCGGTGGCCAGCAGCCGGGCGGCGGCGGGCGCGGGCACCGCCAGCACAATGGCGTCCGCCGCCAGCACGGTGGTCTGGGCCGCCACCGCCGCCGGGCCGCCGGTGCCGTTCGTGCCACCCACACCGCCCGTACCGCCCACCGTGACGACCCAGCCGTCGGCCGTGCGCCGCAGCTCCCGTACCGGCGCCCCGGTGCGGATCTCGCCGCCCGCGGCCCGTACGGCGTCGGCAACCGCGAGCGGCAGCCGCCCGATCCCGCCGTCGATGCCCATGAACACGGGGCCGTCCTGCCGTCGCGCGGCGCGCTCGGCCAGTTCCCGGACGCCTTCGGTCAGCGGGCGGCCGGACTGTGCCACCTCGAAGAGGGTGGGGACCGACGCGCGCATCGAGGTGCGGTACACATCGCCCGCGTACACCCCGCCCAACAGCGGTTCCACCAGCCGGTCCACGACCTCGCGGCCGAGCCGCTCCGCCAGATACCCGCCGAGCGCCACGTCCTCGCCGACCGGCGTGGGCGGCAGCTCGCGGTCGCGGGCGATCCGGGCCAGCCCCTCCTCCGAGATCACGCCGGACGCGGCCAGCGGTTCCAGATCGCCGGGGACGCCCATCACATGGCCTTTGGGCATCGGGCGCAGCCCGCCGCGCGTCCAGAGGGAGGCGGTCGCGGTCGCGGGCGGCTGTAGCCGGTCGCCGAGGCCCACGGCGCGCGCCAGCTCGACCGCCTCCGGGCGGCGGGCGAGCATCGACTCGGCGCCCAGGTCGACCGGTACGCCCTCGATCTCGCCCGAGCGCAGCTTGCCGCCGAGCCGCCCCGACGCCTCCAGGACCGTCACCCGCGCCCCGCCCTCCAGCAGCCGGTGAGCCGCCGCGAGGCCCGCGATTCCGCCGCCGATGACCACGACATGGCCGGTGTGCCCCGCCCCCGGGGCGTTCGCCGCTCTCATGCCCCCACTCTCTCACCAGCCCCCAGGGCGTGTTGCGCCGAGGCCGTGGCCAGGTCGGCCTCGATACGGGCCGCGGTGGCGCGCAGCGCCGGGAGGAGTTCGGCGCGGGCGCTCTCGGCGGTGCCGCGACCGGCGTGGGTCGCCACGTTGAGCGCGGCCACCACACGGCCGCGCGCGTCCCTCACGGGCACGGCGAGCGACCGCAGCCCCTCCTCCAGCTCCTGGTCGACCAGTGCGTGCCCGTCCGCCGCCGCGCGTTCCACGACGCGCGCCAGCTCGGCCACGTCGGTCACGGTGTGCCGGGTCAGCGGCTCCGGCCGCACCCCGGCGAGGTGGGCGGCGCGGGCGTCGGCGTCCAGGCCCGCGAGCAGCACCCGGCCCATGGAGGTCGCGTAGGCGGGGAAGCGGGTGCCGATGGTGATGTTGACGCTCATGATGCGGACGGTGGGGACGCGCGCGATGTAGCGGATGTCGCCGCCGTCGAGGACGGCCAGGGACGCCGACTCATGGACGGTGCGGACCAGTTCGCGCATGTGCGGCTGGGCGATGTCGGCGAAGCCGAGCTCCGCCAGGGGGGCGTAGCCGAGCTCCAGCACGCGCGGCAGCGGCCGGAAGGTCCGGCCGTCGGCCTCCGCGTACCCCAGCTCGACCAGGGTGAGCAGCGAGCGCCGGGCGGTGGCCCGCGCCAGCCCGGTGGCCTCCGCGACGGCGCTGAGCGTCATCCCCCCGCCCCGGCCGCCGCCAGGCCCCGCGCCGACGAGGCCGTACGTCATGCCCCCGGTGGCGCCGGACGCACCACGCGCCGCGTCCTCCACCGCGCGGGCCTCGCCCTGGCCCGTGCCCTGCGCACCGCCCGGGGCCTGCGCGCCGCCCGTGCCCTGCGGCCCGCCCGGGGCCGCCCCGCCGAGGGCCCGCAGCACGGCCAGTCCGCGCGCTAGGGACTGGAGGAAGCCCGCTCCCAGCTCCCGCTTGGCCATCCGCGCGGGGTCCTCGCCCACGGCCATCGGTGCCGCGCCCGCGCCGCCCCGGGCCCGCTCGGCGGCGGGGCCGCCGCCCGGGGCCCGGGCCGACGGGCCCGGTGACGGAGCGCCCGGGGCCGGCTCCGTGTGGGCACCCGCCACGGGCGGCCCTCCCTCGGCGCCCCCGGCGGCCGGGCCAGGCGGTGTGGTGTCCGCCGCGTCCGCGCCACCACTCCCGCCGTCTCCCCCGCGCGGCGCGCTCGGAGACGATCCGGACGGGCCGAGCGCTCCTACTGCCCGAGGGACCGAAGCGGCCGAAGCGGCGAGGCGTCGCCGCGGAGCCGCCAAAGCCGCCTCCATCGCGGGAACTTCCGCACCCAGCGGCCCCAGCACCGCCGCCCGCAGCGAGTCCACGTCATGGCGGCTGGTGTGGCTGACCACGTTGACCGCGCAGACGATACGGCCCGAGGCGTCCCGCACCGGAACCGAAACCGCCACCAGGCCCGGTTCGATCAGCTGGTCGTCGAGGGCCCAGCCGTCCCGGGCGGCCTCCTTGACGCGGGCCTCGAAGTCCTCGTCACAGGCGGGGCGATGGCGGGGCGGGACGGCCGGGAACGCGGTGTCCAGGGGGTCCTCGACGCGGCGGGCGCGCCAGGCGGCCCAGTCGGCCCCGGACCACTCGGCGGCGAAGAGCGCGCCGGGAGAGCAGCGCTCGGCGGGGAGCAGATCGCCGATCCGGAAGGCGAGGGACATGGTGCGGCGGCGGGTGACCTGGACGACGAAGCGCACCCCGCCGCCGTCGGGGACGGCGACCGAGACCGACTCGTCGAGCCCGTCCGCGAGCCGCTCGGCGAACGGGCCGAGCGCGGCGGGCAGTCCGCTCGCGGCCAGATACGCGTTGCCCAGCTCCATCAGCCGGACCGCCAGGCCGATGTCGCGGCCGTCGAGGGTGACGTAACCGAGCTGTTCGAGCGTGCCCACGACGCGGTCGACCACGGACCGGGCGAGCCCCGTGCCGCGCACGAGATCACCGGGCCGGACGGTGGTCCGTCCCTCGTGTGCGGCCAGCCGAGTCAGCTCGCGCAGCACGGCGAGGCCGCGCTCGAGAGGCCCGACGGGGCCATTGACAGGTGGTGGCACCGGGCTGAAACTCATCACCAGCCGATTATGAACGAAGTTTCACTCAGCGAACAAGTGGCGAAGGCGCAGCGGACCGCATGGATCACCACGGCGACATGGACCACCACGGCCACAGGGACCACCACAGCAAGGGGACGATGTGATGCGCACGACCGTCGGCATCATCGGCGGCGGGCCCGCCGGGCTGCTGCTCGCCCGGCTGCTGCACCGCGCCGGGATCGACTGCGTGGTGCTGGAGAGCCGGGACCGGGCGTATGTCGAGCGGCGCCAGCGGGCCGGGATCCTGGAGCAGGGCACCGTGGATGTGCTGCGGGAGTGCGGCGCCGGCGGGCGGCTGGACCGCGAGGGTCTGCCGCACCAGGGCATCGAGCTGCGCTTCGAGGGCCGCGGCCACCGCGTGGACTTCCCCTCCGCCACCGGCGGCAAGTCGGTGATGGTCTACGCCCAGACCGAGATCGTCAAGGATCTGATCGCGCTCCAGCTGGATGAGCCGGGCGGTCCCCCGCTGCTGTTCGGGGCCGAGGCGCTGGCCATCGAGAAGCCGGACTCCGCAGCGCCCGTCATCCGCTTCCGCCACGAGGGCCGCGAACAGGCCCTGAGCTGCGACTACGTGGCGGGCTGCGACGGCTTCCACGGCATCGCCCGGCGCGCGATCCCGGCCGACCGGGTGCGCGCCTTCGAGCACGCCTACCCCTACTCCTGGCTCGGAGTGCTGGCCGATGTGGCGCCGTCCTGCGAGGAGCTGATCTACGCCCGCCATCGGCGCGGCTTCGCCCTGCACAGCATGCGCTCGCCCCATGTGTCCCGGCTCTACCTCCAAGTGCCCAACCGCACCGACCCCGGCGACTGGTCCCATGAGCGGATCTGGGACGAGCTGTCGGCCCGCTTCGCGCTCGACGGGGACTGGACACTGGAGCGCGGCCCGATCACCGCCACCTCCGTCACCCCGATGCGCAGCTTCGTCCAGGAGCCGATGCGCCACGGCCGGCTCTTCCTGGCGGGCGACGCGGCGCACATTGTGCCGCCCACCGGCGCCAAGGGGCTCAATCTGGCGGTCACCGATGTGATCACGATGGCCCGGGCGCTGATCCACCACCAGGAGACCGGCTCGTCCGAGCTGCTGGACGGCTACTCGCGGACCTGTCTGCGCCGGGTGTGGCAGGCCGAGCGGTTCTCGTACTTCATGACGGACACGCTCCACCGCCGCCCGGACGAGACCCCGTTCGAGGACCGGGAGCGGATCGCGCGGCTGGAGCGGATCGCCTCCTCCCCCACCGCCTCCGCCGAGCTCGCCGAGAACTACGTCGGCCTCCCGCTGTCATGACCGCCTCCGGCCCCCTCACCCCCATCAGCCCACCGGGCACCCGCGCCCCCGACGGCCGGGACGGCGGCCGCTCGGTCGCGGGCCGGATGCTGGCGGTCCTCGACGCGTTCGACGCCTCGCACCGCTCGCTGTCCCTCACCGCCCTCGCCCGGCGCGCCGGGCTGCCGCTGGCCACCGCGCACCGGCTGGTCGCCTCGCTCACCCGCTGGGGCGCCCTGGAGCGCGACGCCACCGGCGCGTACCACATCGGGCTGCGGCTGTGGGAGGTGGCGACGCTCTCCCCGCGCGGGGTCGGGGTGCGCGAGGCGGCCCTGCCGTTCATGGAGGACCTGTACGAGGCCACCCACGAGAACGTCCAGCTCGCCGTGCGGGACGGCCTGGAGGTGGTCTACGTCGAGCTGATCTCGGGTCACTCGGCGGTCCAGGTGCGCACCCGGGTCGGCAGCCGCTGGCCGCTGCACGCCACCGGCGTCGGTCTCGTGCTGCTCGCGTACGGGCCGCCACGGCTGTACGAGCGGGTATGCGCCCGCCCGCTGCGCCGCTACACCGAGATGACGATCCAGGACCCGCACCGGCTGCGGGCCGCCCTGGCCGAGGTGCGGCGCACCGGGATCGCGGTCAGCGACCGGCAGATCACCATGGACGGGCTGTCCATCGCCGCCCCGGTGCGCGGGCCGGGCGGGGAGGTGGTGGCCTCGCTTTCGGTGGTGGTCCCGGCCGCGGAGGGGCGGGCCCCGGGGCTGATCCCGGCCGTACGGGTCGCCGCGCACGGCATCTCCCGTACCCTCGCCGCCGCCCTGGGGCAAGACCCCGTCGCGGAGGCTTCCGGTCGGTGAAAGACCCGCGAACGCGCCTTGCCGCGCCCGGTATCCGGCCACATTCTGTGTGGCACCAACCGAGCCGCCGAGCCGACACGCCCAGGCCCGAGAGGGGACATGGAGACATGCCCGAAGTGACCGCAGAGCCCACCGCGCAGGGCCGGGAGGCGCCCCGCGGCGGCTGGCAGCCGTATCACACCCTGTGGGCCATGCTGCTGGGCGGCTGGCTCTTCAGTTACGCCGACCGCACCATCACCGGCCCCGTCGTCACCTGGCTGATCGAACACGACCACGGCATGCTGGGCTCCGCCAGCCATCCGCATGCGCTCGGCGGTCTGATCGGCAGCCTCTTCTTCGCGGGCTACATGCTCACCCAGTTCCCCGGCGGCTATCTCGGCGACCGCTTCGGGCACCGCACCATGCTCGCGGTCTCGCTGCTGTGGGCGGGGGTCGCGACGCTGGCCAGCGGCCTGATGAGCGGCCTGATCGCCTTCGTGGTGCTGCGGGTGCTGACCGGGCTCGGCGAGGGCGTCTTCTACTCCAACGACCGCTCGCTGATCGCCCAGCGCACCCCGCCCGCGAAGGCCGGTCTCGGCATGGGCGTCGCCATCACCGGGCTGTCCATCGGGCTGACGATCGCGACCATCAGCGCGCCGTACCTGATCGACTGGGGCGGGGAGGTGTTCGGCGAGGAGGACGCCTGGCGGATGCCGTTCCTGGTGCTGGGCGCCGCGACGCTCGCGTTCGGCTGGGCCACGGCGGTCTATATGCGCCGCATCGGCGGCCCGCTCAAGGCCACCGGCTCCACGCTGCGGCTGCTGGGGATCTCGGCGGTGCTGTGCGCCGCGGTCATGGCGGTCTATCTGATCGCCGACGGGGCGGGGATGCCGAGCTGGGGCGTGGCCATCCTCGAGTGCGTACTGGCGTTCGTGCTCATCGGGGCGATCTTCGCCCGGCGGAGCGGCCGGCTGGGCGCGGTCTCGCGGAACCGCAATGTGCTGCTGCTCAGCTTCGCCTTCATCGCGGTCATGTGGAATCTGTGGTTCTTCAGCTTCTGGTCGGTGTCGATCGTCGCGGACGCCGCCCACAGCTCGTTCCAGAACGCCGCGCTGGTGGCCACCTTCAACGCGGGCGCGGGCATCCTCGGCTTCCCGGCCGGGGGCATGCTCTCGGACCGGGCGAAGGCCCGGGGGTGGGGACGGCGGCCGCTGCTGATCGCGTTCACCGTGGTCCAGGGGGTGCTGGTGCTGGTGTTCGCCGCGTATCTGCAAACCCACGAGAAGCCCTCCCTCTGGGTGATGTCCATCCTGCTCTTCGTCTCCAGCCTGTTCTTCAACGCGCTCCAGCCGATGGCGCACGCGCTGCTGAACGACGTGGTGGACGCGGCCGAACGCGGCGCGGCCTTCGGGCTGTTCAACCTGGTCGGGGAGATCGGCGCGGTGGTCAGCCCGGCGCTCAGCGGCACCCTCTTCGACCACTACGGCAGCTGGACGAACGCGGTCTACATCGACGGCGCGCTGATGCTCGTCAGCGCCGTGCTCTACGTGCTGATCCGGGAGCGGACCGCGCACGCTTAACTTGGTGCCCCATAGCCGGACATCCAGTGGCGGAGGGGCATACATGACGGCGGCACGACGCATGGTGGTCATCGGAGGCGACGCGGCGGGCATGTCCGCCGCGTCGCGGGCGCGCAGACTCAGGAGCCGGGGCGAGCTGGAGATCCTCGCCTTCGAGCGCGGCCAGTTCACCTCGTACTCGGCCTGCGGCATCCCGTACTGGGTCGGCGGGCTGGTGAACGGCCCCGACGAGCTGGTCGCCCGGACGCCCGAGACCCACCGGGGCCGCGGGATCGACGTACGGACCCACACCGAGGTCGTCGAGATCGACCTCGCCGGACAGCGGGTCCTGGCGCGGGACCTCGATCCGCGCGGCGAGGGCGAGCAGTGGTACGGCTTCGACGACCTGGTCATCGCGACCGGCGCCCGGCCGCGCCGCCCCGGGATGCCCGGGATCGACGCCCCCGGTGTCCACGGGGTGCAGACCCTGGACGACGGGCGGGCGCTGCTGGAGTCCCTGGAGGCCACCCCGGTCGAGCGGGCGGTGGTGATCGGCGCCGGGTACATCGGGGTGGAGATGGCCGAGGCGCTCATGCAGCGCGGCTCCCAGGTGACCGTCCTGGAACGCGGTGAGCAGCCGATGTCCACGCTCGACCCCGACATGGGGCGGCTGGTGCGCGACGCGATGTCCGGGCTCGGCATCGACACCGTGACCGGCGCGGAGGTCGCCGAGGTGGTCACGGGCGAGGACGGCCGGGTGCGGGCGGTGGCCACCAAGATGAGCGAATACCCCGCCGATCTGGTGGTCCTGGGCCTCGGGGTGGCCCCGGAGACCGGACTCGCCCAGGAGGCGGGGCTTCCGGTGGGCGAGTACGGCGGGCTGCTGACCGATCAGGCCATGCGGGTGCGCGGTTACGACAACATCTGGGCGGGCGGCGACTGCGTCGAAGTGCTCGACCTGATCTCCGGCCGCACCCGGCACATTCCGCTGGGCACCCACGCCAACAAGCACGGGCAGGTCATCGGCTCCAATGTGGGCGGCGACTACGCGACCTTCCCCGGCGTCGTCGGCACGGCCGTCAGCAAGGTCTGCGATCTGGAGATCGCCCGCACCGGGCTGCTGGAGGCCGAAGCGGCCGCCGTGGGGCTCCAGTTCGAGTCGGTCACGATCGAGGCGACCAGCCGCGCCGGGTACTACCCGGAGACCCGGCCGATGACGGTGAAGATGCTCGCCGAGCGACGCACGGGACGGCTGCTCGGCACGCAGATCGTCGGCCGCGAGGGCGCGGGCAAGCGGGTGGACGTCGCGGCGGTGGCGCTGACCGCCGGAATGACGGTGGAGCAGATGACGGCACTGGACCTGGGCTACGCCCCGCCGTTCTCACCGGTGTGGGACCCGGTACTGGTAGCGGCACGCAAGGCGGCGGCGACGGTAAGGGCAGCGGAACGCCGCTGAGCCCGCCGTGCGCTCTTCCGGGGTGTCCGGCGGATCGTGACGCCTGCGGCGGCCACGCGGCGGAGCCGCATATCGAGGCTTCCCCTACCCGCCCCTTCCCACAACCGGGGCTCCGCCCCGGACCCCGCTCCTCAAACGCCGGAGGGGCTGAAATCAGCCCGTCCGGCGCTTGAGGACACGCCCGAAGGGCGTCCGGGGTCCAGGGGGGCGGAGCCCCATGGTTCGGGAAGGGGCGGGTAGGGGAAAGCCCGCCGCAGGCGGCAAGCCGCGGAACCGATCAGCGCGCGCCGTCAATGACCCGCAGCGCCTGCCCGACCCGCTCGCCCACATGCCGGGGACAGCCCCACACCTCGGCGCCAAAGGACGGCTCGGGCGCGCCGTACTCCCCCGGCGCGTACAGATGGTTGAGATGGGCACCGTAAGGGTCCTCGTGGAAGCCGAAGTGACGGCGGCCCGCCAGCTCGGCCAGCACCTCCCAGGGGTGCGCGTCCCCATGCGGGCAGGCCCCGACCGCCAGGTCGGCCCGCACCGCGCCGAGGATCGCCCGCAGATCCCGGTGGACGGCCTCCGGCGGGGCCTCCCCGCCCGAGGTCACCGACCAGCAGGCCACCAGCAGCAGCACCAGCCGCTCACGCGGATCCGCCGGGCCGGACGCGAACCGCCGCGCGGCCCACAGCCCGGCGTCCTCCGCGGCCTGCCCGTCCCGGCAGCGGAACCGCACGGCGTGGGTGAGCCGTTCGATGTCGAGCCGTCCGTCGGGGCGCAGCAGCGCCTCGTCCAGATGGGCGGTGTCCCGGAGGCCGAAGAGCCGCTCACGGCCGGTGCGCAGATGGTCCAGCGCCTCGCGGGCGATCGCGGCGAGGAACGCGGGGCACAGCCATGCCTCCAGCGGCGCCGTCTCCAGCTCCTCGCGGTGCCAGTGGCGGTAGACGCCCCGGCCGCCGGGGCTGAGCAGATGGATGCCCACGGTGGCCTGCTCCGCGGTGTCCCGGCCGACCTCGGGGTGCTCGCCCTCACCGTGCGCGCAGGAGGAGCCGCCGAGGCCGGGCAGCACCGCCTCCAGGGCGTCCACCATGGTGTCCAGGACCCGCCGGTCGCGGATCCGGCCGCTGGCCGCGTACCAGCAGGCGGCGTGCAGGACGACCACGAGCCCGGCGCGGTGGTAGCCCAGGGGGTTGGCGACCAGGTTCCTGGCGTAGGCGGACAGTTCCTGGGCGGGGTCCACCGCCGCGCTCGGGTAGTCCCAGACGATCGAGCGCAGATCCTCGGCGCGGCGCGCGTCGCGGACCGGGAGCCGGGGCGGGATGCCGCCAACGCTGCCGGGGGCGATGATGTCGATGGCGACCCGCGCGTACCCGGCGATGTCGCGCGGGCACAGCCACTGCTCCTTGGTGGCGTCGTCCTCCCAGTCGGGGTCCTGGTCCTCGGCCAACCCGTTGGTGAGCAGCGGCAGATCGTCCACGAAGTGGTCGATCCGGTCGTCCAGATCGCTCTCGTACGGATGCGTCCGGTGGGCGCAGGGGGCCTCGCGCAGCCGCCGGTCCGTGGCGTGGAGCGCCTCCAGGGCCACCGCCGCGACGTCCTTACGGGAGAACCGGCCGATGTGCGCGGCCATCATGACCAGCCCGAGCGTCCAGGCGTACGCCTCCGCGCCCGCGGGGTCGGCCGCCAGCCGCCTGGCACAGTCCAGGACGACCCGGTCCGCGTCCCCGCCGTCGGTCTCGTGGAGGATGCCGTCCCAGTCGTCGACGAAGTGGACACACTCCGGCTCCGGCGACTCCTGCGGGGCTGACAGCGCGGTGGCGGGCATGTCGGTCATGCCCCTCACGACGCCACGGGAGGCACGCGGGTTCCCGCTTGGTTCAGACCTTCACAGAAGGTGCGCGTGATGCGCTCTGGGCGTGCACATACTCGACGAGCCGGGTGAGCGCGTCCGGATCGGTGCTGGGCAGCACGCCGTGGCCGAGGTTGAAGATATGTCCCTCCAGCCCCCGGGCCGCCTCCAGCACCTCGTCCGCCTTGGCCTCGACGGCCGTACGCGGGGCGAAGAGCACCGCGGGGTCGAGATTGCCCTGGAGCGCCTTGCCGGGGCCGACCCGCCGGGCGGCCTCGTCCAGCGGCACCCGCCAGTCGACGCCTACGACGTCCGCGCCCGCCTCGCCGAGCAGCCCGAGCAACTCACCGGTGCCCACGCCGTAGTGGATGCGCGGCACGCCATATCCGGCGACGGCGGCGAAGACCTTCGAGGACGCGGGCAGCACGCTGCGGCGGTAGTCGGCGGGGGCCAGGGCGCCCGCCCAGGAGTCGAAGAGCTGGACGGCCGACGCGCCCGCCTCGATCTGGACCTTGAGGAAGGCGGTGGTGATGTCGGCGAGCCGGTCCAGCAGCGCGGCCCAGAGCGCCGGGTCGCCGTACATGAGCGCCTTGGTGTGCTCGTGGTTGCGCGAGGGGCCGCCCTCGATCAGATAGCTGGCGAGCGTGAAGGGGGCGCCCGCGAAGCCGACGAGCGGGGTCGCGCCGAGCTCGCCGACGAGCGTCCCGATGGCCTCGGTGACGTACTTCACATCGTCCGGATCGAGCGGACGCAGCCGCTCCAGATCGGCGCGGGTGCGGATCGGCCGCTCGACGACCGGCCCGACACCGGGCTTGATGTCGAGGTCGATGCCGATGGCCTTGAGCGGTACGACGATGTCGCTGAAGTAGACGGCCGCGTCCACCCGGTGGCGGCGCACCGGCTGGAGCGTGATCTCGGCGGCCAGGTCGGGCCGCATACAGGAGTCGAGCATCGCGATGCCCTCGCGCAGCTTGCGGTACTCCGGAAGCGAGCGCCCCGCCTGCCGCATGAACCACACGGGTGTATGGGGCACCGGCTCCCGGCGGCAGGCCCGCAGAAAGGCCGAATCGGCTGCGGCACTGGCCGCGGCACGGCCGGTCTGCTGCTGGCCCGGGGGCCGCTCGTTGGTGCTCATGCCCCAGATTTTCGCACGGGCCGAACGAGTGACCCGCCAACCCGGGTGTTCCTCCCCGGTTAGGGCCCTCGATGCGCCTAGTCTTCCGGGCATGGCAGCGGTTCAAGGACACCTCTCGAACGGTGCTGACGGCCCTGACGGCACGGACGCGGGCGGTGAGGACACCCCTCCCGCCTTCCGGCATGCCGTCACCGCGCTGCGCGGTGTGCGGGTGCGGCCCGAGGTGGAGCTCGATCCGACCCCACCCCCGCGTCGGCTCGCACCCTACTCGTACGCGCTGGAGGCGGTGGTCACCGGCGCGGCGGGCGATGACGAGGAGTTGGCCGAGGGGCGGCTGATCCTGCTGCACGACCCGGCCGGGCACGAGGCCTGGCGCGGCACCTTCCGCCTGGTCACGCTGGTCCACGCGGACCTGGAGCCGGAGATCGCGGCGGATCCGCTGCTGCCCGAGGTGTGCTGGTCCTGGCTCACCGGCGCGCTGGAGGCACGCGGGCTGCCGTACGGGGAGCCCAGCGGCACGGTCACCCGGGCGAGCTCGCACTACTTCGGCGCGATGGGCGAGCGGGAGCCGTCCACCCGGATCGAGATCCGCGCCTCCTGGACCCCGTCCGACCACCCGCCCCCTGAACCGGCCCGCCCCGGCCCACGCCGCCCGGAGCCGGCGGGAGAGGGCGGCGCCGAACGGCTGGGCGTGCCGGACACCGCGGGACACCTGGCTGCGTGGTGCGACCTCCTGTGCCAGATCGCGGGCCTGCCTCCGACCGGCACCGCGGAGGCGGGGGTCGTCTCGCTGCCGCAGCGGAGGGGCCCTCAGGCGCGCTGAGCTTCGGGACGTTCGGGTTGCCCGGAAAAAGACGCCGCGCGTTCGGATGTCCTGAAAAAGATCGATCGCGATCGATCAGTCGTCCTAATTGCCCGAATTGTTACTCACCAAATCGTGATCATTCTCTAAAGCCCGGCCGTATCGGTGCCGAAGGACGTGGTGACCCGTCCCACCACTTCCCCAGGAGGACCTGGTGTCTGTTCTCCTCGAGCAACCGTCCAGCCTGGTCGCCTACCGCCCGAACAAGCCGACGGCCATGGTGGTCGTTGCCGACCCCCGCGTTCGCTCCACCGTCACCCGCCACCTCTGGGCCCTCGGGGTGCGCGACGTCATCGAGGCGTCGTCCATCGCGGAGGCCCGTCCCCGCATCGGGAATCCACGCGACATCTGCGTGGCCGATGTCCACCTCCCCGACGGCTCCGGCCTCACGCTGCTGTCCGAGACCCGCGCCGCGGGCTGGCCCAACGGGCTGGCCCTGTCCGCCGCCGATGACATCGGCGCCGTACGGAACGCACTGGCCGGCGGCGTCAAGGGCTATGTCGTCACCGGCACCCGCACCAACCTCGGCATCCCGGGCCGCCCCGGCGCCGCCCCGCTCGGCGCCGCCGCCCGGATGCACCGCCGCCCGCCGGGCGCCCCCGGCCACCCGGGCGGCTACCGGGAGCTGTCGGGCCGCGAGGTCGAGGTGCTGAGGCTGGTTGCGGAGGGCCAGTCCAACAAGGCCATCGGCGTCTCGATGGGCCTGTCCGCGCTCACCGTCAAGAGTCACCTCGCCCGGATCGCCCGCAAGCTGGGCACCGGAGACCGGGCGGGAATGGTCGCGGTCGCACTGCGGACCGGAATCATCCACTGACCCGTACCGCCCGCCCGGCCGCCACGCCGCCGCCCACCACCCCCCGCGCCCGTCGACGGAACGTTCCGTCGACGGGCGCCCTGCGTACTCCCCGCACACAGCTACCCTTGACAGGTGACCGACGCCCAAGAGACCGCAGCAGAGACGACACTGCGAACCACCGGGGGCGCTCCTCCGGACGACCTCCCCCCGGCGCCGGTCCCCTTGCTGGAGCCGCGCGAGGGCATCCCGCCCGTCACCGCAGACGCGGACACGCTGGCCGAGGTCATCGCGACCTTCGCCGCGGGCCACGGCCCGGTGGCCGTCGACGCCGAGCGCGCCTCCGGCTACCGCTACGGACAGCGGGCCTATCTGGTCCAGCTGCGCCGGGCCGGAGCGGGGACCGCACTGATCGACCCCGTCGGCTGCCCCGACCTCTCGGGTCTGGGCGCCGCGATCGCCGACGCCGAATGGGTCCTGCACGCCGCGACCCAGGACCTGCCCTGCCTGCGGGACATAGGCATGGTCCCGGCCCGGATCTTCGACACCGAACTCGCGGGCCGGCTGGCCGGATTCGCCCGGGTGGGGCTCGGCGCCATGGTCGAGAACATCCTCGGATACGCCCTGGAGAAGGGCCACTCCGCCGTGGACTGGTCCACCCGCCCGCTGCCCGAGCCCTGGCTGCACTACGCCGCGCTCGACGTCGAGCTGCTGGTGGACCTGCGCGACGCGCTGGAGGAGGAGCTGGAGCGGCAGGAGAAGCTGGAGTGGGCACACCAGGAGTTCGCGGCCATCGCCGCGGCCCCGCCCGCCCCGCCGCGCAAGGACCCCTGGCGGCGTACGTCGGGGATGCACAAGGTCCGGCGGCGCCGGCAGATGGCCGTGGTGCGCGAGCTGTGGACGGCCCGGGACCGGATCGCCCAGCGCCGCGATGTCTCACCGGGCAAGGTGCTGGGCGACGCGGCCATCGTCGAGGCCGCGCTGGCCCTGCCGGGGGACGTCCGGGCGCTGTCCGCGCTGAACGGTTTCGGCCACCGGATGAACCGGCGCCAGCTGGAACAGTGGCAGGCCGCGGTGGACCGGGCGCGGGCGCTGCCGGAGGCGGACCTCCCCCAGCCGGGCCAGCCGGTGGCCGGGCCGCCCCCGCCGCGGGCGTGGGCCGACAAGGACCCGGCCGCCGCCGCGCGGCTCTCCGCGGCGCGTGCGGCCGTCACCCAGCTGGCCGAACAGCTGAATCTCCCGCAGGAGAACCTGATCGCCCCGGACACCGTCCGGCGGCTGTGCTGGGAGCCGCCCGCCGAGCCGACGACGGATGCGATCGCGTCCGTTCTCGCAGGTCACGGCGCCCGTCCCTGGCAGATCGACCAGGTGACTCCCGTGCTGACGGCCGCCCTATTGACGCCCCCGGCGTGATGTGACGCGCGTGGAACGGCGGCCCCGCCGCCGTTCCACGGCTGTGACCTTCAACCCTCCGGCGGTGGGGACTGGGCAGCTTGGTTACTCATAAGTAGCATGAGGGTGTGACGGCGCGCCCCCGGCGTGCCCGCAGCAGTGCCATCCCGCACCTGGAGGAGAGCCAACGTGCCTCGTACCGCTAGGGACGTCGTCTTCGTCGACGGCGTCCGGACCCCATTCGGCAAGGCGGGCCCGAAGGGCATCTACCACGAGACCCGCGCCGACGACCTGGTCGTCAAGTGCATCCGGGAGCTGCTGCGCCGCAACCCGGATCTGCCGCCGGAGCGCATCGACGAGGTGGCCATCGCCGCGACGACGCAGATCGGCGACCAGGGCCTGACCATTGGCCGCACCGCGGGCATCCTGGCCGGGCTGCCCCAGTCCGTCCCCGGTTACGCCATCGACCGGATGTGTGCCGGTGCGATGACGGCCGTGACCACCACCGCGGGATCCATCTCCTTCGGCGCCTACGACGCCGTGGTCGCGGGCGGGGTCGAGCACATGGGCCGCCACCCCATGGGCGAGGCGGTCGACCCCAACCCGCGCTTCGTCTCGGAGAAGCTGGTCGACGAGTCGGCCCTGTTCATGGGCATGACGGCGGAGAACCTCCACGACCGGCTGCCGCACATCTCCAAGCAGCGCGCCGACGAGTTCGCGGTGCGCAGCCAGGAGAAGGCCGCCAAAGCGTACGCCAACGGCAAGATCCAGCAGGATCTGGTGCCGATCTCGGTGCGCCGCACCTCCCCCGAGGGCGGGGAGCTGGGCTGGGGCCTGGCGACGGCCGACGAGCCGATGCGCCCGGGCACCACGCTGGAGGGCCTGGCCACGCTGAAGACCCCGTTCCGCCCGCACGGCCGGGTCACGGCCGGTAACTCCGCCGGGCTCAACGATGGCGCCACCGCCTCGCTGATCGCCTCCGAGGACTTCGCCCGGGAGCTGGGCCTGCCGGTCAGGATGCGCCTGGTCTCGTTCGCCTTCGCGGGCGTCGAGCCCGAGGTGATGGGCTACGGCCCGGTCCCGGCCACCAAGAAGGCCCTGGCGAAGGCCGGTCTGTCCATCGAGGACATCGGCCTGTTCGAGATCAACGAGGCGTTCGCCGTCCAGGTCCTGTCGTTCCTGGACCACTACGGCATCGCGGACGACGACGAGCGCGTCAATCAGTACGGCGGCGCGATCGCCTTCGGCCATCCGCTGGCCTCCTCCGGTGTCCGCCTGATGACGCAGCTGGCACGGCAGTTCGAGGAGCGCCCCGAGGTCCGCTACGGCATCACGACGATGTGCATCGGCTTCGGCATGGGTGGCACCGTGATCTGGGAGAACCCGCACTTCGAGGGGAACAAGTGACCAACACCGCAGAGCTTCTCAAGGGAGCGGCAGAGCTCTTCCCGGGCGAGGTCGTGACGCAGGCGCACGTCCGCCACCTCGATCTCCCCCAGGACGCGGGCCGCTTCGCGCTCATCACACTGGACAACGGCCTGGACCACACCAAGCCCACCACCTTCGGCCCGGCCTCGCTCGCCAACCTCAACGCGGCGATCGACCAGGTCGAGAAGGAGGCCGCGGACGGCGAGATCACCGGCGTCGGCATCACCGGCAAGCCGTTCATCTTCGCGGTCGGCGCCGACCTCAAGGGCGTGGAGCTGCTGAAGCGCCACGAGGACGCGCTGGCCATCGGCAAGGGCGGCCATGACGTCTTCAAGCGGCTGTCCACGCTCGCCGTGCCCACCTTCGCGTACTACAACGGCGCGGCGATGGGCGGCGGGGTCGAGGTCGGGCTGCACTGCGCCTACCGCACCGTCTCCGCGGCGCTGCCCGCCTTCTCGCTGCCCGAGGTGTTCCTCGGGCTGGTGCCCGGCTGGGGCGGCTGCACCCTGCTGCCGAACCTGATCGGCGCCGACCGCGCGGTCTCCGTCATCATCGAGAACTCGCTCAACCAGAACAAGCAGCTCAAGGGCGAGCAGGTCTACGAGCTCGGGATCGCCGACGCGATCTTCGAGGGCGCGGACTTCCTCGAGCAGTCGCTGATCTGGACCGCCGCCGTCCTCAAGGGCGAGATCGAGGTCGTACGGCCCGAGATCGACCGCGGCGACGCCTGGCACGAGGCCGTGGTGCGCGGCCGCGCCATCGCCGACGGCAAGGTGCACGGGGCGGCCCCGGCCGCCTACCGCGCGCTGGAGATCATCGACGCCGCGCGCAACGGCGACCTCGCCCTGGGCTACGAGGCCGAGGAGAAGGCGCTCGCCGACCTCATCATGGGCAGCGAGCTGCGCAGCGGCATCTACGCCTTCAACCTGGTGCAGAAGCGCGCCAAGCGGCCCGCGGGCGCCCCGGACAAGTCGCTCGCCCGCCCGGTCTCCAAGGTCGGCGTAGTGGGCGCGGGGCTGATGGCCTCGCAGCTCGCGCTGCTGTTCGCGCGCCGCCTGGAGGTGCCGGTCGTGCTGACCGACATCGACCAGGAGCGCGTCGACAAGGGCGTCGGCTACGTCCACGGCGAGATCGACAAGCTGCTGCTCAAGGGCCGGATCAACCAGGACAAGGCCAACCGCCTCAAGGCCGCGGTGACCGGTTCGCTGGACAAGGCCGCCGCCTTCTCCGACGCCGACTTCGTCATCGAGGCCGTCTTCGAGGAAATGGGCGTCAAGCAGCAGGTGTTCGCCGAGGTCGAGGCGGTCGTGCCGGAGCACGCCATCCTCGCCACCAACACCTCCTCGCTGTCGGTCTCCGAGATGGCGTCCCAGCTCAAGCACCCCGAGCGGGTCGTGGGCTTCCACTTCTTCAACCCGGTCGCGATCCTGCCGCTGCTGGAGATCGTCCGCGGTGAGAAGACCGATGACGCGTCGCTGGCCACGGCCTTCGGCGTGGCCAAGAAGCTGAAGAAGACCGCCGTCCTGGTCAAGGACGCCCCGGCGTTCGTGGTCAACCGGATCCTGACCCGCTTCATGGGCGAGATCCAGAACGTGATCGACGAGGGCACCCCGGTGGACGTCGCGGAGCGCGCGGTGGAGCCGCTCGGGCTGCCGATGTCCCCGCTGGTGCTGCTGGAGCTGGTCGGCCCGGCGATCGGTCTGCATGTCTCCGAGACCCTGCACGGCGCGTTCCCGGACCGCTTCACGGTCTCCGAGAACCTCAAGCGCGTGGTCGATGCGGGCAAGCGCGGCTTCTACGTCCACGACTCCGGCAAGCCGGAGCTGGACCCGGAGGTCGCCGCGCTGCTCCAGCAGGGCGACACCGTCCTCACCGAGGAGCAGGTGCGCGCCCGGGTGCTGGACGCGGTCGCGCAGGAGATCGGGCTGATGCTCGAGGAGGGCGTCGTCGCCGAGGCGCAGGACATCGACCTGTGCCTGATCACCGGCGCGGGCTGGCCCTTCCACCTGGGCGGCATCACGCCGTACCTGGACCGCGAGGGCGTCTCGGAGCGGGTGAACGGAAAGACGTTCCTGGCGCAGGGCGTCGCGAGCGTTCCCGCGTAGCGCCGGCGGCGCATGGCGTACCCGAGTGCCGGGCGGGCAAACCCCCGCCCGGCACTCGGGCGTTCCGGGCCCCGCCCCACCGGGGCGCCCCCGCGCCCCGGCGAAGGGTGTACCCGGGGGCTGGGCGGGCGAAGGCCCGTCCGACACATGGGCACTCCGGACCCCACCCCACCGGCACCGCCGCCCCCGCACCCCGGCGAAGGGCACCCCTGCGCCCCGGCGAAGGGTGTACCCGGGTGCCGGGCGGGCGAAGGCGCGTCCGACACATGGGCACTCCGGACCCCACCCCACCGGCACCGCCGCCCCCGCACCCCGGCGAAGGACACCCCTGCGCCCCGGCGAAGGGTGTACCCGCCCGCGCCACCCGCCGCGGCCGGACCACCGCCACCGCCCGGCGGCGAGCACCCGCCACGCGTATCCGAGGCGGGGCGCGCTCCCGGTCGGGTCACGGCCGGTGCGGGGCGCTCCCGGCGGTCGGGTCACGCCCGTCAGGTCACGGCCGAGGCGGGTCGCTCCCGTCGATCGGGTCACGGCCGTCGGTCGGATCACGCCCGGGGTGGGAAACCGACCAGCTCCACCTTCTCCGGGCGCCAGACCGCCGGGGCACCGGACCGCCGGGGCACCGGACCGCCAGACCGCCGGGGCACCGGACCGCCGGGGCACCGGACCGCCGGGGCGCCGGGGCACCGAGGCGCTAGACCGCCGGGGCGCCGAGCCTCCGGACCGCCGGGCCTCGGGGGCACCGGACCGCCAGGGCGCCGGACCGCCGGACCGCCGTACTCGCCAGACCGCTGGGGCGCCGGGCGGCGGGGCGGGTGGGCTCTTGGTGGGGCTGTGGCGTTGCTCAGCGGCTTCCCACGCGGGTCCAGGCCTGGAGTGCCAGGCCGGGCTCGTCGGTCTTCTGACGGGCCACCAGGAGCTTTCCGTCCAGGCCCAGCGCGGCCAGCACCACTCGGCCCTGGGCGTCCAGCGCCAGGGCCGGGGTGTGGGCGCCCTGTTCGCCCGAGGGCGTCCACCACACCCCCGCCGCCTCGTCCTCGCAGGGGTGGGCGGCGACGGCCAGCCCGCCCGCCGCGGGGTCCTGGTGGGCCAGGACGGTGCAGTCGTGACCGTCCACCATGGCGCGCACCGCGGCGACCGGGCCGGTGCCCGTGGCACCGCCAAGCGGCGCGGGGGCCGGGGAGTCCGGCCGCCAGGCCATGACCTCACCGCTGCGGGCGTCACGCCAGTAGTGGGTGAGGGTGCCGGGGCTGCTCTCCACCATGGACGCCGAATCCGGCCGCGCGTCGGCGGGGACGTCCTCGCCCCGCTTGGGGGCGGCGCCGGGCTTGGGCTGGTACCAGCGCAGCGCGGCGCCCTTCCCGGCCGGTGCGAGCAGTTCGAGACGGCCGTCGGCGGTCGCGGCCGCCGACATGCCGCCCAGTACGTGCGCGCCCTTCCAGTCGGTCCAGCGCTCCCACGTGCCCTTGGGGTCCTGCCGCCGCGCGCTCACCCCGCCCCCGGCGTTGCGCACGAAGACGCGGAGGGCGCCGGAGGAGTCCACCGCCGCGGCCGGCGGGCCGGTCCGCTCGGCCTTGCGGGCGTCCTTGGGATGCGGGGTGCCCAGCGAGTGCCACGCCGTCAGCGGGCGGCCGGACTGAAACTGGGTGGCGTGGACGATGTCCACGCGCGCCGGTTCCCCGGCGCCGCCCGGCCGGTGCCGAAGCCCCACCAGATGGGCATAGCCCTCGGGGCTCTGAACGACGGTCAGCCCGGCCAGGCGCCCGGACACCTCGATCAACCACGGCCCCGACCACTCCGCCCCGCCGGGGCGGTCCTCGGTCCAGCGGGCGACACCGCCCGTCACCGGTGCGTAGGCCGTGAGCCTGCCGTCCTTGCCGCGGAGCAACCGCAACGCCATGGCCCGCTGCCAACCCTTCCCCGAGCCCGTCCACCTGATCGAACGATGTCCATAGTAATTTGCCTGGACTATGGATGGGGTTGTGGTCGTGGACGCCGCCAATGTGGTCGGGTCGGTTCCGGATGGCTGGTGGCGTGACCGGCGCGGCGCCGCCGAGCGGCTCCGCGACCGGCTGGCCGCCCTCGCCGGGGCAGGGCTCCCCGGCCGCCCGGGCGTGCCCGGCTGGGCCACCGAACCTCCGGTGGACATCGTGATGGTGGTCGAGGGCGCGGCGCGGGGCGTCGAGCCGGTGGCAGGCGTACGGGTGGAGAGCGCGCCGGGCAGCGGCGACGACCACATCGTGGCCGTGGTGGCGGCCCGTGAGGAGGCCCGCCCCTGCCTGGTGGTGACGGCGGACCAGGGGCTGCGGGCGCGGGTCACGGCCCTGGGCGCGGAGACGACGGGCCCCCGGTCGGTCCGCCCGGACGGCTCGTCCTAGGGCCTGTCAGGGCCCAGGAGGTGTCCTACGGAGCGTGACGCCTCCGCCGCGTGGTCCGCGGGCCCCTACTCCGTACGCGTCCCCGCCTCCGTCACCCGGCTGTGGCGGCGCCCGTAGAGGAAGTAGACGAGGAGGCCGATGACCATCCAGACCCCGAACCGCACCCAGGTCTCGGCGGGCAGATTGAGCATCAGCCACAGCGACGCGGCCACCGACAGGACCGGCAGCACCGGGACCCAGGGTGTGCGGAAGGCGCGGGGCAGATCGGGCCGGGTGCGGCGGAGGATGATGACGCCCAGCGCGACCACGACGAAGGCGAAGAGCGTGCCGATGTTCACCAGGGCCGCCAGCTCGGAGATGGAGGTGAACCCGGCGACCACGGCGATGACCACGCCCAGCACGATCGTCGAGCGGTAGGGCGTCCCGAAGCGCGGATGCACCCGGGAGAAGACCCTGGGCAGCAGCCCGTCGCGGCTCATCGCGAAGAACACCCGGCTCTGGCCGAGCAGCAGGATCATGGACACGGTGGTGAGTCCGACGGCGGCGCCGAAGCTGATGAGGCCCGCGTAGAACGGATGGCCGGTCGCCTTGAAGGCGTCGGCGAGCGGCGCGTCCACCGACAGCTTGGTGTACTTCTGCATGCCGGTGACCACGATGGACACCGCGACGTACAGCACCGTGCAGATGAGCAGCGAGCCCAGGATCCCGCGGGGCATGTCCCGCTGCGGATTCCGGGTCTCCTCCGCCGCGGTCGCCACGATGTCGAAGCCGATGAAGGCGAAGAAGACCACGGCGGCGCCGGTGAAGATGCCCTGGACGCCGAAGGTCGTCGGTTGGTAACCGAACATCAGCTGGATCAGCGGCGCCTTCAGCCCCGAGCCGGAGACCGAGCCCTGGGCCTCGGGGATGAAGGGGTGGTAGTTCTCCGGGTGGATGAAGAAGGCGCCCGCGATGATGACGAGCAGCACCACGGCCACCTTGATCGCGACCACCACGGAGGTGACCCGCGCGGACAGCTTCATGCCGAAGACGAGGATCGCGGTGATCACCAGCACGAGCAGGAAGGCCAGCAGGTCGAAGGAGAAGCCGTGCGCGGCATCGGGCCCGGACAGGGCGTCGGGCAGATGCCATCCGGCGTTGTCCAGCAGCGAGCGGATGTACCCCGACCAGCCCACCGAGACCACGGCACAGGCCAGCGCGAACTCCAGCACCAGGTCCCAGCCGATGATCCAGGCGGGCAGTTCGCCGAGCGAGGCGTACGAGAAGGTGTACGCGGATCCCGCGACCGGAACCGTGGAGGCGAACTCGGCGTAGCACAGCGCGGCCAGGGCGCAGGCGATACCGGCGGCCACGAAGGACAGCGCGGTGGCGGGCCCCGCCTGCTCCTTGGCGACCGAGCCGGTGAGCACGAAGATGCCGGTGCCGATGATGACGCCGACACCGAAGACCGTGAGGTCGAGGACGGACAGGGACCGGGTGAGGGTGTGCTCGGGCTCCTCGGTGTCCTGGATGGACTGCTCGATGCTCTTCGTCCGCAGGTAGCGCGGCCGGACTCTGCCGCCGGTGCCTCCGCCTGGTTCCGATACGTTCACCGGTGCCACCTCCACGCCTGCCGTGCGGTTCATGCTTCTGGTTACCGATCGGCGGCGAGGTATGCACGCTCAGGGCCGTCCCCGATTCACCCGATGGGGGCGGGCGGTGCGACGCACGCTGGGCCGGTCGGAGCAGGAGGCACTCCGACCGGCCCAGGCGGAAAGGGGCGGTGGCTCAGTCGCGGACCGGCTCGGCCGTCGTCGACCGGGTCACATCGGCGCCCTGGGAGCCCGTGTCCGCGGACTCGTGTCCGTAGCGGCCACCGATCCTGGAGACCAGCCCGGTGACCTGCCGGGCGATGTCCGGCGCGGTCAGCCCGATCTCCGCCATGACCTCCTTACGGGAGGCATGGTCGAGGAAGCGCGGCGGGATGCCGAAGTCGCGCACCGGCATGTCGATGCCCGAGTCGCGCAGCGCCTGGGCGACGGCGGAGCCCACACCGCCGACCCGGCTGTTGTCCTCGACGGTGACGACGACGCGGTGGCGCTCGGCGAGGGCGGGCAGCTCCTCGTCGACCGGCTTGACCCAGCGGGGGTCCACCACCGTTGTGGAAATGCCCTGTTTGTCGAGAAGGTCGGCAATTTCCAGGCACATGGGAGCGAGCGCGCCGACCGAGACCAGCAGTACGTCGGGGGCGTCCCCTGCGGACTCGGCGGGCTCCCGCAGTACGTCCATGCCGCCGATCCGGCCGACGGCCGCGACCGCCGGGCCCACCGCGCCCTTGGAGTAGCGCACCACGGTCGGCGCGTCCTCCACCTCCACGGCCTCGCGCAGCTGGGCGCGGACCTGGTCGGCGTCGCGCGGGGCGGCGATCCGCAGGCCGGGGACCACCTGGAGGAGCGACATGTCCCACATGCCGTTGTGCGAGGCCCCGTCGGTGCCGGTGATACCGGCGCGGTCCAGGACGAAGGTGACCCCGCATTTGTGCAGCGCCACATCCATCAGGACCTGGTCGAAGGCGCGGTTGAGGAAGGTGGCGTAGACGGCGAAGACCGGGTGGACGCCGCCGGTGGCCAGGCCCGCCGCCGAGACGGCCGCGTGCTGCTCGGCGATGCCCACGTCGTAGACCCGGTCCGGGAAGCGCTTGGCGAACTCGGTGAGCCCCACCGGGTGCAGCATGGCCGCGGTGATCGCGACGATGTCCTCGCGCTCCTCGCCCAGCTTGACCATCTCCTCGCCGAAGACCGAGGTCCAGTCGGCGCCGGAGGCCGAGATCGGCAGCCCGGTGTCCGGGTGGATCTTGCCGACGGCGTGGAAGCGGTCCGCCTCGTCCTGGAGGGCGGGCTGGTAGCCGCGGCCCTTCTCGGTGAGGCAGTGCACGATGACCGGGCCGCCGAAACGCTTCGCCCGCTGAAGCGCCGACTCCAGCGCCTCGATGTCATGGCCGTCGATCGGGCCGACGTACTTCAGCCCCAGATCCTCGAACATGCCCTGCGGGGTGATGAAGTCCTTCAGCCCCTTCTTGGCCCCGTGCAGCGTCTCGTACAGCGGCCTGCCGACGACCGGGGTGCGCTCCAGCAGGTCCTTGCCGCGGGCCAGGAAGCGCTCATAGCCGTCGGTGGTGCGCAGGGTGGCCAGGTGGTTGGCCAGGCCGCCGATGGTCGGGCCGTAGGAGCGCTCGTTGTCGTTGACGACGATGACCAGCGGGCGGTTCTTGGCGGCGGCGATGTTGTTGAGCGCCTCCCAGGCCATACCGCCGGTCAGCGCCCCGTCGCCGATCACGGCGACCACATGGTCCTGCTTGCCCAGTAGCTCATTGGCCTTGGCGAGGCCCTCGGCCCAGCCGAGGACGGTCGAGGCGTGGCTGTTCTCGATGACGTCGTGCTCGGACTCGGCGCGCGAGGGATAACCGGACAAACCGCCCTTGCTCTTGAGCCTGGTGAAGTCCTGGCGGCCGGTGAGCAGCTTGTGCACATAGGACTGGTGGCCGGTGTCCAGCAACACCTTGTCCCGGGGCGAGTCGAAGACCCGGTGCAGGGCGATGGTCAGCTCCACCACGCCGAGATTGGGGCCGAGATGGCCACCGGTCTTGGAGACGGCGTCGACGAGGAAGGAGCGGATCTCCGCGGCCAGCTGGTCCAGCTCCTCCGGAGTGAGCCGGTCCAGATCGCGCGGTCCCGTGATGCGGGTCAGCAGCACCCGTGCCTCCTTGCTTCGAGCGTCTCCATGGAGCTTGCCGTCCGCCCGAGTCTAATGTTCCGCCCTCCGGCGCAGACCTCCCCCCATGCGATCTCCGTCACGCGTGTTCTTTTCAGACAGCTGCCCGGTGCCTTCCGTGAAGGCACCGGGCAGCCGGGTGAGCGGATGAGGCGTCCGGGGTCAGCCGCGACCCGCGGACCGCTGTGTCCTGCGCGACACCGAGTCGATGACGACGGCGGCCAGCAGCACCCCACCGGTGATCATGTACTGGACGGAGTTCGCGACGCCCAGCAGGTTCATCCCGGACGAGATGGAGCCGATGACCAGCATGCCGAGCAGCGCCGACCAGACCGAGCCCCGGCCGCCGAAGAGGCTGGTGCCGCCGATGACCGCGGCCGCGATGGCCTCCATCAGCAGGTTGCCGGTGCCTGCCTGCTGGCTGGCGGAGCCGATCCGGGAGGCGATCATGATGCCGCCGAACGCGGCCATCAGCCCGGCCAGCGAGTAGACCGAGATCCGGATGGCGACGACGTTGATGCCCGCCCGGCGGGCGGCCTCGACGCTGCCGCCCAGGGCGATCACCTTGCGCCCGTAGGAGGTGCGGCGGACCACGAAGTCCAGGATCACCAGGACCGCCACGAAGATCACCAGGGCGAGGGGCAGACCCTTGTACTCGTTGAGCCGCCAGGCCGCGGCGAAGAGGATCACCGCGAGCACGCCCGTACGGACCAGGATCTCGCTCAGCGGCCGCGAGGGTATGCCGACCGCCTTACGGCGCCTGCTGTCCAGGAACTGGGCGAGGAAGAAGCCCGCCGTCGCCACCGTGGCCACCCCGTACGCGGCGATGAGCTGGCTGAAGTAGTGCGCGGTGAGATCGCGCACGAAGCTGTCGTCGGCGATGCTGATGGTGCCGGTGGTGCCGAGCACCTGGAGCATCAGACCGTTCCAGGCCAGCAGACCGGCCAGGGTCACCACGAAGGCCGGTACGCCGATCTTGGCGAAGAAGAAGCCGTGCACCGCGCCGAGGACCGCGCCGCTGGCGAGCGCCGCGAGCACCGCGATCCCCTCGGGCACCCCGTGGTTGACGTTGAGCACCGCCAGGGTCGCCGCGGCCAGACCGCTGAGCGAGCCGACGGACAGGTCGATCTCCCCGAGCAGCAGCACGAAGACGATCCCGACCGAGATCATGCCGGTGCCGCCGAGCAGGATGGAGAGGTCGGAGAGGTTCTTGGGCGAGAGGAAGGCACTGTCCTTCGCCTGGAAGACCGCCCAGATGATGGCGATGCCGACGATGACCGGGACCGCGCCCAGATCACCGCTGCGCATCTTGCGGCCGAACTCCGTCAGATAGCCCTTGAAGCCCTCCTGACGGACCAGCAGCCGGGGGTCGACGACGGTGACCGCGTCCTTGGCGACGGGGTTGGCGTCGGCCGGGCCGCTCGCCTTGTTGGCGCCGTTCGACGGACCGCCGTTGGTCTTGTCGACGTTCGTGGTCACTTCGCGACCTCCCCGCTACGCGCCTTGCGGCGGGTCACGGCGTTGTCCGTGGCGCCGGTGATGGCGGAAATGATCTCTTCCTGAGAGGTGGTCTTCACGTCGAAGATGCCGTTGTTGCGGCCCAGCCGCAGCACCGCGACCCGGTCCGCGACGGCCTTCACATCGGCCATGTTGTGGCTGATGAGGATGACGGCGAGGCCGCGGTCGCGCAGCCGCTCGACCAGGTCCAGGACCTGCGCGGTCTGCTCGACGCCGAGGGCGGCGGTCGGCTCGTCCAGGATCACCAGCTTGGGCTCGCCGAGCATCGAACGGGCGATGGCGACGGTCTGCCGCTGGCCGCCCGAGAGCGAGGCGATCGGGATCCGCACACTGGGAATGCGGATCGACAGGGTCTGGAGCAACTCACGGGAGCGCCGCTCCATTTCGACCTCGTCGAGCACCCCGGCGCGCAGGATCTCGCGGCCGAGGAAGAGGTTGCCGACGACGTCGATGTTGTCGCAGAGGGCGAGGTCCTGGTAGACGGTCGCGATGCCCAGCTCCTGGGCGTCGTGCGGCCGGGTGACCTGGACGGGCCTGCCCTGCCACTCGACGACGCCCTCGTCGGCGGGGCCGACTCCGGCAATGCTCTTGACGAGGGTCGACTTGCCGGCGCCGTTGTCGCCCACCAGGGCGACGACTTCACCGGCGTGGACCTCCAGATGGATGTCGGTGAGCGCCTGGACGGCGCCGAACCGCTTGGAGATCCCGCGCAACGCCAACACGGGTCCGTTCGGCACGATGGCCATCTCCGTTCCGGGCAGGGTGGTCCCTGCTGTGTGACGGAGGGGAGAGCGCGCTCTCCCCTCGGATGGGGGGTGAGTCAGGGGGGCGGGCCGTCCGCGGGTACGGACGGCCCTGCTCCGTCTGTGGGCCGGAGACCGGCGTTAGTTCAGACCGGCCTCAGCGCACGCCGCCTTGAACTTGGCGGTGCAGATCTGGGCGACCGTGTAGTTCCCGTCCTTGACGACGGTGTCCTTGATGTTCTTCTTGGTCAGCGAGATCGGGGTGATCAGGGTCGCCGGGATGTCCTTGGTGGTCGGGCTGTCGACCGTGTTGGACTCGTTGACCTTCTCGCCGCGGCCGAGCGCGATGGCCATCTCGGCGGCGGCCGCGGCCTCGTCCAGGTAGGACTTGTAGACGCTCATGTACTGCTCGCCGGTGACGACCCGGCGCACACCCTCGAGTTCGGCGTCCTGGCCGGTGACCGGGGGCAGCGGGTTGAAGCCGCCGCTCTTGAGCGCGGTGATCGCGCCGCCGGCCATGCTGTCGTTGGCCGAGTAGACGCCGACGATGTTCTTCTTGCCGAGCGAGGAGATGGCGCCCGTCATGGCCTCGTTGGCCTTGTCCGCGAGCCAGCGATCGATGTCGTACGACTTGCCGACGTCCACCTTGCCCTTGAGCACGGACATCGCGCCCTTCTTGAACATGGCGGCGTTGGGGTCGGCCTCCCAGCCGTTGAGCATGACGATCTTGCCGCTCTTGGCCTTGTCCCCCAGCGCCTCGAGCAGTGCCTTGCCCTGGACCTTGCCGACCGTCTCGTTGTCGAACGAGGTGTACGCGGAGACCGGGCCCTCGGCGAGCCGGTCATAGGCGACGACCGGGATACCGTCCTCGTCGGCCTTCTTGACCGAGCTGGCGATGGACTTGGAGTCCACCGAGTCGAGGATGATCGCGTCGACCTTCTTGGTGATCATCGAGTCGACCTGCTGCTGCTGAACCGAGGGGTCGGACTTGGCGTTGACGTACAGGATCTTGCAGTCCGCACAGAGCGCCTTGAGCTTCTTGGTGATGTATGGCCGGTCGAAGTTCTCGTATCTGGCCGTCTGGTCCTCGGGCAGCAGTAGCCCGATCGTGAGCGGACCGGTCTTCTTCTTCTCGTCCTTCTTGTCGTTGTCGGCTTCCTTCGCCGAGCCACAGGCGGCGAGGGCTACCGTCATCGACATGACAGAAGCGGCAAGAGCGACGCGACGCATCGTTGCGTTCATTTAGGGCTGACCTCCCTGACGAGGCCGCGTCATTGCGGCCGAGGTGGCTGGAAGTCAACTCGGCCGCCCGCATGGCGTCAAGAAGTAAATCCTTAACGAGATGGCAACGGTGCCATTCGTTATCTGAGTGAACGCAGCCGGACAGGCCGGATAGACGGAGCGTGACCGGACAAAGCCTCTCAAGGCAAGCCCCACGGCCCAACAGCCCCCGCCCGGCGGTCAGGTGAGGGCCGGAGCCCCCGCCGAGAGCGCGCCGTCCAGCAGCGTCGAATCGCCCATCTCGCTCAGCACCAGCGCGAGCGCGCCCAGCACCTCGGCCCGGCCGCCCAGCGCCCCCGGCATCACCGACAGCTGATGGGCCGCGCTCGGGATCGCGTACCGCGCGACCGACTCCCGGATCGGGCCCAGCACCAGCTCCCCCGCCTCGGCGAGCTGGCCGCCCAGCACCATCCGGCTCGGGTTGATCAGATTGCAGAGGTTGGCCACCCCGCTGCCGATGTGCCGGCCGACGTCCCCGATCACCCGCCGGCAGCCCGGGTCGCCCTCGCGGGCGAGCTGCACCATGCGCTCCACGGTGAGGTCCGCCCCATGGCTGGAACGCAGCAGCGGCAGCACATAGCGGGCCGCGGTGAAGGTCTCCAGACAGCCGCGGTTGCCGCAGCGGCACACCGGGCCCGACTCGTCCAGGGTGATGTGGCCGATCTCGCCCGCCGTACCGCCGGGGCCGCGGTAGATCTTCCCGCTGATCACCAATCCCGCGCCGACACCGTCGGCCACCTTGATGTACGCGAGGTCGCCGACCCCCCGGCCGGAGCCCCAGACCAGCTCGCCGAGCGCGCCGAGGTTGGCGTCGTTGTCCACGTGCACCGGCACCCCGAGCCGCTGGGCCAGGTCGTCGCGCGGATTGGTGCCCGCCCAGCCCGGCAGGATCGCGGTCGAGCCCAGCGTGCCGGTCTCCACGTCGATCGGGGCGGGCACGCCGAGCCCGACGCCGACCACCTTGTCCTGGCTCAGCCCGCTGGCCGTGATCAGCCTGCTGACCAGTTGCTCGGCCCGGTCCAGACCCTGCGCGGAGGAGGCGTCCACATCCAGCGGCTCGGCCTCCTCGGCCAGCACCTGATGGGCGAGGTTGCCAATGGCGACACGCAGATGCGTATGGCCGAAATCCACCCCCACGACAATGCCCGCGTCACCGCTGAGCGAGACGCTGCGCGCCCGGCGGCCACCCGCCGAGGTGGGCGTGACCTCGACCGTTCCGCCGTCCTTGAGCTCGCGCACGATGTTGGAGACGGTGGCGGCGGACAGCCCGGTGGACCTGGCGATCTCCGCCTGGGTCAGCGAGCCCGCCATCCGCACCGCACGGACCACCCGCTCGAGATTGGCCCGGTGCAGCGACGACTGCGATCCCGGAGTCTCCACGCCCATCCACTCCCGCCTTCGCGGGCGGCACGACGGCCGCTCCGCCCGACCGGACCGCAGCAGTGAGGCCCGGCTGTGTCTCCAACATGTGAACTCTAAGCTGAGCCGCCACGGTTGTCCCACGTCAAGCCCCTGACCGCCGTGGGACCGCTCGCGGTACCCTTCGCCGCCCACAGCGGCACGGCCCCGTCCCTTCCGCGAAACGGAAAGGACGGGGCCGTGAAAAGCCCTCCGCGATGTGCCCCTATTTGAGCGCGCCCGCGGTCAGACCCGCCTGGACCTGCCGCTGGAAGAGGATATAGACACCGAGTACGGGAAGCATCGCAAGCACCAGACCGGCGAAAAGCGCCGACCAGTCCCCCTTGTACTGCTGACTGGCCGCGAGCTGCACCAGGCCCTGGGTGAGCACCCGCTTGTCCTCATCGGTGTTGAGCACCGTCGGCAGCATGTACTGATTCCACTGCCCGAGGAAGTTGAAGATCCCCACGCTGATCAGTCCGGGCTTCGCCATCGGCAGCATGACCTGGAAGAACGTCCTGGTGTGGGACGCCCCGTCGATCAGGGCAGCCTCCGCGACCGAGGACGGCAGCGTCTTGAAGAACGAGGTGAGGAAGAAGACCGTGAACGGCAGCGAATAGGCGATATAGACCAGAATGAGCCCATGAAAGGTGTTGAGCAGGCTCATGTTCTTCATCACGAAGAACAGCGGCACCAGCGCCAGGATGATCGGGAAACTCATCCCGCCGACGAACATGAAATAGATGAACCGCTTTCCCGGGAATTCAAAGCGGGCCAGGATGTACGCCGCCATCGAGCCCAGCAACATCGTCCCGATCAGGGAGCAGCCCACCACCAGGATCGTATTGAGGAAGAAGTCGCCGATGTTCGACTTGCTCCAGGCCCTGCTCCAGTTGTCGAAGTGCAGGACCGAGGGCAGCCCCCAGGGCGAGGTGAAGATCTGCTTGTCGGTCTTGAGGGAGCTCATCACCGCCCACAGCAGCGGCAGCGTGACCAGGAGTCCCCAGACCACCAGGATGCCGTGCGAGAAGACGTTGAGGACCTTGCCCTCGCTGCCGATCCGGCCCTCGGGGGTGAAGCCCGGCGGCGGCTGCTTGGCGACCGGCCCGGTGGCCGGTGCCTCGCCCTCCTTGGTGACGCCCGGGAGCTCCGAGGGCTCTGCGTGCGAGGTCACTGTGGTACCCCCAGATCGGCGGTCGGGCGGCGGTGGCCGGGTGCGGTCGATGTGATCGGCATCAGTACTCCAGCCGTTCGCGCCGGCCGAGCCTGGTCACGATGACCGCGAAGATCAGGGTGACGATGAGCATCGCGACGCCGATCGTGGTGGCCCGTCCGGCCTGCCCGTCGTGGAAGGTCTTGGTGTAGACGTAGTAGCCCATGACCTGGGTGGAGTCGGCGGGGCCGCCCGGCCCCACGGTCATGATCTGCACCACGGCGAACGCGTCGAGCGCGATGATGCCCATATAGATCCAGCCGGTCTGGACCGTGTCCCACAGCAGCGGCAGGGTGATCTTGAAGAAGGTCTTGATCCGGTTGGCCCCGTCGAGCAGCGCCGCCTCGTAGAAGTCCCTCGGGATGGAGCTCATCCCGGCGGAGAAGAGGACGACGTAGAAGCCGACGTTGCTCCAGACCATCACCGCCATCAGGCACCACAGCGCCAGCTTCGGATCGGCCAGCCACTGCTGCTGGAGCGAATCCAGGCCGACTCCGTCGAGGAAGGAGTTGATCGCGCCGTTGCGCGGGTTGTAGGTGAACTGGAACAGCAGGGCGACGATCGCGATCGACAGCACCTGCGGGAAGAAATAGATCACCTTGTACAGGCTCGACCCGCGCACCCCGGAGACCGCAGCGTTCTTACGGCCCCGGCCGCCCACGTTGAGCATGAAGGCGAAGAAGAGCCCGAGGCCGAGCGTCACCAGCGGCACCACCAGCAGCAGCAGGACATTGTGCCCGACCGCTTTCCAGAAGAGGTCGTCGTGCAGCAGCCAGTCGTAGTTCTTGAACCCGACCATCTTGAAGTCGGAGCTCAGACCCGTCCAGTCCGTGAAGGAGTAGTAGATGGCCTGGACGAACGGCGAGATCACGAAGACCGCGTAAAGGATCACCGGCAGGGCCAGGAACCCCGCGATGAACCGGTACTTCCCATGCTGCATTTCTACCGACCTCGGTCTTCCCCTACGGATAATGCCGCCGGCGACGCGTGGACCCGCATCAGACGTGCTTGTACTTCTTGACGGCGTCGTCCTTGGCCGTGTCATCGGCGAACTTCTGGCACTTCTTGATCGTCTCGGCGGGGGTCATCCGGCCGGCCATCATCTCGCCGAGCGCGCCGACGCCGATCTGCTGCTTTTCCAGCGTCACGTACCAGTCCTGGAGCCGCGGGTTGACCACGTTCTTGCCCGCCTTGGTCAGCGCCTCCTGCGCCGACGCCAGACCCGGCGGCAGGGAGAGCCCTTCGGTGCCGCCGTTGAGGGAGGAGAGCGAGGAGACCTGCTTGATGAAGTTCTTGGTGGACTTCTCACCGAGCATGATCCGCAGCAGCTCCATGCCGCCCTCGGGGTTCTTCGCCGACTTCGGGACGATGAAGGGCTCACCGCCGGAGGCCCACAGGGTGCCGAACGGCAGCTTGTCGCTCTTGTCCAGGCTGGACGGCGCGGCCACCGCCATCTGGAAGTCCTTCGGAGTGGTCTTCTTCGCCTCGTTCTCCACCCAGGAGCCGTTCGGGATGAACAGCGCCTTGCCCTGGTTCCACGCGGTCTGGGACTCGATGTGGGTCAGGCCCGGGGTGCCCTTGAGGATGTAGCCCTTCTTGTAGAGCTCGTAGTACGCCTCGAAGGCGGCCTTCACCGCCGGGTGCTTCCAGGCGTTCGGCTCCAGGTTGTCGATCGAGTCCAGGACGTCCCGGCCGCCGATCTTGGCGATGAAGGGGTAGAGGCTGAACGGCAGGTAGTAGGGGTACTTGCCGGGGTAGGTCCAGCCCGCGACGCCCTTCTTCTTGGCCTTCTCGCAGACCTTGAGCATGTCGTCCCAGGTCTCGGGGTACTCCACGTCGAGCTTGGCGAGGTTGCTCTTGGAGTACCAGACGCCGTAGACGGTGTAGGCGTAGTAGAGGATCCACACCGGCTTGCCGTCGAACTGGCCCATCTCCACGACACCGGGGCGCAGCGTCTCGCGCACCGTCTTGTTCGGGTCGTCGAGGGAGGGCGCGTCCAGCAGCGGGGTGAGGTCGGTCAGCTGGTTCTTGGCGACCAGGGTGCCCATGTCCATCTGCTCGGCGCCGGAGTTGTCGACGAGGTCCGGCGGGGTGCCGCCGTTGAAGCGCGGCTGGAGCACGGTCTGGATCTTCTGGGTGGCGGCGTGCTTGACCTTTCCCTTGGTCTTCGGGAAGGCCTTGGCGTACTCCGCCTCGGCGTCCTTGGCGTACTGCTGGCCGAAGCCGCCGTCGAAGATGACGACGTCGAGCGCCGCGCTCTCATTGACCGCGAGCGGGTTCTTGGCGCTCTTCTTGCCCTTGTCGACCTTCTTGGAGTCGTCGTCACCGCCACTGGCACAGGCGGACAGCGCGCTCATCGCCGGCACGGTGATCAATCCGAGCGCCGCCGAGCGCTTGATCAGATCGCGACGGCCGACATCTGAGGTGGATCCCATGCTCAAGTCCTCGCCTTCGTCAGGACTCAGGCGGTGTAACGGTCTCCCGTACATACTCGCCTCCGGCGAGGGGCCCGACACCGCGGGTCAGTTGAAGCGTCAAGCGGAGTATTGCTGGGTGTACGCCGGGGAGAGCGGATGACCCGCCGAGGCCCTCCGATATGGGCCGCGGTGCGGCCTTCCCCCTGGGGCGACAGGTATAGTCCACTGGGCCTCATATGGGCAAGATCGAGAGGTCATCGGGTACCAGTCTTTCCCGAGTTGAGACCTGCCCGACATACCGTAAGGGGAGACATGCCGCGCGGCACGCCGCCGTGCGCGCTCCCCGAAAGGCGGTTCCCGTGTCCCGGAAGCAGCTCACCCTCGCCACCAGCATTGTCGTGACCGCGACACTCGCGGCCACCGCGGGGTGCGGCGCCGACAGAGGGGGCTCGTCCGCCGGGGACAGCAAGGGCGGCGCGGCGATCGGCAAGGGCATGGCCCAGCTGCCGGTGGAGCCCACCCAGGCACCGACCGAGGAGCCCACCGACGACCCGTATGACGAGCCGTCGGACTCCCCCACCGGCGGCTCAGGACTGGTCACCCCGGACGCCAAGATGGGCACCTGCGGATGGGGTTCGAACGGCAAGCCCTACGCCAATGTGAAGATCAGCAACTCCGGCTCCAGCACGGCCTACTACTCGCTGCTGGTCGGCTTCGTGGACAGCTCCGAGGAGGTCGTGACCACCGGGGTGGAGTCCGACGCCTCCGTGGCGGGCGGCTCCGAGAAGACCATCAAGGTCACCGGGCTCAAGGCGGACAGCTCCCACACCGCGAAGAAGTGCCGACTGTCGCTCGCCACCAAGTCCGACAACGCGGGCTGACGACGCGCCAGGGCCAACCTCGGCGACACGCCAGGAGCAAACCTCGACAACGCGCCAGGGCCAACCTCGACGACACACCAGAAGCAAGCTCAACGGGCGCACGGAATCGCCCCCATGGACGCGGGCCGTACCACCGACCGGGGTACGGCCCGCGGCGTACCACCCGCCGCACGGGCGCCCATTGAGCGCTGTCCGCAACCTTGACACCACCCTCCCCCTGCCTCCCTACTTATCTCTGCCCGACCCAGTGGACAACGTTGTCAGACTCGTTGAGAGGCTGAGTATGCGACAGAGACGACCCCAGAGACGATGGCGTGGGATCGGACGGTCGGCCGCCCTGGTGGCGGCCGTCCTGCTGGCGGTGACGGCCCAGGGCGGTGCGGTCGCCGCCCCCGCCGGCCCGGACTCCGCGCACCACGCCGACCGCACCTTCGCCTCGTCCTTCGAGTCGGGCGATCCCCAGCCCGACTGGCGGAACACGGTCGAGACCGGCCCCGACGGCAAGAAGAAGGCGTCGGGAGTCGACGGAGGCTACTCCTCCGGGATCCCCGGCAATGTCACCGACAAGGTCACCGAGGTCCGCGCGAGCGCGGAGAACGCCGACGGCGGGGAGATCAAGGAGAACCTCGTCGACGGCGAGGTCACCAGCAAGTGGCTGGCCTTCGACACCACCGCCTGGCTCGAGTTCGACCTGAGCGAGCCGGTGGAGGCCGTCCGCTACGCCCTCACCTCCGCCAACGACGCCCCCGGCCGGGACCCGAAGGACTGGACCCTCAAGGGCTCGGCCAACGGCTCCGACTGGACGACGCTGGACACCCGTAAGGACGAGACGTTCTCCTCGCGCCAGCAGACGCGGGAGTTCTCGTTCGACAACTCCACGGCCTTCAAGCACTTCCGGCTGGAGATCACCCGCAACGCCGGGGACGACATCGTCCAGCTCGCGGAGGTGCAGTTCGCGAACGGCGACACCACCCCGCCCGCGCCCGCCGACATGCGCACCCAGACCGACCGCGGCCCGACCGGCTCCCCCACCGCCAAGGCCAACGCGGGCTTCACCGGCACCCGTGCCCTGCTGTACGCGGGCACCCACAAGCCGGACGGCCGGGCGTACTCGTACAACAAGGTCTTCGACGTCGACACGGCCGTCACCCGGGACACCCAGCTGTCCTACCGGATCTTCCCGTCGATGCCCGAGACGGACCTCGACTACCCGGCCACCCATGTCTCCGTCGATCTCGCCTTCACCGACGGCACCTACCTCAGCGAGCTGCCCGGCGCGGTCGACCAGCACGGCGCCCGGATGAGCCCGCAGGGCCAGGCCGCCTCCAAGACGCTCTACGTCAACCAGTGGAACCACAAGGAGTCGCGGATCGGCGCGGTCGCCGCGGGCAAGACGGTCGACCGGATCCTCGTGGCCTACGACTCCCCCAAGGGCCCCGCGCAGTTCCGCGGCTGGGTGGACGACATCTCCATCGCCCCCAAGGCGCCCGAGAAGCCGCTGGCGCACCCGTCGGACTACGCGCTGACCACCCGCGGCACCAACTCCAGCGGCAGCTTCTCGCGCGGCAACAACTTCCCTGCCACCGCCGTCCCCAACGGCTTCAACTTCTGGACGCCGGTGACCAACGCGGGCTCCACCGACTGGCTCTACCAGTACGCCCGCGCCAACAACGACGACAACCTCCCCACCATCCAGTCGTTCAGCGCCAGCCATGAGCCCAGCCCCTGGATGGGCGACCGGCAGACCTTCCAGGTGATGCCGTCCGGGGCGAGCGGCACCCCCGACGCCGGGCGCACCGCCCGCGCGCTCCCCTTCCGCCATGAGAAGGAGACCGCCCGTCCCTACTACTATGGGGTGACCTTCGAGAACGGCCTCACCGCCGAGATGGCGCCCACCGATCACGCCGCGGCCATGCGCTTCACCTATCCGGGCGAGGACGCGAGCGTCATCTTCGACAACGTCAACAACAACGGCGGGCTGACCCTCGACGCCGAGCACGGCGTCGTCACCGGCTACTCCGACGTCAAGAGCGGGGGGTCCGCGGGCGCCACCCGGCTGTTCGTCTACGGCGTCTTCGACACCCCGGTGAGCGCGAGCGGCAAGCTGGACGGAGGCGGCGGCAAGGACGTCACCGGCTACTTCCGCTTCAAGCCGGGGAAGGACCGCACGGTCACCCTCCGACTCGCCACCTCGCTGATCGGCGTCGACCAGGCAAAGACCAACCTTGACCGGGAGCTGCCCGCGTCGCGGTCGTTCGGGCAGGTCAAGCGGGCCGCCCAGGCGGAGTGGGACAACATCCTGGGCCGGGTCGAGGTCGAGGGCGCGGACCGCGGCCAGCTCACCTCGCTCTACTCCAGCCTCTACCGGCTGTACCTCTATCCCAATTCCGCTTTCGAGAACACGGGCACGGTGGCCAAGCCCCGCAACCAGTACGCGAGCGCCTTCTCGCCGGCCACCGGGGAGAACACCCCGACCCACACCGGCGCGAAGATCGTCGACGGCGAGGTGTACGTCAACAACGGCTTCTGGGACACCTACCGCACCACTTGGCCCGCCTACTCCCTGCTCACCCCGAAGCGGGCGGGCACGATGGTCGACGGCTTCGTACAGCAGTACAAGGACGGCGGCTGGATATCCCGCTGGTCCTCACCGGGCTACGCCGATCTGATGACCGGCACCAGTTCGGACGTGGCCTTCGCCGACGCGTACCTGAAGGGCGTGCGGTTCGACGCCGAGGCCGCGTACGAGGCCGCGCTGAAGAACGCCACCACCGTGCCGCCCACGTCGGGCGTCGGCCGGAAGGGCATGGCCAGCTCGCCCTTCCTCGGCTACACCAGCACCGAGACCCATGAGGGGCTGTCCTGGGCGCTGGAGGGCTATCTCAACGACTTCGGCCTCGCCAACATGGGCAAGGCGCTCTACGCGAAGACGAAGAAGGCGCGCTACAAGGAGGAGTCCGAGTACTTCCTGCACCGTGCGCAGGGCTATGTCTCGCTCTTCGACGACAAGGCGGGCTTCTTCCAGGGCAAGGACGCCAATGGGAAGTGGCGCGTGCCCTCCGACAAGTACGACCCCCGGATCTGGGGCTACGACTACACCGAGACCAACGGCTGGGGCTACGCCTTCACCGCGCCCCAGGACAGCCGGGGCCTGGCCAACCTCTACGGCGGCCGCGCGGGCCTGGCGAAGAAGCTGGACACCTATTTCTCCACCCCGGAGACCGCCTCACCTGAGTTCAAGGGTTCCTACAGCGGCGTCATCCACGAGATGACCGAGGCGCGGGACGTCCGCATGGGCATGTACGGCCACAGCAACCAGGTCGCCCACCATGCGACGTACATGTACGACGCGGCGGGCCAGCCGTGGAAGACCCAGGAGAAGGTGCGCGAGGTGCTCTCCCGCCTCTACACCGGCAGCGAGATCGGCCAGGGCTACCACGGCGACGAGGACAACGGCGAGCAGTCCGCCTGGTACCTCTTCAGCTCGCTGGGCTTCTATCCGCTGGTGATGGGCGGCTCGGAGTACGCGATCGGATCGCCGCAGTTCACCAAGGTCACGGTGCATCTGGAGAACGGCCGCGACCTCGTCGTCAAGGCCCCGCGCAACAGCGCGCGGAACGTGTACGTCCAGGGTCTGAAGGTCAACGGCAAGGCGTGGAACTCCACCGCGCTGCCGCACTCGGTGATCGCCAAGGGCGGCACCCTGGAGTTCGCGATGGGTCCCAAGCCGTCGGCCTGGGGCACCGGCGCGAACGCCGCGCCGTCCTCCATCACCAAGGACGACAAGGTGCCCACCCCACGCCACGACCTGACGGTGCCGAGCGGCGGTACGGCGCTGCTGGACAACACCTCGGGCACCGAGGCGGCCTTCGAGTCGGTGGACCTGCCGGTCACGGAGCCGGGCCGCGCGGTGCAGTACACCCTGACCTCGTCGGAGCGCGGCAAGGCCCCGACGGGATGGGTGCTCCAGGGCTCTCCGGACGGCGAGAAGTGGCGGGACCTGGACCGGAGATCGGGCGAGTCCTGGTCCTGGGACAAGCAGACCCGCGTCTTCACGGTACGGACGCCGGGCACGTACGAGCACTACCGCTTGGTGCCGGACGACAAGTCGACACTGGCGGAGGTCGAACTCCTCGGCTGAGCGATTGGGCGGGCCGGGTCCGTATCCGCGGACCCGGCCCGCCCGGCCCTGGCCGCGGCTCACGCATCGCGAGCGCGGGCGGCCCGATACGGTGGGTCCATGCCACATGCCCCCGCGCTCCTCGTCATCGACATGCAGAACGCCCTGGCGGCGATCTCGCACCGGACCACCGAAACCGTCGCCGTGATCGCGGAGCTGCGCGAACGGGCCAAGGCCGCGGGCGTACCGGTGGTGACGATTCAGCACCAGGGCGTCGAGTTGGAGCCCGGTACGGAGGGCTGGCAGATCGTCCCCGAACTCAGGCCCTCCGCCGACGAGGTGATCGTCCACAAGACCAGTGCGGACAGCTTCCTGGACACGGATCTCGACAAGACCCTCAAGGCGCTGGGAGTCACCGCGGTGGTCGTCACCGGGTTCGCGACCGAGATCTGCGTGGACACCACGGCCCGGCAGGCGCTGAGCCACCAGTACGACGTGGTGCTGGTCGCCGATGGGCACACCACATCCGAGCGGCCGGACACCGGCGACTTCGCCCCGCCGGAGCGGTCGATCGCCCACCACAACGCGATTTTCCGGCAGATCGACTTTCCGGGGCGCCGCGTCCGCGTGGTGCCCGCGGCCGAAATGGACTTCACCGCCGGTTAGCGGGCGGTAGGGGCCGTCTCGGCGGACCTGCGGGAGCCAGGCCACGCGGGACGTACGTACGACCTCACCGGCCCCGCCCCCGCCACCCCACGCGAACAGGCGACGCTAACTGTCGGCGAAGAGTTCCTCCGCACGTGAGACAGTCACCGCACGGTCAAGCCACGTGTCGAGGAGGTCCAGATCCTTGCACGACCCCACGCGCTCGCGGGTCGCGGCGGTGACTTCGAGCCCTCGAGCGTTGAGGACCCGCAAAACGCTCTCGGCACGGGCCTCGACCTGGGTCTCAGCTCGTACCTCCGCGAAGGCTCGCTGGGCGTGCTCGGAACGGAAGAAGTTCAGCAACGCGGACATCAGGTCGCTCCAGATCTTTCGTGCCGGGGTGTTTCCGAGTCCCGCTTCGACGAGCTCGGCGTAGATCGTTGCCTGTTCGGGGTCGAGACTGTTGAGCGTGGTCGCCAGTGCCTTCAGTATGGCATCGACGTTTTCGCTCTTACTATGCGTAATCGCCGAGAAGACGGCCATCGGAACATCCCGGACCACGTCCTTCGCGTCGGTGACGACAGGAGTGTTTCCGGGGCCCAGGACAAGTGGGCGAACCGTCAGGGACGGGCAGTCGGGGATGCCGAGCCTGATCGGGTGAGCGGCCCATCGGGCGGTGGCCTCATCCGGGCAGAGCACGATCAGCACCGGCTGGTGGCCGAATTTGGCGTGCATGTACGAGAGGTAGTAGGCCCAGGCCGCAGGCTTCTTCGGATCTCTTCTGCTCTGGGATTCGATGGCGAACAGATACGTGCCGTCAGCCTCGGTCTCGACTTGGAGCAGCGTGTCCACGCGCCTCTCAACCGGTGCGATCTCGGTGAGGTCGGGGCTGACGACAAACGCGCTGCTCGTCTCCGGGAAGGGGACGCCGAGCAGTTGTCTGAGCGCTCGGACTATGGCGCCGGTGTCCTCCTGGAAAATCCGGTGGAGGGCCTCGTGTGAAGAACTGACCATGCGTCGAAACCTAGAGAGGGGAGGGCAAGTGCCGGTGGCCCTTGCCCTCACTTCACTCGATCGTAGGTCGCGACTCTTCGCGTTGACTCACTCAGCCGCGGGCGACCGCGAAGACGTGGAGATCCGCGTTGTCCGGCAGGGTGACGCTCTTGACCGTCTTGCCCTCCGGTGCCCGGAACGCCTTCGTGGCGAAGATGTAGGCGTCCACCACGTCCTTGTCGCCGCCACTGATGTTGCGGTACGGGGTCTTGGCGAGGGTCACATTGCCGTATTGGACGGTTCCGGCGCCGCCGCCCACCGTCCAGTCGGTGAAGGACAGGTCCGCCTCGTCCGAGCTGCCATCCGTGTAGGTGACCTTGGCGGTGGCCTTCTGGTTGCCGTTGACGGCGCTGCCGATGAAGGACAGGGCGGTGGAGGCCGGGAGAGCGATGGTCTGGCCGGTGGCCGAGGCGTTGTCGGGGCGGCCGGACGGGGAGGTGGGCCAGGTGTAGTCCAGGCCCTGGGTGGTTCCCTTGGCGCCCGGCTCGAGGCCGGCGGCGGCGAGGGCCTGGCGGGAGTAGCTCCAGCCGCCGCCGTCGTAGTCGCCCTCGTCGTGCTCGCCGGCGTCCTCGGTCGCGCCGACGTTGTTGTACGCGGCGAGCAGCGAGCCGGGGGCGGCCACGGTCAGCGTGATCGGCTGGACGACCTCGGTGCCCTCGCTGGTCACCGTCACCTTCGCGTCGTAGAACCCCTCGGCCGTGTCCTTCCCCGCGCGCAGCGCGATCTCCGCCGTGCCGTCCGCGCCCACCGTCCCGGAGGCGGGTGAGGCGGTGATCCCGTCGGGGGCGTCGGTGGTGAAGCGCACCTCGGGGCGGTCGCCCTCGCTGACCGGGACGGCGGCCACCTTCACGGTCAGGCTGTCGCCCGGGGCGAGCGTGCCCGTGGTCGGGCCCACCCCGATCTGGTACGGCTGCTCGCCCTCGCGGAAGGAGGGCGGGGCGTCGGACGGGGCCGAACCCCAGGCGCGGTCGGGGGCGTCGGACAGGGTGTAGTCCAGCGTTCCGCCGTGCCGTACGAAGGACTCCGGCAGCCAGGGGCGGTCACTCGCCCGCCCGTTCACCTTCAGCGCCTGCACGTAGGGCGCGCCGGGCGCGGCCTGCGGGGCGCTGATGGAGATGTCCCGGCCGCCGCGGTCGATCTCGATCCGCGGGAAGAGGGGCGAGGCCAGCACCAGTTCGGCGCGGGAGGGCACCTGCGGATACATGCCGAGGGCCGAGAAGACGTACCACGACGACATCTCGCCGAGGTCGTCGTTGCCGGGGATGCCGCCGGACTTCGTGGTCCACAGCTGGCGCATCGCGGCGCGCACGGTCTCCTGCGTCTTGTACGGCTGTCCGGCGTAGGCGTACAGATAGGGGACGTTGATCGACGGCTCGTTGTCCAGCTCGGACTTCTCGCCGCCCGCCCCGGTGAGCGCCCAGCCCCCGTCGGCGTCGTGGAAGAAGGCGTCCAGACGCTTCACCGCGGCGTCCTTACCGCCCATGGCGGCGAAGAGACCGGCGGGGTTGTGCGGGACCATCCACGTGTACTGGGCGCTGGTGCCCTCGACGAAGCCGTTGCCGGTGGCCGGGGTGAAGCCGGTGACCCAGCTGCCGTCGGCCTTACGGTTGGCGGCGTAGCCGCCGGTCTCCGGGTCGGCGGCGGCGTTGAAGTTGTTCTGCCACCACTGGGCGCGGCGCGCGAAGGTCTCGGCGGTGTCCTTACGGCCCGCGGCCCGTGCCAGTTGGGAGAGGGCGAAGTCCGCGCCGGACATCTCCAGGGTCTCGGCCGCGCCACCCCAGGCGTTGGAGACGGACGGCATGTAGTGCAGCTTCAGGTACTTGTCGAGGGAGGGCCGCTGACCGACCGACATGATGGGCTTGCCCGCCGGGCTGAGGTCCTTCTCCGTCGGCACGGTGGCCGCCTTGACGAGCGAGTCGAGGGCGGCGTCGAGGTCGTAGTCGTCGCCGCCGAAGGCCCGGATCCCGGCGAGGGCGGCAGCCGACGGGTCGCCGTTCATCACATGCGTCCCCGAGGCGCCCTGGAGCCAGCGGTCCCAGACGCCGCCGTTCTGCTGGGCGAGGTTCAGCAGGGACTGGGCGATGTCGGAGCCCTTGTCCGGCTCCAGCAGGGTGAGCAGTTGGAGTTGGGAGCGGTAGACGTCCCAGCCGGAGAAGGTGCCGTACTGGGCCCGGTGGCCCCGGCTCACCCGGTGCACCTCACCGTCGCTGCCCCGGTAGCGGCCGTCGGTGTCGCTGATGACGTTGGGGTGCAGCAGCGAGTGGTAGAGCGCGGTGTAGAAGGTGGTGCGGTCCGCGTCCGCGCCGCCGCCGACCCGGATGGCCGACAGCTGCCGCCGCCAGGCGTCGTACGCGGCGCTCCGCACCTGGTCGAAACCGCGCCGCGGCGGGTTCTCGGCGGCGAGGTTGGCCCGTGCGCCCTGGTCGCTGACGTAGCTGATGCCGACCTTGACGCCCACCCGGCGGGTGCCCGGGGCGAATTGGAGATAGCCTCCGGAGCCCTTCCCGGCCACCGGGCGGCCGTCGCCGCCATAGCCGCCGGAGCCGCCCTGGGCGCTGGTGGTGCCGGGCCGCAGGGTGCCGTCCCGCCAGGTGCCCTGGGCGGTGAACGGGGTGTCGAACGTGGCGGTGAAGTGCAGCGTGTAGTAGCTGCGGCGCCCCTCGGGGTCGAGATAGCCGCAGAAGTTGCCGCTGGTGACCGAGCCGGAGACGGTGCGGTGCGCCGGGTCGATGGTGAGGTCGGCGTCGGAGCTGCCGACCTCGGAGGAGGAGGTGCGGATCAGCAGGGAGGCGGTCTTGTCCGCGGGGTAGGTGAAGCGGGCCGAGCCGGTGCGGGCGGTCGCGGTCAGCTCCGCACCGGCGCCGGAGGCGAGGGAGACCTTGTAGCGGCCGGGTTCGGCGGTCTCGCCGGAGTGGCTGAAGTCGGAGGCGTAGACCTGGTCCTTGGTGTCGGCGGCGGGTGAGGTGGTGACCTCGCCGACGTGGGGGAAGAACGGGATGTCGCCCGCGCCGCCCGCGCAGCCGGTGCCGGACATATGGGTGAGGCTGAAGCCGCGGACGCGGGTGGCGTCGTAGTGGTAGCCGCCGGGCGCGGCGGTGCGGGTGGCGTCGCCGCGGGTGTTCTCCGGGCTCCACGACAGCATGCCGAAGGGCGCGACGGCACCGGGGAAGGTGTTGCCGCCCGCCGAGCTGCCGATGAGCGGATCGACGTACGCCGCCGGGTCCTTGACCAGCGTCGGCGGCGGGGCGGCCGACGCGGGCGCGGTGGCCGCAGTGGCGAGGAGCCCCGCGGTCAGGGCCGCGGCCGCCAGGGCGGCCAGGGGTCTTGAGGGCATTGCGGTCCCACCTTGTTCGGAAGGGCCGCGATCGCCGGGTCGAGCAAGCCGTGGGGACCGTACCGCACGGGGGCCGTCGGCCGTAAGGGTGCGGGGACGGTCTTGACAGGGACGCCTGGTTGGCGGCGTACTGATCGTTACAGTCAGTCTGACAACGTTGTCGCGTTCGCCGGTCGAGCAAGCCGCTTCCGCGTACCGACAATCGCCCATCGGACGGGCCATCATGGGCGCATGATCCTCCGCCAGCTACGTGACACCGACGAGGACGCCGAGGCGGCATGGGAGGTGGTGGCCGCCGCCTTCGGGGACTCCACCGCCCTCCGGGACTCGGCCGCCCTCCGGGACTCGGCCGCCCTCCGGGACTCGGCCGCCCTCGCGGGCAAGGACGGATGGCCGCCGGGGTACGCGGCCGAGGTCCATGAGCGGCACCGCCATCTCGCCCGCACCGACCCGGGCGGCTGCTGGCTCGCCCTGGACGAGTCCGGGATGCCGCTCGGTGTGACGCTGTCGGCCCGGCGCGAGGGCACCTGGGGGCTGTCGATGTTCGCGGTGCTGCCACGGGCCCAGCGGCAGGGCGTGGGCCGGGAGTTGCTGGCTGCGGCGCTGCTGTACGGACGGGGGTGTCTGCGCGGCATCATCTGCGGATCGGAGGACGCGCGCGCGGCGAGCACCTACCGGCGCGCGGGGTTCGCGCTGCATCCAGCGATGCGGCTGCGCGGCACGGTCGGACCGGAGACCAAGGAGCGGCTGTCCCCGCCGGACGGCGCGGTGCACGAGGGCGTGGCCCGCCACCGGGACCTGCTGGACTCGGTGGACCGCCGCACCCGGGGCGGCGCGCACGGCGCCGACCACGAACTGCTGCTCACCCAGCGGCGGTTGCTGGTGGTGGACGACCTCGCGGGCAGCGGCTACTGCTACGTGGGCGAGGACGGCAGGGTCGAGATGCTGGCCGCGACCTCGCGGCGGCTGGCGAAGCGGCTGCTGACCGCAGCGCTGCTGTGCCTTCCGGAGGGCACCGACGCCCGGGTCGCGGGGCTGACGGCCGAGCAGCAGTGGGCGGTGGACGTGGGGATCGAGGCCGGGCTCGAGCTGTCCACGAGCGGCTATGTGTGTCTGCGGGGGATGCCGCCGCCGATGCCGTACATCCCCTCGGGGACGTTTCTCTGACCGTGGTGTCTCCGGTACGCGGACGGCCGCACCCCCGCCCGGGGGTGCGGCCCGTCGTCGCCGCCGTGAGGCTGAGCCGCTGAGGCGCTGAGCCGCGCCTACTTGCGGATCAGCGAGCGCAGCACGTACTGCATGATGCCGCCGTTGCGGTAGTAGTCCGCCTCGCCGGGGGTGTCGATGCGCACCTTGGCGTCGAACTCAACCGCGCCGGCCTTCACCTTCACGGTCTCCGGGATGCCGCCCTCGTTGAGCGCGGTGACGCCGGTGATCTGATAAGTCTCCTCGCCGGTCAGGCCCAGCGAGTCCGCCGAGGCGCCCTCGGGGAACTGGAGCGGCAGGACGCCCATGCCGATGAGGTTCGAGCGGTGGATGCGCTCGTACGACTCGGCGATGACGGCCTTGACGCCGAGCAGCGCGGTGCCCTTGGCGGCCCAGTCGCGGGACGAGCCGGAGCCGTACTCCTTGCCCGCCAGGATGACCAGCGGGGTGCCGGCCGCCTGGTAGTTCTGCGAGGCGTCGTAGATGAAGGAGACCGGGCCGCCGTCCTGCGTGAAGTCGCGGGTGAAGCCGCCCTCGGTGCCCGGCGCGATCTGGTTGCGCAGCCGGATGTTGGCGAAGGTGCCGCGGATCATGACCTCGTGGTTGCCGCGGCGGGAGCCGTAGGAGTTGAAGTCACGCCGCTCGACACCGTGCTCGGTGAGGTACTTGCCGGCCGGGGTGTCGGCCTTGATCGCACCGGCCGGGGAGATGTGGTCGGTGGTGACCGAGTCGCCCAGCTTGGCCAGCACGCGGGCACCGGCGATGTCCTCGACCGGGGCCGGGTCCATCGTCAGACCCTCGAAGTACGGGGGCTTGCGGACGTAGGTGGACTCCGGGTCCCACTCGAAGGTGTTGCCGGTGGGCACCGGGAGCGACTGCCACTGGGCGTCACCGGCGAAGACGTCGGCGTAGCTGGTGTTGAACATCTCCTGGCCGATCGCGGAGGCCACGACCTCCTCGACCTCCTTCTCGGAGGGCCAGATGTCCGTCAGGTGGACCGGGTTGCCGTCCTGGTCGATGCCGAGGGCGTCCTTGGTGATGTCCACCTTCATGGAGCCGGCGATGGCGTAGGCGACGACCAGCGGCGGGGACGCCAGGTAGTTCATCTTGACGTCGGGGTTGATCCGGCCCTCGAAGTTGCGGTTGCCGGAGAGGACCGAGGTGACGGCCAGGTCGGCCTCGTTGACGGCCTTGGAGACCTCCTCCGGCAGCGGGCCGGAGTTGCCGATGCAGGTGGTGCAGCCGTAGCCGACGAGGTTGAAGCCCAGCTTGTCGAGGTACGGGGTGAGCCCGGCGCGGTCGTAGTAGTCCATGACGACCTTGGACCCGGGGGCCAGGGTGGTCTTGACCCACGGCTTGCGGGTGAGGCCCTTCTCGACGGCCTTCTTGGCCACCAGGGCGGCCGCGACCATCACATACGGGTTGGAGGTGTTGGTGCAGGAGGTGATCGCGGCGACGGTGACGGCACCGTGGTCGATCTCGTACTGCGAGCCGTCGGGGGCGATCACCGGGGTCGGCTTGGTGGGCACGCCGTTGGAGACGGCCGGGGCGTCGGAGGCCGGGAATGACTCGACACCCGCCTCGTCCAGGTCGGCCACGGGGGCGTAGGCGCGGACGTCCTGGGCGAACTTCTCGGCGGCCTCGGCCAGGATGATGCGGTCCTGCGGGCGCTTCGGGCCGGCGATCGACGGGACGACCGTCGCCAGGTCCAGCTCCAGCTTCTCGGAGAAGTCCGGCTCGGCGGCCGGGTCCAGCCACAGGCCCTGCTCCTTGGCGTAGGCCTCGACCAGCGCGAGCTGCTGCTCGCTGCGGCCGGTGAGCTTCAGGTAGTTGATGGTCTCGCCGTCGATGGGGAAGATCGCGGCGGTGGAACCGAACTCCGGCGACATGTTGCCGATGGTGGCGCGGTTGGCGAGCGGGATGGAGGACACGCCCTCGCCGTAGAACTCGACGAACTTGCCGACGACGCCGTGCTTGCGCAGCATCTCGGTGATCGTCAGCACGAGGTCGGTGGCGGTGGTGCCGGTCGGCAGCGAGCCGGTGAGCTTGAAGCCGACGACGCGCGGGATCAGCATGGAGACCGGCTGGCCCAGCATCGCGGCCTCGGCCTCGATGCCGCCTACGCCCCAGCCGAGCACACCGAGGCCGTTGACCATGGTGGTGTGGGAGTCGGTGCCGACCAGGGTGTCCGGGTACGCCTGGCCGTTCCGGACCATGACGGTGCGGGCCAGGTGCTCGATGTTGACCTGGTGGACGATGCCGGTGCCGGGCGGGACGACCTTGAACTCGTCGAAGGCGGTCTGGCCCCAGCGCAGGAACTGGTAGCGCTCCTTGTTGCGGCCGTACTCCAGCTCCACGTTCTGGGTGAAGGCGTCCGGGGTGCCGAAGCGGTCGGCGATCACGGAGTGGTCGATGACCAGCTCGGCCGGGGCCAGCGGGTTGATCTTCGCCGGGTCGCCGCCGAGCTCCTTGACGGCCTCACGCATGGTGGCGAGGTCGACCACGCAGGGCACACCCGTGAAGTCCTGCATGATCACGCGGGCCGGCGTGAACTGGATCTCCTGGCTGGGCTGGGCCTGCGAGTCCCAGCCGCCCAGCGCGTGGATGTGGTCGGCGGTGATGTTCGCGCCGTCCTCGGTGCGGAGCAGGTTCTCCAGCAGCACCTTGAGGCTGTAAGGGAGCCGGGCCGACCCCTCGACCTTGTCCAGCCTGAAGATCTCGTACGATTCGTCGCCCACGTGCAGGGTGCTGCGGGCGTCGAAGCTGTTCGCCGACACGACAGTCTCCTTCATGCATGATTTCGCGCGTACCACCGCAATGCTGCCGTCACATGCCCGCGCCGATCCGCTAAGGTATGGCTAAGTTAGGTAAGCCTTACCGACGCGGGGCGGCTATGCGCCTTCCAGCAGATATCTCGATGTCGAGATAACCCTAATACATCGCCCCCGCGCGGTCATGCCCTGCCCGGGTGCGAGCGCGGTCGGGGCATCGATGTTCACCCATCTCCACCCGTGTTCACCGGTAAGGGTGATCGCCGACTGAGCCGCGCCCACCACCGCGATACTGCTGCCATGGACCCGCATCTGCTCCGCACGTTCATCTCCGTGGCCCGCTGCGGATCCTTCTCCGACGCCGCCCATGAGCTGGGGTTCACCCCCGCGGCGGTCTCCGAGCACATCGCGTCCCTGGAAGCGGAGCTGCGGACGTCGCTGCTGACCCGGCGGCCGGTCATGCTCACCAGCGCGGGCGCCCGGCTGCTGGAACACGCCGGTCCGCTGCTGCTCCGTCTGGACGCGGCGCGGGCCGACGTCGAGCGGCTGTCGGGGTCGGGCGCCGCCCGGCTGGTCGTGGGGGCCTCGCCGCTGGCGATGACCCCGAGAATCGCCGCGGCCCTGGACCGGGTGCGCCAGGCGCATCCGGCCGCCAAGGCCTCCCTGCGGATCCTCGGCCGCCGGGAGATCCCGGCCGCGGTGGCGTCCGGAACCCTGGACCTGGGGCTGATCGACGGCCCGGCCACCACCGCCGACGCCCTGCCGCTGCCCGAGGTGGGCCCGCTCACCGCGGTCACGGTCGCGGAGGCCCCGCTGGTGGTCGCCCTGCCCACCGGCCACCCGCTGGCCCGCCGCCTCGGCCTGCGACTGGCCGACCTCGCCGACACCCACTGGCTGGACGCCCCGGACGCCGCCATGCCGCTCGAGCAGCTGCGCGCGGTCAGCCGGACCGACGGCTTCCGCGCCTCGCTGACGTACGAGGGCACCGATGTCCGCGGCCTCCTCGCCCTCACCGCCGCCGGCCACGGCCTGACCCTCCTCCCCCACCCCGCCACCAAGGGCACCCCCGGCATCGTCACCGCCCCTTTGATCGCCCCCCGCCTCCTCCACCGCACCGAACTCCTCCACGGCCCCGCGGTCGACGGCCCGGCCCGAACGCTGGCGGCGGTGGTGACGGGGGACCGTCACCGGTACGGGTGATCCCGGGGCCCGGACCCCTGCCCCGGTCGTCGACGCGACCTCCGACGGGCCTCAGCCGCCCGCGAGGCGGGTTCTGACCAGGGTGAGGACCTCCTCGTCGGAGAGGCCCAGGGCGCGGGCCTGGTCCACCAGGCCCTGGACGCCCTCCAGGAGCCGGGCGCGGGCCGTGGGCTGGTCGCCGGTGACGACCGCGCCGCGGCCTCGGCGGAGTTCGATCAGGCCCTCCTCGCGGAGCCGTTGGTAGCCGCGCAGGACCGTGTGGACGTTGACGCCGAGGGATTCGCCGAGCGCGCGGGCGGCGGGGAGGCGTTCCCCGGGGCGTACGGTGCCGTCGGCGATCGCGCCGCGTACGGAGGCGGCGATCTGGTCGGCCAGCGGGACCGCGGAGCCGGGGTCGACGCGGAAGAGCATCTCAGCCCCGCTCCCCCGCCGCGGGGCGGTCGCGCTCGATCAGGGTGTTGAGCAGCGCGGCGGCGGTGGCGGCGTCGTCCACCGTCACCGCGAACTCCCGGCCCGTGGCGAGCGTCAGGAACAGCGCGTCGCCGGAGCGGAACACCAGGGCGCTGCCGCCGCCGCGGACCCGGTAGCCCCAGCCGCCGAGGCTCAGCGCGGCGGCCTCGCGGCTGGTGGCCCGCTCGATCCGGTCCAGCGGTATCCGCATCCGGGGCCGCGGGGCGAACCATAGGGCCAGGGCGAGGCCCCGGCGGTCGACGGTCACCCGGCAGCGGGCCAGTGCCGTGCAGACCAGCCCGATGACGATCAGCCCGATGGCGATCAGCCACGCCTCCGTCCCCAAGCCCACGGCGACCAGCACCGCGCCCAGCAGCGTGGTCCCCGCGCCCACGGTGAGCAGCACGGGCGATCCGACGGTGCGCGTCCAGATGGCCACTTCGCCCGTGGCCAGCGGGAGCCGGGGCGCGGCGGCCCGCCGCCCGGCATCGGTCTCCGGCGCCGCGTCACGGCTCGCGAGCAGCCAGCCCAGCGCGCCCATGGCGGCCGCGACGGCGAGGGCGATGCCCAACTGCCACAGGGGCTGGGAGACCCGGGAGGCGCGGGTGGCGTCGGCGTTGGCGAAGAGCAGGGCGGCGAAGGCGTAGCCCAGCAGGCCGGACATGCCGTAGCCGAGGGTGACCGCGAACCGCTGGGCGCCGAGGCCCTTGGTCAGGCGGAGGGTGGGTACGAGGGTGAGGAGTCCGGAGCCGAGGAGGAGGGCGGTGACCACCGAGAGGAACGCACCCGTACCGGTGAATCCGTCGGCCTTCCCGTCCGCGCCGAAGTGCGTGGCGAGCGGGTCCGGCAGCCGGTCGCGCAGTCCGGCGAACGTCGCCACCACCACGGCCCACGCCAGCGCGAAGGGCAGTGCGACGACCAGCGCGCGCCGTCGGACAGGACGCATATCGACCCCTCACTTCGCCACGCGTTTCCCCACTTGTTCGCATACTAATAGAACAATGCCCGAGCGGAGAGCCGTCACTCTTTCCGCCCCCACCTCGCGTGCGCATCTCATATGTGAGATAGCCTCCTCTTCATGACTGACGACTACCTCTCACGCATCGGCAAGCTCATCCGTGACGCCCGTCAACACCGTGGCTGGACCCAGTCCCAACTCGCGGAGGCCCTCGGCACAAGCCAGAGTGCGGTCAACCGCATTGAGCGGGGAAACCAGAACATCAGTCTTGAGATGATCGCCAGGATCGGCGAGGCCCTGGACAGCGAGATCGTCTCCCTCGGCTACGCGGGCCCGATGCACCTCCGGGTGGTCGGCGGCCGCCGGCTGTCCGGGGCCATCGACGTCAAGACGAGCAAGAACGCGTGTGTGGCGCTGCTGTGCGCCACGCTCCTCAACGCGGGCCGTACGACGCTGCGGAGGGTCGCCAGGATCGAGGAGGTCTACCGCATCCTCGAGGTTCTGGGCAGCATCGGCGTCCGCACCCGCTGGATCAACGACGGCGCCGATCTGGAGATCGTGCCGCCCGCCGTGCTGGACCTCGAATCCATGGACACCGAGGCCGCGCGCCGGACACGCAGCGTCATCATGTTCCTCGGCCCGCTGCTGCACCGGATGGACCGCTTCCGGATTCCCTACGCGGGCGGTTGCGACCTCGGCACCCGCACCGTGCAGCCGCATATGACCGCCCTGCGCCACTTCGGCCTCGAAGTGACCGCCACCGACGGGATGTACCACTCCCGCGTCGACCGCTCGGTCGCCCCCACCCGCGCCATCGTGCTGACCGAACGCGGCGACACCGTCACCGAGAACGCGCTGCTGGCGGCCGCCCGGCACGACGGCGTCACGGTGATCCGCAACGCCTCGTCCAACTACATGGTCCAGGATCTCTGCTTCTTCCTGGAGGAGTTGGGCGTCAAGGTCGAGGGCGTGGGCACCACGACGCTGACCGTCCACGGCGTGGCCCAGATCGACCGCGATGTCGACTACTCCCCCTCCGAGGACCCGGTCGAGGCGATGAGCCTGCTGGCCGCCGCCGTCATCACCGAGTCGGAGCTGACGATCCGCCGGGTGCCGGTGGAGTTCCTGGAGATCGAGCTGGCCGTTCTGGAGGAGATGGGGCTGGACCACGAGCGCGGCCGGGAGTACGCGGCGGACAACGGCCGCACCCGGCTGGTCGATCTGACCGTGCGCCCGTCCAAGCTGCAAGCCCCCATCGACAAGATCCACCCGATGCCGTTCCCCGGCGTCAACATCGACAACGTGCCCTTCTTCGCGGCCATCGCGGCCGTCGCCCAGGGCTCGACGCTGATCCACGACTGGGTCTACGACAACCGCGCGATCTACCTCACCGAGCTCAACCGCCTCGGCGCCCACGTCAAACTCCTCGACCCGCACCGCGTCCTGGTCGAGGGCCCCACCCGCTGGCGCTCCGCCGAGATGATGTGCCCGCCCGCCCTGCGCCCCGCCGTGGTCGTGCTGCTGGCGATGATGGCCTCGCCGGGCACCTCCGTGCTGCGCAACGTGTACGTCATCAACCGCGGCTACGAGGATCTCGCGGAGCGGCTGAACTCGATCGGCGCCCAGATCGAGACCTTCCGCGACATCTGAAAGCCTTACGAAAAACTGCCGCCACACCCCTTCTGACCTGCACAAATGCGTTGTGAGAGGGGAGGTGGTGGCGCCCCTGGGACTTCTCAGGGACTTTGAGTCGGCGTCGACGCCTTCAGATCGCTACACACTCCACACGATGCGTCACCGGAAACATGTGGTGAGCGTATGCGTCTGGCATAGCACCAGTTCGGAGGCCGATTTCGGAGTCATCGACAAGACTCCAGTGAGCCCGGAGCGTCACTCGAGCGTCACGCCCCGGCCGGCCTCCCGCTTCGGCTCCGGCCCCGGCACCGGGGCCCAGTCATCGGCCTGGCGGACCGGAAGCCCCCACTCCGGGGTCAGATCTGGTTCTCGCCGCCGTCGACGTAGAGGTTGGCGCCGAGGATGAAGCTGCTCTGGTCGGAGGCGAGGAAGGCGACGACCGCGGCGATCTCCTCGGGTCGTGCCATCCGGCCCAGCGCGGTGTTCGCGGCGAGCACGGACCGGAGACCGGCCGCGTTCTCCGGTCCGGCCAGGTTGGTGACCCCGGGGGTGTCGACCGGGCCCGGCGAGATGGCGTTGACCCGGACGCCGCTGCCCTTGAGTTCGTTGGCCCAGACCCGAGCGAAGGACCGTACGGCGGCCTTCGACGCCGCGTAGAGGCCGAATCCCTCGGCGCCGTTGTCGGCGGCGGTGGAGGCGTTCAGGATCACCGAGGCGCCCTCGTTGAGCAGGGGCAGCGCCTTCTGCACGGTGAACAGGGTGCCTCGCACGTTGACGTCGAAGACGCGGGCGAGGTCCTTCTCGGTGATCTGCTCCAGCGGTATCGACGAGGCGGACGCGGCGTTCGCGAAGACCACGTCCAGGCCCCGGCCGCGGGCGCGGACCGCGTCGTACAACCGGTCCAGGTCGGTCAGGTCGGAGATGCCTCCGGCCACCGCGGTGGCCCTCGCCGCACCGATGGTCTCGACGGCCGCGTCGAGTTCGGCCTTGCGTCGGCCGGTGCGGGCCATGCGGGTCTTCTGGGAGAAGGGCTACGAAGGAGCCGGCCTTACAGACCTGACCGGTGCCATGGGCATCACCCGCACCAGCATGTACGCGGCCTTCGGCAACAAGGAGGAGCTGTTCCGCAGGGCGCTGGAGCGCTACACCGAGGGCCCCGCCTCATATGCGGCCCGTGCCCTGGAGGAGCCGACCGCCCGGCAGGTGGCCACCGCGTTCCTCGACGGCTCCGTGCGGGTCACCACCCGCCCCGACTGCCCCACCGGGTGCCTCGGCGTCCAGGCGTCCCTCGCCGCCGGCGACACCGCGGGCCACGCCCGCGATGCCCTCATCGCCTGGCGCAACGAAGGCACCGCGCGTCTGCGCGACCGGTTCCGACGAGCCGTCACCGAAGGCGACCTGCCCCCGGACACCGATGCCGGACAGCTCGCCCGCTACCTCACGTCGGCGGACGCGGGGGCGCGGCAGACGGGCCTTACGGCCTATTGCGGTGATCGTCCGGGGGCTGGGGAGTGATCTTGGTGGCCCTGGCTGCGCCAGGGAACACGGCTCCGCTTCCGGAGCGCCGCGCCCCGTCCCAGGCCGGGGTGCGGCGACCGCGCGAGATCCGCGGCACGGCAGCCGTCACGCCCCGGTCGTCAGCAAGACGGTCGCGGACGGAAAGCAGGGGCGGCCTGCTTCCGCGGCTGTCATCCGGCCGGGTTGTCCGAGGGCTGCGGCTCGCCGAGCATCTGGCAGCTGGCCGCTTCGACGAGCGCCTTGTTCGCGGTGGCGGCCTTTTCTTCCTTGATGCCGAAGTTCGTGCTCGTCAGGACGGCGACGCTGCGCCGGCCGCTCGCGTCGGTGTAGATCTCGCTGGAGTAGCCGGGCAGGCCGCCGGTGTGGCCCCAGACGGTGCCGCAGGCCGTGTCCACCTTCATCAGGCCGAGCCCGTAGCCGCCGCCTTCTTCGGGCGCGTTCACGGTGGTCCGCATCTGCTTCATCTGGGCCATCGGCAGCAGCTCGCCCGAGTTCAGCGCGGTGAGGAAGGTCTGCCAGTCCCGCGCGGTGGAGACCATGCCGCCTGCCGCCCAGGACCAGCTCGGGTCGATGGCGGAGGTGTCGATGTTGTCCCCGGAACGCTCGGGACCGGCGAACCCGACGCCTTCGGGCAGGTCTACGGTCCCGGAGAGGATGGCCCTCAGGCGCTCGGCGTCCGGCTCGTAACCGGTGACGTGCTGCTTTTCAGTGGTCTCGTCGGTGTCCCAGTCGGCGTTCGTGGCGAGGTACGAGTCCTTCATGCCGAGCGGCCCGGTGATCTTCTCCTTGATCAGCTCGGTCAGGCTACTCCCGGTCGCCTTCTCGAGAATCAGCCCGAGCGCTTCGTAATTGGCGTTGCTGTAGGAGTACTTCTCGCCGGGCTCGGCCGGCGGGTCCTGCCCGGGCGTGATGGCGAGCAGTTCCTGCGGCGTCCAGGTGCGCTTCTCCTGGCCGGTGAGGGAGGGCAGGAACTCCGGGGTCAGCAGGAAGTCGCCGAGTCCGCTGGTGTGGTTGAGCAGCATCCGGACGGTGATGTCCTCGCCGCTCTCGACCAGGCCGGGCAGCCACTTCTCCACCGTGTCGTCGAGGCTGATCTTGTTCTCGGCGACCTGTTGCAGGACGAGGGTCGCGGTGACCGTCTTGGTGTTGGAGCCGACCCGGAACCGGTCGTCGGCGGCAAGATGGTGGTCGTCCTCCGTCCAGGCGGCCTGCTTCGCGATCTCGACGGGCGCTCCGTCGCCGGAGTCGACCCGGACGATGACGCCGAGGGAGCCGGTGTCGGCCGCCTGCTGCGCGAGGCGGGCCAGTGGCGCGTCGGCCGCCGGGCTCGCCACGCTCTGCTCGGCCGCCGGCCCGGCCCCGTCCGAGCAGCTCACGAGCGCCGCGCCCATGCAGGTCGCCAACGCCGTGATCAGCGCTCCACGGCGGATCCGGTGACGGCGGGACAGGGTGTGTGCGGACATGGCAGGTTCCCTTCGGCGCATGACAGTTGCTGTGTGCGTCGAGGGGCCGGGCACTCACCTGATGAGCGGCCGTTCGGCGGGTCCCGCGCACAACGACCATTCAGTCAGCGGCGCGCATCCGGTACATCGCTCGATGGCGGGCTTCCCACCGGCGCGGGCTCACTCCAAGGAGTGACCCCGTCGGGTACGGCGCCCCGCCGGCCCGGGTGATCAGGACAGAGTGTTCCTGGCCAGCACCGCCGCCTGCGCCCTGCTCTGGCAGCCGGTCTTCGTGAGCACACGGCTGACGTGCGTCTTGACCGTGTGCAGGCTGACAACGAGCCGGTCGGCGATCTCGGCGTTGCTCAGCCCGTCCCGGATCAGACGCAGCACGTCGACCTCCCGCTCGGTGAGGCCCCTCAGCCGGGCCAGGTCCTGGTCGCTGGGCCGTCGCCGGCCGCTGAGATGGCCCTCGATGATCCGCTGGGTCACCGCGGGGCTCAGCGCGCTGTGCCCGGCCGCCGCGGCACGGACGGCCCCGGTCAGCTCCTCGTAGGAGCTGTTCTTCAGCAGGAAGCCGGAGGCGCCGGCCGCCAGCGCGTCGTCGACGTACTCGTCCAGGTCGAACGTCGTCAGCATGAGCACCCGGCTGCGCCCCGGCCCGAGCAGTCCCCGGCGGCCCAGCTCGGCCAGGGCCCACAGGCCGTTGCGGCGCGGCATGCGAATGTCCATCAGCAGCACGTCCGGCCGCAGCCGCGCGCACGCCTCGACGGCTTCCTCACCGTCGTCCGCGGTGCCTGCCACGGTGATGTCCGTCTGGCTGTCCAGGATCGCGCTCAGTCCGGCGCGGATGATCGGCTCGTCGTCCACGACAAGCACGCTGATCTGCTCAGACACCGGCAGGCTCCCACGGCATCGTGGCCACGACGCGGAAGCCGCCGTCCTCGGTCGGGCCCGCGATGAGTTCGCCGTCCAGCGCACCCACCCGTTCCTCCATGCTGACCAGGCCGAGCCCGACCCCCGCGCCGGCCGTGCCGCGGCGGGCGGCGCGACTGTTCACGACCTCGCACCGCAACTCTCCCGCAGCGTCGTCGACACTCACCCGGACCAGCGCCCCGGGCGCGTGTCGGCGCGCGTTGACCAGTGCTTCCTGCACGACGCGGTACGCCGCCAGCTGCACCGGTCCCGGCACGGATTCCAGCGCGCCGGCCGTCGTCAGCTCGACCGTCCCTCCCGCGGCACGGTGACTGTCCAGCAGCGCGTCCAGCTCGCCGAGGTCCGGCACGGGCTGGAGCGGGGCCGCGTCCGCGGGGTCGCGCAGCATCCGCAGTAGGTCGCGCAGTTCGCCGCTGCTCTGCCGGCCCGCCGCCGCCAGCCCGTCCACCTGCGTGCGGGCCCAGTCGGGCAGTTCGCCGCCGCGGGCCCGCAGGGTCTCCGCGTGCACGACGAGCAGGGTCAGCGAGTGCGCGACCACGTCGTGCATCTCACCGGCGATCCGTGTCCGCTCGCGTTGCGTGGCCTGCGCCGCCTCCAGGGCCTGCGCCCGGCGCGCGTCGGCCGCCCGCCGCTCGGCCGCGGCCAGTAGTTCCTGCCGGGTCCGCGCGGCGAACCCCATCGCCCACGCCAGCGGCATCGGGGCCAGCGCGGCGAGGACGTCCAGACCGCCCCGGAAGTCACCGGAGTCGGTCGTCATCCGGTTCAGCCAGAGACCGGCCGCGCTCAGCACGGTGACGCCGAGGAGCGCCGACACGGTCCGCCTCCAGCTCGCGCAGTGACTGCCCATGGCGTAGAGCAGCACCGCCAGCGGCAGGAAGACCAGCGGCGACAGCTTGGCCCCCGCGCCCGCGCTCCCCACCAGCGCCACCAGCAGGGTCCCGAAACCCACGACGAAGGCGGTGGCCGGCAGTCGCCGCCGCAGGAGCAGGATCACCACGCCCACCGCCTCGTACACCGTGAGCGACGCCCAGGCCGGCCCGGAGGTGTCCACGTACGGCTGCGACAGCAGCGGCGGCAGAAGCGTCAGCACGACCAACCCGGCGTCGGCGCCCCACCCGCGCCACCTGCCGTCCATCACTCTCATCCCTCCGACACTAGGACCTCGCACGCCGGCCTTCGTCACTCCAAAGAGCCACTCACGCTCCAGCACGGAGCCACCGGTCCTCCGTGTCACCGGCGCAGGCTGTGTGGCGCGGCTGAGGGTTCGGCTGGTGCCGGCCGGCGATCACGCCCCTCTTGGGGCGAGAGGGCGGACCGGCGAAAGCGCGGACAGTTCCCTGCCGTGATCGCTCCTGCGACTCGACCAGCCTCACGAGGTACCGGAGATGAGCGCCCGTCGGGCAGCGGTCAGCAAATCGACGACCTCGCCGGCGGCCGTCCGGACGGTCTCCTCGTCCACGGGGGCGGACGGTTCGACTGCTGCCGCGACGGTACGTCCGAGCAGGTCCGCGCGATGCTCCGCGGGCGTGGCCTCACTTTCGGGGCCTAGGATCCGCGGATTCGTTAGCAACGGCGGACCTTCGGCCTGTATCGAAACAGCCCGCGCCGCGGGCGCCAGCTGGGCCGACCTCGCCCACCCGCTCGGCGTCGCCAGCCGCCAGGCCGCCGAACGCCAGTACCTGCGAGGCCAGCCCGGCCCCACCGGAACCACCGGCGAACAACGCGTCCAGGCCACCCGCGAACGCCGCGCCGCCGACCGCCCCCTCACCGCCTGGGCCCGAAACAATGCCGCCGACCTGCGCCGCATCGCCGGCCAGATCACCGCCCTCACCGAACTCCCGGCCGCCGCCCGCGGCTGCGTCAGCCAGCTCGACGCGGCCCTCGCCCAGGACGATCCCGCCGCCCTCGTCCGCCCCCGGAACGCCACTCGCCCCTACCTGACACACCTCCACCCCGACCTCGCCGCCCGACTCGACGCCCTCACCGACACCACCTCCGCCGCCTCCGACTGAGTTGGTTTCTGTGGAATCAGCGCTGTCAAGTGAGATGCTGCTAGCGGCAGGCCATCGCGGCACCGGGTCGACCGTCGCCAGCGGCGGGGTGCCGGGCCGCCGTGGCGGCCAAGGCCGTCCGGCACCGCCGCCGCGTGCCTTCAGCTCCGCGCCGTCCGTGGCCTGGCGGATCTCACGGCCGGAGCACAGCACCAGCGAGAATCCACCGAGCACGATCAAGGCGATGCAGGCGACGCCTTCGGCAGACCCGCCAGCAGCGAGCGGCGAGCGGAGTCGACGTGTTCCTCAGCCTTTCGTGCCAGGGTCCGTACGTCGCCATCGCGCAAAAGGGCTGCCAGTTCCCGATGTTCGTCGACGACCCGGGCACGGTAATGGTCATAGCCGGACTCGACCCGGCGCAGCTGGAACAGATGGATCTGAGATCGGATGGCGTGCCACGCCGCAGTGAGGCGCCCGTTGCGGGCGGCGGCATAGATCTGGTCGTGAAACGCGATGTCCAGTGCCACCAGACGACGGCTGTCGGCAGCGGCACGGCATTCAGTGTCCATCGCGTCGACGAGGCGGTCGAGCTCGGCGAAGTCGGCAGTGCCCGCCGACCGCCGCGCGGTCGTCGCGGCGAGGCGGTCGAGCGCGGCGCGCAGGGCGTAGACCTCCTCGACGTCCTCAGTTCGCACCTCGATGACGGTGGTCGCCCGGTGCCAGCCTGTGCGGATGAGGCCTTCGTGTTCCAGCTCGGCGAGGCCCTGACGGACCGAGCCGCGGCTGATGCCGAGGTGCGTTGCGAGTTCAACCTCCCGCAGCGGCGCTCCAGGCGGGAAATGGCCGGCGAGGATCGCCTCGCGGACCAGGTCGGCTGCCTCGTCGGCGAGCCCTCGGCGGGCGGCTTTCGGCAGAGCGGCTTTCGGCAGAGCGGACACCATGTTCAGATGTTGACATCTGAACACCGATCGGGCAAGTCACAAGCTCGCGCAATGTCTAATGTTGACATCTGGACATCCTCCGGTGAAGGTGGACAGGGTTGCTCGTCCATCCCCTCGCGAGAGGAGGGACGCCCATGTCGTCCCGTCCCGCTGCGCACCTGGCCATCCCGGTCGACGACCTTGGCGCCGCCCGCACCTTCTACGGAGGCGTCCTGAACCTGCCGGAAGGACGGTCCACCGACCACTGGGTCGACTGGGACCTGCACGGCCACCAGCTGGTGACCCACCTCGTTCCCACCGCACCTGCACCGGCCGGCGTCAGCGCAGTGGAACAGCACACCGTGCCCATCCCGCACTTCGGCCTGCTGCTGACCGAGGAGCGCTTCCACACCACCGCCGACCGGCTACGGACAGCCGGTGTGCACTTCGACATCGAGCCACACCGCCGATTCCCCGGCCAACCAGCGGAGCAATGGACCATGTTCTTCCGCGACCCCGCCGGCAATGCTCTGGAGTTCAAAGCATTCCGCGACGAGTCGATGGTGTTCGCGCGATGAGGGGCGTCCTGGTGACCGGCGCCTCCCGGGGCATCGGCCGGGCCATCGCAATGGCGTTCGCCGCAGGCGGGGACCGAGTAGCGGTGCAGTACGCCAGCCGACGTACAGACGCCGAGGAAACGCTGCGGCAGCTGCCCGGCACTGGGCACACGCTGATCGAAGGCGATCTCGGCGAATCTGATGCCGGCGAACGGATCGTGGCGGAGGCCGTGACGGCGCTCGGCAGCATCGACGTCCTGGTCAACAACGCCGCCGTGGCACCGGCGGCCGGCACACACCACCCGGTCGCCGATGTCCCACTGCACACCTGGCAGCAGATCTGGCGGCGCATGCTGGACGTCAACGTGCTGGGCACGGCCAATGTGACCTGGGCGGTGGCCCGACACCTCATCGACCGCGGTACCGGCGGGAGCATCGTGAACGTCGGATCACGCGGCGCGTTCCGCGGCGAACCCGACTTTCCCGCCTATGGAGCGAGCAAGGCCGCGCTGCACGCCTTCGGGCAGTCGATGGCTGTCGCGCTGGCGCCACACGGCATCGCCGTCACGTCGGTGGCCCCGGGATTCGTCGCCACCGAACGCCAGTCCGCCAAACTCACCGGCCCCGACGGGGATCTGGTCCGTAGCCAGAGCCCGTTCGGCCGGGTCGGCACCCCCGAGGAAATTGCCGCCACCGTGTGCTTCCTCGCGTCGCCTGCCGCGGCCTGGACGTCGGGCACCATCGTCGACCTCAACGGCGCCTCATACCTACGCACTTGATAGGCCACCCGCATGCCTCCCATCGCCCTGGCTATCCGTCATCTCGGCTTCGAGGACCTCGGGCTGCTCTATCCGTTGCTGCGCGACCGGGGCTACGACGTGCGCTATCTCGACGTGGCCGCCGAAGGCATCGATTCCGACGCGGTCACCGGCGCCGATCTGCTCGTCGTGCTCGGAGGTCCGGTCGGTGCCAACGACACCGACCGCTACCCGGTCCTGCACGACGAACTCACCGCGCTGCGGGCACGGCTCACCAGGCGGAGACCCACGATGGGAATCTGTCTCGGGGCCCAGCTTCTCGCCCGCGCGCTTGGGGCCGAAGTTGCTCCCGGCCCAGCCACAGAGATCGGATACGCCCCCCTCGCCCTCACACCCGAAGGCATGACTTCAGCCCTGCGTCACCTCGCCGATGTTCCCGTCCTGCATTGGCACAACGACTGCTTCGAACTGCCCGCCGGCGCCCGCCACCTCGCGTCCACCACGCGGTGCCCGCACCAGGCGTTCGCCGTCGGAGCCCATATCCTCGGGTTCCAATTCCACCTGGAAACCGATCACCGTGACATCGAACACTGGCTCATGGGCCACGCCGAGGCTCTCCTCGCCGCGGACATCGATCCGCGCACCCTGCGGCGTGACGCAGCCGCAGTCGGCCCCAAGCTGAGCCGCCAGGCTGCCGACGTCGTCACTGAGTGGCTGGACGAGGCCGGCTGCTGAGCACAACCCTCCGCACGTGCTGCCGCCGATAGGAATCTTCACCAAGGAAGAGGTCGCGGGGATAGGCGCGGTTGGGGACACCGGCAACAGAACGGGCACAGGTCCGGGTGATCATGGAGTTGCGACGCTCTGTGATCACTGAGGAGGCCTGTGCCCGCGCTTCCATCATGGTTGACCGAACCGCTCGGGGGCCAATTCGCGGCTCTGCTGCCCGAGCGGCCGGAGTACCACCCGGACCATCCGCTTGGCTGTCACCGCCGACGCATCAGCGACCGGATCGTCGGTCTCGTCCTCGACCAGATCGCCGTCGGCGGCTCCATCACCAAGGCTCCCGGAGGCGGCGAGGTGGCCGGGCGTTCCCCGGTCGACCGCGGCAAACAGGGCCTGAAACGCTCGGGCATGACGGACGGGTACGGCATTCCCCTGGGCCGTGTCCTGGCCGGTGCCAACCGCCACGACTCCCCGCTACTCGCCCCGACCCTGGACCTGCTGGACGACCTGGGTCCGTTGCCCGACGACATCACCGTGCACCTGGACGCCGGCTACGACTCGGGCAAGACCCGCACTCTGCTCGACGAACCCGGCCTGCGCGGCCGGATCGCGTACATGGGCGAGAAGGCGCCCATCCAGGCAAGCCAGAGGCGGCACGTGGAACGCACCCACGCCTGGCAGAACGCCTTCCACCGCATCGCCCGCTGCTACGAGCGCCGGGCCACCGTCGTCGACGCCTTCTTCGACCTCGCCGACACGATCATCACCGTGCGCAGCCTGATAAGACGGGCATGGTCCACTCACCGCTGGGACCAACGCCCGAACCGCCGACCATGACCACACGCCTATCCGCGCGACCTCTAACCAGCGGAGGGTCCTTCCAGTGTTGAACGTGGACACCGCACCACCTTCAATATCAGCAAGGTGCAGCCACCGCGTCCGCTCTCACTCAACGGCCAGCAGGCTGACGGAGGCCGGTTCGGCGTTCCTGCCCGAGGCGCGCATCGCGATCGAGGCACTCGACTGGGCCCGGGCCGCCGTGGAACCCCTCTCCGCGGGCCTGCGCGGCAGCCTCACCGTGGGCGTTCTCAGCGGGCTGACCTTCGCGGAGACGGCCGGGGACGCGGTGCGTGTCGTTCCTCTCGCGGACGCCCGGCTCTCTTGGACGCTCGGCGTGGTCATGTTGGCGACCCGACCGCCGACACGCGCGCTGCACGCCCGCGGCGGCGACACTGAAAGGCCCCGAAAGAAGTCGTTTACGCTCCGCCTCACTGACGGCGACGGACGCTTATTCGGTGAGGGTCACCACCGTCGGTGAGGTCGCTTTCTGGAGCGTCACCACGGTGGTGCCGTCGGCGGAGCGGGTGGTGATCACGGGGTGCCGGTTGGTGTCCTGGGTGTCGGGGAAGTCGGCGTAGTAGGCGATCCAGCCGGGCCGTGACGACAGGACCAGGAGGCTGGCCTCGACGGTGCGGCCGGCGACGGCCACGGTGATGCGGGACGGGGTTTCCGTCCCCCGGTACGTCCCGGCCCACAGGGTGCCGGTGTCGTCGTCGAAGGCGGTGGCGGACAGGGGTGCGCCGACGATCTCGGGGGAGGTCGTTCCGCGGGCCGGTCGCGGTGCTGGGGCCCGTACGGTGCCGTCGTCGTGGCTGACCGTGAGGCGGCCGTCCGTGCTCAGTCGTATGCGGTTGAGCCGGGTGACGCCCCGCGCACGCTGGGGGTGTCCGTCAGCCGCGGGAGTCCTCTGGGACTTTTCTGGGACTTCCGGCTTCATCAACCGGCACGAGCATGAAACAACTGAAAGACCATTCGCGCAGGTCAGCGGCCAATGACGCCTCATCATGGCAGGTCAACGCGTTGGCTGGTCTCTTCCGCGACATCTGAAAGCTCTCAGAAGCAGTGCCGCCAAACCCCCTGGCGCACTCGACATGCTGCGTCACCGGGAAGAGGCCGGGTTGAGCGAGTCGCGGAAAAGGTCAGGGCAGAGCCCTTTTGGGGCTCGCGGTACCGCGTGGTGGCGCTCAGAGGCGCGGTCGGCAAGGACGGGGACGCCTGGCGTTCGCAGATCCAGATGATGCGACGGGTGCGGGTTGCGGTCAGGTCGTGGGGGCAGCCCGGGGCTCACCCCGGGCCACCGACAACCGTCGGTCCGGTCGACAGAGGCAACCGGGGACTCGATCACCGCCATAAGCAGAACCAGTCAACCCATCCTGCCTTCCTCAAACCGGCCGAGCAGGGCAGGACTCAACTCGCCGTCCCGCACATCCTGGTCGACCCGGCGTCCGCCAGCCACAAGATTCCCAGTATCGGGAGCGGAGGGCTCATGACGGATCAGCAGACCGGTGACAACGTTTTCACTGTGGGAGACACACTCAGTGCCGAGGAAGTGGCCGTCTACCGCTGGCTGGCTCTGAACGGTCGCCCCCACCTCGTCGCAGCCGTGGCCACCGCACCGGTGGAGCGGGCCATCGCGGAACAGCAGACACAACTGCGCCTCTTCCGTGATCAGTTCGCCCAACTGGCCGCCGACTACGACGAGGGGAGGCACGGTGTCTCCACGGCCCTGGAGACCATTCCAGGCTCACCCATGTGCGGGCCGCGCTGAACCGGACGGCCGAGCAGTGCCGCGAGGACATGGTCACCGTGCAGCCCGGCGGCACCCGCCCGCCCGAGGTGCTCCAGGACGCACTGCTCCGGGACAGCCAGATGCTCGCTCGGGGGGGGGTGCGGATGCGGAACCTGTACCACCACACCGCCCGGTTCAACAGCCCCAGCCAGGCGTACGTGGCCACGGTGAGCGCGCTGGGCGGCGAGTACCGGACCGCCCACCAGCTCGCCGGCCGGTTGATCATCTTCGACCGGGAACTCGCGTTCATGAGCGACCGCAACGACCGGCTGGGCGCGGTGGTGATCCGGGAGCCGTCGGTCGTGCACTTGCTGTACGAGCTGTTCGAGCAGGTGCGGTCGCAGGCCCAGCCGTTCTCCCACGCGACCACCGACGGCCTGGAGGCGGTCGCCAAGGATCTGGACCGCACCATCCTGCGACTGCTGGCGACAGGGCTGAAGGACGAGACGATCGCGCGGCGGCTCGGCATGCTGAACGACGACGGAGAGCCGGACGCTGCACCCACGCAGCCCTGACCTGATCCGGCGGCCGCCCGGGGGCACACGCCGTCAGCCCAGGGCCCTCCAGGTGGAGTTCGAGCAGTGTGGTCGGGGCGTGGATCTCCGACAGCCGGTGAGCGTGCTGAGCCTGGCCGCGCCGGCCTGGACCGGCCCTGGCCCGCCGCGCCCCTGGAGACGCCGCGAGCTGCTGCCGCGTCCGCGCTCATGGTGACCGGGGATCACGGTCCGCTGCCGGACGCCGCCACGGTCGAGCGGCTGCTCGGGCTTACGGAACGGGCGTGGGCGGCGCGTGCCTGAAGCCCTCGCTGGAGTTGCCGCTGAAGCCGTCGCCGCAGCCGTCACCGCAGTCCCGGTGAAGCCGCCACCGCGCCGTGCGCGGAGCCTCCGCCGGGCAACCGGCGCCGCCCATTTGCCTCGTATGGCGTGAATGCGCCTTTCGGTCCCTAGGTCCCACCAAGAGTGGCCCACAGCCCCTTCCGGAACTATCGTCCGCTTCATACCGTCAAGGGCTGCGGTACTCCGCTTCATGCCGACCGACTGGACGCCTTCCGTGCCCGATCCCTCCCACGCCGCCACCTGGCGCTTCGCCCTGCCGCACACGACGGCCGCCGTCCCGCTGGCGCGTGCGCTGATCCGGAACACCCTGGCCGACATCGGGGCGCCCGTGGACGGCGACACGGCGGAGCTGCTGACGGCGGAGCTGGTGGCCAACGCGGTGCGGCACACGACCGGCGACGAGCCGATAGAGCTGGTGGTGGAGCTGGTGCCGACCGGGGGCTGGCAGGTCGAGGTGCACGACCAGGACCCGAATCCGCCGGGCGGACTGGACTCGCTGGGGCGTCCCGAGGGGCCCAAGAGACCCGACGGCCTCGCCGAGGGCGGACGCGGCCTGCTGCTGATCCGGACCCTCAGTGCCGACGCGGGCTACCGGCCGACCCCGTACGGCAAGGCGGTCTGGTTCGTCCTCCCGCCCATGGAGGACTGAGGGCGGCCCACGGCGGAGTGAGGGCGGCCCGCCCACGGCGGACGGCCGCCCGTCGGGCGCTACCGGGCGCCGAGCGTCGCGACCAGCACCGCCTTGATCGTGTGCATCCGGTTCTCCGCCTCGTCGAAGACGACCGAGTGCTCGGACTCGAAGACCTCGTCGGTGACCTCGAGCTCGGTCAGCCCGTGCCGCTCGTGGATCTCCCGGCCGACGTCGGTGCCCAGGTCATGGAAGGCCGGCAGGCAGTGCAGGAACTTCACCGCGTCGTTGCCCGTGGCGCGCAGCACATCCATCGTCACCGCGTACGGCCCGAGCAGCGCTATCCGCTCGTCCCAGACCTCCTTGGGCTCGCCCATGGACACCCACACATCGGTTGCGACGAAGTCCGCGCCGCGCACGCCCTCCTCGACGTTCTCGGTGAGCGAGATCCGGGCGCCGGACGTGGTGGCGAGCTGCCGCGCCAGCTCCACGATGGTGTTGTCGGGCCACAGCAGGCTGGGCGCCACGATGCGGACGTCCATGCCCAGCAGGGCGCCGGTGACGAGGTAGGAGTTGCCCATGTTGTACCGGGCGTCGCCGAGGTAGGCGTAGGCGACCCGATCCAGCGGCTTGTCGCTGTGCTCGCTCATGGTCAGCACATCGGCGAGCATCTGGGTGGGGTGCCACTCGTCGGTGAGGCCGTTGTAGACGGGCACCCCGGCGTGGGCGGCGAGCTCCTCGACGACGCCCTGGCCATGGCCCCGGTACTCGATCGCGTCGTACATCCGGCCGAGCACCCGCGCGGTGTCCCGCACCGACTCCTTGTGACCGATCTGGGAGCCGACCGGATCGAGATAGGTCGTCGAGGCGCCCTGGTCGGCGGCCGCGACCTCGAAGGCGCAGCGGGTGCGGGTGGAGGTCTTCTCGAAGATGAGGGCGATGTTCCTGCCCCGCAGCCGTCGCTCCTCGGCCCCCGCGCGCTTGGCCGCCTTCAGCTCGGCGGCCAGGTCGATCAGGCGGCGGAACTCGTCGGCGGTGAAGTCCAGCTCCTTGAGGAAGTGGCGGCCGGTGAGGTCAATCGCCATAAGGGTGGCTCCTAGGTCACGGCGAACACGTGGCGGATCAGCGGCTACGGCGGGGTGCCGCGGCCCGGAACCATGGAAGCATATACGAGGCTCTGCATATATACGGAAGCGGGTAGGTGAAATCCTGGCCCTACGGCTCGGGGGCGAATCCTGGCACTGCGGCTCGGGGCGAAACTCCGACCCTACGGCTGCACCGGGTCCCGCTCGACCGGACAGCTCATGCACCGCGGCCCGCCCCGGCCCCGGCCCAGCTCACTGCCCGGGATGTCGATGACCTCGATCCCGCACTTGCGCAGATAGGTGTTGGTCGTCGCGTTCCGCTCGTAGGCGACCACCACGCCCGGCTCGACCGCGAGCACGTTGCAGCCGTCGTCCCACTGCTCGCGCTCGGCCGCGTGGACGTCCTGGGTCGCGGTGAGCACGCGGATGGAGTCCAGGCCGAGGGCCGCGGCTATCGCGCGGTGCATATGCTCCGGCGGATGGTCGGTGACCTTGAGTTCCTGGCTGCCCGCGCCCGGCTCGATGGTGTACGAGCGGAGCATCCCCAGCCCCGCGTACTGGGTGAAGGTGTCCCCGTCCACCATGGTCATCACGGTGTCCAGGTGCATGAAGGCCCGCCCCTTGGGCATGTCGAGCGCCACGATCGTCCGGGCCGAACCGGCCTCGAAGAGCCGGTGGGCGATCATCTCCACCGCCTGCGGAGTGGTCCGCTCGCTCATCCCGATCAGCACCGCGCCCTTGCCGAGGACCAGCACATCGCCGCCCTCGATGGTGGAGGGGTACGCGGCCTGGCCCTCCGACCAGACGTGGAAGTCCTCCTTCGCGAAGAGCGGGTGATGGCGGTAGACGGCCTCGTAGTGCACCGTCTCGTGCCAGCGGGCCGGCCAGCGCATCGCGTTGATCGACACCCCGTCGTACACCCACGCGGAGGCGTCCCGGGTGAAGAGGTGGTTCGGCAGCGGATTGACCAGGAAGTCATCGGCTTCCATGGCGTGGAAGCGGACGGAGATCGGCTCCGGGTACCGCGCCAGATACTCCCGCTTGGTCATGCCGCCGATCAGCGCCTCGGTCAGCTCCGGAGCGGTCAGCTCGTCGAAGGCGGCGCGCAGGTGGTCGGTGGCCAGCGGCCCGTACTCCTTCTCGTCGAAGACCCGGTCCAGCACCAGCGCCCGCGCGTCCGGCAGGGTCAGGCTCTCGGTGAGCAGATCCCCGAAGAGATGCACCTCGACCCCGCGGTCCCGCAGCACATCGGCGAAGCCGTCGTGCTCCTGGCGGGCACGGCGCACCCACAGGACGTCGTCGAAGAGCAGGGCGTCCTTGTTGGTGGGTGTGAGCCGCTTGAGCTCCAGGTCGGGGCGGTGCAGTATGACGCGGCGCAGCCGCCCGGCCTCGGAGTCGACATGGAATCCCATGCCCCCATCTTCGCCGCTCGCGGCCCATTGTGAACGCTCCGCGCCACGGATCTCCCGATCTCTCCCACGGACCGCCGACCGCCGACCGCCTTCGGCGGAGTGGCGGTGAAAACGCGCGCGCCGCGCGGGAAGCGCCACCGCGGTCCGCCGCGGGCGGCGAGCGGGCGCCGCTCGGCCCCCGTCGGTTCCGCCGCGGGGCGGAAGCCGGGCGACTGAACGGCCTCGCTGAGGTCCGGTGTGGTTCGGTTGCGCCCCGAAGGGGCGCGGGGCTGTGCCGATATGCGGCTCCGCCGCGCGGGCGCGACCAGCCACGACGCAGCGTGCGGATGAACGACCGGACCTCGCGGCACTCCCCGCGGAGCGCTCAGCCCGCCGCGATCACCACGATCAGCACCAGCGCCACCGCGATGAACCCCAGCAGGGCGGAGACCCACAGCTGGCCGGGCTTCAGATCGATACGGCTGCCGTCCTCGGCGCCCCCGCGCCGCCAACGCCGCCGTGCCGCGCGCCGGGCGGCGCGGGCCGCCGCCTCCCGGTGCTCCAGGGACTCCTCGGCCACGCCGCCGAACAGCGCCTTCCAGCCCTTCTCACCGAACCCGGTGCTCTGCCGGGTGCCGACGATCCGGCGCACCACCTCGCGGCCCGCCCCGTCCCCGGCCGTCCACAGGCCGGGCAGGACGCAGGCCATCAGCTCCGGCACCGCGCCGCGCCGCGCGTACGGGCGGACCAGCCCCTCGTACAGCATCAGCGCGTTGCGCACCCGCAGCCTGCGGTCGGGGTCCGGGGCGGGTAAGCGCGCGCCGCCCGGGGCGCGGTGCGGCGGATCGAGATAGAGCTGGGCGAGCAGCACCTTCTCGCAGACCGCGTCCGCCAGCTCCGGACCGCGCTCGGGCGCGCGGCGCACCAGCTCGACCACGACGCGAGTGGCCCGCTCGGCGGGCAGCCCCTCGTCGAGCGCGCTCAGCAGCAGGCCGTCGTCGGCCTCCCGCAGCGCCGCCGACAGGGTGTCCCCGCCGTGGCGCAGCGCCTCGCGCAGCATCCGCGCCCCGGTGACCGAGATCCGGCGCGCCCCCGCGCTCGCCGGCCTCTCGTGGGCGTGGTCGTGGGTGGTCTCGTGGGTGGTCTCGGTACCTGTCGGGTCCTCTGTCTCTTTCACCATCGACGTTCTCCTCACAGTGCCTCCAGCACCTCCCGTATCCGCGTGGCCGCCCCGGCGTCGAGCGGCTCGTCGCCGTCCTGCGCCAGCCGGGGCAGGAAGTCCCACAACACGGCCAGCTGCCGCTCGTCCCCCGCCGCCCGCCGGATCCAGCCGACCAGCGCGTCCTCGGCCGCACCGGCCGATCTGGCCCAGGTCAGCGCGGCCCGCAGCAGTTCGGCCAGCCGTGGCCCGCACTCCGGATGGGCCGCGAGCAGCGCCGTGGCCAGCGGCCAGGCGGCGTACGGCTCCAGCTCGGGCACCTCGCCCAGCCCCCACAGATGCGAGGTGCGGGTGGTGACCGCGCGCAACGTCGCGAGCAGCGCCAGGTCCCGGCGGGCCCGCCGGGTGTCGCGCAGCCAGTGGGTGAGCGCGGCCAGTACGGTCTCCGGCTCGGCCCCGGCCAGCAGCCGCACCGCGCTGTAGGAGGTGGTGCGGCCGTCGTCGGCGCGGGCGAGCCGGCCGAGTTCCTCCAGGGACGCCGCGACCGAGCCCGCCGCCAGACCGTAGCCGTGGGCGAGTGCGGCGGTCTCGCGCTCCCGCTCGTCGTCGCCGCGCGCCCATGTGTGCAGCAGCCCGTTCACGGCGGGGCGCACGTCCGGGGCGCGGGACGCCTCGGCGAGCGCGGTGGCCGCGGCCATCCGCTGCACCGGGCTGTCGGTGCGGGCCAGCGGCAGCGCCAGCTCGACCAGGCCGTAGAGATAGTCGCGGGCGCACAGCACGCCCGCGGCGACCGCCGCGCGCACCCACACCTGGGGGCGCGGGTCGTCGCACAGCGCGCGCAGCCAACGGGCCATCGGGCCGCGGAGGTTGTGGTGGGCGTCCCAGGACTCGTGGAGCACGGCGGGCGCCAGCCGCCGCCCCTCGAACCACACGGCGCGCACGGGCACCGAGGCGTCCCCGAGGTCTTCCACCCCCTCGCCGTGGACCGCGCGCGCCGTGGCGAGGCAGGCCCCGGGGCGGGCGGTGAATAGCGGACGGCCGGGCGCGTACTGCGGATCGAGTGTGACGGCCAGTTCCCAGGCCAGCAGCTCGGCGGCCTCCGCCATGACGCTGTGCGCCGAGCCGTCGAAGACGGCGAGCGCGATCCGCAGCGCGGCGGCGCGCAGCGCGGGCAGCGCGGCGGGCAGGGTGCCGGGGGCCCCGGCTTCCAGGAACCACTCCCGGGCCTGGTGCGGGGCGAACGACCGGCAGTGCTCCAGCAGCCGCTCGTCGGACAGCCTGCCCTCGGCGTGCGCGGCCAGATGCCCGGCCAGCCGGGCGGCCTCGCCGGGCCGTGGCTCGTCCAGGCCGAGCGCATCGGCCAGCTCGGGGCGCCGGGCGGTGGCCCGCGCGGTCTCCAGCAGTCCGGCGGGGTAGTCGGCGAGCAGCTCGGTGAGATGGCGGTCGAGGACGTCGGCGGCGGCCGGGGGCCGGTACGCCACGGCGTGGCGGCGGCCGCGCAGCAGCCGGTCGGCGGCCGGGCCGCCCGCGACCAGCACCACGCAGAACGCCTCGTGCTCGGCGAAGTGGGCGCGCAGCCGGTCCAGCAGGGGCTCGACCGTGGATTCGGCCGTGGATCCAGCCGTGGATTCGGCCTGGTAGGCGGGGAGTTCGAGGAGATAGCCGTGGCCGCGCTCGGTCTTCTCCACGCCCTTCTCCACCCCGGACGCCCCGTCCGGGCCGGTGTATCCGAGCCGGGAGACCCCGCCGCCGGTCAGCTCGGCCAGCTCGGCGAGGAGGGCGAGCCCGGTCCAGGCGCGGCCGGTGCCGGGTTCGCCGCACAGCGCCACCAGGTGGGTACGGCGCAGATGGTCGCGCATCGCGGCATGCCCGGGGACGGCCCGGTGGAGCCGGCGCAGCCGGGCCAGCTCCTCGCGCGGCACCGGCCCCTCGGGCAGGGGGTACGGCGCCGGATCGGCGCACAGCCGGGCGGGGCCGTAGGCGATGTGCAGATGGGCGCGGGCCTCGCGCGCCGTACGGGCACCGCCCGGCTGGCCCGCGCCGTCCAGCGGGCCGCCCTGGGGGATGTCCAGCCGTCGTCCCCGCGGCTGTGCCGGGGCACTCACCTCTTCCGGTGGGCTCACGCCTTCCGATGCGCTCACGCCTTCCGATGCGCTCATCGCTTGCCGTCCTTCATGCCGTGGCCCCCGTCTCGCGATGCGGTGGTGGATGCGGTGGTGACGGGGTGCCGGTGAATGCCGGAAGCGGGCGGCGGGGCTCGTCCCCCTGCCCACCCCGCCGCCCTTCTCCGGTGCGGGGCGCTCGGGCCTCGTCCGGCAGACCGTCACCGGACGGCGGCCGGGCCGTGCGCACCCCCGTCGCTCACGGTCCCGCGCCCTGTGCCAACTCCAGGGTCGCCGGGGAACGGCGGGACGGCTGTAGCCGTTTACACAGTCGCGTCAAAACGCGGGGGAGTGCGCGCCCGCGCTCAATCGCGGGGACGCGCTCAATCCCGGCGGCGCGCTCAATCGCGGGGGCGCGCTCAATCGCGGGGGCGCGCCGGTATCTGCTCTCCCCTCGCGCGGCCCTCGGCCAGCAGCCGCAGCAGTCCGATGTCCATCACCTCGAAGCGGCGCGAGGCGGTCCGGACCACGCCCTGGCCACGCAGCAGCCGCAGCGCCTTGGCGACCGCCTCCCGGGTCGAGCCCACCGCGGCCGCGATGTCGTGCTGGGGCATCTGGAGATCGATGGTGATGGTGCCGTCGGCGCCGGAGTGGCCGGTGCGCTCGGCGAGTTCGACGAGCCGGGCCGCCAGCCGCTGGAGCACCTTCTCGGAGGCGAGTGACCGCCGCTCCCCGTCGGAGCTGCGCAGCCGGGAGCTGAACTGACGCATGATCAGCACGGTCGCGACGGGACGCGCGGCCAGATACGCCCGGAACCGGTCGCCGGAGACCACCACCGCCTCCATCCGGCCCAGCGCGGTGATGGTGGCGCTGCGCGAGCCGTGGTCCACCGCGGCCTGGTCGCCCACGACCTCGCCCGCCCCGCGCAGCGCGAGGATCAGCCGCACCCCGCGCTCGGTCTCCACCGAGACGGTGGCCCAGCCGGAGGTGATCGCCACGACGAAGGTCGTACGGTCGTGCTCGCGCACCACGACCTCGCCGGGGGCGTAGGCGCGGGGGGTGCCGAGGGCGAGCAGCGCGCGGCGGTCCTCTGCGGGGAGCGCGTGCAGGAAGGGCCGTCCGTCCTCGAAGAGGCTCATCCGCCCTCCCCGCTCAGCTCGTCGTCGTCATTGCCTGCGGAGAACCCAGGGACCGCTCAGCACGCTAGGCAGGTGGCACGGGCACGTCAATGGTGCCGTATCCGGGTCCGTGCCGGATCCACGGCTCTCGCCCGGGGCGGCAGGGGTCTCCCCGTTGTCGACACGAACGCGTGTGCCCAAGGCGGCGCCCGCGACGGCCGCGAGCGCGGCGGTCACGGCCGTGAAGACCCACCCGGCGCGCAGCCCGGCCACCCAGGCCACCAGCACCACGGGCGGGTTGATGAGGAAGATCCAGCGCCAGTCGGAGGCGGCCAGCAGACCGCCCGCCACCGGCCCCGAGCTCGCCGCGACCGCGCTCACCGCCGTCCAGACGCCGATCGCCGTGGCCCGTTCGCGCGGCGGGAAGGCGGGCAGGGCGAGCGAGAGGGAGGTGGGCACCAGGACGGCCGCCGCCACGCCCTGCACCACGCGCGCCACGATCAGGGTGCCGAGCCCGGGGGCGGCCCCGCAGGCGAGGGAGGCGAGCCCGAACAGCGCGATACCGGTCAGGAAAGAGCGCCGCCCACCGATCGCGTCGGCCAGCCGCCCGACCGCCGGACCAGCAGCGCCGCCAGCACGATGGTGTAGGCGTTGAGCACCCAGGACAGTTCGGTGGTGGAGGCCGAGCGGAAGTCCGCGCCGACTGCGGGGAAGGCGATATTGACCGCGATCATGTCGAGCACGGCCAGGAACTGGGCCGCCGACGCGACGGCGAGGATCGGCCAGCGGCGGCGCCCGGGGACCGCGTCGGAGGTGTCGACCGTGTCGGCCGTCTCGGGGGCGTCGGCCGCGTCGGAGGCGGGGGGCCAGGGGCCGTGTCAGGTGCGGGGCGGGCACACCGCTTCCCTGGGCCTTCGAGGAAGGGGTCGTCATGCCCATCCAGCATCGGCCCCGCCGCAGGGCGGAACGAGTGGCAGGAGTGACAGCATGGCCCACACCAGCCCGCGCACCCTGGTCCGCCGCTTCCACGCCGCCACGGGCACGACGCCGCTGCGATGGCTCCAGGGCCAGCGGATCGGGCGCGCCCGGGAGCTGCTGGAGGGCGGTGATCTGTCGGTGGACCGGATCGCGGAACTGTGCGGCCTGGGCACGGCGGCCAATCTGCGCCGCCACTTCACCCGGGCGGTCGGGGTCCCACACACACACACGACTACCGCCGCGCCTTCCGCACCCGGAAAGCGCGAACGCCCTCGGCCACCTGACGCTGGACACACCGGCCCTCACCCCCGGCCCGGGGCCACGCCGGGCCACGACCCTGGGCCGCGTCCGCCTCGGGCCACGGCCCGGGGCCCCGGGGCCATCTCAAGGCCCAGGGCCGTCGTCCCGGATCCCGTCCCCCGCGCCCCCGGCCCGGGCCCGGCCCGCGTCCGCGCCGCGGGTCTTTCCCCTCCCCGCCCCTTCCCGAAACTGGGGCTCCGCCCCAGACCCTCGGGGTCCAGGGGCGAAGCCCTTGCCATGCGGCGGAGCCGCATATCGGTACTGCGGGAAGGGGCGGGGAGGGGAAAACCCACCGGACACCCCAGCCCGTCCCCCGGGGCCCAGGCCCTGGGCCCCGGGCTCTGGGGCGGAGCCCCGCACGCGGCGGAGCCGCATATCGTCAGGGGGTGTCGGGAAGGGCGGGGAGGGGAAAACCCACCGGACGCCCTAGCCCGTCCCCCACGTCCCCGGCCCGGGCCCGGGCCCGGCCGCCAGGCCCTGGGCTCCGGGGTCTGGGGCGGAGCTCCAGTTTCGGGAAGGGGCGGGGAGGGGGACAGCCCGCCGCAGGCGTCACGGTCCGCCGCAGGCAGCACCACCCGCCCCACAGCTCGCCGCCCCTACAGCCGTGGGTCCACCGGCTCCGACTCCAGCGCGAGCACCGCGAAAACCGCCTCGTGGACGCGCCACAGGGGCTCACCCTCCGCCAGCCGGTCAAGCGCCTCCAAGCCGAGCGCGTACTCGCGCAGAGCGAGTGAGCGCTTGTGGCCCAGGTGGCGCTCCCGCAGCCGGGCCAGGTTCTCCGGGCGGGTGTACTCCGGGCCGTAGATGATGCGCAGATACTCGCGGCCCCGGCACTTCACGCCCGGCTGGACCAGCCGGCCGTCACCCTTGCGGACGAAGCCCTGGAGCGGCTTGACCACCATGCCCTCGCCGCCCGCGGCCGTCAGGTCCAGCCACCACCGGACCCCCTCGGCGACCGACGCCTCGTCCTCGGTGTCGACGATCAGCCGGCGGGTGGGGGCCAGCAGCCGGGCGCCGTCGGCGGTCGGCTGCTCCGCCTCGATCATCCGGTCGATCAGGGCGAGCTGCTGATCGTGCGGAAGCACGGTGGCGAGGTTGCGGCCCTGGACGGCCAGGATCTGGAACGGCGCCATCCGGATGCCGTCCAGCCCGTCCACCGGCCAGCAGTAGCGCCGGTAGGCATCGGTGAACGCGGCCGCGTCCGAGGCCCGGTCACGCTGCTTGGCGAGCAGCGCGGACACCTCGACACCGCGCGCCTCCGCGCCCTCCAGCGCCGCGAGGACGCCGGGGAAGACGGCGCGCGAGGCGGCGCCCACCGCCGCGTACTGGTGGCGCAGCAGCCCCTCCGCCTTGAGCGACCACGGCATCAACTCGGCGTCCAGCAGCAGCCAGTCGGTGTCCAGCTCCTGCCACAGCCCGGCGCGATCGAGGCAGCCGCTCAGCCCGCGCAGCACGGTCTCCGTGAGCTGGGCGTCGTCGAAGAACGGCCGTCCGGTACGGGTGTGGATCGCGCCGGAGACGCCGTCCGGCGTGCCGAAGCGCTCCCGCGCGATGTCCGCGTCACGGCACACCAGCGCCACCGCACGCGAACCCATGTGCTTCTCCTCGCAGATCACCTGGCGCACCCCGTCCGCGCGGTAGGCGGCGAACGCCTCCGCGGGGTGCTCGAGGAAGCCGCCGTCGGCGACTCCGCCGCCGGTTCCCTCCTTGGAGGTGGCGGTCGGCGCCATGGTGGGCGGGAGATGGCCGAGCAACCGGGGGTCGACCGCGAAACGGCTCATGACCTCCAGCGCCGCCGCCGCGTTCTCCTCCTTGACCGCGATCCGGCCCATGTGGCGGGTCTCGACGATCCGGCGGCCCCGTACGTCGCCCAGGTCGAGCGGGCGCCCGTCGGCGCCTCCGGGGGCCTCGGTGGTCAGCGGCTTGACCGGTTCGTACCAGACCCGCTCGGCCGGAACGTCCACCAGCTCGCGCTCCGGCCAGCGCAGCGCGGTCATCCGGCCGCCGAAGACACAGCCGGTGTCCAGGCAGATGGTGTTGTTGAGCCAGGAAGCGCGGGGGGTGGGGGTGTGGCCGTAGACCACGGCGGCGCGGCCGCGGTAGTCCTCGGCCCACGGATAGCGCACGGGCAGGCCGAACTCATCGGTCTCCCCGGTCGTCTCCCCGTACAGCGCGTGCGAGCGGACCCGGCCGGAGGTGCGGCCGTGGTACTTCTCGGGCAGCCCGGCGTGACACACCACCAGCGCCCCGCCGTCCAGTACGTAGTGGCTGACCAGCGACTCGATGAAGTCCCGCACCCGGTCGACGAAGGCCGGGTCCGCACGGTGCTCCCGGTCCAGCTGCTCCACGGTCTCGGCGAGGCCATGGGTGACCCGGACCTTGCGGCCCTTGAGATAGCGGCCGAGCTTGTTCTCGTGGTTGCCGGGCACGCACAGGGCCGCGCCGGAGGCGACCATGCCCATCACCAGGCGCAGCACCCCGGGACTGTCGGGGCCGCGGTCGACGAGGTCGCCGACGAAGACCGCCGTACGGCCCTCGGGGTGGGCGGCGTCGACCGGACGGCCGAGGTCGTCGCGGCGCAGGGCGTAGCCCAGCTTGCCCAGCAGGGTCTCCAGCTCGGAGCGGCAGCCGTGGATGTCGCCGATGATGTCGAACGGGCCGGTGAGATGGCGCAGATCGTTGTAGCGGCGCTCGGTGGCGACCTCCGCGGCCTCGACCTCCTCGACGCCGCGCAGGACGTGCACCTTGCGGAACCCCTCCCGCTCCAGGGACTTCAGCGAGCGGCGCAGCTCACGGCGCTGGCGGGGGATGACATGGTCGGGCATTCCGGCGCGGTCGGGGCGCTGGGCGTTGCGCCGGGCGCACTCGCCCTCGGGGACGTCGAGGACGATGGCCACGGGGAGGACGTCATGCTCGCGCGCGAGATTGATCAGGCTGCGGCGGGACTCGCTGCGGACGTTGGTGGCGTCGACGACGGTCAGCCGCCCGGCGGCCAGCCGCTTGCCCGCGATGTAGTGGAGCAGGTCGAAGGCGTCGGGGGTGGCGCTCTGGTCGTTCTCGTCGTCGGCGACCAGTCCGCGGCAGACGTCGGAGGAGACGACCTGGGTGGGCCGGAAGTGGCGCCCGGCGAAGGTGGACTTGCCGGAGCCGGTGGTGCCGACGAGCACCACGAGGGACAGGTCGGGCACGCCGATGGTGCGCTTCTCCTCGGTCATGCCGCTGCCTCCTTCGTCGTGGTCGCGGTGGTCGCGGTGGCGGTGGTCGTGGTGGCGCTGCTGTCATCGCTCTCGGCGCCGATGCGGAAGAGCGCCAGCTGGGTGGGCGGGCCGACCTCGGGGTCCTCGGGGCCGACGGGGCGGAACTCCACCGCGTAGCCATGCCGTTCGGCCACCGCTCCCGCCCAGGACCGGAACTCCTCGCGCGTCCACTCGAAGCGGTGGTCGCCGTGGCGCATCCGCCCGGCGGGCAGCGTCTCCCAGCGCACGTTGTACTCCACGTTGGGCGTGGTCACCACGACGGCCTTGGGCCGTGCGGCGCCGAACACCACATGCTCCAGGGCGGGCAGCCGGGGCGGATCCACATGCTCGATCACCTCGCTGAGCACCGCCGCGTCATATCCGGCGAGCCTGGAATCGGTGTAGGTGAGCGCGCCCTGGGTCAGCTTCAGCCGCGCGGACTGCCGCTCGGCCGCGCCCGAGTCGAAGCCGGGGCGGTCCAGCCGCAGCCTCCGCGCCGCCTCGTTGAGCGCGCGCATCGACACATCGACGCCCACGATCTCGGTGAACCGCGCCTCCTTCAGCAGTGCGCCCAGCAACTGCCCCTGGCCGCAGCCCAGATCGAGCACCCGGGCCGCCCCGACCCCGCGCAGGGCGTCGAGTATCGCCTCCCGCCGCCGGACCGCCAGTGGCACCGGCCGCTCCTCGGAACCCTCCTCGCTCCCGTCCTCCTCCATCAGCTCGGGCGCCGCCGGTTCGCCGACGGCGTTGTCGATCTCCTCCGCGGCGGTGTCGTCGGCCTCGGCGAGCCGGGCCAGCTCCAGCCGCTCCAGCGCGCTGCGCGTCAGCGACCAGCGCCGGGCCAGATAGCGGTTGGTGATCAGCCGCTGCTCGGGGTGGCTCTCCAGCCAGCCCTCACCGGAGCGCAGCAGCTTGTCGACCTCGTCCGGGGCGACCCAGTAGTGCTTGGCGTCATCGAGCACGGGCAGCAGCACATACAGCTGGCGCAGGGCGTCGGCCAGCCGCGGTTCGCCCTCCAGCACCAGCCGTACGTACCGCGAGTCGCCCCATGCCGGGAACTCCTCGTCCAGCGCCACCGGCTCGGCCGTCACCGCCCAGCCCAGCGGTGCGAAGAGCCGCTCGACCAGGGAGGCACCGCCGCGCGCGGGCAACGCGGGCACCTCGATCCGCAGCGGCAGCGCCCGCTCCGGCAACTCGGGCCGGGCCTTGCACTGGCCCCGCAGCGCGCTGGAGAAGACCGCGCTCAGCGCGACCGCCAGCAGGGAGGACGCGGCGTACGGGCGGTCGTTGACGTACTGCGCGAGCGCGGAGTCGGGGGCGCCGCCCCGGCCCTTGCCGCGGCCCCGCCGCACCAGCGCCACGGGGTCCACTTCCAACAGCAACGCCACGGTGCAGCGTTCGGTGGTCGCCTCGGGGTAGAGGACATGCGCGGTGCCGTAGGAGGTCGAGAACCGCTGCGCCTTGTCGGGATGCTTGTGCAGCAGAAACCCGAGGTCGGTCGCGGGGCGCTCGGCGGTGCCGGTGGTGGTTATCGTCAAGAACACCCGTCCGAGTATCGCCCGGTGACCCTCCCTCGCCTAATGGTTTCTCACCGCGGCCGCCGGCGCGGCGCCGATGGCTTCCCACCACGGCGGGCCGCTCGGCGCCTACGGGGCGTCCGGCTGTTCTGTCCCCTCCCCGCCCCTTCCCGATACCAGGGGCTCCGCCCCTGGACCCGGGCTCCGGGGCAGCCCCACCAAGCGGCGAAGCCGCACATCGATACCGCGGGAAGGGGCGAAGCCCCCCGCCCGGAGTCTGGTGCGGAGCCCCCGGCCCGGGGGCTGGGGCGCAGCCCCGGTTGCGGGAAGGGGCGGGAAGGGGAAAGCAGCCCGCCGCAGGCGTCCCGCTCCGCCGGACACCGCCTAATCGCCTCTCACCACCGCCGCCAGCTCAGCGATCCGCTCCGGGCCCACCCGGCAGCAGCCGCCGATGAGCCGTGCCCCCGCGTCCCGCCATGCCTTCACCCGACCCGGGTCGAAGGTCGCCCGGCCGCGCCAGCTCCGTGCCGTGGCATCCCACTCCTCTCCGCTGTTCGGATACACCACCACCGGCTTGCCGGTGATGTCGGCCGCGATCTCCACGGCCCGGTCCGCGTCGCCCGGCTCACAGCAGTTGACGCCGACCGCGATCACCTGGTCGACCCCCGCGGCCAGGGCGAACGCGTCCCCCAGCGGCTGCCCGGCCCGGGTGGTCTCCCCCGCGATGCTGTAGGAGAGCCATACCGGCACCCCGCATCCCTCGACGGCGCTCAGCATCGCCGCGGCCTCATCCGCGTCCGGCACCGTCTCCAGCGCCAGCGCGTCGGGACCGGCCGCGGCCAGCGCGTCGATCCTCGGCCGGTGGAACCGCGCCAACTCGGCCACGCTCAGCCCGTACCGCCCGCGGTACTCGCTGCCGTCCGCCAGCATCGCCCCGTACGGACCGACGGAAGCGGCGACCCACACCGGCTCCGCACCCCGCTCACCCGCGGCCGCCCGCTCGGCGGCCGCCCGCTCGGCCCCCGTGCGCGCCAGCTCGACACTGCGCCGCAGCAGCGCCGTGGCCTCCTCGCGGCCCACGCCCCGGTGGGCGAAGCCCTCGTAGGTGGCCTGATAGCTGCCGGTGATGAGCACCCGTGCGCCCGCCCGTGCGTAGGCGGTGTGGGCCGCCTCGAGCTGCCCCGGGTCGTCGGCCAGCAGCCGGGCCGACCACAGCTCGTCGGAGAGATCGCAGCCCTGTGCCTCCAACTGGTTGGAAAGACCGCCGTCGAGGACGAGCGGTCCGCGCTCCAGCGCGGCGGCCAGGGAGGTCGGGGTTACGGACATCACGGGTGCTCCTGGTGGTGCGCTCAGCCCAGTTGGGCCTGGACCTGCGAGGAAATCAGCTCCAGGTGGTCGAGGTCGTTCAGGTCGAGCATCTGGAGGTAGAGCCGGGAGGCGCCCGCCTCCGCATAGCGGCCGATCTTCTCGACGACCTCGGCCGGGGAGCCCGCCAGACCGTTCTCCTTCAGCTCCTCGACCTCCCGGCCGATCGCCGCGGCCCGCCGGGCGACCTCGGCGTCGTCCTTGCCCACGCACACCACCAGCGCGTTGGAGTACACCAGGTCGTCGCCCTTGCGGCCGGCGGCCTCGGCCGCCTCCCGCACCCGGCCGAACTGGCGCTCACTGTCCTCGGGCGAGGCGAACGGCATATTGAACTCATCCGCGTACCGCGCGGCCAGCCGCGGGGTACGGGTGGCCCCCTGGCCGCCGATCAGCACCGGCACCTTGCTCTGCGCGGGCTTGGGCAGCCCCGGGGAGTCCACCAGCTGGTAGTGGGCACCGTCATGGCCGAAGGTCTCGCCGACCGGGGTCTGCCACAGCCCGGTGACGATGGCCAGCTGCTCCTCCAGCCGGGCGAACTTCTCCTTGGGGAAGGGGATCCCATAGGCCCGGTGCTCCTCCTCGAACCAGCCCGCGCCCAGGCCCAGCTCGACTCGTCCACCCGACATCTGGTCGACCTGCGCGACCTGGATCGCCAGCACACCGGGCAGCCGGAAGGTGGCGGCGGTCATCAGGGTGCCCAGCCGGATCCGCCGGGTCTCGCGGGCCAGCCCGGCCAGGGTGATCCAGGCGTCGGTGGGGCCAGGGAGCCCGTCCACATCCCCCATGCGGAGGTAGTGGTCGGACCGGAAGAAGGCGTCGAATCCGAGGTCCTCGGTGGCCTTGGCGACGGTGAGCAGCGTGTCGTAGGTCGCCCCCTGCTGGGGCTCGGTGAAGATGCGAAGATCCATGGCACCCATCCTGCCTCGTCACGCGGCACCACCCCACTCCCCACCCCACTCGCGGAAGGTGAGGTGCCTGAGCATGCCGTGCACCCGGTCCCGGGCCTCGTCCGCCGCGTCGATCGCCTCCACGCACTGCCAGTACAGCGCCTCCTCCTCGGTATTGGAGGCGACCCCGACCAGCGCGAAGCCCGCCTCCGCCAGCAGCTCCCCCAGCGCCAGCAGCACCTCCCTCGGATCGCGCACCTCCGAGAGCTGGGCGGCCCGTAAACCGCCGCCGCGCAATGTGGGGTGGTGCAGCGCCGGGTGGAACAGGGCGCCGCGCGCCCGCCCGCCGGCCTCGCACAGACCGCGCGCCTCCGCTCGCGCGGCCGCCGGGCCGCTCACCACGAAATATCCGCCGACCGCTTCGGCCAGCGCTTGAACCTGCCAGGCTTCGGCCACGATGTCGTGCACGCTCCCGGCCTTTGCCAGGGCGTGCCGGGTGACACCGATCAGCCGCATCGCGTCCATTCCCCGCACCCCTCTCAACGGACTTCCGAGCCCGTCACTCCTCCACTACCCAGAGTGATGACTAACAGGCCGAAAAGCTAGGGGAATTCAGGAATCTGTTGACAACAGTTGCGATGTGGATAACTTCTTCACTACGGAGAGTGACGGATCAAGGGGTCGGAGCCCCGCGAGTCGCCAGAGATCACGGTTCACCATCACAGCCCCCGTTCACCGGCATAGCCACCCGTTCACCGCGAGATCACCCATTCACCGCCAAAGCCCCCGTTCGCGCTCAGCCCCGCCGACGCCGCGCCCAGCCCCCGTTCGCGCTCAGCCCCGAGCACCGCGCCCCCACCCACCCATGTTCGGCCCCCGTCCGCCGTCAGCGCGCCCCGTTCACCGGAAACCGCACCTCGTTCCGGTCGATCTTCGCCGAGAGCGCCGCGAGCGCGTCGATCCCCAGCACCTCACAGAACTGGAGCAGATACGCCAGCACATCCGCGACCTCGTCCTCGACCCGGCTCGCCCTCCCCTCCTCCTCCATCACCCGTGCCGACTGCTCAGGCGTCAGCCACTGGAAGATCTCCACCAGCTCCGACGCCTCGACGCTCAGCGCCGCCGCGAGGTTCTTGGGGGTGTGGTACTGCTGCCAGTCGCGCGCCGCCGCGAAGGCGGCCAGTCTGCGCTGTAGCGCCGCCACGTCCAGGCCGTCGGTTCGTCGCTCGCTCTCATGGGACTCGCTCACGCCCCAGGTTTACCACCGTGACGGGGGCGTCCCCGACCGCCCCCGTCACGTCCCCCACCGTCCCCACGAGCCGGATGTGCCCCCGTGCGCACATCCGGGCCGCCACCCCCAGGAGCTCCCGCGCCTGCCGCCGGTCCAGACACCGGTCGAAACCGTCGGCCAGCACGGTCAGCACCTGCCGCGCGGGGAGCACATCGGCCGCCGGGTCCACGGCCAGCACACCGGGCCCGGTCAGCAGTACCAGCGCGAGCGCGAGATACCGCAACTCGCCGTCGCCGAGGCGCTCCACGGGCATCGCGCCGAGCTCCCCCTGCTCGACCAGGGCCCGCACCACCCCGTCCGCGCGCCCCTCCGTGACCAGCCCCTCGACCGGCCCGGCGCACCCCGCCCGGACCGCCGCGACCAGCGCCGCGTGCCGCGTACCGCACTCCCGGCTGGTGCGCCGCAGCACCGCCGCCAGGTTCTCGCAGCCGCCGCGCAGCCGCCCGTCCCTCGGCGGCGCCGGCGCCCGCATCCGGTCCGGCCGCGGATCGCAGGGGAAGACCGAGCGCAGCGCGATGACCACCTGCTCGGCGGCGGCGAGCGCGAGCCGCTGCCCCTCCGTCGTGCCCGCGACCCGCAGCGGCAGCAGCGAGGTGGCCAGCCGGTCGTCGGGCAGCGGGGCGCGGGTCACCGCGACCGCGCCCGCCGTGTGCCAGGCGGCCTGGACACAGCGCCGCCCCGGGTCGCGCAGCGCCGTCTCCAGCAGGGTCTCCCCCGCCCCCGTCATCCGCTCGCCCACGATGCGCAGTTCGGGCTCGGCCTGTACGGCGACATCGACCCGTACGGGCCCGACCGGGCCGTCCACGGTGCAGCCGATCCGGAAGCCGCGCCGCCCCTGCCGGTCCGGCCGCGCCCGGCGCGGGATGTACGCGGCCGGATCGCGGAACACCTCCGCGAGCCGGGCGCCGCCCGCGAGCCGTGCGAGCGCCGCGTACGCCTCCAGCACCCCGGACTTGCCGCTGCCGCTCGGACCGGAGATCAAGGTCAGCGGTCCCAGCCGAAACGCGGCACGGCGGTGGCTCTTGAAGGCCGACAGCCTCAACTCGGAGACGATGGGCCGCAGTTCGGTCCTTGCGGGCAGCAGCCCGGATGCGCTCATGCTCCGGAACATATCTGTGGCACATACCGCCGAACCGTTACTCCTTCCGTATCTTCCTACCATCGGGGGATAGCCGCCGTGGCCGATGATGACCAAGGGACAGCGGATGTTCGGCGCTCGAGGAATTGAGGACGGTACGGGGGCCCATGGCTGACAGCACGTTCTGGATCGCGGCCCTCACCGGCGGCACCGCCGTCCTGGCCAGCTGGGTCACCAGCCGCGGCAACACCCGGGCCGCCCGGATCCAGGCGGACACCGCGGCGCTCGCCCAGCGCGCGGAACGGCTGCGCGACAGCAGGCGCACCGCGTATCTCGATCTGATCGAACAGACCCACAGCATCGGCGAGTTGTACTGGGAGGTCGCCGCCGTCGAGCGCACCGGCACGGCGGAACGCCGCCCCGCCCTCCTGGACGAGCTGGCCGAGCGGGAACGCGACGAGTACGGCAAGATGCGCCGCTGTGTGCGCGTGGTCGAGCTGGAGGGCCCGGCCGCCGCGGCCACCGCCGCGAACGCGCTACAGAAGGCCACCGGCCCGTTCCACCGCGCCCTGGGCGCGATGCGCTCCGGCGAGCCGGAGGCGGGGCAGCGTTTTCACGCCGCGTTCAGCCCGTTCTGGCAGGCCCTCACGGACTTCGTGGACGCGGCGAAGACGGCCCTCCAGGAGGTCTAGCGGGGCGTCTGACGAGGCGTATGGGTGTGTTGTCAGGAAGCGGACGGGCCGGGCGGGAACGCGTCCGCGAGCACCCCTCGGACGCACCAATTTTGTCAACTACTTGTCAGCACAGCCCACTTCGCGGCCCGTCCGCACCGCGACCACCGAAACTCGGACGGTGGCCGTCGGCCCGAGGGGCGCCATCAGCACGGATGCTGAGACGCGGATCGCTTCCCTAAACCCTTTGGCGGAGTCGCCCTCACCCCCCAGGCCGATTTCCACGAGGACACGTGGTGCCGCCCCGAACGGCTGTCCTAGCGTGCCTCTTACTGGAACCTTAAATCCCTAAGGAGCGTCATGTTCGGGCGAATAGGACGGTTCTCCGTCAACCGTCCATGGCTGGTGGTCGCGATGTGGATCATCGCGGCGATCGGCCTGGCCATCCTTGCCCCACCGCTGAAGTCCAGCACCGACCAAGCTGACTTCCTGCCCTCGCACTATGAGTCGGTGCGGGTGTCCAAGCTCCAGGAGCACGCGTTCCCGCAGCAGGAGAGCGCGGCCGCCATCCTGGTCTACCAGCGGCCGGACGGCGGAAAGCTCTCCGAGGCCGACAAGGCCGCCGTCATCAAGGTGACCAAGGGGTTCCAGGACAAGAAGTACAAGACCTTCAAGTCCGTGGTGACCACGCCCGAGGCCGTCTCCAAGGACGGCAAGATGGCGCTGGCCAACATCTACTCGACCAAGAAGGACGTCTACAACCAGGACACCCAGGATTCGGTCAAGGATCTGCGCGCGGACCGCGACAAGCTGCTGAAGGGCACCTCGCTGAAGGTCTCCGTGGCCGGTCCCGCGGCCTCGGCGGTCGATTCCACCGAGTCCTCGGGCGACACCGACGCCATGATCATGATGGCCACCCTGGTCCTGATCATCGTGCTGCTCGGCGCCATCTTCCGCAGTCCGCTCATCGCGCTGATGCCGGTGCTGATGATCCTGGTGATGTTCATCATGGCCCAGGGTCTGATCGCCACCGCCAGCGACCTGTTCGGACTCGAGGCCGACAGCAGCGTCTCCGCGATCCTGATCGTGGTGCTGTTCGGCGTCGGCACGGACTACATGCTGTTCCTGCTGTTCCGCTACCGCGAACACCTCCGGCAGGGCCAAGAGCCCAAGGAGGCACTGGTCAAGGCGGTTTCCCGGGTCGGCGAGACCATCGCATCGGCGGCCGGCGCGGTCATCGTGGCGTTCCTCGCCCTGACGCTGTCGACGATGGGCAGCATGCGCGCCATGGGGCCCTCGCTGGCGATCTCCGTCGCGGTGACCCTGGTGGCGGCCCTCACCCTGGTGCCCGCGGTGTTCTCGCTGCTGGGAACGAAGGCGTTCTGGCCGTCCAAGGCGTGGAAGCAGGCCCCTCGCAACCGGCTCGCCAACGGCACCGGCTCCCTGGTCTCGCGCCGTCCCGGGCTGATCGCCACGGTGTCCGCCTGTGTGCTGGCGGCCCTCGCCGTGGGCGCGTTCGGCTTCAAGGCCGAGTTCGACACCGACAGCTCGCTGCCGAAGGACCTGGAGTCCGTCCAGGCCATGGCGGATCTGCAAAAGAGCTTCTCGGCCGGTGAGTCCGACCCGAGCCTGGTGTACGTCCAGTCCAAGGACGGCGCCAAGCTGGACGCCGCGGCGCTGACCGGGTTCCGCAAGAAGCTGGAGGGGGTCGAGGGCGTCGGCGAGGTCTCCCCCGCCGTGCCCAACCCCAAGGGTGACGTGGCCCAGTTCAGCGTCGTGCTGAAGTACCGGCCCGCCTCCGAGAAGGCCATCTCGCTGGTGGCCGGGGAGCTGCGGGACACCGCGCACGCCTCCGCGCCCCAGGGCAGCGAGGCCCTGGTGGGCGGGACGACCGCGGTGCTGAGCGACATCGAGGACGCGGTCAACCACGACTACCGGCTGGTGTTCCCGGTCGCGGGCGTGGCCATCATGCTGATCCTCGGCCTGCTGCTGCGCAGCGTGGTGGCGCCGCTGTATCTGATGCTCGCCGTGGGCCTCGGCTTCGCCGCGACCCTGGGCTCGACGGTCTGGCTGTTCCAGGACATCAAGGGCGAGAACGGCCTGCTCTTCATGCTGCCGATCGTGGTCTATCTGTTCGTGGTGGCGATCGGCACGGACTACAACATCCTGATGGTGGCCCGATTGCGGGAGGAAGTCCTGAAGGGCAAGTCCCCGGCCGAGGCGGCCCGGCTCGCGGTGGCCCAGTCGGCGCCGACGATCGGTTCGGCCGCCATCATCCTGGCGGGCACCTTCGGTGTGCTGATGCTGGCCAGCAACACCATGCTCCAGCAGATGGGCTTCGCCGTCGCCTTCGGCATCCTGCTCACCGCCTTCATCATGGCGCTGCTGCTGGTGCCGACGGTGACCGCGATGCTCGGCTCCAAGGCGTGGTGGCCCAACCACCGCTTCGACTCCCCCCACGCGTCCGGCACTTCCGGCCCGGGGCGGACCGAGGAGCCCGACACCACGGAGACCGTACGGGTGTGATCCGCGGCTTACGCGGCCGCCGGAACGCCGCGGTGGCCCTTCGCGACACGGTCGCGAGGGGCCACCGGGCGGACCGATGGGACCGGATCGGGCGGCCGGCCGCGTACGGGGGCGCCGCCGCCATGGCCCCCTATGTCGTGATCAAAGTGTCGTGGGTCGTCGGCTCACTGCTCGGACTGGCGCCCGTCGGGGCCGGGTTCGGGCTCGCCGAATGGGTGGTGCTCAACACCGTCACGGTCGCCATGGCGGTCATCGGGATCACCCTCGTACTGGCGCTGGCCCGGCCGTGGGGGATGCGGCTGCCCGGGGTGCCGCTGGTCTTCTGCGCCTGGGTCGGCGCGGGGTTCCTGGTGTCGATGCTGCCGTACGCGGTGGCCGACTCGCTGCTGTCGGAGCCGGACACCTCCGGGCCCGAGGGCGACGGCGACCCGGGGATGCCCGGCTGGGAGGCCGCCCTGATCCAGTTCGGCTTCATCGGCATGGGCCTGGGCCTCACCCTCGCGCTCCCCGCCTATCTGCGCAGGCGCTGGCCGGAAGCGTTCACCCGCCGGACCGGCCGTTCCTCACCGCTCGGCCGGGCGGCCGTGGCGCTCGGCGCCGCCGTCGGCCTGATGTGGCTGTACTGGGCGGCGGGCGGCACCGCGGGCCTCGCCCACCCCGACGAGGGCCGCGCCACCTGGCGCCTGCTGTGCGGAATCTGCGGCGCCTGGGCGCTGATCGCCGCGCTCGCCGTGGCCCGCCCGAGCCGCGAGGGCCCCGGCCGCCTCCCCCGCCGACTGCCGTCGTTCCTCGGCTGGCTCGGCTCGGGCTCGCTCTTCGCATGGAGCGGCTGGAAACTGCCCTTCACCCTGTACGTGGCGATCGCCTCGCCACCCGACGTCGTCCTCCCGGAGCGGCTGGGCCTCGCGATCGCCCTCCACCTGTGCGCCGTCCTGGCGGGCGGCGCCATGATGTGGACCCTCACCCGCGCCCCGGTCCCTCCCTCTCAGCGCTCCTCGCGCACCGGCTCCAGCACCGCCACGCACTCCACATGATGCGTGACCGGGAACAGGTCGAAGGCGCGGGTGCGGCGCGGGGCGTAGCCCGCGTCGCGGAAGTACTTGAGGTCGCGGGCGAGGGCCGCCGGGTCGCAGGCGACGTAGGCGATGCGGCGGGCGCCCAGGGCCGCGACGCGGGTGACCGTCTCCTTGCCCGCGCCCGCGCGGGGCGGGTCCAGGACGATCAGGTCGGCCTCGGTGATCCCGGTGCGGGGCAGCACCTGCTCGACCTTGCCGTGCTCGATACGGACGCGCTCCAGGTCCTGGAGGTTGTGCCGGGCGTCCTCGGCCGCGCGCTTGCTGGACTCGATGCCCAGCACCGCGCCGCGCTCCCCCACCCGCTCGGCGATCGCGCCCGCGAAGAGGCCGACGCCGCAGTACAGATCGAGGGCCATCTCGCCCTTACGGGGCATCAGACCCTGCATCACGGCCTCGACGAGGACGTCCGCCGCCTTCGAGTGGACCTGCCAGAAGCCGCCCTCGCCGACCCGCCAGGTGCGGCCCGCCGCGCGCTCGCGGACGAAGGGGCGGCCGTGGACGCGGTGCACCAGACGGGTCCGCTCCCGGCCGCGGGACTCGCTGACCCGCAGCACCGAGACCGGCCGGTCCAGCTCCACGATCGGCAGTCGGCCGCCGGGGCGCGGGGTGAGGACCACCTGCCGGTCGGAGGAGCCGGTGGCGGCGATGGCCTCCACGGTGGCGATCTGGGGCCATTCGCGCTTCTCGACGCCGAGTTCGGTGACGCCGGGGGCGGCGATCAGACAGTGGTCGATCGGCTCGACCTCGTGCGAGCGGTGGCGGCGCAGTCCGGGACGACCCTGCTCGTCCACCGCGTACTGCACCCGGGTGCGCCAGGCCGGGACCTCGCCGCGGGCCACCTTGTCGCCGGGCGCGGGCTCGACCGTGCCGTCCCAGCCCGCCTCTTCGGGGGTGAGCCCGGCCAGCCGGGCCAGCTGCTCGGTGATCACGTCGGCCTTGAGCCTGCGCTGGGCGCCGGGGGCGGCGTGCTGCCAGTCGCAGCCGCCGCACCTGCCGGGGCCCGCGAACGGACAGGGTGCCTCGACCCGGTCCTTGGAGGCGTCCAGCACCCGCACCGCGTCGGCGCGCAGGAAGCGCGCGCCCTCCTCGCCCTCGGTCACCCGGGCGACGACCCGCTCGCCGGGCAGCGCGTGCCGGACGAACAGCACCTGGCCCTCGGCGGTCCGGGCGATGCAGTGGCCGCCGTGCGCCACCGGGCCGACCTCGACCTCGTACTCCTCGCCGACCAGCGATGCCTTGGGTTCACTTTGCATGGCGGGCTCAGGCTCCAGAAGGGGTGAGGGGGTGCGGTGGGACAACAGCCCACCAGTCTACGTCGCGCCGGACCTCACCCCGTCGCCCCATCGACCCTGGGCCCCTGGGCCCCTGGGCCCCCGGGCCCCCGGGCCCCCGGGCCTAGCGTCCCGGCACCTGCGAGGTGACGCCCGGCTGCTCGCCCTTCGGCCCCTTCTCGCCCCTCTCCCGCTTGGGCGGGATCACCGGGCCGCGCCGCACCGCACCCGGCGCGCTCCACTCGGCCCGCTTGCGGGCCCGCTTCCGGGCCAGCTCGGAGGAGTCCAGCTGCCACGGCACGGAGGTCACCATGACGCCCGGGGTGAACAGCAGCCGCCCCTTGAGCCGCAGCGCGCTCTGGTTGTGCAGCAGATGCTCGTACCAGCGGCCGACCACGTACTCGGGGATGAAGACGGAGACCACATCGCGCGGGCTCTCCCGGCGCAGGCTCTTGACGTAGTCGATGACCGGCCGGGTGATCTCGCGGTAGGGCGAGTCGAGGATCTTGAGCGGCACGTCTATGCCGCGCTCGTGCCACACCGTCTGGAGCGCCTTGGTCTCGGCGGGGTCCACGTTGATGCTCAGCGCCTCCAGCCGGTGGGAGCGCATCAGCTTGGCGTAGGCCAGGGCGCGCAGCGTCGGCTTGTGGACCTTGGAGACCAGGACGATGGAGTGCACCCGGGAGGGGCGCACCTCCTCCTCGTCGAGCTGTTCGGTGGCCGCCGCCAGCTCCTCGGAGACGCCGTCGTAGTGGCGCCTGATGGCCGTCATGGTGACGTAGAAGATGACCATGCCGAGCAGGGCGACCCAGGCGCCGTGGGTGAACTTCGTCAGCAGCACCACGACCAGCACCAGACCGGTGAAGAAGGCCCCGAAGGTGTTGATCGCGCGGGCGCGGATCATGCGGCGGCGGGTGTTGGGGTTCCGCTCGGTGGCCAGATGGCGGTTCCAGTGCCGCACCATGCCGGTCTGGCTGAGGGTGAACGAGACGAAGACACCGACGATGTAGAGCTGGATCAGCCGGGTGGAGTCGGCCCCGTAGAGGTAGACCAGGACCGCGGCGGCCGAGGCCAGCAGCACGATCCCGTTGGAGAAGGCGAGCCGGTCGCCGCGGGTGTGCAGCTGGCGGGGCAGATAGCGGTCCTGGGCCAGGATCGAGCCGAGCAGCGGGAAGCCGTTGTACGCGGTGTTGGCGGCGAGGAACAGCACCAGCGCGGTGGCCCCGGCCAGCACCACGAAGAAGAACGAGCCGTCGCCGAAGACCGCGGCCGCCACCTGCGAGATCACCGGGTTCTGGGTGTAGTCGGCGCCGAGCGGTGTCCCGTTCTTCAGCAGGTCGTGCGCCGGGTTCTCGGCCATCTTGACGTCGGTGGCCAGGGCGAGGGTGATGATGCCGACGAACATGGCCACGGCGAGGCCGCCCATCAGCGCCAGCGTCGTCGCCGCGTTACGGCTCTTGGGCTTGCGGAACGCGGGCACGCCGTTGCTGATCGCCTCGACACCGGTCAGGGCGGCGCAGCCGTCGGAGAACGCGCGCAGCAGCAGGAAGATCAGCGCGAAGCCCGCCAGCCCGGTCTGCTCGGCGTGCACCTCGTAGCCCGCGGTGGGGGCCTTCATGTCGTCGCCCAGGACCAGCCCGCGGTAGGCGCCCCAGAGGATCATCGCGAAGACGCCGCCGACGAAGACATAGGTGGGGATCGCGAAGAGCTTGCCCGACTCCCGTACGCCCCGCAGGTTCATCAGCGTCAGCAGCAGAATGATCCCGACCGCGCAGAGCGTCTTGTTCTCGACGAAGAAGGGGACGGCCGAGCCGAGGTTCTCCACACCGGAGGAGATCGACACCGCCACCGTGAGGACGTAGTCGACCAGCAGGGCGCTGGCGACGGTCAGCCCGGCCTTGGGGCCGAGGTTGGTGGTGGCGACCTCGTAGTCACCGCCTCCGCTGGGGTACGCGTGGACGTTCTGGCGGTACGAGGCGACCACCGTGAACATCAGCACGACGATGGCGATCGTGATCCATGGGCTGTAGTGGTAGGCCGACGCACCCGCCACGGACAGAACGATCATCACCTGCCCCGGCGCGTACGCGACGGAGGACAGGGGGTCGGACGCGAAGACGGGGAGCGCGATGCGCTTCGGGAGGAGGGTCTCCCCGAGCTTGTCGCTGCGCAGCGCCCGCCCGATCAGGATCCGTTTCGGGAGGTCGGTCAGTTTGGACACGCTGAGGATCGTAAGGGGTAGCCCGGGCCGCCGCCCACCCGCCCACCCCTGGGAAAAGGGGCGGGCGGGGGCACGAACCCCCGGGCGGTCAGGCCAGCCGCGCGGGCAGGGTGCGGTGGCCGTTGGAAATGAAGGACTCCACCGGCTCCAGCGGGTCCTGCCCGGACGCGAGCGTGAGCCCGGGGAAGCGGTCGAAGAGCGCCGGGAGCGCGATCGCGGCCTCCAGCCGCCCCAGCGGGGCGCCGACGCACAGGTGGACGCCGTGGCCGAACGCCAGATGGCTCTTGAGCTGCCGGGTCACGTCGAAGGCGTCCGCGTCCCCGCCGTGCACCTCCGGGTCGCGTCCGGCGGCGGCGTAGGCGGCCAGGATGGCGTCGCCCTTGCGCAGCACCACTCCGCCGTCCAGCTCGATGTCCTCCACCGCGTAGCGCAGCGGCAGGTTGGCGACCGGGGCCGAGTGCCGCAGTGTCTCCTCGATCACATCGTCCCAGGTGGCCCGGCCCGCCCGGACGTGTTCGAGCTGCTCGGGCCGGGTGAGCAGCGCATGGATGGCGTTGTCCAGGAGGTTGACCGTGGTCTCGTGACCGGCCGAGAGGAACAGGGCGAGGGTGTCGGTCAGCTCCTTCTCGCTGAGCCTGGAGTCGCTCTCCTCCTCCCGCACCGCGATCAGCCCGCTGGTCAGGTCGTCGCCTGGCTTCTCGCGCTTGGTGGCCACCAGCTCGCCGAGGACGGCGTACATCTCGCCGTAGGTGGCGGTGACCTCCTCGGCGGAGGCGGAGGTGTGGAAGATGCTGTCCACGACCCGGCGCATCCGCTCGCGCAGGTTCTCGTCCTCGAGCCCGAACAGCTCGGAGATCACCTGGATGGGCAGCGGGTACGCGTACCCCTCGCGCAGGTCGACCACCTCGCCCGGCCCTGCGGCGGCCAGGTCGTCCAGGAGCCTGGCGCAGATCTCCTCGATGCGCGGCCGCAGGGCGGAGGTGCGCCGGGCGGTGAACGCCTTGGAGACCAGGGTGCGCAGCCGCCGGTGCTCACCGCCGTAGGCCGTGAACATGTTCTCCACGGCGACCCAGGTGATCAGCGGCCACTCGGGCGAGATCTCACCGTTTTGCCACGCGGGCCAGTGCTGCCGGGGGTCCTTGGAGACCCGGGGGTCGGTCAGCAGCTGTTTGAGCGTGCGCTGGCGGGTTATTGCCCACGCCACCACGCCGTCAGGAAGCTCAACAAGCGTCGCCTCGCCGCCTGCTGCGACTCGGGCTGCTTCTCCGACGATGTCGCGGCCGGTGGGGTCGAGGACGATGGGACGGGGTTCCACTGGCTGCCTCCAGGGCTCTCGTCGAATGGGGCCGACTTGGACACGGACGCCGCGAACGGCTCGGCCTGAGCCGCCGCCTGGGCGGGGAAGCGCACCGGCAGGGCGGCCAGGGCACGGTGGAAGGGTCCGGTCCGCCAGGTCAGCCGCTCGGCGGGGACCGCCAGTTCCATGTCCGGGAGGCGGTCCAGCAGCCGCTCGATGGCCACGGAGGCGATCACCCGGGCGGGCCGCTCGGCGGGGCAGCGGTGGGCGCCCGCGCTCCAGGCCAGATGGGCCCGGTTGCCGGAGCGCCGGTCGGAGGCCAGGGCGGCCTCGTGGTTGGCCGCCGCGTAGCTGATGAGCACCGGGTCGCCCTTGCGCAGCCGTACGCCCGCCACCTCGCAGTCGTACCGGGGGAAGCGGGTGCCGTAGTTGGCCATCGGCGGATCGTTCCAGAGCACCTCGTCCAGGGCGTCCTGGACGGGCATGCTGCCGCCGGACAGCTCACCGGCGAAGCGGTCGTCCGACAGCAGCAGGCGCAGCGCGTTGGCGATCAGGTTCTGCTGGGGGTCGGTACCGGCCGCCATCAGCAGGATGATCTGTTGCATCAGCTCGTCGTCGGAGAGCTGCGAGGGGTGCGCGATCAGCCAGGAGGTGACGTCGGCGGCGAGCTGCTCGCGCTTCTCCCCCACCAGCCCGGAGATCCACCGCAGCAGCTCGTCGTTGGCCGCCGCCGCGTCCTCGCCGCTGTCGAAGAGCTTCATCATCGTCTCGACCAGCCTCGGCCCGTCCGCCGGGCGGGCACCGAAGAGCTGGTTGAAGACCAACAGCGGGAGCACCGACGCGTACTCGGTGATCAGATCGGCCTGGCCCCGGGAGGCGAAGGCGTCGATCAGCGTCTCCGCGCTGCGCTCGACGTACTCGCTGAGGGCGTGCGGATCCACCCGGTCCAGGCTGTCGGTGATCGCCCCGCGCAGCCGGGCGTGTGCCTCCCCGTCGCTGAACAGCGCGTTCGGCCGGTACATCATCATCGGCGCGATCGGGTTGTCCAGCCCCACGGTGCCGTCCTGCATCGCCCGCCAGCCGCGCGGGTCCTTGGCGAACCGCTCGGTGTCGCGCAGGATCTCCAGGCCGAGCTGATAGCTGGTGACCAGCGAGGCGTACACCCCCGGCGACAGCTCGACCGGCGCGATCGGCCCGAAGGTGGCGCGCATCCGCGCATAGGCGCCGTGCGGGTCGTCGGCGAATTCCTGACCGTACATCGGTATGGCGGCGCGGGACCCGGTGGCGCCCCCGGCCTCGGCGGGGGCGGCGTGCGCGGGGCAGCCGGGCGGCGGAACGGGTCCGGCGGCTGGACTGTTGGTCACACAATCTCCTGAGAACTACGGGTCTGGCGGGCCTGTAGGTACTGGACGAGGGCGATCAGCGCGTGGGTGGAGGAGACCCGGTCCCGGGCGTCGCAGGTCACCAGGGGCGTCTCCGGAAGCAGATCGAGGGCCTCCCGGACCTCCGGCTCGGCGAAGCGGGGAGCGCCCTCGAAGTGGTTGACGGCGACGGCGTACGGCAGTCCGTGCTCCTCCAGGACGGCCATCACCGGGAAGGACTGCTCCAGCCGCCGGGTGTCGGCCAGCACCAGCGCGCCCAGCGCCCCGAGCGTCATGTCCCGCCACAGCCGGGTGAAGCGCTGCTGCCCCGGCGTGCCGAACAGATAGAGCACCAGGGACTCGCTGAGGGTGAGCCGGCCGAAGTCCATGGCGACGGTGGTGGTCGTCTTGTCCTCGGTGCCCCGCAGATCGTCGGTGAGCGCACCGGCCTCGGTCATCGTCTCCTCGGTGCGCAGCGGCCGGATCTCCGACAGCGAGCTCACATAGGTCGTCTTGCCGACCGCGAAGTGCCCGACGACCAGGATCTTCGCCGCCACCCGCACCGTGGCCGGGAGATAGGCCGCCTGGTCAGAGGCGAGCGCGGAGTCCATCCAGCACCTCCTGGAGCAGCTGGACCTCGGGGAGTTCGGCGGGCGGGATGGGGGCCCGCGCGCTGATGTGGCCGCTGTCCACGAGGTCGCCGAGCAGGACCTTGGTGACGCTGACGGGCAGCTCCAGATACCCGGCGACCTCGGCCACCGAGAGCGCCCCGCCCAGACACAGCTCCATGACCCGCCGCTTCTCCGGGCTGAGCCCGGTGAGCGGCCGGTCGGGGTGGGCCATGACCAGGGTCACCAGGTCGAAGGTGTTACGAGTCGGGTAGGCACGGCCGTCGGTCACGACATACGGCCGTACCAATCCTCGTTCGCGCCTCCCCGGGCTCATGCGTGACTGCCGATCCCCTGCCGCGGGAGGCCCTGCCTCGGCGGGCTGGTGAGCTCCTTGCCGAGCCGGTCGACGAGTTTCTGCATCCGGTAGCTGACCGCCTCCATGTCCACCGCCTCGGTGGCCGAGACCGCCAGATACGCACCGGGCCCGGCGGCGATCAGGAAGACGTACCCGCCGACGAACTCGACGAGCGTCTGCTGCCAGGGCGTCTCGTGCGGATCACAGAACTCGGAGGTGGAGCGGCTGATCGACTGAAGCCCGGAGAGTGCGGCGGCCTGGCGCTCGGCCTCGTCGCGCGCGATGCCCTGGGAGTGTGCCCGGAGCATCCCGTCCGCGGAGAGCAGGATCGCGTGCCGCGCCTCCGGCATCTTGACGACCTCGTCGAGCATCCAGCCGAGCTCGTTGTTGAGATGGTCGTTCATGCCTGGCGATTCCCTTCGTCATGGTGAGGGGCGGAGTCCTGGGTTGCGGAACGGCCGGAGCGGGTGCCGCGGGCGAACGCGCCCATCCGCGAAGCGGTTTCCTTCGCCGACCGCACGCGGAACGCGCCCGTGTCGGGGTCGGCGGCGCCGGTCTGCCCGGCGCCGGTGGTCCAGTCGCCGGGCGGCGGGGTGGCGGCGGCCTCCCGGCGGCGGCGCTTGGGCAGACCGCCCGCCGTGGTGCCGTACACCCGGGTGGCCTCGCTGTCGGGGGACGGCTGGGGCGCCGGGGCGGGTGCCGGTTCCGGGGCGGACGCCGCGGGGGCCGGTGCCGGGGGCTGGGCCTGGTGCGGGATCGGTGCCTGGTGCGGGGCCGGGGCCTGGTGCGGGATCGGGGACGGCTCCTGCGCCTGGGCCGGGACGGTCGGCGCGTGCGGCGCTCTCCTGGGGGGACGGGTCCGGCGGGAGGGCAGGGTGTGCAGCGGCTCGGCGCCCTCGGGGTCCTGCCCGGCGGTGCCCGGCCGCTCGTCGGGGTCGACATGGGTGAGCAGCTCGGTCGGCAGGAACAGCACGGCGCGCACACCGCCGTACGGGGACCGGGTGTCCACCGAGACGCTGAAGCCGTACCGCGCGGCCAGCAGGCCCACCACGGCGAAGCCGAACTGCGGCGGGTCGCCGAGCCGGGAGACGTCCACGGCGCGCTGGCCGGAGAGCAGGTTGGCGGCCCGCTGGACCTCCAGGCCGTCCATGCCCACACCGGCGTCGTCGATCACGATGCAGGCCCCGTTGTGCACCGGCTGGAGGCTGACCTCCACCGAGGTGTTGGGCTGCGAGTGGCGGGCGGCGTTGTCCAGCAGTTCGGCGACCGCGAGAACGGCGGGCTCCACGGCCCGGCTCACCACGGCGACGTCGATCAGGGCGTGCACCTGAACGCGCTGGTAGTCGCGGATGCGCGACTTGGCGCCGCGGACCACATCGGTCAGCGAGGAGGCCAGGCGCTGGCGGCCGGGCCAGGAGCCGCAGAGCACCGCGATGGCTTGGGCGCGCCGGCCGAACTGGGCGTTGGCGTGGTCGATCTCCAGCAGGTCCCGCAGCACATCGGGGTTGTCGTGCCGCTCCTGCATCTCGGAGATGGAGACCTGCTGTTCGTTGGCGAGTCCCTGGACGGCTCGCATGGATGCCTTGAGCGCCGCCTTGGCGGAGGCGTCGGCGCGCGACTGTGCCTTGTCCACCGCCCGGGTGAACTGCTCCATGACGGAGTGCAGACTCTGCGCGAAGGCCGTACCGGCCAGCTTCTCGTCGCGCAGGCCCGGCAGCGGGCCGGGCTGGCTCAGCGCGTCGGCGATCGAGGGGAGGCGCACGTCGACGAGGTGGCGCACCTCCTCGTCACGGACGCGCAGGCTGTCCTCGAGCGTGGCGTTGCGCCTGCGGACTCCGGCGGTGATCTGCCGCTGGCGGATCAGAAGCACCAGGACGACGAGAAGCGCGGCGGCCAGACACCAGCTCACCGCCTCCGATATGTGATCAGTCATCAGGAACCTCGTGCAGGGGAAGCGCGGGCGCGGAAGGAACGTTCAGAGCCCTGATGTCCCGTCCGGAAACGGAATACGACGATCATCTTAGCCATGTCGTGACCTAGCGTCCGACACCCGTGACAAAGTTCGAACCAGCGGCGATCACTGGCCATTTGTCATGTGGTCTCGGTGAAGATCCGGGATTTCAGACGAAGATGAAGGGTCGCGACCACCCGAGGAGCGCCGTAACCCGGGCCCACCGTAGTGGTCACGGCTGATCACCAACAGCCTTTTCACTCTCCATCCGCAACCGGAAATGATCGTTACCTCTTTACTCCCGGCATGTCCGCGATCACCTTCGGCCACCTCCCGCCATCACCGATCACCGTGGGAACTTTCGCGCTATGTCGTACGTCACCACCTTCGATCCCGGACCGTCGCGCGCGGACGGGGGAGTCGGCCGCCGGTACGGATACGGTGGGGACAGGTGCCGCGGCGGCCGACTCCCGTCGTCCCCGGGCACCGGCATCGGGGTCCCGCCCCGCTGTCGCCCCGTAAGTCCTGGAAGGAAGATGTGAGCAGGGTGTTTGCGCAGGTCGGCACGGTCATCAGGAGTGCGGGGTAGGACGCATGCATATCGTGATCATGGGCTGTGGCCGGGTGGGCGCGGCCCTCGCCCAGACCCTGGAGCAACAGGGGCACACGGTCGCGGTCGTCGACCAGGACCCCACCGCCTTCCGCCGCCTCGGCGCGGGCTTCGGCGGACGCCGGGTGACCGGCGTCGGCTTCGACCAGGACACCCTGCGCGAGGCGGGCATCGAGGAGGCCGGGGCCTTCGCCGCAGTCAGCAGCGGCGACAACTCCAACATCATCGCGGCCCGGGTGGCCCGCGAGATGTTCGGCGTGGAGAACGTGGCGGCCCGGATCTACGACCCCCGCCGCGCCGAGGTCTACCAGCGCCTCGGCATCCCGACCGTGGCCACGGTGCGCTGGACCGCCGACCAGATGCTGCGGCGGCTGCTGCCGTCCGGCGCGGAGCCGCTGTGGCGGGACCCCAGTGGCGGGGTCCAGCTGGCCGAGGTGCACATCTCCCCCTCGTGGGTGGGCCACAAGGTCAGCGCCCTCCAGGAGGAGACCGGTGTGCGGGTCGCGTTCCTCACCCGGCTCGGCGAGGCGATGCTGCCGACCTCCGGGACGGTGCTCCAGGAGGGCGACCTGGTGCATGTGATGATGCGCACCGACGAGGTCGAGAAGGTCGAGGCGGCGTTCGAAAAGGGCCCCGAGGAGGCCAACCGATGAGAGTTGCCATTGCCGGTGCGGGCGCCGTGGGGCGTTCCATCGCGAGCGAGCTGCTGGAGAACGGGCACGAGGTGCTCCTCATCGACAAGGCGCCGACCGCCATCTCGGTGGAGCGGGTGCCGCAGGCCGAGTGGCTGCTGGCCGACGCGTGCGAGATCACCTCGCTGGACGAGGCGGCACTTCAGCGCTGCAACGTGGTCATCGCGGCCACCGGTGACGACAAGGTCAACCTCGTCGTCTCGCTGCTCGCCAAGACCGAGTACGGGGTGCCCCGGGTGGTCGCCCGGGTCAACAACCCCAAGAACGAGTGGCTGTTCAACGAGGCGTGGGGCGTCGACGTGGCCGTCTCCACTCCGCGTCTGATGTCGGCGCTGGTCGAGGAGGCGGTGAGCGTCGGCGACCTGGTGCGGCTGCTCCGCTTCAGCCACGGCGACGCCAACCTGGTGGAGCTGACGCTGCCGCCGGAGGCGGCGCTGGTGGGCACCCGGGTCGGCGATGTGGAGTGGCCCGAGGACACCACGCTGGTCACCATCATCCGCGGCACCCGCGTACTGACCCCGAACAAGGACGATGTGCTGGAGGCCGGGGACGAACTGCTGTTCGTCGCGGCTCAGGCGCGCGAGGAGCAGCTGGAGCAGCTGCTGTCCGTCCAGCGGCAGGGCGCCGCCGGTTAGGCCGTGAACTCCCGTCCTGGGCTCCCGGCTCGGGAGCCCAGGACGGCGGGTCTCAGCGCCGGGGCGGCTGCCGGTCGGCGGATTCGGTTCGGGCCTCGGACACGATCTGGCCGGTCCACTCCGAGAGCAGCGGGTCGGCGATCTTGTCGGCCTCGGCCTTCGCCCGCTCCCGGTCCCGCTCGGCCTTCTCCTCCGCCTCCATCTCCGCGATGACATCGATCGGCGGCGGGGCCTTGGCCAGGAAGATCCAGGTCAGATAGACGCAGAGCAGGAACGGCGGAATGCCGAGCGCGACCTTGACCCAGCCGAGCTGGGTGGCGTCCCCCCACCAGTACAGCGGGAACAGCACCGCCGACTTGGCCAGCAGGATCAGCCCCCACGCCCAGGTGGAGCGGGTGTAGGCGCGGAACCGGCCGGGGTTGCGGGTGCGCCAGGAGAGGTTCTCCTTCAGCATCGGCCCGAGCAGCACCCCGATCAGTGGGAAGCGGAAGATCGCCGAGAGGATGTAGGCGATCGCCAGGCCCAGGGTGTAGAGCATGCCCGGCAGATAGAAGTTCTTCGCGTCGCCGGACATCATCGCGAAGATCGCGCCGAACGCGACCCCGAAGACCCCGCTGAAGGCGTGCTTCAGCGTCTCCTTGCGCACCAGCCGGGCGAGCCCGAGCAGCACGGTGAGGCCGAGCGCGGCGATCGCGGCGAGGTGGATGTCCCGCTTGATCGTATACAGCAGGACGAAGACCAGACCGGGGACGGTGGTGTCCACCATGCCCCGCACCCCGCCGAACGCCTCCAGGAGCGCGGTGTCCGCCGCCGCCCTGCTGTCGGCGGCGGTGCGTCGGTGCCCGGTCGGGGGCGTCTTGTCGTCTGGCGTCACCGGCTACTCCTGTCCGAGCGGTCGGAGTTCGTACTTCGGATTGAACAGCACCCGGCGCCCATGGCTCATGGAGATCCGGCCCGAGGCGATCAGCTTGCGCCCCGGTTCTATCCCGATGATCGAGCGACGGCCCAGCCACACCACGTCCAGCGCGGCGGTGCCGTCGAAGAGCTCCGCCTCCAGCGCGGGAACTCCGGCCCGCGGTCTGAGGGTCACCGTGCGCAGCGTGCCCGTCACCTTGACGATCTGACGGTCACCGCAGTCGCCGATCTTGGTGCAGCCCGCGGCCTCCGCGTCCTGCTGCAACTCGGCGGAGTGCAGCTCCTCCTGGGAGCTCGACAGCCGGTCCAGCATCCGCCGGAACCGGCCGGCCGGTTTCTCGGACCTGTCTCCCCTGTCGGCCCCGTCGGAGGGGTGGCGTACGGAACTCATACAGCCAGCGTACCGGTGAGCCATCGCCGAAACGCCGTCCCCGCGCTCATCGCTCGAACCGGTACCCCATACCCGGCTCGGTGACGAAGTGGCGCGGATGGGAGGGGTCGGCCTCCAGCTTGCGGCGCAGCTGCGCCATATACACCCGCAGGTAGTTGCTCTCGGTGCCGTACGAGGGGCCCCAGACCTCCTGGAGCAGCTGCTTCTGGCTGACCAGGCGGCCGGCGTTGCGCACCAGGACCTCCAGCAGATGCCATTCGGTGGGGGTCAGCCGCACATCGCGGCCGTCGCGATGGGCCTTCTTGGCGGCCAGGTCGACGGTGAACACGTCGGTCTCCACCACCACCGAGTCCTCCGGCCGCCCGACCGGCTCGGCGCGGCGGACGGCCGCGCGCAGCCGGGCGAGCAGCTCGTCCATGCCGAACGGCTTGGTGACGTAGTCGTCCGCCCCGGCGTCGAGCGCCTCGACCTTCTCGTCCGAGGTCTGACGGGCGGAGAGCACCAGGATCGGCACCCGGGTCCAGCCCCGGAGCCCCCTGATCACCTCCACCCCGTCCATATCGGGCAGGCCGAGGTCGAGCACGATCACATCGGGGTGGCGGGCGGCGGCGAGCCGGAGTGCGGTGGCGCCGTCCGAGGCCGCGTCCACCTCGTACTTGCGGGCCTTCAGGTTGATCACGAGGGCGCGCACGATCTGCGGCTCGTCGTCCACCACGAGCACCCGGTTCATCTGGCGGGCCTGCCTTTCTGCTCTGTCGTGCCTGACGTGGAGCCGACCTGGACCGGGAGGCCGGGCGCGGCCGGCGGGCGGTCTCGGGCCACACCCAGCGTGAGCACCATGGTCATCCCGCCGCCGGGGGTGTCCTCGGCGGTCAGCCGCCCGCCCATGGCCTCGGCGAAGCCGCGGGCGACGGCGAGCCCGAGGCCGACCCCGGCGCCGCGCGGGGCGTCCCCGTACCGCTGGAAGGGCTCGAAGATACGGTCCTTCTCGCTGTCCGGCACGCCCGGCCCGCCGTCGGCGACGCGCAGCTCCACCCGGTCGCCGAGGGCGCTCGCGGAGACCAGAACGGGGCGGTCCGGCGGGCTGTACTTCACCGCGTTCTCCACGATGTTGGCCACGGCGCGCTCCAGCAGCCCGGGGTCGACCGCGACCATCGGCAGCTCCTCGGGGATGTCGAGGGCGACGTCGGCCTCGGGGACGCCGACGAGCGCCATCGGCACCACCTCGTCCAGGTCGACCTCCCGGATCAGCGGGGTGACGGTGCCGGTCTGTAGCCGGGACATGTCCAGGAGGTTGCCCACCAGGTGGTCCAGCCGGTCGGCGCCGCTCTCGATGCCCTCCAGCAGCTCGGCCTCGTCCTCCGCCGACCAGGCCACGTCATCGGAGCGCAGGGAGCTCACGGCCGCCTTGATGGCCGCGAGCGGGGTGCGCAGGTCGTGGCTGACGGCGGCGAGCAGCGCGGTGCGGATGCGGTTCCCCTCGGCCAGCTCACGGGCCTGCCCGGCCTCCTGGGCCAGCCGCTGCCGGTCGAGGACGACGGCGGCCTGGGCGGCGAAGGCGGCGAGCACCCGGCGGTCCTCGGCGGGCAGGACCCGGCCGGAGAGCGCGAGCGCCATATGGTCGCCGACCGGCATGTCCACCTCCGCGTCCTCGGGCCGCTCGGGCGGCGGGGTGCCGCCGTGGCCGCCGACGCTGCCCGCGCAGGTCCAGGGGGCGACGTCGCTCTCCCGCTCCAGCAACGCGACGGAGTCCATGGCGAACGTCTCGCGGACCCGCTCCAGCAGCGCCTCCAGGCTGGTCTCGCCGCGCAGCACGCTGCCCGCGAGGAAGGACAGTATCTCGGACTCGGCGCGCAGCCGGGCGGCCTGATGGGTGCGGCGGGCGGCGAGGTCCACCACGGAGGCCACACAGACCGCCACCGCCACGAAGATCGCTATGGCGACGATGTTCTCGGGGTCGGCGATGGTCAGGGTGTGGGTGGGCGGGGTGAAGTAGTAGTTGAGCAGCAGCGATCCGACGGCCGCCGAGGCGAGCGCGGGCACCATGCCGCCCAGCAGGGCGGCCAGCACATTGAGGAACAGGAACAGCAGTACCTCGTTGGCGAACCCGGGCCCGGCCTCGGAGGCGAGGGTGGCGCCGGTGGCGGTGAGCAGCAGCGTGAGCAGGGCCGGTCCGGCCACCCCGACCACCCAGCCCGCGATCAGCCGGGAGCGGCCGAGCCGGGCGCCGCGCGCGACCGGCAGCCCGCGGCCCTTGGCGACCTCGTCGTGGGTGACGATGTGGACGTCCAAGTCGGGCCCTGACTCCCGGGCGACGGTGGCGCCCACCCCGGGTCCGAACATGTACTGCCAGGTCTTGCGGCGGCTGGAGCCGAGCACGATCTGGGTCGCGTTGACCCCGCGGGCGAACTCCAGCAGCGCCCGGGGGATGTCCTCCCCTATGACGTGGTGGAAGGTGCCCCCGAGGTCTTCGACGAGGGTGCGCTGGACCGCCAGCTCCTTGGGGGACGCCGAGGTCAGACCGTCGCTGCGGGCGATGTAGACGGCGAGGATCTCGCTGCCGGAGCCCTTGGCCGCCATCCGGGCCGCCCGGCGGATCAGCGTCCGCCCCTCCGGGCCGCCGGTCAGCCCGACGACGATGCGCTCACGCGCCTGCCAGGTGGAGCGGATGGAGTGCTCGTCGCGGTACTGCTGGAGGTATTCGTCCACCCGGTCGGCGGTCCACAGCAGGGCCAGCTCGCGCAGCGCGGTCAGGTTCCCGGGCCGGAAGTAGTTCGAGAGCGCGGCGTCGACCTTGTCGGGCGCGTAGATGTTGCCGTGCGCCATGCGGCGGCGCAGCGCCTGGGGCGACATGTCGACCAGCTCGATCTGGTCGGCCCGGCGCACCACCTCGTCCGGGACGGTCTCCCGCTGGCGCACCCCCGTGATCGACTCGACCACGTCCCCCAGCGACTCCAGGTGCTGGATGTTGACGGTGGAGACGACGTCGACGCCCGCCCGCAGCAGCTCCTCGACGTCCTGCCAGCGCTTCTCGTTCCGGCAGCCGGGGACGTTGGTGTGGGCGAGTTCGTCGACGAGCGCGACGGCGGGGCGGCGCGCCAGCACCGCGTCCACGTCCATCTCGCTGAAGGTGGACCCCCGGTACTCCAGCTCCCGGCGGGGCACCTCCTCGAGCCCGTGCATCATCACCTGGGTGCGCCGGCGGCCGTGGTGCTCCACGAAGCCGACCACGAGGTCCGTGCCCCGCTCGACCCGGCGGTGCCCCTCGGAGAGCATCGCGTAGGTCTTGCCGACGCCCGGTGCCGCACCGAGGTAAATCCGCAACTTTCCGCGTCCCATGCCCCTAATTTTCCCTGTTGGACGGAGCCTGAGCGCTCGGCGAGGCTCCGGCGGGCGATACCCGTCGAGCAAACCCCGCTCCCGGCCGGACCGGCCGTCCCTTGACGCCTCCCTTACGGCCGGCGGCGCCCTCTTGACGCGTCTCTGACGCGCGGCGCCGAACACCCCGGGGCGACGCCCGACACCTCGGGGCGGGCCCCGGGAAAAGCCGGTGGGCCGTACTCCGCAGAGAAGAGTACGGCCCACCGGTAGACGCTCACATCGGGCCGGGCCTTACGCCGTCGGCTCAGCCGGACGCGAGCGAGCAGCCCGCCAAGGCGTCAAGACCGGAGGGGGCGGTCGAGCCCTGGCGGGAGATCGAGAGTTCGATGCGGTCGATCGTCGAGGCGCGCTTGTCCTTCAGCGGGCCGAGGATCGCGTTCTGTACGAAGTTGGGGCCGCCCTCGCCCGCGGAGGAGGCCAGCCGCTTGTTGGCCTCGTCGAGCTGGGTCTGGAGCAGCGCGACATTGCGGTCCACCTCGGCCTGGGCGGCGGCCGGTACGTCGCCGATCCCGGAGGCGACATCGGGGCAGCTGATCGTCTGGCCGGAGCCCGCGCCGGCCCCGCCGCCCTGCTCCTGCCCGCCCTGGTCGGCTCCCCCGCCCTGCTCGTCCGCGGGCTGGGAGGCGGCGGCGGTCGGGCTCGCCGCGCCGCCCGCCTCGCCGCCCGCGCCGGTGTCGGAGCCCGCTCCCGCCCCGCCGTCCGACAGCGTGCACTCGGCGAGCGCGTCCAGCCCGGCCGGCTTCTCGGCGTGCCGCCCTATGGAGATCGCGATGCGGTCCAGGGTGGACTTCCGCTTGTCCGCCAGCGGCCCGAGGATGGCGTTCTGCACGAAGTTGGGGCCGCCCTCGCCCTGGCTGGTGCTGAGCCGCTTGTTGGCCTCCGCCAGCTGGGTGTCCAGCAGCGCGAGGTTGCGGTCCACCTCGGCCTGGGCCTCCGCCGGGATCTCCGGCAGGGAACCGGAGACGGCGGGGCAGCTGATGGCCGAGGCCGCCTTGGTCGACGCACTGGCGTCGCCGCTGCCGTCCTGACCGGCCATGGCGGCTCCCACCGCGACGGCCGCACAGGTGATACCGCCGATCGCCCCGGAGAGGAGGATTCTCCGGCGGTGGAGTAACGGAAGGCCACGCGACATCTGATCACTCACCTCTTGAGGTCGGACAGGGGGTGTCTCTCGTGACGCGCCCTCTCCCCCTCGGAGCGTCACAAGGTCTCGCGCCCATGAGTACGGCCGGTGCGGCGGGTGTGTTCAACGGGTTCCGGAAAACCTCGAAAACCCGGGGGGGAGGGCTCCGGAACATGCCGAAGGGGCCCGGGGCCCTGCCCCGGGCCCCTTCCGGGCCATGGCGCTCCTCGTAAGCGAGCTCTCGTACGCGCTGCCGTACGCGAGCTCTCGTGCCGTAGGGCGGCTCAGCGCACCTCGGAGATCTCCGGGCCGCGCTGGAGCCGGTCGGCGCCGCCCGCGAACCGCGAGCCCTGCGCCTCGTCCTGCTGCACCCCGTCGGGCACCATCTGCGCGTCGTCCGGCAGCTTGAGGACGATCGGGTCGCGCGGGGCCATCGGGCCCTCGCCGCGCACCACGACCGTGTCCCGGAAGATCGCTTCCAGGAGGCTGCCGGTCTCGGGCTGCACCGCGCCCTGCCCGGAGATCACACCGCGCAGGAACCAGCGGGGCCCGTCCACGCCGACGAAGCGGACCACCTGCACACCGTTCTTGCCGTCCGGGAGCTGCACCGGCACCTGGGCGCGCAGCTCCCAGCCGAGCGGGCCCTCGACCTCGTCCACGATCCCGCCCTGCTGGGTGATGCCGGTGGCGATCTCGTCGCGCACCTCGCCCCAGATGCCTTCCTTCTTGGGCGCGGCGAACCCCTGGAGCTGCACGGCGCTGTCCCGCAGCACCACGGTCGCGGCGACGATCGCGTCCCCCGCGACCTCCACCCGCAGCTCCATGCCCTCCACGCCGGGCACGAACAGACCACCGAGGTCCACCCGGCCCTCGCCGGGCTCGCGCACCTCGGACACGTCCCAGGGGCCCTCGGGGCGCGGGGCCGGCGGCAGGCTCACCCGCTCGCTCTCCACGGGATCGGCGGTGTCCTCAGCGCCGTCCGCCTCCTCCGCGTCCTCGGCCAACTCGTCGGAGGTCACGTCGAGCGACTCGACGTCCTCCTTGCTGCGCTTGCGGCGACGTCCGAACACGTCATCGTCCTTCCCGGTCGGAACCGACCGAAGCGTATCCATTCCCACCCGTTGTGCCGTCCACGGCGGCATGACCGCCGGTGGACCCGAAGCCCCCTTCGGCCCGCGCCGACCCGGGAAGCTCCGCCACCTCCTGGAAGCGCACCTTCTCGACCTGCTGGACGACCAATTGGGCGATCCGGTCGAAGCGCTCGAACCGCACGCTCTCGCGCGGGTCCAGATTGACCACGATCACCTTGATCTCTCCACGGTACCCGGCATCGATGGTCCCCGGGGCATTCACCATGGCGACGCCGCAGCGCGCGGCAAGTCCGGACCGTGGATGCACGAAGGCGGCATACCCCTCCGGGAGCGCGATAGACACTCCGGTGGGCAGAACCGCGCGCTCCCCGGGGGCCAGCTCGGCGGGCTCGGTGGTGACCAGGTCGGCCCCGGCGTCGCCGGGGTGGGCGTAGCCGGGGACCGGCACCTCGGGGTCCACCCTGCGGATCAGCACGTCGACGGGGAGCGGGCTCATGGGTTCACCTCGAAAGCGCGCGCGACCTTCACCTGATCCGGATCGGCGAGCGCCGCGTCGATCTCCTCCGCCCGGCCGTTCTCGATGAAGTGGTCGACCCGCACCTCTATGAAGAGGGCCTGCGCCCGCACCGCGACGGGGCCGTCGGGGGCGTCGATCCGGCCCGTGGCCGAGCAGTAGATCTTGCGTCCGTGCACGGCGGCCACCCGCGCCTCCAGGTGGAGCTCGGCGCCGACCGGCACGGGCCGTACGAAGTCCGTCTCCAGCCGCCCGGTCACCGCGATCACCCGCTGGAGCCAGTTGAGCGATCCGAGCGTCTCGTCCAGCGCCGCGGCCAGCACCCCGCCGTGGGCCAGGCCGGGCGCGCCCTGATGGCCGCCGCGCACGGTGAACTCGGCGGTGACGCTCACGCCCTCGCCGGCCCGTGTGGTCAACCCCAGGCCGCCCGCCTGGTCGCCGCAGCCGAAGCACTGGTCGTAGTGCGCGCCGAGGGGCTCCCCGGGCGCGGGCGCGTCGGGGTGGCGCACGGGAGCCTTGGAGCCCTCCGGCGGCGTCAGCCCTGTCGTTCGTCCACTCACAACGGCTGACCTTACCCGCGCGGACAGTCCGGGTCGGCGGCCATGCCAAGCTGATACGCATGCAGCCTTACGACGAACGCCTCAGCGCGCCCCGTTCCTGGTGGTTCATCGCGGTCCTGATGGGGGTCTCAGTGGGGTTGATCATGCTGCCGTTCGGCACCCTGCCGATGCTCGGCGGGCTGATCGGCGGAGCGGCGCTGGCCTGTGTGGCGGTGAGTTCGTACGGCTCGGCGCGGGTGCGCGTGGTGGCGGACTCGCTGGTGGCCGGCGAGGCGAAGATCCCGGTGTCGGCACTGGGGACGCCGCAGGTGCTGGACGCCGCCGAGGCGGCCGCCTGGCGGACCTACAAGGCCGATCCGCGGGCGTTCATGCTGCTGCGCAGCTACATCCCGACCGCGCTGCGGGTGGAGGTCACCGATCCGGAGGACCCAACACCGTATGTGTATGTGTCCACACGGAATCCGGAGGCGCTCGCCGCCGCGCTCACGGCCGTTCGCTCGGCGTGACGGGGGCGCGCGAGGAGCTCATTTCTCCAGGGCCACGGGGAGGTCCCAGGGGATCTGCTTGGCCCGCAGATCCTTGCGGACCTTGCGCGCGAGCTTCTTGGTGTCGCGCCGGTTCATCGCGGCTCCCACGGCCGCGCCGACCATGAAGGGCGCCAGGGACGGCATGTTCCGGAAGCCGCGCCTGAGCACCTGCTGCCGCAGCTCGCGCTTCATCTGGACGCCGAGAGCCGCGTTGACGGTCGCCGGCTGGGCGACGTCGATACCGCGCTCCTCGGCCCAGGCGCCGAGGTAGGCGACGGCGCGCTGACGCGTGGAGCCGGGCGCGCGCACCCCGTAGACCTCGTGCAGCTCGGCGATCAGCTTGAACTCTATGGAGGCCACGCCGACGATCTCGGCGGCCAGCTCGGTGGGCATGGCGGGCGGGGCCGACAGCATCGCCGCGGCACCGACGCCGGCGCCCACTGTGGCGGTGCCGCCCGCGGCACCGGCCACCAGCTTGTCCGCGAGCTCTTCGGGGCCCAGCCCCGGGAACTGCTTGCGCAGCGTCGCGAGATCGCGGACAGCGATACGTGGAGCGTTCGCGATGATCCGGTCGGCGACCGCGTAGACCCCCGCTCTCGCGCGCTCACCGCCTCGCCGCACACCACGGCCGACAGAGGTCGCGAGCGAGGCCATCCGGCCTCGCCCGGTCTCGTTCGTGTCGTCGTGTTCCGCCTCCACGCCGACCCCGCGGCTCAGGCCGCGCAGTCGCGGCAGATCGGCTGGCCGTTCTTGGTCTCGGCGGCCAGCTGGCTGCGGTGGTGCACGAGGAAGCAGCTCATGCAGGTGAACTCGTCGGCCTGGCGGGGCAGGACCCGGACGGACAACTCCTCGTTGGAGAGGTCCGCACCGGGCAGCTCCAGGCCCTCGGCCTGCTCGAACTCATCCACGTCGACGGTGGACGCGGACTTGTCGTTCCGCCGGGCCTTCAGTTCCTCGATGCTGTCCTCGTTGACGTCATCGTCGGTCTTGCGTGGGGTGTCGTAGTCCGTTGCCATGTCTGTCTCCCCCTCTGGGTGTCTGTGGTGTCTCCAGCGCACGTAACGCGTGAGAGGCCGGACTTGTGCCCGACCCGAGGCGGAGATTTTGCCTCACATCAAGGTCTGTTACTCAATCGACACCCAACCGCACCCCTGAAGAGGTGATCGGGTTGGATGGCCATCGGGACCGTACACGGTCCGAATGTCGCACTCACATGCGCCATGACGTGTACTTCCCGTGATCACGGCCCCTGAAAACCCGGATTTTCCCGGCTTTCCGTCAACCGTGACGATCACGCAGAGTATGTGGCCGGAAAATCGCCCATGTGATCGATCACACACCCTACATCGGGTGGGCGGATCACGAAAATTCCGCCCAAAGCGAACACATCCCGGCGGAGTCCCGGCCGCGCCTTCTCCGACCTCACACCGGCAGCACCACCCGTATCACCAGGCCGCCTCCCTCACGCGGCTCCGCCGCGATGCGGCCGCCGTGGGCGCGCGCCACCGAGCGCGCGATCGACAGTCCGAGGCCGACGCCCTTGTCGCTGCCGGTGCGCTCCGTACGGAGCCTGCGGAAGGGTTCGAAGATGTTGTCCATCTCGTAGGCGGGGACCACCGGGCCGGTGTTCGCGACCACCAGCACGGCCTGGCCCTGCCGGCTCTCGGTGGTGACCTCCACCCAGCCGTCCTGGGCCACGTTGTACCGCACCGCGTTCTGGACCAGGTTCAGGGCGATCCGCTCCAGCAGCACCCCGTTGCCCTGGACCACCGCGGGAGCGCGCTGCCCGCGCAGCTCCACGCCCCTGTCCTCCGCCTCCGCCCGCACCTGCTCCAGCGCCTGGGAGGCCACCTCGGCGAGGTCCACCGGCTTGCGGTCGACGATCTCGTTGTCGCTGCGGGCCAGCAGCAGCAGGCCCTCCACCAGCTGCTCGCTGCGCTCGTTGGTGGCCAGCAGGGTCTTGCCCAGCTGGGTCAGCTCCGGGGACGCCTGCGGGTCCGAGAGCTGCACCTCCAGCAGGGTGCGGTTGATCGCCAGCGGCGTGCGCAGCTCGTGCGAGGCGTTGGCGACGAACCGCTGCTGGGCGGTGAACGCCCGGTCCAGGCGCTCCAGCATCTCGTCGAAGGTGTCGGCGAGCTCCTTGAGCTCGTCGTCCGGGCCGTCCAGCTCGATCCGGCGGGACAGGTCGGAGCCCGCCACCTGGCGCGCGGTCCGGGTGATCCGGCCGAGCGGCGAGAGCACCCGCCCGGCCATCGCGTAGCCGAAGGCGAAGGCGATCACGGACAGGCCCAGGAGGGCTATCAGGGAGCGGCGCAGCAGCCCGTCGAGGGCCAGCTGGCGCTGCTCCTTCATACAGGTGTTCAGGACCGCGTTGAACTGGTCGGGGCTGCTCTGGCCGATGATCTCGGGGCAGGTGTTGTTGGTCGGCTGGACACTGCCGCCGACCAGCTTGAACGGCAGCTCGTTGCCGACGTGCAGGGCCTGGGCGGCCAGCAGGTAGATGATCGTCAGCAGCACCACCCCGGCGATCAGGAACATCCCGCCGTACAGCAGGGTGAGCCGTATCCGGATCGTGGGGCGCAGCCAGGGGTTGGAGCGCGAACCGGCCTGCGGGTCCCAGCTGGGCTTGGGCGGCGCCGTCGGCGGCAGCGGGGTCGGAGTCGTCGCCATGTCTGATCAGATCCGGTAACCGGAGCCGGGGACGGTGACGATCACCGCGGGCTCGCCCAGCTTGCGGCGCAGGGTCATCACGGTCACCCGCACCACGTTGGTGAACGGGTCGGTGTTCTCGTCCCAGGCCTTCTCCAGCAGCTGCTCCGCGGAGACCACGGCGCCCTCGCTGCGCAGGAGCACCTCCAGCACCGCGAACTCCTTCGGCGCCAGCTGGATCTCCTTGCCGTCCCGGAACACCTCGCGGCGGTTGGGGTCCAGCTTGATCCCGGCGCGCTCCAGGACGGGCGGCAGGGCCACGGTCGTCCGGCGGCCGAGCGCCCGGACGCGCGCGATCAGTTCGCTGAAGGCGAAGGGCTTGGGCAGATAGTCGTCCGCGCCGATCTCCAGGCCCTCCACGCGGTCGCTGACGTCGCCGGAGGCGGTGAGCATCAGCACACGGGTGGGGATGCCGAGTTCGACGATCTTGCGGCAGACGTCGTCGCCGTGCACGAGGGGCAGGTCCCGGTCGAGGACGACGACGTCATAGTCGTTGACGGCGATCCGCTCCAGGGCGGCGGCTCCGTCATACACGACGTCGACGGCCATGGCCTCCCGGCGTAGTCCGGTGGCCACCGCATCGGCGAGCAGCTGCTCGTCCTCGACGACGAGTACGCGCACGTCGTTGGTCCTTCCTTGATTGCCGCAGTGGGCGGGATGATCTCGCCGAACTCGATGGGTGTTCGGCGCCTCCATCCTGCCTCGAAGTCTCATAAACCGGCGGTAAGAGGGTCGCCGCGGGATCCCGAGCGCGGATCATGGCCGCGGCGGAGGGGTCCGCGGTGGCCGGAACACCGAATTCAGATTTCTTTCGGGTCCGGAGGTTTCCCCCGAAGACGGGGTGGGGAGGACGACTGCACACCCGCGATCACGCCCTGTCCCCGGCATATCTGGCTGGCATTGCCGTCGGCAGGGGCCACTCACGTGATCAACCCGCCGTCGGCACACCCCCGTGCCACCGACCCACGACGAGGGGGCGCAACATGGACGCGTTCACCGCAGGCATTCTGCAGCGCATAGAGAACACCAAGTCCGATCTCATTCGCGCCCGTGAGACGGGCGACGAGTTTCTTGTGGACGTGGAGCAGTCGGAGCTGGAAGACCTCCGTCGCCTCGCCGCCGAGCACGGCGTCGAAGTAAGCGCCTCGTTCGCTTGATCCCTTGTGGATTCCGGACCCGATCCAGATCCGGATTCCATGTGACCGTGTGACCGATTCCCAAACACCGCCGGATGGTGATCCAGAAAACATCCGGTAACCACGCCGAAGCGCCCCGGTGTCCTCGTGACTCCGGGGCGCTTCCGCGCGTGTGGATGGGGCTGGGGCGGGATTCCAGTCGTGCCAGGCGGATTCAGTCGTGCCAGGCGCCCAGGTCGTCCAGAAGCCCCCGCAGCGGCTCGAAGAGGCCGGGCGCGGCGGCGATGGTCAGCTCGGTGGAGGCCGGGACGCCCGGCCGCCCTCCGGTGAGCGCGCCCGCCTCGCGCGCTATGAGCGCACCGGCCGCGAAGTCCCAGGGGTTGAGCCCGCGCTCGTAGTAGCCGTTGAGCCGGCCGCAGGCCACATCGCACAGATCGATGGCGGCCGAGCCGCCGCGCCGGATGTCCCGCACCCGCGGCAGCACCTCGTTGAGTACCCGCGCCTGCCCGATGCGGCGCTCGCGCACGTACCCGAAGCCGGTGCCGATCAGCGACTCCTCGAGCGGGGCCGAGGGGCGGCAGCGCACCTGCTCCCCGTTCCGCCAGGCGCCCTGGCCCAGGGCCGCGTGGAAGGTCTCACCGCGCGCCGGGGCGATCACCACCCCGACGACCGCCTCGCCGTCCTTCTCGGCGGCGATGCTGACCGCCCACGACGGCAGGCCGTAGAGGTAGTTCACGGTGCCGTCGAGCGGGTCGATCACCCAGCGCACCCCGCTGCTGCCCTCACTGCTCGAGCCCTCCTCCCCCAGCACTCCGTCCCGCGGGCGGCGGCGCGCGAGGAGGTCGGTGATCAGCTTCTCGGCGGCGATGTCCATCTCGGTGACGACGTCGATCGGGCTGGTCTTGGTGGCCGCCACCCCGAGGTCGGCCGGGCGGCCGTCGCGCAGCAGGTCCCCCGCGCCGCGGGCGGCCTCCAGCGCCGTCTCGAGGAGTTCGGTCATGAGCGGGTCGGTCATCGTGCTCCTTAGCGGATTGCCCGGAGGGGCGAGCGGCGGTGGCGGGCCGGGGCGGCGGGCGCGGTCGGCCGCAGCCCGGGGCGTGAGGGCGAGCGCGGTCAGTCGGCGCCCGCGGCGGCGGGGCGCGGCGACCGGGCCGGGCAGCAGCCCACCGGACACACGTCATGACTCGGGCCGAGGGCGCCCAGGGCGCAGCGCTCCGGGGCGGCCGCGGCCCGGCCCTCGGCGAAGCGCTCGGTGGCCGCCCGCTCCAGCACCAGATCGCGCACGCACGCGGCAAACCGCGGATCGGCGCCGACGGTCGAGGCGCGGGAGACCGGCAGGCCCAGCTCGGCGGCCTTGGCCGTGGCCTCGGTGTCGAGGTCGTACTTGACCTCCATATGGTCCGAGACGAAGCCGATCGGGACCATGACGACGGCGGGCGCGCCCTCGCCGTGCAGCTCCTCGAGGTGATCGCAGATGTCCGGCTCAAGCCAGGGGATGTGCGGCGCGCCGCTGCGCGACTGGTAGACCAGCCGCCAGGGGCGCTCGACGCCGGTCTCCTCGCGCACCGCGTCCGCGATCAGCCGGGCGACATCGAGGTGCTGGGCGACGTACGCGCCGCCCTCGCCGTCCTCGGTGTGCGCCTCGACCGGGCCCGAGGTGTCGGCGGCGGCGGTCGGGATGGAGTGGGTGGTGAAGGCGAGGTGGGCCCCGGCCCGCCGGTCCTCCGGCAGCTCCGCGAGGGCGGCCAGCGTGGTGTCCACCATGGGCCGCACGAAACCGGGGTGGTTGAAGTAGTGCCGCAGCTTGTCCACGCGCGGCAGCGGCAGACCCTCGCCCTCCAGGGCGGCCAGGGCGTCCGCCAGGTTCTCGCGGTACTGCCGGCAGCCCGAGTACGAGGCGTAGGCGCTGGTGGCCAGCACCAGGATCCGGCGGTGGCCGTCGGCGGCCATCTCGCGCAGGGTGTCGGTCAGATACGGCGCCCAGTTGCGATTGCCCCAGTAGACCGGCAGGTCCAGGCCGTGCTCGGCGAAGTCCTTGCGCAGCGCGTGCAGCAGCTCGCGGTTCTGCGCGTTGATCGGGCTGACCCCGCCGAAGAGGAAGTAGTGCCGGCCGACCTCCTTCAGCCGCTCGCGCGGGATGCCCCGCCCGCGCGTGACGTTCTCCAGGAACGGCACGACGTCATCGGGGCCCTCCGGACCGCCGAAGGAGAGCAACAGCAGTGCGTCATAGGGGTCGGGGGCAGGCTGTACTGACTGATCCGGCATGCTCCCGATCCTGCCACCCGCCGCTGACAGGCGGGAAACGGCCCTGCGCGAACCGGGCGCGGGCCCGTAATCTGTATCAGCGCTCTACGATCCTTACCCTGCTCACGGCGGAGACTGCCTTGCCCAGTGCCAGCCCCTACCGCGCGATCTTCGCCGCCCCCGGTGCCAAGGAGTTCTCCGCGGCCGGCTTCCTCGGGCGGATGCCGCTGTCCATGGCGGGCATCGGCGTGGTGACCATGGTCTCCGAACTCACCGGCCGGTACGGGCTCGCGGGCGCCCTGTCGGCCACGCTGGCGCTCTCCGCCGCCGTCATCGGCCCGCAGATCTCCCGGTTGGTGGACCGGCACGGCCAGCGCCGGGTGCTGCGCCCGGCGACCCTTATGGCGCTCGCCGCCGTCTGCGGGCTGCTGCTGAGCGCGCACCGTGGCTGGCCGGACTGGACGCTGTTCGTCTTCGCCGCCGCGTCCGGCTGTGTGCCCAGTGTGGGCTCCATGGTGCGGGCCCGCTGGGCGGCGATCTACGAGGACTCCCCGCGCGAGCTGCACGCCGCGTACGCGTGGGAGTCCATCGTCGACGAGATCTGCTTCATCGTCGGGCCGGTCATCTCGATCGGGCTGTCCACCTCCTGGTTCCCGGAGGCGGGCCCGATGCTGGCCGCCTGCTTCCTGGCGGCCGGGGTCTTCTCGCTGACCGCGCAGCGGGCCACCGAGCCCGTACCGCATCCGCGCGGGCAGCACACGGGCGGTTCGGCGCTGCGCTCGCGCGGGCTCCAGGTGCTGGTGGCCACCTTCATGGCGACCGGCGCGATCTTCGGGGCGATCGACGTGGTGACGGTGGCCTTCGCCGAGGACGAGGGCCACAAGGGCGCGGCCAGTCTGGTCCTGGCGGTGTACGCGGCGGGCTCCTGCCTCGCGGGGGCGGTCTTCGGGGTGCTGCGGCTGAGCGGTCCGGTGTCCCGTCGTTGGTTGTGGGGTATTTGTGCGATCGCCGTGAGTATGATCCCGCTCCAACTGGTCGGGAACCTGCCGTTCCTGGCCGTGGCGCTCTTCGTCGCGGGCCTGGCCATCGCACCCACGATGGTCACCACCATGGCCCTTGTCGAACGGCACGTACCACGCGCGCATCTGACCGAGGGGATGACCTGGGTGAGCACCGGGCTCGCGGTCGGGGTGGCGCTCGGCTCGTCGGCCGCCGGATGGGTGGTGGACGCGGCCGGCGCCCGGGCGGGGTACGTGGTGCCGGCCGTGGCCGGGGCGCTCGCGGCCGCGGTGGCGTTCCTCGGGTACCGCCGGCTCCGGCCGGCGCCACAGCGGGAGGGGTCGGGTGCGGATGGCCGTCAGGACCGTGAGGACCGTACGGAGCAGCGTGTGGCGTAACTGGGCGGGGAACGTGATGGCCCGCCCGACGCGGATCGTCGCCCCGTCGTCCACGCAGGAGCTGGCCGAGATGGTGCGCCGGGCGACGGAGGAGGGGCTGAAGGTGAAGGCGGTGGGCACCGGGCACTCCTTCACCACCGCCGCCGCCACCGACGGGCTGCTGATACGCCCCGACCGGATGGCGGGGGTGCGCGGGCTGGACCGCGAGGCGGGGACCGTGACCGTCGCGGCCGGCACACCGCTGCGACAGCTCAACGAGACGCTGTCGGCCCATGGGCTCTCGCTGGTCAATATGGGCGACATCATGGAGCAGACGGTGGCCGGGGCGACGTCCACCGGCACCCATGGCACCGGCCGGGACAGCGCCTCGATCGCCGCCCAGATCAAGGGTCTGGAGCTGGTGACGGCGGACGGTTCGGTGCTGCGCTGCTCGGCGGAGGAGAACCCGGAGATCTTCGCGGCGGCCCGGATCGGGCTCGGCGCGCTCGGCGTGGTCAGCGAGATCACCTTCGGGGTGGAACCGGAGTTCCTGCTCTCGGCGCGCGAGGAGCCCATGCCCTTCGACCGTGTGATGGCCGATTTCGAACAGCTCGTGGCCGAGAACGAACACTTCGAGTTCTACTGGTTCCCGCACACCGGCAACTGCAACACCAAGCGCAACAACCGCAGCACCGGCCCCGCCGCCCCAGTGGGCCGGGTCAGCGGCTGGGTGGACGACGAACTGCTGTCCAACGGCATCTTCCAGGTGGCCTGTTCGGTGGGCCGGGCGGTCCCCGCCACCATCCCCGGAATCGCCAAGATCTCCAGCCGCGCCCTGTCCGCCCGGACCTACACGGACATCCCTTACAAAGTCTTCACCTCTCCGCGCCGAGTGCGGTTCCTGGAGATGGAGTACGCCGTGCCGCGCGAGGCCGCGGTCACGGTGCTGCGCGAGCTCAAGGCGACCGTCGAGCGGTCCGGACTGCGGGTCAGCTTCCCGGTGGAGGTGCGCACCGCGCCCGCCGACGACATCCCGCTGTCCACCGCCTCCGGGCGCGAGACCGCGTACATCGCCGTCCATCTGTACCGGGGCACCCCGCACCGGGCGTACTTCACGGCGGCCGAGCAGATCATGATCGCGCACGGCGGGCGTCCGCACTGGGGCAAGCTGCACAGCCGCGACGCCGCCTATCTGGCCGGGGTCTATCCCCGGTTCGGCGAGTTCGCGGCGGTGCGCGACCGGCTGGACCCGGACCGGCTGTTCACCAACGACTATCTGCGGCGGGTGCTCGGGGACTGACGCCTCACGGCCCGTCGGGCGACTGACGCGTCACGGCCCGTCGGGCGACTGGGCGGGTCACGGCGTACTGGGCGACTGACGTCTCACGGCGCGCCGGTGGCGCCGGGCGTGGGCGTGACCTCGCCGGAAGCATCCGTTCCGCCCGCCGTGGCACCACCGGACGGGGTCCGGGAGGGGCCCGGGGTGGCGGGCGCGGAGGTGCTGGGCGCGGTCCCGCCGCCGGTGCCGCCGGTGCCGCCGTCCTGTCCTGAGCCGTCGCCGGAGCCGTTTCCGGAGCCGGACGGTCCGGACGCGTCGGGCGTCGGCGAGGTCGAGGCGTCGGCCGCGCCGCCCTCGCGGGAGGTGCCCGGGGACGGCGCCTCGTCGCCGCTCCGGGAGGAGCCGGGGCCCTGTGACGGGGCGGTCGGATCGCGGCGCGAGGGGCCGGGGGTGGACTTCGACCCCGAGGAGCCGCGCACGCTGTCGCTGACGGTGGTTCCGGTCCGGTTCTCCCCCCAGACGTTGGACACAGGGCCACCGGAGAACATCTCGATCCCCGTGATCACGCTCATGGCGACGACGAAGACGGCGGCCGCCCCGACGGCGTGGCGCCGCCGGACGCGCGGCCGGGCGCCGTGCGTGGTCGGCTCGCCGTACTCGCCGGGGGCCGGGGCCGACGGGGGTGCGGCCGACTCGGCGGACTCATCTGGCCCGGCGAACTCACCTTGCACGACCGGACCGGCGGGGCCGCCGTACCGCCGTCGCCCGGTCGGCCGCGTCTGGACCCGTACCTCCTTGATCTGCTCACCGGTGCGCCGGAACAGATGCTGGAAGACGGTGCCGCCCGCGGTCGCCACCACGCTCACCACACCGGCGCCCAGGATCGTCCCGTAGACGCCCAGTTTGGACGCGAGCACCGCGGCGGCGACGGCCGCCAGCGCGCTGCCGGCCACATGGGCCACGCTCAGCTCGATCCGCCCGCTCTTGCGTTGTCCGTCGCCGTCGGCCTTGCCGTGCATCTCCCGCCTCGCTTGGACATTCGTTCCAGCCTCCGGGGAGAAGTGACCGATAAACGAAGCAGATCGTTCCGATTCTGTCGTTTCTGTGAAACTTGCCACCCAAATTGGGCCCCACTTCGAAGGATTCAGGCTTCCACCCCCCTCCCGGCCATGAACTCGGCTGGCGTGCCGCTCTACCTGAGCGGCCCGAATGGAGTACTGTGGCGAGCCTTGGCCCCGCGTTCCCGTCCGGCCGCCCGGACCCAACGGGAGGGGTCACAGGGCGGCAACCAACCGGCCCGGGCAACTCGGCAAAGTTGTGGCAGGCTGCACCCGGGCAGGCCACACTCGTCTAGCGGGAGAGCAGCGACGCAACCGTGACGTCGGCAGGCACCACCCGGGAGGTCCCCATGCCCGAACTGCGTGTCGTGGCCGTCAGCAACGACGGCACACGGCTGGTGCTCAAGGCTGCGGACAGCACGGAGTACACACTTCCCATCGACGAGCGGCTGCGCGCCGCGGTGCGCAATGACCGCGCTCGGCTCGGCCAGATCGAGATCGAGGTCGAGAGCCATCTGCGGCCCCGTGACATCCAGGCCCGTATACGTGCCGGCGCCACCGCCGAAGAGGTCGCCCAGATGGCGGGCATCCCCGTCGACCGCGTGCGGCGCTTCGAGGGCCCGGTGCTCGCGGAGCGCGCCTTCATGGCCGAGCGCGCCCGTAAGACTCCCGTGCGCCGCCCCGGCGAGAACACCGGACCGCAGCTCGGCGAGGCCGTCGCGGAGCGGCTGTTGCTGCGCGGCGCCGAGAAGGACACCACGCAGTGGGACTCCTGGCGGCGCGACGACGGCACCTGGGAGGTGCTGCTGGTCTACCGGGTCGCCGGTGAGCCGCACTCGGCGAGCTGGACCTACGACCCGCCCCGGCGGCTGGTCCAGGCGGTGGACGACGAGGCGCGGGCGCTGATCGGCGAGGCCGACGACACGCCCGAGCCGAGCTTCCCGTTCGTGCCGCGGATCGCCCGGCTGCCGCGCGACCGGGATCGTGACAGGGACCGCGATCGCGACAGGGACCGGACGTCGCCCGAGCGCCTCGACGACGACGCCCCGGCACCCGCGTCCGCCTCGCTGGACGACGGTCTCGGTGAGCGGGATTCGCTCACCAGCCTGCTGGAGGCCGTGCCCAACTTCCGGGGCGACATGGTCGTGCCCGAGGCACCGGTCGCGTCGGCGGCCCCGCCGCCGGAAGAGCCCGCCGAGGAGCCGGAGGCCGTCGAGCCGCCCGCCTCCGCGGCGAGCGCGGGTTCGGCGTACGCGGACGTGCTGATGCCGCGCTCGGTGGCGGGCCACCGCGACCGGCTGACCGGTACGACGGACCGACAGGCGGAGGCGGACGGCGTCCGCCCCGGCCGCCGGGCCGCGGTGCCGAGTTGGGACGAGATCGTCTTCGGCACCCGCCGCAAGAAGCAGGAGTAGCGGCCGCCACCGCGCCGACGGGCCCTGCCACCGCACGCCGGTGGCAGGGCCCGTCGGTGTGGTCAGCCCCGCTCGGGGCCGGTGGCCACCGGACGGGCGCCGTCCGAGGACCATTCGCTCCAGGAGCCGACGTACAGGGCCGCCGGAACGCCCGCGACCGCCAGCGCCAGCACCTGGTGCGCGGCCGAGACCCCGGAGCCGCAGTACACCCCGACCTCGGCGTCCCCGGTGGCGCCCAGGGCCGCGAACCGCTCGGCCAGCCGCTCGGCGGGCAGGAAGTGGCCGTCGTCCGTGACGTTCTCCGCCGTGGGGGCGGAGACCGCGCCCGGGATATGGCCGCCGACGGGGTCGATGGGCTCGACCTCTCCCCGGTAGCGCTCGCCCGCACGCGCGTCCAGCAGCACTCCGCGCCGCGCGAGCGCCGCCGCGTCATCCGCCTCCAGCAGCGGCAGGGCCCCGGGGCGCGGGACGAAGTCGCCCTCGGGCGCGTCCGGCACCTCGGCGGTCAGCGAGCCGCCGACCGCCGTCCAGGCGGGCAGACCCCCGTCGAGCACCCGGACGGACGGATGGCCCGCCCAGCGCAGCAGCCACCACGCGCGCGCCGCGGCCCACCCCTGTCCGCCGTCGTACGCCACCACGCGCCGGTCCTGGCTCACCCCGGCCCGGCGCATCGCGGCCGCGAACGCGGAAAGATCGGGCAGGGGGTGGCGGCCGGACTTTCCGGGCGGGCCCGCGAGCTCGGTGTCGAGGTCGACGTAGACGGCACCGGGCAGATGCCCCGCCTCGTATGCGGGGTGGCCGGGAGGCCCGCCGAGCTGCCAACGCACATCGAGCAGGAGCGGAGGATGATCCTCCGCCAGCTCGCTCATGAGATCGGATGCGGTGATGATGGCATGCATAGGGATCATCCTTGCGTAGATTTCTCTGCGTCGATTGGACCACCCGGTCACCCGGTGTACGTCTGGGTGACACCCGAGCGCAATGAAGCCGAAACGGATGAGCGGCAATAATTCGGGCATTCTGCTGCGAGACACGGCGAATTGCGGTTCCGCCAGGGCGCTATGTGCCACAGGTGGTGCAAACATCTGTCGGGCCCCCCGCATCAGCACCCCCCGCATCAGCACCTCCGCACGACCGCCCCGTGCCGCCGACCGGTCCGGGGCCGTACGTCCACCACGATGGTCCGAGGAGAGAATGACGTATGACCGAGGCAGCGACTCGGCGCACACCGGGCACGCCCTGCTGGACGAGTCTGATGGTGCACAGCCTTGCCGCGACACAGGACTTCTACCACTCGCTGTTCGGCTGGGAGTTCACACCGGGCCCCCAGCAGCTCGGCGCGTATGTCCGCGCGGTCCAGGGCGGCCGACCGGTCGCCGGGTTGAGCGAGCTGCCTCCGGAACGCCATCTGCCCGTGGCCTGGATGACCTATCTGGCCTCCGACGACGCCGATGAGACCGCCGAGATGATCCGCGCGTGCGGCGGCACCGTGGCGGTGGGCCCGCTGGACGCCGACGAGGCGGGCCGGATGCTGATCGCCGCCGACCCCGAGGGCGCGGTGTTCGGGGTGTGGCAGGAGTGCACGTACGCGGCGGCGGAGCCCGGGGCACCGGGCACCCCGGTCTGGCACGAGCTGCTGGCCCGTGACGGCACCGGGGTGCTGAAGTTCTACAAGATGGTCTTCGGCTACCAGGCGGAGCCGGCGGCCCCGGAGGAGCCGGGCTGCCGCACGCTGCACCTGGACGGGCTGCCGGTCTGCGCGATCCAGAGCGTGGGCGGCGCCCTGCCGCGCGACCGGGGCCCGTACTGGATGACCCACTTCGCGGTGGACGATGTGGACGAGACGGTGCGCCGGGTGACCGCGCTGGGCGGTCAGGTGGTGCGGCCGCCGTCACGGGGGGCGAGCGGCCATCGGGCCATGGTGCGGGACCCGGAGGGGGCGGCCTTCACCGTCGTACGACGCACGGAGGGATGAGCCGGGCGCCGGAGCTGGGGCCGGGGCCGGGCGCCGGGGGCCCTGAGCCGTGCGACGGGCTGGGGCCGGGGACCGGGCCCCTGAGCCGGGCGACGGCCGGAGGGCCGGGGACGGAGGGCCGGGGGACGGAGGGCCGGGCCGCGGGAGGACGCCGTCAGTCGACGGGCAGCACATCCGGTGACAGGGCGGCGGCGCGCGCCCGGGCGGCCGTCATCCGGCGCCGGTGGTGGCGTCGGCACAGCACCTCGTAACCGACCTCGTTCCCCGGCCGGTTGACGTCGCCCACGACCACCTGGGCGCCCTCGACGACCATCTGGCCGCCGACCGTACGGGCGTTGTGCGTCGCCCGGGCGCCGCACCAGCACAACGCCTCCACCTGAAGCACCTCCACCCGGTCGGCGAGCTCCACCAGGCGCTGGGAGCCGGGGAAGAGCTTGCTGCGGAAGTCGGTGGTGATGCCGAAGGCGAAGACGTCCACCTCCAGGTCGTCCACCACCCGGGCGAGTTGGTCGATCTGCGCCGGGGTCAGGAACTGCGCCTCGTCGGCTATGACGTAGTCGACCCGGCCCCCGGCGGTCACCGCCCGGACCACATGGGTGTAGAAGTCGAGGTCGTCGGCGACCTCGATCGCCTTGGTGGCCAGCCCGAGCCGCGAGGAGAGCTTGCCCTCGCCCTCCCGGTCGTCCCGGGTGTAGATCATCCCCTGGAGCCCGCGCGCCGAGCGGTTGTGCTGGATCTGAAGAGCGAGGGTGCTCTTTCCGCAGTCCATCGTTCCGGAAAAGAACACCAGCTCGGGCATGAGGAAGCGGGGCCTTTCGTAGGGCGGGGGCAACCGGGGCGGGAGTAAATGGGGGCGGGCGTGAACGGGGGCGCTCAGGAGCGTACTTCGAGAAGCGGCACCAGCTGCTCCAGGGGGGTCATCGAACCGTGCAGCCCGACCATGGCGGACTCCTTCGGCTCGGTGTGCGAGGCGACGATCGCTACGTCGTCACGCGCGGCGGCCACGATGTCGCCGATCCGCCGGTACACCCGGTCGTCGACGCCCTTACCGCCGCCATCGGCGCCGCCGGGCCCGCCGAACCAGCCCGCCTCGATGGCCTCGTCACGGCCCGCCACCCACATCCGCTCCCCCAGCACTTCGCGCCAGACGGCCAGCACATCGCCGGCGGCGCCGGGGACGGCGTACACATGGCGGGCGCGGCCCTCGCCGCCCAGCAGCGAGACGCCCGCGCGCAGCTCCCAGTCCTCGTCGAAGTCGATGCGCGACTCCGGGTCGAACGGGATGTCGATCATGCCGTGGTCGGCGGTGACATAGAGCGCCGAGCGGGGCGGAAGGCTCTCGGCGAGCCGTTGGGCGAGCCCGTCGACATAGCGGAGCTGCTCGCGCCACTCGGGCGAGTCCACGCCGAAGCGGTGCCCTTTGCCGTCCACCTCGCTGTAGTACGTGTAGACGAGCGAGCGGCCCGCGGCGGCGAGCTGCTCGGCCGCGAGGTCCATCCGCTCCTCGCCGGTGAGCCGCCCGTGGAAGGTGCCGCCGCTGAGCGCGACCTTGGTGAGCGGGGTCTCGGCGAAGGTCGGCGCGGAGACCTGGCAGGTGTGCACGCCCGCCGCGTCCGCGAGCTGGAAGACGGTCGGATACGGCTGCCAGGCGTGCGGCTCCGTCCAGGGCTGCCAGCGCAGCTGGTTCATCAGCTGGCCGGTGTCCGGGTCCCGCACCGTGTAGCCGGGCAGGCCGTGGGCGCCGGGCGGCAGTCCGGTGCCCACCGAGGCGAGCGAGGTCGCGGTGGTGGACGGGAAGCCCGCGGTGAGCGGCTCCCCCAAACCGTTCAGCGAACTGGGCAGCAGCGAGGTCAGAAAGGGCGCCTCGGCGGGGTGGGCGCGCAGCAGCTCCCAGCCGAGGCCGTCCACCAGGAAGACGCAGACGCGGTCGGCGGGGGCGAGCACCAGATCGGAGGAGAGCCCCGGGACCTCCTGGCCCGCGGCCACGGCGGGCAGCAGATCGGCGAGCGAGCCCGTGCCGTACCGCGGCAGGGGGGCGGAACGGGGGTCGAGCGGGGTGGGCTCGGGCCAGAAGGAGGCGGTGGAGGGCAGCGGGCCGGTGGCGGGGCCGGACATCAGCGGCCGGTGTCCGGGGTGGCCGCGGTGGCCTCGGAGAGCGCCTGGGCGAAGGCGAGGGTCTGACGGACGGTGTCCGGGCCGTCCCCCGCCTCGCTGACGCGCAGGCTGAGGTCGTCGGCGGTGGAGGAGCCGGTGTAGCCGTGGTCGGCCTCGCAGTTGGGGTCGCCGCAGGCGGCGGGCTCCAGGTCCAGGCGGCTGACGGCGCCCCAGCCGATGGTCAGCACGACCTCGCGGGGCAGCGTGCCCGGGGTGTACGACTCGGGGTTGGCAACGACGCGGCTGAGCACGACCGAGGAGATCCGCTGGAGCTTCACGGACTCGGTGGAGGTGGTGGCGTACGGCGACGGGGAGGTGCCGTCCGCGGCCTGCTCGTCGGTGTGGCTGACGATGAAGCGGTTGTCCGTGAGGACGAGGACCGTCACATGGCGGCGGACCTCGTTGGCGTCGAAGGTGGTCTCCTGGTGGACCAGGTACGACACGATGGGCTCGCCGCCTACGGCGGCCTCCACCGCCTCGGCCACGAGTGCCGGGTAATAGCCGCTGCGCTCGATCGCCGCGCGCAGCCCCTGGGTCGTCGTACCGGTCTTCGCCATGTGCACCATCCTACGGGGCGACGCCGACACGGGCGCCCGTGCCCGTCGAGGCTCGGACGACTCCCGCCAAGGTTCGGACGACCGCGCGCCAAGGTTCGGACGACTCGGCGGATGACTCCGCGGTCGGCTCAGCGGACGGCTCAGTAGGCGGGCATGTGGCGGGGGCCGAGGTCGGTGCGCGGGGGCGGCGGGGCGAGCCGCGCCGAGGCGCCGAGCACGGACAGGCCCTGCTGGGCGACGACGACGGGTTCGAGGTCGACGGCGACCATCTCGGGGTGGTCGTCCACCAGGCGGGACACCCTCAGCAACAGCTCCTCGAGGGCCGCGGTGTCCACCGGCTTGGAGCCGCGCCAGCCGAACAGCAGCGGCGCGGTCCGGATGGACCGGATCAGCTCGGCGGCGTCCTGGCCGGTGACGGGGACGAGGCCGTGGGCGGTGTCGCCGAGCAGTTCGGACGGGGCACCGGCGAGCCCGAAGGAGAGCACGGCCCCGGCGGCGGGGTCGATGGCGGCCCGTACGACGGTGTCCACGCCGCGCGGTGCCATCCGCTGCACGACCAGCCCCAGCTCCTCGGGGCGGCCCAGGTAGTCGGTCAACTCGGCGTAGGCCCTGCGCAGTTCCGCCTCGCCGCCCAGCTCCAGCCGCACCCCGCCCAGGTCGGCGCGGTGGCGCAGATGGGAGGCGGTGGGCTTGAGCGCGACCGGGAAGCCGAGCCGCTCGGCGGCCCTTACGGCGGCGTCGGGGTCGGGCGCGGGGAGGGCGGGCAGCACGCTGACGCCGTAGCGGGCCAGCAGGCGCTGGGTGTCGGCGGCGGACAGCTCGACGCCGGGGCCCGTGCCCTCGCCGGTGCCGGCTCCTGTGCCGTCGCCGACCCTGCCGTCGGCCGGGGCGAGCAGCACCTGGATGTCGGCGGCGGCGCCCGCCTCGTCGATGTCGTCGTACTCCGGGACCCGGCCTGGCTCGGCGGCCTCCTCCCGCCAGCGCGCGTACCGCACGGCCTCGGCGAGCGCCCGCACGGCCCGCTCGGCGGCGGGGTAGGCGGGGATCCGGCGGGTGCCGGGGGCGGGCTCGCCGCCGGTGCCGGCCAGGGCCTGCGCGAGCTCCTGGATCTCCAGGTGGACCACCGCCACCGGTTTGGCCGGACCGGGCCCGGGAGCCTGCGCCGCCTCCCTTACGGCCGCTGCGAGGGCCTGAGCGCTGCCGTCGCCGACCCACGGGATGGCGGTGACGACGACGGCGTCGCAGGTGTCGTCGGCGAGGGCCTCGGTCAGGGCGCGCCGGAAGTCGTCCGGGGTGGCGTCGGTGGTCAGGTCGCGGGGCGGCAGCGGACGGAGTTCCTCGGTGAGGCAGGCGTCGTAGGTGATCAGGCCGAGCGACTCGGAGTTGCCGAGGATGGCGACGCGCGGACCGGCGGGCAGCGGCTGGGAGGCGAGCAGCACCCCGGTGTCGGCGAGTTCGGTCACGGTGTCGACCCGGATGACGCCGGCCTGCCGCAGCAGATCGGAGACGGTGGCGTCCGGGATCCGGGTGGTGGGTACGGCGTGGCCGGTGGGGGCGCTGCCGGTGTGGCGGGCGCCCTTGACGACGACCACCGGTTTGACGGCCGCGGTGCGCCTGGCGAGCCGGGTGAACTTGCGGGGGTTGCCGATCGACTCCAGGTACATCAGGACGACGTCGGTCAGCGGATCGTCGTACCAGTACTGGAGCAGGTCGTTGCCCGAGACGTCGGCGCGGTTCCCGGCGGACACGAAGGTCGATATCCCGGCGATCCCGGCGAGGCTCGCCAGCCCGGCGCCGCGCCGGTTCAGCCCGGACAGCAGCGCGATGCCGATCGCCCCGGACTGGGTGAACAGCCCCAGCCGGCCGGGGTTGGGCAGCTGCGGGGACAGGGAGGCGTTCAGCCGGACCCCGTCGGCGGTGTTGATGACGCCGAAGGCGTTGGGGCCGATGACGCGCATGCCGTAGGACCGCGCCTGGCGTACGAGGTCCCGCTGCCGGTCGCGGCCCTCGCCCCCGCTCTCGGCGTATCCGGCGGAGAGCACGACGAGCCCCTGGACGCCGTGGTCGCCGCATTCGGCCACGACGGCGGGCACCCGCTCGGCGGGGACGGCGACGACGGCCAGGTCCACGGGCTCCTCTATGGCGCGCAGCGAGCGATGAGCCGGGACGCCCTCGGGCTCCAGGCGCGCCATGTCGTCGGGGAAGGCGTGGTTGACGGCGTGGACGCGCCCGGTGAAACCGGCGTCCAGGAGGTTGCGCAGCACGGTGCGGCCGACGCCGCCGGGTGTGCGGCTGGTGCCGATGACGGCCACGGAGCCGGGCGAGAGCAGCCGCTGGACGGACCGGGCCTCGGCACGCTGCTCACGGGCGCGCATGACGGCCAGGGAGCGGTCGGTGGGTTCGAGGTCGAACTCGAGGCGGACGACCCCGTCCTCGAAGCTGCGCTTCTGGGTGTAGCCCGCGTCCGTGAACACCTTGATCATCTTGTTGTTGGCGGGCAGCACCTCGGCGGCGAACCGCCGGATGCCCCGCTCGCGTGCCACGGCGCCGATGTGTTCGAGGAGCGCGGAAGCCACCCCGCGGCCCTGGTGGGCGTCCTGGACGAGGAAGGCGACCTCAGCCTCGTCGGCGGGGGCCGCGGCTGGCATCCCCCGGCCGTCGATGCGGTCGTACCGAACGGTGGCGATGAACTCATCCCCCACTATGGCCGCCAGGCCCACCCGGTCGACGTAGTCGTGGTGAGTGAAGCGGTGGACATCGCGGTCGGAGAGACGGGGGTAGGGCGCGAAGAAGCGGTAGTACTTCGACTCGTCCGAGACCCGCTCGTAGAAGCTGACCAGCCGCTGGGCGTCATCGGTGGTGATGGGACGGATCTGTGCCGTACCGCCGTCCCGCAGCACCACGTCGGCTTCCCAGTGGGTCGGGTAGGCGTGATGGTCCGACGGGCTCCGCATGGGAGCCAGGGTACGGGCCCGCCCGGTCCGGATGGTGGACACCCTTGCGTCGGGCCCAAGTGTCGGGGGAAGGTCCGTATCGGGCCAGTCCGGGCATGGACGGGCTCACTCGGACATCGTTCGGGTGAATCCGGACACCGTATGATTTTGGTCTAGACAACAGCACCGTCACACCTGAAGGGCAACACCATGGCTGAGCGCCGCGTCACCATCGGCTGGGCCGAGGGCCTGCACGCCCGCCCTGCGTCGATCTTCGTCCGGGCGGCCACCGCCTCCGGCGTCCCCATCACGATCGCCAAGGGCGACGGCACCCCGGTCAACGCCGCCTCCATGCTGGCCGTGCTCGGCCTGGGCGCCCAGGGCGGCGAGGAGGTCGTCCTCGCTTCCGACGCGGACGACGCCGAGGTCGCGCTCGACCGTCTGGCGAAGCTGGTGGCGGAGGGCCTCGAGGAGCTTCCCGAGACCGTCTGACCCCGGGCGGGCCCTGTCTGGAATTCCGGGGTGACTCCCGGGTGATTTCAGGGATTCGGCACGGCGGGGCCGCGGTGGCCTTAATAGCCACCGCGGCCCCGCCGTTTTTCTGTTTCCGCACAGAGAATTCCCAAGGAGCCCAAGATGCGCAAGGAACGCAAGGAGCCCAAGGAGTTGTATACGGGAGCTCTGTTAATTCCGGCCGCTCGCCGTGTTGACGGAATGTTTCGAAGTCCTCACCGGAATCGGGCGGCGCAGCCGGTATTCCGACAGCGCGCGCTCGGTGTGCACCGTGGCGAGCGCCCGCGCGCGGTCGGCGTCGCCGCGCGCCACCGCGTCCACCAGCGCGCCGTGCTCCGCCCAGGACTCCACGGCCCGCCCGGCCGGGTCGGGGCGCGCGGCGCCCTCGGGGGGCACGGGCCGCGGCCCGGGAGCGGCCGCGTACACCCACGCGGTCTTACGGCGCAGCTGGACGAGGAGCGCGGCCAGGCTCGGGCTGCCGGACGCCTGGGCGAGCGTCTCGTGGAACCAGTCGCCCAGCGGCCGCAGTTCGCCGAGCTGACCGCCCCGGGCCCGTTCCCGGCCGAGCCGGACCAGTCCGCGCAGCACCTTCAGATGGGCCTCGGTGCGGCGCTGTGCGGCCCGCGCGGCGCCCAGCGGCTCCAGCAGCGCGCGGATGTCCAGCAGATCGGCCGCCTCGCGCTCGGAGGGCTGGGCGACACAGGCGCCCGCGTGCCGCCGGGTCGTCACGAAGCCCTCGGACTCCAGGGTGCGCAGGGCCTCGCGGACCGGCACCCGGGAGACGCCGTAGCGCCGGGCGAGCAGTTCCTCGGTGAGGCGGCTGCCGGGCTGATACGCGCCGGAGACGATGTCGTCGCGAATCGCCGCGCAGACCGCGTGTGCCGAAATCCGGCGACCGCCCTGGACCGCGTTCGTATCCCCGCTCACTTACGGTCCCGCATTGTCGAACCTCCGCCTTAACGCCCGCGAAACGCGGCCATGGAATGCGCGTTGAACGACTCTATTCCACGCGGCCGCCATTTCCGATGGCTGGAAGCATTTCATGGCTATTTTTTGGTCAGGCGGGCGGTGGCACGCCGAAGGCCCCGTCCGGCGGACGGGGCCTTCTGGAAGTCTCGCGGGGTCTCGGGATCCCGGGATCGGGGACCGCGCGGCGTTCGCGTCGGACGCGCTGCGGGTCAGACGTTGACGCCGTGGTTGCGCAGGTACGACAGCGGGTCCATGTCCGAGCCGTAGTCCGGGCTGGTGCGGGCCTCGAAGTGCAGATGCGGTCCGGTGACGTTGCCGGTGGCGCCCGACAGGCCGATCTGCTGGCCGGGGGTGACCTTCTGGCCGACCGAGACGCTGATCGACGACAGGTGGCCGTACTGGGTGTACGTGCCGTCGTTCATCTTGATGACGACGTTGTTGCCGTAGGAGCCGCCCCAGCCCGCCTCGACGATCTCGCCCATGCCCACGGAGTGCACCGCGGTGCCGGTGGAGGCGTGGAAGTCGATGCCGGTGTGGCTGCCGGAGGACCACAGCCCGCTGGACGCCTGGTAGCCGGTGGAGACGTAGGAGCCGCTGATGGGCGACACGAAGGTGTTGAGGCGCTTGCGCTCGGCCTCGCGCGCCGCGCGCTCCTTGGCCTCGCGCTCGGCCTTGGCCTTCTTCGCCGCGGCCTCCGCCTTTCTGGCGGCCTCCTGGCGGGCGATCGCCTCTGCCTTGGCCTTGGCGGCGGCCTGCTCGGCGGCGCTCTCCTGGGACTGCGCCTGGGCCTCGATGTGGTCCGCGATCCCGTCACCGATCACGATCGCCTGGGTCAGACCGGTCTGCTGGGGATCGGGGCCCCCGTCGGCCGCGAACGCCTGACCGGTGATCCCGGCGACCACACCCGAGGCGACGGTCGTGATGCCCACGACGTTCGCGCTCGTGCGGATGTTGACCTTGGTGGTGCGGCGGTGCTTCCCGGTGGCAGTGCGGGTGGACGCCATACTGAGGCGCACTCCTTTCCTTCCTTCTCGCCTACCGGGTTAGCTGACGGGTTCGGAGCAGGAAGGTCTCCTACGGACCCCTCCCCCGGCCGGGGAAGGCGCCCGATTCACCCCTGGGGACGTGTTGGGTCCCCGGCTCCCCTGGCTTGCGCCGTACGGGGACTCGGCGATGACTGTCCGGTGCCGCGGGTGCGGCGGGTCGCTGGCGAACAGCCGGACTGACGCTAAACGGGCCCGCTTTCGATCACCAAACGGTTCCGGTTTTTTGTTGCTCTCCCCACAAACCAAACAAGCAGTCAATCCCATAAATCGGGCATGTCGGAAGGACCCCGGCGCCCTTACGGGGCCGGGGCCCTTCCGCTGTCGGCTCATGGACCGGACGCCCGCCGGAACCGTCTGGCGGACCGTCAGCGAGCCGCCCGGACCGGCGATTCCGCGCACGGATCCGGCCAACTCTCCTCGGCTCAGTTGGAGATGACCCGCACTTCACCGATGCCCAGCGCGCGGACCGGCTCCTCGATCGCCGAGGCGTCCCCGACCAGCACCGTGACCAGCCGGTCCGCCGGGAAGGCGCTCACCACCGCGGCGGTGGCCTCCACCGTGCCGGTCTCCGCCAGACGGGCGTACAGCTGCGCCTGGAAGTCGTCCGGAAGATGCTGCTCGACCTGGTCGGCCAGGGTGTTCGCGACGGACGCCGCCGTCTCGTACTTCAGCGGGGCGACGCCCACCAGGTTCTGCACCGCGACATCGCGCTCGTCGTCGGTCAGCCCCTCCTCCTTCAGCGTGCGCAGCACCTTCCAGAGGTCGTCCAGCGCGGGGCCGGTGACCTCGGTGGCCACCGAGCCGCTGATCGCCAGCATCGAGGCGCCCGAGGAGCCGCCCGCGGGCGACGGGGGCCCGGAGCGCAGCACCTGGCCGAAGGCGCGCACCCCGTAGGTGTAGCCCTTCTCCTCGCGCAGCACGCGGTCGAGGCGGGAGGTGAGGGTGCCGCCCAGGCAGTACGTGCCGAGCACCTGCGCGGGCCAGACCCGGTCGTGACGGTCGGCGCCCACCCGCCCGATGAGCAGCTGGGTCTGCACCGCGCCCGGCCGGTCGACGATCACCACACGGCCGGTGTCGTCCGCGACGATCGGGGGAGCCGTGCGCGGCGCGCCCGCCCCGCCCGTCCAGGCGCCGAGGGTGTCGGCGAGCGCCCGGTCCAGGTCGACGCCGCCGAGGTCGCCCACGACGACGGCGGTGGCGGTGGAGGGGCGGAGATGTGCCTCGTAGAAGGCCCGCACGGCCGCGGCGTCGATGCCCTCGATGGTCTCCTGGGTGCCCTGGCGCGGCCGGGACATCCGCGACTCGGCCGGGAAGAGCTCCGCCGAGAGGGCCATGGAGGCGCGGCGGGCCGGGTTGGCCAGCTCATGGGGGATCTCGTCCAGCCGGTTGCGCACCAGCCGCTCGACCTCGCCGTCCGGGAAGGCGGGGGCGCGCAGCGCGTCGGCCAGCAGGCCGAGCGCCTTGGGCAGCCGGGAGGCCGGGACCTCCAGGGAGACGCGGACGCCGGCGTGGTCGGCGTGGGCGTCCAGCGTGGCACCGCAGCGCTCGAGCTCGGCGGCGAACTCCTCGGCGTCGTGCTTGTCGGTGCCCTCCGACAGGGCGCGCGCCATGATCGTGGCGACGCCTTCGAGCCCGGCCGGCTCGGCGTCCAGCGGCGCCTCCAGGTTGATCTCGACGGCGACGACCTGCTGGCCGGGGCGGTGGCAGCGCAGCACGGTGAGGCCATTGGGCAGCTCACCGCGCTCGGGGGCGGGGAACGCCCACGGCCTGGGGGCGCCGCCCTTGGGCTGCGGGTGGAAGGTCATGGTCGCGGTGACGGCGTCGCTCACTGGGCCGCCTCCCCTTCTGCGTCGGTCTCGGCGGCTTCGGCGGTGTCTGCTGCGTCGTCGGCGCCCTGGACGGGCTCGTAGACCAGCACGGCGCGGTTGTCGGGGCGCAGCCGCGCCGCGGCCACGGCCCGCACCTCCTCGGGGCTGATGTCGAGCACCCGCTCCACGGCGGTCAGCGCCAGCTGCGGGTCGCCGAAGAGCACCGCGTAACGGCAGAGCTCGTCGGCCCGACCGCCGACCGTGGCCAGCCGGTCCAGCCACTCGCGCTCGATCTGCGCCTGGGCGCGCTCCATCTCCTGCGGGGTCGGCCCCTCCTCGGCGAAGCGGGCCAGCTCCTCGTCGACGGCGGTCTCGATGGCGGGCACCTCGACCCCGCCTGAGGTCTTCACGTCCAGCCAGCCCAGCGAGGGGGCGCCCGACAGCCGCAGCAGGCCGAACCCGGCGGCCACGGCGGTGCGGTCGCGGCGCACCAGGCGGTTGTGGAGCCGGGAGGACTCGCCGCCGCCGAGGACGGTCAGCGCCAGGTCGGCGGCGTCGGCCTCACGGGTGCCGTCGTGCGGCAGCCGGTAGGCGGCCATCAGGGCGCGGGCCGGGACCTCCTCCTCCACGACCTCGCGCAGCTGACCGCCGATCACCTCCGGGAGCGTGCCGTCGCGGGGCGGCCGCTTGCCCTCGTGGAAGGGGATGGAGCCGAAGTACTTCTCGATCCAGGCGAGCGTCTGCTCGGGGTCGATGTCGCCGACGATCGACAGCACGGCGTTGTTGGGGGCGTAGTAGGTGCGGAAGAACTCCCGCGCGTCCTCCAGGGAGGCCGCGTCCAGGTCGGCCATGGAGCCGATCGGGGTGTGGTGGTACGGGTGGCCCTCGGGGTACGCCATGGCGACGAGCTTCTCGAAGGCGGTGCCGTACGGGACGTTGTCGTACCGCTGGCGGCGCTCGTTCTTGACGACGTCGCGCTGGTTCTCCAGGCTCTCCTCGTCCAGCGCGGTCAGGAGGGACCCCATCCGGTCGGCCTCCAGCCACAGGGCGAGCTCGACCTGGTGGGCGGGCATGGTCTCGAAGTAGTTGGTGCGCTCGAAGCTGGTCGTGCCGTTGAGCGAGCCGCCGGCCCCCTGCACCAGCTCGAAGTGGCCGTTGCCGGTGACCTGCGCCGAGCCCTGGAACATCAGGTGCTCGAAGAGGTGCGCCAGGCCGGTGCGCCCCTTGACCTCATGGCGCGAGCCGACGTCGTACCACAGACAGACCGCGGCGACCGGGGTCAGATGGTCCTCGGAGAGCACCACGCGCAGGCCATTGGCCAGGCGGTGCTCAGTCGCTTTCAAGCCGCCGGAGCCGGCCTGCTGCGTGGCCGTGTGACCCATGGGCATGTACGTCCCTTCGATCGCGTGATGGAGCGCGTGCCAGCCGCTTGCGCAGCGCTTCTGTCACTGTATGCAAGGGGACGGACATCTGGCGAAGTTCCGGTCCACTCCCGTCCCGCCGAGCTGTCCCGAACCGTTTCGGCGGGCCCTCCGGCGCCGGATCCGGACCCCTTCGAGGGGGCTTCGTACGGTGCCGCCGGGCACGGTTCCGGGGCCCGCCCCGGCCGCGAGCGCCCCGGGCCGTTCCACACTTGTCGGTGGACCGGGCCACAATGGTCCGCGTCAGATCCCGCATCGGCAGTTGAAGGAGCCCCAAGCGCGATGGCCCGCCGCCGCACGAAGACCCCGCCGCCGGACGACTTCGAGGAGCGCATCCTCGACATCGACGTCGTCGACGAGATGCAGGGCTCCTACCTCGAGTACGCCTATTCGGTCATCTACTCGCGCGCGCTGCCCGACGCACGAGACGGGCTCAAGCCCGTACACCGCCGCATCCTCTACCAGATGAACGACATGGGCCTGCGCCCCGAGCGCTCCTATGTGAAGTGCGCCCGCGTCGTCGGCGAGGTGATGGGAAAGCTCCACCCGCACGGCGACGCGTCGATCTACGACGCGCTGGTGCGCATGGCGCAGCCGTTCTCCATGCGCCTGCCGATGGTCGACGGCCACGGGAACTTCGGCTCGCTGGGCAATGACGACCCGCCGGCCGCGATGCGGTACACCGAGTGCCGGATGGCGTCGGCGACCTCGCTGATGACCGAGTCGATCGACGAGGACACGGTCGACTTCTCCCCGAACTACGACGGCAGTGAGCAGGAGCCGGTCACCCTCCCCGCCGCCTATCCGAACCTGCTGGTCAACGGCACGTCCGGGATCGCGGTCGGCATGGCCACCAATATGCCGCCGCACAACCTGGGCGAGGTCATCGCCGCCGCCCGCCATCTGATCAGGCACCCGGGCGCGGACCTCGACACGCTGATGCGGCATGTGCCGGGGCCCGACCTGCCCACCGGCGGCCGGATCGTGGGCATGAGCGGCATCCGGGACGCGTACGAGACGGGCCGCGGCACCTTCAAGATCCGCGCCACGGTGGCCGTGGAGGACGTGACGGCCCGCCGTAAGGGCCTCGTCGTCACCGAGCTCCCCTTCGCGGTGGGGCCCGAGAAGGTCATCTCCAAGATCAAGGACCTGGTCGGCGCGAAGAGGCTCCAGGGCATCGCGGACGTCAAGGACCTCACCGACCGTGAGCACGGGCTGCGGCTGGTCATCGAGATCAAGAACGGCTTCAACCCCGAGGCCGTGCTGGAGCAGCTCTACAAGCTCACGCCGATGGAGGAGTCCTTCGGCATCAACAACGTGGCGCTGGTGGACGGCCAGCCGCTCACGCTGGGCCTGAAGGAGCTGCTGGAGGTCTACCTCGACCACCGCTTCGACGTGGTCCGGCGGCGCAGCGAGTTCCGGCGCACCAAGCGGCGGAACCGGCTGCACCTGGTCGAGGGTCTGCTGGTGGCCCTGCTCGACATCGACGAGGTCATCCGCCTCATCCGGCAGAGCGAGAACGCGGCGGAGGCCAAGCGGTCCCTCATCGAGCGCTTCGGCCTCTCCGACGTCCAGACGCAGTACATCCTGGACACCCCGCTGCGCCGGCTGACCAAGTTCGACCGGCTGGAGCTGGAGTCGGAGCGCGACCGGCTCAACGCCGAGATCGAGGAGCTGACCCGGATCCTCGACTCCGACGCCGAGCTGCGCAAGCTGGTCTCCTCCGAACTGGCCGCGGTGGCCAAGAAGTTCGGCACCCCGCGCCGCACGGTGCTGCTGGAGTCGTCGAACGCGCCGGTGACCGCGGTGCCGCTGGAGGTCGCGGACGACCCCTGCCGGGTGCTGCTGTCCTCCACCGGGCTGCTGGCCCGTACCGCCAACGGCGAGCCGTTCCCGGTCGAGGGGAAGGCCAAGCGCGCCAAGCACGATGTGATCGTCTCCGCGGTCCCGGCCACGGCCCGCGGCTCGGTGGGGGCGGTGACCTCCGCCGGGCGGCTGCTGCGGCTCTCGGTGATCGACCTCCCGATCCTCCCGGAGTCGGCCGCACCCCCGAATCTGTCTGGCGGGGCGCCCATCGCCGAGTTCCTCTCGCTGGAGGACGACGAGGAGCTGATCTGCCTCACCACCCTGGACGAGTCCTCACCGGGGCTCGCGATCGGCACGGAGCAGGGCGTCGTCAAGCGCGTGGTCCCCGACTACCCCGCCAACAAGGACGAGTTGGAGGTCATCGGCCTCAAGGAGGGCGACCGGATCGTGGGCGCGGTGGAGCTGTCCACCGGCGAGGAAGACCTGGTCTTCATCACCGACGACGCCCAGTTGCTGCGCTACGCGGCCGGCCAGGTGCGGCCACAGGGCCGCGCCGCGGGCGGTATGGCGGGCATCAAGCTCACCTCCGGCGCCAAGGTGATCTCGTTCACGGCCGTCGACCCGGCGAGCGACGCGGTGGTCTTCACGGTCGCGGGCGCGAGCGGCACCCTCGACGACTCGGTGCAGCAGTCGGCCAAGCTCACCCCCTTCGACCAGTACCCGCGCAAGGGCCGGGCCACGGGCGGGGTGCGCTGTCAGCGGTTCCTGAAGGGCGAGGACTGCCTGGTCATGGCCTGGGCGGGCACGGTCCCGGCCCGCGCGGCGGGGCCGAACGGCTCCCCGGCGGCCCTGCCGGAGATCGACCCGCGCCGCGACGGCTCGGGCGAGCCACTCGCCAAGCCGGTGACGGTGGTGGCCGGACCGGTGTAGCCCGGACGGGCGAGCCTGGCAGACGGACGGACGGGCCTGGCCGGACGGACGGGCCTGGCCGGACGGACGGGCCTGGCAGACGGACAGGCGGACAGGCGGGCGGACGGACCCCCTGGCCGGACAGGCGGGCCTGGCCGGACGGGCCAGGGCTGGCCCGGCTGAGCCGGGGCTGGCCTGCGGCGAGCCGGGTCTGGCCCGGACTAGCAGCGTCTGGCCCACGGCGAGCCAGGTCCGATCCGGACGAGCAGGGTCTGGCCCACGGCGAGCAGAGTCCGATCCGGCGAGCAGCGTCTGGGCCGGGCGAGCAGGGTCTGGCGCGCGGCGAACCAGGTCCGATCCGGACGAGCAGCGTCTGGGCCACGGCGAGCAGAGTCCGATCCGGACGAGCAGCGTCTGGTCCACGGCGAACCAGGTCCGATCCGGCGAGCAGCGTCTGGGCCGGGCGAGCAGGGTCTGGCGCGCGGCGAACCAGGTCCGGCCCGGACTAGCAGCGTCTGGCCCACGGCGAGCCAGGTCCGGCCCGCAGCGGGCAGAGTCCGATCCGAGCCGGGTCCGATCCGGCCTGGCCCGCGGCGAGCCGGGCCCAGCCCGGGCGAGCAGGACGAGCGCGGAGGGGCGCGGCACCGCGAGGGTGCCGCGCCCCTCGCCGTTCCGGGTCCCCCGCCGTTCCGGGTCCCCCGCCGTTCCGGGGCCTCTCGCCGCTCCCGAGCCCCGCCGCTCACGGGCATCGCGCCGTTTCTTGGCATCGCGCCGCTCACGCCCTCGGCCCCGTCCGCACACGGCCCGCCCCGCTCCCCGACCGGCGGCACGGCCCGCCGGGGCCCGGCATGACCCGATGTGACGGCTACCCCGGTCCCACCACCCAGCAAGGCCCCTCGCCGCGGTGCCGCAGGGGCCCGAGTACGCCCGCCCGGCCCAGGACGGGGCGGTCCTCCGCCGTGCGGGCGACCGCACCAGGCTCCCCCGGCTGCCGCCGGGAGAAGCCCCCTCTTCGCGGCCGGGCGCCACGGTGAAGCTGGCCCCGGACAGCCGACGCGGCCACGGCAAACGATTCAGTGGCCGCTCAGTGGCCGCTGCCGTTGCGCCGGGCGCGCATCTGCCGGAGGGCGAGGCGCGCGCCGTCGTGGCCGCGGTCGGCCGCCCGCTGGAAGTGCCGCTCCGTCCTCACCCAGCTCGCCGCGGTCCAGGTGGACGGTGCCGAGCACCACCATGGCCGAGAGATCCCCCGTCCCGGCGGCCTTACCGAGCCAGTGGACCGCCTCGGCGTACGCGCCCCGCTGCCCCAGCCCGATGCCGTAGACGGTCATCCCCCGCGGATCACCGGCCTCGGCCGCCTTACGGGCGAGCGATTCGGGAATCGGCCGCCCCTCGTCGTAGGCCGCCCTCACCATGGCCCTCAGCCCGGGATCCAGCGAGTGCGCCCCGCGTCTCCCCCGACGGCTGCGCCACCGCGCCCATAAGCCACCCATATCCGCCCCCTCCACCCCCTCCGCCCCCTGGGTGCCATTTTCCCGCCTGCTCCCACCCCACGGAACGGCGAGTACGCGGCGGAATACGGACCGCCGCGCTCCGCCGCCTGGCCGATGAGGCGCCGTTCGGCTCCGGTCGTTCGTCGCCCAACTTCCGGTCTCCACCACGGCTCCGGCGCGAACGCAAGACCCGGGGAGCGCTCTCGATCAAGAGAGGTTAGGCTTACCTTCGTGAGCACGTGCGCGACCGCCTCCCGCGACCTGTCCGAGCCGCTCGCCGGGACGGCGGCCACCGCCTCCACCTGGCTGCTGGTGGAACAGCCCGGGCCCTGGGGCACCGAGGCCCTCACCGCCAGCCGCCTCGACCCGGCCGTGGGGCGCGCCCTGGAGCGCGCCGCCGAGGGCACCGGCGTACGGGTCGCGCTGATCCGCCGCCCCGGCCGCCACGCCGATCTGCACACCGGCGCCAGGCACCGGGTGTTCGTGGCCCACACCCGGCCCGGCCACCCCTGGATCCGCACCACCGCCCTGGACGATCCGGCACGGCTGCTCGGCCTGGACTTCACCGCACTGGGCGCGGGCGACCCCGGCGGGCTCACCCTGCGACCCCACGCGCCCCACGAACTCCACGAGCCCCACAGCCCCGCCGCTGATCCCGCCGCCTGGGAGGAGTACACCGGCGACCCGCTGGTGCTGGTGTGCACCAACGGCAAGCGCGACCGCTGCTGCGCCCTCCTCGGCCGCCCACTGGCCGGTGAGCTGGCCGCCTCCGGGGTCCACAGCACCTGGGAGATCACCCATATCGGCGGCCATCGCTTCTCCCCCACCCTCGTCGTGCTGCCGCACGGCTACGCCTACGGCAGGGCCACCTCGCAGGGCGTCAAGGACGTCATCGAGGCGCTGCGGAACGGCCGGGTGGTCACCGACGGCTGCCGCGGCCGCTCCGCCTGGGAGCGCCCCGGCCAGGCGGCGGAGCTGGCCGTCCGCGAGCTGACCCGCGAGGACGGGGCCGACGCGCTGACCGTCGTACGGACCGAGGGCGGGGCCCCGGTCTGGTCCGTGACCGTCGAGCACCGCGACGGGCGGGCCTGGCGGGTGAGCGTCGCGCAGCTCGCCGCGGCGCCGCCGCGGCCGGAGAGCTGCGGCTTCCCCCTGGGCTCCCCGGCCCGGATGGAGGTTGTCGGAATCCGGACCGCCCGGCGGCCCGCACACGGCGTACGGGCGATGGCCGCCGGGCGCCTCTGACGCCCAGGCCCCGCTCTCGTAAGCCACGGCGCCCCTGACCGCCCAAGCCCGCCCCCGTAAGCCCGCACCCACCCCCGCGGCACCCCGGGACCGCCGCTCCCAGCCCCCTCCCCAGACCCCTCCGCGGACACCTCCCCAGATCCTGCCCCGGCCCCTCCCGCCCGCCCTTGGTTACCCTTCGTTGCCATGAGCGTCGCGATACCGCCGGGGCCGGCAGCCACGGCCACCAGGTGGCGCATCGGCTGGCCCCGACGCGTCTTCTCCCAGGTCCTGCTGATGCAGCTGGCCATCGCCACGGGTGTCACCGTGCTCGCGACCGGCCTCTTCCTCGCACCGCTCAGCGACCACCTCGACGACCAGGCCATGCGCCGTGCCCTCGCCATCGCCCAGACCACGGCTGCCGAGCCCCGGATGGCCGACGCGCTCCAGCACACCCGGCCCACCCCCGGCGGGCCGGTGCAGACCGAGGCGGAACGCATCCGCCGGGCGACCGGCGCCGAGTATGTCGTGATCATGGATCGGCGCGGGGTGCGCTGGTCCCACACCTCCCCGGACGAGATCGGGAAGCATGTCTCCACCGACCCCACCGAGGCCCTCGAGGGCCGGGAGGTCATGGAGATCGACGACGGCACCCTCGGCCGGTCGGCCCGCGGCAAGGTGCCCCTGCGCGCCGGGGACGGCCACATCGTGGGCGCCGTCTCCGTGGGCATCTCCTACGAGAGCGTGCGCGCCCGGCTCGTCGCCGCGGTCCCGGAGATGCTCGCCTACGCGGGCGGCGCGCTCGCGGTCGGCGCCCTGGCCGCGTACGTGGTCTCCCGCCGGCTCCAGCGACGCACCCATGACCTGGCCTTCTCCGATATCTCGGCGCTGCTGGCCGAACGCGAGGCGATGCTGCACGGGATCCGGGAGGGTGTCGTCGCCCTCGACGCCCACGGCCGCATCCGCCTGATCAACGACGAGGCCCAGCGGCTGCTGGATCTGCGCCCCGAGGACACCGGGCAGCCCCTGGAGGCGGTGCTGTCCCCGGGCCGTACGACCGATGTGCTGTCCGGGCGGGTCACCGGCGCCGATCTGCTGGCCGTCAGCGGTGGCCGGGTGCTGGTCGCCAACCGGATGCCGACGGACGACGGCGGAGCGGTGGTCACCCTGCGTGACCGCACCGAGCTGGAGCGACTGGGCCGCGAGCTGGACGGCACCCGGGGGCTGATCGATGCCCTGCGGGCCCAAGATCATGAGCACGCCAACCGGATGCACACTCTCCTCGGCCTGATCGAACTCGAACTGCACGACGAGGCGATGGAGTTCATCACCGAGGCGATCGGGGTGCACCGGGCCACCGCCGAGCAGGTCACCGAGCGGGTGCACGATCCGCTGCTGGCCTCCCTGCTGGTCGGCAAGGCCACGGTCGCCACCGAACGCGGCGTCTCGCTGTCCGTCGCCGAGGACAGCCTGCTGCCCGACCGGCTGGTGGACCCTCCGGGGGTGGTGACGATCGTCGGCAATCTCATCGACAACGCCCTGGACGCGGCGGTCGGTTCGCCGGAGCCTCGGGTCGAGGTGGAGCTGTGTGCCGACGACCGTACGGTGCTGCTGCGGGTCTCCGACACCGGCCCCGGGATCCCCGCCGACCGGCGCGACGTGGTCTTCACCGAGGGCTGGTCGACCAAGGAGCCGCCCGCGCACGGCAAGCGCGGCATAGGGCTCGCGCTGGTCCGCCGGCTCGCCGAACGCCAGGGCGGCAGCGTCCGCGTATCCGACCGCGAGGGCGGGGGCGCGGAGTTCACCGTCGTCCTCCCCGAGGCGCTGGCCGAACAGCCGGCCGGGGCGCCGCTGACCGCGACAGGAGAGCCACGATGACCCTTGGAACCGGACCGGGCGGGCCCCTGGAGGTGCTGGTCGTGGACGACGACGTCCGGGTGGCCCGGGTCAACGCCGCCTACGTCGGCAAGGTGGCCGGATTCCGCGTCGCCGGGCAGGCGCACACCGCCGCCGAGGCGCTGGCCTTCCTGGAGGACGCCCAGGGCGCCCACGTCGACCTGGTGCTGCTCGACCACTATCTGCCGGATGAGACGGGGCTGTCGCTGGTGCGGCGGCTGCGGCAGCTCGGCCACCACACCGACATCATCATGGTGACCGCGGCCCGCGACATCGCGACCGTCCAGGCGGCGATGCGCCATGGCGCGCTCCAGTACCTGGTCAAGCCGTTCACCTTCGCGGGGCTGCGGGCCAAGCTGGAGGGGTACGCGGCGCTGCGCCGCGCCCTGGTGGGCGACGGCGAGGCCGGGCAGGACCAGGTGGACCGGATCTTCGGCGCCCTGGGCGGCGCCTCGGCCGGCCCCGCCGAGCTGCCCAAGGGCCATTCGGCGCTCACCGCCGATCTCGTACGGGAGGTGCTGCGGGGCGCCGAGGGCCCGCTGTCGGCGCAGGAGGTGGCCGAGCGCTCCTCGCTCAGCAGACAGACCGCACAGCGCTATCTGAAGCTGCTGGAGCGCACGGGCCGGGTGCGGCTCAGCCTCAAATACGGCGAGACCGGCCGCCCCGAGCACCGCTACGACTGGGTCTGAGCCCTTCCCCGCCTCAGGCCGCGCCCGCCCCGGTGAGGGCCCGCACCTCCGTCTCGGCGTGCCTGGCGACATGGGCGGGGGCGTCCGCGGGGTCGGGTGAGGTGACCGTCCCGAGCCAGCCCGCGAGGAACCCCAGGGGCACCGAGACCAGCCCCGGGTTCTGGAGCGGGAAGAGGTGGAAGTCCACCCCGGAGAAGATCGCGTCCGGGCCGCCGGAGACCACCGGGGACAGCACCACCAGCGCCACCGCCGGAAGCAGCCCCCCGTAGACCGACCAGACCGCGCCGCGCGCGGTGAACCGCCGCCAGAACAGCGAGTACAGCAGCACCGGAAGGTTCGCCGACGCGGCGGCGGCGAACGCGAGCCCCACCAGGAACGCCACATTGAGGTCCTCGGCGAGCAGCCCAAGACCGATCGCGGCCGCCCCGATCCCGACCGCCGCGATCCGCGCGACCGCCACCTCGCCGCGCGGGGTGCGGCCCGCCCGCCTGCTCAGCGAGGTGCAGAGGTCATGGGCGACCGAGGCCGAGGAGGCGAGGGTGATCCCGGCGACCACGGCCAGGATGGTGGCGAAGGCGATCGCGGCGACGACCGCGAACAGCACCGTGCCGCCGGTCGATCCGGCGCCGCCGCCGAGGTCGAGCGCGAGCAGCGGAACTGCCGTGTTCCCGGCCGCGTTGGAGGTCCGTACGGCATCTGTGCCCAGCACGGCGGCCGCGCCGAAGCCGAGCACGATCGTCATCAGGTAGAAGCCGCCGATCAGTCCGATGGACCAGATCACCGAGCGGCGGGCGGCACGGGCGGTGGGCACGGTGTAGAAGCGCGAGAGGATGTGCGGCAGCCCGGCGGTGCCCAGCACCAGGGCGAGGCCGAGGCTCACGAAGTCCAGCCGAGCGGTCCAGTCGCCGCCGTACTTGAGCCCTGGGGCGAGGAAGTCCACGCCGTGGCCGCTGTTGCGCGCGGCAGCGCTGAGCAGGGCGTCGAGATCGCCGCGGAAGCGGACGAGGACCAAGGCGGTCAGCGCGATCGCCGCGCCCATCAGCAGCACGGCCTTCACGATCTGGATCCAGGTCGTGGCGCGCATCCCGCCGAGCGCCACGAAGACCACCATCAGGGTCCCCACGCCGATCACCGCCCATGCGCGGGCACGGCCGCCGGTCTCCCCGAGCAGCAGGGCGACCAGACTGCCCGCGCCGACCATCTGGGCCACCAGATAGAGCACACAGACCGTGACCGAGGAGATGCCCGCGGCGATCCGGACCCGGCGCTCCCGCATCCGCGCGGCCAGCACATCGGCCAACGTGAACCGGCCGCAGTTGCGGACCAGTTCGGCCACCAGCAACAGGACCACCAGCCAGGCCACGAAGAAGCCCACGCAGTAGAGCACCCCGTCATAGCCGAAGAGCGCGATCAGGCCGGAGATCCCGAGGAAGGACGCCGCGGACATGTAGTCACCGGCGATGGCGAAGCCGTTCTCCATCGGGGAGAACAGCCGCCCGCCCGCGTAGAACTCCTCCGGCGAGCCGTGCCGCCGGCGCCCCGCCCAGGTGGTGATGGTCAAGGTGGCCGCCACGAAGACGCCGAAGAGCAGCAGCGCCAGGCTCCGCTGTTCGCCGGTCACCGCCCGTGCCCCCGCATCATCTCCTGCGTCACCCAGCGCAGTTCGAGCGCGACGCGGTCCCGGCGCAGCCGTGCGTGCCGGGCGTACGCCCAGGTCAGCAGGAAGGTGGTGGCGAACTGCGCGAGCCCCGCGACCATCGCCACATTGAGCGTGCCCACGACCGGGCGGGCCATCAGCCGGGGTGCGGTGGTGGCCGCGACGACATACGCGAGGTACCAGATGAGGAACGCGGCGGTCACCGGGAACACGAACCGGCGATAGCGGCGGCGCACCTCCTGGAAGGCGGCGCTGCCGTGCACCTCCGTGTAGACCGCCTGGGCGGCGGGCGGACGCGCGCGCCTGGGTTCGCCGTCCGTGTCGTCCGCCTCACCCCAGCCGGACGCGAGCGCGTCGTACCACGGGTCCTCCAGCCGCGCCGCTCCCGTGTCGCGCGCCTTGTGCATGTCCACCCCGAACACTCCTTGTTCACTGCGGCATTCGCCGCGTGACCAAGGATGTGCAGATCAGAAAGATCCAGAGCCCTTCAATACCGGACCTTCACCCCATCAGGTGACTCAGGTGATGAACGGCCCGGAAACGGCGCTACGGGAGCGGGCAGCGCGGGGAAACGCCGAGCGGGGTCCCCGGGTGGGAGACCCCGCCGGACCGGCCCCTGCCGAGGGGCCGGGCGTCAGACGTCGATGCGCGACCGGTCCAGGGTCGCCGCCGAGTTGGTGATGAACTCCTTACGGGGCGCGACCTCATTGCCCATGAGCAGGTCGAAAGCGCGCTCGGCCGCCTCCAGGTCGCTGATGTTGATGCGCCGTAGGGTGCGGTGGCGCGGGTCCATCGTGGTCTCCGCGAGCTGGTCGGCGTCCATCTCGCCGAGACCCTTGTAGCGCTGGATGCCGTCCTTGTAGCGGACCTCCCGGCGCTGGAGGTCCAGCAGGGTCTCCTGGAGCTCCTGGTCGGAGTAGGTGTAGAGGTACTTGCTCTGCCCCCGCTTGGGGTTCACCAGCTCCACCCGGTGCAGCGGCGGCACCGCCGAGAAGACCCGTCCCTGCTCGACCATCGGCCGCATATAACGCTGGAAGAGGGTCAGCAGCAGACAGCGGATGTGGGCGCCGTCGACATCGGCGTCGGCGAGGAAGATCACCTTGCCGTAGCGCGCCTGGTCGATGTCGAAGGTCCGGCCCGATCCGGCCCCTATCACCTGGATGATCGCGCCGCACTCGGCGTTCTTGAGCATGTCGGAGATCGACGACTTCTGCACATTGAGGATCTTGCCGCGGATCGGCAGCAGCGCCTGGAACTCGGAGTTCCGGGCCAGCTTGGCCGTGCCCAGCGCCGAGTCTCCCTCGACGATGAACAGCTCGCTGCGGGCCACGTCGTCGCTGCGGCAGTCGGCCAGCTTCGCGGGCAGCGAGGAGGACTCCAGCGCGGTCTTACGGCGCTGCGCCTCCTTGTGCTGACGGGCCGCGATACGCGTACGGGCCGCGGCCACGACCTTCTCCAGGACGGCGCGGGCCTGCTGCTTGGCATCCCGCTTGGAGGAGGTCAGGAACGCCTTGAGCTCCTTGGAGACCACATTGGCCACGACGCGGGAGGCGGCCGAGGTGCCCAGCACCTCCTTGGTCTGACCCTCGAACTGCGGCTCCGCCAGCCTTACGGTCACCACCGCCGTCAGGCCCTCCATGGCGTCGTCCTTGACGACGTCGTCCTCGGCGACCCGCAGCAGCTTGGCGGCGCGCAGCGCCTCGTTCACGGTCCTGGTGATCGAGCGCTCGAAGCCGGAGACATGGGTGCCGCCCTTGGGGGTGGCGATGATGTTGACGAAGGACTTGACCGTCGCGTCGTAGCCGGTGCCCCAGCGCAGCGCGATGTCGACGCCCAAGTCACGCGTGACCTCGGTCGGGGTCATATGGCCGCGCTCGTCGAGGACCGGCACGGTCTCCTTGAAGGTGCCCTGCCCGGACAGCCGCAGCACATCGCAGACGGCCTTGTCCTGGGCGAGGTACTCACAGAACTCGCTGATCCCCCCGTCGTAGCGGAAGGTCTCCTCGACCGGCCCCTCCTGCCCCTCCAGGCCCCGCTCGTCCCGGACCACCAGGGTGAGCCCCGGCACCAGGAACGCGGTCTGCCGGGCGCGCGCGTACAGCGTCTCCACGGAGAGCTTGGCGTCCTTGAGGAAGATCTGGCGGTCCGCCCAGTAGCGGATGCGGGTGCCGGTGCGGGTCTTGGGGACCCTCTTGCCCTTGAGGACGCCACTGGACGGGTCGAACGGGGCGTCCGGCCCGGATTCGGTGAAGATCCCGGGGACGCCGCGGCGGAAGCTGATCGAGTGGGTCTTGCCGTGGAGGTCCACCTCCACGTCGAGACGGGCGGACAGCGCGTTCACCACGGAGGCGCCGACGCCGTGCAGACCGCCGGAGGCCGCGTACGCGCCGCCGCCGAACTTTCCGCCGGCGTGCAGCTTGGTCATCACGACCTCGACGCCGGACAGCCCCGTCTTGGGCTCGACGTCCACCGGGATTCCCCGGCCGTTGTCCCGCACCTCCACGGACCCGTCCTCGTGGAGGATCACCTCGATGTGATCGCAGAAGCCCCCCAGGGCCTCGTCCACCGAGTTGTCGATGATCTCCCAGAGGCAGTGCATGAGACCACGGCTGTCGGTGGAGCCGATGTACATGCCGGGGCGCTTGCGCACCGCCTCGAGCCCCTCGAGGACGAGAAGGTGCCGCGCGGTGTAGTTACCGCCGCCCCGGTCTGCTCCGGTCAGCAGCGCAGTGGACGGCACGGACGTGTCGGCGGTCACGCGGTTCGCTCCTCGCTGAATTTCTGGTTGGCCCAACTGTGGGCACGATGGTGGCATGGTCGCCCGTCAGAGCGTACCGAGGCTTGATAGAGCCTTTGTGCCGCCACCCGTTGAAACGTCCATGCTAGTCGCACCGGGCACCGTTTCGCTCGTACGTTCGATACTTCACGGCGGTGCCGCACACATCACGTTCCCTTTCAGGCATGAACCATTTAGGCTCCGGGCACGTCCTCATTCACAACCGGCAACCCGGCCGGGAGGGCAAACCAGACAATCGACGCGAAGCATCAAAGCTAGGCAATACGGCTCATTCGCCGCCAAACGTCACCATCCGGCCTACTCAGAAGCAACTTTTGGGAAAAAGCCACGAGCGGGAACGATTTCAGGCTGGTTGGATGTTGACCCTGGTACGACAGCTCGTCGAGCTAGAGAAGAGGCGACGTGACTACTGTTCTGACCCCCGCGAGCCCGTTGACGGCCGCTGACCGCTGCGATCGCTGCGGCGCCCAGGCGTACCTGCGCGTCGTGCTGATCAGCGGTGGTGAACTGCTCTTCTGTGCCCACCACGGGCGCAAGTTCGAGCCGGAACTCAAGAAGATCGCCGCGGAAATACAGGACGAGACCGAGCGACTCACGGCCGTTCCGGCGTCCGCGTCCGAAGACGAACGCTGACGCCTCATACCCACGACGACGAGCGACGCCGGCCCAGGGCCGGATTCCGGGCGGTCTGCCCCCTCAGCGGGGCGGCCGCCCACGCTCGTATCGTGGGTCCTTCCGCACTTTCGGCATGGCCCAGGAGTCCTTCGACTTGATCCAGGGGTAGTCTTCGGGCATGGCCCAAGGGCCCTGCGGAGCTCGCTCCGGGGCCCCTTCCGGGCCCTTCCACAGGCGTCCCCGGGCTCCGCGTCAGTCATGGGCGGCCACCAGCCCGGCCACCGAAGAGATCCTCGTGTAGACGCCGGGCCGCCCGGCCACGGCGCATCCACTCCCCCAGGACACCAGCCCCACCAGCCGCCCCCGGACCACCAGAGGCCCTCCGCTGTCCCCCTGACAGGCGTCCCGGCCCCCGTCCGGCAGCCCCGCGCAGACCATGGAGCGCGGGTCGTAGTCCCCCTCGGCATTGCCCGGATAGGCGCTCTCACAGACGCTGTCGGCCAGCACCCGGACCGTGGCGGTGCGCAGCGACGAGGCATAGGTGCCATCGCCCTCCGTATCGCCCCAGCCGTACACCGCGGCCCGTTCACCCGGCCGGTACGCCTGGTCACCGGCGCCCGCCATGCGGACGGTGTAGGCCGCGGGCACCGCGACCCCTAGGGTGAGCACCGCGATGTCCCCGGCCCGGTTGTCGCCCTCGTACGCCGGATTGACCCACACCCGCGCGAGCGGGTACTCCATCCCGTCCTTCTTCCGCAGGTCGTTACGGCCGATGATCACTTTCAGGTCCCGCACCTCCCGCCAGTCCTTGCCGAGCACCCCACGGCTCAGACAGTGGGCCGCCGTGACGACCGTTGTGGGGCCTACCATCGCCCCGCCGCAGAACTGGCCCGACCTCTGCTCCCCGAAGAGCGCACGGCTGGCCACGGCCACCGCCCAGGGCGCCTCGACCGTACGGGCCGGATGCCCGCCGATCACCACCCGATCGGCCGTCGCCGGGGCGGGCGCGGTGATCACTATCGCGAGCGCGGCGGCCAGCGGCACCGCCAGGGCGACGAGGAGCGAGCGGGACGACCTAGGCATGCGGCCTCCTGACCATACGGAGCAAGACGCACACTCAGCGTTACCCCCTCTGTCGCGAAGCGCATCCCGAGTGGGCCAAGCGGGGAACACGGCGCCGGAGGACTTGGCACCGCACCTGGCGACAGCAGCGCGAAGGCCGGGCTCCCTGGGAGGGGGCCCGGCCTTCGCGCCGTATCGCTTCCGCCGTAAGGCGGCTATGAAGCGGCGGTCCGCATCAGTCCAGGTAGTCGCGGAGAACCTGGGAGCGGGACGGGTGGCGCAGCTTCGACATCGTCTTGGACTCGATCTGACGGATGCGCTCACGCGTCACGCCGTAGACCTTGCCGATCTCGTCGAGGGTCTTCGGCTGACCGTCGGTGAGGCCGAAGCGCATCGAGACCACGCCCGCCTCGCGCTCGCTGAGCGTGTCGAGCACGGAGTGCAGCTGCTCCTGGAGCAGGGTGAAGCTGACCGCGTCGGCCGGGACGACCGCCTCGGAGTCCTCGATGAGGTCACCGAACTCGCTGTCGCCGTCCTCGCCCAGCGGGGTGTGCAGCGAGATCGGCTCACGGCCGTACTTCTGGACCTCGATGACCTTCTCGGGGGTCATGTCGAGCTCCTTGGCCAGCTCCTCCGGCGTGGGCTCACGGCCCAGGTCCTGGAGCATCTGGCGCTGGACGCGCGCCAGCTTGTTGATGACCTCGACCATGTGCACCGGAATACGGATGGTGCGGGCCTGGTCGGCCATGGCTCGGGTGATCGCCTGACGGATCCACCAGGTGGCATACGTGGAGAACTTGTAGCCCTTGGTGTAGTCGAACTTCTCGACCGCGCGGATCAGACCGAGGTTGCCCTCCTGGATGAGGTCCAGGAAGAGCATGCCGCGGCCCGTGTAGCGCTTGGCCAGCGAGACCACCAGACGGAGGTTGGCCTCCAGGAGGTGGTTCTTGGCGCGGCGGCCGTCCTCGGCGATGATCTCCAGCTCACGCTTGAGCTTGGGGGCCAGCTTGTCGGAGTTGGCGAGCTTGTCCTCGGCGAACAGACCGGCCTCGATGCGCTTGGCGAGCTCGACCTCCTGCTCGGCGTTGAGCAGCGGGACCTTGCCGATTTGCTTGAGGTAGTCCTTGACCGGGTCGGCGGTGGCACCGGCCGCGGCGACCTGCTGCGCGGGGGCGTCGTCCTCGTCCTCGTCGGAGAGCACGAAGCCCGCGTTCTCCGGCTCGGCCTCGGCGCCCTCGGGGCCGGGCTTGCCCGGCGCCTCCTCGATGACCTCCTCGCCCTCGAGGAGCTCGTCGGTGACGTCCTTCTTGGCGGTGGTCTTCTTCGCGACCGTCTTCTTCGCGGCGGCGGCGGTCTTCTTGGCGACCGTCTTCTTGGCCACGGTCTTCTTGGCGGCGGCCTTCTTCGCGGGGGCGGCCGCGGCCTCGCCGACCGGGGCAGCGCCCGGGTCCGCGGTGGGGGCGGCCGGGGCGGCGGGGGTCTTCTTGGCGGCGACCGTCTTGGCCGCGACAGTCTTGGTGGCGGTGCGCTTCGCCGGGCTCTTCGCTGCGACGCTCTTACGGGTGCGCTTGGGCGCCTCTGCGGCACTGACCATCAGCGTCACACCCTCCTCGTCGAGGATCTGGTTGAGGCTGCGCAGTACGTTCTTCCACTGGGTTGGCGGAATCTGGTCAGCCTCGAAGGCCCGGCGCACATCGTCGCCGGCGATCTGCCCCTCAGCCTTTCCCCGCTCGATGAGCGCCATGACAGACTCCGACTCGGCGATCTCCGGCGGGAGCGTACGGGATGTGCTGGCCGACACGAACAACCTCTCGGAACGTTGGAAACGGCTTCCGGCTCAGTCCGCTGGGGACCGGAGCCGACGACCGCCGGCAAGGATGAACCGACGGCGCGGGCGGAGTGCGGAGGAGTACAGCGTTTTGAGCGACATCCGTATTCCCTCCGCGGCTGCCACCTCTTTAATCATCGCGCTGCCCCAAAGAGCGTTACGCCCAATACTCGTGGCCCGAGTCACACCCCATAACGGTCTTAATGCCCATCCAACGGGACAGAAAACTCCCAGTCGCGCACCTATGGGAGCCACACGGCGCCGATCGATCAGATCGCGCCGCGCCGCCGAACCCGCGACACGGGATCCGGCGACGCCCTCTCGTACGCCGTACGGCATTCATCGGGCCGGAATTCGCGCCTGTTGACTCCGCCTTGCCGTACGTCGTACACCGCACGCTCCGGAAGCCCGGCGATCCGGGCGACCGGACGCGCCGCGGCTCAGTGCTCGCGCGGCGCGGGCACCCCGACCTCGGCGTGATCGAGATCCGGGTGGACGGTCAGCAGCTGGCGCATCGCCGCCTCGGCCGCCACGGCGTCACCCTCGCCGACCGCCTCGATGATCCTGCGGTGGTGGGCGACCCCCGCCTCGGTGAGGCGGTCGCAGCCGGAGACCGGGGCCCCGGAGACATGGAGCGCGGCGGCGACGATGCCCGCCAGGTGCTCCAGCATCCGGTTGCCCCCGACCTGGAGCAGCAGCGCGTGGAACTCGGCGTCGGCGCGGGAGAAGGTGAGGGCGTCACCCTGGGTCAGCGCATGGCCCATGATCTCGACCATGTCGCCGAGCCGCTGCTGCACCTCCTCGCGGCCGTGCCCGGCGGCGAGGCGGGCGGCCAGCGGCTCGATGGTCCAGCGCAGCTCGCACAGCTCACGGCGCTGGTCGTCGCGCTGCGGACCGAAGGCGCGCCACTCGATGATGTCCGGATCGAGCAGGTTCCAGTCGCTGACCGGGCGGACCCGGGTGCCCACATTGGGGCGGGCGCTGACCAGGCCCTTGGCCTCGAGGACGCGCAGCGATTCCCGTACGACGGTGCGGGAGACCTCGAAGCGCTGCCCGATCTCCTCGGGGACGAGCGGACGGTCCGCGCCCAGGTCGCCGGAGACGATCATCTGGCCCAGCTGCTGAACGAGTTGGCCGTGCAGCCCGCGGCCCCGGTTGCCGGCCGCGCGTCGGCCCACCCGGCCGATCTCCGCCTCGGTTCCGTCCCAGGAGGAGGGGGCGCTGCCGCGGTCGGCGCCGGGGGCTTCGGCGTAGGAGTAGCGGTCAAGCTCGCCCGAACCGGCCAGGCCGGAGTCGGCGGGGCGAGCCGCGGTCATCGTGGTGTGCGCAAGGGTACTCACGCATCCTTTGTCGGCGACGCCTCGGAAGCCCTTGAGGTCTTTGGTGAAAAGCACACGAAAGGGTGATCGCCCATTACCTCATAATTGACGCTCAATCGGACAGAAAGAAGCACCCTTCGGGGAGTTGCGAGCAGTTCGCGCGATGGCTGTGCGAATCCGCTTCGGGCCTGATCCACTGGCTTGACCCACTGGCCTGATCCACTGGCCCGGGGGCGGTGGCTGGGCGGCTTCCGGACCGAGCGGGCTGCGAGGTGGGGGGTGCGTCGGAGCGGGCGGGCTGGTGGTCGACGGGGCGGGCGGGCGCGCCCGGCGCGGGGCGAGCGCTACTGGTGGGTGCTTGGCGGGTGCTACTGGCAGGTGCTACTGGCGGGTGCTCTTGCCGCGCAGACCGGTGAGGGCGTAGGCGCACAGCAGGACGGCCACCGACAACATCAGCGCCTGTCCGACCGGTTGGGACGCGAGCCGCAGCACGACCGCAAGCCCTCGGTCGATCATGGAGGGCGACCGGTCCAGCGTCGTCGCGCGCAGCCGGTGCGGCAGCATGACCAGCGAACGCAGCGACGGGTCCTGCGCCGCGCGCTGGACGACGGGCACCGCGAGGATCGGCACGGCGAGCAGGGTGGCCAGCCCGAGCGCGGTGGAACGGAAGACTCCGGCGGCGAGCAGCCCGGCCCATGACGAGCCGATGGTCAGGCCGAAGACGCCGACCACCAGCGCGGGCCAGTCGCCCGGCAGCGGTACCGCGTTGCCGCCCACAAGCAGCAGGAGCGCCGCGCTGTCGAGCACGATGACGCCGAGCGACAGCAGGACGGCACCGGCCGCGCAGACCGCGAATTTGGCGGCCAGCAGCCCGAGTCGGCGGGGCACGGCGTCCCGGGCCGCGGCCAGTGCCGGAAAGCGGAACTCGTCGCCGAAGGCGAGGGCGCCCAGAAGACCGGCCGCGATGGCGACGGGCGGCAGCGGGAGATCGGCGGGCCAGCCGGTGAGCCGGTGCAGCTCCCCGGTGTCACCGGCGCGGGCGAGCAGCACGGAGGCGAGGAGCGAGGCCACGATGGAGGCGACGCCGATCAGCCAGCCGGTCCTCACTCCGGTGGCGCGGCGCGCCTCGTAGCGCATCGGCCAGGCGGGGCCGGGGAAGCGGAGCTTGGGGAGCAGCCGCAGCGGGGGCGCCTCCGGGTCGCGGGCGCGGACGGCCGCGGGAGTCCCGGGGCCCAGGTCGGCGGTCTCCTCGACCAGCCGGTGGACCACGATGCCGTGGCGGTAGGCGGTCTCCCCGACCGATGCGGGGGACAGACCGTAGACGGAGATGTGGGTGTCGTCGTCCCGCACCACGGAGAACGGGTCGGCGGGCGCGGCGACCGGCTCCTCCTCGGGCTCGGTCCCGGCTCCGATCCCGGTCCCGGCGGCGGCCCCGGCCCCGACCCGCGCCTGGACCGCTTCGGCACCGACCGCTTCGGCAGCGCGGGCGGGGATGGAGGCGGGAGCGGGGGCAGGGGCGGAGGCAGCCTTGTCCGCCGGGTTCGCCGCGTCTGCTTTGTCCGCCGTGCCGCTGGCCGCCATGCCGCTGGCCGCCGCATCGTTGGCCGCTGTGTCGCTGGCCGCGGCTTCCGCGGTGGCCTTCTTCGCCACGGCCGCGGCGGAGCCCCGAGCGGCGAACTGGGCCATCCTGACCTTGCGCCAGAGCGCCCTCTTCCTGGCCTTGGGCCCGGCGCTCTCGGCCTTGACGACGTCGCCCCCGTCCGTCATGTCGGGCTGGGCCGTGTCGGCCTCGGCGATCTCGGTCTTGGCCGCGAGCTCGGCTGCCGCCCGCGCCTCCTCCGCCGCCTGGGCCTCGGCCAACTGCCGGGCGGCCTCGACCTCCTCCTCCAGGACGGCGGCGAGACGGCCGACGAGCGGCGAGTGGACGACGACACGGGGGCGCAGCCGGGTGCGGGCGAACTCGTCCACCGGCTGATCGGCCACCAGCCGCCCCGATTCCAGGGTGAGCACCTGGTCCGCGAGGCGGATCACGCCCTCGGCGTCCTCGGTGGCGACGAGGACGGCGCCGCCTTGAGCGGCGAATTGACGCAGCAGCCCGTACAGCCAGGCGGTCTCCCGCGCCGACAGACCCCGTGCGGGCTCGTCGAGGACCAGGGTGTGCGGGTCCCCGAGCAGCGCGGTGGCGATCCCGAGACGACGCTCCGCCCCGGTGGACAGATCGCCGAGACGCTCGTCCGCCAGATCGGTGAGGCCAACCACATCGAGCACGACATCGGCGCGTGCGGCAGCCACCCCGGCCGCGGCACCGAGCATCCTCAGATGCCCCCGCACGGTGCGGCCCGGGTGACCGGGGACGTCCTCGAGGAGAACGCCGATCTCATGAGCCGGGCGCCGGATGCGGTGCAGGGGGCGGCCCCGGAAGAAGGCGGAGCCATGGCCCCGGTCGAGCTGTAGCAGAAGCCGCAGCGCGGTGGTCTTGCCCGCGCCGGGGCCGCCGAGCAGTGCGGTGACCCGGCCCGCCGGGGCCTCGAAGGTGAGGTCGTCGACAACGGGCGGATGGTTGCGGCGGGGGGTGCTGGTCAGTCCGGTGGCCTGGATCATGGCTTCTCCCGCGGGGCATGGAACCGCTCGATGGCACGTGGGGACTGGTGGCGTACCGGAGAACGGTAACCCGCTATGTCCTATTTCGTCAGGACATAGCATTCCCGGGGAGTCGTCGTGTCATGGCCCGTCACACCTCGGGACGAAGCATGGGCGGATTGAGCAGCGTCGCACCTCCGGCCCGGAACAGCTGGGCGGGGCGGCCGCCCTGACGGGTCGTCGTACCACCGGTGGGCACCAGGAAGCCCGGGGTGCCGGTGACCTTGCGATGGAAGTTGCGCGGGTCCAGGGCCACGCCCCACACCGCCTCGTACACCCGGCGCAGCTCGCCGACCGTGAACTCCTGCGGGCAGAAGGCGGTGGCCAGCGAGGAGTACTCGATCTTGGAGCGGGCGCGCTCGACCCCGTCCGCGAGGATGCGGGCATGGTCGAAGGCGAGCGGGGCGGCCAGATCGCTGTCCCGCCCGAAGGCCCCGTCCTGTTCGAGCAGCGACTCGACCGGCGCCCAGCGCACGCTGTGCGCGTCACCCCCGGCCCGGGGAGCGGGCAGATCGGGCGCCAGCGCGAGATGCGCCACGCTGACCACGCGCATCCGGGGGTCCCGCTTCGGATCGCCGTAGGTGGCGAGCTGCTCGAGGTGGGCCGCGTTGGGCGGAACCGGAAGCGTGGGGTCATGGGCGAGCAGCCCGGTCTCCTCGGCCAACTCCCTGGCAGCGGCGGCAGAGAGATCCTCATCGGGTCGCACGAAACCGCCGGGCAGCGCCCACCGACCCTTGAAGGGCGGCTCCCCGCGGCGAACGGCCAGCGCACACAGTGAATGCCGCCGCACGGTGAGCACGACCAGATCAACGGTGACGGCGAATGCCGGGAAAGCCGACGGGTCGTAGGGCATGACGCGATCATAGTCGTCTGCCTGACGATAATCAGGCTCTTGAGCATGATCACCGATGTTCGTGAAATCGCTCTCTCAAGCGCTCGCCTGCGCGATTCCCACACCCCCTTCCGAATCTCCGAGCCGCCCACGCGGGCGGACCACCACCCCCAACCCACCGGCCACCCGGACCGCCGCGCCTCGGCAGCTCCTCTCACCGTCCACTGTCCGCCCCTGGCGCCGGACCTCAGCACACCCCTGCCGCCCACCGGCCGCCCCCGGGCCGCCGTGTGTCGTAGGCCGGAGCCGTCCAGCGGATCGGTACCCCCGCCCCCGCAACCGCCCCAGGCCCCCGCCCAGGGCTCCCCCGGCCCGGCCGGGTCAGCGGCGGCTGCGCGTGCTCCGGCCGCCGATGCGGCGCCGGGTGCGTGGCCGCCCTTCCGGGCGGCGCCTGCCACCCGGGGTGCTCGACCCCGCCGAGCCGCTCCCGTCGCCCGGGCCCGCCGCCCCGCTCGACCGCTCCCGCGCCGACTGCCCCCTCTGGTCTTCCGCCTCTCCCGGTTCCTCCGCCTCGTCCGACTCCTCCGCCTCCGCGCGGGCGGCCGATTCGGCGGACTCAGCCGACCTGACCGCTCCGGCCGTCTCCATGCCCGTTTCGGCCGGGGCTCCGGCCACCCCCGGCGACTCGGCGGCAGCCAAGTCGCCGCGGCGCTCCAGTTCCGCGTGCACCGCGGCGTGCAGGGCACGGTCGGCGCGGTCGGCCGGGTCGGAGCGCTCGGAGTCCTCCCGGCGCAGACATTGCCGCAGCAGCTTCGGATGGACCCCCTCATTGCACGCCTGGTGCAACAACCTCGCGAAGAGGTAGTCGGGATCGACTCGCAGGGCACGCCCGAGCGCCACCCGTGCCATCAGCTCATCACCCGCCGACCAGGCAACCCACCCCGCCAGGGTCAGCGGCGCCGCCGCATGCTCCCCGTAGGAGCCGACACAGCGCCGGGCCAGCGCGCGCCACAGCCGGAGCGCCGCGTCGGCGTCCGCTTCCTCCATCCAGCCGGCCACCCGGTCCCGGGTCCGCCGGTCCTGCAACCCAATGATCATCGCGGCCGCCTCCTGGTCGTCGAGCAGGCCGTCATCGCGGAGGTCAGCCGCACAGGCGTCGGCGACCGGCGGCGCGGCCTGGAACGTATCCAGCATCCGGCCCACCAGACCGAGGGTTTGCGCACGCACCGTCACGGAGCCGGCGCCGTCCAGAATCCTCGGCACAAGATCGGCCCCGGCCGTATCCAGCGCCCGCTCCTGCCCATCGGCCCGAGGCGCCCCGAGCGGGGCGAGCCTGGCCTCCATCTCGCGCAGCGAGCCGCGCACCTGGACTCCCGCGAACGTCGCCGCCGCGGCCATGACCGACGTGCCGGGCAGTGCGAGCGGAACGCCTTCGGGCGGACAGCAGCGCCGGTCGGGGCAGACATACGACCAGAACCGGCCGCCGGAGATGCACAGCGCCTCGAACACCGGCACCTCCAACCCGCCGCATGCGACGCGCAGCCGCTGAGAGAGGGGCCGCAGCCGCTCCATCACCTCCAGCGCGGACTCGCCCTCGGCCGGCTCCTGGCACAGGAACAGAACGACTCCGTCCGGCCGCACGCCCCGCCGCTCGCTGCCGTTGATCAGGCATTCGGCGAGCTGGTCGCAGACCTCGGGCCACTCCTCCGGGACCCGGGGAATGCCGAGCCTCAGCCTGCCGCCGAACCGACCGCGTGCGCCGTGCAGCGCGATCATCACGATGCTGTCGTCCGGCTGGAAGCCCAGGACATAGGGGAGGGCATCGGCGAGCTCGGCCGGACTGCGGAGGGTGACCTGCTCTTCGCCGGGCAGACCGGCCGCTTCGTTGTGTCGAGTCATGGCCCGACGGTCCCTCAGCCCAGCCGACCCCGCCACCCCTGTGGATAACGTTATCCACAGGCTGCCGGGGGTGTTGGCGCGATGTCGGCGGGATCGGGTTGCATGGGGGCATGAGCGACGAAGAACTGCGCCTCTCGGCCGACCGCGTCCTGGCCCGCCTCGTCGGGGACACCACCGGCTCCGCCCGGCTCCGGGAGGATCAATGGCGGGCGATCGAGGCGCTCGTCGCCGAGCGCCGCCGGGCGCTGGTCGTGCAGCGCACCGGCTGGGGCAAGTCGGCGGTGTATTTCGTCGCCACCGCGCTGCTGCGCGAGCGCGGCAGCGGTCCGACCGTGATCGTCTCCCCGCTGCTCGCGCTGATGCGCAACCAGGTCGAGGCCGCCGCGCGCGCCGGTATCCAGGCTCGAACGATCAATTCCGCGAACACCGAGGAGTGGGACACCATCCAGGCGGAGGTGGCCGCGGGCGAGGTGGATGTGCTGCTGGTGAGCCCGGAGCGGCTCAACAACCCCGACTTCCGCGACCAGGTGCTGCCCCAGCTCGCCGCCGCCACCGGCCTGCTGGTCGTCGACGAGGCACACTGCATCTCCGACTGGGGCCATGACTTCCGGCCCGACTACCGCAGGCTGCGCACCATGCTCACCGATCTGCCCCAGGGTGTGCCCGTGCTCGCCACCACCGCGACTGCGAACGCGCGGGTCACCGCGGATGTGGCCGAGCAACTGGGCACGGGCGAAGGAGCTGGGCGGGCGCTGGTGCTGCGCGGCCCGCTGGACCGGGAGAGCCTGCGGCTGGGCGTGCTGCCGCTGCCGGACGCCGCGCATCGGCTCGCCTGGCTCGCCGACCACCTCGATGAGCTGCCGGGCTCCGGGATCATCTACACCCTCACCGTGGCCGCGGCCGAGGAGGTGACCGCGTTCCTGCGACAGCGCGGCCACACCGTCGCCTCCTACACCGGCAAGACGGAGAACGCGGATCGCCAGCAGGCCGAGGAGGATCTGCTGGCCAACCGGGTCAAGGCGCTGGTCGCCACCTCAGCGCTGGGCATGGGTTTCGACAAGCCGGACCTCGGCTTCGTGGTGCATCTCGGTTCGCCGTCCTCCCCCATCGCCTACTACCAGCAGGTCGGGCGCGCCGGGCGCGGTGTGGAACACGCCGAGGTGCTGCTCCTGCCCGGTCGTGAGGACGAGGCGATCTGGCGGTATTTCGCCTCGCTCGCCTTCCCGCCCGAGGAGCAGGTGCGCCGCACGCTCGACGTGCTCGCGTCGTCGGACCGGCCGGTGTCGCTGCCCGCGCTCGAGCCCCAGGTCGAGCTGCGGCGGTCGCGTCTGGAGATCATGCTCAAGGTGCTCGACGTGGACGGCGCGGTGCGGCGGGTGCGCGGCGGCTGGACCGCCACCGGGCAGGCCTGGGCGTATGACGCGGAGCGGTATGCGTGGGTGGCGCGCCAGCGGGAGACCGAGCAGCAGGCCATGCGGGAGTACGCCACCACGGCCGACTGCCGGATGGAGTTCCTGCGGCGGCAGCTGGACGACGAGAAGGCGGCGCCCTGTGGCCGCTGTGACAACTGCGCGGGGGCGCGGTTCACCACCGAGGTGTCCGCCGCCGCGCTGGACGCGGCGCGCGGTGAGCTGGGGCGGCCCGGTGTCGAGGTGGAGCCGCGCCGTATGTGGCCGACCGGGCTGCCCGCGGTGGGCGTCGAGCTCAAGGGCCGCATTCCGGCGGGTGAGCAGGCCGCTCCGGGCCGGGCCCTGGGCCGTCTGTCCGACATCGGCTGGGGAAACCGGCTGCGGCCGCTGCTGGCCCCCCAGAACCCGGACGCCCCGGTGCCCGACGATGTGGCCGGTGCGGTGGTGACCGTGCTCGCCGACTGGGCCAAGGGCCCCGGCGGCTGGGCCTCGGGCGCGCCGGACGCCCCGGACCGCCCGGTGGGCGTGGTCACGATCGCCTCGCGCACCCGCCCACAGCTGATCGGGTCACTCGGCGAACGGATCGCCACCGTTGGCCGGTTGCCCCTACTCGGAAGCGTCGCGTACCACGACGGCGAGATCGACACCCGGGTGCCGCGCACCAACAGCGCCCAACGGCTGCGGGCGCTGCACGGCGCGCTGACCGTGCCGCCCCCGCTGGCCGCGGCCCTTGCCGAGGCGGGTGGACCGGTGCTGCTGGTGGACGACCTGGCGGACACCGGCTGGACCTTGGCCGTCGCCTCCCGGCTGCTCCGCCGGGCCGGGGCGGCCGGGGTGTTTCCGCTGGTCCTGGCCGTGCAGGGATAGAGGCGGCCGCGGTTGCGACGGGGCGCGAAGCGGCGAGGAATATAGAACGCACATCCCGCTAAAACGGTCAGCGGTGCCGACTGTGCATTGCCGCACGCGGGCAGTACCGCGAGAATTGTGAGCAGCTCCCCCGCCCCCGGTCCGGCCGTGGTACCGACGGGGCTGTGTCGTGGCCTGCGCCCGTGCCCGACCCTTCGCACGGACCGTGGGCGCAGACGAAGGGAGGACCGTGACCTTCGGCTTCGTTCCGCCACCGGCCGCCGATTCCGCTTCCCGAGCCGGCCGGATGCTCCAGCCCGCCGAGTGGGCGGCAGCGGGAATCCCGTTGCTGCGCAATCCGCGCGAGGTGGTCACCGGACTGCACATCCGCCATCTGCCGACGCCCTCGACCGCCGTCGTCGCGGTCCTCGATCCGGAGGAACGGCTCGCGGCGAGCGCCTCGTTCGTCCGCCGCGGCGCTGCCGCCGTCGACGGCTGGGACTTCCGGAACGCGCTGCTGGCGCAGTTGCGCCGGGTGATCCCGCACGATCTGCGACGCCGCACACCGATCCGCACCGCCGTGCTGCTCTACTGCCGCGAGGGCGAGAGCCGGTGGACGGAGGAGGACGGCGCCTGGATGTGGGGGCTGCGCGACGCCTGCACCCTGCACGGCCTGCGCTGCGGTGCGTACATCACGCTGACCCACGACGGATGGCGGGTCCTCGGTGAGGGGCGGGGCGGCCGTCGGCCGCACTCCGCTTCGCTGCCTGCCGAACTGGGCGTGGCCGTCGAGGGCGACGGCGACGCCAAGGCGCTGCCGCGGCCCCACCTGGGAGGGCGGCGCAAGGCACTGAGCCACCCCGCCGCCGTCTGACCGGTCGCGGGCCGCACGGCCACCGGCCGTCCGGACGCCGGACAGCTCCGCCACGGGGGACAGAGACCGCCGGACACCGGGCGTTCGGGGACGTGCGGCCTCAGGCGCCCGAACCGATGAGGGTGTTGATGCGCTCCGGATCGCCGCAGACGATCAACAGCGTCCCGGCACGGCCCATCGCCTTGGGCAGCGCGCGGGCCACGGCGTCGTCCACACCACCGTTGACGGCGACGACCACGACCGGACGGTCCTTGAGACGGTCGGCGTCCGCGCCGGCGTAGAAGACATCGTCTCCGGCGTCGTGCTGCGCCCAGTAGGACGCCTCGCCGAAGGACAACTCATGTGCCGCCCACGGATGCTGCTCCCCGGTGGTCAGCACCAGGATCTCACCAGGGGGCCGACCGGAATCCAGCAGCAGGTCGACCGCCTCGTCCGCCGCGTCCAGGGCGCCGTCCACCGTGGCGGGGATCAGCTGGATCTGGGGCGTGGCCTTCGTGGCGGCGGGTGCGGTCTTGGCAGCCGAAGCCGCCGGAGCGGTCGGCACGGGCTTCGTCGCATCACTCGTGGTGCGCTGCGACTGAGCCGACGAGGTTCCGGCGGAGCCACGGTTGGGACCGGGGCTTCCGGGCCGCCGCGGTGCGGGCCGGGGGCCGGGACCAGGGACAGGACGAGGGGTCGGCGCGGTACGGCCTGCGGCCGGTGTCGCGCGGGGACCCGGGACACTCTCGTGAATCTGAGGCTCCTCGGGGATGAGAGGCATGGGCTGATGTCTATCAAACGTCGGTGCGAGTCGCATCGGCGGGTGGCGGTTTCGACCGCTTGGTCTGCTCAGAAGTCGAAGCCGAGTTGGCCTTCGTCCTCCAGCCCGACCGGTTCGGATGTGCTGCGGAACCGCTTCAGGTGCCGCCAGCGGGGCAGCCCGTCCATATAGGCCCAGGACAGCCGGTGGTGGGGCGTGGGCCCCAGTTCCCGCAGGGCGGCACGGTGTGTGGGGGACGGATATCCGGCGTTGTCCCCGAAGCAGAAGTCCGTGTGCTCGACTCCCAGTTCGGCCATCATCGCATCCCGGTGAACCTTGGCGATCACCGAGGCGGCGGCGACGGACACACAGGACTGATCGCCCTTGATGACCGTACGAACCGTCCAGGGACCGCCGAGGTAGTCGTACTTCCCGTCCAGGATCACCGCATCCGGCCGGACCGGCAGCGCGTCCAGCGCACGCGTGGCGGCGAGCCGGAGGGCGGCCGTCATCCCCAGGTCGTCGATCTCCTCGGGAGAGGAGTGACCCAGGGCGTGTGCGGTGACCCAGGAGTCCAACTCCAGGGCCAGGGCCGTGCGCTTCTTGGGACTCAGCAGCTTGGAGTCGGTGAGCCCGGTCGGCGGACGGCGCAGACCGGTGACCGCCGCGCAGACCGTCACCGGACCGGCCCATGCCCCGCGCCCGACTTCGTCGATACCAACGACGATCTTGGCTCCCGTCGTGGCTCGGAGCGAGCGCTCGACACTGTGGGTGGGCGGTTCATAGGCCATGGCGAGGACAACCTTACGCCGGTCTTACCTGCGTTCGGAACCCGGATCCCCAGCAGTGATCACCGGCCGCCGCCGACGGTCGCCGCCCTGGGGCTCCGGGTCCGTTTCCACCCAACATGGCTCGGCACAAGGGCGGTTCGAAGGATGGGGCAAACCGGACGGCGCACCGCATCACGCCCATACGAAAGGTCAGTCGGCACCCGCCGGGACCCACTCCGGCAACGCCTCGGTGCGATCCAGCCAGTCGGCGGGCGGCGCACCGGCGGCCTCGGACGCGATCACTCCCCCGACGATGGCGCAGGTGGTGTCCACATCTCCGCCGGCCGAGGCCGTCCTCCAGAACGCCTCCTCGAAGGAACCCAGGTGGCGAGCGGCCGCCCACAGGGCGAACGGCACCGTGTCGTGGGCGCTGGTGCGGCGGCCGCAGCCGAGCACCGCGGCGACGGTCCCGGCGTCCGCGTAGTCGAGCATGTCGCGGGCGCGGCGCAGCCCGGCCTGGACGGCGCTGCGCGGCACCACGTCGACCACCCGGTCCAGCAGTTCCCCGGGCCCGCCGTGGCCCGCCGGATCGGCCACCAGCGCCGCGGCCGCGGCCACCGCCATGGCTCCCGCCACCGCCTCGCGGTGCTGATGCGTGGTGTACGCCGAGATCTCCGCCTGATGCGTGGCCTGCTCCACATCGCCCGCGTACCAGGCGCCCAGCGGGGCGATCCGCATGGCGGCGCCGTTGCCCCACGAACCCTGCCCCTGGAACAGTCCGGCGGCCAGGTCACGCCAGTCGCCGCCCTCCCTGATCAGGCGGAGCATCCGGTTCACGGCGGGGCCGTAGCCCCGGTCGAAGTCATGGTGGTCGGCGAAGGACCGGGCGAGATCGTCCTGGTCGATCCGGCCGTGGGTCACCAGGACGGCCAGGATCGAACAGGCCATCTCGGAGTCGTCGGTCCACTGCCAGGGGGTGGGCGGCAGCTCGCGGCGCTTGAGGTGGGGATAGTTGGCAGGGACGAAGAACTGGGAGCCGAGGGCGTCGCCCACGGCCAGCCCGCGCAGGCTCCGCAGAGCCCGGTGGAAACGGTCAGCGGTCATCGCTGCGCACTCTAACCGGTATGGCCGTAGGGCTTGGGGGCGCACCAGTGCTCGAAGGGCCGGTCGAGGTGGTAACGCCCGTCGGAGCCGAGCAGCAGCGTCCGCATCTCGCCGTTGCCGGGGTTCGACAGCGACTCGAATTCGGCGACGCTCCAGTGCAGCCACCGCATGCAGAACAGCCGCATGGTCATTCCATGGGTCACCAGCAGGACGTTCGGCGGATGTGCCGGGTCCTGGAAACTGCGCCACAGGCTGTCCAGGAAGGCGTCCACCCGGTCGTAGACGTCGGCGCCCGACTCACCCTGTGCGAACCGGTAGAAGAAGTGCCCGTAGGCGTCGCGGTACGCCTTCTGCTTCCGCACGTCCTCGCGGTCCTGCCAGTTCCCCCAGTCCTGCTCCCGCAGCCGCGGCTCCTCCCTGATCCGGGTGCGGGAGGGGTCGAGATCGAGCAGTTTCAGGGTCTGGTGGGTGCGGCGGTACGGCGACACATAGATCGACACGTGCTCGTCGCCGAAGGCGGCGCGCAGCCGCTCACCTGCCTCCTGGGCCTGCCGACGGCCGGTCTCGGTCAACTTCAGAGCATGGTCGGGCACGGTTTCGTACACCGAGTCATCGACATTCCCCTCCGATTCTCCGTGCCGTAGGAGGACGATGCGCCGGGGTCGTGCCATGGCGCCACCCTAGATCGAGCCCGTGGCCGACGCCTCGCGCCCCTCCTCGGCCAGGGGCCGGCCTCCTCGTATCTCACGGCGCCGCCCGGTGAAGCGACTGCGCAGCAGCCGGTCGTGCGAGACCACCACCAGCGCCCCGGTCCACTGGGCCAGCGCCTCCTCCAGTTCCTCCACCAGGCCGAGGGCGAGATGGTTGGTCGGCTCGTCGAGCAGCAGCAGATCGGCGGGGCGGGCCAGCAGCCGGGCGAGGGCAAGCCGACGGCGCTGGCCCGCGGAGAGCGACCCCACCGGGACGTGGAGGGCATCCGGGCGGAACAGCCCGTACGACAGCAGCAGGTCGGCCTGCTCCTCCGGTGTCCCCGGCAGCCCCCGGCCGAAGGCCGACAGCAGTCGCTCCCGGGGCCGGGCAACCGGTATCTCCTGGGCGAGGTAGCCGATCCTGCCCCGGCGGGCCACCCGGCCGGCCTCGGGTTTCTCCACCCCGGCCATGACCCGCAGCAACGTGGATTTTCCCGCGCCGTTGGCACCGTGGACGAGGAGCCTGTCTCCGGCCGCCACCGTGAGCCGGTCGACCGCCAGCCGCTCCCCCACGCGGACATCGTGAAGATCGATGAGCGGACCGTCCGTCGTGCCCGCGGCGGGGAGCGCCGAGAACCGCAGCGGCGCCGGTGGGCGCGGCACCGGATCCTCCTGGAGTCTGCGCAGCCTCTCCCGCGCGTTCCGCACCCTGCTGGACACCGAGGACTGCACACGCCCCCGGTCCCGGTCGTAGGCCATCTTGTTGCCGTCCTTCATGCCGCGGCCGGGGGCGACCCGCCGGGCGACGGTGGTGGCGGCCTCGGCGAGCGCGGCCGTCTCCGCGCACCACTCCTCGTACGCCTGCTCCCAGCGGCGGCGCGCGGCGGTCTGCTCGGCGACGAATCCGCCGTACCCCCCGCCGTACCGCGCCAGGGTGCGCCGGTCGGCGTCCACCTCGACGATCGCGGTCGCCACCCGCTCCAGGAAGACCCGGTCGTGGGAGACCGCGAGGACGGTGCCGTGATGCGCCCGGAGCGCCTCCTCCAGCCAGCCGAGCGCCGTGCCGTCGAGGTGGTTCGTCGGCTCGTCCAGCAGCATCACCTCGGGGGCGGCCGCGATCAGCCAGGCGAGCCCGAGCCGGGCCTGCTCACCGCCCGACAGGCTGCCCAGCCGCCGCTCGTACCCGATGCCGCCGAGCCCCAGGCCGTGCAGGGCCTTCTCCACCCGGGCATCCGCCTCATAGCCGCCGCGGGCCTCGAACGCGGTGAGCAGATCGCCGTACGCGACGAGCGCGTCGGGGGCGTCAGGGGCGTCGCCGCCGAGCTCCGCCTCCAGCTCGCGCAGCCCGCGCTCCATGGCGCGCATCTCGGCGAGGGCGGTGTCCACCGCGTCGCGCACCGTATGGTCCGGCGGCAGCTCGGGGGTCTGGCCGAGGTGTGCGACGCCACCGTCGGCCACCGTCACCACGGCGCCGTCGTCCGGTGCCTCGCGCCCGGCCAGCAGCCGCAGCAGCGTGGACTTACCGGCCCCGTTCTCCCCCACGACGCCGATCCGCTCCCCGGGCCGCACCGCGAAGGACACGTCGTCGAGCAGCAGCCGGTCACCCCGGGACAGCGTGACGCCTCGCAGCGAGATCTGAGTGGGCAAGGGCACACCTCCGAGCACGCGAGCGGCCACCCGGACCGCACACTCCAAACACAACTAAAGTTGCGTTACCCTCAGCATGGCACAGCGAACCCACTAACACAACTGGAGTTGCACTTGTCCGCAGAGAGCGCCGCCCCGACACCGGGCACCGTCCGCCCCGGCGGTCGCACCGCGCGCACCCGCTCGGCGGTGCGCGACGCAGTGCTCACCGGCCTCGCCGAGCACGGCTACCCCGGTCTGACCGTGGAGTACGTCGCCGAGCGCTCAGGCATCCACAAGACGACGGTCTACCGGCGCTGGGGCAGCGTCGAAGGGCTCGTGGCGGACGCGCTGGACCTGGCGGGAGAGGACGCCTGGGCCCCGCCCGACACCGGGAATCTGGAGGGCGATCTGCGCGCCCTCGCCCGCGAGGTGATCGAGACCTTCGGCAGCGCGTCGGCCGCCGCCGCGCCGACCGCCTTCATCGCGGCCGCGTTCCAGTCCGAGCGCGCGGCGCGGGCGCTGCGCGACTTCTACACCGAGCGCTTCGCGCGCTGCGAATCCGTGGTGCGGCGGGCCGTCGACCGAGGTGAGGCCCCCTCCGGCACCGACGCCGCGGCGGTCGTACGCGCCGTCTCCGCGCCCTTGTTCTTCCGGGCGCTCATCACCCGCGAGCCCATCGACACCCCGCTCGCCGACCAGACGGCGGCCGCCGTCGCCGCCGCGGTCCGGGCCGGGGCCTACCTCCCCGACCGCCACTGATCAGGACCGTTCCTCGACCGGCAGAGGGCCCCGCCTCACACCGTCCAGGCGGACTCGACCCGTACGACATCACCGGCGATCGCCGCCACATCCGCTTCCGTCTGCGCGCGCAGGCCGAGCCGTTCGACCCGCTCCACCCGGTACTTCCCGTGCTCGGCCGCCGAGTCCCACATCGACAGCACCAGGAACTCGTTCCCCGGCGCCTCCCCGAACACCCCTCGCAGCATCCCGGGCGACCCGGCCATGGCCGGATTCCACACCTTCTCCTGCACCAACGTGAAGTGATCCACCCGGTCGGGGCGCACCCGGCAGTGCGCGACGCGCACCACGTCCGCGTCCGAGAACCGCGGCTCGAAGCCGACCTTCACATCGAATCGGTGCTCGAACAGCCGGACTTGCATATCCCGGTACGTGCCCGACTGCGAGGCCGCCAGCCGGTCGTGCGAGCGCGCCATGAAGGAGTCGTAGAACGCCCGGCTCTCCCAGAACGAGAAGACATGCGCCACATTCGGCCGCCCCCGGCTCCAGCCACCGCCCTGCCCCCGGAATCCCGGTTCGCCGGGCAACCCCGCCCACTTCCGCTGCCCCCGCTCGAAACCCGGGCGGTCCACCACGGTGCAGCGAATCCACTTGACCAGCACCGCGCCATCCTACGGCCGTACGGTGGCCCTCATCACATACCGGAGAGTCCGCCCCCGGTTCGCCATCGCGGCGTACGGCGCCGGGGACAACAGCGGCGGGGCGCGGGCCCGAAGGTCCGCGCCCCGCCTGGGATGTCAGCCCTGGGATGTCATCCCTCGGACGTCATCCGTAAGGGCTCGCGATCAGCTGCACCCGCTCGTCGAACCGCAGCCCTCGCACAGGTAGCAGCTGCCCGCACGGCGCATCTTGGTGCCGCAGGAGAAGCAGAGCGGCGCGTCCGCGTTCAGCCCCAGCTGGATCTCGACCAGTTCGGTCGAGCTGTGAGCCTCCTTCGCCGACTCGGACCCGCTCCGCGACTGCGACGACGACCCACTGCTCTTCGGGGCGGCCACATGGCGCGGCGCCGACTGGGCCAGGCCCTCGACGTCCACCTCGTCGTCGGCGGCCTCGTAGGACCCGGTCTCCAGGTGGCGCTGGCGCTCCTCGGCGGAGTGGATGCCGAGCGCCGAGCGGGTCTCGAAGGGCAGGAAGTCCAGCGCCAGCCGACGGAAGATGTAGTCGACGATCGACTGCGCCATCCGCACGTCCGGGTCGTCCGTCATACCGGCCGGCTCGAAGCGCATATTGGTGAACTTCGAGACGTAGGTCTCCAGCGGCACGCCGTACTGCAAGCCGACCGACACGGCGATCGAGAAGGCGTCCATCATGCCCGCCAGGGTCGAGCCCTGCTTGGACATCTTCAGGAAGACCTCACCGAGACCGTCGTCCGGGTAGGAGTTGGCGGTCATGTAGCCCTCGGCACCGCCCACCGTGAAGGAGGTGGTGATGCCGGGACGGCCCTTGGGGAGGCGCCTGCGGACCGGGCGGTACTCGACGACCTTCTCGACCTCGGGCTCGGCCTGCTCCTTCTCCTCCTTCTTCTTGGCGGAGAGCGGCTGACCGACCTTGCAGTTGTCGCGGTAGATCGCCAGCGCCTTGATACCGAGCTTCCAGCCCTCGAAGTAGATCTCCTCGATCTCCTCGACGGTGGCCGACTCCGGCATGTTGACCGTCTTGGAGATCGCGCCGGACAGGAACGGCTGGGCGGCCGCCATCATCCGCACATGGCCCATCGGCGAGATGGAGCGCTCGCCCATCGCGCAGTCGAAGACCTCGTAGTGCGCGGGCTTCAGCCCCGGCGCGTCGATCACATTGCCGTGCTCGGCGATGTGGGCGACGATCGCCTCGACCTGCTCCTCCTGGTAGCCGAGCCGCTTGAGCGCCTTGGGGACCGTGTTGTTCACGATCTGCATGGAGCCGCCGCCGACCAGCTTCTTGAACTTGACCAGGGCCAGGTCCGGCTCGACGCCCGTGGTGTCGCAGTCCATCATCAGGCCGATGGTCCCGGTGGGCGCGAGCACCGACGCCTGGGCGTTGCGGTAGCCGCTCTTCTCGCCGAGGCGCAGCACGTCCTGCCAGGCCTCGGTGGCCGCGGCCCAGACCGGGGTGTCCAGGTCGTCCATGCGCTTGGCGGCGGCGTTGGCGTCCGAGTGCTGCTTCATGACGCGCTTGTGGGCGTCCGCGTTCCGGGCGTAGCCGTCGTACGTGCCGACCACGGCGGCGAGCTCAGCGGAGCGCTTGTACGAGGTGCCGGTCATCAGGGAGGTGATGGCCCCGGCCAGGGCCCGGCCGCCGTCGCTGTCGTAGGCGTGGCCGGTGGCCATCAGCAGGGCACCCAGGTTGGCGTAGCCGATGCCCAGCTGGCGGAAGGCACGGGTGGTCTCGCCGATCTTCTCGGTCGGGAAGTCCGCGAAGCAGATGGAGATGTCCATCGCAGTGATGACCAGCTCGACGACCTTGGCGAAGCGCTCGGCGTCGAAACGCTGGTTGCCCGCGTCGTCGTCCTGGAGGAACTTCATCAGGTTGAGCGAGGCGAGGTTGCACGAGGAGTTGTCCAGGTGCATGTACTCGCTGCACGGGTTGGAGGCGGTGATCCGGCCCGACTCCGGCGAGGTGTGCCAGTGGTTGATGGTGTCGTCGTACTGGATGCCCGGGTCGGCGCAGGCCCAGGCGGCCTCGGCCATCTTGCGGAAGAGCGCCTTGGCGTCGATCTCCTCGATGGGCTCACCGGTCAGCCGGCTGCGCAGCCCGAACGAGGAGCCGGACTCCACCGCCTTCATGAACGCGTCGTTCACGCGGACGGAATTGTTGGCGTTCTGGTACTGGACGGACGTGATGTCGTCGCCGCCCAGATCCATGTCGAAGCCCGCGTCGCGCAGGGCGCGGATCTTCTCCTCCTCCTTGACCTTGGTCTCGATGAACGCCTCGATGTCCGGGTGATCGACATCGAGCACGACCATCTTGGCGGCCCGGCGGGTGGCGCCCCCCGACTTGATCGTTCCGGCGGAGGCGTCGGCGCCGCGCATGAAGGAGACGGGGCCGGAGGCGTTGCCGCCAGAGGAGAGGAGCTCCTTGGAGGAGCGGATGCGGGAGAGGTTCAGGCCGGCGCCGGAGCCGCCCTTGAAGATCATCCCCTCTTCCTTGTACCAGTCCAGGATCGACTCCATGGAGTCGTCCACGGAGAGGATGAAGCAGGCGCTGACCTGCTGCGGCTGCTTGGTGCCGACGTTGAACCAGACAGGCGAGTTGAAGCTGAAGACCTGGTGCAGCAGCGCGTAGGTGAGCTCGTGGTCGAAGATCTCGGCGTCCGCGGGCGAGGCGAAGTAGCCATTGTCCTCACCTGCCTTGCGGTAGGTGTGCACCACGCGGTCGATGAGCTGCTTCAGGCTCGCCTCGCGGTCCGGGGAGCCCACCGCGCCACGGAAGTACTTGCTTGTGACGATGTTGACCGCGTTCACCGACCAGAAGTCGGGGAACTCCACGCCGCGCTGCTCGAAGTTGACCGAACCGTCGCGCCAGTTGGTCATGACGACGTCACGGCGCTCCCAGACCACCTCGTCGTACGGATGCACGCCGGGGGTGGTGTGGATGCGCTCGATGCGCAGACCCTTGTTCGCCTTGCTGCCCTTGGAGCGGGAGCCTCGTGCCGGGCCGCTCGTCGTCTCTGTCATTCCGCCTCCCTGTACGGGCGAAAACGCCCTGATGTGCCCATTTCTTCCCCGGGCACGGTGTGTCTGTCTTTCACCCGGACGCGGCAAGCGCCCCGGGCGGGTGTGTGGGCCGCCGGTCAGTCGGCGGCGATGGCCGGCGCGGGGGCCTCCGCGGCCCCTTCGGCGCCGGGCCCGCGGTCGTGCGCGGGAGGCCGTTGCTGGTCACGCAACTCCGCCACGGCGGCCTCGAAGTCCTCGAGGGAGTCGAAGGCGCGGTAGACGGAGGCGAAGCGGAGGTAGGCGACGAGGTCGAGCTTCTGGAGCGGGCCGAGTATGGCGAGCCCGACGTCATGGGTGGACAGCTCGGCACTGCCGGTGGCCCGGACCGCCTCCTCCACCTGCTGACCGAGCTTGGCGAGGGCGTCCTCGGTGACGGGACGGCCCTGGCACGCCTTGCGAACCCCCGAGATGACCTTGTCGCGGCTGAAGGGCTCGGTGACCCCGCTCCGCTTGATCACCATGAGTGACGCGGTCTCCACGGTCGTGAAGCGGCGCGAGCAGTCGGGGCACTGGCGGCGCCTGCGGATCGAGCAGCCGTCATCCGTGGTGCGGCTGTCGACGACGCGGCTGTCGGGGTGCCTACAGAAGGGGCAGTGCATGACTCCGATCCCTCCCTCACCCTCAAAAACGGCGCATGACTGAACATGCCTGGACATGCCTGATGAGCCCCGTCCGGGCCGTGAGGCCCTCCGAGGCGGCCACAAGCATAGGCCAAAACCCTGTCGACGGATCCACCAGGGACCACAACCTGTGGGTGGCTTGCATCCATCAAACCACTAGATCTGGTGTCCGGCACTCAACCGAGCCGGATGGCGTGTCACGGGTCGGGAGCAGGCACGAGACTACGCGAACCCCGTGCGTCCCGGATTCACAGGGGTCGGGATGCAAGACTGGGGCCGCCGCACGGCGACCGGAACAAACGGCCTATACACCCAACCCTGTGATCACGTCAGTCCATCTGCGATATTTCACTCGAACGTGTGTTTGGCGCAACCTTTCGAAAGCAACTACCGTTGTCCAACTAGGGAGAACATCTCGAGAGGGGCCGTCGTGACCACCACCGCAGAGAGCGCCACTGTTACCGCCCAGGAGCGCTCCCAGAGCCGACTCGAACAGACACACGCGATGAACCAGACCCACCCGATGAACGACGACGCCACGACGCCGGAGGGGCAGAAGCCAGCGCGCTCGCTACCAGGGCGACCTCCAGGCATCCGGGCGGACAGCTCGGGGCTGACCGACCGGCAGCGGCGCGTCATCGAGGTCATTCGCGACTCTGTGCAGCGGCGTGGCTACCCGCCGTCCATGCGGGAGATCGGTCAGGCGGTGGGCCTCTCCAGCACCTCATCCGTCGCCCATCAGCTGATGGCCCTGGAGCGGAAGGGCTTTCTGCGGCGCGACCCCCATCGGCCCCGGGCCTACGAGGTCCGCGGCTCCGACCAGCCCAGCACCCAGCCCCCGGACACCACCGGCAAGCCCGCCGCCTCTTATGTGCCGCTGGTCGGCCGGATCGCGGCCGGTGGCCCGATCCTCGCCGAGGAGTCGGTCGAGGATGTCTTCCCGCTCCCCCGGCAGCTGGTCGGCGACGGTGAGCTCTTCGTGCTGAAGGTGGTCGGCGACTCCATGATCGAGGCCGCCATCTGCGACGGCGACTGGGTGACGGTGCGCCGCCAGCCCGTCGCTGAGAACGGCGACATCGTCGCCGCGATGCTCGACGGCGAGGCCACGGTGAAGCGTTTCAAGCGTGAGGACGGCCATGTGTGGCTCCTCCCGCACAACGCCGCCTACCAGCCGATCCCCGGCGACGAGGCGACCATTCTGGGCAAGGTGGTCGCAGTGCTGCGGCGCGTCTGAGCGCGCCGGATCGAGGTACGCCCTTAGCGTGCCCCACGACCGGGCCCCGGGACCACTGCGCCGGTTCCGGGGCCCTGCTGTGTCGCGCGACCGTCGAGGCCCTGTCGTAACCGTCGAGGCACTGTCGTACGAGACGACCGCTGAGGCGACCCGCGCCCCCGCTAGGCCTCCTGTTCCTTGGCCGCCGCGTCGATGGCGGCCAGCGAGCGGCGCACCTGGTTGCGGTCGGTGGTGTACCAGAATTCCGGCATGGACTTGCGGAGGAACGAACCGTAGCGGGCCCGCTCGACCCGCGGATCGAGGACGGCGACGATGCCCCGGTCGCCGGAGGCCCGCACCAGTCGGCCCGCGCCCTGGGCCATCAGCAGCGCGGCATGGGTCGCGGCGACGGCCATGAAGCCATTGCCTCCGGCCTCCTCCACCGCCTTCTGCCGGGCACTCATCAGAGGGTCGTCGGGGCGGGGGAAGGGCACCCGGTCCATCACCACCAACTGACAGCTGGGCCCCGGCACATCGACGCCCTGCCAGAGGGACAGCGTGCCGAACAGGCAGGTCCTGGCGTCGGCGGAGAAGGAGCGGATCAGCTCGCCCAGCGTCTCCTCGCCCTGGAGGAGGATGGGCATGTCCAGGCGCCCACGCAACCCCTCCGCGGCCGCCTGGGCGGCGCGCATGGACGAGAACAGCCCGAGCGTGCGACCCCCCGCGGCCTCGACCAGCTCGGCGAGCTCATCGAGCATATCGGCGCGGCTGCCCTCGCGGCCGGGCTGGGCGAGATGCTTGGCGACGTAGAGAATCCCCTGCTTGGAGTAGTCGAAGGGCGAGCCGACGTCGAGACCCTGCCAGTGCGGCGCGGCCTCCTCGCCGCCCTCCGGATCCTGCGGACTCTCGGGGGCGAGACCGAGTGAGGCCGCCACCCCGTTGAAGTCCCCGCCCAGCTTGAGCGTGGCGGAGGTGAGGACGACGGACCGGTCCTCGAACAACTTCTCGCGCAGGAGACCCGACACGGAGAGCGGGGCGACGCGCAGCGAGGCGCCGAAGCGGTCGTGCCGCTCGTACCAGACCACGTCGTACTCGGAGGCTTCGACAATCCGCTCGGCCACCTGGTGGATGTTCTCCACGGCGCCCAGCGCCTGCTTGCGGACCGCGTCCTCGTCCTTGACCGAGGCGTCCCGTGTGGCGCCGAGCGCCGAGATCACCGTGCGGGCCGCGTCGCGCAGCGCCATCAGCACATAGCCGAGATCCTCGGGGATCTTCTCGAGGCGGCCGGGCAGGGCGAGCTCCATCAGCCGCTCGAAGCCCTCGGAGGCGGTCTGTAGAGCATCCGCCGCCTGTTCGTTGACCAGCTTCGCGGCACGCCGCACAGCGCGGTTGACCTGGCCCGGGGTGAGCTCTCCGCTGGCGACGCCGGTGACCCGGGAGACCAGCTCATGGGCCTCGTCGACGATCAGCACCTCATGGCTGGGCAGCACGGGGGCGCCCTCGATCGCGTCGATGGCGAGCAGCGCGTGATTGGTGACGACGACGTCGGCGAGCTTGGCCCGCTCACGGGCGGCCTCGGCGAAGCACTCCGCACCATAGGCGCATTTGGACGCGCCGAGGCACTCCCGGGAGGTGACCGACACCTGGGACCAGGCGCGGTCCGAGACACCGGGGGTCAGATCGTCCCGGTCGCCCGTCTCGGTATCGTCCGACCAGTCGCGCAGCCGCAGCAGGTCCTTGCCGAGCTTGCTGGTGGGCGCGGCGGCCTCGAACGGGTCGAAGAGCCCGGCCTCATCCGCGTCCTCCTGCGGGACGCCCTCGTGGAGCCGGTGCAGACACAGATAGTTGGAGCGGCCCTTGAGCATGGCGAACTCGGGGCGGCGGCGCAGCAGCGGATGCAGCGCCTCCACGGTGCGGGGAAGGTCGCGCTCGACGAGCTGCCGCTGTAGGGCGAGGGTCGCCGTGGCGACGACGACGCGCTCGCCGTGGGCGAGCGCGGGCACCAGGTAGCCCAGGGACTTCCCGGTGCCGGTGCCGGCCTGGACCAGCAGGTGTGAGCTGTCGTCGATCGCCTCCGCCACCGCTTGGGCCATGGCGGTCTGGCCAGGGCGCTCGGTGCCGCCGACGGCGGTTACGGCGGCGTGCAGCAGATCTTCGAGTGGAGGCGAGGACGATTCAGTCATAGGGCTGCCAGCCTAAGGGGCGGCACCGACATCACTCCCGTCGGCGTAGTCGGTGACGGACGGTTTCGGCCGGGGCGGGTTCGGACGGATCTTCGCTCGGTGGCACGGGCGGGTCCGCGCCGCGTGGGAACCGGGACCGGGCGAGCGGTGTATCAACAGTGGAATCTCGCATCGAGGCAGATGGATCACCGGGGGGCACGGATGGTTGCGGAGGTTCACAGGACGTGTCGCAGGGCACGGTCGCGCAGCATCAGCGCGGCGCGTTTGCCGGGAAGTTCGACTTCCGCGGAGAAGCGGAAGCCGGCGCCGAGGAAGGCGGCCACGGAGGGGGTGTTGCGGAGATCCGGTTCGGCCACGACCCGGGTGCAGGACGGACGGTGTTCGAGGACGAGGTCGGCGGCCGCGCGGAGCAGCGTGGTCCCCAGGCCGCGGCCGCGATCGCTGACCCGGCCGATGAGCAGGTGGATACCCGTGTCATGCGGCCGGGCCGGGTAGTACCGCGCGAGCGGGTCCAGATCGGCGCGGTACACCTCCCAATAGCTCATCGGGACGCCGTCCAGGACGCCCAAACAGGGCACGCTGCGCCCATCGCCGTCGAGCTGGTCCCTGAGGTGGCTCGCGGTCGCTTCCTCGGGGCCGCCGAGCTCCCAGAAGGCGGCCACGGACGGGTCGTTCATCCATTGGGCGATGAGCCGCAGATCGCGCCCGATGCGGACGGGGACGAGCTGGAAGGTGCCCAACGGGGTATCGGTGGGCCCCCATTCGACGATGTGGTCGAGCAGATCCGGCCGGGCGTCGGCCTCCGGCCGGGCGGAGCCCAGGTCGATGAGTCGTGCGATGTCCTCTTCCTGTTCCTGGCGCAGCCGCATGTCGATGGTGTCGTCGGTGCTGGAGCTCGTACTGGAGTCGGTGTGCGGCACGGCGATGCTCTCCTCTCAGGGGTCTGGGCACGTCGGGAGGGACGTGGGGCGGTGAGGGGCGTGATCGCGGGTCGCGGAGTCAAGCCATGGGAGTGACAGCGGTGGAGCCGGAGGGCGAGACGGACATGGAAAGGGGGTTGGGGATGGTCACATAGACGGACTGGGTGTCCACCGGTCCCACGAGCTCGTCCAGGCCGCACAGCCGCGTGAGCAGATTGGCCTTGCAGCGCAGGGTGGGTGTCTCCAGGAGCCGGGCGGGAAGCGGTGAGCGGGTTCTGCCGGGGCCGGACGCGGCCTCGGCGAGAAAGCGGCGGAACGCCGCCAGCAGAACGCGCTCGTCGACGAGTCGCTGGGACCCGATGGCGCCGATCAGCCCGAGGACGTTGTTGACACCCAGGTAGTAGGCGAACCGTTCGTCGGTGACGTCGTCGGAGACGAAGGTGTCGCTGCGGCCACCGATACCGGGCAGTCGGCGCTGGAGTTCGGCGTGCCGGGACGCGCGGAAGTAGTAGCCCTGGTTGTCCCGGTAGCGGCCACCGACCGGCCAGCCGTCGGGGCCCAGCAGCACCAGAGTGTTCTGCTGGTGCGCCTCGAGCGCGATACCGGCCTCTCCATCCAGCCAGAGCAGGGGGCGTACGACCGTGTGCAGATAGCGCAGGAACCACTCCGTGCCGACGGCCGCGGTGGAACGGCCGGTTCGAGCGGCGAGCCGGGCGACGAGGCGGGCGAGCCGGGAGCGCATCACCGGCTGTCCCGGCCAGGGGCGCGGCGCGAGGAGTCCGGCGAGGCAGACGGCGTCGTCGCCGGGGCCGAACGGGTTATGCCGGATGACGACGTCAAGTCCGGTCAGGGGCTCGCCATCCGGTCCGTCGACGGCGAGCCAGGCCGGATCCCGGACGATGTCGAAGCCTGGGAAGCCGGGGAAGGCCGCCCGCCACTGCTCGGCCAGTCCGCTGCGGAGCAGCCGGTGCACCTCGACACCACGGCGGAGTTCCTTACGGAGGTTCTCACGACGGGAGTTGGTGATCCGCAGACCGAGGGAGAGTTTCAGCATGGCCGGAGCGCCGGGCCGGTAGACGGTGCGGACCGAGGAGGTGGGGTACCAGGGCCCGCCGGACGGCCCGAGGTCGTGCAGCAGGCCGGCGTCGAAGAGCGCGGCGACCTCCGGGCGGTGCCGGATCTCGCGAGCCTGCCAGGGATGCAGGGGCAAGGGCACGGTACCGGTGGGCAGTTGGAGGTCGCTGCCCGCCAGGGAGAGGGTGAGCCGTTCGGCGGGCACGGTCCGGCCGCGCTCCGTCCAGGCCGACTCGCAGGCCAGCGCGGACCGGCCGACCGCGATCCAGTGAAGGGGGAAGGAGCCACGCGTTTCCGGTGAGCAGACGGTGGATTCGGAGTCGGAGAGGCCTTCGCGGCTCTTCGGCGTGGGATGCAGGGGGTGACCGAAGAGGAGGGACTGTTCGGCGCTGAGGAACGGGGTGCTCGTGCTCGGATCGGCGGGTGTGGCCCGGCGGAGGGTGAGAAAGAGGGCTGTGCGCCGTACGGAGTCCGCGACACGGCCGACGAGCTCGGTGGCGTCCGCGTCGGGGTCGTCCCGCCGCGCGCTGTACGTCGCCTCGCGGCTGAGCAGGGCCGCGAGGGTGACGGCGCCGACAGCGGGCGCGTCATGGGGGCCGTGCTCCAGCAGCGGCGGGCCGAAGCGGTGCCAGCCGGTGGGCGACCAATAACGCACCGGGACGAGGAGGACGGTTCCGCTGGCGGCGAGGGGAATGCGCAGGGTGTCCCCGTCGGTGCGCACAAGGCCGCGCTCGCGCACCCAGCAGCGCAGCAGGTTCTCGACGGCTGCGGCGTCGGCCGCGATCTGCGAGTCGGGGTCGTCGAGCGGATCCGCGCAGAGCGCGCGGGTGCCGGGCTCGCGGGTGCCGTTGTCTGACGACGCTTCATCGCCGTCGTGGTTCTGCCGGGGCACGGCCGTCGTGGCTGGGGGCGGTCCCTGGGAGGGCAGCCGCAGCGAGGGCGGCTCCTCCGCCGACGGCTCCGGGGCGGGCGGCGGCTCCGGAGCAAGTGGCGGCTCCGGGGCGGGCGGCTGGGGTGCTCCCGCTCCCGCCGCGCTGGCGCTCGGCGCCGTGGCGGGCGATGCCACCGTTGGAGGCGATGGCGGTGCTTGGGGTGCTGGGGGTCCTTGGGGCGCCGTCTGGTCGTCGGCGGCCGTCGTGCCGGTGGACGGTGCCCTGACCGTCGGGACCGCCGCAGGTGGGGCGGGCGGTCTTGCCGCCTCGGACGGGGGAGGCGCTGTGTGGGGCGGGTGCGGGAGGGGCCGCGGGGGGCCGGGGCGGGCGGAGTCGTCGGGGTCGGTCAGGGCGCCGGGCACGGGCTGCGGTTGGGGAGGCAAAGGGGCTCCCCCGGGGATGTGCGGCATGGTGGGTGCGGCGCGGGCGTCACGGCGTTCATGTCCTGGGCCCGGCGCCTGCCTCCTTCGGTGGTGCGATGGCGGTGCGGTCGTACGGTGCGGAACGCGTCACCGGTGGTCTCCGGCGAGCGGCGGGGCGAATGGGGCAGCGGTGGGAGGGAGGTCGTGGGAGCGGGATCCGACGGTGTGGATCGCCGCGTCCAGGGCGTCGGTGAGCCGGTCCAGGACCGCCTCTGTCTGCTCATCGGTGATGGTGAGTGGGGGGAGAAGGCGGATCACCGCGCCGTGGCGCCCACCGAGTTCGACGATGAGCCCGCGCCGCAGGCACTCCTGCTGAACGGTCGCCGCGAGCGCGGGATCGGCGGGCGGAGCCCCCGTACGCGCGTCACCGGCGTACGGCGCTCCCCCGTCCAACGCCCTGCCCCTACCGTCGCCTTGAGTGCCCACCCGTCGGGCTCCCACCCATCGGGCTCCCTCCTGTCGAGCTCCCTCGCGCGGAGTCATCTCGCAGGCGGCCGCCTCGCTCGGTGATGCCTGGTACAGGGACGCCTGGTCCGGGGACGCGAAGCCCGGGGTTTCCTCACGGGTGGCGTTCGTTGCGGTTCCGGCCCCTGCGGTATGCCCGGCCCCTGCGGCATGCCCGGCCCCCGCCGCGTGCCCATCCGGCGCCGCGTTCCCGGCCTCCTCGACAGGCCCAGCGTTCTGGTTCACCAGTTCCAGGCCGATCATGAGGCCGCGGCCGCGTACGTCTCCGATCCACGCACGCCCAGTGGCGAATTGGCGGAGCCGGTCCAGCATCCGGGCGCCGACGGTTGCCGCGCGTTCGGCGAGGTCGTTCTCGCGGACGTAGGCGAGGGTCGCGGCGCCCGCGGCCATGGCCAGTTGGTTGCCGCGGAAGGTGCCCGCGTGGGCTCCGGGGGGCCAGATGTCGAGGTCCTCGCGGTAGACCACGACGGCGAGCGGCAGGCCACCGCCGATGGCCTTCGACAGCACCATCACATCGGGCTGCACCCCGCTGTGGTCGACCGCCCAGAAGGCCCCGGTGCGCCCGACGCCGGTCTGGACCTCGTCCGCGATGAGCGGGATGGAGCGGGCCGCGGTGATGTCGCGCATCCGGCGCAGCCAGCCGTCCGGGGCCGGGATCACCCCGCCCTCGCCCTGCACCGGTTCGAGGATCATCCCGGCCGGGTCGGGCACCCCGCCCTTCGGGTCGTCGAGCAGCTTCTCGGTCCAGCGCGCGGAGAGTTCGGCGCCGAGCTCCCCGCCGACCCCGAAGGGGCAGCGGTAGTCGTACGGAAAGGGCAGCCGGGTCACACCGGCGGCAGGGGCGCCGCCGGATGCGGCCAGGGCTCCGGCCGTCATGCCGTGGTAGGCCCCGGAGAAGGCGAGCAGGCCGTCGCGCCCGGTGGCCATCCGCACCAGCTTGAGCGCGGCCTCGACCGCGTCCGTGCCCGCCGGTCCGCAGAATTGCACCCGCGCGCGTGCGGCTAGTCCGGGCGGCAGGGTGGCGAACAGCTCGTCCGTGAAGGCGTCCTTGACCGGTGTGGCCAGGTCCAGGATCTGTAGCGGCGCCTCCGCGTCCAGGACGGCCCGGATCGCGTCCAGTACCACCGGGTGGTTGTGCCCCAGGGCCAGCGCCCCGGCCCCGGAGAGACAGTCGAGATAGCGGCGGCCGTCGGCCCCTTCGACCGTCATCCCCCGGGCGCGCACCGGAACGATGGGCAGCGCCCGGGCGTAGGTGCGAGCGGCGGACTCACGCAGCGCCTGGCGCCGCAGAATGCCCTGGGCGGCGCCGCCGTCGTCGGAGACGGCGGCCAGGGCCATCGGCGGGAGCTGGGTCACGGCCACGCGTCTCGGTCCTCCTGCTGCTGAACACCCTCCGGCTGTCCCCCGTACGTACCAACGACGCGTGGCGCTCTGGATCACGGGCTGGGCGAAGATCCTTGCGGCCGGGAACCAAGGACCCGCTCGCAGCCGTCGTAGGCGGCACCGGCATAGTGGGGTACCACCCCATTGCCGGGGCGGTGCATGACAATTCCATACAGGCCGTAGAGCAGCTCAGAACCTCAGGGGGAGTCCCACCCATGCCATCCAAACGCCGACCCGCACTGGCCGTGGCCGCCATAGCCTCGGTTCTGGCGCTCACCGCCACCGCGTGCGACTCCTCGGACGACAACGCCGACGCCAAGCCGACCGCGTCGTCGGAACAGCGGGGTGTGGACGACATCAAGCTGCCCGACAACCTCAACGACAAGTTGAAGAACCTCGGCATCGATCTGGACCAGTGGAAGAACGGTGCCTGGAACAAGTGGGACAAGGACGACTGGCTGCGCGAGGCCGGTGACTTCATCAACCCGATCATCAAGGGCCTGTGGAAGCCGGACCGGATGCGCGAGGCGCAGGAGCCCGACAAGCCGGTCGACGACGGCGACATCGCCGACGACCAGGGTGTGACCGACCCCGATCCGCAGCCCGTCCCGGCCAAGGAGGTCGCCAGCCCGTACAGCTCCAAGGTCCCCTACGCGGGCAAGGTCTTCTTCGACGGCCCCGAGGGCTCGATGGTCTGCTCCGCGACGGTGGTCGAGGACCCGGCGCACCCCGGCAAGTCCAACCTGGTGTGGACGGCGGGTCACTGCGTCCACGCGGGCAAGGGCGGCGGCTGGTACAAGAACCTGATGTTCGTGCCCTCCTACAACGACGCGGGCAAGTCGCAGGCGGAGCTGGAGAACGCCACCAAGGAGGAGCTGGCCCCCAAGGGCGTCTGGTGGGCCGACTGGGCGCAGACCTCCTCGCAGTGGATCGACAACGGCGCGGCCGTGGGCGGTAAGGGCGCTCCGTACGACTTCGCGGTGATGCATGTGAAGCCGGAGGCCAGCGGCGGCAAGTCGCTCGAGGAGACGGTGGGCGGCGCGCTGCCGGTCGACTTCAACGCCCCGGCGGTGAAGTCCATCGACGAGATCACGGCCACCGGCTACCCGGCCGCCCCGCCGTTCGACGGCCAGAAGATGAACCAGTGCGCGGACAAGCCGGGCCGGCTCTCCCTGGACGCCAAGCAGCCGACGATGTACCGCATCGGCTGCACCATGACCGCGGGCTCCTCCGGCGGTGGCTGGGTCGCCAACGGCTCGGACGGCAAGCCGGCGCTGGTGTCCAACACCTCGATCGGCCCGTCCAACGCGACCTGGCTGGCGGGCCCGCATCTGGGCCCCGAGGCGAAGGGCGTCTACAGCGCGGTCAGCAAGAAGTTCGCGAACCAGTGACCGGCTGAGCCGGTAGCCGTCAGGCGGCCGGCCATCCCATGGCGAGGGCCCGCCCCCGGATTTCCGGGGGCGGGCCCTCGTCGTGCAGGCGCAGGCATCGTGGCCGATCCGATGCGGCCGGCGTGACCAGCTGGTTAGCGCTGTCCGGCGGCCGTGGCAGGGATGAAGCGCCGCAGCTCCGCCGCGAGTTCCTCGTGCACACGCGCCTTGAGCAGCGTGCCCTCGGGGGTGTGCTCCTCGGAGAGCACCTCACCCTCGACGTGGGTGCGCGCGACGAGCTTGCCGTGGGTGTACGGCAGCAGCACCTCGATCTCGACCTGGGGCCGGGGCAGCTCCTCGTCGATCACCGCGAGCAGCTCGTCGATGCCCAGCCCGCTGCGGGCCGACACCGCCATGGCGCGCCGCTCCATGCGCAGCAGCCGCTGCACGACGAGCGGATCGGCCATGTCCGCCTTGTTGATCACGACGATCTCGGGCACGTCGACCGCGCCCACATCGCGGATCACCTCGCGCACGGCGGCCAGCTGCTCCTCCGGCGTCGGGTGCGAGCCATCCACCACATGGAGGATCAGATCGGCGTCGCCGACCTCCTCCATTGTCGAGCGGAACGCCTCCACCAGGTGATGCGGCAGATGCCGGACGAATCCGACGGTGTCCGCCAGCGTGTAGAGCCGCCCGCTGGGGGTCTCGGCCCGGCGCACGGTCGGGTCGAGGGTGGCGAACAACGCGTTCTCCACCAGGACGCCCGCGCCGGTGAGCCGATTGAGCAGCGAGGACTTGCCCGCGTTGGTGTATCCGGCGATGGCGACCGAGGGGACCTTGTGGCGCCGGCGCTCCTGCCGCTTGATGTCGCGGCCGGTCTTCATCTCGGCGATCTCGCGGCGCATCTTCGCCATCTTCTCGCGGATGCGGCGCCGGTCGGTCTCGATCTTGGTCTCACCGGGACCACGGGTGGCCATACCGCCGCCCGAGGATCCGGAGCCACCGCCACCCATCTGACGGGACAGCGACTGACCCCAGCCTCGCAGCCGCGGCAGCATGTACTGCATCTGGGCGAGCGAGACCTGCGCCTTGCCCTCTCGGGACTTGGCGTGCTGAGCGAAGATGTCGAGGATCAGGGCGGTGCGGTCGACCACCTTGACCTTGACGACGTCCTCGAGGTGGATCAGCTGTCCGGGGCTCAGCTCACCGTCGCAGACCACGGTGTCGGCACCGGACTCGATCACGATGTCACGCAGTTCCTCGGCCTTGCCGGAGCCGATGTACGTGGCGGGATCCGGCTTGTTGCGCCGCTGGATCACACCGTCGAGCACCAGGGCGCCGGCGGTCTCGGCGAGTGCGGCGAGCTCCGCCAGGGAGTTCTCCGCGTCCCGCACCGTGCCGGAGGTCCATACGCCGACCAGCACCACGCGCTCCAGGCGCAGCTGCCGGTACTCGACCTCGGTGACGTCCTCGAGTTCGGTGGACAGCCCCACCACACGCCGCAGCGCGGCACGGTCGGAGCGGTCGTACTGGTCGCCGTCACGCTCCTCGTCGATCTCGTGACTCCAGGCGACGTCCTCTTCCATCAGGGCGTCGGCCCGAAGGCTCTCGGCGGGGCGCTGCCGGTCCTGCGGAAGGGAAGAGGAGTGGGTCAAAGGAATCCTTACGTCGTGGAATACCGTCACTGTCGACAACGCGTGGGGGGCCCGCGGGATTCCCCCGCCGGGGCCGGTCACGAACGCCGACCCCTTGATGGTCGCACGCGGCGGGCGGGCCGTCACCCGGGTTTCACGGCCCATGGCACCGCGTAACGCACCGCGTGCCGCCCCGCTCGCGCGCCGGGCAGCGCGGCGCCCATCGTGGTCTCCTTCTCCGTGGGCTTCCAGTCGGGGTGTCCCGGCATCGGCGGAGTCTTCCTGCCGTACAGCCACGGATGGAGGAATCCGCTCAGATCGCGCCCCGCCACCGTGGAGGCCAGCCGGACGAAGTCGGCGGTCGAGGCCACACCGTCGCGGTGGCGGAGCACCCATCGCCGCTCCAGCCGTTCGAAGGCGGCCCGGCCGATCCGCTGCCGCAGCGCGTACAGCACCAGCGCGCTGCCGTCGTAGACCACCGGGCGGAAGATGCCGATCGGCTGGCCGGGGTCGGCGGGCTCGGGGGCCGCGGGCGGCCCTCCCTCGGCCCGCCAGGCGTCGGACTGCCCGTACGCCTTGCGCATCCGCCGCTCCAGGCTCGCCTTACCGCGCTCATCGGCGTACAGCGCCTCGTACCAGGTGGCGTGGCCCTCGTTGAGCCACAGATCGGACCAGCGGCGCGGACTGACGCTGTCACCGAACCACTGATGCGCCAGCTCATGCACCATGATCGACTCGATGTACCACCGGGGCAGCTGACCGCTGGTGAACAGATCGCGCTCGAAGAGGGAGAGCGTCTGGGTCTCCAGCTCGAAGCCGGTGGTGGCGTGGGCGATCAGAACGCCGTAGGTCTCGAAGGGGTAGCGCCCGGCCTTCTTCTCCATCCAGGCCAGCTGCCCGGGGGTGCGCGCGAGCCACTTCTCCAGCCGTGCGCGGTCCGCCGCGGGGACGACGTCGCGCACCGGCAGCCCATGGGGCCCGGTGCGGCGCGGCACGGCGGAGCGGCCGATGGAGATCTGCGCCAGCTCGGTGGCCATGGGGTGGGCGAGGCGGTACGTCCAGGTGGTGCGCGATCCCTTGCGGACGTGCTGTCCGGGCAGACCACCCGCGACGACCGTAAGGCTCTTCGGAGCGGTGATCCGGAAGGTGAAGCGGGCCTTGTCGGCGGGGTGGTCGTTGCACGGGAAGACCCGGTGGGCGGCGTTGGCCTGGTTGGCCATGGCCAGCCCGTCGCTGGTGCGGACCCAGCCGCCGTTCGTGCCGCTCCGCGGATCGCTGGTGTGGCGCACGGTGACCCGGAAGGCGGCGCCCTTACGGAGGGCGGCGGACGGGGTGATCACCAGATCCTCACCGGCCGTCGCGAACCGGGCCCGCGCTCCGTCGACCCGCACCGAGTCCACGACACCCTGCGCGAAGTCGAGGTTGACGGTGCGCAGCGGGGCGGTCGCGCGGGCCTCGATGGTGGTGACGGCGTCGAGCGGCCGGTCCTGACGGTGGTAGGCGAACGCGATGTCGTACGCCGTGACGTCGTACCCGGGGTTCCCGAGCTCCGGGAAGAGGGGGTCTCCGATGCCCAGGGGAGTCGGGTGCGCGGGGGACACCGGCCCCGCGGCGGAGGAGGGGCCGACCGCGAGGAAGACGGCGGCCATGGCGGCGGCCACCGACGCGGTCCTGCGGCGCCCGGTGCGCGGCGGCCAGGGGCGGCGCCCCGAAGAAAGCGTCATGCCCTACGGCTACCAGCGCCCCGGCGCCCGCGCAGTCGGTCCCGGCCTTGATCCACCCGAAGGAGTCTCGATCCACCCGAAAGAGTTCGGACGCCCGAAAATGATCAGGAACGGGCCGCTCGGGAGCGCGCCCGCCCGTCAGTGCGCCGCGGCCATGCTGCGGCCCTCGCGCGTCACGTCGTAGACCCCGGGGACGTTCCGCATGGCCCGCATCAGCGTCGGCAGTCTGCCCGCGTCGGGCAGCTGGAGCGTGTAAGTGTGCCGGACCCGCTGCTCACGCGGCGGTTCGACGGCGGCCGCCACCACCTCCGCGCCCTCGGCGGCGATGGCCTCGGTGAGATCCGCGAGCAGATGCGGCCTGCTGAACGCCTCCGCGAAGAGGGTCACGCGATAGTCGCCGCCCCCGTCCCCGTCGTCCTCGTCCGCCCAGCGCACCCCGACGGCCGTGCGCCCGGCCGAGGTCATCCGCGCCACTCCGGGGCACTGCTCGCGGTGCACGGTGACGGCACCGCCGCGGACCGCGAAGCCGGTGATCGCGTCGGGCGGTACGGGGGTGCAGCAGCGGGCGAGCCGTACGATCGCGCCGGGCAGGTCGACGACGATGCCCGCCTCGGGGCGGCCCGCACCGGGCGACGCGGGGGCGACGGTCTGGCCGCCCTGCGAAGTCCGCGGGCCCCGCGCGGCCTGCGGGTCCTGACCGCCCTGCGGGTCGTGGGCGTCCTGTCCTTCCCGCCCGTCCTGGCCGGTGGGCTCGGGGGCGGACTCAGGCTCCTCGGCGGCCTCCCGGGACTCGTGCTGCGACGCCGGATGGGCGGCCAGCCAGCGGTTGATGGCGATGCGGGCGGCCGGGGTGCGGGCGTGGTCGAGCCACTCCGGCGAGGGGCCGTGGGAGGCGGTGTCCCGGGTGTCGCTCGCCATCAGCAGCTGGAGGGTGTCGCCGTCGCGCAGCACCGTGCTCAGGGTCGCGATCCTGCCGTTGACCCGGGCGCCGATACAGGAGTGCGCGTCCTCGCCGTACAGGGCGTACGCGGCGTCCACACAGCTCGCGCCCGCTGGCAGGCCGAGCGTCCCGCCGTCGGAGCGGAAGACGGTGATCTCCCGGTCCTGGGCGAGGTCGTCGCGGAGCGAGGTCCAGAAGATGTCGGGGTCGGGGGTGGCGCTCTGCCAGTCGAGCAGCCGGGACAGCCAGCCGGGACGGGTGGGGTCGGCCCGCTCGCCCTCGGGGGCGTCGGCGCCCTCCGTCGGAGCGTACGGGTTGCCGAGGGCGATCACTCCGGCCTCCGCGACCCGGTGCATCTGGTGGGTGCGGATGAGGACTTCGGTGACCTCGCCGTCGCGCCCGGCCACGGCGGTGTGCAGCGACTGGTAGAGGTTGAACTTGGGGACCGCGATGAAGTCCTTGAACTCCGAGATCACCGGGGTGAAGCAGGTGTGCAGTTCGCCGAGGACCGCGTAACAGTCCGCGTCGTCGGAGACCAGTACGAGAAGGCGGCCGAGGTCGGTGCCGGTCAGCTCGCCGCGCTTGAGCCCGACCCGGTGGACGGAGACGAAGTGCCGCGGCCGGACCAGGACTTCGGCGGTGATGCCCGCCTCGTGCAGCACGCCCCGTACGTCCTCGGCGGCCTGGGCCAGCGGGTCGGGGCGGCCGGCGTGGGCCTGGAGGAGCTCGCGGGTCCGCGCGTACTCCTCGGGGTGGAGGATGGCGAAGACCAGGTCCTCCAACTCGGTCTTGAGCGCCTGCACCCCGAGCCGCTCGGCGAGCGGGATCAGCACATCGCGGGTGACCTTGGCGATGCGCGCCTGTTTCTCGGGGCGCATCACGCCGAGGGTGCGCATGTTGTGCAGCCGGTCGGCGAGTTTGATCGACATCACCCGGACGTCGTTGCCGGTGGCGACGAGCATCTTGCGGAACGTCTCGGGCTCGGCCGCCGCGCCATAGTCGACCTTCTCCAGCTTGGTGACGCCGTCGACGAGGAAGCGGACCTCCTCGCCGAACTGCTCCCCCACCTGATTCAGGGTCACATCAGTGTCCTCGACCGTGTCGTGGAGCAGCGAGGCGGTCAACGTCGTGGTCTCGGCACCCAGTTCGGCGAGGATCAGCGTGACGGCCAGCGGATGGGTGATGTACGGCTCACCGCTCTTGCGCATCTGACCGCGGTGGGAGGACTCGGCCAGGACATACGCCTTGCGGAGCACGTCCAGATCGGCTCCGGGGTGGTACGCGCGGTGGACTTTGGCCACATGCTCGATCGCGTCGGGCAACCGACCGCGGGAGGCGGACCCCAGCAGGGCGGCCCGGCTGAACCTGCGGAGATTGCGCAGGTCGATGCGGGGGAGGCCGCGCCTGCGACCGAACGGGGCCTGGTCGGTGGCCTCTGCGCTCATGGGCACCTCCGGCGGCGTCGAGCGTCAACCGGCGTGGGTACTCCCCCGGGGCCGGTGCTTGATGCTATCGAGCCCATCACGCACGGCCGACCGGCTCTCGCCCAGAGTGAAACGGATCACCCATTCGAGGGAAGTGTCAGCCGAGGTCCGTGCCCAGCCAAGAGGGATCGATCTCCCCCTCGGCCACGATCACGGCAGGGCCGGTCATCTCCACCGTACCGTCCGGCCGTTCGCTGATGACAAGCCGCCCTCCGGGAACGTCCACGGTGTACGTGACGGGGTGCCCGGTGACGGCCGGATCGGCTCCGTCACGGCGTGCGGCGGCGACCATCACGGCGCAGGCGCCGGTGCCGCAGGAGCGGGTCTCTCCGGAGCCGCGCTCATGCACCCGCATCGCGACATGGCGCGGGCCGCGATCGACGACGAATTCAACGTTGGTGCCGTGCGGGTACGCGGCGGCGGGGCGCACGGCGGGGGCCGAGTACAGATCACCGGCCTGGGCGAGGTCGTCGACGAAGGCGACCGCGTGCGGATTGCCCATGTTCACGTTGCGCGCGGGCCAGCTGTGGTCACCGACCGTGACCGTGATCTCCCCCTCGGGGCCGGGCTCGGGCAGCGCGGCCTCGCCCATCACCACGGTGATCGGGCCGTCGGGCCCGGCCGTGGCCTCGCCCGGCCGGGCGGCGTCACCGGCGTCCTTGGCGATGTGGGCCCGGCGCACCCCGGCCCGGGTGGCGATCGCGAGATCGCCCGCCTCGACCAGCCCGGCGCGCTGAAGGTACCGGGCGAAGACGCGGACTCCGTTGCCGCACATCTCGGCGACGCTGCCGTCGCTGTTGCGGTAGTCCATGAACCATTCGGCCTGGTCGGCCATGGCCCGCGCCTCGGGGTGTGCCGAGGACCGCACGACGCGGATCAGGCCGTCACCGCCGATACCGGCCCGGCGGTCGCAGATCCGGGCGACGGTGGCCGCGGACAGCTCCAGACGACCGTCCGGGTCGGGGACGATGACGAAGTCGTTCTCGGTGCCGTGCCCCTTCAGGAAGGCCAGCCGTGGTGCGGTGCTCATTCCTCGATCCTACGGGGCTCCGCCCGCACCGGCCCCCGGCGCCCGGTGGCCCCGGGGGAACCGCCGGACGGAGGGCCTAGCGCAGACGGGCCACCCGCCAGAAGGTGAGGGCGGCCAGCAACGCCACGATCGCCACGTAGAGCACGACGAAGCGCCAGTCCGGGCGGCGCCCGGAGCCTCTGGGGGGCAGGCCCGGCCAGGTGTAGCCCACCCGGCGGGCGGCCATCAGGCCCCAGCCCGCCGCACAGCTGCTCAGCAGCAGGCCGAGCATGGCCACGACGGCCCCTCCATCGCCGAACTCGAAGGCGAGTGGGAAGGCGAACATCAGCGAACCGAGGATGGCCAGGGCGACGATCGGCGCGATCTGCCAGATCCGCAGCCGTCGCGGCGGGCGCAGCTCCCGGAAGGACTCCTCGGAGACCGAGCCCGCGCCGGCCTCGTCCTCGGAACCGTCCTCGAGCACTGGCGCGCCGGAGTCATGGAGCCCTCCGGCCTCGTCGGGGCCGTCCGGGGTCAGCGGCCGCGCGTCTCCGTGCGGCGATTGCTGCGATGTGTCGCGAGGGCCGGCCTCCATCGCCACACGCCCTCCCAACTCCAGACACCACGGCACGATCGGAGCTTGATGATGGCATGCCCGCCGGGGCCCGAATGACGAGCTGAGCTTCCCGATGCCATGACGTGATCAGGCTGTGACCGCCCGTTCAACCAACGCGAGCGCGCTCGCCAGGAGTTCCCCTCTGTGGTCGGCTGCTCCGCTGAGCCAGTGGACCCTGGGGTCGCGCCGGAACCAGGAGTCCTGACGGCGTGCGAACCGCTTGGTGGCGCGCACGGTTTCGGCCCTCGCCTCCTCTTCGGCGCACTCCCCCGCGAGGGCGGCGAGCACTTGCTGATAGCCCAGCGCACGGGAGGCGGTACGGCCGGAGCGCAGCCCGGCGTCCTCCAACCGGCGGACCTCCGTGACCAGCCCGGCGTCCCACATCCGGTCCACCCGCAGGGCAATCCGCTCATCCAGCTCGGGCCGCTCGACGTCCACGCCGATCTGGAGCGTGTCGTAGACCGCCTCGTGCCCGGGCAGATTGGCGGTGAACGGTCGGCCGGTGATCTCGATGACCTCCAGCGCCCGGACCACCCTGCGGCCGTTGCTGGGCAGGATCGCGCGCGCCGCCTCGGGGTCGGCGTCGGCGAGCCGGGCGTGCAGGACCCCGGAGCCCCGCTCCTCCAGCTCGGCCTCGAGCCGGGCCCGGACGGCGGGGTCGGTGCCCGGGAACTCGAGGGCGTCGATGGCCCCGCGGATGTACAGCCCGGAACCGCCGACCAGGACGGGGGTACGGCCCTCGGCGAGCAGGCGGTCCATCTCGGCGCGGGCCAGCCGCTGGTACTCGGCGACGCTCGCGGTCTGGGTGACGTCCCAGATGTCCAGCAGCCGGTGCGGCACCCCCTGCCGCTCGTCCTCCGTCAGCTTGGCGGTGCCGATGTCCATGCCCCGGTACAGCTGCATGGAGTCGGCGTTGACGACCTCGCCGTCGAGGTGTCTGGCGAGTGCGACGCCCAGATCGGACTTCCCGGCCGCTGTGGGGCCGACGACGGCGATGACTCGCGGCGGATGGCCTGCAGTATTCACCGGGCCAGTCCCGCAAATGCCCCGGCGACTCCTCGAATGAGCGACGTGACGGGGCACGGCCGGGTTCGTTGCCTGTTGGGAGGTTCCGAGGGCCGGTTCGGGGAATCGGCCGCCCAGCGCCGCGCAATCGCCGCGCACCGCACAAGGGGGCACTCCGGGCGGCACGGGATTCCGCCCACGCGAGTTTCGCCCACACGAGTAAGGTATGGAGTAGATATGGGCGTGTTTTCCAGGTTTCGTCGTGCGTCGAAGGAGGCGAGCCGTTCGTCCGAGGAGGCGCCGTCCGTGCGGGAGTCCCAGGCCACGGCCGACGCCATGACGGCGGAGACCGGATCCGGGACCGCCGATGGGGCTGAGGCCGCGCGGAGCGGGAAGGAGAACCCGGCGGGTGAAGGCGCCGGGATCCCCAAACAGCAGTCCGCGGCCGAGGCGGCCGACAGCGAGACCGGTGAGAGCGCCCGCACATAGGCAACCGACGAGAGTAGGTGGCACATGGGCCTGATGGACAATCTCAAGGCCAAGGCCGGTCAGATGAAGGGCAAGGCCGGCAGCTTCGCGCAGCAGCACGAGGCCAGGATCGGGCGGGGCCTGGAGAAGGCGGCCAAGTCGGTCGACACCAGGACCAAGGGCAAGTACAGCGCCAAGATCGAGACTGGCACGGGCAAGGCGAAGGACGCTCTCAACCGCCTCTCGCAGATGGACGAGCGCAAGCCCAAGCACAAGGGCGACGCATAAGACCGGCCCAGCGAACAAGACACAGAAGACGGGGGCGGGCGATGCCGGGCCCGGACCGGCCCGCCCCGCCGGTACGCGGCCGTGGAGCGCAGGCTCCACGGCCGCGAGCCGGCTAGGACGACCAGCTCGCCACGAAATACCCCACGCCGTACGGCGCTTCGTCATACCGCAACTCCCCCTTCAGGCGCGCCCCCTCGCCCGCCCCCGCGAGCACCTGAAGCGGCGCGCGACCTGCCGCCTTGAGCTCATACGCCAACTCCTCGTCGAGCGCGGCCAGCGCCCCGGTGTCGGCGGCCGCCAGCGCCCGAGCCACCTCGGCGTCGAACGCGGCCGCCCGCTCGTCGAGATAGCCCGGCGCCTTCAGCGTGCGGCATGCGGTGCCGTCGCCCATCACCAGTAGCGCGACCCGCTCCGCCCGCCCGGCGAGCTCCCTTCCGACTTCAATACACCGCTCGGCCGCGAGAGGTTCCCCCACACCCAGCCCCTCGACGGGCACCGCCGGGTCCCACCCCGCGTGCTCCAGCAGCCAGGCGCCGACCGCCAGCGACGTCGGCAGCGAGCGCGAGGGCCCGCCGTCCGGGGCGTCCTCGCCGCCGGACGCCCGGTCCTCCGTCGCAGGCGCGGCTCGCCGTTCCGTCGCAAGTGCGGCTCGCCGTTCCGTCGTAGGCGCGGCTCGCCGTTCCATCACCGGCGCGGCGAGGCGCACATCCACCTCCACGCCGAAGCCGCGGAACGTCCCGGCCGCGCCCTGCGCATGCGGCCCGCGCCCGGCGCGATCGGCGGGCCCCACCACGATCAGGCGCTCCGGACGCGCCGCCGCGAGGGCGTGGATGACCTCGAAGCACTCCGCGCGCAGCCCGTCCAGCTCGGGGGCGGCTCCGGCGGCGACCTCGGGCACCAGCAGCGGCGGACACGGGCAGACGGCGGCGGCGATCAGCATGATCGTCAGCCTAGCCGTGCGCTCAGTCGCAGCCGCAGCCCGCGGTGGGCGCGGCCGGCTGCGGCGGCGGGGCGCCCACCGTCGGCAGGCCCAGCATCACACCCGCGGGCTTCTTCTCCTCGGGCGCGTTCCGCCGTTCCCAGGCGTCCCCGGCGCGGGTGCGCCGCACGCCCCGGGCCGGGCCCTCGGCCAGCAGATGGTGGGGGGCCGCGTAGGTGATGTCGACGGTGACGACGTCGCCGGGGCGAACCGGCTCCTCGGGCCGCGCGAAGTGCACCAGGCGGTTGTCGGGGGCACGGCCGGACAGCCGCCGCGTGGCGTCGTCCTTACGGCCCTCGCCCTCGGCGACCAGCACCTCCAGCGTGCGCCCGACCTGCTTCTTGTTCTCCTCCCAGGAGATCTGCTCCTGGAGCGCGACCAGCCGCTCGTAGCGCTCCTGGACGACCCCCTTGGGCACTTGGCCGTCCATCTCGGCGGCCGGTGTCCCGGGCCGCTTGGAGTACTGGAAGGTGAACGCCTGGGCGAAGCGCGCCTCGCGCACCACGTGCAGCGTCTGCTCGAAGTCCTCCTCCGTCTCACCGGGGAAGCCGACGATGATGTCGGTCGAGATGGCGGCGTCCGGCATCGCGGCGCGCACCTTCTCGATGATGCCCAGGTAGCGCTCCTGCCGGTACGAGCGGCGCATCGCCTTGAGCACGGTGTCCGAGCCGGACTGCAACGGCATGTGCAACTGCGGCATCACGTTCTCCGTCTCCGCCATGGCGGCGATGACGTCGTCGGTGAAGTCACGCGGATGCGGCGAGGTGAACCGGACCCGCTCCAGGCCCTCGACCTTCCCGCAGGCGCGCAGCAGCTTGCTGAACGCCTCGCGGTCGCCGATGTCGGAGCCGTACGCGTTCACGTTCTGGCCGAGCAGGGTGATCTCGGTGACGCCCTCGGCGACCAGGGTCTCCACCTCGGCGAGGATGTCACCGGGGCGGCGGTCCTTCTCCTTGCCGCGCAGCGCCGGGACGATACAGAAGGTGCAGGTGTTGTTGCAGCCCACGGAGATGGAGACCCATGCGGCGTACGCGGACTCGCGCCGCGTCGGCAGGGTGGAGGGGAAGGCCTCCAGGGACTCGGCGATCTCGACCTGGGCCTCCTCCTGGACGCGGGCGCGCTCCAGCAGCACCGGCAGACTGCCGATGTTGTGGGTGCCGAAGACCACGTCGACCCAGGGGGCCTTGTTGACGATGGTGTCGCGGTCCTTCTGGGCCAGACAGCCGCCGACGGCGATCTGCATGCCCGGCCGCCGCGCCTTGATCGGCGCGAGCCGGCCGAGGTTGCCGTACAGCCGGTTGTCGGCGTTCTCCCGCACCGCGCAGGTGTTGAAGACGACGATGTCGGCCTCGCCCTCGCCGGTGCCCTCGGGCGCGCGGACATAGCCCGCCTCTTCCAGGAGGCCCGAGAGCCGCTCGGAGTCATGGACATTCATCTGGCACCCGTAGGTGCGGATCTCGTAGCTCTTGGGTGCTTGAACGTCCACTGCCGGGCTCCGGTCGCTGCTGATGGTCACCCAACAAGGGTAGGCGCTCACCGAAGCCCCTCTGCCGGGCGGTGGACCAGGCCACCGGCCCGCCCCCGGGTATGGGCCGACGGCCGGGCACCGGCACACTGTGTTCCATGACACGGAACAGCGCACAGGGCAACATGCTCGACAAGGCGATGGCCGTCCTCGACTGCTTCCGTCCTGATGGCGGCGCGTTCCGTCTCACAGAACTGTCCGCGCGTACCGGGCTGGCCAAGACCACCGTGTTCCGGCTCTGCGCCGATCTGGTCCGTCTCGGCCTGCTGGAACGCGATGCCGAGAGCTACCGGCTCGGGGGCGCCCTCTTCGAACTGGGCTCGCTCGTCCCGCGCCGACGCGATCTGCGGGAGGCGGCGCTGCCGTTCCTCCAGGACCTCTTCGAGGCCACGCACGAGACCGTGCACCTCGGGGTGCGCGAGGGCCACGAGGTGGTCTACGTCGAGCGCATCCACGGCCACGACGCCCTTCGGCTGCCGTCCCGCATCGGCGGCCGACTGCCGCTGACCTGCACCGGCGTGGGCAAGGCGCTTCTGGCGTTCTCGGGCTCCGAACTGGTCGAGGAGATCCTGGCCGCGCCTCTGCCCGCCCTCACTCCCCACTCGATCACCGACCCGGACCGGCTGCGCACGGCCGTCGAGCAGGCCCAGGTCGCGGGCCTGGCCTACGAGGAGGAAGAGGCGGCTCCGGGGGTCAGCTGCATCGCCGCTCCGGTCTTCGACGGACCGACCTCGGTGGCGGCGCTGTCGGTGGCCGTACCCCGCGGCCGCTTCCGGCCGGCGCAGCTGGCACCGGCGGTGCGGACCGCGGCCCTCGGCCTGTCGAGGGCCCTGCGCTCCGGCAGATGAGCGGGTGGCGGCCCGTATGACCGGATCCGCGGGCGGCTCGCCCCTACCCTCCTGTAGCGCTCCCGTAGCGGCTCCGCCCCTCCCCTCCCGCCAGCGGGCCTGGCAGGATCCTCGTCATGGCCCTCACCCTTCCGCGCCTGGACCGGCGCCGTGCCGTGCAGTCCGCCGCCGCGGGCGTCGTCGCCCTCGGGCTGCTGGTGTGGTGGCTGCTGGCGTCGGGCGGTGGCCCCTCGCCCAGCGGCCGGGTGACGTTCGCGACGGGGGTCTCCACCGGGGTCTACGACACCTACGGCCGGATGCTCGAGCAGGACCTCGCCCGGGACCTCCCCGATGTCGATGTGCGGCTGGAGCAGTCCAGGGGGTCCCCGGACAACGTCGAGCGGCTGGCCCGGGGCAGGGCCACCTTCGCCATCGCCGCCACCGACGCCGTCGCCGCCTACCAGGGCGAGGGAGCGGGGCGGCTGCGGGCCTGCGCCCGGCTGTACGACGACTACATGCAGCTGGTCGTGCCGAGGGGCTCGTCCGTACGGTCGGCCCGCGATCTGAAGCATCTGCGGGTGGGGGTGGGCGACGACGGCTCCGGAGTGCAGCTGATCACCCGGGCGCTGATCAAGGCCGCCGGGCTCGACTTCGACCGGGACATCCGGGCGAAGCGGGTCGGCATCGACGCCATGCCGAGGCTGCTGCGGCAAGGCAAGCTCGATGCCTTCTTCTGGTCGGGCGGGCTGCCGACCACCGCGGTGCGCACCCTGGCCCACGCCTACCCGATCCGGCTCGTCCAGCTCGGCGACCTCACCGGCCCACTGCACCGACAGGGCGGGGTGACGCGCTACTACCGGGCGGCGACCGTGCCCGCCGACGCGTACGAGGAGATACGCAGGCCGGAGCCGGTCAAGACGATCGCCGTACCGAACCTCCTGGTCACCACGGACCGGGTGGCCCCCGATCTGGCGGAGGGCGTGACCCGCACGGTGATAGAGAACCGGGACCGCATCGGGGCGAAGGTGCACGCCGCCCAGAAGGTGGACCTGCGAACCGCCGTCTTCACCGATCCGCTCGCCCTCCACAAGGGCGCGGCGCGCTATTACCGCTCGGTCAAGCCGTAACCCGGCACCGCTGCCGCCGTGATCCGGCCGACGACCGGGACCGGGTCCGGCAGGATCTTCACATGACAGTGAAGAACGGCAGGCGGTGGAACCACAACATCCACTACCACCCCCGCATCCTCCACGCGGTCCCCGACGGCGCCCAGCGCGCCCTCGACGTCGGCTGCGGCGAGGGCATGCTCGCCCGCGCGCTCCGGCGGACCGTGCCGCACGTCACCGGGATCGACCTCGACGCGGCCAGTATCGATCAGGGACGTGCGTACGGGGACGACGTCGACTACGTCCTCGGCGACTTCCTGAGCCATCCCTTCGAGCCCGCCTCGTTCGACGTCATCGCGTCGGTGGCCACGCTGCACCACATGGACGCCGCCACCGGGCTGACCCGCATGCGCGAGCTGCTGCGGCCCGGCGGGGTCCTGGCCGTCGTCGGTCTCGCCCGGAACACCATGCCCAGGGACCTGCCGCACGTCCTCGCCGCCGTGGCCGTCGGTAAGGTCCACCGCGCGAGGAAAGGGCACTGGCAGCACCCGTCCCCCGTCGTATGGCCGCCGCCGGTGACCTATCCGGAGATGCGGGCGCTGGCCGCCGAGCTCCTGCCCGGCTCGCGGTACCGCCGCCACGTCCTGTGGCGCTACAGCATCGTCTGGCGCAAGCCGCGGGACTGAGCGGCGAGCGGGCCTTACGGTCCGCGTCACGTCCTTACGGCCCGCGTCACGTCCTTACACGCCCGCGTCACGGTCCTCACAGCACGCCTCACGCCCTCACGCCCGCGTCACGTCCTTACGGTCGTCACGGTCTCACCGGGCCCCGTCCGCGGCACCGTAATGGTCACGCGCAGACCACAGGGCTCGTTGGGCGCGTAGTCGATCGTGCCCCCGCCCGCCGTGAGCAGCGCGCGGGTGATGGACAGGCCCAGGCCCGAGCCCGAGACGTTCTGGTGGCGGCTGCTGCGCCAGAACCGGTCGCCGATGCGGGCGAGTTCGTCCTCGGTGAGGCCCGGGCCGCCGTCGGCGACGACGATCGCCACGGTGTCGGCCTCCGTCCGCGCGGAGACCTCCACATGCGCCCCTTCGGGCGTGAACTTCAGGGCGTTGTCGACGACGGCGTCCAGCGCGCTGGACAGGGCCACCGGATCGGCCCAGCCGGTGATGGCCGCGGGGCCGGTGTAGGCGAGCCCGACATCCTTCCGCTCGGCCACCGGAAGCCAGGCGTCCACCCGGTCGGTCGCCAGCTCCGCGATATCGGTGAGCCGCAGATCCGCGGCCGAGTGCTCGGCCAGGGCGAGATCGAGCAGATCGTCCAGGACGCTGGCCAGGCGCTTGCCCTCCGCGCGCACCGAGGCGATCTCCTCATGGCCGTCCGGCAGTTCCAGCGCCAGCAGCTCGATGCGCAGCAACAGCGCGGAGAGCGGATTGCGCAGCTGGTGGGAGGCGTCGGCGACGAACGCCCGCTGCTGCTCCAGGACTTGCTCGACGTTGTCGGCCATCTCATTGAACGAGCGGGCCAGCCGCCGCAGTTCCGGGGGGCCGGAGGCGGCCGCGACGCGTGACTGCATGCGCCCGGTCGCGATGTCATGGGTCGCGGTGTCCAGGACGCGCACGGGCCGCAGCACCCATCCGGTGAGCCGGAAGGCGGCGCCGACGGCCAGCAGCATCGCGGCGCATTCGCCCGCGCCGATGACCAGCCAGCCGTGCAGGATCCGCGACCGCATCTGGCCGGTGGGCGAGTCGGTGACGACGACGGCCACCACATCGCCGTCGCGGACGACGGGAGAGGCCACGGTCAGCCTGCCCCGCTGCCAGGGCCATACCTGGGGCGGATCGTGGCTGCGGCGCCCGGCGAGGGCCTCGTCGAACGCCTGGGCGCTCTCGCCCGTGTCCGGCAGCCTCCAGTCGCCGGGCGCCTCGGCCATGGGCGGTGCGTCCCGGTCCCGGTAGAAGACCCCGGCCCGGATGCCGTACAGGTCGTGGTAGCGCCTGAGTTCGGCGCGCAGGGTGTTCAGCCGCTCGTTCCCCTCGGCGCCGACCGCTCCCGTGGGCCCGGCGCTGACGAACTGGGCGAGCGCGGCGAAGCGCGCGGTGTCGTCGATCCGGTCGACGACCACGCGCTGCTGCTCACGGGCGGCCAGGCTCCCGGCGAGCGGGAAGCCGAGCGCGAGCAGCACGCCCGCCATGAGGACGATGAGGAGCGGGAGGAGCCGGGTGCGCACCGAGGGAGCCCCGGTCGCTCAGCCGGCCGGGGCGACGAGGCGATAGCCCACCCCGCGCACCGTCTCGATCAGGGCGGGCATCCGCAGCTTGGAGCGCAGGGAGGCGATGTGGACCTCCAGGGTGCGCCCCGTCCCCTCCCAACTGGTGCGCCAGACCTCGCTGATGATCTGCTCCCGGCGGAAGACCACACCGGGGCGCTGGGCGAGCAGGGCGAGCAGATCGAACTCCTTACGGGTGAGCGAAACGGTCGTTCCGTTGACGGAGACCTGGCGGGTGGGCAGCTCGATGGTCACGGGGCCGAGCCGCAGCGGCGGATGGGAGCCGTCCGGGCTCTCCTCGGTGCCATGGCCCGGGTCGTGGGCGGCGGTGCGGCGGCTGACGGCGTGGATCCGGGCGAGCAGTTCCATGGTGTCGTACGGCTTGACCACGTAGTCGTCGGCGCCGAGGTTGAGCCCGTGTATGCGGGAGCGCACATCGGCGCGCGCCGTCACCATGATCACGGGGGTGGCGGTGCGCTTGCGGATCTTGCCGCACACCTCGAAACCGTCCTGGTCGGGCAGGCCGAGGTCGAGGAGGACAACGCCGAAGGGGGCGCCGGAGTCCGGCAGCAGCGCCTGGAGGGCCTCCTCGCCGCTGCGGGCGTGGGTGATCTCGAAACCGTGCTTGGAGAGGATGGCGGACAGGGCCGCGGCGACATGGTTGTCGTCCTCGACGAGCAGCAGTCTCACCGGCCCCTCCGCCACCTTTCCGTATCAGGGGAGACGCGCCCCGTACGCGTCCCCGTCACCATGTCTTCGAATGCGGCCACGAACATGGCCACAGGGCATCCACCCCGATCGACGGGCAGCCGTCAAGACGCATTGGGTCACACACTGGTTTCCGTTACGCAGCCGGTACGGCGCGCGTCGTCCCGTTCACGTAGAGTGTCGTATCGCGGCCATATCGTTATCCTCAATTTCAGCTCAGATGTAATGACGCTGGTCGCGGGCGCTCATTAGTGTCCTCCCAACCGAGGAGGACGGAGCGAGACGCCGATGAGCGAAGTATCGGTGACCAAGGACGCCGCACCGGTGGCGAACGCGTTGGTTGCGTTGTCAGGAGTCAACAAGCACTTCGGCGCGCTGCATGTGCTCCAGGACATCGACCTGACCATCAGCCGCGGCGAAGTGGTCGTCGTCATCGGGCCGTCCGGGTCCGGGAAGTCGACGCTGTGCCGCACGGTCAACCGGCTGGAGACGATTGACTCCGGCTCCATCACGATCGACGGCAAGCCGCTGCCCCAGGAGGGCAGGGAGCTCGCCCGGCTGCGTGCCGACGTCGGCATGGTCTTCCAGTCCTTCAACCTCTTCGCGCACAAGACGGTGCTCGAGAACGTGATGCTGGGCCAGATCAAGGTCCGTAAGTCGGACAAGAAGGCCGCCGAGGAGAAGGCGCGCACGCTGCTGGACCGGGTCGGCGTCGGCGCCCAGGCGGACAAGTACCCCGCCCAGCTGTCCGGTGGCCAGCAGCAGCGCGTGGCGATCGCGCGCGCCCTGGCCATGGACCCGAAGGTGATGCTCTTCGACGAGCCGACCTCGGCGCTGGACCCGGAGATGATCAACGAGGTGCTGGAGGTCATGCAGCAGCTCGCCCGGGACGGCATGACGATGGTCGTCGTCACCCATGAGATGGGCTTCGCCCGCTCCGCGGCGAACCGGGTGGTCTTCATGGCCGACGGCCGGATCGTCGAAGAGGCCGAGCCGGAGCAGTTCTTCAACAACCCCCGCAGCGACCGGGCCAAGGACTTCCTGTCGAAGATCCTTCACCACTGAGCCAGCTGAGCCAGCTGAGCCCGCCGGGCCGCACTCGGTCCGGCAGACCGCTCCACGTTCGCCACTGCGTATGTGAACCACGTACTGAACACAGAGGGATGGGCACCATGAGAATTCGTAAGACGGCCGCGGCGGCCACGGTGGTTCTCGCGCTGGCCGCGACGGCGACCGCCTGTGGCGGCGAGAAGGGCACCGCCGGGGACAAGCCGAAGGGCGGCGAGGTCTTCAGCGGCGACTACACGGTCGCGAAGGATGTGAAGATCGACTCGCCGACCCTGAAGGCGGCGCAGAAGCGCGGCAAGATCGTCATCGGCGCCAAGGCCGACCAGCCCTTCCTCGGGTTCCAGGACACCGAGGGCAAGCGCTCCGGCTTCGACATCGAGATCGCCAAGATGGTCGCCGCCGACCTCGGCTTCTCCGCAGACAAGATCACCTTCAAGACGGTGGACTCCAACGTCCGTGAGACCTCGATCTCCAAGGGCCAGGTCGACTACTACGTCGGCACCTACACCATCAACGACGAGCGCAAGAAGCAGGTCGGCTTCGCGGGCCCGTACCTCACGGCCGGTGCCGACCTGCTGGTCCGCAAGGAGGACAAGGGCAAGATCACCGGCCCGGACAGCATCAAGGGCAAGAAGGTCTGCTCGATCGTCGGCTCCACCCCGCTCCAGGAGATCAAGAAGCCGAAGTACGGCGCCAAGACCACCGAGCTGAGCAAGTACTCGCTCTGCGTCAAGCAGCTGCTCGACGGCCAGGTCGACGCGGTCACCACCGACGACGCGATCCTCAAGGGCTACGCCGCCCAGCGCCCGAGCAAGCTGTACGTGGTCGGCAAGCCGTTCACCGAGGAGCCGTACGGCGTCGGCATGAACAAGAACGACAAGGCGCTCCGCGACGCGATCACCGACTCGCTCGAGAAGCACATCAAGAACGGCGACTACAAGAAGGCGTACGAGGGCACGCTCGGCAAGTCCGGCTCCTCCTACGTCGCGCCGAAGACGCCGCTGCCGCGCTACTGAGCAGGGCTCTCCGTCCGCTCGTTCACCCGTTCGCCTGTTCACCTCGAAGCCGGTGCGCTCCGCACGCCGCTGACCTGACCGCTACCGCGGAGAATCGATGAACGTACTTCTCGATCATTTGCCCCAGTTCCGGGAGGGGTTCCTGGGAACCCTCTCCATCACGGCGGCCAGTGCGGCGCTGGCCCTCGTGCTGGGCGTCGTCATAGCCGGCTTCCGGGTGTCGCCCATACCGCCGCTGCGGGCGTTCGGGACGGCCTGGGTCACCCTGCTGCGCAACACCCCGCTGACCCTGCTGTTCCTGATCTCGTTCTTCGTGATCCCGCAGATCTTCTTCCCGGGGACGAGCCCCTTCGTCCTCGCCATGATGGCGCTGGGCTGCTACACGTCGTCCTTCGTCTGCGAGGCCGTGCGGTCCGGTATCAACACCGTGCCGCTCGGCCAGGCGGAGGCCGCCCGCAGCCTGGGGATGACCTTCTTCCAGACCCTGCGGCTGATCGTCCTCCCCCAGGCCACCCGGTCCGTGATTCCCCCCATGAGCAGCATCTTCATCGCGCTCACCAAGAACTCGGCCATCGCCGGGGCATTCAGCAACACCGAACTGTTCAATGTCTCGAAGCTGCTGAGTGACAAGGGCTTCGCGATCGGCTGGATCTTCCTGTGGATCGCGCTGTGCTACCTGGTCATCACCTTCGCCATCAGCGGTCTCTTCCGGCTGCTGGAGAACCGCCTGGAGGTGGCCCGATGAGCTCGAGCGTCCTGTACGACGCCCCCGGCCCCAAGGCCCGCGTCCGGAACCGCATCTTCTCCGTGGTCGGCGGCCTGGCCGTCCTCGGGCTGATCGTCTTCGCGGTGGTGCGGCTGAACGCCAAGGGTCAATTCGAGCCCGAGATGTGGGACATCTTCAACTACGCGGGGGTGCGGACCAGCATCCGCGACGGTGTGGTCACCACCCTGAAGGTGTTCGCGGTCGCGGCGGTCCTCTCCCTCGCCCTCGGTGTGCTGCTGGCCGTGGGCCGGCTCTCGGACCACAAGCCCGTCCGCTGGTTCGCGACCGGCTTCATCGAGCTGTTCCGGGCCGTCCCGCTGCTGATCACCATCTACGTGCTGTGGGTGCTGTTCCTGACCTACCGCTCGGACCTGGGTTTCAGCGGTGACAACACCGGCTTCTGGGCCCTGGTCATCGGCCTGACCGTCTACAACGGCTCGGTCCAGGCCGAGGTCTTGCGGGCGGGCATCAACTCGGTGCCCAGGGGCCAGCACGAGGCCGCGTACGCCCTGGGCATGCGCAAGACCCAGGTCATGATGACGGTCCTGGTGCCGCAGGCCGTAAGGGCGATGCTGCCGACCATCATCAGCCAGCTGGTGGTGACGCTGAAGGACACCTCCCTCGGCTATGTCATCACCTACCAGGAGCTGCTGTTCCAGCTTCAGCAGCTGGCCGGCAACATCGTGGTCAACGACGAGAACCCCTACGTCCCGGTGATCATCGTCGGCGGTGTCATCTACATCGCGATGTGTCTGGCCCTCTCCGCCCTCGCCACCTGGATCGAGCGGCGCGGCCGGCGCGCCAAGACCGGCATCCGGGTCGCGGACGCCGGACAGCCGCTCGCGGCCGCCGACGCGCTCGACGTCGTCGACCAGTCCGCGACCTCCGCTCCGGACGCGTCCGCGGGCAAGACGAACTGAGGGACGCCCCCGGCGTCCGGCCCGGACGCCGTCCGGGGACCGTCCGGACGCCCGTCCGGGCCGGACGGATGAGCGAGACCCGTACCAGGGCGGTGGCGCACGCGCCACCGCCCTTCGTCGCTTGACGCGGGCAGCGGCAGTGGGTTGCATGCTTTCTGTGATCGCTCACCGGGTTTCAACTGCCAATTTCCGTACGTCACGTACGACCCGCAGGGCCACAGGAACCGCACCGTGGACCCGGTGATCGTCGCCGGGGCGGGCCCGGTCGGCCTGACCCTGGCCCTCGCCCTCGCGCGCCTCGAGGTGCCCGTCATCCTGCTGGACGAGACCACGGAAGCCGAGGAGAGCCGTCTGGCCCGCACCGTGGTGCTGCGCCCGGACGCCGCCGCCCTGCTGGAACGGCTGGGCTGCCGGGTCACCGCCCGCACCCGGCCGTGGACCGGATGGCGCACGATGCGGCGGCGGCAGCTGGTGCGGCAGGTCCCCCTCACTCCCGGCAGCCTCTTCGGCGGTTCGCCGTCGCCCGAGCGCGCCGGCGGCTGGGACGGCGGCCTTACGGAGGCCATGGGGGCTCCCGACGGTGACGCGCCCTCCTCCGAGGACGAGTCGGCACCGGTGTCGGCGCCCTCACCCCTGCATATCCCCCAGCACGAGCTCACCCGGGCGCTGCGGGGCTCACTGGCCGCCATGGGCGACGAAGACCTCGTCCGGATCGTCTCCGGAACCCGGATCGACGACCTGGAGCAGGACGACCACGGGGTCGGGGTGCGCACCCGGGGCGCCCAGGCCACCTGGTGGCGGGGCAGCTATCTGGTGGGCTGCGACGGGCCGCGATCCACCGTCCGCAAGCTCCTGGGCGTGCGCTTCCCGGGCCGTACGGCGGTGGAGCGGCACGCCGTCGCGGCGCTGCGCGCCGAACTCCCCTGGCCCGGCGAGGCCCTGCTGCACCGCTCCCCGCCCTGGCGCAGCATCGACGCCGAGGTCACCGCCAGGCCGCTGCCGCACGGCCTGTGGCGGATCGACTGGCTGCTGCCGCCCGGCCGCGACCTTGTCACCCCTGACGCCCTGATGGTGCGGGTGCGCGACACCCTCGCGGGGTGGTGCGGCGAATCCGAGCCCCCCTATGAGCTGCTGGACACCGGCGTGCACACCGTGCACCACCGGCTCGCGCTGCGCTGGCGCGTCGGGCGCGCCTTCCTGGCCGGGGACGCCGCCCATCTGCTGGGCGCGCTCGGCACCCAGGGACTCGAGGAAGGGCTGCGGGACGTCGACAACCTCGCCTGGAAGCTCTCCCTCGCCTGGCACCACGGGGCCTCGGACGCCCTGCTCGACAGCTATCAGGCGGAGCGACGCGGAGCCGTCGGGGCCCGGCTGCGCGCGGCGGACCAGGCGCTGCCGCTGGTGCGGGCGGCCGGCGGCTGGCACGCGGTACGGCGCACCGTGCGGCCCGGCGGGGCGCGCGGGCACGACGCGCTGCTCACCGAGGGTCACCTCGGGCGGGGTCCGCTGGGCGCGCCGCCGGTCTACGACCGTTCGCCGCTGGCCCCGGCCGCGCGGCCGGACGGCTCGGTCACGGTGGGCACGGCGCTCGGGGCGCCGGTCGCCGATGTGCCGGTGACCGCACCGGACGGTTCGGTCGTACGGCTGCGGGAGCGGCTCGGCCGGGAGCTGCTGGTGGTGCTGGTCGCCCCCGGCACCGGGGTGTGGGACCGCCGCCACTGGATGCGCGCCGGGCTGATGCCGCGGCTGGCGGCGGCCGTCGCGGCGCTGCCCCTGCGCACCGAGCTGCTGGTCACCGAGGCGTACCCGGGCGCCCCGGCGCATACCGTGCTGCTGGTGCGGCCGGACGGCCATCTCGCCGCGGCGCTGTCGGGGGTGCGGCCGAGCGCGCTGTACGCGTGCGCGGACGCGGCCCGGGGCGGGAACGCGGCCAGGGGCGCCCCGGCGGAGGCGAGCGCACGGCGGTAGTGCGTGCGGGAAGCGCGGGTCAGCGGGGCGCGCTGGGGCACACTCGGGCGCTGGTCGCGTGTCCGGGCGCGGGTGGTCGTCTGCCGGCGTGCGTGAGCCGGGCGTGCGTCCAGGGTCCGGGCCGGTGAGGTTGACCTTCCTTTCCGGCACATGATTCACTTCGCAGCGTGACCGACACCTGCTTGCCTCGCTTCTGGCGGAGGGTCCATCTGGACCTGGTCCGCTACGCGGGCTGTGTCTGTCGTCCGTCCTGTTGATCCGCCTCTTTCCCGCGCGGCGTGGCCGCGCCCCTTTCGTGATCATTCAGGACGGTTCTCTGTGCCCGACGTACGCACTTCCCCCTTCAGTCCCGTGCGCCCTGCCACGGACCTCATCACGGACCCCGCGTCCGGCCCAGTCGCCCCGCCCAGCGCCGCGGAACTGCTCGACTTCGCCCACCGGACCGCCGCCGACGCCGAGCTCGTCGCCTCCCTTCCACTCGATCCGGAGGGCCGCACCTGGCTGCGCCTCGACGGGCCGGGCGGCAGCGAAGCCTGGCTGATCGGCTGGCCTCCGGGCACCGGCACCGGCTGGCACGACCACGGCGGGTCGCATGGCGCCTTCGTCTCCGCGGCCGGTGAGCTCAACGAGCAGTCACTCGCCGCGCGTCTGCCCACCGAGGGCTGGAAGACCCTGGAGCTGGCCGACGGTGTGGACCGCGAGCGGCGGCTGCCCGCCGGGCAGGGCCGGGCCTTCGGACCGCATCATGTGCATGAGGTGATCAACCCGTCCGACACCGAGCATGCGGTGTCGGTGCACGCCTACTATCCGCCGCTGCCGCTCATGCGGCGCTACAGCCGCACCGGTCAGACGCTGCGGCTGGAGCAGGTCGAGCGGCCCGAGGAGTGGGGATGAACGCGATGGGCACGACCGACACGGCCAAGCGGAGCGTGGACGAGCTGCTGGCCGAGGCCCGCGAAGAGCTCGACCGGCTGGAGCCCCTCGACGCCGCCGCGGCGCAGGTCGGGGGCGCGCTGCTGGTGGACATCCGGTACGCGGCGCTGCGGGAGCGCGACGGCACCATCCCGGGGGCGCTGATCGTCGAGCGGAACGAGCTGGAGTGGCGGCTCGACCCGCAGTGCGACCACCGGCTGCCCGAGGTCACCCACCACGACCTGCGGGTCGTGGTGGTGTGCAACGAGGGCTACGCGTCCAGCTTCGCCGCGGTCTCGCTGCGCCGGCTGGGGCTGGCGCGGGCGACCGATCTGACGGGCGGCTTCCAGGCGTGGCGTGCGGCGGGCCTCCCGGTCGACTAACGCCCCGTCTCGGGTGCCGGGCCGGGGCGGGCCCGGAGCGCTCGGAGGTCGGCCACCGAGGCTCAGAGCTCCGGAAGGTGATACTCCAGCAGCTCCGTGTCCTCCCCCTCCTCCTCCAGCGCACGCCGCACCACCCGCAGCGCCAAACCCTCGGAGTAGCCCTTGCGGGCCAGCATCCCGGCGAGACGGCGTATCCGCTTGTCCCGGTCCAGGCCACGGGTGGCCCTCAACTTGCGCTCGACCAGCTCGCGCGCGGTCTGCTCCTCCTGATCGGCGTCGAGCTGTCCCACGGCGTCGTCGATCAGGGTGGAGTCCACGCCCTTGGTGCGCAGCTCACGGGCGAGCGCCCGCCGGGCGAGCCCCCGGCTGTGGTGCCGGGACTCCACCCACGCCTCCGCGAACGCCGCGTCGTCGATCAGACCGACGTCCTCGAACCGGGACAGCACCTCCTGCGCCGCCTCATCGGGGATGCCCCGGGTGCGCAGCGCGTCCGCGAGCTGCTTACGAGTGCGCGGGGTCCCGGTGAGCAGGCGCAGGCAGATTGCCCGCGCCTGCTCCTCCGGGCCCGGCGGCGGCCCCTGCTCGGCCCTCGACAAGGAGGGGACGCCGCTGTCCGGACGGTCCGGGCGCTCCGGACGGCCTGGGTCGTCCGGCCATTCGGTCCGCCGTGTCATGGATCAGCTCTTGGCCGCGGCGGTCTTGGCCGCCTTCGCCCCGGACTTGGCCGCCGGGGCGGCCACGGCCTTCGCCGGTGCGGCGGTGGCCACGCCCGCGGCACCGGCCGCGTCCGCGGTGGGCTCCGCGGCGGCCGGGTCCTGGGGCTTCACTCCGATGCCGAGCTTTTCCTTGATCTTCTTCTCGATCTCATTGGCGAGATCGGGGTTGTCCTTCAGGAAGTTGCGGGCGTTCTCCTTGCCCTGGCCGAGCTGGTCGCCCTCGTAGGTGTACCAGGCACCTGACTTGCGGACGAAGCCGTGCTCCACACCCATGTCGATCAGACCGCCCTCGCGGCTGATGCCCTGGCCGTAGAGGATGTCGAACTCGGCCTGCTTGAAGGGCGGCGCGACCTTGTTCTTGACGACCTTGCAGCGGGTGCGGTTACCGACCGCGTCGGTGCCGTCCTTGAGGGTCTCGATGCGACGGATGTCGATGCGGACCGAGGCATAGAACTTCAGCGCCCGGCCACCGGTCGTCGTCTCCGGGGAGCCGAACATGACGCCGATCTTCTCGCGCAGCTGGTTGATGAAGATCGCGGTGGTCTTGGACTGGTTCAGCGCGCTGGTGATCTTGCGGAGCGCCTGGCTCATCAGCCGGGCCTGGAGACCGACATGGGAGTCGCCCATCTCACCCTCGATCTCCGCGCGCGGCACCAGGGCGGCGACGGAGTCGATGACGATGAGGTCGAGAGCGCCGGAGCGGACCAGCATGTCCACGATCTCGAGCGCCTGCTCGCCGTTGTCCGGCTGGGACAGGATCAGCGAGTCGGTGTCCACGCCGAGCTTCTGCGCGTAGTCCGGGTCGAGGGCGTGCTCCGCGTCCACGAAGGCGACCGTGCCACCCGCCCGCTGGGCGTTGGCCACCGCGTGCAGGGTCAGGGTCGTCTTACCCGAGGACTCCGGGCCGTAGACCTCCACCACTCGGCCGCGTGGCAGCCCTCCCACGCCGAGGGCGACGTCGAGAGCGGTCGACCCGGTGGGGATGACCTCAATGGGGTCGTTCGGCCGGTCGCCCATGCGCATCACGGCGCCCTTGCCGAATTGCCGTTCAATCTGTGCGAGCGCGGCGTCGAGGGCCTTCTCGCGGTCGGTTCCTGCCATGGGTCCCACCCGGTTTGCTTGAGTCGATCGCTTCACGTCCAAGACGCTAGCGCCTGCCACTGACAAGCGGCCCTGACGTCCTCGGCCTGTGGATAACTGCCGGGGCCACCATGAGAATGGATGTTCGATTTTTGTGTCAACCACGCCGCGTCAGCGCGGCGCGCATCCGCGCGAGGGCCGAGACTCCGCGCCGCCGCGTGCGCCCGTGCACCCGCGGATCGTCGGTCACGTCGTAGCGCTTGATGTACGCGCCGAGAAACGCCTGGAGCGTCGCGGTCGCCGGAATCGCGATCAGCGCACCCACCGCGCCCAGCAGCGCGGTGCCCGCTATCACCGATCCGAAGGACACGGCCGGGTGGATGTCCACCGTCCTGGCGGTGATCCTCGGCTGGAGCAGATAGTTCTCGAACTGCTGGTAGATCACGACGAAGATCAGGACCCACAGCGCGTACCAGGGCTCGACGGTGAACGCGATCAGCATCGGCAGGGCCCCGGCCAGGTAGGTGCCGATGGTCGGGATGAACTGTGAGATCAGCCCCACCCAGACGGCGAGCGCCGGGGCGTAGGGCACACCCAGGGCCTCCAGCAGGATGTAGTGGGCGACACCGGAGATCAGGGCCATCAGCCCGCGGGAGTAGATGTAGCCGCCGGTCTTGGCGACCGCGATCTCCCAGGCGCGCAACACCTCGACCTGCCGGGTCGGCGGCAGCACCGAGCACAGGGCGCGGCGCAGCCGGGGGCCGTCGGCGGCGAAGTAGAAGGCGAACAGGGTCACCGTCAGCGTCTTGAACAACCCGCCGAGCACCTGTGTGGAGACGTCCAGCACATTGTCGGCGCTGTTCTTGACGTAGCTCTGGAGCCAGTCGGAGTGCAGCAGGCTGTCCTGGATCTCCAGACGCGACAGATGCGTATGGAACGTGTCGTTGATCCAGCTGACCACGTCATCGAGGTACTTCGGGAAGTCCTGGACCATGGTGATGATCTGGTCGGCGAGCATCGAGCCGAGCAGGGTGAAGAAGCCGGCGGCGCCGATGAGGATGGCGAGAAAGACCAGCCCGGTGGCCAGCCCCCGGCGCATGCCCCGGGCGGCCATCCGGTCCACGGCCGGTTCGATCGCGAGCGCCAGGAAGAACGCGATCAGGATGTTCAGCAACAGCCCGGTCAGCTGGTCGAAGGCCCAGGTCGCAAGGCGGTAACAGGCCACCAGCGCGAGTGCGAGGACCATGGCGCGCGGCAGCCAGCGCGGCATGCGCGCGGCGGGTTGCGGGGATTCCGAGGAGGCCCGAGCGGCGCTCGGGTTGTCATCGGCGTCGGAGGAGAGGGTCTCTTCGGTCGGGGCCACGGAGCAAGTGTGGCGTACACCGGTCGAAGAAATCCGGCCACCCCGGGAAGCTGATACGCCCGGAGCACCCGGCGACCGCTCAGCGCCTGCCCTCGGGGATCTCCATCGCGGCGCAGACCCCGCGCCAGACGTCCTTGGCCTCCCAGCCGTCCCTCAGCGCCTCGTGCACCGTCCGGCCGCCGAGTTGCGACATCACATGATCGCGCGCGAAGGAGTCGGCGTACGCCTCGCCGAAGTGATTCGCCATTCGCTGCCAGAAGTCCGTCAACCGCATGCGACCAGTATCGCGCTCCCGGGGTGCACCGGTGCGTGAGCCCCCTACCGACCGTGTCTTCCGGCCTACGGTCTGTCCATGGATCGATCCGCAAGCCTCCCCTCCTCGCCGTCATCGCCCCCCTTGCCCACGCCCGGACCCGCCGGACCCGCCGAGCCGGCCCGGCCGGCCGGGTCCTCCGCGCTCGCCCGCGCCGAGCGGTTCGTCTGGCTGTCCGCCCGCGTGCTGGAGCAGCGCAGATTCGCGTATCACTTCCTGGGCGGCGGCGCCGAGGCGGTCGAGACCGCGCTGACCGCGTACCTGGGGACCGACGGGGGCTACGGCCATGCGCTGGATCCGGATCTGCGTGGTCCGGTGAGCCAGCCGCCTCATGCCGTGCACGCCTTACGGGTGCTCGACGGGATCGGGCGGTGCGGCGGGCAGCGGGTGGAGCGCCTGTGCCGCTATCTGACGTCCGTGTCCACCCCGGACGGCGCACTGCCCGTCTGCCGCCCCTCGCCGCATGGCTATCCGGCGGCCCCCTGGGTCCCGTCGGCGGACGATCCGCGCGGTGATCTGCGGACCACCGGGCCGGTGGTGGGGCTGCTGCACCGCAACGAGGTGTGGCACGCGTGGCTCTTCCGGGCCACGGACTTCTGTTGGGCGGCGGTGGCCGCCCTGGGGGAGGGCGGCTCGGCGGTGAGTCCGTACGAGGTCGCCGCGGCCGTCGCCTTCCTCGACGGGGTGCCGGACCGGGCCCGCGCCGAGGCGGCGGCCGAGCGGCTCGGCCGCCGGGTGCGGGAGGAGCGGCTGATCGGGCCGCCCCCGGCCGCCGAGCCCGCCGAGGACAACCCCCTGCCACCGGGGCCGTGTCAGCCTCTCCAGGTGCACGACATCGCCCGTACGCCCGGCTCACCGGCGCGCCGGTGGTTCACCGACGCCGAGGTGGAGCGGTCCCTGGACGCTCTCGTGGCCGCGCAGCAGGAGGACGGCGGCTGGCCCCCGCACCGGTGTGCCTGGACACCGGGGGCCACGCTGGAGTGGCGGTCCGTGGCGACCGTCGAGGCGCTGCTGACGCTGCGGGCCTACGGGCGGCGGATCTGAGCGCGGGCGTCCGGGGCGGTCACAGGGCCCGGACGCCGGCCGTGACGGCGACGGCCACGGCGACCACGACCAGGAAGGGGGCGCGGAGCACCAGCGCGAGCGCCGCCGCCCCCAGCCCGGCCGCCCTCGCGTCCAGGAGGAGGTGCCGGCCGTCGCCGAAAGTCTGCTGGGCGGTGAGGGCGGCCAGCAGGGCCACGGGCAGCAGCGCGGCCAGACGCCTGACGAGGGGGCGCTCCAGGACTCCCGCGGGCACCGAGAGGCCCAGCAGCTTGACCAGGTAGCAGCCCGCCGCGGTGACGCCGATGGCGATCCAGGTGGTCATCGGCGCTCACCCGGCTCCGCGCCGCGCGCCATGCGTCCGTGCACCGTAAGGACGACGGGAGCGGCGAGCGCAGCCACCAGGACCGGGACCCCGGCGGGCAGCACCGGCTGGCACAGCAGGACCAGCAGGACGCCGAGACCGGCCACGGCCCGTTCGACGGTGCCGCTGAGCATGGGGGCCAGCAGGGCGAGGAAGACGGCCGGCCCGGCGGCGTCCAGGCCCCACGCGTCGGTGTCGCCGAGGGCGGACGCCCCCAGGGCGCCGATCAGCGTGGTGAGGTTCCACAGGACGTACAGGGTCACCCCGGTGACGGTGAAGCCGAGGCGCGCGGTGCGCCGGTCGGGCTGGGCGAGGGCGACGGCCGAGGTCTCGTCGATGACCCATTGGGCCGCCAGGGGGCGCACCGCGCGCGGCAGCCCGAGGAGTCCGGACAACCGCAGTCCGTAGAAGGCGTTGCGCACCCCGAGGAAGAACGCCCCGGCGGCGGCGGTGAACGGGTTGCCGCCCGCCGCCAGCGCGCCCACGAGGGCGAACTGCGACGCCCCGGTGAAGACCAGCAGGCTGAGCGCGCAGGTCTGTAGCAGGCCGAGCCCGGCGCCCGCCGATGTCACCCCGAAGGCGAAGCCGGAGAGTCCGACCGCGACGCCGACGCCCAGGGCGTCGCGGACGACGGCCGAGTCCGCCGGGGGCGCGGCAGGATCGGTTTGTATCTCTGTCTGTTCTGACGCCGCATGCACGTTCTGTTCTGACACGGCGTGCACGTTAGGAGAACGCTTCGGCTCCGGTCTTGTACGTTCTTGCGCGCTCGCGCCGGTAGGCGCCCGGTGGCACCCCCACGATCCGGGTGAAGTGACGGTTCAGGTGGGACTGGTCGGTGAAGCCGACGGCGACGGCCACCTCGGCGGGCGCGCTCCCGGCGTCCAGCAGCCGCCGGGCCCGGCGGACCCGTGCGTCGGTGAGCCAGGTGTGCGGCGGCATCCCGTAGACCGCGCGGAAGGCACGCAGGAGTGCGAAGGGACCGGTGCCCAGCTCGGCCGCCAGCCGCTCCAGGGACGGCGGGTCCGCCATCCGCTCCTGGAGGATCGCGCGGGCGCGCGCCGCCGTCCGGGCACCCGCGGTGCGCGCCGTGCGCTCGGGGAGCGGGCCGCCGTGGTCGCGCAGCAGCCGGGCCAGCGCGACGCGCAGCAGGCTGTCGGCGGCGAGCGCGTTGCCCTCCTCGGCGGCCCGGTGCACCGCGGTGACCAGCCGTGCCCCCTGGGGATCGTCGACGGTGGGGATCCGGAACCCGGCCGTGCCCCGGAGCGTGCTCGTCTCGGCGACGATACCGGCGACCAGGTCCGGGGCCGGGTACAGCACGCTGTACGCCCATCCCTCGGGCGCCCCCGCCCGTCCGGTGTGCGGCACCTCCGGGTTGATGAGCGCGAGCCCGCCGGGCCCGGTGCGCTCGATGGCGCCGCGGTGGTGGAACTCCTCGACCCCCTCGGTGATCGCGGCGATCACGAAGGTCTCGTGGGTGTGCCAGACGAAGGTCTTGTCGATGTAGCGGGCACGCAGCAGGTCGACGCCCGGAAGCTGGGGGTACCGCCAGTGCCGCGCGCTCTCCCGGTTGACCATGGCACCATTGTGCGCCCCGCCCGGGCACCCTCTGACCTGCGGCTCCGTCCATTGTCAGTGGTGCGGTGCACGATGGAGGGCATGGCAGGCTCGGCGCTCGACGGTTTCTCCCCGGCCACCCGCGGATGGTTCACGGGTGCGTTCACCGCGCCCACGCCCGCGCAGGAGGGCGCGTGGCGGGCGATCGGTGCGGGGTCGGACGTCCTGGTCGTCGCCCCCACCGGCTCGGGCAAGACGCTGGCCGCCTTCCTGGCGGCCCTGGACAAGCTCGCCGGTGCGCTGCCGCCCGCCGAGACGAAGAAGCGCTGCCGGGTGCTCTATGTCTCCCCGCTGAAGGCCTTGGCGGTGGACGTCGAGCGCAATCTGCGCAGCCCGCTGACCGGTATCCGCCAGGAGGCGGTGCGGCTGGGCCTGCCCGAGCCGGAGATCCGGGTGGGCACCCGCTCGGGCGACACCCCGGCCGCCGAGCGCCGCGCTCTGGCCACCCGCCCACCGGACATCCTCATCACCACCCCCGAGTCGCTGTTCCTGATGCTCACCTCCGCCACCAGGGAGGCGCTGCGCGGGGTGGAGACCGTGATCCTGGACGAGGTCCACGCCGTCGCGGGCACGAAGCGGGGCGCCCATCTGGCGCTGTCCCTGGAGCGCCTCGACGAGCTGCTCGAGCGCCCCGCCCGGCGCATCGGCCTGTCCGCGACCGTACGGCCGGTGGACGAGGTGGCGCGGTTCCTGTCGCCGCGGCGCAAGGTGGAGATCGTCCAGCCCCCGTCGGGCAAGGAGTTCGACCTGTCGGTGGTCGTGCCCGTGGAGGACCTGGGCGAGCTGGGCGGTGCCCCCGCCCAGGAGGGTGAGGCGGGCGAGCGGCCGTCGATCTGGCCCCATGTGGAGGAGCGGATCACCGATCTGGTCCAGGCCCACCGCTCCACCATCGTCTTCGCCAACTCCCGCCGGCTGGCCGAGCGGCTGTGCAACCGGCTGAACGAGATCGCCTACGAGCGGGCCACCGGCGAGGCCCTGCCCGAGGACCACTCCCCCGCCGAGGTGATGGCCGAGGCCGGTGCGGCCCGGGGCGCGCCCGCGCTGCTGGCACGCGCGCACCACGGCTCGGTCTCCAAGGAGCAGCGGGCGCTGGTCGAGGAAGACCTCAAGGCGGGCCGGCTGCCCGCCGTCGTCGCCACCTCCAGCCTCGAACTCGGCATCGACATGGGCGCGGTCGACCTGGTCGTCCAGGTCGAGTCGCCGCCCTCGGTGGCCTCCGGGCTACAGCGGGTGGGCCGGGCCGGCCACCAGGTGGGCGCGGTCTCCACCGGCGTCGTCTTCCCCAAGTACCGCGGCGACCTGGTGCAGGCCGCCGTGGTCACCGAGCGGATGCGCGAGGGCGCCATCGAGTCGCTGCGGGTGCCCGCCAACCCGCTGGACGTGCTCGCCCAGCAGCTGATCGCCATGACCGCCATGGACACCTGGGACGTGGACGAGCTGCTGGCCCTGATCCGCCGCGCCGCGCCGTTCGCCTCGCTCCCGGAGTCGGCGTACACCTCGGTCCTCGACATGCTCGCCGGGCGCTACCCCTCCGACGCCTTCGCGGAGCTGCGGCCGCGCCTGGTCTGGGACCGCGTCGCCCATACGGTCACCGGCCGCCCGGGGGCGCAGCGGCTCGCCGTGACCTCCGGCGGCACCATCCCCGACCGCGGGCTCTTCGGCGTCTTCCTGGCGGGCGCCGACCCCAAGAAGGGCGGCGGCAGGGTCGGGGAGCTCGACGAGGAGATGGTCTACGAGTCGCGGGTGGGCGATGTGTTCACCCTGGGCACCACCTCATGGCGGATCGAGGACATCACCCGCGACCGGGTCCTGGTCTCCCCCGCCCCTGGCGTCCCCGGCCGGCTGCCCTTCTGGAAGGGCGACCAGCTCGGCCGCCCCCTGGAGCTGGGCCGCGCCCTGGGCGCGTTCCTGCGCGAGGTGGGCGCGCTGCCGCCGGAGGACGCCCGACTGCGGCTGCTGGCCGCCGGTCTGGACGCCTGGGCCGCCGAGAACGTCATCGGGTACCTGGACGAGCAGCGCCGCGCCTGCGGGCATGTGCCGGACGACCGCACGATCGTGGTGGAGCGGTTCCGCGACGAGCTGGGCGACTGGCGCGTGGTGGTCCACTCCCCCTTCGGCGCGCAGGTCCACGCCCCCTGGGCGCTCGCCCTGGGATCCCGCCTCTCCGAGCGGTACGGCATCGACGCCCAGGTCATGCACGCCGACGACGGCATCGTGCTGCGGCTGCCCGACGCCGACCTCATGGGCCTCGACCTCCTCGACGCGGACCCGATGCGCCAGGGCGTGGAGTACGACACCGAGCAGTCCCCGGTGGGCGCGGCCGATGTCGCGTTCGACAAGGGCGAGATCAACCAGATCGTCACCGACCAGGTCGGCGGCTCTGCGCTGTTCGCCTCCCGGTTCCGCGAATGCGCCGCCCGCGCGTTGCTGCTGCCCCGCCGCGACCCCGGCAAGCGCACCCCGCTGTGGCAGCAGCGCCAGCGCGCCGCGCAGCTCCTCCAGGTGGCGAGCGAGTTCGGTTCCTTCCCGATCGTCCTCGAAGCGGTCCGCGAATGCCTCCAGGACGTCTTCGACGTCCCCGGCCTCACCGAGCTGATGGGCGACATCGAGGCCCGCCGGGTCCGGCTGGTGGAGGTGACCACCCCCGAGCCGTCCCCCTTCGCCCGCTCGCTGCTCTTCGGCTATGTGGCGCAGTTCCTCTACGAGGGCGACTCCCCGCTCGCCGAGCGCCGCGCCGCCGCGCTCTCCCTGGACTCGCGGCTGCTGGCCGAGCTCCTGGGCCAGGCCGAACTGCGCGAGCTGCTCGACGCCGACGTCCTGGCCGAGCTGGAGCAGGAGCTCCAGTGGCGCACCGAGGACCGCCGGATCAAGGACGCCGAGGGCGTGGCCGACGCCCTGCGGGTGCTCGGCCCGCTCACCGCCGCCGAGCTGGCCGAGCGCGGTGCCGAGCCCGGCTGGGCCGACGATCTGGCCGGGGCCCGGCGCGCCATCCGGGTCCGGATCGCGGGCGAGGACCACTGGGCCGCGGTGGAGGACGCGGGACGGCTGCGGGACGCGCTCGGTACGGCTCTGCCGGTGGGCGTCCCCGAGGCGTTCACCGAGCCGGTCAAGGACCCCCTCGGCGATCTGCTGGCCCGCTACGCCCGCACCCACGGCCCGTTCACCTCCGCCCAGGCCGCCGCCCGGTTCGGCCTGGGCGCGGCCGTCACCGAGGGCGCCCTGCACCGGCTGGCGGCGAGCGGCCGCGTCGTCCAGGGCGAGTTCCACCCGTCGGGGCTGGGCCAGGAGTGGTGTGACGTGGCCGTGCTGCGCCGCCTGCGGCGCCGCTCCCTGGCCGCGCTGCGCCATGAGCTGGAGCCCGTGCCGCCCTCGGCGCTCGCCGCCTTCCTCCCGCAGTGGCAGCATCTGGGCACCCACAGCCTGCGCGGTATCGACGGGCTGGTGCGCGCGGTCGAGCAGCTCCAGGGCGCGCCCGTCCCCGCCTCCGCCCTGGAGAAGCTGGTCCTGCCGTCCCGGGTGAGCGACTACACCCCCACGATGCTCGACGAGCTCAGCGCCTCCGGTGAGGTCGTCTGGGCCGGTGCGGGCGCGCTGCCGGGCAAGGACGGCTGGGTCACCCTGCACCTGGCCGACACCGCCCCGCTGCTGCTGCACACCCCGCACCCCCTCGAGGCGGGCCCGCTCCACCAGGCCGTCCTCGACTCCCTGGCCGGGGGGTACGGGCTGTTCTTCCGCCAGATCGCCGAGCAGGCCCGCGCCGCCGGGCACGAGTTCCTGGATCCCGAGCTCGCCGAGGCCCTGTGGGACCTGGTCTGGGCGGGCCGGGTCACCGGTGACACCCTCGCCCCGCTGCGCTCCCTGCTCGGCTCGGGCCGTACGGCGGGCTCCACGGCCCACCGCGCCAAGCGCACGGTCCCCCGGGGCCGCTATGGCGGCCTTACCGGCCGCACCGGCCGGCCCACGGCGTCGCGCAACGGGCCGCCCACCGTCGCCGGGCGCTGGTCCCTGCTGCCGGAGCGCGAGCCCGAGCCCACCCACCGCGCCCACGCCCTGGCGCGCACCCTGCTCGACCGGCATGGCGTGGTCACCCGCGGGGCGGTCGCCGCCGAGGGGGTCGAGGGTGGCTTCTCCGCCGCCTATCGGGTGCTGTCCGCGTTCGAGGAGTCCGGCCAGGCGCGCCGCGGCTATGTGGTCGAGGGGCTCGGCGCCGCCCAGTTCGCGATGGACGGCGCGGTGGACCGGCTGCGCGCGGTCAGCACGGCCCGCGACCGCGCGGCCGCCCCCGCCTTCGACGGACAGCGCGGGCAGTCCCGGCGCGCCTTCGTGCTCGCCTCGGCCGACCCCGCCAACGCCTTCGGCGCCGCCCTCCCCTGGCCCGATCCGCCCGCCGACGCGAGCCACCGGCCGGGCCGTAAGGCGGGAGCGATGGTGGTGCTCGTCGACGGGGAGCTGACGCTCTACATGGAGCGGGGCGGCAAGACCCTGCTCGCCTGGCCCTCGGGCGAGGCCGAGGCCGCCTCCCCGGAGGACGACACCAGGCTGTGGACGGCGGTGGAGGCGCTGGCCGAGTCCGCCCGCGCGGGGGCGCTCGGCTCGGTCACCGTCGAGCGCGTCAACGGCGCCCAAGCGCTCTCGTCCCCGATCGGCAAGCTCCTGGAATCGGCGGGCTTCCATCCGACCCCACGGGGCCTCCGCCTGCGCCCGTGATCAACACCGCCGCCTACGCCTCTGCGCCTCTGCTCGACAACCGACATCCGCGCACCTGAACAACGGCCTCCGCCCGCATCCCTGAACAACCGCCTCCGCCCGCATCCTTGAAGAACCGCCTCCGCCCCCGCCCCCCTGATCACCGGGCGCTCCCACCTGACCTCGCCCACCGGCATCATGGATGGCATGCCCGAAGGAGACACCGTCTGGCAGACCGCCCAGCGCCTGCACCAGGCCCTCGCGGGATCCCCGCTCGTCCGCAGCGACCTGCGCGTCCCCCGTCTGGCGACCGCCGACCTCACCGGCCGCCAAGTCCTCGAGGTCGTCCCGCGCGGCAAGCATCTGCTGACCCGTGTCGAGGGCGGACTGACCCTCCACTCCCATCTGCGGATGGACGGCTCCTGGCAGGTGTACGGGCCGGACGAACGCTGGCGCGGCGGCCCGCACCACCAGATCCGGGCCATCCTCGCCAACGCCGCCCACACCGCCGTCGGCTACCGCCTGCCCGTCCTGGAACTGCTCCGCACCGGCGACGAGGACCGTGTCGTCGGCCATCTGGGCCCCGATCTCCTCGGCCCCGGCTGGGACCCGGACGAGGCGCTGCGCCGACTGCTCGCCGATCCCTCCCGGCCCGTGGGCGAAGCGCTGCTCGACCAGCGGAACCTCGCCGGAATCGGCAATGTCTACAAGTCCGAGCTGTGCTTCCTGCTGCGCGTGTCACCCTGGCTGCCGATCGGCGAGGTGTCCTCCCCCGAGCGCCTGGTGGCCCACGCCAAGAAGCTCCTGGAGGCCAACAGGAACCGGCGCGCCCGGGTCACCACGGCCGAGTCGCGCCGCGACCGTCGGCTGTGGGTGTACGGGCGCCCGGGGCGGCCCTGTCTGCGCTGCGGTACACCGGTGCGCGCTGCCGACCAGGGGAACGCGGGTCAGGAGCGCTCGACCTTCTGGTGCCCGAGCTGCCAGGCGGGACCGCAGGGGCCCGTCCCGTCCTGACGCGGAGGGCCTCCCCGGCGCGGAGGGCCTCCCCGGCGGCGGGTGCCACCCCTGCTGGGCGAGGGACCGCAGTGCACCGGCAACAGGCTCAGCCCCCAGCCGCCGACCGCTAACGCCCCCTCCACCGGCCCGGCCTCCCCCGGCTGCACCGCCAGCCGCAGCACGGACCACCACCAGACGCCGCCCAGAGCGAGCGCGAGCACCCATCGGACCGGCCTGAGGCCCTGGGTGTCGGCCCTTCCGACGGCTGCCATGACTGCCTCCTTCGGCGACGCTGAGCCGCTCCGCGGGAAGTGGCGCGAGGTGCGGTCGTTCATCCGCGGCTGCGTCGTGGCTGGTCGCCCACGCGGCGGAGCCGCATATCGACACAGCCGCGGCGGAGCCGCATATCGACACAGCCCCGCGCCCCTTCGGGGCGCCGAACCGCACCGGACTTCAGTGAGGCCGCTGAGACGCCTGTTCGCACACGGCGGGAGGGCGCACAGGTGGCACATCGGCGCGTGTCGGACACTCGTGCTCCCCCAGTTTGCCCAGCCGGGCGATACGGCGCACCCAGAGTGGGCCACCGGGCCGGAGCGAGGCGGCCTCAGCCTCACCCGACCTGGCCCGACGTCCGCCTCTCAGCCGCACCGGCCGCGTTCTAGCCCCGATGGCCGCCGTTCTCGGCCTGGAACATCCAGTGGTGCTTCTCCAGGTCACGGGTGAGCTCGATGAGAATGTCCTGGGTCACCGGGTCCGGCTCGTCGGTCGCCCTGATGCGCTCCCGCATCCGTCCGATCACCGCTCCGAGGGCGTCCACGAGCGTCCGGACGGCCTGCGCGTCATCGGTCCAGCCGTCCTTGACCGTGTCGACACCACTGGTCGCGGCGACCGTCTGGGCCCGCCCGTCCGGCGGCACCCCGAGCGCAGAGGCCCGCTCCGCCACCGTGTCGGCATACTCCCTGGTCGACGCCACGACGTCGTCGAGCTGTAGATGAACCGTGCGGAATCGCGGGCCCACGACGGTCCAGTGGATCTGCTTGCCCACCAGGTGGAGGTCGACGAGGTCGACGAGGGCGCCTTGCAGCGCGTCGGCGACGATCTTGAGGTGCTCCTCCGGCAGCGGGCTCTTCACCACAGACATCCACTTCCTCCTGTTCGACCGTTTGGCCCCTCTTGACTGCCTCTCTTCCTCTGGGGTCACCCGAATCCGGTCGGACAAACATCGAGGCCCCGACCGGTATGACTACCGGTCGGGGCCTCGGAGAGCCGACTTCTGAGGGCCTTCTCAGGCCGCCACCACGTCCACGGCTTCCTTGGGCGTCTTGATGGTCACCCGCTCCTCCGGGACGCCCGTAACGGACGTCACAGACACGGGGTTGAGCACGGGCCGCATGGGCGCCGGCACCTTCTCGGTGGTGGACGCGGCCGACTCGGCCAGTTCGGCGAGCGACAGCTCGTCGCTGACCTCGCGCATGACCTGCGACATCCGTACCTCCAGGGCGTCGCAGATGGCCGACAGCAGCTCGGATGAGGCTTCCTTCTGGCCGCGCTCGACCTCTGACAGATAGCCGAGCGACACCCGGGCGGAGGAGGAAACCTCGCGCAGAGTACGGCCCTGGCGCTGGCGCTGCCGGCGCAGCACGTCACCCAGCAGGCGACGGAGCAGAATCATCGCTGGCTCCCTCCTCGGACCTCGGATCCGGATCCTTCACGCCCCACCGTACCGCCTCGGGCTGCGCCCGTGCGGGGAGCGATGTCGTGTTCACTCAGGGCTGCAAACATCAAATCTCGTCGTGTTGTTCCGTATCCTTTGCCCCCGCCGTCGCGATCAATTCGCTGAACAGCAGCTTGACGGCGGCATGAACGGTCTGGCCGCGGATTCCGGCGCGGTCTCCTTCGAGCCGCAGCGCCGCCGCGGCCACCGCGTCCGAGGGCCCCGCGACGGCCACGTGAACGGTGCCCACGGGCTGGCCGTCCTGCGGTGTGGGACCCGCCACACCGGTGGTGGCCACGCCCCAGTCCGCGCCCAGCGCACGCCGTACGCCCCGGGCCATCTGCCGGGCCACCTCGGCGTCGACCGCGCCGCGCTCGGCCAGCAGGGCCCCGTCCACGCCCAGCACATCGTGCTTGAGGTCGGTGGCGTACGCCGTCACCGAGCCCCGGAAGGAGCGCGAGGCGCCGTCCACCGAGGTCAGCTCGGCGGCCACCAGACCGCCGGTGAGCGATTCGGCGGCGGCCAGGGTCTGCCCGCGCCGCTCCAGCAGCGCCAGCACATCGGCCGCCGTCCCGCCGTCGCTCACTGTGCGGCCTCCTCCGTCGTCCGTCCCGCCCGGCGCAGCACGATCGCCTGCCGGACGTAGTCGAGGCCGGTGACCACGGTCAGGACGACGGCCACGGCCATCACCCAGAACCGCAGCGAGGCCAGCGGTCCGGTCAGCGCCAGGATGTACATCCCGACGGCGGTGCCCTGCGCGAGCGTCTTCATCTTTCCGCCCCGGCTGGCCGGGATGACCCCGATCCGGATCACCCAGAACCGCATCAGTGTGATTCCGATCTCACGGAAGAGGATCACTCCCGTCACCCACCAGGGGAGGTCGGACAAGGCCGACAGACAGATCAGCGCCGCGCCCATGATCGCCTTGTCCGCGATCGGATCGGCGATCTTCCCGAAGTCGGTGACCAGGTTGTACCGGCGGGCCAGATGACCGTCGAAGAGGTCGGTGATCATGGCGATGGCGAACGCCGCCCACGCGAAGGAACGCCACGCCGGGTCGTACCCGCCATTGTGCAGCATCAACAACACGAACCCGGGCACCAGCAGCAGCCGCACCATGGTGAGGATGTTGGCGATGTTCCACAAACCGGCGGGCCTGACCGTGGCGGCGGCCGGTCGGCGGTGACCTCCCGCGGCGGAGGCCGGGACACCCGTCATCTGCCCGCCTCTCCGGTGGACGCGCCGCCGCCCTGCCGCTCCAGCGGTTCAAGCGGCTCCGCGACGAGGTCCACTCCCTCCGTCGCGATCACCTTCGCTTCGACCATACGGCCCACCTCCGGCTCCCCGTCGGTGCGCAGCAGCGTCTGGCCATCGGTCTCCGGCGCCTGGTGGGCGCCACGGCCCAGGACCGCCCCGGTGTCGTCGATCTCCTCCACCAGGACCTCCACGACCTCGCCGAGCCGCTCCTCCGCCCGCTGGGCGGTCAGCTCCTCCGCGAGCCGCGAGACGCGCTCCAGGCGCTCCGCGACCACCTCCGGGTCGACCTTGTTCTCGTAACCGGCGGCCTCGGTGCCGTCCTCGTCCGAGTACCCGAAGACGCCGATCGCGTCCAGCCGCGCCGCGTCGAGGAAACGCTCGAGCTCGGCCAGGTCCTCCTCGGTCTCGCCGGGGAAGCCGACGATGAAGTTGGACCGGGCGCCGGCCTGCGGCGCCTTGCCTCTGATCGTCTCCAGCAGCTCAAGGAACCGGTCGGTGTCGCCGAAGCGGCGCATGGCGCGCAGCACCCCGGGCGCCGAGTGCTGGAAGGACAGATCGAAGTACGGCGCGACCTTCTCGGTCGAGGTGAGCACGTCGATCAGCCCGGGACGCATCTCGGCGGGCTGGAGGTAGCTGACCCGGATCCGCTCGATGCCGTCCACCGCGGCCAGCTCCGGCAGCAGCGTCTCCAGCAGCCGGATGTCCCCGAGGTCCTTGCCGTACGAGGTGTTGTTCTCCGAGACCAGCATGATCTCCTTCACCCCCTGCTCGGCCAGCCAGCGGGTCTCGCCCAGCACATCGGAGGGGCGGCGGGAGATGAAGGAGCCGCGGAAGGACGGGATGGCGCAGAACGAGCACCGCCGGTCGCAGCCGGAGGCCAGCTTCACCGAGGCGACCGGGCTGCTGTCCAGTCTGCGCCGCAGCGGGGCCCGCGGCCCGGAGGCCGGGGCCACCCCCTCGGGCAGGTCTTCGGGCGCGGTGCCCTGGGCGTGGCCGGGGAGCGCCACCGAGGTGGCGTCCTGCCGCTCGGCGGGGCTGATCGGCAGCAGCTTGCGGCGGTCGCGCGGGGTGTGGGAGGCGTGGATGCCGCCGGAGAGGATGGTCTGGAGGCGGTCGGAGATATCGCCGTAGTCGTCGAAGCCGAGCACCCCGTCGGCCTCGGGCAGCGCCTCGGCGAGCTCCTTGCCGTACCGCTCGGCCATGCAGCCGACGGCCACCACGGCCTGGGTGCGGCCGTGGTCCTTCAGATCGTTCGCCTCCAGCAGGGCGTCGACCGAGTCCTTCTTGGCGGCTTCGACGAAGCCACAGGTGTTGACGACGGCGACGTCCGCGTCGGCGGCTTCCTCGACGAGCTCCCACCCGTCCGCCGCCAAGCGGCCTGCGAGCTCCTCCGAGTCCACCTCGTTACGGGCGCAGCCAAGAGTGACAAGGGCGACGGTGCGGCGTTCGGGCATGGGCTCAGACTACTTTGTCCCCACGACAGCCCCCGCTGCCAGGGCTGCCGATCTTCGCGCGGCTCAGCCCGCCTCGGGGTCCCCCTTGGTGTAGCTCAGCCGCTGGACGGCCCCGCTGGTGCCCACGTTCTTCACTTCCTTGCCGTTCACGAACAGCTTGATCGCCCCGGCGTTGCCCAGCACCAGGTCGATGCGCCTGCTGTCGCTGAAGGTCTTGGAGTCGCCCTCGCGCAGCACGCCCTCCTGGATCAGCCGGCCGTTGTGGTCCTGGGCGGAGATCCAGCTCTGGCCGCCCTCGGCGGTCAGCTTGACGGTGACCTTGTCCGCCGGGACGCCCGCGATGGCGCTGTCGGACGGGTCGGGCTTGTGCGGAGTGGCGGGCTTGGAGGGGGCGGCGGTGTTGGTGGGCGCGGAGGCGCTGGGCTTGGGCGAGGCAGTGTCCTCGGCGACGCTCGAGCCGTCGCCGTCGCCGCCCCGGAACAGGGTGAAGCCCACGAATCCGACGACGGCGACGATCGCCGCGACCATCGCGGCCGTCCAGTTGGGGCGCCGGGGCTCGGGGCGGATCCGCTCGGCCTCGAACAGCGGCGCCGGCGCGGTCGGCGCGGGCCGACCGCCGTGCTCGGCGTCGAACTGCGCGATCAGGGACTCCGGATCGAGCCCCACGGCGCGCGCGAGCACCCGGATGTGCCCCCGGGCGTAGACATCGCCGCCGCAGCGCGAGAAATCGTCCTGCTCGATGCCCCGCACGATGGGGGTGCGCACCCTGGTCGAGGAACTGACCTCGTCGACGGTCAGCCCCGCGGCGATACGGGCCTGCTGGAGGGCGCGACCGATGGAAGGCCGGTCGTCTTCGGGGGAGTTGCCGTCTTCGGGAAGGTTGCCGATGGACACGGGGGCGCCTTTCGAGCGTGAGCCACCTGCTGGGGGTTCAGTCTAGGGGTGGGGCGAAAGGGTCGGGCAAGCGGGAGGACGGAGTTTGTCCGCCATCGGGATTGCCGTTCGATCACGATTCTGGGATCTCACTCCGCCACCTCCCTCAACTTGACGTTTCGGTAGGGGAAACGGTTGCCCGCCAAACCCTTATGAGTGAGCCTTACCGCGGATCACGTCGAGCACGCCATCCAATTCATCCGGCTTGACGAGCACATCGCGCGCCTTCGATCCCTCGCTCGGGCCGACGATGTTCCGGGACTCCATGAGATCCATCAGCCGCCCCGCCTTGGCGAAACCCACCCGCAGCTTGCGCTGAAGCATCGACGTGGAGCCGAACTGAGTGGAAACCACCAGCTCAGCGGCCTGGCAGAGCAGATCGAGATCATCGCCGATCTCCTCGTCGATCTCCTTCTTCTTCGATGTCCCGACCGTCACGTCGTCGCGGAAGACCGGCGCCATCTGCTCCTTGCAGTGGGCGACGACCGCCTCGACCTCGGACTCGGTGACATAGGCGCCCTGCATCCGGGTGGGTTTGTTCGCGCCCATCGGCAGGAAGAGGCCGTCGCCCTTGCCGATCAGCTTCTCGGCGCCGGGCTGGTCCAGGATGACGCGGCTGTCTGCCAGCGAGGAGGTGGCGAAGGCGAGTCGTGAGGGCACATTGGCCTTGATCAGACCGGTGACGACGTCCACGGAGGGGCGCTGGGTGGCCAGCACCAAGTGGATCCCGGCCGCGCGCGCCAGCTGTGTGATCCGCACGATCGAGTCCTCGACGTCCCGCGGTGCGACCATCATCAAATCGGCCAGCTCGTCGACGATCACCAGCAGATACGGATAGGGCTTGAGCTCCCGCTCGCTCCCCTCGGGCTCCTTCACCTTCCCCTTGCGGACCGCCGCGTTGAAGTCGTCGATATGGCGGAAGCCGTAGGCCGCGAGGTCGTCATAGCGAAGATCCATCTCCCGTACGACCCATTGGAGCGCCTCGGCGGCGCGCTTGGGGTTGGTGATGATCGGTGTGATCAGATGCGGGATGCCCTCGTAGGCGGTCAGCTCCACCCGCTTGGGGTCGACCAGCACCATCCGCACATCGTCCGGCGTGGCCCGGACCATGATCGACGTGATCAGGCAGTTGATGCAGGACGACTTGCCGGAACCGGTCGCGCCCGCCACCAGCACATGCGGCATGGTGGCCAGGTTGGCCGCCACATAGCCGCCCTCGACGTCCTTGCCCAGCCCGACGAGCATCGGATGGTCGTCGCCGACGGAATTCGCCGAGCGCAGCACATCGCCCAGGTTGACCATCTCGCGGTCGCTGTTGGGGATTTCGATGCCGACGGCCGACTTGCCGGGGATCGGGCTGATGATACGGACATCGGGGCTGGCGACCGCGTAGGCGATGTTCTTGGTCAGCGCGGTGATCCGCTCGACCTTGACGGCCGGGCCCAGTTCCACCTCGTAACGGGTGACCGTCGGGCCGCGGGTGAAGCCGGTGACGGCGGCGTCCACCTTGAACTCCGTGAACACCTTCGTCAGCGAGTCCACGACCGCGTCGTTGGCCGCGCTGCGGGTCTTGCCGGGGCCGCCGCGCTCCAGCAGGTCGAGCGAGGGCAGCGAGTAGGTGATGTCACCGGAGAGCTGAAGCTGCTCGGCGCGCGGCGGCAGCGGCGCGCCTGACTCGACCGCGGCCCGGGTGAGATCGGGGACCTGCTGCGGATCCGCCTCGCCGGCTCCGTCCGTACGGCCCTTCCCGGCCGCCGCCTTACCCTTGGCGCCGCCCTTCCCGGACTCCTTGTCGGCATCGCGCGCGCCCGGCACCCCGCCGCTCGCGGCTCCGTCCTCGCGGTCACCCGAAAGCCCGTTGCTGAGCCCGGCGACGAGCGGCGAGGGCTGCACACCGTGGAGCACGGCCCCGTCCAGCGAGGCGGCGGCAGCGGCCGCCACGTCCACCGCGTCCAAGGGCCGGTCGAGCGGCGGTTGGGCGGACGACGAGCGGCGCGAGCGCCGGCGCTTGCGCAGCGCCTCCTCCTCGGCCCGCTCCGGGCCTCCGGCACCGTCCGGGTCCTCTTTGGCGAGCGAGGTCCCGCGAGGCCGTCTGCCGGGCGTCTCGCGCCATTCGTCGGCGTACTCCGCCGCGTCGTACCCGGCCTCCGACGCGTATGCGTCCCCGTGGTCCCGCACCAGGCCCAGCCGGACGCCCAGCTGCCGCAGCCGCTGCGGAATCGCGGCGACCGGCGTCGCGGTGACCACCAGCAGCCCGAAGACGGTGAGCAGCACCAGCAGCGGCACCGCCAGCACGTCGCCCATCAGGTAGATCAGCGGCCGGGATACGGCCCAGCCGATCAGACCGCCCGCGTCCTGCATCGCCTCGGTGCCCTCGCCGCGCCCCGGGGCGCCACAGGCGATGTGCACCTGTCCCAGGACGCCGATGACGAGCGCCGAGAGCCCGATGACGATCCGCCCGTTGGCCTCCGGCCGCTCCGGGTGGAGGATCAGCCGGACCGCGATGGTGCCCAGCAGTATCGGCACCACCAGGTCGAGCCGGCCGAAGGCGCCGGTGATCAGCATCTCGACCAGCCTGCCGACCGGCCCGTCCAGATTGGACCAGGTGCCCGCCGCGACGATCAGGGCGAGCGCGAACAGCAGCAGGGCGCTGCCGTCCTTGCGGTGGGCCGGGTCGAGTCCCTTGGCGCCGCGTCCTATGCCGCGGAACATCGCCGCGAGGCCGCGCGCCATGCCCATCCACACGGCGCGCACGATGCGGAACACGCCGCTGGTCGGATTCGGGGCGGGTGCCGGCGCCGCCTTGGCCGCCGCCTTCTTCGACGCCGCTTTCTTCGCGGGCGCGGCGGACTTCTTGGCAGGTGCCTTCTTCGCGGGCGCCTTCTTGGCGGCCGCCTTCTTCGCCGCGCCTCCGGACTGCCCGGCGCGCTTCTTCGAGGTGCCCGCCGTGCTCTGGGAACCCTTGCCGGACGTACGAGAGGCCATGGAGGCGAGGTTACCCGCGTCCGCCGTACGGAGCACGCATGGCGGGGGTATCAGGCACCACTGACGTCACACCGGTGCCGCCACGGCGACGAGGCGGTGAGACGGCCGTGACGGCGCGTCAAAGTGCGGGTGACCGGTCGGCGATGACCGACCGACGGCGACGGTCGGGCGGGCGGGCGGATCAGTTCTGCGAGGGGACCTGGCCGGCGCCGCTGCCCGCACCCGGCTCGAGCGCGTCCAGCGCCCGCCGCAGACCGGTCAGCTTGCGCTCCAGATGGGCCGCGGTGGCCACGGCCGCGGCGTCGGCCGACTCGTCCAGCTGCTTGGACAGCGCCTCGGCCTGCTCCTCGACGGCGGCGAGCCGCGCGGACAGCTCGGCGAGCAGCCCCGCCGACTCCTTGGCCTCCCCGGCGGCGGGCTGGCCGCCCTCCAACTGAAGCCGCAGCAGCGACGCCTGCTCCCGCAGCTGGCAGTTCTTCATGTACAGATCCACGAAGACCGAGACCTTGGCTCTGAGCACCCACGGGTCGAAGGGTTTGGAGATGTAGTCCACCGCGCCGGCCGCATAGCCCCGGAAGGTGTGGTGCGGGCCGTGGTTGATCGCCGTGAGGAAAATGATCGGGATGTCGCGGGTCCGCTCCCGGCGCTTGATGTGCGCCGCGGTCTCGAATCCGTCCATGCCCGGCATCTGGACGTCCAGCAGAATCACCGCGAAGTCGTCCGTCAGCAGCGCCTTGAGCGCTTCCTCCCCTGACGATGCCCGCACCAGGGTCTGATCGAGCGCGGAGAGAATGGCCTCCAGCGCCAGCAGATTCTCCGGCCGGTCATCGACCAGGAGGATCTTGGCCTTCTGCACCATGCCCCGTCCTCCTCGTCCCGGCTTGGGGTCTCCCCAGCTCGCAGAGCTGGGGGAAGCACCGGGCGCCGCCCCAGGGGACGGCTCCCTTGCGCCGCCCGTCCTTGTGCCGGTCATGGTAGCCGCACCCCGCTGTTCGCCACACCCTGTCACCGCGATGTCACTGTGCACGTAGCAGAAACGCGGTGGGAGACCAGAAGGTTCCCCGAATACCGCGTTCCCACACGTGTTCGGCGACACTCAGTCAACACCACGGTTGTCCCGCGCGTACCTCGGGTCACTCCACCGACATCCACTGCTCCATCACCGTAAGAAGATGATCGGTGTCGACCGGCTTGGTGACGTAGTCCGACGCACCCGCTTCGATGCTCTTCTCCCGGTCGCCCTTCATCGCCTTCGCGGTGAGGGCGATGATCGGCAGCCCGGCGAACTGCGGCATCCTGCGGATCGCGGCCGTCGTGGCGTATCCGTCCATCTCCGGCATCATGATGTCCATCAGGACCAGTACGACATCGTCGTGCTGCTCCAGGACCTCGATGCCCTCCCGGCCGTTCTCCGCGTACAGCACTTGCAGCCCGTGCTGCTCCAGCACGCTGGTCAGCGCGAAGACATTACGGATGTCGTCGTCGACGATCAACACCTTCTCGCCGTGGAAGCCGCCCACCGGCTCCGGGGCCACCAGATCCTGGCCGCCCAGCAGCCACGGCTCGGGGGCCTGAGCCTGCCGTCCCGGCCGGCGGCCCGCCGACCGGGCGCCCGACTCCGTCTCCGGCTGCGGCGGGGCCTGCTCCGCGTCGGTCCGCGACGCCTCCTCCTCGGCCCGCTGACGCCGCCGGAACAGCCCGGAGCCGCCACGGCCGCGCGCCGCCGTAGAGCCCTCGGAGGCGTCCTGTGCGGCCTCCTCCCGCTCCGCCACGGCACCGTTCTCCGCGGTCTCCTCCGCGGCGCTGGGGAACGCCTCGAGCGCCAGCGGAGCCGAGCTGCTCGGGGCGAGCTGCGGGTAGCCCTGGGGCGGCAGCTCGCTGGGGTGCAGCGGCAGGTAGAGCGTGAACGTCGAGCCGCGGCCCGGCTCGCTGGCCGCGTGGATCTCGCCGCCCAGCAGCCGGGCGATCTCCCGGCTGATGGACAGGCCAAGTCCGGTGCCGCCGTACTTACGGCTGGTGGTGCCGTCGGCCTGCTTGAACGCCTCGAAGATCACTCGCATCTTGCTCGCCGCGATGCCGATACCGGTGTCGGTCACCGAGAAGGCGATCATCTCGGCGTCCGCGTCGCGCAGCGCACCGTGCTCCAGCAGCTGCTCCCGGATGGCGTGCGGCACATCCGCGCCCGCCGGCCGGATGACCAGCTCCACGGCGCCGCTGTCGGTGAACTTCACCGCGTTGGACAGCAGATTGCGCAGCACCTGTAGCAGCCGCTGCTCGTCGGTGTGCAGCGTCGCCGGGAGCTCCGGCGACACCCTTACGGAGAAGTCCAGGCCCTTCTCCGCGGTCAGCGGCCGGAAGGTGGCCTCCACATAGTCGACGAGCTGGACCAGGGCGATACGGGTCGGGCTGACGTCCATCTTGCCCGCCTCGACCTTCGACAGGTCCAGGATGTCGTTGATCAGCTGAAGCAGGTCGGAGCCCGCGCCGTGGATGGTCTCGGCGAACTCCACCTGCTTCGGCGAGAGGTTGCCGTCGGCGTTGTCGGCGAGCAACTTGGCCAGGATCAGCAGCGAGTTGAGCGGCGTGCGCAGCTCGTGCGACATGTTCGCCAGGAACTCGCTCTTGTAGCGCATCGAGACGGCGAGCTGCTCGGCACGCTCCTCCAGCACCTGCCGGGCTTCCTCGATCTCGGTGTTCTTGACCTCGATGTCGCGGTTCTGGCGGGCCAGCCGCTCGGACTTCTCCTCCAGCTCCGCGTTGGACGACTGGAGGGCCTTCTGCCGGTTCTCCAGCTCGGCCGACCGCTCCCGAAGCTGCTCGGTCAGCTCCTGCGACTGCTTCAGCAGCACCTCGGTCTTGGTGTTGACGCTGATGGTGTTGACGCTGGTGCCGATCATCTCGGCGATCTGGTTGAGGAAGTCCTTCTGGATCTGGGCGAACGGCTGGAACGACGCCAGCTCGATCACGCCCAGCAGCTGCCCCTCGAAGAGCACCGGCAACACGATCACATGGGCCGGAGCCGCCTCGCCGAGCCCCGAGGCGATCTTGAGATAGCCCGGCGGCACGTTCTCCACCAGGATCGGGCGCTTCTCCTCGGCGACCGTGCCGATCAGCGTCTCACCGGGCTTGAAGCGGTTGGGCATCGAGCCCTGGGTGTAGCCGTAGGAGCCGACCAGCAGCAGTTCGTAGCCGTCGTCGGAGGTGCTGTCCGCGACCACCTCGGTGCCCTCGCCGGGCGGTACGGCCAGGAAGAACGCACCGTGCTGGGCGGAGACCACCGGGGTCAGCTCGCTCATGATCAGCCGGGCGACGTCCTCCAGGTCGCGACGGCCCTGCATCAGACCGGAGATCCGGGCCAGGTTGCCCTTGAGCCAGTCCTGCTCCTTGTTGGCGAGCGTGGTCTCGCGCAGGTTGGCGATCATGGTGTTGATGTGGTCCTGGAGGACCTGGATCTCGCCGGAGGCGTCCACGTCGATCTTGAGGTTGAGATCGCCGCGGGTCACCGCGGTGGCCACCTCGGCGATGGCGCGCACCTGACGGGTCAGGTTCCCGGCCATCTCGTTCACCGACTCGGTCAGGTCCTTCCAGGTGCCGGCCACGTCCCGCACCCGCGCCTGGCCGCCCAGCTGGCCTTCGGTGCCCACCTCACGGGCCACCCGGGTCACCTGGTCGGCGAACGACGAGAGCTGGTCCACCATCGTGTTGATGGTCGTCTTCAGCTCGAGGATCTCGCCACGCGCCTCGATGTCGATCTTCTTGGTCAGATCACCCTGGGCGATGGCCGTGGTGACCATGGCGATGTTGCGGACCTGGCCGGTCAGGTTGGACGCCATCGAGTTCACGGACTCGGTGAGGTCCTTCCACGTCCCCGAGACGCCGGGCACCCGGGCCTGGCCGCCCAGGATGCCGTCCGTGCCCACCTCGCGGGCCACGCGGGTGACCTCGTCGGCGAACGACGACAGCGTCGTCACCATCGTGTTGACGGTGTCGGCCAGCGCCGCGACCTCGCCGCGCGCCTCGACCGTCACCTTCTTCGTCAGATCGCCGTTGGCGACCGCGGCCGAGACCTGCGAGATGTTCCGCACCTGGATGGTCAGGTTGTTGGCCATCAGGTTGACGTTGTTGCTCAGGTCCTTCCAGATACCGGTCACGCCCGGAACCCGCGCCTGACCGCCCAACTGCCCCTCGGTGCCCACCTCACGGGCCACCCGGGTCACCTGCTCGGCGAACGACGACAGCTGGTCCACCATCGTGTTCACCGTGGTGACCAGCTCCAGGATCTCGCCCTTGGCATCGACGGTGATCTTCTTCGACAGATCGCCCTTGGCGACCGCCGTCGTCACCTCCGCGATCGAACGCACCTGGGACGTCAGGTTGTTGGCCATGCTGTTGACGGACTGGGTGAGGTCCTTCCACGTCCCGGAGACGCCCTGCACCTCGGCCTGGCCGCCCAACTGGCCCTCGGTGCCCACCTCGCGGGCGACCCTGGTGACCTCCTCCGCGAAGGACGACAGCTGGTCGACCATCGTGTTCAGAGTGTTCTTCAGCTCCAGGATCTCGCCGCGCGCATCGACGTCGATCTTCTGGGAGAGGTCACCGCGCGCGACCGCCGTGGCCACCTGCGCGATATTGCGCACCTGGGCGGTCAGGTTGCCCGCCATGCCGTTCACCGAGTCGGTCAGATCGCGCCAGACGCCCGCCACACCGGGCACCTGCGCCTGACCGCCCAGCCTGCCGTCCGTACCCACCTCGCGGGCGACCCGGGTCACCTGCTCGGCGAAGTCGGAGAGCTGGTCGACCATCGTGTTGATGGTGTTCTTCAGCTCCAGGATCTCGCCGCGCGCGTCCACCTCGATCTTCTGCGACAGATCGCCGCGCGCGACCGCGGTCGTCACCTGGGCGATACCGCGCACCTGCGCCGTCAGGTTCCCGGCCATGGAGTTCACGGAGTCGGTCAGATCGGCCCAGACGCCGCTGACCCCGTCCACCCGGGCCTGACCGCCCAGCCGGCCCTCGGTGCCCACGTCCCGCGCCATCCTGGTGACCTGGTCGGCGAACGAGGACAGCTGGTCCACCATGGTGTTCACGGTGTTCTTCAGCTTGAGCATCTCACCGGAGACGTCGACGGTGACCTTCTGCGACAGGTCGCCGTTCGCCACGGCCGTCGTCACCTGGGCGATGTTGCGCACCTGTCCGGTGAGGTTCCGGAACGCGGTGTTCACCGAATCGGTGAGATCCTTCCACGTCCCCGCCGCACCCGGCACCTGCGCCTGACCGCCCAGCTCGCCCTCGACGCCGATCTCCCGGGCGACTCGTGTCACCTCGGCGCCGAACGACTGGAGCTGGTCCACCATCGTGTTGACGGTGTTCTTCAGCTCCAGCATCTCTCCGGCCACATCGACGGTGACCTTCTGCGACAGATCACCGTTCGCCACCGCCGTCGTCACCTGGGCGATGTCCCGCACCTGAGCGGTGAGGTTCCGGAACGCGGTGTTCACCGAATCGGTGAGATCCTTCCACGTCCCCGCCGCACCCGGCACCTGCGCCTGACCGCCCAGCAGCCCCTCGGCGCCGACCTCGCTGGCCACCCGCGTGACCTCGTCCGCGAAGGTACGCAGCGTCTCGGTCATGGTGTTGATCGTGTCGGCCAGCTGCGCGACCTCGCCGCGTGCGCTCACCGTCACCTTCTGCGACAGATCACCATTGGCCACCGCCGTGGTGACCTGGGCGATCCCGCGCACCTGCGCGGTCAGGTTCCCGGCCATGAGGTTGACGGAGTCGGTGAGGTCCTTCCAGACGCCCGCGACGCCCGGCACCTTCGCCTGGCCGCCGAGCTCACCCTCGGTGCCCACCTCACGGGCGACCCGGGTCACCTCGGAGGCGAAGGAGGAGAGCTGGTCCACCATCGTGTTGACGGTTTCCTTCAGCTCGAGCATCTCCCCGGACACATGAACCGTGACCTTCCGGGAGAGATCACCCTTGGCCACCGCCGTGGTCACGAGAGCGATGTCACGGACCTGAGCGGTGAGCCGGGAAGCCATCGTGTTGACGGACTCCGTGAGATCCTTCCACGAACCCGACATTCCGCGGACCCGGGCCTGGCCGCCCAGCTTGCCCTCGGTGCCGACCTCGCTCGCGACCCGCGTCACCTCGTCGGTGAACGCCGAAAGCTGATCCACCAGGCCGTTGACCGTACGGCCCACCTTCAGGAACTCACCCCGCAGGGGATGCGCCGACCCGTCGGAGCCCTGCGCCCGCAGGTCCATCCGCTGTTCCAGGTCGCCCTCGGCGACCGCCGACAGCACCCGGCCCACCTCGGACACCGGCCGTACAAGATCGTCCACCAGGGCGTTGGACGCGTCAATGGCCGCGGCCCACTGCCCCTCACAGGCGCCGGTCTCCAGCCGCTCGGTGAGCTTGCCCTCGCGGCCGACCACCCGCCGCACCCGGGTCAGCTCGCCCGTGAGCTGTAGATTGCGATCCGCGACCTCGTTGAAGACGGCCGCGATCTCGGACATCACGCCCTCGCCCGAGACCGTGAGCCGCTTGCGGAAGTTCCCGTCCCGCATGGCCGTCATCGCGGTCAGCAGCCGGTTCAGGGCCGCCGTCTCCACTTCAGTCGTCCCATTGCTCCGGGACCGTCCGCCTTTCGCGCGCGTATTCGTGCCCCGCGCCGCTGCGCCAGACTCCACCGTGTCCCTCCCGCAGGGTTGACCGTCCTCGTCGGGTTCTTCTTCCAGCTTCCCCAGTGTTTCACCATGCCCCAACCAGGCCATAACAGTTCGGCAGCATCCCACACCGCCGAGGCACCTCCGGGTGGAATCGAAGCGGACCGGCATTCGCGAAGGCATCGGTGGTAAGTAACCTGGCAACCGGCCAGGGCATCGGAGGGGCGCTGCGACATGGGTGAGCAGTTCGCCGAGACATTTATGAGGAGACCTGTGATCACCGCGCGGGCAGCCGCCACCTTCGAGCCGGTGGGACGCTCGGTCGCCGCCGCCCGCACCTTTGTCCGGGACACCCTTCAGGGGTGGGGCCTCACCGACATCGTGGACGACGCCGTCGTCCTGACCAGCGAACTCGTCACCAACGCGGTGGTGCACGCCGGTACCACCGCCGATGTGGTCTGCATCCGCGCCGACACCGGAGTGCGCGTCGAGGTCGCCGACCGCTACCCAGAGCGAGAGGTCCCGCTCCAGAGCAACGGCGGCCACCACTTCGGGCACCCCGACCGCGAGGGCGGCCGCGGTCTGCTGCTGTGCGCCGCGCTCGCCGCCCGCTGGGGCGTCGAGTACACCGCGACCCACAAGCAGGTCTGGTTCCAGCTCGACTTCCCCGACCGCCCGGCCGGCACCCGGGCCGCCGGGCCCGCCCTGCCCTCCAGCGCCCTGCCCATCGCCGACTCCCGGGTCCGGGTGGGCGTCGTCCAGGTCGACAGCGGCGGACTGATCAGCGCCTGGAACGACGACGCTCAGGAGCTGTTCGGTTACCATCCGGAACAGATCATCGGCAAGCCGCTGACCGACCTCGCGGCCTGGCCGCACACCCCCGGCACCGGCACCGGCGTCGCCGAGGCGCTTCTGCTCTCCCGCTGGGAGGGCTCCTACGGCATCCGCGGCGCCGACGGCCGGGTCTCCCCCGTCTACGCCTCCCACCTGCGCATCCGCGACGCCGAGGGCGAGCCGTCCACCGTCTGTCTGCTGGTCCGCGACCGCGAGCGCGCCGTGCTCCAGAGCCCGATGCGCGGTGCGAACGTGGACACCGCCGAAACCGCCGAGCGGGGCCCGGCCACCGACGCCTTCGAGGTCTTCATCGGCTCCCCGGCCCCCGACGACCTCGACGGACTGCTCCAGCGCACCGTCGAGCGGGCCCGCGACATGCTCGACGGCGACGCCGCCTATCTGCTGCTCGCCACCGACGACGAGACCGAACTGGAGGTCCGCGCCTCCACCGGGCTACCCTCCGCCCGCCAGCGCTTCGCCCGCGTCCCCGTCGAAGCGGGCACCGGGCGCTACGGCTCGGCCCGGATGCCCGCCGTCCACGAGGATCTGTCCGCGGTGCCCGGCGCCGTTCCCCTGCTGGTGAACACGGGGATGCGCTCCGTGGTCACCGTCCCGCTCAAGGTCGAGGGCCGGCTCACCGGCTCACTCGGCGTCGCCGCCGAGTCCCCCGCCCGCTACAGCAACGAAGAGGCCCTGCGGCTACAGTTCGCCGCCGACCGCATCGCCCTCGCCGTCGAGCGCGCCCGCCTCACCGAGCTTGAGCGGCTGCGCCGCGGCTCCCTGTCCTTCCTCGTCGAGGCGTCCGACCTCCTCGCGGGCACCCTGGACCGCAATCAGACACTGGCCCTCATGGCCCAGATGACGGTGCCCACGCTGGCCAGTTGGTGTGCCGTCTATACGGTCGCCGACCAGGTGTCCGAACCCGAGCTGTCGTACGTTCTGCATGAGGACGAGGACCGCATCGACGGGCTCAAGGCCCTGCTGATGAAGATCGACCCACCGGAGCAGGTCCCCACCGGCGGCGCCCGCAGCTGGTCCGGCCCCTATGACGCGGCCCACGCCGCCGCCCTGCGCACCTCGCTGCGCAGCCTCAGCCTCGGCGACTCCGCCCGCCCCTCCTCCGGCCCCGGCGCCTCGCTCGCGACCGCCTCCGCGGTCGGCGGGGAGACGGTCGTACTGCCCCTGGTGGCCCGCAACCGCGTCATCGGCATGCTCATCCTCGGCAAGCCCACCGACGAGCACTTCCGCCAGGAGAACCTGGAGCTGGCCGAGGACCTCTCCCGCCGGGCCGCGCTCGCGCTGGACAACGCGCGGCTCTACTCGGAGCGCACCGCGATCAGCCAGTCCCTCCAGCGCAGTCTGCTGCCGCCCGAGCAGCCCGAGGTCCCCGGCGTCGAGGTCGAGGTCATCTACCGCGCGGCGGGCGAGGGCAACGAGGTCGGCGGCGACTTCTACGACCTCTTCCCGATCCGCGACGGGGCGTACGGCTTCGCCATCGGCGATGTCTGCGGCACGGGACCGGAGGCCGCCGCGGTCACCGGGCTCGCCCGGCACGCCCTGCGGCTGCTCGCCCGCGAGGGCTTCGGCGGCCCGGCGGTCCTGGAGCGGCTCAACGCGGCGATCCTCGACGAGGGCGCCCGCAGCCGCTTCCTGACCCTCCTCTACGGCGAGTTGTGGCCGCAGCACGACGGCAGCGCGGTGCTCAAGGTCGTCTGCGCCGGACACCCGCTGCCGCTCAGGCTGCGCCAGGACGGCAGCGTGGAGGCGGCGGCCGAGCCCCAGCCGCTGCTCGGCGTCATGGACGATCTGGAGCTGTACGAGCAGACGGTGACGCTCGACCCCGGCGATGTGCTGCTGTGCGTCACCGACGGCGTGACGGAGCGGCGCGAGGGCACCAGGATGCTCGGCGACGACGGCCTCATCGACGTCCTCACGACCTGCACCGGCCTTACGGCGGGCGCGGTGGCCGCCCGGGTGCTGCGGGCGGTCGAGCGCTTCGCCGCGGAGCCGCCGTCCGACGACATGGCGATCCTGGCGATGCGCGTCCCGGAGCCCGAGCCCGCCGACGCCTGAGGCGCCCGGGCGTCGCCGGGCCTCCGGCGACGCCCGGACATGACGAAGGCCCCCGCCAATTGGCGGGGGCCTTCGCAGGAGAGCCCCAATACGGAATCGAACCGTAGACCTTCTCCTTACCATGGAGACGCTCTGCCGACTGAGCTATTGGGGCGCGTCGACGAGATCGATCATACCCGAACTCGGGTGCGCTCCCGACCACTCGCCCCGTGGCTCAGGCGGCTGACTCCAGCAGTCCGCCCAGCGCGTTACAGGCCGAGACCACGCGCTGCAACTCCCGCCGCGACATGGTCGGATCGACGGGCAGCGCCAGGCACTCATCGGCCGCGCGCTCGGTCTCCGCGAGCCACAGATCGCGCCGGAAGCGCGCGGTGCGGTGCGCGGGTGTCTGTACGGGCACATGGCATACGACGCCGCGAGAACGCAGCGTACGGGCGAAGGCGTCCCGGTCCGGCCGGCCGTTGCCGGGAACCCGGACGACGTATTGCTGGTAGGTGTGTTCAACACCGGGCGCGACAGGCGGCGTGAGGACGCCACGCAGCTTTCCGTCCAGGTAGGCCGCGTTGGCCTGCCGCCGCAGTATCTCCCCGGCGGGCTCGCAGGCAGCCCCGTATCCGATCACCAGCACACCGTGCCGCTGGCCGAGCTCGGTGAGGGCCGCCATGTCGGCGGGATGTCCGAAGGTGTGAATGGCCACGATGGCCGCGGTCCTGGGCGTCAGCGCCCCGGCCACCGCGGCCGGGTCTATGCAGTAGGTATGGGCGTCGATGTCCGCGAACACCGGCCTGGCGCCGGCCAGCAGTACCGCTTCCGCGGCTGCGGGAGTGCCGTAGGACGGCACGATGACCTCGTCGCCCGGTCGCACACGCGCCCGGGTCAACTCATGCAGCAGCTCATCCGTAGGAGTCCCCATGAGCGGCATCGTGCCCAGGCAACATGAACACCGAGTGGCTCGCAACACAACAAGAGAAGAGCCCTGCCGGTGACCGAAGTCCCGGCAGGGCTCTCTGCAAAATTTGTTCGGCGGCGTCCTACTCTCCCACAGGGTCCCCCCTGCAGTACCATCGGCGCTGAAAGGCTTAGCTTCCGGGTTCGGAATGTAACCGGGCGTTTCCCTAACGCAATGACCACCGAAACACTATGAAGATTCAAACCGGACCCACACATACACATATGCGTGGGGGTCGGACGGTTCGTTGCTTCAGAACCAACACAGTGGACGCGAGCACCTGAGGACAAGCCCTCGGCCTATTAGTACCAGTCAACTCCACCGGTCACCCGGCTTCCATATCTGGCCTATCAACCCAGTCGTCTACTGGGAGCCTTAACCCATCAAGTGGGTGGGAGCCCTCATCTCGAAGCAGGCTTCCCGCTTAGATGCTTTCAGCGGTTATCCCTCCCGAACGTAGCCAACCAGCCATGCCCTTGGCAGAACAACTGGCACACCAGAGGTTCGTCCGTCCCGGTCCTCTCGTACTAGGGACAGCCCTTCTCAAGACTCCTACGCGCACAGCGGATAGGGACCGAACTGTCTCACGACGTTCTAAACCCAGCTCGCGTACCGCTTTAATGGGCGAACAGCCCAACCCTTGGGACCGACTCCAGCCCCAGGATGCGACGAGCCGACATCGAGGTGCCAAACCATCCCGTCGATATGGACTCTTGGGGAAGATCAGCCTGTTATCCCCGGGGTACCTTTTATCCGTTGAGCGACGGCGCTTCCACAAGCCACCGCCGGATCACTAGTCCCGACTTTCGTCCCTGCTCGACCCGTCGGTCTCACAGTCAAGCTCCCTTGTGCACTTACACTCAACACCTGATTGCCAACCAGGCTGAGGGAACCTTTGGGCGCCTCCGTTACCCTTTAGGAGGCAACCGCCCCAGTTAAACTACCCACCAGACACTGTCCCTGATCCGGATCACGGACCCAGGTTAGACATCCAGCACGACCAGAGTGGTATTTCAACAACGACTCCCCCTGAACTGGCGTCCAGAGATCACAGTCTCCCACCTATCCTACACAAGCCGAACCGAACACCAATATCAAGCTGTAGTAAAGGTCCCGGGGTCTTTCCGTCCTGCTGCGCGAAACGAGCATCTTTACTCGTAATGCAATTTCACCGGGCCTATGGTTGAGACAGTCGAGAAGTCGTTACGCCATTCGTGCAGGTCGGAACTTACCCGACAAGGAATTTCGCTACCTTAGGATGGTTATAGTTACCACCGCCGTTTACTGGCGCTTAAGTTCTCAGCCTCGCCCCATCGAAACAGAGCTAACCGGTCCCCTTAACGTTCCAGCACCGGGCAGGCGTCAGTCCGTATACATCGCCTTACGGCTTCGCACGGACCTGTGTTTTTAGTAAACAGTCGCTTCTCGCTGGTCTCTGCGGCCACCACCAGCTCACACCGCAAGGGTGATCACCAGCAATGGCCCCCCTTCTCCCGAAGTTACGGGGGCATTTTGCCGAGTTCCTTAACCATAGTTCACCCGAACGCCTCGGTATTCTCTACCTGACCACCTGAGTCGGTTTAGGGTACGGGCCGCCATGAAACTCGCTAGAGGCTTTTCTCGACAGCATAGGATCATCCACTTCACCACAATCGGCTCGGCATCAGGTCTCAGACACATACTGGACGGATTTACCTACCCAGCGTCCTACACCCTTACCCCGGGACAACCACCGCCCGGGCTGGACTACCTTCCTGCGTCACCCCATCACTTACCTACTACCACCTTGGACCGTCGGCTCCACCACTCCCCTCAACTCCGAAGAGATCAGGGCGGCTTCACGGACTTAGCATCAGAGGATTCGATACTGGGCGTTTCAAAGCGGGTACCGGAATATCAACCGGTTGTCCATCGACTACGCCTGTCGGCCTCGCCTTAGGTCCCGACTTACCCTGGGCAGATCAGCTTGACCCAGGAACCCTTAGTCAATCGGCGCACACGTTTCCCACGTGTGTATCGCTACTCATGCCTGCATTCTCACTCGTGAACCATCCACAACTCGCTTACACGGCTGCTTCACCCGGCACACGACGCTCCCCTACCCATCACAGCCCCCGTTAGGGGCATATGCTGCAATGACACGACTTCGGCGGTACGCTTGAGCCCCGCTACATTGTCGGCGCGGAATCACTTGACCAGTGAGCTATTACGCACTCTTTCAAGGATGGCTGCTTCTAAGCCAACCTCCTGGTTGTCTCTGCGACTCCACATCCTTTCCCACTTAGCGTACGCTTAGGGGCCTTAGTCGATGCTCTGGGCTGTTTCCCTCTCGACCATGGAGCTTATCCCCCACAGTCTCACTGCCGCGCTCTCACTTACCGGCATTCGGAGTTTGGCTAAGGTCAGTAACCCGGTAGGGCCCATCGCCTATCCAGTGCTCTACCTCCGGCAAGAAACACACGACGCTGCACCTAAATGCATTTCGGGGAGAACCAGCTATCACGGAGTTTGATTGGCCTTTCACCCCTAACCACAGGTCATCCCCCAGGTTTTCAACCCTGGTGGGTTCGGTCCTCCACGAAGTCTTACCTCCGCTTCAACCTGCCCATGGCTAGATCACTCCGCTTCGGGTCTTGAGCGCGCTACTCAACCGCCCTATTCGGACTCGCTTTCGCTACGGCTTCCCCACACGGGTTAACCTCGCAACACACCGCAAACTCGCAGGCTCATTCTTCAAAAGGCACGCAGTCACGACCGTGCTCCGAAGAACACGGCGACGCTCCCACGGCTTGTAGGCACACGGTTTCAGGTACTATTTCACTCCGCTCCCGCGGTACTTTTCACCATTCCCTCACGGTACTATCCGCTATCGGTCACCAGGGAATATTTAGGCTTAGCGGGTGGTCCCGCCAGATTCACACGGGATTTCTCGGGCCCCGTGCTACTTGGGAAATGAGCAAGCAAGCCATCACGATTTCGGCTACGGGGGTCTTACCCTCTACGCCGGACCTTTCGCATGTCCTTCGCCTATCGCAATGGTTTCTGACTCACCCAGCCGCCGGCAGACGACTGAAGCTCACTCCCACAACCCCGCATACGCAACCCCTGCCGGGTATCACACACATACGGTTTAGCCTCATCCAGTTTCGCTCGCCACTACTCCCGGAATCACGGTTGTTTTCTCTTCCTGCGGGTACTGAGATGTTTCACTTCCCCGCGTTCCCTCCACATACCCTATGTGTTCAGGTATGGGTGACAGCCCATGACGACTGCCGGGTTTCCCCATTCGGACACCCCCGGATCACAGCTCGGTTGACAGCTCCCCGGGGCCTATCGCGGCCTCCCACGTCCTTCATCGGTTCCTGGTGCCAAGGCATCCACCGTGCGCCCTTAAAAACTTGGCCACAGATGCTCGCGTCCACTGTGCAGTTCTCAAACAACGACCCGTACCCCGTCACCCACACCCTTACAGCGTGGTACACCGGGACCGGCCGAAGAGACGAGCGTTCCTGCCCGTACCTTCAGACACCCAACAGCGTGCCCGACATCATCCCGCCCGCTTGCTCTGTGTTCCACGCCGAAGCAGTACTAACAGACAAAGCATCCGAAACCATGCCGAGTAGTCAACGTTCCACCCATGAGCAACCGTGCAGGACACTTGCCTACAGTCGGCTATGCGCTCCTTAGAAAGGAGGTGATCCAGCCGCACCTTCCGGTACGGCTACCTTGTTACGACTTCGTCCCAATCGCCAGTCCCACCTTCGACGGCTCCCTCCACAAGGGTTGGGCCACCGGCTTCGGGTGTTACCGACTTTCGTGACGTGACGGGCGGTGTGTACAAGGCCCGGGAACGTATTCACCGCAGCAATGCTGATCTGCGATTACTAGCGACTCCGACTTCATGGGGTCGAGTTGCAGACCCCAATCCGAACTGAGACCGGCTTTTTGAGATTCGCTCCACCTCACGGCTTCGCAGCTCATTGTACCGGCCATTGTAGCACGTGTGCAGCCCAAGACATAAGGGGCATGATGACTTGACGTCGTCCCCACCTTCCTCCGAGTTGACCCCGGCAGTCTCCTGTGAGTCCCCATCACCCCGAAAGGCATGCTGGCAACACAGAACAAGGGTTGCGCTCGTTGCGGGACTTAACCCAACATCTCACGACACGAGCTGACGACAGCCATGCACCACCTGTACACCGACCACAAGGGGGACCCTGTCTCCAGAGTTTTCCGGTGTATGTCAAGCCTTGGTAAGGTTCTTCGCGTTGCGTCGAATTAAGCCACATGCTCCGCCGCTTGTGCGGGCCCCCGTCAATTCCTTTGAGTTTTAGCCTTGCGGCCGTACTCCCCAGGCGGGGAACTTAATGCGTTAGCTGCGGCACGGACAACGTGGAATGTCGCCCACACCTAGTTCCCAACGTTTACGGCGTGGACTACCAGGGTATCTAATCCTGTTCGCTCCCCACGCTTTCGCTCCTCAGCGTCAGTATCGGCCCAGAGATCCGCCTTCGCCACCGGTGTTCCTCCTGATATCTGCGCATTTCACCGCTACACCAGGAATTCCGATCTCCCCTACCGAACTCTAGCCTGCCCGTATCGAATGCAGACCCGGGGTTAAGCCCCGGGCTTTCACATCCGACGCGACAAGCCGCCTACGAGCTCTTTACGCCCAATAATTCCGGACAACGCTTGCGCCCTACGTATTACCGCGGCTGCTGGCACGTAGTTAGCCGGCGCTTCTTCTGCAGGTACCGTCACTTGCGCTTCTTCCCTGCTGAAAGAGGTTTACAACCCGAAGGCCGTCATCCCTCACGCGGCGTCGCTGCATCAGGCTTGCGCCCATTGTGCAATATTCCCCACTGCTGCCTCCCGTAGGAGTCTGGGCCGTGTCTCAGTCCCAGTGTGGCCGGTCGCCCTCTCAGGCCGGCTACCCGTCGTCGCCTTGGTAGGCCATCACCCCACCAACAAGCTGATAGGCCGCGGGCTCATCCTGCACCGCCGGAGCTTTCCACCACCAGACCATGCGGTCGGCAGTCATATCCGGTATTAGACCCCGTTTCCAGGGCTTGTCCCAGAGTGCAGGGCAGATTGCCCACGTGTTACTCACCCGTTCGCCACTAATCCCCGGCCGAAACCGGTTCATCGTTCGACTTGCATGTGTTAAGCACGCCGCCAGCGTTCGTCCTGAGCCAGGATCAAACTCTCCGTGAATGCTTCCGGGCTATCCCGGCAACACATCACGAGAGCGGAACCACCGGAGGAATAGTCCGATGGTTCACAGCGTCCTCGCTGTGTTTTTCTTCAAAGGAACCTCGTCCACGAGTGGACGGGGTATCAACATATCTGGCGTTGACTTTTGGCACGCTGTTGAGTTCTCAAGGAACGGACGCTTCCTTCGAAACCGTTTCACCGGCTTCTCCGGGCGCTTCCCTTCGGTGTTTCCAACCTTACCAGACCCGATTTCCGGTCGTTTCCGATCCGAATTCCGTTTCCGGTGGCCGCTGGAGGGCCTTGCCTTTCGGCTTCATCGACTTTATCAGAATTTCTCCGAGTCGATTTTCACCCCCGCCGGTGGGCTCCCCCGAAGGCCGTTGAGTGCTCCGGGTTCCCCTCTGGCGGAGCCGTAAACGTACTGGAGCGGGGCTCCTCGATGCAAATCGAGGAGCCCCGCCGGGTGTTCAGCGCCGGTGTGCGGCTGAGGGTGTGTCAGGCATGACGTCAGACCTCGACCACCACGGGAAGGATCATCGGGCGGCGACGGTAGCTGTCGGAGACCCACTTACCGACCGCGCGGCGCGCCAGCTGCTGGAGCTGATGCGGGTCCACGACCCCGTCGGAGGCCGACTTGGCCAGGGCATCCTCGATCCTCGGGATGACCGCGGAGAAGGCGGAGTCCTCGATACCGGAGCCCCTGGCCTGGATGTGCGGACCGCCCACGATCTTGCCGGTCGTGCTGTCGACGACCACGAAGATCGAGATGATGCCCTCGTCGCCGAGGATGCGGCGGTCCTTGAGCGAGGTCTCGGTGACATCGCCCACCGAGAGGCCGTCCACGTACACGTATCCCGCCTGCACCTTGCCGACGATCTTCGCGATGCCGTCGACCAGGTCCACCACGACACCGTCCTCGGCGATGACGCAACGGTTCTTCGGAACCCCGGTCAACGCGCCCAACTCGGCGTTGGCGCGCAGATGGCGCCATTCGCCGTGCACCGGCATCAGGTTCTTGGGCTTGCAGATGTTGTAGAAGTACAGCAGCTCGCCGGCCGAGGCATGGCCGGAGACATGGACCTTGGCGTTCCCCTTGTGGACGACCGTGGCGCCCCATCGCGTCAGTCCGTTGATGACCCGGTAGACCGCGTTCTCATTGCCGGGGATCAGCGACGAGGCCAGGATCACCGTGTCGCCCTCGACGATCCGGATCTGGTGATCGCGGTTGGCCATCCGGGAGAGCGCGGCCATCGGCTCGCCCTGGGAGCCCGTGCAGACGAGCACCACCTCGTCGTCCCGTAGGTCGTCGAGGGTCTTCACATCCACCACGAGACCGGCGGGCACCCGCAGATAGCCGAGGTCACGGGCGATGCCCATGTTGCGGACCATCGAGCGGCCGACGAAGGCGACCCTGCGCCCGTACTCATGCGCCGCGTCGAGGATCTGCTGGATGCGGTGCACATGGCTGGCGAAGCTGGCGACGATGATGCGCTTCTGCGCGTTGCCGAAGACCTGGCGCAGCACACCGGAGATATCGCGCTCGGGCGGTACGAACCCGGGGACCTCGGCGTTGGTGGAGTCCACCAGGAGCAGATCGATGCCCTCCTCGCCGAGCTTGGCGAACGCGGGCAGATCCGTGAGCCGACCGTCGAGCGGCAGCTGGTCCATCTTGAAGTCGCCGGTGTGCACGGCCATGCCGGCCGGGGTGCGGATGGCGACCGCCAGGGCGTCCGGGATGGAGTGGTTGACCGCGATGAACTCGCACTCGAAGGGGCCGATCCGCTCGCGGTGCCCCTCCTCGACCTCGAGGGTGTACGGACGGATCCGGTGCTCCTGAAGCTTCGCCTCGATCAGGGCGAGCGTCAGCTTGGAGCCGATCAGCGGGATGTCGGGCTTCTCGCGGAGCAGGAAGGGGACGCCGCCGATGTGGTCCTCATGGCCGTGGGTGAGGACGATGCCGTCGATGTCGTCGAGACGGTCCCGGATGGATGTGAAGTCCGGCAGGATCAGGTCGACTCCGGGCTGCTCCTCCTCGGGGAAGAGCACCCCGCAGTCGACGATCAGCAGCCGGCCGCCGTACTCGAAGACCGTCATGTTCCGGCCGATCTCACCGAGGCCGCCGAGCGGGGTGACGCGCAGACCGCCCTCGGGGAGCTTCGGCGGAGGGCCGAGCTCAGGATGCGGATGACTCAAAAGACTCTCCTCACCACGCGCGCCACATGCCCCCTGGGCACATGGCGCGCGTGACATTCGTGCACTTGCTGATGTGTCTGTATGCAGTTGTGAAGTATGAAGGTGCGAGTAATCGCCTCTTTGCTTAGAGCTGTACCCCGCCGGCGGCGAGATCGCGCTTCAGCTGTTCGGTTTCCTCGGCGGTCAGCTCGACCAACGGCAGGCGCAGCGGCCCCGCGGGCTGGCCCTGGAGGGCGAGCGCGGCCTTGGTCGTGATCACACCCTGGGTGCGGAACATGCCGGTGAAGACCGGCAGCAGCTTCTGGTGGATCTCCGTTGCCTTCGCGACGTCGCCCGCGAGATGAGCCTCGAGCATGGCCCGTAGCTCGGGGCTGACCAGATGGCCGACCACGGAGACGAAGCCGACCGCGCCGACCGACAGCAGCGGCAGGTTCAGCATGTCGTCGCCGGAGTACCAGGCGAGGCGGGAGCGGGCGATGGCCCAGCTGGCGCGTCCGAGGTCGCCCTTGGCGTCCTTGTTGGCGACGATGCGCGGGTGCTCGGCGAGCCGGACCATGGTCTCGGTGCCGATCGGGACACCGCTGCGGCCCGGGATGTCGTAGAGCATGACCGGCAGGCCGGTGGCGTCGGCGATGGCGGTGAAGTGCCGGAGGAGGCCTTCCTGCGGCGGCTTGCTGTAGTACGGCGTGACGGCCAGCAGCCCGTGGGCACCGGCCTGCTCGGCGGCGCGGGCGAGCTCCACGCTGTGCCGGGTGTCATTGGTGCCCGCTCCGGCCACGACATGGGCGCGGTCGCCGACCGCCTCCACCACGGCGCGTACGAGCTGGGCTTTCTCCGCATCGCTGGTGGTGGGGGACTCGCCGGTGGTGCCGTTGACGATCAGTCCGTCATTGCCGGCGTCCACCAGATGAGCAGCGAGTCGCTGGGCGCCGTCGAGGTCGAGCGCGCCGTCAGTGGTGAATGGCGTGACCATGGCGGTCAGCACCCGCCCGAAAGGGGTCTGCGATGTGGATGTCGGTGCCATGGGCTCCACGCTACTCGTAGCGCGCCCCACGGCGCTCGCTCGGGGCTGCGGACGGAGCGAAGAGATGGGACCCGGCACTGCCTGCTCGGGGGTTCAAGCAGTGCCGGGCCCGTTTGTTCAGCCTAGATGAACTTCTCGAAACGCCGCAATACGGACACTTCGCCCGATGATCCGTCCGAGGCGCGGGCCCCGCGCTACGGGGGTCGGCTACGGAGCCACTCGGCCGTTGGCGTTGAAGGCGGCGTGGGTGAGCGGCATCAACCCCGCCCAGTGCGCCTCCATCTTCTCCCCCACCATCTCGATCTCCCGCTGTGGGAAGGAGGGCACCGCGGCCTGCTCGTGCTGGGTGCGCAGGCCCAGAAAGTGCATCAGCGAGCGGGCGTTGCAGGTGGCGTACATCGAGGAGAACAGGCCGACCGGGAGCACGGCCCTGGCCACCTCGCGGGCCACTCCGGCGGCCAGCATCTCCTGGTACGCCTCATAGGCGTGGCGGTAGGCGTCCTCCATGACCCGGCCGGTCAGCTCGTGCTGCGCCGGGGTGCCCTCGACGAACTCGTACTTCCCCGGGCGGCCCTGCTGGATCAGCTTGCGGGCCTCCCCCGGGACGTAGAACACCGGCTCCAGACGGCGGTAGCGACCGGACTCCTCGTTGTACGACCAGCCCACGCGGTGCCGCATGAACTCGCGGAAGACGAAGATCGGGGCGCTGATGAAGAAGGTCATCGAGTTGTGCTCGAACGGGCTGCCGTGGCGGTCCCGCATCAGGAAGTTGATCAGCCCCTTGGAGCGCTCCGGGTCCTTGGTGACCTCCTCGAGGGACTGCTCACCCGCGGTGGAGACCCGCGCGGCCCACAACACGTCGGAGTCGGCAGCGCTGTGCTTGACCAGTTCGACGGTCACATCGCTGCGGAAACTGGCCTTCTCGATCTCGGCGGGGGTCTCGGTCACCGGGCGGGTCCTTCCATGGTGCGTCGCTCAGGGCGGCGCCCAGCTTACGGGGCACCACCGACAGTCCCGCTCAGCCGAAATTTTTGACTGAAGTCGCCGGATACGGGCACCCAATCGGTCATTCACACGTCCTACACATTGAAGTACTCACGTTCGAGGTTCCAAGGAGAGCCCGCAAATGTTCCGCCGGCGAGAGCCCGTGCCGTTCGCCTTCGTCGCCGAAGCCGACCGTTTCCGCAGCAATGTCACCCCACCGCCCCGACCCCGCGCCACACCGTCCCAGATCGCCGGACGGACCCTGATCGGGCTCACGATCGTCGCGGGGTTCATCGGCTCGTTGATGTTCGGGATACCCGCCCTCGACAGCCAGTCGCACCCCACCCACCAGATCCAGCAGTCAGAGGCGTCCGACGGACGCTGACCACCGCTGGGATAGCCTCACCCAGCACAGGCCCATCCGGACATGTGTGTGAGTGAGGAACTCCCGTGCCCCTGCCCTTCCTGACCGCCGACCGCGCCCGTGACAACGACGCGGCGGCCGGAGCGGACCCGCTCGGCTACGAGGACCCGGACCGCTGGCGCCGTCCCTACCGGCCGGGACCCTGGAGGGTCGGGGGCGCCGCTCTTCTGCTGCTGCTCGCCTCGTACGTCCTGTTCTCCGCGATGATCATCGCGATGGCGGGATCGCTGTCCGCGGCGGGGGTCTGCGTCGGCGTCGCGGCGCTGATGATCGTGACGGCCGTAAGGCTGGTGCGCAGCGGTGTCGTGGTGAACGCCCAGGGGCTGCGCCGGATCGGCCTCCTGCGCAGCACCACGGTGCGCTGGCAGGACATCGGCGCGATACGCACGGCCCAGCAGCCGGTCCGGTGGCTGGGCCTGCCACGCACCGTTCAAGGGCAGGCGCTGCTGCTCCAGCCGGTGCGCGGCGGAACGCCGGACACCCTGTTCACCAGCCATGACGCCGACTTCCTGGGCCAGGCGGAGAGCTTCGACAGGGCCGCCGACGCGATCGAGGGCTGGGCCGCCGCCCACCGCTGAGCCGTACCGCCGCCGAGCCTCCCGCAGCACCGCGGGCGACCAGGGTCAGCCCCCGGCCGCCCGCACCGGCTTGCCGTCGTGCAGGGCGATGGCGCGCTGCATCGCCTTACGGGCGCGCGCGGTGTCCCGTGCGTCGTGGTACGCCACGGCGAGCCGGAACCAGGACCGCCAGTCCTCCGGCGACTGCTCCGTCTCGGCCCGGCGCTTGGCGAACACGGCGTCCGCCGAGTCCCGGTCGATCCGCCCGCCGGGCGTCCGTACCAGTTCGTCGACCGGGAGGCCGCCCTCCGCCTCCAGCTCCCGGGCCAGCCGGTCCGCGCTCCGCGCGAACTGCGTGGTCTGCCACAGGAACCAGGCGCCGATGAGGGGCATCACCAGCACCGCCACACCGAAGACGACGGTGACCGGGGTGCCCTCCCGGATCAGTAGCACCCCACGGTCGCCGACCAGTACGAAGTAGACGACCAGGACGGCCGCGAGAACGAAATATGTGATCTTTGCGCGCACCGCTGTGCCCTCAGTCCAGATCCAGGAAGTGTTCCAGACCGAAGGTCAGGCCGGGGGTGGCCACCACGCGGCGGACGCCGAGCAGGATGCCGGGCATGAAGCTGCTGTGGTGGGTGGAGTCATGGCGGATGGTGAGCGTCTCGCCCTCGGCGCCCAGCAGGACCTCCTGATGGGCCAGGAGCCCGCGCAGCCGCACCGAGTGCACCGGCACCCCGTCCACGTCCGCGCCCCGCGCCCCGTCGAGCGCCGTGGCGGTGGCGTCCGGCTGCGGGGCGCAGCCGGCCTCCCGCCGGGCCTCGGCGATCAGCTGTGCGGTGCGCGCGGCCGTGCCGGAGGGGGCGTCCACCTTATTGGGGTGGTGCAGCTCGATGACCTCGACCGACTCGAAGAACCGGGCGGCCTGGCGGGCGAACCGCATGGTCAGCACGGCGCCGATGGAGAAGTTCGGCGCGATGAGCACACCGGTGGTCGGCGAGGCGTCGAGCCAGCCGCGCAGCCGCGCCAGGCGCTCGTCCGTCCAGCCGGTGGTGCCGACGACGCCGTGGATGCCGTTGCGGACGCAGAACTCGAGGTTGTCCATCACCGAGGCCGGTTCGGTCAGCTCGACCGCCACCTCGGCGCCCGTCTCGACCAGGGCATCGAGCTTGTCGCCCCGGCCCAGCGCGGCGACCAGTTCCAGGTCCTCGGCGCCCTCCACGGCTCGTACGGCCTCGGAGCCGATCCGGCCCTTGGCTCCGAGGACGGCCACACGCAGCTTGCTCATCGATCCTGTTTCCTTCGATCCGGGAGGCGGGGACTGACGCACCAACGGGTCAGGCGACGGCCTCGTCGAGACGCGCCGCCTGCTTGTCCTTCAGCGGGCCGATGACGGACAGCGAAGGACGGCGTCCCAGTACATCGCGCGCCACCTCGCGCACCTCGTCCGGGGTGACCTCCGCGATCCGCTCGAGCATGTCGTCCACCGACATCTGCTCGCCCCAGCACAGCTCGCTCTTGCCGATCCGGTTCATCAGCGCGCCGGTGTCCTCCAGGCCCAGCACGGTGGAGCCGGAGAGCTGGCCGACGGCGCGCCGCAGCTCCTCGTCGCTCAGGCCGTTCTCCGCGACCTGGACGAGCTCGTCGCGGCAGATCTTGAGGACGTCGTGCACCTGGTTCGGGCGGCAGCCGGCGTAGACGCCGAAGAGCCCGCAGTCGGCGAAGCTGGAGGTGTAGGAGTAGACGCTGTAGGCGAGGCCGCGCTTCTCCCGGACCTCCTGGAAGAGCCGGGAGCTCATCCCGCCGCCGAGCGCGGTGTTGAGCACCCCGAGCGCCCAGCGGCGGTCGTCGGTGCGCGGGATGCCGGGCATGCCGAGGACGACATGGGCCTGCTCGGTCTTGCGGTTCAGCAGCCCGACCCTGCCCGCCGTACGGATCGCACGGGTGCCGGCGCGCGGGGCGACCGGGGCCGCGTCGGCGCGGGACAGGGCGCCCGCCCTGTCGAACGCGGCGTGCACCTGGCGTACGACGTCGTCGTGGTCCACGTTGCCCGCGGCGGCGACGACCAGGTGCGTCGGGTCGTAGTGCTTCCGGTAGAAGCGGGCGATCTGGTCACGGCCCAGGGCGTTGACGGTGTCGACGGTGCCCAGGACCGGGCGGCCGAGCGGGGTGTCGCCGAGCATGGTGTGGGCGAACAGGTCGTGCACGCAGTCGCCGGGGTCGTCCTCGGTCATCGCGATCTCTTCGAGGACGACACCGCGCTCCGCGTCCACGTCCGCCGCGTTGATCACCGAGCCGGTCAGCATGTCGCAGACGACGTCGATGGCGAGCGGCAGATCGGTGTCGAGCACCCGCGCGTAGTAGCAGGTGTACTCCTTGGCGGTGAAGGCGTTCATCTCGCCGCCGACCGCGTCGATGGCGGCGGAGATGTCCAGCGCGCTGCGCCGCCGGGTGCCCTTGAAGAGCAGGTGCTCCAGGTAGTGGGTGGCTCCGCCGAGCGTACGGGTCTCGTCGCGCGAGCCGACGTGCGCCCAGATGCCGAAGGTGGCGGAGCGCACGGAGGGAAGGGTCTCGGTGACGACGCGCAGGCCCCCGGGGAGGGTCGTCCTGCGGACCGTGCCGATGCCGTTCTCGCCCTCGAGAAGCGTTTGGGTACGGGCGACGGCCCGCGCCTCCGAGGAGGTGCGGGCCGTCGTGCCGTCGTCGCGGGACGTCACTTGGCGCCCGGGGCGGAGCCACTGTTGGACGCAGCGTCCTTCGTCTGGGGCTTGGCCTCGGCCTGGGACTCGTCCGCGTCCGCGCCCTCCTCGTCCTCGATGACCGGGATGAGGGAGAGCTTGCCGCGCTGGTCGATCTCGGCGATCTCGACCTGGACCTTGGCGCCGACCTTCAGCACGTCCTCGACGTTCTCCACGCGCTTGCCGCCGGCGAGCTTGCGGATCTGCGAGATGTGCAGCAGGCCGTCCTTGCCCGGGAGCAGGGAGACGAACGCACCGAAGGTGGTGGTCTTCACGACCGTGCCCAGGTAGCGCTCGCCGACCTCCGGCATGGTCGGGTTGGCGATGCCGTTGATGGTCGCGCGGGCGGCCTCGGCGGCCGGGCCGTCGGCGGCACCGATGTAGATGGTGCCGTCGTCCTCGATGGTGATGTCGGCGCCGGTGTCCTCCTGGATCTGGTTGATCATCTTGCCCTTGGGGCCGATGACCTCACCGATCTTGTCGACCGGGATCTTCACGGTGATGATCCGCGGCGCGTTGGGGGACATCTCGTCCGGGACGTCGATGGCCTCGTTCATCACATCGAGGATGTGCAGCCGGGCGTCGCGGGCCTGCTTGAGGGCCGCGGCCAGCACGGACGCCGGAATGCCGTCCAGCTTGGTGTCCAGCTGGAGCGCGGTGACGAACTGCTTGGTGCCGGCGACCTTGAAGTCCATGTCGCCGAACGCGTCCTCCGCACCGAGGATGTCGGTGAGGGTGACGTAGTGGGTCTCGCCGTCGATCTCCTGGGAGATCAGGCCCATGGCGATGCCCGCGACCGGGGCCTTCAGCGGCACACCGGCGTTGAGCAGCGACATCGTCGAGGCGCAGACCGACCCCATGGAGGTCGAGCCGTTGGAGCCGAGCGCCTCGGAGACCTGGCGGATGGCGTACGGGAACTCCTCGCGCGTCGGCAGCACCGGCAGCAGCGCCCGCTCGGCCAGAGCGCCGTGGCCGATCTCGCGGCGCTTGGGGGAGCCGACGCGGCCGGTCTCACCGGTGGAGTACGGCGGGAAGTTGTAGTTGTGCATGTAGCGCTTGCGGGTCTCGGGCGCGAGCGTGTCCAGCTGCTGCTCCATGCGGAGCATGTTCAGCGTGGTGACGCCCAGGATCTGGGTCTCGCCGCGCTCGAACAGCGCCGAGCCGTGGACCCGCGGGATCGCCTCGACCTCGGCGGCGAGCGTACGGATGTCCGTGACGCCGCGGCCGTCGATGCGCTTCTTCTCCTTGATGACGCGCTCGCGCACCACGGCCTTGGTCAGCGCGCGGTACGCCGCCGAGATCTCCTTCTCGCGCCCCTCGAACTGCGGCAGCAGCTTCTCTGCGGCCACGCCCTTGACGCGGTCCAGCTCGGTCTCGCGCTCCTGCTTGCCCGCGATGGTCAGCGCCTGGGCCAGCTCGTCACGGACGGCGGCGGTGAGCGCCTCCAGGACGTCGTCCTGGTAGTCGAGGAAGATCGGGAACTCGGCGGTCGGCTTGGCGGCCTTGGCGGCGAGGTCGGCCTGCGCCTTGCACAGGACCTTGATGAAGGGCTTCGACGCCTCAAGGCCGGCCGCGACGATCTCCTCGGTGGGAGCCTCGGCGCCGTCCTTGACCAGCTGGATGGTCTTGTCGGTGGCCTCGGCCTCGACCATCATGATCGCGACATCGCCGTCCTCGAGCACCCGGCCGGCGACGACCATGTCGAAGACGGCCTCCTCCAGCTCGGAGTGGGTCGGGAAGGCCACCCACTGGCCCCTGATCAGGGCGACGCGGGTACCGCCGATGGGGCCCGAGAAGGGCAGCCCGGCCAACTGCGTGGAGCAGGAGGCGGCGTTGATCGCGACCACGTCGTAGAGGTGGTCGGGGTTGAGCGCCATGATCGTCTCGACGACCTGGATCTCGTTGCGCAGGCCCTTCTTGAAGGACGGGCGCAGCGGGCGGTCGATCAGACGGCAGGTGAGGATCGCGTCCTCGGAGGGGCGGCCCTCACGGCGGAAGAACGAGCCGGGGATGCGCCCCGCCGCGTACATCCGCTCCTCGACGTCGACCGTGAGCGGGAAGAAGTCGAGCTGGTCCTTGGGGTTCTTGGAAACGGTGGTGGCCGACAGCACCATGGTGTCGTCGTCCAGGTAGGCCACGGCCGAACCGGCGGCCTGACGGGCCAGACGGCCCGTCTCGAAACGGATGGTGCGGGTGCCGAAGGTGCCGTTGTCAATGACCGCTTCGGCGTAGTGGGTCTCGTTCTCCACCAGGGAAATCTCCTCTTCTGCGTCCCTCGTCCGTGTGACGGTGGACGGTGGTGGAGCAGCGCCCCCGGGCCTTACTGGCCGGCGCCGGGCCGGTCTTCGATCGAAGCCACCGGAATTGCCAGTTCCGGGAGCCACTACCGAGGACCGGCTCCTGTGGCGCCGGTGCGGCGGGAATGAGGCGCTCCTCCTCGTTCGTTATGGCGTTGTTGGGACCAGACTACAAAGCTTCGGCCGTCATCACGACGGCTGTGTCGTCCGGCCCCTACGGTACGTAGCGCCAACGCTACGCACCGGCGCGAAGACCGTACGGGTCACCATTGGCTCACCTTTGGCTGAAACCGTACGGCGCCGCGTATGGCAAAGGGAGCGGCCCCCGTCGCGGGAACCGCTCCCTCCTTGACGTCTTACTTGGCGCCCGCCGCGCCGCGGCGGATGCCCAGGCGCTCGACCAGCGCACGGAAGCGCGTGATGTCCTTCTTCGCCAGGTACTGCAACAGGCGGCGGCGCTGGCCGACCAGGAGCAGCAGACCCCGGCGGGAGTGGTGGTCGTGCTTGTGGGTCTTGAGGTGCTCGGTGAGGTCGGAGATGCGGCGCGTGAGCAGCGCGACCTGCACCTCGGGGGAGCCGGTGTCGCCCTCCTTGGTGGCGAACTCGGTCATGATCTGCTTCTTGGTAGCGGCGTCGAGCGACACTCGGTACTCCTTGCTTTCGTCATCAGCCGCCGAGTGCCCCTGGTCGTTGTCTCAGGGGATCTTCCGTGACTCGGGAGGCGGGGTCCGCTGGGCGCTGTCTCCCGAGACTCGAAGCCTCCGGGGACGCGTACGCAAACGGCCAGCACACAGGGTACCAGCGTCTTGGTGGGGGGTGTGCGGGGGTGGGGGTGGTGGGGTGTCCGGGGCCGCGGTCCTAGAAGACCGGCATGGCGGTGAGCGTGCCGTTGTGCAGCATGAAGACGCGGTTGCCGGCCGCGGCCAGCGCCCAGCGGCCCTCGGTGCCCTGAGTGTAGGGCCAGGCGAGGCGTCCGCCGCGGATGTCCACCGCCGCGACACCTCGTGAACCGGCCTCCCCGGCGCCCGCCCAGACGCTGTTCCCCGCGATCACAGGGGCGTCCCGGGAGCTGTCCTCGGAGGCGAACGTGAGCGTCCAGGCGTCCGTTCCGTCGTCCGTACGGCGGGCCGAGAGATCGGTGGCGTCCACGGCGTAGACGACGCCCTTCGCGACGACGGGTGCGCTCCAGCCGCGCCCGCCACCGCTGGGCTGGGCCCATTTCTTCTCGCCCGTGGACAGCGTGAGCGCGGTAAGGGAGCGGCCGCCCAGGTAGACGGTGCCATCGGCGACGGCGGGGGCCAGGGCCGAGGTTCCGTGCCGTGCGGGTCCCCAGATGGTTTTCCCACGGGCCGCGTCGACCGCCACGACCTGGCCATCTCCACCGCAGACCACCAGATGGCCGTCGGCCGCCACGGCCGCCGCCGGGCTCTTCCCCGAGGTCTTCACCGGCGAGGGCACAGTCCACAGGGACGTATGAGACGTCAGCGCGACGGCGCGCAGCTCACCACCACGGGTGGCGACGTAGACGGCCTTGTCGTCCACCGCGAGCAGCGTCGCCGCGTCCGCGGCCGATGCCTTCCACCGCTCCTCGCCGTTCCGGGCGTCCAATGCGCGGAGCGCGCCCTTGCCGTCGACCGTAAGGACGGTGTCATCGGATACGGCGAGGAGGCGTCCGGTCAGTCCGGCTGCCCGGGAGGTCCAACGGGCCCGGCCGGTGCGGACGGCGTAGGCCCGTAGACGGCCGCCCTCGGCCGGGGCCACGACGACGTCATGAACGGGAAGCGGGGCGGGCGTCCGCGCATCGGCGGCGCCGATGGATCCGAGGCTCACGGGGCCCCACAGGGTCGACGGGGCCGTCCCCTCGTCGTAGTGGGCCAGCGGCTCGGCCTCCCAGGGCCGCCCGTCGGCCTCCGCCTCGTCGCCGCGCAGCAGCCACCACGCGACGCCTCCCCCACCCGCCGCGAGCACGGCGCCGCCCGCGGCGAGCGTGCCGATGAGCCGCCGCCTGGAGGGGCCCGGCCGGTCGCCGGGCAGGGCGGCCATGCGCCGGGCGTCCGCCTCGCGCCGCGCGATGTCCTGCGCGAGCGGCCCGCTCCTCCAGACCCGGTCCGCGCCCCGGGGCGGCGCCAGCGCCCGGCCGATCCAGTCGAGACCGGGCCGGGCCCCGGGGTCCTTGGCCAGACAGGGCTCGACCAGGGGCCGCAGCGCCCCGGGCACCGCGCCCAACTCCGGCTCGCCGTGCACCACCTGGTACTGCACGGCGGCCACATGGCCGCCCTCGTAGACCGGCCGCCCGCCCGCCGCGTAGGCGAGGACCACTCCGAGGGAGAACACATCGCCCGAGGGGCCGGTCCGCTGCCCCAGGACCTGTTCGGGCGGGGCGTAGCCGGGGGTGGCGACGGTCTGCCCGGTGGTGGTCAGGGTCAGCCCGTGCTCGGGCCTGGCGATCCCGAAGTCGATGATCCTTGGACCGCGGGAGGTGAGCACGATGTTGGAGGGTTTGAGGTCACGGTGGACCAGCCCGGCACCGTGGATGTCGTGGAGCGCACGGACGAGCGCGGCTCCCAACGCCCTTACGGCGGGCTCCTCCAGTGCGCCGTACCGCTCCACGGCCTGGTCGAGCGTGGGTCCGGCGAGGAACTCCGTGGCGATCCACGGCCGCCCGCCCTCTGTCTGTGCCGCGAGCACCCGCGCCACCCCGTCGCCCCGAACGGCCTGGGCCGCGTGCGCCTCGCGCACGAAACGCTGGGCCATATGGGGGTCGTGGGCCGCTTCGGGCCGCAGCACCTTGATCGCCGCGATCCGACCCCCGGAATCCCGCCCCAGGTAGACCTGGCCCATGCCGCCCGCCCCGAGCACGCCGGTGAGGCGGTACGGGCCGAGGCGCAGCGGGTCGCCGGTGCCGAGAGGGTTCATGGACGGAGGCTCCTAGGGGTGGGACGGCGCGATGGGACGAGTCCGGGTCCCGGTCATTCGAGGGGGATGGCACATACGGTGGAGCCACCCGCGATGATCAGCCGACCCACACCCCGGTGGACGGTCATGGTGGGGTTGAGCGAGGCCATGGCGGTGCCGGGGCCCTGGAACGTCCAGGCCGCCTTGTGACCGCGGAGGTCGATCGCCGCCGCCCATTGGTCGGTGCCGACGTCGGGGAAGGCGTAGAGGTACCGCTTACCGAGGGCGGGCGGAGGCTGGAAGTTGAGCGCGGGGCCCGTGCCCTTCTTCTGCTCCCACAGCAGCTTTCCGCTCCTGGAGTCCACGGCGACCAGGCCGGTGCCCGTCTCCAGGCTGTAGACCACGCCTTCCCTGAGCAGGGGCGGTCCGTATCGCGCGGAGTCCGGCTCGTCCTTGTCGCCGGCCTTACGGCCCTCACCAAATCGCCAGGCGACCTCGCCGTCGGAGAGCCGCACGGCGAAGAGGTCTTTCCCGCCGGTGTAGAGAAGTCCGCCCGAGAAGGTGTGGCGCTGCGTCCCCGGAAGGATGCGGTAGCTCTCCTTGGCCAGCATCTTCGACCAGCGGCGCCTGCCGTCGGCGGCGCCGACCACGGTGACCCGCTCGCGGAAGGAGAGCACGAGCGAGGAGCCCGCGGGGGTCGCGAGGGGATCCTGGAACTCGGGGGTGTCGCTGACCCGGCGCCACTGCTCCTCCCCCGTGCGCGCGTCGATGGCCACACGCACAAGGCCCTTACGGCCCGTCCCTTCCAGGAAGACCGCGTCCGAGGTGGCGGCGAGCAGCCGTACGTCGTCCACTTCCAGGTCCTTGACCGTGGCGAGCGGCGTCCGGAAGTTGCCCGTCCCAGGATCCACCGGGGCGATGCGGACATGATCGGCGCTGGAGTCACAGGCGAGCAGCCGCCGGCCGTCGGAGACGGCGTGCTGTGCCTTCGTCACCAGGTCGTTGGCGCCGCGCCTGGCTCCGGTTTCGGGGTCGATCCAGTACAGCCCGGTGTCGGCGATGACCGCGGTGTGGTCCCCGGCGAGGAGGACGGCGCATTCGGCCATGGATGTGGTGGAGGGCGGGGTGAACTTCCAGGACATGCGCGGCGGGGTGCCGGGCGGGCGTGTGGGGGACGCGGGCGCCTGGGCGGCGGTACCGCTCGCACCGTCGTCGGGGCGGAGCCAGGCCCACGTGGCGGCAGCAGCGACGGCCGCGACGGCTCCGCCCCCTCCGATCGTGACGGCCTTACGGCGGGAGATCCCGGACGGTCCACGCGGCCGGTCCACACCGGCCGTGGTCTCCTCGTCCACGGGCGCGGGCGTCCTGGACGGCTGGATCTCCCATACGGCCGTCCCCAGCCTGGCTATCTCCGCCAGGACGGGGTCCGGCAGATGATCGGCGAAGTGGCCTCCCCCGACGTGCAGCAGCGGCCCGAGCTCGGCCGTGCCGGGCCGCTGCCGGGGGTCCTTGGCGAAGCACGGCTCCAGTACGGTGCGCAATCCCCCCGGCAGCCCGGACAGGTCGGGGTCGGTGTACCGCACCCGGTAGAACAGATCGGCGGGCTGTCCGCCGCCGAAGGGCGGGCGGCCGGTGGCCGCGAAGACGAGCACTCCGGCGAGGGCGAACACATCACCCGCGGCGGTGTGTTCACCACCGGAGACCTGTTCCGGCGACATATAGGCGGGCGTTCCGGCCGCCGCGCCCGTACGGGTCAGCCGGTCGTCGCCCACCGCGCGGGCGATGCCGAAGTCGATGACCTTGGGGCCTAGTGCGGTCAGCAGGATGTTGGAGGGCTTGAGGTCGCGGTGGACCACATCGGACCGGTGCAGTTGCGCGAGCGCGTCACACAGGGCGGCTCCCAGCGCCCGTACGGCTCGTTCGGGCAGGGCGCCACAGAGCGCGACCGCGTCGTCCAGCGGCGGGCCGAGGACGTATTCGGTGGCGAGCCAGGGGGTCGGGGCGAGCGTGTCCGCGTCGATGACCTGCGCTCCGTGCTGTCCACCGATGACCCGCGCGGCGTCGGTCTCCAGCCGGAAGCGGGTACGGAACTCCGCTTCCGCCGCGAACCGCGCGTGCAGTGTCTTCAGCGCGACCGTACGGCCACCGGATGAGCGTCCCAGGTAAACCGTGCCCATGCCGCCACTGCCGAGCCGGGCGACGAGGGTGTACGGGCCGAGGCGCTGGGGGTCGTCATGGGTGAGGGGATGGGCCATCGGTTTCAGTCCACCGGCAGTGCGTAGAAGGCTTGGTCGTTCCTGACGAGGGCCACACCGGGCGCGGTGAGGACGGAACCGCTGAGGGCCCCGGCCGACGCCCCCTCGGCCGCTGGGGCGAAGCGCCAGCGCAGTGAGCCGTCCGCCGCGTCCAGCGCCTCCACCTCCGAGGCGTTGACCTGGAAAAGGGTCCGGCCGGAGTGGCTCAGCGCTGTTTCGCTCTCCGACATGGGGGAGGCCGCGTCGACGGCCGCCCGGCGGCGCCAGAGCAGCCTGCCGTGGGTCACGTCGACGGCGTAGGTGACGGCGCCGCCGTCGGTCACGTAGAGCGTCCGGCCGTGCAGCGCGCCATCGGCGTACATGAAGTCCTCGCAGCTGAAGCGCCATCGCCTGGTGCCCGTGGATATCTCGTGGGCGGAAATGACGTCCGAGGTGAAGGTGATCAGGAGGTCCCCTGAGACGATCTCCGTCGGATCGTCCGCGACGGTGAGGACGCTTTTGTAGGTCCGCGTCCACAGCTTGGCACCGTCGCGCCGGCCGAGGGCCAGATAGGTCCACGGGGTGTTGGGCGCGGACTCGCTGCGGTTCGACAGCAGGAGGGAGTCCTCGCGGAGCACCGCGGAGTGTTCCTCGGAGCCACCGAATCCGCCGGGGACCGGGGTGCGCCACCGCTCCTTGCGGGTCTCGAGGTCATAGGCGACGACGGTGGCGGTCTTCTCCTCGTCCTGGGCCAGGAACCAGAGGGTCCTTCCGTCGGCCGCCAGCGGATAGCGGAAGCGCTGCCGCTTCTCGCCGTCGTAGGCCCGCTCCACCCACTTGACCTGCCCGGTGCGCGCCGACAGGGCGATGAGCTCCCTGATTCCCGGCTTCAGCACAAGGTCACCGCCGAGCGGACTGAGGTCGCCGACACCCCACACGTTGTCACGGGTCCACATCTTCTTCCCGTCGCGGACCCTCACCGCCGTGACCTCGCCCGCACCCGGCAGAAGAAGGTGGCTGTTCCTCCAGAGCAGTGGCGGGCCGTCGATCTCGGTCTCGATGCGGCGGCGCCACAGCGGAGCGGGGGCGACCCCGCGCAGGGCGAGGGGCTCGGGTGGGGCGGGCGGATCGTCCGTCACGGCCCGCCACAGGGCCGTTCCGCCGATCCCCAGGCCCAGTCCCGCGGCGCCGGTGAGGACGGTGACGGCCACGGAGCGCCGGGACGGCCGTAGACCCGCGGCAGGCGGGTGGCCGGCGGGCTCCGTGAGCTCCGGTGGCGGGATGGCGGCGGGGTGGTGTGCGGCCTGCTCGGCGAGGGCCGCCTCGACGGCGTCGGGCACGCGGCCCGGCGCGGCGGGCTCCGGAGTCGAGCGGAACTCCCGGGCGAGCGTGCCGGGTTGGGGGCGATGTGCCGGGTCCGGGGAGAGACAGGCGGCGATGGGCTCGCGCAGCCCCGGCGGCAAGGCGTCGGGCCCGGTGTCCTTACCGCCGGTCGCGGCGTAGGCCAGCACGGCGCCCAGGGCATAGACGTCACCGTAAGGGCGCGGCGGTTCACCGGCCCGCTGCTCGGGCGGCAGCGCGGCCCGGCTGCCGTGGACCGTGGCCGGGTGGCTGGGGTGCGAGGTCGCGGAGGGGCCTCCCTGGGGTGCGGCGGGGCGGATGCCGACGGCTGCCCGGGCGAGCCCGTAGCCGGTCAGCCGGGGGCCGTCCCGCGTCAGGAGCACCGCCTGGGGCGATATCCCGGCGTGAACGAGGCCGTTGGCATGCGCGACCGCGAGGGTTTCCGCGAGAGCCGCGCCCCATGCGCGCACGGTGTCCTCGGGGAGCGGCCCGCCGTGCGCGGCCAGCGCCGCGGGCAGCGTCATGGCGGGGAAGCAGTCGTGGGCGACCCAGGGAAGCTCCGCGTCGGGCGGGGCGACGTCGACGACCGGAGCCGCCCAAGGGCCACGCAGCCGACGGGAGTTCTCGGCCTCGGCCCGGAACCGCACCCGGTATCCGGCGTCATCGGCCCACGCCGCCGGCGGCAGCGTCAGGACGACGGTACGGCCCGTTCGAGCGTCGCGGGCGAGGCAGCGGCGTGCGTCATCGGCGTGCTCGGGCACATCCAGGGTGGCGAGGATTCGATACGGGCCGATCCGCTGTCCCCCGTCGTGGTCGGTGCGCTGTGGAGCGTCGTGATCGGTCCGTCCCGTCCGACGGTCAAGAATCGGCGGTTCCATGCGTCCTTCCTAATCGAGCGGCAGCGCGTAGACGCTTCCGCTCCCGGCGATGACCACCCTGTTATCCGTCAACGCGACCTTACGGCGGGCCGATTCGGAGCGCGGGCCCGGATCGGCACCGGCATCGGTGAAGCGCCACAGCAAGGAGCCGTCCTCGGCGTCGAACGCGTCCACCTCGGCGTCACCGGCCATCAACACCCTGCGCCCGGCCGGGCTGACCAGGGTGTCGGGCGTGCGCGGCGCCGCGAGCGCCTTCATCACAAAGCCATAGACGCGCTGCCACCGGATCTCGCCGGTAGCCGCCTCGATCGCGTGGAGGGCGAAACCACCGTCGGCGACATAGGCGGTCTTCCCATGGACGAGCGGAAGTCCGAAGTCGGCGGGACGGCCCTCGGGTCCCTTCCCCTTGGAGCCGACGGACCACAGGAACGCCGCGTCCTGGGCCGCGTCGAAGCCCCGGAGGGTGGTTCCGAGGGCCGCGATGAGCGTGCGCCGGGCGTCGGTGGTGACGAACCCCTTCGTGGTCATGCCCGGATAGGCCCGCCGCCACAGCTCCTTCCCACGGTCGCGGCTGAGCGCGACGGCCTTCTTGGCACCCGCCCCCTCCCGGTCACCGCCGGCCATCACCACCAGCGCGTCCTTCAGCAGATGCCCCTCGTTCAAACCCGACGCGAGGGGTTCGCGCCACAACTCCGAGCGCTCATGGACGTCATAAGCGACCACGACACGGCCTCCGTCTCCGCGCTCGTCCCTTACGGCCGCCATGAACCAGACCGTGCTCCCGGCCACTGCGAGCAGCCCCGAGAAGGAGCTCCGCGCACCCTGCCGGAAGTCGCTCGAGCGCCAGCGGACCCGACCGGTCCGCGGCTCCAGCCCCACCAGCCCGTCCCCCGGGACGACCAGCGCGTCCCCGTCGGTCACCCAGGGCTGCCCCGCCGGGCGCAGTCCGTCCCGCGTCCACAGCCGCTTGCCCGTACGGAGGTCGATCCCGACGACCACCCGTTTCCCCGTGAGGACGGCGACCGCGTCGCGCCAGATGAGCGGGGCGTACGTCGATGCCACCCCTTTGACGTCGTAGCGCCACAGGGGCGTAGGCGGCGCACCCGCAAGCCGGCGGCTGGGGCGGTGAGCGGCGAGTCGCTGGGCGGGCGTGAGCGGTGCGGGCGCGCCCGGGGCCGTCGCCAGCCATGTGGCACCGCCGCCGACGGCGACTCCGGCGGTACCGCCGGCGACGCCCAGCAGGAGGCGGCGCCGGGAAGGGCTGAGGGATGGGGCGAAGGTCTTACCGGACGAGGCGCCCCTGGTCCCGTCCGCGGCCCCGGCCCCATGCGCCGACCCGGCCTCATGCGCCGGCCCGGCCTCGGGCACAGCCGAAGGCGTGGCTCCGCGCTCCGGCGACGCCCGGTCCACGGAGGTGCCCGGCCCCACTGGCACGTCCGCCGTCGCCGGGGACGGCGCCTCCACCACCTCGATCTCCGCCGCCAGCACCGCCGAGGACAGCTCGGACAGCGCCGCGATCACCCGCCCCGGCAACCACCCCGGCCCCAGCGCACCCACGGCCCGGCTGATGCCACCGGAGCCGTCCAGGGCGGTCGATCCCGGGCCCGCTCCCCACGCCGCGCCACCCTTCGAGCCCGCGGATCCCGGGCCCGCTCCCCACGCCGCGCCACCCTTCGAGCCCGCGGATCCCGCGTCGACAACCGTCGGCGGGGCACCCGCGGGCGCCCTCACCGCACTTGAGGGAAGGGGGCCGCCGAGGGGAACGCTTACGCCAGGCATCAGCTCGTCCAGCAGCGCCCGCGCCGTCGGCCGGTCGGCCGGATCCTGGGCCCGACACCGGACCACGGCGCCCCGCAACTCCTCCGGCAGATCCTCGGCGTCCGGCCGCCGACGCCCGGTCGCCGCGTACGCCAGCACCGCGCCCAGCGCGAAGACGTCGCCCAGCGGCCGCGGCCGCCCGCCCGCGGCCTGTTCCGGCGGCAGGGCGTCGTCCTCCAGCCCCGGAAGCCCCACCCGCGCCGCACCGTCCGGAGCGGCGGCCCGCACCGCGCCGTAGCCCACCAGCCGCGGGCCGTCGCCCGCCAGGAAGACCGTGCCCGGTGCGACACCGGCGTGGGCGAAGCCCGCGGTGTGCACCTCAGCGAGCGTCTCGGCCAGCGCCGCTCCCAACGCCCTTACGGTGCGCACGGGAAGCGGCCCCCCGTTCGTCTCCAGCACGGCGGGCAGCGACAGCATCGGCAGGAACGGCGTGACGCTCCAGGGCCGGCCGGTGCCCCCGCCCGAGACCTCGACAACGGGAGCGAGCCACAGCGGGGGCCGTCCGCCGCCCAGAAGCCGCGCGTTCTCCGCCTCCACGCGGAAGCGCTCCCGGTATCCGACGTCGTCCATGAGCTCCTGCGACGGCGCGGCGACGACGACCGTACGATCCCCCGCCGCACCGCGCGCGATGAAGTGGCTCTCCATAGCGGGAACTTCACCCGCGTCCGGCGCCAGCCGCGCGATGACGTGATACGGGCCGAGCCGCCGCGGATCGCCCTGACTCAGCGGCTCCACGAACGCCCCCCGTGACCACGGGGACGATCCAGGCTGCCGGGACGGCGTACCGCCTCGGCCATGGCTCCGCTTCTCCGCGTGCTGTAGTCCGCACTCATGCGGAAGGCCCCCCGTCTTCGATCCGTCCCGTCGCCCCGCCCGCGTTACGCCCGCGGCGCCACCCTACCGGGCCCCTTGTCACCGTGTTCGATTGCCGCGTCACGCGCTGTGGACAACACTGTGAGACGTGGCGGGAGCCGAGCACAGTGGCCCGCCCTCGCCTTCCGTCCAAAGGCCGGGCGGGATGTCATCCGCGGTATCCGAAGGGGTTCTCCACCAGTGGCCGACGCCAAAGAGAAGGAAGAGCTGTACGCCCTCGACATTTCCGGTGTCGAGTGGCTCAGCGCACCTGGCAGCACCTCCGAAGACCGGGTGGAGATCGCCTATCTGCCGAACGGGGCAGTGGCCATGCGGAATTCCACCGACCCCGAGACCGTGCTGCGCTACACGGAGGCCGAGTGGCGTGCCTTCGTGCTGGGCGCGCGGGACGGCGAATTCGACTTGAGCTGAGGGAGCACGAGGGGCCGACGAGCGTGAATGAGAGGGCGGCCGCCGGTCGGTGGCCGCCCTCTCCGGCAGTGGTCGGCGCTCGGTCCGCCTTCAGGAGCCGAAGGCCATGATGAGCTTCTCGCCGGTGCCCTCGGTTCCCGTTATGCGGTTCGAGGCGATGTAGAAAATGCCGTTCCGGTAGTCATGAGTGGCGGAGTAGAAGCCGTTCTCCGCCTCGCGGGTGGCCTGGGGCAACGTCAGCACGGATTTCGGCTTGCCGCCGTCCGGGCCGATGCTGACGACCAGACCGGCCTTGTCGTATGAGGGCTCCTCATAGGCGATCAGATTCCTGCCGTCCATGCTCAACGGAAGCAGCATCCGACCGGCCACCTTGGCCGCCCACTTCCTCTTCCCGCTGTCCAGGTCGAAGGCGTGGATCTCACTCGTCGAACCCCCGGCACTGTCCTGGGTCATCTCGGTCGGCAGATAGAAAGTGTCCCTGGAGGCGGCGACGCCCTGACAGCTGCCCAAATTGGTGCCGAAGAGGTCCGTTCCGCACAGCGGCTGGTAGGACTGCTTCCCCACGGCCAGGGCCGACCGCTCCTTACCGCTGTCCGATATGGCCAGGATGCCGCCAGCCTTGCGGTCCTGGTCGCTCAGAGCGATCACAACGGGGCTGGTGGAGAAGATCTTGTCGACCTTGTAGCCCTTACGGACGACATAGGTCCATGCGATCGCGCCGTTCGACGCCATCCTTTGCAGCTTGGCGGTGCCATTGGTGCAGGAGTAGGCGCGCAGCAACGTCTTCCCTCCCGCGTAACCGTCGACAGAGCAACCCGGGCTCGGCTTTTCGACGGTGACCTCCTTACCGTCGCGCACTTTGATGACGGCCGAACCGCCGAACCAGGACATGCCGACGAGATCGCCGCTCTGGGCCATGCCCATATTGGTGTGGCCACCGCCGAAGGAGCCCGCCTCGGGGGCGTCGTGGTCCCAGACCTTGGCTCCCTTGTCCAGGTCGATCAGGGCGAGTTGGCTGCACGAGTCCTTTCCATGCCCCTGGTAGGCGACCACGACCTCGCCGTGGGTCGTGGAGTTGGGCGCGGCGCAGACGGCCTTGGGCAGGGAAAGCGTCCACTTCTTCGTGCCGTCGTCCTTGTACGCGACGATCTTGTCCTCGACCGCCTTGACCACATATCCCTTCATCACCCAGAAGCCGGGCACATCGAGGCCCTTCTTGGAGACCTCGGGCGCGGGCGTTTGGTAGAGGACCTTCGCCTCGCCGGCCCGGCGCACGTCGTTGGGGTCGCTCTCGCTTTCGCCACCGTCACGGCCGCCGGCGCTCTCACCGTTTCCGGTCGGCTCGGGGGTGGGGTCCTGCCGGTCCTGACCAGCGGGGGTGGTCGTCGAGGCAGCGGTGGGCTTCTTGTCGTCGTCACCACCACTCACCGCCGCGTACACCCCGCCGCCCGCCGCGAGCAGCACCGCCACGGCCGCACCGATGACCACGGCCTTGCGTCTTGTGTTCCGGCCGCCGCCTCCGCCACCGGAGGGATGCGCACCGTAGGGCTGACCGGGCGGTGGGGTGTACATACCGCCGTACCCGGGCCCTCCCTGCGCGGCGATGTACGGGTTCTGCGCATACGGGTTCTGTGCGTACGAGTTGTCCTGTGCGTACGAGTTGTTCTGTGCATACGGGTTGGCGGGGTCGGCCCGGGGAGGGGCCGGGAGTCCGGGATCTGCGGGAGGGCCCGACGGCAGCACGCCCGTGTCCCATATCTGGGGCGGAGTATGACCCGTCGGGGGACCCACCGGAGGCGCCGGAGGGACGGCCGGCGGCGCGGGCGGACGAGGCGGGACCGGACGCCGCGGCGTTGTGCCGTGGCCGTCCTCGGACGGCTCGCCGCCCTGACGGGGATCCTGTGGCGCGCCGAAACCGCCGGACGGTGGCTGGTCGGGGGGCTGGGGCGGCTGCGACATCAGCGCTTACCTCTTCGGCGAGTCCACTGGAAGATCCCGCTCTGCGACGACATTTCGGGAGCGGGAAATCTTTGTATCACCGGACGCTCGGTTCTCGGCCCCCAGTTTCATGGATGGACGGCGCGGGAGCCACCCCGCACGGCGCGCGAGGATCTCCTCCCTCTCCAAGCCGTGGAGATTTCCTGTTCATACGTACGACACGCCGGGGTGCCACCGCATGGTGACACCGCGTGTCGGTAGGCTCACCGGGTTCGGGGAATCGCGTCGCCGGAGTGCCGGTGCGACGCCACCACGGATCTCGCTCCTTGCACGGGAGACCACAGAAGGGGGATTGACCACCCGGTGAGCCAGATTCTCGTCAAGCGTCCGACCCGGGCGCTGCCGCCGACCGTGCCCACGGACGAAGTCGAGCTCAGCTCTCCCCCCGAACTGCCACGCGGCGACCAGCAAGGACTGCTGACGCAGTTGGTGCCCGTGCTCGGCATGGGCGGATCGATGGTCTACTTCTTCAACTCGGGCGCGGGGCCGTTCATGCGCGTCATGGGCTGGCTGATGCTGGCATCCGCCCTGGCGACGGTCGCCGCCCAGATCGTGCGTTTCCGGCGCGGGACGGAGGGCCGGGCGGCGGGGGTACGCCGCGACTACCTGAGGTACCTCGCGCAGATGCGCCGCGGTGTCCGCCGTACGGCCCGCGCACAACTCGAGGTGCTGCTCTATCTGCACCCCGCGCCCGACCAGCTCTGGGCGGTGGCCGCGGAGGGCAGCCGGGTGTGGGAACGCAGGGTCGGCGACGAGGACTTCGGACAGGCCCGTATCGGCGTCGGCCCCCAGCAGCTGTCGACCCCTCTGGTGGCCCCGACCACGGCGCTGATCGAGGATCTGGAGCCGCTCACGACGGGCGCGATGCAGCGGTTCCTGATGCTGTACGGCGCGGTGGACGGGCTACCGGTCGCGGTGTCGTTGCGCCGTTTCTACCACTTCACGGTGTCCGGGGACCCGGCTACGGCCCAGGGCACCGCACGCGCGCTGGTGTGCCAGCTGGTCACCCTTCACTCGCCGGAGGACCTGGCGGTGGCGGTCCTGGCCGACGGGCGGGAGGCGGTCGCACGCTGGGAATGGACCAAGTGGCTGCCGCACTCCCAGATCCCCGGAACGCTGGACGGGGCGGGTACCCGGCGGCTGTTCTGCCGGGACGCACTCGAGCTGGAGGAGCTTCTGGCGACGTACGGTTCGGGCGGCCAGGGCGGCCCGCTCTCCGAGCGCCCCCGGTTCGCCCCGGACGGGCCGCCCGTCCTGGACGAGCCTCACCTCCTCATCGTGCTGGACGGCGGCACCGTCCCGCCGGACTCCCTGCTGGCGAGTGCGGACGGCATCCAGGGCGTCACCGTCGCCGAAGTGGTGCCGGGGGAACTGGACGAGCCGCGCGGCAGCCTGTCACTCGACGTGCGCCCCGGAAAGCTGTTCCTGGAGTCAGCCGCGGGCCTGGTCTACGAAGGCGAGCCGGACGTACTCCCGCTGGAGGCGGCCGAGGCCCTGGCCCGCCAGCTCGCGCCACTGCGCGTCGGCGCCGGGGGCAACGACGAGCCGCTCCTGGACGAGCTCGACTTCACCGATCTGCTGGACCTCGGCGACGCGTCCTCCGTGGACGTGGCCCGGACCTGGCGGCCCCGGACGTCGAGCGAACGCCTGCGGGTCCCCATCGGGGTCGGCGAGGACGGCGAACCGGTGATGCTGGACCTGAAGGAGGCGGCGCAGGGCGGCATGGGCCCGCACGGCCTGTGCGTGGGCGCGACCGGCTCAGGAAAGTCCGAGCTGCTGCGCACGCTGGTCCTGGCGCTGGCCGTAACCCACTCCTCCGCCCATCTCAACTTCGTCCTGGCGGACTTCAAGGGCGGTGCGACTTTCACCGGCATGGCCGACCTGCCGCATGTCTCGGCGGTCATCACCAACCTCGCGGACGACCTGACGCTTGTGGACCGTATGGAGGCCTCGGTCCGCGGCGAACTACAGCGTCGCCAGGAGCTGCTGCGTGCCTCGGGCAACTACGCCAATGTCCACGACTACGAACGGGCTCGGGTCGCGGGGGCGCCACTGGAGCCTGTCCCCTCGCTCGTCCTGATCATCGATGAGTTCAGTGAACTGCTCAGCGCCAAACCGGACTTCATCGAGATGTTCATCCAGATCGGCCGCATCGGCCGGTCGCTCGGCGTCCATCTGCTGCTGGCCACCCAGCGGCTGGAGGAGGGGCGGCTGCGCGGTCTGGACACCTACCTGTCGTACCGACTCGGCCTGCGTACCTTCTCCGCCACGGAGTCCCGGGCCGTGTTGGGCGTGCCGGACGCCCACCATCTGCCGTCGCTGCCCGGTTCCGGCTATCTGAAGTTCGGTACGGACGAGATGGTGCGCTTCAAGGCCGCCTACGTCTCGGGCCCGTACCGCACCACCGAGGCGCTGGCGGACGACGGGTCGGGCGGCTCACGGCGAATGGACCGGCGGCCGACCCTGTTCACGGCCGCCCCGGTGCCGGTCTCCTATGCCGCGCCCGCACCCGCGCCCGCCGCCACCACGGCTCACCCGAGCGACGCGCTGCCGGACACGGTCCTGGACGTCATCGTCCGGCGTCTGGAGGATCAGGGACCGGCCGCGCACGAGGTGTGGCCCCCGCCCCTGGACAGCTCCCCCGCACTCGACGAACTGCTGCCCCCGCTGGCCGTCTCCCCCGCGCGTGGTCTGCATCCTCCGGACTATGCGGGGGCGGGCGGGCTGGTCGTCCCGGTCGGGCTGGTCGACAAGCCCTTCGAGCAGCGGCGCGAAATCCTCTACCGCGACTTCTCGGACGCCGCGGGCCATCTGCTGGTGGTGGGAGGCCCGCAGTCCGGCAAATCCACCCTGCTGCGTACGCTCATCGCGTCCTTCGCCCTGACCCACACCCCGTACGAGGTGCAGTTCTACTGCCTGGACTTCGGCGGCGGCGGCCTGAGCGGGATCTCGGAACTGCCGCATGTCGGCGGAGTGGCATCACGTCTCGATCCGGATCGCGTGCGCCGTACGGTCGCCGAGGCCACCGGAGTGCTGAGCCGCCGCGAAGAGTTCTTCCGCACGCACGGCATCGACTCCATCGCCGGCTACCGCAAGCGGCGGGCAGCTGGTGAGCTCCCTGACGAGGTCTGGGGGGACGTCTTCTTGGTCATTGACGGCTGGGGCACCTTCAAGCAGGAGTACGAGCAGTTCGAGGGCGTCGTCATGGACCTCGCCACGCGGGGACTGGGTTACGGCGTCCATGTGGTCTTGTCGGCCACCCGGTACATGGAGGTACGGGCCGCGCTGAAGGATCAGTTCATGAACCGTCTGGAGCTTCGTCTCGGCGATCCGCTGGACTCGGACTTCGACCGTAAGGTGGCGGCCAACGTCCCGGTCGGCGCACCGGGCCGCGGCCAGATCCCCGAACGGCTGCACTTCTTGGCCGCGCGACCGTGGATCGGAGCCGCTATGCCGCCGGAGGCGGAGGGACGGACGGCCGACCCGACGATGACAGGGTCCGCCACGACCGGCACGACCGAATCGCCGGTGTCGGGACTGGCACCGACGGGCCCGACGCCGACGGGACCGGCGCTGACCGGACTGGCACCGACCAACCCGACGCCGACGGGACCGGTGCCGACCGGCCCGGCACCAACCAACCCGGCATCGGCCGGGACCTCTGAATCGACAGCGGCCCTGGTTCGCGCCGTCAACACCCACTGGACCCGCCCACGGGCCCCCGAGGTCCGCGTCCTCCCCCGCGAACTCCCCTCCGACCGCCTCCCCAAGAGCTTTGAGAATCCGCACCTCGGTCTGCCCATCGGCATCGACGAGGACCGAATGGAACCGGTCTTCATCGACTTCGATTCCGATCCGTTCTTCGTCGTCTTCGGCGAGAGCGAATCGGGCAAAACCTCTCTGCTACGCCTGCTTGCCCAGCAGATCAGCCAGCGCTACGCCCCCGACGAGGCGCGAATCATCGTCGGCGACTACCGCCGTACGCTCCTTGAGGCCGTACCGGACTCCCACCTCCTGGAGTACGCTCCTGCCGCCCCAGCGCTCGAAATGCACATGGACGCCCTGAGCACCCTCATGGAACACCGAGCCCCCGGCTCGGACGTCACTCCGCGGCAACTTCGCGAGCGCAGCTGGTGGAGCGGTCCGCAGTTCTTCGTCATCATCGACGACTACGAGCTGGTCGCCACGAGCGCCGGCAACCCTCTCGACTTCCTGACAAGAGGGCTGCCCTACGCCCGCGACGTCGGTGTCCGCCTCATCATCGCTCGCAACACGGCAGGCGCCTCACGCTCCTCGTACGAGCCCTTCATGCAGCGCATCAAGGAACTCGGCGCCCAGGGCGTCATCCTCTCGGGCGACCCAGCCGAGGGCGACCTCCTCGGCAACACCCGCCCCCGCCGCCTCCCCCAGGGGCGCGGCACCCTGATCACCCGCAAGGGTGGCACCCGGCTGGTTCAGCTGGGCTGGCTGCCAGATGAGTTAGGCAGCGACTAACCCGTCGCGGCCGTGCGCCGCGCTCCACGACGCGATATGTTTCACAAGTATTGACCTTTCATAAACGAAGTTGACGTGGTGCCAGGGGGGGATCGTGTCGTTCGACGAGCAATGGGCAAGTTTCCGCACACAAGCGGCGAAGCGCCAGGCGACCCGCATGCAGATCAACGCATTTCATGACGGCGGCGCCGCGGCGCCGAAGGAGAAGCTCAAGGTCACGCCAAAGGTTCTCCGCGAAATGGCCGACAAGGCCGACGACACGCGCCGGAACTTCGCGGAAGCCGACAACCAGGCCATGAAGGAGACCGGCCAGGTCAAGGACAGCCTCAAAGGGTTCGACTGTGCTGTCGCCTTCGACACGTTCGAGGAGCGGTGGCGGGACCAGATGCGCTACGTACATGGGCTACTCGAACACGGCGTCGCGGGCGCCCTGCGGAACGCCGCCGCGGAATTCCAGATCGGCAACAAGGGCACCGTCGATAAGTTCAGGGACGTTGATGGGAACAAACGCGTGGCCAGGTAGCAGGAACCTGAGGCGACACATCCCATCCACCAGAATAGCCATGGAGTGCGATAAGGACGATGGTCTCCTATTACGATCTCCTCAAGGTGAACCTGCAACCGCTCTCCGACGCCATCGACAAGTGGCGCAACCTTCCAGACCACTTCACGCAGGTCAGCACAAACTTCACCAAGCAGGTCACGTCCCCCATCACCAACTCGGACTGGGAGGGCAAGGCAGCTGAGGCGGCCGCCGACAAGATCAAGGCAGTCGCGAAGCAAATGGAGCAGGCCGCCCTTGAGGCCAAGGACATGCACGGCCTTCTCAGCGACGCCCACACCAAGTTCAAGGATGCCAAGAAGAAGCTCAAGGGCTACAAGGACGATATCGAAGCGGACAAGAATCTGGCCATCGACGAGCAGGGCCGTGTGTCGTACAAACCAACGAACCTTGACGACATTTCAGAGCAGGCCGAAACCCTGCAAGCCAAGCGATACTCCGAAACGGTGTCCAGCTACAACGACCGAATCCTGCAAGTGCTCTCGGACGCCACCGCGGCAGACGAGATCCTGCATTGGGCCCTCGCTCAAGACTTCAACGGCCGAGGCAAAGGGTTCACGGGCGACAGCTTTAACAGCATCAAGGGTGCAGAAAAGGGACGCGAACAGGCTTACAAAGACCTCAAGACGGTAACCGAACTGGCAAAGTTGAAGGGCGAACTCTCCACGGCCGACCTCCAGAAGGTCAACTCGATCCTCTCGAAACACGAGGGAGACCCACTCTTCTCGGAGAAGTTCGCCGTCCAACTCGGCGCGAAGGGCACACTGCAGTTCTGGGAACACGCCGCCGACACGACCCAGACGGGCGGCGAGCGGACGAAGACACTCGAAAAGCTACAGAAGTCCCTGGGGTTCACCCTGGCCACAGCTTCCCACTCTGACAGCAAGGCCATCGAGCAATGGAAGCGGGACGTCATCAGTCTCGGCCCCCAACGGTTGGACGACACCCATTCCGGCGGCCCGATTGCTAAAGGCCCTTACGGCTTCCAGGCCATGAGCAGCCTGCTGCGGTACGGGGAGTATGACAAGGATTTCCTGTACGACTACGGCAAGGGCTACAAAGATCCGAACAGCCACGACAAGGACGGGCGCACCGGAGGCTTGATCGAGTTCGATCGCAAGCACAAGGACGATCTCAAGGGTCTGTGGAGCCCCAACGGATATACGCCGTACCTCAGTTTCGGCAAGGGAAGCGACCAGGGCATGGACCCCATGGCGGGGTACATGGAGGCACTCGGACGCAATCCGGAGGCGGCCCAATCGCTGTTCTACCGGAAGGGTTATGAAGAAGACCCATTGGCTACGGCGGACCCCGACCTGAAGTATCTCCTACAGGACCGGAACTGGCCCAATGGGAATCCTCTCGCCGACAGTGATCGCGGCTACGGCTACGACGAGTTGGGCCACGCTTTGGAAGCAGCCACCTTAGGCCACCCGTATGACCAGCCTGAGTTGGGTCTGCACAGGACCCCGGCAAGCGCCAATGTGATGGCCCAGGCAGTCGTCATGGTCGCCGAAAATTCAGGGCTCGCCGAAGACAAACCAGGGCTCAGCGACAGTCTGGCCAGAATGGGTGCGGGCTATATCGACAACCTGGACTGGGCAACCGCGAACTACGGTGACAAGAATTCCGGTAGCGGGATTCGGGACGCCGCCTTCGGCGCAATCGGTGAAGGCGATATCCTCGTTACACATCAGCGAGCCAACGATTTCCTTTCAGCAGTTGGCCGAGACGATGACAGTTATAAGATCCTCTCAGTCGCGCAACAAGAGTTCACAACCAGCGCTGTTAAGGCCCATCCTCAGGCGGATGATTCTCTCATCGCCATCTTTGGAACCGGCGCCGAGACTCAGGGAATCCTTGATGAAGCGCGAGCCGACGCCATCACGTCAAACGCCGAAGACACCAAGGCCGAGCAGGCCAGAAAGCTATCTGAAGCGGCCGAATGGAAGAAGTACGGCGTAAGCCAGGGAATCGGCAGCGCCACAAGTCTCATCACCATGCCCCTTGAGACTGCGAGGTACGCACCATTCGTCACACCATTCATCGATGGCGCGGCCGGAGCGATGGAAACGCACACGGGCATCCAAATCGATAGGGAAATGGAGCGCCGCCAAGAAGAAATTGACACCAAGATCGACAGAGATGCGAGCGACCTCAAGAAGGAGTTCATCGAGAAGAGTCAACGCCGATCAGCAGTCGCATTCGATTCATATGTCACAGTCCATCCAGAAATTGATAACTCGTCATGGTACGCCAGAGCCGACGAAGCCCTAAAGAACGGTTACGACCGCGGCGTGGGCAACAGCAGGCTCACCGATAGCGGAAAATAACAGGAGCCGAAGGTGACTATGCGCATCCCCCTTCTGGGTGGAGTGCCCTCCGGGGTCGTTACATCGCTCGCTTGTCTACTTGCTTTTACGGTCACTGCTTGCGGTGGGAGTGATAGCGATTCAAAACGAGGGGCCGAAGAACAATCCAAGAATCCCTATCTCACTCAGCTCAGCGAGAAGACCTGTCTGGGCATATTCGACAAGGAAACCGTAATTGAAGCAAAGCGGCATCACGGCTTGAAGAAGGTGGTTGTACCCCGAGACGGTGAGGACTTCGCCATCAAAATCAGCTTGGGGATGAACAAAGAGATGACCAGCTTCAAGCCAGAAGCAGGTTCGCCGTGCGGCATCCTTGATGATTCAGGCAGAAAAAAATTGTTCAGAATTACGGTGAACTGGGGACCCAAGCCCTTCCCGACGACGGACAGGAAGAGCGGCAAGTCGACGTCCTACAGTGTGCGCAAAACCAGCGATAAAAAGCGTGCCGAACTATTGGTGGACTGCCAACGTCCCGACCTGGCCGAGAACTCCAAGGACAAGAAGATGCTCGCATTCCAGGTCACGCTCTTCGATAATGTAGGCCTCTCCGATCGTTCCGACATCAGCATCCTGACTAAATCCGCACAGAGGTTTACTGACCTGGAGGGCCGCCTGTCATGCAAGAACAAGGTCACCTACCCGGCTCCGGATAAGGTCACTCTCGATACTCACTAAGATCGCACATGGCATGCGTCGCCCTCGCTTTCGGGGCTGCTCCAGGTTTCGAATGCCACACCACAGACTCCAGCCGGCGCCGTAGCTACACCCGCCTGCGATTGCGGGCGAGTGCATAGCCCCCACCGCCGAGGACCAGAGCTACGGCCACACCGGCTCCAACGTAGACGAGCGTGTTGCCACTACCGCCATCGCCACCTGTTGCGGAGGCGGCAGGGGCCTTGTCCTTGGCGTGTGCAGCGCCCGAGGGGGCGTCGGTCTTCGATGAGGGGGACGGAGATGTGGAGGAGCTCTGCCCTGGGTGGTAGTTCGGGAACAGCGGATTGACGTCCGCTGCGCCCGGGTCTCCCTTGCCGTCGAGCAGGACCTGGCCGGGGCGGATGATGCCGTAGCCGATGTACTCGCTGGGGACCCCGCCCTTGGGCTTGCTCGCCGTTTGCATCATTACGCGCAAGACCTGGTTCGCGGTCCATTTGGGGTGAGCGGACCAGATGAGGGCGGCTGACGCCGAGGCAATGGCGGTGGCATGACTGGTACCCGACTCCTCGCACCAACCTCCCCCATCCTTGCAGTGCCCAGGAATACCTTCACCTGGGGCTGCGAGGGCCACTTGCGGGCCATGAGTCGAAAAAGTAGAAACAGTGCCGCTCTGATCGACAGAAGCCACCCCGACAGCCCCGGGGAGACTCGACGGATAGCCCGCAAAGTTATCGGACTCAGCATCGTTTCCGACTCCGGCAAATATCAAAGCATCGCTTTTGTTGATCTCATCCAGGCCATCCTGGAGCTTCTTTTTGTCGTCTTCGTTCAAGGGACTGAGAATGGTCTCCGAAAGATTGATTACGCGGGCCCCGCGCTTAATGGCATAGCGCATCGCCTTGAGATAAATTGACGCCAGATCGCCGAATCTAGGTCCAGAACCAGTCTTGACGGAAAGCACCTTCACACCAGGCGCTACGCCTTGAATACCGCCGGAACGCCCTGTCCCCGCAATAACAGCGGCCATGTCCGTGCCATGTCCGTTGGTATCGACGGTGGCACCTTTCGGCTTATATGAAAAGTCCTTCCCCTCTAGGACTTGACCACGCAACTCAGGGAGCGAGCTGTCGACCCCAGTGTCCAGCACGGCAACAGTGACACCTTTGCCTGTGCTGGTCCGCCACATCTGGTCGGCCCCCATTGCATCGAGGTACCACTGACGCGAACGTATATCTTGAGCGATCGCCGGGGATGTGAAACTTCCCATGCATGTGATGAGCGCCGCGAGCAGCGTCAAACCACGCACTGAGCGCCTCTTGTTTCCACTGGACAAGACTGACATCCCTGCGAAATCTCCTGAGACTTCAAGTGCCGACTATTCAATGACGGGAGGCAATGCGTCCTGGCGCCCTAGCTCCCAGGCTCCCTGATCAACGACCGCATGTCCTTGCCGACTCTCCGGCCCGGGACCGCGACGGCCGGTGCCAGAGGCCCCAGGGGCGGCAGGCTCTTGTCCTTCGGCCTGACCTGGCCGAACGAGCCCGGTACCCCCGCGGGTGAATGCGACCCCTCTTCTGGAGGACGAACGAGGATCCGCGATCGATCCTCCTGACTCGGAGGCGAATCTGCGTCCTCTGCCTGAATCTCTGGAAGGATCACTTGGCGTATTGGTGCCACCCGAAGGCGCCGCCCCTGAGACCGGCCCACGGGATCCGTTCTCCTCGCCGATGGCGACACCACGCTGACGCGCGCCGGTGACACCGGGGTTTGGTGTGCGCGGGCCACTCACCGGTCCTCCCGGCTCCGAGGCCAACCGACGCCCTGGGGCCATGCCTTCGGTCCCTGGCACACCGCTTGTCCGCGCCATGGGGTGGCCGCCCCCTCCCCCGGGGCCGCGGGACATCTGACCGCTCTCCTCTCCCACCACCATTGCGCGCGGAAGGCGAGGGGAAGAGCCGAGGCGCCGCTGCTGTCCTCCCACAACATCGTTCTCTACCGGCCCTCGCGGCGTGAGCATGCGACGCGGAGGCGCGCCTCCAGGTCCTGTGACGCGCTCGGCCGAGGGGAGGCGGGACATGCTCTTCCCCGTCACGGGTGTGGTGCGTCGAGGGGGCGCGGTGGACGGCCCAATCGGGGGTGACGGCATCACGACGGGGCCTGGTTGCCTGGGCTGGTCCGCAGGCGGCATCGAGGTACGAGGTGGCGCTTTGGCCTCTGGATCGGGGAGGGTGGCGGTCGAGTCGATGTGGGTGCTCGTCGCCTCGCGGTGGCTTGGCTCCGTCTCCCCATGCAGCGGCACCGCTGGCACGCCCTCTTGCTCCTGCGGCGTCTGGTCTACGCCTACTCCTGAGCCAGATGTCGGCTCCCCCACCGAGCCGGAGTCATATCTATCTTCACGATTTCCAACATCAACGCCCATAGGGGGCAACATTTTGAACTGCGGCTCCGGCGCCGCCGCCATCGTCTCCTGCGCCGCCCGGTAGGCCGAGGAGAGACGCTCCATCTGGTGCCGGGCTTCTTCGGTCTCGCGCTGCTCGGCCTCCTGTGCTGCCGGGTCCTCGTGGGCTGCCCTGGGGCCCGGAGCCCTGGACTCGGGCATGGCCGACTTGGTCTCGGAGAGGGCCTGGCCGGCCTGGGCCACGTGTTGGCCGACCGTGGAGGTGAACTGGCCGAAGCGCATGACTTCCAGGGCGAAGTCGTGGGCCCATTCGCGGAAGGCGGACCCGCCTTCGCCGGTCCAGTCCACGCGGGACACATGACGACGCAAGTCCGAGCCGATGTCGAGAATCTTCGGGCCCGCGTCGCCCAGGGCCGTGCCGGCAGCGGTCAGTTTGTCGGGGTCCGCGTTGGCCAGCATGGCCCGCAGGTTTTCCACCGACAGACCATCGAACTCCCCGTTCCCCATGTCTCCCCCTACTTGAAGTTCGAATCGGCGGTGCCGGACTTGCCCGTGTCGGTCTTCCGTGCCTGGTTCGCGTGGTGCCCGTCGCCCCGGTAGTCCGCGTTCTGGCCGTAGTACTTGCTCGTGCGGTCCTGGATGGCGCGGAGCCGGTCGGCCTGTTCGGCGTCGATGCTCTCGTAGCCGCGGTCCGAGATCTGGACGGCCATGCCCAGGGCTTCGAGCTGGTCGCCCAGCGTCCTGGAGAACTTCTCCAGGCGGTCGTGCAGCTTCTCGTAGGCGCCCGCGAGGTCGGCGGCGGCGGTGAATTCCGTTCCGAAGGCGGCGTGTGCGACGGTCTGGTCGCTGATCTTGCTCTTGGCTGCCGGGGACTCTTCGAGGTCGATGAGGATCTTGTCGATCCTGCTCTTGAAGCTCGCCAGTGTCTCGGCCTCCACCTTGAGGTCCGACCCGCCTCCGCGCGCCCTGCTCGCGTCGGCGTCGTTCGCCGGGACCCGGCTCCCCTCGCTCATCGGATTCCCCCTACGGCGTACATGATGACGGTCAGCACCAGCTTAGTGGCGCAGGGTGTACGTCCCAACTTCATTGCCGATAAGGCGACCTTGGCGATTCCAGGGCATAGCTCAGGCATGGGGCGTATCGGAGAGGTGCTCCGTCCGGCGTTCGGATCCGGGCGGCTCGACGTCCTTCCGACGGGTGCGGGCCGGAGCGAAGACGCCCCGGTCACGGGGTACGTGACCGGGGCGCCCTTGGCCGTGGCAGGTGACCGTCGGCCCCTGCCTATGCCTCACCGCTCGGGGAGCGTCACTTGCTGACCAGACCACGCGCCGTCGCGTAGACGTCCAGGACTGCGAGCACGAGCGGCGTGATCGACAGCAGCATCGCGCCTTCGACCAGGTCACCGAAGCGGCCCCAGAAAGGCGTGACGCTCTTCTTCGGGACGATCAGAGCGATCGCGATGAGGATCAGCGCGCCGAAGGCGACGGAGGCGGTGAGCCAGACAGTACGGATGTTCAGCGGGCCGCTGTCGCCGCTGAGCAGATCGATCACGGCGCTCGTCGGCGGGTTGAGGGCGAGCCCCAGGATGAGGAGGGCGAGGGAGATGACGCCGGACGCCAGGACGCAGGCGACCTGCCAGGTGTACCGGAACAGACGGGCGCGCAGCAGCATCGCCAGTCCGGCCGCCAGCGCGAGCAGTTGGGCCCAGGTGTCATCGGAGAAGCCGAGCACCGCCGACGAACCCACGACGACCGCCGCACACCCGCCGACCAGGCCGAGGAGAAGTTCGTGGCCACGCTTGACCTGGGCCGCGATCCGCTCGCCGTCGACCGGCCGGGCGGCGGCTGCGGACGAGGGATTGTCCAGGTCGACGCCGCCGGAGGCGCCGTAATCGTTGCGGGAGGCGTCACGGGGCGCGATGTATCCGATGGGCAGCCGGGCGGCGCGCGCGGAGAGGCCGGGGAGGAACGCGATGGTGGCGATGGCGACCGCCGCGCAGACCGCCGCGGTGCCCGCCGCGCTGGTGTCGGTCATGATCTGGCAGAAGGTGGCCAGCGTGCCGAAGGCCGAGAGGACGACGGCGGCGACGAACGGAGCGTCACCGGACGGCATGGCGGCGACCAGGGCGACCGACACGATCAGAACGGCGACACAGCCGAGCAGGAATTGCAGCCGTCCGATGCCCTCACCCGCCTCCAGCGCCAGGACCCCGGATCCTCCGATCATCACGTGCGGCAGTGCCGCGAGGCCGAGGGCGATGGCGGAGGCCCGGTCGTCGTAGACCCGGGCCCGTACACCGGCGAAGACCGCGAGCAGCAGACCGACGCCACCGGCGATGACACCGGGCAGGCCGTGCATGTCGTGCTTGACCGGGTCGGCGAACCACAGGACGAATCCCATGAAGATCAAGAGCAGCGCGCCGCCGAAGAGTCCGCAGGCCCGGAGGTAGCGGGCGTTCCACAGCGCGTGGTCGCCGGCCACCGTCGAGGCGATCGCGTCGGAGACGTCGTCGCGTACGACGGGCGGGAGGGACTGCGCGAAGGGCCGCATGGACAGCACGTCCCCGTCCAGCACGCGCTGCGCCGCGAGGGAACGGGAGCCGTCCAGGACGGTGCCGTCGCGACGCACGAAGTGGTAGCCGACCGGCGTCCCCGTGGGCTGGGTCTGACCGGTCAGCCTGAGCATCTCCGGATACAGGTCCGCAAGGGCTATGTCGTCGGGGAGGGCGACGTCGATGCGGCTGTCGGGTGCGACGACCGTCACTCGGCAGAAACCGGTCGATGTGGTCGAACTCACCTGCGGGGCCCTCTCATTAGCGTCTCGCCGCGTCTTCCGTCCGGACGCGTTCATGTCTGGCAGTGTGCGGGAGGTCACCCTACCGGGCGCCAATTGTCTTCCCGACACGTAGGATCGGTTCGTTGCCGGGTAGGTGCCGCAATGACGCGCGGCAAGCGTGCGTGCGGGCCCTCAGCAGGTCCTCAATTGTTCAGTCCGCATCGGGGGATAGACAGGCCGATGAGCCAGATCATCGTGAAACGTCCACCTCGGGAGACTCCTCCCGGGATGCCCGCGGATGAACTTCGCCTCGAATCCCCTCCCGAGTTGCCTCGCGGCGATCGGGAAGGCATGGCGATGCAATTGCTGCCCATGCTCGGCATGGGCTCGTCGGTGGTCTTCTTCTTCATGCCGAATTCGGCACCGTTCATGAAGATCATGGGCGTGATGATGTTGCTGTCGACCGTATCGATGGTCATCGCACAGGCGATCCGGTATCGGAAAGGCGCGCAGGGCGAGGCGGTGGAGGGCCGCCGCGACTATCTCAAGTACCTCGCGAAGACCCGGCGGAGGGTGCAGCGTACGGCGCGCGCACAGCGCGATGCGCAGTTCTTCCTCCACCCCTCCCCCGAGCAGCTGTGGTCGCTGGTGGCGGAGGGCAGCCGGCTGTGGGAGCGGCGGATCACCGACGACGACTTCGTGCAGGTGCGGATCGGGCTCGGCCCGCAGGAGCTGTGGACTCCGCTCGTGGCGCCGGATACCGCCCCGGTGGAGGAGTTGGAACCGCTGTCGGCGGGCGCCATGCAGCAGTTCCTGGCGGTACACCGGTCGCTGGACGGCATGCCGATGGCGGTCAGCCTGAGGGCCTTTTACCACATGACGGTCTCCGGCGAGCCGGAGACGACCCTGGAGACGAGCCGGGCGCTGGTGGCGAGCCTGGCCGCGCTGCACTCGCCCGAGGACCTGGTGATCGCGGTGGTGGCCGCGGCGGGTGCCACGGAGGAGTGGGACTGGGTCAAGTGGCTGCCGCACACCCAGGTGCCGGGGTCGGTGGACGGAGCCGGAACGAAGCGGCTGTTCAGCGACAATCTGGCCGAGGTCGAGGATCTGCTGAAGAGCCGCCTGGAGGGCCGTTCACGGTTCAACCGGGACGGGCAGCCGCTGTTGGACGCGCCGCATGTGGTGGTGATCCTGGACGGCGGTCTGGTGCCGCCCGACTCGCTTCTGGCCGCCCAGGAGGGGTTGCAGGGCGTGACGGTGCTGGAGGTCATCCGTGGCGGCCTGGACGAGCTGCGCGGCGGCCTGTCGCTGATCGTGCGGCCGGGTCTGCTACGGGTGGAGTCGGCCTCGGCCGTGTACGAGGGCGTTCCGGACACCCTGTCGCTGGCCGGCGCCGAGGCGCTGGCGCGGCAGCTCGCCCCGCTGCGGGTCTCGGCGGGTGGCGGGGACGACGAGCCACTGCTGACCAATCTGGAGTTCACCGACCTGCTCAACCTCGGCGACGCGGCGTCCATCGACCCCGTGGTCACCTGGCGGCCCCGCTCGACGGCGGAACGGCTGCGCGTTCCGATCGGGGTCGGGGAGAGCGGCGCCCCGGTCATGCTCGACCTGAAGGAGGCGGCCCAGGAGGGCATGGGCCCGCACGGCCTGTGCGTGGGCGCGACCGGTTCAGGAAAGTCGGAGCTGCTGCGGACGCTGGTGCTGGGCCTGGCGGTTACGCACTCGTCCGAGACGCTCAACTTCGTCCTCGCGGACTTCAAGGGCGGCGCGACCTTCTCGGGCATGGCGGAGCTGCCGCATGTCGCCGCTGTGATCACCAACCTCGCGGACGATCTGACGCTGGTCGACCGCATGCGCGACTCGATCACCGGTGAGCTCCAGCGCCGTCAGGAGCTGCTGCGCTCCGCGGGCAACTACGCCAACATCCACGACTACGAGAAGGCGCGCGCCGCCGGCACCCCGCTGGAGCCACTGGCTTCCCTGGTCCTGGTCATCGACGAGTTCAGCGAGCTGCTGACGGCCAAGCCCGACTTCATCGAGATGTTCATCCAGATCGGCCGCATCGGCCGGTCGCTCGGAGTGCATCTGCTGTTGGCCTCTCAGCGCCTCGAAGAGGGCCGGCTGCGGGGCCTGGACACCTACCTGTCGTACCGCATCGGCCTGCGGACGTTCTCCGCCGCTGAGTCCCGTACGGCGCTCGGCGTTCCGGACGCCTATCACCTGCCGTCGGTGCCCGGATCGGGGTACCTGAAGTTCGGCACGGAGGAGATGGTCCGTTTCAAGGCGGCGTACGTGTCCGGGCCCTACCGTTCGTCCACGTCAACCGTGGTGGGCAGCGGTCCCATCCCGACCGACCGCCGTCCGGTGCTGTTCAGTGCCGCCCCGGTGCCGGTCCGCTTCGCCGAGCCCGACCCCAATTTCACCTACACAGCGGACCGCGACCGGGTGGACGACGCGCTCGCGGACACGGTGCTGGACGTCGTCGTGCACAACCTGGAGGGACGCGGTCCGGCGGCACACCAGGTGTGGCTGCCGCCGCTCACCGAGGCGTCGTCCCTGGACCAGCTGATGCCCCAGCTCGCCGTCTCGCCGGAGCGCGGTCTGCATGCCAGCGGCTATGCCCGCAGCGGTGGTCTGTGCGTACCGATCGGCATGGTGGACAAGCCGTTCGAACAGCGGCGGGAGATCTTCTACCGGGACTTCTCCGGCGCACAGGGCCATATGCTGATCGTCGGCGGGCCCCGGTCCGGTAAGTCGACCGCCGTGCGCACCCTGCTCGGATCCTTCGCGCTCACCCACACCCCGCACGAGGTCCAGTTCTACGGCCTGGACTTCGGCGGTGGCGGCATGATCGCGGTCGAGGGGCTGCCGCACATCGGTGGTGTCGCCTCACGTCTGGACCCGGAGAAGATCCGCCGCACGATCGCCGAGGTGACCGGCGTGCTGAACCGGCGCGAGGAGTTCTTCCGGGACAACAACATCGACTCCATCGGCACCTACCGTCAGCTTCGTGCCTCCGGGCAGCTGCCGGGCGAGCCATGGGGCGACATCTTCTTGGTGATCGACGGCTGGCAGTCCTTCAAGACCGACTACGAGATGCTCGAGCCGATCGTCGCCGACATCGCCACGCGCGGTCTGGGACTCGGGGTGCACCTCATCGTCACGGTCACGCGCTACATGGAAATGCGAGCCGCGCTCAAGGACCAGTTCCTCGCCCGGCTGGAGCTGCGGCTCGGTGACCCGATGGACTCCGAACTCGACCGTAAGGTCGCCGCGAATGTGCCCGTGGGCACGCCCGGCCGCGGCCTCACTCCGGAGAAGCTGCACTTCCTGGGTGGTCTGCCGCGTATCGACGGTACGTCGGGCAACGCCGACGACCTGGCCGAAGCGACCGCCGCGTTCGTCAGGGCGTCGGTGGACAACTGGCCCGGTCCGCACGCACCGCAGGTGAGGATGTTGCCGCGGACACTGTCCGTGCGGGAGATCCCGTCCGGTCACGAGCAGCCGGAGCGGGGCATCGCGATCGGCATCGACGAGATGAACCTCGAGCCGGTCTTCATCGACTTCGACACCGACCCCTTCTTCGCCGTCTACGGCGAGTCGGAGTCCGGGAAAACGGCTCTGCTGCGTCTACTCATCAAGCAGATCACCGAGCGCTACGCCCCCGAGGAGGGGCTGTTCGTGGTCGGCGACTACCGGCGCAGTCTGCTGGAGGTCGTGCCACAGCCTCATCTGGTCGGCTACGGCACGACGCAGAACGCCTTCGAGAAGTACATCACCGACATGAACACTCTCATCAGCCAGCGCATCCCGGGGACGGATGTCACCCCGCAGCAGCTGCGCAACCGGAGTTGGTGGTCGGGGCCGCGGGCCTTCATCGTGGTGGACGACTACGATCTGGTCGCCACCTCGTCCGGCAACCCGATGTCCGAGTTGGTGGACAACCTGCCGTACGCGCGGGACGCCGGCGTCAACATCATCGTGGCGCGGACGACGGCCGGCGCGGGGCGCTCGTCGTACGAGCCGTTCATGCAGCGATTCAAGGAGCTGGGCGCGCAGGGCGTCGTGCTGTCGGGTTCACCGGGTGAGGGCGAGCTGCTGGGCCAGGTCAAGGCGCGTCCGTTGCCACCGGGGCGGGGCGTCTTCGTCTCACGGCGCGGCGGAGCGTCGCTGGTCCAGACGGCGTGGGTGCCGTCAGTGGACTGAGGCTGAGGCAGGATGGCGGGCTACGGCAGGCCTGGAGCGAGGCAGGGCCCGTACGGACCGGGCTGCCCCGGCCGTACGGGCCCTTGGCCGCTCAGCGAGTGCTGCTCGAGCCGCTCACAGCTCCCTGACCAGCCGAGCGGCCACCTTGAGCGGGATCGATGGGTACTGGCGCCTGACCTCACGGAGAGCTTGCGCCGGACCCTTGGTCTCCCGGATTCGCAGCAGGGCCGCGCGGTCCACGGACCCACGAAGATCCTCGAAAGACGCGAAGTTCCCGGCGTACCAGGACTGCTCCTTGTGCCGCCTCGCCAGGAACTCAGCGGTTCCCGGGCAGAGGATCGCGAGCGCGCAGAGGACGGCGATCAGCGGGGGCGGGGGGAGGCCGATGGCCCAGTCGGTAACGGCTGGAAGCATCAGCCAGGCGAATGACGCCACCCCGACGGCCCAGAGGGCGACGCGAGGTCCGTACACAAGCTCACCTCATATCGTCACATCAGGCACTCAGGCCGTGCCCACCGGCCAATGGCCCTTCGGAAACGCGCTGTTGTCGTTGGCATTGCTCTTCAGGTCGGCCATGGCCTTGGCCTGGTCACCCAGCACGCCCAGCAGAGTAGTCACGGCGCCCGCTATGACGAGCCAACCGGCCACACCTTCACCCAAGGCGGCGATCGCGGCCGGAACGGCACCGACGACGGTCGCCCCCGCGGCGATCGCGGCAGCCATGGCGGGAATGAACTGGATCAGGAAAGCAGCGATCGCTCCGTAGAATGCCACTCCCGCGACGGCGGCGGTGAGCAGGATGTCCGCGATCGAATTCGCGTTGGTTGCAACCTGGGCGGCCGCGCCCGACTGAGGGAAGACGGCGTTGGTGTACGCGTCAGCCCCCTCGCCCTTCCACTCCTTGGGGGCCTGGAGGTTGAACTTCTGGGTGCTGGATGATGCGGTGGTCGCGTCGCCGTGGATGCCTTTCGCCTTCCAGCTGTTGGCATCGATGAACAAGATCACCGGGGCGACGACACCCTCAAGGAAATGGCCGATCTTTTTGAGGATCCCGTTCACGAACTCGATGAGCTTGTTCGCCGCGGCGACTACCGCTTTCGCGACGGGGCCGGGAACGTACCAGTGATCCACCGCCCCGTTGATCTTGTTACCAAAGGTAACGAGATCCTTCACAAGCTTCTCCAGCTTGTCATTGATCTTCTCGATGAGCGTTTCGAACTGCGTCTGGCTGAATGCCATCGCCTTCCCCGTCTCCCCGGTGCACGGCCCGGCTGCTAGTAGGCGTCTTCCACGGACTTTGTGGTTTCCACTTCGTGATCGTCGTACGCCTTCGCGTTCTTGACCAGCGCGTCAGCGATTTCCGACATCCGCTTCTGCCCTTCGGAACACCGGCCCGAAAGATGGTCGATGGCATCCGCGTAGGCACCGAAAAACATCTGGTACATGCCCAGCTCAAGCCGATCGCGGCGCAGTCCGCTGATATTGGTCCCGACACCGCCGATCGCTTTCGCCTGCTCATCCCAGGTTCTGGCGTCAGCACGTATGGCGTCTGTGATGACCTTGAGCTTGCTCATGGGCCTCCTTTCGTTTCTGTGTCAGTTCTCTTCCGCATCAGTCCGTGAAGTGCTGGGGGTTCTTGATGATGGCCAGAAACTCGTTCATCAGACCGCCCACATGCAGGTTCGCGACACCGGCCGCCCCGGGGCTCACGGCACTGCTCACCTTTTCGCGAGCGTTGTTCAAAGCCTCGTTGAGTGCCTGGTTGAGCCGGACGACCGACTGTCCGGCAGCCCACTGAGGGTCCACCTCGCAGGAGACCAGGGCGTGTGCGGTGAGGGTGATGGCGACTCGGCGGGCGGCAGATTCTCCCTTGACCTGCGGCGGCAGGAACGAATCTGCGTCCAGTTGGTCGACGGTGTCGAATGCCGTGAGGACGTCCTCGATCGATTCGTCCACGGGCCTGTGGAGGACGTGGCGCACGTCGTGGTCGGAGATTTCGGGGACCGGACGGGACGGCGTCGACGACGCGGGCGAGTCGAAGTCATCGTCGAGTTGACCGGCCCGCTCTTCCCAGCCGGACTGCTCAAGCGACCGAGACCAGCGCTCCATACGATCGCTCATGGCGGACTCGAATGCCTCGACGACGGCGCCGCCGAGGTCCTCAGCGCGCCGTCGGCGCTGCCAGTCGGACGCGAGCTTGATCGACTCAGGAAGCCCATCCCCACCCAGGGTCACGGAGACGGCCCCCTGTGCGTCCGTTCCTTCGGAACTCCGGGGCACTTGGTCGTGCATATCCGACATCAGCTGCCGCAGATTCTCCGCGTGCTGCTGGAACTGTTGCAGTTCACGGATAATGTCCTCGCTCACGCTTCCCCCTTACTGGCCAATCGCGGAGCTATTGCGCTTTGGTGAACACTTCGCCAGAAGCGCAAGTGTGTTGCCTATTCTTGGCCTCGCACGCTAGCACGGCCGAGTAGCCGGCGTACCTCCCGTAACGGCACTTCCCGATGGGTGAACTGCTGCCGCGGCGAATTCCGAACGCCATCTCCCACGGCTGGCCGTCGGACTCGCTCCGCCCGACGCGCTGAACTCATCATCGGGGCGAGGCCGCCCGGCGGCGGATCACAAACACCGCGAGAACGACCACGAGGACACCGGCCGCGCCCAGAATCCACGGGACGACACCGCTACCGCTCCCGGCGGCGGTATCGCTCGCCGAGGAGCCGTCCTTGGCACCGCCTTCAGGCGGGGATTGGCTATGCGACGAAGAGGGGGACGACGGGCCGTCGGCCTGCGCGGGCACCAGGGGGTTGACGTCGGCCGAGCCCGGCTTGCCCTTCTCCTCGAGGACGTTGTAGCGGGGGCGGATCGTGCCGTAGCCGATGTAGCGGCTGGGAATCTTGCCCTCGGTGGGCTTTCCGGCAGTGTCCATCATGACGCGGAGCACCTGATTGCCGTTCCATGTGGGGTGCTTGGCCCAGATGAGCGCGGCGGCGCCGGAGGCGATCGCCGTGGCCTGGCTGGTGCCCCAACTGCGGCAGTATCCGGCCTTGCCGATGCAGCGGATCGGGATGTCCTTGCCCGGCGCGGCAAGAGCGACGAACGACCCGTGATTGGAGAACTTGGTCACCGTCAATGACGAGTCGACGGCGCTGATCCCAGCCACACCCTTGTTGGCCGCGGGATAGGTGGTGTCGTTCGACGTCTCCCCGTCATTGCCCGAGCCGGCGAGGAGCAGTTTGCCGCGGCTGACCGCGTAGTCGACCGCCTTCTGTAGCTTGCCCTGCTCGGTCTTGTTGACCTGGTAGTACGGAAAGGCCAGCGACATGTTGATGATCTGCGCATCGCTGTCCGCCGCGTAACGAATGGCGTTGATGAGGCCCGGAACGCTATTGGTTCCCGACTCCTTCGTCGAGCCGAACACGGTGAGCGGCAGAATGCGCGCATCCGGAGCGAGGCCCTTGATGCCCTGGCCACCGGCTCCATTTCCGGCGATGAGCATGGAAATGGCCGTGCCGTGCCCATCCGGGTCCGTACGGGCGTCCTTGCTCGGCTCCACGAGGTTCTTGCCCTTGAGCACCTTCCCCTTCAGCTCCGGGGCCGACGTGTCGACTCCGGAGTCGAGGACCGCGACCGTGATGCCCTTGCCGGTGCTGACCTTCCACATGCTCTCCGCCTGCATGCGGTCCAGATACCACTGGCGCTCCCGCATGGTCTCCGCCGTGGCGGCGGGGGCGATCAGCCCCATGATGGCGAGCAAGGACGTGAGCAGCGAGATGATCACTGTCGTCCGGCTCCGGACCTGGTTGAGCGTTGTTTCCATATCGCCTGTTCGTCCTGTGCTCGCCATCATCCGCGGCCTCTGCGGAAGGGTTTTACCCAATCACGGGAGGCACGGTGCCGCGCCGACCCTCGTTCCAGGTCTCCTCGTCTTCGGTCAGCTGGCCGGGTGCGTCCCGGCCTTCCTCACGCTGACTCTTCTGGCCCTCACCGCGCCCCGATGCTGCCGCTCCCGACGCGCCGGGGGCCCGTCCTTCGGCCTGCCCCCGGACCAGTCCGCTCCCACCGGGGGTGAACTCGCCGCCGGTCCGCAGCTCGCTTGCGCGACGTGCCGTACCCTCGGCCCGGGGCGACGCCGAAACTCCTCGGTTCGAACCGGCACCGATGACACCTCCCGGCCGCCCGGCCGCAGGAAGGCCAGGACCCGCGCCCGGACCCGCGCGGCCCACAGGCCCGGCCGACTCCCTGCCGATGACCGTCCCCCGGCTCTGCCGGGTGCCCTGGTTCGTGCCCGCCTGGTGATTTTGCATACCGCCGACGATGCTCCTGTCGGCGCGCACCGGGTTGATGGCCCGGCCGTTGATCTGCTCGGTCGGTCCATTCGGCAGCCTGGAAGTGGTGATGGGGCCCTTGGTTCCCCCCGTCCCCACAGTGGGGTTGACCTTGCCCACAGTGGGATTGACCTTGCCCACGGTGGGGCCGATCTTGCCCATACCGGTTGTGGGCCCGACCGTCGGCGGGGGTGACGCGGGCAGGCCCACGGGCCCAGGCCGGTCAGTGACCGGAGACACCGGCGGCCCACCGTCGGTCGGAAGCTGCGGTGCAGTGGTGGTGGGCGGCGACGGCTTCACCGTGTCAATGTTGGTGTGCGTCGCATCCGGAATGGTGACATGCCCCGGGTTCTCCGGGATTGACGGAGAGGTGACATGCCCCGGCGAGACGTGTGCAGGCGTGAAATGCGCGGGTGAACCCGGACTCACCGTGGACGGATCGACCGCCGGATGCGTCGTCCCGACAGAGGCGGGCGCCGTGTGGACACTGCCCCCCGAAACGCTGGGCGAGCCATAGCTCTCCTGCCCACCGCCCACCGAGGTGTCAGGGATCATCTGACTCGGCAGCGGTTTGAACACCGGCTCATTCTCCTGGGACGCCGCGATGGTCTCCTGCGACATCCGGTAGTACGAAGCCAGCTTGTACATCTGCGGAAGGGCCTCGTCGCGGGCCTTGTCCAGCCCTTCCAGGCGCTTCTTTTCCTTCTCCTGGTCCGCATAGCACACCTGCGAACCCGCCGGACGCTCCGGCATCGACTTCTTGACCTCGCTCAGCGCCTGGCCTGCGGTCTCCATGGCCGTGCCGACGGAGCCGGCGAAACTCGCGAGTTTCAGGGCTTGGTTGGCGAAATCGTCGCCCCAGTTCCGGAACGCGTCACCGCCCTCGCCCTTCCAGGTGACCCGCCCGACGCGCTTCTTGAGTTCGTCACCGATCTTCTCGATCTCGGACTGCGCCTTCGTCAGGGCGTTACCCCGGCGGATGATCTCTTGCTCATCCGTACCTTCGACCATGGCGAGCATGTCCTCGAACGAAGCATGCTCGAAACTGGTGATGTTGTAGCACATCTTGAGCGGCGGCAGCTTGTCTGATTCGCCCATGTCCACATCCCCCGTTCACCTGTCACATGCCGTCGTGGCCGCTGCTCTTACCGCCGCCCGTCTTGGGTTCGCCGGTCTTCTCGTGGCCCTTCGGGTCGTGCTCTTTCTGATACTGCTCGTAGTACGCCTGAGCACGCCGTTGAATGGCCTTCAGGCGCTGCGCGTGCTCGTGGTCCACCGTCTGGTAGTCGCTGTCGGCCGCGCCCACCGTGATGCCCATCGCCTCCAGTTGCTCGCCCAGGGTCTGGGAGAGCAGCTGTAGCCGTCCGTGCACCAGCTCGTACGCGCTCGCCAGTGACAGCGCCTCGGGAAAGTTCTGCCCGTAGGCGGCGGTGGTCACCTTCTGTTGGGAGATCTTGCCGTGCGCCGCATCCGACTTGTCGAGATCGGTCAGAAGCCTGTCAACGCGCTTCTTGAATTCCTGTAGAGACTCGGTGGGAGCATCGAGGTCCGGTGAAGAAGGGGACTTAGCGGAGCCACCCCCGTCCGGCGCCAACTCAGCCATGAAGCACCTCCTTCAATACCTGGATGGGAGCGCTTGTGGGTGCGGGGACACTCAGCCCGGGCCGAGTGTCCCCGCACCCACGAAACGACCGCAGGCTGTGCGCGCTATGTCTCTCTCTACGACGCGAACCGCTGGCCCTGACGGTGGTCATTGGCCCTGTAGCCCTCCGTAGCCTCCAGCAGCTTCTTCGAGATGGTGAGAAGAGTGCTGTGCAGGTGGTCGACACGCTGGTTCCACTCGTGCTGACGCTCGTTGAACGCGCGCTGCGCCTCACCGGTCCACGACTCGGACACACCCTTGACCTGCCTCATGATGGTGTCGAGGTCGGTCTTGAGCGTGTTGGCCTCGTTCCTGACCATGTTGGAGGCTTCGACAACGCCTTCGTACGTAATCTCCATTGAGCTCTAACTCCCGATGCGAGGCGGAAAGGTCACGAGGATCAAGAGGCCTGGAAGGAGCCGAGGATGCCGCTCTCCCCGCCTCCGACGCTGTTGATGTTCTTGAGCTGGTCGATTTCCTCCTGATCGAAACCGTCCCGGCTCGCCTTCACCAGTTCGCGGGTGAAGCTCAGCAGCTGGTTCACCCGGCGGACGTCGTTGTTGACCTCCGTCTGGAGGTTGTTGTACGCGCCCGCCGCGATGCCCTTCCAGTGGCCCTCAACGTGGTCGATGACGTTGTTGAGCTTCCCGATCCGCTCGGTCAGCTGACCTTCCATCCAGTCGATGGCGCTCTCGAGGGTCTTGAAATCATGACCTTCTACGCGGAGCTTCTCCGCCATGGCACACCTTCCCCCATGAATCGGATGCGGTGGAACGGCCGGTGCTGTGTGACCGTCCCGTGCGCATCGGACCAAAGCTGTCAAGGATCACTCTAGTCAGCATCCCCGTGTGCATGACCAACAAGTATCCGGTTGTTACACGGATGGGACGCCGGGGACGGCCGGGTAACGACAAGCGTCAAGCCATCGCCGATGCCCCTCATGCGTCACGCCGGCGACGCCAGTCACGCAGCACGACCGCACCGCCCGCGGTGATGCCCACGACCACCGCGCCCATGCCCAGGGCGTACGTGGCCAGCCGTGTGCGACGCTCCTGCGGGGTCTCGCCCAGGGTGAGGCGGCCGGGCTCGGGCTTCGGGACGTTCGCCGCCGAGCCGGTGTCCGCCGTGGGGTGCTCGATCTTCTTGTCATCGTCGGTGAGGGCCTTCACCGGATCGACCACACCCCAACCGATGAACCGATCACGGCCGTTGACGCCCCGCTCCGCGGTCTGCTCGATCTGGGCGATGACCTCCTGCCGCGACCAGTCGGGGTGCTTGGCTCGGATCAGGGCTGCCACTCCGGCCACGTACGGGGCGGCGAAGCTGGTGCCGTTGTCCACGCACTGCCCGCCCTTGGGCACGGTGGAGACCATGTCGACGCCGGGCGCCGCGACGCCGACGAAATCGCCGCTCTGCGAGAAGTACGCGCGCTCGTTGTTGCGGTCGGAGGCGGCGACGGCGAGGACGCCGCGGTAGGAGGCGGGATAGGTGCGCTTGGACTTCCCGTTCGCGCCGTCGTTGCCTGCGGCCGCGACCACGACCACGTCGTGCTGGACGGCGTAGGCGGTCGCCTGCTCCAGATCGCTCTGCGAGAGGGCACCCTTGGTGTCCTGGGAGATGTTGATCACCCGTGCGCCCTCGTGCACCGCCTTCTTGATGGCCTCTGCCATCTTCTGCGGTGTGCCCTTGCCCTCGGCGTTGTTCTGTTTGAGGGGAATAATCGTCGCCTCGGGGGCCAGACCCACGAAGCCGGTGCCCTGGCGCGGGCGGGCCGCGATGATGCCGGCGACCTTGGTGCCGTGCCCGACCTCGTCGACCGTCGGGTCCTCGGCGAGTTTCCGTTCGTCCTTGGAGGCGTCCTTGGCCGGGGGTAGGAAGTTCCCCCCGCTCGCCTTGTCGACGGCGGTCTTCAGCTGGATGTTGGTGTCATCGACACCGGTGTCGATGACGGCGACCCGCACCGACTTGCCGTTCTTCTCCTTGCCCTTGGTGTCCTCCCAGAGGCGGTCGAACACCAACCGTTGCAGCGACCAGGGCGTGCCCTTGATCTGCTTCTTCATCGGGAACGTGCACTCACCGTTGCCGTCCAGCGAGAGCGCGGCGGCGGACGGGCCGGCGCCGACGCCTGTGGCGGCGGTGAGACACGCCAGTGTCACCGCCGACGACAGGGCGGCCATGCGTCTCACACGTGGGCGCTCCATGCTCACGACCCCTGGGGCTGTCGTGCGCTGTTGGTGTCCAGACGCGGCCCGACCGGCAGGAACTGGGACCAGTTGAGGGGCACCGGCACCGGCTTCGCGTCTCCGTACCCCAGCCTGACCTGAGCCTTGTTCGCGGTTGTCTGCCCGTCGGACTGTGCGTCCTGCTGCGCGGAGGAGCCAGAACCATCAGCGCCGATCTTCGACTTGCCCGAACTGCCGTCGTTGTTGGCCTGTACCTGGTAGCGCAGGCCGGTGTCGGTGACGAGGAAGACCTGGCCGGTGCCGGTCGCCCTCCCCTGGAACTGCCGGTAGAACAGGCCGGTCCCCGGGGTGACATACGCGCTGGTGGCGCCGTCCACGATGGTCGCGGGGTAGTCCCGGCCCGCCCAGGTCTCGAGGGTGGGCGTGCCGCTGTCGGCCACGTTTGTGAGGATGTTGCACACGGTGTCCCTGGCCCCACTCCCGCCCCCGGTCGAGTTCACCTGGCGCGGGGGCTCGGAGGGCCAGGTTGTGTCACCGGCGAACACCGTGGAGTCGGAGACGAAGTCCTGCGGGTTGACCTGCATCGGCTTGCCGAGCTGATTGAGTCCGGCCAACTGCTCACTGCTCAGCAGCAGCTCGGCGGTGAAGTCGGAGACCGGCTGGACCTTTCCCGGCACCACGACATAGTGCTGGACGCCGCCACCGGTCTGCGCCTGGAGCACCATGCCCACCTTGTTGGCCTTGTCCGGCAGGGAGTCGACCCCGGCTGTGGTGTTCGGCTGCCCCGGCACCCGCGGAAACTCCACAGGCGCGCCATCCTTCAGGGTGTCGAGCCAGTCGTCGGTCACCTGCTGGGGCTTGGCGCCCTCCGAGAAGAGCGTCCGCAGCAACAGGTTGTACTGGCGGTCGGACATGCTCTTCTCACCCTTGGGGCCGCCGAGCAGGTACTTGGTACCGGACGGGTCGACGAGATAGCGACCCGTCTTCCCCTGGACGTACAGCGCCTGGCTGCCGCGCAGTCGCTGCGGGCCCTCGACCTTGGACGCCTCACGGTCAGCGAGGATGAAGACCGCCTTCTGCGCGGTCTTGTCCTCTCCGCCGCCCGGCTGCTCACAGACCACCCAGCGCTTCTGCTCGACGGCATCGTCTGCCGATGGCATACGGTCCGGGGCGTACGGAATTCCGATCGTGGGTCCGCGCGGAATGTCGCCGTTGTCGAGCTGCGACTCCTTCACGCGGATGATGTCCGACTTGTCCTGGTCCAGCAGGAGTTTCGCCGAGGCGAGGTTGAGGACCGGGTGCAGCTGCTTCTTTCCGCCAGTCTTGAGAATCACATAGCGGGTCGTCGAGTCGCTGCCGACGATGATGTGGGACGCGGTGTTGTCCCATCCCTTCGGCGCGGTCGGCCGGATCATGCCCCATGCGCCGAATCCGGCGAGAATCAGCGCCCCGACGATGACACCCGGGAGAAACGCGCGCAGCGGACGTGGCGCACCGTCGTCCATGACGGTGGGCGAGGGCTGCACGAACGAGGCAACCATCCGTTTCTTCGCAAAGGTGTAGGCATTGAGCTCGTCCCGCCGCGATGCCATGTCTCGTCCGCTTCTCCCCGTGTGATGGTGCAGTACGTACGCTCGGTCGCCGTAGGGAGATTACTCATCCGCCCGGGTCACTCGACACCCGAGCCACCCTTCACACGCCTTTCCGATACCGTAAACACACAATCGGCCAGGACAACATCAGGACAAGCGGGGGGTCTCCGGGATGAGCTCTGCCACCCATGTGCGTGCCGCCGTGCCGCGGCAGCCCTCACGCACGGCGAGCCTGGGCCCCGTGCGGCTGTATCAGCTCGTGCTCATCGAGGTGGCCGCCGCGATCGTCGTCGTCGCCTGGACCGTCAACTCGCTGCTGATGGTGCCCGCGGGGGTCATCGCCCTCGCGCTTGTGCTGCTCGCGGTGTTGCGGCGCAGGCAGCAGCCGTTCGTCGACTGGCTCGTCACCATCAGCGCGTTGCGCACCCGTCAGAAGCAGGCCAAGGGGCCGGTCCCGGCCGGAATCGACCCGTCGCTCGCGCCCGCCGTGGAATGCGATCCGGCGCTGCGCACCTACGCGTATGTGGCTCGGGATCGCCGCGAGATCGGAATGATCGGCGACGGTACGTTCCTCACGGCGGTGCTCCAGGTCCAGTCGACCGATGCTCCACTGCGGCCCATGCGCACCAAGCGACCGCTCCCCCTCTCGCTGCTCCAGGATGCGCTGGACGTGGACGGCATTCAGCTGGAGTCGGTGCAGGTGGTGCAGCACTCACAGACCGCACCCGCACCACATCTGCCCGAACAGGCCGCGGCGGCGCGCAGTTACGCCCCGCTCCAGGAGCAGGCCGGAGCACCCGCCGTCCGGCTGACCTGGGTGGCGCTCAAGCTGAATCCCGAGCTGTGTCCGGAGGCCATACGAGCGCGCGGCGGCGGCCTGGAGGGCGCGCAGCGGTCCCTGCTGCGTGCCGTTGACCAGCTGGCGAGCCGACTGACCGGAGCCGGATTCTCGGCGCGCCCGCTGGCCGAGGGGGAACTCACCACGGCCCTCGCCACCTCGGCGTGTGTCAATCCGCATGCGACGACCCAGGCGGGGCGTGCGAGCACGCCTACGCGCCGGACGGTGGAGACCTCGCGCGCCTGGCGCTGCGACGACCGGTGGCACACCACCTACTGGGTGGGGCGCTGGCCGCAGATGGGCCCGGAATCGGTGCCGCTGCCGCAACTCGTGGCACTGCTGACCTCCATGCCCGCCCTCGCGTCCACCTTCAGCCTGACCCTGACGCATGACGACGGCAGCCGTAACGCCTCCTCGGTCACCGGGCACATCAGGGTCACCGGGCGCAGCGACACCGATCTGATCACCGCCCGCAAGGCCCTGGAACGCGCCGCGCGGGGAGTGCGGGTCGGGCTGGTACGTCTCGACCGTGAGCAGTTGCCCGGTGTACTCGCGACGCTCCCGCTGGGAGGCACCCGCTGATGTCCACATCCGCCTTCTCCCCCGCCACTTCACCCTCCGGTCACGGGGCCGATCCGGACTCCGCCCCCGGAGCGGGTCTGGGGTCCGGTCCCATGATTTCGGGTACCGGCGCCCCCGGGATGGCCGGTGACCCGAGCTCGGCGCGCAGAACGCGCCCCGGCTTCGGGCTCATCGGGCCCCGGCGCGGACGGCAGACACTGCCCCTGGAGGAAGTGGAGGCGCTGGCGCTGCCCATCGGCGACGACGGCGTCATCATCGGCGTGGACGAGCAGAACCAGCCCGCCGTCCTCGGCTTCAACCGCCCCGAGCCGTTCGACGTGGTCCTCGTCGGCGGTCTGTGGACCGCGCAGGTGCTGGCCTTCCGGGCGGCGGCCACCGGCGCCCGTATCGCCGTCGAGACCGGCCGACCGCATCTGTGGACCAACTTGGTGCAGGTCGCGGGCGGCGGACAGCAGTGCATGACCGTCTTCGACGTGGGCCGGGTGCCGCCGCAAGGGCCCTCGGTCGGCAGTCCGGTCCTGGTCGTCCGGGACTGCGGCATGCGCCCCCCGCGGGGCCGGGTCTCCGCGCTGCCCTGGCAGTCGGTGCTGACTCTGCTGCCGTATCTGAGCCCGGTCGCACCGCGGCTGCTCGAGCACGCCGGACTGGTCGGCATTCAGCGCGTTTCGCCGGACGAGGCCGAGGAGATAGGCCGCGTCATGAGCCTTCCGCAGGCCGATGTCGCGGCGCTGTCCACCCTTCCGGACTGGGTCACCCTCTGGTGTACACGTACCGGACGGCAGTTCGTAACCGTGCAGGCGACGGATGCCGAGACGGGGCTGCTGGGATCTCCGCGTCGGGTGGACTGATCCGGGTCGAACCCTTCAGGGTTGGTCCGTCATTGATCGACACCGCTCGAGTGCGGTCCACATCATGCCGTGGACCGCTCCGAGTGGCGGATGGGCCTGCCCCCTCGGCGCTCATGGTGATTAGTCTTGGGGTACCCGGTGGAGCGCTCGTTCAGGGGCCCCCGGCGTCACAAAAGGGGAAAGCCGAACGGTCGGACGACAGTAGCGATCGGCAACAGATCGGCCTCGCCAAGAATTTCAAGGGTGTTCGACCACACCAGGAGGCATTGTGAGCAGCGATCGGGACGAGATCCGCACGGGCGGAAACACACCCGGCGATGATCGGTCCGACGCGGAGACCGAGCACACGGGCGAGTTCACCATCGACTACACCCCACCCGCCTGGTACACGCAGAACGCTTCGTCGTCGTCCTCGCCGTCCTCCACGGCCCCCACGTCGACCGGCGGTTCCGGTGGAACCGGGGCGGGCGCCGGTGCGGGGATGCCGGGGCCGCCGCCTCCGCCGCCCACCGGCAGTCCGGTGCCCGTGCCGGGGGTGCCGGAGCCGAGCGGATTTCCGGGTGCCTGGCCGCCGCCGGCCCCGGCGCCCTCCTCAGATGTCGCGTCGGACGCCTCCGAGGTGGAGGAGGCCCCCGCGCAGAGGGAGGACGAGGCACGGTCGGAGCCGGAGAGCGGAGAGTCCGACTCGGGCGTTCGCATGTCGCCTTTTTCTGACTCTGGGTCGGATTCGATCGGTGCCGCGCCCGCGGGTGACAGCACTACGGATGGCGGCGTTTCGGACAGGGCTGAGCCCGAGCCCTCCTACGAGGTTTCCGCTCCGGCTTCCGATGTCGAGATGGAGGATTCGGCCGCGGCTTCCTCTTCCGCTTCCGCTCCCGTCGATGACGACTTCACGCTGCCGCCTGCCGCTGCCGCGCGGGACGACGACGCCTTCCGGCCGGACTCGGAGTATGCCTCCGAGGCGGGCTCCGACGAGGGCGAGAACGGCGATCTGGGCAGCCCCTCCACCGTGCGGTTCTCCACCGCCTCGCTGCGGCGCGAGATCGCCGAGAGGCGGAGTGAGGACTCCGGCGCCGGGGTCGCTGATTCCGGGTCCGGTTCTCCTTCGGGCTCTGATTCAGGTTCCGGTTTTTCTTCCGGCTCCGGCTCCGGTTCCGGTTCTGATTCTTCTTCCGGCTTCGATTCCGGTTCCGACTCCGGGTCCGGGTCCGGGTTTGCGTCCGGTACCGGTTCGGACGGCGATCCCGGCTCCTCGGACTCGGACGACCGTACTGACGACGATGTGCGCAGCGAGGGCACACTGCGCTTCTCCACGGCCGCGCTGCGGCGTGAGATGGAGGAGTTGAGGCAGGCGAGCGCCGAGCCTCAGGACGCGGTTCCCGAGGACGCGGTCCCTGAGGACGCCGTGCCGCCGAGCGCGCCGTCGCCCGAGCAGCCCGCCACCACCTGGGCGCCGCCGCCCGTTCCGCAGTCGGGGCTGCCGCCCCTGCCGCCGGACTTCCAGCCCGCGGCGCCCGAGGACGCCCCACCGGCTCCGGGTCCCGCTCCAGGTCCCGCTCCGGTTCCGGAGCAGCGGACGGATGGGCCCGCCACCCCGAGTGCCGGAGTGCCGCTCCCGCCCCAGGACACCTCCTGGGCGCCTCCCCCGCCCCAGACGCAGGGCCAGCCCGGGCAACCGGTCGCCGGGCCGGGGCCGCAGGGCGGATACGGCTATCCGCGTCCCGGTGAGGGCGCTCCCGGTGCGATCCCCGGTCAGCCCGGTCCGGCTCCGCTGCCGGATCAGGCCCCGGGGGCGCAGCCCCCGGCGGGCAACGTGCCCGGCCCGCAGAGCGGTTACCAGCAGCCCGGGCCTGGTGTACCGGGTCCCGGTCCGCAGGGCGCCCCGGCTGCGCAGGGGCCCCACTACGGCTACCCGCCCCCGGGGGCCCAGCCCGCGTCCGGCCCGGGTGGTCCGGGACAGGGGCAGGGGCAGGGCCAGGGGCCGGCGCCCGTCCCGGGCGGCTACGGCTTCCCGCAGCCGCCCGCCCCGGACCAGCAGGGCCAGGGCCCGTACCAGCAGCCCCCGGCACAGCCGTACCCCGCGCCCCAGCCGGGGCAGGCCGAGCACCCCGGCCAGCCCGGACAGCCGATGTACCCGGGCCAGCCCGGACAGCCCGCCCAGCCCGGACAGTCGATGTACCCAGGCCAGCCCGGACAGCCTGCCCAGCCCGGTCAGCCCGGTCAGCCCGGTCAGCCCGGTCAGCCCGGTCAGCCCGGACCGTACGCGCCGAACGGCCCCGTCCAGGGCCAGCCGCCGCATGGCCCCCAGGGGCAGCAGTTCCCCGGGCAGCAGGGTCCGGGCGCGCAGGGTGGATACGGCTTCCCGCGGCCCGGCGACGGCGGTCCCGGACCCGTGCCCGGGCAGCAGGCGCAGCCACAGCCGCATGACGGCTACGGCTATCCGCGCCCGGACGCCCAGGCAGCCCCGGCGACCCCGGCAGCCCCGGCCGACCCCCGTACCGGCGGCTGGCCGACCGTGACGCCCGACCAGCGGCGCCAGGCCGGAGGCGCGGGGGCGCCGCTCGGGTACACCGCCGCGGTCGAGCTCTCCTCGGACCGGCTGATCAAGGGCAAGCAGAAGCCGAAGAAGAACACCCCCGGCCCCTCCCGCTTCAAGCTCGGCGGCAAGAAGGAGGAGGCGGAGCGGCAGCGCAAGCTGGAGCTGATCCGCACGCCGGTGCTCTCCTGCTACCGCATCGCGGTGATCAGCCTCAAGGGCGGTGTCGGCAAGACCACGACGACCACCGCCCTCGGCTCGACCCTGGCCATCGAGCGCCAGGACAAGGTCATCGCGATCGACGCCAACCCGGACGCGGGCACCCTCGGCCGACGGGTCCGCCGGGAGACCGGTGCGACCATTCGCGACCTGGTCACGGCGATCCCGTACCTCAACAGCTACATGGACATCCGGCGGTTCACCTCACAGGCGCCGTCGGGGCTGGAGATCCTCGCGAACGACGTGGACCCGGCGGTCTCGACGACGTTCAACGACGACGACTACCGCCGCGTCATCGACGTCCTGGGCAAGCAGTACCCGATCATCCTCACCGACTCGGGCACGGGCCTGCTCTACAGCGCCATGCGCGGCGTCCTCGACCTCGCCGACCAGTTGATCATCATCTCCACGCCCTCGGTGGACGGCGCGAGCAGCGCCAGCACCACCCTGGACTGGCTGTCCGCGCACGGCTACGCGGATCTGGTCTCGCGGAGCATCACGGTGATCTCCGGGGTCCGGGAGACCGGCAAGATGATCAAGGTCGAGGACATCGTGTCCCACTTCGAGACCCGCTGCCGCGGGGTGATCGTCGTGCCGTTCGACGAGCATCTGTCGGCGGGCGCCGAGGTGGACCTGGACATGATGCGGCCCAAGACCCGTGAGGCGTACTTCAACCTCTCGGCCATGGTCGCGGAGGACTTCACGCGTGCCCAGCAGGAGCAGGGTCTGTGGACGGGTGACGGAGGGACCCAGCCGCCGCAGGTGGCCCCGCCGATGCCCGGACAGGCCCAGCAGCAGCCCTATCCGGGCGCCTACGCGCCTCAGCAGGGCCAGCAGCCGCAGTACCCCGGGTACCCGCAGCAAGGCGGCCAGCAGGGCTGGCAGCAGTCCTATGAGCAGGGGCAGCAGGGGCAGCAGCCGCAGCCCGGCCAGCCGTGGCAGCAGGCCCAGCCGGGACAGCCCGGCCAGCCCGGGCAACCGGGGCAGCCCTGGCAGCAGCAGCCCCCGCAGCAGTAGCGAGCGAGGAAGCGAATGAGCGAATGCGCCCCGTGGACCGGATCACCGGTCCACGGGGCGCATTCGCGTCTCTCCCGTTCACCACGCGGCGCACGGCGCCTCAGCGCCCGCCCTCAGCGGCTCCCGTGCTCCTCCACAAGCTCCCGCGCACGCTTCACATCGGCCGCCATGCGCTCCAGCAGCGCCTCGATCGAGTCGAACTTCTCCTGGCCCCGCAGATAGGCGAGGAAGTCGACCTCGACATGGAGTCCGTACAGATCCAGTCCGACCCGGTCGATCGCATACGCCTCGACCGTTCGCTCGGTCCCGTCGAACTGTGGATTGGTGCCGACCGAGATCGCCGCGGGCATCGCCTCGCCCTGCGCCGTCAGCCAGCCCGCGTAGACGCCGTCGGCCGGGATCGCGGTGTGCGGCGGCGTCTCCAGGTTGGCCGTCGGGAAGCCCAGCTCACGGCCGCGCTGCGCACCGCGCACCACCACGCCCTCGACCCGGTGCGGCCGTCCCAGGACCTCCATCGCGCCCGTGACATCGCCCTCCGCGACCAGGCGGCGCACCAGCGTGGAGGAGAACGGCTCGCCGCCGCCCGCCTCACCGCGCTCGTACAGGTCGATGACCTCGACCTCGTAGTCGTAGGTGGTGCCGAGCTCGCGCAGGAAGGCCACGTTCCCGGCGGCCTTGTGGCCGAAGCGGAAGTTGGGGCCCTCCACCACGACCCGGGTGTGCAACTTGTCCACCAGTACCTTCACCACGAAGTCGGCGGGGGTGAGCCGCGAGAACTCCGCCGTGAACGGCAGGATCAGCACCGCGTCCACGCCCAGCCCGGCCATCAACTCCGCGCGCCGCTGGTGGGTGGCGAGCAGCGGCGGATGGCTGCCGGGCCGCACGACCTCGCTCGGATGCGGGTCGAAGGTGACCACGACCGCCGGTACGCCCAGCTCACGCGCCCGTGCCACGGCACGGCCGATGATCAGCTGGTGCCCTCGGTGCACCCCGTCGTAGGAACCGATGGTGACGACGCTGCGCCCCCAGTCCTCGGGGATGTCCTCCAAGCCACGCCAGCGCTGCACTTTGCCCGCTCCTCGCCCGAACCATTGACTGTCGACTTCGCAGGTCTAAGACTGCCATGCCCCGGGCGCCCGCCTCGCATCGGTGGCCGCCTCGAGCGCCCGGACAGGCCGGAAAGCCACGGTAGGCGGCCGGTCCCGGCGCGTGCAACGCGGCCCGGAGTCGGCAATCACACACCAGCGCCGCACCGGACGGACCGGGGCTCCGACGGCGTCAACGCCGTCAATGACGTCACGGCGTCATACGAAGACGGCCAGGCTCTTCGCCTTGCCCTTCGACTCCTCCACCAGGGCCAGAAAGCGCCCCTCCGGCCCGAAGACCGCGACCGGCCCCGACCCCGGCCCCGACTCCGACCCAGGCCCCGCTCCCGTCTCCCCCGACGCCATGTCGATCCGCACCCCATTGCCCAGCAACCGGGCCTGGCGCTCGTCCACGTCCCAGCGCGGGAACGCGGCGGCCGCCGCCTCCGCGATGGGCAGGATCTCCAGCGACTCCTCCAGCCGCTCCAGCGTCCTGGCCCCCTCCAGCCCGTACGGACCGACCCGGGTCCGGCGCAGGGCCGTGAGGTGGCCGCCCACGCCGAGCCCGGCGCCCAGGTCGCGCGCCAGGGCCCGGATGTAGGTGCCGGAGGAGCACACCACCGTGACGTCCAGGTCGAGGACGGTGGTGCCGTCCTCCGCCTTGGCCTCGCGGCGGTCGTGGAGGACGAAGGAGGACACGGTCACCGGCCGCGCCGGGATCGCGAACTCCTCGCCCTCCCGCGCGCGTGCGTAGGAGCGCTTGCCGTCGATCTTGATGGCGCTGACCTTCGAGGGGACCTGCTGGATGTCCCCGGTCAGCGCCTCGATCCCGGTCTGGACGGCGTCCGGATCGACCCCGGCGGCACCGTCGGAGGCGGTGATCTCGCCCTCCGCGTCATCGGTGACCGTGGTCTGCCCGAGCCGGATGGTGGCCCGGTACTCCTTCTCGGTCAGCGCCAGATGACCCAGCAGCCGGGTGGCCTTCTCCACGCCGACCACGAGCACGCCCGTGGCCATCGGATCCAGCGTCCCGGCGTGTCCGACCCGCCTGGTGCCGGCGAAGCGGCGCATCTTGGCGACCACGTCGTGCGAGGTGAAACCGGCCGGTTTGTCGACGATCACCAGGCCGTCCGGTGCCCCGGAACCGGCCCTGCCGTTGCGCGTCATACGTCCGCTGAACCCTTGCCGTCCGAGCCGGGCTCGCCGTCCGTGCCGGGCTCCTCGTCGTCCTCCTGGCCGGGCTTGCGGTACGGGTCGGCCTCGCCCGCGTATGCGGCACCCGAGGACGCCTCGCGCACCTGGGCGTCCGCCTCCCTGGCCTTGGCGAGCAGATCGTCGATGGTGCGGGCGTTCTCCGGCAGCGCGTCCGGGACGAACGTCAGGGTCGGGGTGAAGCGCACCCCCGTCTGGCGCCCGACCTCCGACCGCAGCACGCCCTTGGCGCTCTCCAGGGCCGCGGCGGAGGCCGCCCGCTCCTCGTCGTCGCCGAAGACCGTGTAGAAGACGGTCGCCTCCCGCAGATCACCGGTGATCCGGGTGTCGGTGATGGTCACATAGCCCAGCCGCGGGTCCTTGATCCGCCGCTGAAGGGTCTCCGCGACCACGACCCGGATGCGGTCCGCCAGCTTGCGTGCCCGCGCGGTGTCGGTCATGCGTCTTCTTCTCTCTTCTTCGCGTCAGTCATCGATGGCCGGGGGCGCGGTCTGCGACCACCGGTCCGGCCCTCATTCATCATCGCCACCGTGGAACCGCCGTCGCACGGACAGCAGCTCCACCTCCGGCCGCGCCGCCACCAGCCGCTCACAGCGGTCCAGCACCTCCCTGAGGTGGCCCGGGTCCCCGGAGACCATCGCGAGGGCGATCTGGGCCCTGCGGTACAGGTCCTGGTCGCCGACCTCCGCCACGCTCACCGCGAATTTGCGGTGCAGCTCGGCGACGATCGGGCGGACGACGGAGCGCTTCTCCTTCAACGACCGTACGTCGCCGAGAAGCAGGTCAAAGGACAACGTCCCTACATACATGCGGTCCGGGTCAAGCCACCCGTGGGGCCTATGTGATTGCGGGCTTCTCGCACCGTACACGCAAGGGCCGGGGCCGATCGACGGAAATTCCTCCGCCGATCGGCCCCGGCCGCCGCCGCTTGTCAGCCGCGCGGCTTCTCGCGCATCTCGTACGTCGCGATGACGTCGTCGATCTTGATGTCGTTGTAGCTGCCGAGGTTGATACCGCCCTCGAAGCCCTCGCGAATCTCGGTGACGTCGTCCTTGAAGCGGCGCAGACCCTCGATGTTGAGGTTCTCCGCGATGACCTTGCCGTCGCGGACGAGGCGGGCCTTGGTGTTCCGCTTGACCTCGCCGGAGCGGATGAGCACACCCGCGATGTTGCCCAGCTTGGACGAGCGGAAGACCTCGCGGATCTCCGCCGTACCCAGCTCGACCTCTTCGTACTCCGGCTTGAGCATGCCCTTCAGGGCCGCCTCGATCTCCTCGATCACCTGGTAGATGACCGAGTAGTAACGGACGTCCACACCCTCGCGCTCGGCCATCTGCGTGGCACGCCCGTCGGCGCGCACGTTGAAGCCGATGACGATGGCGTCCGAGCCCGTCGCCAGGTCGATGTCGGTCTCGGTGACCGCACCCACACCGCGGTGCAGCACCCGCAGGTCCACCTCTTCGCCGACGTCGAGCTGGAGCAGCGAGGACTCGAGAGCCTCCACCGAACCGGACGCGTCGCCCTTGATGATGAGGTTGAGCTGCTGGACCTGACCGGCCTTGAGCACCTTGTCCAGGTCCTCCAGGGAGACCCGGCGGGTGCGCTTGGCGAACGCCGCGTTCCGCTCGCGGGCGGCGCGCTTCTCGGCGATCTGGCGGGCGGTGCGGTCCTCGTCCACGACGAGGAAGTTGTCACCCGCACCGGGCACGTTGGTCAGACCGAGCACCAGGACCGGGGTCGCCGGGCCGGCCTCCACCACGTTGTTCCCGTTGTCGTCGAGCATCGCCCGGACGCGGCCGTACGCGTCGCCGACGACCATCGTGTCGCCGACCCGCAGGGTGCCGCGCTGGACCAGCACGGTGGCCACGGCGCCGCGGCCGCGGTCGAGGTGGGCCTCGATCGCGATGCCCTGTGCGTCCTGCTCCGAGTTGGCCCGCAGGTCGAGCGAGGCGTCGGCGGTGAGGACGACGGCCTCCAGCAGGCTGTCGATGTGCAGCCCCTGCTTGGCGGAGATGTCGACGAACATGGTGTCGCCGCCGTACTCCTCGGCCACCAGGCCGTACTCGGTCAGCTGACCGCGCACCTTGGTCGGGTCCGCGCCCTCGACGTCGATCTTGTTGACCGCGACCACGATCGGCACATCGGCCGCCTTGGCGTGGTTCAGCGCCTCGATCGTCTGGGGCATCACACCGTCGTTGGCCGCCACCACGAGGATCGCGATGTCGGTCGACTTGGCACCACGGGCACGCATGGCGGTGAACGCCTCGTGACCCGGGGTGTCGATGAAGGTGATCCTGCGCTCTTCGTCGTTGACCTCGGTCGAGACCTGGTAGGCACCGATGTGCTGGGTGATGCCGCCGGCCTCGCCCGCGACCACGTTGGTCTTGCGGATCGCGTCCAGCAGGCGGGTCTTACCGTGGTCGACGTGACCCATGACGGTCACCACCGGCGGACGCGCGGAGAGCATCTCCTCGCCGCCCTCGTCCTCGCCGAACTCGATGTCGAAGGACTCGAGAAGCTCGCGGTCCTCCTCCTCCGGGCTGACGATCTCGACGTTGTAGTTCATCTCGTCGGCGAGAAGCTGAAGCGTCTCGTCGGAGACGGACTGCGTCGCGGTGACCATCTCGCCGAGGTTGAGCATGACGGCGACCAGCGACGCCGGGTTGGCGTTGATCTTCTCCGCGAAGTCGGTGAGGGAGGCACCCCGCGACAGCCGGACCGTCTGGCCGTTGCCGCGCGGCAGCATCACGCCGCCGACCGAGGGGGCCTGCATGGCCTCGTACTCCTGGCGCCTCTGCCGCTTCGACTTACGGCCACGACGCGCCGGACCGCCGGGACGGCCGAAGGCGCCCTGCGTGCCACCGCGGCCACCGGGGCCGCCGGGACGGCCGCCGAAGCCGGGACGGCCACCGCCGCCGAAGCCGCCACCGCCGCCGGGACCCCCCGGACGGCCGGCGAAGCCGCCGCCACCCGGACGACCGCCGCCGCCACCGCCGGGACGGCCGGCGAAGCCGCCGCCACCACCGGGACGACCGCCGCCGCCACCGGGACGACCACCGCCGCCGGGACCGCGACCGCCACCGCCGCCGGGGCCCGGACGCGGGCCCGCGGCCGGACGCTGCGGCATCATGCCCGGGTTCGGGCGCGCGCCACCGGGACCCGGACGCGGGCCGCCACCCTGGGCGCCCTGCGGACGGGGCATCTGGCCCGGAGTGGGACGGGGACCGCCGGGACCGCCCTGGCCACGGCCCGGACCGCCCTGGCCGCCGCCCTGCGGGCGCGGACCGCCGCCGGGCTGGCCGCCGGGACGCGGGGCGCCGCCGGGACGGGGCGCCTGCGGGCGCGCCATACCGGTGGAGCCACCGGAGGTGAAGGGGTTGTTACCGGGACGGGGACCGGCCGGACGGGGACCACCCGGACGCGGACGCTCCTGACCCGGACGCGGGCCACCACGGCCACCCTGGCCGCCGTCGCGCTGACCACCCTCGCGCTGGCCGCCCTGGCCCTGGCCCTGGCCCGGTGCGCCCGGACGGGCGCCGGGGCGCGGACCGGGAGCGGCACCCGGCTTGCCGGGCGCGCCCGGCTTGGCCGCGGCGGGCTTGGGCGCCGGGGTCGGCGGCGCGGTGAACTCGGGCTGCGCCGGAGCCGCCGGCGCGGGGCCCGGCTTGGGGCCGGGGGTCGGACGGGCACCCGGCGTGGGACGCGGGCCCGGAGTGGGCGCCGCGGAGGGGGTGCCGCGCTGGCCCTCGGGGGCACCGGCCGGCTTGGGGCCGGGCGCCGGGGGCTTGGGGGCGGCCGGACGGGCCGCCGCCGCCGGACCCGGGGTCGGCGGCTTGGGCGTCGCCTTGCGCGGCGCCGAGGGCTTACCGGAGGCGCGGCCGGAGCCGTTGCCACCCTGGAAAGCGTCAGTCAACTTGCGCACAACCGGCGCCTCGATCGTCGAGGACGCCGAACGTACAAATTCACCGAGTTCCTGGAGCTTGGCCATGACGACCTTGCTCTCAACTCCGAACTCCTTGGCGAGTTCGTATACCCGGACCTTAGCCACTTCGCTCCTTTTAGGTCCGGGTTGTCGCCGGACCGTCGCTACTTCATGGGCGTACTCATCGCGTACTCATCGAGTGCTCATCGCAATCTCGACCTACTTCCGACTCGCGAGGTACCTGACCGCACGGTGTCCCGTGCCGTTCTTTCAACTACTCAGGGTGTCGCCTGTTCACCCCGCTCGACAAACCGGCGGAGCGCCGTGGTGTCGAGCGCTCCCGGCCCCCTGAAGGCCCGGGAAAAGGCCCGGCGGCGAACCGCCAGGTCAAGGCAGACCCGTGTGGGGTGAACATAAGCACCCCGACCGGGGAGCGTACCGCGCCGGTCGGGGACACAAACACCCTCGACAGCCACGATGCGCAGCAGATCGTCCTTGGCCGCCCGATCCCGGCATCCCACACAGGTTCTCTCAGGGCAGGCACCAGCTCGCGTGCGGCCAGACACTGGTTAAGTCTACCTCCCCGTACCGACCTCACCCCCTGGGGGGAGTGATCGAACCGTCACTCGATTTGGCCCGGATCCCGGGGGATCCGGCCTGAATCAGCCTTGATCACCCGACTGCTCGGTGTCCGGCCGGATGTCGATCCGCCAGCCGGTCAGCCGCGCCGCCAGCCGGGCGTTCTGCCCCTCCTTGCCGATGGCGAGCGACAGCTGGTAGTCCGGCACGGTGACCCGGGCCGAGCGGGCCGCCAGATCGACCACCTCGACCTTGCTCACCCGCGCGGGTGACAGCGCGTTCGCCACGAGCTCAGCGGGGTCGTCCGACCAGTCGACGATGTCGATCTTCTCGCCGTGCAGCTCGGCCATCACGCTGCGGACCCGCCCGCCCATCGGGCCGATGCACGCGCCCTTGGCGTTCAGCCCCGCACGGGTGGACCGGACCGCGATCTTGGTGCGGTGACCCGCCTCACGGGCGATCGCCGCGATCTCCACCGAGCCGTCCGCGATCTCCGGCACCTCGAGCGCGAACAGCTTCTTGACCAGATTGGGATGCGTACGCGAAAGGGTCACCGACGGTCCGCGCACGCCCTTGACGACTCGTACGACGTACGTACGCAGCCGGGTGCCATGGGCGTAGTCCTCGCCCGGGACCTGCTCCTGCACCGGCAGGATCGCCTCGAGACGGCCGATGTCCACCAGCACGTTCTTGGGGTCCTTGCCCTGCTGGACGACGCCGGCGACGACATCGCCCTCCCGCCCCGCGTACTCGCCGAAGGTGATCTCCTCCTCGGCGTCCCGCAGCCGCTGGAGGATGACCTGCTTCGCGGTCATGGCGGCGATCCGGCCGAAGCCGGAGGGGGTGTCGTCGAACTCCTGGGGCTCCTGCCCCTCCTCCAGGTCCTCGGCGTCCTCACGGGCCCATACGGTCACATGGCCGGTGTCGCGGTTGAGCTCCACGCGGGCCCGGCGGCGGCTTCCCTCGGTGCGGTGATAGGCGATGAGGAGGGCCGATTCGATCGCCTCGACCAGCAGGTCGAAGGAGATCTCCTTCTCTCGCACCAGACCCCGCAGGGCACTCATGTCGATGTCCACGGCTACGCCTCCTCCTTGCTCTCGTCGTCGTCGCCCGCGGCCTTGTCCGCGGACTTGCGGTTGAACTCGATCTCCACCCGGGCCTTGGAGATCTCCTCGAAGGCCAGCCGCCTGGCGGTGGGCTTGCGCCCCTTCACACCGGGAACCTCCAGATCGAGGCCCTCGTCGTCCACCGAGACGATCCGGGCCACCAGCTCGTCGCCGTCGGCGAGGCGCGCTCTCATGAGGCGGCCGGCGGCGCGGCGGTAGTGGCGAGGCTCGGTCAGGGGGCGCTCGGCGCCGGGAGAAGTGACCTCGAGGACGTACGCGGTCTGGCCCATGGCGTCCGTGTCGTCGAGGGTCTTGGAGATGTCCCGGCTCAGCTCCGCGCACGTGTCCAGCTGGACGCCGTCGTCGGAGTCCACGACCACTCTCAGCACACGCCGCCGCCCGGCCGGTGTCACCTCGACCTCTTCCAGATCCAGGTCTCGCGCGCTGACGAGCGGTTCCAGCAGTCCGCGCAGCCTCTCGCTCTGGGTGGTGCTCATCCGGGTGACTCCTCGGCCGCGTGTGCTGTTGTGGGAAGGTCGCGTGTCAGGTCAAAGCCTATCTGTTCCGGCGGCGGGCTGACGATTCGGTGGCCGCTGCCGGGCAGACGGCCTCGGCGCGGGTACGCTCGCCTGCTGTGATCACTACCGGCGGCCGGGAGCGGCCGCAGCCCGGAAAGAGGAACGTGTCGATCACCACTCCCCCGCCCCGTGCCACAGCCGCGCCTGACGCGGTGTCCGCGATCCCCGCCGCGTCTGCCGCGTCCGCGGCGTCTTCGGCGTCCGCGTCTTCGGCGTCCGCCGCCTCTTCGGTCCGCGCCGCGCCGGTGACCCGGCGGCGGAGTCTGCTGCTGGGCGGCGGGGCGCTGGGGGCCGTCGCGCTGCTGAGCGGCTGCTCCGACGACCCGGAGTCCCGGCGCGAGGCGGACGGCGGGGCGGACGTCGCGCTGCTGCGGGCGCGGGGCGCGCGGGACTCCACCGCACTCCTCGCGCGCTACGACGCGACCGTGGACGCGCACCCCGCCCTCGCGGACCGGCTGGCGCCGCTGCGGGAGGAGACGGCCCGGCATGTCGCGGTCTTCACTGCCAAGGGCCGGTCCCCCTCCCCCTCCGCGACCATGTCGCGCTCCCCGTCGGCGGGCGGGCGGCGGATGCCCAAGGTCCCGAAGGACGAGAAGCAGGCCCTCTCCGCCCTCGTCCAGGCCGAGCGCCAGACCGCCGACACCCGCACCGCCGCGCTCGCCACCGCGCCGCCCGAGCTGGCCCGGCTGCTGGCCTCCGTCGCGGCCTGCGGCGCCGCCCACGTGTATCTCCTCACGCAGCGCGACACGGACTCGTGATCACGCTCGGGACTACCGGGAAGGGGTACTGACATGGCCGCTCGAGCAGACCGCCCGGCCGTCGGCGAACGCGCCGCGGCGCTCAGGGCCGCGCAGGCGGCGCTCGCCGCCGAGCACGCCGCGGTGTACGGCTACGGCGTCGTCGGCGGGCGGATCGGCGACGACCGGCTCGCGGAGGCGCGCGAGGGCTACGCCGCGCACCGCGCGCGCCGGGACGACCTCGCCCGCACCGTGCGCGACCTCGGCGGCCGCCCCACCAGCGCGGCCCCCGCCTACGCCCTGCCCTTCGCGGTGCCGGACGCGCCCGCCGCGGTGCGGCTCGCGGCCGAGCTGGAGAACCGGGTCGCCGCCGTCTACGCCGACCTCGTACGGGCCTCGACCGGATCGCTGCGCCGCCGGGCGGCGGGCGCGCTGCGGGAGGCGGCGGTCCGGGCGGTGCGCTGGCGGGGCGGCGGCGTAGCCTTCCCTGGGCTCACCGAACGCGCCGCACCGGCCACCCCGTCGGCGTCGCCGAGCGGTGGGTCGGACGGGGTGTGACGTCACTGATGGTGGAGGGGACAGCTCAGGAATGGCATCGGCACCATGGCCAGGCGGCCGCGATACGGACCGCGTCCCCGTGCCGAAGCGGCTTCTGGACGCGCTGAGCGACGACCCCGCGAGCGCCGTGCGGAGCTGGCTGGACGCGCTGCCGAGGACGGCCGAGCGGCAGCTGGCGGCCTGGGAGCTGACCCTGGAGCGGGTCGCGACACCCGGGGGGCGTCGCGGGCTCGTCGCGCTCGTACGGCAGGCGGACGGCACCCCGGCGGCGCTGAAGTTCCCGGTCCCCGGCCCGGACGCGGACCGGGAGCGGGCCGCCCTCGCGCACTGGAACGGCTGGGGCGCGGCCCGGCTGCTGCGCGCCGACCCGGACACCGGTGCGCTGCTGCTCGAGCGGCTGCACGGCGCGGTGTCGCTGCGCTCGCTGCCCGAGCCGAAAGCGCTGCTGGAGGCGGCGGGCACGGTGCGGCGGCTGTGGGTGCCGCCGCCCGAGGCGCATCCGTTCGCGTCGGTCACCGGGCGTACCGAGGAGGAGCACGAGATCCTGCGGGTGCTCGGCGCCGGCGACTGGGCGGCGGACGCCCGTCCGCTCACCGACGAGGCGCTGGAGCTGCGGACGGCGCTGCCCGCCGAACCGCCCGAGGAGGTGCTGCTGCACGGCGCCTTCCGGCAGGGGAAGGTGCTGGCCGGGGAGCGCGCGCCCTGGCTCGCGGTGGGTCCGGCGCCGCTCGTGGGCGAGCGCGCGTACGACCTGGCGCGGCTGGTGCTCGACCGCTGCGAGGACCTGGCCGCGGGACCCGGCCCCGCCGCGGCCGCGCGCCGCCGGGTCGCCAAGCTGGCGGACTCCCTGGACGTCGACCGCGACCGGCTGCGCGGCTGGTCCCTCTACCGCGCCGTCGAGACGGGCCTGCGCCACGCCGCCGCGGGTGACCGCCGCCGCGCGGAGCTGCTGCTGGAGTTCGCGGGCTGGCTCTGACGGGGGCGCTCGGCCCGGCCGGGTACGGCTTTCGTCCCCCGCGGCGCGATTGGGCAGCGGAGGGGGCGGGGCGCGGGCTTCGCCGCCCGGCGCCGCGCCCCCGGCGCCGCCGCGGTCGTCAGCCGGTGGTGGTGAGGCGGGCGACGGCCTCGTCGATGGGGAGATCCTCGCGCTCGCCCGTGCGGCGGTCCTTCAGCTCGACGACGCCGTCCTTCGCGCCGCGGCCCACGACCAGGATGGTCGGGACGCCGATCAGCTCGGAGTCGGTGAACTTCACGCCCGGGGAGACGCCGGCGCGGTCGTCGACCATGACGCGCAGGCCCGCCGTCCCCAGCTTCTCCGCGAGGTCCAGGGCCATCTCGGTCTGGAGGGCCTTGCCCGCCGCGACGATGTGGACGTCGGCCGGGGCGACCTCGCGGGGCCAGCAGAGCCCGGACCCGTCGTGGGTCTGCTCGGCGAGGGCGGCGACGGCGCGGGAGACGCCGATGCCGTACGAGCCCATCGTGACCCGCGCCGGCTTGCCGTTCTGCCCGAGCACATCGAGCTGGAAGGCGTCGGCGTACTTGCGGCCGAGCTGGAAGATGTGGCCGATCTCGATCGCCCGGTCCAGCTCGATGCCCGTACCGCAGCGGGGGCAGGGGTCGCCCGGCTCGACCACGACGACGTCCAGGTACTCGTCGACCTCGAAGTCACGGCCGCAGACCACGTCGCGCGCGTGGGTGTCGGGCTTGTTGGCGCCGGTCACCCAGGCGGTGCCGGGGGCGACGCGCGGGTCGGCGATGTAGCGGAAGGACTTGCCCGCCAGGCCCTGCGGGCCGACGTAGCCGCGCACCAGCTCGGGGCGGCCCTCGAAGTCCTCGGCCGTGACGAGCTCGACGACGGCCGGGGCGAGGTGCTCGCCCAGCTTGCCCAGGTCCACCTCGCGGTCGCCGGGGACGCCCACCGCGGTGATCTCGCCGTCGACCTTGACCAGGAGGTTCTTCAGGGTGGCGGAGGCCGGGACGCCGAGGTACTCGGCGAGGGTCTCGATGGTCGGGGTGTCGGGGGTGTCCAGCTCCTCGAGGGGACCGTGCGCGGCGCCCTCGACCGGCGGCACGGTCACCGTGACCGCCTCGGTGTTCGCGGCGTAGTCACAGTTCGGACAGTCGACGAAGGTGTCCTCGCCGGCCGCCGCCGGGGCCAGGAACTCCTCGGACGCCGAGCCGCCCATCGCGCCGGAGACCGCGGAGACGATGCGGTAGTCCAGGCCGAGGCGCTGGAAGATCCGCTGGTACGCCTCGCGGTGCAGCCGGTAGGACTCGGCGAGGCCCTCGTCGGTGGTGTCGAAGGAGTACGAGTCCTTCATCAGGAACTCGCGCCCGCGCAGCACACCCGAGCGGGGGCGGGCCTCGTCCCGGTACTTGGTCTGGATCTGGTAGAGCATGACCGGCAGGTCCTTGTAGGACGTGCACTGGTCCTTGACCGTCAGGGTGAAGATCTCCTCGTGGGTCGGGCCCAGGAGGTAGTCGGCACCCTTACGGTCCTTGATCCGGAAGAGCAGATCGCCGTACTCGTCCCAGCGGCCGCTCGTCTCGTACGGCTCGCGGGGCAGCAGCGCGGGCAGGAGTACCTCCTGGGCGCCGATGGCGTCCATCTCCTCGCGGACGATCCGCGAGACGTTCTCCAGGACCTTCTTACCGATCGGCAGCCAGGTCCAGATGCCCGCGGCGGCGCGGCGGACGTACCCGGCGCGGACGAGCAGCTTGTGGCTGGCGGTCTCGGCGTCCGCCGGGTCTTCGCGCAGCGTCTTCAGCATCATCGTGGACATGCGCTGGACGTTGACGGCGTGGGCCATGGGGTCTCTCCTGCGTGCGATGGGATGTTCAGGAGGTTAGCCGCACGGGCTGGTTTCCCGGAAATGCGTAAGGCCGCGCGGCACCGGGCCGGGCCTAGCGGCGCAGCGGTAGGGGGGCTCCCATCACGGCGTACGGGCTCGGGGCGCTCGGGAAGAGCACGGGGCGGGCGAGGTCGCGGTAGCCCAGTGAGCGGTAGAGCGCGCGGGCCGGGCTCTCGGTGTCGATCGCGGACAGGATCGAGCGCGGCTCGTCGGCGCCGTCCGTGATGGTCGTGATCAGCTGCCGGCCGATGCCGCGGTGCTGGTACTCCGGGTGGACGTGCAGCTCGGTGATGACGAAACAGTCGTCCAGCCAGTCCTCGTGCCCGGCCGCGCGCAGATACGGCTGGACGACCGTGGACCACCAGTGGGTGCGGTTGTTGGGCATGCCGTAGACGAAGCCGACGAGCCGTCCGGAGGGCGTGGTCGCGCCGAGCGCGCGGGCGCCGGGGCTCTTGAGGTGGCGCAGCACGATGTGGCGTCGTACGCCGACCTCCTCGTCCGTCAGCCCGAAGGCGACGGCCTGGACGTCGAGCGCTTCGTCCACGCGTGCGGCGAGGTCGAGCGGCCCGACGACGATGTCTTCGGGTTCCGGGCTCAGCCCCCCGGGGAGATGCAGCATGGGCGGCACCCTACTGGCCCGTCGATCAGAACAGCACACTCATGAACGCGCCGACTTCCCGGAAGCCGACCCGGCGGTACGCGGCGCGGGCCGCGGTGTTGAAGTCGTTGACGTACAGGCTCACCACCGGGGCGACCTCGCTCAGCGCATAGCGCAGCACGGCCGCCATTCCGGTCTCCGACAGGCCGCGGCCGCGGTACTCGGGGGCCACCCATACGCCCTGGATCTGGCAGGCGTGCGGGGTGGCCGCGCCGATCTCGGCCTTGAACACCACCCGGCCGTTCTCGACCCGGGCGAAGGAGCGCCCGGCGGTGACGAGCTCGGCGACCCGCGCCTGGTAGAGCAGCCCGCCGTCGCCCGCGAGCGGCGAGACGCCGACCTCCTCGGTGAACATCGCCACGCACGCAGGCATGATCACGTCCATCTCGTCCTTACGGACGCGGCGCACCAGCGGATCGGGCGGGACGTCGGCGGGCATCGAGCTGGTGACCATCAGCGGCTGACGGGCGCGGACCTCACGGGCCGGGCCCCAGCTGGGCTCCAGCAGGGACCACAGCCAGGCGGTGGTCTCGGCGGGGCCGACGATGGAGGAACAGCGGCGGCCCGCCCGGCGGGCCCGCTCCGCGAAGCCGCGCACGGCCTCGGGGGTGGCGCAGATGGGCACGAGGTTCGCCCCGGCGTAGCAGAGCGACTCCAGCCGTCCGCCGGAGTACCAGCCCCACATCTCGCCGCCGAGCCGCCACGGGTCCAGGCCGGCGACCTGGACGCGGGCGGCCACGAAGGCGTTCGAGACGGGGTCGCGGTCGAGCACCGCAAGGGCCGCGTCGAGCTCATGGGGCTCGAGAACCCTGGTGGTGGACGTGGTCAGCACGTGTCGGTCTGCCTCACGTGGTGCGGGCCCGCGGGCCGGGGACGTCGATTCTCCAGACTCTACCGCGCAGGCCAAGAGGGCCCCTCACCGCCTTTTCCCCGGCTCGGGTTCACTTCCCACGGCAATTGGATGAGCCCAATGGCACCAGAGAGTGTCGGGTTCTGGGGTCTTCCGGCCGGGGGCACCTCCCAGCGGTAGCTGGGGGCGAGCCGAAGGGGCGCGTCGCTGTCGAAAGGGAGACGCGCGCAGGGAGCGAGGGCTGCGATCGATATGCGGCTCCGCCGCGTGGGCGACCGAGCACGTCGACCGTCGACAGGGGGCACCTCCCAGCGGTAGCTGGGGGAGACTGAGGCGCCCCGGAGGCGAACCGAGCCTCAAAAAATCAGCTGACCGAGACCTCGGGCTCGCCGGAGGCGATGCCGTCCTTTTCCATCTGCTCGGCGATCTTCATGGCCTCGTCGATCAGGGTCTCCACGATCTTCGACTCCGGCACGGTCTTGATGACCTCACCCTTGACGAAGATCTGCCCCTTGCCATTGCCGGAGGCGACGCCCAGGTCCGCCTCGCGCGCCTCGCCGGGGCCGTTGACGACACAGCCCATGACCGCCACCCGCAGCGGGACCTCCATGCCCTCGAGACCGGCCGTGACCTGGTCCGCGAGCTTGTACACATCCACCTGCGCCCGACCGCACGACGGACACGAGACGATCTCCAACCGCCGCTGCCGCAGATTCAACGACTCCAGAATCTGAATCCCGACCTTGACCTCCTCCGCCGGAGGCGCCGACAGCGACACCCGGATCGTGTCCCCGATCCCCTCGCTCAGCAGCGCACCGAACGCCACCGCCGACTTGATCGTCCCCTGGAACGCCGGACCCGCCTCCGTCACACCCAAATGCAGCGGATAGTCACACGCAGCCGCCAACTGCCGGTACGCGTTCACCATCACCACCGGATCGTTGTGCTTCACCGAGATCTTGATGTCCCGGAACCCGTGCTCCTCGAACAGCGAACACTCCCACAACGCCGACTCCACCAACGCCTCCGGCGTGGCCTTGCCGTACTTCTCCAGCAACCGCTTGTCCAGCGACCCCGCGTTCACCCCGATACGAATCGGCACACCCGCCTCGGACGCCGCCTTCGCGATCTCCCTGACCTTGTCGTCGAACTGCCGGATGTTCCCCGGATTCACCCGCACCGCCGCACACCCGGCATCAATCGCCGCGAACACATACTTCGGCTGAAAGTGAATATCGGCGATCACCGGGATCTGCGACTTCTTCGCGATCACCGGCAACGCATCCGCGTCATCCTGCGACGGACACGCCACCCGCACGATCTGACACCCCGACGCCGTCAACTCCGCGATCTGCTGCAACGTCGCACCGATGTCCGCCGTCACCGTCGTCGTCATCGACTGCACCGAAACCGGCGCGTCACCACCCACGGCCACCGATCCGACCTGGATCTTCCGGCTGACCCTGCGCTCGGCGAGCTTGGCCGGTACGGACGGCATTCCTAGCGAAATCGCAGTCATCTGGTTCGTAACCCCAAGGTGTGTGCGTGGCTGGAGATCAGCGGACTCCGATCTCCGAGATTACGGCACCGGTCACGCCCTCAGCACACCGCGCTCCTGAAGTCCACCCAAAGGCGAACTTCAGGACATCTCGCGTCATCAGGAGATTTTCACGGGGTTCACGACGTCCGCCACCAGGACGAGCAGCGTGAAGCAGATGAAAACCCCGGCGATCACATAGGCGACCGGCATCATCTTCGCCACATCGAACGGTCCGGGGTCGGGCCGCCGGACCAGCCGGGCGGTGTGGCGCCGGATGGCCTCCCACACCGCGCCCGCGATGTGGCCGCCGTCCAGCGGCAGCAGCGGCAGCATGTTGAACAGGAACAGCGAGAGGTTGAACCCGGCGACCAGGAAGAGCATGGTCGCGATCCGCTGGGAGGGCGGGATGTCGAGGTTGGCGACCTCGCCGCCGACCCGGGCCGCGCCCACGACGCCCATCGGGGAGTCCGCCTTGCGCTCACCGTCCCCGAACGCCGCGTTCCACAGGTCCGGGATCTTGGAGGGCAGGGCGATCATGGAGTCGATGCCGTCCTCGACCATGTTGCCCATACGGTCCACGGACTGCCCGAAGGACTGCTGGACCACTCCGTTGGCCGGGGTGAAGCCGAGGAAGCCGGCGGTGACGAACTCGCCCTCGACATAGCCGCCGTTCCCGTCGGACTTGGCGACCTGGTTCTCTATGAGATTGGCGTGCAGGGTCTTGCGGACGCCGTCCCGCTCGACGGTGATCGTGGCGGGGCCGGTGGTCTCGCGGATGTCCTGCTGGAGGGCGCCCCAGTCCGGGGTGGGGTGGCCGTTGAAGGCGACGATCTTGTCCCGGGGCTGTAGCCCGGCGGCCTTGGCCGGGGAGTCCTTGGCGCCCTTGGGGCACTTGTCGGTGGAGGACGAGGCCGCGACCACGCACTGGGAGACCGTGCCCACACTGGTGGTCTGGGTGTTGACGCCGAAGCTCATCATCACCCCGAGGAAGATCACCACGGCGAGGACCAGGTTCATAAACGGTCCCGCGAACATGACGATCACGCGCTTCCACGGCTTGCGCGTGTAGAAGAGGCGCTTCTCGTCGCCGGGCTGGAGCTCCTCGAAGGCGGCCGACCGGGCGTCCTCGATCATGCCGCGCCAGGGCGAGGTGGAGCGCGCGGCGATCTTGCCGTCGTCGCCCGGCGGGAACATCCCGATCATGCGGATATAGCCGCCGAGCGGCACCGCCTTGATGCCGTACTCGGTGTCGCCCTTCTTCCGGGAGAAGATGGTCGGCCCGAAGCCGACCATGTACTGGGGCACCCGAATGCCGAAGAGCTTGGCCGTGGAGAGATGGCCGAGCTCATGCCAGGCGATCGAGATCAGCAGGCCGACGGCGAACACCACTATGCCGAGGACCGTCATCAGTGTCGTCATGCGCGAGCCTCCGGGGTCGCCTTCGCCGCTCTGGCGGCCAGTTCCGTTGCGCGGGCGCGGGCCCATGTCTCGGCCTCGAGGACGTCCGCGACGGTGAGCCGGGTTCCCTCGGCCGGGGTGCCGTGCTCGGCCACCACCTCGGCGACCGTATCGACGATTCCGTTGAACGGCAGCTTTCCGTCAAGGAAGGCGTCCACGCACTCCTCGTTCGCCGCGTTGAAGACGGCCGGGGCGGTGCCGCCGAGGCCGCCGACCTGCCGGGCGAGCCCGATCGAGGGGAACGCCTCGGTGTCCAGGGGGAAGAACTCCCAGGTGTGGGCCTTGGTCCAGTCGCAGCCGGGCGCGGCGTCCGGCACCCGCTCGGGCCAGCCGAGGCCGAGCGCGATGGGCATCCGCATATCGGGCGGGCTCGCCTGGGCGAGCGTCGAGCCATCGGTGAATTCAACCATCGAGTGGATATACGACTGAGGGTGGACCACCACCTCAATCCGCTCGAAGGGAATGTCGTAGAGCAGATGAGCCTCGATGACCTCCAGGCCCTTGTTGACGAGGGTCGCGGAGTTGATCGTGATCACCGGGCCCATGTCCCAGGTGGGGTGGGCCAGCGCCTGCTCAGGGGTGACCGAGGCCAGCTCCCGCTTGGTCCGGCCGCGGAACGGGCCGCCGGAGGCGGTGACCACCAGCTTGCGGACCTCCTCGCGGGCGCCGCCGAGCAGCGCCTGGAAGAGCGCGGAGTGCTCGGAGTCGACGGGGACGATCTGCCCGGGCTTGGCCACGGCCTTGACCAGGGGGCCGCCGACGATGAGCGATTCCTTGTTGGCCAGCGCCAGCACCCGGCCCGCCTCCAGGGCGGCCAGGGTGGGTGCCAGGCCGATGGAGCCGGTGATGCCGTTGAGCACGGTGTGGCACTGGGAGCGGGCGAGCTCGGTGGCCGCGTCGGGCCCCGCCAGGATCTCGGGGAGCGGCTCACCGGCGCCGTAGCGCGCGCTCAGCGCCTGGCGCACCTCGGCCACCGCCTCGGGCCGGGCGACCGCGACCCTGTCCACCCGCAGCCGGTGGGCCTGCTCGGCGAGGAGCCCGGCCCGTCCCCCGGCGGCGGACAGGGCGGTCACGCGGAAGCGGTCGGGGTTGCGCAGCACCACGTCGATGGCCTGGGTGCCGATCGAACCGGTGGAGCCCAGGATCACGATGTCGCGCACGCTCGCCGCGGCGGTGGCCGCCGGAACGCGCAGATGCGGGTCAGCCAGGGAATCCGTCATCCCCCCATTGTGGGGGCAAGGGGTGACGGCTCGGTGACAAGCCCCGGGATCCGCTGATCGCGGATCCCGGGGGCTCGTCAGCACGTGCTCCGGCGGCTTCCCGGCGGCTCCTCAGTGGATGGGCCGGTGGACGTTCCGCTTGGCGGTCGGCCCGGGGGTGGCGTCGGCGATCCAGGGGCCGTCACCGCTGGGGTCGATCACGCCGTGCTCGAGCCACTCGTACGTTCCGGAGAGCACCCCGGAGACCACCTTGCGGTCGAGCTCGTCGGTGTTGGTCCACAGCCGCCCGAAGAGCTCCTCGGCGCGGATCCTGGCCTGCCGGCAGAACGCGTCGGCCAACTGGTAGGCCGCGACACCGTGGTCACCGCGGGAGCGCAGCATCTCGGCCCGTACGCAGGCCGCGCTCATCGCGAACAGCTCAGCGCCGATGTCGACGATCCGGCTGAGGAAGCCCTGTTTGGTCTCCATCCGGCCCTGCCAGCGCGACATGGCGTAGAACGTGGAGCGGGCCAGCTTGCGCGCCGAGCGCTCCACATAGCGCAGATGCGGGGAGAGGTCCGGATGCCCGGCGGGGTTGAACTCCGGGTAGGAGCGGGGCAGTTGGCCGGGACCGGTGAGCAGGCCGGGCAGCCAGCGGGCGTAGAAGCCACCGGCCTTGGCGGCCGCCTTGCCCTTGTCCTGGAGGGACTTGTCGGGGTCGATGAGATCGCCCGCCACCGACAGATGGGCGTCCACCGCCTCGCGGGCGATGAGGAGGTGCATGATCTCGGTCGAGCCCTCGAAGATCCGGTTGATGCGCAGATCGCGCAGCATCTGCTCGGCGGGGACGGCCCGCTCCCCGCGGGCCGCCAGCGAGGCCGCGGTCTCAAAGCCCCGGCCGCCGCGGATCTGGACCAGTTCGTCCGCCATCAGCCAGGCCATCTCGCTGCCGTAGAGCTTGGCGAGCGCCGCCTCGATGCGGATGTCGTTGCGGTCCTCGTCGGCCATCTGGGAGGCGAGGTCGATGACGGCCTCCAGGGCGAAGGTGGTCGCCGCGATGAAGGAGATCTTGGCGCCGACGGCCTCGTGCTTGGCGATGGGCTTGCCCCACTGCTCACGGGCGGCGGACCATTCGCGGGCGATTTTCAGACACCACTTCCCGGCGCCCGCGCACATCGCGGGCAGCGACAGCCGTCCGGTGTTGAGCGTGGTCAGCGCGATCTTGAGCCCGGCGCCCTCGGGGCCGATCCGGTTGGCGGCCGGGACGCGGACCCGGTGCAGGCGGGTGACGCCGTTCTCCAGACCGCGCAGCCCCATGAAGGCGTTGCGGTTCTCCACGGTGACGCCCTCGGAGGCGGTCTCGACGACGAAGGCGGTGATGCCGCCCTTGTGGCCCTCGGAGCGCGGCACGCGGGCCATCACCACCAGCAGGTCGGCGACCACGCCGTTGGTGGTCCACAGCTTGACGCCGTCCAGCAGGTAGTCGTCGCCGTCGGGCACGGCGGTGGTGGCGAGGCGGGCCGGGTCGGAGCCCACGTCCGGCTCGGTGAGCAGGAAGGCCGAGATGTCGGTGCGGGCGCAGCGCGGCAGGAAGCGGTCCTTCTGCTCCTGGGTGCCGAAGAGCTTCAGCGGCTGCGGTACGCCGATGGACTGGTGGGCGGAGAGCAGGGCGCCGATCGCCGGGCTGACGGAGCCGGCCATCGCCAGGGCCTTGTTGTAGTAGACCTGGGTGAGGCCCAGCCCTCCGTACTTGGTGTCGATCTTCATGCCGAGCGCGCCGACCTCCTTGAGCCCCTCGATGGTCTCGTCGGGGATCTGCGCCTCGCGCTCGATACGGGCGGCGTCGACCCGCGTCCGGCAGAACTCCTGGAGCTTGGCGAGGAAGGTCTCGCCGCGGCGGACGTCGTCCGGGGCGGGGGCGGGGTGGGGATGGATCAGATCGAGTCGGAAGCGGCCGAGGAAGAGCTCCTTGGCGAAGCTGGGCTTGTGCCATACCTGTTCGCGTGCGGCCTCGGCGACCTGGCGCGCTTCACGCTCGGACACCGGCCTGACGGAGGATGCGGTCATCGGTGCTCCCTTTGCCGCGACGATCTCGTGACATTACCGGCACGTACCGCTGCCAGTGTGCATCCGGTCCGACGGGACGGCAAAGCGGGAGGACGCCGGAATCCGGAGGTTCGGGAAGGATGGCCGCCGCGGCGGACCCGGCAGGGGTACTGAGGTACATGAATGGGTGCGTTGAAGCGCTTCGACATCCCTCTGGACAGCCCTTGCGCTGCGGGTTAGGGTCAATCCGCATGGCCAGGCGGAATGAGGATCGGGCCATGCGTCGAAGCGCTTCGCCGACAATCCCCCGGATGGAGTCCCCCGCATGGTCACCCTCGCCGAGGTCGCCCGGCACGCCGGAGTCTCCGCCAGCACGGTGAGCTACGTCCTCAGCGGCAAGCGGTCGATCTCCGCTCCCACGCGCGAGCGCGTCGAGCACAGCATCAAGGAGCTCGGCTACCACCCCAACGCCGGAGCCCGCGCCCTGGCCAGCAGCCGCTCCAACATCCTCGCGCTCATGGTGCCACTGCGGACGGACATGTATGTGCCGGTGATGATGGAGATCGCCATCGCGGTCGCCACCACCGCCCGCTCCCACGGCTATGACGTCCTGCTGCTCACCGGCGAGGAGGGGCCGGCGGCGGTGCGCCGGGTGACCGGCAGCGGACTCGCCGACGCCATGATCGTGATGGATGTGGAGCTGGAGGACGAGCGGCTGCCGCTGCTGCACGCGGCCCGCCAGCCCACCGTACTGATCGGGCTTCCCACCGACACCGTCGGCCTGACCTGCGTCGATCTGGACTTCACCGCCACCGGTGCGCTGTGCGCCGAGCATCTGGCGGACCTCGGCCACCGGGAGATCGCCGTCGTGGGCGAGGCCCCGGCCGTCTATGAGCGCCACACCGGATTCGCCGAGCGGACCCTGGAGGGGCTGCGCCGCCGCGCCGCCGCGCTGGGGATGCGGCTGCTGCACCGCCCGTGCGAGGGCAGCTACGAGTCCATGGACGGCACCCTCTCCCGGATCTTCGACGAGCGGCCCGGCACCACCGGCTTCGTGGTGCAGAACGAGGCGGCCATCGATCCGCTGCTCAGCCTGTTGCGCCGGCAGGGCCGCGCGGTGCCCGAGGACGTCTCGGTGGTCGCCGTATGCCCCGAGCAGGTGGCCACCCAGGCGTCGGTGCGCCTCACCTCGGTGGCCATCCCCGCGCAGGAGATGGGGCGGCGGGCGGTGGAGCTGGCGGTGGCGAAGCTGGCGGGCGGCGCCCCGGCGGAGCAGGTGACCCTGCTCGCCCCGGAGCTGACCGTACGGGCCAGCTCGGGCCCGGCGCCCGGCACGTCCTGACGCGACCTCGCCGGGCCGGTGGCGTACCGCCGCCGCGCGGCCGGGCGGCGGCGGTACGCGGGAGTCAGCTCGCGCTCACCCCGAAGCCGTTGGTGCGGAAGTCCAGACCGCCGGCCGAAGAGGTGATCTCGTAGCCGAACTGGACGTCGCCGATGGTCACATCGCCGAACCAGCCCTTGGTGTTCTTGATCCAGTTCACGATGGGCTTGATGTCCACGGAGCCGGAGGTGGAGTTCGAGGTGCGGATGAACGAGAAGACCTCATTGGCTCCGTTGCTGCCCTTGTAGACGCTCCAGGTGTGGCCGCCGAGGGTGACATTGCCCTGGGCGGTGCCGAGCGGGCCGACCGGGCCGGTCTTGTTGACCCACAGCATGATCTCGTAGTCGTAGTTGGAGTCCCAGATGTCGTACGAGGTGTTGTACGCGCCCGAGGACGGCACGGTGACGTTGTAGGTGCTGGTCAGCGTGGAGATGGCGCTGATCTTCCTGCCCACGACCTTCTTGGCGTTGGGGTAGGACTTGATGCCGCCGGTGTTCGGGTGGTTGGCCCACACTCCCCAGTCGCTGTAGGAGTTGGCCCAGATGGTCTGGGCTCCGGCGCCGGAGCCCCAGATGTTGTTGTAGAGGGTGTAGCCGCCGTTGGACCAGGTGCCCCACTGGTCCGAGGAGGACCAGGTGGCGGCCTGGGCGGGGGCGGCGGCGAAGCCGATCAGCGCGAGTAACGCGATCAGCGGGGTGAGGAAGAGCGTTCGAGCGGCTCGTTGCACGGGACCTTCCCTTTCATATGGGGGATTCGGACGGAGCTTCAGGCGAGGGGTTCGGGCGGAGCCAGGACCACGACCGCGAACCGGTCCAGCCGGACGCTGGTGTGGTGCGCGCGCCCGGTGAGCAGATCCGTCCGCGCGGACGGAGCGGACGGGAGGGGGACGACCGCCGGGGTGCGGCCGTGGTTGAGCAGGAAGAGATACGGACCGCGCCGCACCGCCTCGACGCCCTCGGGGAGGCCGGGCAGCGCGGGTGCCAGCCCCGCCTCCTCGGCGGCGCGGCCGAGCAGGGAGCGCAGGGCGGCGGGTTCGGGGAGGGTGGAGACGTACCAGGCGGTGCCGGTGCCGTAGGCGTTGCGGGTGACGGCGGGGCGGCCGTCGAGCTCACCACCCTTGATCCGGGCGACCGGTTCGGCGGTGGACGGCTCCAGGTCCTCGGACCAGAGCGCGCCGTGGAACGCGCCCAGCCAGGCGCCTTCGGCGGTGAGCGTCTCGCCCTCGTCCAGCGGCCACCACTCGTGGACCGTACGGATGCCGAGGAGCCCACGGAGGCGGCGGTCCACCCCGCCGGGGCGCACCCGGTCGTCCTCGTCGGCGACGCCGGTGAAGAAGCCGCACACGAGGGTGCCACCGCCGCGTACGTACGCCGCGAGGTTGTCCAGTGCCTCGTCGGTGAGCAGATAGAGCTGGGGGACGGCGACGAGGGCGTAGTCGGTGAGGTCGGCGTGCGGATGGGCGAAGTCGGTGGTGAGGTTCCGCTCCCACAGGGCCTGGTGCCAGGCGCGCAGCAGCCGTTCGCAGGAGACCAGGGAGGAGGGGCGGCCGTCCTGGACGGTGGCCCACCAGGAGTGCCAGTCGTGCAGGATCGCGGCCCGCGCGGGGACGTCCGTGCCCACGACCGGGGCCAGTTCGCGCAGCTCGGCGCCGAGTTCGCGGACCCGGGCGAAGGTGCGGCTGTGCTCACCGGCGTGCGGGACCATCCCGGAGTGGAACTTCTCGCTGCCCTGCCGGGACTGCCGCCACTGGAAGAAGCAGACCGCGTCGGCGCCGCGCGCGACGGCCTGGAGGGACCACAGCCGCATCAGCCCGTGCGGCTTGGGCCGGTTCACACCGCGCCAGTTGACCGGGCCCGCGGCCTGCTCCATGAGTACCCAGGGGCCGCCCGCCTGGGAGCGGGTCAGATCCTGGACCAGCGCGCCGTAGGCGGCCGCGTGCGGGTCCTTGGGGTCGGGGTAGAGGTCGACCGAGACCACGTCCTCCTCCGCCGCCCAGGCCCAGCCGTCCTGGCCGATGAACAGCGGCATGAAGTTGGTGGTCACGGGGATATGCGGGGTGCGGGCGGCCAGCGCGTCGCGTTCGGCGGTGAAGCACTCCAGCAGGGCGTCGCTGGTGAAGCGGCGGAAGTCCAGCGCCTGGCCGGGGTTGATCAGGTACTGGGCGCGGCGCGGCGGGATGATCTCCTCCCAGGAGTCGTAGCGCTGGCTCCAGAAGGCCGTCCCCCACGCCTCGTTGAGGGCGGCCAGGCCGCCGTACCGCGCGCGCAGCCAGCGGCGGAAGTGCCGGGCGGTCTCGTCGCACCAGCAGTGGGTGGAGTACTCGTTGCCGACGTGCCACATCCGCAGCGCCGGATGGCCGCCGTAGCGGTCCGCCAGGTCCTCGGTGATGCGCAGGGCGTGGTCGCGGTAGACGGGCGACGAGGCGCAGAACTGGTTCCGTGAGCCGTACCAGACGACCGTGCCGTTCTGGTCGCGCGGCAGGGTATCGGGATGGCGGGAGCCCATCCAGGGCGGCGGGGAGGCGGTCGGGGTGGCCAGGCACACCTCGATCCCGCCCTCGTGGAGCAGGTCCAGGACCCGGTCCAGCCAGTCGAAGTCCCGTGCGCCGGGGCGGGGTTCGAGCCGCGCCCAGGAGAAGACGCCGACGGTGACGGTGGTGACGCCCGCCCGGCGCATCAGCCGGATGTCGTCGTGCCAGACGCTCTCGGGCCACTGCTCGGGGTTGTAGTCGCCGCCGTAGAGGAGGCGGCCGCGGGTGGCGTCGTTCAGGTCGGGCATACCGGCTCCCGTCTCGGGTCGGCTGGGTACGGGGGGCGACCGGCGTCAGCCCTTGACGGCGCCGGTGAGCATGCCCTTGGTGAAGTGCTTCTGGACGAAGGGGTAGAGCACCGCGACCGGGATCAGCGCGAGCACCATGACGGCCATCTGCACGGCCAGTCCGGGGATCTGCTGGGTGGAGATCATCTGGGACATGCCCTGCGGCGCCTGCTGCTTGATCACCAGCTGGCGCAGGATCATCTGGAGCGGCCACATGTCCTGGTCGTTGAGGTAGAGCATGGCGTTGAACCACTGGCTCCAGTAGCCGACCGCGTAGAAGAGCGAGACCACCGCGATCACGGCCTTCGACAGCGGCAGCACGATGCGGAACAGGATCCGCCAGTCCCCCGCGCCGTCGATCCGGGCGCTGTCGATCAGCTCGGGCGCGATGTTCTGGAAGAACGCCCGCAGCACCAGGACGTTGAAGACCGAGACGGCCCCGGGCAGGATCATCGACCAGTAGCTGCCCTCCAGGCCGACCTCGGTGACCAGCAGATACGTGGGAATGAGACCGGCGTTGAAGAACATGGTGACCAGCAGCACCATCAGGATCGGCCGGTGCAGGAAGGACCCCGGGCGGGACAGGCCGTAGGCGCACAGGACCGAGACGACGGTGCTGATCACGGTGCCCACGGCGGTGAGCGCGAGGCTGACGAGCGTCGCCCGGGTCACCGTGCCGCCGCTCAGCAGCTCGGTGTAGGCCCGGAAGGTGATCGTCTTGGGGAAGATCACCAGCCCCCCGGCGTCGGTGATGGTCCTCTGGTCGGAGAGGCTGGTGACGATCACCACCCACAGCGGGCCGAGGATCGCCAGACACACCCCGACCAGGGTGGCCCCCTTGAGCCCCTGGCCGACCCGGCCGGGCTCCTCCTCCCACACCGGGCGCCTCTCGTCGCGGCGCCGCCGCGGGGGCGGGGCAGCGGGTCCGGTCTCGGCCGCGGTCCGCTCGGTCACGGTCATTTCCGGTAAACCCCCTGCTCGCCGAGCATATGGGCGACCTTGTTGGCGATCAGCACCAGCACCAGGCTGAAGGCGCCCTTGATCAGACCGCCGGCGGCGGCGATCCCGTAGTCGGTGTTGGCGATGCCGACCCACCACACATAGGTGTCGAAGACCTCCGAGGCGCCGGGCCCCACCGCGTCACGCTGGAGCAGGATCTGCTCGAAGCCGACGGTCAGCGAGTCGCCCACGCGCAGCACCAGCAGCAGGGCGACCACCGGGCGCAGCGCGGGCAGCGTGACGTGCCACATCCGGCGCCGGCGGTTGGCGCCGTCCACGGCCGCGGCCTCGTAGAGGTCCTGGTTGACGGCGGAGAGCGCGGCCAGGAAGACGATCACGCCCCAGCCCGCGTCCTTCCACACCAGCTGGGCGGTGATCAGGAACTTGAAGACGCCCGGGTCGGTCATCAGGTCGAAGCCCTCGTGCCCGTGGGCGCGCAGCTGCTGGGCGAGCAGTCCGGCGCCGCCGAGCATCTGCTGGAAGATCGTGATCACCAGCACCCAGGAGAAGAAGTGCGGCAGGTACAGGATCGACTGCACCAAGCCGCGGACCTTGTCGCTGAGCACGCTGTTGAGCAGCAGCGCCAGCGCGATGGGGACCGGGAAGAACAGCACCAGCTGGATGAAGGTGATGGAGAGGGTGTTGGCGAAGGCGTCCCAGAAGCGGCTGTCCTCGAAGAGGAGGGTGAAGTTGTCGAGGCCCACCCAGGGGCTGGTCCACAGCCCCTGGGTGAACGGGTCGTAATCCTTGAAGGCGACCGTGGTCCAGAGCAGCGGGACGTAGGTGAAGAGCAGGAGCAGACCGACGGCGGGGGCGACCATCAGCAGCAGGGTGCGGTCGCGGCGCAGCCGGTGCCACCATCCGGTGCGGGCGGTCGGGGTGCCCGGGCCTGGCGGAGTGGCGGGGCCCGCCGCGGTGCCGTGTCTCGGCCCGGTGCCACGGTCCGACAGGGCGCCGCGGGCCCGCTCGGCCATCAGGCGCCGCTGCCGTTCTCGTCGAGGAGCCCCGCGTACCAGTCGCGGAGCCGGTGGCCGCCACCGCTGCGCCAGTCGCTGATGGCCCGCTGGGCGTCCTTGATCGACTTACGGCCCCGGGTGACGTCCTTGGCGAGGTCCTCGAACGGCGTGTAGAGCGAGGCGTACCGATTGGGCTCCTGTATCTGCATTCCGTAGAAGAGCGGTTTCCTGGCGAACTCGCCCATCCGCCGCATCCAGCCGCAGTAGTCCTCGACCATCCGCGGGAAGTCCGGATAGGCGACGCTCGCCTGCGGGGAGACGATGAAGCGGTAGGTGTCCTGGACGTCCCGGACCCCCGTGGCGTTCTTGACCGGGACGCCCTTCTTCATCTCGTGGTGCACGCCTTCGACGCCGTAGTCGATGAGGCGCTGCTCCTTGGTGCCGAAGGGCGCGGCGATGAAGTTCGCGAGGGCGAGGATTTCCTCGATCTGGTCCTTGGAGAGGTTCTTGTTGAGGAACGACCAGATCTGGGCGGGCGGGTCGAGATAGATGACGGGATCGCCGCCGTCGGGGCCGAACCAGTCCATTCCCTGGATCTTGAAGTCGGGGTTGGGACCGGCCTGTTCGAAGGTGGCGCCGTACCACTTGGCGTCGCCGTCGTTGTAGATGAGGGTCTGGCCGGAGGTGAAGCGGGTCAGCGCGTCATTGGCCTTGCCCGCGACCGCGTCGGGGTGGACATAGCCCCCGGCGAAGAGCTTGCGGCACCATTCCAGGGCCTCGAGATAGTTCTCGGTCTCGACCTTGTGGACCAGCTTGCCGTTCTTCTCGATCCAGTAGTACGGCTTCTCCCCCGGGCAGCCGAAGAACCGCTGCGCCGACCACCACATGTCGTCGCAGGCCCACACCTTGCTCTTGGGCCGGGTGATCTCCTTGGCCAGGGCGAGGAATTCCGCCGGGCTCTTGGGGACGTGATAGCCCTCCTTGCCGAAGATGTCCTCGCGGTAGTACGGAATGACACCGGCGAGCGGACGGGAGGGCATCGGCAGCCCGCGGAGCCTGCCGCCGAAGACGGACATCTGCCAGGCGGCGGTGGGAATGGCGGCGAGGTTCGGATATTTCTTGACCTTGTCACCGGAGAGATACGGGCCCAGGTCGGCGAATTTGGCGCTGACCGCGCCATGGATCCGGCCGCCCATCTCCCAGAGCGGGATCATCACGATATCGGCGATGTCGCCCGAGGCGAGGACGGCGCCGAGCTTCTCGCCATAGGTGTTGCCGTCCTGCGGCTGGAGCTTGACCGTGGCGCCGAGCGCCTTGTTGACCGCCTTGTAGTAGGCGTTGTTCTTGGGCGGCGGGGTGCCCCAGAGCGGTTCGAACATCGTGTAGCTGCCGCCGTGGCCGGGCTTGCCCCGCACGGAGGCGACCAGTTCGGCGGCGGGCGGTGCCTTGGTGTAGCCGGGGCTGGAGCCGTTGACGCTGGGGATGTCGGGGTCCGCGACCTTCGAGGCCACATAGGTCGGCAGTAGGTTCTTCAACTCCTTGCCGGAGGTGGTGCCGCCCTTGCCGGAGCCCTCCTCGGTGGAGCAGCCGGTGAGCAGCGGAGCACCTCCCGCGACGGCCGCCGCGGCAACCGCCGTGGAGGCCAGGAAGGTTCTCCGGCTGGGAGGGGAAGTGGAGGCCGAAGCCTGGGAGTTCGGCATTGCGTCAACCCTTCGTGGCGTGCCCGCCGTACGACCGATGGTCGAGTTGGCCGAGATTGATCGAAGATTGGTCGAAGCGCTTCAATATTGCGCTGAGATTAAGGCGGGGGGTGGGGTCGCGCAAGAGCGGTGGCGCAAGGTGCCGACGGGTCGTGCCGCCGTGGAGCCTTGACAGGGTGGGCATGGTGCGCCCAGCATCGAAGCGCTTCGAATCGATGTCGAATCGACTCGCTCGACTCGACATCAGGGGCTGGGGAATTCGGCGCACGAGCTGGGGAAGAGGGGCCGTATCCGTGAGCGATGACGGTGATCTGATCACGCGTCCGCCCTTCCGCGATCCGCCCTTCCGCGATCCACGGCTGCCGGTGCGTGCCCGCGTCGAGGATCTGCTGGCCCGGCTCACGCTGGATGAGCGGATCGCGATGCTCCACCAGTACGCGCCCGGAGTGGAACGGCTCGGCCTCGCGCCCTTCCGCACCGGGCAGGAGGCGCTCCACGGCGTCGCCTGGATGGGCCCTGCGACCGTCTTCCCCCAGGCCGTAGGGCTCGGTGCGACCTGGAACCCGGAGCTGGTGCGGCGCGTCGGCGAGGCGGTCGGCCGCGAGGCACGGGCCATGCGCGCACGCGATCCGCGGGTGGGCCTCAATGTGTGGTCGCCGACGGTGAATCCGCTGCGCGATCCGCGCTGGGGCCGCAACGAGGAGGGGTACGCCGAGGATCCGTACCTCACCTCGGCCCTGGCCACGGCCTACACCCGCGGACTGCGCGGCGACCACCCGGACCGCTGGCGCACCGCGCCCGTCCTCAAGCACTGGCTGGCGCACAACAACGAGACCGACCGGGACACCACCTCCTCCTCGGTGCGGCCGCGGGTGCTGCACGAATACGATCTGGCGGCCTTCCGCGGGGCGGTGCGGGCGGGCGCGGTGGCCGGGGTGATGCCCGCGTACAACCTGGTCAACGGGCGGCCCAACCACGTCTCCCCGTATCTGCGCGAGCACTTGCGCGCCTGGACCGACCAGGAGCTGGTGGTCTGCTCCGACGCGGGCGCGCCGTCCAACCTGGTCGACTCCGAGCACTACTTCGACACCCATGAGGAGGCCATCGCGGCGGCCCTGCGGGCGGGGGTGGACAGCTTCACCGACCACGACCAGAACCCGTCGAAGACGATCGCGCGGGTGCGGGGCGCGCTGGCGCGCGGGCTGATCGACGTGTCCACGGTGGACACGGCGGTGCGGCGGCTGCTGGGGATGCGGTGTGCGCTGGGCGAGTTCGACGGGCCCGGCGGGCAGCCAAAGGAACTCGACGGTGCCTTCGACACCCCCGCCCATCGGGCGCTCGCCCTGGAGGCGGCCGAACAGGCCGTCGTTCTCCTCACCAACGACGGTCTGCTGCCGCTCTCCGAGAGCGCCGTCCGCACCCTCGCGGTCGTCGGTCCGCTCGCCGACGAGTGCAAGCTGGACTGGTACAGCGGCAGCCTGATCCGCCGCGGTTCGCCGCGCGAGGCGCTGGCCGAACGGCTCGGCGCGGACCGGGTGGTGTTCGCGGACGGCCTGGACACCGTACGGCTGCGCACGGCGGCCGGTTGGGTGCGGGTGCCGGACCCGGCGGCGGAGGACGAGGGTCCGGAGCCATCGGGTTCGCTCGACCCGGCGCGTACGGAGGGCCGTACCGATCCGCCGCCGCTGACCGTCGGCGGCACCCCCACCGATCTGTCCCTGGCCGACTGGGGCGGCGGTGTGCTCACCCTGCGCGCGCCCTCCGGCCGCTATCTGACCGTGGCCCAGGACGGCTTCGTCCGCGCGGCGGCGGAGCAGCCCGGGGGCTGGGTGGTCCAGGAGACGTTCACGCTCGAAGCGCACCCCGACGGACACCTCCTCAGGCACCTGGGGACGGGCGGCTACGTCTGTGTCGCCGCGGGCGGGCTGAAGGTTGCCGAACGTGACGGCGGCGAGGAGGGGACCGGGACCGTCTTCCGGCTGGAGGTCGTCGAGCGCGGCGAGGACGCGGTGGCCCGCGCCGCCGCGCGGGCGGACGCCGTGGTGGTCGTGGCGGGCAACGACCCGCACATCGGCGGCCGGGAGACCGAGGACCGCACCACTCTCGCCCTGCCCGCCCAGCAGCGGCGGCTGTGGCGCGCGGCCCACGCCGCCAATCCGCGGACCGCACTGGTGCTGACCTCGAGCTATCCGTACGCGGTCGCGGAGGCGGCCGATGCGCTGCCCGCGCTGCTGTGGACGGCGCACGGCGGCCAGGCGGCGGGCACGGCGCTGGCCCGGGTGCTGTTCGGGGACGTCTCACCGGCGGGGCGGCTACCGCAGACCTGGTACGCCTCCGACCACGATCTGCCCGATCCGCTCGACTACGACATCATCGCCTCGCGCGCCACCTATCTGTACTTCGACGGCGCCCCGCTCTTCCCCTTCGGGCACGGCCTGTCGTACACCGCCTTCGCCTACGGCGAGCTGTCGGTGCGGCGGGAGGCGGGGCTGACCGTGGAGTGCGAGGTAGCCAACTCCGGTCCGTGCGACGGCGAGGAGGTCGTGCAGATCTACGCGAGCGCCCCGGGGTCGCGGGTCCCGCTGCCGCACCGCCGGCTCATCGCCCATCGCAGGGTGCGGCTGCGCCGGGGTGAGAGGGTACGGCTGTTCTTCACGGTGCCGGTCGAGGACGCGCTGGGCTTCTGGGACGTGGCGCACGGCCGCTGGACCGTCGACCCGGGGACGTACGAGATCCACGCGGGCGCGTCCAGCGCGGACCTCCGCGCCACCGCCACCGTGACCGTCGAGGGCCCGCCGCCCCCGCCTCGCCCGGTGCTGCGGCGCGGTCTGGAGGCCGCGGACTACGACGCGGCGGACGGGATCGTGCTGGTGGACCGCGCCAAGGTCCACGGGGACGCGGTGGCCTGCCGTGACGACGCGGTCGGCCGACTGCTCTTCCGCGCCTGCGACTTCGGCGCGGGGGCCATGGCGATGACGGTCGAGGCCGCGTACGACTCCGCCGGGGCGGAGCATGACGCGATGGTCGAGGCGCACCTCGCCGACGGCACCACCCTGGCCACCGCCGCCGTCCCGCCCACCGGCGGCCGCTACCTCTACACCACGGTCCGCGCCGCCCTGCCCACACCGCCGACCGGCGTGCACGACCTTCACATCACGCTGCGCGGCGGCGGCCTGAGACTGGCCCGTCTCGGCTTCTCCGGTTGAGGGTCCGGAGTGGCCGGGACGGGTCAACCCCATGCGCTCTCATGCGCCGGGCCCTTCTCGTGGCGGGGCCCTTCTCGTGGCGGGGCCCGGCGGTGGGTGGATCAGAGGTCGAGGCCGGTGAGGACCATGACCCGCTCGTAGGTGTAGTCCTCCATCGCGTACCGCACGCCCTCGCGGCCGACGCCGGACCTCTTGGCGCCGCCGTAGGGCATCTGGTCGGCACGGTACGAGGGCACATCGCCGACGATCACGCCGCCGACCTCCAGCGCGCGGTGGGCACGGAAGGCGGTCTGCACCTCGCGGGTGAAGACGCCCGCCTGGAGGCCGTACTTGGAGTCGTTGACGGCCGCGAACGCCTCGTCCTCGTCCGCCACCTTGTGCAGGGTGAGCACCGGTCCGAAGATCTCCTCGCAGGAGACGGCGACATCGGCGGGGACGTCCGCGAGCACGGTCGGGGCGTAGCTCGAGCCCTCGCGCTTGCCGCCGGTGAGCAGCTTCGCGCCGGCCCGGACGGCCTCGTCCACCCAGGCCTCGACGCGCTTGGCGGCGTCCTCGCTGATCAGCGGGCCGACATCGGTGGCGTCCTCGGTCGGGTCGCCGGTGGCCTGCGCCTCGACGGCCGCGACGATCTTCGGCACGAGCTCCTCGTAGACGGACGCGTCCGCGATCACCCGCTGTACGGAGATGCAGGACTGTCCGCCCTGGTAGTTGGAGAAGGTGCCGATGCGGGTGGCCGCCCAGTCGAGGTCGGCGTCGGCGGCGTAGTCCGACAGCACGACCGCGGCGCCGTTCCCGCCGAGCTCCAGGGTGCAGTGCTTGAGCGGCACCGACTCCTTGATCGCGTAGCCGACCTTCTCCGAACCGGTGAAGGAGATGACCGGCAGCCGCTCGTCCTGGACCAGCGCGGGCATCCGGTCGTTGGGCACCGTAAGGACGCTCCAGGAGCCCGCCGGGAGCTCGGTCTCGGCCAGCAGTTCGCCGAGGACCAGCGCGGACAGCGGGGTCGCGGGAGCCGGCTTGAGGATGATCGGCGTGCCGACGGCGAGCGCCGGGGCGACCTTGTGGGCGCTGAGGTTCAGCGGGAAGTTGAACGGCGCGATGCCGAGGACGGTGCCGCGCGGGAAGCGGCGGGTCAGCGCGAGCCGCCCGGTGCCACCGGCGTCGGTGTCCAGCCGCTGGGCGTCCCCGCTGTTGAAGCGGCGGGCCTCCTCGGCCGCGAACCGGAAGACGGACACGGCGCGGCCCACCTCGCCGCGCGCCCACTTGATCGGCTTGCCGTTCTCGTCCGAGATCAGCCGGGCGATCTCCTCGCCGCGCTCGGCGATACGGCGCGACACATGGTCCAGCGCAGCGGCCCGGACGTGCGCGGGGGTCGCGGCGAACTCCTCGCGTACCGCGTCGGCCGCGGCGACGGCCTCCTCGATCTGCGCATCGGTGGGAACGCTCACCACGCCGACGCGGCGGCCGTCCCAGGGCGAGGTGACCTCGATCGTGCTCTCGCCCGTCGCCTTGCGGCCGGCGAGCCAGAACGCGTGGGTGACAGCTTCGTGTGTGTCTGGCACAGCGGATCCCGACCCTTCTGAAGTGGTGTCTCTCCTCCCACCGTAGGCGCGCCCGGCCTGCTCGGTGTTTGTCCGAGGCGTAGCAGTCGGGCGCGCGGGCGCTACGCAATGGCGTGCCGGAATGGGGAGGGATCGGGAGGAGGGGGTTGTGGGTGGTGACCGGGGTGGGACGGCCGGGGCGTTGATCGGGAAGAGTCGACGGCTCGGGGCGGAGGTGGGGGACGGAGGAGGGCGGAGGTGGAGGCGGTTCAGGCCGAGGTGCCGGGGGCCGTGGCCTTGAGGGCCAGCCAGAGCTCCATGCGGACGTCCGGGTCGTCCAGCGAGCGGCCCAGGATCTCCTCCACGCGGCGCATCCGGTAACGCAGGGTGTGCCGGTGGACGCCGAGGTCGGCGGCGGCCGCGTCCCACTGGCCGTGCCGGGAGAGCCAGGCGCGCAGCGAGGCGACCAGATCGCCCCGGCCGGTGGCGTCGTGCTCGTGCAGGGCGCGCAGCATGCCGTCGGCGAACGCCCTGACGGCGTCGTCGGCGAGCAGGGGCAGTACCGAACCCGCCGCCACCTGCTCGTGCTCGACCAGCATCCGGCCGCGGCGGCGCGCCACCGACAGCGCCTGCTCCGCCTGGCGGTAGGCGGTCGCGGCGGCGATGGGGCCCGCGGGGGCGGACAGCCCGATGACGAGCTCGTCGCCGCGGGACGCGGCGCCCGCGGCGCGGTCGCGGGGGCGGGCCTTCGTACCCCGGCGCGCCTCGACGGCCCGGGCGTGCTCGGCACATGCCGCGACCGCCGCCCCGCCGTCGGGGGCCAGCACCATGAGCCGCTCGCCGTCGGGCACGACCAGCACCGACTCGCCGATACGGGCCGCGGCCGCCTCCATGGTGTCGATGAGCGTGCCGAGGGGGTCGGTCTCCCCGGCCTCACCCGCGGCCGTGGTGGTGGCCTCCGTGGGGTGTTGCGCGGGGGCGTCGTCCGCGGTGGAGGGCGCCGCGTGGGCCTGCTGGGCCGTACCACCGGACGGCACCTCGGCGACCAGCATCCGGAACGGCGCGTCGAGCAGCCCGCCGTACAGCCGCCCGGCGACCGCCCGCGCATGATCGGGCTCGCCCGCGAGCAGCATCCGCAGCACGGCGGCGCCGAGCCGCTGCTCGGCCTCCTGGAGGGCGCGGGAACGCTCGGTGGTCAGGGTCAGCAGCGCGACCGCGGAGTGCACGGCGTAGCGCTCGGCGGTGCCCAGCGGCGCGCCCGTGCCGACCGCGAGCACCCCACGCGTACGGCGTCCGGTGCCCAGCGACTGGAGCTCCACCCGGTCGGCGACGGCCGACTCCTCGGCCGGTTCCGCGCCCGTGGCCCCGGCCGGTCCGCAGCCCCCGCCGACCACGATGCTCGCGGGGCCGGGGCGGGAGCGCAGCCGCTCGACGTCGGCGGTGAGCCGGGCGGCGCGGCGCGCGGCCCAGTCGGGGGCGGCGGCGACCACGGCGCCGGAGACGTCGTAGAGCGCGGCCCAGCCGTCGACGTGGGCGGCGAGCCGGGCGAGCAGCGCGGCGGGCCCCTCGGCGCCGATGGCGGCGCGGGTCAGCTCGCGCTGCGCCTCGAACCCGGCCGTCACGGCCCGGTACTGGTCCGCGGCTATCGCCGCGGAGACGGCCTTGCTGATCGCGATGAACGGGGTGCGGCGGGGAACGCCGAGCAGTGGCAGCCCCTCCTCCTTGGCCGCCGTGGCGAGCGCGGGCGGCACCTCGGCGTAGTTGACGCCGAGCGCGAAGCCGAGCCCCACGACGCCCGCGCCCACCAGCCGCCGCACATAGCGGCTCATCTCCTCCGGGTCATCCGCCTCGATCTGCATCGCGGTGATCAGGAGCAGTTCGCCGCCGTCCATATAGGGCACGGGGTCGGGCAGCTCGCTGACATGCGCCCAGCGCACGGGCGTCTCCAGCCGGTCCTCACCCGCGAGGACGGACAGCTTGAGGCCGGGGTGGCGGACGAGCGAGGCGAGCGTGGGAGGCATGGCACCTTCGAAGCGAATGCGACGACTTGCGACGACTTCACCGTCCCGTATGAACGGCTACTGCCGATTCTGCCTCAATGGAGGAAAACGCGGAATTGACGACCTGATTTCGCCACGGGTATGGCCGTGACGCTGCGGTGTCCGGCTGCCCCGGCCGCCCCGGCCGCCCTGAGCCGACGGCCGCCGGTCACCCGCGCAGATCCACCAGCACCGGGGGCCCGCCCTCGCCCCTTACGGAGGTCACCGACAGCACCGCGTGCCCCGGGGGTACCGCATGGGCCAGCTCCGAAGCGGACCAGCGCTCGCGCTCCACCGTCCGTACGGTCACCGACTGCGTGGTCACGGCCTTGCCGGTGGCGACCTTACGGATGAAGTGCAGCACCTTGGTGAGCGGCTCATCGGCGATGATCTGCCGGTCGGTGACGTCGCGGGTCTCGACCCACTCCGTCCCCCACACCTCGGCGAACCGCGCCCCGTCCCAGGTCGTCACCCCGGCACAGGCCATCCGGCAGCCGACCGCGCCGAGCAGCGCGCTGCGCAGCGACTCGGGCACGTCGTCGAGGGTCCGGAGGGTGAGCACGGCGCCCGCGTGGGCGGAGCGGAGCCGCTGGATGCCGCGCAGGGCCTCGGGGGTGATGGTGTGCGAGGCGTCGTCCAGGACGAGGCAGGCGAACAGCGAACGGTCGGCCCGGCCCACGGCGCACTCGGTGAACTGCGCCAGGACCAGCCGCGCGAGCATCCGCGACGCCTCCGCGTGGCCCCGCTCGGGCAGGTCGATACGGACCCGGAGGGGGTGTTCGAGGGCGCGGAGCGAGAACGGGCGGCGGTCGCCCGTGGTGTCGAAGAAATCGGCGAACGCGGGCCGGTCCAGCAGTGCGATCCGGTCCGCGAGCAGCGCGCCCACGTCCCCGGGCGCGCCCGACTGCCGGACCCGCGCCTCCAGCTCACGGGCCTGCGCCCGCTCCCCCGCCTCGTCCAGCGCCTCACGCAGCGCGTTGACGGCCGCCTTGGAACCGTCCAGCAGCTCCCGCAGATCCGGGACGGACGGGAAGCGGCCGTGGGCCGCGCGGTAGGGGCCGAGCAGCTGGGCCAGCGCGGTGGCGGCGCGCCGGCTGTCCCCGCCGGGCAGCGAGGCCGCCATGTCGCCGATCAGGGCCTCGGCGAGGATGCCCGCGGCCTCGTCGGGGTCGGTGGTGCCGCCGTAGAGGTCGAGGTCGTAGCCGGAGTCGGGCCGGCCGATCTTCACGACGACGTCGAACGCCTCATCCGCCCCGAGCCCGGCCCCCGCCGCCCCGACCGCCACGACGGCGACCTGCCCGGCGAGCGCCTGTAGACACAGCGACTCCACGACGGGCCGCACCACCCGCCCCGTCTTCCCCGAACCGGGCGGCCCGACGGCCAGCAGCGAGGTGCCGAGCACCTCGGGATCGAGGGCGAGCCCGACGCCGCGGTGCTGGTAAGGATTGCGGGGATCCTCAGGGGCGGTGCCGAGGCGGACCTGATGGGCGAGGAGATCATGCCGCGCCGTCCGGACGGGCAGATCCCGCGCCCCGGACGGATGGCCGAACGAGGCGGCGCCATGGCGCAGCACGGTGTCGGTGAACGAGGCGAGCGAATACCTCCCCGCCCGCACGGACTGCCAGGCGCGCTCGATCCGGGCGTGGTCGACGTCATTCATCGCCCCCGCCCGCGCGTCCGCCGCCAGCCGATCAGCCGCACTGTGCCCCCCCGCGGCCCGCAACTGCGGCCACTCCACCGGATCCCCCTCCGGCCGCCCCGCGGCTGCCACCTCAGGAGCGGGCTCATCCCAGGCCCGCCGGAAGAGGGGCGCGATGTAACGACGCCAGACCTCGGGCCAGTGGCCGACACGGCCGAAGATCACGGCGAGGACCCCTGCGAAGATGACCTGGTAGATACGCCAAGCCCAGACGAACGCCATCTTGTCGTCGCCTTCGACCCAGGACTCCGGCGTCAGCAAGTACAGCGGCCAGAGGTAGAAGCTGCCGAAGTACTCGTAATAGATCAGTGACCAGACCAGCCAGCCGCACAAACCCGAGATCAGGGCCCCGCCGAGCAGCCGCTGCCCCGGAATCCGATCCGGCTCCTCCGGTGCCTTCGGCTTGTGCTCGTACGTCCACACCCCCGGCGCCGCCTCGGACCGCGGAGCGCGCAGCCAGGCGACGAAGGACGGGCGGGCCGAGGGTGCGGGGACCGGAGGCGCTCCGGGGGCCGCCGGGGGCGCGGTCGGCGGCATCGGCGGTGGGGCAGCGGGAAAGGAAGGTGGGGATTGCGGGGGTGGGGGCGGGTTGTGGCGTGTGCTGCTTGGGTCGAACGTGCCCTCGGTGTCCATGTGCTGCCCCTTGCCCCCTGACCGGCTGTTCCTCGGCTTTCGCGCCATCGCTCAATCTAGTGTTCCCGCGCGGGGAGTTCAGCGACCCGGGCGGGCCCGTCTCGCTCGTGGGATCCGTAAGGCCGCCGTCGGGCTATGGCCGTCGCGGACAAGGAAACACGCGCAGTGCTCCCGAACGGAACATGCCTCATCCCTCGCCGCGCCCATAGCCTGCGACTAAAACCCCCTGTTCTTTCCCCTGGAGCCCGTCATGACCGAACTGTCCGGAGGCCCTGCCCTCCCCCAGGAGCGTCGCGTCGTCACCGCCATTCCCGGCCCGAAGTCGCAGGAGCTGCTCGCCCGTAAGAACGCGGCGGTCGCCGGTGGGGTGGGGAGTGTGCTGCCGGTCTTCACCGTGCGCGCGGGCGGCGGTGTGATCGAGGACGTGGACGGCAACTCGCTGATCGACTTCGGTTCCGGTATCGCCGTGACCTCCGTCGGCTCCTCCGCGGAGGCCGTCGTGCGCCGGGCGTCCGCGCAGCTGGCGGACTTCACGCACACCTGTTTCATGGTCACGCCGTACGAGGGCTATGTGGAGGTCTGCGAGGAGCTGGCCCGGCTCACGCCCGGCGACCACGCCAAGAAGTCGGCGCTGTTCAACTCGGGCGCCGAGGCGGTGGAGAACGCGGTGAAGATCGCCCGTTCGTACACCAAGCGCCAGGCGGTCGTCGTCTTCGACCACGGCTACCACGGCCGGACCAACCTCACCATGGCGCTCACCGCCAAGAACATGCCGTACAAGCACGGCTTCGGCCCCTTCGCGCCGGAGGTCTACCGCGTTCCGCTCGCCTACCCCTACCGCTGGCTGACCGGCCCGGAGAACTGCGCCGAGGAGGCCGCGGCCCAGGCCATCGACATGATCAGCAAGCAGATCGGGGCGGAGAACGTGGCCGCGATCATCATCGAGCCGGTCCTCGGCGAGGGCGGCTTCATCGAGCCCGCCAAGGGCTTCCTGCCCAGGATCGCGGAGTTCGCCAAGTCCAATGGCATCGTCTTCGTCGCGGACGAGATCCAGTCCGGCTTCTGCCGCACCGGCCAGTGGTTCGCCTGTGAGGACGAGGGCATCGTCCCGGACCTGATCACCACCGCCAAGGGCATCGCGGGCGGTCTGCCGCTGGCCGCCGTCACCGGCCGCGCGGAGATCATGGACGCGGCGCACTCCGGCGGCCTCGGCGGCACCTACGGCGGAAACCCGGTGGCGTGCGCGGCGGCGCTCGGCGCGATCGAGACGATGCGCGAGCTGGACCTCAACGCCAGGGCCAAGCGCATCGAGGAGGTCATGAAGGGCCGCCTCTCCGCGATGCGGGAGAAGTACGACATCATCGGCGACCTCCGCGGCCGCGGCGCCATGATCGCCATCGAACTCGTGAAGTCCGGCACCAAGGACCCCAACCCCGAGGCCACGGCCGCCGTCGCCAAGGCGTGCCACTCGGCCGGGCTGCTGGTGCTGACCTGCGGCACCTACGGCAATGTGCTGCGTTTCCTGCCGCCACTGGTGATCGGCGAGAACCTTCTGAACGAGGGTCTCGACATCCTCGAGAGCGCCTTCGCCGAGCTGTGACTGTGAGTGGCCGATGGGTGGCGTGAAGAAGATGTGCGGGGCCGATGACAGGTGGGTGATCGGTCTGTCGGGCGGGGCTTCGCTGCCGTACGGTCATTGCAGATGAGAGAAACACCCCGCTCGCAGGGGACTGCGGGCGATGCCGAGCCGGTGCTTCCCCAGCCCCGACCCGGCTGTGCCCTCGCGCACACCACTGGAGCCTCTGGCTCCGGATCTCCTCACCGATCGGACGGCCGCCCGCCCCAAACCCCCCGGGGCGCGCGGTACACCGATCGCCACGGCGGCCCCGGAACCACCCCCCCTGTTCCGGGGCCGCCGACTGTTCACTCCCCTTCCGCGCCACGGGCGCCCTTTCCCGCGCTCCGCACGCCCCTCACTCCCCTCGCACTGATCGTCTTGCTCGCGCTGTGCACCTGGCAGATCGCGGCCCATGGCCCGCTGCGCGGCTACGACGAACGGCTCGGCCGCGCGATCGCCGGCTCGGCGCTCCCCTCCCCCGTCGCCGAGTTCCTCGCCGACCTCGGCAACACGGCGGTGGCGGTCCCCGTCCTCGCCGTCGCCCTCGGCTGGGCGGCGTGGTGCGCCCGGCGTGCGGAAGAACCGCGCTGGTGGCTGCCACCGCTGGCCGCCGCGGTGGCGATGGCGGCGGTTCCGGCGCTGGTGGTTCCGTTCAAGGCGCTGATCGACCGCCCCGGCCCGCCCGGGCCGCTGGCGGACGAGACCGGATTCTTTCCCTCCGGCCATGCCGCGACGGCCGCCGTCGCCTACGGCGCGGCGGCGCTGCTGCTCCACCCCCTCCTGCGCCCGCGGCTCCGGCGGCCCCTCCTGGTGGCCGTCGCGGTGCTGAACCTCGCCGTGGCCGCCGGGCTGGTCAGGCGCGGCTACCACTGGCCGCTGGACACCGTCGCGAGCTGGTGTCTGTCCGGTCTGCCGCTGTGGACGGTGCTCAGGATCGGCCGATTGAGCCACGGCGGTCCGTAAAACCCCAGCCCCGACAAGCCGCGGTCACCCCGGGCCGCGCGGAACGGCCCGGGGTGACCCGACGAGGTTCCGGCCTCAGCTGTCGAACCCCAGCCCCACCTTGTCCATCGCCTTCAGCCACAGATTGCGGCGCCCACCGTTCCCGTCGGCCCGGGTCATGGACCACTGCGTGATCCCGATGCCCGCCCACCGCACCGGTTCCGGCGGGAAGGGCAGGGGCTTGCTGCGGACCATCTCCAGGCGGGTGCGCTCGGTGCGCTCACCGGCGAGCAGGTCGAGCATCACCTCGGCGCCGAACCGGGTCGCCCCGACGCCCAGGCCCGTATAGCCGAGCGCGTACGCCACCCTCCCCCCGTGCGCGCTGCCGAAGAACGCGGAGAAGCGCGAGCAGGTGTCGATGGCGCCGCCCCAGGCGTGGCTGAAGCGCACGCCCTCCAGCTGCGGGAAGCAGCGGAAGAAGTGCTGGGCGAGGGTGCGGTAGGTGGCGGGGTGGTGGTCGTATTCGGCGCGCACCCGGCCGCCGTAGCGGTAGATGACGTCGTACCCGCCCCACAGGATGCGCTGGTCGGCGGTGAGCCGGAAGTAGTGGAAGTGGTTGGCGGTGTCGCTGAGTCCCTGCCTGCCCCGCCAGCCGATCGCGTCGAGCTGCTCCTGGTCAAGGGGCTCGGTCATCAGCGCGTGATCGTAGACGGGGGTGATGTACGGGCGGACGCGGCGCACCAGCGCGGGGAAGGCGTTGGTGGCCAGCGCCACCTGGCGGGCGCGCACCCGGCCGTAGGGGGTGCGGACGGCCATCGCCGCCCCCGTGCTCGCCAGCCGTTCGGCCGGGGTGTGTTCGTAGATCCGTACGCCCAGCTCGGCGCAGGCCCGCGCCAGGCCCCAGGCGAGCTTGGCGGGGTGCAGCATGGCCACGCCGCGGCGGTCCCACAGCCCGGCCAGGAAGGTGGGCGAGTCGACCTCGGCGCGCACCGCGTCGCGGTCGAGGAACTCCTGCTCGCCGACGCCGATTTCGGCCGCCAGCTGGGCGGCCTCGCGCAACTCCGCCACCTGGTGCGGCTCGGTGGCCACATCGATCTCGCCGGTGCGCTCGAAGTCGCAGTCGATGCCGTAGCGCTCGACGGCGGACTCGATGGCGTCGAGGTTGTGGTGGCCGAGCCGTTCGAGTTCGGCCAGCTCATCGGGCCAGCGGGCGGCGCCGTTGCCGAGGCCGTGGGTGAGGGAGGCGGCGCAGAAGCCGCCGTTGCGCCCGGAGGCGGCCCAGCCGATCTCCTGGCCCTCGACCAGGACCACCTCGCGGTCGGGGTCGCGCTCCTTGGCGATCAGGGCGGTCCACAGTCCGCTGTAGCCGCCGCCGACGACGAGCAGATCGCACCGCTCCTCCCCGACGAGGGCGGGGCGGGGGCCTGGCCTGCCGGGGTCGTCCAGCCAGTACGGCCGGTACGCGGCCCCGGCCAGGGCCTTGAGTGCGGACGGGGTGGGGGCACCCTCGCCCCCGGACGAGCGGGTCATGGCGTCCGTGGCCATGGTTCTCAGCTCCTCTTGCGGCGGGCGCCGGCCAGTTGGCCGACGAGAACGCACAACACCGCGACCGCGAACATCGCCGTTCCGATCACATTGATCTGCACGGGCGTGCCGCGCTGTGCGGATCCCCAGACGAACATGGGGAAGGTCACGGTCGAGCCGGCGTTGAAGTTGGTGATGATGAAGTCGTCGAAGGAGAGCGCGAAGGACAGCAGCGCGCCCGCGGCGATCCCGGGCGCGGCGATCGGCAGGGTGACGCGCAGGAAGGTCTGCGCCGGGGAGGCGTAGAGGTCCTGGGCGGCCTGTTCCAGCCGGGGGTCCATGGACATCACCCGCGCCTTGACGGCCGTCACCACGAAGCTCAGGCAGAACATGATGTGGGCGATGAGGATCGTCCAGAAGCCGAAGTCCACGCCCATGTTGAGGAAGAGGGTGGCCAGCGAGGCGGCCATCACGACCTCGGGCATCGCCATCGGCAGGAAGATCAGGCTGTTGACCGCGGGGCGGGCTCGGAAGCGGTAGCGGGCCAGCGCGAAGGAGATCATCGTGCCGAGGACGGTCGCGCCGATCGTCGCCCATATCGCGATCTTCAGGCTGAGCGAGAGCGAGCCGCACAGGTCGGCGACGCCGCACGGATCGGTCCAGGCGTCGGTGGAGAACCGCTGCCATTCGTAGTTGAACCGGCCGTTGGGCTTGTTGAAGGAGAAGACCAGGACGACGACGTTGGGCAGGATCAGATACGCGAGGGTGCCGAGCCCCGCGATGACCACCAGGTTCCGCCGTATCCAGCGCGTCAGGGCCGTCACACCAGGTCCTCCGTCCCGGACTTGCGGATGTAGACGGTGACCATCGTGAGGATGGCCGCCATGAGGATGAAGGACAGCGCTGCCGCCGTCGGGTAGTCCAGCACCCGCAGGAACTGCGACTGGATGACGTTGCCGATCATCTTCTGGTCGGTGGAGCCCAGCAGTTCGGCGTTGATGTAGTCGCCCGCGGCGGGGATGAAGGTGAGCAGCGTGCCCGCGACGACGCCCGGCATGGACAGCGGGAAGGTCACCTTCCGGAAGATGGTGATGGGGCGGGCGTAGAGATCTCCGGCGGCCTCGTGCAGCCGGGGGTCGATGCGCTCCAGGGAGGTGTAGAGCGGAAGGATCATGAAGGGCAGGAAGTTGTACGTCAGCCCGCAGACCACCGCGAGCGGCGTGGCCAGCACCCGCTGCCCCTCGGTGATCCCCAGATAGCTGGTGACGTCCAGCAGGTGCAGCGAGTTGAGCGCGCCCACCACCGGGCCGCTGTCGGCCAGGATCGTCTTCCAGGCGAGGGTGCGGATCAGGAAGCTGGTGAAGAACGGCGCGATGACCAGGATCATCACCAGGTTGCGCCAGCGCCCCGCCCGGAAGGCGATGAGGTACGCGAGCGGATAGCCGAGCAGCAGGCACAGCACGGTGGCGGTGGCGGCGTAGAGCACCGAGCGCAGGAAGTGCGGGTAGTACTCGGTGAGCGCGTCCCAGTAGGTCTGGAAGTGCCAGGTGACCTTGAAGCCCTCTTCGAGGGAGCCGGTCTGCACGGAGGTCGACGCCTGGTAGATCAGCGGCGCGGCGAAGAAGATCAGCAGCCAGAGGATGCCGGGGAGCAGCAGCCAGTAGGGCACCAGGCGCTTGCGGACGGCGGGCTTGACCAGGGGTGGCTTCTGCACGGGCCCGGCCGCCGGCGGCGCGTCGGGAGTCGCGGTGGCCGTCATGGGGCCTCCTCGTCCAGCTCCGTACCGGCGTCGATGTCCTGGGCCGCGTCGAGGCCGAAGGTGTGGGCGGGGTTCCAGTGCAGGACGACCTCGGCGCCGGGGACGAGCCGGGCGTCGCGCTCGATGTTCTGCTCGTAGACGGTGATCTCGGGGCAGTCCGGGGTGGTGATGAGGTACTGGGTGGAGACGCCGATGAAGCTGGAGTCGACGATCCGCCCGGTGATCCGGTTGCGCCCCTCGGGGATGGTCCCGGCGTCCTCGGCATGGGCCAGGGTGATCTTCTCGGGACGCACCCCCACCAGCAGTTTCCCACCCGTGCGAACGGGGGCGCTACATCGGTCGGCGGGCAGGGCGAGCTTGCCGCCGGCGGCGGTGAGCACGAGGTCCCCGCCGCTCTTGTCGGTGATCTCGGCCTCGATGAGGTTGGAGGTGCCGAGGAAGTTGGCGACGAAGGTGGTGCCGGGGTTCTCGTAGAGCTCGGCGGGGGCGCCGCGCTGCTCGACCCGGCCGCCGTTCATCACCGCGACCGTGTCGGCCATGGTCATGGCCTCCTCCTGGTCGTGGGTGACATGGATGAAGGTGATGCCGACCTCGGTCTGGATGCGCTTGAGCTCCAGCTGCATCTGACGGCGCAGCTTGAGGTCCAGCGCGCCCAGCGGCTCGTCGAGCAGCAGCACCCTGGGGTGGTTGATCAGGGCGCGGGCGACCGCGACGCGCTGCTGCTGGCCGCCGGAGAGCTGCTGCGGTTTGCGGCGGGCGAAGTCACCGAGCTGGACCAGCTCCAGCATCTCCTCGACCTGCTTCTTCACCGATTTGACGCCGCGCCGGCGCAGTCCGAAGGCGACGTTCTCGAAGATGTCGAGGTGCGGGAAGAGGGCGTAGCTCTGGAAGACGGTGTTGACGGGCCGCTTGTGGGGCGGGAGGACGGTGATGTCCTCACCGGCCAGCTGGACGGTCCCGGTGGTGGGGTCCTCCAGGCCCGCGATCATGCGCAGGGTGGTGGTCTTGCCGCAGCCGGAGGCGCCGAGCAGCGCGAAGAAGGAGCCGGCGGGTATGTGCAGATCGAGCGGGTGGACGGCGGTGAAGGACCCGTAGGTCTTGCTGATCCGGTCGAGCCGGACGTCGCCGCCGGAGGTGGGCTGGGTCATGGCGGTGCGCTTCCTCGCTTGTCAGGCGCCGGTGAGCTTGGCGAACTTGTCCTCGAATGCCGTCTCTTCCTTGCTGGAGAGCGAGCGGAAGGAGTGGGACTTGGCGGCCATCTCCTCGTCCGGGAGGATCAGCGGATTGTCCGCCAGCGCCTTGTCGATCTTCGCGAGCTCCTCGCGCACTCCGTCGACCGGGCAGACGTAGTTGATGTACGCGGCGATCTTCGCGGCGACCTTGGGCTCGTAGAAGTAGTCGATGAGCCGTTCGGCGTTCCTCTTGTGGCGCGCCTTGTTGGGGACCAGGAGGTTGTCCGTGGCCGTCATATAGCCGGCGTCGGGGATGGCGAACTCGATCTCGGGGTTGTCCGACTGGAGCTGGATCAGGTCCCCGGCCCAGGCCATACAGGCGGCGATGTCGCCCTTGGTGAGGTCGCCGGTGTAGTCGTTGCCGGTGAAGCGGCGGACCTGGCCCCGGTCGGACGCCTTCTGGAGGCGGGCGATCGCGGCGTCGTAGTCGTCGGCGGTGACCGTCTCGGGGTCCTTGCCCATGTCCAGGAGGGTCAGCCCGACGGTGTCGCGCATCTCGGTCAGCAGCCCGACCCGGCCCTTGAGCTTGGGGTCCTCCAGCAGCTGCGAGACCGAGGTGACCTTACGGCCGCCGGTGGCCTTCTTGTTGTACGCGATGACGGCGGGGATACCGGTCCACGGGTAGGAGTGGGCGCGGCCCGGGTCCCAGTCCGGAGTGCGAAAAGGTTTCGCCAGGTTGGTGTACGCATGGGGCAGTTGGGCGGGGTCCAGCGGCTGTATCCAGCCGAGCCGGATCATCCGGGCGGCCAGCCAGTCGGTGACGCAGATGAGGTCGCGGCCGGTGTCCTGGCCCGCCGCGAGCTGCGGCTTGATCTTGCCGAAGAACTCGACGTTGTCGTTGATGTCCTCGGTGTACTTGACCTTGATGCCGGTACGGCGCTGGAACGCGTCCAGGGTCGGATGGCGGCCGCCCTTGCCGACGTCCATGTACTCGGTCCAGTTGGAGAAGGCGATCCGCTTCTCCTCGGCCGAGTGGTCGTCTGAGGCGTTGTCCGCCTCGGTGCGTCCCGCGGGCGGGATACCGCAGCCGCCGAGCGCCCCGAGCCCGCCGACGGCGATCGCCCCGGCGCCTCCCGCACGCAGCAGGGAGCGGCGGGTGAGCGCCGTACGGCCGTTGGTCATGGAGCGCCGCATCGCGGCGATCTGTGGTGGGGACAGGCTCTCGGGCTCGTGCCGTGCTTCCATAAGCTGTGCCTTTCGAGGGTGTCGGCCGGTGGCGGCCGGCCGAGGCCACACGGAGGTGGCCGCACATTCAGGTCTGTCGGTCCCCGAAGACCGTGCGGTGCCAGTCCTTGCGGACCACCGCGGTGTTGTCGAACATCACATGCTTGACCTGCGTGTACTCCTCGAAGGAGTACGCCGACATGTCCTTGCCGAAGCCGGATGCCCGCACCCCGCCGTGCGGCATCTCGCTGATGATCGGGATGTGGTCGTTGATCCAGACGCAGCCGGCCCGGATCTCGCGGGAGGCGCGGCCCGTACGGTAGACATCGCGGCTCCAGGCGGAGGCGGCGAGACCGTAAGGGGTGTCGTTGGCGAGCGCGATGCCCTCGTCGTCGCCGTCGAAGGGGAGGACGACCAGGACCGGGCCGAAGATCTCGGACTGGACGACCTCGCTGTCCTGGGGCGCCCCGGTGATGAGCGTGGGCCGGTAGTAGGCGCCCTTGGCGAGGTCGCCGCCCGGGGCCTCGCCGCCGGTGACGACGGTGGCGTAGCCGCGGGCCCGGTCCACGAAGCCCGCCACGCGGTCGCGCTGGGCGTGGGAGATCAGCGGGCCGAGGTCGGTGTGCGGATCGAAGGGATCGCCGAGCCTTACGGTCGCCATGAGATCGGCGACGGCGGCGACGAACGCGTCGTACAGCGGGCGCTGCACATAGGCCCGGGTGGCCGCGGTGCAGTCCTGTCCGGTGTTGATCAGCGCGCCCGCGACGGCGCCGTGGGCGGCGGCCTCCAGGTCCGCGTCGTCGAAGACGACGAAGGGCGCCTTGCCGCCGAGTTCGAGATGGATCCGCTTGACGGTGGCCGTGGCGAGCTCCGCGACCCGCTTGCCGACCGCCGTGGATCCGGTGAAGGAGGTCATCGCCACGCCGGGGTGGGAGACCAGGCGCTCGCCCGCCTCACGCCCGGTACCGCTCACCACGTTGACGACGCCGTCAGGGAGGCCCGCCTCCGTGGCCGCCTGGGCGAACATCAGCGAGGTCAGGGGCGTCAGTTCGGCGGGCTTCAGCACGATGGTGTTGCCCGCGGCGATGGCCGGGAGGACCTTCCACGCCGCCATCTGGAGGGGGTAGTTCCAGGGGGCGATGGAGCCGATGACGCCAATGGGTTCGCGGCGGATGTACGAGGTGTGGTCGCCGCTGTACTCACCCGCGGCCTTGCCCTCCAGGTGGCGGGCGGCGCCCGCGAAGAAGGCGGTGTTGTCGATGGAGCCGGGCACATCGAACTCGGTGCTGAGCTTGATGGGCTTGCCGCATTGCAGCGACTCGGCGTGGGCGAGGTCGTCCGCCCGCTCGGTGAGCGCCGCGGCGAAGCGGTGCATCGCGTCGGACCGCTCGCCGGGTGTGGCGCCCGACCACTCGGGGAAGGCGGCCTCGGCGGCGGCCACGGCGGCGTCGACATCGGCCGTATCGGCGAGCCGGTAGCTGAACACCTGCTCGCCGGTGGCCGGGTCGACGACCGCGTGCGTGCCCTCGGAGCCACCCTCGCGCAGACGGCCCGCGATGTACTGGGCACCGTCGGCGAATCGCTCCGTCACGTCGAACCGCTGATCCATCGCGCACTCCTCCGCCGATCCGCCCATGGGGGCACGGCGTAGCTACAACCGGAATTGATGGCCGATCCTGACAGAGGAGCAGCGCTTCAACAAGGGATTCCGTTGTTGCTTTTTGGTTTCGCGACGGATTCAGTGATCAGAGTGGGCTCGGCATCACCGTTTCCGAGCCGGACCCCGGTCCGGACCGACGGATTGAGCAGCCGGTCCGGACGGCCGGTCCGGGCGCCGTCTAGAAGACGGAGTCGATGGCGGCGTCCAGCGCGGCGAGGTAGATCGCCGGGAGCACCATGCCGATGATGCCGCAGACCAGACCTGCGGTGGCCGAACCCCCGTTGTTCGCCTCGCCGCGGCTGACCTTCCCCTTGCCGATGGCGCCGAAGATGATCGCCAGGATGCCGAGGATGACCGCGAAGACCCACAAGAAGTAGGTGATCCCGCAGACCAGACCGACGATGCCGCAGACCAGCGCGGCCGTGCCCATGCCATTGCTCAGCTGCATCGGCATCCCGGCCGCCCCCGGGTAGAGGGGCGGCGCGGCGGGGTAGCCGGCCCCGGGGTACTGCGGCTGCTGCCCGGCCGGGGGCTGCGCCGGCGGCGGGGGCGCGGAGTAGGGATTGGCCTGTGGGTCGTACGGCCCCTGCTGTGGGCCGGGTGTGTTGCTGGACATCGTTCGGTCTCCCCTCCTGGTTAACGTCCGGCAATGTTATGGGCAGGACTCATGCCTGGACAGGCCAATTGCGCAGGTCGGCGGGGCTGTCAGTGGGGGATGCGAGAATCCTGGGCATGAAGACGAACGGGGTGGGGGATTCGGTTTCGGCGGAGGGGAGTCCACCGGTTTCGGCGGACGGGGGCCCTCGGTCGGTCGAGGAGCTGGTCGAGCGGGCGGCGCGCGGTGAGCGCCTGAAGTACGTCTGGTTCTGGGGGCATCGGCCCAGACCGGACGGAAGCGTGGGTTCCGGGTGCTTCAGCCAGTGGTGGCCGTCGCCGTTCACCGTGGCCGGGGTGACCTACGCGACGGCCGAGCACTGGATGATGGCGGGCAAGGCGCGGCTGTTCGGCGACGCGGAGGCCGAGCGCTCGGCGCTCGGGGCCTCCCACCCCAAGCAGGCCAAGGACGCGGGCCGCGCGGTGCGCGGCTTCGACGAGGAGACCTGGCGGCGTCATCGCTTCGGGCTCGTGGTCGAGGGCAGTGTGCACAAGTTCGGCCACCACCCCGAGCTGCGCGACTATCTGCTGGGCACCGGGTCGCGGGTGCTGGTGGAGGCCAGCCCGGTGGACCGGGTGTGGGGCATCGGGCTGGCGGCGGACGACGAGCGGGCGGCGGACCCGGCCCGCTGGCGCGGGCTCAATCTGCTGGGGTTCGCGCTGATGGAGGCGCGTCAGCGGCTGATATCGGCGAGCGGGGGCGGGGGCACCGCTGGGGCCGAGACGGTGGCATAGCCCGGGTCGTCATCGCTGCCCGAGTCGTCGTCCTCGGTGGCTATGTAGACGAAGATCATGACGACGCTCGCCACCACGGCGGCCACGCCGAGGATCACCCCGGCCAGCGCGGAGCCGCCATTGGTCGCCTCGCCGCTAGCCGCCCTGGAGCGGCCGAGCACACCGAAGATGATCGCGAGCACACCGAGGACGATGCCGAGCACGATGCTCGCGAAGAGCACCAGGCCGATGATGCCGAGGACCAGGGCGGCCGTGCCATGGCCGTTGTTCGGCACATACGGCCCGCCCGGCCAGCCCTGACCGTACGCCCCTCCGGGGTAGGCGGCGCCGGGGTAACCGGAGCTGAGGTAACCCGTGCCGGGCTGGGCGGTGCCGGGGTAACCCGTGCCCGGGTAGGCGTAGCCGGGATGGCTCTGGCCCGCCGCCCCACCGTAAGGGGACTGCTCGTACGGCGCCTGCTGCGCGTACGCGGGCTGGGCGTACCCGTTCTGGGTGTATCCGCTCTGGCCGTATCCGTTCGGCTGGGCGTACCCGCTCTGGCCGTACCCGTTCGGCGCGTAGCCCGCGGGGCCGTACGGCCCCGCCGGGTAGGCGCTGGGCGTGCCCGGGCCGGTCGGCGCGGGCGGCGGCGGGGGCACCGCGCCCGGCGGGGGCACCGGGCCCCGTGGCCGCGCGGCGCTCGGCGGGGGCGGCGGAGGGGGCGGGGCCGTCGGGCCCGGCATGGCGGGATGTGAGGTGAGGGTCGGCTGCTCGGCCACCTTGGGCCGGGGAGCGGGGGCTGCCGGGGGCCGGGGCGCGGGTATGCCCTGCTCGCCCACGCCCACCGCGCCGTCCGCCGCCTTGTCCGCCACGTCCGCCATGCCCGCGCCGTCCGCCGCCTTGTCCGGCACGCCCGCGTCACCCGTACCACCCGCGCCACTGTCCGCCGCGCCTGTCTCCCCAGCGGACTTGTCCATCGCGACCCGCCGCGCCGGTGGAGCCCAGGGGTCGCGGTCGAGCGGCTCGGGCTGCCTCGGCAGTCCGGGTCGCCGCTGCTCATCCCGCGGCTCGGACGGATCGTGCTGGTCGGCCATGGAGCTCCCCACAAAGACGTCCGCCCATGCTACGGCCTGTGGCGAGCCCGTCGGCGCCACACAATACGATGACCGGAACCCGCCGTCGGCGGGCGTCTCCCGGAGGTTTTGTTGACCGATCTGACCACCTTCATCGCCGGGCTGCCCAAGGCGGAGCTCCATGTGCACCACGTGGGATCCGCCTCGCCGCGCATCGTGGCCGAGCTGGCCGCCCGCCACCCCGACTCCAAGGTGCCCACCGATCCCGAGGCCCTCGCCGAGTACTTCGTCTTCCAGGACTTCGCGCACTTCATCGAGATCTATCTCTCCGTGGTGGACCTGATCCGCGACGCCGATGACGTCCGGCTGCTGACCTACGAGATCGCCCGCGACATGGCCCGGCAGCACATCCGCTACGCCGAGCTGACCGTCACGCCCTACAGCTCGACCCGGCGCGGCATCCCGGACACCGCCTTCGTCGAGGCGATCGAGGACGCCCGTAAGGCCGCCGAGTCGGATTTCGGCACGGTGCTGCGCTGGTGCTTCGACATCCCCGGCGAGGCCGGTCTCGAGGCCGCCGAGGAGACCACCCGGATCGCCTGTGAGCTGAACCCCGAGGGGCTGGTCGCCTTCGGTCTCGGCGGTCCGGAGATAGGGGTGCCGCGCCCCCAGTTCAAGCCGTACTTCGACCGGGCCATCGCCGCCGGGCTGCGCAGTGTGCCGCACGCGGGCGAGACCACCGGGCCGCAGACGATCTGGGACGCCCTCATCGAGCTGCGGGCGGAGCGCATCGGCCACGGCACCAGCGCCGTCCAGGACCCGAAACTGCTCGCCCATCTCGCGGAGCACCGCATTCCGCTGGAGGTCTGCCCGACCTCCAACATCGCCACCCGCGCCGTCGCCACGCTCGGTGAGCACCCCCTGAAGCAGATGGTCGAGGCCGGGGTGCTGGTCACGATCAACAGCGACGACCCGCCGATGTTCGGCACCGACCTCAACACCGAGTACCAGGTCGCGGCCCAGCTGCTGGATCTGGACGCGGCGGGCGTCGCTGCCCTCGCCAAGAACGCGGTCGAGGCGTCCTTCCTGGACGCCGAGGGCAAGGCGCGGCTCTCGGCGGAGATCGACGCCTATACGGTGGTCGCGGGCCGATGAGACCGGCGGGGCCGGGATGCGTCCCCGTCGGCCACCGCGGCGACCCGTATGTGTGCCGCGAGAACACCATGCCCTCGATCCGCTCCGCGGTGCGCGCGGGCGCGGGCGCGGTCGAGATCGACGTACGGCTGACCCGGGACGGTGTGCCGGTGCTGCTCCACGACGCCACGCTGAAGCGGCTGTGGGGCGAGGACCGGCCGCTGTCCGGGCTGACCGCCGAGGAGGTGCGGCAGCTGACCGGCGGGGGCGTGCCGACCCTGCGCGAGGCCCTCGCCGACGCCGGCTCCACCCGGCTGCTGATCGACCTGCCGGACGCGTCGGCCGCGCCCGCCGCCGTCGCCCAGGTGCGGGAGAGCGGGGCGGCCGACCGGGTGTACTACTGCGGCGCCCTGGCGGCCCTGCACGCCGTGCGCCGCGCTGACCCGTACGCCGAGATCGCGCTGACCTGGACCACGCTGGCCCCACCGCGTCCGGCGCTGCTGGCCGAGCTGCGCCCCCGGTGGCTCAACTACCGCTTCGGGCTGGTCTCCCGGGAACTGGTCGCCCGCCACCACGCCGACGGGCTGCTGGTCTCCGCCTGGACCGCGGACACCCGGCGGTCGATGTCCCGGCTGCTGCGGGCGGGCGTCGACGCGATCACCACCAACCGCGTCGCCGCGCTCGCGGCCCTGGTGCGGATGGCCCCCCTTGGTCATGACAGGTGACCCCGCCATGACCAAGTGACAAGCCCGGCGCGGGAATCGGCCCACGCCGAACCGGAACCACCCGCACGGGAACCACCCGCACGGGGCGGACATCGGCCCGCCCCGCGCGGGAGTCAGCCCCGCATCAGCCCAGCGACGTCATGACGTGCTTGATGCGGGTGTAGTCCTCGAAGCCGTACGCGGACAGATCCTTGCCGTAGCCGGACTTCTTGAAGCCGCCGTGCGGCATCTCGGCGACCAGCGGGATGTGGGTGTTGATCCAGACGCAGCCGAAGTCCAGGGCCTTGGACATCCGCATCGCGCGGGCGTGGTCCTTGGTCCACACCGACGAGGCGAGCGCGTACTCCACGCCGTTGGCGTAGGAGATGGCCTGCTCCTCGTCCGAGAAGGTCTGCACGGTGATGACCGGGCCGAAGACCTCGTTCTGGATGATCTCGTCGTCCTGCTTGAGCCCGGAGACCACGGTGGGCGCGTAGAAGAAGCCCTTGTCGCCGACCCGGTGGCCGCCCGCCTCGACCTTGGCGTGCGCGGGGAGCCGGTCGATGAAGCCGGTGACCTGGGCCAGCTGGTTGGCGTTGTTCAACGGGCCGTACAGCACGTCCTCGTCGTCCGGCGCGCCGGTCTTGGTCTCGGCGGCCGCCTTGGCGAGCGCGCTCACGAACTCGTCGTGGATCGACTCGTGGACCAGCACCCGGGTGGCGGCCGTACAGTCCTGGCCCGCGTTGAAGAAGCCCGCGACCGAGATGTCCTCGACCGCCTTGGGGATGTCGGTGTCCTCGAAGACCACGACCGGGGCCTTGCCGCCGAGCTCCAGGTGCACCCGCTTGATGTCCTTGGACGCGCTCTCGGCGACCTGCTTACCGGCCCGCACCGAGCCGGTGATGGACGCCATGGCGGGCACGGAGTGCTCGACCATCAGCCGGCCGGTCTCGCGGTCGCCGCAGATCACGTTGAAGACGCCCTGCGGATGGCCCAGCTCCGCCAGCACCCCGCCGATGATCTCGGCGAACAGCACGGTGGAGGCGGGCGTGGTGTCCGAGGGCTTGATGACGACCGTATTGCCCGCCGCCAGCGCCGGGGCGAACTTCCATACGGCCATCATCATCGGGTAGTTCCACGGTGCGACCTGGGCGCACACCCCGACCGGCTCGCGCCGGATGATCGAGGTGAGCCCCTCCATGTACTCACCGGCCGAGCGGCCCTCCAGCATCCGGGCCGCGCCCGCGAAGAAGCGGATCTGGTCGATCATCGGCGGGATCTCCTCGTCCCGCGTGAGACCGATCGGCTTGCCGGTGTTCTCCGACTCGGTGGCGATCAGCTCCTCCGCCCGCGCCTCGAAGGCGTCGGCGATCTTGAGCAGGGCCTTCTGCCGCTCTCCGGGCACCAGGTCGCGCCAGGCCGGGAAGGCGGCCTCGGCGGCGGCCATCGCCGCGTCCACGTCCGCGGCGCCCGACAGCGGCGCGGTGGCGTAGGGCTCGCCCGTGGCCGGGTTGACCACCTCCGTGGTCCGCCCGTCCGCGGCGTCCCGGAACTCTCCGTCGATGTAGTTGCGCAGACGACGCAGTTCGGTGGTCACGTGCCACCCCTCCTGTCAGCTGTCCGATGGGTGAGACACCCACAGTAGTCGCCGGTGCTGCGTTTTCAACATACCCGCCACACCAGAACGACGGAATCAGTGTTTTTAAGGTCCCTCAACGACGAAATTCATCGAAGAAGGGTTGCGACACGGGCGAGGCTCGTGCACAGTGAGGGTCGTGGCCACACCTGACAAGAACGGCACGCCGACCCTCGACTCCGTATCCCTGGCGATCATCGAGCAGCTCCAGGAGGACGGTCGCCGGCCGTACGCCGCCATCGGAAAGGCCGTCGGGCTCTCCGAGGCCGCCGTACGGCAGCGTGTGCAGAAGCTGCTCGACCAGGGCGTGATGCAGATCGTCGCCGTCACCGATCCTCTCACCGTGGGGTTCCGGCGGCAGGCGATGGTCGGCATCAACGTCGAGGGCGACCTCGACCCGGTCGCGGACGCGCTGACCGCCATGGACGAGGTCGAGTACGTGGTCGTCACCGCGGGCTCCTTCGATCTCCTGATCGAGATCGTCTGCGAGGACGACGACCATCTCCTCGAAATGATCAACAAGCGGATCCGCACGCTGCCCGGTGTGCGCTCCACCGAGAGCTTCGTCTACCTCAAGCTCCGGAAGCAGACCTATACCTGGGGAACGAGATAGCAATGAGCGCCGACCTCTCCAAGACGGCGTACGACCACCTGTGGATGCACTTCACCCGCATGTCGTCGTACGAGAACTCCCCCGTGCCGACGATCGTGCGCGGTGAGGGCACGTACATCTACGACGACAAGGGCAAGCGGTACATCGACGGCCTGGCCGGCCTGTTCGTGGTCAACGCGGGCCACGGTCGGGTCGAGCTGGCGGAGACGGCCTACAAGCAGGCCCAGGAGCTCGCCTTCTTCCCGGTGTGGAGCTACGCCCACCCCAAGGCCGTCGAGCTCGCCGAGCGCATCGCGGGCTACGCGCCCGGCGACCTGAACAAGGTCTTCTTCACCACCGGCGGCGGCGAGGCCGTCGAGACCGCGTGGAAGCTGGCCAAGCAGTACTTCAAGCTGACCGGCAAGCCCACCAAGCACAAGGTCATATCCCGGGCGGTGGCCTACCACGGCACCCCGCAGGGCGCCCTGTCGATCACCGGTCTGCCGGGGCTCAAGGCCCCCTTCGAACCGCTGGTCCCCGGCGCCCACAAGGTCCCCAACACCAACATCTACCGCGCCCCGATCTTCGGCGACGACCCCGAGGCGTTCGGCCGCTGGGCCGCCGACCAGATCGAGCAGCAGATCCTCTTCGAGGGCGCGGACACCGTGGCCGCGGTCTTCCTGGAGCCGGTGCAGAACGCGGGCGGCTGCTTCCCCCCGCCGCCCGGGTACTTCCAGCGGGTCCGCGAGATCTGCGACCGCCATGACGTGCTGCTCGTCTCGGACGAGGTCATCTGCGCCTTCGGGCGGCTGGGCACGATGTTCGCCTGCGACAAGTTCGGCTACGTCCCGGACATGATCACCTGCGCCAAGGGGATGACCTCCGGCTACTCCCCGATCGGCGCGTGCATCGTCTCCGACCGGCTCGCCGAGCCCTTCTACGAGGGCGACAACACCTTCCTGCACGGCTACACCTTCGGCGGCCATCCGGTCTCGTCCGCCGTGGCCCTGGCCAACTTCGACATCTTCGAGCGCGAAGGCCTCAACCAGCATGTGCTGGACAACGAGACCGCGTTCCGCTCCACGCTGGAGCGGCTGCACGAGCTGCCGATCGTCGGCGATGTCCGGGGGAATGGTTTCTTCTACGGCATCGAGCTGGTGAAGGACAAGGCCACCAAGGAGTCCTTCGACGAGGAGGAGACCGAGCGGATCCTCTACGGCTTCCTCTCCAAGGCGCTGTTCGAGAACGGGCTGTACTGCCGGGCCGACGACCGCGGCGACCCGGTCGTCCAGCTGGCCCCGCCGCTCATCGCCGACCAGGCGGTGTTCGACGAGATCGAGCAGGTGCTGCGGACGGTACTGACGGAGGCGTGGACCAAGCTCTGAGGCCGCCACGGCAGCTCAAGGTCTGGGGTTTCACGCCCGGTTTCGCTCCGGCCCTGGCGTCTCACGCCCGGTCTCACGCCCACTTGAGCGCGAACCACAGCTCCATACGGACGTCCGCGTCGCCCAGGTCCACATCCAGCAGGGCCCCGGCGCGGGCGATCCGCTGACGGACCGTATTGCGGTGGACCTCCAGCGCCACCGCCGTACGGTCCCAGCTGCCGTGCAGCGACAGCCACACCCGCAGCGTCTCCAGCAGCGCCGGTGCGCCCTCGAGCGGCGCGAGCAGGGCCCGGCCGTGCGCCCCCGCCTCGGCCGGGTCCACCAGCGAGCCGACGCCGCCCGCGCGGGCCGGGCCGCCCCGCACCAGCGGCACCCGTTCGGCCACCGCCCGCCGCAGCGCGCGGGCGGCGTCGGCGCTGCCGCGCGTCAGGTCCGCGGCCGGTACCGGCGCCCCGACACCCAGGGTCCAGCCGGGCTGCGCCCGTACCTCGCCCTCGCCCGGGACGAGGGCGCTCAGCGCGTCCCCGTCGAGGTCGACCAGCGGGGTCCCGAGCCCGGCCGCGAGCGCCGCCGTGGCCAGCAGCCCGTCGTCCCGGCCACGGCCACGCCGCCGCCCGTACACCACGGTCCACAGCCCGCCGCCCTCCGGAGGCTCGGGGGAGGTCCCCGACTGCCCGGGCTGTGCTGGCGCGCCCGGCTGCCCCGGCGTGCCGGGCCGTCCCGGCAGCCCCGGCGTGCCTGGCTGCCCCGACATGCCCGGCTGTCCGGGTGTGCCGGGCTGTGTTGGCTGCCCCGACGTGCCCGGCTGTGCTGGCGTCCCCGGCCGTCCCGGCGTACCCGGCTGTGCTGGCTGTCCCGGCGTGCCCGGCCGTCCCGACGTGCCCGGCTGTGCTGGCTGTCCCGGCGTGCCCGGCTGCCCCGACATGCCCGGCTGCCCCGACATGCTCGGCCGTCCCGGCGTCCCTGGCCGTCCCGACGTGCCCGGCTGTGCTGGCGTGCCCGGTGTGCCCGGCCGTCCCGGCGAGGGGCTCAGCAGCGCCGCCACCCGCGCCGGTTCGGCGCCGAGCATCAGCCGTACCAGCGCCGATGTGCGCTCGGCCTCGGCCCCGACCACCCGGCGCGCCGTCAGCAGCGACAGCAGCACCACGGCCATCCCCACGATCGCCCCGTCCGCCCCGTCCCGCCGAGGTGCGCAGACGCCGAGCGCGAGCCGGTCCTCCGGCCCCGCCGGGCCGCCGAGCCCGTACGCGGTCAGCAGCAGCTCCTCACCGTCCGCGCCGGTCGCCCTGCCCGCCGCCGAGGACGGGCCCGAGCGCAGCCGCGCCGCGAGCGCGCCGAGCGCCTTACGGGCCTCGCGCGGCGGCCGCGGCCCGGCGGCCGCCAGCTCCGCGCCGTCCGGGGCGTCCGGACCGGCCGGGCCGTAGAGCACCGTCCAGGCCCCGAGGTGCTGGCCGAGCTGGCGCAGCACGGCCGGTACGGGGTGCGGGCGCGCCGCGGCCGTCGCCAGCGACTGCTGCGCCTCGGTGAGGCTCCGCAGCTCGTGGTGGCGGCGCTCGGCCATCGCGTCCCATACCGCGCTCGCCACGGCCGTGAAGGTCGTCTGCCGGGGCACCTCCACCAGCGGCAGTCCGTGCCGGTCGCATGCCTCCGCCAGCGCACGGGGCACCGTGTCGTGCACCGGCGCGATGCCGAAGCCGAGCGCCGCCGCGCCCGCCTGGAGCGTACGGGCCACATAGCGGTCCCAGTAGGTGCCGGCCCCCGCCGCCTCCGGGCAGTGCACCCCCGCACTGAGCAGCAGCTCTCCGCCCAGCAGATACGGAACGGGGTCCTCCATCTCGCTGGTGTGGACGAAGTAGACCTGCGTGTCCGTCTCGCGCCCGCCCGCGACCTGCCGCAAGCCCAGGGCGGGGTGGCGAAGGAGGGTGGAGAGCGGGACGGGAGCCGTCGGGGGGACGCGGTCGTTCATCACGGCGGGCCTCGCGAGGGGATGGTTCGTACATCCCGGGGATCGGGAGTGGAGGAAACGTACACTTCCCGGACGCTTCGGCGACACCTAGGGTCTCCGTCACTCCCCACATTCCCCACCCTCCCCCGGGGCTCGGTCCCCGCGGATCGCCGGGACCTCCCCGATCCCGTGCGTCCCCGCCCGCCCGACGTCCCGACCTCCCGACCGCCAGCCGACCCCCGCCGGACCGAGGAGCACCGCCATGACCGCTGTCGACTACACCGTGATCGTCGTCTATCTCGCGGGCATGCTCGCGCTCGGCTGGTGGGGGATGCGCCGCACCAGCTCCACCAGTGACTTCCTGGTCGCGGGGCGGCGGCTGGGGCCGCTGATGTACTCCGGGACGATGGCCGCGATCGTGCTGGGCGGCGCGTCCACCATCGGCGGTGTCGGGCTCGGCTATCAGTACGGGCTCTCCGGTGCCTGGATGGTCATCGCCATCGGCCTCGGGCTGCTGGCGCTGTCGGTCTTCTTCTCGGCGCGCATCGCCCGGCTCAAGGTCTACACGGTCAGCCAGATGCTGGACCTGCGCTACGGCGGCTCCTCCGGGCTGATCTCGGGCATCGTGATGTGGGCCTACACCCTGATGCTGGCGGTCACCTCGACCATCGCCTACGCCACCATCTTTGACGTGATCTTCGGTCTTGACCGGGTCGTCGCCATCGTGCTCGGCGGGGCGATCGTGGTCTGTTACTCGACGCTCGGCGGCATGTGGTCGATCACCCTCACCGACATGGTGCAGTTCGTGGTCAAGACGGTGGGCGTGCTGCTCCTGCTGCTGCCGATCGCGGTGGTGAAGGCGGGCGGCTTCGACGCGATGAAGGCCGAACTCCCCCACGGCTACTTCTCCCCCATGGGCATCGGCGGCCAGACCGTCTTCACCTATGTGCTGATCTACTCCTTCGGCATGCTGATCGGCCAGGACATCTGGCAGCGGGTCTTCACCGCCCGCGATGACCGGGTCGCCCGCCTCGGCGGCACCGCGGCCGGTACGTACTGCCTGGCCTACGCGGTCGCGGGCGCCGTCATCGGCACGGCGGCCAGGGTGCTGTACCCCAAGCTGGGCGCCCCGGACGACGCGTTCGCGACCATCGTCAAGGACGCCCTCCCGGTGGGCGTGAAGGGGCTGGTGCTGGCCGCCGCGCTGTCCGCGGTGATGTCCACCTCCTCGGGCGCGCTGATCGCCTGCGCGACGGTGGCCAACAACGACATCTGGGCCCGGCTGCGCGGCCGTACGCTCCGTACGGCCGGTGCCTCCCATGACGAGATCGGCGGCAACCGCGTCTTCATCCTCATCATGGGCGTCGCCGTGATCGGCATCTCCGTGGCGCTCAACGATGTCGTCGAGGCGCTGACCGTCGCGTACAACATGCTGGTCGGCGGGTTGCTGATGCCGATCCTGGGCGGGCTGCTGTGGAAGCGCGGCACGGGCGCGGGCGCACTGGCCTCGGTCGGTGTCGGCGGCCTCACGGTCATCGCGCTGATGGGGTGGAAGGGCATCCTCGCCAACGAGCCCATCTACTTCGGGCTGCTGGCCTCGCTGGTGGCGTATGTGGCGGTCAGCCTCGCCACCAAGCCGACGGACGCGGCGATCCTGGACGTCTGGCGGCGACGGCTGGCCGGTGAGCCCGCGGCCCCCGTCTCGGAGACCACCAGTCCGGCCACCGCAGGCGCCTGACACCGCGTCACGCTCGCTCTCTTCGATACACATCGTCAGAAAGGCACCAACCCATGCCCACCGCACAGCGCGCGCGTCACGGCGGCGATCTCGTCGTGGAGTCCCTCACCGCGCTCGGGGCGAGCACCGTGTTCGGGCTTCCCGGACAGCACGCTCTGGGGGCGTTCGACGCGCTGCGGCGGTCCGGGCTCACCTATGTGGGACTGCGGGTGGAGAACAACGCCGGGTTCGCCGCCGACGCCTTCGCGCGTATCACCGGCACGGTGGCGCCGCTGCTGGTGTCCACCGGGCCGGGGGCACTCATGACGCTCGCCGCGCTCCAGGAGTCGACGGCGGCGTCCGCGCCGGTCCTCGCCATCGGCAGCCAGGTGCCGACGGCGGGGCTGGGCGGCGGGCGCAAGGGCTATCTGCATGAACTCGTGGACCAGAAGGCGTCGTTCCGCGACGTGGTGAAGTCCGTCCACACGGTCCGCACCGCCTCCCAGATCCCCTCCGCGGTCGCCGCCGCCTGGGCCTCCGCGCTGGAGGCCCCCGCCGGGCCGGTGTGGCTGGAGATTCCGCAGGATGTGCTGCTCGCACCGGTCTCCGTGCCGCCGGTGACCTCGCTGCGGGCCGAGCCCCGGCCGCTGCCGCCCCGGCCGGAGCTGACGGTGGAGGCGGCGCGGCTGCTGAACGCCGCCGAGCGTCCGGTGATCCTCGCCGGGGGCGGAGTGGTGCGCGCCGGGGCGCGGCAGGAGCTGCGGGCACTGGCCGAGGCGCTGGACGCCCCCGTGGCGACGACCTTCGGCGGCAAGGGCGCGTTTCCATGGGAGCATCCGCTCTCGCTCCAGTCCTGGCTGGAGGACGCGCACACCACCGAGTTCCTGGAGGACGCCGACGTCCTGCTGGTCGTCGGCTCCGGACTCGGTGAACTCTCCTCCAACTACCACACGTTCAGCCCACGAGGCCGTCTCGTACAGATCGAGGCCGACCTCGGCAAGCTGGAGTCCAACCATCCGGCGCTCGGCATCCACGCCGACGCCCGCGAGGCGCTGGCCGCCCTCACCGAGGCCGTGACGCCCCGCCCGCCGGGCACGGCGGCCAAGGCCGCGGCCGGGCTGCTCACCCGGGTGCGGGAGCGGATCGACGCGCAGGGCCTTGAGCTGGAGCGGCGGGTGCTGGACGCGGTGCGAGACGCGCTGCCCGATGACTCCCCCAGCTTCTGGGACATGACGATCCTCGCCTACTGGGCCTGGTCCGCCTTCGATCCCCGTGCGGGCGCCCTGCACTCGGCGCAGGGCGCGGGCGGCCTCGGCTACGGCTTCCCGGCCGCCCTCGGGGCCGCCGCCGCGGACCGCGGGCGGCCGGTGCTGGCCGTGTCGGGCGACGGCGGCGCCATGTACTCGATCGCCGAACTCGCGACCGCTCATCAGTACCAACTCCCCATCACCTGGCTGATCGTGGACGACGGCGGCTACGGCATCCTGCGCGAGTACATGACGGACACATTCGGCGAGGCGGCCGCCACCGAGCTGTCCCGCCCGGACTTCGTCGCACTGGCCGAGTCCTTCGGCGTCCCGGCGGTCCGTACCACACCCGAGCGGCTGCGCGCGGACCTCGCCGGCGCCCTGGCGGCCCCCGGGCCGTCGGTCGTGGTACTGCCCGCGCTGCTGCGGATGTTCGCGCCCACCCACCTCGACCGGCTCACCGACGGCGGCCCCGACGGCGGCCACGGTCCCGATGGCGGGCCCAGTCCCGATCAGCGCCGACCGGACGGGCCCAGTACCGATCAGCGCTGATCGGAGCCCGACCTCGATCAGGGCTGATCGGAGGAAATGGGGGCCACCCGCGCCGAGCCTGGGCGCGGGCCCCGACCCGAGTCCTTACCGTGCCAGTGACCCATTGGCTCCGCGCTCGTTCCCCCAACCGGGGGAATGAGACGGTCGCAGGTAAGGCGAGGTGCTCGGGATGGTGGCTCCGCCGGACGACGACATGCTCGCGGCACGCACCGTGTCGTACGCCTACGGCGGCTCGCCCGCCCTCATCGGGGTCTCCCTCGGCGCCCGGAAGGGTGAGATCGTCGCCGTCACCGGTCCGCGCGGCTGTGGCAAGACCACTCTCCTCGCCTGTCTGGCGGGCCAACTCGTCCCGGACGGCGGGGAGGTGTGGTTCAAGGGCGTGCCCGTGCACAGCCTCCCTCCACTCGGCCTCGAACGGCTGCGGCGCGAGCACTTCGGCTGGATCGGCACCGAACCCCAGCTCGTCCCCGAGCTCACCGCCTGGGAGAACGCGGCGCTCGCCCTGATGCTGCGCGGCACCGGGCGGCGCACCGCGAAGAGCGCCGCGTGCGAATGGCTGGACCGGCTCGACATCGGCGACTGCGCCCGGGCACGGCCCGCCGCACTGCTCCAGTCGCAGCGCCAGCGGGTCGCGCTCGCCCGCGCGCTGGCCGCCGGACCCAGTGTGCTCTTCGCCGACGAGCCCACCGCCCCGCTGCACCAAACCGACCGCGCCCAGATGCTGCGCACCCTCACCTCGGCGGCCCGCTCCCACGGCATCACCGTGGTCCTCGCGACGCATGACCAGGAGGTGGCCACCCTCGCCGACCACACCGTCGCCCTGCTCGACGGGCGCAGGATGGGCTCGGACCCCTCCGGGGCGGAAGGCAGGGCCGCGTGCTCAGCCTCCGCCTAGCCCGCGGCGCCCGCCCGTCGGTGCTGCTGCGGCGGTCGCTGGTCACCGTCGCGGCGGCGGGCGCGAGCTTTCTGCTGCTGAGCGCCCTCGGGTTCGCCTCGGGCCATCCGGATGACCCGCAGGGAGCGGTGGGGCGACTGCTGTGGTGCCTGGTACCGCTGGCCGCGACCGTCCAGCTGGCCATCGCCGTGGGCCGCGCCGACCCCAGCACCGGCCCTGGCCCCGGTTTCGCGGCGGCCGGAGTCGGTCCGGCCCGGGCGGCGCTGCTCGCGGCGGTCTCGATGGCGGCCGCCTGTGCGCTCGGCGGAGTGCTGGCGCTGCTGGTCTTCCTGCATCTGCGCGGCGATCTCGGCTCCTGGCTGGACTGGGCCGGAAGCGGGACGGCCGGTCGGCAGCTCGGCGGCGACCGGTCGCTGCCCTTGGCCGGTACGGTCACGCTGCTCGCCGTCGTCCCCGTGGTGGTGGGCGCGGCGTGTGCGGCCGGGCTGTGGCCCCGGCAGCCGAGGGCGGTGCACCAGCCGGTCCGCGGACCACGGGGCGCCCGCCGCCCGGTGGCCCCAGTCCGGGCCACCGTTGTGACGGGGCCGGTCGCGCCCCGGCCCCACCGGGCCGCCTCCGGACTTCCCTGGGGCATCGCCCTGACCGCGGCCGGACTCGCCCTCCAGGCGTACGCGAGCGGTGACGCACCCCCGCTCCCCGACGCCCTGCTCGCCGTGCCCGGCCGGCTCGGCGGCAACCCGCCCGGTGTGGTGGGCGGTTGGGCGCTGGCGGCGCTCGGGCTGGTGCTGGCCGGACCCGGCCTCACCCATCTGTGCGGCAGGCTGCTGGCCGTCGGCCGGCCGGGCGTGCTGCGGCTGCTGGCCGGGCGGATGCTCCAGCAGGAGGCCGGGCTGATCGGACGCCCGGTCGGCGCGCTGTGTGCCCTGGCCACCGCCGGATTCACCGTCCTCGAACTGTATGGAAGGGCCTCCGGGCCGTCCGGCGCCCATGCCTTCGGCCCGCTCACCGGTCTGGGCGCGGCCCTGGTCGCCCTGTGCGCCGCTGCCACGACCCTGACCACGGTCGTGGAAGCGAGGAGCGCGCGCGAGCGCACGACGGCCGCCCTCGTCCGCCTCGGCGCCCCGGCCCGGCTGCTCCGCGGGGCGGCCGCGCTGCGCGCGACGGCGCTGCTGGCGCTCCTGGTGCCGCTGGTGTGGGTGGTGGCGCATCTCACGGCGATGCCGTTCCACCGCTGAAATTCCCGGGTGTCGGTGTTCATGCCGGGATTGTGCGGCGAAGCGGCCCGGTCACGATCGCCACAATCCACAGCCCCCTACCTCCGGTGTGATTAGCATGTCGGCGTGCAGGAACCAGACCGGGAAATAGAGTCCATCGAGGAGTTCGACCAGGTCGTCGCCCGCGGCACCCTGGCCGGGTTCCGGGTCCAGTCCGTGGACCTGACAGGCCGTACGGCCGCGCTCCTCTCCACCGACACCAGCGAGTCCGTCTTCCTCGGCTGCCCGATGGAGACCGAGGCGGCGGCGAAGGTCCGGGCCGGGGGCGCGCTGGTGTTCCCGCCGGTGCCGGATCTGCCGTTCGACCCGTATCGCGGCACCCTCTACTCCCCCGCGGAGCTCTTCGAGGGCCTCACCGAACACGGTTACGTGCGGACGCCGGACGCGCTCGCCTACGCCTGGTTCCAGCGGACCAAGACCGACGGCGACATCTTCGCCTCGATGCTGCGCTCCATCCACGACGACGCGGTCTCCGACGCGCTCGACGAATTCCTCGTCGGGACGCGGGTGGTGGGCGTCATGGGCGGTCACGCGCTGGAGCGCGGCTCCGACGGATTCGCGGGCGCCGCACGGCTCGGCCGGGCCCTGGCGCGGACCGGCCTCACGGTCGCGACGGGCGGCGGGCCGGGCGCGATGGAGGCCGCGAACCTCGGCGCCTACGCGGCCCCGCACGAGGACGCGGTGCTGGACGAGGCGCTCGAACTGCTCGGCAAGACGCCCTCCTTCCGGCCGTCCATCGGGGACTGGGCCGAGGCCGCCTTCGCGGTTCGCGAGCGCTGGCCGGACGGCGGGGCGTCGGTCGGCATCCCCACCTGGTTCTACGGGCATGAGCCGCCGAACGCGTTCGCCTCGCACATCGCCAAGTACTTCGCCAACGCCACCCGTGAGGACGGGCTGCTGGCGCGCTCGACCGCGGGCGTGGTCTTCCTGCCCGGCGCCGCCGGGACCGTCCAGGAGATCTTCGACAACGCGACGCCGAACTACTACGAGTCGCGCGGTGAGCCGACCCCGATGGTGCTGGTGGACCGGGACCACTGGACCCGGCGGCTGCCGACCTGGCCGCTGCTCGAGGCGCTCGCGGAGGGACGGTCCATGAAGGCCCGTATCGCTCTGGTGGACTCGGTGGACGAGGCACCCGAGGCGCTGCTGTCGATGCTGGGCTGAACCGGCGCCGAGGAAGCGCTGAGTACCAGGCGAGGCGTACCAGCGGAGACCAGGGGGCCCGGTGTCAGGGCTCGGGGTCCAGGAGCACCACGTCGGCCGGGTCGATGACCGCCCCGACCCGGGCCCCCGCCTCCGGGGCGTCCCGCAGGGCGCAGGACGCCTCCAGACGCGGCGCGGCCGGGTCCGACAGCCGCAGGATGAGCGCCACATGGTCGCCGCGGAAGGTGCGCGCCGCCACGGTGCACGCCAGCCCCTCCTCGGGGTCCGTCAGCCGCACCCCGGCGGGGCGGACCAGCAGCCTGCCGGGGCCCGGCCGGGAGCCGGGCGGCACGGGCAGCTTGCCCCATACGGTGTCGGCGACCTCGCCGTGCACGATCGTCTCGACCACATTGTCGAAGCCGAGGAACCGGGCGACGAACTCGGTGGCGGGCCGCTGCCACACCTCCAGCGGCGTGCCAGTCTGGGCAATCCGGCCGTTCTCCATCACCACCACCCGGTCCGCGAGCGCGAACGCCTCCCCCTGGTCGTGGGTGACCGCGAGGACGGTGGTGCCCAGCCGTTCGAAGAGCTCGCGCAGCTCCACCACCAGCCGCTCCCGCAGCCCCCGGTCGAGCTGGCCCAGTGGCTCGTCCAGCATCAGCAGCTTGGGTCGCGGGGCAAGCGCGCGGGCGAGCGCCACCCGCTGCTGCTCACCGCCGGAGAGCGAGTCGACGGGGCGGCGCTCGGCGCCCGGCAGCCCCACCAGCTCCAGCAGTTCGGCGACCCGGCGATCCGCCTCCGCGCGGCCCACCTTGCGCATCCGCAGCCCGAAGGCGACGTTGCCGCCCACGTCCCGCTGCGGGAACAGCTGGTGGTCCTGGAACATCAGCCCCACACCGCGCCGGTGCGTGGGCACCCCGCTCTGGTCGCGTCCGGCGAGCCAGACCCGGCCGGTGTCGGGGCGCCGCAGCCCGGCCACCACGCGCAGCATGGTGGACTTGCCGCTTCCGCTCGGCCCCAGCACAGAGACCGTCTCGTGCTCGGCGACCTCCAGGTCCACGGAGGCCAGCGCGTCGTGCCGGCCGAACCTTACGGTCACCTCGTCCAGTCGCAGCAGCGTCATTCAGAACTCCCCGGAACGGTCGGTGCGGATGCGCTCGAGCGCCAGCAGCGATCCGGCGCAGACCAGCATCAGGATCGTGCTCAGGGCCATCGCCTGCCCGTAGGTGAGCTGTCCGGCCCGGCCCAGGAAGCGGGCGATGGCCACCGGGAGGGTCGGATGGTCGGGGCGCGCGATGAAGACGGTCGCCCCGAACTCGCCCAGGGATACGGCGAAAGCGAAGCCCGCCGCGACCGCCACGGCCCGTCCGACCAGCGGCAGGTCCACCTCCCGCCAGACCCGCCACGGGGACGCCCCGAGCACGGCCGCCGCCTCCCGGAGCCGGTGGTCCACCGCCCGCAGCACCGGCAGCATGGTCCGTACGACGAAGGGCACGCCCACCAGGGCCTGGGCGAGCGGCACCAGGACCCAGGAGGCGCGCAGATCCAGCGGGGGCTCGTCCAGGGCGATCAGGAAGCCGAACCCCACGGTGATGGCCGAGGTGCCCAGCGGCAGCATCAGCAGCGCGTCGAAGCCCCGCACCAGCCTGCCCGCCTTACGGGTGAGCGCCGCGGCGGCGAGACCGCCCACGACGAGGGCGAAGACGGTGGCGACCGCCGCGTACCACAGGGAGTTCCCGACGGCCTCCATGGGAGCCACGAAGAAGGTGCCCCCGCTGTCCGCGGCCGACCGCAGCGCCTCGTAGTAGGTGAACCCGTAGCCGTCCGGTCCGTTCAGCGAGCGCTCCACCAGCACCGCGAGCGGTGTCACGATCAGCAGCGCGACCACCGCCAGCACGCCCCACAGCAGCGCCCACTGGGCCGGGCCCTTCGGGCGGTGCGCGGTGCGGCCCGGGTCGACGAGCCGCAGGGCGCTCTCGCGGCGCCTTACGGTCCACGCGTGCAGGGCCAATACGGCGGCGACAGCGGCGAACTGGACGAGGGTCAGCACCGCGGCCGTGGGGAGGTCGAGCAGTTGCGCGGTCTCCCGGTAGATCGCCACCTCCAGGGTGGCGTAGCGGGGGCCGCCGAGGATCTGGATCACGCCGAAGGAGGTGAAGGTGAACAGGAAGACCATCAGCGCGGCCGCGGCCACGGCCGGGGCCAGGGCGGGCAGCGTCACCCGGCGCCAGGACGACAGCCGGCTCGCGCCGAGTACCCGCGCGGCCTCCTCCTGGCGCGGGTCGAGCTGGGCCCACAGCCCGCCCACGGTCCTGACGACGACCGCGTAGTTGAAGAAGACGTGGGCCAGGAGGATCGCCCAGACGGAGGTGTCCAGCCGCACCCCCCACAGCTCGTCCAGCAGCCCGCCCCGGCCGAGCAGTGCCAGGAAGGCCGATCCGGCGACGACGGTCGGCAGGACGAACGGCACGGTCACCACGGCCCGCAGCAGCCCCTTGCCGGGGAAGTCGAAGCGGGCGAAGACATACGCGCCGGGCAGCGCCACCGCGAGCGTGAGGGCGGTTGACGCGACCGCCTGCCAGCAGGTGAACCACAGGACGTCCAGCGTCGCCGGATCGGTCACCACCTCGGCGATCCGGCCGAACCGCCACCGCCCGCCGACGCGCAGCCCCCGGGTGACGATGGCGGCCACGGGATAGGCGAAGAAGACCGCGAAGAAGGCGAGCGGCACCGCCATCAGGGCGAGCCGGAGGGCGATCGCACGACGGCCGCCGCCCTCGCCCGTATCGGCCTTACGGTGGCCGTCGGCCTTCTTACGGTTCTCGCGGGGCTCTACAGGACCAGCGAGGACCATGTCTTGACCCACGGCTCACGGTTCTTGGCGATCTTCTGCGGCGTCAGGGTGGCCGAGTCGCCGATCCTGACCCCGTATCGGGTGAACAGCTCCGGCAGCTTGGCGTCCTCGCGCGCCGGGTTGACGTACATGTTCAGCGGGACGTCCTCCTGGAACCGCTTGCTCAGCAGGAAGTCCAGCAGCGCCTTGCCGCCCTTGGTGTTGCCCGCGCCGTTCAGCAGCCCGGCGAACTCCACCTGCCGGAAGCAGGTGCCCGTCGCCACCCCGGTGGGGGCCTCCGCGGGCTTGCTCTTGGCGTCGGCCACCTCGGCGGGCGGGCTGGAGGCGTAGGAGACGACGAGCGGCCGGTCGCCCTTGCCGCCGCCCGCAGAACCGGAGAACCGGTCGTAATACGCCTGCTCCCAGCCGTCGACGACCTCGACGCCGTTGGCACGCAGCTTCTTCCAGTAGCCCTTCCAACCGTCGTCGCCGTACTTCGCGGCCGTGGCGAGGAGGAAGCCGAGACCGGGGGACGAGGTGGCCGCGTTCTCGGTGACCAGGAGGTTCTTGTAGGCGGGCCTGGTCAGATCGTCCAGCGTCCGGGGCGGCGTCAGCTTCTTGTCGGCGAAGTACTTCCGGTCGTAGTTGACGCAGATGTCGCCGAAGTCGACGGGAGTGACGCGGTGCTCGGCCCGGTCGAGCTGAAGGGCCGCCGGGACCTTGTCGAGCCCCTTCGCCGTGTAGGCGGTGAACAGGTCGTTGTCGAGCGCGCGGGAGAGGAGCGTGTTGTCGACACCGAAGAACACATCGCCCTGGGGGTGGCCCTTGGACAGGATCGCCTGGTTGACGGCGGCTCCGGCGTCGCCTCCGGCCTGCACGCGCACCTTGTAGCCGGTCTCCTTGGTGAACTCCTTGAGGACCGCCTTGGAGGCCGCGAACGAGTCATGCGTGACCAGGGTGACCGTCTTGGAGTCCGAGCCGCTCTTGGTGTCCTCGCCGCAGCCGACGAGCGCGCCCAGGGCCACTGAGCCGAGGAGGGCGGCCGAGATGGCACGCCGAAGCTGACTGTTCATGGTGATGCTGACTCCCTACGCCGGTATGACCCGGATCAGGTCCGAGGGTCTGCGGCCGTGCCGCACTCTCAGCGCTCTGAGCGCTCCCCTGTCGGAATGTTCACTTGTACGGATGTTCGCTTCTATGACGACCGCATGATGCGACGATGCCAGGCACCGTATCAGCCGGTGCTCAGCGTTCCGAAGCCGCCAGCTGCCCGCAGGCCCCGTCGATCTCCTGGCCCCGGGTGTCCCGGACCGTCACCGGCACCCCATGGGCCTCCAGGGCCGCCACGAACGCCTTCTCGTCCTCGGGCCGGGACGCCGTCCACTTGGAGCCCGGCGTCGGGTTGAGCGGGATGAGGTTCACATGCACCCGGTGGCTCTTGAGCAGCCGGCCGAGCAGATCGGCGCGCCACGCCTGGTCGTTGATGTCCTTGATCAGCGCGTACTCGATGGAGATCCGGCGGCCGGACTTCTCCGCGTACTCCCACGCGGCGTCCAGGACCTCGCGCACCTTCCAGCGGGTGTTGACCGGCACGAGGGTGTCGCGCAGCTCATCGTCGGGGGCGTGCAGCGACACCGCGAGCCGGCACTTGAAGCCCTCGTCCGCGAACCGCAGCATCGCCGGTACGAGGCCGACGGTGGAGACGGTGATACCGCGCTGCGACAGGCCGAGCCCGTCGGGCTCGGGGTCGGTGAGCCGGCGGATGGCGCCGACGACGCGGTTGTAGTTGGCCAGCGGCTCGCCCATGCCCATGAAGACGATGTTGGACAGCCGGGCCGGGCCACCGGGGATCTCCCCGTCGCGGAGGGCCCGCATCCCGTCGACGATCTGGTGCACGATCTCGGCGGTGGACAGATTCCGGTCCAGCCCCGCCTGCCCGGTGGCGCAGAACGGGCAGTTCATCCCGCAGCCCGCCTGTGAGCTGATGCACATGGTGACCCGGTCCGGGTAGCGCATCAGGACGGACTCCACGAGCGTGCCGTCGAACAGCCGCCACAGCGTCTTGCGCGTGGTGTCGTCGTCACAGCTGATGTGCCGCACCACGCTCATCAGGTCCGGCAGCAGCCCGGCGGCCAGCTTCTCGCGCGCGGCGGCCGGGATGTCGGTCCACTGAGCGGGGTCGTCGGCATAGCGCGCGAAGTAGTGACGCGACACCTGACCTGCCCGGAAGGGCTTCTCCCCGAGGGCGGCGACGGCCTCCCGGCGCTCGGCGGGCGTGAGGTCGGCAAGATGCCGCGGGGGCTTCTTGGCCCCACGCGGCGCGACGAAGGTGAGTTCTCCGGGCTTAGGCATGGTTTTCCCAGTGTCGCAGACGTACGAAGGGCCCCGCGCCGGGAGTGGCGCGGGGCCCGTGGGCGGGCGCGGTCAGCCGCCGCCCACGAAGATCACCAGCAGCAGCCACACCACCGGCGCGGTGGGCAGCAGCGAGTCGAGCCGGTCCATGATCCCGCCATGGCCGGGCAGCAGCTTGCCCATGTCCTTGATGCCGAGGTCGCGCTTGATCATGGACTCGCCGAGGTCGCCGAGGGTCGCGCTGACCGCGGCGGCGAGGCCGAGCAGCAGGCCCTGCCACCAGACGCCGTCGTCGATGAGGTACTGCATGCACAGCGCGCCCGCGACCATCGCGAAGGCCACCGCGCCCAGCAGCCCCTCGCGGGTCTTGCCGGGGCTGATGCGCGGGGCCAGCGGATGCTTGCCGAAGCGCCAGCCCACCGCGTACGCCCCGGTGTCGCTGACCACGGTCAGCAGCAGGAAGGTCAGGACCCGCCACGGGCCGTCGTCGGTGTCAAGCATCAGCGCCACGAAAGTGGCCAGAAACGGCACGTAGAAGGCGGCGAAGACGCCCGCGGTGACGTCCCTGAGGTAGTTGTCGGGCGGCTCGGTCATCCGCCAGACCAGCACCGCGAGCGCCGTGAGGGCGACCGCCACCACCGCGCCCTGGGCACCGCGCACATAGCCGGCAACGACCATGGCGACCCCGCCGACGGCGAGCGGCACCAGGGGGACCCGGATGTCCTTGCGCTCGGCCAGACGCGAGGTCAGCTCCCAGAGCCCGACCACCACCGCGACCGCCACCACGCCCACGAACACGGGCTTGTAGATGAAGAGCGAGGCCAAGATGATCACACCGAGGCCGATGCCCACCCCTATCGCGGCCCGCAGGTTCCGGCCCGCGCTCTTCTTGCCCTGTCCGGTGCCGGGCGCGCCGTCGGCGGAGGCCGGGTCGGGCGCGGGCTCGGGGGGCGTCGGCCGGCGCCCGGCGGGCTGCCGGGGACCGGGCTGCGGCTCCCGCTCGTCGCGGAAGAGGGGGCCGCTCAGCCGAGCGGCCCCCCGGTCACGGTCGGCGGCCTCGCCGGAGTCGCCGCCTGCGTGGGGCACGGTGGGCATGGGGCGAGTTTGCGCCGCCTCACCCACCTCGTGCGCGGGACCCGCCGAAGAAGTGGGCACCTCCCAGCCATAGCCAGGGGAGGTGCCCTGGCGGCCAGGTCCCCGGAGTCCGGCGCTTGGTGGGGCCCCCCAGGAAGAGTCGTTCATCAGACCTCGAGCAGCTCGGCTTCCTTGTGCTTGAGCAGCTCATCCACCTGCGCGACATACTTCGCCGTGGTGTCGTCGAGCTCCTTCTCCGCGCGGCGCCCCTCGTCCTCGCCGACCTCGCCGTCCTTGATCAGCTTGTCGATGGACTCCTTGGCCTTGCGGCGGACGCTGCGGATCGAGATCTTCGCGTCCTCGCCCTTGCCCTTGGCGACCTTGATGAACTCCTTACGGCGCTGCTCGGTGAGCTCGGGGAACACCACACGGATGATGTTGCCGTCATTGCTCGGGTTGACGCCCAGATCGGAGTCCCGGATCGCCTGCTCGATATTGCGGAGCGCGGTCTTGTCGAACGGCGTGACCACGGCCATCCGCGGCTCCGGCACCGAGAACGACGCCAGCTGATTGATCGGCGTCAGCGCACCGTAGTAGTCCGCCACGATCTTGTTGAACATCGCCGGGTGCGCACGCCCGGTGCGGATCGCGGCGAAGTCCTCCTTGGCGACCACAACGGCCTTCTCCATCTTCTCCTCGGCCTCGAGGAGGATCTCTTCGATCACCACTTGCTCCTGGTGTTATCAGTAAGCAGAGCCTCGCCCCTGCGTGCGTCTTCTCCTGCACGGTGTCCGACCGGCAGGCCGTTGTCCATCCCCCGTTCGAGCCGTCAGGCCCGGGAGCCCTGGTCGCTCACCAGCGTGCCGATCTTCTCACCCTTCACCGCACGCGCGATGTTTCCTTCGGCCAGGAGCTCGAAGACGAGGATGGGCAGCTTGTTGTCCCGGCAGAGCGTGATCGCGGTGGCATCCGCGACCTTGAGGTCCCGAGTGATCACCTCGCCGTACTCCAGGGCGTCGAACTTCACCGCGTCGGGGTTGCGGGCGGGGTCGGAGTCATAGACCCCGTCCACGCCGTTCTTGCCCATGAGCAGGGCCTGCGCGTCGATCTCCAGCGCTCGCTGGGCCGCGGTGGTGTCCGTGGAGAAGTACGGCATACCCATACCCGCGCCGAAGATGACCACACGCCCCTTCTCCAGATGGCGCACCGCACGCAGCGGAATGTACGGCTCCGCGACCTGGCCCATGGTGATGGCGGTCTGGACGCGGGAGTCGATGCCCTCCTTTTCCAGGAAGTCCTGGAGGGCGAGACAGTTCATGACGGTTCCGAGCATGCCCATGTAGTCCGAGCGGGCCCGGTCCATACCGCGCTGCTGAAGCTCGGCACCGCGGAAGAAGTTGCCGCCGCCGATGACGATGGCGATTTCGGCACCGTCCCTGACCACGGCGGCGACCTCGCGGGCGATGGCGTGCACGACATCGGGGTCGACACCGAGTCCCCCGCCTCCGGCGAACGCCTCGCCGGACAGCTTCAGCAGGAAGCGACCGTGTGGGGCCGCGCCGTGCGCCCTCTTGTCATCGGCGGCCTGTTTGGCGTCCGCGCCGTGATTCATTGGAGATCTCCTCGTGCACATACGAAGAAGGCCACTGCCGGACGGGTCCTGTTACGACCTCTGCGGCAATGGCCTCCTCGTCACATCTGCGGCCGACCGGTCGACGGTTGGCTGCCTACGACCCTATCGGGGTCGCCGGTCATTCGCTGCTCGGCTCAGACGCCGACGCGGAAACGGGCGAAGCGCTTGAGCGAGACACCGGCCTCGTCCAGGACCTTCTGGACGGACTTCTTGTTGTCCTTGGCGAACGGCTGGTCCACCAGCACGTTCTCCTTGAAGAAGCCGGTGACGCGACCCTCGATGATCTTCGGCAGGGCGCCCTCGGGCTTGCCCTCCTCGCGGGCGGTGGCCTCGGCGACCCGGCGCTCGTTCTCGACCGTCTCGGCCGGGATCTCGTCGCGGGTGAGGAACTTCGGGGCGAAGGCGGCGATGTGCTGCGCGACGTCCTTGGCGACCGTGGCGTCTTCCTTGTCCAGCTCGACCAGGACGCCCACCTGCGGCGGCAGGTCCGGGCTGGTGCGGTGCATGTACGCCGCGACGAAACCGCCGGAGAACTGCGCGAAGCGGTCCAGGACGATCTTCTCGCCGAGGGTCGCGTTGGCCTCGTCGACGAACGCCTGAACGGTCTTGCCCGCCTCGATCTCGGAGGCCAGCAGGGCCTCCAGGTCGGCCGGGGAGGTCTTGGCGACGTGGGCGGCGATGGCGTCGGCGACGGCCACGAACTTGTCGCCCTTGGCCACGAAGTCGGTCTCGCACTTCAGCTCGACCAGCACGCCGGAGGACTTGTCGTCCGCGATGAGGGAGACGACGGCGCCGTTCTCGGCGCTGCGGCCCTCACGCTTGGCCACGCCCTTCTGGCCCTTGACGCGCAGGATCTCGACGGCCTTGTCGACGACGCCCTCGGCCTCGTCCAGCGCCTTCTTGCAGTCCATCATGCCGGCGCCGGTCAGCTCACGGAGCTTCTTGACGTCAGCGGCGGTGAAGTTCGCCATGATCTGTGAATCTCTTCTCGAAAGTCGAAAGCTCTACGGGTGAACGGCGGGGGCGGCGCCACCGGCACCGTCCCCCGCCGTCATACACCGTCTGAGTGACGTCTGAGTGGTCAGCCCTGCTCGGTGCCCGCGGCGGGGGTCTCGGCGGGCTTGGCGTCCTCGGCGGGCTTGTCCGCGACGGCCTCGGCGGGCTTGGCGGCGTCCTCGGCGGGCTTGTCCGCAGCGGCCTCAGCCGGCTTGGCCTCGCCCTCGTCGGCCTTCTTCTCGCCCTCGAGCAGGTCGCGCTCCCACTCCGCGAGCGGCTCGCCCGCGGCCTTGTCGGCCTTCTCGTCACCGGTGGCGACACCGGAACGGGCGATGAGGCCCTCGGCGACGGCGTCGGCGATCACCCGGGTGAGCAGGGTGACGGAGCGGATCGCGTCGTCGTTGCCCGGGATCTTGTAGTCGACCTCGTCCGGGTCGCAGTTGGTGTCGAGGATCGCGACGACCGGGATCCGGAGCTTGCGCGCCTCACCGACGGCGATGTGCTCCTTCTTGGTGTCCACGATCCAGACGGCGCTCGGCACCTTCTGCATCTCGCGGATACCGCCGAGGGTCTTCTCCAGCTTGGCCTTCTCACGGGAGAGGACCAGGAGCTCCTTCTTGGTGAGGCCGGAGGCGGCCACATCCTCGAAGTCGATCTGCTCGAGCTCCTTCAGGCGCTGAAGGCGCTTGTAGACGGTCGAGAAGTTGGTGAGCATGCCGCCCAGCCAGCGCTGGTTGACGTACGGCATGCCGACGCGGGTCGCCTGCTCGGCGATGGCCTCCTGCGCCTGCTTCTTGGTGCCGACGAACATGATGGAGCCGCCGTGGGCGACGGTCTCCTTGACGAACTCGTAGGCGCGGTCGATGTACGACAGCGACTGGAGCAGGTCGATGATGTAGATGCCGTTGCGCTCGGTGAAGATGAAGCGCTTCATCTTCGGGTTCCAGCGGCGGGTCTGGTGCCCGAAGTGGACGCCGCTCTCCAGCAGCTCCCGCATCGTGACGACGGCCATGGCCGTACTCCTTGAGGTACTCGGTTCCACGGCGGCCGGGCGGCCGCCGCTCCTGACGTCCCGGCGCGCCTGCCACGGACGGGGCCCTTTCGGGGGTCGTCCGAGGACCGAGGGGCGCGGCCACCGAGCTGACCGATGCGCGATCGGAGCACCGGTGGCGGGGCGTGCGAAGTCGATCCGGTGACCCGGATCGCCATAAGAAGTGTACGGGACCGGTGCGGTGCCGGGTGACGGCGTTATCCACAACCCGTGAGTAGTCCCCCGATTCCGTCCATGATCCCCCCGTTCCGGGCCGCCCGGCCATCGTGGGGGCATGCGAAGGCTTGTGGTGGGGCGGACTCTTGCCCTGGTGATTCTTGTGCTGTCGGCGCTGTCGGCACTGTCGGTGCGGCCAGTGCTGTCGGTGCCTGCGGCCTCTCTTCCGGTGTCACCTCCTTCGGCGGTACGGGCCGCGGCGGAGCCGCGCGCGGCGCCTGCTTCGCGCGCGGCGCCGGAGCTGGGGACGAGGCCGAGCGGGGAGCGGTCCAGGCCGGGCGGGGAACGGTCAACGCCTGGCGGGGAGGGGTCAACGCCTGGCGGGGAGCGGTCGTGGCCGGTCGACGGTGCGCCGGGCGCGGTGCGGCCTGCCGTGCTGAGGGGCTGGCGGCCGCCCCCGGCGCCCTGGGCGGCGGGGCACCGCGGGGTCGACCTCACGGCACGTCCGGGCGAGCGGGTCCGAGCGGCGGGCCCGGGGCGGGTGAGCTTCGTGGGCCCGGTCGTGGGCCGTGGTGTGCTGGTGATCGAGGTGTCCGGGACCGGCTCCCCTCCCCTGCGGACCACCTACGAACCGGTGCGCGCCACGGTGGCCCAGGGGGAGCGGGTGACCGCCGGGCAGGTGGTCGGCGTGGTGGCGCCCGGGCCCTTCCACTGCCGGTCGGGCTGTCTGCACTGGGGGCTGCGGCGCGGGGACCGCTATCTCGATCCGCTGTCGCTGCTGCCGCCGTCGATGCTGCGGGGCGGGCCGTCCCGGCTGCTCCCGGTGTTCGGGGTGCGCGACGCGCCCACGCTCTCCGGACTCGCCTCCCCCGCCGGGAACACCCGGCTGCCGACGGCCGCGGCGCTGGTGGCGGCGTCCCTCTGGGCCCGGATCCGGCTGGGCCGCCCGAGTCGGTCCGGTCGGCCCGGATCGCCCGGTCGTCCGGGCCGCGCCCCCGCGCGCCCGCGGGGGCAGTGGAAGGGCCGGGCGGTCAGCCCCGGACGCCGCGCAGGGCCATGGCCACGGCCGCCTCGGTGATCCGCTCGGGATCCTCGGCCGCGCCCAGCTCGATGCGCCGGACCGCGGCGTCCACGACGCCCTGGAGCAGCACGGCCGAGAGCCGGGGCTGCTCATGACCGAGGGTCGCGAGGGCCTCGACCACCATGGCGATCAACCCGCCATGGGCCGCCCGGATCTTCTCCCGCGCGCCCGCGTCCAGCTCACCGGCGGAGATCGCCACCACCGCGCGGTGCCGGCGGTCGCCGACGAGTGCGAGCTGCCGGCGGACATACGCCTCGATCTTCGCCTCGGGCCCGTCGGCCCGCTCCATGGCGGCCTCGACCTCGGCGGCCCAGACCGGGAAGTCCACGGCGCACAGCTCCTCGACCACGGCGGCGCGGGAGCGGAAGTACTCATAGACGGAGGACCGTGCGAGTCCCGTGCGCTCGGCGAGGGCGGGGAAGGTCAGCGCCTCCGTACCCCCCTCGGACAGCAGGGTGCGGGCGGCCTCCAGCAGGGCCGCGCGCTGCATCGTCCGGTGCTCGGCCACTGAGGCCGCTCGAATCCTGGGCACCCGACCACTCTACGGAAGAGGTCGCCCGGAGGGCGATGCCGGAGGGACGATTCAGCGCCCGACGTCGGCGAGTTTCGCCCGCAGCTGGAGCACCGACTTGGTGTGGATCTGGCTGACCCGGCTCTCGGTGACGCCGAGCACCTGGCCGATCTCGGCGAGCGTGAGCCCCTCGTAGTAGTAGAGCGTGACCACGGTCTTCTCCCGCTCCGGAAGGGTGTTGATCGCCCGGGCAAGCAGCCGCCGCAGCTCCCGGTCCTCGGCCACCTCGACGGGGTTGTCCGCCGCGGTGTCCTCGAGGGTGTCCATGAGGCTGAGCCGGTCACCGCCCTCGCCGCCGACGTGCAGCAGCTCCTCCAGGGCGACCACATTGGCGAGCGACAACTGGCTGAAGACGCCGTGCAGTTCCTCCAGGCTGATGCTCATCTCGGTGGCCACCTCGGCCTCCGAGGGAGTGCGGCGCAGCTGGGCCTCCAGCGTTGCGTACGCCCGCTCCACGGCCCGGGCCTTCTGGCGGACCGACCGCGGGATCCAGTCCAACGCCCGCAGCTCGTCGATCATCGCGCCACGGATCCGGGTGATCGCGTAGGTCTCGAACTTGATGGCGCGCTCGGGGTCGAACTTCTCGATGGCGTCGATGAGTCCGAAGACCCCGGACGAGACGAAGTCCGCCTGTTCGACATTGGAGGGCAGCCCGACGCTGACCCGGCCGGCCACATATTTCACCAGCGGTGAGTAGTGCAGGATCAGCTGCTCCCGCAGCCGGCCGTCGCCCGTGGTCTTGTACGACCGCCACAGCTCGTCGAGCGATGAGGGCGCGGCAGGGCGCACCGCGCCGCGGGCCGCGGGCGGCGCCGCGCTGTCAGACCCGGAGATGTGCTGGGGCATTCGTCGCCTTGAGCCGTTCTGCCATGACATGGGTGAGGACGTACGCTTCCGCCGGAAACCTTGTGAGCGTAGCGTGACTGAGGCGTCGCGGTATGCGAAGGGCGTCGGCTCGGCGGTGTGCGGATACGGTCATCGCCTCAACCCTTTCACCCGATTGCCCCGATTCGGGGGATCGCCTCGCCGTGCGCCGTCGCTCCGGCGCACGGGCGGGACCAACTCCCATCGATCGCCATGACGTTCGACAAAGCCCAGGGCGAGCAGTTCATGGAGCCGCCCCAGGGCCTCGTCGCAGCCGGTCCCGGATTCCCGGGCCACATCCCGCAGGCGGTTGCCGCCCCGTGCCGACAACGCTTCCAGCACCCGTGCCGTCACGGGATCGAGCAGGTCCCGCTCGACCAGTGGCCCCCGCCGCTCCGGGGCGAGGTCTCCGATGCCGCCGATGAGCTCGGCCACTTCGGCGGCGTCGGTGACCAGGACGGCCTCGCCGCGCAGCAGTTCATGCACACCGGCCGAGAGCCCGCTGGTCACCGGTCCTGGCACCCCCATGGTGGACCGCCCGAGCTGTTGTGCCCGGCGCGCGGTGACCAGCGATCCGCTGCGGTACTGGGCCTCGACCACGACCGTGCCGCGGGTGAGGGCGGCGATGACCCGGTTACGGAGCACGAATCTGGGGCGCGTCGGATGCGCCCCGGGTGGCAACTCGGCGAGCACCAGGCCCTGTTCCGCGATGCGCTCGATCAACTCGGTGTGCGCCCGCGGATAGGGGACGTCCACACCTGAGGCGAGCACCGCGATGGTGGCCCCACCCGCGGCGAGCGCCCCTCGGTGAGCCGCGCCGTCCACACCGTGGGCCGCCCCGGAGACCACCACCCAGCCCCGCTCGGCGAGCCCTGTGCCGAGGGACGCCGCGACATACGCGCCGTAGTCGCTACAGGCCCGCGCGCCCACCACGGCGACCGAGCGCAGCGCCCACATCCGCAAGTCGGCCCGACCGCGCACCCATAACCCGACCGGGCGAGCGTCACCGAGATCGTCGAGCTGACCGGGCCAGTCCAGATCCCCGGGACAGATGAACCGTCCGCCGCACCGGGCGATCAGGGCGAGGTCGGCGACCGGGTCCACCCCGGCCGCCCGGAGGGCACACCCGGCCAGCCGCTCCCCGGTGGCCCCGGGCGGTGGCCCGCCCTTCCCGGTGAGCGCCCGCCACAGCGCCACCGGCCCCATACGGCGCAGCCAGCGCCCCACGGTCTCGTCCCCGGGCTCCACGAGCCGGGTGAGCGCCGCCCGTGCCAGCCGCTCCTCCTCCGGGACGCGCCGCCGCTCAGCGAGCTCCTGCCCGTCGTCCGGGGTGGCCCGTTCCCCGAGGAGCTCCTGCCCCTCGACCGGGACGCCCCGCCCCTCGGGCGGTCCCTTCCTCTCATCCGGGACACCCCGCCCCTCCGGGAACGCCTGCCCCTCGTCCCAGCCGCCCTGCCCCCGCCCAGACTCCGAGAACAGGGCGGGAACGGCGCCGCGACCGGGCGTCCAAGACGCCTGCATCAGCACTCCCCCGCCGGGATCGGCACCCCACGGCTGATCCCGGTGCGCAGCTGTAGCGCCTCGGCGATGTCCGGCGCCATGGGCCGGTCGTGTCCGGCCAGGTCGGCGACGGTCCAGGCGACCCTCAGCACCCGGTCGAGCCCCCGGGCGGTGAGCAGCCCGCGCTCCATATCGCGCTCGGCCTCGCGCAGCGCACCGGGGGACGGCTGCCAGCGGGTGCGCAGCTCATGGCCCGGCACCTCGCTGTTCAGCCGCCAGGGGGTGCCGTGGAGCCGGGCGGCGGACCGCTCCCGGGCCTCCTGGACCCGGGCCGCGACGGACGCGCTGCTCTCCGCCCCGGCGCGCGCCCCGGTGAGCTCGGTCCGGCTCACCGCCTCGACGCGGACCCGCAGGTCCACCCGGTCCAGCAGCGGTCCGGACAGCCGTGCCTGATAGCGCCGGACCGTGGCGGGTGAGCACTCGCAGACGTCGCCCATCAGACCGTGGCGCCCGCAAGGGCAGGGGTTGGCCGCCAGCATCAGCAGGAAGCGCGCCGGCATCCGCATCATCCCGGCGGACCGGGCGACCACCACATGCCCCGACTCCAGGGGCTGCCGCAGGGCGTCCAGCGCCTTCCCGCTGAACTCGGGAGCCTCGTCCAGGAAGAGCACTCCACGGTGGGCGAGCGAGACCGCGCCGGGTCTCGGCAGGCCGTTGCCCCCGCCGACGAGCGCGGCCATGGTCGCCGAGTGGTGCGGGGCGCAGTACGGCGGGGTCTCCACCAGGGGCTGCCCCGGTGGGAGGACCCCGGCGACCGAGTGGACCGCGGTGACCTCCAGGGCCTCCTGCTGGGTGAGCGGCGGCAGCAGTCCGGGCAGCCGCTCGGCCAGCATGGTCTTCCCGGCACCTGGAGGCCCGTTCAGGAAGAGGTGGTGCCCGCCCGCGGCCGCGACCTCCAGGGCGGTGCGCGCGGCCCGCTGCCCGGCGACCTCGGCCAGATCGGGCCGCCCCGGCCCGGCCCCGGGCACCGCGGCGACACCGGTACCCATACCGGCGCCGGGCACGGTGAGCCCCGCCAGCATCGGATCGGGACGGCCCAGCTCCTGGGGCTCCTCCTCCTCGGGCACCGGCTCATCCGTCAGCACCGCGATCAACTGGCGCAGGCTCCGCACACCCAGCACCGAGACGCCCGGCACCAGGGCCGCCTCCGCCGCCGTCTGCTCGGGGACCACGACCTGGCGGTAGCCCGCCTCGGAAGCGGCGAGCACGGCGGGCAGTACCCCGCGGACCGGCCGCACCCGGCCGTCGAGACCCAGCTCCCCGATCATCATCAGATCGGCGATCTCACGTGGGTCCACCCGCTCGGCCGCACCCAGCACCGCACAGGCCACGGCAAGGTCGAAGCCGCTGCCGCCCTTGGGGACGGATGCCGGGCTGAGCCCGACCGTGAGCTTCTTCTGCGGCCATTCACCGCCGGAATTGACCACGGCCGCGCGGACCCGGTCCCGGCTCTCCACCAGGCTCTTGTCGGGCAAACCGACCAGGGTGAAGGCGGCCACTCCCGGCTCCAGATCGGCCTGGACCTCCACCACCACGCCCTCGACCCCGACCAGCGCCACCGAGCAGGTGCGGGCGAACCCCATCAGGCCACCCCTCGCACATGCTCGACCACGGGCGCGCCCCGGCGGGGCAGCACCACCCCCACCACATCGATCCGCACCCCGCCCGGCGGCGGGCCGCCGTGCCGCTCCAGCCAGCGCTCCGCCAGCCACCGCAGCCGCTCGGTCTTGTCCGGTCCGACGGCCGCCATCGGATGCTCATAGCCACTCTCACGGCGCGTCTTGACCTCGCACACCACCAGCGCCCCGGCGTCGAGCGCGACGATGTCGATCTCGCCGTCCCGGCATCGCCAATTGCGCTCCAGGACGGTCATCCCGGCTTCCGCCAATGTGCGGACCGCCACACCCTCGCCGTAGCGGCCCAGGGCTCCTCGGGCGTTCATTCGGCACCACCTCCGGCACCGACTGTGACGCCCCCGCGCCCCGCTCAGGGATCTTGGAGCATTCCTGTGGACAGCCGCCCGGCTGTGGAAAACTCAGCCACTCGGAAGACTGAGTCAGCCACTCGGAAGGTCGAGGTCGCTCTTGTTCAGCTCCTCGATATTCACGTCCTTGAACGTGAGAACCCGTACCTGCTTCACAAAACGGGCCGGGCGGTACATGTCCCAGACCCAGGCGTCGGCCATCGACACCTCGAAGAAGACCTCACCCTGGACCGAGTGCACCTGCATCTCGTAGTCGTTGGTGAGATAGAAGCGGCGCTCGGTCTCGATCACATATTTGAACAGACCGACGACATCGCGGTACTCCCGGTAGAGCTTCAGCTCCATCTCGGTCTCGTACTTCTCGAGGTCCTCGGCGCTCATGGCATGTTCCCCTTCAGCCGTGCGTCCCCCCATTGTGCGTCAGACGCGCTCAGTCTCCAGGATCACCGGTGCACTCGGGGGTCCCTCGACGAGCAGCGTACGCAACAGCTCCGGCAGCCGTGTCGGGTACACCGGCTCGGTGGCCGTGACCAGCTCATCCGCCGTCCACCAGCGCAGACCGGCCACGCTCCGCCGCTCCAGCTCGGTCAGCCCGCCGCCGGCCCGCGCCGGGGTCTGTTGGGTACGACACAGGTAGTACCACTCGTCCTGGTCCCAGCGCCGCCCGGCGAACGGGAAGGAGCAGATCCGCCGCCACAGCAGCGGGCCGAGCCGCACATCGGTGATCCCGGTCTCCTCCGCGAGTTCGCGGAGCGCGGCCTCCTCGCGGCTCTCCTCGCCCTCCAGGCCGCCTCCCGGGGTGAACCACCAGGTGGACGAGGGATCGTCCGGTTCGAAGCCGTGCAGCAGCAAGATCCGGTCCTGCGGATCCAGCAGCACCACCCGGGCGACCTTCCGCAGCCGCCGCTCGTCCGTGCCGGTCGTCCGCTCGGCCCCGTCGGTTCCCTCAGCCACTCGCGGCCACCTTCCCCTTCGCCGCCTGGTCCCGCGGGGCGCCGCCGCCCGCCCTGCGCCGGGCGATCGGCCCATGGGCCGCGCCCGCCAGGATCAGCACCGCGCCCACGATGACCGCGATCAGGATCGGCCCCAGCGGGCCCGGCTGCGAGATCCCGCCCGGCAGCGCCTTGAAGGCGTCGGGCCGCCCCACGGTCCCCCAGGACCCCAGCGGCCAGGCGGTGGCGTCCACCCGGGCGTCCACCGCGCCGCGCTCCACGGCGCCGCCCGCCTCGTCGGTGAGGTGCACCCGCGAGTCCAGGGAGTCGCTGCGGTGGTCGCCCATCAGGAACAGCCGGTTCTTGGGCACGGTGGTGGAGAAGGCCGAGGAGGACGCCTGCTCCCCCGAGCGCAGATACGGTTCCTCAAGGACCTTGCCGTTCACCCGCAGCCGACCCTGCTTGTCACAGCACTCGACCCGGTCGCCGCCGACCCCGATGACCCGCTTCACCATGGGCAGGTCGCCCCACACCTGATCGCGGAAGACCACCACATCGCCGCGGCGCACATCGCCGCCGTCGACCCGCTCCGCCAGCACCCGGGCGCCCTTGCCGATCGTCGGCGTCATGGAGTCGGTGGGGACCGTGTACGGCTTGTAGAGCACCGCGCCCCAGACGAAGCCTCCAAGGAACAGCACACAGCCGACGGCCACCGCCAGCCCGGACAGCACGCTGCCGGGCGTGCGCCGCGGCTTGCCGCCCCCCACCCCTCGGGCTCCGCTCATTTCCAGTGCTCCCGCCGTACGCAACAGACGTAGAAGATCAGGTTCCGTGTGCCCCGGGGCACACGGAACCGCACCTTACCCGGCGGTACGGGCCCCGTCAGCAGTCGGCGGTCAACCGCTCCGGCCGGCTCTCGGCCTCCGTGCGGACCTTGGCGATCAGTCGGCGGCGGCGCCACAGCACGATCGGCAGCGCACCCGCGAACCCCAGGGCGGAGGGGGCCATCGCGGCGGCCGCGCCCAGACCCGGCTGGTCGAAGGTGCCCGGCACCGGCAGGGTGGCCCAGCGGTTGATCGGCCAGGCGATGACGATCGCGCGCCCGACGACATCGTCCACCGAGACCGTGCCGTTGTTCAGGTTCTGGTGGTATCGGGAGTCCAGCGAGTCCTGTCGGTGGTCACCCATCACCCAGATCCGGCCCTCGGGCACCTTGATCGGGCCGAACGGCTTCTCGTCACAGGGGGTGTTCCCGGGGAAGATGTACGGCTCGTCCAGCGGCTTGCCGTTGACCATCACCTTGCCGCCGCGCTTGCAGGAGACGGTGTCCCCGCCGACCGCGATGACCCGCTTGATCAGGTCCTTCTCCTCCGCCGACGGCATCAGCCCGATAAAGCTGAGCGCCTTCTGGATGCCCTCGGCGACCGGGCCGGAGCTCTTGGTCTGCGACTCGCCGAGCCAGCCGCCCGGATCGTGGAAGACGACCACCTCGCCGCGCTCCGGCTCGGAGCCGAACCACGGGGTGAGCTTGTCCACCAGCACCCGGTCGCCCCGCTGGAGGGTGTCCTGCATCGAGTCGGACGGGATCGAGAACGCCTGCACCAGGAAGGTCTTGATCAGCAGCGCCAGGGCCAGCGCGATGATGACCAGGATCGGCAGCTCCTTCCAGAAGGAGCGCACCTTCTTGGGCTTGCCGAGCTTCCCGGGCCCGCCGGGCTTCCCGGGGCCCGGCGTCGACACCCCGCCCCCGGGCCCGGACGGATCAGCCGCGCCGGGACCGTCCTGGGGATCGGAGGGTTCCGGTCCGCCATCGGCTCCGTGTGGGTCCGACGCCCTGGGTGCGGCAGCCGCCCCGTTCGTGGGTGCACCGGCTTCGGGCGCCTCGTCCGCCCCGTCCGTGGGGTGCTCCGCCCCCGTCCCGGGCTGCCTCTCGGGCTCTTCGTGACCGGATCGTGCGCCGACCGCCAAATCCCCCACATCCACTCCTCACGCCTGACTGCCGCCTGCCCCACGAACGGCGCAGGATCACCACTCCCATAACGAGCGGGAGTTCCGCAGGGGTCGGGAGCTGGACCATTCCTTGCTGATCCATGGGGGACAGCCTATGTGCCGATCCCTCGGCCTGTGTCGCCCCACTCGGCGCGTCCTTCACCGAGGCGTAGGTGCCCGGTTCCTCGAGCCGCCGCATGTGCCCGAACGGCCAAGCGATCACCACTGCGCGGCCGACCACCATGTTGTCCGGCACCGTGCCCTGGTACGGCTCGTCCAGATGGACCCGGGAGTCCGCCGAGTTGGACCGGTGATCGCCCATCACGAACATCCGCCCCTGAGGGACCGTCACCTTGAACTGCTTCTGCGACGGCGGATTGCCCGGGTGCAGATACGGTTCGTTCAGCGGCGTTCCGTTGACGGTGACCTTACCGTTCGTATCGCAGCACTCCACGGTGTCGCCGCCCACCGCGACCACCCGCTTGATCAGGTCCTGCTCGTCGGAGGACGGCAGCAGCCCGATGAAGGTCAGGAACTCCTTGCCCTGCTTGATGACCGGCGGGTCCTCCTTGGGCGGCTTCCGCTCGTCGTCCAGCCACCCCCCGGGGTCCTTGAACACCACCACATCGCCGCGCTCCGGCTTCGAGCCGAACCACGGGGTGAACTTGTCCACCAGCACCCGGTCGCCGATCCGGATGGTCTGCTCCATCGAGCCGGACGGAATGACGAACGCCTGCACCAGGAAGGTCTTCAGGACGAGCGCGATCACCAGCGCCACGCCCACCAGGATCGGTATCTCCTTGACGGCCGAACGGCGCCGCCTGCGCTTGATACGACGCTGGATCTTGCGCCGCTCCGCACGCCCGCCCACCCGGCGCTCGCCCGGCGGACGGGGAGTGCCCAGGTCGACGCCGACGGGCGGAGCGGTCTGGCGCGCCCTGGCACGAGGACGCCCGCGCTTACCCATGGGCACCACCGGTGGCAGCGGACGGTATGCGGCCGGGCGCCGCGGGCACGCTCGTGAAGGCGTCCGTCCGGGGTACGCCGGACCAGCGGCCGAACGGCCAGCCGATCCACTCGGCGCGGCCGATCACCTTGTCGACGGGGACCGTGCCCCCGCCCGGGGCGCCCAGATAGTCGCGCGAGTCCCGGGAGGCGTCGCGGTGGTCGCCCATCACCCACAGCCGTCCTTCGGGCACGACGATGTCGAAACGCACCCGCGAGGGGCTGTCCCCGGGGTGCAGATAGTGCTCGTCCACCGGCTGACCGTTCACCTCGATCCTCCCCCGCTCGTCGCAGCAGGTGACCCGGTCACCACCGATGCCCACCACGCGCTTGACGTAGTCGGACTCGGCCGGTTCGGCCAGCCCGACCGCCGCGGCGGCCTTGCGCAGCAGACCCGTCACCGGATTCCCGGATGGCTCCTCCGCACCGAAGGAACCGGCTCCGTCGAACACGACAACGTCGCCGCGGCGCGGATCGTCCCCGAAACGGTAGGCGAGCTTGTTCACAAGGACCCGGTCCCCGGGGCGGAGGGTGCTCTCCATGGAACCGCTGGGGATCAGGAACGGCTGCACCACAAAGCCGCTCACCAGCAGCACGAACGCGGCACAAGCGGTCGCGAGCAGCGCCGCCCGCCGCCAGCGCCCGCCGCCGGTCAGCCAGCCCCAGGCCCGCCTGTGCGGCAGCCGCCCGGCGGCCGGGGGCTCCCCGGTCCGCGCGGAGGCATGCGAAGAGCGCGACCGCCCCTCGCGCTCCTTCTCGGAGCCCGGGGAGCGGTCGCGCTCCGCGAGCTGTCCTTCGGTGTTCATCGGGCCAGAGCCTATCCGGCCCGGCCGGATGATCCGGCGGTAGCTCAGTAGTCGCGCAAAATCGCCGCGATCCAGCCGCGAGCTCAGCTCTCGCGCTTCTCCTTGATCTTGGCGGCCTTGCCGCGGAGGTCGCGCAGGTAGTACAGCTTCGCCCGGCGCACATCACCGCGGGTGACGACCTCGATCTTCTCGACGATCGGGGTGTGCACCGGGAAGGTGCGCTCCACGCCGACGCTGAAGCTCACCTTGCGGACGGTGAAGGTCTCGCGGACACCGGAGCCCTGGCGGCGGATGACGACGCCCTTGAACTGCTGGACACGGGAGCGGTTGCCCTCGATGACGCGGACGTGGACGTTGACCGTGTCGCCGGGGCGGAAGGTCGGGATGTCGCTGCGCAGCGACGCGGAGTCGACGGTGTCGAGCAGGTGAGACATGATCGTCTGCTTTCTTCGCTGATGCCACAGGTCATCAGCGGCATATCGGATGATGATTCGGAGTGCCGCCCTCATCGGGTGGGCGTCGGTCCCCCTGTGGCAGGGGCGCACACCCGGACGTACGGCAGCGGCCTATTCTTCCACGGCTCGGTCCGGCCGCCCAAATCGGGCCCCACCGGTCGCCCCGCCGCTCGCCCCGCTGGTCGTGCCGCCGGTCGTACCACCCGTTCCGGGCAGCTCCTCCCAGCCCAGCTCGGCCAGGAGCGCACGGTCGTGCTTGTCGAGCGTCGCCGGGTCGCAGCGCTCGATCAGATCGGGGCGGTTCTCGCTGGTGCGGCGGAACGCCTCGTCCCGGCGCCAGCGGGCGACCCTGCCGTGGTGGCCGCTGATCAGCACCTCCGGGATGGAGCGGCCGCGCCACTCGGGGGGCTTGGTGTAAACGGGCCCCTCCAGGAGGTCGGCCATCGCGCCGGGGGCGAAGGAGTCGTCGCGGTGCGACTCGGCGTTGCCCAGCACGCCGGGCAGCAGCCGGGCCACCGCCTCGGTGATCACCAGCACCGCGGCCTCGCCGCCGGCCAGGACGTAGTCGCCGATCGAGACCTCGTGGACCTCCAGCCGCTCGCCGTACTCCTCGATCACCCGGCGGTCGATGCCCTCGTAGCGGGCGGGCGCGAACACCAGCCAGGGGCGCTCGGCGAGCTCGACGGCGAGGGCCTGGGTGAACGGACGGCCGCTCGGGGTCGGCACGATCAGTGTGGGCTTGACCAGCCCCTCGGCCTCGCCCGACGCCATGATCGAGTCAAGCGCCTCGCCCCAGGGCTCGGGCTTCATCACCATGCCGGGGCCGCCGCCGTACGGGGTGTCGTCGACCGTGTTGTGCCGGTCGTGCGTCCAGGCGCGCAGATCGTGGACGCGCACGTCGAGCCGGCCGCGGGCGCGGGCCTTGCCGACCAGCGAGACGTTCAGCGGCTCCAGATACTCGGGGAAGATCGTGACGACGTCGAGCCTCATGACGACTCATCCTCACGGCCGCCCGCGGTGTCGCCCTTACGGTTGCCCGCGGGCCCCTCGCCACGGCTGCCCGCGATCTCCGCCTCGGCCTCGTCGAGCAGCCCCGGCGGCGGGTCGATCACGGCGCGCTGCGCCTCCAGATCGATCTCCGGCACGACCTCGGAGACGAACGGGATCAGGGCCTCACCCCCGTCGGGGCGCCTCACCACCAGCAGATCCTGGTACGGCAGATGGGAGATCTCGGAGATCCGCCCGACCTCCGTGCCGTCCACGGTGACCACATCGAGGTCGATCAGCTGATGGTCGTAGAACTCCTCGGGATCCTCGGGGAGTTCCTCCGGGTCGACCTCCGCGATCAGCAGGGTGTTGCGCAGCGCCTCCGCGGCGTTGCGGTCGCGTACGCCGTCGAAGCGCAGCAGCAGCCGGCCACTGTGCACCCGGCCGGACTCGATGGTCAGCGGCCCGGCCGAGGCGGGCTCGGTGGCCAGCACGGCGCCCGGGCCGAGCCGCAGCTCCGGCTCGTCCGTCCGCACCTCGACGGTGACCTCGCCCTTGATGCCATGGGCACGGCCGATCCGCGCGACAACCAACTGCACGATGCGATGTCCCTTCACACACACGGGCCGGGGACGGCCCAAGGCCCTCCCCGGCCCGTGCCGGTGCTCTTCTTGATCGCCTCAGCGGACCTGATCGACGTCGACGAGGTCGACGCGGATCCCACGGCCGCCGATGGCGCCCACGACGGTGCGCAGGGCGCGTGCGGTGCGGCCGTTGCGGCCGATCACCTTGCCGAGGTCATCGGGGTGCACCCGGACCTCCAGCACCCGCCCGCGCCGCAGGTTGCGCGAGGCCACCTGCACCTCGTCGGGGTTGTCGACGATGCCCTTCACCAGGTGCTCGAGGGCCTCCTCGAGCATCCTCAGGCCTCAGTCGACGCGGTGGACTCAGCGGACTCGGCCGCCTCGTCCGACTTCTTGTCGGCCTTCTTCGCCTTCGGGGTGATCGCCTCACCCTTCGGCTCGTCACCGGCGTCCTTGGCGGCCGCCTCGAACAGCGCGCGCTTGTCGGCCTTCGGCTCGGCAACCTTCATCGGGGCCGGGGCGGGCAGACCCTTGAACTGCTGCCAGTCGCCGGTGACCTTCAGGATGGCCAGCACCGGCTCGGTCGGCTGCGCGCCGACCTTCAGCCAGTGCTGCACACGCTCCGAGTCGACCTCGATGCGCGACGGGTTCTGCACCGGGTGGTACAGACCGATCTCCTCGATCGCCCGGCCGTCACGGCGGGTACGGGAGTCGGCGACGACGATGCGGTAGTGGGGCGACCGGATCTTGCCCAGACGCTTCAGCTTGATCTTGACTGCCACGGAAGTGGTGTCTCCTGGTCTTGACGTGGTTGAGCACTGCGACGTGCCGCGTGGGGTTGCGGTACCCGAGTGCCCGATGGACGCGTCAGTCGGAGGAGAGAGGGGTCCTGGTCGACTGTCGAGTACAGCAGACCATTGTGCCACACCGTGACAGGTCAGCCGACCGCGGCCACCGCCTCCGGAATGCGGAACGGCTTCCCGCATCCACCGCACATGATCGGCGCCTGGGCCAGCACCGACGGGACGACGCGGACATTGCGCCCGCAGTCGCACACCGCCTTGACCCGGACCCCGCCACCGGACGAGCCGTGGCGCGCGGCGGGGCCGCGGAAGGTGCGGGAGGTCTCGGCGGTGGTCGCCACGGTGTGCGCCTTGAGTGCGCGCTGGAGGCGTTCGATGGTCGTCCGGTACCGCTTTCTCGCCTCCGGACTGAGGGTGACCAGCGAGAAGCCACTGCTGGGATGCGGCTCCTCGGGGTGGTCAAGACCCAGGTCCTCGGCGATCGCCAGGAACCGGCGGTTGTGGTAGCGGCCGGCGCGTGAGGTGTCACGGACACCGCGGGCAGCGGCGATCCCATGCACTGCCTCATGCAGCAGCCGTTCGAAGGAGAGCTCGGCGCCACATGCGGACGACGATTCTCCGATCAGCGATTCGGGCGCGGCTAGATCCGGCAGCTCGGGGTGGTGCCGTTGAATATCGGCCCACGCCTGTGCCAGCTCTGCGGCGAGAACAGGTGGTGTCGTGCTCACGTCGTGCTAACGAGCGGGACCGGTCCGGTGTTCCGATTCCGGGGCATCCCAAATAATTTGCACGTACCAGTCAGTTCACGGTGATGTACGACGACGAGGGGCGGGTGCGTAGATGTATGGATGAGCCACGCACCGCGCACCAAGCCGGTACGTACCGGTTCAGTAGGCCCTCGCGACGCCGGATCCCGCGACGTCAGTAGGCTCTCGCGACGAACGCGACGTTACCGGGCGCGTCGTCGGCGTCCGGCACCGCCCCGTCCTCGGTGACCAGACACCGGACGGACACGGACCGCTCGGCGAGCGCCGCCTCGCCCTCCGGCCCCAGGTCCGCCCACCGGATGCGGGCCCAGCCGCCCGCGGCCGCGGCCTCGGCGGCCTCCTCCATGGTCGTCACGTCCGTGGTGCGCGCCTTACGGCGCTCACGGGCCTGCCGCAGCAGCAGCGCCTGGTCCTCCTCCAGGACCTTGGGCAGCAGCTCCGGCAGCAGTTCGGCGCGCACCGGCTCCTTGCCGCCGGGGATCCGCCTGGCCACCATCGCGGTGCCGCCCTCCAGGTCGCGCGGGCCGACCTCGACCCGGACCGGCACGCCCTTGAGCTCCCAGTCGACCGCGCGCCGCCCGAAGGGGGTGTCCGTACGGTCGTCGACATGGACCCGCACGCCCGCCGCGGTGAGCAGCTCGCCGATCTCGCGGACCTTGGCGAGCACCGCGTCGTCACCCTTGATCGCCAGCACCACGACCTGGATCGGGGCCAGCCTCGGCGGGATCCGCAGGCCGTTGTCGTCGCCGTGCATCATCACCAGCGAGCCGACCATCCGGGTCGTGCTGCCCCAGGAGGTCTGCCAGACCAGCTCCTGCTCGCCGTCCTTGGACAGATAGCTGGTGTGGAAGGCCCGGGCGAAGTTCTGGCCGAGCTCATGGCTGGTGCCCAGCTGGAGCGCCTTGCCGTCGCCCATCATCCCTTCGAGGGTGAGGGTGTTGAGGGCGCCGGCGAACCGCTCCCGGGCGGTCTTGCGGCCCAGGACCACGTCCATCGCCAGGACGTCCTCCATGAACCGGGCGTAGACCTCGCGGTGGATCCGGGCGGCGAAGGCCCGGGCGTCCTCGTACGACGCGTGCGCGGTGTGGCCCTCCTGCCACAGGAACTCGGTCGTCCGCAGGAACAGCCGCGGCCGCAGCTCCCAACGCACCACATTGGCCCACTGGTTGATCAGCAGCGGCAGATCGCGGTAGCTCTGCACCCACTTGGAGAAGTACTCGTTGACGATCGTCTCGGAGGTGGGCCGCACGACGACCGGCTCCTCGAGCTCCTTACCGCCGCCATGGGTGACGACCGCGAGCTCCGGCGCGAACCCCTCGACGTGATCGGCCTCCTTGGCCAGATACGACTGCGGGATGAAGAGCGGGAAGTACGCGTTCTGGACGCCGACCGCCTTGATGCGGGCGTCCATGTCCTGCTGCATCCGCTCCCACAGCCCGTACCCGTACGGTCGGATCACCATGGTGCCGCGCACCGGCCCGTTGTCGGCCAGTTCGGCCTTGTTGATCACGTCCTGGTACCAGCGGGGGAAGTCCTCCGCCTGGGGGGTGAGCACGGGAGCCTTAGCCATGGCGCCGATCGTACGGCCCGGGGGTACCGAACCGAGAATCGGACCAGAACGAGCCGATCAGTGCCGGCCACCGCCCGCACCGCGCCCACGGCCGTCCGGCGGCCCGGCGGAGGCCAGGGGGCGGTTCGGGGAGCGAGACGTACGCACAGGTGTGCGGGGGCGCACAAAGGGGGTACGCAAGCACGGCCGTGAAACCTCTGGACGCGGGGACGGATGCGGAGTTCCCTGGCATTTGGGGGTGGGACGTCACAACGCACCACGGGGGAAACGCACCACGGGGGATGTGACACCGAATCTGACGACGGCACAGCTCTTCGCTGATTGGGGCCCTTTCGATGACATCTACGCTCGTACGGCGGCACCGCCCGCGCCCCTCCTCGTCGTGGACGACGGACGCCCACGCCCGCGCCCGGGACTGGGCGGAGATCCAGGAGCGGATGCTGGTCCCGCTGTACGAGGCCGTGTACGAACGGCTGGACGTCGGCGCCGGAACGCGTCTGCTGGGCCTGGGCTGCGGCTCCGGACTGGCCCTCCTCATCGCGGCCGCGCGCGGCGCCGCGGTCTGCGGGGTGGACACGGACGAGCGGCGCCTGGACCTCGCGCGGGAGCGGCTGACCGCCGCGGGCGCGCCGGGCGACCGGGCGCGGCCCGCCCGGCTGGGCCTCGGCGGCCCGGAGAGCCCCTGCGTGCGGGAGGCCGCCGCGGACGCGGACTTCACGGTGGTGACCGCCTTCGAGCCGCTGTGCGCTCTGAGCGCGGGAGGCCCCGGTGCGACGGTGTCCGCCGCCGCCTCCACGCTCGCTGCCGCCGCGGCCGGCACCGAGCGCGGCGGGGCCGTGGTGCTCGCCGGATGGGGCCCGCCGGAGCGCTGCGCCACCTCCGGGGTGCTGCGGGTGGGCGCCCGGCTCGCCGATCCCGTGTGCGCCCCCGGCCAACACCGGGAGGTGCCCCCTCCCGCGCGCTGGCAGCTGTGCGGCCGGGACGACCTGGAGGAGCTGGCCGCGCGGGCGGGCCTGCGGCCCGACGGCTCGGGCCGGGTGGCCTGCCCGTTCGGGTACGCCGACATGGACAGCGCGGTGCGCGGACTGCTGTCGACCGGGCTCTTCGACGCGGCGGAGCGGGCCACGGATCCGACCCAGGTCCGTAAGGAGGTCACCGAGGCGCTGCATCCGTATCAGCGGGCGGACGGCACGGTGTGGATGCCGAACGTCTTCCGCTATCTGATCTGCCGCGTCTGAACCGGGCCATCGCGTAAGGCCCCTGGCGGTGTGCGCAGGGGCCTTACGGTTCGCTCGTACGGGGGCGGCTCGTGAGCCGGGGCTGCTCGAGTGCCGGGGCCGCTCGGGGGCCGGGGCCGCTCGTGAGCCGGGGCGGCTCGGAGGCCGGGGCGGCTCAGCCCATGAACTTCTTGAACTCGTCGGGGAGTTCGAAGTCCTGACCGCTCTGGTCGCCGTTGGGCAGCCCGAACGCGCCGCCCTGCTCGCGGCGCGCCGCGGCGGCCTGCTCCTCGGCCTTGCGCTTCATGGGGTTTCCCGAGCGCTGCTTGCCCTTGGCCTTCTTCTGCTGCTTGCCCTTGCGCTTGTTGCCGCCGCCCATGCCCGGCATGCCCGGCATCCCGGGCATCCCCGGGATGCCGCCTCCCTGGGCCATCTTCGACATCATCTTGCGCGCGTCGAAGAACCGCTCCACCAGGTTCTTGACCGCGCTCACCTCGACGCCGGAACCGCGGGCGATACGGGCGCGGCGCGAGCCGTTGATGATCGTGGGGTCCTGGCGCTCGCCAGGGGTCATCGACTTGATGATGGCGGCGGTGCGGTCCACATCCCGCTCGTCCAGGTTGTTGATCTGGTCCTTCATCTGGCCCATGCCCGGCAGCATGCCGAGCAGCTTGGAGATGGAGCCCATCTTGCGGACCTGCTCCATCTGCGCCAGGAAGTCGTCGAGCGTGAACTCCTTGGGGCCCTTCGCCAGCTTGGCCGCCATCTTCTCGGCCTCTTGCTGGCTGAAGGTCTGCTCGGCCTTCTCGATCAGGCTGAGCATGTCGCCCATGCCGAGGATGCGGGACGCCATGCGGTCCGGGTGGAACGCGTCGAAGTCGTCCAGCTTCTCGCCGTTGGAGGCGAACATGATCTGGCGGCCGGTGACATGCGCGATGGACAGCGCGGCACCGCCGCGCGCGTCGCCGTCCAGCTTGGAGAGCACCACACCGTCGAAGCCGACGCCGTCGCGGAACGCCTCCGCGGTGTTCACCGCGTCCTGGCCGATCATCGCGTCGACGACGAAGAGGACCTCGTCCGGGCGGACCGCGTCGCGGATGTCGGCGGCCTGCCGCATCAGCTCCTCGTCGATACCGAGGCGGCCCGCGGTGTCGACGATCACGACGTCGTGCTGCTTGGTGCGGGCGAACTCGATCGAATCCTGCGCCACCTTGACCGGGTCGCCGACGCCGTTGCCCGGCTCGGGGGCGAAGACGGCCACTCCGGCCCGCTCCGCGACCACCGAGAGCTGGTTGACGGCATTGGGGCGCTGGAGGTCACAGGCGACGAGCAGCGGGGTGTGTCCCTGGCCCTTCAGCCAGCGGCCGAGCTTTCCGGCGAGCGTGGTCTTACCGGCGCCCTGTAGACCCGCGAGCATGATCACGGTCGGCGGCTGCTTGGCGAAGCGGAGGCGCCGGGCGTCGCCGCCGAGGATGCCGATGAGCTCCTCGTTGACGATCTTGATGACCTGCTGGGCGGGGTTGAGCGCCTGGGAGACCTCCGCGCCGAGGCTGCGCTCCTTGACCTGCTTGATGAACGCCCGGACGACGGGCAGCGCCACGTCGGCTTCGAGCAGGGCGATCCGGATCTCGCGTGCCGTGGCGTCGATGTCCGCCTCGCTGAGGCGTCCCTTGCCCCGGAGGTTCTTGAAAGTCGCTGCGAGGCGATCGGAGAGGGTATCGAACACGGTGGTCGCGAATCCTTCGGTCGGATGTCGGGTCGGTGGTCGGCCTCCAAGGGTATCCGCCCGTCGCACGAACGGTCTGCCCCCGGGTTTGCGGCGCGACTGTTGTTCCGGGGGCTCCGCCCCCGTGCCCCCGCCGGGGCTCCGCCCCGGACCCCGCTCCTCAAGCGCCGGAGGGGCTGGTAGGTGGGGCCGATCCGCCCCCTCCGGCGACGCCGGCCCGAGGGGGCTCAGCCCTCGCTCCTCAAACGCCGGAGGGGCTGGGAAGTGGGCTTGGCCACCCCCTCGGGCCACGGTGGGCCGAGCGAGCCTCAGCTCCCGGCCCCGCTCCTCAAACGCCGGAGGGGCTGGGAAGCAGGGCGATCCGCCCCTCGGGCCACGGTGGGTCGAGCGGAGACTCAGCCCCAGAGGCTGGGGTAAGCCCCGCCGGAGAGGCCGGGATGGGCCCGGATGAGCTGAATCGTGCTCAAGCGCCAGGTGTGCTCGTCAGCGCTCGCTCGACTTCCTGGGCCACCTCGGCCGCGTGCATGGGCTTCAGCGGGGCGCCGGAGTCGTCTGTGACATAGAACGCGTCCACCGCGTTGGCGCCGAGGGTGGAGACGTGGGCGCTGCGGACCGCGACGCCGGCGTGTTCCAGGGCGCGGCCGATGCGGTGCAGCAGGCCGGGGGCGTCCTGGGCGCGGACCTCGATCACGGTGGCGAGCTGGGAGCTGCCGGGGGCGACCGTGACCCGGGGTGGTGGGGCGTGCACCCCGCGGCGGCGGGGGTACTTGCGGTAGGCGGCCTCGCGCTCGGCGAGGCGGGCGACGATGTCGAGCGAGCCGTCCAGGGCGCGGAGCAGGTCGTTCCGGAGCCGGGCGGCCTGGGGCAGCGAGCCGTACTCGGCCGCCACCCGCCAGCTCAGCAGCAGCACCCCACCCACGGCGCCCGCCGCGTCCAGCTCCGACGGCAGCTCGACGGCGCGCAGGTCCGCCGCGCGCACCGTAAGGCGGTGCAGGGCCAGGACGCCGGCCGCCGTGGCGAGGACGCCGGGCTGGTCGGGGACGGCGATGAGAAGTTCCACGCCGATCGGCTCGGGGCCGGTGGCCCCCTCCTCCGGCGGCCCTTCGGTGACGTCCGTAAGGAGGCCCGTTTCGCCCGGCGGCAGCGCCTCGGAGCGTGCGTGCAGGGCCAGCACCGGGCCGCCGGTGCGCCATGCCTCGACCGCGAGGCGCTCCTGCTCGGCCGTGGTGTGCTGCGGGGTGGACCAGTCGTCCGCGGGTTCGCCGGCGAGCACCGCCGAGACCCGCTTGACCAGGTCGGCGACGAGGGAGCCGCGCCAGGCGCTCCAGGCCGCGGGGCCGGTGGCGAGGGCGTCGGCCTCGGTGAGGGCGTGCAGCAGTTCCAGGGTGGTGGCGCTGCCGACGGCCTCGGCGACCGACCGCACCGTGGCCGGGTCGTCCAGGTCGCGGCGGGTGGCGGTCTCGACGAGCAGCAGATGGTGGCGTACGAGGGTGGCGAGGACCGCGACGTCCGCGCGGTCGAAGCCGATACGGGCGGCGACGTCGCGGGCGATGGTCTCGCCGGCCACCGAGTGGTCGCCGGGCCAGCCCTTGCCGATGTCGTGCAGCAGCGCGGCGATCAGCAGCAGATCGGGGCGGCCGACCCGGCGGCTGAGGGCGCTGGCCCGGACCGCGGTCTCGACCAGGTGCCGGTCCACGGTCCAGCGGTGGACGGGGTTGCGCTGCGGACGGCAGCGCACCCGCTCCCAGTCCGGCAGCAGCCGGGTGATCAGCCCCTCGGCCTCCAGGGCCTCCCACACTCCGACGGTGGACTCGCCCGCGCCCAGCAGCGTGATCAGCTGCTCCCTGGCCTCGGGCGGCCACGGCACGGGCAGCGGCCGGGCGGCGGCGGTCAGCCGCCTTACGGCGTGCGGGGACAGCGGCAGTCCGGCCTGGGCGGCGGCCGCGGCGGCCCGCAGAGGGAGCACGGGGTCGCGGTCGGGGCGCGCGGCGCGGGCCAGCACCACCTCGCCGTCCTGCTCCACCACGCCCTCGGCGAGCGGGCTGCGCTCCCCCGCGTCCGCGCCGCTTCCGGCGCCCCCGCGCCCGCCGCGGCCGCCGAGGAGGGCGCGCAGCCGGGGCCGGGCGGCCGAGCGGGCGCGCAGCACCCGTTCGACCTCGCGCCAGGTGACATCGGAGGCGTAGGAGATGATCCGGGCGGATTCGTAGATCTGACGCAGCAGGGCGTCGGCGTCCAGCAGCCCGAGGGCGCCCGCGACCTGGTCCTGCTCCTGGAGCGCGAGGCGGTCGGTGGCGCGGCCGGTGGACAGATGGAGCGCGTCGCGGGCGTCCAGCAGCCGCCGCCGCGCGTCGTCGAGGCCCTCGCGCGGGGCGTCGGCGAGCCAGGAGGCGGCGATGGCGCGCAGCGCGGTGGCGTCGCGGAGCCCGCCGCGGGCCTCCTTCAGATCGGGTTCGAGCAGGAACTGGAGCTCTCCGTGGCGCTCGGCGCGCTCCTGGCACAGCGCGTGGAGCTCGGGCAGCCGCCGCGGGGCCTGGGCGCGCCAGTCGGAGAGGACGGTGGTGCGCAGATCGGCGGTGAGCGCGGCGTCGCCCGCGATGTGGCGGGCGTCGAGCAGGCCGAGCTGGACCTTCAGATCCTCAGCCGCGGTTCCGCGGGCCTCGTCGGGGGTGCGCACGGAGTGGTCGAGGGCGAGGCCCATGTCCCAGACGGGGTACCAGATGTGGTCGGCGAGCGCGGCGAGGGCCGAACGGTCGGCGGAGCCGTCGTGCAGCAGCAGCACATCGAGGTCGCTGCGCGGGGAGAGTTCGCCGCGTCCGTAGCCGCCGACGGCCACCAGGGCGACGCCCCGCTCGATCCCGGCGGTCTCCGCACCGCCGGTGAGCAGGGCGGCCAGCCACTGGTCGGTGAGGTCGGCCAGGGCGGTGCGGCGCGGCGGCCCGGACCGCGACCCCTCCTGGAGGAGTCGCAGCCGCGCCGCCGCGTAGCCGCCGGGCCCCGAGTCGGTGGTGTGGGTCGTGGTCTCGAGGCTGTCCGTCAACTCGGCTCCCTGTCCGCGTGCCACTGGTGGTCCGGAGGGGTCAGAGGGCGTCCGGGCCGCGCTCCCCGGTGCGGACGCGGACCGCGGTCTCCACAGGGACGCTCCAGACCTTGCCGTCCCCGATCTTTCCGGTGCGGGCGGCCTTGACCACGACATCGACGAGGTCATCGGCGTCCTCGTCCTCGACCAGGACCTCGATGCGCACCTTGGGCACCAGGTCGACGGTGTACTCCGCGCCCCGGTAGACCTCGGTGTGGCCGCGCTGACGGCCGTAGCCGCTGGCCTCGGTGACGGTCAGGCCCTGGACGCCGAACGCCTGGAGGGCTTCCTTGATCTCGTCGAGCCGGTGCGGCTTCACTACTGCGGTGATGAGCTTCACGCGTCCACCTTCTTGTTGTGCGGCTTCTGCGGCGCGGACGCGCCAGCCTGGCCGGCGGGCACCGTACTACGCGGGGATCCGCCGACCGCGCTGAAGTCGTAGGCGGTCTCGGCGTGGAACGCCTGGTCGACGCCGCCGAGCTCGTCGTCCTCACTGGCCCGGAAGCCGATGGTGACGTGGATGATCTTGGCCAGGATCCAGGAGACCGCGAAGGAGTAGAGCAGCACCGTGAAGGCGCCGAGTGCCTGCTTGCCCAGCTGGGTCACGCCGCCGACACCGTCGGTGGCCAGGACGCCGACCAGGAGGGTGCCGATGAGACCGCCGACCAGGTGCACTCCGACCACGTCGAGCGAGTCGTCGTAGCCCAGCTTGTACTTGAGGCTGACGGCCCAGGAGCAGACGACTCCGGCCACCAGGCCGATCACGATGGCGCCCCAGGCGTTGACCGCCGCGCCGGAGGGGGTGATGGCGACCAGGCCCGCGACCGCGCCGGAGGCGGCGCCCAGGGTGGTGAACGCGCCGTGCCGGATCCGCTCGTAGGCGAGCCAGCCGAGCATGGCGACGCCGGTGGCGATCTGGGTGTTGAAGGCCATGTTGGCGGCGGTTCCGTTGGCGGCGAGGGCGGAGCCGGCGTTGAAGCCGAACCAGCCGAACCACAGCAGACCGGAGCCGAGCATCACCAGCGGCAGGTTGTGCGGGCGCATCGGGTCCTTCTTGAAGCCGATGCGCTTGCCGAGCACCAGGGCCACCGCGAGGCCCGCGGCGCCCGCGTTGATGTGGACCGCCGTGCCGCCCGCGAAGTCGATGACCTCCTTCTTGAACAGCCAGCCGTCGGCCTGCCAGACCCAGTGCGCGACCGGGAAGTAGACGACCGTGGACCATACGGCGATGAAGAGCGTCCAGGCGCCGAACTTGACGCGGTCGGCGACGGCTCCGCTGATCAGCGCGGGGGTGATCACCGCGAACATCAGCTGGAAGAGCGCGAAGGCCAGGACCGGGATCGCGTCCGGCTTCTCGCCCCACAGCGAGGTCGGCTCGATGCCCTTGAATCCGATGTGGTCGAGATTGCCCAGCAGCCCGCCGCCGACGTCATCGCCGAAGGTGAGCGAGTAGCCGAACAGCACCCACAGCAGCGAGACGACGCCGAGCGAGATGAAGGACATCATCAGCATGTTCAGGGCGCTCTTCACCCGCACCATGCCGCCGTAGAAGAAGGCCAGGCCGGGGGTCATCAGCATCACGAGCGCGGCGCTGATCAAGACGAACGCTGTATTTGCGCCATTCAATGTGGACGTCTCCTCGAAGCGACGGCCCGTGCGGGCAGGACATCGGTGGGCCGGTATTCGCCTCGAGGTTGGCCCAGCGCCGTTTCAGCCAATGCCGCCCGATGTTTCACCGCAGTGACGAAGGGCGCGGGAGTGTTACGTGGCGGTGAACCGCGGTGGGCGGGCCGGAGCCCTCCGTTACGGTGTCGCGATCATCGCCGGGGCCGCTCAGACGGCCTGGCCGGGACCCGTCGTCTCGGGGGTGTCGGGCATCAGGGTGGCCAGCCGCTCACTGAGATCGGTGATCTCCGGCACGTCGCCGAACTGGCGCACCGCCGTGTCCACGGTCTTGCGCAGCCGGTTGTTGACCCGCTCCGAGCGCACCCGCTTGGCGAGCGGCAGCGCCTCGCGGGCGACCGCGGCGGCCTGCTCGGGCTGCTTTTGAAGAAGGTGGACGGTGGCCATGCCGATCAGGTTGAGCGCATACGAACGCTGGGGGCCGGACTCGTTCTCGGTCTCCTGGCCGAAGAGCTGCACGGCCTTGCGCATCACCGGGTCGGCCATCTTGGCGTAGGTGGGGCTGCGGCCGGCCACATAGGCGAGATCGCGGTAGGAGTGGGCGTTCTCCGCGTTGAGCTCGGCCTCGGAGAAGAAGCGGATCCAGTCCGGGTCGCCGTCGCCCCCGGCGCAATCGGCGAAGGTGTCCTCGGCCATCTTCACCGCGCGGTGGCACTTGCTGGGCTGGCCCATATTGGCGTAGGCGCGGGCCTCCATCGCATACAGCATGGCCTGGGTGCGCGGCGTGGCGTTCTCCCGGCTGCCGTACTGCGCGAGGTGGATCAGCTCCAGCGCGTCATCGGGCCGCCCGACATGGATCATCTGGCGGCTCATGCTGGAGAGGACATACGAGCCGAGGGGGCGGTCGCCGGACTCCTTGGCGGCGTGGAGTGCGAGCACGAAGTACTTCTGCGCGGTGGGCTGGAGTCCGATGTCATAGCTCATCCACCCGGCCAGCTGGGCGAGCTCGCCCGCGACCTTGAACAGCCGCCGGGAGACCGCGTCCGGATGCGGCTCCTGGAGCAAATCGGTGACCTCGTGCAGCTGGCCGACCACCGCCTTGCGGCGCAGCCCGCCCCCGCACTGGGCGTCCCAGGCGCGGAACATCACGATGGTGGACTCCAGCAGCTCCAGCTCGGGCTCGGAGAGCCGGGAGACCCGGCGCGCGCGCCCGCCGTCGGCCGCCCTGGCGCCGCCGGACTGTCCGCTCGTCGAGGGCACCAGCCAGCGCTGCATGGGCTCGATGAGGGCGGGGCCCGCGGACAGCGAGAGCGAGGTGCCGAGGAAGCCGCGGCGGGCCAGCATCAGATCGCTGCGGGAGAACTCGCCGATCAGCGCGACCGTTTCGGGCCCGGCCCAGGGCAGGTCCACCCCGGATACGGACGGTGACCGGTGGACGGCGCGCAGCCCGAGGTCCTCGATGCCGACCACACAGCCGAAGCGCTCGGAGAAAAGCTCGGAGAGGATCTGCGGAATCGGCTCACGGGGCTGCTCGCCGTCCAGCCAGCGGCGCACCCGCGAGGTGTCCGTGCTGATGTGATGAGCGCCTAACTGCCGTGCTCTGCGGTTCACTTGGCGCGCCAGCTCCCCCTTCGACCAGCCGCTGCGCACGAACCACGACCCCAATTGCGCATTGGGGCGCTTCCCAGCACCGCCGCCGCCGTCGTCCACCCGGAACGCCCCCATCCCACGAATCTTCCCGAACCGCCACCAGAATGCCTTCTGTCACGGTCAGTTGTCCCCGGGATGCGGCGCATCAACCGTCCGGACGGGGAACCGCCTCATGCCAGTGGCATGTACCGATCCGTACTCCGCCCGCCGTCAGCTCGCATTCGAGCGAGCGCCGCTTCCAGGGACCGTGCACTGAAAGTAATCCTACGATCACGCCTCCGGCGAGGCGGTTCCCGAAAACGCCACCATTCGCCACCCCTTCGAATGAACCCGGTTGCCGTTTCCCACGATTCACTTGACACCGAGGCGACGGGAAGAGGTGAAGGGGTGCACGTGGGGGCGCGCGGGTCGCGTCTCACCACCTCCGTCACATCGGAGCGCACACCGCCGCACCTCATCGGCGACGGAGCGTCATCGCGGCGCTCCGACTCGTAACCATCGAGAGCGGGACCCGTTGGAGGGGGCATGGGCTTCACGATCGGCGGCATCCGGGACATGCGGTCCGGCTCACGGCGCCGCGGCCGTACGTCCGAGTCCACGACGGTGGCGGAGTACACCGGGCTGTGGGGCTGGGACGTGGTGCCGGGCGCACGGGCGGCACGGGGCTCGGGGGGCGGCAGAAACGAATGTTCATGCGGTGACCGGGACTGTCCCTCCCCCGGGGCGCATCCGCTCGCCTTCGCCCCGGGCGTCCCGGCAGGCGCCACCCTGGACGCCGCCGCGGCCGCGTGGGAGCGGGTCCCGGGGGCGGCCGTACTGCTGCCCGTGGGCCGCTCGTTCGACGTCCTGGAGGTCTCGGAGTACGCGGGCGGACACGCGCTGGTCCGGCTGGAGCGGATGGGGCTGCCCCTCGGCCCGGTGGCCGCCACCCCGCACGGGCGCGCCCAGTTCTTCGTCGCCCCCGGCGCCGCCGCCGAACTTCCCGAGCTGCTGTACCGCATGGGGTGGGACGACGCCGACCTCGATCTGCGCTGCCTGGGCGCGGGCGACCACATCACCGCCCCGCCCTCGGACCTCGGCGGGCTAGGACCGGTCCGCTGGCTGCGCCCGCCGACCCTCGACACCGCGGGCCGCCCGCCGCACGCCCGGCTGGTGCTGGGGACGCTGGCCTATGTGAGCCACCGGGCCGGGGGCTGATTCCCCGCGGTCCGGTCATTACGCGAAACGCCGGACGGGCCGGGAGTTCATCCCCGGCCCGTCCGGCGCGATACGGGTGATCCCCCCATCACCGGCCTCAGCCGCCGATCAGCGCGTCGACGAACGCCTCCGGCTCGAACGGCGCGAGATCGTCCGCGCCCTCGCCCAGGCCCACCAGCTTGACCGGGACGTTCAGCTCGCGCTGGACCGCCACCACGATGCCGCCCTTGGCGGTGCCGTCCAGCTTCGTCAGCACGATGCCGGTGATGTCCACCACCTCGGCGAACACCCGCGCCTGCACCAGGCCGTTCTGCCCGGTCGTGGCGTCCAGGACCAGCAGTACCTCGTCCACCGCGCCGTGCTTCTCCACGACCCGCTTGACCTTGCCCAGCTCGTCCATCAGACCGGTCTTGGTGTGCAGCCGCCCGGCGGTGTCGATCAGGACGACATCCGCGCTCTCGGCGATGCCCTCCTTCACCGCGTCGAAGGCGACCGACGCCGGATCGCCGGCCTCCGGCCCCCGGACCGTACGGGCGCCGACCCGCTCGCCCCAGGTCTGGAGCTGATCGGCGGCCGCGGCGCGGAAGGTGTCGGCCGCGCCGAGCACGACCGACTTGCCATCGGCCACGAGCACCCGGGCCAGCTTGCCGGTCGTGGTCGTCTTACCGGTGCCATTGACTCCGACGACCATGACGACACCGGGCTTCTCCTCACCGTTCGCGCCCACACCGCTCTCGGTGTGCACCGAACGGTCGGCCTCGGTGCCGATGAGGTGCAGCAGCTCCTCGCGCAGCAGACCGCGCAGCTCGTCGGGCGTACGGGTGCCGAGCACCTTCACGCGCTCCCGCAGCCGCTCGACCAGCTCCTGGGTCGGCGCCACACCGACGTCCGCGGTCAGCAGCGTGTCCTCGACCTCCTCCCAGGTCTCGTCGTCGAGGTGCTCCCGGGACAGCAGCGTCAGCAGGCCCTTGCCCAGAGTGTTCTGGGAGCGGGACAGCCGGGCGCGCAGCCGGACCAGCCGGCCGGCGGTCGGCTCCGGGACCTCGATCGGCGGGGCCTCGGGCGCGGGTGCCTCCGCGGTCGCGGCCGGGGCCCCGGCGCCCGGGAGATCCACCTCCTCGATGGTTCTGCGTGGTTCCTCACGCGGGGTTTCGGCCTCCTCACCGACGTGCGGTTCGGCGGGCGGCGCGGTGACGGTGGGGCTGCTCGGCGGGGGCGGGGGCAGCCGCTTCTTCTTGCGGCCGCTGATCACGAGCCCGCTGATCGCGGCGACCGCGACCACAGCGATGACTACGGCAAGGATGAGGTATTCCATAACGCCCCCCAGTATCAGCCACGAGGGGGAGCGAGTCATTCGCCTCCCAGCCCGGCCTGCCGGGCGCGCACAATCGCCTGGGCGCGGTCGCGCACCTGGAGCTTGGCGAAGATCGATCCGACGTGATTGCGCACCGTCTTGTCCGTCACCACCAGCCGCTGGGCGATCTGGCGATAGCCGAGCCCGGCCGCGAGCAGATCCAGCACCTCCAGCTCCCGGGCGGTCAGCGTCGGGAACGCCTCCTTCGCGGACGCCGAACCCGACGCGCCGACCAGTGCCCCGAGCCGCTCGGCCATCCGCGGGCTGAAGACCGCGCCGCCGCGCGCCACGGTGTGCAGCGCCCGCAGGATCTCGTCCCGGCCCGCGCCCTTGAGCAGATAGCCGCGGGCCCCGGCGCGCAGGGCGGCCAGCAGGCTGTCGTCGTCCTCCGACATCGTCATGACCAGCACCCGGACCTCGGGGTGATCGCACAGGATCCGCCGGGTCGCCTCCAGCCCGGACCGGCCCGGCAGCGCGAGATCCATCATCACCAGATCCGGGCCGGTGCGCACGGCCTCGGCCATCGCCCCGTCCGCGCAGGCCGCCTGGCCGACGACGGTGAACGCGTCATCGAGATTGACGGCGGCGGCCAGCCCCTCCCGAAAGAGGGGATGATCGTCCACCAGCAGCACTCTCCACTGCGACACGCTTCGCTCGCACCTTTCTTTTTTGAGGCCCGGTTCGCCTCCGGGGCGCAAAAGTCTCCCCCGGCTACCGCTGGGAGGTGCCCCCGCCGGGGCGCAAAACCCTCACGGCGCCCGGCTCATCGATCCGCTGGTCTTGAGGAGGGCCCGGCAGGCCTCGTGCCCGGTCGGCTTCCGGTGCTCCTCCGGGTTGCCGTGTTCGCCCGGTCCGGCGAGGGGCAGCACCGCGTGGACCACCGTGCCGGTCGCCGATCCGGTCACCGAGCAGGAGCCGCCGATCTCCTCGGCCCGTTCGGTGACCGAGGCGAGGCCGACGCCGGGCACCGCGGTCTCGCGCAGGCCGCTGCCGTCGTCGGTGACCTTGACCTCGAGGGTGTCCGGGCCCGCGGTCAGCTCGACGCGCACCTGGCGCGCCCGTGCGTGCCGTACGGCGTTGGTCAGCGACTCCGCGGCGATCCGGTACGCGGCCGTCTCCACGCCCGGCGACAGCGGGGGCAGTGCGGCGGGGCGGCTGGCCACGCTGACCCGCAAACCGTCGACGCCCAGCCGGTGCGCCAGGTCGCGGACCGCACCGGCGAGTCCGCGGTCGGCCAGCGCGGCCGGGGCCAGGCCCGCGGTGATCCGGCGCACCTCGACCAGGGCCTCGGCAAGCGTCTCGGCGGCCTCGCACAGCTGCGGGGTGGCGGGGTGGCCGGGCGGGCAGGAGGTCTGGGCGATGTCCAGGCGCAGCCTTACGGCGGCCAGTTGGGGGCCCAGCCCGTCGTGGATCTCCCGGCGCAGCCGGCGGCGCTCCTGTTCGCGGGCGAGCACCAAGCGCTCGCGGGCGGCCTGGGCCTCCTCGGCCAGGCGCAGCGCGGCGAGCGCGGGGGCGGCCTGGTCGGCGAGGACGGAGAGCAGTCCGCTGTCGCGTTCGGCGGGGGTGCCTGAGCCGTCGCGGGAGACCTCCAGCCGTCCGACGGTACGGCCGTGGTGGCGCAGCGGATACGTCTGGACCGGGCCGGTCAGCGGGGCCCCCGCGGAGGCCAGCCGCCGGGGTCCGGCGCGGGTGTCGACGCTGACGGCGGCGCCCGAGACGCCGAGGTCCTCCACGGCGCTGCGGCAGATCTGCTGGGGCACCTCACCGGGGTGCGGGGCCTGTTGCAGCCGTACGGCGAGGGCGCTCACGGCCTCGTGCGGGCGGGCCCTGGGCCCGTAGAAGACGCGCTCGACGCAGAGGGTGAGCTTGCGGGCGCTGGGCCGCAGCCCCCAGCCGAGCACCAGGGCGCATCCGGCGGTGATGGTCGTGGCCCCGCTGCGTACGGAGGGGAGCCCGGCCTGGACGGCGACGACCGCGCAGACCACCACGGCGGCCAGGGAGGTGAGCACGAAGGCGCGGGCGAGACGGTGGCTGGTGGAGCGGTCCAGCCGCCATATGCCGGTGCGGGCGACGCCGAGGCAGATCGCGGCGGCCCATACGGCGCTGCCGACCGTACGGGCCACGATGGTGGGCACGCCCTCGCCCCACTGGGACAACAGGAGCGAGACGCAGGCCGGGTAGGCGGCGGCCAGCAGCGCCCAGTCGCGCCGCTCGGCGCCGCGCGAGACGGCGGCGCGGCAGCACAGGGCGGCGGTGACGGCCGCGGCGACGCTGCGCAGCACCCAGGGTTCGGCCTCGGCGTAGGCGTCGAGGTGGTCGAAGGCCCACTGGCCGCTCGCGGTGGAGAACGCCGGGTTGGCCACGGAGCCCACCCGGGGCTCGCTGATCAGCCACAGCCCCGCGTACCCCAGCCAGTAGCCGGACGCGCCCAGACTGATCACCCACCACTGCCACCGCCGGCGCCCGCCCCGGGGGAACAGCCACAGCGGCAGCAGCAGTACGGTCAGCGGGCGGCAGGCCATCTTGGCGGCGGCGAGCAGCAGGGACAGCACGGCGCCCGTGGTGCCCAGGTCGGCCAGGCCCAACAGCCCGGCGGCGGCCGAGGGCAGCAGCCACAGGCCGCCGGCCACCAGCAGGACGCCGCCGTAGCGCCGGGCCGAGCGCTCGGCGAGCAGCAGCACGCCGACGCCCAGCACCGGGACGCCCACGGCGACCCTGGTCAGTACGGTGGCGCCCCGGGGGTGGGGGTAGGCGAGCGCGAGCCACTCGTCGTTGACCCGCAGCAGCCCGGCCACCCATCCGGCCAGGACCACCACGATCAGTGCCGATACCCCGCCCGCGGCGCGCACGGCGCGGTCCTTCGGCAGTGCGGCCTGTCGCATCTCAACCGGCGGCCGGCCCGGCGGTCAGGGCGCGCGCCGCGCCGGAGCCGCTGCCTCTGACCCACAGCGTGACGTAGTTGTCGTTGCGGCCGGGGCGGCATTTGTACTCCGCCCACTTGTGCCGTTCGACACCGGCCTTGCCCGCGCGTTTGCAGGCCGCGGTGGTGTCGTAGTGCCCCGCCTCCCGCCAGTCGGTGTCGGCGGTCGTGGCGGCGTGGGAGGAGGCGGTGGCTGGGGAGGTGGCCGCGGTCCACATGACGGCCCCGGCGCTCAGGCCGAGGGCGATCGCCGTGCGGATTCGGGTAGGGCGCATGGTCGTTCTCCTTGTGTCTCGCCCCGAGCACTACCCGCCACCGCGGCCGTGAAGTGCGCGGATGCCCCGGCCCACCCGAACCGGTGACCTCCTAGCACCCCCGTTTCCATAGCCGGCGCCGGTCTCCGGTGCTCACCCCACGAGCAGCAGTACGGCCACCGCGATCGTCTCCGCCTCTCCGTAAGGCAGTCCGAAGCGCATCAGGGCGAGCATGATGGGCTGCGCCGCCCAGACCTCCAGCGTGTCGAGGAAGTTCGCGAGCCGGTGGGCGTAGCGGCGCACCATGGCGGTCTCGCGGGGGCTGAGCCGGCTGAGCAGCTTGGCCAGCAGCGCGCCCCCGTGGCGGAGGGCGGTCACCAGCAGCCGCTGCCGGATGAGCCGCGCGGCCTGGGGATCGGGACCGGTACCGGCGCTGGCGCCATCGCCCTCGCCGTCGCCGTCGCCGTCGCCGCAGAAGAGCGTGGCCTTGGCGGATTCCAGGGGCCCGGGGTCGCCGGCGGTCTGCCGGACCCGGGCGATGAGGTCGTCGATGTCGGCCGCGGTGATGAGCGATTCCCCCGTGCTGATCGTCACGCGCCCCTCCTCAGTGGGTGTGTGCGGGCTGTGGCCCATGGTGAGGGCCGGCCCTCACCATGGGCCGCCCCGCGTCCCAGGCACATGAGTCATCCGCCCCGGCCGTGCCCGTGCGGTGGGCCGAACGGGCCATGACGGTAGCGATTTGACGGTCCGTCAGATACGGTCCGGCTGCCGCGTCCCATGACGAAGGAGGACATCCGCATGCCCGTCACGGTCGTACGCCTCAACCTCGTCGATCCCGACGCGACCCCGCGCGGCCTGTCCGAGCGGTACCGCGCCGCGCTGGAGATGGCGGCCTTCGCCGATGAGCGGGGCGTCTCCACCCTCCAGACCGAGGAACACCACGGGTCCCCCGACAACTGGCTGCCCGCCCCGCTGGCCTTCGCGGGCACGCTGCTGGGCGCCACCCGCCGGATCACCGTCACCGTCTCGGCGCTGATCGCGCCGCTGTACGACCCGCTGCGGCTCGCCGAGGACCTCGCCGTACTGGATCTGGCCAGTGGCGGGCGGCTGATCACGGTGGCGGGGATCGGCTACCGGCCGGAGGAGTACGCGGCCCTGGGCACGGACTGGAAGCGGCGCGGCGCGCTCCAGGACGAGGCGCTGGAGACGCTGCTCGCGGCCTGGACGGGCGAGCCCTTCGAGTACCGGGGCCGCACCGTCCGGATCACCCCGCGCCCGTACACCCGGCCGCATCCGCCGCTGCTGATCGGCGGCAGCTCCCAGGCGGCGGCGCGTCGCGCGGCGCGCCTGGGCCTGCCGTTCTTCCCCAGCGCGCATCTGCCGGAGCTGGAGGCGTACTACCACGCACGGCGGGAGGAGTACGGCACCGAGGGCTGGTGTCTCATGCCCCCGGCGGCCACCCCGCTACTGCATCTGTCCGAGGACCCGGACCGGGCCTGGGAGGAGTACGGCAGCCATCTGCTGTACGAGGCGCGCAGGTACGCGTCCTGGCAGCAGGGCACGGTGCGCTCGGCGGTGCGTTCACGGGCCGAGGACGTGGCGGCGCTGCGCCAGGAGGGCGTCTACCGCATCGTCACCCCGGAGGAGTGCGTGGCGCTGGCGGAGGAGGGCGGCGAGATGGCGAGTCTGGTGCTTCATCCGCTGTGCGGCGGGATGCCGGTCGAGGAGGGCTGGCGGTCCCTGCGGCTGTTCGCGGAACGCGTGCTGCCCCGCCTCAAGGACTGATGAGTGCTGCCCCGCCTCAAAGGGCTGAGGCGGGGCAGTTCTCCTGTTGCGAGGAGTGGGCGGCGGGGGGGTCAGCCCATCTCCTCCAACGCCTTGCCCTTGGTCTCCGGCACCCACTTGAGGATGAACGGGATCGAGAGCAGGGCGAAGGCCGTGTACATGATGTACGTACCCGACAGGTTCCAGTCCGACAGGCTCGGGAAGCTGGCGGTGATGGCCCAGTTGGCGATCCACTGGGCGGAGGCGGCGACGCCGAGGGCGGCGGCGCGGATCTTGTTCGGGAACATCTCGCCGAGCAGGACCCAGACCACCACACCCCACGAGAGGGCGAAGAACAGCACGAAGGCGTGGGCCGCGATCAGCGCCAGGACACCCTCCGCGTGCGGCAGCTTGCCGTCCACCAGGTGCGCCGAGAAGGCCCAGGCCACCAGGGAGAGGGAGACCGCCATTCCCACGGAGCCGATGAGCGCGAGCGGCTTGCGGCCGACCCGGTCGACGAAGATCATCGCGATCACGGTGCCGAGGATGTTGATGATCGACGTGGTGAAGGAGTAGAAGAACGAGCTGCTCGGGTCGACGCCGACGGACTGCCACAGCGTCGAGGAGTAGTAGAACGCCACGTTGATGCCGACGAGCTGCTGGAAGACCGAGAGCCCGATGCCGATCCAGACGATGGGCAGCAGACCGAACCGGCCGCCCAGGAGGTCCTTGAAGGTCGACTTCTCCTCGCTGCGCATGGCGTGGTCGATCTCGGCGACCCGCACATCGAGGTCCACGGTCTTGCCCTCGACCTCCTCCAGGACCTGCTTGGCCTGGGCGGTGCGGCCGACGGAGATCAGGAAGCGGGGCGACTCGGGGATGGCGAAGGACAGCAGCCCGTAGAGGACGGCCGGGATGATCATGACGCCGAGCATCCACTGCCATGCCTCCAGGCCGGCGATCTGCCCGCGCTGGTCGCCGTCGGCGAGGTTGAGGATGCCCCAGTTGACGAGCTGGGAGACGGCGATGCCGACGACGATCGCGGCCTGCTGGAACGAGGCGAGCCGGCCGCGGTAGGCGGGCGGGGCGACCTCGGCGATGTAGGCCGGGCCGATCACCGAGGCCATGCCGATGCCGACGCCGCCGAGCACCCGCCAGAAGGCCAGGTCCCACAGCGAGAAGGGCAGCGCCGAGCCGACCGCGCTGATCGTGAAGAGGGCGGCGGCGATCTGCATGACGCGGATCCGGCCGATCCGGTCGGCTATCCGGCCGGCGGTGGCGGCGCCGATGGCCGAGCCGATCAGGGCGATGGCCACGACCTGGGCGAGGGCCGCGGAGCCGATGTCGTACTTGCCGCGGATGGCTTCGACCGCTCCGTTGATCACCGAGCTGTCGTAGCCGAAGAGAAAGCCGCCCATCGCGGCGGCTGCGGTGATGAAGATGACGTGGCCGAGGTGATCCGGCTGGGCCTTGCGGCCCTCGGCTCCCTGTGCCTGCACGGTGGTGGACAACGTGAACTCCTGACGCCCGCCCGGCAACGGCGCCGGACGTGGGGGGACGGCTGGCCCTTCCAGCGGTCGCTGCCGAGACATCGACCACCACTTGAAGGTAAAAGCAACGTTGCAGAGACTATTCCTTCAAGTTTCGAAGTCAATAGGGTGTGACGAAGAAATCGCTCCAGCACGCCGACATGCGGGAGCAAGTCTTGACTTCAAGTATTGAAACGGTCACCGCAGGCGCTGGCTGATGACCTTCGAGACGCCGTCACCCTGCATGGAGACGCCGTACAGCGCGTCGGCGACCTCCATCGTCCGCTTCTGGTGAGTGATCACGATCAGCTGGGAAGCCTCCTGGAGCTCCTGCATGATCCGGATCAGCCGCTGGAGATTGGTGTCGTCGAGCGCCGCCTCGACCTCGTCCATCACATAGAACGGGCTCGGCCGCGCCTTGAAGATCGACACCAGCAGGGCCACGGCGGTCAGCGAGCGCTCACCACCCGACAGCAACGACAGCCGCTTGACCTTCTTGCCCGGCGGCCGGGCCTCCACATCCACGCCCGTGGTCAGCATGTTCTCGGGGTCGGTCAGCACCAGCCGCCCCTCCCCGCCCGGGAACAGCCGCGAGAAGACGCCCTCGAACTCGCGCGCGGTGTCCCGGTACGCCTCCGTGAAGACCTGCTCGACCCGCTCGTCGACCTCCTTGACCACCTGGAGGAGATCGGCCCGGGTCTTCTTGAGGTCCTCCAGCTGCTCGCTCAGGAACTGATGCCGCTCCTCCAGCGCGGCGAACTCCTCGAGCGCCAGCGGATTGACCTTGCCGAGCTGCTGATACGCGCGCTCCGCGGCCTTCAGCCGCTTCTCCTGCTGCGCCCTTACGTACCGCACCGGCTGGTTGCGCGGATCCTCAGGATCCTCCGGCAGTACCTCGCCCTCGGCGGGCGGGGACGGCGGGACCAGCTGGTCGGGGCCGTACTCGGCGATCAGCCCGGCCGGTTCGACGCCCAGTTCCTCCAGCGCCTTGGTCTCCAGCTGCTCGATCCGCATCCGCTTCTCGGCGCCCAGCACCTCACCCCGGTGCACCGAGTCGGTCAGCTTGTCCAGCTCGCCCTTGAGATCACGCCCCTGGCCGCGGGCGGCGTCCAGCTCCCGCTCCCGCTCGGCCTTGGCGCGCTCCGCGGCGTCCCGCTCCCGCTCGGCCCGTACCAGCGACACCTCGACATGCGCCAGCAACTGGCGGGCGCCGGAGGCCACGGCCGACGCCACCTCGGCCTCATGGCGCAGCCGGGCGCGCCGCTGCTCGGCGCGTGCCCGGGCCTCGCGCTCGGCGCGCGCGCCCCGGTCGAGCGCGTCGGCCCGCCCCGCGAGCCCCTTGACGCGCTCCTCATGCGTACGGACCTGGAGCCGCGCCTCCATCTCGGTCTGCCGGGCGTTGGCGCCGTCGGCCGCCAGCCGGTCCCGTACGGAGGTGTCGGGCTCCTCCTCACCCGGCTCCTCCTCCGCCACGGCCAGCCGTTCGGCGAGCTCCTCGGCCTCCTCGGTGGCCCGCTCCAGCGCCTCCTCGGCCCTGGCGACCGCCGCGGTGCTCCGCTCGGCCTCCCCGGCGGCCCCGCGCGCCTGCCCGGCCAGCCGGCCCAGCGACTGCGCGACCCGCGACTTCTCCCGGTCCGCCGCGCTCCGGCGGCCCGCGAGCTCCTCGACGAGCGCCAGGCACTCGGCCCGCCGCTCCTGCGCCGCGCGCTGCGCCCCGGCCAGCTCCTCGCACCGTACGGCGAGCCGCTCGAGCTCGGCCGCGGCCTCGTCGACGGACGCCTGCACCTCCAGCAGCGTGGGCGCCCCGGCGGACCCGCCCTGCGCGAAATGCGCCCCGAGCAGGTCGCCCTCGGCGGTCACGGCCGTCAACTCCGGCCGCCGCGCGAGCAGTTCCTCGGCCTCCTCCAGGCTCTCGACCACCACCATGCCGTCGAGCAACCGCCTTACGGCGGGCAGCAGCGCCGCGGGCCCAGCCACCAAATCCGCCACCCGCGGCAACGCTTCGACGGCCGCGGCCCTCCCGCCCGGCGCGTCCCCGGGCCCAACGCCCGGTACGGCCGCCTCTCCCCCGGCGGGCTGCGGCACCCGCGCGGAAACGCCCGCCGCGGCCGCCCCACCGACGGCAGCGACCGCGGCACCGGCCTCGGTCACGGCCGACCCGCCGCCGAGCGCCGCAAGGGCCTCGCGCCCCTCGCTCGCGGCCTCGGTACCATCCCGGCCCGCGGAGTCGGCCCCCGGCACCCGCGTACCGGGCACGGCGGCAGCGCCGTCAACCGTGCCGGGAGACGCCCCCGCAGCATCGGCGACGGCCTGCGGCGTGACCGGACCGACGGGCTCCGACGCACCACCCGGCCGAGGGCCCTCATCGGAGCCGTAGGACTCGGCCACCGGACCGTCCGGGGACCGTGTGACCGGCACGGCGGCAGCACGGTCAACCGTCTCGGTGGAGCCCTGCGGCGCGCCAGCGTGTGAACCAGCCCCGGCCGTGGGGTCATCTCGGCCCACGGAATCGGCACCCGGCACCCGCGTACCGGGCACGGCAGCAGCGCCGTCAGCCGTCTCCGGGGAGCCCTCCGCAGCGGGGGAACCGGCCCCGGCCGTGGGCGTTTCGGCGTTCGCGTCCGGTGCCGCGCCTGGCTCGAACGTGCCAACGAGAGCGCGGGGCGCCGCCGGGGTGGCCGTCGGTCGCGGTGCGGGCCCCTGGTCCGGCTCGCTCCGCGCGGCCCCCTCGGCGCGCGTGCCCGGCACGTGGGTGCCCCCGGGCGCTGGCTCGCCGGAGCTGCCCGGGTCCGAGGCGGCGGACGGGGACTCCGCCAGGGTGGTGGCCGAGGGCTCCGCGAGGTCGGCCGACGGCGGCTTCTCCGCCGCTGGCGTCGTCAGCAGCAGGGCGGCGCGGCCGGCGTCGTCGGCGCGCAGGAGGCGGATCGCCTCGGCGGCCGCGTGGGGGCCGCTGACGGCGATCGCGTCGGCGGCGGCGCCCAGGGCCGTGGCGACCGGGACCTCGAAGCCCGGGGTCACGGTGAGGAGTTCGGCGGCGGGGCCCAGGAGTCCGCCGAGGCGGTCGGCGGCTGCCATAAGGGCGCCCGTGCCGTCCTTACGGCGCAAGCCGAGGGCGAGGGCGTCATGCCGGGCGGAGGTGGCCGCGCGCTCGCGTTCGGCGGCCGTCGCCGCCTCGCGGGCCGCGCTCAGCGCGGCCTCCGCCTCGGCGAGCTCACGCTTCGCGGCCTCGTGGCGCTCCGCCAACTCCGCGTCGTCCGCGTCGAGTCCGTCGACCTCCGCCTTGAGCTGCTCGTACTCCTCCTGTGCGGCGACCGCCCGGGTCTGTGCCTCGTCGCGGGACGCGGCCAGCCGCTCGATCTCGGCGCGGGCCGAACCGGCCCGGCCGCGCGCGGCGTTCACCTGGCCCTGGAGCCGGGCGAGCCCTTCGCGGCGGTCGGCGATGGCGCGGGCCACGTCCTTGAGCCGGCGCTCCTCCTCGGCCAGGCTCCGCTCGAGCTCGGCCCGGTGCTCCACGGTGTCGTCCAGCGCCCGGCTCGCCGCCTCCAGGGCGGCCTCCAGCTCGGCCTCCTGCTCCCGGATGCGGGCCGCCTCGCGTTCCATGTCCTCGGGGTCGCGGCCGCGCCGCTCCTCCCCGGGGGCGGAGGTGGCGCTCTTGACCCGGGCGTCCGCCAGGCTGATCGTGCCGCGCACCCGCTCGGCGAGCTGGGAGAGCTCGTACCAGGTCTGCTGGGCGTCCCGGAGCCGGGGCGCGAGCCGCCGCACCTGCTCCTCCAGCGCCGCCTCGCGCTGCTGCGCGGCGCGCAGATCGGTCTCGGCGGCCTCCTTGCGCCGCTTGAGCTCGGCCTCGTCGGCGACCTCGGCGCGCAGCGCCTCGCGCAGGGTCACCAGGTCGTCGGCGAGCAGCCGCAGCCGGGCGTCGCGCAGGTCGGCCTGGATGACGGCGGCCCGCCGGGCCACCGCGGCCTGCCGGCCGAGCGGTTTGAGCTGGCGGCGCAGCTCGTCGGTGAGGTCCTGGACGCGGGCGAGGTTGGCCTGCATCGCGTCCAGCTTCCGCAGCGCCTTCTCCTTGCGCTTGCGGTGTTTGAGGACGCCCGCGGCCTCCTCGATGAAGGCGCGGCGGCCGGTCGGGTCGGCGTGCAGCACCCCGTCGAGCTGACCCTGACCGACGATGACGTGCATCTCACGGCCGATGCCGGAGTCGGAGAGCAGTTCCTGGATGTCCAGCAGCCGGCAGGTGTCCCCGTTGAGCTGGTACTCGCTGCCGCCGTTGCGGAACATGATCCGCGTGATGGTGACTTCGGCGTAGTCGATGGGCAGCGCGCCATCGGCGTTGTCGATGGTGAGCGAGACCTCGGCGCGGCCGAGCGGGGGACGGCCGGTGGTCCCGGCGAAGATGACGTCCTCCATCTTGCCGCCGCGCAGGGACTTGGCACCCTGTTCGCCCATGACCCACGAAAGGGCGTCCACGACATTGGACTTGCCCGAGCCATTGGGGCCGACGACGCAGGTGATGCCCGGCTCGAACCGGAGCGTCGTGGCGGAGGCGAAGGATTTGAACCCTCGCAGGGTCAGGCTCTTGAGATGCACGCCTTTGGACTCTACCCGCCGTGCTTCCTCCCGCACCGTCCCATGACGGTGGCGCGGCGCACCCGCCCCGGCTTTTTCTCTGTTTCAGCAATGATCGGTTTCACCGCCGGAAGAGAGGGGCACATCAGTCGGTAAGGGTGGCTCGGAGGCACACTGGGGATACGACGAAGGGACGCCGAAGCGTCCCTTGAAGATTCTCAAGCGGCTGACGATGCAGCCCGACCGGCCCTGGGGCTGGGTCAGGCGAGCGCAGGCTCCGCCTGGGATACGTCGATGCTTTCGAGCAGCGAGTCGCCGTGACGAGCGGCGGCGGACAGCGCGTCGTTCTCGGCCTGAATCCGGACGATCTCGGATTCAAGGTCCTGGACGCGCTGCTGAAGCCGTCGCATCTCGGCGAGGACTCGGGGGTCGGAACCGCCGACGTAACCGAGAAGCGCCTTTGCCATGATGGATGGTCCTCCACACTGAGTGACCGACCGAAGCGGTGTGGGTCGTGAGGGATTTGCACCCGCGCTGCCTGCCGAAATTACTACCGTGCTGCGCGGCAAACAGTTAAGGTGCGCGGGGCTTCCAGCGTCTCACCAATTGGTTTGAGGGTCAACACGATCACACGCCGACGGGCCCGCAGGGGCCGAGAGCACACTGACGGCGGACGGTCCCGCCCCTCTCCAGATGACCCAGCGCGGTCGGGGATCTTTCGTGACTCCGCAGCCTTCCATGGCGCGGCCCCGTTGGCAACCATCAGCCGATTTCTGCTCACCGTGCGCAGGGAAGGCGTGGTCAGAGGGGGCCGCGGAGAGCGTCTCCGGTGAGTTGATCAACGGATCTCGAAGGCGTCGTAGCCGCCGCGCGGTGTGTCCCAGATCTCGGTGATTCCCTCGACTTTCCCGGGCGTGTCGCCGTCCCGGAGCCATTCGAGCAATTGTTCGCACTCCGCACGCGGGCCCTCCGCGACCACCTGCACCCGCCCGTCGGCGAGATTGGACGCGAAGCCGACGAGGCCCCCGATGCGCAGTGCGTTGGCCCGGGTGTACCAGCGGAAGCCGACGCCCTGGACGCGGCCGCGGACCCACACGGTGAGGCGGACTCTTTCGTTCATATGCGCACGCTAACCCCCCGTCCGAGCAGCCGCTAAACCATCGAATTGCCCAGTGGGCAGGCGCGTTGGGGCCCGAATGGCGTACAGTCCCGGCTCAACAGGACTCACCCACACGAGTGATACATGGCTCGCGCACACGAGTGACACATTTAGAGCGACTTTTGACGCCGAGCACACAAGGAAGGCAGGAGATGGGCCGCCATCGACGATCTGCCCCCGGTACCCCGGCGCAGGTGGCCGCCGCAGGCCGCCACCGGGGACCGCACCGGAGCCCCCTCGCTCCGGTCCGGACCGGACTGTTGGGCGTATCCGCCGCTGTCGCGGTCGGCGCCGTGGCGATGGCCTCCGGACTCGGTCCGAACGGCTACGAACTCGGCGGGGGCAATGACTCCGCCGGACAGGTCCAGGCGGGCGGTCCCTCGGACTCCGGCCTGGAGACACAGGGCTCGCAGTCCGCGACCCCCACCGATCGTGGCACGGTGCCGCCCAGCCGTGGTGACGATCGGACTCACGCACCCTCCACAACTCCCCCCAAGACCCCCGCCAAGCCCTCTGAGACGCCCTCCACCACCCCGCCGGAGCAGCCCGGGCCCTCCCAGCCCTCCGGGAACGACCGGCCCGGCGGAAACGGCAAGGGCAAGGGAAGCGACAACAGCAACGGCAAGGGCGGCGCGAACGGCGGCGGGCACGGCAAGCCGTCGCGGACGCCCTCGACGGAGCCGACCGCTCCCGAACCCCCGGCGAATTCGGCCGGACCCGAGGCCGCCTCGGAGGCCGAAGTCCTCACCCTCGTCAACAAAGAGCGCAAGAAGGTCGGCTGCGACCCCGTGACGGCCGACTCCAAACTCGCCCAGCTGGCAGAGGACTTCAGCGAGGACATGTCCCTGCGACAGTTCTTCGACCACATCAACCCCGACGGCGACAGCCCCTGGGAGCGCGCCGAGGGCGCGGGCATCCTGGACCTGGGCGGGGAGAACATCGCCCGCGGCCAGTCGGACGCACAGTCCGTGATGGACTCCTGGATGAACAGCTCCGGCCATCGCGCCAACATCCTCAACTGCTCGTTCAAGCGACTGGGCGTCGGCGCGCACTTCGGCGACGGCGGCCCCTGGTGGACCCAGGACTTCGGCTACTGAGCCACCGAGCGGAGCCCCCGAGCGGGCCTCCGCATCCGGCCAGGTATGAAAGCCCGGGGCGTACGAAGGCGCCCCGGGCTTCCTCATGCCCGTACGAGCAGCACACTCACCAGCCGAAAGCGCGACCCTGGAGTCAGCGCTGAGTGCGCGTATGGTGTGGGTATGGACAGTGAACGCACTGGCGGGGAGTCCACCGAGGTGGACACGGAGAACCTGGCCTTCGACGTGTTCGCCCGCGCCTGCCCCTCACGCGGCACGCTGGAGCACGTCACCGGCAAATGGGGCGGCCTCATCCTGAGCGCGCTCCACGACAGCACCTTCCGCTTCAACGAACTGCGGCGGCGGGTCGACGGCGTCAGCGAGAAGATGCTGTCCCAGACGCTGCACGCGCTGGAGCGCGACGGTCTGGTGCACCGCGAGGCGCAGCCGACCAACCCGCCCCGGGTGGACTACCGGCTGACCCCGCTGGGCAGCGCGGTCGCCGAGCGGCTGCTGGCCCTTATCCACCTGGTCGAGGACCGGATGCCCGAGGTGCTGACGGCCCGGGAGCGCTACGACACCACGCGCGCCGGGAGCGGCGAGGCGGCGGCCGCGCCGGACGCCGGGCGGGCCCCCGTGGTGGCCGGGCGCGGCGGGCGCTGACAGCGCGGGCAGAAGTAGCTGGAGCGGTTCATCCAGGGGCGGCGGCGCATCGCGGTGCCACAGCGGCGGCAGGGCTCGTCCTCCCGGCCGTAGGCGTCCAGGGAGCGCTCGAAGTACCCCGACTCGCCGTTCACGTTCACATAGAGGCTGTCGAAACTGGTGCCGCCGACGGCGAGCGCGGCGGTCATCACCTCGCGCACATGGTCCAGGAGTTCGGCGGCGCGCGGCCGGGCGAGGGTGGCCGTGGGCCGGTCGTAGTGCAGCCGGGCGCGCCACAGCGCCTCGTCGGCGTAGATGTTGCCGACCCCGCTGATCAGCGACTGGTCCAGCAGCGCGCGCTTGATGGTGGTGCGGCGGCGGCGCAGCGCGAGGTGGAACGCGGCCTCGTCGAAGGCGGGGTCCAGCGGGTCGCGGGCGATATGCGCGATGGCGTCCGGCAGCCCCTCCAGGTCGCCGGGGACGGTGTCGTGCAGCGAGAGCCCGCCGAAGGTGCGCTGATCGACGAAGCGCAGCTCGGTGCCCGCGTCGTCGGCGAAGCGGACCCGGATGCGCAGATGCTTCTCGTCGGGCGCCTCGGCCGGCTGGACCAGCAGCTGCCCGCTCATCCCGAGGTGGGCCAGGACGGACTCGGCGGGCGCGCCGTCGTCGAACGGCAGCCACAGGTACTTGCCGCGGCGCCGGACGGTCCCGGCGCGGCGGCCCCGGAGTCGGGCCGCGAAGTCCTCCGCGCCACCGAGGTGGCGGCGGACCGCGCGGGGGTGCAGCACCTGGACCTCGGCGACCGTACGGCCGCTGACCCAGCGCTCCAGTCCGCGGCGGACCACCTCGACCTCGGGCAGCTCGGGCAACGGGGGCCTCCTTGAGCCTTCGAGCCCTCACCGCCCCCGGGCGGAACGGCCCGGGGCGGGCCGTCCGCCGCGGGGGCGGTGAGAGGCGTTACGGACGTGCTGGACGGTGCGGGTCGGGAAGGCCGATCAGCGTGCCGGGGAGGCCGTGTCGGCGGCGGCTCCGCCGTCCGCCGCCGTGCCCGCGGTACCGGCGTCGGCCGCCTTGGCCTTCGCCTGGGCCTCGTCGGCAGCCGCGCGGATGGCGCGCCAGGCGGCCTCGGCCGCCTGCTGCTCGGCTTCCTTCTTGCTGCGGCCGGTGCCGGTGCCGTACGCGACACCACCGACGCGGGCGGCAGCCGTGAAGGTCTTCTCGTGGTCGGGACCGGTCTCGGAGACCAGGTACTCAGGGACCCCGAGCCCTTCGGTGGCGGTCAGCTCCTGGAGGCTGGTCTTCCAGTCCAGGCCCGCGCCGAGGTTCGAGGACTTCTCGATGAGCGGGTCGAAGAGCCGGTGGACCAGCTCCGCGGCGGCGTCGAGCCCCCGGTCGAGATAGACCGCGCCGATCACCGCTTCAAGGGTGTCGGCGAGGATGGAAGCCTTGTCCCTGCCGCCGGTGCCCTCTTCGCCCCGGCCGAGCCGGATGAAGGCGCCGAGGTCGAGGCCGCGGCCCACCTCCGCGAGCGCGCGCGAGTTGACCACCGCGGCCCGCAGCTTGGCCAGCTGGCCCTCGGGCAGGTCGGGGTGGATGCGGTACAGCGTGTCGGTGACCACCAGGCCGAGCACCGAATCCCCGAGGAATTCCAGCCGCTCGTTGGTGGGCAGCCCGCCGTTCTCGTACGCGAAGGAGCGGTGGGTCAGCGCACGCACCAGAAGGGCGGACTCGAGCTGGTACCCGAGCCGCCCTTCCAGGATCGTGTGAGACGAGGCCGTGTCCGCCTGGGCCGCTTCACCGCGCTTGCGCGGGGGCGTGGTGGCGTCTGACATAGAGCCTGTCACCCGCCGATCAGACCTCGAGGACCTGGCGGCGGTTGTAGGTGCCGCAGCTCGGGCACGCGATGTGCTGCTGCTTCGGCTCGTGGCAGCGCTCGCACGCCACCAGGTTGGGGACCGCAGCCTTCCACTGCGACCGGCGGTGGCGCGTGTTGCTGCGCGACATCTTCCGCTTCGGAACAGCCACGGCTACTTCTCCTGTGAGTCATCCCCGCGCTCGCGGGGTGCGTTGTCCTTCTCGCCGTCCCTCATGGTCTCGGCGAGTCCCTGCAATGCCGCCCAACGGATGTCGGCGGACTCGTGGTGGTGGCCGGGGTCGTCCGCGAGCCGCGCACCGCAGTCGGCGCACAGCCCCGGGCAGTCCTCCCGGCACACCGGCTGCAACGGCAGTGCGAGCACCACCGCGTCGCGCAGCACGGGCTCGAGGTCGAACAGGTCGGCCTCGAGGAAGAGCATGTCCTCCTCCTCGGCGTCGTCGCCGGTATCCGCTTCGCGGCTCCGGTCGTCGGCGTCGGGGTAGGAGTACATCTCCTGGAAGTCCACTTCGAGCTCTCGCTCCAGCGGCTCCAGACACCTTACGCACTCCCCCGTGAGCGGCGCACGGGCGGTGCCTGTGACAAGCACCCCTTCCATGACCGACTCCAGGCGGAGGTCCAGCTCGATCGTCGCGCCCTCCCGCACCCCGATGACCTCGATGCCGAGGTCCTTGGGCGCCACCACGGAGCGGGAGACCCTTTTGAGCGCACCGGGACGGCGGCCCAGCTCACGCGTGTCGAACACGAGAGGGGCGCGATGGTCGAGGCGGGCGTTCAGGGCTTCCTGCTTTCTACGCTGCGGTGGGCCACCCGATCCGCTACGAAACGGGCAGCCAAGATCGCGGACGTACGCGCGACCGAAGAGCCAGGATACTGGACGGGCCGCCGTAGACCCAATCCGCCCGGTGGAGAAGGGGTTCCCCACTCACCTCGGAGCGCTCAGCGGCCCTGCTCGTACTGGCGGAGCTGATCGAGGTCGATCATGCTCGTGTCGAACAGGCTGGTCTCGTCGAGCGCGGCGCCCGGCTGCTGCTGCTGGTGCTGGTGCTGGGGCAGTTGCTGGGGCTGCTGGGGCACGTAGGCCGCGTTCGGATCGTAGCCCTGGGCCTGCTGCTGCCAGCCATAGGCGTCCTGCTGATAGCCGCCCTGCGCGGCGTACGGGTCCTGCTGTGCGTACGCCTGCTGGTAGCCGTACGCGTCCTGCTGCTGGTAGGCCGCGGTGGCGGCGTAGTACGCGGCGTCGGCGGCCGCCTGGTCGGGCGGGGCGACGGGCTGGACGAGGTCCGCCTGGGATTGGGCCAGGTCCGCCAGATAGTCGTCGTCGGTGGTCCGCAGGGCCATCCCGGCCTCGTCCTGGGCCGCCATATGGGCGCCGAGCTCATCGGCGGGCCGGGCCCCGAGCAGCTTCTGGCGGCCCCGGCCGACCGCCTCCAGGGTCTTGGCGAGGACCGCGGAGACGGCCCCCAGCTTGGTGTCCACGTACTCGTCCGCGCGGTGCCGCAGAGTGGCCGGGTCGGCGCTGCGCTCCGGGCCCTCCTCGGGCTGCCCGAGGCCGTCCTCGGCGCCGGGGGCGCGGCCGAGCAGCTTCTCCCGGCCGCGGTCGACCGAGCCGATGGTCTTGGTGAGCACGACCTCGAAGTTGGCCAGCTTGCTGTCCACGTAGTCGTCGGCCTCGACGCGGATCTCCTCGGCCTCCCGGCGGGCCTCGGTGAGGATCCGGTCGGCCTCCTCCTGGGACTTCCGCACCAGCTCGGTGTCCGAGATCAGCGAGGCGCGCTGGGCGTGCGCCGACTCGATGATCCGCTCGGCCTCCCGGTGGGCCTCCTCGACCATCTGGTCCCGGCCGCCGATCAGCTCCTGGGCGTGGGCCAGGGAGTCCGGCAGCGCCGCGCGCACCTCTTCGAGCATGGCGAGCAGCTCGGCGCGGTTGACCACGCACGAGGCCGACATGGGCATGGACCGGGCGCCGCCGACGGTATCGACGATCTCGTCGAGCTTCTTCTGCACGTCCACTGTGGGTGCTCGCAGACTGTCTGGATGCGGATGGGTACGGGACACGAACGGGACGACTGTACGGCCAGCGGGCGCCTCCCGGACAGCCACTGACGCCCCGTCAGCCGCTACTTCCGGCCGAGCCGCTCGGCGAGCGCCTCCAGGACCAACGGGGGCACCAGGTGGGAGACGTCGCCGCCCCACGCCGCGACCTCCTTGACCAGGCTGGAGGAGAGGAAGCTGTAGGTGGGGTTGGTGGGCACGAACAGCGTCTCCACGCCGGAGAGTCCGTTGTTCATCTGGGCCATCTGCAACTCGTAGTCGAAGTCGCTGACGGCCCGCAGCCCCTTGACGATCGCGGGGATGTCCCGCTGCTTGCAGAAGTCCACCAGGAGGCCGTGGAACGCCTCCACCTGAACGTTTCCGTACTCCTCGGTGGTCTTGCGGAGGAGGTCGATCCGCTCGTCCACCGTGAACAGGCCCTGCTTCGACTTGTTGATCATCACGGCGACGTGCACGACGTCATAGAGCTTGGAGGCACGGGCGATGATGTCGAGGTGTCCATTGGTGACGGGGTCGAACGACCCCGGACAGACTGCGCGGCGCAACGGAAGTTCCTCGCTCTCGGGTCCGGTCATGACGCGTTCTCGCACGTCGAGGCGGCGCGACCGTACCAAAGCGTGCCCTCCCCGTAGCGACGGGCCCTGAGCCCCTCGAATCCGGCAGGCCACACGAACTCCCCACCTCGTGTGCTCCGCTCAACGGTGGCCAGCGCTTCGGGCGCTAGCCAGCCCTTCCCCAGGAGTGTGAGGAGGATCTCGCGGAGTTGGCCGTCGGTGACCGCGTAGGGCGGATCCAGGAAAACGACGTCGTACGGGCCGGTGACGGGGGCCTGTCCGGCGATGGTCTGTTCGGCCTTGCCGGTGCGCAGCTCCGCGCCGGGCAGACCGAGGGCGCGGACGTTCTGGCGGATCGTGCGGGCCGCCCGCGGGTCGGATTCGACCAGCAGCGTGTGGGCGGCGCCGCGGGACAGCGCCTCCAGGCCGACCGCGCCGGAGCCGCCGTACAGGTCCAGGACGCGGGCGCCGTCCAGCGAGCCGAGCAGCGACTCCCAGGTGGAGAACAGGCCCTCGCGCGCCCGGTCCGAGGTGGGTCGGGTGCCGTTTCCCGGCGGCACGGCCAGGCGGCGGCCGCCGGCCGCTCCGGCGATCACGCGGGTCATGGGTGGGGGCCGTCCTTCGCGGTGGTCGGGGCAGCGGCGCCGGGTGCCCTTCCGGGCGGAGCCGCCGCATCTCCACGATATGGCGTACCGGGGCGGGCGGGGGCCGGGCGCTCCCCGCGGGCTCTCAGCCCTTGTCGAGGAACTCCGCGCGCTCCTTGTCCAGCAGGGCGTCCAGCGCGGTGCGCAGCTGCGGGTATCCGGTCAGCTCCGGATCGGCGGCCACGATCGCGGCCGCCTCCTCCCGGGCCGCCGCGATGACCTCCTCGTCGTCGATGACGGCGAGCACCCGCAGCGAGGAGCGGACCCCGGACTGGGCCTGGCCGAGCACATCGCCCTCCCGGCGCTGCTCCAGGTCGATCCGGGACAGCTCGAAGCCGTCGAACGTGGCCGCGACCGCGCCCAGCCGCGCCCGGGCGGGGCTGCCCTCGGGCATGTCGGTCACCAGCAGACACAGCCCGGCGGCCGCGCCCCGGCCGACGCGGCCGCGCAGCTGGTGCAGCTGGGAGACGCCGAACCGGTCGGCGTCCATGATCACCATGGCGGTGGCGTTCGGCACGTTCACACCGACCTCGATGACGGTCGTGGCGACCAGGACGTCCACCTCGCCCGCGGCGAAGCGGCGCATCACCTCGTCCTTGGCCTCGGGCTGCATCCGCCCGTGCAGCACCTCCACCCGCAGATCGCTCAGCGGGCCCTTGACGAGCTGCTCGGCGACGTCCACGACGGCCAGCGGCGGGCGCTTCTCGGCCTCGTCCTCGGCGGACTTCTCCTTCGCCGCCTTGGACTCGTCCTCCTCGTCCCCGATCCGGGGGCACACCACATAGCCCTGGTGACCGGCGGCCACCTCCTCGCGCACCCGCTCCCAGGCGCGGGCCAGGAAGTGCGGCTTGTCCTTGGCGGGCACCACATGGGAGGCGATCGGGGAGCGGCCCGAGGGCAGCTGGTCCAGGACGGAGGTCTCCAGGTCGCCGAAGACGGTCATGGCGACGGTGCGCGGGATCGGCGTGGCCGTCATCACCAGCAGATGCGGGGGCTGCTTGCCCTTGGAGCGCAGGGCGTCGCGCTGCTCGACCCCGAAGCGGTGCTGTTCGTCCACGACCACCAGGCCGAGATCGTGGAACTGGACCTTGTCCTCGATCAGGGCATGGGTGCCGATCACGATCCCGGCCTCGCCGGTGACCAGGTCCAGCAGCGCCTGACGGCGGGCCGCGGCACCCATGGAGCCGGTGAGCAGCACCACCTTGGTGCCCTGCTCCGCACCGCCCAGCATTCCCCCCTCCGCCAGCTCCCCCATCATCTCGGTGATCGAGCGGTGGTGCTGCTGGGCGAGCACCTCCGTGGGCGCGAGCATCGCCGCCTGTCCCCCGGCGTCCACGACGCCGAGCATCGCGCGCAGCGCGACCATGGTCTTGCCCGAGCCGACCTCCCCCTGGAGCAGCCGGTGCATGGGGTGGTCGGTGGCGAGGTCGGCGAAGATCTCCTCGCTGACCTTGCGCTGGCCCTCGGTGAGGGTGAACGGCAGCCGGGCGTCGAAGGCGGTCAGCAGCCCGTCCGGGGCGGGCTTGCGGGGCGCGGCGGGCAGCTGGGCGTCGGCCTGCCGCCGCCGGGCGAGCGCCACCTGGAGGACGAACGCCTCGTCCCACTTCAGCCGGTCCCGGGCCGTCGCGATATCGGCCTTGGTGCCCGGCCGGTGGATCTTGCGCAGCGCCTCGGGGAGCGTGGCCAGCCCCCGGCCCTCGCGCAGGCTCTCGGGCAGCGGGTCGATCAGCCCGGCCAGCGCGGACTCCTCGTGACCGGCCGGGCCGAGCACGGTGTCGACGGCCTGCTGGATCTGCCAGGACTCCATCTGCTTGCACGCCGGGTACAGCGGCAGCAGCTGATTGGCGAACGCCTCCACGGCCTCCGCGCCGCTCCCCGCGCCCAGCGTCTTGAACTCCGGGTGGGCCAGCTGCCGCTTGCGGTTGAAGACCGAGACCTTCCCGGCGAACATCGCGCGGGTGCCGGGCTGGAGCTCCGTACGCGGCTTGTGGACGCCCTTGCCGAAGAAGACCAGCTGGAGACGGCCGCTGCCGTCGGTGATGGTGACCTCCAGCCGCCGGCCCCGGCCGCCGTTGAACGTGTGCACCCGGGCGTCGGCGACCTGCGCCACCACGGTCACATGCTCGTCCAGGGGCAGGTCGGACAGCCGGGTCAGCTCACCGCGCTCCGCGTACCGCCGCGGGTAGTGGTGCAGCAGGTCGCCGACGGTGTGCAGGTCGAGATGGTCGGCCATCACCTTCGCGGTGTTGCCGCCCAGGACCTTCTTCAGGGGTTCATCCAGCACGGGCACCCGTCCATTGCACACCACGGGGGTGACAATCGGGGATGACGAGCGGGGTGATTCCGGCGGGGTGATCTCGGCGGGGCGGCCCGGGGATCGGCCGCCGGGCTCATTCGATGCCTATGATCAGCGGCGCGGTGGGCTGACCGCCGCGGTAGACGACCGTGTCGACGGCGAAGTGCCCCTCCCGCACATGCCGCTCCAGCCGTTCGGCGACCTCGTCCGGAAGGTCCGCGCCGAGTACCAGCGTGACCATCTCACCGCCCGACGCCAGCATCCGGTCCAGCACCGTCTCGGCGGTCGCGGCCAGCTCCGAGCCGATCACCGCCACATCGCCGTCGATCATGCCCAGGACGTCCCCGGCCTGGCACACCCCGGCCATGGTCCAGGACTGGCGCTCGGCGACGGCCAGCTCCGCGTAGCGGGTGGCGCCCGCGGCCGAGGTCATGGCGACCACGTCCTCGTCGAAGCTGCGGCCCGGCTCGTGGACGGCGAGCGCGGCGATGCCCTGGACGGCGGAGCGGGTGGGGATCACCGCGGCCCGTACGCCCTCGGCGCGGGCCTGGGCCGCGGCCGCGGCCGCCGTGTGGTGCAGCTCGGTGTCGTTCGGCAGCAGTACGACCTCCCGGGCGTGGGCCCGGCGGACCGCGTCCACCAGCTCACCGCTGGCGGGCGGCTCCCCGGGGCGGGTGGCGACCGCGGTCGCGCCCGCCTCGGCGCACAGCGCGGCCAGCCCGTCGCCGGGGACGACCGCGACCACGGCTCGGGGCGCGCGCTCGGCGCGCACGCCGCCCGTGGGGGCCTGGGCGCCGGACTGGTCCGGCAGCACGATGGCCGGGCTCGGGCGGTCCGGACCGCCCGAGCCCGCCTTACGGACGGCGGCGCCGTCGAAATGGGTGATCCGGATGCGGTACGGGCGCCCGGCCTGGATGCCCGCCTCCACGGCCGCCCCCGCGTCGTCCACATGGACGTGGACGTTCCACAGGCCGTCGCCGCCGACGACCACCAGGGAGTCGCCGAGGGCGTCCAGCCGCTCCCTCAGGGCCGTCACGGCCGTGTCGCCGGCCTCCAGGAGGTAGATCACCTCGAAGGCGGGCCCGCCGTCCGGGGCGCCGTCGGCGGAGCAGCCCGCCAGATCCTGCCCGCCGGTCCCGGTGGGCGCCAGGGCGTCACGGCCGGGGCGGGCCGGGGCGAGCGCCGCGGGGGCCTCGCCCGACAGGGCCTGGGCGAGCCCGCCCAGGACCGTCACCAGGCCGTAGCCGCCCGCGTCGACCACCCCCGCGCGGGCGAGGACGTCGAGCTGTCCGGGGGTGGCCTGGAGCGCCGCACGGGCGCCCTCGTACGCGGCGCGGGCCACCGTGGCGACGTCGCCCGTGGCGCGCTCCGCGCTCTCCGCGGCGGCCACGGCGACCGTAAGGACGGTGCCTTCGACGGGGTGCGCGACGGCCAGGTAGGCGAGGTCGACCGCGCGCCGCAGCGCCCGCCGCAGCCCGTCCGCCTCGCCTGCGCCCGGGTTCCCGTCCGCCTCGCCTGCGCCCGGGTTCCCGTCAGGCGTGCCGTCCGCCAGGACGTCCGCCATACCGCGCAGCAGCTGCGCCAGGATCGTGCCGGAGTTGCCCCGCGCGCCGATCAGCGCGCCATGGGCCATGGCGCGCACCACATCGGCGAGGGTGGGACGGGACACGGCGGCCGAGGTCGCGTGGCCGTCGAAGGCGGCGTCCACGGCCCGTGCGGCGGACTCGACGGTCAGATACAGATTGGTGCCGGTGTCTCCGTCCGCGACCGGATAGACGTTGATCGCGTCGATGTCCGCACGGGCCCGGCCCAGCGCGTCGAGGGCGAGCCCGCACCAGGTCCGTACCGCATCGGCATCGAGCGTGTGCGGCACGAAAGATCCTCCTCGGAGGCTGCTGGGGCGGGGTGGGCATCGCGTCATCGCAGGGTAGCCGCCGCCCTCGGCGGGTGCCGGGGCAGCCATGATAGTTTCGTTGTACGGGAGTGGCCGTTGTATGCTGCTCCGGTTGCCCGATGCGAATCGGGCCATTCCCCCCAGGCGCCGCCGGATCCTCCACGATTCAGTCAACGCCCGGGGCATCCGTTCAGTGTCCTGTCTCCTCGCGAGAAGCGAGGTTGACCCGTCTTTGGAGTAACCCGTGGCTGCCAACTGCGACGTCTGCGGCAAGGGGCCGGGCTTCGGCAACAACATCTCGCACTCGCACCGCCGCACCCGCCGTCGTTGGAACCCCAACATCCAGACGGTGCGCGCTGTGGTCGGTCGCACCCCGAAGCGGCTCAACGTCTGCACCTCGTGTATCAAGGCCGGCAAGGTTTCGCGCTAGTCGTCTAGTCGCACGGCCTCCCCGCGCAAGCGGGATACCGGTACGCCCAGGCCGGTCCACCTATGGCGTGGACCGGCCTTTCGCGTGCCCTCAGCCGGTCCCCTCCGACAACCACCCATGGTCGACCGGGCCGATGCCCGTGCCCAGGGGGAAGCCCGCCGCGATGGCGCCCGTGACGTAGTCCTTGGCCGCCGTGACGGCCTCGGGGACCTCGTAGCCACCCGCCAGATACGTGGCGATGGCCGCGGCCAGGGTGCACCCCGTGCCGTGCGTATGGCGGTTGTCCTGGCGCGGCGCGCGCAGCCAGTGCTCCTCGGCGCCGTCGGTGAGCAGATCCACCGCGTCGCCGCCGGGCAGATGGCCACCCTTGATCAGCGCCCACCGCGGGCCGTGGCCCAGCACCGCCCCGGCCGCCCGCCGCTGGTCGTCCTCCGACTCCACGCGGACGCCCGTGAGCTGGGCCACCTCGTCCAGGTTGGGTGTGGCGACGGTCGCGGTCGGCAGCAGCTTCGTACGGACCGCGTCCAGCGCCTCGGTGGCCAGCAGCGGGTCACCGTGCTTGGAGACGCCGACCGGATCGACGACCACCGGGGCGGTGACGTCCGCGAGCAGCGCGGCGACGGTCTCGACCAGTTCGGCGGTCGCCAGCATGCCGGTCTTGACCGCCTGGACGCCGATGTCGTCGGCCACACTGCGGAACTGGGCCCGTACGGCCTCGGCGGGCAGCTCCCAGGCGCCCTGGACGCCCAGGGAGTTCTGCGCCGTCACCGCGGTGATCACGCTCATGCCGTGGGCGCCCAGGGCCAGCATGGTCTTCAGGTCGGCCTGGATGCCCGCACCGCCGCCGGAGTCCGATCCGGCGACGGTGAGGACGCGCACGGGCACCGAGCCGTCATGGGCGGGGCGGGGGAGGCGGGGAGGTAGAGCCATGGCACCGAATCTACTCGGCGCCCCGGCACCCCCGAACGTCCCCCAGGGCGTCCTTACGGTCGCTCGGCGCCCATACCGTCACCCGGCAACGTCACTCGGCGCCCTTACGGTCGCACATCACCGTCACTCGGCGCCCTTACCGTCGCCGAAGTGGTCCCAGCCCCCGTGTGCCCAGGGAGCTCCGTCCACCGTCACCTGGGGCAGCGCAGAGGGGTTGAGCACCTCGCCGATCACCTTCCAGCGGGCCGGCAGCTTGGCGTCGGGCGGGAAGGTGGCCACGATGGCGTGGTCCTCTCCCCCGCTGAGCACCCACTGGAGCGGATCGACGCCCACCGCCTGCCCGATGTCCGACATCTGCGAGGGGACGTCGATGTCCGCCGAGCGCAGGTCGATGCGGACCTTGCTGGCCTCAGCGATATGCCCGAGGTCGGCCACCAGCCCGTCGCTCACATCGGTCATCGCGGTCGCGCCCAGCCCGGCGGCGGCGGGACCGGCGTGGTACGGCGGCTCCGGCCGCCGGTGCGCCTCGACGAAGGCCCGCGGCGAGCGGAAGCCGCGCGAGAGCACCGCGTGTCCGGCCGCCGACCAGCCCAGCCACCCGGTGACGGCGACGACGTCGCCGGGCTGGGCACCGGATCGGGTGACCGGATCGTGGTTGCGCAGATCGCCCAGTGCGGTGATGGAGACGGTGATGGTGTCCCCGCGCACGACGTCACCGCCCACCACGGCCGCGCCCGCGACCTGGCATTCGTCGCGGATGCCGTCCATCAGCTCGGCCGGCCAGGTCACCGGCAGATCGGCGGGGACCACCAGGCCGAGCAGCAGGGCCGTCGGCACGGCGCCCATGGCCGCGATGTCGGCCAGGTTCTGGGCCGCGGCCTTACGGCCGACGTCATAGGCGGTGGACCAGTCCCGGCGGAAGTGCCTGCCCTCCAGCAGGATGTCCGTACTGGCCACGACCCTCCGGTCGGGCGCGGCCACGACCGCGGCATCGTCACCGGGCCCCAACCTCACCGCCGGGGTGGTGGTGAGCCGGGATGTGAGCTCTCTGATGAGCCCGAACTCCCCCAACTCGCCCACGGTGCCCTTCATCCCATCGCCCCTTCGTACTCGTGACCGCTTTCCGCCGCGCCGCGCTCCCCGCGCGGGTCTCCCCGCGCCGCATGGCGACGCGGTACCGTGGCGTCCCTTCTTTCCACATGATCCTCGTAGCCGCCCTGGAGGTTCCGTGGTACAGGCGTACATCCTGATCCAGACCGAGGTCGGCAGGGCCTCGACCGTGGCCGACGTCATCGCCAAGCTCCCCGGGGTGATACAGGCGGAGGACGTGACGGGCCCCTACGACGTGATCGTGCGGGCCCAGGCCGACACGGTCGATGAGCTCGGCCGCATGGTGGTCGCGAAAGTCCAGCAAGTGGAGGGGATCACCCGTACCCTGACCTGCCCGGTCGTCCATCTCTAGCTCCCCCGTATGATCGGCCGGTGAATTCCGCACACCGTAGTCTCGCCCGACGGCTCGTTCCGCTGTCCACCGCGGTGGCCCTGGCCCTGGTGCCGGTGGCCGGTTGCTCCTTCACCGGGGATTCCGACGACACCAAGGCGCCCGCGGTTCCCACTCCGGCCCCACAGGCGGCCGCGATATGCCGGGCGCTGCACAAGGAACTGCCCGACGCCGTGAACGGGCTGAAGCGGGGCACCGCCGAGCCCGCCTCGGACTACACAGCCGTGTGGGGAGACCCCGCCGTGCAGCTGCGCTGCGGGGTCCCCCGGCCGGAGGCGATGGGCTCCAAGACCGACTCGGCCGAGGTGAACGGCGTCGAGTGGCTCCCGGAGAAGCGCAAGGACGGCTACCGCTTCACCACCGTACTGCGCCGGGCCTATGTCGAGGTGACCGTGCCCGGGAAGTACTCCCCCGAGATCAACCCCCTGCTCGACCTCGCCCGCGCCGTCAAGGAGACGGTCCCGAAGGGCGTGGCCTAGCCCGGCCCGGTGCGACTGGCGCGGCCCCGTGCGGCTGGCGCGGCCCCGTGCGGCTGGCGCGGCCGGTCGGTTAGCGCAGCCCCGTCGAGCGGCGCAGCGCGGCCTCCAGCAGCCGGTCCACCAGCTCGGGGTAGCTCACGCCGCTCTCCTGCCACATGCGCGGGTACATCGAGATCGGGGTGAAGCCGGGCATGGTGTTGATCTCGTTGATCACGAACTCACCGCTGTCCAGCAGGAAGAAGTCGGCCCGTACAAGCCCCTCGCAGGACGCCGCCTCGAAGGCGGCCACCGCGAGCTCCTGGACCCGGCGGGTCTGCTCCTCGGTGAGCGGCGCGCGCACGATGCCGTCCGCCGCGTCGATGTACTTCGCCTCGAAGTCGTAGAAGGCGTGGGAGGAGACCGGCGGGATCTCGGCGGGCACGCTGGCGCGCGGCCCGTCCTCGTACTCCAGCACCCCGCACTCGATCTCACGGCCGCGCAGCAGCGCCTCCACGATGACCTTCGGGTCGTGGCGCCTGGCCTCCTCGACGGCCGCGTCCAGGTCCGCCGGGCCCTCGACCTTGCTGATGCCGAAGGACGAGCCGGCGCGCGCGGGCTTCACGAAGAGCGGCCAGCCGTGCTCCTCGGCGAACTCCACGATCCGCCGGCGGGCGGCGGAAGGTTCCCGCTCCCAGGCCCGGGGGCGGATCACCTCGTACGGGCCGACGGGCAGCCCGAAGGAGACGAACACCCGCTTCATGTACTCCTTGTCCATGCCCACGGCGGAGGCGAGCACCCCGGCGCCCACGTACGGCACCCCGGACAGCTCCAGCAGCCCCTGGAGGGTGCCGTCCTCGCCGTACGGCCCGTGCAGCATGGGGAAGACCACGTCGACGTCGCCCAGCGCCTTGGGCACCGCCCCCGGCTCGCTGTAGACGACCTCGCGGTTCCCCGGGTCGACCGGGAGGACGACCGAGCCCTCGCTGGACTCGGCGAGCCGTTCGACGCTGGGCAGCTCGCGGTTGGCGATGGCCATCCGGTCGGGCTCGTCGGCGGTCAGCGCCCAACGGCCGTCCGTGGTGATGCCGATCGGCAGCACGTCGTACTTCTCGCGGTCGATGGCGCGCAGCACGGCGCCCGCGGTGACCACCGAGATCGCGTGCTCGGAGCTGCGGCCGCCGAAGACGACGGCGACGCGCGGCTTCCGCCGCTCGCCTCCGGAGGAAGCCGGAACAGGGCTTGAGGAAGGGGTCTGGCTGCTCATATCGCGTTGAGGTTACCTTGCGGTCCGCGTGGCGTCAGTGCCGCTCGGCCTTGGCGCTGCGGGACATCAGCTCTTTGAGTGCGACAAGGGGCTGTTTGCCGTCGTGCACGATCTCGACGACGGTTTCGGTGATGGGCATGTCGACGTCGTGGCGGCGGGCGAGATCCAGCACCGACTCGCACGACTTGACGCCCTCCGCGGTCTGCTTGGTGACCGCGATGGTCTCCTCCAGTGTCATCCCGCGGCCCAGGTTGGTGCCGAAGGTGTGGTTGCGGGAGAGCGGGGAGGAGCAGGTGGCGACGAGGTCGCCCATGCCCGCCAGGCCCGCGAAGGTGTGCGCGTCGGCGCCCATCGCCAGGCCCAGCCGGGTCGTTTCGGCGAGGCCGCGGGTGATGAGCGACGCCTTGGTGTTGTCGCCGAGGCCCATGCCGTCGGCGATGCCCACGGCCAGCGCGATGACGTTCTTCACCGCGCCGCCCAGCTCGCAGCCGACCACGTCGGTATTGGTGTACGGGCGGAAGTACGCGGTGTGGCAGGCGCTCTGGAGGCGGCGGGCCACGCCCTCGTCGGGGCAGGCCACCACGGCGGCGGCGGGCTGCCGGGCGGCGATCTCCTTGGCGAGGTTGGGCCCGGTGAGCACCGCGACGCGCTCCGCGGGCGCCTTGGCGACCTCCTGGACGACCTCGCTCATCCGCTTGGCCGTGCCGAGTTCGACGCCCTTCATCAGGGAGACCAGCACCGTGTCGGCGGCCAGCAGCGGGGCCCAGTCGGTGAGGTTGCCGCGCAGCGTCTGGGAGGGCACGGAGAAGACGGTGAACTCCGCGCCGGCGGCGGCCTCGGCCGGGTCGGTGGTGGCGCGCAGACCGTCGGGGAGCCGCACCCCGGGGAAGTAGTCGGGATTGCCGCGGCCGGTGTTGATGGCCTCGACGACACCGGGCCGGCGCCCCCACAGCGTCACCTCGCACCCCGCGTCGGCGAGCACCATCGCGAAGGCGGTGCCCCAGGAGCCGGTGCCGAAGACGGCGCAGCGCGTCACTTGCTCTCCTCATCGGCCAGCGGGAGCGGCGGGCCGTCGGTGCTGGACCGGGTGGGCCGGTCGTACCTCTGAACGGGCGCCGGCTCGCCGCGCACCTCGGAGAGGAGCTCGGTGATGGCGTCCATGATGGTGTCGGTGGCCGCCCTGAGGACCTCGGCGGTGGGCTCCTGGCCGTAGAACTCGGACAGGTCCACCGGCGGGCCGGCGTGCACCTTGAGCGTCTTACGGGGGAAGAGGCGGACCCGCTTCTCCTTGGCGTACGGCGGCACGGCCTCGTTGGCCCCCCACTGGGCGACGGGGATGACCGGGGCCTTGGTGAGCAGGGCGACCCGCGCGGCGCCGGTCTTCCCGCGCATGGGCCACATCTCCGGGTCGCGGGTGAGGGTGCCCTCGGGGTAGAAGGCCACGCACTCCCCCTTGTTGATGGCGTCCACGGCGGACCGGAAGGCGTTGGCGGCGTCGGTGGACTCGCGGTAGACGGGGATCTGGCCGGTGCCGCGGAGCATGGTGCCCACGAAGCCGCCTCTGAAGAGGGCGGCCTTGGCGAGGAAGCGCGGCACCCTTCCGGTGTTGTACTGGAAGTGCGCGTAGGAGAGCGGGTCGAGATACGAGTTGTGATTGATCGCGGTGATAAATCCACCGTCGGCGGGAATGTGCTCCATTCCGTGCCAGTCCCGCTTGAACAGAACCACCAGCGGCGGTTTGCACAAGACCGCTGCCATGCGGTACCAGAAGCCGATTCTGCGGCCGGACACTCGGAACATCCTCTCTTGGACCCTGCTGACCTGCTGGCTTGCTGCCGCCCTGGCGGCCGCACAAGTGTCGCTCCAGGCACCCCGTCTGTCGAGGACACCGTAACCCCGCACGTCTTCGGCGAGCCGGGCAGCAGGTCAGAATGAGGCCCGTGGGAAGAAACGGAGCCCCTGTGACCTGGACCCTCGTGGTGCCGCTGAAGCCCTTGACGCGGGCCAAGACCAGGCTCTCCGACGCCGCGGGGGACGGCCCCCGGGCCTCGCTCGCCCTCGCGTTCGCCCAGGACACGGTGGGCGCGGCGCTGGCGAGCCGATGGGTGCGGGGGGTGACCGTCGTCACCGACGACCCGCTCGCCGGACGTGAGCTGTCGGCCCTCGGCGCCCGGATCCTGCCCGACTCCCCGGGGCGCGGACTGAACGCGGCACTGGCGCACGGCGCCCGCGCGGTCCGCGGGGAGCGCCCCGAGGCCGCCGTGGCGGCCCTCAACGCCGATCTCCCGGCGCTGCGGACGGTGGAGCTCGACCTGGTGCTCGAGGCCGCCTCCGGCTTCTCACGCGCCTTCCTGGCGGACGCCGCGGGGGTGGGCACCACGCTGCTCTCGGCGGCGCCCGGCGCCGAGCTGGCGCCCGCCTTCGGGGGTCCGTCGCGGGACCGGCACCGGGCGTCGGGGGCGCGGGAGATCGAACTGGCGGGGGTGGACTCGGTGCGGCGCGACGTGGACACGGCCGGGGACCTGCGCGCGGCGGTGGCCCTGGGCGTGGGCGCCCACACCAGGGCTAGGCTGGCGGACATGCAGGGAACCGCCTATACGTACGACCCCGAGACCCGCGCCGGCAGCGTGCTGCTGGACGACGGAACCCCGCTGCCGTTCGACACCGCGGCCTTCGACGCCGGGGGGCTGCGGATGCTGCGCCCGGGGCAGCGGGTGCGGATCGAGGTGGAAGGCGAGGGCGAGCAGCGCCGGGTCGTCTTCGTCACGCTCCAAACGTTCTGAGCGCCGTAGGGTTCCGGGCCCGGCGGACGAAACCGAGCGCCACGGAGGTTTCCGCGTACGGACCCCTGGGACCCCGGGCTCCGACAGCACCGCGGGCCGGGCTCCCTCGGGGAGCCCGGCCCGGCGCGGATGCGGTGGGGCGCCTGAGCGCCGCCGGCTAGCGCTTCCTGGCGGTGGTCTTCTTCGCGGTGGTCTTACGGGCACTCGTCTTGCGCGCCGGGGCCTTCTTCGCGGTGGCCTTGGCGGGAGCCTTCTTGGCTGTTGTCTTCTTGGCGGGGGCCTTCTTGGCCGCGGCCTTCGCGGGGGCCTTCTTGGCCGTCACCTTCTTCGCGGGAGCCTTCTTCGCAGGAGCCTTCTTGGCGGCCGCCTTCTTGGCCGCGGCCTTCTTCGCCGCCACCTGGAGACTGCCCTTGGGAGCCTTCTTCACGGCGACCTCGCCGCCGCGCGGGAGCTTCTTGGAGCCGCTCACCAGATCCTTGAAGCCCTGGCCGGGACGGAAGCGGGGCACCGAGGTCTTCTTGACCCGCACGCGCTCCCCGGTCTGGGGGTTACGGGCGTACCGGGCGGGCCGCTCCACCTTCTCGAACGAACCGAATCCAGTGACCGAAACTCGCTCCCCGGAGACGACCGCCCGGACGATGGCGTCCAGGACGGCGTCTACGGCATCGGCGGCCTGCTGACGGCCGCCGACCTTGTCGGCAATCGCTTCTACGAGCTGCGCCTTGTTCACGTCTTCCCCTTCGGAGACATTGCCGGAATCAATGTGTTCAAGCCTTTTCGCACGTTAGGCAGATATATACCGCAAATCAAACACGAAACGGGCTAATCACCCTTGTGCCGCAACGTACTCGATCGTCACGGACTTCCGTCGGTGTCGGGATCTTGGGGGAAACGCCCCTCGTCGAGGTCGTTCATCAACCGCTCCAGGCGCTTTGCCGCGTCTGCGAGATCGTGTTTCGCCGCTGAGGTGATGACCAGCAGCTTCCGGGACAGCGCCATCCGTACGCCCTCCGGGACTTGCAGTGCGCGCACCTTTGCGTGCGCTTCCTTGAGCCGGTCGGCGACGATGCCGTAGAGCTCGAGTTGGCCGTCGCGTTCCATGCACTGATTGTGCCATCTGAGGCGAGTTGTCGCTTCACGGGGCCTCAACATGCCGATGCGCCGCCGGTCCGAGGACCGGCGGCGCATCTTGCCAAACCCGCTCTGTACAGGGAGAACCGGGGGGTCAGACCTCCACGGTGCTGGGCTTGAAGGAGGGGCGACGCGCCTCGTACGAAGCGATCGAATCCTCCTCCCTGAGGGTGAGGCTGATGTCGTCCAGACCCTCCAGGAGTCGCCACCGAGCATTCTCGTCAAGCTCAAAATCAGCCGTGATGCCCTCGGCCCGGACCTGGCGCTCGACGAGGTCCACGGTGACCTCCGCGGTGGGGTCCGCCTCGACCAGCTTCCACAGCCGGTCCACGGTCTCCTGCGGCAGGACGACGGTCAGCAACCCGTTCTTGAGGGAGTTGCCCCGGAAGATGTCGGCGAAGCGGGACGAGACGACGGCCTTGAAGCCGTAGTTCTGCAACGCCCACACCGCGTGCTCGCGCGAGGAGCCGGTGCCGAAGTCGGGCCCGGCGACCAGAACGGTTCCGCCCTTGTGCTCGGCCTTGTTGAGCACGAACTCCGGGTCCTTGCGCCACGCCTCGAAGAGGCCGTCCTCGAAGCCGTCGCGGGTGACCTTCTTGAGCCAGTGCGCCGGGATGATCTGGTCCGTGTCCACGTTGCTGCGGCGCAGCGGGACGGCCCGGCCGGTGTGCGTGGTGAATGCTTCCATGACTGCTCAGGCCCCCACGGGAGTCGATACGGCGGCGTCGGACAGGTCGGCGGGCGAGGCCAGATGGCCCAGCACCGCGGTGGCGGCGGCGACCTGCGGCGAGACCAGGTGGGTCCGGCCGCCCTTGCCCTGCCGGCCCTCGAAGTTGCGGTTGGACGTGGACGCCGACCGCTCACCGGGCGCGAGCTGGTCGGGGTTCATGCCCAGGCACATCGAGCAGCCCGCGTGCCGCCATTCGGCCCCCGCCGCGGTGAACACCTTGTCCAGCCCCTCCTCGACGGCCTGGAGTGCGACCCGCACCGAACCGGGGACCACCAACATCCGTACGCCGTCGGCCACCGCGCGGCCGGACAGCACCGAGGCGGCGGAGCGGAGGTCCTCGATGCGCCCGTTGGTGCAGGAGCCGACGAAGACCGTGTCCACCTTGATGTCGCGCAGCGGCTGACCGGCCGTCAGGCCCATGTATTCCAGGGCCTTCTCGGCGGCGTAGCTCTCGCTGGCGTCCTCGAAGGAGGCCGGGTCCGGGACCGACTCCGACAGCGGCGCGCCCTGGCCCGGGTTGGTGCCCCAGGTGACGAACGGGGCGAGTTCGGAGGCGTCGATGACGACCTCACGGTCGAAGACCGCGTCGTCATCACTGCGCAGGGTGCGCCAGTACGCGACGGCCGCGTCCCAGTCGGCGCCCTGGGGGGCGTGCGGGCGGCCCTCCAGATAGGCGAAGGTGGTCTCGTCCGGGGCGATCATGCCCGCGCGGGCGCCCGCCTCGATGGACATGTTGCACACGGTCATCCGGGCCTCCATCGAGAGTTTCTCGATGGCCGGGCCGCGGTACTCGATCACATAGCCCTGGCCGCCGCCGGTGCCGATCTTGGCGATGATCGCCAGGATCAGGTCCTTGGCGGTGACGCTCTCGGGCAGCTCGCCCTCGACGGTGATCGCCATGGTCTTGAACGGCGCGAGCGGCAGCGTCTGCGTCGCCAGCACATGCTCGACCTGGCTGGTGCCGATGCCGAACGCGAGCGCGCCGAAGGCGCCGTGGGTGGAGGTGTGGCTGTCACCGCAGACCACGGTCGTCCCCGGCTGGGTCAGTCCCAGCTGCGGTCCCACCACGTGGACGACGCCCTGCTCGACATCGCCGAGCGGGTGCAGCCGGACGCCGAACTCCGCGCAGTTCTTGCGCAGCGTCTCCAACTGGGCGCGCGAAACGGGGTCCGCGATCGGTTTGTCGATGTCGAGGGTGGGGGTGTTGTGGTCCTCGGTCGCGAGGGTGAGATCGGTACGACGGACCGTGCGGCCGGCCTTGCGCAGGCCGTCGAACGCCTGCGGGCTGGTCACCTCGTGCAGCAGATGCAGATCGATGAAGAGCAGGTCAGGCTCGCCTTCGGCGCGCCGGACGACATGGTCGTCCCAGACCTTCTCCGCGAGTGTCCGTCCCATCGCTTTCCCTCCGGCCGGCGCCAGTGCCGGCCCAAACTCGAGTCGAGTGCGTGCCCTGGTCCGCGGGCCCGCCATTTACAGGGTGGCGGGTATCCCCGGAAATTGAACTTGCGTTTCACAGTGTGAGACGTGAGTATCGTCCCATGGACAACACTAGCGGTGTCGGCGTTCTCGACAAGGCGGCTCTGGTTCTGAGCGCCCTGGAGTCCGGTCCGGCCACCCTCGCCGGGCTGGTCGGGGCGACCGGCCTCGCCCGCCCGACGGCACACCGGCTGGCGGTGGCACTCGAGCACCACCGGATGGTGGCACGTGATATGCAGGGGCGCTTCATTCTGGGCCCCCGCCTGGCCGAGCTGGCGGCGGCCGCGGGCGAGGACCGGCTGCTCGCCACGGCCGGGCCCGTACTCACCCATCTCCGGGACGTGACCGGCGAGAGCGCGCAGCTCTACCGGCGCCAGGGAGACATGCGCATCTGTGTCGCGGCGGCCGAGCGGCTGTCCGGACTGCGGGACACCGTGCCGGTCGGCTCCACGCTCCCCATGAAGGCCGGCTCGGCCGCCCAGGTGCTGATGGCCTGGGAGGAGCCCGAGCGGCTGCACCGTGGGCTCCAGGGAGCCCGCTTCACCGCCACGGCCCTGTCGGGCGTACGGCGGCGGGGCTGGGCCCAGTCGATCGGCGAGCGGGAACCCGGCGTGGCGTCCGTCTCCGCGCCCGTTCGCGGCCCGTCCAACCGCGTGGTCGCCGCCGTCTCGGTCTCCGGACCGATCGAGCGGCTGACCCGCCACCCGGGCCGCATGCACGCCCAGGCGGTCATCGACGCGGCGGCCCGCCTGACGGACGCCCTCCGCCGAGGAAACTGATGGGCGCCTTACGGCGCCCATGGCGCCCCCTTACTACAGCGACAGCCGGTCGGCCGCGCGCTCTCCGCGGCGGCCGACCGGGACGACCCCGGTAGCCTTGGCCAGGCCGAACGCCGGCATGTTGTAGTAGATAGCCTCATGCGCCCCCGTCGGCACCACATAGGTCTCATGCCAGAAGCCGACCTTGCCCTTACCCTCTCGCATCCGCCGGTTGAACGCCGCCCAGGCGGGACGGTGCTCCGCGTCCTGAGCCGCCGCGTACTCCAGCAGTTTCTCGTGCGAGCTCCAGTACTGGACGACGTACAGCATCCGGGGCGGACCGACCAGCACCTGGTGAGCCAGCAATCCGCTCTCCGCGTCCCGCGACAGCTCGCGCAGCATGCGCGGCATCGCGGTGAAGACCGGCCACCAGCTCCGCAGCGCGCGGAAGCGGTTGACGCGCATGCCGATCAGGAAGACGGTGACCTCCCCCTCGGCCTCGGCGGTCATACGACCCTCGATCGGCCTGACACCCATAGTGATCCCCTCGTTCCGGGCTCGGCGATAAGCTTGGATAGCAGCACTACCCGACCGTTGGATAGTGCCACTCTCCCATGGAAGGTGCAAGAGGGATGCGACTGGCGGAGCTGAGCGAGCGCAGCGGGGTGTCCACCGCGACGATCAAGTACTACCTACGCGAACGGCTGCTACAGCAGGGCGAGCGGATCACCGCCACCCAGTCCGAGTACGGCGAGGAGCACCTGCGCAGACTGCGGCTGGTGCGGGCACTGATCCAGGTGGGCCGGATGCCGGTGGCCACCGCGCGCGAGGTGCTGGAGGCCGCCGAGGACGAGTCGCTAAGCGAGCACATGCGAATGGGCGCCGCCATCTTCGGACTGCCGCACGGCCCGGAGCCCGCAGAGGAAACACCGGAGACGGTGCGCGCCCGGCAGCATGTGGACGCCCTGCTGGACCGGCTCGACTGGAGCTACGGCCGGGAAATCGGCGACGCCTCCCCGGCGTACCGGACGCTGATCGAATCCGTGGCCTCGCTGGCCCGCCTCGGTTACCCGCACGACACCGACCACCTGCTGCCGTACGCCCGGCTGGCGTCCCAACTGGCCGTCGAGGAGCTGGATGTCATCGAGAAGTACAGCACCCTCTCCGAACGGATCGAGGCGGCGGTCGCGCTGACCGTGCTGTACGAGCCGGTGCTGCTCAGCTTGCGACGCCTGGCCCAGACCGAGGAGTCCGGCCGCCGCATCAAGGAATGACGACGCGCGGAAAAGCCCCCCGCGATCACCGCGGAGGGCTTACCTTCCGTACCCCCGACCGGATTCGAACCGGCGCTACCGCCTTGAGAGGGCGGCGTGCTAGGCCGCTACACAACGGGGGCCTGAATCAGCACAGGTGCTGCGCTGGGCTACCAGGACTCGAACCTAGACTAAATGAACCAGAATCACTCGTGCTGCCAATTACACCATAGCCCATGGTATAGACCAGTACCCCCGACCGGATTCGAACCGGCGCTACCGCCTTGAGAGGGCGGCGTGCTAGGCCGCTACACAACGGGGGCTCTAGCGATCTCCGTCTCGCGAAGAGATCCGTACCCCCGACCGGATTCGAACCGGCGCTACTGCCTTGAGAGGGCAGCGTGCTAGGCCGCTACACAACGGGGGCTTGGTCCTGCTTTGATCAAGAGATCCACCGGACACCCGGGAGATCTCCTGCTGGGGTACCAGGACTCGAACCTAGACTAAGTGAACCAGAATCACTCGTGCTGCCAATTACACCATACCCCACCAAAACGCCACCCTCGTAAGGGGTTTTGTTTGGTTTGCGTCTCCGGTCCGACCTCTCGGCGGCCCGTCCGGCGCAGGAAGAACATTACCCGATGGTGGACGGGCCACCAAAACGAGTATCACCGCGAGTGGCGCCGCCTCGCGGGCGCGGGCGGCGCCTCACGCCCCCCTATCCGGCCAGCTTCGCCAGCGCCGCGTCGACCCGGGTCAGCGTGCGCTCACGGCCCAGGACCTCCAGGGACTCGAACAGCGGCAGTCCGACCGTGCGACCGGTGACCGCGACCCGCAGCGGCGCCTGGGCCTTGCCCAGCTTCAGACCGTGCTCCTCGCCGGCCGCGAGGACCGCGGCCTTCAGGGTCTCGGCGTTCCAGTCCGCCTCGGCGAGCCGGGTGCGGACCGAGGCCAGGAGCGCGTCCGCGCCCGGCTTCATCGCCTTGGTCCAGGACGCCTCGTCGGCCACCGGCTCGTCGAGGAAGAGGAAGTCCACGTTCGCGGTGATGTCGGACAGAACGGTCAGCCGGGTCTGGGCCAGCGGGGCCAGCGCCTCGAAGGCGGCCGCGTCGAAGGCCTCCGGGGCCCACGGCGCGTGCGGGGCCCTCAGCCAGGGCTCGCAGGCCTCGATGAACGCCTTCACGTCCAGCAGCCGGATGTGGTCCGCGTTGATCGCCTCGGCCTTCTTGAGGTCGAAGCGCGCCGGGTTGGCGTTCACCGCCGAGATGTCGAACGCCTCGACCATCTCCTCCAGCGAGAAGACGTCCCGGTCGGAGGAGAGCGACCAGCCCAGCAGGGAGAGGTAGTTGAGCAGCCCCTCGGGGAGGAAGCCGCGCTCCCGGTAGAGGTTCAGCGACGACTGGGGGTCACGCTTGGAGAGCTTCTTGTTGCCCTCGCCCATGACGTACGGCAGATGTCCGAAGGCGGGCACCTGACCGCCGCCCACACCGATCTCGGCGAGCGCGCGGTAGAGCGCGATCTGCCGCGGGGTGGAGGAGAGCAGATCCTCGCCGCGCAGTACGTGCGTGATCTCCATCAGCGCGTCGTCGACGGGGTTGACGAGCGTGTAGAGGGGCGCGCCGTTGGCCCGCACGATCCCGTAGTCCGTGACGTTCTCGGGGGCGAAGGTCAGCTCACCGCGCACCAGATCGGTGAAGGTGATCGGCTCGTCCGGCATCCGGAAGCGCACGATCGAGACGCGCCCCTCGGCCTCGTACCCCGCGATCCGCTCGGCGGTCAGGGTGCGGCACTTCCCGTCGTAGCCGGAGGGCCGGCCGGCCTTGCGGGCCGCCTCGCGGCGCTCCTCCAGCTCCTCGGCGGTGCAGTAGCAGCGGTAGGCGTGGCCCGCCTCCAGCAGCTTCTCCGCGACCTCGCGGTAGAGGTCCATCCGCTGCGACTGGCGGTAGGGGGCGTGCGGACCGCCGATCTCGGGGCCCTCGTCCCAGTCGAAGCCCAGCCAGCGCATGGCGTCCAGCAGCTGGGTGTAGGACTCCTCGGAGTCGCGCGCGGCGTCGGTGTCCTCGATGCGGAACACCAGGGTGCCGCCGTGGTGACGGGCGAAGGCCCAGTTGAACAGGGCCGTGCGGACCAGGCCGACATGGGGGTTGCCGGTCGGCGAGGGACAGAAACGAACCCGCACGGGGGCGGAGGAGGGTGCGCTAGCCACGCTTGATCACCTTGTTGGTGAGAGTGCCGATGCCTTCGATGGTGACGGCGACCTCGTCGCCGACGGAGAGCGGGCCGACGCCCGCCGGAGTGCCGGTGAGCACGACGTCGCCGGGGAGCAGCGTCATCGCCTCGGTGATGTGCACGATCAGATCCTCGATCGGGCGCACCATCTCGCTCGTACGGCCGAGCTGACGCTGCTCACCGTTGACGGTGCACATGATGCCGAGGTCGCCCGCGCGCGTCAGGTCGATATCGGTCTCCACCCAGGGGCCGAGCGGGCAGGACGTGTCGAAGCCCTTGGCCCGCGCCCACTGCTTCTCGCGCCGCTGGGCGTCGCGGGCCGTGATGTCGTTGCCGCAGGTGTAGCCGAGGATGACGTCCTGGACGCGGTCACGCGGAACCTCGCGGCACATCCGTCCGATGACCACGGCCAGCTCGGCCTCGTAGTGCACCTCGGAGGAGAAGGAGGGGTACGCGACGGGGTCGCCGGGGCCGACCACGGAGGTGGACGGCTTGAAGAAGACGACCGGGACGTCGGGGACCTCGTTGCCTAGCTCCGCCGCGTGCTCGGCGTAGTTGCGCCCGATTCCGACGACCTTGTTCGGCAGGACGGGCGGCAGCAGCCGGACCTTGCTCAGGGGGACCTTCTGGCCCGAGCGCTCGAATTCGGCGAAGGGGTGGCCCTTGATGATGTCGATGACGGGGCCGTCCGGATCGGACGGTTCGCCCTCCACCACGCCGAAGGCGACGTTGCCGTCGATGGAGAATCTGGCGATGCGCACGGGAAGCCTTGGCTCCTGACTGAACTCGCTGGAGACTGACGCTCCAGGCTATCGCTCCGCGTCCCGCGCGCCGCCGTCCCGCCTGCCGCCGGTGGTGGCGCCCACCACGGCCCGGGGAGTCAGTTGCCCGGGGCCTCGGTCAGCACGGTGCGCTTGGGGTTCGCGGTCCGGTTGGGCAGATCGACGCGCTGCTCCGGCTGCTCCTCGGGCGCGCCGGTGTCCTCGATGTCCGTGGCGATGTCCTTGGCGTCCTTGAGCTCTTGGACGTCCTTGACATGGGCCAGGGTGGTGCGCCGCGGGTTGGCCATGGAGCGGAACATCATCGTCGTCTTCACTGGGGTGTACGCCTCGCTCTTGTCGTTCGTTCCGGCTGTGTAAAGCGTCAGGCTAGAGGCGGCCTTGCCCATCGATTCGCAGGAAAAGTCGCCGCCAGTATGTGATATTGCTCACGAACGATCAGGCAAATGCGACATAGAAGACAGTTGCCTAATCGCGCTAAACGGACATCGCATACCCGAACCTGACGTTCCGCTCTTGATCATCGCTAGCCGGACACTCGATTGCGCCGTTCGATTCGTACGCGAAAGTCCGTTATCGCCGACATGGCTTTCTACGTCCCGTAATAAAGTCCGCACTGAGCGTCACGCGCATCACAGCCTTATCCATTGCCCTTGTTGCAGCATCCGGCACTGTGCTGGAATTCCCGGGACCGCCGCGGGAATCACCGGCGCGCACGGGGGCGCAACGTCAGAGGCGCCGAGCGGCGGGGGGCTCCTCTTGTCGACACGAAAGGATGCGCGCCGGTCACTCACGACCGACAGGGGGGATCGCGGTCCCCCACGACTCGACACCGCTCCGCCGCTCAAGCCGGCGGGGCGCCTGGTCCAGAGGTTGCGACGCTAGTGCAGGGACGTTTCAAGAGGGATGGTATGGGGGCTCCCCAGGCCCGCCAGGGCCGAGGGGAAGCTTCGGCGGACCCGGAGCCGCGCGGCGCGACCGACCGCGGCTCCTCGCCCCAGCGCGCCCAGGGAAGCAACGGCAGGACGCTGAGCGATCAGAGCCCCGATGCCGGTGCGCAGAGCGCCACCCGGGTCAGTGCGCCCAGCGGCGGTGGCGGCGCAGACGCCACGGAGCCGCCGGCCAAGGCGAAGCCCTCCGGCCCCACCGGGCCCGGCAGTCGCATGGCCCTGCGCAACTGGCGCATCAGCACCCGACTGGTCTCCCTGCTCGCGCTCCCGGTGGTCGCCGCGACCACGCTGGGCGCACTGCGCATCGAGGGCTCGCTGGACAACATCCAGCAGCTGGACCAGATGAAGCTGCTCACCGAGATGACGCAGCAGGCCACCCAGCTGGCCAGCGCGCTCCAGGAGGAGCGCGACAAGTCGGCCGGTCCGCTGGCGGGCAAGGGCAACGACAAGGACGACCGGGTCGTCTCCACCCGCGAGGACACCAACCGCGCGATCGCGGCGTTCCGCGACGCCACCCACCAGATCGACCCCGGTGACCAGTCGCTGGCCGGTGTGCAGTCCACGCTCGTCAACATCGACCGTCAGCTCGGCAAGATCAACGAGGTCCGGGACACGGCCTACGACAACAGCCAGTACTACTCGCTGACGGTCCAGAACTACAACGAGCTGATCAACTCGTTGCTTTCGCTCTCCCAGGACATGGCGCAGGCGACCAGCAACCGCGCGATGATCAACAACACCCGCGCGCTCGCCACCTTCTCCTCCGCGAAGGAGTACGCCTCCATCCAGCGCGCGCTCATCAGCGCCGCTCTCGCCGACCCCAAGGGCGCCGACTTCTCCGCCAACGACCGCCGCTTCGCCAGGACCGCGGTGGACAAGGAGAACGAGGCGCTCGGCCGCTTCAAGCAGATCCGCCAGGGCAACTCCGAGGATCTGCTCGAGCCGCTGGACAGCCGCCCCGACATCAAGGCGGCGACCATGTACGCCGACCGCGCGGTGCGCGACCCCGAGGGGCTCAAGGCGGAGAAGCGGACCGATCTTGACTGGTACGACCAGGACAGTATCAAGATCGAAGAGATGGGCAAGATCGAGGAGACGCTGCTCAGCGAGATGCAGCAGAAGGCTCGTGAGCTCCGCGACTCCGCCCAGCAGGACGCGATCCTCAACGGTGCGCTGATCCTGCTGGTCCTCGGTGTCTCCCTGGTCGGCGCCTTCGTCGTCGCCCGCTCCATGGTCCGCTCGCTGCGCCGTCTCCAGGACACCGCGCAGGAGGTCTCCCAGAAGCGGCTGCCCGAACTGGTCAAGCAGCTCTCCGAGTCCGATCCGCAGGATGTGGACACCTCCGTCGAGTCCGTCGGTGTGCACAGCCGGGACGAGATCGGAAAGGTGGCCGCGGCCTTCGACGACGTGCACCGCGAGGCGGTACGGCTCGCCGCCGAGCAGGCACTGCTGCGGGGCAACGTCAACGCGATGTTCACCAACCTCTCGCGCCGCAGCCAGGGCCTCATCCAGCGCCAGCTCTCGCTCATCTCCGAGCTGGAGAGCCGCGAGGCCGACCCGGACCAGCTCTCCTCGCTGTTCAAGCTGGACCACCTCGCCACCCGTATGCGCCGTAACGGCGAGAACCTCCTGGTCCTCGCGGGCGAGGAGCCGGGCCGCCGGTGGACCCGCCCGGTGCCGCTGGTGGACGTGCTCCGCGCGGCCGCCTCCGAGGTGGAGCAGTACGAGCGCATCGAGCTCAGCTCGGTCCCGGCGACCGAGGTCGCGGGCCGGGTCGTCAACGACCTCGTCCACCTGCTCGCCGAGCTGCTGGAGAACGCCACCTCCTTCTCCTCGCCGCAGACCAAGGTCAAGGTCACCGGTCACGCGCTGCCCGACGGGCGGGTGCTGGTCGAGATCCACGACACCGGTATCGGGCTCTCGCCCGAGGATCTGGCGGCGATCAACGAACGGCTGGCCTCCCCGCCCACCGTCGATGTGTCGGTCTCCCGGCGCATGGGCCTGTTCGTGGTCGGCCGCCTCTCGCTGCGCCACGGCATCCGCATCCAGCTCCGGCCGTCCGACTCGGGCGGTACGACGGCGCTGGTCATGCTGCCGGTCGATGTCGCCCAGGGCGGAAGGAAGCCGGCCCCGCAGGCCGCCGGCGGTCAGGGCGGCCAGGGCGGACCGGGCGCCGGTAACGGCGGCGCCCAGGGCGGCGGCGCGGGACTGCTCGGCTCGGCGCCCTCGCGGCGCCAGGTCCCGGGCTCCGGTTCGCGCGCCGCGCTGCCGGGCAACGGTGGCGGCAGCGGACTGCCGACCCGGCCGGTCGGCGCGGGTGCGGGCCCCTCGGGCGGCGCCCCGGCCGGCGGCCCCAACTTCTTCGAGGGCGGACGGCCTCCCGGCCCCCGGACCAACGCCCCCTCCGGTCCCGGCGGTCAGCAGGGCGGCCCCGGCGCCCCCTCCGGCCGTCCCCCGCTGCCGACGCGCGGCGAGAACCCGACCGTCGCCCCGCCGACCGGCGCCCCGGCCCGGGCCGACGCGGGCGACCAGGGCGGCCGCCCGCAGCTGCCCACCCGCGGCCCCGCGCCCGAGCTTCCGGCACCCGCGCAGCCCGGCACCAGCTGGGGCGCGCGCCGCGCGTCCGGCGAGGACGACTGGCCGGGCACTCCGCGCGACGCCGGGGACACCCCGCGCGGGCACGAGGAGTACGAGTCCACCGGCCAGTTCGCCCGTCCGGAGCTCGGCGGCCCGGCGGAGCGGCGCGATCCGTTCGGCAACCGCGGCCCCGGCGACACCGGAGAGCTGCCGCAGCTGACCGACGGCCCCAGCATGTTCGAGCCGCGCCGCGCGCCCGGCGGGCCGCAGGCCGGACAGGGGCTGTCCGACACCGGCCAGTTCAACCGCCCCGACTACGGCCGCGGCCCGGGCGACACCGGTGAGTACGCCCGCCAGGAGCTCGGCCAGGGCCCGGGCGACACCGGCGAGTACGCCCAGCCCCGGTTCGAGGACGCCGCCCCGCGCGGCGGCCGCGGCCCCGGCGACACGGGCGAGTTCCCGCGCCCGAACATCGGCGGCCCCGGCGACACGGGCGAGTTCCCGCGTCCGAACATGGGCGGTCCCGGCGACACCGGAGAGTTCCCCCGCCCGAACGTGGGCGGTCCCGGCGACACCGGCGAATTCCCGCGCCCGAACCTGGGCGGTCCCGGCGACACCGGCGAATTCCCGCGCCCGGACATGAGCGGCACCGGCGAGTACGCGCTGCCCCAGGACTCCCAGGGCGGCGAGCCCGAGCGGCGCGCGAACGACCCGCTGCCGCCCGCCGCCGGTCCCGGCGACGGCCGTACGCCCATCTTCGACACCATCGAGTCGACCTGGCATCACCCCCAGGTCGCCGACCCGGGCAACTCGGGCCCGCGGGACGGGGGCCGGTCGTTCCCGTCCGCGCCCTCCGCGCCCGAGCCCACCCCCGGCCGGCCCGCCTCGGCCGTACCGCCCCCCTCGCCCCGCGAGCCGCAGCCGGCGTCCCAGGGCATGGGGGACTTCGCCGGATCGGGCGCCCCGGCGGGCCCGGGCGGCGGCGCCGGTCTCAACGGCCGGAGCACGGGTTCCCACTGGCGCACGTCGCCCCACAACGACGAGCGCTGGCGCCGCGCCGAGCAGATCCGCGAACCCGCGGCCGGCGGTATCACGTCCTCCGGGTTGCCACGGCGGGTGCCGCGCGCAAACCTCGTGGAGGGCGCCGCACACCAGCAGCCGCAGCAGCCCGAACGGACTGGGCCGCAGGTGTCTCGCGCGCCCGATGATGTACGCGGAAGGCTGACCAACCTCCGCCGTGGGATCCAGCAGGGTCGCCGGGCCGGTACCGGACTCGGCGACAACCATGATCGCGGCATTGGCCCGACTTACCAGCAGGAGCGTTAGTTGAGCCCGATGAGCCAGGCGGCGCAGAATCTGAACTGGTTGATCACGAACTTCGTGGACAACACCCCCGGGGTGTCCCACACGGTGGTGGTCTCCGCCGACGGACTCCTTCTGGCGATGTCCGAAGGCTTCCCCCGTGACCGAGCCGATCAACTGGCGGCGGTGGCCTCCGGCCTGACCTCGCTCACCTCCGGAGCCTCCCGCATCTTCGAAGGCGGCGTGGTCAACCAGACCGTCGTCGAAATGGAACGAGGCTTCCTCTTCATCATGTCGATCTCCGACGGATCCTCCCTCGCCGTGCTCGCCCACCCCGAGTGCGACATCGGCCTCGTCGGCTACGAGATGGCCCTGCTGGTCGATCGCGCAGGCAGTGTCCTCACCCCGGACCTGCGTGCCGAACTTCAGGGCAGCCTGTTGAACTGATCCAACGACCATCCGACGCCCGCCCGCCCGGCCACACCGCCGGGCGGCCCCCCACCGGCACCGACCGACGGCACCACCGTCACCTTGTTGTCCGACCGGAGGATCCATGACCCCGCCCCCCGCCTCGCCCGGCCCGTACGGCGGCCATCACCAATCGCCGTACGGGGGTGAAGGCGACCAGCCATTGGTGCGCCCCTATGCCATGACCGGTGGCCGGACCCGGCCCCGCTACCAGCTCGCCATCGAGGCGCTGGTCAGCACGACGGCCGACCCCGTGCATCTACAGGGGCTCCTTCCCGAGCACCAGCGGATCTGCCACCTGTGCCAGGAGGTCAAGTCGGTCGCCGAGGTCTCGGCGCTGCTGAACATCCCCCTCGGCGTGGCACGCATCCTGGTGGCGGACCTGGCGGAGGCCGGCATGGTGGCGATCCACCAGCCCGGGGGCGGTTCGGAAGCGGGCGGCACTCCGGATGTGACACTGCTCGAAAGGGTGCTCAGTGGACTTCGCAAGCTCTAGCGGTGCTCCCCCCTCCCGCGCGACCACCTCGGCGAAGATCGTGGTGGCCGGCGGCTTCGGCGTGGGCAAGACCACGTTCGTCGGCGCGGTCTCGGAGATCAACCCGCTGCGCACCGAAGCCGTGATGACGTCGGCCTCGGCGGGGATCGACGATCTGAGCCACGTCCAGGACAAGACCACGACGACCGTGGCGATGGACTTCGGCCGCATCACGCTCGACGACGACCTGATCCTGTACCTGTTCGGCACGCCCGGCCAGGACCGCTTCTGGTTCATGTGGGACGACCTGGTCCGCGGCGCCATCGGCGCCGTGGTCCTGGTGGACACCCGCCGCCTCGCCGACTGCTTCCCGGCGGTCGACTACTTCGAGAACTCCGGCCTGCCCTTCGTCATCGCCCTCAACGGCTTCGACGGCCAGCAGCCCTACAACCCCGAAGAGGTCCGCGAGGCCCTCCAGATCGGCCCGGACACTCCCATCATCACCACCGACGCGCGCCATCGCAGCGAGGCCAAGAGCGCGCTCATCACGCTGGTCGAGCATGCGCTGATGGCCCGACTCAAGTAGGGGCCGCTGTCCGGAAGTTGTCGGAAAACTGACGTAGGGCGGGCTGTGTCGAACGACACGGCCCGCTCGTCGATCATAACGTTTCGACAGAGATATGCACCGGCTGTCGATACAGAGCGCGATCACGCAGCTCCGGTGCGCACTCAAATAGTTCGTTATTCGACATGTCTCAGCCGTAACGCCCCTTTTTTCTCTGGTCCAGACAACGCACTGAGCGCTTTGCGCACTGTTTGGAAAGCACCCGCGCGGCGTGCTGGAATTCGCTGAACTGGGCAGTCAGGGCTCAGCTGGGAACGGCACGAATCAGGTGCCGATGCCGAGAGGTTGTTGGTCGAGTGAGGCGAAGCAAGCCGGACCCCGCGCGAGAGGCGCGAGGGAACTTCACCCCGCCGCCGCGTACAGGTACAGCGGCGTCGCCCGCCGAGGCAGCGGAGCCACCCGCACCCAGTGGTGGCCGGATCTCCCCTCGGAACTGGCGGGTGCGCGGCCGGCTGTACGCGATCCTGCTCATCCCCGTGCTCGTCGCCCTGGTCTTCGGTGGCTTCCAGGTCGCCTCATCGGTCTCCACCTGGAACGAGGCGCGGGACGCCGAGCGCACCGCCCAGGTCGTCCGGGCCGCCACCACCTACGCCCACGCCCTGGTCAACGAGCGCGACCTGACCGCGGGCCCGCTGCTCAGCGGCACCAACGAGGCCACGGTGGCCAAGGCCCGGGCCGCCAGCGACGCGGCGAAGAAGGATTTCGACAAGGCCGTCGCCGACATGCCGCAGACGCCCAGCTTGAAACGCCGCCTCAAAGCCTTCAGGGCCAGCGAACCGCAGCTGGCCGCCCTGCGCCGGAACGCCTACACCGACCGCCTTGACGGGGTGAAGACCGAAGAGGGCTATGTCACCGTCGAGCACGGGCTGACCGAGTTCGCCAATGAACTGGGCCTGGGCACCGGCAATATCACGTCATACGGCCGTACCGTCTACGCGGTATCCCTGGCCAAGGGCGCGGAGTCGCTCCAGCGCTCCATCGGCACCCATCTGCTGGTGAAGCCCGGCCCGTCCGCGACCGACCGCAAGACCCAGCTCACCGCCTTCACCTCGTACGTCTACCTCGAGGGCATCGCGCTCGGGGAGTTCGAGGCCGCCGGCACCCCGCAGGACGTGACCCGGCTCGAGGACACCCTCACCGCGGCGGAGAAGCGTGCGCAGACGCAAATCGCCGAGGCGAAGCGGAAGGCCGAGGCGGACGGCAAGAAGTTCGTGGCGCCGCCCGGTATGGACAAGATGATCAAGGCCATGGGCAGCGGTGCGAGCCCCTCCGCGCTGGCCGCCCAGGGGGTCACCCCGGACTCCTGGTTCAACGCCTCCACGATCAAGTTCAACGCCTACCGGGACGTCGAGCAGACCCTGGTGAACAAGGCCGTGGACGAGGCGGCACAGATCTCATCGGACGCCCGGCGCGATGCGATCGTGAACGGCGCGATCGTGGTGCTGGCGCTCCTCGCCGCCTTCTTCGTGGCCGCCCGGATGGCCCGCTCGATGAGCCATTCAATGCGGCAACTGCGCAACGCCGCCTTCGAGGTCGCCGAGACGCGGCTGCCGGCGGTGGTCGGCCAGCTCTCCCGCACCGACCCCGGACGGGTGGACACCCGGGTCAGCTCGATACCGATCAACACCCGGGACGAGATCGGCGAGGTGGCCCGCGCCTTCGACCAGGTGCACCGCGAGGCGATCCGGCTCGCGGCCGAGCAGGCGATGCTGCGCGGCGGCGTCAACGCGATCTTCACCAACCTTTCCAGTCGCAACCAGGGACTGATCGAGCGGCAGCTGACCCTGATCTCCGAACTGGAGAGCCGGGAGGCCGATCCGGACCAGCTGGAGCACCTCTTCCGGCTGGACCACCTCGCCACCCGTATGCGGCGCAACGGCGAGAACCTCCTGATCCTCGCGGGCGAGGAGCCCGGCCGGCGCTGGAACCAGCCGGTGCCGCTGATCGACGTGTTGCGGGCCGCCTCCTCGGAGGTGGAGTCCTACGAGCGGATCGAGCTGGCGGGGATCTCCGAGAGCGAGATCCACGGCACCGCGGTGACCGACCTGGTGCACCTCCTGGCCGAGCTGCTGGAGAACGCCACCACCTTTTCCTCCCCGCACACCAAGGTGCGGGTCACCTCGACCCGGCTGCCCGACGGCCGGGTGGTGGTGGAGATCCACGACAAGGGAATCGGCCTGACCGCCGAGGACTTCGCCGACATCAACCACAAGCTGGCCAATCCGCCGACGGTGGACGCCTCGGTGTCCCAGCGCATGGGCCTGTTCGTGGTCGGCCGCCTCGCCGACCGGCATGGCATCCGGGTCCAGCTGCGCCCCTCCGGGGAGCTGGCGGGCACCACCTCGCTGGTGATGCTGCCCGAGGCGATCACCCACGGCGGTGGCGGCGAGGAGCTGCCCCAGGACGACTTCACGGTCTCCCGGATCGTTCCCGAGCCGCGGCCCGCGCCCTCCTACGAGGACGCGACCGAGCTGTCCTCGCGCACCGCCGCCGAGCTGGGCTTCGACGACTCCGCCTACGACCGGGACCAGGGGCAGAACCAGTTCCTGGGCCAGTACAGCGGAATGGGGGCCACCCCGCCCGAGCAGGATCCGCGGCATGACCAGGCGGCTTCCGATCCGTTGGCGCAGTCCGCTTACCAGAATTCCGCCTTTACGCAACCGGAAGCGGATTACACAACTCAAACGGAATCCGAACAGCAGCCGTACATCGGCTACAACTCACCCTCCCAACAGGGAGAGTGGGGCGATTCCGGATCTTTCGAGATGCCCTACGCGTCGCAGTTCGGGACCGAAGCGGAATCAGGACCCAGCGCTCCCGAAGTTTCTCGGGACCGCGTAGAGTTCCACCGTCCGGGCCCCTCCCCGAGCGGAATCCACTCGATGACCGACGCCGGGCTTCCGCGTCGTGACAAGCAGTGGCAGCCGTCCGAGGAAACAGGGGCACAGGGGATGGTCGGGGACCCGGCGGCGCCCGCGGCGCCGGAGCGGCCCTATCAGGCTCCCCAGCAGCAGGAGGACGGTGCCCCGTGGCAGTCGGAGAACGACCACCGCTGGCACCGTGCCGAGCGGCTGCGCGAGCCGAAGGCCGGCGGGGTCACATCGTCCGGCCTGCCCCGCCGGGTGCCCAAGGCCAATCTGGTCGAGGGCGCCGCGGAGCCGACCGGACAGGGCGGCCCCCAGGTCTCCCGCGCCCCGGAGGACATCCGCGGCAGGCTGAGCAACCTGCGCCGCGGCGTCCAGCGGGGACGCGACGCGGGATCCGGGACCCCCGGGCGTGACCAGCATGACCAACAGGGCTTCGGCCCCGGCAGCACCTACGATCAGGAGCGTTAGTGTGAGCCCGATGAGCCAGGCGGCGCAGAACCTGAACTGGTTGATCACGAACTTCGTGGACAACACCCCCGGGGTGTCCCACACGGTGGTGGTCTCCGCCGACGGACTCCTTCTGGCGATGTCCGAAGGCTTCCCCCGTGACCGAGCCGATCAACTGGCGGCGGTGGCCTCCGGCCTGACCTCGCTCACCTCCGGAGCCTCCCGCATCTTCGAAGGCGGCGTGGTCAACCAGACCGTCGTCGAAATGGAACGAGGCTTCCTCTTCATCATGTCGATCTCCGACGGATCCTCCCTCGCCGTGCTCGCCCACCCCGAGTGCGACATCGGCCTCGTCGGCTACGAGATGGCCCTGCTGGTCGATCGCGCGGGCAACGTCCTCACCCCGGATCTCCGCGCGGAATTGCAGGGCAGTCTTCTCAACTAGCAAACATGGAGTGCGTTTCGCGCCACCGCGCCATAGGGTGCGGTGGCGCGACCGGCAAGACAGGCGAGTTGGAGGAGGACACGTGGCAACGCCCCCTAGCGGATATCCGTACGCCCACGGGCAGCCGTCCGAGCCGCGCGGAGAGGGCCCAGTGAAGCGCTACAACTTCCCCTCCGCACCCAGCCGCCAGGCCCGCTCGCCACAGCAGCCGGAGCCCCAGCGGGAGCAGCAGCCCCCGCGGCGGCAGCCGCAGCGACCCCAGCAACAGCCGTACACGCCCTCCTACGCGCCTCCCGGGCCGTCGGAGGGGTCCTGGTACGACGCGCCGCCCGCGCCCCGTATCGAGCCCGTACAGCCGCCTGAGCGCCCAGCCCCGGAACCTTCCTCCCCCGCGGGTGGCACTCATAACCCTCTGGTGCGCCCGTACGCCATGACAGGGGGCCGGACCCGGCCCCGGTACCAGCTCGCCATCGAGGCGCTGGTGCACACCACGGCCGACCCCGCTCAGCTCCAGGGCCAACTGCCCGAGCACCAGCGGATCTGCCAACTGTGCCGCGAGATCAAGTCGGTCGCCGAGATCTCCGCACTGCTCACCATTCCCCTCGGCGTAGCCCGCATCCTCGTAGCCGACCTGGCCGAGGCGGGGCTCGTCGCGATCCATCAGCCCGGCGGCGACGAGTCCGCCGGCGGTCAGCCTGACGTGACACTGCTCGAAAGGGTGCTCAGTGGACTTCGCAAGCTCTAGCGGTGCAGCCCGCTCCACCACCTCCGCGAAAATCGTGGTGGCGGGCGGCTTCGGCGTGGGCAAGACCACGTTCGTCGGCGCGGTCTCGGAGATCAACCCGCTGCGCACCGAAGCCGTGATGACCTCCGCCTCGGCGGGGATCGACGATCTCACCCACGCGCCGGACAAGACCACCACCACGGTGGCCATGGACTTCGGCCGCATCACGCTGGACCAGGACCTGATCCTGTACCTGTTCGGCACGCCCGGCCAGGACCGCTTCTGGTTCATGTGGGACGACCTGGTCCGCGGCGCCATCGGCGCGGTCGTCCTGGTGGACACCCGCCGCCTCGCCGACTGCTTCCCGGCGGTCGACTACTTCGAGAACTCCGGCCTGCCCTTCGTCATCGCCCTCAACGGCTTCGACGGGCACCAGCCCTACAACCCCGAAGAGGTCCGCGAGGCCCTCCAGATCGGCCCCGACGCGCCGATCATCACCACCGACGCCCGCCACCGCAGCGAGGCCAAGAGCGCGCTGATCACCCTGGTCGAGCACGCGCTGATGGCCCGGCTGCGCTAGCCGAGGCCGACGGCGGAAGCCAAAATCCCCTGCTCTCCGAAGGAGAACAGGGGATTTGTGCGTTTCGGCGGGGCTTCTCGGGCGTCCGGGCGGTGTGCGGCCGTCCGGGCACGGCGGCGCCTGTGGGCGGTCAGCCCTGCCAGCTGTGCCGCTGGGCGGTCAGCCCTGCCAGCTGTGCCGCTGGGCGGTCAGCCCTGCCAGCTGTGCGGCGCGCTGAACGCCGGGCGGCGCTCCAGACGGCGCCAGCGGGCGGCGCTGCGGCTCGGGCGGGTGGAGGAGCCGGCGGTCCGGTGGGTTCCGGCGGCCGCGCGGGCGAGCAGCACCGCGGTGACCGCGGCGAGCTCCTCGGCGTCGGCGTGGCCCTTCTCGACCCGGACCAGGGTGGCCGCCGCCGCGGCGGCGGGATCGGCGATATCGCTGGATGTGCTCACGGTTTTCTCTTCTCCCTTGTCGCGCGGGTCCCGCGCGAGGTCATGAACGCGAGGGTTACTGCGGCGGGTTGCCGTGCTTGCGGGACGGCAGGTCGGCGTGCTTGTCGCGCAGCATCGCCAGGGACCGGATGAGGACCTCACGGGTTTCGGCCGGGTCGATCACATCGTCGACCAGCCCCCGCTCGGCCGCGTAGTACGGGTGCATCAGCTCGGACTTGTACTCCTTGACCATGCGGGCGCGCATGGCCTCGGGGTCGTCGGCCCCGGCGATCTGACGGCGGAAGATCACGTTGGCTGCGCCCTCGGCACCCATCACCGCGATCTCGTTGGTCGGCCAGGCGTAGGTCAGATCGGCCCCGATGGACTGGGAGTCCATCACGATGTAGGCGCCGCCGTACGCCTTGCGCAGGATGACGGAGATCCGCGGCACGGTGGCGTTGCAGTACGCGTACAGCATCTTGGCGCCGTGCCGGATGATCCCGCCGTGCTCCTGGTCCACACCGGGCAGGAAGCCGGGCACGTCGAGGAAGGTGACCAGCGGGATGTTGAAGGCGTCGCACATCTGGATGAAGCGCGCGGACTTCTCCGACGCCTCGATGTCCAGCACCCCGGCCAGCGACTGCGGCTGGTTGGCGATGATGCCGACCACCTGGCCGTCGAGCCGGGTCAGCGCGCAGATGATGTTGGTCGCCCAGCGCTCGTGGACCTCGAGGTACTCGCCGTCGTCGACGATCTCCTCGATGACCTTGCGCATGTCGTACGGCCGGTTGCCGTCGGCCGGGACGAGGTCGAGCAGCGCGTCGCCGCGCCGGGCGGCCGGGTCGTCGGACTCGACGGTCGGCGGGTTCTCGCGGTTGTTCTGCGGCAGCAGCGACAGGAGGTAGCGGACCTCCTCGAGGCAGGTCTCCTCGTCGTCGTAGGCGAAGTGACACACGCCCGAGGTCTCGGCGTGCACATCCGCGCCGCCCAGTCCGTTCTGGCTGACCTTCTCGCCCGTCACCGCCTGGACCACATCGGGTCCGGTGATGAACATCTGCGAGGTCTCCCGGACCATGAAGACGAAGTCCGTCAGCGCCGGGGAGTACGCCGCGCCGCCCGCGCACGGGCCGAGCATCACGCTGATCTGGGGGATGACACCGGACGCCTTGGTGTTCCGCTGGAAGATGCCCCCGTAACCGGCGAGCGCCGAGACGCCCTCCTGGATGCGGGCACCGGCGCCGTCGTTGAGGGACACCAGCGGCGCCCCGGCCGAGATGGCCATGTCCATGATCTTGTGGATCTTGGTGGCGTGCGCTTCCCCCAGCGCCCCGCCGAAGATCCTGAAGTCGTGTGCGTAGACGAACACCGTCCGTCCGTGGACGGTCCCCCAGCCGGTGACGACACCATCGGTGTAAGGCTTCTTGGCCTCGAGCCCGAACCCGGTCGCACGATGCCGCCGCAGCGGCTCCACTTCGTTGAAGGACCCCTCGTCAAGCAGCAGATCGATCCGCTCGCGAGCCGTCAGCTTCCCCTTGGCCTTCTGGGCCTCGGTCGCCCGCTCGCTCGGGCCGCGCCGAGCCTGCTCGCGAATCGCGTGCAGCTCGGCGACGCGCCCGCGAACGTCACTCGCCTCAGCAGGCGCACCTTCGAGATTGGTCATGCAATGACGGTACGTTCCCGGACCCCCGGAAACGCATGTCAATTCCCTACAACGTCAAGGGCGTTTTGGTGGGCAGGCGGAACAGAACTGGACAGCGGCTTTCCCACTACCTGGTGTCCTAAAGGACTATCGGCCCTGTCGGCACCCCACAAACCTCCAGGCCGTGATGGTGCGAGGGGCGGGCGCGACCACCCGGATGGCCGCCCTCCGCCGGAGCGGCCGTGCGGCCGGACCGGGCAACGGAGCACATCGGCCGCGCTCCGCTCCCCGCACCCTACTCCGGCCGCCGCCGGAGCCGCACCGTCCGCCTCCTCGCTCCGGCCGGCGCGTCACTCCTGCGGGTCCACTCCGGCCCGCAGCAGCCCATAGGCGTAGGCGTCGTCCAGGGCCTGCCAGGACGCGGCGATCACGTTCTCCCCGACGCCCACGGTCGACCACTCCCCCTGGCCGTCCGCGGTGGCGACCAGCACCCGGGTCGTGGACTCGGTGCCGTGCTTGCCTTCCAGGATGCGGACCTTGTAGTCCACCAGCTCCATCGTCGCCAGCTGCGGATAGATCCGCTCAAGACCCACCCGCAGCGCCCGGTCCAGCGCGTTGACCGGACCGTTGCCCTCCGCCGTGGCGACGATGCGCTCGCCCTTGGCCCACAGCTTCACGGTGGCCTCGTTGGCGTGGGTGCCGTCCGGGCGGTCCTCGACGATCGCCCGCCAGGACTCGACGCGGAAGAAGCGGCGGGGACGGCCCTCGACCTCCTGGCGCAGCAGCAGCTCGAAGGAGGCGTCGGCGGCCTCGTAGGTGTAGCCCGCGAGCTCCCGCTCCTTGACCCGCTCCACGATCCGGCCCACCAGCGCCCGGTCGCCGCCGAGGTCGATGCCCAGCTCCTTGCCCTTGAGCTCGATCGACGCCCGTCCGGCCATGTCGGAGACGAGCATCCGCATGGTGTTGCCGACCCGCTCGGGGTCGATGTGCTGGTACAGATCCGGGTCGACCTTGATCGCGGAGGCGTGCAGTCCGGCCTTGTGGGCGAAGGCGGAAACACCCACATAGGGCTGGTGAGTGGACGGCGTGAGGTTGACGACCTCGGCGATCGCGTGCGAGATCCGGGTCATCTCCTCCAGGGCGCCCTCCGGCAGCACCCGGCGGCCGTACTTGAGCTCCAGGGCCGCGACGACGGGGAAGAGGTTGGCGTTGCCCACCCGCTCGCCGTAGCCGTTGGCCGTGCACTGGACGTGGGTGGCGCCCGCGTCCACGGCGGCGAGGGTGTTGGCGACCGCGCAGCCGGTGTCGTCCTGGGCGTGGATGCCCAGCCGCGCCCCGGTGTCGGCCAGCACGGTGCGGACCACCGCGTCGATCTGGCCGGGGAGCATGCCGCCGTTGGTGTCGCAGAGGATCACCACCTCGGCGCCCGCCTCGTGGGCCGCGGAGACGACCTGCTTGGCGTAGCCGGCGTTGGCGCGGTAGCCGTCGAAGAAGTGCTCGCAGTCGAGGAAGACCCGGCGGCCCTGGGACCGCAGGTAGGCGACGGTCTCGCGGACCATCGCGAGGTTCTCCTCGAGCGTGGTGCGCAGGGCCAGCTCCACATGGCGGTCGTGGGACTTCGCCACCAGGGTGATCACCGGCGCCCCGGACTCCAGCAGCGCCTTGACCTGGGCGTCGTCCTCGGCGCGCACCCCCGCCTTGCGGGTGGCGCCGAACGCCACCAGCTGGGCGTGCTGGAAGTCGATCTCGGCGCGGGCCCGGGCGAAGAACTCCGTGTCGCGCGGGTTGGCGCCGGGCCAGCCGCCCTCGATGAAGCCCACGCCGAAGTCGTCCAGGTGACGGGCGATGGTCAGCTTGTCCGCGACCGTGAGGTTGATGCCCTCGCGCTGCGCTCCGTCGCGCAGGGTGGTGTCGAAGACATGGAAGCCGTCGTCGGGCAGATCCTTCATGGTTGGTCTGGCTCCTGTCGGATGGATCTCGGTCTACCGGAATATCCGGTTCCGCGCCCTCCTATGATCCCTCACGCTTCGCCTCCGGCGGGATGGTCCGGAAAACGAAAAGACCCCTCGCGGGTGCGAGAGGTCTGCGCGCGGGTCTGGGGCACGGTGGCCGCCCTGTACCGGGTCGTACGGGCGGTCACTGCGGACCGGCGCGCCTGCTGCCAATAATCATGGCGAACGAGAGCACGGAGGCAGTGTGGCACATTCCGCCCCCGCGCTCTCATCCGTCTCAGGATGCGAACCCCGGGTGTCAACCAGATGACGCCCGAAGGCCGGCCCAGGGGGTTCAGCCCAGGGGGTGCATCCAGCCATGCGGGTCCGGGGCGGCGCCGGTCTGGATGTCCAGCAGCGCCCTGCGCAGCCGCATCGTCACCTCGCCCGGCTCACCGTCGGCCACCGTCCAGCTCGCCCGGGCGGACTTGACCGAGCCGACCGGGGTGATCACGGCCGCCGTACCGCAGGCGAAGACCTCGGTGAGGGTCCCGTCGGCGTTGCCCTCACGCCAGTCGTCGACGGAGATCCGACCCTCGGTGACCTCGTAGCCGAGGTCGGCGGCGATCTCCAGCAGCGAGGCGCGGGTGATCCCCGGCAGCAGCGAACCGGACAGCTCGGGGGTCACGATGCGGTTCCCGTACACGAAGTACAGGTTCATCCCGCCCATCTCCTCGATCCAGCGGCGCTCGATCGCGTCCAGCCAGACCACCTGGTCACAGCCCTGCTCGGCGGCCTGCGCCTGGGCGACCAGGGAGGCCGCGTAGTTGCCGCCCGTCTTGGCCGCGCCGGTGCCGCCGGGCGCCGCGCGGACGTACTCCTCCGAGAGCCAGACCGAGACCGGCTGCACACCGCCGGGGAAGTAGGCCCCGGCCGGGGAGGCGATCACCACGAAGAGGAACTCGTTCGCGGGCCGGACACCGAGCCCGACCTCGGTGGCGAACATGAAGGGCCGCAGGTACAGGGACTGCTCCCCATGGCCCGGCACCCACGCCTTGTCCTGGGTGACCAGCGCGTCACACGCCGCGATGAAGGTCTCGACGGGGAGCTCCGGCATGCCCATGCGGCGCGCGGACGCCTGGAACCGCTCGGCGTTCTGGTCGGGGCGGAACGTGGCCACGGTGCCGTCGGGCCGGCGGTACGCCTTGAGCCCCTCGAAGATCGTCTGGGCGTAGTGCAGCGTCATGTTCGCCGGGTCGAGCGAGAGCGCGGCGTACGGCACGAGCTGGGCCTCGTGCCAGCCACGGCCCTCCGTCCACTTGACCGTCACCATGTGATCGGTGAAGTGGCGGCCGAATCCGGGGTTGGCCAGGATCTTCTCCCGCTCGGCGGCGGGAAGGGGGTGGGAGGAGGGCTTGAGCTCGATCGTGGGCGTCGTCATGGCAGGTAGTCCTTCACCTTCGGTTGTGGCGGACCGCGCTCACACCATCCTGCCCGCAAGCGGTGTTAGGACGTCCAAGCTCTTCTTCACACAGCGGCCCCACCGGGGATTATCTCCTAGGTGGGGCCGGGGAAGTGAGCGTCGTGCAACGCGCGGCCCAAGGTCGATGGTCGCACCCAGCCGCGCACTGGCACAGGCTGGGGTCAGCCGGATACTCGGGCGGCGAGCGCGTCGCCGATCTCGTCGGTGGTGCGCGGCGCGGCCGCGTCCCGCTCGGCGAGGTCCGAGGCGACGGCGGTCTCGATACGGGCCGCCTCGTCCCCGTAGCCGAGGTGCGACAGCAGCAGGGCCACCGACAGCACGGTCGCCGTCGGGTCGGCCTTGCCGGTGCCCGCGATGTCCGGCGCGGAGCCGTGGACCGGCTCGAACATCGACGGGAAGGCGCCGGAGGGGTTGATGTTTCCGCTCGCGGCGAGTCCGATGCCGCCGGTGACGGCGGCGGCGAGGTCGGTGAGGATGTCACCGAAGAGGTTGTCGGTGACGATCACGTCGAACCGTTCCGGCTGGGTGACGAAGAAGATCGTCGCGGCGTCGACGTGCAGATAGTCGGTGGTGACCTCGGGGTACTCCTGGCCGACCCGGTCGAAGATGTTCTTCCACAGGTGGCCGGCGTGCACCAGGACGTTGTTCTTGTGCACGAGGGTCAGCTTCTTGCGCGGCCGGGCGTTGGCGCGCTCGTAGGCGTCCCGGACCACGCGCTCGACCCCGTGGGCGGTGTTCAGGCTGACCTCGGTGGCGACCTCGTCCGGGGTGCCGGTGCGCATCGAGCCGCCGTTGCCCACGTACGGGCCCTCGGTGCCCTCGCGGACCACCACGAAGTCGATGTCGGGGCGGCCGGCCAGCGGGGACGCGGTGTTCGGGAAGAGCTTCGACGGACGCAGGTTGACGTAGTGGTCGAAGGCGAAGCGCAGCTTGAGCAGCAGCCCGCGCTCGAGCACGCCCGAGGGCACCGACGGGTCGCCGATGGCGCCGAGCAGGATCGCGTCGTGGTCCTTCAGCGACTCCAGCTCCGCGTCCGGCAGGGTGTCGCCGGTGGCGTGCCAGCGCTGGGCGCCGAGGTCATAATCCCTGGTCTCCAGCTTCACGTCCTGCGGAAGGGCGGCGGAGAGGACCTTCAGGCCCTGGGCCACGACTTCCTGGCCGATACCGTCACCGGGGATCACTGCGAGGCGAATGCTGCGAGACATACCGGGACCCTACCGCTCGTCCCATGGATTGACATAGGCGTTCCACCATTCGGACGGCCGCGCAGCGGCAATCACCCGTTCACCCCCTGTATGGCGCGCCGTTGACCGCTCGGGGGACATTCCGGTCCATGGATACACCACGGTTCGGCGTACCGGAGCGGCTCGCCCAGCGGATGACCATGGCGGAGCAGCACGAGTATCTGCGGGCCCGGCTCTCCCGCCGCCGGGTGCTGCGCGCGGGCGCCGCCACGGCGGGCACGGCCGCGGGCGCGGGGCTGCTGGGCGGCGCGGCGTGCGCGGCCGACACCAAACCGGCGCCGGCCGCGGGCCCGAGGCCGGGGGCCGCCACGGTGGACGGCGCGCTGGTCGCCCCGTTCGGCCGCCATCTGGCCTTCGGCGCCGATCCGCGGACCCAGATGCGGATCTCCTGGCAGGTGCCGTTCGCGGTGCGCAAGCCGTATGTGCGGCTCGGCACCAGCCCGTTGGAGCTGACCCGCAAGGTCGAGGCCGAGGTGCGCCATCTGCGCACCCCGTCGCTGAGCGACCAGCTGCCCGCGGTCGACCAGTTCTATCTGCACGCCGCGGTGGACGGCCTGCGCCCCGGGGTCACCTACTACTACGGCGTCGGGCACGCGGACCGCGATCCGGCCGAGCCGCGTCACTTCGCGTCCGTGGGCACCTTCCGCACCGCGCCGGACCGGCCCGGGAAGTTCGTCTTCACCGCCTTCGGGGACCAGGGGGTGAGCTATGACGCGCTCGCCAACGACCAGTTGATCCTCGGCCAGAGCCCGTCGTTCCATCTGCACGCCGGGGATCTGTGCTACGCGGACACCACCGGCCACGGGAAGAAGTCCGACCTCTATGACGCCCGGGTCTGGGACTCCTTCCTCGCCCAGACCGACTCTGTCGCGGCGAGCGTGCCGTGGATGGTGACCACCGGCAACCACGACATGGAGGCGTGGTACTCCCCCGACGGCTACGGCGGCCAGCTGGCCCGCTGGTCGCTGCCCGGGAACGGCCCGGACCCGCGCAAGGCGCCCGGGGTCTATTCGTTCCCTTACGGGAACGTGGGCGTGGTCGCCCTGGACGCCAATGACGTGTCGTACGAGATGCCGGCCAACAAGGGGTACACGGACGGGGCGCAGACCCGGTGGCTGGACCGGGAGCTGGGGCGGCTGCGCAAGCGGCCCGGCATCGACTTCCTGGTGGTCTTCTTCCACCACTGCGCCTACTCCACCACCAGCGCCCATGCCTCGGACGGCGGGGTGCGCGACGCGTGGGTGCCGCTGTTCGACGAGCACGAGGTGGACCTGGTCATCAACGGCCACAACCACGTCTACGAGCGGACCGACGCCCTCCGGGGCGGCAAGGTCGCCCGACGGGTCCCGGTGGAGGGGAGCGCCGACGCGGTGCGCGACGGGATCGTCTATGTGACGGCGGGCGGGGCGGGCGCGAAGCTCTACGAGTTCCCGGTGCCCGACAGCTACGAGGGGCACGTCAAGGACCTCGACGAGGTGAAGACCTACCACTGGACCAGGGACGGCGAGAAGGACCGGGACAGCGCGGACTGGTCCCGGGTCCGCTACACCGGCTTCTCGTTCCTCGCGGTGGAGGTGGAGCCGGGCCCCCGCCCCAGGCTCACGGTCACGGCCCTGGCGGAGTCGGGCCAGCGAGTCGACCGCTTCGAGGTGACCCGGCCCCGGCGTCAGTGACCGGTGGCGCCGCCGTTGTCCCGGCGGTCGAGGGCGCGCTGGAGCGCGGCGGCCGCCTTCTTGCGGTCGGTGTTGTCGGTCTTGCGGCGGATCCTGCGGACAGTCGTCTCGGCCATGATCACATCTCCTCTGCTGAACCCCGGTGAACGCCCGGGGGGAAGGAAAGCTCCCCGAGAAGGTGGCTGCCGGAAGGGGCGGGGGCCTGGGTGCGGCAGGGGTCGCCTGCGCGGTGTGCACCGGCCGCGGCCGCCATCGCTGGATGCAGCGAGACGTTCGGCTTCCACAAAAGTAAGGCAGCGGAGCGTCAGTGTCTGCACAATTAGTCGGACGTCCTACTATCTGAGACGCGAACAGCGTGATATCGGCCACTGACCCAGGGTGATCATCTCTCGGCGTCACGCCGATGATCGAGGCCGACCCCCGTCCGACCTCGACCAACGGCGGCCGATCGCAAGTCCGTGGGCGATCCCGCGCCTGGTTACCCACGTAAACTGCGGTAAATAGTGCCTACTTGACTGCTTGACGCTAGCACCGCCGCGCATCGGGCGTCCACAGATTTCCCCCGACGCGCCCCCCGACAGCACCGCGCCCCCGGACCACTTCAGCGCGGTCCGGGGGCGCGGGTCGCCGGGCCCGGGGGTCAGCCCATGTGCGGGTAGCGGTAGTCGGTCGGCGGGACCAGGGTCTCCTTGATGGAGCGGGTGGAGGTCCAGCGCATCAGGTTCTGCTTGGCGCCCGCCTTGTCGTTGGTGCCGGAGGCGCGGCCGCCGCCGAAGGGCTGCTGGCCGACGACGGCGCCGGTCGGCTTGTCGTTGATGTAGAAGTTGCCGGCCGCGAAGCGCAGCGCCTCACAGGCGGCGGCCGCCGCCGCGCGGTCCTGGGCGATGACGGCGCCGGTCAGCCCGTACGGGGCGGCCGACTCCATCTGCTTCAGCATCGTGTCGTACTCCTCGTCCTCGTAGACGTGCACCCCGAGGATCGGGCCGAAGTACTCGTCCTTGAAGATCTCGTTCTCCGGGTCGGTGGAGACCAGCACGGTCGGGCGGACGAACCAGCCCTCGCTGTCGTCGTAGGAGCCGCCCGCGACGACCTCGATCGTCGGGTCGGACTTCGCCCGGTCGATCGCCGCCTTGTTCTTGGCGAAGGCGCGCTCGTCGATGACCGCGCCCATGAAGTTGTCGAGGTCGGCCACATCGCCCATGGTCAGCCCGTTGACCTCGGTGGCGAACTCCTCCTTGAGGCCGTTCTCCCACAGGGAGCGCGGCACATAGGCGCGGGAGGCCGCGGAGCACTTCTGGCCCTGGAACTCGAAGGCGCCGCGGGTCATCGCCGTCTTCAGCACCGCCGGGTCGGCGGAGGGGTGGGCGACGATGAAGTCCTTGCCGCCGGTCTCACCGACCAGCCGCGGATAGGTCTTGTAGTTCTCGATGTTGTTGCCGACCGTCTTCCACAGGTACTGGAAGGTACGGGTCGAACCGGTGAAGTGGATGCCCGCGAGGTCCGGGTGGGCCAGCGCCACCTCGGAGACCTCCTTGCCGTCGCCCGTGACCAGGTTGATCACGCCCTTGGGCAGCCCGGCCGCCTCCAGCACCTCCATCAGCAGCACGGCGGCGTGCGTCTGGGTCGGGGACGGCTTCCAGACCACCACGTTGCCCATCAGGGCGGGGGCGGTCGGGAGGTTGCCCGCGATGGCGGAGAAGTTGAAGGGGGTGATCGCGTAGACGAACCCCTCCAGCGGCCGGTGGTCGGTGCGGTTCCAGACCCCGGGCGAGTTGGTCACCGGCTGCTCGGCCAGGATCTGGCGGGCGAAGTGGACGTTGAACCGCCAGAAGTCGATCAGCTCACAGGGGGTGTCGATCTCCGCCTGCTGCGCGGTCTTCGACTGGCCCAGCATGGTGGACGCCGCGAGCGTCTCCCGCCAGGGGCCGGAGAGCAGATCGGCGGCCTTGAGGATGACCGCGGCACGGTCGTCGAAGCTGAGCGCGCGCCACGCCGGGGCCGCGGCCAGGGCCGCGTCGATCGCGTCCCGCGCGTCCGCTCGAGTGGCGTTGCCGTAGGTGCCCAGGCGGGCGGAGTGCTTGTGCGGCTGGACGACGTCGAAGCGCTCCCCCGCTCCCATCCGCTTCTGGCCGCCGATGGTCATCGGCAGGTCGATGGGGTTCTCGCCGAGCTCCTTGAGCTTGGTCTCGAGGCGGGCGCGCTCCGGGGTACCGGGGGCGTAGGTGTGCACCGGCTCGTTCACCGGCACGGGGACCTGGGTGACGGCGTCCATGATGACCCTTGTCTCCTTCGATCGTCGGGGGCGTCGGGGGTTTACGAGTTCTGCGATTCCGAGAGCGGTCAGCGGCGGCCGACCAGCGAGCGCAGGAAGAATGTGAGGTTGGCGGGACGCTCCGCGAGGCGGCGCATGAAGTACCCATACCAGTCTGTGCCATACGGGACGTAAACCCGCATACGGTGACCTTCCGCCACCAGCCGCTCCTGCTCGGCCACGCGGATCCCGTACAGCATCTGGAACTCGTACTCGTCCAGCTTGCGCCCGAGGCGGTGCGCCAGGTCCTGGGCGATGGCGACCATGCGCGGATCGTGCGAGCCGATCATGGGGTAGCCGTCACCGGCCATCAGGATCTTCAGACAGCGCACATACGCGCGGTCCACCTCGCGCTTGTCCTGGTGGGCGACGCTCGCCGGCTCGTTGTACGCGCCCTTCACCAGCCGCACCCGGGAGCCTTCCCCGGCCAGCGCCCGGCAGTCGTCCTCGGTCCGGAAGAGATAGGACTGGAGGACCGCGCCGGTCTGCGGGAAGCGGCTGCGCAGCTCGCCGAGGACGGCGAGGGTGGAGTCCACCGTGGTGTGGTCCTCCATGTCGAGGGTGACGGTGGTGCCCGCCGCGGCGGCGGCCTCCACGACCGGGGTCACATTGGCCAGCGCCAGATCGTGGCCGCCGGGCAGCGCCTGGCCGAAGGCGGAGAGCTTCACGGACATCTCGGCGCGCCCGGCGAGTCCCTCGGCGGCCAGCGCCTCGGTCAGCGCCAGATAGGCGTCGCGGCTGCGCAGCGCCTCGGACCGGTCGGTCACGTCCTCGCCCAGATGGTCCAGGGTGACGTCCAGGCCGCGGGCGGTCAGCGACCGCACCGCCCCCAGGGACTCGGCCAGCCGTTCCCCGGCGACGAAGCGGTCCACCATCGGGCGGGTGACCGGCGCGGCCGAAACGATACGGCGGATGGCGGCACTGCGCGAAGCGGCGAGCAGCACGGGTCCCAGCACGGGGCACCTCCACGATGACGGCCGATGAACGGCAACGGCAACTCACCGTGAAACTTAAGGATGGCGCGGATTCCGGACCATCGACAGCTGTCACGCATCCGTGGCCGGGATCTCAGACATCTGTATGAGAGTGTGGGAGGCGAAAGCGGGAAGAGGCGGACCCCATGCGCGACGACTACCAGCAGCTGGTGGACGAGATCACGGCGGTGCTCCGGGCACCCGCGACCCTGGAGAACCGCGACTTCGCGCTGATCGCCTTCGGTGCCCAGGACAGCGAGGACGGCGATGGCACGGCGGAGCCCGCGCTGGACCCGGTGCGCACCCGCTCGATCCTCCAGCGCCGCTCGACGGCGGCGGTGCGGGCCTGGTTCGAGGCGTTCGGGATCGCCCGGGCGCAGGCCCCGCTGCGGATTCCGCCCGACCCGGCGGCCGGGGTGTTCATGGGCCGCATCTGTCTGCCCGTCCGGCACCGCGGGGTGGTGCACGGCTATGTCTGGCTGCTGGACGACGGCCATCTCGCCGATCTGGAACTGGGCGGCCCGGCGGGCGCGCGGGACCCCCGGCTGGTCCGCGCGATGGAGACGGCGGACCGCATCGGGGCGCTGCTGGCGGCCGAGGCGCGGGCCGGGGAGGAACTCGGGGAGCTGCTGCGCGATGCGCTGACCGGACCGCCGGCCGGACGGGACGCCGCCCGCTCCGGGCTGCGGACCGCGCTGCGCGGAGCGGCCGACGGGCCGCTGGCGCTGGTGGCGGTGGTGCCGTGGACGCCGGGGACCGGCGAGGACGCGGACCACCCGGGCCTCCCCCATCTACCGGGCATCGTGGCCGCGTGCGCGCTGCCGGGGGACGCGGCGACAGGGGTGTCCGGGGCGCCCGGAGCGGGGCTGGCGGCGCTGGTCCGGCTGCGTGCGGCCTCCGCCCTGGACCCGGCCCGCGCGACGGCCGAGCAGCTGTTGCGCTCGCCCCGGGCCACGGCGGGCGGCGGGGGCCCGGGGAGACCGGCGCCCGGGGCCGCCGCCGGGGTCAGCGCTCCCCGGCGCGGGCTGGAGGATCTGCCCGCCGCCTGGCAGGAGGCGCTGGCCGCGGCGCGGGCGGCGCATGCCGACACCCACCTGGGCCCGGTCGCGGAGTGGTCCGCCATCGGCCCGTACCGACTGCTGGCCGCGCTGCCCGCGCTGCCGCCCGACGCCGCCGTACGGCCGCTGCTTGAGCCCGCGCACGCCGAGCTCGCCCGCACCGCCGAGACCTTCCTCGACTGCGCGGGCCAGGCCGGGCGCACCGCCCAGCGGCTGGGCATCCACCGGCAGACGCTGTACTACCGGCTCTCGCGGGTGCGGCAGCTGACCGGTCTCGACCTGGACGCGGGCGAGGACCGGCTGCTGCTCCATATGACGCTGAAGGCCGCGCGGCTCGGGCCGCCGGGGCACTGAGCCCGGGGGTCAGCCGACGGGGGCGCTGGGCGCGTCCGGGGCGTCTGGGGCGGCCGGTGTCACGGGGGCGTCGCCGACGATCCGGCGCATCGCCTCGACGAGGTCATGGGCGCTGGGCATGAGGTCGGGGTCGATGGCCATCTGGACGACCATCCCGCTCACCAGCGTCATATAGAACGAGCCCATGACCCGGGAGGTCTCCTCGTCCACATCGCGTTCGTCGATGCCGTGGATCAGCCCCACCAGCCCCTGGCGCCCCTCCGGTTGGGCCCGGCCGAAGGCAGCGCGCAGCTCGGGATCGTGCTGGACCTGGAGGATGGCCTCCAACTGGGAGCGCCACACCGCCTGGTGCTTGTCGAACAGCTCGAGCACCCGGGTCCACCGGGCCTCGAACCGCTCCCGCAGCCCGGTGTCCGGGCCCTCGCCCGCCGGGGCGTCCGCCTCGAGGGACCGCTGGACGTCATCGGCCCAGTCGCCCATGGAGGCGAAGAGCGCCTCCCGCATCAGGGCGTCCTTGGAGCCGTAGTGGTAGCCGATGGAGGCCAGGTTGGCGCCCGAGGCGGCCACGATGTCCCGCGCCGTCGTACGGGACCAGCCCTTCTCCTCAAGGCAGCGCTTGGCCCCGGCCAGCAGATCCTCTCGATGTCCCATGGCGCCAGGGTATCCCGATCCCATACGACCGTCCTAGACGAACGTCCCACACGGTTGTCTTACACAGTTGTACTAGACGACTGTTTAAGACGCTCGTATAGTCACCGTCATGACCCCGACTTCCACCGGCCCACGCGCCGGACGCAGGGAATGGACCGCCTTCGTGGTCCTGATGCTTCCGCTCCTCCTGGTCTCCATGGATGTGTCGGTGCTGTACTTCGCGGTGCCGGCCATCAGCCGGGAGCTGCACCCCAGTTCCACCCAGCAGCTGTGGATCTTCGACATCTACGCCTTCGCCCTCGCCGGGCTGCTCATCACCATGGGAGCGCTGGGCGACCGCTTCGGACGGCGGAAGCTGCTGCTGTTCGGGGCCGCGGCCTTCGGCGCCGCGTCCGTGGCGGCGGCGTACGCGCGGAGCGCCGAGATGCTCATCGCCGCACGGGCGGTACTGGGGATCGGCGGCGCCACGCTGATGCCCTCGACGATGGCGCTGGTCCGCAACCTCTTCCTCGACGAGAAGCAGCGGACCAAGGCGATCGCGATCTGGTCGTCGGCCATGGCGGGCGGTGTCGCGCTGGGCTCGGTGCTGAGCGGGGTGATGATCGAGCACTTCTGGTGGGGCTCGGTCTTCCTGATCAACGTCCCGGCGATGGTGCTGCTGCTGGCGCTGGTGCCGCTCCTGGTGCCGGAGTTCAAGGACCCCGCGCCCGGCCCGTTCGACCTGCCGAGCGTGCCGCTGTCGATGGCCGCCGTGCTCCCGGTGATCTACGGGCTGAAGAAGATCGCCGCCGACAACGGCGCCGGCCCGGTCCCGGTGCTGTCCATCCTGGCGGGTCTCGCCATCGGCGCCGTCTTCGTACGGCGCCAGCGCATCCGGCGCGACGCGATGATCAGCCCGGAGCTGTTCCGCCACCGCGGCTTCGGCCCGTCGATCGCGCTCAACGCGCTGGCCACCTTCGCCATGATGGGCTCGGCCTACTTCACCACCCAGTATCTCCAGTCGGTGCTCGGCAAGGGCCCGTTGGAGGCGGCGCTGTGGAGCCTGGCCCCGTCCGTCTGCGTCGGTGTCGCCGGTCCGGCGGCGGCCGCGGCGGTCCAGCGCGGCGCCAACCGGGCGTATGTGATCGGCGCGGGGTTCCTCACCGCGGCCATCGGCTACGGGATTCTGGCCCTGGCCGGTACGGACGCGCTGTGGACCGTGCTGATCGGCGCCGCCGTCCTGGCCAGTGGGATCGTCGCGGTGATGTCGCTCGTCACCGACCTGGCCATCGGCACCGTCCCACCGAAGCGGGCGGGCTCGGCGGCCGCGCTGCTGGAGACCGGCCAGGAGTTCGGCGGGGCGATGGGCATGGCGGTGCTCGGCAGCGTCGGCACCGCCGTCTACCGGAGCGACGTCAAGGACTCGCTGGGCGCCGGACTGCCCGCCGACGCCCTCGACCAGGTGCGCGAGACGCTGGGCGCGGCCGCCGCGGTGGCGGGTTCGCTGAGGGGGCGGGCCGGTGAGCATCTGCTGGACGCGGCGCGCGAGGCGTTCACCCACGGGATGCGGATCGCGTGCGGGGCGGGGGCGGCCGTCCTGGTGGCGGGCGCGATCCTGGCCCTGGTGACACTGCGCCGGGTCGGGGCGGAGGACGTCGGCCCGGCGGTCGAGGACGCGCGCTCGACCGACGCGGACGAGGCGGTGCCGAGTCGCTGAGCCACGGCGTGACGCCTGTTGGGGGCCCCACCACGATGGTGGGGCCCCAACAGGCGTTATGTGCAGGGCGAGTTGACCGCACCCGTACGGCCTTCCTCGAACACCACGGCAACCATTCCCCGCCCGGCGGCGACCAGAGGACGGCGGCCGGATACGGCGGCCAGAGGTCTGAGCAGCCACCCCACGCGAGAGGAGTGACGCACCGTGCGCATCACCAGAGCGTTAGCGGCAGCCGGGCTCGCCGCCGCCTTCCTGATCGGCGCGGCCCACGCACCGCGGGCCGTCGCGGGCGAACTGCCGGGCGACACCCGGTTCTTCAACAACCCCGACTCGCTCGTCAACAAGTGGGTCGCCGCCAATCCGAACGACTCCCGGCAGCAGCGCATCGCCTCGCGGATCGCCAGTCAGCCCCAGGCCGTGTGGTTCTCCCGGTACTCCCCCGCCACCGTCACCGAGGACGTCCGCAAGGTCAGCTCCGCCGCCTCCGCCAAGGGCCAGATCCCCGTGCTGGTGACGTATCAGATCCCCAACCGCGACTGCGGCGGGGCCTCCGCGGGCGGCGCGCCCGACCTCGCGAGCTATGACACATGGGTGCGCGGCTTCGCCGCCGGGCTGGGCAGCGGGCCCGCCGTGATCATCCTCGAACCCGACTCGATCGCGCTCATCAGCTGCCTCTCGTCCACCGAGCTGAGCGGCCGCTACGCCTCCCTGGCCCGCGCCGCCACCGCCATCCACAGCGCGAACCCCAACGCCCGGGTGTACTTCGACGCCGGGCACTCGGCCTGGAACAGCGCCGCCGTCCAGGCGTCGCGGCTCCGCTCGGCCGGGGTGCTGACCAGCGGCGACGGCATCTACAGCAATGTCTCCAACTTCCGCCGCACCGCCGACGAGGTGGCCTTCACCAAGAGCGTGCTCGCCCAGCTCGGCACCTCCTCCGGGCTCACCGCCGTCATCGACACCAGCCGCAACGGCAACGGTCCCGCCCCCGACAACGCCTGGTGCGACCCCCACGGCCGCAAGGTCGGCGAAAACCCCACGGCGAACACCGGCGACCCGGCCATCGACGCCTACCTCTGGGTCAAGCCCCCGGGCGAAGTCGACGGCTGCGCGGGCCCGGCGGGCGCCTTCTCACCGGACTACGCCTACGAGCTGGCGGGCTAGCCACCGGCCGGCCCCTCGGCCTCCGAGGGGCCTACAGCCGGTCGATCTCGGTAAGGTCGATGTCGATGTCGAAGGGGACCGTGAGCTTCAGGCGGTCGTGGTGGATACCGGAGGGGACGTAGCAGCCGGTCACTGAATCCAGCTCGTACACGTGCACAACGGGGCGGCTGCCCGCGTCCTTCTCGATCAGCCAGAAGTGCTGGATCCCCGCCTCGGCATAGAGCTGCGGCTTCCGCTTGCGGTCGCGAAGTTGCGATTCCGGCGACACCACCTCTACGGCGAGGACGGTGTCAACAGCCTTGTAGCCCGTCTCATGGGCGTCAGCGGTGGTCGCCTCGGCCCGCACGACGGAGATATCCGGCTCGGGACGGTTGCCGCTGTCGAGAGTGATCGTCATCTCGCGGCGCACCCGCAGCGTCTCCGGCACCGACGCCCGGAGCCCCTTCTCCAGCAAATACATCGCCAGCGAGTGAAAACTCTTCTGCGGACTCACGAAAACCAGGCTCCCGTCGATCAGCTCAGTGTGCGGCGGGAGATCCGGAATGCGGTCAAGGTCGTCTGCGGTGAATCCGCCCGGGGGCGGAAAGGCCCAGGCCGGAAGCGGTTCAGCAGTCATGGTTCCTCCCATGGACGGGATTCTGGCCGCGTGACCAAGGGTAGCGGGCAGGAACGCCGGAGACGCCACCCACACGAGTGGAGGCGCCTCCCGCCATTGACCCGGGCCGGCTCCATCCCCACGCTCCGGGCCTGTCGTGCCGTGTCGGCCAGGTAGGGGAACTCGTCGGACGGCAGCTCGGAGATCGTGACCGTGCCCGCGCCGGACAGCGGTCCGAGGTGTTCGAGCTGGATCGCGCCGATCACATAGCCGAGGAGTTGCGCGAGCACACGGACGGGCTGCCGTTCGCCGTCGTCGCCGACCCCGGGAAGCGGTTGTACCGCGAGTTCGGGGTGGAGCAGGCGCGCAGGGCGCTGCTCAGCCCGCGCGCCTGGGGGCCGATCGCGTGGGCGCTGGTCACCGGCGTGTGGGCCATCCTCCGCGGCAGGGAGAAGCTCCCCGAGCCCAGCCAGCCCGGGGGCCGGCTGGGGCTGCCCGCGGACTTCCTGATCGGCGGGGACGGCCGCGTCATCGCCGCCAAGCACGGCGAGCACGCCTATGACCAGTGGTCGGTGGATGAGCTGCTGGAGCTGGCCGCCCGCGCGCCGCGCCCCGACCCCACTCCCTGACCCACCACCGCCAGAGGCCCTCCGCTCCGGGCGTGGAGTGGAGGGCCAACGGGACGCGGGGCGTCGTCAGCCCATGTGGGCGGGGAGCGGGGTGGCGCCTTCGGTGCCGGGTTCGCGTACCGGGCGCGGGGTGTTCATCAGCAGGGCCACGACCACCGCGGCACCCACCAGGATCGAGGACGAGACGACGAAGGCGTGCGAGAAGCCCTCGACCAGACCGGCCTTGGCGGTCGCCTTGGCCGTCCGCGGTGTCATCTGCCGGGCGTGCGAGGCCATGTAGTCCGAGGTCGCGCTGGTGGCGATGGTGTTGAGCATCGCCGTGCCGATCGAACCGCCGATCTGCTGAGCGGTGTTGACGGTGGCGGAGGCGACCCCCGCGTCCCCCGCGCCCACGCCATGGGTCGCGTAGTTCATCGAGGGCGCCATCACCAGACCCATGCCGAAGCCGACCAGGAGCTCGGCGGGCAGCACCCCCGCCGCGTACGAGCTGTCGACGTCCAGCGGCACCAGCAGGACGACTCCGGTGGCCGCGATCAGCAGACCGGGGGCCACCAGAAGTCGCGGCGGCACCTTGGGGATGAGGCGCGAGGCCACGCCGCCCGCGCCGACCAGCACCGCCCCGGTCATCGGCAGGAACGCCACACCGGTGAGCAGCGCCGAGTACCCCTTGACGAGCTGCATGTAGTACGTGAGGAAGAGGAACATCGCGAACATGCCGACCACCGAGAGGCCGACCGCCAGATAGGCGCTGCCACGGGTGCGGTCCGCCACCACGCGCGGCGGCAGCAGCGGCCGTGCCACGTTCCGCTCCACCATCACGAAGGCGAAGAGCAGCACCGCGCCCAGGATGAGCAGCCCGGTCACCAGCCTGGAGTCCCAGCCCTCGGACTCGGCCTCGCTGCATCCGTAGACCACGGCCACCAGCCCGCACACCGCCAGCAGCACACCGGGGAGGTCGAACCGGGCCCGGCCCTCGGCGCGGGTGTCGGCGGGCAGCACGGACCAGCTGAAGGCCGCGACAACCGCGATCGGCACATTGACGTACAGGCACCAGCGCCAGTCGAGGTACTCGGTCAGCAGTCCGCCGACGACCAGCCCGATCGCACCGCCACCCGCCGCGATCGCGCCGAAGATGCCGAACGCCTTGGCGCGCTCACGGGGCTCGGTGAAGTTCACCGCGAGCAGCGACAGCGCCGAGGGGGCGAGCAGCGCGGCGAAGGCGCCTTGCAGCGCGCGGGCCGCGAGCAACATCTCGAAACCGGAGGCGGCACCGCCGAGCGCGGAGGCCCCGGCGAACCCCAGCAGGCCGATGAGGAAGGTGCGCTTACGGCCGGTGTAGTCCGCGATCCGGCCGCCGAGCAGCAGCAGACTGCCGAACGCCAGGGTGTAGGCGGTGATGACCCACTGCCGGTCGCCGTCGGAGATGCCGAGGTCCCTCTGGGCCGACGGCAGGGCGATGTTCACGATGGTGATGTCGAGGACGATCATCAGCTGGGCCAGGCCGATGAAGACGAGGGCGAGCCAGCGCCGGGGGTTGGCTTGCGGCGGTGCCTGCGAGGGCTGGGACATGACGATGCCTTTCTGGTCTTGCGGAAGGCGAGCGGAGTGGGAGGTCAGGCGGGACCAGGAGCGGCGTCGGCGTCGGGGCCGGGGTCGGGGTCGGAGCGGGTCTCGCGAGCGTCGTGGGCACCTCGGGCCCCCGGGGCGTCGTGGGCGCCTCGGGCCTCCCGGACGTCATGGGCCTCGCGAGCGTCGTCGACCACTCGCTCCCGGATGCGCTTGAACGCCTCCGCGTCGACGGCCGGGCCGCCGAGCGGGGTGGTGGGGCGCGGGGAACCGGTGGGGCGCAACCCGTCGATGTAGACGTCCAGTTGGCGATGGGCGAGGGCGTCATCCGGGGCGAACAGGCCGCCGCCGGGCAGCGGCCGCGTCAGCCGGATGATCATCAGCGTGATGTCGCCGAAGACGACATCACTCCGGACCAGCCCCTGGGCCTGGGCACGCAGGAGCATCGCGTCGATCGGGTCGACGGCGTCGCCGGGGACGCCGTCGAGGATCTCGTCCACGGTGAACCGGCCCAGCAGAGAGGGCATCACCGAGCCGATCTTGAAGTCGAGGGCGGCATGCATGAAGCGGCGCAGCGCGAGACAGGGATCGTCCTCCTCGGCGGCGGCCCGGCTCGCGGCCTCCACCAGCGCGGTCAGCACCTCGATGGCGACCCCTCGGTGCAGATCGGCACGGTGCGGAAACCGCCGGTAGAGGGTCGCGATGCCGACCCCGGCGCGCCGGGCTATCTCATCCAGCGGGGCGTCCGGCCCCTGATCGGCGAAGACCTCGCGGGCGGCGCGCAGGATCTGCTCCCGGTTGCGCCGCGCGTCGGCGCGCATGGGGTGCGACGGGACGCCAGTAAGGGCGTCGGTCTCGGCGTCTGCGGACACGGGGCTCTCCTGACAGCACGGCACATACCTACAGTTATGTGGAGAAATTCTCTCCACATAACTGCGAGCGTAGCGAGCCCACCGCCATTATTCAACACACGATGAAAAAGATTCGGAACCCCCCGGCGCGCCTTGCCGCCGTGGACGCACAAAGACCTGGGCCCGGCCCCCGCCGAAGCGGGGACCGGGCCCAGGTGGGTGATGCCTTGAGCGGCTCAGACCAGATTGACCGAGCGGGCCGAGGTGGCGCCGATCTCCTCGGCGATCTCGGTGAGCACGGGCTGCGGAATGGTGTCGTCCACCGTGAGCGCCACCAGCGCGGCACCGCCCGCCGTGGCCCGCGAGACCTGCATCCCCGCGATGTTGATGCCCGCCTCGCCGAGAATGCGACCGAGCGTGCCGACCACACCCGGGCGGTCGGTGTAGCGGAGGAAGGCCATGTGGTCGGCGAGCGCCAGATCCACGTCGTACTCCCCCACCGCGACGATCTTCTGCTGGTGCTTGGGGCCGGCCAGCGTGCCGGAGATCGAGACCTCCTCGCCGTCCGACAGGGTGCCGCGCACGGTCACCACATTGCGGTGCTCGCTCGACTCCGAGCTGGTGGTCAGCCGCACCTCGACCCCGCGCTCCTGCGCGAACAGCGGCGCGTTCACATACGAGACGGTCTCGTCCACGATGTCCTCGAAGACGCCCTTGAGTGCCGACAGCTCCAGCACCTTGACGTCGTGCTGAGTGATCTCGCCGTACACCTCGACATCGAGGCGGACCGCGACCTCGCCCGCCAGCGCGGTGAAGATCCGCCCCAGCTTCTCGGCCAGCGGCAGCCCGGGCCGTACGTCCTCGGCGATGACGCCACCCTGGACGTTCACCGCGTCCGGGACCAGCTCGCCGGCCAGCGCCAGCCGCACCGAGCGGGCGACCGCGATGCCCGCCTTCTCCTGGGCCTCACCGGTCGAGGCGCCCAGATGCGGGGTGACCACCACATTGTCGAACTCGAACAGCGGGGACTCGGTGCACGGCTCCTGGGAGAAGACGTCGAGCCCGGCCCCGGCCACCCGGCCCTCCTTGAGGGCGGCGGCCAGCGCCACCTCGTCCACGATCCCGCCGCGCGCGGCGTTCACGATCCGGACCTCGGGCTTGACCTTGTGCAGCGCCTCGTCGCCGATCAGGCCGACCGTCTCGGGGGTCCTGGGGAGGTGGACCGTGATGAAGTCGGCGACCTCGAGCAGCTCGTCCAGCGAGAGCAGCTTCACACCCATCTGCGCGGCCCGCGCGGGCTGCACATACGGGTCGTACGCGACGACCTTCATGCCGAAGGCGGACATCCGCTGGGCCACCAGGACGCCGATGCGGCCGAGGCCGACCACGCCCAGGGTCTTCTCGCTCAGCTCCACACCGGTGTACTTGCTGCGCTTCCACTCGCCGTTCTTCAGCGCGGCATTGGCCTGCGGGATGTTCCGGGCCGTGGCCACCAGCAGACCGCAGGCGAGCTCGGCGGCGGTGACGATGTTGGACGTCGGCGCGTTGACGACCATGACGCCCGCCTTGGTGGCGGACGAGACGTCCACATTGTCCAGGCCGACGCCCGCGCGGGCGACCACCTTCAGCTTCTTCGCGGCGGCGATGGCCTCGGCATCGACCTTGGTCGCGCTGCGGACGAGGATCGCGTCCACATCGGCGATGGCGGGAAGGAGCTCGGCTCGGTCCGCCCCGTTGCAGTTCCGGATCTCGAAGTCCGGGCCCAGGGCCTCGACCGTCGCCGGAGAGAGCTCTTCGGCGATGAGTACGACGGGTTTACCAGTGGAAGCAGTGCTCACGTGGTCTTCAGTCCTCACTAGTCCTCAGCGGACGGCCGTCCCGACGGCCGCTGGCGGTGAAGGGGTCAGCCGCGTGGGAGACGCACGACGCTGTGAGCCTGACGCGCTTGCTGTTGATGAGTGTAGTGGCGGTCGGGCCTTCGTCATGTGCCGTTGCGGCAGGATCACCCGCACGTGGTGGTGCGCGATGGACAAAGCGCGAACCGGGTGCGGCGGGGGTCCGGGGACCCCCGCCGCACCCGGGGCACGGCCTCCGCGCCACCAGGCGCGGTTACGCCTCCTCGTCGACCCAGCTCATGAGCTTGCGCAGCTCCTTGCCCGTGGTCTCCAGCAGGTGGTTCTCGTCGGCCTTCTTCAGCTCGTTGTACTTCGGCAGGCCGGCGTTGTACTCCGCCATCCAGTTCTTGGCGAAGGTGCCGTCCTGGATCTCGCCGAGGATCTTCTTCATCTCGGCCTTGGTGGACTCGTTGATGATCCGCGGACCGGAGACGTAGTCGCCCCACTCGGCGGTCTCGGAGATCGACCAGCGCATCTTCTCCAGGCCGCCCTCGTACATCAGGTCCACGATCAGCTTGAGCTCGTGGAGGCACTCGAAGTACGCGATCTCCGGCTGGTAACCGGCCTCGACCAGGGTCTCGAACCCGGCCTTGACCAGCGCCGAGGTGCCGCCGCACAGCACCGCCTGCTCACCGAAGAGGTCGGTCTCGGTCTCCTCGGTGAAGGTGGTCTTGATGACGCCGGCACGGGTGCCGCCGATGCCCTTGGCGTACGAGAGTGCGAGCGGGAAGGCGTTGCCCGTGGCGTCCTGCTCGACGGCCGCGATGCACGGCACGCCGCGCCCCTCCTCGTACTGGCGGCGGACCAGGTGGCCCGGGCCCTTGGGGGCGACCATGCAGACGTCCACGTTGGCCGGGGGCTTGATGAAGTCGAACCGGATGTTGAGACCGTGCCCGAAGAACAGCGCGTCGCCGTCCTTCAGGTTGTCCTTCACGGACTCCTCGTAGACCTTGCCCTGGATCGGGTCCGGGACCAGGATCATGATCACGTCGGCCTCGGCGGACGCCTCGGCCGGGGTGACCACGCGCAGGCCCTGCTCCTCGGCCTTGGCCTTGGACTTGGAGCCCTCGTGCAGGCCGACCCGGACGTCGACGCCCGAGTCGCGCAGCGACAGCGCGTGGGCGTGGCCCTGGCTGCCGTAGCCGAGGATTGCGACCTTGCGGCCCTGGATGATGGACAGGTCGGCGTCGTCGTCGTAGAACAGCTCGGCCACTTCGGGAATCTCCTAGCGTGTGGGTTGTGCTTCCCACCGTATGACGGGCGGGCGGGTGAAGGTTTCGGGGTCTCGCCATCCGGTCCGGCGCGCGGGTGGCGCCGGACCGTGGCTCCGCTGGTCGGGCGGGGTCAGGCGGACCGGTCGAGCGCGCGCAGGCTCCGGTCGGTGATGGAGCGGGCGCCGCGCCCTATGGCGATGGTGCCGGACTGGACCAGCTCCTTGATGCCGTACGGTTCCAGCATCTTGAGCATGGCCTCGAGCTTGTCGCTGCTGCCGGTGGCCTCGATGGTCACGGCCTCCGGGGAGACGTCCACGGTCTTGGCGCGGAACAGCTGGACGATCTCGACGATCTGGGAGCGGGTCTCGTTGTCGGCGCGGACCTTGACCAGGACGAGCTCCCGCTGGATCGCCTGGCCGTCCTCCAGCTCGACGATCTTCAACACGTTGACCAGCTTGTTGAGCTGCTTGGTGACCTGCTCCAGCGGCAGCTCCTCGACATTGACCACGATGGTGATCCGGGAGATGTCGGGGTGCTCGGTGACGCCGACGGCCAGCGAGTCGATGTTGAAGCCGCGGCGGGAGAACAGGGCGGCGATCCGGGCCAGGATGCCGGGGGTGTTCTCCACCAGGACGGAGAGCGTGTGCTTGGACATGGGCTCGGTCTCTTCTCTCTCTCGGTCCTGGTCTCAGTCGTCCGTGCCGTCGCCGAAGTCCGGGCGGGTGTCGCGCGCCGCCAGGATCTCGTCGTTGGAGGTGCCGGCCGCGACCATCGGCCAGACCATGGCGTCCTCATGGACGATGAAGTCCACGACCACCGGGCGGTCGTTGATCGCGTTGGCCTTCTCGATCACGGCGTCGAGGTCGGCCGGGTCCTCGCAGCGCAGTCCGACGCAGCCCATGGCCTCGGAGAGCTTCACGAAGTCGGGGACGCGGGTGCCCAGGCTCGCTTGCGCGGGGGCGTCGGGGCCGGAGTGCAGGACCGTGTTGGAGTAGCGCTGGTTGTAGAAGAGGGTCTGCCACTGGCGGACCATGCCCAGCGCGCCGTTGTTGATGATCGCGACCTTGATCGGGATGTTGTTCAGCGCGCAGGTGACCAGCTCCTGGTTGGTCATCTGGAAGCAGCCGTCACCGTCGATCGCCCAGACCGTACGGCCCTCGCCGGCGCCGGCCTTGGCGCCCATGGCGGCCGGGACGGCGTAGCCCATCGTCCCGGCGCCGCCGGAGTTCAGCCAGGTCGCGGGGGTCTCGTAGTCGATGAAGTGGGCGGCCCACATCTGGTGCTGGCCGACGCCCGCGGCGAAGATCGTGCCCTCCGGCGCCAGCTGCCCGATCCGCTGGATGACCTGCTGCGGGGAGAGGCTGCCGTCGGTGGGCTGGTCGTAGCCGAGCGGGTAGGTCTCCCGCCACCGGTTCAGGTCCTCCCACCAGCCGCTGTAGTCACCGGCGTGGCCCGCGTCGTGCTCGGCCTGGACGGCGACGACCAGGTCCGCGATGACCTCGCGGGCGTCCCCGACGATCGGCACGTCGGCGGCGCGGTTCTTGCCGATCTCGGCCGGGTCGATGTCCGCATGGACGATCTTGGCGTACGGGGCGAAGGAGTCCAGCTTGCCGGTGACGCGGTCGTCGAAGCGGGCGCCGAGCGCCACGATCAGATCGGCCTTCTGGAGCGCGGTCACGGCGGCGACGGTACCGTGCATGCCCGGCATGCCCAGGTGGAGGTGGTGGCTGTCGGGGAAGGCGCCCAGCGCCATCAGGGTGGTGGTGACCGGCGCGCCGGTCAGCTCGGCCAGCACCTTCAGCTCGGCGGTGGCCCGGGCCTTGATCACACCGCCGCCGACGTACAGCACCGGGCGCTCGGCCTGGCTGATCAGGCGGGCGGCCTCGCGGATCTGCTTGGCGTGCGGCTTGGTGACCGGGCGGTAGCCGGGCAGATCGGTCTGCGGCGGCCAGGAGAAGGTGGTCTGCGCCTGGAGCACGTCCTTGGGGATGTCGACCAGGACCGGGCCGGGGCGGCCGGTGGAGGCGATGTGGAATGCCTCGGCGATCGTGCGCGGGATGTCCTCGGCCTGGGTGACCAGGAAGTTGTGCTTGGTGATCGGCATGGTGATGCCGCAGATGTCCGCTTCCTGGAAGGCGTCCGTACCGATGGCCTTGGACGCCACCTGGCCGGTGATCGCGACGATCGGGACCGAGTCCATATGGGCGTCGCCGATGGGGGTGACCAGGTTGGTCGCTCCGGGGCCCGAGGTCGCCATGCAGACGCCGACCTTGCCGGTGGCCTGGGCGTAGCCGGTGGCCGCGTGGCCGGCGCCCTGCTCATGGCGGACGAGCACGTGCCGGACCTTCGAGGAGTCCATCATCGGGTCATAAGCGGGGAGGATCGTGCCACCGGGGATGCCGAAGACGGTGTCGGCACCCACCTCCTCGAGGGAACGAATGAGGGACTGCGCGCCCGTGACGTGCTCGACGGGGGCGGACTGCGGTCCGCCGCTACGGGGCCGAGGCTGGGGGTGATGGGACCCGGAGGCCTGCTCGGTCATCGGCATTCTCTTCTCGAAGATGAGGTTCGGTGCGGGAGGGAGGGGGCGGGGCAGTGCACCGGACCCTGCCGGTGCAACAAAAAACCCCTCGTGCCGTAAGGCAAGCGAGGGGAGCGCGCCGGTGAGGGTCCGCAGGGCTTCGATGAGCCCTGCTCAGCCGACGCGCTGTCCAAGTACGAGAATTCGGGTGCGCATGGCTCCGACCCTCCCCCCCGCGCATATCGGGTGTCAAGTGGGTGGGACGGGCGTCTCAGTATTTGAGCGGGTCGGCGGGTGGGTGTGCGGCTCCGTACGGCGCGGGCCGTGGGAGCCGCCGTGCCCGCCATGAACGCCGTGCCGGATCGGCAGGGCGCCGCCGACCAGCAGCGGGGGCTCCGGGCGCGGCACCGGATAGCCGCCGCGCAGCAGCGCCCGGCGCAGCCGGTGCTCGTCCAGCGGCCCGCTGAAGGCCGCCCCCTGGGCGTGGGTGCATCCCATACCGCGCAGGGTGACAATCTGCTCGGGCAACTCCACCCCCTCTGCGATGGACTGCATTCCGAGGTCGCCGGCGATCCTCAGCAGCCCTGCGGTGATCTTGTGCAGCCGTGAGGACTCGACCACTCCCTCGACCAGTCCGGGGTCCAGTTTCAGCACATCGATGGGGAGCCTGCGCAGCGCCCTGATCGCGGCATAGCCGCTGCCGAAGCCGTCGAGGGCGATCCGCACCCCCAGACGGCGCAGCGCGCCGAGGCGGTGCTCGAGCTCGTCCAGCGGCACCCGTGGATCGCTGTCGGTGAGCTCCAGGATCAGCGCGCCGGACGGCAGCCCATGGCGGGCCAGCAGGGTCTCCACGACCTTGGGCGGCATCGACTTGTCCACCAGCCGGCTCGCGGGGAGCCGTACGCAGACCGGGACCGGATGGCCGTCGCGGCGCCGCTGGGCGGCCTGCTCCACGGCCGCCTCCAGCATCCAGCGGGACAGCTCGGCGGTACGGGCGGTGTCCTCGCCGCTCCCCCGGCCGTTGTCGGCGACCCGGAGGAACTCGGCGGGGGTGAACAGGATGCCCTGGGCCGAGCGCCAGCGGGCCTGGGCCGCGACCGCGGTGATCCGGCCGCTGGTCAGCTCGACGACGGGCTGGTGCAGCAGTACGAACTCCCCGTCGTGCAGGGCGGCGCGCAGTCTGGTGGCGACCTCGGCGCGCCGCGCCACCTCGGCCTGCATCTGCGGTGCGTAGAGCTCCACGCGGTTCTTGCCCGCGGCCTTGGCGCGGTACATCGCCAGGTCGGCGTTGCGCATCAGGGCGCCGGGGCTGGTGCCGGACTCGGCGAAGGCGACGCCGATGCTGGCGGCCACGCGGACCTCGGTGCCGCCCTCGACCCGGTAGGGCTGGGAGAGCCGGAGCCGCAGCCGGTCGGCGATCTCCATGATGCGCTGCTCGCGGGTGCCCGCGTCGCCCTCGCCGTCACCGAGGATGAGGGCGGCGAACTCGTCGCCCCCGAGCCGGGCCGCGCAGTCGCCGGACCCGGACCGCACGGACTCCTGGAGCCGGCGGGCGGCCTGGACCAGCAGCTCGTCCCCGGCGTGGTGGCCGACGGTGTCGTTGACCGCCTTGAAGCCGTCGAGGTCGATGAAGAGCACGGCGGTGCCGGCGTCCGTACGGCGGCGGCCGGCGACGGCGTGCGCGACCCGACGGGTGAACAGGGCGCGGTTGGGCAGATCGGTGAGCGGGTCGTGCTCCGCGTTGTGCTGGAGCTGGGCCTGGAGCCGGACCCGCTCGGTGACATCGCGGCTGTTGAAGATCAGCCCGCCGTGGTGGCGGTTGATCGTGGATTCCACGTTGAGCCAGTCGCCGGAGCCGGAGCGGAAGCGGCATTCGATCCGCGTGGTGGGCTCCTCGCCCGGTGAGGCGGCCAGGAACCGGCGGACCTCGTGGACCACCGATCCGAGATCCTCGGGGTGGATGAGGGAGGCCAGCTCGGAGCCGATCATCTCGTCCGCGTCGCGGCCGTAGACCCCGGAGGCGGCCGGGCTGACGTAGCGCAGGATTCCGGTGGGCGCGGCGATCATGATCACATCGCTGGAACTCTGCACCAGGGAGCGGAAGTGGTTCTCCTTGTGGGCGAGTTCCTGGGTGAGCCTGATGTTGTCCATCAGCATGATCGCCTGTCGGACGACGAGGGCGAGCACGACCGCGCAGGCGGTGAAGAGCACCACCCCGTCGATCGGCCGGCCGTCCATCACGTTGAACAGGACCCCCAAGGTGCAGACGGCGGCGGCGAGATAGGGCGCGAGTGCGGCGAGCGAGCCCGCGATGGGAACGCTCTGCTGCGGGGAGCGGCGCGCCGGCGGCGGGTTCTGGGCGGCCTCGCGGCGGGCCACCCATGGTGCGTACGCCAGCAGCGCGGAACCGGCGAACCACCCGGCGTCGAGTATCTGCCCGGAGCGGTAGTGCTCGCGCAGCAGCGGCGAGGTGAACAGCGCGTCGCACAGCACGGTGAGCGCGAAGGCGGCGATCGCGGTGTTGATCGCGGAGCGGTTGCCCGAGGAGCGCCGGAAGTGGAGCACGATCACCATGCTCACCAGCACGATGTCCAGCAGCGGATAGGCGAGCGACAGGGCGCCGCGGGCCACGGAGGCGCCGTCCGCGCCGAACTCCCCGGTGTGGGCGAGCGCGAGGCTCCAGGAGAGCGTGACCAGCGATCCGGCGATCAGCCAGGCGTCCAGCCCCAGACAGATCCACCGGGCGCGGCTCGTGGGGCGCTTGGCGAGCACCAGCATCCCGACGATGGCGGGCGGCGCGAAGAGCAGGAAGCAGAAGTCGGCGACCGAGGGCGTCGGCACGGGGCGGCCCAGCACCACCTCGTACCAGCCCCATACGGCGTTCCCCAGCCCGGCCATGGCCGAGGAGGCGGCGAACAGCAGCCAGGCCGGGCGCAGCCGCCCGGCGTGCCGGCGGCCGTGCCACAGACAGGAGGCCGTGGCGGCGAACGCGGCGGCGCTCAGCCCGAAGTCACCCATGACGAGGGCCAGTTGGGACGATCCCCAGCCGATGATCGCCCCCGCCGCGTAACCGCCGCAGACCAGGGCGAGGACCACTTGCGGCAACAGCCCGGCCCCGCCGCCGGAGACCGACGGCCGGGCGAGCACCGCTCCCGTGGCGCTCACTGGACTGCCATCCACTGCGTGGCGGACCACTGGCGCCTCGGGGCACCGGGCAGCGGTATCCCCGCGGGCCTCGTCGAGTTGGAGAACCGCGCGGCTGCGCGGAAGTGTCGCGGTCGACGCCTGAGCTGCGTCGGGTTGTCGGTCCATCGGCCATACATCGCCCGTCGCCCCCCTCGAGTTCCGGTCCATCGCTGACGCCGTCAGGTCAGTGGCGCAGCCCCCGCTCGGGACGATACACCAGAGTGGTCACTCAGGGACATAGGCCATCTACGGACCGTAACCGACTACGGCGTTGTATATACGGAGGGGAGTCAATCGGTGCCTGTATGTGGTGCCAGAGGCATGTCTACCCCGTCGTGGCGACGAGATGTGCCAGCGACTCGCCGCGCGCGTAACGATGCAGCTGATCCCTCAACAGCCGCTTGGCCCGCGGGAGGAAGGCCGACGTGGGGCCGCCCACATGCGGGGAGATGAGCACCCCTGGAGCGTGCCACAGGGGATGCCCGGCGGGCAGTGGTTCGGGGTCGGTCACATCGAGCGCGGCCCGCAGCCGGCCCGACTCCAACTCCGTGAGCAGGGCCTTGGTGTCCACGACCCCACCACGGGAGACATTCACCAGCAGCGCCCCGTCCTTCATCAGCGACAGGAATTCCGCCCCGGCCAGACCACGGGTGGCCTCGGTGAGCGGGGTCACCAGCACCACCACATCGGCCTCCGGAAGCAGTCGGGGCAATTCGTCGATCGGATGCACCGGGCCGCGCTCGGTCGTGCGCGGGGAGCGCGCGACGCGCGCCACCCGCTCGCACTCGAACGGCACAAGCCGATCCTCGATCGCGCTGCCGATGGCCCCGTAGCCGACGATCAGTACGGACTTGTCGGCGAGCGCGGGGCGGAAGCCGGAGCGCCACTCCTCGGCGTCCTGGCCCCGGACGAAGTCGGGGATACCGCGCAGCGAGGCCAGGATGAGGGTGAGGGCGAGCTCGGCGGTGCTCGCGTCGTGCACCCCGCGCGCGTTGCACAGCCGCACCCCGGGCGCGAGATCGGCCAGCGCGGGCTTGATGTGGTCTATTCCGGCGGTCAGGGTCTGCACCACCCGCAGGTTGGTCATGGCGGGCAGCGGGCGGGTGCACACCTGCGGCGGCTTCATGTAGGGGACGCAGTAGAACGCGCAGCGCGCCGGGTCGGTGGGGAAGTCCTCACCGCCGTCCCAGTGGGCGTATTCGAGGGTGTCGGGGAGGCCGTCCATCTCCTCGGGCGGGATGGGCAGCCACACCAGGTCGCGCGCTTCGGATGAACCGTGAGTCGAATCGTGGTGGCGGAACGTATCGCTGTGATCTGCACTCATGCCAGGAGGCTATTCGATCACCGGCCGTTGGCAGAGGTTAGTTTGGGGTCCGAGGAACGGGAGGGGTCAGGCCAGGTGGAGCGCAGGAGAATCGGAGCGGCGGCGCTCGAAGTGGGGGCCATCGGCCTGGGATGCATGCCGATGAGCTGGGCGTACACCGCTTCGCAGCGCAGTGGCGAGCAGTCGGTGCGCACCGTGCACACCGCGCTGGACTCGGGGGCGAGCCTGCTGGACACCGCCGACATGTACGGCCCGTTCACCAATGAGCTGCTGGTGGGGCGGGTACTCAAGGAGCGGCGGGCGGACGCCTTCGTGTCCACCAAGTGCGGACTGCTGGTGGGCGACCAGCACATCGTGGCCAACGGGCGGCCCGGCTATGTGAAGCGGGCCTGCGACGCCTCGCTGCGCCGGCTCCAGACCGATGTGATCGACCTCTACCAGCTGCACCGGGCCGACCCCGAGGTCCCCATAGAGGAGACCTGGGGCGCGATGGCGGAGCTGGTCGCGGCCGGGAAGGTACGGGCGCTCGGGCTGTGCGCGGTGGGCGCGCGGGCGCAGCGGAGGGCGGGAGCCGGGATGCACGACGCCACGGTGCGCCAGTTGGAGCGGGTCCAGCAGGTCTTTCCGGTCAGCTGTGTGCAGGCGGAGCTGTCGGTGTGGTCGCCCGACGCGCTGGAGGCGCTGGTGCCGTGGTGCGCCTCGCGCGGGGTGGGCTTCCTGGCGGCGATGCCGCTGGGCAACGGCTTCCTGAGCGGGACGCTCACCCCCGGGCAGGGTTTCGAGCCGGACGACATGCGGGCCCGGCATCCGCGGTTCACGGCGGAGATGATGGCCGCGAACCAGCCGATCGTGGCCGGTCTGCGGCGGGTCGCCCAGCGGCACGGGGACGGGGTGACCCCGGCGCAGGTGGCCCTGGCCTGGCTGCTGGCGCAGGGGCCGCATGTGGTGCCGGTGCCGGGGACGAAGCGGGAGCGGTGGGCGGCGGAGAACTGCGCGGCGGCCGGTCTGCCGCTTTCCCCCGAGGACCTCGACGAGATCGCGGGGCTGCCGCCGGCGCGGGGGTCATGGGACTGAACGCGTCGCGCCCGGCCGCCCGGCGCGGGCCGCCGTTGTGCGTTCCGCCCTGGTCCGGGCCCGATTCGGGGATGGGAACCCGGCGCGGGCCCGCGGTGTATAAGAATCAGTGCCGTGCCGCGGCACACGTGCCCATGGAGAGGAACCCGACCGTGCGACGTCCTCGCGTCACCTCTGTTCTCGCCGCCGCTGCCGCTGCCGCCGTGGTGCTCGTGGCGGGCTGCTCGTCCGACGGCGACAGCATCAATAGACCGGGTGGCCGCTCGTCCGGGCCCACGAAGCCGGGCGGCGGGGGCTCCTCCTCGGGGTCGCCCTCGCCTACGGAGTCGGCGGCGCCCGCGAAGGGCTCGGTGAAGGTGGAGCGCACGCTCACCACGAAGCTGAACTCCCCCTGGGGGCTCGCGCCGCTGCCCGGCGGGGATCTGCTGGTCTCCTCGCGGAACACCGGGAAGATCTTCAAGGTCTCCGCGGACTCGGGGAAGAAGACCGAGCTCGGGTCCGTCCCGGGCGTCTCCGCCGCCGGTGAGGGCGGGCTGCTGGGGCTGGCGGTCTCCTCCGACTTCGGCACGGACCATATGGTCTACGCGTACTTCACCACCGATTCGGACAACCGCATCGTCCGGATGGTGTACGACGACAAGCGCCCCGCCGGCGATCAGCTCGGCGCCCCGGACACGATCTTCAAGGGCATCCCCAAGGGCACGATCCACAACGGGGGCCGCATCGCCTTCGGCCCGGACAAGATGCTCTACGCGGGCACGGGCGAGAGCGGTGACCGCGGACTCGCCCAGGACATGGACTCCTTCGGCGGCAAGATCCTGCGGATGACCCCGGACGGCGAGCCCGCGCCCCGCAATCCCGACGCCCAGTCGGTCGTCTACTCCCCGGGGCACCGCAATGTGCAGGGTCTGGCCTGGGACGCGGACAAGCGGCTGTGGGCCTCCGAGTTCGGCCAGGACACCTGGGACGAGCTCAATCTGATCGAGCCGGGCAAGAACTACGGCTGGCCGGAAGTCGAGGGCAAGGCCGGGAAGAAGGGCTTCGCCGATCCGCTGGAGCAGTGGAAGCCCAAGGACGCCTCGCCGAGCGGAATCGCCTTCGCCAAGGGCTCGATCTGGATGGCCGGGCTGCGCGGTGAGCGGCTGTGGCGCATTCCGCTGAAGGGCGACAAGGCGGTGGCGAAGCCACAGTCGTTCCTGGACGGGAAGTACGGACGGCTGCGCAGCGTGGTGGCGGCGGACGACGGGGGGCTGTGGCTGACCACGAGCAATACGGATGGGCGTGGTGATCCGGGCCGGGAGGACGACCGGATCCTGCGGTTGGAGGTCCGCTGAAGGGATCCACTGACGGGAGAGCCACTTAAGGAAGGTCCACCGAGGGGAGGGCGAATCGGCTGGTCGTGGCGTTGAGTTCGGCCGACATGGTGCGGAGTGCCCGTTCTGTGACGGGTCTGCCTACACTGGCAGCAGTCGCACGCCTACGGGGGTCGTCATGTTCAACCTCATCGAGGAACTGTTCGCGCCCGGCCGCAAGCACACCGAGGAAGAGCGCAACCGGCTGGAGTTCACGCTCGACGAGACGCGCAGCAGCGACCCGGGGAAGGGCCCTATAGACCTTGACTCCGGGCGAGTGGTGATCCGTCCCCGCGAAGGGGACTGAGAAGCGGACTGACCCGGGAGAGGACTGACCCGGAAGGGGACTGGCCCGGCGGGCGGTCGGGGTACCGCGCGTCTCGTCAGCGCCCCGGCGTGCTGACGGTGCGCACCGCGCACCCCGTCAGCGGGCCGCCGCCGCGCCGTTGGCCAGGCCGTCCACCAGGCGCAGTCGGTGGGCCACTGCGGCAGCCTCGGTCCGGCCCGAGACGCCCAGCTTGGCCAGGATGTTGGAGACATGCACGCTGGCCGTCTTGGGCGAGATGAAGAGCTCCTCGGCGATCTGGCGATTGCTGCGGCCGTCGGCGACCAGCCGCAGCACATCCCGCTCCCGCGGCGTCAGCCCCAGCTCCTCGGCCGGATCGGCGGGTCCGGCGGCCTCGGCGGCCGGGGCCGGGGAGCCAGGGCCCGGAGGCAGCGCGGGGGTGCGCCCCGGGGACGCGTCAAGCGCGGCGCGGGTCACGGCGGACGCCAAGGGCAGCCGGGCACGCCGGGCCAGCAGCTCGATCTCCTCGCGCAGCGGACGGGCACCCAGCCGGTCGGCCACGGCATACGCCTGGGCGAGCAGTTCGGCGGCATGCTCGCGATCAGCCTGGGCCCCGGTGCCCCGACCCAGAGCACCCCGACCGGAGTCACCTTGGCCGGAGGCGCCCGGGCCAGGGGTGGCTACGTCGGGGGCACCTTGGCCGGAGAGGACCGGGGCGGGGGTGCCCCGGGCAGACGGGCTCGGGGTGGGGGTGAGTAGTGCCTCTGCCCAGCGGTGGCGGGCGCGGGCCAGGGGGTAGGGGCGATCCAGCGCGGCGAAGGCGGCCGTGGCCTCGGCCCAGAGGTCGGGCCGGTCCCGGCCCTCGGCGCGCGCCAGTTCGGCCTGGACCATCGCCGCGTGGGCCCGCCACACCGGCACGGGCTGCGGCACCCGCTTCACCGCCGCCCGGAGGCGGGCCAGCGCCTCGCCCCGGCCCGGCTCGGCCGTGGGCAGTCCGCGCGCGGCCGACTCGGCCGCGGCGGCCGCGTACAGCAACCGCCAGGCGTAGCGCTGCATCCCGGGCGGGAAACCGGTCTCCACGGCCTGGTCCAGCAGGGCCCGGACCTCCAGGATCCGGCCACGGGCCGCCGCGAGTTCGATGGCGTGCCCCATGATCTGGAGGGTGTACTGCGGTTCGGTGTTGCGGGCGCCGTAGTGCTCCCGGGCCGCGGCCAGCTCGCGCTCCGCCGTGTCCCACTCCCCGCGCGCCAACGCCAGCTGGACGAGCCGGTTGGCGGCGGTGCCGCGCGGCTTGGTGCCGAGGGCGAGCCGCCGGGTCTTCAGGGCCGCCGCCTCCGCCTCGTCCCAGCGGCCCAGGGAGAACAGCGACTCGGCCAGATTCCCGTAGACCCACGCCCGGGAGTCCACCAGGCCGACGCGGTCCAGGGCCCGGGCGCCCTCCTCGGCGGTCTCCACCGCCTCGGCCGACCGGCCGACCCCCTCCAGCACCGAGGCCAGATTCACATAGCAGCGCCCCAGGACGCTGATGTCATCGAGGTCCAGGGCCCGCTCGCAGACCTTGCGCATCTCGGCCAGCCCGCGCTCGACGTCGCCGGAGTCACCGGTGAAGTAGCCCAGTGTCAGACGGGCGTTCAGCTCCGTGCTCTCGGCGCCGACCAGCCGGGCCAGCTCCACCGCCCGCTCGGCGGCGGCCAGGCCCTCGGCGCCTGGCCGGTGGGTCATCGTCCAGCCCGCCACCTGCGCCATGACCTCGGCGTGCACGGGGGACGGCGGCAGCCCGCGCACCAGCTCCTGGGCCCGGCTCAGCTCCTCCCAGCCGTCACCGCGGGCCAGGCCCTCCATCAGTTTGCCCTGCTGGGTCCAGAACCAGGCGGCCCGCAGCGGATCGTCACCGCCCCGGTTCAGCGTCCGCAGCGCCCGCTTGCTGACGGCCAGCGCGCGCTCCCGCTGCCCGGACATATGCGCGGCCACCACCACCTCGGCGAGCAGATCGAGATGGCGCAGCGCCTGGTCCTCGCAGCCGCGGGCGGGGTACACCTCCGCGTAGTCCATGGGCCGCTGCGCCCGACGTATCTCCTCGGGGGCGTCCTCCCACAGCTCCATGGCCCGCTCCAGCAGCCGCAGTTGCTCCGCGTGGGCGTACCGCCGCCGCGCCGCGACGGACGCCTGGAGCACGGCGGGCAGGGCCTTGGCGGGGTCGTGCGCGTGGTACCAGTAGCTGGCCAGCCGGGCGGCCCGCTCATCGGCCCGTACCAGCGCGGGCTTGGCCTCCAGGGCCTCCGCGAAGCGCCGGTTGAGCCGGGAGCGCTCGCCGGGCAGCAGATCGTCCCGCACGGCCTCGCGCACCAGCGAATGCCGGAAGCGGTAGCCGCTGTCGTCGGCCGTGGGGCGCAGGATGTTCGCCCCTACGGCGGCCCGCAGCGCGTCGATCAGCTCGTCCTCGCCCAGCCGGGCGACCGCGCGCAGCAGTTCGTACTCCACCGAGGAGCCGCCCTCGGCGAGGATCCGCACCACCCCCTGGGCCTCCTCGGGCAGCGCCTCGACCCGCACCAGCAGCAGATCGCGCAGCGATTCGCTGAGCCCGGTGGCGCAGCCCTCGTTGAGGGAGCGGGCGATCTCCTCCACGAAGAAGGCATTGCCGTCGCTGCGCTTGAAGATCCGGTCGACCAGCTCGCGCTCCGGCTCGGCCCCGTTGATCCCGGTCAGCTGGGCGTGCACCTCGCCCCGGGTGAAGCGGGACAGCTCGATGCGCCGCACCTCGCGCATCCGGTCCACCTCGGCGAGGAAGGGGCGCAGCGGATGGCGGCGGTGAATGTCGTCGGAGCGGTAGGTGGCCACGACCAGCAGCCGGGCGCTGAGCAGCGAGCGGAAGAGATAGCCGAGCAGTTCGCGGGTGGAGCGGTCCGCCCAGTGCAGATCCTCGATGGCGACGACGAGGACGCGCTCCGCGGCCAGCCGCTCCAGCAGCCGGACCGTGAGCTCGAACAGCCGGGCCCGGCCGTCTCCGTCACGGGACGCGCGGGAGGTCTCGCCCAGCTCGGGCAGCAGCCGGGCCAGTTCGCCCTCCTGTCCGGCGGCGGCCCCGTCCAGCTCGGTGCCCAGCTTGCGGCGCAGTGAGCGCAGCACGGTGGACACGGGCGCGAACGGCAGTCCGTCGGCGCCGATCTCCACACAGCCGCCGACCGCGGCGACCGCCCCCGCGGCCACGGCCGAGGCCAGGAACTCGTCGATGAGCCGGGTCTTGCCGACCCCCGCCTCTCCCCCCACCAGCAGCACCTGCGGCTCGCCCGCGGTGGCGCGGGCGAGCGCGTCCTCGAGGGTCGCCAACTCCTGGGCGCGGCCGATGAAGACCGGGCTGACGGACGTGGTGTGCACGTCGTCGAGCATCGCACAGGGCCCCGACAGCGCGGCACCGGCTTTTCCGGCACCCGCCGTTCCGGGTTCCACCTCTCCGGCTCCAGACCCAGCTCCGGCTCCAGACCCTGCTCCAGCCCCTATGACGAGCGGCACGGCCCGGCCGCCGTCAGGCCGCCGTGCGGTACGACCGCGGTGAGCGGTCGCCGCGCCACCGCCGGACCGGCCTCGGCCGCCCTCCCCCCTCCCGCCCGGCCGACCGGCCGCCGGGCCCCTCGGCCGCCTCCCGGACCAGCCGGTGGGCGGCGGCCTCCCGCAGCAGCTCGGCCTCACGGATCCGGTACAGCTCATGGTGCAGCATGGCGTTCTCCCCCTGTGACGATTGGTTTCGTGGAACGCGTCCACTCTCGTCGCCCAGGAGGGCCCGGCACATCGGCAGGCTGCCCGATCTTCGCTCGGGCCAGGGCCTTAGGCACCCGGCCCACACGGCTGAGAAGGCCCGAGGAGGGTCCTTAGGGCACCGGCGACCGTGCCGTACCGGCCCGCGCCGCGCCGTTCGCGGGCTGCCCCGGCAGTGGCACGGGCACCGCCACCGGTCCGGGCGCCGACCCCTCGCCATCGCCATGGGCGTCGCCCTCACCATCGGCCTCGGCGTCGCCCGCGCCATCGCCCTCCGCCTCGATGCTGATCCTCGGCAGCAGCCGCTCCAGCCAGCCCGGCAGCCACCAGTTGGCGCCCCCGAGCAGATGCATCAGCGCGGGCACCAGGAGCGTACGGAGGACGAAGGCGTCCAGGGCGACCGCGGCCGCCAGTCCGATGCCGAACATCGCGATGATCCGGTCGCCGCTCAGCACGAATGCCGAGAAGACCGCGATCATGATGACGGCCGCGGAGTTGATGACCCGGCTGGTCTCGGCGAGCCCCACCCGGACCGCGGTGCGGTTGTCCCGGGTGCGCCGCCACTCCTCGTACATCCGGCTGACCAGGAAGACCTGGTAGTCCATGGAGAGCCCGAAGAGCACCGACACCATGATCACCGGCAGGAAGGGCTCGATCGGGCCCGCCCTGCCCAGCCCCAGCAGTTCGCTCCCCCAGCCCCATTGGAAGATCGCGACCACCACGCCGAAGGACGACGCGACGGCGGCCACGTTCATGACCGCCGCCTTGACCGGGATGCCGATGCTGCGGAACGCGAGCAGCAACAGCACACATCCCAGCGCCACCACCACCCCCACGAACAGCGGCAGCTTGCTCACGATCACCGCGGCGAAGTCGTCGTAGCCCGCGGTCAGCCCGCCCACGTAGACCCGCAGCGAGCTGCCCTCCTCGGCCCGGGGCAGCACCTCGGCGCGCAGCCGTCCGACGAGGTCGGAGGTGTCCCGTGACTGCGGTGCCGTCGTGGGGACGACCGTGATGACGCCGGTGTCGCCGCCTCCGCCCAGGTCCGCGGCGCTCACCGAGGCCACCCCGTGGATGGTGCGCAGGGTCTCGGACAGTTGGGTGAAGGCCATACGGTCGTCGGCCCCGTCCATGCTGCCTATCAGCGTCAATGGGCCGTTGAAACCTGGTCCGAACCCCTCGGCCAGCAGGTCGTAGGCGCGGCGCGTGGTCGAGGCCGAGGAGCCGTTGCCCTGGTCCGAGGTGCCCAGGTGGAGCGAGAAGGTGGGCAGGGCGAGCACCGCGATGAGGGCGGCCGCGGCCGCTCCCAGCAGTTTGGGGCGGCGCTCGACGTAGAGCGCCCAGCGGGCGCACAGGCCCTGGGACGCCGCGGCCTCCGGCCCCCGATCGGCCAGCCGTCTGCGCTCCTTCCGGCTCAGGGCCCGCATGCCGATCAGTCCGAGCAGCGCGGGCAGCAGGGTGAGCGAGGCGGCGACCGTAAGGGCGACGGTGAGCGCCGCCGCGACCGCCACCCCGTTGAGGAAGGACAGCCGCAGGACGAGCATGCCGAGGAGCGCGAGACAGACGGTCGCGCCCGCGAAGACCACCGCGCGCCCCGAGGTGGCCACCGCGCGCTGGGCGGCCTGCTCGACCGAAAGCCCCCGCCGCAGCCCCTTGCGGTGCCGGGTGACGATGAACAGCGCGTAGTCGATCCCCACGCCGAGGCCGATCAGCATGCCGAGCATGGGCGCGAAGTCGGCGATCGTCATGGCGTGGCCGAGCAGCCCGATGGCCGCGTACGCGGTGCCGACGCCGATGAGCGCGGTGGCTATCGGCAGAAGCGTCGCCGCGAGCGAGCCGAACGCGAGGAAGAGCACCACGGCGGCCACGCCGACCCCGATGGCCTCGCTCAGATGGGCGGGCCCGGTCCGCTCGGTGAGCCCGGCGCCCGCGCCGCCCATCTCGACCTGGAGTCCCTTGGCCCCGGCGGCGGCGGAGCGCACCGTGTCGAGCACCCGGCGCACCTCCGCCTCGCCCAGGTCGGCGGCGGGTTCGCGGAAGACGACGGTGGCGTAGGCGGTGTGCCCGTCGGCGCTGATCCGGCTGTTGTCACCGGCTTCGCCGAGCCCGCCGGATCCGCCCAGCCGGCCGGTGTCACCGGCGCCGTACGGACCGGTCGCGGAGACGGCGCCGTACGGGCCGGTCACGGAGGCGACGCCGGGCAGGTCCGCCACCTGCCGCAGCGCCGCCGCCATCCGCCGCTCGACCCCTGGGGCGCGTACGGTGCCCGCGCCGTCCGCGGTGTGCCAGACGATGGTGTCGCTGTCCCCCGCCCGGTCCGGCAGCCGCCGCTCCATCAGGGCGGAGACCTTGGAGGAGTCGGTGCCCGGGATGTCGTAGTCGTTGGAGTACGCCGAACCCGTCACGGCCGCCGCCGCGGCGACCCCGGCGAAGGCGGCCAGCCACAACACGATGACGATGGCGCGGCGCCTGAGACACCAGCGGGCGAGTGCGGCCATGGCTGCTTTCCGGGTCGTGCGCCGGGGGGCGCCGTGATGTGCTTGTGACCTGGCACTCTGCCAGGCGGAAAAGATCCTTTGTCCCCTTTGTGGGCTTCACCACATACGGGAGGGGGAAGTCGGAGAGCATGAATCCTGCCGCGTCCGGAGGCCGCCGCCCGCGTATCGGCATCGGCGGTATGCACATCGAGTCCAGCACCTTCAGCCCGCACCGCGCGGCCTACGACGACTTCCGCGTGACCCGCGGCGCCGAGCTGCTGGACCGCTACGCCTGGACCCGGCCGGACGGCGATCTGGCCGGGCGCGCCGAGTGGGTGCCACTGCTCCACGCCGTCTCGCTCCCCGGCGGCCCGGTCGAGCGCGGGACCTACGACCGGATCAAGGGCGAGCTGATCGACCGGCTGCGGCGGGCCGGGCCGCTCGACGGGCTGGTCTACGACATCCACGGCGCGATGAGCGTCGTTGGCCTGGAGGACGCCGAGGGCGATCTGACCGAGGCCGTACGGGAGGCGATCGGGCCCGACGCGCTGATCTCCGCCGCCATGGACCTCCACGGCAATGTCTCCCGCCGCTTCGCCGGCCGACTCGATCTGATCACCGCCCACCGGCTCGCCCCGCACGAGGACGCCTGGGAGACCCGCGAGCGCGCCGCCCGCAAGCTGGTGGAGCGCCTGGCCTCCGGCAGGGGCCGTCCGCATCTGGCCTGGGTGCAGATCCCGGTACTGCTGCCCGGGGAGCGCACCAGCACCCGTCTGGAGCCCGCCAAGTCGCTGTACGGGCGGCTGGCCGCCGTGGAGGCGATGGACGGTGTCGTGGACGCGGCGATCTGGGTGGGCTACGCCTGGGCCGACGAGCCGCGCTGCCGGGCGGCCGTCGTGGTGACCGGCGACGACCCCGTGCTCGCCGTCGAGCAGACCCGCTCCCTGGCCCGCGAGTACTGGGAGATGCGCCGCGACTTCGCCTTCGTCGGCCCCACCGGAGGCGCCGACGAGTGCGTCGCCGAGGCCATCGCCTCCTCCGCCCGCCCCTTCCTGATCAGCGACTCCGGCGACAATCCCACGGCCGGGGGCGCGGGGGACCTCGCCTATATGCTCGGGCGGCTGCTGGCCAACGAGGATCTGGCCGCCGGCCGCGCGACCGCCCTGCACCCCGGGATCACCGATCCGGCGGCGGTCGCGGAGTGCTTCGCCGCCGGGCCGGGCGCGACGGTCCGGCTGTCCGTCGGCGGCGGGATCAGCCGGGGGACGGCGGACCACGCCGCGCCCTGCGAACTGACCGGCGAGGTGGTCGCCCTGCGCCGGGACGACCCGGTCGGCGGGGATCTCGCGGCGGTGCGCCAAGGGGGCGTCACGGCGATCCTGGTCAGCCGCCGCAAGCCGTTCCACACCCTGGCCGACTTCGGCGAGCTGGATCCGCGCGGCTATGACCTCGTCGTCGTCAAGATCGGCTATCTGGAGCCCGAGCTGTACGACTTGGCGGCGGACTGGCGGCTCGCGCTCACGCCCGGTGGGGTCGACCAGGATCTGGCGCGCCTGGGCCATCGGCGGCTCGTACGGCCGCTGTATCCCTTCGACGACGAGGGGTTCGAGGTGCCGCATCTGGAGCCGATGCTGCTCTAGGGGTGGCCGGGCTGCTGTGGGGGGCGGCGGGTCTTGGGGCCCGGACCGCTCTGGGGGCGCCCGGCGGATCGTGACGCCTGCGGCGACCTGTTCCCCTCCCCGCCCCTTCCCGAAACTGGGGCTCCCCCAGACCCCAGCCGGACGACCCGGAGGTACGGGGGACGTCCGGGCTGCTCCAGGGGCGCCCGGCGGGTCTTGGCGCCCGCGGCGAGCTGCCCCCTCCCCGTCCCTTCCCACGGCATCGATATGCGGCTCCGCCGCATGGCGGGGCTCCGCCCCAGACCCCAGCCGGACGACCCGGACGTGCGGGGGCGCCCGGCGGATCGTGACGCCTGCGGCGAGCTGCTCCCCTCCCCGCCCCTTCCCGAAACTGGGGCTCCCCCAGACCCCAGCCGGACGACCCGGAGGTACGGGGGCGCCGACGTGGCGATGGCGGTCAAGCCGCCAGTGCGGGCGCCGCCCTCCCCGGCCGGATACCGCGGATGTGCACGGGCGTCCGCCGGTCATGCATTGCGACGGCGTGCCGCCCGCGCTCAGCCCGTCCGTGCGGGGGTTCACGGCGCGACGGTCGGCATGTCGCCCCCGGGGTCCAGGGGCGGAGCCCCTGGTAGCGGGAAGGGGCGGGGAGGGGAAAGCATCGCCATGCGGCTCCGCCGCGTGAGCCGCCGGACAGCGCGGAAGGGCGCATACGACGGCGGCGGGGCGCGCCCTCGCGCACCCCGCCGCCGTCAGGAACCGAAACGGATGTACGTCGAGCCGGTCAGCCCTCGACGCCCAGCTTCTCCAGGATCAGCTCGCGCACCCGCGCCGCGTCCGCCTGGCCGCGCGTGGCCTTCATGACCGCGCCGACCAGCGCACCCGCCGCCGCGACCTTGCCGCCGCGGATCTTGTCGGCGATGGCCGTGTTGGCCGCGATCGCCTCGTCCACGGCGGTGCCCAGCGCGCCCTCGTCCGAGACGACCTTCAGCCCGCGCGCGGCGACGACCTCGTCCGGGCCGCCCTCGCCCGCGAGGACGCCCTCGATGGTCTGGCGGGCCAGCTTGTCGTTGAGCGAACCCTCCTTGACCAGCGCGCACACCCGGGCGACCTGCGCCGGGGTGATCGGCAGCCCGGCGAGCTCCACACCGTCCTCGTTGGCACGGCGGGCCAGCTCGCCCATCCACCACTTACGGGCCTGGTCGGCCGGGGCACCCTCGTCCATCGTGGCCGTGATCAGGTCGATCGCGCCCGCGTTGAGCACCGACTGCATCTCGTGCCGGGACAGGCCCCACTCCTCGCGCAGCCGGTTGCGACGCACCCGCGGCAGCTCCGGAAGCCCGCCGCGCAGCTCCTCCACCCACGTCCGGGCGGGGGCGACCGGCACCAGATCGGGCTCGGGGAAGTAGCGGTAGTCCTCCGCCTCCTCCTTGACCCGGCCCGAGGTCGTGGAGCCGTCCTCCTCGTGGAAGTGACGGGTCTCCTGGATGATCGTGCCGCCGTCGTTCAGCACCGCGGCATGGCGCTGGATCTCGAAGCGGACCGCGCGCTCGACCGACCGCAGCGAGTTGACGTTCTTGGTCTCGGAGCGGGTGCCGAACTTGTCGGCGCCCTGCGGGCGCAGCGACAGGTTCACATCGCAGCGCATCTGGCCCATCTCCATGCGCGCCTCGGAGACCCCGAGCGACTTGATGAGCTCGCGCAGCTCGGTCACATACGCCTTGGCGACCTCCGGGGCCTTCTCCCCGGCGCCGACGATCGGCTTGGTGACGATCTCGATCAGCGGGATCCCGGCCCGGTTGTAGTCCAGGAGGGAGTGCTGGGCGCCGTGGATGCGGCCGGTCGCGCCACCCACATGGGTGGACTTTCCGGTGTCCTCCTCCATATGGGCGCGCTCGATCTCGACGCGGAAGACCTCACCGTCGACATCGACGTCCAGATAGCCGTTGAAGGCGATCGGCTCGTCGTACTGCGACGTCTGGAAGTTCTTCGGCATATCCGGATAGAAGTAGTTCTTCCGGGCGAAGCGGCACCATTCGGCGATCTCGCAGTTGAGCGCGAGTCCGATCTTGATGGCCGACTCGACGCCGGTCGCGTTGACCACCGGGAGCGAGCCGGGCAGGCCGAGGCAGGTGGGGCAGGTCTGCGCGTTGGGCTCGGCGCCCAGCGCCGTGGAGCACCCGCAGAACATCTTGGTCTTGGTGCCGAGCTCGACATGCACCTCGAGCCCCATCACGGGGTCGTAGGTGGCGAGGGCGTCCTCGTACGACACCAGTTCAGTGACGGTCACGGAAAACTAACCTCTCAGTCCGCGAGGACGTCGTCGTCGCCCATGCGCTTGAGCTCGCGGATGAGCAGGGCGACGCCGGTGACGATGGCGGCGGCCGAGACCACCGCGTCGGCCAGCTGTAGCTTGTCGTTCTCGAATCGGGCCTTCTTGGCCTGCTTCGCCACACTGACCGCGCCGAACAGCGAGGTCGCGATGGACAGGTAGGTGCCGGGCCTGGACTTCTTGAAGCCCTTCGCCTTCTTGATCGCACTCATAGGGACGGTGCCTCCTCGATCAGCGGGTGGTCCCACTTGCCGATGAGCGCGGCCTCGACCGCGGCACCGACCTTGTAGAGCCGGTCGTCGGCCATGGCGGGGGCGATGATCTGCAATCCGACCGGCAGACCGTCCTCCGGTGCCAGACCGCAGGGCAGTGACATGGCCGCGTTCCCCGCGAGGTTGGTGGGAATCGTGCAGAGGTCGGCCAGATACATCGCCATCGGGTCGTCGGCGCGCTCGCCGATCGGGAAGGCGGTGGTCGGGGTGGTCGGCGAGATCAGCACGTCGACCCGCTCGAAGGCCTTCTCGAAGTCGCGCTTGATCAGCGTACGGACCTTCTGCGCGGAGCCGTAGTACGCGTCGTAGTAGCCGGAGCTGAGCGCGTAGGTGCCGAGCATGATCCGGCGCTTGACCTCGGCGCCGAAGCCCTCCGCACGGGTGAGCGCGGTGACGTCCTCGGCGGACTTGGTGCCGTCGTCGCCCACCCGCAGGCCGTAGCGCATGGCGTCGAAGCGGGCCAGGTTGGACGAGCACTCGGACGGCGCGATCAGGTAGTACGCGGCCAGCGCCTTGTCGAAGGACGGGCAGGAGATCTCCTCGATCTCGGCGCCCAGCTCCCGCAGCAGCTCCACCGACTCGTTGAAGCGCTGCATGACGCCGGCCTGGTAGCCCTCGCCCGCGAACTCCTTGACGACGCCGATCCGCATGCCCCGCACGCTTCCGTTGCGGGCGGCCTCGACGACGGCCGGGACCGGCTCGTCGATGGAGGTCGAGTCCATCGGGTCGTGCCCGGCGATGACCTCGTGCAGCAGCGCCGCGTCCAGCACGGTGCGGGCGCAGGGTCCGCCCTGGTCGAGCGAGGACGAGAACGCCACCATGCCGTAGCGGGAGACCCCGCCGTACGTCGGCTTGACCCCGACCGTGCCGGTGACGGCGGCGGGCTGGCGGATCGAGCCGCCGGTGTCGGTGCCGATGGCGAGCGGGGCCTGGAAGGAGGCCAGCGAGGCGGAGGAGCCGCCGCCGGAGCCGCCGGGGACCCGGGTGAGGTCCCAGGGGTTGCCGGTGGGGCCGAAGGCGCTGTTCTCGGTCGAGGACCCCATGGCGAACTCGTCCATGTTGGTCTTGCCGAGGACGATCACGTCCGCGTCCCGCAGCCGCTGGGTGACGGTCGCGTCGTACGGCGGGATCCAACCGTCGAGGATCTTGGAACCGACCGTGGTCGGGATCCCCTTGGTGGTGAAGATGTCCTTGAGCGCGAGCGGAACACCGGCCAGCGGGCCCAGCTCCTCACCGCGCTCCCGCTTCGCGTCGACGGCGCGCGCCTGGGCGAGCGCCCCCTCGCGGTCCACGTGCAGGAAGGCGTGCACCTTCTCGTCGACGGCCTCGATACGGGCCAGGTGCGCCTCGGTCACCTCGACGGCGGTGACCTCGCCGGAGGCGATCCTGGCGGCGATCTCGGCCGCGGTGAGCCTGGTCAGGTCGGTCACGGTGGTCACTCCTCCCCCAGGATCTGCGGCACCTTGAAACGCTGCTGCTCCTGGGCCGGGGCGCAGGCCAGCGCCTGCTGCGGGGTCAGGGACGGACGGACCTCGTCCGGGCGCATGACGTTGGTCAGCGGCAGCGGGTGAGAGGTCGGCGGAACGTCTTGGTCGGCGACCTCGGAGACGCGGGCGACCGCGCCGATGATGTCGTCGAGCTGTCCGGCGAAGTGGTCTAGCTCTTCGGCCTTCAGCTCCAGACGCGCCAGCCGGGCGAGGTGGGCGACCTCCTCGCGCGTGATGCCAGGCATGCAGCGATCCTCTGGGTGAGTGTGGAGTGTTTCGGCCCCAATCCTATGGCTCCCGCCGCACGGCGCGCGAAAGGCTTTGCGGCACTCCACGTTGTGGGCAGTCGTCCCGCAGGGCGGGACGGGTGGGCACAACGCCACCCACCGGACCGCACCCGGCAACGAAACGCCAAGGGGCAGCACCGACGCCGCACCCCTATGTCACGGGCTGATCCGCGTCCTCGTCCGCCTCCGCGGCAGCGGCTTCGTCCGACGGCTCCGCCGTCTCGCGGTGCCAGCCACTCTCACCCCGCGCCCGCAGCCACGCCGTCATCTCCTCCGGCGGCATCGCCGCGGCCACCAGCCAGCCCTGGACCGCGTCGCAGCCCAGGTCCCGCAGCCGCTCCCAGGTCTCGTCGTCCTCGACGCCCTCCGCGACCACGAGCAGGCCCAGCGAGTGGGCGAGGTCGACCGTACAGCGGACGATCTCCGCGTCCTCGTTGTCCACCGCCAGCCGGGCCACGAAGGAGCGGTCGATCTTGAGCTCGCTCACCGGCAGCCGCCGCAGATGGACCAGCGACGAATACCCCGTCCCGAAGTCGTCCAGCGACATCTTCACCCCATGGCCGGTGAGCCCGGCCAGGGTGTCGGCGGCCCGCTGCGGGTCCTCCAGCAGGACGTGCTCGGTTATCTCCAGCTGGAGGGCGCCCGCCGGGACCCCGTGCCGGGCCAGCCGCCCGGCGACCGCGCCCGCGAAACCGGGGGTGTGGACATCGCGCGGCGAGACGTTGACGGCGACGGGCACCTCGAGGCCGTCCGCGCGCCACCGCGCGACCTGGCCCAGGGCCGTCTCCAGGACGTACTCGGTCAGCCGGGGCATCAGCCCGGAGCTCTCGGCCATGGAGATGAACTCGTCCGGCGGCACCTTCCCCCGGTCCGGGTGCACCCAGCGCACCAGGGCCTCCAGGCCCGCCACATGGCCGTCGAAGCCGACCTTGGGCTGGTAGTGCAGCTCGACGTCGCCCGCGTCCAGGGCGCGCCGCAGATCGCCGAGCAGACCGAGCCGGTCGGGGGTGTTGCCGTCCCGCCGCGCCTCGTACAGCTCGACTCCGCTGCGGTCCCGCTTGGCCTGGTACATCGCGACGTCGGCGCGGCGCAGCAGCCCCTCGGCGTCCAGGGCGTGGTCGGGGTAGACGGCGACGCCCGCGCTGGCCTCGAGCACCAGGGTCAGCCCGTCCAGGTCGAGCGGGGAGCCGAGGTCGCCGACGAGGACGCGGGCGCTGCGCTGGGCGCTGGTGAGCGAGTCGGTGGTGGGCAGCAACACCGCGAACTCGTCGCCGCCGAGCCGGGCCACCTCCGCCCCGCGCGGCAGGGCGAGCCGCAGCCGCTCGGCGATCTGGAGCAGCAGCCGGTCACCGGCCAGATGGCCCAGGGTGTCGTTGACCGAACGGAAGCGGTCGAGGTCCAGCAGCACCAGCGCGGTGCGGGTGCCGGCCCGCTCGGCCTCGTCCAGCGCGGTCCAGGTGCGCTCCAGCAGCCACTGGCGGTTGGGCAGTCCGGTGAGCGGGTCGCGCAGCTGCTCCTCGGCGCGGACCCGGGCGATCCACAGCGTGGAGTCCAGGGCGACCAGCGGCACCGCGAACAGCGGGAGCAGCAGCGGGGTGTCCCCGGCGACGACCACGATGAGGGGGGCGATGCCGAGGAGCGCGATGCCGACGAGGGCCTGCCGGAAGAGGGCGGTACGGGCGACGGTGGGCAGCCCGGCGCCGGGCGGGGCGAGGGAGCACCACAGCAGGGCGCGGGTCACCGCGAGATAGACGAAGGCGGCCAGGGCCGTCTGGGGGATGGCGGACACATGCCAGGTGTCGGTGCGCCAGGGGTGTTCGACGGAGGGGGTGATGCCGAAGGCGGCGAGGGTGAGGGCGGCCGCACCCACCCCGAGGATGTCGACCGCGCCGTGCAGGGCGGCCTGCCGCCATCGGTGCCGGCGGGCGGCGCCGACCAGGACGACCACGGCGAGGCTGACCAGCACGGCCGGAATCCAGCCGTAGAGCAGCAGCGCCGCCAGGGTTAACGCGGCCCCGGAGCCGGTGCCGCCCCACCAGCGGTCACGGCCGAGAGCGACCAGATGGCCGACGATGATTCCGGTGAGCACGGCGAGCGACCAGCCCACGGTTCCGTCGGGAAAGAGCGCATTGCCCGCGTCGAGCACTCGGAACACTCCGATACCGAGTGCGAAAGCCGCCATGGCGACCGCAGCGGCCGGCAGCGCGGGCAGCACGGCCCGGCGCAGCCGCGACGCCGGGGCGGCGCTTTCGGTCGGTTTCATACCCGTCCCTCTCACAGCCGGCGGTGCCAGCGCCACGGCGGGCGCACACCTCAACAGTAGGCGGCAGAAGGGGAAGACGGGCAGCGATCGGCGACGGTTCCCCGAATGCCGCCCGACGATCCATGACCTTCTGCTATGCGCTGTAAGGGTGATGCCCGCCGGCTGTACCCGGGAAGTGCTCCCAGTCGTAATCCGGCCAGGTTTGGACCCATTGAGCGGACAAGATGGCCGGAGCGCTGCGCCGGATGGGTGGAGCGGCTACTCCAGGGGCTACTCCAACCGCCGCTCCACCGGCCATCCGTGCTACTCGGCGGACTCTTCCCCGGACTCCTCCGCGGACTCTTCCCCGGGCTCTTCCGGGGGCGTCAACGCGACCTCTCTCGCCGCGTCGGGACCCTGTTCGAGCAGGACGCCAAATCCGTCCTCATCGAGCACGGGAACCTTCACCTGCATGGCCTTGTCATACTTCGAGCCCGGATTGTCGCCGACGACGACGAAATCGGTCTTTTTCGAAACCGATCCGGTGACTTTGGCACCACGGCTCTGTAGGGCCTCCTTGGCCCCATCCCGGGTGTACGACTGGAGCGTTCCGGTGACGACGACGGTGAGGCCCGCCAGCGGACGGGGGCCTTCGTCCTCGCCGCCCTCCTCCTCCAGCCGGACCCCGGCGCGCCGCCATTTCTCGACGATCTCGCGGTGCCAGTCGACCGCGAACCACTCCTTGAGCGAGGCGGCGATGGTCGGCCCGACCCCCTCCACGGCCGCCAGCTCCTCCTCGTCCGCCTCGGCGATCCGGTCCAGCGAGCGGAATTCCCGGGCCAGCGCGGTGGCGGCGACGGGGCCGACATGACGGATCGAAAGGCCGGTGATGATCCGGGCCAGTGGGCGCTCCTTGGCCGCCTCGATATTGGCCAGCATCGCCAGGGCGTTCTTCTTCGCCTCGCCCTTCTGGGTGGCGAAGAAGGTGACCACCTTCTCCTCACCGGTCTCGGGATCACGCTTGGGCAGTCCGCTGTCCGGGTCCAGTACATACGACCGAATGGGCAGCAGTTGTTCGATCTTCAGGTCGAACAGATCGCCCTCGTCCTTCAGCGGCGGTTCGGCGGGTTCCAGCGGCTGGGTGAGGGCGGCGGCGGCGACATAGCCGAGGTTCTCGATGTCCAGGGATTTCCGCCCGGCGAGATAGAAAATCCGCTCGCGCAGCTGCGCCGGGCAGGACCGGCCGTTGGGACACCGCAGATCGACATCGCCCTCCTTGGCGGGCTGGAGCGGTGTATCGCACTCGGGGCAGGCGGCCGGCATCACGAATTCCCGCTCGCTGCCGTCCCGCAGATCGACGACCGGGCCCAGAATTTCCGGAATGACATCGCCCGCTTTGCGGAGCACCACGGTGTCACCGATCAGCACACCTTTGGCCTTGACCACATCCTGGTTGTGCAGCGTCGCGAATTCGACCTCCGAGCCCGCGACGGTGATCGGCTCGACCACCGCATAAGGCGTCACCCGCCCCGTGCGCCCCACGCCCACCCGGATGTCCACCAGCTTGGTGTTGACCTCCTCGGGCGGGAACTTCCAGGCGATCGCCCAGCGCGGCGCCCGCGAGGTGGAGCCGAGCCGCCCCTGGAGCGGGATCTCGTCCAGCTTGACGACCGCGCCGTCGATCTCGTGCTCCACCGAGTGCCGGTGCTCGCTCTCGCCGTAGTACCCGATGTACTCGCGCACGCCCTCGATCGAGTCCACCACCGAGAAGTGGGCGGCGGTGGGCAGCCCCCACTCGTGCAGCAGCTCGTACGCCTGCGACAGCCGGTCGATGTCGAAGCCCTCGCGCGCCCCGATGCCGTGCACCACCATGTCCAGCGGCCGGGACGCGGTGATCTTCGGGTCCTTCTGGCGCAGCGAACCCGCCGCCGCGTTCCGGGGGTTGGCGAAGGGCGGCTTGCCCGCCTCCACCAGCCGGGCGTTCAGCTCCTCGAACCGCTCGCGGGGCAGGAAGACTTCGCCGCGCACCTCCACCAGCGCCGGGACGCGGTCGCCGGTCAGCCGGTTGGGGATCTTGGCGATCGTCCGCACATTGGGCGTGATGTCCTCGCCGGTGCGGCCGTCGCCACGGGTCGCGGCGCGGGTCAGCCGCCCATGCTCATAGGTGAGGTTGACCGCGAGGCCGTCCACCTTCAGCTCGCACAGGAAGTGGTACGAGCCGCTGCCCAGCTCCTTGGCGATGCGGTCCGCCCAGGTGGCCAGCTCGTCGTCGTCGAAGGCGTTGTCCAGGCTGAGCATCCGCTCGCGGTGCTCGACCTCGGTGAACTCCGTCTCGTACGCCCCCGCGACCTTCTGGGTCGGCGAGTCGGGCGTACGGAGCGTGGGATGCTCCTCCTCCAGCGCCTCCAGCGCGCGCAGAAGCTTGTCGAACTCGGCGTCGCTGACGACCGGCGCGTCCTTCACGTAGTACCGGAAGCGGTGCTCCTCGATCTGCTCAGCGAGCCTGGCATGCCTCTCCCGCGCCTCGGCGGGGACCTCTGACTGCTGTTCGCCGGCCACCGTGTCGTCCTCCCGTTACTCAGGGTTGTCCGCGAGCGATCTCGCCGCCCGGACGCAGTGGGCCAGCGCGGCGCGGGCGTACCCGGGCGAGGCGCCCGCGAGCCCGCACGACGGGGTGACCACCACCGACTCCGCGAGAGTCGCCGGTGCCAGCCCCAGCCTGCGCCACAGCGTCCTGACACCCCCGACGCTACCGGCAGGGTCCGACAATGGGGCGTCGGTGCCGGGTACCGCGCCGATGAGGAGTGCCGTACCGCCTTCCACGGCTTCCCCGATCGCCTCCTCCTCACCCTCCGTGAGCAGCGACAGATCGAAGGAGATCCCCGCGACGCCCGCGCGCCGCAGCAGCCCGAACGGCACGGCCGGCGCGCACGAGTGCACCACCACCGGCCCGTCGGCCGCCTCCACCAGGGACCGCAGCGCGCCCTCGACCACGCCCCGGTCCACGGCGGCGTGGGTGCGGTAGCCGCTCGCCGTACGGACGCTCCCGCGCAGCACCGGCGTCAGCGACGGCTCGTCGAGCTGGAGCACCACCTCGGCGCCCGGCACCCGGCGGCGCACCTCCGCCAGATGGGCGCGCACGCCCTCGGCGAGCGAGGCCGTGAGGTCCCGGCAGGCGCCCGGGTCGCTCAGCGCGGCCTCGCCGCCGCGCAGTTCGAGGGAGGCGGCCAGGGTCCAAGGCCCCACGGCCGACACCTTGAGCGCGCCCCGGTGCCCCTGGGTGAACTCCTCCAGCGCGTCCAGATCCTCGCCCAGCCAGGAACGGGCCCGCCGGGTGTCCCGGCCCGGCCGGTCGCTGATCCGCCAGCCGCTGGGCTCGACATGCGCGTACAGCTCGGCCAGCATCCCGGCGGTGCGCCCGATCATGTCCGCGCCGGGCCCGCGCGCGGGCAGCTCCGGAAGGTACGGCAGGGCCTCCAGCGAGCCGGTGACGGTCTTCGCGGCCTCCCGCGCGTCGCCGCCCGGCATCGATCCGACGCCGCTGGCGGTTCCGGGGGGCCATGGGTGGTGGGTTGTGGTCTTGTCGCTCACCAGCGAAAGGGTAAGCGGTCCGCTGGAGTGCCCCGAGATTCCGGGGTGCCCCGCATTGCCGTCGGTCGGCTGCGGCGGCGTCGTGGCTGGTCGCGCGCACGCGGCGGAGCCGCACATCGACACAGCCCCGCGCCCCTGCGGGGCACCACCCACCGCAGCCGAGGACAGCGACTCAGCCGCGCGGGCGCACCTGGAGGTCGGTGATCTCGGCGTCGTGCGGCAGGTCGAGCGCGGTCAGGATGGTGCTCGCCACGGTCTCGGGCGCGATCCAGCGCTCCGCCTCGTACTCCTTGCCCTCCTGCTGGTGCACCTTCACCTGCATCGGGGTGGCCGTGCGCCCCGGGTAGACCGTGGTCACCCGGACGCCGTTGCCGCTCTCCTCCCAGCGCAGCGCGTCGGCCAGCGCCTTGAGCCCGTGCTTGCTCGCGGCATACGCGGCCCACTGGGCGTTGGCGCGCAGCCCGGCGCCGGAGTTGACGAAGACGACATGCCCCTGGGCGAGCCGGAGCTGCGGCAGCAGCAGCCGGGTCAGCTCGGCGGGGGCCACGAGGTTGGCGGCGAGCTGGCGGTTCCACGCCTTCGGGGTCAGCTCCCCGACCTCGCCCAGGTCGACCACTCCGGCGATGTGCAGCAGCGAGTCCAGCCGGTCGGGCAGCGCCTGATGGCCCAGCGCCCAGGACAGCCGGTCCGGGTCGGCCAGGTCGCCGACGACCGTCCGTACCCCCGGGAACCGCTCCGCCAGCTCCTTCGCCCGCCCGGCGTCCCGCGCGAGCAGCCACAGCTCGTCGCCGCGCTCGGCCAGCCGCTCGGTGACCGCCGCGCCGATGCCCGAGCCTGCCCCAGTGATCAGATGCGTTCCCATGCTCCCCAGCTTGCCTCACCGACGGGCGCGCCCCGACGACGGTCCCGGCTTGGTCCCGGCTTGGCGCGATCCCATGCCCGAAACCCGTGCGGCCTTCCCGCCGGGCGCTTGCGTCCTGTAACGGGCGCGGCGCTCGCCGTAATGGGGCTCGCGGAAGATCAGGCGGCGAGGGCCGGAACCGGTGCCGGCGGGGGCCCACCCCAGGACAACTCGAACCACAGCGTCTTGCCGCCGAGCCCGAACGGCTCCTCACCGATGGCACAGCCACCCCAGCGGTCGGCGAGGACGTCAAGGATGAACAGGCCGCGCCTGAGGGGGCCGTCCCTCAGCTCGACACGGTGCAACGCTGGACCTGATGGAGGGATCCGCGCTCCCCGGCGCGGGCACTTTGACCGGTTGCTGAACTGACAAGTTTTCAGACGGACTCCAGATACGTCATGGCCTCCACCCCGTTCTCCGCGAAGAAGACCAGCTCGCTCAGCGGCCGGGGCAGGAACCCCTCCTGCTCCATCCGCTGGAACTGCTGCTTGAGGCCGTCGTAGAACCCCGCCGCGTTGAGCAGCACCACCGGCTTGATGTGCAGTCCGTGCTTCTTGAGCTCCAGGATCTCGGTGGCCTCGTCCAGCGTCCCGGTGCCGCCGACCATGATCACGACGGCGTCGGCGCGGGCGAGCAGCTGTGCCTTGCGCTCGGCGAGGTCCTTGGCGATCACCATCTCGTCGGCGTTCTCCCGGGCCTTGGCGGCGAGGAACTCCACCGAGATCCCGACCAGCCGCCCCCCGTGCTCCTGCACCCCGTCGGCCATCACCTTCATCAGCCCGACGTCGGACCCGCCCCAGACCAGCGTGTGCCCGCCCTTGCCGATCAGCTCGGCGAACTCGCGGGCGGGGGCGGTGTAGCGGTCGTCGAGGTCGGCGGCGGAGCAGAAGACGCAGATGTTCATGCGCGCCACTCTACGAGCCGGGTCGGACACGTACACCGCTCCGCGCCACGGATCGCCTCGCGGTGCCGCGCCCGGCCTCACCTTCCGCGCACGCCGCCTATATGGGCCAGCACCGCCGCGGCGCCGTCCTCCGTGGCGATGGCTTCGGCGAGCTCCGTCGCCCGGCGGACGGGGGCGGGTTCGGTCAGGCAGGTCGTGATCGCCGCGCCGAGGGATTCGGCGGTGAGTTCCTCGAGCGGCAGCGGCCGGGGGGCGACTCCGAGCCGGTGCAGTCGCGCCGCCCAGAACGGCTGGTCGGCCATGGCGGGCACCGGCACCGCGGGGACCCCGGCGCGCAGTCCGGCCGCGGTGGTGCCCGCTCCGGCGTGGTGGACGACGGCGGCCGTGCGCGGGAACAGCCAGTCGTGCGGGAGGTCGCCGATCGCCAGGACGTCGTCCCCGGCCGCCGTCAGCCCGGCCCACCCCGCCTGCACCACCGCGCGCACCCCCGCTCGGGCCACCGCCGCCGTCACCAGTTCGCCCAGCCGCTCCCCCTCGCCCGGTGCCATGCTGCCGAACCCGATGAACACCGGTGGCGGACCGGCCTGGAGGAAGTCGGTCAGCTCGGCCGGGGGACGCCAGTCCCGGGGCCGGGCGGGCCACCAGTAGCCCGCGACCTCGACCCCGGACGGCCAGTCCGCCGGGCGCGGTACGACCAGCGGGCTGAAGCCGTGGAAGACCGGCCGGAGGTCCGCTCCCGTGGTCCGCGAGGTGGCGGGTGGCAGTCCGAGCCGGGTGCGCAGGCCCGCCACGGCGTCCGCCTGGAGCGCCCCGGCGTCCGCCAGCAGCCGCCGCCCCGCCGCCAGGTTGCCGGCCGGCCCGAGGTCCTCGGCGTCCGTCGCACCGGCCAGCGGGAACTCCCTTGTGGCACAGGCCGGTGCGAGAAAGGCGCCGATGACGGGGACGCCGGACGCCTCACCGGCCGCCCGGCTGAGCGCCGCCGGGCCGAATGCGGTGAGTACCAGGTCGGTCCCGTCCGCCACCGCCGCCGCCACTCCGTCGGCGAGCCGGTCGAGGAACGCCGCCATCGCAGCCCGCGCCTCCTCCCACGAGGCCGCCCGCGCCCTGGCGCGGATCAACTCCCGTGGATCGCCCGGCAGCGGCCGGTGGTCCAGGCCGCATCCGTCGATGAGTCCGGCGAAGGGCGGGTGCGCGGCCACGGCCACCTCATGACCGGCCGCCAGCAGACGCCGCCCCAGGCCCGTGTACGGGGCGACGTCCCCGCGCGAACCGGCGGTCACGATCAGAATCCGCATGTGATGATCCTCCTCGGCGAGTGCCGTCCGGGCACACCCGGACAACGGCGGTCGCCGCGGACGCTAACGGCTCCTGCGCGGTGGAGGTTCAAGCGGCTGTGACGCACGGCACACAGGGCGACGCACGGGGCGGCACACAGGGCGACACACAAGGCGGGAACGCCGTGGGCATCGGCGAGTTGGCCGCGCGCACCGGACTGCCGGTGAAGACGATCCGCTACTACTCGGACATCGGGCTGCTGCCCGAGAGCGGCCGCAGCCCGGGCGGTCACCGCAGATACGCCGCGGACGCGCTGCCCAGGCTCCGGGTGATCCAGCACCTCCGCGCGCTCGGCACCCCCATCGCCGCGATCGCCGCGGTCATGGCGGGGGAGCGCTCGCTGGGCGAACTCGTCACCCGCGAACTGGACGCGGTCCAGGAGCGGTTGCGCGAGGCGACATGGCGCCGGGAGCTGCTCCGCGTGCTGGACGACTGCCCCGGGCCGGAGCGGCCGCACCGCCTCGCCCTGCTCGCCGGGGTGGGCAGCCCGGACGACGCCCACGACCGGCTGGTGCGGTACTGGCACTGGGCGCTTCCGGCCGGTCTGCCGCGCCGTCTGACCCAGGCCGTCATCGACGGCGCGGTGCCCGCGCCACCGGCCGCCCCGACCGCCGCGACCGTCCTCGCCTACGCCGGGCTCCACGCCGTGGCCACCGCGGACGACCGGCGCCGGCAACCGCAGCCCCACCAGGTGGGCGACGTGGCGTCGTTCTACGCCGGTCTCCTGGACGCCTGCGCGCTCGCCGGTGAGGCCCTGGCGGCCGGCTGCCCGGACCGGCGCGCCGAAGCGCTCGGCCACTTCGTACGCGCCTACGCCCGCATCGGCGGCCATGACGACACACCGGCGTTCCGTGCGTGGCTGCGCGCCCGGTTCCGCCGGGGAACGCGCGCCGGTTCGTTCTCGCTGCGCTACTGGCGACAGGCCCTCGCCGTCACCGGCGAGACCCCGCCACCCTCCGCGACCTGCGGCCAGGGACACCTCGCGGCACCGCTCGCCGCCCTGCACCACCAGGTCGCGGGCCTCCCGCTGACCGCGAACACCCGGTGAGCCCCCGGGGTGGCCGGTGTGGCGGGACCGATCCGCCACACCGGCCACCCGACGGGGTCACGCCCGGCGCTGACTCAGCGGGTGAAGTGGAAGATGCCCCAGGTCACATGGCGGTTCCTGCCGCCCTCGACCCAGTTGCTCAGCCCCTTCTTCATATGGGTGAGGTAGTCGGCGCTGACCTGCTCCGCCAGGCCGTCCGCCTCCTGGCGCCGGGTTTCCTCCAGGACCCGGGCGTAGTGGGTGATCAGATGCTCGCGGTGCTCCTGGAAGCCGCCGCCGACCTCGATGAAGCCGAGCCGCGCCAGTTCATGGCGGTAGAACTCGGGCGACCCCATGGTCTCCAGATGGATGCGGTCCAGGATGGGGCGGAGGGTTTCGGCGGGGCAGCCGTCGGCCGCCATGGGGTCGGTGAAGATGAGGTGACCACCGGGGCGCAGCACGCGGGCGGCCTCCTCCAGGGGACGGGCACGGTTGCCGCTGTGCAGGAACGCGTCCTGGGACCAGACGACGTCGACGCTGTCGTCCGGCAGCGGGATGGACTCGAAGGAGCCGTCGATCACCTCGATGGCCTCGGTCAGCCCGCGCTCGGCGTTCAGCGCGCGATGCCGCTCGTTCTCCACCTCGCTGAGGTTGAGCGCCATGACTCGGCAGCCGTACGTCTCGGCCAGATAGCGCGCCGAGCCGCCGAAGCCCGCTCCGAGGTCAAGGACGACGGAGGACTCGGTCAGGTCCAGCTGCCCGGCCATACGGGCCACGGTGCGCCTGCTGGCCTCGGCGATCCGCTCGTCGGGCCGGTCGTAGATGCCGATGTGGATGTCCTCGCCGCCCCAGACACTCCAGTAGAAGGCGTCGGCGTCCGCGGAGTTGTAGTAGTCGCGGGCGGTGCCCACGGCTCCCGAATACTCCCCGTCGGCCGTGACCGAACCGTTCGGCCCGGCCGGCTCCTCCGTCGTGCGGTACTCCTTCTCCGCGACGTGGATGAAGAAGTCGGGCCGCTCCTCCCGGTAGGTGTGCTGGAAGTCGCCGTAGGTCTCGATCCGCTGGAAGCCGACCTCCTCCATCAGCCTGCGCGTGTAGTCCTTGCGCAGCGGAAACATGTTGAGGTGGTAGACGGATTCGTCGGGGAAGCTGTAGCGCATGCGCACCAGCCCCTCGTCCACGTACTCCGGTTCGACGGCGACGTCTTCTCCGCAGTAGTAGTACACATGCTTGCTGCTGTAGCCGCGATCGAGGATCGCGTCGTAGTTGCGGTGGTCCAGGATCAGGATTCCGTCATGCTTGAGCATGGCGTAGAACTCCGCGAGCGCCTTGCGCCGGTCACGCTCGGAGAACAGATGCGTGAAGGAGTTCCCGAGACAGACGATGGCGTCGTACTCGCCGTGGGCGTCGCGGTTGAGCCAGCGCCAGTCGGCCTGGACGACGCGGAGGATGTGGTCACCGTGCTTGAGCCCGTTGGAGAATGCCTGGGCGAGCATCTCGGCGCTGCCGTCGGCGCTCACGGCCTCGAATCCGGCCTCGAGCAGCCGGACCGAATGGAAGCCGGTCCCGGTGGCCACGTCCAGGACCTTCTTGACCCCGCGCTCGCGCAGCAGGTCGATGAAGAACGTACCCTCGCTCTCTGCCCTCCGGTCCCAGTCGATCAGCGAGTCCCACTTTTCTACGAAGCTGGGTACGTACTCCTCTGTGTAGTGATCAGTGTCCCTGACATCAACTGGATTGTCGCCAAATTTCTGTACAGGTTGCGCAGAAATAACGGAACCTCCGGTGCTGAGACAGCGGACCACGGCACCCGTGTCCGCGGGGCGCATTCCCAGATTCACGTGACGCATGCCACCGGAATGGCCGGGCGCACGTTAATTTCAGAAAAACTGATCGCGCCAAACGGAGATCAACCACTCAATCCTGACTTTCGGCTTCTTTCTCACCAAAAGTGGATATCCACCTGGGGCCCGGAGCCTACGAGGCAACCGCCCGGGCCCGCTCGGTCGCGGCGATGGTCGCGGAGCCGACCACCCGGGTGTCGTCGTAGAGCACGATCGCCTGCCCGGGCGCCACGCCCCGCACCGGCTCGGTGAAGGTCACCCGCAGCTCGGTTTCCCCGATCCGCTCGGCCATCACCTCGGTTTCGCCGCCATGTGCGCGCAACTGGGCGGTGTACGTACCCGGGCCCACCGGAGGCGCCCCGCACCAGCGCGGCTTGATGGCGGTGAGGGCGGTCACGTCCAGGGCCTCGGCGGGGCCGACCGTGACCGTGTTGTCCACCGGGGAGATGTCCAGGACATAGCGCGGCTTGCCGTCGGGCGCGGGACGGCCGATGCGGAGCCCCTTGCGCTGGCCGATGGTGAAGCCGTACGCGCCCTCGTGGGTGCCCAGCCGGTGCCCGTCCTCGTCGACGATGTCGCCCTCGGCCGTACCGAGGTGCCGGGCCAGGAAGCCCTGGGTGTCGCCGTCGGCGATGAAGCAGATGTCATGGCTGTCGGGCTTCTTGGCCACGGCCAGGCCCCGCCACTCCGCCTCCGCGCGGATCTCGTCCTTGGTGGTCAGGGTGTCGCCGAGGGGGAACATCGCGTGGGCGAGCTGGCGCTCGTCGAGCACGCCGAGGACATAGGACTGGTCCTTGGCCATGTCGCTGGCGCGGTGCAGCTCCCGCGAGCCGTCCTCGCGCTCCACGATCGTGGCGTAGTGCCCGGTGCAGACGGCGTCGAAGCCGAGGGCGAGCGCCTTGTCCAGCAGCGCGGCGAACTTGATCTTCTCGTTGCAGCGCAGACACGGATTGGGGGTGCGGCCCGCCTCGTACTCGGCGATGAAGTCCTCGACCACGTCCTCACGGAAGCGCTCGGCGAGGTCCCACACATAGAAGGGGATCCCGATCACATCGGCGGCCCGCCGGGCGTCCCGCGAGTCCTCGATGGTGCAACAGCCACGGGCGCCGGTGCGGAACGACCGCGGGTTGGCGGAGAGCGCGAGATGGACGCCGGTCACATCGTGGCCGGCCTCGGCCGCCCGCGCGGCGGCGACCGCGGAGTCCACACCGCCGGACATGGCGGCGAGGACGCGCAGCCGACGGCCGTCGCGGGGACCTGTGGGCGCACCGGGGAAGTCAGTCATAACCCCGTCAGCATAAGTCGGTACGCACGCAACGACGAAAGCGGTATTACGGACCCGCCCCGGTCAGCTCGCCCGCGCCCGCTCCAGCACCCGCTGGACGAGGTCCAGGGCCTGGTCGGCGTCCTTGCCGAGGTAGATCAGGTCGACGAAGGCGTGCTGGATGCCCGCCTCCCGCTCGGCCCGGACCAGGGCCGTCGCGATGTCGTCCACGGAGGCGTCGGCGCTCGGGTTGACGCGAAGGATCGCGTCGAATGCCGCCGGGTCCCGGCCCTCCCGCTCGACCGCTTCCCGCACCCCGGGCAGCCGCTCGGCGAGGGCGGCGACGGGGTCGGGCGCACCGGACGCGGCGGGGACGACCGCGATGGGCAGCCAGCCGTCGGCGCGCCGGGCCACCCGGCGCATGGCCGCGGGCGCGAAGGCGGCGAGGTAGACGGGCGGGCGGGGGCGCGAGGCCGGTTTGAGGTCCACATGGGAGGCGGGCACGGTCCAGTGGTCCCCGCGGTACTCGACCGGGTTCCGGGTCCACCAGGCGTCCAGGGCGTCCAGGCATTCGTCCAGGCGCCTGCCGCGCTCGGCCATGGGGACGTCCACCGCCTCGTACTCCTCGGGCGACCAGCCGGTGCCGAGCCCGACCAGCAGCCGCCCCGCGCTCAGCAGATCGACGGTGGTGAGGGAGCGGGCGAGCAGCGCGGGCGGGTACCAGGGGGCGTTGATCACATCGGTGCCGAGCTCGACCCGCTCGGTGGCCGCGGCGGCGGTGGCCAGGACGGCGAAGGGGTCCAGCGCGGCGCGGAATTCGGGCGGGATCACATCGGTGCCCGCGTAGCCGACGATCGGGTCGACCGGGGCGAGCAGGCGGTCCCCGACCCACAGGCTGTCCGCGCCGAGCTCCTCGGCCTGGCGCGCGAACCGCGCGATGTCCTGGGGGTGGTGGGCGAGCGGACCGAACTGGGGAAGGGCGAATCCGATGCGCATACCGTCAGCTCCTCGTCGAGCGGATGGACACATTCCAGCGGGCACGTTCCACGGTACGGAAGCCTGGGATCGCCCCAGAGACAGTTCAACGTTCATCTACCCGGACGGCCAGAGGGCCACCGCCCGGGACGAACGGTTCCCGCCATGATCCCGGCGGCCGGAACCCGACGCCCTCCCCCGCGCGTTGAGCGTTCCGTGAGCGAGACCACGACCGGCGGTGGACGCCGCGTCAGCAGGCGCACCCTCCTGATCGGCGGCTCGGCGGCCGGTCTCGGGGCGGGTGTCGCGGCCTATGCCGCGCGGGACGAACTGGCCCGGATGTGGTGGCGGCTGCCCGGGGTCGACAAGCCCCGTAAGGCCGGGGCGGTCGATCAGCCGGGCGTGAAGTGGATCGCGGCCTCGGGCGCGAACTGGCGGTGGGCGGACCGCCCGGACGACTACGTCATCGACCGGGTGGTGATCCATGTGGTGCAGGGCAGCTTCGACGACGCGGTGCGGGTCTTCCGGGACCCCGGACACCGCGCCGCGGCGCACTATGTGGTGCGCCGCGACGGGCATATCGCGCAGATGGTCCGGGAGCTGGACGTGGCGTTCCACGCGGGCAACCGCTCGTACAACGAGCGCAGTGTCGGCATCGAGCACGAGGGGTTCGTGAGCGAGCCGAGCTCCTTCACGGACGCGATGTACCGCGCCTCGGCACGGCTGACCGCGTCGATCTGCGAGCGGTACGACATCCCTCGGGACCGTGAGCACATCGTCGGCCATGTGGAGGTGCCGGGCACCGATCACACCGACCCAGGCCGCCACTGGGACTGGGACCGCTATATACGGCTGGTGCGAGCGGTGCGCGTGGCACGGACGGCGAAGTGACGGACCCGGCTCAGGCTCCGAAGACGACGGCGAGCGGACGGGCCGCGCTGTCGGCGGTGGGCCTGGCAGCCTTGTTGTCGCCGATGTAGAGCTTCTTGCCCTTGTAGATCATGGTGCACTCGCCATAGGTGTCCATGTCGGACTCCACGTCCTTCATGTCGTCCGGGTGGGTCTGGAGCGTCTCCATCGCGAAGGTCTTGGGATCGACCCGCACGACCCCGCCGGCCTCGCTGTACATGGAGCCCAGATAGGCGATCAGGGCGCCGTCGTCATCGGTCTGGATGGGGATCAGCGACCGGCTCTCCGCCATCTTCGTCTTCCCGGTCTCCTTGCCGGTCTTCAGATTCAGGCCGCTGATCCGGTCCCCCGGGCCGCCGTGGTCCACGTCCACCTCCGAGGAGAGGTAGAGGGTGCTGCTCGCCTTGTCGAGGGCGAGCTGGGTGCAGCCCTCCACGTTCGTGGCCTCGCAGTCGGGCTGGTACCCCTTGGCCAGGACGTCGATCGTGCTGAGCAGCTTGCCCTGCTTGCCGCTGTCGTCGATGGTCAGGATGTCCGTGACACCGGACCCGCCGTCCGAGTCGCCGGTGTCGACGGCCACGACGAGCGGCGCGGTGGAGATCACATGCGCGTACTCGACCTTCTCGTCCAGCTTGTAGGACGACCTCACATCGCGGGTCCTGGGGTCGACCGTCTGGACCTCCAGCCGCTCGGTGCTGGAGTCCTCGCTGTCGCAGCCCCGGATCGCGACGATCTTGTCATCGCCGCCCGCGTAGCCGTTGTCGTCGCAGTCCGCGAGGTACGCGGGCTTCCACAGCGGCTTGCCGTCGAGTGACCAGGCTCCCCCGCCGCCGGTGCCGCCCGCGGCCACGGTGCCACCGCCGATGGTGACCTCGTCGAACTGCACCCCGGCGTTGCCCTCGCTGTCCGACCCCTCCTTCTGCCAGACCAGCTTGCCCTTCTTCAGGTCGACGAGGCCGACCTTGGTGCACAGCGCGTCCTCGCCCGCGCCGTCCCGGAACAGGATCGCGGTCAGACCGTCCTTGGTCATATGCGGTGAGGCCCAACAGAGCTGTCCGCCGAGCGGAATCCGCCACTTGGACTTGGCGCCGTCCAGCGAGTAGCCGACGAGCTTGTTGACGTCGCCCTTCACAAAGGTCGAGTCCGTCACCCAGGTGCCCATGGTGTTGGCCTCCTTGCCGACCTTCGGCATGGCGACCTTGCCCAGCGTCTTCGCCTGGGCGCCCTTGGACGAGCCCCCGCTCTCACCGCCGTCGTCATCCCCGGACCCGCAGCCGCTCACCAGGGCGGCCGCGAGGACCCCGCCCGCGATCAGCTTCAGGGCGGGCTTGGAGCGCCACCCCCGCGACGGCGGCCGCCGCACCCCCTGCGGCTGCGGGGGCTGGTGCGACGGCTGGTGGTGCGGCGGCAGCGAAGGCTGCGACATCGATGAACTCCTGGATTTCCCCGTGAAGAAAACCTGTGCGCTTATCCCGCATGACAGGTCTCGTTGACGGGTAAATCCTTTCCCACGGCTCTCCGCCATTTCAAGCGGAGACTGATGTTCCGTAGGTTATGTGAAATGGCCGCCGGAACAATTCGAATTCCATGGTTATGATGAGGCGGTCCGGGCAGGGACCGGATGAGGCGGTCCGGGCGGGAACCATCGGCGAGGCCGTCAGCTGAGCCCCGCCCCGCGCGCCCGTTCCACCGCCGGGCCGATCGCCTCCGCGACGGCCTCCACATCGGCCTTGGTCGAGGTGTGGCCGAACGAGAAGCGAAGGGTGGACCGGGCCAGCTCGGGGTCGCTGCCAGTGGCCAGGACCACATGGCTGGGCTGCGCGACACCGGCCGTGCAGGCCGAGCCCGTCGAGCATTCGATGCCCTGCGCGTCCAGCAGCAGAAGCAGCGAATCGCCCTCGCAGCCGGGAAAGGCGAAGTGGGCATTGGCGGGGAGCCGGCCCGCCGGATCGGGGTCACCGCCGAGAACCGCGTCGGGCACGGCGGTACGGACGGCGGTGATCAGCGCGTCGCGCAGGGCGCCGATCTCGCGGGCGAACTCCTCGCGGTGCTCGGTGGCGTGCGCACCGGCCACGGCGAAGGCGGCGATGGCCGGGGTGTCGAGCGTCCCGGAGCGCACCTGGCGCTCCTGGCCGCCGCCGTGCAGCACCGGCACGGGGGTGTGCTCACGGCCGAGCAGCAGCGCGCCGATGCCGTAGGGACCGCCTATCTTGTGGCCGCTGACGGTCATCGCGGCCAGCCCAGAGGCGGCGAAGTCGACCTCGGTCTGGCCGAACGCCTGGACCGCGTCGGCATGCAGCGGAACCCCGAATTCGGCGGCGGTGGCGGCGAGTTCACGGACCGGCTGGACGGTGCCGATCTCGTTGTTGGCCCACATGACGGTGGCGAGGGCGACATCCGAGGGGTCGCGGGCGATCGCCTCGCGCAGCGCCTCGGGGTGGACCCGCCCGAGGGCGTCGACCGGCAGCCATTCGACCCGCGCGCCCTCGTGCTCGGCGAGCCAGTCGACCGCGTCGAGCACGGCGTGGTGCTCCACGGGGCTGGCGAGCAGCCGGACGCGGGCCGGGTCGGCGTCCCTGCGGGACCAGTAGAGCCCCTTGACCGCGAGATTGTCGGCCTCGGTCCCTCCGGCGGTGAAGACGACCTCGCTCGGGCGGGCGCCCAGCGAGGCGGCCAGGGATTCGCGCGACTCCTCGACGGTACGGCGGGCACGCCGGCCGGCGGCGTGCAGCGAGGAGGCGTTGCCCGTGACGGCGAGCTGGGCGGTCATCGCCTGCACCGCCTCCGGGAGCATCGGGGTGGTGGCGGCGTGGTCGAGATAAACCATGGTGGCCTCGATTCTACGAGGCGTCTCTGCGAGGCGTCTCTACGAGGCGTCGCGTCTGCTGGTCGCCTCCGGCTTCGGATCGTCCTGCGGTAACCCCTCGACAGTGACTGTAAGGAGTGTCTACGGTTTTACTCATGACAAGCACTGAGTGGAAGACCGAGTGGAACCTGGACCGCAGCTACCTCAGCTCCTCCGGAGAGGTCCGCTGGGCCGCGTTCGGCGCACCGGACGCGCCGCCGGTCGTGCTGCTGCACGGCACGCCGTTCTCGTCGTACGTGTGGCGGGGCGTCGCCCGTGCGCTGGCCGACCGGCACCGGGTGTTCGTCTGGGACATGCCGGGCTACGGGGCCTCCGAGAAGCGGGCCGACCAGGATGTCTCGCTGGCCGCCCAGGGCCGGGTCTTCGGTGAGCTGCTCGAGGAGTGGGGGCTGACCGGGGAGGGGGCGGAACCGGCCGTCGTCGCCCATGACTTCGGCGGATGTGTCGCCCTGCGCGCGCATCTGCTGCACGGTGCGCGGTTCCGGCGGCTGGCGCTGGTCAACGCCCTCGCGCTGTCCCCGTGGGGCTCCCCCACGTACCGCCTGATCGGCGCCCACCACGACGTCTTCGGGCAGCTGTCGCCCGAGGTGCATCGGGGGCTGGTGCGCGAGTACGTCCGCTCGGGGAGCGCCCTCGGGCTGCATCCGCGGGTGCTGGAGCGGATCGTGGACGGGTGGTGCGGCGGTCCTGAGGACCAGGCGGCGTTCTACCGGCAGATCGCGCAGAACGATCGGCGCTTCACCGATGAGATCGAGGGGCGCTATGGGGAGATCCGGCTGCCGGTGCTGGTCTGCTGGGGTGCGGATGATGCGTGGATTCCGGTGGAGCGGGGGCGGGAGCTTGCCTCCCGGATTCCGGGGGCGGGGTTTCGGCTGATCTCGGGGGCGGGGCATCTGGTGCAGGAGGATGCTCCGGCCGAGCTCACGGCTGCGCTCAGCGGGTTCCTTGGGTGAGGTCTCGTCGGCGGGTGCGGGGCGGTGGGCGGTTGTTGTTCCCCACCCCGCCCCTTCCCGGCTCATGACGATATGCGGCTCCGCCGCGTGGGGGGGGCTCCGCCCCAGACCCCGCCGGGGCTCCGCCCCGGACCCCGGTCCTCAAACGCCGGACGGGCTGGAAGTTCGCCCCGGACGGGCTGGGTGTCAGCGCTGGGCGGGCTCGCGATTCAGGTGCTCATTCGGAGGAGTTCGGCCGCGAAGAGGGCGATGTGGTGGCGCCAGGCTTTTTGGGCTTCGGTGCGTTCCGCGTCGGCGGCCGACGGGCCCGTTTGGGTGAGGATGAGGCGGGCGCCGTGGCCGGTGCCCCGGGTCAGCTCCCAGCGGACCGTACCCGCCGGGCGGCCGTCGCGCTCCCATTCGTACGCCAGCACCCGGGGCGACTGGACCTCGGTGATCGGGCCCGCCGGGACCGCGTCCGTGCGGAAGCCCGGGGGGACCGGCGCCCCGGCCGCCGGTTCGGCGGTGGTGTCGGCGGTGGTGTCGGCGGTGGTTTCGGCGGCCGGGCCGGTCAGCGCCCGCCATGCCGTCTCGGCGGGGCGTACCAGCTGGCGCTCGAAGCGCAGCCGCCAGCCGCCGTCCTCGGCGGTCTCCACCGTGCCCTCGGCGAGCCCGAACGCCTCGACGTACTGCTCGTGCAGCTCGGCCATGTCGCCGTGGGCGACCTCCTCGCCGCCGAGCAGGGCCGCGAGCCCCGTGATGCAGGCGTGCCAGCCGGAGGCGAAGCTGGCCGCGCCGAAGCGGTCGCCGAAGGTGTGGGTGAGGGTCAGCACGGAGCCGTCGCCCTCGGGGCGCAGCTCCCAGCGGAGCTCGTCCTCGCCCCAGGTGAAGGCGAAGACATGGGGCGGGTCGAGCTCGGTGACGACGCCGTCCATGTCCGGGCCCTCGCGCCCGGGGAAGACGAAGCCCATCCTGCCCCCGGCCTTCAGCTCCACCTGGACCTCGGAGGGGAACCAGTGGGCGAGCTGGGCGGGCTCGGTCAGCGCACGCCAGACCTTCTCCGGGGGATGGGCGAGCCGGCGCTCGAGGCGCAGGGCCGAGCGGCCGCCGTCGGACTGGGCGAGGGTGTCTTTCATGGCGCTTCTCCGTCGGGTGCGTCGGGGGATGCGTCGCGTGCGTCGCGCGGCTCGGGTGGTGGCTCGGGTGGCTCGGGTTCGCCGGTCGTCCCGGGGAGCTCCGGCATCGTGTCCAGGTGTCGTTCGAGCGCGTCGAGACGGTCGGTCCACAGCCGGCGGTACGGCGCCAGCCAGGCGTCCACCTCGGCGAGCGGCTCCGGGCAGAGCTCGTACCAGCGGCGCTGGGCGTCCCGGCGGACCCGCACCAGACCGGCCTCGCGCAGCACCCGCAGGTGCTTGGAGGTGCCCGGCTGGGTGAGCCCCAGGTGCTCGGTCAGCTCGCCGACCAGGCGGGGCCGCTCCAGCAGGAGGTCCAGGATCTGCCGTCGACTCGGCTCCGCGAGCACATCGAACGGTATGGCCATGAGCCCCAACATAACCACCCGGATATATAACCGCAAGGGGATGAAGGCGAGAAGGAACGAGCCTCTCAGGGCTCCTCCGTCGCCGTACTGCGCCGGTTCCACGCCCTCGGCGCCCGCCAGCCGAACCGCATCGCCGCCAGCCGCACCGCGAACGCGATGGCGGCCGCGAGCGCACTCGTGGCCGCCGTAAGGGCGTCGAAATGGAGCAGCAGCGCCGCTGCCGAGGAGCCGACGATGGCCGGGACGGCGTACAGGTCCCGGTCCCAGCGCAGCAGCGAGGGCACCTCATGGGCGAGGAGGTCGCGGAGCACACCGCCGCCGACCGCCGTGGCCATGCCGAGGGTGACGGACGAGGTGAGGCCGAGCCCGAAGTCATGCGCCTTCATCGTGCCCTCGACGCAGAACAGCCCCAGCCCGGCCGCGTCGAAGACCCCCACCGCCGCCGTGATCCGCTCGACCTCGGGGTGGAGGAAGAAGACGAGGGCGGTGGCGACGAGTGGGGTGAGGAAGTAGCCGAGGTCGGTGAAGGCGATGGGCGGCACCGCGCCGATCACCAGATCACGGAAGACACCACCGCCCAGCGCGGTGACCTCGGCGAGCACCGCCATACCGAAGACATCGAAGTTCTTCCGGACGGCGAGCAGGGCGCCGGATATCGCGAAGACGAAGATCCCGGCGACTTCCAGGGCGTGCTGGACGGACGGGGTGAACAGTTCGATGGGCACGCGACATTGTTATCCGCGGACACCCACGGTCCCGTCCAGGCCCCGTCCCGTCTCAGCTTTCGGTCTTCTTCGTCACCTTCTGTGCCGACTCGGCATCCGGCTTCTGGTCAGGCCCACGCGGCGGTAGCTGCACATCAGACACAGATTCCGGGTGGTGGCAGGCCACCTGGTGGCCGGTGGCCAGCGACACCAGCGGCGGCTCCTGCTGCTTGCACACCTCGGTCGCCTTCCAGCACCGGGTGTGGAAGCGGCAGCCGGAGGGCGGGGCGATCGGCGAGGGCACATCGCCCTTGAGCAGGATCCGCTCCCGCTTGGCGCGCCGCCTGGGGTCCGGCACCGGCACCGCGGACAGCAGCGCCTTGGTGTACGGGTGCATGGGGCGCTCGTAGAGGTCCTTGCGGTCCGCCAGCTCCACGATCTTCCCCAGGTACATCACCGCGATCCGGTCCGAGACATGGCGGATGACCGACAGGTCGTGCGCGATGATCACATACGTCAGGCCCAGCTCGTCCTGGAGGTCGTCCAGCAGGTTGACCACCTGCGCCTGGATCGACACATCCAGCGCCGAGACCGGCTCGTCGGCCACGACCAGCTTGGGCTTGAGGGCCAGCGCCCGGGCGATGCCGATGCGCTGCCGCTGACCGCCGGAGAACTCGTGCGGATAGCGGTTGTAGTGCTCGGGGTTGAGCCCGACCAGCGCCAGCAGCCGCTGGACCTCCGCCTTGATCCCGCCCTCGGGGGTGACGCCCTGGAGCCGGAAGGGCGCGCTGACGATCGCGCCCACGGTGTGCCGGGGGTTCAGCGAGGAGTACGGGTCCTGGAAGATCATCTGGACGTCGCGCCGCATCGGCCGCATCTGGGCGGTGTTGAGATGCGTGATGTCCTTGCCCTCGAACTCGATCTTGCCCGAGGTGGGTTCGAGCAGCCGGGTGACCAGCCGCCCCATGGTGGACTTGCCGCAGCCCGACTCGCCCACCACGCCCAGGGTCTCCCCCGGCCGGACGTCGAAGTCGAGCCCGTCGACCGCCTGGACCGCACCGGACTGCCGCTGGAGCAGCCCCTTCTTGATGGGGAAGTGCTTGACCAGACCCGACACCTTGAGCAGGGGCTCGGGCGACGTCGTCGCCTTCTCCGGGACCGTCATCTTCGGATCCTTCGTGTCGGTCACAGCTTCGGCGCAATCTCTTCGGTCCAGATCCGGGTGCGCTCCTCCTGCGTCATATGGCACGCGGAGAAGTGCCCGCCGCCCCCGGCCTCGGTGAGCTCCGGCCGCTCGGTGCGGGTGATGTTGTCCTTCGGCACATCGGCGTACGGGCAGCGCGGGTGGAAGGCGCAGCCGGACGGCACGTTGATGAGGCTGGGCGGGGAGCCCTTGACCGGGATGAGCCGCTCGGTCTGGTCGCGGTCGATACGGGGCATCGAGCCCAGCAGCCCCCAGGTGTACGGGTGCTGGGGCTCGTAGAAGACCTTCTCGGCCGGGCCGCGCTCGACACAGCGGCCGCCGTACATCACCAGCAGATCGTCGGCGAGCTCGGCGACCACGCCCAGGTCGTGGGTGATGATGATGACCGCGGAGCCGAACTCCTTCTGGAGGTCCCGGATGAGGTCGAGGATCTGCGCCTGGACGGTGACGTCCAATGCGGTGGTCGGCTCGTCGGCGATCAGCAGCTCGGGGTTGTTGACCAGCGCCATCGCGATCATGGCGCGCTGGCGCATCCCGCCGGAGAACTCGTGCGGATAGCTGTCCACCCGCTTGTCGGGCTGCGGGATGCCGACACGGTCCAGCAGCTCGATCGCGCGCTTGCGGGCCACCTCCTTGGTGACCTCGTGGTGCACCCGGTACGCCTCGACGATCTGACGGCCGATCGTGTAGTACGGGTGCAGCGCGGACAGCGGATCCTGGAAGATCATCGACATCTCGCGGCCGCGCAGCTTGCGCACCTCGTCGGGGTCGGCGCCCAGCAGCTCCTGGCCGTTGAGCCAGATCTCACCGGAGATCCGCGCCTTGCGGCGGCCGTACTGGCCCGCGGTGTGCAGCCCCATGATGCCGAGCGAGGTGACGGACTTGCCGGAGCCGGACTCGCCGACGATGCCGAGCGTCTTGCCCTTCTCCAGCCGGAAGCTGAGCCCGTCCACGGACTTCACCAGACCGTCGTCGGTCGGGAAGTGGACGTGCAGATCGCGCACCTCGAGGAAGGCGGTGGGGGCGGGCGAGCCCGCCGCGGCCACCTCGCCCACGGCGGCGGTGCCGGTGGCCGGCAGATCGCCGTTCCCGGGCTGTCCGGAGGGCTTGGTCAGGTCGGTCATCCGAGCCTCACTCGCGGGTCGATGACGGCGTACAGGAGGTCCACGACGAGATTGGCGACCACGATGAAGACGGCCGCGATCAGGGTGACGCCGAGGATGACCGGCAGGTCCTTCTCGGTGATCGCGTTCACCGCGAGCCGCCCGAGGCCGGGCAGGTTGTAGGTGGTCTCGGTGAGGACCGCGCCGCCCAGCAGCGCGCCCAGGTCGAGGCCGAGCAGGGTGAGGACCGGGGTCCAGGTCGAGCGCATCGCGTGCCGTCCGATGACCACCCGCTCCCGCAGACCCTTGGCGCGGGCGGTACGGATGTAGTCCTCGCCCATGATCTCCAGCATGGTGGCCCGGGTGAGCCGGGCGTACATCGCCGCGTAGAGGAAGGCGAGCGTGATCCACGGGAGGATCAGGCTCTCGAACCACATCGCCGGATCGTCACCGAGCCCCTTGTAGTCCACGTTGACCCACTTCAGCGAGTAGCTGAAGATCGCCAGCGAGAGCAGACCGGTGAAGTAGATCGGCAGCGAGACACCGGCCAGCGCGACCGTCATCGCCGAGCGGTCCCACAGGGTGCCCCGGCGCAGCGCGGAGACGACACCGGTGGTGATGCCGCCCACCAGCCACAGCAGACAGGCGCCCGCGGCGAGCGAGAGGGTGACCGGCATGGCGTCGGTGAGCTGCGGCCACACCGCCTGCTCGGTGCGGAAGGAGTAGCCGAAGCAGGGCGCCGGGCAGTGGGTGACGTCCGTGCCGTTGGCGTAGTCCCGGCCGGCGAAGAGGCCCTGGACGAAGTGCCAGAACTGCACCAGGACCGGATCACCGAGGCTGAGCTTCTGCCGGATGCCCTCGATGGCCGCGGGGTCGGCCTGCTTGCCGACGAACAGCAGCGCGGGATCGGCCCCGGCCCACTTCGGGATCACGAAGAAGATGGCGAAGGTCGTAAGGGTGACGACCAACAGCATCACGACGACGGCGAACAAGCGCCGGATGAGATAAGCAAGCACTGTGCGCGGCCCGGGTGGTGGCCCGTGATACCCCGGTCTAGGGGATCACGGGCCACCACCCGCGGCCATCACCTGCCCTTCGGGCCTATCGGGTGCGGCGATGGTTAACGTGTGAGGCGGGTCGGGTGACCGGCCGTCACTTGACGACGCCCAGCTGGGAGTAGTCGTAGCGGCCGTTGTAGGCCGCCGACGAGAAGGCGTTCGTCAGCCGCGAGCTGCGCCAGGTGATGTTCTTCTCGTAGATGAACGGCATCTGCACGGCCAGGTCGCTGACCTTGTGGTTCATCTTCTGGTAGATCGCGCCGGCCTTGTTGGGGTCGGTCTCCTTGAGCGCGTCGTCGAAGTACTTGTTGATCTCGGCGTTGTTGGTCTCGGAGACGTTGTAGTTACCGGTCTGCTCGATGAAGCGGCCGTCGATCAGCGGCTGGGAGAAACCCTGGCCGGTGGGGAAGTCCGGGCCCCAGCCGGTCATGGACAGGCCGTAGCCGCGCTTCTTCATCACCGACGGCGAACCGGTGATGCTGGCGGAGGTGCTGCCCTGGATCGGCTCCACGTTGAGGTTGATGCCGACCTTCTTCAGCGACGCCTGGAGCGCCTCGGCGGCGTCGACCTCGGCGGGCTGGTCGTTGCGGGCCACGATGCTGGTGGAGAAGCCACCCGGCTTGCCGCACTGCTTGAGCTCGTCCTTGGCCTTGGCCACGTCCGCCTTGCCACCGCGCTTCAGGACACCGTACGGGTCGTAGTTGTCCGAGCCCTTCACGCTCTTGGGGAGCATGTTGGTGGCGATCTCACCACCGGCCTGCGGGCCACCGCGGGTGGTCTGGAGCGACTTGTAGTCGGTGCCGTAGATGACCGCCTTGCGGCAGTGGATGTTGTCGAACGGCTTGACCTTGGTGGTGAAGTCGACGTACCGGACGAAGCTGGTGGTGATGTTGTCGACGTTGCCCTTGTTGTGCTTGAGGGCGTCGTTACGGCCCGAGGGGGTCATACCGGTGGCGCTGAGGAAGACGTCGTAGTCGCCCTTGATCAGCAGCCGGTCGATCGCCTCGAGGTTGGAGTTGAAGGTGACCGAGACCTTGTCCGGCAGGGCCGGGCGGATCGGGTCGGAGGCCTTCTTCCAGTTGGTGTTGCGGACCAGCGACAGACTCTTGCCCGGGGTGTACGACTGGACCTTGTACGGACCGGAGGAGAACGGCCGGTTGGTGTACTTGGCGCCGGTGTCCTTGTCCGCCTTCACCGGGGAGCCGGTCGGCATCGCGAGCATCTGCTCGAAGTCACCGTTGGGCTTGGCGAGGTTGAAGACGATGGTCTTGTCGTTCGGCGTCTCGATCGCCTTCAGGCCCAGCTTGTCCTTGGACTTGTCCTTGTACGGGCCCTTGTACTCGCCCTTGGGGTCCAGGACCTGGCGCAGATAGCCGGGGCCGCCGGAGACGACGTCCTTGGCCCAGATGCGCTCGATGCCGTACTTGACGTCCTTGGACGTGATCGGGGAGCCGTCCTCCCAGGTGATCCCGTCGCGCAGGGTGTAGGTGTAGGTCTTGCCACCGTTGGTGATCTTGCCGGTGGAGGTGGCGAGGTCCGGGGTCAGCTCGTTGGCGGCGTTGCCCGGCTTCGGCGTGTAGGAGATCAGTTGGCGCGCGTAGAAGCGGGAGAAGTCCCAGGCGAACCCGTAGTACTGACGCTGCGGGTCGAGGGAGTCGAACTCCTGCTTGTTGATGAACTTGAGGGTGCCGCCCTTCTTGGCGGACTTGGCAGCGACACCCTTCACCGCGGCGTTGAACCCGGCACCCGAGCCCTCGTCGTCGGAACCGCCGCCACCGCAGGCGGCCGTGGTCAGCAGAGCGCCGACGACAGCCGCCGCTCCGGCGATCCGCCTGCTTCTCGAGAGCCGTTTCATAGTTGCTGCAACCTCCGGGTTAGAGCGGTCCTGAGCATGGCGCCGCGGAATACCTTGGGGAGCCGTCTGCCGGATGTGGCAGGGGCTGCTGATTGCGTTCGAGTACGACCGGGCGGCCGTGTGCCGCACCGTCATCGGGTGCCCTTCGGGTCCAGGGCGTCGCGGACGCCGTCGCCGAAGAGGTTGAAGGCCAGCACCGTGACGAAGATCGCCACACCTGGGATGATCATGAACATCGGATCGTCCTCGTAGGTGCCGACCGCCTTGGAGAGCATCTGCCCCCAGGAGGCGGTGGGCGGCTTCACACCCGCGCCGAGGAAGCTGAGCGCGGCCTCGGTGAGGATGTTGGTGGGGATCATCAGCGTCGTGTAGACGGTGATCGGCGCCACCAGGTTGGGCAGCAGCTCACGGAAGAGGATGTAGCGCCGGCCGGCGCCCAGGCTCCGCGCGGCCTCGACGTACTCCTTCTCGCGCAGCGACAGCGTCTGGCCGCGCACGATGCGGCCGACGTACGGCCAGCCGAAGAAGCCGATGACCGAGACCAGGATCGCGATCCGCACCCCGCTGCCGGTCAGTCCCAGCAGGTCGTTGGGGAGCACCGAGACCAGGGAGATGATGAAGAGCAGCTGCGGGAAGGCCAGCAGCATGTCCATCACCCGGCTGATCACAGAGTCCACCCAGCCGCCGAAGTACCCGGCGATGATGCCGAAGATGGTGCCGAGGACCACCGCGACCACCGCCGCGAGGAAGGCCACGAGCAGCGAGATCCGGGCGCCGTAGATGACCCGGCTGAAGACGTCGCGGCCGTTGGACGGCTCCACGCCGAAGAGGAAGTCCGAGCTGATGCCGCCCAGGGATCCCTTCGGGGTGCCGAACAGCGGGTCGATCTCCTCCTGGTGGAACTCATTGGGCGGATGCCCGAGCAGACTCACGATGAGCGGAGCGAAGATCGCCACCAGTACGAGGAAGACGACAACGATGCCACCGGTCAGTGCGAGCTTGTCCCGCTTCAGGCGTGACCAGGCGATCTGCCGTAGCGATCTGCCTTCGACGGACGCTTTGACCACATCCGCCGCTACATCGGCAGTCGCGACCGGATCGCTGTCCGTGCTCGTGCCGTGCAATGGTGCCGTCATCGTGGTGGAGACCCCTCTCGACCGGTGGTGACCGGCCCACGACTCGCCGCTGTGGCGGCTTCGTTCACAACCTGGGTGAAAGTCGCGTTCTGGTACGGAACCTTCTCGGAAGGGGTCGTACACAGGAACCGCACCCCTTGGAGCGGGAGTCTTCAACGCGTTTGTGATCACCCGCCAGTACTCCCGGGCAATGGATGCCTAACCGTGATGTGAGGACTACCGCTCCGCTATACGGACGGTCGCGACACGAGAACGCAGCAGTAACATCACGCCCGTAATGGGCTGTTCGGCCCGATAGGGGTGGAAGGCCGGTCGGGCAATCCCGTCAATCGGTGCGCGGCTCAGTACGAGGTGCGCCGCGGTGGGACGCGGTGGCTCAGTAGGTGGGACGGGGCGGCTCGGCACGCGGGGCGCGTGAGCTCGGTACGCCGGGCACGGGAGCTCAATACGCGGGGCACGGCGGCTCGGTACGCGGGGCTCGGGGGCTCAGTACGCGGGGCGCGGCGGCGGGTAGCCGTAGCCGTACGACGGCGGCGGCGGCGCGGCGGACGTGGCACCATAGGCGTCACGGTCGAAGAAGGGCCTGGCGTTGGCCCGCATCCACATGGCGACGGGGTCGTACTCGTCCGAGAGCGCGACCGTGGAGACCGGTAGCCCGTCCGGCACGGCGGTGATCGACTGCTCCATCATCACCCGCACCGACTGCACCGACGCGGCACCGGTGTCGTACAGATCCAGCCCGATGGCCAGATACGGGGCGCCCAGCGCGGGCTGCACCCAGACGCGCCGCAGCGACCGCACCGCGGCGGTGCGATGCGCGTTCTGCCCCAACAGGGCGTAGAACTGGGGGATGTCGATGGCGGGCTCGGACAGCCGCAGCGGCCCGGCGGGCAGCCGGTCCAGACCGCCCGCGATCCGGCGCAGATCCGGCCATGGGATGCCCACTCCGCCGCCGCGGGCGTGGGGGTTGAGCCAGAGGCCGTAGCGGTCGCGGTAGAGCGAGTCGGCGATGAGGCGTCCGTCGACCACCTCATGCGCGCGGTTCCAGCCACTGGCGGCCAGTTCCTGCGCGGAGGTCACACACGGGGCGTAACCGAGGCCGTCCACGTCCATGTTCCCGTACTGGGCGTCGGGCGAACCGGGCGCGCCGTGCCACAGCAACATCCAGACCTGGCCCTCGCCGATGGCGTGCAACAGCGCCTCGTAGGCGTCGTACCGGCCGGGAGCGACCTGCTGCAACGCTCGCTCAACCTGGCCGGCCGCCGCCCCCCAATCCGCGCCCGCGCTCACCTGGGTCCGCCCCTTCTCATCGCCTTGCCCACACCTCACCGGGGAGCGTGCTCGCACCCCTCCTGGTCATCAAACCAGCTTACGGGCCGCGGCAGCGGACCCAGGGGTGAGTCAGAGGTCACGGTCGTAGAACGGCCGCACCCGTCCCAGCATCCAGTCGGCCACCGGATCGCCCTGCGCCACGTCCAGCAGCACCAGCTGAACCTTCCACGGCACCGGCACCGAACCGAGGGCGCGGCCCAGCGCCTCCACCGCGCGCGCCTGCCCCTCGGGACTGGGCTCGTCGAGCTGCACACCGACGAAGAGCGCGGGCTCGTCGCCCTCGACGCTGGCCAGGGCGCGCCGGGCGGTCCGCACCCCGGTGCCCTTGGCGAACTCGATCCCGGCGGCGGCCAGGAAGTCCACCGGCTCGTCCTGCCAGTCCGGTTCGAAGAGCCGCACCCGGCCACCGTTGGCCGGGCCGTCGAGCTCGGTACGCCCGGCGCGGCACAACTCCCGGACGGCGGGCGGAGGCAGCGGTACGACCACCGCGCCACCGGGGTTCACCGCGATGCCGAGCTGGGGCGGCAGCCCGCGGGCGAACTCCACGGCCGGGGCGACGGTGAAGGACATATGGGAGCCGACGAGCTGGAGGAACTGCTGCTCGGAGCTGAACACCGGGACATACGCGCCGCCGTCGATCTCCATCGTGGGCAGATCGAGGCTCGGGCTGCCAGGGCCCCCGCCGTTGGGCAGCGGAATCCAGAGGTGGCTGCGGGAGAGCGTCTCGACGATGCGCGCTCCGGCGCCGGGGACGTCGACGGAGGCGGCCATCACCTCTTCGAGCTCATTGCCGGGAAACGCCGGATGCGCGGCATATCCGCCGTCCGGGAATCCTCCGTGCGCCGGGGCCACTCCGTACTGCTCCGGGAAGCTCATCTTCGTCCAACCGCCATCTCGTCCGACCTGCCCGAAGCACCCTAACCGCTGGGCGGCCCGGGGCCGGAGGGGTCGGCGGCGATCTCCACAGCACTTCCCCACCTCGCCCGGACCCGCCCTCATCACGCTGTGTGATGCCGATGGTCGATTTTCGGCCACTCATCGACCGCTCATCGACCGCTCAAGGGAGAGACGTGATCACTCGAAGGAGATGCAGCGCAGCGCGCTCGCGCCTCGCCGGTCCAGCAGCACCGCCGACGCGCACCCCCGCGGCGGCCGCCCCTCCTCCATCCCGGTGATCAGCCGCCGCATCGCGCGCAGATGCCGCCCGAAGGCGTAGGCGGAGACCCCGCGGCCACGGGCGGCCTGGCCCTCCAGCGCCTCCGTGGCGCCCACGTCCAGCAGCACCATGTGGAGACCCCGGCCCCGGCGCCGCACGTCCCGGGCCAGCCAGCGGCGGACCCACGGCAGCGCGCCGCAGTCGTGCACCACGACGCTCACGCCCGAGCGCAGCGCCCGGCGCAGCCCCGCGTAGTGGGCGTACCGGACCAGTGGGCGGTAGAGCGCGTACGGCAGCCAGCCGGGCAGCCGGCGCTCCCACGCCTCCCGGGTGTTCTGCGAGTCCACCCTGATCACGACCGCGCCCGTCTCGTCCAGGAGCGGCACCGTCCGGTTGATCAGGGTGCTCTTGCCGCTGCCCGGCAGCCCGGAGGCGACCAGCACGTCCCCTGCCGGAAACCGCAGCTCACGCGGGCCCGCGCCGTCACCACCCTCCGCCCCGGCGCGCAGATCGTGCACCGCGCTTCTCCCGTGCACCGCGCTTCTTCGGCCGGGGCGGGCCGTCGACCCGGAGGGGGTGCGCCCACGCCGCGCCGGCAGGAGCCTCTGTGTTGTCGCGTACGTTCCCTGCCCATGCACCGTGATCGTCCTCCCAGGTCGGTCAACGCTGCTCGTACCCGCAGAGTGTCAAGAAAAGGTAATGTCGGGCAAGGCTGCCCCTGGCCGGGCGGCCGGAGCCCGGTCGGATCGGGGCTTCCCTTCTCGGCCATACATGCGATGATGTCCGCGCAACTCCATACCGGCCGCTTGAATCCGCGCGGGAGAGTCCTTGGTCATCGGCATCCGTGCCGGGTGTCCAGGGCGCCGAAGGAGCAAGTCCTCCCTTGAATCTCTCAGGCCCCGATACCGCGCGGACGAGGCAGATCTGAAAAGCGGGCCGCGCGGGCGCGGCTCCACCCAAGGTGCAAACCGGGCCCCTTACGGGCGTCACGGCGAACCTCTCAGGTTCCGATGACAGATGGGGAGGACGCACGCGTCCTTGTCGTCCGTCCTCGCCGTCGCGCGACCCCGACCTCTGGAGCCTGAATCGTGACCGACGCCCCGCCTTCCCCACGCCGTACCGCGCTGGACGCGCGGCACCGCGCGCTCGGCGCCACCATGACCGACTTCGCCGGCTGGGACATGCCGCTGCGCTACGGCAGCGAGCGCGACGAGCACACCGCGGTACGCACCCGCGCCGGGCTCTTCGACCTCTCCCACATGGGTGAGATCTCTCTCATCGGTCCGCGGGCCGGGGACGCCCTGGACCACGCGCTGGTCGGCCGGCTGTCCGCGCTCGCCGTGGGCCGCGCCCGCTACACCATGATCTGCGACGCCGAGGGCGGCATCCTGGACGACCTGATCGTCTACCGCCTCGGGGACGAGGAGTTCCTGGTCGTGGCCAACGCCGCCAACGCCCAGGTGGTGCTGGACGCGCTGACCGAGCGGGCCGGCGGTTTCGAGGCGACCGTAAGGGACGACCGCGACGCCTACGCGCTGCTCGCCGTCCAGGGGCCCGAGTCCGCGGGGATCCTGAAGCGCCTGACCGACGCCGACCTGGACGGGCTGAAGTACTACGCCGGGCTGCCGGGCACCGTCGCGGGCGCCCCCGCCCTGATCGCCCGCACCGGCTACACGGGTGAGGACGGCTTCGAGCTGTTCCTGGCGCCGGACGACGCCGAGCGGGTGTGGGAGGCGCTGACCGAGGCGGGGGCCCCGGTGGGCCTGGTGCCCTGCGGGCTCTCCTGCCGGGACACCCTGCGCCTCGAGGCGGGCATGCCGCTGTACGGGCATGAGCTGACCACCGACACCACCCCCTTCGACGCGGGGCTCGGCCGCGTGGTGAAGTTCGACAAGCCGGGCGGCTTCGTCGGCCGCGAGGCCCTGGAGGCCGCGTCCCGCCAGGCGGACACCGTCACCCCGCGCACCCTGGTCGGCCTGATCGCTTCAGGCCGCCGGGTGCCGCGCGCCGGATACGCCGTGGTGGCCGCCGACGGCTCATCGATCGGCCAGGTCACCTCGGGCGCGCCCTCGCCGACGCTGGGCAGGCCGATCGCGATGGCGTACGTGGACGTGGAGTACGCGAAGCCCGGCACCGAGGGGGTCTTCGTGGACATCCGGGGCACTCGGGAGCCGTACGAGGTCGTGGCTCTCCCCTTCTACAAGCGCGAGCGCTGAGCTTCCGCAAGCGCGGGCGCCGAGTGGGCCCGGCCCATCGCGTCCCCCCGGCGCCGTATCCCTCAGCGCCGCATCCCACCAGCTAAGACCCGTTTCCCAAGCACTCCCCCGTATCCAGGAGAATCGGACCATGAGCAACCCCCAGCAGCTGCGGTACAGCAAGGAGCACGAGTGGCTGTCGGCCGCCGGCGAGGACGGCGTGTCGACGATCGGCATCACCGAATTCGCGGCCAACGCGCTCGGCGACGTCGTCTATGTCCAGCTCCCGGACGTCGGCTCCACGGTCTCCGCCGGTGACACCTGCGGTGAGCTGGAGTCCACCAAGTCGGTCAGCGATCTGTACTCGCCGGTCTCCGGTGAGGTCACCGAGATCAACGAGGACGTGGTGAACGATCCGGCGCTGGTGAACTCCGCCCCCTTCGAGGGCGGCTGGCTGTTCAAGGTGAGGGTGACGAGCGAGCCGGAGGACCTGCTCTCCGCCGACGAGTACACCGCCTTCGCCGAAAACTGACCCTCCTTATTCGATCGGGACCCTCGATGTCGCTTCTCAACAGCTCCCTGCACGAGCTCGACCCGGACGTCGCCGCTGCTGTCGACGCCGAACTCCACCGCCAGCAGTCCACCCTGGAGATGATCGCCTCGGAGAACTTCGCTCCGTCGGCGGTCATGGAGGCCCAGGGCTCGGTCCTGACCAACAAGTACGCCGAGGGCTACCCCGGCCGCCGCTACTACGGCGGCTGTGAGCACGTCGACGTGGTCGAGCAGATCGCCATCGACCGGGTCAAGGAGCTCTTCGGCGCCGAGGCCGCCAACGTCCAGCCGCACTCGGGCGCCCAGGCCAACGCGGCCGCGATGTTCGCCCTGCTCTCCCCCGGCGACACCATCCTGGGGCTGAACCTGGCGCACGGCGGCCATCTGACCCACGGCATGAAGATCAACTTCTCCGGCAAGCTCTACAACGTGGTGCCCTACCACGTGGACGCCGAGACCGGTCTGGTCGACATGGACGAGGTCGAGCGGCTGGCCAAGGAGCACCGCCCCAAGCTGGTGATCGCGGGCTGGTCGGCGTACCCGCGCCAGCTGGACTTCGCCGCCTTCCGCCGGATCGCGGACGAGGTCGGCGCGTACCTGATGGTCGACATGGCCCACTTCGCGGGTCTGGTGGCGGCCGGGCTGCACCCCTCGCCCGTACCGCACGCCCATGTGGTGACCACCACCACGCACAAGACCCTGGGCGGTCCGCGCGGTGGCGTGATTCTCTCCACCGCCGACCTGGCCAAGAAGATCAACTCGGCGGTCTTCCCGGGCCAGCAGGGCGGTCCGCTGGAGCATGTGATCGCGGCGAAGGCGGTGTCCTTCAAGGTCGCGGCGAGCCCGGCGTTCAAGGAGCGCCAGGAGCGCACGCTGGAGGGCGCCAGGATCCTAGCCGAGCGCCTGTCCCAGGACGATGTGCGGGAGGTGGGCGTCGCCGTCCTCTCCGGCGGCACCGATGTCCATCTGGTCCTGGTCGATCTGCGCGACTCCGAGCTGGACGGGCGGCAGGCCGAGGACCGGCTGCACGAGGTCGGCATCACGGTCAACCGCAACGCGATCCCGAACGACCCGCGGCCCCCGATGGTCACCTCGGGCCTGCGGATCGGCACCCCGGCGCTGGCCACGCGCGGCTTCACCGCGGAGGACTTCCGCGAGGTCGCCGACGTGATCGCGGAGACGCTGAAGCCGTCGTACGACGCGGAGGCGCTGAAGGCCCGGGTCAGCGCCCTGGCCGACAAGCACCCGCTGTACGCGCATCTGTCCAAGTGAGCCGGAGCGACCCGAGCAACCCGGAGTAACGCGGACCCGGGGGCGCGCCCGCCCAGGCGCGCCCCCACCGCACCACCCGCACGCACCACCCGCATCGACCCGCACCACCCCACACACCACCCGCACCGACCCCGCACCGACCCCGCACCGACCCGCACCACCCCACGCACGGCCCGCGCGCTTCCCCGGCGGGCACACGCTTCCCCCGGCGTGCAGACGAAGGAGTCACCCGGTGGCCATTTCCGTATTCGACCTCTTCTCGATCGGCATCGGCCCGTCCAGTTCGCACACCGTCGGCCCGATGCGGGCCGCGCGGATGTTCGTCCGCCGGCTGAAGAACGAGGGTCTGCTGGCCCACACCGCGTCCGTCCGCGCCGAGCTCTTCGGCTCGCTGGGCGCCACCGGTCATGGCCACGGCACCCCGAAGGCCGTGCTGCTGGGCCTGGAGGGCAACTCCCCACGCACCGTCGACGTCGAGACGGCCGACGGCGAGGTGGAGCGCATCCGCACCACCAAGCGGCTGCGGCTGCTCGGCGCCGAGATCGGCCCCGGCCACGAGATCGACTTCGACGACTCGGCCCAGCTGATCCTGCACCGCCGCCGCTCACTGCCGTACCACGCCAACGGCATGACGCTGTGCGCGTACGACGCCGAGGGCCATCCGCTGCTGGAGAAGACGTACTACTCGGTCGGCGGCGGCTTCGTGGTGGACGAGGACGCGGTCGGCGAGGACCGCATCAAGCTCGACGACACCGTCCTCACCCACCCCTTCCGCACCGGCGACGAGCTGCTGCGGCGCTCCCAGGAGACGGGCCTGTCCATCTCGGCCCTGATGCTGGAGAACGAGAAGGCGTGGCGCACGGAGCCGGAGATCCGGGCCGGGCTGCTGGAGATCTGGCAGGTCATGGAGGCGTGCGTGGCCCGCGGCATGTCTCAGGAGGGCATCCTGCCCGGCGGCCTCAAGGTCCGCCGCCGCGCCGCCACCGCCGCCCGCGCCCTGCGCTCCGAGGGCGACCCGGGCGCCCGTGCCATGGAGTGGATCACCCTCTACGCCATGGCGGTCAACGAGGAGAACGCGGCGGGCGGCCGCGTGGTCACCGCCCCCACCAACGGCGCGGCGGGCATCATCCCCGCCGTCCTGCACTACTACACCCGCTTCGTCCCGGGCGCCGACGAGGAGGGCGTCATCCGCTTCCTCCTCGCCGCGGGCGCCATCGGCATGCTCTTCAAGGAGAACGCCTCGATCTCCGGCGCCGAGGTCGGCTGCCAGGGCGAGGTCGGCTCCGCCTGCTCCATGGCCGCCGGCGGCCTCGCCGAGGTTCTCGGCGGCTCCCCGGAACAGGTGGAGAACGCCGCCGAGATCGGCATGGAACACAACCTCGGCCTCACCTGCGACCCGATCGGCGGGCTGGTCCAGATCCCCTGCATCGAGCGCAACGGCATGGCCTCGGTCAAGGCGGTCACCGCCGCGAGGATGGCCCTGCGCGGCGACGGCCGCCACCATGTCTCGCTCGACAAGGTCATCAAGACGATGAAGCAGACGGGCGCGGATATGAAGGTCAAGTACAAGGAGACGGCGCGGGGCGGGCTCGCGGTGAACGTCATCGAGTGCTGACGAGGGGAACGGCCAGTGGGATTGCCTGAAGTCCCGGCGATACGGCAGCGGCGTCTCCCCGGCCTGACTGGGCTTGCTCAGCCGGGCCGTGCCGACCGCCCAGCTCGGAGACGCGCGGCTGGATGGGCGCTGAGCGGCGCGGTCCACGGATAAAACCGGGTCAGGTGACGGCACCAGCCAGCGGGCCACGCCGTACACAGCGAAGGGCGAACACAGCTTGATCATGGCCGCGACAAGGTGATTTCCTTGGTCACCATCCTGCCTGGGATTACGAGATGATCACTCCGCGCCACCGCATCACCGTTACGCTGTGTCGACGAGGAGGGTGGCATGCTGCTGAGATTCCGCGTGGCGAACGCGCTGTCCCTGCGCGACGAGCAGGAGCTGTCCTTCGTCGTCCCGCAGGGCGAGGACGCACTCGCGGCCCGCACGGTGAAGCTGTCCGACGGCAAGACCATCGACGTCTATCCGCTGCTCGGCGTCTTCGGAGCCAACGCCTCGGGGAAATCGAACGTCATCAGCGCGCTCAAGAAGATGCGCGAGGCGGTCCTCAGGTCCTACACGGGCTGGGCACCACACGAGCCCGTCCCCCGCGAGCGTTTCGCCCTCGACCCGGCCATGGCCGACGAGAACACCTTCTACGAGGCGGATTTCGTCCTGGAGGACGGCGTCCGATGGACCTACGGCTTCGAGCTCAGCGACACTCGGGTCGAAGCGGAGTGGCTGTACGCCTACCCCAAGGGGCGGCGGCGGGAGTGGCTTGACCGCGACGCCTCCCGGGACACGGAGTTCCACTTTCCCGGGGACCGTATCCAGGACCGCGCCCTCCTCGCCCGCACCACCCGCCCCAACGCGTTGCTCCTCTCGCGGGCCGCGGCCGACAACCATCCCCAGCTCAGCCGAATTCACCGCTGGTTCTTCGACAACCTGTGGGACATCGACCCGGAGGCCGAACGGCCGCAACGCGAGGCGTACACGACCCAGAGGCTCCAGGAGCCTGAGGCCCGGTCCCGTATTGAGGAGCTGCTGCGCGTCGCCGACCTGGGGATCATGGGTACGCGCATCGAAAAGCGGCCGGGGTCCGACCGTCCGTCGGTCCGCCTGGTGCACACCGATGGCGGCGGCGAGGGAGTGGCCATCGACTGGGACAAGGAGTCGTTCGGCACCCGCTCCTGGTTCGCCCTGCTGGGGCCGCTGCTGCTCGCCCTGGACCAGGGAGCGGTGCTGCTGATCGACGAGCTGGACTCCAGTCTGCACCCGCGGTTCGCCGCCGAGGTCGTCCGGCTCTTCCACGACCCTCTGGTCAATCCGCATGGCGCTCAGCTCATCTTCACCTCGCACGACCCGTCGCTGCTGTCCACCCCGAGCGGCGGCCGACTGCTGGACCCCGGCCAGATCTGGCTCACCGAGAAGGACGGCCGGGGCGCGAGCGAGCTGTATCCGCTGACGGCGGCGGAGCCGGGCGAGGACGAGGACCTGACCCGTTCCTATCTGGAAGGCGCGTTCGGTGGCATCCCCACGCTCACCACGGGCCAGATCGGGCGAAGACTGCTGATGGCGCGAGCGACGGAGGTGGAGCGGACCTGATGGCTCCGAAGAGGGGGAAGGACTCGGCACAGCGCACCGCCCGGCGATCCGTTCGGCGCCGCATGGTCTACGTCTTCACGGAGGGCACTCTGACCGAGCCCTCGTACATCGACGCGCTGATCGATTTCAGGCGGCAGGCGCGTGAGAAGGAGGCTCTGCCTGCGGGAGAGGTCGAGTCCACGATCGAGATCAAGTGGGACGAGCGCACCCACGGCGGCCAGCGGGGTCCGAGCCGGAGCAGCTACGAGCGCAAGCCGCTGGTGATCGTCGAGGCGGCCATCGCGCACAAGAAGAAGGTGACGCGGGAGGCGCGGGGCCTGGAGAAGAAGTACCAGCCCTCGGTGTGGTGCCTCTTCGACCGGGACGATCACCCGGGCGTTCAGCGAGCTGCCAACATGGCCGAGCGGGCCGGCGTCAACGTCGCGTATTCGCATCCCTGCTTCGAGCTGTGGCGGCTGCTGCACTACCAGAACTACACGACCGGGTTTGGCGGAGAGTGCGGGGCGGCCTCGGCCAAGCTGCGGGGGAACCCGAAGTTCGTCAAGACGTACGGGCGGCATCTGACGTCCGTCTCCGAGGACAAGGCGAAGCTGGTGCTCCCCGCCCAGGTGAAGGGCCTGTACAAACAGGCCAAGAAGTTCGCAAAGAAGATCAACGAGGAGCACACCTCGCCCGAGCGTGAGAAATGGGATCCCTACACCGATGTGTGGCGCTTTGTGGAGGACGGCATCGGTCTGACCGACTACTGACAGTCGGCGGTCCCTCAAGGCCGTAGGCTGCTCTCCGGCGTTCCACCGTCCGCCCACGGCCGTGCGAGGGTGGTCCGCCGGGGCAGTACATCAGCAGAGGGAGTCTCGTACGTGGCAAAGCTCACGCTCGCCCAGTTGGAACGCCATCTGTTCGCGGCGGCGGACATCCTGCGGGGCACGATGGACGCGGCCGAGTACCGCGACTTCATCCTCGTCCTGCTCTTCCTCAAGCGCGTCAACGACGAGTTCGACGCCGCCCGGGAAGCGATCATCGCCGAGGAACTGGCGGGGGGCGCCACGCAGGAGGATGCCGAGGAAGTCGCCGACTTCTCCGAGAGCTACACCACCCGCAAGGTGCTGTACGTACCGAAGGCGGCCCGCTGGGAACGGCTGTCCGGAGCCGTGGACGATGTGGCCGGCCAGTACCTCCAGCCCGCTCTCGACGCATTGGAGAGGGACAACAACGCCCTGCGAGGCCTCTTCCATCACCTCAACTTCAACCGCATCGGGGGTGGCGCGGGCAGCACCTCCTCCGCGAGCCTCGCCGACAGGCGGCTCGCCGCGCTGATCGGCCACTTCGGCAGTATTCGCCTGCGCGGCGAGGACTTCGAGTTCCCCGACATGATCGGCGCCGCCTACGAGTACCTGCTCAAGGACTTCGCCGACACAGCGGGCAGTAAGGGCGGCGAGTTCTACACCCCTCGTGCGGTCGTGCGCATGATGGTGGAGCTGGCCCGGCCCATGGGGGACCAGAAGATCTACGACCCGTGCGTCGGCTCCGGCGGCATGCTGATCCACGCCAAGGAGTACGTCGACGAGCACGGCGAGGAATCCGATGGCATGCTCCTGGCCGGGCAGGACGCGAACAGCGGTTCCTGGGTGATGGCCACCATGAACATGCTGTTCCACGGTGCCAACAAGTTCCGGTTGCACACCGGGGACACCCTCAGCGATCCGGCGCACCTGGACACCGGGTTCGACCTGGTGCTCAGCAACCCGCCGTTCTCCATGGACTACACGTTGGGCGAGGTCGAGCACCAGTCGGCCCGTATGCCGTACGGGGTGACCTCGGAGCGCGGCAAGGCCGACCTGATGTTCCTCCAGCACATGCTGTACCAGGTACGCGACCAGGGCGGTGCGGTCTTCAGCGTCATGCCGCACGGGGTCCTCTTCCGGGGCGGTGCGGAGCGCGCCATCCGCACCGGGCTGCTGGACGCGAACCTGATCGAGGCCGTCATCGGACTGGCGCCGAACCTGTTCTACGGCACCGGCATCCCGGCCTGCGTCATCGTGCTGCGCGCGCCCGGCGGCAGGCCGCGCCACCAGCGGAACGACGTGCTCTTCATCAACGCCGACCGCGAGTTCCACGCGGAGCGGGCGCAGAACGTGCTACTGCCGGAGCACGTCGAGAAGATCGTCTCGACGTACCACCGCTTCCGCGACGACGAGAACTTCACCGGGGTGGACGGCTTCGCCCGCCGCGTCACCCGCGACGAACTCGCGAGGAACGACGACAACCTCAACATCCGCCGCTACGTGGACAACACTCCGCCGCCCGAGCCGCAGGATGTCCGGGCGCACTTGCAGGGTGGGGTGCCGCGTACCGAGATCGAGGGCAAGAAGCGGCTGCTGGACGCGTACGGGATCGGCGTCACCGATCTATTCGCGGAGCGAGCCGGTGACCCGGACTACGTGGACTTCCTCCCGGAGGGGCAGCGCCCGGACGCGGCCCGGCTGGCGGAGCTGGCGCGGACGCGTGAGGACGTGCTGCGCGGGGAGTTCGAGAAGTGGTGGGAGCGGGAGGCCGAGCAGATCGCGGCGCTCGCTCCTGCGGACGGTGACGACCGTACGGAGAGCGAGCGGCGCAGGCAGCTCGCCCGTCTGCGGGCGGACCTGATCGAATCGTTCCGTGGCGAGCTGCTCCAGGTCGGGTTGCTGGACGAGTACGCGCTGGCGGGTGCGGTCGCCGGGTGGTGGCAGGACGCGCGCAACGAGCTCAAGGCCCTGTCGGTGGGCGGCTTCACGGGCGTGGTGGACGGTTGGGTCGAAAACGTCGAGACGATGCTCGCCCCTGAGCGCGACCCCAAGACGGGCGGAGCGCGCAACCGCTCGGGCGCGGAGCGGCGCCAGGCGTACGATCACAAGGTGGTCGCCGCGATTGCCCCAGACTTCTTGGAGGAGTTGGCATCGGCGGATCGTCACAAGGCGCAGCTGGACGCGAAGCTGAAAGCCGCACAGGAGGCGGAGGCGGCCCTCGCGGAGGCGAGGGCGGAGGCCGAGGTGGGCGACGGCGAGGACGGGGGCGATTCCGGGTCCATCGACCCGGCGCTCGTGGAGGCGGTGCTCAGCAAGACCGAGCTGGCGAAGCTGAAGAAGGACCGCACGGCGGCCGGCAACGAGGTCAAGCGGCTGGAAGCTGACTTCTGGCCGCTGGAATCTGCCAAGCGGGGACGGCCGAAGGCGAAGAAGAAGGCGGTGGCCGCCGAGGAGGCGGCGGTGCAGGACACGCTGGATGTCCTAGCGGAGGCGCCTCCCGAGGCCGACGCGGACAAGCCGACGAAGCTCCCTCGCCTCACGCGCGCCCGCAGGGCGCTGACGGAAGAAAAGAGCGGCGAGCGCCGGGTGGTGCTTGACATCTTGCGCAACGACCTGTCCAGCAAGCTGGAAGGCCATGTGGTGCGGCGCCGCCGGGAGTTGGTGGACTCGTACCGGGTGTGGGAAGACAAGTACGCGGTGTCGATGCGGGACATCGAAGCCCGGCGCGCGGAAGCCGCGAAGCGGCTGGACGGGTTCCTGGAGGTCCTGGGTTATGCGGGGTGAAGCCTTTCGCAAGGAAGTACCGCTCAGCCATTACCTCAGTGGCCCGATTCGCAACGGATTCTCACCCCCCGAGAGCCAGGACTGGACGGGCGTGCAAATGTTGGGGCTCGGGTGCCTGACTCCCGATGGGTTCCACCCCCGGCAGCTGAAGAACGCCCCGCCAGGAATCTCTCCAGACCATCCAGCGCTTTTGAGCGATGGAGACATCTTGGTCAGCAGGGCCAATACTCGCGCGTTGGTGGGACTAGCAGGCAGGTACCGAGACATTGGCTCACCCTGCATCTACCCGGACCTCATGATGCGTCTGCGCCCATCCGAACTATGCCTCTCTGATTTCCTTGAAGTCCTATTGAAATCCTCTCCCGTCCGCCGCCGCATTATGGCTTCGGCGCAGGGAACCTCTGAGAGTATGGTAAAGATCTCCGCCAACATGGTTCGAGATATACCCGTACCACTGGTTCCGCTGGCCGAGCAGCATAGGATCATCTCCGCACTCAAAGAGACAGACAAGCAGGTGACGTCCGAAATTCACAAGTCCCGCAAGGAACAACTACTTTGGGAAGGTGTACTTAATCACGAGCTAGATCAACACGTTCGAAATTTTGAGAAGGTGCGACTAGCGGACGTCACCCAGGGAGGAGGGCAATACGGAAGCAGTAGTCCGGCAGTTCCATACAGCGACTCTCTGCCGCGATACGTCCGCATCACGGACATTGACGACCACGGAACCCTGCTTACAGATTCATCGACCCCAGCAAGCATCCCATGGGAAAAGGCACACCGGCACATCCTTTCCTCGGGGGACCTGCTGATCGCGCGAACGGGGTTCACCACGGGCAAGTCATACTTGTATTATCCCACGGATGGCACCTGCGCATATGCCGGATACCTGGTGCGATACCGCATCAAGCCCGATGTCATGCTACCCGAGTACGCATTCGCCTGGTCGCGATCCAACGCGTTCCATCAGTGGGTAAATCGAAGCGTTCGAGAAGTCGGGCAGCGCAACATTAGCGCTCGCGAGTACGATCGCCACCTAATGCCGCTAGCGCCACTGAGCACTCAACGTCAACTCGTCAAGGCCTGGGAGGCTGCACGTTCGGTGCTCAGCCTCAGCGAGCAGAAGATCAATGGACTGAAAATGCTGAAGCAAGCCCTGATCGAAGATCTACTGACCGGCAAGGCGACGTAACGGACAATGTAAGCCAGCGAGACTGCCCCGCCACTTTTAATTCAGAGCGACGGGGCAGAAAATGCGTGACCCTAGAAGGCCGAGAACACTCCCCTGCGTACGGCATCTGCAAAGAATCCCCACGCCTCCACAGTAAAGACAAGGGCCGGGCTTGCCGGGCTCTTACTGTCTCGTACCGGGACGACGCCAGCAGCGGCGGCTATGTCGGGTGCGAATTCCACGCACTGACCTTCGTTACCGTTGCTGTAACTGGACTTGACCCACTCAGCACAGGACAGGTCGAGGTCGGACCTCATCAGGCGTACTCCTCCATCACTCTACGGATCATGGCCAACGACTCCTCGGGGTGTAGGGCGGCAGCCCGCAGCCGGTCGTAGGTAGCGGTTGCGTTTACCACCGCTTCCGGTGAGTCCACGAGTTGGCCCGCCATCGCCGTGTCTGCGTACGCGACGTCCGGCCCCTCGTCGAACGTCAGGAGCGTGAAGCTCTCTGCCGCTGGTGGTGCCCCCACCGCGAACGGTAATACCTGGATAGTGATGTGCGGAGACTCCGCTTGCTTCCAGAGATGGGCGAGCTGTACGGCCATGACCTCGGGGCCACCCACCGCAGTCCGTAAGCACGCCTCATTCAGGATGCACCACAGGAGCGGAGGATTACCTTTCTCCATCACCTCCCGCCTGCGCAACCGCCGCTCGACCTTTGCGTCAATCTCGGTGACACTCGCGCGGGGATGCACCGCCCGGAAAACCGCCCGCACGTACTCCGACGTCTGCAACATCCCCATGATGAGCGTCGCCGAGTAGTCCAGAATGCTGACCGCCTGCCGCTCCAACTGCACGTACGGCACGAACCAATCCGGGTAGCCGTGCTGGCTGGCCCGCTTCCGGAGCCGCGCGAACGTTCCCGGCGTGCCGAAGACCTGATCGCACGCGTCGGCGAACTCAGGGCTCGCCAGCCGCTCACCCGCCTCCACCTTGGCCACATACTGCTGCCCATAGTTGGCCCTCAAGCCCAGCTCCCGCCGACTCAGCTCCGCCTGTAGTCGCCAGGTCCGTACCTCGGCCCCGAGGAACGCCGCCCCGCTGGACGGTTCCTGCCCTTCTTTCGCCTCACTCACCTGCGGATCCCCCCTCACCCCAAGCCTCTTGGTGTGCTCCAACCCCTGTTTCTCGCTGTCCCCCAGCGCAACGCTGGGAGTACACAGAGTGATTAAAGCCCGCAAGACACATCAAGGTCAGAAAGAACCCCCCATGGTGTTTCCCTCCGAACACGCCAGCGAATCCACGCGGACCACCGCAACGACCCCCGCTCACGGCCCCGGCCGCGTCGCGGACCGGATCACCCGCGAGATACAGGACGTGGCGCGCCAACGCGGATGGGACACGACAGCCCCGGCTCAGCCGTCAGCAGCGGACACCCCACACGTCCTCTTCTGCGGGGCACGCTCAGAAAACCTCGCACGGCGAATTCCCACGGGACGTCGGCAGCCGGGACAGGGAGCGGACACCCCATGAACGCCGGCACCCCCTCACCAGCCCCGGCACCCATTACCGGAAGCCAGGAGGCCGAGCCGTCACGTAACCCCGTCGCCCTGGACAAGCTGTGGCGGCTGTCCGACGAACTGAGCACTGCTGTTCGCGCACATCTCAGCGAGCGCAACGAGCCCAACCGCCCCGCCTCCGCAACCACTTACCCCAACCGACCGGAGCGTGACCGTTGAACGACACCTGCCCCACCTGCCGCCACTACGCCGCCCTACGCGAACAGGCCAAACAGGCCAGGGACTACAGCAAGGCCACCGACTACGAGGTACTGCGCCGCCGCTACCCCTCCCACACCGTGCACATCCCCCGGCAGCCCGAAGGACGCATCGCATGAAGCACCAGCCCCATCATCCACCCCACCCGCGATCCGACCACCGCGTGCCCGCCCCCGGCCAGGTGGCGTACGACCCCGCCAGCGGCCGGACCTGCGTGGTGCAGGCCGTCCACGCCGCCGCCGAGTTGCTCTTCGACCACCAGGTGACCGGTCACCACGTCGCCTTCCCCCGCCCCGCCCACGGCGGTGTCGAATGGACCGCCGACGCCACCACCCTCCGCTTCCCGCCCCCTGGACAAGGGACCGCTTGACGCCACCGCCATCGCCTTGAGGTGGCTCTCGGACAGCGACAACACCGTCATTCACGGCATAGGGCCGTCAGAGAGTCACCTCAAATGCCCTCCCTCCCAGCCGACACACCGCGCCCCTCCCCTACCTCCCCACAGCCCAACTCCCCTGCCCCACAATGGGACAGGAGGCACGGGCGGCAGCCGGACGAGCGAAGGGGCGCGGGCGTATGGCCACGGCACGGCAACAGGTCGAACGGGACGAGGTTGAGCGGCCGTTCATCGATCAGCTCGTCTCCATGGGGTGGACCCACGTCCACGGGCCCGACCTCGCCGCCGAGTCCGCCGAGCGCGGTTACGACGACGTGTTCCTCCCCCAGCGCATGGACGCCGCGCTGCGCCGTATCAACCGCCTCGCCGAGACCGGCGGCCAGTGGGTCGAGGACGCGCAGGCGGCCAAGGCCCTCACCGACCTGCGACGGGCGGCCAGGAACATCTCGGCGCGCCCGCTGCTCACCGCCAACCGCGAGACCACCGAGCTCCTCCTTCACGGCACCCTGGTGAAGGGCGACGAGGTCCACCACCGGGGCACCGACCAGAAGGTGCACTACATCGACTGGGACATCGAGAGCCCGGACCTCCTCAAGCGCAACGACTTCCTCGTCGTCGACCAGCTCCAGGTCAACACGGCGGAGGGAAAGCCCGCGTTCCTCGACCTGGTGCTGTTCGTCAACGGCATCCCCCTCGCCGTCGTCGAGTGCAAGAGTCCCGACATCAAGGACCCCATCGTCAAGGCGATCCGCGATCTGCGGGCGTACTCCGGCAATCCACTGACGCACGACGGCCGGAAGGACAAGGACGTACCACGTGCCGTACCCGAGCTGTTCGCGCCCGCGCAGCTACTGATCGCCGCGTGCGGCGAGACGGCCGCGCTCGGCACGATCTCGGCCGACGAGGCGCACTACGCGCCGTGGCGCAGCGTCACCCCGGACTACCGGGACGACAGGGCGCTGCGCCGCGAGCTGGAGGAGTCGCGGACGGCGGACGGGCGGCGGGTGCTGGAGCCGGGGGCCGAGCTGACCGAGCAGCACAAGCTGATCGCGGTCGTCCTCAAGCCGGAGAACCTGCTCAACATCGTCCGGCACTATGTCTTCGAGCTCCCGGTCAAGGTCAAGGAGGGCGAGCCCGCGAAGACGGTCAAGACGGTCTGCCGCCATCAGCAGTACCGGGCCGTGGAGAAGATCGTCCACAAGCTGCGGACCGGGCGGTCCCCGCTCGACCCGGGCGCGGAGGACGACGAGCGCGGGGGCGTCATCTGGCACACCCAGGGCTCGGGCAAGAGCCTGACTATGGCATTCCTCGCGCGACGGCTGCATATGAACCCCGATCCAGAGCTGAACGGGTTCACCCTTCTCGTCGTCACCGACCGGACCCAGCTCCAGGACCAGCTCTCGGCCGCCGTCCGGGTGAGCGGCAGCGATATCGGGGTGGCGACCTCGCAGGCCGATCTGGAGGGGCGACTGGAGCGCGCGGGGAGAGGCGGCGGACGTTCCGTGATCTTCGCGATGATCCAGAAGTACCTCGGGAACATCCCGGGGCTCGGCGACACCCGGGGCGACGACCGGGCGCTCGCGGAGGACTTCGAGCGGGCCCGGAAACGTATCGCCGCCGGCGTGGACCCGGAAGAAGTGGCGGACCCGAAGCCCGACGAGGCGACGAAGAAGGCAGCGCGCCGCGAGTTCCGCGAGTGCAGCGACTCGACACGGGTGCTGGTGCTCATTGACGAGGCACACCGGTCGCACACGTCGGTGCTGCACGCGTGTCTGCGGGACGCGCTGCCCAATGCCGCCCGGATCGGCTTCACCGGCACGCCAATCATGACGGGCACGCGGAAGACCACCGGGGAGATCTTCGGCCTGGAGCCGGGTGGCGGGTTCCTCGACGAGTACCGGATGCGCGAGGCCGAGCGGGACCAGGTGGTCGTCCCCATCCGTTACGAGGGCCGTACCGGACCCGCCAACGTCCGGAACAAGGCAGAGCTGGACGACGGCTTCGAGGATCTGATCGCCCCGCTCGACGACGCCGCCAAGGACCGAATACGTGATCGCTGGGCTCCGCCGACCGGCCGCGACGTCTCCGAGTCCACGCCCATGATCCGGGCCAAGGCCCGGGACATGCTCCACCACTACGTGCTGGGTGCGATGCAGTTCGGCTACAAGGCCCAGGTCGCCGCGGTCAGCCGCCGAGCGGCGGTGCTCTACCGGGACGCGCTGCGTGATGTCCGGGCCGAGCTGCTGAACAGGGTACGCGACGAGTTCGGCCCAGCGGCCCAGGAGGCGCTGCGGCGGAAGAAGTCCGAGGAGTACACGCGGGACGAATTGCTGCTGCTGCGCGCCTGGCACTACCAGGATCTGCTGCGCCGTATCGACTTCGTGCCGGTGATCTCGGCGGGCGACGAGCAGAAGTCCGGTGTGTGGCGGGAATGGACGGACAAGAAGAAGCAGGAGGACCATGTGGAGCGGTTCCTGGAGCCGTTCCCCAATCTGCCGCCCGACAACCCGTGGGAGGTCGTTCACGGCCCGGAGGTGTACCCCGTTCCGGAGGAGGCCCCCGTGCCGGTGGGCGGGCTCAATCCGTGGAGCACGGCGGGTCCGTCCGTCGCCATCCCCGCCGAGAAGCCGCCGATCGCGTTCCTGATCGTGAAGTCGATGCTGCTCACCGGCTTCGACGCGCCGATCGAGCAGGTGCTGTACCTGGACCGCCCCATCCAGGACGCGGAGCTGCTGCAAGCGGTGGCCCGCGTCAACCGCCCGTTCCACGGCAAGGAGGAGGGGCGCGTCGTGGACTACTACGGCGTGCTGAACAATCTCGCGGTCACCCTCGCCGCGTACCAGGGGGCACCACCCGCGCTCGGCGCGTCGCGCCTGTCCGACGGGCTGCCCGCGCTGGAGGAGGCGGCGGATTTGGTCGAGCTGTTCCTGGAGGGGCTGGGCATCGAGGACCTGTCCAGCCGGGCCCGGGTGTCCGAGGCCATGCTGACGCTCCACGACAAGGAGCAGCGGGCGACCTTCGACCGTCTGCTGCGCAAGTTCATGGGCGCGCTGGACGGTGCCCTGCCGCACCAGGACGCGCTGCGGCAGGTGCCCAACGCCCAGGCGTGGACGCTGCTGCAAAAGCGTGTACGGCGGCACTACCGCGACGCCCCCGGCGGCGACTTCTCCGTACGCGGCTACGGGCGCAAGGTGCGGGCCCTGATCGCCGACCATCTGGAGCTGCCCGAGATCAACGAGACCATTGCTCCAGTGTCCATCCTCGCGGCCGACTTCGACGAGATCGTGGACCGCATCCCGGACGTCCGCGAGTCCGCCGCCGAACAGGTGCAGGCGCTGCGCTACCACCTGGAGGAACGCGCGCAACGAGACGACCGGCCGGTGTACCGGAAGCTGTCGGAGGAGCTGGAGGAGGTGCTGCGCGAGTTCGACGGCCGCTGGGACAAGATCAAGGAGCGGGTCGGCCCGCTGATCGTCCGGGCGCGTGAAGCGGAGCAGCCGGATTCGGACGTGGCTGACCTGTCGCCGATGGAGCAGAAGCTTTACGGTCGGCTCGGCGACCAGCTCGCCGACAGCCCCTCCTTCGCCGCACCGGATACCGATTTCCTACGCATGCTGACGCAGGAGGTGTACGCGGAGATCGTCGATCTGGCGCGACTCCCCCGGTACGCGGGCGGTGACAGTGACGACAACGTCTCCGAAATGCAGGCACACATCTGGCAGCGGCTGCGCCGTGCCGGTCTGCGGCCCCAGCAAGGCGGCCTCACAGCCCTGCGTGAGCTGTCGAACTCACTCGCGGGCTTCGCACAGGACCACCTGGAGGGCTTCCGCGCGGAAGGTCGGGCAGAATAGGCGGCCGTGTCCGACGCAAGCCCCCACTCCCCCGCCGACAGCGCCTGCCTCACCGACGGGCAGAAGCTGTCGGTGGACGACCGCACGCTGGAGGTGCGGGTCAACGCGCGCCGCTCCCGCCTCGGCCTGACTGTCGAGCGGGACGGGTCGCTGATCCTGCGTGTACCCACGGCGTGCCTGCCCGAGCGGGCGGAGGCGTTCGTCCGCGCCAACGGCCGCTGGATCGACGAGAAGCTGCGCCTGCGTGAGGAGCGCCGGCCGCTGCACCCCACCCGGAGGCTGGCCGACGGGGAGATCCACCGCTACCTCGGCCGGGATTACCGGCTGCTGTACGTGGACGATCCGGGAGCGCCCGTACGGCTCGTCGCGGGTCGGCTGCGCATGGACCTGGCCACGGCGGCCGATCCCGCGCGGGCTCGGCGCGCGCTGGCGGACTGGTACACCCGCAGTGGGTTGCGCTGGGCTCGAGGGCGCCTCCAGCCATGGGCGGCGCGTATGGATGTCGACGAGCCGCGGATCGAGGTACGGGACGTGGGCCGCCGCTGGGGCACCCACCGGTCTGGCCGGATCGCACTCCACTGGGCCACCTTCCAGCTCCCCTTCCACCTGGTCGACTACGTGATCGCGCACGAGCTGGCACATGTCCGGGTCTCGGGCCATGGTCCGGACTACTGGCGGCTACTGCGCCGGGCGATGCCCGAATGCGCCCGGTGGAAAACGGAACTGGATGAGATGGGGCGCAGAGTGTGGATGGGTGACATGGCCGAGCGATGACCAGAGCGCCATCGTAGTCCCGCTTCTCACCCGCAACGGCATAATCCGGCACCGGCCGCATGTCACACTCCGGCGGGCTGCTCTGTCGTACCTGTACTGCACGGCATTGCCACCACAGATACGACACGATGGAGAGCCCGCCATGGCCCGTATCCCGCTCACCCCGCCCAGCACCCTGCTCAACCGCATCGGCGCCTGGTACTCCCGGCGCACCTACGGCAAGGTGCTCCACCCCGGTCTGGCCGTCGGCCACAATCCGCGGGTGCTGCTCACCTACGTACGGGCCGAGCGCGGCGCCGCCAAGTGGAACCGCCTCGACCCGGGCCTCAAGCACCTCGCGGTCATGGCCGCGGCGGCCAGGATCAACTGCTCGTGGTGCATGGACTTCGGGCACTGGGAGGCCGATAACCTCGGGCTCCCGATGGACAAGATCTCCAAGGTGCCGCGGTGGCGCGACCACGAGGACGCCTTCACCGATCTTGAGCTGCTCGTCCTGGACTACGCCGAGGCGATGACCGAGACCGAGCCCCGCGTGACCGACGAGCTCGCGGCCGACCTGATCGAGCGGCTGGGTGAGGCGGCGTTCGTCGAACTCACCGCCATCGTCGGCCTGGAGAACTACCGCTCGCGGGTCAATAGCGCCTTCGGCCTGACCAGCCAGGGCTTCTCGGACGCCTGCGCGGTACCGTCGCGGGCGTGATCGACACGAGCACCTTCGAAGAGCACCGGCGGATGCTGTTCGGCATCGCCTACCGCATGCTCGGCTCCGTCGCCGATGCCGAGGACATGGTGCAGGACGCCTGGCTGCGCTGTAGTCAGGTGTCCACGCCGGTGGAGAACCCGGCGGGCTATCTGACCCGTACGGTCACCAACCTCGCGCTCAACCGGCTCACCTCGGCCGCCGCCACCCGCGAGCAGTACGTCGGACCCTGGCTGCCCGAGCCGCTGGTCACCCGGCCGGACGTCGGCGAGGAGGTGGAGCTGGCCGAGTCGGTCTCGCTCGCCATGCTCGTCGTCCTGGAGAGTCTGTCGCCGCTGGAGCGGGCGGTCTTCGTACTCAAGGAGGTCTTCGGCTTCTCCTTCCGGGAGATCGCCGGAATGCTGGACCGCGGCGAGGCGGCCGTACGGCAGGTGGGCAGCCGGGCCAGGGCCCATGTCCAGGCCCGCCGGCCGCGTTACGACGCCCCGGCGGAGGTGCGGCGGCAGGTCACCGAGGAGTTCCTGGCCGCGTGTCTCGGCGGCGACCTGAACCGCATGATGGAGCTGCTGGCCCCCGATGTGACGGCGTGGAGCGACGGCGGCGGCAAGGTGAAGGCCGCCCTCCGCCCGCAGCGGGGCGCGGACAAGGTCGCCCGTTTCCTCGCCGCCGTCATCGCCCAGCCGATGGAGGACCCCCAGGCGCACGCGGTGGACGTCAACGGCCGGCCGGGCCTGCTGCTCACGGTCGCGGGCCGCCCGGACACGGTCGCCTGTGCGGAGGTCGAGGACGGGCGCATCACCGAGATCCGCATCATCCGCAACCCCGAGAAGCTGCGGCACCTGCCGCCGCGGTAGGCCCCTGAGGGCACCGCACACCGGCGAACAGGTCGTTCTCGAAAGTCGCGGCATCGATGCCGACATCGACGCCGACTTCGACATGGGACCGGGCCAGGTGGTATTCCTCAGTGGGCCAGACCTGCCGCTCAATGTCACGGTCGTGAAGCATGAACCCGGCGTTCGGGTCGATCTGTGTGGCATGGGCGAGCAGGGCCCGGTCCCTGGTCGCGAAGTACTCCGCGCACGGCACCCGCGTGGTGATCTCCAGCCCCGCCTCGGGCAGTTCGGCGAGCACCTCCCGCATCCCTGAGTCCATGCCCCGCGCGGTCATGGCGTCGTGCAAGGCCTGGAACCAGGGCCGCGACAAACCGCCCTGGTAGTAGAGCTTCAGGGGCCGCCAGGGCGCGCCCGCCTCGGGATGGCGGTCGGCCTCGCCCGCCGCGTCAAAGGCGGCGACCGTCACCTCATGGGTCCTGATGTGATCCGGGTGCGGATAGCCGCCGGTCTCGTCGTACGTGACGACCACATGCGGCCGGAAGCTCCGCATCAGCCCCACCAGCCACCCGGCCGCCTCCTCCAGCGGCGCGAGCGCGAAGCACCCCTCGGGCAGCGTCTCGCCCGGCCCCGGGAGCCCCGAGTCGACGAACCCCAGGAACTGCTGCCGTACGCCGAGGATCCGGCGGGCCTCGGCCATCTCGCCCCGCCGGATCGCGGCGAGGTTCTCCCGCACACCGGGGCGGTCCATGGCGGGGTTGAGCACATCGCCACGCTCCCCTCCCGTGCAGGTGACCACCAGCACCTCCACCCCCTCGGCGGCGTATTTGGCCAGCGTGGCCGCGCCCTTGCTGGACTCGTCGTCGGGGTGGGCGTGCACGCTCATCAGACGCAGGTTCAAACGCGCTCCTCAGCATGGCTCGTGGTGACTGACGAACAGAAAAATAGTCTGAACCTAAAATTAGGTCAAGCACAATCTTAGAACCGCCCATGCGAAGATGGGTGACATGACAGCAGGACTGCGCGAGCTGAAGAAGCGGCAGACGCGCCAGATGATCTCCGACACCGCGACCAGGCTCTTCATGGAGCGTGGCTTCGAGGCGGTGACCATCGCGGAGATCGCGACGGCCGCCCAGGTGGCCAAGATGACGGTCACGAACTACTTCCCACGCAAGGAAGACCTGGCCCTCGACTACCACGAGACCATCACCACCGCCCTGGCCCGGACGGTCGCGGACCGCCCGACCGGCGAATCCGCCCTGACCGCGCTGCGCCGCGCATATCTGGCCGCGGTCGAGCGTCACGACCCCGTCGTCGGCTTCTCCAGCCCGGAGTTCGCCCGCATGCTCGCCGACAGCCCCACCCTGACCGCGAGGCTCCGCGAACTCCACGACCAACGCGAGGAAGCCCTGGCGGACGCGCTCACCACCGCCACGGCACCCACCCCGGAGGACCCCACCCCCCGAGCCGCCGCCGCCCTCCTCACCGCCGCCCACCGCACCCTGTTCCACCACGTCCAGACCCTCACCCGCGCGGGCCGCCCCGACGAGGAAATCGCCACCACGGCAACCCGCTCAGCCGAGAAGGTCTTCGACCTGCTGGAGCCTTCCTTGGGCGGCTACGCGGTGCGCTGAGCCGTCAGAGCTGACCGAGATCCACCCGCACTGGAAACGGAGCGTTGGCCAGGATCCGAGCCAGTCGGTTATGCCGCTTCGACGGGCCGGGGCTCACCACGACCATCCCGTCCACGATCTCGATGCCCGCGCACTGCTCCTCGGACCAGGAGTCGTACTGCTCAGCCGTGATCTGCTCGTGCATCCACGCCGGAGCGACCATCTCGGCGGCCATGACTCACCTCCCCGAACCCGCGCGACGGGTGTGGCATGCCGCGCTCAGCGTACGGGGGGAGGCGCCCCTCTCCCCTTCCGGCGGCCTCCCCCGCGGCCGGGGCGTTCGGCGCGGACCGTGCGGAAGCCGGGGTGGACGCCGGGGCTGAGGCCCTGCCGGTCCGCCAGCCGTCGGAGCAGTCCGGTCAGTTGATCCCGCTCCTGCTCCGAGAGGCCGTCGGTCATCCGGCGCTCGTGCTCAGCGCCCACCTTCCGCAGCCCTGCCAGCAACTTCACGCCCTCATCGGTCAGATGAACCGCGTACAGCCGCCGGTCGGCGGGGTTCCTGCGGCGTTCGATCAGCCCGCGCTCCTCCAGTTCGTCGGCGAACGCGACGAACCGGCTCGGCGGCATGCCCAGGTCGTCGGCGAGCTCGCGCTGGCTGCGGCCGGGTGAGTCGGCCAGCAGCCGGAGCAGGCCGCCCTGGGGCGGGGTCAGGTCCAGCTCGGCGAGGCGTTCGGCGAACAGCTCGGCGGCGTGGGCGCCGAGCTGGGCGAGCAGGAAGGCGGCACCGGTCGGGGGCTGTCCCGGTGGCCGTTCACCTTCATTGGTCATTCCCATGCAGACATCATAGCCGCTTGACAATCGTTTCAGCTTGTAATCATTATCCTTCGTATCGGTTGCCCTGAGCCGACCCAACGGAGGAGAAGCCATGCCCAGCACGACACCCCAGACGCCCCCCACCCCGTCCACCCGGACCGCCCCCGCCGAGCGCACCTCCGGGCGCCGCCCGCAGGGCGGGCCTCCGCTGCCGGCGCCCGTGCTCGCGTTCGCCGTCCTGACCATCGGCTACGTCGTCGTCAACAGCTCGACCCCACGCCCCGACGCCTCCGGCAAGGAGGTTCTGAAGTACGCGCGGGACAACGGCGGCACCATCGAGCTGGGTTCGCTCCTGCTGTTCGCCTCGGCCATGCCGCTGGCGCTGCTGGCGGCGGTGCTCTACCGGCGGCTGCGAGCGCTCGGCATCACCGCACCGGGCTCGGCGATCACGCTGGTGGGCGGGGTGCTGGCGGCCGTGGCGCTGACCGGGAGCGCGCTGTTCGGCTGGACCGGCGGCCGTCTGCCCATGGACGCCGATCCGGCCCTGGCCCGCGCACTGGCCGACCTGTCGTTCCTGTCCGGCGGCGTCGCCTACTCGGTGACGTTCGCGATGCTCGTCTCCGGCATCTCGGTGACCGGGCTGATGACCCGCCTGCTGCCCCGCCCGCTCACCTGGACCGGGCTGGCGCTGGCCGCCGCGGGCATGGTCTCGCTGCTTTCGCTGATCGCCGACCCGTTCGGCTACCTGCTGCCGGTCGTCCGCTTCGGCGGGCTCATCTGGCTGGTCATCACCGCGTTCCTGCTGCCCCGCACCCGCCCGTCCCGGCACCAGTGAGCGTCGGACCCACGGCCCCGCCGAGGACCCGCGCAGAGCGTGGGTCCAGAGGCCACATGACCATGAACTCCCTTGTACGTGATCGCCGTTCGACTTAGCGTGACGGATCACTGGCAACGTTGAGGGGGTCGCGGGGCGTGGCGTTATGGATGGCGCTCGCGTCGGTATGGGCCGTGTTGCAGCTGCTGTTGCTGTCCTGGCCGGTGCGGACGGTGCGGTGGCCGACGGTGCTGCTCGCCTTCGGGGTGGGTGCGTACGGCTGCGGTGTGCTCTCGATGCTGCTGGAGCTCGTGGTGGCACGTCAGTTGGCGACCACGAGGCACAAGTCGCTGGCGGCCGTCGTCGATCTGGTGTCGTGGACGACGGCTCCCGTGGTGGAGGAGCTGATCAAGATCGCACCGCTCCTGGTCGCGGGGTGGGCGCTGCGCGGGCGGATGCAGTGGGGTCTGGCGGACTTCGTGGTGCTGGGTGGCGCCGCCGGAGCGGGGTTCAGCCTGCTGGAGAACCTTCTGATGTACGCCGAGTCCGCGGGCAAGGCCGTGCCCTCGGATGAGGGAGGCTGGTTGATCGCGAAGGGACTGGTCGACCACCCGTACGTTCCCGGCCTCGGCCAGATCCTCGGCAGTTGGTTTCCCTCACCGACCGGCACCGTCGAAGTCGTCGAGGGGGCGGTACTCCCCTATGACGTACACATCTTCGCCAGTGCTCTGGGTGGACTGGCGGTGGGCCTGCTGTGGTGTGGTGCCCGCGCGCTGACCCGGGCGGCGGCGCTGGTGCCGATGGCCGGTGCGGTGGCGGTCCACTGGGTGTACAACTACGCCGCGGCCTTCCCGGGCGACCAAACCGTGGTGGAGTGGAGGGAGCGGCTGGCCGGGGAGTGGGGGCTGTGGATCGTCCTCGGATGCCTTGCCGCCGCGTGGATCTGGGATCTGCGCCGGTCCCGCCTGGGGCGGCGCCGCGCGCCCGATGTCGTGCCGGCCGCCGAACGTCAGGGCCAGACCGCCTTCGAAGCTCTCCTCGGGTACGCCCTGCTGCGCCTTCCGGCCACGTGGATCATCGCCCTGGGCTACGCCCGGCAGCGCCGAGCGCTGCTGTACGCCACGGCCCACCCCCGTACCCGCGCGGAGAAGCTGGAGCCGCTGCGCGAGTCGGTCGTCCAGCAGACCCACCGCATGGACGCCACCCGCGGCCAGGAGGCATGGCGTGGCGTGACCTTACGGCAGCTGTGGCACCGGGCCCGGGAGCAGCGACCCCGCCGGCCGCGGCACGAGAAGGCGCTTCTGGTGCTGAGCCTGCTGCTGGCCGTCCCCTCCCTGCTGTATCTGGCGGTGGGCTCCTTCCCGTCCACGAAGGATCTACAGGAGTACTTCACCGGGGGCACCGGGCTGCGGATTCTGGTCGGCGTCGGCCTGGCCGGGCTGGCCCTGACCCTGTGGCGCCTGATCTCCGCCGTACGCGGCTACCGGGCCGCGGGCGCGTCCCCGCTGGGCGAGGCCGTCGCCCTGGTCCAGTTCCGGATCGCCGTCTGCGCGGGCTCGCTCGTCGTCGGCGTCCTGCTGCTGTCCCGCTGGTCGGCCATCGCGGACGGCGAGGCCCCGCTCGCCGGCTACGACATCCTGGGCACCGACCGCTTCCTCCTGGAAAAACTCCTCGAGACCGGCCTTCCCCTCCTCCTCACCCTCGCCATGTTCGCCATGCCCTACGCGCTGCCGCTGGAGCTCGCCATGGGCGGAGGGCTGGCGGAGACCCTGCTGATGGGCCTCGCCCCGCGCGCCCTGGCGCCGGTCGCCTCACGCCTCGGGGCCAGGCTGGCGGCGCGTGAGGCGACGCAGTGGGCGCGCGGCGCGCTCCGGAGCCGTGGCCGGGGGGTGTTCTCCCGTACCTGGGACCGGGTGCGGCACGGCCGTACCGATCCGGTGGATCTGGCGACCGGGCGGATGTTCCTGCCGCAGACGGATGTGGAGCTGCCGGGTGTGCTGCCGCTGGTGTTCTCCCGCCGGGTGGACTCCGGGTACCGCGCGGGGCGGTGGTTCGGGCCGACCTGGGCATCGACGGCCGACCAGCGGTTGGAGTCCGACGAGCAGGGCGTGGTGTTCTTCACCGAGGACGGTCTGCTGCTGGCCTATCCGCATCCGGTGCCAGGCGGCGCCGCGGTCCTGCCGGCGGAGGGTCCGCGGTGGCCGCTGGCACGGACGGCGGACGGCGGTACGTACACCCTCACCGACCCGGACGCCGGGCTCGTCCGCACCTTCACCCCGTACGGCGATGGGGCGGTGGCACTCCTGCGCGAGATCGCCGACCGCAACGGCAACCGCGTCACCTTCACCTACGACGACGCCTCCGGCACACCCGTCGAGATCCTCCACAGCGGTGGCTACCGGCTGCGCCTGACGTCGGAGAACGAACGGATCACCGGCCTGTGGCTGGGGGACGTACGGGTGATGGGCTACGGCTACACCGACGGCCAACTCACCGAGGTCACGGGCTCCGCGGGCCCGCCTCTGCGTTTCGCCTACGACCGGGCCGGGCGGGTCACGTCCTGGACCGACACCAACAACCGCTGGTACTCCTACGCCTACGACGAGCAGGACCGGGTCGTCGCCGAGGGCGGCGAGGGCGGCCACGCCACCTTCCGCATCGGCTACGACGGGGTGGACCCGGCCTTCCCTGGCCTGAAGGTCACGACCCTGATCTCACCGGACGGTGCGGTCACCCGCTATCTGATCGACGAGGCGCACCAGGTCGTCGGCGAGATCGACGCGGCCGGCGCGGTCAGCCGCACGGCGTACGACCAAGCGGGCCGTACGGTCGCCGAGACCGACCCGCTGGGCCGCACCACCGCCTTCCGCTACGACGAGCACGGCCATCTGACGGCCGTCATCCGGCCGGACGGCGGCGAGATCGGCGCGGTGCTCGACGCACGGGGCAACCCGGTACAGATCACCGACCCGGGCGGCGCGGTGTGGCGGCAGACCTTCGACGCGGCAGGCAACCGCACCACCCTCACCGACCCGCTCGCCGCCACCACCCGCTACCTCTACGACCCGCGCGGAGGTCTGCTCGCCGTCACCGATCCGCAGGGCGCGACCACCCGGGTGCGCTGCGACGGGGCCGGGCTCCCCATCGAGGTCACCGACCCGCTGGGAGCCACGACCCGCTACCAGCGGGACGCGTTCGGCCGCGTCGTGGCCGAGACGGACCCGCTGGGCGCGGTGACCCGCTACGACTGGAGCCCGGAGGGCAGACTCCTGCGCCGCACCGGCCCTGATGGGTCGGCGGAGTCCTGGACGTACGACGGCGAGGGCAACCGCACCACGCACACCGACCCCGTCGCCGGCACGACCGTGTACGAGTACACCCACTTCGACCTGCTGGCCGCCCGCACGGGCCCGGACGGCGTCCGCTACGAGTTCGAGCACGACGCGGCGCTGCGACTGACGAAGGTCACCAATCCGCAGGGGCTGACCTGGAGTTACGCATACGACCTGGCGGGCCGCCTGGTGGCGGAGACGGACTTCGACGACCGCGTCGTGCGATACGCGTACGACGCGGCGGGCCAACTCACCGCCCGGACCGATCCGCTGGGCCGGACCGTCACATACGAGTACGACGTGCTCGGCCGACTGATGCGCAAGGCGTCAGACGACCGCACCGCGACCTTCACCTACGACCCCGCGGGGCTCCTGGCCTCAGCCACCGGCCCGGACGCGGAGGTCGTCTACCAGCGCGACCCCCTGGGCCGGGTGACGTCCGAAACGGTGAACGGCCGCGTCCTGACGCACACCTACGACCCCCTGGGCCGCCGCATCCGCCGCACCACACCCACCGGTGCCGTCACGACCTACGCCTATGACACGGCGGGCAACCGCACCGCCCTGACCGCCGGGAACCACACCCTCGCCTCGGCACACGACGCGGCGGGCCGCGAGACCACGCGCCACATCGGCGACGCCCTCACCCTCACCCATACTTGGGACCCGCACGGCCGCCTGACCACGCAATCGCTGACCGGAGCAGCCGGCAACGTCCACCACCGGACGTACCACTACCGCGCCGACGACCACCTCATCGCGGTGGACGACCACTTGTCGGGCCGACGCACCTTCGACCTGGACGCGGCAGGCAGGGTGACGGCCGTCCACGCCCACGGCTGGACCGAGACCTACGCCTACGACGAGGCGGGCAACCAGACACACGCGGCCTGGCCGAGCACCCAACCCGCCCAGGAGGCGACGGGCCCCCGCACCTACACCGGCACGCGCATCACCGGCGCGGGCTCGGTCCGCTACGAACACGACGAGGCGGGCCGCCTCACCCTCCGCCAAAAGACCCGCCCGTCCCGCAAGCCGGACACCTGGCGCTACACCTGGGACGCCGAGGACCGCCTGGTATCGGTCACCACCCCCGACGGCACGGTCTGGCGTTACCTCTACGACCCCTTCGGCCGCCGCACCGCCAAACAACGCCTCGCGGCCGATGGCGAAAGCGTCCTGGAGCAAACGGATTTCACCTGGGACGGCCCCACCCTCATAGAACAAACCACCACCGCCCCGGACCTCCCCCACCCGGTCACCCTCACCTGGGACCATGACGGCCTCCACCCCATAGCCCAGACCGAGCGCGTCACCGAAGCCACCACCCAACGCGAGATCGACGCCCGCTTCTTCGCGATCGTCACCGACCTGGTCGGCACCCCCACCGAACTCATCGACGAATCAGGCACCATCGCCTGGCGCACCCGCTCCACCCTCTGGGGCACCACGACCTGGGCCGCCGACAGCACGGCCTACACCCCTCTCCGCTTCCCCGGCCAATACTTCGACCCCGAAACCGGCCTCCACTACAACCACCACCGCTACTACGACCCGCATTCCGCCCGCTACCTCACCCCCGACCCCCTCGGCCTCACACCGGATCCCAACCCGGTCGCCTATGTCCACAACCCCCACACCTGGACCGACCCCCTGGGCCTCGCCCCCTGCCGCGAGTTCCACACAGTGCAAGGCCCTGAAGACGCCGTGCGGCTACGAGGTGACGGCACCCCGTGGCCTACAGAAGCGAACCGTGGCCAATACGGAGAAGGTGTCTACTCATGGGGGAGCAGGGCGGATGCCGAGCGCTATCTGGAGCGTCGGCAGAGCCGCGGGTATGACGTAGAGATACTGACCTTCAAAGTCTCCGAACGCGACTTTGCAACCCTACGCAAGGCCGATATGATCGAAATGAGCCCCAGGGAAGCGGAATTGTTCATGGATCGCCATAGCCGACTGTACGGAGATGGAATGCCACACGGTTACGACTACATACGAGGCAGAACCGGAATGGGCGAAGAGCATTTCTTCAGCAAATCCGTATTCCATCTGCTGAAATTCTTGGAATAGCAATGACAGCCATTCGGACCTTCAAATTCCGTAAACGCTTCCCGAGCGGGGGGCTTGCCGCCGACCTGTCCGCAGAGAGCATCGCAACCGGCAGGCCAGATCAACAGCATATTCAAATCTACCGAAAGATTTACCTGTCCCCTCCCGAGGGCATCAATTGGAAAGATCTGGCGTGGCTCTGCGTCGGCGTATCGCTTCACTCGGAAAAACTCTCCTCACGCTTCCCCGAAGGCGTAGAGATCGCAGTCCATCGACTCACGTTTCCGCTCAGCGACTACCGTGCGGAAGTCGCCGCTCTCGCCATCGACGGATGGCTGCGAGAAGAATTCAACCTTCCCGACACGGGAGCGCGAGTGGACTATTCACCCGAAACAGGTTCGCATGTATTCCATTGGGGAGGAATGCAGGATCCGTTCGCGGATAACTTCTAGGCATCCGCCGAGGCGGTCGCGGCGCGCCTCGGTGTTCCTCAGGAGCAGTAGTCGCCGCGCAGCAGCGCGTTGATTCGTTTGCCGTTGGACACGGTCACCTTGTGGTGTGGGGTGCTGAAGCGTCGGGCCGCTTTCTCGTCGGGGTTCGCTGCCTTTCGGCGGAGGTCGTAGCACTGTTCACCGGCCTTGTTGATGTCTTCGGCGGCGCCGAGTGCCGGGTCGATGTCGCGTAGGGCGCTTTGGAGTTCAAGGGCGCGGAGGCCCAGCAAGTCCTCCTTGGCCTGGTCACTGGCGTCCGATGGGACATGTGCCGGAAGCCTGTGGTCGGTGGGTGGGGCCGAGGGGGTGGCGGCGGGGGTTGTGGGGGGCTTGGTCGTCGGGGGCGGGGATGTGCCGGCCGACGTGGTGGTCGTGCTCGGCTCGGGTGAGGCCGCCTTGGGGTGTGTGTCGTCGGTGCCGCAGCCCGCCAGCAGCAGCACGGCGGCCACGGCAAAGGCAGCGGAGGCGGCTTGTCGGGCAGAGGGGTTCCCGCGCATGGCTGACTCCCGTGGGTGGTTTTGAGGGCCTTCCTCAGCGCGGCCAAGCTGGCACGTCGGCTGCGGGACCGGTCCCGGGCGGGGTGGGCGGGGTCCTCGAATATCGTTCGAGAGCGGGCGTTCCGCCCTGCTAGCGTCCCTCACGTGGCGAAACTCAATCAGATCATCGCAGTGGAGAAGGGCGTCAAGTCCAAGACGCAGGCGGACCTGACGGCGTCCCAGCGCCGGCTGGACAAGCCGGTGCTGCTGGCGGGGATTTCCCGGACGTATCAGCCGAAGGATGAGGAGGGCGAGCAGTTGCCGCCCGAGTCGACGCGGGTGCAGGTGAAGGCGGAGGACATCCTTCGGGAGACCGCGGCCACGCTGACCCGGCTGTTCGATGTGACCGCCACCAAGGACTGGACGAACTGCGAGGCCCGGGCGGACATCGAGGTCGAGGGGCGCACGCTGCTGCGTGAGGTGCCGGTCTCGTATCTGCTGTTCCTGGAGAAGCAGCTGACGGATCTCGCCACCCTCATCCGCAGGCTGCCGACCCTGGACGCCGCCGAGTCGTGGTCGCTCGACCCGTCGACGGACTGCTGGAAGACCGAGGCCGTGCGGACCGTCCGCACCAAGAAGGTGCCCAGGAACCATGTGAAGGCGGAGGCCACGGAGAAGCACCCGGCGCAGGTCGAGGTGTACTACGAGGACATCCCGGTCGGCTACTGGACGACCGTGAAGTTCTCCGGCGCCCTCCCGGCGCGGCGCGTCAATGAGGTGCTCGACCGGGTGGAGAAGCTCCAGCAGGCGGTCAAGTTCGCCCGCGAGGAGGCCAACAGCGTCGAGGTCACCGATCAGCGCGTGGGTGAGGTGGTCTTCGGCTACCTGTTCGGGTAGCGTCATGGACTCCCCGGCCGCCGGGTCAAGCGGCGGTGCGGGGTGCGCGAGGAGCGCAAGCTGATACTGAAGCTCGTCGTGATGCGCGCGGTTGCGTTGGGAGGTATTGACCACCTCCCCGAGCACTTGGTCACGAGAGGGGACGGTCCGTCCCAGGAGGTAGCCGGGTTCAGCCCCCGGTCTTCGAGCGGACGAGCGGACCGTGCGCCCGTGGCACGCGTTCAATCTCAGATTCTCGCTCCAGCCTCAGCATTCGCCGCCGATCGTCTCACCGACCGGGCACGGGCTCGGTCGTCGGATGCCGGTTCGAATCCGGCCCGCCCCGCTTCGTGGAGCGGTAGTTCAACGGAAGAACACGACGACATCAGACTGACCCGTTCCCATCCGGGTGGGCGTGCGCAGTTGGGCGGCATCACAGGGCCCGGGGGATGGCCAAACCCTCGGGTCCGCTTCTCCTCCCGCCCGTCACCCCCGGTGTGGCGCCGAACGGCTGCGGATCGAGATCCCGTCCCAGTAGGGTCCTGCGTACGAGAGGGGGAATAACACCCGTGTATTCACCCGTTCTTGACCCGAGGTAGGCGCCATGCTGCACGGCATCGACGTGAGTTCGCACCAGTCCACGTTTGACGCGGACGGGCTGGCCTTCGTGTTCATCAAGGCCACCGAAGGCCGGTCGTACATCAACCCGAAGCAGACCTCGCAGGCGTCCCGGGCGCGCAAGGCGGGATGCGTCGTCGGCTTCTACCACTTCCTGTGGCCGGGCAACATCTCGGCGCAGGCGCGCTACTTCGTCGAGAAGTGCGCGTCCCAGAAGCACGATCTGCTCGCCGTGGACTGGGAGACCACCGGTTCCGGCACCCGCGCCAGCAACGCCGAGAAGGACCGGTTCATCCGCGAGGTCAAGAAGCTGCGGCCCACCCACCGGGTCATGCTCTACTGCAACCGGAACTTCTGGCTCAACTACGACACCACGTCGTACGCGGGCGACGGTCTGTGGATAGCGGACTACGTGACGGCGGGCAAGCCGCGCATCAAGGCGAAGTGGCGCATCCACCAGTACACCGACCGCCCGCTGGACAAGGACGTGGCGAACTTCTCCAGCAAGTCCGCGCTCCAGGCATGGGCCAACCCCAGCCGGGCGGCGCTCACCGCCGATGAGGAGACGGAGGACGTGGCCGACGTCCACACGGCGGAGGACGGGGAGAACGTGGCGGACGAGACCTGACCGGCCCCGGGCCCCTCGGGGCGTTGTCGGTGGGGGCGCCTACGCTGCCCGGTATGAGTTACGCAGACCTGCGCGAACTCCGCAGCGCGCTCACCACCGCGTCGGACATCGCCTTCTCGCTGGACGCCGCACCCTCCGGGCCGGAGACCGAGCTGCTCACCGACGCCCTGCGGCGGGCGCTCGCCGCCGCGGGATCGCTGACCGCCGAGCACGGATCGACGGGCTGCCCAGAGCATCCGCGCGGGGCCGTCGATCCGCTGTACGGGGATCCGGACGACCCGCTGCCACCCGGCTACGGCCGCTGTCTGCTGTGCAACGACCGCAGACGGCGGGCCGGCGCACAGCGGCGCGGCTGGCGCTGAACGCGCCGGCCGCGCCGCCGTCCGTACGGCCTGTTCTCAGGTTCTCAGGCGGTCTTCTCACCGCTCTTGTTCTGGGCCGCCCAGAACTCGTCGAAGGTGAGCAGCCCGTCACCGTTGGAGTCGTGGGCGTTGATGACGGCCTGGGCGACGGGCTCCGTGACATACGGGTCCCCCAGCTGCGCCATCACGCTCTTGTACTCGGCCGCGGTGATCTGGCCGTCACCGTTGAGGTCATACCGCTCGAACGCCTTGCGCGCCGCCTCGATGTCCGCCACCTGTTCCGCCCCTTCCGTGCGTTTCTTGACCCGCACAGATTAGCGGTCGGGGGTGGCCGGTTCGTCTCGGCCGTGTCACGGCGCGCTCGGCATCCGTGCGCGGCGTACGAGGCGCACGCCACATACGCCGCGGTGAGCGGCCTCAGACTCCGCGGCGCACCCGGCTCCCTCCGTTGACCAGACTCATATAGCGGTCCCAGTCCCACAGCGGGCCGGGGTCGGTGTGGTCGGTGCCGGGGACCTCCACATGGCCGATGATGTGGTCGCGGTTCTTGGGGATGCCGTAGCGGTCGCAGACGGCCGCGGTCAGGGCGGCGGACGAGGCGTACATCTCGTCCGTGAACCACTTGGGGTCGTCCACCCAGCCCTCGTGCTCGATGCCGATGCTGCGGTTGTTGTAGTCCTTGTTGCCCGCGTGCCAGGCGACGTCCTTCTCCCGGACGAACTGCCCGATGTAGCCGTCGGCCGAGGCGACCATGTAGTGGGTGGAGACCTGTTTGGCCGGGTCCTGGAAGATCTTCATCGCGTCCGGGAAGGTCTCCTGCGTCACATGGATGACGACGAAGTCGATCGGATACGAGGTCGGGCGGCTGGAGACGCGGTAGTTGGCGGTGGAGGCCGGGATCCAGTGGGTGGGGGGATAGGCGGCCACGCGGCGGCGGTGTCTGCCGTCGGCGTGGGCGGTGGTGGCCGTCGCGGCCGTGGCGGCGAGTCCGGTGGCGGCGGTGGCGAGATAGGCGCCTGAGCGGAGCAGGGCGCGCCGGGTGGGGGTGCGGCCGTGCGCTTCCATGGGGGTCTCCCGAATGTCGTAGCGGGGACAAAGGGGGTGACGCGTGGGGGTGTGACGCGCGTAGCGCGGTTCCATGGTGAATCCTCGGCAGGGCCATGCCAAGAACCGACGGGCAAAGAAAGATTTCGTGTCACGGTCTGGACCACTGGAGTTTCGAAAGAATCAGGTCGACAACGAAGGAAATTTGCCGCTCTACCCGCCATTAACAAGGCAAGTGTTACACCTCACCTTGGGTTGGCTTGGAACTGCTCTACCGTCTCTGCGATAGTCGGGGCCGCGACCCCCATTGACCCGAGCGAGGTCGCTTCCCCCGAATGCCACGGCGAACACCCCTTTCGCGCCATGGCCGGGGACGGAAGGGGTCCCCATGCCGTCGGCGCACGACGACACGGGGGCCCCTTTCAGTTCATGCAGCTCCGCGTGAGGTCTATTTCGGCGCACGCACAATCAGTTTTCGGCCACTCGCATCTCGAACCAGGTCGTCTTGCCGCACGGCAGCAGATCGACGCCCCACCGCTGGGAGAGCTGGTCGACCAGCATCAGCCCGCGTCCGCTGGTGTCGAGCTCCCCCACCGGCATCAGACACGGCAGCCCCCGGGACGGGTCGCGGACCTCGACCCGGATCCAGCCGCGCCGCCGCAGCATCCGCAGCCCGAAGGTGCGGGCGCCGGTGTGCCGTACGGCGTTGCCGACGAGCTCGGAGACCAGCAGCACCGTGTGCTCGGCGAGCTGAAGGCCCAGTCCCCAGTCCCGCGCCACCACGAATTCGGCCATCCGGCGGGCGGTCCCCGCGGACTCGGGGCGGGAGGGCAGCCGCACCTCCTCGCACGCGGGGTTCCCGAAGAGGTCAAGCGCTCTGAGGGCCAGGTCGTCCTCGACGGACGGCGCCCCCCGCACCGCAGCCGTACCAGTGCGCTGCCGCGGCTGCTCCATTCCCTCCAAGCCCGCCATGCCCCCCATCATGGCCGCCCAAAAGGCCATCCGGGGCGGAACCGTGGGATTCCGAACACCGGAGCCCCAGGCTCCATAAATCCGATCCGACATATGCCAAGGGCAGTTGGGGAACCGCAACACCCCACCTGACCAGCGATGTCACCGCGCGTACGCGTGATCACCCAGCGTACCGGACCGGGTCAGTCGAGGGTCGATCGTTGGCGAAGAAAATTCGCTCGCACGGGGCATACGCGACTCCACGCAACTTCACGCCTCGGCCGGGGTGGCTTCGCGAACCCCGGCCGAGGCGATCGGAAGCGGTCGGGTGTCAGCGGAAGGTGGCCTTGCCCGGCCCGTCCTCGACAAAGCTGCGCATCCCGATCTCCCGGTCCTCGGTGGCGAACAGCCCGGCGAACCAGTTCCGTTCGATGGCGAGACCGCTGTCGAGGTCCGTCTCCAGCCCCCGGTCCACCGACTCCTTGGCCGCGCGCAGCGCGATCGCCGGGCCCTTGGCCAGCTTCGCCGCCCAGGCGTGGGCCTGCTCATAGACCTCCTCGGCCGGTACCACCCGGTCCACCAGGCCGATCGCGAGCGCCTCGTCGGCCTTGACCTGACGGCCCGTGAAGATCAGGTCCTTGGCCTTGGCCGGGCCGACCAGCCGGGCCAGCCGCTGGGTGCCGCCCGCGCCCGGGATCAGGCCGAGCAGGATCTCGGGCTGGCCGAGCTTGGCGTTCTCCGCGGCGATCCGGAAGTCGGCGCACAGCGCCAGCTCGCAGCCGCCGCCGAGCGCGTAGCCGGTGACGGCGGCGACCACGGGCTTGGGGATCCGGGCCACGGCGGTGAAGGACTCTTGCAGGTCACCGGAGCGGACCACCATCGCGGCGTGGTCCATCTCCCGCATCTCCTTGATGTCCGCGCCGGCCGCGAACACCTTCTCACCGCCCCAGATGACCACCGCGCGCACGTCGTCGCGGCGGGTCACCTCGGCCGCGAGCTCCCGCAGCCGGTCCTGGGTGGCGACGTCGAGCGCGTTCATCGGGGGACGGTCAAGGCGGAAGGTGGCAACGCCGTCGGCAACCTCGAGGTTCACAGTCATAAGCGCAGGTTAGCGCCCGCTAACACGGGAGCGGAGGGCCGGGGGAGGGTGCCGGGGTGCCGGGGGCGGCGCCGGGACGCCCCCGACAGGGCGCCCGGACACCGGCCGGGGTCACGCCTTCCACTTCTCCCAGGACATGTTCCAGCCGTTGAGCCCGTTGTCCGGCTGGACGGTCTCGTCATGGGAGTTCTTCACGATGACCACATCGCCGATGATCGACTTCCGGAAGAACCAGGACGCCGGGGTGGAGGAGTCCCCTCCGCCGCGCTGGTCGAACAGGCCCACACAGCCGTGGCTGACGTTGGCCGAGCCGAACGTGGGCCGCCCCGCCCAGTAGTTGCCGTGGATGAAGGTGCCGGAGGTCGACAGCCGCATGGCGTGCGGCACGTCCTTGATGTCGTACTCCCCGTCGAAGCCGACCGTGGCGCCGTTCATCCGGGTCACCGGATGCTTCTCGCTGATCACCATCTTGCCGTTGTAGGTCTCGTGGCCGGGCGCGCCCGAGGTGATGGGAATGGTCTTGATGGTCTTGCCGTCCCGCTTGACCGTCATCTTCTTGGACTTGGCGTCGACGACGGAGATCTGGCTGCGGCCGATGGTGAACGTCACGGACTTCCGCTGCTCGCCGTACACCCCCGGCCGGCCCTCGATCCCGTCGAGGTCCATGCGGAGCGTCACCTTGGTGCCGGGCTTCCAGTACTCCTCCGGCCGGAAGTCCAGCCGGTCGTTGCCGAACCAGTGGCCCTCGATCGGCACCGACGGCGAGGCGCTGACCTTTATCCCCTTCTCCACGTCCGCCGGGTGGGTGATGCCGCGGGTGAAGTGGAGCGAGACCGGCATGCCGACGCCGACCGTCGTGCCGTCCTCCGGGGTGTAGATGCCCACGAAGGTGTTCTTGGGACGGAGGGTGGTGAAGGTGGTGTGCTCGGTCGTGGTCAGACCGTGGGCGTCCTTGGCGACCGCGTCCACGGTGTAGGTGGTGTCCGAGCGGAGATGGGCGTCGGGCCGCCAGCTCTTCCCGCCCTGGGCGATCTTCCCCTCGACCGCGGTGCCCTTCGCGTCCTTGACCTTGACCGAGGACAGGGTGCCCTTCGCCGAGCTGACCTTCAGGGCGCCGCTGGTGTCCACGCCCTTGGCGCCGTCCTTCGGCGCGATGGTCACCACGGCCCGGGAGGTCTTGGGCGGGTCGCCCTTGCCGTCCTTGCCCTTCTCACCGTCGTCGGAGCCACCGCCGCCGCACGCGGCCACCGCCATCAGCAACGCCCCGAGCAGCAACGCGAGAAGCCCCTTGCGGCCGCCCCGCGCCGCCCCCGGTATCCGCCGCACCGTCACAACAGTTCTCCCCTCCCCAGGACCGCGCCCCCGCGGCAACCCCGATCACGCGCAGGCGTGCCTGGCGATAGGTAATCACACGCCGCTGACAGTGGACTCCCCTCGATGGTCACGTTTCAGTCCCAGGCCGGATATCGGTGCTTCCCCTCCCCGCCCCTTCCCGCTACCAGGGGCTCCGCCCCTGGACCCCGGGGCCCGGGGCGGCGCTCCACGGTGATCGTCCGGTGGCGGTAGAGGCCGAGCGCTATAGAGCCCCGGGTTCTGGGGTCTTCCGGCCGGGGCACCTCCCAGCGGTAGCTGGGGGAGACTTAGGCGCCCCGGAGGCGAACCGAGCCTTATAGAAAGGGGATTGCGGGCAGAACAGGTGGGAGGGCGCGGGCCGGGCCGTGCGGGACGGGACACCGCGGGCCCACCGGCCCGCCATGAGGTGCTGCCCGCCTCCCTCCGTCGGGGCGGAGGCGGTTGGCCGCGAGCCGCGGAGGCCGATGTGTCCAGCGCAGCCGAGCAGGAGACGCGTACCGCCCAGCAGGTGACGCCCGACGGCACCCCCGTACGCCCCTCGGCGACCGCGGTGGGGCACCCCGTCGGCCACCGCACCCCGGCCGTCGCGCCGCGCCGCGATCGGACCACCGCCCCCGCGGCGGGCCCCGCCGTCCTGCCGGGCAGCCCGGAGCCGCTCGGCGCCCGCCCCCGCCGGGGCCCTGACGGGGCGTGGGGGACCAACTTCGCGCTGTGGGCGGGCGGCGCCGAGGCCGTCGACCTCTGTCTGTTCGACGATGACGGCCTGGAGCTCCGCTGTCCGCTCACCGAGCTCACCCATGAGGTCTGGCACGGCTTCGTCCCCGGTGTGCTGCCCGGCCGCCGCTACGGCTACCGCGTGCACGGCCGCTGGGACCCCTGGACCGGCGCCCGCTGGAATCCGGCGAAGCTGCTGCTGGATCCGTACGCCCGCGCCGTGGACGGGGACTTCGCGCTGCCCGCGGAGGTCTACGGACATGTGCGGGACTGGCCGCAGCAGCATGTGGCGGACACCGTACGGGACGATCGCGACTCCGCCCCGTACGTCCCCAAGGGCGTGGTCATCGGCGACGACGCGGCGGACGGGGCGCCCGACGAGTGGACCGAGGACCGGCGGCCCAAGACGCCCTGGGCCGAGTCGGTGATCTACGAACTCCATGTGCGCGGCTTCACCATGCGCCACCCCGGGGTGCCGCCCGAGCTGCGCGGCACCTACGCGGGGCTGGCACATCCGGCGGCGGTCGAGCATCTGACCCGGCTCGGGGTCACGGCGGTGGAGCTGCTGCCGGTGCATCAGTTCGCCCATGAGGACCATCTGCTGCGGCGTGGCTTACGCAACTACTGGGGCTACAACTCCATCGGCTACTTCGCGCCGCACGCCGGATACGCGGCCGGCGGCACCCGGGGCCAGCAGGTCGCGGAGTTCCGGCGGATGGTGCGGGCCCTGCACACCGCCGGGATCGAGGTGATCCTCGACGTGGTCTACAACCACACCGCCGAGGCCAATGAGCTGGGCCCCACCCTCTCGCTGCGCGGTGTGGACAACCGCGGCTACTACCGGATGCAGCAGGACCCGCGCCGCTACGCCGACTTCACCGGCTGCGGCAACACCCTCAACGTCCTCCAGCCCCAAGTGCTGCGGCTGATCACCGATTCGCTGCGCTACTGGGTCACCGAGATGGGCGTGGACGGCTTCCGCTTCGACCTGGCCAGCGCGCTCACCCGCGCCGCGCACGGTGTGGACATGCTCTCCCCCTTCCTGGCCGTGATCGCGCAGGATCCCGTGCTGCGCCGGGTCAAGCTGATCGCGGAGCCGTGGGACGTGGGCTCCGGGGGCTATCAGGTGGGCGCCTTCCCGCCGCTGTGGGCGGAGTGGAACGACCGCTACCGCGACGCGGTGCGGGACTTCTGGCGCGAGGCGCTGCCCGATGCCCGCGAGCTGGGCTACCGGCTCTCCGGCTCCAGCGATCTGTACGAGCACCGTGGCCGCCGCCCGTACGCCTCGGTCAACTTCATCACCGCGCACGACGGTTTCACCCTGCGCGACCTGGTCTCGTACGAACGCAAGCACAACGAGGCCAACGGGGAGGGCAACCGCGACGGCTCCCCCGACAACCGCGCCTGGAACTGCGGTGCCGAGGGCGAGACAGACGACCCCGGCATACGCGCGCTGCGCCGCCGCCAGCTGCGCAATCTGCTGACCACCCTGCTGCTGTCCACCGGGGTGCCGATGCTGGTCGCGGGCGATGAGCTGGGCCGCACCCAGGGCGGCAACAACAACGCGTACTGCCAGGACAACGAGACCGGCTGGCTGGACTGGTCGCTGCTGGAGGACCCCGGCTGGCGCGCCCTCACCGAGCTCACCGCCCGGCTGATACGGCTGCGCCGGGCCCATCCGGTGCTGCGCCGCCCGGCCTTCTTCTCCGGTCTGGCCCGGCCCCCGGAGGGGCTGCGCGACCTGGCGTGGTTCACCCCGCACGGCACCGAGATGACCGAATCCGACTGGTACGCGCCGACGAACGCCCTCGGGGCCTATCTGTCGGGCCGTGAACTGCCCCAGCGCAATCCGCACGGCGCCCCGGTCACCGACGACAGCTTCCTGGCGCTGCTGCACGCGGGCCCGCGGCCGGTCTCCTTCACCCTGCCCGGACGGCCCTGGGCCCGGGGGTACGAGCTCGTGCTGGACACCGCCCGCGAGGAGCAGGACGCGCCCCCGGGCACACTCCTCGCGGCGGGCGCGCCCATCGAGCTTCCGGAACGCTCGGTCCTGCTGCTGCGCGCCCTCACCTCCGTGGACCTACGCCAAAAAACCGAGTGAGCACTGTCAGTGGCGGACCGTAGTCTCCCCACTGATGGCTGTGACGAGTGAACCCCGCGCCCAGGAAGGCGGCGCCGCCCCGCGGCACCGCTCCGCCACGCGTTCGCTCCTGCGGCTGTGGCCATATGTGCGCCCGGTGCGGGCGCGGCTGTTCGGCGCGGCCGGGGTGGCGGTCGTCGCCTCCTGTATGGGGCTGTTCATTCCGCTGGTCCTCAAGTGGATGGTGGACGGGCCGGTGGCCGACCGGGACCCGGGCGGGGTCTGGCTGGGCGGTGCGCTGCTGCTCGCCCTCGGCACGGCCGAGGCGGCGCTGTTCGGGCTGCGGCGCTGGCTGGTGGGGCGGCCGCTGGCGTCCGTCGAGGCCGCGATGCGCGCCGATCTCTACCGCCATCTCCAGCGGCTGCCGGTCTCCTTCCACGACCGCTGGGCCTCCGGCCAGCTGCTGTCGCGGGCCACGACCGATCTGATGCTGCTGCGGATGTTCCTGGCCTTCCCGCTCACCTTCCTGGTGGTCAACGGGGTCACCATCCTGGCCGGGTTCGCCATTCTGCTGTCCCAGGAGTGGACGCTGGGCCTGGTCCTGATGGTCCCGGCGGTGCCGCTGATGATCCTCTGTTCGCTCTTCGAGACGCGGTACTCGACGGTGGCCCGTACCGTGCAGGACCAGACCGGCGATCTGACGACGGTCGTGGAGGAGGGCGTGCTGGGCGTCCGGATCGTCAAGGGCTTCGGCCGCCACCGCAGCCAGGCCCGCGCCTTCCGCACGCTGTCCGAGCAGGTCCGCTCCACCGAGCTGCGCAAGGCGCGGCTGCTGGCCACGATCTGGGCGCTGATCATGACGCTGCCGGAGCTGGCGATCGGCGCGGCGCTGGTGCTGGGCACGGTGCGGGTGGCCGACGGAGATCTGTCGGCGGGCACGCTGGTCGCCTTCCTCTCCACCGCCCTCACGCTGCGCTGGCCGGTGGAGTCCCTGGGCTTCCTCCTCGCCATGAGCCAGGACGCGGCCACGGCCACCGACCGCTACTTCGACGTCATGGACGCGGAACCGGCCACGGCCGCCGACCGACTTCGGACCGAGCCTTCGCGGGAGCGCGGCCAGGGGCGGGAGGCCGGCCAGGGGCAGGAGGCCAACCAAGAGCAGAAGGGCGGCCAGGAGCGGGAGGGTGCGGGCGGGCTGCGGTTCGAGGGCGTGGAGTTCGCCTACGCGGACGCGCCGCCCGACGAGCCGCCCGTGCTGCGCGGGGTCGATCTCCACATCCGGCCCGGCGAGACCATGGCGCTGGTCGGGGCGACCGGTTCCGGGAAGACCACCCTCACCGCCCTCGTCCCCCGGCTCCATGAGGTCACGCGCGGCCGGATCACCGTCGACGGCCGGGACATCACCGCACTCACCCGGGAGGAGCTGCGCGCCCTGGTGGCCGTCGCGTTCGAGGAGCCCACGCTGTTCTCCGCCACCGCCGGGGAGAACGTCCTCATGGGTGCCGCCGACGCTGGGAGGGAGGAGCTGCTGCGCGCCCTGAAGGTGGCACAGGCCGACTTCGTGCACGCCCTGCCGGAGGGCACCGACACCGAGGTCGGTGAGCAGGGGCTGAGTCTGTCCGGCGGTCAGCGGCAGCGGCTCGCGCTGGCGCGGGCCGTCGTGGGCGGCCCCCGGTTCCTGGTGCTCGACGATCCGCTCTCCGCCCTCGACGTACACACCGAAGCGCTGGTGGAGGCGGCGCTGCGGCGGGTGCTGGCTTCCACGACCGCGCTGGTCGTCGCCCACCGGCCGTCCACCGTGCTGCTCGCCGACCGGGTCGCGCTGCTGTCGGGGGGCCGGATCGCCGCAGTCGGCACCCATCAGCGGCTGCTGCGGGAGAGCGCGGAGTACCGCTCGCTGATGTCCGGGCAGGAAGCCGAGGAGGGGGAGAGAAGCCCATGACCACGGTTGAGGAGGAGCGGGAGAGCGCGGACGACTGGGACGACGAGGACGGGGGCCGGGCGGCGTCGTCCGACGACCGGTTCGACCGCGATGTCCTGCCCGTGCCCAAGGGCGCGTCACTGGCCCTGCTGCGCTCGCTGCTCTCCCCGCGCCGGCGGCGGGTGTGGCTGGCGGCCGTTCTGCTGCTGCTCCAGCAAGCCGCCGTCCAGGCGGGTCCGCTGCTCGTGGCGTACGCCATCGACCGTGCCGTGCCCGCCTTCCGCGACGGCGGCCACGGCCCGCTGATCGCCGTCGGCGCGGGCTATCTGGGCTGTGCGCTCGCCTCCGGGGCGCTCCAGTACGCGTTCATCCGCGCCTCCGCCCGGATCAGCCAGGACGTGCTGCTGGATCTGCGCGGCCGGATCTTCCGTCATGCCCAGGCGCTGAGCGTGGACTTCCACGAGCGGTACACCTCCGGCCGGCTGATCTCCCGCGCCACGACGGACGTCGAGTCGCTGCGCGAGCTGCTCATCGAGGGCCTGGAGGAGCTGCTCGGGGTCGCCCTGTCGGTGGTCTACATCTCCATCACGCTGCTGTATCTGGACTGGGGTCTCGGCGGGGCGGCCGTGCTCTCCTTCTGGCCGCTGTATCTGCTGATCCGTTCCTTCCAGCGCCGCTCCATGCGGGTGTACCGCAAGCGGTCGACGGCCATCGCGGCGGTGATCGTGACGTTCACCGAGACCATGAACGGCATCCGCCCCGTGCAGGCGTTCCGCCGCGAGCGGGCCAACGACGCGCGCTTCGGCGAGCAGAACCACCGCCATGAGCGCGCCAACGGGGACGCGATCCTGGAGATGGCCCGTTATGTGGTCAGCTCCCGGCTGGTCGCCAACGCGGCGGTGGCCGCCATCGTCCTCTGGGGCGCCTACCGGGTGGCCTCCGGTTCGCTCGCGCTCGGGGTGCTCGCCGCGGCCGCGCTGTATCTGCGCAGGCTGTACGACCCGATCGACCGGCTCGGGATGTTCCTCAACTCGTACCAGTCCGCTGCCGCCTCGCTGGAGAAGATCGCGGGCCTGCTGGCCCAGCGCCCCTCCGTGCCCGAGCCCGCGGACCCCAGGCCGCTGCCGCCGCGCCCGACGAAGGCCCCCGGCCGGGAGGTGGTCTTCGACGGGGTGCGCTTCGCCTATCGCACCGGCGGCGAGGTGCTGCCCCGCTTCGACCTCACGCTGCCCGCCGGGCAGACGGTGGCGGTGGTCGGGGCCACCGGCGCGGGCAAGTCCACCCTGGCCAAGCTGCTGGCCCGCTTCTACGACCCCAGCGACGGCCGGGTGCTGCTCGACGGGGTGGATCTGCGCGATCTGGCCATGCCCGAGCTGCGGCGCGGTGTGGTCATGGTGACGCAGGAGGCGTTTCTGTTCTCCGGCACGGTCGCCGACAACATCACCATCGGCCGCCCCGACGCCACCCGCGCCGAGATCGAGCAGGCGGCGAAGGCGATCGGGGCGCATGACTTCATCGCCGCGCTGCCCGACGGCTACGACACGGATGTGCGCAAGCGCGGCGGCCGGATCTCCGCCGGTCAGCGCCAACTGGTGGCGTTCGCACGCGCGTTGCTCGCCGATCCGTCCGTCCTCATCCTCGACGAGGCCACCTCCTCCCTGGACATCCCGGGCGAGCGGGCGGTGCAGCGCGCCATGGACACGGTGCTGCGCGGCCGTACGGCGGTCGTCATCGCCCACCGGCTGTCGACCGTCGAGACCGCCGACCGGGTGCTGGTCATGGCCGACGGCCGGATCGTGGAGGACGGCCCGCCGGACCGGCTGATCGCGGGCGAGGGCCGGTTCGCGGCACTGCACCAGGCGTGGCGGGACAGCCTGGTGTGAGGCGGGCGCGGGATTTGGTGCCGGGCCCGCCTCGTGAGGCGGGCGCCGGGTGCGGCCCGGCAGTCCGTTGTGGACTGCTCAGTCCCCGTACGCGTACGAGGCCAGCAGCCCGGCGGCGAGCACCGGGTCCACGACCGGAACGCCCAGCCGCCGCTCCAGCAGGGGCCGGATGCCAATGGTGTTCAGGCCCGTACAGGCGAGGAGCAGCGTGTCCGCGCCCGAGGCGACGAGCCCGGCCGCGGCCTCCAGCACCGCCTCGGGCCCCTCCGGGGCGAGCAGGTCGGTGGTGCGGTGGACGCCGTGGGGGCGGGCGGAGGCGGTGAACCGGTCACCGAGCAGGGCGCGTACGGCGGGCGGTGCCTCGTCCCGGATGCCCAGCACCCCGACCCGGCGGCCGAGGCCCAGGGCGACGGCGGCGGCCGCCGACCCCGCGCCGATGACGGGGACGCCGACGGCCCGGCGCGTCTCCTGGAGCGCCGGATCGGCGGCGCAGCTGATGATCAGCGCCTGAGCCCCGGCCTCGGTCAGCTCCCGGGCGAGGGCGACGATCTTGGGTTCGGCGCGGGTCTCGGACTCGTCGTCGTGGATGCCGTACGGCTGGTCGGGGATGCACCGCGAGACGGTCGGCAGACCGTAGCGCTCCTCGATGGCCGTGCCATGGGTGGCGACGGCGGCGGGGTCCTCGCTGGTGAGGACCCGGATCACCCCGATGGACCGGGCCGGGGCTCCGGACGGGGGCACGGACATGGTGGACCTCCGGTGGGTGAGGCACATCGGATCGAACGAAGGGGTGGGCGGGTGCGAGAAGGCACCGCGCCCCGGTCTCGCCGAGGGTGCGAGTGACGTACGCGGAGGCGCCGCACGCCCGTCGCGCCGAGGGGGCGAGGGGGAACGCGGCAGGCGCCGCGCGCCCGTCACGCCGAGGCCGCCACCACCTCCGCCGCCATCCGGACGGCGATGGCGCGGGCCAGCAGTACGGGGCGGTCGGCGGCCCGCAGGGCGGCGGTGCGCATCCGCTCGGTGTAGCCGATGCAGTCCAGGACGAGCCAGGAGCTGCCGCGCTCGGCCAGGCCGCGCGCGGCGGCGGCCACGTCGTCCAGGACGCGCTCGGCGGGGCCGTACGGATCGGCGACCGCGGCATCCACCCGGCCGGGCAGCAGCTCCGCCCAGCGCCGGGAGACGTCCTCCGACTGGTCCGGGTGCGGGCAGACGATGCCCACGGGGTCGGTGCCCACGGCCGCCGCCACGGCCTGCTGCACCAGCGGTTCGGCGAAGAGCAGCGGCCGCCTGGCCCGTACTGCCGGGAAGCGGCCGGTGCACAGCAGCAGCGTCGCGGCGGCGCCGTCCCGCTCCGCGCGGGCGACCGCGTCCGTGATGCGCGGGACGATCGCGCCGTGCCCGAGCAGCACCGAACGGCCGTCACGCAGCCGGGAGACCAGCGGTGCCTCGCCGTGTTCGGGGGCCAGCAGCCGGCGGGTCGCGGCCTCGGCGTCGTCGTCGAACCGGTCGGCGTCGAGCGCGCCGTGCTCGACCAGGCGCACGCCGGGCAGCAGCGGTTCGGCGTCCGGGCGGAGGTCGGCGCGCGGGGCCTGGCCGATGGTGACGAGGCCGAGGGCCGGGCCGCCCGCCGGGTCTCCGCGGTCCACGGTCTCCGCGGTGTCCACGATCTCCGTGGTGTCCACAGCCTCGGTGGTGTCCACAGCCTCCGTGGTGTCCACAGCGTGCACGTCCTTCCTCACAGGGCCTTGGTGAGCTGGCCGACGTCGTTGAGGGAGCTTCCGGCGACGAGTCCCGCGCCGACCAGCGACAGATCGTTCTCGGCCTGCTCGTCGGACTCCTTGCGCGCCCTCGCGTCGGCGATCCCGCGCCGCCGCCACATGGTGTAGAGCTGACGGACCACCAGGGCGCCGAGGACCATCCATCCGGCCTGGGGCGTGGCCACCAGAAGGCCGGTGGCCAGCAGCACGCCCATCTGCCGGGAGGGTCCGCCGACGAGCTGGACCAGCGCGCCGGGGATCGCCCACAGCAGCATGGTGGTCATGGTGCCGGGCTCGAGGCCGGTCTTGATGGTGGTGACGTAGACCTCGGCGACCGGCGGCACCTTGCCGTCGGAGAAGAAGGCCTTCCAGGCGACGGCGACGACGACCAGCGCCACACCGAAGCCGACGAGCTGGGCGAGGTACTGCTGGCGCCGCCCCTCGATCTCGAAGGGCCGCCAGGGCGCGGCGTCCCGGCGCAGCAGCCAGCCCGCCTTGAAGTCGTAGCCGAGGTCGGCGAAGGCGGGGCCGGTGGAGGCCGTGTAGCCGACCAGCAGGGCGAGCGGGACGGTCGGTATGTGCAGCACCAGGCCGATGATCAGGAAGATCAGGGTGACGGCGAAGGCCGGGAACCAGCCGGAGTGCATCGCCGCCAGCCCCACGATCAGCTGGTGGACGATGGCGGCGACACCGGCCAGCAGCACCCAGCCGACCAGGGCGGGCAGGGAGAGTCCGCCGACCACACCGCCCGCGATCGCGACCACGACCGCGCCGCAGACGAAGAGGCCCATGCCCTCCAGCAGTCCCCGCCGCAGCTGGGGGGCCTGGACCGTACGGCCGCCGTCGGCGCCATCGACGTCCGGGCCGCCGTCGGCGCCCTCCGCCCGATCGGCCCCGTCGCCCCCGCCCTTCCGCGTCCGCATCAGCAGCAACGCCTGGGTCAGGGCGACCAGCCCCGCGCCGATCATCAGCCCGTGCGGCACATGGTTCCCGCCCAGGTCAAAGCCGAAGTCGGGTGCGTACTGCCCCACGGTCAGCCCGATGCCGAACATGGCGAGCGCCCAGATGTTGCCCAGGAAGCCCACACCGGCGGCGCTGGTCGGCAGCTTGAACAGCGCGCCGACGAAGCCGACCACGGCGCCCACGCCCAGGATCGCGGCCTTGCGCCCGCCGGTGTCCCCGGCCTTGATCGTCTCGGCCGCCGCGATACCGGCCGGCCAGGAGCCGGTGGCGGGCAGCAGCTTGGAGTCGAACACCCGGTACAGCACCCAGCTGTCGACCGCCAGGCCGATGACGGCCCCGCCAAGCATGGGCCACACCAGGTCGTGACGCCCGAGGGCGAACGGCACCGCGATGGGGGTGAGCAGGGAGTTGGCCGCGGCGAAGGTGGAGCCGGAGATCGCCGACTGCACCAGGTTCTGCCGGTGCTTGGAGCGCATCCGGGTCAGCACGCCCACCGGGATGCGGCCGATGAGCATCGCCACCAGGGCGCCGATCACCGCCGTATTGGGCGACACCCCGAGCGTGGTGATCAGCACGATGCCGATCAGGGCGCCGAGGACCGACAGCACGATGGTCAGGACGAGGGTGACCGGTTCGAAGGCTCTGGGGTGCGACCGCGGCGGGGCATCCGCGGCCACGGTGGCCTGGGGGTTCGGGTTCATGGGGACTCCTGCGGGGTCCGGGGCGGGGACGGGTCGGTCACCCCGGACGGGTCGGTCACCCCGCTGGGGTGAGGGCCTGGAGGTGGGTCATGGGTCCGTACAGCTCGACCAGGCGCGCGAACTCCTCGGCGTCCAGGAAGCGGGCGACGCCGCGTCCGAACTCCTTGGCGGTCTCGACGGCGAACCGGGCCGCGACGGCGATGTCGGTCTCGTGGCTGGCGCCGGTGGCGCATCCGGCCACCGCCGTGCCCGCCGTGATCGCGAGGCCGACGACGGGGGCGGTGGTGGCCACGGCGGGCTGGAGGATGGAGTTGAGGTGGTGCACTCCGTTGCCGTACGGGGTGATGTCCTGGGTGGTGATCGGCAGGATCCGCGCCGGCTCGCCGGTCACGCTCTCCAGGACGGAGACCAGATCCTCGCTGACCCGCAGGATCCAGCCCTGGCAGACCGTGGGCGACAGGGCGACGCCGCGGTGGTTGAGCAGCCGGTTGCCCTTGGTGGTGTCGATGGAGACGACCGCGTCCATCGCGGTCGAGATCTCCTCGCGGTTGCACACCAGGGTGTCCACCGGGGAGTCCATGAAGGGTACGGGGTCGTGCGGCTGGGTGGGAGCCCAGCCGGAGACGTGGGTGGAGAGCGTGACATCGCCGTCCAGGACGTCGCCCCGGGCGTGCATGTCCAGCAGCTTGGCCGCGGCGGACAGCGCGGCGACCGCCCCGTCGGCGTCCGAGACCAGGCCGATCCGCTCCGGTCGGGCGCCGACTCCGCCGAGCCGGCCGAGGATGCCCAGGGTCGGGGCGTCGCCGCCGGTGAGCTTGCCGCGGCGGCCGGGGACGGTGACGGAGACGAAGTCCGTGCTGCCCTTGTCGCCCTCGACGGTGCGTACCTCGATCGCGGGCGCCGTCTGCGGGTCGGCTCCGGCCGAGGCCTGGACCGCGCGCAGATGGTCGGCGAGGAGGGCGCCGCTGGTCTGCGGACGGTCGAGGAGTTCGATGATGTCAAGGACGTGTTTGAGCACGGCTGGCCTCTCACGGCGGGTGAAGCGGTGGTCGGGGTGATGCGATCGGTCGGGGGGATGCGATCGGTCTGGGGGAAGCGGTCGGTCGGGGGGGAAGCGTCGGTCGGGGGGGAAGCGTCGGTCGGGGTGACGCGGTCGGTGGCGTCGGTGGCCCGACCGCACACGAGCGGGGAAGCGGTGCGCGGGGCGGGCACTGCCACCGGGCACCGGCCTGGCCAGGGATCCTCCCGGCACCGGCCTGGCCAGGGTCCGCCCGGCGTCACGCAGTGCGCAATGTTTTCTCTATATCCGAGAATGTTTACCCTTTCGTCATGGCTGAACAGACGCCCGTAACCGGCGCCCCACCCCTCCAGACCGCGGACCGCGTGCTGAATGTGCTGCTGTCCTTCGACCGGGAGCGCCCGGAGTGGGGCGTCACCGAGATCGCCGAGGAGTTCGGGCTGGACAAGTCGGTGGCCCAGCGGCTGCTGGCCGCGCTCGCCTACCGGGGCTTCCTGGTCTCCGACAAGCGCTCACGCCGCTACCGGCTGGGCCCGGCGGTGTGGCATCTGTCCTGGGTGTGGGAGCGGGGCGGCGGCATGGCCAGCCTGGCCCGGCCCACCCTGGAGGCGCTGGCCGGGGCGGTCGGGGTGAACGCGCTGTTCGCGGTCCCGGACGGGGTGCATATGCGCTGCGTCGCGGCGGTGGACGGGGCCACCGGCCCGCTGCGCTACTACGTGCTGGCGGGCGAGCTGTACCCGGCGCACGCCGGGGCCACCTCCCGCGCCTACTTCGGTATGCTCGCGCCCGGTGACCGGGCCGTGCTGCTGTACGGCCGCCCGATGGCGCGCTTCGGCGAGCACACCCTGACCGATCCGGTGCGGCTCGAGGAGCGCTTCTCCGAGGTGCGGCGCGAGGGCTACGCCTACTCCGAGGGCGAGTACGATCCGGACACCGCGGCGCTCGCGGCGCCGGTTCTGGTGGGCAGACGTCCGGTGGGCACCCTGACCCTGGCCGCCACCCCCGAGGTGCTGCGCCCGCGCCGGGAGCAGTTGGTGGCACCGCTGCTGCAAGGCGCCGCCGATCTGGGCCGGGCGCTGACGCCCGCCCGGCCTCGGCGCGCCCCGCACCGCGAGCGGCGCTGAACGGCGCGACGTCGGCGCCGAGCCGCCCGGCGCCCCGCCGCCCCCCTTGTGATCGGTCTCGTTACCCGTCTCGTTACCCGTCTCCTGACCCGTCTCCTGACCCGTCTCGGAAAGGCCCCCTCATGCAGTTGCTGCTGCTGTCGAACTCCGCCGCGCCCGGCCGTGGCTATCTGGAACACGCGCGGGAGGAGATCGCCTCGGCGCTGGACGGCGCGCGGCGGCTGGTCTTCGTGCCGTACGCGCTGGCCGACCACGACGGCTACACCGCCCAGGTGGCCTCGGCCCTGGAGCCGCTGGGCGTGGAGGTCACCGGTGCGCACACCGCCGACGACCCGGCCGGTCTTGTGCGCGGGGCGCAGGCGGTGTTCGTCGGCGGCGGCAACAGCTTCCGGCTGCTCAAGGCGTTGCACGAGCGCGGTCTGGTCCGGGCGATACGGGAGCGGGTGGCCTCGGGCGCGCTCTACATGGGCTCCAGCGCGGGCACCAACATGGCCTGCCCGACCCTGCGCACCACCAACGACATGCCCATCGTGCAGCCGCTCACCTTCGAGGCGCTGGGCCTGCTGCCGTTCCAGATCAACCCGCACTACCTCGACGCCAAGCCGGACACCGCCCACATGGGCGAGACAAGGGCCCAGCGACTCGACCAGTTCCTCGAGGAGAACGACGTCCCCGTACTCGGCCTGCGCGAGGGCACCTGGCTGCGCCGGAACGCGGACCGGCTGACCCTGGGCGGCATCGACGCCGGGGCCATCCTCTTCCGCCGGGGCGAGGACCCGGAGGAGCTGCGTCCGGGCGCCGATCTGAGCGCTTTGCTGCGCGAGGAGCCACACTTCGACTCCCCCGCGCGCTGACGGCGCGGATCGGGTTCGCCGAGTTCGGGGGGCTCGGCGGTTCGAGGGGGGACATGGCGGGTGATGCCGGGATACGCCACCGACATCGCCCCTTACCGAAATTGACCGTAAATCACCGTCATATGAACACGGCACACCTGTCAACGGACGCTTTCCGGACAAGTTTTTGTCGCGATCCTGACAGGTCGAGTCCATTGGTGCCACTCTTCCCTCGGCCGAGGCGCGGCGCTTCCCCCAGCCCATCGCCGCGCCCGAAGCCGCAACCACGCCACAGCCACCCGAGCCCCCCACACCCCCTGGTCGCACCGCGACCGCGCCCAGTCGTTCGTCTGCGGCCGGGCGCACCCGGTAACGCCAGGGTGCGCACCCGCTCTGCCCTGCCCTGCCCGGACGGCGACCCAGCCGCCCGGTCGTCCCGGCCGTGCCACCGCGCGGCCAGCGCAGAAGGAGTCAGCGTGAGATCGCTCCCCCAACGGCACCTCAGACCCAGTAGCCGCAGATCCGGCCGCACCCCGGGCAATCGGGCCATCGCGACCGGTGTGCTGGTCGTCGCGGCGGCGATGATCGGCGTCGGCTTCCAGAGCGGCACCGCCGCCGCCCGCCCGGACGACTCCGCGAACGCCGCGAGCGCCGCCGACCGCCCCGCCGCCCCCACGATCTCCGGCGCCCCCGACCGCGGCGCCCTCCCCGTGAAGCTGTCCCCCGCCCAGCGCGCCGAGCTGATCCGCCAGGCCGACGCCGCGAAGGGCGAGGCCGCCAAGGACCTCAAGCTCGGGGCCAAGGAGAAGCTGGTCGTCAAGGACGTCATCAAGGACGCCGACGGTACGACCCACACCCGCTACGAGCGCACCTACGCCGGACTCCCCGTCCTCGGCGGCGACTTGGTCGTCGACCGGGCGAAGAGCGGCGCGCCGCTGACCGTCGCCAAGGCCACCAAGGCCCGGCTGACCGTCCCGACCACCAGCGCCGCCGTCGCGCCCGCCACCGCCGAGAAGGCCGCCGTGCGGGCGGCGAACGCGCAGGGCTCGCGGAAGACCTCGGCCGACCGGGCCCCCCGCAAGGTGATCTGGGCCGCGAAGGGCACCCCGACCCTCGCGTATGAGACGGTCGTCGGCGGCCTCCAGGAGGACGGCACCCCGAACGAGCTGCACGTCATCACCGACGCGGCCACCGGCAAGAAGCTGTTCGAGTTCCAGGGCGTCAAGACGGGCACCGGGAACAGCCAGTACAGCGGCCAGGTGGCCCTCGGCACCTCCGGCAGCTCGGGCTCGTACAACCTCACCGACGCAGGGCGCGGCAACCACAAGACGTACAACCTCAATCGCGGTACCTCGGGCACCGGCACCCTGTTCACCGACGCCGACGACGTCTGGGGCAACGGCACCACCTCCGACGCCGCGACCGCCGGGGTGGACGCGCACTACGGCGCCGCCGAGACCTGGGACTACTACAAGAACGTCCACGGCCGCACCGGTATCCGGGGCGACGGCGTCGGCGCGTACTCCCGGGTCCACTACAGCAGCGGTTACGTCAACGCCTTCTGGCAGGACGCCTGCTTCTGCATGACCTACGGCGATGGCTCGGGCAACGCCAAGCCGCTGACCTCCATCGATGTCGCCGCGCACGAGATGAGCCACGGTGTCACCGCGGCCACCGCCAACCTCACCTACAGCGGTGAGTCCGGCGGGCTCAACGAGGGCACCTCCGACATCTTCGCCGCCGCCGTCGAGTTCTACGCGAACAACGCGAGCGACCCCGGTGACTACCTCGTCGGCGAGAAGATCGACATCAACGGTGACGGCACCCCGCTGCGCTACATGGACAAGCCCAGCAAGGACGGGGCCTCCAAGGACAGCTGGTACTCCGGTGTCGGCAATGTGGACGTCCACTACTCGTCCGGCATCGCCAACCACTTCTTCTACCTGCTCTCCGAGGGCAGCGGCGCCAAGGTCATCAACGGCGTGAGCTACAACAGCCCGACGTACGACAACCTCCCGGTCACCGGCATCGGGCGGGACAACGCGGAGAAGATCTGGTTCAAGGCGCTGAGCCAGCGGATGACCTCCAACACCAACTACGCGGGCGCCCGCGACGCCACGCTGTGGGCGGCGGGCGAGCTGTTCGGCCAGGGCAGCGCGCAGTACAACGCGGTGGCCAACGCCTGGGCCGGGGTCAACGTGGGCACCCGGATCGCGGACGGCGTCACCGTCACCCCGCCCGGCGACCAGACCAGCATCGTCGACCAGGCCACCAGCCTCCAGATCACCGCGACCAGTTCCAACCCGGGCGCGCTGAGCTACGCGGCCAGTGGGCTCCCCGCGGGCCTGGCCATCGACTCCGCCAGCGGTCTGATCTCCGGCACCCCGACCACGGAGGGGTCGAGCGCGGTGACCGTCACGGTGACCGACTCGGCAGGCAAGACGGGTACGGCGTCCTTCACCTGGACGGTGAACACCAGCGGCGGCAATGTCTTCGAGAACGCCGCCGACATCTCCATCCCGGACGCGGGTGAGCCGATCACCTCGCCGATCTCGGTGAGCCGGGCCGGCAACGCGCCCAGCAACCTCCAGGTGGGCGTGGACATCGTGCACACCTACCGCGGCGACCTGGTGATCGACCTGGTGGCCCCGGACGGCACGGCCTACCGGCTGAAGAGCGCCAGCCTCTTCGACTCGGCGGACGATGTACGGACCACGTACACCGTGGACGCGTCCTCGGAGACCGCGGTCGGTACCTGGAAGCTGAGGGTTCAGGACATGTACGCCCAGGACACCGGCTACATCAACAGCTGGAAGCTGACGTTCTGAAGGTTCTGACGCTCTGACCTCCTGACCGAGCCGTGAGGCTCACTCAGGACAGGCGCCGCCAGGGGTCGACCCGACTCCCCCTGGCGGCGCCTCTTTCGGTCCATGGCCTTACGTCCGGTTGTCCGGAATCCGAAGGTTGATCAGCATTCAACGAACATTTTCCCTTCGACCTGTCGTGAAACCCGTGACATGTCCCGGACTTGTGTGACAGTCTGCCCAACGCATTACGCATCAGTACCTCTTGTTCAGCACCGGGCCGCACTTCCCCGCAGCCCGGCGCTGACCCCCCACAGCAACGAGGAGATCGCGTGCGCAAGACCTTCAGCATGCCCATATCCGGTGCCGCGAAGCGGCGTTCCGCCATCGCGGCCGGTACCGCGGTCGCCGCGGCGGCCCTGCTCGCCTCCGGACTGAGCACCGGCACCGCGGGCGCCGCCCCGGCCAAGTCCGGCGCCCAGCCCGCGGCGCTCACCGCCTCGGCCCGTGCCGAGCTGCTCCGCGAGGCCAACGCGACCAAGGCGGACATCGCCTCGTCGCTCGGCCTCGGCGCCAAGGAGAAGCTGGTCGTCAAGGACGTCATCAAGGACGCCGACGGCACCACCCACACCCGCTACGACCGCACCTACGACGGTCTGCCCGTCCTCGGTGGCGACCTGATCGTCCACCGCGCCAAGGGCGGTGACGTCCGGAGCGTCACCAAGGCCACCAAGGCCACCGTCAAGGTCGCCTCCACCACGGCCGGGATCGCCCCGAGCGCCGCGGCGAAGTCGGCCGTCAAGCTGGCCAAGGCCGACGACACCACCAAGGCCGCGGCCGACCAGGCCCCGCGCAAGGTGATCTGGGCCGCCGACGGCAAGCCCACCCTCGCCTACGAGACCGTCGTCGGCGGGGTGCAGAAGGACGGCACCCCGAACCAGCTGCACGTCATCACCGACGCCGCCACCGGCAAGAAGCTCTACGAGTACCAGGGCATCGAGACCGGCAAGGGCGAGAGCGAGTACAGCGGCTCGGTCGAGCTCGGTACCAGCAAGGAAGGCAGCGGTTACACCCTGACCGACGCCGACCGCGGCGGCCACAAGACCACCAACCTGGAGAACAAGGAGGACGGCGAGGGCAAGGCCTTCACCGACGACGACGACAACTGGGGCACCGGCAAGCCGGACGACCCCCAGACCGCCGCCGTCGACGCCCACTACGGCGCCGCCGCCACCTGGGACTACTACAAGAACGTGCACGGCCGTGACGGCATCGCGGGCGACGGCAAGGGCGCCTACTCCCGCGTGCACTACGGCGACAACTACGTCAACGCCTTCTGGGACGACAGCTGCTTCTGCATGACCTACGGCGACGGCCAGGGCAACAAGGCCCCGCTGACCGCGCTCGACGTGGCGGGTCACGAGATGAGCCACGGCGTCACCTCCAAGACCGCGGGCCTGGAGTACACCGGCGAGTCGGGCGGCCTCAACGAGGCCACCTCCGACATCTTCGGCACCTCGGTGGAGTTCAACGTCAAGAACACCACCGACGTCGGTGACTACCTCATCGGCGAGGCGATCGACATCAACGGCGACGGCACCCCGCTGCGCTACATGGACAAGCCCAGCAAGGACGGCCAGTCCGCGGACAACTGGTCCGACGACGTGGGCGACCAGGACGTGCACTACTCCTCCGGCGTCGCCAACCACTTCTTCTACCTGCTGTCCGAGGGCAGCGGCGCGAAGGAGATCAACGGTGTGAAGTACGACAGCCCCACCTCCGACGGCTCCAAGGTCGAGGGCATCGGGCGGGACAAGGCCGAGCAGATCTGGTACAAGGCCCTGACCACGTACATGACCTCCAACACCGACTACCACGCCGCCCGTGAGGCCACGCTGAAGGCCGCCACGGACCTGTACGGCGCCGACAGCGCCGAGTCCAAGGGCGTGGACGCCGCCTGGGCCGGGGTCAACGTCAAGTAAAACCAGCGGAGTTACCGCACGACACTCTGCCGGTGCCCGGGGCCTGAGGCCCCGGGCACCGGTATGTTTATATCCACGGCAAAGCGACATCTTTGTCGCGTTGGGCGGAAGCTTCGCCCAACTCCCCATCACAACTGGAGATACGCGTGGATTCACGTTCGACGTCAGCCATATCCGGCATATCCCGTCTCAGACGCTCGCGTACCGCCCTCGCCGCCGGAGCGGCTACCCTGGCCGCCTCCCTGCTCGCCGCCGGCGCCACCGCCGGATCCGCGAACGCGGCCCCCTCCTCGGCCCCTTCCTCGGCCACCCGCTCGGGTGCCACCACCGTCTCGCCCTCCCCCTCGGCCCGCGCCGAGCTGCTGCGGGAGGCGGGCTCCACCGCCGTCTCCACCGCCAAGTCGCTGGGGCTCGGGGCCAAGGAGAAGCTGGTCGTCAAGGACGTCGTCAAGGATGCCGACGGCACCACCCACACCCGCTACGAGCGGACCTACGCCGGACTGCCGGTCCTCGGCGGCGATCTGATCGTCCATGAGTCGGCGAGCGGCGCCTCCCAGGGTGTCGACAAGGCGACCGACGCCGACATCGAGGTCACCGACACCAGCGCCGCCATCGCCCCCTCCGGCGCCGAGCGGTCCGCCCTCGGCGCCGCGCGGGCCGCGGGCGACAAGAAGACGGACGCCGACAACGCGCGCAAGGTGATCTGGGCCGCCACCGGCAAGCCCACCCTCGCGTACGAGACGGTCGTCAGCGGGGTGCGGAAGGACGGTACGCCCAGCAAGCTGCACGTCATCACCGACGCCGACTCCGGCCGGAAGCTCTACGAGTACCAGGCCGTCGAGAACGGCACCGGCACCGGTCAGCACAACGGCAAGGTCACCGTCGGCTCGGTCAAGAGCGGCAGCCAGTGGCTGCTCAAGGACACCGCGCGCGGCGGCCACCAGACGTACAACCTCAAGCACTCGTGGGACGAGACCAAGAAGGGGTCGGCCTTCTACGACGCCAACAACGTCTGGGGCAACGGCAAGCCCACCATCGCCCAGACCGCCGCCGTGGACGCCCACTACGGCGCCGCGATGACCTGGGACTACTACAAGAAGGTGCTCGGCCGGAACGGCATCAAGGGCAACGGCAAGGCCGCGTACTCCCGCGTCCACTTCGGAGACGCGTACGAGAACGCCTTCTGGGACGACGACTGCTTCTGCATGACCTACGGCGACGGCGCCGGCAACAAGAAGCCCCTCACCTCGCTCGACGTCGCGGGCCACGAGATGAGCCACGGGCTCACCTCGGCCACCGCCAACCTCGAGTACAGCGGCGAGTCCGGCGGGCTCAACGAGGCCACCTCCGACATCTTCGGCACCGCCGTGGAGTGGTACGCCAAGAACGCCAAGGACCCCGGTGACTACCTCATCGGCGAGAAGATCGACATCAACGGCGACGGCACTCCGCTGCGCTACATGGACAAGCCAAGCAAGGACGGCCTGTCCTACGACTACTGGAAGAGCGGTGTGGGCAACGACGACCCGCACTTCACCTCCGGTATCGCCAACCACTTCTTCTACCTGCTGTCCGAGGGCAGCGGCCGCAAGGTCATCGGCGGGGTGACCTACGACAGCCCGACCAAGGACGGCCGCACCGTCAAGGGCATCGGCCGCGCCAAGGCCGAGAAGATCTGGTACAAGGCCCTGACCACGTACATGACCTCGACCACCAACTACGCCAAGGCCCGCACCGCGACCCTCAAGGCCGCGAAGGCGCTGTACGGCGCGAGCAGCGCGGAGTACAAGGCGGTCGACAACGCCTGGGGCGGCGTGAACGTGAAGTGAGCCCCGCCGGTCGGCCGGGCTTCCGGACCCGGCCGACCGGTCGCCCCGCTATCCCCTACCGTCCGCCGGTGGCCAGCTGGCACGCCCGCTGGTTCTCGGCGGCGGCGCAGGGCAGATGGCCGTGGGTCTCGATGAGGTTCCGCCCGGTGTCCCCGGCCAGATAGTCGAGGAACTTCGAGGTCAGGGAGTTCGGGGGCGGCGCGGTGTAGGTGTACGCGTACTCCGGCTCCCAGAAGGGATAGATCCGCTCCCGCACCGCGTCGATGGAAGGCCTGCGTTTGTCGAGTGCCACCAGATGGAGATCCCCCTTCCGCGCGCTCTCCTCGGCGGAGTGCAATTCGGCGTAGCCGATCGCACCGGGGGTGTTCGCCACCGTCTTCAACACCTCGCCCGTGCTGTCGAGTTCACAGCGCACGACGGCGTCCCCGGAGAATTTCGGGGTCCGGCAGTTGTCGGACGTCCGCGAGATCTCATTACGCCTCAGCACCCGGCTCTCGAACACTCCACGCGTCCCCGATTTCGCGTCCCGGCTCACCAGCCGCACCGGCAGATCGGGCCCGCCGGGGAGCTGGTTCCAGTTGGTGATCCGGCCCGAGTAGAGCCTGCGGAGCTCGTCGAGCGAGAGATCGGTCATCCGTACGTCCTTGTTCACCACCACGCTGAACACGGACAGCGCCACCAGATGCTCCTTGAGCTTGGGGTCCCCATCCCCCTCCGGGCCGTCGGAAAAGGCGAGATACGACGGGAATCCGCCCTTCGCCGCCTCCCCCGCGTCGATCAGCGCCTTCGTGCCGCGCCCACTGCCCTGCGCCTCCACCGTGACATGGGCATCCCGGCAATCCGCCTGATACGCCTCGCCCGCGTCCTGCGCCACCGGCTTGAACGCGGTCGAGCCGACGATCGTCAGATTCCCCTCGGCGCAGCCGCGCGGCAGCGGATCGTCCCGCCACAACTGCATACCGAACGACTGGAGCATCAGCATGGCCAGCAGACTGCCGATCAGCCCGAGCATCCGATTGCTGGGCCGCCGGAACTTCTCATTGTTGCGGATCCTGCCCTCTTTGATCCGCCCGCCCACATGCGGCGGCTTATCGGTCCCGGCACCCGTCAGCAGCACCAGCAGCTTGAAGTGATCCCCCTTGTTCAGCGGCACCCGGGGCAGCGAGATCTCATTGCCCGCACAGACCAGCCCGGGATTCTCCGGCGTCCCGCGCTGCGGCAGATGCCGCAGCAGATCCGGATGGCTGGGCTCGGTGACCGCCACATCCCGCACGGTGCGATTGGGAAAGGTCGCGGTGAGCCCGCGATGGTTCGTCGCCGGTGCCGTGATGTAGTCGTCGGCGTCAATGCTCCGAAACCCATCATTCTCAATCCGCAACAGGACGAGCGAGGCCCCGGCCAGATCCGGGGTATTTTCCAGCATCCGCAACCGCTGATGAATCGGCCCGTCCTGGGTGCTGTCGTCTATCAACGTGTCCATCTGCACGCGATAACCGATACGCTTCCGCCCGGGAATCAGCCGCTCATACGACAGTCCCCCGACCGTCACCACGACGCCGAGCAGGGCGAGTAGATTCTCGGGCGCCGTCAATTGCTCCAGCCACTTCATGGTTGCCCCCCGTGCATGCAATGGCTTCAGGGGGGCGAATGTACGCTCCAAGAACGCACATGTGGCCGATGCGGCCCACCTCTCATCCAATGTTCGTCCCGCGTTCAACCCCCACGGGCGCGAAGGGGGCGCGAGCACCACGACGGCGCCGTACGGCAACCGCCTGCCGCACGACGCCGTTCATCTGGGGTCAGAGGTCGTCCGGCAGACGGAGGATGGGGTCGAAGGGACGCTTCTGGAAACCGGTGCGCAGGTTGCGGCAGTTCGGCGCCTTGCACATGAAGACGTCCTCGACGCTCTTCCGGCGGGTGCTGTTCTTCACCCAAGCCTTCTCGCCGGCAGTGAGCCGACGGTGCATCTCGTCAGTTCCACAGGTGTAGCAGTACATCTTCTGGTCTCGCACAACACCTCCTGCGACGGGCGGACAGCCAACCCGCGAGCCTACGAGGCACATTGAACAACGGACAGTACACAACCGGACAACTCGCCCCTCCCCGGCGATGCGCGCGGTCCGGGGAGGGGTCCCGAGCAGGCGCGAGAGCATCCCGGCTGGCGGCCGGGGCGTCCCGTTCCGCCATGGCCCACGGCGGAACGGGATGACATGCGCGACGAGAGCACCTATTGCCATCGACCACAGTGGTCCCGCGCGCCCTGGCAAGCGAGCGCCGCCGGTGCGGCCGCGCTGGTCACCGTCGTCGCCCTGGGCGGTTGCTCGTCGTCGCCTCCAGGGTTGGTCGAGAGTGCCGACAAGAAGTGCGACACCATCACCGACCGGTTCACCGGGGACCTGGCCTACGGCAAGACGCTCGGCTCGGACGACCTGACGAAGGTCCTCAAGCGGAACACTCTGATCAGGGACCTGCGGAAGGACGTCAAAGAGCTGCCCCAACCAGATTCCGCGGCCGACCGGGCCGCGCTGAACACCTGGCTGGGCAAGCTGGACGCGTACGCGAAAGAGCTGTACACGATGCACAGCGTCATCCAGAACCTCAAACCCGGCATGGAACTGCTGCTCGCCGTGACCGCCAACGTCGTCAAGGACAGCGCGAAGGAGGCCGGGGCGGCAGCCAAGAAGGCCGGTTTGCATAGCTGTTCACGCGTCAAGCGGTGGGAGTACCTGGTACCGGATTGATCCCTTCAGCGGTGCCAACGGGGCAGGGAATCTCGGGGCGCAGTCGGTGCGGACTGCACGCGATCAGGCACACGGACAGGAATCTCCGCCCCGTGAGATACCAGCCGCCGACCACGTCCTCACCGCTCGCAACCCGTTCGGTCATGCGACGGATCGCGTCGGCGAGCCGAGTGGCGTCCCGGTCGCGCTCCGGCACGAATGCCGCCGCGGAAGCCCGCACTTGCTCACCGAACCATGCGGCCGCCTGCTCTGCATCGCTCCAGGTCCTCTGGACGAAGGCGACCGGCTTGAGCAACCAGTGCGCGCATTCCAGGGGAACGACCTTGCTGGATCTGAACTCCGGGTGAAGGGGACGCCGGGACCATCCTTGAGTAGATCGTGTGCGGACCCGAGCCAGGTGTAGCCGTGATGGTGCATGTACTCGCTCTCTCGGTGAGAGCGGACCCCACGAGAGGTGAGGGCGCGCATGAGGATTTCCGCGAGCCGGTTCGCGCTGTCGAGCGGGATACGGCCGAGGGCGACCATGGGGTAGCCCGAGACCGTCACCTCACCCCGCAGGACCGGCCAGAACAGGGCGTCGCTCTTTTCGCCGCGGGGCATGGCTACGTCCGGGGTGAAGCCGAGACGGCCCAGTGCCTCTCGCAGCAGTTCAGCGATCGCTCTCGCGTCTTCTCCGGCTGCTCGGTGACGCTCGGAACGCATGGCGTCGATGGCCTCTTCGGTGATTCTCATGGCTGCCAACTTCTCCGCACGAGTGGGTGACGGAGACGCTACGGAGCGCACTCATTGCTGCTCAACGCGATTGCTCGAAGTTGCTCGACGATCTCGCGCGAGCCGGAGATTGGCTTCCTCTCAAGGGAGCGCAGAGCAACACGCACGAGTGAATGACCGTCGCAATCCCGCGCAATCGCCTGTCTCTTCGACGTTATCCACGACATTCTGATGACCTGATCGACCACCCAAGGGAGGGGAAAGCTATGGCGTTGAGGTTCCTCGGCACGACGTCCGAGCACGGCAACTGCCCAACGCTCTACGAAATCGAAGAAACCGGCGATCTTATCGTCCAGGGAGATCTGCTCACCGACCCCAAGCACCTTGCCCAACTCCGAGACGTCAAGGCATCAGAGGCATTCGTCGTCATCCCACGCGAGTTGCTGACTCGTTACTCACCCAAGGAGTAGAAAACGTGCCCGATCTCGTTTCCTTCGAAGATGTCTCCCACTTCTTCGAGGACTTCAAGCACACTGCCTGGCGGCTGGAGACACAGCGGGGTTACGCCTCCGACCTCACCAGCCCCAACTGGCCGCGCTTCCAGCGGGGGGAGACCTTCGGCTACAACCCGGACAGCCCCTGGCACATCAACGTTCGCGAACGGACGATGCAGGGCAAGCGCTTCGAGCGCGTGCGCCTGGTTGACCAGCCTCCCACAGAGGGGCAACGGTTCCTGCTCGCCTCCGGGCTCGGCAACGTCGAGGCCGGAGAGGACATCCGGAACCTCTGTCGTTCGGACGCGCAGCGTATCGGCTTGCCGGACTATGACTTCTGGCTATTCGATTCCCGCACCGTCATCAAGTTCGTCATCGACAGCGAGGGAACGACCCTGGGCGTGCACGTCCTGGAGGACGCCGAATCAGTGGTCCGCGCGTGTCAGATCCGTGACGCCGCATGGCACCACGCCGTGCCCACGAGGGAGTTTGAGGCACAGGTACCGTCGTCCGTGAGAGCACTGACTTTCAGGCCAGCCGTATCGCCCTCGGTGCACGGCTGCGTGAGCTGCGCATCGAGGCAGAATGTCTCAGGCGCGTACGGGTCGTTGAGAGTATGGCCTCGGGGTGCTCCGCGCACCGGTGTGCGAACCCTCTCGGCGCTGACCGCATAGCGCCCGCCTCAAAGTTGCTGATCCGCCCCGGCCGCCGCCGCCTCGCTCGGTGCCGGCCTGGCCGCCTAGTGTTCGCCGGGTTCAATGCCTCCGGTGGCCGACCAGTCTGTGGGAAGGGTGTAGTGCCAGCCGTCCTGCCATCTGAACGGCGCGTCGACCAGGTCTTCGATCGAGGCGCCGGTCAGTAGGCAGTCGAGGGCCCATCTGTTGGCGGAGTGGGCGATGATCAGGACGCGGTGGCCGCTCCAGTCGGCGGCGAGGTCATGGAGGAAGTCCCTGGTGGCCGCGATGACCTGGCGGTAGCTCTGGCCACCGGGGAACGGGACGTCGATGTGCCGGGAGCGTTCGGGGGCAAGGGTGGTCACGGGGCAGCCGTTGAGCTCGCCGTAATCGCATTCCCGCAGTCGAGGGTCCTGGTGGATGGGGATGGTGGTCCTGGAGAAGGCGATCTGGGCGGTCTCCACGGCCCGGTGGAGGTCGGAGACGAAGACGGCCGCGAGGTTGTCGTGGCGGCGGCGGTCGCCGAGTTCGGCGGCGACGCGCCGCCCGGCGGCGGAGAGCCTGCCGGGCAGCCAGCCCGTGGCGATGCCGTTCTCGTTGTCCTCAGTGATCGAATGAGTCTCGTAGACGATGTCGACCGCCATGGCGGCTCCGTTCCGGTCGTGGCCCGGGTCGGCGGCACGCGTTGTGTTGCGGGGGACCGGCCCCATGTCGGTCCTCCCACTAGTCGTCGCCTCCGCGCCATGTGGCCCGGACCCGGCGCCATGCCTCGATGACGGCCGGGACCTTGGACAGGAGCTCCGCTGCCATGGTGAGTATCAGCCCGGCCAAGCCGAAGGCGGCGAGCACGAGCAGGGTGACGGTGTCCCAGTCCACCAGTTCTCACACCCCTCAGTCGGGTGGTCGAACCGATGGCCCGGCAGGCTCAGCCCGACCACCTCGTACGGTGGTCAGCTGAGGTCCTGCCGACGTCCAAGATCTCAATACGAACAGCCGGAGAGCGGCGCTCTCCGGGGACCGTCGGCAATTCCGGCCGCCACGCGGGCGGCGGCCGGCTTTTTTCGTGCACCCCGAGACGTCGGACATGGGGCGACACTTTCCCCCGTGCCGGACGGTCCGTCACCAGAGTAGCCGCCGGAGGCTCAGCGCATCAGGACTCCCGCCGCTTTGGACGTGGTCTCCGAGGGGATGGCGATGAGGCCCGGTTCGGCGGGGTGGGAGAGGAGGGGGTGGGTGGGGAGGATGCGGATGGTGTAGCCGAAGGGGCCGGTGCGGTTGAGGGCCAGGGGGGCTTCGTAGCGGCGGCTGCCTTCGAGGTCGGGGCCCGCGGTGGGTTTGAGGGGAACGTGGATGGCGTCGGTGATGTGGTCGGTGTCGTCCACGCGGCCCGCCACGGCCTGGACTTCGACGTCCGCCGGGTCCAGGGCGCCCAGGCGCACCCGGACGCGGAGGGAGAGGGTCGAGCCGAGTTCCGCGGCGCCGCCCGGGGCGGGTGGGGTGAGGTGGGCCTCGACGTGGTCGACGGAGACGTCCGGCCAGGCGGCGCGGATTCGGGTCTTCCAGGTGGCGAGTTCGGCGGCCGCATCGAGGTTCAGGGCCCGGTGGGAGCGGGCGGCGGGGGCGTAGAGGCGCTCGACGTATTCGCGGACCATGCGGCCCGCGAGCACCTTGGGGCCGAGGGTGGTGAGGGTGCGGCGGACCATGGTGATCCAGCGGCCGGGGATGCCGTCAAGGCCGCGGTCGTAGAAGCGCGGGGCGACCCGCTGCTCCAGCAGGTCGTAGAGGGCGGCGGCCTCCAGGTCGTCGCGGCGGGTCTCGTCGATGGCGTCGCCGTCGGCGGTGGGGATGGCCCAGCCGAAGTCCGGCTCGTACCACTCGTCCCACCAGCCGTCGAGGACGGAGAGGTTGAGACAGCCGTTCAGAGCCGCCTTCATACCGCTGGTGCCGCATGCCTCCAGCGGGCGCAGCGGGTTGTTGAGCCAGACGTCGCAGCCGGGGTAGAGGTTCTGGGCCATGCCCATGCCGTAGTCGGGCAGGAAGACCAGGCGGTGGCGCACCCTGGGGTCGTCGGCGAAGCGGACGAGTTCCTGGACGAGGCGCTTGCCGCCGTCGTCGGCCGGGTGGGCCTTGCCCGCGACGACGATCTGGATCGGCCGCTCGGGGTGGAGCAGCAGTTCCATCAGCCGGTCCTGGTCGCGCAGCATCAGGGTGAGCCGCTTGTAGGAGGGGACGCGGCGGGCGAAGCCGATGGTGAGGACGTCGGGGTCGAGCACCCCGTCGATCCAGCCGAGCTCGGCGGTGCCCGCGCCGCGCTGCCGCCAGGAGGCGTACAGCCGCCGCCGGACCTCGGCGACCAGCCGCTTGCGCAGGGTGCGGCGCAGCTCCCACAGCTCGGAGTCGCCGAGGTGACCGAACTGGCGGGCGCCGAGCCGGGTGACCTCGGGGGCCGTCCAGGTGGGTGCGTGCACCCCGTTGGTGACGGAGGTGATGGGCACCTCCTCGGGGTCGAAGCCCGGCCAGAGCCCGGCGAACATCTCCCGGCTGACCCGGCCGTGCAGCGTCGACACCCCATTGGCGCGCTGGGCCAGCCGCAGCCCCATCACGGCCATGTTGAAGAGGTTGGGCTCGCCGTCGGGATAGGTCTCCATGCCGAGCGCGAGGATCCGCTCGACCTCGATCCCGGGCAGCTCGGCGTCGTCGCCGAAGTGGCGGGCGACCAGTTCGCGGTCGAAGCGGTCGATCCCGGCGGGGACGGGGGTGTGGGTGGTGAACACGGTCCCGGCCCGCACCGCCTCATGGGCGGCGTCGAAGTCGGCGCCGTCGGCGATCAGTTCGCGGATGCGCTCCAGGCCCTGGAATCCGGCGTGGCCCTCGTTGGTGTGGAACACCTCGGGTGCGGGGTGGCCGGTGAGCCGGCAGTACGCGCGCAGGGCGCGGACGCCGCCGATCCCCAGCAGCATCTCCTGAAGCAGCCGGTGCTCGCTGCCGCCGCCGTAGAGCCGGTCGGTGACCTCGCGCTCGCCGTGGCCGTTCTCCTCCACGTCGGAGTCGAGCAGCAGCAGCGGCACCCTGCCCACCTGGGCCTGCCAGACGCGGGCGTGGAGCGGACGGCCGCCGGGCAGGGTGAGCGGGATCCGGACGGGCCGGCCGTCCGCCTCGCACAGCTGGGTGAGCGGCAGCTCGTCGGGGTCCAGTACCGGATAGTGCTCCTGCTGCCAGCCGTCGCGGGAGAGCGACTGCCGGAAGTAGCCGTGGCGGTAGAGCAGTCCGACGCCGATCAGGGGGACGCCGAGGTCGCTGGCGGCCTTGAGGTGGTCACCGGCGAGGATGCCGAGGCCGCCGGAGTACTGGGGCAGGGCGGCGGTGATCCCGAACTCCGGCGAGAAGTAGGCGATGGCGGTGGGCAGGCCGGAGAGGGCGGGCGGGACGGACGGTACGGACGTGTCAGAGGGCACGGAGGTGTCAGAGGGTACGGACGCGCCTGAGGGCACGGAGGTGTCAGAAAGAACGGACGCGTCTGATGGCACGGACGCGCCCGGGGACTCGGCACGTACGGACTCGACCGGGGCCGGCCCGGACCTGTCCTCGGCGGCGACCCGCCCCTGATACCACCGGGGCCCGGTCAGATAGTCGTGCAGATCATCCACGGCCGCCGTGAGACGGCGCAGGAAGGAGCGGTCCTCGGCGAGGTCCGCGAGCCGGGAGAGGGGCACGGCGCCCAGCAGCCGTACCGGGTCGCCGCCCGACTCCCGCCATCCCTCGGGGTCCACGGACTCGAAGAGCTCGCGGGTCTCGGGGTGCCAGGACCAGCGCAGATTGCGCGCCAGCCGGTTGAGCGGTCGCAGGGGCTCCGGAAGGACGGGGCGCACGCTGAATCGACGAATGGCCTTCACCCTTCGACGGTAGCGGTCGACGAGTCCCTGTTTCGGCTGTTTCGCCCCGCTCCCGAGAAGTCGGCCCGAAGGCGGCAACCTTTCCGGCCAAGGGGACGACTAGGGGTCACACCTTCCCCCCATGCCTTGGAGGACCACGTGCGCTCTCGGGACAGTTCGCACACTCCGCCCCCCGCTCATCCGCCCAGATCCCCGGTGCGGAGGACGCCGATCCGCGGCCGGATGCTGGCCGCCGCCTGCGCGGCGGGCGCGCTGACCGTCACCTCGCTGGTGAGCGTCTCGGAGGCCGCCGAGGGCAAGGGGCCGGCGCCGAAGGCGGCCGCCGCGGCCCAGCTCGAGAAGCTGGACCGGGGGCTGGTGAGCGTGCACACCGGCAATGACAACCTGGTCAGCTGGCGCTGGCTGGCCACCGACCCGGACGGGGTGACGTTCAACCTCTACCGGGGCGGCGTCAAGGTCAACTCCTCCCCCATCACCACGGCCAACTATCTCCACAAGGACGCCCCGAACAGCGCCGACTACACCGTGCGGGCCGTCGTGGGCGGGGTGGAGCAGCCCGCCTCGCCGAGCGCGATCCAGTTCCGCCCGGGGTACTACGATGTGCCGATCTCACCCCCGGCGGGCGGCTCGGGCTACACCTACGAGGCCAATGACGCCTCCGTGGGCGACCTCGACGGCGACGGCGACCTGGACTTCGTCCTGAAGTGGCAGCCGACCGACGCCAAGGACAACTCCCAGTCGGGCGTCACCGGCAACACCATCGTCGACGGCTACACCCTCCAGGGGCAGCGGCTGTGGCGGATCGACCTGGGCCGTAACATCCGCTCCGGCGCCCACTACACCCAGTTCCAGGTGTACGACTACGACGGCGACGGCCAGGCCGAGATCGCGATGAAGACCGCGGACGGCACGGTCGACGGCGCCGGTAAGACGATCGGCAGCGCGTCCGCCGACTACCGCAACTCCAGTGGCTATGTGCTCAGCGGACCCGAATATCTGACGATGTTCAACGGCCGTACGGGCGCCGCGATGAGCACGGTGGACTACGTCCCGCCGCGCGGCACCGTCTCCTCCTGGGGTGACTCCTACGGCAACCGCGTGGACCGCTTCCTGGCCGGGACGGCGTATCTCAACGGCTCCACCCCCTCGCTGATCGAGGCGCGCGGCTACTACACCCGCACCGTGATCTCCGCCTGGAGGTTCAGCGGAGGCCAGCTCACCCGCCAGTGGACGTTCGACACCAACAGCTCCACCAACACCGGCAAGGGCTACGACGGCCAGGGCAACCACGCGCTGGCCACCGGGGACGTGGACGGCGACGGCAGGGACGAGATCGTCTACGGCTCGATGGCCGTGGACGACAACGGCTCCGGGCTGTGGACCAACAAGAACGGCCATGGCGACGCCGCCCACCTCGGTGACCTCGACCCCTCACGGGCGGGCCTGGAGTACTTCAAGGTGGACGAGGATTCCTCGAAACCGGGCTCGTACTTCGCCGACGCCCGCACCGGCCAGGTGCTGTGGTCCACCGCGTCCGGCGGCGACAACGGGCGCGGCGTGGCCGGTGACATCTGGGCGGGCAACGACGGCGCCGAGATGTGGTCCGCGCGGGACGACCAGATCCGCGACGAGGGCGGCGGCACCAAGGGCCGCAAGCCCTCCTCGATCAACTTCCTGGCCTGGTGGGACGGCGATCCGGTGCGCGAGCTGCTGGACGGCACCCATATCGACAAGTACGGCACCTCGGGTGACACCCGGCTGCTCACCGGCTCCGGGGTGCACTCCAACAACGGCACCAAGGCCACCCCGTCGCTGTCCGGCGACATCCTCGGCGACTGGCGCGAGGAGGTGGTCTGGCCGACCAGTGACAACAAGGCGCTGCGGATCTACTCCACCCCGTACGAGACCGACCGGAAGATCACCACGCTGCTCCATGACCGGCAGTACCGCGAGGCGCTGGCCTGGCAGAACACGGCCTACAACCAGCCCCCGCACCCCAGCTTCTTCATCGGCAACAAGATGGCGACCCCGCCGCGGCCGGCCATCACCACCCCGTGAAACCCCCCACCCAGAAGGAGATCCGACATGGCTGAACAACGCACCAGGCACCGGGCGATAGCCGGCGCCCTCGGCGCCGTAGCCCTCACCGCGGGCGCGATCACCACCGGGCTGACCCTGCCCACGGCCTCCGCCGCCACCTGGCCCACGCCCAGCGGCACCCCGCAGGCGGTCACCAAGAGCATCCCGGTCAGCGGCACCATGGACGGCGGGATGAAGCGCTACTACGGCTCGGGCGACCTGGGCTCCGGCGGCCAGAACGAGGGCCAGGACCCGCTGTTCGACCTGAAGGACGGCGCCACGCTGAAGAACGTCATCCTCGGCGCCCCGGCGGCCGACGGCGTGCACTGTGCCGGCAGCTGCACCCTCCAGAACGTCTGGTGGGAGGACGTCGGCGAGGACGCCGCCACCTTCCGGGGCACCGGCAAGACGTACAACGTCATCGGTGGCGGCGCCCGCAAGGCGTCCGACAAGGTGTTCCAGTTCAACGGCGGCGGCACGCTCAACATCTCGGGCTTCGCCGTCCAGGACTTCGGCAAGCTGGTCCGCTCCTGCGGCAACTGCTCGTCGCAGTACAAGCGCACCATCAACGTGAGCAACACCGAGGTCACCGCACCGGGCAAGGCCATCGGCGGGATCAACACCAACTACGGCGACTCGCTGACCCTGCGCGGTATCACGATCATCGGGGACAGCAGCAAGAAGATCGTCCCGTGCCAGAAGTACATCGGGAACAACACGGGCAAGGAGCCCACCGAGAACGGCAGCGGCCCCGACGGCACCTACTGCAAGTACAGCTCGTCGGACATCACCTACAAGTGATGTCCATCACCTACAAGTGACGTCCGGATGACCCGGCGCCGTGCCTGACCCTCACAGGGACAGGCACGGCGCCCGCCCGTACCGGACACTGGCGGGTATGGACACGACTGCCGAACTGGGGAGCTTTCTGCGCACCCGCCGCGCCGGGCTGAGCCCCGAGGACGTCGGCCTGGTCACGTACGGGACCCGGCGCCGGGTCCCGGGCCTGCGCCGCGAGGAGCTGGCGCAGCTGGCCGGGGTGAGCGTGGCGTACTACACCCGGCTGGAGCAGGGCCAGTCCACCGGCGCCTCGGACGGGGTGCTGGACGCGCTCGCCCGCGCGCTGCGGCTGAGCCCGGACGAGCGGGCGCACCTCGGCAACCTGGCCCGTCCGCCGCGCGCCGGGCGCCGCCCCGCGCGGCGCGCCGAGTCCGCGCGCCCGGCGACCCGCCGGCTGCTCGCCGCGATGGACGGCGTACCGGCCGTGGTCCTCGGGCTCCGCTTCGACGTCCTGGCGTGGAATCCGCTGGGGCACGCCCTGATCGCCGGGCATCTGCCCGCCGACGCGCCCGAGCACCCCGACGACCGGCCCAACACCCAGCGGATGCTGTTCCTCGATCCGCACACCCGTGAGCTGTATCCGGACTGGGCGGGCGAGGCGCGGCGCGCGGTCTCCTCGCTGCGGGTGGTGGCCGGGGCGCACCCCGACGACCGGCGGCTGGCGGAGCTGGTCGGCGAACTGACCATGAAGAGCGGGGAGTTCGCGGCGCTGTGGTCGCGCCACCCGGTGCGCCGGTGCGCCTTCGGCACCAAGTCCTTCCACCACCCGCTGGTGGGGGCGCTGGAGCTGGACTTCGAGATGACCCGGCTGCCGGACTCCGGCGGCCAGGCCCTGCTGATGTACGGGGCGGAGCCGGGGTCGCCCTCGGAGGCGGCGCTGCGGCTGCTGTCGAGGGAGACCGTCGCGTTCTACGCCCCCTGATGCGCCCTTGTCGGGATCTTTCCTCCCACGTCAGGCTTGCGCCGTCGAGTTGGGGAGGGGATCGTTCCATGGCATGCGCATCCGCGGGCCCCCGGCGGAGGGTGGCGGCGCCGGCCGCCGTCGTCGCGGTGGTCCTGGTGGTCTTGTCGCCCGCTCAGACCGTTCCCGCGCAGGGGGTCCAGGTCTCGGGCGGGGCGGGGATCCAAGGCCGTACCGCGGGGACCCAAGGCTATATCGTCGCCCTGAAGCGGGGCCCGGGAGCGCCCGCGGCGGCTTCGGGTACGGGCCGGGCGCTGATCGAGCGGTACGGGGCGCGGGTGCGCCGGGTCTACCGCACCGCGCTCAACGGCTACGCGGTACGGGCGAACGCGGCACAGGCCGGGCGGCTGGCGGCCGATCCGCGCATCGCCTCGGTGACCCGGGACGAGCGGGTGTCGCTGCGCTGGTCCCGGGCGCGGTTACCGGCCCCGCCGCGGGGCCGGGCGCGGCCGCCGTGGGGTCTGGACCGGATCGACCAGCCGGACCGGCGGCTGGACGGGGCGTACACCGCGCCCCGCGGCGGCGGGCGCGGCACCACGATCTATGTGATCGACTCCGGGGTCCGCACCTCCCATGAGGACTTCGGCGGCCGGGCCCGCTCCGGCTGGGACTTCGTGGACGACGATCCGGTGGCCGAGGACGGCAACGGCCATGGCACCCATGTGGCCGCCACGGCGGCGGGCACCCGCTACGGCGTGGCGAAGGAGGCCGCGATCGTGGCCGTACGGGTGCTGGACGACCGGGGCGAGGGCACCATCGCTCAGGTGCTGGCCGGAATGGACTGGGTGCTGCGACACGCCAGGCGGCCCGCGGTGGTCAATCTGAGCCTGGGCTCGGCGGCCGCCACCCCGCTGCCCGAATGGGACGCGGCGGTGCGGGCGGGGATCGCCGCCGGTCTGGTCTTCACCGTGGCGGCGGGCAACCAGGACCGGCCCGCCGCCTCGTTCTCGCCGGGCCGGGTGCCGGGGGCGCTCACGGTGGGCGCGACCGACCGCGCCGACCGGCGCTCGGGATTCTCCAACTGGGGCCCGGGAGTTGACCTGTTCGCACCCGGGGACCGGATCGTCTCGGCGTCCGACGCGAGCGATACCGCGGCCAGGACGCTCTCGGGGACGTCGATGGCGGCCCCGCATGTCGCGGGCGCCGCCGCGCTGTATCTCGCCGGCCATCGCTTCGCGACTCCGGCCCAGGTGGGGGCGGCGCTGACGGCCGGGGCGAGCAAGGGCCGGGTGCGCGGCGCGGGCCCGGGTTCGCCGAACCGTCTGCTGCGGGTGGCCAACTGACGTAAACCCAGAACGCGTCGAGTGGACGGCCCCGCCTACGGGCGGGGTCGATTCATGTACCCCGCGTTACGAACCGGTAGTTAACGGGAACCCGGATTGTCTCCCCATTCCGCGGGGGAAGGCTTTCCACGCGCGCCCCCCATGGCCGACCCCATCCGCCCACCAGAGTGAACGCGGACAGGAGCTGTCATGCCCGCAACCCAACGCTCGGCGGCAAAACCGATACAAAGGACAAAAGCCGCCAACGCGTCTCCATCCGCACTGCCGTCAGGTGATCCTATGATCGGTCGCATTCCCATTCTGGATATCCGCCCGCTGATCGACTGCGGCCGCCGCCCCGCCAAGGCGGTGGTGGACGAGACCTTCGAGGTCAGTGCCACCGTGTTCCGGGAGGGCCATGACGCGGTCAACGCCAATGTGGTCCTCCGGGATCCGTCCGGCCGCTCCGGCCCCTGGACCCCGATGCGTGAACTCACCCCCGGCACCGACCGCTGGGGCGCCGAGGTCACCCCCGGCGCGCCCGGCCGCTGGACGTACACGGTCGAGGCGTGGAGCGATCCGATCGCCACCTGGCGCCATCACGCCCGCATCAAGGTCCCGGCCGGGATCGACACCGATCTGGTCCTGGAGGAGGGCGCCCGGCTGCATGAGCGGGCCGCGGCCGGAGTGCCCAAGAACGACGGCCGGGAGGCGGTGCTGGCGGCCGTCGACGGGCTGCGCGACGAGCGCCGCCCGGTGGCCGACCGGCTCGCCGCCGCCCTCGCGCCCGATGTGACCGCGGCCCTCGACCGCCACCCGCTGCGGGAGTTGGTCAGCTCCTCGCGCCCCATGCCGCTCCAGGTGGACCGGGAGCGCGCGCTGTTCGGGTCCTGGTACGAGTTCTTCCCGCGCTCGGAGGGCGCCAAGGTGGCCGAGGGGCGGCGGCCGGTCAGCGGCACCCTGCGCACCGCCGCCGAGCGGCTGCCCGCGATCGCCGCCGCGGGCTTCGACGTGGTCTATCTGCCGCCGATCCACCCCATCGGCACCGCCTTCCGCAAGGGCCCCAACAACACGCTCTCCGCGGGCCCGTTCGACGTGGGCTCGCCCTGGGCCATCGGCTCGGCCGACGGCGGCCATGACGCGATCCACCCCGACCTCGGCACCTTCGAGGACTTCGACCACTTCGTGGCGCGCGCCCGGGAGCTGCGCATGGAGGTGGCGCTGGACTTCGCGCTCCAGTGCTCCCCGGACCATCCCTGGGTCTCCCAGCACCCCGAGTGGTTCCACCGGCGCGCCGACGGCACCATCGCGTACGCCGAGAACCCGCCCAAGAAGTACCAGGACATCTTCCCCGTAGCCTTCGACCGGGACTTCCACGGGCTGGTCCGGGAGACCGAGCGGGTGCTGCGCTTCTGGATGGCGCACGGGGTGCGGATCTTCCGGGTGGACAATCCGCACACCAAGCCGGTGGTCTTCTGGGAGAAGGTGCTCGGCGACATCCACCGCTCCGACCCCGATGTCCTCTTCCTCTCCGAGGCGTTCACCCGCCCGGCGATGCTGAACGCCCTCGGCGCGGTCGGCTTCCACCAGTCGTACACCTACTTCACCTGGCGGAACACCAAGCAGGAGCTCACCGACTACCTCACCGAGCTGTCGGGGGACGCGGCCGCCTGGATGCGGCCCAACTTCTTCGTCAACACCCCCGACATCCTGCACGCCTACCTCCAGGAGGGCGGCCGCCCCGCCTTCGAGGTGCGGGCCGTGCTCGCCGCCACCCTCTCCCCCACCTGGGGCGTCTACGCGGGCTACGAACTGTGCGAGTCCACCCCGGCGCGGCAGGGCGGCGAGGAGTACCTGGACTCGGAGAAGTACCAGCTGCGGCCGCGGGACTGGGCGGCGGCCGAGCGCGAGGGAAGAACGATCACCCCGCTGCTCGCCCGGCTGAACCGGGTGCGCCGCCGCCATCCCGCCCTGCGCCGGCTGCGCAACCTCAGATTCCACCACGCCGACAACGATTCCGTCATCGTCTACTCCAAGCGCGCGGGCGACTCGTGTGTGGTCACGGTCGTCAACCTCGACCCTCACCACACCCAGGAGGCGACGGTCTCGTTGAACATGCCGGAACTCGGCCTCGAGTGGCATGAGTCCGTCCCGGTGCGCGACGAGCTCACCGGCGAGACCTATCACTGGGGCAGGGACAACTATGTGCGCCTGGAGCCGGGGCGGGATATGGCTTCGGCGCATGTGCTGTCCCTGCGACCGTCCTCACCGATCGGAGGGTCACCCACAACATGATCGTCAACGAGCCCGTACCGGACACATTCGAGGACACGCCCGCGGGCGACCGCGATCCCGACTGGTTCAAGCGCGCGGTCTTCTACGAGGTCCTGGTCCGCTCCTTCCAGGACAGCAACGGCGACGGCGTCGGCGACCTCAAGGGCCTGACGGCCAAGCTGGACTATCTCCAGTGGCTGGGCGTGGACTGCCTGTGGCTGCCGCCGTTCTTCGCCTCACCGCTGCGCGACGGCGGCTACGACGTCTCGGACTACACCGCCGTGCTGCCGGAGTTCGGGGACCTCGCGGACTTCGTGGAGTTCGTCGACGCCGCTCATCAGCGCGGGATGCGCGTGATCATTGACTTTGTCATGAACCACACGAGTGATCAGCATCCGTGGTTCCAGGAGTCCCGCAGCGACCCGGACGGACCGTACGGCGACTACTACGTCTGGGCCGACGACGACAAGCAGTACCAGGACGCCCGGATCATCTTCGTCGACACCGAGACCTCCAACTGGACCTTTGATCCGGTACGTAAGCAGTACTACTGGCACCGCTTCTTCTCGCACCAGCCGGACCTCAACTTCGAGAACCCCGCCGTCCAGGAGGAGGTACTGGCCGCCCTGCGCTTCTGGCTGGACCTGGGCATCGACGGATTCCGGCTCGACGCCGTCCCGTATCTGTATGCCGAGGAGGGCACCGACTGCGAGAACCTGCCCCGGACACATGAGATGCTCCGGCGCGTCCGGGCCGAGATCGACGCCCACTATCCGGACACCGTGCTGCTGGCCGAGGCCAATCAGTGGCCGGAGGACGTCGTCGACTACTTCGGCGACTTCTCGGCGGGCGGCGACGAATGCCATATGGCCTTCCACTTCCCGGTGATGCCGCGCATCTTCATGGCCGTGCGGCGCGAGTCCCGCTACCCGGTCTCGGAGATCCTCGCCAAGACCCCCGCCATCCCCTCCGGCTGTCAGTGGGGCATCTTCCTGCGCAACCACGACGAGCTGACGCTGGAGATGGTCACCGACGAAGAGCGCGACTACATGTACGCGGAGTACGCCAAGGATCCGAGGATGCGGGCCAACATCGGCATCCGCAGACGGCTGGCGCCCCTGCTGGACAACGACCGCAACCAGATCGAGCTGTTCACCGCGCTGCTGCTGTCCCTGCCCGGCTCGCCGATCCTCTACTACGGGGACGAGATCGGCATGGGCGACAACATCTGGCTCGGCGACCGCGATGCCGTACGCACCCCCATGCAGTGGACCCCCGACCGGAACGCGGGCTTCTCCTCCTGCGATCCGGGGCGGCTGTTCCTGCCGACCATCATGGACCCGGTCTACGGCTATCAGGTCACCAATGTCGAGGCGGCCATGAGCAGCCCGTCCTCGCTGCTGCACTGGACCCGCCGGATGATCGAGATCCGTAAGCAGAACCCCGCCTTCGGGCTGGGCTCCTTCACCGAGCTGCCGTCCTCCAACCCGGCCGTCCTCGCGTTCCTGCGCGAGGCCCCGAGGACCCGGGACGGCGAGGACGACCTGGTGCTGTGCGTGAACAACTTCTCGCGCTTCGCCCAGCCCACCGAGCTGGACCTCCAGTCCTTCGCCGGCCGCCATCCAGTCGAGCTGATCGGCGGGGTCCGGTTCCCGGCCATCGGCGAGCTGCCCTATCTGCTCACCCTGGCCGGGCACGGCTTCTACTGGTTCCGGCTGCGGCGCGGTGAGGTGATGGGGCGCTGGGCCGACCGCGTCGGCTGAGCGATGCTTTCCCCGGACGGGCTGAAATCAGCCCCTCCGGCGATTGAGGAGCGGGGTCTGGGGCGGAGCCCCAGTTGAGGGAAGGGGCGGGGAGGGGGAAGCACCTATATGCGGCTCCGCCGCGTGGCCCGCCGCAGGCGCCAAGGCCGCCATCCGGTTTCGGCCGGGCACGGCCTTCGCTCATCCGTACGCGTCCATCTCGGGCGCGTACGGGCGTTTTCGACCCCCCGTCATGGGCACTCTGTACTCACACCGTCACCGGCGGGCCCGATGGCGTTCACCGGGCTCACCGTACGGACGATCCTCGCCCGACACGTCCCGCACCGTCGCACAGTCAATGCCGCAATCCGGGACACTTTGCCCTGATCTGTCGTGTGCCCGGGGAAAGGACGCGACGCCATGCCGGAAGCTCCGCTCTCCCGGGGGGCACACCACCCGCCGACCGCCGTACCGCGGGACCAGCCCCCACCGGCCGCGGCCCGCACCGCCGCGGCCGCGGGCCCGCCCGGGCTGCTCACCTCGCTCGCGCCGCTGCTCACCGAGTGGCTGCCCCGACAGCGCTGGTTCGCGGGCAAGGGCCGTCCCGTCAGCGGCTTCGCGCTGGTCTCCGCGACCGAGCTGCTGCCGTGGCGGGCGAGCTGCGGCACGCCGGGGCTGCTCCATCTGCTGATCCGCGCCGAGCAGCCGGAGCCGCCCGGCCACCGGCACGGCTTCGGCTGCGGCCACCGGCGCGGCGCGGCGGCCAGCGACTGCTACCAGCTGCTGCTCGGGGCGCGCCCCACCCTGCCGCCGCCGCTCGCCCCCGCGCTCATCGGCCGGCCCAGCGGCGGGCCGCTGGACGGGCAGACGGTGTACGAGGCGCTGGCCGACCCCCGGCTCACCACGCTGCTGCTGGAGCGGCTGCGGATGCCCGGACGGCTCGGCCCGCTGCGCTTCGTACGGGAGCCGTCCAGCGCCATCCCGTCCGCGCTCGCGCCCCGGGTGATGACGGCGGAGCAGTCCAACTCCTCGGTGGTTTACGGCGATACGTTTATTCTCAAGCTCTTCCGGCGGGTCAGCCCCGGCACCAACCCGGACCTCGAACTCCCCCTCGCGCTCGCCCGCACCGGCTGCCCCCGGGTGCCCGCGCCCGCCGCCTGGTTCGAGGCCGAGCCCCCGGCCGAGGCCGCCGGGCCACGGCCGGAGCCGTTCACCCTGGGGGTGCTCCAGCCCTTCCTGGCCGGTTCCCGGGACGGCTGGCAGCTGGCGCTTGACGCCCTGGCCGCCGACGGCGACTTCACCGACGCCGCCCGCGCGCTGGGGCACGCGACCGCCGAGGTCCATCTGGCGATGGCCCGCGCGCTGCCCACCTCCGTGCTGCGCCGCCCGCAGATCGAGCATCTCGCCGCGGCGATGAGCGAACGGCTCGACTCGGCCGCCGCCGCGGTGCCCGCGCTCCAGCCGTACCGCACCGCGCTGCACGGCGCGTACGAGGACTTGGCCGCGCTGGGGCGCGCGGGCCGCACCTGGGCGGCCCAGCGCATCCACGGCGATCTGCACCTGGGGCAGGCGCTGCTCACGGGAAACGGCGGAGACGGCGGGGACAGCGGAGGCGGCGGCGGAGCGGGCGGGCGGTGGTCGCTCATCGACTTCGAGGGCGAGCCGTCCCGCCCGCTGGCCGAGCGGCGCCGCCCGCAGCCGCCGGTGCGCGACATCGCGGGCATGCTGCGGTCCTTCGACTACGCGGCGGCCGTGGGACGCCATGAGCAGCCGCAGCGGTGGGCGGGCCGCACCCGTGCCGCGTACTGCGCGGGCTACGCGGAGGCGTCCGGCACCGATCCGCGCGCCGAACCGGAGCTGCTGCGCGCCCATGAGACCGACAAGGCCGTCTACGAGGTGCTCTACGAGGCGCGGCACCGCCCCGACTGGCTGTCCGTCCCGATGACCGCGATCCACCGCCTGGCCGCCACCCGCGCCTGACCCCGGCCCGGACTCCTTTCCCGCCGTTCCCCCGTCCCCTCCGACACCTCCGACACCTCCGGGAGGACCACCCCGTGACCGCACGACCGCCGTCCGGCCAGTACCCGTCCGACGAGGGACCGGGCCACGCGCCCGCCGCCACCGGCGCCACGACCGGCCCGGCGGTCCCGGACACGTTCCTCTCCGGCCGCCCCCATCCGCCCGCGCACCGGGGCCCCGAGGCCCGGGTGTCCTACGGCTCACCGCCCGTGCCCCGGGCGCCCCGCGCGGGCGGGGAGCGGCGGGAGGAGGACGGCGGCGTGGGCGGGCCGTCGCGGGTGGCCGGGCGGCCCGTGGCCGGGGGTGGCGCGGGCCCCGACGACACGGTGGAGGACGAGCGGGGGGTGCGGGCCGCGCCCGCGCTCGGGGACGAGGACCGGCGGCGGCTGCTGACCGGGGCGCATCACGATCCGCACGCGGTGCTCGGCGCCCACCCCGTGCCCGGCGGGGTGCTGTTCCGGACCCTGCGCCCGTACGCCCGGTCGGTGACCGTCGCCGCCGCCGGGCTGCGCGCCCGGCTGCGGTCCGAGGGGGACGGGCTGTTCTCCGGGGTGCTGCCGCTGCGGGAGGTCCCGGACTACCGGCTGCTGGTGGCGTACGAGGACGCCGAGCTGGAGCTGCACGACCCGTACCGCTTCCTGCCCGCCATCGGTGAACTCGATCTGCACCTGATCGGCGAGGGCCGCCACGAGGAGCTGTGGCGGGCGCTCGGCGCGCGGCCGATGACCCATCAGGGCGTGGCCGGCACCCGCTTCACCGTATGGGCGCCCAACGCCCTAGGGGTGCGGCTGACCGGCGACTTCACCTACTGGGACGGCACCGCGCTGCCGATGCGCTCGCTCGGCGGCAGCGGCGTGTGGGAGCTGTTCCTGCCCGGTGTCGGCGAGGGCGCGCTCTACAAGTTCGAGATCGCCCGGCCCGACGGCGGCCACTCCCTGCGCGCCGATCCGATGGCGCGGCGCACCGAGTGCCCGCCCGCCACCGCCTCCGTCGTCCACGCCTCGCACCACGACTGGGGCGATGAGGCGTGGATGGCGGGCCGGGCGGGCGGCCGCGTCCATGAGCTGCCGTTCTCCGTCTACGAGGTGCATCTGCCGTCCTGGCGGCCGGGGCTGACCTACCGGCAGCTCGCCGAACAGCTCCCGGCGTACGTCAAGGACCTGGGGTTCACCCATGTCGAGCTGATGCCGGTGGCCGAGCACCCCTTCGGCGGCTCCTGGGGCTACCAGGTGACCGGCTTCTACGCGCCCACGGCCCGGCTCGGCACCCCCGACGACTTCAAGTACCTGGTGGACGCGCTGCACCGGGCGGGCATCGGGGTCATCGTGGACTGGGTGCCCGCGCACTTCCCGAAGGACGCCTGGGCGCTGGCGGAGTTCGACGGCCGTCCGCTGTACGAGCCCGCCGATCCGCTGCGGGCCGCGCACCCCGACTGGGGCACGCTGGAGTTCGACTACGGGCGGACGGAGGTGCGCAACTTCCTGGTGGCGAACGCGGTCTACTGGTGCGAGGAGTTCCATATCGACGGTCTGCGCGTGGACGCCGTCGCGTCCATGCTCTACCTCGACTACTCCCGCGAGCCGGGCCAGTGGACGCCCAACGCGCACGGCGGCCGGGAGAACCTGGACGCGGTCGCCTTCCTCCAGGAGATGAACGCGACCGTCTACCGCCGCTGTCCGGGCGTGGTCACCATCGCCGAGGAGTCGACCGCGTGGGACGGGGTCACCCGCGCCACCCACCATGTGGGCCCCAGCGGCTTCGGCGGCCTCGGCTTCGGGCTGAAGTGGAACATGGGGTGGATGCACGACTCGCTGGCCTATCTCGCGCACGAGCCGGTGCACCGCGCCTATCACCACCACGAGATGACGTTCTCGATGGTGTACGCGTACAGCGAGAACTACGTGCTGCCGATCTCGCATGACGAGGTGGTGCACGGCAAGCGGGCCCTGGTGTCGAAAATGCCCGGCGACTGGTGGCAGCGGCGCGCCACCCACCGCGCCTACCTCGGCTTCATGTGGGCCCATCCGGGCAAGCAACTGCTGTTCATGGGGCAGGAGTTCGCGCAGGGCGCCGAGTGGTCGGAGGCGCACGGTCCCGACTGGTGGCTGCTGGACCCGTCGTACTCCGCCGAGCCCGACCACCGGGGCGTCCGCGATCTGGTCCGCGACCTCAACCAGGCGTACGCGGCCACGCCCGCGCTGTGGCAGCGGGACACCGACCCCGAGGGGTTCTCCTGGATCGAGGGCGATGCCCGCGAGGACAACGTCTTCGCCTTCCTCCGCTACGACGCCGAGGGCTCCCCGCTGCTGGCCATCAGCAACTTCTCCCCGGTGGTCCGGCACGAGTACCGCGTCGGGACGCCGGAGGCGGTGCCGGTGTGGCGCGAGGTGCTGAACACCGACGACCGGCGCTACGGCGGGGGTGGCGTGGTCAACGCCGAGCCGCTGAAGGCCGAGCCCACGGGGTGGCACGGCCGTCCGGCCTCCATCCTGCCGGTGCTGCCGCCGCTGGGCACGATCTGGCTGCGGCCCGCCTGAGCCGTACGCACGCCCTGCCGCACGGCCTTGCGTCCCGTCAGCCGTCGGCCCCGCCCAGCCCGGTGAGGCCGTCCCGGACCCGGTGGGCGTCGGGGTGGCCGAGGGAGTCGAACCGGGTCAGGGCCCGCTGCCAGCTGCGGCGGGCCCCGGCCCGGTCCCCGGCGGCGAGCTGGGCGCTGCCGAGCCGGTGCAGGGACTCCGCCTCCCGGACCCGCTCGCCCCGGCCGCGCCGCAGGTCCACCGCGTGCCGGTAGCAGCTGATGGCCTGCTGGTGGTCGCCGACGTGGCTGTGGGCGTAGCCGAGGCTGTCCCAGGCGGCGGACTCCCCGCGTCTGTCCCCCGCCTGCCGCAGCATGGTCAGCGCCTTCTCGCAGTGGACGAGGGTCTGCTGGAAGTCGCCCAGCATGGCGTACGCCCAGCCGACGTTGTTCAGGGCGTACGCCTCGCCGCTGCGGTGACCCGCCGCCCGGTACAGCTTCAGGGCGCGCAGCGCGTGGTGCAGCCCCTCGTCATGGCGCCCCTCCCGCTCACTGGCGAGGTTGAGCGCGCCGTGGGCCAGGGCCTGGCCGACGGCGTTGCCGGTCTCGCCGTACAGGTTCAGGGCGCGCACCAGATGGCCGCGGGCCCGGTCGTAGCGCCCCATCCGCAGATCGGCCAGGCCCAGGGCATAGCAGGAGTGGGCCTGACCGGCGAGGTCACGGATGCGGTGGGCCGAGCCCAGGGCGATCCGGTGCACGGTGCGCTGGTCGTGCCAGTGGCCCCGCTGGTCCAGAAACTCCGTGAGCGACCAGGCCAGTTGCCAGGTGTGGGTCTCGAATCCGGCCTCCGCGGCCTCCTGGAGGGCCGCCATCAGCGCCGGATAGGTGACGATGAACCAGAGCAGCGCCTGGCCGTGCCCCGCGAACTCGCCGACGCTGACACCGGGCCGGACCGGCTCGACCGTGATCGGCTCCCGGTGCGGGGTGAAGGCCTTCCCGGCGGCCACGGCGGTGTGCAGATAGTGGTCGAGCATCCGGTGCAGCGCGGTGCGGCGCTCCTCCCGCGCGTCGTACGCCTGGGTGAGCTCCATGGCGTAGGCGCGCAGCAGATCGTGGAAGCCGTACTGACCGGGGGCGCGCTCGGTGATCAGATGCGCCCGGGTCAGCTGGATCAGCAGCCGGCGGGCCTGCGGCACCGGGATGCCCACCAGGCTGGCGGCCGCGGGGGCCGCGATGTCGGGGCCCGGGTGCACGCCCAGCAGCCGGAACAGCCGGGCGGCGTCGGCGCCCAGGGTGTGGTACGACCAGGAGAAGACGGCCCGGACATCGGTGGTGGCGTCCCCGCCCTCGAACGCGTCGAGGCTGCCGCGGGCGTCGCGCAGCTCCCCGGCCAGCGCCTCCAGGGAGAAGCGGGGGTGGGTGGCGGCGCGGGCGGCCACGATGGCGAGCGCGAGCGGCAGCCCGGCGCACACCGTGATGACCTCCTCCACGGCCTCGGGTTCGGCGGCCACCCGCTCGCCGCCCACCCGGCTGATCAGCAGTTCGCGCGACTCGTCGCGGTCGAGCAGATCCAGCGGCAGCGGCTGGGCCTGCTCGGCGACGACCAGGCTGGTGAGCTCGTTACGGCTGGTCAGCACCACCAGACAGCCGGGGGAGCCGGGCAGCAGGGGCCGCACCTGCTCGGCGTCCCGGGCGTTGTCGAGCAGGATCAGCATCCGGCGGTCGGCCAGCAGGCTCCGGTACAGCGCGGTCTGCGCCTCCAGGGTCGCGGGGATCCGGTGGGCGGGCACCTGGAAGGCGTCCAGGAAGCCCCGTACGGCCTCGGCGGCGGTCATGGCCGAGTCGGTGGGGCCGAAGCCGCGCAGATTCACATAGAGCTGGCCGTCGGGAAACCGGTCGCGGACGCGGTGGGCCCAGTGCACCGCGAGGGTCGTCTTGCCGAGGCCGCCGCTGCCCGCGATCACGGTGATCCTCGCGGCCGTGGACGCCCGTCCCCCGCCGCCGCCGTCGCCCTCGCCTGTGCCCGTGCTTGCGGGCAGCAGGGCGTCCAGCCCGGCCAGTTCGCGCTCACGGCCGGTGAAGTGGGCGACTTCGGAGGGGAGTTGCTGGGGCACGGCGGTGACGACGGTGATCTGCTCGGGGGCGGTGGCGGGCATGCCCGAGGGCTCGGCGGCGGGTTCGGCGGCGAGCTCGGGGGCCTCGTCGGCGGCCGGGGCGCCCTCCGGGGCGGGCGCGGGGGCCGGGGCGGGCGGCGCGTCGGGCGGCGCCGGCGCCACGGGAGCGCTCCCGTACGCGCCGGACGGCCCGGAGCCGTCCACGGAACGGCCGTCCCTGCCGTCTTGGCTGTCCCGCCCGTCCCGACTGTCCCGGCTATCCCATCCGTCCCGGCTGTCTCTCCCGTCCCGGCTGTCCTCGAGAGCCTGCCGGTGGAGCCTTTGCAGCTCGTCGCCGGGCTCGATGCCCAGCTCCTCCACGTACCTCCGGCGGGTGGAGCGGAACAGCGCGAGCGCGTCGGCCCGCCTGCCACAGCGCCGTAGCGCCTCCATCAGCAGCGCCACCGAGCGTTCCCGCAAGGGGTGTTCGGCCACCAGGGCGGACAGCTCGGCGGCGGCCTCGTGGTGGCGTCCGGAACGCAGATCGATCGCGGCGCACTCCTCGACCGCCGCACGCCGCTCCTCCTCCAGACCGGCGCCCAGGGTCTCGGGCAGCCAGCCGCCCGCGACATCCGCCAGCGCGGGCCCGCGCCACAGCTGGAGCGCGGCGCGCAGCAGTTCCCCGGCCCGGGCCTCGGCGGCCACGGCGGCCTCGGGCTCCCCGGTGGCCCCGGCGTCCTTCGGAGCCTCCCGCGCGGCCCGCACCAGATCGCGGAACCGGTGCAGATCGACCTGCTCACGCGCGACGGTGAGGGAATAGCCCTTCGCCGACGTCGTCAACTCGGCCCCGGGCAGAGCGGACAGGATGCGACGCAGCTTGGAAATCTGTACCTGTACGGCGTTTCGCGCGGACCCCGGCGGATCCTCGCCCCATACTGCCAACACCAGCCTGTCGACGGACACCACGCGGCCGGAGGCCATCAGCAGCATCGCCAGAACGGACCGCTGTTGTGCGGCGGTCGGCCCCAGCAGACGCTCGCCCTGCCATATTCCGACCGGTCCCAACAGGCGAAACTCGGTCCCATCCACACACTGCCCCCGTTGGTACCAGAGATTTCACTGTGACCACTTGGAAGCCTACCCACGGGTTCGGGTCAGCGAGGCATCAGCGGGATATCAGCGGCTCGTAGCACCCTACGAGTGTTCGAGGGCCCCACGGGCACCAGAAGCTCTCCCCGGTCACCGCTGACGGCGGCGACCGGACCGGAACTCTCCGGTCTCCGGGCCGGGCCCTCTTTCCGACGACGAACGGGGGACGGTATGGCAGTGAGGTGCCGAGGAGGCGGCTCATGACCACCGCGGAAGGAACACGGAGCACACCACGGATCGGCGAACTCGTCTACGACCTCGAACGCGGGGCCATGGGCCGGGTCGCCTACGTGGACACCGGCGGGAACATCGCCTGGGTCAAGCCCCTGGGCGAGGGCCCCGAGTGGACGGCCCTGCCGGAACAACTGCGCCGCGCGCCGGACGGCGAGCGGTAGGGCGCCTTCGGCGCCGAGGACCAGCCGAGCACCGCCAAGTACCCATTGGCGGCCGGGTCAATGCCGGCGTCTCGCGTCTTCCAACGGGGGGAAGACGCGGGACGCCATTCGCCGTGTCCACCACGCCATGCGCCCCGGGCCCGTGCAACGCGCACGGCCCTGCCCCGATTCAGGAGGGCAGGGCCGCGTTGCGCGTGGGGTGTCAGGCGTTCACGTGCTCCTTCGCCGTGTCACCGTCACGCCGCTCGGGAAGGGACTTGCCCTCGGCCGCCTCGGAGTCGTCCGCGGCCGGGCCGTGGCCGCCACCGCTGCGGGCGAAGCCCTCCGCGTCGAACGGCAGCCGTCCGGCGAGGACTTCGTTCATCCGCTCCTTGTCGATCTCCTTGGTCCAGGTGCCGACCAGGACGGTCGCGACCGCGTTGCCCGCGAAGTTGGTGAGGGCGCGGGCCTCGCTCATGAAGCGGTCGATGCCGACGATCAGGCCGACGCCGTCCACGAGTTCGGGCCGGTGCGACTGGAGACCGCCCGCCAGCGTCGCCATGCCCGCGCCGGTCACACCGGCGGCGCCCTTCGACGCGACGATCATGAAGACGAGGAGGGATATCTGCTGGCCTATGGAGAGCGGGTCGCCCATGGCCTCGGCGATGAACAGCGAGGCCATCGTCAGGTAGATGGCGGTGCCGTCCAGGTTGAAGGAGTAGCCCGTGGGGACGGTGATACCGGCGACCGGCCTGCTGACGCCCGCGTGCTCCATCTTCGCGATCAGCAGCGGCAGCGCCGACTCGGAGGAGGACGTCGACAGGATCAGCAGGAACTCCCGCGCCAGGTACTTCAGCAGCAGGAAGATGTTGATGCCCGCGACCAGCCGCAGGATCGTCCCGAGGACGAGGAACACGAAGAGCGCACAGGTCACATAGAAGCCGATCATGATGACCGCGAGCGCCTTGAGCGCGTCCAGACCGGTCTCGCCGACCACGGCGGCGATCGCGCCGAAGGCACCGACCGGGGCGGCCCACATGACCATCGACAGCAGCTTGAAGACGAGCTGCTGTATGTGGCCTATGCCGCGCAGCACCGGGTCGCCCGCCTTGCCCATCGCCTGGAGGGCGAAGCCCGTGAGGAGGGCCACGAACAGGGTCTGTAGCACCTGCTCCTGGGAGAAGGCGGAGACCAGCGTCGTCGGGATGATCCCGAGCAGGAAGTCCGCCATCGACTCGGAGGCGCCGTCGGCCTGGCTCTGCCCGGCCTGGGCCGCCTCATGGCTCATGTGCAGGCCGCTGCCGGGGTCGAGGAAGTTGCCGACCACCAGGCCGATGGCGAGGGCCACGGTCGACATCACCATGAAGTAGCCGAGCGCGAGACCGCCGACCGCGCCGACCTTGGCCGCCTTGCGCACCGAGCCGACGCCGAGCACGATCGTGCAGAAGATGATCGGCGAGATCAGCATCTTGATGAGGTTGACGAAGCCTTCGCCGATGGGCTTGAGCTCCACCGCGGTATCGGGGGCCACGAAGCCCACGAGGATGCCGAGCGCCACCGCGCCGATGACGGCGAGGTAGAGGTAGTGAATCCTTTCCTTCTTCGGCTTCGTCCCATCCGGTTCCGTACGCCCGGATGCGGGCGGCGTGGTGTCCGCAGCCACGGTGCTGCCTCCTTCTGTTCTGCCGTCCAACTGTCCCGGCGCTGTACTGTGTGCGGCTCGCACACCGCCTTGAACGGTCCCGGCGACTATGCCCCAGCCTGTGATGGGGGTCACCCTTCCGTTCATTTCGTTCACGCAAAGATGCGTGTGCAGACTGATGGCCATGCGCATCCCCCACCCCCGCAGCCTGGCGGGCCAGCTGTTCGCGATGCAGGTCGTGCTGGTCGCCGCCCTGGTGGCCGGGTGCGCCGTCTTCGCCTACGTCACCGACCGCGAGCAGGCGGTGGTGGCCGCGCGGCAGCGGGCGACCGCCGCCGCGGTGGCCGTCGCCGACTCCCCCTCGGTCGCCGAGGCCGCGCGGTCCAAGGACCCCACGGCCCGGCTCCAGCCGTACGCGGAGAAGGTGCGCCGGGACACCGGCGTCACCTTCGTCACGATCATGGATACCCACGGGGTGCGCTGGGCGCACCCCGATCCGCGCCAGATCGGCGCCACCTATCTCGGCCACATCAAGCCCGCGCTGCGCGGGCGGATCTTCGACGAGACCTACACCGGCACGCTCGGCTCCTCCGTGCGCGTGGTCGCCCCGGTGCGCGACGCCCGCGCCGGCGGCCGGATCACCGCCCTGGTCAGCGCCGGGATAACCGTGGACACCATCAGCGCCCAGGTGCGCCGCCAGCTGCTCGCGCTGCTCGCCGTGGCGGCGGCGGCGCTCGCGCTGGGCGGCCTGTGCGCGTATGTGATCAACGCCCGGCTGCGCCGCCATACGCACGGGATGAACGCGGCCGAGCTGAGCCGGATGCACGATTACCACCAGGCCGCGCTGCACGCCGTGCGCGAGGGGCTGCTGATGCTCGACGGCCAGCGGCGGATCGCGCTGATCAACGACGGCGGGCGGGAGCTGCTCGGCCTGCCCGAGGACTCCGTCGGCCGCTACGTCTCCGGCCTGGGCCTGCCACCCGCGCTGACCGGCGCCCTGCTGGCCACCGAGCCGCGCGTGGACGAGCTGCATCTGACCGCGGAGCGGGTCGTGGTCGTCAACACCTCCCCGGTGAGCAGCGGTGAGCAGCGCGGCACCGTCGTCACGCTGCGCGACCACACCGAGCTCCAGGCGCTCTCCGGCGAGCTGGACTCGGTGCGCGGCTTCGCGGAGGCGCTGCGCTCCCAGGCCCATGAGGCCGCGAATCGGCTGCACGCCGTCGTCTCGCTGATCGAACTGGGCCGGGAGGACGAGGCGGTCGACTTCGCCACCGCCGAGCTGGAGCTGGCCCAGGCGCTGACCGACCAGGTGGTGGCGGCCGTCGCCGAGCCCGTCCTGGCCGCCCTGCTGCTGGGCAAGGCGGCCCAGGCCAGTGAGCGCGGCGTCGAGCTGGTCCTGGCCCCCGACAGCCGTATCGACGACGGCGTCCTCCCGCCCGGCCTGCCCGCCCGCGACCTGGTGACCATCCTCGGCAACCTCATCGACAACGCCACGGACGCGGCCGCGGAGGGCGTCGGCAACGAGGCGGCCCCGCGCAGCGCCCGCGTGACGGTCACCGCCCGCACGGACGCCGGTGAGCTGACCCTGCGCGTGTCGGACACCGGCGCCGGGCTCGACCCGGGGGCGGCCGAGGAGGTCTTCCGCCGCGGCTGGAGCACGAAGTCCCCGGGCCGCGGCATCGGCCTGGCCCTGGTCCAGCAGGCCGCCCGCCGCAACGCGGGCACGGTCGAGGTCACCACCTCCCCGGACGGCGGCGCCGAATTCACCGCCCGCCTCCCCCTGACGACCCCGGCCGCCACGCCTTGAGCCCGCCGTCAGCGGCCATATCCGGCCGTCCGGGAGCGGGGGTCCGGGGGCGGAGGCCCCGGGAGACAGGGCGTAGGGGAATCGTCACCGTAGGGATCTGGCCACTTGCGGTTACCCTCCGTAAATTGGAGCCCTGAGCTTCCGTGTACACCGCGTTTCGACCGCGTTTCGAGAGGAATCCGTTCATGAGCCCGCCGCAGGCGAGACCGGGGGATCCGGCGCCGATCCGGGTTCTCGTCGTCGAAGACGACCCCGTCGCGGCGGACGCGCACCGGATGTACGTCGAGCGCGTTCCCGGCTTCGCCGTCGTCGGGGCGGCGCGCAGCGGCGGGGACGCGCAGCGGCTGCTGGAGCGGACGCCCGCCGACCTCCTGCTGCTGGACCTCTACCTCCCCGACGGGCACGGCCTCCAGCTCGTACGGGCGCTGCGCGCGGCCGGGAACGGGGCGGATGTGATCGCGGTCACCTCGGCCCGGGACCTCGCGGTGGTCCGCGACGGAGTCTCCCTCGGGGTCGTGCAGTACGTGCTGAAACCGTTCACCTTCTCCACCCTCCGGGACCGCCTCCTCCGGTACGCCGAGTTCCGCGCGACCGCGGGCGAGGCCAGCGGACAGGACGAGGTGGACCGCGCGCTGGCCGCGCTGCGGGCGCCGCAGCCCGCCGCGATGCCGAAGGGGCTGACCCAGGCCACCCTGCACGCCGTCACGGAGGCGCTGCGCGGCGCGGAGGAGGAGGGCATCTCGGCCGCGGCCACCGCCGAGACCGTGGGGATCTCCCGGATCACCGCCCGCCGCTATCTGGAGCACCTGGTGGAGGCGGGGCGCGCCGCCCGCGCCCCGCACTACGGGCAGATCGGACGGCCCGAGCTGCTGTACCGCTGGCTCAGCGAGCACTAGCGGGCGACTGGCCGTGCCGCCTGCGGCGGGCTGTTCCCCTCCCCGCCCCTTCCCACAACTGGGGCTCCGCCCCAGACCCCGGGGTCCAGCCGCGGCGGAGCCGCCGGCCGCTGGGGCGGTCGCTCGATGTCTGCCATGCCGCGCTTACATCAGGACATCCACGACAGTGCCGCCTTGATCCACGCCTACGTTTGCGGAATGAATTGTTCCCCGTGCGTCGACACTCTGGCGCCCACGGCACCCAGCAAGAGGCGTCCGCTCCTCGGCCCCAGTTGGTTCGCGGCCGTGATGGGTACCGGCATCGTCGCCAATGCGGCGGTCACCCTGCCGCGCAACTCCCCCATGCTGCGCACCGCCGCCACGGCGGTCTGGCTGGGTGCCGCGCTCCTGCTGGTCCTGCTGGCCGTCGGCTACCTCCGGCAGCGGGCGCTGCGGTCGCACGCCGGGGATCCGGTGACCGCCCAGTTCTTCGGCGCGCCGCCGATGGCGCTGCTCACGGTGGGTTCCGGGGCGCTGCTGCTCGGCCGCCCGCTGACCGGGACCGGGACGGCGCTGGGCGTGGCCTGGGTGCTGTGGTCGCTCGGTACCGTGCTCGGTCTCGTCACGGCCTGCACGGTGCCCTATCTGATGGTCACCCGGCACCGCTTCACACCGGACGCGGCGTTCGGGGGCTGGCTGATGCCGGTGGTGCCGCCGATGGTCTCGGCCGCGACGGGCGCGCTGCTCGTCCCTCACGCTCCGGCGGGGCAGCCGCGGCTCGCCCTGCTGCTGGGCTGCTACGCGATGCTCGGACTCGGCCTGGTCGCGGCGCTGCTGGTACTGGCCATGATTTACGGCCGTCTGGTGCACCATGAGGCACCCACCGGAACGGTGGTGCCCACGGTGTGGATCGGGGTGGGGGCGCTGGGCCAGTCGGTGACGGCACTCGGCGCGCTGGCCGCGGCGGCACCGAGCACGCTGCCCGCGCCCTACGTGCGCGGCACCGAGGTGTTCGCGCTGCTGGGCGGGATCGTGGTGTGGGGCTTCGCCATGCTGTGGGCGGCGCTGGCCACGGGACTGACCGTGCGGACGATCCGGGCCGGGCTGCCGTTCGCGCCCACGTGGTGGTCCTTCATCTTCCCGGTCGGCGCCTGTGTGACGGCAACCAGTGCCCTCGCGGCACGGACCGGTTCGGAGATGTTCGTCTGGCTCGCCGTGGCGTTCTATGGGCTGCTCGTCATCGCCTGGGTGGTGGTGACCGGCCACTCCCTGCGCCATGCCGCCCGGCACCTCCTGCTCGACCCGGCAAGCGGCATGTCCTGATGTGCCGCCTCTATGGCACATTTACATGCCTTTCTCATCTTTCCTGCTGCTTTAGCGTGGATGGCATGACACAGTCGCATGAGCTGGAATTCGGCCTCAACGAATGGCTTGTCGAGGAGCAGCACGAGCGGTATCTCCATGACCCGGGCTCGGTCGACCAGGCGTGGCGGGACCTCTTCACCTCCTCCGCCCCGGCGACGGACCAAGGGCGTCACGACTCCGGCACGGTGAGTGACCATGCGGTGAAGGCGGTCCGCGTCGCGGCGCTCATCCACGCGTATCGCGTGCGCGGACATCTGATGGCCGACACCGATCCGCTCACGGCGGAGCGCAGGGGCCCGCACCCGGAGCTCGACATCATGGCGTTCGGACTCGACGACGAGGACCTGGAGCGGACGTTCGTGGTCGACGGCTTCGCCGGGCAGGTCACCATGTCCCTTCGCGACGTTCTGCGGGTCCTGCGGGAGTCCTACTGCCGGAGCGTCGGCACCCAGTACATGCACATCCAGAGCGCCGAAGAACGTCGCTGGGTCCAGCGGCGGATCGAAACGCCGCACCCCGGGGCTGACCGCGCGGAACAATTGCAGATCCTCTACCGGCTGGGCGCGGCGGAGGCCCTGGAGACGTTCCTGCACACCAAATACGTGGGCCAGAAACGGTATTCGCTCGAAGGCGGCGAGTCCGCGATCGTGCTGCTGGACGCCCTGCTGCACCGCTCCATCAAGACCGGGGTGAGGGAAGCCGTCATCGGTATGGCACACCGCGGCCGGCTCAATGTGCTCGCCAACATCGTCGGCAAGTCCTATGCGGAGATATTCCACGAGTTCGACGACGCGGTGGACATCCGGTCGGTCCAGGGGTCCGGGGATGTGAAGTACCACCTCGGTGCTGAGGGGACCTATCGCGCCCTGAACGGCGGCACCATCGCCGTCTCCGTCGTGGCGAACCCCTCGCATCTGGAGATCGTGGGGCCGGTGGCCCAGGGAGTGGTCCGCGCCAAGCAGGAGGTGGCCGCGGACGGTGCCGGCACCTTCCCCGTGCTGCCGATCGTCGTCCACGGGGATGCCGCGTTCGCCGGACAGGGTGTGGTCGGCGAGACGCTGAACATGTCCCAGCTGCCCGGCTACCGCACCGGGGGGACGGTCCACATCGTCATCAACAACCAGCTCGGCTTCACGACCTCACCCGCCTACGGCCGTACGAGCGGCTACGCAACCGACGCGGCACGGACCATCGAAGCCCCGATCTTCCACGTCAACGGAGACGACCCCGAGGCCGTCGTCCGTATCGCACGGCTGGCCTTCGACTACCGGCAGGCGTTCCACAAGGACGTGGTCATCGATCTGATCTGCTATCGGCGCCACGGCCACAGCGAGGTCGATGATCCATCCATCACCCAGCCGGCGATGTATGACCGCATCGTCGCCAGACCTTCGGTGCGCAAGCTGTACGCCGAGGCGCTGATCCGCCGGGGAGACATCAGCGAACGGCAGGTGGAAGGCGCCCTGCGGGACTATCGGGAACGCCTCGAGCGTGCCTTCGTCGAAACCCAGGCGCTGTCGGTCCCCGGCCGCTCCCCGGCACGCGTCGTTCCCGGTGACGCCGGAGACACCGGAGACACCGGAGACACCGAGGGCGCGGCCGTCGCTCAAGCGCCCACCGCGCCCACCGCGATCACCGAGGCGACCGCCCGGCGCGTGATCGCGGCCCAGACCAGTCCGCCGCAGGACTTCACCGTGCACCCGCGCGTACTGCCGCAGCTGCGCCGACGTGCCGCGACGCTGGACGCGGGAACGATCGACTGGGCCACCGCGGAAACTCTCGCCATCGGCTCCCTGTTGCTGGACGGGGTTCCGGTACGGCTGGCCGGGCAGGACTCCCGCCGCGGCACGTTCGGGCAACGGCACGTCGTGCTCACCGACCGGCGCACCGGCGTGGAATACACACCGCTGAGCTCCCTCGGCGCACCGGCCGCGGACTTCGCGCCCTACGACTCGATGCTGTCCGAACTGGCGGCGCTGGCCTTCGAATACGGCTACTCCCTGGCGCGGCCCGACGCTCTGGTGCTGTGGGAGGCGCAGTTCGGCGACTTCGCCAACGGCGCCCAGACCGTCGTCGACGAGTACATCGCGTCATCCGAGCAGAAATGGGGGCAGCGCTCCGGGGTGACGCTGCTGCTGCCGCACGGCCTGGAGGGGCAGGGACCGGACCACTCCTCCGCCAGGGTCGAGCGGTTCCTCCAACTGTGTGCGCGGGGGAACATGAGCGTCGCCATGCCCTCCCTGCCCGGCAACTACTTCCACCTGCTCAGGCGGCAAGCGCTCGGTGAGCGCGAACGCAGAAGGCCACTGGTCGTGTTCACTCCGAAGTCGATGCTGCGGCTGAAGGCGGCCACCTCCACGCTGACGGAGCTCACCACGGGCGCGTTCCGTGCGGTCCTGCCGGACGAGACGGCCGATGCCGCCCGGACCGGGCGGGTGCTGGTGTGCTCGGGCAAGGTCTTCTACGACCTGGACGCCCACCGGCGAAGCTCGAACCCGCCGGACACCGCGATCGTCCGTGTGGAGCGTCTCTACCCGTTCCCGGAGCGGGAGCTCGGCGCGGAACTCGCCCGTTTCCCCGCCGACGCCGAGGTGCGGTGGGTGCAGGAGGAGCCGGAGAACCAAGGCGCCTGGTCCTTCGTGGGGCCGCGGGTGCGGCGGTCGGCGAACCGTCCCGTCGGATGCGTCAGCCGTCCGCCCGCACCGGCCCCGGCCGTGGGCTCCGCCCGGCGGCACGCCGCCGAGCAGAAGGATCTTGTGGCATCCGCTTTCCGCTGACCACGCGGCCCGCCACGCCACGGGAAGCTGGCCACGCGGCCCGCCACGCCATGTGAGGGGCCCCGTCGCGCCCCGACTACGGCGAGACGGCTTCGGGCGCCGAATCCTCCGCGCCCACCCCGGTCGTGCGGAAACTGGTCCGGTACGCACCGGGCGTCACCCCCAGGTGCCGTACGAACGCTCTGCGCATCGACTCCGGTGAGCCGAACCCGGTACGCCGCGCCACCACCGCCATGGCGTCGTCGCCCGTCTCCAGCAGCACCTGGGCGGCCTCCAACCGGACCTGCTCCACATACCGGGCGGGCGTGGTTCCCACCTCTTCGTCGAAGAGCCGGGTCATATGACGGACGCTGACGCCCGCCCTGCGTGCCATGGCCGGCAGTGTGTGGTTGGCCCCGGGGTTCTCGGCGACCTCGTCCAGCACCCGGCGGAGCGTCTCCCGGCGGGAGTGCGGGACCTGGGAGCGGACGCTGAACTGGGACTGGCTCCCCGGTCGTTGCATGAAGACGACCATGTCCTTGGCGACAGCCCGAGCGACCTCCGCACCGTAATGATCTTCGACGAGCGCCAGGGAGAGGTCGATACCGGCGCTGACACCCGCCGAGGTCATCATTCGCCCGTCCCGTACGAAGATGGCGTCCCGTTTGACCCGCACGGACGGAAAGCGGGAGGCCAGTTGCCGTGAGTGCCGCCAGTGCGTCGCGGCGCGACGCCCGTCCAGCAGTCCGGCCGCCGCCAGCAGAAACGCCCCCGTGCACACCGACGCCGTACAGCGGGCCTTCTCATGCAGTCGCCGGACGACGTCCAGCAGCGCGTCGTCCTTGATCAGCGTTTCCCATTCCGGACCGCCCGGGATCACCAGGACGTCGCTCGGCTCACGCAGATCGTCGACCCGCACGTCGGCGCCGAGACGGGTCCCGGCGGAGGTGATCACCTCCGCCCCGTCCCCGGACGCGATCCGCACCCGATAGCGCCCGCCGAACCCGTTCGCCGAGGCGAACACCTCGATGGGGCCGGTCACATCGAGCAGCCGCACCCCCGGGAAGACGAACACCGTCACGGTAAGCGGGCCCGTTCCAGGGCGTTTGTGGTTCATCGGATGCACGTCCCTCCTGCGGTCAGTATCCGACCGCGACCAGAACCGGGACTACGACCGGCATCCTCCCTGCTGGGAGGCGCGTCCTCCCAGTCGCCCGCGAGCCCGATAGGAAAGTTTCCTATCCGACATCTTGTCGCGGCCATGCCGCCTCGCTAGGTTCAGCCTCGCTCGACTTCCTCCCACCCCCCACCAGGAGGCTCCATCAGCCATGCCTCTTTCCAAGCCGACGCACCGCAGACTCGCCCTCGCCGCCGCCATCGGCCTGCTCGCCGCGGGCGCCACCGCGGCGGCCACCGCCCAGGCGGCGCCGCGGGCGGCGCACACCGCCGCCGCCCCCAGCGGGCTCAACGGGCCCTACCTGTACCTGGGTTGGGGCTCTCCGCCCAAGGCCACGGACGTCATGTCGGCCACCGGTATCCAGCAGTTCACGATGGCCTTCATGCTGTCCGACGGCGGCTGCAACCCCAAGTGGGACGGCTCCCGCGCGCTGACCGGCGGCAACGACCAGTCGACGATCAACTCCATCCGCTCGGCGGGCGGCGATGTCACCGTCTCCTTCGGCGGCTGGAGCGGTAACAAGCTGGGCGAGAAGTGCTCCTCCGCGTCCGCGCTCGCCGGCGCGTACCAGAAGGTCATCGACGCCTACAAGCTCAAGTCGATCGACATCGACATCGAGTCGACCGAGTTCGAGAACGCCACGGTCCGCCAGCGGGTGATCGACGCGCTCAAGACGGTCAAGCAGAAGAACAGCGGCATCAAGGTGTACGTCACCTTCGGCACCACCACGAGCGGCCCCGACTCCAACGGCAAGGACCTGGTCAAGCGCGGTGCCACCGCCGGGCTCGACGTGGACGGCTGGGCGGTCATGCCGTTCGACTTCGGCCAGGGCTCGATCGACATGGCGGCGGCCACCAAGTCCGCGGTGGACGGCCTGAAGAACACGGTGGCGAGCGCGTACGGCCTCTCCTCCGACGCCGCCTACCGCAAGGTCGGCTTCTCCTCGATGAACGGCAAGACCGACGTCGCGGGCGAGACCATATCCCTGAACAACTTCAAGGCCATGGTCTCCTACGCCAAGGGCCACCACCTGGCCCGCGTCAGCTTCTGGTCGCTCAACCGCGACCGCAAGTGCGGCTCCGGCACGGACGGGGACGCGTGCAGCGGTATCGACCAGGGCACGTACGACTTCACCAAGGCGCTCACGGGCTACAACGGCTGACCCCGAACCGAGCCCCATCCGCCGGGCGGCGTTCGATCAAGTGACCATCCAGGTCACGGGGATTGACCTTCCGTTGAAGCCGACCTTACGGTCAGCCCGCAGCCCACAGAGGCCAGCAAGGAGGTCGTGCCCGTGCGCCCCACCGCCCCACTGATCCTCGCCGCCACCCTCGCCGCCACCGCCGGACTCACATCCTGCGGTGGCGGTTCGGGCAGCGACCCGGACACCGTCAAGGTCGCCTACAACCGCTCCACCGACAACAAGATCCGCTTCAAGGACAACCATCTGGCCGAGGTCAAGAAGCAGTTCGAGAAGGCCAACCCCGGCAAGAAGGTCAAGCTGATCCCGATCCAGGCGCAGGACAACGACTACGCCACCAAGGTCCAGCAGATGATGCGGTCCCCGAAGACCGCCCCGGACCTGGTCTACGAGGACACCTTCCGGATCAACTCCGACATCAAGGCGGGCTATCTGCGCCCCCTCGACGACTATCTGGCCAAGTGGAAGACCTGGGACCAGTTCGTCGACACCGCGAAGGCCGCGGCCAAGGCCGAGGACGGCAAGACGTACGGCGTCCCGGACGGCACCGACACCCGCGGTCTGTGGTTCAACAAGAAGATCTTCGCCAAGGCCGGGCTGCCCGCCGACTGGTCCCCCAAGAACTGGAACGAGATCCTCGAGGCGGCGCGCACGATCAAGAAGAAGGTCCCCGGCGTCACCCCGCTCAACGTCTACACCGGCAAGGCCCCGGGCGAGACCTCCGTGATGCAGGGGTTCGAGATGCTGCTGTACGGCACGGGCGAGGCGGGCGGGAACCCGCTCTACGACCCCGGCGCCAAGAAGTGGGTCACCGGCGGCAAGGGGTTCAGCGACGCCCTCGCCTTCCTCAAGACCGTCTACTCCCAGAAGCTGGGCCCGGACATCTCCGACGCCCTCGACCCCAACGTGGGCACCACCGTCTACAGCGAATGGCTGCCCCAGGGCAAGCTGGCCATCGCACTCGACGGCTCCTGGCTCGGCCAGAACTGGCTGAAGACCGGCGGCAAGCCGTGGCCCGAGTGGTCCAAGACCCTCGGCCAGGCTCCGATGCCCACACAGCACGGCCAGGCGCCCGGCAAGGTCAGCATGTCCGGCGGCTGGACGTGGGCGATCACCGCGAAGTCCAAGAACCCGGATCTGGCCTGGAAGTTCATCGAGCAGCTCCAGACCAAGGACAACGCGGTCACCTGGGACATCGTCGACGCGCAGATCGCGGTCCGTAAGGACGTCGCGCAGGACCCGAAGTACACCTCGTCCATGCCCGGGATCACCTTCTTCACGGGCCTGGTGAAGAACACCCACTACCGCCCCACCACCCCCGTCTATCCGCAGGTCTCCACGGCGATCGGCGAGGCGATGGAGGCGGCGACCACGGGTGACTCCTCACCGGAGAAGGCCGCGAAGTCCTACGACGACCAGCTGAAGTCCATCACCGACGGCGCCACGGTGGCGGCGGGCGGCCAGGGCTGAGGGCCGCCCCCCGATGGCAACCGCGACCAAGGTGGCGGCGGCCCCGACGGAGACCCCGGCCCGGCCGGGCCCCCGTCGCGGCCGCCCCCTGCGCTGGCTTCCGCTCGCCCCCGCCACCGTCATGCTGCTGCTCTTCCTCGGTGGCCCGATCGCCTACTGCGTCTATATCGCCTTCACCAATATGCAGCTCACGGGCGCGTCCTCCACGGACTTCGTGGGCCTGGACAACTTCCAGCGCGCCTTCGGCGACGACGACTTCCGTAACGCGGTCGTCCTCACCCTCGTCTTCACGCTGCTCTCCTCCCTCGTCGGCCAGAACACCCTCGGCCTGGCCCTGGCCGCCCTGATGCAGCGCGCCTCCCGGCCGGTGCGCACGCTCACCGGCTCGATCGTCATCGCGGCCTGGGTCGTCCCCGAGATTGTGGCGGGCTTCCTGCTGTACGCGTTCTTCCGCCGCGAGGGCACGCTCAACGCCCTGCTGGACTGGCTGGGCCTGCCGTCCCAGAACTGGCTCTACACCCTGCCCATCCTCGCCGTCTCGTTCGCCAACGTCTGGCGCGGCACGGCCTTCTCGATGCTCGTCTACTCCGCCGCGCTGTCCGAGATCCCCAAGGAGATCACCGAGGCGGCGGAGGTCGACGGCGCCGGCGGCCTCGGCCGCTTCTGGCACATCACCCTGCCGATGATCCGCCGCTCCATCGGCACCAATCTGATGCTGAACACCCTCCAGACGCTGTCGGTGTTCGGCCTCATCTGGGCCATGACCCGAGGCGGCCCGGGAAACCGCAGCCAGACCCTCCCGGTCTTCATGTACGACCAGGCGTTCAACAAGTCCCTGATCGGCTACGGCACGGCGGTGGCGCTGTTGTTGCTGGTGGTGGGTGCGCTGTTCTCGGTGGTGTATCTGCGGCTGATGCGCGAGGAGGTCTGACGCGGCGGCTCGGGCCGTGTCCGCGTGCGGCCGTCCATGCCCGCGTGCGGCCGTGGACCCTCGTCCATGCCAGTACGGCCCCGGCCGCCGCCGTCGCGGCGAGGACGGGGCCGCCGAGGCTGAGGGCGCGCTGGAGGGAGGCGGCGGCCGTATATCCGGTGCCTGCCTCGGCGGTGGCCCACAGCGGCGCGGCCAGGGCGCTGTAGGGGGCGATGCGCCGGTAGGGCAGGCGTGCGGCGCCGGCGAGATGGGGCGTGAGGGTGCGCAGGATCGGCAGGAATCGGGCCAGGAAGACCGCGTGGCCCCCGTGGCGGGCCATCAGTGCCTCGGCACGCCGCCATGCGGCGGTGGGGAGGCGGCGGCCGAGGCGTCCGGTGCGCAGGCGGTCGCCGAGGGCCTTCCCGGTGCGGTGCGCGAGGAAGTCCCCCACCACCACGGCGCACGCGGCCGTCGTCACCAGCGCCGGAAGGTCCAGCCGCCCGGTGCGGGCCAGTGCGCCGGCGGTCAGCAACAGGGTGAGGGTGGGGATGAAGGCCCCGACCAGCAGGACGGATTCGGCGAGGACGGCCACGGCGACGATCGCGTAGGCACTCGCGGCGGGCACCTTGCCGAGGGCGTTGGCCAGGATGTTCACCGGTCTGCCGCTCCGATGGCGGCGGGCTGCGGACGCGGGGGCGTGGGAGCGGGCGTGGGCGTGGCGGCGGGCCGCTGGAGCCGCCACACCTCGGCGGGGGGCAGATTGGCCCACACGGTCCGGCAGCCGCCCGCGTACCGGCGCCGGTAGGCGGCCAGGACCTCTTCCGCCGCCCGGTGCCGACGGACCCGCGCACGGGACGCCAGCAGGGTGCGGGCCCGGCGGGTGCCCAGATAGGCGAAGTACGTCAGGACACCGCCCGGACGCAGCAGTTCCAGATACCGGTCCATGATCGCCTCGATGTCCCCGGGGGCGAAGTTGGCGAAGGGCAGGCCGGAGACGATCACGTCGTAGCGACGGTTCGTGTCCAACTCCTCGACGCGGGCGGTGTGGACCCGGACCCGCTCCGCGACGGCGGCATCGGCATCGGCGTGCGCGGCGGCGAGGTGGCGCAACCGGTCGGCGAAGCGCGGATTGGCCTCCACGACGTCCAGGTGGCTGCCGCGCGGCAGCCGCGGGATCAGGACGCGAGTGACGGCCCCCGTCCCGGCCCCCGCCTCCAGAATGTCCAGTGGCCGACCGGCCCGTGCGCGGACCGGTTCGGTCAGCGCACGGGCCAGCGCCGTTCCGCTGGGGGCGATGGCTCCGGTGGTGCGCATGTCGCGGGCGGCCTCGATGAGGAACATCCAGCCCTCGGCATATCGCTGCGCGAGGACACGGTCGTGCGAGGTGGTCCAGTTGTCCATGGACCCGACGCTAAGAACCGGTCCGCGCGGGTGAATCCGCCCTTGTACGACGCTCTCCCCCTACGAAAGTAGAGGGACGGCATGGAAGATCGTCGGAGGAAGGGCGACCGGCCGCGCGCCTACGATTTCGGCGTGAGCCGGAAGAAGAGCCTCCTGTGGGCCAGGTACGGGCGATACGGCCTGGTGCTGCTGCTGACAGAGGCCGCCGTCCAGAACGGCGCCGCGACCGTCGGCGGCCAGTACCTGACGGCGCGTACCGCGGCGGCGGTGGTGTGCGGGCTGGCCCTGCTCGTGCGCCGGCTTCCGTGGTTCGTCGCTCCGCTCCTGGCCACGGCCGCGACGGGGCTGGGGGGATGGCCCCTGCTGCCGCTGCTGTTGGTCGCGCTGTTCGACCTGGCCGCGCGGCGCCGCGCCGCGGTGGCCGTGGGCTGCGGCGCCGCCGCCCTGGCCGCCAACGCGGTGGCGCCGACCGCGGTCTCCCTGTGGACGCCACAGCAGTACGGCGCGAACCTGTTCCTGCTGCTGGCGGTGGTGGGCGGACTGTGGATAGGCAGCCGCCGCCGCCTGGTGCAGGGGCTCAACGCCCAGGTCGAGCACCTGCGCATCGAGCGGGAACTGCGCGAGGAGAGTGCCCGGGCCGCCGAGCGCACCCGCATCGCCGCCGAGATGCACGACGTCCTGGCCCACCGCCTGAGCCTCATCGCCCTGCACACCGGGGTCCTGGCCACCAAGGCCGACACCCTGCCCGGCCCGGTCGCCGAACGCCTCACCCTGCTGCGCACCACCTCCACCCAGGCGCTGACCGACCTGCGCGATGTCCTCGGCGCCCTGCACGACCCGCACACCACGGCCGACTCCGCGCCCGCTCCCGTCCTGCGCGACGTACGGGAACTGGTCGAACAGGCACGCACGGCCGGGCAGCAGGTCGACCTGACCGTCGAGGGGCAGCCGGAGCAGGCTCCCGCGGCGCACCGCCTGGCCGTTTACCGTCTGGTCCAGGAAGGTCTGACGAACGCCCGAAAGCACGCCTCGGGCGCCCCTGTGCGCGTCCGCCTCACCTACGGTCCGCCCGCCACGCTCGTCGAGGTCACCAACAGCCCGGGAACCGCCGCCCCGGACACGGCCCCCTCCGGCTTCGGGCTGGTCGGCCTGAGGGAGCGGGTCAGCGCCCTCGGCGGACATCTGAACACCGGCCCCCACGGCGCCGGAAGCTGGCGGCTGGCCGCCCGCATCCCCCACCCCGCACCCATCGAGCAGAACGGCCCCCGCACATGATCCGCGCCATGATCGTCGACGATGACGCCCTGGTCCGTCTGGGCCTGGCCGACCTCCTCGACACGGACGACGGCATCGAGGTCGTCGCCCAGGCGAGCGACGGCGTCGAGGCCATTGAACGGGCCACCGCCCACCGCGTGGACGTGGCGCTGGTCGACGTCCGCATGCCACGTATGGACGGCATCACCGCCACCACCGGTCTGCGGGCCCTGCCCCACCCCCCGAAAGTCATCACCCTGACCACCTTCGACCTCGACGAATACGTCTACAACGCGCTCGCGGCCGGGGCCGACGGCTTCCTCCTCAAAGACACCGACCCCGCCGAGATCCTGCGCGCCGTCCACCTCGTCGCCACCGGCTCGGCCATGCTCCACCCCGCCGCGGCCCGCCGCCTCATCGACCGCTACCACCACGCCAACCGCCCCCAGGCGAATGCCGCCCGCGCCCGCCTCGAAACACTCACACCCCGTGAACGCGATGTCCTGACGCTCCTGGCCAGGGGCGATACCAACGCCGACATCGCGGCCGGCCTCGGCATGCGCGAAAGCACCGTCAAGGCCCATGTGAGCCGCGTCCTCACCGCGCTGGACGTCACCAACCGCGTCCAAGCGGCCCTCCTGGCCCGCGACGCCGGTCTCACCTGACCGAGTCCCCAGGACCCGGGTCCGGGGCGGAGGAGAAATCAGGTGACGCCTTGTCAGCCTCCGACTAACCTCGCCAGGTTGCTCTTTCGCGCCTTCAGGAGGAGACCGCCATGGCCGAGCCGTTCCCGCCCGTCGAACCGTACGCGCACGGCCTCCTCGAGGTCGGCGACGGAAACCGGATCTACTGGGAGACCAGCGGGAATCCCCAGGGGAAGGCGGCCCTGTGCGTGCACGGCGGCCCCGGCGGCGGAGGGCGCCGCGGCGCTCGTGGGATGTTCGATCCCGAGGTCTTCCGGATCGTCCTGTTCGACCAGCGTGGCTGCGGTGAGAGCCTGCCGCACGCCTCCGACCCGTCCGTCAGCCTCGATCACAACACCACCGACCACCTCATCGCCGACATGGAGCGGCTGCGCGCGCACCTGGGCATCGAGCGCTGGCTCCTCTACGGCGGCTCCTGGGGCTCGACGCTGATCCTCGCCTACGCCGAGCGCTACCCCGAGCGGGTCTCCGAGATCGTCATCGCGGGCGTCACCATGACCCGGCCGGAGGAGACCGACTGGCTCTACGGCGGTGTCGGACGCCTGTTGCCCGGCGCCTGGGAGACGTTCCGCGACGCGGTGCCGGAGGCGGAGTCGGAGCGGGGCGGCGAGCTCGTCGCGGCGTACAACCGACTGGTGAACAGCCCGGACGAGGCGGTCCGGGTCAAGGCGGCGCGGACCTGGTGCGCCTGGGAGGACGCCGTCATCGCCCATGAGGCGCTGGGGCATCCGGGCTACTACAGCGACAAGCCCGACGACGCGCTGATGGCCTTCGTCCGGATCTGCGCCCACTACTTCTCCCATGACGCATGGCTCGAGGACGGACAACTCCTCCGTGACGCGCACCGGCTGGCCGGTATCCCGGCGGTGCTGATTCATGGGCGACTCGACCTGGGCAGTCCGCTGAAGAGCGCGTGGGAGCTGTCCAAGGCCTGGCCGGACGCGGAGCTGAAGGTGATCGACGACTCGGGGCACACGGGCAGTCCCACCCTGCGGGGCGCGGTCCTGGACGCGATCGCGCGGTTCGGGCGGGTCACACCGAGTTGAGACCCTGGGTGGAGGCATCCCCGAGTGGTGAGGGATGTCGTTCACCGAGCAGGTCCAGGAACGCCTCGGTGGCCGCGCTGGGGCGCCGGGTCGCGGCGGTGGCGACGGTGAGCCGCCAGCGCAGTTCGTGGTCCGCGACCCGCACCGTGTCGAGGCCGGTCCGGTCCTGGACCAGGAAATGGCCGAGAAAGCCGATCCCCAGCCCCGCCCGGATGAAGTTGACGGCGGTGCCGACGTCCGCGACCTCGACGGATACCTCCCGCTGTACCCCCGCGGCGGCGAAGGCCTGGTCGACGACGGCGCGGTTGCCGAAGCCCGGCGGGGAGTCGATGAACGGGAACTCGGCCAGTCGCGCCAGTGGCACCCGGCCCGCCCCGGCCAGCGGATGCGAGTCGGCCACGTACACGACCATGGGCACGGTGGCCAGCGGCCGGGTGGTGAGATCGGCCGGTGGCGGCCCTGGCAGGGAGAGGAAGGCGACGTCGAGCCGACCGTCGCGCAGCTGCTCCGCCAGGCCCGCCGACCCCGCCATGGCCGCACGCAGCCGCACCGCGACACCGGGATGGCGGGCGCGCAGCGCGGCCAGGAGCCCGGGCAGGTCGACGAGGTCGATCGAGGTCTGGGTGCCGACCGTGACCGTGCCGTGCAAGGCGCCCTGTGTCCGGTGAACGGCGTCCTTGGCGGCGCGCGCGGCGTCCAGGGTCTCTCGCGCCCGGGGCAGGAAGGCACGTCCGGCCGCCGTCAAGGTGACTTCCTGTGGGCTCCGGGTGAACAGGGCCGACCCCAGCTCCCGTTCCAGGGCTCTGACCGTCGCCGACACGCCTGACTGGACGACGTGCAGCGTCTTCGCCGCGCGGGTGAAGCTCCCGGTGTCGGCGACCGCGAGGAAGTATTCGAGGTGGCGCAGTTCCACGCCCTCCATTATCACCGATCGTGCTGGCGCCCAGCAGCGGACATCGTTGGACGTGATGGGCACGCCCGCGTGAGGGTGGACGGGTTGGCTCGAACCACGACCACCAGAGGAAATGGCGATGGACCATGAGTGGCGCTACACCGACCTGCCCGTGAGGGCACGTCAGGCCATCGAGGGCTTCGTACCGCCCGAGGCCCTCGTGGCCCGGCGCCTTGAGCACTACGCCGATGTGCGGCCCCGCCCCGCCGACCACGACGGGGACACCGAGCAGCTCGACGGGGCCGTGTTCACCCACCACTTCGAGGACGTCCCGGGCGATCACGAAACGGTCCGGTGGCACTACGTCGAGGCCGGGACCGGGGAGCCCGTGGTGTTCCTGCACGGGATGCCCGACTCATGGTTCCTGTGGCACCACCAGATGGCCGCGCTGTCGGACTCGTACCGCTGCGTCGCGATCGACCTCAAAGGCTATGGACAGTCGGAGAAGGGGCGAGGCGACTACCGGCACTCCGGCGCGGCCGGGCAACTCGTCGCGCTGCTCGACGCGATCGGGGTGGATCGGTTTATTTTGGTCACCCACGACCGGGGCACCGTACAGGGCGACCACATCGCCGCCGCCCATCCCGGGCGAGTCCGCCACTATGTGCGCGGCGAGCAGCACCTCCACCACTTCCACCCCGACCTCGCCCCACAGGACGACCTCCTCGCCGAGGCTCCGTGGAGCGGGCTGATGGAGGACCCGAAACAGTTCGTCGCCTGGGCGTACGCCTCCGTCGGGAATCTGCCGGTGGCCGACGAGGACATGCGCCGCGTCATCCAGGAGTACTCGTATCCCGGGATCACCCGCGCCGTCCCGCGCTACAGCATGGCCTCCACCTTCCGGAAGGAGTGGATCGAGCGGCGCACCGACCTGATCCCGCGCTGGCGCGCTCCGGTGACCCTGCTGCAAGGCAGGGACTCACGCAGCCAGCCCCGCGAGTTCTACGCCGACGCCGCCGAGCGCATTCCCCATGCGGCCGCCGTCGAGGTCCGCTTCGTCACCGGGGGGCACTTCTGGCCCCTGGAGAGCCCCGAGGAGACCGGCGCCATCCTGCGCGAGGTACTCCGCGCCCGACGCTCACCGGCGTCCTGACCCTCGCCCCTGACCCTCTTGGAAGGTATGGACAACCATGGATCTCATGCTCAAAGGCCGGACCGCGATCGTCTGCGGCGCCTCGTCCGGGCTGGGGCTGGCCATAGCGGAACGCCTGTCCGGCGAGGGCGCCAACGTCGTCGCCGTCGCCCGGCGCCGGGAGAGCCTGGAGTCGGAGGCGACGCGTATCGGTGCCGTTCCCATGGTCGCCGACCTCTCCGAGGAAGGTGCGGCGGAACGGGTCGTCGAGCACACCGTCAGCCGCTTCGGCGGTGTCGACATCCTGGTGTGGAACACGGGAGGGCCGCGTCCGGGCACCGCACTACAGATCGACGCGCCCGCCGCGCACGACGCGTTCCGCACCCTGCTGCTGCCCCTGGTCCGCATGGTCGGCGCCGCCGTACCCCACCTGCGGCACAGCCCGTACGGCCGGATCGTCGCGGTGACGACGACCACGGTGAAGGAACCGACCTCACTGGTCGCGCTGTCCAACCTGATCCGCCCCGGGCTGACCGGATACCTGAAGACGCTGGCCAACGAACTGGCGCCGGACGCCATCACGGTCAACTGCGTGGCACCCGGCCGGATTCTGACGTCCCGAGCACGCGCGCTCTACCCGGACGGCGTGCCGACGACCGCCACGGACGACATCCCCATGGGGCGGTTCGGCACACCGGACGAACTCGCGTCCGTCGTCTGCTTCCTCGCCACGCCGTTGGCCTCGTACGTCACGGGCACCACGATCGCCGTGGACGGCGGTCTCACCCGCTCGATGCTCTGAGGACACGCTGGAAGGCCGCCCAGGCGGCGGGGGTGAAGCGGAGTATTCGACCCTCCGGGTCCTTGGAGTCGCGTATCGCCACGGTGTTGGGCACGTTTGTGGCCACCTCCACGCATTCGCGCTCAGGGTCGCTATGGCTCGACTTGCGGAATGCGAAAGCAGGCATCGGGGTTACAGCTCTCCGCTCAGGTTTGCGATGAGTTCCAGGGAATCGTGCTCGTTCAGGGCACGCTCAGCGATTCTCTCGAACAACTCATCGTGTTGTGCAGCCGCATCTCCGCCTTCGACCCAGATCCGCCTGAACGGAACCTCCATGTACACCACGTCCATCGCTCCGGGTTCGGCAAAGGAGATGATGTTGAACGTGCAGTTCATCCCATGGCGGGCTCCCGCGCTGAACGGAAGAACGCGCAGGCTGACGCTGTCCTTCCGGGCCACGGCTACCAGATGGTCCAACTGTCCACGCATCACATCCGCGCCGCCGATGAGGTTCCGCAGCGCGGCCTCGTAGACCACTGCCCGCAGTGAGAGCTGCGGAGCCTCATCGAGCCGCCGCTGGCGTGCGAGCCTCGCCGCCACGAACTCCTCATGGTCGCCGCCCGCCGACGGGGCATCATTCCGGAGTGCCCGGATGTAGTCCGGCGTCTGCAACAGTCCCGGGACGAAGGTGAGCTGCCATGCCTTGATGGCCGTGGCCGCGTTCTCCAACGCGACGTATTCCTGCATGTCCCCGAGGTTCGGGAACTCATTCCACCAGCCCTTCGCCTTGCGACGCTCACGATCAACGCGAGCCAGCTCCAGCAACCCGCCCACCGCCGCAGGGTCGCTCAAGCCGTACAGCTCGCACAGCGCGCGGATGTCCGGGTCCCGCATCGGGACCCAGCCACCCTCCATCTTGGCGACCTTGGTCGTGGACCCGGTGAGCACCTTGGCGGCATGGGTCTGCGTCAAGCCCGCCGCGGTGCGGAGCTTGGTCAGCTCACCACCGAGCCTGCGTCCCAAAACGGTCGAGGTGCTATTGCCCTGCATGGGCTGACTTGTCGTCACGCGCCCAGTCTGGCTGCCGGGGGCGGCCGCCGCAAACCAGATCGGGGGAAATCCTCCAAGAGGAACTTGTGCACCGCGAGCGGACAGCGCTACGGTCCGTAATGAACCGCTCGCACAGGGACGTCAGTTGGCGGACGCGCTCCGCCCTGCCCTGCCCACTGGAGGTACGCGATGGCATTCGCGCCCCAAGACCCCCGGATCCCGGACCCCAGCGACCCCGTCATCGAAGAGGCTCGCGTCGACTACGTCCCGACACCGATAAGCGTGACCAGGGCCCGCCAGCACGCCACACGACTGATCTCCGAGTGGGGGCACCCCGCACTCGCCGACGACACGGCGCTCATCGTCTCCGAGCTGGCCACCAACGCCGTACGGCACGGGCACGTACCCGGGCGGCTCTTCCGCTTACGGCTCACCCTCACCAAAACCCGTCTGCGGATCGCCGTATCCGATCCCCGGGGCGAACGACTCCCGAGTCCCCGCCGCCCGTCGCCCCGCGACAAGCACGGCCGCGGCCTGCTCATCGTCCGCGCCCTCGCGGACCGCTGGGGCGTCCGCGAACGCACCGTCGACAAGGAAATCTGGGCCGAGCTGGACACACAAACGAGCCGTAACCAAGGCGAATGGGACCACACTGGTTCCTGCCGCTTCGACCATCGCGAGGAAGAGGACAGCAAGCAGTGACCACGTTCACGCATCCACGTGAGGCGTTTCCGCTCCTGCCCCCTGGCGAGCGGATTCCGCAGAGCGACGAGGGGCCCTCGGGCTCCACCACGCGCCCATGGATCCTTCGTTTCGCCCGTGTGCCCGACTCGACACAGGCGATCGAGAAACCAGCGGCTGTCTACGACGAGGGATCGCAGATGTCGATCGGCCTCTACGACGGCCCGCTGCCGTACATGACGACTCACAGCCCCACCGTCCCCGACGGCAACATGACCAATCCGCCGCCCCTCGACGAGGGTCCGAAGGATTGAGGGCATGCCCACCATCCTCGTGATCGCCGCCCGCGATGACTGGCCGACGGACCGCGTCGTGAACGTACTCACCAACCGAGGGGTGCGGGTATTCCGGATGGACACCGCGGACTTTCCGCAGCGGGCCATCCTCGCTGGGCGCATCGACACCCGACGAGGATGGTGCGGCAAACTCGCCAACTCCCACCGGGCTGTCGAACTCTCGGACATCGAGGCGGTCTACTTCCGCGCCCCCCATCAGTTCCGCCTCGCGGACGGAATGTCCGAGGCCGAACGACGGTTCGCCGCAGCGCAGGCACGCGCGGGATACGGCGGAGTGATCTCGGCGCTCGACGCCCGGTGGGTCAACCACCCGGCGGCGATGACGCGCGCCGAGTACAAACCGATCCAGCTCGCGACAGCCCGTGAGTGCGGCCTCGCCATCCCCGCGACCCTCGTGACGAACGACCCCGATGCCGTCAGGGCATTCGCCGAGGACACCCCGAGCCCGATCATCTGCAAACCCGTAGCCTCACCGGTATTCATCGAGGGAAATGAACTCAAGACCGTCTACACCCGGCGCCTCTCCCCGCACGACCTGGTCGATCTACGCGGCATCGACACCACCGCCCATCTCTTTCAGGCCTGGATCGAGAAGGCGTACGAGGTCCGGCTCACCATCGCGGGCGATCGTCTGCTCGCGGCAGAAGTCCATGCCCGGAGCTCCCGAGGACATGAGGACTGGCGCAGCGACTACGGCTGGGACTGGATCCAAGGCGCCACGGGCCTGCCCATCGCCGAGGCCATCGCCGATGAACTGCAAGGAGTACGCGCGTGAGTATCCCTCTCTTCGACGACGCGGCGCCGCGGCTGCACTCGCTGGTCGAGGAATTGCGGCGGGCGGGAGCGATCCGTTCGGTCGCCTGGGCCGAGGCGTTCGCCAAGGTGCCGCGCCATATCTTCGTGCCCGAGTGGTACGGGCAGGAGGCCGACAGCAGGGGTATCACCGTATGGCGCCGACATGACGCGGCGGACCGTGATTCCTGGGAAGCCGCCGTCTACAGCGACCAGACCCTCGTCACGGCACTCGACCCCGAGACCGCCGAACGCGTCGACGAGCGAGCGTGGACCGGTATCCCGACATCCTCCAGCACACTGCCCAGCCTCATGGCGGGGATGCTGGAGGAGCTGGGTGTGGCGGACGGCCACCGAGTACTGGAAGTCGGCACCGGCACGGGGTACAACGCCGCCCTTCTGTGCGCCCGGCTGGGCGATCACCTGGTGCACTCCATCGATGTCTCCCACGATCTCGTGGAGGCCGCCCGTGGCCGACTCGCCTCCGCGGGGTACCGGCCGCACCTCGCTGCCGGAGACGGGCAACAGGGCTTTCCCGGGGACCACGCACCGTTCGACCGGACCATCGCGACCTGCTCGGTCCCCCGTATCCCGGCCGCCTGGATCGAGCAGACGCGACCCGGCGGCATGATCCTCGCCGACGTGGCCATGGGCATCGAGGGTGGTCTGGTCCGTCTGACCGTGGACGAAGAGGGACGTGCCGTGGGCCGCTTCACCGCCACAACCGGCCGGTTCATGCCCGCCCGCAGTGACGCGCATGCCTACCGGCACCCCGGGCGGGCACCTTACGCGCCCCGAGCCGGGTGCCGTTCCGCCTCACTCACCGCTGGAGACATCCGCGCGAATTACCCGTTCCGGCTGCTGCTCGCCTTCCACCTTCCCGGCGCCGAGCTGGTCTATCACATGGATGACGGCACCGGCGCGACGTCGCTCCAGCTCCAGCGGCGCGACGGCACATGGGCACGCGCGCCGATCGCCGATGAACCCACCACCACCGTCACCTACGGCGGAAGCGCCGACCTGTGGCGGCGGGCGGAGGCCGCCTGGCAGTGGTGGAACGACCACGGCCGCCCCGCTCAGGAGCGTTTCGGCTATGCCCGCGAAGCCGACGGACACCACTACGCGTGGCACATTCCGGACGGACATCGCTGGCCTCTCGACATCTGAATTTGCGGGCCACGCATATTTGCGGAGCCCGCAATTTTTGCTACGCTCACCGCATGGGACTGCGAGAGCGGAAGAAGGCCCAGACGCATGCCGCGCTCAGCTGGGCCGCGGTGCGGCTGACCGTGGAGCGTGGGTTCGACAAGGTCAAGGTGGAGGACATCGCCGAGGCCGCCGGGGTCTCGCCGCGTACGTTCAACAACTACTTCTCGAGCAAGGCCGAGGCGATCGTCTTTCGCCACCTCGACCGCTGTCTGCGCGTCGCGGAGGAGTTGCGCGAACGGCCGGACGAGCCGCTGTGGGACGCGATCACGGAAGCCGTACTGGGGCAGTTCGCGCCGGACACGGAGGCGATCGCCCATCCGTCCGTCGCCGACGCGGCGCGGTGGACGGCAGGCGTGCGGGTGATGGTCGCCGAACCGGCCCTGCGGGGCGAGATGTTGCGGGCCGGGGCCGTCGCCGAGGCCGAGATCGCGGCGGCCGTCGCGGAACGTACCGGTGGCGACCCGGAGCAGGACCTGTACCCGCACCTGGTCGCTTCGGCGGTCATGGGCGCGGTCAACACCACTATCGCCCACCATCTCCGCACCGACGCGGCCGTGCCGGTGAGCCGCCTGCTCACGGACGCCCTCGCCCGGCTCGCTGCGGGGCTGTCCACCCCGTAAGGCCCTCAACCAATCTGCCCCGAAGGGGAATTCATGATCGAGGTCATCATCGCAGGCGCGGGGCCCAACGGCCTGATGCTCGCCTGCGAACTCGCCCTGGCCGGTGTGCGCCCGGTCGTCCTGGAACGCCTCACCGCACCGAACGACAAACAGCGCGCCAACGGCCTCGTGGGCCAGGTCGTGCGCCTGCTCGACCGGCGCGGGCTGTACGAGCGGCTGACCGAGCCCGGCGCCGCACCCGAACCGGCGCCCCACTTCACCTTCGGCGCGTTCCCGCTCCACCTGAGCGATCTGCCGGACAACCCGCTGTATACGCTTCCGGTGCCGCAGCGCCGGATCGAGAGCATGCTCACCGAGCGCGCGGCGGAGCTGGGCGTCGACATCCGGCGCGGGCACGAGGTCATCGGGCTGACGCAGGGCGAGAAGTCGGTGACGGTCGAGCTGCGCGAACAGGACCCGATCGAGGCGGAGTTCGTGGTCGGCGCGGACGGCGGGCACAGCGTGGTCCGCAAGCTCGCCGGGATCGCGTTCCCCGGTGTGACGACGGACGACTCGGTGTCGCGCACCGCGCATGTGAGCGTGGACCCGGACGCGATCGGTGCCGATGGCGGACTGACCGTGCCCGGTTTCGGCGTCATACCGCCGTTCCAGCATCTGCGGACCGAGCGCGGGCTGATCACCTGGGCGCCGTTCCCGGGCCGCGAACCGACGGTGAGCACCGTGGAATGGGGGCAGCCGGCCGAGGGCGAGGCGTCGCTGGACGAGCTGCGGGCCAGCGCCCGCCGGGTGCTCGGCACGGACATCGCACTCGGCCCGCCGGCCGGTCCGGGCCCGCATCTGATGCGGCGGCTCTTCGGCGGCAACACCCGGATCGCCGAGCGCTACCGCGCGGGCCGCGTCCTGCTGCTCGGCGACGCGGCGCATGTGCACTCGGCGATCGGCGGCCCAGGGCTCAACCTGGGCCTCCAGGACGCGGTGAACCTCGGCTGGAAACTGGCCGCCGAGGTGCGCGGCCACGCGGCGGAAGGGCTGCTCGACACGTACGAGTCGGAGCGGCACCCCGCGGCCCGGCGGGTCGCCATGCACACGCAGGCGCAGTCGCTGCTGACCCGGCCGGGCGGCGATGTGACGGCGCTGCGCGCGCTGTTCGGCGAACTGCTGGACCAGCCCACGACCCGGCAGCACATCGCGGGGCTGCTCTCCGGCGCGGACATCAGCTACACCATGGGCCCCGCGAACGGCCCCCTGGTCGGCCACTGGGCCCCGGACCTCCCGGACCTCCCGGGCCTCCGCGAGCTGACCCGGACCGCCCGCCCCCTCCTCCTGGACCCCACCGGCACCCTCGACCCGGGCCCGTGGTCCCCCCACGTCGACACCGCGGCCGCCCCCGGCCTCGACACCGCCCTGCTGCTCCGCCCCGACTGCTACATCGCCTGGCAGGGCACCACGAACGACGGTCTCCACGAGGCCCTGGGCACCTGGTTCCGGGCCGCCTGAGGCCGCGGCGCTAGCTGGTGAGCGGGAGGGCTGTCGCGGGGAGGCTGCCGCCCAGCGCGCCCAGTGTGGTTCGCACCAGCAGATCGATCCTCGCCTCGGTCTCATCCGCGGTGGCCGAGGAGGCCAGGGTCGGAGAGTCCGCGGGCAGTTCCTGGACCTCGTGCAGAAGGGCCAGGTAGACCTTGCGGCCCCAGGCGGGGTCGACCGCGGTGATCGCTTCTGTGTCCCTCAGGCGGGCGAAGAGCAGGTCGAGGCCGTCGAGGACTTCCGGCGTGAGGGCCGCGGTCAGCTGGATGGCGAAGCGGTGGCAGAGCTTGAGATCGAAGACGATCTCCGTGACACGGTGCAGCGCGATGAGGGGCGGTGCGGTCTTCACCCGTGCTTCGGCCAATCCGCCCAGGTAGCGCTGACTGAGCCGTTCGGCCAGGGCGTCCAGCAGTGCGGCGCGCGAGGCGAACCGGCGGTGGACGGTGGCGCGAGCGAGCCCCGCGGCGTCCGCGATCTGCTCCAGGGACGCGGTGGCGTCCGCGGCGAGCACGGTTTCCGCTGCTTCCAGGATGCGGGCCGTACTGCGTTCGGCGTCCGCCCGGATCCGCCGGGGAGGGCTCTTCTCGCCCATGCCCACCTCCTCCACCTCTGTCTCTGTCTCGGGCCTCACCCTACCCCCGCCGCCACTAACTGACACAACCATGACGCAGTTATTGACATAACTGCGATAGCACTGTTTCAGTTATGCCCGCCTGAGTCCCTCCCATCACAGGAGCACGTCATGGATCTTCAGCTCACCGGCAAGCGCGTCCTCGTCACCGGGGCGAGCAGGGGCATCGGCCTCGCGATCGTTCGGGCGTTCCAGCAGGAAGGGGCCCTGGTGACCGCGACGGCGCGACGCAGCACGCCCGAACTCGATGCCACCGGAGCCACTTTCATCCCCGTGGACCTCGCCACGGCCGACGGTCCCCAGCGCCTGGTCGATGCCGTCCTGGCCGTCGATCCCAGGATCGACGTCCTGGTCAACAACGCCGGCGGCGGCGAAATGCCGCAGGAGGCGTTCGGCGATCCGCTCAACGGCGGGGACGAGGTCTGGGCATACGGGTTCGCCCTCAATTTCGAGTCGGCCGTTCGGACCACCCGCGCGGCGCTGCCCTCGCTCCTCGAGGCCAGGGGCGCCGTGGTCAACATCAGCTCCGACAGCGCCCGTCGGCCGGGGACGGAGCCGCTGCCCTACTCCGTCGCCAAAGCGGCCCTCAACGCCTTCACCCGGCAGCTGGCCGAGCGCATGGCGCCCTCCGGAGTACGCATCAACGCGGTGTCGCCGTCGGTGACGCGCACGCCCCAGATAACGTCCGAGGACGGATACGTCGCACGCGTGGCGGACAACGTGGGCGTCGACCACGAAACTCTGATGGCGGCCCTGCCGAAGGAGACCGGGATGCTCACCGAGACCCTGATCGATCCCGCCGAGATCGCCCGGGCGGTGCTGCTGCTGGCCTCCCCGACCATGCCGAACGCGATCGGCGTGAACCTGTCCGTCGATGCGGGGTCCACCAAGATCGTCTGAACGGGCCGTGGGCGAGGTGGTCCAGCCAGGCGGCCGCCTGATCCTCGGTGAGGTAGCCCGCCTCGACGGCACGGCGGGTGGTGCGCTCGAATCCGAAGGTCCGGTCCGCCGCGCGGACATCGCGGAAGACCTGGGTGGCCGAAATGGCCTCTCCCGCGCCTACACCCGCCACATCGCCGAACGGGTGATCCGCAACGCCACCATCGGCCGTCGGCTCGCCCGGCTCGCCACCGACGCCGGGTTCCGGGTGTCGGATCGCGGCGTCGTCCAGGGGGAGGGCGTGGACATCGCCCCGCCGCAGCTCGACGCACGGATGCGCGGCGATGCGCGCCGTCGCAGCGTCCAGCATCCGCCCCTTGTAGTCGCGCCCGGCGTCACGCGCGGCGAGCCGGGTGAGGTAGTCGGCGGACGCGGGCCTGGTGGTCTCGAAGACCAACGCATCGGAAGAGGCATACGGGTCAGTGAAGCAGAGCGGAGGCCGGTTCACTCCTCGCTCGCGGGCTCCGTCCCGGTGTCCTCGGGCTCCTCGGCCGGGCCCTCGTCCAGTGTCTCCTCCCGCGGCGGCCGGTACGGCTCGGCGTAGTCCCAGTCCTCGATGAACGACGATGTCCCGGTGCCCGCACGCGCACCCCCGCCTCGGCGGCAGCCGCTGCCGGAGTCGGGGATATCGGCGAGCAGTGCGGACAGCCGACTCCGATGAGCGTCGATCAGCTCCGGCAGCCCCGCGACGGCGTCCGGCTCATCTTCTCCAGGGTTCCGCGACATGCTGGAACACCCCTTCCATCAGCAGTTTCTTACTTGTCCGGCAATGCGTGGTCTCGGTGGTGTCGAACCTGCCGGTTTCGAAGAACTTGTTGGCCGCGTTCCCGCCCAGACAGAACGCGAAATGATCACAGACCGCCTGGCAGTTGGCGAACCCGTCCATGGCCTCGGCCACCCACGGCACATCGACGGCCCGTTCCACCAACTCGACCAGCCCGGACTCGGTGATGTCGCCAATGGACAGTGCGCCGTGCCGTGGTGAGGTGAACCCGGCGAGTTCGGGCCCCATGGGCACCAGAGCCCCGTTCCACATGACCATGGGGGCGAACTCACGCGGGGCGATCACACGCTCGCCCGCCCGGCCGTCGAGCTCGTCGCGGACATAGCGCAAGGCAAGGTCCAGATCCCGTATCCGCATCCGGCCGTCGGAGCGACGGCAGCCCAGCAGAGCCGCCCAGAACTCCACCACCGCACGCTCGTCCCATGCCACGCGCTCCCGGTACACACCCTTGCGTTCGACGAGATTCACGCCGAGGGTCCGGGTGCCGAGCTCCGCGAACCACGCGTACATCTCCCGAGCCCGCTCCGCCGATGGCTCGGACACCACGGCGATGGCGTCGAAGGCGATGCCGCGCCGCCGCAGCACGTCGATGCCCCTCAGCGTGCGCTCCGCCGTCCGCCGCCCTCCCCTGTCCGTTCTGCGCCCGTTCGCCTCGCCGGGACCGTCGATACTGACCGACACATCGACCGCCGATCGCTCGAACACATCGCACCAGATGTCGTCGATCAATGTGGCGTTGGTCTGCACGGCATGACGAATGGGGTGGGCACCGCGCTCCGGAAAGCGGGAGAGCAACTCCGTGAACCTGCGCGCCCCCACGGTGAGCGGTTCCCCACCGTGCCACTGGACCCGCACCGGATGCTCTCCGGCCCATGTCCGGACGCCGTCGGCCATGGCGTCGGCCACCTCGGGCGACATCGCGCGCGCGTCCGCCCGGTCCGGCAGATAGCAGTAGGAGCAGTCGAGGTTGCACAGCGCGGTGGGCTGCGCGAAGAGCAACGACGGCGAGACGGCCGGACGCACCGCTGGCCGAGCCCGGACCTGCCGCCTGACCATGGCCTACCGCCTCCGTTCGACGCGCCTGGGAGCCGGCCGGGCCGGTGCCCGGAGCTCGGCGAGCAGACCCGCCGTACGTTCCTGGTGGTACACGTCCCCGAGCCCCTCGAAGATCCTCAGGGCGTGGAGGTGGCTCTCGGCGGCCTCGGGCAGGCGGCCCACGGCCCGCAGACTCATACCGAGGTCATTGGTGACGACGGCTTCGCGGTGGCGCTCACCGACCTCCCGAAAGATCCGAAGAGCGAGGTGATGCTCCGCTATCGCGTCGGTGAGACGCCCCAGAGAAGCCAGCGCCAGGGCTCGTTCATTGTGTGACGTCGCCTCCCCCTCCCGGTCCCCGTTCTCCCGGAAGAGGTCCCGTGCCCGCCCGTGATCTTCCAGGGCCTCGTCGAAGCGTCCGAGCCTCCGGCGGACCCGGCCGATGTTGTTGACCGCGGTGGCCTCGACGCGGAAGTCCGCCAGCTCCCGCCCCGCGTCGCGGGCACGCACGAGGCATTCCATCGCCTCGTCCAGGCGTCCCAGCTTGTTCAACGCGCTCCCGAGACTGTTCTCCGCCATCGCGACCGTGCGCACATTGCCGCAGTCCCGCGAGACCCTGATGGCCTTTTCGTACGCCGCCGCGGCATCCTCGATCCTCCGCAGCTCGACCAGCGCGTTGCCGAGGTTGTTCCAGGCTCTGCCCCGGCTCTCGGCGGAATCCTCCCCCTCATACGCGTCGAGAGCGCGATGGCAGGCGTCGGCGGCCTCCTCCAGCCGGCGGACCCGGCGCAGCGCGATGCTGAGGTTGTTCCACGACTTCCCCTCGCTCCGCCGGTCGCCCAGCGCGCGGGCGCCGTTGATCGCGTACTGGTAGACGACGATGGCATCGCCGTACAGACGCCATCGGCCCAGGTACTCGCCCAGATCCAGCGCCAGTTTGGTGGCCGCTTCCGCATGACGGGGTTCGGCGGCCCAACAGGCGGCTTCCACCAGGCCCGTCCGCTCGCCATCGAGCCAGGCGAGAGCCTCCTCACGGCCCGCGAAACGAGGGCGAGGCCCTCGTTGGGGCGGGACCCGCAGCAATCCCCCCGCGTCCACCACGCGTTCGTAGTAGTGATCCAGGATCCGGCCACGAGAACGTTCGTACTCGGAGGCGAACCGGGCACCGTTCTCGGCCACTTTGGCCGCCGCGTAGGCGCGGAGCAGATCGTGCATGCGCCAGCGCCCGTCGGCATCGCGAGGTTCGACCAGGTGCGCCCGTACCAGGACGTCGACGCCTCGGGGCGGCAGTGGCGCCCCGTAGCTCACTCTCAGGGTTTCCGCCGATATGCCTTCACCCGGGGCGAGCGCGAGCAGCAGGAACAGGCGTGACTGCTCCTCGGTCAGCCGACCGTAGGACAGGTCGAAGGCCGCGCGAACGCCACGCTCCCCGTCGTCCAGGTAGTCCACCCGAGTGGCCACGCTCGACAGCTCACCGGCGAGCTCCCCGACGGGCTTACCCGGGTCCGCGATGAGCAGTGCCGCCGCGATCTGGAGCGCGAGGGGCAGGTATCCACACAGCCGGCACAGCAGCTCCGCCTGGGTCCGCTCGGCCACGATCCGTGTGTCCTGCGGCTGGGCGTTGCGTACGGCCGCCGTGAGCACCTCCATCGCGGCGGCCGACGGCAGCACTTGGAGGTGGAGCTGGTACATGCCGAGCTGGGCCAGGGTGTCGCGCGAGGTCACCAGGAGCCGGTGCCCGGGATGCCCGGGGATCAGCGGTCTCACCTGGGAGGACTGGGCGGCGTTGTCCGCCAGGATCAGCGCGGGCCCGTTCTCGGCCGCGATCCCGCTCAGCAGCGACCGGTACAGCCCGGCACGCTCGTCGACAGTGGGCGGGACGTGCTCCGGAGCCACCCCCAAGGCCCTGAGCAGGGACTCCAGCGCGCGTTCCGGGCTGAGGGCGGTGCCGTCGTACCCATGCAGATCGACGAAGAGCACACCGCCGGGAAACCATCCTCGCCGCTGCGCCTCGTACGCCGCCTGGAGGGCCAGGGCCGTCTTCCCCACGCCTCCCAGGCCCGCGACGGCGGCGGCGGTCACATCGCCATGGCCGCCATGGCCGGATTCACCCGGCCCGGTCGGCTTCAGCACGTCGAGCAGCGACTCGAGTTCGGTCAGCCGGCCGACGAATCCGGGGTGCGGCGCGGGCTGCGAGAACAGGGCGCCAGGAGTCGGCCCCGGCGACGGCTGATGGTGGTGCACCACCATTTTGCCCACGACCCTGCCGGAGAAGTGCCCCGAACCGAAGTCGATGTGGTCCGCACGGTCCGGATGGTTCACAAGGGCTCTCCGGCCTCCGGGTCGGCACCGTCCGACGGCCCGGACCGGCGCTCCGGCGGGCGCTCCACCCGTTTGCCGACCACGGGTCCGTGGAAGACACCGCCACTGAAATCGATGTGGTCACCCCCGTACCGGGGCGAGGTCGTCGACCGGCCCTCCGACGCCGCCCTCGCCGAGGAAGGATCCGAGCCTCCCCCGGTGCGGGGCGCCGTGGGCGCACGCCGGGACCTCAGCTCCACCGCGACCGCCAGCGCGAGCGACGCGATGCCGACGAAGACCCCCACCACGCTGGCCGTACGGTCCGCGTCGTCCAGGCCGACGACTGAGAAATACGCGGCCAGGCCGACCACCACCACACCGAGGGCCGTCCACGCGGCGATACGCCCCACCCGTTCCATGAGCCCATTATCTCCGGATTGCGTCCCCAAGCCACCCTGGTCCATAGGCGATTGGGCAGCGCCGCGGGGGGCGTCCCGGGAATTCTTATCCATTCCCGCTGCTTCACCGGATCCGCCGAGCGCCCGCCAACTACGGTGCGACCAACCATGTTTGAGGGCAACCGGTCGAAAAAACGCCAGGAACCAAACCACCAGTCCCGGGGAGGTCGGCACAAGGCGGCCCGTGATCCGCGCGCGCACTGGCTGCTCCTTCTCCTCGTCCTTCCCGTCATGTTCGGCCTGCTGATGTTCCAGGGCTGGACCAACCACGAGGTCGACGCGGCGAAGACGCGGCGGCCGTGCACCAGCCCGGTGCCGCGGGCGCTGGCCGACGGCGGGCCGGTGGTGCAGATCAACGGGGCCCGGGTGCGGACCGTGGGGATGCCCGCCGGGACGGTGGCGCTGACCTACGACGGCGGTCCTGACCCCGTCCAGACACCGCGGCTGCTGGACCTGTTGCGCCGGTACGACGCGCGGGCCACGTTCTTCGTCTCCGGCGCCAAGGCGGCCCAGTACCCCGGCCTCGTACGCCGGATCCGCGCCGAGGGCCATGAGATCGGGTCGAACACCTACACCGGCGCCGACATGGGCACGGCGTCCTCCAGCCGATCCCGGATGGAGCTGTCGCTGACCGAGTCGGCGCTCGCGGGGTCCGTGGGGGTCCAGCCGAGGCTGCTGCGGCTGCCGCTGACCGCCGATGTGGACACGCTGTGCGGCGACGAGTGGCAGGCGGCGCGGCGCGTGGCGGCGGAGGGCTACGCGCTGGTGGCCGCCGACCGGTCGGGCACGAAGCCCTCGCAGGGGATGGTCCGGCAGTTCAGCCAGACGGACGCCGCGTACCAGGAGACGGAGAAGCTGCTCAAGGACCCGCGGGCCAAGAAGTTCACCACCGTGACCGGCGGGCTCGGCGTGCCCCCGGTCGACGTCCCGGTCTCCGGCCTGGAGCGCTGGGAGGGCAAGGCGCTGATCTGGGTCGCGGCCATCGGCCGGAGCTTTGTGTCCACCATGGCGTGGGTGCTGGGGATCGCGGGGGCGCTGGGGGTGCTGCGGCTGCTGATGCTGGTGGTGTTCGCGCGTACCCATGTCCGGCGGCTCACCCGCTTCCGGCCCGGGAAGCAGGTCAACGAGCCGGTGACGGTGCTCATCCCCGCGTACAACGAGGAGGCGGGCATCGAGGCCACCATCCGCTCGCTGCTCGCCTCCACCCACCAGCGGCTGCAAGTGGTCGTGATCGACGACGGTTCGACGGACCGTACGGCCGATATCGCCGCGAGCGTCAAGGACCGCCGGGTGCTGGTGGTCCGGCAGCCCAACGCGGGCAAGGCGGCCGCCCTCAACACCGGCCTCGTGCACACCAAACACGACATCGTGGTGATGGTCGACGCCGACACCGTCTTCGAACCGGACGCCATCCACCAGCTCATCCAGCCGCTCGCCCACCCGGCCATCGGCGCGGTCAGCGGCAACACCAAGGTGGGCAACCGGCGCAGTCTGCTGGGCAGGTGGCAGCACCTGGAGTACGTCTTCGGGTTCAACCTCGACCGGCGGATGTTCGAGGTGCTGGAGTGCATGCCGACCGTGCCCGGCGCCATCGGGGCGTTCCGGCGGGACGCGGTGATGGGCGTCGGCGGGGTCAGCGAGGACACCCTCGCCGAGGACACCGACCTCACCATGGCGCTGTGGCGGGCGGGCTGGCGGGTGGTGTACGAGGAGACCGCCGTCGCCTGGACCGAGGTGCCCACCTCGCTGCGCCAGTTGTGGCGCCAGCGGTACCGCTGGGGGTACGGCACGCTCCAGGCCATGTGGAAGCACCGCCGCGCGATGATCTCGCTGGGCTCGGTGGGGCGGTTCGGCCGCCGGGGGCTCAGCTATCTCACGCTCTTCCAGGTGCTGCTGCCGCTGCTGGCGCCCGTGATCGACCTCTTCGCCCTGTACGGTGCGCTCTTCCTCGACCCGGCGGAGGCGGCCGGGGTGTGGTTCGGCTATCTCGGCATCCAGATGGTCTGCGCCGGATACGCGCTGCGGCTGGACGGGGAGCGGATGCGGGCGCTGTGGTCGCTGCCGTTCCAGCTCTTCGTCTACCGGCAGCTGATGTATCTGGTGGTCATCCAGTCCGTGGTCGCCCTCCTGCTCGGAACGCGGCTGCGGTGGCACCGCATCCAGCGCTCCGGGACGGCCGCGCAGGCGCTCGGCGAGGCACCCGCGCACCGGAGCCTGACATCGAGGTGACGTACGGAGGCGTGGCGTACGGAGGCGTGGCGTACGACGGGGTCACGTACGGAGGGGTTACGTACGGCGACCGGGTCCGCGTTCAACGCGGCACCGAAGTTGTCGTACCTCTATGAACGGACGGCGGGCGGCTCCGGCCGCTCGGCAGACTGCCGTCCATGAGCGATCGGTTGGACGGGTGGGCCGCCGGGGACCGGCCGTCGGCGCGGGCCTGGGAGATCTCCACGGCGGACACCCAGAGCATCCCCGTGCAGGGGGCCCAGGGCATGCCCGCGGCGGGGCCCCAGGGCATCCCCGCGCAGAGGCCGTCCGCGACACCGGGCGTCCCCGCGCCCCATGGCGTGCCCACCAAACCGGCCCCCTACCGGACGGGCGACGAGACCAGCACCCTCGAGCCCGTACCCGTGCCCGTACCCGCACCCACCCCCACCGTCCGGCGCCGCGCCCCCAAGGAGCCGCTGAGCAGGCGCCGCCGGATCGTCCGGCTGGCCATCGTGGCGGTCTCCGCACTGCTCCTCGCCTCCGGCAGCGCCTACGTCTGGGCCGACACCCAGCTCAACCGCGAGGTCGACCTCGGCAGGGCCCCGGACCGCCCACCGCCCGGCAAGGGCACCAACTACCTGATCGTGGGCTCCGACAGCCGGGAGGGCCTTTCCGAGGAGGCCAGGAAGAGCCTGCGCACCGGTTCGGCCGAGGGCCGCCGCACCGACTCGATGATGGTGCTGCACACCGGCTCCAACGGCACCACGATGATGAGCCTGCCGCGCGACTCCTGGGTGGACATCCCCGGTTTCGTCCGCCCCGAGACCGGCAGGCGCTACAACCCGTCCCAGAACAAGCTGAACGCGGCCTATTCGATGGGCGGCCCCGATCTGCTCGTCTCGACCATCGAGCGCAACACGGGGCTGCGCATCGACCACTACGCGGAGATCGGCTTCTCCGGGTTCGTGGACGTCGTGGACGCGGTCGGCGGGGTGCGGATGTGTGTGGGCCGGGACATCAAGGACCCCAAGTCCGGTCTTGACCTGAAGAAGGGCTGCCAGAACCTCGACGGCGCGAAGGCGCTCGCGTTCGTCCGCCAGCGCAAGCAGGAGGCCAAGGGCGACCTGGGCCGCACCCAGAACCAGCAGAAGTTCCTGGCCGCGCTGGCGGCCAAGGCCGCGACCCCGGGCGTCCTGGCCAACCCGTTCGCGGCCTTCCCGACCGTACGCGCGGGTCTGGACACGCTGATCGTGGACAAGGACATGGGCCTGCCGACCCTGATGTCCCTGTTCGAGGCGGTGAAGGGCGTCACCTCGGGCAACGGCAAGCAGCTCAACGTCCCGGTGTCCAACACCAACCTCCGGACCTCCAAGGGCAGCGCGGTGCAGTGGAACGAGACACAGGCGCGGCGCCTGTTCGACCAGCTGCGGAACGACCAGCCGGTGACGATCGCCTCACCGGCGCCGTAAGGAGACGCCGTAAGCAGGCGCCGTAGGGAGACGTCGTAGGGAGCGAACCGCGCACGCGTCTTCCCCAACGCGACTGGCACCCGGTTTCATAGACGGACGCTGATCGACTGCGCTCGCAAGCGCGCGAGGAGGTCCGAGGTTGTCCGCGCTCTCCGCCCGCACCGCCCGCCCCTGGCCCCGCTCCGCCAAGAGCCGCACCGGCGGCCCCCGCTGGTCCCCCCGGCTGCGCCGCCGGCTGGCCGCCGACGCCGCGCTGCTGCTCATCGCCGCCGCGTTCCTGCTCCCGCTAGCCTGGCTGGTCCTGGCCTCGATCGACAACGATGCCACCCTGCGGGTCTCGGCGCCCGGCTCGCCCACGATGGACAACTTCTCGGCGGTGTGGACGGACGAGATCACCTTCACGCCGATGCTCAACAGCCTGCTCCTGTGCGGCGGCGCCACCATCCTGACCGTCGCGTGCGCGGCCCTCGCCGCCTACCCCCTCTCCCGCTTCCGCTCCCGCGTCGTGCGCCCGTATCTGCTGACGGTGCTCTTCACCACCTGTCTGCCGATCACCGCGATCATGGTTCCGGTCTACGGACTCTTCGTCCAGGTGGACCTCATCGACACCATGTCCGGTACGGCCCTCTTCCTCGCCGCCTCCCAACTCCCGTTCGCCATCTGGCTGATGAAGAACTTCATGGACGGCGTGCCGGTGATTCTGGAGGAGGCGGCGTGGACGGACGGCGCGTCCTGGCTACAGAGCCTGATCCGGGTGATCCTGCCGTTGATGGGGCCGGGCATCACGGTCGTGATGATCTACAGCTTCATCATGATGTGGGGCAACTTCTTCGTCCCCTTCATGCTGCTGCTCTCCCCCGAACAACTCCCCGCGTCCGTCTCGATCTTCACCTTCTTCGGCAACTACGGCCAGGTCGTCTACGGCCAGCTGGCCGCCTTCTCGATCCTCTACTCCACGCCCGTGCTCCTGCTCTACGTGCTGATCTCCCGCCGCCTGGGCGGCGGCTTCGCCCTGGGCGGCGCCGTCAAGGGATGACGGCGCGGTCGCCACGGGGTATCCAGCCGGTCTTTCCCCTACCCGCCCCTTCCCGCAGCACCAATGTGCGGCTCCGCCGCGTGGCAGGGGCTCCCGCCCCTGGACCCCGAGGCCTGGGACGGGAGCCCCGCCTTCCAGCCCCTCCGGCGATTGAGGAGCGGGGTCTGGGGCGGAGCTCCAGTTGTGGGAAGGGGCGGGGAGGGGAGTAGCCCGCCGCAGGCGTCAGGGCCCGGCGGGCGCCCCCTCGTTCGGCCGGTGGTTCAGCCCTGGGGCAGGCTCGGCACCGCGCAGCCGTGGTGTTCGGCCGAGGCGGCGGCGAAAGCCGCCAGCGCGGCGCGTTCGTAGGCGAGGTCGGGGCGGCGGCGGGTCTCGCCGTCGGCCGCGTCGGCGCGGATGAGGTAGAGGGCGGACTCGGCGCCGCGCGGGCAGCTGGCACCGGCCCAGTAGGCGCTCCGGCCGAGCCGCCCGGCCGGCTTCTCGGCGGGGGTCACATTCTCGTAGTCGTAGTCTCGGGTGTACTGGGAGCGGGCGTCCTCCGCGTAGGGGCCGTAGTACGCGTCCAGCCGGTAGAGCGGTGAGCCGTCCCGGGTGCCGAGGACGCAAGCCTCGCGCGGTGCGCGGTCCCGGGCGGTCTCACGGGCGGTGGAGACGGCGGAGCGGGAGGCGGTGGGGACGGCCGCGCAGGTGCCCTTGGCGCCCAGCAGCGGTTCGTACTCGTCCTCGTTCACCGGCAGGCCGACGGTGCGGACCGGCTTGCCCAGGCGCGCGCCGCAGCCCCAGTGGTCGTTGGCCGCCTCGGCGGTCGCGGTGGCGGTGCGGACGAAGTCGGGGCGGACGGCGGGGTCGTCGAGGGTGGTGTGGCCGCGCAGCGCGGTCTCGACAGTGATCAGCAGACTGTCGCCGCGCCGGGCGCAGTCGAGAGTTATGGCGGTGGTGGCCGTGCCGTCCTCGGCGTCGTCCAGCCGTGCGGTGTCGGTCGCGAACAGGCCGGACCAGCCGTGGCCGAGGGGGACCGGGAGCGTGCGGCGGGCGGGTACGGCGGTGTAGAGGTCGTCGTATCCGTACTCGGCGCGGGGGCGGGGCGAGCCCGCGATGGAGACGGCGATGTGGCCGGTGTCCTCGGCGGTGATCCGGCAGTGGACGGAGAGGGAGTTGGCGCGCTTGGCGCCGTTCTCGCCACCCTCTGCGCCCTCGCCGCCCTCTTCGCTCTTGGCGGCGCTGTCGGCCTTCTCGCCGAAGGAGCCCTCGGTGCGGTTCGTGACGTCCAGTTCGGTGTCGTCGCCGAGCACCTTGTGGACCTCGCCCACCGGAAGCACCCCGTCGCAGGCCCCCTCCAGCGCCCGGTCCTCGCTGCCCGCGAACCAGACGAACGCTCCGGCGAGGGCGGCCAGCGCCACCGCGACGGCCACCAGGGCGCGGACCTGGCGCCGGGTGAGCGCGGGTCGGGTCAGTGCCACTGCTCCACCTCCCCGAGCACCTTGGTGTCACGGCACTTCGCGGACGCGGGCCAGCCGTCGTCGGCGTCGAGGTAGCGGTCCAGGACCGTACGCGCGGCGGTGGAGAGCCTGGCGCGGTCCTTGCCGCCGATGACTGCCGTCTCACCGTCCTCGAGCCGGATCTCGGGGAGGACGGCGACCCGGTGGTAGGTGGTGCGGCCGCCGCACACCGACCGGGCCCACAGGGCGAGTTGGGGCCGCCCGGCGTAGGAGGAGACGCGGTCCTCCCCCCGCACACCACGATCAGCGTCCGTTTCGGAACCGGCCTCGGAGGGGCGCTTGTCGTCCTCCGCTCCCCACCCTGGCACATGGCCCTCGCGTTCGTAGGAGTCGTACGCCGACCGGCCGAGGATCCCCGACCAGCTGGCCGCCTCGACCTCGGTGACCTGCCACTGCTTCGGGCGCGGGCGCTCACCTGCGTTCTTCTCCGCGTCCCACTCCCCGGCGCAGGCGCTCAGGCCGGTGGACTCCTGGAGATCGCCGAGGGTGGTCCAGGAGCCGGCGGCGACACCGGGGAGCGAGGAGCCGTCGATCCACTCGCATTTGCGCAGGCCCTGACCGGGCGCGCCATGGGTCTCGTCCGTGTCCACCACGGAGGTCGGGGTCGTGAGCGGGCCGGAGCCGCAGTGCTGGGCCTTGGTGAGGGCGTTGGCCACGTGTACGGCGGTACGGAAGCCGAGGAGCGCGGTGGCGCGGTCCGGTTTGCCGTTGCCGTTCCCCGCCGCCACCTCGTGGGCCTCGTCGGCCTCGTCGGCCTTGCCGGACTCGTCCACCGAGTCGGTGCCGTCCGTCCCGTCCGTCACCCTGGCCGTCACATACAGATCGGTCGTGGGCCGGACCCGGCCGCCGAGTCCGCCCAGGCAGTCGGCCACCAGCCAGGCGCCCCGCTTCCCGTACTGGCCGGTGGTGCCCGGCGCCACGAACGTGCCACGGCCACCGGCCGGTTCGAGGAGGTCCCGGGTCTCGACGGCCTCGGGCACATCGGAGACCAGCGCCTCGGCGTGGACCGTGACCCCGTAGCCGTCGCCCCACGACAGGGAGCAGTCCAGCAACGAGCGGCTCTCCTGACCGGGGGCGAGCACCGTGCCGTGCTCTCTGAGCTCGCCCGGTCGCTCGTCACGCACCAGCCGTTCGAGGTCCCCGTACGGCAGGGTGCCGTCGCATGCCTTCCGCAACTGGGCCCGGTTGGCGGCGAGATGGCCGCCGCCGCTGTCCCGGGTCACGAGGACGGCCCCCGCGATCCCCACGACCGCCATCAGTACGACAAGGGGCGTGCGGCGCTGCCACACACGGCCCCATAAACCACGCATCCCGCCCGTAACTCCTTACATCCCCTGACCAGTTCCCCCTTGATCAGGCGGGGACAGTACCAGAGGGGCGGAACCACGACGGCAGCGCGGGCTACCGCTTGGCCCCGGCGTCCACCGGGTCGAAGCGGAAGACCTGCCCGGGGGCATCGGACCGGCACGGCAGCTGGGCCACATGGGCCCAGCGCCGGGTGGTGCCGCCGGGCAGCGCCAGACACTGGCCGGTGTGCGCGGGCCGCAGCCGGAACCCCTCGGCGGGCCGGTCCACGGCCTCCAGCCGGAACTCCTCGCCCGCTCCCCGGCTCTCGCAGTAGTCGTCCCCCAGCCAGGCGCCCTCGGCCTTGCTCTGGCCCATGATTCCGGAGCAGCCCGGGCCGTGCTCGGGGTGCAGGGTGGCGATCCGCCACAGCCCGTCGTCCAGGCGCTTGAGCGAGAACGAGGGGAAGACCTCCGCGCACGGCACCTGATAGACCCAGGAGGTCTTGTCCGTCCGGCGTTCGGACAGACACAGCGAGGAGTGGACGGCCCGGATCCGGTACTTCCCGGGCGCGGGCGCCGGGCTGTCCGGGGACACCGCCACGGACCCGCCCTTGTCGTCCCGTCCACCACGCCCGCCGCCCCCGCCCCCGCCCCCGCCGTCGTCGTCGTGCGCCCGCCAGGTGAGCACGACGGCGACGGCGGCCACGACCGTCAGCCCGAGCGCGGCGCTCAGCACCGGCATCCGTAAGCGCCGCGCGCCCGCCTCGGGCGTACGGGAGGAGGAGCGGGCGGTCGGCGCTGCGGGCTCACCTAGCTCACCACGCCCGACCGACTCGACCGACCCGACCGACCCGACCGACCCGACCGGCTCAACCGGCCCGACCGGCTCGACCTCGGTGACGTCAGCGGCGCGGGCCGCGAGGTCTTTGCGGACGGTCAGCCACACCGTGAGCTCCGCGGGCCCCACCCCACAGGCCCGTACGAACGCCGCGACCAACTCCTCGCGGGGCAGCGTGGCGCGCGCGAGCATATTGGCGACCGTGCTGCGCGGCAGTACGTCCCCGAGCGCGTCCGCCCGCGCGGCCAGCTCCCGGTAGGTCAGCCGGGACCAGTCCTTGAGCGCCTGTAGCGCGGCGATGAACTCGCCCGGGTTCCGCGCCCCCTGTGGATCCGGGGCTCTGTCCGCACCGGTCATCTGTCGTTCTCTCCCCCACCCCTGTGTCCCGCCCCTGTCCGGGACTGCTCCGGAACGTGTCCCGGACACGGGACAGCCTTGTTCACACCAGGCACTTGTTCAAGGCTGAACCTCGCCAACACCGCACGGCCGCAGCGGTCTTGATCTTCCACGGGGGGATGATCAAGACCGCTGCGGCCGACGAGGACGGAAGAAGACGAAAGAAGAGAGAAGACCAGCGGCCGTGGCGGATCAGAAGACCGACTCGGCCTCGTCCATCCGGTCCACCGGCACGGTCTTGAGCTCGGTGACCGCGTTGGCGATCGGCACCATCATGATGTCCGTACCGCGCAGCGCGGTCATCATGCCGAAGTCGCCCCGGTGCGCCGCCTCCACGGCGTGCCAGCCGAAGCGGGTGGCCAGCACGCGGTCGTACGCGGTGGGCGTGCCGCCGCGCTGCACATGCCCCAGGATGACCGGGCGGGCCTCCTTGCCCAGGCGCCGCTCCAGCTCGGCCGCGAGGCGGTTGCCGATCCCGGTGAACCGCTCATGGCCGTACTGGTCGATCTCGCCCTTCTGGTAGTCCATGGAGCCCTCGGCCGGGTGCGCGCCCTCGGCGACGCAGATGACGGCGAACTTCTTGCCGCGGGCGAACCGCTCCTCGACCATCTTCACCAGCCCGTCGACCTCGAAGGGCCGCTCCGGCAGGCAGATGCCGTGGGCGCCGCCGGCCATCCCGGACTCCAGCGCGATCCAGCCCGCGTGGCGCCCCATGACCTCGACGACCATCACCCGCTGATGGGATTCGGCGGTGGTCTTCAGCCGGTCCATGGCCTCGGTGGCGACGCCGACGGCGGTGTCGAAGCCGAAGGTGCGGTCGGTGGAGGAGATGTCGTTGTCGATCGTCTTGGGGACGCCGACGATCGGCAGCCCGGCGTCGGAGAGCATCCGCGCCGCGGTGAGGGTGCCCTCGCCGCCGATCGGGATCAGCACGTCTATCCCGTAGTCACGGGCGTGGTCCTTCGAGGTCTCGCACGCCTCGCGCAGCCGCGCGCGCTCCAGTCGGGAGGAACCGAGGATGGTGCCGCCGCGGGCGAGGATGCCGCTGACGGCGTCGAGGTCGAGCTTGCGGTGACGGCCGTCGAGGAGTCCCTTGAAACCGTCCTCGAAACCGATCACCTCGTCTCCGTGGCCGGCGACCGCGCGGTGCACCACCGACCGGATCACAGCGTTGAGACCGGGGCAGTCGCCGCCTGCGGTGAGAACTCCGATGCGCATCGTGCTGTGTCTCCTGCTCCCTACGGGTAGATGTGAGCCAGTCCGATTGTTTCATGGGCGGGGTGGTGCTGTATCCCCCGATCGACAAGCGCCTTAATCACGGTCGCAGGTATTGTCAAGAGGACTGGGCCGGTCAATGTGGCCGATTTGTGTCCGATGGGCGCACATAGCGAAAACACCGACGAACGCCAGAGGAACGGAGAGCACGCGTGACACGCAGCGTGTACGTGACCGGAGTCGAGCGTGGCGACGGACGCCAGGTCGTGGAGCTGGGAGTCATGGAGCTCCTGACCCGCCACGTCGACCGGGTCGGCGTCTTCCGCCCCCTGGTGCACGACGACCCCGACCGCCTCTTCGACCTGCTGCGGGCGCGCTACCGGCTCAGCCAGTCCCCGGAGTCCGTCTTCGGCATGACCTACGGGGACGCCGCCACGCTCCAGGCCGAGCGGGGCACCGACGAGCTGGTCTCGCAGTTGGTCGGCCGCTTCCACGAGGTCGCCGACGCGTATGACTACGTGCTGGTGCTGGGCAGCGACTACGCGGCCACCAGCCTCCCCGACGAGCTGGGGCTGAACGCCCGGCTGGCCAATGAGTTCGGCGCCTCGGTGATCACGGTGGTCGGCGGGCAGAAGCAGACCGCCGAGTCGGCCGGCGCCGAGGCCCACAACGCCTACCGCGCCTATGAGGGGCGGGGCTGCGAGGTGGTCGCGGTGGTCGTCAACCGGGTGGCGCCCGGGGACCGCGCGGCCATCGCCGAGCGGCTGGCCGCCAAGCTGCCGGTGCCCAGCTATGTGCTGCCCGAGGACGGGTCGCTGTCGGCACCCACCGTCTCCCAGATCGTCCGCTCCCTGGGCGCCGAGGTGCTGCTCGGCGATCACACCGGGCTCTCCCGGGATGTGCGGGACTTCGTCTTCGGCGGCGCGATGCTGCCGACCTTCCTGCCCGCGCTGACCGAGGGCTGCCTGGTGGTGACGCCCGGGGACCGCGCGGACCTGATCGTCGGCGCGCTCGCCGCGCACAGCGCGGGCGCCCCGCCGATCGCCGGGGTGCTGCTCACCCTGGACGAGCGGCCGGGTCCGGACATCCTGTCGCTGGCCTCGCGGCTGGCGCCGGGGACCCCGGTGGTGTCGGTGGCGGGCGGGTCCTTCCCGACGGCGGCCGAGCTGTTCGCCATCGAGGGCAAGCTCACGGCGAGCGCGCCGCGCAAGGCGGAGACCGCACTGGGCCTCTTCGAGCGGCACGTGGACACCGCGGCGCTGACCGAGCGCATCTCGGTGGGCCGCTCCAGCCGGGTCACCCCGATGATGTTCGAGCGCGAGCTGATCGAGCGGTCCCGGTCCCACCGCCGCCGGGTGGTGCTGCCCGAGGGCGCGGAGGAGCGGGTGCTGCGCGCCGCCGACGTACTGCTCCGCCGCGATGTGTGCGATCTCACACTGCTGGGCGAGGAGGACTCGATCCGCAAGCGCGCCGCCGAGCTCGGCATCCAGCTCGCCGAGGCGCAGATCATCGATCCGCAGACCTCCCCGCTGCGCGAGCGCTTCGCGGAGGGTTACGCGAAGCTGCGCGCCCACAAGGGCGTCTCCTACGAGCTGGCGTACGACGTGGTGGCCGATGTGTCGTACTTCGGCACCCTGATGGTCCAGGAGGGGCTGGCCGACGGCATGGTCTCGGGCGCGGTGCACTCCACCGCCGCCACCATCCGGCCCGCCTTCGAGATCATCAAGACCGCCCCGGGCGCCCAGATCGTCTCCTCGGTCTTCTTCATGTGCCTGGCCGACCGGGTGCTGGTGTACGGCGACTGCGCGGTCAACCCCGACCCGGGCGCCGAGCAGCTGGCGGACATCGCCATCCAGTCGGCGACGACGGCCGCCCAGTTCGGGGTGGAGCCGAGGATCGCGATGCTGTCGTACTCCACCGGCACCTCGGGCTCCGGCGCGGACGTGGACAAGGTGCGCAAGGCGACCGAGCTGGTCCGCGAGCGCCGCCCGGATCTGCTGGTCGAGGGCCCGATCCAGTACGACGCGGCGGTGGACGCGGCGGTGGCGGCGACCAAGCTGCCCGAGTCCGAGGTGGCGGGCAGGGCCACCGTGCTGATCTTCCCGGACCTGAACACCGGCAACAACACCTACAAGGCCGTGCAGCGCTCGGCGGGCGCCGTCGCGGTCGGCCCGGTGCTCCAGGGCCTGCGCAAGCCGGTGAACGACCTGTCCCGAGGGGCGCTCGTACAGGACATCGTCAACACCGTCTCGATCACCGCCATCCAGGCCCAGTCCCCCACGTCCCCGGCAACCGCCACCTCCCCGACCTCCCCGACACAGAAGGCGCAGTCCGCGTGAACGGCTCCCGAGTCCTCGTCCTCAACTCCGGCTCCTCGTCCGTGAAGTACCAGCTGCTGGACATGGCCGACGGCTCCCGTCCGGCCTCCGGCATCGTGGAGCGGATCGGTGAGGGCCCCGTCGCCGACCACGCGGCGGCCCTCAAGCAGGTGGCCGACGAGCTGGCCGCCAAGGGCCTGGGCCTCGACTCGCCCGAGCTGGCGGCGGTCGGCCACCGGGTGGTGCACGGCGGCACCCGGTTCACCGAGCCGACCCTGATCACCGACGAGGTGGTCGAGGAGATCGAGAAACTGATCCCGCTGGCCCCGCTGCACAACCCGGCCAATGTCACCGGGATCAAGGTGGCCCGCGCGCTGCGCCCGGACCTGCCGCAGGTCGCGGTCTTCGACACGGCGTTCCACTCCACCATCCCGGAGGCGGCGGCGCGCTACGCGATCGACGTGGCGACCGCCGACCGCTGGGGGGTGCGGCGCTACGGCTTCCACGGCACCTCGCACGCGTATGTCTCCCGGGCCACCGCGGAGCTGCTGGGCAGGGAGCCCGCGGAGGTCAACACGATCGTGCTGCACCTGGGCAACGGGGCCAGCGCCTCGGCGGTGCGCGGCGGTGTGTGCGTGGAGACCTCGATGGGGCTGACCCCGTTGGAGGGCCTGGTGATGGGTACCCGTTCCGGGGACATCGACCCGGCGGCGATCTTCCATCTGTCCCGGGTGGGCGGCATGTCGACCGATGAGATCGACACGCTGCTCAACAAGCGCAGCGGTCTTGCCGGGCTGTGCGGGGACAACGACATGCGCGAGATCGGCCGCCGGATGGGCGAGGGCGACCGGGCCGCCCAGCTCGCCTTCGACATCTACATCCACCGACTGCGGAAGTATGTGGGCGCGTACACCGCGGTGCTCGGGCGGGTGGACGCCATCGCGTTCACCGCCGGTGTGGGGGAGAACTCCGCGGCGGTACGGGAGGCGGCGACGCACGGCCTCACCGCGTTCGGCATCGAGGTGGACGGCGTCCGCAACGCGCTGCGCTCCGCCACGGCGCGGCTGATCTCCACGGAGACCAGCCGGGTCGCGGTGGCCGTGGTGCCCACCGATGAGGAGCTGGAGATCGCCAGCCAGACGTATCGCCTGGTCAGCGCCTAGGCTCCGGCTCCGCTCCGATTCGCCCTTGACTTGAATATTCCGCTCCGAAACAAACCCGATAGGATCTGCCTCATGCGCCGTTCCAAAATCGTCTGCACTCTGGGCCCCGCCGTCGACTCCTACGACCAGCTGAAGTCCCTGATCGAGGCCGGGATGAACGTGGCCCGGTTCAATATGAGCCACGGAAGCCACCCGGAGCACGAGGAGCGGTACCACCGCGTCCGCAAGGCCTCCGAGGAGACCGGGCACGCGGTCGGCGTCCTCGCCGACCTCCAGGGCCCCAAGATCCGTCTGGAGACCTTCAAGGACGGACCGGTGGAGCTGGTCCGCGGGGATGAGTTCATCATCACCACCGAGGACGTGGACGGTGACCGGACCATCTGCGGCACCACCTACAAGGGGCTGCCGGGCGACGTCTCCAAGGGCGACCAGGTCCTGATCAACGACGGCAATGTCGAGCTGCGGGTCACCTCCGTCGAGGGCCCGCGGGTGCGGACCATCGTCATCGAGGGCGGGGTGATCTCCGACCACAAGGGGATCAACCTGCCGGGTGCGGCGGTCAATGTGCCCGCGCTGTCCGAGAAGGACATCGAGGACCTGAAGTTCGCCCTGCGGATGGGCTGCGACATGGTCGCCCTGTCCTTCGTCCGGGACGCGGCCGACGTCCGGGACGTGCACCGGATCATGGACGAGGTGGGCCGCCGGGTGCCGGTGATCGCCAAGGTGGAGAAGCCGCAGGCGGTCGCCAACATGACCGAGGTCGTCGCGGCCTTCGACGGGGTGATGGTGGCCCGTGGTGACCTCGCGGTGGAGTATCCGCTGGAGAAGGTCCCGATGGTGCAGAAGCGGCTGATCGAGCTCTGCCGCCGCAACGCCAAGCCGGTGATCGTCGCGACCCAGATGATGGAGTCGATGATCACCAACTCCCGGCCGACCCGCGCCGAGGCGTCCGACGTCGCCAACGCGATCCTGGACGGCGCCGACGCGGTGATGCTCTCCGCCGAGTCCTCGGTCGGCTCGTACCCGATCGAGACGGTCAAGGTGATGTCCCGGATCGTCGAGGCCGCCGAGCAGGAGCTGCTCTCGCGCGGTCTCCAGCCGCTGGTGCCGGGCAAGAAGCCGCGCACCCAGGGCGGTTCGGTGGCCCGCGCGGCGGCCGAGATCGCCGACTTCCTGGGCGCCAGGTCGCTGGTGGCCTTCACCCAGTCCGGGGACACCGCCCGCCGGCTCTCCCGCTACCGCGCCCAGCAGCCGATCCTGGCCTTCACCACCGACGCGTCCACCCGCAACCAGCTCACGCTGAGCTGGGGCGTGGAGTCCTTCGTGGTGCCGTATGTCGAGCACACCGACGCGATGGTCGACCTGGTGGACGCCGAGCTGCTGAAGCTGGGCCGCTACGCCGAGGGCGACACCATGATCATCACCGCCGGTTCGCCCCCCGGCGTCCCCGGCACCACCAACATGGTCCGGGTGCACCACCTGGGCGGCGCGAACCAGTAGCGCCCGTAACGCGACCGTGGGCACCGTCTCCGAGTGGAGGCGGTGCCCACGGGCGTTTCCCTCTCATGGAGGGCTGTGCGGCTCCCGAACGGGTCGGTGGGGGGCGCGGGATCACTCCCCGGTCTTGAACAGATGCATACCCGGAACGGTGAGATCGCCACCGAACTGACCGGCCTGGGTGACCGTGACGTCGGTGAAGAACACCTCGGGGATGTTCACCGGCGGCGGGCTCTTGGGGCTGAAGGTGATCGGGATGAGTCCCAGGAGGTTCCCCTTCAGCTCCTCGGTGTACATGGTCACCGTGCCGTTGCGAATGGTCGAGGTGGACCCCTCGCGCGCCTGCACGTGCGTGGTGGTCCCGGCCGGGCCCACCACCAGCTGGTGGAGGTCCTTGATGTCCACGCCCGAGGCGGTGAACTTCAGGACCTTCTTGGTCTGGCCCCCCTGCGTCTTGACCTCCACGATGCCCTTGTAGTCCAGGCCGTGCAGGCTCAGCAGTGTGCTCTTGAGGGTCCAGGGGTCCTCGGGCAGCAGGCTCGAGGTCGGGTCCGTCTCGGCGTTCTCGTACGCGTCGGCGTCGAACTTCGGGCAGGGGAAGGCCTCCTTGCCGTCCGCGTCCTTCGAGGCGGACGCGGAGGGCTTGGGAAGCGCCTTGTCCGCCTTGTCCTTGGCGTCGTCGACGGTCTTGCCCACCTCGTCCACGGTGTCCTTGACGCCCTTGCCCACCTTGTCCACCGTGTCCTTGACCGGATCGGTGGGCTGGTCGGAGGACTTGGACGGGGACGGCGACGAGCTGGGCTTGTCGCTGGAGGACGGGCTCGGCGAGGCGCTCGGCTCGGCCGAGTCGTCCGCGCTCTCGTCGTCGGGCGTGAGGACGTCGTGGAGCGTGTCCCCGAGTCCCAGCGGGTCCAGCGGGTTCTTGGACTTCGACGGGCTCGGCGAGGCCGAGGGCTCCTCCGACTCCTTCTCGTCCTCGGAGCCGGACGACGGGGCGGAGGAGGAACCGGACGGAGACGGCGTGGGGGCGGCCTTGTCGTCCCGGGACCCGGTCTGGCCGTCCGAGGGCTTCTCAGAGCCCTTGGAACCGTCCTCGGAGCCCTTCTCGGACGAGTCCTTGGCGTCCTTGGAGTCCTTGTCCTCGCCCTGGGCGTCCTTGCTGCCCTTGGCGTCGTCCTTGTCCGCCTCGTCCGGCTGCGACACACACGGGCCGGGCTTGTAGCGGTCCTCGGGCCGGGGGTTGGCCGAGGCGAGCTGCGGAGTGAGCCCCATGCCCATCAGCACGGCCGTCGGCATGGCGGCCAGCGCTATGGCCTTGCCGGCGGGCACCTGAAGGCGGGTGAGTACCGACTTCTTCGGTGCCGCGTGCCGCGGGCCGGTTCTGACCCGGCGTGGGCTCACTCCCTCCGGCTGCTCGGGTCGGTCTTCACCCCGCACGGTGCCTCCCATTCCTGGCTTCCTGGTCCGACGCGGACCCGGCCCCGGCCGGCTCCGGCACGCTGTCACCGTTCCCGTCGTCCTCTGACGCGTTTCCCGGCCCCTCGGCCGGCTGCGCGGAGGGAGTCTCCCCGGGCGCCCAGGAGATGCTCATGCCGCCGCCGAACAGCGCGAGCAGGAATCCCATCAGGAAGCCGCCGAAGTTCGAGACGGGGATCGACACCAGACCGAGCAGGATCGTGGCGACTCCGGCGAACACCCGCACCATGGGCTGGAACCACATGGTCAGGCCCAGGACCACCAGCAGCACCCCGATGATCAGCGAGGCCGATCCGGCGGTGGTGGACATGTTGATGGTGAATCCACCGGCGTTGAGGTCGTTGTACGGGAAGTACATGATCGGTACGCCCGCCAGCAGGCTCAACAGCCCGGCCCAGAACGGGCGCTGCCAGCGCCATGCCCTGAAGGACCCCCGCCAACGGCTGATACGGTCACTCGCCCCCGGCGACTCGGCACTCATTGAAAACAGCTCCCTGGGGCTGGCGATCGGTGTGATCGCGGTTGTTCTACAGCGGTACTAGCCTGGCGCATACACGCTGCGGGTCGATGCCCGGGTGAGGGGCAGCACCGCGGCCCCCCACCCCTGGCTCAGCTGATCAGAAGCACTCGTTCTTGCCCTTGCTGACCTTCATCGAAAGGCCGGAGAGCTTGAACGTGCCCGCGCTGGTCGCCCAGGCGGTCTGCTTCACACCGGTCAGCGTGGCGGAATCGGACTGCTGGCCGAACGAACCGGGATCGGCCGCGTCGCCCTTGTTGATGCCTGGACCCTTGTGGGCGTCACCCGCCGCGACGCCGATGTCGATCCCGCGGAACGTGGCGTCCGCGTTGAGCTGATCGAGATCGATGAAGAGGTTCTTGGCCTCAACCTGCTTGCTGCCGTTGCCGGCCGTCAGCTTCAGCGACACATCGCCGAAGACCGGAACCGGGATCACGACGGACTGGCACAGGCCCTTGAGCTTCGCGCTCTTGAACGCCGACACCGCGACGGGGATCTTCTTGCCCCCGTGCTGGGTGTCAAGCGCGCCGTACTGCGCGAACCCGGTGCCGTCGAGCCGGTCGACCGAGACCTTGAACTGCTGACCGGACACGTTGAACGAGGCCGCGAGCGCACCCTGGGACAGGGCGACGCCGATCGCGGCCGTGGCAGCAACGCTCGGCACCATGACAACGGCGAACCGCTTCCATCTGGTGCCGCCACGAGCCACGGACTCCATGACTTTCCTCCTTCTCGGACGTACATCTCCGGCCGGGGCGGGGCCCCGGACCTGGGATGGGAGAAGTGCTACGTCCTCGGGAAGGAGAGCGCCCACGTCTCACAGGCGCACACCGCACCCGAAACACCGGCGATCACCCCCGAGCGACAACCACTGGCCACGCAATCTCGCGCAACCTCCTGGACAGGCCCTGCTTTGTGGGCAGAGACCCCCCTGTCCACGGTCGGCGCCACTGCCGCCGACCTGCCCGGTGGGGACCCAACCACACCGACGCGCCGACCGGATGCCGAGCTACGGGGGGATGGACCGAGCTTGGCCGATCGTGGTCCATTCCCGGCTTGGGCACAAGGGGTTCGTTACTAGCGAGTAACGGACGGATAACCGAACTGCGGCAGGACGGTCGAGATCGGCCACACTCGGTTGCCGGACAGTGACCGGAAAGAGAGGGAGATTTACTCCAAGACCGGACAAAGCCGGGGCTCGCATTTACTGGCAGTAACAGCGACCGCGTTTACCAAGTTTTAGTAAAGAGCGGTCGCTGTGTTGTTTGAGGAGCCGGAGGTCAGAACAGCACCCGCGCCAACGCGCCGCGCGCCGCCACCACTCGGGGGTCCTCACCGCCGATCACATCGAACAGACTCAGGAGATGAACCCGGGCCGCGTCCCGGTCCTCGCCCGCCGTACGGCGCACCGCGTCCACCAACCGACCGAAGGCATCCTCCACATGACCGCCCACCAGGTCGAGGTCGGCCGCCGCGATCTGGGCCTTGACATCCGCCGGGCTCTCCGCGGCCGCCTTGCGCACCTGCGTGGCGTCCAACCCCTGGACGCGCTCCAGCAACTGGGCCTGGGCCAGGCCGAGCTTGGCCTCGCCGTTGCCGGGGTCGTCGGCGAGCAGGCTCTGGTACGCCCGCACCGCACCGCCCAGGTCACCGGCGTCCAGCGCCTGATGGGCCGCGGCGAGCGCGAGGTCCTGCGGCGACTCGGGGACCTCCGGGGCGGCCTCCTCGGCGCCCTCGTCCCCAGCGGCGGGTTCAACCGGTGTACCCACGATGCCGAACTGCTGCTCCGCCGCCTGGATCAGCTGGTCGAGCACCTGGCGGATCTGCGCCTCGGGCGCGGCGCCCTGGAAGAGCGGCACCGGCTGGCCCGCGATCACCGCGAAGACGGCGGGGATGCCCTGGACGCCGAACTGCTGGAAGAGCATCTGGTTGGCATCGACGTCGATCTTCGCGAGGACGAACTGCCCCGCGTACTCCGTGGCCAGCCGCTCCAGGACGGGGCCGAGCTGCTTGCAGGGCTCGCACCACTCGGCCCAGAAGTCGATGACGACCGGCACTTCGGTGGAGCGCTGGAGGACGTCCTGCTGAAAACCCGCCTCGTCGACATTGAAGATCAGACGGGTGGGCGCGGGGGCGCCCCCGGTGCGGGCCGACTCGGCCCGCGCCCGCTCCGCCTTCTGCTTCGCTTCTCCGGCCGCCTTCACCGCGGCGAGGTCGACCACTCCACTCATGGACATGTTCCGTGGCTGCATGGTCCCATCCTCCCCTCTTCACGCGGTGAAGGGAAAAGCGCGTCAGCCGATGGACCGGCCGCGGCACACCCTTACGCTACGAGTCGTAGCGTAACTCACCCGGGACGATGCGCGGTACTGGCGGGTAGGGTGCCGCGCATGAGCCCGTCCGCACGCCGCACCGGGCGCCCACGCAGCGCCGAGGCCGACCGCGCCATCCTCGGCGCCACGCGTGCCGCCCTGGTGGAACTGGGCTGGGCGAAGCTGACCCTGGGCGATGTGGCGGCCCGCGCCGGAGTCGCCAAGACGACCCTCTACCGCCGCTGGGCGAGCAAGTGCGAGCTGGTGGTGGACGCGGTCGCGGCGGTCTTCGACGAACACCTGGAAGCGGGCGACCACGGCAGTCTGCACGCCGATGTGGAGGCCGCGGTGATCCGGCTGGGGGCGCTGCTGGAGCGCCCCGAGACGGGCACCGCGCTGATGGCCGTCCTCGCCGAGGCGATGCACGACGAGTCGCTGCGGTGCCGGGTGCGCTCGGCGATCGTGGACCGGCAGAAGCGGCTGGTGACGATCGGCCGGGAGCGCGCCCGGCTCCGGGGTGAGCTGCCGCGCGCGGAGGACCCGGAGGTGTCGGCCCGCAACGCGGACCTGATCTTCGACGCGGTCGCCGGGACGGTGCTCCACCGGCTGATGGTCAGCGCGGAGCCGGTGGACCCGCACTGGGCGCGGGACTTCACGGATCTGCTGCTGTACGGGATGACCCGGGCGGACCCCGGGGGCGCGGCGGCCGCCGGACCCGCCCCGGACGGGGCTCAGAAGCCGGCCGGCTCCGTGTAGACGCCCCACTCGTCGCGGAGGGCGTCGCAGATCTCGCCGAGTGTCGCCTCGGCACGCACCGCGGCCAGCATCGGCTCGATCATGTTGGACCCCTCGCGGGCGGCGGCGATCATGGCCCGGAGCCCCTTGGCGATCTCGGCCTCGTCCCGCCCGGCCTTACGGCCGCCCAGCGCCCGCACCTGCTCGCGCTCGACCTCGTGGCCGACCCGCAGGATCTCCAGATCGCCGGTGACCGAGCCCTCGTGGCAGTTGACGCCGACGACCTTCTTGTCGCCCTTCTCCAGGGCCCGCTGGTAGCGGAAGGCGGATTCGGCGATCTCGCCGGTGAACCAGCCGTCCTCGATGCCCTGGAGGATGCCGGCGGTGATCGGCCACCGGGGCTCCCGCCCGTCCGGCACCGTGCGGCGGCCGCGCTCCTTGATCCGCTCGAAGATCTTCTCGGCGTCGGCCTCGATCCGGTCGGTCAGCGCCTCGACGTACCAGGAACCGCCCAGCGGGTCGGCCACATTGGCCACCCCGGTCTCCTCCATCAGCACCTGCTGGGTGCGCAGGGCGATCTCGGCGGCCTGCTCGCTGGGCAGTGCGAGGGTTTCGTCCAGGGCGTTGGTGTGCAGCGAGTTGGTGCCGCCGAGTACCGCGGCAAGGGCCTCCACGGCGGTGCGCACCACGTTGTTGTACGGCTGCTGGGCGGTGAGCGAGACCCCGGCGGTCTGGGTGTGGAACCGCAGCCACTGCGCCTTCTCGGTGGTCGCCCCGTAGACATCGCGCATCCAGCGGGCCCAGATCCGGCGGGCGGCGCGGAACTTGGCGATCTCCTCGAAGAAGTCGACGTGCGCGTCGAAGAAGAAGGACAGGCCGGGCGCGAAGGAGTCGACGTCCAGGCCCCGGGAGAGGCCGAGCTCCACATAGCCGAAGCCGTCGGCGAGGGTGTACGCGAGCTCCTGCGCGGCCGTCGCCCCGGCCTCGCGGATGTGGTAGCCGGAGACGGACAGCGGCTTGTACGCGGGGATGCCCTCGGAGCAGTACTCCATCAGGTCGCCGATCAGCTTCAGATGCGGCTCGGGCGGGAAGAGCCACTCCTTCTGGGCGATGTACTCCTTGAAGATGTCCGTCTGGAGCGTGCCGTTCAGCCGTGAGACGTCCACGCCCTGGCGCTCGGCCGCGACCAGGTACATACAGAAGACGGGGACGGCCGGGCCGCTGATGGTCATCGAGGTGGTGACGTCGCCGAGCGGGATGTCCTTGAAGAGGATCTCCATGTCGGCGGCGGAGTCGATGGCGACACCGCAGTGGCCGACCTCGCCGAGCGAGCGCGGGTCGTCGGAGTCGCGGCCCATCAGGGTGGGCATGTCGAAGGCGACCGAGAGCCCGCCGCCGCCCGCCTTGAGGATCATCTTGTAGCGCTCGTTGGTCTGCTCGGCATTGCCGAACCCGGCGAACTGGCGGATGGTCCAGGACCGGCCCCGGTACCCGGTGGCGTAGAGGCCACGGGTGAACGGGAACTCCCCGGGCCAGCCGATCCGCTCGAACCCCGCCACGGAGTCGCCCGGGGCGGGCCCGTAGACCGGCTCGACGGGATCTCCCGACAGCGTGGTGCGCGCCCAGTCCTTTGGGGGCTTCGCCCCCGGACCCCCGACGGCATCGCGCTTGCGTGCCGCGTCGTACCGGGCCTGCCACCGTCGGCGGCCCGCCTCAATGCCTTCGGTGTCCATGCCTCAAAAGTACTTGGACGTCCTACTAATTGTCGAAGGGAGACACGCCGCACCCGGCCGATCGGGTGACCCGGCACTCGCGTCCGCGCGCCTCGTCCGGGCTCGGACGGGACGCGCGGAAGGGCTACAAACCGCCGGGTCAGACCTGCGCGGGGGCCGGTTCGGCGCCGCTGACCAGCGGCTCCACCTCATGGGTGACCTTGCGCTCGACGAAGAACGCGGCCGTCGGGATGGTGCCCGCCACCAGGACCCACAGCAGCTTGCCGAACGGCCACTTGGCCTTGGAGCCGAGGTCGAAGGCGAAGACCAGGTAGACGATGTAGAGCACGCCGTGGATCTGGGAGACCACGAGCGTGAGGTCCTCGCCCGTGTCGAAGCCGTACTTGAACACCATGCAGGTGCAGAGCACGAGCAGCATCACTGCGGTGATGTAGGCCATGACCCGGTAGCGGGTCAGCACGCTGCGTTTCATGCCCTGAGCGTAACCGCCCGTTCCGGGGCGATCTTCGCCGCCCCCGGTCTTCGGCGGCCGCCCCGGAAGCGTCTTCGGCAGCGGTCCCGGAAGCGTCTTCGGCGGCCGCTCCGAAGCCCCGCTCAGTCGTCCTCGAAGTCCTCCGCCGAAACCCTCAGCGGACGCAGCATCTCGAAGATCTTGCCGCAGTCCTCGGCGTCGTAGGCCCCGAGCCCGAACTCCATCGCCATCAGATCGCGGGTGGCCGACTCGACCACCTCACGGCCCCGGTCGGTGATCGAGGCCAGGGTGCCGCGGCCGTCGTTGGGGTTCGGCCGCTTGTCGACCAGACCCGATTTGACCAGGCGGTCCACCGTATTGGTGACCGAGGTCGGGTGGACCATCAGCCGCTCGCCGATCTTGGACATGGGCAGCTCACCGGCCTTGGAGAAGGTGAGCAGCACCAGCGCCTCATAGCGGGCGAAGGTCAGTCCGTAGGGTCTGACGACCGCGTCGACCTGGCTGAGCAGGATCTGGTGGGCCCGCATGATGGAGGTGATCGCGGCCATCGAGGGCACGGACCCCCACCGCTGCTTCCAGAGCTCATCGGCGCGGGCGATGGGGTCGAACGACAGGCTGAGCGGCTTCGGCACACCACCGACCCTACCGGCCGGTCATATCGTGGTCAGCCCTATCTCACACTTCGGCCCGGACGGGCCCGGGGACCGTACGCCGCACCTCCAGCGCCACCAGCAGCGAGCAGAGCGCCCCACAGCCGCCCGCGGTCGCGGCCACCACATGGACCGGTACGAACTCGGCGACCGCGCCCGAGACCGCCATGCCGAGACCCTGGGCGGTCATCAGCCCGGCCGTCATCACCGTCATCGCCCGGCCGAGCAGCTCATTCGGGACGGCGGCGAAGAACCACTGGTCCAGGCCGAGGCTGTAGGCGATACCGCAGCCGGTCAGCACCTGGAGGGCCAGCGCCCAGCCGAACGACGGATGGACGGCGTACCCCAGGGCGGGCAGCATCGCCGCGACGCCGACCGGCAGCGTCAGCCGGGCCCGGGCGCGCGGCCCCAGCAGCGAGCCCACCAGGGCCTCACTGACGACCGCGCCCACCGGCATCCCGCACATCAGCAGCCCAAGACCCACCGAGCCGAGGCCCAGCCCATCGGAGTACGGCGTCAGCAGGACCTCGGGCATCACCACGAACATCGGTGGCACCCACGACAGCAGCATCAGCGCCCGGATCCGGCGGTCCGCGAACAGCTGCCGGATCCCGCTCAGCGAGTCCCCGAGCAGGGGGCACCTCCCAGCGGTAGCTGGGGGAGCCCCGCCCCCGGTCAGCTGCCGCGCCGGGCGGCGGCGGGTGCCGAAGCGCAACACCAGCGCCGAGCCGACGAGGGCCGCCGAGGTGATCGCCAGCGCGGCCCGCGGCGAGACGGCGGCCAGCAGCAGCCCGCCGACGCCGAACCCGGCGAGCTGCGCGGTCTGGGCGGTGATCCGGATGACCGAGCGGCCCAGTACGAAGGGGTCGCCCTCGCCGAGGATGTCGCCGAGCGTCGCCGACCGGGTGCCGCTGAACACCGGGGAGATCGCCGCGGGCACACAGCGCAGCGCGAGCAGCGCCGCCACCGGCATCCCCGGCACCACCATCGCGGCCACGCACGCGGCGTGCACCAGATCGCAGACCACCAGCACCCGGCGGGCCGGGAAGCGGTCGGCGACGGAGGACAGCAGGGCGCCGCCGATCACGTACGGCAGCATCGAGGTGGCGAACGTCAGGGCGCTCAGCAGCGGCGATCCGGTGAGCCTGAAGACCAGCACGGACAGCGCGAGCTGGCCGACCACCTCGCCCAGCATGGAGACCAGGTGCGCGGCGAAGACGGCCCGGAACTCACCGACCGCGAACACCGCGCGGTAGCCAACGCTCCCCGGGCCCCGCGGCGGCCCCTCGTCGGCGCCGGGCGCGAGCTCGGGTCGGGAGGCGGGCGCGTCGGGGCGCGACTCGTGGGGGCCCGTGGTGCCGGGCCCGGAGGGCGTTGCCATGCCGGAAGCGTGCCCGTACGGCCGGGGCGGGCTCTAGTGTTTCGGACTGAGCCGAATCTTCGGGATCCCGGGGGCGCAGATGCCACTGCACATGCAGTTCGGTACGGATGATCTGCTGCGCTGCCGGTTCGCCATCTCGCCCTTGTGCCAGACCCATGAGGCGGTGCGCACGCTGCGCAGGACAGAGCGGCACGGCTATCACCTGCCGTGGCTGCGGCGGGTGCGGGAGGCGCTGGCCGGGCTCGACCTGTCGGAGCTGTGGCTGCTGATGCCGGGGCGGGGCGGCTACACCCCGGACTTCCTGGGCCCACCGCCGGAGGTGCCGTACGCGTCGTTCGAGGACGAGCTGGCGCGGATGCGGGCCACGGACCCCGCCGCCGCCCGCCGTGAGCTGGTCCTGTCCCTGGAGTGCACGACGGGGGCGGCGGGCTCCGCGCGGGGCCGGGCGATGCTGGACGATCCGGCGGGGGCCGTCCAGCGGCTGGCGGATGTGACCGAAGCCGCCTGGCGGGCCCTGGTGGAGCCGGACTGGCCCCGGCTGCGGGCATTACTGGAGGCGGATATCGCTTATCGCTCACGGCAGCTGGCCGAGGGCGGCCTGGAGCGCCTGTTCGCGGATCTGCGCCCGGCGCTGCGCTGGACCGATTCCACGCTCACCATCCGCAACTCCGTGGTGCCCGCCCAGACGCAGGATCTCGACGGCCGTGGGGTGCTGCTGATGCCCAGCGTCTTCGTCTGGCCGGATGTGATCAGCGGCTTCGCCCCGCCGTGGCAGCCCACGGTGATCTATCCGGCGCGCGGGGTCGGCGGGCTGTGGCGGGAGCCGGACGCGGTCACGGCGGACGCGCTCGTACGGCTCCTGGGCGCCAGCCGCGCCGCGATCCTCTCCGGTCTGGAGGAGCCCGCGTCCACCACGGCCCTGGCCGCCCGGCACCGTCTGGCGCCCTCGTCGGTCTCGGCGCATCTGGCGGTGCTGCGCGCCGCCGGGCTGCTCAGCTCGCGCCGCCAGGGCCATCAGGTGCTGTACGAGCGCACCCCGCTGGGCATGGCCCTGGTGGGCGGGGGCTGACGCCCTGGGCGGGGGACCGAGGCCACCCGCCCGCGCCGGGGTGCTCAGTCGGAGAGGTGCCGCTCGACCGTCTCGACCTTGGAGGTCAGACCGTCCGTGACACCCGGGCGGATATCGGCCTTGAGGACCACCGAGACCCGGGGCGCCCGCGCCTCCACCACCGCGACGGCACGCTTGACGACGTCCATGACCTCGTCCCACTCGCCCTCGATCGAGGTGAACATCGCGTCCGTACGGTTCGGCAGCCCCGACTCCCGGACCACCCGCACCGCGTCCGCCACGTACTCCCCCACGTCCTCGCCGACGCCCAGCGGCGTCACCGAAAAGGCGACGATCATGCGTTGACCACGCCCTCCTTACGGGCGCGGGCCGCGATCACCCCGGCCTCGGTCTCCCGCTTGAGCTTGCGCTCGGCGAAGAAGCCGCCGGTGGGCAGGACGGAGAGGACGAAGTACAGCGCCGCGGTCTGCCACTTCCACTTGGCGCGGTTCCAGGCGTCCGCCCAGAAGACCACGTAGAGAATGAACAGCACGCCGTGCACCATGCCCATCACCGGCACCGCGTTGAAGTCCGTGGTGCGCTTGAGCACCGAGCAGATGAGCAGCAGCAGGAACGACACGGCCTCGGGCGCGGAGACCAGGCGGAGCCGGCGCAGCGCGGTGGCGGTCTTGAAGTCCACGAGAGCACCTTCGTGTGAAGAGAGAGACACGGACCAGCTTGTGAAGCAATGCACAAGCTTTCGCCCATTGTCGCAGCCTCGCGGGCGATCTCGGTCCGGGGGGCACCTCATGCCCCCGGCGCTCCCTGTCCCCCGGCGTCGCAGGACCGCTACCGTCGGCTCCGTGGCTCAGTTTCGGCTCCAGGGAAGCAGGGTGCTCGCGGTCGACCTGACCGGCGACTCCGTGAAGGCCAAGAACGGCGCGATGGTCGCCTACGAGGGGGATATGACCTTCAAGAAGAGGACGGGCGGCGGGGAGGGGCTGCGCGGGATGGTGACCCGTCGGCTCACCGGTGAGCAGATGGCGGTCATGGAGGTGAAGGGGCACGGCACGTGCTACTTCGCCGACCGGGCGAGCGAGATCAACCTGGTGTCGCTCCAGGGCGAGAAGCTCTATGTGGAATCCAGCAATCTGCTGTGCACGGACTCCGCGCTGCGCACCGGCACCTCCTTCACCGGGCTGCGCGGCTCCGCACAGGGCAACGGTCTTTTCACCACGACGGTCGAGGGCACCGGCCAGGCCGCGCTCGTGTCCGCCGGCACGGCGGTCGTGCTGCGCGTCACCCCGCAGACGCCGCTCCAGGTCGACCCGGGCGCGTACATCGCCCACACCGGCGGCCTCAAACAGCACTTCCAGGCCGGGGTGAACTTCCGCGCGCTGATAGGCGAGAGCGGCGGGGAGTCCTTCCAGATCCGCTTCGAGGGCGATGGGCTGGTCTACGTGCAGCCCAGTGAGCGCAACACGATCGGGGGCGACGTCTGATGCCGTTCAACGTCCTCACCTCGCGGATGGTCGAGGCCCAGGTGATGCCCGGGCAGACCCTGTTCAGCCAGCGTGGCGCGATGCTCGCCTACCGCGGGGACGTGCGGTTCACCCCCAGCATCACCGGCGGCCAGGGCGGGGTGCGGGGGATGATCGGGCGGCGGGTCGCCAACGAGGCCACCCCGCTGATGACCGTCGAGGGCCAGGGCACGGTGATGTTCGGGCACGGCGGCCATCACGTCCATGTGATCGACCTGGTCGGCGACACCCTCTATGTGGAGTCGGACCGGCTGCTGGCCTTCGACGGCTCGCTGCGCCAGGGCACGATGTTCCTGGGCTCCCAGGGCGGGGTGATGGGCATGGTGCGTGGCCAGGTCACCGGCCAGGGGCTGTTCACCACCACCCTGGAGGGGCACGGCTCGGCGGCGGTCATGGCGCACGGCGGGGTGCTGGAGCTGCCGATCGGCCCGGGACGTCCGGTGCATGTCGATCCGCAAGCCTATGTCGCCCACCGGGGTGATGTTCGCAATAAGCTCTCGACGGCGATCGGCTGGCGCGAAATGGTGGGCCGCGGCTCGGGCGAGGCGTTCCAACTGGAGCTGTCCGGCACCGGCACGGTCTACGTCCAGGCATCGGAGGAGAAGCTGTGAACGGCCCCGTCATCCATGACGCCTGGACGCTGCCCGTCGACGACAACATCAATCCGTACGCCTTCAGCGTGGACCTGAACGGCCAGTGGTTCCTCCAGAAGGGGAAGATGGTCGCCTACTACGGGCAGATCGACTTCCAGGGCGTCGGACTCGGCCACCTCGACCACCTCATCGCCCACAGCTTCCACTCCCCGCTGCACGCGGCGGACTGGGTGGTGGCCGAGGGGCGGGGCAAGATGGTGCTCGCGGACCGCGCCTTCGACGTCAACTCCTACGACCTGGACGACGGCAACCTCTCCATCCGATCCGGCAATCTGCTCGCCTTCCAGCCCTCGCTGTCCCTGAAGCAGTCCATCGTCCCGGGCTTCCTCACCCTCATCGGCACGGGGAAGTTCGTGGCCGCCTCCAACGGGCCCGTGGTCTTCATGGAGCCGCCGATCCGGGTGGATCCGCAGGCGCTGGTCGGCTGGGCGGACTGCCCGACGCCGTGCCACCACTACGACCACGAGTATCTGCGCGGCTTCCTCGGGGCCGTCCGGTCGCGTACGGGGCTCGGGGGCGCGTCGGGCGAGGAACACCAATTCGAGTTCGTGGGCGCGGGGACCGTACTGCTCCAGTCCACGGAGGAGGTCGTCGCCGAGATATCGGTTGGCGAGACGGGGGGTACCGGTTCGTGAGCGCGAAGGTGCGGAGTGTAACGTCGAACAGGTGACCTCTAGCCCGATACATCCATTGGTTCGGAATTCAACTTCTATAGGTAGAATACATCCCATGGAGACCGAGAACGGCACGCGCTGGCTCAGCGACGAGGAACAGCGCGCCTGGCGCACCCACCTGGATGTCAGCCGGCTGCTGACCTACCAGCTCGAGAAGGACCTCCAGCCGTTCGGCCTGACCATGAACGACTACGAGATCCTGGTCAACCTCTCGGAGTCGGAGGACCACCGGATGCGGATGAGCGATCTCGCGTCCGCGACCCTGCAATCCAAGAGCCGGCTGTCCCACCAGATCACCCGGATGGAGAACGCCGGCCTGGTCCGCCGCGAGAACTGCGAATCGGACCGGCGGGGGCTGTACGCCGTGCTGACCGAGCAGGGCTGGGACACCATGCGCAAGGTCGCCCCCCACCATGTGGCGTCCGTGCGCAGGCACTTCATCGATCTGCTCGCGCCGGAGGACCTCAAGGCGCTGTACGGATCGCTGGTACCCGTCGCGGAGCACCTGCGCACCCAGCGGGGCCGGGTCTAGGGGCCCGTCGGCAGCCGCAGCTCGAACAGGGCGCCGCCCTCGGGTGCCGTCCGGACGGTCAGTGTGCCGCCGTGGCGCACCGCCACGTCCCGCGCGATGGCGAGGCCGAGCCCGGCCCCGCCATCGTCGCGGCTGCGGGCGTCATCGAGCCGTACGAACCGCTCGAAGATCCGCTCCCGCTCGGCCTCGGGCACGCCCGCGCCGTCGTCCGCGACCTCCAGCACGGCCCACCGGCCCTCCTCGCGCACCGTCACCCGCACCCCGCCCCGGGCGTGCCGCTGGGCGTTGTCGACCAGGTTGCCCAGCACCTGGGCCAGCTGCCCGCGCGAGCCCGGCACCGCGACCGGCGCCGCCTCGTCCCGCACCGGCACCCGGTCCGCCACCCGCTGGGCCAGCTCCTCGCGCACCAGGGCGTCCAGCGCCACCGGGGTCTCCCCCGTGGGCCGCTCCCCCGCGTCCAGCCGGGCCAGCAGCAGCAGGTCGGCCGCGAGCCGCTGGAGCCGCACCACGTCCGCCACGGCGCCGTCCAAGTCCAGCAGCTCCGGATGGGCGGCGCCCACCTCCAGCTGGGTGCGGAGCGAGGCCACCGGGGAGCGCAGCTCGTGGGAGGCGTCGGCCACGAAGGCCCGCTGCCGCGCCACGGACGCCTCCAGCGCCGTGAGCGTCTCATTGGTGGTCCGGGCCAGCCGCGCCACCTCGTCGTGCGACCCCGGCTCGGGCACCCGCCGGGCCAGGTCCGTACTCGCCGTGATGGCGGCCATCTCGCGCCGGATGCCCTCCACGGGCCGCAGCGCGCGCCGGGTCACCAGCCAGGTCACGGCGGCCACGACCACCAGCAACAGCGGCAGCCCGAGCAGCATCGCGTTCCGCACCGTGGTGACCGCGCCGCGCTCGGTGGCCAGCGGGGCGCCCGCGTAGACGGTGACGTCCTCGCCGGAGGTGTCGGTGGCCTCCACGGCCGCCCAGACGTAGTCGGCGGTCTCCCCGTCGACACGGGCGGAGCCGTCGCTGTACTCCTCCCCGGAGGAGACCTTTCCGGCGCCGCGGTCGTCATCGTCGGTGTCGTCGTCGTCCGTGACGCCCGCCGCGACGGGCCTCACGGACGCGCTCCCGGTGCCCTTCACGGCCTCCAGATCCTCGCTGACCGCCCGCACCCGGCCGTCCTCGTCCACGACCTGCACCGGGACGCTCTCGTCCAGCTTCAGCGACCCGTAGTCCGCCCCGGCGGCTATCTTCGACGCCACCTCCCGCGCGTCCACCTGGGCCTTCAGCCGCGCCTGGTCCCCCAGATCGGTGCGCAGCACCTGGAGCACCGCGATCCCCGCCGCCACCAGGGCCACCGCCACCACCAGGGTCGCCCCCAGCGCGGCCCGCGCCCGTACCGAACCGAACACCTTACGCACGGAGCCGGTACCCCGCTCCCCGTACGGTCTCGATGAGCCCCGCGCCCAACTTGCGGCGCAGGGCGCTCACATACACCTCGACGATGTTGGGGTCGCCGTCGTAGGCGAAGTCCCACACATGCTCCAGGATCTCCGCCTTGGAAACCACGTCCCCCGCCCGCGTCGCCAATTGCTCCAGCACGGAGAACTCCTTGGCGGTCAGCGGCGCCTCCCGGCCGTCCCGCTCCACCCGGCGCGCGCCCCGGTCCACGGTGAGCGGCCCCACCCGCACCACGGGCGAGGCCCCCGGGCCGCGCCGCCGCAGCAGCGCCCGCACCCGCGCCACCAGCACCACATACGAGAACGGCTTGGTCAGATAGTCGTCGGCCCCGGTGTCGAGCCCCTCCGCCTCGTCGTACTCGCCGTCCTTGGCGGTGAGCATCAGGATCGGCACCTCGTTCCCGGCCGCCCGGAGCGCCCCGCATACGCGGTAGCCGTTCAGCCCCGGCAGCATGATGTCGAGGACGACGAGGTCGTACACCCCCTCCTGCGCACGGTGCAGCCCCTCCTGGCCATCGTGCGCCACATCGACGGCGAACCCCTCCGCCCGCAGCCCCTTGGCCAGCGACAGGGCCAGCCGCCGCTCGTCCTCCACAATCAGCAAACGCATGCGACCAGCGTCGCAGAGCGAACCTGAAGATCTCTTCAGGCGGCTTCAGGTGGGCTTCAGCATCGATCGGCCAGGGTGGTTGACGTCCGAACACGAATGGGGAGGAACCCACATGAAGCGCATCATCATCGCATCTGTCGCCGCGGCCGCCCTGGTCGGCGGGGGTACGGCCGTCGCCGTGGCGGGCACCCAGTCCTCGTCCCCGGCGACCCAGTCCTCGGCCCCGGCGGCCGCGTCCACCGGCGCCTCGCTGACCCAGGCGGCAGATGCCGCGCTGAAGGCGGTCCCGGGCACGCTGGACTCCATCGACCGCGACCACGGCCGCTGGGAGGCGGACGTCCTGGGCAAGGACGGCACGTGGCACGAGGTCACGCTGGACGCGAATGGCAAGGTGATCGACCAGCGGGTGGACCCGGACGACAACGACCCCGAGGACGCCGCCGAGGCCAAGGCCCTGCGGAACGCCGACGTCTCGGCCACCGAGGCGGCCCGGAAGGCGTCCAGCTCCACGGTGACCTCCGTGGAATTCGACGGCGACCGCACCCCGGTGTGGGAGGTCGAGACCGTGAAGAACCACAAGGAGCGCGACCTGAACGTAGACGCCCACTCGGGCAAGGTCACCCAGGCCCCGGCCGACGACGACCACGGTGACGACGACAGCGGCGACGACGACTAGGGAGAGCCGCCGACGAGGCAGGAGGGGACGGGGTCGGAGGGGTGGGGTCCTGGACACTTACGTGTATTTGTGGCGCCGATCTCCGGCCCACGCAAGTCCCCGGCCAATGGCGCCGTAAATATACGGTCCAGGGCCCCGCCCCGGAGGCCCCGGCCCCGCACCCGGAACGCGCCCTTCGGCGCACCCAGAACGCACCTTCTGCGCACCCGGAACGCACCCTTCGGGGCACGCCCGAACGGGGGCACGCCCGAACGCACCCGAAACGCACCCGCTACCCCTGCTCGGTAACCGCCGCCACCAGCTCGTCCGCCGCCGCGTACGGGTCCAGCTCGCCCGCGACGACCCGCTCGGCGAGCGCGCCCAGGCGGCGGTCGCCGTGCAGATCGCCGATCCGCTCCCGCAGCGCCGTCACCGCGATCGTCTCGACCTCACCCGCCGCCCGCCGCATCCGGCGCTCCGCGAGCACACCGTGCTCCTCCATCCACGCCCGGTGCTTCTCCAGCGCCTCGACGACCTCCCCGATCCCCTCGCCGCGCGCCGCCACGGTCTTCACGATCGGCGGCCGCCAGTCGCCCGGCGACCGCGCCTCGCCCAGGCCCAGCATGTGGTTGAGCTCGCGGGCCGTGGCGTCGGCGCCCTCCCGGTCGGCCTTGTTGACCACGTACACATCGCCGATCTCCAGGATCCCGGCCTTGGCCGCCTGGATCCCGTCGCCCATCCCCGGCGCGAGCAGCAGCACGCTGGTGTCGGCCTGGGCGGCGATCTCGACCTCGGACTGGCCGACGCCCACCGTCTCCACCAGGATCACCTCGCAGCCGGCCGCGTCCAGCACCCGGATGGCCTGCGGGGCGGCCCAGGCGAGCCCGCCGAGGTGGCCGCGGGTGGCCATGGAGCGGATGTAGACGCCGGGGTCGGAGGCGTGCTCGGACATCCGTACCCGGTCGCCGAGGAGCGCCCCGCCGGAGAACGGCGAGGAGGGGTCCACGGCGAGCACGCCCACCCGCTTGCCCGCCCGCCGGTAGGCGGAGACGAGCGCGGAGGTCGACGTGGACTTGCCGACCCCCGGTGAGCCGGTCACCCCGACCACATACGCGCCCCCGGCCAGCGGAGCGAGCGCGGCCATCACCTCGCGCAGCCGCGGCGAGGCGCCCTCGACCAGCGAGATCAGCCGGGCGACCGCACGCGGCCGCCCCTGCCGCGCCTGCTCCACCAGCGTGGGCACATCAGCCATGGGTGCCGTACTCCTCATCGCTTGAGCACAATCGCTTGATCACAACGGAAACCGCCGTCCCCATACGCGGAAACCGGCGTCCCCGTACGGGGTTACTTCCCCGCCGGCACCCGCAGGATCAGCGCGTCGCCCTGCCCACCGCCACCGCACAGCGCCGCCGCACCGGTGCCGCCGCCGCGCCGCCGCAGCTCCAGCGCCAGATGCAGAGCGATGCGGGCGCCGGACATTCCGATGGGGTGGCCGAGGGCGATCGCGCCCCCATTCACATTCACCTTTTCGGGGGAGACGCCCAGGTCCTTCATTGACTGCACGGCGACCGCGGCGAACGCCTCGTTGATCTCGATGAGATCGAGGTCGTCCACCGTCAGACCGTCCTTGCCCAGGGCGTGCGCGATCGCGTTGGACGGCTGCGACTGGAGGGAGTTGTCGGGTCCCGCCACATTTCCGTGGGCGCCGATCTCGGCGATCCACTCCAGTCCGAGCTCCTCGGCCTTGGCCTTGCTCATCACGACGACCGCGGCGGCACCGTCCGAGATCTGCGACGACGTGCCCGCGGTGATCGTCCCGTCCTTGGTGAACGCGGGCCTCAGCCGGGCCAGCAGCTCCGCGGTGGTCTCGCCGCGGATGCCCTCGTCCTTGTCGAAGACCACCGGCTCGCCCTTGCGCTGCGGGACTTCCACCGGGGTGATCTCGGCGTCGAAGAGGCCGTTCTTCTGCGCGGCGGCGGCCCGCTGGTGGGACTGGGCCGCGAACTCGTCCTGCTCGGGGCGCTGGATGCCCAGCCGGGTGTTGTGCTTCTCGGTGGACTCGCCCATGGCGATGTTCTCGAAGGCGTCCGTCAGCCCGTCGTACGCCATCGCGTCGAGCATCTCGACCGCGCCGTACTTGTACCCCTCACGGGACTTGGGCAGCAGATGGGGGGCGTTGGTCATGGACTCCTGGCCGCCCGCGACCACGATGTCGAACTCACCGGCGCGGATCAGCTGGTCGGCCAGGGCGATCGCGTCCAGCCCGGAGAGACAGACCTTGTTGATCGTGAGGGCCGGCACGCTCATCGGGATACCGGCCTTGACCGCCGCCTGACGTGCGGGGATCTGCCCGGTGCCCGCCTGGAGCACCTGCCCCATGATCACGTACTGCACCTGATCGGCACCGACCCCGGCCCGCTCCAGCGCGGCCTTGATCGCGATTCCGCCCAGATCGGCGCCGGAGAACGAGCGCAGACTGCCGAGCAGCCGTCCCATGGGCGTGCGCGCGCCCGCCACCATCACAGAGGTCGTACCAGTCATTGGTGCGTCCCTTCACGAGGAGAAGGAAGTTAACGAGGGTTATCGTCAATGTACTGACGAGTACCCGCGCGGTCACCGGCCCATCGGTGTGATCGCGCGCACGTTGCGTAACCGACCGTGCGGCGGTGCACTGTTCCCATGCTGACGAGAATCGACCACATCGGGATCGCCTGTTCCGACCTCGACAAGACTGTCGAGTTCTACCGTGCCACGTACGGCTTCGAGGTGTTCCACTCCGAGATCAACGAGGAGCAGGGCGTCCGCGAGGCCATGCTCAAGATCAATGAGACCTCCGACGGCGGGGCCTCCTACCTCCAGCTCCTCGAGCCGATCCGGGAGGACTCCGCGGTCGGCAAGTGGATGGCCAAGAACGGTGAGGGCGTCCACCACATCGCCTTCGGCACCGCCGATGTCGACACCGACTCCGAGGCCATCCGCGACAAGGGCGTCCGGGTCCTCTACGAGCAGCCCCGCCGCGGCTCGATGGACTCCCGGATCACCTTCCTCCACCCCAAGGACTGTCACGGTGTGCTGACCGAGCTCGTCACCGCCGCGGACCCCGCCGCGCACAAGGACGAAGAGGATCACTGAAGCGGACCACTGACCTACCCCTTCCCCGGCCGGTAGAGTGCTGCATCGGCCGGGGTACGGAAACGGAGAGGGTTCGGGGTCCGGCCCGGGCTTCGCCGATGATCTGACACCATTTCTCGGAAGGGCCAGCTCCGGTCCGACCCGGCACGCACCTCGCCTGGTCGGTACCGCAAGGGAAACCGTCGAGGGACCCCCGGGCACCGCAAGGGACCACGGGAGCCTGGAGGGTTACGGAGCCGGCCGCCAATGCGACCAGGGGACGGATGGGACCGCGCAGTGCGGGGCTACGACCGCTACGAGCCTGACGATCAGCTCTCGAAGTTCGAGGCCGAGATGGAGCGGCTGAAGACCGAGCGGGAGAAGGCCGTCCAGCACGCCGACGACCTCGGCTACCAAGTCGAGGTGCTGCGCGCCAAGCTGCATGAGGCGCGCCGTAATCTGGCGGCCCGCCCCGCCTACGACAGCGCCAACGCGGGCTACCAGGCTGAGCAGTTGCTGCGGGACGCGCAGCTCCAGGCGGACCAGCTGCGCGCCAACGCCGAGCGGGAGCTGCGCGAGACCCGGGCCCAGACCCAGCGGCTGCTCCAGGAGCAGGCCGAGCGGCAGTCCCGGCTCGAGGCCGAGCTGCACGCCGAGGCCGTGGCCCGGCGCCAGCGGCTGGACCAGGAGCTGGCCGAGCGCCGCGCCACCGTCGAGTCCCACGTCAACGAGAACGTGGCCTGGGCCGAGCAACTGCGGGCCCGTACCGAGGCGCAGGCCCGCCGGCTGATGGACGAGTCCCGGACGGAGGCCGAGCAGGCCCTGGCCGAGGCCCGCGCCGAGGCCCAGCGGATGACCGAACAGGCGCGCCAGCGGCTGGGGTCGGAGGCGGAGGCCGCCCGTGCCGAGGCCGAGGCGATTCTGCGCCGGGCCCGTAGCGATGCCGAGCGGCTGCTGACCAACGCGGGCACCCAGGCCCAGGAGGCCACCGACCACGCCGAGCAGCTGCGCACCTCGACCGCCAGCGAGGCGGACCAGGCCCGCCGCGCCGCGGCCGAGCAGACCCGCGCCGCCGAGCAGCGGATGCACGAGGCCGAGCAGGCGCTGCGGGAGGCGCGCAGCGAGGCCGAGAAGGTGGTCGCCGAGGCCAAGGACGCGGCGGCCAAGCGGCTCAGCGCCGCCGAGTCGGACAACGAGACCCGCACCCGTACCGCCAAGGCGGAGGTCGCCCGGCTGGTCGGCGAGGCCACCAAGGAGGCCGAGCGGCTGCGGGCCGAGGCCGAGCAGCTGCGGGACGACGCCCGCGCCGAGGCCGAGCGGATGATCGCCGAGGCGGGCGACGACGCCCGGGCCAGGGCCGCCGAGGACTCCGCGGCCCAGCTGGCCAAGGCGGCCCGGAGCGCCGAGGAGGTGCTGACCCGCGCCTCGGAGAAGGCGCAGTCCACCACCAAGGCGGCCACCGACGAGGCGGAGCGGATCCGGCGCGAGGCCGAGGAAGAGGCCGACCGGCTGCGCGCCGAGGCGCACGACACCGCCGAACAGCTCAAGGGCACGGCCAAGGACGACACCAAGGAGTACCGCGCCAAGACCGTCGAGCTTCAGGAGGAGGCCCGCCGGCTGCGGGGCGAGGCCGAGCAGCTGAAGTCGGACGCGGCCGCCGAGGGCGAGCGGGTCCGCGCCGAGGCGCGCCGGGAGGCGGTCCAGCAGATCGAGGAGGCGGCCAGCACCGCCGAGGACCTGCTGACCAAGGCCAAGGCCGACGCGGAGGAGACCCGCTCCGGTGCCACCGCCGAGAGCGAGCGGGTGCGCACCGAGGCCATCGAGCGGGCCAACGCGCTGCGCCGGCAGGCCGATGAGCTGCTGAAGCGGGCGCGGGGCGAGGCCGAGGAGCTGGTGACCTCGGCCGAGGAGCAGGCCGAGCGGGTCAAGTCGGAGGCGGCCACCGCGGCCGAGGAGCTGCGCGAGGAGGCCGAGCGGGCCGCCGAGGACCGCCGCGCCGAGGCCGAGGGCGAGCTGAACCGGCTGCACCAGGAGGCCGAGCAGCGGCTCTCCTCCGCCGACCAGGCGCTGCGGGACGCCCGCGAAGAGGCGGAGCGGCTGCGCAAGGAGACCGGCGAGGAGATCGAGCGGCAGCGCACCGAGTCCGCCGAACGGCTGAACGCGCTGCGCCAGCAGGCGGAGGACGAGGCCGCCCGGCTGCGCGACGAGGCCGCCGCGGACGCGTCGAACGCGCGCGCCGAGGGCGAGTCGGTGGCCGTACGGCTGCGCGGCGAGGCCGCCGCGGAGGCCGAGCGGCTGCGCTCGGAGGCCCAGGAGACGGCCGACCGGGTGCGCGCGGAGGCGGCGAGCGCCGCCGAGCGGATCGGCACCGAGGCCGCGGAGGCCCTGGCCGCCGCCCAGGAGGAGGCGGCCCGCCGCCGCCGCGAGGCCGAGGAACTGCTCGCCGACGCCCGCGAGGAGGCGCAGGCGGAGCGTACGGCGGCGCGGGAGCAGAGCGAGGAGCTGCTGGCCGCCGCCCGGACCCGGGTCTCCGAGGCACAGGCCGAGGCGCAGCGGCTGGTCGAGGAGGCCGAGCGGCGCTCGGCCGACCTGGTCGCCACCGCCGAGCAGACCGCCCAGCAGGTGCGGGACTCGGTCGCCGGGCTGCACGAGCAGGCCGAGCAGGAGATCACGGGGCTGCGCAACGCCGCGGAGCACGCCGCGGAGCGGGTGCGCGACGAGGCTCAGGCCGAGGCCGACCGGGTCCGCGCGGACGCCTACGCGGAGCGGGAGCGCGCCTCGCAGGACGCCACCCGGGTGCGGCGGGAGGCCACGGAGGAGTCCGAGGCCGCCAAGTCGCTCGCGGAGCGCACGGTCGCGGAGGCGATCGCCGAGTCGGAGCGGCTGACCGAGCAGGCCCGCGAGGAGGCGAACAGGCGCCGCGCCGACGCCGCCGAGCAGGCCGACCGGCTGGTCACCGAGGCCACCCACGAGGCCGAGCGGCTGCGCGCCGAGGCCAACGAGACGCTGGACGAGGCGCGCCGCTCGGCCAACAAGTCCCGTGCCGAGGCCGCCGAACAGGCCGATACGCTCATCAGCGGCGCCACCGAGGAGGCCCAGCGGCTGGTCTCGGAGGCCACCACACGGGCGCAGGCGCTGCGTACGGAGGCGTCCGACGCGCGGGCGACCGCGGAGCAGGACGCGGCCCGCACCCGGGCCCAGGCCCGCGGCGACGCCAACAGCATCCGCTCGGAGGCGGCCGAGCAGGCGGACCGCCTGATCACCGAGGCCCGGAACGAGGCCGACCGGCTGCACGCGGAGGCGAGCGGCGAGGCGGAGCGGCTGCGCGGCGAGGCCGCGGAGACCGTGGGTTCGGCGCAGCAGCACGCGGCGCGCACCCGCGCCGAGGCCGAGCGGGTCCAGACCGAGGCGGCGGCCGAGGCGGAGCGGATCCGCAACGAGGCGCAGGCCGAGGCGGACCGGCTGATCGACCGGGCGCGCGAGGACGCCAACAAGCGGCGTTCGGACGCCGCCGAGCAGGCCGACCGGCTGATCACCGAGTCCTCGGCGGAGGCCGAGCGGCTCACCTCCGAGGCGCAGGAGGCCGCGCTGCGCGCGGCGACCGCGGCCGAGGAGCAGGCGGACACCATGGTGGGCGTGGCCCGCCGGGAGGCGGAGCGGCTGGTCTCCGAGGCGACGGCCGAGTCCAACGCCATGGTGGAGAAGGCCCGTACGGACTCCGACACCATGCTGGGCGAGGCCCGGGGCGACGCCACGGCCATCCGGGAGCGCGCCGAGGAACTGCGTGCCCGTACCGAGGCCGAGGTCGAGGAGTTGCACGAGCGGGCCCGCCGGGAGTCCGCGGAGCAGATGAAGGCCACCGGCGAGCGGGTCGACAAGCTGGTCGCGGCGGCCACCGCACAGCTGATGAAGGCCGAGGAGAAGGCCAAGTCGCTGGTCGCGGAGGCGGAGAGCGAAGCGAGCCGGGTGCGGATCGCGGCCGTGAAGAAGGCCGAGGGTCTGCTGAAGGAGGCCGAGCAGAAGAAGACCGAGGCCGAGCGGGAGGCGGACCGGCTCCGGACCCAGGCCACGGACGAGGCACAGCAGATCGTGGACGAGGGCAAGCGCGAGCTGGAATTGCTCAAGCGCCGCCGCGAGGACATCAACGCGGAGATCTCCCGTGTCCAGGACGTCCTCGAGGCGTTGGAATCCTTCGAGACCCCCGCGTCGGGTGGCGCGGGCGGCAAGGAGAACGGCCAAGTCAAGACAGCGGCGGGTGCGGGTGCGACGAGGAGTGGCAAGCGGTCGGAGGGGTAACCGTATCCGGGGGGACGAGTCTCAGCCGTGCCTATCGAGGTTTCGCTTAAGTCTCGCGTCGGTTTCGCGTAAGTCTCGCGTCGGGCTGCGTCCATCACGGCATGTCCGTATCATCCCGACGAGTGACGAGGTCTCCGTCTTAACTCCACTCAAAAGGCTGGAGATTCAGCAGATCAAACAGACGTTGACTCGATGACACGCCGTTCGGCCCCCTAGGATTCCCTCTATCACCTCACCGGTCTCTTTCGACAGGAACCCCATGAGCGACACTTCCTCCCCCTTCGGCTTCGAGCTCGTGCGGCGTGGGTACGACCGCGGTCAGGTGGACGACCGCATTTCCAAGCTCGTCGCCGATCGTGACAGTGCACTGGCCCGTATCACCTCTCTGGAAAAGCGCATCGAGGAGCTGCACCTCGAGACGCAGAACGCTCAGGCCCAGATCAACGATTCGGAGCCGTCCTACGCGGGGCTCGGCGCCCGGGTCGAGAAGATCCTCCGTCTCGCCGAGGAAGAGGCGAAGGATCTGCGCGAGGAGGCTCGGCGCGCCGCCGAACAGCACCGTGAGCTGGCCGAGTCGGCCGCCCAGCAGGTCCGCAACGACGCCGAGTCGTTCGCCGCCGACCGCAAGGCCAAGGCCGAGGACGAGGGCGCGCGGATCGTCGAGAAGGCGAAGGGCGAGGCGGCCACGCTGCGCCAGGAGGCGCAGAAGGACGCCCAGTCCAAGCGCGAGGAGGCGGACTCCCTCTTCGAGGAGACCCGCGCCAAGGCCGCGCAGGCCGCCGCCGACTTCGAGACCAACCTCGCCAAGCGCCGCGAGCAGTCCGAGCGCGACCTGGCGTCGCGTCAGGCCAAGGCCGAGAAGCGGCTCGCGGAGATCGAGCACCGCGCCGAGCAGCTGCGCCTGGAGGCCGAGAAGCTGCGCACCGACGCCGAGCGCCGCGCCCGCCAGACGGTGGAGACCGCGCAGCGCCAGGCCGAGGACATCGTGGCCGACGCCAACGCCAAGGCGGACCGCATCCGCAGCGAATCCGAGCGCGAGCTCGCGGCCCTCACCAACCGCCGCGACAGCATCAACGCCCAGCTGACCAACGTCCGCGAGATGCTGGCCACGCTGACCGGCGCGGCGGTGGCCGCGGCCGGTGCCCCGGGCGAGGACGAGGCGGCCGCCCGCGGCGTCCCGGCCCAGCAGTCCCGGTGACCCTCGGTCACATCCGGAGCGCCCGATGCCCCGCGCCGCCCAAGCGGCGCGGGGCACGCGCATGTAAAACCCAAGCCCCTCCAGGGGGCACCTCCCAGCGGTAGCTGGGGAAGATTGAGGAGCGGGGGTCGGGGACGGAGCCCCCGCACGCGCCGGGGCGGAGCACCGACAAACCCAGCCCCTCCGGCGTTTGAGGAGCGGGGGTCCGGGGACGGAGCCCCCGCACGCGCCGGGGCGGAGCACCGGCCAACCCAGCCCCTCCGGCGTTTGAGGAGCGGGGGTTCGGGGGCGGAGCCCCCGGCGGGGCCGGGCGGGGCCCGGTTTCGGGGAGGGGCGGGGTGGGGCAGGCAAACCCCCGTGACCGACCGCACCCTGAAAACTCTCGGCTTCGCCGACGTCCCCGCCCAACAGCCCCTCACCTACCCCGGCCGCCCCATCACCCACCCCACCCTCCTCACCACCGGCGAACTCTGGGACCTCACCCCCGCCCCCGGCCCCCACCTCGGCACCTGGACGGTCAACCCACGCCCCGACGACGACCAAGCGCCCGAAGAGCCGCTGGACGCCGTCCTCCGCCGCCTGGGGCACCTCCCAACCCCCCACCGCCACCCCGTCATCGCGGTCGGCTCCAACGCCTCCCCCGCCCAGCTCCACCACAAGCTGTCCCGCCCCGGCCACCCGGCCACCGTCCCCATGGTCCCGGTCGACGTGCACGGCATCGCGGTGGGCTGCTCGGCCCACATCGGCCGCTACGGCTACGTGGCCTCCGCCCCGTACACGGCACCCGGCGCCCGCACCCCGCTCGTCATCAGCTGGCTGGACGCCGAGCAGTTGGCGGCCGTGGACGCCACCGAGTACCCCAACTACCGCCGCGTCCTGCTGCCCGGCAGCCGGTACCCGATGGTCATGCCGTCCGGTGAGCGGCTCGGCGGCGCGTACCTCTACGTCGGCGAGCGCGGAGTGCTGATGTCCCCGGACGGCACCGAGCGCCCCCTCCCCGGCGGCGGCGACCAGAGCGCCCTGCTCACCCGCCTGCTCGCCGGCTCGCCCCGGCTGCGCGCACTCCTCGGCCCGGACCCCCGCGCCTGGGTCACCCGCGCGGGCGCCGACCCCGCCGTACGCGGAACCGGCACCCGGATCTTCCAGGAGGAGGGCTGGGCGCTGCCGCAGCCCGACCTCCTCCGCTGCCCGGAGGACGAGCGGCACGGCGGGCCCGGAGGGCACGGCGGCCCAAAGAGTTACGATGCGCTCTCATCTCCCGAGTAACGGGAACCGTCAACGCGCCGTTAGGCTCCTAAGCCTCATCGGGGGCGTGCACGCCCGACCCATGCTCATGAGGGGCGGAGAATGATCGAGGCAGTCGGCCTGACGAAGCGCTACGGTGCCAAGACGGCCGTGTACAACCTGTCCTTCCAGGTGAGGCCCGGCGCCGTCACCGGCTTCCTCGGACCCAACGGGTCGGGCAAGTCCACCACCATGCGGATGATCCTGGGCCTCGACGCGCCCACCGCCGGCCATGTCACGGTCGGCGGCTATCCGTTCCGCAAACTCCCCAACGCCCCCCGCCAGGTGGGCGCGCTGCTCGACGCCAAGGCGGTGCACGGCGGCCGCAGCGCCCGCCAGCACCTGCTCTGCCTGGCCCAGCTGTCCGGCATCCCGGCCCGCCGGGTGGACGAGGTGCTGGGCGTGGTGGGCCTCCAGAACGTGGCGCGCAAGCGCTCCAAGGGCTTCTCGCTCGGCATGGGCCAGCGACTGGGCATCGCGGCCGCCCTCCTCGGCGACCCTCAGGTGCTGCTCTTCGACGAGCCGGTCAACGGCCTGGACCCCGAGGGCATCCTCTGGGTCCGCAACTTCATGAAGCAGCTGGCCTCCGAGGGCCGCACCGTCTTCGTCTCCAGCCATCTGATGAGTGAGATGGCGCTCACCGCCGACCATCTGATCGTGATCGGGCGCGGGCAGCTGCTCGCCGATATGAGCGTCAAGGACTTCATCTCCTACAACTCCGCGGACTTCGCGCGCGTCCGCACCCCCGAGGGCGACCCGGGGCAGCGCGAGAAGCTGACCGCCGCGCTGAGCGAGGCGGGCGGCCAGGTGCTGCCGGAGCAGGACGGCGCGCTGCGGGTGACCGGGCTGCCGCTGCCGCGCATCAGCGATCTGGCGCATGGGGCGGACGTACGGCTGTGGGAGCTCTCCCCGCACCAGGCGTCGCTGGAAGAGGCGTACATGCGGATGACGCAGGGCGCGGTGGACTACCGCTCGACCGTCGACGAGCGCGCCGCGCTGCAACAGCAGATGCCGGGCACGGTGCCGCAGGGCGGGCCGTACGGCCATGCGCCGGGCGCTCCGGCACAGCAGCCGGTGGGCTTCCCGCCGGGGACCGTACTGCCTGGCTACGCGGAACCCCCGGCCCCGCCACAGCAGCACGCCCCGGGCGCCCCGCACACCCCGGGCGCTCCCATGCCCACCGCACCGGCGGCCCCGTCCGCCGCTCCCGCCGCCCCCGCGATGCCGCCCACCGCTCCACCGGCGGTTCCGGCGACCCCCGCGACTCCAGCGGCTCCCACGACTCCCGTGGCTCCCCCCACTCCCCCGGCTCAGCCGCCCGCGGCGCCGTCCGCCCCCGCCGATCTGACCAAGAGCGACACCGAGGACGCCCGATGACGACCCCGTACCAGCAGCAGTACCAGGCGCCCGTCCCCCCGCAGGGTCCTCCGCAGGGCCCTCCACAGAGTGGTCCGCATAGTGGTCCGCAGGGTGGTCCTCCGCAGATGCCGCCGCAGGCGGCCCCGCACCAGCCGGTGCCCTCCGGGCCTCCGTCGCAGCCGTACGCCGGTGTCGGCCCGTACACCTCGCCGATCCCGATCCGCCAGACCCACCTCGGCAATGCGCTCGCCTCCGAGTGGACCAAGATCAAGTCGGTGCGCTCCACGATCTGGACGCTGAGCGTGATGGTCGCGCTGGTGGCCGGGATCGGACTCCTGGTGGCGGCGAGCACCAGCGACAGCGACTACGGGACCGTCCCCACCACCCTCCCCGGGTTCTTCGGCACCCTGCTCGGCCAGCTGTGCATCGTCACCCTCGGGGTGCTCGTGGTCACCTCCGAGTACGGCACCGGGATGATCCGGACCACCCTCACCGCCTCCCCGCAGCGCTCCCGGGTGCTGACCGCCAAGGCGCTGGTGTTCTTCACCCTCTCGTTCACCACCACGACCCTCGCGCTCGTGCTGGTGGCCCTCGCCAGCACCGGGATGCACAGCGGTCCGGGCGTCCAGGAGCCGACGAACGACCAGCTCCTGGGCGCGACGGTCGGCGCCGGGCTCTATGTGTCGCTGCTGGGGCTGCTCTCGCTGGCCGTCGGCTCCATGCTGCGGCACTCCGCGGGCGCGATCACCACGATGCTCGGTGTGGTGCTGCTCCCGGCCATCCTCCCCGCGTTCCTGATGATGTCGGACAGCCTCCGCGATCTGGGGGAGAAGATGCAGGAGTACTCCTCGCCCCAGTCGCTGGCCGCCCTCTTCCGGCTCGACGAGAGCCTGAACAGCGGCTGGCCCCAGTTGTGGGCACTGGCCGGAGTCACGGCGGGGGCCCTGATCGCCGCCTATGTGCTGCTGGAGAAGCGCGACGTGTAGGGCTCACCGGGCCGGAGCCGGATGCGCGAGGCCCGGGCCGGGCTGACCGCGCCCCGCGAGGCCCGAGCCGGACGTACCCGCGCCCGAGTCAATGTCGCGGCGCGTTACGGGACCGCTGGAGCTTCGCGCTCCGGCGGTCCCGTGCGTTCCAGCACGCCTTGTGCCAGTGGCGCCGGTCGTCCGCGCCCATGTGCTGCTGCCAGGCGACCACATGCGCCACCCCCGGCGGAATCTCCTGGTCGCAGCCCGGGCAGCGGTAGTGCTTGGCGGCCGCCCCGCCGCCGACCTGCCGGACCACCCACTCCTCCCCCTGCCAGGTCTCCATGCGGTCGAGGCCATAACGGCTCGTACTCTCGTGGCCGACGGGCGTTTCGCCGCCTCGCGGGCGGTTTCGGCGTGGAGACACGGGGCACCTCGACAGAGCTGGTAGCTAACGGGCTGTGACCAGCGTACGCGCTACGGTCACCCTCCGGGAAAGCCGTCATCCACACCCACTCTCTGATCATCATGAAAACTTCATGCCTGGCCGTGCCCTTGGCACGTGTCAGGCGTTAATGCCTATGAGGGGGGATGCCCGCGCCGGCACATCAGCCGCGACAAGGAGGCAGTTTCACGATGGATGTGGGGGCTTTCATCCTGGCCGCTCAATTCCCAGGCCAGGGACAGGAGGAGGCGCTGCACCGGGCGGTGCGGTCGGCCGAGCTCTCCGAGGAGACCGGGCTGGACGCGGTCTGGGTCGCCGAGCACCACTTCGTTCCGTACGGCGTCTGCCCATCCGCGGTGACCCTCGCCGCGCTGCTGCTGGGACGTACCCGCCGGATCGGCGTCGGTACGGCGGTGAGCGTACTGCCGACCGCGCATCCCGTCGCGCTGGGTGAGCAGGCGGCACTGCTCCATCTGCTCTCCGGCGGCCGGTTCACGCTGGGTGTCGGCCGTGGCGGTCCCTGGGTGGACCTCGAGGTCTTCGGCTCAGGACTGGGGGCGTACGAGCAGGGCTTCCCCGAATCGCTCGATCTGCTGCTGCGCTGGTTGCGCGAGCCCCGGGTGGGAGCGGACGGCGAGCGGTTCACCTTCCGCGAGGTGGCGGTGGTGCCGCGCCCCGACGACGCCCTCGCCGGGCCGGTGACGGGCGCCCCGCCGGTGGTCGTCGCCTGCACCTCGCCCACCAGTGTGCGGCTGGCCGCCGAGCGCGGTCTGCCCATGCTGCTCGGCATGCACTGCGGGGACGAGGAGAAGGCCGAGGTGGTCGGGCTGTGGCGGAAGTCCGCGCTGGCGGCGGGCCGTTCACCGGAGCATGTCGAGGCGGTGGCGGCCCGCCATGTCTCGGCCGGGGTGGTGCAGATCGCGGACACCCGCCCCGCGGCGGCCGAGATACTGACCAAGGCGATGCCCGGCTGGCTGCGGCAGGGTCTTGAGGCGCATGTGACGGTCGACGGCCGGGAGCGCCGGATGCGCGACCCCGTGGCCTATGCGGAGCTGCTGTGCGAGCTGCATCCGGTGGGCTCGCCGCGGCTGTGCGCCGACCGGCTGGCGGCGACCGCGGAGCGCACCGGGATCCACCGGTTCGCGCTGCTGGTCGAGGGGTCGGGCGATCTGGCGGCCACGGAGGAGAACGTACGACGGCTCGGTGGTGAGGTGCTGCCGCTCCTGCGCTGATACACCTCCCCCTGGTGGAGCGGCAGCGTACGTCCCGTCAGCAGTCGCGGAGTTCGGGTGACTGGTTGAGCAGCTGCCCCCGGACCGAGGTGAAGCGGGCGAGGCGCTCGTCGGCCGATGCGTCCATCGGGAAGACCGCCACCCGGTGACAGTTCTGGAAGGCCAGCCGCACCCCGAAGTGGCGCTGGAGCGCACCGCGTATCGCGTCACTGGCGAGTGCGCGGAGCAGTTGACCGCGTGCCTGCTCATCGGGCGGCGGCGTCTGGTTGTCGGCGAACTCCCCGCCGTCCACCTTCAGCTGGGCCACCAACGAGCTGATCATCTCCCATGCGTACGGTAGGGAGTTCCGGACGCAGTCGACGAAGGCCGCTTCGTCGACCTCGCCTCGCTCGGCCTGTTCGAGCAGGGCCGGTGAGACGTCGAGCGACATGGGTTCTCCTCTCGCGACCCCGCGAGCGGGGTCTCAGGGATGGGAAGGGCGGACGGCGACGCAGCGTACCCGTCCGACGACCGCCCGCTTCAACGGTAATTCGGCCACTGCGCCCGCACCAGGAGAATGGGCACACAACCAGCCATCGCCGAAGGGGTCCATCGGCGGACGAATCGCGTGCGGCGGTGGTGGTCGAGTAGCGTTGCCGACCATGCGTCTCGTCATCGCCCGGTGCTCGGTGGACTACGCCGGCCGCCTCACCGCCCACCTCCCCTCGGCACCCCGTCTGATCCTGGTCAAGGCCGACGGCAGTGTGTCCATCCACGCGGACGACAGGGCCTACAAACCCCTCAACTGGATGTCTCCGCCGTGCACGCTGAAGGAAGGCGACGACGATGTGTGGACGGTCGTGAACAAGGCGGGCGAGAAGCTCATCATCACCATGGAGGAGGTCCTCCATGACTCCTCGCACGAACTCGGCGTCGACCCCGGCCTGATCAAGGACGGTGTCGAGGCCCATCTACAGGAGCTGCTCGCCGATCGTATCGAGACACTTGGCGATGGCTGGACGCTTATTCGGCGTGAATACCCCACCGCCATCGGCCCCGTGGACATTCTCTGCCGCGACGCGGACGGGACGACGGTCGCCGTGGAGATCAAACGCCGTGGTGAGATCGACGGTGTCGAGCAGCTCACCCGCTATCTCGAACTCCTCAACCGGGACCCGCACCTCGCCCCCGTGAAGGGCGTCTTCGCCGCCCAGGAGATCAAGCCGCAGGCCCGCGTCCTCGCCACGGATCGGGGCATCGGCTGTGTGGTGCTGGACTACGACGGGCTCCGGGGCATCGAGGACGACAAGCTCCGCCTCTTCTGACGCGGAGCCCGCCGCGACGCGGGAGGCCGGACCCGCAAGCCCCCGGCCTCCTCCCGCCACACGCACTCGCACCCGCCCCCGGAGCCGGGCCCCTACGGGGGCCCGCCCTCCCCGGAGCCGGGCCCCACGGGGCGCCCGACGGCCCTCGCGACGGGCCGCCACACGGCGTTGCTTTCCCCTCCCCGCCCCTTCCCGCTACCAAGGGCTCCGCCCCTGGACCCCGGGACCTGGAGCAGAACCCCCGCCCAGAGCACGGAGCACAGCCCCACCACACGGCGAAGCCGCACACCAACGCTCCCCCACCCGACCCCCTCCCGCCACCAAGGGCCCCGCCCCTGGACCCCGGACCTAGGGCAGAGCCCCCTCCCAGAGCGCGGGGCACAGCCCCACCACGCTGCGAAGCCGCACACCGACGCCGCAGGAAGGGGCGGAGCCCCTGCCCAGGGCCCGGGGCACAGCCCCTGGCCGGGACTGAGGCAGAGCCCGTGGCCGGGACCTGAGGCGCAGCCTCTGGCCGGGACTGAGGCACAGCCCCCGTCCGGAGCGCGGGGCACAGCTCCACCACGCGGCGGAGCCGCACACCGACGCCGCAGGAAGGGGCACAGCTCCGCCCAGGACCCGGGGCACAGCCCCCGCCCGGGGTCTGGGCGCAGCCCCGCGGTCGGGACCCGGGACACAGCCCCTGGCCCAGGTTCTGGGGCAAAGCCCTCACCCGGGGCCTGGGGCGCAGCCCCGTGGCCGGGGCCTGGGGCGCAGCCCCTGGCCGGAATCTGAGGCAGAGCCCCTGGCCCGGGGCCCGGGGCGCAGCCCCGTGGCCGGGGCCTGGGGCGCAGCCTCTGTCCGGGGTCCGGGGCGGAGCCCCGGTTTCGGGAAGGGGCGGGGAGGGGAACAGCTCGCCGCAGGCGTCACCATCCGCCGGACGCCGTCCCTGAGCCGGTCACATCACGCCACGCGCGCCGAGCACCCCCTGGCGCGATCCGGCGCCCCGCGCCGCTACGCGACCGGGGTGGTGGCCGTGCTCGGCGCCGTGTGGGTCGTGGGGGCGCTCGCGGTGTTCGAGGTGTCCCCGGTGGGGGTCGTGGTCGGGGACGACGTCGTGGGCGTCGGCTTGGTGGGCTCGCCGGTCGGCGTCGTCGGCCTGCTCGTCGGCGGCTTGGTCGTCGGCCGCGGGTCGGAGGTCGTGGGGTGCGAGGACGGCGGCGAGGGCGGCTGCTCGGTGTCCGAGGGCGAGCCGTCGGTGGACGAGGGGCCGCCGGTCGCCGCGGAGGCGCTGGGCGAGCCGCTGCCGCTGGGCGCGGTCGGGGACGTGGACGACTTCGGCACCCCGCTGAGGCCCGGCTGGGGAGCCTGGCTGGTGCCGCTCGTGGGCTCGTCGGCGGTCAGGCCCTTGTCGTCGTCCTGCTGACTGGCCGAACGGTCCGGCTTGACCTTGTCGGCCGGGCTGTCGGAGTCGTCGCCCGAGGTGACGCCCAGGGTCACCACGGTGCCGAGCACGGCCACCAGCAGCACACCCGAGGCCGCCGCGACCACATTGCGCCGGGTACCGTGCGTCATCAGCCGCCGCAGACCCCCCGGCTTGCCGCCCGAGGGCCCGGCGGGGGCCGACGCGGCGGTGAGGGCCGTGGGGGTGGCGGGCGCGGCCACCGAGGTACGGGAGGCGGACGGGACCACCGCGGTCACCGCCCTCGTCGCCGCCGTGCCGCCCATGGCGGCCATGGGCGTCGTCGTCGCCACCTTCGGGGTGACGATCGTGGTCTCGGTGTCGTCCGCCGCTCCGGCCGGCGCTCTGTCCGCCGCTCCGTCCGCCGCCGGGGGCACCGCGTCGTCCTTACGGTTCCCACCGCTCGTCCCGAACGCCCCGGCCATCGCCGAGCCGGGCGAGCGGTCGGCGACCAGCGCCAGCGCGCGCCGCCCCGCGACCGTGCCCCGCTTGTCCGCGAGTACGCCCCGCAGCCCGATGGACGCCTCCAACTCGGCGCGGGCCCGGTCCAGATGGCCCGTGCACAGCGCGAGGACGCCCAGCTCATGGTGGAAGTACGCCTCGTCCGCGACCTGCCCCGCCAGCCGCGCGGCCTCCTGGCCGTGCCGCACCGCGCGCTCCCAGGCGCCCCAGTGCAGCGCCGCGGCGAGGGCGGGCGCGGCGGCGCGGGCCAGGAGTACGGCGGCGTCGGCGTGGCCCGCCTCGCGGCTGCCGATGAGCGCGGTCATCGCCGCGAGGATCGCGTCGGCCTCGGCGGCGACGCGCTCGGGGGCCACCGAGGGGTGCGCGGCCCACCAGGCGTAGTGCTGGGCGACGGTGTGCGCGCGCCCGGCGTCCTCGTCGGCGTAGCCCGCCTCCGCGAGCTGGGCGGTGACGCGCGCCGCCAGCCGGTGGTGCGATCCGGCCGGGGTGACGAGGCCGCAGCCGAGCAGCTCGCCGAGGGCCGCGTCCGCGTGGGTGTCCGCGGACAGCGCGCGCAGATGCACCTGGTCCGGGCATTCGCCGCCGAGCGCGACCGCGAACCGCAGGGCGTCGCGGGCCGCCTCGCTCAGCCGGGCGGCCAGCAGCGCGGCGGGGGACGCCGCCTCGGCGATCGAGGGCAACGGGGCCCCGGAATCCGGCGCGGAGGCGTCGTCGCGCCGGGCGTCCCGCTGCCGCAGCAGCGCGCCCGCCTGGACGAAGCGCAGCGGCAGCCCCTCGGACTCGAACCACAGGTCCGCCGCCCAGCTCGCCTCGACCTCGTCCAGGGGCCGTCGTGCGGCCCGCTCCAGCAGCTCGAGTCCGGCCGTACGGCTGAGCCCGGAGAGGAAGACCTCCTCCAGGTGGGAGTCGGGGGACGGCGCCGGGACATCGGGGGTGGCGGAGATCAGGAACGCGCATTCGGGGGTCGCGTCGAGGAACTCGTCCAGCGCGGCGCCGCCGAACTCGATGTCGTCCAGGACGACGACCGCGCCGATCTCCTGGACCGCCGCCAGCAGCTCCGCGCGGTCCGGCCGGTAGAGCGGGGCGCTGAGGACGGCGGCGTAGAGGTCGTGGAGGAGGTCGGTGGGGGTGCGGTGGTAGCCGGAGAGGCGTACGACGCCGTCGGGGGCGAGCCGCTCGCAGTCGGTGGCGACGGCCTCCAGCAGGGTGCTGCGCCCGGCGCCGGAGGGCCCGGTGACCCGCACCGAGCGGCCGCGGGCGAGCAGCCGGGCCAGCCGCTCCCGCTCCTCCTCGCGCTCCAGCATCGGCAGCTCGGGGAGGACGGTGCCGGACGGGCGGGGCGCGGCGGCGGCCCGGCGCAGCTCGGCCCGCTCGTCGGGGCCGTGGCGCTCGGGCCGGGCGGGGCGCTCACCGGGCGGGCAGGGTTCTATCTCGCTGCCGTCGACGGGGTTGACCGTGAGCAGATGGTCACCGGCGACGATGCGCGCGGTGCGGGCCGGGGACGCGGAAGCGGGCGCGGAGGAGGGAGAGGACGCGGAAGAGGCGGAGGAGGGCGGGGAGGCGGACGCGCCGGGCACCGGGGCGCCCAGCGGTGGCGTCGGTACGTCCCCCGTAGGCCCCGTCGGCCCCGTAGGCCCGGTCGGTCCCGCCGGTCCCGCCGGTCCCGGCGGCGCGGGCGGGCGCGGCGACGAGCCGTCGCCCGAGCCGCCCGCCGCACGCGACGCACCGGAAGCCACACCCGGCGCGGCCTCGTCGTGGCCGTGCTCCTGCGATCCGCGGTTCTTCGGGTCCAATGTCCTTGCCCCCCAGATGCGTGGCGTGCTGTAAGGCTCCCCGGCCTGCCTTCGCTTCTGGTCCGGTGCCGCCGTAGGGATTGTGTCCGGCGCTCGCCGAACCCCGGGCCGTATCAGACGGCCTGGACCTGCTCACAGTATCCACCGCGCCGGAAGGGGCCCGCGCCACCCCGGGTAACCCACCGCCGCCGGGGCGGGCGGTCCCCGCCGCTCAGACACGCGGCAGGGACTCCGCCTCCAGTCCGCCTTCGATCGCGAGGATGCGGTGCAGCCGGGTGGCCACCAGCAGCCGCTGCATCTGCGGCGGCACCCCGCGCAGCACCAACCGTCTGCCCGCCCGGCCCGCGCGGCGGTGCGCGCCCATGATCACCCCGAGACCGGTCGCGTCCCAGGAGTCCAGTTCGGTCAGGTCGAGGACGAGATCTCCGCCGCCCGTGTCAACGGCGGTGTGCAGGGCCGTACGGGCGTCCGCCGCGCTCCGGACGTCCAGTCGGCCCCCGACGACCAGCTCGGCGTGGTCGCCCCTGATGTGCATATGCGCTCCCCAATACGGTGCGTCGTGTCGTCAATGCGCCATTTCTGTCTACAGAACTGACTGCCCCTCACACGAGGAAGTTGCCGTCTGTAAGCGAACCGATACCGAATTCACCCAGGAGGGTGAGTTCCGGGCCTGGCGCCGCACCAAGGCCCTCAGTAGCGGTAGAAGCCCTCGCCGCTCTTCCGGCCGATGTCCCCCGCATCGACCATCCGGCGCATGATCTCCGGCGGTGCGAACTTCTCGTCCTGCGATTCGGTGTAGATGTTGTCGGTGGCGTGCAGCAGGATGTCCACACCGGTCAGGTCGGCCGTCGCGAGGGGTCCCATCGCATGGCCGAAGCCCAGCTTGCAGGCGGTGTCGATGTCCTCGGCCGTGGCGACCCCCGACTCGTACAGCTTCGCCGCCTCCACGACGAGGGCGGAGATCAGCCGGGTGGTGACGAAACCCGCGACATCGCGGTTGACGACGATACAGGTCTTGCCGACGCCCTCCGCGAACTCCCGTGCGGCGGCCAGGGTTTCATCGCTCGTCTTGTGCCCGCGCACCAGCTCGCACAGCCCCATCATCGGCACCGGCGAGAAGAAGTGGGTACCGACGACCCGCTCCGGCCGCCGGGTGGCCGCGGCGATCTTGGTGATCGGGATGGCCGAGGTGTTCGAGGCCAGGATCGTGTCGTCCTTGACCAGTTCATCGAGGGCGCCGAAGATCTCCCGCTTGACCTCGATCTTCTCGAAGACCGCCTCCACCACGACATCCGCGTCGGCGGCGGCGTCCAGGTCGGTCGTGGTGGTGATCCGGCCCAGCGCCCGCTCGGCCTCCTCCGCCGCCAGCTTGCCCTTGGAGACGAACTTCTCGTACGAGGCCCGGATGGTGTCCGTGCCGCGCCGCAGCGCCTCGTCGGTCACATCGCGCAGCACCACGTCCCAGCCGGCCTGGGCCGAGACCTGCGCGATACCGGACCCCATGAGTCCGGCTCCAATGACCGCGAGCTTCTTGGCCACGACACACTCCTTCTGATTCCGTCCGACTTGGTCACAGTCCGATGTGCCGGACCTTAACGTCCGTTCACCCCCGCGGGCAGCCCCTCGTAACGCGCGTCACGGTGTGTTCTTCGCCGCATAGTTGAGGACCGTGTCGCTCAGGAGCGACTCCATGACGTCGACCTTACGGAGGGCGTCCTCGGCGACGGCGTCCACGTCGCCGCCCTCCGCGAGCCCGCGGATGATCGAGCGCAGCACCGCGTTCTGCAACCCGACGAGCTGATGGGCGATGAACTCGGGCCTGGGGTCCCCGGGGTCGGCGGCGGCCTCCTCGCGCAGGGTGACCCCGAGCTGATGGACCGCCCTGCCCTGGATGGCGAAGAGCCTGGCCATGAGCGTCGGGGACTCCACGATGACCTGCCGGAACCGGTCGTAGCCCTCGCTCAGCCCGACATAGGCGTGCCGTTCGCGGATGTCCTGGCGCAGCTGGTCCATCAGCGCCCGCGCCGCCGACTGCCCGGCCGCGCGCTCCCGCACGAGCCGGGAGGGGCGGTCGACGACCTCCTCCTCGCGGTCGACGAAGAGGTCTTCCTTGGTCGGGAAGTAGTTGTAGACCGTGTTGACGGAGACCTCGGCCGCCTCGGCGATCTCCGCGATCGTGACCGCCTCGAAGCCGCGCGCCATGAACAGCCCGGTCGCGATGTCCGAGATGTGCTGCCTGGTCTGCCGCTTCTTCCGCTCCCTGAGTCCTTCCGCCATGGCCTCATCCTAGCTTCGCTGGTGTTCCTTGATTTTTGGGGTGATTGCAAAATTGGTGCCCCTCTGTTTTTCTGGGTCCCATGGCAGTCATCACGACGAACGGCCTCACCCACACCTTCCGGACCAGGCGCGGCCCCGTGGCAGCCGTGCGCGGTATCGACCTGACCGTCGAGCGCGGTGAGATCCTCGGCTTCCTCGGACCCAACGGAGCGGGCAAGACCACCACGCTGCGCATGCTCACCACGCTGCTCCCGCCGACCGGCGGCAGCGCCACCGTCGCCGGGCACGACCTCGCCCGCGATCCGGCCGGGGTGCGCCGGCGGATCGGCTATGTGGCCCAGTCCGGCGGGGTCGATCCCACCGTCTCCGTACGGGAGGAACTGGTCACCCAGGGGCGGCTCTACCGGATGGGCAGGGCCGAGGCCACCGCCCGCGCCGGGGAGCTGGCCCGGGAGCTGGGCCTGGCCGAGCTGCTGGACCGCCCCTGCGCCGCGCTCTCCGGCGGCCAGCGGCGGCGGCTGGACATCGCCCTCGGCCTGGTCCACCGGCCCGAGATCCTCTTCCTGGACGAGCCGACCACCGGGCTCGACCCCGGCAGCCGCGCCGATCTGTGGCAGCTGATCCGCCGGCTGCGCGCCGAGCACGGCATGACGGTCTTCCTGACCACCCACTACCTGGACGAGGCGGAGGCGCTGTCCGACCGGCTGGTCATCGTCGACCAGGGCCTGGTGGCCGCAGAGGGGACGGCGGAGCGGCTCAAGGCGGAGCACGGCGGCGCACCGGACGCCACCCTCCAGGACGCCTTCATCGCCATCACCGGGCGCGGCACCGCCCCGCGGGACCCCGCCCCGCTCGCCGTCTGACCAGGACACCTAGCCCCGGAACCGCCCCAAGCAGAGGACCAAGGCCCCATGCCTCATCTCGTCTCCGACACGGCCCTGATATTCGGCCGCTACGCCCGCCAGACGCTGCGCTCCAAACCCGCCCTGATCTTCGGGATGGTTCAGCCGCTGCTCTTCCTCGTCTTCTTCGGCCCGCTGCTCACCGATCTGCCGCTCGGCGGCCGGGCCAGCTCCTGGCAGACCATCGTCCCCGGCATCCTCGTCCAACTCGGCCTGTTCAGCGCCTCGTTCACCGGGATCGGGCTGATCCTCGAGCGGCGTACGGGCGTCATCGAGCGGATGCGGGTGACCCCGGTCAGCCGGCTGGCGCTGCTGATGGGCCGGGTGCTCAAGGACGTCGTCCAGCTGCTGTGGCAGTCCCTGGCGCTGGTGTGCGTCGCCGTGGCGCTCGGGCTGCGCGCCCCGGTGCTGGGCGTGGTCATCGGCTTCGTCTTCGTCGGCGTGCTGACCATCTCGCTCGCCTCGCTCTCCTACGCGCTGGCGATGCGGGTGTCCTCGCCGCAGGGGTTCGCGCCGGTCATCAACTCCATCACCATGCCCGCGATGCTGCTGTCCGGCATCCTGCTGCCGATGTCGCTCGGGCCCCGCTGGCTCGACATCGCCTCGCACTTCGTGCCGTTCCGCTATCTCGTGGACGGGGTGCGGGCCGCCTTCGCCGGGGAGTACGGGGACGGGAAGATCGCGCTGGCCGCGCTGGTCGCCACCGCGCTCGCGGCCGTGGCCGTCACCCTCGGGGCACGGCTCTTCCAGCAGGCCGGGGCGTAGGGCCGCCGCGTAGGCTCGGAGCCATGGTCAATCTCACCCGCATCTATACGCGCACCGGCGACACGGGCACCACCGCCCTCGGCGATATGAGCCGCACCGCCAAGACCGATTCGCGGATCGGCGCGTACGCCGACGCCAACGAGGCGAACGCCGCGATCGGGGTGGCCATCGCACTGGGCCAACTGCCCGCCGAGATCGTCAAGGTGCTGGTCCGCGTCCAGAACGACCTGTTCGACGTGGGCGCGGACCTGTGCACACCGGTGGTGGAGGACCCCGCCCATCCGCCGCTGCGCGTGGCGCAGAGCTATATCGACAAACTGGAGGCGGACTGCGACCGCTTCCTGGAGGGGCTGGAGAAGCTGCGCAGCTTCATCCTCCCGGGCGGCACCCCGGGCGCGGCGCTGCTGCACCAGGCGTGCACCGTGGCGCGCCGCGCCGAGCGCTCCACCTGGGCGGCGCTCACCGAGCACGGGGACTCGATGAACGCGCTCACCGCCACCTATCTCAACCGGCTCTCGGATCTGCTGTTCATCCTGGCCCGCTCGGCCAACAAGGAGGTCGGCGACGTCCTGTGGGTCCCGGGCGAGAACCGCTGAAAAACCACGGGCCCCGTCGGCCCGGCCGGCGCGTGGCAGCACGTGGCCGGGGCCGACGGGGCGGGGCGGGGCCCGGCGTCGTCTGCCCGTTACGGGGGTTAGCGGGCAGACGACGCGGAGCGCTCCCGCTTGGGAAAGAGCGTGTAGCTGAGCGCGATGGCCACGTTGATGCCGATCAGGAACAGCATCTTCAGCTGCCAGTCGCGCAGCGAGCCGATCTCACCGTCGTCGCCGACGTACCAGATCCCGCCCTGGAGCAGTGCCATGGCGATGACCGCGGCCAGCACCCAGCGCCCGGCGGTCTTCCACTCGTGCAGCGTGCGCGCCGCACCGTACTTCGCGGGCTTGACCGGCGGCGGCCCGCCGAAGAAGCGGTGGGCCACCCGGGCGTCGACCCATTTGACCGTCGAATGGCCGAGCGCGGCCGAGTAGCCGATGTAGACCGCGGCGAGACCGTGTTTCCAGTCCGGTTCGGCGCCGTTCCTCAGATCGATCACGGTCGTCACAAACAGCACCACCTCCAGCACCGGTTCGCACAGGAGCACCACGGTGCTCGCCTTCGGCATCTTCGCCACGTAGCGCAGCAGAATGCCGAGGGCCAACAGCACCCAGAAGCCGACCTCACAGGCGATGATCAGCGCGACAACCACGATGTTTCCTCTCTCGCTCTGCCTTGGTCCCAAGCCTCCCCGTCGATCGGTCCGCGCGCGTCGTCGGCGGCGATGAATCCCGACTGCATCCTTCGATGTACGCCGCCGGGCGGCGGGCCCGGCCCCAGGGGGGAGGTCCGCCCGGCGGCGTACATGGTGTGATGGGTGCCATGCCGTCCCGTCCCCACCTCCCACGCCCGCACCAGCATGACGTCGTGATCGGTCTTGGCGGACTGCTCGGCGGGGCCCTGATGTGGGCGCTGGGGCTGCACAACAATCCTTCGTACTACGGCACGCCCCGGTGGCTGGGGCTGATCGCGCTGCTCGTGATCTCGGCGGCCGAACTGGTGCGGCGCTCCAGGCCCCTCATCGCCCTGGGCGTGGGGACCGCCGCGCTCGCCGTCGACGCCCTCAGCGGCGGGCTGGCCGCGACGATGCTGATGTACACCGATCTGGTCTACGCGGCCGTCATGTATTCCGGCGCCACCGCCGCCCAGCGCATCCCCCGGATCTGCTGGCTCGTCACGGGGCTGGTGACCGTGGTGCCGCTGGCCGTCTACAACGACCCCCTGGCGCTGCTGGCCGGAGCGTTCGTCGGACTCCTCGTCGTCACCCCGGCGTGGACCGGGACGGTGATCCGCAACCACCGCGAAGAGGCCCAGGCCGCCCGTCTGGAGGCCGAACGCGTCGCGCTGCTGGCCGAGTTGGACCGGCGGGAGGCGGTGGCCTCAGAGCGCTCCCGGATGGCGCGCGAACTCCACGACATGGTGGCCAACCACCTCTCGGCCATCGCCATCCACTCCAGCGCCGCCCTGTCCCTGAAGGACCCCGCCGCGACCGACGAGGCGCTCGGCGTCATCCGGGAGAACAGCGTGCGCGGCCTGGCCGAGATGCGCCGGCTGATCGGGCTGCTGCGGGACCCCGGGGAGACCTCGGAACCGGCCGCCACCTCCACCCTCGACGCGCTCGACACCCTGCTGGAGCAGGCCCGCACCAACGCCCGCCCCGGCGGCCAGGACATCGTCCTGTACGACGAGCGGCCGGACGGCACCGCCCCGCTGCCCGCCCCGGTCGAGCTCGCCGCGTACCGCATCGTCCAGGAGTCGCTCACCAACGCCCTCAAGCACGCCGCGCCCGGCCGGGTGGACGTCACGCTGGCGCACCGCGCGGACGGCCCGCTCGAGGTCAGCGTCATCAGCCCGTACGGCGACCGCGAGGGCCCCCGGGCGCCCGGCTCCGGCACCGGGCTGATCGGGATGCGCGAACGGGTGTCCCTGCTCGGCGGCACGCTCGACGCCGGTCCGGTCGCCGGGCCCGAGGGCATGGTCTGGCGGGTGCGGGCCGCGCTGCCGCTGGACGACGAGAGCGCCCAGAGCACGAGCGCCCAGAGCGTGCCATGACCCTTCGACGACCAGGAGCCGCCGTGACCCCGCCCGCCCCGCCCGCCCGTTCCGCGTCCCAGCCGATCCGGGTGCTGGTCGCCGAGGACCAGGGCTCGGTCCGCTCCGGACTGGTGCTGATCCTGCGGTCCGCCCCCGACGTGGAGGTGGTCGGCGAGGCGGTGGACGGCCTCCAGGCGGTGGAGATGGCCCGGGCGCTGCGCCCCGATGTGGTGCTCATGGACGTCCAGATGCCCCGGCTGGACGGGGTCTCGGCCACCCGCCAGGTGGTCGAGGAGCGACTGGCGGACGTGCTGGTGCTGACCACCTTCGACCTGGACGAGTACGTCTTCGGGGCGCTGCGCGCGGGCGCCGCCGGGTTCCTGCTCAAGGACAGCGAGGCGGCCGATCTGATCGAGGCGGTCCGTACGGTGGGGCGCGGCGAGGGCATGATCGCCACCGCGGTCACCCGCCGTCTGATCGCGGAGTTCGCCCGGCCCCAGGCCTCCCCCTCCCCCACCGCACCCGGCCCCGAGGTGCTGGCCACGCTCACCCCGCGGGAGCGTGAGGTGCTGGCCTGTCTGGGGCAGGGGCTGTCGAACGCGCAGATCGCGGAGCGGCTGACGATGGCGGAGGCGACGGTGAAGACGCATGTCAGCCGGCTGCTGAACAAGCTGGAGCTGCGCAGCCGGGTCCAGGCCGCGGTACTGGCCCAGGAACTGGGCGTACGCTAGCCGCGCGGAAAAGGCGGCTCAGGCCACGTTGACGCGCTGGCCGGGGGGTGCGGCCTCCAGCCAGGCCAGAAAGCCGGTCAGGGCGTCGTCGCTCATGGCCAGTTCCAGCCGGGTGCCGCCGTGCCGGCAGGCGAGCACCACCGCGTCGGAGAGCAGCGCCAGCTCCTCCTCGCCCTTGGGGGTGCGCCGCTCCAGCACCTCGATCGAGGCGCGCTCCAGGATCCGCCGGGGCCTGGGCGCGTAGGAGAAGACCCGGAACCACTCGACGCGGTCACCGTTGTAGCGGGCGACGCCGTACACCCAGCCCTTGCCGCTCGGTTCGGATTCGCTTGGCGGTGGATCCCAGCGCAGTGAACAGTCGAAGGTTCCGCCGGACCGCTGGATCAGCCGCCGCCGGAGACCGAAGACGAAGAGTCCCACCACCACCAGCGCGACGACCACGCCGCCCACAAGCAGAGCGAGGACCATCTTCACCGACCTCCTCGCCTCATCCGGAAAAACCGCACCTGCATCGCCTCAGCCGCGGACCGCTGAAGGGGAGCTCCAGCGAGGTCCGCGGCTGAGGTTTTCCGACCGTACGTGACAGGCTCAGTGCGCTCCCGCCACCGCGCGCAGCCGGACGTCGGCGCGCCGCTCGGCGGCGGCGTCCGCCTCCGACTTGGCACGCTCCAGCGCCCGCTCCGCGCGCTTCACATCGATTTCGTCGGACAGCTCCGCGACCTCGGCCAGCAGTGAGAGCTTGTCGTCCGAGAACGAGATGAACCCACCGTGCACCGCGGCCACGACCGTCCCGCCGTCGACCGAACGGATGGTCACCGGGCCGGACTCCAGCACACCGAGCAGCGGCTGGTGGCCGGGCATGACGCCGATGTCACCCGATGTGGTGCGCGCGATGACCAAGGTGGCCGCGCCGGACCAGACACTACGGTCCGCCGCGACCATCTCGACGTGCAGCTCAGCAGCCAACGTGGCTCCTCGGGTCTCTCCCTGCCGGGTCGGGCAGGGCTTTCGTCAAAGAATAACGGGCGTACGGAGAGGGGCGGGACCGGGCCCACCCCTCTCGCGGAGCTACCGGGCTCAGGAGACGCCCAGCTCCTTGGCCTTGGCCTTGAGGTCGTCCAGGCCACCGCACATGAAGAACGCCTGCTCGGGGAAGTGGTCGAACTCACCGTCGGCGATCGCGTTGAACGCGGCGATGGACTCGTCCAGCGGCACGTCCGATCCGTCGAGACCGGTGAACTGCTTCGCCGCGTGGGTGTTCTGCGACAGGAAGCGCTCGATACGACGGGCGCGGAAGACGGTGAGCTTGTCCTCCTCGCCGAGCTCGTCGATGCCCAGGATGTTGATGATGTCCTGGAGGTCCTTGTACTTCTGGAGGATCGACTTCACGCGCGAGGCGCAGTCGTAGTGGTCCTGCGAGATGTAGCGCGGGTCCAGGATCCGGGACGTCGAGTCCAGCGGGTCCACCGCCGGGTAGATGCCCTTCTCCGAGATCGGCCGGGAGAGCACCGTGGTCGCGTCGAGGTGCGCGAAGGTGGTCGCCGGGGCCGGGTCGGTCAGGTCGTCCGCGGGGACGTAGATCGCCTGCATCGAGGTGATCGAGTGACCGCGGGTCGAGGTGATGCGCTCCTGGAGGATGCCCATCTCGTCGGCCAGGTTCGGCTGGTAGCCCACCGCGGAGGGCATCCGGCCGAGCAGGGTCGAGACCTCGGAACCGGCCTGGGTGAAGCGGAAGATGTTGTCGATGAAGAACAGCACGTCCTGCTTCTGCACATCGCGGAAGTACTCCGCCATGGTCAGACCGGCCAGGGCGACGCGGAGACGGGTGCCCGGGGGCTCGTCCATCTGGCCGAAGACCAGCGCGGTCTGCGGGAGCACGCCGGACTCGGCCATCTCCTCGATCAGGTCGTTGCCCTCACGGGTGCGCTCACCGACACCGGCGAACACCGAAACGCCCTCGTGCAGCTTGGCCACACGCATGATCATTTCCTGGATGAGGACGGTCTTGCCGACGCCCGCGCCGCCGAACAGGCCGATCTTGCCGCCCTTGACGTACGGGGTCAGCAGGTCGACGACCTTCAGACCGGTCTCGAACATCTCGGTCTTGGACTCGAGCTGGTCGAACGCCGGGGCCTTGCGGTGGATGGACCAGCGCTCGGTGACCTCGGACTCGGCCTCGGGCTCGTTGAGGATCTTGCCCAGGGTGTTGAACACCCGGCCCTTGGTGACATCGCCGACCGGCACCGTGATGCCGTCGCCGGTGTCGGTCACCGCGGCCTGGCGGACCAGACCGTCGGTGGGCTCCATGGAGATGGCGCGGACCAGACCCTCGCCCAGGTGCTGGGCGACCTCGAGGGTCAGGGTCTTCTTCGCGCCCTCCTGCGCCGGGTCGGCGACCTCGACGGTCAGCGCGTTGTAGATGTCCGGCATCGCGTCGACGGGGAACTCCACGTCGACGACCGGGCCGATGACCCGCGCGACGCGGCCGGCGGCCACAGCGGTTGGCTCAACAGTGGTGGTCATAGTGTCAGTCACTCCCCGCGGAGGCGTCGGCCAGAGCACTCGCGCCACCGACGATCTCGCTGATTTCCTGGGTGATGTCGGCCTGGCGGGCCGCGTTGGCAAGCCGCGTGAGCGACTTGATGAGCTCTTCGGCGTTGTCGGTCGCCGACTTCATCGCCCGCCGGGTGGCCGCGTGCTTGGAGGCGGCGGCCTGGAGCAGGGCGTTGTAGATACGGGCCTCGACATACCGGGGCAGCAGGGCGTCCAGGACGTCCTCGGACGACGGCTCGAAGTCGAAGAGCGGAAGGATCTCGCCCTTCCTCTCCTGCGCCTCCGCCGTCTCCTCGAGGCTGAGCGGCAGCAGCCGGTCCTTGACCGGGGTCTGCGTCAGCATCGAGACGAACTCGGTGAAGACGATGTGCAGCTCGTCCACGCCGCCCTCGGCCGTGTCCTTGAGAACGGCCTCGATCAGCGGGCCCGCGATCTTCTTGGCATCCGCGTAGGTGGGGTTGTCGGTGAAGCCGCCCCACGACTCCGTGACCTTGCGCTCACGGAAGGCGTAGTACGCCACGCCCTTGCGGCCGACGATGTACGCGTCGACCTCCTTGCCCTCACGGGTGAGCCGCTCGGTGAGCTCCTCGGCCGCCTTGATCACGTTGGAGGAGTAGCCGCCCGCGAGACCCCGGTCGCTCGTGATGAGCAGCACCGCGGCGCGGGTCGGGTTGTCGCTCTCCGTGGTCAGCGCGTGCTGGGTGGTGGAGCCCTTGGCGACCGCGCCCACCGCCCGGGTGAGCTCGGTGGCGTACGGAGTCGACGCGGCCACCTGGCGCTGCGCCTTGACGACGCGCGAGGCGGCGATCATCTCCATCGCCCTGGTGATCTTCTTGGTCGCGGAGACGGACTTGATCCGCCTCTTGTAGACCCTCAGCTGGGCACCCATGCGCTCAGTCCTCGCCCAGCAGCTTGCCGCCCGAGGTCTCGAACTGCCGCTTGAAGGAGTCCACGGCCTCGCCCAGCGCCTGAATCGTGTCGTCGGACATCTTGCCGCCCTCGACGATGCTGGTCAGCAGCGACTTGTGCTCACGGTGGAGGTAGTCCAGCAGCTCCCGCTCGAAGCGGCGGATGTCCTCCACGGGCACGTCGTCCATCTTGCCGGTGGTGCCGGACCAGATGGAGACGATCTCGTCCTCGGTGGAGAACGGGGCGTACTGCCCCTGCTTCAGCAGCTCGACCATGCGGGCACCGCGCTCCAGCGACGCCTTGGAGGCCGCGTCCAGGTCCGAGCCGAAGGCGGCGAACGCCTCCAGCTCGCGGTACTGGGCGAGGTCCACCCGGAGGCGGCCGGAGACCTGGCGCATGGCCCGGTGCTGGGCGGAACCACCGACGCGGGAGACCGAGATACCGACGTTCAGGGCCGGCCGCTGTCCGGCGTTGAACAGGTCGGACTCCAGGAAGCACTGGCCGTCGGTGATGGAGATGACGTTGGTCGGGATGAACGCCGACACGTCGTTCGCCTTGGTCTCGACGATCGGCAGACCGGTCATCGAACCGGAGCCCATCTCCTCGGAGAGCTTGGCGCAGCGCTCCAGCAGCCGGGAGTGCAGGTAGAAGACGTCACCCGGGTAGGCCTCACGGCCCGGCGGGCGGCGCAGCAGCAGCGACACCGCGCGGTAGGCGTCGGCCTGCTTGGACAGGTCGTCGAAGACGATCAGGACGTGCTTGCCCTCGTACATCCAGTGCTGGCCGATGGCCGAGCCGGTGTAGGGGGCCAGGTACTTGAAGCCCGCCGGGTCGGACGCCGGGGCGGCGACGATCGTCGTGTACTCCAGGGCGCCGGCCTCCTCCAGCGCGCCGCGCACGGACGCGATGGTGGAGCCCTTCTGGCCGATGGCGACATAGATGCAGCGGACCTGCTTCTTCGGGTCGCCGGAGCGCCAGTTGTCACGCTGGTTGATGATCGTGTCGACGCACAGCGCGGTCTTGCCGGTCTGCCGGTCGCCGATGATCAGCTGACGCTGGCCACGGCCGATCGGGGTCATCGCGTCGACGGCCTTGTAGCCGGTCTCCATCGGCTCGTGCACCGACTTGCGGTCCATGACCGTGGGGGCCTGAAGTTCGAGGGCGCGGCGGCCCTCGGTCTCGATCTCGCCGAGGCCGTCGATCGGGTTGCCCAGCGGGTCGACGACGCGGCCGAGGTAGCCCTCGCCGACGGCTACCGAGAGGACCTCGCCGGTGCGGTGCACCTGCTGGCCCTCCTCGATGCCGCTGAACTCGCCGAGGACAACGGCACCGATCTCGCGCTCCTCGAGGTTGAGGGCGAGGCCGAGGGTGCCGTCCTCGAACTTCAGCAGTTCGTTCGCCATGGCCGAGGGAAGACCCTCGACCTTCGCGATGCCGTCGCCGGCAACGCTGACCGTACCGACCTCCTCGCGCGAGGCCGCGTCCGGCTTGTACGCCTGGACAAAGTTCTCCAGCGCGTCCCGGATCTCCTCCGGCCGGATCGTGAGCTCCGCCATCTGGGTTCCCTGCTCTCCTTGTTGGGCCCGAAGTGTTTGACTACGGCCCAACTCGGGCCGCTTACATGCTTGTTGAGTTGGTGGCTGTGTCAGCCGGCCATCCGCCGGGTCGCCTCTTCGAGGCGGTCCGCGATGGTCCCGTTGATGACCTCGTCGCCGATGCGCACCGAGATCCCGCCGAGGACCTCCGGGTCCACATCCAGGTTCAGGTGCATCTTCCGTCCGTACAGCTTCCCCAGTGCGTCACCGAGCCGCTGCTTCTGCCGGTCGCTGAGCGGCACCGCGGAGGTGACGACCGCGACCGTACGGTCCCGGCGCGCCGCCGCCAGCCTGGACAGCTCGTCGAGACCCGCCTCCAGGCTACGACCCCGCGGATGGGTCACCATGCGGATCACCAGCCGCTCGGTCCGCTGGTCGGCGCGGCCGCCGAGCAGCTCGCGGACCAGCCCGGACTTGGCGGAGACGCTTGCGCGCCGGTCGGTGAGCGCACCGCGCAGCTCGGACGAGGAGGAGACGATCCGGCCGAACCGGAACAGCTCGTCCTCCACGTCGTCGAGGGTGCCGGCCCGCTCGGCCGCGACCAGGTCGGCGGCGCTGGCCAGCTCCTCGAGCGAGTCCACCAGGTCGCGCGAGCGCGACCAGCGGGACCGGACCAGGCCGGAGACCAGGTCGATGGTCTCGCCGCCGACCTGTCCGCCCAGCACCCGCGCGGCCAGTTCGGCCTTGGCCTCGCCGGGCTGCGCCGGGTCGGTGAGGACCCGGCGCAGCGAGACCTCGCGGTCGAGCAGCGCGGTGACGGCGGCCAGCTCATCGGCGAGCTTCGTCGCGTCGACGGCGGTGTTGTCCGTCAGGGCGTCGAAGCGCTCGCGCGCGGCTGCCAGTGCCTCCCGGCTCGCTCCGTTCATCGGCCGGCCTCGGCCTTCGAGCCATCGGTCGCCTTCGCCTCGAGCTCGTCGAGGAACCGGTCGATGGTGCGGCTCTGCCGGGCCACGTCCTCGAGCGACTCACCGACGATCCGGCCGGCCAGGTCGGTGGCGAGCCTGCCCACGTCCTGGCGCAGGGTTTGAGCGGCCTGCTTGCGATCGGCCTCGATCTGCGAGTGACCGGCGGCGATGATCTCCTCACGCTGCCGCTGGCCCTCCGCGCGCATCTCTGCGATGAGCGCGGCGCCCTGCTCCTGCGCCTCCTGGCGCAGTCGCGCGGCCTCGTGACGGGCGTCGGCGAGCTGGGCTCGGTAGTCCTCGAGGACCTGCTGGGCTTCGGCCTGAGTGGCCTCGGCCTTCTCCATGCCGCCCTCGATCGCCTCGCGGCGCTCCTCCAGAACCCGGTTGATGTTCGGGAGGAGCTTCTTGGCGAGGAAGATGAAGACGATGGCAAAGGCGATCAGGCCGATGACCAGCTCCGGGATCGGCGGGATGAGGGGGTTCTCACTCTCCTCGGCCGCCACCTGTACCAGGGCGTTCACATCAGTGCCTTCCGTCTGTCGTGGTTAAAGCGGTCCGTTCAGGACTTGAAAAGGAAGCCCATGACGATACCGATCAGCGCGAGCGCCTCACAGAAGGCGAAGCCCATGATCTGGTTGGCGCGGATCAGGCCGGCCGCCTCGGGCTGACGGGCCAGGGCCTGGGTGCCGTTACCGAAGATGATGCCGACGCCGACGCCGGGGCCGATGGCGGCGAGACCGTAACCGATCGAACCGAGGTTGCCGGTGATGCCGTCGGCGGCGAGGGTCTGGAGAGCGGACATGCCGGTTCTTCCTTTGCGTTTCATGGGCCGGTGGGGGTTGGCCACCGGACGTCTGATGGTCTGGGAGGCAGGTGTGCTCAGTGGTGCTCGGCGAGCGCGCCCTGAACGTAGTTGCAGGCCAAGAGCACGAAGACGTACGCCTGGACAGCCTGGATGAAGAGCTCGAAGGCGGTCAGCAGAATCGTCATCACGAAGGACGCGCCCGCGTAGGCGATCCCGATGCCGTTCAGCAGGTACCAGGAGCCGATGGTGAACATCAGCAGCAGCAGGTGGCCGGCGAACATGTTGGCGAAGAGCCGGACCGCGTGGGTGAAGGGCCGGATGATCACGTTCGAGAAGAACTCGATCACGACGATCATCGGCAGGATCGCGCCGAGCTCCTTGTCGTAGCCGGTGATGTTCTTCCAGCCGCCGACGAAGCCGTGCTTCTTGAAGGTCAGGTACATCCAGAGGACGTAGACGATGGCGGCGAGACCGGCCGGGAAGGCGATGATCGACGTCACCGGGAACTGGGCGATCGGGATGACCGACCACAGGTTCATGATCCACACGAAGAAGAACAGCGAGACCATGAGGGGGACGTACTTCTCGCCCTCCTTCTTCCCGAGGGCCTCGTAGACCAGCCCGCGGCGCACGAAGTCGTAACCGGCCTCGCCGACCATCTGGAGCTTGCCGGGGACCACCTTGGCCCGGCCGAACGCGGCCCAGAAGAACCAGACAATGGCGACGGTGCCCAGCAGCGCGAGCAGCATGGGCTTGTTGAAGTCGAATCCGCCGATCGAGAAGAGCGGCTCGAACTTGAACGAATGGAGTCCGGGTGCCGGGAAGCCGCACCCGTCGAAGATGTGGCAGTTCGTCTCGAAGGCGAGCGTCTGGTCAGAACTCACCGCGAGCTCCTTCAGCGTGGCGCATGGGTACGGCAACCTCGTTGTGTCGGCGCGGCACGCGGCCACGGAACGGCACTGGACTGGTCTTACGAATGTGGGGGCGGCTGATCGGCGCGTGGCCGAGTGGTATGTAGGGCATCAGCTGCATGGGCCGCCGATTCCGTCCCGTGAATTCCGGGGGTTCAGCTACCTGCGCCCGCTGTGCCTCAGATGGCACCGGACGATAGCAGGTGAGCGCACATGCTCTTATCCCGGCCCTACTTCTCACGGCGTGGACCCGGCGGGAGCGGACTTCTTCGCCCCCCCGGGCTTGCGTTCGTCCTCGGCTTCCGGCTCCACATAGAGGATCTTGGCCTTCATGTGTGCACGGGTCTGTGCGCCGACCCACACCAGGGTCGCGGCGAGCAGTGCGAGGGCGAAAGCCTTGACATTGAACAGCGTGGTGTCCTGGAACACCGCGAGCACGACCGCCACCAGCAGGAACTCGGCCATGAAGAGGACCATGCCCATGGCCTGGAACAGATGGGGCAGGTGCTTCGCCGTGCGCTCCAGCACGATCAGCCCGGAAGCCATCACCACCACGGCGACGAATGTGCCAAAGCCCGCGCCGATCGCCCCCTTGCCGCCTGCGAGCACAGAACCGACGGCGACGGCGACCACACCGGCGATGGCTGTGGGCACGGCGCAACTCAGGAGCGTTCTGGCGTCGTTGGACTGCATGAAGGGTTTCTCCGGCAAGTGTCGGAAGCAACGATTCGTCGTGGACGAGCGTATCCCCGGGGACAGAGGGAACCTCACGAGGAAGAGCCGTCGCCCTACGGCCCCTCGGGTCTAGCACCGGGTTTAGTGAACGGTATCACAAACTATTTGATGAGGTCTTTACCCACCGAGTGTGCTGCACATCACACGGGAGAGTTATGAGGTGTGTACCGTGCTGACGCCGCTCTGTGATCTTCAGCGCTCTCGCCGGACTCCTTTGACCGGGGCGATGACTGGGGACATCGCTGCGATGACTGGGGAGATTACTGGGGTGTTCCGATGCGTCGGCGGTGGGTGAAGCGGGATCGGTCGCCGATCGCGGTGGCGCCGTTCACACCGTTCGCCCCGGCGCTCGCCCCGCCGCTCGTCCCGTTGCTCGCGCCGCCGTGTCGCCCGGAGCCCACCGGCTCGGGCTTGACCAGGTCCGGCCCCGAGGCGGCGGACCCGGCACCGGCCGCGGCCGCCACGGGCTCGGCGGGCGCCTCCTGCTGCGCCTCCGCCCCCTGCTCGGCCCCGGCGATCCGGTTGGCGCGGCGGTAGCGCGGCGGAACGAACCCCTCCGCCCAGCGCGGAACACGCGGGGTGAACCGCGGCAGCAGCAACAGCACGAGACCGACCCCGCTCAGCGCCACGATCGCCAGCACGAACCACACACCGGCCGAGTTCACCGAGTACGCCACGGCGCCGAAGGCGATCAGCGCCGACCAGAAATACATGATCAGGACGGCCCGGCTGTGCGAGTGGCCGATCTCCAGCAGCCGGTGGTGCAGATGGCCGCGGTCGGCGGCGAACGGCGACTGACCCCGCCAGGTGCGGCGGACGATCGCCAGCACCAGGTCGGCGAAGGGCACCGCGATGACGGTCAGCGGCAGCAGCAGCGGGATGTAGACCGGGACGGTGGCGTGCACCGCGGCCTGCTCGGACCCCTCGAACAGCTTCATCGCGTCCGGGTCCACCTGGCCGGTGATGGAGATGGCGCCCGCCGCCAGCACCAGCCCGATCAGCATCGAACCCGAGTCGCCCATGAAGATCCGCGCGGGGTGGGCGTTGTGCGGCAGGAAGCCCAGGCACATCCCCATGAGGACGGCGGCGAACAGGGTGGCGGGCGCGGCCGCCTCCAGGCCGTAGCCGTACCAGATGCGGTACGCGTACATGAAGAACGCCGCGGCGGCGATGCACACCATCCCGGACGCCAAACCATCGAGCCCGTCAACGAAGTTGACCGCGTTGATGGTGATGACGACCAGCGCGACGGTGAGCAGCGTGCCCTGCCAGGGCGTCAGCGAGACCGGTCCCACACCGGGCACCGGAAGCCACAGGATGGTCAGACCCTGGAGCACCATCACACCGGCGGCGATCATCTGGCCGCCCAGCTTGATCAGCGCGTCCACGCCCCACTTGTCGTCCAGCACCCCGAGCAGCCAGATCAGCCCGGCGCCGGACAGCAGCGCCCGTGGCTCGTTGGAGACCTCGAAGACGTCCTTGAGGTTGGTCAGGTGGGCGGCGACCAGCAGCCCCGCGCACAGCCCGCCGAACATGGCGATGCCGCCGAGCCGTGGCGTGGGCTCACGGTGCACATCACGGGCGCGGATCTCGGGCATCGCACCGGCCGCGATGGCGAATTTCCGCACCGGCCCGGTCAGCAGATAGGTGACCGCGGCCGTGATGCACAGAGTCAGCAGGTATTCACGCACAGGCTGCCCCAGAGGTATCGCTGGCCATCACAGCCCCACACCCTATGCGTGTCCGACGCCTCGCGGTGAACGTACTTACAGACGTCCTACACCTTCGGATGGTTGCATGATTCGGCCGTCGTCCGGATAGGGCGGAAATCTCCCCGCCAGATCCGCCACCTTTTCCCGTACCACGCCCTCGTCCCGCAACACGGTTCCCATGAGATTGGCTATGCGCTCCATTTCCGGCGCTCCCATTCCCTGTGTGGTCACCGCGGCGGTGCCAAGACGCAGCCCCTTGACGCACCCCCGGGGCTCGGTGGCGGACGCCAGCGCGCAGGTGTCCAGGACGATCCCGGCGGCCGCGCAGCGGCCCTTCGCGGTGCGTCCGTCCAGGCCGAGCGGGGCCGGATCGGCGGTGATCATATGGGTGTCGGTGCCGCCCGTGGTGACCGCCAGCCCCTCCCCGACCAGGGCGTCCGCCAGTACTCGGGCATTGGCCACCACCCGCCGCGCATAGGCGGTGAAGGCGGGCGCCGCGGCCTCGCCGAACGCCACCGCCTTGGCCGCGACGGTGTGCATCTGGGCCCCGCCCTGGGTGAACGGGAACACCGCCCGGTCCACCCGCTCGGCGAGTTCCGCACCGCACAGCAGCATTCCGCCGCGCGGCCCGCGCAGCACCTTGTGTGTCGTTGCGCACACCACATCCGCGTACGGCACCGGGGACGGCGCCGCCTTTCCCGCGACCAGACCGATGGAATGGGCGGCGTCGGCGATGAGATACGCGCCCACCTCGTCCGCGACGGCGCGGAAGGCGGCGTAGTCCAGATGGCGGGGATAGGAGATCGACCCGCAGACGATCGCCTTCGGGCGATGGGCGTGGGCGAGCCCGCGCAGCTGCTCGTAGTCGATCAGCCCGGTCGCCGGATCGACGCCGTAGCCGATGAAGTCGAACCAGCGGCCGGAGAAATTGGCGGGCGAACCATGGGTGAGATGGCCGCCGTGCGGCAGCGCCATCGCCAGCACCGTGTCCCCGGGCCGCAGCAGCGCGGCGTAGGCGGCCAGCACCGCGGAGGACCCCGAATGCGGCTGCACATTGGCGTGTTCGGCGCCGAACAGCGCCTTCGCCCGGTCCTGGGCCACCCGCTCGGCGATGTCCACGATCTCGCAGCCGCCGTGGTGGCGGGCGCCGGGATAGCCCTCGGCGTACTTGTTGGCCAGTGGTGAGGCGAGCGCCGCCAGCACGGCCGGCGAGGCGTAGTTCTCGGCCGCGATCAGCTGGAGCCCGCCGGAGACGCGGTCGATCTCGCTCAGGATGATTCCCGCCAGCTCCGGGTCCTGGCGGGCGAGGCACCCGAAATCGGGGCCCCAGGGGGTGACGGCCATGGCGTGCTCACAGCCTTCGGAGGGACGGCGGATCGGCGCTTATCGGGTCACCCCCAATGTAGGCCTCGCGACGCCGTACGGCGCGCCGTACGGCCCGGGAAGGCCCCCTTACGGCGCGCCCGGGGCCCCGCCTTCCAGCCCCTCCAGGGGGCACCTCCCAGCGGTAGCTGGGGGAGCTTGAGGAGCGGGGTCCGGGGCGGAGCCCCAGTTGAGGGAAGGGGCGGGTAGGGGAAAGCGTCGATATGCGGCTCCGCCGCGTGGGCCCGCCGCAGGCCTCAAGATCCATCGGACACCCCCGGCCGGGGCTACGCGGGGGCGGGTACCCCCGTCAGCGCCGTGACGACCGGGTCCAGGGCCTGGTTGATCTCGTCCCCGATGGAGCGGAAGAAGGTGATCGGCGCCCCGTACGGATCGTGCACCTCGTCCGCCTCCTCGTTGGGCGCCAGCAGCCAGCCGCGCAGCGCGGCCGCCGCCTGTACCAGGGCGCGGGCGCGCTCCACCACACCGCCCGCCTCCTCCGGATCGGGCAGCGTCGCGGGGTCTATGGCCCGCACCAGCCGGGTGAACTCCTTGAGCGTGAAGGTGCGCAGCCCCGCCGAGTGCCCCATCGAGATCACCTGCGCCCGGTGGTCGCGGGTGGCGGTCAGGACCAGGTCGGCGCGGATGACGTGCTCGTCCAGCAGCTCACGGCCGAGGAAGCCCGCCGGGTCGGCCCCGAAGTCGGTCAGGACCGTGGCGGCGTGCGCCTCCATGGGCGCGCCCTCATGGCCCCAGGTGCCGGCGGACTCCACGATCAGACCGCGGGTGCGGACACTTCCGAGGCGGTGGGCGAGGGCATGCCGGGTCAGCCGCTCGGTGATCGGCGAGCGGCACACATTGCCGGTGCTGACGTGGAGGATGCGGAAGGTGGCCTCGGCGTTCTTCTCGCGGTGTTCCGCTATGCCACGCCCCTCAGGGGCTGTCAATTGGCCACCTCGAGGTCGGGTACGACCTCCCGGAGCTGCTCGGCGGTGAGCGCGCCCGCCCGGAGCAGCACCGGCACCTTGCCGGTCACATCGACGATCGAGGAGGGCACGGCGGCCGGGGTCGGCCCGCCGTCGAGGTAGACCGAGACGGAGTCCCCCAGCATGTCCTGGGCGGCGTCGCAGTCCTGCGGGGAGGGGTGGCCGGTCAGGTTGGCGCTGGAGACCGCCATCGGGCCGAAGTCCGTCAGCAGTTCGATCGCCACCGGGTGCAGCGGCATCCGGACCGCTACGGTGCCCCGGGTCTCCCCCAGGTCCCAGGTGAGCGACGGCTGGTGCCGGGCGACGAGGGTGAGCGCACCGGGCCAGAACGCGTCCACCAGCTCCCAGGCCATCTCGGAGAAGTCGGTGACCAGTCCGTGCAGGGTGTTCGGCGAGCCGACCAGCACCGGGGTCGGCATGTTGCGGCCGCGCCCCTTGGCCTCGAGCAGATCGCCGACCGCCTCGGCGTTGAAGGCGTCCGCGCCGATCCCGTAGACGGTGTCGGTGGGCAGCACGACCAGTTCGCCGCGGCGGACGGCGGAGGCGGCCTCGCGCAGGCCGGTCTTGCGGTCGGTCGCGTCCCCGCAGTCGTATCGCCGTGCCATTTAACGCTCCTCCTCGTACCTGGCCAGTGTGTGGTGCGGTGCCGCGGTCACGGCATGGCCTTCCGCGCGGTGGCGAACCGGGGCCGGTTGTTCAGATCCGGGTGGTCGGCGGCGTCCGCCCAGCCCCGCTCCTCCGTGAAGATCCACGGCACTTGGCCGCCCTGGGTGTCCGCGTGCTCGATGACCACCACGCCCCCGGGGCGCAGCAGCCGGTGGGCGGTGCGCTCCAGGCCACGGATGACATCGAGGCCGTCCTCACCGGAGAAGAGCGCGAGCTGGGGGTCGTGATCGCGGGCCTCCGGCGCCACGTACTCCCACTCGGTCAGCGGGATGTACGGCGGGTTGCTGATGACGAGGTCCACCTGCCCGTCGAGCTCGGGCAGGGCCGTCAACGCGTCCGCGTGATGGAGAACGACGCGGGACCCCTCGACGTTCTTGCGGGCCCAGCGCAGGGCGCCCTCGTCCAGCTCCACGGCGTGCACCCGGGAGCGCGGCACCTCCTGGGCGAGCGCGAGCGCGATGGCCCCGGAACCGGAGCACAGATCGACGATGAGCGGTTCGACGACGTCCATGGCGCGCACCGCGTCTATCGCCCAGCCGACCACCGACTCGGTCTCCGGCCGGGGCACGAAGACCCCCGGGCCGACCTGGAGCTCCAGATAGCGGAAGAAGGCGCGGCCGGTGATGTGCTGAAGGGGTTCGCGGGCCTCGCGGCGGGCGACCGCCTCCCAGTAGCGGGCGTCGAAGTCGGCGTCGGGCACGCCGTGCAGCTCTCCCCGCTTGACGCCGTGCACAAAGGCGGCGAGCTCCTCCGCGTCGAAGCGCGGTGAGGGCACGCCCGCGTCGGCCAGCCGCTGAGTGGCCTGCGCCACCTCGGCGAGCAGCACGTTCACTGAATTCCTCCAGCCGGTCCGGACAAGGGCACGAAGCGTTGATCAGTGGGTGGCTCAGCCGGCCGCCGCCAGCTTGGCGGCCGCGTCGGCGTCGACGCACGCCTGGATGACCGGATCGAGTTCACCGTCGAGCACCTGGTCCAAGTTGTACGCCTTGAAACCGACACGGTGGTCCGAGATCCGGTTTTCCGGGAAGTTGTAGGTACGGATGCGCTCGGACCGGTCGACGGTGCGGACCTGGCTGCGCCGCGCGTCCGACGCCTCCCGCTCGGCCTCCTCCTGGGCCGCGGCCAGCAGCCGCGAGCGCAGGATGCGCAGCGCCTGCTCCTTGTTCTGGAGCTGGCTCTTCTCGTTCTGGCAGGAGACGACGATGCCGGTGGGCAGGTGGGTGATGCGCACCGCGGAGTCGGTGGTGTTGACCGACTGGCCGCCGGGTCCGGAGGAGCGGTAGACGTCGATCCGCAGATCGTTGGGGCCGATCTCGACCTCGACCTCCTCGGCCTCGGGCGTGACCAGCACCCCGGCCGCGGAGGTGTGGATACGGCCCTGGGACTCGGTGGCGGGCACCCGCTGCACCCGGTGCACCCCGCCCTCGTACTTCAGCCGGGCCCAGACGCCCTGGCCGGGCTCGGTGGTGCCCCTGGCCTTGACCGCGACCTGGACGTCCTTGTAGCCGCCGAGGTCGGACTCATTGGCGTCGATGACCTCGGTCTTCCAGCCGATCCGCTCGGCGTACCGCAGATACATCCGCAGCAGGTCGCCGGCGAACAGCGCGGACTCCTCGCCGCCCTCCCCGGCCTTGACCTCCAGGATGACGTCCTTGTCGTCGCTCGGGTCGCGGGGGACGAGCAACAGCCGCAGCCGGTCGGTGAGCTGCTCGCGGCTCTGCTCCAGCTCCTTGACCTCGTCCACGAAGTCGGGGTCGTCCTGGGCCAGCTCGCGGGCGGTCTCGATGTCGTCCCCGGCCTGCTTCCAGGCGCGATAGGCGGTGATCACCGGGGTCAGCTCGGCGTAGCGCTTGTTGAGCCGCCGCGCCTCCCGCTGGTCGGCGTGGACCGCGGGGTCGGCGAGCCGCTTCTCGAGGTCGGCGTGTTCGCCGATGAGTTCCTCGACCGCCTCGAACATCGGAGGGCTCCCTGAGTGGTCTGCGTGGTGGCGTTGCGGAAGGTGCCGGAGGGCCGGTGACGACAAAACGCCGGTCCGGTCGCCCCAGGGAAGGGGCGACCGAAGACCGGCGCCGTGCGGGTCGCTACTTCTTGGCGGACCCGGCGTTCTTGCCGAAGCGGGCCTCGAACCGCGCCACACGGCCACCGGTGTCGAGGATCTTCTGCTTGCCCGTGTAGAACGGGTGGCACTCGGAGCAGATGTCGGCGCGGATGGTGCCGCCGCTCACGGTGCTACGGGTGGTGAAGGACGCGCCACAGGTGCAGCTGACCTGCGTCTCGACGTACTCCGGGTGGATCTCGCGCTTCAAGGGAATCTCCTAGGTTCGGGAGGGCACCGGGTCGACGGGCGGGTTGCCTGTCGTGAACCGGGACCGACGATCCAGTCTGCCAGTACTGGCCGCATCCCCCAAAACCGGGGGGCGGGCCCGGATATTCCCGGCTCGCCCGGGAGGGCGTCGGACGCCCTCGAACGACCTTGAACGGACCTATTTGACGACCTTGCCCGCGCTGGTGGCGTCGCCCGCGGAGCCCTTGGTGGCGGAGGCGGGGACCGGCCGGTCATGGCGGAGCGCGGTCCATATCAGCTTGGCCTTGCGCTCCATGGGCAGCACCCGGGCCGGGTTCTGCGGGTCGTACTCGACGGGCAGCGTGGTCATCTTCATATTGCCCGAGCCGATGCCCTTCAGGGATTCCGCGAAGCCCTTCAGCTTGCTCACCGAGGCCAGCTCGGAGTCGGTGGTGAGGGCCTTGGTGGAGGTGTCCGCGAGGTCGTAGAGCTTCTTCGGGTTGCCGAACAGGTCCACGTGCTTGACCTGGTCCAGCAGCGCCTTGACGAACGCCTGCTGGAGCTTGATCCGGCCGAGGTCGCTGCCGTCGCCCACGCCGTGCCGGGTGCGCACCAGGCCCAGCGACTGCTCGCCGTCCAGGGTGTGCGCGCCGGGCTCCAGGTCGAGATGGCTCTTGGGGTCGTGGATCGGGGCGGTGGTGGTGATGTTGACACCGCCGAGGTCGTCTATCAGCTGCTTGAAGCCGGAGAAGTCGACCTCGAGGAAGTGGTCCATGCGTATGCCCGTCATGGACTCGATGGTCTTGATGGTGCAGGCCGGACCGCCGGCCTCATAGGCGCTGTTGAACATGGCCGCCTGCACGGCGGGCGTCCGCTGCCCGCCCTTGGTGGTGCAGGACGGCCGCTCTATGAGGGTGTCGCGCGGGATGCTGATGACGCTGGCCTTCTTGTGGCCCTTGTAGACGTGGACGATCATCGCCGTGTCGGAGCGCGAGGTGCCCTCGTCCGTGCCGTACTTGGCGTTCTTACCGGCCCGGGAGTCGGAGCCGAGGACGAGGATGTCCATCGAGCCGTTGTCGACGTTCTTGGGGCGGTTGGCGCCCAGGGCGGCGTTGACGTCGACGCCGGTGAGGTTGCCGTTCAGCTTGTAGTAGAGGTAGCCGAGCCCGGCACCGCCGAGTACCAGTACGGCGGCCAGCGTCCACACCGTGTAGAGCACCGCTCTACGGCGCGTGCTGGGCCGCTTACGACGGCGGCCCGCCGTCGCGCCGCGTGCGCGGTGGCGGCCTGGGCCCACCGGTGCGTTGCTGCTGTCCTCGGCCATGTGCTCCTCAGTTCTCTTTCGCTGCCCGAGTACCCCCTGCCGTCACGGTCAGGCGTGGCGCCGCGTTCGCGGTGGAGTCAGCCTGGGTTCCGGCCCCGTGTTCCGACCTGACAGATGGAAGGCCGTGCGCCAGGGTTGCATATCCGCGATGGCCGGTTTTCGCTTGGGCGGCCGGGCGCACCGTTCGTCCCGTTCGTCCGCCTTACCGCTGCGACCTGCACTTTCGCGGGCGATAACATGATCAGAACCGGTCCGCGGCCTGGCCGGAAGATGTGGCTCACCTCTCATGGAACGCAAACGAGGCCCCCCGCGGTGCGGGGGGCCTCGCTACGGAGCGTTCCGGCGGGTGTCCGGTCAGTCGCCGTTGTTGCCCGGGGTGGGCGTGGTCTTGGCGATCTGCATCAGGAACTCGGCGTTCGACTTCGTCTGCTTCATCTTGTCCAGCAGCAGCTCGATCGCCTGCTGGGAGTCGAGCGCGTGCAGCACCCGGCGCAGCTTCCAGACGATGTTCAGCTCCTCCGACGCCAGCAGGATCTCTTCCTTGCGGGTGCTGGACGGATCGACGTCCACCGCCGGGAAGATGCGCTTGTCGGCGAGCTTCCGATCGAGCTTGAGCTCCATGTTGCCGGTGCCCTTGAACTCCTCGAAGATCACCTCGTCCATCCGCGAGCCGGTCTCGACCAGCGCGGTGGCCAGGATGGTCAGCGAGCCGCCGTCCTCGATGTTGCGCGCGGCACCGAAGAACTTCTTCGGCGGGTAGAGCGCGGTCGAGTCGACACCACCGGACAGGATGCGGCCGGAGGCGGGCGCTGCCAGGTTGTACGCACGGCCCAGGCGGGTGATCGAGTCCAGCAGGACGACCACGTCATGGCCCAGCTCGACCAGGCGCTTGGCCCGCTCGATCGCCAGCTCCGCGACGGTGGTGTGGTCCTCGGCCGGTCGGTCGAAGGTCGAGGAGATCACCTCGCCCTTGACCGACCGCTGCATGTCGGTGACCTCTTCCGGCCGCTCGTCGACAAGGACGACCATCAGATGGCACTCGGGGCTGTTGCGGGTGATCGCGTTGGCGATCGCCTGCATGATCATGGTCTTACCGGTCTTCGGCGGGGCCACGATCAGACCGCGCTGGCCCTTGCCGATCGGCGCGACCAGGTCGATGATCCGGGTCGTCAGCCCGCCCGCCTCGGTCTCCAGACGCAGCCGGTCCTGCGGGTAAAGCGGCGTCAGCTTGCCGAACTCCGGCCGCCCACGCCCGGTTTCGGGCGCCATGCCGTTCACCGAGTCCAGCCGCACCAGCGCGTTGAACTTCTCGCGGCGCTCGCCCTCGCGCGGCTGACGGACCGCTCCGGTGACGTGGTCGCCCTTGCGCAGACCGTTCTTGCGGACCTGGGCGAGCGAGACGTACACGTCGTTCGGGCCCGGGAGGTACCCGGAAGTCCGGATGAACGCGTAGTTGTCGAGGATGTCGAGGATGCCCGCGACGGGGATCAGCACATCGTCCTCGGACACCTGCGGCTCATTGCCGAAGTCCTCACGGCCACGGCGGCCACGGCGGTCGCGGTAGCGGCCGCGGCGCCCGCGGCGCCCGCCCTCGAAGTCGTCATCGCCCTCGTCGGCGCGCTGCTGGCTCTGGCCGCGCCCGTCGCGCTGCTGACGGCCGCCGCCGCCCTGCTGGCCGTCCTCGCCCTTGCCGCGGCGGTCGCCGCGGTCGCCGCGGTCGCGCTGGCGGTCCCGGCGGTCGCCCTTCTGACCGCGCTCCTGGCGGTCACCGCCCCTGGCGCCCTTGCCCTCGGCGGTGTCGGCGGCGGTCTCGGCCTTCCCGTCGCCCTTGGGCTCGGTCCTGGCCTCGGTCTTCGCGGAGACGTCGCTGCGCGCCTCCGTCTTGGTCTCGACAGCGGTGGCCGTACCCCCGGAGTCGGGGGTGGTGGCGGGCGCGGTGGCCCGCCGGCGGCGGCGCTCACCGGCCGGCTGCTCATCGCCGGCGGGCTCACCGGGCTGGCCGGGGATCTCGATCTGCTGCTGGGCCGCGGCCTTCTCCTCGGCGTCGGCCTTGTCGGCCTTCTCCGCCTTCCCGGCGGACTTCGAGGACTTGGCGCCGGTCTTCTCCTCGGCGTCGTCGCCCGTACGGGCCCGCGAGGTGGTGCGGCGCTTCGGCTTGGTCACCCCCTCCGCGTCGGACGGAGTGCTCTCGGAGCCCTGGGCGGAGCCGGAGCCCGCGGCCTGCTTCTCCTTGATGACCTCGATCAGCTGGCCTTTGCGCATCCGCGCGGTGCCCTTGATGCCAAGGCTCGAGGCGAGCTGCTGGAGCTCGGCCAAGACCATGGCGTCGAGGCCGGTGCCCGAGCGGCGTCGCCGCGGGGCAGCGCCAGTGGCAGCACCGTTGGCGGGCGCGGAAGCGTCCGTGGCGGGCGCGTTGTTGCCGACACCGCTGTCGGAGGTGCCGGAGGCGTTCACGCCCATCAGATCGGTGGTGTCGCTCACGAAGGGTCCTTCCCTGGAGCGGGCGTCGGCCTGTCTGGCTCGGCGACCGGTTGTGCTGTCCGGCTGTGGTCCTTCCGTTACGGACCGGGCCGGGGCGGTGGTCCGCCGGGTACGGCGGAGAGATCAGTTCATGGTTCCGACGCGGCGGAGGATTCACGAGAATCCGCCACGCCGATTCCGGAGCGTGCTCGATACTGCTCAGGCAGGCTGCTCAGGCAGTGTGGGAGGCTCCCGGAAGAAGGGTGGTCCCTGATGGGGACACTGAGCACCTCGCCTCCGAGTACATCCAAGAGGCATCGAGTGCAGACTTGAGGTTAACACTACCGGATCCAACAAACATTCCCCCTCTCCAAGACCGGCTATCGAGTTTTCCCGGCTCCGGGGCACCCCGGATCGCGGTGTCAGGTGAGCGGCAGGACGCTCGCCCCCCCGGCGTCGAGAGCCAGCCGGTTGGCCGCCCACCCCTCGCCCGCCAGTCGTGCGACCTTGTCGGCCGCACCGTCCTCGACCAGCGCGAGCACCGTGGGGCCCGCGCCGGAGATGACCGCGGGGACGCCGTCCGCCCGCAGTCGGTTCACCAGGCTCACGCTCTCGGGCATCGCCGGAGCACGGTATTCCTGGTGCAGTCGGTCCTCCGTCGCGGCGAGCAGCAGCTCAGGACGCCTGGTCAGGGCCTCGACGAGCAGTGCGGCCCGGCCCGCGTTGACCGCGGCGTCCACATGCGGGACGGTGCGCGGCAGCAGGCCGCGGGCGGTCTCGGTGAGCACCGGCCGGCCAGGGACGAAGACCACCGGAACGATGGAATCCGCAGGGTCCATCCTGATCGCCCGGGCGGACCCCGCGTCCGTCCAGGCCAGGGTGAAGCCGCCGAGCAGACAGGCGGCGACATTGTCGGGGTGGCCCTCGATCTCGGTGGCCAGCTCCAGCATCGCCGCGTCGTCGAGCCGCTCGGCGCCGCCTATGGTCACCGCGCGCGCGGCGACGATCCCGGCGCAGATGGCCGCGGAGGAGGAGCCCAGGCCCCGGCCGTGCGGAATGCGGTTGGCGCAGACCAGCTCGAGACCGCGGGGCTGCCCGCCCAGCAGGTCGAAGGCGGTGCGCAGGGAGCGTACGAGCAGATGGTTCTCATCGCGCGGAAGCGACTCCGCGCCTTCACCGGCGATGTCGACGTGGAGACCTGAGTCGGCCACCCGGACCACCACGTCGTCGTAGAGGCCCAGGGCCAGGCCGAGGGCGTCGAAGCCAGGACCGAGATTGGCGCTTGAGGCGGGGACGCGCACTCGGACGGCGGCGGCGCGGAACGCTGGACCGGCCATCGCTCGATGACTCTCCTTGTGGTTACGTGCGATTGCTCGAAGAGGTACGGAACACCGCGAGGGCCGTGACAAGTACGGCGACGCCGCGCAGAGGCAAGCGCTCTGCGTCGGGGCGGATTCAGTACAGCCTATCGAAGGAAGGTTCTGTGGCGACATAGGGCGCACGGGAGGCGCACGATGCGTGTCGCGCTCCCTGCCATCGTCCGCGACCACTCTACTGGAGCGCCCCGCGCGCCCTCGCGCTGCTCTGCCACCACTTGAGTGGATCTTTAGAAAAGCCACGGAGGGGGCCTGGCGGAGCGGGGTCGGCATGGCAGCGTAGTGGCCCGACGCGGCGGGGTCGGCGTGGGCGCGGGCGCGGAGGACCCGGGGACGGAGCCACACCCTCCAACCCCTCCCGCGCCTGAGGAGCGGGACCCGGGGACGGAGCCACACCCTCCAACCCCTCCCGCGCCTGAGGAGCGGGACCCGGGGACGGAGCCACACCCTCCAACCCCTCCCGCGCCTGAGGAGCGGCAGCCGGGGGCCGAGCCACACCCTCCAACCCCTCCCGCGCCTGAGGAGCGGGACCCGGGGACGGAGCCACACCCTCCAACCCCTCCCGCGCGCCTGAGGAGCGGCAGCCGGGGACGGAGCCACACCCTCCAGCCCCTCTGGCGCTTGAGGAGCGGGGGCCGGGGGCGGAGTCCCTGGTTTCGGGAAGGGGCGGGGAGGGGAACTGCCCGCCGCGGGCGGCACGATCCGCAGGACACCGCCCAGCCCCACGACCCGGGGCCGACGTGGGCGCCGAGGGGCCCGCCGGGCCGCGTCAGGCGGCCCGCCGAAACCCCCGTCGCACCAGGCCCCGGCCCCGGTCAGGGCCGGGTCGCGCCGTACCGGACCGGCCCGGCCCACGGCGCACCACGCCTTACCGGACCGACCCGGAAGACCGGCCCGCCCGGGCCGCTCCGCGTCGCGCCGTATCAGTCCAGCCCAAGCCGTACGGCCGCAGCATCCGCGTCCACCGGGACCACGACCGGCTGCGGCGCACCCGCCACCGCCCAGTCCGGGTCCTTGAGCCCGTTCCCGGTCACCGTGCAGACGATGCGCTGGCCCGGGTCGACCAGCCCCTGCTCGGCCGCCTTCAGCAGACCCGCCACGCTCGCCGCGGAGGCGGGCTCGACGAAAACGCCCTCCTGGGCGGCGAGCAGCCGGTAGGCGGCGAGGATCTGACGGTCGGTCACCTCGTCGATGAGGCCGCCGGACTCGTCGCGCGCCTGCTCGGCGAAGGTCCACGAGGCGGGGTTACCGATGCGGATGGCGGTGGCGATGGTGCTCGGCTCCTTGACTGGCTCACCGCGCACGATCGGCGCCGCGCCGGACGCCTGGAAGCCCCACATCCGGGGCGTACGGGAGGCGTGCGGCCCGCTGTCGGCGAACGGCGCCGCGTACTCCCTGTAGCCCTTCCAGTAGGCCGTGATGTTGCCCGCGTTGCCGACCGGCAGGACATGGATGTCGGGCGCGTCCCCGAGCATGTCCACGATCTCGAAGGCGGCGGTCTTCTGGCCCTCGATCCGGGCCGGATTGACCGAATTGACCAGCGCCACCGGGTACTTCTCCGACAGTCCGCGCGCCAGCGTCAGACAGTCGTCGAAGTTGCCGTCGACCTGGAGGATCTTCGCGCCGTGGACGAGGGCCTGACCCATCTTGCCCAGCGCGATCTTCCCCTGCGGGACCAGCACCGCGCAGACCATCCCGGCCCGTACGGCGTACGCCGCCGCCGAGGCCGAGGTGTTGCCGGTGGAGGCGCAGATGACGGCCTTGGCGCCGGCCTCCTTGGCCACGCTGATGGCCATCGTCATCCCGCGGTCCTTGAACGACCCGGTGGGGTTGGCGCCCTCGACCTTGAGGTGGACCTCGCAGCCGGTGCGCTCGGAGAGCACCTGCGCGGGGACCAGCGGCGTACCGCCCTCGCGCAGGGTGACGACGGGGGTGGTCCCGCTGACCGGGAGGCGGTCGCGGTACTCCTCGATGATGCCCCGCCAGCCGTGCCACTGGCGGGTGCCGGACATTCGAGGCCCGGCGTCGGCGATTGCGTTCATGATTTTCCTTACTCTCCGCTCACCCTCTGTTCGGCCTCAGCGTGGCCGCTACCCGGCCTCTACTCACCCTCTACTCGCCCTCGACCCGCATGATGCTCGCGACACCGCGGACGGTGTCGAGCCGGCGGAGCGCCTCCACGGTCGCCGACAGCGCGGCGTCGCTCGCCCGGTGGGTCACGACGACGAGGGACGCCTCGCCGTCCTTCCCCTGCTGGCGGACCGTATCGATGGACACGCCGTGCTCGGCGAAGACCGTGGCGACCTGCGCCAGAACTCCCGGTTTGTCGGCGACGTCCAGGCTGATGTGGTATCGAGTGATCACTTCGCCCATCGGGCTCACCGGAAGCCGGCTGTAGGCGGACTCCCCGGGTCCGGTGGCGCCCGCCAGCTTGTTGCGGCAGGCGGCGACGAGGTCGCCGAGGACGGCCGAGGCGGTCGGCGAACCGCCCGCCCCCGGGCCGTAGAACATCAGCTGTCCCGCGGCGTCGGCCTCCACGAAGACCGCGTTGTACGCCTCGCGTACGGAGGCGAGGGGGTGGCTCAGCGGAATCATCGCCGGGTGCACCCGCGCGGTGACCGACCGGCCGTCGGCGGCCCGCTCACAGATCGCGAGCAGCTTGACCGTGCAGCCCATGCGCTTGGCGGAGGCGATGTCGGCGGCGGTTACCTCGGTAAGGCCCTCGCGGTGCACATCGTCGAGGGTGACCCGGGTGTGGAAGGCGATCCCGGCGAGGATCGCGGCCTTCGCGGCGGCGTCGAAGCCCTCGACGTCGGCGGTCGGGTCGGCCTCGGCGTAACCCAGGGCCGTGGCCTCGTCCAGCGCCTCGCTGTAACCGGCGCCGCTTCCGTCCATCCGGTCGAGGATGAAGTTGGTGGTGCCGTTGACGATGCCGAGGACGCGGTTGACCTTGTCACCCGCGAGCGACTCGCGCAGCGGCCGCACCAGCGGGATCGCCCCCGCGACCGCGGCCTCGTAGTAGAGGTCCGCACCGCGCTGCTCGGCCGCGGCGTGCAGCGCCGCGCCGTCCTGGGCGACCAGCGCCTTGTTCGCGGAGACCACGCTCGCACCGTGGTCGAAGGCGGTGGTGATCAGGGTACGGGCGGGCTCGATCCCGCCGATGACCTCGACCACCACATCGATGTCCCCGCGTTTGACCAGGGCCGTGGCGTCGGTGGTCACCAGCTCCGCCGGCACCCCCTCCCGGACCCGGCCGGGGCGGCGCACGGCGATCCCGGCCAGCTCGACCGGGGCCCCGATGCGCGCCGCGAGGTCGTCCGCCTGCGTCGTCATGATGCGCGCCACCTCTGAGCCGACCACTCCACAGCCCAGCAGCGCCACTTTCAGCGGACGCGTACGCATCATCCGACCTCGTCTCTCATCCATCGCGTTAATGCATCAGCGCGTTAGTGCACCAGTCTCATGCACTGGACGGGATTTTCTGTCCCGGGTCCAGTATCCGAGATCCATTTCTCGCTAGCCGATTCCCACTGGCGGTAGCGGCTGGCGGTAGCCGCTGGCGAGTAGCGGATCCTCGCTAGCCGACATCGAGCCGCAGCAGATCTTCCTCCGTCTCCCGCCGGACGATCTCGCGCGCCTGCCCGTCCCGTACGGCGACGACGGGCGGCCGGAGCGCGTGGTTGTAGTTGCTCGCCATAGAGCGGCAGTACGCGCCGGTGGCGGGGACCGCGATCAGATCGCCGGGGGCCAGATCGGCGGGCAGGAAGGCGTCCCGTACGACGATGTCGCCGGACTCGCAGTGCTTGCCGACGACGCGGGAGAGCATCGGCTCGGCGGTGGAGGCGCGGGAGACCAGCGCCACCGAGTACTCCGCGTCGTAGAGCGCGGTACGGATGTTGTCGGACATCCCGCCGTCAACGCTGACGTACGTCCGCAGCCCCGGCAGCTCCTTGACCGTGCCCACCTCGTAGAGCGTGAACGCGGTCGGCCCGACGATCGCCCGCCCCGGCTCGACCGACAGCCGCGGCACCGCGAGCCCGGCCGTGTCGCACTCCCGGTGCACGATGTCGCGCAGCGCCTTGGCGATCTCGTGCGGCTCGCGCGGGTCGTCCTCCGAGGTGTACGCGATGCCGAGACCGCCACCCAGGTCGATCTCGGGCAGCTCGACGCCATGCTCGTCCCGGATCTCCTTCAGCAGCCCGACGACGCGGTGGGCGGCCACTTCAAAGCCCGAGGTGTCGAAGATCTGCGACCCGATGTGCGAGTGAATGCCGATGAGCTCGAGCCCGTCGAGCTTGAGCGCCCGCCGTACGGCCTCGGCGGCCTGCCCGCCCGCGAGCGGAATGCCGAACTTCTGGTCCTCGTGGGCGGTCGCGATGAACTCGTGGGTGTGCGCCTCCACACCCACGGTGACCCGGATCTGCACCCGCTGGCGCTTACCGAGCCGCTGGGCGATGTGCGCGACCCGCACGATCTCCTGGAACGAGTCGAGCACGATCCGCCCGACACCCTCCTCGACCGCCCGCTCGATCTCGGCGGTGGACTTGTTGTTCCCGTGCAACGCGATCCGCTCGGCGGGCATCCCGGCGGCGAGCGCGGTGGCCAGCTCCCCGGCGGAACACACGTCGAGGTTGAGCCCCTCCTCGTTCAGCCAGCGCACGACGGCGCGGGAGAGGAACGCCTTCCCGGCGTAAAACACATCCGCGTCCTCCCCTTGCTCCTGGAACGCCTCGTGCCAGGCCCGGCAGCGGGCCCGGAAGTCGGCCTCGTCGAGGAAGTACGCGGGCGTCCCGAACCGCCCCGCGAGCGTCTTGACGTCGATCCCGCCGACGGTCACGACGCCATCGGCGTTCCGGCTGACCGTACGGGACCATACGCGCGGATCGAGCTGATTGAGATCGGCGGGCGGCGCGGCGTAGTGCCCCTCGGGGAGGACATCGGCGTGGCGGGGCCCGGCGGGATGGGCGGAACGGCTCATGCTGTCTCTGCTGTCTCTCTCAAGGTCTTACAGATGTTCGGGTGCGCTGATGCCGAGCAGATGCAGGCCGCCGGCGAGCACCGCCCCGGTGGCATCGGCAAGGGCCAGCCGGGAACGGTGGACGGCCGAGGGTTTGAGCTGGCCGGAAGGGATCGGCGGGCAGTCGTCATGAAACCGTTCATGAATCCGGTCATGAATCCGGTCATGAAAGCGAAAGAAGGCATCGGCGACGCCGACAAGATGCCGCGCGAGCCGGTCGGGCGCACGGTGCCGGGCGGCGGCCTCGATGGTGCGGGGGTGATCGGCGAGGAGGGCGAGAAGGCCGCTCTCGGCGGGGTGGTCGTAAGCCCTGGACTCGGGCTCGGGCGTAATGCCCAGCTGCCCGGCATTCCGCATCAGGGCGCAGGCGCGGGCATGGGCGTACTGAACCCGGAAGAGGGGGTTGTCCTCGCGCTGGGAGAGAAGCCGGGAGGGGTCGAGATCGGGCAGATCATGCCCGGCGGGCCGAAGCAACGCCCAGCGGGCGGCGTCGGGGCCGAGGGAGCGAAGCAGCTCACCCCCGGACACGGGAACCGCCCGAACAACAGGCCCTTGACCAGGAACAACGACTCCCCCAACAGCCTCGACGAGCCCCCGCACCACATGAGCGACAAGCGCGGCCCGCACCTCGTTGGCGGGCCCCAGCGGAACCGAAACCCCAGCGAGCGCATCGCCGTACCCGTAGCGAGCCCCCTGGGAGAGGACGTCCCGCACAAGCTGAGCATGGGAACTGGCACTAAGGGTGATGTTGAGAAACCCGGGGGCGGCGACATCAACGCGGCCGATCCCGGGCGTACGGAGCAGCCGCCGCCGCAAAACCTGGGCGATACCCAGCGCATCCCCACCGCCTCTGGCCAGCAGCAGAGCAACATTAGTGGCGTAATCCCCACACCCAGCCCGAGGCGGCGTCCGCACCTTCACCCGCTCCGGCACGGCAACGCACAGCTCGTCGTCCTCAACGGCACGACGCACGGTGTGCAGCACAGTGCGGGAGAGCTGGGCGGGAGTCACGGGACAAGCGTATGGGAGGAGGGGGGTACGAAAGCGAACCGGTTTCGCCCTTCGGACGAGCACACGACTGGGCCCGTCCGGACCCCGGCCCAAAGGGACCGGGCCCCGAACAAACCCACAAACAAACCCGAGCCTCCCGAGCCCCGGCCAGAACTGAAGCCCGAGCCCCGGCGAGAACCGAAGTCCAAGCCCCCCGGGCCGAACCGGAAGGAAAAGGAAGAGGAAGAGGCCCGAGCCTGGGGCCCACCACTACCCGGTGGGCCCCACAGCCGGCTCGGCATCACCGGGCGCGGCCGCACCGGCCGCCCCCTGCCGCATCAGCCGCCTCACGAGCTCGACAAGATCGACGGGCTCGAAGGGTTTCGCGAGGAAGGCATCGACGCCCAGCGCCTTCCCACTGTCCATCTCGTACTGCGTACACGCACTGATGATCGCGACGGGCACATGACACGTTCGAGCATCAGCACGCAGCCTCGACGCCGTATGCAGCCCATCGAGTCTGGGCATCACAACATCGAGAGTGATCACATCGGGCCGCACCTGGTGAACGATCTCCAGGCACTCGGCACCATCGGCCGCGGTCACGACCTCGAAGCCCTCCAGCTCGAGGTTGACCCTGATCAGCTGCCGGATGACCTTGTTGTCGTCGACGACAAGGACCCGGCCGGACAAGCCAGGCACATCCTGAAGAGTAGGCGGGCGGCCGCGGCTGCGTCCGGGTTTTCCCCACTTCCGCCCCGTGCGAGGGACCTTTCCCCAAGACCCCTGCGCCCCACCCTCCACATGCGGTATACGCCGCTCCGCTCCCACATCCACCCCCCGACCGCCGCCCCCCGATAAACGTTCATGACCACCCTCCGCGAGCTGATAGTGTTCTACCTGTCGCCGCGAGACAGCAGCGACAGGCGCAAGCCCCCGTAGCTCAGGGGATAGAGCAACGGCCTCCGGAGCCGTGTGCGCAGGTTCGAATCCTGCCGGGGGCACCATGTGATGTCGCAGGACATCGGAATGACCTCGAACCCACGATTGGGTTCGGGGTCATCGTCGTTGTGGGCCGGGTGGTCGGCCGGTTGGCTGGTAGTCGCGGCTGGGGTCGATGGTCAGGTCGCGGAGGAGTTCGCCGGTGGCGGCGTTGGCGATCCGGACGTCCAAGTCGTTGGTGAGCATGATCACGTGGGTTCCGGCGTGGGTTCGTCCGATGCCGATGTGGTGCAGGCGTCCGGCCAGGCGGAGGGTGACGATGCCGGATTTGTCGATGCGGTCGTGGCGGATGCGGGTGTGGGTGTCTGCGTTGCGGCTGTGGGCGGGTAGGGCCTTGGGCCGGGTGGTGTAGATGGTGGCGGGGGTGGCTTTGTGGGGCAGGGACCGGTGGGGTCGCTGGTGGTTGTAGGCGTGGGTGAACTGGTCGATGAGGGTCTGCAGGTGGGGCAGGGTGGTGGGCTGGTGGGGCTGGGCGCGCAGCCAGTTCTTCATCGTCTGCTGGAAGCGTTCGACTTTGCCGCAGGTGGTGGGGTGGTTGGGGGCGGCGTTCTTCTGGGTGATGTGCAGGCGGCGCAGTTCGTGTTCCAGGGCGTTGCGGCCGCCACGGCCGCCTGAGAGGCGGGTGGTGAAGACCATGCCGTTGTCGGTGAGGGTGGAGGCCGGGATGCCGTGCGCGGCGACGGCCTGGCGGAACGTGTCCCGGACGATCGGGCCGGTCACGCGTGGCCAGCAGGTAACGTGCAAGGCGTAGCGGGAGCAGTCGTCGAGCCAGGTGAGGATCTCGGTGTCGGTGCCGGCTGTGTCGGCGAGGCGGTAGTGGGTGAAGTCGGCCTGCCAGGTCTCATTGGGCAGCTCGGCCTGGAAGCGGATGTAGGACGAGCGGGGTCGTTTCCTGGGGTCGGGGACCACCAGGCCGTGGGCGGTGAGGTAGCGGCTGATCGTGGCCCGCGACACGCGCAGGTGGTGATGGTGGAGCAGGTGCCAGGCGATCGTCTCGGGCCCCGCGTCCAGGCCCTGTCCGGCCAGCTCCTTTCGGATGCGGACGATCAGGTCGACCGTGGCCGCATCGAGCGCGGTCGGTGAGGTCTTCGGCCGCCGGGAGCGCGGCTCGAAGGCAGCCTCGCCCTCGGCTCGGTAGCGGGCCACCAGACGGCTGACCCATCCCTGCGACACCCCGTACGCCCGCGCAACCTCGCCCTGGGTACGGCCCTCTACGACCACAGCAGTGATCACCAGACGCCTCTTCGACATCGTCAGACCTTGACCCCAAGGTCATTCCGATGTCTTGAGACACCCCATTCCTATGTCCTGAGCGACCACACTGCCGGGGGCACAGAAACCGCGGTGATCTGCGGAAACGTGCCTCAGAAGCCGTTTGGCAGACCTAGCCGAAGAGTTAGGCAAACTGCCAGGCGGCTTTTTTTCTTGCTTAAGGGTTGTCCCGCAACTGCTGGTCACGGATGAGATGATCTTGTTGTGACTGGTCTGATCACGGCGTCGGAGCCGTCCTGGATAGCCCCGTTCACCGGGCTGAGCTCGCGGCAGTTCGGCAAGCTGATCACCGCGCTGCGGCGGGAGGGTGTGGACCCGGTCCGCAAGGGGCGGCCATGGAGCCTGCTGCTGGAGGACCGGGCGCGCTGCTGGTCGCCGCGTACTGGCGGACAAACCTGATGTTGCGGCAGCTGGCCCCGCTGTTCAGGGTGTCGAAGTCGGCCGCCGACCGCATCATCGACCACCTCGGGCCGTCGCTCGCGCTCCAGTCCCGCAAACGGTTCCGAAAGGACGCGGTGCTGATCGTGGACGGCACCCTGGTCCCTACGCGTGACCACACGGTCGCCGAGCAGTCGAAGAACTACCGATACTCGACCAATCACCAGGTCATCATCGACGCCGACAGCCGGCTCGTCGTCGCGGTCGGCAAGCCTTTGCCCGGCAACCGCAATGACGGCAAGGCGTGGGAACTGTCCGGCGCCAAAGCGACTGTTGGCAACACCATGGTGATCGCGGACGGTGGCTACCGGAGCACTGGCCTGGTCATCCCGCATCGCCGCGAACGTGGCCAGGCCGATCTGCCGGCCTGGAAGGAGGAACACAACACCTCGCACCGCAAGGTCCGCGCCCGCGTCGAGCACGCCTTCGCCCGGATGAAGAGCTGGAAGATCCTGCGTGACTGCCGCCTGAAAGGCGCCGGTGTCCACCACGCCATGCTCGGTATCGCCCGCCTGCACAACCTCACCCTCGCCGGGTGACAGAGAAAGCCGCCGGTCGACCAGCATGCCGTAGATCATTTACGGGACAACCCTTAGCGACGTGGCGGCATCCTCGGCAAGAGCTGCCGACGCCTCCACAGAAACCGACTCTTCGTCGGACAACTCAAGGGATACAAGCAGCTCGATCAGCGCGCGAGCAATGATGGCGTTCATGGGCCTGCTGCCGTGCCCGCCGTCTTTCGATGTCATCCCGCCGGCTGTGGAGCGTTCCATACTCCTCTTCGAACTTCGATGAAGTCAGCCTTCACTGCCTGATCTGCCTCTTCGACGAATTATCCGACGCCCACCCCATGGATTCGCCAGGTCGCGATCACGCACGCCAGAATCGCGGCACCGCTCACGAGGCTACTGTTCGCTCCATCGTGCGATCTCGCCACCCGGCATGCATACCACTCGACTCCCGTTCGGCCCCACAAGCTCCCATGCCTCGTATTCGGAATCCGGAGCCACGGCCAATTCTGCACCACTCTCGAACGAGATGAGCAGACCTCCAACGCTTCCCACCTCGGCCGAGGTAATCGTATCGTGCACGAGGCTCACCAATTGGGCAGCAGTGGCACTTGGGGATTCCGGATCAAACACCACAAGCTCTCCACCGGGCGCCTGGATGCTTGCGTCCGCCTCCACGCGCACCTCGTAATCCTCGCTGGTGAGTAGCGTGAAAGCCGCGTCGAAGCAGACACGGGTGACTGATTGGCCTCGGAGGTTCAGGTCCACGCCTACCTTCCTGCTGGGAGCGCCTTCTCCTCGATCTCGCTCCCCATGCTCACCGATGGCCGTCCGCGCCCGGACCATGGCCGGGCCGCCATAAAGCGCGGATCGCCACCGGTCGCGACCGCGGCGTTCCGCTCGACCGCGCGGGGGACGCAGCCCCTCGAGGAGGACATCCAGGTAGACCTCGGCGCGCTTCGGGTTGCTGTCAGCGCCGGAACGTAGGCGTGCTCGATGCCGCAGAGCAGACGGCGCACGTCGGCGGCCTCAACGTCAGGCCGGGCGCTCGGTCGACAGCGCCTCCCACAGCGCGCGGCGGTTGGGGAAATGCCGATACACGGTCCCCACGCCCACCCCGGCGAGCCGGGCGATGGCATTCAGCTGAAGTGAGTCATCACCGGCGGCCAACTGCTCACGGGCGACCCGCAACACCCGAGCACGATTCCGCGCCACATCCGCCCGTAGCGCCGGCCCCTGCTCGCCCTTCGATGTCACGCGCCCAGCATAGGCCGCCACCGCCGCTCCTTTCGCCACCTTCGACATAAGAGCCTTCGCAGGGATCAGCCCTTGTCCGCGAAGGCGAACGTCACAATCAGCGATTCGCCGGACGCGACAGCGATGCGGGATCCTCCTTCGAACTGGAGCTCAACTTGGACCAGATCCCCGTACTCATTGACTTGCTTCCCCACAGCGCGAATTTTACCGAGCATTTCCGCAGAAAGAGCGAGAATATCGCGATAAGCCCACGCATCGGGAGGGTAACACCACTTGGGAAGCTCTGGCCACGCCCCTTCCTCGATACGCAGCGTCCAGTCCGTCCCCGAAGTCAGGTCCAGTGAACCAGATTCCTTGAGAACCAACTCAATGGCCTCGGGGGACGCCGCCGGATCGCTCTCTTCAGGGAGATAGTAGATACCCTTAACGGCGACGACCGTGCAATCAGCAAGGGAGTCAAGTCGCACAGATCATCATCCTCCTTCCCCGTGAACCACGTCCGCATTCGCGAACCATCCATTCGGCTTATCCTGCGGGAACATTGTAACGAATTCCCCGTCGGCCTTAGTGACCAGAAGGTCTTTCCCCTTCCGGTAGAAGAGGTAGTCTTCGCCTCCTCCGCTCTGGGGGTTCCATGAACCTTGCCGGACCTCGTCCGGGTCGTTGTGGATGGCGCTCATTCGGTCGCGGAACCATGTCCTGGAGCTTCCGTCAGCAGGATCCAGGCTGTAGTCCTGAGCGTGCTTACCCCACTTCTTACCGAACTGCTTTTCGTTCACGCTGAGATTGGGACGCTTCGTGCACGACAGCCCTTGAGGGTCGAACCACGCCATCGGATTGACCACATATCCGTGGTGATTAGGGGCAGGGTCCAGGCCCAGCGGGTCGGGGGTGACGTAGCGGGCCGTTTCGGGGTCGTAGTGGCGGAAGTAGTTGTAGTACAGGCCCGTTTCGGGGTCGGCGTATTGGCCGGGGAAGCGGAGGGGGCAGTCGACCGTTGATCTGTTCGTCCCGGAGGGGAAGTGGGTGCCCCAGAGGGTGGTGCGGTGTTGCCAGGTCAGGTCACCGGCCTCGGTGACCAACTCCGTTGGGGCGCCGACCAGGTCCGTGATGATGGCGTGGAAACGCGGTGTGGTGTCGTCGTCGGCGCCGGTGAATTTCTCGATGAGGGATTCGCCGGGCTCGCGCACCAGTGACGCGTGGTCGGTTTGGGTCAAGGGGCGGTGGGTGTCAGGGGTGTAGTCCCAGGTGGTGTGGTTGCCCTCCGGTGTGGATTGTTCGGCGAGGCGGGTGTCTTCCCACGCGAAGGTCAGCGATTCCGCGACCGTGCCGTCCTCGGCCAGGCGTTGTTTGGATATGCGGCGGCCGAGGGGGTCGTATGTGTAGTGCCAGTGGTCGCCGTCCGGGGTTGTCGCGTCCGTGAGACGGTCTTCCGCGTTCCAGGTGTAGGTCCAGGTGCGGGTCTGGCCATTCAGCAGGCGGCGGGTGCGGCGGGTGAGGCGGCCCTGGGCGTCGTGTTCGTACGTCGTGCGGCCCGCGCGGTGGATCACCGTGCCGGTGAACTCACGGTCGCCGGGCGCCTCATGACCCGGGGCCGTCGCGTGCGTCAGGTTGCCCGCCGCGTCGTAGGCATAGGTCTCGGTCCAGCCGTGGGCGTGCACCGCCGTCACGCGGCCGACCGGGTCGAGGTCGAAGCGGCGCGTGCCCGAGGTGAGTTCGCGGATCTCGGTGAGGTAGCCGTCCGGGCGGTAGGCGTAGGAGCGGTGTTGGAGGATCCGGTCCGCCTCGTTGCCACGGCCCTCGGCGATTGTCTGGGTGGTGAGGCGGTCTGAGCTGTCCCAGGTCTGCGTCAGGCGCACCGCCTCGCCGATGCGGCGTTCCGTCTCGCGGCCCGCCGCGTCGTACGCGAAGGTCACGGTGCCCGCCGTGCCCACCGCCAGTCGCGGGGGGCGGCCTGACTCGTCGTAGGTCCAGACGCTCTTCAGGCCCGAGGGCACCGTGCGTTCGGTGCGGCGGCCCACGGCGTCATACGCGTACGTCGTCGTCCGCCCATTGACCGTCTCCGACAGGACTCGGCCCACCGCGTCCCGTTCCAGGGTCAGCTCAACGTCCTGATTCGCCGCTCGCGTCAGGGCGCCGTGCGCGTCGTAGGCATACGTCGTCCGTGTGCCCGCCTCGTCGCGTTGTTCCGTCGTGCGGCCCAGCGCGTCCCGGGTGAAGTGCAGCGTCTCGCCCGCGCCGTTGGTGCGGGTCAGCAGGTCGCCCGCGGGGTCGTGGGTGTAGCCGACGGTACGGCCGTTGAAGTCGGTCTCGGAGGTGAGCCGGCCCGCCGGGTCGTAGGTGTAGGTCCAGGTCAGGCCCTGGGGGTTGGTGACCTCGGTCAGGCGCAGCTCGGTGTCATAGGCGAAGGCGTACCTCGTGCCGTCCGGCTCCGTGCGAGTGGCGGGGACGTCGAAGTGGGTGGACGTCTGGTGGGTGGTGTTGCCCGCCGCGTCGGTGTGGGTGAGGAGGTTGCCCTCGCCGTCCCAGGTCCAGCTCTCCCTGGCCCCGTCCGGCTCCTCCCGCCACGCCGGTCTGCCCTCGGTCGTCCAGCCCATACGGGTGGTGTGGCCCAGCGGATCCGTCGCCTCCACCACCCGGCCGAAGGGATCCCGGCGAACGCTCGTGGTGTGCCCCAGCGGATCCGTCACGCCGACGGGCAGCCCGGCCCGGTCCGGGGTCAGACGCGTGGTGTTGCCCAGCGCGTCCGTCACCTCGGCCAAGTGGCCCCGCTCGGTGTAACCGTAGGCCGTGGTGGCGCCTACGGGGTCAGTCGTCGTGAGGAGGTTCCCCGTGTCGTCGTACGTGTGGCGCCACGTCCCGCCGCCCGGCTCAGTGACCTCCACCGGCAGGCACAGGTCGTTGTACGTGGCCTCCGCCCGCGCCCCGTCCGGCAGGGTGACAGTCGTGAGGTTGCCGTCCTCGTCGTACCCGTAGCGCGTCGTGCGCCCCAGGGGATCCGTCACCGCGACCTTACGGTCGCCGCGCGCGTCCCACTCCGTCAGCGTGGTGTGACCCAGCGGATCGGTTTCCTCGATCAGCTGCCCGTCGGCGTTGTAGCGGTATCTCGTCGCGTGGCCGAGCGAGTCCGTGTAGACGGTCGTCCGCGCCTCGTCGTCGTACTCCAGGCCGCCGTTGTAGACGCCGTCGCTGCCCTCGGTGCGCACCACCTTCCCGTCCGGCCCGTAAACGTACCGGAACGACGTGCCGTTGCGGTCCGTCCAGGACGTCACCCGCCCCTGGCCGTCGTAGGTGAACCGCAGCGGCGTGCCGCTGGAGTTGATGACCTCGGTGAGGTTGCCCGCCTCGTCGTAGCCATAGCGCATCACCACCGTGCCGCCCTCACGGCTCCGCTCCGGCGCGTAGACCGACGGCGGTTCGTCCAGCAGCCGCAGAGCGGTGACCCGCTGGCCCTCAGTGTCTATGGCCAGGTAGTAGCCGCCGGAGTGGCGGATGGCCAGCGGGGCGCCGCTCAGGGCGCGTTCGATGTCGATGCGCGCGCCGTTGCGGTCCTGGAGGCTCTCCAGGGCCAGGTAGACCGCGCCCGGCTCCTCCGTGGCGGCGGGACGGACGAACGTCCGCACCACACCCGCCTCCGGATCGGTCACCGTCATGACGCCGTCCGGTTTGCCGTCCCACTCCAGCGGCCACCGCGCCCCCTTCGCGGGCAGCGTCGGCACCCCCGCCTCCGGCACCGGATACACCAGCCGCATCCCGTCCGCGGCCGCGAACACCACACCCTCCGCGTCCAGCTGGACCCGCTCGTCCAGCAGACTGGCCCACGTCGGGCCGAACCACACCCCGCCCCGGTACGAGGACACATGGGTGCGCTCGAAGACCAGCGGCAACGAACCGGGCAGCGTCAGATCGGTGTGCTCCATCAACATCGCACCCGTCGCGATGTCGATCGGCTCACCCGTGCACGGGCACTTCTTGGCCGGACGGGCGGCCGGACCCTCCTCGATCAGATTCGGGCGCAGCGAGGGCACCTTCGGCGGCTTGAGCAGGTCCGGAACACCGGTGAGCTTCGGCATCACACCGGGCTTGAGCACCCCCAACCCGGCCCCGAAGATCCCGCCGTCGATCATGCCGTCCCTGGCCGCCTGATTGACCTCGTCCAGGCTGAAACCCTTCTGCTGCCCCAGGGCGATCTTCACCGGCTGCGCCACCGCCGCGTCGATCGTCACCGACAACACACTGGTGAAGACGGCACCCGTCAGCATCTCCGCCGCGATGATGGCAACCGACTCCTCCACGGCCACGCCCAGACCGGCGGCCATAGCGATGATCTCCGCCGCTACTCCGTCGGAGGCGCCCCCGGTGACGATGGTGAGCAGCCCGCCGCCGACGAGCGCGACGGCATCGATACTGATCTGCGTCCACAGCTTCTCGATCGCGTCATCGACCGTGTCGGCGAACTTGTCCAGCGCCTTGGCCATGTTCCGGGCGGACTTGGCGAGATTGCTCAGCCAGCCTTCGTCCTTGCCCTTGGCGTAACGCCCCCAGAAGGTCTCGAAGGCGTCGATCGCCTCGCCCTTGTTGTGGTGGATGAGCGTCGTGGCCGCCTTGTCAGTGGCGACCCGCACATCGTCCACGCTGTCGGCGAACGTCCGCCAGGCGTCGGCCGCGTGGCGCAGCGTGCCGGAGTTGGCGTCCGGCCACCACATGCCCAGCTTCATGAGGAGGGCCTTGGCCTTCTCCTCGATCTCGCTCCCGATGCTCACCGATGGCCGCCCGCGCCCGGACCCTGGTCATGGCCGGAGCCGTGCTTGGCCTTGGTGAACATGCCCTCGATGAGCTTGTCGTTGTCGACATGGCCATCGGCCATGTCGTTCATCGCCTCGTAGATGCTGGTCAGCCCGAGAACGAGAATCCCGGCCGCCGACTCGATGTGCTTCTGGTTCGGCTTGTACTGCTTGGCGAAGTCCTTACCGGGCTTGTCGTCCCCCCACGGCTCCCCATAGCCGTCGAGCGTCGTGATCAGCTTGGTCAGCGCCTCGCTCAGCTTCACCGACTGGTGGTGAAACGTCGGCGCGACCGACTTGATGTCCGCCACCTTGATGTCCAGAACCTCGCCGCCGCCCCCGGTGCCCATGCGACGTCCCCCTCACCGAACGAACGTATGGCAAAAGGTTCATCATATGAAGGTGTGAACGAGGCTCGGCCAATCTGAGGTATGGCATGTGCAAAGCCATGGTCATATGTGTCAGCCAGGTCGAGCACTCGCTGTCTGCTGCCATGGGGTCAGGAGTAGGTTCAATTCCTGTCGTCCCGAAATGTGATCAGCGGGTTTGCCCGAAACAGCAGGCTCGCTGGTGATGTTCGTGTGGCCCGTGGCGGCAACGTGATGACCCAGCTCTTCGGCCGATCTCCCCCACCGACGCTCGAATAACGCGGACGGGTCAGCCTCCCTGGCACGGGCCATGTCTGCCTCCGGTTGAGGTGGTCGAGCGCGCCATTGCTACACAGTGCAGCCAGGGCCGTACCCGACGGTGAGAGGGTTGCCTCACGACCAAGCCGCCTGGTGGTGGCATGGGAGCCGCCTGAGGTGGCTCCCATGCGGTGCGGTCGGAGCGCCGGGTTACGTGCGCGCTCGAGTTACCGGCACCGGGAAGGCCGTCTGGATCACCAGCTCACCGCCCACCAATGGGTCGGTTCGCCCCCATGTACCGGGTCCTTCGCTACCCGCAGCACTCACCACCATGTCATGAATCACCGCTTTACTCGCTAATGAATCATGATGTTCTAACCGCAACACTGAAAGAAGGCCCAACAACGCCCCATCACCGGACAATATCCCCACCGTCTTCCTGCCGAAGTTCACGGATCAGGCCGATCCTTGCCGGTCATACCCCGTGGTACGGGGCCCGCGGTGGGGCGAGGAGCAGGAGCGCTCTGCTCTTCCGGCTCGGTTGTCGGTTGCCGGAGGACGCCGGCCTTCGCGGAGATGTCGCGCAGGAGCGCGTCCCGCAGGGTGTGCAGCGTCGCGATCTTGGCAACAAGGAGTCGCGCCATGGCGTGCAGGGGATCGGCCATCGTGTGGAAGTCGGTGCGCGTGAACCGGTCCGGCCAGGTGACCTCCAGGCGTTTGAGGGCGCCGGCGGAGATTTCCCTGCCGTTCTGGCCCTGCGCAAGCCGCGTGATGTCGCTGCTCCTGCTCCTGAGTTCGTGAAGCAGCCACCAACCGTCCTCGTCCTCATTAGGTCGTACGGCCACGACGCCTCTGAGAGGTGTTGCTGGTCGGCTCGGCACAGCGATGTGTGCGCCGTCGGAACGGGTGCTCAGCATCAAGGTGCCGGGAGGATGTGCGTCGCCCTCGGTCGCTGGGCTGCTCAGACGGAACCTCTGGACGTGGGGCACGGGGAGGTCGTAGAGATCTCTGGGGGCGATTACATCGGTTACATCGGTGGTGGGTTCTGTGGGCAACGGGGGAAGCGAGCGTTCGGAACCTCGGCCCGTCTTCGGTTTGGCGACTTTCGCGAGCGGTCGTGTCTCCCACGGCGGAATCGCCGATGCCCAGTCGTCATGGAGAGCGTCGGCCAGTTCCACCGCCTTGCGGGCGGTCTCCTGGTAGCGGGCGGTCATCCCCTCGATGAAGCCGAAGGCCCGGTGGTATGCGGTGACGACGTCTGGCGGAGGCAGCGGAAACAGCATGCGGTGGAGGGTGCCGAGGCTGATGGTGGGCTCGACATGTGTCGTCACATCCTCGTCGATATGAGCCTTCGCTGTGGGTGTCTGTAGCCAGATACGCAGCCACCGCACTATGTGCGGCTCAGCTCGGATGATGCCGATCGACCTGGTTGCTGTACACCCCGCGTGCTCGGCAGTGACCAGTGCGGAATCGCCCACCCGCCGGACGAGTACGACGGCCAGGTCACCCTCCTTGAGGATTGCCCTGCTGGGCGCGGAATTGCCCGGCCGACACTCCTTGGTCCTGGGCGAGAGGATCCTGCCGTTCTGGACGAACGTCGAGCTGACGACTCCTGCAGTCTGTTCGGCCGCCGCGTCGTCGATGAAACCGGAGGTGGTGTAGATGCGCCTGCGGATCCGCTCGATTTTGATGGAGGTCGTCTGCCAAGCCGCTTTACCCGAGTCGACCTGGTCGGCATTGGCTTCCATCAGAATTCCTCCAAGACGTCCAGCAGTCGGAGCTCCAGGTCGCGCATCTGCTCGATCTGATCGGCCAGTTCGAGCTTGAGCTGCTCGACCCGGCTCCGTGTGTCCCGCTCGGGGCTGGGAGGCTCCACGGCGTACGAGGTCGGCATCAGGCTGTACTCGCGATCGGCGATCTCCTCGGTGGAGCAGCTTCGGGACCAGCCGACCGCGTCGTTGTACGGCGCGACCGCAGCGCCGTCCTCGGAGAGGCCACGCCAGGCCGCCAGGGTGGTCAGGATCAATGCCGTGTTTTTGTCGCCCAGCCTCCGTGCTCTCGACTCCGGGACCGGTTCGAAGGCTCGCCGCGCGTTGACGAAAAGCACCTGCCGGCGACGGTCCAGGACACCCCAGCCGGGGCGCGCGCTCTTGTCCCTGTTGAGCACCCACAGACAGGCGGGGGCTTTGGTGTGACCGAACACGCGAGGTGGCAGAGCGATCACGCACTCGACTAGATCGTCGCGCAGGAGGCGTTCGCGGAGCCTTCGGGTGACGGGCTGTCTGCTGTTGGCCACGCTGTCGGCCATCAGGAAGACGGCCCGTCCGGCTGGAGCCAGCGCGTGCGCGATGTGCTGAATCCACGCGGAGTTGGCGGACCCTCGGGACGGCGGTTCCTCCGGCCACCGGGGATCGGCAGGGAGCGGGGGATCCGACCGGCGGGCGCCCTGCTCCATGTTGTCCTCCGGCGCCCAGTCGCGCTGGTTGAAGGGAAGGTTGGCCAGGATAATGTCGTAGGGCTCGCGCTCGGGCTCCGCGAGGCTGTCCCCGGGCGGGAAGACGTGAGCCGTGATCCCCCGCACCGCGAAGTTCATGCGGGCCACCTGCGAGGTGTGGGCGTGCTGTTCCTTTCCATGCAAGGACATGGTTGGGTTCAGCTCGACGCGTTCGCGGACATAGCGGTGACTCTCGACGAGCAGTCCCCCTGAACCGCAAACCGGGTCCAGCACTCTGTGCCGGTCGCGGGGGACGGCCGCACCGACCATCAGACGCGCCATATCACCCGGCGTGAAGTAGTGGCTGCCATCTGCCTGGTCCGCCGAGAGATCACGGAGGCAGTGGTCGAGCAGGGGCCCGACCCGCTGGGTGGAGCCGATGGCCTGGACGAGAGCGTGAAGTGGTCCTTCGGAACCAGGGGGCGGAACGGGCATCAGGCTCCTCGTGCCCACATCTGCGCTCTGTTCGTCGGCTGCGGGAAGCCAGTGGCTCAGACACTTGCTCACGGCAGCGCGGATACCCGAACCGCGCCCTGCTGGCTGACCCAGCAACCACGACCATGTCGGTACGCCGGTGCCGGGAGCGGCGTGCGCGGTCCGGCTCAGGTACAGCAGCCCGAGGACGAGGTGAGTCGCGTCATGGGTGTTCATCAGCCGCGAGAGGTGCGTGCGGTGTCGGCGCACCTTCGCGAGCACTTCGTCGAGCGAGGAGGGACCCTCAGCCTGCACGTGCCCTCCGAGGGCACCCATGTCGCTCACGAGCCCACCACACCCAGGGCACCCATAACCACGAAAAGCAGCGTCAGGGAGCCGGCGAAGGTCAATGCCCCGGTCTTGAAGGCCGCCGTGGGACGCCCTCCCTCGACGACGGTCACGACGCTGCCGACCAGAGCGGCGACAAGCGCCGCGAGGACCGCGGTGATCACGTACATCAGCCTCAGCTGCACGTGGTTCCTTCCTGAGGTCGGGGGATCTCCCAGCGGACGAGTGGGCCGGTGATCCCTGGCTTCAGGAAGGACAGTAGAAGACGCAGGCCTCGCGCTGCTGGGTGCACGCCGTTTGGGATTTTCTTAGGCGCGCGCCCAGAGTTCAAGCACTTTCGTCGAGTGCACGTCGTTTGGGATTCAAGACAGCGAGTCGGCGAGGCGGTGTGCCCGGGCCTTCGACTCACGATCCGAATGGGGAGGCGAAAAGGCCTTGACCCAGATCAGTCGGCGCTCTGCGCAGGTACTGCGTCCAGGACACCTCGACGATGGGGTCCCATGACCACCAAGGCGGCTTGGTCCGAGCCGCATCTCACCTGCGCCGCCTACGCCGCGTCAGCCGCCTCCGTCGCATCCGCGATCTGAAGCAGCCGGGCCAGCTCTTCCCGCCCGCGCCTGATCAAATCGAACGCCACCGCCGGGTCCGTGTCCGGCGGCAGCGGGGTATCGGTGAAGACATCCGTAAGGGTGTACGGGCCGAGCAGCCACCGCTGCAGTGCGCGCCAGTCGGCGCCCCGGTCAAGCGGTAGGCCGTCCGCCCACGGCAATGCCTCGTACCGGGTGCCGTCGCTGCCGTTGGCGTGGAGCAGCCCGGAGCGGCGCACGAGACACGGGAAGCAGGCGCCGCAGTTGGCGATGGGAGGGCCGCCGCTTCGGCGGGTTGGAGGTTTACCGCAGCTCAGGGTGGACTCCAGGTCGGACGGAGTGAGGCCCGCGCCACGTCCGGCCTTGCACACCTCGCCTTTCGTCATCTGTGCCAAGGGGTTGACCACCTGCACCGTGCTCTCCGTGTCACTCACGGCAGTCAACAAGGCGTTCAGACTGCCCAGCGTCCGCGGGTGCACGGAGCGCGTGGAACAAGCGGCCGAACGCGCGGGCGTCAGGGGCGGATTGAGGGCGAGCTGGCCGTTCTCGGGGATGTGGACGGTACGCACCCCGTGCGCGGTGGCGGCGCGGATCGCGCCCGCCGCGTACAGCAGACCACGTGTGCGGGAGGAGGTCTCCAGCCGTGCCCCCGAGCCGTCGCCCGCCGGGGTCTGGCTCATCGGCAACAGCAGCACCGGCCGTGCTCCGACCAGTCGTTCGACGGCCGTGTACACCCGCTGCTGGAGACGCAGGAGGCCGATCTCGCGGAACATCACGAGCAGCAGCGGGCGGGAGTCGTCGGCGCGTGAGCGGGTGGCGGCCCAGCTGAGGGAATCCAGTCCGCCGGAGAACAACGCGACTTCCGAGGCACGCGGCTCGTCCGGAGAGACGAGCGCGTCCTCGACGTAGTGACCGGTGAGGGGCCGGAAGTCCACATTCCATAGGTCCCCGGTGAGGACTTGGAGGAGCGCGGTGAGGTGGGTACGGACAGCTGCGCTTTCCCACCGCTCGTGTTCCGTGACGGGTACGGCGAGGCTGATGCGGCGGGTCCACCGGTCCCCTTCTCCGGTCCGGCGTACGTACTTGTCGGCGATGAACGCGGCCCTGGCGACGCGGAACAGATCCTCGGCCCAGTCCGGGACCGGACCGGGCAGGTGGTGTCGGCCGGTGATGCGGCGCTCCTTTTCTTGGAAGGCTTCCTTGTCGATCTCCGTCCAGCGGTCATCGCGAGGCCGGTCCCCGCGGTGGCCGCGCCACCACAGGAAATGGTCGGAATCGGTCATGCCGCCGCTCCCTCTTCTCCGGTGGTCTCCTCAGTGATCAGGCCGAGTATCCTGCCGACCGCCTGCGGTACCAGCGACTCGGCGATCTTGGACAGCGCGGTCGAGGAGTCCTGCGCAGCGCCTACCACCGATTGGGCGGTGTCCACGGCTTGTGCGAGGTCCGTCGCTTCGGCGGACTCCTCGCAGGGGTTCGGCGCGAGGTCCACCACCTTCTCCGCGACCCAGTTGGCGATCCTGCCTTCCGGATCGGTAGCGATGAGCACCGGCACTGCCAGTTTGACGTGCTCGGCAACAACGGCCCTGAGGAACTCCCCCACCATGTCGGCGAAGAACACCTGGTAGAGATCGCACAGGATGTCCCAGGCAAAGCCGCCGCCCGCGCCACCCCCGTTCATGGCGTCGTCCATCTCGGGATGCATGTCCCGGACATCGCGGACCGCCGCGGCCATCCCCCTGCGCACCGCGGCGTCGGCGAGTGTGCCGCCGTCCCCACCGACCTCCGAGACGAGACGTGCGACGAGCGCGTCCTCCGACTCCGCGCCCTCGGCGGCCAGTGACCCCAGGGCCCCGGCGAGCCGTTCACCGGCCGCACAGGCCGTGTCGTACAACCCGAAAGCCGATCGATCGGCACGGAGCGTCTCATGCAGCGCGCTCAGGTGGTCCGCCGCAATCTCCTCCAGCCGCTGATCCGCGTTTCGTGAGTCCTCCCGCCAGCGCGCCAGCCGCCTCCCGGCAGAGCTCCACCGATCGCCGCTCGGTCCCTTCCATCGCGTGGATGTCCCCACATCGCCCCCAACGATGGTGTCCCAACCTGCGCTTCTCCATGGCATCAGACCGGACGATCCCCAGGTAGGGCGGAACTCGGCCAGGGCCCCGCGGACCAGCCAGGTGCTGAAACAACCAGGGGTATCTCACTTCCCGTGACGCCTACGCCTAGATGCGTGACCAGTCGTAGCGCTGAGTCACAGACGCCCTGCAAGGCCCGGTTCGGAGCAGGTCACGGGCTGGCAAGATTGGCCCTTGCGTCGTGTGTCCTGTTGCCCATGCGCTCTGCGGAGCGCCGGGCCGACTCGGCGAGGCTCAGCGGAGGGGCAGTCTTGCCGACGGCCCGATAGGGACTCGCTGACAGCCTCTCAAAACAGCAACATCTGACCGCCTGCACCAGAGGACATCAGTCGCCTGAAGGCCGCTTGCGATCCAACTCCGGCCAAGAGTCATCATCCGGCACACGGGCTGCCGACACGCGGGGCGCCCACGCCAGCATGGATTCCGCGGTTCCGCGAGCGGCACGCCGACACGTGGTCGGTGGGGCATCAGCGGTTCTCGGGTGACGCATTGCGGCTTCTGTTGCCCACCACCGCCGATGGGTCCGAAGCAGCTGGAGAAGCTCGCCAGGCTGTTCGCTTCCTGGCCCTCACGGGAGGAACGCAAGAAGGACCTCGATACTTGGGACCTCACTCTCCGTTGCGACCATGTGGTGCCCCACATTCAGCATCGCGAGCACAGCCACGTTTCCGCCCGCGTCGTCGACTGCCCGGAATGCGGAGAGCGTCGCGGGGTAGTGAGCAGTGAGCGGGTAGGGCCCGCGTACCGCGACGACGGGACCATCCGTGAGCGGGCGGCAGCTGATCGAGAGCGGCTCGCCCGGGAACTGGCGGCCGCCGAGGCGAAGCTGACCCGTCAGCGGAAGAACGCGGCGGCAATCCAACGGCGCATCGCCGAGCTCCAGGAAGAGCTCGGCAGCGAGCCCTGATGAGACGAAGCGCAGTCAGCCACCGGGTCGTGTCCCGGTCTCGCTTGCCATGGGTTGCCGACCGGGAGCCCTCGTGTACCGAGGTGTCAGGGCCTGGTGGCCGAATCACGCCCCGGCCAGTGCTTCGGGCGGGGCGGCGTCCGGGCCCGTGATCTGAAGGCGCTTCTGCCGCGTCGGGTCGATCGATGTCAGGGAGACGAGGCGTTGGCCGTCGGCTGCTTCGAGTTCGGACAGGGCGTAGGGAAGAGCCGCGCAGACGGTGGCGATCGCCGTGCGCAGGCCCACCAGACAGCCGTGCTGATGCGCACGATCTCAGCCATGGGGCGGAGCACGTTCTCGTCGAGCAGCAGTTTCAAGCAACGCCCTGCCGCGGCTCGCTGCTGCCATAGCTGTCGACGTACTCGCAGCGCGGTCGGGCTCGGCCAGATAGATGGTGTCCGGGCCCGCGACGAGTTTGTACGAGGAGAGGTGCTCCCACTCGCCGAGATCTTCCCGGAGGGTGTTCAACGCGCTCGCAGGAGTTACTACGGGAATCGCTACGGGCCGGCACACGTCCGTGGTATTTTCGGCCACCCACCGGCGGCGCCCGTCTCTCCTCCTGGGCAAACCTCTCACCGGTGCCGCCGTGACCGTACGGCTCGACGTGCTCGACGCACGGCTGCGCGCCTCGGCCGCCGGACTCGGCCTCAGGGACACCCTGGAGGAACTCGGCCCGCCCCTCACCGACCGCCGTGCCGTCCGCGCGGACGCGACGGCACGGCGGGAGCAGGTATGGTCGTCCCTCTCGTCGTCCCTCGACGCCTCCCCGCTCGCCGGCCAGGAATGGCCCAGACGGTGGTACGACCTGTTGCGCCGGGCCGGGGTTCCGAGGGGAGTGACGCCCGATGCGGCGATCCGGACACTCCAGCAGGCGGTCCAAGTCCTCACCATTCTCCTCGGTCCTAAACGTAGCGGCAACGCCCTCGGCCGAGGAGAACTCGCCGCCATGACGACCGGCTCCGCGCACGGCCTGGACGACGGCACTTGGCTCGCACGCTTCGTCCAACGCGGTGTCGCCCTCGCCCATGGCACCGAGTTCCCCGACGACGCGGCCGGCCGACGCGCTCTGTGGCGGCTGGTGTCCGTAACGCCGGACGAGGTCTCCAGCACAGTGCTGACCTACGGGCTGCGCCCCGCCGGCGAAGGCTGGCGGGAGTGTGCCCTGCGGGAGCGGGCCAAGCATCACGCCGAAACGCACCTGACGCCGCGCGACCTGCACTCCCTGCGGCTGCGTCTCCCCGCCGGAACGCTCATCCACATCTGTGAGAATCCGCGCGTGGTGGAAGCCGCGGCAGACGCGGCCTGTGTCCGGCCCGTCGTGTGCACGTCCGGCAGCGCCGCCACAGTGGTCGCCACGCTTCTTGACGCCCTCGCCGCCACAGGCTGTCGCTTCGCCTACCACGGCGACTTCGACTGGCCAGGGATCGTTCTGGCCAACCGGGTCATCCGCCGCTACGACGCCGTGCCGTGGCGCATGGGCACCGCGGATTACGAGCACCTGGCCGCTCGCAGCCAGGCTGAGGGCATCCCTCAACTGGCGCTCGACGGCCAGCCGGTCAGCGCGGACTGGGACCCGGATCTCGCCCCTGCCATGACGGCCCTCGGCGTCGCACTCCATGAGGAGGCTACTCTCGACCTTCTGGTGGACGACCTGTCACGTCAGATGTAGGGGCGTCGGCACCATGCTGGGCACTGGGAGCCATCTGGGAGCCGACCTACTCCCCAAGCCCCTCCGACACCGGCCGAAAGCACCCCACACCTACGCCCTGACCAGGCAAAGCAGCAAACCATCCGGTGTCGATCCCGCCCGAACCTCGTTCGAGACGAAGGGTCGTGAGTTCACATCCCGCCCCAGCTGAAGGAACAAGTCAGATCGGGGAAATACGTCCGATGCGCCGCCACCGGGTCAGCAGTGAACAGCCGTAGTTGTTGGTGCCTGCGACGCGGTCAAGCTCAGCAGCGTTCGGGGCGGTTCTGGATCACTTTTGGTGCTGAAGTGATCCAGAACCAGAGTTCGACCGACGCCGAGAAACGCCGTTCGCCACGGCCACGTCCCCGGTCGGGACTTCCACCTCCGCCTCACCGCTACCTGCGCCCCCGCAACCCGGGCGCTCATCCGTATCGAGGTGTCGGACACCCGCGCCGAACGCCGCCCCGCTCTCACCACGACGCCCCACGACGCCGAGTCCGGCCGCGGCCTGTTCCTCGTCTCGAACCTGGCCACCCGCTGGGCCGTCACCCCGCGGCCCAAGGGCCCCGGCAAGGCCGTCTGGGCCGAGCTCGACTGCGCCTGCTGGTCTTCCGGCGAGCGGCCACGCCCCGCATGAGGCCGTCTCAGGACGCCTCGCCGCCGCACACCGCCATCGCGGACTTCGTCGGCACCAGCCGCACCTGGCTCGCCCGCAGTTTCACCGGTTTCTTCGCCACTCGGTCCCATAGGACGGCCGTACCCTGGGCGATCCCGAATGACAGATAGGGCCGCTTCGGGACGAGGCGAGGGCCCTCTCCGGACAACCTACCGGCCGGTACGGCCGGTTCGACACACGTCCACTCCGGCTCTACGCCGAAGTACGAAGGCGGGTCCTCGCCCCGTATCGCGGCGGCCTTCGTCTTGTCCGCCGCCGCCTCCGCCGAGTTCAGGGCGAGGAGGCCGGACCCGCCCAGCAGCGCCAGCGTGATCAGGACGTATATGGCGATGTTGAAGCCCTCGCCCGGGGCGGCGTAGAAATGGTGCCGATGCCGGGCGTAGCCCCACCAGGCGGGACCCACCATGACCAGGCTCAGCAGCGTCAGCAGTTTCACCGCTGCGAGGGTTTGCCAGACGGTTGGTACGTCGAGGTCATCGGGGGAGAACGACAGGGCGTCCGCGTAGAGGGTGTGCAGGAGGGAGCCTGCCGCGAGAAATGAGGAGGCGGCCAGGGTCGCCGCGAGCGGCACGGCCCATGCCACCCATTCGCCCCAGGTCCACTGCCGTACCAGCAGCCGCAGCCCGCCCAGGACGGCGACGATCACACCAGTGACGAGGATCTGTGTCCGGGTCCAGCCCGACCCGTCCCTGTTGAGCAGACCGAGGCCCATCGACAGGAACACGCACAGGGCGACGAGTGCCACGAGCGCGCCCGCCGTTCGACCTTCGCGGTAGAGCCCGGTCCCCGCCCACACCCCCGCACACCCCGCGACGACTGCCACGACTCCCCAGAACCACCAAGTGAAGCCGGAGTGCCCTGAGGCGAACACCGCGGCTGCCGTTGCCAGGATGATCCCGGCGAACACGCGAAGGAGGCGGCGTTCCCCCTCTTCTTCGGGCCAGAACCGTACATTTCCGCGCCACCGGCCATCGAGGGGCCGTACGGCGACGCGGCTGGGGCTGCCCGTGTCCCCGGCCGTCACACTCGCCGTCGCGCCCGTCCGCGCCAGCCGCAGGGCCTGCCTCGGAGTACCGGCCACTCGCACCCTGGTGTCATACCGGCCGGTGCGGACGACATACCGAGCGGCGCGGCGCCACCACCGGCCGTGCGGGCCGCTGTGCCGATACCTCGTGCTGTAGGCACGCCACTCCGGGAGCATCTCCCGGTCGCGGACGAGAGGCTCGGCGCGCAGTACATACGCCTCCAGTCGGGCCGCTCGTACCGCCTTCCGCACCCGCTGGGCGGCGCCTCGATCGCAGCCGCGTGCCGCGCCGAACAGCCGCACCTCCACCTCGTACACGCGCGAGGCCGGATCCGGGTCCAGTACGCCGCGCAGCGGACCTTCACCACGGGGGTGGTGACCGGTGACGGGCCAGCCGTGCTCCTCGAAGCACCTCTCGGCCTCGGCCCACTCCCGCTCTCCGCCCCGTACTTCGATGAGTGTCAAGACCCGCTGGTCATAGTCGATCCGTCGCACCCGTCCCCCATATCTCACCTGTCTTACGTCCCCTGCGTCCGCCTCGGGCCAGATCGTCCGGACCGTGGCCGCGCGCGCGATCAGCGAAGGGACTGGAGCCGGGCTCCGCTCTCATCCACGACCCAAAATGACCATCCGTTCCGATGGGGGGCGACATCCGGGTTGTACGCCCGCAGAACCGCTGTAGCGGCACCGCTCGGGGTCTTGTAACGCCCCTGAGCCGGTCCCGAGGGAATCACCAGGCTCTGCGACTCGGGGTCGTACTCCCCGGACACCTTGTGTCCCGCATAGAGCGCGTGCACCGCGACGAGGCCCGGGGGCAGCCTGGTCGGCGGTCGCTGCTCTGAGTTCTCAAAGTGCTCCAGCAACCGGAGCACGACCCCTTCCTCGTCCACCCCCCACGCACGTGCCAGGAGGCACACCTTCATACTCGCCACTTCGCCGAGCTTGACTTCCATCGGCGCCCTTCCCTCTCGTCGGCCGGCTGCGGTGCAACTCTAACAGATTGAGCGTTCCTGCACGCAAACTGAGCATTCCTGTAGTGTGCGGACAACGCTACGCGAAGCCAAGCCAGTAGATTGGGCCCCTCCGGTGGGCCCGGGGGAACAGGAGGCGCACATGCGAGGGGACAAGCGACGGCGCACCGAAGTCGTGCGATTCTGGCGGGCGGTGGAGCTCTTCAGCCCACCCCAGCTTCCGTCTCCTCCGCCTAGAGGCGCCCGTGTCTCGGCCCGTGAGTGGATCCAGCAAGTGGACGTACGGCCGGGGGAGCCGTGGCCCGCGCTGCCCTGGGAGGCGGAACACCCTCTACAGCGCGAGCGGATCGACACCAACAAGGAAGTGTGGCGCCACACCGTCTATGGCGGCGTCTTCCCGCTGTCCGCCGTACGGGATGCGCTGGAGAAGCACTTCGGTGAGGACGCGGAGGACTACGCGGGTACGCGGCAGCAGAAGGGCGAGACCGCGGTATTCGCTCTGACCGTGGATGCTCAGGGCGTGCTCCTGGACGGCGCTACAGCCTTCTCCACCTGCGCGTGGGCGACCGGACGCGTACGCGATCCGGGGCCGGACACGCCGAGCTGGCTCGATGGTTTCGATGAGACCGAGTCCGCATGCGACGAGGCGATCAGCATGCTGACACGCCACCACATTCCCTATACGGAGAATGTCCGGGGCGGCGACGCCTTCCAGAACGGCGGGGGTGCGGCAACGGGCGCGGCGGCCGCTGGTGGCTGGCGCGGCATCGTGCGAGAGATCCTCGGGGGAGCAGCAGTGGGCGCGCTCACCGCTCTCATCGGGGATCTGGGCGCGGGGTTGATCACCAACGCGCTGCGTCCCATCACGAGGCGGCTCTCCCGCTCCGAAGGCAGCGATGATGACACGACTCCCGGCAACCCTCCCCCCGCTGCCCCCGATACCCCCGACGAGGGGGTGGACGACCCGGCGACCGGAGAGGAATCGGGCCGACCGGTCGAACTGCCCGACCTGGTGGCGTTCGCCGCACACGTGGCCGAGCTGTGCGGGGTGGCCGATCTGCTGTCCCCGGCGAGCATCCGCATTCACAGCCAGCGGGTCCGCAGGCGGAAGGACGGCTCCCTGCCCGATGCCGATCCGGCCTTCCTCAACAGTCTGCTGCCGGAAGATCTGGAGCGTGTCGCTGACGCGGAGAATCACGGGGTCGCGCTGAGGCGCTACCTGTCCGATGCGGCGGCTGTTCCGGTATCGGCCCGCACCGACGTACGGCGCCACCCGATCGCGGTCCTGCGCGGAGTGTCGCCCGAGGCGGTACCGCTCGGACGGTGGCCCGCTCCCGTCAAGTGGCCGCTTGCCCTGAGCCAGCAGTTCGCGGTGAACCAGATCATGGCGGAACTGGCGGGGACCAGCGGACTGTTCTCCGTCAATGGTCCGCCCGGCACGGGAAAAACCACGATGCTCCGCGACCTGGTCGCGGCGATCGTGGTGACACGGGCCACGGAGCTGGCCAAGCTCACCCGCGCTCAGGACGGCTTCAAGGGCAAGGTCGAATGGCAGTCCGAAGGATTCAAGCGCAGCGTGGCGCGGCTCAAGCCCACACTGACGGGACACGAGATCGTGGTGGCCTCCTCGAACAACGGCGCGGTGCAGAACATCACGACCGAGTTGCCCGCCTTGGACGCCCTCGGGGAGGAGTGGCACGGCGAAGGCTCGTTCTTCCTTGAGCAGGCCGTGTCTCTGCTCGGTGGCGCCCCGGCCTGGGGCGCCGTCGCCGCGCCGCTCGGCAAGTCCGAGAAGCGCAAAGAGTTCCTGGAACGCTGGTGGTGGGGTGAGAAACCGCGGCGCGACGCCGGCACCCGCCCTCCGCGACAGCGTGGCGGCCAGCGGCCCGCCGACCAGGTTTCGAACGGCATGCAGTCGCTTCTCCAACGGCTGGAGCGCGGTGAGCCCTTCTACGACCCGCCGGCCGGTGCGCGATTCCCGCCGGGCGGGCAGGGCCCCGTACCGGTACCGGAGGGTACGGAGACGGCGGACGACTGGGACACGGCCAAGGCCGAGTTCAACCGGGCGCTGCGGCACGCGGAGACCCTGCGGGCGGCCCGCGAGGCAGCGTCACGTGCGCTACGGGACCTCGACGCGTTGCAGGACACGGTCGTGGCCGCCGAGTCGGCGGCCGGGCTGGCTGGGGACGCAGACGTATACGCCGCGAGGAGGGTGAACACGGCGCACGAGGCCCTCCGCCATGCGATGAGGGTGTACGGGGAGGCGCGGGAGCGGGCCGAGGCTCATCGCCGCACCCGCCCCGGTGGCTTGCGAAGCGCGATGGGTGCCGGACGCGAATTCCGGGAGTGGCAGGGGACGGACAACGCGTATCGGCAGCAGGTGGATCAGACCTTCCTCGCTCTCGGGGAGGCTCGGAACCGGTCACACGAGGCGGAGCTCGCCCGGGGCGAGACAGCCGAAGAGTTCAGGCAAGCGGCGGAGCGCACACGCCTGGCACGCGAAGCGGTAGCCGAGGCCCGACGGGTGCTGGACCAGGCGCGTACCACCTGGGGAGAGCACTTCCCTGAAGGCTGGGACGCTCTCGACGAAGATCGGCGCGAGTTGGCCTCGCCCTGGTCGGATGAGGAATTCTGCGCCGCGCGGACCAAGGTGTTCCTCACGGCTCTGAACCTGCATCGCGCCTTCGTCGTCGCGAATGCCAGGGCCGTCCGTCTGAATCTGCTCCTGCTCAAGGAGGTGTTCGCCGGGGTCGTTCCGCAGGAGGTGGCACTGGCTGTCTGGCAGTCGCTGTTTCTGGTCATGCCTGTGGTGTCCACGACCTTCGCCTCCTGTGGTCGCCTGTTCGGCGGCCTGGGCAGCGAATCCCTGGGGTGGGTGCTGATCGACGAGGCAGGGCAGGCCGCACCGCAGGCTGCGGTCGGCGCCCTCTGGCGGGCTCGCCGGGCCGTTCTGGTGGGTGATCCACTGCAGCTGGAGCCGGTCGTTCCGCTACCTCTTTCGGTGCAGGAGCGATTGCGGGAGGCGTACGGCGTCGGCAGGGAGTGGCTCCCGTCCGAGACTTCCGCCCAACGGGTCGCGGACCGGGTCAATCGTTGGGGAACGTCGGTCGATTACCGGCGGCAGGACGGTGAGATCGAACCGGTCTGGGTGGGTGCCCCGCTGCGTGTGCACCGTCGATGCGAACGAACCATGTTCGAGCTCAGCAACGACATCGCCTACGACGGACTCATGGTGTACGGCACGCAGGAGAAACCCTTCCCGGGGCCGGACCTCTGCGTGGAATGTGTCGAAACCGGTCGGGAGGGCTGCCGTTCCTGTGTCTACCCGCTCAGTTGCTGGGTCAATGTGGCGTCGGGCGAGGCCACCGGCAAGTGGGTCCCGGAAGAGGGGGCGGCCCTGACCCGCATGCTGACTGTTCTGCACCGTAAGTGGGGCATCGGCCTGGACCGGGTGCGTGTTCTCAGCCCGTTCCGGGATGTGGTCAGCGGCTGTGCCCGGACCGTACGCGGTATGCGTCTGGGTGAGGTGGTCCCGGTGGGCATGGAGCCAGGGGCGTACCGCAAACAGGTCTCCGATTTCCTCTCGGACCACATCGGCACCGTGCACACCATGCAGGGCAAGGAGTCGGATGTGGTCATCCTGGTGCTGGGCACCCATCCGCGCCAGGGCGCCCGTGCCCGTGCCTGGGCAGCCGAGACGCCCAACCTTCTCAATGTGGCGGTCAGCCGCGCCAAGCGCCGACTGTTCATCATCGGGCATCAGGAAAGTTGGAGCAGGGAGCCGCATTTCGAGCTGCTGGCGGACACCGAGCGTCTGCCGCGCCGGACGTGGCTACCGGGCGGCGGGGCCGGGAACCGGTAACGGTCAGGACGGTTGGGCACCAGATCTTTGGGAGGACCGTTATGCCGTATCGGTCAATTGGTTCACCACGAAGTTCATGTGCTGGGCGTGGCCGACCCGAATCCATGTCTCGGCATTGCCCGAACCGTCCGGGCCGTCGCCGTACGCGCAGGCGTGCAGCCAGCGTTCGCCATCACTGGAGGCGATCCCGTCGATACCGCGGCGAGGAACTGCTGTCCCGCGTCGAGGTCAGTCATGTGGACCAACTGGCGCTGCGGATCGTCCGCGAGGCGGAGCCGGGCAGCCATAAGCAGACGATCGACGACAACCAGGCCGTCCGCGAATGGCGTGCGTTGCTCAATGAGCTCGGCGTGACCGGCTGGGACGCGGAGTTCCTTCACGACGAGTGGACGCAGGTGATCCTCGGCCACACGGTCGGGGCGCGCACCGACTACTTCCGGGCCCGCCGAGCCGGCCGTGGCAAGAACCTCGGAAGGGGCGAGCGCGCCGAGATCTGGCAGCTCGCCGAGCGCTTCACCCAGCGGCTGGACCGGTTCGGCAGGCAGACATGGGACCAGGTCGCCGAGCGTGCCGCCCGCCTGGAGATGGAGCGTGAGCAGCGGATTCAGGCCATCGAGCGCCAGCGTGCAGAGGCAGGAGGTCTCGACAACATCCATCTGCAGGACGGCTCCGGTGGCTGGGTGCGCTACCGGTACCGCCACATCGTGGTTGACGAGGCACAGGACCTGCGGCCCGCCCACTGGAAGGTGTTGCGCGCCATGGCCGCCCGCGACCGCAATGACATCTTCCTGGTCGGCGACACCCATCAGCGCATCTATAAGAACCAGGTGACGCTGGGAAGCCTGGGAATCAATATCCGCGGCCGCTCGTCCAGGCTCAACCTCAGCTACCGCACCACTCGGCAGATTCTGCGCTCCGCACTGGATGTGCTCAGCGGAGAGAAGTACGACGACCTCGACGGCAGCGAAGAAACGCTGGCAGGTTACCGCTCAGTCCTCAGCGGAGGATTGCCAGAACTCCACGGCCGCCCGGATTGGCAGACGAAACGTGAAGCGATCGCCCAACGGATCGCGGCCTGGGACGTCCCGGACGAACGGATTCCACACGAGCAGTTCGCCATCTGTGTTCCCACCAACCAGATGGCCAGCGAGGTGGCATACACACTTGCTCAACACAACATCCTCGCGGTAGAGATCGGCCCCGAGGGCCCCCGCGACGGAAGCGGGGTGCACATCGGCACGATGTTCCGGTTCAAAGGTCTCGAATACCAGCGAATGATCATCGCGGGGGTGAGTGACGGCCTTGTACGGCGGGAAGCAGTGACCCGGCTGCGAGGCACCGATCTGGTCCGCTACCGCCGGGAAGCGCAGCGGGCCCGATCATTGCTCTTCGTCGCGACCACCCGCGCCCGTGACAGCCTCGACATCTTCTGGCATGGCACCCCGAGTCCCCTCTTGAAACCGCTGCTCACCGCCTGAGGAGACGCAAGACAGGCGTGCACGGGGCAGATCGTGTCAGGCGGTTGCCGGGAGGTGAGGGTGGCGGGGGCAGGAGACGTCGGGGTACCAGTGGTTGGGGGTGCAGGTCACCAGGGCCAGGGAGAGGAAGGACGTGCGGCCCAGGTAGAAGCCGAAGGAGACGTCCGTGCCGTGGGTGAGGCGGGTGGTGGCCGTGGTGATCAGGCGGGACAGGCGGGCGGTGTCGGCTTCCTGGTGGGAGAGGAAGCCGGGGGCGTGTTCGGTCAGTTGCCGGCCCAGCCACGCCGCCGCGTCCTTCGGTTCCTCGAAGGTGGCGCGGATGAGGGTGGGGGACTTCAGGAGCCAGAGGGATGTCTCCAGTGGGGGGAGCTCCGAGTGGCGGAACGTTTCCAGGAGCGTGCGGTAGTGCTCCTCGTCCTCCGCCGTGACGGGCGGGTGGGGGCGGTCGGGCGGGCGGCGTAGGGCCTCCCGGTCGAACAGCTCCTTCTCGCCCAGCCACGAGTACGCGTGGATGTGCACGCGTCAGGGGTTCCCCCTGGGGGGAGCCTGGAAGGCCCCTGATGGGGTGATGTCCGGGTGGGGTCGTGTGCGGGTGGTTCCGGGTTTGGGTGGTTCCTTGTTTGGGTGGTTGCGTGTTTGGGGGGTTGCGTGTTCGGTTAGTTTGATACGTCGATCTTTGCCACCTCGTCGTAGAACGACAGATGGTCCTTGATCTCCGACACCTTCTCGATCGGCTGCGGGTACGCCCACACCACGTCCGGACGCGGCTCCGCGCCCTCGCCCGCCGGGCCGCGGTAGGTCCAGTACGCGGCCTCGCCCTTGAAGGGGCAGATGGTGTGGGTGTCGGTCGGCTCGAAGAGGGTCAGGTCCACGTCCTCCGGGGGGAGGTAGTAGCGGACCGGGAGACCGGTCTCGTGGACCAGCAGGGGACGGGCCGACTCGGCGACTACGCGGCCGTCGATCGTGACCGTGACGTGCTGCGCGCCGCGCTCCACGTCCACGCGGTGTCCGCCGCTGGTGCCGGTGGTCTTGGGGTGGGAAGCGGGGGTGGGCATTTCTTCCTGGCCTCCTCGGGGGGTGTGACGGGCGTCATGCCGTTGTCTCGAACAACGCTCTTCGGCGCGCCCTCATTCCGGGGCGCTCGCCGCCTCGTCCGTCTCCCGTGGCCAGGCCCGGCCCTCCTGGCGTTCCACCTCGCGGTTGAAGCGGGTCAGGACGTCCTCGAAGCGAGCCACGTCCTCCGGGGTCCACGACTCCAGGAGCCGGGACAGGTCGGTCTGCCGGCACGTCCGTTCCGCCGCCATGCGGTCGGCTCCCCGCGGGGTGACGCGGAGTTTGCGGGCCAGGCCGCCCTCCGGGTCCGGGATGCGTTCGACGAGGCCGGCCCGGAGCAGGGCGCCGGTCTGGCGGTTGACGGTCGAGACGTCCAGCTGGAGCGCGTCGGCCAGCTGGCCGATGGTCATCGCGCCCTCGGCGTCCAGGCGGGAGAGGAGCAGATAGCCGGAGCGGTCCAGGCGGATGGGGGTGCATGATTCAGCCCCAGAGGGTGTGCCGGTGTCCGGCTGTGTCGTTGGCCGCGCCGTGGGGTCCTGGGCGTCCGTCGCCTGACCCTTTCGTTCGCGGGGGGTCAGGACTGAGCACCTGGCCACCAGCATCAGCTCGCGTTCCAGTCGCTCCAGCCGACGATCCAGCACGATTCCTCCTCGCCTCCCCCGCGCCCCTCAATGGAAGTGTGCACGATACACACCTTGTGTAGGATGCACACCTCTCATGCTTCCATCAATCTCCTGAACTTTCTTTGGAGGCGGCATTCGCATGCCCCAGTCAGCCCCACCTCGCGTCGCGGAACATCTGAGCGCCGCGCCGTCCGGCACGCCGCTCCCGCGGGAGGTCGGCGGCGGCTTCGTGGCGGTGCTCGCGTTCTGCGGCATCGCCGTGTCCGTGATGCAGACGCTGGTCGTTCCGCTGGTCACCGAGTTGCCCCAGCTGCTGCACACCACCAGCTCCAACGCGTCCTGGGTGGTCACCGCCACCCTGCTCGCCGGTGCCGTCTCCACGCCCGTCATGGGGCGGCTCGGGGACATGTTCGGCAAGCGCCGGATGCTGATGGTCGCGCTGGCACTGATGGTCATCGGCTCGTTGACCTGCGCCGTCACCTCCGACCTGGTGGTGATGGTGATCGGCCGGGCCATCCAGGGCGGGGCCATGGGCGCCGTTCCGCTCGGCATCAGCGTCATGCGGGACGAGCTTCCGCCGCACAAGCTCGGCTCGGCGATGGCCCTGATGAGCTCGTCGCTCGGCATCGGCGGCGCGCTGGGGCTGCCCGCCGCCGCGTTCGTGGCGCAGCACACCAACTGGCATGTGCTCTTCTACGGGGCCGCGGGGCTCGGCGCGATATCCATCGCCCTCGTGCTCGCCGTCGTCCCCGAGTCCTCCGTCCGTACCCCCAGCCGCTTCGACGCCATCGGCGCGCTCGGGCTGACGGCCGGTCTCGTCTGTCTGCTGCTGCCGATCACCAAGGGCGGTGACTGGGGGTGGACGAGCGGCACCACGCTCGGGCTGTTCGGCGCGGCCGTCGTGATCCTGCTGCTCTGGGGCGTCTTCGAGCTGCGTACCGCCGAGCCGCTGGTCGATCTGCGGACCACGGCGCGGCGCCAGGTGCTGCTGACCAACCTCACCTCGATCATGGTCGGCTTCTCGTTCTACGCGATGTCGCTGATCCTGCCGCAGCTGCTCCAGCTGCCGGAGGCCACCGGGTACGGCCTGGGCCAGTCCATGGTCATGGCCGGGCTCTACTTCGCTCCCATGGGCGTCGCGATGATGCTGGTCTCCCCGCTCTCCGCGCGGATCAACGCCTCGAGCGGGCCGAAGGTCTCGCTGGTCATCGGGCTGATCGTCATCGGCGCGACGTACGGTGCGGGGCTCGTCATGATCGACCACATCTGGCAGGTCGTGGTGCTCTCCACCGCGCTCGGCGTCGGTATCGGCATCGCGTACTCGGCGATGCCCACCCTGATCGTCAGCGCCGTCCCCGCCGCTGAGACGGGTGCGGCGAACGGGCTCAACACCCTCATGCGGTCGATCGGCATGTCCACCTCCAGCGCGGTGGTGGGCGTGATCCTGGCGCACCAGACCATCGACTTCGGTGGGGTGGCGCTGCCGAGCAAGGACGGGTTCAAGATCTCGTTCCTGGTGGCGTGCGCCGCCTCGGTCGGCGGTCTGCTGATCGCCCTCTGTCTGCCGGGGCGGCGGCGGGCGGGGCGAGTGGCGGGCTCGGGTCCGCTGGCCACTTCGGCTCCGGTGGCTGATTCCGCCCCTGTGGTCGATTCAGCTCCGGTTGGTGTTCCGGCTGGTGTTCCGGCCGCTGTCGCGGAGCCGGTCGCCGCGGGCGCCGACGATGTCGAGGTCGTCGACGACCTCCCCGTCCTCACCGGCAGCGTCATCCACGGCCGTGTCCTCGGCCCCGGCGACACCCCGCTCGCCGACGCCGCCATCACCCTCATCGACACGGGCGGCCGCCAGCTCGGCCGTACGGTCACCGGCCGCGACGGCCGGTACCACCTGCCCGCCCCCGACGCCGCCAGCGTCGTCCTCATCGGCTCGGCCGCCGGGCATCAGCCGCAGGCCGCCACGCTGCTGGTCTCGGATCTGCCGGTCGTCTGCGATCTGCGGCTGTCCGGCGGGGGCGGGCTGACCGGGTCCGTACGGGCCGTCGGCGGGGAGCCGCTGCCCGGTGCGACCGCCACCGCCACCGGGCCCGAGGGCGAGGTCGCGGGGTCGGTGACCGCCGACGAGAAGGGCGAGTTCGCGCTGCCGGAGCTGGCCCCGGGGACGTACACGCTGACCGTGGCCGCCGCCGGGCACCGGCCGTACGCCACCCAGGTGGAGCTCACCGCCGGTGAACCGGTGCGCGTGGACGCCGAGCTGCCGCCCGCGGCCCGGGTCCGGGGCACCGTACGGGACCGGGGCGGCCTGCCGCTCGGGGACGCGCGGGTCTCGCTGCTGGACGCCTCCGGGGATGTGGTCGGCCAGGTCATCACCAGTCCGGACGGGTCCTTCGGCTTCGATGCGCTCACCGGCGACCACTACACGGTGGTGGCCAGCGGCTACGCCCCGGCCACCCGCCAGATCACGGTCGGCGGCGCGGCGGGCACCGAGCGACGGGATGTGGACTTCCTGCTGGGGCACGGCGACGACGACGTCGAGGAGTGAGGCCGGGCGTCCGGGCGTCCGGGTCCCGTCTGCGGCAGGGCCCGGGCAGAGCATGACGTAAGAGGAGCAGCGTGTAAGGAGCAGCGCCCTGGGCGCTGCTCCTTACTCATTCGTCCTCCTCGGGAAGGCCCTCCTCGGATAGGCCCTCCTCCTCGGGGAGGCTCTCCCACGCCTCGCCCTTCCGGTACAGCTCGAAGCCCTCCTCGTCCGCGATGGACTCCGCCTGGGCCCGGCTGCGGAGGGAGATCTCGTACGTATGGCTGTCGACGGTCGCGTGGACGCCCGAGCCGTCGGTGACCGTCTCGATCGAATGCGTCTCGTAGATGACGCGTCCCGGCTCGCACTTGCTCCAGACCACGTGCATGCTCACTGCCATCGGACCCACTCCCGCAGACGAGTCCCCTGGTTTCAGGGTCTCACCTGATCGCCGGGTCCACATGGCCTGACATGGCCCTCGTGCCCTTCGTACCCCCCTTCGCACACCCTGCGGCACCCGTGGCCCCCGCGGCCCCCCTCACCTCCGCCTGCCGAACAGCACCACGTTCGCCAGGGCGAGGACCACCAGCGCGCCCCCGAACCACATCACACTGGGGACCGCGATCGCGTCCGCCGCCCGGCCGCCGAGCAGCGCGCCCAGCGATATCGCCACGTTGAAGACCCCGACGTACAGCGCCGACGCCGCCTCCCGCGCGTCCGGCGCCGCGTGCAGCACCCAGGTCTGGCAGGTCACCGAAACCCCGCCGTACGCCAGCCCCCACACCAGCAGCAGTACGGCCGCTCCCGCCGTCGTGGCCCCGGCCGCCGGGACCAGCAGCTCGGCCGCCGCCAGCAGGGTGAAGATGACCATGAGGGCGCGGTGTGGATCGCGGTGGGCGGTGGCGCCTGCCAGGAAGTTCCCGGCGATGCCCGCCACGCCGTACGCCAGCAGCAGGGTGCTGATCAGGCCCGCCCCGACCCCGGCGACGTCCTCGAGCACCGGCCGGACATACGTATACGCGCCGAAGTGGCCGGTGACCAGCAGCAGAGTGGTGATGAGGCCGGTCCGCAGCCGGACGTTGCGGAACAGGCCCGGCACCTCGCGCAGCCGGATGGTCCCGGTGGCGGGCAGCGGCGGCAGGGTGACGGCCATGGCGGCGGCCACGGCCAGCGACAGGGCGGCGAAGGCGGCGAACGCGACCCGCCAGTGGACCAGATCCCCGATGAGCGTCCCGATCGGCACCCCGAGCACCGAGGCCACCGCGATACCGCTGAAGATCAGCGTGGTGGCGTGGCCCGCGGAGCGCTCGGGCACCAGCCGCACCGCGAGCCCGCCCGCGATGGACCACACCCCGCCGATGCTCACCCCGACCAGCACCCGGGCGAACAGCAGGACGGCGAAGCCGGGCGCGAGCGCGGAGAGCAGATTGGCGACGGCCAGCAGCCCCATCAGACCGCACAGCACCAGCCGCCGGTCGTAGCGGCCGACGGTGACGGTGAGCAGCGGGGCGGCGAGCGCGGCGACCAGACCGGGCACGGTCATGGCCAGCCCCGCCGTACCGTCCGAGACCCCGAGCGCGGAGCCGATCGAGGTGAGCAGGCCGACCGGCAGCATCTCGGTGGTGACCACCGAGAAGGTGCCGACCGCGACGGCGACGACGGCGAGCCAGGCCGCGAGCCAGTTCCCGAGCCGGGCTCCGAGCGGCGAGCGCACCATCGGAGGTGACCCGGATGTGCCTGCCGGAGCGGTGAGTTCCGTGCTATTGGACATGTCTTTAGCGAACAGCTGTGCCCCTGCGGGAACAACGCCGAAGTTTTCAGCCTTCCATGAGCGAGGCTCATCAATCCGCGATCGGTAATGGGAGTCGGTGGGAGGCCATGGCCGAGTTGGAGATCCGCGAGCTGGAGTGCTTCCTCGTACTGAGCGAGGAGCTCCACTTCGGCCGCGCGGCCGAGCGGTTGTATGTCTCGCAGAGCCGGGTGAGCCAACTGCTGCGGAACCTGGAGCGCCGGATCGGCGCCCGGCTGCTGGAGCGCACCAGCCGCCGGGCGCGGCTGACCCCGCTCGGCGAGCGGTTCCTGGCCGAGCTCCGGCCCGCCTACGAGGCGCTGTACGGGGCATTCGAGAGCGCCCGCGGAGCGGCGCGCGGGGTGGACGGCGTGCTCCGGATCGGGTTCCAGGGGGCCGCCGATGAACGGGTGACGGCGGCCATCGCGGCCTTCCGGGAGCGCCACCCCGGCTGTGAACCGACGACCGTGGAGATCCCGCTGGCCGATCCGTTCGGCGCGGTGCGGGCCGGTGAGGTGGACGCCGCGATCGTCTGCCTGCCGGTTGCCGAGCCCGATCTGGTCCTCGGCCCAGTCTTCTCCAAGCAGCCGCAGACCGTGGTGGTCTCGGCCCGCCATCCGTTCGCGGGCCGCGGCCGGGTGGACTCCGAGGCGCTGGCCGACTGCCCGCTGATCGGCCCGTCCGCCCCCGCGCCGCGCTACTGGCACGACGCGATGGCGCCCGCCACCACCCCCGGCGGGCGGCCCATCCCCCGTGGGCCGCTGGTGCACACGCTCCAGGAAGGGCTGGCGGCGGTCGCGGCGGGCCGGGGCGGGATGCTGCTGTGCGCCCCGACGGCGGAGTACCACCGCCGCCGGGACATCACCTTCGTACCGGTCGAGGGGGTGCCGGACTCGATGCTCGGCCTGGTGTGGCGCCGGGCGGACGAGACCGCGCGGTTACGGGCGTTCGGGCGGACGGTGGAGGAGCTGTGCACGTAGGCGGGGGCCTGAGCCACCGCCCGTGACCTGCCCGCATATCGACCAGCCCGCGTATCGACCAGCCCCCGTATCGGCTGGCCCACGTATCGACCAGCCGCGTATCGGCTCTAGCCCACATCCCTGCGCATGCACACCCGTGGCCAGCGGTCCAGCCCGTGGCCGGCCTCGCTGAGCCGGATCTCGCGGAGCCCGGGGGTCAGCTCGGCCTCGGTCAAGGCCCGGAAGCCGCATCGCGCGGCGTAGTACGGGGCGTTCCAGGCCACGTCGACGAAGGTGGTCAGGGTGAGCGCGGGGACGCCGTCGCCCGCGGCGCGCGCCGCGATGTGGTCGATCAGGGCCCGTCCCACGCCACGGCGGGCGCTGTCGGGGTGGACCGAGATCTGCTCGATATGGATGTTTCCGTCTACGGGGTCGGTGATCAGGTACGCCATCGCCCGGTCGGTGTCGTCCACCGCGACCCAGGCCCGTCCGGTCCGCTGGTAGCGGCTCAGCTCTTCCAGGCTCAGGGGCTCGTCATCGGCGACTTCGTCCATTCCGATGTCCCGGAAGCAGAGTCCGGCGGCGCGCTCTATGTCCTGGAGGACGGGGAGTTCTTCACTGGTGCTCGTTCGAATCCGCACCGCACCATCATCCTCCGGAACGCCGGAACGCCGGAACGCCGGGACAAAGGCGTGCCCCCCACCGCCGTGGAGAGCACCCTTCGGCCGTTCCTTCATATGAACGCATATGAACGCATATGAACGCCACCGGACCGAGATCACCCCAATGACCTCGGCCTCATTCGCTGGCGGTGATCACGAATCTACCAAGGTCGCTGCGCGGAGGCGAGGTTGAGGGCGCGTCATGTACGTACTCACGCCTGCGCCGCTACGTACTCACGCCTGCGCCTCGGCCGTCGCCCCCTCCGCGATCGCCTCGTCGACCTCGCCCGTGCGCGCCGACTCCTCCGCCGCGAAGCGCTGCTGGTCCAGCCGCTCGGCCAGCTCCTCGTCCTGGTTCATCAGCAGGTCGAGGTTGCTGTCGCCCAGCTCCAGCACGCCCATGTCGACATACGCCCGCTGAAGCCGCTCGCCCCACAGCCCGATGTCCTTCACGCACGGCACGATCCGGCTGAAGAGCAGCTTGCGGAACATGTGCAGGAACTGCGACTGCTCGCAGTACTCCTCGGCCTCGGCCTTCGGGATGCCGAAGTTCTCCAGGACCTCCACGCCGCGCAGCCGGTCGCGCATCAAGTAGCAGCCCTCGATGACGAATTCCTCGCGCTCGCGCAGCTCCGCGTCGCTCAGCTGCCGGTAGTAGTCGCGCAGCGCCATCCGGCCGAAGGCCACATGGCGGGCCTCGTCCTGCATGACGTAGGCGAGGATCTGCCGGGGCAGCGGCTTGTCGGTGGTGTCACGGATGAGGCCGAACGCGGCGAGCGCCAGGCCCTCGATGAGCACCTGCATGCCCAGGTAGGCCATGTCCCAGCGGGAGTCGCGGAGGGTGTCGCCGAGCAGGGTCCGCAGATCGGTGTTGATGGGGTAGACCGTGCCGAGCTTGTCGTGCAGGAAGCGGCCGTAGAGCTCGGCGTGGCGGGCCTCGTCCATGGTCTGGGTCGCGGAGTAGAACTTGGCGTCGAGGTCGGGCGCGGCCTCCACGATCCGGGCCGCGCACACCATCGCGCCCTGTTCGCCGTGGAGGAACTGGCTGAACTGCCAGGCGGCGACGTGATGGCGCAGCTCGCCCTTGTCCCGGTCGGTCATCCGGTCCCAGTGGCGGGTGCCGTAGAGGGCGAGCGACTCATCGGGGGTGCCCAGCGGATCGTACGGGTCCACGTCCAGGCCCCAGTCGATCCGCTTGACCGCGTCCCACTGCTTGTCCTTGCCCTTCTGGTAGAGGGCGAGCAGCCGGGCCCGGTGGTCGTCGTACTCCCAGCTGAATCGGGCGGCGCCGCCGGCGGGCACCTGCCAGAGGGGGTCTCCGGGATCCATCGCGTAGAGCTCTTGCGTCGCCACCGACGCCTCCTTCGCCTCGCTCCCCCGTGAACGGATGCGTACTCGGCAGGCTCACACGCCCGTTACTCGGCGGTCAATAAGACCTCCTCAAGGGATTGACGGGCTTGCTGACACGGAGTCTCATAAGAGGTATCCGCCGGTAACCGTGCCCACCGGCGTCTGTCCGAGCCATCAGTGAGGTGCCCTCGACGATGTCCACCACGACCGAACCACCCGCGCTCAGGGACGCGCTCGGCCTGATCAAGGACCGCGAACGGGTCGCGGAGCGGCTGCTCCAGTCCTCCGCCAAGCACTCCTTCGACCCCGACACCGAACTGGACTGGGACGCGCCGTTCGAGCCCGGCAAGTGGTTCTGGCCACCGGAGCTGGTGTCGCTCTACGACACGCCCATGTGGCGCCGGATGTCGGAGGAGCAGCGGCTGCTGCTGTCCCAGCACGAGGCGGCGGCCCTCGCCTCCCTGGGCATATGGTTCGAGATCATCCTGATCCAGCTGCTCACCCGGCACATCTACGACAAGCCCGCGACCAGCGCCCATGTGCGGTACGCGCTCACCGAGATCGCCGACGAGTGCCGTCACTCCAAGATGTTCGCGCGGCTGATCACCAAGGGCGGCACCCCGGCGTATCCGGTCGCCCCGCTCCACCACAACCTGGGCCGGTTCTTCAAGACGTTCTCCACCACGCCCGGTTCGTTCACCGCGACCCTCCTCGGCGAGGAGATCCTGGACTGGATGCAGCGGCTGACCTTCCCCGACGAGCGCGTCCAGCCGCTGATCCGCGGGGTGACCCGGATCCATGTGGTCGAGGAGGCCCGCCATGTGCGGTACGCGCGCGAGGAGCTGCGCCGCCAGATGCTGCGGGCGCCGCGCTGGGAGGCGGAGCTGACCCGGATCGGTTCGGGGGAGTTCTCCCGGATCTTCTCGCAGGCGTTCATCAACCCCAAGGTCTACACGGACGTGGGGCTCGACCGCCGTGCGGCCGTCGCTCAAGTGCGGGCCAGCGCCCATCGGCGCGAGGTGATGCGCAACGGCGCCCGGAAGCTCACCGAATTCCTCGATGACGTCGGGGTGATGCGGGGCGTGGGGCGCCGGTTGTGGAAGAGCTCGGGGCTGCTGGGGTAGAGGGTGACGCCTGCGGCGGAACATGCGGCGGAGCCGCATATCGGCGCTGCGGGACGGGGTATCGGCCGCCGGGCCGAGGGGCGTTGGGCCGCCGGGCCCAAGGGCCCGGCCGGGTCGGGTCGAAGGGGGCATCCGCTTCGTAACGACGGGCGGTTACGCTGCCAGGCATGACGACAGGCAGCGGCACCGCTCCGGCGCCCCCGGAGGCGACAACCCCGGCGGAGGCGAGTGGCGCCGCGCGCCCGGCGGCGGAACCCCCGGACACCGCGAGCCCATCGGCGATCGCGCGGCCACCGGACGCCGCGAGCCCACCGGACACCGCGAGCCCACCGGCCGCGCGCCGGGGCAGCTACCGCAGGCTGAGCGTCGAGGCGCGGCGCGCCGAACTCCTCACCGCCGCGCTCGACCTCTTCGCCCACCGCGCGCCCGAGGACGTGTCGCTGGACGATGTGGCCTCGGCCGCCGGGGCCTCCCGTCCGCTGGTCTACCGCTACTTCCCGGGCGGTAAGCAGCAGTTGTACGAGGCGGCGCTGCGCAGCGCCGCCGATGAGCTGGAGCGGTGCTTCGAGGAGCCCAGGAGCGGCCCGCTCAGCGCCCGGCTGAGCCGGGTGCTGGACCGCTATCTGGCCTTCGTGGACGAGCACGACGCGGGGTTCAGCGCGCTGTTGCAGAGCGGCAGCGTGGCCGAGACCTCGCGCACGAACGCGATCGTGGACGAGGTCCGGCGGGCGGCGGCCGAGGAGATCCTGCTCCATCTGGCGGTCAAGGAGCCGGGTGCGCGGCTGCGGATGATGGTGCGCACTTGGATCACGGCCGTCGAGGCGGCCTCGTTGATCTGGCTGGACGAGGAGAAGCGGCCGTCCCCGGCGGAGCTGCGCGACTGGCTGGTGGACCAGTTCGTGGCGATGCTGACCGCCACCGCGGCCACCGATCCGCAGACGGCCCGGGTGATGAAGGCCGCGGTCAGGATGGAGCCCGCCGAGGGGCCGGTCGGGCGGCTGGCGCGCCGCGTGGTGCCCTCGCTGGGCGAGGCGTCGCATCTGCTCTGACGGGCAGGGCTGCTGAGACGTACGGTCGTGGCGAGACGTACAGCCGTCGTGAGACGAACGGCGTCGTGAGACGTACGGTCGTGGCGTGAGAAGCGAGGAGACGCCCTTCGTGGGCGGGCCGCTGGACGGCCGGGTACTGCCGGTGCTGGTCGGCCTCACGGGCCAGCCGCCGAAGACCTATGAAGTGCCGGTGGAGGACGAGGCGGGCGGACCGCCGACGGTGTATGTCTACCGCAGGGTTCCCGCCGCCACCTCCAAGCGGCTGGGCCTGGTCCGGGGCTGGGCCTATGAATACGACCCGGAGGGGAAGCCGGGTGGCGGGCCGAAGTGGCCGTGGTCCAAGCCGAGCTGACCGCCGGGCCGACTGACCCCCCGCCGGACGAGTGACCGTATTCGTCCGACTCGCCCACAATTCTCCTGAAGATACGAACGTCATGCCACGATCCCTGCTGAGCTGGACGCCGGACAGAGGCGTCTCGGAGCCGGAGGTGATCACGTGTCAGGACGGATCGTGGGCTCGGTCTGCGCGGCGGCGATCACCGCGGCCGCCGCGCTGGTGCCCGCCGTTCCGGCGGCCAAGGCGTCGGCCGCCCCCGCCCGCCCCGCCGACCGTTCCGTGTCCGAGCTGCTGACGCAGCTCAAGACGCTGTACCGGAAGGCCGAGGAGGCGACGGAGGCGTACAACGCGACCGAGGAGAAGCTGCACAAGCAGCGCACCAGGACCCGGGAGCTCACGGCCCGGCTCGTCCACGCCCGTACGGACCTCGCCGTAAGCCATGACGACGCGGGACGGCTGGCCCGTCGGCAGTACCAGGGCCACAGCGCGCTCTCCTCCTACAGTTTCCTGCTGACCCTGCTCACCCCGCACCCGGAGAAAGCCGCCGACGAGGCGCGGGAGCTCGATCGGGCGGCCGGCCGCGAGGCCGCCCTGATCCGGCGGCTGACCAAGGGCGAACGGCGCGCCGACACCATCGCCACCCGGGCGCGGACCGCGCTGGACAAACAGCTGTCCCTGGCGGCGAAACGCAAGAAACAGCGGGACAAGGTGAAGGGGCAGCTCCGCTCCATCGAGAAGCTGCTGGCCGCGCTCAGCACCCGCCAGATCGCCCAGGTGGCCCAGCGCGAGCGCCAGGAGACCGCCAAGGCCCAGCGCAAACTGCTCGCCTCCGGCGCGCTCGGCCCCGCGAACGGCGCTTCGAACGGCACCTCGAACGGCGCCGCGGGCCCGCCCGCCACCACGAACCGCGGCACGAACGGCGCCACCCCGGCGGCTTCCGGCACCCCCTCCCCCGTGGCCACCGTCACCGCGCCCCGCCCCCGCCCCCACCAGCCCCCCGGCCGCCGCCCCGGAATGGCGTCCGCGGAGGCCGGGCGGCGGGCGCTCGCCTACGCCCTGAACCAGATCGGCAAGCCGTACGTCTGGGGCGCCGAGGGGCCGAACTCCTTCGACTGCTCGGGGCTGACCTCCGCCGCCTGGGCGTATGCCGGGCGGACCATCCCGCGCACCAGCCAGGAGCAGTGGCGCCAGCTGCCACGGGTGCCGCTCAGCCAGCTGCGCCCCGGCGATCTGGTGGTCTACTACAAGGGGGCGAGCCATGTGGCGATGTACGCGGGCAAGGGCCAGGTGGTCCAGGCGCCACGCCCCGGCCAGCGGGTGAAGCTCTCCCCGCTCGCCTCCAATCCGCTCCAGGGCGTGGTGCGCCCGGGGCCGGTCACGGTGGCCAAGAAGCGGTGACGGCTCCGGCGGTGGCGGCCGGTGTCAGCGGAAGGACCGGACGACCTCGGGGGCGTGGTCGTCCATCTCGACCTCGTCGTCGGACCCACCAACATCGTCGGCCTGGGCTTCGGCGGCCGCAGCCTCGGCGGCCTCGGCCGCTTCCCTGACCTCGTCCAGATAGGCGGCCGTCTTCTCCGGCTCGTAGAAGAAGTTCTCGAAGTCGGAGGGGTCGTCGAAGCCGTTGGCGATGCGGTGGGCCACGGCCGGGAAGGCGGAACCCGCACCGAGGAGGTTCACGATGTGTTCCGGCGGCGGGGCCAGCATCGCGTTGGTCCACTTGGTGACGTGCCGCGCGCTCTCCCAGTAGCGGTCGAACGTCCTCCGCATCCACTCCTCGTCGAACGGCCGGTCGCCACGCTCGAGGATGCTCTCCAGATAGGCCGCCGCGCACTTGGCCGCGGAGTTGGAGCCCTGTCCGGTGATTGGATCGTTGGCCACCACGACATCGGCGACACCCAGGACCAGCCCGCCGCCCGGCAGCCGCCCGATCGGGTGGCGTACGGTCGGCGCGTACCGCCCGGACAGCGTGGCGCCCGCGTCCGTCAGCTCGACCTTGGTGGCGCGCGCGTACTCCCAGGGCGTGAAGTGTTCCATCAGCTCCAGGACGCGCTCCAGGTGCTCCGAGGGGTCGGTGATGCCCTGGAACGCGTCGGCCGGGCCGCCCGGGACGGTCTCCCAGAAGAGGATGTCGGCGCGGCCGCTGGTGGTGAGCGCGGGCATCACGAAGAGTTCGCCGACGCCGGGGACGAGATTGCAGCGCACCGCGTCGACGCCGGGGTGCTCGGGGCGCGGGCCGAGACCGTGCACATAGGCGACCGCGAGGGCGCGCCGCGGGGTGTCGTACGGGGAGCGGGCGGCGTCCCGGCCGAAGAGCGAGACCAGTTCGCCCTTGCCCGCGGCCACCAGCACCAGGTCGTACTTCCTGGCGAGGACGTCCAGGTCGGAGACGGCGGCGCCATGGATGACCACCTGGCCGCCGCGCTGCTCGAACGTCTCCATCCAGCCGGCCATCTTGATCCGCTGGTCGACGGACTGCGCGTAGCCGTCGAGCCGGCCGACCCAGTCGATGACCCGCGGATGGCCCCCGGGAGCCGGCGGCCCGGCGACCGAGACCCCGAGGCCCTCGATCCGCGGCGCCCGCTCCTCCCAGAAGTTGAGCTCCAGATCGCGCTCGTGGTCCAGCGCGGTGTGGAACATGCACTGGGTGGACATCACCCGCCCGCCGCGGATCTCATCGGCCGTCCGGTTGGACATCAGCGTGAGCTCGTAGCCCTGGGACTGGAGGCCCAGAGCGAGTTGGAGGCCGGATTGACCGGCACCCACGATGAGTATCTTCCGCATGGCTGTCGACTCTCCCTCACGCTCGGGCCGGAAAGAGGAACGGAGCATTCCATCCCACGGGCGGAGCAGAGGTTACGTCACTCGGGTGACACGTCAACGGCGTGCCTCACCAGCGCCAGCAGCGCGTCCACGACCGCGATCCGGCGCCGGGCGTCCATCATCACCACGGGTACGGAGGGCGCCACGGAGAGCGCGTCCCGTACGTCCTCGGCCTGGTAGAGCGGAGTCCCCTCGAAGTGGTTGACCGCCACCACATACGGCAGTCCGAGGCTCTCGAAGTAGTCCAGTGCCGGGAAGCTGTCGTCCAGGCGCCGGGTGTCGACCATCACCACCGCGCCGATGGCCCCGCGCATCAGGTCGTCCCACATGAACCAGAAGCGCTGCTGGCCGGGGGTGCCGAAGAGATACAGGACCAGATCGTTCTCCAGCGTGATCCGGCCGAAGTCCATCGCGACGGTGGTGGTCAGCTTCTCGGGCGTCGCCTCGAGGTCATCCACGCTCTCGCTGGCCTGCGTCATCAGCGCTTCGGTCTGGAGCGGAGTGATCTCCGAAACCGCGCCGACGAACGTCGTCTTGCCGACGCCGAAGCCTCCCGCTATCACGATCTTGGTGGCGATCGGCGCGCGGGAGCGGTCCGTCTGCCACCTCTGGAGCACCTCCTCGGCCCCGGGTATCCCGGCCCCGGGTATCTCCGACGTCGCCGGCGGGGTCGCCGTGATCGTCTCAGAGCCTGCGAAGTCCACTGAGCACCCTTTCGAGCAACGCGCGGTCCGGCTGGCCGGGGCCCCGCCCGGTGCCGTAGACGCGGATCTTTCCCTGGTCGGCCAGGTCACTGAGCAGGACGCGCACCACACCGAGTGGGATCTTGAGCATCGCGGAGACCTCCGCGACGGAGCGCATCCTGGCGCACAGTTCGATGATCGCCCGGATCTCCGGCAGCATCCGGGAGTTCAACCCGCTGGGGGCCAGGTCGAGCCGTCCGTCCGGAGATTCCAGCGCCGCGACGAAGGTCTCCACCAGCAGCACATGGCCGGAGCGGGTGCGGCCACCGGTGAGTGAGTACGGACGTACGCGAGCGGGTTTACGGGCGGGTCGGCCGGACCCGGCGGCCGTCACTGCGCGTGCTCCAGCGACCTGCGTAGTTCATTGCGGAGCTCGGGGGTGAGCACATGTCCGGCCCGGCCCACGAAGAGCGCCATGTGATAGGCGACGACGGTCATGTCGCAGTCGGGGGTGGCGTGCACCCCCAGCAGCGAACCGTCGCTGATCGACATGACGAACAGACTGCCCTCGTCCATCGCCACCATCGTCTGCTTGACACCGCCGGCGTCCATCAGCTTCGCCGCGCCGAGCGTGAGGCTGCCGAGCCCCGAGACGATCGTCGCCAGATCCGCGCTGGAGCCCTTGGGGCCGTCCTGCGCCGACGGATCGGCCGCCGCGGCCGCGGCGTGGTGCCGTGTGTCGGAGGAGAGCAGCATCAGCCCGTCGGTCGAGACGACCACGACCGAACGGACGCCCGGCACCTCCTCGACCAGGTTCGCCAGCAACCAGTGCAGATTACGGGCCTCGCGACTCAACCCGTAGGTACTACTGGGCGCATTCACCCGCGTGCCTCCTCAACCGTGCCACCCTCGTTCTGCGCCCCCGTTTGCCCTGCTGGTCCCCCGCGCCCCCGCACCGGCTCGCCGCGGGCGGCGATCTCGGCGGCGGCGTCGCGGTGTCCCTCGCGGGCACCGCGCTGGAAGCCACCGAGCCGGCGCCGCAGTTCCTCCGCGCTCACCGAGCCGGTCCGCTCCCGTGGATCGGGCTCCCGGAGCGCCACGTTCCGCGGTCGGCGCTTGGGCAGCCCCTTGTCGGTGCGCGCCACCTCGTCGTCCGGGCGGGCGTGCTGGTCGGGTCCGATGGCGTACGGATCGGCGGACGGCTCACCGCCGCCTGCCCGCTCACCACCCTCCGCCGTCCTGCCGCCGGATGACGGCGGGCCGCTGCCTTCCGGGTCGTCGTACGACGCCGGGCCGCTGCCTTCCGGGTCGCCGTACGACGCCGGGCCGCCGGGCCGCGCCGGGCCGCCGTTGGCCGGGCCCCAGGCGGCCGCGCCGACCGGGCGTATGCCGTGGCCGCCGATGTACCACTCGCGGTCCGCGTGGTCGTCGGGGTCCGCGCGGCCGTCGCGGCCGTCGGCGTCCGCGCGGTCCGCGGCGTCCGCACGTGCGTCGCGGCCCTCACGGCCCTCACGGCTCTCACGGCCCTCCCGGTCCTCGTGGCTTTCGCGGTCGGCGGGATCCATACGGTCCGAGCGGCCACCGCGGTCCTCGCGGTCCGCCTGGCTCTCGCGCAGGCGGCGGAGCGTCAGCTCCATCGTCCGCTCGACGGCCGGGACATCCGGCTCCTCGGCCTGGGAGGCCGGGGCCTCGTCGTTCGCACCGGACCGTGTGCCGTCCGGCCCGTCGGCCTGGGCCAGCTTGGGGACGCGCTTAGGCAGGGCGGGCAGCGTACCGGCGCTTTCCGGGGCCGGATGGCCGCGCGGCGGCGTGGGCTCCATGGGGTAGTCGCGGCCGGTGTCCGCGGTCCGCCCCCACCGCTCGCCGGGGACGGCCCAGGGGGCGCTCGGCTCCGGTTCGGCGGCCGCCTCGACGGACGCGCGGTCCGGGTCGAGCGCGGGCTGCGGCCCGAACGCGGGCTCCGCACCGGGACCGGGCTCACCAGGCACGGGCTCCGGGCCGGGTCCGGGCTCCCGCGCCGTCGAGGACGCGGCCGCGGTGTCGGCGGCCCGGGGCGCCGGGTCCGCGGGCTCCGCTTGCGGCGGGACCGGCGCGACCGGCTCGGTAGCCGACGGCTCGGCGGCGGCTCCCGCCCCGGCGCTCGGCACACCCTCTCGGTCCTGGGAAACCTGGTCCCGAAGACCCTCGGGGCCCCCGTCGCGCGCGACCGAACGGGCCTGCCCCGGCAGTGCGTTGGAGTTCGCCTCGGCCTCCGAGCCCGGGAAGCCCAGGAAGGAGGACGGTCCGGTGGCGCCGTACGTCGCGCCCACGCCCACCGGCGGGGCGGGCGGCAGCCCGGCGCCGGGCGGACCGGAGGGGAGGATCTTCGTCGGGAGGACGACCACGGCCGCCACCCCGCCCGGCTGCTGCTCGCGCAGCTGTACGCGGATGCCGTGGCGCGCGGCCAGCCGGGTCACCACATACAGCCCGAGGCCCAGCGGATCCTCCGGCTGGGGGCCCTGGCAGTACTCGGGCACGGGGTCGGCGAGCCGGTTGTTCAGCTCCACGAAGCGCTCGGGCGTCATGCCGATGCCCTCGTCCTGGACGGAGAGCATGACCTCGCCGGTCTCCAGCAGCCAGCCGGAGATCTGGACCGCCGCGTCCGGCGGAGAAAACGATGTCGCGTTCTCCAGGAGCTCGGCGATCAGATGGCTGACGCTGTCCGCGGCGAACCCCGCGACCTGGGCATGCGGCGGCAGCGCCTGGATCTGCACCCGGTCGTACCGCTCGACCTCGCTGATCGAGGCGCGCAGCACATCCAGCAGCGGCACCGGCCCCGGGTGGGTGGCCTTCTGCTCGGAGCCCGCGATGACCAGGAGGTTCTCACCGTAACGGCGCATCCCGGTGGCCAGGTGGTCGAGCTGGAAGAGCGTTTCGAGGCGGTCGGGGTCCTGCTCCCGCTCCTCCAGGGACTCGATGATGGCGAGCTGGCGCTCGATCAGGCCGAGCGAGCGCAGCGCGAGGCTGACGAAGCTGCCGTGGACCCGGGCCCGCAGCCCCTCCAGCCGGGTGGTGACCGCGTCCCGCTCGGCGCGCAGCCCGTCCCGCTCATCGGCCAGCCGCTGCCGCTCACCGACGAGCCGGGTGCGCTCGCGCTCGAGCTCGGCGACCCGCTCGTACGTCCGCGCGGCCTTGGCGTGCAGCTCGTTGACGGCCCGTACGGCGTCCGCGAACTCGTCGTCGCGGCCCTTGAACTCCACCGGTTCCTCGGCCGCCGGATCGGCCGCGACCCGGCGGGCGCCGAGCCGCAGGGCGGCCAGCGGCCGGGTCATCGAGCGGGCGCTGTGCACTCCGGCGCCGAGGGCGACCAGCAGGGCGGCGCCCACGATGCCGATGCGCAGCTCCAGGTCGGTGACCTCGTCGTCCCGCACCCGCGCGAGCTGGGCGGCCTCGGCCGAGGCCAGCGAGGACTGTGCGCCGCGCATCTGGTCGAGCCGGGCGTTCAGAGCGGCCTCGACGCGGTCCTTCTGGAGGAAGAAGTCATTGCCCGCGAGGCGGCTCTGGTCGGTGAGCCGGGCGAGGTAGCGCTCGGCGGAGTCGACCTCGGTGCCGCTGACGGTGCGCTGGTAGGCCTCGCGCATGGCGGCCGGGGCCAGCTGTTCGAAGTCGTCGAGCGCCGACTGCTCGCGGAGGTTGGTCCGCTGTGCGGCCGAGACCAGCGTGGGCTGGCCACCGCCCGCGTCGAGCGCGGCCAGCAGTAGTCCGCGGGTGGCGGATGCCTCCTCCACCGCGCGGCCGAGCGGGGCCAGCGCGGCGGTGCCGCCGGACTCGGCGTCGGCCGGGAGCCGGCGGGTCAGGGTGTCGGTGATCCCGTTTAACGCCTGGACGGTCCGGGTGTAGGCGGTGAAGACGTCGGTGGCCGAGCCCTTGCCGGTCAGCGCCTCCTGCCGGAGCTCGGGGAGGGCGTCGAGGCGCCGCCGGACGGAGGCCGGGACGTCCCCGCGCACCTCGCGGACCCGGCGGTCGACCCGGGCGCGCATCTCCTCGGAGACCCCGTGGCCGGAGGCGGAGGTGCGGCCGTCGGCGACATAGCGGGTCATGGCGTCGCGCTCGTCGGCGAGGGCGTGGGCGAGGGTCACCGTGGAGCGGTTGGTCTCCGCGAGGTCGACGAGGTGCTGGGCGTCGGTGGTGTCGTCGAGGGCGAGCAGAACGGCGGGGGTTCCGGCCCCGAGGACGGCGACGGAGACGAGGGCTACGGACGTGGTGAGCCGACGGCGGACGCGTACGGTGCGCCGTCGCGGCGCCGCCTCATCGTGGCGTGGCTCGCCGACCGCATCACGCGTGGTGCCCCGAAGCCGCTTCTTCCGCACCGGTGCTCACAATCCATTCTCGCCCGACCGCTGACGTGGACCAAGAGGTGACGACGGATCAACAATCGTGTTTCCCCACCTCTGGTAGGGATTCCGACCCTTTCAGGACGGGTCTGGGGCGGGTACGCATCACCCGCCCGGCCACCCGAACGAGTGAACCGTATTGCGTAGTTGACCACCAACTTTGGCTCGCGGCCATACCTTCCCGCCACCTTGCGCGGATTGGTAAAGACCCCGGCGCCCTGACAGGATGCCCACCCGCAGCTTCCCAGAAGTGTCAATCCCGCCCCAATCAGGCAGCGGAGAAACCACCGCTGGATTTGGTACGGACCAATGCCCGGTCCGGCCCTCGCCGCCGTGGTGATCGACAGGGGTCCGGCAGACTGAGGGAATGCGCATCGAACTCGCGACCGCCCCCGGCGATCAGCAATATCCCAACGAGGACTACGCATCAGTAGCCCTCCCGGCCTCGGGGAACGGCGGTGCGCTCGTGATGCTGGACGGGGTGACCCCGCCCGAGGGAGGGGACGGCTGCGTCCACAGCGTGGACTGGTTCACCGCACGGCTCGGCGGATCGCTGCTCGAACTGTCCGGTTCGCGACGGGATATGCCACTGACACAGTGCCTCTCCGGGGCGATCACCCGGACCGCCGCCGCTCATAGTTCAACATGTGACCTTTCTCACCCCCTTACGCCCCAGGCAACAGTCGTCGCGGCGCGCTGGAACGCCGAGCGGATCGAGCATCTGGTGCTGTCCGACTCGGTGTTGCTCATCGAGCGGACCCATGGCGGAGTGACCCCGGTCCTGGACGACCGCATCGACCGGCTGCGGGCCGAGGGCCGGCGGCTCGCCCCGCTGCGCAACGTGGCGGGCGGCTTCTTCACCGCCGCCGCCGACCCCACCGTCTCCCGTAAGGCGGTCACCGGGGAGCTCCCGCGCGGTGAGGTGCGGGCGCTGGCGGCGCTCACCGACGGGGCGTCGCGCTGGGTGGAGAGGTTCGGCGAGGGCGACTGGACCGAGTGCTTCGCGCTGCTGCGCAAGGAGGGCCCGCAGGCGCTGATCGACCGGGTGCGGGCGGCCGAGCACGCCGATCCGGACCGTACGGCCTTTCCCCGGGGCAAGAACCATGACGACGCGGCCGTGGTCTACGTGGAGCCCTGACCGGGGGGCCGTCCCACCGTCTGACCGCGGGGGCCGCCCCGCCGGTGGGGTAGCGCGGTTGCCACATCCGCGTCGCCGGATGGGCGCCGGTCGCCGATCCTGACGGGTATGAGCGCCCTAGTCCTGCGCCGCGCGCGCCGTCTGACCGCGGTCGTCGGCCTCCTGCTCCGCGTTCAACCGGTGCAGCAGCCTGGCGAGTTCGGCGACCTCGCTGCGCTCCCACGCGGCGAGGCGGCGCGCGTACCGCGCCCGCCGCGCGCCCCGCACGGCGCTGAAGCGGCTGCGGCCCTCGTCGGTCAACTCCACCAGGAAGGCCCGGCCGTCGGCCGGATCGGGCGTCCGCGTCACCAGTCCGAGCCCCTCGAGGGCCCGGAGCTGACGGCTCATCGTGGCCTTGCCGACGCCCACGAAGGCCGCGAGCTCGGTGGCGCGCTGCGGACCGGCGTCCTCCAGTCTCATCAGCAGTCCATAGGCGGCGGATTCGAGCTCCGGGTGGACCTCCCGGGCCAATTCCCCCGAAGCGGCACGGGCTCTGCGGAGGAAAACCGCCAATTCGCGCTCCAGAGCCAGGAATGCATGGTCCACACCAATGCCGCCCACCGTGCCCCCCTCACCCCGCTCAGGGGGCAATGCCCCGTTGTTGTGCACGTCAGAGCCCTCTCCGGGTTTTCACTTCGTGAAAGTTTCTACCACGCGCGGCTGTTACCGCAGCTCCACCAGTATTTCGCAGGATTAGACCAACGGCATCACACTCTCCCCCTTCCGTCGACCTATCTACGCCCGTAGCGTCAACCCTGACATGGTCATTCCAATCGGAGCTCCCCCCACCGAGGTTTCGGAGGCAACGCCATGCCCGTGCACAGACCTGGTTCGGTCCGACGCGCCCTCAGTGCGCTGATCGGCATTCTCGCCGCGGTCCTCGCCATGACCCTCGCACTGCCCGGTTCGGCGTTCGCCGCCCAGGGGCAGGGCGACAAGGCCATCCCCCATCCCGAGGACGACTGGGCGGGTTCCCAGATAGCCAAGCACGAGGGCGGATCCACGACCGGTGAGGCGCCGACGGGGCTGCTCGCCACCGTCGAGGGCGTGGACGTCAGCAGCCACCAGGGCAATGTCAGCTGGTCGACACTGTGGAGCAGCGGTGTCCGGTTCGCCTATGTCAAGGCGACCGAGGGCACCAGCTACACCAATCCGTACTTCGCCCAGCAGTACAACGGCTCGTACAACGTCGGCATGATCCGCGGCGCGTACCACTTCGCCCTGCCGAACAACTCGACCGGTGCCGCACAGGCCAACTACTTCGTCGACCACGGCGGCGGCTGGTCCAAGGACGGCAAGACCCTGCCGGGCGCACTCGACATGGAGTACAACCCCTACGGCGCGACCTGCTACGGGCTGAGCGCCAGCGCGATGGTCAACTGGATCAAGTCCTTCAGCAGCACCTACAAGTCGCGCACCGGCCGCGATCCGGTGATCTACACCTCCACCAGCTGGTGGAAGACCTGCACGGGCAACTCCGCCGCCTTCGGTGGCGTCAACCCGCTGTGGATTCCGCGCTACGGCTCGTCCGTCGGTGAGCTTCCGGCCGGCTGGGGCTTCCACACCATCTGGCAGTACACCTCGTCGGGCCCGACGGTCGGCGACCACAACAAGTTCAACGGCGCCATGGACCGGCTACAGGCCCTCGCCAACGGCTGAGCCCCGCATCGCGTCACCCCCCACACCTGGCGCGTCCGACCGCATGCGACGCGTCCCGCCCTCCGGCGTACGGACAGGTCTGTCTGTACGCTGGAGGGCGCAGGTCGTCCTACGGCCCCGGTCATCCCACGGCCCCGTGTGCCCGCGTCAAGGAGCTTGATCATGAGCAGCGCCCGCCCCTCCGCCCACGAGCGGATCCTGTCCACCGCGTCCGCGCTGTTCAACGCCCATGGGGTGCGCGGGGTCGGAGTGGACCGGATCATCGCCGAGTCGGGCGTGGCGAAGGCGACGCTCTACTCCCACTTCCGCACCAAGGACGATTTGGTGCTGGCCTATCTGAGCGCATCGGACGAGCACTGGCGCGGGGCGCTGCGGGCGGCCGCCGAGGCGGCCGGCGCCGACCCCCGGGACCGGCTCATCGGCCTCTTCGACGCGCTGGGCTCGGCGACCGAACGGAATGGCTTCCGCGGCTGCGCGTTCACCAGGACCGCGGGCGAGACCGATCCGGGCACCGCCACCCACGCCGCGACGGTCGAGCACAAGCGCGCCGTACGGGCCTGGCTGACCGAGCTGGCCCGGGAGGCCGGGGCCGCCGACCCCGAGCGGCTCGCCGTGCAGATCTCCGTACTCGTGGACGGAGTGATGGCCGCGGCGGCGCTGGAGCCGAGGCCGGAGTTCGCGGAGGCGGCCCGGGAGGCGGCGCGGTCGCTGGTGGCGGAGGCGTGCCCGGCCCGGGTGTAGACCGGCCCGTGTGTGGATACGGCGAAGGGCCCGGCCGCATACGCGCGGCCGGGCCCTAGTTTTCCGTCTGTTACGCGATGGCGAGATCACGCTCGTGCGGCAGCCCGGACGCCAGCAGCGCGCGGTAGCGCTCCTGGTGCGCGGCGAGCGCCGCGTCATCCATCCCGTGCGTACCGTAGACGACGAACGGCTCCTCGTAAGCCATGCCCGTGATGTTCGCGGCCGCGTCGAAGGGCTTCAGCAGTTCGACGACCGTGAAGCGGTTGAACCCGTCGGGCCGGTACATCTCCTCCTGCGCACCCGCCGTGGTGGCGATCCGCAGCGACTTGCCGCGCAGCGAGGTGCCGCCGCTGCCGTAGGCGAAGCCGCGCAGGAACACCTCGTCCAGCCACTTCTTCAGCAGCGGCGGCGCCGAGTACCAATAGAAGGGGAACTGGAGAACGATCCGCTCGTGCTCCAGCAGCAGCCGCTGCTCGCGCTCGACGTCGATGCGCAGATCGGGATAGGCGGCGTAGAGATCGTTGAACGTGACGTTCTCCACCGGCCGGGCCGCCTCGGCGAGGGCGGCGTTGACCCGGGACGCGGTGAGGTCGGGGTGGGCGAGGACGAGCAGGGTGCGCACGGAGTTCCTCCGAAGACGATACGACATGCGAACAGACAGGTCTGTCTGCTTCGGTGTCGAAGCTACCAGACAGACCTGTCTGGCTGCCAACGCGGCGTGTCTGAGCGCGGGGCTCGCTGCCTGGCCCTGTGGGAACAGGCAGCGGAGGCGTGGATCAGTCGCGGGGGAAGTCGTCGGTCTTGAGCGTCATATCGACGGCGGTGCCGGTCAGGTCGAGTTCCCTGCCGAAGTGAACCGACAGCTCACTGAGGTAGTCGCCTTCCTTGGGCTCGGTGAACAGGTGGCATTTGCCGGTGTAGGGGTCCGCGATCAGGTAGATGGGAACCCCGGCCTCCGCGTAGGCCACCTTCTTGCGGCCGTAGTCGTTCGCCGCCGTGTCCTTGGAGATCACCTCGGCGACGAACTCGACGTCTTCACTGCGCCAACGGCCCTGGTCGGTCCTCGCCGCGTTCTGCGAGATCTTGACGACATCCGGGGCGAAACCGTTCTTGCACCCGGGAAAGTCGATGCGCACATCCGAGAGCACCCTCACGTCCATCCCGAAACGATCTTCGAGTGCTCGCACGATCCTGCGGATGATGGACCAGTGAACGTCCCTCTGCGGCGTCATGAAAACGGCCCCCTCGACGACCTCGACCTTGTAGCCCTCGGGGACATGACTCCGCTCCAGCCAGTCGAACATCTCGTCCAGGCTGAATTCGTCGCTGTCGGCCATCTCGATCCTGTCAATCGCCATGACGGTCATCGTGCCGCTCCTCCCCGCCGCAGGCACAGAACCTGCGGCCGGTTAGTCCAACGATACGCACGGCCGACAGGTCACGCGTGGCCCGGAACCCCGTTCGACACGGGGCCCCGGGCCACTGCGCTTCCGGCAGCGTCCGTCACGCCGCTACCGGAACCTCGGGGGTCGCCGCCGACCGTGCGGGCTCCAGGGCCAGCTCCAGCACCCGGCGGACGTCCGAGACCGGGTGGACGTCGAGCTTGTCCAGGACCTCGGCGGGGACGTCGTCCAGGTCGGGCTCATTGCGCTTGGGGATGATCACGGTGGTCACCCCGGCCCGGTGCGCCGCCAGCAGCTTCTGCTTGACACCGCCGATGGGCAGCACCCGCCCGGTCAGGGACACCTCGCCGGTCATCGCCACGTCCGGGCGCACCTGGCGGCCGGAGAGCAGCGAGGCCAGCGCGGTGGTCATGGTGATGCCCGCGCTCGGGCCGTCCTTGGGCACCGCGCCCGCCGGGACGTGGAGGTGGACGCCGCGCTCCTTCAGGTCGCCGACCGGCAGCTCGAGCTCCGCGCCGTGCGAGCGCAGGAAGGAGAGCGCGATCTGGGCGGACTCCTTCATGACGTCGCCGAGCTGACCGGTGAGGTTCAGCCCCGCGCCGCCGGTCTCCGGATCGGCCAGCGACGCCTCGACGAACAGCACGTCACCGCCCGCGCCGGTGACCGCGAGCCCGGTCGCCACGCCGGGGACCGCGGTGCGGCGCTCGGCCGGGTCCTGGGCGGACTCGGGGGTGTGGTGCGGCCGGCCGATCAGCGGGCGCAGCTCCGCCACGCCGACGGTGAAGGGCAGTTCGCGCTCGCCGAGCTCGTGCTGGGCCGCCACCTTGCGCAGCAGCCGGGCGATGGACCGCTCCAGGGTCCGTACGCCCGCCTCGCGGGTGTACTCGCCCGCCAGCTTGCGCAGCGCCTCGTCGGCCACCGCGACCTCCCCCGGCTCCAGACCGGCCCGCTCCAGCTGGCGGGGCAGCAGGTGGTCACGGGCGATGGTGACCTTGTCGTCCTCGGTGTAGCCGTCCAGGCGCACCAGCTCCATCCGGTCCAGCAGCGCCTCCGGGATGGCCTCCAGGACGTTGGCGGTGGCGAGGAAGACCACGTCGCTCAGGTCGAGTTCGACCTCCAGGTAGTGGTCGCGGAAGGTGTGGTTCTGCGCCGGGTCCAGGACCTCCAGCAGGGCCGCGGCCGGGTCACCGCGGAAGTCGGAGCCGACCTTGTCGATCTCGTCCAGGAGGACGACGGGGTTCATCGAGCCCGCCTCCTTGATGGCCCGGACGACCCTGCCGGGCAGCGCGCCCACGTAGGTGCGCCGGTGGCCGCGGATCTCCGCCTCGTCGCGGACGCCGCCGAGCGCGACCCGGACGAACTTCCGCCCCATCGCGCGGGCGACGCTCTCGCCCAGGCTGGTCTTGCCGACGCCGGGCGGGCCCACGAGGGCGAGCACCGCGCCGCCGCGGCGGCCGCCGACGACGCCGAGGCCCCGGTCGGCGCGGCGCTTGCGCACCGCCAGGTACTCGGTGATCCGCTCCTTGACGTCCTCCAGGCCCGCGTGGTCGGCGTCGAGCACGGCCTTGGCGCCCTGGATGTCGTACGCGTCCTCGGTGCGCTCGTTCCAGGGCAGCTCCAGGACGGTGTCCAGCCAGGTGCGGATCCAGCTGCCCTCGGGGCTCTGGTCGCTGGACCGCTCCAGCTTGTCGACCTCCTTGAGGGCCGCCTCGCGGACCTTCTCTGGCAGATCGGCGGCCTCCACCCGGGCGCGGTAGTCGTCGGACTCGTCCTCAGGGTCGCCATTGAGCTCGGCGAGCTCCTTACGGACGGCTTCGAGCTGACGCCGCAGCAGGAATTCGCGCTGCTGCTTGTCGACGCCCTCCTGGACGTCCTTGGCGATCGACTCGGCCACGTCCTGCTCGGCGATGTGGTCGCTCAGCCAGGTGACGGCCAGCTTCAGCCGCGCCACCGGGTCGGTGGTCTCCAGCAGCTCGACGCGCTGGGCCACGGACAGGAAGGGCGAGTAGCCGGAGTTGTCGGCGAGCTGCGAGACATCGTCGATCTGCTGCACCCGGTCCACGACCTGCCAGGCGCCGCGCTTGCGCAGCCAGCTGGTGGCCAGCGCCTTGTACTCCTTGATCAGTTCGGTGACGGCACCGGGCAGCGGATCGGGCACGATCTCCTCGACCGTGGTCCCCTCCACCCACAGGGCCGCCCCGGGTCCGGTGGTCCCGGCCCCGATGCGGACGCGGCGCACCCCGCGGATCAGCGCGCCGGGGTCGCCATCGGAGAGCCGGCCCACCTGCTCGACGGTGCCGAGCGTGCCGATACCGGCGTAGGTGCCGTCGACGCGCGGCACCAGCAGCACCTTCGGCTTGCCGCCGCCGCTCCCACTGGAGCGAGCGGCGGCCTGGGCGGCCTCCACCGCGGCGCGTACCTCGGTATCGGAAAGGTCCAGCGGCACCACCATGCCGGGGAGCACCACCTCGTCCTCAAGAGGCAGTACGGGCAGGGTGAGCGGTGTGGACAGCGAAGCCATGATCTCCCCTTCGGCAGGCAAGTTGAGTCACGAGGACTCAATAAGTCAATGCCCACTCAATGCGCGGAGGGGGTTCAGGTGTTCCCGGAGGCTCGTTCGCTGTGAGCGAAGCGGGGCGAAGCGTCTCCGTCTCGCCGTGGCCGCGGGCGCCACCTGGTGTTTCGCCGGACGTACGGCCAGGAGAGGACGCCGAGCAGCAGGGCGAAGGCATGGCCCCAGCCGGTGAGCGGATCGAAGTCGACGAGGAGCCCGGCGGCGAGCGCCAGGGCGACGCCGCCCAGCAGCGCCCACCGGCGCCGGGGCGACAGCAGCCCGGCGAGCGCGGCGGCGCAGGCGATCAGCCCGTAGCTCACCCCGTAGTCCAGGCGGCGCAGCGAACTGTCCGGGAGATGCCCGACGGCCACGGATACGGCCACCGGGACCTCGGTGAGCAGCGTCGCCAGCACATGCCCGAGCAGGAACACCCCGGCGGTGCGCACCCCGCCGAGCCGCCGCTCCAGCGCGCCGAGCACCAGGGGGAAGGCGGCCAGATACGGCGAGGTGATCCCGCCCACCGCCCACAACGCGCTGACCAGCAGCGTCAGCACCGGCCGCTGGGAGAGGTGGGACACATCGGTACTGGAGCCAGCGAGCAGATCGCGCACGGTGCCGGGGTCGCCGAGGCGGGCGTAGAGCCCGGTGCCGGTCAGGACGAGCGTGTAGCCGAGGGTGAACGGCACGGCCAGGAGCGCGCACGGCAGCGAACGCCCCACCGCCGCCATGCGGCGCCCGTGCCCCCGCCCGGCGCTCGGCACCGTCCCGCTCACCGATGCCGTCAACGCCCGCGCCCCTTTCTCACTCCCGCCGCTCCCCCCGCTCCCCGCTTATCCGCCACGACCGGAACAACAACCAGGACGCCGTGAGTCATGTCACGGCGCCCCGGGTTGTGACATACGCCGCCCGACGCCACCGGGCGACCGTGAATCGGTTGGACCGGCGAGCGGAGGCGGCGCGAGGATGGCGGGGTCAGGAACCACCCGGGAGGACCCCACACCCATGCAGCCGCAGCCGCCGTACGACCTCCACGCCGCCGCCGACGACCGGCCGGTGACCGTCGACCGCCGGGAGGGCCCGTACGGCGAGGTGGTGCTGCGGCGGCGCGGTGGCGGGGAATCCCCGGCCGACGCCGTCTTCGAGATCATCGCCAACGGCTGCTTCCTCATGGACACCTCCGACGGCCGCTCAGAGCGGCTGCTCATCCGTGCCGCCCTCGACGCGCTGCCCGCCGACCGGCCCTCCCCCGCCCTGCTCATCGGCGGGCTCGGCGTTGGGTTTTCGCTGGTCGAGGCGGTGGCGGAACCCCGCTGGGGACGGATCGCGGTGGTCGAGCGGGAGGCGGCGGTGATCGACTGGCACCACGCGGGCCCCCTGGCGGCCATGACCGCCGGGGCACTGGCCGATCCGCGCACCGAGGTCGTCCACGCCGATCTGGTCGAGTGGCTGCGCACGGGCCCGCGGACCTATGACGCGCTGTGCCTGGACATCGACAACGGCCCCGACTGGACCGTCACCGAGGACAACGAAGGCCTCTACTCCCCCACCGGGCTCGCGGCCTGCGCGGCGCGTCTCGCACCGGGCGGGGTGCTGGCCGTATGGTCGGCACAGCCGTCGCCCGCGTTCGAGGAATCTCTCCGGAATGCCGGGTTCACACGGGTGCGTACGGAAGAGGTCGCCGTTGCCCGGGGTGTTCCCGACGTCGTCCATCTCGCGGTTCGGGGCGCGTAGCAAAGCCGCGTACGCTGGCTTTACGCTTGCTTGCCTACCAAACGCGGCTGAGCGATGACCAGGCGCGAGCCGCGGGTTTCACCGGAAGACGCAGGGGCGGGCGTATGGAGCAGACTCACAACGGTCACAACGGGACCGCCACGACCACCCCTGGCGCACAGCGCCGGGTCCTCGTCGTCGAGGACGATCCGACCATAGTGGACGCCATCGCGGCCCGGCTGCGCGCCGAGGGGTTCCAGGTCCAGACGGCGGGAGACGGTCCGGCGGCGGTCGACACGGCCGAGGCGTGGCAGCCCGATCTGCTCGTCCTCGACGTGATGCTGCCGGGCTTCGACGGTCTGGAGGTCTGCCGACGGGTGCAGGCCCGGCGGCCGGTGCCCGTGCTGATGCTGACCGCGCGCGACGACGAGACCGACATGCTGGTGGGGCTCGGGGTCGGCGCCGACGACTACATGACCAAGCCGTTCTCCATGCGCGAACTGGCCGCGCGGGTGCACGTACTGCTGCGGCGGGTGGAGCGGGCGGCACTGGCCGCGCACACCCCGCGCAGCGGGATCCTGCGCCTCGGCGAGCTGGAGATCGACCACGCCCAGCGCCGGGTGCGGGTGCGCGGCTCGGATGTGCACCTCACCCCGACCGAGTTCGATCTGCTGGTCTGTCTGGCCAACACCCCGCGCGCGGTGCTCTCGCGCGAGCAGCTGCTGGCCGAGGTGTGGGACTGGGCGGACGCCTCGGGCACCCGCACCGTGGACAGCCACATCAAGGCGCTGCGCCGGAAGATCGGCGCGGAGCGGATCCGTACGGTGCACGGCGTGGGCTACGCCCTGGAGACCCCGGCGGCATGACGAAGGCCCGCTGGGCACGCAGGGTCCCCAAGGTCCGGGCGGGCACGGATCCCAGGGGCTGGGTACGCAGGGTCCCCAAGGTCCGCAGGGTCCCCAAGGTCCGGGCCGGCACGGATGCCAGGGGCTGGGCGCGCGGGGGCTGGGCGCGCGGGGCTCCCCGGGCCTGGGCGGACAAGGCGCCCAGGCTCTGGCCGCGCAAGGCCCCCAGGACCTGCCGGCTGCCCGGCGCCCCCACGGGCCGGCGGGCGTGGTCCCGCGCCACCTGGGCCCGGATCTGGGAGGCGCTGCGCCCCTTCGACCCGTACCGCTCGGTCAAGGCGGCGCTGGGGGCGCTGGTCGTCGGCTCGGTGATCATCACCACCTGGCTGGTCTTCGCGGCGATGCACTCCGACACCGAGCTGCGCGTCATCACCATCTTCTCGATCATCGCCTCGCTGCTGATCACCCAGTTCGTGGCGAACGGGCTCACGGCCCCGCTGGACGAGATGACCGAGGTCACCCGGGCGATGGCCAACGGGGACTACACCCGGCGGGTGCGGGCGGCGCAGCGCGGGGACGAGTTCGGCGACCTGGCGTCCGCGTTCAACCGGATGGCGGCCGACCTGGAGGCGGTGGACACCCACCGCAAGGAGCTGGTGGCCAACGTCTCGCATGAGCTGCGCACCCCGATCGCGGCGCTGCGGGCGGTGCTGGAGAACGTGGTGGACGGGGTCTCGGAAGCCGATCCGGAGACCATGCGGGTCGCGCTGAAGCAGACCCAGCGCCTGGGCCGCCTGGTGGACCAGCTGCTCGACCTCTCCCGCCTCGACAACGGGGTGGTGCCGCTGCACGCGCGGCGGTTCGAGGTCTGGCCGTATCTGGCCGGGATCCTCAAGGAGGCCGGGATGGCCAAGGGCGCGGAGTCCCATTCGGGCGCGCACACCCGTAAGGACGTCCATCTCAACCTGGACGTCTCACCGCCCGAGCTGACCGCCCACGCCGACGCCGAGCGGCTGCACCAGGTGATGGCGAACCTCATCGACAACGCGGTGAAGCACAGCCCGGCACACGGCCGGGTGACCGTGCGCGCCCGGCGCGGTGACGGCCCGGAGAGCCTGGAGCTGGAGGTGCTGGACGAGGGCCCCGGCATCCCGGAGGCGGAGCGGCACCGGGTCTTCGAGCGGTTCAACCGGGGCGGGCTCTCCCCGGTGGACGGCCGGCGGCCGGGGCCGGGCAGCGACGGCGGCACCGGTCTGGGGCTGGCGATCGCGCGCTGGGCGGTGGATCTGCACGGCGGGCGGATAGGGGTGGCGGAGTCCCCGCGCGGCTGCCGGATCAAGGTCAGCCTCCCGGGACCTGCCCCGGAACCCAAACAGGGCACCCCCAGAGATCAAAGCTGAAGTAAAGTCGATCCTGTCGCGCACATACGAGCGGCAGGGGTGCACGTCTGCGCTGCCCCGCGCCTGAGGAAACACACGAAACCCCGTGTGTTTCCCGGTGGGTCATGCGCTGAAACCCGCCAATCAATGTGACTTGCGCGACGATGACCAGTGCGGCCTGCACGTAAGGGGCCAAGAGGCGTAGCCTTTATTCCCGCTGTCCACCACCTTTAGGAAGCGGAAGAGGGCGGTTGCCGCCGTGTCGCCACAGTCCCCCAACACCTCGAGCGTCTCGACCGATGAACAGGACGGGCAGGGGAGTAACCCTGCCGCTGCCTTCGGCCCCAACGAGTGGCTCGTCGACGAGATCTACCAGCAGTACCTCCAGGACCCGAACTCGGTCGACCGAGCCTGGTGGGACTTCTTCGCCGACTACAAGCCGGGTCAGGACACCGGCTCCGCGGTGGCCACGCCACCACAGGGAGTAGCCGCGAGCGCCGCCCCGGCGGCCCCGGCCCAGCCCGCTGCGGCCAAGCCGGCGGAGGCCAAGCCCGCCGCCCCGGCCGCGAAGCCCGCCGATGCCAAGCCGGCCGTCGCGGCCCCCGCCGCCAAGGCCGCCCCGGCGGCCCCGGCCAAGCCCGCGCCGGTCAAGCCGACCCCGGCCGAGCCGACGGTCTCCAAGAAGGAGCCCGCCGCGCCCTCCGCTGGGCCCGAGCTGGTCACGCTGCGCGGCCCGTCCGCCGCCGTGGCGAAGAACATGAACGCGTCGCTGGAGCTGCCGACCGCCACCTCGGTCCGCGCCGTCCCGGTGAAGCTGCTGTTCGACAACCGCATCGTCATCAACAACCACCTCAAGCGCGCCCGCGGCGGCAAGGTGTCCTTCACGCACCTGATCGGCTACGCCATGGTGCAGGCGCTGAAGGCGATGCCCTCGATGAACCACTCGTTCACCGAGAAGGACGGCAAGCCGACCCTGGTCAAGCCCGAGCACATCAACCTCGGTCTCGCCATCGACCTGGTCAAGCCCAACGGCGACCGCCAGCTCGTCGTCGCGGCGATCAAGAAGGCCGAGACGCTCAACTTCTTCGAGTTCTGGCAGGCCTACGAGGACATCGTCCGCCGCGCCCGCGCGAACAAGCTGACGATGGAGGACTTCACCGGCGTCACGGCCTCCCTCACCAACCCCGGCGGCATCGGCACCGTCCACTCGGTGCCGCGGCTGATGCCCGGCCAGGGCCTGATCATCGGCGTCGGCGCCATGGAGTACCCGGCCGAGTTCCAGGGCACCTCCCAGGACACCCTGAACAAGCTGGGCATCTCCAAGGTCATGACGCTGACCAGCACCTATGACCACCGGGTGATCCAGGGCGCCGCCTCCGGCGAGTTCCTGCGGATCATGAGCCAGCTGCTGCTCGGCGAGAACGACTTCTTCGACGAGATCTTCAAGGCGCTGCGCATCCCGTACGAGCCGGTCCGCTGGCTCAAGGACATCGACGTCAGCCACGACGACGACGTCACCAAGGCGGCGCGGGTCTTCGACCTGATCCACTCCTACCGGGTCCGCGGCCATGTCATGGCCGACACCGACCCGCTGGAGTACCGCCAGCGCAAGCACCCCGACCTGGACATCGTCGAGCACGGGCTCACCCTGTGGGACCTGGAGCGCGAGTTCGCGGTCGGCGGCTTCGCGGGCAAGTCCATGATGAAGCTGCGCGACATCCTGGGCGTGCTGCGCGACTCGTACTGCCGCACCACCGGCATCGAGTTCATGCACATCCAGGACCCCAAGCAGCGCAAGTGGATCCAGGACCGCGTCGAGCGCAGCCACGACAAGCCGGAGCGCGAGGAGCAGCTGCGCATCCTGCGCCGGCTCAACGCGGCCGAGGCGTTCGAGACCTTCCTCCAGACCAAGTACGTCGGCCAGAAGCGGTTCTCCCTGGAGGGCGGCGAGTCCGTCATCCCGCTGCTGGACGCGGTGCTGGACGCGGCCGCCGAGTCGCGTCTTGACGAGGTCGTCGTCGGCATGGCCCACCGCGGCCGGCTGAACGTGCTGGCCAACATCGTCGGCAAGTCGTACGCGCAGATCTTCCGCGAGTTCGAGGGCAACCTCGACCCGAAGTCCATGCACGGCTCCGGCGACGTCAAGTACCACCTGGGCGCCGAGGGCACCTTCACCGGTCTGGACGGCGAGCAGATCAAGGTCTCGCTCACCGCGAACCCCTCCCACCTGGAGGCCGTGGACCCGGTCCTGGAGGGCGTCGTCCGCGCCAAGCAGGACATCATCGGCAAGGCCGGCACCGACTTCACGGTGCTGCCCGTCGCCCTCCACGGCGACGCGGCCTTCGCGGGCCAGGGCGTCGTGGCCGAGACGCTGAACATGTCGCAGCTGCGCGGCTACCGCACCGGCGGCACCGTGCACATCGTGATCAACAACCAGGTCGGCTTCACCGCCGCCCCGGCCGCGTCCCGCTCCTCGATGTACGCCACGGACGTCGCGCGCATGATCGAGGCGCCGATCTTCCACGTCAACGGCGATGACCCGGAGGCCGTCGTGCGCGTCGCGCGGCTCGCCTTCGAGTTCCGCCAGGCGTTCAACAAGGACGTGGTCATCGACCTGATCTGCTACCGCCGCCGCGGCCACAACGAGACCGACAACCCCGGTTTCACCCAGCCGCTGATGTACGACCTGATCGACAAGAAGCGCTCGGTGCGCAAGCTCTACACCGAGTCGCTGATCGGGCGCGGCGACATCACCCTGGAAGAGGCCGAGCAGGCGCTACAGGACTTCCAGGGCCAGCTGGAGAAGGTCTTCACCGAGGTCCGCGACGCGGTCTCGGCCCCGGCCCCGGCCGAGGTCCCCGAGCCGCAGGCGGAGTTCCCGGTCACGGTCCAGACGGCGGTCTCCCAGGAGGTCGTCAAGCGGATCGCCGAGTCCCAGGTCAACACCCCCGACCGGATCACCGTCCACCCGCGGCTGTTCCCGCAGCTCCAGCGGCGCGCGGCGATGATCGAGGACGACTCGATCGACTGGGGCATGGGCGAGACCCTCGCCATCGGCTCGCTGCTGATGGAGGGCACCCCGGTCCGGCTCGCCGGACAGGACTCCCGCCGCGGCACCTTCGGCCAGCGCCACGCGGTGCTGGTGGACCGCGAGACCGGCGACGACTACACCCCGCTGCTGTACCTCACCGAGGACCAGGCGCGGTACAACGTCTACGACTCGCTGCTCAGCGAGTACGCGGCGATGGGCTTCGAGTACGGCTACTCGCTGGCCCGCCCGGACGCGCTGGTCATGTGGGAGGCGCAGTTCGGTGACTTCGTCAACGGCGCGCAGACCATCGTCGACGAGTTCATCTCCTCGGCCGAGCAGAAGTGGGGCCAGACCTCTGGTGTCACGCTGTTGCTGCCGCATGGCTACGAGGGCCAAGGACCGGACCACTCCTCGGCCCGGATCGAGCGTTTCCTCCAGTTGTGCGCGCAGAACAACATGACGGTCGCCGCGCCGACGCTGCCGTCGAACTACTTCCACCTGCTGCGCTGGCAGGTCCACAACCCGCACCACAAGCCGCTGGTCGTCTTCACCCCGAAGTCGATGCTGCGTCTGAAGGCCGCGGCGTCGAAGACGGAGGAGTTCCTGTCCGGCTCGTTCCGCCCGGTGATCGGCGACGAGACGGTCGACCCGGCGTCGGTGCGCAAGGTGGTCTTCTGCTCCGGCAAGGTCTACTACGACCTGGCCGCGGAGCGGGACAAGCGCGGTGCGAACGACACGGCGATCATCCGCCTGGAGCGGCTGTACCCGCTGCCGGGTGCGGAGCTCCAGGCCGAGATCGCCAAGTACTCGGGCGTCGAGAAGTTCGTCTGGGCGCAGGAGGAACCGGCCAACCAGGGGGCGTGGCCGTTCGTCGCGCTCAACCTGATCGACCACCTGGAGCTGTCGGTCGGCGCGGACGTCCCCGCCGCCGAGCGCCTGGTCCGGGTCTCCCGCCCGCACTCGTCCTCGCCCGCGGTGGGGTCGAACAAGCGGCACCAGTCGGAGCAGGGGGCGTTGGTGGGCGAGGTCTTCGAGATCTGATTCACCCCGTTCCGTACGACTGATCCGGAAGGCCAGGTCCCATGAGGGCCTGGCCTTCCGGCCGTATCGACCCGCGTCAGACCGGCAGCGGCTCGAAGTCCCAGACAGGGCGGGTGCGGTTGCGGGCGGCCACGGTACAGGGGTGGTCCGGCCCCAGGACGGCGGACAGGCCCCGGAGGGCCACGTCCTCGATCATGTCCGCCTCGTCCTTTCCGCCGCGGATCACCCGCAGATCCGCGGCGAGCCCGATCTGAGCCAGCAGGGTCAGCGGATGCCGTTCGCCCAGCCTTTCCGAGGCGTGCAGCGCGGTCTCCCGGCTCATGGCGCATGCATCCTGGTGCCGCCCCATCACGTGGTACGTGTCAGCTGCGCTGAGCGCGATCCCCAGCGTCCAGGGGTGGCGCTCGCCGACGGCCGCGGCCATCTCCGTGAGTGCCGTCTCCAAGTGTCCCGCCACCAACTCCGGCGACCGGTCGAGGGCTTGGTTCGCACGGGCACCGATGACATACGGATGCTGGTCCCCGAGCCGAGCCCAGTACCGGGCTGAGATCTCCTCTCCGGTCTTCGCGGCCCCCGCCACGTCGCTCTGGTACCGCAGGGCACGGACGGCTCCCGTCGCGATCATGAGCGTCAGCGGAGAGTCCTCGCCCAACAGGCCCACCGCCCGCCGCCACAGGTAGTGGACGTCGTCGAGGTTGCCGTGCTCGTCGCACAGCCACAGGTGGTACTCGGCGGTCAGAGTCAGCGGATGCCCGGTGCCCAGCACGGCGCGGTGCCGCTCGACGCTGGACGCCTGGAGCTCCAAGGCGTCCCCGTAGCGGCCGGAGAGCCGCAGGTCGTACGCGTGCTCCGTCTCGCAGGCCAGCGTCACCAGCGCCGTCGGCCCCAGCTCCGCACGCGCGCTGTCCAGCGTCCGCCCGGACAACTCCGCGGCCTCGGCGTAGGAGCCGAGCATCCGCAGCGAGTGGGACAGGCTCCGCCGGGCGTTCCGCGCCTCCGCACCGTCCTCCGGAGATGTGACGGCACTCAGGTCGCGCTGCTCGCGGGCGAGTTCGTACGCCTCGTCATAGCGGCCCAGGCCCCGCAGATCCGTGCCGAGCCGGGCCATCGCGACAAGTCTGCCCGGCGCGTCGGACCCGCTCAGGCTCTTCAGCACCGCCCGGTCCAGCGCCTCGGCGCCGCCGTAGTCCCCGGCCTCGCGCAGCAGCGCGGCCCGGCGCGCGGCCAATTCGTGATAGTCGCCCGCCGCGCGTTCCGCGATCCGCCCGCCCGTCTCGTAGTCGCCGCTCAGGGTCAGATACGTGAGGAACCCGACAACCAACCGCCGCGACGCGGCATCCTCCGACTCCAGCGCGCCCGACGGCTCCAGATACGGCACCAGCCGGGCGTAGCGCGGCCATGCCGCCGGGTCGTCCGGGCAGCGTGGATCCGCCGCGACGAGGGCGCCGCGGACGACCCGGGCGTCCTTCTCCCGCTTGTCCTCCGGTGTCCGCCGCCGTACCGCGTCCCGTACGAAGCGGCTCATCCACACCGCCTCGGCCTCCAGCGCCGACCGCCGCATCACCGACCACTGGGCCAGCTTGCCGATGGCCAGCTCCAGCTGGCTGGGGTTCTCCAGGAGCGCCGCCACCGCCGGGGAGACCTGCCCCGCCGGGACGGCCCGCAGCAGGGCGAGCGGGACCGGGCCGGGGCCGAACAGGGCACACAGGCGCAGCAGTTCGGCCGCCGCCTTCGTGCTCTCCCGCAACCGGGTGATCAGGTCCTTGAATGCGGAGTGGTACGGCATCGGGTAGTCGGCGGCGGGCCGTACCGGGTTGGGCTCGCCGTCGCTCGCCATGCGCACGTACTCGGCGACCGGTGTGGACGCGCCGTCCAGCCAGCCCGCCGTCTGGTCCAGCGCCAGCGGCAGGTCCTCGACGGCCGCCGCCAGCCGGTCCGCGTCCTCGGGGCCGATGCGCGGCGCCCGGCGGCGTACGAAGGCGACGCTGTCCTGCCGGTTCAGCGGCGGGACGTCCAGCAGCTCAGCGTAGTGGTCGGCCCAGGCCCGGTTGCGCGAGGTGATCAGCACATGGCCGCTCCCGGCAGGCAGCGCCTCGGCGATGGCCTCCGGGTCGTCGGCGTCGTCCAGGACGATGAGCCAGCGCCGGTACGGATCGCCCCGCCGCAGCGCCTCCAGGGCGGCGCGGGCCGGGTCCGGGTCCCTGCCGTCCCCGCCGCGCAGGGCCCGGGCGAGCGCGCCCAGCCGCTCGACCAGGGCGGGCAGCCCGTCCACGCCGACCCACCACACGACGTCGTACCGAGCGGCGAAACGATGGGCGTACTCGGCGGCGAGCTGCGTCTTGCCGATGCCCGGCAGCCCGACGAGGGCGACCACGGCGGTGTCGGCGGGGGCGGCCTCCAGCCGCTCGCGCACCTCGGTGAGCAGCTCGTCCCGCCCGGTGAACCGCGGATTGCGGCGCGGCACACCGCCCCAGACGTCCGGGACGCGCCCGGATTCCATCGGCGAACGGTCGTGGGAGGCGGCGTCGCGGGCCCGTAACGCCGCCAGCTCCCGCTCCAGCTCCCTCGCCCGCTCCTGGGCCACCACCACCTGCTCCTGGACGTGCGACAGCCGGTAGGACGCGGGCTCCTCGGGCTGGGCCTTCGCCCCGGCGGCCTCCTCCTCCGCCTGAAGCTGGTGTTCCAGCGCCTCGCAGCGCCGCTCGGCCTCCAGGGCCTGGCGGCGGGCCTGGGCCAACGCGTCCTGGAGGCGGGCGACTTCCTCCCGCAGCCGGTCGCGTTCGGCCGTCACGTCCTCGCGCTCCTGGCGCAGCCGGTCCAGCTCCGCGCCCTGGGTCTCGCGGTCCGCCGCCGCGACCGCGATCCGGCGCTGCTCGACCTCCATCTCGGCGATGCGCTGTTTCCGTACCAGCAACGCCTCCGACAGCGCCTCGGCGCGCACCTCGGCCTGCTGGCGCTGCCGGTCCGCGTCGGCGAGCTGGTCGCGCAGCCGCTGGAGCTCCCAGCCCACCTTGTTGGTGGCCTGCAACGCCCGGCGTTGCAGGGTGTGCACATGCGCCACGACCTCGGTGGCGGGCGGCCGTCCGGCGGCCTTGGCGGCATGGGTGAAGAGCTGGTCCACGAACTCGGCCGGTGGCACCACGGTCCCGTTGAGATAGCGCGAGACGGTCCCCGCGTCGTAGTGCAGCCGTACGGCGAGGACCCGCAGCGACACCCCGACCGTGCCGAACAGCTCCCGCAGGCTCTCGGCCAGCGCCCGGCACTCCGGTCTCACCTGCTCCGGGATCGGCTTCAGATCCCCGATCCGCCGCGCCGCGTCCCGCTCCGGCACCAGCTCCCCACTGACGGGTCCGTCCTCCATGGCTCGCCCCTCCCCCGTTGCGGCCCACTGCAACGCGTGCGGGCTGCCGCAACACCCCAGACCCCGCACATCGTGAAACGTACCCCCGGCACCGTCGCCGGTTTCACGAAAGCAGGTCAAATATGCCGAACCGCCGCCGTCCCGCCCTTCTCACCCTCGTCGCCGCCGCGCTCGGCGGCGCCGTCCGCGCGCTGGTGTCCTGGCTGCTCAGCCAGACGGACTGACCGCGGCCCGGTCGCCGGAGGCGGCGGCCAGCCGCTCGGCGAGCTCGCCGCGCACCCGGGCGAGGGTGGCGATCCGGTCGTCCAGCACGCTCAGGCGGCGACGCGCGATGTCCAGCATGGCCTCGGAGGGCCGACTGCTGGGCAGATCGCCGTCCAGGCAGGCGCCGAAGTGCTCGATGTCCTCGAGCGTGAGCCCGGCGTCGAGCAGATAGCGGATGTTGGCCACCCGCCTGACCGCCTGCTCGTCGTACATCCGGTAGCCGTTGAGCGCGCGTGCGGAGCTCAGCAGCCCGCGCTCCTCGTAGAACCGCAAGGCCCTGGTCGTGGCACCGGTGGCCTTCGCCAACTCCCCTATCCGCATGCGGCGAGACTACCCGCGACCAACACCGCCCCCGGCCCACGCCGCCTGCGGCGGGCTGCTCCCCTCCCCGCCCCTTCCCGGCACCTGACAATATGCGGCTCCGCCGCGTGGGGGTTCCGCCCCAGGCCCCGGGGCCCAGAGGCGAAGCTGCACATCGGCGCTGTGTGAAGCCGCTACCCGCACCCAGAGATGCCCGACGGACCGGGACGCCCGCGGCAGACTGCGCCCCTCACCGGGCCCGGGGTCCAGGGGCGGAGCCCCCGCCACGCGGCGGAGCCGCATATCGATGCTTTCCCCTCCCCGCCCCTTCCCGCTACCAAGGGCTTCGCCCCTGGACCCCCGGGCGGTGAGCCGACCGCGCCACCTGCGGCGCGGGGTGGGCGAGCCGCAGGCCGGTGACCGCGCCAGAAGCCCGCACGCATCCAGGGCGTCCGGCCGGGGTCCGGGGCGGAGCCCCAGTTGCGGGAAGGGGCGGCGAGGGGAAAGAACCGCCGCAGGCCGGCGACCGCGCCAGAAGCCCGCGCACATCCGAGGCGTCCGGCCGGGATCTGGGGCGGAGCCCCAGTTGCGGGAAGGGGCGGCGAGGGGAAAGAACCGCCGCAGGCCGGTGACCGGGCCGGAAGGCCACGCACATCCGGGGCGGGGTCTGGGGCGGAGCCCCCACGCGGCGGAGCCGCATATCGTCAGGTGCCGGGAAGGGGCGGGGAGGGGAGAGACCCGCCGGTCCGCACCTAGCCAACCAGCGCGCCGCCGTCCACGGGCAGTACGACCCCGGTGGTGTAGGCCGCCTCGGGCCGGGCGAGCTGGGTGATCCAGAAGGCGACCTCCTCCGCCCGGCCGAGCCGCCCCAGCGGCACATGCTCGATCAGGGTCGTCCGCAGGGCGTCGATCTGCTCGGCGTCGAGCCCCTGGTGATGCCCGATCCCGGTGGCGATGGGTCCGGGGGCCACACCGGCCACGCGCACCCCGCGCGGGGCGAGTTGGACGGCCCAGCTGCGGGTCAGCGTGTCCAGGGCGGCCTTCAGCGCGGCGTACAGCTCCGAGCCCGCGATCGGCCAGCCGCGCTGGCCGATCGCCGTACTGACGTTGATCACGACACCCTCGCTCTCGCTCAGCCGCGGGAGCGCGGCCTGGGTGAGGTACATCGGGGCGAGCAGATTGACGGCCAGCATCTCCTCGGCGGCTTCCCGCCGGATGTCCCCGAGCGGCGTCTGCCGGACCACGGCGGCATTGTTGACCAGCACATCGATGCGGCCGAAAGCCTCCATCGCGGTGTTCACGATCAACTCGGCGGCGCCGGGGGCCGCGATGTCGGCCGTCAGCGGCCGGATGCCCGGGGCGTCGGCGGCCGTCTCGGCGAGCCGCGCCGCCGTACGGCCGACCACCAGGACCTGGGCGCCCTGCTCGGCGAAGGTCCGCGCGGTGACCCGCCCGATCCCCGTGCCCCCGCCGGTGACGATCACTGCTCTGCCGGAAAAGCGCGCTGCTGTCATGTCGGTCATGTCGATGGACCGTAAACATTGACGCCCGCGGCAATGTCAACCCCGGCGGCCCTGGGTCGCTCACCGGGGCGCGGGGCCGCATATCCTGGGCGGGTAGATCCACATCACCCTTCCGGAGCGACCCTTGTACTTCACCGATCGCGGTATCGAGGAGCTGGAGCAGCGGCGCGGCGATGAGGCGGTCACCTTCGAGTGGCTCGCCGAGCAGCTGCGGACGTTCGTCGACCTGAACCCGGACTTCGAGGTCCCGGTGGAGCGGCTGGCGACCTGGCTGGCCCGGCTCGACGAGGAGGACGACGACGTCTGAGGGGGACGAGGACGTCTGAGGAGGACGAGGGCGTCTGAGGGAGGACGCGGACGTCCGAGGGCAGCTTCCTAGGCCGAGGCGGCGTAAGACAGCCTCCGAGGCGGTCCAAGACAGCGTCTGCCGGGCGCCGCGGCCCTATGGCCCGCCCCTCACGCCACCACCGGCCCCCGCCCCGGCGCCCCCGCCTCGTGGTCCAGCCGGGGGTCGGACACCAGCACCGCCTGCTGGAGCCGCTGAAGTTTCGCCGAGGGCTCGAGCCCCAGCTCCTCCGTCATCGCCATCCGCAGCCGCTGGTAGACCGTCAGGGCGCGGGTGCGCTGGCCGGAGCGGTGGAGGGCGAGCATGTACTGAGCGTGCAGGCCCTCGTGGAAGCGGTGCTCCACGACCAGCGAGGCGAGGTCGCTCAGCACCTCCAGATGGCCGCCGAGCCGCAGCCGGGTCTCGATGCCGCGCTCGGTGACCGTGAGCCGGGACTGCTCCAGCCGGGCGACCTCCGCCTGTAGCGGGCGCCCGTGCGGGGTGACGTCGACCAGGGCCGGGCCCTGCCAGAGGGCCAGCGCCCGCCGGAAGGAGGCGTCGGCCGTCCGCTCGTCGCCCGCCTCCAGCGCGCCCTCGCCCTCGGCGACGAGGTCGCGGTACTCGTGGACGTCGAGCTCGCCCGGGCTCACCACCATGGCGTAGCCCCCGGGCCGGGTCTGGAGCACATCCCGGGTGACGGCGGCCGACGACATCCCCAGCCCCTCGGCGAGCAGCTTGCGCAGATGCAGGATGTACGTCTGGAGCGTGGTCAGCCCGGTGCGCGGCGGCTGATCGCCCCACAGCTCGGCCATCAGCGACTGCACCGGCACCATCCGGCCCGCGTTGAGCAGCAGCAGGGACAGCACCTTGCGCGGCTTCATCGCGCTGGGCACTCCGGACCGGGCGCCGAGGCCGAGTGTCAGCGGTCCGAGCACGCTCACCCGCATGGGTGGCACCTCTCTTCGGGCTTCATGGGCGGTACGCACGGACGAGCAGGTCGGCGGCGCTCTCGCAGACGGCCGTGGCCTCGTCCTCGGCGAGCGGGCGGGTGCCGTACATCGACTGGTAGAGCCCCTGTTGAATGATCAGGGCCACGAACTGGCGGGCGGCGGTGGCCGGGTCGGGCACGCTCAGCTCGCCGCTGCCGGTGCGCCGGCCGAGCATCTCGGCGAGGTACTTCACCAGTTGCTGGGGCTCCCCCTCCGCGCATGCGGGGCGCAGCGAGGGGTGGCGGGCGACCTCGGCGATGACCAGGCGGCGCAGCGCGGAGGCCCGTGCGTCGAGCAGTACGGCGAGCACCCGGTGGCCGAAGGCGAGCAGCGCGGTGCGGGCGTCGCCGGAGTCGTACGTCTCGGGGGCCCCGGCGCCGTCCGGCCCGAGGGCGTACGGGGAACCGGCGGCGAAACCGGCCGCCACCCGCTCCCGCTCCTCCTCGACGGCGGCGATGAACAGCCGCTCCTTGTCGCCGAAGTGGTTGTAGACGGTCTGTTTGGACACGCGGGCCTCGTCCGCGATGACGTCCACGCTCGCCCGGTCGTACCCCTCGCGCAGGAAGACGGCCACCGCCGCCTCCAATATCGCCTGCCGCTTGGCGGGCTGGGGGCCCACGGGCCGTCCCGCCGCGCCGCGCCGGGGACCGCTGTCCGTCCGCAACGGCCCAACCTCCTCGCTCCAAGCCGGTCTTGCCCTCGATGGACTTGTGAGTCTAGCCTTCGTTTACCGCAATGGACTAGCCCGTCTAGTCCAATTAATTCATCGGCGGATCACGTCGTTCCACCATCGCTTCACAAGGAGAGCTCCATGAGCGGACCGGAGAGCAGCGAGGCCCTGAGCCCTCTCACCCTGGCGCCGGAGGCGCAGCGGCAGCTGTTCCTGGAGGCCCGTACGGCCAACACCTTCACCGATGAGCCGGTGACGGACGAGCAGGTCCGCGCGATCCACGAACTGGTCAAGTACGCCCCCACCTCGCTGAACCAGCAGCCGCTGCGAGTGGTGCTGGTGCGCTCGGAGGAGGCGCGCGCCCGGCTGGTGGCGCATATGACGGGGCGGAACCAGGAGAAGACGGCCAAGGCCCCGCTGGTGGCGGTGCTCGCCGCGGACCTGGACTTCCACGAGGAGCTGCCGCGGCTGGTGCCGTTCATGGAGAACCCGCAGGCGTTCTTCGCCGACCCGGAGGCCCGGGAGGGGTCGGCGCGGTTCAACACCGCGATCCAGGTGGGCTACTTCATCCTGGGCGTGCGCGCCGCGGGGCTCGCCGCCGGACCCATGATCGGCTTCGACCACGCGGCCGTCTCCAAGGAGTTCTTCGAGGACGGGCGGCATGCGGCGGTCTGTGTGGTCAACATCGGCAAGCCGGGTCCGGACGCCTGGATGGGGCGGCTGCCGCGCCTGGAGTACGAAGAGGTCTTCCGTACGGTCTGAGGCCGAGGCCTGAGGCCTGAGACCTGACGGCCGTCCGCTCCCCTGCCTTCCCGGCGCGGGAGCGGACGGCTGTATGCGATTCCGGTCAGCTCTCGATCAGTTCATGGAACGCCACCGTGTCGAAGATGTCCTCCATCCTCGTCGCCCTGCCGTCCCGCATCGTCCACGAGTGGACGAAGTCCAGCGTCACGGTCCTACCGCTCCGCGAGGTCACCTCGCGGGTGCCGAACACCACGACCCGGTCGCCCTGTTCGATGAACTCCTTGGGCGCGAGCTTCATCCCGCCCAGCACGGTCGGCACATGGGCGAGGAACTCCTTGATGCCCGCATGGCCCAGCTTGGTGCCGCCGAGCCCGTACTTGGCCATCCCCTCCGGATGCACCCACTCCACATCGGGGTGCATGCCCGAGAGGATCCCCTCGATATCGCGGTCGCGGAAGCCCGCGTAGGAGGCGCGGATGGCCTTGATGTTCGGTGATGCCATATTCGGTGATGCCATGGTGGTCGCCACTCCTCGGACGGCGGTGTGCCGCGGCTCAAGACGGAAGGTGCTCGGGGTGGAGCGCCTGGAGCGTGCGCCGTACGCCCTCGCGCCACGGCACCCGGCAGGGGCCGGTGAGCTCCCGCCGCTTCGTGGGGTCGAAGTGGTACGTCTCCCGGGTGACCTCGCTCGGGACGAGCCGGGCGGTGACGCCGGTGAGCTCCTCCAGATGGCGCACGCAGTCGGTCATCCCGACGGCCTCGTCCCCGCCCCAGTTGACCAGCGTGGCCGGGGTCGACGCCGCCTGCCACAGATGGGGAACGTGGGCGATGAGGTCGTCGGTGTGGAGGAGGGAGCACCAGTTCTGGCCCTCCATGGGCACCGGTATCGGCTCGCCCGCGAGCATCCGCTTGAAGTAGAGCATCGGCACCCCGCCGTAGCCGCCGGGGCCGTAGGCGATATTGAGCCGGGCGATGGTCGTCGGCAGGTTCAGCACCTGGGCGAACGCCCGTGCCGCGCCCTCCGCGGCGATCTTGCCCACCGGGTAGGCGGGCAGCCAGTCGGCCACTCCGTCCACGGGGTCGTCCTCGGTGTACGCGTGGTCGAGGGTCTGCCGCTTGTAGAGCGCCCCGGTGGAGACGAAGAGGAACGCCTCCGCCGTCCGGCAGTGGGACATCAGCCGGCCGGTGGCCACCGAGTTGACCTCGATGGCCGCGTTGACGTCGCCGTCCTCACCGCGGCGCACCGCCGAGTGGAAGACATGGGTGAAGTCGTCCGGCAGCCCCTCGTACGCCGCCTCGCGCGGGTCGTTCATGTCCCAGTGGAACGTGGTGATCCCCTGGTCGTTCAGCTCCTTCTCGACACCGGGGGTGCCGAACCGGCCCAGACACCACACCTCGTTGCGCTCGGCCAGCGCCTCGGCCACCGGCCGGGCGACCTGTCCGGTGCCGCCGGTGACCAGGATCTTCTTGCCTTCCACCCTGCTCTTCTCCTTGTACCTGGCCCTGTCGGGGCCTGTGCCTGGCCCTGTCGGGCCTTGTGTCCGGCGTTTACGGGCCTATGACCGGCCCGCGGTCCGGGCCCGGTCGGCGTCCTCCAGCGCACGGTCGAGCTCCCTGCGCAGAACCGCCTGGAAGGCCGCGACATGCCGCGGGCCCATCAGTGTGTAGTGCTCACCGGGTACGTCCAGATACCGGTTGGGCTCGGTCGTGAAGTCGTCCCACCGGCGCAGCTCGTTCGCCAGCCAGTCCTCCTTGGTGCCGCGCAGCGGGATCGCGTAGAAGACCGTCATGGACCGGGTGGTGCCGCTGGGGTGGTAGTCGCGGCCCAGGGTGGTGAGGCCATGGGCCAGCTCCGCCCAGGCGGTGAACTTGTCCAGGTCCAGGTCGAGTTCGTCCAGCCGGGCGGGCGGGGCGATCCGCAGCAGATGTGCCAGTTGCTCCTCCTGGGACAGCGGGCGCAGTTCGGCGGGGAGGTCGAGCGACTGCTTCTTGTTGATCAGGTCGAGGAAGAAGGCGAGGTTGGTCGCGGTCTCGATGAAGTCGAGCTCGTCCATGCGGTACTTGATGTGCGGCGGAAGGTTGAAGCTGCCGACGAAGTCGACCCGCTCGCCCTGGGCCTCGAGCACCTTGGCGATCTCGAAGGCCACGGCGCCGCCGTAGGAGTATCCGGCGACGGCGTAGGGGCCGTGCGGCTGGCGGGCGCGGATGGCCTCCACATAGCACTCCACCATCTCCTCGAAGCTGGTGAAGGGCTTCTCGCCCTCGTTGAAGCCCCGGGCGCGCAGCGCGTGGAACGGCCGGTCGCCGACGAAGTACTTGGCGAGGTTGACGAAGACCAGAACCTCGCCGACGCCGGGGTGGACGCAGAACAGCGGGGTCTTCTCACCGCCGGACTGGAGCGTGACGACCGGGTCGTACGCCGCGGCGCCGGGCGCGCCGCCGCCGTCGAGCCGGGCGGCGAGCTGCCGTACGGAGGGTGCGGTGAGCACCGTGATGACCGGTAGGTCCGCGACTCCGAGGCGCCGGTGGACCTGGCGCCGCAGCCGCAGGATGTCCAGCGAGGTGCCGCCCAGGTCGAAGAAGCTCGCGGTGGCGCTGATCCGCTCCGCGGTGGTGTCGAACATCTCGGCGTAGATCTCGGCGAGGATCCGCTCGGTCTCGCCCTCGGGCGGGGTGTGGCCGCCGAGCCGGCGGGTGGTCAGCTCCGCGACCCGCTCGATGACGTCGTCGTATCCACCGGACTCCAGGCGCTGGCGCATCCGGCGGCGCAGCGTCTTGCCGAGGCTGGTCTTGGGGAAGGCGTCCTTGGGCAGCGGCAGGATGAGGGAGGGCCGGAAGCCCCAGTGGATCACGACGGTCGAGCGGACCGCGGTGATCATGCGGTGCAGCCCGGCCTCGTCGTCGTCCTCCGGCTCCGGGTTGACGGCGATGACCAGCTGCTCGGTGTCGCTGCCGGGGCGGCGGGTCGGGAACGCCGCGACATAGCCCCCGGCGACATCGTCCAGCTGCTCCAGGGCGGCCTCTATCTCATGGCTGAAGTAGTTGACGCCATTGACGATGACGCTGTCCTTGCTGCGCCCGACGAGGGTCAGCCGGCCCTCGTCGATCCGGCCCAGGTCGCCGCTGCGGAACCAGCCGTCCGGGGTGAAGGCTTCCTCGGTGGCCTCGTCGTTGTTGTAGTAGCCGGGGGTGATCATCGGGCCGCTGAGCTGCAACTCGCCGATCTCGCCCGCGGGCAGCGCCCGGTGGTCGTCGTCGGCGACCCGGATCCGCAGCCCCTCGACGGGGGTGCCGAGGTTGGCGAACTCCTGGCCCGCGTCGGCGGCCGGGAACTCGCGGTTGTAGATGCTGCCCGCGCAGGTCTCCGTCATACCGAAGGCGGGCCAGAGCGCGGCCTTCCGGAGGCCATACGGGGCGTAATGGGCCAGGAATGCCTCGCCGGTCGCGACGACATTCGCCTCACCGCCGCTGACGATATGGCGAAGCGCGCTGAGATCGAGCCCTTCGCCGCCCGCCGATATCTCCTCCGCCACCTCATGGACGGAGGAATTGAGCGGACCGAGGAGGAAGTTCGGCGTAAAGGTCATCGTGACCTTGTGGCGGGATATGATCCGGAGGAACCGCAGCGGCTCCTCGAGAATGACCGCGGCTTCCGCATGCAATTGCTCGGCGCCCACGTACAGCGGCAGCATATGCGCTTCCAGAAGCGCGGCCACATGGTCGTAGGAAATCCAGTTGAAGGTGGTGTCGGCTGCGGTGAGCCGCTGCTTTCCCGCCTTTCCGGCCATCGACGCCAGGATATTTCCATGGGTCAGCATGACCGCTTTGGAATTCCCGGTGGAGCCGGAGGTGAGCACCAGCAGGGCGAGGTCGTCCGGATCCGCGTGGTGCACGTGGTGCACGGCGGGCGGCCGCCCGCGCTCGGCGCCGGAGGCGTCCTCGGCCGCCCGCAGCTCCTCCACGACGGCCACCGCGAGCCCGGGGACCTCGGGCAGCTCGGCCCGCGTCGCCTCGGTGGTCACCAGCAGCGGGCCGTCCAACAGCTCGTTGACATGGGTGAGTTGGGCCGCCCAGCGGGCCGGGTCACCGGAGATCGGCACCATCGGGCAGGGCACGAAGCCGCCCAGCAGACAGGCCCAGAGGACCGTCAGGAATTCCGGCTGGCGGTCCAGCAGCAGGGCCACCTTGTCCCGCGGCCGCAATCCGCGGCCGCGGAGTGCGGAGAGGAGTCCGAGCGCCGATTCCAGAAGTTCCGGATAAGACTGCCGCACGGATTCACTCGCAGTGGGCCCGACCAGATAGCGCACCCCCGAATGGGCATGGTCGCGCGCCGCCCGCAACAACAGCCGGGCAACTGAGTTCGGCTCCGTGTCTTCCTGTGGTACCGAGGTATTCAAGGGTTGTGACCTCATTCCCCCACGGCCCCTCTTCCTTCCCGATTCTGAGGCCACGAAGGTAACAGTCCCGAACATATGTCTCCATGACGCTCTACCGGGACTCTAGCGAAGCTCTAGCGGAATTTCTCAGGCCGGAGGACTTTCTTTTTTCAAAAGTGCGATTCAGCCCACAGAGAAATGATGGCTGCGCCATGCATCTTCCACCACCGCGTGCGGTTGTGCACGGATGCGGGGCCGAGATCAGGGGCGGGCCGGGGGTCGGTCCGGGGTCGGATCAGGGGTGGACCCAGGTCGGATCAGGAGCTGATCGGGCTTGACTCCGCGCGTCCGCGATATATCGTGTTACGTGGGAGACACGATATGTTGCGTCCAGATGGCGCGCCGCACGTCCAGCCAGGGGAGGCCAGGGATGTCAGCCCGATCACAGTGGTCGATCAACGCGCCACAGAAGCTCACCCTCGACGACCCGGTGTCCACGCTCGACATCCAGATCGCGGGCGGCACGGTCAATGTGGTCGGCGCCGCCCCCGGCCCCGCCCGCCTCGAGGTCTCGGAGATCGACGGCCCGCCGCTGAAGGTCACCCACATCGACGGCACCCTGAGCGTCGGCTATGACGACCTCCCCCGGAAGGGCTTCCGCAAGTGGCTCGGCCATTACACCCGCACCGCCCATGTCACCCTCACCGTGCCCGTCGGCACCAGCGCCACCGTCGGCGTGGTCGGGGGCTCCGCCGTGGTCTCCGGGCTGTCCGGCCGTGCCGAGCTGCGCGGTGTCTCCGGCGACTTCACCCTGCTCGGGCTGACCGGTCCGGTCCAGGCCGACACCGTATCCGGCCGGGTCGAGGCCCAGGCCGTCACCGGCGATATGCGGTTCCACTCCGTCTCCGGCGACCTCACCGTCATCGAGGGCTCCGGGCCCTCGGTACGGGCCGAGTCGGTCAGTGGCGACATGGTGCTCGACCTGGCGCCCGCCCCCAAGTGCTCCGACATCTGCCTCACCACCGTCTCCGGTGAGATCGCCATCCGGCTGCCGCACCCCACCGACGCGGAGGTGGAGGCCAACACGGCCAGCGGCTCGGTCTCCAACGGCTTCGACGATCTACGGGTCACCGGCCAGTGGGGCGCCAAGAGGATCACCGGACGGCTCGGCACCGGCAATGGCAGCCTCAAGGCCACCACCCTCTCGGGCGCCATCGCGCTGCTGCGCCGTCCGCCGTCCGAGGAGGACACGGACACCACCGACGGCACCCAGGGAAAGGTCCTCTGATGCCCCCCGTATTCGCCCACGGCCGACTGCGCCTGTATCTGCTCAAGTTGCTCGACGAGGCGCCGCGCCACGGCTATGAGGTCATCCGTCTGCTGGAGGAGCGGTTCCAGGGGCTCTACGCGCCCTCGGCCGGCACCGTCTATCCGCGGCTGGCCAAGCTGGAGGCCGAGGGGCTGGTCACCCACACCACCGAGGGCGGCCGCAAGGTCTACTCCATCACCGACGCCGGGCGCGCCGAACTGGCCGACCGCAGCGGTGAGCTGGCCGATCTGGAGCTGGAGATCCGCGAGTCGGTCGCCGAACTCGCCGCCGAGATCCGGGAGGACGTCCGCGGCTCCGCGAGCGATCTGCGGCGGGAGATGCGCGAGGCGGCCCAGCAGGCCCGCGCCTCCGGCGGCGCCCAGGACAAGCAGGCCCCGTGGGAGGGGTCGTGGGGCGACAAGGAGACCTGGCGGCAGGCGAAGGAGGAGATGCGGCGCGCGAAGGAGGAGTGGAAGGAGCAGGCGCGCCGGGCCAAGGAGGAGAGCCGGCGGGCCCGGCAGGACGCCCAGCGCGCCCGCAAGCAGGCCAGGGACGCGCAGGACTTCGCGCGCGAGGAGGTCCAGCGGATCGCCCGGCGGGTCCAGGAGCAGACGCAGGAGCACATCCGGGCGGGCGACTGGCAGCGGGCGGTGCGCGAGGGGCTGGCCGAGGTGTCACGCGGGATGGGCCGGATCTCCCGGCCGGGCACCTCGCGCTCGGACCGGGGGCCGGACTGGGGCACGGACTGGGGCTGGGGCGACGAGGCGTCCGGCCCGGACGTCACGGTCGAGCGGGTGGACGTGACGAAGCCGGAGGGCGGGAACGCGGAGGGGAAGCCGAAGGGTGGCAGCCCGGAGCAGAAGCCGACGGCCGGCAGCGCGGAGGAGAAGCCGACGGGTGGCGGCCCCGAGCAGAAGCCGACGGCCGGGGACGGTGGCGGCGGCGCGGCCGGGGTGCGGGTGCCCGAGTGGGCCAGGGACTTCACCCCCTCCGGCACCCCCGCCCGCGATCTGGAGCGGCTGCTCGACCGGTTCCGGGACGACGTCCGCGACGCGGCCCGCGACCACGGGGTGACGGAGGCCCAGCTGGCCGAGGCCCACCACCATCTGGGGGCGGCGGCGGCGCGGATCACGGCCCTGCTGAGGGGGGACCGGGCGTAGGGGCTGTCCGGCGGGACGTGACGCCTGCGGCGGGCTGTTCCCCTCCCCGCCCTTTCCCGTTACCAGGGGCGAAGCCCCGCCACGCAGCGGAGCTGCATATCGACGCCGAGGGAAGAGGCGGAGCCCCGGTCCGGGGGCTGGGGCGGAGCCCCAGTTTCGGGAAGGGGCGGGGAGGGGAAAGGCCCGCCGGACGCCCCCGTAAGCGCTCCACCGGCAGTGCCCACACCTGCCATCGATCGTGCGCGGCGGAGTCGCGCATCGACACAGCCCGCGCCCCTGGCCGCTTGACTTGCACCGCGGTTGAAGTTTCAGGATCGGCGTCGGAGGGGGCGCACCGCGGGGGAGCGCGCCCCTCCGGCCTCGATCCCCACTCCCCCGGCCCGTTCGGCTTTCCGACGTCCCCAATCGCGAGGAGACCGCCATGTCCGCCCCGACCAGCTCCGGACCGCTGCCCGATCTCACCCGGCCCGATGTGGGCGCCGCGCTGTTCAGCACCTGGAGCGTGGGCACACCGGAACGGCAGCGGGCCACGGTCGACGCCATCGCCGCCGCCTGGGACAGCCGCCCCTGGCCCGCGCCCGAGCTGACCTCGTACAACCTCTACGCGGGCACGGACGGCGATACGCTGATGCACCACTCCCAGTGGGCCGACGAGGCCGCGTACCACGCCTTCTTCCGGACCCAGCGCCAGCAGCGCAATGACGCGGTCGACAGCGCGGTCCCGGACATCGAGCGGCTCGGTCTCGCGTACTACCGCCACTACCGAACCTTCCAGGCACCGGCCGCCGGCCAGGGCGCCACCACGGACCCCGGGCTGTTCGTCGTGGTCGAGATCGACTTCAACGACCCCGATCCCCAGACCCGCCGGTCCTGGGTGGACCTGGTCATCGAGGCCCTGGAGAGCGAGCCCGACCCGGGTCTGCTCTCCGCCGACTTCCATCTGATCGCCGATGGCGAGCGCCATCTGTCCACCGACCGCGCCCGGGTGCTCAACTACGCCCGCTGGACCGACGTGGAGGCGTACGAGGCGGCCCTGGCGGCCGACGGGCCGCGCGGCGGCGGCTCGTACGCCTGGGACCGGGTGCGCGACTTCCCCGCCCTGGTGGGTGCCTCTTCCCGCTCCTATCACTTCCGGCGGAGCTTCGTACGGCCGTCGGCGCCGTAGCCGTCATAACGGCGCCGTAGCGGAATTCCGGGAATTCAGCGGGGCGCGAGAGTCAGCGGGCAGCCGCGCATTACCCCGGGAATCCCCGGCCCGCACAACGGCCCGAACAACGGCCGGGGACCCGCACAACGGCCGGGAATATGCCGCCGCGATATTCAGGCCGCCCACATTCAGACCGTCAGCACGACCTTGCCGAAGAGATCGCCGCCCGCCATCTTCTCGAACCCCTCGCGGGCCCGATCCAGCGGCAGCACCGAATCGATCACCGGCCGTACCCCGCGCGCGGCGCAGAAGCTCAGCAGGTCCTCCAGCTCGTCCTTCCCGCCCATCGTGGAGCCGACGACCTTCAGCTCCAGGAAGAAGATCCGGTTGAGCTCGGCGGTCTTTGGGTTGGGGCCGCTGGTGGCGCCCGAAATCACCAGGGTGCCGCCGGGCTTGAGGGACTTCACCGAATGCGACCAGGTCGCGGCGCCCACCGTCTCGATCACGGCGTCCACCCGGCGCGGCAGCCGCTCCCCCGGCTCGTACGCGCCCTCGGCGCCCAGCTCGACGGCGCGGGCCCGCTTGGCCTCGTCACGGCTGGTGGCCAGCACCCGCAGCCCGGCGGCCGCGCCCAGCACGATCGCGGCGGTGGCCACACCGCCCCCGGCGCCCTGGACCAGGACGCTGTCGCCGGGGCGCACCCCCGCGTTGGTGAACAGCATCCGGTACGCGGTCAGCCAGGCCGTGGGCAGACAGGCGGCCTCCTCGAAGGAGAGCTCCTTGGGCTTGGGCAGCAGATTCCAGCTGGGGACGGTCACCTGCTCGGCGAAGGTGCCCTGGTAGCGCTCGGTGAGGATGGAGCGGGGCTCCTTCGGGCCGACACCGTGTCCGCTCTGGCCGATGACGGAGTGGACGACGACCTCGTTGCCGTCCTCGTCGATCCCGGCCGCGTCACAGCCGAGGATCATCGGAAGCGACTCCTCGCCGAGGCCCACACCGCGCAGCGACCACAGGTCGTGGTGGTTGAGCGAGGCGGCCTTGACGTTCACGGTGGTCCAGCCGGGCCGGGCCTCCGGCTCGGGGCGCTCCCCCAGTTCGAGGCCGCTCAGCGGCTGGTCACGGTCGATACGTGCGGCATAGGCAGCGAACATGATCCCGACCTTAGGCCGCCGGGCGACCCCACGGAACCGCACCACGGTGTGACCCCGCTCGCCCGCCGGACAGCGCACGGGCCGGGCCGCCCCTCCGGCTGAGGGGCGGCCCGGCCCGTAGAGGCACCTGGTCGTCGGTGAACGCCACCCGGCCCTGGGCGGGGCGTCAGCGGCGGGCGACGCCCTCCGCGCGGGCGGCCGCGGCGACGGCCGCGGTCACGGCGGGGGCGACCCGCTCGTCGAACGGCGAGGGGATGACCTTGTCCGCGCTCAGCTCGTCGGCCACCACGGCGGCCAGCGCCTCGGCGGCCGCGAGCTTCATGCCCTCGGTGATCCGGGAGGCCCGGACCTGGAGGGCGCCCGCGAAGATGCCGGGGAAGGCGAGGACGTTGTTGATCTGGTTCGGGAAGTCGCTGCGCCCGGTGGCGACCACCGACGCGTACTGGTGGGCGACGTCGGGGTGGATCTCCGGGTTGGGGTTGGCCATTGCGAAGATGAAGGCGTCCGGCGCCATCTTGGCCACCGCGTCCGCCGGCACCGTGCCGCCGCTGACGCCGATGAAGACGTCGGCGCCGTCCAGCGCGGCCTCCAGGGATCCGGTGAGCCCGGCCTTGTTGGTGAAGCCGGCCAGCTCACGCTTGACGTCGGTGAGGTCCTCGCGGTCCGGCGAGACGACGCCCTTGCGGTCGCACACGGCCACATCGCCGATGCCCGCCTCGGTGAGGATCCGGGCGATGGCCACACCGGCGGCGCCCGCCCCGGAGATGACGGCGCGCAGCTGACCCAGCGCACGGTTGGTCAGCTTGGCGGCGTTGCGCAGCGCGGCGAGGGTGACCACCGCCGTGCCGTGCTGGTCGTCGTGGAAGATCGGGATGTCGACCCGCTCCTGGAGCTTGCGCTCGATCTCGAAGCAGCGGGGCGCGGAGATGTCCTCCAGATTGACGCCGCCGAACGAGGGCGCGAACCGGGCGACGGTCTCCACGATCTCGTCCACGTCCCGGCAGTCGAGCGCGATGGGCACCGCGTCCACCCCGCCGAACTGCTTGAAGAGGATCGCCTTGCCCTCCATGACCGGGAGGGACGCCTCCGGACCGATGTCGCCGAGCCCCAGCACCGCGCTGCCATCCGTCACCACGGCGACGACCTGGGACTTCCAGGTGTAGTCGTGGACGAGCTCGGGCTGCTCGGCGATCGCGCTGCACACCTTGGCGACGCCCGGTGTGTACGCGAGGGACAGATCGTCCCGGTTGCGCACGGGCACGGTCGCCTGGACGGCCATCTTGCCGCCGCGGTGCAGGGCGAACGCCGGATCGAAGGGCTCCCCGTCGGTCACGCCTTCGGCTCCTTCGCCGCTGCCGCTTGTGCTGTCGCTGCGAGGATTGACCATCTCCGCTGCCACTGTTTTGACCCCTTTGTCGTTTTTCTGTCGAGGGTATCCGCCCCAGGTTCGGAGCGGGCGGGCACCGCGTCGTCCCATTCAGCGGATGACCACCGCATGGGTGTGGGTACGAACGCCGGGCGCGTCGCACTCGCGCCCTGAGCCCCGGGTGAGGGGTGTAGCCGTCTGTTCTACCTGAAGCGCGCGCCGAGGGACGAGCGAGTTCTGGTGCCATGACGCCGGAAAACCAGGCATTACGCCTGAAGACGGGCGAAAGCTCTAGGGAAAGTCCATGCCGCTGTCATGCGCTGTTCCCCGCATGATCACGAGCCTGCCCCGCGCCACCGGCCGCCGCTGTCCGGCCGGTACCGCTGTCCGATTGTGCACCACGGGGATCGCCCGTTATCCGATTTTGACATGGCCAGCGGCCCGTACGGGCCCGTCCGATGGCAAGATGCCCCAATCACACGAGATCGCGACACCCACAAACGTGTTCCCGAGCTCTCACCCCCTCACCCTGCCGGAGGAACCAGCATGACCGCCAGCTTCACGCCCCGTGGGGCCACCCTGAAGTCCCGGATGGCCCCCGTCGGCGCGATAGCGGTCGTAGGCGTCCTGCTGCTGACGGGCTGCGGCGATCAGACCGACAAGGCCACGGGCGGGTCCAACACCAACTCCGCCCCGCTCTTCAACCAGCTGCCCAAGGAGATCCAGAGCGCCAAGGTGATCAAGGTGGGCTCGGACATCAACTATCCGCCGGTCGAGTTCAAGAAGAACGGCCAGGTCATGGGCATCGACCCGGACATCGCCGACGCGCTCGGCAAGCAGCTCGGGGTGAAGTTCGAGTTCAACAACGGCACCTTCGACACCCTGCTCTCGGGTCTGCGCTCCAAGCGCTACGACATCGCCATGTCGGCCATGACCGACAACAAGGGCCGCCAGCAGGGCGTCGACCCGGACACCGGCAAGAAGGCGGGCGAGGGCGTCGACTTCGTCGACTACTTCACCGCGGGTGTCTCGATCTACACCAAGAAGGGCGACACCAAGGGGATCAAGACCTGGGACGACCTGTGCGGCAAGAAGATCGTCGTGCAGCGCGGCACCGTCTCCCACGACCTGGCCAAGTCCCAGTCGAAGACCTGCCAGAAGAACGGCAAGGGCAAGATCTCGATCGAGGCGTTCGGCAATGACACCGAGGCCCAGACCCGGCTGCGCGGCGGTGGCGCCGCCGCCGGCTCCAGTGACTTCCCGGTCGCCGCGTACGCGGTGAAGACCTCCGGCGGCGGCAAGGACTTCGAGCTCGTCGGCGATCAGGTGGAGGCGGCCCCGTACGGCATCGCCGTCGCCAAGAAGAACACCCAGCTGCGCGATGCGCTCAAGCAGGCCCTCGCCCTGATCATCGCGAACGGCGAATACGACAAGATCATCGCGAAGTGGGGCGTCAAGGACGGCGCGGTCACCAAGGCCATCATCAACGGCGGCAAGTGATCCGGCCCTCCCCCGTCCGCGCTCGCGCTGAAAGGCACCATCCGTGACTACTAAGATCGAAAAGGCGGGTCCGGTCGACGCCCCGCCGCCGGCGCCGGAGAGCATCAAGGCCATCCCGGTGCGGCACTACGGCCGCTGGGTCGCCGCGGTCGTCGCCATCGCCCTGATCGTCCTGCTGATCTCGGCCTTCGCCCGCGGTGACGTCAACTGGAAGGCCATCCCGGACTACTTCTTCGACGGCGAGATCCTCAGGGGCGTCCGCAACACCGTCTGGATCACCATCCTCTCGATGGTGGTCGGCGTGGCGCTCGGCATCGTCCTCGCGGTGATGCGGCTGTCGAAGAACCCGGTGACCGCCTCCATCGCCTGGGGCTACATCTGGTTCTTCCGCGGCACCCCGGTCTATGTGCAGCTGCTGGTCTGGTTCAACCTCGGCCTGGTGTTCGACTACATCAACATCATGCCGATCTACAAGGACGAGTGGTCGGACTTCATGACCCCGTTCCTGGCCGCCCTGCTGGGCCTGGGCCTGAACGAGGCCGCGTACATGGCCGAGATCTGCCGGGCGGGCATCCAGTCGGTCGACGAGGGCCAGTCCGAGGCCGCCCAGGCGCTCGGCATGAGCCACGCCAAGACGCTGCGCCGGGTGGTGCTGCCGCAGGCGATGCGGGTGATCGTGCCGCCGACCGGCAATGAGTTCATCAACATGCTCAAGACCACCTCACTGGTGATCGCGGTGCAGTACTGGGACCTGCTCCAGGCCACCTCCGAGGTCGGGCAGAACTCCGGCGCCACGGCGGAGATGCTCTTCCTCGCGGCCGCCTGGTACCTGATCCTCACCTCCGTGCTCAGCGTGGGCCAGTACTACCTGGAGCGGTACTACGCGCGCGGCTCGAGCCGTAGCCTGCCGGCCACCCCGCTCCAGCGGGTCCGGGCCAATCTCCTCTCCTTCAGCAACCGCTCCGGAGGTGTCGGCGCATGACCGCCATGGTGAAGGCCGAGGGCGTCCACAAGTCCTTCGGCCCGGTTCAGGTCCTCAAGGGCATCGACCTCGAGGTCGCCCCGCGCGAGGTGTTCTGCCTGATCGGCCCGTCCGGTTCCGGCAAGTCCACCTTCCTGCGCTGCATCAACCACCTGGAGAAGGTCAATTCCGGGCGGCTGTACGTGGACGGCGATCTGGTCGGCTACCGCCAGAAGGGCGACAAGCTCTACGAGCTCAAGGACCGCGAGGTCGCCGAGAAGCGGCGCGACATCGGCATGGTCTTCCAGCGCTTCAACCTCTTCCCGCATATGACCGCGCTGGAGAACGTGATCGAGGCGCCGGTCCAGGTCAAGCGGGAGTCCAAGGCGGTGGCACGGGAGCGCGCGCTGAAGCTGCTGGACCGGGTGGGCCTCGCCGACAAGGCGGCCAACTACCCCTCCCAGCTCTCCGGCGGCCAGCAGCAGCGCGTGGCGATCGCGCGGGCGCTGGCGATGGAGCCGAAGCTGATGCTCTTCGACGAGCCCACCTCGGCGCTCGACCCGGAGCTGGTGGGCGATGTGCTCGATGTGATGCGCGGGCTCGCGGAGGACGGCATGACGATGATCGTCGTGACGCATGAGATGGGCTTCGCGCGCGAGGTCGGGGACTCGGTCGTCTTCATGGACGACGGCGTGGTGGTGGAGTCCGGGCATCCGCGGGAGGTGCTGACCAATCCTCGGCACGAGCGGACGAAGTCGTTCCTCTCCAAGGTGCTCTAAGCGGATCGGCGGAAGTCGGCTGGGGTTCGGTGGCGCCCCGAAGGGGCGCGGGGCCGTGGCGATGTGCGGCTCCGCCGCGCGGCTGTGTCGATATGCGGCTCCGCCGCGTGGGACCAGCCACGACGGCGCCGCGGACGGTCGACGGCAGGTCAGGGCGCTTCCAGCGGAGCGCCTAGGCGCGGCACATGCGCGAGGGCGGTACGGGCCGATGGCCGTACCGCCCTCGCGCACTCCGCCCCTGGGTCACTTCAGCCCGAGCACCATCGCGTCCGAGGGCGAGCACCAGACGGCCCGCGCCTCCCCGAAGCCCGCCGCGCGCAGCGTCTCCGCATGCCAGGCGACGGACTGCGTCTCACCGTCCGCGTGGTCGCCGTTCGCCGGATTGCCGAAGATCGAGAACCGCTCGGCGACCGGCCCGGCCAGCGCCTCGTCCCGCGCGGCGGTCTGCCACCAGTCCACCCAGTCCTGGGTGCCCTCGGCCCTGGCCCGCGCCTGCCGCGCCTTCTGGTACGCGTGGTCGGCGGCGTTGAGCCGGGGTGTGGCCGGATCGGGCATGTGGTCCGCGTTGAGGAACACCCCGCCCTCCCGCACCACGCCCGCGACCTGCCCGTACAGCACCCGCAGCTCGTCCGAGCGCAGCCAGTGGAGCGCCGTGGCGGTCAGCACGGCGTCGTACGCACGGTGCGGCAGCCGCTCGGTCCAGCCGGGGTCGCGCAGATCGGCGGTCACGAACTCGGCGCGCGGCTCGGCCGCGAAGTGGCCGCGGGCGATCGTCAGCAGCGCGGGGTCGAGGTCGACACCGGTGCTGGTGGCGCCCGGGAACCGGCGCAGCGCCCGGTCCGAGATACTGCCCGTGCCACACGCCAGGTCGAGGATCCGGGGCTCCGGGCCGACGACGGCCTCGACCGCGTCGAGCATCACCCTGAACCGTTCCTCACGATCGGGGAGGTACCACTCCTGCTGCCGGTCCCAGCTCCGCTGCCACGCCTGCCAGTCCGCCACGGCGACGGTGTCCGTCATCGAGCCCCTCCAAACCATGCGTCATCGTCTCGGCGCAGCCGCCCGTAATACCCTCGTAGGCAGAACGCCTCTTACCGACCTGATATGACCCTAGACCGCCGTTCGTAAGGACCACAAGTGGAACTGGCTTATTACTCGGATCTCGCCGTGCGCCTGGTCAACAGCGAGGAGCCGAGCCGTGGCACCGACACCCTGACCTCGGTGGAGGCCGTACGGGCGCTCTTCGGGGAGAGTCAGCAGGCCCGGCGGACGACCGACGCGGACGTCACCCGGCTGAGGTCGGTCAGGGCCCGGCTGCGCGCGGTCTTCGAGGCGGCGGCGGGCGGCGACGAGGTGCTGGCGGTGGACCTGCTGAACGCGCTGCTCATCGAGTTCCCGGTGAGCCCGCAGATTTCCGGCCATGAGACCCGCGACGAGGACGGCCGCCCCGACTGGCATATGCATATCGCGGACTACGCCGCCAACGCGGGTGCCGGATACGCCGCGACCGCCTCGATGGGGCTGGCCTTCCACCTCACCGAACTGGGCGCCGACCGGCTGGGCATCTGTGAGGCGTCACCCTGCCGCAACGCCTATCTCGACACATCGACAAATCGTTCCCGGCGCTACTGCTCCGACCGCTGCGCCACCCGCGCCAACGTGGCCGCCTACCGCGCCCGCAAACGCCTCGACGCCGAGCGGACGGCCGGCGCCGAGCGCAGTCGCCGCCAGGACCGCGAGCCCACGGGCCGTACCGCGGACACCGCCCAGGAGACCAGCCCGGCCATCGACCGCTGACCACCGCGCCCGGCGCTCCGCAGCGGCCGCAGCCGCACCCAGGCCCGGGCCACCACCAGCTCGTCCGGCACGACGCCGAACTCCCGGCTGTCGTTCTCCACGTACGGGTTGTCGCCCTTGACCCACCAGCCGCCCTCGCGCCGCTCCACCGCGCGCTTGACGATCAGCAGATCCTGCCGGAACGGATGGCGCAGAACCACCACGTCCCCCGGCCGTACGGGCGCGCCGTAGCGCACCACCAACTGGTCGCCGGGGTACAGCGTCGGCTGCATCGACGGGTTGTACACCTCCGCGAGCCCAATCCGCAGCAGCCCGCGCTGGTCACGGTCCGGCTCCTGCCCGCGATCGCCCAGCTGCTCCCGCATCACGGCACCTCCGGTCCTCACCCTGCCCCCAACACGATCCCAGGCATCCCAGCCTTGCACTGGACTTTTGACCTAAGCCCCCCGGGGCACCCGAGAAAAGGCTTCCCCCACGGAGTAATCTCGCACCTGAGAAGACGATCACGAATGGAAGGACAGCTCTATGCTCTCCCGCCTGTTCGCCCCCAAGGTTCAGGTCAGTGCCCACTGCGACCTGCCCTGCGGTGTGTACGACCCGGCCCAGGCACGTATCGAAGCCGAGTCCGTCAAGGCCATCCAGGAGAAGTACCAGGCCAATGAGGACCCGCACTTCCGCGCCCGTGCCACCACCATCAAGGAGGAGCGCGCGGAGCTCGCCAAGCACCATGTCTCGGTGCTGTGGAGCGACTACTTCAAGCCCCCGCACTTCGAGAAGTACCCCGAGCTGCACCAGCTGGTCAACGACACCCTCAAGGCCCTGAGCGCGGCCAAGGGCTCGACCGACCCGGCCACGGGGCAGAAGGCCCTGGACTACATCGCCCAGATCGACAAGATCTTCTGGGAGACCAAGAAGGGCTGACCCCGCTCTTCCCCAGCACCACCAGACCGCACCCGAGCCGCCCCGAGTGGCCCGGGTGCGGTCTTCTTTGCCGTGAACCTTGCGTGAACCTTGCCGGTTCGCCTTGAACGTCCTCGGCGGGCGCCGGGGTTGACACCCCGCCCCTCACCCCCGAGGGCTGATGCCCGCCACGGTCAGGTGCAGCAGTCGGGTCGCCTCGGTGGCGGGGTCGGGGTGGTGTTGGGTGGCCAGGGCGATGCCGGCGACCAGGGTGACCAGGTCGACCGGGGTCACGCCGGGGGCCACCGCGCCGGCCCGCTCGGCTCGTCGCAGCAGGGGCTCGCCCGCGTCGGCGAGGGTGTTCACGCAGGGGTTCGCGTGTTCCGGGTCGAGTTCCCCGTCCCGTAGGAGCGCGGTGGCCAGGCCCTGCACCGTGGCGGAGTAGACGGTGAGGGCGCCCAGCCAGTCCAGCAGGGCGGCCCGTACGTCGTCCGCCTCCGCGAGCTCACGGGCGCGGGTGGCCAGGCATTCGATGCGCTCGCGGAAGACCGCTTCCAGCAGGGCGCGGCGGGTGGGGAAGTGGCGGCGCACGGTGGCCGAGCCGACTCCGGCGGTGCGGGCGATCTGTTCCAGGGAGGCGTCGGCGCCGTGCGTGGCGACCTCCTCCTCGGCGACGGCGAGGATGCGCGCGTAGTTGCGCCGGGCGTCCGCGCGCTGGGCGGGCATGGCGTCACCTCCGGGTTGCCAAGTGGCGGGTTGCTAAGTGGCGGGGTCCTCCGTATCGTACCGAGTCATAAGTGGCGGGGCCCGCCGTTTAGCCTTCCCAGTCGACTTGTCGATGAGTCGATACCTTTCTGCCCGAGGAGCAGCAGCATGCCCGTGCAATCCCCGACCTCCGCCCCCGTCCTCGTCACCGGTGCCACCGGACAGCAGGGCGGTGCCACCGCCCGAGCCCTGCTCTCGGCGGGCGTTCCCGTGCGGGCCCTGGTCCGCGACCCCGCCGGCGAGCGGGCCAAGGCCGTGGCGACGCTCGGCGCCGAGCTGGTCAAGGGCGACTTCCTCGACCTCGACTCGGTGCGGCGGGCCGCCGAGGGGACGCGTGCCGTCTTCTCGATCCAGATGCCCGATATGAACGACCTCCAGGGCGATTCCGAGTGGGTCCAGGGGCGCAATCTGATCGACGCCGCGCGGGACGCGGGGGTGGCGCAGTTCGTGCACACCTCCGTCTCCGGCGCCGGGCAGCACCACAACGCGCCCGGCTGGGCGGAGGGCCGCTGGGCGGCGCTGGAGAACTACTTCGCCACCAAGACCGGCCTCCAGGACCGGGTCCGCGAGGCGGGCTTCCGCCACTGGACGCTCCTCAAGCCCGCCTTCTTCATGGAGAACTTCCTGTCCCTGCTCCCCAACGGCCCCGAGGGCGGCCTGGCCACCATCCTCAAGCCCGGCACCGAACTCTCCCTCATCGCCGTCGCCGACATCGGCACGGCGGCCGCCGCGGCCTTCGCCGACCCGGAGCGGTTCCACGAGGTCGAGCTGGAACTGGCGGGCGACCATATGACGATGACCCGGGTCGCCGAAGTCCTCTCCGAGGTCACGGGCGCCGAGCTGACCGTCCCGTCGATGACCGTGGACGAGGCGCTCGCCGCCGGGATGCCGCAGTGGGGCCTCGGGCATGAGTGGACGAACACGGTCAGCCAGCCCGCCCGCCCCGAGTTCGCACGCGCCCTCGGCCTCCCGATCACGAGCTTCGCCGAGTGGGCCGGGCGGCATCTGCGGCCCGCGGTGGTCTGAGTCTGACCCGCGCACTTCCCAGGCGTCCGCTCCGGGCTCCGCGCTGTGGTTGATGCCCGGACCGGAGTGGACCAGGCTGGAAGGGAGCCCTGGTGGACGGACCCGGTGCCGTCCCGGAGGGATGGCGAGGATGAAGCGCCACGACAGCGGCTCCGCGCGGGAGCGGGGCGGCTTCGACGAAGCGGATACGGCACGAGCCACCGTAAGCGATGACGGGACGCTGACCAGCTGGAACGAGGGCGCCCGTCGACTGCTCGGGCATCCCTCGCCCGAGGTCGTGGGGCGGCCCGCCGCCGAGCTGCTGGCCGATCCGGGCCGCGCGACGGGCGCCGAGGCCCGCCATGCCCGCACCCGGCTGACCCGGTGGCACGGGATCGTGGCGCTGCGCCACCGGGACGGCCGCGAGGTGACCGTACCGCTGCTGGCGCACCGCAGGCGGCCGGAGGGCGACTGGCTGCTGGTGACCGCCGCACCCCGCGCGGAGCAGCCCCCCGAGTCATGGAACGACGGGCTGACGCAGTGGGCCTACACCCAGTCGCCCTGCCCGATGGCGATCTACGACGCCGATATGCGGCTGCGCAAGGTGAACGCCGAGATGGCCCGCGTCACCGGCCTCCCCGAGACGGAGATCCGCGGTCTGCGGCTGTCGGAGATCAAGGGCAGGCTCCAGAGCGAACAGCTCGAAGCGGCCATGCGCCATGTGCTGACCACCGGCGAACCGCGCGAGGTGGAGACGTATCTGCGCACCGGAAGCGGCGAGGCCAAGGAGCAGGCCTGGTCGGCCCGGTTCGCCCCGCTGCAAGCGAGGGACGGGCGGGTGTACGCGGTCTGCATGGCGGCGCACGACATCACCGATCAGTATCTGGCCCGCCAGCGGCTGCTGCTGCTGAGCGCGGCCAGCGAACGGATCGGCTCCACCCTCGACATCGACCACACCGCGCAGGAGCTCGCCGACGTCTGCGTACCGCGACTGGCCGACTACGCCAGCATCGACCTGCTGGACCGGCTGACCCAGGAGGAGGAGCTGCCGTCCGGGCCGCTCACCGACCCGGTCGTACTGCGCCGCGCCGCCCGGCAATCCATTTACGAGGGATGCCCGGAGTCCGTGGTGCCGGTGGGGAAGGTGGACACCTACCCGAAGGTCTCACCGATGGCCGAATGCCTGGTGGCGGGGCGTCCCATCATCCACACGTCCACCGATCCCTCGATGGCCGAGTGGGGTGCGCTGAAGCCCGACCGCGCCGAGACGATCCGGCGGTTCGGCGTCCACTCGATCATGTCGGTGCCGATCCGGGCGCGGGGGACGACGCTCGGAGTGGCCGTGTTCGCCCGCCACCGCACCCCCGAGGCGTTCACCCAGGACGATGTGGTGCTGGCCGAGGAGATCACCACCCGGGCCGCCGTCTGCGTCGACAACGCCCGCCGCTTCACCCGGGAGCGCAACACCGCCCTGGCCCTGCAACGCAGCCTGCTGCCGCAGACCCTCCCCCAGCCACCGGCCGTCGAGGTCGCCTCGCGTTATCTGCCCGCGGGCCCGTACGCCGGGGCGGGCGGGGACTGGTTCGACGTCATCCCGCTCTCCGGGGCGCGCGTCGCGCTGGTGGTGGGCGACGTGGTCGGCCACGGCATCCAGGCGTCGGCCACCATGGGCCGGCTGCGGACGGCGGTCCGTACCCTCGCCGACGTCGATCTGCCACCGGACGAGCTGCTCACCCACCTCGACGACCTGGTGATCCACCTGGCCGCGGAGACCGGGGCCGAGGAGGCCACCGGGGATGTGGGGGCCACCTGTCTGTACGCGGTCTACGATCCGGTCTCGCACCGCTGCTCGCTGGCCGCGGCCGGGCACCCCGCCCCGGCGCTGGCCAGGCCGGACGGCTCGGTGGAGTTCCTGCCGGTGCCGCCCGGACCGCCGCTCGGGGTCGGCGGGCTGCCCTTCGAGGCGATGGAGACCGAGCTGCCCGAGAACGCCGTGCTCGCCCTCTACACCAACGGGCTGATGGGCGAATGGGACCGGGATGTGGACGAGGGACGGCTGCTGCTGGCCGACGCGCTGGCCCACCCCCGCGGCTCCCTGAGCGGCACCTGCGACGCCGTACTGCGGACGCTCCTCCCGGGCGAGGGGGTGCTGGACGACGTCGCGCTGCTGCTCGCCCGCACCCGCGCCCTGGACGCGGCACACGTGGCCACCTGGGACGTGCCCGCCGATCCGGCGTGGGTGGCGCGGTCCCGCCGGAACGTGACGGAGCGGCTGACCGAATGGGGGCTCGACGAGGCCGTCTTCACCACCGAGCTGGTCGTCAGCGAGCTGGTCACCAACGCCATCCGGCACGCCGTACCGCCCATCCAGCTGCGGCTGATCCATGACCACTCGCTGATCTGCGAGGTCACCGACTCCTCCAGCACCGCCCCGCATATGCGCCGCGCCCGCACCTTCGACGAGGGCGGCCGCGGGCTGCTGCTGGTCGCGCGGCTCAGCCAGCGCTGGGGGAGCCGCCAGACCGCCGAGGGCAAGACGATCTGGTCAGAGCAGACACTGCCGGTGGGGCTGCCCGGCGGGCTGCTCGGCCTGGACTGACCGGACCGAACGGCCCGGGGCCTCCGTGGGCGTCAGAAGCGCCAGCGCGTCTGGCCGTACTCACCCTTGCGGAAGCCGAACGCCGTCGCCGGGGCGACCCGGAAGACCAGGGCCTCATGGCCCTGGTGGTGGAAGGCGCCGTCGCGCACCTGGAAGGTCCACTCCTCGCCGTACTTCTCCACGTACGCCGCCGCGATCCGCCGCAGCGTGGCGTCGTCCCGCACCGGCTCGGCCGTGCCCTCGACCACCAGGTCAAGGCCCTCGCGCAGCACGCCCACACCCGTGGTGAGGGCGCAGCGCGGATTGTGCGCGAGGTTGCGGGCCTTCTGCTCGGCGGGGCCGGTGCAGAAGCAGAGGGCTCCGTCGAACCAGACGGCGATGAGCGGGGTGACGTGGGGACGGCCGTCCCGGCGGACCGTGGACAGCCAGTAGAGCTCCGCGGCCGCCAGCCCCTCACGCCCCTCGGGCCAGGCGGTGGCGGTGGCGTCCGGGCTGCTGAAACGGGTGTCCAGCGCGGTCTGCGGTTCGTGCTCGGCGATCATCTGCTCGCTCCTCGCATGGCGTGGCGGTCCGGTGCGGTCCCATGTGCTTGGACCGCCCGGCGGAGCGAAAGTCATCGCTCGCCACCCCTTCGGGGGCTACGAGTTCGGAGCTATGAGTTCGGGGCTATGCGTTCAGGAGCTACGAGACCTCGGCGGGCCCGGCGAGCCCCAGGATGTCGAGCTCGTCGCGGGTCGGGGGCTCCTGGAGGCGCAGCAGCGGACTCTCGTTGCGCACCAGCCACTGGCGGTACGCGACGCTCGCCCAGGCGATCTCGAAGTACGCGTCCGCCAGGTCGCCGAAGAGGGCGTCCACGTCGAGGGGCGCGCCGGACGCCGTGGCACCGACGTCGACGGGCACACCGGACTCCCGGTCCGGGGCGGGTTCGATGGCGCCGGTACGGACCACCGCGTCCGGGGCGGATCCATCGGCGCCGGTACGGGCCGCCGGGACCGCCCGTGAGGCCAGGAACAGCCGGACCGTCAGCGGATCCCCGTGCAGCGGGCGGACCGCCACGCCCTGGCGGGACCGCGCGGTGGGCTGGCAGGGGGTGACCACCTCGCCCGAGGCGACCAGGTCGGCGGCGGTCAGATAGTCCCCGTAGACCACTCTCGGATTGAGCCCGGCGGCGGCCAGCACCCGGCGCAGCCCGGGCCCCTCGCCGTCCACGCTGGGGTCCACCATCCACTGGTCGGCGGCGAGCTCGGCGAGCCGCACCACGGGGCGTGCGGCGGCCGGATGGGTTTCGGCCAGCGCCACGAACTGCGGCTCCCGCTCCACGAGCACCCGGCGCTCCACGCCCTCGGGCACCCGCAGCGGCGCGCCCTCGACCTCGTGGACGAAGGCGACGTCCAGCTGGTTGGCGGCCACCATCTGCAACAGCGCGTTGGCGGAGACGTCGATGTGGATGGTGGTGTCCGCGTCCGGGTAGCGGGCGCGGAGCCTGCGCAGCCAGCCGACCACGGCCCGGCTGCCCGTGCTGCCGATGCGCAGCCGGGCGTCGGCGGTCTGCCCCGCCTCCAGCCGGACCTCGTCGACGAGGGCGTTCATCTCGGCCACGATCGGCCGGGCGCGGCACAGCACGGACCGCCCCAGCGGGGTCGGCCGACTGCCGGTGACCTCCCGCGAGAACAGCCGGCCGCCGACGGTGTTCTCGATCCGCCGGAGCTGGGTCGTCAAGGACGGCTGGGTCATGCCCAGTTGACGCGCCGCCTTCCGTAGGCTGCCGGTGTCGGCTATGGCGCACAGTGCACGGAGGTGCCTCACCTCGAGCTCCACGGCGGGAGCATAACTGCGCACTTGTCCGTCACACCAGACTCTGAAATCCCGCCAACCCGTACCGGAATCGATCAATCGGTGGTCAAACACGGGTCAACGGGGTGTCAAACGCCGGTCATCGGCCGGGCCCTGAACGCCCGGCGGGGGATATGCCCTCGTCCTATCACCAGTTGATATCTCCGCGTACGGCCGGTTCTCCTCAAGACTCTGCGTCAGCCAAGAGTTCATCCCACGGCCCCGGCCGCCACCCCACACGGCGACCGGGGCCCGAGGACGATGAGGAGCCCCCCACATGTCACTCCCCAAGCTGGCGCTGTCCGCGACCATCGGCCTCGGCCTGGCGGTCTCCCTGTCCGCCATGCCCGCGTCCGCGGCCACGCCCGACCACTCCACGGCCCAGCGCGGCGCGGCGGCCGCCGCCTACACGGCGAGCGGCGAGGAGCGGGCCGACACCGACGCCTTCATCAAGGCCGTCATGAAGTCGGCGCTGGAGAAGCGGGCGAAGTCGCCCAGCGCGGCGGCGGCCGTCACCGTGACCTACAACGCGAGCCAGGCCCCGACCTTCAAGTCGGTGATATCCCGCTCCGCCCAGATCTGGAACTCCGCGGTGAGCAACGTGAAGCTCCAGGAGGGCAGCAACGCGGACTTCACCTACCGCGAGGGCAATGACCCCCGGGGCTCGTACGCGAGCACCGACGGGCACGGCAGCGGCTATGTCTTCCTGGACTACGCCCAGAACCAGGAGTACGACTCGACCCGGGTCACCGCGCACGAGACCGGCCATGTGCTGGGTCTGCCGGACCACTACGAGGGTCCGTGCAGCGAGCTGATGTCCGGTGGCGGCCCCGGCCCGTCCTGCACCAACTCGCAGCCGAACCAGGCCGAGATCAGCCGTGTCAACCAGCTCTGGGCCAATGGCCTGGCCAAGCTGGAGAAGCAGCTGGCCAAGACCCACTGATCCCGCCGAACCCGCCGAACCCACTGAACCCACTGAACCCGCCGACCCCACTGATCCACTGATCCGCTGGATCAGGGCCTGACCGCCCGCACCCGGTTCCCGACGCCGGGTGCGGGCGCTCGGCGTGTGCGGACGCGGTATCGGTGCACGCGGACTCCGGGGCCGCCGCACACGGGGAGCGACGCCACCTCCGGCCGGAGGTACCGTATAGACACCAGGAGCATTTCGCACAAACCGGCCGGATTCCCTCCAGCTCTGGGCCCCGGCCCCAGGGAGTGAGCACCATGGAGACCCTGATCACCGTGGTCGTCATCCTCGCGCTGATCGCCGTGGGCGCCCTGCTGATCCACCGGACCAATGTCCAGAACGGCAACCGCATGTCCCCGGAGAGCCACGAGACCCTCCCGGGCGGCGGACGGGCCCGCCATCGCGCCTGGGGCCGCGGGCGACAGCACCGGGGCCACCGGATGACCCCTCCCCCGCCCCAGGACCGCCGACCCTGACCCCGGCCGCCACCCAGCCACCACACGCGAGCGCGCCCCGCGCACCACACGGCTCCGCCGCGTGCCCCGCCGCAAGCGCCACGACCCGCGCCGCGCCCTAGGTGTGCTGTCCGGCGGATCTTTCCCCTCCCCGCCCCTTCCCGTTACCAGGGGCTCCGCCCCTGGACCCCGGGGACCGGGGGCAGATCCCCGCCCCGCAGCAGAGCCGCATATCGATGCTGTTGGTAGGGGCGGAGCCCCGAGCCGGGGTTTGGGTCGGAGCCCCGGCCCGGGGACTGGGAGGAACTCCGGCCCGAGATCTGGTGCGAGGCCCCGGCCCAGGGGCCTGGGGCGGAGCCCCGATCCGGGACCTGGTGCGAGGCCCCGGCCCAGGGGCCTGGGGCGGAGCCCCGATCCGGGACCTGGGGCAGAGCCCCGATCCGGGGTCTGGGGCAGAGCCCCGGCCCGGGGTCTGGGGCAGAGCCCCGGCCCGGGGTCTGGGGCAGAGCCCCAGTTGTGGGAAGGGGCGGGGAGGGGAGCAGCCCGCCGCAGGCGCCACGACCCGCGGCGCGCCCTAGCCCTCTTCCTCGCCCAGCGCCTCGTCCAGCGTTGCCACCGGCTCGAGCACATCCAGCATCCGCCCCGCCCGCAGCGTGCGGAGGATCAAGGCGTCGTCGCAGACCAGCCGCATCCGCCCGCCCCGCTCCCGGACACGTCGATGGGCCCGGCACAGCAGTCCCAGGCCCGAGCAGTCGAAGAAGGAGGTCGGGCGTAAGTCCACGATCACCGAGGGCCGGTCCCCGGCCGTGGCCGCGTCCAGCGCCGGTCCCACGCTTCCCACCCCAGCGATGTCGATCTCACCGTGGAGCTCCACGACGGTGTACCCGCCGACCCGGTGCGTACGGACCCGAGGAACGACGCCATCGGCCGGATCCTCGCTCGCGGGCCCCCGCGCGGCGTTCTGGGCACCGCGATCCACCGGCACCGGCGCATCACGCGGAGCGCCTTGCTGCGTCATCGCGATATCCCCTCGGAACGGCACACTGCCCCTCTCACCTTCGTCAGGTCCCGGAAGCGGGCAGGGTCGGGCATCGGGTGCGAAATCCGCCGGGTCCTCAGGCGACGTTCCGCGAGCGTAAGGGGGTGACCCCCGGTTACAGAGGGAGGGACGCAGCATTCCGCCGGTAAAGACCGCTCGTCCGAGTGAATTTCGGTTCTTACTATTGACACTTGGTCAGATACGGCCTAGGCGAGGGCGTCACCGCCCCCTCCGACCACCGGACCCGCCGCGCCCGCGATCGCCGGAGTCAGATCTTCCAGTATCTCAAAGGCGTCGTCCAGCCGGACCATGCGCAGCAGTCGCAGAAAGCGCGGATCACCGATGACGAGCCGCAGCCGCCCGTCCCGCTCCAGCACGCGATTGCGCAACCGGCACAGTAACGACAATCCGGCACAGTCCAGGAACGTGACCGGCCGTAGGTCCAGGATCAGATCCGGGCACCGCACCTGAACGAGGGAATCGAGCCGAGCCACGATCCGCCCCGCGGCGAAGATGTCCAGCTCTCCCGCGACCTCGGCGACGGTGACTCCGCCGAGCGCGTGGACTCGGACGCCGAAGGCGGGCCGATCATCGAACATGCAAGCCTCCTTGACCTGGTGGAGGCGCGCGACACCGGAGCCCGCGGCCACGCCGGTCATCGCCGGGGTCCAGGCCGGCCCTTCAGTAGATGACATACCCATCTACCGGCTGACCAGTCAACGAACGGCCCGGCACGTGTCGTTGGCCTATTAAGGCCCCTCGGTCGCGAACCGTTACTCGCCGGTAAAGCAGAGGTCTTCTCATGTCCACCGGCAGCCGTGAACATGCCATCCGGCAATCGCCTCACGCGAAGGAAGTGACCGATGACAGCAGGACGCGTGCGATCACGGCGGCTCGGCATGACGACGGTGGTCGTCGCCCTCGCCATCGGCGTCGGCGGAACGGCCACCACGGCGACCGCCGCCACGCCCGGCCCCACCGGCACCACGGGCACAACGGGCACCTCGGCGGCCACTGTGGCCGCGGCGGCCACGGCGGCGCCGTCGAGCGCCACCGCCGCCGAGGAGGTCGACTACGAGACCTGGCAGCGTGATGTTCGCGCCATCATCGACGAGCAGGCCCGCCCCTACATCGAGGAGCGCACCGCCGAACCCTCGGGCGAGAAGCGGGCCATCGTCCTGGACATCGACAACACCTCGCTGGAGACGGACTTCGGCTTCAGCTACCCCCAGCCCGCCGTCGAACCGGTGCTGAAGCTCGCCCAGTACGCCCACGACCGGGGTGTGGCCATCTTCTTCGTCACCGCGCGCCCCGGCATCATCTACCTGCCGACCGAGTACAACCTGGAGAAGGTCGGCTACTCGGTGGCCGGTCTGTACGTACGCAATCTGCCGGACCTCTTCCAGGACGTGGCGGAGTACAAGACCGCCAAGCGGGCGGAGATCGAGAAGAACGGCTACACGATCATCGCCAACATCGGCAACAGCCCCACCGACCTCACCGGTGGCCACGCCGAGAAGTCCTTCAAGCTCCCGGACTACAACGGCCAGCTCTCCTGAGCCGACTCCCCTGAGCCGACTCCCCTGAGCCACGGTCAGAGGCCATCCCCTTCCGCCACGACCCCCGGCACCCGCCAGGGAAAGGCCGGGAACTCCAGATCTTGGCGCCCAAGATTGGTGAGTAACCCGAGCGCACGGCAGGTCTGCTCCGCTCAAGACTGGACACACCGCAGACTGTCCGTCGAGATCTCCGCAAAATCGCGCGGATACGTCGACACTGGCGCTAAGGGGATGACCGATGACCGGCTCGCACGTACTGGCGCTCGGCCACTACCAGCCCGCGAAGGTGCTCGACAACGACGACCTCGCGGCCATGGTCGACACCAGCGACGAGTGGATCCGCAGCCGGGTGGGCATCCGCACCCGCCATCTCGCCCGCGCCGATGAGACGGTCGACGAGATGGCCGCGGCGGCCGCCGCCAAGGCGCTGGCCAACAGCGGGCTCGCCCCCTCCGACATCGACCTCGTGCTCGTCGCCACCTGCACGGCGATCGACCGCAGCCCCAATATGGCGGCCCGGGTCGCCGCCCGGCTCGGGCTGGCACGCCCCGCCACCATGGACCTCAATGTGGTGTGCGCGGGCTTCACCCACGCCCTCGCCACCGCCGACCACACCATCCGGGCCGGGGCGGCCGGCGCGGCCCTGGTGATCGGCGCGGAGAAGTTCAGCGCGGCCACCGACTGGACCGACCGCTCCACCTGCGTACTGACCGGCGACGGCGCGGGCGCGGCCGTCGTGGTGGCCGCCGAGCGGCCGGGCGTCGGCCCGGTGGTGTGGGGCTCGGTCCCGGAGATGGGCGGCGCGGTCCGTATCGAGGGCACACCGCCCCGGTTCGCGCAGGAGGGCCAGACCGTCTACCGCTGGGCCACCACCCATCTGCCGCCGATCGCGCGGGAGGTGTGCGAACGGGCCGGGCTCTCCCCGGAGGACCTGGCCGGTGTCGTACTGCACCAGGCCAATCTGCGGATCGTCGAACCGGTCGCGCGCAAGCTGGGCGCGGTCAACGCGGTGATCGCCCGCGATGTGGTGGAGTCCGGCAACACTTCGGCGGCCAGCATTCCGCTCGCCCTCTCCAAGCTGGTCGAACGCGGCGAGGTGGCCTCCGGCGCCCCGGTGCTGCTGTTCGGCTTCGGCGGCAATCTGTCGTACGCGGGCCAGGTCATCCACTGCCCGTGAGCGCGCCCGGCCCGCGATGGAGACCCCGACAGGGACGTCCGATTCGTTCAAGACCGGCCGCCCGGACGCTCCCTACGCTGCCCGTATGACAGCACGATTCGACGCCATCGGCCTGGTCGTCGCCGACATGGCCGCCTCCCTCGCCTTCTACCGCCTTCTCGGCCTCGACATCCCCGCCGACGCCGACACCCAGCCCCACGTCGAGGCCGCCCTGCCCGGCGGCACGCGGCTGATGTGGGACACGGTCGCGACGGTGCGCTCCTTCGAACCGGAGTGGACGCCGCCGAGCGGCTCCCACCGCGTGGGGCTGGCCTTCGCCTGCGACAGCCCGGCCGACGTGGACAAGACCTACCAGGACCTCATGGAGGCAGGGGTGCGCGGCAAGCTGGAGCCGTGGGACGCGCCCTGGGGCCAGCGCTACGCCACGGTCCTCGACCCCGACGACAACGGCATCGACTTGTTCTTTTAGGGCTCGCTCGACCCAAGCACCCGGAAGCTCTACGGCACCCTGAGCAGACGGCCCAGGGGCACCCCCGCAAGCGCCCTGACGTCGCGGGCGAGATGGGCCTGGTCGGCGTAGCCCGTCGTGGCCGCGACCTCCGCGAAGGGGAGGCCGGTGCGCGCCAGGTCCAGGGCCCGGTTCAGCCGGAGCACCCGGCCCAGCGTCTTGGGGCCGTAGCCGAACGCGGCGAGGGAGCGGCGGTGCAGCTGCCGCTCCCCCAGGCCCACGGCGGCGGCGATCCCGGCCACCGCCGTCCCCTGGGAGACCCCCGCGACGATCGCGGCGAGCACCGGATCGGGCGGTTCCGCCGTTCGCAGCCGTCCGAAGGCCGCCTCCTCCAGAAGGCGGCCCGCGGCCGTCTGCCCGGTGGCGATCCGCTCGGCCAGCCGCCGGACCTCCGCGCCCGGCCAGAGCGCGGCCAAGGGCACCCGCAGATCGCGGAGTTCATGCGCCGGTACGCCCAGTACGGCGGGGCCGGTGCCGGGCGCGAACCGCAGCCCCAGGGCGCGGGTGCCCGGCGCGCCGGGGGCCAGGTGGGCACGGGTGTCCGGCCCGGCGACCAGCAACTCGCCGTCCGGCCCCGGTCCCGCCTCGCTCCAGATCAGATCCGTGCAGCCGTCGGGGAGCACCCGCTGCGGCCCGGTGCCGGCCGTACGGGTCCACACCACGGCGCCGTGGCCGATCAGCGCCCTCCGCTCCCGGTACTCGCTCAAGGCGCTCAAGGGACCTCGCGCAGATACATCGCGCCGCAGGAGTGGCAGAACGGCCCCGCGTCGCCCGTGGCCCACAGGTCGGCGGCCTGGGTCTCGGCGTCCGGATCCAGCTCCCGCCCGCACATCGCGGTCGTTCCGTTCCCGCGGACCATGTGCCAGATCTTGACCGGCGCGCCCGCGACCCGCCCGGAGCTGCCCTCCTCGTATTCGGCGCGCATCTCGTGCTGCATGGCGGTACACCTCCTGCTCACACCACCACTACCCTCCATGGTCCCGCCACGCCAGGCCGCGCGCCACCTCCACCAGCGCGCCGCCCCACGCTCCCACGCGCCCGCACCGGAACCGTGCGCCCACGCTACGGGGCGACCGGCGGCCACCGACGCTTTCCCCTCCCCGCCCCTTCCCGCAGCGTCCATTTGCGGCTCCGCCGCGTGGCAGGGGCTCCGCCCCTGGACCCGCAAACAGACGTCCAGCCCACCGCGGACACCACGCCGCACCGGGCGCGGCCTGACCCACGGCCGGTGGCTCCCCCCTGCACACCGGGGCCTGGGGCGAAGCCCCAGTCACGGGAAGGGGCGGGGAGGGGAAACAGCCCGCCGCAGGCGGCACGGTCCGTTGGGCGTGGTCTAGAAGACGGACCAGCCGGTCAGCGTGGTGAAGTGGTCCAGGGCCGCCACCCCGGCCACCGAGTTGCCGCGATCGTCGAGCCCAGGACTCCAGACGCACAGCGCGCAACGCCCAGGCACCACCGCGACGATCCCACCGCCCACCCCACTCTTGCCGGGCAGCCCGACCCGATACGCGAAGTCGCCCGCCGCGTCGTACGTACCGCACGTGAGCATGACCGCGTTGACCCGCTTCGCCTCACTGCGCGACAGCAGCCGCGAGCCGTCCGCGCGCACCCCGTGGCGGGCGAGGAAGCCGCCCGCCAGGGCGAGGTCGCGGCAACTCATCTCGATCGAGCACTGCCAGAAGTAGTGCTCCAGGACGGTCTGCACCGGATTGTCGAGGTTGCCATAGGCGGCCATGAAGTGGGCGAGGGCGGCATTACGGTCGCCATGGGCGGTCTCGGAGGCGGCGACCTCCTGGTCGAAGGCGAGGTCCGGGTTGCCGCTCTCGGCGCGCAGGAAGTCCAGCATGGTGGTGCTGGCGTCGCCGGTAAGGGTGTGCAGCCGGTCGGTGACGACGAGCGCCCCGGCGTTGATGAACGGATTGCGCGGGATCCCGTGTTCGTACTCCAGCTGCACCAGGGAGTTGAAGGGGTTGCCCGAGGGCTCCCGGCCGACCCGCCGCCACAGCTTCTCGCCGTCCTCGGCGAGGACGAGCGCGAGGCTGAACGCCTTGGAGACGGATTGCATCGAGAAGGGCCGCTCCCAGTCGCCGACCCCGGTGACCCGGCCGTCGACGTCGGCGAGCGCGATCCCGAAGCGGTCCGCGTCCACCGAGGCGAGCGCCGGGATGTACTGGGCCACCCGGCCCCGGCCGATCCGCGGCCGCGCATGCGCCGCGACCTCCTCCAGCACTGCCTGGTAGTCCATGGTGCGGTGCGTCTCCTGTTGCGAGGTCGTACGGATGAGCCGGTCCGCACGATAACGCGCCCCCCACCATTCATCACCCCATGTGTTTATGGGTGTGCGTCGGGTAAGCAAAGGGGTGAACGTGGCGGTCCGCGACCGGGGCCCGCCACAGAACCGGAACGGACCGGAGACGGACCAGAACGGAGGCGGGGCATGGCCTCACCCATGTCCGCGGGGGACTTCCTGGCGGCGCTGACGAACGAGGGCTTGAAGGTGACGCAGGTCGGCGACTGGCGGCACCACAACCGGAACCACAAGGGGCCGTGGGGCCCGGTGCACGGGGTGATGATCCACCACACCGTCACCTCCGGCACCCAGGAGACCGTGGAGATCTGCCGGGACGGCTTCGAGGGGCTGCCCGGCCCGCTGTGCCACGGCGTGATCGCCAAGGACGGCGGCGTCCATCTGGTCGGCTACGGCCGCGCCAACCACGCCGGGCTGGGCGACGACGACGTCCTGCGGGCGGTGATCGCCGAGAAGGCGCTCCCGTCGGACAACGAGGCGAACACCGACGGGAACCGCGCCTTCTACGGCTTCGAATGCGAGAACCTGGGCGACGGCGAGGACCCGTGGCCAGAGGCCCAGCTGGACGCGATCGCGCGGGCCGCGGCGGCCGTGTGCCGCCATCACGGCTGGACCGAGCGCTCGGTGATCGGCCACCTGGAATGGCAGCCGGGCAAGGTGGATCCGCGCGGCTTCACCATGGCCTCGATGCGCGACCGGATCCGCGAACAGCTCAAGTAAGGCCCTCGGGGGAACCGAATAGCGGCGTAAGGACGGCCGCGGAGGGGCCGGTGCTCAGGCTCCGTCCTCCGTGGCCCCCTCCCGGTAGAGCGCCGCCTCCTCCAGGTCCAGCCGCCGCAGCAGCGACCGCAGCATCTCCTCGTCGATCCGCCGGGCGTCCCGCAGGTCCACGAACACCGCCCGCTCGGCCTCGATCATCTCCCGGGCCAGCCGCCGATAGGTGTCGTCCGCCGATTCGCCGGTCACCTCGTTGACCGCGCCCAGCCGCTCCCACACGGCGTTGCGGCGCTGCTCCAGCACCGTGCGCAGCCGGTCGGCGAGCGGCGACGGCAGGGCGTTGCGCTCATCGGCGAGCAGTTCCCCCAGACGGCGCTCGGCGGCCAGTGACGCGGTGTTCTGCGCCTGGGCCTCGGCGAGGGTCTCGGCGTGGGGGTCGCGGCCGGGCAGCCCGAGCAGCCGGATCAGGGAGGGCAGGGTGAGCCCATGGATCACCAGGGTGCCGATGACGGTGGTGAAGGTGAGGAAGAGGATCAGGTTGCGGGCCGGGAAGGGGGTACCGCCGTGCACGGTCTCCGGGATCGAGAACGCGATGGCCAGCGAGACCACGCCGCGCATCCCGGCCCAGCCGACGATGACCGGCGCCGTCCAGTTGGTGCCGGGCTCGCGCTCGCGGATCCCGGGGAAGAGCATGCGCGGCACGAAGGTCGACGGGAAGACCCAGACGTAGCGGGCGGCCACCACGGCCAGGAAGACGACGGCCGCGTACCAGGCGGCCTGGCCCGCCCCGTACTCCCCCAGGCCGCCCACCACGACCCGCAGTTGCAGCCCGATCAGGGCGAACACCGCCGACTCCAGAACGAAGTCGATCATGCGCCAGACCGCCGCCTCCTGGAGCCGGGTGGCGAAGTCGACCTGCCAGGAGTGGTGTCCGAGGTAGAGCCCGACCACCACGACGGCCAGCACACCCGACGCCTGGAACTGCTCGGCGACGGCGTAGGCGACGAAGGGGATGAGCAGCGAGAGGGTGTTTTGCAGCAAGGCGTCCCGCAGCCGGGTGCGCAGCCAGTGCAGCGGCACCATCAGGATCAGACCGACCACGACACCGCCGATGGCCGCGAAGGCGAACTCCCGCAGCCCCTCGGCCCAGCTGACGCCCTCCCCCACGGCCGCGGCCACCGCCACCCGGTAGGCGGTGATCGCGGTCGCGTCGTTGAACAGGGACTCGCCCTGGAGGAGCGTGGTGAGCCGGGAGGGCAGCCCGATCCGGCGGGCGATGGCGGTGGCGGCCACGGCGTCCGGCGGCGCGACCACCGCGCCCAGCACCAGGGCGGCGGTCAGCGGCAGCTGCGGGATCAGCAGATGGGCGACCACGCCGACCGCGACCGTCGCGAAGAGCACATACCCGACGGAGAGCAGCGCGATCGGCCGCAGATTGGCCCGCAGATCGAGGTACGAGCTGTCCAGCGCGGCGCTGTGCAGCAGCGGCGGCAGCACCAGGGGCAGCACGATATGCGGGTCCAGGGTGTAGTCCGGCACCCCGGGTACGTACGAGACGGCGAGCCCGGCCGCGACCAGCAGCAGCGGCGCGGGCACCGGGGTCCGGCGCGCCGCGCCCGCGACCACCGCGCTGCCCGCGACCAGCATCAACAACGGCAATACGTCCATCGTCCGGCCCTGTCTCCGTCGGCCGTCCCGACGGTCGTCCATGTGCTCCGCCCATGCGGCGTTTTAGTCTGGCAATCATGAACGAGTGCCCGCATGTTCCCGCACTGCCGCGTCCCGAACCGGAGGCGCGGTCGGACACCTGTCCCGAATGCCTGGTGGTCGGCAGCCACCCCGTCCAGCTGCGGAAGTGTCTGGTGTGCGGCCATGTGGGCTGCTGCGACTCCTCGCCGTACCAGCACACCACCCGGCACTTCGAGGAGACCGGCCATCCGGTGATGCGCAGCTTCGAGGAGGGAGAGGACTGGCGCTGGTGCTTTGTGGATCAGCTCATCGTGCAGTGAGACGCCGACGCGTGGTGAGTCCCGGCTCCGCGGACGCCCTGGTCTTGGCGTTTTCCGCGCAATGTCGGAGATCGACTGCCGCGTTTGTCGGTGTGGCCCGCTAGCCTTCACCACATGATCCGATCAGCGAAGCCGTCCGACGTCCCGGCGATCCATGCGATGATCCGCGAGCTGGCGGACTACGAGCGGGCTCCGCAGGAGGCGAAGGCCACCGAGGAGCAGCTGCGCGAGGCGCTCTTCGGGGCGCATCCCGCGGTGTTCGCGCTGATCGCCGAGGAGGCCGGTGGCGCCGGGGAGCCCGCCTGCCCGGTGGGGTTCGCCCTGTGGTTCCGCAACTTCTCCACCTGGACAGGCACCCATGGCGTGTATCTGGAGGATCTGTACGTCATTCCGCGGGCCCGCGGGGGCGGCCACGGCAAGGCGCTGCTGGCCGAGCTGGCGCGGATCTGCGTGGAGCGGGGATATGCCCGTTTCGAATGGCCGGTGCTCGACTGGAACGAGCCCGCGATCGGCTTCTACGCCGCGATCGGCGCGGAGGCGATGGACGAATGGACGGTGCGCAGGCTCTCCGGAGAGCCGCTGCGAGCGCTGGCCGCTCAGGCCGTGGGCACCGCCATGACCAGCGATTTCCCGAGTGAGGCGACATCTCTTTCGAATTGAGACCGCAAAACCTCTAGCCACGCTGCGTACTCATGTGCTTACTATGAGTGATATCGCGGCCTTGTGGGCCGGGTTCACCCGTGATGGGGGCCGTGCTTCGTCCGGGCGACACCGAACCGCAGATCGCGATAGCGTCGCAGCCAAAGTACATACAGCGCCGACCCGTATCACCCTCCACCATAAGGGTTCGGGGCCGACGCTCCAATCAGCTCAGCTCAATCAGCTTGTGTCACCTTGGAGGTGAGGGTGTCCCAGATCGCAGGCGAGCCCGGGACCCAGGACTTCGTGGAAGTCCGGCTGCCCGCTGCGGGTGCCTATCTGTCGGTGCTGCGGACGGCCACCGCCGGCCTCGCAGCCCGCTTGGACTTCACCCTCGACGAAATCGAGGATCTGCGTATCGCCGTCGATGAGGCATGCGCGATCCTGCTGCAACAAGCCGTGTCCGGCAGTGTGCTGAGCTGCGTCTTCCGCTTGATCGACGACGCACTCCAGGTGACCGTCTCGGCTCCCACCACCGACGGTCGCGCCCCCGAGCGCGACACCTTCGCCTGGACGGTGCTCTCCGCACTGGCGGGCAAGGTGGACTCGACGGTGGCCGAGGACCGAACGGTCAGCATCAGCCTGTACAAGGAGCGCGGCGCCGGCCCCGGACAGCCGTGACGGAACAAGGGGGCTCCGTGAGCACTGCATCATCGCGGGGAGTAGGTACCCCGGCCATCCCGCACCCGCCGGCCCGGCCGCATCCCGCGGACTCGGAGGCGGCAGGAGACCGACCAGAGCGGGCGGACCACATGGATCAGCACGAACAGGTGCATCAGCAGCACGATCCGCAGGACCGGAGTGGCGCGCGGGCGATGTTCGCCGAGCTGCGACAGCTGCCGGAGGGCTCCGCCGAGCGGGCCGAGCTGCGCAACAACCTCGTGCGTATGCATCTGCCGCTGGTGGAGCACCTGGCCCGGCGCTTCCGCAACCGCGGTGAGCCGCTGGACGACCTCACCCAGGTCGCCACCATCGGGCTGATCAAGTCCGTGGACCGGTTCGACCCGGACCGCGGTGTGGAGTTCTCCACCTATGCGACACCCACGGTCGTGGGCGAGATCAAGCGCCACTTCCGCGACAAGGGCTGGGCGGTGCGGGTGCCGCGCCGGCTCCAGGAGCTGCGGCTCTCGCTGACCACGGCCACCGCGGAGCTCTCCCAGCGCCATGGCCGCGCCCCGACCGTCCATGAGCTGGCCCAGCATCTGTCCATCTCCGAGGAGGAGGTGCTGGAGGGGCTGGAGTCCGCCAATGCCTACAGCACCCTGTCCCTGGACGTCCCGGACACGGACGACGAGTCCCCGGCGGTCGCCGACACCCTCGGCGCGGAGGACGAGGCGCTCGAGGGCGTCGAGTACCGCGAGTCGCTCAAACCTTTGCTGGAGGATCTGCCACCGCGCGAGAAGAAGATCCTGCTGCTGCGCTTCTTCGGCAATATGACGCAGTCGCAGATCGCGCAGGAGGTCGGCATCTCCCAGATGCATGTCTCGCGGCTGCTGGCCCGCACGCTTGCGCAGTTGCGCGACAAGCTGCTGGTCGAGGAGTAGCAAGCGCACGCTACGGGGTGCCCCCTGGTTCTTCCCCTCCCCGCCCCTTCCCGCTACCAGGGGCCCCCGCCCCTGGACCCCGTGGCCCCGGGCCGGAGCCCCCTGCCACACGGCGGAGCCGCATACCAATGCCGCGGGAAGGCCCCCGGGCCCCCGGCCCGGGGCCTGGGGCCTGGGGCCTGGGGCGGAGCCCCACCTCCCAGCCCTCCGGCGATTGAGGAGCAGGGACTGGGGCCGAGTCCCGCTCTCCAGCCCCTCCGGCAATTGACGAGCAGGGGCTGGGCCGGAGCCCCGCCATCCGGCCCCTCCGGCGATTGAGGAGCAGGGGCTGGGGCCGAGTCCCGCTCTCCAGCCACTCCGGCGATTGAGGAGCGGGGGCTGGGGCGGAGGCCTGGATTCGGGGAGGGGCGGGGAGGGGAACAGGCCGCCGCAGGCAGGGGGCGGCTATGCGTCGCGGGGGCCGATGCCCAGGGCCTCGGTCGCCGTCGGGTTGATCAGCAGCGCCAGGACCGCGAGGGCCACGACGGCGGTGGCCGCTCCGGCGACGATCAGCCCGCCGCCGTTCTGCAACAGCGTCCAGGCCACCGGCAGCGCCATCAGCTGGGTGATCATCGCGGGCCCGCGGCTCCAGCGGCGCCGCAGCCACAGCCCACGGGCCGCCAGCAGCGGCAGCAGGGCCAGCGCCAGCACGGTGACCCCGAGCATCTCCGCCTGCTGCGGGCTCTCCGGATCGCCGGTCAGCCCCATGATCAGTACGTATACACCGAAGCCCAGGAGCACCACGCCCTCCGCGGCGGCCAGCACCGCGGCGGCGGTCAGCCGGGCGGGGCGGGGCCCGCTAGGCGCGGCGTCGGCGACACTGGCTGCACCGGCAGCACTGGCTGCACCGGCGGCGTCGGCCGCCTTGGCGGCCACACCGTCCGGCCGCGCCGTGCCCCTCTGTGCCTTCTTCGCGGTCTTCGCGGTAGCGGACTTCGCGGTGGCGGACTTCTTACTGCTCACCCCAGCAGCCTAGCCGTCCTCGAGGCGCCCGGACCCTACCCCCCTGGGGCCCGTCGTCCCGGATGGGTAGGCTGGCGCGCATGCGCGCACTCCTCGTGGTCAATCCGGCAGCAACCACCACCAGTGCCCGCACCCGGGATGTTCTGTTCCACGCGCTCGCCAGCGATCTGAAGCTGGACGTGGCGACCACGGAGTACCGGGGGCACGCCCGCGACCTGGCCCGGCGGGCGGTCGACGGCGGCACTCATGAACTGGTCGTGGCGTTCGGCGGCGACGGCACCGTCAACGAGGTCGTCAACGGACTGCTGCACCATGGCCCCGCCCCACAGGAGTTGCCCCGGCTCGCGGTCGTGCCCGGCGGCTCCACCAATGTCTTCGCCCGCGCCCTCGGGCTGCCCAATGACGCCGTCGAGGCGACCGGCGCCCTGCTGGACGCGTTGAGAGACGGCACCGAGCGCACCGTGGGCCTCGGACTCGCGGGCGGCACTCCGGGCACCCGGGACGAGTCGGTCCCGGCCCGCTGGTTCACCTTCTGCGCCGGGCTCGGCTTCGACGCGAGCGTCATCGGCCGGGTCGAGCAGCAGCGCGAGCGCGGTAAGCGGTCCACCCACGCGCTCTACATACGGCAGATGGTGCGGCAGTTCATGGGGGAGCCGCACCGGCGGCAGGGCACCATCACCATCGGGCGGCCGGGCGAGGACCCGATCGAGGAGCTCGCGCTGTCGATAGTCTGCAACACCTCCCCGTGGACCTTTCTGGGCAACCGCCCGGTCTACGCGGCGCCCCAGGCGTCCTTCGACACCGCCCTCGACGTGCTGGGACTCGCCAAGCTGTCGGCGCCGGCGGTGACCCGCTACGCGACCCAGCTGCTGACGTCGACACCCGAGCGCGGGCCCCGCGGGAAGCATGTGGTAGCGCTTCACGACCTGACGGACTTCACCTTGCAATCCCAGGCGCCACTGCCGTTCCAGATGGACGGTGACCATCTGGGACTGCGTATGAGCGTGACGTTCACAGGCGTACGCCGTGCACTGCGTGTGATTGTGTGAGTGAGACCGCAAAAAGTCCTTCCAGTCGAACGTTTAGCCTGGACTCCACCCACCGGAAGTACGGCTGTGACCGAGCCGACACCAAGGAATCAAAAAAAACTTTCCGGAAGGGGTTGTATCCGTCGCCGAGGTTTGCGAGTCTCTTCTTGGCGATCGGGACGGCCTTCTGAAAGGCCCCCTTGAGAGCCCGAACCCCCTCCTCATTCCACAGGACCGCACCAGCCCCAACTGGTGTGGCGGCCCTGCCCTTGCGGGGGGATTCGTGAAAGCGTTCACATTCACAAGCAACGAGCCCGCAATACGAGGAGATGGAGCAGCCATGGACTGGCGTCACAACGCCGTTTGCCGCGAGGAAGACCCCGAGCTGTTCTTCCCCATCGGCAACACCGGTCCTGCGCTGCTGCAAATCGAGGAAGCCAAGGCCGTCTGCCGCCGCTGCCCCGTCATGGAGCAGTGCCTGCAGTGGGCGCTTGAGTCCGGCCAGGACTCCGGCGTCTGGGGTGGAATGAGCGAAGACGAGCGCCGCGCCATGAAGCGCCGTGCCGCTCGCAACCGGGCACGCAACGCCAGCGCCTGAAGCCCGGCACCCCGTGGCCCCCGAGCCGCAGCGCGTAGAACCCCCGATGCGCACAGCAAATTGAGCTTTGAGCCCCGGACCGGATGGGTCCGGGGCTCAGTGCTTTCCGATAACAGGTCGCTCTCGGATTCGCAACGCGCTCAGTGCTTCTCCGCACCGACCGGGAAGTCCAGCATCACCCGGGTGCCGCGCTCCGGGGCGGGCACCATGTCGAACGTCCCGCCCAGCTCCCCCTCCACCAGGGTGCGGACGATCTGAAGTCCCAGATTTCCGGCCCGCTGCGGGTCGAACCCCTCCGGCAGCCCGCGCCCGTCGTCCTGGACGATCACCGCCAGCCGGCTCTCCTCACCGCTGCCCCCGCGCACCGCCGAGACCTCGACCGTGCCCTGCTCCCCCGGCCCGAAGCCATGCTCCAGCGCGTTCTGCAACACCTCGGTGAGAACCATGGACAGCGGGGTGGCCACCTCGGCGTCCAGGATGCCGAACCGCCCGGTGCGGCGGCCGGTCACCTTGCCGGGCGATATCTCGGCCACCATCGCCAGCACCCGGTCGGCTATGTCGTCGAACTCGACCCGCTCGTCGAGGTTCTGCGAAAGGGTCTCGTGGACGATGGCGATCGAGCCGACCCTGCGCACCGCCTCGTTGAGCGCCTCCCGCCCCTGCGCCGAGTCCATGCGGCGGGCCTGGAGCCGCAACAGGGCCGCCACCGTCTGGAGGTTGTTCTTCACCCGGTGGTGGATCTCCCGGATGGTGGCGTCCTTGGTGATCAACTCGCGCTCGCGGCGGCGCAGTTCCGTGACGTCCCGCAGCAGTACCAGCGAGCCGATGTGCAGCCCCTTGGGCTTGAGCGGAATGGCCCGCAGCTGGATGACCCCGTCGCCGCCCTCGACCTCGAACTCCCGGGGCGCCCAGCCGCTGGCCAGTTTGACCAGCGCCTCGTCCACCGGGCCGCGCACCGGGGCGAGTTCGGCGGTGGTCTTGCCCAGGTGGTGGCCGACGAGGTCGGCGGCCAGCCCCAGCCGGTGGTAGGCGGAGAGCGCGTTGGGACTCGCGTACTGGACCACCCCGTCCGCGTCGAGCCGGATCAGTCCGTCGCCCGCGCGTGGTGAGGCGTCCATGTCGACCTGCTGGTTGGGGAACGGAAACGATCCCGCGGCGATCATCTGGGCGAGGTCGGACGCGCTCTGGAGATAGGTGAGCTCCAGCCGGCTGGGGGTCCGTACGGTCAGCAGATTGGTGTTCCGCGCGATCACGCCGAGGACCCGGCTCTCCCGCCGGACCGGGATGGACTCCACCCGGACCGGCACCTCCTCGCGCCACTCGGGGTCGCCCTCCCGGACGATCCGGCCCTCGTCCAGGGCGGCGTCCAGCATGGGGCGGCGGCCGCGGGGGACGAGATGGCCGACCATGTCGTCCTGGTAGGAGGTGGGTCCGGTGTTCGGCCGCATCTGGGCCACGGAGACATACCGGGTGCCATCACTGGTGGGGACCCACAGCACAAGGTCGGCGAAGGAGAGGTCGGAGAGCAGCTGCCACTCCGAGACCAGCAGGTGGAGCCACTCGAGATCGGAATCGTCGAGTGCGGTGTGCTGGCGGACGAGGTCGTTCATGGAGGGCACGTTGTGAGCCTACCCTCACTGGTGGATTAGCCTATTCGCGCATAAGCATGGACAGACAGCAGTGGTCTAGTCCAGAATATCGAGCACTGCGATCTTCCGCTCTCCCCGCACAGGAGGGCGGATCGGGGAACCCGGAGCGCTCTGCCCTGACCGCTCGGGAATCCTCAGGTCGGCCGCTCGGCCGACGCAACTCCGGGCTGCGGTGCCGGGCGGGTTGAGGGTCCCGCCCTGGCGCCGCGGCCCGCGGGTGTCACACATCCGCGGTCGCGGGTGTCACATATGGCTCCCGCGCCTCTCGAAGGCCGCGGGAGCCGTTTTCTTTGTGCCTCAGCGGGCCCCGCCGCAAGGCTCAGCGCGTCTCCGTCACCTTCGCCAGCGCCCGCGGCGCGTCCGGGTCCTGCCCGCGCGCGATCGTCACCTCGTACGCCAGCATCTGGAGCGGCAGGATCTCCAGGATCGGCTGGACCTCCTCGGCGACCCCGTCCGTCGGCAGGGCGAACCCGGCCGAGGCCCGCTCCACCTCCGACGCGCCACCGATGACCACGAGGTCCGCGCCCCGGCCGCGCAGCCGCTCCAGGACCGGCTGGAGCGCCTGGCCGCCCTTGCCCTCGGTGACGATGGCGATCACCGGCGAGATGTTGTCGACCATGGCCAGCGGGCCGTGCAGCAGATCGGCGCCGGAGTACGAGAGCGCCGGGATGTAGCTGGTCTCCATCAGCTTCAGGGCGGCTTCCTTGGCGGTCGGGTAGCCGTAGCCCCGGGAGGTGAGGACCATCCGCTCGGCGAAGCGGTAGCGCGCCGCGAGCTGCCGGACCTCGTCCTGGCGGTCGAGGATCTGCTGGGCGAGGTCGGGCAGCACCTTGGCGGCCGCGCCGTCGCCGCCGCGCAGCCCCTCCACGAAGAGGTAGAGGGCGAGCAGTTCCGCGGTGTAGGTCTTGGTCGCGGGCAGCGCCTTCTCCGGCCCGGCCAGCACGTCGATGTGGAATTCGGAGACGGCCGCGAGCGGCGAGTCGGCGTTGTTGGTCACCGCGAGGGTGATGGCACCGGCCGCGCGGGCGGCCTCGGTGGAGGCCACCAGGTCCGGGGAGCCGCCGGACTGGCTGACGGTGATCACCAGGACGTCGGTGAGGTCCGGCTGGGCGCCGTACGCGGTGGTGGTGGACATGGAGGTCAGCCCGCACGGCTTGCCGAGCAGTACTTCGAGCAGGTACTTGGCGTACAGCGCCGCGTTGTCCGAGGTGCCCCGGGCGGTGAGCAGGACGAAGCGGGGGTTGCGGGCGGCGATCCGCTCGGCGACCTCGCGGATCCTCGGGGCGCCCTGGTCGAGGATGCGGCGCAGCACGGCGGGCTGCTCGGCCATCTCGCCGGACATGATCCGGCCCGGCTGGTCGCTGCGCTGGGCCGTCGTCGTGGCGGACATGCTGGGTGCCTCCAGGTGGCTGGTGTGCCGGGCTGGGCCGAGGGGGCTGAGGAGTCAGTCCCCGGGGTGGTCACCGGCGCCGTTGCCGACGATCACTTCCGCGGCCGCCCGGCCACACACCCGGGCGGCGCCGTGGGTCGCGATGTGCAGCGCCCCGGCGGGCGGCGCCTGGGGCACCCCCATCTCCACGACGACCGTCTCCGGCCGAGCGGTGAGCAGGGCGTCCAGCGCGTCGGCCATCCAGGGGTGGCGGTGGACATCGCGGACCACAGCGACGATCCTACGGTCCCCCGCGGTGTCGAGCATATTTTCGATCAGGCCCTGCACGCCCAGGGCGTCGGCGTCCTGCCGCCCGTAGGTGGCGGCCCCGGTGCCGGGGCGCAGCCGGGCCAGTTCGGCGCCGACGCCCCAGGGGGTCTCCTCGCCGACGGCGATGTTGGCCACCGGGGTGAAGGCGGCCACGTAGGCGGGTCCGGTCACCGGTTCGTACGAGGACGAGGACGAGGTCCCGGCCGGGGTGACTCTGAGCGCCCGGCGCGCGGCGGCGAGCCCCACCCCCGCGGCGGGCTCGATGCCGTGCGCCGCGCGCGGTCCTCCGGAGCGCCGCGTCCACTCCCCCAGGGCGCGCACCCGCGCCGCCGCCTCGGCCAGCCGCTCCTCCGCAAGCCGCCCCTCGATGACGGCGGCGACCAGCGCGTCGCGCAGCCGCAGCACGGTGCCCTCGTCGGCGAGCCCGCCGCCCACGCAGATGGCGTCGGCGCCCGCGGCGATCGCCAGGACGCTGCCGCGCTCGATGCCGTACGCGTCGGCGATGGCCCGCATCTCCATGCCGTCGGTGACGATCATCCCGTCGAAGCCGAGTCCGCCGTCGGCCACCGGCCTGCGCAGCAGGCCGTGCAGCGCGGCGGGGCTGAGGGTGGCGGGCAGGTCGGGGTCGAGCACGGGCAGCAGGATGTGCGCGCTCATCACGGCCTTGGTCCCGGCGGCGACGGCGGCGCGGAAGGGCACCAGCTCGCGGGCGGTCAGGGTGTCGAGACCCGCGTCGATGCGCGGCAGGGCGTGGTGGGAGTCGACGGCGGTGTCGCCGTGGCCGGGGAAGTGCTTGGTGCAGGCGGCCACTCCGGCGCCCTGGAGGCCCTCGATGTACGCGGCGGTGTGCCGCGCCACGAGCCCCGGTTCGGCGCCGAAGGAGCGCACGCCGATGACGGGGTTGTCGGGGTTGGAGTTGACGTCGGCGGAGGGCGCCCAGTTGAGGTTGACGCCGCATTCGGCGAGGCGGCGGCCCAGCTCGCGGGCGACGGCGCGGGTCAGCTCCGGGTCGTCGACGGCGCCGAGCGCCAGGTTGCCGGGGAAGGACGAGCCGGTGCGCACCTCCAGCCGGGTGACGTCGCCGCCCTCCTCGTCGATCGCCACCAGGACGTCGTCACGCTCGGCGCGCAGCTGGGCGGTGAGGGCGCCCAGCTGCTCGGGGGTGGCGATGTTCCGGCCGAACAGGCCGACGGAGGCAAGCCCCTCACCGAGCCGCCGCAGCACCCAGTCGGGGGCGGTGGTTCCGGTGAAGCCGGGCTGGAGGACGGTGAGAGCGTCGCGGGTGAGGGTGGCCGAGTCGTGTGCGAGGGTCGTCATAAACCGGGATCATCCCTTCACAGCGCCGGAAGTGAGCCCACCGACCGCCTTGCGTTGCAGAAACAGGAACAGGAGCAGGATCGGGATGGCGAAGAGCGACGCCGCCGCCATGGTGGCACCCCAGTCGTCGCCGAAGGCGGTCTGGAATCTGGACAGCCACAGCGGAAGCGTCTGGGCCTCCGGGTCCTTGTTCAGGATGAGCACGAGCGGGAATTCGTTCCAGGCCGTGATGAAGCCGAAGAGCGAGGTGGCCATCAGGCCGGGCGCCAGCAGCGGGAAGATCACCCGGATGAACGCCTGCGGACGGGTGCAGCCGTCGACCATCGCCGACTCCTCCAGCTCCTTGGGGATCGCGGCCACGTAGGCGCGGAGCGTGAGGATGGTGAAGGGCAGCACCATGACCATGTAGAACAGGGTCAGCGGAAGCAGGCTGTTCAGCATGTCGCCGTCGCGTACGAGCATGTAGATGGCGATGACCAGGACTTCCCAGGGCGCCATCTGCGCGATCATGAACGTCACCAGGAAGCCGCGGCGCCCCTTGAACCGCATCCGGGCCAGGGCGAACGACGCGAGCAGCGCGATCAGCAGGGAGAGGCCGACCGCCGAGAGGGTGACGGTGAGCGAGTTGCCCACCAGGGTCCAGAAGTGCTCGGCGTTCACGGCCTTCTGGAAGTGTTCGAGGGTGGCTCCGGTCGGGAACCACACCGGGTCCTCGGAGATGATGTCCGAGGTCGGCTTGAGGGCCGTGGTGAACATCCAGTAGACGGGGAACGCGAAGCCGAGAAAGAGCACGACGGCGGTCGCGTTGGGCCACAGCCGGGCGAGCGGCGAGCGCTTCACAGCTCGTCCTCCTCTTGCCTGAGCACGGTCCGGAGGTAGTAGGAGGTCAGCGCCAGCAGGACCACGATGGTCAGCAGCGAGATCGCGGCGCCCATGCCGTAGTGCTGGTTGCCGACGCCCTCGACGAAGGCGTAGACGGGGAGGATTTCGGTGAGCCGGTCCGGGCCGCCCTCGTTGATCGCGAAGACCTGGGTGAACGCCTTGAAGACCCAGATGACTTCGAGGAACGTCGTGGCCAGCAGGAACGGCTTGAGGAAGGGGAAGGTCACCGAGGTGAAGCTCTTCCAGGTGCCGGCGCCGTCGAGCGCGGCCGCCTCGTAGAGCTCGCCGGGGATGGTGGTGGTGGCGGCGTAGAGGTTGATCGCCACGAAGGGGATCGACTGCCAGACGATCAGCAGGGTGACGACGAAGAAGGTGGAGAACTGGCCGCCGGTCCAGTTGTAGTGCGCCATGGAGTGCCAGCCGAGCGCGTCCAGCACCCAGTTGACCACTCCGAAGCGGGCGGCGAAGAGCCACTGGAAGACGGTGGTGCCGGCGATGGGCGGCATGGCCCAGGCGAGCACCAGGCCGACCGAGAGCAGCAGTCGCATCTTGCTGCCGAGGCGGGCCAGCAGCAGTCCGACCAGGGTGCCGAGCAGCATGATCAGCACGACGTTGACCGCGGTGAAGATCACCGACCGGAGGGTGACCCGCCAGAAGTCCTCGCTGGTCAGCGTCTCGCGGTAGTTGTCGACGCCGTTCCACTCGGTGAGGTGCTGGATCAGCTGCCGCATATTGAGGTTCTGGAACGACAGCAGGCCGTCCTTGACCAGCGGCCAGCCCAGCAGCAGTACGGTCGCCACCAGAGCGGGCAGCAGCAGGAGGTACGGGGCGGCGCCGTTCAGCCGTGCGCGCCCGGCCGCGCCCGGGGCCGGGCGGCGGGGCCGCGGCGGTGCCCCGCCCCGGCGGACCCCGGCCGGCGCCGGGCCGGGGTCCTTGCGTTCGGTCGCTACGGCCATCGGGCTCAACGCTCCTGGCTGAGGCGCTTGTTCATCTCGCCCTCGACCGACTTGGCCGCCTCGGCGGGCGACTTACCGTTGAGCACGGCGGTCATATAGCCCTTGACGGGGTTCGGGGCGTTCTCCACCGCGGCCCATTCGGGGATCAGCGGGGTGGTGCCGCCGGTCGCGGCGGCCGGGGCGGCCGCCTGCCCGGCGGGGTTGCCCTTGAGCCGCGCCTGGAGCGACTCCTTGTTGGGGATGACACCGCCTTCCTTGGCGAGCTGTCCCTCGTAGGTGTCATTGAGCGCGATCTTCAGGAACTCCTTGGCCAGTTCCTGCTTCTCGCTGCCCGCGGCGACCGCGAGGTTGGAGCCGCCGAGGAAGACGCCCTCGGGCTTGCCCGCGGTCTCGCCCGGGATGGTGAAGTAGCCGATGTCCTTCTCGATCTTCGGGTTGGCCTTGATGGCGACCCCGGCCTCCCAGCCCATGCCGATGAAGGCGCCGGTCTTGCCCTTGGCGAAGATCTCGCCCTGCTGCGGGGTGGCCTCGTCCTTGTCCTTGGGGGCCTTGCTGAAGGACTGGTACTGCTTGTAGATGTCCATGGCCTTGCCGACCTTGGGGTCGGCGAGGTTGGAGACCCACTTGTCGCCGTCCTTCCTCACCAGGTCGGCGCCGGTGCCGATGGTCAGCCCGTCGAAGAAGTACCAGTTCTGGCCCGGGAGGTAGATGGGCTCGGCGTCGGTCTTCTTCTCGATGGTGTCGAGGTCGCGGAAGAACTCGGTACGGGTCTTGGGGGTGTCCTTGATCCCGGCCTCGGCCCAGATCTTCTTGTTGTAGAGGACGACCCGGTTGGCCGCGTACCACGGCGCCGCGTACTGCTTGCCGTCGTAGACCGCGGACTTGTTGATCGACTCCGACCAGTCGGCGCCGATCGACTTCTTCAGGTCATCGAGTTCGGCCAGGCCGCCGGTCTGCGCGTAGGACGGGGTCTGGGTGTTGCCGATCTCCAGCACATCCGGCGGGTCGGACTCCGAGAGCGCGGTGGTCACCTTCTGCTGAATGCCGTTCCACTGCTGGATCTCCAGCTTCAGCTTGGCGCCGGTCTTCTTCTCGAAAGCGGCCTTGACATCCTTCGTCCAGCCGTCCGGCGTGGAGCCGTCCATCGCCCAGACGGTGAGCGTCTGCCCCTTGAAACCGTCCGCTCCGGCCTTGTCGTCATCGCCGTCGGACCCACAGGCCGCGACGGATACCAGCATTGCCGCGACACCCGTCGCCGCTATGAGCCCACGCTTCACAGCACTCTCCTCAGAAGGCCGGATCAGGGGTTTAATGGTCCAGACCAGTGCCCGCAGCTTGGCCTAGACCTTTTGGGGTGTCAAGGGTGTATAAGAGTCACCGGAGGCTCCGTTACCGGACCGACACTTCCCGACATCCGGACCGACGGACCGCCCGGAGCCGGGACCGTGCCACGATGTGAGGCGCTGGATTTCAAAAGACCGGATTCCAAAAGACCGGATTTCAAGAGACCGGTGACGGCGGTGGACGCCGGTGACGGCAGCGGACCAGGAGTCGGAAGGGCGCGCGATGGACACCGAGGGGGCAACGGCGGCAGCGGCGGCCACCACGACGGCCGAGAGCGACGGCAACGGCTCCAATGGGGCACGCACCGCGCGCGTCCCGAAGTACTACCGCCTCAAGCGCCACTTGCTGGAGATGACCGAGACCCTGCCACCGGGCACCCCGGTCCCACCGGAGCGCACCCTGGCCGCGGAGTTCGACACCTCGCGCACCACCGTGCGCCAGGCGCTCCAGGAACTGGTCGTCGAGGGGCGTCTGGAGCGGATCCAGGGCAAGGGCACCTTCGTGGCCAAGCCCAAGGTCTCCCAGGCGCTCCAGCTCACCTCGTACACCGAGGACATGAAGGCCCAGGGCCTGGAGCCCACCTCCCAGCTGCTGGACATCGGCTATGTCACCGCCGACGACCGGCTCTCCGGGCTGCTGGACATCGCCACCGGCGGACGGGTGCTGCGCATCGAGCGGCTGCGGCTGGCCAGCGGTGAGCCGATGGCCATCGAGACCACCCATCTGTCGGCCAAGCGCTTCCCCGCGCTGCGCCGCAGCCTGGTGAAGTACACCTCGCTCTACACGGCCCTGGCCGAGGTGTACGACGTCCGGCTGGCCGAGGCCGAGGAGACCATCGAGACCTCGCTGGCCACCCCGCGCGAGGCGGGGCTGCTGGGCACGGACGTGGGGCTGCCGATGCTGATGCTCTCGCGCCACTCGCGGGACGCTTCCGGGGAGCCGGTGGAGTGGGTGCGGTCGGTCTACCGCGGGGACCGCTACAAGTTCGTGGCACGGCTCCAGCGGCCGAACGACTGACCAGCTTTCTTTCTCATACCGATATACGGACGGGTAGTGACGGCCGCCGGGCCCCGGGCTTAGATTTCCTGCGCATTACACAAATGATCAGCTGTGATCCAGGTGATGAGCCGAGGGGACTGGAGCCCGCCGCATGTCAGACACGTCCACTTCACCCGGCAGGAGACCGGTCGTGACGCCCACGCGCGTCGTGGTCGCTCTGTGCCTGATCGCCCCGTTTGTCGGGATGCTCTGGGTCGGTTCGTACGGCAAGGTCGAGCCGACCCTCATCGGGATCCCGTTCTTCTACTGGTACCAGATGCTCTGGGTGCCGGTGTCGGCCGCGCTGACCTCGGTCGCCTACGTCCTGGTCCGCCGGGAGCGGCGGGAGCGCAAGGGGGGTGACTCCGCATGAACGGCGGAGTGAACGGCGTCGCGCTCGCCGTCTTCATCTTCTTCTTCGTGGCCGTCACGGTCATGGGCTTCCTGGCCGCGCGCTGGCGCGCCGCCGAGAACGCCAACAACCTCGACGAGTGGGGCCTGGGCGGCCGCAGCTTCGGCACCTGGATCACCTGGTTCCTGCTCGGCGGCGACCTCTACACCGCGTACACCTTCGTCGCCGTCCCGGCCGCGATCTACGCGACCGGCGCGGCCGGGTTCTTCGCGGTGCCGTACACCATCCTGGTCTACCCGCTGATCTTCACCTTCCTGCCCCGGCTCTGGTCGGTGTCCCACAAGCACGGGTACGTCACCACCTCGGACTTCGTCCGCGGCCGCTTCGGCTCCAAGGGTCTTTCGCTGGCCGTCGCGATCACCGGCATCCTCGCCACCATGCCGTACATCGCCCTCCAACTGGTGGGCATCCAGGCGGTGCTGGACGTGATGGGCGTCGGCGGCGGCGAGAACACCAACTGGTTCATCAAGGACCTGCCGCTGCTGATCGCCTTCGGTGTGCTCGCGGCGTACACCTACTCCTCGGGTCTGCGCGCCCCCGCGCTGATCGCGTTCGTCAAGGACACCCTGATCTACATCGTCATCGCGGTGGCGATCATCTACATCCCGATCAAACTGGGTGGCTTCGACGACATCTTCAGCGCGGCGAACGACAAGTTCACCAAGGCCGGCGCGGGCGGGCTCGCACCTGCGGCGGAGGGGCAATGGGCATACGGCACGCTGGCCCTGGGCTCGGCCCTCGCCCTGTTCATGTATCCGCACTCGATCACGGCGACGCTCTCCAGCCGCAGCCGTGAGGTGATCCGCCGCAACACCACGATCCTGCCGCTGTACTCGCTGATGCTGGGGCTGCTGGCACTGCTCGGCTTCATGGCCATCGCCGCCGGGGTGACGGTCGAGAACGGCCAGCTCGCCATCCCCCAGCTCTTCGAGGACATGTTCCCCGACTGGTTCACGGGCGTCGCCTTCGCCGCGATCGGCATCGGCGCGCTCGTCCCCGCGGCCATCATGTCGATCGCCGCGGCCAACCTCTTCACCCGCAACATCTACAAGGACTTCCTGCGGCCGAACGCCACGGCCGAGGAGGAGACCAAGGTCTCCAAGCTGGTCTCGCTGCTGGTGAAGGTCGGCGCGCTGATCTTCGTGCTGGGCATGGACAAGACCGTCGCGATCAACTTCCAGCTGCTGGGCGGGATCTGGATCCTCCAGACCTTCCCGGCCCTGGTGGGCGGCCTGTTCACCCGCTGGTTCCACCGCTGGGCACTGCTGGCGGGCTGGGCCGTCGGCATGGTCTACGGAACGTGGAAGGCGTACGACACCCCGAGCGGCACCCAGAAGCACTTCGGCAACACCGCCGATATGCCCGGTATCGGCGAGATCGGCTACATCGGCCTCACCGCCTTCGTGCTCAACGTGGTGGTCACGGTCGTCCTGACGCTGATCCTGCGGGCGGTCAAGGCCCCGGACGGCGTGGACGAGACGTCCTCCGCCGACTACAAGGCGGACGCGGGCGACCCGAGCGTCCAGACCGACCTCCCGCCCGCCACGGCGGGCGCCCCGGGCGCCCACTGACGCCTTGGCGGCGGGCCGCGCGGATTGACGACGGCGAACGGGCCGTCGGCTCCTTTCGGGGAGTCGACGGCCCGTTCGCCGTCCGTACGGCGCCGACGTCAGGGTGCGTCAGGGGTGCTGGGGTGCTGGGGTTGCCTGGCGGGCCGTGACGCCTGCGGCGGGCTTGTCCCCTCCCCTCCCCGCCCCTTCCCACAACTGGGGCTCCGCCCCAGACCCCGCTCCTCAAACGCCGGAGGGGCTGAACATCGGGGCTCCGCCGGGTGGCAGGGGCTCCGCGCCGTGGTCCGGCTCCGCCGAGCGGTGGGGGCTCCACCCCTGGGCCCCGGGGCCTGGGGCGGAGCCCCACCTTCCAGCCCCTCCACCCCTGGACCCCGGGGCGGAACCCCACCATCCAACCCCTCCGGCGCTTGAGGAGCGGGGCCCGAGGCAGAGCCCCACCTTCCAGCCCCTCCACCCCTGGACCCCGGGGCAGAGCCCCACCATCCAACCCCTCCGGCGCTTGAGGAGCGGGGCCCGAGGCAGAGCCCCACCTTCCAGCCCCTCCACCCCTGGACCCCGGGGCAGAGCCCCACCATCCAACCCCTCCGGCGCTTGAGGAGCGGGGCCCGGGGCGGAGCCCCGGTTTCGGGAAGGGGCGGGGAGGGGAACAGCTCGCCGCAGGCGTCAGGAGGCCGGTGCGGTGAGGTAGTCGCCGTGCTCCACGTCCTCGAGCAGGGTCGGATGATTCGGCGTCCAGCCGAGCAGTTCCTGGGTGTGGGCGCCGGAGACGGGCCCGTCGAAGCCGTAGAACGTGGCCATGGCCGGGCTCGGGAAGTGCGTGGCGGCCTCGTCGGGGGTCAGCGGGACCGCAGGCAGGCCGAGGCCCCGGGCGATCGCCTCCGCGATGTCCTTGAAGCGGACGCCGCTCTCGGCCACTCCGTGTAGTACGCCGCCCGCCGGGGCCTTCTCCAGCGCCAGGCGGAACAGGACGGCCGCGTCGCGCCGGTGGACCGCGGGCCACCGGTTGCTTCCGTCGCCGACATACGCCGAGACCCCGGTCTTCCGGGCGGTGGCGACGAGCATGCCGATGAACCCGTAGTCCCCGGGGCCGTGGACCGTCGGAGCGAGCCGGACCACGCTCGCACGCACCCCCTGGGCGGCGAAGCCCAGACAGGCCCGCTCGCCCGGGATCCGGAACCCCGCGATCCCGGCCGTGTCGGGCTCGTCCCTCTCGTTGCTCTCCCGCCCGCCGGGCATGACCAGCGTGCCGGAGGTGGAGACGAACGGCTTACCCGAGTGGGCCAGCGCCCGACCCAACGCCTCGATCGCCGTCCGGTCGCGCCGCTCCAGGTCGTCGGGGTCGGCGAAGTCGCCGCCGAAGGCCATATGCAGGACGCCGTCGGCGGCCTCGGCGCCACTCCGCAGGCTGCCGAGGTCTTCCAGAGAGCCGCGGTGCGGCGTTGCGCCCAGCGACTCCAGCCTGGCCGCGGCGGTGTCCGAGCGCGCCAGACCGGTGACGGTGTGACCGGCCGCGATGAGCTCGGCGACGACGGTGGGGCCGGTCAGCCCGGAACCACCGGTGACGAAGACATGCATGGGACTCCCACTTGATGTCAGTGACTGGCACTACTTAGTGCCAGTCACTGACATTACGATAGCGCCAGCCACTGGCGCAACGGAGTATCGGCCGTCGGCATGTGCGGTAACCTCGGGGCGTGCCACGGAGCGGAGCAGAAGCGCGCCGCCGCCTTCAGCAGGCGGCCCTGGAGCTGTACCGGGAGCGCGGATTCGACCGGACCACCACGGCCGAGATCGCCGCCCGGGCGGGCGTCAACGAGCGCACGTTCTTCCGGCACTTCCCGGACAAGCGCGAAGTGCTCTTCGACGGCGAAGCCGACCTGCGTGCCGCGCTGATGCGCGAGGTGGCCGAGGCACCCGACGGTCTGGGACCTCTTGAGGTACTGCTCCACGCCTTCCGGAAAGCCGGACGGATCCTCGAGGAGAACCGTCCGTTCTCCGAACCACGGCTGGCGATCATCGCCGTGACGCCGGCGCTCCGCGAACGCGACTTGGCCAAGGCCGCGTCCCTCACCGAAGCCGTGGCGGAGGCCCTGCGGCAGCGCGGCGTCGCCGACCGGCTGGCCGACCTGGCCGCCCAGACCGGCTGGGCCACCTTCCACCACGCGGCCGAGGCCTGGATCGACGACCCCGAGCAGGGCCTGGAGGCGCACCTCCTCCGGGCCTTCGACGATCTGCACGACCTCTCCACGGCAATGACGCCGGGCGGGCGTGGGCGTTAGGCGGCGATCTCGAAGGCGTCGCAGGGGTGTTGCGGTGCCAGTTCGAACCAGAGCAGCTTGCCGCTCCGCCCGAAGAGCTCGTCGGCGAGCGCGTAACCACCCCAGTTGTCGGCGCAGATCCGGACGATGAGGAGCCCACGGCCGTAGGTGGCCTCGGTGTTCGCGGCGGCCTCCGCGAGGGCGGACGAGCGGTCGAAGAGGGCCGGGGGCTTGTCGAAGGGCGGCGGGATGTCCGGATTGGTGTCCCACACGCTGATCCGCAGACGCCCCTCCTCCACGGCCCGGATGCGGATTTCGGCGGGGCCGGTGGTGTGGCGGTAGGCGTTGGTGACCATCTCGCTCGCGACGAGGGTCGCGGGGTCGGTGAGCTCGCCCAGCCCGTGCCGGGCGAGGACCGCACGGAGGGTAGTGCGGGCGATGGCCGCGGCGCGGGGGTCATGGGGCAGGCGTAGTGAGTACGACCAGGGGTTTTCCGGGGCTACGGTGGGCATGAAGTCTCCGGTTTGTGCGTGGAGTTGGACTGTGTCCGGGCACACACCGTAGCTCCGCCCACATAAGGTATTCGACATCACGGATAGAAGTGCTTGCGATACCACTCGTGTGAGTGACGCGCCCGTTGCGCATGAGCAGAGAGAATCGGCGAATGCCTCAGAGAAGTGTTCCGACCGCACGCCAACTCCGCCTCGGCACCGAGCTGCGCAGGCTTCGGGAACGCGCCGGTTTGACGTCGACCGAGGCCGGGCGCCTGCTCGGCACCAATCAGACGGCCATCAGCAACATCGAGGCGAGCCGGTTCGGAGTCAGCGCGGAGCGGCTGCGAGCGCTGGCACGCAACTACCGCTGCGCGGACGAGGCCCTGATCGCTGCGCTTCTCGACATGGCAGTGGAACGCAAGCGGGGCTGGTGGGAGGAGTACCGGGAGACACTCGCCGCCGGACTGCTCGATCTGGCCGAGCTGGAACATCACGCCGTGGAGCTGCGCACGGCCCACGTCGCACACATGCCGGGTCTGCTCCAGACCATCGACCACGCACGCGAGATCTTCCGGCAGGCAGTGCCGCCGCTGACTCCGCCGGACGTCGAGCATCACATTTCCCACCGCGTGAAGCGGCAGGCCATCCTCTACCGTGACAAGCCCATGCCCTATACGGCCATCGTCCATGAGGCCGCTCTGCGAATGCGCTTCGGCGGACCGGACATCGCGCGCGAACAGCTACAGCACATCCTCGATATGAGCGAGCACGCCCACATCACGGTACTGGTGATTCCCTTCGAGGCGGGGTCTTTCCCCGGCTCGGGCCAGTCGATCCTTTACGCCACCGGCTCCGTCCCACAGCTGGACACCGTGCAGCTCGATACGGAGCATGGTTCCGAACTACTCGATGCACCTGCCCAGTTGGAGAGGTACCGCATCGTGCTGGATCGCATGAAGGCGGTGGCCCTCACCGAACGGAAGTCGCGCGACCTCATCCAGAGCATCATCCGAGCCCTGAAAGGGAAATGAGTTGGCCACCCGCGATTGGCAGAAGTCCTCGTACAGCTCCGCAGGCAACGCCTGCCTCTACGTATCGGCTCCCGACAACGCCACCATCCGGCTCCGCGAGAGCGACGAACCCGAGACCATCCTCACCACCACACCCACCACCCTCAGCGCCCTCATACGCAGCGCCAAGACAGGCCAGCTCGACCACCTCGCCACGGCCTAAGGATCAGCGGTCGTCCGCGGCCTTCTCGGCCGCGGACTTGCCGACCAGATCGTCCACGAAGCGCCGCATGAGCCGTTCCAGTTCGAGCAGGTCGCGGTCGCTCCACTGCTCGAACACCGGCTGGCTGAGGCGTCCGCGCGCGGCGTCGAGCGCGTCGATGACGCGGCGCCCCTCCTCGGTGAGGAGGGCTTCCTTGACGCGACGGTCTTCCGCGCTGGGACGGCGTTCCACCAAACCCAGCTCCGCGAGCTTCGCGACCTGGCGGCTGACCGTGGTGTGGTCACGGCCCGCTCGGTCGGCGAGCTCGACCACGCCGATCGGGGCGAACCGGTGGATGCCCACGATCAGCTGGAAGAGCGCCCGGTCGAGCTGGATACCCGCTTCGGCGATGAGGATCTCGTCCCGGTGCGGCTGGTTCATGATCGCGATGAGATCGATGATCGACTCATGCAGCCGTCGCTGCGTGACCTGCCGCTGGCGTCGTGTGGCCATGGCCCCGAGACTACCGCCACCCGGGTGAGGCACCCCCGGTGCGCAACCCGACGGCGTCGAGGCGGGCCTCGATGGTGTGGAGGTCGGCGACAGCCGCGATGTATCCGTCGGGGCGGATGAGCACCCACTGCCCGGCCGCCAGGCCGTACGCGTCGCGGAAGTGGCCCCCGGTATCGTCCAGATCGCCGCGCGGGCCGGTGGTGTGGATGTGCAGGCCCTTGCGCACGGCCGGGGCGGCGGCGCGGTCGGTCTCGTAGCCGAGCAGGGTCCAGTGGGGGCCCTGGAAGAGGCTGAAGAGGCGGGTGTCGAGCCCTCCGGCACCGGTGACGGGGGCGTCGGGGGCGCGTTCCCCGGCCAGCGGGCCCTTGTCCCGGTGCGGCGTGGCGATCGTGAGAGGCGAGTCCGCATAGCCGAGGTCGAGCTGGCTGACCTCACGGCCCCGGCTGGTGAAGCGGCTCCGCGCGGCCTCCAGCAGCCGCTCGGAGAGGCCGAGGACGGCCTCGGCGATCGGGCGGCGCTCCCGCTCGTAGCTGTCCAGGAGAGAGCGCGGGGCGCCGTCCAGGACGGCGGCGAGCTTCCAGCCGAGGTTGTACGCGTCCTGCACGCCGGTGTTCAGGCCCTGCCCACCCGTCGGCGGATGGACGTGGGCGGCGTCACCAGTCAGGAACACCCGGCCGATCCGATACGTGTCGGCCAGGCGGGCGTTCATCGAGAAGACGGAAGCCCAGGGCACCTCGCGGACGACGATGTCGGTGCGGCCCGTGCGTTCGTGGAAGAGGGCGGTCAGGCCCGCCGCCGAGACGTCGATGTCCACGTCGAAGGGGACCGGCCCCATGTACTGGAACATGTCCGTGCCGTACAGCGGGCACAGTGACACCTGCGTGTCGGTGCCCTCCCCCCAGCGGTGCCAGGCGTCCGTCGAGACGCCGTCGGCGCGTACGTCGGCGACGACGGCCCGCACGCCGAGCGTCCTGCCCGGGAAGCCGATGTCCAGGGACTTGCGGACGAAGCTCGATCCGCCGTCGGCGCCCACGAGATAGGCAGCGCGCACGGTCCGCTCCCCGGACGGGGTGGCGATCCGCGCGGACACGCCGTCGTCGTCCTGGTCGATTCCGGTGAGCTCGTGGCCGTACAGCGGGGCGTGCCCCAGCTCGGCCAGGCGCTCGCGCAGACAGCGCTCGGTGAGGAACTGCGGGACCAGCAGCGGGATATGGTACGGCTCCGCCGGGGTCGGGCCGGACATCTCGAAGGACCGGTCGACCGGCCCCTCGTCGGTGTAGAAGCGCATCACGGGGTACTCCCCGCCGGAGGCCACGATCCGGTCGATGACGCCCAGATCCTCGAACACCTCCTGGCTGCGGGGCTGTATCCCCTTGCCGCGGGATCCCCTGAAGGGTCCGGCCGCCTTGTCGACCAGCAGGAAGTCGACGTTTCTGCGGGCGAGGTCGATGGCGAGTGTCAGTCCGGCGGCACCGGCGCCGCAGATGAGCACTTCGGGTTCCGAGACACGCATGGCTTCGCCTTCCATGGGTAAGTTCATCGTGTGCAGAATGCACGCGATGAAGAGGCTCAGTCAAGCGGGAGTAGCGCTCTGGGCGATTTTCATCTGTGCTTCAAGCACAGATCTAGACTGCGGTGGCACCACCCCGACCCCACCCCGCCACTACGGTGTTTTCCATGTCTGACGAGACCCTGTGGGACTTCCCCTCCGATGAACCGGTGGAGCGCCACGGCGAGTTCACCCTGACCGTCGTGCGCCCGCCGTTCCCCGGCCCGGACGGCGTGCTCGCGGCCCATGACGAGGCGCGGGCGCGGGCGTTCGCCGAGGCGTTCGGCACCGTCGACCGGGTGCTGGACCACCGGGAGACGATTCCCGTCACCGAACTCGTCGAGGTGGACACCCGCGCCGACCTGGAGGTGATCCGGGTCGGCTGCTGGGGCGGCGTCACCCAGATCAATGACCCCGCCCTGATCAGCCTGTCCGAGCGGTTTCCCATCGAGGAGCAGGCCGAGGCGCTCGCCGACCGCCACCCCGACGCGGTCATCGTCGCCGCCGCGGACATGGACCTCCCCGGCGCCGACTACGGCACCTGGAAGGTCGTTCACCCCGGCGGCGCCCGTATCTTCGCGGCCGGTTTCGCCGGTGAGGAGGACTGGGACGTCGAAGGCGAGGTGACCGCGGTTCTCGACGCCTTCGGGATCACCGCGGAGCAGGCCGCCGCCGTCGGGGTCGACCCCGCCCACGCGCCGGGGAGCTTCGCGTGGGACGCCCTGGCGGGTCTGGCCCTCAAGGCGGTCTCGCCCACCGACCGGCGGGGCCTGATGGCCTCGGTCTTCGGGGTGCGGCGCACCGAGGATGCCGTCGTGGCGATGGAAGACACCTGGTTCGAACGGGACTGAGACGCGTGGCTCGAACGGTAGCGAGAGGCGTGGCTCGAAAGTAACGATCCGAGAACCAGTCAGTTTTGACGCGGACACGCCGAGCAATTCTCTGTGGCAACACGCGCACCACCCACTAGCGTTGGGCCGCCGTCGGCGCAACCGACACCCAAACGCAGCCTCGGAGTCCCTTTACGCGCCGCGGCATTGAACGGGGGCTCCAGGGGGAGGGCGCACGTTGTCCAGCCTCATACCCAAACCCACGCATCCACGGCACCTCTGGGCGCGCTTGGCGGTCGCCTTCACCGCGGCCGGTGCCGTCACCCTGGCCGGTCTGCCCGGCCTCCACACCGACGAGGCCGAGGCCAAGCCGCGCACGCAGCGCTGTGACGAGAAGTACCTGGGCCAGAAGTTCGACCGCACCCCGGCGAACTCCGGCCCTCCGGACAACCTGGAGTACGACGCCTGGCCCAACGACGAGACCTACACCTACGACAACCCGGCCAAGGCGTACGACGGCGTCCTCCCGCCGACCGAGGAACAGCTCAAGAAGGCGGGCACGGACTACCGCAAGTGGCAGCGGATCGCCGACAAGTCCGGCAAGCCGGCCGACCGCGTCATGGAGATCTACGCCCGCTTCCAGGAGCAGCGCAAGCGTGGCGGGTACACGGACTTCAGGCGCTACCTGGACGTGAAGTACATCGGCAAGCCCGGCAACAACCACCGCGGCGAAGCCTTCATGGCCCGCATGGTCAAGAAATACAACATGATCGGCCCCGACTGGTGGTGTGAGGACCCCGTCGACTACACCGACGAGAACGGCAACAAGAAGCGCCGCTGGGTCGACGCCCGCAACCGGCGCACCGATGTGCACGTCGAGGGCAAGTCCAACGGTGAGGTCAAGCAGAAGCAGGTCGACGCCGACCGGCAGATCGCCAAGCAGAACCAGAGGGTCACCAACCGGTATCTGACCGGTGCGCGCACCGACCAGGGCACCAAGGACCGGATCTCCCAGCTCAACAAGGAGATCCAGCAGCACCGGAACACCACCCGCACGGTGGCCGGGATCAACGAGCGCCGCTCGAACGCGATCGAGCGCACCCAGAAGCCGAACAACTACACGCGCTACGACCCGCGGTTCAACCCCGACCCGCGCAAGAACGGCATGCGCGGCCCGCTCATCGACCAGGCGCTCCGGTCGGGGAAGTCCCTGGAAGAGGCCCAGAAGCTCCAGCGGATCTACAACAACAACAATTCCCGCGGCTACTTCATGCGCGGCCCCGGCGGCATCGACTTCTCCAGCCTCGAGCTCAGCTATGTGGGCGACCCGGTGAAGGGCAAGGGCTTCAACTACTCGATGAAGGCCGACTACGCCAAGAACCCCGACACCAATCCCGGGTACGGCGGGGACGCCAAGCTGACGATGTCCTCGGACGCCATGTTCACCTGGCTCGCGCTCACACCGGACAAGTTCTGGGTCAACCTCAACCCGGACCAGCCCGAGACGATCATGGACAACAAGTTCGCGTCCACCGACGCGGGCCGGGTGCTGCTGGAGGCCGACCTCCGGCTCAAGCACGACTTCTTCAAGGCCATGGACCCCAAGACCACCACCGGCAAGGCCGCGTGGGACGGTCTGGTCAAGCGCAACGGCTGGCCCTGCCTGAACTCCGGCCGCAACTGGATCGAGCCCAAGACGGCCAAGGTCCGTGAGCAGGACGGCGGCGTCTACATCCTCGACGCCCCGCTGAAGCTCAAGTCCGAGTACATGGACATCAACACCCCCGGCCCCGGCGGCGGCAACTCCTGCGCCAAGGACCTCACCAAGGCCGAGATCGAGCACAACGAGCGCGTCCTCGGCAACACCGTGGTCCCGCTCGTCGAGAAGTGGATCAACACCGAGCCCCAGTACGCCGATCTGCGCCGGGTCTACAACGCCCGCGTGGCCGCCGAGTACATCCGCCGGAAGGACGCGGCGTCGCCGACCGACTTCCACAACATCATCAACAGCAACGACGTCAAGCAGTGGCCGCTGCGCGCGCCGAACCAGGACTGGGACAAGCAGCAGGTCTTCGACAAGTACCGGAAGATCTTCACCGAAGGTGAGTTCAAGTACGAGCTCACCAAGGGCCAGGAGGTCTGGGTGATCACCGTTGGCGGCGTGGACTTCTCCAAGGCCCCCAAGCGGAACATCAGCCGTACCCAGTTCAACCTCCAGCACCGCGGCCTGGACAAGACCACCAAGACCTCCACCGGCGCCGAGACGACGTACCAGGACACCGAGACCGCGTACCTCGGCGGGACCTCAGGCGAGCTCCCCGGCGGCGACGAACCCAACCCGACGCCGACGCCGACCCCGACTCCGACCGACAAGCCGACCGACAAGCCGACGGACAAACCCACCGACAAACCGACCGACCAGCCGACCACTCCGGCACCCGAACCGTCCACCCCGGGCGGCGGGGACGCCGGTCAGCCGCCCGCGACCAGGGACCCGGACGGGGACCTCGCCGACACCGGTTCCAACATCCCGGTGGGCCTGATCGCAGGCATCGCCGCGGCCCTCGCGGCAGCCGGCGGAACGCTGGTGTGGTGGATGCGGCGGCGCAGGACCACCGAGGACAACTAGGCAGAAAGGCGGGGCAACGACTGGCGGACGTCGTCAGCCCCGCCCAACCTGGTTGCCTTCAGGGGGCTTTGCCGCTGTTCGGGTCACCGCCCGGCGGTGTGGCTGGTTGGTGTCGAGCGCCCGCCATGCCTCGGCCACGATCGGCAGCCGGCTGTCGCGGTAGCTGAAACTGAAGGTGAGAAGCCGGAAGTAGGAGCCGTCGACGCCTTGCACGGGCTTCCTGTCCAGGCGGTCGGCGAGTTCGTGGAACTTCTCGGTCACCTGCTTCGGGGTGGTGCCCAGGCCGTACTGGGGGCGGGCGGCGGCGAACGCGGCGAAGTCGGGGAACCGGTCCTCCAGACCCCGGGCCATCATCCGCGCGCCCGTGGCGTCGAGGCCGCCCGGGCCCAGGTTGCTGTCGAGCACGAGGCGGTCACCGCGCTCGGGGAACAACGTCGCGTAGACCGCGCCGAGGTGGGTGCCGTAGGAGTAGCCGAGGTAGGACAGCTTCTTCTCGCCCAGCGCGGCCCGAATGCTGTCCATGTCCCGTGCCGTGTTCCGGGTGGAGATATGAGGCAGCATGAAGGCCGTGTCGGAAGCGGCGCACTGTTCGGCGACGGCCTTGGCCCTCTTCGCATGCTGGGCGACAGCGGCCGCGTCCCGTGCGTACGGCGGTATGTTGCCCCAGAGCTGATGTCCCGTCAGGTTACACGTCACTGGGGTGCTCCGGCCTGCTCCCCGCGGGTCGAAGCCGATGACGTCGTAGCTGTCCAGCACGCTCCGCGGCAGCCCCGCGGCCTTCAGCTGCGCGGGCTGGTCCAGCCCGAATCCGCCTGGTCCGCCGGGATTGGTCAGCAGCACACCCCGGCGCTTCTCGGGGTTCTTGCTCGCCAGCCGGGAGATCGCGATCGTGATCTTTCTACCGTCTGGCTCGCGGTAGTCCAGCGGCACTTCGAGGCGGGAGCACTTCAGCCCGGGTGCGGTGATCTCATCCGGGCACGCGCCCCACCGGAGCGACGTCTCCGACGCGGTCGCCTGTTCGGCCCCCGGTGCCACGGTCAGTGCGATGCCGGCGGCAAGAGCAAGAGCAAGGGGAATGGTTCTCTTCATGATCCCGTCCTGGAACGGCGCACCGCTACGGCGCGACAGATGCGTACTGGCCGTCAGCCCGTCTCGTGGTGCGAGTAGAAACCGCGCCCCTGCGTCACAGTCAAGGCGGGACGCATCCGTCTCACGGGGCCCCTAGCGGATGGCCAGGGCGCCGCCGCACCGCACGATCAGTCAGGCGGAAAGAGGGCCCCGGTCGCCGAGGAACGTCACCGTCTCGGCGAGCGGGGCCCGCTCCGAGCGGGCGTACGGCACGCCGACGTCCTCGTAGCCAATCGACATGCCGCAGAAGAGGATCAGCCCCTCCGGGGGCGACACGACCTCCGCGACGGTCCGGCGGTAGACCGACCACGCCATCTGGGCGCAGCTGTGCAACCCCTCGGCGCGGAGCAGCACCATCACGGTCTGGAGATACATCCCGGCGTCGGCCCACTGGGCCGGTCCCATACGGCGGTCCAGGTAGCAGAACAGGGCGGCGGGCGCGCCGAAGCAGTCCCAGTTGGCGGCGACGGCCCCGTGGCGGGCCCGCTGATCGTCCCGTGGGATGCCGAGCGCGGCGTACCGCCGCTCGGCGGCCTCGGCGCGGCGCTCGCGGTACGGGCTGCTCAGCTCGGGCGGGTACATCGGGTACTCCCGCTCGTCCCCGCGATCCTCCGCGGCCACCCGCTCGGCGGTGCGCTTCTTGAGCTCGGCCAGCGGGTCGCCGGTCACCACATACGCCCGCCACGGCTGGAGGTTCCCGCCGGAGGGTGCGCGGGCCGCGGCGGACAGCACCCGCTCCAGCGCCTCCCTCGGAACCGGCGCGTCCGTGAACCCGCGCACCGCCCGTCGGCTCATGACCGCTTCGTAGACATCCATACCGACCTTGACGGCCGGGAACGAGCGAAGGTGACCGGACGTCGTCGCCGGTCACCGGGCCCTGGTGGGAAGGGTGGCCCGGTGACCGGCGCGGTCCGGCCGGATGTGCGCGGTCAGACGTATCAGACGTAGAGGAAGCCGCCGGGGACGTTGACGGTGCCGAAGGCCGTCACCAGGGTGACGGTCGCGGTGCCGACGGCCCCGGGCGGGGTGATACCGGCCACCGTCGTGGGGGTGGCGGTCACACCGGTGGCGGGGACGCCGTTGAACAGCACGGCCAGTACACCACCGAGGTTGGTGCCGGTGATGGTGAACGCGGTGCCGCCGGTGGCGGGTCCGGTGGCGGGCGTGATGGCGACGGGGGCCGGTGCTGGCGGCGCGACGAAGTAGGTGAAGCCGCCGGGCACGTTGGTACTGCCGCCGGGGCCGGTGAGGGCCACGGTGACGTTGCCGCCCGCGGGCGGGCCCGCCGGGGTGATGCCGATCAGGCTGGTCCCGGCGGGGTTGATGGCCAGGATGGTCGAGGGGCTTCCGCCGAAGGTGACGCTGGTGACCCCGGTCAGATTGGTGCCCGTGATCACGTACACGGTGCCGCCGGTGGTCGGGCCCACGGTCGGGGTGATGGCGACGGCGGCGGGCGGGGCCGGTGCCACGTAGGTGTACGGCAGGCCGTTGCTGGTCCCGGCGGCGGTGGTGACGGTGACCTGGACGGTACCGGGCGCGTGCGGCGGGGCTATCACCACGATGCCGTCGTAGCCGGGGTTGCCGCCGCCTCCGGGCCAGCCACCTCCGCCACCACCACCCCAGCCTCCTCCGCCGCCACCCCAGCCGCCGCCACCGCCGCCCCAGCCACCGCCGGCGGCAACGCCGGGGTTGTCCTGGTAGACGATGGTGGCGGGGGTGCCGCCGAAGGACACGCCGGTGACACCGCGCAGGTTCTGGCCGAACAGCCGGACGTAGTTGCCACCCGCGGCGGGGCCCGAGTCGGGCACCACGGCGAGTAGCGTCGGCGGTCCCACCGGTGGCCAGTAGCCCGCGGTGGCGGCGTTGGCGACGGCGGTCGCGAGAGCGGTCGAGGTCATGGTCGGTCCTCCCGGGGAAGGGTTCGGGTTCCGGTTCGGGTGATGTGCGCCGACGGCACGCCGACGGGTGTGGGCACACACCGCCGGTCAACGCCTCGTCGTCACCGCGCGGTCGGGACAGACCGCACCGGAGCAACGGATGAGCCACGGGCGGCCGGTCGGGGCGCGGGAGCGGTGCGCGGATGAGGGCGGAGTCATGGGGCGGACGCCCGGCTCCTGGAGTGGCCGACGAGGTATGGGGCAGCCTCGGCGGCCACGTTCCCAGTTATCCACGCCCCTCGGCGTCGCTCAAGGCCTCACGGCGGCCATCACTCGTTTGGCGCATGAGGGCGCGCGGGGCGCCGAGCTTGTATGACAAGCGCTCGGCTATTCGGGCGAATGCGTGTCAAGGGGTATGGCTTGCCGTCGCCCTTCATGCCTCTAATGAGTGATATCGGCAATGCCGACCCAGCTGTGACATCGGCCGTGCCGACCCCAGCAGTGATATCGGCAGTGCCGACCCCCGTATGACCACCCGGGGAGGAAACGATCCGATGAGCCTCGCCGCGTTCCTTCTCGCCCTCGGCACCACCTGCCGGATCACCCGCTTCATCACCAAGGACACCCTGGCGGCGGGGTTCAGGATCTGGGTCGCCGACCGATTCGGCGACGACTCTCGCGCCTCCTACCTGGTCAACTGCGGCTGGTGCACCAGCACATGGGTGGCCGCCGCCATCGCCGTCTACGCCTCCTTGCTGCACACCACCGCGTGGTTCCACCTCCCGGCCACCGCCCTGACGCTCTCCTACCTGGCCGGTGTCGCCTCGCGGTGGCTGGACTGACCGACCCACCGCCCCCACGACGGACCTGAGGGAAAGGAAGGGCAACCATGGCCTGCAACTGCGGCGGAACAGCGGCTCAATGGCCGCCTCAACCCGTTGTCGTCTACGAGCTGACGCTGCCGGACGGTACGGTCCGGCGCTACGTCACCCACCAGGAAGCCGACGCCGCCAACAAGCGCGCGGGCTCAACCGGAGTGATCACCGCCGTCACCCAGTGACCCCGAGGACCCACACACCACACACCCCACAACCCGCGCACGGCTATCCGGCTGTCAGTGGCCTGCGGCAGACTGCGGGCATGGACATCACGATCAGGCGCGCGCGGGACGAGGAGCTGGACGGAATCGGGGAGCTCACCGCGCAGGCGTATCTGGGGGACGGGCTCCTGGACTTCGGGAACAGTGATCCTTATCTCGCCACCCTGCGCGACGCCCGCAGCCGCGCCGCCGAGGCCGAGCTGCTGGTCGCGGCGGACGCGGCGAGCGACGAGGTGCTGGGCGCCGTGGCGTTCGCCGTGCACGGCGGGGCGTACGCGGAGCTCGCCCGCCCCGGCGAGGGGGAGTTCCGGATGCTGGCCGTCCGCCCCGAGTCGCGCCGCCGCGGCGCCGCCGAAGCGCTCGTGCGCGCCTGTCTGGACCGGGCCCGCGCACTGGGCCTGCGGCGCATAGTGATCAGCAGCCAGCACTCGATGACCGCCGCCCACCGCCTGTACGAGCGGTTGGGCTTCACCCGTGCCCCGGAGCGCGACTGGGCGCCCCTGCCGGGGACGGACTTCACCCTCTGGGCCTTCACCGTGGAGCTGTGACGCCCCGCGCCGAAGCGTTCACAGGGGCCGCCGCTCAGCGAGAGACGTTCGCGCTCCAGCAGCTCCAGCAGTTGCTGTTCTCGATGATCGTGCTGGCCGTCGTGTTGGTGGGCTTCGGCCACTTCCCGGCTCCGGCCTGGCTGTTGATCATTCCCACGCTGGCCCTGCAATTCGTCTTCAACACCGGCCTGTCACTGATCGTGGCGCGGCTGGGGGCCAAAACACCAGATCTCGCGCAGCTGCTGCCGTTCATTCTGCGTACCTGGATGTATGCCTCGGGCGTGATGTTTCCGCTGGCCCGCACCCTCGAACACGCGGGAGCGAGCGGCTGGATCAGCGACGCGATGCTGGCGAATCCGGCGGCGGTCTACATGGACCTGATGCGGTACGCCCTGATCAACAATTACCCCTCGTCGAACCTGCCACCACATGTCTGGGCGCTGGCCCTCGGTTGGGCGGTCCTCTTCGGCGCCGGGGGATTCGTGTACTTCTGGAAGGCAGAGGAGCGGTACGGCCGTGGCTGAGCAAACCCTCGACAAAGGTGCCCAGGCGGAGCGGGCCGACCAGGCCGCTCAGGTGGCTTCCGCGCCGGCGCGGGTGCCCACCGTCATCGCCGACGACGTCCACATCGTCTACCGGGTCAACGGCGGCCCCAAGGGGAAGGGCAGCGCCACCGCGGCCCTCAGCCGTCTGCTGGGCCGGAAGAGCGCCCCGGGCATGCGTGAGGTGCACGCGGTGCGCGGGGTGACGTTCGTGGCGTACAAGGGTGAGTCGATCGGTCTGATCGGGTCCAATGGCTCGGGTAAGTCGACCCTGCTCAAGGCCGTCGCGGGGCTGCTGCCCACCGAGCGCGGCAAGGTCTACACCAACGGTCAGCCGTCGCTGCTGGGTGTGAACGCGGCGCTGATGAACGACCTCACCGGTGAGCGGAACGTGATCCTCGGTGGTCTGGCCATGGGTATGTCGCGTGAGCAGATCCGGGAACGCTATCAGGGCATCGTGGACTTCTCGGGCATCAATGAGAAGGGTGACTTCATCACCCTGCCGATGCGTACGTACTCCTCCGGTATGGCGGCCCGGCTGCGGTTCTCCATCGCCGCGGCCAAGGACCACGATGTGCTGATGATCGACGAGGCGCTGGCCACCGGTGACAGGAAGTTCCAGAAGCGCTCCGAGGCCCGGATCCGCGAGCTCCGCCAGGAGGCCGGCACGGTCTTCCTCGTCAGCCACAACAACAAGTCCATCCGGGACACCTGCGACCGGGTGCTGTGGCTGGAGAAGGGCGAGCTGCTGATGGACGGCCCGACCGACGAGGTCATCAAGGCGTACGAGAAGGAGACCGGCAAATAGCTCCCGCTTGGGCGTCGCCTGACCAGGGCATCCCACTCGCCAGGCCGGAACGCATTAGCACATTCATGCGAAACTCCGCAGCTCCGACACAAGATATGGGGGTGGGTGCGTCGGCCGACACAAGATGTATGCTCGTCCTCGCTGTCGCCGCAGGGGAATCCGGTGGGAATCCGGAACTGTCCCGCAACGGTGTACGTGTGCGCTCAATTCGGCGTGCCCGTGAGTCCGAGCACCTGCCGACGGCCCTGTGAACACGTCCCCCGGCCTCGAGGGTTGGGCCGATGGACGCTGCGTGGTGTGCCCGGCGTACGAGGAGTGCGGCATCGGCATGCCCGTACGCGCCCATCGCACCATCCTCGCGGCTCAGGGCCTGTCTGGAGTTGTGATCTGGGCTCGCCCCAGACAGGCCCTGACCGAGCGAAGGAGAGCACCTCAGTGACCATCGCGCCCGCCGATCCGGTTTCAGCGCAGGCGGCTTCTCAGGCAGCGGACGACGCGCCCGGGACCGCCCTGCTACGGACCCTTACCGGACTCACCGCCGATCTGCCCGCCACCGACCCCGGCAAGGTCGCGGCCGCCGCCCTGCGCGGCCGTCACCCCGGTTCGGACGAGGCGGAGTTGCGTGCCCTCGCGACCGAGGCGGCGGCCGGACTGATCGCCGAGGAGCCGGAGTACTCACGGCTCGCGGCGCGGCTGCTGGCGCTGACCATCACCGAGGAGGCGGCCGGGCAGGGCGCGGTCTCCTTCTCGGCCTCCGTCCGGGTGGGCCACCGCGAGGGCCTGCTCGCCGACTCCACCGCGGAGTTCGCCGCCGCCCACGCCGAGCGGCTGGACGCGCTGGTGGAGCGGGCCCTGGCCGACGGCGCCGACAACCGCTTCGGCTACTTCGGACTGCGCACCCTCTACAGCCGCTATCTGCTGCGCCACCCCATCACCCGTCAGGTGATCGAGACCCCGCAGCACTTCCTGCTGCGCGTGGCCTGCGGGCTCGCCGAGGACCACTCGGAGCGGGCGCTGGAGGACGTGGCCGAGCTCTACCGGCTGACCAGCACGCTGTCGTATCTGCCCAGCTCCCCCACGCTGTTCAACTCCGGCACCCGGCATCCGCAGATGTCGTCCTGCTATCTGCTGGACTCGCCGCTGGACGAGCTGGACTCGATCTACGACCGCTACCACCAGGTGGCGCGGCTGTCGAAGCACGCGGGCGGCATCGGCCTGTCCTACTCCCGCATCCGGGCGCGCGGTTCGCTGATCCGGGGCACCAACGGGCACTCCAACGGCATCGTGCCATTCCTGCGCACGCTCGACGCCTCGGTGGCCGCCGTCAACCAGGGCGGCCGGCGCAAGGGCGCGGCCTGTGTCTACCTGGAGACCTGGCACGCCGACCTCGAGGAGTTCCTGGAGCTGCGGGACAACACCGGCGAGGACGCCCGCCGCACCCACAACCTCAACATCGCCCACTGGATCCCGGACGAGTTCATGCGCCGGGTCGAGGCGGACGCCGACTGGTCGCTGTTCTCCCCGGCCGACGCGCCCGATCTGGTGGACCTGTGGGGCGAGGAGTTCGACGCCGCGTACCGGAAGGCCGAGGCCGAGGGCAAGGCCGTCAAGCAGGTCCCGGCGCGCCAGCTGTACGCCCGGATGATGCGCACCCTCGCGCAGACCGGCAACGGCTGGATGACGTTCAAGGACGCCGCCAACCGCACCGCCAACCAGACCGCCGAGCCCGGTAGGGTCGTCCACTCCTCCAACCTCTGCACCGAGATCCTGGAGGTCACGAACGACGGCGAGACGGCCGTGTGCAACCTCGGATCGGTCAACCTCGCCGCGCACCTGGACGAGGACGGGCAGCTGGACTGGGAGCGCCTGGACGCCACCGTCCACACCGCCGTGACCTTCCTCGACCGCGTGGTGGACATCAACTTCTACCCCACGGAGGAGGCCGGGGCCTCCAACTCCCGCTGGCGCCCGGTGGGTCTGGGCCTCATGGGGCTCCAGGACGTCTTCTTCCGGCTGCGGCTGCCGTTCGACTCGCCCGAGGCCACGGCGCTCTCCACGCGGATCTCCGAGCGCATCATGCTCGCCGCGTACGAGGCGTCCTGCGAGCTCGCCGAGCGCCACGGCCCGCACCCCGCCTGGGCCGAGACCCGCACCGCGCGCGGGGTGCTGCACCCGGACCACTACACCGACGCGGTGGCCACCTGGCCGGAGCGCTGGCAGGCGCTGCGCGCGCGGATGGCGAAGTCCGGGATGCGGAACTCGCTGCTGCTGGCGATCGCGCCGACCGCGACCATCGCCTCCATCGCGGGCGTCTACGAGTGCATCGAGCCGCAGGTCTCCAACCTCTTCAAGCGCGAAACGCTCAGCGGGGAGTTCCTCCAGGTCAACTCGTATCTGGTGGACGACCTCAAGAAGCTGGGCGTCTGGGACGCCCAGACCCGTGAGGCGCTGCGCGAGTCCAACGGCTCGGTCCAGGACTTCTCCTGGGTGCCCGCGGACGTACGGGAGCTGTACCGCACCGCGTGGGAGATCCCGCAGCGCGCCCTGATCGACATGGCGGCGGCCCGCACCCCGTACCTCGACCAGAGCCAGTCGCTGAACCTCTTCATGGCCTCGCCGACCATCGGCAAGCTCAGCTCGATGTACGCGTACGCCTGGAAGCGCGGCATCAAGACCACGTACTACCTGCGCTCGCGTCCGGCCACCCGGATCGCCCAGAGCGCCCGGGGCGGCGCGGCCGCGGCCGCCACCCCCACTCCCACCGTCCCCGTCTCCGTACAGCAGGTCCCGGCCGAGGCCGACGCGATCGCCTGCTCCCTGGAAAACCCCGAGTCCTGCGAGGCCTGCCAGTAATGCCCACCGCATCCGAGATGACCACCGTGAACACCGCGCCGGGCCACGCCAAGAACCTGCTGGACCCCGGGTTCGAGCTGACCCTGCGGCCGATGCGGTACCCGCAGTTCTATGACCGCTACCGCGACGCGATCAAGAACACCTGGACCGTGGAGGAGGTCGACCTCCACTCCGACGTCGCCGACCTCGCCAAGCTCTCCCCCGGTGAGCAGCACCTCATCGGCCGCCTGGTCGCGTTCTTCGCCACCGGCGACTCGATCGTGGCCAACAACCTGGTGCTGACGCTCTACAAGCACATCAACTCCCCCGAGGCGCGGCTGTATCTCTCGCGGCAGCTCTTCGAGGAGGCGGTGCACGTCCAGTTCTATCTGACGCTGCTGGACACCTACCTCCCCGACCCGGACGACCGCGCCGCGGCCTTCGCCGCCGTCGAGAACATCCCCTCCATCCGGGAGAAGGCGGAGTTCTGCTTCCGCTGGATGGACTCGGTCGAGAAGATCGAGCGGCTGGAGACCAAGGAGGACCGCCGCCGCTTCCTGCTCAACCTGATCTGCTTCGCGGCCTGCATCGAGGGGCTGTTCTTCTACGGCGCCTTCGCCTACGTGTACTGGCTCCGCTCGCGCGGACTGCTGCACGGCCTGGCGACGGGCACCAACTGGGTGTTCCGCGACGAGTCGATGCACATGGAGTTCGCCTTCTCGGTCGTGGACACCGTCCGCGAGGAGGAGCCGGACCTCTTCGACGACGAGCTCCAGCGGCAGGTCACCGACATGCTGAAGGAGGCCGTCGAGGCGGAGCTCCAGTTCGCCCGCGATCTGTGCGGGGACGGGCTGCCGGGCATGAACACCGCGTCGATGCAGGAGTATCTGGAGTGCGTGGCCGACCAGCGCCTCCAGCGGCTCGGCTTCGCCCCGGTCTTCGGCTCGGAGAACCCGTTCTCCTTCATGGAGCTCCAGAACGTCCAGGAGCTGACCAACTTCTTCGAGCGGCGCGCCTCGGCGTACCAGGTCGCGGTGGAGGGGTCGGTCGCCTTCGACGACGACTTCTGACAGACGTCAGCAGGGCCGGGCCCCGAGGGGCCCGGCCCTGCTGACGTACGGCACACGGCACACTCAGTCGTTCGGCACCGTCTCATAGCGGGCGGTGCCCTCGGCCATCTGCTTCAGCACATCCTTACGGTCGCGCTTGGAGAGCCGGTCGATGTAGAGGTAGCCGTAGAGGTGATCGGTCTCGTGCTGGAGGCAGCGCGCGAAGTAGCCGGTGCCGCGCACCGCGATCGGCTCACCGTCGAGGTCCTGGCCGCGCACCACCGCGTAGTCGGGGCGGGCCAGCTCCGCGTAGGCCGTGGGGACCGACAGACAGCCCTCGTTGGAGTCGTCCAGCATCCGGCGGTCGGCGGGCAGCTCCTCCAGCACCGGGTTGCACACCACGCCCACATGGCGAACGCCCTCGTCGTCCATGCAGTCGTAGACGAAGACCTTAAGGTCGACACCGATCTGGTTGGCGGCCAGGCCCACGCCCTCCGCCGCCCGCTGGCTGGCGAACATGTCGTCGACGAGCCGCGCCAGCTCCTCGTCGAACACGGTCACGTCCCGGCACTCCTTGTGCAGGACCGGGTTGCCGTACACGGTGATCGGGCGGGCGGTGCCGCGCTCGCGAAAGGCCCGCTCGCGCTCCTCGCAGTCCTCCGTGTCCACGATGAACTCGTCGTCCACCCGCTGCTTCGTCCCTTGCTGCGACATCGTCCGCCGTACGCCTTCCTTCAACCGTGATGCGTCGCCCTACAGAGTACGGGCAGCGCGCGGCGGGATGCGGTGCGCTTACTGGGTGTGACCGGCCCTCCACGCATGCCTTCGGGGGCCTTCCGGGGCCTGTCGGGCCTGCCGGTCCGCTACGGGGGTACCCGGCGGGTCTTTCCCCTCCCCGCCCCTACCCGCTACCAGGGGCTCCGCCCCTGGACCCCGGGAACCGACGAGTCGCCCGCCGCAGCAGCGAATGGCCGGACGGAGCCCCGCGCACACCCGGGCCCCCCGGCCGGGGTCCGGGACGGAGCACCGCGCACAGCCGGTCCCCCGGCCAGGGCCCGGGACGGAGCCCCGCCACGCGGCGGAGCCACACACCGAGGCCTCGGGAAGGGGCGGGGCCCCGGCCCGGGGCTTGGGGCGGAACCCAACCCAGGGTCTGGGGCGGCACCCCGGTTTCGGGAAGGGGCGGGGCGCCCCGGGCCGGGGCCTGGGGACGGAACCCCAGCCCGGGACCTGGGACGGAACCCAACCCAGGGCCTGGAGCGGAACCCAGTCCAGGGCCTGGGGCGGAGCCCAGTCCGGGGCCTGGGGCGGAGCCCCGGTTTCGGGGAGGGGCGGGGCGCCCCGGGCTGGGGCCTGGGGGCGGAACCCCAGCCCGGGACCTGGGACGGAACCCAACCCAGGGCCTGGAGCGGAGCCCAGTCCGGGGCCTGGGGCGGAGCCCCGGTTTCGGGGAGGGCCGGGGTCTGGGGCGGAGCCCCAGTTTCGGGAAGGGGCGGGGAGGGGTCAGGCCCGCCGCAGGCGCACGGAAGACCGCACACATCCGGCCCGCCCAGCCAGGGTCTGGGGCGAAGCCCCCCACGCGGCGGAGCCGCACATCGAGGCCTCAGGAAGGGGCGGGGTGGGGACAGGCCCGCCGCAGGCGTCACAAGCCGCCAGACGCCCCCAGGGCAGCCGCCAGCCGCCAAGGCGGTCAGCAGACCTCTTCCAGATCCCGCCACTCCCGCGTGTCCGGACTATCCGCGACCCACCCGTCCAGCAACCCCCGCACCAGCCCCCCAGGCGCCGCGATCCCGCATTCGCGCTCAGGCACCCACAGCGACCCCGAGCCCGCCATACGGTGGCCCAGCGGCCCGGGGTGGCCCGGTTCGCTGTGGTCGTGCGGGTCCAGATGCTCGCCCTCGCCCTCGTCGCTGGGCATCCGGCTCTCCGAGCAGGAACGGCACAGCAGCCGCACCGACGAGGACCAGTCCTCGGCCGCGAAGCCCGCGTCCGCCGCGAGGCGTTCCAGGGCGTCCCGGTCGGCCTCGGTGGCCGCCTCCAGCAGCACCACCCAGGTCGGCACGGGGGACGGGGCCCACAGTTCGATCTCGTCGAAGACCGGGTACGCGGGGCCCGCGGACGTCACCCGCTCACCGTGCGGCACCCCGTCGTGCAGTACCACCTCGCCCCAGCGCCGCCCGGACGACGGCAGCGGGATGGACAGCACCTCGATCCGGGCCGGGTCCAGCCGGCGGCCCCAGACGACCTCGGCCTCGCCCTCCGGGGACAGCCGCACCGCCGCGCTGCCCAGCTCCATGCCGAGCGGCTCGCCGGACGCGGACGCCTCTCCGGGCACCTTCAGCCCGTACGCCTGCCAGGCGCGGCGGGCCAGCGGCCAGTCCTGGAGCGCGGTGGCCGCGATCCCCACGTTCCACCAGTCCGGAGCGCCCGTCTCACGGTCCAGCAGCGCGACCGCCCGCAGCCCCGCGGCGCGCGCCTGCTCCCAGTCGTGCCGGAACTTGTGCAGCAGCGCCAGGTTGAACCAGGACTCCGACAGCCACGGCTCCAGGTCGGCGGCGCGGGTCAGCAGCGCGCCCGCGTCCTCGTACCGGCCGTCGCCGATGAGCGTGAACGCACGGTCCGTGGCCTGCCGCCATGAGGCGGACGGCCGGTGCCGTACCTTGCCGAAGATCTTCACGATTCCCGCCTGCCGGTATCGAAGTCGTCCCGTACCAGATGCCTTCGCGGACGGCGTCGCCCTCCCTCGAAGACAACCTGCCACACATTCGCGGACATCTCAGCCCGACCCCTCACGCTGCGGCCGGGATGCGACGCCCACCACACCTCCTTGCCACCGGCCATCTGGCCTGGCACCCCTCTCCTCGCATCCAACCATGCCCCTCGGGAGCCCCGCTCATTACCGGCGAGTTATCAGTTCTCACCGGGGGCGGCCGTAAGCCCCGCGCGACAGCACCGTGGCGAGCGCCTCGACCACGACCGGGTCGAAGTCGCGCGCCGTGGTCAGCCGCAGCCGCTCCAGGGCGCGCAGCGCCGCCGCCCCGGCCGCGCCCTCGGCCGCGGGCCCGCTCACCAGCTCGGTGTACGCGTTCACCGCGCGCACGATACGCGCGGCGAGCGGCTGCTCGCGGTACGGGTCCGCCTGGCGCTCCACGACCAGCGCCACCTCGGCGGGTACCCCGGTCTGGCGCACCACAGCGCCGCCGAGCAGCGCGATTTTTCGCTGCTCGGCGGCGGGCAGCGGTTCGGTGGCCCCGGCGGGCACCGGGTCCACCAGGGACAGCTGGCCGATGTCGTGCATCAGCGCCGCGTACTCCAGCACGGTCAGCCGGGGCTCGGAGAGGCCCAGCTCACGCCCCACGGCCCGGCTGAGCCCGGCCACCTCGCGGGCGTGGCCGGTCGGGGTGTACCCGGCTATCTCGGTCGACCGGGCCAGGGAGGCGATGGTCTGGCGGTAGGTGGCCCGTATCCCGGCGTAGCGGCGGTAGGAGTACTGGATCAGCAGCAGCGGCACCGCCAGCACCGGCATCGGCCACAGCCCGGCGACGGCCACGGTGAGCGCCATCACGGCGGCGGTCGCGCACACCGCCGCCCCGACCCCGGGCAGCGACCGCAGCTCGTCGCGGAGCAGCGGCCCGTAAGGCCACCCGGTACGGGCGCGGGCGAGGGCGGCGGCCAGGACGGCGTCGCACAGGGCGGTCAGGGCCAGCAGGGCGAGCAAATAGCCGACGAGGGACGGACCATGGCCGAGCCAGTCGGCCAAACGGCCGGTCCGGTGCAGCGGTTGGAAGCAGACGGCGGCGAACGCGGCGGTCAGCACCCGGCGCGCGGTGTGACCGGGGTCGACCGGGCAGCCGAGCGCGAGCGGCGCCACCAGCCCGGCGAGCGATGCCGCCACGACGACGGTGACCACCTGGAGGACGCCATGGTCGGCGGGCTCCCCGCCGAGCCGCCCGAGCAGGGCGTAACCGAGCGCGCCGGCGGCGGCGAGGGGCGCGGGCTCACCGCGCGGATCGGGCACTCCCCCGCCGCCGCCCGGCAGCGCGGGCGGCGCCTCGACGCACCGGATCGCCTCCCCCACGACGATGAGCGCCCCGAAGGCCAGCGCCGCCTCCGCCTGCCGCACCCCATGCCACTCGGTCCACACCAGCGCCACTACGGCAAGCGCCCCCGCCGCGCCATACACGGCGACGACCGTAAGGCCGCCATAACGGCCCAGGGATATGCGCTCCCGCCCCTCCTCACGAGCGGCGGCGGCCTCGGCCCGTTGACGGCGGGTGCGATGGAGGGCGCGAGCGTGCCGCTCGGCGATCCGGGCGAGAGCGTTAGGAGGTCGGGGGCCGGCCGCTGCCGAACTGGGGCGCCCCGCCCTGGCAGCCCGCTGAGCCGCGCTTTCGTCCCGCTCCCGCGATCCGAAACGGCCCGGTGCCCCGGTCCCACTCCTACCCGAGCTCTCCGGGGCTCCCCCAGTCCCCGCGTCGGCAGGCCGGGGGCCCGGTCCGGAGCCGAGGCGACCCGGGGCCCCTGTCCCGCCTCCGCGTCTGCCCGAGGTCTCCGGGACCTCCCCCGGGCCCTCGTCGGCTGGGCCGGGGGCGGGCCCGGAGGCGTGGGGGGAATCGTTCGTGCTGGGCCTGGTGGGGTCCTCGGCGGGGCTCATGGGCCACCGCCGGGGCCGCCCGTGCCGGGGCGGGGCCCGCCGGGGTCGTCCGAGGCGCCCGGGGCCGCCGCGCGTACCAGGGGCGGGGCGGGCTCTGCCGGGACGTTTCCGCGCTCCTCAGGGGCGTCCGCCGTGACCGCCGCGTGCCAGCCGTGGCGGTCAAGTGCGCGGGTGAGGGCCCCGACCATGCGGGGGTCGAACTGCGAGCCCGCGCACCGTTGCAGCTCCTCCACGGCCGTGGGCACCGGCCGGGCCCTGCGGTACGTACGCGTCGAGGTCATCGCGTCGAAGGCGTCCGCCACCGCGACCACCCGGGCGAACTCCGGGATCTGCGCCCCGGCGAGCCCGTACGGATAGCCGCTGCCGTCCAGCCGCTCATGGTGGTGGAGGATCGCGGCCCGCGCCTCGCCCAGGAAGCCGATGCCGCGCACCATCTCGTCGCCGTACTCCGGGTGGAGCTCGATCACCCGGCGCTCATCGGGGGTCAGCGGACCGTTTTTGCGCAGCAGCCGGGTGGGCACGCCGAGCTTGCCGACGTCGTGGAGGATGCCCGCGATCCGCAGCGCCTCCAGCCGCTCACCGCTCATGCCCAGCTCGCGGGCGATCATCGCGGAGGCGCGGCCGACGCGCTCGCTGTGGCCACGGGTGTAGCGGTCCTTGATGTCGACCGCCTGGACCAGGGCCCGGATGGTGGCCTGGTGGGCGGCGCTCTCACGGCGGTAGAGCACGAAGCCGCAGGCGCAGACGTACATCGGCAGCAGCACCAGCAGGGCCGCCGCCGGTCCGTAAGGGCTGCGCCACAGCACCGCCATGGCCAGCCCGGCGGGCCCGTGCACCAGATACGGGGCGAGGGCGCCGGGCAGCCGCCCCCACCAGGCGGCGCGCGGGGACTGCCGCTCGGCGGTGACCAGCACCCCGCCCTCCAGGGTGGTGGCGGTCAGGCCCAGGACGAGCGCGGCGGCCACGGCGGCCGCCAGGGCGTACGGAAAGCCGGGCGTACCGGGCGACACCTGCCCAGCGGGGGCCTGGGCGCCGTCGCCGAGCGCCCAGAGGGCGCTGAGGGTCCCGGGGCCGTTCAGGGCCGCGAAGGCGCACGAGGCGGCCCAGACGGCCAGCGAGAGCCGTGCGGCCCGCCAGGCCCGCCGCGCCCGGGCCGGGGGCCGCTCGACGCGGGCGAGCAGCGCACCGGGCACGGCGACCAGCGCCGCGGCGGCGGGCGGCAGCAGAAAAGCCCCGGCCAGAAGGACGGGGCTGCACCATTCTGGCCACCGGGCGCGGACCCTGGAGCCGACCGCGTGAACCGCGGCGAGCAGGGCGGTCGTGGCCCAGGGGACGGCCGCTCCGGGCCGTACGGCCGGGGCGGCGCAGTACGCCCCGGCGAGCACGGCGCACAGGACATAGGCGCGCGCCGCGTGGGGAAGTGCCCGCACGGTGTCCTCCTCCCCATTCCATGTCCATCGCGCCACCCCTCTCGGGCGGGGCGGCTCAGGTGGTTGGGGAGCTTAGGACGAGGCGGGGCGTATGGGATCGGAGGGACTGTCCGATTACACCCCTTCGAGTGATGATCTGATCACCGAGGGTGGGAATGAGAACGCGCCAACTCGATAGGCGTTCGACCGGGGATCCACTGGGGCCTGAGCCCGAGGGGCACCTGGGGCCTGAGCCCAGAGGGCACCCGGGACCGGAGCTCCGGACTCGCTCAGGGCCTGAGCCCGGGTCACTTCGGGCCTGAGCACCAGGGTCGCTTGGGGCCTGAGCCCCGGGGTCACTCCTGGGCGCTGCTCGGCGCGTTGCCCGGCGCGTTCGTCTCCGCCGTGATCTCGCGCTCCGGCACCGCCTGCCCGGAGCGGATCAGCTCGATCCGCCCCATGACCTTCGACCGGAGATCGGTGGGCACGTCGTCATGGCCACAGCACCGCTTGACGAGCTTCTTCACGGCCTTCTCGAGGCCGTACTTCTCCAGGCACGGGGAGCACTCGTCGAAGTGCACCTCGAACTTGGCGCAGTCGCCGTCCGGCATCTCGTGGTCGAGGAACTCGTAGAGGTGGTCGAGAACCTCGGAGCAGTCCGTCTCATGCGGCTCTCCGCAGCTCATGAGTCCGCGCCTTTCCGATCGTGCGACTCGTCCGCCGCGGCGCCCGCGCCAGCCGGGACCAGCCCGCGCCCGCGGGCGTAGTCCTCCAGCAGACCGCGCAGCTGGCGGCGACCACGGTGCAGCCGGGACATCACCGTACCGATGGGTGTACCCATGATGTCCGCGATCTCCTTGTAGGCAAAGCCCTCGACGTCCGCGAGATAGACCGCGATGCGGAACTCCTCGGGGATGGCCTGAAGGGCCTCCTTGACATCGGAGTCGGGCAGGTGGTCGAGGGCCTGCGACTCGGCGGAGCGCAGACCGGTCGACATATGCGACTCGGCACGCGCGAGCTGCCAGTCCTCGATCTCCTCGGCCGCGCTGCGCTGGGGCTCCCGCTGCTTCTTGCGGTACGAGTTGATGAAGGTATTGGTCAGGATGCGGTACAGCCACGCCTTGAGGTTGGTGCCCTCGCGGAACTGGTGGAAGGACCCGTACGCCTTGGCGTAGGTCTCCTGCACGAGGTCCTCGGCGTCGGCCGGGTTACGCGTCATCCGCAGCGCGGCCGAGTACATCTGGTCCAAGAAGGCAAGGGCGTCCCGTTCGAAGCGCGCGTTGCGCTCCGAGGACGACTCCTGCGACCGCTCGACCGGCTCTCCCTCGGTCACGCCGTCGGTACCTGCGTCGGTCCCAGTGACCTGACCCACCTCCTCCAGCTTCGTGTCGGGTCCGGATGTGGACCCGCTCGAATCGGAGAATAGACGACGATCCGGTGCGCCCGCCGCTTCGATCTTCACGGCCTGCGCTGCTTGCAGCTGAGACCAGTCCAGGTCAGCGGCGCGTGGACGGGCCGGGCAAGCAAGCGAACCCATGCGGGGGACTCCCTTTCCTCGTGTTCCGCGTATCAGTGCCTCTTACACGGTGAGTACCGACAGCCCGTTCAACACGGATCCCTCCCGCCGCATTCCCGCCCCGGCGCCGGGCGCCCAGGGCCAGGGCCAGGGCAGGTCAGGTCAGTTCTCAGCGGCCGACGGCCGGCGATCACCCCAGGGCGCGCGGCAGCCAGTCGGTGACGGCCCCGGTGATCAGGGCGAGCGCCGCGGGCTCGTCGAGGTCCGCCGACTTCGGCAGGCCGAAGACGTGGTCGCCGTAAGGCACCTCCACGAGCTCCATGGCCGCGGGCAGCTCCGGGAACTCCTCCGGTCGCCCGAACGGGTCCCGACCGCCCTGGACGATCAGCGTCGGCACGCCCGTGGCCAGCAGCTCCTCGGCCCGGGACCGCTCCGGCTTGCCCGGTGTGTGCAGCGGGAACGACAGCGCCAGTACGGCCTTCGCGCCCAGCTCCGTCGCGGTCCGGCAGGCCACCCGCGCCCCGGCGCTGCGGCCGCCCGCCACGATCGGCAGCCCGGCCTTCTCCAGCGCGGGCCATACGGCACGCCATCCGGTGTCCAGGGTCGAGGGCGCGGGCGCGATCTTCTTGCCCGCCACCCGCCACGGCTGCTCGACCAGCGCGACGCTCACGCCGAGCCCGGGGAGCGCCCCGGCCAGCGCGCGCAGGTCCCGCGCCTCGATGCCCCCGCCGGCGCCATGGCTCGCGGCCAGCAGCGCATGGGCGCCGGGGGCGTGGTGCCAGGTGATCCGGGCGTCCCCGGCCGGGGACGCCACCAGCTCGGTGGTCACCTGAGGTTCGTCCGCCTTCTCCTGAGGTTCGTCCGTCTTCTTAGCGGCCATCAGAACAGCGTGCCCTCCTCCGGGGCCTCGAGCTCCTCCAGCAGCTCGGGGCCGTTGTTACGGACATCACTCACCCCGGTGGCCACCGGGTACGCCCGCAGTAGCCCGGAGGGCGGCGGCGCCAGCAGCGGCAGCAGGTCGTCGGGGTCGGTACGGCCCGGGTCCAGCCAGGAGGCCCAGCGGTCCTCGGTGAGGACCAGCGGCATCCGCGGGTGGATCTCGGCGAGCGAGCCCGGCCCCTCGTCCCGGGCCGGGCCCCCGAAGGGCTCCTTGTCCGCCTCGGTGGTGATCACCGTGCAGGTGACCCACCACGCCCGGGGGTGCTCGTCCGGCAGCGTCCGGTCCCGCCAGAACTCGTACAGCCCGGCCATGGCCATCACCGAGCCGTCCACCGGGGTCACGAAGTACGGCTGCTTGCGGGGCCGCTTCCGCTTGCCCTTCTCCTCCAGCTGCCGCTCCCCCGCCGCGGTGACCCACTCGTAGTAGCCGTCCGCGGGCAGGATGCAGCGCCGCGAGGCGAACGGGCGCCGGTAGGACGGCTTCTCGTGCACGGTCTCGGCCCGTGCGTTGATCATCTTGGCGCCGCCCTCGGGAGACTTCGCCCAGGACGGCACCAGCCCCCACTTCAACGCCCTCAACTGGCGAACCGGACGCGGCTCGGCGGCGTCCTTAAGGGGGCGTTCGAGCACCGCGTACACGTCCTTGGTGGGCGCGACGTTCCAGTCCGGCGCCAGAGTCTCCTCCGGCTCCCACTTCTCCACTCCGAAGAGCCCGACGAGATCCTCCGGCCTCCGGCTCGCTGCGTATCGACCGCACATAGGTGCCACACTGCCACGACCCCTACCGACGCGAGGAGCCGCCCGCACATGGACGCAACGAACGCCGCCGATCTGTGGGACCGGGTGACCGGCTCCCAGCCCGACCCCACCACCTGGCTGGTCGTCTCCACCGGCGTGATCGCGTTCGCGGTCGTGGTCTTCCGTACGGCGTGGCGGATAGCCCGTAACGCCATCACCATCGCCCATGAGGGCGGCCACGCCGTGGTCGCCGTGCTCAGCGGGCGGCGGCTGGACGGCATACGGCTGCACTCGGACACCTCTGGGCTGACCGTCTCGCGCGGCAAGCCCACGGGCCTGGGCATGATCCTCACCGCGGCGTCCGGCTACACCGCCCCCTCCCTGCTGGGCCTCGGCGGCGCCTGGCTGCTGGCGGCGAACCACATCACCTTGCTGCTGTGGGGGACGACGGCGCTGCTGGTCGCGATGCTGGTGATGATCCGCAACGCCTATGGCGTCCTTACGGTCGTCATCAGCGGTGCCGCCTTCTTCCTCGTCTCCTGGCTGACCGGGCCGGACGTCCAGGCGGGGTTCGCGTACGCCGTGGTGTGGTTCCTCCTCCTGGGGGGCGTGCGACCGGCCTTCGAGCTCCAGCGCAAGCGCCGTCACGGCGGCGCGTACGACTCCGACCCCGACCAGCTCGCCCGGCTGACGGGCATTCCGGCCGCCGCCTGGCTGCTGCTCTTCCACGTGGTCTCGCTGTGTTCGCTGCTCGCCGGAGGGCGCTGGCTGCTGGGACTGTGACCCCGACTACTGGGGCTATGACCCCGGCTCCTGGGGCCGTGACCCCGCACGAGCGCCCGGCGCGCCTCCACTGGTGCCCGTAGCAGCGCCGTGTTTCGACTGGGTTTCGCCACTTTCGATCAAGATTGGCACTCTGGGCGAACCACTAAAGTGAGACCCATGACCGGCATTGAGACCTCCCCGGGCGACAACACCGCCCTCTGGCCCGCTCCGACCGCCGATGGAGCGGTCGACGCGACCGTCACCGTGCCCGGATCCAAGTCGGTTACCAACCGCGGTCTGATCCTGGCCGCGCTCGCCGCCGAACCCGGCTGGCTGCGCCGCCCGCTCCGCTCCCGCGACACCCTCCTGATGGCCGCCGCCCTGCGCGCCATGGGCGTCGGCATCGAGGAGACGGTGTCCGACGGCGCCCTCGGCTCCGGCGGCCCCTCCGGCGGCGGGGAAGCCTGGCGGGTCATCCCGGCGGGGCTGCACGGCCCGGCCACCATCGACGTCGGCAACGCCGGCACCGTGATGCGCTTCCTGCCGCCGGTCGCCGCCCTGGCCGACGGTCCCGTCCACTTCGACGGCGACCCCCGCTCCCACGAGCGCCCGCTGCACGGCGTGATCGACGCGCTGCGCGCGCTGGGCGCCCGTATCGACGACGACGGCCGCGGCGCGCTGCCGATGACCGTGCACGGCGGCGGGGCGCTGGACGGCGGCCCGGTCCGCGTCGACGCCTCGTCGTCCTCCCAGTTCGTCAGCGCGCTGCTGCTGTCCGCGCCGCGCTTCAACCAGGGCGCCGAGGTGCGTCACATCGGCGCCGCGCTGCCCTCCCTGCCGCACATCCGGATGACCGTGGACATGCTGCGCGCGGCGGGCGCGCGGGTGGACACCCCGGAGGCGGGCGGCGAGCGGGGCGTCTGGCGGGTGGCGCCGAGCGCGCTGCTCGGCCGCGATCTGGTCGTCGAGCCCGATCTGTCCAACGCGGCGCCGTTCCTGGCCGCCGCCCTGGTCACCGGCGGCCGGGTGACCATCCCGGACTGGCCGGAGCGCACCACCCAGCCCGGCGACGAACTGCGCCGGATCTTCACCGAGATGGGCGGTTCCTGCGAGCTCACCGACACCGGTCTGACCTTCGCCGGAACGGGCCGGATCACCGGGATCGACGCCGATCTGCACGAGGTCGGCGAGCTCACCCCGGTGATCGCGGCGGTCGCGGCGCTGGCCGACTCCGAGTCGGTGCTGCGCGGCATCGCGCATCTGCGGCTCCACGAGACCGACCGGCTCGCCGCCCTCGCCAAGGAGATCAACGAGCTGGGCGGGGACGTCACCGAGACCGAGGACGGCCTGCGGATCCGCCCGCGCCCGCTGCACGGCGGGATCTTCCACACCTACGAGGACCACCGGCTGGCCACCGCCGCCGCCGTCCTCGGTCTGGCCGTCGACGGCGTGCTGGTCGAGAACGTGGCGACCACCGCCAAGACCCTCCCCGACTTCCCCGGTCTGTGGACCGGCATGCTCGACGCGACGACGACCTCGGCGCGGAGATCCTGAGAGCCTGGACTCATGCGCCGCTACGGCAAGCACACCGACGAGGACGACGTTCGGATCCGCCCCAACCGCAAGGGCAACCGGCCGCGCACCAACATCCGCCCCAAACACGAGGACGCCACCGAGGGATTCGTGCTCACGGTCGACCGCGGCCGGCTCACGGTCCTGGTCGAGGACCGCACCATCACCGCCATGAAGGCCCGCGAGCTCGGCCGTAAGGGCGTCGTGGTCGGCGACCGGGTCGCGGTCGTCGGGGATCTCTCCGGCGACAAGGACACGCTCGCCCGGATCGTCCGCGTCGAGGAGCGCTCCTCCGTCCTGCGCCGGACCGCCGACGACGACGATCCGTACGAGCGGGTGGTGGTCGCCAACGCCGACCAGCTCGCGATCGTGACCGCCCTGGCCGATCCCGAGCCGCGCCCGCGGCTGATCGACCGTTGTCTGGTGGCCGCCTTCGACGCGGGCCTGGAGCCGCTGCTCGTCCTCACCAAGTCCGATCTGGCGCCCGCCGACGACATGCTGAAGACCTATGAGCCGCTCGGCGTCCCCTATGTCGTCACCAGCCGCGACGAGCTCGCCGACGGCGACGCCGCCGACCGGGTGCGGGAGCGGCTGACGGACCGGATCACCGTCTTCGTCGGCCACTCGGGCGTGGGCAAGACGACACTGGTGAACGCGCTGGTCCCGGACCGCCAGCGGGCCACCGGCCGAGTGAACGCGGTCACCGGCCGCGGCCGCCACACCACCACCTCCGCGCTCGCGCTGCCCCTGCCGGACGCCAAGGGATGGGCGATCGACACCCCGGGCGTGCGGTCCTTCGGGCTGCACCACGTGGACCCGGCGCGGGTCATCCACGCCTTCCCGGACCTGGAACCGGGCACCGAGGGCTGCCCGCGCGCCTGTAGCCACGACGAGCCGGACTGCGCGCTGGACCAGTGGGTGGCCGACGGCCACGCCGAACCGGCCCGGCTCTACTCCCTGCGGCGACTGCTGGCCACCCGCGAGCGGCGAGAGGGCGACTAGGACCTGTCCGGCGGACCATGCCGCCTGCGGCGGGCTGCTCCCCTCCCCGCCCCTTCCCGAAACTGGGGCTTCGCCCCAGACCCCGGGCTCCCCCAAACCCCGGACCGGGGCCCCGCCCCAGACCCCCGGCTCCACCCCAAACCCCGGACCGGAGCCCCACCCCAGACCCCAGACCGGGGCCCCGCCCTTCCGCAGCATCGCCATGCGGCGGAGCCGCATGGCGGGGCCTCGTCTCAAGCCCGGGGTCAGGGGTGGGGCCCTGGCCCCGGGGTCTGGGGCGGAGCCCCAGTTTCGGGAAGGGGCGGGGAGGGGCGGGGAGGGGAAGGCCCGCCGCAGGCGGCAAGATCCGCCGAACACCCGCAGGGAGCGGCCCGGACACCCGCAGGGGGCGTGTTTGCCGCTCCACCCAGGCGGTAAATGGATAATCGCATCAAGCAATCGAGGCGACTCAGGCAATCCAGACGACCGGGGACGCCCCGGACGACGGCAGCCGACGGCGGCACGGGAGGGCATCTCTATGGCGTGGCTGCTGGTCGTGGTCGCCGGGCTACTCGAAACCGGCTTCGCCGTCTGTCTCAAGCTCTCGCACGGCTTCACCCGCCTCTGGCCAACCATCGCCTTCTGCGCGTTCGCGCTCGGCAGCTTCGGGCTGCTGACGCTGTCCCTGAAGAAGCTCGACGTGGGACCCGCGTACGCGGTGTGGACGGGGATCGGGGCCGCCGGGACCGCGATCTACGGCATGGTCTTCCTCGGCGACCTCGTCTCCACGCTCAAGATCATCTCCATCTCGCTGGTGATCGTCGGCGTGATAGGGCTCCAGCTTTCCGGCTCGGCCCACTGAGGCGTCGGCGGACGGAGCCCCACGCCCGCGGCGGCCCACCGGACGCCCCGCACCCCCCGCACCCCCGTACCCCCCGGGCGGCTCAGGCCAGCACCGTGCGCACCATACGGGCCACATCCGCCGCCGGAGCGGGCGCCACCACGTACGACAGGGCCAGCCTGGCGACCGCCTCACAGGCCAGCGGCAGCTCGACCGCGCCGGGCGGCCAGTCGCCCTCCAGCAGCCGCACCGCGCGGTCCCGCGCCTCGCCGATCAGCTCGCCCGGCGCGGGCAGCGGCTCCGGCTCACCCGGCGGTATCGTCCTTACGGACGTCGGCAGCCGTTCGTTCCAGCGGCCCGTGAGCACCGCCCGCACCAGCGGGTTCTCGCTCGCCGAGCGGACCGTCCACACCGCCGCGGCGGCCAGCCGCTCCCCGGGGGCCGCCAGGGCCGCCGGGCCCGACCCCCTGGACAGCGCCCGCTCGACCCCGCACAGATACGCGTCGGCCTCGCGTCGCACCAGAGCGCGGGCGAGGCCGTCCTTGCTGCCGAACTCGTTGTAGAGGGTCTCCGGGAGACCCCGGCCGCCGCCGCGACCTCGGACATCTTCACCCTCGGCCACGGACCGCGCTCGAGCGCGGCGAAGGCCGCGTCGAGTAAGGATTCACGCGCTGCGGGCATCGTCGCCTCCCAGAGCGGGCATCGTCGCCTCCCGGCCCGGCATGTGCCCGACAGAATTGACGGGCCGCCAGATGAAGTCAAGAGCCCCGCGCGGGCGGGCCGTCCAGCCGAAGTCCCCTGGTCGTTGTGGAGTCGTGTAGCTCCGCGTCTTTTCCTGTCGATACTGTTCGGCCATGCCCGACTACCACGATGACCTGCGTCTCGCCCACGTTCTCGCCGACGCCGCCGACGCGACCACCATGGAGCGGTTCAAGGCGCTCGACCTCAAGGTCGAGACAAAACCCGATATGACGCCGGTGAGCGAGGCCGACAAGGCGGCCGAGGAGCTGATCCGCACCTCGCTCCAGCGCGCCCGGCCGCGCGACGCGGTGCTCGGCGAGGAGTTCGGCAGCGAGGGCAGCGGTCCGCGGCGCTGGGTGGTCGACCCGATCGACGGCACCAAGAACTATGTGCGCGGGGTCCCGGTCTGGGCCACCCTGATCGCCCTCATGGAGCGCGGTGAGGGCGGCGACCGGCCGGTGGTCGGGGTGGTCTCGGCACCGGCGCTGGGACGGCGCTGGTGGGCCGCCGAGGGGCTCGGTGCGTACACCGGGCGCAGCCTGTCCTCCGCGTCCCGGCTCGCGGTCTCGAAGGTGAGCAACCTCTCCGACGCCTCGTTCGCGTACTCCTCGCTCAGCGGCTGGGAGGAGCGCGGCAGGCTGAACGGCTTCCTCGACCTGACCCGCGCCTGCTGGCGCACCCGTGGCTACGGCGACTTCTGGCCGTACATGATGGTGGCCGAGGGCTCGGTGGACATCTGCGCCGAACCGGAATTGTCGCTGTGGGACATGGCGGCCAACGCGGTGATCGTCCAGGAGGCGGGCGGCCGCTTCACCGGACTCGACGGCGTACCGGGCCCGAACAGCGGCGACGCGGCCGCGTCCAATGGGCTGCTGCATGGGGTGATGCTGGACTACCTGCGGTCCTGAGGAGCCTTCCGGCGGCTGGCCGGAGCATGAACCGGAGCGCGGGGCGCACTCCGCGGCAGATCGGCTTCCGCGCGCCCTTGTTGGACCCACCAAGGCATGTGAACATGAGAATTCCAGACCTTGTGAACTTGTGAATCCTTTCTCTAATGGGATCCGGGATTCACCAAGGAGGTGGCTCCATCCATGCCCATGCACGTCCGTGACGCCATGAGCTCGGTGGTCCTCACCATCGGCCCCGCGCACACACTCCGCCAGGCCGCCCGGCTGATGTCGGCGCGACGGGTGGGATCGGCCATCGTGCTCGATCCCGACACCAGCGGCCTGGGGATTCTCACCGAGCGCGACATCCTCAACTCCCTGGGGGCGGGCCAGGACCCCGACCAGGAGACCGCACACGACCACACCACCGCCGATGTCGTCTTCGCCGCCCCCGGGTGGACGCTGGACGAGGCGGCCCGCGCGATGTCCCAGGGCGGCTTCCGCCATCTGATCGTCCTCGACGCGGGCGACCCGGTCGGGGTGGTGTCCGTGCGCGACATCATCCGCTGCTGGGTCCCGGCGCCCCAGCCCGTACCGGCGTAAGGGCCCGGCGCACCGCGCCCGGCACCTGAACCGGCCTCCGGACCGGCATACGAACCGGACCGGCACCCGAAGAGGCCGGAGCCCAACGGCGTCCGGCCTCTTCGGTTGATACGGCAAGCGTCCGTCAGCCGCGCAGGGCCTGGACCGCGGCCTCCAGCCGCTTGCCGTAGTCGGTGTCCGCCTTACGGAAGTTATCGATCGCCCGCTGTGCGATGTCATCGCGGGAGACCTTGGCGATGAACTGCGCCAGATTCTCGATCAGGCGCTCCTTCTCGTCGTCCGACATCAGCCGGTAGAGGTTGCCCGCCTGGACGAAGTCGTCGTCCTCGGCGTGCGAGGGGGCCTCGTGGTCCCCGGTCCGGCCGGACACCGGGGACGGCTGCCACAGCGCCTGACCGGTCTCGGCCGGGCCGCCGAAGCTGTTGGGCTCGTAGTTCTTGGCGCCCGCGTGGCGGCCGTCGTACAGGAAGCCGTCCCGGCCGTACGTGCGCGCCTCGGCCGCGTGCGGACGGTTCACCGGCAGGTGGTCGGCGTTGATGCCGACGCGGTAGCGGTGGGCGTCGCCGTACGCGAACAGACGGCCCTGGAGCATCTTGTCCGGGGACGGGCCGATACCCGGCACGAAGTGGGCCGGCGAGAAGATCGACTGCTCGACCTCGGCGAAGATGTTCCGCGGGTTGCGGTTGAGTTCCAGCTTGCCGATCTCGATCGGCGGGTAGTCCTCGTGCGGCCAGACCTTGGTCAGGTCGAACGGGTTGAAGCGGTAGTTCGCCGCGTCGGCCGCCGGCATGATCTGCACCTGCACGGTCCAGGTCGGGAAGTCACCCCGCTCGATGGCCTCGCGCAGATCGCGCTGGTGGCTGTCCGGGTCGAGACCGGCGGTCTCGGCCGCCTCGGCGGCGGTGAGGTTCTTGATCCCCTGGTCGGTCTTGAAGTGGTACTTCACCCAGAAGACCTCGCCCGCGGCGTTGTTCCACTGGTAGGTGTGCGAACCGTAGCCGTTCATGTGGCGGTACGAGGCGGGGATGCCGCGGTCGCCGAACAGCCAGGTCACCTGGTGGGTCGCCTCGGGCGAGAGCCCCCAGAAGTCCCAGACGTTGTCCGCCTCCTGCGAGCCGGTGTACGGGTCGCGCTTCTGGGTGTGGATGAAGTCGGGGAACTTGATGGCGTCCTTGATGAAGAACACCGGGGTGTTGTTCCCGACCAGGTCGTAGTTGCCGTCCTCGGTGTAGAACTTCAGCGCGAAGCCGCGCGGGTCGCGCACCGCGTCCGCCGATCCGAGGTTGCCGGCGACCGTCGAGAAGCGCAGGAACGTCTCGGTCTGCTTGCCGACCTCGGAGAGGAACGTGGCGCGGGTGTACTTCGTCACATCCGCGGTCACGGTGAAGGTGCCGTACGCACCGGCGCCCCGCGCGTGCACGATCCGCTCCGGGATCCGCTCGCGGTTGAAGTGGGCGAGCTTCTCGATCAGGTGCTGGTCCTGGATGAGGACCGGACCGCCGACGCCCGCCGTCTCGCTGTTCTGGTTGTCCGCCACCGGAGCCCCGGACTCCGTGGTCAGCGGACCAGTGATGTCGTCCTGGACCGTCACGTGCGCCTCCTGCGTACTCGCATTCTGTCCCTGGTCTGGGGCTGGGCTCGATCCTACATTGGACATTATCTAAGTCAAGAAGCCTTTGAGACTCGTACCAGATCTGGTCAAGGACTCGTCCGCTGCTACCCTTGTCCTTATCTGACTGATAGGTGAATGGCATGAGTGACCTGCTGGAACGGCTCAGGGGACGCGGCTGGAGGCTGACGGCGCAGCGGCGTGTCGTCGCCGAGGTCCTCGACGGGGACCACGTGCACTACACCGCCGACGAAGTCCACGCGCTGGCGGCGGAGCGCCTGCCCGAGATCTCCCGCGCGACCGTGTACAACACCCTCGGCGAGCTCGTCACGCTCGGCGAGGTGATCGAGGTCAGCACGGACGGCAGGGCCAAGCGCTACGACCCGAACGCGCACCACGCGCATCAGCACCTGGTGTGCGCGCGCTGCGGCACGATCCGCGATGTCCACCCCTCCGGCGATCTGCTCGCCGACCTGCCCACCCAGGAGCGCTACGGCTTCGCGATCTCCGCGGTCGAGGTGACGTACCGGGGGCTGTGCCCCAACTGCGCGGCCTGAGAGGGCCCCTGGGGCAGCGACAGACGAAAGGCCCGGATCCTGGAGGATCCGGGCCTTTCGTCGTGGTAGCGGGGACAGGATTTGAACCTGCGACCTCTGGGTTATGAGCCCAGCGAGCTACCGAGCTGCTCCACCCCGCGTCGTTGTGTAGCAACCTTAACCCGGGGTGGACAGCAGGAGCAAACCGGTTACCGACGGGCCCCACCGGTGGCTCACCGCGGGCGGGTCCGGCGGATCTTTCCCCCTCCCCGCCCCTTCCCGAACCATGGGGCCGCCCCCTGGGCCCCGGACGGGCTGAAATCAGCCCGTCCGGCGTTTGAGGACCGGGGTCCGGGGGCGGAGCCCCTGCCACGCGGCGGAGCCGCATATCGACGCTGCGGGAAGGGGCGGGAAGGGGAAGGGCACCCAGCCCGGTCCCGCCGCCTACGCCGTGAGCTCCTGCTGGAGCGCCTCCCGCAGCCGGGCCGCGCGCTCGGCGACCTCCGCGGGCCCCAGCTCGACCGCCCGCGCGCACCACCGCTGCCCTTCGGTGAGCGCGCCGCGACGGGCCGCGAGCAGCGCGAGCCGCAGCGCGGCCCGGCCGTGCCCCGACTCGGCGGCACGCGTCCACCACAGGGCGGCCTCCGGCTCGCTGCCCTCCCGGGCCAGCAGCAGCCCCAGGTTGAACGCGCCGTTGCTGCTGCCCGCCTCGGCGGCCATGCGGTACCAGCGCGCGGCCTCGACCACATCGGCGCGCGCGGCCGCGAACATGCCCACCCGCACCTGGGCCCGCCGGTGGCCCTGCCGCGCGGCGCGCTCGTACCACTCCTCGTACTCGGGGACGTGCGGCCCGGAGCCGTCGTCCGGCGGCGGGGTCGGGAAGCGCGTCCCGGACGAGCTGCCGAAGCCGGTGCCGGTCGCCGGGTCGCCGCCGACCGAGGAGCGGTCCAGCAGCGCGGCCAGCCGGAAGGCGCCCTCGGCGCTGCCGCCGCCCGCGGCGCAGCGCAGATGGCGCTCGGCGCCCTGGAGGTCGCCCTCCCGCTGGAGGGCGAGGCCGACCTGAAGCGCCGCCTCGGTGTGCCCGGCGGCGGCGGCCCGCTCGTACCACTGCCGGGCCGCCCGGTCCTCGCCCCGGCCCGCGTGCAGGATCCCCAGGTTGAACGCGGCGTCGACGCTGCCCGCCTCGGCCGCCTTGGAGAACCACGGCTCGGCGCCCGCCGCGTCGCCGCGCTGGAGCAGCATCACGGCGACCGCGTTGGCGGCCTCGCGGTGGCCCGCGTAGGCCGCGCGGCGGTACCACTGCTCGGCCTGGGCGGTGCGGCCCTGCTCGGCGCAGAGCAGCCCGAGGTTGTAGGCGCCGTTGATGTCCCCGGCGTCGAGCGCGGCGCGGTACCAGCGCTCGGCGGTCTGGGGCTCGCCGCGGTCGGCGTGGAGCGCGCCCAGCGCGTTGGCGGCGTTGCCGTCGCCGTCCTGGGCCGCCCGGTGCCACCAGACGGCGGCGCTGTCGGTGTCGCCCGCGTCACGCAGCAGGAAGCCCAGCGCGCAGGCGGCCCTGGCCTCGCCGTCCTTGGCGGACATCAGGTACCAGCGCCCGGCTTCCTTGAGCTCACCGCGCTTCTCCAGCAGCGTGCCGAGGTGGAGGGCGGCGCGCCGGTGGCCGCGCGCGGCGGCCTGCCGGTACCACTGCTCGGCCTCCTCCCGGCCGCCCCCTTCGGCGCCACGGCGGCGCTCGGCCGCCGGCTCGTCCCCCTCGTCGTCGCGGTCGTCCAGGATGCGGGCGAGGCGGTACGCGGCCTCGCGGTGGCCGCGCTCGGCGGCCGTGCGGAACCAGCGCTCGGCCCCGATGTCGCTGCGGTGCTCCAGCAGATCGCCCAGCGCGTACGCCCCCAGGGTGTGGCCGGACTCGGCGGACTGGCGCAGCCAGTACTCGGCGGCGGGCTCGTCGCCCCGCTCGCGGTGATGGCGGCCCAGGGCGTGGGCCGCGGCGGGGGACCCGGCGACGGCGGCTATGCGCCACCAGCCGGCCGCCTCGTCGGCATAGCCGCGCTGGTGCAGCAGAACTCCGAGGTTGTTGGCGGCGGCGCGATCGCCCGCCCCGGTGGCTCCCCGCAGATGCGGTTCGGCGCCGTCGAGGTCGCCGCGGCGCAGCAGCAGCGCGCCGAGCGCGCTCATCGCGGCGGTGTCACCGGCCTCGGCGGCACGGCGGTGCCGGGTCTCCTCCTCGGCATCGTCGTGCGCGTGCGCAAAACGCCCTGTCTCCAACAGACTGACCCTGTCCCCCATAAATCCCATCGTGGCATCACCCGCGTCCGGCGTACACCTGGTATACCGCAGCCGAGGAGGTCACTTCAGCGTTTTGTCGACATGCCCACAGAGAGACAACCCAAACGCTTGTATCCGCATTCCCCGAGTGGACGCTCATACAACACACAACGAGGCCCGGATCCTTGCGGATCCGGGCCTCGTGTGTCAGTAGCGGGGACAGGATTTGAACCTGCGACCTCTGGGTTATGAGCCCAGCGAGCTACCGAGCTGCTCCACCCCGCGCCGTGGTGGAACCACCGTACCACGGCGCGAGGGGCCGGCCGCCCGGCCGTTCTCGCAGGTCGTCAGGGGTCAGCCGCCCTTCTTGTCGGAACCGCCGCCGGCGCTCTGGCTCCGTGGCTGGTTCTGTTGCTGCCCCTTGTCGCCGGCCGCCTTGTTCTCCGCCTTGGCGGCGCGGTCCAGCGCGTCCTTCAGATCCTTCTGGGCCCTGCCGTACGCCTCCCAGTCCTGCGGCTGCTTCTGGAGGGCGTCCTGGGCGTCCTGATAGGCGTCCGAGGCGTCCTTGAGGGCCTCCTTCACCGTCGGGTTGGCGTTCGACGGCGGCTCCTCCTGCCCGCCGTCCTCCGGTGGCCGCTGTTCGGACGACTCGCCGAAGACGGCGTCCAGGGCCTCGCCCAGGGTGTCCTTGAAGACCGTCTCCTTGCCGTAGGAGACGCCGACCTTCTTCAACAGCGGGTAGTTGGCGCTGCCACCGCGGGCGTAGACGGGCTCGATATAGAGGAAGCCGTTGTCCAGTGGCACGGTGAGCAGATTGCCGTACTCGATGTCGGAGTCGGTGCCTCTCAGGTTCCTGACGAACTCGGCGACCTCCGGATCACCGTTGAGCTCGCTCTGCACCTGTTGTGGACCGGGCACGTTGGAGGTGACCTTCAGCAGTCTTATCGTGCCGTAGTCCTTACTGTTGGCATCCGCGTCGATCGACATGAACGCCCCCAGGTTGGGGCGCCCGTTGGGGGTGAAGGTCGTCGTCAGCGAGAACGTCTGCCCCTTCTGATCGGGCATCCTCATGCTCAGGTAGTACGGCGGGACCGCGTTCCCCTCCTTGTGGGTCGGGTCCTCGGGCACCTGCCAGGCGTCACTGCCGCTGTAGAACTGCGTGGGGTCGGTGACGTGGTAGCGGGTCAGCAGCTCGCGCTGGACCTTGAACAGGTCCTGCGGGTACCGCAGATGCTCCATCAGCTCGCCGCTGATCTTCTCCTTGGGCTCGACCGTCCCCGGGAACGCCTTCTCCCAGGTCTTCAGGACCGGGTCCTTGGAGTCCCACTCGTAGAGCTTGACGGTGCCGTCATAGGCGTCCACGGTCGCCTTGACCGAGTTGCGGATGTAGTTGACCTTGTTCTGCTGCGCGACCACCGAACGGTCCCCGTCGCTCAGCGAGTCGGCCGTGCTGTCGCCCAGGGTCGTCCGCGAGGCGTACGGATAGCCGTTGGTCGTGGTGTAGGCGTCCACGATCCACTTGATCCGGCCATGGACCACGGCGGGATAGGCGTCACCGTCGATGGTCAGCCAGGGGGCGACCTTCTCGACGCGCTCCTTGGGGGTGCGGTTGTACAGGATCCGCGAACCGTCCCCGATCGCGCCCGAGTAGAGGATCTGGGGCTCGCCGAACGCCACCGCGTAGGCGGCGCGGTTGACCGGGTTGGAGAGGCTGACCCCGCTCTTGCCCTTGTAGCTGGTGGTCCGCTCGCCGTTCTTCTCGTAGTCGAGCTCCTTCTGGGGGCCACCGACTATCGAGTACTGGTCGGTCTTCTCGCCGTAGTAGACCTGTTGCTCGTAGGTGCCGACACCGCCGCCGCTGGAGCTCTTGGTGGGCAGCCCGGACTCGGTGAAGTCCGGCGAGCCGGCCGGGTCCGCGTTGGGGTCCGTCGTGGTGCCCTTCGCCGCCACCATGCCGTAGCCATGGGTGTAGGTGAAGTGGTCGTTGATCCAGTTCCGCTTGGGGATGCCGTTGAGGTTCAGCTCGCGCACACCGACGACGGTGTCCTGATCCTTGCCGTCGGCGCCCTTGTAGCGGTCGACGTCGAGCGTCGAGGGGAACTGGTAGTACTTGCGCTCCTGCTGGAGCTGCTGGAAGGTCGGCGAGATGACGCTGGGGTCGATCAGCCGGTAACTGGCCGTCGTATTGGCGTCCTTACGGAGCTTCTCGCCGCCGCCGTCGCTGTCGTTCTTGCCGGAGTAGTCCGCCACCTTGGAGTCATCGATGCCGTACGCCTTGCGCGTGGCCTCGATGTTCTTCTGGATGTACGGCGCCTCCTTGGCCTGCTCGTTCGGCTGGACCTGGAACTTCTGGACGATCGCCGGGTAGAGCCCGCCGATCAGGATCGCCGACAGCACCATGAGCCCGAAGCCGATGACCGGCAGCTGCCAGGTGCGCCGCCACAGCGTGGCGAAGAAGAGCACCGCGCAGATCGCCGCGATGCAGAACAGGATCGTCTTCGCGGGCAGATAGGCGTTGGCGTCCACATAGCGCAGACCCGTCCAGTTGCCCGTCGCCTTGAAGTCGCTGGACTTCACCGCGAGTCCGTAGCGGTCCAGCCAGTACGCCACCGCCTTGAGCGCCACGAAGACGCCCAGCAGCACCGACAGATGGCCGGTGGCCGCGGCGGTCGCGCGGGCGCCGGGGCTGGTGACCCGCAGGCCCCCGTAGAGGTAGTGCACCAGGGCCGCGGCGATCAGCGAGAGCACCGTGGCCGCGAAGCCGAAGCTCAGCAGGAAGCGGTACCAGGGCAGATCGAAGGCGTAGAAGGCCACGTCCTTGTGGAACTGCGGGTCCTTCTGGCCGAACGGCACCCCGTTGACCCACAGCAGCCAGATGCGCCACTGACCGGCCGCCGAGGCGCCCGCGATCAGCCCCACCAGGGCGGTGACCGCGAGCAGCACCCACTTCTTGAACGGGGCGATGCCCATCCGGTAGCGGTCCAGGCTCTGCTGCTCCATGGACATCGCGCTGAGCGGCGGCCGCAGCCGATGGGCCAGCCAGATGTTGATCCCGACGGCCGTGGCCATCAGCACGCCGAAGACGAAGAACAGCCCGATCTTCGTCTTCAGGGTGGTACTGAAGACGGAAGAGTAATGAAGTGAGCGATACCAGAGCCAATCCGTCCAAAATCCGGCAAACATGACAAAGAGCATGGCCAACACGGCCAGCACGCCCAGGGTCATGAGCAGGGTCCTGGCACGCCGGGACGGACGGCCGACTCTCACCCGCGGCCCCGTAGGGCCTCCGCCGCGGTCCGGCATCTGGAAAGCCAAGGTGCGCACCTCGAAGTTCGCTGTCGATTGAGAACCCTGAACTCCAGGGCCCACCTGTTGCAACTTACTCAGGCTTTACTCAGTTCCCGTTTCCGGGTCCGAACAGGGCACGATATGAACCATGTCCAACGCAACCCCCGGCACCGACCCGCTGGCCTCGAATCCACTGACCCGAGCCGTACTCGAAATCGACGACTACGCCTCGGGGCTCGGCTGGGACCAGCCCGCCCGGCTCTTCGCCCTCGTCGACACCGCCCGGCTGCGCACCGAGGAGCCCGGCCTCGCCGCTCAGCTCGGCCTTGACGAGGGCGGCGAGGAGATCGCCTCCCTGACCCCCATCGAGCAGGACGAGCTGCCCTCCGGCGCCCCGCTGGACGAGTTCCTCGCCACCATCGCCTGGCCGGACGCGGTGACCGGCTGCGCCCTCACCGTGGAGCGGCAGATGCTGCCGCCGTCCGCCGAGAGCTCCGTGCCCGAGGGTCTGGACGAGGCGGCGCTGGCCAAGTGGGTCGCCGACCACCCGGACCGCCAGGAGGTCCGGATGACCGTGGCCGTGCTGCGGGACGGCGCGCGCGAGTCGGCCCTGCGGCTGCGGGAGAAGGACTCCCCGACCGAGGTGCTCACCGGGGCCGGTCTGGTGCCGGGCCTGGCGGACGCGCTCGCCGCCACCTTCGCCACCGACTGACCGCCGCGCCCTGATCCCCGCGACCTGACCCCCGCAACGGGGGCGCCGCTCAGCCCGTCGTGCACTTCGGCAGACCGGCGGTGTCCCCCTTACGGATCTTCCCGAGCGCCGTAAGGGCGTCGTCGATCGTGTGCACCTTGACCAGCCGCAGCCCGCTCGGCACGTCCTTGGCGGCGGCCGCGCAGTTCTCCTTGGGCGTGAGGAAGTAGCGGGCGCCCGCCTCGCGCGCGCCGATCGTCTTCATCTCGATCCCGCCGATCGGGCCGACCGTGCCCTTGTCGTCGATCGTGCCGGTGCCCGCGATGAACTTCCCGCCGGTGAGGTCGCCGGGCGAGAGCCGGTCCACGATCCCCAGCGCGAACATCAGACCGGCGCTGGGCCCGCCCACGTCCGCCAGCTTGATGTCGATCCGGAACGGGAAGGTGTAGTCGATCCCGGCCTGGATGCCCACGATGGCGCGGGCCGGGCCCTTGTCCGCCTTCGTGGTGGTGATCGTGACGCGCTCCTCGCCGGTGGGCTGCTTGCCGCTCTTCTCCGCCGCCGCCACGTTCTTGGCCGGGACGACCGAGAAGACCACCTTCTGGCCCGGCTTGTGCTTGGTGACGAGCTTGGCCACGTCGTCGGGCTCGCGCACCGCCGTGCCGTCCACCGACTTGATCACATCGCCCGCGTGCAGCTTGCCCTGGGCCGGGGCGCCCTTCTGGACGGCGCCGACGATGACATGCGCGGTGACCGGCTTCTTCAGCGCCCGCAACGCCGCGACCTTGGCGGACTCCTGGGACTGGGTGAACTCCTCGGCGTTCTGCTGGTCCACCTGGTCCGGGGTCTTGTCGTCCGGGTAGAGGGTGCTGTGCGGCACGACCACGTCATCGTGCGCCAGCCAGCCGTAGACGGCCTCCACGAGGTTCATCCGGTACTCGGAACCGGTGACCCGGACCGTGGTCATGTTCAGATGTCCGCCGGTGGTCTCACAGCTCTTGCGGCCGGAGATCTGGAGCACGCACTCCCCGTTGTGCTCACCCAGGGTGTTGTACGTCGGCCCGGGCGACATCTCCGCGTACGGCACCGGGATCAGCACTCCGGCGCACAGCAGCGCGATCAGCATCAGAAGGGAGGCGAGCATCGTCGCGGTGCGGCGTGGCATGGAACGACAGTACGGGACGCGTCCGTCAGTCCACCGTCGGGGCCGTCCGTACGAGGGGCGGCGCGGACGGGGCGGCGGCCTCAGGCCGCGGCGTCCGAATCGGCGGGCCGGCGCTCCATCGCTTCGCGGAAGCGGGCGTATCCGGCCAGCTCGGCTACATCCCCCCCGGACTTCCGTTTACCGGCTCGGGCGGCTATGCCGGCGTATATCGCCGCGCCTATCGCCGCGAACAACGGAATCAGCAACCAGAGAAGCGCAGCCACAGCAGCCTCCCGAACCCCTTGAAAAATCGCGGTTCAGGACCGCGACTGACAGATGAGCAGATTAATCCTCTGCCAGCTCAACGCTTACGGCAGGGTGGGGGTTACGCAAGCGGAGTACACCCTTCCGTGCCCCCATGCGCATGCGCATTCCCCCTACACGCCCACCCCACTCCTCCTACGCCCCGACCCACTCCTCGGTGCCGTCCGCGAACGTCTGGTGCTTCCAGATCGGGACCTCGCTCTTGAGGTCGTCGATCAGCTTGCGGCAGGCCGCGAACGCCTCCGCGCGGTGCGGGCAGGAGACGGCCACCACCACGGCCAGATCACCGATCACCAGATCGCCCACCCGGTGCACCGCGGCCAGCGCACGCACCGGGAAGTCGGCCACGACCTTCTCTGCCACCCGGCGCAGCTCGGCCTCGGCGGTCGGGTGCGCGGAGTAGCCCAGGGCGCCGACCTCCGCGCCTCCGTCGTGGTTGCGCACGGTGCCCACGAACAGCGCCGTGCCGCCCGCCGCGGCATCGCCCACCGCCCCGAACACCTCGTCCACGGACAGGGGCGTGTCACGGACGGCGAGCAGCCGGATGGGGTGGGCGGCCGCGAGCTCGCCGGGGTGATCGTACGAATGTGCCATGCCGTCCATCGTGCCGTACCGTCCCGCCCTCAGGGAATCAATGGAGCCACCGGCCTACCGGATCCCGGAAAACACCTTCCGGGGTCTCTCGTCTCAGGCCCGGCGGCGCGCCTTACGGGCACGGCGCACGATCGCCGCGGTGCCCACCAGGGCCACGGTCGCGCCCGCGGCGCCGAGCGTCGTGGCGTCCTTACGGCCGAGACGCCGCCCGGCGACGGTATGGCGGCCGGCGACCTCCTCCAGCAGCTCCGCCAGGACCTCCTCGTTGGTCCAGCGCGGCCGCCAGCCCGCCGCGTGCAGCCTGCTGCCGCTGACCGCCCAGGGGTGCATCGTGTACGCGAGATCGCCCGCCGGGGACGGTGTCAGACCGAGCCGGTGCAGCCGGGAGGCGGCGCCCAGGGCGACCGCCGAGGGCAGCTCCATGCGCCGGATCCCGGACAGCTCCTCGACCTCCTCCTGCTCCAGCCAGCCCTCGCACCCGACCGCCAGCTCGCCCTCGACCTTCTCCAGGGCGGCGTACTCCAGCGCGCCGACCAGGTCGTCCATATGGCAGAACTGCCAGGTGGGCCGGGATCCGGCGACGACCAGCAGCCTTGGTGACTCGAAATAGCGGGTGAGCGCGGTGTCCGTGCCGCCGACCAGGAGCGCCGGGCGCACCACGGTCACATTCAGCCCCGGATGCGCCCGGGGCGCGCGCTCCCCGAGCCGCTCGATCTCCAGCAGGTCGCCGACGCCGGTGGCCTCGGCGGTCGCCTTCAGCTCCGCGTCCTCGGCCAGCGGCACGGCGTTGTCGGGGAGCGCCCCGTAGACCATCGCGGACGTGCACAGCACCACCCGGCGCACCCCGGCCGCGGCGGCGGCCGTCAGGACCGTCTGGGTGCCGCGCACGTTGTAGGCGGTGCGGGCGGCGGGGTCGGTGCCCAGATCCAGGTCGACGGCGAGGTGGACCACCACGTCGGCGCCGCGCAGCTTCTCGGCGATGGCCGGATCGCGGACGTCCAGCACGTGCCACTGCGCCTCGGTCACCTCACCGCGGCGCTCGTCGATGGCCAGGACCTGCTTTACCTCTTCGGACTCCGCGAGCCGCTGCGTGAGCAGGGCACCTGGGCCCGAGGCGGCACCGGTCACCGCCACGACGGGTCGTCGTGCGGTGCGGGCCGTATCGTTTCGCGCAGCGCGAACTTCTCGGTCTGGGGAACTCACCGGGCGTCTCCAGCGGTTGTCTTCAGTACGCAGCGCATGCACGCATACGTACCAGGTGACGTCCATCCTGCCGCAGGGCGGCGATCAGCGAAGCACCGAGCCCGGAAACCGGCGAGGTGTCTAGGCTGGGTGGTGATGTCGGGCATCCGCCACCGGCCCGGGGCCGGTGGCCCAACGAGCCGAGGAAACCCGTGAGTGACACCCCATTCGGATTCGGCCTTCCGCCGGAGGAGCCGGAGGACGGCGACGACGGCAAGAAGAAGGGCGGCCAGGGCGGCGAGCAGGGCCCCGCGAATCCCTTCGGGTTCGGCGGCGGAACCGGCGGAGCGGGCGGCGCGGAGAATCCGTTCGCCGCGATGTTCGGTTCGCTGAACCCGGGCGACCTGGGCGCCGCCTTCCAGCAGCTCGGGCAGATGCTCTCGTACGAGGGCGGCCCGGTGAACTGGGACATGGCCAAGGACATCGCCCGCCAGACCGTCGCGCGCGGCACCGCCGACGGCAGCAAGGACGAGAGCGTCGGCCCCGCCGACCGCGCCGCGGTCCAGGAGGCCGTGCGGCTCGCGGACCTCTGGCTGGACGGCGTCACCTCGCTGCCCTCCGGCTCGGGGACCGCGGTGGCCTGGAGCCGTGCCGAATGGGTCGAGGCGACCCTGCCGGTGTGGAAGGACCTGGTGGACCCGGTCGCCGAGCGCGTCGGCGCCGCCATGGGCGATGTGCTGCCCGAGGAGATGCAGGCCATGGCCGGCCCGCTGCTCGGGATGATGCGCTCGATGGGCGGCGCCATGTTCGGCACCCAGATCGGGCAGGCGCTGGGCGTGCTGGCCGGCGAGGTGGTCGGCTCGACCGACATCGGGCTGCCGCTGGGCCCGGCGAGCAAGGCGGCCCTGCTGCCGGTCAACATCGCGGCGCTGGGTTCCGGCCTCGGCGTGCCCAAGGAAGAGGTCCGGCTGTATCTGGCGCTGCGCGAGGCCGCCCACCAGCGGCTGTTCGCCCATGTGCCGTGGCTGCGCTCGCACCTCTTCGGCGCGGTCGAGGGGTACGCCCGCGGCATCAAGGTCGACACCGCCAAGCTGGAGGACGCGGTCGGCCAGCTCGACCCGACCCACCCCGAGCAGCTACAGGAAGCGCTCCAGCAGGGCATGTTCCAGCCCGAGGACACCCCCGAGCAGAAGGCCGCGCTGGCGCGTCTGGAGACCGCTCTGGCGCTGGTGGAGGGCTGGGTGGACGCGGTGGTGCACGCCGCCGCCAAGCCGCATCTGCCGTCCGCCGACGCCCTGCGCGAGACGCTGCGGCGGCGCCGGGCGAGCGGCGGCCCCGCCGAGCAGACCTTCGCCACGCTGATCGGCCTGGAGCTGCGGCCGCGCCGGCTGCGGGACGCCTCCCGGCTGTGGGCCTCCCTCACCGACGCCCGTGGCCTGGAGGGGCGCGACGGCCTCTGGGCGCACCCGGACATGCTGCCGACGGCACAGGATCTCGACGACCCGGACGGCTTCGTCCACGGCGAACAGCTGGACTTCTCCGAGCTGGACAAGATGCTCGGCGAGGCGGCCGGCGGTGATGAGGACCGTAAGGGCGGCTCCGAGGGCCCCGACCTCCGTAAGGGGCGCGAGAGCGGCGAGGACGACCGCGAGGGCGGCGACCGGGGCGACGGCGAGAAGTGAGCCTGCACCAGGACGCGGCGCGGGTGCTCACCGAGTGGCCTGCGCCCGATGCCGCCCAGGAGCGGCTGCGGCGGCTGTACGGCGACCATCTGGCCGCGTATCCGGACGGCATGTGGAAGGCGTGCGGGGACGGGCACATTACGGCGAGCGCGCTGGTGATCGACCCGGATCGGGACCAGGTGCTGCTCACCCTGCACCGGAAGCTGCGGATGTGGCTCCAGATGGGCGGCCACTGCGAGCCGGACGACACCACGCTCGCGGGCGCGGCGCTGCGCGAGGCCACCGAGGAGTCCGGGATCGCGGGGCTGACGCTGCTGCCGGGCGGCCCGGTGCGGCTCGACCGGCACCAGACCCCCTGCGCCTGGCACCTGGACGTCCAGTACGCGGCGGTGGCGCCCCGGGGCGTGGTGGCGGCGATCAGCGACGAGTCGCTGGATCTGCGCTGGTTCGGCTACGACGAGGTGGCGGACGTGGCCGACGAGTCGGTGCGCCACCTGGTGACGCGCACCCGCGCACTGCTCTGAGGAGCGCGTCGGGCCGCGCTGGGGAGCCCGCTGGAATCGAGGAGCCTGTTGCAACGCGGGGCCTGCTGGAATGCGGAGCGGCCGCGGACCCGAGGGGTCCGCGGCCGCCGTGCTCCATCAGCGGTGACCTCGGTCAGTTGCTGAAGATATTGCCCTGGTTCTGACCGCGGGCGCCCTGCTGGCCCATGCCGAACTGCGCGGCCATACCGCCCCCGACCACCGCGTTCTGCGGCGGGAGCAGCTCGCTGGGCTGGACCAGGGCGTAACCCTGGCCGAGGAAGCTGAGCTCCCAGCCCTCGCCGGTGTTGCCGCGCCGCCGCCAGACGCCCGAGGAGTGCGTCTGCGCCTGCATCTGGACCCGCAGCGAGCTCGACCAGGCGACGATGGCGTCCGCGTCGGCGTTGACGTACTTGTCCGGGGTGACCTGGAGCAGCAGCGGCTGCCCCGAGGTCATCAGCGCCACCTTGCCCCGGCCGGAGATGTTGAGGTTGTACTTGCCGGACCCCGAGATCCCGAACTGGCTGTCCACCGCGATCGACTCCCAGTGCAGCGTGGAGTCCAGCGCGAGCACATAGGAGCTGTCGACGGTCAGCCCGTCGTGGTCCACGTCCATCACATGGATGTGCTGGGCGAGGTTGGCGAGGTAGACCGTGCCCTGCCCGGAGCAGCGCATCAGGTCCAGGCCCTCACCGGTACGGGCCCGCGCCCTGTGCTGCCCGGGCGTCTGGTACTCGCCGTCGAACTCGATGAGCCCCTGATAGGCGACCATGCTGCCCTTACGGGCGAGCACATCCTCATGGCCGGTCAGGGCGATCCGCAGCAGATGCGGGTTCTGGAGCGCGTAGCGGTCCTGCGTCTGGGCCTCGGTGAAGGCGAAAAGCGGGCTCTGCATTTGGTGTCCCTCCCCCTCAGCCCCGGGCCCGGAGCCGGTCGGTGCTGTCCTCACTGGGCTGTACGACGACGAAGCCCTGCCCGGAGAAGCCGAGCTGATACGCCTCGCCGCTGCCCCGGCCGATCAGGGACGACGCCTTGAAACTGCGCTTGCCCTTCACCTTGAGCCCGGAGGACCAGGCCACGAGCGCGTCCGGGTCCACATAGGTCTCGTCCTCGCCGCGGCCGCAGTCGACCACGATGGGGGTCCCGCGGGAGGTCAGGGCGACCCAGCCGGTGCCGGAGACACCCACGTTGAACAGGCCCTGCCCGGCGAACTTGGCGATGCCCTTGACGCGTTCGACGCCCCACTGGAGGTGGGCGTCGAAGGCGAGGAGGTTGGTGCCGTTGACCGAGAGCGAGTCGCCGTTGAGGTTGATGCAGACGACGTTGGCCCCGTAGTCGGCGAGGTAGAGCAGCCCGTCGCCGCTGCACCGCATCAGCGGGGCGCCCTCGCCGGTCAGCCACTGGGAGGCCATCTGCCGTACCGCGGGCGGGTTGGGCTCGTACTGGACGAAGCCCTCGTACGCCACCATCGAACCGGTGCGGGCGAAGAGGTCCTGGCCGCTCTGCATGGCGACCTTGAGCATGCTGGCGCCGTGGTTCTCCATGCGGGCGGCGACCGGGGCGGGTGCGAAGCCCGAGATCATTTGCTGGTCCATATCGGGCTCCCTCAGACCTCGTAGGGCTGGACGACGATGAAGTTGCCGGGCGCGCCGCGGAACTGGAGGTTCACGGTCTCCCCGCTGTGGCCGGGGTAGGCACTGCGGCGCAGCCGCACCTGGCTGGAGATGATCACCTGGGCTCCGGCGGACCACGCCACGATGGCGTTGCTGTCGGCGAAGGTGGTCGGGGTGACGGGGAGGACGACCGGCGTGCCCTCGGTCTTCACCACGACGGTTCCGGTGCCCTGGAACTGCATGGTGAACAGCGCGCCGCCGGGGATGCCATGGCCCTCGATCCGGCGCACCTCGTGGTGCAGCGACTCGTCGAAGGCGAGCACGTTCTCGGCGGAGACGCAGATGGCGTCGCCCTGGAGCTCGATCGGGTGGAGCTCCGCGGCGTTCTCGGCGAGGAAGACCTGGCCCTGGCCGGTGCAGCGCATCAGCTGCATCTCCTGGCCGGTCGCGTTGCCGACGATCCGGCCGCGGAAACCGGCGCCCTTGTAGCTGAAGTCGACCTTGCCCTGGTAGAGCACCATCGTGCCCTGGCGGGCGAGCACGGGCTGGCCGCCGACACCGAGGTCTACTCGCATCAGCCGGGGGTTCTGCGGCGTCCAGCGCTGGCCGGTGGGCGCCTCGCGGTACTTGGAGAGCGCGGCCTGGAGCCCGGGCGCGCCACCGCCCTGGGGGACGCCGCCCATGGGCTGCGGCTGACCGTAAGGAGCGGGCTGGCCCGGCTGACCGGGCTGACCGGGGTAGGGCTGGGCGGGCGGCTGGCCGTACGGCGCGGGGGCGGGCGGGGCCTGGCCCGGCTGCTGGCCGAACGGGGGCTGCTGCCCCGGGTACTGGCCCGGTGGTGGAGGCGGCGGTGCCTGCCCCGGGGGCGGCACCTGGCCGGGCGGCGGCACTTGGCCGGGCGGCGCGATGGGTGCGGCGATGGTGGGGGCGCCGTGCATCTGCGGGGTGCCGGGGGCGGGCGGCTGAACGCCCTGCGGGGGCGTGCCCTGGGGCGTGCCCGGAGGCGGCGTGCCCTGGGGCGGCGTGCCCTGGGATGGCGTGCCTTGGGGAGCGCCGAAGGCGGGGGCGGGCTGCGGTGCGGGCGGGGCGGGGGCCGGAGGGGCCGATGGGGCAGGGGCCCCGGCCGGGGGTGCGAAGCCCGGTGCGGGGGCGGCCTGTCCTGGCGGCGCGAAGCCGGGCGTGGCGCCCTGGGCGGGCGCGGGGGCGGGCTCCTCCTCGGCCACCTCACCGCCGAAGTTCTTGAGCAGCGCGTCCAGTCCCCCGTCGAAGCCCTGCCCGACGGCGGCGAACCGCCAGACGTCCTTGAGGTAGAAGTCGCCCAGCATCACCGCGCGTTCGGTGCTGAACTCCGAACCGGTGAAGGAGTACCGGGCCACCTCCTCGCCGCCCGCGACGATCCGCAGGTAGCCGGGGCCGACCTGCGACATCTGCCCGGCGCCGTCGATGGTCGCGGTGAAGGAGAGCTTCTGGATGGCGGGCGGCACGCTGTCGAGCGTGACGCGGAACGAATCCGTGTCCCCGGCCTGCGGCCCGAGCTGCTGTATCGCTTCTTCAGGCGACTTCGGCTGGTTGAAGAAGATGAAGTAGCGGTCGTCCGACAGCCGCTCGTTCGCGTCGAGACCGAAGCAGCTGATGTCGAAGGTCAGACCGGGTCCGGCGATCTGCACCCCGACGTACAGATCCCTCCCGGCCGTCAGATCACTGATCCTGGCCTTGTGGCCGCGCTGGAATTCCCTGGCCATACGTTAGGACCGTCCCCCATCGCCGTACCGGTGTGTGCGTTGCGCGCCAGGCTAGCCGCTGCCGCCGACTATGAGCGACGCCGGGAACCAGGATGTGGTTCCCGCACGGCCCGGGGGCTCCCGGGGGCTGATCCCCCACCGCCCGGGCGCGGTCGCCTTACGGCTGGTCGTCCGGGGGCCCGGAGAGGTGCGGCAACCGCGCGGCGGCGACCACCCCTTCGAGATAGCCGCGTGCCCGCTCGGTACGCGGATACGCCTCCAGGAGCTGCCAGAAGCGGCGACCGTGCCCCGGCACCAGCAGATGGGCCAGCTCGTGGAGGAGCACATAGTCCACGACGTACTCCGGCATGCCCTGGAGCCGGTGCGAGAGCCGGATGCTGCCCTCGGCCGGGGTGCACGACCCCCAGCGGGTGTTCTGGTTGGTGACCCAGCGGACGGAGTCGGGCCTGGCCCGCCCGCCCAAGTACTGGCCGGAGAGCCACTCGGCGCGGGCGGCCAACTCCGCGTCGCCCAGCATCCGCTTGCTCTCCTGGGCCGCCAGCTTCTCCAGCATGACGCTCACCCAGCGCCGCTCCTCCGCCTCGGACATCCGGGCGGGGATGAGGACGACGGTGCGGTCGCCCTCGCGATAGGCGGAGACCGTCCTGCGCCGCCGGGTGCTCCGGCGGACCTCGACCGCGCTCGCGTCGGAGCCTCGGCTCTGCGGACTCGGGACGGTGCTCGGTGCGCTCGCGGCGCTGCGGGAGACATTCTGTCCCGCGGTGCGAGGGGGCGGGTCGGCGGACACGCCCCGACGTTACCCGCTGGCAGCCGGGGAAGTCCCATCCCGCCGATGGTTGCGGACCGAACCACTCCACGGTGTGCACGGCTTGTACGACCGGCGTTCGTACGACTTATTCCACTGCCTGTGGACAACGCGCTGCGGGGTCCGGGCGCCGCCCCGCATGCTGAAGTCGGTTCGACGGACGGCACATCGACGGCATATCAAACGGGGGAGGGAACGGCGATGCATCCGATGCTCAAGCCCGCGCTGCGGCGCGGCTGGCGGAGCCGGGACACGGTCCAGTTCGGGGTGGCCCGGGCGCACGCGGTGGTGATGGGGCCGGTGGACACGGCCACGGGCAGCTTTCTGGAGCTGCTGGACGGCACCCGCGGCCTGCCGCTGCTGCGGCAGGAGGCGCGGGCCATCGGCCTGCCGGAGGGGCGGGCCGACGCACTGGTGGACCGGCTGGCGGCGGCCGGACTGCTGGACGAGCCGAGGGACGGCGGTGAGCCCGCCGCGGCCCTGGACCGGTTGCGGCCCGACGCGGGGGCGCTGTCGGTGTTGCATCCCGAGCCCGGAGCCGCGGCGCGGCTGCTCGCCGCGCGGCGGGCGATGCGGGTTCAGGTGCGGGGTGCGGGCCGGGTCGGGGCCGCGGTCGCGGCCGCGCTGTCGGGCTCGGGGGTCGGCCGGGTCGATGTGGTGGACGGCGGCTGTGTCGAGCCCTGGGATGTGGCTCCCGGCGGGGTCTCGGCCGAGCAGATCGGCGAGCGCCGGGATCTGGCGGCCCGCCGCGTGGTGCGCCAGGCCGCGCCCGCCCCGCTCCCCCGCCGGTCGGCGCGGCTGCGGGCCTCGGCGGCGGAGCGGGCCCCTTCGCGGGAGAAGGTCCCTTCAGGGGAGCGGACCGCCTCGGGAGGGCGGCCCCTCTCGGGAGAGCGGACCGCCTCGGGAGAGCCCGGGCTGGCGCTGGTGGTGATCGCCCCGCGTGACGGCCTCGCGGCGTACGCACCGGATCCGGAGCAGGCCCAGCCGCTGCTCGCCTCCGGCACCCCCCATCTCTACGCGGGAGTCATCGAGGCCACCGGGGTGGTGGGCCCGCTGGTGGTGCCGGGGATCACGCCCTGCGCGGGCTGCGCCGCGGCGGGCCGTGCCGAGCGGGAGCCCGTCTGGCCGAGGATGCTCGCGCAGTGGCGGTCCGGTCGCCGGCGCACCGCCCCGGCCTGTGACACGGCGCTGGCGATGGTGGTGGCCGGGCTCACCGCGGTGCAGGCGCTGGCCTTCCTCGACGGCCGCCCGTCCGGGGGCGCGGGGGTCCGGTGGGAGCTGGCGCTTCCCTCGCTCGTCTGGGAGGCGCGCCCGATCGAGGCACATCCCGGATGCGGCTGTGGGGCGGCCGGGGAGGAGGATGCCGTATATGCCTCGGCCGCAGAGGCACCGCACGCGACAATGTCCGGGTGACCCACGTCCGCGGAGTGGGCACGGGGGCCCGGGGGCCACCTTCCGGGATGGCACGGCTGTAGTTGGAGGGGCGCATGACCGATCTGCCGCGCAAGGCGATCACCCGTACCGCCAAACTGGCGGCGCTGCCCTTGGGATTCGCGGGGCGCGCCACATGGGGGCTCGGGAAGCGGATAGGGGGACGGCCGGCGGAGATCGTCGCACGCGAGGTGCAGCAGCGCACCGCGGAGCAGATGTTCAAGGTCCTCGGCGAGCTCAAGGGCGGGGCCATGAAGCTCGGACAGGCCATGTCCGTCTTCGAGTCGGCGCTGCCCGAGGAGATAGCCAGGCCCTACCGGGCGGCCCTGACCAAGCTCCAGGAAGCGGCCCCTCCCATGCCCAGCCGCACGGTCCACGCGGCGCTGGAGGAGCGGCTGGGCCCGGACTGGCCGGAGCTGTTCCAGGAGTTCGAGGACAAGCCCGCGGCGGCCGCCTCGATCGGGCAGGTGCACCGGGCGGTCTGGCACGACGGGCGCACGGTGGCGGTCAAGGTGCAGTATCCCGGGGCGGGCGAGGCGCTGCTGTCCGACCTCAACCAACTGAGCCGATTCGCCCGGGTGCTGGGGCCGCTGGTGCCGGGGCTGGACGTCAAGCCGCTGATCGCGGAGTTGCGCGAGCGGGTCGCCGAGGAGCTGGACTACGAACTGGAGGCGGCGTCCCAGCGGATCCATGTGGAGGAGTACGCACAGGACACGGAGATCGTGGTGCCCGAGGTGGTGCACCAGAGCGATCAGATACTGATCACCGAATGGCTGGAGGGGGTGCCGCTCTCCGAGGTGATAGCCGACGGCACACAGGAGGAGCGGGACCGCGCCGGGCAGTTGCTGGCCCGCTTTCTCTTCTCGGGGGCGTCCCGCACCGGGCTGCTGCACGCCGATCCCCATCCGGGGAACTTCCGGCTGCTGACCGGGGACGCCCCGGACGGCCCGCCGGAGCAGTGGAAGCTGGGCGTCCTGGACTTCGGTTCGGTGAACCGGCTCCCGGGAGGGCTTCCGGAGCCCATCGGCATCGCGCTGCGCATGGCGCTCGAGAACGACGCCGCGGGGGTCTATGACCTGATGCGCGGGGAGGGGTTCGTCAAGCCGACGATCGAGCTCGACCCGGATGACCTGCTGGACTTCCTGCTGCCGATGCTCGAACCGGCCCAGGTCGACGCGTTCGTCTTCGACCGGCAGTGGCTGCGCAGCCAGGCGGCGCGGATGGCCGACCGTCACTCCCCCGTCTATGAGCTGGGCAATCAGCTGAATCTGCCGCCCGCCTATCTGCTGATTCACCGGGTGACGCTGAGCACCATAGGGGTGCTGTGCCAGCTGGGTGCCACGGTGCGGATGCGGGATGAGCTCGAGGCATGGGTCCCCGGCTTCGCCGCGGACCCGGGATCCGCGGATCCGGAATCCGAAGACCCGGGGTCCAAGGACCCGGGGTCCAAGGACCCGGAGTCCAAGGACCGCGCCGAAGAGGACGCCGAGGAAGGCCCCGCGGCAGACGCCGGGGAAGAGTCCTCGGATGGTGCCGAGGAAGAGCCCGAGGCCGCGGAGACCTCTGCCTGAGCTCGGACCTCGGCCTGAGCTCGGACGCCTCGGGACAGCCGAAGGGCCGGTCCGATCGGACCGGCCCTTCGTGGTCAGGCGATGGGTCGGCATAGGACCCGTCGGCGTGTGTGGTGTGTCAGCCCCGCCTCTGGGCGGTGCCGCACACGGTGGTCACTGCATGACCGCCATGGCCAGGGCGCGGCGGGCGCGGAGCGAGGCACGCTCCGCACGTCGCTGCATCCGGCGGGCGGCCGCGAGCCGAACGGCCTGCCGTTCGGACTCGGCCTCTTGCAGCCGGTCGTGCATATGCGCACGGGCCAGGGCTTCTTGCATGAGTTGCATCTCTCGGTTCCTGTTCTGGCGCGCCTCGGGCGCACCGGAGGTATCTGGTGCGGGGGTTTCGGAGACCGGTGGGGTCATCGTCGGAACCTGCTTCATGGGGTCGTGCGTCGCTGGGCGATCGATGGTGCCGATGGTGCTCATGCGGCGACCGGGTTCTTACGCGGGCGACCACGCGGCCGCTTGCGGGCCACCACCACGCCCTGGACGAAGAGCTCGCCGCCCCAGACGCCCCAGGGCTCCCGGCGGTCCTTGGCGCCGGCGAGGCATGCCTCCCGCAGCGGGCAGGTCTGACAGAGCGACTTCGCGTACTCGACGTCGGCCGGGGACTCGGCGAAGAAGACCTCCGGGTCGTACGAGCGGCACGGAACGGCTACACCCAGGTTCTCGATGGCCTCATCGAGTTCGGTGAGGGCGGTGAGCGGGGTCAAGGAGTCCTCCGAGGAGTCAGGCGGGCGGTTCAGGTCGGTCGATGCGGACGGGGCGTGTGCGTTGAGTTGCACGGTGTGTGTTCCTCGTCTCTTCGGTCCGGCTGGTGGCCGGGCTCTGGCAAATCAAAAGGGCCGCGGATCCCGGTGTGGGTTCCGCGGCCCTGGAAGGTGCCGACCTGATCCTGGATCAGGCTGGATAACTCCAGGGTTCGAGCCTGCGGAAGGCCCACGTCTTGTGGTGCTGCTGCGTCGTCCGGGATTCGGCACCATTGGCCGCAAAGGCATAGGCCATTGCCTGTGCCGCTGCTGCTACCGCAGGTGCCTGGATCGGTCGCTCACTGAGGCGCGCCTCATTGGCTCCGGGCATACCGGTGCCAGGGAGCGCAGAGCCGAGCAGGCATGTGGCGACGACCGACCGATCGGCCTTTTTGATGGTGTTGATGAAGCTGATCACTGGTCTTCGCCTCCTCTCGGCGTCTCAGGGACCGGTCCGAAACCAGTCCGGGTGTTCAGTAGAACACGGAATCCTCGGCTCCTGGAAGGGCCGTTGTCTTCCGTGCTCGGAAGGCTATGGGTAGCGCCTCCGCGCGCGCAAACTATTTTTCCGTCGAGTTTTGCCAAGGGTCACCCGAATGGCTTCCCCCGGCATCGCCGTCGCCCTCGTCGTCGAGTGCGGAGGGCAGTTCCCTGCCCGCGCACAGCGCGAGAACATCGGCCCCGAACCGGTCCAGCTTGCGCCTTCCGACACCGGAGATGCGGGCGAGCTCCGGTTCGGTTCCCGGAACCGCCTCGGCGATCGCGAGCAGTGTCTTGTCGGTGAACACGCAGTACGCCGGCTGCCCCAGCAGCCCCGCCTGCTCCGCCCGCCAGTCGCGCAGCCGCTCGTAGAGCGCCTCGTCCAGCTCGGACGGGCAGCCCTCGCAGCGCATCAGCTTCATCTCGCCCGCGTCGGTCAGCGCCCGGCCGCACACCCGGCAGTGGACCGGGCCGCGCCGCTTGCGCACCCCGCCGCCCCCGCCCGGGGCCGCCGCCCCGCGCTCGATCCCGCCGCCCCCGCCCGGGGGACGGGCGCCGACGGCCTGGGAGCCGGGCCGCAGCCCGTTGAGAAAGCGGGTGGGGCGGCGGGAGGCCCGGCCGCCCGGAGCCCGTGAGAGCGCCCAGGACAGCGTCAGATGGCGGCGGGCGCGGGTGACCCCCACATACAGCAGCCGGCGCTCCTCCTCGATCTGCTGCTCCGTCTTGGCGTAGGTGATCGGCATCATTCCCTCGGTGAGACCGACCAGGAAGACGGCGTCCCATTCGAGGCCCTTGGCCGCGTGGAGTGAGGCGAGGGTCACACCCTCGACGGTCGGGGCGTGCTGCGCCGCCGCCCGCTCATCGAGCTCCGCCACCAGATCGGAGAGGGTGGCCCCCGGGCGGCTCGCCGCGAAGTCCTCGGCGAGCCGCACCAGGGCGGCCAGGGACTCCCAGCGGTCGCGCACCGCGCCCGAGCCCGACGGGGGCTCGGGCGTCCAGCCACGGGTGCCCAGCACGGCCCGCACCTGGGACGGAATGTCCGCGTCCGCCAGCTCCGGGTCGGCGCTTCCGCCACGGGCCGCGCCGCGCAGCAACAGCCCAGCCTCGCGCACCTCGGGCCGCTCGAAGAACCGCTCGGCGCCGCGCAGCTGATAGGGCACCTGGGCATCGGCCAGCGCCTGCTCATAGAGCTCCGACTGGGCGTTGACCCGGTACAGGACCGCGATCTGGCTCGCCGGGATCCCGGCGCCCCCCTGCTCGACCGGGGTGATCAGCTCCCGGATCCGGCGGGCGGTGCCCTCCGCCTCGGCGGGCTCGTCCGCATAGGCGGCGTAGGCCGGGTCGGGGCCCGCCTCCCGCTGGGAGACCAGCTCCAGCCTGTGCTCGGCGGCCCGGCCGCGGGCCTGGGACAGCAGCCCATTGGCCAGGTGCACCACCTGGGGGGTCGAGCGGTAGTCCCGGATCAGCTTGACCACGGTGGCCCGGGGGTGGCGGGTGCGGAAGTTCAGCAGATGGTCGGGGGTGGCGCCGGTGAAGGAGTAGATGGTCTGGCTGGCGTCGCCGACCACGCACAGGCTGTCCCGCTCGCCCAGCCACAGATCCAGCAGCCGCTGCTGGAGCGGGCTGACGTCCTGGTACTCGTCGACCACGAAGTGCTGGTACTGACGGCGCACCTGATCGGCGATGTCCGGCCGCTCCTGGAGCACACCGACCGTGAGGAGCAGCACATCCTCGAAGTCGATGACTCCGCGGTCGCGCTTCAACTGCTCATAGGTGGCATAGATCCGGCCGATCTCGGCGGCGTCCCGGGGGGCCTCCCGGCCGGACTTGGCGGCCACGGCCGGATAGTCCTCGGGCACGGTCTGGGTGACCTTCGACCATTCGATCTCGCCGGTCACATCCCGCAGCTCATTGCGGTCCAGCCGGACCCGGCACCGGGCGGCGGCCTCGGCCACGAGCTGCACCTTGCGCTCGACCAGCCGGGGCACCTCACCGCCGACCGCCTTGGGCCAGAAATACTGCAACTGACGCAGGGCCGCCGAGTGGAAGGTGCGCGCCTGCACCCCGCCCGCGCCGAGCTGCCGCAGCCGCCCGCGCATCTCCCCCGCCGCGCGGTTGGTGAAGGTGACGGCCAGCACACTGGCCGGCTGGAGCATCCCCGCGCGCACCCCATAGGCGATCCGGTGGGTGATGGCGCGGGTCTTGCCGGTGCCGGCCCCGGCCAGCACGCACACCGCGCCGTGCAGGGACGTCGCCACCTCGCGCTGCTCGGGGTCGAGCCCATCGAGCACCGCGTCGGCGTCACGCGGGGTGGCCGCGTAGGCACCTGGCGTGGAGCCGTGCGGGAACAGAGTGGAGGACGTTGCTGCTGTCACCCCGCCATGCTGCCAGGTCCCCTGAGACGCCCGATGCCGGTTGTCCACAGCCATGGCCTTCCGGTCATATGAATCCGGGAATGACCGGCGGAAGGTGAGCGTTCACCTTCTGCCCACCCACCACGACCCCGAGGAGAGCGAAGACCGATGTCCGGCACTGTGACGATGTACAGCACCACCTGGTGCGGCTACTGCCGACGCCTGAAGGGGCAGATGGACCGCGAGGGCATCGCCTACACCGAGATCAACATCGAGCAGGACCCGGAGTCCGCGGCCTTCGTCGAGAAGGCGAACGGTGGCAACCAGACCGTGCCGACCGTCCTCTTCCCCGATGGGTCGACCCTGACCAACCCGTCCCTGGCGCAGGTCAAGGCCAAGGTCGGAGCCTGACTCAGCCCCGCGGCAGCGGCTCGCCGTACCAGAGCTCGATCAGCCGGGCCGCGATCGAGATCCCGGAGGGAGGCAGGACCTCCCCGGACTCGATCGCGGCCCGCAGGTCGTCCCGGGAGAACCAGCGCGCCTCGTGGATCTCCTCCCCGTCCACCTGGATCCGGGAGGACGTGGCCCGGGCCATGAAGCCGAGCATCAGGCTGGACGGGAACGGCCACGGCTGGCTGGCCACGTAGTCGACCTCGCCGACCGTGACGCCCGCCTCCTCCGCCACCTCGCGGACCACGGCCTGCTCGATCGACTCGCCCGGCTCCACGAAGCCCGCAAGCGTCGAGAAGCGCCCCTCCGGCCAGTGCACCTGGCGCCCCAGCAGCGCCCGGTCCTGATCGTCCCTCACCAGCATGATCACGGCGGGGTCGGTGCGCGGGTAGTGCTCGGCCCCGCACGCCGGGCAGCGGCGGATATGGCCCGCCGCCGCGATCACCGTGCGCTGACCGCAGCGTGAGCAGAAGCGGTGCAGCCGCTGCCAGTTCTCCAGCGCGACCGCGTGCACCAGCAGCCCCGCGTCACGCTCGGAGAGCAGCACGCCCGCCTCGCGCAGCCCGGCCGGGCGCGCCGACTGGTCCATCCGCCCCGGCAGGGAGTCCTTCTGGAGCGCGAAGTAGCGCACGCCCTCCTGGTCGGTGCCCAGGAAGTAGCGGTGGTTCTCGGTGGGCGGGGCCTCGAAGGACGGGGTCATGACGAGTTCGGTACGGCCGTCCGGGGTGTCGTCGACCAGGGCCTGGCCGCCGGAGACCACGAAGACGCGCGTCGTCGGGTGGCTCCACGCGGCGGCCAGCCACGCCTCGTCCAAGCGGTGGTGCGCGGAGCGGTCGATGCCGCTCGGGGCGCTGAGCGTGATCGGCCGGTCGGTGGCGTGGTCGGTCGAGGTGGTCACGGCTGCTTCCAACTCCCCCAGTGCAATGGGTGGTTCACGTAACAGAGCAAGCTATTCCCGTCCATTCTCGGCGAGCTCGGCCCAAAGGTGGGCGGCCGTCTCGGCGCCCTTCATCAGCAGGCCGAGCTCGACCTTCTCGTTGGGCGCGTGCCAGCCGTCGGACGGCACCGAGATCCCCAGGAAGAGCACCGGAGCGCCGAGGATGTCCTGGAGATCGGCGGCGGGGCCCGATCCGCCCTCACGGGTGAAGCGGACCTTCTGGCCGAAGGCGCGCCCCATGGCGCGGACGACCGACTGGAGCGCGGGGTGGTCCAGCGGGGTCAGACAGGGGCGGGTGGCGCCCCAAAAGGTGATCTCATGGCGGATCCCGGCCGGGAGCAGGGCGGCGACCCAGTCCCGCACGGCCGACTGGACCTTCTCCACGTCCTGGCCCGCCACCAGCCGGAAGGACAGCTTCAGCTGGGCGGCGGAGGGCACGATGGTCTTTCCGCCCGGCCCCTGGTAACCCCCGCCGATGCCGTTGACCTCGGCGGTCGGGCGGGCCCAGATCCGCTCCAGGGTGGAGTACCCGGCCTCGCCGAGCGTGGCCCGTGAATGCGCGGTCCGCAGCCAGTCCGCCTCGTCGAACGGCAGCTCGGCGAAGAGTTCGCGGTCACGGTCGGTCAGCTCCACGACGCCGTCGTAGAAGCCGGGGATCGCCACCTTACGGTCGTCGTCATGCAGCGCGGCGACCAGTCGGGCGGCCTCGGTGGCCGGGTTGGGGACCGCGCCGCCGAAGGAGCCGGAGTGGATGTCCTGGCCTGGGCCGTGGAGATCGATCTGGCACTCTACGAGGCCCCGCATACCGGTGCAGACGGTCGGGGTGTCCTCGGACCACATCCCGGTGTCGGAGACGATCACGGTGTCGCAGGCCAGCCGGTCGGCGTGCGCGCGGACCAGCTCGGGGAAGTGCGGGGAGCCGGACTCCTCCTCGCCCTCGATCAGCAGCTTGAGGTTCACCGCGGGCGCGTCACGGCCGGTCACGGCCAGGTGCGCCCGTATCCCCAGGGTGTGGAAGAGAACCTGCCCCTTGTCGTCGGCGGCGCCGCGGGCGTAGAGCCTGCCGTCCTCGATGACGGGTTCGAAGGGGTCGGTGCGCCAGCCGTCCGCGCGGTCGGCGGGCTGGACGTCGTGGTGGCCGTAGACGAGCACCGTAAGGGCGTCGGGATCACCAGACGGCCATTCGGCGAACACGGCCGGGGCGCCCGGTGTGTCCCATATCTCAGTCACCGGGAAGCCCGTGGCGGCCAGGTGGTCCCCGAGCCACTGGGCGCCGCGCCGGACGTCGTCGGCGCGGGCGGGGTCGGCGGATACGGACGGGATGCGCAGCCACTCGGAGAGTTCGGCGAGGAAGGCGGCGCGATGGCCGTCCACAAAGGCGCGGACGGCGTTGTCCGTGTCCGGGGTGTTGCTCATGCATGTGAGCCTATCCGGCCCACGGCCGGGCGAGGGCGGGGGGCTCCGGGCCGCTCAAGTGCGCTCGCTCTCGGTGACGGTTCCGGCATCGATACGGTCATTTCCGGTCGCGTCCGCGTCTACGTGCCCGCCGACGTCCGCGTCTCCGTTCCCACCGATGCCCCCGCCGACGCCCACGTCTCCGTTCCCGCCGACGTCCGCGCTCCCGCCGACTTCCGCGTCCCCGCCGACGTCCGCGTCCCCGCCGACGTCCTCGTCCCCCGGCTCCCCGAGCAGGACGCGCTCCAGCCCGGCCCGGCCGGGCAGCCCGGTGGGGCGGACCACCTCACCGCTGCGTACGTACACGAAGGCCGCCGTGACCGCCGACAGGGGCAGCCCGTGCTGTTCGGCCCAGGCGACGCGGTAGATGGCCAGCTGGAGCGGGTCGGCGTTCTGGGAGCGGCCGGTCTTCCAGTCGACGATCTCGTAGCGCGGACCCTCGTCGGGGCCCGTACCGGACTCGCGGTACACCGCGTCGATCCGGCCGCGGACGGTGCGGCCCGCCAGGGTCAGCTGGACCGGCACCTCCACCCGGTAAGGCGTGCGACGCGCGTACGGCGTGCGGGAGAACGCCTCCTTGAGCGCGGTCAGATCCCGCTCGTCGGCGATCTCCGCCTCGTCGTCCTCGCCGCCCGGCAGCTCGTCCGGGCCGAGGAAGGGCAGCGGCAGCGCCTCGAAGCGCGACTCGACCCAGGCGTGGAAGCGGGTGCCGCGCCGCGCGGCGGGGCGCGGCGGCCGGGGCATGGGGCGGGCCAGCTCCCGCGCGAAGCCGTCCGGGTCGGCGGCGAGGCGCAGCAGCTGGGACGCGGTGAGCGTGCCCGGCAGGGGCACCTCGTGCACGGTCTCGCGGGCCCGGCGCAGCTCCCCGGCGAGCGCGTCCAGATCGCGGTCCCAGGAGCCGATCAGCCGGGCCTCCTCGGGCGCCAGCCCGTCCTCGGCCGGTCCTGACGTGATTTCGGGCACATCGGACTCCGGTGCGCCCGGTTCCGGCGCGCCGTAAGGGTCGGGGGGCGGCGCGCCGTCGTACGGCTCGTCCTCGTACGAACCGTAAGGATCCTCCGGAGGCTCGGGCCACTCCGGGTCCTCCGGGGGCTCGAGCTCCTCCGGGGGCTCCGGAAAGAGGTCCCCGTCCGCCGGGGGGTGCCCCTCGTCCCGCGCGGTCGGCTCCTCCCCCGCCGTCTCGATGCGCGCCAGATGGGCGAGCACCACATCGGCGGCGCGGCGGCGGTGGCGCAGCGCTGCCGGGTCCAGCGGAAGCGGCCAGGCCCGGTCGGCCGCCGACTCCCGCAGGGCCGGGTTCTCCGCGCCCTCCTCCGGCGGTTCGGCCCATGCCTCGATCTCGCCGTACCCGGCCTCGCAGTGCTCACGCAGCGCGTCCAGGAAGCCCGACGGGCCGCGGGGGCGCTTCTGGGTGGGGCCCCACCAGTGCCCGGAGCCCAGCAGCAACGAGCGCGGCCGGGTGAAGGTCACATAGCCCAGGCGCAGCTCCTCGGTCCGCTGATGCCCCTTCATGGCGTCCTTGAAGGCGGCGATTCCCTTGCTGTCCCAGGCCGTGACGTCCGGGAGCGTCCGCGCGTCCCCGCGCAGCTCGTGCGGCAACACCTTCGCGTTCGCCGTCCAGGACTCGCGGGACTGTTCGCTCGGGAACTGCTTGGCGACCAGCCCCGGCACCGCCACCACATCCCACTCCAGCCCCTTGGCCTTGTGGGCGGTGAGCACCTTGACCGTGTTCTCGCCGCCGGGCAGGGCGTTGTCGAGCCCCTTCTCGTACTGCGCGGCGGTGCGCAGGAAGCCGAGGAAGCCCTGAAGGGTGGCCTCGCCGTCCACGGCCGCACCGCCCTCCCGGCCCGCGAAGGCGGCCGCGACGTCCAGGAAGTTGCCGAGCGTCTCGCGGCGGCGCGCGGCCAGGGCGTGCGGTGAGGCGGACAGCTCGACCTCGAGGCCCGTGGTGGCCAGGATCCGGTGGAGGACGTCCATCAGCGGATCGGCGAGCGAGCGGCGCAGCTCGCGGAGTTCGGCGGCGAGCCGGGCGAACCGGACCCGTGCGTCGGCCGAGAAGGGCAGCCCGTCGTCCGGGCCGCCGCCCGCCTCCAGGAAGGTGTCGAGGGCGTCGGCGAGGGAGATCACCTCGGCGGGGTCGGTGCCCTCGACTGCCTCGGCGAGCCGTCGGTCCGGATCGTCCTCCGCCCCGTCCGACCCGCCGTAAGAGACCACCGCGCGGGCGCGGCGGCCGAGCAGCGCGAGGTCGCGGGGGCCGATCCGCCAGCGCGGCCCGGTGAGCAGACGGACCAGCGCGGCGTTGGCCCCCGGGTCCTGGAGGACCTCGCAGACGGCCACCAGATCGGCGACCTCCGGCAGGTGCAGCAGCCCCGACAGGCCCACCACCTCCACCGGAATGTCCCGTTCCACCAACGCGCCCTGGATCTGCGCGAAGTCACCCGCCGTACGGCACAGCACCGCGATCTCACCGGGCGGGGTGCCCGTGCGCACCAGGTGGGCGATGGAGTCGGCGAGCCAGGCCAGCTCCTCGGCGTGGGTGGGCAGCAGCGCACAGCGCACCGCTCCGTCCCGCTCGGCGCCGGGCGCGGGGCGCAGCGCCTCGACGCCCTCGTGCATCGCGCGCAGCGGGGCGGCCAGCCCGTTGGCGAGGTCCAGGAGGCGGCCGCCGCTGCGCCGGTTCTCGCTGAGCGCGAAGCGCTCCGCCGGGCGGCCGTCGGCGTGCGGGAAGTGCTCGGGGAAGTCGTCCAGGTTGGCCACGGAGGCTCCGCGCCAGCCGTAGATGGCCTGGCAGGGGTCGCCGACGGCGGTGACGGGGTGTCCGGTGCCGCCGCCGAAGAGGCCGGACAGCAGCAGCCGCTGGGCGACGGAGGTGTCCTGGTACTCGTCGAGCAGGACGACCGCGAACTGCTCGCGCAGGATCCGGCCGACCTCCGGATGGTCCAGAGCCAGGGTGGCCGAATGGGCGATCTGGTCGCCGAAGTCAAGCAGATCGCGGCGGCGCTTCTCCTCGCGGTACGCCTCGACCAGACCCAGCAGCTCCTGGCGGGCGCGGGCGGCCTCGGGCACCTTGCGCAGCGCCTCGTTGGTGAGCCGCGTGCCCTCCAGCGTCCGCAGCAGCTCGGTGTCGTACGCGCGCAGCCGCCCGGTGGGGACGAGGTGCTCTGCGAGCTCGGCGTCGAGCGCGAGCAGATCGGTGACCAGGTCGGCGAAGGGGCGGGTGAGCGCCGGATACGGGCCGGGGGCGGAGCGCAGCACGCGCGCGGCCAGCTGGAAGCGGGTGGCGTCGGCGAGCAGCCGGGCGCTCGGTTCGAGGCCGACGCGCAACCCGTGGTCCTTCAGCAGCTGTCCGGCGAAGGCGTGGTACGTGGAGATGACGGGCTCGCCCGGAGCCTCCTCGGTGGCTCCCGGATCCGGGTCCGGGTCCACGATGCCCGCCGTGACGAGGGCCTTACGGACGCGCTCCGCCAGCTCTCCGGCGGCCTTGTTGGTGAAGGTGAGGCCGAGCACCCGGTCGGGCGCGACCTGGCCGGTGCCGACCAGCCAGACGACGCGGGCGGCCATCACCGTCGTCTTTCCGGAGCCCGCCCCGGCGACGATCACCTGCGGGGCGGGCGGTGCGGTGATGCACGCCACCTGCTCCGGGGTGAACGGGATCCCGAGGAGTTCCTTGAGCTCCTCGGGATCGGTGATGCGGGCTGACACTCCAGTGAGGCTATCGGTGCCCACCGACACGCCCCGCCGCGCCGCTCGACGGCCGCCCCGGGGTCACGGCTCGACGGGTGACGGCGTCAGCCCGGTGCCACGCCGCCCCAGACCCGTACGCGACAGCGTCACTCGACCACATGGCGCCCCTCCGCCCGCGCACTGCACGCGCCCCGGAACGCGCAGCGCTCGCAGTGGTCACCCGTGCTCGGGGTGAACCGCTCGTCCAGGACGCGCCCGGCCGCGGTGGCGAGCAGCTGCCCCACCCACTCCCCGTCCAGCGCCTCCTGGGCCTGGACCTTGGGGACGTCGTCGCCGCCGTCCTTCTTGGCGGCGCCCTGCCGCAGCTGGACGAGCTCCGCGCCGCCCGGCTCGGGGCGCCCGCCGTCGAAGACGTCGTCCACGGCGCCCTCGCGCACCGCCAGCTGATAGACCGCCAGCTGGGGGTGGTGCTCGACATCGCCACGGGTCACGGCCTGCTTACCGGTCTTGAAGTCGACCACATAGGCACGCCCCTGGGCGTCCGTCTCGACGCGGTCCATGCTGCCGCGGATGCGCACCTTATAGACGTCGGCTTCGAGCGTGACGTCGAAGGAGTGCTCGGTGGCGACCGGGTTGCGGCCGCCGCGCTCCATCACATGCCACCGCAGAAAGCGCTCCAGGGCCGCCCGCGCCTGCTCCTTCTCCTGCCGTGACTTCCAGGGGGCGTCGAAGGCGAGCGCGTCCCATACGGAGTCCAGGCGCTCCATGAGGACCGCGAGATCGGCCGGGGTGCGGCCGGAGGCGACCTCGTCGGCCAGGACGTGCACGACGTTTCCGAAGCCCTGGGCGGCCGTCGAGGGCGCGTCCGCCTTCACCTCACGCCCCAGGAACCACTGGAGCGAACAGGTGTTGACGAGCTGGTCGAGCGCGCTGCCGGACAGCGCCACGGGCCGGTCCCGGTCGCGCAGCGGGACCTCGCTGTGCGTCGGCTCGTACAGCCCCCACCAGCGGTAGGGGTGGGCGGCCGGGACCAGCGGGCGGCCCTCCTCGTCCCGCAGCGCCGCGAGCCGCGCCAGACGGCGCGCGGCGGCGTCCCGCAGCGCCTCCGAGGCGTCCGGGTCGACGGTGGTGGCGCGCAGCTCGGCGACGAGCGCGGCGACGGACAGCGGACGGCGCGGCCGTTGGGTGACATCGGTGGGCGGGACGCCCAGTTCGGCGAGGAAGCGGGAGGGCTGGTCGCCGTCCTCGGAGGCGGCCTTGACGGCGGTGACCACGAGCCGCTCCCTGGCGCGCGTCGCCGCCACATAGAACAGCCGCCGCTCCTCGGCCAGCAGGGCGCCCGGCGGCAGCGGTTCGGCCAGCCCGTCCCGGCCGATCCGGTCGGCCTCCAGGAGCGAACCGCGCCGCCGCAGATCGGGCCACAGCCCCTCCTGCACCCCCGCGACGACCACCAGGGCCCATTCGAGCCCCTTGGAGCGGTGGGCCGTCATCAGCCGTACGGCGTCGGGGCGGACCATCCGGCGGGAGAGGGTGTCGGCGGCTATGTCCTGGGCGTCGATCTCCTCCAGGAAGTTGAGGGCGCCGCGGCCGCCGGTGCGCTCCTCGGCGCGCGCGGCGGTCTCGAACAGCGCGCACACCGCGTCCAGGTCGCGGTCCGCGTTCCGCCCGGCGGTGCCGCCGCGCTGCGCCGCCCGCTCCAATCGGCCGGGCCAGGGGGTGCCGTCCCACAGCCCCCACAGAGCCTGTTCGGCGGTGCCGCCCCGGGCCAGCGCCTCCCGGGCCGTGCGCAGCAGCAGCCCGAGGTTCTGGGCGCCGCGCGCGTACGCCGGGTCGTGGACGGCCAGCCGCTCCGGCTCGGCGAGCGCCTCGGCGAGCAGGACGTCGGAGGGGCGCGGCACCGCCCGCCCGGCGGACCGCTCCTCCTCACGCAGCGCACGGCCCAGGCGGCGCAGATCGGCGGCGTCCATACCGCCGAGGGGCGAGGCGAGCAGGGTCAGGGCGGTCTCGACGCCGAGGACCGCGGACAGCCCGCCGCTGTCCGGCAGCGCGGCCGTGGCGGCCGCCCGCAGCGCCGTCAGCAGGGGGGCCACGGCGGGCTCATGGCGCAGCGGGATGTCATCGCCGTCCACCTCGACGGGGACTCCGGCCGAGGTGAGCGCCCGGCGCACACCCGGGATCGAGCGCCCCCCGGCGCGCACCAGGACGGCCATCTCGCGCCAAGGCACCCCGTCCTCCAGATGGGCGCGGCGCAGGATGTCGGCCACATTGTCGAGCTCGGCGCCCGCGGTCGGGTAGGTGTACGCCTCGACGCGGCCGCCGTCACGGGTGGCCGCGAGCTCCCGGTGCGCCCTTACGGCTCGCGCGGGCAGCCGGGTGAGCGGCATCCGGCCGGCGATCCGCCGGGTGGCGGCGAGCAGCGCGGCCCCCGAGCGTCGGGAGACGGTGAGGACCTCCATGTCGGCGGGCCGCCCGTCCGCCCGCGGGAAGTCCTCGCGGAAGCGGAGGATGCCGCCGACGTCGGCGCCGCGGAAGGCGTAGATGGACTGATCGGGGTCACCGAAGGCGAGCAGGGTCCTGCCGCCGCCCGCGAGCGCCCGCAGCAGCCGCCCCTGGGCCACGTCGGTGTCCTGGTACTCGTCGACGAACACCGCGTCGTACCGCCCCGCCAGCTCGGCCGCGACCTCCGGCCGCCCGGCCAGCAGCACCGCGCGGTGCACCAGCTCCGCGTAGTCCAGCACCCCCTGGGCGTCCAGGACGTCGAGGTACTCGGCGAGGAAGCCGGCCGCGGCGGACCAGTCGGGGCGCCCGGTGCGCTCGGCGAACTCCCCCAGCGACCGTGGGCCGAGGCCCAGCTCCCGGCTGCGGGCCAGCACCGCGCGCACCTCGTCGGCGAAACCCCGCGTGGTCAGGCAGGCGCGCAGGTCGTCCGGCCAGCGGACGAAGGCCCGGCCCTCGCTCGCCAGCTCGGCCTGACCGGCGAGCAACTCCCTGACGACGACGTCCTGCTCCGGTCCGGAGAGCAGCCGCAGCGGATTCACGAAGAGATCGACGTCCTGGTGGGCGCGGACCAGTGCGTAGCAATAGGAGTGGAAGGTCGTGGCCCGCGGGGCGCTCGCGCCGCCCAGGCGCGCGGACATGCGGTCGCGCAGTTCGACGGCCGCCTTACGGCTGAAGGTGAGCACCAGGAGCCGGTCGGGATCCGCGCCCTCGCGCACCCGGCTGGCCACCGCCTCCACGAGCGTCGTCGTCTTGCCCGTGCCGGGCCCGGCGAGCACCAGCAAAGGACCGCCCCGGTGCTCAACCACAGCGCGCTGCCGTGCGTCCAGGACAGGAAGGGCACCTGGCTCCGGCCGATGACGGAGCAGGCGGTAGACGCCCTGGGCCGACTGCCGTGAGGACGGCTGCCGTGCCTGCCGCTGCCGCGGAAGGGACGAGGGGGAGGAGCTCACGTTGGATCGCCGGTCCTGGTGGGTTCGCTGGGTGCGGGACAGCCTCTCATGCGTCGCGGGGCCTCACCCGTATGGCTGTGGATACCGCCGGTACGACCGCGAGCCCGCCGCGCGGTGGTACGGCCCCGCGCTCACGGCACACCGGTACGGCCGCACGCTCATCGGGCGCCCGTACGACCGCGCCCCCGCCGCACACGTGTCCGGCCCCGCCCTCACCGCGCCCCGGCACGGTCCCGCCCACACCACGCACGCGTCCGGTCCCGCGCCCACCCCGCACGCGTCCGGCCCATCGCCCACCCCGCACGCGTTCGGTCCCACGCCCACCGCGCCCCGGCGCGGCCGCGCGTCCGCCGCCCCCGGGGACGGCCGCCCCGGTCCCGCCGCGCTTCCGAAAGCCGCCCCGCTACCGGCCGTGGTCCTGCCCGCCGCCGTCCCAGCGCGCCCTGGCCATGTCGATCCGCGGCACATGGCCCTCGGCCGAGCGCGCCGCCTCGCGCAGCGGGGTGCCCTCCTCGCGGTAGTGGCCAAGGGCGCGCAGTTCATGGCCGGGCAGCAGCACACCGTCCGCGCGCACCACCCGCCACCACGGCACGGCGCCCCCGTAGAGCGCCATCACCCGGCCCACCTGGCGCGGGCCGCCCTCCTCCAGCCATTCGGCGACGTCCCCGTAGGTCATCACGCGACCGGAGGGGATCAGCTCGGCCACCTCCAGCACCCGCTCGGCGTACTCGGGCAGCTCCTCGGCGCTGTCCCCGCCCTCCGGCTCCCTGCTCTCCGTGCTCTCCCGGCTCATCCGCCCCATCCTGCCGCACCCCTCCGACAGCCCCGACGACAGCCGCGCCGCACGCCCCTCCGTACGCCCCGCGGAACGCACCACCGCACGCCCCTCGCGGGGTCGCGGCGGGCCCGTTCCGGGCCGGGTCGCGGTTCGATCACGCATTGTGCGGGAATCCTCAGCAGGGCGTACCATTCGGGGTCCACGTCCCCGAAATGCACCCTGATGCCCCCCTCCGCAGCCCGGGCATGCCACCATCTTCCGGGCGGTGACTGGTGATACGAGATCAAGAAGAGACGGCGAAGCAGCAGGGTGCGCAGCCTCCCGAGGAGGAGGCCCGCACCCCGGAGGCGTTGCCGCACTCCACGACACCGTCCGGTCGGCCAGAACCAGAGGCCCCGGGCTCGGGGGATGACTGCGGCCCGGACGGACCGGAGGGTCATGTGGACCGGGTCTCCGGCGACGAGCCGCTGCTGCCGGCCCGTGTGCACCGCCCCTCCGATCTGCTGCGGACGCTGCTCGGGATCCTCGGCATGGCCGTCGTGCTCGCCATCGCGGCCTTCGCCCACGGCACCACCGCCGGTCTGGAGAAGGACATCGGACACGGCGCCAACCAGGCGCCCCCGCTACTGATCGACTTCGCGGGGCTCACGGCCGGGGTGGCCGTCCTCGTCCTGCCGGTGGCCTTCGCGCTCGAGCGGCTGATCAAGCGGGACGGGCTGCGGATCGCCGACGGTGTGCTGGCCGCGGTGCTGGCCCACGGGGTGTCCCTCGCCATGGACCTCTGGGTCGCCAGAGGCGCCCCCGGCTCGCTCCGCGAGGCGCTCACCCAGCCCGCCCCCGGCGGCACCTTCAGCGACCCCGTGCACGGCTATCTCGCCCCCGTCATCGCCTATATGACGGCCGTCGGCATGGCCCGCCGCCCGCGCTGGCGGGTGGCCATGTGGTGCGTACTGCTGCTCGACGCCTTCGCGGTGCTCGTGGGCGGCTACACCACACCGTTCTCGATCATCCTTACGGTGCTCATCGGCTGGGCGGTGGCCTACGGCACGCTCTACGCGGTCGGCTCCCCCAATGTGCGCCCCACCGGCCAGCATCTGCTCGCCGGGCTGCGCCGGGTCGGCTTCAACCCGGTCAGCGCCATGCGCGCCGAGGAGCCCGAGGAAGAGCACGGCCACGGCGACCGGGGCCGCCGCTATCTGGTCACGCTGGAGGACGGCCCGCCCCTGGACGTCACGGTCGTCGACCGGGAGCAGCAGGCCCAGGGCTTCTTCTACGGCGTCTGGCAGCGGCTGACGCTGCGGACGATCACCCCGCCGCGCAGCCTCCAGTCGCTGCGCCAGGCCCTGGAGCAGGAGGCGCTGCTCGCCTACGCGGCCATCGCGGCCGGGGCCAACGCACCCAAGCTGATCGCCACCTCCGAGCTGGGCCCGGACGCCGTGATGCTCGTCTACGAGCACGTCGGCGGCCGACCGCTGCACGCCCTGCCGGACGAGGCGATCACCGACGAACTGCTGGCCGGGGCCTGGCACCAGGTCCAGGCGCTCCAGTCGCGGCGGATCGCCCACCGGCGGCTGGACAGCGACGCCCTGCTGGTCGACCGCAACGGCACGGTCTTCCTGACCGATCTGCGCAGCGGTGAGATCGCGGCCGGTGACGTGGTGCTGCGGATGGACATCGCACAGTTGCTGACCACCCTGGGCCTGCGGGTGGGCGCCGAGCGCTCGGTGGCCGCCGCCGTGGAGGTCCTCGGCCCGGACGCGGTCGCCGGAAGCCTTCCGCTGCTCCAGCCCCTGGCGCTCGGCCGGGGCACCCGGGCGACCCTGCGCCAGCTCGCGCGCGAGCGCGCCCAGCGCCAGCGGGAGGCCGTCCTGGAGGCGTCCCACGCGGCCAAGGAGGCCAAGGAGGCCCGTGAGGCCGAGACGCGGGAGGCCCAGGAGGCCGCCGGGGGCCCGGAGGTGGCCGCCGGCGACCGTAAGACGGCCAAGGCCGAGAAGCAGGCGGAGAAGCGCGCCATCGAGGAGGCCCTGGAGGACGCCCGCGAGGAGGATCTGCTCTCCCAGATCCGGCAGCAGGTGCTGCTGGTGAGGCCCCAGGCGCCGATACAGCCCGAACGGCTGGAGCGCATCAAGCCGCGCACCCTGGTCAGCTTCTGCGCGGGGGCCTTCGCCGCGTACTTCCTGCTGTCCCAGTTCACCCATCTCAAGCTGGGCGCCCTGGTCGGCGAGGCCAACTGGATCTGGGTCATCTTCGCGCTCGTCTTCTCCGCGCTCACCTATCTGGCCGCGGCGCTGAGCCTGCTCGGCTTCGTCCCGGAGAAGGTGCCCCTCGGGCGCACGGTGCTGGCGCAGGTGGCCGCCTCGTTCGTGAAGCTGGTGGCGCCCGCGGCGGTCGGCGGGGTCGCCCTCAACACCCGCTTCCTCCAGCGCGCGGGGGTGCGGCCGGGGCTCGCGGTGGCCAGTGTGGGCGCCTCCCAGCTGTTCGGGCTCGCCAGCCATATCGTGCTGCTGCTGACCTTCGGCTACATCACCGGCACCGAGCGCACCCCGGCGCTCTCGCCGTCCCGGACGGTGATCGCCGGGCTGCTGACGGCCGCCGTCCTGGTGCTGGTGGTGACCGCCATTCCCGTGCTGCGGAAATTCGTCTCCACCCGGGTGCGGTCGCTGTTCGCGGGCGTCGTGCCGCGCATGCTGGATGTGCTCCAGCGGCCCAAGAAGCTGCTCGCCGGCATCGGCGGCACCCTGCTGCTGACCGCCGCGAACGTGATGTGCCTCGACTCCGCGATCCGGGCGTTCGGCGGTGAGCTGAGCTACGCGAGCATCGCCGTCGTCTTCCTCGCGGGCAACGCCCTGGGGTCGGCGGCGCCCACCCCCGGCGGTGTGGGCGCGGTCGAGGCCGCCCTGATCGCGGGTCTGACCTTCGCCGGGCTGCCGTACGAGACGGCGGCTCCCGCGGTGCTGCTCTTCCGGCTGATGGTCTTCTGGCTGCCGGTGCTGCCCGGCTGGGTGGCCTTCACCCACCTCACCCGCAAAGAGGCCCTGTAGCGCCGGTGCCCGCCCGCGGAAGGGCGCTCCAGGCCGCTGTGGGGCTCGCCCGCGAAGAGGCGCCGTAGCCCCCGTGGAGGCCCCGTAGAGGCCCCGCTGGAGCCCTGCCGCGGTCGCCGGGCCGCAAGGCCTCCCCTCACCCGTACGCCCCCGCTGTGCGCGCGTGCGGCGGCCACGGACCTCACGATGGCGGTACCCCCACCCACGGGAGAGCCGCCGTGTCCCGACCTCTGCGCCTCGGTGCGCTGTCCGCCGCCCTGCTGCTGACCGCCCTGGCCGCCGGATGCGGTGGCCAGGGCGGACGGCCGGACACCTCGGCTCACCAGAAACTGGACTGGTCCGGCTGCCCCGCCCCCTCCTCGAGCCAGGACGCGGCCGCCACCAAGGCCCCGGGCGGGGAGTGGGAGTGCGCGACGCTCCATGTACCGCTGGACTACCGCAAGCCGCACGGCAAGACCATCGGCATCGCCATGATCCGCGCCAAGGCCACCGACCGGCGCCACCGGATCGGCTCACTGATCTTCAACTTCGGCGGCCCCGGCGGCTCGGGCGTGGCCACCCTCCCGGCGCTCGCGGGCAGCTACAAGCAACTGCGCACCCGCTACGACCTGGTCAGCTTCGATCCGCGCGGGGTCGGCCGCAGCAGCGGAGTGCACTGCCTCCCGGACCGGCAGCTCGACGCCTACTACGCCGCCGACTCCACCCCGAACGACAACGCCGAGGTGAAGAGCCTGGTCCGCCGGGTGAAGACCTACGCCGCCGGATGCGAGAAGAACTCCGGCACGATCCTGCCGTACGTCGGCACCACCAACGCCGCCCGTGACATGGATCTCATGCGGCGCGTCCTGGGCGACAAGAAGATGCACTACTTCGGCGTCTCCTACGGCACCGAACTCGGCGGCGTCTACGCCCATCTGTACCCGAAGCAGGTGGGGCGCGCCCTCTTCGACGGGGTCGTGGACCCCATGCAGACACCCGAACAGGGCGCGCTCGGCCAGGCCAAGGGGTTCCAGCGCGCCCTCGACGACTATCTGAAGGCGTGCACCAGGACCAGCGCCTACAGCTGCCCCACCCAGAACCGGATCCGCACGCTGCTGAAGCGGCTCGACGGCCGTCCGGTGCGCGGCTACGGCGGCCGGAAGCTGACCGAGTCCCTGGCCGACGGCGGTATCGCGCAGTCCCTGTACTCGCGGGAGTACTGGCAGTACCTCACCCAGGGGATCGCCGGCGCCCAGCAGGGCGACGGCAGGATCCTGCTGGCCCTGGGGGACGCCATGAACGGGCGCGGCCCGGACGGCCGCTACAGCACCCTCCAGTCCGCCCTTACCGCCATCACCTGCGCCGACTTCAAGCAGCGCTATACGGTCCCGGACATCGAGCGGAAGCTGCCCACCTTCCGTAAGGTCTCCCCCGTCTTCGGCGACATGATGGCGTGGGGCCTCACCCAGTGCACCGACTGGCCGGTGCGCGGCGCCTGGACCACGCCCGACGTGAGCGCCAAGGGGGCCGCGCCGATCCTGGTCGTCGGCAACACCGGTGACCCGGCGACCCCGTACGAGGGTGCCGCGCGGATGGCGAAGGAACTGGGCCCCGGGGTCGGCGTCCAGCTCACCTACAAGGGCGAGGGCCATGGGGCGTACGACAGCGGCAACGCCTGTGTCCGAAAGACGGTCAACGCCTATCTGCTCAAGGGCACGGTGCCTCCGAAGGGCAAGGTCTGCACCTAGGGGGTGTCCGCGGCCGGGCCCGCCGTACGGACGCCGCGCGAACCGTGACGGCTTTGAGAAGAGTTGTGGACGATTCCGCCCCCGCCTCCTCATAGGATCTCCGGATATGCCGAGTTCCCCACGCACCATACGGACCAGGGCGCTGGTCTCCATGACCGCCATGGTCACCCTCCTCACCGCCGCGGGCTGCGACGACGACGGGGGGAACGAGCAGGGCAAGGCGTCGTCCGAGCCCTCGGCGTCGGCCCCGGCCGCGCCTTCGGATTCCGGGCTGCCGGGCTCGCTCACGGGTCAGAAGCTCAACTGGTCGTCCTGCCCCGCCCCGACCGCGATGCAGGGCACCGGTGAGAAGCCGGGAAGCGAGTGGGAATGCGCCACTCTGAAGGCGCCGCTGGACTACGCGAAGCCCAGAGGCGAAACGATCGATCTGGCCATGATCCGCGCCAAGGCCACCGGATCGGGCAAGCGCATCGGCTCCCTGGTGTTCAATTTCGGCGGACCCGGCGGCTCCGGTGTCTCCTCGCTCCCCGGTTTCGCCGCCGCCTACGACACCCTGCGCTCACGCTATGACCTGGTGAGCTTCGATCCGCGCGGGGTCGGCGAGAGCGCCGGGGTGCGGTGCCAGAGCGATGCGGAGATCGACGCCTCGGACGCCGTGGACAGCACGCCGGACGACGACGCCGAGGTCAAGACCGCGATGGCGGACGCCAAGGCGTTCATCAAGGGCTGCGAGAAGCGTTCCGGCAAGGTGCTCGGCCATGTGGACACCGTGAGCGCCGCGCGTGACATGGACCTCATGCGGCAGGTGCTGGGCGACGACAAGCTGTCGTACTTCGGCATCTCCTACGGCACCGAACTCGGCGGTGTCTACGCCCATCTGTACCCGAAGCGGGTGGGACGCGCGGTCCTGGACGCCGTGGTCGACCCCACCGAGGACCCCGAGCAGGGCTCCTACGGCCAGGCGAAGGGGTTCCAGCTCGCGCTCGACAACTACCTCGAGGACTGCGCCAAGAAGGGCACGGCCTGCCCGACCGGCGGCGACCCGGCGGCGGGCGCCGACCGGATCGTGGCCTTCCTGAAGAAGCTCGACAAGAAGCCGCTGTCCACCGAGAGCGGCCGCAAGCTCACCCAGGACGGGGCGCTGAGCGGTATCGCCGCCGCGCTCTACGACAAGGAGAGCTGGAAGTACCTGACGCTCGGGCTCCAGGAGGCGATGCAGCTCGAGGAGGGCAACATGCTGCTCGCGATGGCCGATTCGATGTCCGGCCGCGACGAGAACGGCCACTACAGCAACATCAATGCCGCCAACGCGGCCATCAACTGCGTGGACGACAGGCAGCGTTACACGGTGACCGATGTGAAGGCGCAGCTGCCGCGCTTCCGCAAGGCGTCACCGGTCTTCGGCGAGTATCTGGCCTGGGGCATGCTCGGCTGCACCGGCTGGCCGGTGGACGGCACCACGGACACCCCGGACGTCCAGGCCGAGGGCTCGGCGCCGATCCTCGTGGTCGGCAACACCGGCGACCCGGCCACCCCGTACGAGGGGGCCCGGAAGATGGTGCGGGAGCTGGGCGAGGGCGTGGGCGTCGAGGTCACCTACAAGGGGCAGGGCCATGGCGCGTACAACAGCGGCAACGCCTGTATGACGAAGACCGTGAACGCCTATCTGCTGGACGGAAAGGTGCCCGCGGGCGGCACGACCTGCCGCTGAGCTCTCGCGGCAGCCGTAAGAGGGCCCTGCAAGCCGTAAGGGCGCCCCGCAAGCCGTAAGAGGGCCGGATCGCCGTCGGCGCGGCGGTCCGGCCCCCTTACGGGCGGTGCGTACCGGGGATCAGTAGACCGGCTTGTCGGGCTCGATCTGGTTGACCCAGCCGATCACGCCGCCGCCCACATGGACGGCGTCGGAGAAGCCCGCGGACTTCAGGACAGCCAGGACTTCCGCCGACCGGACACCCGTCTTGCAATGCAAGACGATCTTCTTGTCCTGCGGAAGGTCCTGGAGGGCGCCGCCCATCAGGAACCCGTCCTTCGGGATCAGCCGGGCGCCGGGGATCGAGACGATCTCGTACTCGTTGGGCTCACGGACATCGATGATGTCGATGTTCTCGCCCTCGTCGATCCACTCCTTGAGCTGCTTGGGAGTGATCGTCGAACCGGCCGCCGCCTCCTGGGCCTCGTCCGACACCACACCGCAGAACGCCTCGTAGTCGATCAGCTCGGTGACGGTCGGGTTCGGACCGCAGACCGCGCAGTTCGGGTCCTTGCGGACCTTGACCTGGCGGTAGGTCATCTCCAGGGCGTCGTAGATCATCAGACGGCCGACCAGCGGGTCCCCGGTGCCGGTGAGCACCTTGATGGCCTCGGTGACCTGGATGGAGCCGATGGAAGCGCACAGCACGCCCAGCACGCCGCCCTCGGCGCAGGACGGGACCATGCCGGGCGGCGGGGGCTCCGGGTACAGGCAGCGGTAGCAGGGGCCGTGCTCGGACCAGAAGACCGACGCCTGACCGTCGAAGCGGTAGATCGAACCCCACACGTACGGCTTGTTCAGCAGCACGCACGCGTCGTTGACCAGATAGCGGGTGGCGAAGTTGTCGGTGCCGTCCACGATCAGGTCGTACTGGGAGAAGATCTCCATCACGTTGTCGGCCTCGAGGCGGCCCTCGTGCAGCACGACGTTCACGTACGGGTTGATGCCGAGGACCGTGTCACGGGCGGACTCCGCCTTGGACCGGCCGATGTCCGCCTGGCTGTGGATGACCTGGCGCTGCAAGTTGGACTCGTCGACCTCGTCGAACTCCACGATGCCGAGGGTGCCCACGCCGGCCGCGGCGAGGTACATCAGGGCCGGGGAGCCGAGGCCGCCCGCGCCCACACAGAGCACCTTGGCGTTCTTCAGCCGCTTCTGCCCGTCCATCCCGACATCGGGGATGATCAGATGGCGCGAGTACCTGCGGACCTCGTCGACGGTGAGCTCGGGAGCCGGCTCGACCAGGGGTGGCAGCGACACGGGGACTCCGTAAGGGGAGGGAGCAGACGGTTCACCCCCGCGTGAGCGGGGTGGTTTTCTTCTCGTAACACTGCCACGCCCCATCTCATTCCATGACACGTGGTCCGAGTCGCGAGACGATTTCGTCCCAGTAGCCGGGCAGGGCGGTCCAGGGCGAATCGGTGCAGGTCCGCCCGTCGGGATGAGCCGTGCGGTCGGTGAAGTAGATCGTGCCCGCGCCCTGCCAGCGGGCGATCCTCAGCGCTTCCTCGAGATGCCGGCGGGGAACGCCGTGCACCTGGTGGCAGAACCGTTCGGGCGGATACCCCGCGGTCCACTCGGCCACCTGGGACCAGCGGTAGTCGGGCCACGAGCCCCGGAAGGTCACCAGCTGATCGGCGAGCTCCATATAGCCCTCATGCGGATGGATGCCCTGGCCGAGCACCAGATAGGCCCCGCCCAGCAGCGCGCGGAGCGTGGCCACCGTACGGCGGACCTCAGGCAGCCCGGGACGGTCCACCGGGCAGCGCTCCAGGCAGAAGCCGTCGACCTGGTACCAGTCCAGGAAGTGGTTCGCGTCACTGATCACCTCGCCGAAGGGGCGGGTGCCGCACCGCAGGTCGAGATGGCCCAGCACCCGTACGCCCGTGGCGCGCAGCCGGGCCGCCGCCGTAAGGCAGTGCGGATCCCTGCGCGAGCCGGGGCCGCGGGCGACGTTGAGGACCGCCCAGTGCAGGGGCGCGCCGGGGCGGGTGAGCTCGGCCCACTCGGTGGGCGCCACCAGGGGGTGGGCGTAGCCGGGCACTCCGAAACCGAGCCGGACGGCGGTGGCCGGGACCTCGTGCCCGGGGTCCGCGGGGATCAGATGCGACATGCCGCCTCCATCCAGATGTCGGCGAGCGACTCCTCCAGCGGGATCCTTGAGCGCCAGCCGAGCCGGTCGCGGGCGGTGCGCACATCGGCCTGCTGCCAGCTGCCACAGCCGTCCGGGTAGGGGTAGGTGGTGGCGGCGCCGACGCCCGCCGGGCCACCGCCGTGCTCGCCCGCCACCTGGGGGTGGGCGGGCGCGTGGCCATGGGCGGTGGCATGGCCGTGGGCCGCGCCATGGGGGTGGGCGGGCGCCGGGACGTGGGCCACGGCGGCCGGGACGTGATGCGGTCCCCCGCGCCCCGGCGGGCTGTCGATCTCGTGCAGGGCGCCGCCGAAGCCCGCGACCCTGGCGAGCACGGAGGCCGCCTCGCGCAGCCTTACGGCGCGCCCGCTGCCGATGTTGACCACGCCCTGCGCGGCCGACAGCGAGGCCGCGTGGACCGCCCGCGCCACGTCCCGTACGTCCACGAAGTCGCGCTGCACGCCCAGGCCGCTCAGCTTGAGCTCGCTCTCCCCGGACTGCATCGCGCGCCGCATCGCCTCCGCGAGCCGCCCCAGCGGCGACCCGGCCGGGGTGCCGGGGCCCACGGGCGAGAAGACCCGCAGCACCACCGCGTCCAGCCCGGAGCCCAGCACCAGCTCGGTCGCGGCGAGCTTGCTCACGCCGTACGGGCCGCCGGGGCGCGGCACGGCGTCCTCGGCGGTCGACGAGCCGGGCTGCGAGGGCCCGTACTCGGAGGAACAGCCGATCTGGACGAGGCGGGCCCCGCAGCCGCTGCGGCGCAGCGACTCGCAGACGGTGGCCACGGCGACGGTGTTGTGCCGGGTGAGCTCGCGCGCCCCGCCACGGGTCGCCCCGGCGCAGTTGATCACCACGCCGGGGTGGACCGCGTTGAGGAAGCGGGTGAGCGCGCCCGGGCTGCCGCTGGAGAGGTCGAACCGCACATCGGCGTCGTCGCCGCGACCGAGCGCGGTGAGCTGTACGGCGGGGTCGGCGAGCAGGTGTTCGGCCACATAGCGGCCGAGGAATCCGCCGGATCCGAGCAACAGGACTCTCATCGGTCGCGCCTCCCCGTACCGGCGCGCTGATCGGTCATGTCGCAGCTCATGTGGTTGCTCCTCGGACTCATTGAGGGGGAAGGACGGGGGGGGTGGCGGGTTCGGTGGGCGCCTTACGGAGGCGCTGGGCCCCTTACGGAGGCGCTGGGCCCCTTACGGGCGCGATGGACGCCTTACGGGCGCGTGGGCCCCTTATGGGGCGCGGTGGACGCCTTATGGGGCGCGGTCCGGGGCGGTGCGGGTCATACGGGTATCACCGGCGGTCCGGGCGGTACGCGCGCCGGGGTCGCCGTGGGCGGAGGCCCGGCACAGGGCGCCGAACGCGTGGATCAGCAGCGCGAGCGCGGCGGCGCCGCAGGCGGCCGCGGGGACGGCGACCGCGCCCTGGGCAGCGGTCAGCCGTGCCACGGGCTCCGCGAGCGGCGCGGCGCCCGGGAGCCGGGCGGCCGCCCCCGTCGCCAGGGCCGCGGCCTGGACCGCGCAGGCCACGGCGATACCGCTGAACGCGGCCCTCCGGAAGCCGTGGACGGCGAGCAGCCGGGCGAGGAACAGCAGCGCGCAGAGCGCCACGACGGCGGCCTCGGCTGTCGTGAGGGGCGCGGCGGCGGGAGGCGATCCGGGCACCGTGAGCCGGGCCGCGGGCACCAGGGCCGCCAGTGCGCAGAGGAAGGCCGCCACCACGCCCGCGAACAGCGGACGCACCCCGGCCGCGAACTCCTCCAGACCACGGCTGACCGACAGTCTGCGGCGCGCCCTGACGGCGAACCAGCGGGCGCACCACGCGGCGGGCGCGGCGGCCAGGGCGAGCAGGACGGCGGCCTCGACCGCGGGCGCCGCCTCGTAAGGGCGGCGTCCGTCGAGGAGCCCGGAGAGCAGCCAGTCCCCGGCGGCGGCGTACCCGAGCAGCCAGCCGGTGCCGAAGGCGTGCGCCATACGGCCCCCGCGTCCGCTCCCACGGACGCGCAGGGGGCCACGGCGCAGACACAGCCACAGCGCGATGAGCGTCAGGGCGGCGCCGCCCGCGCCCAGGGCGAGGCCGACGGTGGTGTCCTTACGGATGGCATCGACGCGGAAGGCGGCGGAGGCGGTCGCCGCGCACAGGGCACCCGGCAGCAGCCACAGCGCGGCGAGCGTCATCCGTACGACTGGCGCGCGCCCCGGCGCGGGGGCGGCCGGGGGCGCGGACTCCTCGGCGCGCGGCACCCGGGCGTACAGCTCCTCGGCGAGCGAGAAGACATCGCGGTGCCGGAAGCGCGCGGCCGTGCGGTCCGTCACACCGTGGGCCTCCAGCCCGGCGGCGATCTCCAGCGGATCAACGGCGCGGGCGCACAGGTCGTGGTGGCGGTGCATCAGCGCCCGCACCGGATCGGCGGGCCCCCGCCGCCCCTTCCCTTGCCCCTGCCCCTTCCCGGCACCAGTGCCGGTGCGCGCGGACGTCTCGTCCGGCCGCCGGGAGACCGGCACCCGCGAGACCGGCACCCGGGCGGCCCCGGACAGGGCGCCGAGGCCGCGGTCGGAGGCGAGGCGGCGATCGGGGGCGAGGCCACGATCCGAGGCGAGGCCGCGATCGGAGGCGGGACCACGGTCCGAGGCGGGGCCACGGTCGCAGGTGTGACTGCGTTCCGAGGCGAAGCCGCGATCCGAGGCGAAGCCACGATCAGAGGCGGGACCGCGGTCCGAGGCAGGACCACGGTCCGAGGCGAGGCCGCGATCGGAGGCGGGACCACGGTCCGAGGCAGGACCGCGGTCCGAGGCGAGGCCACGGTCCGAGGCAGAACTGCGGTCCGGGGCGGGGCCGCGGTCGGAGGCGGGACCACGGTCCGAGGCGAGGCCACGGTCCGAGGCAGGACTGCGGTCCGGGGCGGGGCCGCGGTCGGAGGCAGGACTGCGGTCCGAGGCGAAGCCACGGTCCGAGGCAGAACTGCGGTCGGAGGCAGGACTGCGGTCCGAGGCGAAGCCACGGTCCGAGGCAGGACTGCGGTCCGAGGAAGCCGGATCGAACGGGCCGTTCCACCGGGAAGGCGTGGTCATGCGCCCTCCTCGGACGGGCGCGGGCCCACCCCCAGCGGCTCGCGTGGCGGTGGACCGGCCCAGGTGGGGGTGTGCTCCGGGGCGGGGCGGGAGGCAGCCGGACCGGGCGGCCGGTGCCCGAACCCGTCACCGTCGCGGCCCGCGGTCCAGCGTCCCGGCACATGGGCCTCGGCGGGGCGGGCGAACGGCAGCGGCCCCCCGCTCTCGCCGACCTCCTCACGCGGCACGGGACAGTGCGACATCAGCTCCAGATAGATCCCGCGGAAGGCCGCGACGTTCTGCTCGACGGTGAACAGCTCCAGCGCACGGGCGCGCGCGGCGGCGCCCAGGCGCGCACAGCGCTCGGCGTCGCTCAGCAGCGCCAGGCACGCGTCCGCGAGCGCCCGGGGATTGCGCGGGGGCACCACGAGGCCGGTGCCGCCGATGACCTCGCACACCGCGCCCACGTCCGTGGACACCGTGGCCCGTCCGCAGAACATCGCCTCGACCAGCCCGACCGGAAAGCCCTCGACCACGCTGGACAGCACCACGACGCCGCCCGCCCCATAGGCGTCGGCCAGGGTCGGCACCTCGGGGTCGCCGAGCCGCTCGAAGGAGACGGGGTTGTCACCGGCGGAGTGGGCGTCCGCCGCCTCGTCGGGGAAGAGGTGGTCGGCCAGCGCGCGGCAGTGGGCCGGATAGCCGTCCGGCTCCGGGTCCTCACCGCGCCGGGTCTCGATGATCCTCAGCCGGGCGTCCGGCTGCCACCGGCGCACCACCGCGAAGGCGTGCAGCAGGGCGATGACGTCCTTGGCGGGCTCGATCCTGCCCACCCACACCAGCGTCCGGTCGTCGCCTTCGGAGGGGGCCGCGCCCTGCTCGCCGACCTCCGCGAACCGGGCGGCGTCCATGCCCGGGTAGACAGTGCGCAGCCGCTCACGGTCGGCACCGCACCGTTCCTGCCAGCGGCGGGTGTGCGTATTGCCTGGGGTGATCAGATCCGCCCGCGCGTACGCCTCGGCGGCCAGCCGGCCGTGGAACGCGGTCAGCAGGGACCGTACGGGCCCCGAGAGCGGCCGTAGGTCTTCCAAACCGGCGGCACCGGTGGCACCGACCGCACCGACCGCACCGACCGCACCGACTCCACCGGCCGCGCCCGCCAGATAGCACTCGCGCAGCCGTACGCCGTACTCGGTGAGCAGCAGCGGGGTGCCGAAGCGGCGCTTGGCCAGCAGCCCGGGGAGCACGGCCGCGCCGCCGGTCGCGGCGTGGCACAGATCCACCCCGGCCAGCCCCGGATCGCCTCCGGCCCCGTCGCCGTACCAGTCGAGCGACAGCGGGCGCAGCGCGCGTTCCAGGGCCTCGGTGACGGTCAGCAGATCGGCGACCCGCGCCCGCTGCGCGCCGTGCGGCGCCCCGAGGGTGCGGCAGGCCCGCTCCAACGTCCTTACGGCGTCCTCGGAGCGGAGCGCGGCGGACAGTCCGCCGTACTCCACCGCCAGGTCCGCGAGGCCGTGGAGACCATAGGCGAAACGGTCCGCCTGGTCCGTGGAACACCCGGGCACACCGGAGCCATGGGGCGCATCAGAACCATGGGGTGTACCGGAGCCGTGGGGCACGCCGGAGCCATAGGGCACACCGGAGCCGTAAGGCGCGCTGATCGCCGCGGCCAACTCCCCGAAGTGCTCGGCGAACCGCCGCCGCTGCCGACGGCCGCCCCACCCGCCCCGCCGGGGCGCCGGCTCTCCCCACAGCGGCGCCGTGCACACCCGGCCGACGTGCCGCGGCAGCTCGCCCCAGCCCGCGCCCTCCTGACCGGGGTCGCGGCTGAGCGCGTACACCTCGAACTCATGCTGGGCGAGCCCACGCACCAGCCGGTCGCACCACACCCGCGCATCACCGGTCGCATACGGATAGCCACCGTCCGTAAGCATTCCCACGCGCATGAGCGCACCCCCGATCTCCCAAACGGGCCGTTCGTCTGCCGCCGTCACCGGCGGCGGCCGCCGTCAGGCAGCGGGAGCACGTTATGCGCGCAGGGCCATGGCGCGATGGACGGTTGTCCGTCGCACCACCGGAAGGGGTGAACGCACGTGACCTATCGGGAATTCAGGCGTTGGGAGGCGCTATATGGGCCGGTGCGAGGCGCTGTATGGACCGGTACGGGCCCGTCAGCCCTTGGGGAACGGCCAGGCGTTGGGGCGGCAGGTGGCGCCGTCCGTCGACAGGAACTTGGTCTGCTGCATCATCACCGGCGCGAGCGCGCCCTGCTTGGAGCAGATCTCGTGGTTGTGGCCGAGACGGTGGCCCACCTCGTGGTTGATGAGCATCTGGCGGTAGGAGTGCATCTTGTCGTCGCCGAAGGTCTTGGCGCCCTGCGCCCACCGATAGGCGTTGATCATGACGCGCTCGGTGGACGCCGAGTCGCAGGAGACGTTGTCCTCGGTGGTGTCCAGGCCGGACTTGGCGCACCACGCCGCCGTGGTCCCCGGGCTCGCGAGGGTGATCACGAAGTCCGCATGCCCGGACGAGACCCGCTCGAAGGTGCGAACGCCGCCGTGCCCCCAACTGCGGTCGTCGTTCAGCGTCTTGTGCACGGCCTCGGCGAACAGCTCGCCGTCGAGCGGCAGTCCCTTCTCCACATCGACGCGGTAGCGCAGCACCTGGCCGCGGCCGGGCGCCTTGTCGTGCCCGCCGACGGTCTGGAAGGCGCCGGATCCGCGCAGCTTGGCGTCGAGCGGAAAGAGGGCCGCCATCTTCTCGTCATAGGTGACGGGGGCGGGCGAGTTCGCCGAGCGTGCGGCGCCGCGGCCGTCGTCGGCGTGGGAGTCGCGGGCACCGCGTGAGGCGGCGTCGTCGCCGCGCTCCGAGCCGCCCCCGGCCTGCGTCTTACCGCCGCCGCCCTGCGGTCCGCCGGCGACCTGTCCGGCCACCACGACGGCCAGCACCGTGGTCACGGCCGCCGCGGCGACACCGGTGAACGTGCGCCCCTTACCGCCCTTGGTGACACCGCGCGCCCCCTTGCCCGGGGGCTCCTGCTCGTCGTCGTCCGGCCCGCTCCCGCCGTCGCCGCCCGAACCGCCGCCGATCCCCCCGGAGGGAGTGGCCGCCCGCCGCGTACCGCGCTGCGGGGGCACGCCGCCCGGCGCACCGGCCGCGAAGACATCGTCGCCGTCGCAGTCCAGGGCGTCGGGGGTGTCGAACGCCTCGATGTACTCCTTGCGCGGGCCGGGCATCAGTCCAGCCGCGCCACCCGTGCCGCCCGTGGTCGGACGCTGCGGCGGGTTCATGGTGCGCATACCGTAAGGCGGCCACTGACCGCCGGGACCGCCACGGCCACCAGGACCGCCGGGTCCACCGGGACCTCTGACCCCGCCGAGACCACCCGGGCCGCCCGGACCACCGGGGCCCCTGACCCCGCCGAGACCACCCGGACCACCCGGACCACCGGGGCCCCTGACCCCGCCCGGACCGCCGCCGCGACCGCCGACCGCGCCCCAGCCACCGCCCGCCTCGCGCTGCTCGGGATGTCCGCCCCTGGTGCGCGCCGCGGGCCCGCCGGCTCCGTAAGGCAGTCTCGGCACACCCTGCGGCGGGGTGACCCCGGGATCCGGGGCGCCGGGCCCCGGTGCGGCCCGTCGGCGCCCGGTCCCCGGTCTGCCGCCGTCGGCCGCGGGGGCCGCCGGGGCCTCACCGGGCGCGCTGTACTCGACGAACTCGGGGCCCGAGCCCTGACCCTGGCCGGAGCCCGCCGCGGCGGACCGGCGCTCCCGGCCCTCCTGGCTGCCACGTGCGCTGTGTTTACCCACGCGCCGCACCGCTCCCGTCCGCGCCGGACACCGGTACGGCCCCCCGCGCCTCCCGGCTGTCCCGGTCGTCTCGTTGATCAACGTCGTCGAGCAGCTCGCGCATCCCGCGCGCCACCGCCTCGGGATACTCCATCATCGCGACGTGCCCGGCGTCCAACAACGTCAACAGACGCGAGTCGCGGAAGGTGGCGTTGGCCCGGTCCGCCATCCTTACGGACACCAACTGGTCGCGGCCGCCGTAGACGAGCAGCGTCGGGGCGAGCACCCGCTCGGCCTGACGCCACAGGGAGTGCTGACCGCCCAGGGTGTACGAGTCGACGACACCGCGTGCCGAGCGGGTGAGCGCGTCCCAGAAGTATGGAAGGGCGAGCCGGCGTTCGAACTCCTCCACCGCGTAGGCGAAAGCCTCCCGGGTGACCAGGGACGGATCGCCGAAGGTGAGCATCATCACCTCGCGGGTGCGCCGCTCCGCGTCCCAGTCCCTGGTCAAGCGGGTGAACAGCCGCGTCACCCCGGGCACCGCGAGCAGACCGGTCGGCACCGCGGTGCGCTGCGGGCGCAGCTCGGGCAGCGCGGGCGAGACGAGCGTGAGGGTGCGCACCAGATCGGGCCGCACCGCCGCGACGCGGGTGGCGATCGCGCCGCCCATCGAATTGCCGACCAGGTGAACCGGTCCGCGCGCCTGCGCGTCGAGGTAACGGATCACGGCGCGGGCATGGGCGGTTATCGAGTAGTTGCCGTCGTCCGGCGGCGGGGAGTCACCGAAGCCGGGGAGGTCGAGCGCCTCGCCGTCCACCCGGTCGGCGAGCAGTTCCATGAGCGCGGACCAGTTCTGCGAGGAGCCGCCGAGGCCGTGGACGAAGAGCGCGGGCGGCAGCCCGGAGACGGACGGCGGACGGCAGCGCACGGTCATCGTGAGCCCCGGAAGGGCGGCGGTTCGCAGCTTCTCCCCCGCTCCCACCCGCACGGACCTCGCGGGCGGCACCGCCGCGACGATGCGGGCTTCCGGCGGCTCGGTCGAAGACATGCGGCAATGTTACGAGACGATCACGCGCGCGATCGTGTGTTCACGCTCACAGACCACGTAGCGTCTGAAAGTGACCTCTCCTAGGCTCGTAAGGCACAGGGGCGATCGCCTTGCCACTGGCTCACCGGCCGTTGGCCGCCACTGGGCAGCCTTCGGTGGAAAGCCGCCGTAAGTGGGAACCCGTCACTGGCGCCCACCACGGGCGGACCACCGGCGCGAAGCCACCACAGGGAAGCCGCCACAGGAACAGGGAAGGGCAGCCGCCGCAGGGACAGGGAAGGGGAGTACATGTCCATCGACCCAACCGACCCCGACACCTTCGAGGACTCCGTGGAGAACGCCGACGAGACCGCCGCGCGCGACGTCGAGGCCCCCGAGGCGGACGCCGTCGAACAGCACCGCGAGGTGATCTCCCGCCGCGACGATCGCCCCAGGACGGACGAGTCCATGGAAGCCAACGAGGCCGACCGGGCGGAACAGGCACGGATCGTCGAGGAGAACGAGGAGGACTACCGGTGACCAGCGTCATTTATGGGCTTTTCATAGAGTCCGGTACATGAAATTCTCCGCACGAACAGCGCGCCGCACTGTTACCCAAAAGTACGATGGCGGGCGCGATGGACATCGTGCACAGGGATCATTCATTGGGAGGCGGCGTGACAGCCATCGAGCAGACCGAGGCGCGCCCACGGGGTACGCGCCTGCCGCGCCGAGCCCGACGTAATCAGCTGCTGGGGGCGGCTCAGGAGGTCTTTGTCGCGCAGGGCTACCACGCGGCCGCGATGGACGACATCGCCGAGCGCGCCGGGGTCAGCAAGCCGGTGCTGTACCAGCACTTCCCGGGCAAGCTGGAGCTGTACCTGGCCCTGCTCGACCAGCACTGCGACGCCCTGCTCCAGGCGGTGCGCACCGCGCTCGCCTCGACCACCGAGAACAAGCAGCGGGTCGCGGCGACCATGGAGGCGTACTTCGCCTACGTCGAGGAGGAAGGCGGCGCCTTCCGGCTCGTCTTCGAGTCCGATCTGACCAACGAGCCCGCGGTGCGCGAGCGCGTGGACCGCGTCTCGCTACAGTGCGCCGAGGCGATCTGCGAGGTCATCGCCGAGGACACCGGGCTGTCCCGGGACGAGTCGATGCTGCTGGCCGTGGGCCTCGGCGGGGTGTCCCAGGTGGTCGCGCGCTACTGGCTCTCCAGCGAGAGCGCCGTGCCGCGGGACACCGCTGTGCAGTTGCTCACCTCGCTGGCCTGGCGGGGTATCGCGGGCTTCCCGCTGCACGGGGCCGAGGGCGGCCACTGAGCGGACCGGACCGCCGAGCGGACTCGCTAAGCGCGGCGGGGCGGGCGGATGCGGATGTCGCGGCGGGGCGGATGGCGCCCCGGGAGATGGACACGGCGGCGATGGGCGCGGCCGCTCAGCGGCCGGGGACCGTTCCCGGCCGCGAAGCGGCGTGTTCGCTGCGGTGGGCGTGTTCGCTGCGGGCGTGCGCCCGCGGCCCCCGGCGGGTGTTCCGGCCCGGCTAGTGTGTGCTGGGTACGGCGCGGATGGCCGCGCTACCCCAGTTGACCGTCGGAGGGACAAGGCCGTGGAGGTCAAGATCGGCGTGCAGCACGCGCCCCGCGAGATCACCTTGGAGAGCGGGCAGTCTGCCGAGGAGGTCGAGCGCCTGGTGGCCGAGGCGCTCGGCGGCAAGGCTCAGGTGCTGACCCTGGAGGACGCCCACGGCCGCAAGGTTCTGGTCCCGTCCGACCGGCTCGCCTACGTCGAGCTCGGCGAGCCGACCGCTCGCAAGGTCGGTTTCGGCGCGGCCTGAGGATTCACCCACAGCGGCGGGGTCCGGTGGAACAAGACCACCGGACCCCGCCGCTGTTTGCGCTCGCACGCACCCCCGGCCCAACACGCGCCACAGACCGCCCCCATGGACAGGGTTGCCCGCGGTCGGGCACGGGTAGGACGGGCGTGACCGACTCGTGATCACGTATCGGTCCCGGTCCGCTCGCGGGAAGGACGCGCCAATGCTGTTCTGGGAAGCGCTCGCCTCGGTACTGATCGGTCTCGTCATCGCATACGGGGCGCTCCACCGGCTCCCCCGAAGGCTGCCAGCACGGCCCCTCGTCCTGTCCACCGGCCCCGCCGCCGCGCTTCTGGGCGCTCTGCTGACCCATACGGTGCTGGGCTCGGGGCACACGACGGCCGTGCTGATCGTCGCGCTCGGCTTCGCGGCGGCGCTGCTGTCGCTGCTCATCCGCCCGGCCAGGGCGCGCCGTAGGCGTTCGGTCCCGGCGTAAGGCCATGGGCCCGTAGCGGCAGGGCCGTAAGCCCAGGCGCCGTTCGAACCTAGGCGGAGAGTCCCAGGGCGGCCATCCGCTTGGTGTGGGCCTCGGTGATCCGGGAGAACATCCGTCCCACCTCCGCCAGGTCGAAGCCGTCGGCCAGCCCGCCGACCAGCATCGTGGAGAGCGCGTCGCGGTCCGCGACCACCCGCTGGGCCTGCGACAGCGCCTCGCCCATCAGCCGCCGCGCCCACAGCGCCAGCCGCCCGCCGACCCGCGGATCGGCCTCGATCGCGGCCCGTACCTTCTCGACCGCGAACGAGGCGTGGCCGGTGTCGTCGAGCACCTGGAGCACCAGATCGCGGGTGTCGGAATCCAGCCGGGCCGCGACCTCGCGGTAGAAGTCACTGGCGATCGAGTCGCCCACGTACGCCTTGACCAGGCCCTCCAGCCAGTCGGACGGCGCGGTCTGACGGTGGAACCCGTCCAGCGCCGCCGCGAACGGCTCCATCGCCTCCGTCGGCTCCTCGCCGATCGCCGAGAGCCGCCCCCGAAGCCGCTCGAAGTGGTGGAACTCGGCGGACGCCATCTTCGCCAGCTCCGCCTTCTCCTCGAGGGTGGGCGCCAGCTTCGCGTCCTCCGCCAGCCGCTCGAAGGCGGCCAGCTCGCCGTACGCGAGGGCGCCGAGCAGATCCACGACGGCGGCCCGGTACTGCGGATCGGCGGCCGCCGTGTCCCAGTCCTGGGCGGCGATCCCGGTGGGCTCGGGGGCCTTCTCCCCGCCGCCCTTCCCCGGAGCTGCGTCGTCCCCGGTGGTCGCGGCGGGCGTCTCAGGCGTGTCAGGCGTCTCCATGGAGCGCACAATAGCCCGCTCCGTGCCCCGGGGAAGGCCCTGGTCAGCCATGCCCACGGAGGCCCCGCATCGGACAGCCCGGTCACAGATGCGCGCTTACGGGGTACAGTGATAAATGCGCTCGTCGAGTATCGGCGGGTTGTTCCACGAATGCGGATGCCCGGTCGGTGGCCCGATCGGCTCCAAACCCGACCGCCCTCCGCGCGGCGCGCACCACCTGTGCGCACGGCAGGAGGGACCCGCTCGCGGCGTGTGCGCTCGAGCGAAGGCCGTGGTCCCGCGCCGAATCGGCCATCCCCAAGGCCGGTGCAACCGGGCGCCGTGCGACCCCCTTCGCCGCCTCCCGCCGCGCTCACAGAAGAGGCAAGCATCCTGACCACCTTCCGAGAACTCGGGATCCTCCCCGAGACTGCCGAGGCCCTGGAAGCCGTCGGCATCACGTCCCCGTTCCCCATCCAGGAGATGACGCTTCCGGTCGCCCTCTCCGGCTCCGACGTCATCGGCCAGGCCAAGACCGGCACCGGCAAGACGCTGGGCTTCGGCCTCCCCCTGCTGGAGCGCGTCGTCGTCCCCGCTGACGTCGAGGCCGGCCGGGCCAAGCCCGAGCAGCTGACCGACACCCCGCAGGCGCTCGTGGTCGTCCCAACCCGCGAGCTGTGCCAGCAGGTGACCAACGACCTGCTGACCGCCGGTAAGGTCCGCGACGTCCGCGTCCTGTCGATCTACGGCGGCCGCGCCTACGAACCGCAGGTCGAGGCCCTGAAGAAGGGCGTCGACGTGGTCGTCGGCACCCCGGGCCGGCTGCTGGACCTGGCGGGCCAGAAGAAGCTGCGGCTCTCCGCCGTCAAGGCGCTCGTCCTGGACGAGGCCGACGAAATGCTCGACCTGGGCTTCCTGCCCGACGTCGAGAAGATCATCCAGCTGCTGCCCGCCAGACGCCAGACGATGCTCTTCTCGGCCACCATGCCGGGCCAGGTCATCTCGCTGGCCCGGCGCTACATGTCGCAGCCCACGCACATCCGTGCCACCGCGCCGGATGACGAGGGCCAGACCGTCGCCAACACCACCCAGCACGTCTTCCGCGCCCACTCCATGGACAAGCCGGAGGTCGTGGCGCGTGTGCTCCAGGCCGATGGCCGCGGCCTCGCGATGATCTTCTGCCGTACGAAGCGCACCGCCGCCGACATCGCCGATCAGCTCTCGCGCCGTGGCTTCGCCTCCGGCGCGGTCCACGGCGACCTCGGCCAGGGGGCGCGCGAGCAGGCCCTGCGCGCCTTCCGCAACGGCAAGGTCGACGTGCTGGTGTGCACCGACGTCGCCGCGCGCGGTATCGACGTCGAGGGCGTCACGCATGTGATCAACTACCAGTCGCCCGAGGACGAGAAGACCTATCTGCACCGCATCGGCCGTACGGGTCGCGCGGGCGCCTCGGGCATCGCGATCACGCTCGTCGACTGGGACGACATCCCGCGCTGGCAGCTGATCAACAAGGCGCTGGACCTGCCGTTCAACGACCCGGAGGAGACGTACTCCACCTCCGACCACCTCTACGAGCTGCTGAGCATCCCCCAGGGCACCACCGGTGTGCTCCCGCGTGCCGAGCGCACCCGGGCCGGGCTCGCCGCCGAGGAGGTCGAGGACCTGGGCGAGACCGGGGGCCGTGGCGGCCGCGGCCGCCGGGCCGCCGCCCCTGCCGCGGAGGAGCGCCCCGCGCGCAACCGCCGGCCCCGGCGCCGCACCCGTGGCGGTGTGAGCCTGGACGGCGCGGGCGCCCCGGAGGGCGCGGTGGCGGCCGAAGCCGCCGCCGACACCGCCGAGGGCGCCACCGAGCCCCGTCGGCCCCGCCGACGCCGCCGTACGCGCGGCGGCACGGCGACGGCCGGTTCCGAGGCGGCCACGGCCGCCGTCGACACGGCGGAGGCGGCCGAGCCGGAGGCGGAGCCCGCCGAGGCCACCGCCACCGCCGCCAAGCCGCGCCGCCGCCGCACGCGGGGCGCGAGGGCCGCCGAGGCGGCCACAGCGGCTGTCGAGACGGCTGAGGGCGCCGAGGGCGCCACGGAGGAGTCCGCGCACGCCGCCGAGGCGGCGGAAGCCGCAGTGACGGCTGTGACGACGGCGGAGGCTCCGGAGGCCGTGGAGGCGCCCGCCAAGCCGCGCCGCCGGACCCGCGCCAAGGCCGCGGAGGCCGTCGAGACGGCCGAGGGCACGACGGAGGAGACCAAGCCCCGACGCCGCACCCGTAAGGCCACCGAGACCGCCCAGACCGTCGCGGAAGCGGCCGAGGGCACGACGGAACCGGTGAACGCCGCCGAGACCGCCGAGGCCCCCGCCAAGCCGCGCCGCCGCACCCGTAAGGCCACCGAAGCGGCCGAAGCCGCCGTCGAGACGGCCGAGGGCGCGACGGAGGAGACCAAGCCCCGGCGTCGCACCCGTAAGGCCACCGAGACGGCCCAGGCCGCCGTGGAGACGGCCGAAGGGACGACGGACGCGGTGGACGCCGCCGAGACCGCCGAGGCCCCCGCCAAGCCGCGCCGCCGCACCCGTAAGGCCACCGAAGCGGCCGAAGCCGCCGTCGAGACGGCCGAAGGTGCGACGGAGGAGGCCAAGCCCCGGCGCCGCACTCGCGCCGCCGCCAAGGCCGACACCGTCGACGCGCAGCCGGAGGCGGAGGCCGCCGAGGCTCCCGCCAAGCCGCGGCGCACCCGCGCCAAGGCGACGAAGGCCGCGGAGGCCGCTGTCGCGACCGCCGAAGGCACCACCGAGGCCGCCGACGCCGACGAGGCCGCCAAGCCACGGCGCCGCACGCGCGCCAAGGCCGCCACGGCGGCACCGGCGGCGGACGAGGCCGAGGCCGCGCCCGCCAAGCCGCGGCGCCGTACGCGCGCCAAGACGGCCGAGGCCGTCGAGGCCACGGTCGAGGGCTGACCCAGCACAACGCCACACCATGGCGCTACGGCACGGCAACACGTCCAGGGGCCCGTCCCGCGACACCGCGGTACGGGCCCCTGGGCGTTCATGTGCCGTTTCCCACGGGCTGTATAGCCTCGTCCCATGAGCAGGCCGCCCTTTCTCACACTGCCCGCGAGCGCCCGTGCGTACCGCCTCCGGACCGCGCGCGGCGAGTTCGCCGTCCATGACGCGCGGCCCGCTTCGGCGGCGCGCGGGACCGTTCTGCTGGTCCCGGGGTTCACCGGGAGCAAGGAGGACTTCATCGCGCTGCTGGAGCCGCTCGCCGCGGCCGGTTTCCGGGCCGTCGCCGTCGACGGCCGAGGGCAGCACGAGAGCCCCGGCCCCCGTAAGGAGGCCGCGTACGCCCAGGACGAGCTGGCGCAGGATCTGCTCGCACAGGTCACCGCCCTGAGCGCGGCGACCGAGGACCCCGTCCATGTGCTCGGGCATTCGCTCGGCGGGCTGATCGCGCGGACCGCCGCACTGCGCGATCCGGGGGCGTTCGCCTCGCTGACGATCATGAGTTCCGGCCCGGCGGCCATCTCCGCCCCGCAGCGCGCCCGGATCAAGCTGCTGATCGACGCGCTGACCGTGATGGACATGGAGTCCGTATGGCAGGCGATGCGCGAGCTGGATCCGCCCGAGGCTGCCGATGAGTCGACACCGCCCGGGGTCGCGGATTTCCTGCATCAGCGCTGGCTGGGCACCGTCCCGGAGCAGCTGATCGTCACCGGGCGGCAGCTGTCCGACGAGCCGGACCGGGTCGATGAGCTGGCGGCGCTGCGGCTGCGCGTCCATGTGCTGTCGGGCGAGGCGGACTACGCCTGGCCGGTGCCGCTGATGGACGAGATGGCCGATCGGCTGGCCGCCCGCCGGACCGTAATTGAGGGGGCCGGGCACTCCCCCAACGCCGAACGGGCCCATCCCACCGCCGACGCCCTGATCTCCTTCTGGCGCGACGTGGGCTGACCACTGAGACGTGGGCTGAGCGCTGAGCCCTCGGCTGAGCGGCGCTAAGACGTCGGCTGGGCCCGAAGCCCGCCCCGGAGCCCGCCCGAAGCCCACCCGGAGCCCCGACAGCCTCAGTACTGCGCTTGCAGATGCTCCCAGAAGCCGTCCCGCAGGGCCCGCCGCAGATCGGCGTGGGCGCGCAGCGAGAGCCGCAGCAGCCCCTCCGCGTCGATCAGCAGCTCCTGGTCCACGGAGCCGGGCAGATACGGATGGCCCGGCAGCAGCTCGGCGAGGGTCTCACGGCCGCGTGAGGACAGCCACTGGGCGGCGATCTGCGCCCCGATGAACCGCACCTCGTCCCGGGTCGGGGCGGGCCCGCACAGGGGCGCGTCGCCGTTCGGCTCGTAGCCGGTGGCGCGCCGGGTGACGTACGGCTTGCAGAAGTCGAGGTCGAAGGTGCGCTGGCTGTCGACCTCCCACAGCAGCGGCTCGGCCTGGTTGCGCCCGTCGAGGGCCTCGATGCCCCAGAGGTGGACGCGTGCGCCATAGCCCTGGGCCGCCTCGACGGCGGAGACCAGGTCCTCGTCGCCGCCGATCAGCACGGCGTCGCCGATGGCGCGGTGGCGGGCGAGGGATTCCAGGTCGGAGCGGATGAGCGAGTCGACGCCCTTCTGCTGGTTGTTGGCGTTGAGGTTGCCGAGCCGGACCTTGACGTCGGGCAGCTCCGCGATGCCCTGCTGCTCCGGGGTGTGGATCCGGCGCCGGGCGCCGTCGAACCAGTAGACGCGCAGCAGCCTGCTGTCCGGGAAGATCGTGCGTGCCTTGTCGATGAACGCCTCGATGAGCCCCTCGGCGTCCAGCTCGAACGCCCGGCGGTCCTCCGTGCCCGCGACCAGCCGCCCGGCGGCCGCATAGACATACCCCGCGTCCACGAAGATCGCGTGTGTCGAGGGCGTGGTCGCGACCTCGGCGAGTACGCGCTGGAGCAGCTCGTTCGTGCGCTCGATGCCCGCGACGATCGAGGCGAGGTCTTGTGGGCCCGGAGGCATGGTCTCACTCATACGCGGTTCATTCTCCGGGCGGCTCCGTGAGGGACACAACCGGACCCCGCCCCCGCTACCAGCGGATACTTAGGCTGCGAAAAAATTTTATTAGCGTAGGGAATGTTTTCGGGGGACCCTCTGGTTGAACACGTACAGGAGCGCGCGGCACCGACGCCGCGCGACTCCGTACACATCAGTTCTCCTTCAGGAGGATCAGACGAAGGGAGAAGCCTTGCGCTTCGAGATCATGCGCCTTGACGACATCGATGGCAGCGCCATCGAGAGCACTGTCGTAGACGCCGCCTCCGTCAACCGGATCGTGCAGCAGGCCGCCGCAATCGGCCAGCGCATCTACATCCGTCCAGCCGACACCGCCGCCCGGTAGTGCCGTAAGGCCCTCCCAGCAGCACAGAGCGTCGAGCGCCCCCGTACAGACGGTACGGGGGCGCTCGCGCGTGTCAGGCGGTGTGGGCCACCTGGATGACGCCGTTGATGATCTGCTGGACCGCGATGGCGGAGAGCATCATGCCGGACAGCCGGGTGACCAGTACCACTCCCCCCTCCTTGATCACGCGGATGATCAGCAGCGAGTAGCGCATGGTGACCCAGAGCACGCCATGCATAGCCGCGATCGCGGTCCACACCGCAATCTGATCGCCGATCCCACGGGCGTGCTGGACGGCGAGGATCACCGAGACGATCGCGCCCGGCCCGGCCAGCAGCGGCATGCCGAGCGGGACGAGCGCGACATTGACGTCCTTGGTCTGGGTCGGCTCGTCGTTCTTACCGGTGAGCAGATCGAGCGCGATCAGCAGGAGCAGCAGGCCGCCCGCGATCATCAGCGCGGGGACCGAGACGTGCAGATAGTCGAGGATCTGCTGACCCCCGATGCCGAAGACGGCGATGACGCCGAAGGCGACGGCCGCCGCCTGGCCCGCCATCCGGCGCTGCACCTTGACCGGGCGGCCCGAGGTCAGCGCCAGGAAGATGGGCGTGATGCCCGGCGGGTCCATGATCACGAACAGGGTGAGGAAGAGGGAGCCGAAGACGGCGACGTCGAACACGGTGAATGGCCTTGCGAGGACGAGCAGCGGTGCGGTGCTGATGCGGTAAGGGGGACGAAGGGAAGACGGAGTGGAGAGCGAAGCGGGGGCTCAGCCGCCCGCGCCCGGCACCGGGAAGGCCCCGGTCGCCCGGCGGACGATCTCCCCGTAGATCTCGGGGTCGGTCGTGTACTCGCCGAGCCGACAGGTCTTACGGCTGCCGTGGTAGTCGCTGGAGCCGGTGGTGAGCACGCCGAGCTCGGCGGCGAGACCGCGCAGCCGGGCGCGGGTGTCCTCGGCGTGGTCCATATGGTCGACCTCGATACCGTCGAGACCCGCCGCCGCCAGCTCGCCGATCGCGCTCTCCGGGACGCACTGGCCACGCTTGACGGCCAGCGGATGCGCGAAGACCGCGACCCCGCCGGCACCCTTGATCAACCGGATCGCCTCGAACGGGTCCAGCTCGTGCTTCTCCACATGCGCCCGGCCGCCGTCGGCCAGCCAATCCTGGGTGAAGGCGTCCGAGACGCTCTCCACGACGCCCAGCTCGACCAGCGCGGTGGCGATGTGCGGCCGTCCGACGGCCCCGTCCCCGGCGATCTCCGCCACCCGCTCCCAGGTGATCGGCACGTCCAGCTCGCGCAGCTTCGCGACCATCGCCCGGGCCCGGGGCACCCGGTCGTCGCGCACCAGCTCGCGCTCGCGCGCCAGCTCGGGCTCGGCCGGGTCGAAGAGGTACGCCAGCATGTGCAGGCTGACCCCGTTGAGACGGCAGGACAGCTCGGCCCCGGTGACCAGCGTCAGTCCGGAGGGCAGCGCCTTCGTCGCCTCCTCATAGCCGCCGACGGTGTCGTGATCGGTGAGCGCGACGACGTCCAGACCCTGGGCGGCGGCGTTCCGTACCAGCTCGGCGGGGGTGTCCGTACCGTCCGACGCAGTGGAGTGGGTGTGCAGATCGATGCGCACGGCACGGGCTCCAAGCTGCGTTCGGGGTGGACCGAGGGGACGCCCCAGCATAACCACGCCAGCGGCTGCCCACGTCGGCGGCCCTGACCTGTGCATGACCCACCAGCCGACGGCGAAGACCGGCGGTGAGAGGGCTCAGGGCGAGAGCAGCCTCGGGGAGAGCGCCCCGCAGGGCACCAGGTCGACCTCGGCCCCCGCGTCCCGCAGATCGGTGAGCACCATCTCGTCGTACATCAGCAGCCCGGTCTGCTCGGGCCAGACGACCGCCCACAGCCACAGCCCGCACGCCTCGCCCGCGAAGACCGCGCGGTCGTCCGGGGTGCCCTCGACATGCCACAGCGGGGTGGGCCGCCCGGCGGCCAGCACCTTGACGTGCGGCGGCTTGTCCACCCGCATCCCCGGCCCCGGATCGGGGCCCGGGAGGCCCGCGAAACGCGCGCCGAGGCCGACGCCCAGCTCCTCGGCGATCAGCAGCAGCTCACCCGGGCCGCCCAGCGGTCCGGGTCCTGAGCAGGCCACGGCGGTGGCGCGGCCGCCGCTGCGGTCGTCCCCGGCGCAGGCCACACCGGTGAACAGCCAGCCCACGGGCAGCGGCCACGGCATCCATACGGGCACCCGGGCGCGGTTGGTGACGACCACGAGTGCTTCGACGCTCGGCGGGACGACCGGCTGGAGGGGGTGCACCGTGCCGTGCACACCGCACTGCCAGGAGTCGGCGAAGAGACCGGGCGCTCGCACCCGGCCACCGCACTTCGGGCAACTGGGTTCGCCCCTCATAGGGCCCCACGGTCCTCCCCGGTCGTCGCCGCGTCAAGGACGATCACCCGTCCGGAGGCCACTTCCCGCACCAGTTCCCGTCCGGCCCCGCCGCGGTCATCGTCCAGCACCACTCCCGGGGCATCGCGGGGCTTCCGTACGGGTCTCAGCAAGGGTCTCAGCACGGGTCTCAGCCCGACAGCGGCACCCCGGTCCGCACCGGGTCGCGCAGATCCGTGCCGTGCCGCAGCCAGCGGTCCTGGAGGGCGCCGGCGCCGTGCACCCGCTTCCACGCCGCCTCGTTCGCGGTCATCGGCAGCATCGGCAGGAAGCGCACCGGCTCCAGGGGCTCCAGCAGCTCCAAGTCCTCGACCAGCCCGCCCGGTTCTGCCACCAGGACGGAGCTGAAGGGCGCCCCGGGCCACAGCGGCCCGCCGAGGTCCAGCGACGCGCCTGGGGTCACCACGACCCCCTCGACCTGGGGCGAGGCGGCCAGCACGGCGAGCGGGCGGAGCACCTCGTCGAGGACGGAGAGGTCGGGACCGGAACCGCCCGTCCTCACGGTCAGCACCAGCTCGGCGCGCGGCCCGCGCAGCGGATCGGCGACGGCGGCGGTCGGACTGGTCATCGGGTGGTCCGACATGCCGAGCGTGGCGTAGCGGATCACATCGCTCTCATCGCGGAATCGCAGCACCTCAATGCGGTCCGTACCGACGAAGGTGACGGCGGCGCGGGCGTCCGGCTCGCCCAGCGCGGTGATCAACCGGGCCTCGACCAGCTGAAGAACGTCTGACATGCGGTGAGCATAGATCGCGTATCGAACAGGCAAAGCGGCGACGTAACGGTTCAGCCGACTGATAGCCTTAATCCCTGCCCAGGGAGTTACAGATCGTCCCTCATGGGGGACCGGCCGGAGGAGGTGGGGCTGCGGTGGATCCTAGTCGACCGTGCAGTACCGACAGTTCTCCCGTCGTTTCCCCTCGGTATGCGACTTCATGATCTGAGCCTTCCGTACCCCGCCGCTCGACGGTGAAACACGCGAAGCCCACTCGCATCCAGGGCATCTGACGGTAGAGCGCCTTCGTACCGCTTTGTTCAGTTCCGAAGAACCTTCCGTCAGCGCCATCGCACGGAGCGCCACCCGCTTTGCGGACGTACGGGCACCGGATGTCGTACGTCCACCTTCCGGGCGCTGCGCTGCGCCGCGCGCCCGCCGCTGACGGCCGGCCTGTGAAGGAGCCCGTCATGTCGATGATCCGTGACCTGCGCGCAGCCGTTCGGCCCGCCCTGCGCCGTTCCCGTACCGCCAGCGACTACGACGCGACGCGTGACCCGTCGGTCACCAGCGCCGTGGTCGACTGCGGGGTCTACCGCGACGGCAAGCGGGTCAGCGAACACGTCAGCCCCGCGAAGGCCATGGAACGGGTCCGCGAGGAGGGCGGGTTCGCCTGGATCGGGCTGCACGAGCCGACCGAGCGCGAGTTCGCCGGGATCGCCCAGGAGTTCGGGCTGCACCCGCTCGCGGTCGAGGACGCGGTGCAGGCCCATCAGCGGCCCAAGCTGGAGCGGTACGACGACACCCTCTTCACCGTCTTCAAGACCATCCACTACGTGGAGCACGCCGAACTCACCTCGACCAGCGAGGTCGTGGAGACCGGTGAGGTGATGTGCTTCACCGGCCGGAACTTCATCGTGACCGTCCGGCACGGCGGTCAGGGCTCGCTGCGCGCCCTGCGCCACCGGCTCCAGCAGGACCCGGAACTGCTCGCCAAGGGCCCCTCGGCGGTGCTGCACGCCATCGCCGACCAGGTGGTCGACGGCTATCTCGCGGTCGCCGACGCCGTCCAGGACGACATCGACGAGGTCGAGATCGACGTCTTCTCCGCCGCGACCTCCCGGCGGGGCGGCGACGCCGGCCGGATCTACCAGCTCAAGCGCGAGGTCCTCGAGTTCAAGCGGGCCGTCTCACCGCTGCTGCGGCCGATGCAACTGCTGAGCGAGCGTCCGATGCGGCTGGTGGACCCGGACATCCAGAAGTACTTCCGGGATGTCGCGGACCATCTGGCGCGGGTCAACGAGCAGGTGCTGGCCTTCGACGACCTGCTGAACTCGATCCTCCAGGCCAATCTGGCGCAGGCCACGGTCGCGCAGAACGAGGACATGCGGAAGATCACGTCCTGGGCGGCGATCTTCGCCGTGCCGACGATGATCGCGGGGATCTACGGCATGAACTTCGACTACATGCCGGAGCTGCGCTGGAAGTTCGGCTACCCGACCGTGCTCGTGGTCACGGTGGGCATCTGCTTCGCGATCCACCGCGGCTTCAAGCGCAACGGCTGGCTGTAGGGCCGGGCGGCGGGCCCTCACCAGGTGGGTTGGGCCCTCGCTCATCAGCTCAGCCGGACCCTCGCTCCTCAGCCGGGTGCGTTCGACGCGCCCTTCCCGTCCGCCATGATGACCAGCGCGAGCCCGCCGAGGATCACCGCGAGTGCCGGGTAGGCGGCGACGGGCGGCATCTGGCCCAGCCACAGGGCCGCGATCAGGGCCGCCCCCGGCGTCTCCAGCAGGATCGCGGTCGAGGTGACGGACGGGCCGAGGCCCTTGACCACCCGGTTGATGAGGGTGTGCCCCAGCAGCTGCGCGGTGACCGTCAGCGCGGCCAGCCGCAGCCAGGTGGTGCCGCTGTAGCCGCCCAGCTCCGCGCCCGCCACCAGGCACGTCAGCAGCAGGAGCACGCTGGTGGTGGTGTAGCAGACGTAGGCGTACGCGGTGGTGCTCACCGAGCGGCGCACCTCCGCCCCGAGCAGCACGTACCCGGCCGCCGCGACTCCGCCCAGCAGCGCGAGCCCGTCGCCCAGCAGGGCGCGCGGCGAGGCGGACAGGTCGACCCCGGTGAGGATCACCACACCGAGGATCGCCAGGCCCGTACCCAGCCAGGCGAGCGTGGGCGGGCGGTGGCCGCGCAGCCGCAGCAGCAGCGCCGTCCAGATGGGGGTCGTGGTCACCAGCGCGGTCGAGGAGGCCACGGAGGTCATGTGCAGGCTCGGCAGCCAGGCCCCGAAGTGCACCGCGAGCAGCGCCCCCGCCCCGATCGAAAGCAGCGCCGTCCGGCGGCCCATCCCGCGCAGCTCGCCCCGGTGGCGCCACAGGGCGAGCGGGGTGAGCGCGCCGACCGCCATGGCGTTGCGCCAGAAGGCGATGGCGAGCGCGGGCGCCACCGTCGCGGCGGCCAGCGGCGCGGAGAGCGAGACCCCGGCGATGGCGACCGTAAGGAGCGCTACATCCACGGGACCGCTGTGGAAGCGGCCGCCGTCACCGGGTGCGGTGGGCGTGGCGGCGGGGGCTGAGGCGCGGGCGGCACGGGCGGTGGGCACGCGGCCAGGGTAAGGCGCGTGGCCGTGCGACGGAACTGACATTTCACGGGCTGGTACGGATGCGTAGCTGGCCTAGGCTGTCGGCATGACGCAGACGCCGATGGACCGTGCCCTTGTCGAGGAGGCGGCCAAGAAGTCCGCCCTCATCTGGGTCCAGGGCACCGAGGGTGCCCCGCGCGCCCTGTGGCACATCTGGCACGAGAGCGCGGTCTGCCTGGTCGGGGACGGCCCCGACGAACAGCCCCTCACGGACCTCGGGCTGGCCGACGGAGGCAGCGCGACCGTGACCGTGCGCAGCAAGGACAAGGGCGGCCGCCTGGTGAGCTGGTCCGCCCGGGTGGTCGAGCTGACCCCGGGCGGCGAGGCGTGGACCGCGACGGTCGACGAGCTCAAGGGCAAGCGGCTGAACGCGGCGGACGCCGACCACATCGCGGAGCGCTGGGCCCGTGAATGCCGGGTGCTGCGGCTGGAGCCCGCGTCCGGGGCGCTCGCCGAGCACCCCACCGGCTCCCTGGCGGCGGCCCCGCTGCCGTCCCCCGCGATCACCCGCCGCCCGATCCCGGCGGCGCTCCCCAAGCTCCTGGCCCGCCGCAAGAAGCGGACCCGTGACACCCGTAGGGACGCGTCCTAGCGAGCTGACGCCCGTAAGGACTGCCCTACGGAGTGTCCGGCGGACCACGGGCGGGGCCGCAATCGTTGCTGCCCCCGCCCCTTCCCGCGGTACCGGTATGCGGCTCCGCCGCGTGGCAGGGGCTCCGCCCCTGGACCCGGGGTCTGGGGCGGGGCCCAGATGAGGGAAGGGGCGGGGAGGGGAACAGCCCGCCGCAGCGTCACGATCCGTCGGGCACCCGCCAGCCGACTGGCGCCGGTAAGGACGCGCCCTTGGAGCCCTACAGGCGCGCACGCGCCTAAGGCGTCTCCGGGATCCGCTGCCCGTAGTCGAGCACATGGCCCTTCTCCGGGGCGGTCAGCTTGAAGCCCTCGTTCCAGTCCGCGAGCCGGATCACCCCCGCGCCGCCCGCCCGCCGCAACCGCAGCGGATATGGCCTTCCCTCCAGGGAGACGTCGAGTGAGCCGCCCTCACCGGCCTTACCGGCGCTGATGGTGATCGTCCGCACGCCGTCCACCCGCCCGTGGTCACCCGCGGTGATCTTGCCGTGCAGTCCGAGCAACCCGTCGAGCAGCAGCTTCATATCGGTGAAACCGCTGAGCCGCTCGTAGGAGGGGTCGCCGGAGGGGACCTTCACATACTTGTTGTCCAGCTTGCCTGCCGCGTTGTCCGCGTCGCCGCCACCGCTCTCGCCGTCGTGCGACCAGAAGCCCGCGTCGGCCTTGAGGTAGAGCTCCTTGCCGACGCGCAGCAGCTCGAAGCTGGAGCCCTTGCTGGACACCTGGCCCGTGCCGCCGTCGGCGTTGAGCCGCATGTTCAGCTTGTAGGTGGCTCCGCTGGTGACGAGGTTGCCGGAGAGCCGCACCGATTTCGCGCCGCCGGCCGCCTGACGGGCCTTGCTCTCGATCTTCGTGGCGGGGAGCTTTCCCACACCGTTCGTCCCCGCGTCGGGGTCCTTCTCCCCGCCGCCGCCACACGCGGCGAGCGTGGCGGCCAACCCCGCGCACATCGCCGTAACGACAGCCCTGTTCCGGGTGCGCACGTCCGCTCTGCCTCCTGATGCCGGTGCAGTAGGGCAGCGTACCGGTGCCGCCCCGTGGTGTCCGCAGAGTGCCGCGATGCCCTCGCCCGGCGGCAGGGCAGGTGCGGGCACGTTAGCCTGAACCCGGTGAAGAGCGGATCATTGCCTTGAATGACCACGAAACCTGACAAGGAAGCCTCAGGTACGAGGGGAGGCAGGGCATGCCGGCAGGCACCCCCCGGGTCTTCGTCTCGCATCTCGCGGGCGTCGCCGTCTTCGACCCGAACGGCGACCAGGTGGGGCGGGTGCGCGATGTCGTGGCGATGCTGCGGCTGGCCGGCCGCCCGCCGCGGGTGCTCGGCCTGGTGGTCGAGGTGGTCGGCCGCCGCCGGATCTTCCTGCCCATGACCCGGGTGACCGGCGTGGAGTCCGGCCAGGTCATCACCACCGGTGTGCTCAACATGCGCCGCTTCGAACAGCGCCCCACCGAGACCCTGGTCCTCGGCGAACTGCTCGACCGCACCGTGCGGCTGGTCGAGACCGATGAGCCGGTGACGGTCCTGGACGTGGCGATGAGCCAGCTGCCCGCACGCCGGGACTGGGAGGTCGACAAGGTCTTCGTCCGCCGCGGCAGGACCCGCGCGCTGCGCCGCCGCGGCGAGGCGCTGACCGTGGACTGGTCGTCGGTCACCGGCTTCTCGCTGGAGGAGCAGGGGCAGGGCGCGGAGAACCTGCTGGCCACCTTCGAGCAGCTGCGCCCCGCCGACCTGGCCAATGTGCTGCACCATCTGTCCGCCAAGCGCCGGGGCGAGGTGGCGGCCGCCCTGGACGACGAACGGCTCGCGGACGTCCTGGAGGAGCTGCCCGACGACGACCAGGTGGAGATCCTCGGCAAGCTCAAGGAGGAGCGCGCCGCCGACGTCCTGGAGGCCATGGACCCCGATGACGCGGCCGATCTGCTCTCCGAGCTCCCCGAGCCCGACAAGGAGCGGCTGCTGGACCTGATGCGCCCCCGGGACGCGGCTGACATGCGACGGCTGATGTCGTACGAGGAGGGGTCGGCGGGCGGTCTGATGACCACCGAGCCGATCGTGCTGCGCCCGGACGCCACCGTCGCGGACGCGCTCGCCCGGGTGCGCGACCAGGACCTGACCCCCGCGCTCGCCGCCCAGGTCTATGTCTGCCGCCCGCCCGACCAGACGCCCACCGGGCGCTACCTGGGCATCATCCACTTCCAACGGCTGCTGCGCGACCCGCCGTTCACCCTCGTCGGCGCGGCCGTCGACTCCGATCTGCCGACACTGCCGCCGGACACCCCGCTACACGTCATCGCCGGCCATCTGGCCACGTACAACCTGCTCGCGGCGCCCGTCGTGGACGAGACCGGCTCGCTGCTCGGCGCGGTGACGGTCGACGACGTCCTGGACCATCTGCTGCCGTCCGACTGGCGGGAGCGCGAGCTGCACGCCGGGATGGCCCTGCCGGAGGCCGCCGATGGACGGTGACGGCGGCCGTCTGGACCGGCCCAAGGCGCGGCGCCGCAGCCCGCTGCCGCGCTGGGACCCCGAGGCGTTCGGCAAGGCGTCGGAGCGGATCGCGCGCTTCCTGGGCACCGGGCGGTTCATCGCCTGGATGACGGCCTTCGTCGCCTTATGGCTGCTCTGGAACATCCTGGCGCCGCCGCGGCTGCGGTTCGACCCGTTCCCGTTCATCTTCCTGACGCTGATGCTCTCGCTCCAGGCGTCGTACTCCGCCCCGCTGATCCTGCTGGCCCAGTACCGGCAGGCCGACCGCGACCGGGTCAATCTCGAACAGGACCGCAAGCAGAACGAACGGTCCATCGCCGACACCGAGTTCCTCACCCGGGAGATCGCGGCGCTGCGGACGGGGCTGGGCGAGGTGGCCACCCGCGACTGGCTCCGTGACCAGCTGGCGGACCTGCGCCAGGGGCCGGACGGCGGCCGGAGCGCCCCGCGGCCGGGCGGCCATGGCGAACCCCGGCCGAGTGAGGAACGCGACCGCTGACGGCCGTCCGCGCCCCGCCCACGGCGCCGTACCATCTCCGTATGGCTACCGACACCCTCCCAGCACCGAGCGAAGACGCGGTACGCGCCGCGCTCGCGACGGTCAACGACCCGGAGATCCACAAGCCGATCACCGAGCTCGGCATGGTCAAATCCGTCGAGATCGCGGCGGATGGCTCGGTCGCCGTGGTGGTCTACCTCACGGTCTCCGGCTGTCCGATGCGGGACACGATCACCGGCAATGTGCGGACCGCGGTCGCCGGGGTCGAGGGTGTGACCGGAGTCACGGTCGACCTCGAGGTGATGAGCGACGAGCAGCGGCGTGAGCTGGCCGCCTCGCTGCGCGGCGGCCAGGCCGAGCGCGAGGTGCCCTTCGCCAAGCCCGGCTCGCTGACCCGGGTCTACGCGGTGGCCTCCGGCAAGGGCGGGGTCGGCAAGTCCTCGGTGACGGTCAACCTGGCCGCCGCGCTGGCCGCGGACGGGCTCAAGGTCGGCGTGGTGGACGCCGACATCTACGGCCACTCGGTGCCCCGCATGCTGGGCGCCGACGGACGGCCCACCCAGGTCGAGAACATGATCATGCCGCCGTCGGCGAACGGCGTGAAGGTCATCTCGATCGGGATGTTCACCCCGGGGAACGCCCCGGTGGTCTGGCGCGGGCCGATGCTGCACCGCGCGCTCCAGCAGTTCCTGGCCGATGTCTACTGGGGCGACCTCGATGTGCTGCTGCTCGACCTCCCCCCGGGCACCGGTGACATCGCGATCTCCGTCGCCCAGCTGGTGCCCAACGCCGAGATCCTGGTGGTGACCACTCCGCAGCAGGCCGCCGCCGAGGTCGCCGAGCGGGCCGGCGCGATCGCCGTCCAGACCCATCAGAAGATCGTCGGCGTGGTGGAGAACATGTCCGGGCTGCCCTGCCCGCACTGCGACGAGATGGTCGACGTCTTCGGCACCGGCGGTGGCCAGGTGGTCGCCGACGGACTCAGCCGGACCACCGGTACGACGGTGCCCGTGCTGGGCGCCATCCCGATCGACGTACGGCTGCGCGAGGGCGGCGACGAGGGCAAGCCGGTCGTGCTGACCGACCCCGACTCCCCGGCGGGCAGCGCGCTCAAGGCGATCGCGGGCAAGATCGGCGGGCGCCAGCGCGGCCTCGCGGGCATGTCGCTGGGCGTCACCCCGCGCAACAAGTTCTGAGCGGGCGCGCTCGGCCACGGCCCATGGCTCACGGCCTATGGCTCACGGCCTATGGCTCACGGCCACGGCCTATGGCTCAGGGGCGGTTCCCCCGGGGGAACCGCCCCTGAGCCATGGGTGCGGGCGCACCCCTACCCGTCGTAGCGGGCGATGTCCTTCACGACGGCGAAGCCCAGGCCGTAGGCGCTCATCCCGCGCCCGTACGCCCCGATGTGCACGTCCTCGTTCGCCGTACCGGCCAGCACCCAGCCGTACTCCGACTCGCGGTAGTGGAAGTCGGTCGGCACCCCGTCCACCGGGAGCGAAAGCTGTGACCAGCTCTCGCCCTCCAGATCGTCCGCCAGCTCCCAGGCGATCGCGGTCTGCTGGTCCAGCCAGTCCTGGCGCAGCGCCCGCTCCATGCGGGTCGGCCAGGTGCACGACAACAGACCGGAGCCGGCCAGCCAGGCGGCCGAGGAGACCGAGGTGGCCTCCAGCTTGCCGGTGCCGTCTGCGCTGTCCCGCCCCGGGCGGCTGGCGACGGTGACGACCACCGTGAAGCGCTGCTGTTCCATATCGGTCTCGACCCGCAGGGACGGCTCCTCGCCATGGCCGGTCGAGCCGTACTCGACGATGCCGTCCGCGGCCGCACCCACCTGCATCAGCCAGCGGGGGCCGGTGAACGCCTCGTCAAGCCCGTACCAGGGGAAGGCGGCCATCAGATAGCCGTCAACGCTCCGGCGGGCGTCGGCGGGCATCCCCTGCGCGGCCGCTGCCACCCCTCGTTCCCCTAGCCGACCCGTGGTCTCCATGTGCGCGCGGCCTCCTCGTTTGCCCTGCGTCGTGGGCGGCCCGCCCCCCTCGGGCGACCCTCACCCCGGACAAAGGGAGGATAGCCATACGGGTCAACCAGGCCGGGCATACGGGGGGATCAAGTGGCGTCGGAGTCGAAAGGCGGACGCTCCTCGCGTCCCGGCTCCTCGCGCTTGCGCAGCAGGTCAGGCGTGCTGGAGTCATCCTTGGACAGGGACAGCGGGGTAGTGCCGGAAGCCCCTGAAGAGCCCTGCGGCGGATCACTCTCCCGGCCGTGCACCGCGTCGGCGACCTCCGCCATCTCCTTGCGGAGGTCGAAGCCGTTACGGATCTCCTTCAGGCCCAGCTCATCGGAGTCCAGCACGTGCTTGCGCACGAACGTCTTGGGGTTGAGGTCCTCGAACTCGAAGTCCTTGAACTCCGGCCCCAGCTCGGAGCGGATGTCCTCCTTGGCGCTGTCGGAGAACTCCCGGATCTTCCGGATGAACTGCGTCACGTCCCGAATCACCTTCGGGAGCTTGTCCGGGCCGAAGACGAGCACCGCAAGGACAACGAGCGCGACAAGCTCGAGAGGTCCTATGTCCAACACCTTGCAGCTCCTCAAGACGTCTGGGCCCCGGCCTGGGCCACTCAATACCGTACCTGGCGGTGGGGTCGGCGCGGGAGACGGCCGGGCCAACAACGGGCGTCAGCCGCTGCTCGCCGAGCCCAGGGTCAGCTCCGCGGCCCGCTCCTTGCCGTCGCGCCTGACGGTGAGCTCGAGCCGGTCCCCGGGGCGATGGCTGCGGATCTTCACGATCAGCTCCTGGCCGCTGTGCACCCGGACGCCGTCCACCTCCGTGATCACGTCACCGGGCTCGATCCCCGCCTTGTCGCCTGGGCCGTCCTCGGTGACCGGCGCGCCGCCGCCGGCGCCCTTGGTGTTCACCCGGGCGCCGTCGCCCGTGTAGCTCATGTCGAGGGTGACGCCAATGACCGGATGGGTGGCCTTCCCGGTGTTGATCAGCTCCTCGGCGACCCGCTTGCCCTGGTTGATCGGGATGGCGAAGCCCAGGCCGATGCTGCCGCCCTGGCCGCCGCCGAGGCCCGAGCCGTCGTCGGCGGCCCGGATCGCGCTGTTGATCCCGATGACCCGCGCCTTGCGGTCGACCAGGGGGCCGCCGGAGTTGCCCGGGTTGATCGGGGCGTCGGTCTGGAGCGCGTCGACATAGCTGACGTCGCTGCCGTCCTCCTTCTCGCCGCCCGCGGTGATGGGTCGCTCCTTGGCGCTGATGATCCCGGAAGTGACCGTGCCCGCCAGGTCGAAGGGGGCCCCGATGGCCACGACGGGGTCGCCGACGCGCACCGAGTCGGAGTTGCCCAGCGGCAGCGGGGTGAGCCCGGAGACGCGGTCGACCTTGATCACCGCGAGGTCGTACCCGGCGTCCCGGCCGATCACCTCGGCCTTGGCGTCCTGGCCGCTGTTGAAGGTCACCGATATGTCGCCGTCCGCGCCGGCGGGCTGGACGACGTGGTTGTTGGTGAGGATGTGGCCCTGCTTGTCGAGCACGAAGCCGGTGCCGGTGCCCTCCTCCGCGCCGCCGCGCACATGGATGGTCACCACGCCCGGCAGCGACCTGGCGGCGATCCCGGCGACGCTGCCCGGGGACCTGGCCTCCTTCTCGACCGGGGCCTGCGGCAGCTTCACATCGACGCCCCCGGAGGCGCGGTCCCGCTCCGCGTAGGCGCCGATACCGCCGCCGAGGCACCCGGCGACCAGGGCGATCAGCAGCACGGCGATCCAGGCGCCGCGGCGGGATACGGTCTTCCGCTCGCGCTCGGCGGGTGGCGGGACCACCGTCCAGGGGTCATAGCCGCCCCACTGGGTGCCCTGGACGGGCTGCGCCATGGGGGCGCTCTGATGGCTCTGGTGGCCCTGGTGGGGCTCTCCGGGGCCCGGAGGCAGCTGGGTGCCGTGCGGCGGGGTCATCCCGGGGTGCCGCGGCAGGGGCGGGGGCGCGCTCTGGCCCGGTACGGGCCCGGCGGCGGGGGGCACGGTGGTGCCGTGGGGCGGGGTCATCCCGGGCGCCTGGGGCGCCTGGGGCGGCGTCTGGGCCATCCCGGGCGGGACGTGCGTGCCCTGCGCGGGGGTCGCCACCGGGTGCTGAACGGGCGGGGCCGGGGCCCAGGGCCCCGGGTCGCCATAGGGCGGGGTGCTGTACGGGTCGGGCTCATGCAACGGCCGGGGCGCCCGCTCCTCGGGCGCCGGGCCCTCCACGGGGGCGTCCACCGGCTCCGGCGCCGCCTGCGCGGCGGCCGCCTCCGTACGCTCCTCGGCGCCCTCCGCCGCGTCGTTCGGCCGGTCGCCGGGTCGCGCGGCGGCCGGGCGGCTCCACCACCTCGGCTTCGGCTTGGGCCCAGGGGCCCTCGGCTCGTCCATGATCTCCCTTTTTTTCAGGGCTCGGTTCGCCTCCGGGGCGCTTCAGTCGCTGTCGACGGTCGACCGTGCTCGGTCGCTCGTTCCTCGCTCCCTGCGCGCGCTCTCCCTTTCGACAGCGACGCGCCCCTTCGGCTCACTCGCCGGAAGACCCCAGCACCCCGGGCCAGAGCATTGCACCCATCCGGGGACATAACATCACCGCCTCCGGGTCGCGCTGCCCGGAGGCGATTCAATCAGGTCCGTCGGCGCTCGCGCAGGACGGACGAAAAGACCTTGTCATGATCGGCAAAGACACGGACGGCCCGAGACCGGGCACCCTGGTCGCCGTCGTACTGCTTACGCGCTGCTTCCGTACCGCTTCCGCGCTACTTCGCTACTTCGGGGGCGCGCTGACCCCGAGGTACGGCGAGCCGCCCGGCGCGGGCCCGGACGGGACCTCCAGCTGGGTCGGCCGGGGGGCCGGGGGCGTGGAGTTCGACGTCCGCAGCAGCTCCGTGACCGACAGAATCGGCTGTATCAGCGGATTCAGCGCCGCCACCGGCTGACGCAGGGACGGCGGGTACGGGGTGGCCGTCGGGGACGGGGCGACCGTGCTGGCATCCGTGGTGGCCAGCAGGCCCACCTCCTGGCGGGTGCGCTCCCGCACACCCGCGTTCACGGCGGTGTCGTCGCCCACCGGGGAGACCGCGGTGTCGGCGCCGTCGGCCGAATTGCCCGGGGGGTCGACCGCCGCGTCCAGCGGCAGGGCCGCGCCGAGCGCGAAGGCCGCCAGGGAGACCGCTCCGGCCGCCGCGAAGGCGAACCTGCGGCGCGGGGCGGGGCGCTCGACCTCATGGATCCGGAAGCCGCGCTGACGCGAGGCACGGGCCGACGCCGCCGGTGCGATCGCGGTGCCCGGGGGCATCGCGGGCACGAAGGCGAACGCCCGCTCCCGTCTCTCCTCCGGCTCCCGCACATCGCGCACCTCGCGCACGTCCCGTGAGCCGCCGCGCAGATCGCGCGGGCCGAAGACGCCCGATCCCCCGAAGGGGGAGCCACCCATACCGTCGTCGCCGCCCGTGGCCGGCAGGCCCTGGAGGCGGGCCAGAAAGCCCTCCGACGGTGCCGGGGGCGCCGTCTGGGCGAACACGTTTTTCAGCCGACGCTGAGCATCGGCCTCCGCCTTGCACTTGCAGCAGGTGGCGAGATGGGCGAGGACGCGCTCCCGCGCGTCATGCCCCAGCTCACCGTCGACCAGAGCCGCAAGGCGGTCGCCGAGATGCTGCTCGGCGGGGGACGGACCGCCTGATCGGGTCACGCGATTCCGACCTCCCCGCTCAGCCGGGGGGCCGTGACACCCGGCGCCACCGCGGCGACCTCATGCTGCTGCCCGGTCCGCGCCGCGGGGGCGCGGTGCTGAAGCGCCTTGCGCAGATGCGAGCGGCCGCGGTGGATACGGCTGCGCACGGTGCCCAGCTTGACGCCCAGGGTGGCCGCGATCTCCTCGTACGACAGCCCCTCGATGTCACAGAGCACCACGGCGGCGCGGAACTCCGGGGCGAGGGTGTCCAGCGCCTGCTGCACATCCGCGTCGAAGTGGGTGTCGTTGAAGTGCTGCTGGGGAGAGGGCTCGCGGCTGGGGAGCCGCTCCGCCGCGTCCTCGCCGAGCGCGTCGAAGCGGATGCGCTGCCGGCGGCGGACCATGTCGAGGAAGAGATTGGTGGTGATGCGGTGCAGCCAGCCCTCGAAGGTGCCCGGGGTGTACGTCGACAGCGAGCGGAAGACGCGGACGAACACTTCCTGGGTGAGATCCTCGGCATCGTGCTGGTTACCGGTGAGCCGGTAGGCGAGGCGGTAGACCCGTGCGCTGTGAGTGCTGACGATCTCCTCCCAGGTAGGAGGCGTCCACGCCGCGTCCGCATCCGTGGCGAAGGTCGCGGTGGTGGCGGACTCGGCGAGGGGCGCACCTCCCGTGCCCTTCGGGCTACGGGGGTGAGAACGGTCAGCGGTGTTGGTCACGGATTTCGGCTCGCCCACTGACCTGCGAAAGCGCTTCAGCACTCTCCGGTCACCGGCCGCAGCCGCACCTCCCCTGTCGGCTCTGGTGGTGTCCAGTAGAGCCCCTACCATATCCACCTCGCCCGTTAGCTCCGGATAAGCATTTTTGACCTGCATTTGGTCGTGATCCATACGCTCCCCCCGGCTTCTACAACGCCTGGTCCCATCTGCGGGTTCCCGTGCGCAGCGGATACAGTCACCGTTGCGCCAACTACGGGGACAGGAGAGGGTCATTACCGGCAACCGGCAGACGAGCTGGGCGTTCGCCGACGCGTTCGTCGCCGAGGACGAAGCCCTTCACTGGGCCCGTGACCGGGCCCGGGAAGCAGGGCTGCGCTCGGTGTCGGCGGGCACCGGCGCCGCGCTGCGGCTGCTCGCTGCCACCGCCGACGCCAAGGTCGTCGCCGAGATCGGCACCGGGACGGGCGTCTCCGGGATCCACCTGCTGCGCGGAATGCGCCCGGACGGCGTGCTGACCACCGTGGACACCGAACCGGAGATGCAGCAGTTCGCCCGGCAGGCGTTCCGCGCGGCCGGGTTCACCGGGAACCGGGCGCGCTTCATCCCCGGCCGCGCCCTCGACGTCCTGCCCCGGCTGGCCGACGGCGGATACGACCTGGTCTTCTGCGACGGCGACCGGCTGGAGTGCCTGGACTACCTCGCCGAATCGTTGCGGCTGCTGCGGCCGGGCGGGCTGGTCTGCTTCGAGGGGGTCTTCACCAACGGGCGGACCGTGGACTCCGCGGCCCAGCCCACGGAGGTGCTGCGGGTGCGCGAGCTGCTGCGGACCGTACGGGAGTCCACCGTGCTCCAGTCGTCCCTGCTGCCGGTCGGCGACGGCCTGCTCTGCGCGGTCAAGCGGGGCTGAGCCCCACGGCCGGACGGGGCTGAATCCCCACGGCCCGAGCGGTCGGCGACGGCCCGAACGGCCGGGAATAGCTTGAACGGTCGGGAACGGACGGGACGGCCAGGAATAGCCGGGAACGGCCCGAGCGGTCGCGAACGGCCCGAACCGCCGGGAGCGACCGTCCCCCGTCTCCGGCGGAACCCCGTACAAGCGCTGCCCCGGCGGTCGGTACCTGACGTACCGGCCGCCGGGGCAGCGCGCGGGTGATGGTGGGTCGCAAGCCGTCAGCCGACAACCTTCTTCAGGGCATCGCCGAGGGCGTCGGCCTCGTCCGGTGTCAGCTCGACGACGAGCCGACCGCCGCCTTCGAGCGGAACGCGCATGACGATGCCCCGCCCCTCCTTGGTCACCTCGAGCGGGCCGTCGCCCGTCCGCGGCTTCATGGCCGCCATGCTCGTTCCCCTTCCTGAAACCAGCTCATCGCAGCCGACAACCCAGGTGTCACCGGCATCGAACACGTTGCTTCCCCCTCATTATCCCGCATGGCACGACCCGATGACCAACATCGGTCGGCAACGCCTGTGCGAGGCGTTCCCCCAAAACCACCCAATTCGGGGAGGCGATCGCGGTAGCGTACGCCCGCCGTCACCGAACGAAGGGTCGGTTCTTTGACGCAGGTCACATGTCGGTCGGTCATGATCTCCGGCATGCTGTGCGCTGACCGCCGCGGCGGGCCCCCTTCCGGGCCCGCCGGTGCGGCCGCAGCCCGAGCCGCCCACCCGCTTCGCCCCACCGCCGGAGGACCGCCATGGCCGACGCCGTGCTCTACGACCTCACCGAGGGTCTCGCCACGATCACGCTGAATCGTCCCGACGCGATGAACGCCCTGAACATCGACACCAAGGAGGCGCTGCGCGACGCGCTGCTGGAGGCCGCGGAGAGCCCGGCGGTACGGGCCGTGCTGCTCACCGGCTCCGGGCCGCGCGCCTTCTGCGTCGGCCAGGACCTCAAGGAGCACATCGGCCTGCTGGGCGCCGACCGCGACGGCAGCGGCGAGGGCTCGACCATGAGCACGGTGGCGCTGCACTACAACCCGATCGTCACCGCGATCGCCGGGATGCCGAAGCCGGTGGTCGCCGCGGTCAACGGCGTCGCGGCGGGCGCCGGGGCGGGCTTCGCCTTCGCCGCCGACTACCGGATCGTCGCCGACACCGCCTCCTTCAACACCTCCTTCGCCGGGGTCGCGCTGACCGCCGACTCGGGGGTCTCCTGGACCCTTCAGCGGCTGATCGGCTACGGCCGGGCGGCGGATCTGCTGCTCTTCCCGCGCACCATCGACGCCCAGGAGGCGCTCGGCCTGGGCATCGCCCACCGGGTGGTCCCGGCCGACGAGCTGGCCTCCGAGGCGGCGGCGGTCGCCCGGCGGCTGGCCGAGGGCCCCACCGCGGCCTATGCGGCGATCAAGGAGTCCTTGGCCTTCGCCGCGGGCCACACCCTCACCGAGGCCCTGGCCATGGAGGACGAGTTGCAGCGCCGCGCGGGGGCCTCGGACGACCACGCCATCGCGGTGAACGCGTTCGTGAACAAGGAGAAGCCGAGGTTCACCGGCCGCTGACGGGCCCCCGACCCGGCCATCGGCGGCTGGGAGCCGGGGGCCAGGCGCTAGGCGCCGGGGCCGGGGGCCGGGCGCCGGGGGCCGGGCGCCGGGCGCCGGGCGCCGGGCGCCGGGGGCCAGGGCGCTCAGACCGCGTCGCGGATGTGGCAGTCGGCCAGGTGGTCGTTGACCAGGCCGCATGCCTGCATCAGCGCGTAGGCCGTAGTGGGGCCGACGAAGCGGAAGCCGTGCTTCTTGAGGTCGCGGCTGAGGGCCGTGGACTCCGGGGTGATCGCGGGGACATCGGCGAAGGTCCGCGGGGCCGGGCGGCCGTCGGAGGCCGGGGCGTGGGACCAGATGAGCTCGCTCAGCTCACCGGGGGCCAGGGCCGCCGCGGCGCGGGCGTTGGCGATCGTGGCGGCGATCTTGGCGCGGTTGCGGATGATGCCGGGGTCGGCGAGCAGCCGCTCCTCGTCGGCCTCGGTGAACTCCGCGACCTTCTTGATCGAGAAGTCGGCGAAGGCGGCCCGGAACCCCTCCCGGCGGCGCAGGATCGTCAGCCAGGACAGCCCGGACTGGAACGCCTCCAGGGAGACCCGCTCGTAGAGCGCGTCATCGCCGTGGACCGGACGGCCCCACTCCGTGTCGTGGTAGACGCGGTAGTCGGCCATGGACTCGCTCTCCAGGCCCCAGGGACAGCGCGGCAGACCGTCCGGCCCCTCGACCACACCCTGCTCGCTCATGCGCCATGCCCTTCGTAACCGCGGCCCTCGAAGCCGTTTCCGTCAAAGCCGCGCCGCCCGAAGGCGTCGAAGCCCCTGCCCTCGAAGCCGTCCTCCTCGAAACCGCCGTCCTCGAAATGGCGCCGCTCGGGGCCGGGGCCAGGGCCGGGGCCCTCGAGGACGCCCGGCCCGAAGCCATGGTCGCTCTCCGGGGCCGACAGCGGATCGGGGCCGGGCCCGGAGGGCGACAACGGCTTCGGGCGCGGACCGGCGAGCGCCGTCTCCAGCTCGGCGATCCGGGCGTCGCGCTCGGCGAGCTCGGCGCCGAGGCGGCCCAGCACATCGTCCACGTCCGCCATCCGGTAGCCCCGCAGCGTCATGGGGAGCCGCAGCGACTCCACATCGGCGCGCCCCAGCGGCCGGTCGGCGGGCAGCGGATCGTCCAGCCGGTCCGGGGGCGCGTCGGTGAGCGGGCCATCACCGCCGCCGACGACGGCGAGCGTGACCCCGCCGACCACAACGACCAGCGCGATCAGCAAGAACAAGAACACGGTGATCGTCTCCCCGTCAGATGCATGGTTGAGTCTGTGTCCGTCGGCCTCGATAACTGTCTGCCCCGATCGTGCCATGCCCCTCGGACAGTTATCGTCGCTGCCCGCAACCTGGAAGAAGACGTGAGGGAAGTTCGATGCTGCGGCTGGGACGACGTGAGTTCGGCGAAGACGACCGGGTGATCATGGCGATCGTGAACCGGACGCCGGATTCCTTCTACGACCAGGGTGCGACCTTCAGCGACGAGCCCGCCCTGGCCCGGGTGGAGCAGGCGGTCGCGGACGGCGCCGCGATCATCGACGTCGGCGGCGTCAAGGCCGGTCCGGGCGACGAGGTGAGCGCCGAGGAGGAGGCGCGCCGCACGGTGGGCTTCGTGGCCGAGGTGCGCAGGCGCCATCCGGACGTGGTGATCAGCGTGGACACCTGGCGCCATGAGGTCGGCGAGGCGGTCTGCGCCGCGGGCGCGGACGTACTCAACGACGCCTGGGGCGGGGTCGACCCCAAGCTGGCCGAGGTCGCCGCCCGGTACGGCGCCGGGCTGGTGTGCACCCACGCGGGCGGGGCCCGGCCGCGCACCCGCCCGCATCGGATCGGCTACGACGATGTGGTGGAGGACATCCTGCGGGTCACCCTGGAGCTCGCGGAGCGCGCCGTCGAACTGGGGGTGCGGCGCGACGGGATCATGATCGACCCGGGCCATGACTTCGGTAAGAACACCCGCCACTCACTGGAGGCGACGCGCCGGCTGGGCGAGCTGACGGAGACCGGCTGGCCGGTCCTGGTCTCGCTGTCCAACAAGGACTTCGTCGGCGAGAGCCTGGACCGGCCGGTCAAGGAGCGGCTGATCGGCACGCTCGCGACGACCGCCGTATCGGCCTGGCTGGGGGCCCGGATCTACCGGGTGCACGAGGTGGCGGAGACCCGCCAGGTGCTGGACATGGTGTCGTCCATCGCGGGCCACCGGCCCCCGGCGGTCGCCCGCCGGGGACTGGCCTGAGCGGGCCGTTGAGGAGACGCCGCTCGCGGTCAGGGGCCGGACTCCTTGGTCACCAGGTCGATCACCTCGTCGATGTCATCGGTGAGGTGGAACAGGTCCAGGTCGTGCGGGGACGCCTTGCCCTCGGCGATGAGGGTGTTGGTGAGCCAGTCGACGAGGCCCTTCCAGTAGGCGCTGCCGAAGAGAACGATCGGGAAGCGGGTGACCTTCTTGGTCTGGACGAGGGTGAGCGCCTCGAAGCACTCGTCGAGCGTGCCGAGCCCGCCGGGCAGCACCACGAACCCCTGGGCGTACTTCACGAACATCGTTTTTCGCACGAAGAAGTAGCGGAAGTTGACCCCGATGTCGACGTACGGGTTCAGGCCCTGCTCGTACGGCAGCTCGATGCCCAGGCCGACCGAGACGCCGCCCGCCTCGGTCGCACCGCGGTTGGCCGCCTCCATCGCGCCGGGGCCGCCGCCGGTGATCACCCCGAAGCCCGCCTCCGCGAGGGCCCGGCCGATCCGCACCCCCGCCTCGTACTCCGGGGACCCCTCGGGCGTACGGGCCGAACCGAACACGCTGATCGCCCGGCCCAGCTCCGCCAGGGTGCCGAAGCCTTCGACGAACTCCGACTGGATGCGCATCACCCGGAACGGGTCCTCGTGCACCCAGTGGGTCGCCCCCTGGGTGTCCAGGAGCCGCTGGTCGGTCGTCTCGGGCCGCATCTGATGGCGGCGGCGCACGACCGGGCCCAGACGCTGCTCCCGCAGCGCTCGCTCTTCTTCGGCGTTGCCCACTGAGTGCTCCCTTCGCCAAGACCAAGATCTGGTCAAAGATCTGTGCTTCAGGGTAGGCCCCTTGGAGGGCATACAGCCGAAATCCGGGCCACGCTCACCCACCGAACCGCTGATCACACAGGGCAGCTACGGGGCACCCGGCGCGTCTGTCCCCTCCCCGCCCCTTCCCACCACCAGGAGCTCCGCCCCTGAACCCCGAGGCCGAACCCCCGAGCCCCCGAACCCCGGGACGGAGCCCCTGCAACGGGGCGAAGCCGCATAGCGGATGCCGCGGGGAGGAGGGGAGTAACAGAGCCCCGGCCCGGGGGCTGGGGCGAAGTCCCGGCTTCGGGGTCCGGGGCGGACCCCGGTCTCGGGGGCCCGGGCCGAGCCCGGCCCCGAGGGGGCTGGGGCGGGCCCCCGTCTCGGAGTCCAGGACGGGCCCCGGTCTCGGGGTCCGAGGCGGGCCACGGTCTCGGAGTCTGGATCGGAGCACAGTCCGGGGCCTGGGGCGGAGCTCCGTTTCGGGACCCGGGCGAAGCCCCGGCATCGGGGGCCGGGGCCGAGCCCGGCCCCGAGGGGCTGGGGCGGAGCCCCGATCTCGGAGTCCGGATCGGAGCACACTCCGGGGCCTGGGGCGGAACTCCGTTTCGGGACCCGGGCGAAGCCCCGGCATCGGGGGCCGGGGCCGAGCCCGGCCCCGAGGGGGCTGGGGCGGAGCCCCGGTCTCGGGGGCCGAGGCGGGCCCCGATCCCGGAATCCGGATCGGAGCACACTCCGGGGCCTGGGGCGGAGCTCCGTTTCGGGACCCGGGCGAAGCCCCGGCATCGGGGGCCGGGGCCGAGCCCGGCCCCGGGGGCTGGGGCGGAGCCCCGGTCTCGGGGTCCGGGGCGGGGCACCGGTTTCGGGAAGGGGCGGGGAGGGGAGCAGCCCGCCGCAGGCGGTGCGGGCCGTCGGGCGCCGCCTAGCTGGTCAGCCAGGCCCGCAAGCGCTCCTCGGCCTCCAGGACGGCGGCGACCGGAACGTGCTCCTCGCGGGTGTGGGCCAGCTTCGGATCGCCGGGGCCGTAGTTCACGGCGGGCACGCCGAGCGCCGAGAAGCGGGCCACGTCGGTCCAGGCGTCCTTGGGCGCCACCTCCACCCCGAGCGTCGCCACGAGAGCGGCGGCCGACGGATGGGCGAGACCGGGCAGGGCACCGGGCGCGCTGTCGGTGAGCTCGACCTCGAAGCCGGTGAAGACCTCGCGGACATGCGCGAGCGCCTCGTCCTCGGAGCGGTCGGGGGCGAAGCGGAAGTTCACCGTCACCGTGCAGAAGTCGGGGATGACATTGGTCGCGTGGCCGCCCTCGATCGTCACGGCGTTAAGGCCCTCGCGGTAGGTGAGCCCGTCGATCTCCGCCCGCCGGGGCATATAACCGGCCAGCCGGTCCAGGATCGGCGCCGCCTTGTGGATGGCGTTCTCGCCGAGCCAGCTGCGCGCGGAGTGGGCGCGCCGCCCCTGGGTGCTCACCCGTACCCGCAGCGTGCCCTGGCAGCCGCCCTCGACCTTGCCGTCGGTGGGCTCCAGCAGCACGGCGAAGTCCCCGGCCAGCCACTCGGGGTGGTTCCTGGCCAGCCGCCCCAGCCCGTTGAGCTCGGCGGCGACCTCCTCGTGGTCGTAGAAGACGAAGGTGAGGTCGCGGTTGGGCGCGGGCACGGTGGCGGCCATGCGCAGCTGTACGGCGACGCCGGACTTCATGTCGGAGGTGCCGCAGCCCCACAGCACGCCGTCGTCGTCGAGGCGCGAGGGCACGTTGTCGGCGATCGGCACGGTGTCCAGATGGCCCGCCAGCACGACCCGCTCGTCCCGGCCCAGGTTCGTGCGGGCCACGACGGCGTCCCCGTCCCGGTCGACGGTCAGCTGGGGCAGGGCCCGCAGGGCCTGCTCCACGGCGTCGGCGAGCGCCTTCTCCTCACCGCTGACCGAGGGGAAGTCGACGAGCCGGGCGGTGAGCCGGGCCGCGTCCAGGGACAGGTCGAGTGCTGGGTGTGCCATACCCGCGACCCTAGCCGGTCGGCCCGCGCGCCCGGCGCCCCCTGCCCAATGCCCCCTCCCCCCCCCGGCCCCGGGAGCGGCCCCCGGCCCCGGCCCCGGCCGCCGGTGCCGCGAACGTGGTGTTCCCCACCCCGCGCCCGGGAACCGGAAACAGGCCGCGTGAGGCTCCAGTACCGTGTGGCCCGTGCCCCTGTCCGTCTTCTCCCACCGCGCCCGGCTGCTGCGGGCCGCGGTCGCCTGTGCCGTACTGCTGGGCCTGGCCGGATATCTGGCGGCGCAGCTGGTGACGGGCGGTGTGGGACCGCCGCGCTGTGTCGTACGGGCGGGCGGCGTCCAAGTGCGGCTCTCCCCCGAACAGACCGTGAACGCCGCCACGATCGAGGCCGTGGCCGCCTCCCGCGGACTGCCCGAGCGGGCCGTCACCATCGCGCTGGCCACCGCCCTCCAGGAGTCGGGGCTGCGCAACATCCGCCACGGCGACCGGGATTCGCAGGGGCTGTTCCAGCAACGCCCCTCCCAGGGCTGGGGAAGTGTGCGGCAGATCCGCGATCCGGTCTACGCCGCCGGGCAGTTCTACGACGACCTGGTGCGGATGCCCGGCTATTCGCGGCTGCCGCTGACGGTGGCGGCGCAGCGGGTGCAGCGCAGCGGCTTCCCGCAGGCGTACGCGAAGCACGAGACCGAGGCGGTGGTGCTGACCGGCGCGCTCACCGGGCGCTCCGGGGCGGCCCTCAGCTGCCCGGGGCCGCCGGACGACGGCGAGGCGGGCGATCCGGTGCGGGTACGGGCGGCGCTGAAGCGGGAGTTCGGCCCGGAGACGGAGGCGCGACCGGCCCTGGCCGGGCACGGCGGCGGTCAGCAGGCCGCCCCCTCGCCGCACACGGTGCTGGTTCCGGTGCCCAAGGCGGCGGCCCCGGGACGCGCCGGGCAGCGCGGCTGGGAGGTCGCGCACTGGGCGGTGGCCCACTCGGACGAGTTGCGCATCGAACGTGTCTCTTACGGCAAGCACGAATGGAACGCGCGGAATTCCGGGGCGGGTTGGCGTCCGGCCAAGGGGATTCCCGGGGCGGAAGTACGGATCGACACCATGCGATAGCGCATGGAATCACCGCAGTTCAGAGGGGCTGATGGTGGATTGTGTGGTGCGTAGGGCGGAATGGCCCGGGCGTATTACGCGCAGAAACGGATAATGCGACGCATTGCCAACTCTTTGCCTTGGGGCACCGCAACCTTCGCGAGGTTCACGCGGTATTCACAGCGTCCGAATCGCCGGACACAGACGCCAATTGTCCCCTCGTCAAAGGAGCACTATGTCCCTCCCTCTCACCCGTCGGATCGCCCGCACGGCGCTACTGGTCGCGGCGAGCGCGGCTCCCGTCGTCGGTGCGGTCGGCGCCGCGAGTGCGGCGGAGCCGGCCCAGCCGCAGTCCTCCAACCTGGGGCTGTCCTCGCTGGACACCGCCTCGGTCGGTGAGGTGGCCGACGTCGCCTCGCAGCAGGTCGGGAGCACGGCGGGTGAAGTCAGCGGCAAGGCCGGCGGGACCGTCAAGGGGATCCTGCGGGGCAGGGCCGCCCCGGCGAACGTGACCCCGGCCAAGCCCGCGAAGCCCGCTGATGCTGCGAAGCCCGCCAATCCCGCCAATTCCGCAAAGCCCGCGCAGACCGCGAAGTCCGCGCAGACCGCGAAGCCCGCCAAGGGCGTGAAGGCCGCCAAGTCCCACAAGGCCGCCAAGAGCGCCCCGGTCAGGGCGGCCCACGCCAAGGCCGCCGGTAAGGGCGAGGGCCGGGCCCTCGGGCACGGGAAGGGCAAGGGTGGCGCCCACGCCAAGGGCAAGGGCAAGGCGGTGCGGCCCGCACGGCCCGCCCCGGCCGCCGCCCCGCAGGCCCCCGCGCCCAGCGCCCCGCAGAGCCCGGACCTCCCGGTCAGGGGCCTGCCGATCCAGGGCCTGCCGCTGCTCGGCTGATCGTCGGCCCGGACGTCCGAAGGGGCCCGGGGAGTTCTCGTACTCCCCGGGCCTCTTCGGACCCATCAGCCCGCGGCGGGGTACCCGGCGGGTCGCGCGGCGGAGCCGCACAGCGATGCTCTCCCCTCCCCGCTACCAGGAGCTCCGCCCCTGGCCCCCGGGCCCGGGGCGGAGTCCCGGTTGTGGGGTCTGGGGCGGAGCCCCAGTTGTGGGAAGGGGTGGGGAGGGGAGCAGCCCGCCGCAGGCGGCGCGACTCGTGGGGCACCCCAGGCGGCTTCCCGTTCTCAGCCCCCCAGCCGGCGGACCGCCGCCTCCACGCGCTCGTCGGTCGCCGTGAACGCGACCCGGACGTGCCGCTCCCCCGCCGCGCCGTAGAACTCGCCCGGCGCCACCAGGATGCCCAGTTCGGCGAGGGCGCCCACGGTGTCCCAGCAGGGCTCGTCCCGCGTCGCCCACAGGTACAGCGACGCCTCGCTGTGCTCGATGCGGAAGCCGTGGCCCGCCAGCGCCGTCCGCAGCGCGGCCCGGCGCCGCTCGTAGCGCTCGCGCTGCTCCGTCACATGCTTGTCGTCGCCGAGCGCCGCGGCCGTGGCGGCCTGCACCGGTGCGGGGACCATCATCCCGCCGTGCTTGCGGATCTTCAGCAGTTCGCCGAGCACCGCCTCGTCACCGGCGAGGAAGGCCGCCCGGTAGCCCGCCAGATTGGACCGCTTGGAGAGCGAGTGGACCGCCACCAGCCCCTCGAAGGAGCCGCCGGAGATCTCCGGGTGGAGCACGGAGACCGGATCGGCCTCCCAGCCCAGCTCCAGATAGCACTCGTCGCTGACCACCAGCACCCCGTGGGCACGGGCCCAGGCGACCGCGGTGCGCAGCTCGTCCTTGGACAGCACCTGGCCGGTGGGGTTGGACGGGGAGTTGAGCCACAGCAGCTTCAGCCCGGCCGGGTCGAGCTCCGTGGGCTCGTCGTACGGCACCGGCTCGGCGCCCGCCAGCCGCGCGCCCACTTCGTACGTCGGGTAGGCGAGCCGCGGGAAGGCGACCCGGTCGCCGGGGCCGAGGCCCAGCTGCGCCGGCAGCGAGGCCACCAGCTCCTTGGAGCCGACCACCGGCAGCACCTGGGTGTGGGTCACCCCGGCCGCGCCCAGCCGCCGCTCCACCCAGCCGGTGAGGGCGTCACGCAGCGCGGCCGTGCCCCAGACGGTCGGATAGCCGGGGCTGTCCGAGGCGTCGGCGAGCGCCGCGCGAATCAGCTCGGGGACCGGGTCGACGGGGGTGCCCACCGAGAGGTCGACAATGCCGTCGGGGTGGGCCGCGGCGGTCGCCTTGTACGGTTCGAGCCGGTCCCAGGGGAAGACCGGGAGGCGGGCGGAGACGGGTGGCACGGGGTGGCTCGCTTTCTTCGGAACTGCCCGGGCCGTGGGGGCCCGGGAAAACCCGCGGGAGCGCGGGGGAAACCCGCGGTAACGCCGACGGAACCCGCGGGAGCGCCGACGGAACCCGCAAAGCGCCAGCGAAACCCGCGGGAGCGCCCGCGAGGTCCACGGGAGCGCCCGCGAGGCCCGGAAAACAGCCCGGTCCCGCAGGCCACAAGGCCATACGGGACCGCCGACTGCTTCCGGGCGATGGCGCCGGGGCAGGGGTTTACTCGTCGTGCTCCTGCGGCGGAAGCGCGGCGATGAAGGGGTGGTCCCGCTCGATCAGGCCGAGCTTGCTCGCGCCACCGGGCGAACCGAGCTCGTCGAAGAACTCGACGTTCGCCTTGTAGTAGTCCTTCCACTCCTCGGGAGTGTCGTCCTCGTAGAAGATCGCCTCGACCGGGCAGACCGGCTCACAGGCCCCGCAGTCGACGCATTCGTCCGGGTGGATGTACAAGGACCGCTGGCCCTCGTAGATACAGTCGACGGGGCACTCCTCGATGCACGCCTTGTCCTTCAGGTCGACACAAGGCTGCGCGATGACGTAGGTCACGCTGTCGTTCCTCCTCGTTAGGGCTGCTATCGCGCGGGAGCGCGGCGTCGTCGATGCCCACACCTAGTATCTCCGTTCTTGGGCACCGAGCGCACATGAGGGGCTGACAGAGCTGTGGATTTCACCACTGGCGGACGTCTCGAAGTCCGGATCACCCCGGATGACGTGGGAAAACGCGTCTCAGTCAGGCTTCTGACCGAAGATCGTGAGCCCGGCGCCACCTTCACCGACGTGGTCGGGGTTCTCACATCGTGGACCGAGGGCACGCTCTCCATCACCCGGCGTACCGGTGAGCCGGTCCGGATCGCCGAGTCGTCCCTGGTGGCGGGGAAGGTGGTGCCCGCCGCTCCGGCCCGCCGCCGCGGCCCCGCGACGAGCGCGCCCGAGCTGGACCGGGTCGCCGCCCGTGCGTGGCCGCCGGTGACCAGTGAACCACTGGGCGAGTGGACGCTGCGCGCCTCCGGCGGATTCACCCGGCGCGCCAATTCGGTACTGCCCCTCGGCGACCCCGGGATGGGGCTCGACGCGGCGCTGCGCCGGGTGACCGAATGGTACGCGGCTCGGGAGCTGCCCGCGTACATCCAGGTCAGCACGGGCGCCGAGGGCACCCAGGAACTACTCGCGGCGGAGCTGGAGAGCCGCGGCTGGATACGGGAGGTCTCCTCGCTGATGGAGATCGCGGCGCTCGCCCCCATCGGGGACCTGGACGCCGACACCTCGGCGGTGACGCTCTCCGCCCGGCTCGACGACGCCTGGCTGACTCGCTACCAGCGGTCGTCCGGCGAGCCCTCGCCCGAGGCGCGGACGGTGCTGTCGGGCGGCCCGTCGGTGTGGTTCGCGACCATAGCGGCTGAAGAGGGCGGCGCCCCGGCCGCGATCGGGCGCTGTGTGGTGGATGGCCGCTGGGCCGGGTTCACCGCCGTGGAGGTCGCCCCGGAGCGGCGGCGCCAGGGCCTGGCCAAGGCCGTGATGACGGCGCTGGCCCGGAAGGCGCTCGACGAGGGCGCCTCGGCCGCGTATCTCCAGGTGGAGACGGACAATGGCGGGGCGCACGCCCTCTACGAGGGCATGGGCTTCACCGTCCACCACAGCTATCATCACTGGCGCGTGTCCGGGAAGGATCCGCGCTGAGCAGGGTACGAGGCGGCTATGCCACGGATGAACGACGTCTCCCGCCGCCGCTGGTTCGCCGACGCGGCCCGCGAAGAGCGCCCCGATCTGGCGCTGCTGTGCCTGCTGGTCGGCATGGAGGCCGACCCCGGCCTGGACGAGACCGGAATCGACGAAGCGCAGATCGAGCTGGACCGGCTGGCCGGTCAGCTCCCCTTCTCCCCCGGCGGCCCCGAGGACTGGGCCGCCGCGCTGGCCCGCCTCCTCGGTGAGCGCCATGGCTTCCGGGGCGGCCCGGCCGACTACCGGCGGCTGGAGTCCTCACTCCTCCACCAGGTGCTGCGGCGCCGCCGCGGGCTGCCGATCCTGCTGTCCGTGGTCTGGATGGAGGTGGCCCGGCGGGCGGGCGCGCCGGTGTACGGGGTGGGGCTGCCGGGCCACTTCGTGGTCGGCTTCGGGGATCCTTACGGCGGCCATGTACTGGCCGACCCGTTCGACGGCGGGCGGCCGCTGTCCGCCGAGGACGCGGCGACGCTGGTGTCGGGGGCCACGGGCGCCCCGCTCTCGCCGTCGATGCTGACCCCGGCCGGACCGCTGGACATCGTGCTGCGGATCCTCAACAACATCCGCGCCTGGGCGTCCGCCCGCCCCGAGCGCACCGATGTCCGGCTCTGGGCGCTGGAGCTGTCCCTGCTGCTGCCCAGCCACCCGGCCGAACTGCGCTACGAGCGGGCCAAACTCCTCGTGGAGCGGGGCGAGTTCCTGACCGGCGCCAAGGAGCTGGAGGACTACGCGGAGGTCGTGGCGGCGGTGGAGCCCGACGCCGCAGAGACGATACGCCGCCAGGCCCGCGCCGCCCGCGCGATGCTGAACTAGGGGGGCTGGGCCAGGGGCTGGACCAGGGGCGTCGGACGGTTCGGGCGCCTGTCGCGAGCCTCCCCTCCCCGCCCCTTCCCGCTGCATCGATACGCGGCTCCGCCGCCTGGCAGGGCGGCACCCAAGGCCCCGGAGTCCAGGGGCCCGGAGTCCAGGGGCCCGGTCTGGTGTGCGGTCAGGACTGGTCCAGGGCCCGTTCGATCGCGCGGCGGGCCCGGCCCGCGGCAGCCCGGTCGTGCTCGAGCTGCATGGCCGCGTTCAGCGCCAGTCCGGCGGCGACGATCTCGAACAGCGCCTGGTCGATGTCGAACCCGGCGGGTAGCTCGCCGTTCTCCACCGCCGCGGTCAGGTCCGCCCGCAGCCGTTCCCGCCAGCGCGACCACACCTCGGCCACCGCGTCGCGGACCCGGCCGGGTCGGCCGTCGTACTCGGTGAGCGCCGCGGTCATCAGGCAGCCGCCGGGCAGCAGTGGCGCTTCCAGGTAGCCCACGGAGTTGGCGCACACCGCGCGCAGCCGCCGCAGACCCGGCGGCTCGGCCAGCGCCGGCTCGACCACCCGGTGCCAGAAGTCCACGAACGCCTTGTCCAGCGTGGAGATCTGAAGCGTCTCCTTGGTGCCGAAGTGCTTGTGCACCCCGGACTTGCTCATCTCCAGCTCCTCGGCGAGCCGGCCGATGGTGATGCCGTCCAGCCCTTCCTCGGAGGCGATCTCGGCGGCACGGCCGAGGATCCGCCCCCTGGTGGCCTGCGCTTCGGCCGCTGAGCGTCGTGGTGACATGCGACAAGAATAGCGTACGTACGTTCGCTATTGCTTTAACGAACGACCGTACGCTAAATTCCGCGGCAATCGAAAACCACCGCGACGAAGGAGTGCGAGATGCGGGTGCGACGACTGGGCTGGGCCGGACTGGAGATCGAGGCAGGTGGCGAGCGACTGGTGATCGACTACGTACGGGACCTCTCACCGCTGTTCACGGGGTGGAAGCCCGGCGTGGGGCTGGCGGCGCCGAGCGGGAAGGCCACCGCCGCGCTGGTCACCCATCTGCACCGGGACCACACCGACGCGTCCGCGCTCGCGGGCGCACTGACGCCGGGGGCGCCGGTGCTGCGTCCGGCGCCCGGTCACGGCGACGACGTGGACAACGTGACGACGCTGCCGGCCGAGCACGAGCTGGCCCTGCACCGGCTGGCCGCCGAGGTCGTGGATGCCTGGTCCACCCGCGAAGTCGGGCCGTTCCGCGTCACCGCGGTCCCTTCCGTCGACGGACTGGGCGACCCGCAGCTGAACTGGGTGGTGCAGGCCGACGGGCAGCGGGTCTTCCACGGCGGCGACACGATGTTCCACGGCTACTGGTGGCTCATCGCGCGCCGGTTCAGCCCGTTCGACGCGGTGTTCCTGCCCGCCAACGGCGCGGTGGTCGACGCACCGCACCTGCAACCGCCGAGCCCGCTGCCCGCCGCGATGGACCCGAGGCAGGCCGCCGCGGCCGCGGAGATCCTCGACGCCCGGTACGCGGTGCCGATGCACTACGAGACGGAGCAGCCGGACAAGATCGCGGGCTACGTCGAGGTCTCCGACCCGGAGAATGAGTTCCGCACCCACGCCGGACGACGCGCACACGCACTGGCCGTCGGGGAATGGCTTGACCTGGCCACATGACCGGAAACGGGCACCCCGGAAGGGCCTGGCCCGCGGGCGCTACAGCCAGCCCTTGTCGCGGGCGATGCGGACGGCGTCGGCGCGGTTGCGGGCGGCGGTCTTCTGGATGGCCGTGGAGAGGTAGTTGCGGACCGTACCCGGCGACAGGTTCAGCGCGCGGGCCAGCTCCGCGTTGGTCGAGCCGTCCGCCGAGGCGCGCAGCACCTCGCGCTCCCGCGCGGTCAGCGGGCTGGCCCCGTCCACGAGCGCGGCGGCGGCCAGCGTGGGGTCGATCACCCGCTCCCCGCGCAGCACCCGCCGTATCGCGTCCGCGAGCTGCGCCGCCGGGGCGTCCTTGACCAGGAAGGCGTCGGCGCCGGACTCCATGGCGCGGCGCAGATAGCCGGGGCGGCCGAAGGTGGTAAGGATCACGATCCGGATCCCGGGCTCGGCCCGGTGCAGCGCGGCGGCGGCCTCGATCCCGCTCATACCGGGCATCTCGATGTCCAGCAGCGCCACATCGGGGCGATGGGTCCGGGTGGCGTCCACGACCTCGTCACCGCGCGCCACCTGCGCGACGACCTCGATCTCGCCGTCGAGCCCGAGGAGCGCGGCCAGCGCCTCCCGCACCATGGACTGGTCCTCGGCCAGCAGTACCCGGATCACGCCCCGCAGCGTAACCGCTCCCCCGGCGGCCAGGGCCCACCGGACTGCCCGCCTTCGCTACGGCGCGGCCTGTCCTACGCGGTCTGCGAGGGCAGCTCCACGTGGGCGCCGCGGGAGAGCGGGACCAGGGCCCGGAGGGTGAAGCCGCCGCGCTCGCCGGGGCCGGTCTCCAGGCGCCCGTCGGCCAGCTGGAGCCGCTCGGCCAGCCCGGTGAGCCCGTTGCCGTGCGGGCCGGTGGCGCCGCGGCCGTCGTCGGTGACGGTCAGGCGCAGCTCGTCGCCCGTCTCGTCGAGCGTCACCGCACAGCGCCGCGCCCCGCTGTGCCGCACCACATTGGTGACCGCCTCGCGCAGCGCCCAGGCCAGCGCCCCCTCCTGGTCGGGCGGAAGGTCGGGGTGGTGGGTACCGGCCCGGCTCAGGTCGGCGGCGATGCCCCCGGCGGCGAGGGCGGTACGGGCCCCGGCGACCTCGGCCTCCAAGGTGGGGCGTCGAAAGCCGCTGACCGCCTCCCGGACGTCCACCAGCGCCTGCCGGCTGACCCGCTCGATATCGGCCACCTGCCGCGCCGCCTGCTCGGGCTTGTCGGGCAGCATCCGCCCCGCCAGCTCGCTCTTGAGCGTGATCAGGGAGAGCGAGTGGCCCAGCAGATCGTGCAGATCGCGGGCGAGCCGCAGCCGCTCCTCGTTGGCGGCGAGCTGGGCCACGGTGGCGCGGGCGGCGCGCAGCGCCCGGGTGGTGCGGACCATCTGCCCCACCGCGCTCATCGCGAAGCCGCCGAGCAGCGAGGGGATGACCAGGGCGGACACCAGTCCGTGCGAGCCGCGCACCAGCACCCCGATACCCACCATGAACGCCGTGTTCAGCGGGATCGCCCAGCTCGACAGCCGCAGTGGCAGCACCGCCCCGAAGGCGACGGACACATAGACCGAGAGCACCAGCCAGTCGTCGCCCATGGTGAGGGTGAGTGCGGCGGCGAGCACGCTGATCACGCCCAGCGCCCCCAGGACCGCGTACCTGCTCAGCGCCCGCCCGGTGTGCCGGAAGACCAGCCCCAGATAGACGGCGACGAAGACCAGCAGGCCGAACCCGCCGCACACGGTGCCCAGGGCGGTGTGATGGCCATCGGCCAGATCGCTCACCGGCGCGCCCATATAGGCCATCCAGATCCCGATCCACAACAGCTTGACCAGCGCCTGTTTGCGGTTCTCGGGGGGCTGCCCGATGGCGGCCACCCGGTCGTTCTCCGCGTCGTACGCCATCGCGTCGGCCCACCAGATCAGCCGGCGGCGCGCGCCGGGGCGGACTTCCGGATCGCCGTCGGTCCACTCGGCCCGGTCAGCCATGGTTCTTCTCTCCTCGGATCACGCCTCGGGCCACTCCCTCGGTCATGCCTTACGGGTGTCCCTCACGCCTTACGGGCGCGCTCACGCCTTGCGGCATCCCTCACGCCTTACGGGTGTCCTTGCGGTACAGCCACGCCGCACCGCCCGCGAAGACCGCGAGGTAGCCGATGAGCAGCGCCACGTCCCTGGTGTGCGGGGCGCCGCCCAGCTCGATCGCCTGGCCGAGGGCGGTGTAGGCGTGGGTGGGCAGATAGTCGCCGATGTTCCGCAGCCAGTCCGGATACGACGTGGTGGGCATCCACAGCCCGCCGAGGATCGACAGACCGAAGTAGATGATCATCGTCAGCGGCCGTACCGCGTCCCCGCTCGCCAGATATCCGATGGCCACCCCGAGCGCGGCGAAGACCAGGGAGCCCGCCCAGATCGCGGCGGTCAGCGCGGGCCACTCCCAGACTTCGTCCAGCCGTACGCCCTTGGCGACGGCGGCCACCACGAAGACGATCACGATCGACGGCAGGGTGGCCACCGCACCCACGGCGATCTTGGCCCCCACATAGCCGCGTCCGGGCAGCCGGGTGAGCCGCAGCTGCCGGGTCCAGCCGCCCTCGCGCTCCTTGGCGATCCGCTCGCCGTTGCCCATCAGACCGGCGGTCAGCGCCCCGAAGGAGGCCATCGCGACCATGTAGTAGAGCGGCATCGACAGCCCGGTGCCGGGCACGCGGTCGTCGGCGTCGGTGCTGCCCGCGATCAGCAGGAAGAGCACGGACGGGTAGATGATCGTGAAGAACATGAACTTGCGATTGCGCAGGGTCCGCGCGATCTCCAGCTTGACCAGCGTCTTCATCGTGCGGACTCCTCATCTGCCGCGGCGGCGTCGGTGATGGCGAGGAACGCCTGCTCCAGGCCGAGGCCGGTGACCTCGAGCCCGTGCGGATAGAGCCCGAGCCCGTAGACCGCGTGGACGGTCGCGTCCGCGTCGGTCGACCGTATCCGTACGGTACGCCCCGAAATCTCGACCCTGGTCAGCGCGGGCAGGGCGCGCAGCGCCGTCTCGTCGACCGGTCCGTCCAGTTCGAAGGAGATCCGGCGGGCCCCGGCCATCGCCTTGATCTCGGCGGAGGAGCCGTCGGCCAGCACCCGGCCGCGGTGCAGCACGATCACCCGGTCGGCGATGGCGTCCGCCTCATCGAGGTAGTGGGTGGCGAACAGGATGGCGCGGCCCTGCTTCGCCTGCTCCCGCATCGCGCCCCAGAAGGTCTGCCGGGACGAGACGTCCATACCGGTCGTGGGCTCGTCCAGCACGATCAGATCGGAGGCCCCGGCGGTGGCGAACGCGAAGCGCACCCGCTGCTCCTGGCCGCCGGAGAGCTTGTTCACCTTGCGGGAGGCGATCTCGGCGATCCCCGCGCGCTCCAGCACCTCGTCCACCGGATGCCCCTTGGGGTGCAGATCGCAGGCCAGCCCCACCAGTTCGCGGACCGTCACCTCCTCCATCAGACAGCCGCTCTGGAGCATCGCGCCGACCCGGCCGCGGACGATGGCCTGGCGCGGGGTGGTGCCGAAGACCTCCACCCGGCCGGAGTCGGGGTGGCGCAGGCCGAGCAGCAGATCGAGGGTGGAGGACTTACCGGCGCCGTTGGGGCCCAGCAGGGCGACGGTCTCCCCCGGGTACAGGGTGAGATCGAGATCGGTCACGGCGCGCACACCGCCGTAGGCCTTGTTCACCTTCTCGAAGCGGACCACGGGCGGGGCGCCCGTGGTGGCGGCCCCGGTGCCGGGGGCGGAAACAGCGGTCGTTGCGGTCATGGCCATAAGACTGGCCGAGGGCGGGGGTGACCGGCAGTGTCAGCGGTCGTGACCTGGAGATGACAGATGTCATGGGCCGGGCCGTGACACAGCCTAAGCGCTCCGCTGGAAGTATCGCGATGCGTCGTCGGCCGACTGCGGCGCCGTCGTGGCTGGTCCCACGCGGCGGAGCCGCACATCGACACAGCCCCGCGCCCCTTCGGGGCGCTGCCCGCACCGTAGCGGACTTCCTCTGACCTGCTAGGGACGCGGCCCGGGGCAGACACGACGCGGCCCCCGCCCGGTGCCGGGCGGGGGCCGCGTCGTCCGGCCGTGCGTGACGGGCCGGTCAGTTGTCCTTGCCGATGACGCCGATGCGCTCGCTGGGCGTCTTGCCGCGCAACGCCAGGCGCAGCGCCGACTCCACGTCCTCCGGGGTGACGGGCTTCTTGGAGCCGTCGCCCCGCTCCAGCAGAACGCCGTCGAAGGTGCTGCCGTAGAGCTGCTTGAGGACGGCCAGGTCGTAGTGTTCCACCAGCTTGCCGTCGACCACCCGCATGGAGAGGATCTTCGGCAGCGACTTGTCCGGGCCGAACGGGATCGAATGCTGGGCGTCCGTCTGGACCGTGGCCAGCCCCGACATCGCGGGCTCGGCGAAGCTCTTCAGCTTCCGGTCCACCTCGGCCTTGCTGACCGTGGGGCGCTTGATGGTGACCGGCAGGGTGATGGCCTTGTTCTGCCCGGTCTCGGCGCGCAGCTGGAACCCGTCCGAGACGGCCTTGACCGCCTTGTCCACGTCCAGCCCCTTGCCCTCCTTGCCGTACACCGGGACGGCCTTGCCGGAGGTGAAGCTGATGCCGCCCTCGCGGGCCGTGCCGGAGTGGCCCGCGAGCCGCTCCAGGGCGTCCCGCAGCTTCTCCTCGTCGACGGTGACCGCCGGTTCGGCCTCATGGGTGCCGCCGAAGAGCGAGCCGATCACGGTGACCGGGTTGTAGTCCCGGCCCGCGACGTTCCGGACCGTGGCCTCGGTGTCGAGCGCCAGGCCCGCGACGGAGGGCTTGATCTCCTTCTCCTGGCCGTCGACCGACACCGTCAGCGGGGCGGTGGTGCGCTTGCCCAGCGCGGTGTCCAGCTTGTCGACGGCGACCTCCTTGGAGGTGCCGCCGATGTCGACGCCGAGGACGGTGGTGCCGTTCGGCACATCGGCGTGGTTCATCACCAGACCGGCCGCGTAGGCCCCGCCCGCGATCACGAACAGCAGGCCCCCGGCCATGACGACCTTGGACCGGCCCTTCTTCTTGGGCTTGCCGGCCTTCGGGGCGGACGGCGCCGGGGCGCTGTCGCCGCCGGGCGCCGGGGCCCCCGGGCCGCCCGGAACGGGCGGGGACGGCGGCTTGGCCCGGCCCTCGGCCGAGGGCACCACGGGCACCCCGCTGACCAGCGTGTCGCTGGAGATCTGCTCCGGCGGCACGCCGCCGGTCGGCGTGGGCTCGGGATCGCGGAACAGCGAGGGGGACGGATCGGCTCCGAGGCCGTCGGCGGACCCCGCCCCAGGGCCGGTCAGCGGGCCCACACCGGTGGTGGCGCCGAGGCTGCCGGACAGCGGCGAGCCACCCGGCGGGGTCGGCGGCTGACCGGCCGGGCCTCCCCCGGCCAGCGGGCCCACTCCGCCCGGAGGCGTCTGCGGGTCACCGCCGTACGGGCCGCCCGCGGGGCCGGGTCCGGGCGGGGCCAGCAAGTCGCTGTCGCGCGGGCCCGCGCCGGGGCCGGACGGCGGCACGTACATGTCGCCGGTGACCGGGCCGGTGGTGGGCCCGGTCGGCTCGGGGTGGCCGGACGGCGCCTGGGCGTCGGTGAAGTACGGCAGATCGGCGACGGGGCCGCCGCCCTGCTGCGGCGCCGGGAATCCCTGAGTGGCGTCGGGCGCCGGGAATCCCTGAGTGGTGTCAGGCGCCGGGAATCCCTGCGTGGTCTCCGGCGAGGGGAATCCCTGCGTGGTCTCCGGGGAAGGGAACCCCTGAGTGGTGTCGGGCGCCGGGAATCCCTGCGTGGTGTCCGGCGCCGGGAAACCCTGCGTGGCGTCGGGGGCCGGGGGCACCGGCGGCTTCGGGGTGCTGCCCGTGGCCGACGAGCCGCTTCTGGGCTTACGGGGCGCGAACCAGTCGCTGGTCCGCTCGCCGTCGCCCTTGCCGCTCTTCCTCTCCCGGCCTTCGGCGGGCTCCTTGGCCCCGCCGGGCTCGGCCGGCACACCGCGCTCGGGCGTCGGCGTGAAGTCGGCCCGGGGCAGGGCGCTGGTGCGCTCAGCGGCGTCGTCGTCCCCGCCGGAGCGCGGCGCGGGTACGCCGTCCTCCGCGACGGGCGTGCGCATGACCACCGGCGGGATGGGCCGCGACCCCGGAATGTTGATCTTGATCCGGGTCGTCAGCGTGGTCTCGGTCTTCGGCTCCTCCGGCTTGGCCGCGGCACGCGCCTGCCCATCCTCGGCGGCGCCCTGCGGGGCCTCCTGCGTGGGGTTCGGCGAGGGGTACTGGCGGGATCCGTACGGCGGGGTGCCCGACGGGTAGGCGGCACCGCCGCTTCCCTCCCGGGGCCCGGAGGACGAACTGTCAGATTCACGGCTCAAAGCAGGTTCTCCCAGTTAGCTCCGCCGCCCGTCAGACCTCGCGCGGGCGGCTCGGCGGCGGCACCACCATACTGGGCGGTGCGGACGCGCACTTGACGGCCGCCGGATCACCGCAGCCGGTACGCCCGGGGCACACCCTTCGCCGTGTGTCCGAAGGGCCTCCGAGTGCCGGGGACGTCGTGCCGAAAACGTCACGTCACTTACCAAGTCGGACCGGCGGGCCAGGAGGTTGCGGCACCAAAGGCAGCGTGGCACACATCACACCGATGAACATCCCGCCGAGGAGGAAAGCGTACGACCCCAGCCCGGCGCCGAAAAGGAAATCCCCTTCCGGACGGGAGGAAGTGAGCAGCAACACGGCCACCGTCCAGGCGCCCGCGGGCACTCCGCCGCCCATCCGGGCGCCCATGGCCTTGACCCCGCCGTAGCACAGGCCCGCGACCGCGAGCAGCGCGAGCAGCAACCCGCCGGGGAACCACGCGGCTTGGACCAGCGCGCCCGCGGCGCCCACCAGGGCCCCGGCCACGGCGAGCAGGGCGTATCCGCCCAGGCGCGGGGCCGTCATGCCGTCACCCCCGCGAACAGGTCGTCCTCGCGGTCCGCCCCGGCCTCGCCCTTGACCAGCCGGTAGTGCTCGTGGAGGAACATCGGCTGGACCAGGTCGTTGGAGAGCGCGAAGAAGGGTCCGTCCACCGCGATCTGGCTGGCGTGGGCGCCCATCGCCGCGGCCTTCGCCGCGGCGTGGGGGACGCCGTCGACGAACGCGGTGACGTCCGCGTCGGCCACCACCCCGGGGATGTCGTCCACCGTGGCGACGCCGGGGAAGAGGGAGTCACGGCCCTCGGCCCGCAGCCGGGCGAAGCCCTCCTCGACGGCCGAGCGCGGCACGCAGTTCCAGTAGACCTTCGCGATGTCGTGCGGCTCGCCGAGATCGGGACGGAAGCCGGGATCGGCGGCCAGCTCCACGGCGCGCATCGCCACGCGGTGCGCCTGGATGTGATCGGGGTGGCCGTAGCCCCCGTTGGTGTCGTACGCCACAAGGACCTGTGGCCGGATCTCGCGGACCACGGCCACCAGATGCCCGGCGGCCTCGTCCAGGTCGGCCCGCCAGAAGCAGTCCGGCCGGTCGTTCTGCGGGGCGCCCATCATCCCGGAGTCGCGATAGCGGCCGGGCCCGCCCAGGAAGCGGTGGTCCTCGACCCCCAAGGCGGCCATGGCGGCGGCGAGTTCGCCGATCCGGTGCGGGCCGAGCGCGTCGTCGCGGTCGGCGGCGAGGTGCGCGAGGGCAGGCGGAATGACCTCGCCCTCCTCACCGAGGGTGCAGGTCACCAGGGTGACGTGTGCGCCCTCGGCGGCATATTTCGCCATGGTCGCGCCGTTATTGATCGACTCGTCGTCCGGATGTGCGTGCACCAGCAGCAGACGACGGGCGGGGAGAACGGTCATGGGCACAGCCTACGATTCGCACACACGTGCCCATGGGTCGCACGCCCCGGCCCCGCTCGGGGGTCAGATCTTCACGCCGCCGATCATGTCCGCCACATTGGTGGTGAGGTCGTCGATCGTCGGAGCGACCGAGGAACTGGCCAGATAGAAGCCGAGGAGGACACAGACGATCGCATGAACCGCCTTCAGTCCCGCCTTGTTCACGAGCATGAAGACGATGATCAGCAGCAGCACTGACATCGAGATCGAGAGCGCCACAGCGGCTCACCTCCAGGTACACGCACTCGGACGGACAACATATTCATGCCACAGGGGGGCTACCCACTATGCGCAATCGATCATAACTATGGCGGTGTGCACACGACTCGGTGCACGGGAGCATGACAGGGGCGCATGCCTGATCGCACGAACTTCCCGGCCTCCGGGGCGACTTCTCGTTGGTTATGCGCCATCTCGCCATCGCCCGGGGCCGCTTGGCACCCGCGCCGTCCCGGCCGGACCGTGCCGGGGGCAACGCCCGCCCCGCCTACCGATCCGTACCCTCCCTCGCGATGATCCGACGGCCGTACGCTCCCCCTATGACCGGACAGCTCTCGTTCCCACGGCAGCACGCGCGCACCCAACGTTTCACCCTCGGGACACCGCGGGCCCTCGCCGTGGCCCCCGACGATTCACGCGTCGCCTTCCTGCGCTCCCGCTCGGGCACCGACCGCACCGGCCTGTTGTGGGTGTACGACCTCGCCGGACGGCGCGAGTACCCCGCAGCCGACCCGGCCGAGCTGCTCGGCGGCGCCGACGAGGAGCTGTCCCCCGAGGAGCGGGCGCGGCGCGAGCGCAGCCGCGAGGGGTCGGCCGGGGTGGTCGGCTACGCGGTGGACGCCGCGGTCGAGCGGGCCGCCTTCGCCCTCTCCGGGCGGCTGTTCACCACGGACCTGCCCACGGGCACCACCCGCGAGCTGCGCGTCCCCGGCCCGGTCGTGGACCCGCGCCCCTCGCCCGACGGCCGCCACATCGCCTACGCGGCGGGCGGGGCGCTGCGGGTCACCGGCGCGGACGGCACGGGGGACCGGGCGCTCGCGGAGCCGGAGGGGGACTCCGTCACCTACGGCCTCGCGGAGTTCATCGCGGCCGAGGAGATGGACCGCTCACGCGGGTTCTGGTGGTCGCCGGGGAGCGACGCCCTGCTGGCCGCCCGGGCCGACGAGTCCCCCGTACGGCGCTGGTGGATCGCCGACCCCGCCCACCCCGGCCAGCAGCCCACGGAGGTGGCCTATCCCGCCGCGGGCACCGCCAACGCGGAGGTGCGGCTGGTTCTGCTCGGTCTGGACGGCTCCCGTACGGAGATCGAGTGGGACCGGGAGCGCTATCCGTACCTCGCGCGGGTGCATTGGTCGGCCTACGGTCCGCCGCTGCTTCTGGTCCAGGCCAGGGACCAGCGCAGCCAGCTCTACCTGGCCGTGGACACCGACACCGGCCGGACCAGCACGGTCCATGTGGACGAGGACGCGGTTTGGCTGGATCTTTTCCCCGGGGTGCCGGCCTGGACCGAAGATGGACGACTCGTCCGGATCGCGGACGAAGGGGGCGCCCGGGTCCTGATGGTCGGCGACCGCAAACTGACCTCCAGCGCCCTCCAGGTGCGCGCGGTCCTCGGCATCGGCACGGACGACGTGCTGTTCTCCGCCTCCCCCGGGGCCGGTGCGCCACTGCCGGAGCGGCCCGGCGAGATCGCCGTCCACCGGGCCTGGTTCCGGGGCAGCGGCGACCAGGGCGGCTGGGAGCCGGTCGGCAGGCGGCCCTTCCCCGCGGTCCACTCCGCCGTGCGCGGCGGTGAGGTGATCGCGCTGTCGTACACGGGTCTCGAGCGGCCCGGGGTGAGCGTGGAACTCCTCCGGCCCGCCGACCACGGCGCGGCCGAGCGCCTGGCCGAGCTCGACGCGTATCCGGAGCGGCCCGTCATCACCGCCCGCCCCGAGCTCGTCTTCGCGGGCAAGCGGGACATCCCGTGCGCGGTGCTGCTGCCGAGCGGCTACCAGGAGGGCGACGGACCGCTGCCGGTCCTGATGGACCCCTACGGCGGCCCGCACGGCCAGCGGGTGGTCGCCTCGCACAACGCCCACCTCACCTCGCAGTGGTTCGCCGACCAGGGCTTCGCGGTGGTCGTCGCGGACGGCCGCGGCACCCCCGGCCGCTCCCCCGCCTGGGAGAAGGCGGTGCGCGACGACCTGGCCGCGGTCACGCTGGAGGACCAGGTCGAGGCGGTGACGGCGCTCGCCGGGCGCTATCCGCTGGACCTGGGCCGGGTGGCCATCCGCGGCTGGTCCTACGGCGGCTATCTCGCCGCGCTGGCGGTGCTGCGCCGCCCCGATGTCTTCCACGCGGGCGTGGTGGGCGCCCCGGTGACGGACTGGCGGCTGTACGACACCCACTACACCGAGCGGTATCTGGGCCTGCCGGACGAACAGCCCGAGGTCTACGCCGCCAACGCGCTGATGACCGACGAGGGGCTGTCCGGCGCGGCCGACACCGCACGGCCGATGATGATCATCCACGGTCTGGCGGACGACAACGTGGTGGCCGCGCACACCCTGCGGCTCTCCTCGGCGCTGCTGGCCGCGGGCCGTCCGCATGAGGTGCTGCCGCTGTCCGGGGTGACCCATATGACCCCGCAGGAGCAGGTCGCGGAGAATCTGCTTCTGCTCCAGGTGGACTTCCTCAAGCGGTCCCTCGGGTTGGGGTAACGCTCCGCTGGGAGTGCCCTGGTCTGCCGTCGATCATCCGCGGCACCGTCGTGGCTGGTCGCGCAGTTCCCCGCGCCCCTTCGGGGCGCACCCGGACCGCACCAGACAGGGCCTGGACCCCGGGGCCTCGCTGATCCGCCGTCACCAGCCCGGCGGCGGCGCCGGGGGCGCGGATGGCGGCGGCGGTGCGGATGGCGGGGTGCCGGGCGGCGGGGGCACCAGCGGCGGCGTGGCGGGCGGGGGCGGGGCGTAACCGCCGCCGTAGCCCCCGCCGCCATAGCCGCCGCCGTAGCCCCCGGCCCCGGGGCCGTCCCCGTAGCCCCCGGGCCCCTGGGCGTCGTAACCCCCGTCGTAGCCGCCGTAGCCGCCGCCGTACGCCGGGGCGCCTCCGAAGCCCCCGGCGCCCGCGGTGTCCTCCTCGATGCCCCGCCGCGCCAGTACGATCAGGGCGATCAGCCCCGCGATCGCCTCGAAGAAGCCGGTGAGGACGCTGAGCACGCCCACCGTCGGCAGATCGCTGAGGTGGTCCACATAGTCCAGCTTGATGTAGAGCGATGCCTCGCTGATCCCCGTGGCCGTCACCAGGGCCGCCGCCACCATCCCCAGCGGGCGAGCCAGCGGGGCGCGCGCGAGCGCGGCGGCCGCTCCGGCCAGGGACACCGCCACCGCGGCCCACGCGATCCAGGCGCCGGGCGCCGAGAGCAGGGTGGGCAGCGTGTGCTTGCCGGTGAGCAGGTACTTGTAGATCTCCCAGCCGCGCTCCTGGGCCCAGTAGATCTGCCAGGCGGCGATGACGACCCCGATGGCGCCCAGGAACAGCGCGCCGACGACCGCCGCCCCGGGCGAGGGGCGGCCCGGCGGCCGGTCGGCGGGCGAGACCGGCTGCCCGGGCGGGGCGGCCAGGTCGGCGGGGCGGCGCGCGGCGGCCACGACGGCCAGCAGCAGCCCCGAGAGCACCACCTGCGCCCAGGCGCTGGCGTTCGCCCGGGTCTTCAGATCGCCGGGGATGCCCTGGAGCCAGTCGGAGTTCAGGTTCCACAGGCTGGGCAGGCGCACCGCGACGGTCACCACCGCGACCGAGCCGAGCGCGCCCGCGGCGGCCGGTGAGCGCAGGGCGGTGATCCCGACGACCGCGTAGACCAGCAGCAGCGCGAGGTCGAGCAGGGAGGAGCCGAAGATCCCTCCGGTGGCCCGGAACGGCAGCCCCGCCCAGGTCCACCACAGATGGTTCGCCTCATCGGCCTTGTCCAGGTCGTGGATGATCCATCCCAGCGAGATCAGCCCGAGAACCGCGCAGACGAGCGCCCCGAAGACGCGCGCTCCGCTGTTGAGTATCCGTCCCTGCCCCATAGCCGTAGGTCTCCCCCGCCTCGCACCCCGGGCAACCGTCGCGGGCCGAAGAAAAATACCGATCGTGGAAGAAAAATGCGGATCGTGACCGTCCGGAGACCACCGGGAGACACGGTGGGGGAGAGCCCCCGAAGTGGTGCGACCGGCCGGGGCGGCATCTCGCGCCCCGGCCGGTCCACGGCACCCGCACGGCCGTACGCAGTTCAGCCTGACGCGTCCGTATATCGGTGTTGCGACAGATGAGTTGCCTGGGTGTTAACGCGTTTCCTACCCATAGTCCATGCTTTGTCCCCCATGGGGGATCCCTGTCAAGCACGCCCGGACCTCGATCTGCCAAATCTTCGCTCAAGGTTCGAATGAGCGGCACATCCACCCTCCCCGGACCCTTGACTGAGCCGTTCCCCGATTGCGAAAGTCCGCTCAACCCGACACGCATGCACCACCATTGGCGAACGGGCGGCGACATGACGCGCATAGACAACGCGAGTTGACGGTGTGACACCAGTGCGGGGGGACGCTAGGCGATGACGAGTCCATCCCAGACCGGCGTGGTCGAGAAGACCGCACCGGGCGGCACGGAGGGCGAGGCGCCGGCCGGTCTGGCGCCCCGCCAGCTGATGTGGCGGCGCTTCAGACGCGACCGCACCGGTGTGATCTCCGCGTGCGTGGTGGTCTTCTTCTTCGCCGTCGCCGTACTGGCGCCGGTGATCGCCTGGCTGTACGGCAAGGATCCGTACACCACGTACGGACTGGACCGGCCCGAGCTGCTGGACCCCCTCACCGGCTATCCGATGAAGCCCAATGGCGGCATCGACGGCGAGTTCTGGTTCGGCGTCGAGCCCAAGCTGGGCCGCGATGTGCTGACCCAGCTCGTCTACGGCATCCGCACCTCGCTGCTGATCGGGCTGGCCGCGACCGTGCTGTCCACGCTCACCGGCATCGTGATCGGCGTGGTGGCGGGCTATACGGGCGGCCGCACCGACTACTTCCTCGGCCGCCTCATCGATCTGCTGCTGTCCTTTCCGCAGCAGCTGTTCTTCGTCGCCTTCATGCCGGTGGTCACCGCGCTGTTCGTCAGCCCGCAGAAGGAGACGCCCACCTATTTCCGGGTGACGGCCCTGGTGATGGTGTTGTGGCTGCTGGGCTGGATGCAGCTGGCCCGGCTGCTGCGCGGCCAGGTGCTGTCCCTGAGGGAGCGTGAGTTCGTCGAGGCGGCCAGGGTGACCGGCGCCTCGCCGTGGCGGATCGTCCGCAAGGAGCTGCTGCCCAACCTCGTCACGCCCATCCTGGTGCAGTCCACGCTGATGCTGCCGAACTTCGTGACGACGGAGGCGGCGCTGTCCTTCCTCGGCGTCGGCGTGGTGGAGCCGACCCCCGACTGGGGCCGGATGTTCGCCAAGGGCGCGAACTTCTACGAGGGCGACATCACCTACATGTTCTTCCCCGGCATCGCCATGGTGGTCTTCGTGGTCGCCTTCAACCTGCTCGGGGACTCGGTCCGGGACGCGATGGACCCGAAGACCACGCGGTGACCGGGGGGCCGGCGGGCCCAAGGCAGTGAACGGCAAGTCTTCCGTCCGATGAGGCAGGTGCAGTGGCAACGTGAACATCGAAGAACAGTCGAAGAGAAGCCGCAGAGCCCGTACCTTCGCCGTCGCCCTGGCCGCGGGGGCCCTGGCGCTCGCGGGGTGCAGCAGCGGTGGCGGTGGCTCGGACCCCAAGGACTCGAACGAGCCCAAGATGGAGTCCCAGGACGTCACCCTCGGCACCGCCGCCGACTCCACCGGACCGGCCAAGGACCTGCCGGGCGCCAAGAAGGGCGGCACCGTCACGGTGCTCCAGCGGGACGCCTTCGAGCATCTGGACCCGGGGCAGATCTATGTCAGCGATGAGCTGATCATGCAGACGCTCTACAACCGGACGCTGACGAACTACCAGTTCGACGACAAGACGGGCAAGGCCAAGCTGGTCGGCGACCTCGCCACCGACACCGGCAAGTCCTCCGACGGCGGCCGCACCTGGACGTACACCCTCAAGGACGGGCTGAAGTACGAGGACGGCTCGCCCATCACCTCCAAGGACGTCCGGCACGCCGTGGAGCGGCTCTACGCGCCGTTCGAGGCCGCCGGTCCGACCTATCTCCAGCAGTGGCTCTCCGGGGAGGGCCAGAAGTACCGCAAGGCGCTTCCGGACGGCCCCTACAAGGGCAAGCACCTGCCCAAGTCGGTGCTGGACACCCCGGACGACAAGACCGTCGTCTTCCACTTCGACCAGCCGCGCGCCGAGGTGCCGTTCGCGGTCGCCATGCCCAACATCGGCGCGGTGCCGCCGGGCAAGGACACCAAGGAGAAGTACGACAAGGCCCCGCTGGCCTCCGGTCCGTACAAGATCCAGAACTTCAAGCCGGGCAAGGGCATCCAGTTCGTCAAGAACGACCAGTGGGACCCCAAGACCGACTCGATACGCCATCAGTACGTCGACAAGTTCGACGTCTCCTTCGGCCACCAGTGGGTGGACTCCACCCGCCGGCTCCAGGCGAACAAGGGCGCCGACCGGAACGCGATGACGTTCACCAACGCGGTCGACCCGTCGCAGATCTCCACGGTCCTCAAGGACAAGGAGGCGATGTCCCGGTCGCTGACCGAAACGCAGCCCTATGTGGATGTCGTGTCGATCAACACCGATCGGGTCAAGGACAAGAAGGTGCGCGAGGCGATCGCCTGGGCCTTCCCCAGCGGTCAGTACCTCCAGCAGTTCGGCGGTCCGAAGGCCGGTGAGATCGGCGGCGGGCTGGTCGGCCCCACCCTCAAGGGCTACGACCCCAAGTTCGACCCGTTCCAGAAGAAGAAGTACCCCGGCGGCAACGCCAAGAAGGCCAGGGAGCTGCTGAAGGAGGCGGGCAAGGAGAACTACGAGCTCGTCTACGCCTACGGCAACGGCGACACCCACCAGGACGCCTCGGTGGTCGTCGAGCAGGCCCTGGAGCGGGCCGGGTTCAAGGTGCAGAAGAAGGAGATCGACCAGTCGACCTATTACACCCAGATCGGAAAGGTCAAGAACAAGTTCGACCTGTACCGGTCCTCGTGGGGTGCCGACTGGCCGTCCGCCTCGACCGTGGTTCCGCCGGTGTACGGCGGCGAGAACGTCTACGACGACTCCGCGAACTACTCGCACCTCAACGTGCCGTCGGTCAACGGCGAGATCGCCAAGGTGACCAAGGTCAGCGATCTGAGCCGGGCCACCTCGGAGTGGATCAAGCTCAGCGAGAAGATCCTCACCGAGGACATCCCCGCCGTCCCGACCTTCTACAACCGGCTGTTCACCCTCTGGGGCTCTGGGCTGGGCGGAGTGAAGTTCAACACGGTCTACGGCGCCGTGGACCCGACGGCCGTCTTCATCAAGTAGGCGCCTTCATCAAGTAGCCGACTTCTTCAAGTAGCCGCGGCCGCACCCAGGCAGCGCAGAAACCGGCCGCGTCCGCTCCGGCGGACGCGGCCGGGACCCGCCCCTAGCGGAAGATCACCGACGTCATGTTGAGATTCCTCGCCCGCCGGTCCCTCGGCGCGATCGTGATCCTGATCCTGATCAGCGCGATCACGTTCTTCCTCTTCTTCGCCCTGCCCGCCGAACCGGCCCGGCTCGCCTGCGGCAAGAACTGCGATCCCACCTCGCTCGCCATGATCAACAAGAATCTGGGCCTGGACCAGCCGGTGCCGGTCCAGTACTGGAAGTTCATGGTGGGGATCTTCGCCGGGCGGGACTTCGCCGTGGGGCACTGCGACGCACCCTGCTTCGGCTACTCCTTCGTCAGTCAGGAGCCGGTCTGGAGCACCATCGTCGACCGCTTCCCGACCACCCTCTCGCTCGCCCTCGGCGGCGCCGCGGTCTTCCTGGTCTGCGGGATCGGCATCGGCATGATCGCGGCCTGGCGGCGCGGCACCTGGATCGACAAGTTCTTCAGCTCGCTGTCGCTGCTCGGCGCCTCGATGCAGATCTACTTCGTCGGGGTGCTCGCCCTGGCCTGGTTCGTCAGCGGGCTGGGGATCATGGACCAGCCCGCCTACTACCCGTTCACCGAGAATCCGGCGAAGTGGTTCAGCGGGATGCTGCTGCCCTGGGTGGTGCTCTCGCTGATCTTCATGGCCAACTACAGCCGGATGACCCGCTCCCAGATGGTCGAGCAGCTTCAGGAGGACCATGTCCGCACGGCGCGGGCCAAGGGGCTCTCCAGCCGTACGGTCTTCTTCCGCTACGCCTGGCGCGGCGCCATCGCTCCCATCGTCACCATCTTCGGCATCGACCTCGGATCGCTCCTCGGCGGGGCCATGGTCACCGAGTACACCTTCACCCTGCACGGCATCGGACGGCTGGCGGTGGAATCCGTCCAGCTCACCGATCTGCCGATGCTGATGGGCGTGATGCTGGTCAGCTCCGCGGCCATCGTGGTGTTCAACATCCTGGTCGACGCCGCCTACGCCTTCATCGACCCGCGCGTGCGCCTCGCCTGACAGACCCGGAGCTGCCGAGATGACCACACTCACCAAGCCCGACGACGGCGCGACGCCGCCACCGGCCCCCGGCGACGGCGCCTTCCTGTCCGTACGCGACCTGTACGTCCGGTTCTCCACCGAGGACGGGATCGTCAAGGCCGTGGACGGCCTCTCCTTCGACCTCGAACGCGGCCGGACGCTCGGCATCGTGGGCGAGTCCGGCTCCGGGAAGTCCGTCACCAACCTCACCGTGCTGGGCCTGCACGATCCGCGCACCACCGCCGTCAGCGGCGAGATCCTGCTGGACGGGCAGGAGCTGACCGGCGCACCCGAGCGCACCCTGGAGCGGCTGCGCGGCAACACCATGGCGATGATCTTCCAGGACCCGCTGACCGCCCTGTCGCCGTACTACACGGTGGGCCGCCAGATCGCCGAGCCGTACCGCAAGCACACCGGCGCCTCCAAGAGCGAGGCCCGCTCCCGGGCGATCGAGATGCTTCAGAAGGTCGGCATCCCCAACCCGCGGCTGCGGGTGGACGACTATCCGCACCAGTTCTCCGGCGGGATGCGGCAGCGCGCGATGATCGCGATGTCGCTGGTCTGCGACCCCGATCTGCTGATCGCCGACGAGCCGACCACCGCGCTCGACGTCACCGTGCAGGCCCAGATCCTGGATCTGCTGAAGGACCTCCAGCAGGAGTTCGGCTCCGCGATCATCCTCATCACCCATGACCTGGGCGTGGTGGCCAACACCGCCGACGACCTGCTGGTGATGTACGCGGGCCGGGCCGTGGAGCGCGGTACGGTCCGCGAGGTGCTGCGGGCGCCCCAGCACCCGTACACCTGGGGGCTGCTGGGCTCCATGCCGCGGCTGACCTCGGCCGTGGACGAGCCGCTGAGCCCCATACCCGGCTCCCCGCCGAGCCTGCTCAGCCCCCCGCCGGGCTGCCCCTTCCACCCGCGGTGCCGCTACACCGACCAGGTGGAGGGTGACCGCTGCGCCACCGAGCGGCCGTCGCTGCCGGACGGCCGCGGCGCGGCCTGCCATCTGAGCGCCGAGCGGAAACAGACCCTCTTCACCGAGCAGATCAAGCCCCGGCTGGGCTAGGGACCAGGGCTTAGGAGCGCTGACGCATGAGCATCGAGTCGGGCACGCCCGAACCCCTCCTGGTCACCGAGAAGCTGACCAAACACTTCCCGATCATGGGCGGCTTTCCGTTCAAGCGGAAGGTCGGGGCCGTACAGGCGGTGGACGGGGTCGATCTGACCGTGCACGCCGGGGAGAGCTTCGGACTGGTCGGCGAGTCCGGCTGCGGCAAGTCCACCACGGGCCGGCTGCTGACCCGGCTGCTGGAACCCACCAGCGGCACGATCACCTACCGGGGCCGGGACATCACCCACGCGGGCCGCAAGGAGCTCGCCCCGATCCGCTCCGAGATCCAGATGATCTTCCAGGATCCGTACTCCTCGCTGAACCCACGGCAGACCGTCGGCACCATCATCTCCGGCCCCATGGAGATCAACGGCATCGATCCGCCGGGCGGCCGGGAGGCCCGGGTGCGCGAACTGCTGGAGATCGTGGGCCTCAACCCCGAGCACTACAACCGCTTCCCGCACGAGTTCTCCGGCGGCCAGCGCCAGCGCATCGGGGTGGCCCGCGCGCTCGCCCTGGAGCCCAAGCTGATCGTGGCCGACGAACCGGTCTCGGCGCTGGACGTCTCCATCCAGGCGCAGGTCGTCAATCTGCTCCAGAAGCTCCAGCGGGAGCTGGGCATCGCCTTCCTGTTCATCGCCCATGACCTCGCCGTGGTACGCCACTTCTCGCAGCGCGTCGCCGTGATGTACCTGGGCAAGGTGGTCGAGGTGGGCGACCGCGAGTCCATCTACCGCCGCCCCCGCCACCCGTACACCCATGCGCTGCTGTCCGCGGTGCCGGACGCGGCGGTGGTGATGGCCGAGGAGGCCTCGGACGGTCCGGGCGGCCCGGACGGCCCGGACGCCGTGGAGACCACCCGCCGGGAGCGCATCCGGCTCGCCGGGGACGTCCCCTCCCCCATCAACCCGCCCTCCGGCTGCCGCTTCCGCACCCGCTGCTGGAAGGCCCAGGACAAATGCGCGCGGGAGGAGCCTCCGCTCATCCGCCTGGACGGCAACCGCGAGGGCCACCTGTCCGCCTGCCACTTCCCCGAGGACCCGACGCTCGAGGCCCGCGAGGAGGACGTGGTGCTGGACCCGGCGCTGATCGCGGCGGAGTCGGAGGCCCTGCCGCGCAAGGAGCCGTAACGGAGCGGCCTCACAGGGCTCACAGGCCTCACAAGGCCTCACAGCCTCAGAACCGCGAGAAGGAATGCGCCCGCCCGACGGCGGTGAACCCGCGGCGGCCGTACCAGCGCAGCGGCCAGTCGTCCTGGTCGGCGACGAGGAATCGCAGCGCGCACCCCGCGGCGGCCGCGCGGCGCAGCGCGTCGGCCAGGACGGCGCCGGCGTAGCCGCGGCGCAGATATGGCTCGGCGGTCGCCACCTCCTCGATCTGGGCGACCCCGGCGGCGGGCTCCAGATACAGATCGGCCCAGGAGGCGATCTCGCCGCTGTCGTCGTGGGCGGCGAGGAAGAGCACCTCCTCGGCCCCGGCCCGCCGGGCGGTGCGCCGCTCCACGAGGTCGTGCACGGTCTTCTCGTCCGCGTCCGGCATCCACCGCCACTGCTGCGCCGTCACCGCCCGTCGCAGCGGCCCGTGCGGATACGGCCCCAGCTCCCGCTCCACCACATCGGCCGCCCCGGCCTCCGGCACCGGCCCGGTGTGGACCATCAGCACCTCGGTGACATGGGTGTACCCGGCCCGTTCGAGCGCGGGCACACAGAGCAGCCCCAGGGCCTCGTCATGGACCGTGATCCGGCGGTGCGGCAGGAAGGCCATGGCCTCATCGGCGAGCGCGGGCAGCCCCTCGGGGTCGGCGGGCCCGGTGATATGGAGCTGATTGTGCTCATGGGAGCGTGCGTACTCCCGGTGCAGCACCAGGAAACCGCCCGGCACCTCCCGCACTTCACCGGCCTGGCGGCGGGCGAAGGAGAGCCGGAAGTCGATGATGCGCTGAAGGTCGTTCCGCGGCACGTCGCGATCATAAGCGAACTCACACAATGAAACGCCTCTCCATAACCGGTAAACGCGGATAACCCCGATAACCCATCGAGTAAAGGGAATTAAGCGATCCACTACCTTCTGATGGAAATTGTCAACTCTTGATAGTTCTGCGGCGGATATTTACTGTCTAGCGCATGTCGGCACAGTGACCCCACTGCGTCCGGCCCCCAACGAGAGGGAGGTGTTCGCCATGCGCAAGCTGATCCTCACCGGAGCGCTCTTCGCCCGGCTCACTCGTAAGGACCGTCTCACACTGCCCTACGCGTACTACTAAACCGGCGCGGTTGAGCGCGGGCGGTGGCCACGGCGGCGATGCCGCGGCCACCGCCGTCGGCCACGATCCGAGGGGACGTCCATGACCGCCGCTCCTTACCGCACCGACCTGCCGGGCCCCTCCGGGGACAAGTACCTCGGCAATCTGCACGCCTTCTCCTCCGATCCGCTGGGCTTTCTGACCGACTGTTCGCGCCGCTACGGCGACGTGGTCCGGCTCGGCGAGAACAACGTGCTGCTGACCGACCCCGGCGACGTGGAGAAGATGCTGGTCGACCGGGACTCCCTGTTCTCCAAGGCCAGCGCGGACACCCGGCGCGGCTCGCGGCGGCAGGGCTTCCCCCACTCCACCATGAACAGCGACGGCGAGCGGTGGAAGGCCAAACGGCACCGGCTGCAACCGGCGTTCGGGCGGTCGCTGTCCACCAGGGCGGCCGAAATCGTCGACGCCCAGGGCGAGAAGCTGCTGCGCACCTGGCGGCCCGGCCAGGCCCGTACGCTCCAGGACGACATCGCGGTGGTGACCCTGCGGCTGGTCACCCAGCTCATGTTCGGGGACGAGTTCAGCGACCGGGACACCGCCGAAGTGGCCCGGCTGGTGGCGCCCATCATGGACCTGTCGACCTCGCCGGTCCTGCTGCCCGAGTGGGTGCCGACCCCGCGCAAGCTGCGCATCCGCCGCTCGATGGCCCGTATCGACCGCACCCTGCACGCCCTGGCCGCCTCCCCCGCCGCGAACGACCCGGAGCGCGCCCCCGTGCTGCACGCCCTCGTCCACGGCACCCCCGCCCCCTCGCCGGAGGAACTCCGGGACGAGCTGGCCACCTTGATCATGGCGGGCTTCGAGACCACCAATGACGCGGTGGTCTGGACGAGCGTCCTGCTGGCCCGGCACCCCCGGATCGCCGAGCGGGTACGGGCCGAGGCCGGCGCCGCCTTCGCCACCACCCCCGCCGGGCTCTCCCGGATGGATGCCCTGCCCTACACCCACGCCGTCGTCCGCGAGGCGCTGCGCCTCTACCCCCCGGTCTGGCTGACCAGCCGGGACGCGCGGGAGGACCTGGACTTCGGCGGCTACCTCATCCCCGCCGGAACCACCGTCACCGTCAGCCAGTGGGTGGCCCACCGCGATCCGCGGTTCTGGGAGGAGGCCGAGGCGTTCCGCCCCGAGCGCTGGCTGGGCGGCGGCCCCTCCCCGGTGCCCCGCGGCTCGTACTTCCCCTTCGGGCTCGGCCCCCGCGTCTGCGTGGGGGCCGCCGTGGCCACCACCGAGACCGTCCACCTGGTGGCCGACATCTGGCGCCGCTACCGGCTGGAGCTGACCGCCCCGGACCGCGTCCACCCCCGCCCGGCCCTCGCCCTCCAGCCGGTCGGCGCCGAGGTGGTCCCGCGCCCCTGGTGACCGGCAGCCGGGCTCGCGGCCCGTCAGGGCTCCGGGACGGGCCCGTAGACGGCGGTGGGGGCGGCCGTGGACCAGGCCCAGTAGCGATCGCCGTACGACCAGTGCCACCACTCGGTGGGGTAGTTGACCATGCCGACCGAGGACAGCGCCTCGATCATCAACGCCCGGTTCTCGCGGGCCCGTCCGGACAGGCTGGGGGCGTGGGTGTAGCAGGCCCCGTCGCTCTCCTCCGGGGTCGCGGCCTCCGGACTGCCCATGTCGATCTCCGTACCGTCCCGCGTGCATACGGTGAGGTCGATCGCCGCCCCGGCGACGTGTCCGGCCGTCTCCGCCGGGGCGCACCAGCGGCTGGCCGCCGTCCGGATCCGCTCCTCGTCGGCGCCCGGATCCAGCTTCCGCAGCGTGGCCGCGTAGCCATCGAAGATCTCCCGCTGGAGCGCCGGGGGCCGGTAGCCCTCGACCAGCAACCACCGCCAGTCGTCCGGCAGCAGTCGCTCGGCCCGCTCGATGCGTTCGGCGACTCCGGCCCTGAGGCGTGCGAAGTGCCCCGCCGGATCGGCCCGCCGGCCGTCCACGCGCATCCGCCCCCGGCAGTCGACCAGCGGTTCACCGCATTCGCGCACCGGCACCGCCCTGACCCGTGGGTCACCGATCAGGACGATCCGCTGGTCTTCCGGGAAGGGCGAGCTGACCATGGGGCTCTCCTCACAGGCGCCGGTGGGCCGTCCCACAATCTGCCCGTCCCCTCGTTCGGATGAACCACCGTCCACAGGCATCCGGAATGGGTGGTCCGCCCGCATGATCGCCGGTATGAGCCTCGAAGGTGTCACGATCACGATCCCGAGCGAGACCTTGAGCGCCGCCAAGGAGGCGGCGGATCGCGAGGGCATGAGCGTCTCGGCCTGGCTCTCGCACGCGGCCGAGCGCGCGGCCAAGATCGAGGCAGGGCTGATCGCGGCGGAAGAGGTGCTGGCGGAGACCGGCCCACCCACCCCGGAGGAACAGGCGTGGGTGGATGACTTCATGGACACGGTCACGAGGCCGGTAGCGGACGGCGGCTCCGACCCCGACGACATCCGGCATTTGCTCGACCGGCTCGGCGGCCGAGGCAAGCGAGTGGCCGTGCAGCGGGTCTGAGGGCGTGCCGCCACGCCCCTCATGTACCCCACATCATGTTGGACACCGCCACGAACAGCACAAAGGCGATTCCCACGCCCTGCGCGGCCTTGCCCCAGCCAGGCATGGATTCGCCCCGCTTGACCGCCGAGCGCTGCGCGGAGAAGGCGAACGCCAGGGCGATGAGGGCGAGGGGGCCGAGCACGATGGACAGCCAGTCGACTTGTACGGGGGTCATGGCGGAACTTCCTTACGGTCACCTCGGCTACGGGCGGCCCATCCTCCTCGGGACCGCCCGGGACCCCTCCCGAGGAGCGGTGCCCCCGCCTTCGCCGCGCGTCCGTACGGCTCGGCTCGTTCTTAGGCGACCGTGAGCACGATCTTGCCTTGGATATGCCCTCGGGCGGCGCGTTCGTGCGCGGCTCGGGCGTCCGCGAGCGGGAACGTGCTGTCCACCGCGACGCGAACCGTACCCGCGTCGAGCAGGAGGCCCAGTTCGGCGAGTTGCGCGCCGTTCGAGCGGACCTGGGTGGCCGTGACCGTGACGCCCAGCCTCGCGTTCTCCTCGTCGTCGAACTCGCCGAAGTACACCGGGTAGAGGGATCCGCCGCGCTTGAGGGTGCGCAGGAAGCGCCTGCTGTCGGGGCCCCCGACGGTGTCCAGGACGAGATCGACGTCACGGGCGACCTCCTCGGGCCGCTCCTTGGTGTAGTCGATGAACTCGTCGGCGCCGAGCTCGCGCAGGAACGTCTCGTGGGCCCCGGAGGCCACGGCGATGACGCGGGCCCCCTTCCACTTGGCCAGCTGGAGGGCGAGGTGGCCCACGCCACCGGCGGCGCCGTTGATGAGCACCGTGGTCTCGCCGTCGAGGGCCATCGGGCGGTGCCGGGCCGCTTGGAACGGCGAGGGGTGGTCGTGCCCGAGCTCGATCAAGAACTGCCACGCCGTCAGCCCCGACATGGGCAACGCGGCCGCGTGCACATGATCGACGGCGGCCGGCTTGCGGGCGAGGTCGGACGCCGGCGCGGTGACGTACTCGGCGTACCCGCCGCCCTGGAGAGCGATGGGGAAGCGCAGCAGGCCGATCACCTCGTCTCCGGCCGCGAAGCCGTTGACGTCGTCGGCGACGGCTGCCACGACGCCCGAGACGTCGGTCCCCGGAATCAGGGGGAGCTGGAACGGGGGCTTGAGCTCGGGAGGCACGTTGGGCATCCCCTCGCGCGCGTACCAGTCGGGAGGGTTGATGCCGACCGCGTGCACACGGATGAGCACCTCACCCGGCGCCGGTTCCGGAACCGGCGCCTCCTCGTAACGCAGCACCTCGGGGCCGCCGAACTCATGCAGCCGGATCGCTCTCATCGTGTGTGTCGGCATCATTTTCTCCCGCCTCTGCCAGGGGATACGCTGATCGGATCAGTGGTCCATATATCCGTACCACTGATCCGAATATATGGACCACTGATCCGGATAGTCAAGCCGGATAGTCAAGAGGGGCAGATGCGGGCCGACGCCAGGAAGAACCGTGACCACCTGCTCGCAGTCGCGGGCACCGTCATCGCCGAGCAGGGCGTCGACGCGTCGCTGCGCGACATCGCGCGCAGGGCCGGTGTCGGGCTCGCGACGCTGCTCCGCCACTTTCCGACGCGCGAAGCGCTGCTCGAGGCCCTGCTCCACACGAGCTTCGACGAGATGACGGCGAAGGCGGACGAGCTCGAAACGTCGAGCTCGCCCGAGGACGCGCTGGTGTCATGGCTGCGCGACTGCGTCGCATGGACAACCGAATACCGGGGCGTGACCGTGCTGATGGCAGCCGCCATCGAGGACACCGAATCCGCACTCCACGCCTCGTGCGTCACCCTGCGCGCGGCCGGCACACGGCTGCTCACCCGCGCCCAGGCCGTGGGCATGGCGCGGACGGACATCGATGGCACCGATCTCTTCGCGCTGATCGCGGCGCTCGCATGGCTCGGCGACCAGCCCTCGCTCGCGCCACGCGCCGATCACCTCTTCGACGTCGTCGCGAGCGCGATCCTGACGAAATGACGTTCCCGAGGCCGGTCTCGCCACGGTCAGCACCGGTCAGCGCAGGTCAGTGCAGGTCAGCGCAGGTCAGCGCAGGTCGCGGAAGAACGTGCGTACGTCACCCACCAGCAGCTCCGGGACCTCCATCGCCGCGAAATGGCCGCCCGTCTCGAACTCCGACCAGCGGGTGATCGCATGCCATGGCTCGGCCAGGCGGCGGATCGCGCTGTCGCTCCGGAAGACCGCGACGCCGGTGGGGACCCCGGAGCGCCCGGGGGACGCACCCCAGGCCGAGGCTGCCTCCTTGTAGAGGCGGGCGGAGGGGCCCGCCGTGTTGGTGAACCAGTACAGGGAGACGTTCGTCAGCACCGCGTCGCGGTCGAGGGCATCGGGCTTGTCGCCGTGGGCGGCGAACCAGTCCACGTTCCAGGCCAGTTGGCCGACGGGCGAGTCGGCGAGGCCGTAGGAGAGGGTCTGGGGGCGGGTGCCCTGGATGGCGGCGTAGCCGGACAGCTCGCGGCGCCAGCGTTCGAGCCCGGTGAGGCGTGAGCGCTCGGCCGGGGTCAGCTCCTCCGGATCGGCCGCGTCGGCCGACCCCGCCGTCACCAGGGCGTTGACATGGACGCCGACGACCCGCGACGGCGCCACCCGGGCCACCTCGGGGGAGATCAGCGAACCGAAGTCGCCGCCCTGTGTGCCGTAGCGCTCGTACCCCAGGCGCCCCATCAGCTCCGTCCAGGCGGTGGCGATGCGGCGGATGCCCCACCCTGGCTCGCGCGGCGGGGCGGAGAAGGCGAAGCCGGGGAGGGACGGGATGACGACGTGGAAGGCGTCGGCCGGGTCGCCGCCATGGCCACGCGGATCGGTCAGCGGGCCGATGACCTCGGTGAACTCCGCGATCGAACCGGGCCAGCCATGGGTGATCAGCAGCGGTAGGGCATCCGGCTCGGGCGAACGGACCTGGAGGAAATGCACCCGCTGCCCGTCGATCTCGGTCGTGAACTGCGGAAACGCGTTCAACCGCGCCTCTCGCGCCCGCCAGTCGAACCCGGTGGCCCAGTACGCGGCCAGCTCGCGGACATGGTCGAGCGATGCCCCGTCGGACCAGTCGGCGCCCGGGAGCCGCTCCGGCCAGCGGGTGCGTTCCAGGCGTCGGCGCAGATCGTCGAGGTCGGCTTCGGGGACGGCGATGCGGAAGGGACGGATCTCCATGGGCCGCACGGTAGGCGCGGTCGCGGACGGGGAGTGTCCGCGACGCCCGGCGGGCGGCGAGCGGCGAGCGGCGAGCGGCGAGCGGCGAGCGGCGAGCGGCGGTTCGTTCGCCTTGTAGGGCCGGGGGGAACGCTCTGCGGCGCCGGTGCTCTCCGAGGCGGGCGTGAAGCGATGAAATCTTCGGTAACAGGGCTTGAAGGGGAGCCTGTTGATACGGGAAAGTGTTCGAGAAAGCGCTTGCCGAGCGAGGGACGTACCGCTCGGCTCGCGCTTCACCAAACCTCCCCCACCTCCGGCCCCGCCACCCCGGACAGCGGTCATCGACGTGCGCCGCCGCCCCAGCGGATGTCAGATGGGCCTAAGGCCGATCTTGGACCGGATCGTCGGGAGGCGCCATGCGTCGCGGAGCCCCGTATTCCCTGCGTGCCCGGCACCCCATGCACGCCCGGCATTCAAGTGTGCGTGCCGTCGTCCTGATCGTGGCGGCCGCGACCACCGCGACCGCCGTGACCGCCTGCGGCGGCGGGGACAGCGGCTCCGACGCCGGTGTCGTCCGCTCCTCCTGGGGCGATCCCCCCAATCCGCTGGAGCCCGCCAACACCAATGACGTCCAGGGCGGCAAGGTCCTCGACATGATCTTCCGTGGCCTCAAGCGCTACGACCCGAGGACCGGTGAGGCCAAGAACGCGCTTGCGGAACGGATCGAGAGCGCCGACCAGCGGAACTACACCATCACCCTCAAGAAGGGCTGGCGGTTCGCCAACGGGGAGAAGGTCACCGCCGCGTCCTTCGTGAACGCCTGGAACTACGGCGCCCGGATCGACCACAAGCAGCGCAACGCCTACTTCTTCGAGTACATCGAGGGCTATGACAAGGTCCACCCCGCCTCCGGCGGCGCCCCCACCGCCAAGGCCCTCTCCGGACTGCGGGTCAGGAGCGACCGGACCTTCACCGTCCGGCTCACCCAGAAGTTCTCCACCTGGCCCAAGACCCTCGGCTACAACGCCTATGTGCCGCTGCCCCGGGCGTTCTTCGAGGACCACGCCGCCTGGCTGAGGAAGCCCATCGGCAACGGCCCGTACCAGGTGCGGTCGTATGCCAAGGGCTCGGTGATGAAGCTGCGCGCCTGGGACGGCTACCCCGGCCCGGACAAGGCCCGTAACAAAGGCGTCGACCTACGCGTCTACACCGATAGCAACACCGCCTACACCGATCTCCAGGCGGGCAATCTCGACCTGGTCGACGATGTCCCGGCGCAGCAGCTGAAGTTCGTCCGCTCCGACCTCGGCAACCGCTACATCAACCAGCCCGCCGGGATCATCCAGACCCTCACCTTCCCGATGTACGACCGCACCTGGAGCGGCCCGGCGAAGGCCAAGGTCCGCCGGGGCATCTCCATGGCGATCAACCGCGCGCAGATCACCGAGCGGATCTTCCAGGGCACCCGCACCCCCGCGACCGACTGGACCTCGCCGGTGCTGCGCCGCCAGGGCGGCTATCAGCCGGGGCTGTGCGGGGACGCCTGCCGCTACGACCCGGTCCGGGCACGCAAGCTGATCAAGGCGGGCGGCGGGCTGCCCGGCGGCCGGATGACCATCACGTACAACGCCGACACCGGCTCCCACAAGGACTGGGTGGACGCGGTCTGCAACAGCGTCAACACCGTGCTGCGGAACGACCGGGCCTGTGTCGGCAGACCGGTCGGCACCTTCGCCGACTACCGCAACAAGATGGCGGGGAAGAAGATGACCGGGCCGTTCCGGGCCGGCTGGCAGATGGACTATCCGCTGATCCAGAACTTCCTCCAGCCGCTGTACTACACCGACGCCTCCTCCAACGACGGCCACTTCAGCGACACCGGCTTCGACCGGCTGGTGAACCAGGCCAACGCCGCCTCCGCCGACGGCCGGGCCATCGCCGGATTCCGGGACGCGGAGAAGATCCTCGCCGAGCAGATGCCCGCGATTCCGCTGTGGTACCAGAACGGCAGCGCGGGCTATTCGCGGCGGCTCAGCGAGGTGGCGCTCAATCAGTTCAGCGTGCCGGTCTACTCGCAGATCAGGGTCGGCTGAGCCATGGGCCGCTATACGCTGCGGCGGCTCGCGCAGATGATCCCGGTCTTCATCGGCTCCACCTTCCTGATCTTCTTCATGGTGTACGCGCTCGGCGACCCGGTGGCCGCGCTCTTCGGCGACAAGGCCCCCGACCCCGCCACCGCCGCCCGGATCCGTAAGGACCTCTATCTGGATGAGCCGGTGTGGCGGCAGTACGCGCACTACATGGGGCAGATCTTCGGCGGCCACTTCGGTACGGCCTTCAACGGGCAGCCGGTGACCGAGCTGATGGCGAGCGCGTTCCCGGTCACCTTCCGGCTCACCCTCGTCGCGGTCGCCTTCGAGCTGGCGCTGGGCCTCACCCTGGGCGTCCTCAGCGGGCTGCGCCGGGGCCGGGGCCTCGACACCTCGGTGCTGCTGCTCACCCTCGTCGTGGTCTCCGTCCCGACGTTCGTCAGCGGCACGGTGCTCCAGTATCTGTTCGGCGTGACGTGGGGCTGGGCCAGGCCGTCGGTCTCCCCGGATGCGCCGCTGAACGAACTGCTGCTGCCCGGGGTGGTGCTGGGGCTGGTCTCGCTCGCGTACACCACCCGCCTCACCCGTACCTCCATCGTGGAGAACGCCCGCGCCGACTACGTCCGCACCGCCGTCGCCAAGGGGCTGCCGCGCCACCGGATCGTCACCCGCCATCTGCTGCGCAACTCGCTGATCCCGGTGGTGACCTTCATCGGCACGGACATCGGCGCGCTCATGGGCGGGGCGATCGTCACCGAGCGGATCTTCAACATCCACGGCGTGGGCTACCAGCTCTACCAGGGCATCCTGCGCCAGAACTCGCCGACCGTCGTCGGCTTCGTCACCATCCTGGTGATCGTCTTCCTGCTCGCCAATCTGCTCGTCGACCTCCTCTACGCCGTGCTCGACCCGAGGATCCGGTATGCCTGAGCCCTTTGACACGCGCTATGACATGACCGAGGCGATCGCACCGGCCGGCGGGGGCGGCGGCGGTCCGGTGGACCCCGCCGCCTCCGGCCCACAGAGCCTGAAGGGCGGGCCACGGCGCGGCCCACGGCGCCTCACCCTCCCCTGGCGCGGGGAGCCCGGCCGCCGCTCCGGCGGAGCCCACCGCTCCGGCGGACCGGCCGCGCCCACCGGACGCGGGCTGTGGACGGACGCCTGGGACGATCTGCGCCACAACCCGATCTTCGTCGTCTCCGCGCTGATCATCCTCTTCCTCGTCGTGATCGCGATCTGGCCGCAGCTGATCGCGAGCGGAAACCCGTACCACGGCGACCTGGCCAAGGCGCAGGACGGCCCGGCCCCCGGTCACCCCTTCGGCTACGACCTCCAGGGCCGCGATGTCTACACCCGCACGGTCTACGGCGCCCGTGCCTCCATCACCGTCGGCATCTGCGCCACCCTCGGCGCGGCGCTGCTGGGCAGCGTGCTGGGCGGGCTCGCCGGGTACTTCGGCGGCTGGTGGGACGCGCTGCTATCGCGCATCGCCGATGTCTTCTTCGGCATCCCGATCCTGCTGGGCGGGCTGGTCTTCCTGTCGGTGGTCACCAGCGGCTCGGTCTGGCCGGTGGTGGGCTTCATCGTGCTGCTGGGCTGGCCGCAGATCTCCCGGATCGCGCGCGGCTCGGTGGTGACCGTCAAGCAACACGACTACGTCCAGGCGGCGCGGGTGCTCGGCGCCGGCAGCGGCCGGACGCTGCTGCGCCATATCGCGCCCAACGCCGTGGCCCCCGTGATCGTCGTCGCGACCATCGCGCTGGGCACCTACATCTCGCTGGAGGCCACGCTGTCGTTCCTCGGCGTGGGGCTCAAACCGCCCACCGTCTCCTGGGGCATCGACATCTCCTCGGCCGCGACCCAGATCCGCAACGCCCCGCATATGCTGCTGTGGCCGGCCGGGGCGCTGTCCATCACGGTGCTCGCGTTCATCATGCTCGGCGACGCGGTGCGCGACGCCCTCGACCCCAAGCTGCGTTAGCCATGGCTGCGCTGGCCATGGCGGCCCGGCTGCTGGACGTCCGGGACCTGCGCGTGGAATTCCGCACCCGGGACGGGATCGCCGAGGCCGTCGGCGGTGTCTCGTACGCCGTAGACGCCGGTCGGACGCTGGCCGTGCTGGGCGAGTCGGGCTCCGGCAAGTCCGTGACCGCCCAGGCGATCATGGGCATCCTCGACTCCCCGCCCGGCCGGATCACCGGCGGCCAGGTGCTGTTCCAGGGGCGGGACCTGCTGGCGATGGGCGCGGAGGAGCGCCGCCGGATCAGGGGCGCCGCGATGGCGATGATCTTCCAGGACGCGCTCTCCGCCCTCAACCCGGTGGTTCCCGTGGGCGCCCAGCTCGCCGAGATGTACGAGGTGCACCGCGGGATGTCCCGCAAGGACGCCCGGCGGCGGGCGGTCGAGCTGATGGACCGGGTCCGTATCCCGGCGGCGGGGCAGCGGGCCGGGGACTATCCGCATCAGTTCTCCGGCGGGATGCGCCAGCGCATCATGATCGCCATGGCGATGGCGCTGGAGCCGGACCTGATCATCGCCGACGAGCCGACCACGGCCCTGGACGTGACCGTCCAGGCCCAGGTCATGGAGCTGCTCGCGGAGTTGCGCCGGGAGTACGCGATGGGGCTCGTCCTCATCACCCATGACCTGGGCGTGGTCGCGGACGTGGCCGACACCATCGCCGTGATGTACGCGGGGAGGATCGTGGAGACCGCGCCGGTGCGCGACCTCTACCGCCGCCCCGCCCACCCGTACACCCGCGGACTGCTGGACTCCGTACCGCGCGTGGACCACCGCGGCGAACGGCTCTACGCGATCAAGGGCGCGCCGCCCAGCCCGCTCGCCCTGCCCCCCGGCTGCCCCTTCCACCCCCGCTGCCCGCGCGCCCAGGCGGTCTGCCGCGTCGAACGGCCGCCGCTGTACGAGGTGTCGGCGGACGCCGGAACGGGCGCCGCGGGCGGGCGGACCAGCGCCTGCCACTTCTGGAAGGACGAACTCGATGCCCTCGACGCCGTCAATGCGTGAGGCAATGCCTGAGGCAATGCCCGAGACCGGGACCGCCGAGCCGGTCCTCGAGGTCCGCGACCTCGCCAAGCACTATCCGCTGACGCGGGGGGTGCTGGTGAAGCGGCGGATCGGCGCGGTCCGGGCGGTCGACACGGTCTCCTTCACCCTGCGGCACGGGGAAACCCTGGGCATCGTCGGCGAGTCCGGCTGCGGCAAGTCCACCGTCGCCAAGCTGCTGGTCAGCCTGGAACGGCCGACGGCCGGGACGATCCACTACCGGGGCGAGGACATCGCCCGGCTGTCGGGCCGGGCCCTGCGGGCCGTACGCCGCAACATCCAGATGGTCTTCCAGGACCCGTACACCTCGCTCAACCCCCGGATGACGGTGGGCGACATCATCGGGGAGCCCTTCGAGATCCACCCCGAGGCGGCCCCGAAGGGCAACCGACGGCGGGCGGTCCAGGGCCTCCTGGACGTGGTGGGGCTGAACCCGGAACACATCAACCGCTACCCCCACCAGTTCTCCGGCGGCCAGCGCCAGCGCATTGGCATCGCCCGGGGTCTGGCGCTACGGCCGGAGATCATCGTCGCGGACGAACCGGTGTCGGCGCTGGATGTCTCGGTCCAGGCACAGGTGGTCAACCTGATGGAGGCCCTACAGGACGAGTTCAACCTGTCCTACATCTTCATCGCCCACGACCTGTCGGTGGTCCGCCACATCTCAGACCGGGTGGCCGTGATGTACCTGGGCCGCTTCGCCGAAACGGGCACCGGCCGAGAGATCTACGACCATCCGACGCACCCCTACACCCAGGCCCTGCTGTCGGCCGTCCCCGTCCCCGACCCGGAGTCGCGCGAGGCCCGGACCCGCATCCTCCTCACCGGCGACGTCCCCTCCCCGGCCAACCCGCCCTCGGGCTGCCGCTTCCGCACCCGCTGCTGGAAGGCCCAGGACCGCTGCGCGGTGGAAGTGCCGGTGCTGACGGTCCCGCCGGGCCTGCCGGGAGCGGCCGCGCATCCATCGGCGTGCCACTTCGCGGAGGAGCGCGCGGAGGTCAGGGCATGATGTCGAATATGCTCGCGCCGGATCCGGGCGCCAGCCCGCCGCCCTGCCCTGGTCGTTCCCGGTGCACCGGGTGGACTCGCAGCTGAACTTGGGGGGCGAACGCCTGGAGTGCGGCGGTGAGCCGGGCCTGATCGACCTTCCAGAGGACGATGCGCCGACTGTTCCTGACGACCTCGTACTCAAGGTGCGGTGCGAAACCAGCAGCGAACTGCGGGGTGAGCTTCCGGTTGGGGCCGGGAAGGGCGGGAACGCCCGGCCGCAGCTTCAGACCTATGTGCTGTACCGGCTTCTCCGTGGGCATTTGCGTGGCCCACACCACGACGGCTTCGATGTCCCGCCACGGAACGACGGCGAGGAACCGGTGGTATCGCAATGCGGCGCCGCCCAGGGTGACGCCGGACTCATCGGCCCGGAAGGCCACCAGCCGCTTCCACCCGGCGCCCGTCAAGAACTGGAAAGGGGTGCGGGTGTAGTACTCCTGATAGACCGGTGGGTTAGGGGCGGTCATGCCACGACCCTACGAGGCCCGGCGCGGCGCCGTCTCGCGCCTTCGGCGCATTTGAGCATGGGTCGGGGGGTGGGGGGCGGAGCGCCGTCGCCGGGCGCCGGCTGGCGGGGGTGCCCGTCGGTGGCGGCGCCCACGCTCGGGGGCCGAGGCCGTCGCCGGACCGCCGGACCGGCTCCGGTTCGCCGGGGGGTGGGGTACCCCTCTCGAAAACGTTTGACAAATTAGTTGCGCCAGATCAAGTACTTTGGGAAGGGCGGTCCAGTGTCCCCGCCTTCGCGGCCCGCAGGAACGCGCGCAGCGCGGCGGGAGTCGTGGATATGACGACCTCCGGGTCGTCGCTCTCGCGGAGATGGGAGGTGCCGACGGAGTCGGCGGCGAGTTCGACGCAGTTGGCTGCGTCGCCGGTGCTGAAGCTGGACTTGCGCCACTGAAGGGGAGACATTCGGGCCTTCTCCTAGAGCAGGGGATACAGGATGTGCTGGAGGAGTCCGAGCGAATCTTTCCCGGTCCGGGCCTCCGGCGCGGCTTCGGCATCCACGGATGGCAGGGCCAGCTCGCTCAGCCGTTGGAAGGACTGCCGGTAATCGGTGACCGCGTCCAAGTCGTCAAGGAACTCGGATCCGCCGAACTGATCCACGAGCACTGTACTCAACTCCGCCACGCTCGGTTCGATCAGCATGAAGGGGTGGCTGAAGGCCGCGCTTCCCTCGTTGTCGATGGGCACGATCTGGATGGTGACGTTCGGCAGCCGCGATGACTGAATGAGCCGCAGTAGCTGATCGCGCATCACCGTGCGGCCTCCGTAGAGGACACGCAGCGCCGCCTCGTGGATGATGGCGTGAAAGCGGGGAGACAGGTCGCCCGACAAGACCAGCTGGCGCCGCAGCCTGAACTCGATCGCCCGGTCCTGCACTTCGCGTACGGCTTCCGAGAAGCCGCTGCCGTGGACCGCCGTGGCGTATTCCCGGGTCTGGAGAAGCCCGGGAATGAACAACAGCTCGTAGTTGCACAGGGCCTGAGCCCCGGACTCCTGCTCGGCGAGGTCCACATGAGACGCCCCGAGCACCTTGCGGTAGTCACTCCACCAACCGCGTCCGGACTCCTGCCCCATCGCCTGCAAGGCGGCCAAGAAGGTTGCAGTTGTACCCTCCACTGCCCGCGCCAGCATGCCGAGCCGCTCGGCCGACAGACTCGTGCGCCCCGCCTCGACGTTGCTCAGATGTGGACTGTGCATCTCCATCAGGCGTGCCGCCTCCCCGACAGTCAGCCCGGCTCGCTCGCGCAGCTTGCGCACTTCCGCGCCGAACCGGCGCTGCCGGTAGGTGGGATTCGCTCTCAGCCCCACGTGAACTCCCCTCTCCGGGAGGCGAGTGTTGCGTACCGTGGCTGGACGCGTCCACTCCGCTATCACACCTCAGGCCACAGGTTGTAGTTGTAATCCCACAGCCGCTACCTTACGTATGGCGCCAGTCACAGTAGGCACTCACCTGGAGGCTGCCCCATGCGCACGCCCGAAGAGCCCTGGTCCTACGGCCTGTTCATTCCCCACGACCCACGCGCCGTGGGCGTCGTACGAGCCACCATCCGCCATGTCCTCCGGGCGGCGCGGCTCGACTGCATCGTGGACACGGCCGAACTGCTCGTGTCGGAGCTGGTCACCAACGCGTACCGGAACACCACCACCGACGCGTACGTCAGCATGGACTGGGAGCCGACGCCGTCCGACTTCCGGGTCACCGTATGGGACTCCGGCTGCGGGCTGCCGCAGCCGGTGGCGGCGAACACCGAGTACGAAGGCGGGCGCGGGCTCACGCTCGTCGAGTCGTGTTCCGACACCTGGGGTGTGCACGACTACACCGACAAGGACGCGGGCGTCACCGGCAAGGCCGTATGGTTCACGCTGAACCCGCCCACCGCTGCCTCCTGAACGACGACGAGGGCCGCCCGGTCCGGGCGGCCCTCGTCGTTCGACTGCGGCCCACGCGGTGATGCTAGGCGTGGACCACGTCCTTTTCCTCGGCGAAGTGGCACGCCGACTCGTGCGCCGCAGGCGAATCCGTGCCGGCGAAGCGCTCGGGGATGGCGAGGAGGGGGACCTCCTTGGCGCATTTGTCCTCGGCCTTCCAGCAGCGGGTGCGGAAGCGGCAGCCGGAGGGCGGGTTGGCCGGGGAGGGGACGTCGCCGGTGAGGATGATGCGTTCGCGGCCCTCGCGCGACTCGGGGTCCGGGACCGGGACGGCCGACAGCAGCGCCTGGGTGTAGGGGTGCGTCGGGTGGTCGTAGATCTCGGTGTCGGAGCCGATCTCGGCCATCTTGCCCAGGTACATCACGCCGACCCGGTCGGAGATGTGCCGGACGATGGACAGGTCGTGGGCGATGAAGATGTAGGACAGGTTGAACTCGTCCTGGAGGCCCTCCATCAGGTTGATGACCTGTGCCTGGACGGATACGTCGAGCGCGGAGACCGGCTCGTCGCAGATGATGATCTCCGGGTTGAGGGCGAGGCCGCGCGCGATGCCGATGCGCTGGCGCTGGCCGCCGGAGAACTGGTGGGGGTAGCGGTTGATGTACTCGGGGTTGAGGCCCACGACGTCCAGGAGTTCCTGGACCTTGCGGCGGCGGTCGCCCTTGGGTGCCACCTCGGGGTGGATCTCGAAGGGCTCCCCGATGATGTCGCCCACCGTCATCCGGGGGTTGAGCGAGGTGTACGGGTCCTGGAAGACCATCTGGATGTTGCGGCGTACGGCCCGCAGCGCGCGGCCCGACAGCCGGGTGATGTCCTGGCCCTTGTAGAAGACCTCGCCCGCGGTGGCGGTCTCCAGGGTCATCAGCAGCTTGGCGACGGTGGACTTGCCACAGCCGGACTCGCCGACGATGCCGAGGGTCTCGCCCTGGTAGAGGTCGAAGGAGATGCCGTCGACCGCCTTGACCGCGCCGATCTGCCGCTTGAAGAGGATGCCCTGGGTCAACGGGAAGTGCTTGACCAGATTGCGCACCTGGAGGATCGGCTCACCGCGGTCGACCTTGGCCTCGAGCGCGGCGACCGCCTCGTCCTCGGTGGCCGCGTCGACCGTCTCCACCTCCGTGACGTTGGGGGTGGCGTCCGCGGCCGGTTCCATGGCCTTCTCGTTCTTCTCGGGGTCAGCCATGGATGGTCTCCTTCCAGAAGTGGCAGGCGCTGCCGCGGCCCGGCAGCTCCGTGCCGTCCTGCTCGGTGACCGGCACCAGGGCGGGGACGTCCCGGCGGCAGATGTCCTCCGCCTTGGGGCAGCGCGGGTTGAAGGCACAGCCCGTCGGGATCTTGAGCAGATTGGGCGGCAGCCCCTTGATCGCGTAGAGCTCCTGCCCCTTGCGGTCCAGGCGCGGGATGGAGTCCAGCAGACCGCGGGTGTAGGGGTGGGCCGGGCGCTTGTAGAGCTCGTGGACGGGGGCGGTCTCGACGATCCGGCCCGCGTACATCACGGCAATCTTGTCGGCGACGTCCGCCACCACGCCCAGGTCATGGGTGATCAGGATCAGACCCATGTGGTACTCGCGCTGGAGCTCCGCGAGCAGGTCCATCACCTGGGCCTGGACGGTCACGTCGAGCGCGGTGGTCGGCTCGTCGGCGATGATCAGGTCCGGCTCCAGCGCCATCGCCATGGCGATCATGATGCGCTGGCGCATACCGCCGGAGAACTGGTGCGGATAGTCGCTCACCCGCTCCTTGGCCGCCGGGATGCGGACCCGGTCCATCAGCTCGATGGCCTTGGCCTTGGCCTCCTTCTTGGACAGGCCCTGGTGGACCCGGAACATCTCGCCGAGCTGATAGCCCACGGAGAGCACCGGGTTCAGCGCCGAGAGCGCGTCCTGGAAGATCATGGCGATCTTGCGGCCGCGGATCTTCCGGCGCTCCTCGCCCGCCATGGTGAGCATGTCCTCGCCCCGGAACAGGATCTGCCCCTGCGGGATCTTCCCGGGCGGCATATCGAGGATGCCCATGATCGCCTGGGCGGTCACCGACTTGCCGGAGCCGGACTCGCCGAGGACGGCGAGCGTCTCACCGGCGCGGACGCTGTAGTTGACGCCGTTGACGGCCTTGGCGACACCGTCCCGGGTGTGGAACTCCACATGCAGGTCGCGGACTTCAAGCAGTGGGGTGCCGTCGTCTCCGGCACCCTCGCGGACGGCGTCGTCCGCGGTCTTCTCGATGGTGGTCACGTACGCCCTCCTCAGCGCAGCTTGGGGTCGAGGGCGTCGCGGACCGCGTCGCCGAGCGTGATGAATGCGAAGACGGTGAGGCTCAGCATTCCGGCCGGGAACAGCATCACATGCGGGTTGTCCCGGATGGCGTCCTTGGCGTCGGAGATGTCGATGCCCCAGGAGATGGTGGGGTCGGCGAGGCCGAGGCCGAGGAAGGACAGCGTGGCCTCGGCGGAGATGTAGGCGCCGAGCGCGATGGTCGCGACCACGATGGTGGGGGCCAGCGCGTTCGGCAGGACGTGGCGGAACAGGATCCGGCCGGTTCCGGCGCCGAGCGCCCGCGCCGCGGTGACGTAGTCCGCCTGCTTGGCGGTGATCACCGAACTGCGCATCACCCGGGCGATGGTGGTCCAGCCGAGGAAGGCGAGGGCCGCGATCACGACGTAGACCTTGCGCTCGGTGAACGCGTTCAGCACGACCATCGAGCCGAGCAGGAACGGCAGACCGAAGAAGATGTCGACGATCCGGGAGACGATCGAGTCGATCCAGCCGCCGAAGTACCCGGCCACCATGCCCAGCAGACCGCCGACGAGGGTCACCACCGCGGTCACGCCGACGCCGACCATGATGGAGGCGCGGGTGCCGTAGATGACCCGGGCGTAGATGGAGCGGCCCTGGCCGTCGTAGCCGAACCAGTCGGCCTGGAAGAAGTGGGTCAGCTCGGGCTTGGTCAGGAAGTGGTTGGTCAGATCGCCGTTGCGCGGGTCGGTCCCGGTGAACATCCCGGGGAACGCCGCGATGGCCAGCAGCAGCACCAGCAGCACCGCCGAGACCCAGAACAGCGGCCGGTGGCGCAGCTCGTACCAGGCGTCGCCCCAGAGCGAGCGCGGCTTGCCCTGGGGGGCGGGGCCGGCGGCCGGGACGGCGTCCGCGCGGACCTGCGGGGGCGCGCTGTCGACTACCGTGCCGGACTCGGATTTGGTCATGTCAGGCATACCTGATCCTCGGGTCCAGGACCGCGTACAGCAGGTCGACGAGCAGGTTGATCACGAGAATGACGAGGACGAAGATGGTCACGACCCCGACGATGGTGGTGCCCTCACGCTGCCCAAGCGCCTTGAAGAGCAGGTTGCCGACGCCCTGGACGTTGAAGATGCCCTCGGTGACCACCGCGCCGCCGACCAGCGCGCCGACGTCGGTGCCGAGGAAGGTGACGACCGGGATCAGCGAGTTGCGCAGCAGGTGGACGCCGACGATCCGGCGGCGCGGCAGCCCCTTGGCGAGCGCGGTGCGCATGTAGTCGGCGCGCAGGTTCTCCGCGAAGGTGGTCCGGGTCAGCCGGGCCACATACGCCATGGAGAGCATCGCGAGGACGAACCCTGGCAGCAGGAGTTGCTGGAGGTCCATCGAGTCCTGGACGTTCGGTGGCAGCCAGCCGAGTTCGTCGGCGAAGATGAACCGGGCGAGGTAGCCGAGGACGAAGACCGGCATGGAGATGACGATCAGCGTGAAGATCAGGACGCCGGTGTCGGCGGCGCGGCCCGCCCTGAGACCGGCCCAGGCACCGAGCCCGATGCCGACGATGATTTCGATGGTGAGGGCCACCGCCGCGAGGCGGAGCGTCACCGGGAAGGCCATCCCCATTTCCTCGGAGACCGGACGGCCGCCGAAGGTCTTGCCGAAGTCTCCTTGGAAGAGGTCGACCATGTAGTCGATGTACTGCTTCCACAGGGGCTGGTCCAGCCCGAACTCATGGCGGAGAGACGCGACCTGCGCGGGGTCGGCGGCCTTTTCGCCCCACATCGCCCGGATGGGGTCACCGGGCAGTACGTGGACCATGAGGAAAATAATCAGAGTAGTCCCGATGAAGACCGGGATCATCTGGAGCAGTCGCCTGGCGACATAGCGCCCCATCATGCCTCCATGCCGTTGGGGGGCGGCGGAGGCCACGTCTCGTCTGCGCCACGCGGGTGGGGGGATGAGCTGCGGGCCTCACGCCTGCGGGCCGGTGCCGCCGCTCCCTGGTTGAGAGAAGCGGCGGCACCGGCCGGCGGTCCCGATGATTACTTCTTCTTCACCTGGACGTTGGTGAAGATGGGGTCGCCGTCCTGGCCGTAGGGGATCTTCCCCAGGACCTTGTTGGACTGGCCGCTGTTGACCTTGTAGAACCACAGCGGGATCGCCGGCATGTCCTTCGCGAGGACCTGCTCCGCCTGCTGGTAGAGCTTCACGGTCTCGTCGAGGGTGGCGGCCTTGTCGGCCTTGGCAGCGAGCTCGTCGAACTTCTTGTTGGCGTAACCGCTGGTGTTACCGGCCGCCTTGGAGCCGTACAGGTCCCTCATGAAGTTCGAGTTGACCGGGTAGTCGAGCACCCAGCCACCCCGGTACATGGACTTGACCTGGTGCTTGTCACGCGCGTTCAGGTCGGCCTGGAAGTCGGGCTTGGAGTCGCCGACGCAGTCGACGCCGGTGGCCTTGCGGATGCTGTTGCAGACCGCGTCCACCCAGGGCTTGTGGTCCTGGTCGGCGTTGTACTGGATCGAGATCTTGTTGCCCGGGACCCCGCCGCCCTCCTTGATGAGGGCCTTGGCCTTGGCCGGGTCGTAGGTGACCTGCTCCTTGAGCGCGCCGGCCTTGTAGCCGATCACGCCGCGGGCGACATAGCTGTCGGCCGGGGTGCGGGAGCCGTGGAGCACGGTCTTGGTGATCGTGTCACGGTCGATCGCCATGGACAGACCCTGGATGACCTTGGGGTCGATGTCCTTGAACTGCTTGGTGTAGAAGGCCGGGACGACCGACTGGACCGCCGAGTACTCCTCGTCGATCGCGCGCTTGCCCAGGTCGGACTTGTAGTTGGTCAGCGCGGTGGTCGGGACCTGCTCGATCCAGTCGAGGTTGTTGGAGCGCAGGTCCGAGTAGGCGGCGTCGGCGGTGGTGTAGTTCTTGAAGTCGATGCCGCCGTTCTTGGCCTTGTTCGGTCCCTTGTAGCCGTCGAACTTACGGACCTTGATCATCTTCTTGTGGTCCCAGGAGACGAACTTGTAGGGGCCGTTGCCGACCGGCTTCTCACCGTAGCCCTTGGGGTCCTTGAAGAAGCCGCTGGGCAGCGGGGTCCAGACGTCGTAGCCCAGCTTGTAGGCGAAGTACGAGACCGAGCTGTTGAGCTCGATCTTGAACTCGTTGTCGTTGACGACCTTCAGGCCGGACATCTTGTCGGCCTTGGGCTTGCCCTTCTCGGGGTGGACGTCCTCGTAGCCCTTGATGTCCTGGAACCAGCTGGAGTTGGTCTGGTTGTTCGCGACGTTGGCGGACCAGTTCCAGGAGTCCACGTAGGACTTGGCGGTCACGGCCTCGCCGTTGTGGAACTTCCAGCCCGGCTTGAGCTTGACGGTCCAGACGGAGGAGTCCTTGTTGGGGGTGACGGACTCGGCGTTGACATACACCAGCTTGCCGGTGCCGGGCTCGTAGTCCACCAGGCCCGCGAAGATCGTGCGGAGCACCCGGCTGCCCTGGCTCTCCTTGGCGTTCGCCGGTTGCAGCGGGTTCTGCGGCTCGCTCAGCTGGGCGGTGAGTATCCCATTCGGGTCCGCCGTGCCCTTGTTCATGTCATTGCTGCCGCTGTCGCTGTCGTTGCCACCGCAGGCGGTCGCGGCCAGCGCCACAACCGCTGCCAACGCGACCCACTTGGCGCTCTTGGCACCGCGCATGGGTTTGCCTCCTCAGGAGTCCACTGTCACTACGAGAGGGGGCGCCCGGAGACACGCTGACACCCCTGACAGCGAAAGGGACCGGAACCCCCCAGATGTGCTCGTAGGTCCGCGCTCCCCACAGCGTGTGACCCATTGACCCGAGCTCAATGGACCCCATGATTGAGCACGTCCGGCCCTTAAACCACACCTTATGGGTCTCGCTTTGGTCACAGCATCTACGCGCGGAGCTTTGAAATCCGGACAAAACTGCCCCAGACAGACACACGCGAAACGGACTGTTAACACATCATGCGGAGCTCGGACGCCGATATTCGGACAGGGAGATCCGGATAACCGCTTGACTGGCACGTTGCTGACATGGCAACAGCCCGGACCCCCGCCGTGGAGGCGGGGGGTCCGGGCCGTTGGCAGCTTACTGAGGCGCGGTGGGGCGCCTACGCTCCGTGATCGGCGCCGTAGTGCGCCTCGACACCGTAATGCGCATCGGCGCCGCGGTGCGCATCGGCGCCCTGAAGTGAGCGCCAGCGCTTGGCGCCCGGGCGTGAGCCTCGGCGCCCCCGCGCCCGGGTGGGCGCGTCAGCGCTTGGCGCGGGCGGCGGTGCGGGCGCGCTCCTTCTGGTCCAGCACCACCTTGCGGATCCGCACCGTCTCCGGCGTCACCTCGACGCACTCGTCGTCGCGGCAGAACTCCAGGGACTGCTCGAGCGAGAGCAGCCGCGGCGGGACCAGGGACTCGGTCACATCCGCGGTGGAGGACCGCATGTTGGTGAGCTTCTTCTCCTTGGTGATGTTGACGTCCATGTCGTCGGAGCGGGAGTTCTCGCCGACGATCATGCCCTCGTACACCTCCGTGCCCGGCGAGGTGAACAGCACCCCGCGCTCCTGGAGGTTGGTCATCGCGAAGGCGGTCACCGCACCCGAGCGGTCGGCCACCAGCGAGCCGTTGTTACGGGTCTTCAGTTCGCCGAACCACGGCTCGTGGCCCTCGTGGATGGAGTGGGCGATACCGGTGCCGCGGGTCGCGGTCAGGAACTCGGTGCGGAAGCCGATCAGACCGCGGGAGGGGACGATGAACTCCATGCGGACCCAGCCGGAGCCGTGGTTGGACATGTTGTCCATCCGGCCCTTGCGGGTGCCCATGAGCTGGGTGACCGCGCCCATGTGCTCCTCGGGCACATCGATGGTGATGCGCTCGATCGGCTCGTGGACCTTGCCGTCGACCTCCCGGGTGACCACCTGCGGCTTGCCGACGGTGAGCTCGAAGCCCTCCCGGCGCATGGTCTCCACCAGGATCGCCAGCGCCAGCTCGCCGCGGCCCTGCACCTCCCAGGCGTCCGGGCGGTCGGTGGGCAGCACACGCAGCGAGACGTTACCGATCAGCTCGCGCTCGAGCCGGTCCTTGACCAGCCGCGCGGTGACCTTGCGGTCCTTCACGGCCGACTTGTCGGCGCCCTTGCCGCCGGGGCCGCGGCCGACCAGCGGGGAGGTGTTGGTGCCGATCGTCATCGAGATCGCGGGCTCGTCGACGGTGATCAGCGGCAGCGCGATCGGGTTCTCCGGGTCGGCCAGGGTCTCGCCGATCATGATGTCCGGGATGCCCGCGACGGCGCAGATGTCCCCGGGGCCGGCCACCTCGGCGGGCTTGCGGGTGAGCGCCTCGGTCATCATCAGCTCGGTGATCCGGACGTTGGAGATGGTGCCGTCGCGCTTGATCCACGCGACCGTCTGCCCCTTCTTCAGCTCGCCCTGCTCGACCCGGAGCAGCGCGATACGGCCGAGGAAGTTGTCCGCGTCCAGGTTGGTGACATGGGCCTGGAGCGGCGCGGCCGCGTCGTACTCCGGCGCCGGGACGGTCTCCAGCAGGGTGGAGAAGAACGGCTGGAGGTTGTCGCTGTCGGCCGGGACGGTGCCGTCCTCCGGCTTGGTCAGCGAGGCCACACCGTCACGGGCGCAGGCGTAGACGATCGGGAACTCGATCTGCTCCTCGGTCGCGTCCAGGTCCAGGAAGAGGTCGTACGCCTCGTTGACGACCTCGTCGATCCGGGAGTCCGGGCGGTCCGTCTTGTTGATGCACAGGATCACCGGCAGCTTGGCCTGGAGCGCCTTGCGCAGCACGAAGCGGGTCTGCGGCAGCGGCCCCTCGGAGGCGTCCACCAGCAGGACCACCGCGTCGACCATGGACAGACCGCGCTCGACCTCACCGCCGAAGTCGGCGTGGCCGGGGGTGTCGATGATGTTGATGGTGACGGGGTCGCCGCCATCCGCCGGGTGGTACTTCACGGCGGTGTTCTTCGCGAGAATGGTGATGCCCTTCTCGCGCTCCAGGTCGTTGGAGTCCATGACCCGGTCGTCCACCTGCTGGTGGGCGGCGAACGCGCCCGCCTGCTTGAGCATGGCGTCGACGAGGGTCGTCTTGCCGTGGTCGACGTGGGCGACGATGGCGACGTTACGAATGTCGTGGCGCGTGGGCATGAAAGCGCGCTTCTCCCGGTTGTTGGGTGGCGGCGCGCTCCTTAAGCGGCGCGCCTTCCGCCGGGCTGATCACGCCTCGGCCTCACCCCCATGGTACGGGGACGGCGCGGGGACGAATGCCGCAGCCCATCCCGCGGCCCATCCCGCGGCGCATCTCGCGGCCCGTCCCCGCGCCGGTCACCACGCCCGGGGGCGCCTTCGGGGGCCGATGGGGCTGCGGGGTGTTCGGCGGTCTTTCCCCTCCCCGCCCCTTCCCGTTACCAGGGGCTCCGCCCCTGGACCCCGGGATTAAGGGGCGAAGCCGCATACCGACGCCACGGGAAGCGGCGGAACCCCGGCCCGAGGACCGGGGCGGACGCCTGTCGCGGGGGCCTGGGGCAAAGCCCCGGCCGCGGGGCCTGGGACGGAACCCCGCTCGCGGGGCCTGAGGCGGAACCCCGCTCGCGGGGTCTGAGGCGGACGCCAGTTGCGGGCGGAGCTCCGCCCCGGAGCCCGAGGCGGAACCCCGGCCCGGGGCCTGGCGCGAAGCCCCGCTCCGAGGCCTGGGGCGGAACCCCAGTTGCGGGGCCTGGGACCGAACCCCGCTCCGGGCCGGGGCCTGGGGCAGAACCCCGCTCCGGGGACTGGGGCGGAGCCCCGGGCCGGGGACTGGGACCGAACCCCGGGCCGGGGACTGGGACCGAACCCCGAGCCGGGGCCTGGGACCGAACCCCGAGCCGGGGCCTGGGGCGGAACCCCGGTTGCGGGGCCTGGGGCAGAACCCCGCTCCGAGGCCTGGGGCAGAACCCCGCTCCGGGGCCTGGGGCAGAACCCCGCTCCGGGGCCTGGGGCGGAGCCCCGAATTGCGGGACCTGGGGCAGAACCCCGCTCCGAGGCCTGGGGCAAAGCCCCGAGCCGGGACCGGGGGCAGAACCCCGCTCCGGGGGCTGGGGCAAAGCCCCGGGCCGGGGGCTGGGGCGGGGCCCCGGTTTCGGGAAGGGGCGGGGAGGGGAGCAGTTCGCCGCAGGCGTCTTCTTAGCGGCGGAAGCCGATGTCCTGGTAGCGGGGGGTGGCGAAGCCGAAGGCGCCCGCGTTGACCAAGCCCTTGCGCATCGCGATCAGCTGGGGGCGCTGATAGAGCGGAATCGATCCGGCCGCCGCCCAGATCCGGGCGTCCGCCCGGCTGACCAGGGAGCGCGAGGCGCCGCCGTCCAGCTCCGAGAGCGCCTGGTCGAAGAGCTGGTCGATCTGGTCGGTGCCCACCCGGGTGTAGTTCTGCTCGACGACCAGGGAGCCGTCCGCAGCGGGCTGCGGCTTGGCGTAGATGGGGCGGGCGTCGGTGGCCGGGTAGGCGGAGGCGGGCCAGGAGTAGAGGGCCAGGTCGTAGTCGCCGGTGGCGATGTGGTCCCGGAAGTAGCTCTCGGCGGAGACCTTGGTGATCTCGGTCCGGACGCCGATCTTCTCCAGCATCCGCGCGATGCGCTCGCCGACCGTGCTCAGCCGGGCGCCGGTCCGGTCGTCGGGGAGGACGAAGCGCAGCACCAGCGGCCGTCCCTTCTTCCGTACGACGGCCGTCTCCCGGAGCCGTCCGGACCGCCCGGACCGCCCGGCGTCACCGGCCGCGGGCGAGGCGCCGGAGGCGGTGGCGGACCCGGCGCCGGAAGCGGTGGCGGACCCGGTGCCGGAGGTGCTCTCCGTGGCGGGATTCGTGGAGCCCTCGGTGGCGGTCGGGGCGCTGCGCCGGAGGCTGCCCCGGTCGTCCGTCTTGCCGTCCAGCGCCTTCTGCCGGCCGGTGCCGCCCGCCCGCCAGCCCGCGTCGGCGAGCAGCGACTGCGCGGCGTTGGTGTCCGGGTCGCCGAGGGCACCGCTGTGGTCCTTGTAGCCCGGCTGGCCCGCCATCAGCAGATGGTTGCCGAGCGGTTCGGACGGCAGCCCCATCGGCTTGAGCACCAGCTTCGCCAGGGTCTTCCGGTCGATCACGCGGGCCACCGCGCGGCGCACCCGCTCATCGGCGAGCGGTCCCTTGGTGCCGTTGAGGGCGAGCTGGGTGTAGGCCGGGTCCAGGGCCTTGCGCAGGGTGAACCTGCTCAGCGCCCGGGTCCGCGCCCGGTTCTTGTCGGTGTCGTCGGTGGACGGCTCCGGCGCACCCGCCTTGCCCGGGGCCGAGGACCCCCGCTTGGCGCCCGCGGCCTGCTTGTCCGGGGCGGTGGCCTGGATGCGCCGGGCGGTGGTCCGGTCCACCTCGGCCAGGTCCAGCCGCCCGGCGATCAGCGCCTCGGCCCGCTTCTCGGCCGGGACCGCCTGGAAGACCACCCGGCTCAGCCGCGCCCGGTCGCCCCACCAGCGGGGGTTGCGGACGAGGGTGACCTCGGAGTCCGTGACCCGGCGGACCATGAAGGGTCCGGCGCCGACCGCGAGCCCCTTGTTCGCGGCCGCGGTGAAGACCGCCGGGTTGCCCATCACGCTCTTCGGGTACAGCGGGGTGAACAGCGAGCGCCAGTCGGTGTACGGCTTGGCGAAGGTGACCTTGACCTCGTGTTCCTTGTCCCCCGGTTCGACCTTGGCGATCCGGTCGTATCCGGCGTTGCGCGCCGTCCCGTACTTCTCGTCGGTGCCGCGCAGCGCCTTCCACTGGGCCTGGAAGTCCTCCGCGCCGATCGGGCGCCCGTCGCTCCACACCGCCTTGGGGTTGAGCTTGAAGACCACGACCTGCTTGGGGTCGGTCGAGGTGACGTCGGCGGAGGTCAGATAGTCGCCGTTGCGCTGGGGCCGGCCGCGGGCGTCGAGGGTGTAGAGGGAGGGCAGCACGGCGCCCGCGATCCGCTGGGTGCCCGTGTCCGCGGTCTTCTGAAAAGCGTTGAGCGTGGTGGGCGTCGCGTCCAGGGCCCAGCGCAGAGTGCCGGTGCCGGCGGTCCCGGAGCGGGGTGCGGAGGCGATGTCCCAGGCGGCGCGCGGCGGCGGGCCGTCGTCCTCCGAGCTGCACCCGGTCAGTACGGGCAGCGGCAGCATCACTCCCGCGGCGAGCAGCATGGCGCGGCGGCTCCTGGTGATGGGCATGGCTCGTACCTCCGCAGAGTGACGGACATATGCGCATTTGGCATAGTGTGACGCTGATCGCATATACTCCTCACTCAAAGCGACGGTTCATGGGACAGCACGCCGAGAGGGCCATGGAGACGGCCATGAGGGGAAAGGATCACCCGCCCGGATCAACGCGGCGGGCGCGCACTCCGGCGCGCGGCGGCGGAATCCCGCCGGTGGCGGCGCCAATCCCGACAGATCCCTTCACAACCAGGACCGTGGCGCGTAACACTCGCTGTCGCATGAGCGTCGCCAACCGCAACCGCGGAAGTGAGGGCAAGTCATGTCCTTGAACGACGACTTGACGGCCGTCCAGCGCTGTCTCGATGACCTGGTCCGTTCCGTCTCCCGGCTGGAGCAGCGGGTGGGCGCCGGCGGGCTGGAGATACGCCGCGTCCGCACCGACGCGGACCACCTGCGCGAGAGCCTCGCCCTGCTGCGCGAGACGGCTCCCGTGGAGAGATCACGCCCCGAAATGGTTCCGGTCCCCGACGCCCCGTACGACAGCGCGCTGTGGTCGGACGTCGACGACGAGGGCCTCGGCGCGCGAGATCGCCACGCGCCCTAGGGACGGGCCGCCGCGCCTCCCGTCACGGGGCGCGTCCCCACCGTCCCCCCATACCACTCCACCGCGGAGTTCCCCTTGGCCACAGGCACCGACCCGCAAGCCACCACGCCCGCGCCCGCGGAATCCGGAACGGCCCCGCACGGCGTGCACAGCGCCTCGCGCGCCGCCATCCCCGGCCGCCATCTGCGCAGCGACCGCTGGTGGCTCTCCCCCGCCATCACCGCCGCCGGACTGTTCGCGTTCATCGTCTACTCGACCTGGCGGGCCTTCGCGGGGGACGACTACTACGCCGAGCCGTATGTCTCCCCCTTCTACTCCCCCTGCGTCGCCCAGAACTGCGTACCCATGAAGGGCGGCGCCAACTGGGAGATCTTCGGCGCGTGGTGGGGCCTGTCCCCGGCGCTGCTGATCCTGATCTTCCCGCTGGGGTTCCGGCTCACCTGCTACTACTACCGCAAGGCGTATTACCGGGGCTTCTGGGCCTCGCCGCCCGCCTGCGCGGTCGCCGAACCGCGCGCCAAGTACACCGGCGAAACCCGCTTCCCGCTGATCCTTCAGAACATCCACCGCTACTTCTTCTACTTCGCGGTGATCGTCGCGGGGATCCTCACCTATGACACCGTGCTCGGCTTCCGGGACGACCACGGCCGCTGGGGCCATATGGGCCTGGGCACCCTGGTGCTGCTCGTCAACATCGCGCTGATCTGGGCGTACACCCTCTCCTGCCACTCCTGCCGCCATATCGTCGGCGGCCGGCTGAAGCACTTCTCCCGGCATCCGGTGCGCTATCGGCTCTGGGGCTGGGTGAGCGGGCTCAACGCACGCCATATGCAGCTGGCCTGGGCCTCTCTCATCAGCGTCGCCGTCGCGGACTTCTACGTCTATCTGGTGGCGAGCGGCGCCTTCGACGATCCCCGCTTTTTCTAGGAGAGGTGCTCATCCGATGACGCAAGTCGAGCGGCAGGCGTGGGACGTGGTCGTGATCGGCGCGGGCGGCGCCGGGCTGCGTGCCGCGATCGAGGCCCGCGAGCAGGGCATGCGCTGCGCCGTCATCTGCAAGTCGCTGTTCGGCAAGGCCCATACGGTGATGGCCGAGGGCGGCATCGCCGCCAGCATGGGCAACGTCAACGAGCGCGACAACTGGCAGGTGCACTTCCGCGACACCATGCGCGGGGGCAAGTTCCTCAACCACTGGCGGATGGCCGAGCTGCACGCCCAGGAGGCCCCGGACCGGGTCTGGGAGCTGGAGACCTGGGGCGCGCTCTTCGACCGCACCCCCGAGGGCAAGATCTCCCAGCGGAACTTCGGCGGCCATGAGTACCCCCGTCTCGCCCATGTCGGGGACCGCACCGGCCTGGAGCTGATCCGCACCCTCCAGCAGAAGATCGTCTCCCTCCAGCAGGAGGACAAGGCCGCCACCGGCGACTACGAGTCCCGGCTGAAGATCTTCCAGGAGTGCACGGTCACCCGGATCGTCAAGGACGGCGACCGGGTCGCCGGGGTCTTCGGCTACGAGCGCGAATCGGGCCGTTTCTTCGCCCTGGAGGCCCCGGCCGTGGTGCTGGCCACCGGCGGTATCGGCAAGTCCTTCAAGGTGACCTCCAACTCCTGGGAGTACACCGGCGACGGCCACTCGCTGGCGCTGCTCGCGGGCGCCCCGCTGATCAACATGGAGTTCGTGCAGTTCCATCCGACCGGTATGGTCTGGCCGCCCTCGGTGAAGGGGATCCTGGTCACCGAGTCGGTGCGCGGCGACGGCGGGGTGCTGCGCAACAGCGAGGGCAAGCGGTTCATGTTCGACTACATCCCGGACGTCTTCAAGGAGAAGTACGCCCAGTCCGAGGACGAGGCCGACCGCTGGTACGAGGACCCGGACCACAACCGCCGCCCGCCCGAGCTGCTCCCCCGCGACGAGGTGGCCCGCGCCATCAACGCCGAGGTGAAGGCGGGCCGGGGCTCCCCGCACGGCGGGGTCTTCCTCGATGTCTCCACCCGGATGCCGCCCGAGGTCATCAAGCGGCGGCTGCCCTCGATGCACCACCAGTTCAAGGAGCTCGCGGACGTCGACATCACCGCCGAGCCCATGGAGGTGGGTCCCACCTGTCACTACGTGATGGGCGGGGTGGACGTCGACCCGGACACCGCGGCCGCCACCGGCGTGCCCGGTCTCTTCGCCGCGGGCGAGGTCGCGGGCGGGATGCACGGCTCCAACCGGCTCGGCGGCAACTCCCTCTCCGACCTGCTGGTCTTCGGGCGCCGCGCCGGGCTCCACGCGGCCCGCTACGCCCAGGAGACCGCGGCCTCCGGCACCCGTCCGGTGCCGGACGAGGCACAGCTGGACCTGGCGGCGGCCGAGGCGCTGCGCCCGTTCAGCGCCGAGGCCGGTGAACCGGACGAGACCGCGGGCCCGGCCGGGCCGCCGGAGAACCCGTACACCCTCCACCAGGAGCTCCAGCAGTCGATGAACGACCTGGTGGGGATCATCCGCAAGGCCGAGGAGATGGAGGAGGCGCTGCACCGGCTGGCCAGTCTGCGGGTCCGGGCGCGCCGCGCCGGGGTAGAGGGCCACCGGCAGTTCAACCCCGGCTGGCACCTGGCGATCGATCTGCGCAACATGCTGCTGGTCAGCGAGTGCGTGGCGCGTGCCGCGCTGGAGCGGACCGAGAGCCGCGGCGGACACACCCGCGACGACTGCCCGGAGATGGACCGTCAATGGCGGCGGATCAATCTGGTCTGCCGGCTCTCCGACCCCTCGGGCGGGATGGCGGCCCCCGACGCCGGGCACGGCCAGATCCGGCTCGAGCGGCGTGAGATGCCGCCCATCCGGCCCGACCTGCTGAACCTGTTCGAGAAGGACGAGCTGGTGAAGTACCTGACGGACGAGGAGCTGACCCAGTGAGTGCGTACGAGGCCCACTTCCGGGTGTGGCGGGGCGACCAGGACGGCGGCGGTCTGAAGGACTTCCACGTCGAGGTCAACGACGGCGAGGTCGTGCTGGACATCGTCCACCGGCTCCAGGCCACCCAGGCCCCCGATCTGGCGGTCCGCTGGAACTGCAAGGCGGGCAAATGCGGTTCGTGCAGCGCCGAGGTCAACGGGCGGCCACGGCTGCTGTGCATGACCCGGATGTCGGTGTTCGAACGGAACGAGACGATCACCATCACCCCGCTGCGGGCCTTCCCGGTCGTGCGGGACCTGGTGACGGATGTGTCGTTCAACTACACCAAGGCCCGTGAGGTGCCGTCCTTCGTGCCCCCGGAGGGGCTGGGTCCGGGCGAGTACCGGATGTGGCAGGAGGACGTGGGGCGCTCGCAGGAGTTCCGCAAGTGCATCGAGTGCTTCCTGTGCCAGGACACCTGCCATGTGGTGCGGGACTTCGAGGAGAACAAGGAGGCGTTCGCCGGGCCGCGGTTCCTGATGCGGGTCGCGGAGCTGGACATGCATCCGCTGGACGCGGCGGCCGAGACCGGGCTCGACCGCAAGAGCACCGCCCAGGAGGAGCACGGGCTGGGCTACTGCAACATCACCAAGTGCTGTACGGAGGTCTGCCCCGAGCAGATCAAGATCACCGACAACGCGCTGATCCCGCTGAAGGAGCGGGCGGCGGACCGCAAGTACGACCCGCTGGTCTGGCTCGGCAACAAGATCCGCCGCCGGGGCCAGTAGTTCCGCTGGGGCGGTTGGGGTGTCCGACGGATCATGACGCCTGCGGCGGGCTGCTCCCCTACCCGCCCCTTCCCGATACCAAGGGCTCCGCCCCTGGACCCCAGCGTCCGGGCCAGGGCCCCGCCATGCGGCAGAGCCGCATATCGATGCAGCCAGGAAGGGGCGAAGCCCCGGTCTCGGGACCTGGGCCGGAACCGGTCTCGGGGCTTGGGGCGAAGCCCCGGCCCGACGGCCTCAGGCGGACGCCCCCGTCCAGGGTCTGGAGCGAAACCCCGATCACGGGACCTGGGGCGGAGCCCCGGTTTCGGGGGCCTGGGGCGGAGCCCCGGTCTCGGGACCTCGGCCAGAACCGGTCTCGGGGCTTGGGGCGAAGCCCCGGCCCGACGGCCTCAGGCGGACGCCCCCGTCCAGGGTCTGGAGCAAAACCCCGATCACGGAACCTGGGGCGAAGCCCCAGTTTCGGGGGCCTGGGGCGGAGCCCCGGTCTCGGGGGCCTGGGGCGAAGCCCCGGTCTCGGGGGCCTGGGGCGGAGCCCCGGTCTCGGGGGCCTGGGGCGAAGCCCCGGTCTCGGGGGCCTGGGGCGGAGCCCCGGTCTCGGGGGCCTGGGGCGGAGCCCCGGTTTCGGGAAGGGGCGGGGAGGGGAACGTTCCGCCGGGGGCGGTAGCGCTGCCGTAACGGGCCGCCGCCCGTCACCACAGGCTGAGCAGTGCCTCCACCGAGTCAGGGCCCGAGGGCTGGCCGTCCGGAAGGGCCAGCTCGAACCAGACGGTCTTGCCGAGCGGGGTCCTGCGGCTGCCCCAGCCCGCGCTGAGCAGGCCGACCAGTTGGAGCCCGCGCCCGCCCTCGTCGGTGTCCCGGGCGCGCCGCCGCCGGGGCTGGACCAGACCGCCGTCCCAGACCTCGCACACCAGCGTGCGGTCCAGCAGCAGCCGTAGCCTGATCTCGCCCTCGCCGTACCGCAGGGCGTTGGTCACCAGCTCGCTGACCAGCAGCTCGGTGGTGTCCACCAGATCGTCCAGGCCCCAGGACTCCAGCTGCTCCCGGGCCAGTTCGCGGGCCCGGCCCACGGACTGCGGGGCGCTGGGGAGGTGCCAGTCGCCGACCGACTCGGCCGACAGGCCCTGCACCCGGGCCATCAGCAGGGCGATGTCGTCCTCGCCGTGGTGGGTGTCCAGGGTGCTCAGGACGTGGTCGCAGACGTCCTCGAGGGAACCGGCCGCGGCGTTCCCGCCGTCGGCGCCGTCCGGGGTGTTGAGGGCCGCGCGCAGGGCCTGGAGCCCCTCGTCGAGGGTGTGGTCGCGGGATTCGACCAGTCCGTCGGTGTAGAGGGCCAGGAGCGCGCCATCGGGGAGCTCGACCTCGATCTCCTCGAACGGCTCGCCGCCCACGCCGAGCGGCAATCCGGGCGGGACCTCCATCAGCAGGGCGTCCTCGCCCGGCTCCACGAGGACAGGGGGCGGATGCCCGGCGTTGGCGAACGTGCAGCGCCGGGTGACCGGGTCGTAGACGGCGTAGACGCAGGTCGCGAGGTAGACCTCGGTCAGGTCCGAGGAGTCGTCGGGGGCCTTGCCGCCGCGTACGAGGGCGCGCGAGCCGGACCGCGCGTCGGCGTGCGAGCCGCCCGGTGTGCCGAGGCCCCGGGCGATCTCGTCCAGCGCGGAGAGCACCTCGGCGGGCTCCAGGTCGAGCAGCGCGAGGGTGCGTACGGCGGTGCGCAGCTCGCCCATGGCCACGGCGGCGCGCAGCCCCCGCCCCATGACGTCGCCGACCACCAGCGCGGTGCGGTGCCCCGGCAGCTCGATGACGTCGAACCAGTCGCCGCCCACCTCGGTCGCCGCGTTCCCCGGCAGATAGCGGCAGGCGATATCGAGCCCGGCGGCCTCCGGGTCGCCGGGCGGGAGAAGACTGCGCTGGAGTATCAGCGCGCGTTCATGTTCTCTGCGGTACAGCCGGGCGTTGTCGATGCTCACGGCGGCGCGGGCGGCCAGCTCGACGGCGAGCGCGCGGTCCCGTTCGCCGAACGGCTCGCTGCCCTTGGTGCGGGAGAACTGGGCCAGGCCGACGACGGTGTCCCGCGCGACCATCGGCACCACGAGGGTGGACTGGAGCATGGCCCCGAGCTCCAGGGCCTCGCTGCCGTCCCGCCCGGGGACGACGCGGACCTGGCCGGTGCGCAGGGCGTGGGCGCACAGCGAGTTGAAGGGGTAGCGGTGCACCTCGCCGACCTGGATGGGCTTGGGGTCCTCCACGGTGTTGACGCGGCAGATGTCGCCGAAGGGGACCGGGCCGTCGGAGACCGCGCTGGCGAAGGCGACGCGGCGCAGCTCGGCGCTGCCGTCGGCGAGCCCGGGCGGGGTCTCGTCGCCGGAGAGCAGCCCCTGGTAGAGGTCGACGGAGGCCAGGTCGCAGAACTGCGGTACGGCCACGTCCAGCAGCTCGCGGGCGGTGGTCTCCAGGTCGAGCGAGGTGCCTATTCGGGCCCCGGCCTCGTTCAGCAGCGCCAGATTGCGCCGTACGCCCGCGGCCTCCTGCTCGGCGCGGCGGCGGCCGGTGACATCCGTGGCGAGACCGGCGACGCCGATGGGGCGGCCGGAGCCGCTGTGCAGCCGGTAGAGCGAGACCGACCAGCGGCGGCGGTCGGGGCTGCCCGGCGCCTGGCCCACGATGGGCATGTCGGTCAGCGACTGCCCGGAGTCCAGGACCTGGCGCAGGGCCGCGGCCAGCCGGTCGGCCTCGCCGCGCGGCAGCAGATCGTGCGGGGTCGTACCGCGGTACTCCTCGGTGGGGCGGCCGAAGACCTTGGCGAAGCGCTCGTTGACGCGCAGGATCCGCAGATCGGTCCCGAAGAGGAAGAAGCCCAGCGGAGATTGACCGAAAACGGCCTGTGAAGAAGCAAGATCCGTTTCCAGTCCGCGCAACGCGCTGACGTCCACCGCGATGCAGAGCGCGGCCCGCTTCCCGTGCTCGTCCTGAGCGGGCATCACATAGACCTCGGCGATGCCATGCCCGCTCGGCGCCCGGGGGTTACGGTAGGGAACCAGCCCGGTCCACTCCCGGCCGTCGAGGATGTCGGCCACCGCGCGCTGGCCCGTCTCCTGGTACTCCGGCGGCACGAACGCCTCCACCGGATCCTTGCCGATGGCCTGGCTTGCCGTCAGCCCAAGCAATTCCGCGGCGCGTTCGCTCCACTGCGCGATCCGGCCGTCGGGCCCGAGCGCGAAGGAGGCGACCCGGATGTAGTCATAGATCGAGCCGGGAGGACTGCTCTGCCACACCGCCGACATCGAGGACATGGACGACATGTCCGACACCGAGGACTCCTGTGACATCGGCGACACCTGCGAACCCACCGTCTCCTCGGGCATATCAGCCCCCGCTGGCTTCTCGCTCATGCGCCCGTCCCCTCCGGCTCAGGTGCTCCGACCGGCTTCAGATAGCCGAGTATCCAGCACTTCGGCCATCCCGAGTACGGTCTTCACGATCACAGCACTATCTCAGCCCGCCATCAGTGTCCGTCCCGGCTTTTGGTGAAGCGCCCATGATCAGCGCTCCCCCTCACTCCTAACCGGACGGAGGCGGCTCGAACCCCATGGATTTTCCCGCGCGGGACGTTCTCAACAGGTGCGTGGACGGGTCCCCTCGGCAGCCCCGGCCGCGCGCAGCCGGCGGACCGCCTCCGCCACCGCGGGACGGTCCTCGTCCAGCCAGTCCACCTCGTCCACCCGGTCCGGGGTGAGCCAGCGCAGCTCGTCGTGGTCCTGGAGCGGGCGCGGCTCACCGGAGCGCAGGGCCGCGGTCCATACCCGCAGCACATAGCCGGGCTTGAGGGGCCATTCCCCGGGCAGCGGTTCGAGCGGCTCGACCTCGACCCCGAGCTCCTCGCGCAGTTCGCGGACGAGCGCCGCCCGCGGGGTCTCCCCGGGCTCGGTCTTGCCGCCGGGCAGCTCCCAGCGGCCCGCGAGCTCGGGCGGGGCGCTGCGCCGCGCGGCCAGCAGCCGCCCCCGGTCGAACACCGCTCCGCCCACCACCACACGCACGCTCATGATCGGCACCCTAGCCTGCGCGGATCCACACCAGAGCCCCGGGGCGGGAGCGCCCCGGGGCTCTGGAAGAGGTACGCGTTCCCGCGGACCGAAGGTACGTATTTCCGCTTACCGAAACCGAATTCGGGCTAACCGGACTGACGGGACGCGGCGGTCCGCTCGACCACGTACAGCTGCTCCCGGCCCTCGCCCTCCAGTCGGTCGGCCACCTCCTGGGCCTCCGTCCTGGTGGCGTAGCGCCCGACGCGGTAGCGGTTGCCGTTGTTGTCCTGGCGGATCACGAGCCAGGGCAGCACAGCGTTCCCGTCACTCATCTCCCCGCCCCCTCCGCTGTGGCGCGCCCGGGCGCATGACCCCGCGACACCGTTAAGGAAATCCCGATCCGCATATGCCCGAGCCTACGCCCTACCTTCACGCAGCGGATACGTGTTCTTACCAGGAGGCACTCATCCGGCCATGTCTCAGACGCCGACTCCGGCCTTCACCCGATCGCCGTCGCCGCCCTCGCCCGCCTCGTCGGCCGGGACGGCGGCCATCTCGCGCTCGGCCTCCAGCAGCGTCGGATTGCGCCATGCGCTGCGTACGCCCCAGAAGTAGAAGGCCAGCCCGATCAGCGCGACGATCACGATGTCCCAGCCGCCCGGCAGATAGCCGCGGCCGCCGAAGTCCTTGCCGCCGGCCCAGGACACCGCCGCCATGACGAGCAGATACGCGACCATCCAGGCACCGGCGGCCAGATGCGGCCGCAGCTCCGACCACGGCTTGCGCAGCTCGTACCAGGCCCAGATCGGCAGCCCGATCGCCATGATGAAGATGACCTTGCCGGTGAGCGGCCAGCGGGCCCAGTACAGCACCAGCGAGCCGAAGACCATCGCGATCGGCGCGATCACCGGCATCGCGCGCAGCCGCACCGGGCGCGGCAGCTCCGGGGAGAGGCGGCGCAGCGACATCACGGCCACCGGACCGGTGATGTACGAGATCACGGTGGCGACGGAGACGATCTCGGCGAGCGAGCCCCAGCCGCGGAAGACCGCGAGGAAGATGAAGGCGATCCCCAGGTTGAGCAGCAGCGCCGGGCGCGGAATGCCGGTCTTGGGGTCGACCTTGCCGAAGATCCCCGGCAGATGGCCGTTCTCCTGGACGCCCTGGATCATGCGCGAGGTGGTGGCCGCGTAGATCATGCCGGTGCCGGACGGGGAGATGAAGGCGTCCGCGTACAGCAGCATCGCCAGCCAGTTCAGGCCCCAGGCCAGGGAGAGATCGGCGAGCGGGGAGTTGAAGGAGAGCCCGGACCAGCCACCGTGCCGCAGATCGGCGGCGGGGACGGCGGTCAGGAAGGCGATCTGTAGCGCGACGTAGATCACCAGCGCGATGAGGATCGAGCTGATGACGGCCTTGGGCAGCGACTTCCCGGGGTCACGGGCCTCGCCCGCCATGTTGAGCGGCGACTGGAAGCCGTTGTAGGCCCAGACGATGCCGGAGACGGCGACGGCGGTGAACACGGAGCTCCAGCCGTTGGGGGTGAAGCCGCCGTTGCCGGTGACATTGCCGGTGTCGAAGTGCGACAGCAGCAGCGCCCCGGCGGTCAGGGTCGGCACGACCACCTTGAAGACGGTGATCGCGGTGTTGGTCTTCGCGAAGAGGGTGATCGCGAACCAGTTGAGGAAGAAGTAGAAGAGCAGCAGCACGGACGCGAGCGCGACACCGCTGCCGGTCAGCTCCTTCCCGTCGTACAGCGCCTTGGCCCAGCCGAAGTCCCAGGAGGACATGTACTGCACGGAGGCCGTGGCCTCACCGGGGATCACGGAGACGATGGCGATCCAGTTGGCCCAGGCGGCCAGATATCCGGCCAGCGAGCCGTGCGAGTACTGGCCGTACCGGACCATGCCCCCGGCCTTGGGGAACATCGAACCCAGCTCGGAGTAGGTCAGGGCGATGGTCAGGGCGACGGCGGCGCCGATCACCCAGGCCAGGATGGCGGCGGGCCCGGCCAGCGCGGCGGCGCGCTCGGCGCCGAACAGCCAGCCGGAGCCGATGATCGACCCGAGGCCCACGGCGGTGAGGGCCACCGGTCCGAGTGACCTTCGATAATGCGAGTGGGAACCCTGCTCCGTGCTCAAGTTCCTGGCACTCCTTTCGCCCCCCGACGACCGGACACAAACCGGTCCATCGTAAGAGCGAAACGGATGATCCCCTTCCAGTAACCCCTTTCACCTGCACTGATGTGAGTTTTGCAACAGGGGGCGCGGGAACCGGGCTCAGTTCACGTACGCACGGAGGGGGTCTTCACGTACGCCCGGCGGGGGTGCTCATGTGCTCGCGGAGGGTCCGCCCACGGCGGGGCCGCCGCCCACCGTGGGAAGCGGCATCAGCACCGGCTCACCCGTGGGCGCCTTGCGGCACACATCCCCGCACTCGGCATCCAGTGAGCAGCACAGCGAGCAGACGGCCCCCGCCCGCACCGGGCAGTCGGCGATGTCCGGCAGCTCGTACGCCGTCTCGCACGAGGCGCACAGGTGGGTGGCGGTGATGTCCGGGACGTCGGCACCCGGCCCGTTCACCGGGTTCTTCCGGGCCAGGTAGTAGCGGCCCCCGGTGAGCCAGGCCAGCAGCGGGCAGAGCACCAGCGCGAGACCGCAGGCGATGAAGGTCGAGAACGCCTCGGCCACCTCCCCGAAGACCCCGAAGAAGGCGACGATCGAGACCGCCGAGGCGATCACCATCGCACCGAATCCGGCGGGGTTCACGGGATGCAGATACGCCCGCTTGAACTCGATGTACTTCGGGCTCAGCCCGAGCGGCTTGTTGATGACCAGATCGGCGGCGACGGCGGCTATCCAGGCGATGCCGACGTTGGAGTAGAAGCCCAGCAGCTTGTTGAGCGCCGCGAACATGTTCATCTCCATGAGCGCCAGCGCGATGGCGAGGTTGAGGAAGATGTACCAGACCCGGCCTGGGTGGCGGTGGGTGACCCGGGAGAAGAAGTTGGACCAGGACAGCGAGCCGCTGTAGGCGTTGGTCACATTGATCTTGATCTGGGAGACCACCACGAAGAGCGCGGCGGCGGGCAGCGCGACCGAGCCCAGCCAGGGCTTCAGCGCCTCGATCTGCGGGGCGATGGGCTCCAGCGCATGGGTCTTGCCGACCGCGCCGAGCGCCACGAACGCGAGGAAGGCGCCACCGATCTGCTTGGCCGCGCCGATGACCACCCAGCCGGGGCCCGCGGCCAGGACCGCCAGATTCCAGCGTCGCCGGTTCTCGTCGGTCTTCGCGGGCATGAACCGCAGATAGTCGGCCTGCTCACCGATCTGTGCGATCAGCGAGAGCGCGACACCCGTGCCCAGGCCGTATCCGATCCAGTCGAAACCGGAGCCCGCGCCCTCGGTCCCGCCGAAGGAGGCGAACGCGCCCCAGGAGTCCGGCGCCTCGAAGGCCAGCACCACGAACGGCAGGGCGAGCCCGATCAGCCAGATCGGCTGGGTCCACGCCTGCACCTTGGCGAGCGCGCCCATACCGCGGAAGACGATCGGGATCACGATGAGGGTGGTCAGCAGATAGCCGACCGGCAGCGGGATATGGAGGGCCTGGTGCATGGCCTGCGCCATGATCGAGCCCTCCAGCGCGAAGAAGATGAAGGTGAAGCTCGCGTAGATCAGCGAGGTCAGCGTCGAGCCGAAGTAGCCGAATCCGGCACCGCGGGTGATCAGATCCATGTCCAGGCCGTAGGTCGCACAGGCGCGGGCGATGGGGATGCCGGTCAGGAAGATGATCGTCGCCGCGGTGAGGATCGAGGCGATACCACTGGTGAAGCCGTAGGTGAAGACGATGGACGCGCCGATGGCGAAGTCCGCGAGATAGGCGATGCCGCCGAGCGCCGTGGAGGCGACCATGGTGGGCGACCAGCGGCGGTAGGAGTGGGGTGCGTAGCGCAGCGAGTAGTCCTCACGGCTCTCGTCCGCCGCCAGCCGGGCGTAGCCGCGCCGCGGAACGGTCGCCGGCCCTCCCGCCCGTGTCGGCCCTCCCGCCTTAGGTGTGACCGTATCGACCGCATCCGTCATACCGGCTTCCCCTGTCGCTCGGGCCGTTCTCTTACGCCCGAGGACGGTAGGAGCCGGAGGTGACGGGCGGCCGCGATACGCCATTGCCGGGCCGTTACGGCGGCGGGGCGGCGGTTAACTCGCGGTAAGGCGCCCCGGAACGGACCGCCCGACTATCGGTGAGCGCTGACGGCGATCGGTGAGCGCTGACGGCGATCGGTGAGCGCCGGCCGCGGGCGAACGATCACTTCACCGGCAGCCGGTACGCGATCCGGTAGCGCTCGGCCAGCACCACCACATCGGCGGTCTCCACCGGTCGGCCGCCCGCGAAGTACGTACGCGAGACGACCATCACCCAGTGGCCCGGCACCCCGCCGAGCGCCAGCACCTCCTCGGCCCGGCCGGGGCGCGCGCCGACCTCCTCCGCCACGTTGTCCACCACCAGGTCGAGGGCGGCCATCCGGTCGACGACGCCGCGCCCGGCCAGCGGGCCCTCCTCGGGCAGCATCACGGGCGTACGGCCGGTGAGTTCGAGCGGCTCCCAGGAGGTGGAGAGCATCACCACCTCCCCCTGCGACCGGAACACATAGCGGGTGCGCATCACCCGCTCCCCCACCTCGACCCCCAGCCGCCCGGCGATCTCGCCCCCGGCCGCCTCCTGCCCGCTCTCGGCCTCCCAGGTGCCGGTGATCCGGTCGTCGGTCTGCTCCTGCCGGAACGGCGTGGTCTCCCCGGCGGCGTGGAACCCGCCCCGGACCACCCGCCGCGGCACCGGCTGCGCCCGTACGTACGTCCCCGACCCGGAGCGCCCCTCGACCAACCCCTCGGCCATCAGCACCTTGCGCGCTTCGAGCGCGACGGTGTCCGAAACCCCGTACTCCTCCCGGATCCTGGCCTGGGAGGGGAGGCGCGCATGCGGCGGCAAGTCACCCGCGGCGATCTTCTTCCGCAGATCGTCGGCGACGCGGAGGTATGCGGGCTGGTCACCAAAGGCCACGTGCACTCCCTGGGTTGACAGTCAGCAACAGCTTGGCAACTCAGGGTTGCCGATTGCAACTGGAGGCCAGAGCTTCACTAGAAGTGGTGAATCGCAGCTCAGAGACGTTTAAGTCGCCCGAAGTCGGTGAGCTGCCCGGCGCCGGACACCTCCCCGGCGTTTGCGGCCGTGACGCGGTGTCGTGCCATCGGCCGTCCCGCACGTTTCGGCAGTCGGGCGCATTACGCTCCTGAGGAGCAGCCGCCGAAGCGTAGGGACGTGAGATGGACGACGAACCGCTGCCGGAGTGGGCGGAACCCCCGGCACCCGGGCCGGAGCGGGGATGAGCGGGTCACGGGCGGCGGCCACGGCGGCCGGCCGCTTCTCGCGGGTGCTGCCCGGGGTACTGCTGCTCGCGCTGTGCGCGGGGTGCACCGGTGGCGCCGGGGCGCAGGAGGCGAGCGGGGCGTCCGGCGCCGGGGCGGGGAGCGCGGGGGTCGGCGACGCGCTCTTCCCGCGGCTCGGCAACGGCGGCTACGACGTGCGGGGCTACCGCCTCGCCCTCGACTACACCCCCGGTTCGCGCCACCTCAGGGGCACCGCCCGGATCACCGCCCGCGCGGACCGCGCCCTGAGCTCCTTCCACCTCGACCTCGCCGGGCTGCGGGTGCGGAAGGCCACGGTGAACGGCCGTCCCGCCAAGGCCGCCCGCGACGGCACCGAGCTGGTGCTCGCCCCAGCCGCGGCCCTGCCCAAGGGCCGCACCTTCACGGCCACCGTCGTCTACGACGGCGAGCCGAAGACCCTCACCGGCGATGACACCGGGAAGGAGGGCTGGATCCGCACCCACGACGGCGCGGTGGCCCTCGGCGAGCCCACCGGCTCCATGACCTGGTTCCCCGGCAACCATCACCCCTCCGACAAGGCCGTCTACGACATCGCCGTCACCGTTCCCCAGGGCTACACCGCCGTCTCCAACGGGGAGTTGAAGGGCCAGGAGACGCGGGGGCACCGCACCACCTTCCGGTGGCACAGCGGTGAGCCCATGGCGAGCTATCTGGCCACGGTCGCCATCGGCCGCTTCGGGATCCGTACGACGACCACCGGCAAGGGCCTGCCCGCGTACCTGGCCGTCGACCCCACCGAGGCCGCCGGCGCCAAGGACATCGCCGAGCAGGTCGACGACGTGATCACCTGGGAGAGCCACACCTTCGGCCCGTACCCCTTCGCCTCCACCGGCGCCGTCGTCGACCACCTCCCCGGCCTGGGCTACGCCCTGGAGACCCAGACCAAGCCGTTCTTCGACGCGGCCCCGGACAAGACCCTCGTCGTCCACGAACTCGCCCACCAGTGGTTCGGCAATTCGGTCACGCCCCGGGTCTGGAAGGACATGTGGCTCAACGAGGGCTTCGCGACCTACGCCGAGTGGCTGTGGGAGGAGGACCACGACGGCCGCAGCGCCCAGCAGATCTTCGACGACTTCTACGACGGCACCGACGACGAGAGCGAGGGCATCTGGGACTTCCCGCCCGCCGACCCCCCGACCGTCGCCAGCGTCTCCGACCCGCCCGTCTACGGCCGCGGCGCGATGGTGCTCCACCAGCTCCGCCGGGCCGTCGGCGACCCGGCCTTCTTCACCATCCTCCGCACCTGGCTCATGGACCACCGGCACGGCAACGCCGACACCGAGCAGTTCATCGCGCTGTGCGAACGGAAGTCCGGCAAGGACCTGACCCGCCTCTTCGACGTCTGGCTGTACGGCGAGGGCAAGCCGAAGAAGCCCTGACGGCGGCGGGAAAGGTGACGCCCTCCCCTCGCCCGGAACCGCTACTGTTGAGCCATGACCGCACTGCCCGACTGGATGTGCCCACCGCGCGCGGAAGGCTGGTTTGCGGAGGACTTGGACCGCCTCCCCCAGGCGCCGCGCCACACCGAGCTGATCGACGGAGCACTCGTTTTCATGATGTCGCCGCAGAGGTGGTGGCACGGCCACCTCGTCACGATGCTCACCGTCGCACTCATGGAACAGGTACCCGCCGAGGCGAGGGTCGGCCGCGAGATGACGATCAAGCTGGATCAGCGCAACCGGCCCGAACCGGATCTGCTGGTGACAACGGCCGGCTTCGACAGTGACCGCACCTGGTTCGCGCCGGACGAAGTGCAACTCGTGATCGAGGTCGTCTCCCCCGAATCAGCCCACCGAGACCGCACGGTCAAGCTCCGCAAGTACGCCGAAGCCGGGATCCCCCACTACTGGTGCATCGAGGACGAGGACGGGGTGGCCGTCGTCCACGTCTATGAGCTCGACGAGCCGACCGGTGCCTATGCCCCGGCCGGGATCTTCCGCCACCACCTCCAGAGGACGGTTCCGTTCAAGATCGACATCGATCTGAGCAGGCTTGTACCGAACCGGAACGGCTGACGAGGGCCCTCACGGGCGTCAGCCCTGGGCTCAGGCGACGCTCAGCAGGGCGCTGGTCTCGGCGGAGGACATCTCGGTGGCGTAGACGCGGCTGCCCGGCTGGTGTTTGCGGCCGCCCTCGCCCAGGTGGCCGGCGTCCACGGGGTCGAAGCCGATGTCGCGGATCAGCCCGGCCACGGCGGCCTTGGCCTCCTCGTCGTTGCCGGACAGCGGGATGGCCACCCGGTCGGTGGCGCCCTGGGGGCGGGCGTGGTCGCGGAGGTTCTCCCAGTAGATCGCGTTGAACGCCTTGACCAGGTTGGCGCCGGTGTGGGCCTGGATCTTCTCGCTCGAGGTGGTGGCGTCGGTGTCGAGCTCCGGGTCGTTTCCGTCCCGCTCGGGGTAGTAGTTGCAGGTGTCGATCACGACCTTGCCGCGCAGCGGCTCGGTCGGCAGCTCCCGGTAGCGGCCGTACGGGATGGACACGACCACCGCCTCGCCGGTCCGGGCCGCCTCCTCGGCGGTCACCGCGCGGATCGGGCCGCCGATGCCGGTCACCAGGTCGGCCAGGGTGTCCGGGCCGCGGGAGTTGGCGATCGCCACCTCGTAGCCGATCGAGGCGAAGTGGCGGGCCAGCGTCGAGCCGATGTGGCCCGCTCCGATGATTCCGATGCGCACGGCGTTGCTCCCCTCCTCAGTCCGTGGTGGGCCCCCGGCGGGTTACCGGCACCCCGCGGATCATGCATTCGCCGTGGGTCGGATTGGGCGGGCTGCCACGCCCGTACCAGGTCCTCCGGCCCCCAATGCGCGGTCAGCGGCAGACCGTCGGTCACCCCGCGGCGGGAGACCGCGACCAGCGGCGTGTCCGGGGCGGTACCGGGGACGTTGGAGCCGCCGGCCTGGGCCGCGATCGCGCTGAACGTGCGCTCACCGCTGCCGACCGCTTCCAGTACGGCCCGGAGTGCGAGGCCTCGGGGAATTCGCCCGGCAGGGACAGCTCGCCGGCCACCAGCAGGGGCGAGAGTGGATTGGCGACCGAGGCCCGCAAGAATTCCGTACGGTCCATACCCGGCCTCCAGGACTGGACGATCTCGGGGAATCCATCAGTGATCAACTGGGCATCGACGGCCCCCGCGGCGTCGAGCTCGGTCATGGCCCGCACATCGGCCGGATTCAGGGGGTGGACGGTCATCTTCGACGCCCGGCCGAAGAAGGGGCGTCCGGCATCGCGGTGATCGACGAGGTGCCGGTCACTGCAAGCCGCGGCTAAGGCGCGAAGGCGCGAGAGCTAGACGTCGCCGCGGAGCACCGGTCGCAGCGCCTCGATCACCGTGGGATCGTCGATGGTGGAGGGCAGCTCCGGGTCCCGGCCGTCGGCGATGTCGCGCATGGTGCGGCGCAGGATCTTGCCCGAGCGCGTCTTGGGCAGGGCCGCGACCACGTCGACCCGGCGCAGCGCCGCCACGGGGCCGATCGTCTCCCGGACGGCGGCGACGAGTTCGGCGGCGATGTGCCGCGGATCGCGGGCGAGGCCCGCCTTGAGGACGACGAGACCGCGCGGCACCTGCCCCTTGAGCGGATCGGCGACGCCGACGACAGCGCACTCGGCGACATCCGGGTGAGCGGCGAGCACCTCCTCCATCGCGCCGGTGGACAGCCGGTGCCCCGCCACATTGATCACGTCGTCGACGCGGCCCATGACGTAGACGTAGCCGTCCTCGTCCTTACGGCCGCCGTCGCCGGTGAGGTAGTAGCCGCTGTAGGCGGACAGGTACGAGCGCACATACCGGGCGTCGTCCCGCCACACGGTGAGCAGCGTGCCGGGCGGCAGCGGCAGCCGGATCGCCACCGCGCCGTCGGCGCCCGGCGGCGCGTCGCGGCCCGTGGCGTCGAGGATGCGCACGTCGTAGCCGGGCATGGGCACGGTGGGCGAACCGGCCTTGAGCGGGTGCGGCTCCAGGCCCATGGGGTTGGCGACGATCGGCCAGCCGGTCTCGGTCTGCCACCAGTTGTCGACCACCGGAACGCCGAGCAGGTCCGTGGCCCAGCGGTAGGTCTCCGGGTCCAGGCGCTCGCCGGCCAGGAACAGATGGCGCAGCGATCCGATGTCGTGGGCGTGCAGGAGTTCTCCGCGCGGGTCCTCCTTCTTCACCGCGCGGATCGCCGTCGGCGCGGTGAACAGTGCCGTCACGCGGTGTTCGGCGATCACCCGCCACAGCGCACCGGCGTCCGGGGTGCCGACCGGCTTTCCTTCGTAGAGCACGGTGGTGCAGCCGGTGAGCAGCGGTGCGTAGACGATGTAGGAGTGGCCGACGACCCAGCCGACGTCCGACGCCGCCCAGAAGACCTCACCGGGATGGGTGTCGTACACGTTCTCCAGGGACCAGCGCAGCGCCACCGCGTGGCCGCCGTTGTCGCGCACCACGCCCTTGGGCCGGCCGGTGGTGCCGGAGGTGTAGAGGATGTACAGCGGGTCGGTGGCGGCCACTGGGACGCAGCCGACCGGCTCGGCGGTCTCCATGACCTGGTCCCAGTCGAGGTCACGGCCGGTCATCTCCGCCGCGCACTGCGGCCGCTGACGGATCACACAGTGCTCCGGCTGGTGTTCGGCCAGCGCGAGGGCATCGTCCAGAAGCGGCTTGTACGGCACGACACGGGCCGGTTCGACACCGCACGAGGCGGCGATGACGAGCTTGGGGCGGGCGTCGTCGATGCGTACGGCGAGCTCACGCGCGGCGAATCCCCCGAAGACGACCGAGTGGACGGCGCCGACGCGGGCGCAGGCCAGCATGGCGACGACCGCCTCGGGGATCATCGGCATATAGATCACGACGCGGTCGCCCCGGGCCACCCCGAGCCCGGTCAGCACCCCGGCGAACCGCGCGACCTCATCACGCAACTCCCGGTAGGTGAACGCCGCCTTGCGGCCGGTGACCGGGCTGTCGTACACCAGCGCCAGCTGCTCGCCGCGCCCGGCGTCGATGTGGCGGTCCAGAGCGTTGTGGCAGGTGTTCAACCGCCCGTCCGGGAACCACCGGTACAGCGGGGCCTCCGACGCGTCGAGGGCCCGGGTCGGGGCGACGGTCCAGTCGACGGCACGGGCGGCGTCCAGCCAGAAGCCTTCCGGATCCTCCAGGCTGCGCCGGTACTCAGCCGCGTAGCCGTCCTGCTTCGGCGCCTGCGTCATGTCGATGCCCCTTCCCTCGTCCCGTGTCCCTCGTTCCGCGTTCCTCGTTCCGCCCGCGCCGTGCCGGGAGGTGCCTCCCGGCCGCGCCCGTCCCGTACGAGCGGGCCGGCGGGCACGCATGCGGGCGGCACCACGGCCGGCCCAGCGGATATGCCCGCCGGGCGTCAGGGTCATTTCATCAGCCATCCGGCGATGGCTTCCGCGCATGCGTCCAAAATGGCCTCACCCTTCTCGGCGGACGCCCCGCGCGCGTCACCCGCCACGCCCGACGCCGTGACCGTGGCGATGGGCGCGGACCGTGCCGCTCGGTGGAGCCCACGGGAAGCAGCACCGGTACGCCCCGGCGGAGGTCAGTGCGCGCTTTCAGGAATGACCAGCGCCTGTTCCCGGACACACTCGGCCGTAGTCCGGGCGGACCGAATATCTGTGGTGGCGAAATGAGAAATCAGCACAGAATGCGATGAAGATTCCTGGCGTGACAATCGGAGCGTAATGATTTACCATGCGCCGCCGCATGCGCTGTGCTACTGTTGCGTCCAGTTGCAGTTGTGGTTCCCAAAATCTTTAAGTGTCCTTACTGGCCTTCCATGCCAGTGGCAGTTTTTCTGTATTCCGGTCATATTCCGGGCTGGGCAATCATCGCGCGACGCGGAGGCCGCAGAGCGTGGTCTCCGGGCACTGCCCAAAGGAGATGTGACATATGGCCACTGGCACCGTGAAGTGGTTCAACGCGGAAAAGGGATTCGGCTTCATCGAGCAGGACGGCGGCGGCGCCGATGTGTTCGCCCACTACTCGAACATCGCCGCCCAGGGTTTCCGCGAGCTCCTGGAAGGCCAGAAGGTGAGCTTCGATATCGCGCAGGGCCAGAAGGGCCCGATGGCCGAGAACATCATTCCTGCCCGAAGCTGACGCGCGCGGCGAGAAGCTGAGGCCCGCGCCGTGGAGTGCGGGCCTCGACTCATGCCGGACCCGTTTCGGCATTTTTTTCTGGCCCGTTCTTGCGATTCTCTGCGCCGCTGAGCGCTGCGGGAATTCCTTGATGCGTGCCGCTTCCAGGAAGGTTCCGCATGAACCGCACACGTACGAACGCCCGTTCCGTCCCTGCCCGTACCGGCAGTTCCGGCTCCCGGAAAGGCGGCAGCCGCTCGGCGGCCACGGTCTCCAAGCGGTCCGGTGGCCCGAGCCGTTCCCGCGGTTACGCGGGCCGGCCCGCCGCACCGCGGGGGGAGTTCGCCCCGCCGGTGACGGTCAGCCCCGCACTCCCCGCCGCCGAGACGTTCGCCGATCTCGAGATGCCCCGGCAGTTGCTGGCCGCGCTCGTCGCCGAAGGGGTGACCGTACCGTTTCCGATCCAGGCGGCGACCCTGCCGAACTCCCTCGCGGGTCGTGACGTACTCGGCCGCGGGCGCACCGGATCCGGCAAGACCCTGGCCTTCGGCCTGGCGCTGCTGGCCCGTACGGCCGGTCGGCGAGCCGAGCCCCGGCAGCCGCTGGCGCTGGTGCTGGTGCCCACCCGGGAGCTGGCACAGCAGGTCGCCGACGCGCTGGCTCCGTACGCCCGCTCCGTGCGGCTCCGGCTGGCCACAGCGGTCGGTGGGATGTCGATCGGCAAACAGGCCGGTGCGCTGCGTGGTGGGGCGGAGGTGGTCGTCGCGACGCCAGGCCGTCTGAAGGACCTCGTCGAGCGAGGCGACTGCCGCCTGGACCAGGTCGACATCACCGTCCTGGACGAGGCTGACCAGATGACCGACATGGGCTTCATGCCGCAGGTCACAGCGCTGCTGGAGCAGGTGCACCCGAAGGGGCAACGGATGCTGTTCTCAGCCACTTTGGACCGCAACGTCGACCTTCTGGTCCGCCGGTACCTGATCGACCCGGTGGTCCACTCCGTCGACCCCTCCGCGGCCGCGGTCACCACGATGGAGCACCACGTGCTGCATGTGCACGGCGCGGACAAGCACCGGGTGACAACGGAGATCGCGGCGCGAGAGGGCCGCGTGATCATGTTCTTGGACACCAAGCACGCCGTCGACCGGCTCACCGGCCATCTGCTGGAGAGCGGTGTTCGGGCCGCCGCACTGCACGGTGGAAAGTCGCAGCCGCAGCGCACCCGGACCCTGGCCCAGTTCAAGACGGGGCAGGTGACGGTCATGGTGGCGACCAATGTCGCGGCACGCGGAATCCACGTCGACAACCTCGACCTGGTGGTCAACGTGGACCCGCCCAATGACCACAAGGACCACCTTCACCGGGGAGGCCGCACGGCCCGCGCCGGCGAGTCCGGCCTCGTCGTCACCCTGGTGACGCCCGCCCAGCGCCGCGACGCGGTCCGTCTCATGGCAGACGCCGGGATCCGCCCTCGGACCACCCAGGTCCGCTCGGGTGAGGCCGAGCTGAGCCGCATCACCGGCGCGCGCACTCCATCGGGCATTCCGGTCGTCCTGACGACAGCGGGGTTGGAGCGCCCCAAGCGCGGCGTCCCCCACACTCGCGATCGGCGCGGCCGTGCCACCGGCGACCGACGGACCGGCGCGGCGACACACCCCGAAGCTCAGGGGCGGTCCGCCCTCGACACGGCAGCCTAGAACCTTCCTCGGCCAGGACTTTACCCTTCCCCAAGGAGGCACGCTTTGACGCTGGTCCAGATGACGCCGCAACCGGCGGATTCCGCCACCGAGACCGTGATCGACGCCATGGATGCGCCCGGCCCGCAGGTCTGGGACGACATGACCGTAGAGGTGGCCCTGTCCGTCATGGCCAGCGCCCGCTCCGGGCACCTGCTCGTCTACGACGAGGACGGCCGGTGCACGGGCCTGGTCACCCAGACCCAGCTCACCGTCGTCCGCGACAGCTCCGCGTACACGGATCGGGTCCGGCTGCGGGACGTCCTCGGCGACAACGGCCCGTTCACCTCGCCCCTGACCACGATCGCCGAAGCCGAGCGCACGATGCGGCACCGGCGGCTCGGGGCCCTGCCCGTCATCGACGAGCATGGATGCGCCGTGGGCATTCTCGCCCTCTCACGCCGATCCGCCTTCCCCGCTCATCCCTCCTCCCTCTGCCTGTGAGGCACCCATGCGCTGCGTCATCGCCCGTTACCCCTTCGACCTGACCAGGAGTGGAGTGCTGGCCTCGATGAAGGGTGTCAGGCCCGAGCTCGTCACAGGTGAGTCCGTGCTCATCGGCCGCCGACAGTACCCCGTGAAGCAGGTGGGCGAGGTCATCACCGGGCAGGACCGTCGTGACTTCACCGCCGGCGAGGTCACCAGGGCCATGACCCGTCTCGGCTTCACGTGCCGAGCGTTTCCCGAAACCTCACCCGCGCGCGGTCTCACTCCGCTCGAGGAAGCGTCGGCTCAGCTCGGCACCCCCGCGCCCGGGTAACCGGCGAGAGAGGCGAAAGCCGGGACCAGGACAGCGTTGAGGGCTCGACCGGCACGCGCCGGTCGAGCCCTCGACGCTTTCAGTGTCCGGTCGGCAAGACAGCGCTTCCATGGCCGACCCGGTCCGTGACTCATGAATCGGAGTAGCTGAAGTCGCCAACGGTCCAGGCGCTGACGTCCTTGATCGCGACGCGGTACATCCCGCCCGTCTCGGGGATCCCCATGCTTCCTTGCAGGATCCGGGCGACATGGAAGTGCAGATGCGTGGGCGGCTCGTCGCGGTCGGGCCGGTCCCGCGTCCCGCCGGCGGTGAAGACTCCGGCGAAGGGGCCGAGGCGGTCCGAGTCCCTCAGGATCTCCGACACACGCTGCCTCCACACGGCTTCGGGAGCCAACCGACCGGTGATGACAGCGCCGCCGGTGACCACGGTCAGGGACATCTGGTTGCTCTTCTCCGACTCCACCATGGCGGCCACGTCAACGAGCAGTTCGTCAGCGTTCGACATGAGAGCCGATTTTATGCATCGGTCCGGCCCGCTGTACCCCACTGGACGCGGCGCGAACGCGCCGACACCTCCCGCCGAGATGCGGCCGCTGAGCCGGGCCGGGTGACCAGCCGCACGACCGCCGCTACGGACCATAGCCAACCGGGGGTCCACGCGGAACAAAATCTCTTCTCGTCAGAGTAGACATTGGACCGTGCCCTGGTTAAGGTTTTTCTCGTAGACGGAGTCGAGCGAGACCCGCAGACACGAACTGGCGGGTAGAAGTACGTGAAGTTCGCAGGTCGGTGCGGCTGTCGAGTCGCGCAGCCAGGTAGTTCGCAGGACGGCGACGGGACTGGCAGCCGCACCGTGCAAGCCCGAAGTGGATGACTTGACGAAGAAGGAGGAAGCGGACGCCATCAGGATCGCCCGGGCACGGAGAACCGGCCCGGGTACCGCAAGACCCCGGATGGGAAGGTGGTCCCCGGTCACGCAACCGCGATCCCCGCGATCCCGCCCCCCTCGGGCGGCGTAGCGGAAGACAGAAGGTCGGCAGAGCAGTAGGGCCGACAGATGGTGTTGAATTTCCTTCGGGGCCCTGGTGCGCACGGCACCAGGGCCCCTCGACGCGTTGCTCAACGAGGTGAGAATGACAGCAGACAATCCGCTCAGTGGCCGTCTGGACGACGACGACTACCCCGCCTACACCATGGGTCGGGCAGCAGAGATGCTCGGCACCACCCCCGGCTTCCTCCGCGCCATCGGTGAGGCCCGCCTCATCACCCCGCTCCGCTCGGAGGGCGGGCACCGCCGGTACTCCCGCTACCAACTCCGGATCGCCGCCCGCGCCCGCGAACTCGTCGACGAGGGCATGCCGGTCGAGGCCGCCTGCCGCATCGTGATCCTCGAGGACCAGCTCGAGGAAGCCCAGCGCATCAACGCGGAGTTCCGCCGCGCCGCGGCCGAACAGCACGACGACTCGCCATGACTTTTGCGAGCCCCGCCAAGCCTGGCTGACGACGGCACGGGGCACTCGGGCACGTTCCGCGCCGGATGCGACGCCCTACCCGTGGGAATGAAGCCGCCAAGGCCGCGGGCATCCTGTGCGGCAGGACAGGCACCGCCGACGAGGAGGTAGGACGGAGTTACAGGGTGTCCGTCAGGGCTCTCATGCACTTCAAAGAAATTCCGGACACCATCGTCCATGTCGACGACGTTGAGAACGGTGCTCTCGGGTGTTCTGCCGGGTCCACCCACCGCCTACCGCCTCGGTGACCGGTCACGCCTCGTCGAACGGCAGCCGCAACAGCGACTCGGACGATCGGCTCCGCCGGCCGCCCGCTCCAGTTGGGCCGGCCCCGCTCGATGTGCTCCAGCACCAGGCCATCTTCGTGGTCCGCCCGAAGATCGGGCAATTACGAGACGGCAACGCATCCCATCATGGAGACATCGCTGCCGACCAGGATCAGCAACACGGGCGCGTCTAGACGTTGAAGCGGAACTCCACCACGTCCCCGTCCTGCATCACATAGTCCTTGCCCTCCATGCGCGCCTTACCGGCCGCGCGGGCCTCGGCGACGGAGCCCGTCTCGACCAGGTCCTGGTAGGAGATGACCTCGGCCTTGATGAAGCCCTTCTGGAAGTCGGTGTGGATGACACCGGCCGCCTCCGGGGCCGTGGCGCCCTTCTTGATGGTCCAGGCGCGGGACTCCTTGGGGCCGGCGGTGAGGTAGGTCTGGAGGCCCAGGGTGTTGAAGCCGACGTGGGCGAGGGTGGCCAGGCCGGGCTCGTCCTGGCCTACGGACTGGAGGAGCTCGAGGGCCTCGTCCTCGTCGAGCTCGGCGAGGTCGGCCTCCAGCTTGGCGTTGAGGAAGATCGCCTCGGCGGGGGCGACGAGGGCGCGCTGCTCGGCCTTGAAGGAGTCGTCGGTGAGCTCCTCCTCGTCGACGTTGAAGACGTAGAGGAAGGGCTTGGTGGTGAGCAGGTGCAGCTCGTGGAGGAGGGCGGCGCGCTCGCTGCCCTGGACGATGCCGGCGGAGAAGAGGGTGCGGCCCTCGTCGAGGATGGCCTTGGCCTCCTCGACGGCCTTGACCTGGGGCTGCTTGTCCTTCTTGATCCGGGCCTCCTTGACCAGGCGCGGCAGCACCTTCTCGATGGTCTGGAGGTCGGCGAGGATCAGCTCGGTGTTGATCGTCTCGATGTCGCTCTTCGGTGAGATCTTGCCGTCGACGTGGACGACGTTCTCGTCCTTGAAGGCGCGGATGACCTGGCAGATGGCGTCCGACTCACGGATGTTCGCCAGGAACTTGTTGCCCAGGCCCTCGCCCTCCGAGGCGCCCTTGACGATGCCCGCGATGTCGACGAAGTCGACGGTGGCGGGCAGCTTGCGGGCCGAGCCGAAGATCTCGGCGAGCTTGTCCAGGCGGGGGTCGGGGACGCCGACCACGCCGACGTTGGGCTCGATGGTGGCGAACGGGTAGTTGGCCGCCAGCACGTCGTTCTTGGTGAGGGCGTTGAACAGGGTCGACTTGCCGACATTCGGCAGACCGACGATTCCGATCGTGAGCGACACGTTGACGACTTCCCGTAGCTTCCCTTGGCGGGATGTGAGGACCGATGACGGGCCCCGGTGGAGCCGGGGCCGGTCCACCAGTCTACGGGGCCGCCCTCGATCACCCGGCCGGGCTGACAATCGGTCGAACACACTGCCAAGGTCCTGCGAAGGGCGTGTCCAAGACCGGATTCTCGCCCTCCGGCGACCTACGTTGGTCGGGTGGAGCATTACAGCACGCGTACGCCCCGCCGCGCGGCGGCACCGCCGCCCCGTCCCGCCGCGGACGACACATATCCGGGACGCGGCAGAAGCACGGGTCAGGGCCGGGGGCAGCCCGGCGGCGCGGCCCGGGCGCCGCGGCCTGCCGCACGCCGTACGGGGCCGTCCGGAGCGGCCGCGGCGCTGCCCGCCGTCCTGCGGCGGGTCCGGGGGCTGTCCCTCCCCGATCCCCGGCTGACCGGGCTGGGCGCGGGGCTGCTGACCACGCTCGCCATGCTCGGCGTCGGCTGCCTGGACGCGCTGCTGCTCTCCGGCTCGCCCACCGTCTACAGCGTGCTCTTCCTGCCCGCCTGCGCGGCCTGCGGACTGTGGGTGCGCCCGGCCGATCTGCTGGCGGCGCCGGTGACGGCGCCGCTGGCCTATACGGTCGGGCTGCTGCCGATCAACGAGGGCTCGGCGGGGTTCAGCGGACAGGCGGTGGGGGTCTTCACCGCGCTGTCGCTGCAAGCCGGCTGGCTCTACGCGGGGACGCTGCTGACCGTGGTGATCGTGCTCGTACGGCGGGCCGTACTGGTCACCCGGCGTCGCCGGCAGCAGCGGCCGCGGCCATCCCGGCACCCACGATCCCCGCGTTGTTCTGAAGCTGCGCCGGCACGATCTCGGCCCTGACGCCCTCGATCAGCGGCAGGAACTTGTCCGCCTTACGGCTCACCCCGCCGCCCAGCACGAAGAGCTCGGGAGAGAAGAGCATCTCCAGGTGATGGAGGTACTTCTGCACCCGGCGCGCCCAGTGCGACCAGCTGAGGTCGTGGTCGTCCTTGACCTTGGTCGAGGCCCGCTTCTCCGCCTCGTGGCCGTCCAGCTCCAGATGGCCCAGCTCGGTGTTGGTGAGCAGATGCCCGTCGGTGAAGACCGCGCTGCCGATGCCGGTGCCGAGGGTGAGCACGATCACGGTGCCCCTGACGCCGCGGGCGGCGCCGAACGTCGCCTCCGCGACCCCGGCCGCGTCCGCGTCGTTCAACACCGTGACCGGGCAGTCCAGCCGCTCGGTGAGGCGCGACGCCAGATCGGTGCCGATCCAGCTCTTGTCGACATTCGCGGCGGTAAGGGTGACACCGTCCTTCACCACACCCGGGAAGGTCACCCCGACCGGCCGCCCGGACCAGTCGAAGTGCCGGACGACCTCCACGACACCGTCCAGGACCGCGTCGGGCGTGGACGGATGCGGGGTGAGCACCTTATGGCGCTCTTCGGCGAGCTCACCCCGGTCCAGGTCCACCGGGGCGCCCTTGATGCCCGAACCGCCGATGTCGATGCCGAACACCTTCGCCGCGGACGCCCCCGTGGCCCCCTGGCCGTACGTCACCGCTGGGACCCCTCGGGCCGGCTGCCGGCCGCCGCGGCCTCCGGCTGGCCGACGGCCGCCGCGGCGGCCTCGGCCCGCAGGTCCCGGCGCAGCTCCTTGGGCAGCGAGAAGGTCAGCGACTCCTGCATGGGCTGGACGACCTCGACATCGCCGAAGCCGCGCTCGGCCAGCCACTCCAGGACGCCCTCGACGAGCACGTCGGGAACGGAGGCGCCCGAGGTCACGCCGACCGTGGTGACGCCCTCCAGCCATGCCTCGTCGATCTCGCTCGCGTAGTCGACCAGATGGCCCGCCTTGGCGCCCGCGCCAAGGGCGACCTCCACCAGCCGCACCGAGTTGGAGGAGTTCTTGGAGCCGACCACGATCACCAGGTCGGACTCGGCGGCCACCTGCTTGATGGCGGTCTGCCGGTTCTGCGTCGCGTAGCAGATGTCGTCGCTGGGCGGGCTGATGAGCTGCGGGAAGCGCTCCTTGAGCGCGTCCACGGTCTCCATCGTCTCGTCGACCGAGAGGGTGGTCTGGGAGAGCCAGACGACCTTGGACTCGTCCCGCACCTCGACGTTCTTCACATCGTCGGGGCCATCGACCAGGGTGATGTGCTCGGGGGCCTCACCGCTGGTGCCGATGACCTCTTCATGGCCTTCATGGCCGATCAGGAGGATGTCGTAGTCCTCCTTGGCGAACCGGACTGCTTCCTTGTGGACCTTGGTGACCAGGGGGCAGGTGGCGTCGATGGTGGCCAGCTTGCGCGTGGCGGCTTCCTCGTGGACCACCGGCGCGACACCGTGCGCCGAGAAGATCACGATGGAGCCCTCGGGCACCTCCTCCGTCTCGTCGACGAAGATGGCGCCCTTCTTCTCCAGAGTCTGGACGACGTACTTGTTGTGGACGATCTCCTTGCGCACGTAGATCGGCGCGCCGTACTGCTCCAGGGCCTTCTCGACGGCGATCACGGCACGGTCGACACCGGCACAGTAGCCACGGGGGGCCGCGAGCAGGACCCGGCGGGCGGAGGTTGCAGTCATGTCCCCCATGGTAGGGGCGACGACCGCGGGGTCTGCCGGTTGGTGGCGGCGATTGGGGAAGGCGGTTGGTGGCGGCGATGGGTGGGGGGCGATGGGTGGGGGGCGATGACCGCCGCTGCTGTCGGTGGGGGCCGATACCCTCGCGGTCATGGCTGTCAACACGTCCGCGGAGGCGCCGATCCCGGTCGGCGAGGTGTCCCGGCTGATCGGGGGCTGGATCGACCGGCTCGGCGCGGTCTGGGTCGAGGGGCAGATCACCCAGCTGTCCCGGCGCCCCGGCGCCGGTGTGGTGTTCCTGACCCTGCGCGACCCCAGTTACGACATCTCGCTGACCGTCACCTGCTTCCGCGCCGTCTTCGACAAGATCGCGGACACGGTCGCCGAGGGCGCGCGGGTCGTGGTGCACGCCAAGCCGGAGTGGTACGCGCCACGCGGGCAGCTGTCCCTGCGGGCCGCCGAGATCCGCCCGGTGGGCGTGGGGGAGCTGCTCGCACGTCTTGAGCAGTCGAAGAAGGCGCTGGCGGCGGAGGGACTGTTCGCTGCCGACCGTAAGAAGCCGCTGCCGTTTCTGCCGCAGCTGATAGGGCTGGTCTGCGGCCGCGCCTCGGCCGCCGAGCGCGATGTGCTGGAGAACGCGCGGCTGCGCTGGCCCGCCGTCCGCTTCGAGGTGCGCAATGTGGCCGTGCAGGGGGTGCACGCGGTGCCGCAGGTGATCGAGGCGGTCAAGGAACTCGACGCGCTGCCCGAGGTGGATGTGATCGTGGTGGCGCGCGGCGGCGGCAGCGTGGAGGATCTGCTGCCGTTCTCGGACGAGCAGCTGGTCCGGGCGGTGGCCGCGTGCCGTACGCCGGTGGTCTCCGCGATCGGCCATGAGCCGGACTCGCCGCTGCTGGACCTGGTCGCCGATCTGCGCGCCTCCACGCCCACGGACGCGGCGAAGAAGATCGTGCCCGATGTGGGCGAGGAGCTGATGCGCGTCCAGCAGCTGCGGGAGCGGGCGCTGCGCAGTGTGCACGGGCTGCTGGACCGGGAGGAGCGGGGGCTGGCCGCCGCGCTGGCCCGGCCGTGCATGCGGGAGCCGCATCGCATGGTGGACGAGCGCGAGGAGCGGATCACGGCGGTGCTGGAGCGCGCCCGCCGCTGCCTGGGCCATCTGCTGGACCGGGCCGACTCCGAGCTGGCCCACACCCAGGCGCGGGTGGTGGCGCTCTCCCCCGCCGCGACGCTGCGCCGCGGCTATGCGGTGCTCCAGCACCCCGACGGCTCGGTGGTGCGGGCGGCCGAGGAGGTCGAGGAGGGCGAGGAGCTGCGGGCGCGGGTCTCCGAGGGCGAGTTCCGGGTGCGGGTCGCTGTCGGACCCGCTGAATAGGGTGAGGGGTATGGCGAAGACGGACGAGCAGACCGGGCAGGCCGGACAGGCGGACGGCCAGGCCGGGCAGGGCGCGCGGGCGGAGACCACGCTCGGCTATGAGCAGGCGCGGGACGAGCTGGTCGAGGTGGTCCGCCGCCTGGAGGCGGGCGGCACCAGCCTGGAGGAGTCGCTGGCGCTGTGGGAGCGCGGCGAGGAGCTGGCAAAGGTCTGCCGCCACTGGCTGGAGGGCGCGAGGGCCCGGCTGGACGCGGCGCTGGCGGAGGACGAGGCCGCCGAGGGCGCCGAAGGCGCCGAGGAAGCGGAGAGCGCCGGCGAGGGCTGACCGGCGGCCGTCCGTCGCCCACGGTCGAACGGCCGCGGTCGTTGCGGGCCGTCGATCGACCGCCACACTCGGTCAAGCGTCCGCCGAGCGCACGGAGAGCCCGGCCGACGGTTCACGGCCGCCCCTCATCGCAGGCCGCCGAACCGACCGACCCAACCGACGCCCGGCGTCCACCGGCCACCACCCGCGCCGCCCGCCGTCGAACGGCCGAGCCGCACTCAGCCGCGCCGCCCGTCGATCGGCCACACCCGACCGGCACTCGGCGTCCACCGGCCGCCGCACTCGGACGTGCCGTCCGCCGGGCGCACGGAAAACCCCACCGAAGGCTGACCGGCCGCCGCTCATCGCTCACCGCCGAACGGCCGCACTCGACCGGCACTCGGCGTCCACCGGCCACCGCTGGCGCTGCTCGCCGCCGACCGGCGGCGTTGGATCGGCGCTCGCCGCCGACCGGCCGCCATCGGCCTTGCCGCCTTCGACCGGCGGCACTCGGTCGCGCCTTCGGCCTCAACGGAGGCCGACGGTGGCAGGGCGTCCCCGCGGGCGTGGCGGGGGGCCGCGTCGATCGGGCGTCGCCCATCAAGAGCACCCCATCCACCGCGCTCGACCGGCTCCGCCGGTCTTCGCGCTGTGATTCGGAGCACCTTCCCCATCCCACACCATCATTTTAGTTGAACATTAATCTATGCATCGTAGAGTGGAGCCCGTCAGCGATATCCCCGCTTATGCAGAGGTTTCTTCACATGGCACTCGTTCTCGACCCCGCCGCCCAGGACCTGCTCTTCCGCGAGGCCCGCACTGCCAACACCTTCACCGATGAGCCGGTGACCGAGGAGCAGGTGCAGGCGATCTACGACCTGATCAAGTACGCGCCGACCGCGTTCAACCAGTCGCCGCTGCGTATCGTGCTGGTCCGCTCGCCCGAGGCCCGTGAGCGGCTGGTTCAGCACATGGCCGAGGGCAACCAGCCCAAGACCTCGACCGCCCCGCTGGTCGCGATCCTCGCCGCGGACAACGAGTTCCACGAGGAGCTGCCCGCGCTCTTCCCGCACTTCCCGCAGGCCAAGGACGTCTTCTTCGCCGAGCGCGCCTCCCGTGAGCAGGCCGCGGCGCTCAATGCCTCGCTCCAGGCCGGTTACTTCATCCTGGGCATCCGCGCCGCCGGTCTCGCCGCCGGCCCGATGACCGGCTTCGACCCGGCCGGGGTCCAGAAGGAGTTCCTGGACGAGGACCACACCCCGCTGATGGTCATCAACATCGGCAAGCCGGGCGAGGACGCCTGGTTCCCCCGTGGCCCCCGCCTGGACTACGACGACGTCATCACCACGGTCTGATCGACCGCTCGATCACGCTCGAGCACGCTCGATGAACCAGGAGCCCTTGGCCCGGACCGGCGGGCGGTCCGGGCCAAGGGCCCCACTTCTCCGCTCAGCCCTTCTTCTCGGTCAGCGCCTCGGCCATCTTCGTCAGCTGCCCGTACGACGCCGTCCCGGTGACCACCGTGGTCACACCCGGCTCCTTGCGCACCAGCGCGTCGTACTTGTCGCCGTCGTAGCGGACCCAGTCCTTGCCGTCGATCCGCTGCGTCCGCTTCGTCTCCCGCGCCTGCTGGGTGACCTCCTCCACGAACGGCACGGGCTTGCCGTCGCTCTGCTCGACCGCGATGTACTCCTCGTTCTGGTCGAGGAAGCCCAGGTGCCAGAGCGCGCCGTCCTGCGCGGCGGCCGGGCGGTAGGTCACCGATGTCGCCCGCCAGCCCTTGGGCAGGGTCCCCGGATCGGGGGCGGCCACCGGGTACGGGGCGGCACGGCGGGCCGTGGCCAGCTCCACGCGGTAGTTCACCGTCTTCACCCCGGCGCCCTTGGGGCCCTCGTCATGCGGGATACCGAAGAGATAGATGGCCGCCGCGACGACGCCGATCGCCGCCAGCGACAGCACCATGTCCCGGACCGTCTCTTTGCCACGCATACCTGCCACGCCCCCTATCGTCCCTCATCGGGTCGCCGCACCTCGCAACAGGGCCGCGCTCATGCGTGGGGCTATCTGCTCACTTAGCCAATCAGCGGATAAAGTCATGAACACCCTCACCCTCCTGATCCCCCTCGCGGGGAGGAGGGGCCCTCACGGTCCGTCGCCGTACAGAAAGGTGCGCTCCGATGACCGAGCATCATCTCCCGTCCCAGCTCGAGGTCAGCCCCGAGGCTCCCGATCGCAACCTCGCCCTGGAACTCGTCCGGGTCACCGAGGCGGGTGCCATGGCCTCCGGACGCTGGGTGGGCCGCGGCGACAAGAACGGCGCCGACGGCGCCGCCGTCAAGGCCATGCGCTCCCTCGTGCACACCGTCTCGATGAACGGCGTCGTCGTCATCGGAGAGGGGGAGAAGGACGAGGCGCCGATGCTCTTCAACGGTGAGCGCGTGGGCGACGGCACCGGCCCGGAGTGCGACGTGGCCGTGGACCCCGTGGACGGCACCACGCTCACCGCGAAGGGCATGGCCAACGCCGTCTCCGTGCTCGCGGTCGCCGATCGCGGCACCATGTTCGACCCGTCGGCCGTCTTCTACATGGACAAGCTGGTCACCGGCCCCGACGCCGCCGAGTTCGTCGACATCACCGCGCCCCCCGGCGTGAACATCCGCCGGATCGCCAAGGCGAAGAAGTCCAGCCCCGAGGACGTCACCGTGGTGGTCCTGGACCGCCCCCGCCACGAGGGCATCGTCAAGGAGATCCGGGAGGCGGGCGCCCGGATCAAGTTCATCTCCGACGGCGACGTGGCCGGGGCGATCATGGCCGCGCGCGAGAGCACCGGGGTGGATCTGTTGCTGGGCGTCGGCGGTACGCCGGAGGGCATCATCGCGGCCTGCGCGATCAAGTGCCTCGGCGGCACCATCCAGGCCAAGCTCTGGCCGAAGGACGACGAGGAGCGCCAGCGCGCCCTCGACGCGGGCCATGACCTCGACCAGGTTCTGGAGACGGACGACCTGGTCAGCGGCGACAATGTGTTCTTCGTCGCGACCGGCATCACCGACGGGGATCTGCTGCGCGGGGTGCGGTACCGCGCGGAGACCGCCACCACCCAGTCGCTGGTCATGCGGTCCAAGTCCGGGACGATCCGGCAGATCGACTCCACCCACCGGCTGGCCAAGCTGCGCGCCTACGCCTCGGTCGACTTCGAACGGCCCAGCTGAGCGAGGCGACGGCGGCGTTCAGGACGACGGGGGGTCAGCCGACCGCGGCGTTCAGCCGACACCGCATGGCAGACCCCGCAGAACAGACCCCGCATGAGATGCCCCGCATGACAGACGCCGCATGACGAGGGCCGGGTCCCGCCTCCCGGCGGTGCCCGGCCCAGGTCCCGAAGAGTTCAGCCGGCGGCGGCGACCCGCACCGCGCGCTGTAGCTCGGCCTCCCGGCGCCGGCGGCGGGCCAGCACGACCCGGCGCTCGGCCGCGGTCAGCCCGCCCCACACTCCGTACGGCTCGGGTTGCAGCAGTGCGTGCTCCCGGCACTCGACCATGACCGGGCAGCGCGCGCAGACGCGCTTGGCGGCCTCCTCCCGCGACAGCCTGGCAGCCGTGGGCTCCTTGGAGGGAGCGAAGAACAGCCCGGCCTCATCGCGTCGGCACACCGCCTCCGAGTGCCAGGGGCCGGCCTGATCCCGCGCGGGGACGCGCTGCGGGGGCACGGCGGCTTCCAGCAGGGGCTGATGCGGTTGCAGCACGGTCTACTCCTGACGACGGCTCCGGTGGTCACCCTTGCCCGCCTCGAGGTGTACGGCCCCGTTAGCACCCCCATCAGCCGTACGAGAGACGATGCACCAAGCCTTACCCGCTGTGCGCGCGCTTATGCACACCGTTGTCCCACCCGGAACTTCCCCGTGCACACCCCTTCTTCAGGGCTTATGCTCGCAGGTTCTTCAGCCGCTTACCCCGCTTGGGCTTGGCCTCCACACCGCCGAAGACGGCGAACCCGGTGACGTGGATCACCGGTGCGTCGGGGTCCTGCGCCTCGTACGTCGTGACGTCGAAACCGCCGAGGATGCCCGCGCCCGAACCGCGCAGCGAGACGTTTTCCGGGACCTTGATCTCCACCCCGCCGAAGGCGGCCACGACATGGATGACGATCTCCTGCTGCTCGAAGACCGCCTCGGTCAGATCGATCTCGACGCCACCGAAGATCGCCAGGGCGTTCGTACGGCGCCTGACCCGCCAGCGGCCCTTGCGCGTCGAACCGCCGAACACCGCCACCAGGTTCTCCGACTCGGGGAGGGAACGCGGCCACCCCGACTCCGCGTCGCGCGCGGAAGCGGAGGCGGAGGCGGCGCCGCGGGTGGGTGCGGCGGGCAGATCGCGCACCAGGGGCTCCAGCTCGCCGAGGGTCTTGGCGCGATAGACCGCGTCGATCCGCTCGGCGTGCTCCTCCGGCTGGAGCCGCCCCTCGGCAAGCGCCTCCCGCAGGATGTCCGCGATCCGGTCGCGGTCCGCGTCGGACGCGCGGAGCTCCGCGACGGCCGCGGGCGCGGGCGCGGCAGAAGCGGGCGCCGGGGCCGACGCGGCCTCGGGCGCGGGTGCGGGGGCGGATTTGGTCAGGGGCACGGGCTGCTGCTCATCCACGGGCTCAGCGTACCCAGTCGCGATAGATCGCGACTAGGGGTAGAGGCGACTCGACGGACGGAGTCCGGCGCGGCTGCCCGAAGCCCGTGAGGCCCCCCGGGGCCGAACATCGCGAGGGCAGCGATCCAAGACGGGGCTAGATCGCGACTAGGGGACGATCCCTGATCCTTCCCCTACTACTGAGCCTTACCTCACAGGCCCCGTCCCGCTGCCCCGTTCTACGCTTATGGACGCGCTGTCGACGAAGTCAGCCGAAGCCCCGTCGAGTGAGGAATGGCCGCGATGCCAGAGTTTGCCTATTCGGACCTGCTGCCCCTGGGAGAGGACACCACGCCGTACCGTCTGGTGACCTCCGACGGCGTGAGCACCTTCGAGGCCGATGGGCGCACCTTCCTGAAGGTCGAGCCGGAGGCGCTGCGCAAGCTCGCGGCCGAGGCGATGCACGACATCTCGCACTATCTGCGCCCCGCCCACCTCGCCCAGCTGCGCCGCATCCTCGACGACCCCGACGCCAGCGCCAACGACCGCTTCGTCGCGCTGGACCTGCTGAAGAACGCCAACATCGCGGCGGCCGGGGTGCTCCCGATGTGCCAGGACACCGGCACGGCGATCGTCATGGGCAAGCGCGGGCAGAACGTGCTGACACAAGGGGGCGACGAGGAGGCCCTCTCGCGCGGTGTCTACGACGCGTACACCAAGCTCAACCTGCGGTACTCCCAGATGGCCCCGCTGACCATGTGGGAGGAGAAGAACACCGGCTCCAACCTGCCCGCGCAGATCGAGCTGTACGCGACCGACGGCGGCGCCTACAAGTTCCTCTTCATGGCCAAGGGCGGCGGCTCGGCCAACAAGTCCTTCCTCTACCAGGAGACGAAGGCGGTGCTGAACGAGGCATCGATGATGAAGTTCCTGGAGCAGAAGATCCGCTCGCTGGGCACGGCCGCCTGCCCGCCGTACCACCTGGCGATCGTGGTCGGCGGCACCAGCGCCGAGTACGCGCTGAAGACCGCGAAGTACGCCTCCGCGCACTACCTGGACGAGCTGCCCGCCTCAGGCTCGCCGACCGGGCACGGCTTCCGCGACAAGGAGCTGGAGGAGAAGGTCTTCGAGCTGACGCAGAAGATCGGGATCGGCGCACAGTTCGGCGGCAAGTACTTCTGCCATGACGTGCGGGTCGTACGGCTGCCTCGGCACGGGGCCTCCTGCCCGGTCGCGATCGCGGTCTCGTGCTCCGCCGACCGCCAGGCGCTCGCCAAGATCACGCCGGAGGGCGTCTTCCTGGAGCAGCTGGAGACCGACCCGGCGCGCTTCCTGCCGGAGACGACGGACGAGGAGCTGGTCAAGGGCGCGGGCCCGGACCTGGACGCGGTCGCCGTCGACCTCGACCGGCCGATGGACGAGGTGCTGGCCGAGCTGACCAAGCACCCGGTCAAGACCCGGCTCTCGCTGACCGGCACGCTGGTGGTCGCCCGGGACATCGCCCACGCGAAGATCAAGGAGCGGCTGGACGCGGGCGAGGAGATGCCGGAGTACCTGAAGAACCACCCGGTCTACTACGCGGGCCCGGCCAAGACCCCCGAGGGCTATGCCTCCGGCTCCTTCGGGCCGACGACGGCGGGCCGGATGGACGCGTACGTCGAGCAGTTCCAGGCGGCGGGCGGCTCGAAGGTCATGCTGGCCAAGGGCAACCGCTCCAAGCAGGTCACCGACGCATGTGCCGCGCACGGCGGCTTCTACCTGGGTTCGATCGGCGGCCCGGCGGCGCGGCTGGCCCAGGACTGCATCAAGAAGGTCGAGGTCCTCGAGTACGAGGAGCTGGGCATGGAGGCGGTCTGGAGGATCGAGGTCGAGGACTTCCCGGCGTTCATCGTGGTGGACGACAAGGGGAACGACTTCTTCCAGGACCCGGCGCCCCAGCCGACGTTCACGAGTATTCCGGTGCGGGGGCCGGGGCGGGAGTAGCGCCTGCGGGGCGGCGGGGGATGCGCCCCCGCCCTTAGTGGATGCGCCCCCGCCGCCCTTACCCGTCCCATCCCCAGGGGCTCCATCCCCTGGACCCCCGTCCAGGGGTGGACGGAGGGGCGCGCCCGGTCAGCCCCTCAGCGCCGCCTCGAAGGCGCCCGGGCGCTGGGTGACGCCGCTGCACCGGGTGTTGGGGACGGCGTTCGCGGTCGGCTCGGGGGCCGCGGCACCGGCCGTGGGGGCGGCCGGGGTGGCGGACCGGCTCATCTCCGGGGTGCACGGCTGGTCCCGTTCGGCGGACCACATCGACAGCCGTCCGATCCCCTTCTCCGCGGCGAACCGCGCCAGACCGGACGCGTCCTCCAGCGTGAAGGTCTCGCCGGTGACGTCGTTGACCCCGATCATCGGCGTCACGGCGAGGATCTTCCAGGCCGCGGCGTCGGACATGCCGAACACCTCGCGGATCCGGGCCTGGGCGGCGGTGGCCGCCTGGACGGCGTAGTCGCCCATGTCGCCGGTGTGGTCGCCGCTGTAGTTCATCGCCATGATGTTGACGCCCGAGAGGATGACCTCCTCCTGTTTGGCGGCCTCCAACTGGGCGACGCCCTGCGGGGTCAGCCCGTCCGGCATGGCGGGCAGGGTGAAGGAGATGTTCAGGCCCTCGTGGGTGCGCTGGATCAGCGCGAGCGCCTGGGCGCGGCGGGCGGCCGCCTCGGCGTCGGCGAGCGCCTCGCCCTCGAGGTCGAAGTCGATCCTGTTGGCCTGATAACGCTCGATCACCTCGGCATAGGCGGAGGCGAGTTCGGGGACGTCGGTGCAGACGGTGGCGAGCTCGGTGCCCTCGGCGCCGCCGAAGGAGATCCGTACGTCGCCACCGGCCCGGCGGACGCCCTCGATCCGGGCCTCCAGGCCCTGGTCCTCCAGCGAGGCGCCGCCGTCCCACACCGGGGCGCAGCCGTCGCCCGCGACGACGAAGCCCAGCGAGAACTCCTTGACCCCGCGCGACGCCGCGGCGGCCATGTCGTACCCCGGGTCCGACCAGGCGTTGACGTACGGCACGAACTCGGCGGGCTGACGCGCCGCGGGGGGCTGTGACGCCGGGGGCTGTGAGGGCGCGGCGTGTGGCTCGGGCGACTGCTTCTGGTGTCCCGCCCATACGGCGATGGTGGCGCAGACCACCGCGCCGGCCACGGCGATTCCGCTCATGCGGGGGCTGGCCCTCATGGCTCTGGCTCCTCCTTGTGGTCCGGTACGAGGCGCCGGGGGCCCGTGCCGCCCGTGCCGTCCTCCCGTCAAAACTCGCATATTCGGTGAAGCCTACTGAACTATGACACACCGCATGTTTGACTTATATATCGTATGTCGTATTTTCTGCATTAGCCTCTTCCGTATGGATCCTCAGTCAGATGTGGCCGAGCGCGCGCCTTCGCGTCCCCTCCGCGCTGACGTGGCCCGGAAGGGGCCCGTGTTCGTGGACCTGTCCGGGCGCCGTGGCCGACTGGTACGACATGTGGGCGTCGTCGCGGGAGCCGCCTGCCTCGGCTATTCGGCGGTCCTGGGGTTGGGCTACGCGGGCGGTACGCCGTTCGCGCCGCAGACGCTGATCCCCGGACATCCCCTCTCCACCGAGGCGTTGGGCCGGGGGCCGAACCACACCCCCGAGGGGCGTTCGGGCCCCTCCGAGCCGGACGAGCGGCGTGACGCGCACGCGTACGGCTACGAGGACGGGTACGGGGGCGAGTACGGGGACGACGCGCACGGGCCGACCGACCGTCAGCACCGGCGCGAGCGGCACGCCTCGGGCCGTCCGGAGCACCGGGACGCCCGGGAGCCCGTCGCCCTGCCCCCCATCACCACCCGGCCACGGCCCGCGCCGCCACGGCCCGACCCGCCCAAGGCCCCCCGCTCGGCGCCGCGGCACTCCCCCGCGCACCACCGCCCCGGCGGCCGCGAGTCCGCCGCGGGGCACCGGCCCGGCAAGCACCACAAGGCCGGCCACACGCCGTCACATCCGGCCGGCCATCAGCCCGGCAAGCGGCCCGCGGATGCCTCGCACACGCCGTCGAAGCAGCACCCCGCCGGCGCCGAGCCGCCCGCCAAGGGCTCCGGCCAGCCCCAGGCCCCCGGCCACACCACGCGGCCCGGTCACGCCGCGTCCCCCCAGAAGCCCCAGCCGCGGAAGCCCCCGCGGGCCGACACGCCCAAGCCCCCCAAGGGGCCCGCCGGAGGCGACACCCCGGACGATGGGCCGGGCGCCCCCGAGGCCGAGGACGAGGCGTCGTGAGCGGCGGCAGACCGCCGAGGCTGCCGCGGCCGCGCCGCCGGCTCCCCGCACCCCGTCAGGACGGCGCGCCCCGTACGGTGTTCCGGCTGACCGGCCCCGGCCGCCGCGCCGCGCGCCGCACGGGCGGGCCGAGGGCCAGGGGCAGACTCAGGCTCACCGGCAAGCTCACGCTCATCAGCAGGCTCAAGCTCACGGGCAAGCTCAGGAGCCGACTCCGCACCCTCACACCGCGCAAGCTCCGCACCCGTACCCGGATGGTGCTCGCCCTCGCGACCCTGCTCGCGCTGGTGTGCACCCTGCTGCTGGACGGCTATCTGCACGCCGAGGTCGGCAACGACGCCCGGGTGTACCGCTCACACGCCTCGCGCACCGTCCCCGACCGGCTGCGCAAGGGCGGCCCGGTGATCACCTTCGACCGCCGGGGAAAGGCCACCGAGCACGCCATCCCGGCCAAGACCATCGCGCTGACCTTCGACGACGGCCCGGACCCGCGCTGGACCCCGGAGATCCTCGACGTGCTGCGCCGCCACAAGGTGCGGGGGACCTTCTTCGTACTGGGCCAGATGGTGATCCGCCATCCGGAGCTGGTCCGCCGGATGCGGGCCGCGGGCCATGAGGTCGGGGTGCACACCTTCTCCCATGTCGACCTGTCGTACCAGGACAAGGGGCGCATGGACCGCGAACTGGCCCAGTCCCAGCTGGCCCTGGCCGGTGCGGCGTCCATCACCAGCTCGCTGTTCCGCGCGCCGTACGCCTCCAAGGTCCGGGCGCTGGACGACCGCACCTGGCCGGTGCAGCAGCACATCGGCTCCAAGGGCTACATCAGCGCCTTCGTGGACACCGACAGCGAGGACTGGCAGCGGCCCCCGGTGAAGGAGATCGTCCAGAACGCCACCCCGGAGGGCGGGAAGGGCGCGTCGGTGCTCTTCCACGACGCGGGCGGCAACCGCGCGCGGACAGTGAAGGCCCTGTCGCTGTACATCGAACGGATGAAGAAGAAGGGCTACTCCTTCACCACCGTCACCGGCGCGCTCGGCGCCCACAGCGCCAACCACCCGGCCCGCACCCTGCCGGTCTGGGAGGGCCGGGCGCTGATCTGGGCGGCCGCGCTCAGCCACAGCGCGCTGCCGTTCCTGATGGGGCTGCTGGGGCTGGTGGGCTTCTCGGTGATCGGGCGGCTGCTGCTGATGGTGGTGCTCGCCTGGTGGCACCGGCGCTCCCGGGAGCGGCGGCGCTGGAGCCGGGTACAGGAGGTCACCGATCCGGTGAGCGTGATCGTGCCCGCGTACAACGAGAAGGAGTGCATCGCCAACACCCTGAAGTCGCTGTCCGCCTCCACCCACCCCATCGAGATCCTGGTCGTGGACGACGGCTCCACCGACGGCACCGCCGATATCGCCGAGGCCATGGGGCTGCCCAACGTACGGGTGCTGCGGCAGGCCAACGCGGGCAAGCCCGCGGCCCTCAACCGGGGCATCGCCCATGCCCGCCACGAGCTGATCGTGATGATGGACGGCGACACCGTCTTCGAGCCCACCACCATCCGCGAGCTGGTGCGCCCGTTCGCCGACTCGCGGGTGGGCGCGGTGGCGGGCAACGCCAAGGTCGGCAACCGGGGGAGACTGATCGGCGCCTGGCAGCACATCGAGTATGTGATGGGCTTCAACCTCGATCGGCGGATGTACGACCTGCTGCGCTGCATGCCCACCATCCCCGGCGCGATCGGCGCCTTCCGCCGCCTGGCGCTGCTGGAGGCCGGGGGCATGAGCGCGGACACCCTGGCCGAGGACACCGACATCACCATCGCCCTGCACCGGGCCGGCTGGCGGGTGGTCTACCAGGAGCACGCCCGCGCCTGGACCGAGGCGCCCAGCTCCCTCGGCCAGCTGTGGAAGCAGCGCTACCGCTGGTCCTACGGCACCATGCAGGCGCTGTGGAAGCACCGCCGCTCGCTGATCGACCGGGGGCCCTCGGGGCGGTTCGGGCGGGTGGGGATGCCGCTGGTGGTGCTCTTCCAGATCCTCACCCCGCTGTGCGCGCCGCTGATCGACCTCTTCACCCTCTACGGGGTGATCTTCCTGGATCCGGTGCGCTCGCTGCTGGCGTGGGCGGCCCTGCTGCTGGTGCAGCTGCTGGGGGCGGCGTACGCGTTCCGGCTGGACCGGGAGAACTCCCGGGCACTGGCCGTACTGCCGTTGCAGCAGATCGCCTACCGCCAGTTGATGTATCTGGTGCTGCTGCACTCCTGCGTCACCGCGGCCACCGGCGCCCTGCTGCCGTGGCAGAAGCTCAAGCGCACCGGCGAGGTGGACACCCCGCGGGCGCCCGAGGCCGTACGGTGACCGGGCTCACCCGTTCGGCTCAGCGGGCGCGGGAACACCGCGTGGCGTGAAGGCGCTGTGCTGGACGGAGGTGTCCCCATGACCGACGAGAGCCACCGCGACGACGGCCCCCGGGAGGGCTACCGCATCGAGCACGACTCGATGGGCGAGGTCAGGGTGCCCGCACACGCCAAGTGGCGGGCCCAGACCCAGCGGGCGGTGGAGAACTTCCCCGTCAGCGGGCAGCACTTGGAGCGGGCGCACATCCAGGCGCTGGCGCGGATCAAGGGCGCGGCCGCCCTGGTCAACGCCGAGCTTGGCGTGGTGGACAAGGACGTCGCGGGGGCGATCTCGGAGGCGGCGGCCGAGGTCGCCGAGGGCCGCTGGGACGACCACTTCCCGGTGGACGTCTTCCAGACCGGCTCGGGCACCTCGTCCAACATGAACACCAACGAGGTGCTGGCCACCCTGGCGAGCGAGCGCCTGGGCCGCCCGGTGCACCCCAATGACCACGTCAACGCCAGCCAGTCCTCCAACGACGTCTTCCCCTCCTCCATCCACATCGCGGCCACCGCGGCCGTCACCGGCGATCTGATCCCGGCCCTGGCCCATCTGGCGGAGGCGCTGGAGCGCAAGGCCGCCGAGTTCGCCGCGGTGGTGAAGGCGGGGCGGACCCATCTGATGGACGCCACTCCGGTGACCCTCGGACAGGAGTTCGGCGGCTACGCGGCCCAGGTGCGGTACGGGATCGAGCGGCTGCGCACCTCGCTCCCCCGGCTGGCCGAGCTGCCGCTGGGCGGTACGGCGGTGGGCACCGGGATCAACACCCCGCCCGGGTTCGCGGCCGCCGTCATCGCCGAGCTGACCCGCACCACCGGGCTGCCGCTGACCGAGGCCCGGGACCACTTCGAGGCGCAGGGCGCGCGGGACGGGCTGGTCGAGACGTCCGGGCAGCTACGGACCATCGCGGTCGGCCTCACCAAGATCGCCAACGATCTGCGCTGGATGGCCTCGGGCCCCCGCACCGGGCTCGCCGAGATCGCGCTGCCCGATCTCCAGCCCGGCTCGTCGATCATGCCGGGGAAGGTCAACCCGGTGATCCCCGAGGCCACGCTGATGGTCGCGGCGCAGGTCACCGGCAATGACACCACCGTCGCCACGGCCGGGGCCGCCGGGAACTTCGAGCTCAATGTGATGCTCCCGGTGATCGCCAAGAATCTGCTGGAGTCGATCAGGCTGCTGACCAATGTCTCCCGGCTGCTCGCGGACCGCACGATCGACGGGATCAGCGCCAACGCCGAGCGGGCCCGGGAGTACGCGGAGTCCTCGCCGTCCGTCGTGACCCCGCTCAATCGCTACCTCGGCTACGAGGAGGCGGCGAAGGTGGCCAAGCGGTCGCTGGCGGAGCGCAAGACGATCCGCGAGGTGGTGCTGGAGTCCGGCTATGTGGAGCGCGGACTGCTGACCCTGGACCAGCTCGACGAGGCCCTTGACGTCCTGCGCATGACACATCCTTAGCCGGGCGTTGGTCCCCGGTTGCGTCGTAGGTCACGGCACCGCGGCCCGTACGCACCTAAGATCTGCTCATGACAGCGGACATCGTGGAGACGACGGGGACGGCGGACACCGCCCGGTGGGCACCGGGTGACCACATTCTGTGGCGCTATCGGGCCAACGCCTCCGACCTCATCCACATCTGCCGTCCCGTGACCGTCGTCGAGGACACCGCCGAACTGCTGGCCGTCTGGCTCGCCCCCGGCACCGTCTGCGTCAAACCGCAGCTCACCGACGGCACCTCGGTGCACCACGAGCCGCTGTCCACCCGGTACACCAAGCCGCGGACCACCGCGCTGTCCCAGTGGTTCGGCACCGGTGTGCTGAAGCTGGCCCGGCCCGGCGAACCGTGGTCGGTGTGGCTGTTCTGGGACCATGGCTGGCGGTTCCGGAACTGGTACGTGAACCTGGAGGAGCCACTGGTCCGCTGGGACCGCGGAGTGGACTCCGAGGACCACTTCCTGGACATCGCGGTCTACGCCGACCGCAGCTGGGAATGGAAGGACGAGGACGAGTTCGCGCAGGCGCAGCGGGCCGGGCTGATGGGTCCCGAGCAGGCGGAGCGGGTCCGGGCCGCGGGGCGGGCGGCCACGGCGGCCATCGAGTCCTGGGGAGCGCCCTTCCGGGACGGGTGGGAGAGCTGGCGGCCCGACCCCGCGTGGTCCGTGCCCGCGCTTCCGGCGGACTGGGGCCGTACGGACAAGAAGCACACCTCGGCACACTCGAGGTCATGAACCTCTTGTCGTGTCCCAGTGTTTCAAACGTAGGATCGTCGTCCGGAACACTGCCCATGCGGGACACCAGACGCCGGCGCAAGTCACGGGCGATGCGCAAGATCTGACGTAATGTCACAGGAGGGGGCGGAGTGGTGAGCGGTGAGGACGAGCACGGGGACGGTTACGAGGGCTACGAGGACTTCGACCGCCTGGCACTGGACCGCAGCGGTCAGGCGGAGGCCTTCGACCACATCGGCGACCGCTACGACGACGCCTTTCCGCACAAGGAGGGCCAGCTCGACGCCGGCCGCTGGCTGGCCGAAACGCTTCCGCCCGGCTCCCGGGTGCTCGACGTCGGCTGCGGTACGGGCCTGCCCACGGCCCGTCAGCTGGTCGACGCGGGGCACGAGGTGGTCGGGATCGACATCTCCCCGGGGATGCTCAAGCTGGCCCGGGACAATGTGCCGGAGGCCACCTTCCACCATGTGGACATCGTCGATCTGCGGGTGGGCGGCCGGTACGGCCCCGGAGGCCCCCGGGAGCTCGGCCCGTTCGACGGCATCGCGGCCTACTTCACGCTGCTGCTGCTGCCCCGCCCGGAGATCCCGTACGCACTGCGGGCCCTGTACGCCTGTTTGAGACCCGGAGGGCTGCTGGGGCTCGGCATGGTGGAGGCGGACATCGACGACTTCCCCATTCCGTTCCTCGGCAACTCGGTCCGGGTATCCGGTTATCTGCGGGACGAGCTGCGCCAGGCCGTCCGCGATGCGGGCTTCGAGATCACCGGGGAGGACTCGCACGCGTACGCCCCGGCCAGCACGGACGTACCACCCGAGATCCAGCTCTATCTGAACTGCCGACGACGTGCCTGACACTCGGTGCGCCCACGAGACGCGGGCGTACGGCCCCGGACGGATGGAAACCCACGCGTGACGGAGCACCCCACCTCCCACAACAGGCGGCAGGCGGCCACCTCTGCCGCCGCCCCGGGCGCGGCCGCGCCCGACGACGCGCACGGCGCGGTCCCGGACCCGCGGACCGCCGTGCGGCAGACGGCTGCCCCCGGCCAGGAGCCGGGCGACGGCCGCCCGCGTCCGGCCTACCGCCCGGACGGCCCGGCCGGCCCGGCGGCCCACGACGGACCCCCGGGTCCCGCCGGGGAGCCCGCGCCCCGCACCAGAGGGCGCGGCGCCGCGCCCGAGCGCGGCGAGGGCGCCGACCGGACGGGGTCCGCGCGCCGTGGCCGCGGCGGGAGCGGCGCGGCCGGGGCGGACGGGGCCGGGAAGCGAGGGAGCGCCGCCGCGGCGCGCGGTGGCGGAGGCAGGGAGCGCCGGAACACGGCGGAGAGCGAGCACCCGGCGCAGCCGGAGCACGGCACACCGGAGGGCGAGCCTGTGTGGGACGCGGATCGCAATGCCGCAAGAGGCGCGTCGCGCCGGCCGGGAGCGAACGGCGGCACCGGCCCCGATGAGCAGCCCCCGGCCGCCCAGGGCGACGGGCGCGGCCGGGAGGCGGCGTGCCGGGGCACCGGCGCGGGCGAGCATCCGGAGCGCCCGGCCGAGGCTTCCGCGACGGCCGGGGCCGGTGAAGCACATACGGCGACCGGATCCGGCGAGGCCCATGCGGCGGCCGGGGCCGGCGAAGCACACACAGCACCCGGATCCAACGACGCCCGCGGAGCCGCCGGATCCGGCGACGCCCACACCGCGGCCGCCACGGCGGGTGAGGTCGGCTACAGCGCGCCGGAGGGCGGCGTGCCCACCGTTCCGCCCGCGGGCGGCTCCGCGGCCGCCGAGGCGGCCACCGCGCGGGACCGGGGCGGCGACCGGCTGCGGTTCGTGGGGGCCGCCACCCGCCGGATCGCCCGGGGCATCGACCTGGACGAGATCGTGCTGGGCCTGTGCCGGGCCACCGTGCCCACCTTCGCCGACGCGATCCTCGTCTATCTGCGCGATCCGCTGCCGGTCGGCGACGAGCGCCCGGTCGGCCCGGTGGTGCTGCGGCTGCGCCGCACCGACCGGATCCCGCTGGACCCGGACACCGACAGCGGCCGGCTGTCGCTGCTGCCCTCCCAGCCTGATCTGTCGCCCGCCGTGGGCGGCGGGCCGGCCGCCGAGCTGTGCGAGGTGGAGGCGGGCGGCCCGCTGGCCGAGGTGCTGCGCGGGGTGCGGCCGGTCTTCGGCGACTCGCAGGCCGCCCGTGCCGCGCTGCCGGAACTGCTGGGCGAGGGCCCCTCGGTGGCGACCGGTCAGCGCACCGTGCTGGCGCCGCTGCGCGGCCGCCGCCGGGTGATCGGCGCGGCCGTCTTCGTACGCCGCCCGGACCGGCCGCCGTTCGAACCCGACGATCTGCTGGTGGCCGCCCAGTTGGCCACCCACACCGCGCTCGGCGTCGACAAGGCGGTGCTGTACGGGCGCGAGGTGTACATCGCGGACGAGCTCCAGCGCACCATGCTGCCCGACTCGCTGCCCCAGCCCACCGGCGTCCGGCTGGCCAGCCGCTATCTGCCCGCGGCCGAGACCGCGCGGGTCGGCGGCGACTGGTACGACGCGATCCCGCTGCCGGGCAACCGGGTGGCGCTGGTGGTCGGCGACGTCATGGGCCACTCCATGACCTCGGCCGCGATCATGGGCCAGCTGCGCACCACCGCGCAGACCCTCGCCGGGCTCGACCTGCCGCCCCAGGAGGTGCTGCACCACCTCGACGAGCAGGCCCAGCGGCTGGGCACCGACCGCATGGCCACCTGCCTGTACGCGGTCTACGACCCGGTCGCGCACCGCATCGTGGTGGCCAACGCGGGCCATCCGCCGCCGCTCCTGCTGCACCGGGGCGGCCGCGCCGAGGTGCTGCGGGTGCCGCCGGGGGCGCCGATCGGGGTCGGCGGCGTCGACTTCGAGGCGGTCGAGCTGGACGCGCCCGCCGGGGCCACCCTGATGCTCTACACCGACGGCCTGGTCGAGTCGCGGATGCGCGATGTGTGGACCGGGATCGAGCAGCTGCGGGAGCGGCTGACCGCGACCGCCCGGCTCACCGGCCCCAACCCGCCGCCGCTGGAGCCGCTGTGCGACGAGGTGCTGGACATGCTCGGGCCCGGCGACCGCGACGACGACGTGGCGCTGCTCGCGGCCCGGTTCGAGGGCATCGCGCCCAGCGATGTCGCGTACTGGTTCCTGGACCCCAAGGCGCAGACCGCCGGGCAGGCGCGCCGGCTGGCCCGCCGGGCGCTGGCCCGCTGGGACCTGGACGATCTGACGGACGCGGTGGAGTTGCTGGTCAGCGAGGTGGTGACCAACGCGGTGCGCTACGCGGAGCGGCCCATCACGCTGCGGCTGCTGCGCACGGACGTCCTGCGCTGCGAGGTCGGCGACGATGTGCCGCAGCTGCCCCGGCTGCGCCAGGCCCGGCCGTCCGACGAGGGCGGGCGCGGGCTGTATCTGGTGAACCGGATGGCGCGGCGCTGGGGCGCGACCCGGCTGTCCACGGGCAAGGTCGTCTGGTTCGAGCTCGCGATGCCGTCCTGAGGCCCGCCCCCGTTCGTGACGGGTCCTGCGCGGTACGGTCGCCGTTTGGTCGCCGTACGGTTCAGGACCCGGTGCGCAGGTACGCCACGACCATGTCGCCGACCATCCGGCGGTAGTGGGCGCGGCGCCCCGGGTCCAGGGGGTCGCGGCCGAAGAGGGTGCCGAAGGTGTGCTGGTTGGCCACCGGGAAGACGGCGAATGAGCTGATCATCATGTGGACGTCGACGGCGTCGGCGTCGTCCCGGAACACGCCCTGCTCCCGGCCGCGGGCCAGGATCCCGGAGATCAGGTCGATCACCGGGGTGCCGGCCTTGGCCAGCGTCTCGGACTTGGCCAGGTGCTCGGCCCGGTGGATGTTCTCGATGGACACCAGCCGGATGAAGTCGGCATGTTCGGTGTGGTGGTCGAAGGTCAGCTCGGCCAGGTGCCGGATGGCCCCGGCGGGGTCGAGACCGGTGACGTCCACGGCCTGTTCGGCCTCGCGGATACCGGTGTAGGCGCGCTCCAGAACCTTGATGTAGAGCTGCTCCTTGCCGCCGAAGTAGTAGTAGATCATCCGCTTGGTGGTGCGGGTGAGGGCGGCTATCTCGTCGACGCGGGCCCCGGCGTAGCCGCGTTCGGCGAATTCGCGGGTGGCGACGTCCAGGATCTCGGCCTGGGTGCGGACGGCGTCGCGGAGGCGGCTGTTCTTCGGCGGCTGATCGCTCATGCTGGGGCCACTCTACGTCCAGGGGGTTCACAAGAGGGCGGTCCTGGGCCTTTACTGTCCACGCTACTAACGAACCAGTTCGTACATTAACCCGGAAGGCGGGAGGTCACCGGTATGCGGGGCAGTGCACGGCAGTCACGAGGCCCGGCGGAGGGCCGGGAGGGGCCGGAGTCCTGTCTGGTGGGGCTGGTCGGATCCGGAGTGGGCCCCTCGCTCTCCCCCGCCCTCCACCAGCGCGAGGCCGACCGCCACGGGCTGCGGTATCTCTACCGCCTGATCGACATCGATCCGCTGGGGCTCGGCCCGGACGGGGTCGGCGAGCTGGTGCGGGCCGCCGCCCGGCTGGGCTTCGACGGGCTCAACATCACCCATCCCTGCAAGCAGACGGTGATCGAACACCTCGACGGGCTGTCGGAGGACGCCGCGCTGCTCGGCGCGGTCAATACGGTGGTCTTCGGCGAGGACGGCCGGGCCATCGGCCACAACACCGACTGGTCCGGCTTCGCCCGCTCCTTCGCCCGCGGTCTGCCCGACGCGCCCACCGGCGAGATCGTGCTGCTCGGCGCGGGCGGGGCGGGCGCCGCCGTCGCCCACGCCCTGCTGACCGTCGGCGCCGACCGGCTGACGCTGGCCGACACCGACCCGGCGCGGGCCGCCGGGCTCGCCGGGACGCTGGCGACACGGTTCGGCGCGGCCCGGGTCCGTACCGTCGCGCCCGGCGGGCTCCCGGCGGCCGTCGGCGGCGCCGACGGGCTGGTGCACGCCACCCCCACCGGGATGGCCGCCCACCCCGGGCTGCCGCTGCCCGTGGAGCTGCTGCGGGCCGGGCTGTGGGTCGCCGAGGTGGTCTACCGCCCGCTGGAGACCCCGCTGCTGGCCGCCGCCCGTGCGGCCGGCTGCCGCACCCTGGACGGGGGCGGCATGGCCGTCTTCCAGGCCGCCGACGCCTTCCGCCTCTTCACCGGCCGCGAACCCGACGCGACACGGATGCTCGCCGACCTCTCCGACCTGCTCGAGCTCCCCGCCGGAGGCTGATCATGCGCAAGTCCATCGCCACCGTGTGCCTCAGCGGCACCCTCGAGGAGAAGCTCACCGCCATCGCCGCCGCCGGTTTCGACGGGGTCGAGATCTTCGAGAACGACCTGCTGGCCAGCCCGCTGTCACCGGAGCGGATCCGGGACCGGGCCGCCGAACTCGGCCTCACCATCGACCTCTTCCAGCCCTTCCGTGATGTCGAGGCCGTCCCCGAGGAGCTCCTGGCCCGCACGCTGCGCCGGGCCGAGAAGAAGTTCGCGGTCATGGAGCGGCTCGGGGCGGATCTGATGCTGGTGTGCTCCAGCGTCTCCCCCGCCGCCCTCGACGACGACGCCCTCGCCGCCGGGCAACTGCGCCTCCTGGCCGAGCGGGCCGCCGCCCACGGCATCCGCATCGCCTACGAGGCGCTGGCCTGGGGACGGCATGTGAACACCTACGACCACGCCTGGCGGATCGTCCGGCAGGCCGACCACCCCGCGCTCGGCACCTGCCTGGACAGCTTCCACATCCTCTCGCGCGGCTCGGACCCCAAGGGCATCGAGGAGATCCCCGGCGAGAAGATCTTCTTCCTTCAGCTCGCCGACGCCCCGCTGATGGCCATGGACGTCCTCCAGTGGAGCCGCCACTACCGCTGCTTCCCCGGCCAGGGCGGCCTCGACGTGGCCGGGCTGCTGGAGCACGTGCTGCGGACCGGCTACGAAGGGCCGCTGTCCCTGGAGGTCTTCAACGACGTCTTCCGGCAGGGCGACACCGCCCGCACCGCCGTGGACGCGCTGCGCTCGCTGATCGCCCTGGAGGAGGCCGCGGGCCGCACCGATCTGCCCGCGCCCGTCGTCCCCACCGGCTTCGCCTTCGCCGAACTGGCCTCCACCGGCCCCGAGCTGCCCGCGCTGCTGACCGGGCTGGGCTTCGCCCGCACCGGCCGCCACCACTCCAAGCCCGTGGAGCTCTGGGAGCAGGGCGACGCCCGGATCGTCCTCAACTCCGGCCTCGACGCCACCACCGGGCACCCCGAACCGGCGCTCGCCGCCATCGGCCTGGAGACCCCCGACCCGGCCGCCTCCGCGGGCCGGGCGCGGGCCCTGCTCGCCCCCGTACTGCCGCGCCACCGGGCCGTGGCGGACGCCCCGCTGGACGCGGTCGCCGCGCCCGACTCCACCGAGCTCTTCTTCTGCCGCACCGAACACCCCGACCACCCCAGCTGGACCGGCGACTTCACCCCGCGCGCCGCCTCCGCCTCCCCCGCCGGGATCACCCATATCGACCATGTGGCGCTCACCCAGCCCCGGCACCACTTCGACGAGGCCTCGCTGTTCTACCGCGCCGTCCTGGGACTGCGGCCGCACGAGTCCCTGGAACTGGCCGATCCGTACGGGCTGCTGCGCAGCCGGGCCGTCTCGGGCGCCGACGGCTCGGTACGGCTCGCGCTCAACGTCGCCCAGATCCGCCCGGGTTCGGGCCCGTCCGGCTCGCTGTGGCAGCACATCGCGCTGCACAGCCGGGACATCGTCGCCACCGCGCGCCGGCTGAGGGAACGCGGCGCGCCCCTGCTGCCCATCCCCGACAACTACTACGACGACCTCGAAGCGCGCCATGAGCTCGACCCCGGGCTCCATCGCACCCTGCGGGAACTCGGTCTGCTCTACGACCGGGACGACAGCGGCACCTTCCTGCACCTCTACACGGCCACCGTCGGCCGGGTCTTCTTCGAGATCGTCCAGCGGATCGACGGCTACCAGGGCTATGGCGCGGCCAACGCGCCCGTACGCCTGGCCGCCCAGCACGCCCGCACCCGCTGAACCCCCAATCCCCCGTCCGGAAACGGCCTCGCCGTCCCCCGAGGAGCCGCCATGTCGTCAGCGTCGTCGACACCGTCCGCCCAGCGCCCGTCCCCCACCGCCGCCCCGCCCGACTGCCTCGATCTGCCCGATCCACCACCGCTGCGCACGATGGTCGGGCCGGGGGTCGTCGCCGTCGGGATCGGCATGGCGGCGGGCGAGATCATCCTCTGGCCGTATCTGACCTCGGTCGGCGGGCTCGGGCTGCTGTGGCTCGCGGTGGTGACCCTGGCCATCCAGACGGTGATCAACCTGGAGATCGAGCGCTACACCCTGGCCACCGGGCAGACCGTGGTCGCCGGTTTCTCCCGCTGGTCCAGGGCGTGGGGCATCCTGATCTGCCTGGCCGGGGCGTTCCAGTACGTGTGGCCGGGCTGGGCCACCTCCGGATCGACCGTGCTCACCTATCTGACCGGCGGCGGCGATGTCGTCTGGATCACCGTGGGCTCGCTGGTGGGCTTCGGGGTGGTGCTGACCGTCTCACCGGTGGTCTACCGCACGATCGAGAAGGTCGAACTGGTCAAGGTCATCCTGACGCTGTTCTTCCTCGCCGTCGTCGCGGTCGCCGTCATCGGCTGGCACACCTGGACCACGGCGGGCGAGAAGACCGTCACCGGCGCCGGCCGGATCCCGGACGGCATCACCTTCACCATGATCCTCAGCGCGCTGGGCGCCGCCGGGGCGGGCGGGGTGCACAACCTGGTGCTCAGCAACTGGATCCGGGACAAGGGCTACGGCATGGGCGCCCATGTCCCCAAGCTGGTCTCTCCCATCACCGGCCAGTCGGAGGCATCGGGCGCCGACCGCTACGCCTTTCCGCAGGACGAGGCCAATCTGGCCCGCTGGCGGGTGTGGTGGCGGCGGGCCAACACCGAGCACATCGTGTCGTTCTTCGTGATCTGCCTGGTGACGATCGGGCTGATGAGCATGCTCGCGTACGAAACCCTCTTCGGACGCGACGATGTGGAGAACAGCCCGGAGTTCCTGCGGCTCCAGGGCGATCTGCTGGGGCAGCAGGTGGGCGACTGGCTCAAGATCCTGTTCTTCGCGGTGGCGACGGTCTCGCTCTGGGCCGCCTCGATCGGTCTGCTCGACATCATCGGACGGGTGGTCAGCGACTTCACCAAGCGCAACTACCTGCGCGATTCGGCCTTCTGGACCGAGGGACGGCTGTACTTCGCGGTGGTGTGGGCCGAGGTCGCCATCGGCTCGGCGATCCTGCTGTCCGGGGTGAACCAGCCGATCGTGCTGCTGACCATCTCCACCTGCACCGCCTCCATCGTCACCCTCGTCTACACGGCGCTGCTGATCCGGCTCAACCGCCGCGATCTGCCGGCCGCCGTACGGCTGCGGGGGCCGCGGCTGGGCATGATGCTGCTGGCCATCGGCTTCTACGGCTTCTTCGCCCTCGCGATGCTGAAGAGCCAGCTCGAGGAGAACTTCTGACCCGAACGCAGGTCCCCGCGGTGCGGTGCGGGCGCGCCCCTCGGCACGCCCGCACCGGCCGTCACTCCTGGTCTCTGCGGAGGATGCCGCCGCCGTCGGCGTCACCCGAGGCCGAGCTCGACGGGTCGGGCGGGCTCGGGGAGTCTCCGCCGTCCGAGGGGGACGCCGACGACGAGGCGCTCGACGACGCGCTGGACGACGGGCTGGACGACGGGGACGAGGAGGGCGACTCGCTGTTCGACGGCGACGAGGACGGGCTGGACGACGGCGACTCCGAGGTGTCGCTCGAACTCGGCGACGGGGGCGGCTTGACCGCGGCCCCCATGTCGGTGTCCAGGTCGAACTTCGAGGCCTTCTGACCGCTCAGCGCGGACTGGGTGTACGCGGCCCAGATCCTGGCCGGGAAGTCACCGCCGTTGACGCGGCCGCCGCCCGCGGTGCCCTTGAGCGAGACCTGCTTCTTCTCGCCCTCGCCGAACATCCCGACGGAGGTCACCAGGTCGGGGGTGTAGCCGGAGAACCAGGCCGACTTGTTGTCGTCCGAGGTGCCGGTCTTGCCCGCGACCGCCTGGCCCTGCTGCCGCACCGCCTGGCCGGTGCCGTCGTCGACCACCCCGGTGAGGACGGAGGTGACGGAGTCGGCGGCGCCGCGGCTGATCGCCTGGCCGTTGGTGGGATCGGGCAACTGGGGCCGCTCATCGCCCTTCTCGGCGGACTTCACGATCGCCGGGGTGACCTTCTTGCCGTGGTTGTCGAGGGTCGCGTAGACCCCGGCCATGTCGCGCGGGCTGGCGCCCATCACGCCCAGGGACATCGCGGGGCGCACGTCGAAGCCGCCCGCGTCCTTGTTCATGCCGAGGTCGATGGCGGTGTTCTTCACCTTGTCCAGGCCCACGTCCACCGCCATCTGCGCGAAGACGGAGTTGACGGAGTTGTTCATCGCCTTCTGGACGGAGATGGGGCCGTAGGACTTGTTGTCCTCGTTCGGCGGGGCGAAGCCGGTGATCGAGCCCTTGACCGGCCGCTTGCTGGTGCCGTCGTAGATGGTGCTCGCCGTGATCGGGGTGCTGTCCTGCGTGGTGGAGCCGTTCTCCAGCCCCGCGGCCAGGATCAGCGGTTTGAAGGTGGAGGCGGGCTGGTAGTCCTCGCGGGTGGCGTTGTTGTAGTAGTGCTCGGTGTAGCCCGTGCCTCCGTACATCGCCACCACACCGCCGGACTCCGGATCCACCGAAACCGCGCCGACCTGGGCGTACTTGTCGACCTTGCGCTTCTTGGGGTCAAGCTTGTCCGTCAGCTCGGTGCGGACCGCCTTCTCCAGCGCCTTCTGCTTCTTCTTGTCGATGTTGAGGGTGATCGTCCAGCCGCCGGCCTCGATCTCGTTCTCCGAGACCCCGGCCTTGATCAGCTCCTTGTTGGCGGCGTCGATGAGATAGCCCGCCTGGCCGTCGCGTCCGGGGATGGGCCGCGGCGGGACCGGGACGTCGAACTTCATGCCCTCGCGCTCGCTCTTGGACAGCCAGTCCTTCTCGACCATGTTGTTGAGGACGTAGTTCCAGCGCGCCTTCACCTGCCGCTTGCCGTTGGGGCCCGCCGCCGACCAGTCGTACTGGCTGGGCGCCTGGAGCACCGACGCGAGATAGGCGCCCTGCTCGACGTTGAGGTCCTCGACGTCCTTGTTGTAGTACGCGCGGGCGGCCGCCTGGATGCCGTAGGCGCCGCGGCCGTAGTAGCTGGTGTTGATGTAGCCCGCGAGGATGTAGTCCTTGGACTTCTGCTGGTCGACCTTGAGCGAGATCACCAGCTCCTTGAGCTTGCGGCTGACGGTCTGTTCCTGGCTCAGGTAGTAGTTCTTGACGTACTGCTGGGTGATGGTGGACCCACCCTGTTTGCCCCGGCCCAGCGCGGTGTTGATGAGACCGCGGGCGGTGCCGGTGAACGAGACGCCGGAGTCTCCGTAGAAGTCCTTGTTCTCGGCGGCGACGAAGGTGTGCTGCACCTCCTTGGGGATCTTGGACAGCGGTACGGACTCACGGTTGACGTCACCCGTCTTCGCCATGATCGTGCCGTCGCCGTACTTGTAGATGTTGGCCTCGGCCTTGGCCGCGGCGTTGGCGGGCGGAACCTCGACCAACAGATAGAGGACGAAGAACGCCCCGACGAGCAGCACACCGAGCCCCAGGACGTACCCCAGCAGCCACTTCCAGGTGAAGAAGCGGCGTATGCCCCCCGACTTCGCCGCCTTCTTGGCTCTGCGAGCGCTCTTCTGCCGCGCGCGTCGCTCTTCCGCTCTACCCATCGCTCCCGCCGCTCCAGTCCGTAAGCCCCCCAGGCCAGCTCATGAAACTAACACCGCAACAACCCTCAAATGCCCATCGATCTAGCTTTTTCCGAAGGTGACAAAAAGCACCCGCTCCAAGGGAACTGACGGATTACGGGCGCCAAGGGTTGCCACCCCTTCGTAATGTGCTATCACTTTGCTAGACACACCACCGAACGAAACGGGGAGCACGCCATGTCCGACGCCACCTCAACCGACCCCATCACCGGCCAGGCCGACATACCCTCCCTCCCGGAGCCGCGGGTACGGGAGCGGCCCGCGCGCAACGTCAGCGGCGGGCTGGCCCTGCTCGGGGGCCTGGCCGGACTCGCGGGCGGCGTCGGGCTGATCCTCGCGGGCGCCGCCGTCGCCGCCGAACACAAGGGCGCCTGGTCCACGCTGCTGATCGTCTCCGGCATCGTGGTGATCATCGCCGCGATCCTCACCATGTGCGGCCTCAACACCATCGCTCCCGGCGAGGCCCGGGTGGTCCAGCTCTTCGGCCGCTACCGCGGCACCATCCGCACCGACGGGCTGCGCTGGGTGAACCCGCTCACCAGCCGGGAGAAGATCTCCACCCGGGTGCGCAACCACGAGACCGCGGTGCTCAAGGTCAACGACGCCTACGGCAACCCGATCGAGCTCGCCGCGGTCGTCGTCTGGAAGGTCGAGGACACCGCCCAGGCGATGTTCGAGGTGGACGACTTCCTGGAGTTCGTCGCCACCCAGACCGAGGCCGCCGTCCGGCACATCGCCATCGAGTACCCGTACGACGCCCATGAGGAAGGCGCCCTCTCACTGCGCGGCAACGCCGAGGAGATCACCGAGAAGCTCGCGATCGAACTGCACGCCCGGGTCGAGGCGGCCGGGGTCCGCATCATCGAATCCCGCTTCACCCACCTCGCCTACGCCCCGGAGATCGCCTCCGCGATGCTCCAGCGCCAGCAGGCGGGCGCGGTGGTGGCCGCGCGCCGGCAGATCGTGGACGGCGCGGTCGGCATGGTCGAGGCGGCGCTGGCCCGGATCTCCGAGGAGGAGATCGTGGCGCTGGACGAGGAGCGCAAGGCCGCGATGGTCAGCAATCTGATGGTGGTGCTCTGCGGGGACCGCTCCCCGCAGCCCGTTCTGAACACCGGCACGCTGTACCAGTGACGGACGAGAGCGGACGCAAGGCGCGGCAGCCGCGGCAGCGCAAACAGATGCTGCTGCGGCTCGACCCGGCCGTCCATGACGCCCTCGCGCGCTGGGCCAACGACGAACTGCGCAGCGCCAACGCGCAGATCGAGTTCCTGCTGCGCAAGGCGCTCGCGGACGCGGGCCGGCTGCCCGGCGCGGCGCGGCCGATCCCGCGCCGGGGCCGCCCCCCGCGGCGGCCCGCCGAGGGCGCCGAGGGCGCGGACCCCACCGAGGGCCCGGAGGGCACCGGCCATGAGCCGAACCGGCCCTGATCACCTATCTGACCTGCGGTAACGCGCCCACCATCGCAGCTATACACTCCAGGTATACGCATGGTGTAGAGTGCTGGGCATGTCAATTGGCCACACCCTGCTCGGACTCCTCGAGGGCGGCCCGCGCCACGGCTATGACCTCAAGCGAGCCTTCGACGAAAGATTTGGACACGACCGCCCGCTGCACTACGGGCAGGTCTACTCGACCATGTCCCGGCTCCTGAAGAACGGCCTGGTGGAGGTCGACGGCATCGAGCACGGCGGTGGCCCGGAGCGCAAGCGCTACGCCATCACCGACGCGGGCATCACCGATGTGGAGAGCTGGCTCACCCAGCCCGAGAAGCCCGAGCCCTACCTCCAGTCGGTCCTCTACACCAAGGTCGTCATCGCCCTGCTCACCGGGCGCGACGCGGCCGATCTCCTCGACGTCCAGCGCGCCGAACATCTGCGGCTGATGCGCGATCTGACGCAGCGCAAGCGCGGCGGCGACCTCAGCGACCAACTCATCTGCGACCACGCCCTCTTCCATCTCGAGGCCGATCTGCGCTGGCTGGAACTCACCGCCGCCCGCCTCGGCCAACTCGCCAAGGCGGTGCGTTCATGACCCCGGCAGGCTCCTTGCTGATCGCCGCGTCCCTGCACAAGACGTACGGTCACACCCCCGCCCTGGACGGTGCGGACTTCTCCATCCACCCCGGCGAGGTCGTCGCCGTCATGGGCCCCTCCGGCTCGGGCAAGTCGACGCTGCTCCACTGCCTGGCCGGGATCGTGAAGCCGGACTCCGGCTCCGTCCACTACAACGGGCGCGAGCTGACCGCCCTGTCGGACGCCGAGCGCAGCGGTCTGCGCCGCGGCGAGTTCGGCTTCGTCTTCCAGTTCGGCCAGCTCGTCCCCGAGTTGAGCTGTGTGGAGAACGTCGCACTGCCGCTGCGGCTGAACGGCACCAAGCGCAAGGAGGCCGAGGCCCGGGCGTCGGCGTGGATGGAGCGGCTCGAGGTCGCCGATGTGGCGCACAAGCGGCCCGGCGAGGTCTCCGGCGGTCAGGGGCAGCGGGTCGCCGTCGCCCGGTCGCTGGTCACCGGGCCGCGGGTGCTCTTCGCCGACGAGCCGACCGGTGCGCTGGACTCGCTCAACGGCGAGCGGGTGATGGAGCTGCTGACCGAGGCCGCCCGGGAGTCCCGTACCGCCGTGGTGCTGGTCACCCATGAGGCCCGGGTCGCCGCCTACTCCGACCGCGAGGTCGTCGTCCGCGACGGCAAGGCCCGCGATATGGCAGGGGTCCGATGAGCGGCCAGGACGCCCCGGCGGAGGAGCCCCGCTCCCGTGTCTCCGTCACCCGCTGGGCCGCCGATCTGGCCATGGGCGGCCGGTTCGCGGTCACCGGCGGCCGGGAGAGCTGGGCCAGGACGATCATGACGGCGGTGGGCGTCGGCCTGGGGGTGGCGCTGCTGCTGCTGGCCTCCTCCGTCCCCACCATGTACCAGCAGCGCAACGAGCGGGGCGACGCGCGCTCCGCGCTCAGCTTCGGGGACACCGAGGTGAAGCCCGGCCCCGATACGCTCCACCTCAGCGACGCGGGCACCGAATATCGCGACCAGGACATCACGGGCATGGTCATGGCCCCCGACGGCAAGGGCACACCGCCCGTGCCGCCGGGCATCGACCGGATCCCGGCCGCCGGTGAGATGTGGGTTTCCCCGGCGCTGAAGAAGCTGCTCGACTCCGACGAGGGCAAGCTGCTCCGGGACCGTTTCCCGTACCGCGCCATCGGGGTGATCGGCGACAGCGGCCTGTCCGGCCCGTCCGATCTCGCCTACTACGCGGGGATCTCCCAGAAGGCGTTCGACAACGTCAACTCCGAGTACCACATCGACCACTGGGGCCTGGATAAGAAGGGCGAGGACCAGCCCCTGGACCCCGCGCTGCTGCTGCTGATCATCGTGGGCTGTGTGGTGCTGCTGCTGCCGGTGCTCATCTTCATCGCCACCGCGGCCCGCTTCGGCGGTGAGCGGCGCGACCGGCGGCTGGCCGCGCTGCGGCTGGTCGGCGCGGACATCCATATGACCCGGCGGATCGCCGCCGGTGAGTCGCTCTTCGGCTCCCTCCTCGGGCTCGCCGTCGGCACCGGATTGTTCCTGTTGGCGCGGGTGGTCATCGGCAGCGTCGAGGTCTGGGACATCAGCTTCTTCACCTCCGACATCGTGCCGAGCGCCCCGCTCGCCCTGGTGATCGCGGCGGCCGTGCCCGCCTCGGCCGTCATGGTCACGCTGATCGCCCTGCGCGGTATCGCCATCGAGCCGCTGGGCGTGGTCCGGAACGCCAAGCCCAAGCGCCGGCGCCTGTGGTGGCGGCTGCTGCTGCCGCTGCTGGGCATGGCCCTGCTGCTGCCGCTCGCGGGCGGTTTCGGGGCCGGCAGCGGCGGCGGCGACATGAAGGCGTACCAGGCCGCGGCCGGTGCCGTCCTGCTGCTCATCGGCATCACCGCGCTGCTGCCCTGGGTCGTCGAGGCCGTGGTGGAGCGGTTCGGCGGCCGGGGCTCGGTGCCCTGGCAGCTCGCCACCCGCCGGCTCCAGCTCAGCAGCGGCACCGCCTCGCGCGCGGTCAGCGGCATCACAGTCGCCGTCGCCGGGGCCATCGCGCTCCAGATGCTCTTCGCCAGCGTGGGGGCCCAGGACCGCGAGGACACCGGCCAGGACCCGAACCGCGCCCAGCTGATAGCGAACGTCCCGGTGAGCGACGGCGACCAGGCCCGTGACGCCTTCGCGCGGTACCGCGCGACCAAGGGCGTACGCGATCTGCTCGGTGTCACCGAGGACTACATCTCCGATGTGCGCCACAGCAAGGACGACCCGACGTCGGTCCCGGAAGAGGCCATCACCGTCGCCGACTGCCCCACGCTCCGCGAGGTGGTCCGCATCACCAGCTGTAAGAACGGCGATGTCTTCCTCATCGATTCGCAGGAGTACTACGGGGAAGGGAAGGGCTTCGCCAAACCGGGCGCCAAGGTCAACCTCGCCTACCGCGACGACGGTACGCCGGATCTGCGCAAGAAGAAGCTGTGGACGATCCCCGGCTCGGCCACGAAGGTGAAGCCCCGGCAGGACCCAACCGGAAGCGAACGCACCGGCATCTTCGCCACCCCCGGCGCCTTCGACGTCGCCGATCTGCCGGACCCCCGGGCGGCTGCCATGATCCGGCTGGACCCGAAGGTCCCGGACGGGGTCGAGTACGTGCGCAACGCCAGCGCGGCGCTCTCCCCGGCGATGGATGTCATGCCGCTCAGCAGCACCTCGCAGTCGGATGAGTTCCAGGTCATCCGCAAGGCCCTGTTCATCGGCGCCACCGCGACCCTGCTGCTCATCGGGGCCAGCATGATCGTGACCACTCTGGAGCAGCTCCGCGAACGCAAGCGGCTGCTGTCCGTCCTGGTCGCCTTCGGCACCCGGCGCACCACGCTCAGCTGGTCCGTGCTCTGGCAGACCGCGGTCCCGGTGGCGCTGGGGCTGGCGCTGTCGATCGCGGGCGGGCTGGCGCTGGGCGTGCTGCTGCTGAAGATGGTCGGCCAGCCGCTGGCCGTGGACTGGACCGGGCTCGGCACCATGACCGGTGTCGGCGGTGGGGTCATCCTGCTGGTGACCCTGGTCAGCCTGCCGCCGCTGTGGCGGATGATGCGGCCGGAGGGTCTGCGGACGGAGTAGGCCCGGCCGCCCCCACCCGGTGCCGGGGACCGTTCCCACCTGCGGAAACGATCCCCGGCGCCGGGTTTTCGGCGATTATGCCACCCGTGTGGGTGATTCCCGGCAGACGGACACACATAGATCGGCGCCGAGGTCACCCTGGACGCGGCCGAGTTGCTGGCGGCCGGACAGCGCAAAGGCTGACCCGCTCACCCTTTGGCAATACGCACCGGCAGCGGACGCAGCGCCTCCCGTAGCGCCTCCGCGAACGCCTCGAACTCCTCCGTGCGCGCCGCACCCGCCCGCATGGCCAGGGCTATCCGGCGAGCCGGCGCCGGATCGGCGAAGTCGCCGGTGGCCAGGTGGTCGTTGCGCGCGGTCTCCACCCGGAGCGCGGTGCGCGGCAGCAGCGTCACCCCGAGCCCGCCCGCGACCAGCTGCACCAGGGTGGAGAGCCCGGCGGCGCTGGTGGTCACCGGGGCGCCCTCGGTGCGGCCCGCCTCACGGCAGATGTCCAGCGCCTGATCGCGCAGGCAGTGGCCCTCGTCGAGCAGCAGCAGATCCAGCTCCTTGAGCGCCTCGCGCGGGATGTCATCGCGCCCGCCCAGCCAGTGGTCCCGCGGGGTGACCAGCACGAAGTCCTCGTCGAACAGCGGCAATTCGACCACCCCGGGCGCGCCGAGCGGCACCGCGAGCAGCAGCAGATCCAGCCGGCCGTGGGCCAGCCCGTCCAGCAGCGAGGCGGTCTGCTCCTCGTGCACCTGGAGATCGAGCCGGGGGTAGCGCTGATGCACCAGCCGCAGCACGGTCGGCAGCAGATACGGCGCCACGGTCGGGATCACCCCGAGCCGCAGCACACCGGTGAAGGGCGCCCGTGCCGCCTCGGCCTCCTCCAGCAGCTCCCCGACCGCTTCGAGCACGGTGCGTGCACGGGCAGCCAGCCGCTCCCCCGCCGGACTGAGCAGCACCTTGCGCGTCGTACGCTCGAGCAGCTGGACACCGAGTGCCTCCTCAAGCGCCGCGACGGCGCCCGAGAGCGCGGGCTGGCTCATCCCGATGGCGGCCGCGGCATCGCGGAAGTGCAGCTGCTCCGCGACCGCCACAAAGGCCCTGAGCTGGGAAATGCTCGGCTGGCGCGGTTTGCCGGGCAGTGTGGGTGATGCGGCCACTGATAGCCACCTCCAATCAACCTCACCGAGTGTAGCTATTTCACTGATCAATGCACTCTGTGCCAGGGTGGAACCGTCCAACCCCAGGAAAACCCGGACGACCGGGTCTTTCCTATGCGAAAGCTGCAAGGAGTGCGCGTGCTCACCGTCGGTGACAAGTTCCCCGAGTACGATCTGACCGCCTGCGTGTCGCTGGAGAGCGGCAAGGAGTTCGAGCAGATCAACCACAAGACCTACGAGGGCAAGTGGCGCGTAGTTTTCGCCTGGCCGAAAGACTTCACATTCGTGTGCCCGACCGAGATCGCGGCCTTCGGCAAGCTGAACGACGAGTTCGCCGACCGTGACGCCCAGGTCCTGGGCTTCTCCGGCGACTCCGAGTTCGTCCACCACGCCTGGCGCAAGGACCACCCGGACCTGCGCGACCTGCCGTTCCCGATGCTGGCCGACTCCAAGCACGAGCTGATGCGCGACCTCGGCATCGAGGGCGAGGACGGCTTCGCGCAGCGCGCCGTGTTCATCGTGGACCAGAACAACGAGATCCAGTTCACCATGGTGACGGCCGGTTCCGTGGGCCGTAACCCCAAGGAGGTCCTGCGGGTGCTGGACGCCCTCCAGACCGATGAGCTGTGCCCCTGCAACTGGAGCAAGGGCGATGACACCCTGGACCCGGTGGCCCTCCTCTCCGGAGAGTGAGCTGATTCGCCATGGCACTCGATGAGCTGAAGTCCGCGCTGCCGGACTACGCCAAGGACCTCAAGCTGAACCTCGGTTCGGTGATCGGCAACTCGGAGCTTCCGCGGCAGCAGCTGTGGGGCACCGTGCTGGCCTGCGCGATCGCCTCGCGTTCGGCGCGCGTGCTGACCGAGCTGGAGCCGGAGGCCAAGGCCAACCTCTCGCCGGAGGCGTACACCGCCGCCAAGTCGGCGGCCGCCATCATGGCGATGAACAACGTCTACTACCGGACCCGGCATCTGCTGTCCGACCCGGAGTACGGCAACCTGCGCGCGGGGCTGCGGATGAACGTCATCGGCAACCCGGGCGTGGAGAAGGTCGACTTCGAGCTGTGGTCGCTGGCCGTGTCCGCGATCAACGGCTGCGGAATGTGCCTCGACTCGCATGAGCAGGTGCTCCGCAAGGCGGGCGTGGACCGCGAGACGATCCAGGAAGCCTTCAAGATCGCCTCGGTGCTCCAGGCTGTCGGCGCCACCCTGGACGCCGAGGGCGTCCTGGCCGCGGGCGGCTGACGCACACGTCGTGGAAGACCCGAAGGGCGCCCCACCAATCGGTGGGGCGCCCTTCGGCGTTCGTTCATCCGGCCATGGCACCGGCCATGGCACCGGCCCGGATCATCGGTCCCCGCCCTCCCCGGGCGGCAGGCCCGGCGGCGCGGTGGGCGCCGTACCGGAGGCGGTGGCGCCGTGCGGCCCGGGGACGGCGCGCATCGCGTTCTCCTGGCTGTAGCCGCGCAAGTAGACGACGACCGTATTGGCGACCGCCACCAGCGGAACGGCCACCACCGCGCCGCCGATGCCGCCGATCAGCGAACCGGCCGCGACCGAGAGCACCACCGCCAGCGGATGGACCCGCACCGCCCGGCCGAGGATGAACGGCTGGAGCACATGGCCCTCGATCTGCTGGACGGCCAGCACCACGATCAGCACCATCGCGCCCGTGAACACGCCCTGGGTGACCAGCGCCACGACCACCGCGAGCGCGCCGGAGACCACCGCGCCCACCAGCGGGATGAAGGCGAAGAGGAAGATGAAGACGGCCAGTGGCACGGCCATCGGCACATCGAGGAAGAACAGACCCACGCCGATGAAGATCGCGTCGATCAGCGCCACGATCACCGTGCCGCGCACATACGCGGTCAGCGTCGACCAGGCGCGCGGGCCCGCGCCCGCCACGCCCTCGCGGGCCTGGGCGGGGACCAGCTTGAGGGTCCAGTTCCAGATCTTCGGGCCGTCGTACAGCAGGAAGAGCGTGGAGAACATCGTCAGCAGGATGCCCGTCAGCACCTCTACGACGACCGTGACGCCCTCCAGCCCCGCCGAGGTGATCTGCTCGGTGTTGGCGCCGACCGCCTCGCGCAGGCTCTTGGCCACATGGTTGATCTGCTTCTCGGTCACATGGAACGGGCTGTGCAGCAGCCAGCGCCGCAGATCGTCGATACCGGCCTGGACCTCGCCCGAGACCTCGTCGACGTTCTCCATGACCTGCCAGACCACGAACCACACGACCAGGCCCATGACGACGAAGCCGGCGATGAAGGTGAGCGCGGTGGCCAGTCCGCGCGGCACACCGCGCCGGCGCAGCCGGGTGACGGTGGGCTCCAGCAGCGCGGTGATGAGGATCGCGACGGTGAAGGACAGCACCACCAGCTGGACGGAGCTGATGACCCGCATGAGCACCCACACCGTGCCGCCCAGCACCAGCAGCCGCCAGGCCGCCTCGGCTGCCACGCGGACGCCCCAGGGCACGGCGGCCACCGGATCGGGTCTGGCGGAGACGGCGGGGGCGTAGGCGGGCGGGGCGGGCACACTGGCCGGCTGCTCCGGCCGGGCGGTCTCGCCCTCCCCCGCGGCGCCCTCGGGGGTCCCGGCGCCCTCGGGGGTCCCGGGGCTCTCCGGGGTCCCGGCGCCCTCCGGGGTCCCGGGGCTGGGGCTCCCCGGGCTCTTTTCGGGCCCCGGTCCGGCCCCCAGTTCAGGTCCCCGTTCGGGCCCCGATGGCGTCCGCGGGCCGGTGCCACCGTCGCCCTCGCGCCCCCGCATCTCGGCCTGTTGGGATTCGAGCCGGTGGGCGAGCCGGGTAAGTCCGGTTCCCAGCCTGCCGACCCACTGCGGCAATTTGGACATTTTTCGTTTCCTACCCCCGGTTTCCCCCTAGGCAGTCAAGGAGACGTTACCTGCTGAGGATGCGCGAAACCCCCGACCTGAGCCGGGGGTTTCGTGAAGCGTTCGATCCTGTGCCGCTACCGGGCGGGGCCCGGTGGAACCGGCTCAGTAGTGGCCGTTGGCCTGCCAGAACGACCAAGCGTCACACGGGCTGCCGTAGCGCTCGTTCATGTAGTTCAGGCCCCACTTGATCTGGGTGGCCGGGTTGGTCTGCCAGTCGGCGCCCGCCGAGGCCATCTTGCCGGCCGGCAGCGCCTGCACCAGGCCGTAGGCACCCGACGAGGGGTTGGTGGCCTTGTAGTTCCAGGTGGACTCGTGGTCCACGATGTTGCTGAAGCACTGGAACTGACCGCTCGGCACGATCTGCCGTGCCATCGCCTGGACCTCGGCCACGGTGTACGAAGCCTGCTGGGGGAAGCTGGAGGCGTCACGCGAGGCCGAACGGCTCGCGATCTCCTTCTTCTCCTTGGCCTCGCGCTCCTTGGCCAGCTTCTCGGCGGCTGCCTTGTCCGCGGCGACCTTCTTGGCCTTCGCGTCCTTGGCCGCCTGCTTGCGGGCTGCTTCCTCTGCGGACTTGCGCGCCTCCGCGTCGGCCGCGGTGGACTGGACGTCCGCCTGCTGCGTCAGGGATGCGGTCTGCGCGACGGCCTGCTGCCCAGCAGGGATGTCCGCAAGGAGCGTCGAATCGGCGGCGGTCGCCTCGATCGGGTCGGACGAGCCCTGCTGCTGCTGTCCGCCCGCGGCGACGCCGACGACGGCGCCCACAGTGGTGACCGCGGTGGCCGAAGCCACTGCGAATCCCCGGACCGAAATCCGGCTCACTCGGTTTCCTTCCAGCATCGCCCGCTTAGGTGACCTCGCGGGCGCAATCGTGCCCCTGGCGCTGGCCTCCCCTTGTTCCGTCCCCGGTGGTGCGATGGGGTCGACTGGTCACGGGAGGCACGGGCCCGGTGGGAACCTCCCGCGGGAGATCCTCGAGGTGCTCGGGCGGCATACGGCGAACGCTGTTTAGTTCTGATACTGCTGTTGCTCGGTACCGCTGGGGGTACTGGTGTGCCGTATGCGGGGCCTGACAGAACCCACACACTGCCGGACGCGGAGCCCCCTAGGCAATTCCCCGCCAGGTGTGAAAGCTCACATCCTGTTTACGCCCTAGGATTTCTGGAAATCCCCACGCACCAAGACGCCGCGCGGCTAAGCTCGTTGGCCTTTCCGCGCGGCGTCCTGTGGCCGCAAACGACTCAACCGGCTCAGATGTGGCCGTCCTCCAGCATTTCGGTCACCAGCGCCGCGATCGGCGAACGCTCGGAGCGGGTCAGGGTGACGTGCGCGAACAGCGGATGCCCCTTCAGCTTCTCGACGACCGCCACCACACCGTCGTACCGCCCGACGCGGAGGTTGTCCCGCTGCGCCACATCGTGGGTGAGCACCACCCGGGAGTTGGCGCCGATCCGGGACAACACGGTGAGCAGCACGTTCCTCTCCAGCGACTGGGCCTCGTCGACGATGACGAAGGCGTCATGGAGCGAGCGGCCGCGGATGTGCGTCAGCGGCAGCACCTCCAGCATGCCGCGCCCCACGACCTCCTCGATCACCTCGGCGCTGGTCACCGCGGACAGGGTGTCGAAGACCGCCTGCGCCCAAGGGCTCATCTTCTCGGCCTCGGTGCCGGGCAGATAGCCCAACTCCTGGCCGCCCACCGCGTACAGCGGGCGGAAGATCATCACCTTGCGGTGCTGACGCCGCTCCAGCACGGCCTCGAGCCCCGCGCACAGCGCCAGCGCCGACTTGCCCGTACCGGCCCGGCCGCCCATCGAGATGATGCCGACCTCCGGGTCGAGCAGCAGGTCCAGGGCGATGCGCTGCTCAGCGCTGCGCCCGTGGATGCCGAACGCCTCGCGGTCGCCGCGCACCAGCCGCACCTGGCCGTCCGGGGTGACCCGGCCCAGCGCGTTACCGCGCTCGGACTGGAGCACCAGGCCCGTGTGCACGGGCAGTCCGGCCGCCTCGGGGACGTACGCCGTCTCGGCGGCGAACAGGTCGTCCACCTGTTCGGCCGGGACGGCGAGCTCCGTCATCCCGGTCCAGCCCGAGTCGGTGATCGCCAGCTCCGCGCGGTACTCCTCGGCGAGCAGGCCCACCGAGGACGCCTTGATGCGCAGCGGCAGGTCCTTGGAGACGACCGTGACGTCGTACCCCTCGGCCTGGAGGTTTCTGGCGACCGCGAGGATCCGCGAGTCGTTGTCCCCCACCTTGCCGCCGTGGTTCAGGAAGGCGGCGGGGAGGATGCCCGGGTCGGAGTGGTTGAGCTCGACACGCAGGGTGCCGCCCAGTTCCCCGATCGGGATCGGAGCGTCCAGACGGCCGTAACGGATGCGGTACTCGTCCAGCAGGCGGAGCGCCTGCCGTGCGAAGTACCCGAGCTCCGGGTGGTGCCGCTTGGCCTCCAGTTCCGTGACCACCACGACCGGCAGCACGACTTCGTGCTCGTCGAAGCGGGCCATGGCATTGGGGTCGGCCAGCAGGACGCTGGTGTCGAGGACATAGGTGCGCCGGTCGTGCTCGCGGCGTTTCTTGCTGGTCACCACGGGTGGACGAACCCCCTCGGGAGAGGTTGGGGTGCGACGGCGTCGCGGGAGTGAGGTATCCCCGCCGTAGACGGGGAACGGACCGGGCTCAGGCCCCACTGGGAGGGCCGAGCGCCGGCCCTCCGCGTCATACGCACGATCCGCACAGTCGTCCGTGTGCAAAGGGCCTCCCGGGCGAACGGCCCGATGCCGTCCGCTGGCAGTTCGACGCCCAACTGGACAGGTGGGACAGGGCGTCGACCTGGAAGGGATATTCCCTCGAACGTGCGGGGGCATGCAACGGCATATGACGGCGCGGATATGAACGTTGTGGAACCGGCGTGCTACACGGCCCGGGGCCGGACGCCGGCCGGCGTCCGGCCCCGGGCCGGTGAACTGCGGTGCTACTGACCGGAACTAGTTGCCGTACCTGCGATGACGGGCGGCGTAGTCGCGCAGCGCGCGGAGGAAGTCGACCTTGCGGAAGGCGGGCCAGAAAACTTCACAGAAGTAGTACTCCGAATGGGCACTCTGCCACAGCATGAAGCCCGAGAGCCGCTGCTCACCGCTGGTGCGGATCACCAGGTCCGGATCGGGCTGCCCGCGGGTGTACAGGTGTTCGGAGATGAGGTCGATGTCGACGACCTCGGCGAGCTCCTCGAACGAGGTGCCCTTGGTGGCGTGGTCCAGCAGCAGCGACCGCACCGCGTCGGCGATCTCCTGCCGTCCGCCGTACCCGACGGCCACGTTGACCAGTATTCCGTCGATGTGCTCGGTGTCCCGCTCGGCCTCCTTGAGGACCGTCTGGGTGCCGGAGGGCAGCAGATCGCGGTTGCCGACGTGGTGCACCCGCCAGCGGCCGTCGGCGGCCAGATCGCGGACCGCGCCCTCGATGATGCTCAGGAGCGGTACCAGCTCCATCTCGGGGCGGTCCAGATTGTCGGTGGAGAGCAGCCAGAGCGTGACGACCTCGACGTCCGTCTCGCTGCACCAGCCGAGCAGCTCCTGGATCTTGCTGGCGCCCGCCTTGTGGCCCTGCTCGGCGGTGCCGCCCGCGGCGCGGGCCCAGCGGCGGTTGCCGTCGAGGATGACTCCGATGTGCTTGGGCACCTGGGCGTGATCGAGGCGGCCTTCCACCCGGCGTGCGTAGAGCCCGTACACCAGGTCGCGCAACTTCACGTCTTCCAGCCCCTCAGTGCTTCACATGGCTCGCCATGGCAGTCCGCCCCAAGGCCGACACCCTACTGCGGGGCGGGGGGACTGGCTAACCGGGGCGACCGAATGATCGCGTCCGGTCACGCTTCGTAGCCGACCGTGTGGGAACCGTATGGGATACGTACCGCCCGTTTGAGCCCCAGAAGCCCGAAAATAGAGCGGGCCGGTCCGTGGGGGGGAGTACGGACCGGCCCGAGGGGGGGTTTCCACCATAACGCTTCGTGAGGGGATGTCCATGCATCTCGGCGGGGCGGGCCCGCCGCGCGCCGATGTCATCCGGCGCCGAGCGCCCCCAGCACCAGTCCGGCGCCCGCCCCGAGGATCATGAACGGGCCGAACGCCATCGCGGTCTTGCGCCCGGCCCGCCGGGTCAGCACCAGGCCCACGGCGCAGCAGGAGCCCAGCAGCAGCCCGGCGAGGGCGCCCACGAAGAGCACGTCCCAGCCGTACCAGCCGAGGGCGACCCCGAGGGTCAGCGCCAGCTTGACGTCGCCGAACCCCATCCCGCTCGGGCTGATCAGGAACAGCACCAGATACGCCCCGCCCAGCACCGCGCCGCCCAGCAGCGCCCGCGGCCAGGACCCGGCGCTGTGCGGCAGCAGCGCCGCCGCGCCGAGCAGCGCCGCGGCCCCGCCCGCCATGGGCAGGGTGAGGACGTCCGGCAGCCGGTTGACCGCCAGGTCCACGGCGGTGAGCAGCACCCCGAGCGGCGCCAGCAGCAGCCACACGGCCAGCTCGGGGCGCGCGCCGACGGCCGCCGCCAGGCCCGCGCACACCAGCGCGGTGAGCACGGCGGCGAGCACCGGGCCCGTCCCGTAGTCCCGCTCGCCGTCCCGGCAGCCGGCGCAGCGGGCGGGGCCCAGCCAGCCGCGCGCCGGGCCGGTGAGCGCGTGCCCGCGCGGACAGGCGCCGCGCCAGGGCTCCTCCGGCTCGACGGCCAGCCGGTAGAGCGGGCGCGGTACGAGCAGCCCGGCGGCCGCGCCGTACGCGGCGGCGAGCACGATCAGCAGCGGTTGCACGGGCCGAGCCTACGGAAGCGCCCGGCCGGTGGAACACTGCCGGGACGGGCGGACGGCGCGGAACGGGCGCACGGCGTGGAACGGGCGCACGGCGTGGAACGGGCGGAGGGGCGCGGGTCATGGGGCGCTGGCGGGACGGTACGGGGACGCTGCGCGTGGTGGGCGGCGCGGACGGCGGTCCGGGCGGCGGGGCTGCTGTCGGCTCGAACGACGCGAAGGAGGACCCGGGGGGCGCGGCGGGCAGTGCCGGGCGTGCGGAGGACGGCGCGGGCGGCGTGGCGGGCGGCGCGGGGCGTGCGGAGGGGATTCCGCTCACCATCGCCGCCTCCTACCGCGCCCGCGCCCGCGGGCTGCTCGGCCGGGACGGGCTGACCGGCGCGCTCCTGCTCACCCCCGCGAGCGGGGTGCACACCTTCCGGATGCGGTTCGCCATCGACGTCGCCTATCTGGACCGGCACCTCACCGTGCTGGACGTCCACACGCTGCGCCCCGGGCGGCTCGGGCGGCCCCGGCTGCGGTCCCGCCATGTGCTGGAGGCGGAGGCGGGCGCGTTGGAGCGCTGGGGCGTGCGGCGGGGCGTGCGCATCGTGATCGCCCCCAGCCCTTCAGCCCCGCCGCCTCCTTCTGTACGCTGACGTCCAGGTGCCATGGTTGGGGCACCCTCGATCGGTCATGGTCGGGACACCCTCGATCGCGGTCGAGATCATCGAGGTAGAGGTATAGGGGTAGGGGTAGCACGGTGACGACCACGGGCAAGATTCTGCGTTTCGACGAGTTCCGCGGCTACGGCTTCATCGCTCCGGACGACGGTGGCGAGGACGTCTTCATGCACGCCAATGACCTGCTGGACGAGAAGCACCTGTTCCAGCCCGGGTCCAAGGTGCGGTTCGTTCCCGAGTACGGCGACAAGGGACCCAAGGCTTCCGAGGTGCGCGTTGTCGAGCGCGCCGCGCCGGTCGTACGGCCCTCCGCCGGTCCGGACGGCGACGACACCATGTGCGACGTGCTCTCGGCCGCCGAGTTCCGGCAGGAGCTCACCGAGGCACTGGTCGAGGTGGGCGGCAGTCTGACCGCCGACCAGATCAAGCAGGTGCGCAGGCGGGTCATCGAGATCGCGCAGGCGCACAACTGGATCGAATCCTGACAGCAGGCTGAGGGGCCGCTGCCGCGACGAACCGTCGCGGCAGCGGCCCTTCGGCTTTCCGAGAACCTCGGCTTCCGGCTTTCCCAGAGCCTCAGCTTCCGGTGACCCTCAGCATCGCCCACATCGCGGCCGTCGCGGCCACCACGGTCGCCGGTGCGGTCAGCAGTCCAAGGCGGGTGAACACCCCCAGGTCGGAGCCGGTCTCCGGCTCGTGGCGGTGGACTATGCGCCGCCACAGCAGGGTCGCCAGGGAGCCGACGTAGGTGAGGTTGGGGCCCAGGTTGACGCCGATCAGTACGGCGAGCACGGGTCCGGGGCCGCCCCCGGAGGCGATCGGCAGCAGCGCCAGCACGGCGGGCAGGTTGTTGATCAGGTTGGCCAGCGCCGCCGCGACCGCCGCGATCCCCAGCAGCGCGGGCAGGCTCGCCCCGGTGGGCAGCACCTGGCCCAGCGCACCCTGGAGACCGCCCGCCAGCACGGCCTGGACCACTACCCCGAGCGCCAGCACGAACAGGCAGAACAGCGGCCCGGTCGCGCCGATCGCCTCCCTTACGGTCGCCCGGCGGCGCAGCAGCGCCCTTACGGTGAGCACGAGTGCGCCCGCCCAGGCCGCCCACTGGGGGTCCAGACCCGCCAGCGAGGTCCCGACGAACCCGGCGAGGGTCAGCAGCAGCACGGTCACCGCGAACACCGGCACCCGGGGCCAGTCGGCGGGCGGGGGCTCGCTGGTCCCGGCGGCCAGATCATCGGCGAAGAAGCGGCGGAAGACCAGGTACTCGATGCCGATGGTCACCAGCCAGGCGGGCCCCATCAGCACGGCGAACCGGGTGAAGGAGACCCCACCGGCCTCCAGGGCGAGCAGATTGGTGAGATTGGAGACCGGGAGGAGCAGGGACGCCGAGTTCGACAGATGGGCACAGGCGTACACATGCGGCCGGGACCGGGCCCCGAGCCGGGCCGCCGTGGCGAACACCACCGGCGTGAGCAGCACCACGGTGGCGTCCAGGCTCAGCACGGCGGTGACGGCGGCCGCGACGGCGAACACCCCGCCCAGGAGCCGGTCCGTACGCCCCGCGCAGGCCCGCGCCACGGCCTGCCCCGCCGCCTCGAAGAGCCCCTCGTCCGCGCACATGCGGGCGAGCAGCAGTACGGCGGCCAGAAAGCCCACGACGGGCAGCAGCTCCCGGGCCTCCGCCCAGGCCCGGGCGGGCGAGACCGCCCCGATGGCCACCACGATCCCGGCGGCGGGCACGGCCGCGACCGCTTCCGGCAGGCTGCGGGGCCGTGCCACCGCGAAAGCCAGTACGCCGAGGAGCAGGGCTACGGCAAGGGTCTCGGCGACGGCGGTACTCAGAACGAACTCCGGCGGAGGGTGCGATCAACACACCCATGATGCGGCATCGCGCGCCGCGGCCCCGCTCGGCCGGTTCGGGTAGGTGGCCGGCGGGTCGTGACGCCTGCGGCGGGCTGCTCCCCTCCCCGCCCCTTCCCGAAACTGGGGCCCCGCCCCAAACCCCGGGCTCCAGGACACGGAGCCCCCCACGCGGCGGAGCCGCATATCGCCACTGCGAGAAGGTCGAAGCCCCGCCCCGGGACCTGGGGGCGAACCCCAGCCCGGGGACCAGCAGCAGAACCCCCGCCCGGGGACCTGGAGCAGAACCCGGCCCGGGGACCAGGAGCGAAGCCCCACCCGGAGACCAGAGGCGAAGCCCCACCCGGGTCCAGCAGCAGAACCCCCATCCGGGGCCCAGGGGCGAACCCCCGCCCGGGGACCAGGAGCGAACCCCCGGCCCCGGACCTAGGGCAGAACCCCCGCCCGGGGCCAGGAGCGAATCCCCGGCCCTGGACCTGGGGCAGAACCCCTGCCCGGGGCCCAGGGGCGAACCCCCGCCCGGGGACCAGGAACAGAACCCTGCCCGGGGACCAAGGGCGAACCCCCGCCCGGGGACCAAGGGCGAAGCCCCGCCCGAGGGCCAGGAACAGCACCCTCGCCCGGGACTTGGGGCACAACCCCCATCCGGGGCCTGGGGCGGAGCCCCGGTCCGGGGCCTGGGGCGGAGCCCCGGCCGGGGGCTGGGGCGGAGCCCCAGTTTCGGGGAGGGGCGGGGAGGGGAAAGTCCGGCGGACGACCGGCAGGTCAGCCAACGCTCAGGCGGTCCTGGGGAAGCTGACCTCCACCCGGCGGTTGCGCTTGCGGCCCTCCTCCGTCGCGTTGTCCGCGATCGGGTACTGCTCGCCGTAGCCCCGGATCTCGTAGTTGACGGAAGGGTCCAGATCCTCGGCGAGCGCCTGCTGCACCGCGTTGGCCCGCTGCTTGGAGAGCACGATGCCGTGGCCCGCGGAGCCCAGGTCGTCGGTGAAGCCGAAGACGCGGACGCTCCTGGCGTTCTGCCGCTCGGCCTCGGAGGCGATCTCCTTGATCCGGGCCCGCGCGTCGCCGCCCAGCTTCGCGCTGTCCTTGCCGAAGAGCACCTCGGCCTGGAGGGCGAACTTCACCTTGGCGTTGGTGTCCTCCCGCCGCTCGTCGCCGTCGTCCGTCTCGACCACGGACTTGATGTCCAGGACCCGGCCGGGCGCCAGCTTCGCGCCCTCGGGCATCTTCAGATCGGAGTCGTTGGCGTCGATCTTCACCGGCGGGCTGGTGTCGGCGGGCGCGCCGGGGCCGCTGTCCGCGTGGGCGGGCGGCGCCGGGGCGGTGAGGGTGACCAGGAGCGCGGTGGAGGCCAGCGCGGCCAGTACGGGGCCGCGGCGCGCGGGGCGGGCCGTCGTCTGCGGTGTCATGGCGCGGCTCACCCGGAGAGGGTGATGCTGACGGACGGCATGGTCGGGATCTGGAAGTCGATTTCCTTCACGCTCTTCGGCGGGGCCGGGAACTGCGCGAACAGCGGGCGGCTCTCATTGGGCTTGATCCCGGAGAGCCCCGTGGTGCACAGACACTGGCCGTCGGTGTCCCGGAGGACGAGATAGCGCTTCTTGCCCTTCTCGTCGACCAGGGACGCGCCGGAGACGGACGAGAGGGACTTCACCTCGGTCTCCTTCGAGCGCCAGTCGATCGCGTTGAAGAGCCGGCTGCCGTGGTTGGTGACGGTGGCGTTGACGGTCACGAACCCGCCGTCGTCGCGCACCGCGGAGTGCAGGGTGACGACGATCCCGCCGGGCCCCTTCATCTCGCCGATGGTCTTGGAGGAGTCCGCCGCGGGCTCCTGCTCGTCGCCGCCGTCCTTGCCCGCGGTCGACGTCCGGTCCGCGGCGTCGTCGGGCTTCTTGTCGCCGTCGCCGTTGCCGCACCCGGCCACGGCGAGGGCCAGGGCCGCGGCGAGCGCCGTCGCGGCGGCCCCCCTCCGGGCCTTCGTCGTGTGCCGAATGCTCATCGCTCGCTGTCCTTTGCTCTTCTACTCTTCGTTCGCTCGTCAGTCGGCCAGGTGCACGGAGAAGAGGTCCTTGGCGTCGGGGAAGAGATCGAGCCGCGTCGGGTCGATGGTCAGGTCGGTTCCGTCGCAGAGAAGGTCGATGGGCGGCTTGTCATCCTTGCCGTCATCCTTGCCGTCATCCTTACCGCCGTCCCCGCCCTTGCCGTCGTCCTTACCGTCGTCATCCTTGCCGCCGCCGTCGCCCTGGCCGCCGCCGTCGTCGTCGGGCCGCTCGGTCGGCGGGGCGGGCGGCTCGGCCGTGCAGCGCGGGGTGACGACCGCCTTGGCCGTCGCCTCCCCATACTTGCTCTCCGTGCCGGGGATGACGGTCTTGCCCACGGGCTTGTGCGTCTTCACGGTGACGGTGAAGGACGTCGGCAGGAAGTCGGGCCCGCGGCAGTCGGTCACATCCGCCCCGTTCTGGTCGGCGAACCACTGCGCCTGGTCACAGGCGTTGGTGCCGCCAAGTCCCCGTCCGTCCAGCAGGTCGTCCCATGCGCTGCCGTTGGCGATCGCCTCCAGGAACCCCTTGCGCAGCTGGTCGCGGTAGTCCTGGGCGGCCGCGAGGGCCGCCGCGTCGGCGGCGGTCTGTCCGCCGTTGCGGGTGGCTCCGGCCTGGCCGACGGCGAAAAGGGCGAGCGCCAGGAAGAGCAGGCCCGCCACCGCCGTGATGTAGATCGGAAATGCCTGCCCCGCGTCGCTCCTGAGATCTCGGCGCGCTGTCACGGGACCGGTCAGATGCCGACGACCTGTGAGATCTTGTCGGAGATGGCGTTTGCGATCATGCTGCCGAAGTCCGTGGTCGACAGGACCAGCACGATGGCGACCACCACGGCGATGATGCCCAGGTATTCGATCGAGGTCTGTCCCCGATCGTTCCGCATGACGCGCTTCCCCATTGTGTTCCCCTCCATGGGCTGCCGTCCCTCTGTGGTCCGGCGACTCAACCCCCGTGGTGTCGCTCGCGACACGAGCAAAGTACGCCGAAACAGCCGTCTCGGAACAGTGCCCTAGGAAGCATTGCCTTCCCCGTTCACCACGTTCGAACCGTGGACGTGACGACCAACCCCGACCGCGCATCCGTCTCACCCCCTCCCGCACCGAGGAGTTCTCCGTCGACGACTGTCCCACATTCAATTGCAACCGCGAAGGAGCTTCACCTAAAAGAGACCGTCAGTCCCCGGTCACCGAGCCGAAGTCGGTACCCGAGCCGATGAAGAACCCCGCGACGAGCAACACCATGGTTCCGGGCACCATGAAGGTCGTGATGACCATGGTCGCCTTCGGCACCGCGCGGGCCGCGCGCCGCCGGGCGTTCTGGGCGTCAGTACGGCGCATGTCGTTCGCAATGGCGATCAACGTTTCGACAATCGGAGCGCCCAGCTCCTCGCCCTGCTGAAGGGCGGTGACGAACTGCGCGACCTGTTCTGAGTCATTACGTTTACGTAGTTCCTCGAACGCCTGACGACGGCTGACTCCCATGTCCATTTGCCGAAGTGTGATGCGAAGTTCATCCGCCCAGGGGCCCTCATACTTCTCGGCCACCCGGTCCAGGGCCTGACGGAAGCTCAAACCGGCGCTCACCACGACGGCCAGAACGTCCAGAAAGTCCGGCAACGTCCGCTCGATCGCGTCCTTGCGCTCGCGCACCGCCGCCCAGATGCCCACCTCGATCCAGAACAGCCCGAACGCCACCAGCAACAGCGCCAGCAGGACTTGCCCCTTGAGCAGCATCACCAGCGCCCCGACGAAGCCGAGCGCCCCGTACACCGCCCGCCGGGCCGCGTAGCGATCCACCGTCAGACCGCCCGGGTTGCCCGCCAGATCGATCCGGCGGCGGACCCGGGCCACCCGCTTCTCGCCCATCAGCCGCAGCACCAGCGGCGCGTAGCGCATGCCCAGCCGGTCGACGGCCGAGCCGACCACGGTCGTCCGGCTGGAGCCGACCTCCAGGGCCACCGCCAGATCGCTGGGCAGCTTGGCCTCGCTGCGGTACAGCGCGATGCCGTAGGCGATGCCCGCCACCGCGAGACCGGCCGCCAGCGCCAGCAGCAGTGCCATCTCCCTCAAGTCCCCTCTACCCGGATTCGCCGGACTTCGCTAGACGTCGATCTTGGACATGCGGCGGATGAGGAAGAAGCCGATCCCGTACAGGCAGAACGCCACGACCACCGCCGCCTGCCCCCAGAAGGACGAGGTCATCCGGTCCAGCGAACCGGCCGAGATCCGGTTCATCAGCAGCAGCGTCCCGATCCCCAGCAGCGGTACGACATAGGCGGTGACGGTCACCTGCGAGAGCTGGGTGCGCACCTCCCGCCGGGTCTCCTTGCGCTCCTCCAGCGTCTGGGTGAGGTTGCGCAGCGAGCTGACCACGGTCCCGCCCGCGCGGTTGGACAGCACCAGCGTGGTGACCAGCACCACCAGCTCCCGGGACGGCAGCCGCTCGGCCAGCTCCTCCAGCGCGTCGTCGATCGAGTGGCCGACGGCCAGCTTGGCCGCGACCTTGGCCAGCTCCTCGCCCGCCGGTGCCTCCATCTCGTCCGCCGCCATGCCGAGCGCGGTGCGCAGCGCCAGCCCGGCCTGGGTGGCGTTGGCCAGGATCCGCGACAGCTCCGGCAGTTGGTTGATGAAGCGCTCTATCCGCTTCTGGCGCTGCCAGTTGAGGAACGCGAAGGATCCCCATACGGCCACCACCGCCGCTATCGGGCCGAAGAACGCCGCGAGGAAGGACGCCGCGATCAGCCACAGCCCGGCCGCCGCCCCCGCCGTGTAGACGAAGAACTCCCCCGGGGTGATCTCCAGCCCCGTGGCCGCCAGCCGCAGCTCCAGCTTCCGGCCCAGCGAGGTGGTGCGCAGCCGCCGGTCGACACCGGAGAAGCGGCGCGCGCGGGCGGTGCCCGGCAGCGGTCCGGTCTCCGACAGCCGGTCGATCAGGGCGCGCTGCTGCTCCTTGCCGCGTACGTAGGTGTGTACGCCCACGACGCCCAGCGCGCCGCACACCAGCGTCGCGCCGAGGGCGGCCGTCGCGAGATGGTCCATGGGCCCTGCTACCTCCGGTCCCTGGGGTCGAACGGGGGTCGGTCCTGTGGGGGCCGGCCGAACGGGGGCCGGTCGTACGGGTCGTATCCGGCCGCGCGGGTGGCCAGCTGCGCCGGGAAGGCGGCGACGCCGAAGGCGGGCGGCACCGATTCGCTGGCCATGCGCAGCCGCTCGGCGACCCGCTCGGGCAGCGGGAAGTAGCCGAACCGCCCGTGCACCACCCGGTCCGCGCCCATCGGCTGGGCGTCGAAGCGGCAGACGGTGGCGATGCGGTACGACTCGTGGCCATGGCTGTCGAGCAGCGCGATCTCGCTGATCCGCCGCGAGCCGTCGGCGTGCCGGACGAGTTGGACGATGCAGTCCACGGCGCTGTTGATCTGGTCCCGCAGCGCCTCGTAGGGGATCGCCACATCCGACATGGAGGCCAGCGTCTGGAGCCGCATCAGCGCATCCTCGGCGCTGTTGGCGTGGACGGTGGCCAGCGAACCGTCATGGCCGGTGGACATGGCCTGGAGCATGTCGAGGGTCTCACCGCCGCGCACCTCGCCGACGATGATGCGGTCGGGGCGCATCCGGAGGGAGTTGCGGACCAGGTCGCGGATGGTGATCCGGCCCTTGCCCTCGACGTTGGGCGGCCGGGACTCCAGCCGGATGACATGTGTCTGCTGGAGCTGGAGTTCGGCGGCGTCCTCGACGGTGATGATGCGCTCCCCGTCGGGGATCAGCCCGGAGAGGGCGTTGAGCAGCGTGGTCTTGCCGGATCCGGTGGGGCCGGAGACCACGACGTTGAACTTGGCCCGCACCAGCGCCGCGAGCAGCATCAGCATCTGCTCGTCCAGCGTGCCCATGCCGATCAGCTCATGGAGGGTGTAGGCGCGGGGGAAGCGGCGGATGGTGAGCGTGGCGCCGGTGAGGGCGAGCGGCGGGATGATCACGTTGACGCGCTCACCGGACGGGAGCCGGGCGTCGACCATCGGATTCGACTCGTCCACGCGGCGGTTGACCGTGGAGACGATGCGCTCGATGGTCTGCATCAGCTGCTCTTCGGAGGCGAAGCGGACGGGGACCAGCTCGACCCGGCCCGCGCGCTCCACGAAGATCTGGTCCGGGCCGTTGACCATGATCTCGGTGATGGAGGCGTCCTCGAGGAGCGGTTCGAGCACCCCGAGGCCGAGCGCCTCGTCCACCACCCGGCGGATCAGCTGGGAGCGCTCGCTGGTGGACAGCACCGGGCCCTCGCGGCTGATGATGTGGCCGAGCACCCGCTCCAGCCGGGAGCGGCGCTCGGCGGTGGAGAGCGAGGACATCTCGGCGAGGTCGATCTCCTCCAGCAGCTTGGCGCGGTAGGCGGAGACGAGGTGCCCGTCCTGGCGCCCGCTGCCCTCGCCGGGCCCCTCGGGCGCGGTGATACGGGCCCGCAGGCTCATCGTTCGCCTCCCAACGCGGCCGGCGCCAGGCCGCCCGTACCGCCGTCTCCGTCGTCGCAGGGCATGGTGGCGCTCTTCTCGGCGCTGCCGAAGTCGAAGCCGGGGATGACGGAGGGGATCTCCACGGTCGCGGTGGCCTGCGCCTCCCCGCCCCCGCAGCCCCCGCTCCCGATGCTCGCCCCGTCGGCCAGCCATCCGCTGATCGCCGCCTTCCCGGCGGCCTGCGGGCTGGTCCGCGGCTCGTCCAGCGACGCCGTCCGCGCCGCCGCCCGCGCCGCGGTCCCGGCCTGCTGCGCGGCGTACGCGGCGATGCCGAGCTGCACGGCGGCGAGCGCGACGAGGATCAAAACCGGCAGAAACCCGAGGAATTCTATGGACGCCGACCCGGCGTCACCCCGCCCCCGACGCGCCGCGACGGGCCCTCGGCCCGACCGGCCCAGCCCCGCCGCCAGTCGGCCGCACCGCCGGTCGGCCTCCGCCGCGCCGCGAAGTCCCACCGATTCCGGACCCTGGCCCCCGGGCCGCGTGGCGGCGGGCGACCGGCCGTCGCCCGGCCAGGCCGTCGCCCCACCCCGACGCGCCGCGACGGCGCGAAGCGACGACGCACGACCGGCCGCCCCACGCCCCCGCGACGAACCCACCGCCTCGGGACGACGCCGCCCGGCGGGACCACCGCCGCCCGGCGCCGCGGGCCCGACGGCCGCCGCAGCGGGTGCGACGCCCGGTGCCGCGGGCGCGGCGGGCGGGGACGGGGGCGGCCCCGGGTGGGTACGGCGGCGGGGCGCCAGCGCAGGGCGTCCGGGGAGGGGAGGGTGGTGACGGGTCATCTCACTCTCCTCCGCCCGCCAGGTCGGTCTCGTCCGCCGCGCCCGCCGTGCCCGTGACCGTCCAGGGGAAGTCGGCGGCGCCCGGGAAGAGGATCGGGACGTGGAGCTTGACGGTGGCCTTGTAGACCGTGCCGTCACCGCCGCCGCAGTCGATGTCGGCGGTCCAGGAGCCGGGGATGTCCTTCGCGGCCGCGTCCTGGCAGGCGCCCGCGCCCTTGGCGGCGCCCGCGCGGGCGCCCTTGTCCGCGGAGTTGCCCGCCAGCGAGTACGTGTAGCCCACCAGCACCAGCTGCCAGATGACCGCGAGCACGATCAGGGCCAGCGGCAGGACGCCGAGGAACTCGACCGTCACCTGGCCGCGGTCGCCGCCGCCCCGCTTGCGCAGGAAGCCCCTGGTGGAGGGCGGGGCGATCTCGTTCAGCGCGTCGGTGCCGTCGCCCACACCGCCCTGCGCCGGGTCGCCGCCCGCCTCTATGGCGTGGCGCCGCCGCAGCCCCGGCAGGGCCCGCTCGCCGCCGCCTCCGGCCGCGTGGCCACCCCGGTGGCCGGCGCGGCGGCCGCCGCCGCCCGGGGGTGCCGCCGCCACCAGGCCCAGCTCACCGGCCAGCCCCCACAGCGCCTGTTTGACGGCCGACTTGGCGTCCAGGTCGTGCATCCGGCCGGAGTCGACGGCCGGCTGGAGCTCCTTGAAGCCGGCCGGGATCGCCGTGCGCGCCACCGTCGTACCGGTGGCCCGCTGGACCAGCTGCGGCTGGATCTCCGCGCTGCGGGTGTGCCGGTTGACCACGGTCACGGTCTCCTCCGCCTTGCGGATCTGGAGCCGGTCCCACAGCCGGACCATGCGCTTGGCGGCGCGCACCGCGACCACGTCCGGGGTGGTCACCAGCAGCGCGATGTCCGCGAGCTCCACGGCGGCGGCGCCCGCGGAGGTCATCTGCGTACCGCAGTCGACGATCACCACCTCGAAGCGCGACCGCAGCGCGCCGATGACCTGCCGTGCGGTGCCGTCGGTCACCTCCTCGCCGCGCTCGCCCTCGCCCGGCGCGAGCAGCAGCCCGAGCCCGGTCTGATGGGTGAACACCGCGTCCTGGAGCACCCGCGGCGAGATGTCGTTGATCTGCGCCAGATCGGCGATCGAGCGCCGGAACTGGACGTCGAGGTACGAGGCGATGTCCCCGGACTGGAGGTCCATGTCGACCAGCGCGACCTTACGGCCCGCGGCCCGCGCGGCGAGCGCGAGCTGTACGGCGGTCACGGTGGTGCCCACCCCGCCCTTGGCGCCCGCGACCGCGACCAGCTTGCCGCCGGGCCCGGCGGCGAACGGATCGCCGCCGCCCCCGAGATGGCGCCGCACGCCCGCGGCCCACTGGGCGGCGCCCTGTACGCGGGCGGCCAGCTCCTCGTACCCCAGCGGTATCCCGGCGATGCCGCGGGCCCCGGCGTCCATGGCGGCCGAGTACAGCGCGGGCCCCGCGTCGGCGGTCACCAGCACCACGCCCACCGCCGGGAAGCGCAGCGCGATCTCGCGGATCAGCTCCAGCGCCGGGGCCGGGCCGATGCGCTCATGGACGAGGACGACCTCCGGCAGCTCCTCCAGGGAGGCGGCGGCCAGCGCGGCGAGGGTGTCGAGGAGCAGGGTCGAGTCGCCCACCGGCGCCGACGGTTCGACACCGGGCAACTGGCCGAGCAGCCCGCTGAGGGAGTGGGCGGCGTCGGGGTCGCCGACGGCCGGCAGAATTCTGATCGTCACCGCGGCACCTCCTCACTCATTTGTCGCCGTCGAGGGTGTAGGTGCGGTCGTCGGGGTCTATGGAGGGGCCCCCGCCGGGCGCGACCAGCGCGAGCCGCACATGCGAGGCGAACGACTCGGCGTACGCGACGCGCTGGGCGTTCCTGGTGTCGAGCGCGAAGGTGATCGGCACGGCCTCGTCGATCCGCCGCTTGTCGTCCTGGTCGGGCTCCAGGGCGGTGATCTTGCCGAGGTCGAGCACCTCGGCGCCCGCGACGATCAGCTTGGAGACCGGCTTCTCGCCCTGGGTGTCGCCCTCGAAGGTGGCGAAGATATTGACCCTGGCGCCCGGGGTGATCTTGCCCGCGACACCGGTCGCCGCATCCACCATGATCGCGATCTCCTGCTGCCCCGGCTTCAGGGCGGGCCGGTTCACGATCATGTCGCGCTGGAGCAGCGACCCCTTGGTCAGCTGGGTCACCGCGATCTTCCCGCGTAGCTCGTCGAGATCGGTGACGGCGGTGGAGGGCACATAGCGCTTGGGCATCGAGACCTTCTCGAACTCCCCCGCCTCCAGCGCCTTGTACGGCTTGACGTCCGAGGTGAGCTTGTAGGCCGTGGTCTCGGGGCCGACCTTCGACTCCACGTCGTTGACGACGGAGAGGACTCCGGCGAAGGCGCCGACGGCGCACAGGACCGACAGGAGCAGCAGGATGACTCCGCGGCGCTGGCGTGAATTCATGGGTCGCACAACCTCGTTCGGGGACGTTACCGGCTGGTCAGGGCGGGACGTTGGGACGTGAGCAGTGCGGGGATCTCATCGCCGCGGGCCACCGGGCAGGAGCAGAAGGCGCAGCGGTCGCCGATGAGTTCGAAGCCGCACCAGTGGCACTCCTCCCTCCGTACGGAGGCCACGAGCTGGTAGAGGACCGAGAGGTCGGGGATGGCCGCGGCGAACTCGATCAGCTTCGGGGTGCCCCACCAGCGCGCCGACTCGGCGGGCAGCGGCACCTCCTCCACGCCGCGTACGCCCCAGGCGGGGGCGAGGGCGCCGGTGACCCAGTCGTCGTGGCCCGCGCCGCCGCCCCCGTAGCCGTGGCTGCCGAGCTGGCCCCGGGCGATGGTCATGGCGGTGGCGTACCCGGGGGCGGGCAGCTCGGTCGCGCCGCCGACCTTGACCAGGTGCGGGGTGGGGTGGGCGAGCACCCCGAAGTGGGCACCTGGCACCCAGGACTTGACGTGCGAGGTGAGGCTGACCGGGACCCGGTCCAGCTTGGCGACGCTGCCCAGCAGCGCGCCCGCGTGGATGTAGTGGGAGAGCAGCCGGGCGGCACACGCCAGCACGCCGGGGCTGAAGTCGGATATGGACAGCTGGCGCAGCTGACGGGCTAATACGGCGACGGCCAGCGGGGGCAGTTCGAGCGGCAGCAGCGCCATCCGGTCGCTCTCCAGGACGGAGCGCACGGTGTGGAGCCTGCGGACCACGGCCGCGGGGGTCGCGGCGGGGTAGAGCACGACGAGGTAGCCCTGCTGGTCGAGGAGGGTCCCGACCTCGGCGAGGGCGTCGTCGAGTGACTGTGCGTCCGGCGGGCGGAGCACTACGGCCGACGGGGTCTGCCCGTCGGGCGGCGGAAGCACCAGCTCGCGGCCGGTGACTGCTATCGCGGTGGGCACGTCGGCTACCCCGTCTCACATCGGCGCCGAGCGGCGGCGGCCGCAGGTCGTTACTGCCCCTGTCTCTTACTGCCCCTGTCCTGGTGCGTCGTCACTTTATCCACGAAAACGGCGTGAGAGAACAGTTCCTCTGGGTTACGCACTCCAGGCCCGATCCTTCAGTCCGCGCATCCCCTTGACAAGGGCATTGGTCTGGACCACGTTACGTTCACACGGTGGCCACCGTCCGCAAGCTCCTCCTTCACACCGGCTTCCCAACGGATTCCCCCACGGAGGCAGTCATGGACCGTGTCCCACACCCCCGCCCCACCCGACTCAGACGCAACGTCGCCCGGCTGACCGGCGCGTTCGCCGCAACCGCGCTGGGCGCGACCGCACTTGTCGCCCTCGGCACCACCGCCTCGGGCGCCGCTGCGGACACCACCTCAGGCGCCGCGACCGCCGCGGCCGCCAACCTCGCCCAGAACCCCGGCTTCGAGTCCGGCCTCAGCGGCTGGACCTGCTCGGCCGGGAGCGGCACCACGGTCGCGAGCCCCGTCCACAGCGGCTCGGCCGCCCTCAAGGCCACCCCGGCGGGCACGGACAACGCCCGCTGCGCCCAGACCGTGGCCGTCAAGCCCAACTCCTCGTACACCCTCGGCGCCTGGGTCCAGGGCAGCTATGTGTACCTCGGCGCGAGCGGCACCGGCACCACCGACGTCTCGACCTGGACGCCCTCCGCGACCGGCTGGCAGCAGCTCAGCACCAGCTTCACCACCGGCGCCAACACCACCTCGGTGACCGTCTACACCCACGGCTGGTACGGCCAGCCCGCCTACTACGCCGACGACATCAGCCTGTCCGGCCCCGGCGGCGACCCCGGCGACCCGGTGCCGGGCGCGCCGAGCGGGCTGAAGGCCGGCGCCGTCACCTCGTCCTCCATCGATCTGTCCTGGTCCCCGGTCACCGGCGCGACCGGCTACAACGTCTACCGCGACGGCTCCAAGGTGCAGTCGGTCGGCGGGACTTCCGCGACCGTGACCGGGCTGGCGCCGTCCACCTCGTACCAGTTCCAGGTCACCGCCACCAACGCGGCGGGCGAGTCGCCCAGGTCGGCCGCCGTCACGGGCACCACTTCGGCCGGAGGCGGCGGGGGCGGCGGCGCCGTGCCCAAGCACGCGGTCACCGGCTACTGGCAGAACTTCAACAACGGCGCGGCCGTGCAGAAGCTGCGCGAGGTCCAGGGCCAGTACGACATCATCGCGGTGGCCTTCGCGGACGCCACCGGCACCCCCGGAGCGGTCGACTTCACCCTCGACCCCGCCACCGGCTACGGCAGCGAGCAGCAGTTCAAGGACGACATCAAGGCCAAGCAGGCGGCCGGGAAGTCCGTCGTGATCTCCATCGGCGGCCAGAACGGCACGGTCTCGATCAACGACTCGACTTCCGCGAACAACTTCGCCAACTCCGTCTACGCCCTGATGCGCGAGTACGGCTTCAACGGCGTCGACATCGACCTGGAGAACGGCCTCAACGCCACCTATATGACCCAGGCGCTGCGCTCCCTGTCGGCGAAGGCCGGATCCGGCCTGGTGATCACCATGGCCCCGCAGACCATCGACATGCAGTCCACGTCCAACGCCTACTTCCAGACGGCGCTGAACATCAAGGACATCCTGACGGTGGTCAATATGCAGTACTACAACAGCGGTTCCATGCTGGGCTGTGACGGCAAGGTCTACTCACAGGGCTCGGTCGACTTCCTCACCGCCCTCGCCTGCATCCAGCTGGAGGGCGGGCTCTCCCCGTCCCAGGTCGGCCTGGGCCTGCCCGCCTCGACGCGCGGCGCGGGCAGCGGCTATGTCTCCCCGACGGTCGTGAACAACGCCCTGGACTGTCTGGCCCGCGGCACGAACTGCGGCTCCTTCAAACCGTCCCGTACCTACCCGGGTCTGCGCGGCGCGATGACCTGGTCCACCAACTGGGACGCGACGGCGGGCAACGCCTGGTCGAACGCGGTGGGCCCCAAGGTGCACGGTCTGCCGTAGCGTGACGCGCCCCCTGTCGGGGGACGCGACACGGCCCCTTTCGCGGGGAGGGGCCAAGGGGGCCGGGAGCGCAACCGCTCTTGGCCCCCTCATCCGCATTTTTCACCCTCATGTGCAGGGAAGACATCGCGTGGGGTTGACAACGCTATTGGTCTGGACCACCTTATACGCACGCCACAGGGGCCCCTGAACGCGCACTGGCACCACCTCCCCCCACATCCCCCCACGTACGGAGGCTGTCGTGGTACGCGCACAGTTCACCAAGCGGCTGCTCGGAGCCGCCGCAGTCGTCGCCCTCGCCGCAGGAGGGCTCATATCCGCCGGTTCGGCCAACGCGTCCGAGGACCAGCCGGACACGAAGCAGCACGCCGCCGCCGTTCCCGAGCACGCCGTCACCGGCTACTGGCAGAACTTCGACAACGGCGCGACGAAGCAGAAGCTCTCGGATGTCCCGGACGACTACGACATCATCGCGGTGGCCTTCGCCGACGCCACCGGCTCCCCCGGAGCGGTCGACTTCAAGCTCGACCCCGCCACCGGCTACGGCGACGAGCAGCAGTTCAAGGACGACATCAAGGCCAAGCAGGCGGCCGGGAAGTCCGTGATCATCTCCGTTGGCGGCGAGAAGGGCTCCATCTCGGTCAGCGACGACGCCTCGGCGGACGCCTTCGCCTCCTCCATCACCGGCCTGATGGACAAGTACGGCTTCAACGGCGTGGACATCGACCTCGAGAACGGTGTCAACTCCACGTACATGACCAAGGCCCTCAAGGCCATCCACGACAAGAAGAGCGATGTCGTGGTCACCATGGCGCCGCAGACCATCGACATGCAGTCGGCGTCCACCGAGTACTTCAAGACCGCCCTGGCGATCAAGGACTTCCTGACGGTCGTCAACATGCAGTACTACAACAGCGGCTCGATGCAGGGCTGTGACGGCAAGGTCTACTCACAGGGCTCGGTCGACTTCCTCACCGGCCTCGCCTGCATCCAGCTCGAGAACGGCCTCGACCCGTCCCAGGTGGGCATCGGCGTGCCCGCCTCCACCAGCGGCGCCGGCTCCGGCTATGTCGAGCCGAAGGTCGTCAACGACGCCCTGGACTGCCTCGCCAAGGGCTCCGGCTGCGGCTCCTTCAAGCCGTCCAAGACCTACCCCGGCATCCGTGGCGCGATGACCTGGTCCACCAACTGGGACGCGGCCAGCGGTAACGCCTGGTCGAAGGCGGTCGGCCCGCACGTCCACGGGCTGTAGGCCGCGCCGCCCGCAGACCCTCGGAGCACGAACGACAGTTCGACGTACGCCGATGCGCCCCGCCCGTGACAGGCGGGGCGCACCGGCGTACGGGTGTTCGCTAGGGCTTGGGCAGCACACAGCCCGCCAGGTTGAGGTCGATCTTGTTGCCGGTGGTCACGCACTTGGTGATGCCGTACGTCTCCTGGGCGTAGTTGATGCCCTGGCGCACCGTCACCGTGCCGTTCTGGTCCACCTCGCACGGGTTGTTGAGAGTGCAGCGGCCGCCGTCCTCGTTGCCCGTGTTGTTGACGGCCACGACCTTGCCGGACGCCGGGTCGACGACGGGAGAGCCCGACGTTCCGCCGATCGTGTCACAGGCGGAGGTGTAGCGGACCGAGTCCTTCCAGGTCCAGTCCCCCTCCTTAAGGCGATATGCAAATCCGTCGATATTGCAGGAGTAGATCTTCTTCCAGTAGCCGGAGACCACATTGATCGCGGAGCCCTGGGTCGGGTGGCTGTCCGACAGCGTCAGCGCCTTGATGCCGTACGACGACTGGATCTGGGCGTACGTGGACGTCAGCTGGTACAGCGAGACGTCGGTGTCGGTCATCGTCGCGTACGCGACCTTGCTCGCCCGGACGGTCCCGGCCCGGCCGCCCGAGGCGGTCAGCAGGGTGAAGCTCCGGCTGGACGGCTGGTCGACGATCACCTCTCCCGCGCCGGGGAAGCCGCTCTCCAGGCAGTGGCCGTTGGAGAGGACGAGCGCGGGGTCGCTGTCGGCCGAGCCCGGCGTGCGGACGACGGAACCGGAGCAGTTGCTGAGCGCCACCGTGCCGGTGAAGTCGACCGCCTTCGGGGCCTTGGCTGAGACCTTGGCAGGGGCCTCGGTGGAAACCTTGGCGGGAGCCTTGGCCGGGGACGCGGCCGTCGCGGGCGCCGCGCCCGCGCCGACGAGGGTCGCGCCGCCCAGTAACAGGGCCGAGAGCGCACCGACGAGAGATCTGTTCATGCGGGGGGTTCCTTCCCTCGATGAGAGATTCCTTCGGCTTCGACCATTTCCCACCCTTGCGCATGTCATGCGCATGGCCGAACACTGGCGCAGCAGTCGCTCGCCCTTAACCCCCCAGGAGATGTCATGCGACGTCGCATCAGCGGTAGACGGGCCACCGCCCTCACCGCCTTGCTCACCCTCGCACTCGCCGCACCCATGGCAGCTCAGGCCGACGATCCCGCCCCGCGGCCCGGCACCGACCGCACCGCATCACCCACTGCCCAGGGCGCCGACCAGGATGTACGGCAGTACGAGGTCTCCGGCCCGGCCACCAAGGCCGACCGCTCCGCGGTCGCCGCCACCGGGGTGTCCATCGACGAGGTGGACGCCCGCTCCCTGGTCGTCACCGCCGACCCGGCGCAGGCCAAACGGCTGCGTGCGCTCGGCTACCGGCTCACCGCGCTCCAGGGCCCGCCCGACCGCGCCGAGGGCAGGTCGGCCACGCCGTTTGACTTCCCGTCGGCCGATGCGAAGTACCACAACTACGCCGAAGCGAACGCCGAGATCAACGCGGCGGTGGCCAAGTATCCGTCCATCCTCAGCAAGCGCGTCATCGGAAAGTCGTACGAGGGTCGCGACATCGTCGCCCTCAAGATCAGCGACAATGTGGCCACGGACGAGAACGAGCCCGAGGTCCTCTTCACCGCCCATCAGCACGCCCGTGAGCACCTTACGGTGGAGATGGCGCTCTATCTGGTACGGCAGTTCACCGAGGGCTACGGCAGCGACTCCCGGATCACGAACGCCGTCAACGGCCGGGAGATCTGGATCGTCCCGGATGTGAACCCGGACGGCGGCGAGTACGACATCGCCACCGGCTCCTACCGCAGTTGGCGCAAGAACCGCCAGCCCAACTCCGGTTCGTCGTCCGTGGGCACCGACCTCAACCGCAACTGGGACTTCAAGTGGGGCTGCTGCGGCGGCTCCTCAGGCTCGCCCAGCTCGGAGACCTACCGCGGCCCCCGCGCCGCCTCCGCCCCCGAGGTGAAGGTCGTCGCCGACTTCGCCCGCAGCCGGGTCGTGGGCGGCAAGCAGCAGATCAAGGCCGCGATCGACTTCCACACCTACAGCGAACTGGTGCTGTGGCCCTTCGGCTGGACCTACGACGAAACCACCACTGGCATGACGCGGGACGACTACGACGCCTTCGCCGCGGTCGGCAAGAAGATGGCGGCGAGCAACGGCTACACCCCCGAGCAGTCGAGCGAGCTGTACATCACGGACGGCGCGATCGACGACTATCTGTGGGGCACCCAGAAGATCTTCGCCTACACCTTCGAGATGTACCCGACCTCCTCCGGCGCCGGCGGCTTCTACCCGCCCGACGAGGTCATCGACCGCGAGACCAGCCGCAACCGCGACGCGGTGCTGCAACTCGTGGAGAACGCGGACTGCATGTACCGCTCCATCGGCAAGGAGGCTCAGTACTGCGCCTGAGCCGGGGCCGTCCGGCCCGACTCGGGCGCCGTCCCGGCGGTATCCCCGCCGGGACGGCGCCTCCCGCCGAGGGGCACTTGATGCCGCCCGCCCCTGCTGATCTGGAGCGGCAACGCGAGTTCCCCACCGTTCACCCTGCGCAAGCCCCGGCCCGGAACGGGACCAATCCGCCAGTCGGTCACGACGACCCCGCAGCGCCGCAAGGCGCCGTACCCGCGTCCGGGCCGTCGCCTTCGCCGTACGAGGGCAGGCGGGCGCCCCGGCTCTCGGCGACCCGCAACACGTCGCGCAGCGCCTCACACAGCCGCTCCGCGAGGTAGCGGAGTTCTCGCTTGTCCGCCCTGGGGGCGTCCAGCAGCACCCGGGCGTGCCGGAGGAGTTCGACCGCCATCGACACCTGTACGGCCTCGATCGCGTCTGCCCGTCGGCTCAGAGGGCTGCTCCCGTCATCCGCCGACAGATAGCACGGCTTTCCGTCGGGGTCCGTCCACGGCAGCAGGCGCAGACCGGTCATCGCACCCATCCGGACACCTCCACACCCCGGATCACGGCCCGAGCCTCGACCCGATGACGGCCGGGCGGCAGTACGGCGAGAAGTGCACTCACGCATGCGAGGAACCGCCCCATAGGCTCCTTCATGTTCATCAGCTCCTGTCAGCTGGTGGGCCACGCCCTCGGGCCGGTGCACCCCGGTCGCGAGGGTCCTGCGTTTCTTCACGCTGTGTGGCGCTTCCCTCACAGAGTGGAGGTCGTGCTGGCTACGCTGCTAGGAGGGCGGCTCTGACAGCACAGCTTTCAACTCAGGGAGTCAGTCATGGAGATGAAGCGGAGGCCACGCACCGCAAGGGAGAAATACGGGGAGGAGTTGAGAATCCGCCGCACAGCGGCCGCCATGACACAGGAAGCGCTAAGTGAACGGGTGGTGTGCTCGCCCACGCTGATCAGCCACTTCGAGGCGGGGAGGCGGCTTCCCAGGCCGGACGACGCGGCGCGGATCGACCAGGCTCTAGGGACGGACGGGTTCTTCGCGCGGTGGCTGGAGGATCTGGAGTCGAAGTTCGCCGACCACTTCGCGGTCGCGGCGGAGTTGGAACGGCAGGCGTCAGAGCTCCGGTTGTACGGCCTCTCGCTCGTTCCTGGACTGCTCCAGACAGACGCCTACGCACGTGCGGTGCTGCGCACGGCCAGCCCCAACTACCGCACCGAGGATCTTGACCGGCGCGTGGTCAACCGCGTAGAGCGTGCCCGAATCCTCGATAATCCGTTGAGCCCCGTCGTGTGGACCCTGTTGGATGAGGCAGTGCTCCGACGCCGGGTCGGTGGGCCGCACGTCATGGCGGAACAACTGCGCAGGATCTCGGACATGGCCGAGGTTGGACGATTGCGGCTGCATGTGTTGCCGTTCGGTGTCGGGGCCCATGCTCTCATCGAAAGCATGGTCACCCTCATGCGCTTCACCGATGCCGCACCCGTCGCATACATCGAAGGCCTCCGCACGGGCAACTTGATGGATGATCCAACTCTGGTGAGCTCCTGCCAGTCGGCCTACGATCTCGCCATGGGCGATGCGGTGTCGCATGACGAATCCCTGGCCCTGATCCGGGCCATAGCAGAGGAACACGAACATGGCCAGCACTGATCACACCGTCTCCGACGCCTCTACCCTCACCGGTTGGTTCAAGTCCAGCTACAGCGGGCCCAGCAACGGCGACTGCCTCGAAGTAGCGCGCGGCCACGCCACCGTCCCCGTCCGCGACAGCAAAGACCCGCACGGCCCGGCGCTCGTCTTCGAGCCGTCCGCCTGGTCGGCGTTCATCTCCGCCGTCAAGCGCGGGGAGTTCCCCACCGCCTGACCCGTCGAAGCGACGGCCCCCGAATCCCGGCGGTTTCTGCCGAGATCCGGGGGCCGTCGTCATGCGGGCGCCGTCCGCTAGATGACCAGGCTCAGCAGCCCCGCGACCACGAACCCCGCCACCGACAGCACCGTCTCCAGGACCGTCCAGGACTTCAGCGTGTCGCTCTCGGTGATGCCGAAGTACTTCGCCACCATCCAGAAGCCGCCGTCGTTGACGTGCGAGGCGAAGATCGAGCCCGCCGAGATGGACATGATGACCAGCGCCAGATGGGCCTGCGAGTAGTCGCCGTCGGCGAGCATCGGGGTGACGATGCCCGCCGTCGTGACGATCGCGACCGTCGCCGAGCCCTGGGCCACCCGGAGCACCACCGAGATCAGCCAGGCCAGCACGATGACCGGCAGGCCCGCGCTGTCGAAGGCGTCGGCCAGGGCCTGGGCGACACCGCTGCCCTTGAGGACCGCGCCGAAGACGCCGCCCGCGCCGACCACCAGGAGGATGTTGCCCACGGGCTTGAGGGAGGCGGTGGAGACGGTCTCCAGGGACTTGCGGGACCAGCCGCGCCGGATGCCCAGCAGGTAGTAGGCGAGGAGCAGGGCGATCGTCAGCGCCACGAAGGGGTGGCCGAAGAACTCGATGACCGAGCGGCCGGTGCTCGGGTCCAGCGCGACGGAGGAGAACGTGGCGCAGAGGATCAGCACGAGCGGGGTGCCGATGATCGCGAGCACCGTGGCCACCGAGACCGGCTGCTCGGCCGGGGTGGCGCCGGAGGCGCGCTGCTGGGCCGCGACCGCCTCCCGGGACTCCTCGGCCGCCTCGACCATGTCCTGCGGTACGGGCACGAAGATGCGCTTGCCGATCCAGGCGGCGTAGCCCCACGCGGCCAGCACCGACGGGATGCCCACGATGATGCCCATCAGGATGACCCAGCCCAGGTCGACATGGAGCAGTCCGGCCGCGGCCACCGGGCCGGGGTGCGGCGGCAGGAAGGCGTGGGTCATGGACAACCCCGCGAGCAGCGGCATCGCGTACAGCAGGATCGACTTGCCGCTGCGCTTGGCGGCCGCGTAGACGATCGGCGCGAGGACGAAGATGCCGACGTCGAAGAAGACCGGTATGCCGAAGATCAGGCCGGTGAGCCCCATCGCGAGCGGCGCCCGCTTCTCCCCGAAGAGGCCGAGCAGCCGGGCGCTGAGCGCCTCCGCGCCGCCGGAGACCTCGAGGATCGCGCCGAGCATGGTGCCCAGGCCGATGATGATGGCTATGTGGCCGAGGATGCCGCCCATACCGGATTCGATGAGCGAGACGGCGTCCGACTTCTGGACCGTGCCGAAGAGTTCGGTGACCGAGAGACCGGCGGCCAGACCGACCGCGATGGAGACGCCGAGCAGCGCCACGAAGGGTTGCAGCCGGACCTTGATGATCAGGTAGAGCAGCAGGGCGATGCCGAGGGCGGCGACGGTCAGCAGACCGGCGGTGCCGTGGATGAGGGCGAGCAGACCACCGGTGTGGGGTGGGGTCTCGGCAGCGGGAGCGGCCGCGAGCAGCATGGGGAACTCCGGGATATGGGTAGGGGGTATCGCCGCACGGCGGGGGGCCGCGCGCTGGGAAGACCTGGGTGCGGGTGATCAGGGCTCGAGCTTCCGGCGACGGGGACGGTGAGGACGAGTCAGGGGTGGAACCCGCGGCGGGCGGGGAAAGCTCCCGCCCGCCGCGGGGGTCCGGGGGCGGCCGCCCCGGGCGGCGTCGGCCCGGGGCGGCGAGGGCGTCAGCCCAGGACGGCGAGGGCGTCGATCTCGACGAGCAGACCGGCCGGGAGGCCGACGTAGACCGTCGTACGGGCGGCCGGGGCCTCCTTCAGGTCGGCGAAGAACTCGTTGTAGATCTCGTTGAGTTCGGCGAAGTGGCCGGTGTCGGTGAGGTAGATCCGCACCATCACCACGTCCTCCCAGCTCGCGCCGCCCTCCTCCAGCACGGACTGCACATTGCGCAGGGTCTGGAGGGTCTGCTCGCGCAGGGTGGGCCCGACGGGGGTGGGGGCCTGGCCCGGGACGGCGGGGCCGAAGCCGACCTGACCGGCGACCTGGAGGATGTTCCCCTTCTTCACCCCGTGGGAGAACTTGGCGGGCGGGGCGGTGTGCGTGGCCGGGGTGATCGCGGTCTTCTGGAGCTTCTCGGTCATGAGGAGGTCTCCTCGGCTCTCTTCTCGGGGGTTTCGGCTGTTACTCGGGAGGGATACTGCGCGTCGTGGGACACCGGGGCGCCGCCCGAGTATTCCCGGCTGATCTCCTCAGCCGTGCGGCGCACCAGCGGCAGCAGGGAGAGGAGTTCTTCGGCGCTGACGACGACGTTCGGCGCCGACACCGAGCAGGCGGCGACGACCCGCCCGTCCGCTCCCCGGATCGGTGCCCCGACGCAGTTGATCGACTCCTCGTGGCCGCCGAAGTCGGTGGCCCAGCCCTGTTCGCGCACGGTCGCCAGCTCCTTGAGGAACGCGGCGGCGTTGGGCGTCGAACGGGGCGTGTACGCGGGGTAGGTGAGCCGCTCGGCCAGGGTCCGCCGCTCGGGCTCGGGCAGATCGGCCAGCAGCAGCTTGGCCACGGCGGCCACGGTGATGGCCACGGGCTTGCCGATCCGCGAGTACATCCGCACCGGGTAGCGGCTCTCCACCTTGTCGATGTAGAGCACCTCGTTCTCCTCGTACACCGCGAGGTGGACGGTGTGCCCGCAGCGTTCGTTGAGCGCCGCCAGATGGGGGTGGGCGATCTCGCGCACGTCGAGGTTCTCGACCGCCTCCTGCGCGAGCGCGAAGAGGCGGGCGCCGAGGCGGTAGCGCTGGTCCTGCTGGCGGTAGACCATGCCGTGCTCATGGAGGGTGCGCAGCAGCCGCAGCGCGGTCGACTTGTGCACGCCCAGCCGCGTGGCGACCTGCTCCAGATTGGCCGGCCCCTCCGCCAGCAGCGGCAGGATGCTCAGCGCTCGGTCGACGGTCTGGCTCATGAGTCGGGTACCTCCACCACTGCGGTCTCGGCCCACTTTTCGGCGGGACTCGGCAGATCTGTCCAGCCGGGGCCGAATCGCAGTGTGCCCCACCGCGCGGCATCGAGTGCCACCAGGTGGTCGGCGTGCTCGCGGGAGGGCGGGGTGCCGAGGTCGCCGGGGACGGTGAGCGCGGCGGCGGCCATCAGGTGGCCGTGGCGCAGCCGTTCGGCGACGGGCAGTCCGCGCAGGGTGCCGGAGAGGAAACCGGCGGCGAAGGCGTCGCCCGCGCCGACGGGGGCGACGACGTCGACGCGCGGGGCGGGTTCGAAGGTGACGGTGTCCGTGCCCTCGTCCGGGCGGCGGGCGTAGGCGGTGGCCCCGGCGCCGCCCTGCTTGACGACCAGCAGCTCCGGTTCGGGCAGCACGGCCCGTATGGCCTCCGGACCGCGCACTCCCCAGACCGCCTCGGCCTCGTCCTCTCCGACGAAGACGAGGTCACAGCGGCGGGCGAGGTCGAGCAGTACGGCGGGCCCGCCTTCGCCGTCGGCGGCCTCTTCCGCTTCCCTCCGCCAGAGCGAGACCCGGTAGTTGAGGTCGAAGGAGACGAGGGGGCGGCCGGGGGCGTGGGCGGTCAGCTCGCGCGCCAGCGCCCGGCAGTCGCCCGAGAGGGCCGGGGTGATCCCGGTCAGATGGAGCACCCGGCCGGACCAGGCCCGCTCCCGGGGGATGAGCGCGGGGGACATGGCCGCGGCGGCGGATCCGGCCCGGTAGTAGAGCACCTCGGCGAGCGGTTCCGAGGCGGCGGCGCTGTCCCCGCTGTCCCCGCCGTCCCCGCCGGCCGTCTCGGAGCCGACAGCCGTCTCGGAGCCGACGGCGCGCTCCCCCGCCGTACGGAAGTAGATCCCGGTGGGGCGGCGCGGATCGCGCTGGACGTACGCGGTGTCCACACCGGTGGCCGCGATCTCCCGTACGAGGTGCTCGCCGAAGCCGTCCGTGCCCACCCGGCTGATCCAGCGCGCGCTGTGCCCGGCGCGGGCCAGGCCACAGGCGACATTGGACTCGGCGCCGCCGATGCCCCGGGCGAACGAGGGAACGTCCGACAGCCGGCCCGGACGGGACGGCACGAAGGTCACCATCGACTCGCCAAGACATACGACATCGACGCTGCGGAGGTGGGACACAGTTGGTCTCGCTCCTCGTGGATGGACGGATGAGGGTCAGCCACACACCGTTGACCCGGTGCTGGGCGGGATGTTAGACAGCGCTAAGCGTTATGCGCAATGAACGTTGCAGAGATTGCAACCGGAATCGTTATGGAGGCGCTCCATGGCCACCGACCACCGCGACCAGGCCGTCGCCGCCCTCGCGCGGGAGCGCGTCGACCACCGCTTCAAGGGCCTGCCGCCGAACGCCGAGGGCCTTACGGTCGGCGAGCTCGCCGCCGAGCGGCGCTCCCTGTTCACCGGTGGCTTCACCACGCCCGTACTGGCGCTGTCGGCCGAGGCGCTGGAGCACAACCTGGTGGCGATGGAGCGCTACTCCGCCGCGCATGGGCTCGCCTTCGCCCCGCACGGCAAGACCTCCCTGGCCCCGCAGCTCTTCCAGCGCCAGCTCGCGCACGGGGCCTGGGGCATCACCGCGGCCGTCCCCACCCAGGTGCGGATCTACCGGGCCTTCGGCATCCAGCGGATCTTCCTCGCCAACGAGGTCGTCGACGCCGCCGCCCTGCACTGGCTCGCGGCCGAACTCGACGCCGACCCCGATTTCCGCTTCATCGCCTACGTCGACTCGGTGCGCGGTGTGGAGCTGATGGACGCGGCCCTGCGGGAGGCGGGCGCGCGGCGGCCGGTCGATGTGGTGGTCGAGCTGGGCGGCGGCGAGGGAGCCCGCACCGGGGTCCGTACGGAGGCGGAGTGCGCGGCGGTCGCCGACGCGGTCGCGGCCGCCGGGACGCTGCGGCTGGTCGGGGTGGCCGGTTACGAGGGCGAGGTGCCGGAGGCGGACGGCGAGCGGGTACGGGCGTGGCTGCGCCGCCTCACGGCACTGGCGGCGGACTTCGACGCGGCGGGCCGCTTCGAGGACGTGGACGAGGTGGTCGTCAGCGCGGGCGGCAGCGCCTGGTTCGACGCGGTGGCGGACGTCTTCGCGGAGCTGCCCACGCTGTCGCGCCCGGTGCTGAAGCTGCTGCGCTCGGGTGCGTACGTCTCCCACGACGACGGCCACTACCGGCACATCACCCCGTTCAACCGCGTCCCGGAGGAGGGCGAGCTGCATCCGGCCTTCCGGCTGTGGGCCCAGGTCGTCTCGCGCCCCGAACCCGGCCAGGCCTTCCTGAACGCGGGCAAGCGGGACGCGGCGTACGACCTGGACATGCCCGAACCCCAACTCATCCGCTCCGCCCGGGACACCACCACCCGCCCCGCCACGGGCCTCACCATCACGGCCCTCTCGGACCAGCACGCCTGGGTCTCGGTCGCGGACGACACGCGGCTGGAGGTCGGCGACTGGGTGGCCCTCGGCCTCTCCCACCCCTGCACCAGCTTCGACAAGTGGCAGCTGATCCCGGTGGCGGAGTCGGACGGCACGGTCACGGACTACATCCGCACCTTCTTCTGATCGTCGTGGGGCTTCCGCCCCGCCCCACACCCCGCCGGGGCGAAGCCCTCGCCCCGGCCCGCACGCCTCACGCAGAGGGAGACGCACCCCATGGACCTGGTCATTCACGGTGCGGACGTCATCGACGGCACCGGGCGAGCCCGGTATCGGGCAGACGTGGCCGTCGACGGCGGCCGGATCGCCGCCATCGTGCCCGAGGGGAGTGGGGCGCGCCCCACCGCCCACCGCGTGGTGGAGGCCGACGGCCTCGCCCTCTCCCCCGGTTTCATCGATATGCACGCCCACAGCGACTTGGCCCTGCTCCGCGACCCCGACCACTCCGCGAAGGCCGCCCAGGGCGTGACCCTGGAGGTCATCGGCCAGGACGGGCTCTCGTACGCGCCCGTGGACGACCGCACGCTCGCCCAGATCCGTACCGCCATCACCGGCTGGAACGGCGACGGCTCCGACATCGACTTCACCTGGCGCACCGTCGGCGAGTTCCTGGACCGCCTCGACCACGGCTTCGACGGCCAGGGCATCGCGGTCAACGCCGCGTACCTCATCCCCCAGGGCACCGTCCGCATGCTCGCCCTCGGCTGGGAGGACCGCGACGCGACGCCCGCCGAGGTCGAGCGGATGAAGGCGCTGGTGGCGGAGGGTCTTGAGCAGGGGGCGGTCGGCCTGTCCTCCGGACTCACGTACACCCCCGGGATGTACGCCTCCGACGCCGAACTCACCGAGCTGTGCCGGGTCGTGGCCGCGTACGACGGCTACTACTGCCCGCACCACCGCTCGTACGGCGCCGGCGCCCTGCGCGCCTACGAGGAGATGGTGGCCCTCAGCCGGGAGGCGAGCTGTGCCCTCCACCTCGCCCACGCCACCATGAACTTCGACCTCAACAAGGGCCGCGCCCCCGAGCTGCTCGCCCTCCTCGACGCCGCGATCGCCGACGGCGCCGACATCACCCTGGACACCTACCCCTACCTCCCCGGCTGCACCACGCTCGCCGCGATGCTGCCGAGCTGGGCGGCCGAGGGCGGCCCCGACGCGGCCCTCGCCCGGCTGCGCGACGACGCCGAGGCCGAGCGCATCCGGCACGTCATGGAGGAAGAGGGAGCGGACGGCTGCCACGGGGTGCCGATCAACTGGGACACCATCGAGATCTCCGGCGTGAACGACCCGGCGCTCACCGGATACATCGGCAAAACCGTCGCCGCGAGCGCCCGCGAGCGAGCCGAGGCCCCCTGGGTGACCGCGCGCCGCCTCCTCCTGGACGACCACCTCGGCCCGACGATCCTTCAGCACGTCGGGCACGAGGAGAACGTCCAGGCGATCATGAAGCACCCCGCGCACACCGGCGGCAGCGACGGCATCCTGAACGGCGCCAAACCGCACCCCCGGGCGTATGGCACCTTCCCCCAGTACCTGGGCCGCTACGTCCGTGAGCTGGGCGTCCTCACCCTGGAGGAGTGCGTGGCCCACCTCACCGCCCGCCCCGCGGCCCGCCTCCGCCTCCCCGACCGGGGCCAGATCCGCGAGGGCTACCGCGCGGACCTGGTCCTCTTCGACCCGGAGACGGTCGCGGCGGGCTCGACGTTCGAGGCCCCGCGCACCCTGCCGACCGGCATCCCCCACGTCCTCATCGACGGCCGTCCCGTCATCGAGGACGGCCGGCGGACGGACGTCCTCGCGGGGCGCGCGATCCGCCGCGCCTAGGGCGTCTCCCGTGCGGACGTGGGGGTGTCCGAAGGAGCCGGTGCCGTCGGTGCGGTCGCGAGCTGCTCGCTCCGGTACCTCTGCCGTACGCGGTGAAGCACGTCGTTCTGCGCGGAGTTGAGAAGGTCTTCGATTGCCGCATCGACCGTTTCCCTGGCGGATGCCACCCGCACCGGCCCGTCGGACCCCCAGGACGCCAGGGCGGGGTAGGCGGAGTGGAGGCCGCGAACGCGCGTGAGCACCCTGTCCGCCAGCTCGGCCCTGGTCCGCTCGTCCGCATCGTCCGCCAGTTGATTGAACTCTTCGGCCACGGGGTCGGCCCGCTTGGTCCGTATGACCTCTCGCACGGCATGGAGGACGGACGGACTCAGCACCCGGCTCATGACGGAGGCGAGCGCCAGGTCGGTGTCGGAGACATACGGGTTGAAGGCGACCGGAGCCATCTCGGGTGGCAGGTCGGCCGGCGCTTCATGGCAGAGGAGACGGGCGAGTTCGATACGAACTTGCTGAAGCCGTTCCACGGCCTCGGCGGCTTCGGCGTCCGCGGACCGAAGCGCCTCTTCGGGAGGAGCGTCGACGTCCCCCCAGGCGCTGATCTGCGACAGGGTGAACCCGAGATCGGTCAGGCGCCTGATCCACAGCAGTCGCGTCAGATGGGCCACGCCGTAGCTCTTGTAGCCGTTGGCGCGTCGCTCGGGCTGGGCGAGCAGACCGACGTCGTGGTAGTGCCGCACCGTACGCACGCTCGTGTCCGCGAGCTCGGCGAGCTGTCGGGTGCTCCACGCCACGAAAACCACTCCCCCGGGCCGAATTCTCCAGCAGCCGTGCGTCGACGTGGGTGAGGTTACCTGCTGCGGGCTTCTCGTCAGGAGGCACGCGGCTCAGCACGCCGACGAGGAATCGCCCGGAGGCAACAGTCGAAACCATGCCGCTACGGCACAGTCAACTGCCGCCCCGTTCCTGCCCTGTTCGCCATCGGGCCCGTGACCGGCGTCGGTCCGACCGGGCCTTGACCATGCCGCGACGGCACAGCCTTTCCTGGGCTGCGGCTCCGAAGTCGAGCCCGCAGGCAGGCGGGCCGGATTCCCACTGTCCGACCAGATGAACGAAAGAGTCGATATCGTGCAGAGACGACGTCTCAGGCTTCTGTTGGCCGTAGGTGTCACGGCGACAGCGGCCCCCGCGCTCGCTTGGACGGCCATCGCCGGTCCGGGCTCCGGCCCGTCGGCCACCCCCTCGTCCGCCGCCGGGAAGGCGCTGGATCCGTACGTGAAGCAGAAGCCGAAGTGGAAGCGGTGCGACGCCGGCTCCCCCGCGACGTTCCAGTGCGCCACGATCAAGGTCCCGCTGGACTACCGGGACCCCGGGGGCGAACGGATCGACGTGGCCATATCCCGGATCAGGACCGCCGTACCCGACAAGCGGCGCGGTGTGCTGCTCTCCAACCCCGGCGGCCCAGGCCAGGCGGGGCTCGCCATGCCGACGGGGCTGCACAGGAACCTGCCCAAGTCCGTACAGGAGAAGTACGACCTCATCGGCTTCGACCCGCGCGGTGTGGGAAAGAGCAGCCCGGTCTCCTGCGGTCTGACGAAGGAGGAGCAGAACTGGCTGCGGCCGTATAAGAAGGAGACCTTCGCCAAGGACGTCGCCTGGGCACGCGACGTCGCGAAGAAGTGCAAGGAGAAAGCGGGCGACAAGCTCCCGCACATCACCACGCGCAACACCGCGCGCGACATGGACCTGCTCCGGGCGATCCTCGGTGAGAAGAAGATCTCGTTCCTGGGCTATTCGTACGGCACCAATCTGGGCCCCGTCTACAGCGAGCTCTTCCCGGCCCGTGTCGACCGGTTCGTGCTGGACAGCGCGGTCGATCCGGGACGCGCCTGGCGCGGGATGATCCAGTCGTGGGCGGAGGGCTCCGACGCCGCGTTCGACCGGTGGACCAAGTGGGCCGCCGAGCGCTCGGAGGAGTACGGCCTCGGGGACACCCCGAAGAGGGTCGGCCGGACCTTCTGGGGTCTGGTCGCGCAGGCCGGCAAGAAGCCCATCGAGGTGGATGGGAAGCCGCGCACCGGCGACGACATCCGGAGCGGTATGCACGAGGCGACCTTCACTCCTGAGGAGGCCAGCGCGTGGGTCGTCGAGCTGAAGAAGGCCGCGGAGGGCAAGCCCGCCTCCGCGAAGAAGCTCGCGGCGTTCCCCCGCTCCGAGGGGGGCGGGCCGGCAGGCGCCGCCGACGATGCCGCCAAGGTGCCGTCCGACAACCCGACGGCGAGCCTGTGGACCGTGTTCTGCGGCGACAACTCGGCCGCGTGGTCCCGCGATCCGGAGAGCTACCGGCAGGACGCCATCGAGAACGAGCGCCGTTACCCGCTCTACGGTGACTTCGCGTCCAGTATCAAGCCCTGTGCGTTCTGGGACGAGTCCAAGGAGCCGGTGACCGAGGTGGACAACGAGATCGGCTCCCTGGTCGTCCAGAACGAGTGGGACGGGCAGACCCCGCTGCACAGCGCTCAGGGCCTGCACCGACACCTGAAGGGCTCGCGCATGGTCACCGTCCTCGGCGGCGAGGGCCATGGCGTCTACCCGAACGACAACGCGTGCACGGAGAGCACGGTCAACGACTACCTGCTCTACGGCAAGCTCCCGGCGAAGGATGTGATCTGCAAGGCGACGGCCGAGCCGAAGGCGGAGTCGGGGAAGTAGCGGGACGAGCAGGACGCGGAGCCCTGCGGTGGTCCGCCGGGACGGGACTCAGGTCAATACACCTAGGCGGCCGTGTCCTCGGGTGGCAGCTGTGCGGGGTACGGCTCGCCGAAGTCCGCCGAGCGGCTGACCTTCTCCCAGGCCGCCGCCTCGGCGAGCTGGCGCCGGGAGTAGTCCCGCGCCATCGTCGTCGCGTTCACCCCCAGCGGGAGATGGCTCGGGACCTCCCCGCGGTGGACGGTCCGCACGATGATCTCGGCGGCGCGCCGAGGGTCCCCGGCCGCTCCGTCCGTGCTCTGCCGCACCCGCCGGTTCATCTCCCCGACGGTCGAGTCATAGGCGTCGGGGATCGGGTGGACCGTCATCGAGGAACCCGCCCAGTCGGTGGCGAAACCGCTCGGCTCGACGACCATGACGCGCACACCCAGCGGCGCGGTCTCCGCGGCGAGCACCCGGCTGAAGCCGTCCACCGCGAACTTGGCCGCCTGGTATGAGGCGATGCCCGGCGATCCGCCGACCCGCCCGCCGATCGAGGAGATCTGCACGACGGTGCCGGTCCCCTGCTCCCGGAGGACGGGGAGCACGGCCTTGGTCACGTGGTAGACGCCCCAGAAGTTCGTCTCGAACTGGGCGCGGAAGTCCTCGTCGTCCGAGGTCTCGATGGGCGACACATTCGCGTATCCCGCGTTGTTCACGAGCACGTCGACGCGCCCGAAGCGGGCGAGCGCCGCCTCGACGGCCTCGCGTGCCGCCTCTGGGCGGGTGACGTCCAGCGCGAGGGGGTGGACGCGGTCGCCGTACTCCCGGTACTCCTCCGCGAGCGTCTCGGGGCGCCGGGCGGTGGCCACGACGCGGTCACCGGCCTCAAGAGCGGCGGCGACCAGGGCGCGGCCGAGTCCGCGCGACGAACCGGTGATGAACCAGACCCGTGAACCTTGTGAAGCCTGTGAACCCATAATCTGTGAACTCATACCGTTAGTACAACACCGTTCTCTTATTTACGCAACACCGTTCCCTTAAAGGTTCCTATGATGTCCGGCATGACTACGACGCCTGCCTTCCAACGCGCGCGCAGTGCCCAGGCCAAGCAGGCGCGGGAAGCGGCGATCCTGGACGCGGCCCGTGCCCTCGCCCGCGAGCGCGGGGTCCGGGACATCACCCTCACCGACATCGCCGGGGCCGTGGGGATGCACAAGTCGGCCCTGCTGCGCTACTTCGAGACGCGGGAGCAGATCTTCCTCAGGCTCACCGCGGAGGGCTGGCGACAGTGGTCCGCCGGGCTGCGCGGTGAGCTGGCACGCCGTACCCACGCCACGGCCCCGGAGGTCGCCGAGGTCGTCGCCGCCACGCTGGCGGCCCGGCCGGTCTTCTGCGACCTGCTGGCCCAGGCGCCCATGAACCTCGAACGCAATGTGTCGATCGACTCGGTGCGCGACTTCAAACTGGTGACGCTCGAGGAGATCGAGCTGATCGGCGACGAGCTGCGACGGCTGCTCGGACTGACCGAGCTCCAGACCGTCGACCTCGTCGCCACGGCGACCAGCCTGGCCGGGGCGCTCTGGCAGATGGCCACCCCCGGCCCGCGCCTACGGGAGCTCTACGAGACCGACCCCCGCCTCGGCCACGCGATCGTCGAGGTGGAACCCCGACTGCGCCGCGTCCTCACCGCCTTCCTCACCGGCCTCGACGCGGGCTCCTCCACGACAGCCCCAGGCAACGCCTCATAGCTACCCGCTCCGCGAGGACCTCCGTGCCGACCTCGCCGTGACGGATCCCTGTCCTCACCCTGTGACCCAGCTCTCATCGCGGTCGTGCAGCAAATGCACGGGCCTCCCCGTCGAGGAGGGGTGACAGGAAGGGAGGAGCGTGTGGATCTGGCAACCGAGTGGAAGTTACGGACGGGCCTCGACGAGGCCGGTTCGGCGCAGATCGATTTCCAGGGCTTTGTCGCGACGCGGTCGGCCGCGTTGTTCCGCGGCGCCCTCGTTTTGACGGGCAACCGCGAGGCGGCGGAGGACCTGGTCCAGGAGACCCTGGAGCGGGCCTGCCGCAAGTGGCGCACGATCGCCGCCAAGGATGCTCCGGACGCGTACGTCCGGCGGATCATGGTGAACCTGGCCAACGACCGGTGGCGGAGGTTCCGCCGCATGGTTCCGCACCAGGACAGCGACGGCGGCGAGCGGGCGGCACCCGGGGACGAGTACGGGCGTGTCGACAGCAGGGACCAGTTGGTCCGCGCCCTCCAGCGGCTGCCGATGCGCATGCGCACGGTCGTGGTACTGCGGTACTTCCACGACCTGTCCGACGCCGAGATCGCGGCCGACCTGAGGATCTCACCGAGCACCGTGCGATCCCAGCTCGCCCGTGGGATGGAAAAGCTCAGAAGCCAGTTCCCCGCACTCTCCGGCCCTTCACCACGGCAGCCCACGGAAGGAACCCGATGACTTCACCCGAGTCGCGGCCTCCCGGCTGCGCGGGTTACACACCCTTCGAAGAGGAATTGGTGAACGCCATGAATGATTTCGTGAACGCCGCCGAGGCACCGGGCTTCGACACGGCCCGCATCGTGCGGGGCGCCCGCCGCAAGCGGGCCACGGCCATCGCCGGTATCGCCACGGCCCTCATCGTGGCCGGTGGCGGCACCGCCCTGGCCACCATCAACAGCGGTTCGGAGGTTTCGAAGCCCGCCACCGCCGGCACCGCGACCGCCGACCCCGAAGCCACCTACGTCGCGCTGGAGGACAGCAAGTACAAGCTCGACTTCGGGGGTCTCAGCCTGGAGTTCGCCCGGCAGCAGCTGCTGAAGTCCCAGCTCAAGCTCGGCAAGGTCGGCGAGGTGGACTGCGGCAAGAACGGCAAGCCGGGCACGGTCGTCGAGGTCTCTCCCCACAGCCCGACCGCCGTGCCCAGGGGTGCCAGCATCAGCCTGATCCTCTGCGCCGGCTGACCTGAGCCGCCCCGTCCCCGTCCTTCCCGACACCGATACCGGTGCCGGTGCCGGTGCTGGTACTGGTACTGGTACCGGGAGGGACCGGGGCGGGGCCGGGCGACCCGCGAAAACTCGCGCTCAGCCGCCCAGCTCCGCGTCCACGAAGCGCCGCAGGTGGCGGCGGGCGTCGGCCACGCTCAGGGCCGGGACCTGGCGGAGGCGGCGCAGGGCGAGGCCGTCGGCGAGGGCGGAGAAGCGGAGGGCGAAGTCGGCCGGGTCGTCGCAGTGGAACTCGCCCTCGGTCCGGCCCCGTTCCACCAGGGCCCGGATCTCGCCGTGCCAGTTCTCGTACCGTTCGGCCTGGCCGCGGGCGAAGGTCTGGTCCCGTTCGCCCGCGTTCCAGTAGTCGAACCACATCCGCCAGTGCCGGTCCGTGTCCTCCGTGAAGAGCGCGTCGATGAGCAGCCGCAGCCCCTCCGCGCCGCTGGTGGCCTGCCCGGCGGCGTCGCTCAGCGCGGCGTAGTAGCGCTCTATGTGCAGCACCATCGCCTCGGAGAGGACTTCCTGCACGCTCTCGAAGTGGTACGTGACCGTGCCGACCGACACCCCGGCCGCGGCCGCCACCTCGCGCACCCCCACCGCCTTCGTGCCGCGCTCGGCGATGAGCGGCACCGCGGCCTCCACGATCAGCCGGCGGCGCACCTCGGTGGGCTGCCGGGTGCGGGCGGACGCGGCGACGGCGCGGCGCGGTGGGCGGCGTTCGGATCGGGACGTCACGCGGACGTCCTCGGTGTGGTGCGGTGCCATGTGCGCGTGGCCACTGTCTCTCCGTTCGCCCGTGCCTCGATGCCGCTGTCCATGATGAATTCCTCCGCCGTGGACCGCAGTTCCATGGTGGTGACGACTTCCGCCTCCCAGTCCCCGCGCCGCAGCCGGATGGTCCACCGAGAGCTTGCCACGGCCGACAGCGGATCGCCGGAGCGGATGCGGTAGGTCTCGCGGGCGCTCTCCTCGTAGCGCAGTCCGTCCGGATAGGTGCGGGAGCCGCCGTAGTTCGGGTCCACCTCCAGCACCCACTCCCCCGTGGCGACGTCATGGGTGACGGTGCGTTCGGGGCGGGGTTCGGCGGGCGGGTCGACCGTCACGTCGAGCGGCGGGGCCTGTTCGGGCTCCTCGAAGACGATGGGCGGGCGGCCCGCGTCGGCGCCCGGATCCCGTACCGGCAGCAGCAGCGCGCTCCGACCGGGCCGTACGGTCAGTTCGCCGCGTTCGCCGTGCGGCCAGACCCACGGCCAGTACGCGTCGGAGACGGCGACCCTGACGCGGTGGCCGGGCGGGAAGGCGTACCCCGTGGCGTTCAGCTCGAACTCCACGTCCTCGTACGTCCCCGGCCGCCACTCCACCGCCCGCTCGCGGCCGTGCCGGGACATCAGGTTGAGCACCCCACGGGTGACCAGGGTGGAGGAGCCGTCGGGCGCCACATCGCAGACCCGGGCGATGACATGGGCGCGCGGGGTGGCGCTGTCCAGCCGCAGCCGTACCCGGGGGCGGCCCAGGATCTCCACCCGCTCGGTGAGCGGCGCCGAGTCGAAGCAGACCGAACGGCCGTCCTCCGCACGCTGGTCGGGCGGCAGATCCGTGGCGTTGCCGAAGGGGAAGAAGCGGCCCGCGTCCAGCCCGGTGTGCAGCGGCGAGCGCACGATCACCGGCTCGTCGGCCGGGCCGCCGAGGGGGCGTTCGTCCCAGCTGACGGACGGCGACGGCCAGGAGTCCTCGCCGACCCAGCGGCCCGGCATCGTCTCGTATGAGGTGGCGGGCGGTACGGGGTCGTTGATCCAGGCGCGGAGCGGTGGCTCGTCGAGCACGCCGGTCGGCTCGTCCTTGAGCCAGTGGTCCCACCAGCGCAGGGTCTCCTGGAGGAAGCCGATCGCCGGGCCCGGCGGCAGCCCCCGGTCGGGGTACTGGTGCGACCACGGGCCGATCAGCCCGCGCACGGGCGCGTCGAGGTGCTCCAGCAGGCGCAGCACCGTGTCCCGGTACGGATCGGCCCAGCCGCCGACCGCGAGCACGGCGGCCTCGATCGCGCCGTAGTCCTCGCAGACGCTGCCGTGCCGCCAGTAGTCGTCCCGCTCCTGGTGGGCGAGCCAGGTGTGCAGATACGGCTCCAGCGCGTCGAGCCGCTCCCGCCACATCGGCAGCCAGCGGTCCTCGCCGACGGAGGTGGGGTGCGGGGGGCGGGCCGTGAACGCGAGCATGGTCCCGGCCCACGCGAGCATGTCGATGCCGAGGACGGCGCCGCCGGTGTAGTGGACGTCGTTGTCGTAACGGTCGTCCGTGGAGCAGACGGTGACGATCGCCTTGAGGGGGGCGGGGCGCAGGGCGGCGATCTGGAGCGAGTTGAAGCCGCCCCAGGAGATCCCGAACATCCCCACCTTGCCGGTGCACCAGGGCTGTGCGGCCAGCCAGTTGACGACGTCGACTCCGTCGGCGAGCTCGGTGGCCGTGTACTCGTCGAGCATCACGCCCTCCGAGTCCCCGCTGCCGCGCAGATCGACCCGTACGGAGGCGTAGCCGTGCCCGGCGTACCAGGGGTGACGCTGCGCGTCGCGCGGGGCGGTCCAGTCGCTCTTGCGGTACGGAAGGTATTCGAGCAGGGCGGGGACGGGGGTGGTCTCGGCGTCCGCCGGGCGCCAGATGCGGGCGTGCAGCCGCGTCTGCCCGTCCCGGGTGGGGATCCACACGTCCTCGACGCGTACCTCGCGGTCGAACGTCTCGCGGTACTTCACGTATCTCCTCTACCTGGTGTTGTGGTGCGGGTGCGGGCGCGGCTGCGGGTCGCGCGGGTGCGGCTGCGGGTCGCGTGGGTGCGGGTTGCGCGGGTGCGGGTTGCGCGGGTGCGGGTTGCGCGGGTGCGGCGAGCCGCTCCCCACCCCGCCCCTTCCCGAACCATGGGCTCCGCCCCCGGCCCCCGCTCCTCAAACGCCGGAGAGGCTTCGCTCGCCCCTCCCCGAACCATGGGCCCCGCCCCCCGGCCCCCGCTCCTCAAACGCCGGAGGGGCTGGAGATGCGCAGCGACTGCGGTGGGGCGCGTGACCCCTGGTTGTGGGCAATCGTTCCGCCAGGGGGCACCTCCCAGCGGTAGCTGGGGGAGGAACGGGTGGGCACAACCTGGCCACCGGGCCGCACCTGGCGACGAAAGCTCAGGGGGCTCAGGCCCAATTCGGGAAGGGGCGGGGTGGGGGCTAACCATCTACCGGCCGCCAGCGTCGCACCCGGTGGCCACCACCCAACTCGTCCCAGAGCGCCCCCGGCTCCGCCGCGTCCGCCCACTCCTCGGCCACCGCCACGACCCCCTCCGCCTCCGGATCGGGCTCCAGCGCCGCCGCCATCAGCGCCTTCGTGTACGGGTGGCCCGGAGCCGCGAAGACCGCGTCCGTCGGGCCCTCCTCCACCACCACTCCGTGCCGCAGCACCACCACCCGGTCCGCGATCCCCCGCACCACCGCCAGGTCGTGGCTGATGAACAGGCAGGCCAGCTCGCGCTCCCGGCGCAGATCGTCCAGCAGGCGCAACACATCGGCCTGAACGGACACATCCAGCGCCGTCGTGATCTCGTCCGCGATCAGCAGATCGGGCTCACCGGCCAGCGCCCGCGCGATGCCGATGCGCTGGCGCTGGCCGCCGGACAGCTGGGCGGGGAGCCGGTCGGCGAAGTCGGGGTCGAGGCGGACGTCGGCGATCAGCTGACGGGCGCGCGACGCCGCCTCGCCCCGCGACCCGGCCGTACCGAAGAAGCGCAGCGGTCGCCGTACCGCATCGCCCACCGAGCGCCGAGGATTGAGCGAGGTGTCGGCGTTCTGGAAGACGAGCTGGACGGTGCGCCGCAGGGCGAGCGGGCGCCGCCGCGCGGGGGCACTCAGGTCCCCGTCGCCGCCGGACGAGCTGCCGGACGAGCCACCGAGCGCGCCCCCGGATCGGCGGCCCGACGGGCCACCCGACCCGCCCCCGGCCGCCGCCCGCATCGTCCCGCCCGACGGCACCCGCAACCCCGCCAGCGACCACGCGATCGTCGACTTACCGCTCCCCGACTCACCCACCAGCGCCAGCACCTCACCGCGCCGCACGCTGAAGGAGACCCCGTCCACGGCACGGCTCGCCCCGTAGTCGATCGTCACCTCTCGCACGTCGACCACGTTGGCCGCGTCGGCCACACCCTTCGCGCCCTCCGCGCCCTCCGCGCCCGCCCTCGGCCGGATCTCCCGCGTACCGTCCTCGCCCACCACCGCGAGCCCCGCGTCCGCGATGCGCGGGACGCTGGCCAGCAGCCGGCGGGTGTACGGGTCGCCCGGAGCGGCGAACAGCCGCCGCGTGGGGGCGGCCTCGACGACCCGCCCGGCGTTCAGCACGCACACCTCGTCGGCCATCCGCGCGACCACGCCCAGGTCATGGCTGACCAGGACGGCGGCGAGGCCGAGTTCCTCGCGCAGGGCGCCGATCAGGTCCAGCACCCCGCGCTGGGTGATCACATCGAGTCCCGTCGTGGGCTCGTCCAGGACGAGCACCTTGGGCCTGGCCGCGATCGCCATGGCGATGGCGACGCGCTGCTGCTGCCCCCCGGAGAGTTCGTGCGGATAGCGGCGGGCGAGCTCGCGCGGGCGCTCCAGCCGCACCTGCTCCAACAGGTCGGTGACGGGCACCTCGCCGCCCGCCTCCGCGATCTGCCGCCCGATCCGCATGGACGGCGTCAGGGCGTGGCCCGCGTTCTGCGCGACCATCGCGACCGTACCGCCGCGCAGCCGCCGCAACTCCCGTGCGGCCAGCGCGAAGACGTCCTTGCCGTCGACCGCGACGCGCCCGCCCGTGATCCGGGAGCCATGCCGCAGATGCCCCAGCAGCGTCGCCGCGACCGTCGACTTGCCGCTGCCGGACTCGCCGACCAGGGCCAGCGTCCGGCCGGGGCTCACCTCCAGCGAAACGTCCCGGACGACGGGCACCTCGCGCCCGCCCGAGCGGTACGCCACGGACAGCGCGTCCACCGACACGATGGGGGCCTTCGGAGACGTGGTCATCAGACGCCCTCCCTGATCCGGTCCACGCCCCACGCCTTCGACAGGCCGTCGGCCGCGAGGTTGAGCCCGACCACCATCGTGGCCAGGCCGATGATCGGCGCAAGGCTGGCCATCGGCACCACGGTGATCGCGGTGCGGTTCTCCGAGACCATCAGCCCCCAGTCGGGGGTGGGCGGATCCGCGCCGAAGCCGAGGAACGACAGCGAGGAGATCAGCAGCACCACCCACGACGCCCGCATCGCGAACTCGACGCACACCACATCGCTGATGTTGGGCAGCACCTCGCGCCGCAGAATCGCCCAGGTGGACTCGCCCCGGGCCCGCGCCGCGGTGACGTAGTCCTGCGGCACGACGGCGAGCGCGGCACCCCGCACCACCCGCACCACCTGGGGAACGCAGACGACGCCGATGGCCAGCACGATGACCGAGGAGCCGGTGCCCAGCGCGGTGACGATCACCAGCAGGACGAGGATCGCGGGGATGGACAGCACCGCGTCCAGGAGGCGCATGACCACGTCGTCCAGCCAGCCGCCGCGCAGCGCGGCCGCACAGCCGAGGACGGTGCCGAGGGCGATGGTGATGAGGGTCGCGGTGACGGAGACGCCGAGCGCGTACCGCCCGCCGTAGAGCACCCGGGTCAGCACATCGCGCCCGTACTGGTCGGTGCCCGCCCAGTGGTCGGCGCTCGGCCCGAGCAGCGCGTGCGAGGCGTCACCGGTGGTGGGGTGGTACGGGGTGAGCAGCGGGGCGAGCAGCGCGACCACCACATGAACGGCGACGATCGCGAGCCCGATGACGGCCGGGCGGGAGGAGCGCACCGTGCGCCAGGTGCGGGCGGCGAAGCCGGGCCGTACGGGCGCGGACGGCGGCGGCGCGGCGGACGACGGGGCCGCGCCCGCGCCCACGGGCTCCTTCACGGAACTCATCGGATCCTCCCTCCTCGGGTGCGGAGCTTGGGATTGAGGGCCATGGACCCGAGGTCGGCGGCGAGGTTGCAGATGACGTAGACGACCGCGCTGATGAGGGCGATGGCCTGGATGACCGGCAGATCGCGGTTCTGTACGGAGGTGAGCATCAGCTTCCCGATGCCGGGATAGTTGAAGACGTTCTCGACCACGGCGACGCCGCCCACCAGCCACGCCACATTGAGCGCGATGACATGCAGCGTGGGCAGCAGCGCGCTGGGCAGCGCGTGCCGGGTGACCACGCGCCAGGTGGTCAGCCCCTTGAGCCGGGCCGTGGTGACGTATTCGCTCGCCATGACGTCGATCACCGAGGTGCGGGCCATCCGCACGATGTACGCGGCCATGACGATCGCGAGCGAGGCTGCGGGCAGCCACACCGCCGGGAGCAGCTGCCCGAACCCGGCCCCCGGCCCGTACAGCACCACGGCGGGAAGCACCGGCACGGTGACGGAGAAGGCGAGCACCAGCACGGTGGCCACGACGAATTCGGGGACGCTCATCCCGACCAGGCTGACCGTGGAGATCAGATGGTCGGGCCAGCGGTCGCGGTAGAGCCCGGCCACGACGCCGAGGACGACGGAGCCGGTGACCGCGAAGAGGACGGTGACGACGGCGATCAGGGCGGAGTTGCCGAGGTACTGGGCGACCTCGCCGCCCACCGGCTTGGTGGTCACCAGCGAGGTGCCGAAGTCGCCGTGCAGGGCGCCCTTGATCCAGTCGGCGTAGCGCTCCCAGGCGGGCTGGTCGAGCCCCATCTGCTTGCGCAGCGCGGCGACCGCGTCGGGGGTGGCGTCCCTGCCGAGCACCTGCGTGGCGACGTCGCCGGGCAGCGCCTGGACGGCCAGGAAGACCATGACCGAGGAGAGCAGCAGGGTGCCGAGCGCGGCGACCACGCGGCGGAGGAGGAAGGAGAACATCACGCCCCCTTCAGCCCGATGTGCAGATAGTCGAACTCGAAGCCGTGCTCGGCGTAGCCGCGCACCTTCCGGGAGATCCCGACGAGCCGGTCGGCGAACATCGGGGTGATCGCCCCGCCCCGCTCGACCACGAGCGTCTGCGCCTGTCCGTACAGCTCGCGTCTGCGGCCCTCGTCGGTCTCCCGGCGGGCCCGGTCGAGCAGCGCGTCGAACTCCTTGTCCGACCAGGCGGTCTCGTTGTACGAGGAGCCGCCGCGGAAGACCTGGTTGAGCAGCTGGTCGACGGGGCGCCCGGTGTACCAGTAGGTGGCCATGAGCGGTTTCTTCATCCAGATCTGGGTGTAGTACGAGTCCGCGGCCGCGGTCTTGACCCGGATCCGGATGCCCGCGCGCCCGGCCGACTCCTGGTAGGCGAGGGCCATGGGCGTGAAGATCGGGTCGTACGAGGAGGTGTAGAGGTCCACCGCCAGCCGCTCGTGCCCGGCCCGCTTCAGCAGATGGCGGGCCTTCTCGGGGTCGTGGGCGGGGTGGGTGGCGATGTGGGCGGGGTCGTTCGGCGGGACGGGGTTGTCCCAGCCGGCCGTGCCCGCGCCCTGGAGCGCGGCCTTCAGGATGTGCGCGGGGTCGTAGGCGAGCTTCATCGCCTGCCGCACCCGCGGATCGGTGAAGGGCTTCTCGGTGGTGAGCATCGGCAGCACGTACCACTGGGCGTTCTCGGCGCGGGCGATGGTGGCGCGGTCGGAGGCGGCGACGACCCGGGCGGTGGCGAAGTCCAGATTGGTCTGGGAGAGCAGATCGACCTGCCCGGCGAGCAGCGCGTTGGAGCGGGCCTGCATATCGGCCACGGTGTAGAAGTCGATCGCGTCCAGGACCGGACGCCCGGCCCAGTGGTCGGCGTAGGCGGTGACCCGGCCGGGCCCGGCGGCGGTGAAGGCGGCGAGCCGGAAGGGGCCGGTGCCGATGCCGGTGCGGCCGATGGAGCCCGCGCTGCCCTCGGGCACGACGTAGCAGTTGTAGTGGGTGAGCAGGCTGGGGAACTCGGCGTGCGGGCTCTTCAGGGAGACGACCAGGGTGTGGGCGTCGGGGGTGCGCAGCCGCCCCGGGTCGACCAGCGGGGCCAGCACGGGGGCCTGCGGGGACGCGGTGGCCTTGTCGAGGATGTGGCGCAGGGTGTAGGCGGCGTCGGCGGAGGTGAAGGCGCGGCCGTCGTGGAAGGTGACGCCGCGGCGCAGCCGGAAGGTCCAGGTGGTCGCCTTGGCGTCGGGCTCCCAGGACTCGGCGAGGTCGGGGGCGACGGTGCCGTCGGGCGCGATCCGCACGAGGCGGTTGTAGAGCGCGCCGAGGTATTCGTACGCGGACAGCGCGCTCGCGGGGTCGAGGGTCTCGGCGTCGGAGGCGGGCGGCCGGGCGATGCGCAGGGTGCCGCCCCGGTCGGGCCGCCCGGCCGGGCCCCGGGTGGGCACGGCCGTCGACGGGGAGGCGGAGGCGGCTCCCGAGCAGCCGGTCAGCGCGGCGGAGCCGCCGAGCGCGGCGACGGCCGCGGCGGCGGTGGTGAGCACCGACCGCCGCGGTATCCCGGCCGCGGCGGGGGCTGTGCGGTGGGAGATCTCGGACATCAACGGGGGCATGAACGGGGGTACCCTTCCCTTACTCGTTCAGCGGAACGATTGGGTGAAGTGCGTGAACGATAACCACGCAACCCGTTCGGGCCAACCCTTCTCTCGCGGAAATTAACGCCGGTAACAGACTCGTTATCCCGCGCGATGCGCCGCTCCGGGGCGGCGCACGGGATCGCGGCCGCCACCGCCCGGCGCCCCCGTACACCGTCCACGTGGCGAAAAACACCGAGCGGCCCCGGATGCACCCCCGTAAGGTGGCCGACATGCAGGTGATCCAGTCCACGAAGCTCGCCAACGTCTGCTACGAAATCCGTGGCCCGGTGCTCGAGGAGGCGATGCGGCTGGAGGCGGCAGGACACCGCATCCTCAAGCTCAACACCGGAAATCCGGCGACCTTCGGCTTCGAATGCCCCCCGGAGATCCTCGAGGACATGCTCCGGAACCTCGGCGATGCCCATGGCTACGGCGACGCCAAGGGACTGCTGTCCGCGCGGCGCGCGGTGATGCAGCACTACCAGACCCAGGGCATTCACCTAGATGTCGAGGACATCTTCCTCGGCAACGGCGTCTCGGAGCTGATCCAGATGTCGATGCAGGGGCTGCTGGACGACGGCGACGAGGTCCTCGTCCCCGCCCCCGACTATCCGCTGTGGACCGCCGCGGTCTCGCTCGCCGGCGGCACCGCCGTCCACTACCGCTGCGATGAGCAGTCGGACTGGCTGCCGGACCTCGCCGACATCGAGCGCAAGGTCACCGACCGCACCAAGGCGCTCGTCATCATCAACCCCAACAACCCCACGGGCGCCGTCTACGGCGAGGAGATCCTGCGCGGCCTCACCGACATCGCCCGCCGCCACCAGCTGATCGTCTGCTCCGACGAGATCTACGACAAGATCCTCTACGACGGCGCCACCCACACCCCGACCACCGCCGTCGCCCCGGACCTGCTGACCCTCACCTTCAACGGGCTCTCCAAGGCGTACCGGGTGGCGGGCTACCGCAGCGGCTGGCTCGCGGTCTGCGGCCCGAAGGCCCATGCCGCCAGCTATCTGGAGGGGCTGACCATCCTGGCCAATATGCGGCTGTGCGCCAATATGCCGGCCCAGCACGCGGTGGCCACGGCGCTCGGCGGCCGTCAGTCGATCAACGACCTGGTACTGCCCGGCGGCCGGCTGGTGGAGCAGCGGGACACGGCGTACGACCTGCTGACCCAGATCCCGGGCGTCACCTGCGTGAAGCCCAAGGGCGCGCTGTACGCGTTCCCGAAGCTGGACCCCAAGGTCTACAAGATCAAGGACGACCGGCAGATGGTCCTGGACCTGCTGCGGGCCGAGAAGATCATGATCGTGCACGGCACCGGGTTCAACTGGCCGGAGCCGGATCACTTCCGCATCGTGACGCTGCCCGCCAAGAAGGATCTGGCCGACGCGGTGACCAGGATCGGAAACTTCCTGGATGGATACAGCCAACCCTGATCTTTAGTTACTGCTCAACTTTAGACAGAGTCTAAGTTAGGATGGCCTCCTCACCCCTTGGAGGCCATCCATGTACGAACCGATCCGCACCAAGTCGGTCCACAGCATGGCCGAGCCCACGCCCGACTTCCCGCACCGCTCCCGCGAGGAAGAGCTGGACATCCGGCTGGCCGGACATCTGACCGCACTGCTCACCGTGACGGACGAGCTGCGCACCCTCACCCCGGACGCCACCCTCGACGACGCCGCCCAGCGCCTCGCCGAGCAGGCCACCCGGCTGCGCGACGGCCACGCCCCGCTGCGCGCGGCACCCACGACGGCGGCCACGGACCCGGCGCATATCGCCGCCCTCCACCAGCGCGCCCACACCCTGGCCGGATGGGCCCTGGTCGTGGCCACGTCCCGTGACGACACGGCGGCCACGACGCTCGCCGCCGAGCGCATGCACTCCCACGCGACCGCGCTGGGCCTGGCGGCCTGAGCGGGCCGTGGGCTTCGCGGCCCGAGCGCGTGCATTACGGGCCGCGCACGGCCGGGGCCCGCGCCTGCGGCATCGCAGCACGGGCCCCGGCCCACGGAGCGGGGTGAGCCGGTGGCTCAGCCCAGGCGCTTCACCAGCGCGTGGTACTCGTCCCACATCTCCTTGGGCGTGTGCTCGCCGAAGGTGTTGAGGTGGTCGGGGACCAGCCCGGCCTCGTCACGCCAGACCTCCTTGTCCACCGTGAGCAGCAGTTCGAGCGAGGCCTCGTCGAGGTCCAGACCGTCGGTGTCCAGCGCCTCGGGCGTCGGCAGCACCCCGATCGGGGACTCCACACCCTCGGCCTTGCCGTCCAGGCGGTCGACGATCCACTTCAGCACCCGGCTGTTCTCGCCGAAGCCCGGCCAGACGAAGCGCCCGTCGGCGTCCTTGCGGAACCAGTTGACGTAGTAGATCTTCGGCAGCTTGGCGGCGTCGGCGTTCTTGCCGACCTCCACCCAATGAGCCATGTAGTCGCCCATGTTGTAGCCGCAGAACGGGAGCATGGCGAACGGGTCGCGGCGCAGCTCCCCGACCTTGCCCTCGGCCGCGGCGGTCTTCTCGCTCGCCACGTTGGCGCCGAGGAAGACGCCGTGCTGCCAGTCGAAGGACTCCGTCACCAGCGGAACGGCGCTGGCCCGGCGGCCGCCGAAGAGGATCGCCGAGATCGGCACGCCCTTGGGGTCCTCCCACTCGGGCGCGATGATCGGGCACTGCCCGGCCGGCACGGTGAAGCGGGCGTTGGGGTGGGCCGCGGGCGTCTCGCTCGCCGGGGTCCAGTCGTTGCCCTTCCAGTCGGTCAGATGGGCGGGCGGCTCCTCGGTCATGCCCTCCCACCACACATCGCCGTCGTCGGTGAGCGCCACGTTGGTGAAGACCGAGTTCCCCCACAGGGTCTTCATCGCGTTGGCGTTGGTGTGCTCACCGGTGCCGGGCGCGACACCGAAGAAGCCCGCCTCGGGGTTGATCGCGTACAGCCTGCCGTCCTCGCCGAACCGCATCCAGGCGATGTCGTCACCGATCGTCTCGACCGTCCAGCCCCGGATGGTCGGCTCCAGCATCGCGAGGTTGGTCTTGCCGCACGCGCTCGGGAACGCCGCGGCCACGTACTTGGCCTCCCCGCGCGGCGGGGTGAGCTTGAGGATCAGCATGTGCTCGGCGAGCCAGCCCTCGTCCCGCGCCATCACCGAGGCGATGCGCAGGGCGTAGCACTTCTTGCCGAGCAGGGCGTTACCGCCGTAGCCGGAGCCGTACGACCAGATCTCCCGCGACTCCGGGAAGTGCGAGATGTACTTGGTCGGGTTGCACGGCCAGGGCACATCGGCCTGGCCCGGCTCCAGCGGGGCGCCGAGGGTGTGGACGGCCTTGACGAAGAACCCCTCGTCCCCGAGGACGTCGAGGACCTCCTGCCCCATGCGGGTCATGGTGCGCATGGAGACCGCCACATAGGCGGAGTCGGTGATCTCGACGCCGATCGCGGACAGCGGCGAGCCGAGCGGGCCCATGCAGAAGGGCACGACGTACATGGTCCGGCCGCGCATCGAACCCCGGAAGACGCCCTGCTCCCCGGTGAAGATCTCGCGCATCTCGTCGGGGTGTTTCCAGTGGTTCGTCGGGCCCGCGTCCGCCTCCTTCTCGGAGCATATGAACGTACGGTCCTCGACGCGCGCCACATCGCTCGGATCGGAGGCGGCGTAGTACGAGTTGGGGCGCTTGATCGAGTCAAGGCGCTTGAAGGTGCCCTTCTCGACGAGCTCCGCGCACAGGCGGTCGTACTCCGCCTCCGAGCCGTCGCACCACACCACTCGATCCGGCTGGGTGAGGGCGGCGATCTCGTCGACCCAGGAGACCAGCTCCTGGTGGTTCGTGGGGCTCGGGGTGGTCGTGAGGGAGGAAGCCACATTGCTGGGCGCCACGATCGCTCCATCCCGCCGGAACCGCACTCGCTCCGGCGTCTTGATTGAGGGTTTGGACGGATATGTGCACTCATATCCGTTTATGGAGACAGCTACCCCTTGGGGGCTGCGACCCGGATGCTCAGCTCATCCGGTGCCGACCGCGCTCATTTGATCATCCGACTGTACGGGCCATCTGTCCAGTGGGCGCCTTGGTGACCATCACCACTCGACATGGACCGGTAACTTACGGTGGCGTAGGTAGCATGAGCGGCATGACTGCCGCCGCGCCCGATGCCGCCGTTGAGAATCCCCCAGGGCCCGAAGCGGCCCCGCCGCTCCCCCTGAAGCCGATGCTGCGCGGCTGGCTGCACGCCGGCATGTTCCCCGCGGCACTGGTCTCGGGCGTGGCGCTGACGGCCCTCGCCGACAGTCCGCGCGGGCGCCTGGCCTGCGCCATCTACACGCTCACCGCCTGTGCGCTGTTCGGCACCAGCGCCCTTTACCACCGCGGCAATTGGGGACCGCGCACCGCCGCGGTGCTGCGGCGGCTGGACCACGCCAATATCTTCCTGATCATCGCGGGCACCTATACGCCCTTCACACTGCTGCTTCTGCCGCACGGCAAACAGCAGTTGCTGCTGTGGCTGGTGTGGGCCGGAGCGCTCGCCGGAATCGCCTTCCGGGTCTTCTGGGTCGGCGCCCCGCGCTGGCTGTACACCCCGTGCTACATCGCGCTGGGCTGGGCGGCCATCTTCTTCCTGCCCGACTTCCTGCGCACCGGCGGCATCGCCGTGATGACGCTGATCGTCGTCGGCGGGCTGCTGTACAGCGTGGGCGCGGTGATCTACGGCACCAAGCGCCCCAACCCCTCACCCCGCTGGTTCGGCTTCCACGAGGTGTTCCACAGCTTCACGCTGGCCGCCTTCGTCGTGCACTACATCGGCATCTCCCTGGTGGCCTATCAGCACGCCTGACCGACCGATAGACACTCCTGATTGACAGCCCACATCTTTTGAGAGCTACTCTCATTTGACGGTAGCTCTCGGAGGTGTGCCATGTCCGCTGCCCCGGACCCACGCCCGGATCCACGTCGCTGGTGGACCCTCGCGGCCCTCGTCGCCAGCACCCTGGTGATCGGATTCGACACCACGATCCTCAACATCGCCCTGCCGACCATGGCCTCGGCCCTCCACGCCGACATCGGCGAACAGCAGTGGATCGTCGACTCCTACACCGTCGTGTTCGCCGCCGCGATGCTTCCGGCGGGTCTCCTCGGCGACCGGTTCGGCCGCCGCCGCATGCTCATCACCGGTCTGCTGACCTTCCTGGCCGGGGCGCTCATCGGAGCGCTGGTCTCCACCCCGGCCCCGGTCATCGTCGCGCGCCTGGTCATGGGGCTGGGCGCCGCGCTGGTCATGCCGCTGTCCATGGCCGTCCTGCCCACCTTCTTCGGCCCCGGCGAACGGTCCAGGGCGATCGCGGCCCTGAGCGCCGCGATGGGGCTCGGCATGCCGCTCGGCCCCCTCGTCGGCGGCTGGCTCCTCGACCACTTCTGGTGGGGATCGATCTTCCTGATCAACCTTCCCCTCGTCGCGATCGCCATCCTGGCCTGCCTCTTCCTGCTCCCCGAAACCCGCGACCCGGCGGCCCCCAGGATCGACCTCGTCAGCACCGCGCTGAGCGTCGGCGGGCTCATCGCGCTCGTCTGGAGCCTCATCGAGGCCCCGGCCAGGGGCTGGACCCATCCGCTGATCCTCACCGCCTTCGCCGCGTCCGTCGCCCTGCTCACCGGGCTCACCCTGCGCGAGCGGCAGTCGGCACGGCCGATGCTGGACCTGGGGCTGCTGTTCCGGCCCGCGTTCCTGTGGAACGCCGTCGCCATCACGCTGGTGGGCTTCTCGCTGCTGGGGCTGCTGTTCGTGCTGCCGCAGTACCTCCAGGCCGTCCTCGGCAACGACGCCTTCGGCACCGGGCTGCGGCTGCTGCCGATGATGGCCGGACTCCTGCTGGCGGCCCGCGCCGCCACTCCGCTCGCCGCCCGCTTCGGCCCCCGGCCCGTCATCAGCGGCGGGCTGCTGGTGAGCGCCGCCGCCGCGTTCCTCGGTTCCCGCACCGAGGTGGGTGACGGCTACGGCATGACCGCGCCCTGGCTCACGATCACCGGACTCGGCTTCGGCCTCGGCGTCGTCCCGGCCATGGACGCGGCGCTCGGCGCCCTCTCCCGGGACCGCGAAGGCACCGGCTCCGGGCTGCTCATGACGCTGCGCCAAGTGGGCGGCACCATCGGCGTCGCCCTGCTCGGCAGCCTGCTCGCCGACGCGTACGGCACCCGGCTCGACACCACCGGACTGCCACCCGCCGCGGCCGACGCGGCGGACGGCTCGGTGGTCGCGGCCCACGCGGTGGCCGGGCGGCTCGGCGATCCGCACCTCGCCGCGTCGGCGGACGCCGCGTTCGTCCACGGCATGGACGTGGCCCTCCTGGTGACCGCGTTCACCTCCCTCGCGGCGGCGGCACTGGTCGCGATCCTCCTGCCCCGTACGGTCCCCGCCGATCAAGGCGCCATGGCCCAGGACACCGCCGATGCCCGACAATGAGATCCATGGCTTCCGCACGTACGACGTCCGCGCGGCCCAAGCTCGGGCTGCGCGAACGCAAGAAGATCCAGACCCGGCAGGCGATCCGGCGCGCCGCCTACCGGCTGTTCACCGAGCAGGGGTACGACGCGACCCCGGTGGACCGCATCGCGGAGGCCGCCGACGTCTCCCCCAGCACCGTCTTCCGCTACTTCCCCACCAAGGAGGACATCGTCCTCTCCGACGAGTACGACGATGTCCTGCTCGCCGCGCTCCGTGACCGGCCGCTGGACGAACCGCCGGTCGCCTCGCTGCGGCGGGTGCTGCTCGACCTGTTCCGGCAGTTCGCCGGTGACGAGCGGCGGGAGATGCTGGTCCGCCTCACCCTGATCCGCCAGGTACCGGGGCTGCGTGCCCGCATGAGCGAGAGCATGTCCCGGACCGGCGCCCTGCTCGCCGAGGTCCTGGCCGAGCGCAGCGACCGGTCGCCGGAGGACTTCGAGGTGCGGGTCGTGGTCGGAGCCGTCCTCGGTGTCCTCCAGGAAGCGCTCTTCCACTGCGCCGACCAGGGCGTGGCGGAGGACTCGGCGCTGGCGGCCATGGAGGAGAGCATCGACCGCGCCATGGACATGCTGTCCCGGGGCCTCCCGCTGTAGCCGATGCCCGGCGCCCGGTCCCGTCGCGGCCCCTGACCGGCTGCATCGCGCCCCCGGTCAGCCCCCCAGCTTGGCCGTCAGGGCCTCGACATCGGCCGTGGGGGCGTCGCAGGTGAAGCCGCGGCAGACGTAGGCCGCCGGGCGGCCCTCCAGGAGGGGACGGTCCTGGAGGAGCGGGATCTCGCCGGAGCCGGGCTCGCCGACCGCGACGACCGCCCCGGGGGCGGTGGCGAGCAGCGCGGCGCGGTGCAGGGCGCGGGTCGCCGGGTCGTCACCGGGGCCGACCACGGCCACCTCGCGCGGCCCGTCGAGCCGGGCCTCGGCCACGGCCAGGCCCCAGCCGATGAAGCGGGGCACCCGGGAACCGAGGGCCCGCACCACGGCGAGGGCGCGCTCGGCACCCTCCCGATGGCGCGCTCCGCCGGTGATGGCGGCGTAGGACAGCAGGGCCCCGGCGGCGGCCGTCCAGCCGGACGGCGCCGCGTTGTCCGTCGGGTCCTGGGGGCGGCGGATGAGCGTCTCGGCGTCATCGGCGGTGTCGAACAGCGTGCCGTCCTCATCGGCGAACCGGCTCAGCACGGTGTCCAGGAGCAGCCCGGCGAACTCCACCCAGGCGCCGTCGCCGCTGACCGCGGCGAGCGCGAGGAAGCCCTCGGCCACGTCCCCGTAGTCCTCGAGCACGCCCGCGTGGCCGCCCACGGTGCCGTCGAGCGAGGTGCGGGCCAGCCGCCCGCGCTGGTCCATGTGGACGCGCACCAGCAGCTCGGCGGCCTCGGTCGCGGCGTTCACCAGGTCGGGGCGGTCGAAATAGGCGCCGGTCTCGGCGAGCGCGGCGATGGCCAGCCCGTTCCACGCCGCGACGATCTTGTCGTCGCGGCCGGGGCGGGCCCGTAGCTCCCGGGCGGCCAGCAGCCGCTCCCGTACGGAGGAGACGCGCGCGGCGTCCGTCAGCCGCTCCCCGTCGGGCAACTGGAGCACGGAGGCCCCGTGCTCGAAGGTGCCCTCCCGCGTGACGCCGAAATACCCGGCGGCGAGCTCCGCGTCGGCCTCTCCCAGCACCTCGCTCAGCCGCTCGGGGGTCCACACGTAGTACGCGCCCTCGACATGCCTGCCGGTTCCGTCGTCGCTGTCGGCGTCCAGCGCGGAGGCGAAACCGCCCTGTGCGGTGCGCAGCTCGCGGACCATGAAGTCCGCCGTCTCCAGGGCGACACGGCGCGCGAGGTCCGAGCCGGTGGCCCGCCACAGATGGGCGTAGACGCGGCACAGCAGCGCGTTGTCGTACAGCATCTTCTCGAAGTGCGGCACGGTCCAGGTGGCATCGACGGAATAGCGGGCGAAACCACCGCCGAGCTGGTCGTAGATACCCCCGCGGGCCATCGCCTCGCAGGTGGCGGACACCATCTGGAGCGCGCCCTCGGAGCCGGTGCGGGCATGGTGGCGCAGCAGGAACTCCAGCGCCATGGACGGCGGGAACTTCGGCGCACCGCCGAACCCGCCGCGGGCGGCGTCGAATTCGCGGGTCAGGGCCATGAGCGCGCTGTGCAGATCCTCCTCGCCGGGCGGCCGCGGCGCGTCCGAGCCCAGGGCGATGCCGCCGCGCTGGGACAGATCCTCCACGATCCGGCCGGCGACGTCCCGCACCTCGTCACGGCGGTCCGACCAGGCGGCGCTCACCCCCTCCAGCACCTGCCGGAAGGACGGAATCCCGGGCCGGGGGCGGGGCGGGAAGTACGTACCGAAGTAGAACGGCTCGCCCTCGGGGGTCAGGAAGACCGTCATGGGCCAGCCGCCCTGGCCGGTGGCGGCCTGCACCGCCTCCATGTACACCGCGTCGACGTCCGGCCGCTCCTCGCGGTCGACCTTCACGGAGACGAAGTGGGCGTTGAGATAGTCCGCGGTCGCCTCGTCCTCGAACGACTCGTGCGCCATGACATGGCACCAGTGACACGCGGAGTAGCCGACCGACAACAGCACGGGTACGTTACGCCGCTCCGCCTCCGCGAACGCCTCTTCCCCCCACGGCCACCAATCCACCGGGTTGGTCGCGTGCTGGAGCAGGTAGGGCGACTGCGAGCTGGCCAGGCGATTCATACTGGCATCGTCGCACGCTCCGGACCGCCCGGCCCAGCACACCAGGCCGGGGCTCCGCGGCCCCGTGGCTGCTACTCCCAGGGGCAGGCTGGACGCGGAGAGCCTGACCATACTCGGCCGCATGGACGACACAACGCGCGGCAAGTCCCTCCTCGGTGAGTTCCTGTCCACGCGTCGGGCGCAGTTGAAGCCGGCCGACGTGGGGCTGCCGGACTACGGCGACCGGCGGCGGGTGCCGGGGCTGCGGCGTGAGGAACTGGCCCGGCTGGCCGGTGTCAGCGTGGCCTACTACATCCGGCTGGAACAGGGGCTGTCGCTCAACGCCTCGCCGCAGGTCCTCGACGCGCCGGCCACGGCTCTGCGGCTGGATGAAGCGGAGCGGCGCCACCTGCACACCTCGTCCGGTGATGCCCGGCAGCGCCGCCGCCGGCTCCCCGCCGAGCGGGTCACCGCGGCGGTGCGCCAACTGGTGGACGCCCTCGGGGACTCACCCGTGGTCGTCCTCGGCCGGCGCTCGGACATCCTGATGTGGAACCGCGCCGGGCATGCGTTGTTCGCCGGGCACCTGGCCCCGGACAGCCCGGATCGAGCGGCCACGCGGCCCAACACCGCCCGGCTGGTGTTCCTGGACGCCCACACGCGGGACCTGTACGTGGACTGGCCCAGGAAGGCACGGGACGTGGTGGGCAAGCTGCGGCAGGCGGTCGGCGAATATCCGGACGACCCGCGTCTGGCCTCTCTCATCGGCGAGTTGACCATGCGCAGCCCGCAGTTCGCCGCGCTGTGGGCTCAGCACCGGATGCGCGCCTGGGACATGGCCGAGTACCGGATGCGCCATCCGACGGTCGGGGAGCTGGATGTGCTCCAGCACTCGCTCCCGGTGCCCCGGGGGCAGGGGATCCGGCTGGTGGTGACGACGGCCGCGCCCGGCTCCGCCTCCCAGGCAGCGCTGCGATTGCTCAACCAGACCCTCCAGCCCGCCGCGGGCACGTCGGCAGCCGCCCACCCCGCCGCCGACGCCCCCGCCCGCGTAACACCGTCGAGGACCCCATCACCAGCGACATCACCGTGGGACCTGGCGGGACGAAGTACGCGCTCAGCGGTGGGCTGGCCCAGTTCCTCGCGGGGAGGCCCAACGACGGATTCACCCTGACCCCCGTCAAAACCGGCTGAGCCGGAGGCCGTTCTCCCAAACGGCCCGCGGGCCCCGGATGGTTCGGCATGGGTCCATCCTCCCCGACCCGGCGAGACAGACGAAGTTATCCACAGGGGAGTTATCCACAGGACTGCCGGATAGGAGCCAGAAACGGAAGACTGAGGGCACTGCTCCAGGAGGGGGATCACCATGCCGGCGTCACTGGCGGTGCTGCGGGACAGCCACCGGACGGAAGTGGAGCGGCTGCTGTCGCGGGCCGTGGAGGAGGAGGTGCGCCGCTCGGGCGGGCGCACCGACGGCGGGGTGCTGCTCAGCCGGGCGCGCGGCGCGCTGGACGAGATGACGGCCGCCGCCGCGGAGGAGTACGGGGCGTATGTGCGCGCGCTGGACGAGTCGGACGCGGGCAGCAGACCGCTCTCCGCCCGGCTGTCGCGCGGGCAGTTGGGCACCCCCGCGCTGGCCGCGGCGGTCGCCGCGGTGGCGGCCTTCGGCGCGGATCTCGGGTACGGCACCTCGGCGGGCACGGCGCTCGGTGCGGGGGTCACGGCCGCCGTGGCCGGGTCGGCCGCCGCCGTCGTCAAGCTCACCGCGGGCCACTGGCCGGCCGCCCACCGCCAGGCCGCGCTGCGCAACCAGCCCGGTGGCGCCGAGCAGTTGCGGCTTCAGTGGCTCACGGCGGTCGAGGTGCGGGGCATCCGGCCGTTCATCGACCAGCACCGGATGACCACGGCCGCCACCCGCCAGGGCGGCGGTTCGGCGAAGCGCATGGCCTCCGCCACCGGGCAGCCGAAGCTGCGCGGCGCGGACCGCAGCCAGGCGGCCCGCAGGCGCACCGTGCTGGAGCAGTCCTTCGCCCATCTCCCCGAGGCGGACGGCCCGTTCGCCGGGCGCCATGCCCAGATCACACAGATCGCGCAGTGGGTGCGGCAGGCCCGCGCGGCCACCGAGACCAAGCCCACGGTGGTACTGCTGGAGGGCCCGCCGGGCTCCGGCCGGACGATGCTGGCCGTGCGGGCGGCCCACCATCTGCGCGATGAGTTCCGCGGCGCGTGTCTGGTCGATCTGCGCGGCGACAGCCCCGAGCAGGCCCCGCTGCCCACCCGCGACGCGCTGCTGCATCTGCTGAACCGGCTCGGCGCACCCCGGGACCAGCTGCTCTTCCGGGAGCGCTCCTCGCAGGACCAGCACATCAGACGGCTCACCGAGCTGTATCACCAATATCTGACCGGGCTGCCGGTCACCATCGTGCTCGATGACGCCCGCGACGCCGAGCAGGTGCGCACGCTGATCCCCGAGCGGTCCGACGGCCTGGTCCTGATCACCTCACGCACCCCGCTCGGCCTGCCGGACGACCTCGCCGCCTGGGTGCACCGGATCGAGGTGGGCCCGCTGGACGAGCCGGGCGCCGAGGAGCTGCTGCGGGCCTCCGCCGAGGAGCCCACCGGCGCGGGCCCCTACGACGGGCAGTCCGTGGAGCGGATCGCCGAGCTGTGCGGGCGGCTGCCGCTGGCGCTGCGGATCGCGGGCTCCTCGCTCGGCCCCCGCTCCCCCGCCGCCCTGGTCACCGACCTGGAGGCGTACGGCCCGGTGGGCGCGATCGAGCGCACCCTGTGGCTGCGCTACACCGACCAGCAGGAGGGCGCCCGGCGGCTGCTGCGCCGGCTGGCGCTGGCCGGGCGGGCCAGCCTGGGCGGCGCGGCGGCCGCGGCGCTGCTGGACGCCGATGAGCAGGAGGCCGGCCGCCATCTGGCGGCGCTCGGCCGGGCCGGGCTGATCCAGCATGTGCGGGGCAGCCGCTACCGCCTCCATGACCTGGTGCGCTCCTTCGCCCATGCCCGGCTGCTCGACGAGGAGCCGCCGGAGCAGCGCACCGCCGCGCAGGAGCGGCTGATCCGCAGCTATGCCGAGCTGGCGGACTCGGTGATCCGGCTGGTCGACGGCAAGACCTCCACCCGTGCCGACATCTTCGGCAAGGGCGCGGCCCATGGCTTCGCCTCGCTGGACGCGGCGCTGCGCTGGCTGGACGACGAATCGAGCTTCATCACCGCCGCGCTGCGCCATGCCGAGGGTGTGGACCAGTCCGCGGTGCTGCACCTCCTGGGCGCGCTGTGCGACTACTGCCTGCTGCGCGGCGATCTCTACCGGCTGGGCGAGATCAGCGAGCTCACCCAGGCCGTCGACCAGGGGCTGCTGATGCGGTCCGTGCAGTGGCGCACCGGTATCGCGGCCCGCCAGCTCGGCGAGCTGGACCAGGCGCGCACCACGCTCTCCTCGGTGGTGGACCTGTATTTCGAGGCCCAGCACCAGGCGGGCGCGGCCCGCGCCCTGTGCAGTCTCGGCATCACCCTGCACCACCAGGGCAATCTCGCGGAGGCCGCGGCGAAGCTGCGCGAGGCACTGGAGCTCCAGGGGGCCGAGGAGCTGCGCGGCGACCGGGCCTGGACGATGCACGCCCTGGCGGCGGTGGAGCGCGACCGCGGCGGGCTGGCCGAGGCGCTGGAGCTGCTGGGCGAGGCCCTGGAGCTGCATGAGGAGAGCGAGAGCCTGCACGGCCAGGCATGGGCGCACTTCCAGCTCGGCCAGGCCTGTCTGCGGATGGGCGATGTGCCGCGCGCCGAGGCCGAGCTGGGGGACGCGCTGGACGCCTACGGCCGCACCCATGACCAGCGCGGTGAGGCATGGGCGCTCACCCAGCTCGCCCGGGCCCGGCTGGTGGCCGGGGAGGCGTCGGTGGCCGTCGACCAGCTGCGCCAGGCTCTCACCCGCCACCGGGAGAACGAGGACGCGCGCGGTGAGGCCTGGACGCTGTACTACCTGGGCCAGGCGCTGGAGGAGCGCGGCGACCACGACTCGGCGGTGCGCGAGCTGGAGCGGGCCCGCACGATGTTCAGCCGGATGCGGGATGTGTACGGGCTGGCGTGTGCCCGGCATCACTCGGCCCGGGTCACCCGCGATCTGCGGGCGGCGCAGACGGGCTCGCTGCGCAACAGCGGCTTCGCCCGGCAGCTGCTCCAGGACGCGCGGCAGGACTTCCGCCGGGTGGGCGTGGCCCATGGCGAGGCATGGTCCTGTATCGAGCTGGCGGTGATCGACGCGGGAAACGGCAAGCCGCCGCAGGCGCTGGAGCTGGTGGACGAGGCGGCCGTGCTGTTCGCGGGGTACGGGGACCGGCGCGGCCGTTCCTGGGCCCGCTTCCTGCGCTGCACGCTGCTGCCGTTCGCCTCCGCGGGCGGCTCGGTGATCGGCACGGCGGTGGCCCAGGAGGAGCTGGCGGAGCTGTTGCGGGAGATGCGCGAGGAGGGCACGGCGGGCGATTCCCGGCTGGAGGGGTGCGCGGAGGCGTTCGCGCTGGTGCTGGAGCGCGGCGTCGAGCCGGAGACGGGGTGGCAGGCATGGCAGCTCGGCATGGTGCCGAGCCGCCACTCGCGCGAGGTCATGGCCGTGCTGCCGGACCGGCCTCGCGCCTAGCCGCTCCGCTGGACGTGCACGGGGATGCCGTCGTTCGTCTGCGGCACCGTCGTGGCCGGTCGTGTCGAACCGCGGCCGACTTCCGCCGATCCGCTGAGCCGCGCGGAGCGCACAGAGAGGCCGGGCCGTGAGGTCTGGCCGGGGCCGCCGGGGATGCCCGGCCGGGTCGTGACCGGGCCGTGGGGTCCCGCTCGCGGGACACGCGGTCGGGCCCGGCCAGGGGTCAGGCCGTGCGCTCCTCGCCCTTGGTGCCCTTGGCACCTTCGGTGGGGGCAGCCGCCGGAGCCTTGCCGGGCTCCTCCGGTGCCTCCTCGAAGTCCACCCGCTTCATGTGCTTGTTCATGGACTTCATCAGCAGCCACACCGCCCCGCCGATCACGGCGAAGACGATGAAACCGAGGACGCCCGGGGTCACCTTGTTCTCGTCCAGGTCCTTGGCGAGCGGGACGAGATGCGTCATGGCGAGGGTGCTGGTGGCGCTCATCATGGGCTCAATTGTTGCGGATGCCCGCGAAGAGGTCGTCCTCGGGGAGGGAAGTGTCCACGAGCGACTTCGCGAGCTCGTACTCCTCGGTGGGCCAGACCTCCTTCTGGATGTCCATGGGCACCCGGAACCAGCCGCCGTCGGGGTCGATCTGCGTACGGTGCGCGATCAGCGCCTTGTCGCGGATCTCGAAGAAGTCGGCGCAGGGCACATAGGTGGTCAGGGTGCGCTCGGGCCGCCCGAACGTCTTCCAGCGCTCCAGCCACTCCCCGTACGGCGAGTCCAGCCCGCGGGCCAGCAGCGCCTCGTGCAGCGCCACGGTGCGCGCCCGGTTGAAGCCCTGGTTGTAGTAGAGCTTCCGCGGCTGCCAGGGCTCCCCCGCCTCCGGGTACTTCTCGGGGTCACCGGCCGCCTCGAAGGCCACCACCGAGATCTTGTGGGTCATGATGTGGTCGGGGTGCGGATAACCGCCGTTCTCGTCATAGGTGGTGATCACCTGCGGCTTGAACGTGCGGATCAGCTTCACCAGGGGCTCCGCCGCGGCCTCCACGTCCTGGAGCGCGAAGCAGCCCTCGGGCAGTGGCGGCAGCGGATCGCCCTCGGGCAGTCCGGAGTCCACGAAGCCCAGCCACTCCTGCCTGACGCCGAGGATCTGGCGCGCCTCGTCCATCTCCTTGGCGCGGACCTCGTGAATGTGCTCCTCGATGTAGGGGTCACCCTGGAGCTTGGGGTTGAGGATGGAGCCGCGCTCCCCGCCTGTGCAGGTGGCGACCAGCACGTCCACCCCCTCGGACACGTACTTGGCCATGGTGGCCGCGCCCTTGCTCGACTCGTCGTCCGGGTGCGCGTGCACGGCCATCAAACGCAGCTGCTCAGTCAAGTTCGATCCTCAGTGATTCGTCGTGGAAGACGGCTTCTATAGTGACCTAAACCGGGGACGAATAATTCCGATCTCTCCCCCAGCAGGAGGAACGCCCATGGCCGCGGTACGCGAGGGGCTGCCCGACGGGCGTTACGGCCGGTCCGCGGACGCGCGTGCCGACCGGACGCTGAAGATCGTCGGCGCCGTGCTCGGTGCCGGGCTGCTGGCCCTGATCGCGTGGTTCGGGTACGACTACATCGCCGGTCAGGACGTCAGCGGCCGGTTGACCGGTTTCAAGGTGGTCGCCGACGATGCCGTCGACGTCCGGCTGGAGATCACCAAGGACAAGGACGCCACGGGTGTCTGCACGGTGCGCACCCTGGACGAGTACCACGACGAGGTTGGCCGGAAGGACTTCACCTTCGGCCAGCCCCGGGAGGACATGGTCAAGGTCGTGACCGTGCGGACCACGGCCAGGGCGACCAGCGCCGAGTTGATCGGGTGCGAGCCTGTTCGATAATCGAACTGGACGTGTCGGGTGCCTGCCCCGATCTGACCAGCGCTGACGCGTTTCCTACGCATTGCTCCCAGTTCCCTCCTCCCCGTTTCTTGCCGGAATTGTTAGGCTCGTGGTTTCGCCCGGCTACGAAGGCGCACCCTTCTGAGTAGGGCGTTCATTTGTATTCCCAGTACCGACGAGGAGCACCTGTGACCCAGACCAGCGAGAACGTCACCTGGCTGACCCAGGAGGCGTACGACCAGCTCAAGGCGGAGCTGGAGTACCTGTCGGGTCCCGCACGTGTCGAGATCGCGAAGAAGATCGAGGCTGCCCGGGAGGAGGGTGACCTCCGGGAGAACGGGGGTTACCACGCCGCCAAGGAGGAGCAGGGCAAGCAGGAGCTCCGAGTGCGTCAGCTGACGCAGCTGCTCCAGCAGGCGAAGGTCGGCGAGGCACCCGCGGACACCGGCGTGGTCGCCCCCGGCATGGTGGTCACCATCGCCTTCGACGGCGACCCCGACGACACCCTGACCTTCCTGCTCGCCTCCCGTGAGTACGCGAGCGCGGACGTCGAGACCTACTCGCCGCAGTCCCCGCTGGGTTCGGGTGTGAACGGCAAGAAGGTCGGCCAGGACGCGCAGTACGAACTGCCCAACGGCCGCACCGCCTCGGTGCGAATCCTGGAGGCCAAGCCCTACCAGGGCTGAACGCCCGGCGTGGAGCCCCGGCCGAGCGGCCGGGGCTCCCCCTCGCCCCCGTACCCCCGGAAGAATCCCTCAGGCAGCGCGCTCCCGGCAGAACCGGCTCAGGCGGTCAGGCGTTCAGGCGGTCGCCGAGCGGTACTTGCGCACCGCCAGCGTCCGGAAGACCACGATGATCAGGGCCGAGTAGATCAGCGACGCCCAGACCGGATGCTGCATCGGCCAGGCACCGGACTGGGACAGACCGGGGTCGCCGAACAGCTCACGGCACGCCTGCACGGTGGCGCTGAACGGATTCCATTCGGCGATGTGCCGCAGCCACGGGGTCATCTGACTGGAGTCCACGAAGGCGTTCGAAATGAACGTCACCGGGAACAGCCAGATCAGACCGCCGGAGGTCGCCGCCTCCGGGGTGCGGACGGACAGCCCGATCAGCGCCCCGATCCAGGTGAAGGCGTACCCCAGGAGAAGCAGCAGACCGAAGCCGCCCAGGATCTGCCCGATGTTGGTCGATTCCGCGAAGCCGGGGCGCCAGCCCACGATCAGCGCGACGACGGCCAGCACTACCAGGGTGAGCGTCGTCTGCACCAGGTCGGCGAAGGTCCGGCCGGTGAGCACCGCGCCCCGGGCCATCGGCAGTGAGCGGAACCGGTCGATCAGCCCCTTGTGCATGTCCTCCGCGATCCCGGCGCCCGCGCCCGCGGTGGCGAAGGTCACGGTCTGCGCGAAGATCCCGGCCATCAGGAAGTTCTTGTAGATGTCCGGGTCGGTGCTGTTGCCGATCTTCATCGAGCCGCCGAAGACGTAGGTGAAGAGAATCACGAACATCACCGGCTGAACCAGACCAAAGAGGACCATCTCCGGAATTCTGGTCATCCGGATCAGATTCCGTCGGGCGATGACCAGGGAATCGCCCATCGTGCTCATTTCGCCTCCCCCTTCCCGGCGCCATGGCCGGTGAGCGAGATGAATACGTCGTCCAGGGTCGGGCGGCGCAGCCCGATGTCGTCGATCTCGACACCACGGGTGTCCAGTTCGCGGATGACCTCGGCGAGCAGCTTGGCGCCGCCCACGACCGGGACGGTGACCTTACGGGTGTGCTCCTGCACCGTCGTCTCGCCCTTGCCCAGGACCCGCAGCACCTCCTCGGCGGCCGCGATGTCCTCGCGCTCATGCACCACGACCTCCACGCGCTCACCGCCCGTACGGGCCTTGAGCTGGTCGGAGGTGCCGCGGGCGATGACCCGGCCACGGTCGATCACGCAGATGTCATGCGCCAGATGGTCCGCCTCCTCCAGATACTGCGTGGTCAGCAGCAGCGTCGTACCGCCGGCCACCAGCTCCTGGATGACCTCCCACAGCGCCTGTCTGTTCCGCGGGTCCAGACCGGTGGTGGGCTCGTCCATGAACATCACGGGCGGGCTGACCACCAGGGCCGCGGCGAGGTCCAGCCTCCTGCGCATGCCGCCGGAGTACGTCTTGGCGGTGCGGTCGGCCGCCTCCGCGAGGCTGAACCGCTCCAGCAGCTCGCTCGCGCGGGCTTTGGCCTCCCGCGCTCCCATCTGGTAGAGCTGGCCGACCATTTGGAGGTTCTCACGGCCGGTCAGATATTCGTCCACGGCGGCGAACTGGCCGGACAACCCGATGGAGCGACGGACTTCGTTGGGGTTCTTGAGCACGTCCATCCCCGCGACCACCGCCGATCCGCTGTCCGGGCGCAGCAGCGTGGTGAGCACGCGCACCGCGGTGGTCTTGCCGGCGCCATTGGGGCCGAGCAGTCCGAGCACGGTTCCTTCCGGTACGTCGAGATCGACGCCGTCCAGAGCCCTTACGTCACCGAAGGTCTTCACCAGACCCTCGGCGTGAATAGCGCCTGGCATGTTGGCACTCCCGAGGTTGGGTCAGTTCCACACTCAATCAAGGCATAAGTCCGCCCATATGGGCAGCGCTCGGCAGCAACTGGACGGCAATCGTAACCGAGACGCGATACATCGCGACATACGCGAGGCGAACAAAATTGAAGAATGCGAGCCGCGAGGGAGCCCCTACCCCCGCGAGAGCAGCCCCGTTCCCGGGCTCGGGCCCAGACGCGTTCCCTGACTCAGGCCCGGACCCGTTCCCGGCGTCAGGCCATCACCGTGTACCCGGCGCCGCGCAGCGCCTCCCGGACGTCCTCGCAGTGCTCCGGCCCCTTCGTCTCCAGGTGCAGCTCCACCTCGGCCTCGCTCAGCCCCAGCCGCGGGTTGGTGCGGACATGGCTGACGTCGAGCACATTGGCGTCCAGCGTCGACAGCACCCCCAGCAGCGTGGCCAGCGCCCCCGGCCGGTCGGTGAGCCGCAGCCGCAGCGACAGATAACGCCCCGCCGCGGCCATGCCGTGCCGCAGGATGCGCTGCATCAGCAGCGGATCGACGTTGCCCCCCGAGAGCACCGCGACCACCGGCCCCTCGAAGGACTCCGGCGCCGAAAGCAGCGCGGCCACCGGGCTCGCGCCCGCGGGCTCCACCACCAGCTTCGCCCGCTCCAGACAGAGCAGCAGCGCACTGGACAGCTCGTCCTCGGTGACCGTACGGACCTCGTCGACGAGGTTCTCGATGATCCGGAACGGCACATCGCCCGGCCGCCCCACCTTGATGCCGTCCGCCATCGTCACGGGCGCGTCGATCGTCACCGGCCGCCCGGCCGCCAGCGACGGCGGATACGCCGCGGCGCCCTCCGCCTGCACCCCCACCACCCGCACATCCGGCCGCAGCGCCTTCACCGCCACCGCGATCCCGGCCGCCAGCCCGCCCCCGCCGATGCCCACCACCACGGTGCGCACCTCGGGGCACTGCTCCAGGATCTCCAGCCCCACCGTGCCCTGCCCGGCGATGATGTCCGGGTGATCGAAGGGGTGGATGAAGACCGCGCCCGTGCGCTCGGCGTACTCCTTCGCCGCCCGCATCGTCTCGTCCACGAGCTGGCCGCACAGCCGCACCTCGGCGCCGTAGTCCCGGGTGGCCGCGATCTTCGGCAGCGGCGCGCCCTCGGGCATGAAGACCGTCGAGCGCACCCCCAGCAGCGAGGCCGCGAGGGCGACGCCCTGCGCATGGTTCCCGGCGCTCGCCGCGACCACCCCGGCCGCCCGCTCCTCGGGGCTGAGCCCCGCGATCCGCGCATAGCCGCCGCGCAGCTTGAACGACCCGGTGCGCTGGAGGTTCTCGCACTTGAAGTGGACCGGCGCGCCGACCAGCCCGGACAGATAGCGGCTGCCCTCGAGCGCGGTGAGCCGGGAGACCCCCGAGAGCGTCTTCTGCGCGCTGCGGACGTCATCGAGGGTGATCGTCGTCCCGGACCCCCTGGAGGCGGAACCTCCGGATACGGAACCCGCGGACGCGGACGCGGGGGCGGACGCGGTGGCAGGAGCGGGAGCGGACTCAGGGGCGGGGGCGGGAAGGGTGGCGGGAGAGGTGAGGTGCGAGGCCGGGCCGGGCCCGGAACCGGGCCCGATCTCGTCGCCGTGTCGTGCAGCCATGGTCCCCAGTCTCGCAGCTCACCCCCGACAGGCCCCGGCGGGCCGAATCGGTGGCGGGGGTTGGTGTCATGCCGGTGCCAGACGAGGGCCCGCCGACGGGCCACGGCGCCGGGGAACGGCTCAGATACGGCAGGTTGTGGCTCGAGGGCCGTCAGGTTTTTGCAGCCCCCGTACGGGCGGGCCCCCGGCCGCGTACTCTGTGCCACATCCCACAGACCACCGCATGAAGTGAGCCCTAGGCCATGCCCACCCAATCGGACATGACGACTCAACTCGACACCGGCGTACTGGACGCACTCCAGCATCAGGTCGCCGTCTTCGCCCGCCGTGCGGAACAGACCCGGCTCGGCGGCGTCGGCCAGGCCCGCAACTCCATGGACCGAGCCGCGTATCTGCTGCTCAACCGGCTCGACCAGGAAGGCCCAATGGGGGTCAAGGCGCTTGCGGGGAGCATGGGCATCGACTCGTCCACCGTGACCCGCCAGGTCGCCCCGCTGGTCGATTCCGGCATGGTCAAGCGCACCTCGCACCCCGAGGACGGCCGCGCGGTCGTGCTTCAGCTCTCCCCGCGCGGCAAGGCCCGCCTGGAGGAGGTGCGTTCGTCACGGCGCGATCTGATGTCCCGCGTGACCGGGGACTGGACGACGGAGGAGCGCGATCTCTTCTGCGACCTCCTGACCCGCTTCAACACCGCACTCTCCGCCGCCCACACCACGGTGCCGCAGGCGACGCCCGCCACCTGAGCCCGGCGCAGACATCTTGACCAGGTGCCTGTGCCTGCCGTGTCCTAAAAGGAACGGGAGGCGGAGGGCGTGGTGCGAGAGCGGCGGGCAGCACGGGATGGCCGCCGGGCCCGGGAGTTCGAGGCATTCGTCGCGGGCGCGGGTGGCCGACTGCTGCATGCGGCCACGCTGCTCACGGGGGAGCCGACGGGGGATACCGAAGCCGCCGAGCGCCTGCTGACCGCCGCGCTCGCGCGCACGTACGCCCGCTGGGACCGGCTGCGCGGCGAGGATCCGTACGACCACACCCGCCGGACGCTGGCCGCCCTCTTCGCCCACCGGGGCCACCGCTACCGCCGCCCGCGCGGCGGCACCCTGGCCCGGCTCACCCCGCAGGAGCGGCTGGTGCTGGTGCTGCGGCTGTACGAGGGGGTCGCGGAGGAGCAGACGGCGGCGGCGCTCGGGCTCCCGGTCGAGCGGGTCCGGGCGATCTGCACCCGCGCGGTCGCGGCGATGCGCAGCGCGGCGACCCGGCGCGGCACGACCGGAACGCGACCGTCCGCCGGGACACCACGATCCGGTGGAACGTCATCCTCTAGCGGAACGCCACGCTCTGGCGGGCAGCCTCCGTCCGCCGGAACGCAGTCCTCCGCCGGAACGCCACCATCAACCGGCGCCACTGACACCACAGGCACCACTGGCACCACCGGCACCACCGGCAGCCGCGCGGCCACCGGCGCAACAGGGGCAGGAGCCGACGCCGGGACCGGGGCCGACGCCGGGGCGGGAGCCGGGGCCGAGGCCGGAGCCGGGGCCGCCCCATGAGCTTCCCCGACCGCAAGGAGACCGAGGTCCGCCGAATGCTGGAGGGCCCGCATCCGGCGCTGCCGCCGGATCTGGCGGGCCGGGCGGCCGAACGGGGGCGGCGAATGCTCCACCGCCACCAAGTGGTGCGCACCATCGGGTGGCTGCTGCTGCTCGCCGCGGTCGTCGCGTTCGGCGTCTGGGCGGCGATCGTCGAACCGTGGGCCGCGCCGCCGCCCACCGACACCACCCCTCCCCTCGAGGGGTGGTGACCCTCGAGGGGTGGTGACACTCGAGGGGTGGTGACACTCGAGGGGTGGTGACACTCGAGGGGTCGCGACCACCCTCAAAAATCCGCAGCCCAGGCGTCAGCCCAGAGCCTGGCCCAGATCCATCAGCAGATCGTCGACCGACTCGATGCCGACCGACAGCCGTACGAGATCGGCCGGCACCTCGAGCGCCGAGCCCGCCGCCGAGGCGTGCGTCATCCGCCCCGGGTGCTCGATCAGCGACTCGACACCGCCGAGGGACTCCCCCAGCGTGAACAGCCGCGCCCGGTCGCACACCTCGACCGCCGCCTCCTCGCCGCCCGCGACCCGGAACGACACCATGCCGCCGAAGGCCCGCATCTGCTTGGCCGCGATCTCGTGCCCCGCGTGCTCCGGCAGCCCCGGGTAGTAGACCTGGGTCACCTTGGGGTGCGCGGTGAGCATCTCCGCGATCCGCGTGGCGTTGGCGCTGTGCCGGTCCATCCGGACCGCGAGGGTCTTGATGCCGCGCATCACCAGCCAGGAGTCGAAGGGCCCGGCGATGGCGCCCATCGCGTTCTGGTGGTAGGCGAGTTCATCGCCGAGGCCGGTGTCGGAGACGATCAGCGCACCGCCGACGACGTCCGAGTGCCCGCCCATGTACTTGGTGGTGGAGTGCACCACGACGTCCGCGCCGAGCGCGAGCGGCTGCTGGAGGTAGGGGCTGGCGAAGGTGTTGTCCACCACCAGCCGGGCCCCCGCGGTGCGGGCGACATCGGCGACGGCGGCGATGTCGGTGATGCCGAGCAGCGGGTTGCTGGGGGTCTCGACCCAGATCACCTTCGTACGGGGGCGGAGCGCGGCCCGTACCGCCGCCGGGTCGGAGCTGTCGGCGACCGACCACTCCACGCCCCAGCGCTCCACGACCTTCGCGAACAGGCGGAACGTACCGCCGTACGCGTCGTTCGGGATCACGACGTGGTCGCCCGGCACCAGCAGCGTGCGCAGCAGGCAGTCCTCGGCGGCGAGACCCGAGGCGAAGGCCAGGCCGCGGCGGCCGCCCTCCAGCGCCGCCAGGTTCTCCTCGAGCGCGGTGCGGGTGGGGTTGGCGGAACGGCTGTACTCATAGCCGCCCCGCAAGCCCCCCACGCCGTCCTGCTTGTAGGTGGAGACCTGGTAGATCGGGGGGACGACGGCGCCGGTGAGGGAGTCCGCCTCCTGGCCCGCGTGGATGGCGAGCGTCTCGAAACTCTGAGGATGCCCCTGGGGGTGCTGGTGGCTCATGGGCCCGAGCGTAACGCCCGACGCGCCCGTGCTGGATTCAACGACCGCCGGGGCGCATAGGCTGGACCACAAGCCGTTCCGCACCACAAGCCGTTACGGGCCTTCACACGGGGACACCTCATGGAGCTTCTGATCTTCCTCATCGCCATCGTCATGATCGGCGGGCTGATCGTCGTACCGGCTGTGCGGCGGATGCGCGGGGGCCGCGGGGCCGTGCAGGGTGCGATGCGCGCCTCGGACCCGCAGGAGTACGGCTTCGTCCCGCGCGAGCGGCTGGACGTACGGCTGCCCGGCCCGGACCAGCGGCTGATCGACGCGCTGGAGGAGGTCCAGGCCCGGCAGGACTGGCAGCCGGCCGCCCGTCTGCTCGCACTCACCGAGGCCACCTCGGAGCTGCGCTGGCAGCGGGTGCAGACGCTGGCCGGGGCCGCGGCCTTCGAGCTCGCCCAGGCCCCCGGCCAGGGCGGCATGTGGCTGCGCACCTGGCGGGTGGCGGCCCCCGAGGACCCGGGCGCGGCGGCGGTGCACGCGGAGTTCCTGGTCCGCCAGGCGCTGCTCGACCCGTCCTCGCAGGACTTCCGGATGATCCTGGAGGAGGCCCGGGACGTCTGCCACGAGGCGGCCCGGCTGGCCCCGGAGGACCCGGTGCCACTCATCGTCGAACTCGGCGTGGCCCGCGGTCTGGCCTACCGGCAGGCCGACTTCGAGGAGCTGTGGACCAAGGTCACCAAGCTCGCCCCGCACCACATGGGCGCCCACCTGGCCGCCCTCCACTACTGGTGCGAGAAGTGGCACGGCTCCCAGGACCGCGCCGACGCCTTCACCCACGCGGCCGCCGCCTCCGCCCCCGCGAAGAGCCTCCTGCCCGCCCTCCCCCTCTTCGGCGTCTTCGAGCACCTGCCGGAGGCCAACCTCGTGCGCACCCTCTACCGCAGCGAGGTGATCACCAAGGCGATGGAGGGCGCCCTCTACGCCGTCCGCCAGGCCCCCGCCGACCACCCGGTGCTGCCACACGTCCGCCACCTGCTGGTCTTCTTCCTGGTCCGCGCGGAGCGCTACGCGGAGGCGCTGGAGCAGCTGCGCCATGTGGACGGCCACGTGGGCGCGGTCCCGTGGTCGTACGGGGTGGACCCGGCGGCCGAGTACACGGTCTACCGGGCGCTGGCGGTGGCGGGCTGGGAGGGCGGCGGCGGCACCCCGGCGACGCTGCCGCGGTGACGCTGCCGCGATAGGAGGCCGTAAGGCGCCCGGAATTCCCATAGCCCCGTACCCGTTGAAGTAAGAGCGTCGCGCACTCGCAAGCCGCCGAAGACCACGAAGAACACGAAGACCGCGAGAACACGAAGAACGTACGACCAAGACGACCAAGACGAAGGACGTGGCAGCCGCCGCACCCGTCCCGCGAGGAGCCCGAAGATGCTGTTCAGCCGCCACCGGAACCACCTCCCCACCGCCGAGGAGGCGCTGAAGGGCCGCCCCGAACCGGGCTTCCGCGTCCCCGACCGCCACACGGTCCTCGGCAACCCCTTGACCGGCCCGTACCCGGAGGGCCTGGTCGTCGCCGACTTCGGCCTGGGCTGCTTCTGGGGCGCGGAGCGGAAGTTCTGGCAGGCCCCGGGCGTGTGGACGACGCTCGTCGGCTACCAGGGCGGCCACACCGAGAACCCCACCTACGAGGAGGTGTGCAGCGGCCTCACCGGCCACACCGAGGCCGTCCGCGTCGTCTTCGACCCGAAGATCACCTCCTACGCCGCCCTCCTGAAGGTCTTCTGGGAGTCCCACGACCCCACCCAGGGCTTCCGCCAGGGCAACGACGTCGGCACCCAGTACCGCTCGGCGATCTACGCCCACTCCCCCGAGCAGCAGTCCGAGGCCGAGTCCTCCCGCACCGCCTACCAGTCCGTCCTGACCGGCTCCGGCTACGGCGAGATCACCACCGAAATCCTCCCCGCGGGCCCCTTCTACCCGGCCGAGCCCTACCACCAGCAGTACTTGGACAAAAACCCGGCAGGCTACTGCGGCATCGGCGGCACGGGCGTCTCCTGCCCGATCGGCGTGGCCAAGGCGGATGGCTGAACCTCTCCGGCATGGCGCGACGGAGACGCTGAAGGTCCTGCTGACCGGTTCTGATCCTTCGTACCGGAGGACACCGGGGTCATGGTGTTCACGGAGAACGGGTACCTCTCACTCCTGGAGATCTACCCGGCCTCCAGCGAAACCGATCACCAATTGGCCGGAGCCACGCTTCATCAAGCGCTGGGCTCCTCGCAGGTGACTGAGCCACGGCACCACCACCCCGGTTTGCTCAACACGCAGCACCACGGCCGCCGGCACCTACTGGCAATCGAGCCGAGGGTGTCAGTCGTCGTCACCATGTCCGCCGCCATCAGCGGTCCTGGAGAAGCCGTCATGCCAGGCGGCCTTCGCTCCGGAGTCGCCGATCCGGTACACGTCCACGACGGCGCCCGCGGCCACCACGACGGAGAGCACCACCACCGCGACACGGACCACGAGCGCGGACCGGGGCATGGCTGCCCGGGTCCGCTCCCCGGGGGCCACGTCCACCGACGTCGACCTGCGGGTCGTCCACCAGACCGCCGTCGCCAGCACGAACAGGCCCGCAGCCCAGGGAAGCAACCCATCGCCCAGTTCGGCGTGCCTGCGCACCAGGGCGTCGCTGTCGACGTGCTCCTCCAGCCACTCGCCGGCATTCGTGGCCACGGGCACGCTCGCCAGCGTCACGAGGGCCAGCAGTGGAAGCACAACCCCCATCCGCCGGGCCGCACTCGGCCACATCGCGCCAACCACGACCGCCAGGGCACTCAGGGGAACGAGCACGACGTCCGCGCGCGCACGGGCTCCCGTTGTCCGGCCCGTGAGGCGCGTCAGGCTGTCACAGGAATTTCTGAGCTTCCTCTGAGCCCGCTCCTTCCGGCGCTCCGAAACCGAAACGCCGCCCGGAACGGCCACTGGAGCGGCACACACTTTTGGAGGGACCGCATGGCAGCACAGGCCCGTCGCACGGGCGTCAAGCTGAGTGACCCGTCGATGGGCGGTTCCTGGCCGGAGCCCCACTTCGCCGAGCGCTCGGACACTGTCCCCGCCAGAGCCCGAGGTGGCGCGCCCTCACTCGTTCGGGCGATGCGATCGGGCTCGCACTCGATACGCTGCTCCCAGAGATCAGAATCTCGCCCATGGGAGCAGCAATGACCACCTCCGCCACTGGGCAGCCACTCATCCCTCAGCCGCCTGCCACCGTCACGGCCCTTCGCCAGGCCGTCGCGCAGATCGCCCCCGCCGCCCTTCCCGCCTTCACGCGGGAGCTGGATCAGGCCGCCGACCAGTCCCGGCAGGCTTCCGACCTGGCCCCTCTCCAGCGGTTCATCGCCCAGTGGGCCGTCTACGTCCACATTCAGCGGCAGCCGAACATCGCGAAAGAGTTCCGTCACTGGGAGGACGCCGCCGAGGCAGGCGACGCGACGCAGGCCCGACGCGCCGCGTCGGCAATCGGCAAGATCCTGGACGATGCACATGCCGCGCTCGGATTCCCACCTCGATGAGCGTCGGCTGGCGCTGGGAGTACGACCCCGATCACGCTCACGTGGCAGGCGGCATCCCCGCTCACGTGGTGACCGAAGTGGAGCGTCTCGCCGGGCAACTGGTCGACCTGGCCAGCATGGGCGTCGATGTCAGCGACTACGGCAACGGCCCGCGAGCAGGGGGGATACGCCGCATGGACGCGGCAGGCGGCTATTTCTTCTTCCTGGTGGCACCACGAGACCAGCTGATCGTGATCGTCCGCATCATGCCACCGTTCCAAGACCTCTAGACGGGCGCCGGGGGCACATGGCAACACAGGCTCGGCGGCACGGGCGTCTCCTGCCCGCTTGGCGCGGCCCCGGCGGACGCCGTCGATCTCGACGAGTACGCCCTCGCGCACGAGTTGTGTGACCACCGTGGTCCGGGCGGGCAGCGGAGAGCGATCCGCGAAGAACTCCCCGTACACGCGGTTGAAGGCGGCGAAGTGGCTGCGGTCGCTGAGATAGCAGGTGCACTTGACGATCAGGTCCTTGCCGCTACCAGCTGCGTCGAAGACCACGACGAGGTTGAGCAGGACCTGCCGCACCTGGGCATCGAAGTCGGCCGGTATCTCGTGCGTAACGGGGTCGAGCGGCCCCTGCCCGGAGGTGAAGATCAGCTCACCGACCCTGGGACAACGGGGGCTCGGTGCCGTCGGAGAAGTGCCCCGGCACGGTTGTGCGAGCTGCTGGGGCTCGTTGAGGCCGCGCTCCTCGACGAGCGCGACAGGTCCGCCTTCCTGGAGGAGACCACCCGGCGCCTGGGCGCGTCGCTCCATCACGGCCGTACCGTCCGGGCGCTCGTGGAGATGGTGATCCCGAAACTGGCGAACGCGTCCGTGGTCGTCCTGCCCGTGAGCGGACGACGTACGCACTGGCACCGCGCGGGTCCGGGCGATGCCCGGCCCGCCGGGGAGGTGGCGGTCGAGGTGGCCGCGCTCGACGACGTGCTGCCCGGTGAGCTCGTTCGGGGCGAGGAGGCGCTGGTGGCGCAGCTCGCCGCGGGAGGCGTACGGCCCTGACGTCGTCGCTCTCTCGTGCACCCTGACGTTCAACCTTCCGCTCGCACACCGGCAGATCGAGACCTGCCAGTGCGCCGGTGTCCCCGTCATGGCGGGCGGCCCGGGGTTCGGCCCCGGGGGCACATGGGCGTACGCGCTGGGCGCTGACCTGTACGCGGCAGACGCCCGCGACGCGGCGGAAGCGCTGCTTCACCGCTGGCCGCCGGTGTTGTGCGGGGAGTCGTCGGTCCAGGCCGGTGCCATGGAGGAGTACGCGGCACTCGTCAGACGACGGCCCGAGCTGCTGGCGGACTTGGCCCATGTGCCGCGTGCTGTGTTCCCCGGGTTGCGGACACGCTCGGACATCCCGGGCATCCCGGGCGACTCGGGCCCCTCAGGCGGCTCTTGCGGCTCGGGCGGCTCTTGCGGCTCGGGCGGCTGGGTCGACTCAGGCCCCTCGGGCAGGGAACACGAGGAGGGCACCGGCATTCTGGGCCGGTTGCTGGACTCCCTGGCGGCGGCCGTGTTCGTCGACGACGCGCGCGTGTTCACCGGGCAGCTCGCCTTCGCCGCGGCCTACTTCACCGCCCGCTCGGTGGAGCCCCGCTGCCTCCTCGCGATGACGGATGCCCTGGCCGACCGCCTGCGCGGGTCGCCCCGGGCCCTCGACGCACTCTCGGCGGGGCGCCGATGCCTCGCCACGTGGGAGGCGGGCTCCCGCCACCCCGAATGAACGGGTGGGGCGCCGCGAGAGGAGTGGGTGGGTCAGCGCAACCCGCCGGAGGCGAAGACGACGTCGCCGGTGATCCATGCGGCGTCCTGGGAGGCGAGGAGGGCCACCACGGGGCCGATGTCGTCGGGTTGCCCCAGGCGGCCGAGAGGTGTGGCGGCAGCGACCCTGGCGACGTTCTCGTCATTGATGAGGCCGAGGGCCCGGGCGCCCTCGGTGTCGGTGGCGCCCGGTGCGACGGCGTTGACGCGGATGTTCCGCGGTCCCAGCTCATTGGCCAGGACTCTGGTCAGCGTGGTGAGGGCGCCCTTGGTCGAGGTGTAGAGAGCTGAGCCGGGGTTGTTGCTGGAGATGTCGGAGGTCGAGATGTTCACTATCGATCCGCCGGCCCCGGGCACTTGCTTGACGAAGGTCTGGCAGGTGAGGAACACGCCGAGCACGTTGGTCCGATAGTGCCGGTCGAAGTCGCTCGGCGTGACGTCCTGGAACGACTGGAAGGAGTAGAACGCCGCGTTGTTCACCAGTGTGTCGACCGGACCGAGGGCGGCACCGGTCTGCTCGAACATACGCTCGACATCGTCGGGGTTTCCGACGTCACCGGCCACCGCGACGGCGCTGCCGCCACTGCCGACGATGTCGGCGACGGTCCGTTCCGCGGCCCGGCGGTCGGTGGCGTAGTTGATCGCGACTGCGGCACCGGCGGCGGCCAGGGCGGCGGAGATTCCCCGGCCGATGCCCTTGCCGCCGCCGGTCACCAAGGCGACACGTCCGTTCAGATCGACCATTGACTTGCTGCTCCTCGCTCCGGTGTGACCGCGGTGCTGACTGCGGGGTGACTGCGCTGTGACTTCGGCGTGACCGCCGAACGGGATGAACGTACGAGGGCGGCTCACTAAAGGGAAGTACATACCTTTGGGTAAGCTCCTAACCCATGAACCAGTCGATATCGGAGCCGACCGGTGACCGGGAGCCGGTGCGCTCGCCGAACGGCTTCGCCGCCGATTGCCCGGTCCGGCCGATCTTCGGCGACATCACCAGCCGCTGGGCCACGTTGGTGTTCACGGCGTTGATGACCCGACCGCATCGCTTCTCGGAGCTGGCCGCCCGCATCGAAGGCGTCAGCGAGAAGATGCTCTCCCAGACCCTGCGGGCCCTCACCCGTGACGGGCTCCTCATCCGCACCGCGACCCCCACCGTGCCGATCCAGGTCACCTACGAATTGACCGCCCTGGGAAGGGATCTGGTCCCACGCCTCAAGGGCTTGGTCACCTGGGTCGACCACCACATCAGCACGATCCAGGCGGCCCAGGCCGCGTACGACGCCGACACACCGATCCCGCCCGCCGTGGCGAACCGACGCTGAAACCACTCGAGCGGACGCTGAAACCAATCGAGCCGATGACATGCGCCTGTCGGGCCGACGACGTGTGCCTATCGGGCTACTGCGGGTCGGCCGCCGAAAATCGGTGGCCACCTGAACCGGCCCACCCCACGCTGTACATCATGGAAGATCCGCGACGCGGGATCCGTGCGGTCCATTCGGAGTCCACGATCACCGTCTACCAGGCGTACTCCCCCGAAATCGGCCTGCCCGCGGCCCACGAGGGCCGTTTCCCGGCCCGGTGGAAGCGGGACAGGATGACATGGATCAAGCCGTCGTTCCTGTGGATGATGTACCGCTGCGGCTGGGGCTCGAAAGTGGGGCAGGAGACCGTCCTGGCCGTCGAGATCGGCCGTGACGGCTTCGAGTGGGCGCTGCGCCACGCGAGTCTGTCGAGCTATGTGCGTGGCGTACACCCCGACCAAGCCACCTGACAGCGCCAGTTGAAGCGTGCGCCCGCCCGCGTGCAGTGGGATCCCGAGCGGGACCTGCGCCTACAGCCCCTGCCGTATCGCTCCCTGCAACTCGGCCTCTCCGGCGAGGCCGTACGGCGCTACGCGGACGAGTGGACGGTCGCCATCCGCGACGTAACCCCGCTCGCCCGCGAAATCCACTCCCTCGTCAGCGGTGGCGACCTGGACTCCGCCGCCCGACTGCTGCCCCAGGAGCGTCCGCATCCCGCCGCGGACGACCTTCTCGCCCACCTACGGGGATGACCGGGCCGGTGCGCCGAAACAGCCGGCCGCGGCCGATCAGGACCAGTCGATCGGCCCGGTGTGGTCGATGAAGCGTCCCGACCCGGCGCCGGGCCCTTCGGTCGCGAGGCGGAGGATCGCGTCGGTGCCCTCGGTGACGGTCCGCACACCGCGAGGACCGCAAGACGGTCGAGCACCCCAGGGTCGGCCCCGTCGACTTGGACTGCGATGTCCTGACCGACGGTGACTCCGAGTTCAAGATCGTGATCTTGACTGCCGTGCCCGGCAGCGCGGATGAGGCCAAGTTGAGGCACCTCACGGCGACCGACGTCGACAGCACATCCGCGCCCGCCCCCTGATCACACTGCCCGGCGCCGACGCCCCGCCGTACCCGACCTGATCTGCCCGTCGAGCAGATTGGCAAAGGCAAGACGTATTTCATCAGTTGGAGGACAATCACCGGCTATGGCCATTGATTACCGCAGGCGTCCGAAAATCGACTATCGCAAGCGTCCCCAGGAGTCGACTCCCGCGATCAGTCTGGAAAAGGTCGCGGCTCAGGCCCCGGGGCTGGTCAGTCTCTACAAGACCGCCGCGGTCTCCCTGGCCAAGCACGATGCCGGTGGGCAACGGGCCGCGGTGTATCTGGTGCTGGACCGCTCCGGGAGCATGCGCAAGTACTACCGCGACGGATCCGTGCAGTACTTGGCGGAGCAGACGCTCGCCCTCGCGGCGAACCTCGATGACGACGGGGTCGTGCCGGTCGTCTTCTTCTCCACGGACATCGACGGAACCGCCGAGATCAGCCTCGACGCCTACGAGGACCGGATCAATCCCCTGCACGACTCACTGGGCCACATGGGCCGAACCAACTACCACGTCGCCATGCAGGCCGTCATCGACCACTACCAGGCATCCGGGGCCGACGATCCGGCGTTCGTCGTCTTCCAGACCGACGGCTCCCCCACTTCCAAGGCGGCGGCGGAGCATGTGCTGTGCACGGCCGCGAGGCTGCCCATCTTCTGGCAGTTCATCGGGTTCGGCGACGACGAATTCCGCTTCCTGCGCAGACTCGACGATCTGCCGGTGCCGAACCGGCGCGTCGTCGACAACGCCGGATTCTTCGCCGCCGGGCCGACACCGAAGGCCCTCTCCGACGCCGCCCTCTACGATCAGCTGCTCCATGAATTCCCGCTGTGGCTCGACTCCGCCCGCTCCGCCGGAATCCTGAAGAACTGAACGGACCGCGGTGCTTTCCCACCGCCGACCGATTCAGGGAGCGGCGGCACGACGGGTGACCGGCTTCGGCGGCAAGGCGTGCGCCGTCCGGCCTCGCTACTGGCCGGAGGGCGTCGGTGCCGGTGTGAGGCCGGCTTCGATCAGGCCGGTGAGGACCGCTTCGCCTAGGGCGTGGACGGCGGACTGGGGGCGGACCATGACGGTGAACTCCTTGATGCGGCCGTCGTCGGCGAAGTGCAGCAGGTCGATGCCGTGGATCTCCTTGTCGCCGACCCGGGTACGGAAGAGCAGCACCGCCGACTGGGCGGACGTGCCGTCGGTGCTGGTCTGCGCGGTGCCGGTGTGGTCGCCGATGTAGCGGAAGTCCTGGAAGGTGCGCAGCAGGACCCCGAAGAGGCCCAGCACCATCGGCTTGCCCTCGAAGGGGGTGAACTTGACGGGGCTGTAGAGGCGGATGTCCTCGGTGAACAGGTCGTCCAGGGCCGCGAGGTCCCGGTTGTCGATGGCGGTACGGAATCGGTCGGCGGTGGTCTCGGGAGTGATCTCGGCTGTGGGCTCGGCTGTGGTCTTGGGAGTGGTCATCGCATGCCCGCCTTCTTTCATAGTCATGGATGTGAGTAGTCACTTTCATGACTATCATGGGCGCGTGTCCAGCGACAGAGGCATGCGGGGCATCCGGGGCATGCAGCGACACGGAGAGATGAAGGAGGCGATCCGATGGCCCTGCGGCACGCCGTGCTGGCGGCACTGCTCGATGGGGAGCTCAGCGGATACCAGCTGACCAAGGCGTTCGACATCGGCGTGGCCAACTTCTGGCACGCCCAGCCGCAGCAGCTCTACGCCGAGCTGACCCGCCTGGAGAAGGACGGGCTCATCGCGGGCCGGGCGGTGGTCCAGGAGACGCGGCCCACCAAGCGGTTGTTCCATGTGACCGATGCCGGACTGGCGGAGCTGGAGGAGTTCACGGCGGCGTTCGCGAAGCCGTCCTTCATCCGTGACGACCTGCTCGTCAAGGTCCAGGCCGCCGACCACGTCGACAAGGAGACCCTGATCGCCCAGCTCACCGAGCGTGCCACCTTCGCCGAGGCCAAGATCCAGCTGTTCGGCAAGCTGCTGCGCAAGATGCGCGGTGACCGTACGGAGGAGGAGTTCCTGCGCCACGGCCACCGCATCGGCCCGTATCTGACATGTCTGCGCGGTCTGGCCCTCGAACAGGGCAACCGCGACTGGTGCGAGCGCACGATCACCGTCCTGCGAGAGAGGCAGCACAGCCGTGCCCGACACTGACGCGGCGTACAGCCGCTACGTCGCGCTGGGCGACAGCCAGACCGAGGGTCTGGGCGACGGGGACGACGTCACAGGTCTGCGCGGGTTCGCCGACCGCCTCGCCGAGCACCTCGCCCACGCCAACCCCGGCCTCTCGTACGCCAATCTCGCCGTACGGGGCCGCCTCGCCGCGCAGGTCCACGCGGAGCAGCTCGCACCCGCCCTGGCCCTCCGCCCCGACCTGGCCACCGTCGTCGCCGGGGTCAACGACCTCCTCCGCCCCCGTTTCGACGCCGACCGCACCGCCCATCACCTGGAGGCGATGTTCGCCGCGCTCACCGCGCAGGGCGCCCACGTCGCCACGCTCACCTTCCCCGACCCCGCCCGCATCAGCCCTCTGGCGCGTCCCCTCACCCGGCGCGTCACCGCCCTGAACGAGCGCGTCCGCGAAGCCGCCCGGCGCCACGGCGTCACCATCGCCGAAACCGGCCACCACCCCGTCGTCACCGACCCCCGGCTGTGGAGCCCCGACCGCCTCCACGCCAGCTCCCTCGGCCACGAGCGCATCGCCGCCGCCCTCGCCCACACCCTCGGCCTCCCCGGCGCCGATGACACCTGGAGCCACCCCCTGCCCCCACCGGCGACGCCCGCACCCAACGGATGGCGCGCCGCCACCGACGAACTCCGCTGGACCGCCACCTTCCTCGGCCCCTGGCTCACCCGCCGCCTCCGCGGCCGCTCCTCCGGCGACGGCCGCACCGCCAAGCGGCCGCGGCTGGGGCCGGTGGGTGCCGAGGTGTCCGAGCCGAGGTCTCGCGGCGAGCGGGTCGAAGGAACGGCCGCCGCGCCACCCGCGGATGCCGGACCGCGTACCGCGCCATGAGCTCCCCGCCCTCCTCGGACGACAGGAAGGATCCGCCGCGCTCGGCACGGTATCCACGATCACTGTTCGGGGACCGAACGACGGGGCACAGAGCCGGGGCAGGAGACCGAGCCTCACCCAGCGCCTGCCGGTGGACGGCCCCGTCGCCTCAGCCGTCCTGGCGTTGAGTGACGTCTCCCTCGAACTTGGAGTCGCGCACGACCTGCACACCGGGCCCGTTCATCAGCTGCCGGGCCGAGCGACTCTCGACACCCCGGAGTTGCTGGCGGCGCCGGGCGCCCGCGCCGTCGAGGCTCGTCTGCCATACCGCGAAGGCGGCAGCCAGAATGACGAGCACGGCCGTAGCGGCCCACCACGCCGCCGTCCAGTTCTGTGTCAGCATTCCGGTGGCCACGTTCACGGCCGCCGCCACCACCACGGACCCGGCCGCCGCCACCACACGCATCGCCGTCATTCCCACCACTGTCCCCCATCAGTTCCGTAGCATGACAATGCCGATTCTTCAGCATGGGGGACATGCCGTGTGGGGCAAACGCTATCAATCGGTCAAAGACAACGAGGTCGGCGGCGATCTGATCGTGGTCATGGGCGGCAAACCGGCCGCCACGGATCTGGAGCGCGCGGCGGACCGATTGCGGAAGGACGTCCTGTCCAGGGCGCGGCACGCGGTGGCCCGTCTCGAACTCCAGCGACCGGCCTTGATCGAAACCCCTTGGAAGGGCAGCCGCAGACCTGTCCAGCCGTCGCAGGACGTACTGGGCGTCGCCCCGGAGGATCTGAAGGGCACGGTGACCCAGTTATCGGATACCTGCCGGGAGCTGCCCCTGCGTCAACTCGTGGTCCTCGGAGAACCGGGTACCGGCAAGAGCGTCGCCGCCATACAGCTCGTGCATGAGATGGCCGAAAACCCTCAGCCCGGTTATCCGGTCCCGGTGCTGATGTCGCTGTCGTCATGGCGTCCGGCGATCTCGATGCGGGAATGGATCCTCCGGCAGATCGCACAGAACAGCCCAAGGCTCACCAGTCGGCGGCGGTTCGGGGCGGACGCGGGGGCCGGTCTGTTCGACGCGGGCATGGTGATGCCGGTGCTCGACGGTTTGGATGAGCTGCCGGAGCCGCTGCGCGCCCGCGCGATCAAGGCGATCGACAGGGTGATCCGCGACGGCTGCTGGCTGCTGGTCACCTGTCGCGGCGACGAGTACGAAACAGCGTGCCGGGCCGGGGCCCATCTCACCAGAGCCGCGGTCGTAGAGCTCGAAGAGGTGAAGGCGGAGGCGGCGATCGCCTACCTGACACGGTCGACGCTGTCCGGTGACGACCGCTGGAACACGGTATTCGACGCCATGCGGCGGGAACCGGAGTCGATGCTGGCCCGGACGATGAGCTCCCCCCTGATGCTGTACCTGGCCCGTACGACCTACCGGGCGCGCCTGACCGAGCCCGGAGAACTGGTGTCGAAGACGCGCTCCAAGGAGGACATCGAAGACACATTGCTGAACCGGTATCTCCCCGCCGTTTACACGGAGGATCCGCCCAGCCGCTACAAGGAGGCACCGGCCAAGCGCTATCTGACGCTGATGGCTCGCCAGATGCGGCGGGACGGCACGGTCGACTTCGCCTGGTGGCAGATCAATGCCCGACTGACGGGACCGTTGGTCGGCCTGGCGTTCGGCGCCGTGTGGGGCTGGTTTCTGCACGCGCTGTTCGGTCCGGGGTTGGGAGTGACGACCGGACTGCTGGCCGGACTCGGTGGGTGGTTCGCTCATGCGGCGGTCCGATTCGAGCTGAAGCAGGTGTACGTACCCAAGGACGCCGAGTACGGACCGAAAGCCCTCATACGCCGATACGCGCTCATCGGCGTCGCATCGGCTCTGGCGATCGCCGGTGTCACGGGATGCTCCGTGGCGTGGTGGCTGGTGCGAGCGCTCAAGGCGGGAGGGGAGACCGCCTGGCATTACGGCACGATCGTCGGCGCCGCTTCGGGCGCGGCCACACTGCTCGGCTCGGCCTGGGGTTCATACCAGCTGTCCCGCTGCTGGTTCTGGCTCACACGACGGCTTCCATGGCTATTGCCGCCCTTCCTCGAAGACGCCCATGAACTCGGCGTGCTGCGTCGGATTGGCCCGGTCCACCAATTCCGGCACGAGCGAGTGCTGAGGCAGTTGGGCGGCAGCATCGCCAAGAAGCCGTCCCGGTCGGTTCACGGCGACTGGAATGCCAAGTGGCAACGCTGGAGGGCGCTGCTGCCCGTCTTCGCCAGCCTTGTGCAGATTGGTACGGCGCTATCCATCCTCGCCGTGATATCCATGCTGTACGCCTCGTCGACCCAAATCGATTTGCGCTATCACTCCGGGGACGAGCCCCGCTATTTCCTCAACACCTCCGTTTGCGGATACCCGAGCGACTCCCCGTGCCTAGGCGCCTCGATCTGGTCGTGGAAACTGCCCCAGGGATCCTCCCGCCACACGGTCTGGCTGCCGGAAACTCTCCATGGCCGTTCCATTCGGGGCTGGAGCGGCAGGATCAAGGCCGACGGCTGCGCCGGAGGCGCCGTCAAGGTGACCCTGGAATTGGCGGGAGAGGCGCCGGTGACCTTCACCCTGAGGGACTCCGCGAATTCCCCCATGAAGGACCTTTCGGAGCCGGCCCGCCCGGAGCGCCGACCGGTCTCCCTCACCCTGCGGAGGCTGGACGATCGGCCCTGCTCCCTGCTCGTGGAGTGGAGTGGGCCAGGCCTCGTTGATGACGGTCTGGAGCCCGCCCGCAAACGGCTCGGTATCACCGCGTCCACGATGACTCACCCCACCTTCGCGGAGTGAGCGGTTGGCTCCGAAGGTCCGAGGTCCGTCCATCCGCTCGACCGGGTCAGCTGACGGCCGTTCGGGTCGTTAGGGTCGTTAGGGTCGCCGTGATCACCACTGTCGTGTACGGCATCGTGAAGCTGCCGCCCATCGCGTCGATGGCCGCGCCCACGCCTTCCAGCACCTCCGCCAGCTCGGCCGGAGGGAGCCGGGTGAAGGCGCCCTGGGTGGGGATCTGTTCGAGCCAGGCGTCCCGGGTGTAGGTCCACTCCCAGTCGAACCGCCACTGCTCCGGTTCGCCGAACGCGCCCGCCGCCCGTATCCCGTCGGCGGCCTTGGCGAGGATCGGCTGATAGACGTCCGGGCCGCTCTGCGTCACCGCCCGGAAGTCGAACGGCGCGTCGGGCATCACCCGTCGGCAGACCGTGGCGAGGGCTTCCGCCAGATCGGCTGGGAGCCGGAAGACATTCCAGAACGCGGCCAGCCGGGCGCCGGGCCGCAGTACCCGGGCGGCCTTGGCCGCCCCCGCGACCGGGTCGATCCAGTGCCACGCCTGGCCCGCGATCACGGCATCGAATTCCCGACCGGCCGGATCCCAGGCCTCGAACGTCGCGACCTCGACCTCCGTCCCCAGCCGCCGCGCCACGTCGGCCATCCGCGCGTCCGGCTCGACGCCGAGCACCATACGGCCGGTCCGCTGGAACTGCCGGGCCGCGATACCGGTGCCACAACCGACGTCGAGGCCGTCGAGGCCGGGACCGCCGGTGGCGATCCGGTCGACCATGGCCTGCGGGTAGCGGGGCCGGGCCTGGTCATAACGTTCGGCATCCGAGCCGAACGACTCGGCCATCTGCCGATGTTGATGGGGCTCGTTCCCGGAGAACGGTAGAGTGGGCATGCGCCCACTATGAGTGGGCACTTGCCCACTCGTCAACCGGATGGGCCCACGAGCAAGGTGAGGGAGGGACGCACGGTGCCGACAGGGGTGGCCATGCGTGACGTACGCGAGCAGTTGTTCCAGGCCGCCGAGCGAGTCCTGCTCCGGGCCGGGCCGAGCGCGCTGACCAGCCGGGCCGTCACCACGGAGGCGGGCTGCGCGAAGGGCGTCCTGCACCGGCACTTCGCCGACTTCGACGCCTTCCTCGCCGAGCTCGTACGGGATCGCGTCGCCCGGCTCGACCACCAGTCCGCCGCCCTGCGCGACGCCGCCGGGACCGGCACCGTCGCCGACCACCTCGCCGACGCGCTGACGACCCTTTTCGAGTCGGTCGCCGTGGGCCTCGTCAGCCTCGTCATCTCGCGGGACGAGCTGCGCGCCCGCCTCCGCGAGACCACACCGACCGGCCTGCCGCTCCTGACGGAAGCCACCGCCATGATCGCCTCCTACCTGGCCGCCGAGCGGGACCGGGGACGCATCGCGGCCGACGCCGACATCGACGCGCTCGCCCCCACGGTGATCGGGGCCGGCCACCTCCTCTTCGCGGACCGCGAAGCCGCGCCACCGGACGCCGCGGCCGTCCGCAAGATGGTCACCACCGTCATCGCCGACGTCGTACGGGAGCCGTAGCCCCGCCACGCCCGCCACCGGTCAGCCGTACCCCCATCGGTACGATCAGTACGGAACGGGAACCCATCCCACAGGGGAGCAGGTCATGTCCGCGTCGACTGTGTCCGGCCGAAGTGACTCACCCGCCGTCGCCCTGGGCCCCACCGCGCTTGTTCTCGGCCTGTTTGCCGCCTTGGGCGCATGGGTGCCGGTGCTCGTGCTCGTCACCTTTCCGTGGACGATCATCGCCGGGCCGCTCGCCGTCGCGCTCGGGGCCATGGGTGTGCACCACGCCCGCCGCGGGGCCGGGCGGCTGTGGATCGCCGTTGTCGGAACCGTCCTCGGTGTCATTGGGTTCGGCGGCGTCATCGCCCTTTTCTGGCCCTTCGGCGGCTGACTACACATTGGTGTCGAGCTCGGCGGCGGACGCGATGATGGCGTCGAGGACGGTGAGGACTTCCTTGCGGGGCTCGGAGCGGGTGGTGCGGTGCCGGGCGATCAGGCGGCGGGTCCCCAGGCCGGGCAGGGACACCGCCTTGACGCCGTCGGGCAGTACGCCCAGCACGGCCAGGGCGGGCACGATCGCGATGCCCAGACCTCCCGACACCAGCGAGAGCGCGACGTCGTAGTCGTAGTAACTGTGGACCGGGGGCGCGGCCTTCAGGCCGCGCCGGGCCTGTTCGGTGGCGCTGTGGGCGGCCGCGTCCGGGTCGACCCCCAGCCAGGTGAGGTGCTCCAGGTCCGCCGTACTGGCCGGGACCGGCGTCGCCGCGGGCATGATCACCACCCACGGTTCCTCGAGCACCGGCACATCGCGGGTGCCGCGCGCGGCCCGGTGCCCGAGGGGGGTCTCGGCCTCCAGAACGATCAGGTCGACCGCTCCCGACCTCAGCTCCTGCTGGGCCTTCTCGCCGTCCATCTCCCGGATCAGCAGTTCCAGACCGGGGAACTGCTCGCCCAGCCGGTGCACCAGCGGTACGAGCAGCATGCGGATCACGGTCTTGAAGGCGCTGATGACGACCGTGCCCGTCACATCCCCATGCAGCGCCGCCAGCGCCTTGCGGGCGTCGGTCAACTCGGATTCGATGCGTTCCGCGGCTTCGGCGAGAACCCGGCCCGCCTGGGTGAGGACGGCTCCGCGGGGCTGACGGTCCAGAACGGTGACGCCGACCGCGTCCTCCAGGCGGGCGATCTGCTGGGAGACGGCCGACGGTGTCAGATGCAGGACATCCGCCGCCGCCAGCACCCCGCCGGCCCGGTGGACGGCCAGCAGCACGGCCAGTTTGCGCGCGTCGATATCCATTCAGTTCAGCTTAATGCCGGGGGAAGACAACTTCGATTGATGTGTATCGTCCATGCCCCCACCATGGCCGTATGGAGGAGTTGTTGCCCCTGGTCGCCACGGCGGCCGGGTGGATCGGTGCCCTGTGCACCGCCACGGCCTACGCCCTGGTGTCACGTCGGCGGATCGAACCGGATTCCCGCGCATCCCAGTCGATCAACATGCTCGGCGGCGCGCTGCTGGCCGTATCGGCGGCCGCCAATGGCGCCTGGCCGTCGGTCACTTCGAACTTCGTGTGGGTCATCATCGGCATGCAGACCCTCGTGGGCGTACGCCGCGGCCTGGGCGTGACCGACGGTCGCTAGGGCCCCTCGGACCCTGGCCCCGCGCAACGGCTACCACACCACCGGCACCCGCTCGAAGCTGTCCGTGAGCACTCCGGCGCGGCGCGCCAGCTCGGAGGACGGGACGGCCAGGGCGAGACCGGGCAGGCGGTCCAGGAGGATTTCCAGGGCGACGTGCAGTTCGGTGCGGGCCAGTGCCTGGCCTATGCAGGAGTGGGCGCCGGCGCCGAAGGCGAGGTGGCGGTTGGGGGTACGGGTCAGGTCCAGCTGGTCGGGGTGGGGGAACATCCGCTCGTCGCGGTTGGCGGAGGCGACGACCGAAACGGTGGTACTGCCCTTCGGGATCACCTCGCCGCCCAGTTGGGCGTCCTCCGTCAGGTAGCGGGGCATGCCCGGGCCACGGTTGACGTCGAAGCGGAGCAACTCCTCGACGGCCGGGCGGATCAGGGAGCGGTCGTCCAGCAGGCGCTGCCAGCGGGAACGGTCGTCGAGCAGGACCGGGACCAGCTTTCCGATCACGCTGGACGTGGTCTCGTGGCCGGCGTGCATCAGGCCCCGCGCGATCTGGACCAGGACCGCCTCGGGCGGGCGGGGGTCGGCGGCGTCGGTGATCTCGATGAGCTTGCTGAGCAGGTCGTCGCCCGGTGCGCGCCGTGTCCGGGCCACATGCTCGCCCAGATACGCCAGAAGCTCCTCGCGGGCGGTGCGGGTCTCCCGCTCGCCGTAGCGGTCCCCACTGAACAGGGCGCCCGACCAGTACGCGAAGCGATCCCAGTCCGCCTCCGGTACGCCCAGCAGGGCGCCGACGACCCGCGCCGGGAACGGGTAGGCGAAACCCGTCCAGAGGTCGGCGGGGTTCGGCCCGGCCTCCATGGCGTCCACCAGGGCGTGGCCGATGGTGACGATCCGGGGGCGGAGCGCGGCGACCCGCTTGGCGGTGAGCGCCTGGCCCACCAGGCGCCGCCAGCGCTGGTGCCGTTCGCCCGTGCCGGTCCCGTCCGGCCCCGCCTCGCGCACGTCCCGGGGGAAGCGGGGGTCGGACAGCATCGCGTGCACGTCCTCGTACCGGGTCAGCACCCGCACCGGGGCGCCGGTGGAGCGCAGCGTCAGCTCCGGGATCGGGCATCCCTCCGCCCGTAGCGCCGCCCACTCCTTCGGGGGTTCGAGGGGGTGGTCCGTGGCGAACGGGAAGTCGCCCACGGGACAGCGTGTTTCCGCGCTTTCCGGCTCCGCGCCTTCCGGTTTCGTCTCGTCCGCCACTTCTGCTTCACCCACGGAGCGCCTCCAGAGCCGTACGACGTGCGGCGAACAGTTACGCACCACTCATGGGTGAAGTCAAAGAGGCTGCCGTCCCTCGTCGATGCGCAGCGTCGGACTGGCGGCGGATCCGGGCGGTGGGTCGCGCGACCCGCGGGTCATCCCCGCGCGCTGATCCTGAACACCGGGAAGCCGGGCGCGATCTCCAGCAGCTTCTCGTCGCTCGAACGCGCGTCGACACCCTCGAAGAAGCGGCCGACCTCCCACGCCCACTTCTTCAGGTACAGCCGCAGGATCTCCGGCTTCGCGCCGTCCTCCACCTCGACCGCGGTGAACGGCTCCACCCTGCGGCCCAGCCGCAGTTCGCCGCCGCCGGCGGCGCGCATGTTGCGCACCCACTGGGTGTGGCCGCGCGGGGCGACGAGGTAGCGCTCGCCGTGCAGGGTGAGCGGGTTGACCGGGGTGGTGCGCCATTCGCCGCTCTTGCGGCCCCGTACGGCCAGGATCTGGCTCCCGGCCAGGCCGATACCGATCTTCGTCAGGCGCTTGGCGAGGCCGTTGAAGATCCTGTCGAACGTGCTGGGCTTGAGGTTGCGGAGCTCGGTCATGTCATCCCTCTTCGGCCCTCGATGCGCGAGAGCGGTGTTCGAGCGACGAGAGCAGTGCTCTCTGTTGAGATCACTGAACACCGAACTCCACTCACAAGTCAAGAGCAGTGCTCTCGGAATCGTGCGCCGCTCTCGCACGTGGCACACTGGTCGGCATGAACGCCAGTCGGACAGCCAGGGACCGGGCCCGGGCGGAGCTCACGCAGGAGATCAAGAACGAGGCCCGGCGTCAGCTCGCGGTGGATGGCGCCCAGAAGCTCTCGTTGCGCTCGGTCGCCCGGGAGCTGGGCATGGTGTCATCGGCCCTCTACCGCTACTTCGCCAGCAGGGACGAGCTGCTCACCGCCTTGATCATCGACGCCTACGACGCGGTGGGCGCGCAGGCGGAGAAGGCCGCGGAGGGGGGCGGGGAGGGGGGCGCGCCGCGGGAGCGCTGGCGCAAGGCGTGCCACGCGGTCCGGGACTGGGCGCGGGCCAACCCGCATGAGTACGCCCTGATCTACGGTTCCCCGATCCCGGGGTACGCCGCCCCGCAGGACACGGTCGCCTCGGCGGCGCGCGTACCGATGGTCCTGATCAGGATCCTGCGGGAGACGAACCCTTCGCCCGCGTTCGAGGGCCCGCCCCTGACCGAAGGGCTGGCCGGTCAGTTGCGGGCACTGGGCGAGCAGGTCACGCCGGATGGCGAGCGGATCGCACCGGATCTGCCGCTGGAGACGCTCAACCGCGGCCTTGTGGTGTGGACGCAGCTGTTCGGGATGGTGAGCTTCGAGCTGTTCGGTCAGTTCGTCGGCAGCGTGGACCCCACGGACGAGTTCTTCGACCACACGGTTGAACAACTCGCCGACTTCCTCGGGCTTCCGCCGACCCGCTGAACCGCCGCGGCCTACGGGCTCGTGAACCGCTCATCGGTGAGACCGCCCATCGGTGAGGGTTACGGGCGGCGGGCCGCCCATAGGGTGCGCTCGGCGCGGACGTTGAGGTCGTCGCGTCGCAGCACGCCGTCCGGGCCGTCGCTGTCGATGAGGTGGTCGAGGGTGGCCAGGTCGTCGGGGCTCAGGCGCTCCGCCACATGGGAACGCACCCGGCGGAGGAACGCCTGGGCATAGCGGCCGGTGGACTCGGGGAGCGGGGGACGCAGATCGATGGCGAAGGGGCGTTCCGTCGCGATGCCGAATCCGGCGCCGGAGAGGCGAGGGCCCCAGTCGGAGCCCAGCTCCGGCATCCGCTCGGCGTGCTCCTGGGCCTGTACGGCGTGACAGCGGGCTTCCAGGCCGGGCCGTCCCCGGCCGACGTCCTCGGGGAGGAAGCGCGGGAAGCCGGCCATCTCGATCACGGCCAGGAGACCGCCGGGGCGCAGCCGCTCGAAGATCTCGCGCAAGCCGCGGTCGGGGTCGGCGAGGTGGTGGATGGACGCCGACGCCCACACCAGGTCCACGGGGCCGAAGTCCGGCCATGTGTCGTCCAGATCGGCCTGGACGGTTCGGACGCGGTCCGCCACTCCGTGTGCGCGGGCCTTGCCCCGCAGATGTTCCAGGAGGTCGGGGGAACGGTCGACGGCGATCGCCTCGGCGTCCTCGAAGCGCCGGAGCAGGGCGAGGGTTCCGGTGCCGGTGCCGCTGCCCAGGTCGAGGATGCGGCGGGGTGGGTCGTCCCGCGTCAACTGGGCCAGCTGAGAGGTCACTTCGGACAGATAGGTGTGCAGGACTTCGGCGTCGAGGTCCAGGAGTTCGGCCCAGCCCGAGTCGTCCGCCCCGGCGGCGCCGTGTTGGTGGTGGTGATGGTGGTGATGGTGCCCGTGGTGGTGGTCCGTCATGCTTCGAGCGTAAGTGGCTCTTGCCTCAACGGCATACCATCTTGCGTATGACGCAAGAGGACAGCGCTCTCGACACCCTGGTTCGCAAGCGGATCAGGGGACTGCGTTCGGCCATGGGCTGGTCGCTGGACGATCTGGCCGCCCGCTGCTATCTGAGCCCGTCCACGCTGAGCCGGATCGAGACGGGGCATCGACGGATCAGTCTTGATCAGTTGAGCGCGATAGCGCGGGCCCTGGGGACCAGTCTGGATCAGCTGGTGGAGTCGACCGCCGACGATGACGTGATCATCCGGCCGCAGCATGACGCGGCGCGCGGGCTGACCACCTGGCTGCTGAACCGCCAGCCCGGGGTCATCGTGGCCAAGCTGCGCCTCACCAAACCGGCTCCGACCAGTGCCGAGGCGCTGAAGGTCCATCCGGGCAGGGACTGGTTCACGGTCCTGTCCGGGGCCGTCACGCTCGTGTTGGGGGATCGGAGGATCGTCGTCGAGACCGGGCAGGCGGCGGAGTTCTCCACGATGATCCCCCATGCCTTCGGGGCGCACGGCGGGCCCGCCGAGGCGCTGGGCATCCTGGACCAGGACGGGCGCCGTACGCATCTGCGGTCGCTGCCGGAGGGGGACGAGGGGGCGGTCTAGGCCGGGTTGGCGGCGGACTGGGCGCGGGAGAGGGCCACGTCGAGGACGACCAGGAGCGCGTCGCGGACCGAGCCCGTCTCACGGGCGTCGAAGACGATCAGCGGGACGTGTTCGGAGATGTCCAGGGCCCAGCGGACCTCGTCCAGATCGTGCTGGACCTCGCCGTCGAAGGCGTTGATGGCGACGGCGAAGGGGATGTCCTTGTGCTCGAAGTAGTCCACCGCCGCGTAACAGTCGTCCAGGCGGCGGGTGTCCACGATCACCAGGCCGCCGAGGGCGCCCTCGACCACGTCGTCCCACATGAAGCCGAAGCGGTCCTGGCCCGGCGTGCCGAACAGGTAGAGCTTCAGCTTCGGGTCGATCGTGATGACACCGAAGTCCATGGCGACCGTGGTGGTGGTCTTGCCGGGGGTATGCGTGAGGTCGTCCACGCCCGCCGCGACCTCCGTGATCAACGCCTCCGTGGTCAGCGGCCGGATCTCGGAGATCGCGCCCACCGCCGTGGTCTTGCCGACCCCGAAGCCACCGGCGATGACCAGCTTGACCGGCAGTGGCGGTTCTTCAACCGCTGTCGCGGAGTGAGCCCCGTGAGTCGGGGACGGCACGGAGACCATCGATAACCCTTCGCAGTACGGAGATGTCGTGGACGGTCCCGGCGTTCGGGACGTGGACCGCCAGATGTCCGGCGGCGCACAGGTCCTCCGCGAGGACCCGGACCACGTTGAGATGCAGACTCAGCCGGGCGGCCAACTCCGCCACCGACTGGGGGCGTCGGCAGGCGGCGACGATGTCGCGGCGTTCGAAGGTGAGCGACCGCAGGGCGGACAGCCCGTCCGGCGTCGCCACGATCTGGGTCTCGACCGGGAGCGGTGGCGCGGCGCCGCTCCCGGACACCCTGCCCGCGGTCAGCAGGAACGGGCGGACGGCGGAAGCGCGGACGGCGGGCTCGGGCGGTTCGGGCGGCTCCGGGGCGGCCCGGGCGTCGTCCGCAGCCTCCTGCCCCGCAGCCTCCTGCCCTACCGCCTCTTGCGCTGCCGCCTCGTGCGGCCCTGGTTCGTGCGGTACTGGTTCACCGGCGACCATCGCGACCCCCCTCCTCCATGCGCCGCGCGACCCGTCAGCCGACGGACCCGGCGCTCTTCTTCAGCTCCATGACGAGCTGCGGGGTGAGCGCGGTCCCGGCCCGGTTGGCGAAGAGGGTCATCTCATACGCGATGTTGCCCAGCTTCGCCTCCTTCGTGGTCACCACGCCGAGCACCGCACCGCAGCCGATGGACGACACCAGTACATGGCCGCCCTCGAGATCGATGATGACCTTGTTGAGGTCGCCGAGGCCGTAGTTGCCGGAGGCACCGGCCGCGAGGCTGGTGACGCCGGAGACGATCGCGGCGAGCCGCTCTGAGTCGGCCTGTTCCCGCAGTTGGGAGACGGCGATCAGCAGGCCGTCGGAGGACACCGCGATGGCGTCGACGACACCGGCGGTCTGGGTGGCGAATCGGTCCAGCAGCCAGGTGAAGTCGGCCGCGGCGGCTCGCAGATCGGTGGTTTCGCGCTCAGCGGTACCGCTCTTATCCGTCGGCGTGGTCACTGCCCGACTCCTTCCGGGGTCGCTGATGTGTCGATGGCATGGCGTCGGCCGGGCCGGCGGCGGCGCTGTCCCGCTCCGCCCTGCGTACGGCCGCCTCGAACTCGTCGAGTTCGGAGCGGACCGCGTCGGCGTCGGCGGGACGGCGCATCCCTGGGATCGCCCGGTCGGCCGGTGAGGTGGTCTTGTCGAGCGTCGCGCCCCGGACGCGGCGGCGGAGGGGCCGGGAGCCGGGGGCGGCGGCCGGGGTGGCGTTCGACTCGTTCGTGGCGGGCCGCTTCTGCCCGGCGGTCGGTTCATTCGCTGCGGGCCGCTTCTGCCCGGCGGCCGGCTCGTTCGCTGTCCGCGTCTCCGTCGCGGCGCCGGCCGACTCCGCGTTCGTAGGGGACGTCGCCGGGACGCGCCGCGGCAGACCCGACTCCATCACCGGCGCGGACGGGCGCCGCTCGGGCGCGGTGGCGGAGGTCCGTACGGGCGGAGGCGTGGCGACGGGCGCGGGCGTGGACTCCCGTCCGGCCCCTGCCGCGCCCTTACCCGTCCCCGAAGCCGAAGCCATCGCCGAGGCCGAACCCGAACCCGACCTCGCGGCCGCCGGCTCCTCCCCCGCTCCCCTCGCCACCAGCAGCGTCGACGGCACCCACACGCTGCCCGTGACCCCGCCGCCCGGCGTACGGCTCAGCGTGACCCGGATGCCCCAGCGCCGGGCGAGGCTGCCGACCACGAAGAGGCCGAGCACCTTGGTCGGTACGAGGTCGAGCCGCTCGCGCCGCACCAGGCGGGCGTTCTCCTCCTCCAGGCGTTCCACGGCCAGGCCGAGCCCGTGGTCGATGACCTCGATCAGCGCGCCGCCGTCCGCCGTGACATCGGTGCCGGGCCGGACGACGACCTCGACGGGGGTGTCGGACGGGGAGAACGAGACCGCGTTCTCCAGCAACTCCGCCAGCATCAGCGTGAGGTCGCCGGTGATGTCGGGCGCGACGGTGACCTCGGTCTCGGACCGCAGGGAAACCCGCTGGTACCCCTCGATCTGGCCGAGCGCCGCGCGGATGACATCGGCCAGCGTCGTCGGCCGGGCGTCCAGCTCGGTCTCCCGGATTCCGGCGAGCAGCATCAGGCTGTCGGCGTTGCGCTGGAGGCGTACGGCGATGTGGTCGATGCGGTAGAGCCGCTCCAGGATGTCGGGGGCGGTCTCCTCGCGTTCGACGGCGTCGATCAGGGTGAGCTGGCGGGTGGTGAGGTTGCTGACCCGGCGGCCGACGTTGCCGAACATCTCGCCGACGTTGCGGCGGCTGAGCACCTGCCGCTCCAGCAGCGCCGCGGCGGTGACCTGCACCTGGTTGAACGCCTCGGCCAGATCGCCGATCTCGTCGCGCACCGGGACGGGGATCGGGTGGGGCCGCAGCGGGGTGGTGTCGGTGGTGTCGTCGTCCTCGACCTTGGCCAGTTCCTCGTCGGCCACCTCGACCACCTGGTGGGCGGCGCCGGTGAGGGCGGCCAGGGGGCGTACGACGGAGCGCCGGACCAGGAACGAGAAGGTCAGCCAGGCGGCGAAGCCGAGGACGGCGAGCGCGAGCAGGGCCAGCGCCTTGTAAAGGGCTTCGTCGGAGACGTCTTCGGCCCGGTCGGCGATCTCGCCGATCAGCGAGCGGGCGATCTCGAGGCGGGCCTCGGCCTGCCGGTTGCCCTGGGCCATCGCGGTGCGCAGCTGCCGGGGCGACTGGCCCTGGAGGGAGCTCGGGTCGATCTGGAGCTCGGCGAAGCGGTCCTCGATGCCGTTCTCCTCGGCGTTCCGCTCGATGCCGTCGAGGCGCAGCACCTGGTCGGGGCCGGCGACCCTGGCGAAACGTTCCGACTGCTCCTCGTAGACCCGGTGGGCGCCGACCGCGCGGGTGTACTCGGTGAGGGCGTTGGCGTCCTGGGTCTGGGCGGAGAACACCCCGCCCTCGAAGGCCGCGTGGGCGGCGTCGGCGCGCATCACGGCGTCGACCAGCTCGATGACGGAGGACGAGGGGCTGTCGGAGAAGTGGTCGAGTCCGATGCCGTCGATGAGATAGCCGACGGCGGCGGCGTACGCGGGGTCGATACCGGCGGCGGGCACCGAGCCCCGTTCGACCTTGTCCCGCAGCACGCTCAGGCGCTGGATGTAGTCGAGGGCGCGGGCCTCGTCCTTCGGCAGGGCGGAGCCGAACGCCGAACGCACATCGGCGGCCCGCTCATCGGTGACCCGCTGCGCCCGGCGGTAGTCGGCGGTGGACGGGAGGGTGGCCCCGGGGCGGACCGACTCCTGCTGGACGGAGAGCAGAAGCGCCTCCCGGTGCTCGGCCTGTACGTCGTTGATCAGCCGGGCCACCTGGCCGCTGTCGCGCACCCGCTCGGCGATCCGGTTGGCGTCCAGGGCCTCCCGCACCTGGCCGTTCACGGCGAGGCCGAGGAGCGTGCCGACGACCGTCAGCGGCACGATCACCAGGACGTTGAGCTTCCGCCGGAACGGCCAGCGGTCGAGGAGCGCGCCGAGGGCTTCCGTCTTACGACCCGCCGTACGACCCTCCTTGCGACCCGTCGTACGACCCGCCTCGCGGCCCGTCGCGCGCCGGGACCCCGAACTCGGCGGCGGCGCGTGTCCGGACGGCTCCTGGTCGGCTGGCGGGTCCGCCGTGTCCACAGACACCCAGGTCCTCCTTCGATGTGCTCCTGAGCGGTGACCGAGGTGTTGTTGCCGCCGATCGCCGACACCGGGAAACGGGAGGTCGGCGAAGGCGATTCCGGCCGGAATGCGAGCGATGGATTCGCGCCACATGCCTGACCGGGCGTGAACACTACCGCCTGCGCGCACACGCGCAAGGGATGACCTCTCAACGGCCACGGAATTTCCACGGTTTGCTGGGTTTAGGTCATCTACGTATCCCCCGGCGCCCCGCCAACCGCCCAGCCGGCGGCCGGGAGGTGGCCGCCCGGTGGTCATGGGGTGGAGGCCGAGGGTGGCGCGAGGGCTGGCTTGTTCACGACTGTGCTCCATGGGACGGCGGATGACGAAGGGGGCTGCCCGGCGCGGCGCCGCCACCCGTACCCTGTCTGCTCCCAGCCCCTGGCCCACCCCGGCCGATCCCTGGTCCAGCCCCGGTCCACCCCCGGTCCACCCACCGGCCCGAACTCTCCGTACCACTCCGTGCCCTGCGAGGAGACCCGTGCACCCCACCCGCAAGGCGGCCCTGACGGCCATCGCGCTGCTGGCCGTGGCCACCGCCGGCTGCGAGCCCGGCGCCGCCTCCACCACGACCCACCGGAACTCCGCGAAGCCCGGCTGCCCCGCCGTCCTCTCCAGAGCCCAACAAGCCGTCAAGAAGGCGGAGGCGGTCGACGCCCCGTGGAAGGGCCCGACCACCGGGCCCGAGGCGGCCGGTCACGGCAAGCGCGTCGTCTTCATCGCCCATGACCTCTCCAACCCCGGTCCGGCCGGAGTCGCCCAGGGCGTGCGGGAAGCCGCGTCGCTGCTGCGGTGGGGCGCCCGCACCATCAACGGCCAGGGCACGCCGGAGGGTTACCGGTCCGCCTTCAAGAAGGCGCTCGCCCTCAAGCCGGACGGCATCGCCATCGCCGGTTTCGACCCCGGCAGCGTCGCCGACGAGATCAAGGAGGCCAAGGCGGCGGGCATTCCGGTGATCGGCTGGCACGCCGCCCCGACCCCGGGCCCGGACGGGAGCCCCGACCTCTTCACCAACGTCACCACCCGGGTCGAGGACGTCGCGAAGATCAGCGCCGACTGGATCATCGCCCGCTCGGGCGGCCGCGCGGGCGTGGTGCTGTTCACCGACGGCACGGTCCCGTTCGCGAAGCACAAGTCGGACCTGATCAAGAAGGAGCTCGCCACCTGCTCCGACGTCAAGCTGCTGAGCTACCGGAACGTGCCGATACCCGAGGTCAACAAGCGCGCCATCGGGGAAGTCCGGTCCCTGCTCTCCCGCTTCGGGGACAAGTGGACGTACTCGGCCGCCATCAACGACCTGTACTTCCGGCACACCGCGGCCGCCCTGCGCGCCGCGGGCAAGGACGGCGCGGGCGCCCCGTTCAACATCGGCGCGGGGGACGGCGACCCGTCGGCCTTCCAGCGCGTCAACGGCGAGCGGTTCCAGGCGGCCACGGTGCCCGAACCCCTCACCGAGCAGGGCTGGCAGATGGTCGATGAGTTCAACCGCGCCTTCGCGGACGAGCCCGCCAGCGGATACGTGCCCTCGGTACACATCACCACCGCCGCGAACAGCGGTGGCGCGCTGTCGTGGGACTCCGAGGGCTATCGGCAGGCGTATCGCAAGATCTGGGGGAAGTAGGGCGAAGGGACGTAGGGCGAAGGGAACCAGACACGGGAAGGCCGGGGCTCCCCGCGGGAGCCCCGGCCCTAGGTGACCTGGTCCTGCCCGGACTCAGTCCTGGTGGACCTCGTTGCTGCCCGGTCCGCCGGAGAGGGTGTCATTGCCCCGGCCGCCCCACAGCACGTCGTTGCCGCTGTTGCCGTAGATCGTGTCGTCGCCGTCCTCGCCGTACAGCGTGTCGTCGTCCTGGTCGCCGTAGATGGCGTCAGCGCCCTTGCCACCGCGCAGGATGTCCTTGCCGGTGCCCCCGCGCAGGACGTTGTCCTCGGAGCCACCGGTGATGGTGTCGTTCCCGGCGTCACCGTGGCATTCCTGTGCGCAGTTGGTGATGGTGTCGTCGCCGGCGCCGCCGTAGGCGCCGAAGCCCATGACGCCGCCGCCACCGTCGATCTTGTCGTCGCCGTCCTCGCCGTAGAACGTGGGCGCGGCGCTGCCCTGGAGGACGTCGTCGCCGGCGCCGCCGTGAATTCCGGCGTAGGCCGAACCATTGGGGTCGATCTTCGCGGTGTCGTCGCCGTCACCGAGATCGACGTCGAAGTTGTCGGAGTCGTCGGAGTTCTGCGGGATTTCCACCGCGCACTGGGCGACGGTGTGATCGCTCGCGGTCGGGTAGGTGCACTCGTCCCAGTCCGCCGCTTGCGCATCGATGGTGATGTCGCGCTTGTCGCGGAAGGTGAGGACGTAATACTCCTCGAATTCCCCACGGCTGACGACCTGTTCGGAGACCGTCAGATTGTTCTTCTGTCCCGCGGCGGCCTTGTACCAGAGCTCGCCGTCCTCGTGAACGAGAGAGCCCGAGGTCGTCGGGGCCGCCTGGGCGGCGGGCGCCGCGAGCACGGCTCCCCCCAGGGCGAGGGCGAAGGTGGCCGTAGCGGCCATGACGCGATACCTGCGCATAGGGAATTGGCCCTTCGTACGATCAGTGCCGATCGGGCCGGTGAGAAATTTCGGTTGAGTCACCGGCACCGGCTGTCGGCGATTTGGTGTTTCCGATCGCCCCGATAGACCGTGCTGGACGGCAAGCGGTTGCTCCGGAAATCCCATAGTTTCCCGCCGCTTTCCCGAAGCCGCAGGTCATCGAGTTATTCGAAGGGAGTTGCACAAGGAATCACGACATCGCCGTAACCGGCCTTTCCGGGTCGCTTAACCCCTTGTTCACCCGGCCACTGGTCGCGGCGGAGGGCCACATCCGTTCGCCGGGTCGCCGCGGAGTCATCACACGGGAGGAGACGAGGGGACCCGGACGTGGACGGTGATCCACCGGCTGATCCGAACTCCAGTAAACATTTCCTGGAGAACATCTCCGAAATCTGTGGAGCTTCGGCGTATCCGCCTGCCAAGATCTTCCCTCACACCTTCCCCGTTCACTCAGGAATATCAGGGATTCTCGTGCGGAAAATGAATGCGGCCGCCACCGTGGCCGTCGCGGTACTGGCTCTGGCGCTGACCGGCTGCGGCAAGGACGGCGACAAGGGCGACCAGTCGTCCGGCGCCTCCGGCAAGAAGGCGTCCGCTCAGAAGGCGGACGGCGCGGAACGCGGCACCGCGTCCGCCGCCCCCACCAGTGCGAGCCCCAGCCCGAGCCGTACGAAGCCCGCCAAGAGCCCCAGTGCGAGCCCGAGCAGCCCCAGGGCCACCCGCGCCGCCGACGCCACCCCGGCCCCGCGCCGCACGCCCCCGAAGACGCAGGCCCCCGCGCCGACCCGGGCGGGCGCCCCGGCGAGCGTGCAGGGCACGTGGTACTCCACGGTGCGCGACCCGAACGGTAAGCCGCTCGTGATGACCGTGAGCGGCGGTTCCCTCTCCGTGGGGTACCAGGGCAAGTCCTGCCCCGGGACGATCAGCGCGAGCATGGCCGTGACCATGACCTGTCAGGGCGAGACCATCTCCGGTGGCCACGCCGTGGTCAGCGGGGACGGCCAGAGCCTCACCGTCAGCTGGCCGCAGGGCAACCCCGACCGCTATGTCCGCCCGTGAGCCGCCCCTCGGCCGGTGCGGCCCGTCAGTGGGACCGGCCGGTGTTGAGCCGGGCGGCCTGGCGGGTCAGATAGTCGCGTTCGGCGACGTTGGACGCCTTGTGGGCCGCCTCGGCGTAGAGCCGGGCCGCCGTCGCCAGGTCTCCGTCGCGCTCATGGAGGTACGCCGCCACCGCCGCGTGGCGGGGCAAGGGGGATCCTCCGCCCGAAGAGCCCGATGAGCCCGAAGAGCCGGGGGAAGAAGCGTCCAGTTCCGCGAGCGCGGCCAGCCCGGCGCGCGGGCCGTCGGCCTCGCCGACCGCCACCGCCCGGTTGAGCCGGACGACCGGGCTGTCGGTCAGGCCCACGAGCTCGTCGTACCACTCCACGATCTGCACCCAGTCGGTCTCCTCGGCGGTGGGCGCGTCCGCGTGGAGGGCCGCGATGGCGGCCTGGGCCTGGAACTCGCCCAGCCGGTCGCGGGCGAGCGCCGCCTGGAGGATCTCCACCCCCTCGGCGATCGCCTTGGTGTCCCACCGGGAGCGGTCCTGCTCGGCGAGCGGCACCAGGCTGCCGTCGGGCGCGGTCCGGGTGGCGCGCCGGGCGTGGTGGAGCAGCATCAGGGCGAGCAGCCCCGCCACCTCGGGGTGGTCGATCGCGGCGGCGAGCTGCCGGGTGAGCCGGATGGCCTCGGCGGCGAGGTCGACATCGCCCGAGTAGCCCTCGTTGAAGACCAGGTACAGCACGCGCAGCACGGTGGCGACGTCGCCGGGCTGGTCGAACCGTACGCCGGAGACGGTGCGCTTGGCCCGGCTGATGCGCTGCGCCATGGTCGCCTCGGGTACCAGATACGCCTGGGCGATCTGGCGGGTGGTGAGCCCGCCCACCGCGCGCAGCGTGAGCGCGACGGCGGACGACGGCGTCAGTGACGGGTGGGCGCACAGGAAGTACAGCTGGAGCGTGTCGTCCACCGAGGCGGCCGGGCCGGGCGCCGGTTCCTCCTCGACGATGTCCTCACGCCGGCGGCGGGCGGTGTCCGCCCGTCTCGCGTCGAGGAACTTGCGCCAGGCCACGGTGACCAGCCAGCCCTTGGCGTCCCGCGGCGGGTCGGCCGGCCAGGCGCGGACCGCCTCGATGAGCGCGTCCTGTACGGCGTCCTCGGCCGCCGCGAAGTCGGCTCCGCGGCGGACGAGGACGCCGAGCACGCCCGGTGTGAGGCTCCTGATCAGGGCCTCGTCCATCCGTGTCACTTGAAGGTGCACTCCGTGGTGCTGGGCTTGGCGGTCAGGAACGGGCGCACCTCCAGCCACTCGTGGATCGGCTTCCCGTCCTTCCCCGGAGCGGCCGACAGCTCACCGGCCAGTTCGACGGCGCGCTCGTGGCTGTCCACGTCGATCACCATCCAGCCCGCGATGAGGTCCTTGGTCTCGGCGAACGGACCGTCGGTGACCGGCGGACGCCCCTCACCGTCGTACCGCACCCACGACCCCTCCGGGGCGAGCGCCTGACCGTCGACGAACTCGCCGGTCTTCTCCAGCCGGGCCGCGAAGTCGTTCATGAACTGCACGTGCGCCGAGATCTCCTCCGGCGTCCACTGGTCCATCGGCACGTTGTTCACCGGAGCCGGGGCGCCGCGGTAGTGCTTCAGCAGCAGGTACTTGGCCATCGTGGTTCTCCTTGATGCGGATGCGACCCATTGTGGTCGCGTTCACCCCGGGGACGGAGCCGGTCACGCGTTCTCGACATCCCCGCCCGAGATTTTTTCGGGATCTTGTAGACCAGCCTCGACGGCCCCGGCTCCCGCCGAACCCGCCCGTGCCTCCGTGCGCCGCCGCTGTTCCTCGATCCGGTGCAGCACCGAGTCCAGATGGGCCTCGGAGGCCGCTCGGGCCGCCTCCGGGTCGCGGGCCTCGATCGCCCCCAGGATGGCCTGGTGCTCCTCGATGGTGGCGCGCCTGCGGGCGGCGGACAGCGAGGTCTTGCGCCGCCCGGGCTCGCCGATCTCGTAGACCCGGTCCAGCAGCCGCAGCAGCAGGGGGTTGCGGGTGTACTGGGCGATGGCGCGGTGGAAGGTGCGGTCCAGGTCGGTGAACTCCTGACGGGTGGGCTCCCGCCGCATCGCGTCCAGCAGGGCGTGCAGCTGGACGATGTCGGAGGGGGTGGCCCGCCGGGCGGCCCGCGCGGTCACCGAGGGCTCGATGCACGCACGCACCTCCATGACCTGCAACAGCTCCGCGGTGGCATCGAGCCCCGAGGCCAGGACGTCGCCGCGCGGAGTGGCCCCCGGGTCGAGCACGACGGTGCCGGAGCCGGGGCGCCGGGCGACCAGTCCGCGCGAGGCGAGCGCGCGCAGCGCCTCGCGGACCGAGCCCCGGGAGACGCCGAGGCTCTCCGCGAGCTCCCGCTCCGGGGGGACGCGGGATCCGGGCGCCAGCTCTCCGCTCAGGATCAGCCGCTCCAGGCCGACGGCCAGGGCGTCCGGCCTCGACAGGGTGGAGTGCCGCAGTTGCCGCCAGTCCATCTCCTGGCTTTCCTCCGCCTTCTTCAGCTTTCCTCAGCTTTCCGGTCCGGCCGGTGGTCAAGAGTCTCACACCCGGCGGGCGCCACCCCCGGCGTCCGCCCGGCGTCCTCCAGGGCCTTCTCCCGGCCGCCGTCGCGAGCGGATTTAACCAGGTGGTGACGGGCGGGCAACCGGAGCCGCCGGGTCCGCACGCTAACGTCTGCCGACATCAATTTGGTCCTACCAATGGACCAACTGCCGTCCCTGCGCCATCCTGACCGCACCGCAGCGCGCGCCGCCCCCGACGTCCCCAGCAGTGAGGCACCCCGCCATGCGCCAAAGAACGAGCGGCCCCAGCGACCGGCCCCCACCCACCCGCCACCGACCGCGCGCCGCCGCCCTCGCCGCCCGGGTGCTGGGTGTGCTGGTCGCCGGCGCCACCGCCGGCTGCGCCTCCCTGGCCTCCCCCACGGCCGAGGTGGGCGCCGACCGGATGACCGACCCCCGGCCCGCCCGCGACGGCGGAACGCTGACCATCGCCCTCAAATCGGACCCGGACAAGCTGGATCCCACCCTGGCCAGCACCGCCGTGGGCCGGACCGTGTTCACCGCGATGTGCGAGAAGCTCTACGACGTCGACGCCGAGAACCGGATCGTGCCGCAGCTCGCCGCCGCCCCGCCCACGACGAGCGACGGGGGCCGCACCGTCACCATCAAGCTGCGGCGCGGCGTCCGGTTCGCCGACGGCACCCGCATGGACGCCAAGGCGGTCAAGACCTCGCTCGACCGCCACCGCACGCTGACCGGTTCCGTCCGCGCGAGCGAGCTGAAGCCCCTCACCTCGGTCCGGGCGGTCGGCGACGACACCGTACGGCTGCGGCTGACCAAGCCGTACGTCCCGCTGCTCGCGCTGCTCGCCGACCGCGCGGGCATGGTGATGTCCCCCACCGCGCTGAAGCGCTACGGCAAGGGCTTCGCGTCCCACCCCACCTGCGTGGGCCCGTTCCGCTACGCCGAGCGCGTGGTGGGCGACCGCATCGTGCTGGACAAGGACCCGAACTACTACGACGCCGACGCGGTCCATCTGCGGCGGGTGATCTACCGCACCATCACCGACGGCAACGTCCGGCTGGCCAATCTCCAGTCCGGCGACATCCAGGTGGGCGACCAGATGGACCCGGTCCAGGTGGGCCGGGCGCTCACCGAACCCGGGCTCCAGCTGTTCCACTCCCCCTCGCTCGGCTACTACGGACTGACCCTCAACATCGGCAATACGAAGGGCGCCGGGGCGCCGCCGGGCCGGATCGACACCCCGATCGCGCGGGATGTGCGGGTGCGCGAGGCGTTCGACCTCTCCCTGGACCGCGACCTGATCAACACCATCGTCTTCCAGGGCCGCTACCGGCCCACCTGCGGCCCGCTCCCCTCCGGCACCCCGTACGCCACCGGGTCCCGCTGCCCGGCCCGCGACCTGGCCAAGGCCAAGCGGCTGCTCAGGGCCGCCAAGGTGACCACCCCGGTCCGGGTGCGGCTCCAGATCAGCACCACCCCGGAGGACAACCGGCTGGGCCAGGTCATCCAGGCCATGGCCAAGGAGGCGGGCTTCGCGGTGAGCCTGGCGCCGACCGAGTTCGCCACCGGTCTGGAGCACTCCCGCGCGGGCGACTTCCAGGCGGCGACCACCAACTGGTCGGGGCGGCTCGACCCGGCGGGCAACATCGACGTGTTCGCCGGCACCGGCGGCGCCCAGAACTACGGCGGGCTCTCCGACCCCGCCATCGACCGGCTGATCGCCGAGGGCGGCGCCACCGCGGCCAAGCCCGCCCGCAAGAAGATCTACGCCCGGCTCGTGGAGCGCGTCCGCGCCGCGCACACCGTGCTCTATCTGATCCAGCCCACGAACTACGTCTCCGTGACGAAGGAGGTCGCCGGGCTGAAGGTCTTCGGCGACGGGCTGATCCGGGTGAAGGACGCCGGATATGTGAAGGGAGGGAGCTGATGTCGTATCCGATCCGCCGCCTCGGCGAATCGCTGATCACGCTCTTCCTGGTCAGTGTCGTGGTCTTCGCCGGCGTACGGGCGCTGCCCGGCGACACCGCCACCGCGCTGGCCGGGGAGGAGCCCACGCCCGAGGCGATCGCCCAGATCCGCGAGAGCTACGGGCTCGACGACAACATCGTGGTGCAGTACCTGCGCTATGTGCGGCACGCCGCCACCGGCGACCTCGGGGTCTCCTCCCGCACCGGGCTGCCGGTCCTGGACTCGGTGATGGAGGCACTGCCCGTCACCCTCGAACTGTCCGCCCTGGCCCTGCTGCTCGCGGTCGTGGTCGGCGTGGGCGCCGGGGTGGTGGCGGCGGTCCGGCGCGGCCGGCCCGAGGAGTGGCTGGTCAACGCGGTGGCGCTGCTGGGGCTTTCGGTGCCCGCCTTCTGGCTCGGCATCGTGCTCGTCCTCGCCTTCGCCATCGCCGTCCCGGTCTTCGCCGCCTCCGGTTTCGTGCCGTTCGGCGTGGACCCGATGGAGAACCTGCGCCATATGGTGCTTCCGGTGATCGTCCTCGGCTCCGGTCTGGCGGCGGTCGTGATGCGCCAGACGCGCGCGGCCATGCTGGGCTCGCTGTCCGCCGACTACGTGCGCACGGCGCGCGCCAAGGGGCTCTCCCGGCGTCAGGTGATCATGGGCCATGCCCTGCGCAACAGCCTGGTCACCGTGGTGACCGTGCTCGGACTCCAGCTCGGGCACCTCATCTCGGGCGCGGTGGTCACCGAGCAGATCTTCGTGCTGCCGGGCTTCGGCAAGCTCACCATCGACGCGGTCTTCTCCCGCGACTACGCGATGGTGCAGGGCGTGGTGCTGTTCACCTCGACCGCCTACATCCTCGTCAACCTCCTGGTGGACCTGGCCTATTCGGTGATCGACCCCCGTATCCGCCTCGGAGGTGCCCAGTGAGTGCGGCCGCCACCGCCCTTCTCGCCGCAGAGGAGCGGGAGCGGGCCCCGCTCGCCCCGCTGTCCCGGCTGCGGCTGCTGACCCGTAACAAGCTGGCCCTCACCGGGGCCGTGGCCGCCGCGCTCCTGGTGCTGATCGCGGTGTGCGCACCGCTCATCGCGCCGTACGACCCGGCCCGGCCGGACTTCGGCGCCGCCCTCCAGGAGCCGGGCTGGGCCCACTGGCTGGGCACCGACGACCTGGGCCGCGATCAGCTCTCCCGGGTCGTGTACGGGGTGCGGGCCTCGCTCCAGATCGGGCTGCTCGCGGTGGCGCTGGCCTTCGCGGCCGGGGTGCCGCTCGGGCTGATCGCGGGCTACTACGGGCGGTTCGCCGACTCGGTGGTCTCGCGGCTCACCGACACCCTGCTCGCCTTCCCCTTCCTGGTGCTGGCGGTGGGCCTGGCCACCATCCTCGGGCCGTCCCTGATGAACGCCACGATCGCGGTCGGCGTCTCGCAGATCCCGGCCGTCATCAGGATCACCCGGGCGGAGACGCTGCGGCTCAAACACCTCGACTACGTGGCGGCGGCCGTGGCCAACGGCGGCGGGGACGGCACCGTGCTCTTCCGCCATATCCTCCCCGGCGCCCTGTCCGCGCTGACCGTCCAGGCCACCGTGGGCATCCCCACCGCGATCATCGGTGAGGCGCTGCTGAGCTTCCTCGGCCTCGGCGTCCAGCCGCCGTCCCCCTCGCTCGGAGTGATGCTCTCCAGCGCCCAGGCGTACATCGCCGCCGCGCCCTGGATGGCGGTCTTCCCGGGCCTGGCGATCATCGCCGCGACGCTCGCGTTCAATCTGCTCGGGGACGGGCTGCGCGACATCCTCGACCCCCAGGGAGACAGCCGATGACCACGTCCACCGCGCCCCCTGCCCTGAGCGTGCGGGACCTGTCCGTGGTCTTCCGCACCCCGACCCGCGTGGTCCACGCGGTGGACGGGCTGTCGTACGACATCGCCGCCGGTGAAGTGCTGGCCGTGGTCGGCGAGTCCGGCTGCGGCAAGTCCGTGACCTCCACCGCCGTGATGGGGCTGCTGCCGCCCACCGCGAGCGTCGGCGGCTCCATCCGGCTGGGCGGACGGGAGTTGGTGGGGGCGGACGAGAGCGAACTGCGGGACGTCCGCGGCCGGGAGATCGCGATGATCTTCCAGGAGCCGATGACCTCGCTGAACCCCGTCCTCACCATCGGCCGCCAGGTCGGCGAGGTCCTCCGGCGCCATCAGGGGATCGGCCGCCGCGAGGCGCGCGAGCGGGTCGTGGACCTGCTCGACCTCGTCGGCATCCCCGCCCCCGCCCAGCGGGCCCGCGACTATCCGCACCAGCTCAGCGGCGGAATGCGACAGCGGGTGATGATCGCCATCGCGATCGCCTGCGACCCCGCCGTGCTCATCGCCGACGAACCGACCACCGCGCTGGACGTCACCGTGCAGGCGGGCATCCTGGAGGTGCTCCAGTCCCTGCGGGAGCGGCTCGGCACCGCCATCGTGCTGATCACCCACGATCTGGGCGTGGTGGCCGACACCGCCGACCGGGTGCTGGTGATGTACGCGGGCCGGGGCGTCGAACAGGCCCCGGTGGACGAGCTGTTCGGCGCGCCCCGCCATCCGTACACCCGCGGGCTGCTCGGCGCGGTGCCGGTGCCCGGCAGGCGGCGGACGGAGGGCGGGCGGGGACGGCTCCAGGAGATCCCCGGACTGGTGCCGAGCCTCACCGAACAGCCCGACCACTGCACCTTCCAGCCCCGCTGCTCCTACGCCGACGAGCGGTGCGGGGAGCAGAGGCCCGCGCTGCGGGCGCTGCGGCCACCGCCGCGCGAGCGGGACGAGAGGCGCGAGGGGTACGAACGGTACGAGCGCTCTGAGCGATCCGAGCAACCTGAGCAACCCGAGCAATCCGTGCCACACGAGGCCGCGTGCTGGCATCCGGTGCCGATACACCCTGAATACCCCGAATACCCCGAACGCCCCGAAGAGGAGGCCGCCTCATGACCGCCGCCGTCGCGCCCGCGCGGGCGTCGCGGGAGGACGCCGTGCTCGACATCAGCGGTCTGGTCCGCCACTTCACCGGACCCGCCGGCACCGTCAGGGCGGTCGACGGGGTCAGCCTCAGCATCGGCCGGGGCGAGATCGTCGGCCTGGTCGGGGAGTCCGGCAGCGGCAAGTCCACGGTGGGGCGGTGCGCCGTACGCCTGGACCGGCCGACCGCGGGCCAGGTGACGATCAACGGCCGCGATGTGACCCGGCTTTCGAAGCGGGCGCTGCGTCCGCTGCGCAAGGACTTCCACCTGGTGTTCCAGGACCCGTCCTCCTCGCTCGACCCCCGGATGACCGTGGGTGCCATCGTCGGCCAGCCGCTGCGGCTGCACCGCCTGGCCTCCGGCGACGCGCTGCGCGACCGGGTCGCCGAGCTGCTGGCCCAGGTGGGGCTGCGGCCCGAACTGGCGCGGCGGCGGCCCCATGAACTCTCCGGCGGGCAGCGGCAGCGGGTCTCCATCGCCCGTGCGCTGTCGGTCGATCCCCAGCTGCTGGTGGCCGACGAGCCGACGTCGGCGCTGGACGTCTCCGTCCAGGCGTCCGTGCTCAACCTGCTGGCGGACCTCCAGCGGGAACGGCGGTTCGGCTGTCTGTTCATCACCCATGACCTGGCCGCCGTCGAGTACCTCGCGGACCGGATCGCCGTGATGTACCTGGGGCAGCTGGTGGAACAGGCCCCGGCCGCCGAACTGTTCGCCGACCCCAAGCATCCGTACACCCAGGCCCTGCTGTCCGCGGCCCCGGTGCCGAACCCGGCCGCGCAGCGGTCGCGCGCCCGGATCGTGCTCAGCGGGGAGCTGCCCAGCCCGCTGGATCCGCCGAGCGGCTGCCGCTTCCACACCCGCTGCCCGCTCGCCGTCGACCGCTGCCGCACCGAGCCGCCCGCGCTGCGGCGGCTCGCGGGGGACGGCGGCCGTCGCCAGGTCTCCTGCCATCTGGTGGCGGACGACGGTACCGCGCCCGACGCCTCGGCCCCTGGGGGCGCCGCTGCCGCCTGAGGGCCATGAGACCTGCCCGCACACCCGCACTCGCACCCGCACCCGCACCCGCACCCGTACGAGACCAGGAGCCTGCCGACATGTTCACCACCCGGCCCACCCTTCAGGGCACCCATGGCATGGTGTCCTCCACCCACTGGCTGGCCTCGCAGTCCGCCATGGCCGTCCTGGAGGACGGCGGCAACGCCTTCGACGCGGCCGTGGCCGCCGGGTTCGTCCTGCATGTGGTCGAGCCGCATCTGAACGGGCCCGCCGGTGAGGTGCCGATCATCCTCGCCCCGGCGGGCGGCGAACCCACCGTGCTGTGCGGCCAGGGCCCGGCCCCCGCCGGAGCCACCATCGACCACTACACCGCGCTCGGCCTCGACCTCGTCCCCGGCACCGGCCCGCTCGCGGCGGCGGTGCCCGGTGCGTTCGACGCCTGGATGGTGCTGCTGCGCGACCACGGCACGAAGCGGCTCGCCGAGGTGCTGCGGTACGCGATCGGCTACGCCGAGCACGGCCATCCGGCGGTCGAGCGGATCGGGGAGACCGTCGAGACGGTGCGGGAGCTGTTCGAGACCGAGTGGACGACCTCGGCCGAGCTGTATCTGCCGGACGGGAAGTCCCCCGCCGCCGGGCGGCTGCTCACCAACCCCGCGCTGGCCGCCACCTGGCGGCGGCTGATCGCCGAGGCGGAGGGGGCGGGGCCGGGGCGCGAGACCCAGATCGAGGCCGCCCGCCGGGTCTGGCGCGAGGGCTTCATCGCGGAGGAACTGGCGGACGCGGCGGCCCGCCCCGCGATGGACTCGTCAGGACACCGCAACGCCGGGACCATGACCGGGGACGACCTGGTCGCCTTCGAGGCCACGTACGAGCCGCCGGTCCGCCACTTCTGGAACGGCTGGACCGTGTGCAAGGCCGGGCCTTGGAGCCAGGGGCCGGTGCTGCTCCAGCAACTCGCCCTGCTGCCGTACGGGCTGAGCGAGGCCGACCTGGGCACGCCCGACTTCCTGCACCTGCTGATCGAGGGCGGCAAGCTGGCCATGGCCGACCGCGAGGCGTGGTACGGGGACGCCGCCGACGTACCGCTGCCGGAGCTGCTCTCCCGTCCGTACAACGACGACCGGCGGGCGCTGATCGGCGAACGGGCCTCGTACGAGCTGCGCCCCGGGCACCCCGGGGGCCGTACGCCACGGCTGAGCAAGCAGGCGCTGGCCGCCGTGGCCCGCGCCGCGTCCGGGGCGGACGGACCGGCCGCCGGGCCGGGCGGCGGCGAGCCGACGGTCGGCGGAGGGGACCTGGGCCTGGGGCTGGGCGTCCCGGCCACCGGCGAACCCGCCGTCGACCGGGACGGGGTGACCCGGGGCGACACCTGCCACCTCGACGTGGTGGACCGCTGGGGCAACATGGTCGCGGCCACGCCCAGCGGCGGCTGGCTCCAGTCCAACCCCGTGATCCCAGCGCTGGGTTTCCCGCTCGGCACCCGGCTCCAGATGACCTGGCTGGACCGCGGCCTGCCCAACTCCCTCACCCCCGGCCGCCGCCCCCGCACCACGCTCACCCCGTCGCTCGCGCTGCGCGACGACACCCCCGTCATGGCCTTCGGCACTCCCGGCGGCGACCAGCAGGACCAGTGGAGCACCCACTTCTTCCTCGGCGTCGCGCTACGGGCGCCGGTACGCTCCGGACTGGATCTACAGGGCGCCATCGACGCCCCCAACTGGCACCAGGAGTCCTTCCCCGGCTCCTTCCACCCCCGGGCGATGACGGCGGGCCGGGTGGTCGTCGAGTCCCGCGTCGGCGAGCCCGCCGTCGCGGAACTCCGCCGCCGCGGCCACGATGTGGTGGTCGGCGGCCCCTGGTCGGAGGGGCGCCTGTGCGCGGTCGCCCGCGACCCGGAGACGGGCGTCCTGCTCGCCGCCGCCAATCCGCGCGGGGCGCAGGGGTACGCGGTGGGGCGGTGACGGCTGTGGGTCGGCGGGCGCGCCGATATGCGGCTCCGCCGCGTGGTGGGGCTCCGCCCCAGCCCCCGGCAACGCCATCAGCCCCCGGTACAGGTGCAGGGGCTGGGGCGGAGCCGCATCTCGACGCCATCGGGCCCTTTCCGAAACCCAGGCGATCAGAACTAATGTGCTGTTTCATGCACACCCCGCCCTCCGGCGTGCCCACCGACCATGCCGACCACGCCGACCGCGCCGACCGCGCCGATGACGTTCTCGCCCTCGCCCGGCTGGCCACCCGGCGCGGGGCGGTACGGGAGATGCTCGGCTGGCTGGCCCGGCGGACCGGGGGTCCGGCCGTGCTGGTCGGGGACACGGGGCGGGTGCTGGCCGGGCCGGGCGGCGAGCACGACCCGGCGGTGGCGCGGCTCGCCGTCGGCGTCGCCGCCGAGGCCGCCGTCGAGCTGCACCGGCGCGGGGCGGTGTCCGCCGTGCTGGGCGGGGGCGAGGGGCCCCCGGTGCATCTGATCGCGCTCGACACCGGCCCCAGGACGTATCTCGCCGTCGTCGGGCCGGACGATCCGCACTGCGGAACGCTGCTCGCCGACGCCGCCCGCACCCTCGCCCTGTGCTGGCGGCTGGAGCAGTCCGAGCGGGCGCGGCGGCGGATCGAGTCGGCCGAGGAGCACAGCCGGGAGGCGGTGCTGCATCTGCTGATGGTGGGCAGCGTGCCCGCCGCGCAGCGGATCGCCGGGGCGCTGCGGCCCGCGCTGCCCACGGTGGTCCAGATGTATGTGATCGAGTGCCCGCACGCCCGGCGGCGCGAGATCGTCCGGCGGATCGACCGCGAGGCGGAGGGCGCGGCGTGGATCGTGCCGTGCCCGGTGCGCCCGAACCACGTGCTCGCGCTCGTACCGCCCGAGCCGGGCCAGGGCGCGGTGGCGGTGAGCGGTGACCCGCACTCGGGCCCGGCACCACTGGACCTGCTGATCGTCCGGCTGGTGCCCGAGTGCCGGGTCGGGGTGAGCGCGGCGGTCGCCCTGCGGGACACGCCGACCGCGTACGAGCAGGCCATCCACGCGCTTGCGGTGGCCCGTAACGCGCCCGAGCGCCGCGCGCGCTTCGGCGGCGACGTGGATGTGACCGTCCTGGCGGGCCCGGAGGGCTATGTGTGGGCGAGCGAGCTCCTGGCGCCCTGTCTGCGGTACGCACCGGCCCGCCGCGCCGACCCGGGCCCGCAGGAGCTGCTGGGCACGCTCGGGTCGTGGCTCAGCTTCGGCGGGGCGGCCAGCCGCCATCTGAAGATCCACCGCAATACGCTCGCGGCGCGGATGCGCCATCTGGACGAGCTGCTGGGCGTGGAGGTCAGCCGCAGCCTGGCCGCGCAGTCGGCCGCCTGGCTGGCGCTGCGGCTGCACACCGCGCCCCAGGCCGCGGCGGTCCGCACCCAGGCCCCGCCGGGGCACACCGCCACGCTGGACGCGGTGCTGGGCACCCCCGCCGCCGGGACCTGGGCCCGGGCCCAGCTGCGTCCCCTGGAGCAGGCCGGTCCGACGGCCGGGCTGGAGACCATCCGCACCTGGCTGCGCGCCGACGCCCGCCTCCCCGCCGCTGCCACCGCCCTCGGCATCTCCCTCCCGGGCGCCCGCAAGCGCCTGACCAGGGCGGAGGACGTTCTGGGCCGCTCCCTGCTGACCGCGCCGAGCGCGAAGTACGAACTATGGCTCGCGATGCGGGCCCTGGGCTCGCTCTGAGGCGGTGCGACCGCACACCGGGGCCGCCCTCGGCGCGCTCACCGTTCGCCGCCGTACTCACCGTTCACCAGAGCACTGACCGTTCGAACGGGAACCGCCCGCCGGGCTCACTGTGCACATCGTTCCTCGCCGCGGGTGGAGCGGGCGCATATCGTCCTGGACGAGCCACGACGGGCCGCGCCGAGCCCCGCCTCTCGCCGAGGCCTGGGGGCTGAGGACTGAGGGCCGAGGGCTGAGGACTGAGGGCGCGCTCCCCCACCCGTACGGCACCGCACCCGGTCACCCCGCCGGGCTCATGAGCCGGGGCCGGCCGCCGCGCGACGACGGGGGTGTCGCGCGCGGCCCGCTCCTGTCCCCGTGAAAACCGGCGCAGGCACGCACCCATTCGAGCGAATGAGCTGGCTTTACAAGGGTGCGCTTCTACAAGCGACTGCTTATACTCACACGTGACGTGGTCGATCAACATCCATGACGAGGTGGCCGCCTGGTTCCTCGCCCTATGTGCTCACGATCCGCATTCGGCCGACTCGGTGGAGCAGGCCATCGAGCTGCTGGCGGACATAGGACCGAGCCTCGGTCGTCCCATGGCCGATGTGATCCACGGCAGCTCGATGAAGAACCTCAAGGAGTTACGCCCGGGCTCGGCGGGCCGGACCGAAATCCGCATCCTCTTCGTCTTCGACCCCGACCGGGAGTGCATCCTCCTCGTGGCGGGCGACAAGGCGGGCAACTGGCGGCGCTGGTACGACACCGCCGTCCCACTCGCCGAGGAGCGCTACCAGAAGTACCTCGACCACAAGGAGAAGGCGGCGGAATGAACGGTTTCATCTCGTGGGACGAGGTCAAGAGGAGCGGCGAGCGGGTCCGCCGCGAGGCCCACCCCGAGGTGGGCGACGCGGAGTGGGCGGCGCGGAAGGATGCGGCGCGTCTGGCGCAGGAGGCCCACCTCCTGGGCCATCACCTACAGCGGCTGCGGAGGGAGCGGGGTCTCACCCAGCAGCAGGCCGCCGCCCAGCTCGGTATCACCCAAGCCCGCGTCTCCCAGCTGGAGCAGGGCAAGTCAGTGGACCTCACGGCGATGCGCGCCTATGCGCAGGCGCTGGGGGCGCGGCTGACCCTGGTGCTCGAAATCGACGATCAACAGATCCGCATCGCCTGAGCCCGATCGCCCTCACGACCCCAGGATCGTCGTCAGGAACTCCCCGGTCCACGCCAGCAGCTCCCGTCCCACCAGCGGCTTTCCGCCGATCCGGGCGGTGGCGGGGCGGGGCACCAGGACCTGCTTGGTGGCGGGCTTGATGATCGAGCGCTGGTAGAGGCGCTTGAGGCGCAGCTCCTGGGATTCGCGGAGCTCCACCGGGGAGAAGCGGATGTTGGAGCCCTGGAGGGTGATGTCGGTGACGCCGCAGGCGCGGGCCAGCAGGCGCAGACCGGCGACCAGGAGGAGGTTCTCCACCGGCTCGGGGAGCTTGCCGTAGCGGTCGGTCAGCTCCTCGCGGACGGCGCGGATGTCGTCCTCGCTGCCGGCGGAGGCGATCGCCCGGTACGCCTGGAGGCGCAGCCGCTCACCGGGGGCGTAGTCGTGCGGGACGTGCGCGTCGACCGGAAGCTCGATCTTGACCTCCAGCGGCGCCTCCGCGGGCTCGCCCTCGCCCGCCTCGATCGAGGCGCGGTAGTCGGCGACCGCCTCGCCGACCATCCGGACGTAGAGGTCGAAGCCGACGCCCGCGATATGGCCGGACTGCTCGCCGCCGAGCAGATTGCCCGCCCCGCGGATCTCCAGGTCCTTCATCGCCACGTACATGCCCGCGCCCATCTCGGTGTGCTGGGCGATGGTGGCCAGCCGCTCATGGGCGGTCTCCGTGAGCGGCTTCTCGGGCGGGTAGAGGAAGTACGCGTAACCGCGCTCGCGCCCTCGGCCGACCCGGCCGCGCAGCTGGTGCAGCTGGGAGAGGCCGAAGTTGTCGCCGCGCTCGACGATCAGGGTGTTGGCGTTGGAGATGTCGATCCCGGACTCGACGATGGTGGTGGAGACCAGGACGTCGAACTTCTTCTCCCAGAAGTCGACCACGACCTGCTCCAGCGCGCCCTCCGACATCTGTCCGTGGGCGGTGGCGATCCGCGCCTCGGGGACGATCTCGCGCAGCCGGGCGGCGGCCCGGTCGATGGACTCCACCCGGTTGTGGATGTAGAAGACCTGGCCCTCGCGCAGCAGCTCGCGCCGGATCGCGGCGCCGATCTGCTTCTGCTCGTACGGACCGACGAAGGTCAGCACCGGATGGCGCTCCTCCGGCGGGGTGGTGATCGTGGACATCTCGCGGATGCCGGTGACCGCCATCTCCAGGGTGCGCGGGATGGGCGTGGCGGACATGGTCAGCACGTCCACATTGGCGCGGAGCTTCTTCAGCTGCTCCTTGTGCTCGACGCCGAAGCGCTGCTCCTCGTCCACGATGACCAGGCCCAGGTCCTTGAACTTGGTTTCGGAGGAGAAGAGCCGGTGGGTGCCGATGACGATGTCGACCGAGCCGTCCCGCAGACCCTCCAGCACCGCCTTGGCCTCGGTGTCGGTCTGGAAGCGGGAGAGCGCCCTGACGTTGACGGGGAACTGGCCGTACCGCTCGCCGAAGGTGCCGAAGTGCTGCTGCACCAGCAGGGTCGTGGGCACGAGCACCGCCACCTGCTTGCCGTCCTGGACCGCCTTGAAGGCGGCACGGACGGCGATCTCGGTCTTGCCGTAGCCGACGTCGCCGCAGATCAGCCGGTCCATCGGAACCGACTTCTCCATGTCCTCCTTGACCTCGGCGATGGTGGTGAGCTGGTCGGGGGTCTCCGCGTACGGGAACGCGTCCTCCAGCTCGCGCTGCCAGGGGGTGTCCACGCCGAAGGCATGGCCGGGCGCCGCCATCCGGGCCGAGTAGAGCTTGATCAGGTCGGCGGCGATCTCCTTGACGGCCTTCTTGGCGCGCGCCTTGGTCTTGGTCCAGTCGGCACCGCCGAGCCGGTGCAGGGTCGGCGCCTCGCCGCCCACGTACTTGGTGACCTGCTCCAGCTGGTCGGTGGGGACGAAGAGCCGGTCGCCGGGCTGGCCGCGCTTGGCCGGGGCGTACTCCACCACCAGATACTCGCGGGTGGCGCCCTGGACGGTGCGCTGCACCATCTCGATGTAGCGGCCCACGCCGTGCTGCTCGTGGACGATGAAGTCGCCCGCCTCGAGGGTGAGCGGATCGATCGTCTTGCGGCGGCGCGCGGGCATCCGCGCCCCGTCCTTGCCCGCGGCCTTCTGCCCGGACAGATCCGTCTCGGTCAGCACGGCCAGCTTCAGGGCCGGGTCGATGAAGCCGTAGTCGATCGAGCCGCAGGCGACATGCACCACGGACGGCTTGATCTCGGTGAGGTCGCCGTCCAGCCGGGCCGCGATCCCCTCGCCGCCCAGCACCTCGACGGTGCGGGAGGCGGGGCCGTGGCCCTCGGTCACATAGACCGTGCGCCAGCCGTCGGCCAGCCAGCCCTTGGTGTCGGCCAGCGCCCGTGCGGTGTCGCCGCGGTAGCTCTCGGTGGCGTGCATGCCGAGCTTGATGGTGTCGCCCGCCGCGTCAGCGGCAAGTGTCTGCGTCAGCTCTTCATCGGCCGCGAAGGGGCTCACCGACCACCACATCATGCCCAGCTCACGCGCGCGGTCGCGGACGTCCGCGATGCTCCACAGGGAGGCCGCGCCGACGTCGATCGGGGCCTCCCCTCCCCCGGCGGTGGCCGCCCAGGAGGCCTGGAGGAACTCCTGGCTGGTGGCCACCAGATCCGCCGCCCGGGTGCGCACCCGCTCCGGCTCGCAGACGACGGTCATGCCGCCCGCCGGGAGGACGTCCAGCAGCAGTTCCATGTCGTCCACCAGGACCGGGGCCAGGGACTCCATGCCCTCGACCGCGATCCCCTCGGCGATCTTGCCGAGCAGTTCGCCCAGCTCGGGATGGGCCTCGGCGAGGGCCGCGGCCCGCTCCCTCACGTCGTCGGTCAGCAGCAGCTCACGGCAGGGCGGGGCCCACAGCCCGTGCTCGGCGACCTCCAGGGACCGCTGATCGGCCACCTTGAAGTAGCGGATCTCCTCGATGTCGTCGCCCCAGAACTCGATCCGGAGCGGATGCTCCTCGGTCGGCGGGAAGACGTCCAGGATGCCGCCGCGCACGGCGAACTCACCGCGCTTCTCGACCAGCTCGACCCGGGAGTACGCGGCGGCCACCAGCCCGTCCACGATCTCCTCCAGATCGGCGGTCTGCCCGGCCCGCAGGCTCACCGGCTCCAGGTGCCCGAGCCCCTTGACCTGCGGCTGGAGCACGGACCGTACGGGCGCGACCACGACCGAGACCGGACCGGCCGCCGGGTCGTCCGGGCTCGGATGGGCGAGCCTGCGCAGCACCGCCAGCCGCCGTCCGACCGTGTCCGAACGCGGGGAGAGCCGCTCGTGCGGCAGCGTCTCCCAGGACGGGTACTCCACCACCCCGTCCGGCGGCAGCAGCGAGCGCAGCGCCGCCGCCAGGTCCTCCGCCTCCCGGCCGGTGGCCGTCACCGCGAGCACGGGACGGCCCGCGGAGCGCGCCAGCGCGGCGATGGCGAACGGACGGGCGGCGGGCGGGCCGACCAGATCGACGTGCGGGCGATGGCCGTCGGCGGCCCCGCGCACCGCCTCGGCGAGCGCGGGGTCCCTTACGACGGCGTCGAGCAGACCGGTGAGGCTCATAAAGGGCTATTCCATCCCGGAGGCGGACAACGCGAATGACCCGACACGTGTCACGGGCCGGGGGTCTTCCAGAGTACGGCCACCCGCCGACAATCTCCGCCGGTCCGTCGCCCGCCCGAGCCCCCGCGGATCGCGCCCCGATTGTGGATCGCGCCCCCGATCAGCCCGGGGTCGCGCTCGAGCACCCGGCCGTGAGGGTGCTGCCGGGCTTGTTCTTCCGCGTCTCCTCGTCCTTGAGCTTCCCGTCGACGAATATCTGGCAGCCGATTTCCTTCTTCGGCTCCGCGGAACCCGCCTGCAACGACAGCGACCGTCCGGGCTTCACCTTGAACTTCTTCGACCACGGCGTCTTGACGTTTTCGAGATCCAGGTCGGCGTCCCCGCTGCTCTTCTTGGCATCGGTATACAGACTCGAATTGATGCCGGGGATATATACGCTCGCGGGCGAATCCCCCGTCACCTTGAATTCGACAGTCACCATGTCGCCGTCCTCGGCTTTGCCCTTGTCGCCATCGTCGGAGCAGCCCGCCAGCAGGGCTACCATGATGGCCAGGCCGGCCACGGCCTTATGTGTACGCATTATTCCCCAACGGTATTTTCCACCCATGGCCGGTTATCCATCATGGGCAACCGGCCGCGAGCCATCTTCACATGCGTTCCGCTGCGGAACCAGCGATTCCTGCCCCTTTCCGGATCAGTTCGACTGCACCGGAGATAAGTGGGGTGAGGCGGTTACCCCGCCGGGGGGAGCCACACCAGCCGCGCGGAGATCCCCTCGCGGCGACCGTAATAATGCCGCACCGCCCGCTCCGGCGACCCGAGGGACATCGCCACCATCCCGCCCACGCCGATCACGTGTGCGCTGCCGTCGTCGTACGCCATGCCCCATGCGGCGACGCACGCGTCCGCGTACTCCGTTTCCAGGTCGCATTCCTGCACCACGGCGAACAGGCGCGGCGCGGTGTCGCGTACGAGTGCGCACACCTCCTTGTCGAAATCGAACGGCGCTGAGCTGGGGTCTTGGGGGGCTACGGTGGCCATGGAAGTCTCCCATCAGGAGGAGGAGTTGAGCAGGTCGGCGCGGAGTCTGCGACGCAATGCCCCAACCGAGCAGGCGAGTTACACCGTACGGCCCGCGTTGGACTACAGTCCAACATCTGGGTTCTTCCCAGCCCAACACCCCTCGATCGGGTGATAACCGGGGCATGCCCAAGCAAGGAGAGACGAACAATGGCCCGGCTCAAACTCCCGCCCACCGTGCGGCAGCGACGCCTTGGCACCGAATTGCGCCGCCTCCGTGAGGGCGTGGAACTGTCCGCGACCCAGGCCGGTGAGCTGTTCGGTGCCACCCAGTCGCGCATCAGCAACATCGAGGCAGGCGGCTACGCGGTAAGCGCCGATCGGGTGCGCGCTTTGGCCCGGCTTTACGAGTGCGCCGACGAGGAGCTGATCGAGGCGCTTACGGGCATGACCGGTGGGCGGACCCGAGGGTGGTGGGAGGAGTACCGCGAGATCCTTCCTGCGAGCATGCTCGACCTGGCCGAACTCGAGCACCACGCCGCGTACATGCGGATCGTGTCCGTGTTCCACATGCCCGGGGTGCTACAGACCACGGAACACGCTCGGGCGCTTATCAGTGACGCGCTGCCCGCGCTGGCCTTGTACGAGGTGGAGCACCACGTTTCATTCCGCGTCAAACGGCAGGCGGTGCTCTTCGGGGAGCGGCCCACCCCGCTGACGGCGATCGTCCATGAGGCCGCTCTGCGCATGGGCTTCGGCGGGTCGGCGGTGGCCCGCGCCCAGCTCGAATACCTGATCAAGATGAGCGAGCGGGAGAACATCACCGTAAAGGTGGTCCCGTTCGGCGCGGGGATTTTCCCCATGTCCGGGCAGGGCATCATTTACCTCGGCGGAGAAGTCCCGCGACTCGACACCGTCCAGCTCGACTCGGACCACGGCTCCGAGTTCCTGGACGCCCAGCCGCAACTGGCCCGGTATCGCAACGTACTGGACCGGATGGAAGCCTGCGCCCTCAACCCCGCCGAGTCACGCGACAGGATTCGCCGCATCGCGCAGGACATCTGACCAAGGAAGGAACGCGCGTGACCACTGACAACTGGCGAAAGTCGTCGTACAGCCCAAACGCGGGGAACTGCGTCTACGTCGCCACCGGGGACAACCACACCGTACGGCTACGCGAGAGCGACGAGCCGGAGCTCATCCTCGCCACCACCCCCGCCACGTTCGGGGTCTTCATACGCGCCGTCAAGGCGGGCGCGTTCGATCGCCTCACCACCGGTTGACGCCCCTGGTCCCGGTGCACTCCCTCGTGAGCGCACCGGGGCCGGGGGCGTACCGCACAGCCCGTCCGGCCCATCACGACGGGCGGCCGGACACGCCCTGTGATCACACTGATGCACATGGCAGAGCGAGACCCGCGCCCGTCGCCCACAAAGACGAGTACCCGGCCCCGGGCCCCCAAGCCGGCCGAGGCCGCGCGGCACGCGTGCGAACAGCTCGCCTCGCTGATCGTCCATGAACCCGAGGGCGTCAGCGGCGTGGCCCGCCACGAGGACGGCTGGCTCGTCAGCGTGGACGTCCTCGAGGTCGCCCGGATCCCCGACACCACCAGCCTGCTGGCCACGTACGAGGTGCGCATCGACGAGCGGGGCGAGCTCCAGGAGTACCGGAGGGTCCGCCGCTACCGGCGCGGTGCGGCCGACGACTGCTGAGACGACAGCCGAAAGGACGCTCCGAAATGCCCACTGGCACTTATACGGAAGAAGTCGTCTGCGTCCAGCGGACCGGCACCCTCTACGACTGCCTGGAACTCATCCTCGACCGGGGCATGGTGATCGACGTCTTCATCCGGGTCTCCCTCGTCGGCATCGAGATCCTGAAGATCGACGCCCGGATCGTGGTCGCCAGCGTGGACACGTACCTCCGCTTCGCCGAGGCCTGCAACCGTCTGGACCTCGAATTCGACCGCAGCAAGACCGTTCCGGAACTGCTGGGCGGGATGGCGGGCGGCGGCGGAAGTCCGGCCGGGGGCATGGCCACCGGCCTCGCCAAGAAGAAGGCCAAGAAGGCGGTGGCGGGCGTGGGCGAGAAGGTCAAGCGGGCCGTCGGGGCCGATGACGAGGAGGGCGAAGAAGGGGAGCGGGAGGAGCGGGAGAGCCGCCCCCGGCGGCGCACCGCCCCCACCCGCCGCCGTTCCGCTTCTGCCTCCGAGCCTTCCGAGCCCTCCGAGCCCTCCGAGGAGGACTGATCCATGACCGCGCCCGCGCCCGCACCGCAGAGCGTGTACGTCTACGGCGTCGTCCGCGCCTCCCATACGGTGCCGCCCGGCCGCACCGGAGTGGGCGAGCGGCCCGCCCCGGTCCGTACCGTCCGGGCCGGAGCGCTGGCCGCGGTGATCAGCGACGCTCCCGCCCGGCTGCGCGCCAAGCGCCGCGACCTCCTCGCCCACCAGGAACTCGCCCTGACGCTGGGGCGGGACGGGCCGGTGCTGCCGATGCGCTTCGGCATGGTCGCCCCCGACGAGGAGTCGGTGCGGCGGCAGTTGCTGTGCACACAGAAGGACTGCCTGGCCGCGCTCGAACGCGTCGACGGGCGGATCGAGATGAACCTCAAGGCGCTGCCCACCGAGGCCGACCTGGGTGCGCTGGTACGGGAGGACCCCGAGGTGAGCCGGTTGCGCACGGCCGCGCGCCGGGCCCCGGGGTACGAGGCCGGCGTGCGGCTCGGCGAGGCCGTGGCACGAGGGCTGAAGCGCCGGGCGGCGACGGCCGCCGCCACGGTGCTCGCGGAGCTCTCGGCCGTGGCGGACGCCACGGTGCACGGCCCGGAGGTCGAGGGATGCGTACTCAACGCCTCGTTCCTGCTGGACCTGCGCGAGCGGCGGCGGTTCGAGGGCGCCGTGGAACGCCTCGCGACCGCCCACCGCGACCGGGTCGAACTGCGCCTCACCGGCCCGCTGCCCTGCTACAGCTTCACGGAAGGCCGGGCCTGAGATGGGCGTGCTGAGCCAGGTCGTCCTCTTCCCGCTGGCGCCGGTGCGCGGGGTGGTGTGGATCGCGGAGCGCGTACGGGACATGGCGGAGGAGGAGATGTGCCATCCGTCGGTGCTGCGCGCCCGGCTCGCCGCGCTGAACGAGGCCCTGGAGTCGGGGGCGATCGGCCCGGAGGAGTTCGACCGGGAGGAGGACCGGCTGCTGGATCTGCTGGAGCGCTCGGGCGGCCGGGGAGCACGAGCGGGGGTGCGGACGCCATGACCGAACGCGACCTGGCCTACCCGCCGTCCGTGACCACCGAGCGGCACCCCTCCGACCTCGCCGAGATCCTGGAACGCGTCCTGGACAAGGGCATCGTGATCGCCGGGGACATCAAGATCGACCTGCTGGACATCGAACTGCTCACCATCCGGCTGCGGTTGTTCATCTCCTCCGTGGACACCGCCCGCAAGGCCGGAATCGACTGGTGGGAAACCGATCCCGCGCTCTCGTCGCGCGCCGCGCGGGACACCCTCGCGCAGGAGAACGCGGAACTGCGGGAGCGGCTTCACGCCCTGGAGTCACGGATCGGCGCGGAGGAGCTGAGCACGGTCGGCGCGACGGAGGAAGAGAGCCGCCCATGACCGAGGCCCCCACCCTCGTCTACGCCTTCGCGGTCTGCCGGGACGGCGGCCTCACCGCGTCGGCGGAACCGTTGGCGGAACTCCCCGGGCTCGGCACCGGCGCCCCCGTCCGTACGATCGCGGCGGGCCCGCTCACCGCCGTGGTCCAGGACGTGCCCGCGGCCGGGTACGACGAGGAGGCGCTGCGGCGGCGGCTGTCCGACGGCGCCGAGCTGGAGCGCTGCGCCCGCGCCCACCACGCGGTGATCACGGCGGCGTCGGCGCTGGCCCCGGCCGTTCCGCTGCCCCTGGCCACGGTCTATCTCGACGACGGCCGGGTCCGCGAGGCCCTGGGCGAACGGGAGACGTCCTTCCTGACCGCCCTGGACCGGATCGCGGGCCGGGTCGAATGGGGCGTCAAGGTCTACGCCCCCACCGGACACCTGCCCGCCCCGGACCCGGCCCCGGCGGAGGACCCCGGCCCGGACAGGAGCGGCCGCGCCTATCTGGACCGCGTCCGCACCCGGCAGCGCGGCCGCGAACAGCGCCACACCCTGGCGCTGCGGGCCGCCGAGCGGGTGGACGCCGTCGTCCGTGGCCTCGCCGTGGCCGCGCGCCGACTGCGCCCGCACGGCGTCGAGGTGACCGGCAAGCACCGTACCCATGTGCTGAACGCGGCCTACCTCCTCGACCTGGGCCGGGAGCGCGAACTGCGCGCCGCGCTCGCCTCGTTGCGCCGCGACGAGACGGACGTCCAGATCGAACTCTCCGGGCCGTGGGCGCCCTACTCCTTCGCCGACGGAGGCATCACGGACCCGGGGGCGGCCCCATGACCAGGCCGCCCACCGGGGACGCCACCCCGGCGAAAGCGCTGTGGGAAGCGACCCCCGCCGCGACCGCCCGCGAAGAGGCCCCCGAGTGGGGAACCACCCCCGCCGAGGCGCTGGGCCCGCTCGGCGTCCCCCTCGTGGACCTCCTGGACCGGGTGCTCGCCACCGGCGTCGTCATCAGCGGCGACCTGGTCATCGCGATCGCCGAGGTCCCCCTCGTCCGCCTCTCCCTGCACGCCCTCCTCTCCTCGGTCAACGAACGGGTCCGGGCCCCATGGACCGACAGCGGACCGCTATGAGCACGCCGGTCCCCGCCACCCCCTCCCGCGTGGACATCGACCGCGACTCGGTCGGCCGCGACCTGGTGGCCCTGGTGCTGACGGTCGTCGAACTCCTCCGCCAGCTGATGGAGCGCCAGGCCATCCGCCGTATCGACGCGGGCGGCCTCACCGAGGACCAGATCGAGCGCATCGGCACCACGCTGATGCTGCTCGACCAGCGCATGACGGAACTGTGCGACCAGCACGGTCTGACCCCGGAAGACCTCAACCTGGACCTCGGCCCCCTGGGCACCCTGCTCCCCCGCGACTGAGGCGGGGGCAGATCAGCCGCCGAGGGCTTCCGCCATGCGGTCGAGGTCGGCGAGGAGGGCGGCCAGACGCCGCTGCGGGAAGGTGTCGACCATGGTCCGTTCGATGGCGTAGACGGCGGACCGGGCCGCATGGAGCCGTTCGCGGCCGTGCTCGGTGAGGTGGGCGGGGAGCGCACGGCCGTGGTCGGTGGTGGCGGGCCGGGAGATCAGGTCCGCGTCCTGGAGGCCGCGGAGGACGACGTTCATGGACTGCCGGGTGACGAACGTGGAGCGGGCGAGCTCGGCGTTGGACAGGCCGGGCCGCTGGTCGAGGAGTTCGAGGCAGGCGTACTGCGGCACCGTCAGCCCGTGCTCGCGCAGCGCCTTGTCCATGGCGCCGCGCAGCGCCGCGGCGGCGCGTTTGAGGCGGTAGCCCACATGCTCGGTGACGTCTTCGGCGGGGTGCGGCGGGGGCACGGGCGTCCGGTCTTCCATGTCAGGATTTTGACATAGGGAGCGGCCGTGCGTACAGTCCAGCAATGTCAAAGTCCTGACATCGACATCACTGGCTCGACCAACAACTGGCTCGACCGACAAGTGGCTTCAACCGGGGAGGACCCATGCCCACCACCATCGACGGCCCCGACTTCATCGCCCTCCAGGTACGCGATGTCGAGGCGGCGGCCGCGTTCTGCGAAACCCATCTCGGCCTGCGGCGGGCACCGGCCTCGCCGCCCGGCGCGGTGGTGTTCACCACCGAGCCGATCCCGTTCGCCGTCCGCGAGCCGCTGCCGGGCGTGAACCTCGACGACGCCGCACGACCCGGGCTCGGAGTGGCCCTGTGGTTCCGCACCACGGACGCGCAGGCCCTCCACGACCAGCTCGCCGCCGCCGGGGTGCCCATCCTCAGCCCGCCCCAGGACAGCCCCTTCGGCCGCACGTTCACCTTCATCGGCCCGGAGGGCTACGCCCTCACGGCGCACGGCGGCTGACCGGGACCGCCGTCGTCCCGCGTCCGCGCCGCGCACATCGGCGGCCCCGCTCGTAACCCCACCGAAGAGCCGGGTCGTGACCACACCGAAGAGCCGGTCCGCCCCCCGTCCGCGGACCGGCTCCTCACCGGTGGCCGACGGGGTCAGCCGTTCTCGACGACCATCACCGCGTTGCCGTCCGCGTCCCGGAAGCTGAACATCGGCGGCACCGGGGCGCCCCAGCGCTGGACCTCCGGGTCGGTGTCGACGCCGCGCCCGCGCAGCGCCGCGTGGTCGGCGTCGATGTCCTCGGAGGTGAGGATGATGCCGGTGTCGTAGCCCGGCCCCTGCCCGCCCTCGCGCGGCAGGACCAGCGCGATCCCGGTCGGGGCGCCCGCCGGGGCCACCTCGATCCAGCGGTGGCCGTCGCCGAAGGGGATGTCGGCACGCTTCTCGAAACCGAGCGTGCCCACGTAGAACTCCAGCGCCCGGTCCTGGTCGGCGACGGTGACGGCAACGCGGCCCACCTCGGTGAAACGGGCTCCTTTGGCGGTCTCGGTCATGATGATCTCCCTTGGGGTGTTGCGTTCACCTCCAAAGACCCCGGGCCGCCCCGAAACTCATCGGTCCCCCGGTCAGCGGTTGACGAAGGTGAGGCTCTTCTCGTCGTAGCGGGTGCCGGCGACCTGGTCGGCCGGGGCGGCGGCGTCGATCGCGGACAGTTCCTCGGAGGTCAGCTCGAGGGTGGCGGCGGCCAGGTTCTCCTCCAGGTACTTCTGGCGCCGGGTGCCCGGGATGGGGACCACGTCGTCGCCGCGGTGCTGCACCCAGGCGAGGGCGAGCTGGCCCGCGGTGACACCCTTCGCGGCGGCCAGTTCGTTCAGCTTCTCCACGATGGCCAGGTTCCGCTCGAGGTTGCCGTCGGCGAACCGGGGCTGGGTGCGGCGTACGTCGCCCTCCGGCAGGCCCTCGGTCGAGGTGTAGCGGCCGGTGAGGAAGCCGCGGCCGAGCGGGGAGAAGGGCACGAGGCCGATGCCGAGCTCACGGCAGACCGGGACGATCTCGTGCTCCAGGTCCCGTGTCCACAGCGACCATTCGCTCTGCAAGGCCGCGATGGGGTGCACCGCATGGGCGCGCCGGATGGTCTCCGCACCCGCCTCGGACAGCCCGAGATGGCGCACCTTGCCCGCCCGCACCAGCTCGGCCATCGCGCCGACGGTCTCCTCGATGGGGACGTCGGGGTCGACGCGGTGCTGGTAGTAGAGGTCGATGTGGTCGACGCCGAGCCGCCGCAGCGAGGCGTCGCACGCCTGGCGGACATACGCGGCGTCCCCCCGGATCGCGGTCGGCTCCCCCAGCCGGTTGGCGAACCCGAACTTGGTGGCCAGCACCGCCTGATCCCGCCGCCCGGCCAGGGCCCGGCCGAGCAGCTCCTCGTTGTGCCCGGCACCGTAGAAGTCGGAGGTGTCCAGCAGCGTGACGCCGAGGTCGAGGGCGCGGTGGAGGGTGGCGATGGACTGGGTGTCGTCGGAGTCGCCGTAGCCGTGGCTCATCCCCATGCAGCCCAGGCCCTGGGCCGCGACGGTCAGTGCCCCCAGGCGGCGGACGGGCAGTTCGGACATCGGGTACCTCCTCGTGGTCGTGACGATCACGCTAGGAGTTGGAGCGCACTCGAAGTCAAACAAAACCGGCCCGGTGCGCTCCCCCGTCGCGCACCGGGCCGGTCGGTGGGCCGGCTGCCCTGGCCCCCATCGAGGGCAGCCTGCCTCGTTTCCCCCGTTGGCCTTGGCTATTCCGTGGCGATCGCGTTCAGGACGTTCATCCGCGCCGCCCGGAAGGCCGGGATCAGGGCCGCGATCAGGCCCACGACGGCGGAGCCGATGAAGACCGTGATGATCGTCGGCCACGGGATCTCCAGGGTCTTCAGACCCTCGAGTGCCAGCAGCTTCTGGGCCGTGGTGCCCCAGCCCATGCCGAGCCCGAGGCCGAGCAGGGCGCCGAAGAGTGCGATGACCACGGACTCCAGGCGGATCATGCGGCGCATCTGGCGGCGGGAGACGCCGATGGCGCGCATCAGGCCGATCTCGCGGGTCCGCTCGACGACCGAGAGGGCCAGGGTGTTCACCACGCCGAGGACGGCGACGATGATCGCGAGCGCCAGCAGGCCGTAGACCAGGTTGAGCAGCTGACCGACCTGGTCCTTGACCTCCTTCTTGTAGTCGGTCTGGTCGCGCACCTTAACCGACGGGTAGTGGTGCAGCTGGGACTTGAGGGAGGCGTACGCCTGCTTCTCCTGGCCGTCCTTGGCCTGCGCCAGCATCATGACGTCCGCCGGGATCAGCTTGGCGGGGACGTAACGCTCGACGGTGGCGATGTTGAGGTACAGCGCGCCCTTGTCGAGGCTGACGTCGTCCGAGGTGATCGCGGCGACGGTCAGCTTGGCGGTGCGGCCCTCCTTGAAGGCGACGGTGAGGGTGTCGCCCCGCTTCACCTTGTGGTCCTTGGCGAAGCCCTCCGGCACCGACATGGCGTCCTTGCCGTACGCGGCGGACAGGTCGCCCTCGACCACCGGGGTGCGCAGATCCTCGGCGTACGTCGGGCTGGCGGCCGAGAGGTCCTTGGTGACCGTCTTGCCGTCGGGCAGGGTGAGCTTGGTGCCCTCGATGTCCTTGGCCTCGCTGATGTGCTTCAGGCCCTTGGCCTGGCGTACCGCGTCGGCGATCCCCTTGGTGATCGGCTGGCCGGTGTCGGACTGGACGATGAAGTCGGCGCCCACCGACTTGTCCAGCTCATCGGTGGCCGAGGCGACCATCGAGGAGCCCACCACCGACAGACAGGCGACCAGCGCCAGGCCGATCATCAGGGCCGCGCCGGTGGCGCCGGTGCGCCGCGGGTTGCGCAGCGCGTTGCGCTCGGCCAGCCGGCCGACCGGGCCGAAGATCCGCAGCACGACGGTGGCCAGCACCCGGACCACCAGACCGGCCAGCAGCGGGCCGATGACGATGAAGCCGATGAGCGTCAGCACCACGCCGAGGCCCAGGAACATCGAGCCGTCGACCGCCTTGTCCGCGTTCCCCGCGACCACCAGGGAGGCCGCGCCGCCCGCGGTGAGCAGGGTGCCGATCGCGCCGCGGATCCATCCGGCCTTGCTGTCCGCCGGGGTGCCCGCGTCGCGCAGGGCCGCCATCGGGGAGATCTTCCCGGCCCGGCGGGCGGGGATGTACGCCGCGATGACGGTGACGACGACGCCGATGCCGATGCCGACGATGGGCGTGGTGGCCTTCACGGTCAGCTGGTCGGTGCTCAGGTGGAGCCCCGCGCTGCCCATGATCTTCATCAGGCCGACCGCGAGGCCGACGCCGCCGAGGACGCCGAGGATCGAGCCGATGATGCCGAGCAGCAGCGCCTCGATCAGCACCGACCGGTTGATCTGCTTCCGGCTGGAGCCGATGGCCCGCATCAGGCCGATCTCACGGGTGCGCTGGGCGACCAGCATCGAGAAGGTGTTGACGATCAGGAAGATGCCGACCAGGACGGCGATCCCGGCGAAGCCGAGCATCGCGTACTTCATCACGTCCAGGAACGAGCCGATGTCGTCCTCGGCCTCCTTGCTGGACTCGGCCTTCGTCTGCACCTTGACCCCGGTGCCGAGGTCCGCGACGACGTTCTTCTTCAGCTGGTCGTGGCTGACGCCCGCCTGGGCGGTGAGCGAGTAGCTGGAGTAGACCCCGGGGGCGCCGAGCAGCTTGCGCTGCGCGGTGTCGGTGTCCATGTAGATCAGCGTGGCGCCGGGGTTGGTCACCTGGAACGTGGCAATGCCGACGATCTTCGCGCGGAACTCGCCCGGGATGGCGATGATCCGCACCTCGTCGCCCAGCTTCAGCTTCTTGTTCTTGGCGGTGTCGGAGTCGACCATCACCTGGGTCGGGCCGCGCGGGGCGTGGCCGGAGGTGATCTTGACCGAGCGCTTCTCGGTCGGGTCCCAGTTGGTGCCGATGGTCGGGGCGCCGGTGTCCGAGCCGATGCTGTTGTCGTTGCGGTCGGCGGCGGTGACCGACTGGCTGGTGGCGTCGCCGAGCACCGACTTGACGCCGTCCACCTGCTTCAGCCGCGCCAGCTCCGAACCGGGCAGGGTACGGATCCGGCCCTGCCGGGTGTCCTTGTCGCTGACGCCCTCGGGGCTGACCGTGACATCGGAGGCCGTGCTCGCGAAGAGCTTGTCGAACGTGGCGTTGGTGGTGTCGGTGAAGACGAGCGTGCCGCAGACGAAGGCCACCGACAGCAGCACGGCGATCGCCGACAGCGCCATCCGCCCCTTGTGGGCGACGAAGTTGCGCAGTGAGGTCTTGAGGACGGTCATGACACCCGTCCTCGCGCGTCGAAGTGCTTCATGCGCTCCAGGACCAGATCGGCCGTCGGGTTGTACATCTCGTCGACGATCCGGCCGTCGGCCAGGTACAGCACCCGGTTGGCGTAGGAGGCGGCGACCGGGTCATGGGTGACCATCACGATGGTCTGGCCCAGCTCGTCCACCGACCGCTTGAGGAAGCCCAGCACCTCGGCACCGGCCCGCGAGTCCAGGTTTCCGGTCGGCTCGTCACCGAAGATGATCTCGGGGCGGGCGGCGAGGGCGCGGGCCACGGCGACGCGCTGCTGCTGACCGCCGGAGAGCTGGTTCGGACGGTGCTTGAGCCGGCCGGCCAGGCCCACGGTCTCCACCACCCGGTCCATCCAGGCCCGGTCGGGCTTGCGGCCCGCGATGTCCATCGGCAGCGTGATGTTCTCGATCGCGCTGAGCGTGGGCAGCAGGTTGAACGCCTGGAAGATGAAGCCGATCCGGTCCCGGCGCAGCTTGGTGAGCTTCTTGTCCTTCAGCTTGGTGATCTCGGTCTCGTCGATGAAGATCTGCCCGGAGCTGACGGTGTCCAGACCGGCCAGGCAGTGCATCAGGGTCGACTTGCCGGAGCCGGACGGGCCCATGATCGCGGTGTACTGCCCCCGCGCGATGTCCACGTCCACCTGGTCCAGGGCGACCACCCGGGTCTCCCCGGAGCCGTACGCCTTGGTGACCTGACGTGCGCGGGCGGCGACGGCCGTATGTCCTCCGCTGCCCCCGGTCCTGGGAATCGATACAGCCGTTGTCACGGTCTTTCTCCTTCGGTGTCCGATCGGCGATCTCTGTTCCCCGATCGCCGCAATAAGACTGCCGCGATCCGGGAACCTCCGCGATGGGGAATGACTCCCTCTTAGCGGTAGGGCTAGCCCCACCCCTCACGTCGCGCAGCCCGTAGCAACCATATGAAGTGGGGACGACGGGCTCCTCATCCGCCCGGACGAACCGGGAGTAGGAGTACAGGGTGGGCATCCCCTAGGGGAGTGAGTCCTGGGTCTGACCCCGGACTCGGGGTCGATGGTGCACCCTCCCGCCACGTCAGGCTCAAACCGGGCCGTCTGGGCAGCCCGGATGCGTTCTTCCGCCAGCCTGCCCCGGCATGGAATCGTGGGTCGTACAAGAATCGTGCGCACGCGAGTCCGTCGTACGAACAACAGGAACACGTGCCGGCGCGGACCGGCGGAGGGAGCTCGCCACCGTGGGCGGCACCGCACGACGGCCGATGGACGCGGACCCCAGGCCCCCCGCACCCCAGCCCCACTCCGAGACCCCCACCCCCAGCCACCGCCGCCCCGTCGTCGCCGCCCTGATGCTCGGCATGTCGCTGGCCGCGCTGGACTCGACCATCATCTCCACCGCCGTCCCGCAGATCGTCGGCGACCTCGGCGGCTTCTCCGTCTTCTCCTGGCTCTTCTCCGGCTATCTGCTCGCCGTCACCGTCTCCCTGCCGCTGTACGGAAAGCTCTCCGACACCTTCGGCCGCAAGCCCATCCTGCTCGCGGGCGTCGTGTTCTTCGTCATCGGCTCGCTGCTGTGCGCCGGGGCCTGGAACATGGCCTCCCTCATCGCCTTCCGGGTCGTCCAGGGGCTGGGCGGCGGGGCGCTCCAGGGCACCATCCAGGTCGTCGCCGCCGACCTCTATCCGCTCAAGGAGCGCCCGAAGATCCAGGCCAGGCTCTCCTCGGTGTGGGCGCTCTCCTCGGTGGCGGGCCCCGCGATCGGCGGAGTGCTCGCCGGATACGCCGACTGGCGGTGGATCTTCCTCATCAATCTGCCGGTCGGCGCCCTTGCGTTCACCCTGATCACCCGGCATCTGCACGAACCGCGACGGCACCGGGAGAGCCGCCCCCGGGTCGACTGGGCCGGGGCGCTCGGGGTGTTCCTCAGCGGCGGGCTGCTGCTGACCGCCCTCGTCCAGGGCGGAGTGGCCTGGGGCTGGCTGTCCGCGCCCTCGCTCACCATGCTCGGCGGGGCCGCGGTGTGCGCCGCGGCCACCGTATGGATCGAACGGCGTGCCGCCGAGCCGATCATCCCCGGATGGGTCTGGCGCCGCCGCACCATCTCCGCGGTCAACGTCGCCTTCGCCGCGCTCGGTCTGCTGATGATCGCCCCGACCGTCTTCCTGCCCACCTACGCCCAGTCGGTGCTGGGGCTCGGACCGATAGCGGCCGGGTTCGTGCTGTCCACGATGACGCTGAGCTGGCCGATCGCGGCCGCGCTCAGCAGCCGCGTCTACAACCGCGTCGGCTTCCGGCGCTGCGCCATCACCGGAATGACGGCCGCCACGCTGATCCTGGCCGCCTTCCCGCTCCTCCCCTACCCGGGCGCCGCCTGGCAGCCCGCGCTGATCATGCTGCTGCTCGGGGGCGCGCTCGGGCTCTTCCAGCTGCCGCTGATCATCGGGGTGCAGTCGTCCGTCGGATGGGCCGAGCGCGGCACCGCCACCGCCTCGATCCTCTTCTGCCGCCAGGTCGGCCAGAGCGTCGGGGCGGCGCTCTTCGGGGCCGTGGCCAACGCGACGCTGGCCTCCCGGCTCGCCGAGGCCCCCGACGCCATCCGGCCGGGGCTGCCCGACGACTTGGACTCGGTCTCGCGCGCCCTGGAACACCCCGGCACCCTCACCGGCCAGGCGGCCGACTATCTGCGACGGGCCGTGGACACCGCCGTCGACCACGTCTACCTGGGCTCGGCCACGGCCGCGCTGCTGGCCCTACTGGCCCTGGTGTTCCTTGCCCCGCGCCGCTTCCCGGTCCGCACGGAGGCGGACGCGGAAGCGGAAGCGGAAGCCTGAACGCCAACCGGCGTACGCCTGCGGCGGGCTGTTCCCCTACCCGCCCCTTCCCGTAACCAGGGGCTCCGCCCCTGGACCCCGGGACCCGGGACCAGAGCCCCGCCACGCCACGGAGCCGCATACCGATGCTGCGGGAAGGGGCGCAGCCCCGAACGGGATCTGGGGCACAGCCCCGGGCAGGGCCTGAGGCACAACCCCGGGCGGGATCTGGGGCGCAACCCCGGGCAGGGCCTGAGACACAACCCCGGGCGGGATCTGGGGCGCAACCCCGAACGGGACCTGGGGCGCAACCCCGGGCAGCGCCTTAGACGCACCCCCGGGCGGGGCCTGAGGCACAGCCCCGGGCGGGACCTGGGGCACAACCCCGGGCAGGGCCTGAGGCACAGCCCCGGGCAGGGCCTGAGGCACAACCCCGGGCGGGACCTGGGGCACAACCCCGGGCAGGCCCTGGGGCACAACCCCGGGCAGGGCCTGAGGCACAGCCCCGGGCGGGACCTGGGGCGCAACCCCGGGCGGGGCCTGGGGCACAGCCCCGGGCGGGGTCTGGGGCGGAGCCCCGGGCGGGGTCTGGGGCGGAGCCCCGGGCGGGGTCTGGGGCGGAGCCCCGGTTTCGGGAAGGGGCGGGGAGGGGAACAGCCCGCCGCAGGCGTACGCGTACCGTCCGCCGGTCGGGTCAGGACTCGTGGTGCGGGGCCGCCGCCGCGTCCTCCGCCACCGGCCTGCCGGTCAGCGCCGCCAGGCTGCCGCGCACATGCTCCAGATGCGCCTTGAGCTCCTCGCGCCGCTCCACATGCTCGCGCAGCGTCCGCTCCGTCTCCCGCGCCAGCCGCTCCTCCCGGGCCCGCGCCTGGGCGATGATCTCCGCCGCCTGCGCCTGCGCATCCTCCTGCCGCAGCCGCGCGGCCTGATCGGCCATCCCGTACTCCCGCTTGGCGTCGGCGAGCCCCGCCTGGGCGTACTCCTCCAGCTGGGCCAGCCGGGCCGTCATCGCGTTGTCCCGCTCGGCCAGTTCGCGGCCCGCCGCCTCCCACCGCTCGGCGTGCTCCCGCTCCTGCTCGGCCAGGATCCCGGCGGTGCGCTGCCGCATCTCCTTCAGCTCCGCCAGCGCCTGGGCCCGCCACTCCTTGGCGTCCTGGCGCGAGACGGCCCGCAGCTCGTCCACGTCCACCTGGGCCGACTCCAAGGTGGCGCGCGCCGCCACCTCGGCGGCCTCGCGAACCAGCTCGGCCTCGTCGCGGGCGGCGTCCCGCACCGTACGGGCCACGGCCTGCACGGCCTCCCACTCCTCCTGCGCCGTCGCCTCGGCCGCCGCCCGCAGACAGACGACCTCCTCCTCGGCCGCCATCAGGATCAGCTGGGCCCGGTCGCCGAGGGACTCATAGGTCTGGGGGGCCAGTTGGGAGATCACCTCGCGCAGCCGCTCCGCCTCGGCGGTCAGCTCATTGGCCAGCACGGTGAGGCGCGCGGCGCGCTCCCACGCCGCGTCCCGCGCTTCGGACAGGTCGGCCACATAGCGGTCGACCTGCGCGGGACGGTAGCCACGGCCCCGTCCGCCGACGATGGTGAAGCCATGACGTGACACCGATGCGCCCATCCTTGGAACCCCTTTTGTCCGGTATGCAACGCGCTTCGGCGCACATCTTTATAGATGGCCTCTCATCCCCATAACGCGACACTCCGCCCATATCCGCGGCCGGGAGCGCCGCCGGTGACAACAACGACGAGGCGCCCGCCCCCGTCACGGGGGTCGGGCGCCTCGATCGCCATTCGTTCCGGGCAGCGGTCAGGGCCGCACGGGCGTACTCACAACGCGCTCACAACGCGCTCACAACGGACTTACAGCAGGCCGTCCCACATCTGCTCCAGCAGCACGGCCCACCAGTTGTCCGGTGTGGACAGCGCCGCCGGGTCCAGTCCCGCGAGCTGCGCCTGGAAGTCCACCGTCCAACGGCCCGCCTGGTCCGGCGTCAGCCCGTACCGCAGCCGCCACATCCGGCCCAGCAGCGCCATGCACCGCACGAACTCCGGCAGCCCGGTGTTCACGAACTGCGGCGGGGTCGGCTGGGGCGTCGCCTCCAGCGGCACCGCCACGATGTTCGCCGTGCCGTACTGCACACACAGCTGACGGCCGAAGTCATTGCCCATGACCAGGTACGAACCCGCGTCCGGCGCGGACTGCACCCCGCGCTCCGCCGCCAGCTCCGCCAGCGTCGGCACCGGGCGGCCCGCCTGCGCCTGCGCCCAGAAGAACGGGCCGAAGTCCAGCGGCAGCCCGGCCCACACCAGCGTCTGCGCCACCACCTCCGGAACGCCCATCCGCGACACCGCGCGCTGGTCGAAGCGGACGATGCCCTGCGGCCCGAACGCCTGGCCAAGCTCATGCGCAAGACCCTCCGGCGGCACCGGCGGGATCGGCTGCACCTGACTGGGATGCGGCAGCGGCACCCGGTTCGGCGCCGGACGGGCCGGGCCGTCCGCCACCTGGTGCAGCTCGCCCTGGTGCTCCAGCAGATGCCGTACGCCCTGCTGCCGGGTGGCGTGATCGCGTCCGTACGGAGCCGTGTGGCTGATCCGCACCTGCGGCCAGCTCTCCCGGATCATCCGGGCGCAGTAGCCGCCGGGCAGATCACAGGACTCCAGCTCGGTGTGGAGCTCCAGCACCTGCTGCGGCGGAACGTTCATCGCCCGCAGCTCATGCAGGATCTGCCACTCCGGATGCGGGGTCCCGGGCGCCGAACGGCGGATCAGCTGCTGCTCCGAACCGTCCTGGGCGCGGTAGCGCAGCACCGCCATATAGCCCGGTCCCACGGTCGGCTGACCGGGGGGCGGCGGCGGATACGCATAGCCCGGCTGCGGCGCCATCCCCGGCGCGGGCGCGCCCGGAGGCGGCGCCACCCCCTGAACGGGAGCGCCGGCGGGCGGCGGCATACCGGGGGCGCCCGGCGCGCCAGGGGCGCCGGGTCCGCCCGGGTACGGCGGCCCGGCCGCACCGGGCGGGGGCGGCGGCGTGTGCGGACCACCCGCACCGGGGACACCGGGTGGGCCGGGCGGCTGCGGGCCGGACGGGGCACCCTGGCCCGGGGCGCCGGGAGCACCGGGCGGATGCGGGGTGCCGGGGGCCGGGGTCTGACCGGGCACACCCGGACCACCGGCAAGCATCGTCGCGGCGGCATGCACACCACCACCGGGCGTACCAGGAGCACCAGGCGGAGGCGGCGTCTGACCACCACCCTGCCCACCGGGAGCACCGGGGGCGCCATGGGCGCCGGGCGCGCCGGGCGGACCAGGCGGCCCGGGGGGACCGGGAGGTCCGGGCGGGCCGGGCGGATGCGGGGTGCCGGGGGCCGGGGTCTGACCGGGCACACCCGGACCACCCGCGAGCATCGTCGCGGCGGCATGCACACCACCACCGGGCGTACCAGGAGCACCAGGCGGAGGCGGCGTCTGACCACCACCCTGCCCACCAGGAACGCCGGGAGCACCGGGAGCACCGGGAGCACCAGGGGTACCGGGCGCTCCCGGTGCGCCCGGAGGCTGCGGGGCGCCGGCGAGGCTGTCGGAGTCGAGCTGCGAGACCAGCTGCGTCGGTACGTACCCCCCGGCCGGAGCGCCGGGGGCACCGGGCCCGGACGGCGCGGGCGGCGGAGGCGCGGAGTCCGCACCCGGCCGGGCACCGGGCGCACCCGGGGCACCAGGCGTCCCCGGGGCACCGGGCGGCGGAGGCGTCGGTCCGCCGCCCGCCTTACGGGTGGCGGCGTCCGCGATTTCGCTCGCGTTGGGATTGCCCCCCGGACCGGCACCGGGACCCGCACCGGGGCCGCCCTGCTGCCCCGGAAAGTCGAGGGACGGGGCGATGGCCGTCGGCGGCAGCGCGCTGCCGGCGGACATCAACTCGGTCTTGGCGTCGGGCCGTACACCCGGCGCCGGGGTGTCCTCGTCGTCGGACCCCGCGAGCGGCGGGGCGAAGACCGTGGCGGGCGGGGCGACCGAACGGTCGTCGTCATCGTCGCCCTTGATGTCCGTACCGGCCCACGGCGTAGCGTCGCCGGGCGTCGCCGCGCTGTCGGCCTGGCCCCCCGAGGAGGGCGTACCGGCGCCCGGCGCGGGCGGGGCCCACGGGCCGGTGCCACCGGGCGGGGGCGGAGGCGGCGCGTTCCGCCAGCCCTCATCGCCGGACGGGGCACCGGGCGCGGAAGGGGCACCCGGCGGGGGCGGGCCCGCGGGCGGGCCGTCCTGCGGCCGGTCGCCCGCGAGCGGACGCGCGACACCGTCGGACGGCCAGTCGTCCACGGCACCGCCCCGGTCCCGGGGCGCACCCGGCACGGACCCACCGTGAGCGGGCGCACCCGGCACGGGCCCAGGCGGGGCAGGCGCACCCGGCACGGGCGCGGGCGGGGCGGGCGGCGCGCCCGGCGCGCTGTGCGGCGCGTCCGGACCGGCGCTCCGCGCGCCGCCGTCCGACGGCCAGTCGTCCACCCCCGGGGCCCGGTGTCCCGGCGCCCCGGGCCCGGCGGCCCCGGCCCCGGACCCACCGGCCGGCGGCCAGTTGTCCTCCGGAGGCAAGGGAGGCGAAGCCGCGCCGGCGGGCGGAGCAGGAGGCGCGGAAGGACCAGGAACCGAGGCGGATCCGGCAGCCGCGGCGGCGGCGTCCGACCCGCCCCCGCCCGGCTCCGCCCGCTGCTCGCGAAGGTCGAGCCGCCCCTCGGACCGGCTGCTCATCGCGTCCGCCGCCTCCTGCAACCACTCCGGCGGAGTCAGCAGGAAGGACGTCGCGTTCAGGTCGATGCGCTGCTGCCGCCCGGTGGTGGACTCGTCGCGGGAGCCGTCGGTCGTGCCGTACCGCTCCTCGTAACGGCGGATCACCTCGCCCACCGGCAGCCCCGGCCACAGCGTGGTCTCGCCGCTGTCGCGTGCGATCACCATCCGCGTGCCCTCGGCCCCGTTGCCCGAGACCGGCCCGTCCGTGCGGTCCTCGGCCCACACCACGAAGCCCAGGTCGAACTCCCGGACCCGCGCCTCGCGCTGCTGATAGGCCGGCACATCGCCGTTGATCCAGAGTTCCGCGCGCTCCTGCGCCTGTGCGAAGGTCACCATCGCGCTCACCCCTCCACCGGGACGGCGTACGCGAATCCACCGTCCACCATCAGGTTCGCCACGGTCTCCAGCTCCGGCGGATTGCCCGCCAGCCGGAGCAGGAAGGCGTCGAAGTCGTCGCCGCACGGCAGCAACAGCCGCTCCACCCGCTCCTGGACCGTCCAGCCGTCACGGTCCCGCGCGTCGTCATAAGCACAGAACCACACCGAGCCGATCGCGTCACCCTTCACCTTGACCGCGATCACCCCGCCCTGGACGAAGCCCACGCCCAGATAGTCCTTGGTGAAGTGGTCCCGCAGACACTTGTTGATATAGACGAGGTCATTGACCGCCGCCTCGTCGCGCACCGTGAAGAAGGGCTGGTCGATCAGCAGCCCCAGCTCCGGGTCGAGCGCCGTGCCGACCGGTGCGCAGCCGCCCGCCGCCTTGAGGAAGGCGCGGTACGCATCGGGCAGCCGGTAGCCGAGGTCCTCCTCGACGCCGAGCACCTGCTCCTCGGTGACGGAGATGCCCCGCAGCGGCAGGCCCACATGCATCGGCCGGGTCTCCTGTAGCGGGCGGGTGCCCCGCTTCTCCTGGTCGACCTGCGCCGTGGCGAGCCCTCCGTGGTGCCGCAGCAGCGCCTTGACCTCGACCGGAATCAGCTCCATGCGCCGGGTGCCGACGACGTGGTGCCAGGTCCAGCCGTGCGGGGTGGCCACCGCCGACGCCCCGTTCCACAGCTCGTGACCGGTGGCGTGCAGCGCCGCGTTCGCCGATACGTAGTCCGTCAGCCGGAGCTCGTCGACGCCGAACCCCTCCGGGGGCTCGGCGATTTCGGCGGCGGCACGCGCATACGGCGAGAAGTCCGGAAAGCCGTTTTCGTCCACGCGGACGCCCTTGGGGTGGCGCGCGGCCCGGACCGGATCCGGGAAGTGCACGACCTGCCCGGCGTAGGCCGTGTTCGGTGGCGCGGCATGCTGCCCGAGCCGACCTGTCGTCATGGCGGTTGCCCCCTGCTGATGCTGGCTACTGGGCACAGCCTATGCGGTGACGCAACCGTCCGAACCGGGCGGCCATCCACCCTCACGACGGCCTCCGTCCCCACCAGGTCGTTCAGGCCCGGACTACCGCAGCGCCCGCGGGATTTGGCAATCTGATCATTGCAACCGGGGGATTGCACAGGGAGGGATCCACCACATGCACATCACGCAGAGCAACGGAGGCGGCGACGGCGCCACCCCCGCGGCCGGCGACCCCCGGCTGAGATGGAGCAGCGTCGACCCCGACGCCGGCCCACCGCCGCTCCACCGCCGCCGCGACGGCATCCTGCCCGCCGTCGCGGCCGCGCTGTCCGTCCGCGGCGAGACGCTGACCTGCACCGGGGGCAAGGCCGACCAGCCGCCGACGCTCCATCCGCTGGTGCGGGAATTCCTCGACGCGCTCGGCAGCGGCCAGCGTGAACGATTCACCGGCCGTTGCCCCGAAGTGATCCTGCTCTCCGGCCATCTGGCGAACGTCGAGGCCGGCCGCTCCAAGCGCGCCTCCCGTAAACCGCTCACCCAGGGTGAGGCGCGCCGCTCCCTCAAACAGGCCAAACTCACCACTCGCCGGATCCGGGAGGCGGGCGACCCGCAGCACGGCAGCTACGCCCCGCCCTGTCTGTCCTGCGCCGCACTGCTGGCGCATTTCGGCGTACGGGTGGTGGGTGAGAGCACGTGAGTCAGGCACATAAAGCACCACAAGCACCGCAAGCACCACAGACGGTCCAGGCCCCGCCGGGAGCGCGGGCACCGCAGCCGACCCGCCCGGCGCGGCAGTCGATCGACCGCTTGGACGTCACCCGCTTCTCCGTCGCCGTCGACGCCGCCCTGCGCCAGGCGGGCTGGCAGCCCGGCCACTGGGACATGCGGCGGGCCGAGGTCTGGGCCGACACCCTGCGCGCCCACACCTCCCCCGCGGGCCACCGGCACGCCGTCTTCCCGGCGGCGGTCGAGGCATGGGCGGAGTTCGGCGGGCTGCACATCCAGCCGCCCGGCGCGGGCCGCGAGATCGCCCCGACCCCGTTCCGTATCGATCCCCTGCTCGGCCTCCACCTCGCCCGCACCCTCGGCGACCTGGGCCGGGCTCTGGAGACCGAGGTGAGCCCGCTGGGCGAGGAGGCCGACGGGCAGGCGGTGTTGACCATCGACGCGGAGGGACGGGTCTACAGCCTCGACCACACCGGGGACTGGTACCTCGGCCCCACCCTGGACGCCGCCCTCAGCACCCTCGTCACGGGCGCCCTCCCGGCGAGGCTGACGCGTGCGTAACGCGCGCAATCCGACCGGGCGTCGGCGCCAGGCCCTGTCCGGCGGATCGTCACGGGCCCGCGACGCCTGGCACAGCGCCCCGACTACCGGCGGGATGCGCCCCGCAGGGGCACGGGGCTGTCGTCGATGTGCGGCTCCGCCGCGTGGGCGCGACCAGCCACGACGGCGCCGCAGACGATCGACGGCAGCTCAGGGGCACGTCCGCAGAACGCTCAGGCGCTCTTCGCCCGCTCCACGCCCCCGGCGCGGTCCGCCGGACGGCCCGCGGACTGATCCGTACGGTCCGTGTCATCCGGGCGGTCCGTACGGCCGCGGCCGTCCGTGCCGTCCGGGCCGTCAGGCCCATCCGTGCCATCCGGGATGACCGCCGACACCCGGAAGCCACCCGCCTCCGTGGCCCCCGACACAAAGCCCCCGCCGAGCGTCGAGACCCGCTCCCGCATCCCGACCAGGCCGTTCCCCCCGCTCGGCAGCCCCGCGTCCGCCGCGCCGCGCTCCGACGGCCCGTTCTCGACCTGGACCGCGATCTCGGCGGTGCGGTGCGCCACCCGGACCCGGGTGCTCGCGCCCGGGGCGTGCTTGTGGACGTTGGTCAGCGCCTCCTGGACCACCCGGTAGGCCGTCTGCTCCACCGGAGCCGCGTACCGCCGCTGCTCGCCCTCGACCGAGAGCTCCACGGCCATCCCCGCCGCCCGGGACTGCCCGACCAGCGCCTCCAGCTCCGCCAGCCGCGGCCCCCCGGCCACCTCCACGCCCTTCCCGGCCGCCCCCGCGGCCTCGGCGGCCTCCGCGGCGGCCGAGGCCGCGGCCGCCACCCCCGCCAGCGGCCCCTCCTTGGCAGAGGACCCGGCAGAGGACCCGGCAGCGTCGGCGGCGCCGGAAGAGGAGGCGCCGGAGGAGGAGAGCCCAGCGGCGGCGGAAGACGAGGACCCGGCGGCGAACGCCGCCCCCGCCCGCAGACCGTCCTCCGACCGCAGCACCCCCAGCATCTGCCGCAGCTCCGTCAGCGCCTGCCGCCCCATGTCGCCCACCAGCGCCGCGTTCTTCGACGCCTTCTCCGGATCCTTGAGCGCCACCGCCTGAAGAGCCGCCGCGTGTACCACCATCAGGCTCACCCGGTGCGCCACCACGTCGTGCATCTCCCGCGCGATCCGGGTCCGCTCCTCGTTACGGGCCCACTCGGCCCGTTCCTCCGCCCGGTCCGCGAGCAGCGAGAGCTCCCGTTCCAGACCGTCCGCCCGCTCCCGCAGGCTCTCCACCAGCCGTCGCCGCGCCCGGACGTACAGCCCCAGCAGCACGGGCGGGGCGGTCAGCCCCAGGGTGAGCACCATGGCGAACATCGGGGCCTCCCACACAGAGGTCCCCAGACCACCCTGGGGGTTGTCCCGGCGGAGGCCGATCACCGTGACGAGGAAGCTGCCCACCGCCGCCATTCCGGCCAGCACGGCCGTGATCCGGCGCGGCACCTCGGACGAGGCGAGGGTGTAGAGCCCCACGACACCGAGCAACACGCCCATTTCGGCGGGGGTGACCGCGATCGATATCAGCACCACGGCGATCGCCCAGCGCCGCCGCAGCACCAGCGTGGCGCCGACGAGAACCCCGATCAGCACCCCGGCGGCCACCGGAATCCGGGCATCGTGGGCGAAACCGACACCTTCCGCCGCACACTCGATCGACGACGCCGCAGCGAGCAGGACATCGAGCCCCATGCTCCGCCGCCGCGCCCACCACCACGGCCCCGCGGGCGCGCCCCGCGCGCCCGCGGCCTCTTCCCCCGTCGAACTCATAGCGACCAGCGTACGGCCGGGCGCCAGCGCTTTTCCCGGTGACACGGCGGTGACACGGCGGCGCGCCCGCCGCGCCGTCCGCGCCCCCGGCGGGCCGGCACATACCGTCGCACGAAAGGCTCCTGGTACGGCATAGTGGAGGGCGCCGTAGCGGCGATCTGATCGAATTCCGGTCAGATGGCTTGTGCCATCCCCCGTGGTGTAATTGGCAGCACAGTGGCTTTTGGTGCCATTTGTCCGGGTTCGAGTCCTGGCGGGGGAGCTTCACATTCCGCCTCAGTTCCCGTCCCGGACCCCGCCTCGCGTACCGCCTTCCCGGGGCCTGACCTCCCGGCTCGGGACCCTCCTTCCTTTCCGCCCGGAAACCTCTCGGTATCCTGCGGGTGTCCACCCCCGAAGCCGAAGGGCACACCCGTGAGCGCCAACCGCCCGGCAGCCGTCGTCGTCCTCGCAGCGGGTGAGGGCACCCGCATGAAATCGGCGACCCCGAAGGTTCTGCACGCCCTCTGCGGCCGCTCCCTCGTCGGACATGTCGTCGCCGCCTCCTGTGAGCTCTCCCCCGAACATCTCGTGGTCGTGGTCGGCCACGCCCGGGAGCAGGTCTCCGCGCATCTGGCCGAGACCGACGCCGAGGTGCGCACCGCCGTCCAGCACGAGCAGAACGGCACCGGGCACGCCGTCCGGATGGGCCTGGAGGAGCTGTCCGACAGCGGGGTCGCCCTCGACGGCACCGTGATCGTCGTCTGCGGTGACACCCCGCTGCTGACCGGCGAGACGCTCCAGCGGCTCGCCGCGGCCCACGACGCCGACGGCAACGCCGTGACCGTGCTCTCCGCCGAGGTCCCCGACGCCACCGGCTACGGCCGGATCGTGCGGGAGGACGCGACCGGCGCCGTCACCGCGATCGTGGAGCACAAGGACGCCACCGACGCGCAGCGCGCGATCCGCGAGATCAACTCCGGGGTCTTCGCCTTCGACGCCCAGCTGCTCACCGACGCCCTCGGCAAGGTGCGCACCGACAACAGCCAGGGCGAGGAGTACCTCACCGATGTGCTCGGCATCCTGCGCGAGGCCGGGCACCGGGTGGGCGCGTGCGTGGCGGGCGACCACCGCGAGATCGTCGGGATCAACAACCGCGTCCAGCTGGCCGAGGCCCGCAGGCTGCTGAACGAGCGGCTGCTGGAGCGGGCGATGCTGAGCGGCGTGACCGTCGTCGACCCCGCCACCACCTGGATCGACGTGACCGTCACCTTCGAACCGGACGCGCTGGTCCACCCCGGCACCCAACTGCTGGGCGCCACCCACCTGGCCGCGGACGCCGAGGTGGGGCCGAACTCCCGGCTCACCGACACCACCGTCGGCCAGGGCGCGGCCGTCTCGTTCACCGTCGCGGACGGCGCGGAGATCGGCGCGGGAGCGAGCGTGGGGCCGTACGCGTATCTGCGCCCCGGGACCAGGCTGGGCGCCAAGGCCAAGGCCGGCACGTACGTGGAGATGAAGAACGCCACGATCGGCCAGGGCACCAAGGTGCCCCACCTGTCCTACGTGGGCGACGCGACGATCGGCGAGCAGACCAACATCGGCGCCGCCAGTGTCTTCGTGAACTACGACGGTGTGAACAAGCACCACACCACCATCGGCAGCCACTGCCGGACCGGAGCCGACAACATGCTTGTGGCTCCCGTCACGATCGGGGACGGCGCATACACCGCCGCCGGATCGGTCATCACCAAGGATGTGCCCCCGGGCTCGCTCGCCGTCGCACGCGGACAGCAGCGGAACATCGAGGGCTGGGTCGCCCGCAAGCGCCCCGGAAGCGCCGCGGCGCAAGCCGCCGAGGCCGCTCGTCGGGAGGACGAGGGCAAGCAGTGACACCTGCACAGGTACGCCGTGCGGGGCGTACGGTGAGAAGTGCACCAAAGTGACATCCAAGGAGACTTGTTGTGACCGGGATCAAGACGACCGGCGAGAAGAAGCTGATGCTCTTCTCCGGCCGCGCCCACCCCGAGCTGGCCGAGGAGGTCGCCCATGAGCTGGGCGTCAGCTTGGTCCCGACCAAGGCATTCGACTTCGCCAACGGCGAGATCTACGTCCGCTTCCAGGAGTCGGCACGCGGTGCCGACTGCTTTTTGATCCAGAGCCACACGACTCCGATCAATAAGTGGATCATGGAGCAGCTCATCATGATCGATGCGCTGAAGCGGGCCTCCGCGCGCTCGATCACGGTGATCGTTCCGTTCTACGGCTACGCCCGCCAGGACAAGAAGCACCGTGGCCGTGAGCCCATCTCGGCCCGGCTGATCGCCGACATGCTGAAGACGGCGGGCGCCGACCGGATCCTCACCGTCGATCTGCACACCGACCAGATCCAGGGCTTCTTCGACGGCCCGGTGGACCATCTCTTCGCGCTGCCGGTGCTCGCGGACTACGTGGGCGCCAAGGTCGACAAGGCCAAGCTCACCGTGGTGTCCCCGGACGCCGGCCGGGTGCGGGTCGCGGACCGCTGGTGCGACCGGCTGGGCGCGCCGCTGGCGATCGTGCACAAGCGGCGGGACCCGGACGTGGCCAACCAGGTCACGGTGCACGAGGTGGTCGGCGATGTGCGGGGCCGGGTGTGTGTGCTGGTCGACGACATGATCGACACCGGTGGCACCATCTGCGCGGCGGCGGACGCGCTGTTCGCGAACGGCGCGGAGGACGTGATCGTGACCGCCACCCACGGTGTGCTGTCGGGTCCGGCCGCGGACCGGCTGAAGAACTCCAAGGTCAGTGAGTTCGTCTTCACCAACACCCTGCCGACTCCCAACGAGGTGGAGCTGGACAAGGTGACCGTGCTGTCGATGGCGCCGACGATCGCCCGCGCGGTCCAGGAGGTCTTCGAGGACGGCTCGGTGACCAGCCTGTTCGAGGAGCAAGCGTGAGCGGCTTAACCTCCCCGGACCGGACGTAGAGGCCACTCCCGCCAGGGAGTGGCCTCAGCCATTGGCGGAGGTGCCCTCGGCCATTGGTAGAATCGTGGGGTTGCTCGGCGAGGGAGGCCGCTTCACAGCGGCTGTCCGTTATCGACGCGCTCTTCGTAGCAGGTCTGTCGTGGGCCGGGTGACGCCCACACACCGTAAACGATCTACGAGGAGTGCCCCATGGCCGAGGTCAAGATCCCCGCCAAGCCCCGCACCGAGTTCGGCAAGGGTGCCGCCCGCCGCACCCGTGCCGCCGACCGCGTTCCCGGCGTGGTCTACGGCCACGGCGTCGAGCCGCTGCACGTCACGCTGCCCGCGCACGACCTGCTGATGGCGCTGAAGACCCCGAACGTGCTGATCCGTCTGAACGTCGAGGGCGGCAAGGACGAGCTGGTCATCCCGAAGGCCGTGCAGCGTCACCCCATCAAGATCGGCGTGCTGGAGCACATCGACCTGCTGCTGGTGAAGAAGGGCGAGAAGGTCACCGTCGAGGTGCCGATCCTCACCGAGGGCGACCTGGCCCCTGGCGGCAACCTGCTCGAGCACCTGCTGAACGCCCTGCCGGTCGAGACCGAGGCGACCCACATCCCGGAGTCGGTCACCGTCTCCATCGCGGGCCTGGACGCGGGTGCCACCATCCACGCCAAGGACATCACCCTCCCGGCGGGCACCACGCTGGCCGTCGAGGAGGACGCGGCCGTGCTCCAGGTCGTCGCCGCCCAGGCCGAGGCTCCGGCCGAGCAGGGCGCCGAGGGCGAGGCCGAGGGCGCCGAGGCGTAATCTGCGCCTGCTCCCTTTTCGCTTCCGCGGCCGCCGTCCCGCCACCCCCCGGGGTGCGGGACGGCGGCCGTCCTCAAGGAGAGACATCCAGATGACGGACGACACGAGCCCCTGGCTTGTGGTGGGCCTCGGCAACCCCGGTGGCGAGTACGCGGGCAACCGGCACAACGTCGGCTTCATGGTGGCCGATCTGCTGGCCGAGCGGATGGGCGCCCGCTTCAAGGCGCACAAGTCGCGGGCCCAGGTCGTCGAGGGCCGGGTGGGTCCGCCCGGGCCGACGAGCCGCCGCGTCGTGATCGCCAAGCCGATGTCCTTCATGAACCTCTCGGGCGGTCCGGTGACCGCGCTGCGCGACTTCTACAAGGTGTCGGTGGGTCATGTCGTCGCCGTCCATGACGAATTGGACATCGATTACGGCGCGCTGCGGTTGAAGATCGGCGGGGGTGACAATGGCCACAACGGGCTGAAGTCGATCACCAAGTCGCTGGGCGCGGACTACTGCCGGGTGCGCTTCGGAATCGGCCGCCCACCGGGCCGGATGGATGTCGCGGCGTTCGTCCTCAAGGACTTTTCCGCCGCGGAGCGCCGGGAGTTGGACTACTTCGTGGACCGCGCGGCGGACGCGGTGGAGACGCTCATCGCGGACGGGCTGGAGCGCGCGCAGGGAACGTACAACTCCTGAAAAACGCCGTTCGCCCGTTTGTTCGGCGAAAGGTTGACCGGCGGCCCGGGGATGGCGAGGATCGCCGCCATGGCTTCCACCGGTGTGACCAAGCGCAGCCGTACACGGCGGGCGGGCGAGAGCGCGTACGGGTTCCTGTTGCTGGCGAAGAACGTGGCGATGACGCTCGTCGCACTGCTGATCCTGGTCGCCGGGGTGTGGTCCTCCTGGGGCGACGCCAAGCCGTCGATGCTGACCAAGGGGCTTGAGCGCGGCACCGTCACGGTCTCCGACTGCGGCGACGAATGGTGCACCGGCTCCTTCACCCCGGCCCGCGAGGGCGGCAAGTCCCGTGGCCGGGTACGGATCGACGAGGCCGTCACGAACGGGACGGGCGACCGGGTGCCGGTGGCCCTCAAACCCGGCACGGACCACGTCGTCCGCACCGGCGCCGCCGGCATCCTCCACGCCTGGGTCCCCTTCGGCGGCTCCCTCCTCCTCGCCTCCCTGATCGTCGCGGGCGGCCTCGGCCTACGCCGCACGGGCTGGGCCATGGGCCTGCTGGGCGCGGCACTACTGGGCGCGTCCTTCGCCACACTTACGCTGTAGCGCTCACCGGGTCCCCCTCCCGCGTCTGGACTCACCCTTCGTCCCGGGACCACCTCGCCATGGCACGACCGGCCTTCTCGGCTTGGGCAGCCCGGCACCGCCGAACACCGCCGTGGGGGTCCTCGCCGTCGCGGCGGGGAAGGGATGCCGCACCCGGCAGCCGACAGGGAAGCCCCATCCCCGGGCCGGAAAAACGCGCCGGACAGCGACGAAGCACACCCAGGCAGCTCGGCACCACCGAACACCGCCGTGGGGTCCTCGCCCTCGCGGCGGGGAAGGGATGCCGCACCCGGCAGAGAAACCCCATCCCGAGCACGGAAAACGTGCCGGGCAGCGGCGGATCGCGCGCAACGAACCCGGGCCACGAACCGGCCAACCCGGCGCGCACGAGGGTTGGCGGCTGGGCCCGCGCCGTCGTCTCGGGCCACCCCGCCGTGGTGCGACCGGCCCGGTGGCACTGGGCAGCTCGGCACCGCCGGACACCACCACCGGGGTCCTCACCGTCGCGGCCGGGGAAGAGGGCGTGCGCCAGGCGCGGTGGACCGCCGGAGCCGCAGCGACGAGCGGCGAAGCAAGGCACGGCGTAGCCACCCAGGGGACCGCACGTGGCAGCGGCGGAGACTGCTGCTCAGCGGGGGCCGGGGGCGGAGCCCCCGGGGGAACTGATCTCCACAACCCACCGGGCGGGGCCCCGCTCCCTCTGGGAGCGGGGCCCCGCCCGGTGCAGCGGCGGTGTCAGCCCGTGTTGCGGAGGCCCGCCGCCACGCCGTTGACCGTGAGGAGGAGCGCGCGGGCGAGCACGGGGTCGGGGTCCTCGCCCCGCTCGGCCGCGGTGCGCTGACGGTGGAGCAGGGTCACCTGGAGATACGAGATCGGGTCGAGGTAGGCGTCCCGGACGTGGAACGTCTGCTTCAACACCGGGTTGGAATCGAGGAGTTCCCGTCCACCGGTGATCCGCAGCACCTCCCGCACCGTCAGCTCGTGCTCCTCCTGGATCACGTCGAAGACATGCTTCAGCTCATCCGGAACGAGCGTGTCGACGTAGTGCCGGGCGATCCGCAGATCCGTCTTGGCCAGCGTCATCTCGACGTTGGAGAGGAAGTTGCGGAAGAAGTGCCAGTGCTGGTGCATTTCGTCGAGGACGGTGTCGAGTCCGGCCTCGCGGGCGGCCTTGAGGCCGGAGCCGACGCCGAACCAGCCGGGGACGATCTGCCGGGACTGGGTCCAGCCGAAGACCCACGGAATGGCCCGCAGCCCGTCGAGCCCGGCGCCGGAGTCGGGGCGGCGGGAGGGCCGGGAGCCGAGGTGGAGTTCGGCGAGCTGGTCCACCGGCGTGGAGGCGAAGAAGTACGCGGGCAGGTCGGGGTCGTCCACCAGGGCGCGGTAGGCGCCGTGGGCGGCGTCGGAGACCGTGTCCATCGCCGCGTCCCAGCGGGCGAGCGCCTCGTCGGACTGGCGCGGGGCGGTGTGCAGGGCGGACGCCTGGAGCGTGGCGGCCACCGTCAGCTCGAGGTTCTCGCGGGCCAGCGAGGGCACGAGGTACTTGTCGGAGATGACCTCACCCTGCTCGGTGACCTTGATCTCGCCCTCGAGGGTGCCCCACGGCTGCGCGAGGATCGCGTCGTGGGTGGGGCCGCCGCCGCGGCCGACGGTGCCGCCGCGGCCGTGGAAGAGCCGCAGCCGCACGCCGTGCCGGTGGGCGACGTCGCGCAGCAGCCGCTGGGCGCGGTGGATCTCCCACTGGGAAGTGGTGATGCCGCCGAACTTGGAGGAGTCGGAGTAGCCGAGCATGACCTCCTGGACGTCGCCGCGGAGGGCGACGAGCCGCCGGTAGGAGGGGTCGGCGAGCATCTCGTCGAGCAGCTTGTCGGCGATCTTCAGCTCTTCGGTGGTCTCCAGCAGCGGAACGATGCCGATCTTGGCCCAGCCCGCGTGGAGGTCGAGCAGCCCGGCCTCGCGGGCGAGGACGGCGGCGGCGAAGACGTCGTCCGAGCCCTGGCACATGGAGATGATGTACGACTCCACGATCTCGGGGCCGAAGCGCTCGAAGGACTCGCGGATGGTGTGGAAGACGCCGAGGGTCTTGGCGCCGGCGGCGTCCAGCGGCGCCGGAGTGGGGGCGAGGGGGCGCCGGGAGCGCAGCTCCTTGGCGAGCAGCTTGCGGCGGTAGTCGCGCGGCATATCGGCGTAGCGCCAGGACTCCTCGCCGAGCCGGTCGAAGAGCTGGCCGAGGGCGTGGTGGTGGGCGTCGGCGTGTTCCCGGACGTCCATGGTGGCGAGCTGGAGGCCGAAGGCGGCGAGGGTGCGGATGGACCGTTCGAGCCGGCCGTCGGCGATGAGCTGGCCGCGGTGGGCCCGCAGGGAGTCCTGGACGAGGTGGAGGTCGGCCAGGAGCTCACCGGAGCCGAGGTAGTCGCGGCCGGGCTGGTGGGGGGTGTCCCCGGCGAGCCGCTCGCGGGTGTTGACGAGCTTCTGCCGCATACAGGTGGCCTTGAGCCGGTAGGGCTCCTCGGCGTTGAGCCGCTTGTAGCGCGGGCTGATCTCGGGCAGCAGTTCGAGGTCGCGCTGGAGGGAGGCGAGGAGTTCCTCGGAGGCGCCGGTGTTGCGGATGGAGCTGGAGAGCGCGGCGCGCAGCTCGTCGATGATCTCCAGCGCGTCGGTGATGCCGTGCTCGTGCTGGAGGATCAGGACGTCGCGGGTGACCTCGGGGGTGACGTTGGGGTTGCCGTCGCGGTCGCCGCCGATCCAGGTGCCGAAGGTGAGGGGGCGGGTGGTGGCGGGCAGCTCGACGCCCACGCGCAGCAGCTCCGCGGTGAGGTCTTCGAGGACGTCCCCGACGGCTCCGGCGTGCAGCTCGTCGAGGTAGTAGATGGCGTTGCGGGCCTCGTCGGCGGGCTCGGGGCGGGCGACGCGCAGCTCATCGGTCTGCCAGAGCAGGTCGATGCTCTCGGCGAGCCGCAGGTCGGCGCGGCGGGCGTCGCCGCCGACGGCGAGGGTGTCGAGCAGTTCGGCGATGCGTCGGAGCTTGGTGAGGACCGTGCGGCGGGCGGCCTCGGTGGGGTGGGCGGTGAAGACGGGGCGCACGCCGAGGTTGGCGACGGTCTCCCGGAGGTGCTCGGGGTCGGCGTCCTTGAGCTGGTCGGCGGTGCGGGCGAGGATGCCGCCCTCGGCGGCGCGGCGGGCGCGCAGCTCGCGGCCGCGGTGCACCTGCTCGGTGACGTTGGCCAGGTGGAAGTAGGTGGAGAAGGCGCGGACCAGCTTGGCGGCGGTCTCGAGGTCGGTGGAGCCGAGCAGGTCGGCCGCGGCCTCGCCGTCACTGCGGGTGAGGGCGCGGACACGCTCGACGAGTTCGAGGAGGTCGGGACCCTCCTGTCGGACGAGGGTCTCGCCGAGCAGGTCGCCCAGACGGCGGATGTCGGCACGCAGGGCGGCATTGGTGTGGTCGGCACTGCTCACAGGTGCGGGCTCCTTGCAGTGAACGGGGTTCGAAGCGCGGCATCAGAGCGTGCGCGGCGGCGCCGCGGGCTGCTGACCCGGTGCTTTCGGCCTTGTGCGGACCGCGCTGTCCGACGCTCACCAGGATAGGCGGCACGCCCCTGGGCGAGACCAGAGCCCTATTGCCCCGCTTCCCGGCCCTGCCATACTTACGACGCCGTAGGTTACGCATCCGTAGCCATGCCCCCGAGCCCCACGAGGGATCCCATGACTGCAAGCCCCGACGTGGTCAACGACACGCCGAAGGCCCAGGAGGCCCCGCTTCCCTCCGCCACGCTCGGCGGGGACAGCAAGCGCTCCATCGAACAGATCACCCTTCTCCTGTTCATCACCGTCCCCTTCGTCGCGCTGCTCGCGGCGGTTCCCCTGGCCTGGGGCTGGGGAGTCAGCTGGCTGGACCTGGCGCTGCTGGTGTCGATGTACTACATCGGCTGCCACGGCATCACGATCGGCTTCCACCGCTACTTCACCCATGGCTCGTTCAAGGCGAAGCGGCCGCTGCGGATCGCGCTGGCGATCGCGGGGTCGCTGGCCGTGGAGGGACCGCTGGTCCGCTGGGTGGCCGATCACCGCAAGCACCACAAGTTCTCCGACGCGGAGGGCGACCCGCACTCCCCGTGGCGGTACGGCGAGACCATTCCGGCGCTGCTCAAGGGGTTGTGGTGGGCTCATATCGCATGGATGTTCGATGAGGAGCAGACACCGCAGTCCAAGTACGCACCGGATCTGATCAAGGACGGCGCCATCCGGGCGGTCTCCCGGCAGTTCGTGGTGTGGACCGTGGTCTCCCTGATGGTGCCGCCGGTGATCGGCGGACTGGTGACCTGGTCCTGGCAGGGCGCGGCGACCGCCTTCTTCTGGGGGTCACTCGTCCGGGTGGCTTTGCTGCACCATGTGACCTGGTCGATCAACTCGATCTGCCACGCGGTGGGCAAGCGCCCGTTCAAGTCGCGGGACCGCTCCGGCAATGTGTGGTGGCTCGCGGTGCTCTCGTGCGGCGAGTCCTGGCACAACCTCCACCACGCGGACCCGACCTGCGCCCGGCACGGGGTGATGCGGGGGCAGCTGGATTCCAGCGCCCGGATCATCCGCTGGTTCGAGAAGGCGGGCTGGGCGTATGACGTCCGGTGGCCGAGCCAGGACCGTATCGATGCCCGCCGTCAGAAGGAGACCGCCGGAGCGGCATGATAGAGGGCGTGGCGACCGACAGTAATACCAGCGGTGAAAAGGACCGGCCGCGCCGGGCCGGCCGGTCCTCCGGATCCGGAGCCCGGCGGCCCCGCCGGGTTCGGATGACCGGCAAGGAGCGCCGGGAGCAGCTGCTGGACATCGGTCGCACGCTCTTCGCCGAGCGCGGCTTCGAGGGCACCTCGGTGGAGGAGATCGCGGCGAAGGCCGGGGTCTCCAAGCCGGTGGTCTACGAGCACTTCGGCGGCAAGGAGGGGCTGTACGCGGTGGTGGTGGACCGCGAGATGCGACGGATGCTCGACATGGTCACCACATCCCTCACCGCGGGCCATCCGCGCGAACTGTGCGAGCAGGCCACATTCGCCCTCCTGGACTACATCGAGGAGTACACGGACGGCTTCCGCATCCTCGTCCGCGACTCCCCCGTCGCCCAGTCGACGGGCACCTTCGCCTCCCTGATCAGCGATATCGCCACCCAGGTGGAGGACATCCTGGGCCTGGAGTTCAAGGCCCGCGGCTTCGACCCCAAACTGGCCCCCCTCTACGCCCAGGCCCTGGTGGGCATGGTCGCCCTGACCGGCCAGTGGTGGCTGGACGTCCGCAAACCCAAGAAGGCCGAGGTCGCGGCCCACCTGGTGAACCTGGCCTGGCACGGCCTGGACGGCCTGGAGCAGAAGCCCCGCCTGATAGGCCACCGCAAGTCCTGACCTCCCGGGCCTGGTCCGCGCGTCCCCCGTCTCGGGATGATGGGGCCCACGGGGAAGGGGGAGACCGGACATGATTACGGGGGCGCGGTCCGAGGCGCGCGCCGGAAGGCGGTGGCCGTGCGGCAAACATCGAACTGATCATCCGATCGAGTGATATCAGCCGAGCGGCTCCAGGAACTCCAGCCGGTTGCCGACCGGGTCCTCGGAGTAGAAGCGGCGGTGGCCCGGCAGTTTCTCGTCCCAGACGACCTCGGCGCCGTGCCGGGCGAGGCGGGCGGCGATGGCTTCTATGCCGACGACCCTGAGACCCGGGTGGGCCTTGCGGGAGGGGTGGAAGTCCGGGTCGATGCCCAGGTGCAGCTGGACCGGGCCGCGGGCGAACCACAGGCCGCCGTTGGCGGCGAGGGCGGCCGGTTTGGGGAGCTCGGTCATGCCGAGTACCTCGCCGTAGTAGGTGCGCAGGGCGGGCTCGGTGTGGGGTGGGGCGGCGAGCTGTACGTGGTCGAGGGCCGTGATCATCGGCGGGCCTTGTGGGCGACGACGAAGACGCGGCGGAAGGGGAAGGCCGTGCCGTGGGGGGCGGAGGGGTAGGCGTCGCGGAGGAGGGCGGCGTAGGCGGCCAGGAAGCGGTCTCGGGCGGGCGGGTCGTCGGCCAGGGCGGTCAGGACCGGGCGCAGGGCGGTGCCCTTGACCCAGTCGAGGACGGGGTCGGGGCCGGTCAGGATCTGCACATAGGCGGTCTCCCAGGCGTCGACCTCACAGCCGAGCGCGGCCAGGCGCGCCAGGTATTCGGTGGGCTCCAGGACGCCGCCGGGGTCGCGGACGCGGTCGGCGAGGCGGTCGCGCCACTCGGGTGCGTTGCACAGGTCGCGCAGCAGGGTGTGGCTGGGGGCGGTGAAGTTGCCGGGGACCTGGAAGGCGAAGGTGCCGCCGGGGCGCAGTCCGGCCAGCCAGGTGGGGAAGGCGTCGGGGTGGCCGGGGATCCACTGGAGGGCGGCGTTGGAGACGATCAGGTCGTAGGGCTCGTCCGGCGCCCAGTTCCGCACATCGGCCTGGAGGAGGTCGAGGCGGCCGCCGCCGGTGGTGGGGCCCGCGAGGGGCTGGGCCTCGGCGAGCATCTCGGCGGAGTTGTCCAGGCCGGTGACCCGGGCGTCGGGCCAGCGGTCGAAGAGCAGGGCGGTGACGTTGCCGGGGCCGCAGCCCAGGTCGGCGATGCGGGGCGGGCGGCCGGGGTCGGTGGGCAGCTCGGGGACGCGGGCCAGCAGGTCCAGGAAGGGGCGGACGCGGTGGCCGGCGTGGCGCAGATACTGCCGAGGGTCCCAGTTGGGCGCGGTGGTCATGATCGGTCCCCCTGCGGGTACGGTCGATACGGGGTGCCGTGGTCGCTGCTGCGGCGCCCGGCGCCTTACCGTGCTCCACGTTATCTCTTGATGTCAAGAGACTTCATGTCGACAGACCCACTACACTGATCGCCATGGAGGACGAGGTCGATCGGCTGGTCGCGGCGTGGCGGCGGGAGCGCCCCGACCTCGATGTGGAACCGCTCGAAGTGCTCAGCCGGGTCAGCCGGCTCGCCCGCCATCTCGACCGGGCCCGGCGGATCGCCTTCGCCGAGCACAATCTGGAGCCCTGGGAGTTCGACGTCCTGACCTCGCTGCGCCGGGCCGGGTCCCCGTATCAGCTCTCCCCCGGGCAGCTGCTGACCCAGACTCTGGTCACCTCGGGCACCATGACCAACCGCATCGACCGGCTCGCCAAGAAGGGGCTGGTCGAGCGGGGGCCCGACCCCAGTGACCGGCGCGGTGTGCTGGTCCGGCTGACCGCCGAAGGGCGTGACCGCGCCGATCAGGCACTGGCGGGGCTGCTGGACCACGAGCATGCCATCCTGGCCGAGCTCTCCCAGGCCCAGCGGGCCGAACTGGCCGCGCTGCTACGCCAGCTGACCGCCCCGTTCGACAATCTCCCCGGCTAGGTCGACCGGCCCCACACCGGCGCGCCGGGCCAGCGCCACGGCCGCGAGCGTGGAGTGGACACCCAGCTTGCCCAGCACATTCTGCATATGGGTGCGGACGGTGTGCGGGGAGAGGAAGAGCCGCTCGGCGACGGCCTTACGGCCGAGCCCGGCCACCATGCAGCGCAGCACCTCCCGCTCACGCGGCGTCAGCGACTCGACCAGCCGCTCACTTTCGGTGCGGTGCTTACGGGCGGCCGTCAACTCCCGCAGAACGCCGGTGAGCAGAGCGGGCGGCAGATGGGTCTCCTCCCGCAGCACCCCCCGGATGACCGCGAGCAGCCGGACCAGTGAGCAGTCCTTGGCGACCCAGCCGGACGCCCCGGCCTGGAGCGCCGCCGCCGCGCGACGCGGATCGTCGCGCTCGGCCAGCACCACGGTGCGCACCCCCGGCTGGGCTGAGCGGACCGCGCCGACGAGCGATATGCCGTCGGCCGCCCGGCCGTTCACCGCCCGGGCCGGGCCGCCGTGGGCCCCGCCGTGGGCCCCGCCATGCGGCCCACCGTGCGGCCCGCCGTGCGCGCCGACATGCGCCCCGCCATGGATGCCGCCGTGCGCCGTGCCGTTCGCCCCGCCGTACGGCAGCTCGGCCGGCACCGGAAGCGGTGGCCCCACACCGTCGGCGGCCGTGCCCAAGTCGGCGTCGACCAGCAGGACGTCGAAGCGGCGCCCCTCCGCCGCCCCACGCTCCAGACAGCGCAACGCCGCCGGACCGCTTCCGGCCGCCGCCACGTCCACGTCCTGCTCCGCCGCGAGGGCGGCCGCTAAGGACTCGGCGAAAATACGATGGTCGTCGACCACGAGTACCCGAATACGTGCCACGAACAACCCCCCACGTCGCCGGATGAAAGATCCCGGATACACCGAGAAACAGTGCGGGTACGGCGCCCGGCGCGGGGTCACCACAACCCGCACGGCCGCCGCCGTGCCCTGATTGCTACCCCACCCCGGGCGTCGTACCTGACTGTCTCGCCCCCTGATAAGCGTCGGCCCCCACCGACGCTGTACTCAGAGTAAGGCCGTGGTCTCATATAGGAAGCGGATTAGCGAAACTGACCGCTCTCGCCCGTTCACTGTGGGTTTCTTGTTCGCTCTTGGGGAGTACGAGATCCACGAGCGGCGAAAATTTACCGAGAGGCGATCAAGAGGCGATCAAGGGCCGATGGGTACGGCCGGTGGGTACGGCCGGTGGGTACGGCCGATGGGCACGGCCCCCTACAGCCGCCGCGCCCCCGCACTCGGCACCGCCGGGAAGATCCGCGGCGCCCGGTGCCCGGCCGCGCCGAACGCCTCGGTCACCGACTTGCTCACCGCCTCCGCGTCCGCCTCGGCCACCAGCACGATGGCCGAGCCGCCGAAGCCGCCCCCGGTCATCCGCGCCCCGAGCGCCCCCGCCCCGTTCGCCGTCTCCACGACCAGGTCGAGCTCGTCGCAGGAGATCTCGAAGTCGTCGCGGCAGGAGGCGTGCCCGGCGGTCAGCACCGGCCCGATGGACCGGGTGTCCCCCGCGTCGAGCCGCTGGATGACCTCCTCCACCCGCCGGTCCTCGGTCACCACATGACGCACCCGCCGCCGGGTGGCCGCGTCGCAGCCCAGCCGCTCCAGCTCGGCGAGCGTCGCGTCCAGCCCCTCGAAGGGCACGTCCCGCAGCGCCCGCACCCCGAGCGCCCGCGCGGCCGCCTCGCACGCGGCGCGCCGACTCGCGTAGGCGCCGTCGCCCAGCTCGTGCTTGACGCGGGTGTCCACGACCAGCAGCCGCAGCCCCTCGGCCGCCAGGTCGAACGGCACCTGGCGCTGGGTGAGATCACGGGCGTCGAGGAAGAGGGCGTGCCCCTCGGTGCAGCACGCCGACGCCATCTGGTCCATGATCCCGCAGGGCACGCCCACGAACGCGTTCTCCGCGCGCTGGCACAGCTGGGCGATGCGCGGCGGGGTGAGCCCCAGCCCGTACAGATCGTTGAGCGCGGTGGCAGTGACCACCTCCAGCGCGGCGGACGAGGACAGCCCGGCGCCGGTGGGCACGGTGGACGCGAAGTGCAGATCCGCACCACCGGCCGCGCCCGTCAGCAGCCCCGCCTCGCGCAGCGCCCAGACCACTCCGGCCGGATAGGCGGCCCAGCCGCCGCGGTCGCCGCCGCCCGCGCCGCCCGCGACCGGCGAAAGCTCCTCGGCCCGCAGCTCGACGACCCCGCCCGGGACGTCGCCCGAGTGCAGCCGCAGCGCCCCGTCGGTGCGCGGGGAGGCGGCGGCCAGGCAGGTGTGGGGCAGGGCGAGCGGCATCACGAAGCCGTCGTTGTAGTCGGTGTGCTCGCCGATCAGATTGACCCGGCCCGGCGCCGCCCAGACGCCGCCGGGCTCGGTGCCGTAGACCTCGCGGAACTCCGCCGTGACCCGCCCGGGGCCGTGCTCGTCCGTCACTGACTCTCCCTCCGCTGCGCGAACTCCCATGCGTCCGCGACGATTCCGGCCAGGTCGGCGCGGGTCGGGCGCCAGCCCAGGCGCTCCCTGGCACGCTCGGCGGAGGCCACCAGGACCGCCGGGTCGCCGCCGCGGCGCGGGGCGGCGATCTCCGGGATGGGGTGGCCGGTGACCTGGCGCACCGTCTCGATGACCTCGCGGACGGAGAAGCCGTTCCCGTTGCCGAGGTTGCAGATCAGATGCTCACCACGGGACGCAGCACCGAGGGCGAGCAGATGGGCGTCGGCGAGGTCGGCGACGTGGATGTAGTCGCGGACGCAGGTGCCGTCGGGGGTGGCGTAGTCGTCGCCGAAGACGGAGATGGCCTCACGGCGGCCCTGGGCGACCTGGAGCACCAGGGGGATGAGGTGGGACTCGGGGTCATGGCGCTCGCCGTACGCCCCGTAGGCGCCCGCGACGTTGAAGTAGCGCAGGGAGACCGCCGCCAGACCGTGGGCGGCGCACTCACCGCTGATCATGTGGTCGACGGCGAGCTTGCTGGCCCCGTAGGGGCTGGTGGGCGCGGTCGGGAGGTCCTCGGTGATCGGGGTCTGGTCGGGCTCGCCGTAGGTGGCGGCGGTGGAGGAGAAGACGAGGGTGCGCACCCCGGCGTCGCGCATCGCGGCGAGCAGTTCGGTGGTGCCGCCCACATTGTTGACCCAGTACTTCTCGGGGTGGACGACGGACTCGCCGACCTGGGAGAACGCCGCGAAGTGCAGTACCCCGTCGTAGGAGGGGTCGAGCCACTTGGCGGCGTCCTGGATGCGGCCCTCGATGAACTCCACACCCTCGGGGACCCCGGCGCGGTGGCCGGTGGAGAGGTCGTCCAGCACCGTCACCCGGTGCCCGGCTTCGAGCAGATGCGCCGCGACCACGCTGCCGACATAGCCGGCACCGCCGGTGACCAGGTACTTCTTCTGCTGCGCAGTGTTCACTCGCTCGCTACCTCTCGCAGTCGCTCGGCCGCGGCCTCCGGCGGCACATCGTTGATGAACACATTCATGCCGGATTCGGAACCCGCGAGAAACTTCAGCTTGCCGGAAGTGCGGCGGATGGTGAAAAGCTCGAGGTGAAGTGCGAATTCACCGCGGTCGGCCATGCGGTACGGCGCCTGGTGCCAGGCGGAGATGTAGGGCGTGGGCGGCTCGCCCTCCCCGAAGATCCGGTCGAAGCGCTTCAAGAGTTCCAGATACATCTGTGGAAACTCTGTGCGCGCGGCCTCGTCCAGCGCCGGCAGGTCCGGGACCCGCCGCTTCGGGTAGAGGTGCACCTCGTAGGGCCAGTGGGCGGCGTAGGGGACGAACGCGACCCAGTGCTCGCCGTCGAGCACCACCCGTCGCCCGTCGGCCAGCTCATCGGCGACCACATCATCGAACAGATTCCGACCGGTGGCCTCACGGTGCTCGCCGAGCGAACGGAGCATCAGCCGTGTACGAGGGGACACAAAGGGATACCCGTAGATCTGGCCGTGCGGATGGCCGAGGGTGACGCCGATCTCCTTGCCGCGGTTCTCGAAGCAGAAGACCTGCTCGACGGCGGGGTGTTGGGCCAGCTCGGCGGTGCGGTCGGTCCAGGCGTCGAGCACCAGAGCGGCCTGTTCGGCGTCGAGGTCGGCGAAGGAGGCGTCGTGGTCGGAGGTGAAGCACACGACCTCGCACCGGCCCGAGTCACCGGCCAGCGACGGGAAGCGGTTCTCGAAGACCACGACGTCGTAGTCGGAGGCGGGGATCTCGCTGTGCCGCCCCTCGCGGGAGGGGCACAGCGGGCATTCGTCGGCCGGCGGGTGGTACGTGCGGGCCTGGCGGTGGGAGGCGATCGCCACCCGGTCGCCGAGCAGGCGGTCGTGCCGGATCTCCGAGCGGGTCGCGATGGGGTCGAGCGGCCGCTGGTCGACGGCGTCGCGCACCGCGTCGTCGCGTGCGTCGTAATAGATCAGCTCGCGTCCGTCCGCGAGCCGCGTCGCCGTCTTCTTCACTCCGCCAGCTCCTGTCAGGTGCACCCAACACAACTCAACATAATGAACCACAAGCCAACAGTGCCGTCAATGCGCGGTGAAGGTGCTCGGACAAACCACAAGAATTCGGATACGTTCACCGAACGTTTCTGGTGCATTCCGTTCAGGCGATGAGGCGAGACCATGCACTATCTGGCCGAAGGGCTACGGCTCCCCACCAACGTGCTCGACTACACGATCCTGATCCTCTATTTCGTCGTCGTCCTCGGCGTGGGATTCGCCGCCAGAGCGAGCGTCAAGACCAGCCTCGACTTCTTTCTCTCCGGCCGGTCGCTGCCCGCGTGGGTCACCGGTCTGGCCTTCGTCGCCGCGAATCTGGGCGCCCTGGAGATCCTGGGGATGGCCGCCAACGGCGCGCAGTACGGGGTGTACACGGTGCACTGGTACTGGGTCGGGGCGATTCCGGCCATGGTCTTCCTCGGCCTGGTGATGATGCCGTTCTACTACGGTTCCAAGGTACGGTCGGTCCCCGAGTTCCTGCTGCACCGCTATGGACCGTCCTCGCATCTGCTCAGCTCGATCATCTTCTCGGTCGCGTCGGTGCTGATCGCGGGGGTGAACCTCTACGCGATGGCGATCGTGGTGGAGGCGCTGCTGGGCTGGCCGCAGTGGGTGGCCATCGTGGTCGCGGGGCTCTTCGTGCTCGCGTACATCACCCTCGGCGGACTCTCCTCGGCGATCTACAACGAGGTGCTCCAGTTCTTCGTGATCCTGGCCGCCCTGATCCCGCTCACCGTCGTCGGCCTCCGGCGGATCGGCGGCTTCGGCGGGCTCAAGGACTCGCTCACGGACTCCCACGGCCCCAACTTCGTCTCCGCCTGGGGCGGCACCGGCATCGGCTCGTCCAACCCGCTGGGGGCCAACTGGCTGACCATCGTGCTGGGCCTCGGCTTCTGTCTGAGCTTCGGCTACTGGACGACCAACTTCGCCGAGGTGCAGCGCGCCCTGTCGGCCAAGAACCTCTCGGCCGCCCAGCGCACTCCGCTGATCGCCGCGTTCCCCAAGATGTTCATCCCGCTGATCGTGGTGGTCCCCGGGCTGATCGCCCTGGTCATGGAGCCGGGCATCGGCTCGAAGACGAGCGGGCTCCAGTACAACGACGCGATTCCGCTGCTGATGAGCGAACTGCTGCCGAACGGGGTGCTGGGGCTCGCGGTGACCGGGCTGCTGGCCGCCTTCATGGCGGGCATGGCGGCCAATGTGTCCTCGTTCAACACGGTCTTCACCAACGACATCTGGCGGGCGTATGTGCAAAAGGGCCGGCCGGACGGGTACTACCTGCTCACCGGGCGGGTGGTGACGGCGATCGGGGTGCTCGCCGGTATGGGCACGGCCTTCATCGCCTCCTCGTTCAGCAACATCATGAACTACCTCCAGACCCTGTTCTCGTTCTTCAACGTGCCGCTGTTCTGCGTCTTCATCATCGGGATGTTCTGGAAGCGGGCCACCGCCGCGGCGGGGTTCTGGGGGCTGCTGTGCGGCACGGTGGCCGCGATGATCAACTACTTCTGGCTCTACCTGGGGGATGTCATCGCCATCCCCAGCGACCAGGGCGCCAACTTCGTCTCCGCCATCGTGGCGTTCGTGGTCGGCGGGGTGGTGATGGTCACGCTGACGCCGTTCACCAAGCCCAAGCCGGTGGAGTCGCTGGCCGGTCTGGTCTACGGCACCACGGCGCCCGGGGTGGCCGAGCCACCGGCGCCGGGCGACGAGGCGTGGTACCGCCGTCCGGCCGTGCTGGGCTGGAGCGCGCTGATCCTCGCGGCCCTGTGCTACATCCCGTTCTCCCTGTGACCCTTCCGGGATTAAGGAGCGTGCGCCATGAGTGAGGAGTACGAATACCGGCACGAGGTCGAGGAGCTGGAACAGAAGTCGGCGACCGCGGCCCGGCTGTTCGATGTGCGGCGGATCATCGGCGGGCTGTTCGTGATCTACGGGATCATCGTCCTCATCGCCGGGTTCACCGCCTCGGACGCGGATGTGAGGAAGGCGTCGGGCATCAACATCAACCTCTGGACGGGGTCGTGCATGCTCGCGGTCGGCCTGCTCTTCCTGCTCTGGATGAAGCTCAGGCCGCTCTCCGCGCCGGGGGCCGGGCCCAAGCCGGAGCCCGCTCGGCCCGGGGGCGGTCCCGGGCCCGGCGCCGGACCCGGGACCGGAGAGCCCGGAGGCCGGGAGCCCGGGTCCGGAGCGGGCTGAGAACCGCGGGCCGCCGTACGGGCCACGGTACGAACCGCGCCGTACGGGCTACGGCACGGGCCGCCGTACGGGCTACGGCGCCGACGCGGGCGGCTGCGGCGCGGGCGGGGGCGGCGCGGTCCGGCGCGTCGCCGCGCGGTCCAGCAGCCCCGTACGCGCCGCCAGGGCCGCCGCCTCCAGCCGCGAGCCCACCCCGAGCTTCATCAGCACCCGCTGCACATGGGTGCGGGCCGTGCTGGGGGCGATCCCCATGCCCGCCGCGATCAGCCGGGTGTCCTCGCCCTCGGCGACCCGCACCAGCACCTCCACCTCGCGCGGGGTCAGCATCCGCAGCAGCCGGGCGCCCTCGTCGTCGGGCTGGGCCGCGGGGTTGAGCAGCTCCGCGAACGCCCCCTGGAGCAGCTGGGGCGCCACGGCCGCCTCGCCCGCGCGCGCCTTCATCATGGCGCGTTCGACGCCCTCGATCCGCTCGTCGTGGCGCACATAGCCGGACGCCCCGGCGGCGAAGGCGGCGGCGATGCCGCGCGGGCTCGGCACCGGACCGAGCACCACGACCGCGACCTGTGGCCGCTCCTTCTTGATCCGCACCACCGGGTCGAACACCCCCGGCTCGGCGGGTGCCGCCGTGCCCAGCAGGCACACCTCAGGTGCCCGGCTCACCACCAGGTCCGCCGCGCCCGCGCTCGGCGCCGCCGCGGCGAGCACCCGGTGCCCGCGCAGCTTCAGCGCCGAGGCCAGCGCCTCCGCGAGCAGACGGTGATCGTCGACCACCATGAGTCGCACGCCCATGAGCTCCCCCCATTCGCTCAGGGGGGAAAGCTACACGCTTGTTCGACGTTGCGCGCCCCTTACCGGGCAGAAGCCCCCCGGAATGCCGAAATCCCGGCCATTCGTGCCTACTTGACGTCCGGTTGACGTCCCAATCCGATCGATGCGGCCGGGTTCCCAGGGGGCGCGCGCCCCGGCGCTCCGCCGACGCACACGGCGGCGGCCCCGCCCGTACGGTGTCGTACGGGCGGGGCCGCCGTGGGATGGGCCGGGCGGACGCCGGAGCGTCAGCTCGCGCCGCGTCGGCTCGCGTCGCGTCAGCTCGCGCCGAACACGTCAGCTCGCGCCGAAGATGATCGCCAGCGGGTCGTCCCGGTCGTAGGTGCCCGAGGGCTTGGTGGCGTAGACGTCACTCATGTAGAGGTGCTCCCCGGAGTAGATGATCTCCGAGTAGCTGGGGCTGAACTTCTGCTCCATCTCATGGCTGGCGACGGGGTTCTGCAACAGCTTGGTCTTGGCGTACGACTTGGGGTCGATCCGCCAGACCGCGCCGCCGGTCTCCCAGGTGCTCTCCTGGTAGGCGAGGACGGACCCGTCCTTGTCCAGCCCGAGCGGGGTGAGGGCGGCGCCCTTGACCCCGTCGGTCTTGCCGATCGGCTTGCCGGTCTTCAGGTCGAAGGCCACGACCTCGTTGGCCGTCGCGGCGCTGGAGTCGGTGCGGTCCTCGGAGCCGAGGAAGAGGGCGTTCGCCGACTTGGAGACGGCGAGCTTCCGGCAGCCCTCGACGTTGGTCGAGTCGCACTTGGCGTCGTACTTGCCGTTCTCGGTGCCGATCTTGCCGAGCACCTTGCCGGTCTTGGCGCTGTCGTCGATGGACAGGAAGTCCGAGACCGCCGAGCCGGTGGAGTCACCGGCGTCCAGGCCGATCACCAGCGGATCGGTGGAGGCGACGTGGACGTAGTCGATGCCCTGCGAGACCTTGTAGGCCGACTTCACCGCGCCCGTCTTCGGGTTCAGCGTCTGGACCTGGATCTGCGGGTTGTCGTAGTCGCCGCAGCGGCGCACCGCGACCAGCTTGTCCTCGCCACCCGCGTAGCCGTCGTCCGAGCACTGCTCGCCCGACTTGGGCTTCCACAGGGACTGGCCCGAAGTGGACCAGGCGGCGCCGCCGCTGGTGCCGCCCGCGGCCACGGTTCCGCCGCCGATGGTGACCTCGTCGAAGCGGATCTTCTCGTCACCCTCCTTGACGCTCCGGTGCCACAGCATCTTGCCGTTCTTCAGGTCCAGCAGCCCGACCTCGGTGCAGCCGGGGTACTTGTCCTCGGCCGACGGCTTGGCCTCCTGGTAGAGGACCGTGGTCAGCCCGTCCTTGGTGAGGTGGTCCGAGGACCAGCAGACCGCGCCGTCCAGCGGGATCGTCCACTTGGCGGCGCCGCCGCTCGGCGGATAGCCGACGATCTTGTAGACACCGGCCTTCACGAAGGTGTCGTCGGTGGCCCACATGCCCTCGACGGTGACCTGGTCGGAGACCTTGGGCATCGGGACCTTGTTGAGCAGCTTGGCGTCCACGGCCTTGGCGGGCTTGTCCCCGCCGCCCGTGGTGCCGCTGGAGGCGCCCTGGCTGGACTGCTTGTCCTTGCCCTTGCCGTTGGCCTCGCTGCCGCCGTCGTCGCCCTTGGTGGCGAACCAGATGCCGCCGCCGATGATCAGCGCGACCGCGACCACGGCGCTGACGATGATCGCCATGCGCTGCTTGGACTGGCCGGAGCCACCGGGGCCGCCGGGGTACTGGGCCTGCGGCGGCTGGCCGTACTGCGGCTGGCCGAATTGCGGCTGTCCGTAAGGCTGCTGGCCGTACTGCTGCTGACCGTAAGGCTGCTGGCCGGATCCGTACGGCGACCCGCTGCCCTGGGTCGGCTGGCCGTGCGCCGACTGATCCGGGTAGCCGTAGCCGCCGGCGCCCTGCGGGGGCGTCTGCGGCGGCGCCGGCGGTGCCGACGGCGGCGGAGGCGGCGGGGTCTGCGGCGGCTGGCCGGGGGCCTGCGGATAGCCGTAGCCCTGCTGGTCCGGAGGCGGCGTGGGCGGCTGCTGTGGGTAGCCGTAACCAGGTTCCTGCGGCGCGCCGAAGCCGCCCTGCGGCGGCTGGTTTGGCGGCGGAGGCGGCTGTGACATGCGAATTCCTTCAGATGCGGGACCCGTCGTCCGACCGGCCTCCCCCGCGATCCCGGTGGGTCAAAGCCCCCCGGGAAGGAGCGAATCGGACAGGGCACCCCGCCATTGAGCGGAAGGCAGGCGGGAGTTCTTTGTATCACCCGTAAGGGGCGCAATAGGGAACAGTGTCCAGGTCATCGATCAGCTGAGACCGGCCTGTGACGCGACCGTTGCCAGGGCGCGCGCCATCGCCGCACAACCTCTTCACACGATGCGTTCAGGCCACTCACATCATGCGTCGTCGGCCAGCTCCAGCCAGCGGGTCTCCAGCTCGTCCCGCTCCCCCGTCAGCTCGCGCAGCCGCGTATCGAGCTCGGCGACCTTGGCGAAGTCCGTGGCGTGCTCGGCGATCCGCGCGTGCAGCTCGGACTCCTGCTCGCTGATCCGGTCCAGCCGCCGCTCGATGCGCTGAAGCTCCTTCTTGGCGGCGCGCTGGTCGGCCGCCGACCGCTGCCGGGCGGCCTGTTCTCCGGTCTTCTGCTTGGCGGGCGAGGCGGCGGCCGGGGCGGCCGCGGCCAGGGCCCGCTGCCGCCGCTCCAGGTACTCGTCCACGCCGCGCGGCAGCATCCGCAGGGTGGCGTCGCCCAGCAGGGCGAGCACCCGGTCGGTGGTGCGCTCGATGAAGTAGCGGTCGTGGCTGATGACCACGAGTGAGCCGGGCCAGCCGTCGAGCAGATCCTCCAGCTGGGTCAGGGTCTCGATGTCCAGGTCGTTGGTGGGCTCGTCCAGGAAGAGCACATTGGGCTCGTCCATCAGCAGCCGCAGGATCTGCAATCGGCGCCGCTCACCGCCGGAGAGATCGCCGACCGGGGTCCACTGCTTCTCCTTGGTGAAGCCGAACTTCTCGCAGAGCTGGGAAGCGGTCATCTCCCGGCCCTTGCCCAGGTCGACGCGTTGCCGGATCTGCTCGACGGCCTCCAGGACCCGCAGGTTCCGGTCGAGTTCGGCGACCTCCTGGGACAGATACGCGAGCCTTACGGTCTTGCCGACCACGATCCGGCCCCCGGCGGGCTGCTGTTCGCCCTCGCTGCGGGCGGCCTCGGCGAGGGCGCGCAGCAACGAGGTCTTGCCCGCGCCGTTCACCCCCACCAGGCCGATCCGGTCGCCGGGCCCCAGCTGCCAGGTCAGATGCTTGAGCAGCACCTTGGGCCCGGCGGTCACGGTCACGTCCTCCAGGTCGAAGACGGTCTTGCCGAGCCGGGAGTTGGCGAACTTCATCAGCTCGGCGCTGTCGCGGGGCGGCGGGACGTCCGCGATCAGCGCGTTGGCGGCCTCGATGCGGAAGCGGGGCTTGCTGGTGCGGGCGGGTGCGCCACGGCGCAGCCAGGCGAGCTCCTTGCGCATCATGTTCTGCCGCTTGGCCTCCTCGCTGGCGGCGATGCGCTCGCGCTCGGCGCGCGCGAAGACGTAGTCGCTGTAGCCGCCCTCGTACTCGTGGACGGCGCCGCGCTGGACGTCCCACATCCGGGTACAGACCTGGTCGAGGAACCAGCGGTCGTGGGTGACCACCACCAGGCCCGAGCGGCGGGCCCGCAGATGCCCGGCCAGCCAGGAGATGCCCTCGACGTCGAGGTGGTTGGTGGGCTCGTCGAGGACGATCAGGTCCTGCTCGGCGATCAGCAGCTGGGCGAGCGCGATACGGCGGCGCTCACCGCCGGACAGCGGGCCGATGACCGTGTCGAGCCCCTGGGGGAAGCCGGGCAGGTCCAGCCCCCCGAACAGCCCGGTGAGCACGTCCCGGATCTTGGCGTCACCGGCCCACTCGTGATCGGCGAGGTCGCCGATCACCTCATGGCGGACGGTGGCCGCGGGGTCGAGCGAGTCGTGCTGGGTGAGCACGCCGAGCCGCAGACCACCGGCGTGGGTGACGCGGCCGTCGTCGGCAGGCTCCAGCTTGGCGAGGATCCGGATGAGCGTGGTCTTGCCGTCGCCATTACGGCCGACGACGCCGATGCGGTCGCCCTCGTTCACCCCGAGGGAGACGCCGTCCAGCAGGGCACGGGTGCCGTACACCTTGCCGACGGATTCAACGTTGACCAGGTTGGTCGCCATCACACTCCATTACGCGGATCGATCGGCATCCCAGGGTAGTCGCCGCGCGGGGCGGCGCGCTCAGGCGCTGACCGCTGGCTGACGGGTGGACTACGCGCTCGTGCGCGGACCAGCCGCTCAAGCGCCGATCGGCCGCTTGGGCGCGGACCACATGCTCAGGCGTCGACTGGCTGCTCGGGCATCGACCACACACTGAGGCGCGGATCAAACGCTCGGGCGCCGACCAGCCGCTCAGGCGTCGACCAACCGCTTGGGCGCGGACCACATGCTCGGGCGCCGATCACGCGCTCGGGCGCCGATCACGCGCTCGGGACGCTCGGGCGCCGACCTGCGGCCCAGGCGTCGACCACATGCTAGGCATCAACCACGGCTCAGGCGTCGACCAGCCGCGCCCCGGGGACCGGGCCGGAGGTGACCCGGACCGTGCGGCAGGTGCCCGAGGCGGCCAGGCCGGTCGCCACCGCCTGCGCGGCCTCGGTGTCCTTCGCCAGGAAGGCGCAGGTCGGACCGGAGCCGGAGACGAGGGAGGCGAGCGCGCCCGCGTCCGCGCCGGCGCGCAGGGTGTCGGCGAGCGCGGGGCGCAGCGAGAGCGCGGCGGGCTGGAGGTCGTTGGAGACGGCGGCGGCCAGCGCGGTGGCGTCGCCGGTGCGCAGCGCGTCCAGCAGCGCCTGGGAGGGCTCGGGGTCGGGGACGTCGGCGGCGCTCGCGCCCGCGCCGGACGCCTCACGCAGCCGGTCGCATTCGCGGTAGACGGCGGGGGTGGACAGCCCGCCGTCGGCCACGGCGAACACCCAGTGGAAGGTGCCGCCGGTCTCCAGCGGCGTCAGCAGTTCGCCCCGGCCGCGGCCGAGGGCCACGCCGCCGACGAGGCTGAAGGGGATGTCGCTGCCCAACTCGGCGCAGATCTCGAGGAGTTCGGCGCGGGTCGCATGGGTGCCCCACAGCGCGTCGCACGCCAGCAGCGCCCCGGCGGCATCCGCGCTGCCGCCCGCCATACCGCCCGCGACGGGGATGTCCTTGGCGATGTGGAGGTGCACGCCGGGCGCGATGCCGTGCCGCTCGGCGAGCGCGAGGGCGGCGCGGGCCGCGAGGTTGGTGCGGTCCAGCGGCACCTGGCCGGCGTCCGCGCCCTCGGCGGTGATCCGGAGGGCGTCGGCGGGGGTGGCGGTGACCTCGTCGTGGAGCCCGACGGCGAGGAAGACGTTGGCCAGATCGTGGAACCCGTCGGGGCGCAGTCCGCCGACCGCGAGCTGGACGTTGACCTTGGCGGGCACACGGGCGGTCACGGGGCGACTCACGGGGCTCCTCGGTGGGGTTCGGGTGTTCCGGTGCGGCCATTGTCCCGCGAGTGGGGAGGCCTGCGGCGGGCTTGCTCCCCACCCCGCCCCTTCCCGAACCGGGGGCAAGCCCCCGGACCCCGTTCTGGGGGCTCCGCCCCCGCACCCCCGCCGGGGCTCCGCCCCTGGGCCCCGCTCCTCAAACGCCGGAGAGGCTGGGAGGTTGGGCATCTCCGCCCCGAAACCCGCTCCTCAACACCGGAGAGGCTGAGGGCGGGGCACCTCCGCCCCAGACTCCGCTCCTCAACACCGGAGAGGCTGGACGGTGGGGCGCCTGCGCCCCAGGCCCCGCTTCTCAACGCTGGAGAGGCCGGGTGGTGGGACGCCTCCGCCCCAGACTCCGCTCGTCAACACCGGAGAGGCTGGACGGTGGGACGCCTCCGCCCCGAAACCCGCTCCTCAACACGGGAGAGGCTGAGGGCGGGGCACCTGCGCCGTGGGCGCCGCCTCCGGCCCCCGCTCCTCAACGCCGGAGGGGCTGGGGCGGGGCAGCGGGGCATCTCCGCCCCAGGCCCCGTCCAGGCCCGCTCAGGGGGCTTTGCCTCCGGGAGTTGCGCCCCGTGACCCGGCGAGGCGCCGGGCCCCGGTCCGAAGCTCCGGCCGCAGGCCCTGGCCCTGTTGGTACACGGCCGAACCGAGGCCAGGGGCGAAGCCCCAGCGGGGGCGCAGGGGCGCGGCAGGGGGGGGCGAGGGCAGAGCCCTGGCAGGGCGCAGGGCCAGAGCCCCGGATCAGGGCCCGGAGCGCCGCCCCAGCAGGGGCGCAGGGGCGCGTCAGGGGGGCGAGGGCAGAGCCCTGGCAGGGCGCAGGGGCAGCCCCCAGCCCGGGGCCCGGGGCGCCGCCCCAGCAGGGGCGCAAGGGCGCGGCAGGGGGCCGGGGGCAGAGCCCTGGGAGGGCGCAGGGGCAGCCCCCCAGCCCGGGGCCCGGGGCGGAGCCCCGGTTACGGGGAGGGGCGGGGTGGGGAAAGCTCCGGTCCCTGACGCCGGTGTACGCCCGAAGCGAGCCCCGGCACGCCGTGGAGCCGTGCATCGGATGCTGCGGGAAGGGGCGGGGTGGGGGCGAGTCCGCGGTCAGGCCGCGGGGCCGTGCTCGGCGATCGCGGCGAAGTCCTCCACCGTCAGCGACTCGCCGCGCGCCTGCGGCGAGACCCCCGCGGCCGTCAGGGCCTCCTCCGCGGCCCCCGCCGAACCGGCCCAGCCCGCGAGCGCCGCCCTGAGGGTCTTGCGGCGCTGGGCGAACGCCGCGTCCACCACCGCGAAGACCTCTTCCCGGGTGGCGGTGGTGCGCGGGGGCTCGTCCCGGCGGATCAGCGAGACCAGGCCGGAGTCGACGTTCGGGGCGGGCCAGAAGACGTTGCGGCCGATCGCGCCCGCGCGCTTGACGTGGGCGTACCAGGCGGCCTTCACGGAGGGGACGCCGTAGACCTTGGAGCCGGGCGGGGCCGCGAGCCGGTCGGCGACCTCGCACTGGACCATGACCAGCGTCCGTTCGATGGTCGGGAACCGCCCGAGCATATGGAGCAGCACGGGCACGGCGACGTTGTACGGCAGGTTGGCGACCAGCGCGGTCGGGGCGGGGCCCGGCAGTTCGGTCACCCGCAGGGCGTCGCTGTGCACCAGCGCGAACCGGTCGGCGCGGTGCGGCAGCCGGGCCTCTACGGTGGCGGGGAGGGCCGCGGCGAGTACGTCGTCGATCTCGACGGCGGTGACCCGGTCTGCGGCCTCCAGCAGCGCGAGCGTCAGCGAACCGAGCCCGGGGCCGACCTCGACTACCACGTCGTCCGGGCGCACCCCGGCGGTCCGGACGATCCGGCGGACCGTATTGGCGTCGATGACGAAGTTCTGGCCGCGCTGCTTGGTCGGACGTACGCCGAGCCGCGCCGCGAGTTCGCGGATGTCGGCGGGGCCGAGCAGAACGTCGGAGTCGGTGGAGCTCACCCAGGAAGTTTAGGCCCCTCTCAGGCCCCTTCAGACCCCCTTCAGGCCCCTCTTCAGGCCCCCTGATTTTTCAAGGCTCGGTCCTCCCCCTTTCAAGGCTCGGTTCTCCCTTTCAAGGCTCGGTCCTCCCCCGGCCACCGCCGGCAGACGCCCCTGACCCGGCCACCCGGCCGAGCCCCCATCACCGGTGAAGCTTGGAGCCGCAGCTGGGCCAGGGGCTGGCGCCGCGTTGTTGGTAGAGCTTCTTCGCGCGGTAGGTCTGCTCGGACGGGGGCGCGTCCTGGGGGCGGCCGTGGCCGCCGAGGGCGTGCCAGGTGCCCTGGTCGAGCTGGTAGAGGCCGCCGTAGCGGCCGGAGCCGTCGACCGCGTCGGGCCGGCCGCCCGATTCGCAGCGGGCCATCGCCCGCCAGTTGAGCCCGTCCGCCGGGCCGCCGACGCCGGTGGGCACGGTCATGGTGCCGACCCGGACGATCCGGGCCACGGGCGCCTTGACGATCTCGCTGCCGATCTTCCGCGGCCGCTGCCGTACGCCGTTGACGCTGCGCACCCGGTAGGTGATGCGCAGGGTGCCGGGCTCGCCGGGGCGGGCCACCAGCTCGGTGCCCTTGGGGAGGGTGGGGTCGGCGCGGCGGACGGTGGTGAAGGGCACCGGATGGTCCCGGACCTCCTTGCCGCCGGTGATCCGCATCACCGTCACCGTCTGGCCGTCGCGCGGGAAGCTGTCCTGCGGGACGGAGGTGGTGTCCTGGCCGCGCAGGGTGAGCCCGGCGGCGGCGAGGGCCTCGCCGACGGTGGCCGCGTTCGTACGGACGACGTGGGGGCGCCCGTCGGCGAGGAAGGTGACGGTGCGCTGGGTGCGGACGTGCAGGAGCAGCCCGCGGCTGGTGATGGCGGCGGAGCGAGAGGCGGACAGGTACGCGCCCTCGGCACGTACGCCCAGTTGGCGCAGTGCGCCGTCAACCGTGCGGGCGGTGGTCCACACCCGGCGGCGCTCCCCGTCGAGGGTGAGGGTGACGGGGCGGCCGTAGCGGACGGCGATCTCGTCGCCGTCGCCGAGCCGCTCCCCGGGCGCGGGGGCGACGATGTCGTGCGCGCCGACGCGGACGTCCCGGTCCGCCAGCAGCTCGCCCACGTCGTCGGCGTAGGTGTGCAACGTGCGCGCGTCGCCGTCGACGCTGAGCCGTACGGCCTTGTCCTGGGCGACGAAGGCGGAGGTGCCGCCGGCCAGGGCGGCGACCACCATGGCCTGCGGCAGCAGCCTGCGCATCGGATCGGTCCGGCCGGTGGCGCCGGGCCGGGCGGCTCGGCGAGCGGCTCGGCGGGCGGCGGCACGGCCGCCCGGGACGCGGTGGCTGGCCCTACGGCTCACGACAACACTCCGGTAACACTCCACAAGTCCACTGGTCAGGGCGTTGGGTCCGGGACTGTAGCGGAGTGGGGGTGACTCTCCAAAGGAAGATCATCACGCAGTGTGATCACCGACCTCGGCTCGCCACCGCCCTCAATAGCCGAAGACGCGCGCCGTATTGGCCGCCACGGCGGTCGCCAGGGTGTCCTCGGGGACGCCCTTGACCTCGGCCATGGCCCGCAGGGTGAGCGGAATCAGATACGGAGCGTTGGGCCGCCCGCGGTAGGGGACGGGGGTCAGGAACGGCGCGTCGGTCTCGACGAGGACGAGGTCGAGCGGGGCGACGGCGAGGGCGTCGCGCAGCGGCTGGGCGTTCTTGAAGGTGATGTTGCCCGCGAACGACATGTAGTAGCCGCGCTCGGCGCAGATCTTCGCCATGGCCGCGTCACCGGAGTAGCAGTGGAAGACGACGGTGTCGGGCGCGCCCTCCTCGGCGAGCACCCGCAGCACGTCGTCGTGGGCCTCCCGGTCGTGGATGACCAGCGCCTTGCCGTGCTCCTTGGCGATGGCGACGTGACGGCGGAACGAGCGCTCCTGGGCGGCCATGCCCTCGGGCCCCGTGCGGAAGTAGTCCAGACCGGTCTCGCCCACGCCGCGCACCTGGGGCAGCGCGGCGAGGGCCGCTATCTGGTCGAGGGCCGCGTCCAGGGCGGCGTCGCCGCCGGGCTCCCTGGCGCCCTGCCGGGACCAGCCGTCGGGGTCCCCCAGGACGATGCGCGGCGCCTCGTTGGGGTGCAGGGCCACCGTGGCCCAGACGCCCTCGTACGCCGCCGCGGTCTCGGCCGCCCACCGGGACCCGGCGAGGTCGCACCCCACCTGGACGACGGTCGTGACGCCGACCGAGGCGGCCTTGGCCAGTGCCTCCTCGACGGTGCCCGACTGCATGTCCAGGTGGGTGTGGGAATCGGCGACCGGGACCCGCAGGGGCTCCGGCGGCGGCGGGGGCGCGTCCTTTTCCTTTTGCGCGCCGCTCGCCTTGCCACTGCCGCCGGGGGTCGATGCTGTTTTCGCCATGGTCGCGATTCTATGAATCCCGGTGAATGTGAGGTGAATCGCGTCCGGCCGCTCAGTTGGCCCGCGCCCGGCTCAGGTGAACCGGCTCATACGAACCCACTCGAACCGGCTCATGTGAAACAGCTCATATGAACCGGATCGTACTCAGTCGCGGTGGTGCTGAAAGGGATGCAGCAGATTCGGGAGGTGCCAATGGTGCCCACGGCGTCGCGCGGGATCCTCGTTTTCCGGTGCGCGGTCCGGTGCGGCGTCCGTCTCGGTCTCCGGCGCGCCGGTGCCCTCCCCCCGGTCCCGGGTGGTGTGCGGCCTCCCGCGCCGCGCACTCTCCAGGACGGAGGCGACCTGGCCCGAGCGCATGATCCGCACCAGATGCGCACCGCAGTTGACGCAGTCGGGGCTCGTCAGCGGGGACGGGACGCGCCGGCCGCCGGTGAAGTAGACGACGAAGGCACGGCCCTCGCCGTCCACGTGGTGTTCGATGTCGTACGACCGCTCCCAGCCGTGCCCGCACTTCATGCAGGCGAAGGCGTACGCCTCGTGGGCCACCTCGCCGGACTGATCGGAGGGGGTGTGGGCGGCTATCGGATGAGCACCGCTCGAGGTTCCCGCTATATCGCTCATGGCAGCTCCTCTTGTCACACAGGACAAGTCTTCCGGGATGGGATCGCCCCAGGTCTTCCAACAACCAGTGGACGCCTTTCCCGGCGCCACCGCACGGCCTCTTCCCTCTCTTTGAGCGAGATTTGGCAACGGCCATGGAGAAACTGGCGAGCAACTGCCCGGCTACTAACCTGAGCTTTGCTTTTCGCTACGGGGCTTTACCTTCGCGTGGCGTGCTTCCCGCGGCGTTCTTCGCCGCCACGACCGCGTCGAACACCTGCCGCTTGGGCACCCCGGCCTCCTGCGCCACCGCCGCGATGGCCTCCTTACGGCGCTCACCGGCCTCCTCGCGCACCGCGACCCGGCGGGCCAGCTCGGCGGGGCCGGCCTCCTCGGGGCCGGGCGCGGGGGCGCCCTCGACCACGATGGTGATCTCGCCACGTACGCCCTCCGCCGCCCAGGCGGCCAGCTCGGCCAGCGGGCCGCGCCGCACCTCCTCGTAGGTCTTGGTCAGCTCCCGGCACACCGCCGCGCGGCGATCCGGGCCGAACGCCTCCGTCATGGCCGCGAGCGTGTCGTCCAGCCGGTGCGGGGCCTCGAACCAGACCAGGGTGCGGCGCTCGTCGGCGACCTCGCGCAGCCGGGTCAGCCGCTCCCCCGCCTTACGGGGCGGGAACCCCTCGAAGCAGAAGCGGTCCACCGGCAGCCCGGACACGGCAAGCGCGGTGAGCACCGCGGACGGGCCGGGCACGGCGGTGACGGTGATCCCGCGCTCCACGGCGGCGGCCACCAGCCGGTAGCCGGGGTCGGAGACCGATGGCATGCCCGCGTCGGTGACCAGCAGCACCCGGGCGCCCCCGGCCAGCGATTCGACCAGCTCTGGCGTGCGGGCAGACTCGTTGCCCTCGAAGTAGGACACCACCCGGCCGGCCGGGCGCACGTCCAGGGCCTGGGTGAGGCGGCGCAGCCGCCGGGTGTCCTCGGCGGCGATCACATCGGCGGCCACGAGTTCGGCGGCCAGCCTCGGGGGCGCGTCCGCCGTGGCGCCGATGGGGGTCCCTGCCAGTACGAGCGTTCCAGTCACGCCCCCATCCTCGCAGCCGGGCGCGGCGGGCCCGCCGCCCGGCTGTGGCGTCCGCCGGGACCGGCCGCGGGCTCGCCCCCTAGGCGGCTGCGGGCTCGACCCCCGAGGCAATCGCGGGCTCGCCCCCGAGGCCGCCGCCCCGGGCACGAATCCCCGTTCGCCGCCTTTCCCCGCCACACTCACAGACCCCTTCCCTACGATGGCCCGGTGAGCAGTGACACCGCGACCCACGCCCAGCCGGGCAAAGCCACCGGCCAGCAGCCGCCGGCCTGGCAACGCCGGCTGCGCCGTTTCGGATACGCGGGCCAGACCAGGCCCGGCGTACGGGAGCGGCTGGTCCCGCCGTACGCGGAGCCGGGCACCCGGCTCTGGGAGATCCTCGGCGCGACCCCCTCGGCGGCGGCCAGAATCGCCCGCTGGAGCGGCTGGGGCGGTCCGCTGCTCGTCGCGCTGTGCGCCGGGCTGACCCGCTTCTGGCATCTGGGCAGGCCGGACAACGTCATATTCGACGAGACGTACTACGCCAAGGACGCCTGGTCGATCTGGGAGTACGGCTACGAGGGCACCTGGCCGAAATCCGCCAACGACCGGATTCTCGACGCCCCGCAGCACATCCCGCTCAGCGACGCGGCCTCGTATGTGGTGCACCCGCCGGTGGGCAAGTGGGTCATCGGGCTCGGCGAGCAGTTCTTCGGGCTGCATCCGTTCGGCTGGCGGTTCATGGTCGCGGTGCTCGGCACCCTCTCGGTGCTGATGCTGTGCCGGATCGGGCGGCGGCTGTTCCGGTCGACGTTCCTCGGCTGCCTCGCGGGCGCGCTGATGGCCGTGGACGGGCTGCACTTCGTGATGAGCCGCACGGCGCTGCTCGACCTGGTCGTGATGTTCTTCGTGCTGGCCGCCTTCGGCTGTCTGCTCGTCGACCGGGACCTGGCGCGCGCCAGGCTGGCGGCCGCGCTGCCGACCAATGAGGACGGCGCGGCGCGGCCGGACCCGGCGGTCGCCGGGGGCCTGAAGCTGGGCGCGCGGCCGTGGCGGATCGCGGCCGGGGTGCTGCTGGGCCTGGCGATCGGCACCAAGTGGAACGGGCTGTACGTGCTGGCGGCCTTCGGCCTGATGACCGTCCTGTGGGACGTGGGCAGCCGCCGCGCCGCGGGCGCCCTCCGCCCCTACCGGGCGGTGCTGCGGCGCGATCTGGGCTGGGCGTTCGTCTCACTGGTGCCTGTGGCGATCCTCACGTACATCGCCTCCTGGTCGGGCTGGTTCACCGCGAGCGGCAGCTACGACCAGGGGCGCGGCTGGCGGCACAGCGGCTACTTCCGCCACTGGGCCGAGTCCGCCAAGTCCGAGGGCGGCGGCGGCCACGGCACCGGCGGCGCTTTCGACTGGCTGCTCAACCCGCTGCGCAGCCTGTGGCACTACGAGTCCGAGGTCTACAAGTTCCACGTCAACCTGGATTCGCCGCATGTCTACCAGTCCAACCCGTGGAGCTGGCTGATCCAGTCCCGCCCGGTCTCGTACTTCTACGAGTCCCCGCGGGCCGGCCAGGAGGGCTGCCCCAAGGACGCCGCCGAGAAGTGCGCCCGCGAGGTGCTGGCCATCGGCACCCCGCTGCTGTGGTGGACGGCCTGTTTCGCGCTGCTGTACCTGCTGTTCCGATGGGCGCTGCGGCGCGACTGGCGGGCGGGCGCGATCCTGTGCGGGATCGCCGCGGGTTATCTGCCGTGGTTCCTCTACCAGGACCGGACGATCTTCTCCTTCTACGCCGTCGTCTTCGTGCCCTTCCTGTGCCTCGGGGTGGCGATGATGATCGGCGCGCTGCTGGGGCCACCGGGCGCGAGCGAGACCCGCCGGGTGATCGGCGCGGTCGGCTCGGGCGCCCTCGTCCTGCTGATCATCTGGAACTTCATCTACTTCTTCCCGCTCTACACGGGCCAGACGATGCCCATGGACGCCTGGCGCGCCCGGATGTGGCTCGACACCTGGATCTGACCCCGGCTCCGCCCCGGGCCCACCGAATGGATCCGGCCACGGCCCCGCACCCCCTACATTGAGGGCGCGGGGGCGTCACGTGGTGCCGGTAGAGTGCCGGGCACCGCGGCCCCCCATCGACTGGTGGGGGGAACCGAGAACACAGTGTGGGGGTTCTGAAATGCGGAGTGGCGCGAGAGCCGCGATCGTCGGTGCGGTGTTCGCCGCCATGGTCGGTGTGGCCGGTTGCGGCAGCGGCCAGGACGATTCAGCCGGTCCGAAGGACGGTGCGAGCGCCGGCTCGGGTGACGACAAGCCGTCCCTGAAGAAGGTGAAGACCGGCCCGCCCAGCGCGGCCGAGGTCAAGACCACCGCGCACGCGTTCCTGGCGGCCTGGTCGGCGGGCGAGACGGCGAAGGCCGCCGCCCTTACGGACGACAGCGGCGCCGCCACCACGGCGCTGAGCGGCTACCGCAAGAAGGCCAAGGTGGCCAAGGTCACGCTGGACGCGGGGCAGGCGAGCGGCGCCAAGGTGCCGTTCTCGGTCAACGCCCAGCTCTCCTCCGGCGGTGACAGCGTCCCCTGGACGTATGAATCCTCGCTGACCGTGACCCGCGACGCCAAGACCGGCAAGCCGGTCGTCGCCTGGAAGCCCTCCGTGGTCCACCCCGACCTCGCCGAGGGCGACACGCTCAAGACCGGCGCGTCCGAGGCACCGCCGATCAAGGCGGTGGACCGCGACGGCAAGGAGCTGTCCGCCTCCGAGCACCCGACCCTCAAGACCGTCCTGGCCGCCCTGCGCGAGCGGTACGGCAAGAAGGCGGGCGGCGAGGCGGGCGTGGAGACCTGGATCCAGCGCGCCAAGGGCTCCAAGTCCCCCGACAAGACCCTCAAGGTGCTCTCCAAGGGCACCCCGGGCACGCTCCGCACCACGATCGACGCATCGCTCCAGCGCACCGCCGAGCAGCAGGTGAGCAAGCGCACCAAGGCGTCGGTGGTCGCGGTCAAGCCCAGCACCGGTGAGATCCTCGCGCTGGCCAACTCCCCCGCGAGCGGCTTCAACACCGCCTTCCAGGGCTCGTACGCACCCGGCTCGACGATGAAGATCATCACCTCGACGACGCTGATGGACAAGGGTCTTGCGGCGTACGGCAAGCCGCATCCGTGCCCGAAGTACTTCAGCTACGGCGGCTGGAAGTTCCAGAACGACAAGAAGTTCGAGATCAAGAACGGCACCTTCGAGCAGAGCTTCGCCCGCTCCTGCAACACGGCCTTCATCAGCCAGGCGGGGAAGCTGAAGGACGACGACCTGAGCAAGGAGGCCCGGGACGTCTTCGGCATCGGCCTCAACTGGCAGACCGGCGTGCCCACCTTCGACGGCGCCGTGCCGGTGCAGTCCGCGGCCTCCAAGGCCGCCTCGCTGATCGGCCAGGGCGGCGTGCGGATGAACCCGCTCAACATGGCGTCGGTCGCGGCCACCGCCACCACCGGCACCTTCCACCAGCCGTACCTGGTCTCGCCGTCGCTGGACGACCGGACGCTGGCCAAGGCGAGCAGGACGATGAAGTCCAGCACCCACGACCAGCTGAAGAAGCTGATGAAGCTCACGGCCACCTCGGGCACCGCCGCCGAGGCGATGGCCGGGATGAGCGGTGACTTCGGCGCCAAGACCGGCTCGGCCGAGGTGGACAACCAGGAGAAGCCGAACGGCTGGTTCAGCGCGTACCGCGACGATGTCGCGGCCGCCGGTGTGGTCCCCGAGGGCGGCCACGGAGGCGACACGGCGGGCCCGATCGTGGCGGCCCTGCTGCGCGCGGGCGGCTGAGCCGACGGCACCACCGGCGTGATGGCCGGGAGCCGGGCGGGCGCGACGAGCGTCCGCCCGGCTCCTTCGCGTTCGGCTGGTGGGGCGGTCAGCGGAGCCCGGAGGCCAGCGACGGGAAAAGTCCTGGCGGGGGTCGCGGAGGCGTCGATAGCGTCGGTCCATGGTCGACTCCGCCCCTGACAGCGCCGCCCACCCCCGCTTCGCCGACGCCCTGCGCGAGCTCGGCCTGGACGTCGAGGTGCGCCGGTTCCCCGACGCCACCCGTACCGCCGCCGAGGCCGCCGCGGCCATCGGCTGTGAGCTGAGCCAGATCGTCAAGTCGCTGGTCTTCGAGGCGGACGGACAGCCGGTGGTGGTGCTGATGGATGGGGCGTCACGGGTCGACGTCGAGCTCGTACGGCAGGAACTGGGCGCCGGGGGCGTCCGCCGGGCGGACGCGGCGCTGGTGCGGGAGACCACCGGCTACGCCATCGGCGGGGTGCCGCCCTTCGGCCACCGCACCCGCACCCGCGTCCTCGCCGACCGTCGGCTGCTGGACCACGAGACCGTATGGGCCGCGGCGGGCGACCCGCACACCGTCTTCCCGCTCGACCCCAAGACCCTGATCGCGCATGCCGAGGGCACCCTGGCGGATGTGCGCGAGCGTTCCGTATGACCCCGCTGGTCGCGGCCGCGGTGCTCATCGCGGCCGTCACCCACGCCAGTTGGAACGCCATCGCGCACGGCATCAGGGACCAGCTGCTCGCCTTCACCCTGGTGGGCGGCGGCGGGGCGCTGTGCGGGCTGGCGCTGCTGCCGTTCACCCCGCTGCCCGCGGCGGACGCCTGGCCGTATCTGCTGGCGTCCGCGGCCATCCATGTGGTCTATCAGCTGCTGCTCATGCGCTCGTTCCACCTGGGCGACTTCGGCCAGATGTACCCCATCGCGCGCGGCACCGCCCCGCTGGTGGTGACCGTGGCCGCCGCGGTCTTCGTCGGCGAGCGGCCGGACCGCTGGCAGGCGGCGGGCATCGCGCTGGCCTCGGCGGGGCTGGTGGGCGTGGCGCTGTGGGGCATCAGGGGGGCGCGGCACGCCGAGCGCGAGGGGAACGGCGGGGGCGCACCGCAGTGGCTCGCCCTTACGGCCGCCATCGCCACCGGTCTGTCCATCGCCGCGTACACCGTCGTGGACGGGCTGGGGGTGCGCGCCTCCGGCAGCCCGCCCGCCTACATCGCCTGGCTGATGATCCTCGAGGGCTTCGCCATCCCCGCCTGCGCCCTGGCCATCCGGCGCGGTGCGCTCCTTGGGCAGCTGCGGCCGGTCGCGGCGCGCGGGCTGCTCGGCGGGCTGCTGTCGGTCACCGCCTACGGTCTGGTGCTGTGGGCCCAGACCCGGGCCGAGCTCGCCCCGATCGCGGCGCTGCGCGAATCGTCGATCATCGTGGGCGCGGCGATCGGGGCGCTGTTCTTCAAGGAGGAGTTCGGCGGTCCGAGGATCGCGGCGGCGGGGCTGATGGTGGCGGGCATCGGACTGATGCTGCACGCGGGTTGACCGCGTACGGGTTGACCGCGTACGGGTTGACCGCGTACGGGTTGATCACTCACTCCGTTCCCGTACCCGGACTCCGTTGCCATCGCGTCCCGTTGGTCATGTCGGGAGGCCCGTCTCCGAGTGGCCGAAGGCCCTGCGCACCGCCACGTTCGTGGTCGTGATGCCGCCGTCCACGGGGAGGGTGATCCCGGTGATCCAGGCCGCGTCGGAGGAGGCCAGGAAGGTGATGGCGGCGGCGATGTCGGTGGGCTCGCCGACCCGCCCGAGGGGGTAGACCTCGGCGGCGCGGCGCAGGGTGTCCTCCCGGCCGTCCCAGCCGGGGGTGCGGATCGTGCCGGGGGCCACGAGGTTGACCCGGACGCCCCGGCCGGCGGCGTGGGCGGCCAGGGTGCGGGTGAGGCTGCCCAGGCCCGCCTTGGCGGCGCTGTAGGCGTGGTTGCCGAAGTCCTGGAGGCCGTTGACCGAGCCGACGTTGACGATCGCGCCCCGGCCCTCCGCGGCGGCCAGATGCGGCAGCGCGGCGCGGGAGCAGCGGAAGGCGCCGCTCAGGGTGACATCGATGTCCTGCTGCCACTCGTCGTCCGCCTGGTCCTCGAACAGCGGGGTGTCGACGTGACACGAGTGGGCGCTGTTGACCAGGACGTCCAGTCCTCCGAAGCTCCTTACGGCGTGCGCCACGGCCGCCTCGACATCCGCCCGCCGGGCCACGTCGCAGCCCAGCGACTCGGCCTCGCCGCCGTCGGCCCGTATGGACGCGGCCGCCCTGGCGGCCAGTTCACCGTCCTGGTCGGTGATCAGCACCCGGGCGCCCTCGTCGGCGAACCGGCGGGCGGTCACCTCCCCGATTCCGCGCCCCGCGCCGGTGAGCATGACCGCGTAGCCCTCGAATCTCCGCACCGTGTGCCCCCTTCTCGTCGGCTCCGGGACCGCCGCCGCCCCATGGTGGCGGGTCCGCCGGGATCATGCCCGGCCCCGGCATGATCCTCCCGCGCGGGGCGTTGCACCATAAGGAGAAACACAAGGCACACACGCTCGGTCGGCATGGCGGGAGTCGGACAGTGGTGGACGTCCAGGGCAACGTGGCGGACGGTTTCGAACCGGTCCGGGACGCCTTCGCGGCGAACTTCGCCCGGCACGGCGAGCGCGGCGCGGCCGTGGTCCTGTACCGGGAGGGCGAGAAGGTCGTCGATCTGTGGGGCGGTACGAAGACCCCCGACGGCGGCCAGGACTCCGACGGCCGTGAGGACTCCGGCAGCGGCGAAGTCTCCGATGGCCGTGAGGTCTCCGGCAGCGGCGAGGATCCCGATGGCGGCCGTAAGGCGTCCGACGACGGCCCCGAGCCCTGGGCCCAGGACACCGCCCAGGTCGTCCGGTCGGTCACCAAGGGCGTGGCCGCCGCCGTGCCGCTGCTGCTGCACCAGCGCGGCCAGCTGGACTTGGACGGCCGGGTCAGCACCTACTGGCCGGAGTTCAAGGCGGCGGGCAAGGAGCGGGTGCTGGTGCGGCATCTGCTGGCGCACCGCACCGGCGTGCCCGTGCTCGACACCCCGCTGACCCCCGCCGAGGCCATCGACGGCATATCCGGGCCGCGGGCCGTCGCCGCCCAGCGGCCCGTATGGGAGCCCGGTACGGCGCACGGCTACCACGCCCAGACGTACAGCTGGCTGCTGGGCGAGTTGGTGCGCAGGGTCACCGGGCGGACCATCGGGCGCTGGATCGCCGAGGAGATCGCCCGGCCGCTGGGGCTCGACCTGTGGCTCGGACTGCCCGAGGAGCAGCGGGGCCGGGTCGGCCGGATCGCGGCGGTGGAGGCGCTCGCCGCGCCCGCCGCCCATGGGCCGCGGCTGCGCCCCAAGCGGTCGGTGGCCGAGGCGTACCGGGACCCCGAGTCGCTGACCCGGCGGGCGTTCGCCGCGATCACCCCGCTGCCGGACGAGAACGACCCGGCGTATCTGGCCGCCGAGTTGCCCGCCTCGGGCGGGGTGGCGACCGCCGAGGCGCTGGCCCGCTTCTACGCGGCGCTGATCGGCCCGCTGCCCTCGGCCCGTACGGCCCGCTCGGGCGGCAGGCTCTTCGCCCCGGCGACGCTGACGATGGCCCGTACCGAGGAGTCCGCGGGCCCGGACCGGGTCCTGGTCGTCGGCACCCGGTTCGGCCTCGGCTACATGCTGCACGGCCCGGCCTGCCCGCTGCTGGGGCCGGGCTCCTTCGGCCACCCGGGGCGGGGTGGCTCCCTCGCCTTCGCCGACCCGGAGGCGCGCATCGGCTTTGCCTACGTCACCAACGGTATGCGGCGCGGCGTCACCGCCGATCCGCGTGCGCAGGCGCTCGTGCGCGCGGTGCGGACCAGCCTGGCGGCACTGGAGGCGTAACGGACCGCCCCGCCGCAGGTGCGGTGGGGCGGCGCGGAAGAGAAGGCGCCGCGCGCCCCCGGTATGCCTCCGAGCGCGCCTGACGGCGCTGGCCCGCTCCGATGTGCAGATGGTCCGGTCACCTCACCGGCGCCCTCGCCCCACCGGAAACACCGGAAACACCGGAAACACCGGCATTCTCACCTCACCGGCACCGTCACCGAGCGCGGGTCGAAGCCAAAAGGAAGCTCCAGCCGGTGCTCGCGCATCAGTTCCTCGTCGCACAGCAGTTCCTGCGTTCCGCCGTCCGCCGCGATCACCCCGCCGCTGAGCACCACCGAGCGCGGGCACAACTCCAGCGCGTACGGCAGATCGTGGGTGACCATCAGCACCGTCACCTCCAGGGAGCGCAGGATGTCGGCGAGTTCGCGGCGCGAGGCCGGATCGAGGTTGGACGAGGGCTCGTCCAAGACCAGGATCTCCGGTTCCATGGCCAGTACGGTCGCCACGGCCACCCGCCGCCGCTGCCCGAAGGAGAGGTGGTGCGGCGGCCGGTCGGCGAACTCCGCCATCCCGACCCGCTCCAGCGCGCGGCGCACCCGCTCCTCCAGCTCCGCGCCGCGCAGCCCCGCCGCAGCCGGGCCGAAGGCCACGTCCTCGCGCACGGAGGGCATGAACAGCTGGTCGTCCGGGTCCTGGAAGACGATGCCCACCCGGCGGCGGATCTCGGCCAGATGTGCCTTCGCCACCGGCAGCCCCGCGACCGTGACCGTCCCGGCGCCCGCCGTAAGGATGCCGTTGAGGTGCAGCACGAGCGTGGTCTTCCCCGCGCCGTTGGGCCCGAGGAGCGCCACCCGCTCGCCGCGGGCCACGGTCAGATCGACGCCGAAGAGGGCCTGATGGCCGTCGGGGTAGGCGTAGGCCAGACCGGACACCTGGAGGGACGGCGGGGTGGTGGCGGGGTCGGTCACGGCAGCATCCATCCGGTCAGGCAGACCATCAGCGCGGTCAGCGGGAGGGCGGCGGCGTATGTCCACTGGGTACGGGACGCCGTCACATCGTCGATCACCGGCATGGTGCCCGTATAGCCCCGGCTGACCATCGCCAGGTGGACCCGCTCGCCCCGTTCGTAGGAGCGGATGAACAGCGCCCCGGCCGAGGAGGCGAGCACCCCCCAGTGCCGCACCCCGCGCGCCTCGAAGCCGCGCGACTGGCGGGCGATCCGCATCCGGCGCATCTCATCGGAGATGACGTCCCCGTAGCGGATCATGAACGAGGCGATCTGCACCAGCAGCGAGGGCATCCGCAGCCGCTCCAGCCCCAGCAGCAGGGCGCGCAGTTCGGTCGTGGACGCCAGGAGGACGGAGGCTGCGACGCCGAGGGTGCCCTTGGCGAGGATGTTCCAGGCGCTCCACAGCCCGGACTCGCTGAGCGACATCCCCAGCGCCTCCACCCGCGGGCCCTCCGCGATGAACGGCATCAGCACGGCGAAGGCCACGAACGGGATCTCGATCAGCAGCCGCCGCAGTACGTACCCGGCCGGGATCCGGGCCGCCACCGCCACTCCGGCCAGCAGCACCGCGTACACGCCGAAGGCCCAGACGGCCTCGCGGGGCGTGGAGACGACCACCAGGACGAAGCAGAAGACGGCGGCGATCTTGCAGTGCGGGGGGAGGGCGTGGACGGGCGACCGGCCCTCCCGGTAGAGCTTGTGCGCGTGTCCAGCGCCCACGGTCAGCCCCGCTCGCTCTCGGCCGTCGCCCGGCGCCGCCGTATGACGATGAAGACCCCGGAGCCGACGGCGAGCGTGGCCCCGACCCCGATCACCCCGGCGAGCCCGCCGGAGAGCCGGGCGTCGGTGATGTCCTTGACCCCGTAGTCGGCGAGCGGGGAGTCCTTGGCGGCGTGGTCCTCCTCCTTCTGGTCGATCCCCTTGTCATGGGCGACCTTCTCCAGCCCGTCGGGGCTGGCGGAGGCGTAGAAGCTGACGACCCCGGCGCACAGCAGCGCGGCGGCGAGCCCGGCCCACCACACGGGCCGCGCCGACCGCCGTGGCGCGGCGGCGGGCGTGGGGGTCCCGGCAGGCTCGGGGGCCCCGGCGGGCTCAGGAGTCCCGGCGGGCTCAGGAGTCCCGGCGGCCTCAGGGGGCTCGGAGGTCGCCGCGGCGGGTTCGGCCGCCGGGCCCCCGGCCCGCGCCACCGCCCCCGGGGCGGCCGGGGCCAGCGGGCTGCTGCGGATCTCCAGCGGACGCGCGGTCACCCCCCGCGCCCCGTACACCAGATCCGGCCGTACGGCCACGACGGCACCGACCGTCAGCGCGGTGATCGCCGCCTCGCCGATGCCGATCAGCACATGCACACCGACCATCGCCGCGAAGACCTTGCCGATCGCCACATCGGCCGTACCGCCGAGCGCGTAGATCGCCGTGAACGCCACCGCGGCGGCCGGTACGGAGATCAGCGCCGCCACGAAGGACGCCACGGTGACCGTACGGCGGCGATGCGGGGCCAGCTTCACGATCGCGCGGAAGAGCGCGTACGCCACGACCGTGGTGACCAGGGCCATATCGGTGATGTTGACGCCGAGCGCGGTGAGCCCGCCGTCCGCGAACAGCACGCCCTGCATCAGCAGCACCACGGAGACGCACAACACCCCCGTGTACGGCCCCACGAGTATCGCGGCCAGCGCCCCGCCCAGCAGATGGCCGCTGGTCCCGGCGGCCACGGGGAAGTTCAGCATCTGCACGGCGAAGATGAACGCCGCGACCAGCCCGGCCAGCGGCGCGGTCCGCTCATCGAGCTCCCGCCGGGCGCCGCGCAAACTGACCGCGACGGCCCCGGCCGCGACCACACCGGTCGCCACCGAGACCGGTGCGTCGATGAATCCGTCGGGCACATGCATGGCGGGACTCCGCTCCTGAACTTCCTGAGCTGCGGCTATCGGCCCGATGGTAGCCCGTACCTGCAAGTCGTTCGCAAGAGCGCCGACATCGCGGAATCGCGCGGGCCCCCGGAAAACGCCGAACGGCGGCCTTCCGGGATCGGAAGGCCGCCGTCGGCCGAGGCATGACGCCAGGTGTTCAGACGCGGGTCACACGCGGGTCAGAGGCGAATCAGACACGGGGGTCAGACGCGGGTCAGCTCCGCGTCGGGGTCGGAGTCCCTGTCGCGCCGCTGGTCCGCGGAGGGCTGCTCGAGCTGCTTGCGCAGGCCCTCGCCCTCCACGTCCACGTTGGGCAGCGCCCGGTCCAGCCAGCGCGGCAGCCACCAGGCCGCCTTGCCGAGCAGCGCCAGGACCGCCGGGACGATGGCCATGCGGACCACGAAGGCGTCGAAGAGAACGGCGGTGGCGAGGCCGAAGCCGATCATCTTGATCATCGACTCGGACGAGCCGATGAATCCGGCGAAGACGCTGATCATGATGACCGCGGCCGCGGTGACCACCCGGGCGCCGTGCCGGAAGCCGGTGACGACGGCCTGGCCGGGGCGCTCGCCGTGGACGTACGCCTCCCGCATCCGGGTCACCAGGAAGACCTCGTAGTCCATCGCCAGACCGAACACCACACCGATCATGAAGATCGGCATCATGCTCATGATCGGGCCGGTCTCCTCGACCCCGAACAGGTCCGCCAGCCAGCCCCACTGGAAGACCGCGACCACCGCGCCGAGCGCCGCGACGACGGAGAGCAGGAAGCCGAGCGCCGCCTTGAGCGGGACCAGGACGGACCGGAAGACCACCATCAGCAGCAGGAAGGCCAGTCCGACGACCAGCACCAGATAGGGCACCAGCGCGTCGTTGAGCTTCTGCGAGATGTCGATGTTCATCGCCGTCTGGCCGGTCACCAGCACCTCGGCGCCGGTATCGGACGTGAACCCGCTCGCCTTGTCCCGGATGTCGCCGACCAGGTTCTCGGTGTCGATGCTGCTCGGCTTGTACTTGGAGATGACGGTGAGCGTCGCGGTGTCACCGGCCTTGTTGAACGTGGCCGGGCTGACCCCCGCCACCCCGTCCAGACCGGTGATGGTCTTACGGACCTGCTGGGCCGCGCCCCTGGCGTCATCACTGCCCTGGGCGTCGACGACCACCATCAGCGGGCCGTTGTAGCCGGGGCCGAAGCCCTCGGAGATCATGTCGTACGCCTGGCGCTTCTGGCTGCTGACCGGCTGCGAGCCGTCGTCCGGCAGACCGAGCTCCAGGCTGGCGGCGGGCAGGGCGGCGGCACCCAGGCCGAGCACGGCCACCAGCAGCACCAGCACCGGGCGGCGCAGCACGAAGCGGGCCCAGCGGGTGCCCATGTTGGGCTTCTCCTCGGGGGCTTCCGCGCCACTCGCGGCGGCCGCCGCGGCACGCTCCTCCATCCGCCGGCGCGCCCTGCGCCCGAACACCCGCTTGCCCGCGAAGCCCAGCACCGCCGGGATGAGGCTGATCGCGATGAGGACGGCGATGACGACCGTACCGGCCGCGGCGAAGCCCATCTTGGTCAGCATCGGGATGTTGACGACGGCGAGGCCGACCAGTGCGATGACGACCGTAAGGCCAGCGAAGACGACCGCGGAGCCCGCGGTGCCCACGGCACGTCCGGCGGCTTCCTCCCGGTCCCGTCCCTCGGCCAGCTCCGCGCGGTAGCGGGAGACGATGAACAGCGCGTAGTCGATGCCGACCGCGAGGCCGATCATCATCGCCAGTGTGGAGGTGGTGGTGGACAGCCCCAGGGTGGTGGCGAGCGCGGTGATCGACGAGATGCCGATGCCGACGCCGATGAGCGCGGTCAGCAGTGGCAGCCCGGCCGCGACCAGCGAACCGAAGGTGATGGCGAGGACGACCGCGGAGATCGCGATGCCGATGATCTCGGTGGAGCCGGTCTCCGGCATCTCCTGGAGCGCGTCACCGCCGATCTGCACCGACAGCCCCGACTTCTCGGCCTTCTCCCCCACCTCCTTCAGACCGTCCTTGGCGGGGTCCTTCAGCTCCATGGCGTTGACCTTGTAGCTGGTCAGGATGTACGCCGTGGTGCCGTCCTTGCTGACGGCCCGGGCCTGGTAGGGGTCGGCGACCGAGGCGACCTGCGGCGAGCTGGCCTTGAGCTCGGCGACGGTCTTGGTGACCACCGCCTTGTTGGCCGGGTCGGTCATCTTCTCGCCACTGGGGGCGCGGAAGACCACACGGGCGGTGGCACCGTCCGCGTTACCCCCGGGGAACCGCTGTTCCAGCAGGTCGAACGCCTTCTGGGCCTCGGTGCCCGGAATGGAGAAGCTGTCGTTGGCGGGCTGGGAGGCGGTGGCGGCGCCGACGCCCGCGACCGCGAGCAGCGCCACCCATATCAGCGCGACGAAGCCGCGTCGCCGGAAGGCGAACCGGCCGAGTTTATAGAGGAAGGTGGCCACGAGAAGGGGTGCTCCCGTCGGTTGTCTGGCAGGGCAGGGATGGGTGACCGAACCGGCGACGAGAGCGGCGCGCCGGCCGGGCCTTATGTGGTTGTGCGGGGAGATCAGGGGGAGTGAGGAAGTGAGAGGAAGGGCTATGCGGCGCCGAGCGCGGGGAGGATCACGGCGTCGATGTACTCCAGGAGATACGTCTGGTCCGGCTGCTTGCCCTCGACGAGCGATCGGGTGATGAACGCGCCGCACATCATGTGCACGACGTAGTTCAAGGCGGGCCGGTCCGGGGCGACTTCGCCGCGGTCGACGGCGCGCCTCAGCAGCGCGTGGAGCGCATCGATCTCGGGGAAGATCAACAACTCTCGCAGGGCCTGATGAAGGTCCGGGTTGTCATGGCTTGCGTGGGCGAGTCCCCTCATCAGCGCGGCGTCCCGCTCATGGGCGGTCTCCGAACACCGCGCGATCTCCCGCAGGTCCCCGCGGAGCGATCCGGTGTCGACGCCTTCGAGCAGAACGGGCTTGGTGTGGCGCAGCGCGGTCGCGACCAGCTGCGGCTTGCCTTTCCACTGGCGGTAGAGCGTGGCCTTGCTGGATCGGGTGCGGGCCGCGACGGCGTCCATCGTCAGACCGTCGTACCCGACCTCACCCAGCAGCTCGACCACCGCCTCGTACAACTCCCGCTCGCGCTCGGGGGAGAGTCTGCTGCGGCGCACCCGGGCGGTGTCGCGGTCCTCCGTCGGCTGATCCGTGGTCCGCATGGGGTGTCGCCTCCCTCCGGGCTTCCTGGCTTCCCAGCTTTCGAACGTTCGAGCTTCCGAACACCGAACTTCCGAACGAAACGGTTTCGTACCCCTCCAGCATAAGCCGGGCCGTATCGAAACTACGCCGTTTCGTTCGTGGTCTCGGTCACACAACCGAGTTGCTCCGAATGGCGTAGCTCGAAAACATGGGTGGGTGGAGCCTTACGCATGCGACGACGACCTGGCGTACCTGCGATTTCCGCATCTGCACGGCGACTTGCTGTGCTTCGCGGCCGAGGACGATCTGTGGGCCGCCCCGCTGACCGTCCCGGGTGAACCACCCGGGCGGGCGTGGCGGCTGACCGTGGACCGTACCCGCGTCGGGCCTCCCCGCTTCTCCCCCGACGGCTCCCAGATCGCGTTCACCACCTGGCGCAGCCTCGACCCGGAGATCTACCTCGTCCCCTCGGCCGGCGGCCCGGCCCGCCGGCTGACCTACTGGGGCAGTACGGACGCCACGGTCCGCGGCTGGACCCCGCCGGACCAGGACGGGGTCTCCCAGATCCTCGCGGTCTCCTCCCATGAGCAGCCGTTCTCCCACTTCTCCTGGGCCTACAGCCTGCCCACCGACGGCAGCCCCGGCGGGCGGCTGCCCTGGGGGCCGGTGAACGACATCGCGGTGGCCGACCTCGACGGCGAGCGCCGCACCCTGCTGCTCACCGGCAAGCCGCCGCACGAGCCCGCCACCTGGAAGCGCTACCGGGGCGGGGCGATGGGCCGGCTGTGGCTGCACGGCACCCGGCTCGTGGAGAAGCTGAACGGCCATCTGGACGCGGCGATGTTCGTCGGTGGCCGGATCGCCTTCCTCTCCGACCACGAGGGCATCGGCAACCTCTACTCCTGTCTGCCCGACGGCACCGATCTGCGCCGCCACACCGACCACGCCGACTTCTACGCCCGGCACGCCTCGACCGACGGCTCCCGCGTCGTCTACCAGTGCGCGGGCGAGCTGTGGCTGGTGGACGATCTGAGCCCGGACGGCGAGCCGCGCAAGCTGGACGTGCGGCTCGGCGGCGCGCGCACCGGGCGGCGGCCCTACCAGGTGCCCGCCGCCTCGCACATCGACTCGCTGTCGGTGGACACCACCGGCCGGGCCAGCGCGGTGTGCGTCCGCGGCAGCCTGTACTGGCTCACCCACCGCGACGGCCCCGCCCGCACCCTCGCCGACACCCCGGGCGTCCGGGTGCGGCTGCCCGTGATGCTGGGCTCGACCGGCCGGGTCGCCTACCTCACCGACGCGGAGGGCGAGGACGCCATCGAGATAGCGCAGCTGCCCCGGGCCACCGGCCCCTCCGAACCGCGCCGACTGGCCGCCGGCCGGCTGGGCCGGGTACACGAACTGGAGCCCTCGCCGGACGGCGATCTGCTCGCGGTCGCCGCGGGCGACGGGCGGCTGCTGCTGGTGGACACCTCCCCCGACGGGGACGGCGCGGTCACCGAGCTGATCCGGTCGGACAACGGCCCGGTGGGCGACCTGGCCTTCGCCCCCGACTCGGCCTGGCTCGCCTGGTCCCACCCCGGGATAGGGCGCACCCTGCGCTCGATCAAGATCGCGCGGCTGGCCGACCGGACCACGGTGGATGTGACCAATGGGCGGTTCGAGGACGAGGAGCCGGTCTTCACCAGCGACGGCCGCTATCTCGCCTTCCTCTCCTGGCGCGGCTTCGACCCGGTCTACGACGTGCACACCGGCGACCTCTCCTTCCCGCTGGGCTGCCGCCCCTATCTCGTACCGCTGTCCTCCGCCACCCCCTCGCCCTTCGCGCTGTCCCCCGAGGGGCGGCCGGCGGCGGGCGGTCTCGACCCGGACGTCAGCGGGGGCGAGGGCGACGGCGACGGCACCGTGACGGTCGAGGTGGAGGGGCTGGCCAGCCGGGTCACGGCCTTCCCGGTCGCCGCGTCCAAGTACTCCTCGCTGAGCCCGGTCAGCGGCGGCGGGCTGGTGTGGCTGCGCTGGCCGATCTCGGGCGCGCTCGGCGAGACGTTCGCCAGCCCGGACGAGACCTCGAGCCGTCCCACCCTGGAACACTTCGACCTGGCGAAGGCCAAGCGCACCGAACTCACCGGTGAGCTGGACTGGTTCGTGGTCAGCGGCGACGGCACCCGGCTGGTCGCCTACGACGACGGCGATCTGCGCGCGATGCCCGCCACCGAGTCCGGCGACAGCGACTCCACCGTCCACCTCGACATGCGGCGGATCCAGCACACCGCCGATCCGGCGGCCGAGTGGCGGCAGGCGTACGACGAGGCCGGGCGCATCACCCGCCACTACTACTGGGACCCGGGGATGTGCGGGGTCGACTGGGACGGGGTGCTCGACCAGTACCGTCCGCTGGTCGAACGGGTCGCCTCGCCCGACGAGTTCACCGATCTGCTCCGCGAGACCCTCGGCGAGCTGGGCACCTCGCACGCCTATGTCAGCGCCGCGCGGCGCAACGAGGGGCCGTCCCACTACCAGCGCCCCATCGGACTGCTCGGCGCCAACCTCACCCGCTTGCCCAAGGACGGGCGGTGGGCGGTGGCGCGCATCCTGCCCGGTGAGTCCTCCGACTCCCGGGCCCGCTCACCGCTGGCCGGTCTGGGGATCCGGGACGGGGCCGTGCTCACCCATGTCGACGGGCGCCCGGTGGACCCGGTGGCCGGTCCGTTTCCGCTGCTGACGGCCGCGGGCGGCACGACGGTGGAGCTGACCTTCGAGCCGCCGGACGGCGAGGGGCCGCCGCGCCGGGTCGCGGTCTCCCCGCTGATCGACGACCGGCCGCTGCGCTACCAGGACTGGGTCGCCCAGCGCCGGTCCGTGGTGCGGGAGTTGAGCGACGGGCGGTGCGGCTATCTCCACATCCCGGACATGGGCGGCTCCGGCTGGGCACAGTTCAACCGCGATCTGCGCCGCGAGATGTCGCTGCCCGCGCTGATCGTGGACGTCCGGGGCAACGCGGGGGGCAACATCAGCGAGCTGGTGGTGGAGAAGCTCACCCGCAAGGTCATGGGCTGGGACCTCACCCGCAACGCCCAGCCCGTGTCGTACTCCAGCAACGCGCCGCGCGGGCCGATCGTCGCCGTCGCCGACGAGGCGACGTCCTCCGACGGCGACATGATCACCGCGGCCTTCAAGATCCAGGGCATCGGGCCGGTGGTGGGGCTGCGCACCTGGGGCGGGGTGGTCGGGATGACCGGGCGTCACCGCCTCGGCGACGGCACGTCGATCACGGTGCCGATGAACGCCGCGTGGTTCGACGCCTACCGCTGGGGCGTGGAGAACCACGGTGTGGAGCCGGACATCGAGGCGCCGCGCTCCCCCGTGGACTGGGCGGAGGGCCGCCATCCGCAACTGGGGGTCGCCGTCCGTACCGCGCTCGACCTGCTGGAGCGGCATCCGGCCGCGACCCCGCCGGACTACTCGGACGTCCCCGACCTGCGCCGCCCCCAACTGCCGCCGCGCAACGGGGAGTGAGGGTGCGGGCGCAGGGGTGTATCCCCATGGTCGACCATGGGGATACACCCCTCCCGCCCTGTGTGCCGCTCTCCGCGCGTCACATCTCTTCGAAGGGCTCCTGGTCCATCATCTCGTCGCCCATGCCCGGCTGACGGCGCTCACGGTCCGTCCGCTGGGACTGCCCGCGAGCCCCCGGCCGGTCCTGCTGGCCGCGGCGCTGCTCCTGCCCCGGTTCCCGGCGGGGGCGCTCCTCCATGCGCTCACCGGACTGCATCCGCTCTCCGGACTGCATGCGCTCAGCCGACTGCATGCGCTCTCCGGACTGCGTCTGCTGACCGCGCCGCGGCTCCTGGCTCCGCCCGCCCTGCTGCTTCCGCCTGGGCTGCTGAGCCTTCTCGTTCGACTGGTCCTTGGGGCCCATGTGTCACTCCTCATCGGATGAATGGCGTCGGGCCCGACAAGAGTTACACGCACCGACTTTCTCCGCATTCCGGACCGAGGGAGGTGAAGAAAGCGCAGGTCAGGCCGGTTGACGGAGCGTTACTGGTGACGCTCCGTGCCCACGGTGCCCGCCGTGCGCGCCTTCTCGTCCGCCGCGCCGCCCTCGCCCACCAGACCGCCCCGCGCCTCCCGGGTGGCCGCCAGCCGAGGCTCGGCGCGCCGCATCTCGCGCCGCCCCACGGCGTGGATGAACGCGGGCAGATAGCCGCGCATCGACTGCATACCGCGCAGCCACCACTGCGCGTACACATGCGCCGACCGGCGCTCGATGCCCGCCACCAGCCGCTCCACCGCCGGGCCCAGCGGATAGGTGCGGCCCGCGGGCCAGGGCAGCCGCTGCCGCAGCTCGCGCATCACCTCGTCCCGGTCAGCGCCGCGCACCATATCGGTGTCCGTCCAGCTCAGATAGCCCACACCGACCCGGACCCCACGGTGGCCCACCTCGGCCCGCAGACTGTGGGCGAACGCCTCGACCCCGGACTTGGACGCGCAGTACGCCGTCATCATGGGCGCGGGCGCGATCGCGGCGAGCGAGGCGATCTGGAGCAGATAGCCGCGGCTGGCGGTCAGCGCGGGCAGGAAGGCGCGGGCCGTGGTGGCGCCGCCCAGCAGATTGACCTCGATCACCCGCCGCCAGGCCGTCTCATCGGTGTCGAGGAACGGACCGGCCTGGGCCACACCCGCGTTGGCACAGACGATGTCCACCGCGCCGAACCGCTCCACGACCTCCTCCGCCACCCGCGTCATCGCCTCGGCGTCGGTGACATCGGCGTGCCAGTAGGCGGAGTCGGTCGGCAGCCGCTCCGAGACCCGCTTCAGCTCCTCGGGCTCCAGGCCCACCAGCGCGACCTTCGCACCGCGTGCGGAGAGCTTGCGGGCGAGCAGCTCGCCGACCCCCCGCGCCGCACCCGTCACCACCGCGACCTGGCCCTCAAGGCCCCTGCGCGCACTCATGCCGTCTGCTCCTTCGCTGCCACTTGGGATTCCTGAGAGGTCGTGAGATCGGTTCCCCGGACTGTCCCGTACTCCTCGACCAGGCCGCGTATCACCCCGGTGACCGCCTCGGGATCCTCCAGCGGGGTCATATGGCCGAGCCCCGGGAGCTCGGTCAGTCCGGTGCAGTGCGGCAGCGCGGCGGCGAGGGCGTGGGCGTGCTCGGGCGGGGTGAGCCGGTCGGCGGTGCCGACGATGACGGCCGTGGGAACGGCCAGTTGACCGGCCCGCGCGTCCAGTTCGAGGTCGGCCAGGACCCTGCCCCATCCGGCGCGTACGACGCGGGGACAGGCGTGCAGGATCCGCGCGGCCACCTCCACCGTGGCCGGGTCGGTGCCGGGGCCCATCGCCACGTACCGCACCAGCCGCTTGGCGAGCGGGGTGACCGGGCCCAGCGGGGCGCGTGAACCGAGCAGCAGACGGTGCGCCCGCGCCCGTGCCCGCGGGGACCGCAGCGGCACCACCCTCGACCGCTCCATCAGCCGTGAGGCACCGGTGCTGCACAGCACCGCGGCGGCCGCGCGCTCGCGCAGCATGGGACGGTCGGCCGCGGCCATCAGCGTCATCGCCCCCATGGAGTGGCCCGCCAGCACGGCCCGCCGACCCGGCGGAAGGGTCGCTAGGGTCGCTTCCAGCACCGCCACCAGATCGTCGGCCAGGGCCTCGGCGCTGTAGCCGCCGGGTCCTGGGGCCGGGCTGCGGCCATGGCCGCGCTGGTCGTAGAGGATCACCCGGTGGTCGGCCGAGAGGGCACGCAGCACCGGCGCCCAGAAGGCCGTGGAGCAGACCCAGCCGTGCGCGAGCACGACGGCCGGGGCGTCCTCGGGGCCGTGCAGCTCCGTATGGATCCGGCTCCCGTCGGCCGAGACGACCGTCAGCTCGCGCTCCGGCACGGGCGGGACGTACGGCCCCGAGGCCGGCGAAGGAGTCCGCCTCACCGCGATCCCCTCCCCGCACCGGCCGTGGACACCGTGGCCTTGACCGGCCCGGTGCGCGGCCGCACCACCGTGTACTCGGCGAGGTCCACGCGCCGGGTGACCCTCCTCAGCTCGGACGTCGTCCCGGGCCACAGGGTGGTGTTGCGGCCGTTGTCGAGGTACCAGCTGTCGCAACCTCCGGTGTTCCACACCGTGCGTTTCATCCTCTCCTGAATCATGTCGGTGTAGGCGCGCACCGCCGACGGGCGGGCGTCCAGCGCGACCTTGCCGCCGAGGGTGTCCAACTGGCGCAGATAGTCGGCCATATAGGCCAGCTGCGCCTCGATGACGAGGATCATCGAGCTGTTCCCGAGGCCGGTGTTGGGCCCGATGATGGTCAGGAAGTTGGGGAAGCCCGCCGGGGTGGTGCCGCGCAGCGCCTCCATCCCGCCCGTCCACTCCTCGGCGAGCGTCGTCCCGCGCGCCCCGGTCACCCGCTGGGCTATGGGGACGTCGGTCACATGGAAGCCGGTGCCGAAGATGATCACGTCGGCCTCGGTCTCGGTGCCGTCGGCACCGACCAGAGTGCTGCCGCGCACCTCCTTCAACCCCGTGGGGACCACGTCCACATGCGGCTGGGCGAGCGCCGGATAGTAGTCGTTGGAGAGCAGGATGCGCTTGCAGCCGATGCGGTAGTCGGGGGTCAGCGCCGCCCGCAGCCCCGGATCCTTGACGGCCCGTCGCATATGGGCGCGGGCCAGCCGCTCCACGAACCGCATCTCGCCCGGCCGCTTGGTGAAGGCCCCGACCTGCAACTCCCGGATGCCCCACAGCACCCCGCGGCGCAGCGACCGGGTGGCCGGGATCTTCGCGTGCAGCCATCGCTCAAGGCCGCTGATCCGGCGGTCCATCCGCGGCAGCACCCAGGGCGGGGTGCGCTGGAAGAGGGTGAGCCGGCCGACCTCGCGCTGGATGGCGGGGACGATCTGGATCGCCGAGGCGCCGGTGCCGATCATCGCGACCCGCTTGCCGCGCAGATCGGTGGTGTGGTCCCAGCGCGCGGAGTGGAAGACGGCGCCGGGGAAGCCGTCGAGCCCCGGGATGTCCGGGATCCGGGGGTCGGCGAGCGGACCCGTGGCGCTGACCACCACATCGGCGGTCAGCGAGCCCCGCGCCGTCTCCACCTCCCAGTGCACCGCCTCGGTGTCCCAGCGCAGGGACCGCACCTCGGCGCCGAAGCGCAGATGCGGCCGCAGTCCGAAGGTGTCGGCGACCCGCTCCAGATAGGCGCGGATATGGGGCTGACCGGAGAAATTCCGGGGCCAGTCGGGGTTGGGCGCGAAGGAGAAGGAGTACAGATGCGACGGGACATCGCAGGCACAGCCCGGATAGGTGTTGTCCCGCCAGGCGCCGCCGACCGCGTCCGCGCGCTCCAGCACCACGAAGTCCGTGATGCCGGCGCGGCGCAGCCGCACCGCCGCCCCCAGCCCGCCGAACCCGGCCCCGATCACCGCCACCCGCACATGCTCATGCGTCAGCCCAGCCATGCCGCCGCCTTCCACGAACGCGAATACGACCGTGCCAGCAATCACTGGCACGATGGGAGCGTAGGACAGGGATCTATCGAGCGGTAGGGGCTGTGGATAACGAAGTTACCGGCGGTCGCACCCGACCGGCCGCGGCATGGGCTTCGGCATAGGCTTCCCTCGTGGCGACGACCGAAGCGGACGAGGTACGCGAGTACCGCATGGCGGAACTGGCCGAGAAGGCCGGGATCACCGTGCGCACCCTGCGCTTCTACCGGGAGCGCAAGCTGCTCCCGCCGCCGCGCCGCGAGGGCCGGATCGCCTGGTACAACGACCACCATCTGGCCCGGCTGCGGACGATCGCGGCGCTGCTGGAGCGCGGCCACACCCTCGGCGGGATCGCCGAGCTGCTCGCCGCCTTCGAAAGCGGCCGCCGGGACGTCGGCGAGCTGCTCGGGCTGCCCGACGCCGCCGCCTCCTGGCCCGCGGAGACCCCGGTCCGGCTCCGGCCCGAGGCGCTCGCGGACTACTTCCAGGGCGAGGTCACCCCCGAGAACCTCAGCACCTCACTCGACCTCGGCTACCTGGCCGTCGACGGCGACGAGATCGTCCACCTCAGCCGCCGCCTGCTGGACGTCTCACACACACTGGTCGAACAGGGCGTCCCGCTGGCCGCCGTGCTCGGCGCGGCGCGCGAGGTGCGTGAGCATGTGGACGCCATCGCCGAGACCTTCGTCACACTGCTGCGCGCCCATGTGCTGGCGGACGCCGTGGAGCGCGGCGAGGACGTCGGCGAGACCGTGGAGCGGCTTCGGCCGCTGGCCACGAGCGTGGTGGACGCCGAGCTGACGATGGCCATGAACCGCCGAATGCGGGCGGAGCTGGGCGAGACGCCACCCAAGGGCCACTCCGGCGATCAGTGAGCCGGGCCGTAGACCACCGTCACCGGGGCATGGTCGCTCCACCGCTGGTCGTAGGCGGCCGCCCGCTCCACCACCGCCTTGACCGCGCGCCCGGCGAGCCCCGGGGTGGCGATCTGGTAGTCGATGCGCCAGCCCGCGTCGTTGTCGAAGGCCCGGCCGCGGTAGGACCACCACGAGTACGGACCCGCGACGTCCGGGTGCAGGGCGCGCACCACGTCCACGTACGCCGCCTCCTCGAAGACGCTGGTCAGCCAGGCGCGCTCCTCAGGCAGAAAGCCGGACTTCTTCTGGTTGGCCTTCCAGTTCTTGAGGTCGGCCTCCTGGTGGGCGATGTTCCAGTCGCCGCACACCAGCGCCTCGCGCCCACCGGCCGCCGCCCGTTCGCGCAGCTCCTTCAGATACGGAAGGAACTCCGCCATGAAGCGCTCCTTCTCGTCCTGGCGGTCCGTACCGACCTCACCCGAGGGGAGGTACAGGCTGCCGACGGTCACGCCCGGCAGATCGACCTCCACATAGCGGCCGCTGCCGTCGAACTCGGACGATCCGAAGCCGACCCGGACGCCCTCCAGCTCGCGCCGGGCGTACACGGACACCCCGGCCCGCCCCTTGGCCGCCGCTGGGGCGTGCACCACATGCCAGCCGTCGGGTTCTCGGACCGCCTCGGGCAGCTCCTTGGGCTCGGCGCGCACCTCCTGGAGGCACACCACATCGGCCGCGGTACCGTCCAGCCAGGAGACGAAGCCCTTCTTGGCGGCGGCGCGCAGCCCGTTCACATTCACGGTCGTCACGGTGAGCACGCCCGGCACGATACGCGAGAAAATCAACCGCCCCTCCCCCTGCCTGGAAGTACGATCCATCGCATGGACGTTCGAGTCATTCGTTACGATCACCCTGACGCCCGCAAGCTCGACGCGGAAGTGCAGGTGGAGTACGCCGAGCGCTACGGCGATGGCGATCTGACGCATATGGACGCGGCCCACTTCGACCCGCCGCACGGCCTCTATCTCATCGTGTACGACACGGACGGCACCCCGGTCGCGAGCGGCGGCTGGCGCAGCCAGGAGCGGAGCGAGGAGGGCTACGAGGACGGGGACGCCGAGATCAAGCGGATGTTCGTGGTGCGCGCGGCGCGCGGGCGGGGGCTGGCCCGGCGGATCCTGGCGGCGCTGGAGGACAGCGCGCGGGAGGCGGGGCGGGTGCGGATGGTCCTGGAGACCGGCACCGAGCAGCCCGAGGCCATCGCGCTGTACACCTCGTCCGGCTACGTACCGGTGACCAAGTTCGGGTTCTACCGCTTCGAGGAGAGCAGCCGCTGCTACGCCAAGCTCCTTACGGACACCACGGACGCGCCGGACACCACGGACGCGCCGGACGCAGCGGGCACGACGGACCTTACGGATGGACTCACGGGCGCACCCGTAAGCCCATGACGAGGGCCCGCTCCGAACGCGGAGCGGGCCCATTGACGCCTGTCGTGTGTCTGCGAGCCGATCAGCCCTGACCGGCGAACTTCTTGCTGATGGCCTCGAACACGCCCTTGGCCTCGGCGCCCAGATGCGGCCCGGCGAGCCAGGTGTGTCCGTACGAACCGATCGAACTGTTGGACACCAGCACCGTCTTACCGCCGTGGTTGACGAACCAGCCACCGCCCGAGGTACCGCCCGTCATCGAGCAGCCGATCCGGTACATCGTCGGCGAGGTGGGCGAGAACGACAGCCGGCCCGGCCGACTGGTGCAGTTGAACATCTTCGCCCCGTCGTACGGCGGGGCCTGCGGATAGCCGTACGCGCCGATCGAGCTCACCCGGTCCGCCGACGGCGCCCCGAACCACACCGGCACCGAGGCCCCGACCGTCTCCTGGAGCGACTTGCCGCCGCCGTTCTCGGGCTTCAGATGCAGCACCGCGAAGTCGTACGCCGACCCGACCCCGCCGGTCTTACCGCCGTTCGCGATCCACTCGGACGAGGTCTGCGACCAGTCCGCCCACCACACGCCGTAGGGGCTGACCTCGTTCTGCGCCGCCGACTGGGTCTGCTCGGCCGGCAGCCCGTTGTCGTTGTACGAGGGCACGAACACGATGTTGCGCATCCAGCCCCCCTGCTTGCCCGAGTGCACACAGTGGCCCGCGGTCCACACCAGGTTGGACTTCCCCGGGTGGGCCGGGTCGTCGATGACCGTCCCGGAACACACCATCGGCCCCTCGGGGCTGTCGAAGAACACCTTCCCGACCGGCGCCATGTTCTGGTGGTACGGCCGCGAGACCTGCTTGGCCGGCACGGCGGGCGGCTCGGGGTCGGTGGCCGCCTGGTCCTGGCCGGCGCTCTGCGTGGAGACCGTGTGCGACGAGTCCTTCGCCTTGGCCATCCTGGACGGCTGCCAGAAGTTCTTGATGATCGGATTGGCGAATTCCGATGCCTTGCGGGCCCACTTGTCCCAGTCCTTCCAGCCGCCCTCCTTCCACTTCTTCAGGTCGTCCAGACTCGTCGGGACGCCCTCGGGCAGCTTGATCCCGTCCTTGGCCTGCTGCCCGGTGGACGCGGCCGAGGAGTTCGACGAGGAAGCCGCCTCGTCGTCACCGGGCCCGCAGGCCGAAGCGGAGACCACCAGCAGCGCGGTCATGGCCGCGGCCGCCACGGTGGAACGGCGTATGAGTGGCATGGAGCCTTATCCCCCTGTTGTGGTGCAGTTGTTGCGCTGTGATGTGCTTTGCCGCCCTCTGCTCTACGGCGCTTTCACGCCATGGAGCCACAGGACCGGGCACCTACTATGCCCGTGCCCCTGGCCTGCGCCATCACCTGTCCCCCGGCCCGCACCAAACACGAACGCGGTAAGCACGATTCCATGACATCGCGCCCTCCCCTCGCGCCCTCCCGAACACTCAGGGAGAGACCAGCAACAGCATCGCCATCGTCACCTGAGCGACCCCCTGTAGCTTGACCGCCCACGATCGCGCCGAGGGAAACGGCAGCCGCTCCCGGGGACAGCCGACGGCGAAGAAGCGCCGGGTACTCATTCCCCTTGGGTACCGGAGCTCATCCGCCGCTGCCCCGCCCTGGCGGCCGGATGTCCACCCGAGCGGATCAAGCGCGGTGGCGACACGCAGAGACCTCCTTAAGGCTTGACCGCATACGAACACGGGCCTCCTGTGCCAGGGGTCTGCTCCGCGGCGCTTTCGAAGGAGTCACGCCATGGCCGCTTCTGCGGGTTCCCGACGTTCGGAGAGCGATGTCGCCGGATTCACGGCCTCGCCACAGCTCGCCCAAGCGTTGCAGCAGATCGTGGTCGACCTCGTCGAACTGCATCTCCAGGGCAAGCAGGCCCACTGGAACGTGGTCGGCCACAACTTCCGGGACCTGCACCTTCAACTCGATCAGATCGTGGACGACGCCCGAGAGTCGGCCGACACCATCGCCGAACGCATGCGCGCCCTGGCCGCCATCCCGGACGGCCGCTCCGACACCGTGTCATCGACCACCACACTCCCCGCCTTCCCGGCGGGCGAGGCGAGCGTGAGCACCGTCGTCGACCTCATCACCGCCCGCCTGCGCGCCACCGTCGACACCCTCCGCACCCTCCACGACCAGGTCGACAGCGAGGACCCCTCCACGGCCGACCTGCTGCACACGATCATCGACTCCCTGGAGAAACACGCCTGGATGGTCAGCGCCGAAAACCGCTCCCCCTGATCCCCGCCGCACGGCATCGGACGCCAGAAAGCAACTGTATCGGCGCATGTCCTGGGAAAGATGGATAGATTCGATCCGCACGGCATGATGTACGAGCATGAGGAACCGTGGGTTGGGCAGCGTCATTGGCGGTCGTTATCTGCTGCGGGACGGGCCGTTCGCCGGAGCACGCGGTGAGGTCTGGTCGGCGTATGACACCCGGCTCGACCGTAAGGTGGCGCTGAAGCGGGTCCGGTCGCGGGTGTGGTACGGGCACGCCGAAAGAGCACGGGACGAGGTAGGCGTTCTCAGCCGACTCAGCCACCCCAACTTGGCTGCCGTGTACGACACCGTGCCGTGCCGTGGCGGGAACGAGTTCTGGTGGGTGTCGGAGTATCTGCCGGAGAGCATGGCCGGGAAGCCGCCGATACCCCTCGCGGAGGCGGCTGGTGTCGGTGCGCAGATCGCTGGTGCGCTGGTGGCTTTGCACGCGGAGGGGCATGTCTACGGTGATGTCACGCCGGACAGCATCGGCATCGCTGAGGACGGGACGGTCAAGCTCACGGGTCTCGATGTGGTGCGGCACATCGGTGGACCGGAGAACACGATCGACAGCAGCGTGGTGATCTGCTCCCCGCGCTTCGCCGCACCGGAGGTACTTCGGGGGTTCCATCCGGAACCGGCCTCCGATGTCTACTCTCTGGGAGCCACCATCTACGCGCTGGTGGTGGGCCAGTCACCGTACGACGCTGAGGCGGGCTTGGCGAGTGGTGCGGTTCAAGCGGTGGGGACCGCCCTGGGCAGCCGAGAAGATGACGTCCGCGCGACGGCTGAAGTCGGGCCGCTGCGTGATGTACTCGTGGCGTTACTCCAACCTGACTTCCGCGACCGGCCAGAAGCCGCCGAAGCGCAGAAGTGCCTACGGGAGGGCGCTGCCGCGCAGGGAGGAGCCGAGTCGGGCGTCACGTTTGAGGAACGAGTCAGAATCTCCCGGGAGACTTTGACCCAGGACCCCTTCTTTCAGGCCCACTTCCCGGTGCCCACCACCATCCCGGAAACGGCTTCCGAGGAACAGCGGTCCTGGGCGCGGGTTGTGCGGGACGCGGTGTGCCCTCCGCACCGGCTCCAGGTTGTGAGCGTCGCGCTGCTGTGCATGGCGCTCCTGTTGATGACGGTGATTTGTGGAGTTCATGTTCCGCCGTCGAGTGAGGACTCGGCCGGGGGCCATTCCCAGGCTTTCGGGTCGGATGACGCGGCGTCCTTGATCACGGCTCTGGGCACGTTGTTCAGTGGTGTGGGAGGGCTGCTTGCCGGCCGCGCGGCCTGGTACCTCGCACGTCGCGAACATCGTGCGCCCGAGCCACGGGCCGATCCCAATCCACCCACCGATCCGCCGGGCGGCGACGGCTATCTGTAGTGGCCCGCGTCACAGCAAGATCGGAAGTAGTGGGAAGTAGTTGCTGTACTTCGCTGCTGTACGGCACCAAAAAGCCCCCGCCGAATATCCCCGGCGGGGGCTTTGAGCTGCGGTGGACCTGAGGGGATTTGAACCCCTGACCCCCTCGATGCGAACGAGGTGCGCTACCAGTCTGCGCCACAGGCCCTTGCAACGAGTGAAACTCTAGCATCCCCTCCGGGGTGCTTGGTAATCCGTTCCTCGCTGGTCAGTGAAGGGGCCGTCACTCGTTGGCAGCACGCGGCCGGTCCTCGTCGGCGTACTGGTCGAAGAGGGGGGTGCGGCCGCGGTCGCGGGTGCCGCGGGGTGGGGCGGCGGCCGGGTCCGGGGCCGGGGCGGGGTCATGGGCGGAGGCGGGGTCGACGGTGCTGGAGCGGGCCGAGCTCCAGGCGTCGGGGGCGGCCAGGTCGACGCTGCCGGTGGCGCGCGGGGCGACCGGGGCGGTGACGTAGGTGGGCAGCGGGACGGGCACGGGCTCCCAGCCCTCACCGGCGGCCGGGCCCCGCTCACGCTCGCGCTCCTGGTCCACCCACTCGGCGTGATCGGTCTGCTCTACCAGCGCGCGGCGCCCGGCCGCATGCGGCGAGGGCGCCTTCGCGGGGGCGGGCTCTGCCTCGGCGGGAGGATCGGCGGGGCAGTCCTCGACGGAGGGCCCCTCGGCGGGCGGATGGGCCCGCGGACGGCGCTCACGCAGCCGCTGCGCGGCCTGCTCGGCGTGGCGCTGGTCCATGGTGAAGGCGAAGCGCCGGCGCTCCTGGGCGCGGAGGTAGGCGATATAGGCGCTGAGCAGTATGGCCGGGATGCCCGGGGCCCACAGGAAGGCGAGGCCGCCGACGGCCGCGACGATCGCGCCCAGGGTGAAGGCGACGAAGAGGATCACGGTGGTGCGGCGGCGGCGCGCGAGCACTCGGGCGCGCCGTCCGCGATCCAGCGCGCTCCAGCCTCCGCCGCCCGCCCCGCGTGCACCGCTCGCGCCCCCGGCGCCCGGGCCGCGGGCACCGCTCGTACCTCCGGCCCCCGCGCCCCGGGCCCCGCTCGCGCCCCCGGCCGCCGGTGCCGACGCGCCCTCGGCGGGGGCGTCGGCGCCCATGGGGGCGGGGGCACGCAGGGTTACGGGCTCGGCGAAGGCCCGGACGTCGACCGCGTCGGTCACCGCTTCCGGGTCGGCCGCGTAGCGCCCCGGCTCGGCGGGGGCGCCACCCGTGGCGGGGGCGTCCGCGTCCTCGACGGTGCGCTCGGTTTGGTCGTCCATCGGGTCCCCGGGGCGCTCGAGGTCCACACGGCTCTTGGCGTAACGACGCTCCATGCCCGCCCGTCCGGACAGCAGCCGGATGGCGGTGCTGAAGCGTTCCGTCGGACGGGCCTCATTGAGCTCGTCCTGCCTACGAAGCCACATCGGCACCAAATAGGCGGCCCAGGCCCCGACGATGACTGCGTAGATGAGGCCACTGCTGCTCACGCTCACACGGTAGAGGGGTCCGCATGAGGCCATCTGCCAATTGGCGCGGTGTGTCGCACGATCTGGCTGATATCTCGAAAGTTTTTTGTGATTGTTGGGATGACCAGGCTGGAAATGTTCTCCCGCTATTCGAACAGGTATTTTATTTCTGCGATGCTCCTGGTCGGGTCCGGTGCCACCGGTTCAGCAGTCCCTCGGACAGTTCCTCCACCGTGAGCGCGTAGACCAGGTGGTCGCGCCATGCGCCGTCGATGTGCAGATAGCGCGGCCGCAGCCCTTCCTGGCGGAATCCGAGTTTCTCCACCACCCGGCGGCTGGGCAGGTTCTCGGGCCGGATACACACCTCGATGCGGTGCAGTCCGACGGTGCGGAAGCAGTGGTCGACGGCGAGTGCGACCGATGTCGGCATCACTCCGCGCCCGGCCACCGCCTGGTCGACCCAATAGCCGACATGGCCCGAGCACATCGACCCCCAGGTGATCCCGGCGACCGTCAACTGCCCGGCCAGCCGCCCCTGGTACTCGATGATGAACGGCAGCATCCGCCCCGCGTGCGCCTCCGCCCGCAGATGGCGGACCATCTGCCGGTAGGTGGGCCGGTGGGTGACGGGGCCGCCCGGCGGGGGCGGCGGGATGGTCGCCTCCCAGCGCCGCAGCCACTCCCGGTTGCGCTGGTTGACCTCACGCCAGGCGCGCTGGTCGCGCAGCTTTATGGGGCGGAGGACGGTGTCGCCGTCCGCCAGCACGACCGGCCAGGGGGCGTTCAGCGCGAGCTCCCGGCCCGCCCCGCGGGATCGGCGGGATCGTCGGCGGGGGCTGCGGAATCGGCGGGTCTGCGGTGGTCCCCGCCGTGGATCTGGTCGACCGCGTGGACCAGGAGGCGGCCGAGCACCTTAAGGCCGTCACGCACCCCTCCGGTGGAGCCGGGCAGGTTGACGACCAGGGTCGTGCCGGCGACCCCGGCCAGCCCCCGGGAGAGCGCGGCGGTGGGCACCTTGGCGAGCCCCTCCGCGCGGATGGCCTCCGCGATCCCGGGGATCTCGTAGTCCAGGACCCGGCGGGTGGCCTCCGGGGTGCGGTCGGTGGGGGTGAGGCCGGTGCCGCCGGTGGTCACCACGACGTCGTACGAGGCCGCCACGGCGTCCCGCAGGGCGGCCTCCACCGGATCACCGTCGGGCACCACGCGCGGGCCGTCCACGGCGAAGCCGAGCCCGGCCAGCCCCTCGGCGATCAGCGGGCCCCCGGTGTCGGCGTAGACCCCCGCGGCGGCGCGGTTGGAGGCGGTGACGACCAGGGCGCGGCGTGACGCCGCTGAGCCGCTCATGCCCGGCTCCAGTCGCCGGACTTGCCGCCGGTCTTCTCCTCCACCCGGACGTCGGTGATGACGGCTCCCTTGTCGACGGCCTTGACCATGTCGATCACCGTCAGGGCGGCGACCGAGACCGCTGTCAGGGCCTCCATCTCCACGCCCGTGCGGTCCGTGGTCTTCACGGTTGCGGTGATCTCGACGGCGTCGTCGGCGACCTCGAGATCCACCGTGACGCCCGACACCGCGAGCGGATGACACAGCGGGATCAGGTCCGGGGTCCGCTTGGCGCCCATGATGCCCGCGATCCGGGCGGTGGCGAGGGCGTCGCCCTTGGGGAGGCCCTCGCCGCGCAGCAGTTCCACGACGCGCGGCGCCACGCGCACGCGGCCGCTCGCCCGGGCGGTGCGCGCGGTGACGTCCTTGGCCGAGACGTCGACCATGCGGGCGGCGCCCGACGGGTCGAGGTGGGTGAGATGGTCCTGGGCGCTGCTCATCGTTCTCCCGGTCCGGGCCAGGTGGCTCCTGTGTGGGACGACACCGTACCCGCCGCGGTCGGCGGCTAGGCCAGCAGGACGACGTCCACCTCGGCGCCGGGGGCGACCTGGGCGACGTCCTCGGGGACCACGATCAGCGCGTTGGCGTGCGCCATGGCCTTGATCAGGTGCGATCCCGCGCCGCCCACCGGGCTGACGGTGGCCGGCCCGTCGAGGGTGGCCGGCTCGTACCAGCCACGCAGGAACTGGCGCCTGTCCTTGGGCGAGGAGGCGACGCCCTCGGGGCAGACCGCCTGGACGGTGGTGCGGTGGACGTCGGCGCTGCCCAGCATGGTGCGGATGACGGGGCGCACGAAGAGCTCGAAGGAGACGTACGAGCTCACCGGGTTGCCGGGCAGGGCCATCAGCGGGGTGTTCTCCGGGCCGACGCGGCCGAAGCCCTGGGGCTTGCCGGGCTGCATGGCCAGCTTGCGGAAGTGCACCTCGTGCATCGCCTCCTTGACCACGTCGTAGGCGCCGACGCTGACACCGCCGCTGGTGACCACGATGTCGGCGCGGACCAGCTGGTCCTCGACGGCGGCACGCAGCGTGGCGGCGTCGTCGGCCACCGCGCCCACCCGGTAGGCGATCGCACCGGCCTCCCGGGCGGCGGCCGTGAGCTGGAAGCTGTTGGAGTCGTGGATCCGGCCGGGGCCCACCTCCTCACCGGGCTGGACCAGCTCGCTGCCGGTGGAGAGCACCACCACCCGCGGCCGGGGCCGCACCATCACGGTGGCGCGGCCGAGCGCGGCCAGCAGTCCGAGCTGCGAGGCGCCCAGGACCGTGCCCGCGCGCAGCGCGAGCTCGCCCGCGTCCGCGTCGCTGCCCCGGGTGCGCACGTGCTGGCCCTCCCGCGCCGGGCGGAAGACGCGCACCCTGCCGCTGCCGCCGTGGGGGTCCGAGCCCCGCGCGGGCATATGGGTGACCGGCCCGCTGTCGAGTCCGCCGTCGGTCCACTCGACGGGGACGATGGCCTGGCCGCCGGGCGGGACCGGGGCACCGGTCATGATCCGGGCCGCCTCGCCCGGGCCCACGGCGGGCAGGTCACCGCTGCCCGCCGCGATGTCGCCGATGACGGTCAGCACCGCGGGATGGTCCTCGGTCGCGGCCGCGACGTCAGCCGTACGGACGGCATAGCCGTCCATGGAGCTGTTGTCGAACGGCGGAAGCGCGCCGGGGACGGTGACGTCCTCCACCAGGACGCAGCCCTGGGCCTCGAGCAACTGCAACTCGATCGGCTCCAGCGGATGGACATGCCCGAGGATGTCGTCCAGGTGCTCGGCCACCGTCCAGACCCGGTCCTGGTCCGGGCCGCGGTCGGCGGCCCGTTCTGCGGTGCTGCTCAAGGTGCTACATCTCCTCGGTGACGTAACTGCGAAGCCATTCCCGGAACTCCGGGCCCAGGTCTTCACGTTCGCACGCGAGTCTGACAATGGCACGCAGATAGTCGCCACGGTCGCCTGTGTCGTAGCGGCGTCCCTTGAAGACGACGCCGTGCACCGGGCCGCCGAGGTCCGGACTGGAGGCTAGCGCTTGCAGGGCGTCGGTGAGCTGGATCTCGCCACCGCGGCCCGGCTCGGTCTCGCGCAGCACCCCGAAGACGGCCGGGTCGAGCACATAGCGGCCGATGACGGCGTAGTTGCTGGGCGCGTCCGCGGGGTCGGGCTTCTCGATCAGACCGGTGACCTGGACGACGTCGTCGTCCACGGTCGGCTTGACGGCCGCGCAGCCATAGAGGTGGATCTGTGCAGGGTCCACCTCCATCAGTGCGATGACGCTGCCGCCGTGCCGCTCCTGGATGTCGACCATGCGGGCCAGTAGCGGGTCGCGGGCATCAATGAGGTCGTCGCCAAGGAGGACGGCAAAGGGCTGGTCACCGACGTGCGGGGCGGCGCAGAGCACGGCGTGGCCGAGACCCCTGGGGTCTCCTTGGCGCACGTAGTGCATGGTCGCCAGGTCGCTGGACTCCTGGACGCGGGCGAGTCGGGTCTCGTCGCCCTTACGGGTCAGGGCCTCTTCGAGCTCGTAGTTGCGGTCGAAGTGGTCTTCCAGGGGCCGCTTGTTGCGACCGGTGATCATGAGGACATCGGACAGCCCGGCGGTGACTGCTTCCTCGACGACGTACTGGATCGCCGGCTTGTCGACGACCGGCAGCATCTCCTTGGGGGTGGCCTTGGTGGCCGGAAGAAAGCGGGTTCCGAGTCCCGCGGCAGGGATGACAGCCTTGCTGATCCGAGTACGCGATTGAGTCATGTACCGAACCCTATCCGGTGCCTTTGGGACAGATGATGAGTATTCGGTGAATATGGCATGAGACAGGGAGATTGCGCACCCAGTGATCAACACCGACGCTAGTAAGCGCGCATTGCGGAGACATCACCTGACGATGAGGTCCAGGTTGACGGCGGATGACATCGAGACGGCCGACGCCGCTCTGGCGTGTCGCGCCCTGGAGCTTCCCGAGCTCGCCGGGGCGGCCACGGTGGCGGCCTATGTGTCCGTGGGAGGCGAGCCCGGCACGCACGCTCTGAGGGAGGCCCTGCGCGCCCGCGGGGTCCGGGTGCTGCTTCCGGTGCTGCTCGAGGACGACGATCTCGACTGGGGCGAGGACGAGGGGCCCGGCCGGCTGGCGCCCGCACGGCGCGGCCTGCTGGAGCCCGAGGGGCCGCGGCTCGGCCCCGAGGCGGTGACCGGAGCGGACGTGGTGCTGCTGCCCGGCCTCGCGGTGGACCGGCGCGGGATGCGGCTGGGCCGCGGCGGCGGCTCGTACGACCGGGTGCTGGCCCGGCTGGCGGCGGCGGGGGCCGATCCGGCGCTGGTGGTGCTGCTGTACGACGGCGAGCTGCTGGACGAGGTGCCCGAGGAGGCCCACGACCGTCCGGTGCACGCGGCGGTGACGCCGTCGCGCCTCCACCGCTTCACGCCGCGGCCCCGCTGAAGGCGCCAGGAGGCGCCTGTCGGCGGGGCCGCGAGGATCGAAGGGGCCCGGGACCGACCGGGGGCGGAAACGCCCCTCAGACGGCCACCGGACCCTTCGGTGCCCCGTGCGGGGCCTTGGGTGCTCCATGGGGCACTACGGGGTGAGCGCCAGCTCGTCCTCCGTCGCCTTGTCCACGGCGCTCTTGTTGAACGCCCAGGGCAGCAGCTCGCCCTTCGCCCACTTCTCGGTCTGGTCCGTGTAGTGGGCGTTATAGGCGTGGCCGGAGGCGCCGGTGAGGTTGATCCAGCGCGACTTGTCGAGGTTGTCGAGGTTGACGACCATCCGCATCGAGGGGACCCAGGTGACGTCGTAGCCGCCCGCGGCGTTCCAGCCGGTGGCGTTGACCGCCGCCTCGCCGCCGGAGAGGTTCCACGGGCCCCGGTTGAGGAGCCACTGCACCACGCCGGGACCGTCGGTGCCCAGGGTCTGGTTCTTCAGCGTCAGCCGGTGCAGCCGACCCCAGCTCCAGCTGTTGATGTCCTTGCCCAGCTTGGCGGTGAGCTCCGAGCGCGCGGCCCGCATGGCCTGCCCCAGCAACTCGTCACGGTTGGTGGCGCCGGGCTTGTTGCGGCTGCCCGCCGTCTTCCACCAGTCGTTCTTCGGATCCTTGATGATCTTGCGCACGACCTCGTACCAGCGGTCGCCGCCGTCGGGCTGGGCCATGTCGGGGTCGCGCTTACCGCATTCGCGCACCAGCCGGGTGTTGCCGTTCAGATCCTCCAGCGGGCCCGAGTCGTCGGCCGGGCGCACCCGCAGGCACTCGCCCTTGACCCGCAGCTCCTTGGGGAGCTTGTCGCCGAAGGCCAGCTTGAGGGTGTTGCGCCAGACGGCGTTGAAGTAGGCGGCGGCCGCCGAGTCCGAGTCCTGGGTGTAGTCCCAGCTCTCCAGCAGCTTCTGGGCCTCGCGTACGTAGTCGTCCTTGACGTCGATCTTCAGCAGATAGGGCGTCAGCAGCTTGGCGATCTCACTGCTGTTGTCCATCTGAAGGGACTGCATGTCGTCCGTGGAGATCTTCCCGCCGTCCTTGATCTTCGACTCGATGAGGTCGGTGATGCGCTGGCTCCGCGCGCCGTAGCCCCAGTCGTCGGTCAGCAGATACGGGTAGTTCTTCTTGTCTATGACGGCCTGGTTGGCGGTGACGATATAGCCGCGATCCGGATTGAGCTCCCAGGGCAGCGCCGACTGCGGGACGTACTTGCTCCACTTGTAGCGCGAGTCCCAGCCGGGTGCCGGGTAGCGGCCGTCGCCCTCGGAGCGCACCGGGATCTGGCCGGGCGCCTGATAGCCGATGTTGCCCTTGGTGTCGGCGTAGATGAGGTTCTGGGAGGGGACCGCGAAGTCGCGGGCCGCCTTACGGAAGTCGCTGAAGTTCTTGGCGGTGTTGAGCTCGAAGACCGAGTCCATGGTGTTGGACGGGGTCAGCGCGGTCCACTTCAGCGCCACCGCGTAGCCGTCGCCACGGTCGGGGGCCACGTCATCGGCGCCGGTGCCCACCGGGGCGCTCTTACCGACGCCGGCGAGCTCGTCGTCGCGGTCGGAGACGATCGGGCCGTTGTTGGTGGTGCGGACGGTGATCTTACGGCTCGCACCGCCCGCGACCTTGATGGTCTCCTCGCGGGTGGTGAACGGAACCTGCTTGCCGTCGTAGAGATACCCGTCGGAGGTGACCTTCTCCAGGTACAGGTCGCTGACGTCGGCGCCGAGGTTGGTCATGCCCCAGCTGATGTCCTGGTTGTGACCTATGACGACACCGGGGAGGCCTGCGAAGGTGAAGCCCGCGGTGTCGTACGGACACGCGCTGCTGACCCGCTTGCAGTGCAGCCCCATCTGGTACCAGACGGACGGCAGCTGGGGCGCCAGGTGCGGGTCATTGGCGAGCAGCGGCTTGCCGGTGGTCGTGTACTTGCCGGAGACCACCCACGAGTTGGAGCCGATACCGGTCCCGTTCGGGCCCAGCAGCGCCGGGACGTCGTCCAGGGTCTTGGAGAGCGAGGACAGCTGCGTCTGTAGCCCCTGAGCGGCTCCGGTGGCCCCTCCGTCCACCGAGCCGGTGCCGCCCGTGCCGCCCGTGGAGCCGGCCGGGGTGCCCTTGGGGTCGAACTCGTCCGTGACCTCGTTGACGGCGCCGCCCTGGACGATCGGCTTGTTCCGGCTGTACGGGTAGGACGGGTAGAGCTCGTCTATCTGCTTGGCGCTGAGCCGGTTGGAGGCCAGGGCCCGGTCCACCTCATCCTGCATGTTGCCGCGCAGGTCCCATGCCATCGCCTTCAGCCACGCCAACGAGTCGACCGGGGTCCACTTCTCGGGCTTGTAGCCGTCGTTCTTGAAGTCCAGGGCCGCGTACTCGACGGACAGCGCGTCGCCCTGGTGGTCCTTGAGGTAGGCGTTGACGCCGTCGGAGTAGGCCCGCAGATACTTCTTGGTGGCGGCCGACACCTTGGTTTCGTACTCCTGCTTGGCGACCCGGTGCCAGCCCATGGTGCGCAGGAACGCGTCGGTCTCCACCTGGCCGGAACCGAACATCTCCGAGAGCCGGCCCGCGGTCATATGACGGCGGACGTCCATCTCCCAGAAGCGGTCCTGGGCCTGGACGAACCCCTGGGCGCGGAAGAGGTCCTCGGGGGTGCCGGCGTAGATCTGAGGTATCCCGTAGCCGTCACGTTTGACCTGCACGGGGCCGGACAACCCCTTCAGCTGTAGCGATCCCGTGGTCTCCGGGAATGAGGCTCGAACGGTACTGATGCTCCAGTACGCGCCGTAGCCGACGCCCCCGACGAGCAGCAGCACGACTGCGATCACGATCAGGCGGAGACGTCGGCTCTTCTTCTTTTTGGGAGAAGAGCCGGTTGTGTTGGCGGGCATCGCTGTCCTTCGAGGGGCAGGGTGAACCTGGAGTGCTGGAGCAACCATAGGCGCAGCGCTGTCGCCGCCCCTACGCGGAGTCATGACTGACGCCCTGCACCGGCCACCGCCCCGGGCTCGTACACCTCGGTGAAGCCTTCTCGTGGGAGGCTCGCGTCAAGATCCCGTAAAATGTTAGGTAAGGCAATGAAGTTCCGGTCGGTGGGGACCCCTTCGCAGCGTTCCCTCCGCTCCCGCGAGAAAGGGTCGGCCCCTGACTGTTCACCACCTCAATGAGCTGCTGTTGATCTGCTCCCTCGTCCTGCTCTTCGCGGTGGCGGCCGTAAGGGTGTCATCGCGCAGCGGACTGCCCACGCTGCTGATCTATCTCGGGATCGGCGTCGCCATCGGCACGGACGGGATCGGCGTCACCTTCAACGACGCCGAGCTGACGCAGATCCTCGGCTACGCCGCGCTGGTCGTCATCCTGGCCGAAGGCGGTCTGGGCACGAAGTGGGGCGAGATCAAACCCGCCCTGCCGGCGGCCGCCGTCCTGTCCACCGTGGGCGTCGCGGTGAGCGTGGGGATCACCGCGGCGGCGGGGCACTACGTGGTGGGATTGGACTGGCGGCAGGCGCTGATCATCGGCGCGGTGGTGTCGTCCACGGACGCGGCGGCGGTCTTCTCGGTGCTGCGCACGGTGCCGCTGCCCAAGCGGCTCACGGGCGTCCTGGAGGCCGAGTCCGGCTTCAACGACGCCCCTGTGGTGATCCTGGTGGTCGCCTTCTCCAGCCAGGGCCCCATGGAGTCCTGGTACTCCCTGGTCGGCACGATCGCCCTGGAGCTGGCGATCGGCGCGGTGATCGGCATCGCGGTCGGCTGGCTGGGCGCCTACGGCCTGCGGCATGTGGCGCTGCCCGCCTCGGGTCTGTACCCGATCGCGGTGATCGCCATCGCGGTGACCGCCTACGCGGAGGGTTCGCTGGCGCACGGGTCCGGCTTCCTCGCCGTCTACCTCGCCTCGCTCATCATGGGCAACGCACGGCTGCCGCACTGGCCGGCGACGCGCGGCTTCGCCGAGGGGCTGGGCTGGCTCGCCCAGATCGGGATGTTCGTCCTGCTGGGGCTGCTGGTCACCCCGCATGAACTGGGCGATGACATCCTGCCCGCCCTCGCGGTGGGGCTGGTGCTGACCGTGGTGGCCCGTCCGGTGTCGGTCCTGGTCAGCACGGCGCCGTTCCGGCTGCCCTGGCGGGAGAAGGCACTGCTGTCCTGGGCCGGGCTGCGCGGGGCGGTGCCGATCGTGCTGGCGACCATCCCGATGGTCAGCGATGTGCCCGACAGCCGCCGGATCTTCAACATCGTCTTCGTGCTGGTGATCGTCTACACCCTGGTCCAGGGCCCGACACTGCCCTGGCTCGCCCCCCGGCTGCGGCTCGAGGAACCCGAACCGGCCGACCTGGGCATCGAGTCGGCGCCGCTGGAGCGGCTGCGCGGCCATCTGCTGTCGGTGTCGATCCCCCAGTCGTCCAAGATGCACGGCGTCGAGGTCGGCGAGCTGCGGCTGCCCCCGGGCGCCGCGGTCACCCTGGTGGTCCGGGACGAGACCAGCTTCGTACCGCTGCCCTCCACGGTGCTGCGGCGCGGCGATGAACTGCTGGTGGTGGCCACGGACCCGGTGCGCGACGCGGCGGAGCGGCGGCTGCGGGCGGTGGGCCGGGGCGGCAAACTGGCGGGCTGGCTGGGCACGGGAGCGGGCTGAGGGGCCTGCCGGAGACCGCCTCGGGCGGTGTGTTCGATCACCGTATGTCTCGTCCCAGTGGACTGACGGGCGGGAATACTGCACTATGGAGCGTCGTTAGCACTCATTGAGTGAGAGTGCCAGGAGGATGAACGTGCCGACCTACCAGTACCAGTGCACCGAGTGCGGCGAGGGCCTCGAGGCGGTGCAGAAGTTCAGCGACGACGCGCTCACCGAGTGTCCCAGCTGCAAGGGACGCCTGAAGAAGGTGTTCTCGGCGGTCGGCATCGTGTTCAAGGGCTCCGGCTTCTACCGGAACGACAGCCGCTCCTCTTCCAGCAGCTCGAGTGGCGGCTCCAGCAAGCCGGCGGCGAAGAGCGACAGCTCCGACTCGTCGTCCTCTTCGTCGTCTTCCTCGTCCTCGGACTCGTCTTCCTCGTCCTCCTCCTCGACGTCTTCGTCGTCGACGTCACCCTCGTCGTCTTCGACACCCTCGTCGTCCTCGACGTCGAGCTCGGCCGCCTGATCCGGCCGCCTGGTTCTTCGGCTTCATCGACACCCCGCCGCTCCCCCGGGAGGCGGCGGGGTGTCGTTCGCGTGGGCGCGGGTGGCTAGGGTGATCACATGGTCGAGACCAGCAGGCAAGCAGACATAGGGGTCATCGGGGGGTCGGGGTTCTACACGTTCCTCGACGACGTGACCGAGATCACCGTGGAGACTCCCTATGGGGCGCCGAGCGACTCGCTCGTCCTCGGTGACATCGAGGGGCGACGGGTCGCCTTCCTTCCGCGGCACGGCCGCAAACACCATCTGCCGCCGCACCGCATCAACTACCGCGCCAACCTCTGGGCCCTGCGCTCGCTCGGGGTGCGGCAGGTCTTCGGCCCGTGCGCGGTCGGCGGGCTACAGCCGGAGTACGGACCCGGCACGCTGCTCGTCCCGGACCAGCTGGTGGACCGCACGAAGGGGCGTGCCCAGACCTACTTCGACGGCGAACAGCTGCCGGACGGCCGGATCCCGAATGTGGTGCACACCACATTCGCCGACCCGTACTGCCCGGTGGGCCGGAAGGCGGCCGTGGACGCGGCGCGCGGACGCGGCTGGGAGCCGGTGGACGGCGGGACGATGTGCGTGGTCGAGGGACCGCGCTTCTCCACCCGCGCCGAATCGCGCTGGCATGCGGCGCAGGGCTGGTCGGTGGTCGGCATGACGGGCCACCCGGAGGCGGTGCTCGCCCGTGAACTGGGCCTCTGCTACACGTCGTTGACGCTGGTCACCGACCTGGACGCGGGGGTCGAGACCGGCGAGGGCGTCACCCACACCGAGGTGCTGAAGGTCTTCGGCGAGAATGTGGGCCGACTGCGCGAGGTGCTCTTCGACGCGGTGGGCAGGCTTCCGGAGACCTCCGCCCGGGACTGCCTGTGCACACACGCGCACGACGGCTGGGACCTGGGGATCGAGCTTCCGTAGGCGCGGCGCGGGGGCGGGTGTCGCTCGCGCGGGTGGCCGAGTTTTCCACAGCCCGGTGGCCGTCCACAGGCCGGAGCGGGATCGGGCGGGGACGGGCATGGTGAGGGGGCCAGAAGCACCCGGACCCTCACGGCAGGCGGTGATGTGCCATGTCCCATCCGTCCCCCACCCTCGCGTTACCCCGCTCCGCTCCCCCAGCCCGCGCGGTGCCCCGCTTCGACCCGGTGCGCACCGGACGCACCGGCGGATTCGGGCTGCGGCGGACAGTGCGGCGACGCCGCCGTGCGATGGCGGCCGGGCTGGCGCTGACGGCCGCCGCACTCGCGGCTGCCGCACCGTCCGGCCGGGGGCACACGGACGCGGTGTCCTCCCGGGCGCCCGCGCCCGCGGGTGATGAGCGGAGGGGCGGTCCGCGCCCCGCGATGGTCTCGGCGCCGGTCCGGATCGCCGACGCGGCGGCGGTACGGCTGCTGCACCCCGGCGACCGGGTGGATGTGCTGGCCACACCGCTTCCGGACACCGCACGGACCCGGTCGTCCGGTACCACGGCCCGGGTGGTCGCGCGTGGGGTACGGGTGGCCGAGGTGCCGGGGGCGCGGAGCGCCCGCGCGACGGACGGCCGGGCCGACGGCGCCGCGCCGGAGCCCGATCCGGACGCGGATGCGAGCGGCGACGGGGCACTGGACGGCGGCGGCACGCTCGACAGTAGGGCACTGGACGGCGGCGGGGCGCTGGTGGTGCTGACGGTGCCGCGAGCGGACGCCACCGCGTTGGCCGGGGCCGCTGCCGACTCCCGACTGGCGGTGACGCTATGCCGCTGCTGACTCCCCCGACTCCCCTGATGCCCCTCTCACCTGCGGGTGTAGGTTGCGGAACCGTCCGCTCAAGCACCGAAGCGGCGAAAGAGAGGCAGTGGGTTGAGCCAGGAGAAGGTGACCGAGGAGAAGAAGAGCGTCATGGAAGGGTTCAAAGCCTTCCTGATGCGCGGCAACGTGATCGATCTGGCCGTCGCGGTCGTCATCGGAGCCGCCTTCACCGCCGTCGTGAACTCGATAGTGAAGGGCCTCATCAACCCCATAGTCGGAGCCTTCGGCACGAAGGACCTCGAGAAGTACCGCTCCTGTCTCAAGGCGCCCTGCGAGACCAACGCCACGGGCGATATCGTCCACGGCATCCAGATCCTCTGGGGAAGCGTGCTCTCCGCCGTGCTGACCTTCCTGATCACTGCGGCGGTGGTGTACTTCCTGATGGTGTTGCCGATGTCACGCTATCTGGCGCGGAAGGCCGCCAAAGAGGCGAAGGCGGAGGAGGAGCAGGCCGTCGCGGACGCCGAGGAGATCATCTTGCTGCGCGAGATCCGCGACGAGCTGGTGGCACAGCGCGCCACCGCCCGGGACGGTGGCGGCAGCGGCTCCAGCGCCTAGGAATCCGTCAGAGGTGGTGGGGCGGCTTCTCGTCGAGGAACCGGGCCAGATCAGCGGCATCGTCGGCACTGTCGCCGCCGGGAACCCGCTCGCCCCACCCGTGGTCCGTATCGTCCGATGACCGCTGCGCGAAGGGATCGTCGAAGATCAGCGAGGCGGCCGGATCGCGCGGTCCAGGGGCAGGGGCGGTGCTCATGCCTCAAGAGTACGGCCCGGGCAGCGGCTCGGTGTATCGGCCGAGCTCGTCGTGCCACCACAGGTCACGCCCGGGCCTCCAGGACACCGGGCAGGCCAGCCGGTGGACCACCAGTACGGACCGCACCTCGGGACAGCCGGCCAGCGCCCGGTCGACATGGCGCTTGAGCGGCTGTATCTCCCCGCCGTGCTGCCCGGCGTCCGCGGTGATCACGACCTTGGCGCCGACCTCCCTGATCCGGTCGCGCAACTCATGGGGGCGCAGCCCCACGGGGAGGCTGGCACGGACGACGTCGAGCCGGCCGCAGGCGAGCGTGGCGATCACGGACTCGGGCACCAGCGGCAGATGGACCGCCACCCGGTCCCCGGCGCGGACGCCGAGCCGGGTGAGCGCGGCGGCGGCCCGGGCCGCCTGGTCGAGCAGCTCGGCATGGGTGAGCTCCTCGGTGCAGTCCGGCTCGCTGATCCAGCGGAGGGCCACCCGGGCGGCCCGCCGAGGGTCGGCGGCCGGTGTCGGGAGCTCCTCCGTCCGAGACGTACGGGGCACGGCGGTCTTCTTTCGGACGGGGGCGAACGGCATACAGCTCAGACTGCTGCCAAGCCATCAACGTCTGATGAACGCCCTCTATATGAGAGCCCCTCATCCCGTCCGGCGCGCTTCGGCGGCGATCGCGGAAGGGCGGACACGGAGGTGGCGCGCGCCTCACTACTGGACCATGCCATGGCTTCCCGTGCTACGCATAGCTTCCATGGATGACGAGCAGACAAACCTCGAATCAGTTCCCACCGGTGCGGCAGACGGCCTGACGGATATCCACGGACTGCGGGTGGGCCATGCCCAGCGGTCCGGCGGCGGCCGGCTCACCGGGACGACCGTGGTGCTGGCCCCCGAGGGCGGTGCGGTCGCCGCCGTCGATGTGCGTGGCGGCGGGCCGGGCACCCGGGAGACCGATGCCCTCGATCCGCGCAATCTGGTCCAGCGCGTCGACGCCGTCGTACTGACCGGCGGCAGCGCCTTCGGACTCGACAGCGCCTCGGGGGTGGCCTCCTGGCTGGACGACCACGGTCGGGGCTTCCGGGTCGGCCCCGATCCTGCGCAGGTCGTTCCGGTGGTCCCGACCGCCGCCCTCTTCGACCTGGGCCGGGGCGGCGACTGGCGGGCCCGCCCGGACGCCGCGCTGGGGCGCGAGGCGATCGAGGCGGCGGCCGGTTCGGAAACGGGGGCTCCGGTCGCACAGGGCAATGTCGGGGCGGGTACGGGCGCGGTGGCCGGTGGGCTCAAGGGCGGCACCGGTTCGGCCTCCATGGTGCTGCCGTCCGGCGTCACGGTGGCCGCGCTGGTGGTGGTCAACGCCGCCGGATCGGTCGTCGATCCCGGTACGGGTGCGCTGTACGGGGAGCACTACGGGCCGTCGGAGGAGGGCGGGCCGCACCGGCCCGGTGCGGCCGTGCACGTGGAGGCGATGCGTCGGCTCGCCGCCGCGCGGGCCGAGTCGGAGCGGCGGCAGGCCGCGTCGGTGCGGCCTCCGCTGAACACCACGCTGGCCGTGGTCGCCACCGACGCCGTGCTCACCCGGGCCCAGGCGCAGAAGCTCGCGGGGACGGCGCACGACGGTCTGGCGCGGGCCATCCGGCCGGTGCATCTGCTCTCCGACGGCGACACGGTCTTCGCCCTCGCCACCTGCGGACGCCCGCTGATACCGGAGGGCGACCCCGAGGACGCCGGCGATCCGGCGTTCGGGGTGCACCGGGAGAGCGGTGCGCTGAACGAGATCCTGGCGGCCGGGGCGGATGTGCTGACCCGGGCCGTGGTCAAGGCGGTGCTCGCGGCGGAGACCGTGGACGGCCCGGGCGGTGTCTTCCCCGCGTACCGGGATCTCTACGGCCTCTGATCCGCGAGGGCCGGGGGAAGCGTCCAGCCGGTAAGCCGCGAGGGCCGGAGGGAAGAAAGCGTCCGGCTCGGGAGAAGCGGGCCGGAGCGATGAAGAGAAGGGGGGCGCTTCGGATGGATACGGATCTGCTGATCGTTGGCGGCGGCCCGGCTGGCTGCGCCGCCGCCGTGATGGCGGCGAGCGTGGGAATGCGCTCGGTGCTGATCGAGTCGGGCGGCGCCCTCTGCGGGGCGCTGCGGCGCATCCCGGTGGTGCGCAATGTCCTCACCGTCACCAACGGCCCAGACCTGGCGGCGGCGATCGCGGCCGACTTGGCGCAGTGCGATCTGTGCCGGGTGGAGCTGGGCCACCGCGCCACGCTGATCGATGCCTTCGACGACCGTGTCGAGGTCACGGTCGAGCCGGTGGAGTCCGTGGAGCCTGTGGAAACGGTGGAGGCCACGGGTTCCGGTCGGGCTCCTGGCTCGCGGCTGACCGCTCCGTATGCGGTCGTCGCCACGGGGGTCGGGCCGCTGGGCCCCGAGGGCGCGGGATGGCTCGGGGGTGCGGCGGGCCGGGCGCTGCCGCGGCTGTGGGAGGCAGAACCGGACACGATCGACGACCGGACGGTGCTGGTCCTGGGGGCAGACCGGCCCCTGGGTACCGTGGCGCGGGCTCATCCGGAGCTCAGGGCCCGCTTTGTGGTGGCGTATCCGCCCGAGGACGCCTACAAGACCGAGGAGATCCGGCGGGACCCCCGGGTGGAGCTGGTGGCCGTGCGGCGGCTGGAGTTGGGGCCCGGGTCCACGTCGGCCCCGGTGTTCACGTCGGCTCCGGTCTCCACGTCGGCACCGGTCACCGCCGAGGTCGAGACGGTGGGGGGCGAGCGGCGGACGCTCATGGCCGATCTCGCCTTCCTCAACCTGGGCAGCGCCCCGGCGCCCCCGGCCGGGGCCGTGGCCACCGACCGGTCCGGGTACTGCCCTCCCGGGAGCCAGCATCCCCGGGTCTTCACCGCCGGTGATCTGCGGTCGGTCCGCTTCCAGCGGATCGCGACCGCCATGGGGTCGGGTGGCGAGGCCGCGCTCGGCGCCTACTACGCCTCGCGCGGTCTGCCCATCGAAACCGGCGGCCCGCCCACGGAGGTGGGCGGGCCGCCGGACCCGACAGGGGGTGACTGAGATGCGGTCAGACCGCCACCGCCACCTTCGACTCGTCCTCGGTGGTGCCGCCCGTGGCGGCACCACCGCCCGGCTGGCCGGTGGCCCCCGGCTCCGCCGTCTTCCGCAGCCCCTTGAGGAAGACCACCAGACCGGTCGAGACCACCGTGCCCGCCACGATGGCCAGCAGGTAGAGGAACGGCTGGCCGATCAGCGGGACCACGAAGATGCCACCGTGCGGGGCGCGCAGCGTGCAGTCGAACGCCATCGACAGCGCACCGGTGACGGCACCGCCCACCATCGAGGAGGGGATCACCCGCAGCGGATCCGCCGCGGCGAACGGAATGGCGCCCTCACTGATGAAGGAGGCGCCCAGCACCCAGGCGGCCTTGCCGTTCTCCCGCTCGGTCTTGGTGAACAGCCGTCCGCGCACGGTGGTGGCGAGAGCCATCGCCAACGGCGGGACCATACCCGCGGCCATCACCGCGGCCATGATCTTGAGGCTTCCGGTGGAGGGGTCCGACACCGCGATACCGCCGGTCGCGAAGGCGTAGGCCACCTTGTTGACCGGGCCACCCAGGTCGAAGCACATCATCAGGCCGAGGAGGACGCCGAGGCCGATGGCGTTGGCGCCGGAGAGGCCGTTGAGCCAGTCGGTCATCGCCTCCTGCGCGGAGGCGATGGGCTTGCCGATCACCACGAACATCAGGACACCGACGATCGCGGAGGAGATCAGCGGGATCACCACCACCGGCATGATGCCGCGCAGCGACGCCGGGACCTTGAACCGCTGGATGGCCATGACGACCGCGCCCGCGATCAGACCCGCGACCAGACCGCCGAGGAATCCGGCCTTGATGGTGGTCGCGATGTAGCCGCCCACGAAGCCGGGGACCAGACCGGGCCGGTCGGCCATGCCGTAGGCGATATAGCCCGCAAGGACCGGCACCAGGAAGGTGAACGCCGCACTCCCGATCTGGAAGAGCAGCGCCGCCCAGCTGCTGGTCTCGGTCCACACGAAGTGGTCCGCCACGGACTTGGCGCTCGCGATCTCGTAGCCGCCGATCGCGAAGGCGAGCGCGATCAGCAGACCGCCCGCCGCGACGAACGGGACCATGTAACTGACGCCCGTCATCAGCCACTTGCGCAGCCGGGTGCCGAAGCGGTCACCGGCGGCACCGTCGGTGTCCATCGGCGCCGAACCCTCCGCCGCGCCGTCGGCCGGTGCGGCGATCTCGCCCCGCGCCGCCTTCCCGCGCGCCTCGGCGATGAGCTCGGCGGGGCGGTTAATGGCCGCCTTCACCCCGACGTCCACGGTCGGCTTGCCCGCGAAGCGGGCCTTCTCCCGCACCTCCACATCGTGCGCGAAGACCACCGCGTCCGCGGCGGCGATGGTGGCGGCGGGGAGCTTGTCGAATCCGGCCGAGCCCTGAGTTTCGACCACCAGCTCGATCCCGGCCTCGCGAGCGGCGTTCTCCAGCGACTCGGCGGCCATATAGGTGTGGGCGATACCGGTGGGACAGGACGTGACGGCCACGATCCGGAAGGGGGCCACCGGCTCCGAGGCGGTCTGGGAGGCATCGGAGGGCACGGCCGAGTCGGAGGACACGGCCGAGTCGGAGGACGCAGCCGAGTCGGAGGACGCAGCCGAGTCGGAGGCGGCAGGCTCAGCCGGAGCGGGCTCGGCCGTAGCAGGTTCCGCAGCGGCAGGCTCAGCAGCGGCGGGCTCCTCGCCGCGGATCAGGGCGGCCACCTGTTCGGGCTGGTCGGCCGAGCGCAGTGCACCGGTGAAGTCGGCGTTCATCAGCTGCCGCGCAAGGCTCGACAGGATCGTCAGATGGTCGCTGTCCGCGCCCGCCGGGGCGGCGATCAGGAAGATCAGATCGGCCGGTCCATCCGCCGCGCCGAAGTCGATCCGGGCCGCGCTGCGCCCGAAGGCCAGGGTCGGCTCGGTGACATGGGCGCTGCGGCAGTGGGGTATGCCGATGCCGCCGTCCAGGCCGGTCGGCATCTGTTCCTCGCGCGCCGCCACATCGGCGAGAAAGCCGTCGAGGTCGGTGACCCGGCCGGCCTCGACCATGCGTTCGGCGAGCGACCGGGCGGCGGCTTCCTTGGTGTCGGCGGACAGGTCAAGGTCGACCAGATCCGCGGTGATCAGCTCACTCATCTCGCGGCTCCCTTGTGTGCGGTGCCGCCCTGGGGGAGGCGGGCGGACGGAGTGGGGACTGGGGGGTGGGAGTGGGGTCGGCCGGTCACGCGGGCTCCTTGAGCACACGGTCCAGCGGGATGTCCGACGTGGTGACCACGGCGGACGGGTCGAGGTCGGCCGGAGTCGGCATGGCGCTGCCCGGCAACTGCACCGCGGCCGCTCCATGGGCCACGGCCGAGGCGAGTGCGGCGGGCCCGGAGCCGCCCGCCGCGAGGAATCCGGCGAGCGAGGCGTCGCCCGCGCCGACGTTGCTGCGCACGGCGGTGACCCGGGCGGTGCCGAAGTACGCGCCGGTCTCGTCGACCAGCAACTGGCCGTCGGCGCCCAGGCTGGCCAGTACGGCGCGGGCGCCCAGCCCGCGCAGTTCCTCGGCCGCCTTGACCGCCTCGCCCACGGTGGCCAGCGGACGGCCCACGGCCTGGGCCAGCTCCTCGGCGTTGGGCTTCACCACATCGGGGCGCTCGCGCAGGGCTGCGGTCAGCGAGGGGCCGGAGGTGTCCAGGGCGATCCGGGCGCCCGCCCGGTGGGCGCGCGCCACCAGTTCGGCGTACCACTCGGGCGCGAGCCCTCGGGGCAGGCTGCCGCAGCAGGCGATCCAGTCGGCGCTCTCGACCCTCGTCCGGACGGCCTCCAGCACCGCCTCGGCCTCGGCGTCGCTCAGTTCGGGCCCGCTCGCGTTGAGCTTGGTGAGGGTGCCGTCCGGTTCGGCCACGGAGATGTTGACCCGGGTCGAGCCCGCCACGGGCACGCCCGCCGCCTCGATGCCCAGCTCCTCCAGCAGCCGGGCGAGCAGCGCGCCCTCCGGTCCGCCGAGCGGCAGCACGGCCACCGTGCGCTGCCCCGCGGCGGCCACGGCGCGCGAGACATTGACGCCCTTCCCGCCGGGGTCGACCCGGTCGGCCGTGGCCCGCAGCACGGCGCCGCGCTCCAGCGCGGGGATCTCGTACGTACGGTCCAGGCTGGGGTTGGGGGTGACGGTGAGAATCATGCGCGTGCCACTTCCGTGCCCCGGCGCTCGATGGCCAGGGCGTCCTGGGGGCAGAGCCCGGTGTCCGTGATGAGCAGATCGACATCGTCCAGGCCGCCGAACCGGGCGAAGTGCTCCCGGCCGAACTTGGCGGAGTCCGCGAGCAGCACCACCCGCCGGGCCGCCGCGATCATGGCGCTCTTGACGGCGCCCTCCGCGAGATCGGGTGTGGTGAGCCCGCCGTCCACCGAGAATCCGTTGGTGGCGAGGAAGACCACGTCCGCCTTGATCTCGCCGTAGCCGCGCAGCGCCCATGCGTCCACGGCGGCCCGGGTGCGATGGCGGACCCGCCCGCCGACGAGGTGCAGCGCGATACCGGGGTGGTCGGCGAGTCGGGCGGCGACCGGCAGGGCGTGGGTGACGACGGTGAGCTTGGCCTCCAGCGGGAGGGCGGCGGCGAACCGGGCCGCCGTCGAACCGGCGTCGATGATCACGCTGCCGTCGGACGGCAGCTCGGCGATGGCGGCCCGCGCGATGCGGTCCTTCTCATCGGCGGCGGTGGACTCGCGCTCGGCGAGATCGGGCTCGAAGTCCAGCCGTCCGGCCGGGATGGCGCCCCCGTGCACACGGCGGACGAGCCCCGCCCGGTCGAGGGCGCGCAGATCACGCCGCACGGTCTCGGCGGTGACCTGGAACTCCTCGGCGAGGGACAGGACATCCACCCGCCCGCTCTCGCGGGCGAGCCGGAGAATCTCCTGCTGACGCTCCGGTGCGTACATGTGGGTTTACGTCCCTTCCATGCCCGAACCTGTGATTTCGCGGCCAGATTACGTGGGCGATGCAGGAAAGTAAACAGACTCGGGCATCAAACAAACTCGACCGGGCATATTTCGTGGCTCATCGCCTCAGCCCAAACTGACCCGCCCCTGGCTGCCCGCCCATCGCCCCAGCGCACCGTCCGAATCCCGCCGGACTTCCACGGCCCGCCCGGCCAGGATCTAGTCATGTCCTCCGGGACCACCGCATAGCGGGACCTTTACCGCATACCAGGAACACAAGGAATAGAGGAGAAGGCATGACACTCGACGGCAAGGCGGCCCTGGTCACCGGCGGCAGCCGGGGCATCGGCGAGGCCGTGGCGATCCGGCTCGCCGAGGAGGGTGCCGATGTCGCCCTGACCTACCACAGCCAGGCCGAACGCGCGGCGGATGTCGTCGACCGGATCAAGGCGCTCGGCCGCCGCGCCTGGGCCGTGCAGGCCGACGGCGTCGACGCGCGGGCGGTGCGGGCCGCCGTGGAGGGGACGGCCGCCGAGTTCGGCCGCCTGGACATCCTGGTCAACAACGCGGGCGTCGGCGTCCTCGGCCCCATCGCCGAGCTGTCGCTGGACGATGTGGACCGGGTGCTCGCCGTGAACGTCCGGGCGCCGTTCCTCCTGGCGCAGGCCGCCACCGCGCATATGGCCGACGGCGGGCGGATCATCAACATCGGCAGCTGCATGGCGGAGCGCGTCGCCTTCCCGGGCGGCAGCCTCTACGCGACCAGCAAGACCGCGCTCACCGGCCTCACCAAGGCCCTGGCCCGTGAGCTCGGCCCGCGCGGAATCACCGCCAACCTGATCCACCCGGGCCCCGTGGACACCGAGATGAACCCGGCCGACGGCGAGAACGCCGCCTTCCAAAGCGGCTTCACCGCCCTCGGTCGCTACGGCCGCACCACGGAGATCGCGGCGACCGTGGCCCATCTCGCGGGCGACAGCGGCCGCTACATCACCGGTGCGTCGATCGCCGTGGACGGCGGCTTCGCCGTCTGACCGGTCGGTCCGCCATCCTCTCCGCCCCCCAACGACCGCCCTCCATCCCCAGACCCAACAGACAGACACAAGCGAGCCCCGACGCCAGGGGGGGAGGCGCCGGGGCTCGGTCCAGGGGTTGCCGGGGATCTGGTGGCTGGGCTCTGCTGGCCTGCGAACTCAAGCCGCTGCGTCGAAACCGGTCTGGCGGGCCATCTTCTTCAGCTCAAGCAATGCGTGCTTCTCGATCTGGCGGATCCGCTCACGCGTGAGGCCATGCTGCTTGCCGACCTCGGTCAGGGTGCGCTCCCGGCCGTCGTCGATGCCGTACCGCGCCTTGATGATGGAGGCGGTGCGGTCGTCGAGGCGGCCGATCAGATCCTCCAGCTCCTCGCTGCGCAGCAGCGTCATCACCGACTGCTCGGGCGAGACGGCCGAGGTGTCCTCCAGCAGATCGCCGAACTGGGTCTCCCCTTCGTCGTCGACCGACATGTTCAGACTGACCGGGTCGCGGGCCCAGTCGAGCACATCCGAGACCCGCTCCATCGTGGAGCCGAGCTCCTCGGCGATCTCGGCGTGCTCCGGCTCGCGGCCGTGCTCACGGTTGAACTCCCGCTGCACCCGGCGGATCCGGCCGAGCTCCTCGACCAGGTGGACGGGCAGCCGGATCGTACGGGACTGATCCGCGATCGAGCGCGTGATGGCCTGACGGATCCACCACGTGGCATAGGTCGAGAACTTGAAGCCCTTCGTGTAGTCGAACTTCTCCACCGCGCGCACCAGGCCCGCGTTGCCTTCCTGGATCAGGTCCAGCAGGGGCAGCCCACTGCGCGGATAACGGCGCGCCACAGCCACGACGAGGCGCAGATTGGAGCGGATGAAGATGTCCTTGGCGCGGGCACCTTCGGCGGCTATCGCCTCCAGCTCCTCGCGGCTCGCACCTGCGGCAGGGGTGTCCTCAACCTCCCCGTCCAGGATCTGCTGGGCATACACCCCCGCTTCGATGGACTGAGAAAGCTCGACCTCCTTCGCCGCGTCCAGCAACGGGGTGCGAGCGATCTCGTCGAGATACATGCCGACCAGGTCGCGATCGGCGATCTCCCCGCCTGAGGCGCGAACACTGTTGGCCCCATCAGCGCCACCACCGGCGGCGGACTGATTACGGGCGACGGCACGGGTTGCCATGCGTGCTCCCTTACAGATGGATCGGGCGCGGACTATGGACGGACTATCCGGTGTCGGGTGCCCCGTCCGAAGGAAACAACGACTGGAATCAGGACAGAATTCCCATCAGGCCCCCACGTTTTTACGATCATGCAGTATCCTGTCCAGCCACACGCGGGTCAGCACACCGCCGAGACACCGGGAAGCGCAGGTCAGACCCCCTGTACGGTCGCCCGTTACGGCTTTCCCGCCCTTCTCTCATCTGTCAAGACGAATCTCGCGGGCCGCCGGTTGCCCGTACGGCCCATCGCGCCGGGTTGCCCGTCCCTCCGCATGGGTGTGCGCTGGAAACTGACAGGCCAGGGCGGGGACGCGGCGACGAGGAGGTTCCGCCATGAATGCCCCCACAGCCCCCACAGCCCTCACAGCCCCCGCGCGCCACCACCGCCATCCACGGCTCCCTCTCCAGTTGCGCCCCTCCGCCTCCTGGGGCGTCCCAGCCGTTCTGGCGGTGCTCTACGGCGGCTGGGTGATGTTCGTGGCCCACAACCAGGGCTCCACCATCCCCACGGCCGCCGTCTTCGGTGTGGTGTCGGCGGCGGTGGTCGGGGCGCTCTGCTACGCCCTCGGCAGGATGACGCCGGGCCTGATGCCGGAGATCCGGGCCGTGCTCTACGGGACGGTCCTCGGCTGTGCGCTCGGCTTTCTGCACTCCGTGAGCGGAGGCTCGGTTCTCCGGGCCTCGGGGATCGGGCTGGGGGCGGGGCTCGTGATGCTGGGCATGTCGTTCTACGTCTTCCACGTACGGGCGGAACACCCTCGGGAGTAGCCCCCAACGAGCGGCCCTCGGACCCGGCCCGGCTTAGGTCGTTGGTCCCCGCACGCTTCCGTCCCCGGTCCGTTCCGGGGGCCGTCCCGCCCTCCCTAGCGTGAGGTCATGACAGACGACACGAGTGGAACTCTCGACGAAGCCCTCGAGCGACTGCACGCCTCCGGCCCCGAGCGCCACGGATGGCTGAGCAATCACGCGCCGATGGCCGTGGAGGCACTGGTGCGCCACGGCCAGGGGCGCACCGTGCACCGCTGGCTGGACCGCTATCGCGAAAAGCTGGAGGAGATGCCGCGCTCGTACGCCGCGATCACCGAGGAGAACTGGCACGAGGCGCTCGGCGATCCACGCCGGCTCGCCGACTGGCCCGCCTACTTCGACCGGGAACTCGCCGACCACCCCTGGCAGGACGTCCTCGCCGTGTGGTGGCCGCGGCTGCTGCCGGGCATCGCCGGCGGCGCGACACATCCGGTGATCCGCGTCGGCCACGCCGTACGGACCCTGCTGGACGACCCGGATACGACGGCCGCTCCCCGCACCGCCGAGCTGGCCCATGCCCTCGGCTACTGGGCCGCCCGCCACGCCCCGCTGCCGCCGCTCCGACAGCAGCCGGGCCCCGCCTCCGGGTCGGCGGCCGACGCGCTGGCCGCCGTGGAGCCGATCGCCGACCAGAGCGGTGGCATACGGGAACGGCTGGCCCGGCTCACCGCCTTCCCCACCTGGCCGCCCACCACCCCGACGACCGAGCCCGCGCCCAGTTCCGACGGGCTCGCCGGCCTCGCCGACCAGCCCGAGGAGGCGCACCGACGGCTGACCGAGCTCGTACGGGCCGCGACGCACCGCTACGCCACCCACGGCCACGGCGAACCGATCATGCTGGTCCACGCCGCGACCGCGCCCAACGCCGTCCTGCGCGTCCTGCCCGCGCTGCCGGGCGAGCTGTGGGCACCGAGCCTGGACGCGGCATGGGCGGCGAGCGCCGCGGTCACGGCGGTGTACGCGCCGAGCGAGCCGCTCCCGGTCGACCGGCTGCCGTCTGCTGTGGATGGGCAGGACGTCACTCCCGAGGAGGTCTTCGCCCACGCCGCCGCGCACGGCGATGAGCACGCCATCAAGCTGACCGACACCGCGCTCGATGTCGCCCGGGGCGCGGACCCGATGGCCCTGGCCGCCGCACTGCACGCCTGCGCGATGATCGACCCGGTGCTCTGACTCACCCGAACTGCAACGACCGCTTCGCCAGCCCCATCCAGAACCCGTCGATCACACTCCGCTGGCCGTGCAGCTCCGCCTCCGCCGCGCCCAGCGTGACGAACAACGGCGCGAAGTGTTCGGTGCGCGGATGGGCGAGCCCCGCCGCCGGGGCCGTGTGCTCGAAGTCCAGCAGCGCGTCGATGTCCTGCGTGTCCAGGGCCCGCTGCCCCCAGTCGTCGAATTCGGCCGACCAACTGGGCGGCATCGGGCCCGTCTGCCGTAGCGCGGCCAGGTTGTGGGTGAAGAAGCCGCTGCCGACGATCAGGACGCCCTCGTCCCGCAACGGTGCCAGCTTCCGGCCGATCTCCATCAGCCTCCGTGGGTCGAGGGTCGGCATCGAGACCTGGAGTACCGGGATGTCGGCCTCCGGATACATCTCGACCAGGGGCACATAGGCCCCGTGGTCCAGCCCCCGGTCGGGGATGTCCTGTACCGGGGTACCCGCCGTGCGCAGTGTCTTGCGGATCCGCTCGGCGAGCTCGGGGGCGCCCGGTGCGGCGTACCGCACCTGGTAATAGTGCTGAGGGAAGCCCCAGAAGTCATAGACCAGAGGCACCTGTTGAGTGGCGCCGATCGCCAGGGGGGCCTCTTCCCAGTGAGCGGAGATCATGAGAATGGCGTTGGGTCGGGGCAGGCCGGCGGCCCAGGCGGCGAGCTGTCCCGGCCAGACCGGATCGTCGGCGAGCGGCGGAGCACCATGGCTGAGATAGAGCGCGGGCATGCGCCCGTCGAGCGCGGACATGAGGACTCCTCGTCAGTCGACAGAGCTCGCCAAGATGCTTGAAGTCTCAAGCATGCAGTTATCACTGTAGCGCACAGTTATTTAAGATTCAAAGAGAATTGCCTAGAATGGACGCGTGGACGACGCCATGAAAACCCCCGCAGACGCCGACGAGCCGCGTTGGCTGACCGAAGACGAACAGCGCAGCTGGCAGGCGTATGTCCAGGCGAGCATGCTCCTGGAGGACCACCTCGACCGCCAGTTGCAGCGTGACGCGGGTATGCCCCACGTCTACTACGGCCTGCTGGTGAAGCTCTCCTGGGCACCGCGCCACCGGATGCGGATGACCGAACTGGCCGAGGCCGCCAAGATCACCCGCTCCCGGCTGTCCCATGCCGTCGCGCGCATGGAGAAGGACGGCTGGGTCCGGCGCGAGGACTGCCCCGACGACAAGCGCGGACAGAACGCGGTCCTGACCGACAAGGGGCTCAAGGTGCTACAGGACACCGCCCCCGGCCATGTCACCGCCGTACGGACGGCCATCTTCGACCGGCTCACGCCCGAGCAGGTCGAGCAGTTCGGCACCGCATGCCGGATCATCGCGGACGGCCTCCAGCCCGCGGGCGCCGACCTCCCCTGGCTGCGCTGACGCCACCGGGACCAACCCAGCCGCGCACGAAGGCCCCGCTCCTCCTCGATCGTCGAGGAGGAGCGGGGCCTTCGCCGGTCACCTGTCACCTGTCACAGGACCGCCCAGGAACAACAGCCCAGGAACGGCCGCCCAGGAACGGCCGCCCAGGAACGACAGCCCAACAGGAACGGGCAGCCCTCAGCGCATCAGTGCGCCATCACCGGAACAGCGTCCTCCGCCGCACCGTCACCGGAGCCGGCGACCGCGCCGCCGCCCTCCGGCTGTCCGGCGTTGATGAACGTGATGGCGATGACCGCGGCCAGCACCAGGATGCCGACCGCCCACCAGATGGCGGCGGTGTAGCCGTGCACCATCGACTGGAGCTGCAATGCCGTGCGGGAAGGGGCCCCCGCCGCATGCGACTTCACGTACTCGGTGGTGGCGCTCGCCGCGATCGTGTTCAGCAGCGCGGTGCCGATGGCGCCGCCGACCTGCTGCGAGGTGTTGACCATCGCCGAGGCGACACCCGCGTCACGCGGCTCGACACCGTGCGTGGCCAGGCTCATCGCCGGCATGAAGGCGGTACCCATACCGAGGCCGAGCAGCAGGAACCCGGGCAGGATCAGCGCCGGGTACGAGGTGTCCAGGTCGATCTGGGTCAGCAGCAGCATGCCGACCGAGGCGACCAGGAAGCCCGGCCCCATCAGCAGCCGCGCCGGGACGCGGGTCATCAGCCGGGCGCCGATCTGCGTCGAGCCGGTGATCATGCCCGCGACCATCGGCAGGAAGGCGAAGCCGGTCTTGACCGGGCTGTACCCCTTCACGATCTGCATGTAGTAGGTGAGGAAGAGGAACAGGCCGAACATGCCGATGATGGCGAGGGCCAGCGAGGCGTAGACACCGCCGCGGTTGCGGTCGGCGATCACGCGCAGCGGCAGCAGCGGCGCCTTCACCCGCGACTCGACGACCACGAAGGCGAGCAGCAGCACGGCCGCGGCGACGAACAGACCGATGGTCGGACCCGCGGACCAGCCGTCGGACTCGGCGCGGGTGAAGCCGTAGACCAGCGAGACCAGACCGGTGGTGGCCAGGATCACGCCGGGGATGTCCAGCCGGGACGAGTTGTGGCTCTCCACCGGCTCGCGGATCACGGCGACCGCGCCGATCGCGGCGATGATGGCGAACGGGATGTTCACGAAGAAGGTCCAGCGCCAGTCCATGTACTCGGTGAGCACACCACCGAGGATCAGCCCGACGGCGCCGCCACCACCGGCGATGGCACCGAAGACACCGAACGCCTTGGCGCGCTCCTTGGGGTCGGTGAACATCACCGCGAGCAGCGAGAGCGCGGAGGGGGCGAGCAGTGCGCCGAACACGCCCTGGAGGGCACGCGCGCCCAGCAGCATGCCGGTGTTCAGCGCGGCACCGCCGACGGCCGAGGCGGCGGCGAAGCCGATCAGACCGACGATGAAGGTCTGCTTGCGCCCCCACAGGTCGGCGATCCGGCCGCCGAACAGCAGCAGTCCGCCGAAGGCGAGGGCGTAGGCGGTGATGACCCACTGCCGGTTGCCGTCGGAGATGCCGAGATCGGCCTGGGCGCTGGGCAGCGCGATGTTCACGATGGTCGCGTCGAGCACGACCATCAGCTGGGCGAGGGCGATGAATATCAGCGCTTTCCAGCGCCGGGGATCCACGAATTTAGCCGTTTCAGGCATGGATGGGCCTACCTAGCGGTGCGGAGAGTGAGAAATGGGACGTAAAGGGCCGGTCGAGGTCAGACCGGCACAGGCAGTTGGGTAAGAGGTAGCGAGAGGCGACGACGCACGCAAGGAAGACGTGTGAACGTGCGCGGAATAAGCGGTGCTCCGGGATCGGCCGGGTGCGATTTATGTCACTGTCACGGCCGGTGCTGTAGATCCTCCAAGGTCACGGACTTTCCGGGTAGTTCCGAGCGCGCCGGGGTGTGCAGTCCGTCCAGGAACAGCTGCAAATGCCGATGCACAAAGGGCTCGAAGTCCACACAGGCGCTGCCGGGCAGCGGCCGGGTGAGCTGGTTGAGTGCGACCATCAGATCACCGACGCCGATGTCGGTGCGCAGTTTGCCGTCGGCTTTCGCGGCCCCCATCAGGGCCTCGACACCGTCCGCCAGACGGTCGCGGGTGGCGATGAGATCAGGATGCTCCTTGTCGAGGCCGTCGGAGAGCAGCAGGCACAGCGCGCCGATGTGCTCGTCCGCCGCGGCGTGAACGAAGCGCCGCAGTGCCGAGAAGGTGTCGGCCTCCTCGGCCAGGGCGGATTCGGCCTGGTCGGCGACACGGGACATCACCGAGAGCGCCACATGGTGGATCAGCTCACGGCGGTCCGTGAAGTGCCGGTAGATCGTGGCATTGCCGACCCCCGCCCGTCGAGCGATTTCATCGAGGGGGATGTGCGCCCCGCACTCGACGATCACCTCTCGGGCGGCCGCGACAATGCGCTCCCGGTTGCGCAGGGCGTCCGCGCGCAGCCGGGGCTGTGCGGACTTCGCGGTCATCGTGTCGGCGGCCATGACAGCACTCCCTTCTGCGTACGGCTTCCACGCGTACGGTTCTCCGCGGCCGGTGCTCCGGCGGCTTGGCGGCGGCGCCGCGCCCCGGCTTGCGTCCCGGCCTTGACGTTCGAGCTTCAACTTTTCCGGGGAGTGAGTCCCCGTTTATGCGTTCACTCGGTTAAACGGGGAATGAGTCCCCGGAATTTCTGCGTCCGCAGGTGACCTGCCTCACACTTGCCCGGCGCCCCCGCCGCCCGGACGGAGCAGGCCATTCCACCGTTCGGCGGCACCCCACGGGCGCCCCGGTCCGCGCCGTCCCACCGTGGTCGGCAATGGACCAGACGCATGGGACCGCCCGCCCCCGCATACGAATACGCCGGCCCCGCAGAGCCAGCGCGTTCGCCACCGCCGCCGTGCTCACGGTGGCGGTGGTCGCCCCGGCGGCGGCCCCGCGTCCCGAGTCCCCCGCACCCCCCGAGCTGGCCCCGGCGCCCTCCGCGCGCCCGGCCCTCGGCTCGCTGGCACCCTGCGCCCTCGCCTCAGGACCCGGGCTCCAGATGGCCGAGGGCATACCCACCGACCGCGGCTACAGCCGCAGCACCGGCACCGTCCACGCCCTCAACCTCATGATCGACTTCCCCGATGTGCGTGGCCAGGGCACCGCCCGCCAGCGCTTCGAGGAGTTCTTCCCCCAGACCTCCCGGTGGTTCGCGCAGAGCTCGTACGGGCGGCTGGACTACCGCCCCGAGATGCCGATCACCCACTGGCTGCGGATGCCGCGCCCGTTCCACGCGTACGGCATCAAGCGCGGCAGCCCCTTCGACCCCGGCTATCGCAAACTCGTCGCCGACATCGCCGAGTCCGCCGACCCCAAGGTGGACTTCCGCCGCTACGACCTGGTGAACGTCCTGGTCACCCCGAACGCCGGGCCGCCGGCCGCGCATGCCGTGCTGTCCGTCACCTACGCCGACAACCAGCACGCCCCGACCGCCGACGGCGTTCCGCTGGCCAATGTCTCCTTCGTCTACAGCCGCCAGGACGACGGCTCCGGGTCGCTGCGCCGCACCGGCTTCCGCGTCCTGCCCCATGAGAACGGCCATGTCTTCGGGCTGCCCGACCTCTATACCCACGCCGGCGGCGACAAGGCTGGCCACTGGGATGTGATGTCCGAGGACTGGGGGCCCGGCAACGACCTGCTGGCCTGGCACAAGTGGAAGCTGGGCTGGCTCGACCCGCGGCAGATCGCGTGCGCCGCCCGCTCCGGGGCGTTCGACCACACCCTGTCCCCGCTGAGCCGCGCGGAGGGGACCAAGCTGGTCTTCGTCCCCGTTTCGCCGTCCACCGGCTACGCGATCGAGGCGCGGGCGACCGGCGGCAACGACGAGGCCATATGCAAGCCCGGGGTGCTGATCTCCCGGGTGGACACCGGTGTCGACTCCGGCGGCGGCCCCGTCGCCATCGTGGACTCCACCCCCCACGGCCGCGGCTGCACCCGGGAGCGCAATGTCCACCCCGGGCTCAGCGACGCGGCCTACGCGCCCGGCGAGACCTTCGACACCGTGGCGAACGGCATACGGATACGGGTCCGGGTCACCGGCCGGGACACGGCGGGCGACTACGGCGTCGAGATCACACGTCGTGCCAGTGGCGGCGCCCGAGGCTGATCAGCAGCAGCTGTTTGCGCGCCGTGGCGGCCACCCGCCGCTCGTCCGCGGCCTCGGAGTGGTCGGCCTGTGCCTCCAGGAACGCCGTCGCCGTCATCACCATGTGGTCCACATACATCTCCGCAAGCATCCGGACATCTTCCGGTGGCCAGGATTCCGCCGGGAGCCGCGGGCAGAACGCGGTGGCCACCTCGTCCGCGAATCGATCCAGCTCGGCGGCTATGGCCTGGCGCACCGGGCGCACCCCGCCATGCCGCTCACGTGCGATGAAGCGGATGTGCGCGGGGTAGCGGCGGACATGCTCGGCGACCGCGTCGACGGTGGCCTCGATCCGCTCCTCGTCACCGTCCTGACCGGCGAGGATGGCGCCGATCATATGGTGCAGGCTGCTCAGGCACTCCTCGACCAGGGCGACTCCGAGATCGCTCAGGTCCCGGAAGTGCCGGTAGAACGCGGCCGGCGCCACCCCCACCGCCCGCGTGACCTCGCGCAGCCCCAAGCTGCTCAGGCTCTGGTCCTCCAGCAGCCCCAACGCGGCGTCCATCAGCGCGCGCCGGGTCTTCTCCTTTTGGGCCTGCCGGACCCCGGACGTGTGACTCATATCATTCAGTAAACAGCCGTTCGCTGAATTTTTCCAGGGCTCGGCGGGGTACTCTAGATCTCAGTGAACAGTTGTGATTCCAACTGTTCACCGAACAATTATCATCCGCACGCCAACCGCATCCGGATCGTCACTTCGAGAGAGGCACCCATGCTCTTCATCGTCGCGGCACTCGCCCTGATGGGGGTTCTTCTGGGGGCGGCGGCGCACACTCCGCTCCCCCTGTTCCTCGCCGCCGCGGGCGCCATCGGCGCCTGGCTGCTGGTCTTCTTCATCCGCGAACGCACCGGGCACAAGAGGAGCTGAGACCCATGGCACTCACCGCACCGTCCCGCACCTCACCGGTCCGGGCGCGCCGGGACGCCGACGGCATGGCCGTCGCCTCCTTCGTGCTCGGTCTGATCGGTCTGCTGCTCTTCAACGCGGTCTTCGGGCCCTGCGCGATCGTCCTCGGGACGCTCGCCATCGCCCGGGACACCCGCCGCAGGGGCCGGGCGCTGCTCGGACTCACCCTCGGCATCGCCGATGTGGTCCTGCTGATCGTCCTGCTGACGCTGAATCACTCCGTCTTCTGGCAGTTCGGCGGCTGACCCGCCCGGCGGCCCACCGGCAGCACACCGCCTGCGGCCCACCGGCAGCACACCGCCCGGCGGCCGACCGGCACCACACCGCCGGCGGCCCACCGCGGCACACCTCCCCGCGCGGCCCTTCCACTCAGTGGAAGGGCCGTTGCCCGTGCGTGACGGGCGTCACCACGCTGGCACGCATGACCACCTTCGCCAAAAACCAGTGGTACGTCGCCGCCTACGGCCGGGAAATCGGCCGCGAGCTGCTGGGGCGCACCATCCTCAACGAGCCCATCGCCTTCTACCGCGCCGAGTCCGACGACAAGGTCATCGCGCTCGCCGACCGCTGTGTGCACCGCCGCTATCCGCTCACCGCCGGCCGTCTCGACGGCGACACGGTCGTCTGCGGCTACCACGGCTTCACCTACGACACCGGCGGCACCTGTGTGTTCGTACCGGGCCAGAAGCGCGTCCCGCGCACCGCCCGGGTCCGCTCCTACCCCGTCGTCGAGCAGGACTCGCTGGTGTGGGTGTGGATCGGGGACCCGGCGCTCGCCGACCCCGGCGCGGTGCCGCGCGCCCCCTGGCTGGCCGATCCGCGCTGGACGACGGTGGGCGGCATGGAGCCGATCGACGCCGACTACGGCCTGCTCGTGGACAATCTGCTGGACCTCTCCCACGAGACGTATCTGCACGGCGGCTACATCGGCACCCCCGAGGTCGCCGAGACCCCGATCACCACGGAGGTCGACGAGGGCGCGGGCGTCGTCCGGGTCAGCCGGCACATGGACGACGCCGAGTGCCCGCCCTTCTACGCCCGCTCCACCGGCATCGAAGGCCGCATCACCCGCTGGCAGGACATCGAGTACCACGCGCCCTGTCTGTATCTGCTGCACAGCCGGATCGCCCCGGTCGGGGTACTGCCGGAGCCGGACGGCTCCGATCCGAACGCCTTCCATGTGGAGATCACCTACGCCATCACCCCGTCCACCGACCGCCATGTGTACGACTTCTGGGCCGTCTCACGGGACTTCGCACAGGACGACGAGGAGGTCTCCACCTTCCTCCACGACCTCAACCGGACCGTGGTGCTCCAGGACGTGGCGGCGCTGAACGTGCTCCAGAAGGCGCTGGACACCGAGCGCGAGGGCTACCAGGAGCTCAGCATCAACATCGACACCGGTGGACTGGCCGCGCGCCGCATCCTCGCCCGCCTCGCCGCCGAAGGGGAGAAGACCGCGCCTGTGGTGGCGTCCCCGTGAGCGGCACGCCCACGGCGGAGGTGTACCGGATCGACTGGCTGCCCGGCACCGATGTGCTGCACGGGGTCTGCCACTGCGGCGCCGAGCGCACCGCGGAGGACCCGGTCGAGCTGTGGCAGTGGATGCTCGCCCATCCCAGCGGACACCATCCCAGCGGCCACCATCCCGCCGATCCCGTCGAGGACGACCCCAACGGCCACCGTAAGGAGCCCCGTTCATGAACCCCGGTGGCGAGTACGAGGACACGCTGCTCGTGGCCCGCAGGGAGGAGGTGGCCTCGGACGTGGTGGCGCTGACACTGCGCCACCCGGCGGGCCGTGACCTCCCCGCCTGGGAGCCCGGCGCCCATCTCGACCTCGTCCTCGACGCGGGCCCGGCCCGGCGGTACTCCCGGCAGTACTCGCTGTGCGGCGACCCCGCCGACCGCGCCTCCTGGCGGATCGCGGTGCTCCGCGTCCCCGCCGGGCGCGGCGGCTCCGCCCACGTGCACGACGCCCTCACCGAGGGCAGCGCGGTGCGGGTGCGCGGGCCGCGCAACCACTTCGCGCTGCGCCCGGCGGCCCGCTATCTCTTCATCGCGGGCGGCATCGGCATCACACCTCTCCTCCCCATGACGGCCGCCGCCGAGGCCGCGGGCGTCGACTGGCGGCTGCTCTACGGCGGGCGCACCCGTGCCTCGATGGCCTTCGCGGACGAGCTCGCCTCCGCCTACGGCGACAAGGTGCGCCTGGTGCCGCAGGACGAGGAGGGGCTGCTCGACCTCGCGCCGTACCTCACCGCACCGCATCCCACCGCACCGCATCCCACCGTCCCGACCGGTCCCACCACCCCGGCCGGTCCCGGCACCCTGGTCTACTGCTGCGGCCCCGAGCCGCTGCTCCAGGTCGCCGAGGAGGCGTGCCGCGACTGGCCGGAGGGGTCCCTGCGCACCGAGCGGTTCCAGCCCCGTACGGACGACGCGGGCACCGAACCGGGCGGCCGGGCCTTCGAGTTGGTGCTCACCCGCTCCGGGCTGACCCTCACCGTGGAGCCGGAGCGCAGCGTTCTGCGCACGGTCGAGGCGGCGGGGGTACCGGTTTTGTACTCCTGCGAAGAGGGCACCTGTGGGACGTGTGAGACGGACGTCATCGAGGGGGAGGTGGACCACCACGACTCCGTGCTCACCGACGAGGAGCGGGCCTCGGGCGAGACGATGATGATCTGCGTCTCCCGCTGCCATGGCCCGCGATTGGTGCTGGACCTGTGAATCCGCCCTGAACGGCCGTATGAGCCCCTCGATGTGAGGTTCGGAACGACCCCACCCACTGGACAACCAGGTTGGTTAGGCTAACCTAACTACGTCCTCGGGTTGCCGTCCCGTGACCACGTCCCCGTATGCATCGAGAGAGAGCACCATCATGCGCCAGGCCAGAGCACTCCCCCTCTCCCGCCGCGGTCTGCTCACCGCGGGCGGCGCCCTCGGACTCGGAGCCCTGGTCACCGCCTGCGGGGACAACGGCGGTTCGGGCTCCGGCGGTGACGACGGCGGCGGCTCCTGGTCGTTCACCGATGACCGCAAGGAGAAGATCAGCCTCGACGGCCGGCCGCAGCACATCGTCGCCTACATCGGCGCGGCGGCGGCGCTCTACGACTTCGGCATCGAGAAGCAGATCACGGGCGTCTTCGGCCCGACCACGCTGAAGAACGGCAAGCCGGACGTCCAGGCGGGCGACTTCCCCGTGGACCAGGCCACGTCCCTGGGCAACACCTGGGGCCAGTTCAACGTCGAGAAGTACGCCTCGCTCAACCCTGATCTGCTGATCACCAACATGTTCGACCCGGGCGCGCTCTTCTACATCCCGGACGACAGCAAGAAGAAGATCCTCTCGCTGGCCCCCAGCGCCGCCATCTCCACCGGCCGGATCTCCATGCTCGAACCCATCAAGCGCTACGCCGCACTGGCCGAGGCGCTCGGCGCCGATCCGAAGGCCAAGAAGGTCACCGACGCCAAGGCGCGGTTCGAGAAGGCCGCCGAGACCCTGCGCAAAACCGTCAAATCGCACAAGATCAAGGTCATGGCCTGCTCCGCCAGCGCCGATCTCTTCTATGTCTCCGACCCGAAGGTCAATGCCGACCTGATCTACTTCAGCGAGCTCGGCGTCGACTTCGTCGTCCCCGAAAAGCCCGACAAGGGCGGCTACTTCGAGAGCCTCAGCTGGGAGAACGCCGACAAGTACGACGCCGATGTGCTCTTCCTCGACAACCGCACCGCGACCCTCCAGCCCAAGGCCCTGACCTCCAAGCCGACCTGGTCCAAGCTGGCCGCGGTCAAGGCGGGTCAGATCACCCCCTGGAGCAGCGAGCCGCGCTTCTCGTACGCGGGCGCCGCCCCGCTCGTCGAATCCCTCACCAAGGCCATCCAGGACGCGAAGAAGGTCAGCTGACGGTCAGTCGACCGGCTGGCCCCGGCCTCCCCACGGCAAGCGAAGGGAAGACCCTCCTCCCATGACCACCGCAGCCATCAAAACCGCCACCACCACCGCCATCCCGTTCCGGTTCTTCGACGCGCGGGTCGTACGGACCCGCTCGCTCGGACCGTCCATGGCGCGGATCACCTTCGGCGGCGCCTGTCTGAAGGACTTCACCAGCGGAGGCCGCGACCAGCGCTTCAAACTCTTCCTGCCGCACCCCGGCCAGACCGCCCCGGTGGTGCCGGTCGAGGCCGGGGAGGGCTGGTTCGCCACCTGGCGGGCGATGGACCCGGCCGAACGCGGCATCATGCGCTCGTACACGGTGCGCCAACAGCGCCGCGGCCCCGACGAGATCGACGTGGACTTCGCGCTCCACCACGACGGCGGCCCGGCCGCCCGCTGGGCCGCGCGCGCCGAGGCCGGCGACCGCGTCACCCTGCTTGGCCCGGTCGTGGAGGACAACGGCGGGGTGGACTTCCGGCCGCCGTCCAGCACCGACTGGGCGCTGGTCACCGGCGACGAGACCGCGCTGCCCGCCATCGCCGGCATCCTCGAATGGCTGCCCGCCGACTTCCCCGTCAAGGTGTGGCTCGAGGTCCAGCACGCCGAGGACATCCAGGAGCTGCGCACCGAGGCGAAAGCCGAGATCACCTGGCTGGTCCGGGACGCCGTGGCCCCCGGCACCCCGCGCTCCGCCCTGCTGCTGAACGCGGTGGGCGCCACCGAGCTGCCCCACGGCACGCCGTACGCCTGGATCGCGGGCGAGGCGGGAACGGTCAAGGCGCTGCGCCGCCACCTGGTGCGCGAGCGCGGCTTCGACCGTAAGGCCGTCACCTTCACCGGCTACTGGCGCCTGGGCGCCTGTGAGGAGCAGCTCGTCGAGGAGGCCGTGTCGGGCACCGGCCCCGCGACCGACGACTGACGACCGACGGCCGACAACTGCCCCCGTCGCCGTACCCGCTCTCCATCCCCACAGCCGCGGCCCACGGCAGAACCCACAACCGTGCCCCACGGCTGGATCCACAGCCGCGGCCCATAGCTGAGCCCACAACCGCGTCGCACAACTGAATCCATCCGAAGGACCGCGGAGAGCCGACCGCTTGACACCAGGCGGCCGACCGCTCGGCGCACCCCCACGCGCCCTGCCGCCACGTCCGGCGCCCCCGCACGCCCATCAGGCCGTCAGGCCGTCAGGCCGCCAAGCCGCCAGGCCGCCAAGCCGCCAGGCCGCCAAGCCACCGGGCCGGCAGGCCATCAGGCCGCGGGGCCACCCCTCCCCCACCCAGCCGCATGCCCGCGCCCTCCGCACGCCCGCATGCTCGTTTCCAGAAGGGACAGACCGTGAGTTTCCTCGCGCAGACCGCTGAGGACCCGTCGCCGGAGCCGATACCCGGGGCGGCGGATGGCAGGGCCCACCTCTTCAACGGCCGTACGGCGGAACGCTATCGGCGCTCCGTGACCGACGGCGTCGCACTGGTGGCCACCACCGTCGCCCGCGCCGAGCGCCCCTTCACCGGCATCACCCCCGCCGAACTCGCCCCCGAGATCTCCGGAATCGACCTGGAGCGCCCGCTCGGCGATCCGGACGCCGCGCTCGAGGAGCTGGAGAGCGTCTACCTCAAGGACGCCGTCTACTTCCACCACCCGCGCTACCTGGCCCACCTCAACTGCCCCGTGGTGATCCCCGCGCTGCTGGGCGAGGCCGTCCTCTCCGCCGTCAACTCCTCGCTCGACACCTGGGACCAGAGCGCCGGCGGTACCCTGATCGAGCGCCGGCTGATCGACTGGACCGCCGAGCGCATCGGCCTCGGCGAGGCCGCGGACGGCATCTTCACCAGCGGCGGCACCCAGTCCAACCTCCAGGCGATGCTGCTCGCCCGCGACGAGGCGTGCACCCTGGTCGAGAAGGAGGCCACCGCGGCCGGCGAGACGATCGCCAAATCCGCGATCCTGCCCCGGCTGCGCATCCTCACCTCCCAGGTCAGCCACTTCTCCATCCAGAAGGCCGCCGCCATCCTGGGGCTCGGCTACGAGGCCGTCATCCCGGTCCCCTGCGACCAGGACCGCCGGATGCGGACCGTCTCCCTCGCCCATGAGCTGGACCGCTGCCGCCGCGAGGGCCTGATCGTCATGGCCGTCGTGGCCACCGCGGGCACCACCGACTTCGGCTCCATCGACCCGCTGCCCGAGATCGCCGAGCTGTGCGCCCGGCACGGCACCTGGCTGCACGTGGACGCCGCGTACGGCTGCGGACTGCTGGCCTCCGCCACCCGCCGCCACCTCCTGGACGGCATCGAACGCGCCGACTCGGTGACCGTGGACTACCACAAGTCCTTCTTCCAGCCGGTCAGCTCCAGCGCCGTCCTGGTCCGCGACCGCGCCACGCTGAGCCATGCCACGTACCACGCGGACTATCTCAACCCCGAGCGCAGCGCCCGGAACCTGATCCCCAACCAGGTGGACAAGTCCATCCAGACCACCCGCCGCTTCGACGCGCTCAAGCTCTGGCTGACGCTGCGGATCATGGGCGCGGACGCCATCGGGGCGCTCTTCGACGAGGTGGTGGAGCGGGCCGCCGAGGCATGGGCCCTGCTGGACACCGATCCGCGCTACGAGGTGGTCACCGAGCCCCAGCTGTCAACGCTGGTCTTCCGCTACGTACCGCCGTCCGACGGGCCGTGCGACCCGGACATCGTCGACCGCGCCAATCTGCACGCCCGCGAGGCCCTGGCCGCCTCCGGTGCGGCGGTCGTGGCGGGCACGGTGGTGGACGGCCGCCACTACCTGAAGTTCACGCTGCTCAACCCGGAGACGTCGCTGCGCGACATCGCGTTCGTCCTCGACCTCCTCGCCGAGCACGCCGGTCAGTACCTGGCCCTGCACATCGAGCCCGCACTCAGCCACTCCCGCGCCAGCTGAGCCGCTGACCGCACGTCCCCCTCGGAGAACCCCGTGTCCACCCCGCACATATACGACTTCATCGCGGTCGGGCTCGGCCCCTACAACCTGGGCCTTGCCTGCCTCACCGAGCCGATCGACGAACTCGACGGACTGTTCCTGGAGAGCAGGCCCGACTTCGACTGGCATCCGGGCATGCTGCTGGACGGCGTCACCCTCCAGACCCCCTTCATGGCCGACCTGGTGACCCTGGCCGACCCCACCTCCCCGTACTCCTTCCTCAGCTACCTCAAGGAGTCGGGGCGGCTGTACTCCTTCTACATCCGCGAGATCTTCTATCCGCTGCGCGCCGAGTACAACGACTACTGCCGCTGGGCCGCCGCGAAACTCCCGTCCGTCCGCTTCGGCCACCGGGTGACGAGCGTCGAGTACGACGAGGCCGACGGCCTCTACACGGTGCGCGCCCTGCGTCCCGCGAGCGGCGAGACCACCACCCACCGCGCCCGCCATCTGGTGCTGGGCACCGGCACCCCGCCGTACCTGCCCGAGGTGTGCCGGGGCCTGGGCGGGGATCTGCTGCACAACACGGACTACCTGGAGAACAAGCGGGCGCTCCAGTCCAAGGAGTCCATCACCGTCGTCGGCAGCGGCCAGAGCGCCGCCGAGATCTACCAGGACCTGCTCGCCGACATCGACACTCACGGCTACCGGCTGAACTGGGTGACCCGCTCCCCGCGCTTCTTCCCGCTGGAGTACACCAAACTCACCCTGGAGATGACCTCGCCCGAGTACGTGGACTACTTCCACGCGCTCCCCGAGGACACCCGCTACCGGCTGGAAGGCGAGCAGAAGGGCCTGTTCAAGGGGATCGACGCCGACCTCATCAACGGCATCTTCGACCTCCTGTACCAGAAGAGCGTGAGCGGCCCGGTGCCCACCCGGCTGCTGACCAACACCGCGCTCACCGACGCGGCGTACGACGAGCGGTCCGCCACGTACACCCTCGGGCTGCGCCACACCGAGCAGGAGCGGGACTTCTCGCTCACCACCCAGGGGCTCGTCCTGGCCACCGGCTACCGCTACCAGGTGCCCGCCTTCCTGGACCCGGTGCGCGACCGCATCCGCTGGGACCGCCACGGCCGCTTCGACGTCGCCCGCAACTACAGCATCGACACCACCGGGCGCGGCATCTTCCTCCAGAACGGCGCCACCCACGCCCACAGCCTGACCTCCCCGGACCTGGGCATGGGCCCGTACCGCAACTCGTGGATCATCCGTGAGCTGCTGGGGCGGGAGCACTATCCGGTGGAGAAGTCCATCGCCTTCCAGGAGTTCGGCGCACCGGACGGAGCCGTGTCATGACGCTTCCGCCGATCTTCGAGCACAAGGACGCGCGCCTGGGCACCTTCGCCCTGCGCGCCCTGGACCCGGCGGCCGACGCCGAGCTGCTGCACGGCTGGGTGACCCACCCCAAGGCGTCCTACTGGATGATGCTGGAGGCGGACGAGGCGGAGGTCGCCGCCGAGTACCGCAGGATCCACGAGCATCCGCACCACGAGGCGTTCATCGGCCTGCACGAGGGGCGCCCGGCGTTCCTGGCCGAGCGCTACGACCCGTCGCGGGTGGAACTCGCCGGTCTCTACCCCGCCCGGCCCGGCGACGTCGGGATGCACTTCCTGTGCGCGCCGACCGGCACCCCCGTGCACGGCTTCACCCTCGCCGTGATCACCGCCGTCATGGAGTTCTGCTTCTCCGATCCGCACGTCCGGCGCGTAGTCGTCGAGCCCGATGTGCGCAACGACGCGGTACACGCGCTCAACGCGGCCGTCGGCTTCGAGATCGTCGAGCAGATCGCCAAACCCGAGAAGGACGCGTACCTCAGCATCTGCACCCGCGAGCGGTTCGAGGCCGCACGCACCGCACTGGCCGCCGATGCGGCCCGAACCGCCCGGACCGCCCGGGCTGACCGCGACGCCCAAGGAGTGACCCGATGAGCCCCCGCGACGCCGTCGCCCACCTCACCCCCGACCTGTGGGACCGGGCGGGCCGCCTCCTCATCCGCAAGGCGCTCGCCGAATTCACCCATGAGCGCCTGCTCGCGCCCGAGCTCGGCCCCGACGGCCGCTACGCCGTGACCAGCGACGACGGGGCGGTGACCTACCGCTTCGCCGCCCGGGTCCTCTCCCTGGACCACTGGCTGGTCGAGGCGGACAGCATCACCCGCCACGACCGGAACGCCACCGAACTCCCCCTGGACGCGCTGGACTTCTTCATCGAACTGCGCGGGCGGCTCGGCCTGAGCGAGGACATCCTCCCCGTCTACCTCGAGGAGATCAGCTCCACCCTCTCCGGGACGGCGTTCAAACTGGCCGGTGAGCCGGAGGCCGCCGCCCAGCTGGCCAAATCCGGCTTCCAGGAGATCGAGACGGGGATGACCGAGGGCCACCCCTGCTTCGTCGCCAACAACGGCCGCCTCGGCTTCGGCATCCACGAATACCTCTCGTACGCCCCCGAGACCGCGAGCCCCGTCCGCCTGATCTGGCTCGCCGCCCGCCGCGACCGCTCCACCTTCACCTCCTCCGCGGACCTGGACTACGACGCCCTGATCCACTCCGAACTGAGCGAGGAGACCCGGACCCGCTTCGCGCAGACCCTCACCGACCTCGGCCTGGACCCGGCCGACTACCACCTGCTGCCGGTGCACCCCTGGCAGTGGTGGAACAAGCTGTCGGTCAGCTTCGCCGCCGAGGTCGCCCGGCAGCACCTGGTGTGCCTGGGCCCGGGCGACGACGAGTACCTGGCGCAGCAGTCGATCCGGACGTTCTTCAACACCAGCGACCCGTCCAAGCACTATGTGAAGACCGCGCTGTCGGTGCTGAACATGGGCTTCATGCGGGGCCTGTCGGCGGCGTACATGGAGGCGACACCGGCCATCAACGACTGGCTGTCGTCCCTGATCGCCTCGGACGAGACCTTCCGTGCCACGCGCTTCTCCATCATCCGAGAACGAGCAGCCATCGGCTACCACCACCGCCAGTACGAGACGGCCACGGCGAAGGGCTCGCCGTACCGCAAAATGCTGGCGGCCCTGTGGCGCGAGAGCCCCGTCCCGTCCCTGGAACCCGGCCAGCGCCTGGCCACCATGGCCTCCCTCCTCCACACCGACCCCGACGGCGCCTCCTTCGTCAGCGCCCTCATCGAGGAATCCGGCCTCACCCCAGCCACATGGCTACGCCGCTACCTGGATGCCTACCTCACTCCGGTGCTGCACAGCTTCTACGCCTACGACCTGGTCTTCATGCCGCACGGCGAGAACGTCATCCTGGTGATCGAGGACGGCGCCGTCCAGCGCGTGATCTTCAAGGACATCGCCGAGGAGATCGCCGTCATGGACCCCACCGCGGTCCTCCCCCCGACCGTGGAACGCATCCGCGTCGACGTCCCCGAGGACAAGAAACTCCTCTCCATCTTCACGGACGTCTTCGACTGCTTCCTGCGCTTCCTCAACGGCATCCTCGTCAGCGAGGGCCTCCTGGAGGAAGACACCTTCTGGCAGCAGGTCGCCGACTGCGTCCTGTCCTACCAGCACTCGACCCCCCACCTAGCGGACAAATTCGCCCAGTACGACATGTTCGCCGAGGACTTCGCCCTCTCCTGCCTCAACCGCCTCCAGCTCCGCAACAACCGCGAAATGGTAGACCTCCAGGACCCGGCCGGCGCCCTCCAGCTGATCGGCACCCTGAAGAACCCGATCGCGGGACTGGGCCCACGGCCCTGACCCACCCACCGCCCCGCGGGCCACACCCGCCCCCCGGGACCTCCGCAATCCACCCCCAGCCCGAGCCCCCACCACCCCGGAGCCCCCAAACGCCCACGCACCCGACCCGCTACACTGTGACGGCGCGCCGCGACGGCACCACCATGCCGCCCTGACGCCGGGCCTCCGTAGCTCAGGGGATAGAGCACCGCTCTCCTAAAGCGGGTGTCGCAGGTTCGAATCCTGCCGGGGGCACCATGTGATGTCGCAGGACATCGGAATGACCTCGAACCCACGATTGGGTTCGGGGTCATCGTCGTTGTGGGCCCGGGTGGTCGGCCGGTTGGCTGGTAGTCGCGGCTGGGGTCGATGGTCAGGTCGCGGAGGAGTTCGCCGGTGGCGGCGTTGGCGATCCGGACGTCCAGGTCGTTGACGAGCATGATCACGTGGGTTCCGGCGTGGGTTCGTCCGATGCCGATGTGGTGCAGGCGTCCGGCCAGGCGGAGGGTGACGATGCCGGATTTGTCGATGCGGTCGTGGCGGATACGGGTGTGGGTGTCTGCGTTGCGGCTGTGGGCGGGTAGGGCCTTGGGCCGGGTGGTGTAGATGGTGGCGGGGGTGGCTTTGTGGGGCAGGGACCGGTGGGGTCGCTGGTGGTTGTAGGCGTGGGTGAACTGGTCGATGAGGGTCTGCAGGTGGGGCAGGGTGGTGGGCTGGTGGGGCTGGGCGCGCAGCCAGTTCTTCATCGTCTGCTGGAAGCGTTCGACTTTGCCGCAGGTGGTGGGGTGGTTGGGGGCGGCGTTCTTCTGGGTGATGTGCAGGCGGCGCAGTTCGTGTTCCAGGGCGTTGCGGCCGCCACGGCCGCCTGAGAGGCGGGTGGTGAAGACCATGCCGTTGTCGGTGAGGGTGGAGGCCGGGATGCCGTGCGCGGCGACGGCCTGGCGGAACGTGTCCCGGACGATCGGGCCGGTCACGCGTGGCCAGCAGGTAACGTGCAAGGCGTAGCGGGAGCAGTCGTCGAGCCAGGTGAGGATCTCGGTGTCGGTGCCGGCTGTGTCGGCGAGGCGGTAGTGGGTGAAGTCGGCCTGCCAGGTCTCATTGGGCAGCTCGGCCTGGAAGCGGATGTAGGACGAGCGGGGTCGTTTCCTGGGGTCGGGGACCACCAGGCCGTGGGCGGTGAGGTAGCGGCTGATCGTGGCCCGCGACACGCGCAGGTGGTGATGGTGGAGCAGGTGCCAGGCGATCGTCTCGGGCCCCGCGTCCAGGCCCTGTCCGGCCAGCTCCTTTCGGATGCGGACGATCAGGTCGACCGTGGCCGCATCGAGCGCGGTCGGTGAGGTCTTCGGCCGCCGGGAGCGCGGCTCGAAGGCAGCCTCGCCCTCGGCTCGGTAGCGGGCCACCAGACGGCTGACCCATCCCTGCGACACCCCGTACGCCCGCGCAACCTCGCCCTGGGTACGGCCCTCTACGACCACAGCAGTGATCACCAGACGCCTCTTCGACATCGTCAGACCTTGACCCCAAGGTCATTCCGATGTCTTGAGACACCCCATTCCTATGTCCTGAGCGACCACACTGCCGGGGGCACCATGCCTGACCTGGCCGAACGCCCCCGCGATCTTGGATCGTGGGGGGGGCGTTGACGGCAGAGGTCCGGCGGCCTCGGGGATGCGGCCGAAGGACCGGTACAGGTTTCGAGGCCTGTGTCGTGGGTCTCGGTGGAGCCGACGAGCTGGACGGGGCGGGTGCAACCGCGGATTCGGTTGATCTGGTCTTGGACGCGGTCGAAGTCGGGGTGGTGGGCGAGGTGGATGAGGTCCCGCAGGGCCAGGCTCGCCACGTGGCGCAGGTCCAGAGGGGCTTTCACGGGTGAGGTGTCCTTTCCGGGGAAGAGGGGCCCCGGGCAGCACCGGGGCAGGGCTGCGGGTGCTGCTCGGGGCATGGCGAATCCGGGCCCGGTCAGGGGTGGGGGTTTCTGGGTTGCCGGGACGGCCGGCTCCGGGTCAGGGCTGGGCGTGCGCGGCAGTGGCCAACGGCAGTGCGACGCCGAGGCGGGCCCGGAGCTGAGCCGGGCTGATGGGCTCGCCGTGCTCGGCCCAGTCGGTGTCGGCGATGGAGCGCGCCGCGTTCAACAGCGGCACGGGCACCGTGACCGCCGGGAAGCTCTCCGGCTTCAGCGTGACCGGGGACGAGATCGGTTCGAGGGCCGGAACAGGCTCCGGCGCGGGGGCCGGTGCCTTCTCGACCGGAGCGTCAGGCGCGGCCGGGACCGGGGTCGGGGTGGTGTTGGCGACGGTGTGGAAGTGGTGCAGGAGTTGCGGGCCGACTGCTCCCCAGCCCAGCGGGAGGAGCGGGGCGACCGCGTCCACGTCGTGCCAGTGCAAGCCCAGGATTTCCCTACGACGGAGCCCAAGCACGACCGCACTGCGAGAGCCCGAGCGCCGACGCTACTTCCTGTGCGCCCCCGTGCCGCGGCATCACGCGTCCGGCGGATGGCAGGAAAGGTGGGAAGCACGTCATTGCTGCCATCCTTCTTGGCGGCCAGCATGGACACCATGGAACGGCGCACCGTGCTCATCGTCCTTTTCGACGGCGTATTGAGCCTGGACTTCACCGGGCCGCTGGAGGTCTTCGCCGGTGCGGCCGGTTGCGTCCCCGGCGCGTACGACATCAGGACCGGCAGCCTGGACGGCTCACCGGTGCGCACCTCCAGCGGGTTGTCGGTCACGCCGGACCTCGCGCTGTCCGACGCGTCCGCTCCGCACACCCTGATCGTGCCGGGGGGTGAGGGCACCCGGGCGATGGATCCGGGGGTGGTGGCGTGGCTGCGGGAGAACGCCCAGGCGGCGCGTCGTCTGGTGTCGGTGTGCACCGGGGCCTATGCGCTGGCCGCGGCCGGGCTGCTGGACGGACGCCGGGTGACGACCCACTGGGCGCTGTGGGAGGGGCTGGCCGAGCGGTTCCCGGCCGTGGAGGTGGACCCGGGCCCTATCTACATCCGCGACGGACCGGTGTCCACCTCCGCGGGGGTCACCAGTGGCATCGACCTCGCGCTCGCCCTCGTGGAGGAGGACCTCGGCCGTGACGTGGCGCTCACCGTCGCCCGCTTCCTGGTCGTCTTCCTCCGCCGTCCCGGGAATCAGCGACAGTTCAGCGTCCAGCTCGCAGCGCAGAGCGCACAGCGCCGTCCGCTGCGAGACATCCAGCAGTACATCGCCGAACACCCCGATGCGGATCTGTCTGTCAGCGCGCTGGCTGAGCGGGCGAACCTCTCGCCCCGCCACTTCGCCCGCGCGTTCCGGGAGGAGATCGGCACCTCGCCTGGCCGGTACGTAGACCAGGTGCGGCTCGAAGTGGCGCGGCGGCTGCTGGAGGACACCGGAGACGGGATTGAGGAGGTCTCGCGCGCCTGCGGCTACGGCACACCGGAGGCCTTGCGCCGCGCCTTCGTCCGCCACCTGGGCATGGCCCCCGCCGAGTACCGGCGTCGGTTCCATCCCTGAGTACACGTCATAGCCCCTTACCGAGAGGCACCATCGTGCAGATCGCGATCCTGCTCTACGAACACTTCACCGCCCTCGACGCCGTCGGTCCGTACGACACCCTGGCCGGACTGCCAGGGGCTCAGCCGGTGTTTGTGGCCGAACGCCGCGGCCCGGTGCGCAACGACAGCGGCAGCCTTCACCTGGTGGCCGAGGCCACGCTGGAAGAAGTCACACGGCCGGACGTCGTGCTGGTGCCCGGCGGCCCCTTCCCGGACGAGCAGCAGAAGAACCCGGAGGTGCTCGCCTGGCTGCGGGCCGTGGACGCCACCACGACCTGGACCACGTCGGTGTGCACTGGTTCGCTGATCCTCGGCTCGGCCGGACTGCTCACCGGCCGCCGTGCGACCACCCACTGGACCACCATGGACGGCCTCCGGGCCCTGGGGGTGGAGGCCGTGGACGAGCGCTATGTGTTCGACGGCAAGTACGTCACCGCGGCGGGTGTCTCGGCCGGGATCGACATGGGCCTGGCCCTGGCCGGGCGGATCGCCGGGGACGCCACCGCGCAAACCGTGCAGCTGATGCTCCAGTACGATCCCCAGCCGCCCTACGACTCCGGCTCACCGCACAAGGCCCCCGCCGAGCTGACTGCCCGGATGCTCCAGGAAGGCGCTTAAGACCGTGTCCTACGTGGTGAGGCGGTCGTTGACCCGGTATGGGGCGGGGTACGTGGAGTTGGATCGCGCCGGACGGGCTGTGGGAGATCGCGAAGCCGCTGATTCCGGAGCAACGAACACGGCCGCAGGGCGGCGGAACAGCCAACACCCCTGATGAGACGCTGTTCGCGGCCATCATCTATGTGTTGGTCAGTGGCTGTGCCTGGCGGGCGCTGCCGCCCTGCTTCGGCGTCTCGGAGTCCACTGCACACCGGCGGTTCCTCATCTGGTCCAGAGCCGGCGTCTGGGGCTGTCTGCACGAGGCAGTCCTGCACCGGCTCGACGACGCCGGCCTCATCGACGTCACCCGCCTCGTCCTCGACACCGCGCATGTCAGGGCGAAAAAGGGGGCGAACACACAGGTCCGAGCCCTGTGGACCGCGGCAAGCCGGGTTTCCAAGATGCACATCCTGTCGGACGCGAACGGACTGCCCCTCGTCGTCGGTGTCTCAGCTGGCAACACCCACGACAGCGAAGGGCTGAAGCCCATGGTGACGGGTCACCAAACGATTCCCAATAGAGCTGTCAAGCGCAGGAGGGTGACTCATGGTGAGCGGGGTCAGCCGAGCGGGGCAGGGCTCGGCGGTGCGGTGATTTCGAAGGTCCGGTTGTCGCGTATGAGGGCCCACAGGACGTTCAGACGGCGGCGTGCGAGAGCAATGATCGCCTGCCTGTGGCCTTTGCCTTCAGCTCTCTTGCGTTCATAGAACGCCCTCGAGACGGGGCAGCACCTGGCGGCGACCATGGCGGACATGTAGAAGACTCGCAGTAGGCGTCGGCAGTAGCGCCGTGGACGGCGCATGTTGCCGCTGATGCGACCTGAGTCCTTGGGGACTGGGGCCAGTCCTGCGACGCCGGCGAGGCGGTCGGAAGTGCCGAAGACACTCATGTCGCCGCCGGTGTGAGCGATGAACTCGGCTCCCAGGACAGGGCCGAGGCCGGGCATGCTCAGAATGACCTCGGCGCGCGGGTGGTCGCGAAACCGGTGCTCGATCAGAAGATCGGTCTCGGCGATCTCCTCGTCGAGTGCGATCACTTGCCTTGCCGGCTTGGCCACCACGGCGGCGGCAGGCTTCTCCCCGGGGACGGCGGCGTGCTGAGCCTCGGCGGCCTCGATCGCGATGACCGCGATGACCGCGATGAGTTCGGAGTTGCGGACCTTGCGATTCCTTAGCCAGGTCACGAGGCGGTTTTTCCCGAGCCGACGGAAGGCAGCTGGCGTCTGGTAGGCCGTCAGGAGCACGAGAGACGCCTTGGACGTCTTGTAGTCAAAGGCACGTTCCAGGGCTGGGAAGTACTCCAGCATCCGGGCCCGCATCCTGTTGATCGCTCGGGTCCGGTCCGCGGCCAGATCCAGCCGACGCGAGGTGAGAATCCGCAGGTCGACGGCAATGTCGTCACCTCGATGCATCAGCTGGAGGTCGCGGCGCATGCGCGCCTGGTCAGCAATGACGAAGGCGTCCTTCGCGTCCGTCTTCCCCTCGCCCCGGTAGGAGCCGGAGGCGTGATGGAGGGTGCGGCCGGGGATGTAGAGGACGGGCTGCCCGTTGTCATTCAGCAGCGCGATCATCAGCGCGGCGCCACCGGCGTTGAGATCGATCGCCCAGGTCACAGACTCACCTTCGCTGAGAGCGAGGACATCGGCGATGAGTTTGAGCAATGCGGTCTCATCGTTGGCCACCCTCCGCGACAGCTTCCGCTTGCCATCGGCGTCGATCACCACACAGTGATGTTCGGCCTTCCCCGCGTCCGTACCGGCCCAGAGTTCGGGCACTGCCACCTCCGAAGTCGTTCCTCTTCCAGCAGACGACCTCGCCAGCGTGTCCTTACCAAGCGATCTTGCCGCGCGCATCCCAATGAGTGGCCGAGTCGTCGCGGGATGCCAGGCGGCCAATCGTTTGAAGCCACTCATGGGGCTGGAGACACGTAGCCACACCCGCCATCCCTGGGCCTCCCGATCCTACGAGTGACCGGAATCAACCCACCAACAACGTAAGGAGACACGACCCGGATCGCGGCCGGCACTTCAAGCCCGAGCGCCTGCACGCGGATAAAGCCTATGACCGGCCCGACCTGCGGAAATGGTTACGCGGCAAGCGCACTGGAGTGCGGATCGCCCGCGAGGGCATCGAGTCCAGCGAACGATTGGGCCGTCGCAGGTGGGTGATCGAGAGAGCGATGTCGTGGCTGTCCGGCTACCGCCGACTCAGCCCCCGCTACGAGCGCCATCCCCGCAACTACCTGGCCTTTCTCGGTCTCGCTGCCGCCCTGTGCTGCTACAAACGACTCGTTCGCCTCACCACGTAGGACACGGTCTAAGGGACGCGAGTCCTAAGGCGACGGAGGCCCCGTTGTTTTCAGCGGGATGAGTGAGAGCCACTGCGACGGCAAGTTCGGGAGCCAGTTCGTCCATCCGTGAAGGGGACGGATCACAGCACAGGTTCATGATCGGCGGTGAGAATGGGAGCCACCCCTATGGAGTGACTTCTCTCGGTGTCGGTTAGGAGTGGGAGTGTCCCGTGGGCGGAATGTGGGGGCGGGCCGGTAGCTTGTGGGTTCCGGGCCCTGCTGGTCCGTGTCCCTGACAGGCGCGGCTGGCAAGGGCCCGGCTGGGTCTGGGGGCTCTCCCGGTAGGGAACACTCCGAAAGCTCTGAACGTTCTCCGGCCATGGCAGTGAAAAGGATCACCGACCTTGAGCCGCAGTTGGCTAACTGCCGGGATTACTGGCTCGGCTGGGGAGAAGCAGAGGCCGTCGATGACGACCTCACGTACTACCGCAGCGGGCTTGCACACGGTCAGCTCAACGGAGTGCTCCGGCTGCGGAGTAGCGATGATGTTGCCCGGGCTCTAGCCCGGGCCAAGAGCGGATTGGCTGGCGTGCCCTGGCTGTGGTGGGTGGGACCGGACAGTGCGCCTGGGGTCGCTGACGGGCTTCTTGAACAGGGCGTGGGAAAGGTCGGCGCGGTACCGATCATGGCCGTCGCACTCGATCGGGTTGCCGACGTGGCAGGACCGCCGGAGCTGAAGATCGAAACGGTGGAAGGCGACGAGGCCCTCACTGAATGGGTTCGGACTAACAGTCCATCCTTCGGAGTCGGGCCGGGGCTGATAGACGATGCGGTGCGCATGGAAGCAGGGCGCGGGGATGCCTCCCGTATCGTGCGTCTTACCGCCCGTATCGGTCCGCAGGCCGTGGGCACCGCTCTCATGTTTGATGCTCACGACGTGGCCGGGATCTACATAGTCGCGACGGCCGAGAGCTACCGCCGCCGGGGCATCGGCGCGATGCTCACCGCAGCCGCCTTGGAGGCGGGCCGTCAGCGGGGGTTGCACATCGGTACGTTGCAGGCCAGTCGGCTGGGGGCACCTGTCTACGCGCGCATGGGGTTTGAGAAGGTTGCCGAGTACCAGCTTTTTCAGCTTCCGGCGTCCTAGCCAGCCCTTCCGCTGAACGGGAAGAAGACTCCCCGTCGGGATGGGACTGACGACGCGGCCAGCCGTCGTGGGCATGCGCTTTGGGTATACTCGGTGAAAATCTGGAACAACAGCTTCGCGCCCTTCTTGTCCAGATTCAGGTAGCCGAACGCGTCCAGGCACAGAAGATCGACTTTGCTGTATCGGGCGATCATGGAGGACAGGCGGCGTCCGGCATCCGCCTCGGCAAGCTCGTTCACCAGCGCCGAGGTGGTGGTGTAGCGGACTGAAAGGCCAGCCTCGGCGATCGCCGTGCCCACCCCGATCAGCAAGTGGGATTCACCGGTGCCGGAGTCGCCGATCAGCACCAGCAGGCGGCCCTCACGCACCCAGGACGGGGACTTCGGATCGGCGATGACCTCGGGCGAGACGTTGGGGTTCTTCTCGAACGCGAAGTCCTCCAGGCGCTTGGGGGCAACAGTTCGTCGCAGTCACTATCAACGGCGGTCCCTCGACGAACCTGCTGGGTAGATCACGAAACCGCACTGGAGTACCAGAGGGTGTCCGAGAAGCTCCGGTCAGAGCGTTCTTGCGGGTCAGAGCGGCCTTCCGACGGGGCGTGGCAGGAGCATCACGGCGGCAGGTGGATCGCGGTCTCCCGGCCGGCGGAACCCGCGGCCGTACGAGCCGGGCTTCCGATTGAACCGCCGTCGGCACAAGCCAGTTGGTACTGGAGACTGACTGTCCATCGCAAGTGAAGGGCCTGTGCAATCCGGCGTTCCCGTATCGCCGCCGGCTTCGCCATCGGTGCCGCCGTCGTCACCAGTCCCCTGACCGCGGGCACCGCGTCCGCCGATGACCCTGTTCCCCCGCTCCGCCCGGTCGCCGGCGGCTATGACTCGTATGCGGAGTGCATGGCGGACGGGGCGTCGTGGGATCCGGAGTGGGACTACTTCGAGTGTGCCAAACAGCCGAGCGGCAACTACACGCTGTTCGCGCGGTAGGCGCCCCCGCACGGCAGCGGCCCCTGTCCCTCGCGCGGGGGACAGGCCCCGCCTCGTGAGGGACGGACACGGCGCCTGACGAGAGACAAGACCCGGCTCTGTTTGTCACCGGGATGCCTCTGAGGCGACACTGCCCCAGGTATCCGAGTGCTGGGAGCCAGGAAAATATGGACGCATCCGACCGAGCGACGCCTTCGCCGGCGACCCCTCCGCTGCGCTTCGCCGTGCTGGGGCGAGTCAGGGCATGGCGAGGCGCCGTGGAGCTGGAGCTCGGTTCGCCGCAGCAGCGGGTGGTGCTGGCCGCGCTGCTGCTGCGCAGGGGGCGGCCGGTCACGGTGGCCGAGCTGGTCGACGCGGTCTGGGGCGAGGAACCGCCGAACGCCGCCGTGTCCGTGCTGCGCACCTACGTGTCACGGCTGCGCAAGGTGCTGCAACCCGGCCCGCGCGGTGCCGACGCCCCGCAGATAGTGACCTCGATCACGGACGGCTATTTGATCCACATCCCCGAGGGCGGCCTGGACCTGGACGTGTTCGAACGGCGGGTCGCCAAGGCGCAGAAGCTGCGCGCCGAGGGCGCGCTCCCGGCGGCCGGAGAGCTGCTGCACTCCGCGCTGGAGGCGTGGGAGGGGACGCCGCTGGCCGGGCTCCCAGGGCCGCTGGCCGAGGTCGAGCGCTCCCGGCTGGCCGAGGAGCGGCTGCTCGCGCTGGAGACCCGCCTGGAGATCGACGTCGAGGTCGGGTGCCTGAGCGAGGCGATCCCCGCGCTGGTCGCGCTGAGCGGTGAGCATCCGCTGCGGGAGCGGCTGAGTCGATTGCTCATGCTCGCGCTGTACCGGTCGGGCCGGCAGGCCGAGGCGCTGGCGGTCTACCGCAGGACCCGCGGCACCCTGGTGTCGGAGCTGGGCGTCGAGCCCAGCGCGTCGCTGCGCGAGCTGCACGAGCGCATTCTGGCGGCCGACCCCTCATTGATCTCGCCGGCCTCGGCCCCGGTCCCGGATTCGGCAGCACCCCCCAGACCCGCGTCCGACCGAGCGCAGGCCACGGGACAGGCCACGGTCCTGGAACCGTACCCGCAGCAGGATTCCGAGGCCGCCGCCCTCACGGCCAGGCCCGCACAACTCCCCGCCGACCTGCCTAACTTCAGCGGGCGCCAGGGCGAACTCGGGCAGGTCCTGGACCTCGCGGAGGGTTTCCCGTCGGACGCGCGTACCACGGTGATCTGCGGCATGGCGGGCATCGGCAAGACGACGCTGGCCGTGCACTGGGCGCACCGGATCGCCCACCAGTACCCCGACGGACAGCTCTACATCAATCTGCGCGGCTTCGACCCGACCGGCTCCGTCGTCGCTCCGGCGGAAGCCGTACGGATCTTCCTCAACGCCCTCGGCGTCCCCCCGCGGTCCGTTCCGGACTCGCTGGACGCCCAGGCGGCTCTCTACCGGAGCCTGCTCGCCGGCCGCCGGATGCTGATTGTCCTCGACAACGCACGCGACTCCGCGCAGGTACGCCCGCTGCTGCCCGGCTCTCCGGGCTGCCTGGCCATCGTGACCAGCCGCAGCCAGCTCGCCGGGCTGATCGCCAACGAGGGCGCGCAACCGCTGGCGCTCGGCCCCCTGACCTCCGCCGAGGCACACGACCTCCTCGCCCGCCGGATCGGCGCCGCGCGGCTCGCCGCCGAGCCCGGCGCCGTCGACGAGATCATCGAGTGCTGCGGGCGGCTGCCCCTGGCCCTCGCCGTCGTTGCGGCACGGGCCGCGACGAACCCCGCGTTCGCCCTGGAGACCGTGGCCAGGGAGTTGCGCGAGAGCCGGGGCGGCCTCGACGTGCTCACCGGCGGCGACGCGACCTCGGACGTACGCAGCGTCTTCTCCTGGTCCTACGAGTCGCTCTCGGCGCCCGCCGCGCGCCTCTTCCGCCTGCTGGGCCTGCACTGCGGGCCGCACATCTCCGCGCAGGCCGCAGCGGTGCTCGCCGGGCTCCCGCTGCGCGAGGGCCGCGTGCTGCTCGCGGAGATCACCCGGGGCAACCTGCTCGACGAGTGCGCACCGGGGCGGTACGTCCTGCACGACCTGCTGCGCGTGTACGGCGCCGAACGCGTCGCGACCGAAGAGTCGGCGGCGGAGCGGGCAGCGGCCATCGAGCGGCTGATCCACTGGTACCTGCACGCGGCGGACGCCGTCTACGTCCACCTCACCCCGCGCCATCACCCGCTGCCTCTCGAACCCCTGCCCGCGGAGTGCGAGCGCATGACGTTCACCTCGCGCGAGCAGGCCCTGCGGTGGTGCGAGACCGAGCGGCCCAACTTCGTCGCCACCGTGCACCGGGCCGCCGAATCGCGTCGGCCCGACCTCGCGTGGCAGCTGACCGCGTCCTTGTGGGGGTTCAGCTTCATCGGCGGCGACCTGCAGGAGTGGCTCAACGTGGCGCGGACCTCGCTGGAGGGCGCGCTCGAGGCCGGCGACCGCAGGGACGAGGCATGGGGCCTCACCGAAGTGGCCGCCGCGCTCACGGCGATGGGCCGTCTCGACGAGTCCATCGAGAAATACCGCGCGGCGATGCTGCTCTACCAGCGGATCGGGGACACCTACGGCAGCTCCCAGGCCGTGAGCGGCCTCGGCGTCGCCTATCTGCACTCGGGGCAACTCGACGAGGCCGTCAACTTCCTCAATCGCTCGCTGGCGCTCTCCCGCGCGAACCACGACGACTGGGCCGAGGCCATCGCCCTGGCGCATCTGGGCGACGCCTGCCAGCAGCTGGGCCGTGACGAGGAGGCCATCGCGTGCCTGCGGCACGGACTGAAGCTCCTGCAAACCACCGGCAACGTCTGGTTCGAGGGCTTCACGCTCGCCGTGCTCGGCACCGTCCTGCACCGGTGTGGCGAACTCGATGAGGCCCTGGAGCGCTACCAGGAGGCGCTGGAGGTCCTCAGAGACGTCGGCAATCCCTGGAGCGAGGGCGACACGCTCAACCACCTCGGCGATGCCCTCCTCGAAGCGGGCCGCCCGGAAGAGGCCCGCGCTCGATGGCAGCAGGCGTTGGCGCTCTTCGAGGAGACCGGCCGTCCCGGCGCCGAGGCCATCCGCGACAGGCTCCACCGCCTGGAGACAGGCGAGTCGGCCCCGGGGCCGGCACCGCCCCCGCACCGGACCGCCGGCGTACGGCCCGCGCCGCGCGATTGAACCGTCCCGCGCGCTGCCCTGTTGTGACCAGCCGGAAGGAAGGCGCGGGGATGTCCGCCGAGCCATGTCACGCCGCCGATGAGTACTGCTCGCTCGGCTCCTCGCCGGCCCTCCCGCGCTCGTCGGCGCCCGGGACCTCGTCGGTGTCCATCCGCAGCCGGTAGTCGTCGACGACGAGATCGCGCGTCACCCTGAACAGCCACGGCCGCAGCGGTCGCCCCGACGTCAGGCCCGCCTGCTCTTCGTAGAGCGCACGGATCATGCGCTCCTTGTCGGTCATCTCGGTCATCGCTCCTGATGAGGAGCGCATCACGACCCAGCTCACGTGCAGTCCCCCCTTGTTCCAGTGGTCAAGAGGAGTCTCGCGACTGGGGTTCCACGCGACATTGATGTGTGATTGACGGGCGAAGCAACGGGTTCCGCTTCCCGTGGGCCTGCCGGGCGTGGGCGCCGGAAGCGGAAGCCCCGCGAAAGAATCGGTTCTGACCTGCTCTTTTGCATCTCCGACTGCCTCGGATCCGCTCGCCGGAGGGACAGCGGGGAGCGTGTATACGGTGATTGACGCGGCTCCACGGCGCCGCCGCGCAGGCGGATGAAAGGCGCGCGGCGCCGTCGTCCGCAGGTCCGGTTCTCACCTTCCGGAAATCCCGGAGAACGACGAGAAGGTGAATTCCACGGGAATCGCGGAAGAATGCAGTGAGGCCCTGGAAGTGCGAAAGAGAAATGCTCGGGGAGGGGTGAACCAACTGCCTGCCCCGGCCGTCGTGCCTGGCGAAAGAGACCCCGACTTCCTTCTGGAGGTTATGCAATGTCCTCTCGCCTTGGTGGCCGCAGGACGCGCCGCGCACTGTCGGTGCTCGCGCCCGTTCTCGGCATCGGCATCGCCGTTCCGATCGCCCTGACGGGGCAGGCAGGGGCTGCCGAGCCGACGGCCACCGCCGAGGTCAACGAGTACGGCTGGCACCTGACCTACAAGGCCGCCGCGGGGCAGGCCAACGAGGTGGCCGTCTCCCAGACGTACACCGACGACCGCGCGAAGTTCCGTTACGTCATCGACGACTCGGTGCCCGTCGAGGCCGGGAACGGCTGCACCCACCCCGACAGCGCGGACAAGACGAAGATCTCCTGCACGGTCGAGGCCCCGGAGAGCCAGTCCCCGCTCAACTCCATGGAGATGGACCTCGGCGACGGCGACGACACGGTCGCCTTCGACAACGCCACCGACCAGGTCTTCTACTTCAACGACGTCGAGCTGGGCGACGGCGAGGACCAGTGGACCAGCGACCCCGACCGGGAGGTCGACGGCAGCCACGTCCGTGGCGGCGCCGGCGAGGACACCCTCAAGGTCGGCGCCTACGCGCTCGCCGGGGGAGGGGACGACAACGACGTCCTCTACGCCGACGGCGGGGACGAGATCGTGGATGGCGGCGCGGGCGACGACGAGCTGCACGGCGGCGCGGGCGCCCAGATCCTGCGCGCCGACGACGGCGACGACACCGTCGTGGGCGGTGCCGGCGAGGACGAGATGTACGGCGGTAAGGGGGACGACGAGCTGCGCGGCGACGAGGGCGACGACCGCATGTGGGGCAACAGCGGCGACGACAAGCTCTACGGCGGTCCCGGCACGGACGAGATCTCCGGCGGCCCCGGCAGCAATGTGATCGTCCAGGACTGACGGACCGAAAGGGCGACGGCCGCCACCGCCGCGAATTCCCCTGCCCCGGAATACCGCCGGAGCAGGGGAATTCTGCCAGCCGTAGCCGTAGCCGTAGTCCCCGTGCGGCGTGACTTCGTGGAATTCCTCTCTGACATCTGCCCGTGGCCGGGCGAGGGGCAGGGCACGTTCGCCACACGATCCTGTGGCCGCCGATCCATTGGGTGCTGGGCCGCCGGCCTCACTCGCCCGGCGCGCCGAGCGCCGCCTGAAGCTCCCTGCGGCCCTGGATACCCAGCTTGCGGTAGGCGCTGGTGAGGTCGCAGCCTGCCTCCGTCTGGTCCCGCTACCCGGAGGGCACTCGGCCGGCCTGCGCCGTTCGAACCCTCCCGCGACTTCCCCGCGACGGAGGCCGGTCGGCGAGTTCCGACGGTGGTGAATGAACCGCGAATGAACCGCTGCGCGATTCTCCACGTTGTGGGTGGCGTTGCAGAGGACGCGTTCACCTCGTCCCGCCACGGAACATGCCCTTTGCCGCCCGCGCCGTGCTTCTGCCGTCGACCGGCGGCCTGACCAGGCACAGAAAGCATCTATTCAATGGTCAATCTTGGACAGATAGTCGACGACTGCCTTCCGTTCGGCGGTCTGGGCGACTCCGCGCCCGCCGCGGCCTGGCCACGCACGGACGGCGGTACGAACGCGTGAAATCCAGAATCGATCCGCTGACCGTCGCGGCGATGGCGGTCAATGTGGTCGCCTTCGCGGCCACTGCCCCTCTCACCGCCGTCGCTTCCGCCTCGCCGCTCGCCATGGCCTTCTGGCGCAACGCCCTGGGCTTCGTCACACTCGGGCCGTTCCTGCTGCTACTGCGCCGCCGCGAGGTGCTGCGTATCACGCGCGGCGAGCGCGGCCTGCTGCGCCGGGCGCAGTGGCGGCCTCTGGCGTTCGGGTTCCTCGCGTCCACGTCGATCGCTGTCCACTTCGCGACCTTCATGATGAGCGCGCAGATGACCTCGGTCGCCATGTCCACGGCGCTAGTGAACACCACACCGGTCTGGCAGGCCCTCATCGCCGCGGGTCTGGGCGTTCGGGTCTCCGGCAAATCCTGGGCGGGTCTGACGCTCGCCGTAGTGGGAGTGGTTGCGGCCTCGGGTCTCGACGTACAGTCCGGTGGCACGGCGCTGATGGGCGATCTGCTCGCCCTCACCGGAGGCATGGCTCAGGCCGGGTACAACGCCTTGAGTGAAAAGGCGCGCACGGATATCAGCACTCCTTTGTATTCGACGGTCTGCTCGCTGGTCTGCGGGGTGGAGCTCCTCGCCGTCTGCTGGCTGGCCGACGCCCCGCTCACGGGTTTGGACACATCTACGAAACTGTCGCTGCTCGGGCTGCTCCTCCTGCCTCAGCTCCTGGGCCTCGGCGCACTGAACTTCACGCTCGGCAGGACATCGGCGACGACGGTAAGCGCCGTCCTCCTGCTGGAGGCTCCGGTGGCCGCGCTCGGCGCATGGTGGCTGATGGGGCAGAGCATCAAGCCCGCGTCCGTCCCGGGGCTCCTGCTGATCATCGTCGGCGTCGCCATCGTCGTAACAAGCGGCGGCGGCAAGCGGACCGAGCCACGGCAAGGCAAACACCGCAAAGATGTGCCGCCGTACCCGGCCCACACCCCGTACACACCACAACCGCCCTTCACGACTGGCGAATCCACCGCCGGTGAGCGCGAACACGACACACTGGTTCCAGCTTTCGCGGCTACGCGGCCGACACCGCCACAGCCACAGCCGCTCGGGCACCACGCCAAACGGGACCCGAGAGTGCAATGGGCAGGACTCGGCCGGGACGACAGTCCGACGATCACGCTCACCGCTCACGGAGCCGGAGCGTTCGGAACCATGTTCGCGAGCAGATCTCATACGGAGGAAGCGAGGGCGGCTTTCGACGACCCCACCGAGACATGACCGGACCGTGGTCGGTGGCCGTGATCACCAAACGGGTGTGGTCCCCACCGAATGTCACGTGGGTTCATGTCCGGCGTCGGAGCCGACTCCGGGCATGAGCCCCTCCCCGGAAAGACACCATGAAGACCGAGATCACCGGCGCTGACTGGCTCGCGCTGCTGCCGGAAGGCTTCGCCGTCGAGTTGCCCGGCAATGAACTCACCCGTGCAGACCGTACAGGGGAGTGTCGTCGACGCCCGGTTGCAGCGCAGCTACCCGGTGCGCCGTGCCGCCTTCGCCGACCGCGCCGCGACCGCCCTGCGGGACGTGACAAGCGAACTGGACGCTGAGGATGCCGCAACCGGACGCCGGTATCTGAAACCCTCGGCAGTCCTCATGTGGCCACCCTCTTCAGCCGCACCGGCCGACGGTCCTCCGGTCGCGCCACCTCTCCTCCGGCATGGGGTGCTCGATCGCTTCCGCGATGCTCTTCCACAACGGAGTGCCCCACGGAATCTGGTACCGGCGTGCGAATCGATCTCCGGAGTCGCGCGGGTGAAGGACAGCCAGCGATCGGTGGCCTTCATCCGTTCCCCAGGCCGCTCAATATTGTTGAGCGCTCCCATGCAGAGAGCCGCGGGTGCGTCCAGTGCGGCAGATCCGGCCGCACCGGAACAGGCGGTTTTACCTGCTGCGTCTGGCCTCCTGGAGGCGTGCCCCGCCCCTGCGGGCCGGGCGCCGGATCGGCAACTCACCAGGCAGGCACTGTACGGACGGGGCGCGACCGCTGAACGCGGCGCCGGGGACGCCGATGGTCCGCGGCGTTGATCGCGTGACACGAACACTTGACATCGCTTCACCTGATGCTCAGAACGGAATGTCCTCTCGAGAGAGCAGGCCCGCATGACGCCACTTCTCTATCCGGTCCATGAGTTCCACGTAAACGCTGTACGCGCTTGAGCCCCATACGGCGGAGAGCCGATCAGCGGCTGCTTGGGGGTCTCCCCCCTGCTCACACAGTGCAACCCACATGACCGTATCGTCTGGCGGGCACCACGTCCGCGCCGTGGGCGTCCCAAGCATCATTGCCCCGCTCTCCAGAATTTCGAGCTCAATCTCTGAGCAGGGTCGGAACTTCGACATGAACTTCATTTCTTGATTCTCTTTCATCGAGTAGCCCTCCAGACGAGGCCGGACAACTCCGACTCGAAACGGCCGGGTTGACGCTGACCTCGTCGCGGCCGGTGACCTCCACCGGGAGAATTCCGGGGCGGCCGTCGGCGCCCTCGTCAGTGACGTGGTGGCGATCAGGTCGCCCTTGACCGCCTCGCATTCCGCGTCCCCACGTGAGGGGAGGGTGCGCTCATGAATTCGTCTCTCGCAGAAGCTATAGGTCGGCGGCGGCTTTGCCCGGCATAGTGGGAAGGAGGACGCTCACCAATTGCGGCATGCGGACGCCCGGTCAGGGCACAGCCGTAGATGGTGGCCTCTGCGTACGCCGTAACGCCTCAGCAGGAGAGATTGTCCCCGGGGGCGACGCCGAGGATCTGCGTGAAGCGGTGGTAGGATTCCACGCGGCTCTGTACCTGGGCGGGGTTCCCGCCGCCGCATTCCAGGCTGCCGTTGATGGAGCGGATCGTCTGGCCGAAGCCGGCCTGGTTGACCATGGCGTCGTGCGGGGTCATGGTGCCGGCACCGGACTGGGTGTTCCAGTACCACAGGCCGGTCTTCCAGGCCACCGCCGCGTCGTTCTGCACCAGCCCGGGGTTGCCGAGCAGGTCGATACCCAACGCGTCGCCCGCCGCCTTGTAGTTGTAGTTCCAGCTCAGCTGGATCGGGCCGCGGCCGTAGTAGGAGTCCTGTCCCGCAGGGCAGCCATAGGGTTTGCCGGGGTCGCAGTAGCCGGGGTAATTGGCTTTGTTCTGCTCGACGACGTGCACCATGCCGCCGGTCTCATGGCCGACGTCAGCGAGGAAGGCGGCGGCCTCCTGCTTCCGGACGGTATCGCTGCCGGTGGTGGCGAATCCGGGGTAGGCGTTCAACGCCGAGATCAGCCCATCGTAGGTGTAGAAGGAATTCCGGTTCGGGAACATCTCGTTGAACTGCTTCTCGCTCACGACGAAGCCCGCGTTCGGCTTCCGCGTCCGGGGAACGGAGTCACTCGGCTTCCGCGTCTGGGGAACGACATGGGCGGGTGTGTGCCGTGCCCCCGCCAGGGCAGTCCATTTCTGGTTCGCGGTACCGGCACAGGTCCAGATCTGCAAGCGTGTCCAGTTGGCGCTGTTGTTGTCACGCACGTCCAGGCATTTGTCCGCGGCCGGGTTGACGATGTCGTGGGCCTCGGTGACCACCCACTGCTGGCCGGGGCCGCCGTTGCAGTCCCACAACTGGACCGGCGTCCCGTCGGCGGTACCCCCACCGAGAACGTCCAGACACTTGCCGAGTACCCGCAGGGTCCCGTCACCTGGGTTGGACACCCGCTGGGCGCCGGTGCCGTTACAGTCGAAAAGCTGGACAGCGGTGCCGTTGTCCCTCTTCGCTTCCGCCACGTCGAGGCACTTGCCGGCCAGGCCGGTGACCGGCCCCTGAGACGCGGAGGCGCCGGACGCCGCGAGCAGCTTCTCGGGTGCGCCGCCGAACAACGTGATGGCGACGGCCGCCGCGACGGCGCCCGTCGCGAGGGCGACCCGGACGAACTGTCTGGGGAAGTGCCACCTGAGGCGGGGGGTGGTGGACATCATGGACTCACTCCTCGGTCCTGCCGTGAAGGCTGGGGCGGATCCGCGGGAGAAGGCGCCCCCTTGTTGCCTGACGCAGGTTCTACGGCCGTGAGGCATAAACGGTTCTGTGGTGTCGTCAAGTCGCCGCGCTCGCCCTGTACTCGCGGAACCCCGAGGCGGTCGGCTTCGGACGGCCGAGGGGCTTCCGCGACGGTGGGGTGGTGGCCGCCCATTGAACCGCTCTCAGTGTCCATCCGTTCGTTCTCCACAGGTGGCCGCTCCGGCCGCTCCGCGCGATGGAGCGGCTCGGTGGGAGGTGCTGTGGGCCACCTACGCCCCGGGTCTCCTGGGCGCACACCGCTTCCAAGTCGAGGAGAATGACATGGCACTGTTCGAGCATCCGTTCGTTGCGGCTGGTTCAGCCCGTCCGCCTGTGGGTGACACGGGGCGGATGATGCAGATGATGACCGGGTACTGGGTCACCCAGGTGGTGCGGACCGCAGCCGAGTTGCGCATCGCGGACCATCTCCACCCGGGTGGGGCCACCGCGGCCGAGGTGGCCGCGGCGGAGTCGCTGGACCCCGACTCGACGTTCCGGTTTCTGCGAGCGTGCGCCTCGCTCGGCCTGGCCACCTCGACGGACGGGAAACGGTTCGAGAGCACGTCCCTGCTCGACACCTTGCGTACCGACAAGCCCGGGTCGCTGCGTGATCTGGCGCTGTGGGGCGGTGCCGAATCGCACTGGCTGCCCTGGGGGCGGCTCGCCGACGCGATACGCACCGGCACCACCCCGGCCGGGGCCGCCCTCGGCGCGCCGTTCTTCGACTGGCTCGCCACCCGGCCCAGGGAGGCGGAGGTCTTCACCAACTCCATGACCGCCATGACACACAATCTGGCCCATCAGCTGGCCGACGTGATCGACATCAAGGACGCCGAGGTCGCCGTGGATGTCGGCGGCGCCGGCGGAAACCTCGTCCAGACCCTGATGCGGCGGCATCCGGGACTGACCGGGATGGTGCTCGACCTGCCGCACGCGGGCACCGAGGCGGACGCCTCCGCCGAGAGTCTCGGGGTCACGGACCGGTTCGCCTTCGTGGGCGGCGACTTCTTCGATCAGGTGCCCTCCGGCGATCTGCACCTGCTGAAATTCGTCCTCCACGACTGGGACGACGATGCCTGCGTACGGATCCTGCGCAACTGCCGGGAGGCGCTTCGGCCCGGCGGGCGGGTGCTGGTGATGGAGCTGCTGATCGACGAGGTCGGCAAGCCGGGTCTGGAGCCGCTGATGGATCTGAACATGATGGCACTGTTGACCGGACGGGAGCGCAGCGCCGAGGAGTTCGAGGCCCTGTTCCACCGAGCCGGGCTGGAACTCGTCAAGGTGTCGTCGTCCGCGTCCCTGGTCTCCGTGCTGGAGGCCGCGCCCGTCTGACGTAAAGGTTGTCCCTTCCGATTGGACAGTCCAGTCTCGGCCCGTACGGACCGGCGCCGGGAGTCGGTGGAGGGGACCGGACCGCGGACACGGCAGGTGGCACCAGGCCCGAGCCTGGTGACCTCCTCTGCCGGTCCCTGCGTGATTCGCTGCTGGCCCAAGTTGGCAAGCCGGGGGCCACAGGACGTGGCACCCATCGTCTGACCGCCGATGAGTGGGCCGAGGTCGGCAACAGGGGGCTGGGCGACGTTCCCCGCGCGAAGATTCCCGTGCTGTTCGGAATGATGCTGCGGGATGCCTCCGACGACCACCGCGCACTGTTCAAGGAAGCCATCACCCCTCCAGTATTCGCGGTGATGTCCAGGGTCGGCCCGATCGTCTTGAAGCGATACCAGCGCAAAGTCTTTGCCGCTCGCTGACATCGCCCGCCATCGAGAGACCCGGATACGAGATCTCGGCATTCACCGCCGCCGAGGCAAGCAAGAAAGCAAGGGATACGTGCAGCCGATGAGTGCGGCGCATCCGGCGAATCACGCGCCGAACCCCCTGCCACTTTTCTGGTGCATAGTAAGGAGCCATGGGCATGAAAATTGGTATAGGACTGCCCAATCAGGTGCGCGAGATGGACCCGGCGATCATTCCCACATGGGCCACAAGGGCCGAGAAGGCAGGATTCTCGTCGCTCGGATCTATCGGCCACATTGCGTACCCGGGCCTCATGGACACCGTCGCACTCGCCGCCGCGGCCGGCGCCACCAGCACGATTGGGCTGATCAGCCATATCATGGCCGCACCGATGTGGCCGGCGGTGCTCCTGGCGAAGGAAGTGGCCGGTATCGACGCGGTATCCGGCAACCGTCTCACTCTTGGCATCAGCGTCGGCGCCCGTTCCGACGACTTTCTCGTGGACGGGCTGGGGCCACGCGGCAGGGGCAAGCGGCTCGACCGCGACCTTGAGGTCTACCGGAGCATCTGGCGCGGAGAGACGGTCGGAGGCGCCTCGAATCCCCTGGTGCCCGCCGGCACACGCAGTGTGCCCCTGATGTTCGGCGGCGGGTCTCCCGCCTCCTTCGAGCGCATGGCACGCTGGGGTGAGGGATACATCGGCCCGTCGGCGCCCGTGGGGATGGCCGCCAAGATGTTTGACGCGGCCGGATCCGCGTGGAAGAAGGCGGGCCGCGAAGGATCCCCGCGGCTTGTCGCCATCGCGTACTACGTTTTCAGCGATGTCGCACAGGGACGGGCCAACGTACAGCACTACTACAGCGCCTCCGGCCAACGGACCATAGACATCGTCGACAGTGGCATCTGCGCTGGGCCCGACGCGGTGCGCGACGCGGTGAAGGCTTACTCGGAACTCGGAGTTGACGAGATCATCTTCACCCCGGCGCTCGCCGACACCCATGAGGTGGGACGGCTCGCCGAAGTCGTCCTCTGAGCTTCGTGGGTCCCTTGGGTAGTGCTGCCAGAACGCACCCGGACAGCTCGTCACCCTGGGGTACTGGCGGAAGCGTTGAGCTGTTCGCGTACGGGGCTGGCTCGATGGCTGCGTCGCTGGCGGCGAGGCCGACATCGACGCGAGAACGCTCCCCCTCATGAGTGCGCGCGGCCCCCCGAAGAGGCCGCAGCCGACTCCAGGGTGCGCGGCTCGCGGCTGCGGAGTCTCAGCAGTCCTGCCCGTCGCGCCATCCGCAGGCCTACAAGAATTGACGTGTAATCAATGGGGCTCAGCGGTGAAGCGGCTCCTTGATCGCCGAACGGAGGGGTTCCAACAACTGGTTGGCCTCCTTGATCCCGTTCGGAGAGCCGAGGTTCGGGATGCTGCGGTGCGGAAGTGCTTCGAGCGGTCCGTCCGCGCAGCCCGCGAGGCGGTCTCCGAAGAGCACCAGGGCCAACCGTGACAGGTTGCGCCTCGAGCCCCAGATCATCCCCATCGCTTCGGGCACCTGGGCCCGGATCTCCCGCGCCCAGTTGCGCGTGTCCCTGTAGTGCTTCTCTCCTTCGCCCTCCAGCAGGTTGTTGTCTTGGCAAACGGCGGCGAGGGCGGCTCCGGAGCACAGCGAAACCAGTTTCAACTCGCACCGGGTCCGCACCACGTTCAGCGACTTGCCCCGCACCTTCACCCAGGGCACCAGTCGCATACCGATCTCAAGGTCATAGTGGACCGAGCGCAACAGGGTCTCGGCGAGGGCGGTTTCCGGGTCCGTGGCCGCGTACAGACAGGGGTACGGATCCTCCGGCGTGCCGTGGAAGCGCCCGGGTGCAGGGTCGTCAGGGTCGAACGGCTTGAACTCCTCGGCCGCGAACCGGGACGAGTGCATCCGCCACAGCTGGGTACCGGCGGGCAGCACCTCCCAGTGCGGCCGGAAGCGGTACATGGAGAGCGTCACGCTTCCCTCATGCATCAGTCCCCCTCCACCAACGCGATGGCGGCGTCCACCAGTTCGCGGTCCGGCCGGATACCGATGAGGGCGGCGGGCGGCCCGCCGCCCAGCCACGCGTTGCCGCTCAGCCACCAGTCGGCGGCTCCCCACGGGTCCGCGTCGGCGAGCAGCACCCGGTTGACCTCAAGGACGACTTGGTACGGCGCTCCGCCCCGGGGTTCGAACTGGAACTCCGGGTAACGGCCGCCGAGGTTGGGGTCGGCCAACCGGATCAGCTCGGGCGGTGGCGCCGAACCGCGGTACCGGCCGCGGACCTCGGCGGCCGAGAGCGCGGGTGCTTGGAGCAGTCTGCGCTCGACGGCGGCGATGATGACGACCGTGGTGTCGGGGGTCGATGATGGGCCGGCCGTAAGCCGGGCCAGCAGATCTCGCGTCCGCAGGATGGCCGGGTGACCGACAGGCGCCGGACCGGCGAGCCGTAGGGAGTCCAGTGCCTCCCGGACCGGATGGTCGAACGGCAGCGGCACCAGGCAGAGGCATAGGGCCTGAAAAGCCCGGCGTACGGACCTGGAGTCGTCCGGCGGGGTGTCGGCGAGCGCGCGCAGGCGGGTGAGCAGGAGCTGGTACCGCTCGTCGGTCAGTTGGGCGCGGATGCTGTCGAGGTGTTCGTCGATGAGGCCGAGCACCCTAGTCCCGCCGTCCTCCCCCGGGGTCATACGCGCTCCTTTCCACGACCTGGGTGGCCCTGATGGATGAACGCGGTCCAGGTGGCGGAATGTTGGAGGCCGGGGTGGCCTGTGTCCAACCGTAGCTCGTCGCTCAGGCAGCCCGGATCCGTCCGGTCCGGGTCGAGCATCCACAGCCGCGCGGCCCGCGGTGCGTGGGCGGGGCTGAGACCGGCCCGCAGATGACGGTGGAAGTCCGCCATCAACAGCACCGACGCGCCATCCCTGGCGGTCCATCGCGAGCCCACGACATCACGCGCGCCGCCCGAGACGAACGCCGTGGTGAGGGTCAAGGCCCCGTCGTAGTCGCGGGTGCTCAGAACGGTCAACTGGTGGTCCGAGGGTGTCCGTTCGGTCTCCGAGCCGTCATACGCGCGGGAGGGGCCAACGACGGCATCCGGCCTCGGCGGCAATGCCTGCGCCCGCACGACGGCCTCGTCGGCCCAGGCCCGCAACGCCTGAACGCCGCCACTCTCCTCTTCTTCCCCCACCGGTACTCCCTCACAACTTGAGAACATCAACAGACGGCGCGCCATCTCAGACTGCCCAGAACCCTGTTCAGTGTGGGCTTCGTTCATCTCCAAGGGCAGCATTTGTCAATGTGTTTGAGCAGCAACCTGCGATCAGCGCGCGGCGTGGTTGTTCTGTGGAGTTGCGCCGCCTCCGGCCGCGCGGCACACCTTGGACGGATCGCGGTGGACGTGGCGGTGATGCTCGCCGATGGCTATCGGCGACCCGACCAAAGGAGCAGACCGCAAGCCACCCACAAGCACGGGTTCGGGTTCCACCCGATCCTGTGCTTCCTGGACAGCTGAAGCCCTGGCGGGCCGCCATCACCGACATCGGCAGCCGATTAATCCGGCGCACGACGGAAAGAGGGCTGCCTTCAGCGTCAAACTGAAACGACGGACAACGCGGCCCACGCTGGGGATCCTCAAGCAGGATCAGTCCCGCGGGATCCGCGGCCCAGCGCCGGTCGAGCTCATCGAGCGAAGGGGAAGGCTCGGCGAGCAGTCTCTGCCGGACGGCTCGCGCCACGGCTTTGCTCGCTGGGGACAGTCCATCCGTGTGGCCTCCGGTCATGACTTCATGATGACCCCACACCTGCCCGATTAAGACCTTGATCTGCGTTCCTGCCAGAATTCGCCCGCCAACCGCCCGGGGATCGCCCAGCACCGGCCTTCTCGCGATCACTCGCAATGGAGATCGCGAGCCCGCTCTTCACGGAGACCTGATCCCTTTGCGGCGGTAGCCGCAGACAGGCGAATCATGGTACGGCGTTGCCAGCGGAACGGATCCTGGCAACTCGAGGTAGTCGCGCCAGGACCCGTCCCGCCGAGAGAACCGCTCGGGGGTAGCGGTATCACCACTTACAACGGGCTGAGCGGCCAAGTGGTTCACAGCGCTCCCGACACCTCGATGCCGCTCTACGGCGCGACTGAGCCGACGCCGCCAAGGGATCCGGTCCGGGTGAACCGTTCCCGGTGTCGCTTCGTTGTCGGAGGTGACGCACGAACACGTCCGCGACGCCCTCACCGATACCGTCCAGGCCCTGCCCGCTCACCTGATGCGCTCCCTGACCTGGGACCATAACGCCGAAATGGCCGCCCGCGGCTCCTTCACCGTCTCCACCAACATCCCCGTCTACTTCTGCGACCCCGCCACCCCCTGGCAACGCGGCTCGAACGAGAACACCAACGGCCTGCTGCGGCAGTACTTCCGACTTGTACGCCCACAGCCGCGAGCATCTCGATGCCGTCGCCGCCGAACTCAACGGCCGCCCACGCAAAAAGCCCGGCTGGGAAACCCCAGCCGAGCGCCTGCACCAACTGCTCACGGCCTGATCAACACGACCACGTGTTGCAACGACCCCTGGAATCCGCCGCCACGGCCGGGTCCCGCTCACCCTCGCCCCGCTCCCGGCGGAGACCGCGCGTCCTTGAGCGGTGGGCACGTTTGTCTTCGGACCGGTGCGAGCCGGCGCCGAAGTCGGGCGAATGAACCAACCGCGGGGAAAATCCGTGTTGCCCTTGAGCGTTGGTCGCTTACGACACGGAGGAGGACACGCCTATGCCGCCTGAGCAGCAACCCAGTCGCCAAATCCGCATCACGGCCCGGCTCCTGGATTTCCTGCGTAACCTGCGTGACGCCAGGGGGGGTCTGGTGCACAAAATAGGCAGTGCTGTCGTGAAGACGGCGATCGAATACGCGGAGGAGAGGCTCGCGAAGGGACAGGAGCCACTGGAGTCTGCCGAGAGGCGGAGGCAGGGACCCCAACCCCAGCAGCCTCCTCAAGGCCAACAGATGTGGCAGGCTCACCGAGGTTATGAGGTGCCGCCGCCCGCTCAAGCGCCGCCCCTCAATCGGCCACCCTACGGACCGAACCCGCAGTCGTCGGCGGCGCTCAACTCCGCCCTGTCGGCCACGCGGCAGTCAAGGGCGGGCAAGCCGATCCGCCGTAAGCCTGTGGCGTCCCAACAGCCACCGGGCCCAGCCAATCAGCCAGCCGGAACTCCCCCTCCCACTACTGCTCCGAGGGCCCCACTCCCCCCTCTAGTAGCTAGCGTCTTGGATGAGACTCCCAGGGCCGCCCCCCGTGCCAGGCGTGTTCCGCCAGCGACTTCGACCGGCCGACCAGAGGCCAATACCCATACCGCGTCCCCGTCCAACACCACATTGGCCCAAGCGGCGTCGGCGCACTCCCCGGTCCCATCTGGACCGGGGTGGTCGGCCAGCACCCCGCCCAGGACGCGGTCACAGCCCGGGGTGCCACAGAAGAATGTGCACACCCCGGGGTGATCTTCGTACGGGGAACGTTGCCACGTCCTGTGGCCCCCGGCTTGCCAACTCGTGCCAGCAGTGGTCATCCTCAACCGCAGCCTGACCAAGCCCTACTACAGACTCGTCCCGATACTCGCGCCGATTGAACCGATCTGTTTCCTACACGTTGTTGTCCGTGGAGGGCCTCACAGAACCCGTGAGGCGCGAGTCCGTTTCGCGAACGCTGTACCGAGCCCGAGCGCTTCGCGAGCACACGGGTGGCACTTCCGTGCCGCCGTTGGCGACAGAAGGAGGGGCAGGAAAATTGCCTGTTTACACCCCGGCTCAATCGGAAGCGATGATTTCACTTGAGGAATTGCGCGCATCAAACTACCACCGAGGCGCGATCATTTTCTTGGGCACCGCAGATCATGAAACGCAAAAGTTGAGCACGGAAGCCTATTCTGCGGAAGCGTATTTCAAGGCGACCGGACAGGCGGTGGACCGGGTCTATGAGGAACCTGTACCGGAAGGGCCGCGTGGGTTTGTACGAAGGGGACGTGGTAGGGAGGTGCCGACTCCGCGGGAGGCTTACGAGATAAGGCGCGAAACGGCCGAGAGCAACCATGCCGAGGCCACGGATAAGTGGCTGCGAAGGGGGTTTCGATACGAGCGGAGGATGGAAGGGATCCTGGACCAGGCTGGGGTGCCGCACGGCAATCCCTCGGCGCAGTGGACCATGGCGACCCAACCAGAGCAGACGTCTGGCCATTCGAATTCTTCCTCGTGGCCCAGCGGGCAGCAGGATCACCACTACTCAAGCAGTCACAGCCAACGGCGCCTACGATAACTCGCAGGCTCGATCGTGCTGACGGCCCGTCGGCTTGCTAGTAGGGCTTGGTCGGGTTCATTTGCCGGTGGGCCGGGGTCTCTATCTGCGGGGACCGCTGCTGGATGGGCAGCGCACATCGGTGGAGCCGATGGCGGCCCGGCTGGGCGAGGACGACAACCGCCAGGCCCTGGCTCACTTCATCACCACCAGCCCGTGGGATCCGGCGCATGTGCGGGCCCGCCTCGCTTGGAGGATGGCCCCGGCGATCAGACGACCGTCTTGATCATCGATGAAAGGCGGATCGACACCACCAGACGGTTCGTGCCCGCAAGCGAAGACGGAATGGGCGTAAGGAAACTGAACCGGTGGTTGAAGCCCCGTGAGTCGTCAGCGGCCTGCCGAATCTGGTGGATGGGTCGCGCCGCAGTGCTGGAGAGTGCCTTATCCGGTGGCCTCTCCTCTTCCGGTCGCCTTTATCCTGTGGGCGCCGAGAGGCCCGAGTTCCAAGGTGTCGTCCAGTACTACCTCCTGGCCCAGGATGTGTTTCGTCTGGGCAGGCTCCGATGGGTCATGGAGACTTCGATGCTCAAGACCCTGGCCGGGAAGTCCCGCAGCACGGTCACGAAGACGGCTCGGAAGTACAAGAGACTGATCGAGACGCCCGACGGGCCGCGCACATGTTTTCAGGTCATGGTTGAACGGGATCGAGGAAGGAAGCCACTGGTGGCCCGCCTCGGCGGGATCCCGCTCAAACAACAACGCACAGCGACCCTCACCGTCCTGAACCCGTCATGGCCAGCAGCAGACGCAATGAGTTGATCCATCGGCTCCTTGCGGAATGCTGCGAGATGTGCGAATCCCGGACGCAGTCCATGGCTGTGCGACGGCGAAAGACCCTGGTGATCTGCCGACGCTGCCATGAAGACATTCACGCCGGGCGGCTCACCGCTCTTAAACGGACGTGATCACTGGAGAGCGGAATGCGGGGAAACTCGCCCGTTCCGTTCGGGAAGGGGCTGTCGGAAAAGGGCCCGCACCACGGGCACCTCGTCGGCGGCCTACTTCACTCGGCGGGCGGGGACGGGAAAACCGACACCCGGGAAGGTGCACGGCGTCCCCTCCCCGACCCAACTACTCAAGGACGGCGACACCTCGGCCTGTGTGTCGCGGCAGTACACAGGCACCGCCGGCAAGGTCACCAATTGCCAGGCGGGCGTGTCCTTGCACCTGGCCTCGGACACCGCCTCAGTAATGTGCTGTGAATACCGCTGAACAACTTCACCACGTCGTCCTCCGGCCTGCTGCCGTGCTGGTGGCAGTGGATCGTCGCCAACCTGACTGCTACGGTTCAATCGCCACCGGCCCCACGGCTCCGCTGGGCGGTGTCGCCGGGCACGGCTACTTGTTCCACCTCTTGTTCGTGTTGTTGACCTCCAGCTCCGCCGCCGTCAGGTCCACGTGCAGCGGGATTCCGGGGCGGCTGCCGACCTTGATGAGGAAGTTGCCGAGGCCGGGTGGGTCGGCTCGGCGGCCGTTGGTGGCATCCCAGGCGGGTGGGGTTGACCAGTCCACCAGGAGTCGTTTCTCCGCCTCTGTCAGCTCCACGACCTGGGCCAGTTGCGGCATCTCGACGGGCGGCAGGCCACCGCAGATCACCATGCCGGCGCGTTCCACAAAGCCCTTCGCCTTGGTGCGGTCCTCCTCCGTGGGGAGGGCCAGGAGGTCGTCGATGGAGTGTGTGATCATGGCCAGGCCCACCCCGCGCTGGCGGTCAAGGCGGGTGAGGGCGTTGACCCGGTCGACCAGGCCGCGGCCCGCTTGGAGGACGCGCCAGAGTTCGTCCATGACGAGGAAGTAGTTGCGCTGCGGCTCCAGTCCCGCGTCCGCGAGCGCGTGTGCCGCGGCGACCGCGCCGAACCCGTACGACCAGCAGGACAGCAGGGCCGCCGCCTGGAGCAGGACCTCGCTGTCGTCGATGCCGCTGACGTCGAAGCAGACCGGGCGGTCCAGCTTCATCGCCTCCGTCGTCGGCTGGGCGAAGGTGCCGCCCAGGCGGCCCTCGCCGAGCAACGCGGTCAGCGACGCCTCCAGGTCTTCCGTGATGTCCCGATAGCGGTTCATGTCGCCTCGGTCCAGGGCGACCGACCGTACGGCCTCCGGGGCGTCCTTGATGACCCGCACCAGGTCACCGAGGACCGGAACGCGGCCTGAGCCGCCCGAGCCCGAGCCGTGGCGGTCGGCCAGGACGTTCAGCGCCGTCGAGAGGATCGTCTCCTCACGGTCCGTCGGCGGCGCCGTGCGCAGAATGGTCACCAGGGCGGACACCATGTGGAGGCGGCGGCCGTGGATCTCGGCGAGGAGCCGGCCGCGGGCGTCGCCGGTGAGCCGGCCCGCGGCCTGGAGGGATTCGCCGGGGTCCAGGACGTTGAGGTTGCCGCGGCCCCGGCCCAGGCTGATGACCTGCCCGCCGATCGCTCTGATCAGGTCCACGTAGTCGGGCTTGAGGTCACCGAAGATCAGCGGGTGGACACCGTAGCCGGAGAGGCCGAGTGCCATGCGCCGTACGACCGTCGACTTGCCGAGTCCCGGGCGGCCGAGCACGAACATGGACGGGTTGGCCAGCAGCCCCGTGCGCATGAACCATGACACGGGGTCGCAGCACACCGTGGCCCCGGAGTCCAGGTCACGACCGAGGGGTACCCCGACCATGGGGGTTCCGGCGCCCGCGCCGAACGGCCACAGGCCGCACACCTGTACCGAGGTGCCGCGCCACTCGGGCGCGGGGTCGACATAGCCGACCATGCCGCCGCCGTGGCCGGGCCAGCCACGGGCGGTGGGGTGCGGCGGGCGGGGTTGCTTGGTCGTGCGTGCCATCGGGTTCTCCGTAAGTTGTCGGGCGGCCGACGTCACATCGCGTCGCGTACCGTCTGCGGCAGGGCGGTGTGCAGCGGCAGGACCAGGCCCAGGGGCAGCGCCGCCGCGAACGCCGCCGACTGCGAGCCGTAGACGGGCCGCACCGCGATGCGGGCGGCGGGGGCCAGGTGGTCGACGGCCGCGGCGGCCTTCGGCAGCTCCTCGGCGGAGTTGACGGTCGCGGTGATCAGCATGCCGAAGCGGATCACGCCATGTCCCTGGGCCTGTTCCTCGGTGGTCCTGCGCGCCGCGGTCACCTCCGCGTCGTCGCGCGCCTGGCCGATCTGCGACTGCTGGGCGCTGAACAGCGCGTTCTTGTAGTCCTGCTGGACGACGCGGGCGCTCTCGGCCCGGGTGTGCGGGCGGTACAGGAGGGTGACGCGCTTGCGGGCGATGTCGCGGTTGGGCTGTACCAGCCCGGTCAGGACGTTGGAGAACACCTCGCCCTGCGGGGCCTCCGTCATGGCCCAGGTCACGCTGAACGCTCCGTCGTGACGGTAGTGCGCCCACGCCTCCTGGGCCGCCATGGGACCGGCTTCGCTCCAGGTGAGCCCGGTGCCGCCGGTGGCCTGCGCCTCCTCGACCAGAGGCGCCACGGCCGGGTCGTAGGCGACGCGCACCGCCTCGGCGAGTTCGGTCGCGGTCATCGGTACGGCCGTGCCGGCGCCTGTCATGGACAGCCCGGCGGTCAGGCCCGGCAGGCGGGTGCCGATGTGCACCGCCATGTCCTCGGCGCTGCGGCGGGGAGAGCCCGGGCGGGCCGCGCCGGAGTACGTCAGCGCGATCCGCGTGGTGATCTGCGCCGAGCCCGCGAAATAGTCGGTCACCACCTCGTTCAGCATCGACGAGGCCAGGTCGGGGGCATCGGGCGCGGTGTTGGCGGCGATCTCCTGCTGGAGCCGGACCCCGGAGTCGGGGGCGGTCTCCACGGTGACGCTCGCGGCGACGAGGCCGGGCTCGGCGCTCAGCGCGGACAGCCACTGGCCCCAGTGGGCCACCCAGGTGTCGACCTGCCGCTCGTCGACGAGGGCGGCTCCGTCGGGGTTGCAGGAGATGACGACGGCGTGGTGGCCGGTCGCCGGAGTGGTGACCATGGCGAACGGGCGGCCGTAGCCGTCCCGCGCCTCGGTCAGCTTCGACGCGGCCGCCAGGCCGGGCAGTTCGCAGGTGCCGTACCCGGACCGGCCCAGCGGACCCGACCGGTACAGGTGGCCGCCGGACTTGGTGGTGCGCCACCAGGCCAGGCGGACCGCGCCGCGCTGCATGAGCGTGCGGCCGTGCCGGTCCTTCACCGCCAGCGGGGCCAGGACGACGGCGAACGACATCGCCAGGGCCAGGGCGACCCAGATGGAGATCAGCGTGGCCAGGACCACGGCGATCATCCCGGCGAACAGCAGCATCGTCGCCCCGAGGGACAGACCACGCAGGCCGGAGCTGCGCGGCTTGCGGAAGTTGCCGTAGGTGCGCGGGGTGAGTTCTTCAGTGGCCACGGGGTGTCTCCTGCTGGTCGTCGGGATACTGCCGGACCGGCACCGGCAGCGGGGGCGCCGTCTCCTCCCGGTCCTCGGACCGCGGCTCGGTGGTGTCCTCCGCCACGGTGTCCTTCGCCGCCGGCCGGGCGAGTGGTGTCATGGCACGCCCGCGGTCCGGCGTTCCACGGGCCCCGTCCGACGTCACGCCTGCCCCGTCGACGCCCCGCGCGACCTGCGTAGCGCCCGCCCGTGCGCCGGTGGCCTCCCGGCTCACGGCGGCCCCCGCCACCGACCGGCCGGTGGCCAGGCCGCGCAGGTGCGGTACGGGCAGCGCCCCGGTGGCCGCGGCGGCCGGGCCGCCCGCTCCGGCGGACGCCTTCGCCGCACGGCCCGTGCCGGATACGGCCGCCTGGACGACCGGGGCGGTGAACCTCATCAGCGCGGGCAGGGTGAAGCAGGCGAGGACGATCAGCACGACCCCGGAGACCATGGAGACGACCTCGTCGTCCTGTTTCTGGCCGGTGATCGAGAAGGCGGCGGCGTACACGACGGCCGCGGCCGGTTTGTACAGCACGAAGGCGAGCAGCCAGCCCACGGACCTGCGAAACCAGACCCGACCGACGGGGGTGGAGCTGGCTGCCGCCGACAGGGGCAGTGTGCCGGTGAGGATCACCAGCATGGCCATCCGCACGACCATCAGGGCGATCTGCGCCACGGTGGCGACGACCACCAGGATGGCCATGACCAGGACGAGGAACGACGAGTCCGTGCCGCCCAGGGCCAGCATGGCCGAGGTGCGTTTGTCGAACTCGGCCACGCAACTCGCGACCGGCTCCCCGGTGGCGCTGATCTGCCGGCAACCGGTGGACCTGTCGATGATCCAGACGCTGAACTTGTCCCCCGCCGAGGTCAGCAGGGAGACGGTGGCGACCCCGGCTGAGGAGACCACCACCAGGTTGAGCAGCCCCTGAAGAGCCTGCCGGGCCGGCTCGCCACGGCGCTGCCAGGCGAGTTGCCCGGCCGCCACCAGCAGGCACAGTACGGCGGTGAACGAGGTGAACCACAGCGTGGAGCCACGGAGAAACGCCACCGGTCCGGCGTCGTCGCCCAGATCGGGGCTGCCCAGGTTCATCCAGGCGCCGCCGAGCGCCTTGACGGTGATGCTCGCCGCCTTCGCGGCGCTCTCGGCGATGTCGTCGAACGCGCTGCCGCCGAGGTCGTCCGGGGACGTCCCCGTGCCGTCCCCCACGCAGTAGCCGCCCACCGAGGGAGCCACCCAGCCGAAGTCACAGCCCGCCATCACACACCTCCCCACTCGGCGTATCCGGCCAGGGAGTCGACGGGGGTGGCGGCGGCGGGGGCGGCCGGGTACTCCAGCCGCCAGTCGCCGCCCCGCCACAGCACCGTCGTGGTGGCGGCCTGCATCCGGCCGTCCGGGAACCGCCACACGGTCTGGATCACCGCCGTGGTGTCGTTGTACGTGACGAACTTGAATCCAGCGATCTGCCCGTGGGCACCGCCGTCCCGGTCCGCGGACGCGCTCTCCTCCGCCTTCGTCCGCTCGGCGATGTACGCGTCGCGGCCCGCGCCGACGGTCTGGGTCAGGGTCACCTTCCGCCAGTCGTCGGCGGCCAGGTAGCGCACGCTGATCTGGCTGGTGGCCAGCAGGGCGCCGACGGGTGTGCGCGCGTAACAGCGCGCCACGTCCTCGCCGGCCACGGCCGGGCCCGCTGCCTTGGACGAGGGAAGGGCGACGGCGCCGTACAGGTCCCAGGTCACACCCCGGGGGGCGGCGGTGGGCACGTCCTGCCGCTCATCGGCCAGTCGGGGGCACGAGTCGTCGCCGTCGCCATCCTCCGGGGAGCGGGACGACGGGGCGGCGGCACGGTCCGGGGGCGGCTGGGAAGCGGTGGAGCGGTCGTCCTCGCCGGAGGCGTCCGAGGTGGCGACGACCGCCCCTCCGATGACGGTCACGAAGCCGATGAACGCGGCGGCGAGGATGAAGCCTGTACGCAGCCACGGGCTGCGCGGCTCGTCGGACGCCGCGCGGGTGCCGGAGTCTGCCATGGTTCTTCCCCATCCTCATGGGTGGTTCGGTGTGGTGGTCGGCCGGACGGATGAGCGGCCTGCCTCGTCGGCGCCCGGGTCCGTCGGCGCCTACGTCCTGTCGGCGCCCAGGTCCCGTCGGCGCCTAGACGAGCGCGCCGACGATGCCCGAGGCGGAGCCGATGAGCAGGCACGCGCCCAGCACGAAGCCGAGTCCCCGGGCGTGTTCGCGGCCGCCGCCCTTGGAATGGTCTACCGCCATCCGGGCGGCGACGCCGAAGATGCCCGCGACGCACAGGGCGGTGACGCTCCAGGCCACCCACTTCAGCACCTTCAGCAGGTCGTTGGCTCCGGGCGGTGCCTCTCCCCCGCCGACGTCGGGCACGCCTGAGGGCTGCGGGGAGGCTGCGGCCACATGGGCCAGATACGGGGAGGCGTCCGTCACGGCCGCCAGCAGGCTGGACAACTCGATACCTTCCTAGGCGAGTTGGGTGAGTCGCTTCAGGTCGCGCGCGAGGGACACGCACTCCTTGGGCAGTTGCGGCAGATGCGTCTCGCCGAGCCGCCAGGGCTCCACCCACGGGATTTCCCACAGTCGGGGCACGGCGCCGGAGACCAGCCGCACTCGGTCCCGCAGGATCCGGGGGCGTCGGCCGGGGGCGTCGGCCACGACGACCAGGCCCAGCAGGTCGACGCCGGTGACCATGCGCGAGGCCCACTGCTGAGCGGCGTTCTGCGCGGCTCCGAGGCCGTGCGCGCTGGAACGGGCGACCAGCACGACCGGCTCCGGCTCCCCGGTGGCCGGCCAGGCGCGGCCCGAGTCCCGGCCACCGGGCACGGCCCGCTCCAGCGTGCTGACACCGGCGCCGCCGTGCACGCCCAGCCACCACCACGCCAGCCCGTCGTCCGGCCGCGGCCGGGTGACGGGCAGTGCCCGCTCCGGCCGCGGGACTCCGGCACCCTGAGGTGCCGCCGGGCCGGTGAGTCCGGTGGTCGCGCCTTGAACCGATTGCCGGGGTTTCCCGTTGGTGCCCCCCGGAGGGCCCGGCTGCGGCAGCCAGGGATTGACCACCTGCGCATCCCCTGCCAAGGAACCTCCTTCGACCGCCGACACAACAGGCCAAGCATATACATAAGTTGACAATAATCCGCAAATACATCTTTTGTACCTTAGGAAGCATAAGGATTGATTCGCCCATGTCGGATCACAGGACTCTCCCGGAGGCAGCGGATCATGCGGGGTGCCACAGATGAACGGCCGCCCCGGCCGGGCGGGACCGGCGACGCTGGTCACGGGATGCGCTGTCCTGGGGCTGGTCGGCTCCCTGGTCTGTCTGTCGGTGCTGGGGGCCGTGGGCCGGGAACAGGACTCCGCACCGGTGGGGTTCACCCCCGGGCTCAAACCCGGGCGCGTACCGCCCGAGTACGTGTCGTGGATCAAGCGCGCCGGCGAACTCTGCCCGGAGGTCAGCGCTCCGCTTGTGGCCGCGCAGATCGAGGCGGAGTCCGGCTGGAACCCCACCGCCGTGAGCCCGGCCGACGCCCGGGGGCTGAGCCAGTTCATCCCCGCCACCTGGGCGACGTGGGGCGTGGACGCGGCCGGCAAGGACGGCGGTTCGCGACCGGACGGTACCGCCGACCCGTTCACCCCTGGTGACGCCATCATGACCCAGGCCCGCTACGACTGCTGGCTCGCGGACGAGGTCAAGGAGATGCGCCTCGGCGGCGACCTCACCCGGTTGATGCTCGCCGCCTACAACGCGGGCCCCGCGGCGGTCAAGGAGTACAAAGGCGTGCCCCCGTACCCGGAGACCCAGAACTACGTCACCAGAATCATCACGGCGATGGCCCGGTACAGCGGCGGCCAACCGGGCGAGGCGAACGGCTCGTTCGGCAGCCGGGTGGTGGCCGGTGCCAAGAAATGGCTCGGCACCCCGTACTCGTGGGGCGGCGGCGGGCCGGAGGGCCCCGGGCGCGGATTCGCGCAGGGCGCGGACACGGTCGGGTTCGACTGCTCCAGCCTCGTGCAGTACGCGGTCTACCACGCCAGCGGCGGCGCGATCCTCCCGCCACGCGTCAGCCAGGCCCAGGTCACCTCCGGCAAGGCCGTACCCCGCGACGGCATACGGCCCGGCGACGTGATCGGGTTCCAGCTCGGCGACAGCTACGACCACATCGGCATCTACATCGGCCAGGGGCAGTTCATCCACGCACCGAAGACCGGTGACGTAGTCAAGATCAGCAGCCTCGACGACCCTTACTACGCCGGCAAGCCCCAGAAAGTGAGACGGTTCGGATGACGTCCTCCAGCCCGCGGGGTATCACCGCCGCGGCGGCGACAGTGCTCACGCTCACCCTCGCCGCGAGCGGGTGCGGTTCGGACAGCGGCGGTGAAGAGCGCGCACGCTCATCGACGCCGTCTCCCGCCGCGACCGGCACCGGCCCGTATCCGACTCCCTCCGCCGCCCGCACCACCGCACCCGAGTCCCCGAGTTCCCGGCCCACCGGCACGCCCAGGGGAGGCACACCCCGCCCCGGCGACGTCGAACAGACCGACGCCGACGCGGTGAGCCGGGGCGTGCTCACCGCGCTGTGGACGTTCGACACCGCCGTCGACCGCGGTCCTCACGACGCCGAGCTGCGCGCGGCGGACGCGGGCTGGCTGACCGAGGCGTACGCGAACCGGCTGCGCTCGCGGCAACCCCAGTCGGACCCCGGCGCCCAGTGGCAGGAGTGGGTCCGCCACCGGGCCTACGGCACCGTCGAGCTGGAGCAGGCCGAGGAGGCCGCCAAGCCCACCGACACCGGCACCGAGGCGTGGCGGCAGTGGACCGTCATCACCACCCCGTCGGGGCGCGACCAGTGGACCGGCCGGCCTGTCCCCGTCGCGGCATACGTACACCTCACCCGCGCGGCGGCCGGCACGGCATGGCGGGTCGCCGACGTCATCGTCCGTTAGCCCCCGGACGTCTCCGTCCACCAGCACGAAGGAAACCGCATGCCCACGACGCGCGAGCCCGCGGACATACCCGCCTGGCCGGTCTACGACCTCACCGTGCACGACGACGGCCGGGTCCTCTCCTCCGGCCCTCTGATATCCACGTCGGGGCACTCCACCCGGGCCGCCGCCGTGCACACGGTGGCCGACGTGGCCGCCAGGCTCGGCCGTCCCGTGCGGGCCAGGGCCACCGAACCGGACGGCACCGTATGGCACCTGACCATCTCACCCGACGGAGAAGTGGGCGAGATCCCGGGCGATGGCCCGCGCGCCGCGGTGCCGAGGAAGCGCCACGCGAAACGCGCGGCGAAGGCGGCTGCCACCGATCCGGCGGCAGCGGCCTCCGAAAGCTCCGGGGCCGGATCCCGCGCACGGATGGGGCCCGGAGCACGCACGGATTCCCTGTCCCAGGTGGTGGAGTCCCTGTCCCAGGTGACGGACCACCTCGAGGCGGGCCGTGTCGACCAGGCCACCAGTCTCGTCGCGCAACTCGACGAGCAGGCCGCGAGCGCCCTCGGGGTCTCCCACCCCGACGCACTGCGCATCCGCGAGGTCCGGGCCCGGGTCACCGCCCTGGCCGGGGACCCGGTCGGCGGCGTCCGGTTGTACCGCGACGTGGCCGAGCGCTGGTACTACCAAGGGGACGGCGAGCAGGCTGAGGCGGTGGCGGGCCGGGCCGAAGCGCTGTGGCGGCAGATCACCGACCCGGAGCAGGCGCTGTCCGCCGGGGACGCCGTGATCCGCATGCGCAACCAGATCCCGGGCAGCGCCGGCGACGCGCTCACCGCCGCCGTGGCACACCAGGCGCGGCTGATGGAGGCCCACACGGCCCGCAGCGCACCCAATACGCCCCACGCGCCTCACGCGCCCAGTGCCCACGACGCGAACGGGCCCGGGACGCGGGAACCCTCCGTGGCGAAATCACCCGCGCTGCCAAGGCCCCGTCCCGTCCTGACCTGGGAACGGCCCGCGGTGCAGGCCCGGCCGATGGGGTGAGCGAAGACCTCGAAACCCCCGCCCGGTCCCGCGTCACGCCGCGGACGGGTACGCCCACTCGGGCTTCTCACCGACCTCGTCGTCGGCGCTCTCGACGACGCCCATGGCCAGCCGCAGGGCACGTACCGCGTGATATGTCCGCGACTTGACGGTGCCCGGCGGAATACCGAGCAACTGGCCCGCCTCCCGCGTCGACCTGCCCGAGTAGTACGTCTCGTACAGCACTTCCCGATGCTTGGGCGACAGTTGCCGGAAAGCCTCCCTGAGAAGCAGGGAGGAGAGCAGCCAGTCCACGTCGTCGGGACTGATCACCAGGTCGTCCAGCCAGGCCATGCCACTGACCTCCTGGGGGCGCGTCATACGCAACCGGTAGTCGTCGATGACGAGGTTGCGGGCCACCCTGAACAGCCACGGCCGCAGCGGCTGGCCGGCGTTCAGGTCCTGCGTGCGCCAGCAGCGCAGGAGCGTCTCCTGCACCACGTCCTCTGCCCGGTACCCGTCACCCCCCAACAGCCGTACCACGTAGGCGTACAGAGGGCCCGCCTGCTCGGCGTAGAGCGTGCGCAGCGCGCGTTCCCGGGCGCTCTCCGTCCCCGAGGAACCGATCATGGTCCAACTCACGTTCGTGCTACTCCCTCGATTCGTGACCTCGTGGAGGCCATGCCTCCAAGCGGGGCTCGGAGGCCGCGATTCGGGGTGAGTGTTTCGAGCGGAGTTCCACATCGGTTTGACGTTCGATTGACTTGGGTAGCAGCCGATTCCGGCGATCCGGAGGTCCGGATACCGCGGCGACGGAAGCGGCTCTTCCGTGACATACGCGCCGCTGACCTGCGCGTTCCCTCTCAGGTCGCTCCGGTTTCCGGCGTGGCTACCGCGGCGGAGAGGGCGTGTATACGGCGCTTGACGTCACGCATCAATTTGGCGTCCTCCGCGGCGTCACCGCCCTGCTCCGCAACCCCGGACCACACGGCGAGCAGCTCCCGCCCGTGGTCGGCGGCGGATGCCGGGTCGTCGATCAGCCGCCAGGCGGCGAGGGCGCGCATCAGTTCCTCATGAGCGCGGGGGTCACCCTGCCGGTGGCGGATCCGGGCGAGTTCGAGGCACATGGTGGTCGCGGCGGAGTAATTCCCGCATCGGTGTGCCGTAAACGCGTCCAGCGCCTGTGCTTCGAGGGTGAAGGGGTGCTCGTCGCCGAAGGTACGGGCCGCGTGTCCCCGCAACCGGAAGGCGAGCGCCGCGGCGCGTTCGAGAGCGCCGGCGTCCATGGCACGGGTGATGTGCGTCACGAAGTCGGCGAGTTGGTCCGGCACCGCCTGGACACCGGTGTCCCCTCCGGGGCCCTGTTTACCGTCAGCGGACGGGATCGCGTCCGGGGACGGCCTGGTGGCCCAGGGCGGTTGCGCCGACCGGGGTTCGGCCAACGGCGGGTCGGCCGACGGCCATTCGGCCAGCGCGGGGCCGGCCGGAAGCGGCTCGGAGTCCGGCGGGGGGTCGGCTCGGCGCGGCCCGGGGGGAGGTCCTGGATCCGGCTCGTGCTCCTCTCGCTGTCCCTCGTACCACACGATCCGGCTCGACCCGTCGAGAGCGACCTCGATGCGGGTGAGGTCCCCCGCCTGCCGGTTGTCGATCACCGCCTCGACCGGTTCGCCCCGGGCCCGCGCGTGGCGGTGCAGCGTGTCGAGCACGGCGGTGTGGACCGGTTCGCCCGCAGGTACGCGGAGGGGATCGCCGTCGAGGACCACGGTGCCGTTGCGGCGCATCAGCACCTCGAAGGGGGAGGGCGACCGCCGCGATGTGTCGTCGTGTGGGGCGTGGTCCTGCCGGCCCTGGCGGGCCCGTTCGCCGGACACGGTGCTGCTCCTCGCTGTACTGGTCACTGTCCGTCCGTGGGAATCGACGACCCGCTGGGCATGGGCGCTGGGCTCATGGTGGGGTAGTCCTCCCCCTCCGGCGGTTTCATGACACCGGCGTACAAGGCGAACGAGCTCCTGACGCCGGTGACGTAACCGTTCGCGGGGGAGCCATCCGGAATGCCCTTCGCCTCCTTGATCGTGTCGAGGCCGACGTCGTACGCGGCCAGGGTCAGGTCGAGGGGGTCACCCTTGACCTGCTTGGTGTCGAGGAGCGTGTCGATCTGCTTGGCCAGCGAGCACATGTACCGGCCCTGCGCCATGATCGAGTCCTCGGGGTCCAGGCCCGAGGTCTTGTCGTTGTCGTTCTCGTCCTCGCCGAATTCCTCGAACTTGTCCGGCGGCACCTGGGAGATGCCCTCGGCCCCGTCGGTGCCGACCAGCTTCTTGTTCCACCCGGACTCCAGCTGGATCTGCGAGGCGATGACGACGGGGCCGATCTGTGAGCACAATTGCCCGGCGTCCCGGACGGTAGTCAGCAGGTCCTGGGGCACGGCCGGGGAGTACAACTCGTCCCGCCCGTCGCCGCTGTTGACCGCCACGACCTGGTCGCTCTTCCCGCCCCCACCGTCATCGCCTCCGCCGCAGGCCTTGAAAAGGTCACAGATGATCACAAGGGGCCAAAAAAGGTGCCCAATGCCAGAAACGATGAGCGCCCCTGCGAGCAAAAGCAGCATTATGGGAAACATAATGCATCCCGCCGCTGCCCCGAGGCCGATGACCAGCAGCGCCGTGTTCGTCGACTTCGCATGGGAGGCCTCCGGCGACTCCCCGGAACTTCCACTCACGACCGGTCACATCCCATTCGCTCAACTGCCGACACCCGACCCGCACGACACGCGTCACCGGAGACCTTGAACCAGGTCGCCCGATTTCCCGTAGTGGCTGCCCGACGGACCGCCGCGAGCCCCGCATGCCGCAACGGACACAGCGGCCCATCAGTTCAATGCGAATCCGTCGCGTGACGTGAAACGAGGGAAGGAGTGGACGCACATGGGCGTCCCTTCGGCGCCGTCCGGCGGCCCGCAGTTGTGGGCCCGCGGACCGACCACGAAGCAGGCTGCCCCGGCACCCGGCGCGCCGACCGCACCATCGGGGCGCCCGGCACGGGCCACGCCAACCGCGCCGGCCAAGCGCTCGGCACCGGCCGCGCCGTCCACACGCGAGGCGCCTTCCCGGCGCACCTCGCGGGCCGCGCGGGCCGCGCCGTCCTGGCCCGCCGCACCGACCGAACAGGCGCCGACGCGGCACCGGGGCCATCAGGTCGCCTGGGTCAGCGCGCACGGCGGCGCGGGCGCGAGCACGCTCGCGCGCGTGCTGGGCGGCGCGGACGTGGGCCGCCGATGGCCCGATCCGGCCCGGGGCGAGCCCGGACGGGTCCTGCTCGTCGCGCGCACCCACGCCGCGGGAACCCGGGCGGCCTCCCAGGCCCTGAACGCGCTGCGCATGGCCGAGCACCCCGCGGGAGTGGGGCTCATCGCCGTCGTGCTCGTCGCCGACGCACCGGGGCGGCTGCCGCGCGCACTCGGCCGACGGGTGCGTGTGCTGCGTTCGGCGGCCAAGGTCCACCGCGTGCCCTGGATCCCGGCCTGGCGCGCCGGCGAGGACGTCGAGCGGCTTCCGAGGGAAGTACGCATGCTGGCCTCGCTCCTCGCGGCCCCGTCCGGGCGTGCGGGGAGGTCGCGATGAACCTGGCCAAGGAGTTCGACCCGTCACAGCACGGGGGCGACGCTCTGATCGGCTACTTGGCATGGGCCGTGACCGCCTGCGCCGTGGCAGGCCTGATCGTCATCGGCATCCAGATGGCCATGCGACTGCGCCGCGGCGAGGGCGCGGAATATTACCGGGAAGGGGTCGTCGTGGCCGTCGCCTGCATCCTCGGGGCCGCAGCGGGTCCGCTCGTCGAATTCCTCGTCGTGCCCTACCTCATCTAAGAGCCCACGCACCTTCTCAAACGACTCATTGCGACAACGGAGAATCCATGAAAGACGCCCTGCTCTCCCTCTATGTCCACGGGCAGACGTACCTCGCCGATGGAGGTGACGGCACCGGTAAGGTCCCCAAGCCGACGAGGAACGCGCCCGACGGGCTTGCCAGCGCGGTCGACACGGTGTTGGGCGTCCTCGCCTGGGCCGGCACCGCCGCCGGTGTGGCGGGCATCCTGATCACCGGAGTGATGATGGCGATGTCCGTGAAGCGCGGAGAGGGCTCCGAACACCTCAGCCGCCTGGGCATGGTTCTCGGCGGCTGCGTCCTGGTGGCCACCGCGGGGCCCATCGTCACGTTCTTCTTCGCGGAGAATCCCGACGGCGGGGGCGGCGGGCAGTAGTCGAGCGTAGAAAGAGATCACCGACGTGTTCGGCTCGCGACGAAAACAAGTCCCGCCCGACGGTCCCTTCTACAAACAGCGTGCCTGGATCAACTCCGCCGCGTTCCTGGGGTTTCTCGTGACCATGTCGTTGCTGGCACTCCTGACGAGTGGGACGGACGACCAGGGCGCCGACACCACGGCCGACAGCCGGGACACCTCAGCCCCGGACCCCCTGGCCGGGGTCAGCGGCCCGCTGTCCCCCGGCGATCCGCAGCACCTCCGCCATGGCCCGGACGGGCGGCCGGAGAACTGCCGCACCGACGACCGGGACACCTCGCGGCCGACCGCCGAGCCCGCGGACATGCGGTGGAAGAAGCTGGGCGCCATCATGGTGCCCAGCTCACCGTCGGCCGGACCGCTGCGCGCCGAAGCGGGGATGTGGTGGTGCTTCGCCCGCACGCCCATGGGGGCGGTTCTGGCGGCGCACATCATTCCCGTTCAGATGAGCGGTGCCGCCTGGCGCACCGTCGCGGAACAGCAGCTCGTGCCCGGCGAGCCGCGCGACAAGTTCGTCGCCGACAAGGCGACGACCGACCAGACAAGCCAGGAGAACAGCGCCATCGAGAGGTTCGCCGGCTTCTCCTTGTCCTCGTACTCGCGCGACACCGCGACCGTGCGGCTGCTCATCGCCAGTCCTGTTGGCGGCTACCTGTCGATGTCGGTCTCCGTGCGCTGGCGCGACGGCGACTGGAAGGTGATGCCGCAGGACGACGGTGCCCCTTACTCACCCGCGAAGCAGGCGGCGCCCAGCGGCTTCGTCATGTGGGGAGGCTGACATGTACTTGGCCGAGAAATGCGACCATACGGTCGATTTCCTCGGGATGTTCTCGAATCCCGTCGGCGAGTTGGTCAAGACCGTGGCCCAGCTCGCGATGAGGAGCGCCCTCAACATCTTCGAGGGCATCGCCGGCGTGCACCCCAGGTCACACGACAAGACCTCATCGAACGTGATCAGCGGCGAAATACGGTGGCTCATCGTCTATCTCTCAGTCGGGTCGCTCCTCTTCGCCGCGGCCAAGATGGCTCTGGACCGCAAGGCCGACGCCGGCCGGACCGCGCTGAAGGGCATGGTGCGCGTCATCGTGGTCAGCGCGGCGGCGTCCAGTGTGATCTCCACGTTCGCCGTCCTCATGGACGATTACGCCGACCACCTCTTGGGCGAGGCCCTCGACAAGTTGATGAGCGGCATCGATTGCAGCGGCAATATCGGAAACATGCTGCTGCTGATCATCGCGTGCCTCCTGATCCTCTCCGGCATCGCCCACACGATCCTGCTGTACATCCGGCTCGGCGTGATGATCCTTCTGATGGGCACGCTTCCCCTGGCCGCCGCCGCGTCCATGACGGACTGGGGCGGCACGTGGTGGCGCAAGCACGTCGGCTGGATGGTCGCCTGGCTGCTGTACAAGCCGACGGTCGCTCTCGTGCTGTATGCGGGGGCCGTCATGATCGACGAGGCGGGTGGCGACCAAGTCGACATCCAGATCGCGGGAATGGGCCTGCTGCTGCTGTCGGCCATCGCCCTGCCGGCGTTGATGAGAGTGGTTGTCCCGGCGACGGCCGCCCTCGGCAACGACTCGTCCGGAAAATCCGGCGATGGCGCCATGGGCGCCCTCGCCTCCGGAGCGTCGTCCATGGGCGGCCAACTCGCCATGACTGCCGCGATGATGGGTGGCGGTGTCGGTGGCGCCGCGGCCGGCGGCAAGAAGGCCCAGGGAGCCAAAAACTCCGAGGGGTCTTCCAGCGCGGACGAGTCCTCGGGCTCCGGCGGCGAATCGTCCGGTGGCTCCGGCGGCGGATCGTCCGGCGGGTCCGGTGGCGGGTCGTCCGGCGGGTCCGGAGGGGGGTCGTCCGGCGGGTCCGGTGGCGGGTCGTCCGGCGGGTCCGGTGGCGGGTCGGGTAACGGCTCCGGCGGCGGAGGCGACGAAGAAGAGCACCAAGAAAGCGGCAAAGGCGGCGGAGGCGCGCTCAAGGGCATGGCGGGCCCCATGGCGGTTTCGGCCGGCATCATGGCGGTGACCACGGCGGCGACCGTGGCGGCGCAGGTGGCGTCGCAGAAGGTCCAGGACGGCGAAAATACCGCCAAGAGCGCGGTCGAGGGCGCCGATGGGGAGAAGGGCCTGGGGGACCCGTCGGGGAGCCGCGGGGACCCGAACTCCTGACCGGGCCGGGTACGACGACGGCCTTCCCCCGGGGCCCGTCGTACCCGGCCCTCATCTCCCGTCCACCGGCCCTCACGAGATCCATCCACACGGAAAGGGAAAGCAGGTACGCCCATGTCCACCCAAGCCGCCACAGTCGACCCCACCTACGGGAACTGGCGCAGACCGCGGCGGCCCGGCCTGGGCCCGTTCGGACTCGTCGGCACCATCGGGGTGTTCGGCGGGCTGGTCTTCGACCTGATCATTTCGCTGATCTCGCTGCCGTTCACGCTGATCATCGTCGTGATCCAGTTGTTCCTCCTGTTGCCGCTGGCCGTGCGCACACAGGACGGGCGCAACGTCTACCAGCTCATCGCCGTGCGCATCGGCTGGTCCCGGCGCAAGGCCAAGGGGGCGACCGCCTACGTCGCCGGTCCGCTGTCCCAGCGGCCGGGCGGCTCGTTCCGCCCCCCGGGACTGCTCAGCCGCGTCAAGGTCATGGAAGGCAGGGACGCCTACGACCAGCCGTTCGGCGTACTGCACCACCGCGGCCGCAACCTGTACACCATCGTGCTCGGCTGCGAACCCGACGGCGGGTCCTTGGTCGACCCCGAGCAGATCGACACCTGGGTGGCGGGGTGGGGCCACTGGCTGGCCCGGCTGTCCAACGAACCGAACCTGCGCGGGGCCTCCGTCGTGGTGGAGACCGCCCCGGACACGGGAAGCCGGCTGGCCGCCGAGGTGCTGCCGCGCATCAGCCCCGACGCCCCGGCGGCGGCGCGGGCCGTGATGGAGGAGGTGGTGGAGCGGTATCCGACCGCGTCCTCGGAGATGCACACCTACATCTCGCTGACCTACGGCATGCCCCCCGGGCAGAAGCGCAAGAGTGAGGACATCATCGCCGACCTCGCCGTCCGCATCCCCGGTCTGCTGACGGGAGTGGTGAGCGCGGGTGGCGGCCCCGCCTCCCCCCTGTCGGCCGAGCGCATCGCCGAAGTCGTACGGGTGGCCTACGACCCGGCCGTGGCGGGGGATGTCCTCGAAGCCCGCGCCGCTCACGGCGGCACCGGCCTGGACTGGAACGACGCCGGTCCCGCGGCGGCCGTCGAGAAGACCAACGCGTACCAGCACGACTCGGGGGTGTCACGGACCTGGATGCTCACCGTCGCGCCGCGCGGCACCGTGCGCGCCCAGGTGCTGCGCGGTCTGCTCGCGGACGCGCCCGGCACCCGTCGCAAGCGGGTGGCGCTGCTGTACCGGCCCATCGACCCGGCGACCTCGGCGCGCATCGTCGAAGCCGACCGGAGGGCCGCGCAGTTCATGGCCACCTCGCGGCGCGGCATGGTGCAGGCGCGGGCCGCCCATGAGGTGCGCGCCACCGAGCAGACGGCGGTGGAGGAGGCGACCGGCGCCGGCCTGGTGGAGTTCTCGCTGATGGTCACGGTGACGGTCGACTCCGACGCCGACCTCGACGACGCGAACACGACGGTGCGCAATCTGCTGGCCGGGGCACGGCTGTTGATGCGCCCGGCCGACCGGATGCAGGCGGCGGCGTTCAGCTGCACGCTGCCGGCCGGGATCCTGCCGTGGGAGTACACGCTGGTGCCGCGCGAGCTGAAGGAAGCACTGTGAGAACCAAGGACGACGCGAGCGACACAGGCGAGATCACCTACAAGGACGAGGACCCGGACCGGAAACCCGAGAAGAAGAACAAGGGGAAGGGAAAGGGGAAGGGGAAGAAGCCCGTCAAGCCCAGGGAGGAGCCGTTCAACACGCGCGGCTGGCCCGGCCCCGGCGGCGGCCAGGTCGCCAATGTGGATCCGCCGTCGATGTGGCGGGCCACCACCGTGCAGGCGTGCGGACTGTGGCCGTTCGCGGCCGGCTCGGGCGCGCCCATGAGCGGCGTCCCGCTGGGCCGGCACCTGTACACCGGTGCCACTGTGTGCGGCGACCCGCTGTCGTGGTTCACCCGTGCCCACTACATCTCCAACCCCTCGCTGTTCATGCTCGGCATGCCGGGCTTGGGCAAGTCCACCCTGGTCAACCGCATGCTCATCGGCCTGGCCGCCACCGGTGTGGTGCCGCTGGTGCTGGGTGACCTCAAGCCCGACTACGCCGACACCGTGCGCGCGCTGGGCGGCCAGGTCATCTCCCTCGGGCGCGGGGTGGGCGGCATCAACGTCCTCAACCCCGGGGCCATGGGCGCCGCCGCGCGGCGCATCGGCGGCGAGGCCGGGCGGGTGCTGGCCGCCGAGACCCACGGCCGTGTCCTCAACATGGTCGCCGCGCTCATCACCATCGTGCGTGGCCGTGCCATGGACGACCACGAGCAGTCCGTGCTCTCCGCGGCGCTGCACCATCTGCGCGAGCGCACGCCGCCGGACCGGCAGCCGCTCCTGCCCGACCTGCTGCGCATCCTCACCGAAGGGCCGGACCGGGTGCGGGCGGTGACCCTGGACCGCGGGGACGAGACCCGCTACCGCGACGCCGTGGACCCGCTGCACCGGTCGCTGCTGGGCATCCTGGACGGGCCGCTGGGCGACACGTTCGCCTCCGAGACCTCCACCCGCATCGACCTCGACGCGTCCGCGGTGTGCGTGGACATCTCCCGGATCGGGGAGGCCGACACCCAGCTCACCGCGGCGGCGATGCTGGCGGCCTGGTCCGACGGACTGGGCGCGGTGGCCGCCTCCCACGCCCTGGCGGACGCCGGACTACGGCCCCGGCGCTGGTTCTTCACCGTGCTCGACGAACTGTGGCGACCGCTGCGCTCGGCCTCCGGCATCGTCGACCGCATCGACGCCCTGACCCGGCTCAACCGCACCCTCGGCCTGGGCGACGCCAAGATCACCCACACCTTGAAGGACGCCGAGGCGCTGGGCACCGACTCCGACCGGGCCAAGGCGCGCGGCTTCGTCGAACGCGCCGGCATGGTGGTGTGCGCGGGGCTGCCGCGCCAGGAGATGGAGGAGCTCGGCCACATCGTCGGTCTCTCCCGTCGGGAGATCGAACTGGTCTCCTCCTGGTCCTCGCCCCCGGGCTGGGCCGCGCACGGGGACCGTGAGGAGCCGCCCGGCCGCGGCCGCTTCCTGATCAAGGTCGGTGGCCGGCCCGGCATCCCGATCCAGGTCGCCATCACCGACACCGAGCGGCATCTGCACGACACCAACAAGCGCTGGGCGCCGAACGAGCCCGTCGGCGAGAAGGCGTCCGGGCGCGCCCCCAGCCTCTCCAAACAGCCGCAGCCGGGCAGGGGGTGAGCCATATGAACCAAGCCGCGGCCAAGGGCCGGACGTACGGCAGCGAGCTGATGCCGTGGGCGATCGTCCTGGTGGCGGGCGTGGGCCTGGTGCTCTTCGGCGGCGTGTGGCTCGGCGGAACCCTGGGCGCGGTGGTGACCGGCTCGGGCTGGCACCCTCCGCCGTTCACTCTGGTGACGTTCGGCACCCTGCTCACCGACGGCCCGAAGAGCCTCTGGCCGGACGCGTCGCCGGTCGCCGTGGTCGCCGGTATCGTCCTGGTCTTCGGCGCGGCGGGCGCCCTCGGCGTGCTGGCCGTGCAACGGGTGATGCGGTGGGCGTCCCGGTCCAAGGGGCTCGCCGGGAAGCGGGAACTGGCCGCCATGTGCCCGGACGGCATCGCGGCGCGCGCCCGTGATCTGCGTCCCTCGCTCAAGGGCCGGGAGCACCTCCACCCCGACGAGACGGGCAACCTGCTCGGCGACCTCGATCCCAGCGGCCCGGAACTGCGCTCCTCGTTCGAGGACGTGGAACTGGACCTGATGGCCCCACGAGCCGGCAAGTCCACCGGCATCGCCGTTCCGCGTGTGCTGCGCGCACAGGGGGCGGTGCTGCTGACCTCCAACAAGTCCGACGTCTACGCCGTCACCCGGGCCGAACGCGAGAAGGCCGGCAAGGTGTGGACGTTCGACCCGCAGGGCATCGCCCACACCCCGCGCGAGATGTGGTGGGACCTCCTCTCCGACTGCCACACCATCGAGGGCGCCCGCCGCCTGGCGGGGCACTTCGTCGCCTCCGTCAACGACGACCAGTCGAAGAAGGACTTCTTCATCTCCGCGGGCCAGAACACCCTCACCGCCCTCTTCCTCGCCGCCGCCCGTGGAAAGGCCACGGTGCCCGACGTACTGACCTGGCTCGCCAGCCCCGCCGATCGCACACCGATCGACCTACTGCGGGACGTCAACATGCTCGCCATGGCCGAGCAGTTGCAGGGCACGGTCCGGGGCGCGGTGGAGACCCGCGACGGCATCTACGAGACCGCCCGGCAGTGCGTGTCCTGCCTGCTCGACCCGGACGTCCTGGCCTGGGTGACGCCCGATCCCACGCGTCCGCAGTTCAAGCCGCACATGCACGTGCTGGGCAAGGACACCTTGTACCTGCTGTCGAAGGACGGCGGCGGCTCGGCCGCGGGCGTGATCGCGGGCCTCGCCGACGCGACGATGCGCGCGGGCGTGGTCGCCGCCGAGCGGATGGGCGGTCGGCTCGACCCGCCGATGACCGCGGTCCTCGACGAGGCCGCCAACGTCTGCCGCATCTCCGACCTGCCCGACCTGTACAGCCACTTCGGTTCGCGCGGCATCAACGTGGTCACCCTGCTTCAGAGTTACCGCCAGGGCAGCCGGGTCTGGGGCGACGCGGGAATGGACGCCCTGTGGAGCGCGGCCACGGTCAAGCTGCTCGGCGCGGGTCTGGACGACGCCGACTTCGTGGAGAAGGTCTCCAAGCTCGTCGGCAACCACGACGTGCGCACCCCGTCGATCTCCAAGAGCAAGGACGGCACCTCCCGCTCCTACTCCTACCGGCTGGACCCGGTGCTGCCCGCCGACCGCATACGGGCGCTGCCCAAGGGCACCGCCCTGCTGCTGGCCACCGGTGTGCGGCCCGCGCTGATCCGGCTGCGCCCCTGGTACAAGGAGCCGGGCGCGGGCGCCATCTCGGCGGCGGCCAAGGCCGAGACGGCCGCCATCACCGAGCGGGCCGCCCGCGCCTGGGCCGGCACCCCGACGGCCGCCGAAGCCCCGACCAGGTGGCAACGGGGAGCGGTACCGCTGGAGAAGCCGTAGCCCGGGAGGGGGCAGGGCCTGCGCGCGAGCGATGACGCCAAGATCCCGGGGCGATGTGGGCCGCAGGAGGTCTCGACCGCCACCGGGATGGGGCTCCTCTCGGATGTGGCCGACGCCGAGACCTCCAACGGGTCACTTAATAATTGGCCGCTGCGACGGAGACTGCGTTCCAGTGCTCGGCTGCTGGGCGGGCGGCTGGGGAGCGCTCGCGTTCACATCCCGCACGGTGTGCTGCGCTCCCGAGGTCGTCGACTGCCCCATGACCCTGCTCCAGTGCGCGGGGTTCTGTGACGTCCCGGGCAGTTGCCCCGTAAGCCCCTGGTTAGCGATCAACTCCCCATAAGTCGTCGATAGCGCCTGCCGTTGTTCCTCCGCCTGCTTTTGAGCTTCCAAAGCCCTTGCCTGCCGTTGTTGTTGAGCTTCCAAAGCACTTAGATTCCGCAGGTATTCGTCCAATGGCATCGCGTGACGCTCCAATCGATGAATATGCCTTGATCTGTTTCATACCGCTGCTCGTCCCGTGAGAAGGAGGAACGGCAGGGTCCCGGGCCGTCCGTTCCAGAGCCCGTGGTCAATGCGCCTGCCTGCCGGAGAGATGGTGGTCCGTGGCCGGCAGCGGAGGAGAAGAATCGTCAGGGAGGGCGCGGGGAAGTCGGCCACGGCCAGGTCGAGCTGTACCTCGCAGCGATCCAGCGCGCGCTCGCAGGAGAAGGGCAGCACGGTCATCAGAATCCTGACGCCACGGGCGACCAGCGCCAGCCGGAGGGAGCGCACGCTCAGGCAGCAGCCCGGGACCGGGGTCGTACGGGCCCGGCTCCAGGCGGCCGTCAGCGTGAAGGTCCAGGCACGGGGCAACGGTCCAGCCGCAGGACGGGTTGACCTCCAGGACCTCGATGTCGCGGGCGAGGGTCTCCTGATCGGGCAGCAGGTCGTCGGCGCCGACGCAGCGCGGCAACCTTCCGCTGGCGCGCGCCAACCCAGCGTACGGGCTTGAGCGGCTCCACCCCAGCGGCCCGCCCCCTTCCAGATCCACGGTACGTCCCGGAGGGCATCTATCGACCCGCCCATCCTCCTGCACCACCCACTCGAGCTGCCAGCCCGCGGGGAGTTCCTGCTCGGAGAGACACTCGTACAGTTCGTGCATGTGGGCGTACCCGCCCTCGTGCACGGGTGTCAGAACAGTGATCCTCGTCATCAAGAGTCGTAACGTGGAGAGGGGCTGAGTGGTTCAGTGCTCGCGAGGCACGGCGACCTCGCCGCGTACGCGTCAAGGCCTGCGCGCCAGCGTCGCCGCGCGCGGCAGCCACTCGGCCGGTCCGTACCGTGCGCGGCCCAACAGCCATCTGCTGACCGCGAGTTGGGCCGCCTACAGGACGAGGCACCCGGCCGGCAGGACCGCGGTGCCGTGGCGGCCGTACCACGCCAGTCCGTAACCGGTGAAGACCATCGCCATCACCAGGGACTGGGTGAGGTAGTGGGTCAGGGACAAGCGACCGGCCCCGGCCAGTAATCCGGCGAGGCGACGGCCGGGCCGGGTCCACGAAAGCCGCCGTATGAGGAGCAGCAGGCCGCACGCGTAGGCCGCGGTCGGAGCGGGGGCGGTGAGCACTCCGACGGCCGAGCCGACGTCGTACCAGCGCGCGTCCAGCGGCCCGTTGCGGCAGATCGCCATGAACGCGCCTCCGGCCAGGCCGCCCGGCTGACCACTGACAACGATCTGCGCCATCCACGCGCGGTACCGGCCGGTCTCGGTGAGCAGCCCGCGCCAGCCCGCGGCAAGGCCCACCAGGAACGCCGCCAGCATGTCGACGTCGTACAGGACGTCCAGCCCATCCCGTCACGCAGCCACTCCAGATTGGCCCGGACGACCGACCCGGGACCGCCCCGGTAGGCCGCCACCACCTCACCCACCGCGGACGTGCCGTCCTGCGGACGCGGCAGTTCCACGAGGGCGACGGTGAGCAGGCCCCAGATCAGCAGTAACGCCGCGACTCCGGCGATGAGCCAGACCGCCAGAACTTGGCGCTGACCAGCGCCGTGACCAGCCACCCGGCCACCTCGTCCGCCCACGACACCACCGTCCCGCCCCCTGGACCCACGTGCGGCCCGGCCATGCTCTGGATGTTGACCAGGAGAATGCCCAGCAGTGCGAACCCGCGCAGGACGTCGACGTCCCGTACCCGGTCGCGCCCGGACACCGCCTCAGCGCTGGACAAGGTCTGGATACGGGGCGAGAAGTGCACGGTGGGCCTCCGTAGCCAATGCGCCGGCAGGACGGGAACGGGAAGAGCCGCGACCGGCCTGGGGCACCCGCCCACAGGCTCTTCGCCGACCGCGGTCGGGAGTTCACCACGGAAGCCCCTCGTCAACGGTTCAGTTCGCGGAGATGTGCGTAGGCGGTGAGCCCTGCGAAGATTCCCGCACATTGTGGCCTATGGAGCTTCTGGCTGAGCGCCACGCGCTGGGCACGGGCCCGGCGCCGCAGCGAACCGCGCCTCAGACATTGAGATGAAGCGCCAGTACATCCCGTCCGCAAGGAGCCGAGGCAGACGCCGCTGGAGCAGCCGGGCGGCCCGGCGGGCCATAGTTTCGCCATGCCGCAAACCCGGGCTTGTGGCGAACGTGCAGTTCACAACGGGCGGCCGCGCATGTCCCCGAGGAATACTGAACCGGGTCCGCTCCCGTCCCGTAGTGACGGCAAAGACAAGGACGTCCAACGGAGGGCTTGCCCGGCCTGCTGTATCAGGCAGGACACAGGCCGCCCCAACGCGTCAGCCACAGGACGGGCTGCCATGCGATGGACCGACACGACGAAAGGTGTTGAGGGCAGGCGATCAGGAGCGACAGGCCCCTGATCACGTCATGCCAAGCGGAGATCCGACAACAGGAGATCAACTGCGCTGGCACGTCGTAGATCAGTGACGCTGCCGTACTCCAGAGCAGAACAACAACTCGACGGAAGGAAGCAAGGCATGCCACCTCCTGGGAAGTTTAGGCGAAATCCTAGGGATTTTTACAACGACCCCGTTTCTCCCAGAAATTCGGTCGCCTCCTCGAGAAGGCCTGTTTCTCTTGCCGCCTCCGATGTTTCATACCTCGACGGGCTCGCTCCGGAAGAGGCGGAGATGGAGGCCCAATGGCTGCGAAAGGACCGGTCGGAGCCGGCCCGCCCAGAGGGCCCGGGACAAGAACCAGAGGGCCCGGGACAAGAAAAGGTACGACGAGCTCGCTATAATCCGAACCAAGAAGCCCGACAAGAAGCCCGGCGCGAAGCCCGGGACACTCACCAAATTCGAAGAGAGGTGATGAATGAATACAATCAGGATCCGGATGCATTTGTGCAGAGGGCGCAAGTCCGTCGGCAAGATGCGATAGCCGCTGTCGAAAGAGGAAGGATATCCGAACGACCGACGAGGCAAGATGCACGCCAAGTGCCGGTGGGCAATGATCCAAACGACCGGGTGGCTTTTCTGGAAGCCAACGCCAGGCCCCCCGTCGCCAGCGCCCAGAGCGGCCTGCCCTTCGGTCAAAGCTACAGCCAGGTAGGTCCGGACTCTAACGCGCAACGAGTGGCTTTCCTGAAAGGCAACTTCACGACGCCCGACCCCAGCGCCCAGAGCGGCCTGCCCTACGCTTCCTTCGCCTCGAACGTCCCATCCACTCAACCACTCGCCTCCAATCCCTTCGCCTCGAGCGTCCAAACCACTCAACCACTTACGGTGCCTGGCACTGCGGCCATGTCTCCCGAGGCAGAACAACATAGCCAGCAGAATTACAACGCTCGGATGGCTATGCATCGCCAGTACCACAGCGGCTTTGGGTCCAACAACCGGCCCATACCCTAACGTCCCCTTCACCACCAACGCGTTCAAGGGCAGGCAGCTGTGCGCCACGGCTGCCTGCCCGACCGCCAAGCGCCGATCTACTGGCAGCCACTTGGTGGGTCGGGCCCCGCAACATCGCCGAGCTCACCCGAACCGTCGGTGCCTCCCGCAGCAACGGGCGATCGCGCGCACCCACGGCCGGGTGAAGTAGGTCCGGTACTGATCGACGAAGGCGCGGTTGGCGTAGCGCAGCAGCTGACGTCGCTCCGCCCGGCTGGTTGCCACGGGCCCACGGGCGAGCAGTTCGGCGAAGTGGCCTTCGACCTCCGTGATGACCTCCTCCAGGCTCCATGAGCAGTCGACTACCAGCATGCGCCCTCGGAAGCGCTTCAGCTCTGCCGAGATCACGTCGCCCAAGTGCTGGTACAAGTCCCGTACGCCGGGGTGCAGGTCACGCTCGTCGAGCCGGTCACGCTGCAGCTCCGGGGTCGGCAAGAGCCATAGGGCCGGGACCGGACCGCCACCGGCCACCTCCGGCGTGATCGGAGTGCCCTCGGCAATCGTCAGCGGCGCGGCGGGCAACGCGCGCAAGTCGTCCCAGACCATGGGGCCGCGCACCTGGTGCAAGGAGATCGCGAGTGGTCCACCATCGGCGCCGACCAGCGGTCCGGGACGGGCATCTCCTCGTACCGGATCGCGGCCGGATGGCCCGCGGCGATCGCCCGGTCCCGGTGCTCCCAGGTGTGCGCGTCGGGGTTGTACCACCGCAGCCCGTGGCGGCGGGCGAGCAACCGGGCGACCGTGGTCTTGCCCACGCCCGACGTTCCGCCCAGCCACAGCACGGATTCGAGGCCGTTCGTCAACCAGCGCCCTCGAAGGCCGGGATCGCCGGCCAGCCGCCCACCAGACGCACCTCGGCCCGTTCGCAGGCTCCGACTCCCGCTTCTACATCGGCGGAACAAAGGGCATCGATACGCTGTCCCTGCTGTGGCTGGCCGAGAACACCGAAGCGCAGATTTCGATCGTCGCCCCCGGCACCGTCCCGCAACAGCCCGAGGAAGCGCGGCAGGCCATCGCCCGCAGCCGCGAGCGCATCATGGAGATCGTCGAGTTGCGTGCTGACCAGCTCCGTACACCCGCGTTCCACGCCCGGAACCGGTGGATGGTCGACCACTCGGACATGGTCATCGGCTTCCCGCTCGCCGACAGCGAGACCTCGGGAACCTGGTACACGATCAACTACGGTGCCGAGCAGGGGAAACCACACCTTATCGTGCCAGTGTGACGCGAATCACCGGCATGATGAGGGCATGAGCACGTGCGAAACCCGCGGCTCTGCTGCCCTCAAGTCCCTTCGGAAGGCGCGAGGCTGGTCCCTGGCTGACACCGCGCGGGCGCTTGTCGACACAGCACGCCGCATCGGCCAGCCCCTCTCCTCATCAGTCCCGAGCGTGCAGCGGTCCGTCGCTCGGTGGGAGAGCTCCAAACCCACCCTCCCCAGCGACCGGCACCAACTCCTGCTCGCGCACCTCTACAGCCGAGGCGCTGACGGCCACGTCACGCTGGGGCCCGGCAGCGACTTCGCCGAGCTGCTCGGCGCCCTCGCGCACCTGGGCGAAGCAGAGACTCATCTACGTGAACTCCGCAGGCTCATGGTCCGCACGGCCACCGATGACGGGACCGGCCTGCTAGCTCTGCTGGGGCCCACCACCCGGCTGTCCATGGCGGCCGCGCTCGCCGATCCGGCACTCGCCGATGACGCGCTCCTCGCCGGACTACGGACGGCAATCGGAGACGTCAACGCGCAAGTCGGCTCGGTTCCCTTCGCACGCTTGCGGCTACTGCTCGCCCCCGTGACCGAATCCTGCCGAAGGCTGCTGGCCGGAGACGTTCCCGAGCCACTGCTGCCTGGACTACGCACGATCGCCGCTCAGGCGTACACCCTCGCTGGGCGGTTGGCGTTCGAGACCCGTGATGACCAGGCGTCCCGCGCTCTGTATGCGGGATCGCCGCCCGGTCGAACGCCGAACGACACGCACAGACCGCGCTGTCGCTCGCGTGGTACGACCTCGATCGCGACGTGGACTCGGACCCCTGGCCGACCAGCTTCAGCGCTGATCACCTGCGCGGCTTCGAGGGCTTGTGCGAGCTGTACGTAGGGGACGCGGCGGTCGCTCACGACATCTTCGCCAGTAGCGCGCAGGCCCTGGGGGCGCCGCGTGAGCGGGTGCAGCGGGCCATCGTCTCAACCGATCAAGCCCTGGCTTGCATCCGTCTCGATGCGCCGGAGAGGGACGTGACCCTCCTGCACAACTGCGTCGGCTCCGCGGCCGGCACCGGTGGGAGAGTGCCTGCGCTGCGGCTGCGCCAGGCCCGAAAACAGCTGCGGCCGTGGAGGCGTGAGAGCTTCGTCGCTGACCTGGACGATCACCTCATCGACGTGCTCGGAAGCTGAAAAGGGAAGGTCTGCGGCCCCGGTGCCGCTCGCACCCCCGCCCCGAGGCCGTGGTCGGAGAGAGTGCCCCCGGGGTGGGCAGCCAGTCCCGCTCCCGTGACACCGAGCTGGACCGGGGCGCGGATCGATCAGAGGTGAGGGGAGCGCGCTGCCGCGCCCCCGAACGGGGGTACGGCAGCGCGCCTTGAGCGTGATCCGGCGGAGGCCCCGGAGCCCAGCCCGAGCGATTCGGTTCACTGAGACGGCGGCTCCCCCGTTCGGATCACCTGGGCTATGGACGACGGCCGCTGTGAGTGAGGCGGCTGCTGCTGCCAGCCTTCTTCCCGTCCGCAGGTTCCTTCGCACTCTTCTTCTGGTTCTCAAGATAGGCGGCCCATCCCGGGTCCGTCCTGGCCCACTTTTTAATGTCCTTGAGGGAGTATTGCTCCGGGCCGTCTGCATGCGAGCTGGATGCGCCAGGGTATTTACTGGTACGGACAATGTTGGAGAACTTATGGGAAGGGCTTGATGACTGCGCCACGACCTTATTCATGTCTTCCACGTATGTATCGGCGAAATGCTTGAGCCACGGGTCCGTCTCCGTATCCGCGATCACAGTGTCGCCGCCTTCCACCTCCCGGATCCCAACCTTTCGATGGGGCTGGGGGTCGCCCTCGTTCCAGATGTGCGCGGCGTACGCCCAGTAGTGAGGCGGCCACGACTTGCCTTTTCGACCCTGACTCTGAGGCCCCTCCATCAGGCCCATCTCGACGTCCCGCCGTCCCCTTTGTTTCTTTGCTTCTGCTCGATAGGCCTCATACTGATGATAACCCGCCCTATAGCAGGTTGTCACTCCGTTGATGAATTCCGCAGCTCCCCCCCAAACTTCCGCCCCCTTGGTGTCGGAGAGGGAAGCTAGAGGACCTGACGAGGCAATTGTCGTTCCTGTACCCATGGCCAGTTCGTGCGGGTTGATTTCTCCCTTTTTCCAAAATTGCCACGCTGTCTTCAGGAAATTCTCGCCGGCCAGAGCGGCCTGACCAGCACCTCCAAAGCCTCCAAGGATCTCTGCTGCTCTATCATTGCCGGCTATCCGCGCAATACCCGCGCCACCACCCAGGATATTGGGACCGAAATCGGCCAGCAGCCTCGCCACCTTCCCCGGGTTATTCGTCCCCCACTCCCAAACGCCGCTCACTGCCTGACTCGCACGCGCAACCCAAGTTTTGTTGGATTCGGGGTACTTGGTAACCGTGTAGAACCCCGATTCTTTGGGGTGCTCGGGGTCTATGATGTAAAATCCTTCGTCGGCATTTTCGTGAATCTCAGGTGCCTCCGGTGGGACCGGCACATCTGACTCTACGAGGCGGGCCTTCCCCTTAGAGCGAACGACCTCCACAGCACGGAAAGAGCTGGCAGCGCTGTAGAAGGACTCTTCTGAATTGCCAGCCGAATCATAGGTGTGCTCGCCCACCCCCTGGGTAAGCTCATCCATCGACCACGTGTTTGGATTGCTGGCCGGGTCATAGTTGAGCGCGCCCACTCCCTGGGTAAGCTCATCCATCGACCACGTGCTCGGTCCAGCTTCGGCGCTCTGCTCCTCCGTTTCCGACTCCCTCGGTTCAGCTGCCGCCTGCGCAGCATCCATAAGCTCAAAGGCATCCCGGGCAGACCTTTGCGAGCTCGTATTCCAGCCACCGTTTTTCCGATTCGACAAACGGTAGATTTCTGGGTCTCCCTCGTACCGCACAAAGTATTCGTTGGTTGTTGCGTTCCAGGCGCCGTCCCAGGCCCCTCGAGGGGGCCTGGGCGCGTCCTTCACCCGTTTACCTGTTTTGAGAGCATATTTTCCATCGCCACTCGGCTGGAACGGCGTGTAGAAACCGTCGTACTTTCCCATTTCGCTTTCCCCTTCAGGCGGAGGTCAGCCCCTCACGGAGCCCTGTCGCGGCGCTGGGTTCGGTGTCGCCGAGCCGTACGAGACCGCTCGATGGACACAACGTCGTCATCGGCGTTTCGGTTCAATGTCGACGTCATACCAGGTGAGCGTGGTACGGAGCGTGTCCACGGGCTGAGGACGGGACCGCCCCCACGGGCGAGGCACCGAGCACCCGAGCACTCCGCGACGGCCCTGCCTTGCGGCAGGCTCGTGCCCAGAGTTCCGCACGCCGCCGTGGCTCCTCCTCGGGCGAGGAGGTCAGCGCCGACAGCGCAGCCACCGTGGTACGTGGGGAGAAGGGTGAAGCAGCCGTCGTCGGGCGGAAGCCACGGCACGGCGGTGAGACGGGTGGCTCGGCCCCGTCCGCCCAACGGAGCCGGGACCCGCACAGATTCACCCTCGGCGCCGCGGCCGGCGGTCGGTGAACCGTCCGCCGGCGCCGGGGCTCGACCACGCTCATCACGCGCTCGTTGGCCGTCCTGACCCTGCGTCCGGCCAGCTCGGACCGAGGACAGAAAAGGCGCACCACCTCCACGACAAGGGCGTCGGAGGAGTGCTGACGCGCTCCACTCGCGCACCGGCCCCGGGAAGCAGCACATCCTCAACGGTCTCCCCCGCCAGGGCAGGGAACCCCCGCCGAGGTAATCCCCGTTCCCTCCGCCGACCTGGGGCTCACGGAACTGTGGACGGAGCCGCGTGTGGTGTGCCCTGACCATGGTGAACCATCTGATGCCTGTGCACGTGTTGGTGGTCCCACCTCACAGCGCAAGCAACCCAGAGGAGTCGCCATGTTCCCCGACGACTATGACTTTGGCGCCATGGATAATGCGATCGACGAATACTACTCAAAAGAGAAGAACATCGGAAAAGTTCCCGCACGGAGAGACGGCCCCCTGGGGCGTTTCCTCTACAAGCTTAATAACGACATAGAGCAAAAACATGACGGAAAATACCCTCGCTACCTCCTCAAGAGCGGATACGTGGAAAAATGGGTGCGCCTCCGCGTCATCGGCCCAGATTGCAAGCCGAATACATCCGGTCCGGGGCCGATGCACAACCCTCTCGCGCATCATGTGCATGCCGTCGCGTACCCGCCCCCACAGATACCGGGCACACACGAAAACGCCCCCGCAAATACGTCGGTGTTCTCACAGCCCGGCTATTCCCCTTCAGGCCGCCACCTATGAGCTCGGCCGCCCAGTCCCCGTCGCGGATCTGGCCGCCGTGCTCCGCAGTTCTGGCCGTCGGCAAGAAGGTCTTGCGTTAACGCCGTCACCACTTGGTCAGGATCCGAGACCACCCGCCCGAAGAGGCCCGGCTCGACCCGCAGTCCCTCGAGACCGCGGCCGACCGGCGGTGAACCGTATGGGGCGGGCGTACGTGGTGGCCAGGGCACCAGCCAAGTTGAAGCCGCCGAGAGAGAGCAGGACGGGCATGTCCACTGAGGCCCCCGAGGTGCCCGGAGAGGAGCAGACGCGATCCCGCCGAGGAGGACGTCGGCGCGACGACGGAAAGCGCCCCCGAGGAGGAGATCCCGCCGCCCCAGCCCCGCCCCGGCCGCACATCACCTTGGTGACACGGCCCGGATCACTGCCCGTCAAAACGTCGCACAGACCGTGAAAACGCCGAAGCTCCAACCACCGCTGCGGGTCCAGAACCACCGTCCGCCTTCCTTCGCCGCCCTGAACAGACATCAGCAGACTGTCGACCCACCGCCCTCAGCACATCAAGAACTGAGAACATTCCGTATACGTCGACGAGCGCTGCTTTTCTGCCTGCCGGAACCCCCAGAACCCTCGCCAGTGCAGAGCATCCACGCCAATCGTGGAACCTTGGCACCCGCCCTGCGTTTGCTATGGCAGTCGGCGATCTCGAAGTAGTCATCCTCACCTGGAGCGCCACGCATGATAAATCCTGACAAACTCAGAAGTTGCAAACCTATACTCCGCCCCTTTACTGCGGGAGGGGCGACCTGATCGATGAAATTGAAGGACAAGGAGCAAATCGCCCGTATTGCGCTGTGGGGCATCGGCGAGAAATACGGTTACGCCTTGGGCGGGAGCCTGGCGCGCTTGACTCACGGACTGGCCGATCGCGAACCCAATGACATAGACCTGTTCAGCAAAATGGGGGATCAACTTCCCAGCGCCCAAACTCCGTACACAACGGCCACTCACGCTAAAGCCGAAGCCAGTAACGCCTTGCAGGAAGCGGGCTACCAGGTGAGAGATACAGGAGGGTCTCTCGCGCAGTTCGGAATGGAGGAAATGGTAGTCAGCCATCCGCGAAGGCCGGACGACGAGGTGCGTATCGAGTTCGGGGTACCGCCCGAGGGTCACAGTTTCCAGGTGACGGATCCACGGGGAAACGGCATGAGGGTCATATCCGCCGGAGACCTGGTGCGCTTTAGGGCCGATGACATCATCAGCCAGGAGGCGGACAAGGAGGGCCTCCGGACTGCAATGCGGGTCAAAGCATTCGCCGACTGGGAGAAAATTGACTCGAGGTTGGAACCACAGGCCATCGCATATCATCTTTTTTCCGGCCAGCTGATCGATGCCGAAGAATTCCGTTCCGCACTGAACGGGAATAGGGATATTTCGGATCGCCGGTTTCGGTCATACGGCCTGAGCGATAGGCAAGTGCGCCGGATCCGCCGAGAACTTCCCGAAAAGGTTGATAGCTATGTCCGCTCGTGGCAGAACCTTACTCAACAAGGGGCAGGAAGTGAGCCTCGTAATGCAGCCACGCCGCATTATGCTGCGTACCCGGGACAAGTACGGAGAGATTCCTCGCAGGCCGCTGGCCCCGCCATCAATCGGAGATCCGAAATCCCGAGCCAGAACAACAGTCGGCGGCTGTAAGTGGCGCGACATCGCCACCGGCTACCGTCGCGGCCGCGGCCGACCGGCCGGTGAACCGTATGGGGCGGGCGTACGTGGTGGCCAGGGCACCAGCCAAGTTGAAGCCGCCGAGAGAGAGCAGGACGGGCATGTCCACTGAGGCCCCCGAGGTGTCCGAGGAGGAGCGGGACGAGGCACCCGCCGAGGAGGAGGGCGATACGACGACGGACAGCGCTGCTCCTCAGGAGAAGGAGGGCCCGCCGCCCCCGCCCAAGCCGCACTTCATCCTCTACATGGACGGGCCCGAATACGCGCAGAACCTGCGGCAGTTGACCCTGTGGACCCACCATGTGCTGCTGCCCGTCTACGGCAGGGAGGTCACCTCCACGGCACCCTGGTGTTCCCGCTGGTGGGAGCATCCGGAGGCGGTGGCACAGCTCCACGGGCTGTGGCTCGCCTGGGGGGAGCTGACCGGGCCCGGTTCGGGGATGTGCGGGCCCGCCAACTGGCACCGTGACTACATGATCCCCGTCATGGGCGTCCTGCGGGACCCGGAAGGTCCCTTCGCCGCCTGCAAGCCAGGAGCCCACCGCGCGATGGAGCAGCCTCCCGTCGACGCCGTCGACCCCTTCGGCCCGCCGCCTCCACCGCCCCCTGGGGCCTGACGGAGGCATGGCGGGTCATGGAGAGCGGATGTGCGCACGGTGCGTACATCCGCTCTTCGACGTCGTCGGGCCCGGCTCAGCTCTCGACGAAACTCCACTCCTGGTCTTCCGCTTCGCCGCACTTGGAGATCGTGACCTTGGAGTTCGCGCTCTTCTCCGTGGTGAGGCACAGGCGGCTCTTCTGGTTGCGGAGCCGGTATGAGTCGTCGGAGCGCTTGCCGAGCCACCAGAGCTGGTTGTCCTTCTCCTTGCTGTTGTTGCAGTTGGACATGCCCATTTGTGCGCCCTCAGAAGCGGAGCCGTTGCCCGGCAGGTCCAGGCAGAGGTCGGACTTGGTATTGCGGATCAGATACTGGTCGGCTCTGCCGCCGCCCTGGGAGACCACGTTCAGGACCCACCCCTGGTTGTCGTCGCTCTTGCAGGTCGCGTCCTTGACCTCCGTATCCGGTGCGCTCTTGCCGGAGCCGGGAAGGTCCACGCACAGGCCGTACTTCTTGTTCTTGATCAGCATCCCGCCCTTGTAGGTTCGGGGATCCACCGCGGCCTTCGGGGCGTCCGTCGGCTTCGGCGGGGCGGATGGGGAGGCCGACGGGGACGGCGAGGAGGAACGCGAACTCGAAGGCGACGGTGACGCGGACTTGGACGGCGTGGGCGGAGATTTCTCCGCGCTCTCGGTCCCGCCGGTGGCCAGGTTCCGCTCCCCGCCGCCTCCCGAGCTGCCGATCACTATCAGCGGCACCACGACGACCGCCGCCAGGGCCACACCTGCCACCCCGACGAACAGGGGCCGCTTGAGCAACCCGGGCGACTCGTACTCGTCGTCGGACTGGTCCAGTTGCCTCCTGCGGATCGGTTTCCGGTCAAGGCCCGGGCTGGGAGCCGGGGTCGTGAGCGCCGGCTGTGCGGGGCCCGGCGTCGAGACCGGTTCGTCGCCAAAGTCGTCGAACTCGTCGACGTCGCCGACGTCGGGGAGGTCGGAGACATGGGGGACGTCAGAGGCATCGGGCGCATCGGGTGGCCCGGCCTCGACGCCGGAGGGGCCGGGGTACGCGCCGGGCCCGGCGAATTCGCGCGTCTCGTCCCCGTCCGGTTCCTCCCCGTGCTGCTCCAGCAGCCTGCTGGAACCGTCGGGCGCAACCTCGACGATGACCACATACCCCTCGGAGGGATCGGAGATGGTCGCCGTCACGGGGGCGTTCCGGCCGCGGGCATACCCATGCAGCGTGTCGAGGATCGCGGTGTCGACCTGCTCCTCCCCCACCACCGGTACGGGTACGCCGTCGATGCTGGCGGAGCCGTCACCGGAGATGATCACGGCAAGCGGGGAGGACGTCTCGGGCGGCTCCCCGATGGACTCCGGCTCATCGAGATCCGCCGGTTCCCCCGCCGCGTGGCGCTCGTCCCCGGTCTTCGGCTTATCCGGTTCTTCACCCAGGCTCATGACCATCCCTTCCTGCATATCGCCCGACCGCGTGGCCTCGGTCCGAGTCCGTCGCGGTCCTCAGGAAGCGGTCACGGACAGGGCGCCACGGCGGTCCCGCACACCGCAACGGGCTCCGTGGGGAAACGGTTCAAAACAGCTCAACTCCGCGCCGCGACCGTACGCCGCCTCCGGCTCGGTGGGCGGACGTTGAACCATTTCCCGCCCGGCCTTGGGCTCGCCGTGACCCGGGGATGGGCCATGGGCCACGGCGAGTCCCTCTGCGATACGAGCAGCCGCTCACCAGGGGCTGCTACGGATCAGCCCGCGTCGCGGTAGGTGTTACCGCTGGCGTTCGGGGTGGTGCCGTCGTAGAGGCCGGTCGAGTTGGACTTGGTTCTGGAGAGGGCGAACCACGCGTAGCGCTTCACGTAGGGCAGGACTCCCAGTGCCTCCGTCGACCACTTGATGAAGCGGGTCTGCTCCTTCTCGCTCGGGTAGCGGGAGGCGCCCTGTTTGCTGAAATCGGTGAGGGCGTACTCGGTCAACCAGATCGGCTTCTTGTAGCGGTCGTGGATGCGCTCCAGGTAGTCGGCCAGTTGGTAGCTGGCGGCGGAGCTGAAGTCGGAGCCGTACCAGTGCACCGGGATGAAGTCGACGCGCAAGTGGCGTTTCGCGGCTCCCTTCATGAACTGGTCCAGCCAGGCGCCGGGCTTGTCCGCGTTGGCGGCGACCGCCGGGGCTCCCAGCTTCAGCCCGGTATTCTCCAACCGGGGCCACAGGTCAAGGGCCTGCTCGACCGACATGTTGGCCTGCGAGGACAAGTCGGGCTCATTGAAGGTGAGGAGGTTCTTCCCCTCCTTGGCGGCCTTGCCCAGCTCCGCGTCGTTGACCGAGCCGGGGCCCCAGATCGTCGGGACGAACTCGACGCCCTTCGGCTTGGCGACCTTGCCGGTGGAGGAGGTCCAGTTGTGGTACCAGGACACGCCGGAGTTCTTCAGCGCCTGGGCGGCGCCGTCTTCGGCGTTGACGCCGACGCCCTTGAGGGGGTCGGACTTGTCGCCATGGCCGGGCTTGGGCTTGGGCTTGGGGTCGGGCTTGGGGTCCGGCTTGGGCTTCTCGGGAGCGCCGTTGCCATGGAAGGTGACGGTCAGGCCGCTGCACTTGCTGCACTGACGCACGACCTGGTTGCCGCCCTCCGCGTCGTGCTTGGACCATGCGTACGCCTTGGGGCACTTCTTGGTGAGCGCGTCGCTGTAGGCGGTCTTCGCGTCCCGGTTCGGGTTGACACACACCAGCGGCTTACCCGTGCCCTGGGCCTTGGTCAGGTTCTCGGGCGGGCAGACGGCCAGCAGATCTGTGGGGCAGCCCACATCGGAACACTCGTCGCCGTTCTCGGGCGGCTTGACTCCATCGGGGCTGATGGTGATGGGCGTCGAGACGGCGTTGACGTAGCTGACGTTGTACCAGGGTGCCGACTTGTCGCGCGTGTCGAAGTTGAACTCGGCGAGGCTGACCGGCTGTTCACCGGTGGAGCAGCGGTCAGCGTACGGCCCGCAATCGCCCACCTCGCAGTGGAACGTACTGCCACTCTCCCCGGAGCAGCCCTGGCGGGCGAAGAGTTTGCCGCGCCAGTGCCCGGCGTCCGAGCGCTCGGGGATGGTGATGGTGGCGGACTTGCCCGGGTCCAGCGTCGGCAGCCCGGTGAGCTGGGCCGAGCCGTCGGCATTGACCCCCGCGCCGACCCAGATACGGCTGCTCGTCCCGTTCCGCACGGTGACGGTGTGCTCCGCGTCACCAGCTGCCGCTACCCCGGTGACCTGGTCCTTGTCCTTGCCGGAAGAGCCCTGGAACACCGCCGCAGACGCGGCTGTCACGCCGACGGCGATCAGGAGGAAGGCGAGCAGTAGCGATCGAAGTGATCGTGGGGCAAGTGATCGAAGTGATCTCACGCGCATAAATCAGCCTCTCAAGCCAGGGGTAGCCTGCGCAGGCACGACGTATGTGGGGAGCAAACGGTTCATCAGATGAGGACTGTGCTTGATCAGAGCTGATCGGCGGCCGACGTGGGCTCAGTTCTTCACGAAGCGCCACTGGTGGTCGTCGCAATCGCCGCACGTGAAGAGCCTGAGCTTGGCGCCCGGGCCCGTCTTGTCCGTCCTTGACACGCTGGTTGTCGCTGTCCGACGCCTCACCGCCGGGATCGTCCTGCACCCTGCCGTCCGGCCGCCCCTTCCCCTTGCCGGGGAGATCCACGCAGAAGCCGGACTTCCGGTTCCTGATCAGCACCACACCCTGGGGAACACCACCGGAGTCACCTCCCGCCTTCGGAGGCCCTTCCGGTGAGGCGGAGGGCAACGGGCCCCCGCTGTCCAAACCGACGGCCCGCTCCTGCGCACCCTCCGGTCCACCGCTGCCCCACACCACCAGTCGGCCAATGACGAGTACCGCGACGCTTGCGGCCACCGTCCACGCGAACAAGGGCTGTTGCAGCAGATCAGGCTGCTCATACTCGGCCACTTTCAGACTTTGCTCAGCGTGTCGGCACATGGTCTCGCGTGGGCTCGATGCGGTCCGCGGCGGACCGGGCGGTCACACACCGGGGCGCCACGGCAATCCGGTGCACACCGCAAGCCGCCAGACGGGCGAACGCGGTGCGGGCGGCGGCGTGCAGTAGCCGGTAGCGGAGTTTCTTCGGTCCGGCGTCGGCGAGTTCGCCGTCCAGCACCAGGGTGCGGGTCCAGGCGAGCAGGTCGATCGCGGTCAGCGACAGCTCCAGCCACACGGCGTTGATGCCGAAGTGGCGGGAGGGGAACCGGCCGAATCCGGTGGTCCTGCCGCAGCGGATGCGGTCCTCAACGCGGGCGTGGACACGGTGGCGGACCTCCAGGAACTGCGGCGATCCGTCGCCTGTGGTGGGGGGGTGTCGGCCTCCGCCCGGACGTCGGCAAGCTCGGACCGCACCTGCCGATTCAACCTGAAGCTCTGCGATCACGCACACCAAGTCGTCGTACGGCGGCTCCCGACGGCTCACTGATCCCACGGGCGGTCCAACGAGCCCACCCCAACGCGCTGAACTGTTCTTGGCTTCCATCCGTGTCATCTGTGCAGCCGACAGGGGGCGGCTCCCGGTGCCGCGAGTGTCCGGCTTCCTGTCCCGGCTCGGCGTCCGGTGGTCGAGGACCGCCGGCTCCCACCGGACGCTCCTCGCCTGCTTCCGCCGTAGGGTCTCGACCGGACCCGACGGAAGGGAGCGGCTCCGGCCCCGGCCGCCCCGACGTCTCCGTTCTGCCGCTGACGCGGCCGCAGTTGGCCGAGGCCCGGCGCATGCGCGGTCGAATTGTTCGAGCAAGGACGTTCTTCATCCGTGGTTGCACGGATGGTGGGGATCCACCCTGAGAGCGTGCGCCGGTGGAAACGCCTGTGGGAGCAGGGCGGGGTTGAGGCACTGCGGCGGCGTCCGGCCACCGGGCGGCCACCTAAGCCTGAATCCACCGACGTGGTTTCTAAATGATCTCCGAGGGTTTTTGGGGCGCGTCCTCGGCACTTCCTCGTTTTCCCGGACGTTATCCACAACGGACCGATCAGTGGATCAAGGCTTAGCCGAGTGTCCCCCCGGAGCGTTCCGGGGGGACACTCAGCCTAGAAGATCACTCCGAAACAGGCAGGCAGACCCTGTTTCCCTGGGCGGTGAATGGATCGAGGGGGGATCAAGGAGGCACAGGCCGCCCGTTCACGTGCGTGAGCGGGCGGCCGGGTCGGCGGTTGGGCGCACCGCGCCTGGATGGCCGACCTGCGCGGTGCCTCAGGGGGTCAGTAGCGGTAATAGACGGTGTACTGGTCGCGACCGCCGTCGCCATCGCACCACACGTCTTTGACCCCGGCCGGCGCGTTCACGGCCTGATCGTACATGCAGTCGCTCCACGAGTCGTACGTTTCAGCTCCCACCGGCTCGCCCCAGCCTTCACCCGCCGGCGGGGGGTCGGCCTGAGCGGGGCTCGCGGTCAGCGGAATGGTGATGGCTGCGGCGCCGACGGCGAGGGCGGTGGCGATTCGAGAGCGCCAGGACTTCATACGTTCTCCCACAAGCTATGGATGGTTCGATGGTTGCATGGGCAGCGGCCGGTACCGGCCGGAAGGCGCCCCGCTGCCCTTCCGGAAGCACAACGGATCCGCTCCGCCAACGGTTCAGTCGCAAGCGGTACTTGAGGGCACCCTTCGCGCGACGCTGCCCCCGGCCAGCGGACCAGGGGCAGCGCAGGGGTCACACGGGGCAGGAGCTACTCCGCCATCGGCAGATACACGCGGTTGCCCACGTCCGCGAACTCGCGGGATTTCTCCGCCATTCCGGCTTCCACTTCCTCCTCCGACAGCGACAGGTCGGCGCCGTGCTGGTCGCGGATCTCGTGGGAGATCTTCATCGAGTGGAACCTTACTGGAGCACCCATGTCCAGATTGCTCTCCCGACGGCAAGAAGCCGACTCTGAGGGGGGAGATGTGGCAGCACGGATGAGGTAGTCAGCGGACTCCGGGGGTCCCGACGGACCTGCCCTCAGTGGCGGAGGTCAACGCGATGCCGGCAGTGGCCCTCGCCCTCAAGTGCGTCGTCTGCTACGCGCGCATCTCCTTCGACGGACGAGCGAAGGACGCCCACGGCATCGCGGACCAGCACCGCGGACTTGCCGCGACGGCTAAGCCTCGATCCACCGGTGGCGGTTTGGCGTGATCTTCTGAGCTTTGCAGGGTGGTTCCGGGGGGCGTTGGCTGGGTGTGGGCAGGGGGTGTTCGCTGGTCTGCCCAGCTTTTCCACGGTGGTTCCGGTCGTGCCCGGTGGGGCGGGTGGACGGCGGGGTCAGGCTGGGTCGGGTGGGCGGTGGATCGTGTCGAACAGTTGCATCCACGCGTCGTGCCAGGGCCATCGTCGGGGCAGGTGGAGCGTGAGGCGTCTGGCGGAGTGGGCCAGGCGGGCGGGGACGTGGACGAGGTGGGCGCGGAGGGTTGTGGTGGTGGCCTTCGCGTGGAAGACCGAGGCCAGAGCGCCGGCGGTCCGCAGCAGGTTGTAGGACATGGCCCACAGGGTCAGCCAGGCGGCGTTCGCGTTGAACTTCCCCAAGGGCAGGTGGGCCAGAGGTCCGGCCTTGCCGTCGGCGATGACCTGCTCGATGACCGCGTGATGGCGGTGCTGCCGTTCGGCCTGGAGGGTTCCGAACGGGCTGTCGGTGAAGAGGGGGTGGTAGCGCCAGGCGGGGAGCAGCTCGTCCTGCTCACCGACGGTGGCAGGTTTGGCCAGGTCACGGACCCGGCGCACGATCAGCCGGGCGGTGACCTGCTCGGCCTTCTTTCGGCCGGTGTAGGCGGTGTAGGCGGTGTAGGCGGGAATCTCGGCGACCTGGGCGTCGGAGATCAGCTCGCCGGTATCGGGATCGACGACTGCCGTGGTGTAGCGGATGGGCTGCCAGGCAGTTTCGTCGAGGGAGGCGACGGCCCGGTTGATGGAGGGGTTCATCCCGGCCGTGATCGAGAAGTGGGCTCCGGTGCGGCGGCAGGCGGCGACCACGTCAGCGTTGCAGAACTGGCTGTCCGCGCGCAGGACGCGGGTGCCGGTGCAGTCGGCCTCTCCGGCGGTGGCCAGGGCTTCGGTGACGAAGCGTTCGGCTCCGCGGGAGTCGGCGGCTTTGCCCTGCCGCAGCCGAACGGCGGCGATCACCGGCCGGGTGGTCGGGGTGCAGACGGTGGCCAGTAGGGGGTGCAGAGTGCGGATGCCCTTGAACCGGCCGACCTGGGCGCCCTGTTTGGCGGGTCCGAAGACCCGCTTGTGGGTGGAGTCGACGTCGATGAACGCGACCTGCCCGGCGTCGGGCAGCAGCGGGGTGTGAGCGGCCACCTCCCGCAGGAACCTGCGGTGGACCGCGTGCAGTTGCAGCCCGTGGCCGTGGGTGAAAGACCGCAGGAACGTGCCCAGCGTCGAGGGGGCCCGTATCTGGTCGAAGAGCTGCGGCATGGCCCCGTGCCGCAGCCGGCCGGCGTCCTGGATGCTGTCCGCCCCCGCGCACATCGCCGCGACCAGCGAGGTCACCTTCGCCGCCGGATTCGCCCCGCCGCTGTTGCCGGCACCGCAGATGCCTACCGACTCGCGGACCAGCGCAGACAGCCGCCCCCGCTCGGCAAGCCGCATCACCGGAAGCAGCCCCGCGTCCGTGACCAGGTTCCGGTCATCGAATCTGGCCGAGACCGTCGATGCGGCATGGGAAGATTGCATCTCGCGGGTGTTCTCTCAATCGGGTGCAACGGAACTGTAGGAAGTCCCATCACCCCAGGTCAGATGACACCCGCGCCCTCATGTCCGGCTACTGGACCCACCATCGACCGGTGGATCGAGGCTAAGCTGGATGACGCCCAAGTCGAGCTGGTTCGGACCGCGTTGGAGCAGGGCGCCCAGGCGTTCGTTGGACAGGCTTCGACCCGCTCCGAGGTTGTGCCGACAATCGCGAGTTCGCCGTCTGCTCAGGCGCCCCCCGTGTCCGGCCCGCATTCGTCCAGGCGGCGGAGCCTCGCCCGGATCTCCTCGGTGTCGGGATGGCCGAACTCCTCGAAGACCGCGAGGGCCTGGCGCCATTTGGTGCGGGCCGCTTCCGGGTCGCCCGCGGCCAGCAGGGTGTCGCCGAGGTGGCCGAGGGTTTCGCCCTCGTCCCGGCGGTTGCCGATGTCCCGGAGTGCCCCGAGGGCCTGGCGGTAGTGCTGGATCGCGTCGTCGTGGCGGTGGAGCCGGTGGTGGACGGTGCCGAGGATGTCGAGTGTGACGCCCTCGCCCCAGCGGTTGCCGCCGGCGCGCAGGATGGTCAGCGATCGCTCCAGGTGGTCGATGGCCTCGTCGAAGCGGCCGAGCCGCTGGTAGATGTCGCCCAGCTTGGCCAGGGCGAGGCCCTCTCCCCAGGCGCTGCCGTGCGCCCGGTCGAGGACGAGTGAGCGACGGATGTATTCGGCGGCCTTGTCGAGCCGGCCGAGCTGAAGATACGTGTTGCCCAGGTTGCCCATGGCCTGGGACCTGCCGGGGGTGTCCCCGAGGTCCCGGCAGAGGGTCATCGCCTGTTTGAGGTGGTCGATGGCCTCGTCGAAGCGGTGAGTCACGGTCAGTGCGACGGCCAGGTCGTTGAGGCTCCATGCCTCGCCCACGCGGTCGTGGGTGTCGCGGGCGGTGTCGAGTGCGGTCCGGGTGGTGTCGAGCCAGTCGTGCAGATGTGTGCGCAGATAGAAGAACCCCCATAGGGCGGCGGTGAGTTGCCAGGCGAGGCGGGGCCGGTGGGACGTGGCGGCCTGGTGCACCGCGGCGACGAGGTTGGGGCGTTCGGCCTCGCACCAGGTGAGGGCCTCGTCGTGGGTGGCGAAGGTCAGGGGGTGGCAGCCGGGGGGTGGTGATGGGAGGGGGACCCGGCGGCGGTGGGGGGTGAGGTGGGGGTAGGTGGCGTCGGCGGTGTGCAGGTACCAGCACAGGAGCCGTTCGGTGGCCCGGTCCCGTTCTTGTGGAGTCTCCTCGGTGGCGACGCGTTCGGCGGCGTAGGCACACAGCAGGACGTGCAGGGCGTAGCGGCCCCGTGAGTCTTCGGTGAGCAGATGGGCGCGGGTGAGTTCCGCGAGGAGGCCGCGGGTCTCGCGGAGGGGAAGCCCGGCGAGGGCGGCAGCGGCGGGTGCGGAGATGTCGGGGCCGAGGTGGAGGCCCAGCAGGTGGAACAGCCGGGCGGCCGGAGCGGACAGGGCCTCGTACGACGAGGAGAAGACGGCTCGTACGTCCGTGGCGGGCTCGCCCCCGGCGAACGCATCAAGACTGCGCCGGCTGTCGCCCAGCTCCTTGGCGATGGCTTCGAGCGGGAATCTGGGGTGGGCAATGGCGCGGGCGGCGATGATGGCGAGGGCCAGGGGCAGCCCGGCGCAGCGTGCGATGATCTCGTCCGTCGCTTCGGGTTCCGCCGCCAGGCGTTCGGCTCCGACGCGGCGCACCAGGAAGTCACGAGCCTCGGCCCGGGTCAGCGGGGTCAGCGTCAGCGGACGCGCCCCCTCGTAGACGATCAGGCCGGTGAGCTGGTCGCGGCTGGTGACGATGGCCAGGCAGCCGGGTGAGGCCGGGAGCAGGGGGCGGACCTGTTCGGCGTCGCGGGCGTTGTCGAGGAGCAGGAGCATCCGCCGGTTGGCGAGCAGGCTGCGGTACAGCGCCGCCTGGGCGTCGAGGTGGGCGGGTATCCGCCGCGAGGGGACGCCGAGCGCGCCGAGGAAAATACGGATGGCCTCCGCGCGGGGCATGGCCGAGCCGGTCGGGTCGAAACCGCGCAGATTGATGTACAGCTGTCCGTCGGGGTAGCGGTGGGCGAGCCGGTGGGCCAGATGCACGGCCAGGGTGGTCTTGCCTACGCCCGCCATACCGCCGATCGCGCTGATCAGCACCGTGGCCGGGGGCGTCCCGTCGCCGGCTACGCCGGACACGCGGGGCACGCGGGGCACGCCGGGGACGCCGGGGACGCCGGGCAGCAGAGCCTGGATCTGCGTTAGTTCGGCTTCACGGCCGGTGAAAGTGGTCAGGTCGGCGGGTAGCTGCGCGGGGCGGGCAAGATGCCCGGCAGCCAGTGACACCCACGGCTCGGCCTCCGTATCCGGCTCCGTCGTCTCCGTCTCCGTCTCCGTCGAGGTGTGGTCCAGCGTGGGGTCGGCGGTCAGGATGCGGCCGTGCAGCTCCCGCAGTGACGCACTGGGGTTGATGCCCAGTTCGGCCGCCAGGGTGCCGCGCGTCCTGCGGTAGACCGCCAACGCCTCGGCCTGCCGTCCGGACCGGTACAACGCCAGCATGAGAAGCTGGCACAGCGGCTCCCGCAGCGGATGCTCACCGGTCAGCGCGGCCAATTCGGCGATCACCTCACTGTGACGCCCGAGCCGGACCTCGGTCTCCAGACAGGTCTCCAGCGTGGCCAGCCGCTCCTCGGCCAGCCGGGAACGCTCGGCCTCGGCCAGCGGACCGGGAAGACCGGCCAGCGGTGTCCCCTCCCACGCGTCGAGCGCGGCCCGCAGCAGATCCGCGGCGGCCGACATCGCCCCCGTGGCCCGCAGCTTCTTCGCCTCGGCGACCCGCTGCTCGAACACACCCAGATCCACCGAACCTTCCGGTACCCGCGCCAGATATCCGTCCGCGGCCGAGACCACCACCCTTGGGGGCTCACCTGCGTCCCGCCCCGGCTCCAGCACCTTGCGCAACCGCGACGCATAGGTGCGCAGCACGGACACGGCCGCCGGCGGCGGCTCATCACCCCAGACGGCGTCCACCAGTTCGGCGACCGTGACCGGCCGCCCGCGCCGCAGCAGCAACGCGGCCAGCACCACGCGTTGCTGCGGCGAACCCAGATCCAGCTCATGCGTGCCACGCCAGGCCCTGACCGGCCCCAGCACCGCGAAACGCAGGGAATCCGCGCGGGTCGCGTTCACGGGACCGGGTCGTGGGTGCGCTCTGTCATCCGTAGCCGCCCGCCGGTCGTGGCGACACCGAGAATGTGCTCGCCTCGCAACTGCGTGATCTGTGCGGGGCCCCACAGAGCGGAGAGCCCGCTGGGGCTCTGCCGACTCAGGTTCTGTCGGCTCGGGCTCTATCGGCTCGGGCTCTGTCGGCTCCGGCTCTATCGGCTCGGGCTCTATCGGCTCGGGCTCTGTCGGCTCCGGCTCTATCGGCTCGGGCTCTATCGGCTCCGGCTCTATCGGCTCGGGCTCTATCGGCTCGGGCTCTGTCGGCTCGGGCTCTGTCCATTCGGACTCTGCCCGCTCGGGCTCTGTCCGTTCGGGCACGCCACTCCGAGGTTGGTGATCTGGATGTCGGCCGCGGCGGCGTCGCCGTCCGCCGACGCACCGACGTGGGCGAGCGCCGCGCCGACGTGGGCGAGGAGGTCCTCCTGCCTGCGAGGAACATCGCCCGAGGGCAGCACTATGGCGCAGCTCGGCTCCCGTGGGACGAGTACGGCGCGTGCGAGGGGCCCCGGTACCGGGGGGATCGGCCGCGTCCGCTCGACGGCGACGATGGCCTGCCATGGGGTGCCGTCGGCGGCTGTCTCGAGCGGGATCGTGCCTTCGGACACCCGGTACACGGCCTCGGGCGCGGACGCGGCGCGGTCAACCGCCGCCCCGAGCAACGGATGCCGCTCCTGGAGCGTGGCCAGGGCCGAAGCCAACGCGCTCGCCGACACGGGGCGGTCCATCTCGGCGATCATGCGCCCCAGCCGCCTCCGACGGCCCTGCTCGACAGGTACGAGTCGCGCAGCGCCTTGCGCAGACCGGGTACGGCATCGTCGAAATGTGCGGCGAGGGCCTTGAGCGCCTGCTCGTGCTCACGGCGTTCCTTACCGGAGAACACGCTGGTCACCTCGACCTCGGCCGCGAACACGGCCATGGTCAGCTCCTCCATCGGGACCGCCGCCGGATCGGGCCCGCGGAGCACGGCGTCGCGCACCCTCTCCTGCATGGCCAGTACCCGCTGCGGATCGTTGACGATGACCCGGTCGACGGCGAGCAGCCCCAGCCGCTTCTCGTGCCGGATCGTGACCGCACCCGTCGCGGCAAGCTGCTCGCGGATGGGCTTTTCGGCGGTGTGCGCCTTGTTGTGGACGAGCGAAAGCCAGCTCTTGGGCTTCTCCGCGGGTACGTCGCGCCATACCTCGGCCAGGAAGGGATCGCTCGGCGGCTCTGCGGGCAGCCGGACGACCTTCTTTCCCGCGGCGCTGAGCAGGCCGTCGAGGGTCAGCACGGTCAGTGCCGCGGCACGCAGCAACTGGCCGCGGCCCTGGAGGTTGGTGAGTTCGAACTTCTCCTTGTCCACGGTGTAGCAGAGCAGGAACAGGCTCTGGGGCAGGGACTGGCTCTTGGGCAGGGACTGGTCCATTTCTCTCCTCAGGGCTCCAACAGGGGCTTGGGTCATGGCGAGTTCGGCGGTCATGCCGGGTCGTCGGTCTGGCGGGGTCGTCGGTCATGGCGGGGTCGGCGGTCATGGCGGGGTCGGCGGTCAGGCAGTCAGGCCGATCGCGCGGGCCGCGGTCCGGCCAGGGCCGTGAGTCGCTTGCCCGAGCGGCGCCCCGCCCACAGCACGACCAGGAAGGCCAGAGCGAGAAGGGGGTAGCCCATCGCGATCTTGGTGAAGGCGAGCCAGCCGGTGGCGTCCTTTTCGTAGAGCCACTGCTGTACGGCGACCCGGGCGGCGAAGACGCCCACCAGGGTGAGGGTGGCGATGTCGTAGTAGTGGCGCGAGGGCTTGTCCTTGAGCCAGGCGGTGCCGGTGCCGTTGAGCGAGCCCCAGACGATTCCGGCCAGCGGCCGGCGTACGAGGACCGAGAGCAGGAAGAGCACGCCGAGTGCGACGTTGCCCCAGATGCCCGTCAGGAAGAAGCCCTTGGCCGATCCCGTCTTCCAGGCGACGAACGAGGCGACGGCGACGCCGAACAGGCCGGAGAGCGCGGGCTGAATCGATTCCTTGCGCACCAGTCGCAGCACGGAGATGGCCAGGGAGACGCCGACGGCGGTGCAGATGGCGGCGGTCAGCCCGTAAGACGCGTTGGCGAGCACGAAGGCCACGACCGGCAGCATCATGTACACCAGGCCCGTGGTGCCGCCCATCTGCTCCAGCGGTGTCTGCTTCGCCCGGCCCTCCGGGGGCCTGCCCGGCCCGTGCGAGCCGGGCGCCGGGTCGGCGGTGCGTATGGGCTGAGGTTCAGTCATGGGAAATCACTCACCAGATAGGCATTTGGTCTGTATGGCTGCGTCCGCACCGGCTGACGGAGGCTGGTGCTCTTGGGCCACCGGCTGCTCGGTGCTCCCCTGCCCACGCGGATGACGGGCGTCGACTCCGCCGGTAGCCGTGCGGATCGCATGGGCGAAACGCCGGGAGACGGCCACCACGTCGGTGAACTCCGTGAGGTCCGCGCCGGCGAGGATGGCGGCGCCGATGTGCTCTTCGAGGACCCGTACGACCGCGGCGGCGGCCGCCGCGTGCTGCCGCACCTCCAGATCACCGGCCGGGCGCTCAAGACGGTCGGCGATGATCGCGCACAGCTCCCGTTCCGTCTGGTCGCAGGCCATCAGCCAGGCCGTGCGGAGCGCCGGTTCGGTGTCGGCGAGCCGGCTCATCTTCATCGCGAGCATCTCGTCGGCAAGATCGACGGGCGGCTCCTCGTGATGGAACCTGGCCAGTTCCGTGGCCAGATGGTCTTCGAGGGAGCTCTGCCGGGGCCAGCCGCGCAACACGCTCATCAGGGTGACGCCGCCCTGCATGACGATCGGCTCGGCACAGCTCTCCTTACTGCGGAAGTGCCGCCAGATGGTGCGCGTGGACAGGCCCACGGCCTCCGCGATCTGAGCGCCGCTCGTGGCGGTCACTCCCTGCTCCCAGAACAGACGCGCCGCCTCCCTCGAGATCTCCAGCCGCAATCGCGCACGGCGCCGCTCACTCATCCCGCCCCCGTCGCGCTTCCGCGTCGTGGCCATGGCACCTCACCTCCCGTCGGGCGTCTCTTAACGACAGAATGGCACTAAGTGACGCTTCAAACAAGACGCGAGGCCCCCAAACTCCTCAGTTCGGTCGTCGACTTGGGCTTCTCGGGGTCGGAGGCAAGCCCGAAATCACCGTCGCGACCGGCTCAGACGCTACGGATCCCGCGTCCTGGAGTCGTCCCCACTCGGCGGTCACCCGCGTGTCGCTCACAGGAGGGACAGCCCTCACAAGATCCCTCTCCGCCCGGCGACGACCCATCAGGACCAGTGGCGGCGATGGCGGTGGCGGCAGCGGTGGCGGTGGCGGAGCAGGTAGCGGTGGCGGCGGCAGCAGCGGTGGCGGTGGCCGTGGCGGAGCAGGTAGCGGTTACAGGGGGAGCCACAAGAGTGGGAGGCGCGCGGGGACCGGGTCAGCGGGTCCGTTCATAGTGGCGGCGCGCCTTTTCGCGGTTGCCGCAGACAGCCATCGAGCACCAGCGCGCACGGTTGGCGCGGCTGCGGTCGAGCAGGAACAGCTGGCACTGGTCGTTGGCGCAGGGGCGCAGTCGGCCGGGCAGTCGCTCCTCGGTGGCGGCCCAGGCAAGGACCGCCTCGACGGCCAGCCGGGCGTGCGGGGGAGTCCTGACTGTCCACCGAAGGCCATCCGAAGTGATCTCCGGAATCTGGTGGACCCCTTCGAGCAGCGGGCTCAACGCGGCGGGCGAGCTTTCTCCGCGCACTACGCGCTGTAGGGCGTCGCGTGCTTCGCGCAGCAGCGCCAGTTCCGCGAGGCTGCCTTCACCGCCGCGCTCCCGCGCCCAGCGCCTGCCCCCGGCCGGGTCGCCGAGCGCGTCCCGTTCCTCGCCGTTGACCAGTGGCCTGCTGTTGAGCAGGTCCAGCAGCTCGTCCATCGGGTGTCACCCCATCTAACCAGACTGAATCCTTTGACAGGTTAGCTCAGCTCGTGCTTGCATGGCGAAGAACTAACCAGATCGAGCACTTAAAGGGGTTATAAATGAGCTCGGTGCACCACCGGACCGCCACCATCGGCGGCCACGAGATCTTCTACCGCGAAGCCGGCCCCGCGGACGCCCCCGCGATCGTCCTGCTGCACGGCTACCCGACCAGCTCGTTCATGTTCCGCGAACTCATCCCGCTGCTGGCCGACGACTACCACGTCATCGCGCCGGACCACCTCGGCTTCGGCCACTCCGCCGCCCCCCTCGTAGGCGAGTTCACCTACACCTTCGACGCCCTCGCCGACATCACCTCCGGGCTGCTCGACCAACTGGGCCTGGACCGCTACGCCCTCTACGTCCAGGACTACGGCGCCCCCATCGGATGGCGCCTCGCGCTCAGGCACCCCGAACGGATCTCCGCCCTCGTCACCCAGAACGGCAACGGCTACGAGGACGGTTTCGTCGAGTCGTTCTGGACCGACGTCTGGGCCTACGGGGCGGACCCCGGCCCCGCCACCGAACCCGCCGTCCGCGCCGCGCTGGGCATCGACGCCATCCGCTGGCAGTACGTGCACGGCGTGCCCGACCCGAGCCTGGTCAGCCCGGACACCTGGGAGCACGACTTCGCCCTCGTCTCCCGCGAGGGCAACGACGAGGTCCAGCTGGCGCTGTTCCGCGACTACCAGAACAACCGCCCGCTCTACCCGCTGCTCCACGAGTTCCTGCGCACCAGCGAGGTCCCGGTGCTCGCCGTGTGGGGCCGCAACGACGAAATCTTCGGCCCGGCCGGGGCGCGAGCCTTCGCCCGCGACGCCAAGGACGCCGAGATACACCTGATCAACGGCGGACACTTCCTGCTGGAGAGCCACCTGGACGTCGTCGCGGGCTACCTGCGCGGCTTCCTCGGGCGGGTGCTGGGCTGAGGGCCGCTACCCGAATGACGCTGAGCCCGGTTCTTGCTTCGGGTCAGGAAATCCGCGCACTCCGACGCTCGATGAGGAGGACATCACGCCATACGCCATGGTGGCGGCCGATGCGTTCGCGGGTGCCGATGACACGGAAGCCCGCGCGCTGGTGCAGAGCGAGGCTGGCGGTGTTCTCGGGGAAGATGCCGGATTGGATGGTCCAGATGCCAGCCGCTTCCGTGGTGGCGATCAACGCGTCCAGAAGAGTGAGACCCACCCCTCGGCCGCGCGCGGCGGGGTGGACGTAGACGGAGTGCTCGACGACACCGGCGTACGCGCAGCGGTCGGACACCTTTGTGGCGGCGACCCAGCCGAGCACGCGTCCGTCGTGGTCCACCGCGACGTGCCGGTGATCCGGGAGTTTGGCGGTGTCGAAGGCCTCCCAGCGGGGTGCGGCGGTCTCGAAGGTGGCGTTTCCTTCATCGATGCCGAGCTGGTAGATCGCCAGGACCTCATCGGCGTGCTCGGCCGTCAGTCCGGTGACGCGGATCGTCTCGACGTGCGGGGTCATCCGCGGCCCCCAGCGGTGAGTTCGCCGACGAGGCCGTCAACGCGGGCCCGGATCTCGTCACGGATCGGCCGCACCGCCTCGACACCCCGCCCGGCCGGATCGTCGAACTTCCAGTCCAGGTAGGTCTTGCCGGGGAAGTAGGGGCAGGCGTCGCCGCAGCCCATGGTGATGACCACGTCCGAGGACCGCACGGCTTCGGCGGTCAGCACCTTCGGGATCTCCGCCGCGATGTCGATGCCGACTTCCGCCATGGCTTCCACCACGGCCGGGTTGACGTGCTCGGCGGGCGCCGAACCGGCCGAGCGGACTTCGACGCGGTCGCCCGCGAGGTGGGTGAGGAAGGCGGCGGCCATCTGGGAGCGGCCCGCGTTGTGGACGCAGACGAACAGCACGGACGGCTGCTTCTCGGGGCTCTGGGGGTCAGACACGGGCGACACCTTCCTGGGCGGGCGCATGCTCGGCGGTCGCGGCGGTGAGCTGGGGAAAGTAGCGGCGGGCGGCCAGGGCCACGTGGACGAGGCCGATCAGTACGGGGACCTCGATGAGCGGGCCGACGACTCCGGCCAGGGCCTGCCCGGAGGAGGCGCCGAAGGTCGCGATGGCGACGGCGATGGCGAGTTCGAAGTTGTTGCCCGCGGCGGTGAACGCCAGTGTCGTGGAGCGGGGGTAGTCCAGGCCCACGGCCTTGCCCAGCGCCATGGACCCGGCCCACATCACGGCGAAGTACACCAGCAGCGGCAGCGCGATCCGCGCCACGTCCACCGGCTGTGAGGTGATCGCGTCGCCTTGCAGGGCGAACAGGACGACGATCGTGAACAGCAGCCCGTACAGGGCGAATGGGCCGATGCGCGGGATGAGCCTCGTCTCGTACCAGGCCCGGCCTCTGGCCCTCTCGCCGAGGCGCCGGGTGAGGAAGCCCGCAACCAGGGGGATGCCGAGGAAGATCAGCACGCTGCGGGCGATCTCCCACACGCCGATATCGAGACCGGTCTGTTCCAGACCGAGCCAGCCGGGCAGCACGGTGAGGTAGAACCAGCCGAGCGCGGAGAAGGCGATCACCTGGAAGACGGAGTTCAGGGCGACGAGGACGGCGGCCGCTTCGCGGTCGCCGCGGGCCAGGTCGTTCCAGATGATGACCATGGCGATACACCGGGCCAGGCCGACGATGATCAGGCCCGTACGGTACTCCGGCAGGTCCGGCAGGAGCAGCCAGGCGAGCGCGAACATGACCGCCGGGCCCAGAACCCAGTTCAGTACCAGCGAGGGGACCAGAAGGCGCCGATCCCGGGTGACCGTGTCGAGCCGGTCATAGCGGACTTTGGCCAGCACCGGATACATCATCACCAGCAGGCCCAGCGCGATGGGCAGGGAGACGCCGGTGACGGTCACCTTCGCCAGGGCGTCGCCCAGGCCGGGGACGAGCCGCCCCAGGCCGAGGCCGGCCGCCATCGCCAGCAGGATCCACACCGCGAGGAAGCGATCAACGAACGTCAGGCGTGCACCGACCGCAGCGGCCGAAGACGCCGTGGGATCGGCGGCCATCAGGCGTCCCCCGCCGTCCCGGCGGACTCGGGCAGAGGCTGCCCGGTGGGGCGGGTGAGGATACCCGCGAGCCGGTCGGTCATCTCCGGCAGCAGCCAGTAGTAGACCCATGTGCCACGGCGCTCGCAGTCGATCAGCCCGGCCTGCCGCAGCAGCTTCAGGTGATGCGAGATCGTCGGCTGTGACAGGTCGAAGGCCGGAGTGAGGTCACAGACGCACACCTCGCCTCCGGCTCGGGAAGCGATCATCGACAGCAGCCGCAGCCGGATCGGATCGCCCAGCGCCTTGAACACCTTCGCCAGCTCAACGGACTGGGCCTCGTCCAGCGGAGCGGTCAGCAGCCCTGGGCAGCAGCCGTCGACGCCGTCCTGGCCGAGTACCACAAGCTCTTGTTTCGACATTCTTCTATGTTGACATTTTTCTATCCAAGGCGCAATGTTGCATCGAAGAACATCGATACAAACCGATGGGAGACCTCGCCATGTCCCGCGTACAGCTCGCCCTGAACGTGCCCGACCTCGACGCTTCGGTGGCGTTCTACTCCAAGCTCTTCGGCGTCGAACCCGCCAAGCGCCGCCCCGGATACGCCAACTTCGCGATCACCGAGCCGCCACTGAAGCTCGTCCTGATCGAAGGCGAGGCAACCCAGGAGACCCGGCTGGACCACCTCGGCGTCGAGGTCACCTCCACCGACCAGGTCACCGCCGCCACCGACCGCCTCAAGGGCGCGGGGCTCGCCACCTTCGAGGAGAACGACACCTCCTGCTGCTACGCCCTCCAGGACAAGGTCTGGGTCCACGGCCCCGGCAAGGAGCCCTGGGAGGTCTACGTCGTCAAGGGCGACGCCGACCAGATGAGCAAGAGCGCGGCACTCGGCACCGCGGACGCGTAGGGGGTCGGCAAGGCCCGTCGTATCCGGTGGCACGCTCACCCTGAAGTCGCTCACCGTCAGCGGCGGCGTCAGCAGCAACTTCGGCGGCGGCGCCGCGAACGAGCAGGGCACGCTGAACCTGAACGACACGGTCGTCAAGGACGTCCCGGACAACCGCGCCCCCGAGGGCAGCGTCCCCGGCTGCACCAACCCCACCGGGACCATCGACCCGCCCTCCAAGCAAGGGCTCCAGTCCGACGACGACATCAAAGACCCCGAGTGAGCCGCCCACCGCAATGACCAAGAAGGGCGGGGCCCACTCACCGGGTCCCGCCCTTCTGCGCGCCGTCCGACTACTCGCTGAGTCGACGTCCTGACCCAGTTGAAAGGCGGGGGCCGATGTTAGTACCACACGTAGAGGTGGTACTTGAGCTTCCCGTCGGTTCCGGTGCCCTCCAGGCATACGTAGGTCTTTCCGGTGGCGTCCCCCGCGTCCAAGCACTCTCCGTAAGTCCAGTAGCTCCGGTAGAAGTGCCAGCTCGCCGTGGGGGAAAAGTCACCAGCAGCACCGCTTGCCGTCGCTGTGGTGCTGGATGTCGCGGTCTTCGCAACTCGCGCGGGCTGGTCGGCCTGAGCCGGCAAGGCCAGAGCGCTGATGACGAGTACACTACCGAGGGTAACGGCCGCAAGAGCGTAGCGGACGCGCATGACCTTTCCTTTCTCGGGTTCTCTGAAGCGGAGTCACCGCCCGCTCCTCGAAGATGCCGGGCAATGTTGACCAACGGCCATAAGGGCGTTCGGCTCGCGTTATCTGCGCATTTTAGTAGCAGTTCCACTCGTGCGACCCGATGAAATAGTTGCCCGCAAGATTGACCTTCTTGCCTTTGGTGACGCAGTCCCCAATCTCACTCTGCATGGCCGGATACCGGTATAGACGCACTCCCAGCCCCGAAGTGCCGTGGTTGTAGACCGACTTCGGATATGCACTGTCGGCCCACGAACATTCCTCGTACCAATTGTAGGAATCATCCTGCCACTTGCAGATATGGCCAGCCCCGCTGTAGCCGTCCCAGACACAGAAGTATGAGGACGGACAGTCGTCGCCCCAGGCGCTCGGAGCGGCATTTGCGGCTCCCGGCATGGCAAGGGTGAACGCGGCTGACATAGCCAGGGTGAAAGCAGCTGCCACGGCGAAGGTGGCATGCCTGACAGGGCGCATGGATCCCCCTTTTCTTGGGATGCGTTGTCTCGTTCCGACAACGCACTGACGAGTCTGCGGGCCAATCCAGCGGGTCCGGCAGGGACCGTGGCGGATTGAGGATTTCCCGGGACGTCCCATCCGCTGACCTGCTGGGACGTCGCCCCACAAGCGTGCCGCTGGGATCTATCGCGTGATGGGCTTTCAGGCGGACCGCAGGCCGAGTCCCGCCCTCGCCATACGACGACCCCATATCAGCGGCAAAGATTGCGCCGACGGTCAAAGACTCTGCGCTCGCTGCGTCGCGGGTGGCCCGCGCCGGCTGGGGCTCCGTCGGTGGGCAGCACAGTGCGGCCGTCGTGTTGCTCAACAACATCGCGCACGCCGGTGGTGCGTGACCGAGCGAAGTCCGAGGACATCACCGGGAATTCCACATGCCTGAGACCGACCCGGCCCACCCCTGGACCGGAGAGCTGAGCCCAGCCGATCTCGAACGGCTCGGATCCCAGCCGTTGCGCCGGGCCGACCCTGTGACGATCGGGCCCTACCGGGTGCTGGCCCGGTTGGGTGGTGGGGGATGGGGCGGCTGTTCCTCGGTCGCGCCGTGGCCGCGGACGAGTCGCAGTCGGCCGCGTACCCGGCCCGGGACCTGGTGGCCGTCAAGGTGATCCGGCCGGAGTACGCCGAGGACGCCCGGTTCCGCCGCCGGTTCGAGCGCGAGGTCGAGGCCGTGCGGCGGGTCCACGGCCGGTACACCGCCGAGTTGCTCGGGTCCGGGTTCGACGAGGACGAGCATCTGTGGATGGCGACCGCGTACCTTCCGGGCCTCAGCCTGGACGAGGCGGTGCGCCGCCACGGTCCGCTGTCCGCACCCGTCGTGTGGCGGCTGGCAGCCGAGATCGGGCAGGCGCTCGCCACCATCGCCGCCGCCGGGATCGTCCACCGTGATCTGAAGCCGTCCAATGTCCTGTTGGGTGCGGACGGGGCGCGGGTCATCGACTTCGGGGTGGTCCATACCGCCGACGCCAGTGCGCTCACCATGACCGGCCAGCACGTCGGCACCCCGGCGTACATGTCACCCGAGCAGGCGAGCGAACGGGCCGTGGGCTCCGCGTCGGATGTCTTCTCACTCGGCTCGGTTCTGGCACTCGCGGCGACCGGCCAGGCGCCGTTCGGCGAAGGATCGACCGGGGGCGTCATCCACCGGGTGATCTACGAACCGCCGAGCACGGCTGTCGTCGACCGGGTGGCGGAGAACGCCCGGGAGCTCGCCGAGCTCATACACCGCTGCCTCGACAAGGGCCCTGACGCCCGGCCTCCCCGGAGCGGGTGGCAGAGGTGACTCGCGAGCATGACCCGGCCGAAGAATGGCCGGATCCGGTCGCGGAGTTGATCGCGTCGAGCGCGGGGTGGAGTGGTCGATCGGCCGCTGTGTCGCCCCATGGACCAGCTGACGGTGTTTCGGCGCGGGGGCCCAGCGTACGGTCAAAGAGACCGATCAGCGGAAGGGCCGGCGAGCGATGGTCCTGGGAGCGGCCGCGATCGTGGTGGCGGTGGTCTCAGTCGTGGTCGCCTTCATCGTCCCGGGACATGAGGGGTCGCAGGAAGCGCACTCGAAGAGCTCGCGCGCCGACGCCCGTGAGGCGTCGCCCACCGTCTCGCCTACGCCCACCCCGACCGCACCGGGCGAAGAAGCATCCGGTGCCGAGCACATCGGCACCGCGACCACAGCCCCCTCCTGCCACGGAACCGTCCGCCCCGGGCGGCGGAGAGGATACGGCGCCCACCCACGCGGCCAGTGAGCCGAAGCCGCAGCCGACCAAGGTCATCACTGTCACTCCGAAGCCGTCGGGCAAGTCCTCGAAGACACGGCCGTGGACCTCGTGCCACAGCACCTCGCGCCGGCACGGGAAGGGGAATACCGTACGTTCCTCCAGTCCAACCCGGATAGCTGGCTCATCGTGCTCTCGTTCCATAAGGATCCGTCACCGTTCCAGGCGCGGGGAGTAACTCATCAAGGAGCCACCGCTTTTGTCCTTCGGGAGGAGACACAGCCGCTCGACCTGTCGCTGATCGGCCGAGAGGAGCCGGAACGGGCGGTGGTTGTGCAATTACTCCGCAGCGCCGTCCCCATTTCGGCGTGTGCGTCGCGAAATCTGACGCGGGGGCCGGTGCCGCTGAGGAACGGTCCCGGGGTGCTTCTGGCCCGATTCCTGGAAGGAGTCGCCGACCAGTGCGCGATGCTGGAATCGGCACCGATCGGGCGCCTCGGATCGGCCGTCATAGGCCTCTCGGCAATGTTTCTCACCAGCATGGTGGAGCGGCGGGAGGCGATTTCCTCCTCTGGCACGCTGTCGCGCCGATCTGGCGGACGCGTGCCATGCGGGCCGGACGGTCGGAATGCCGCCGCACCCCCTCACGTCGGGGCATCGGCGCCGTCGAAGCATTCCCTGCCGGGTTGATGAGCGGACGGGTAATAGCAAGCACGAAGGCGTGAGGGATGAGCCGCGGAGATCATGGCAGTGGTGACCGGGCCCTGGTCCGACGGCAAGGCGGTCACCACGACGCTCTGGCGGCGTCCTCCCGGCCCGGTGATCTCGATGCGGAAGCCTTTGTGCGTGGGCCGGGTACGGATCCAGCCCGCCCGACAGCTCGGGCTGAGGCGAATTTCGAGACGGGTGCCGTCATCGGCCGTGTGCGATGCCACGGTGATGGGGTCCTCGCAGGCCGTGGTGCGAGGGTTGCGGCCTTCGCAGGACCCCAGGCGGCAGACGGGCGGGCGCATGCGTGACGCATGGGTGACACCGTGCGACATGTGGTAAATGGCGGCCGGCGTGATCATTGCCGCACATGCGAGCACGACGCCGGCCGTAGCGGTTCGAGGCCGTCTGGTGATGAAGACAGAGGCCGCCAGGAGCACCCGGTGCAATGGACCGGCGTGCCGACGCGGGGCCGGGTCGTCGGGCCTGACCGTAGCGGCATGCTCAGTGGTGGGGGACGAGCGGACGTGGCCGCCCGCGATGCCGTGCTCGCGACAGCTCCAGGCCGCGTCCGCCAGGGCCCACCGGGCCAGGATTCCGGCGTCGGTCTCCCCCACCACCTGGCACAAGGCCACGACAGCGTGACGTGGTGGGAACTGCTTCCCGTTGAGATACCGCTCCCAGGACGACTTGCTGATGGCTGTCGCTTCCGCCAACTCGGCCAGGTTCAGGCCGCTGCGGGCCTTCAGCTCCCGCAGATCGGTGACCGACTTCGCACATTCGGCGGGCAGGGTCAGGGGCAGTTCGCGCCAGCGGGACGTCCTCCGCGAGTTCTCCACGCACCGAGCCCTTCCTCGTCACGACCGGGTGTTCACTCCACGTGGCGAAGAAGCGCCCACGTCTGCTCCCCCACCACGCCGTCGGCGGGGACATGGTCCTGCCGCTGCAATCGTTTGACCTGCGCTTCCGTATGCGGTCCGAAGTATCCGTCGATATCCCCCGGGGACAGCTTGTGACGCAGGAGGAGACACTGCACCTCGGCCGCGTCGGGGCCCGTGCTGTTGAGCATGACCCGATGGGTCATAGCCGTGCTGTTCCCGGCGAATACCAGGTCGTCGCGCCGGGTGTACGTGCAGGTGTACTTCCCGACGTCGGCGGTGACTCCTTGTCTGCTCCCGGCCTTCGGATGCCGCGCGTCCATGACCAGCAGTACGGAAACGACCGCGGAAAGCAGGAGCGCACCCGCGGCCACGGACAACGCCACGACTCGTATCCGTGGCACCTCGGACTCCGGCGCACCTCGCGCCGGATCGCTTCCGGCCGTGGAGTCAGCGTCCGAGGCCGTGTTCCAGGTCCTTTCGGCGGCGTCCCGCAACTCGAGTAGAGGTGCGGCATCCTCGCCGGCGATCCTGGCCATGGCTTCGACGGCCGCCTCGGGAGGCAGGACCTTGCCGTTGAGGTAGCGCTCCCACGATGAACCGCTGAAGGGCGTCTTCGCCTGGAGGGAAACCAAGCTGAGGCCGCTGCGGTCCTTCAACAGCCGCAGCTGTCCTACGAACCGCCGCCCGTTCGAGTCGAGTGACGGGGGCAGTGCTCTCCATCTCACTACGCTCCCCCTCCGCAGTCCGCCCAGAGTCTCCTCCCGTCCGGCTGATCGTGGAGCGCTTTCGACCTCGCTGTCCTACTTCCAGGCGCCAGATCCGGACATCGCGTGAGTGGACGTGGACTTCCCAGGACCACGTCAGGGCCACGACGAGATCACAGGTGACCGTCCGGGAGGTCCCGGGACATCTCCGGTTGTTCATTTTGGCTGGTGAAGCACCACGTCACCCAAGAACAGTGATTCCGGCCACGGGTCACCAACGCCGTGGAGTCGCCCGCGTACTTCTCCAGACGAAAGGTACTGACTGATGTTCATGCGCAAGGCTGTCGTCGCCGCCGCGGCGGCGCTCGCCCTGACCGGCACGTCGATCGGCGTCGCCGATGCGGCCATGGCCGCCGACGTCACCTCGGCGAGTTCCGCCGCCGTGCAGTCCTACAGCTGCTCCAGGACGTACTACAGCGGCACGGCCATCACCGAATCCGGTGACACCGGAAACAGGGTGATCGAGGTGCAGTGCCAGCTCTACCACCGCGGATTCCTCAGCGCCGGACAGGTGGACGGCATCTTCGGGAGCATCACCTACAACGCGGTTCTCCGCTTCCAGAACGAGTACAACAGCATCTGCCATGGTGGCCTCTCGGTCGACGGCGTCGTTGGCACATACACCTGGGCCGCGCTGCGCTCTGCCTGCCCAAGCTGAACGCCGGGACCACCGAACGCCCTCACGATCTTGGATCGTGAGGGCGTTGACGGCAGAGCGCGCGGTCACGGAGCAGGTGGCGCCCGACCGCTTGCCGCGCAGGACGTTGGGGCTACACACTCCGCGTCGCGAACACCGCCGCGCCCACCAGGGCCTGGTCCTCGCCGTCGTCGTGTACCGACAGGGTGAGGCGGGTGAGCCGTGGGTCGTGGTGGGCGAGGCCGGCCGTGAGGGGTGGGCCTATCAGGGGCCAGGCGGCGGTGATGGAGCCGCCGAAGACGACCGTGTCGGCCTCGAAGGCGGTCAGCCATGGGGCGAGGGCGGCGCCGAGGGCGCGCAGGGCCGTGGCGATGACGTCGCGGGCGGTGGCGTCGTCGATCGCGGCGAGGGCCGTCAGCTCGCGTAGCCCGTCGACGGGACGGCCCGTGCGGTCCGTGTAGTGGGCGGTCATCGCCCGGGTGGAGACCGTGTCCTCCAGCGGACGGCCGTCGACGGCGAGCAGGTCGACGCGGCCCTCGGGCGGCACGCACGGGTCGTCCTCGACGATCGTCCCCCGGTCCAGGAACGCCGAGCCGACCCCCGTGCCGAGGGTGACCGCGACGAGGCGGCGGCTCTCCGCGTGGGCCGTGTGCCGGGCGCCCAGCGCGAAGGCGGAGGCGTCGTTGAGGAACCGCAGCCGGGCCGGGCGCGGGTTCAGACGCGGTGTCAGGAGGTCGCCGACGGCGAGGCCGTCCAGCGCGGCGAACTTGCCGACGCCGTGGTAGCGGGCGATGCCGCGCGCGTAGTCGAACGGCCCCGGGACCGCGATGCCCCAGGTGTCGCGGATCCCGCGCGCGCCGAGCGCCGTCGCCGAGAGCGCAGGGGTCGCAGAGTGCGCAGGGGTCGCAGAGGACGCAGAAGGCACAGAGGACGCAGAAGGCACAGAAGGCGCCGAGAGCCCGGAGAGCGCGCCGTTCGCGGCCTCGGCGAGCGCCGTGAGGAAGTCCTCGGGGCCGACGCCGGGCGTCAGCGGCAGGCGGCGCCTGGTGCCGTCGGCGATCCGGCCCCGGTCGAGGTCGACGGCCGCCGCCGTGACATGGGAACCGCCCACTTCGAGGACGGGCACGACGGAGGGCTCGTCAGCGCGTCGGTGCGGCACGGCGGGATTTCCGGAAGCCGTCATCGGCGCCTACCGCGGTGCCGGATGGTCGACGAGCGTGGTCGCGATGGTCACGCGCCGCGGCGGCTGCGGGGCGGTGCTCGCCTGGCGCTCGAACAGCAGCGTCGCGGCGGCCCGGCCGAGTTCGACCGGGTCGTAGGAGACGACGGTGAGCGGCAGGTGCAGCATGTCGGCGAGTTCGATGTCGTCGAATCCCGCGAGGGCGACCGGCTCCGCGTCCTGTGCCCGGTCCCGCAGGGCACGCAGCGCGCCCACCGTGTTCCGGTTGTTGGCGGTCAGCAGCGCGGTCGGCGGGTCCGGTAGGGCGAGCATGGCCCGCGCCGCCTCCTCGGCGAGGGCGCTGTCACCCCGGTGCCGGCTGATGTACCGCTCGTCGAGCGCGATGCCCGCCTCCTCCAGCGCCACCGCGTAGCCCCGGAAGCGCTCGGAACCCGTCCACAGCGACGGCGGCAGACCGAGGAAGCCGATGCGCCGGTGGCCGCGGGCGACGAGGCCGCGGCACGCCTCCCGGGTGCCGCCGAAGTCGTCGACGAGGACGCAGTCCACGTCGACTCCCATCGGCGGGCTGGCCGCGAGCACCACCGGGAGGTCGCGCAGCCGTGTCCCGCCGAGGTGGCTGTGGTCATGACCGGCCGGGGCGACGACCAGGCCGTCCACGCCGCGGTCCACCAGGTCGGCCACCACCTCCCGTTCGGTGGCCGGGTCCTCGCCGGTGCTGCCGAGCATGACCCGTGCGCCGTAGCCCACGCAGATCTGCTCGAGGCCCACGGCGAGTTGGGAGTAGAACGGGTTCGCCAGGTTGGTCACGACCAGGCCAATGAGCTCGTTCGGGCCGCCCGAACGCAGCTCTCGGGCCCGCTTGTTGGGGCGGTAGCCGAGGGCAGCCACCTCGGCGAGCACCCGCTGGCGGGTGGCCTCGCCGATGCCGCGCTGACCGCGCAGCGCGCGGGAGACCGTCATCGGGCTGACGCCGAGCCGCGCGGCCACGTCCCGCATGGTGAGGGCCGGCTCGGACTCCGAGTGTGCGCTCATACCACCTGTGCCTTCACCAGACGGACCGGCTCCGGCCCCTGAGCATGCACGTGGTAGGCGGTGGCGGACGCCGGGACTGCGAGAGTTTCGGCATAGTGTACGGAGTGCCGGCGCCCGGCGGCGGTGGTGATGACCGCGCCCTGCCCGTCCACGACGGTCAGCACATGGAAGCGCCCGTCGGTCCGCTGCTCGGCGGTCCGGCCCGGTTCGACGACGATCCGGTGCACCTGGAAGAACATCGCCGGCAGCGCGCCCAGCACCTCCTCCCGCCAGCCGTCCCCCGCGCGCAGCGGCCGGGGCCGCTGGATCAGCTCGCGGGCGACCGCGGCGCCCGACCGCGCCGGGTCGAGATTGCGGAAGGCGTGCTCCACGTGCACGGCACGCTGCCGGTCCGCCGGGTCCCGCCGCAGCCAGTCGTAGAACCGCAGTGAGTACAGATAGGGGGTGGCGCTGACCTCGAGGACGACATTGCCCTCGCCGCTGCCGTGCGGCGTACCGGCCGGGACCAGGTAGAGCTGCCCGGCCTCGGCGGGGAACACCTGCACATACCGCTCGATGTCGAACGGTGTGCCGTGCGCGTCGGCGGCGTGCGCGCTGTGGTGGAACGCCTCGACGTCGGCGCCGTCACGCAGTCCGAGGAAGACCTTGCCGTGCTCCCCGGCGTGCATCAGGTAGTAGGTCTCGTGCTGGGTGTACGGCCAGCCGAAGACGTCGCGCATGTCGTCGGGCCTGGGGTGGCAGTGGACGGACAGATTGCCGCCGCGGACGGTGTCGAGGTAGTCGAAACGGACCGGGAACGACGTGCCGAACATCTCGTGCACGGTCGGGCCGAGCACATCCACCGGGGAGAGCGCGACAACGAGCTGGAACGGCACCTCCACACACCGGGAGGCGTCGTCGCCGAGCAGGACGCCGCTCTCCGGCGCGATCAGCTCGTAGCCGAGCGCCGTGTTCTCCGCGTCCGGGTTGTGACCGAGCGTCTCCTGTGCCCAGTGCCCGCCCCACGGCGTCGAGTTGAAGGTCGGCCGGGTGCGGAAGGGGCGGGTGGCGAGCGACCGGCAGGTCTCGCGCAGCGCCTGGCCGCCGATCGACGTCGGGGCTACGGTATCGGTAACGTCGAACCATCGGTCGATCCGCTCCGCCATGTGGTCGCGATGGCGGTCGAGCAGCGGCCAGTCGATGTAGAGCAGCCGCCGCAGGGTCGGCGGTTCGTCCTCGGGCGCCGCGAGGTTGCGGCCCCGGCCGTGCTTGACCGCCGCCTCCGCGTACCGCTTCGGCAGGTCGGCCCACCACAGGACGTCGGCGTCCGCGAGCGCGGCGCCGGGCCCGAGCAGGACGCGCAGCGCGCCGCCCCCGGCCGGGCCGGATCCGTCCGGATCGGATTCGGTCTCGCCCCATCCGCCCGCGCCGGACTCGCCCGCACCGGATCCGCCCGGATCGGCGAGCGCCGCCAGGGCCCGCGGGTCCATCAGGTCGGAGAGGTCGCCGCCCGCCAGCCGCGCGAAGTCGGGGTCGCCCCGTAGCTCGTCGGAGTCCGTGAGCCGCCGCACCGTCTCCCAGTCGCGCACCGCCGTACGGACGTCAGCGAACTCCACCCGGGGGCCCCCGTCGCCGAACGCCGCGCCCAGCCCGGCGGCGACGGCGGCCCAGTCCAGTACCGCGGGGCCGTCCACGGCGAGGACCCGGGTCCCCTTCGGGAGCGTCCCGGCCGCGTCGGCCCAGCCGACGGCGACCGCGTCGGCGAGGACCGGATAGCACGGTGTCGGATCGTACTGCGGTGCCTTCACCTTGACCTGCGGACTCTCGCCCATGTCACCAATCCCGTGAGATACGTTAACGCGACTTCTTTTCAAACCACCTGCACACCTGTACGTTACCGATAACTTACCAGGTCACTGATTCCGTGACGAGGGGGTCAGATGGGCTCGATCGACATGCCAATCGACATGCCACAGGGGATGAGCAGGCGTCGGCTGTTGGCCGCCTCCTCCGCGGGCATCGCCGGCCTTGCCCTCAGCGCGTGCGCACGAGGTTCGATGAGCCGGCCCGCGCCCGCCGACGTGGTCTCGGTGTTCAACGACAACCCCACCTGGTCGCCGGGTTTCCGGGCGGCGGGCAGGAAGTTGCGGCCGCTGTCCGGCTTCCGGCTCGCCCCGCGGGCGGTTCCCAACGTCAGCAACTATCAGCAGATCGTGCGGATGTCGGCGCAGACCGACTCCACGGCGGATCTCCTCAAGTGGTGGAACGGGTACCGGCTGCGTGACATCGCCCGCGCCGGGATCCTCGCCGATGTCACCGAGGCCTGGGACGAGGCGGCCCGGCGCGGCTGGAGCGACGACACCGCGTTGCGCGAGACCTTCAGCCATGAGGGAAGGCAGTACGGCGTTCCGCTCTACAAGTCGTACTACGTGGTCTTCCACAGCCGCCCCGTCTTCAAGCGGCTCGGTGTGGAGGTACCGACGACATGGCAGGAGTTCCTCGACGTGGTGGACGCCGCCCACGCCAAGGGCATCACGCCGATCTCCTCCGGCGGCGCGACCACCTGGGAGTCCTCGATCTGGTTCCAGCAGCTCGTCAACGGGCTCGACCACCGCTTCTACCTCGATCTCACGGCGGGCAGGGCCTCGTACACCGACGATGTGTGCCGACGCGCGATGGCCCTGTGGAGCGATCTGTACCGGCGGGGCGCGTTCTCCTCCGCCGACGCGTCTGCCACGGACCTGCCGGGTCAGTTCGCGCAGGGCCGCACCGCCATGTGCCTCTACGGCGCCTGGAACACCGGGGCGTTCCTCGACGCCGGGGTCAAGGACGCCGACCTCGGCGCGTTCCTGCTGCCTCCGCCGCCCGGCGGCAATCGCTCGGTGCTCGTGGAGAGCGGCGTACTGGCGGTGTCGGCACGGGCCCACAAGCGCGACGCCGCCCTCGCCGTGGCCCGCGCCTGGCTCGACCCGGCGGTCCAGACGGCGTGGACGGGATTCCTCCGGGACACCTCCGCCGACCCTGACGTCGTGCCGGACGTGGGCACCGTGCGCCAGGTCGCCGCCCAGGTGCGGCGGGAGCGGCCGAAGCAGGCCATCCGCTACTGGGAGGCATCGCCCCCCGTACTGATCGAGGGGAACGTCCAGGATCTGAGCGCCTTCATGATCGACCCCACCCCGGCGAAGGCGACGCGGACCCTGACGAACATGCAGCACCGAGCCGACAAGGAGTGGAAGGTGTGGACGTCCTGACCACTGCCGACGAGGCAGCCAGCCGAACGGGGCCACACCGGCCCGAACCCCTCGCTCCCGATCCGCGCTCCGCCCGCTTCCGCTCCGCCGCCTGGGTGGGCGCGTTCCTGGCGCCCGCCGTGGCGCTGGTCCTGCTGCTCCTGATCGTGCCCTTCCTGATCACCGCATGGCGCAGCCTCTTCGACGACAACGGCATCACCGCGCGCTTCGTCGGCCTGGCCAACTACACCGCGCTGTTCACCGACCCCGACTTCGGCCGGTCGCTGCTGAACACCGTGCTCTGGGTGGTGGGCACGCTGGTCCTTCCCGTACTGCTGGGCCTGCTGCTCGCGGTGCTGACCCACTCGATGCGCTGGGGCGCGGTGGCCCGTACCGCCGTGGTCATCCCGTACGCGCTCTCCGGCTCGGCGACGGCGCTGCTGTGGACGTACCTGCTGAGGAGCGACGGGGCGGTCAACCAGACGCTGGGCGCGGTGGGGCTCGGCGGCTGGCAGCAGGAATGGCTGCTGCACTGGCCGTTGAACACCCTCGTCATGATCGTGGCGACGACATGGCAGGCGACCGGGGCCTCGCTGATCCTGTTCCTGATCGGGCTCCAGACCATTCCCACGGACACCATCGAGGCCGCCCGGATCGACGGCGCGCGGGGCCTCCAACTGTTCCTGCGCGTGATCGTGCCGCAGCTGCGGCCGATGACCGTCGTGGTGGTGGGCATGTCCATCGTCAACAGCCTCAAGACCTTCGACATCGTGTGGCTGCTCACCCAGGGCGGCCCCGGAACGGCCTCCGAGACGCTCGCGCTGACGATGTACCGGCAGACCTTCACCCTCAACCGGTATGGCTACGGCGCGGCCGTATCCGTCGTCCTTACGGTCGTCGTCATCGCCGCCTCCTGGCTCTACCTGCGGCAACAGGTGCGGCAGCGGTCCGGGGAGGGCGTATGACGGGCAGGACGGCGCGCGGCGTCCTGGTCACCCTGGTCTCCGTGCTGTGGCTGGTGCCGACCTGGCTGGTCGTCGTCAACGCCTTCACCCCGGCGAAGCAGTACACCGGATCCCCGCGGTGGTGGTTCGCCTCCCCCGGGCTGTTCGCGAACATCCGCACCGCGTTCGAGAGCGCCGACGTCGGGCGGGGACTGCTCAACACCCTGATCTACGCGGTGATCGGGGCGGCGGTGGCGGTGGTGATCGCGGCACTCGCCTCGTTCGCCGTCACCGTGATGCCGGTGCGGCGGCCCGGGCTCTGGTTCTGGTTCATCTTCATCGGCACCGTGCTGCCCCTCCAGACGTTCCTGTCCCCGCTGTTCAGCGGGTACGCCACCACCGACCTCTACGACACCCAGTACGGCATGCTGCTGATCTACGTGGCGCTGACGATCCCCTTCGCGTTCTTCGTCAACCGCAACTTCATGCTCACCGTGCCGAGGGAGATCTCCGAGGCGGCCCAGCTCGACGGCGTGAACTGGCTGTCGATGTTCCTGCGGATCCATCTGCCGCTGGCCAGGAACGCGCTGCTGGCCGCGTTCATCTTCCAGTTCACCTGGATCTGGAACGACCTGCTGTTCGGCATCACCTTGTCGCTCAGCCCGAACGTGCGGCCGGTGACGGCCACACTCGCCGACCTCAACGGCAACTACGCCACGGTGGGGCCGCCCGTCGTGCTCGCGGGCGCGCTCATCGCCTCGGTGCCGACCGTGGTCCTCTTCTTCGTGTTCCAGCGCTTCTTCGTCAACAGCCTGCGGCTCACGGCCTGAACTCGCGGCTCACGGACTGAACCCGCGGCTCACGGACTGAAACGAACCACTGAACCACCCCGGGAGAGAAGACACACATGACGACGCGCGCCCTCGTACGCGACCGCCGCTGGTCCACCGACAAGGCCCGGACGAGCATGATCGGCCTCGCCGTCGCCGCCACCGCGCGGGCCGGCACCACGGAACTGCGGGCCCTGCCGGAACATCTCGTACGCCGCGACGCCGCCGGGGCCGGTGCCCGGCGCGGGGTGCGCATCCTCATCTCCGGCGAGGCGCCTGACCCCGGCGATTGGTCCTTCGACGTGGAGATCGCAGGCCGTGGCCGGGTGCCGGTCGAGGTGCTGCCCGCGCCCGGCGGACCGCGCCTGATGCTCCCCCTGGAGCGCGACCGCCGCGACGTGCGCGTGGAGGCCCGCAACGGCGACGCCTCGGCGGTGCTCGCCTTCGCGCTGGAACCGCCGCGGGACTGGACGATCCACCTGGTCCACCACTCGCACCTGGACATCGGCTACACCGACCCCCAGGGCACCGTCCTCGGCGAACACGTCGCCTTCCTCGACTCCTGTCTCGACCTGACCCGTACCACCGACGGCTGGCCCGACGACGCCAGGTTCCGGTGGGCCGTGGAGTCGCTGTGGTCGTTCGAGCAGTGGGCCGCCGTCCGGCCGCCGGAGCGGGTCGCGGAGTTCATCGAGCGGGTACGCGCCGGCCAGATCGAGCTGACGGCCATGCCGTACAACCTCCACAGCGACACCTGCTCCACCGACGAACTCCACGAACTGCTGCGGCTGGCCCGCCGGGTGCGGGACACCTACGGGATCGACTTCCGCTCGGCCATGCAGACCGACGTGCCCGGCTCCGTCGCCGGGCTGCCGGACGCCCTGTCCCCCCTGGGCGTGCGCTACCTCTCGGTGGCGCACAACTGGGCCGGGCGCTCGGTGCCCACCACCAACGGCGGGGCGCGGCTGCCGCGCCTGTTCCGGTGGCGCGCCCCGTCGGGCAAGGAGGTGCTGGTGTGGATGACCGACAGCCCCCACGGCCTGGCCTACATGGAGGGGCCCGTGCTGGGCTTCGACACCTCCTACGCCATGGTGGACGACCTGCTGCCCGCCTATCTGACGTCGCTCGCGACCAACCCCTACCCGTTCCCGCCCGAGCTCCTCGGCTCACCGGCCCCCGCGCCGGGCGAGCGCGAGCCGTACCCGTGGGACGTGCTGCACCTGAGGGTGCAGGGCCACTTCGGGGACAACGCGCCGCCGCGGCTGATCCTCGCCGAGACCGTACGCCGCTGGAACGAGACCTGGGACAGCCCCCGGCTGCGGCTGTCCACCAACACCGACTTCTTCACCGACGCCGAGGCCCGCCTCGGCGACGCCATCCCCGCCTTCGAGGGCGACTGGGGCGACTGGTGGGTCGAGGGCGTCGGCTCGGGCGCCCGGCCCCAGGCCATGGTGCGCCGCGCCCAGTCCACCGTCACCGACGCCGCCACCCTGTACGGCATCGCCGCCCTGGCCTCCCCCGCGGGGCCCACCGCCGACCTCGCCACCGCCGCCCGCGCCGGGGCCGACCAGGTGTACCGGTCGGTGTCCCTGTTCAACGAGCACACCTGGGGCGCCGCCGACCCGTGGACCCACGGTGACGCGGGCGGCGAGTCGGGCGAGCAGCAGTGGCACTGGAAGTACGGTTACGCGCTGCACGGCGACAACGACGCCGACACCTTCCTCGACCACGCCTCGGCCGCGCTCGGCGCCGTACTGCCCACCGCGGCCGGCGCCGATGTGACGTACTGGGCCGTCAACACCACTGCGGCCGCGCGCACCTCGGTCGTGACGGTGTTCCTGCGCGAGAGCCGTGTCCCGCTCGCGAGGGCGGTGTCGGTGGCCGACGGCCGCACCGGCGCGAAACTGCCCGTGGTCCAGGAGGCGCAGACCAACCCGGTCCACCGGGACGCCGGGCGGTGGCTGCACGTCCACGTACCCGATGTGCCCCCGTTCGGCCTCGTACGGCTGGACGTGACGGTGACCGGCGAGGAGAGCGGCAAGGTGGTGGCGTCCCCCGCGCCGCTCCGCCTCGACGGGGACGAGGACGGCCAGGAGGGCGAGAAGCGCAAGGCCCGCGCCGTACCCCTGCCCACCGCCGACGACCTGATCCTGGAGAACGGCCACCTGCGCGTCCGCGTCGACCTGACCAGGGCCTGTGTGGCGAGCCTCGTCGAGAAGGCCACCGGCCGCGAACTCGTCGACCAGGACGCCGTCGTCGGCTTCAACGGCTACGTCTACGACACGTACACCACCGCGGGCGGCTACAACCACCAGGCCAACAAGACCACCGTGAGCGAGGAGCTGGAACTCCTCGGCTCCCGCACCCTGGCCCGCCCCGCCGTGCTCCTCGAACGCGTCGACGACGCGCTCGGCGGTCGCCTCACCTACGAGTACGCGGCGGACGGCGTCCGCCGGGCCCGCACCACGATCAGCCTCGGCCGCGACGACGCCCACCTGGTGATCGACAACCGCTTCGACAAACCCGCCACCATGACGAAGGAGAGCGCGTACCTCGCGTTCCCGTTCGCGCTGACGCGGCCCACGGTCCACTACGAGATCACCGGCGCCCTGACCGGCACCGGCCTCGCCCACGTGCCCGGCGCGCCCCAGCACATGCGTGCCGTCAGGTCGTTCGTCTCCCTGACCGACGACGGCGGCCCCGTCGCCTGGATCACCAGGGACGCGCCACTGGTCGAACCGGAGACCATCGCCCTGCCCTACGCGCCCTTCCCCGACTCGACGTCACCGCGACAGCCCGGCACGGTCTACTCCTGGGTGCACAACAACCTGTGGGACACCAACTTCCCGTCCCAGCAGGCGTTCCACACCACCTTCCGCTACGCGGTGGGCGTCCGGCGGCGCGGCGAGACCATCGACGCCAACGCCCTGGCACTGCGCACCGCCTACGAGGTCGACCACCCGCTGATCGGCGTCCCGGCACACGGCACCCCCGACGCGGCCCGGCCGGCCGAACTCGCGCTGCTCTCCGTGGACGACGCCCGCATCGCGGTCCGCGACGCCGCCCCGGTCCCGGGCGACGACGGCGTCGACCTGCTGGTGCGGCTCCAGTCCTTCGCCACGGAACCGCGCACGGCCCGCCTCCGCTGCGGCTTCCCCGTCACCGCCGCGCAGCGCGCCACCTACCTCGGCGACCCCGACGGCCCCGCCACCCTCGACGGCGACGACATCCTCGTGGAGATCCCCCGCCTGGGCACCACGGCGGTACGGGTGCGGCTGACGCCGCGGGGATAGCGGGGCGGCACCCCGCCCGCCACCGGCCCGGGTCCGGTGGCGGGCGGCTCCTACGACACGCTCCATCACGGCCATGTGCTGGAAGGAGCAGCACGGGGATCGCGCTCAGTAGCGATCCCAACCGCGGTGATGCGGAGGGCAAAGAGCTCCGCTCGTTCGGCGGGGCCTGGCGTCGGTGCCTCATTGGCCCTCCTCTGACCGGGCCTGCCGCGCGGCTCTCTCGTAAGCAGCGAGCAGCCGCTCCCCGGTCTCGCATATGACACCGGGTGTCCGGCAGGCCGGGCAGCCCGCAGCGTGCTCCAGGACCGCGCGCCATTCGTTCGCGGCGGCCGGGCTCGCCTCGGGGTCCTTGGCAGCGGCGAGCCCGGCGGCCAGGCATCTGCGTGCCGCCTGGCTGTCGGCTCCAGTGGTGTAGAGCGCGCTCCAGGTCTCCTCGGCGAAGACCTCCTGCCCGTGGAGCTGGAAGCGGTGCAGGGTGCCCGGCGGTGGGGTGGCACCTGCTTGGAAGGGCACGGCCAAGATCCGAGGCCCGTGTGGGGAGGTGCCCAGTCGTTGCAGGTGGGCCATCTGGGCTGCCATGGCCTGTGGGTTTCCGAAGGTGCGCAGGAGCGTCGCCCCGTCGAGGATGACGGTGACGTCCCGCGGTTGGGTGGACGATGGCAGCAGGGGCAGTTGGACTACGGGGTATCCGGTGATCTGCACGATGCGCGGGATGATGGCCGAGGCGTAGACGCAGATCGCGGATGCCTGTTGCTCGCAGGCGCGGAGTCGGTCCGCCCAGCCTTCGGCGTTGTCGTGGATGGTGCCCGTCCTGCGCTTGGGATCTCTCGGCTGCTGGCCTGCCAACCGCGGCGCGCCGATGATGGTGGACCAGTCGGTCACCCCGTAGGCCCTGGCCAGTGTGGACACGTCCCGCCACTCCTGTGCCACCTGGCCGGTCTCCATCCGGCTCAGCTTGGCCGCCGAGCCGCGGATGGACTCGGCGGCGTCACAGAGCTTGAGGCCCTTGGCCCTCACCGGCCGACCTCCCGGTCAGGGCCGAGCTCGGCGGCGACCGCCTGGGCCAGGGCCCCGCGTAACAGAGGGCTGTCCGTGAGGTAGCGGTCGGGCCCGAGCGGGACGCGCCAGTGCAGTATCGGCCCGGCGGTGTGGCGGATGGGAGGCACACCGATGTACGAGGTCGAGACCGCACCGAGCGTCTGTACCTGTGGGAGGCGCCGCCAGTACTGGGCGCCTCCCGCGACGATCAGCCAGTACATCTGCGCGTAGTCGGCGATGACGGCGCCAGTCGCCCCGCCGAGTAACTCCAGCGCTCGCTCACCGATCGCCACGGGAGCGCGCACGGCATCCCAATGGGAGCCGACCCGGACCATCTCTATATCGGCGCCTTGCGGTGGCGTCCACGGCTCTGTTTTACGGCTGCTGGTCTGCACGGGGTCCCCCGGCGTCATCGGTGATCAGGTGATGACCGACCGTAAGAGCGCCGGGGACGGAGGAGGGGCAGAGATTCTGCCCCTCGAACGCCGGTTCAGGCAGCCAGCACGCCGATCTTCACTGCCAGTTCGGCAGCGCGCCGACGATGCGCCGGAGACTTCGACTCGGTCTCCTCCAAGATGATGCGGCGTGCGTAGCCGTTGTAGCGGATCGTCTCCGGCGCGGCCTCGTACGCCTTGTCCAGCGTCGCCAGCGCGGTCTCCGGCTGTCCGTCCAGGTGGTAGCCGCGCGCCTCCTCGATCCGGTGCCGGGCTCGCCTCGGCCGTGAGGGAATCGTCTTGGCGTCCGCCTTCACGGCCTGTCGTACGGACTCCCCGCCCGCGTGCAGCTCGACGGCGACCGTGACCGCGTGCGCGCCCATGATGCCTCGGGAGAACGACGTCATGGGGTGGTAGTAGTCGGCAGGAAGCCGCTCGGCCATCTCGCGGGCGGTGTCCCAATGGCCCCAGGCAGCGCCGGTGTCACCGCGGCGGGCCGCGGTGTATCCGGCCTCGAACCGCAGGGCGCCGGCGATCGCGCGTACGTTGTCCGGCGCGTCCGGCAGTAGTGGGGTGAGGTGGCGCAGCGTCTCCATGGTGACCGCGTCCGCCGCGTCGTAGTGGGCGGGACCGCTGTCGCGGTGGGCCTGGGCGGCGAGCCATGCCGCCATGCCGATGGCGTGCGGGTCCTCGCTCTCCTGGGCCGCGACCATACCGCGTTCGGCAACGCGCCAGAGGAGCGCCGAATCGGGCTGGTAGGCGATGAAGAACTGGCTGAGGCTGTAGACCTCGGCGAGGACCGCTTGAGCTGCCCGCCGTTCGGGGGCGCGGTCGGCCTGACGTACGGCGAGTTGCGCATCCCGGATGAGGGCCGGCAAGAGGCCGCCGATCACTTCGCGGTGGTTGGGTGCGGAGTGACGGGCGGACCAGGCGCTTTGGAGACGTGCGCTCAGATGCGCGGGCGACGGCGCGTCAGATGACATGGCCTTGCCCCTCTCTGTCCAGCTCGTCACTGCCAGGGTATGGGCAGGGCCGTTGCCGTGTGAGGCGGTTCACTCCCAAGCAGTCGCTACCGCGCGGGTGGCTGAGCTGCCCGGAACCAAGGTCTGTCTGAAGGACCTGGACGGGCCCATGCGCGTCAGCACTGGTCGGCACGGACGAGTGGCACACGGTCGATGGGCGGCCGTTCGTCGTCTACAAGGACGCGGCCACGCTGAACGGCCGGACTCCGGCTGATGCCCGGGACCCTCGATGACGTCGCACCCACCGTGACGAGCTCCGGGTCACGCGGAACCAGGTCGTCCTCGCATGGCTCATGCGACAGGGGATCGATCCCATCGTCGGCGCGAGCCGAGTGGAGCAGATCGAGGAGGCGCTGGCCGCACGCCGTGTGCGGCTCGACGACGAACACGTGGTGCGCCTCGCCGAGGCACGAGCGCCGTACCGGCTACAACTGAGCTCGATCCGGGTCCGACGGCAACGAGGTGTCGCCGCTCAGGTAGCGCCCCGGGGAGGTGCCGACCGTTCGCCGGAACGCCGCGAGGAACGCGCTTGGGGTCGCGTAGCCCACGGTGTGCGCGACCCGGGAGACGGGGTGGCCTTCGGCGAGGAGGGAGAGGGCCGCGCGCAGTCGCGCATGGGTGCGCCAGCGGTCGAAGGTCATGCCGGTGTCGCGGGCGAACAGCCGGGTGAGGGTGCGTCGGCTCACTCCCACGGACCGTGCGTGCGCCTCCAGGCCGCGGGGGTCAGCGGGGTCGGCGAGCAGCGCCTCGGTGACGGCGCGTACGCGGTCGTCGGCCGGGGTCGGCACGTTGATGGGGGTGCTCGGCAACGGGCGCAGCAGGTCCAGTACGACGCCCTCGGCCCGCAGCCGGGCGTCGTCGGGGAGGTCGTTCCGGCCGAGGTAGGCGATCAGGTGGGCCAGCAGCCCGTCGACGCCGACCGGTGTGGGGCCGGGCCAGTCCAGATGGCACCGGTCGGGTTCGAAGTAGAGGCCGCACAGCACGGCGTCGCGGGTCGCGCCGGTCCGGTGGACGATCCCCCCGGGCAGCCACAGCGCCCGGGTGGGTGGCAGAACCCAGTAGGCGTCGTCGACGGCGACGCCGAGTACGCCGCGCCGTGTCCAGGCCAACTGGTGCTGTGGGTGGGAATGCCGGGCGAACCACTGTCCGGACGCCAGCGGAAAGTGTCCGACGACGATGGCGCCGACCCCGGGCGGTACGGGTCCCACGATGGCCTCGGTGGCCTCGGTCATGCCGCCCAGCGTATGTCCCCAAGGCGATACGGTCTGGCCTCGTAGCGCATCGCGGCCAGAACGGCCGGTGCATAGCGTCGCCGTATGACGATCCCTCATCCGCGCCGTGGGCGCCGCCGCGTCACGAACGGGTCGCCGGGTTCGGCGGCGGCCGGCGCCACCGGCCGCCGTGGACCGGCCCTGGTGGTGCTGTGTCTGGTGCAGTTCATGCTCGTCCTGGACGACAACGTGGTGAGCGTGGCGCTCCCCAGCATCCGCGACGACCTCGGCTTCACCGCCGCCGGCCTGGCCTGGGTCGTCAACGCCTACTTCCTCGCCTTCGGTGGGCTGTTGTTGTTCTTCGGCCGCATGGCCGACCTGTGGGGCCGCAGACGCGTCTTCCTGACCGGGGTGGCGCTGTTCGGCGCGGCGAGCCTGCTCTGTGGGCTGGCGCGGGAGCCGTGGCAGCTTGTGGGCGGGCGGTTCGTCCAGGGAGCGGGGGCGGCCATGGCCGGCCCGGCCTCGTTGGCGCTGATCACCCTCCTGTTCCCCGGTGACGGGGAGCGCGCCAGGGCACTCGGCGTCTGGGGCGCCGTCGCGGCTCTGGGCGGCACCTCCGGTCTGGTGATATCCGGTGCGCTGACCGGCCTCGCCTCCTGGCGCTGGATCTTCCTGATCAACCTGCCGGTGGCCCTCATGGCCCTCGCCCTGCTCCCGCGCCTGGTCCCCGAGAGCCGGACCAGCCGCCCGGTACGCCTCGACGTACCCGGTGCGGTCCTAGGCACCGGCGCCCTGGTGTCCCTGGTCTACGGGCTGCTCCGGACCGAGTCGGGCTGGGGACACCCGGCCGCTGCCGGACCCCTGGTGCTCGCCGTCGTCCTGGCCTTCGCGTTCATCACGGTCGAGGCGCGCACCGCTGAGCCGCTGGTACCGCTGTCGTTCCTGTCCTTCCGCGTCCGCGCCGTCGCCAACGGGGCGACCCTGCTGTTCTCCGCCGCCTTCTACGCGATGGCCTTCCTGCTGATGGTGCACCTTCAGACGGTGCTGGGCTACCGCCCCCTCGCGGCCGGCGTCGCCTATCTCCCCTACGGCGCCGGGATCCTCGCGGGTATGTGGCTCTCCTCCCGGGCGGTGGCCGGGCTCGGCATGCGCTGGACGCTCATCATGTCGTTCCTGATCAGCGCGGCCGGACTGGTGCTGCTGTCCGGAGTGGCACCGAGCGACGGCTACGCCTCCGGAGTGCTGCCCGGCATGCTCGTCACGAGCCTCGGCTGCGGACTGAGTCTGCCCGCCCTGGCCGTCGCCGCGCTCACGGGCACGACCGAGGAGAACGCCGGTCTCGGCTCGGCGTTCCTGAGCTCGGTCCAACAGGTCGGTGGCGCGGTGGGCGTGGCGGTCCTGGTCGCTCTGGCCACCCGCCGCGGCGAGGCCCTGGCCGCGGCGGAAGGCCCACGGCGGGCCGCGGCGGAGGGCTTCTCCTACGCGCTCTCCATCGCCGCCGCCCTCCTCGCGCTCGGCGCCGTCCTCATAGCCGCCCTGCTCGGGAAGGACCGCCGCCCGGGTCACGCACCCGACGCCGAAGAAGCTCCGGCCCAGCACGGAACCCGTACGTAGGCACGGAACCCGTACGTAGCCGCCGCACCCGTACCCAACCGCCGCTTGCCGTGCCTCGGACCCGGGTGAGGGGCGGCGAACGGACTGATCCCCGTCCGCCGCCCCGTTCCCGCATATGGCCCGTCAGGCGGCCGCGGGCCGTGCCTCAGCCGCGGGCAGTGCCGCGAGGCGGCCGGTGCGGTGCAACCCGTACAGAGCCACGGCGCAGGCCAGGCCCAGCGCCAGCAGCGCGAGCCATGGCAGCGCGGACATCCCCGCCGCCCGGGCAGCGTCCAGCGCCGCGCCGGTGAGCAGGTTGCCCAGGGTGATGCCGACGCCGCAGATGGTGTTGTACAGCCCGTAGTGGGTGGCCACGAGCCGGTTCCCCGACAGCCGGACGATGGTGTCCATCTCGAACGGGTAGGCGATCATGGTCCCCAGCGCGAGCAGCGATGCCGAGAGCGCCGACGGGACGGCGGCGAGCAGCCAACGGCCCACACCACCGTCCGGGACTGGAACGGCGGTCGCGAGCAGCAGCGGTGCGAACGCCACACCCATCGAGAACAGCCCCCAGGTCAGCGCCTGCCCCGGCGCCATCCGGGCCTTGCACCAGGCGGTGACCTTCGTCTGTCCGAGGATGGTGCTCAGTCCCGAGACGGCGAACAGCAATGCCACCGCCACCGTCCCGGACTCACCCTCGCCGCCGAGGCGGCGCACTTCCAGCGGCAGGGCCAGATAGACCTGGAACGACAGGACATACGAGCCGATCATGGCGACCGAGAAGAGCAGGAAGGGCCGGTTGGCCACCACCTCTCGCCACTGCGACAACACGCTCTCGCGTCCCGTGTCCTGACCGGCCTTGGCGTTGTCGCCCCTCCGGGGCGGCAACGCACGGATCTGTACGACGCTGAGCAGGGCGAAGACCGCTGCCGCGACCAGGCAGGTGATACGGAAGTCGATGCCGGTCAGCACCATGCCCACCAGCGGGCCGAGCAGGATTCCCGCCTGGTAGAAGATGTTGAACAGGGCGAACGCCTCCACTCGGCGCTCTCCAGCATCCGCCGCGAGGTACGCCCGTACCGCGGGGTTGAACAGGGCACCGGCCAGCCCCGTGGCCGCCGAGGCGGCGAGCAGCGCGGGCAGGGAGTCCACGAGTCCGAGAGCGGCGAATCCGACGGTGCGCAGCACGCATCCGGCGATGATCAGCGGCTTGTAGCCGAACCGGTCCGCCAGTGTGCCACCGACCAGGAACATGCCCTGCTGGCTGAAGTTGCGCACTCCCAGGATGAGTCCGACGAGCCAGCCGGCCAGCCCCAGAGTGCCGGACAGGTGGGCGGCCAGATAAGGCATGAGCATGTAGAAACCCAGGTTGATGGTGAACTGGTTCACCATCAACAGCTGGACACTGCCCTCATAGGAACGCACCTGTGTGAACAGCGACTTCACTACGCCACCTCCTCGTCGGACTCCTCGGTGGCGTCCTGGAGGGTGAGGGGGTCGGCCACGGTGGTGCACCGGCTCCAGCGGTGCACCTCCTTTTCGTCCAGGCGGCCGATCAGGTCTGGTTCGGATGCGGGGGGTGAGCCCAGCAGGCCATGGGCGGCGCAGTAGTCGTCGTCGTAGACCGTCCCCAGGTAGCGTTGCGGTCCATCGGGGAAGATGGCCACGATCCGGGCCTCCGCGGGCATGGTCCGGACGAGCCAGCCCGCCACCAGGGCGACCGCTCCGACGCTCCATCCGCCGGTGGCGTAGTGGGACGCGGCCAGTTGGCGGCAGGTCCACACGGCTTCCGCGGGGGCCACCCAGTGCACTTCCGAGAACTGGTCGTAGGCGACGTTGCGGGGGTAGATGCTGGATCCCAGCCCCCGCATCAGGCGGGGCCTGGCGGGTTGACCGAAGATCGTCGATCCGATGGTGTCGACTCCGACGACCGTCAACTCGGGGTAGAGCTGGCGCAGGACCCGGGAGACCCCGGCGGAGTGTCCGCCGGTGCCGACGCTGCACACCAGCACGTCGATATGGCCGAGCTCGCGGGCCAGTTCGAGCGCGAGCGGGGTGTACGCGGTGACGTTGTCGGGGTTGTTGTACTGGTCCGGGCACCATGAGCCCGGGTGCTGGTCCCGCAGTCGCTGGACGCGGTCACGGCGGGCCTGCTGCCAGCCACCGGTCGGATGGGGCTCGGAGACGACATTGACCTGGGCGCCGAACGCGGTCAGCAACCGGGTCATGGACGACTCCAGCCCCGGATCGGTGACCAGGGTGACCGGGTGGTGGTAGACCATGCCCGCCAGGGCGAGCCCCAGTCCCAGGGTCCCGCTGGTGGACTCGATGATCCGGCCGCCGGGCCGCAGGTCACCGCGGGCCCGGGCCCGTTGGACCATATGCAGCCCGGGACGGTCCTTGATGCCGCCGGGGTTGAAGCCCTCCAGCTTGGCCCAGAAGCCACGTCCCGCCGGGACGAAGGGCTCGGACACTCGCAGGAGCGGGGTGTTGCCGACCAGCCCGGAAAGGGCGGACCTTGCGGTCAGCTGACCGGTGTCGGCGGTGGTCGAGGAGTGCATCTTTCCGCTTTCTTCTCAGAGCGTGAAAAGCTGTCGGGTCGTCTGATCGCGTCCCGGCGGGACCCCGTGGCGCGCTTCCCGGATCCGGGGTGCGCTCGTTCGGGTACGCCGGTATGACGGCGGTCGCGGGCACGGTCTAAATGCGCCACCGGCAGACGACGGACAGCCTGGAACTCCCGGCCAGCACTCTGCCGCTGCTCTGTTCTCCGGGGTGTGCCACGGCGCGGATGGCCGCAATGGCGAATGCCGGAGCTACGCCGACGGTCGGTACCAGCTCCCGCGCGGGCGCCGGTGGCCTCGGCACGGACAGACCGGCGATACCGCGTGGAGCGCAGGACCCCGCGCTGGGTACCACCTCGGTATCGGAGCCCACGGGCGATGCCGCCTGCGCGGACCCCCCGGACGCGATCGGCACCTGAGCGCTCCGATGGCCTGACGCCTCATGTGGCCCGGCACAGTCCAGAACGGCCAGCAGCAGTCCGCACAACACAACGGCGACGAGGCAGCGGTGCCAAGGAGACCCCGGTAAGGAAGGTAAGGAGGGTAAGGAAGCAGGGCGGACATGGAGATGGAACGGCAACGATTCCTCCGCATGGACCACCGCCCCCGACGCGGAGCGGGGAGGGACGGTGGACAGAGACCGGCAGGGCGGGGTTCAGCGCCCCGAATGTCCCCGAACCAGCGTGCTGAGCCGGCGGATCCGGGCGATCAGGGGCACCGCGCGCACGCGGCACCGGGCCGGGCCGGGCGTATGCGGGCATACGCCGACCGGCCGAGGGTGCCGGGGCGCCTAGATCCGCAGAACCACGCAGGCGGCGGAGTCCGTCAACGGGCATTCGCCCGAAGCCGACTTGACCAGGCCGGTCATTCCCGATGGCGCGGCCGGAGAAGCCGACGCCCGGCCGAACACCGCCGGGCAGGGGGCCACCCATCCGGAACCGTACTGCGGCTGACCCACCAGACACTCCGAGTGAGAGGAGTGATGGTCGCCGTTGCGGTGATCACCCGGGGACTCGGCCCCGCCGTCGGACGCCTTCTCGGCGGCGACGGACGCCGTCCCGATGTCGGCCTGGCTCACGGTCGCGCCCTGATCCACCGCACCGAACGCTAGATGCCCGGCTACGCCTTCCGCGCTCACGCCGTGCGCGTATACGAGCCCGAGCAGGAGCGCCGCCACCCACAGCACACGCAGCGGCCGCCGCGACGGGCGACACCACGACATAACAGAGGGAGACCAGGCCGTAACCATGCCGTGACACTAGCACTGGTGCCGAAGCGCCCAAGAAAGACCTGAGACTTCGCGCCAAGTTCCCGCACGGCCCCGCACGGCCCCGCGCGGCACGCGGCCGGGCCGTCGCCCGCGTTCGAACCTCCTACCCTGGCGTAGTGGACGATGCTTTACGGAGGTGAGACCACAGTGACGCTGGGGGCACTGGAGAGCGCGGTCATGCGGGTGTGCTGGGAGGTCCAGGCGCCGGTGACGGTCCGCGCCGTGCTCGGCAGACTCAACGAGGGCCGGGAACAGCCGCTGGCCTACACCACCGTGATGACGGTGATGACCCGCCTCGCGGAGAAGGGCTTTCTCGATCGGGCCATACAGGGGCGTGGCTACGCGTACACAGCCGCCGTCGCGGATGAGGCCGCGATCGCCGTACGGGAGGTGCTGCGGGCGCACGGGGATGCCGCGGTCGCGCATTTCGCCGCCGAGGCATCACTGGATCCGCGGCTGCGGGACCGTCTTCGGCGGCTGTTGGAGCAGTCGCCATGACCGGCAAGCGGGCCTTCCGGACTCTGGTGGCGGTGTCCGTGACGATTCACGCGGCGGTGGCCTTCCTCGGCTGCTGTCTGGTCACGGCCCTGGTCTGGCAGTTCACCCATCACGGGCTCGGTGCCGACGCGCGGTCGGGCGCCGCGTGGGCCGGCGCCACGCTGCTCGCCCTCTCCACGGCTGGAGCGATACGGTCCGCCCGGCGGCTATGGCTTGGACTCGGCGCGGCTCGGGCCGTGGACCGCCAGGTCCGCGCCGCCGCTGTCACGGATGCGGCCATCCACACCACCGCCCGGCAGGCGGGGCTGACCGCCCGCGTGGATGTGATCGAGAGTGCCGGTAACTTCGCGTTCACCCACGGTCTGCTGCGCCCCCGAGTGACGGTCAGCAGCGGGCTCATGAAGTCGGCGACTCCTGGGGAATTGCGTGCGGTTCTGGCCCATGAGGCCGAGCACGTCCGCGGGCGCGATCCGCTCAGAACGCTCGTGGCCGATTTCCTGGCGGCACGCCACATCGCGCTTCCGCTCCTGCGTCATCTGCGAACGGTGGTCGCCGCCGACCGTGAACTGGCGGCGGACCGCTGCGCGATGGCCCACTGCGGCGTCGGCGCCGTGGCCGGGGCGCTGCTGAAGGCCGGTGACACTCCCCGGTGGGCGGACACCGCCCCCGCCGCCGCGATGGGTGGCCGCGAGTTGCTGGCCGCCAGGATCACACAACTCGAGGGCACGGAACCGCCGCCCGTACGTCCGGAACACCGGCATGTGGCCGTCACGGCCGCCGGGGCCGCGCTCCACATATGGGCGATCGCCGGCTCCGCCTGGCTGATGTCGACGACTCCGTTGGCCTGCCTGGGGGGAGGTCACTGAGCTTCGGCGGCCAGCACCCCCTGTCTACTACGACCACATAGTATCTACTACGTGATCGTAGTAAGCTCGGAGTCCTACCCGCCGAGAGGAGTCACCCATGGCCGCCGCGACGGACCGGGAGAAGCCGATACGCCATGCGCTCTTCGCTCGCGTCTACCCGAGGATCAACGCCTTCGCCGAAGCCCACGGCGCCCTGGAACACCGGCGGGAGCTGCTGGCCGAGACCACCGGCCGGATCGTGGAGATCGGCGCGGGAACCGGCGCCAACTTCCCGCACTACCCAGCGAAGGTCGAGCAGGTCATCGCGGTCGAACCCGAGCCACACCTGCGTGAACTCGCGAAGCGGTCGTCGGCCGGGTCCCCGGTGCCGGTAGAGGTCCGGGCAGGCCGGGCCGAGGCGCTGCCCGTCCCCGACGCCTCCGTCGACGGAGTCGTGGCCTCGCTCGTCCTGTGCACGATCGCCGACGTCCCCGCCGCGCTCGGGGAAGCCGCCCGTGTGCTACGACCGGGCGGGCTCCTGTACTTCTACGAGCACATCCGGTCGACACGCCCCGTCCTGGCGAGGCGGCAGCGGATCACCAACGTGGTGTGGCCCCTGCTGGGCGGCGGCTGCAATCTCACCCGGAATCCCGAACCAGCCATCACCGCCGCCGGATTCAGGATCGAACGCGCACGGCACTTCGACTTCCTCATCAACGGCCGCACCACACCCAGCTCCCCGTGCGTCATCGGCGTCGCACGCAAAGCCGCACGCAAGGCCGAGACGTCCGCACGGTGAGGCACCGAGGCTCCCGTCACCTGATGGAGCCCACCAGGCGACGGAAGCCCTGCGGCGGTCAGGCGCGATAGGCCACCAGCGCCATCATCCCGGCCTCGCCGTGGTAGGCGTTGTGGCAGTGCAGCATCCACTGGCCGGGGTTGTCGGCGTCGAAGACCACGGACAGCTTCTTCTTCGGCAGCACGATCGCGGTGTCCTTACGGGGCCCGGAGCCGCCGAGTTGGTAGGTGTGGCCGTGCAGATGCATCGGGTGCCACATGTCCGTGCGGTTGACGAAGTCCAGCCGGACCCGCTGCCCTTCCTCGACCATGAGCGGGGCGGCCGTCGGATCGCTCATGTCGAATGCCTTGCCGTTGATGGCCCAGTTGTACTTCGTCATGCCGCCGGTCAGTTCGACGCGGTGGACCCGGTCCGTCCTCTTCGGGGACAACCTGACGTCGTCCGCCGCGCGGAGCTTGGAGGCGGTCACGATCGTGCCGTCCAGTTCCTTCGGGCGGACGGTGGCTTTCGGCGCCCGGCCGGAGCCGGTACGGACCAGGGCCAGACCGGTGGCGTTCTTCCCCTCGGCGAGCGCGACGAGCGGGAAGACGCCGTCCCCGAGCGTGACCAGCACGTCGTAGCGCTCACCCATGCCGATCAGCAGCGCATCGGTCCGCTGGTGCTCGACGGGGAAGCCGTCGGTGTGGGTGATGGTCATCCTGTGGCCGCCGAGCGCGACACGGTACGCGGTGTCGCCGCCGGCGTTGATGATCCGTAGCCGGACCCGCCTGCCGGGCTTGCCGGTGTAGACCTCCGGATCGGCCGGGACACGGCCGTTGATCAGGTGGTACGCGTACTTCACATCGCCCGCGTCACCGCCGAGCAGTTCGCTTTCGGCGCCCATCAGCATGAACCTCATCGACATGCCGTCACCGGAAGAGGACGGTGATGCGCTCGCCCCGCCCCCGTCTCCGCTCATGTCCATGCCGCCCATGCCGCTCATGCCACTCATGTCATGGCCACCCGAGTCATGGCCGCCCATGTCCATCCCGCCCATGCCCTGCCGCAGCTCGGCGAAGACCTCGTCGGGTGTGCCGGTGACACCGTCGACCCAGTCGTCCAGGACGACCACCCACTCTTCGTCGTAGGACAGTGGCTCCTTCGGATCCTCGACGATCAGCGGCGCGTACAGCCCGCGGTCGAGCTGGACCCCGACGTGCGGGTGGAAGAAGTAGGTGCCGGGGGTGTCGGCGATGAAGCGGTACGTGAAGGTGGATCCGGCCCGTACCGCGGTCTGCGTGGCCGGGGGAACGCCGTCCATGTCATTGCGGAGGGCGAGACCGTGCCAATGGATGGACGTGGCCGTCCTGTTCGGCAGCTGATTGGAGAGTTCGGCGGCCACGGTGTCCCCGGCCGACACCCGCAGCTCCTTGCCGGGGGTCCGCCCGTCGAAGGCCCAGCTCTTGGCCATGACGCCGCCACCGAGGTCCAGCATGGCGGGCGCGGCGGTCAGGGTCGGCCTGTGCACCTTGCCGGTGCTGGTGCGCTTCCTCTCGGCGGCGGCCACGGCCGGGTCGGACGGCTTGACCAGGGCGGTGGCGCGGTCCGCGGCGCCGCTGGAGCCACTACAGGCGGCAAGCGCGCCCGCGCCCGCGGCGCCGAGCCCGGCCAGCAGGACAGAGCGGCGGTCGATGCTGTTCACGATGACGGTGTTCCTCTTCTCGATATGCCTTGTGTTCGGTCGCACGCGGGCACGGCTGATCGCGTACGCGGACGCGAAGAAGCCGTGGGGGCGGCCTACAGAAGCAGTCGAGAGAGCACGGAAAGGTCGGGCGGCGCGCGGCTCACGGTGCCGGGGACGGGGCGACCGGCCGGAATGGCGTGCACATCGCCCTCGCGGTCGGCCCAGGACTCGCTCGGCGGCATGAGTTTGACGACGTCGATGCCGGCGGCCGAGCAGTGCTGCCCGCCCATGCCGGAACAGGGTCCATCGGCACCGTGCGCGGCCGGGGCGGAAGCCCGTGCGGTGTCGTCGTGCCCACCCGGGTGCGCCGACACCGTCGCCGAGGGCGCGTGGACCATGCGCGCCATCCCGCTCATGCCGGTGGCACGCACCGGGGGCGAGACGGCCGCACTCGTCTCGTGGTGGACGAGCACGGCGAACGCGGCGAACAGGGCGACGGCCGCGACCCACATCCAGCGTCCGGCGCCACCACGGGAACGGTCCCGTCCGGCCCCGGCTGTGGTCATGGCTTCCATCCCTGCTCTCGGTGAGCGACTCGGCCAATATACCCGGCGGGGGTAACGCTGAACGCTCTCCTAATCTCCTACGTACTTAGGGGCTCAGTAGATGATGCCGCACGACGGGCACGACGGCACGACGGCACGACGTACCGAAGCCGCACCCGGACGACGAGGGAAGGCAACGATGGAGACTCTGAGCTGGTCCGTAGCGGCGGTCGCCGCGCTGGTGGCCGCCGTAAGCCTGATCCGCATGGTGACCACCGAGGGGGACGCCCGCTTCGCCGCGGGAGGCGATGTGCTGATGGGCACGTGCATGGCCGCCATGGCGCTGCCCGCGACCGCGGCCTGGTACACCGGCCACGGCATGTGGTGGGCCGTGGCCTTCGCCCTCCTGGCACTCGGCGGTGTGGTGATGGCCGCCAAGCACACGCGTGCGAGCGGCTGGAGCCACGGCCGTCAATGGGTGCACCTCATCGTCGGCAGCGCGGGCATGGTGATCATGACGCTCGCCATGACGAGCACGTCCTCCGGGCCGGTACTCGCGCTGGGCGGCTCATCCATGGCCGGGATGCCGGGCATGGAGAACATGCCCTGGATGGACTCGGCACAGGGCATGGAAGGCATGGACGGGATGGACGGGATGGAGGGAATGCAGGGCATGGGAGGGATGCACGGGATGGACACACCGGGCATGGCCACCGCGGCCGATGCCACCGGCGCGTCGTCCTCGGGCTCCTTCTGGCGTTACGTGGCCGCGGCGCTCGCGGTGTACTTCCTGTTGTCCATCGGCGCGTCCGTCTGGGCCCGGCTCCGGGGGACCAACGGGAAGCACCTCTCCACCGCCCGCGACGGCGGCCGGGGCCGCACATGGGGACGTTGGCTGCTCGCCATGCCGGACACGGTGGTGGTCTTCGTGGTGTCGCTGTCCGTCTCGGTGTGGGACAGGGCCCGGACGGTGGAACGGGGAAGCCACGGGCGCCGGCGCAGGCTCGGCACGGCGCCGGACGCCGCACTGGCCGCCCATATCGGCATGGGCGGAACCATGTCCGCGATGCTGCTCATGATGGTGGTGTGACGGGCCTCACCGAGCGGGAGCGGCGGTAAACTGATGGCCGATGCCGGAAACCCGCCAGCCCTCCTCACCACCCCCGACGACGCCGCGGAAGGCGTCACCCCGTAGCGGTGGAGGCTGGCTTCCGCACGGCTACCGCCTCGACACCCACTCCCACCCCCAGGGCCAGCTGTTGTACGCGGCCGCCGGCGCCCTGGCCACTACGACCGCACGCGGGACCTGGGTCGCCCCGGCCAACCGGGTGACATGGACCCCGCCCGGGTTCGACCACTCCCATCGCATCTACGGGAGGACCGACGCCCGTCTGGTCGTCATCCCGGCCGAGCTGTGCGACGCGCTCGTGGCACACCCCAGCGTCTTCGCGGTGAGTCCCCTGCTGCGAGAAGCCCTCCTGGCGCTGACCGATCGGCGGGAGGTCCGGCCCGGCGCCCATGAACGGCTGCGCGCGGTGGTGATCGACGAGCTCACCGCCGCCCCCGAGCAGTCCCTGCACCTGCCCGAACCCCGTGATGACCGGCTGCGTGCCGTCACCGACCTCCTGCACGCCGACCCCGGCCGGACCACGACCCTGACCGAGCTGGGGCGGGCCGTGGGAGCGAGCGACCGCACGCTGAGCCGCCTGTTCCACACCGAGCTGGGCATGAGCTTCCACCGGTGGCGCACCATCCTGCGCATCCACCACGCCTTGGTCCACCTCACCGACGGCCGGTCCGTGACCGACACCGCGATGGAGTGCGGGTGGTCCAACCCCTCGAGCTTCATCGAGGCGTTCACCGAGGTCGTCGGGCAGACCCCGGGCCGCTATCAGGCGGATCTGCGCGACGACGCACGGTAGTTGGCGGCTTTTCGGTATTCGGTGTCCATTCAGCAGTGGGCGGCGATGACGGCCGGGTCCACAGTGGTGATCGGCACACCGCATTGCTTTCTTCATGCCTCGAGGAGGCTCGGAAATATATGTCAGAAACAGCCGAGAACACCGCCGTAGTCATCGTGGGGGCCGGGGTCGCCGGGCTGACGCTCGGCAATTTCCTGTTGCGCAACGGCATCGGCTGCATCGTTCTCGAAAAGCGCAGCCGGGAATATGTCGAGCGGCGACAGCGGGCCGGGACCATCGACAGCCGCGGAGTGCGCATGTTCCGCGCGTGGGGGCTCGAAGAGGTCGTGGAGAGTTTCGGCGCCCCGGAAGAGTCGATAAGCTTCCGGATGGACGGGGAGGAGTTCACGAACGATCCCTTCGATGACGAAGACGGCGACTTCGCCGATATGGTGTTCTGCCCTCAGCAGGTCCTCGTCCGGAACCTCACGAACGCTTTTCTGCGGGACGGCGGAGACCTTCGCTACGAGTCCGTCGACATCTCCCTCGAAGACATCGACGGCGAGGACGTCGGCAGCGAGGACGTCGGCAGCGCGCGCCCGCGGGTCCGCTACCGGGACACCGCCGGTGCGACACGGGTCATCAACTGCGACTACATCGCCGGCTGCGACGGCTACCACGGGGTCAGCAGGGATTCCGTCCCCGCCGACGCCCTCACTCGTTACTCCTACGACTATGGGTACGCCTGGCTGAGCGTCCTGGCCGAGGTGACGCCGGACCCCGCGGCCATGGCGATCCATTCCCGCGGCCTGGCGGGAATCATCCCCCGCGGCACGACGGCCAGTCGTCTCTATCTCCAGTGCGCGCCGGACGACACCCTTGAGCAGTGGCCGGACGAGCGCGTCTGGAGCGAACTGGAAGCTCGTTTCGGTGTCCCCGTGGCGACCGGCCCGGTCCTCCACAAGCAAATACTGCCGCTCCGGAGTGTGGTCTACAGTCCCATGAGCCACGGCAGGCTGTATCTCCTCGGAGACGCGGCGCATATCGTCCCCCCGATGAGCGCGAAGGGAATCAACCTCGCCCTTCACGACGCCGAAGTGTTCGCGCGCGCCGTCATCGCCCGGATCCAGAAGGACGATCCGGCCCTGCTCACCGGCTATTCGGAGACCTGTCTGCGCCATGTCTGGAACTACCAGGCATACGCGGCATGGATCACCGAGCTCATGCACAACGCCGGTGACGCCTCCTACGAAGGAGAGTTCCGCAAGCAGACCGCCCGAGCGGAACTGGAGCGCCAGTTCACCTCCCCCACGGCGAACCGCCTTTTCGGCGAATTCGCCGCCGGGGTGAATTAGGGCTCCGGGCTCCGGAGCTCACCGCCGCCGTCGAGGTGGCGGGATGCGGATGGGTCTGGGCGGACGTTCCGCCTTCTGTTTGAATGCCTCCTGTACTGAGACGGTCCAGGAGGGACGGACATATGGTGTCCACGGAGAGCATCCTCGCGTTCGCGGCGATGTCGCTACTGGTGATCGTGATCCCGGGGCCGAGCGTGCTGTTCGTGGTCGGCCGGGCCCTCGCATACGGCCGTCGTACGGCCCTGGAGACGGTCCTCGGCAACATGGTCGGCTGCTATCTGCTCGTGACCGCCGTGGCATGGGGTCTCGGCGCGCTGGTGCAGAGCTCGGCGGCGGTGTTCATGGGCGTGAAGCTGGCGGGGGCGGCCTATCTCGTCTATCTGGGCGTGCAGGCGTTCCGGCACCGGGGGGACATGCGCGTGACGGACATGGAGGCCCCGGCCCGTGCGCAGCGCGGCGATCTGCGCACGGTCCTGGACGGCATTTTCGTCGGCGTCACGAACCCGAAGGGCATCGTCTTCTTCGCGGCGGTGCTACCGCAGTTCGTCGACCACTCGGCGGGCCACCTTCCGCTGCAAATGATGGTGCTGGGCCTGGTCCCGGTCACCATCGGAATGATCACGGACACCCTGTGGGGCCTGGGTGCCTCGGCGGCACGTTCCTGGTTCGCCCGCTCCGACCGGCGGCTGTCGATGGTCGGCGGGGCGGGCGGCCTCGCGATGATCGGCCTGGGCGTGACCGTGGCGGCTACTGGCCGCGCCGACTGAGGAACTGACCTTGCCGGACACACCCTCGTCCCCGGCGTCGGTGGCGGATCACGCCCCCGGGCGGGGAGCCCGTAGGTGTTGGCGCCGGGCCAGTTCCTCGTCGTCGACCAGGGTGAGCATGGGCTGGCCCGGGGCGCAGAACATGGTGACGATGAAGCGGCTCCAGGCGTCCGTCCGGTTGTTTCCGTCCTGGTAGTGGATGACCTCGCCGCCCGGCTCCCAGAACGTCTCCCCCGCCCGGATCACTCGCTCCGGCTCGCCTTCCAGCTCGAAGAGCATCTCGCCCTCCAGCACGTAGCCGAAGGCGGGGCCCGAGTGGCGGTGCGGGGGGAGGCCGGGGTCGCCGGGCGGGTAGTCCACGCGGATCGTCATCCCCTCCGCCCCCTCCGGCACGAACGGCGGTTTGGCCGACTGAAGCACGGTGATCGCCGAGCTCAGCGCCGCCATCCGCGCTTGGCTCTCGGCGCTGCCTGCCATCTGCTCTTTGCTCGACATGGCGAGACCTCCAGGGATGGGCCGGGTGGTGCGGGAGAGCCCGTCGGCGTGGTCGACGGGTCCCCTTTCGCCGGGCACCGACGGCTCATGGGTCCAGATTGCGACGGTGCGGGGCGGGGCGCACGCGGGCCGGGGGACATGGGGGGCCTCACGGTCAGTGGCGGACGTTCGCGGACGCGTCCGGCTTCTCCGCCTTTGGCCCCAAGTTCCCTGCCCGGCAGGGAAGTTGGGCCGCACCTTGCGTTGATCACGACCCTGTCTCGTTTTCCTCCGGTTGTGCAACCGTTCAGCTTTCGGACAGCTCTCCTTCCATGACCCTTCCGTTCCGGCCGCCGGGGGAGACAGGTGGCGGTCGGGGCTCAAGGGCGACCGATGCGTTACTCATGGAGGATTTGTGCGCAATAGAACCCGAGGTGTGGTGGGCGTGGCGGTGGGTGCCGTCGTGACCGCCGCCGTGGCCGCCGGGGCCGGCGCCGTGGTGTCGAACGGCGACGGAACCGACCAGAAGCAGTCCTCCCCCACGGCTGCCGCGGCAGGGAAGACCACACCGGGCGATATCGACGGCGACGGCTATGCCGACCTCGGCGTGGGCGCGCCCGACGGGACCGTTTCGGGGAAGTCCAAGGCGGGCTACGTGGGTGTGACCTACGGCGCCGAGGCCGGGGTCGACACCGGGCGGCACGGCACGTTGTCGCAGGCCAGCCCGGGGATTCCCGGCACGCCCGAGACCTCGGACCACTTCGGCTCGGCCGTGGTGCGCGGCGACGTGGACGGGGACGGGTACGGCGATCTGATCGTCGCCGCGAACTACGAGGCCATCGGCGACGCCAAGCGGGCCGGTTCGGTCACGGTCGTCTTCGGCTCGAAGGACGGCCTCTCCAGCGACGCCATCGCCTTCCACGCGCCCAAGGCCACCGCCTACGCGCTGTTCGGCGACCGGATGGCCGTGGGCGACTACAACCACGACGGCCGCGACGACATCGCCATCTCCGACGGCACCCAGGTCCAGGTCGTGAACGGCGCGGCGAACCTGCGCGAGACGGCCACCCCGAAGATGTCCGCCGTCACCCCGCCCGGCGGCGGCGCGGGCACGGAACACCTGTCCTCCGGCGACATCAACGGGGACGGCTTCGCCGACCTGGTCACCGTCGCCTACCAGGACGACCCCGCCGACGAGGGCACGCTCGGCGTGCTGCCCGGCTCGTCCGCGGGGCTGAAGAGCACATCGCTGGGCGAGGACGTACCGCTGCCGTTCGCCTCGTACCGGGCCGTGGTGGGTGACATCAACGGCGACGGCAAGGACGACGTCGTCACGGACACCGGGTTCACGGACGGTCCGGACGACGCGCGCCTGCGGACGTACCCGGGCACCGCCGGGGGGCTCGGCACCCCGGTGAACTGGACGGGCAAGGCGCAGAACGGCATCGCCTCCCGGCTCACCGACATCAACGGCGACGGCCACGACGACCTCGTCGTCAGCGACACCGACGCCGAGGCCCCCGGGGGCTACAACGACGCCGGTGCCATCACCGTGCTCAAGGGCACCAAGGACTGGCTGACCGACGCGGGCGCGCAGACCTTCTCCCTCGACACCGAGGGCGTCCCCGGCGACATGACGGGCGGCGACTGGTTCGGCGACGCCATCTCGCCTGCCGACTACAACGGCGACGGCAAGCCCGACCTGGCCGTCGGGGTCCCGAACCGGACCGAGGGCGCGGGCGCGGTGGCCCTGCTGTACGCGGGCGCCGACGGGCTCACCGCCGAGGGCTCCGCCCTCATCGGGCCGGGCGACCTCGGCTCCCCGGCGGACGACGCCGCGTTCGGCAAGGAGCTGTCCGGCCCCGCCACGAAGTAGCACCACCTGGTGGTTCGGTGGCCCGGCCCGCGTTCTTCGGGGCCGGGCCACCCTCGTCTCCGTATGCGCGCCGCCTCAGCCGGCGACCTTGGCGATGATGCGGCCCATGTCCTCCCGCCCGAAGGCCCTCAGGGTCGTGGTGCGGACATTGCCCAACGCGCTGAGCTGGAGCGACGCCGCGGTCGCGGTCTCGTCGTCCGGGGCCTCCACGATGCACATGAGGTCGTACGGCCCGTCCGTCCAGTAGATGTCCACGAGCCGCGCCCCGAGCTTGTCCAGCGCCGCCGTGAAGTCCTCGGTGCGCTTGGTGGTGTCCTTGTAGGCGCGGACTCCCTGCTCGGTCCAGTTCAGCAGCGTGATGTACGTGGCCACGGCCCTCACCTCCGCGAGAAGACTCACCGTGCGATCAATTCTGGAAGTAATGCCGCGAACCCGCACATCTGGTGCGTCGGCGAGTGGCCGAAGTGGTTTGCCGAACCGGCAAGGAGTGTGGTCCGAGCCGCGGACGGCACGGCAGGCTCGGACCCATCGGCCGCCACACGGAATGTTCAGCGCGCCCCGGGAGGAAACCATGCCGCAGACGCCGCCCACAACCGACCCCACCCACCGTCTGGTGCCCTCACCCGCCGGGCGGATCCACCTCGTGGAGCGGGGCACCGGCCCGCTGGTGCTGCTCGTCCACGGCTTTCCGGAGTCCTGGTACTCATGGCGCCACCAGCTGCCCGCGCTGGCCGCGGCCGGATACCGGGTGGCCGCCGTCGATGTCCGTGGATACGGGCGCTCGTCCCGGCCCGCGGCGGTGGACGCGTACCGGATGCGGGAACTGGTGGCGGACAACGTCGCCGTGGTGGAAGCGCTCGGCGAGGAGTCCGCCGTGGTGATCGGTCACGACTGGGGGTCGCCCATCGCCGCCAATTCCGCCCTGCTGCGCCCGGATGTGTTCCGGGCGGTCGGAATGCTGAGCGTGCCGTACGCCCCGCGGGGCGGCCCCAGGCCCTCCGAGGTCTTCGCCGGGATGGGCGGGGACGAGGAGTTCTACGTCTCCTACTTCCAGGAGCCGGGCCGGGCCGAGGCGGAGGTCGAGCCGGATGTGCGCGGCTGGCTCGCGGGGATCTACTCGGCGCTGTCCGGCGACACCATGCCCGGCCCCGACCTGCCCGACCCGCACTTCGTCACGCGCGGCCGTACGCTGCGCGAACGGTTCCCCGCCGGACGGCTGCCCGCCTGGCTGAGCGAGCGGGACCTCGATGTCTACGCCGGTGAGTTCGAGCGGACCGGGCTGAGCGGAGGGCTGAACCGCTACCGGAACATGGACCGGGACTGGGAGGACCTGGCCGAGTACGACGGCGCGCCCATCACCCAGCCGTCGCTGTTCGTCGGCGGCGCCCTGGACGCCTCGACCGCCTGGATGGGCGATGCGATCAAGGCGTACCCGAACACGTTGCCCGGACTCGTCGGCTCGCACATCCTCGAGGACTGCGGCCACTGGATCCAGCAGGAGCGCCCGGAGGAGATCAACCGGCTGCTGGTCGACTGGCTGGATTCGCTTCCCGATTCGCTTCCCGTGTGACGCATGCGGGCTACCTGAGGTAGGGGTCCTCAGAGCTCCCACGCCCCCTTCGCCAGCGTGGACAGCCCGCCTGCCAGCGCCAGCAGCAGGACCAGCAGGCGGGCTCGGTGGTCGGGGACGCGGGCGGTGAGGGACTTGCCGATGAAGGCGCCCGCCATCATTCCTGTCGCCGCCAAGGCCCATAGGGGTGGGCCGAGTCGGGGGACGCCGTTGGTGGCGACGGAGAACGCGTTCACCACGATTCCGTAGAACTGCGCGTTGGGCACGAACTCGCGGACCGTCCAGCCCGCGTTCACCGCGTACAGGGATATCGGCGGGCCGCCCACACCGGCCGACGCGTTCATGAAGCCTCCGGCGGCACCGGCGGTCAGCGCGCCTTTGACACCGTTCAGGGCGGGGACGCGCATACCGGCCATCACCAGCAGGACGGCCAGGCTCACCAGGGCGCCCGTACCGGCCAGGAGGACGGGTTCGGGGAGGCGGGCGGCCACCCAGGTGCCGGCCGGGACGGTGCCGGCGGAGGCGGCGACCAGGGGGACCATCGCGGTGAGCCGCACCCGCCGCCAGCCCCCGTCGAGGAGTCCCAGCGCGCAGATGGCACCGGACCCGCAGTTGGCGAGGGCGACGCCGTCGGCCGGGCCGAGCAGCAGGACGAGAGCGGGCACCGCGATCAGTGCGAACCCCATGCCCGTCAGCCACTGCACGGACGCCCCCGCCATGACGATCCCGCCGAGTACCAGCTCCGCGCCGCAACAACCACTCATCGCGGGAGTCTCTCGCATCCTGGGCGGCCGGGACCCGGAGGAGCCCCGGAGGGAGATCAGTTCTTCGGTGGGCGGTCCTGGGGGCGCTGGAGGGCTCGGAAGTCGTCGAAGAAGCCGTAGTTGTGGGCCGGTGAGCCGTCGTCGGTCCGCTCCACGGTGCGGTTGGCATAGAGGCTGTTCAGCAGCCAGGGTGACTTGTCCGGGCCGAAGTTCCGGGTCATGGCGGCGCCTTGGGTGACGCCGTAGGTGGCCACGGCGAGGCGTCCGGTGTCACGGAAGTGGCTCACCTGGTCCCGCAGGAAGTGCTTGTTGTTCTCGAACCAGGGGCTCATGGAGAGGAAGTCGCGCCACTTCTCCTCGGGGAAGGGATGCTCGATGGCTTCCCTGATCAACTTCCACACCGGGGTGTCCGACGGAAGGCGGTAGCGGCGGGCGAAGCGCGCGGGGATCGTGTCGTTCAGGTGCAGCTTCCACAGCTGGACCAGGGAGAACTCGGTGACCAGGAACTTCTGGTCGTCGCGGAGCCGGGGCAGGATGTAGTCGAGGTAGGGCTTCACCTTCTCCGGCGCGGACACATGGGGGTGGATGTCCACGCCCTCGATCTCCGGGGTCCGGCGGGTGAAGGACAGCCAGCGGTCGGTGGCCCGGGTCCGCTTGTCCGGCTTGTCGAGGTGGTTGAGCGCCCCCATGTGGAGGTGGGTCCGGCAGCGCGAGCCGAAGTGCTTCTTCCGGTACGCGATGATGTGCTCCGCGACGTGCTCGTAGAACGCGTTCAGCGCGCCCGAGCCGCGGTCCTGGTCAAGGCTCTCGATGAACGGTTCGTTGCCGATGGCCAGGACGTCGACGGTGTCGAGGACGGTGTGCAGGACCTTGTCGACCCGGGCGAGCTCCGCGTCCATGGCGGAGCTGTCCGGCCGGGGTATCGGCTTGTGGTTGTACGGGAACTTCAGCGAGAGCACCGTGCTGTGACCGAGCCGATGGGCGTCCAGGAGCTTCGCGATGGCGCGCTGTTGGGAGGCGTCGTCCTCGACCTCGGGCATCGGAACGAAACCCCGGAGCCAGCTCGCGGAGAGCTCGCGCAGTTCGCCGAAGGTCACGCTGTCGGGGTCCTCGTTGAAATTCGCCCCCAGCGCGCCGTCCGGCCCGTCGGCGGAGGTCTTCGCCTCGGGGTCGCGACTGGTCGTCTTGGCGGCGGGCCGTCGTTCGCCCTGTGTGCACCCCGCGGCGATGAGGGATCCGCCCGTCAGGGCCAGAACACGTCGCCGCGCGAGCGGCTTCTTCCTCTTCTCCGTATCCAAGTGACGCTCCCTGTTCGTGCTGGTGACCCAGGCGCTGCTGCCCGGACCGCCCGGGAGGATGCGTCGACGAAGCCCGCGCGTTGCCCATGGTGCCCACGTTTTTCGCGGAACCGCGTGACCGGGCGCGCCGCGCCGCCCGGTCAGTGGGTGATCTGCACGATGAAGGTGACGGCTCCCTTGTTGTCGTCGAGGCAGCTCTCACCGTCGTTGATACGGAGTTGCAGGGTGCCCTGGCGGGTTGCCGTGAAGTGCCATGCGCGCCCTACGGCGTGGGGGTTCCCGGGGTTTCCCGGGTAGCGGCCCAGGAGGGCGCCGAAGGGGGCGGAGGACTTCATCTTGCAGTCCTCCCAGGCGAAGTTGAGGGATTCGTCGTCGGCGCGGGTGTGGCCGGCCGGGCCGACGAGGGGCAGGTTGGCGGAGTCCACCGTCCAGGTGCCGCCGGCGTAGCGGACCGACACCTTGTCGCCCTTCTGGACCGGGGTGCTCGTCGCGGGCTGCCAGCCGCGCGTCGCGTCGACGGTCACCTTGCTGATGGTGGTGCCGGGCTGCGCCGCGTCGCCGTCGCCGTCGTTGTCGGACGGGGGCCCGAAGGCGAAGAAGAGCCCGGTGGCGAGGGCCGCCACGGCGAGCGCCGCGCCCGCCGTCCACCACCAGGTCCGGGCCCGGCCCCGGCCGCGGGGGCGAGGTGGCGATCCGGCCGCCTGGTCGATGACGGTCGGTTCCCGGTCCAGGGCGGGGGTTCCGGCCAGGGTGTGCGGCGCGGTCGGCGTCGGACTTCCGGCCACGGTGTGCGGCGCGGTGGGCCGCGGGCTTCCGGACAGGCTGTTGTGGGATCCGGTCACCGTGGGGGGCGCCGTCAGCGTCGGGGTGTCCGCCAAGGGGGTGGGGGTCTCCGGGAAGTGGCCCGGGGTTCCTGCCGTCCCCGCGGGCCCGGCCGGAGGCAGCGGGCCCGGGTCTTCCGCCCCGTCCGCCACGCGTCGCAGCGCGGCCCCGATCGTGGCCGCGGACGGGCGCTGGTCCGGTGACTTGTTCAGCAGGGCCTCGACGACGGGCCGCAGGGCGCCGACCCGTTCCGGGATCTCCGGGTCCGCGAAGGTGACCGCGTGCAGCGCGGCGGCCCCCGTGGAGCGCTGGAAGGGCGCGACGCCGGAGGCGACCGCGGACAGGGTCGCGCCCAGCGACCACAGGTCCGACGGCGGGCCGACCTCCTCCGCCGTCAGCCGTTCGGGCGCCATGTAGCCGATGGAACCGAGGAGTTCACCGGTGCTGGTGAGCGAGTCGTCGTCTTCCAGGGCGGCGATGCCGAAGTCGGTGAGGACGGCGCTGCCGTCCCGGCGCAGCAGGACGTTGGCGGGCTTGACGTCGCGGTGCAACGCCCCGGCGGCGTGCACGGCCTCCAGCGCGCCGAGCAGCTGAAGCCCGAGGGCGGCGGTGTGGCCCGGGGTGAGGGGGCCGTCGTCCGCGATCCGGCGGGCCAGGTTGGGGCCGTCGATCAGCTCCATCACGATCCACAGCCGGTCGTCGTGTTCGACCAGGTCATGGACGCCCACCACATGCGGGTGGTGCACCCGGGCGACGGTACGCGCCTCTCTCAGCGCCCGGCGCAGCCGTCGGTGGTACTCGTGGTCGTCGCTCGCGACGTTCAGCTCCTTGGCAGCGACCTCGCGCTCCAGCATCTGGTCGTAAGCGCGCCAGACCGTGCCCATACCGCCTCGTCCCAGCCGGTTGCCCAGCTGGTAGCGGCCGCCGATAAGCCGTACGTCGTCCCCATCCGATGTCACCCGATCTCTCCTGTTCCCACGCCCGGTGAGCATAGTCGGAAGTGTTCGAACATCATCGGGCACAACTGATGCATCAGTCAGCCTGCATCGCAATTCCCAGGTGTAATTCCCATTGTTTTATGGAGAAACCGGGCACTCCGCCGTCGCATTCATTGCGGTTATCTCAACGCATCCGTACCGTGTCGGCCATGCGGCAACAGTTCGACGTGGCGGAACGCGTACGTCAGGTGATCGGCGAAGCCGGTTGTACCCAGCGCGAATTCGCTCGGCGGGTCGTGATGGACCCGTCCAAGCTCTCGCGTTCGCTCAGCGGGAGCCGGCGCTTCACCGTGGCCGAGCTGGCGCGGATCGCCGACGCCGGGAACGTGGACGCCGGATGGCTGCTGGGCACCACGACGGCCGACGCGGCGGACGGCGGGGCCGAGGGAGCGTACGGCGGGGCGGCCGGGGCGCCGCGGCCGCCCGCCCCTGCCGCGCCCCCCGGCAGCGGACGGCCGCTACAGATCGTGCGGGAGACGGTGCGGCTCATCGCCGAGCGCGGCTTCCACGCCGTACGCGTCGCGGACATCGCCGCCGCCTGCGACACCAGCACCGCCACCATCCACTACCACTTCCCGGGCCGCGCCGAGCTGCTCGAGGCCGCCGTGCGCTGGTGCATGGACGAGGACACCGCGCGCCGCGCCGCCCGGATCGCCGAGGCCGACGACGCGCGCGAGGAGCTGCGGCAGCTGATCGCGCTCCAGGCGCCGCACACCGAGCGGCAGCGGCGGCAGTGGCTGGTGTGGATGGACCTGTGGGCCGAGGCCGCGCGGTCCACGGCCATCGGGCGGCTGCACGCCGACTTCTACCGGCAGTGGCGGCAGACCGTGGCCGAGGTGATCCGGCGCGGTATCGAGCAGGGGGTCTTCCGCACCGTCGACCCGGAGTTCAGCGCGCTGCGCCTGACCGCGCTGATCGACGGACTCGCCATCCAGGTGCTGGCCACCGAACCCGGTGCGGGCGGTACGAGCGCCGAGGCCATGGACATCGCCTGCAACGCGTACGTGGACACCGAATTGACCGCACGGCGCTCCGGCGCCGACGCGGCCGGACCGGCCGACCGGCCCGGACCGTAGCCGAAGCATTAGCAAGAGTGCGGTGCACCGCGAGAAGAGGGAGAGAAGCCCATGCCCATGAACGACAGCGTCATCATCACCTGTGCCCTGACCGGCGCCGGTGACACCGTGGGCCGCAGCCCCCATGTCCCCGTCACCCCCGAGCAGATAGCCCGCTCCGCCGTCGAGGCCGCGGAGGCGGGGGCGGCCGTGGTCCACATCCACGTACGCGACCCCGAGACCGGCGCCCCCGCCCGCGATCCGCGGCTTTACCGCGAGGTCGTGGAGCGGGTCAAGGAAACCGGCACCGACGTCGTCATCAACCTCACCGCGGGCATGGGCGGCGACCTGGTCATCGACCCGGAGAACCCGCTCACCCACCTCCCCGGCACCGACCTGGTCAGCGGCCTCGACCGGCTCCCCCACGTCGAGGATCTGCTCCCCGACATCTGCACCCTGGACTGCGGCTCGCTCAACTTCGGCGACGGCAGCAACCTCTACGTCTCCACCCCCGACATGCTGCGCACCGGGGCCAAGCGCATCCAGGAGCTGGGCGTACGCCCCGAGCTGGAGATCTTCGACACCGGGCAGCTGTGGTTCGCCAAGCAGCTGCTGGCCGAGGGGCTGCTGGACGACCCGACCGTCTTCCAGCTGTGCATGGGCATCCCGTGGGGCGCCCCGGCCGATCCGGGCGTGCTCGCGTCGATGGTCAACATGCTGCCCGAGGGCGCCCAGTGGGCCAGCTTCGCGCTCGGCCGGATGCAGATGCCGTGGGTGGCGCAGTCCATCCTGCTCGGCGGGAACGTACGGGTCGGTCTTGAGGACAACCTCTACCTCAGCCGGGGCGTCAAGGCCACCAACGGCCAGCTCGTCGAGCGCGCGGTCCAGATCACGGAGCTGCTGGGGGCGAAGGTCGCCACACCGGACGAGGCGCGGCAGCGGCTGGGCCTCAAGCCCCGCGCGTAATCCCCCCACCGGCTCCCCTCTCCTCCCGCTCCCCCTCACACCCTTAGGACCGCCATGCCCTCATCCCCCCGCACCCCCGAAGAGGTACGCCGCGTCGCCTGCGTCGGCGCCGGAGTCATCGGCGGCGGCTGGGTCGCCCACTTCCTGGCGCGCGGCTACGACGTCACCGCCTGGGACCCGGCCCCCGACGCCGAGGAGAAGCTGCGCCGTCTCGTGGCGGCCGCCTGGCCCGCCCTGGAGCAGATCGGCCTCGCCGACGGCGCCTCCCCCGACCGGCTGACCGTCACCGCGACCCTGGCGGAGGCCGTGGCCGACGCGCAGTTCGTCCAGGAGAGCGCCCCGGAGAAGCTGGAGCTCAAGCGGTCGCTGCTGGCCCAGCTGGACGCGGCGGCCCCGCCCGGTGTCGTCATCGCGTCCTCCACCTCCGGCTATCCGATGACCGATATGCAGACCGAGGCCGCCGACCCCGGCCGTCTCGTCGTCGGCCATCCCTTCAATCCGCCGTACCTCATTCCGCTGGTCGAGGTCGTCGGCGGGAAGCAGACGGACGCCGCGGCGGTCGAGTGGGCCTCGCGCTTCTACAAGGTGGCGGGCAAGTCCGTGATCACCATGGAGCGCGAGCTGCCCGGCTTCATCGCCAACCGGCTCCAGGAGGCGCTGTGGCGGGAGGCGCTGCACATGGTGGCCAACGGTGAGGCCACGGTTAAGGAGATCGACGACTCCATCACCGAGGGACCCGGGCTGCGGTGGGCGTTCATGGGTCCGTGCCTCACGTTCGCCCTGGCGGGCGGCGACGGAGGCATGGGACATATGCTCGACCACTTCGGACCCTCGTTGAAGTCTCCGTGGACCCGTCTCGAGGCGCCTGAGCTGGACGACACGCTGCGTGCGGCCATGGTCGACGGCTGTGACGAGGCGGCGGGCAGCCGTACCATCGCGCAGCTCGTCGCGGAGCGGGACCAGGGCGTCATAGACGTCCTGCGGGCGACTGGCCGTCTGCCGCGGCAGCGCACCGAGGGGACGGACGGCATCGCACATACCCCCAGCACCATGGGAGACGAGAAGTGAGCAGCACGCTCCCCGACTACCGGCAGACCGTACGTCCCGAGTGGATCGACTACAACGGCCATATGAGCGAGGCGTTCTACGTCCTCGTCTTCGGCCACAGCACCGACGAGATGATGGTGGAGACCGGGCTCGACTCCGCCTACCGCGCCAAGACCGGCTGCTCCCTCTACACCGTGGAGTCGCACATGCGGTATCTGAGCGAGGTCGAGGAGGGCGCCGAGCTCACCATTCGTACGCGCGTCATCGGCGTGGACGAGAAGAAGGTCCGGTTCACCCACGAGATGCATGTGGGCGAGCCGGACGGCGCCCCCGTGGCCACGGCCGAGCTGCTCGCGCTCCACATCGACCAGAAGGAGAGCCGCTCGGTTCCGTTCCCCGATGAGGTGCGGGAGCGGCTGACCGATCTGCTCGAGAAGGCCCCCGAGTGGGCGGGCCGGGCGATCGGCCCGGTTCCGGCCGAGGCGGGTTGAAGGACCGCCGTACCGCCTGAACGCCCCGGTCCCGGATTCGTCCGGGGGCCGGGGCGTTCACCGTTCCGGATGGGGGATCGGGTGAGGTTGAATGGCGGTGGAGGCGATGGAAGCGGTGGAGGCGATGGGGGAAACGCCGAGGGACGGCGAGGGCGGTCGGCGCGTCGAGCTGAGCGGGGTGCCCGAGACCCTGCTGTGGAACCTCTATATGCGGGCCGCCGAGGCCCGCCGGGCGCGGACCGTGCTGGACGACCCCAAGGCCGTGGAGCTGGTCGACCGCGTCGACTACCCCTTCGAGGAGACCTTCGGGGCGCCCAGCCCGCTGCTGGCGCAGGGCCACGCGCTGCGGGTCCGCACCTTCGACAGCGCCGTACGGGCCTTCCTGGACGAGCATCCGGACGGCACGGTCGTCACGCTCGCCGAGGGTCTGGAGACGCAGTTCTGGCGGGTGGACAACGGGCGGGCGCGCTGGCTGTGCGTGGAGCTGCCGGAGACCGCCGAGGTGCGGCGGGCGCTGCTGCCGGACGAGGAGCGGCGGCGCACCCTCGCCCGCTCGGCGCTCGACCTGTCCTGGCGGGACGAGGTCGATCCGGCGCGCGGGGTGCTGATCACCGCGCAGGGGCTGCTGATGTATCTGCGGCCGACCGAGGTGAAGGACCTGATCGCGGGGTGCGCCGAGCGGTTCCGGGGCGGGGCGCTGGTCTTCGACGCGGTGCCGCGGTGGTTCAGCGCCCGGACGCTGCGCGGCGAGTTGCGCACCGCCCAGGGCTATCAGGCGCCGCCCATGCCGTGGGGCATGGACGCGGGTGAGCTGCCGAAGGTGCGGACGGCCCATCCGGCGATCACGGACGTGCGCGAGGTGCCGCCGCCGCGCGGGCGGGGGTTCTACTACGGGGCGGTGGCGCCGCTGATGCGGTGGCTGCCCGCGGTGCGGAATCTGCGGCCGACGATGACGGCGATAGCCCGCTTCTCGTGACGGTCCCCGTTCTCGTGACGGTCTCCCGGCCCGCCGCTCATCCCGCCGGTTCGGCGAGGACCCTGGTGAGGTTCTTGAGCACCGAGGGCCAGCCGCGGCCCATCCCGTCGAGGGCCTTCCTGCCCAGCGGGGAGTCGAGGTCGAACCCGGCGTGTTCGAGGAGGAGCCGGGTGCCGGCGCCCTCCGGTTCGAGGCGCCAGGTGATGGTGGTGTCGAGGGTGGTCTCGGCGAACCGGTAGCTCAGCAGCCGCTCCGGCTCGACGGCGATCACCTCGCAGGGCTGCTCTCCCCAGGACCCCATGTCGAGCGTGAAGCGGTGGCCGACCTCCGCCCGCACATCGCCCGCGGCCCACCACCGCGCGTGCAGCCGCGGATCGGTGAGGGCCTGCCACACGACGGCCGGGGGGTGGGGCAGGAACTGGTCGCAGTGGATGGCATCGGGCTCGGTCATGGGTTCTCCTCGTCGAGGACGTCGCGCAGCGCGTGGAGCCGGGCGCGCCAGTAATGCTCGAAGGGATGCAGCCACTGCCGCACCTCGGCGAGCGGATCCGGCTCCAGGTGGTAGTACCGCTGCCGCCCCCGCGGCTCCTCCCGTACGAGCCGGGCCAGCCGGAGCACCTGGAGATGTTCCGAGATCGCCGGTCTGCTCAGCTCGAACTCGCCCGCGAGGTCGTTGACGGCGCGGGGGCCGTCCCGGAGGCAGTCGAGCAGCTTGCGGCGCACGGGGTTGGCGAGCGCGCTGAAGACGTCTGTGGGCACGGCTCGGAGATTACGTCGGGGATTCCCGACGCGTCAACATTTCCCGACGCGTCGGAATTCGGAGCGAAGGCAGCCCCCGAGGGTGCCCATCACTCCGGCGGGACGCTGTACCGCTCCAGGGCCGCCTTGGAGACCGAGGTGTCCATGAGGCGCAGCTCCCATGGGCCGGTGTTGACGTCGAAGTCCTTGCCGAAACCGACCCACTTGCCAGCCATGCGGCGGCTGGTCGGCTCCACGAGCATCTGAAGCGCGCCGTGGTAGCACGCCCCCTGGTAGTAACCGCCGGTGGCCGTCTGCTCGGTCCAAGTGCCCGTGACCACGCTCCGGTCAACGGTGAGGTCCAGGGAGAGCGGGGAGTCCGGGTTCAAGGACGCTCCGTTGAGTGACCGCCCGGTCAGGCGATTGCCGTGCTGCACGAGCACCACGTAGTGCCTGCCCTCGAAGACGTCCTCGCGCCCCGACGAGTAGTACTCGTACCGGGAAAGCCAGACGCCACCGTAGTTCTCCGCCGCCGTCTGCTGGCCCGCCCGGGTGTCGGCGGAGGCGGGAGCCACACCCTCCGCGCTCGGTGTCATGTCATGCCCTCCTGCTCCATCGCCATGGGCACCTGCGGGGCGAATCCCAACGACTCGATCGGCGCCCCTGTGACCCTCTCCAGCGCGCGGATGTAGACCGGCCTCGGCGATCTGCTGATACCGGATTCCCAGCGTTGGATCACCCGCTTGCTGGCCTCGTTCGGCTCGCCTGATTCGACACCTGCCCGGCGGAGCGCCCTTGCCAAGTCGTCCTGGCTCATCCGCAGGCCGATCCGCACGGCCCGCAGCGCGTCATTCGGTGCGTGCACCTCGGTCGTCATGACGTCCACGCTAGCGGTGTCCTGGGCAATGGCGGCACAGACGGCACGGCTCAGTGAACGAGGGCCAGCGGTCAGAATGGACAGGTGAGACGCCCGATAGACCTCGCCACCCTGTACCAGCCCTGGCCGCCGTCCCCGTTGCAGGACGTACCGGACGAGTGGCTTGCGCGCCGGGGCGTGGAGCTGCGGCTGAAGCGCGACGACCTCATCCACCCGCTGGTGCCGGGCAACAAGTGGCGCAAGCTCACCCCGAATCTGCGCGCGGCCGTCGAGCAAGGCCACACCCGGCTGCTCACGTTCGGCGGGGCGTACTCCAACCACATCCGGGCGGTGGCGGCGGCGGGAGCCGCGTACGGGCTGTCGACGGTCGGGGTCATCCGGGGCGACGAGCTGGCCGACGCGCCGCGCAACTGGTCGCTGGCGCGGGCCGAGGCACACGGCATGGAGCTGGCCTTCGTCACCCGCTCCGCCTACCGCGAGACGCTGCGCGGCCTGGGTGAGGACGACCCGGGCCCCCTACGGGCGCTGGAGGAGCGGTGGGGGCGCGCCTATGTGCTCCCGGAGGGCGGTACGAACGTCCTGGCGGCGTGCGGGGCGGCGGAGCTCGTCGTGGAGCTGCCCGACCTGGGGCGGGGGCCGGGCGATGTGGTGTGCTGCGCGGTGGGCACCGGAGGCACGCTGGCCGGGATCGCCGCCGCGCTCCCGGCTGGTGCGCGGGCGGTGGGGTTCGCCGTCCTGAAGGGGGCGGAGGGGTACCTGGAGCGCGAGGTGGCCGCGCTGCACGAGCGGGGGTGGGGGCGGGCCTTCGGCAACTGGCGGATCGAGCACGGCTACCACGGCGGCGGCTACGGACGGGTCCCGGCGGAGCTGGAGGCGTTCGCGGCGGAGTTCGAGGCGCGGCACGCGGTCCGGCTGGAGCGGCGGTACGTGGCGAAGCTGCTGTGGGGTGTGTACGGGCTGGTGGAGCGGGGCGAACTGGCCCCGGGCAGCCGGGTGACGGCGGTGGTGACGGGGCCTCCGGATCCGGCGGAGCGAGTGGATCCGGGCAGCAGTGCGTAGCCGCCCGACGGACGGGCCGTTCGTCGGCCCGCTCCAGGCCGCTCCGTTCGACCCCGGGTAGCCCCGGCCGCCGCCGGCGTACGGTCACAGCTCGACGTGCAGCCCGTCGTGGGCGACGTCCCAGCCGCTCAGATCCTCGGCCAGCGCTGTCGGGGACAGATGAGTGAGCAGCAGCCGTCGGCAGGTGAAACGGTCGCGGTGGCGCGCGAGCGTGTCGAGGTCGAGATGCCAGCGGATGGGGCGCGGGCTGTAGCCCTCGCACAGGAACAGCCCGACGCCGTCCGCCGCGTCGAGCAGGGCATCGGTCCACTCGGTGTCGCCCGAGTAGGCCATCGCTCCGCTCGGCCCCTCCACCCGTAGCGCGTAGGCGGGGGCTCCGGAGGCGTGCCGCACCTCGAAGGGGGTCGCTCGCAGGGGCCCCAGTTGCCTGGGGCACCGGTCGGCGTGCTCCATGACGTGGACGTCGAAGCGCCGTCGCACCCCGCTCGAGCCGGGGAACAGCGCTTCCATCGCCCGCGTCAGCCGGTCACCGGTCCCGGGCGGGCCGACCACGGTCAGATCACGGGTGCGGCGCCGGAACTGCCCGTCGAGGACGAGGAAGGGCAGACCGCCGAAGTGGTCACCGTGCAGATGGGTGACCAGGGCCGTGTCGATGTCGTTGGGCTCGATCCCCTGCTGACGCATCGCCGTCAGGCTGGTCGCGCCGCAGTCCACCAGGACGTGGGGCGGGCCGGTCGGGTCGGGGGCCACCGCCAGGCAGGTCTGGAACCGCCCGCCCGAGCCGAACGCGTCACCGCTGCCCACGACCGTCACCCGCATCCGCGCATCGTCGCACGGCCGGGGCGCACAGGGCACGGGGTCGGCCGAAGGTGATCAGTCGGGGATGCGGAGGCGCATGACTCTCGTCGCCGCGTGGCGGACCGTGCCTTCCTGGCGGACCTCGACGGTCAGGTCCGGGGCGATGGGGCGGTAGGCGATCTCGGCGCCGACCCGGTCCAGGGCGGTGGGGAGTTCGGCGGGCGGGGGCCGGTGGTCGGGCAGGTCGCGCAGGGCCGTGCCGAGCTGGGCGCGGACGGCCGTGGAGAGCGGGGCGGAGATCAGGGGCACGTCGTCGCCCGGGAGCACCAGCGCGAGGGCGCGCGGGCGGAGGCGGGGGCCGACGACGCCGACGACCACGGCGTCACGGGTCTCCGAGTGGCGCACCTTCCGCCAGTGGCGGCCCGGCCGGTAGGGCTGGTCCAGCTCCTTGATGACCAGGCCCTCGATGCCGATCTCCAGGAGCGACTCGTACCAGGTGGCGGCGAGCTCCGGATCGGTCGTCATCGGCACGGCCTGGAGCGGTGGGCCGAGCGGTTCGAGGAGCGCCATCAGCCGGGCGCGACGCTGTTCGTACGGAAGCGGCCGCAGATCCTCCGCGCCGATCGCGAGCAGGTCGAAGGCGGCGTAGGAGGCGGGCAGTTCCCGGGCGAGCCGCCCCGCCCGGGACTCGGACGCGGCGAAGGCGCGCTTCTGGACGGCGGCGAAGTCCGTACGGCCGCCCGCCCACACCACCACCTCACCGTCGAGGACCGTACCGGGCGGCAGCGGCCGCGCGGCGGCCGCCAGGTCGGGGAAGGCACGGGTGATGATGCGGCCGGAGCGGGCCTGCATCCTTACGGTGTCCCTCAGCCGGAAGATCAGCAGCCGATGGCCGTCGAACTTGGGCTCGTACGCCAGCCGCCGTCCGGGCGGGGCGGTGGGCAGGATCGGGACGACACGGGCCAGCGCCACCTCCACGGGTGGCTGAAGGGGCGGCTGCTCGTGGGAGGACGAGGTCATCGGCCGGCCGCGCCTTCGTCGTCGCCCTGGCCGTCTTCCCCGTCCTCGTCTACGGCCTCCTCGCCCTCCCCTTCCACGGCGGCCTCGCCCGTCGGCAGCGGGCGCCCCTCCGCCGGGTCCAGCAGCGCGGCGAGCAGATCCCCGTGGCGGTCGAGCCGCGCGGGGATGTCGTCGATCAGGAAGGTCAGCTCCGCGGCGTCGCCGCACGCCTCGACCTCCTCCCAGGTGACGGGCGCGGAGACGGCCGGTTCGGGGACGGCGCGGGGGGTGTACGGGGCGGCGGTGGTCTTCGCGGCGGCGTTCTGGCTGAAGTCCACGTACACCTTCCCGGGCCGCAGCGAGCGGGTCATCTTGCGGATGACCAGGTCCGGCATGGCGTTCGCGGCCTCCAGGGCCAGCCGTCTGGCGTAGGCGGTGGTCTGCCGGGAGGGGGTCGGCTCCACCGGCACCAGCAGATGCAGCCCCTTGGAGCCACTGGTCTTCGCGTACGCCGTAAGGCCGTCGGCGGCCAGCCGTTCGCGCAGCCATACGGCGACGGCTCGGCAGTCCACGATCGTGGCGGGCGGCCCGGGGTCGAGGTCGAAGACGAGCCGGTCGGCGATGCCCACGCCCTGGTCGATCCGCCACATCGGGGTGTGGAGCTCCACCACGAGGTTGGCCGACCACATCAGCGAGGGCAGGTCCTGGATCACCACCTGCCGCGCGGTCTCCCCCTTATGGCGGGTGACCTCGGCCGTCGTCACCCAGGAAGGCGTGCCCGGAGGTGGGTTCTTGGTGAAGAACTTCTGGCCGTCGGGGCCGTCCGGGTAGCGCAGGAACGCCAGCGGCCGCCCGCGCAGATGGCCGAGGAGCGCGTCCGCGGTCGACGCCAGATAGTGCAGCAGCTCGCCCTTGGTGGTGCCGGTGGCCGGATGGATGACCTTGTCGAGGTTCCTGAGCGTGATCCGCCGCCCCTCCACCTCCGCGATCGGGGACATACGATAAGAATCTCACGAAAGGGATCAAGCATGCGATCTATCTGGAATGGGAACATTTCCTTCGGCCTGGTGAGCATTCCGATCAAGATCTATCCGGCCACCGAGGACCACTCGATCTCGTTCCGGCAGATCCACACCCGCGACAACGGCCGCATCCGCTACCGCAAGGTCTGCGAGCTCGAGGACAAGCCGGTCGAGTCGGGCGAGATCGGGCGGGCGTACGAGGACGCGGACGGCGCACTGGTCCCGATCACCGAAGAGGACCTCGCGGCGCTTCCGCTGCCCACCACCCACACCCTGGAGATCGAGGCGTTCATCTCCGCCTCCGAGATCGATCCGCTCCAGATGGGCGACGCCTACTACCTGGGCACCAGCGGCGCCGCCGGGGCCAAGCCGTACACCCTGCTGCGCGAGGCGCTCAAGCGCAGCGAGAAGGTCGCCATCGCCAAATACGCCCACCGCGGCCGCGAGCGGCTGGGGATGCTGCGCGTCGTGGGCGACACGATCGCGCTGCACCGGCTGCTCTGGCCGGACGAGGTGCGCGAGCCCGCGGGGGTGGCCCCCAAGGAGAAGGTCACCGTGAAGCCGGCGGAGCTGGACCTCGCGGACACCCTGATGCAGACGCTCGGAGAGGTGGATCTGAACGATCTGCGGGATGAGTACCACGAGGCGCTGGAGGAACTGGTCGCGGCGAAGGTGTCCGGCGCCACGCCCACCGCCGAGCCCGGTGAGCGGCCCGCGGGCGCGCAGGTGGTCGACCTCATGGCCGCGCTGAAGGAGAGCGTCCGCAGCGCCAAGGAGGCCCGGGGCGAGGAGGCCGGGGAGGCCGCCGAGGCCCCGGAGGGCGAAGCCGGGGAGGAGGCGGAGGCGACGGTCCACGAGCTGCGCGGCCGTAAGAAGGCACCGGCGAAGAAGGCCGCGTCGGCGAAGAAGGCGCCCGCGGCCGAGAAGAAGACGGCGGCGAAGAGAGGCGGGACGAAGACGGCGAAGGCCGCGGAGGCGGAGCCGGCGGGGAAGAAGCAGACGGGCACGAAGAAGGCCGCGGCCAAGAAGACGGCGGCCAAGAAGGCCACCGCGAAGAAGCAGACGGGCAAGCGCGGCACGCGGACCGCCTCCTGAGGCGGGCTTTCCCCTACCCGCCCCTTCCCGAACCATGGGGCTCCGCCCCCTGGACCCCGGATGGGCTGATTTCAGCCCCTCCGGCGATTGAGGAGCGGGGTCCGGGGCGGAGCCCCGGTTGTGGGAAGGGGCGGGTAGGGGAAAGCCCGCCTCAGGAGGCGGTCCGGTGCGTACCCGGGCCCCGGCGCGGCACGCGCCTCAGCGGAAGTCGGCCATGTGGTCCTCCACCCACTGGGCGAACGTACGCCCGGGACGGCCCGTGATGCGCTCCACCTCCGGCGAGATCGTCTGCGGCCGGTCCACCAACTCCGCGAAGACCCGCAACAGCGAGTCCGCCATCTCCGGCGTGACGAACCCGCCGGACATCCGCTCCCGCGCCGCCTCATGCGGGATCTCCTCGTACCGCAGCGGCCGCCCGATGGCCTCACCGATGACGCGCACCTGGTCGGCGAAGCTCAGCGACTCGGGTCCGGTCAGCTCGGGGGCCTTGCCGACCAGGTCGTCGGCGAGCAGGGCACGGGCGCAGACGGCCCCCATGTCGGCCTCGTGGATGAGCGCCATCTGCGCCCCGGCGTACGGCCCGTACACCACGTCCCCCGCCTTGATCTGGTCCACCCACTGCAACGCGTTCGCGGCGAAGCCGCCCGGGCGGACGAACGTCCACTCCAGCCCCGTGGCCTCGACCTCGTCCTCCAGGGCGCGGTGGCGGGCGCCGATCGGGTTCGTCTGCGGATCGACATCGTCCAGGACGGAGGACGAGGAGAGCATCACGATCCGCCGCACCCCGCTCGCCTTGGCCCGTTCGAGGATCTTCTCGGACCCGACCTGCCAGACCACCGCGGGGTTGAGGAACAGCGCCGTGGCACCGTCCAGGGGCAGCTCGTCGGTGCGGGCCGCCCGCACGCCCTCCGGCAGCCGGGCCGCCTCGGGGTCACGGGTGAGCGCGAGCACGTCGGCGCCCGCGTCGGCCAGGTGCTTCACCACATGGCTGCCGACGTTTCCGGTGGCTCCGGTCACCACGAACATGATCGATCTCCTTGCCTGTCCTGTTGCCTGTCCTGCGATCCCGTACGTAACCGCAGCCAGGTTCATCCAAACGGATGAACTTGTCAAACAGTTAGATGAGAGCATGACGGGTACCCCGGCTAGCCTGTCCGGGCCGACAGCCGGTCCAGGCCGACAGCCGGTCCGGGCCGAGGAAGAGGAGATGACGACGATGCACGGGACGTCCAAGAGGCCCCGCCGCGCCGCCACGCCCGAGGAGCGCAAGCAGTGCCCGGAGCGCTCCCGGCAGCTGCTGCTTGAGGCGGCCATGGACGAGTTCTCCGAGAAGGGGTTCGCGGGCGCGCGCGTCCAGGACATCGCGGACCGTGCGGGCCTCAACAAGCAGCTGATCACCTACTACTTCGGCGGCAAGGAGGGCCTCTACCGGGAGCTGGGCCGCGAGTGGCTGCGGCGCGAGGCGACCTTCAACGACCCCGCGGTCCCCTTCGAGGAGCTGGTCGTCCGCTACCTACGGGAGGCCTTCGACGACCCCCGCGGCATCCGGCTGGCCATCTGGCAGGCGCTGACCGGTGAGGTGGGGGACGAGCCGCGCGAGGACCTGTCCGATATGCGGCGCCGGCAGGCGGCGGGCGAGCTGGCGGACGACCTCGACCCGGCCGCCGTGCTGCTGATGTGCTACGCCATGGTCTCCGCACCGGCCACCATGCCGCACGCCGTCCGCCAGATCTTCGGCATCGAGCCGGACTCGCCGGAGTTCCGGGAGCGGTGGGAGGAGCAGCTGCGCCGCGTCATCCGCCACCTCGCCGCGTAACCGCACGCCGCACGACGCACGCCCCGCGCCCCACGCCCCACGCCCCACGCCCTACCGTCGGCTTCGGCTCACTCGGTCACCCCGTCGATCTGGAACGTCTGCACCGACTTCTCGGCGAACGGAACGCTCAGCCGCTTCCCGTCCAGCGCCGTGTCCCGGCGCGCGGTGTAAAGGTCGCCGGTGCCCGAGGTCTGCGTGGACCAGCGCGGCACCAGGCCGCCCGTGCCCCCGGTGACCTGGCCGAAGCGGGACAGGTCGAAGGTGAGCGTCTGCGCGGCGCCGGGGTTGACGGCGACGAGCACGAGCCGCCGCGCCCCCGGGTCGTACGCGGCGACCGCGTGGTCCGAGCCGGTCTCCAGGATCCGCATCCCGGGGCGGATGTGGCGGGTGAACTGCGCGAGCACGTAGTACTTGGTCTGCACGGCGCCGGGCTGGGCGGTGTCCGGGTCGTAGTGGATCAGCGCCCAGCCGGCGCTGGGATCCATGACCTGCCAGTAACACCACGCGGTGGGGTGCAGCCAGTGGAAGTCCAGGCAGAGGTTGGTGGCCAGGGTGAGGCCGGTGCCGTCCTTGTCGCCGGTCTCGGAGTTCCACAGCTTCTTGCCCGCCGCGCGCACATCCGCGTACAGCAGGTCGCGGCGGCCGCCCGAGCCCTGGTAGCCGTGCACGTTGACCTGGTCGACCAGGGCGCGGGTGGCGGTGTCGAACGAACTCCAGGTGGTGCGGGCCAGGTCGTAGCTGGTCTCGTCCGACGCCGAGATCCGGGTGCCGGTCAGGCCGCGCGCGTCGAGCTCGGCGCGGAGGTGGCCGAGGACGGTCCGCTGGACCGCCGCGTCGATGTGGCAGCCCTCCTGGGTGCCGTCCGCCTTCCACCACGCCGACGACGGCTCGTTGAACGCCTCGACGGTGGCGAAGCGGACGCCCCAGTGGTCCTGGGCGTAGCGGGCGGTGGTGGCGAGGTAGAGCGCGAACTGGCGGTAGTTCCAGGACTGGAGGTTGTTGCCGCCGTCCGCCGCGCCGGACGGGTTGTGGTTGAGACACATCCACCACATGGGTGAATTGGAGAACAGCTCGCTGACGGCGCCCCGCTGGACGGCCTTGGTCAGCGCCGCCCGCTGGACCGCGTCGGCGTTCCAGTGCCAGGCGGCGGAGGCCGGGTCCTCGCTGTTCCAGTCGTGCCAGTAGCCCTCGATCTGCTTGAACCGGGGGATGTTGGGCGAGGCCACCATGGACTCGCCGCCCACGCTGGTCCAGGAGCAGCCACCGAGGTTGTAGCGGGCGATGTTCAGCCCGAGACCGGGCAGCGAGCGGACGCCGTAGCCCACCGACTTGGTGGTGAAGAAGAGATCGGCGAAGTCGTCCCGCTGCCCGAAGAGATTGGCCCACCAGGCGAGCGAGGTGCCCCAGCCCTCCCAGGCCCCGTGGTCGGTGCCGGGGTCGACGCCGATGGTCTCGTCGGCCCAGGCGGTGCCGGTCGTGAGGGCGGTCCCGAGCACGGTGGTGCCCGCCGCCACCAGAAGCGTTCTGCGCCGCATCGTCAGTCCCCTCCGCCGCACCGGCCCCCGTCGCTTACGAAGACTCGGGGCAGCGGCGGGCGTTGTCGAGAGGCGTGACAGCGCTTTCTACGGACGGGCCGCGCTTCCCACGGGGCGGGCCGAGGCTTACCCGGTGACGGGCGGCCCGAAAATCGGTTGCCTCCGCCCGCCCCCGTGTCCAGGATGTCCGCGACCTCACGTCTACGAGGCAGCTACGAGACATCTACGAGCAGGAGCAACCGATGCGCCGATTCCTCGGAACGACTCAGTGCCCCCACCGGACGACCGTTTTCGAGGACCTCAGCATCCATGCCCAGCTCTCCACGGGTCTCCCGGACCCTCAACATCGGTGTGCTCGCCCATGTCGACGCCGGTAAGACCAGCCTGACCGAGCGGCTGCTCTACGACGCCGGGGTGATCGACCGGCTCGGCAGCGTCGACACCGGGGACACCCAGACCGACACCGGCGAGATCGAGCGGCAGCGCGGTATCACCGTGCGTACCGCGGTCGCGTCCCTCACCGCCGGGGACACCCAGATCAACCTGATCGACACCCCCGGCCACTCCGACTTCATCGCCGAGGTCGAGCGCGCCCTCGGGGTGCTCGACGGCGCGGTGCTCGTGCTGTCCGCCGTCGAGGGCGTCCAGGCGCAGACCCGGGTGCTGATGAAGACGCTGCGGCGGCTGCGGCTTCCGGTGCTGCTCTTCATCAACAAGATCGACCGTGCGGGCGCCCGCGACGAGGGGCTGCTCACGGACGTCCGGCGCGCCCTGGCCCCGCATCTCGTCCCGCTGACGTCGGTACGGGACCTGGGCACGCGGAACGCCCGCGTCCGGCCGTACTCCCTGGACGATCCGGGGGTGCGCGCGGAGGCGGCCGAGGTGCTGGCCGAGACCGATGACGCGATGCTCGCGCGGGTCGTGGACGGTCCGCTCCCCTCGGCCGAGGAGGTGGGCGCGGTGCTCGCGGCCCGTACGGCGGACGGGCTGGTGCATCCGGTCTTCTTCGGCTCGGCGCTCAGCGGCGAGGGCGTCGGGGCGCTGGTCGAGGGGGTGGCCCGGCTGGTGCCGCCCGCGCCGGGCGGCGCGGAGCCGCGCGGCACGGTCTTCGCCGTGGAGCGCGGCGGAAGCGGCACGGGCGGGGCCCGTAACGGTCGTGATGGCCGTGGCGGCCGTACGGCCTATCTGCGGCTGTTCTCCGGCGAGGTGACGCTGCGCCAGCGGGTGACCCTGCACCGCCGCGAGCCCGGCGGCGCCCTGACCGAGCACACCGGGCAGATCACCGCGCTGGAGGTCATCGGAGCCGCGGGGGCCGCGCGCGGGCCGCTGACCGCCGGGAACATCGCAAGGATCAAGGGGCTGCCCGGGGTCCGGGTCGGCGACCGGCTCGGGCCCGTCCACGAGGTCCCGTCGGACCGGCGGCACTTCGCCGCGCCCAGCCTCCAGACCCTCGTCCGCGCCCGCGAGCCCGGCGCCGCCGCCGCGTCCCGGCTGCATACCGCGCTGCTCGACCTGGCCGACCAGGATCCGCTGATCCACGCGCGGGCGATGCCGGGCGGGGCCACCTCGGTACTGCTGTACGGGGAGGTGCAGAAGGAGATCATCGCGGCCACGCTGGTCCAGGACTACGGCATCGAGGCGGACTTCGAACCGAGCCGTCCGGTGCTGGTCGAGCGCCCCTCCGGGGTCGGCGAGGCCACCCGCGAGATCGCCCGGGTCGGCCACACCGGGCCCTGGGCGACCGTCGGGCTGCGCGTGGAGCCCACCGAGCGCGGCGCCGGGGTGGTCTTCGGCTACGAGACCGAACTCGGCGCACTGCCCCGGGCGTTCCACAACGCGATCGAGGAGACCGTGTACGAGACGCTCTTCCACGGCCCCCGTGGCCGCTCGGTGACGGATTGCCGGGTCGTCCTCGTCCGCTCCGGGTTCATCGGCCCGCTGAGCACCGCGGCCGACTTCCGGGACCTCACCCCGGTGGTGCTCGGGGAGGCCCTGGAGCGCGCGGGGTGGCGGATCTACGAGCCGTACCACGCCTTCGAGCTGGAGCTTCCGGCCGAGACGCTCGCCGCGGTCACCGCCCACCTCGCCGCCGCCGAGGCGGACATCGGCGAGAGTGCGGACGGTGCCACGGGGTGGCTGCTGCGGGGCGAGCTCCCGGCCCGCCGGGTGCACGGTTTCGAGCGGGTCCTGCCCCGGCTGACACACGGCGAGGGGGTGTGGTGGTCCCGGCCGTGCGCCGACCGGCCGCTGCGCGCCGGGGCGGCGGCCCCGGGCCTCGGCTCCTAGCTCCTCCTGGCTCCTCCTGGCTCTAGACCTCGGGCGGCCCGACACGGGTGTAGACGACGCTGTTGCTGCTACCGCCAACCGTGACGACCTTTACGTTCACCGGCCCGGCGGGGCCGGACGGCGCGATGGCGGTGACCCAGGTGATCCGCGTGGCGGACACCACGGTGTACGACAAGGGCACGGCCGCGGCACCACCGAGGTTGGTACCCGGTGATGGTGACGGTCGTACCGCCCGCGGTGGACCCTTGGTTGGGCGAAGTGGGCATGGCGCCTTGCCCCCTGGGGTGAGGGCGGGGCGTGGACGGGACCGGGCGGGCTGGACCCGCTCGCGCTCACGGGAGTCCGGTGCGCGACCGCGGGCTTTGGGGCACCCGCCCGGTCCTCCTCGCGGTACGCCTGGCGCCCGGCTCCGGCGAGGGCGCGGCGCCCCCAGCGCCGAAAGAATCGACGGGAGTTCCACCGCACACTTTCAGTAATCCATCCGACGTAGCCCGCCACAAGAAGAGGTGACGCCACGTCACCCGAATGGCCGGGCGCGCGAACCCGGCGGCGCCGCACACCGGACGCGCCGGGCCCGCCGTCCCGCCCTGGACGGCCCTGACACGCCCCTCTCCGGTCCAGGGGCCGCCCCTCCCCCGACCCGGCGCCGCCCCTCCCCGGTCGCGGGCCCCGCCCCTCACCCGTTCCCGTGACCCATCCGACGGACGGGTCACTTCCGTACGTCCCGGGCGTATGCTCTTGCCACATGGGGGCGGAAATGGGCATTACCGCCGATGCGACCTCCAACGGGGGCACATGGCGGGTGAGGATCCGTAGTTCGGCCGGTGACGTCCTGGGCGCCGGAATCCTCCTGGGCAGCGAGACGGTGCTGACGTGCGCCCATGTGATCCCCGACGACGGGCTCCCGGTGCCCGCCACCGAAGTGCTGGTCGAGCTGGTCGAGGTGCACGAGGCCCGGCCCGTCCCCGCGCGCGTCGCCGACGGCTGCTGGGTGCCCCAGCGCTCCGACGGCTGCGGCGATGTGGCGCTGCTGCGGCTGGGCCGGCCGCAGCCCGCCGAGCACGCCGCGCCGCTCTACCGGCTGCCGCCCGTGCTCGGCCGGCCGGTGTGGATGGGCGGCTTCCCCAAGGGGCTCGACAACGGCCACTATCTGCGTGCGAAGACCGCCGGGCGGGTCGGCCCCCGGGCTGAGTGGGTGGGTCTCGACCCCAAGTCGCCCAGGGATGTGGTCCGTAAGGGCTTCAGCGGCGCCGGGGTGGAGGACGAGGCGACCCGGCATGTCATCGGCATGGTCGTCAGCCGGTACGACGACCCCGTCGACGTGCCCTCCGCCGAGCGCCTCAGCGTCTCCTACATGATCCCGGTCGAGACGATCGTGCGCCATCTGCCGGTGGTCCACCGCTGGGTGCGCGGGGACCCCGGGGTGGACCGGCCGCTGGTCTCCCCGCTGACCACCGGCGTCCAGGACATCGGCTTCGCCCAGCGGCTCGCCGTGTGGCTGCGCCGGGAGCCCCTGACCGGCCGCGCGGGCATCACCGACGTGGAGACCGTGGTCATCGAGGACGCCGACCACGCGCGGTACGAGGCGCTCAGCCGCGCCATCACGCTCGCCGACCGCGAGCTGTCGGGCGGCGGCCCCGACGAGGCGGTCTCGGCCGCGCCGCACGGCACCGTACCGCCGCTGGGCAGCGTGGACCTGGCCATCGACGTCACCAAGCGCACCGACACCGAGGTCGCGCTGCGGGTCGCGGACCGGATGGATCTGCGCTCGCCCGGCGACACCTCCCCGCTCAGCCGGGTCCGGGCCAACGCCGTGCCGCTCACCATCGTGGCCGTCGGTGTGGACCGGGCCCGCGACCCGGAGGCGCTGGTCGGCTTCATGAAGCTGCTCGCCGACCGGGGCAGCCGGCTGCTGCTGGTCTTCCGCGACCCCCACTCGAGCGGACTGCGGCTGGCCGAGCGGCTGTTCCGCCCCGAGGCGGCCCGGATCGACGCCTGGCTGGACGAGCTCGCCGGGCGGGTGGCGCTCGCCGCCGACCGCGAGCACGAGACGGCCGGGCGCGGGGCGCGCCGCTCGTCCTTATCGGACGCCGAGGACGCCACGGCGCTGCGGATCAACCTGACCCGGCTGCGCTCCGACCCCGAGCTGCGCTCCCACCGCATCGTCGCCAAACTGGCCGCGTTCGAGCACTCGGTGCGTGCGGTCGCCGAGCGGGCCGAGGAGACGCTGCGGGTGATCGACGCCCAGCAGCCGGCGGTCCAGGAGCTGAAGTGGCAGCTGGTGTCGTACACGGCGATGCTCGGGACCAAGACCGAATCCGAGCGGGCCGAGCTGATCCCGCTGCACCGCGCCGCGGTGCGGCTGCTGGCCGAGGTGCCCTGCGATCTGCCGGAGGCCCGCCGCGCCGTCGACCGGTTCGTGGCCGCCGTGCACACACCGCCGGAGGGGGAGGCGCCATGACGGGCCCGACGGATGGGGCGGTCTGCGACCGCCCGGACTGCCGCGGCGAGGGCCTGGGCCGGATCAACGCCCGGGGGTTCTGCTCGGAGTGCGGCCGCAGGCCCCCGCCCGCCGCCCCGGATCCCGCTCCCCCGCCCGCTGGGCCCGCCGCCCCTCTGACGTCCGAGTCGACGGCGACCACGGCCCGTGCCCGCCGCCGCGATGTGGCGCGGAAGTTCACGGTGCGACCGGCGGGTGAGGGCCTGCTGGACCTGCCCCGCGTCGAACTCCCCTCGCTGCGCGACCTGGTGATGGACGATCCGCATCCCCCCTCGCGCGGCCAGACCTGCGGCTGGGAGGGGTGCGACGCGGTCGTGGGCGCGCCCTACGCCGGACAGTCCGCGCTCTCCCGGGGCTACTGCCCGCGCTGCCGCCATCCGTTCGACTTCACCCCGCGGCTGAGCCCCGGCGATCTGCTGGGCGATCAGTACCGGGTGGTCGGCTGCGTCGGGTACGGCGGGCTCGGCTGGGTCTATCTCGCCGAGGACACCCAGCTGGACGACCAGCCCGTGGCCATCAAGGGCCTGATCAACAACGAGGACGAGGCGGCCCTGCGGGTGGCGGTCGAGGAGCGCCGCTATCTGACCATGCTCGACCACCCGGGCATCGTCCGGATCATCAACTACGTCACCCAGCCCGACCCCCGCGACGACGGCGCGCTCACGGGCTACATCGTGATGGAGTTCGTCGGCGGGATGACCCTCGCCCAGATCAAGGACCACATCGCGGACGCGGTGCGGCCGTACGACGGGCCGCGGCTGTATGAGCACATCCTGGCCTACGGCTGTCTGGTGCTGCGCGCGCTGGGCTATCTGCACGGCGAGAAGCTGCTGTACTGCGATCTCAAGCCGAGCAATGTGATGCACTACGAGGACCGGGTCAAGGTGATCGACCTCGGCGCGGTGCGGCGGCTGGGCCAGCGGGACGGCGGGCCGCCGGTGATCACGGAGGCGTTCGCCGCCCCCGAAGTGCTGGCCCGGGGCGCCTCCGCCCTCACCGAGCGCCATGACCTCTTCGGGGTCGGCAGGACGCTCAAGGAACTCTCGGACAAGGCCGCCCGGCAGACCCAGCGGCCGCCGGGCCTGGGCGCCGAGTCCTACCGCCGGGTGCTGGCCCGCGCCACCGCGGCCGACCCGGAGCGGCGGTTCGGATCGGCCGAGGAGATGTCCGAGCAGCTGTGGGGCGTGCTGCGGGAGATCCACTCGCTGCGGCTGAACCGGGAGCAGCCGCAGCCGTCCACGCTCTTCGCCCCCACCTCGGCGCTGCTGGACTCCTCGCTGGGCCGGATCCCCGGCCTGGAGCGCTGGCTGGACGGGGAGCCGCGCCCGCTGCTGGCATCCGGGCTGCCCCGGCCGGAGCGGGTGCCGCTCGGGCTGCCGGTGCCGTTCCCGGACGCGGCGGATCCCGGCGCGGCGCTGCTGGGCGTCCCGACCGACAGCGGGCCGCGGCGGCTGATCGAGCAGCTGCACGCCTTCCCCCGCCCCTCCGCCGAAATCCGGCTGCGCGTCTGCCGCGCCCGTCTGGAGCTGGATGAACGGGACGCGGCGGCCGATGAGTTGGCGAGCGCCGTCGAACTGATCGGCTCCGCCGCCCCGTACGACTGGCGGCTGTCCTGGCACCGCGCGCTGCTGCGGCTCGCGGACGGCGCGGTGGCCGACGCCCGGCGCGAGTTCGACGAGGTCTACAGCGCCCTGCCCGGGGAGTACGCGCCCAAGCTGGCGCTCGGCTACTGCGCCGAGCACCTGGGCGACCACGAGGCCGCCAAGCGGTTCTACGAGGCGGTGTGGCAGCGCAACCGCTCGCAGGGCAGCGCCGCCTTCGGGCTGGCCCGGCTCCGGCTCGCGGCGGGCGACCGGGGCGGCGCGGTGGAGATCCTGGGCGGGGTGCCGAAGGTCTCCCGCCACTACGACGCCGCGCGGATCGCCATAGTGCGGGTGCTGTCGGGGCGGCTGGGCCACCCCGACGCCCTGCCGACGGCCGAGGACCTGGCGGAGGTGCGCACGAGGCTGCCGCGGCTGTATCTGGACGAGGGGCGCGAGTCCGGCCCGGCCCGCGACCGGCTGACGGCGGAGTCGCTGGAGGTGACGCTGGACTGGGCGGAGCGGCGGTCCGGCGCCGGGGAGCAGCGGGGCGCGCCCGCTGGGGACGCCCGGTCAAGGCGCCGGGTGCGGAAGGGGCGCGCCGATCAGGGGCGCGCCGATCCGGCGGCTGATGCGCCCCGGAGGGGAACCGAACCCCGGTCACTGGTGTATGGGGAGTGGGAGGACGAAAGCGCGCTGCGCGGGGAGTTGGAGCTGACGCTGCGCCGGGTGGCCCGGCAGGCGGACAGCCCCGAGGCGCTCGGGGCGCTGATCGACCGCGCGAACGCCATCCGGCCCGTGACCCGCGTCTGACAGGGGGATCAGATGAACGAGGACCGCAGAAGGAGACAGCACGGCCCAGGCCCGGGGGGCGCGGGCGCGGGGGGCGCGGGCGCGGGCCCGGGGGGCGCGGGCGCGGGCCCGGGGGGCGCGGGCGCGGGCCCGGGGGGCGCGGGCGCGGCCCTCACGCTGCGGGTGCATCAGAACAAGTACCTGCCCGCCTCCGCGGGCCGCACCGAGATGCACGCCATCGTCAGCGTGCGGGCCCACGGCCTGGGCCCGGCGGCGGCCCGTACCGCCACTTCGGAGGTCATCGTCATCGACTGCTCGATGTCGATGAGCTGGCCGCCGACCAAGATCGCGGCAGCGCGCCGGGCCACCGCCACCGCGGTCGGCATACTGCGCGACGGCACCCGCTTCGCGATCGTCGAGGGCACCGAACAGGCCCAGGTGGTCTATCCGTTCACCGGCGGCATGGCGGTGGCGGGGCCGGACACCAAGGCCGCGGCCGCCCGGGTGGCCGCCCGGCTGCCCGCGGTCGGCGGCACCGCGATGGGCTCCTGGCTGGATCTCGCCCGGCGGCTGCATCTGCGGCAGCCCGCCGCGATCCGGCACACCCTGCTGCTCACCGACGGCCGTAACGAACACGATCCGCCCGGCTATCTGGACCAGGTGCTGGACGCCTGTGCCCCGCATTTCACCTGTGACGCGCGCGGGATCGGCGACGGCTGGGACGCCACCGAGCTGAAGCGGATCGCGCACCGGCTGCACGGCCGGGCCGACGCGGTCCTGGAGGACTCCGCGCTGGCGGCCGAGTTCGAGGAGATGGTCTCCGCCTCGATGGCCAAGGCGCTGGCCGGGGTGCGGATCCGGATCCGCACCCGGGCGGGCAGCCGGGTCGGCTTCGTCAAGCAGGTGCACCCCACCCGGGCGGACCTCACCGACGAGGGCGTCCGCCCCGATGAGCGCACCTGGGAGTGGACCGGCAGGGCGTGGGGCGACGAGACCCGCGAGTACCAGGTGTCGGTGCTCGCCGATCCGCGGCGCGATCCGATGGGCGAGGACGTGGAGCTGGCCGCCGTGGAGCTGGTGGTGGAGGGCGACACCGCGCTGCCGCCGCCCGAGCCGGAGTCGGTGCTGGTCCAGTGGACGGACGATGTGCTGCTTTCCTCGCGTATCGACCCCCGGCTGGCCCACTACGACGCCGACTCCGAGCTGGGTCACGCGATCACCGCGGGCTGCGACGCCTACGAGGCGGGTGACCGGGAGCGGGCCCGCCGCCAGTGGGGGCGCGCCGTACAGCTGGCCCATCAGCTGGGCAGCGAGAAGATGCTGGCCCGGCTGAGCGGGCTGGTCCATATCGTCGACGCGGCCACGGGCGAGGTGCGGATCCGCGAGCCCATCCGGCCGCTGGACCTCAACTCGGTGATCGTCGTGTCGGAGGAGAGCGCCCCCTTCATGGGGCTGGAGCGCCCGGAGCCCGCCGCGCCGCCCGCCGCGGATGTCCTCTGCCCGGCCTGCGGGCGCCGGTCGCCCGCCACCGCCGGGTTCTGCCAGCAGTGCAACACTCCCCTGAGCGGCGAACCGGGTGAGCCGGGTCGAGCGGGCGGCGCGACATGACCGCCACCCGGGCCTTCCTGGTGCGCCGGCTGATCGCCCTGCTCGTGGTCACGACGGTGGCCGTGGCCGCGCTGCTGGGCGCGTACTACGGCGTCAGCCGCAACTCCAGGGCGGTGACCGACCGGTCCACCCCGGCGATATTGCAGGTGGCCGCCGCGATCGACGCGCTGAACGCCTCGTACGACGAGGCGCGGCGCAGCATCTCGAGCCCCACGGCGGAGTTCGAGGGGCTCAGCGAGGAGTACCGCGACAAGCTGTCCACGGCCAGGCAGAGCCTGACCCAGGTGTCCAAGAGCACCATCGGGGGCGAGTCGGCGCGCGGGGCCCTGCGCACCTCGGCGGCGCTGGTGACGTCCTACGGCGACACCGTCGAGCAGGCGTACGCGAACCGCGAGAACCCGACGCTCAGGGACGCCTATCTGCGGTACGCGGACTCCATCCTGCGCCACGACCACAGCGGCGTCCTCGACCGCCTGAAGGCGGTGCAGCAGCGGCAGTACGGCGTGCTCGACGACCAGACCTCGTTCGGCTGGCTGCTGACGTTCGCCTGGTGGCTGCTGGTGCCGGGGCTGTTCCTCACGCTGGCGGCGCTGCTGGTCCACACCCAGCGCTTTCTGCGGCACCGCTTCCGGCGGCTGGTCAATCCCTGGCTGGCGGCGGCCACCGCGCTGCTCGTCGCCCTGCTGCCGCTGGCGGTGTTCACGTACCAGACCCAGGACCGGCTGGAGTCGGCCCGGGCCAGCCTGACCCAATCGGACATCGGCCGCACCGGCGGCCCCACCGCCAGGAAGGTCGCGAGGACGATGCGGAACGCGCATTGGCAGGCAGGCGCGGTCGGCTGGATACCCGTGGGCGGCGCCGTGCTGGCCGCCCTGATCCTGGTCGGTCTCCAGCCGCGTATCGACGAGTACCGGTTCCAGCCCCGATGAGCGCGGCGAAGCGGTCCGGGCACGCCACGGCCACGGTCCTCGGGCTGTGGATGGTGCTGCTGTGTGTCGTGGGCGCGGGCGATACGAGCGGCTGGCAGTCGCGCGGCAGCGTCAGCGTGCTCGCGTCATGGACCGGCGACGAGGGCCAGGCGTTCCGGGCCCTGCTGGACACGTTCACCCGGCGCACCGGCATCCATGTGGACTATCAGGGCACCACTGCGCTGCGCGAGGTGCTGTCCTCGGAGGTGGCCTCCGGGACCCCGCCCGACATCGCCGTGCTGCCCAGCGCGGGCGAGCTGGCCGCGTACGCCCGCCAGCGCCAGCTGACCCCGCTGGACGGAGTGATCCCGAGCCGGGAGCGCACGGCCTACGGAAAGCTGTGGACGCCCCGGCTGAGCGCCGACGGTCCGGTGTACGGGATCGCGGTCAAGGCCGATCTGAAGAGCATCGTGTGGTACGGCCGCGACCGCCGCCCGGGAACGCTGGCCGCCCTCGCCGCCGACGGCCGCCAGTGGTGCGTCGGCATGGGCGACGACGCGACCTCCGGCTGGCCCGGCACCGACTGGATCGAGGATCTGCTCCTCCAGCAGCAGGGCAGATCCGTCTACCAGGACTGGGCCACCGGCGGGCTGCCGTGGACGGACCCCCGGGTGGAGCGCGCCTGGCGGAGCTGGGGCTCGCTCTTCGGCAAGGACACCGCGCGCACCGCGCTGATCACCGACTTCCGCGAGGCGGGCGCGAAGCTGTTCGGCGCGAAACCACCGTGCGCGCTGGAGCACCAGGGGTCGTTCATCCGCGGCGGCTACCCCGACCCCGCCAAGGCGGCGTTCGCCTTCTCCCCCGGGCTCATCCCCGACACCGACCAGCGATCCACCGCCCGCGAGGTGTCCGGCGACTTCGCCGCGATGTTCCGCGACACCCCGCAGGCCCAGGAGCTGATGCGCTATCTGATCTCGGCCGACGCCCAGCGGGCCTGGGGCGAGAAGACCGCCGACAGCAGCACCCACCCGTTCTTCGCCAACCGCGACGTCCAGTTGGACGCCCAGGGCGACGACGCCGTGGGCCGGAGCATCGCGAAGACCCTCCGGGACTCGGCCTCGCTGTGCCTGGACGCCTCCGACGCGATGCCCACGCGCATGCGGGTGGCCTTCCAGCGCGCCGCGCTGGCCTACCTCAGCGACACCGGCAAGCCGCCGGACGGGCTGCTGCGCAGCCTGGAGAGAATCCGCCAGAGCCTGCGCGACGCCCCCGACCAGCCCTGGCTGTCGACGGTCTGTGGCTGACCGGGGTCGGGAAACCGGACTGCGGCCGACCTGGCTCAGGAAGCCGGGTCAGCCGCCGAGCGGGTTCAGGGCGCTCAGGGCGCCATCTCGTCCGGGCAGGGCGTGCCGCGCGGCAGCTGGTACTTGCCCGTTATCCGGTAGATGCCGGGCCGGGGGGCGTGCAGCACCGTCCACTCGTCCTCCGGCTGGCCCTCTTCCCCGCCCTGGATCTGCTTGGTGAGACAGCCCTCGCGGTTGATCGGCAGCCGGTCGTCCTCCCCCTTCGGGGCCCGGACGCTGTGCCCGTCCTTGTCCACCAGGCCCAGCCACGGCGAGTACGGAATACGGATCAGCACCGGGCCCTTGGCGCGGACCGACAGCACCAGCTGGTCGGCGCCCGCGCGTCGCACGGTGGCGGGCGGGTCGGCGATCTGCGTCGGGTCCTTGACCTCGTACAGCTTCCAGTTCTCGTCCGACCAGACCTGGCGCAGATACGGCAGATCGGTGCCGAGCAGCTCGGACTCCTTCTCCGCCGCGGTGTCCGGGTCGTCCGCGGGCAGCACCACGAAGTGCACCGCCCAGCGCTTGAGCCATTCGTGGTAGCTGACCGGCGTGAGGGTGTCCTCGCCGTAGAAGATCGGGTTCCGGTCCAGGTCGCGCTGGCGGTTCCAGCCGCGCGCCAGATTGACGTACGGGGCGAGCGCGGAGGACTCGCGGTGGCTGCGCACCGGAACCACCTCGACCCGGCCCCGGTCGGCCTGCTCCCGCTTGAGCCGGTCGACCAGCGGCGCCAGCTCACGGGCCCAGGACGCCGAGGGGGCGGTGTGGATCACGTCGTCGACGGTCTTGACCCCCTGCCACACCGTGACGGTCGCGAGCGCCAGCACCAGGACGGTCCAGCGGCGGCCCGCGCGCGTCGTGCGCAGCTCGGCGCGCGGTGGCTTGCGCACCGCGGGCAGCGCGGCGATGAGCACCACACCGCCGAAGATCATGCCGAGCCGGGAGATATTGGTGCCGATCTGGGAGGGAATCGCCCAGGTGAGCACCACTCCAAGGCAGTAGAGCCCGGCCCCGACCCGCACCGTCGACCAGGTGCGCGGCACACACATCAGCGTGGCGGCACCGGTGATGAACGGCAGGATCACCGATCCGATGCCCATCGGCTGCTCACCGGAGAAGGGGAACAGCCACGCCGAGAGACCGACCACCACGGCCGGGGTGACCCCGAGCGCGTACGCGGCGGGGCGCCGCTTGGTCAGCCACAGCCCGGCGGCCACGACGCCCACGAACAGACCGGCCACCGGACTGGACATGGTCGCCAGCGCCGACAGCACGGCGGCCAGGACGAACCGCCCGGCCTTGTGGTGCCAGCGCCGGGAGCGCCACCGCCGGGGCCAGGCGAAGATCACGGCGACGGCCGCGAGCCCGAACATCGCGCCGAGCCCGAAGGTCACACGGCCCGAGATGGCGTTGCAGGTCAGCGCGAACGCGCCGTACATGGCGGGCCACATCGGCCGCCGTACGGCACGGCTGCGCACCAGCAGCAGCGCGAGCAGTCCGGCGGACAGCGTCCCCGCGATCATCATCGTCGAGCGGACCCCGAGGACCGCCATCAGATAGGGCGAGATGACGCTGTACGAGACGGGGTGCATCCCGCCGTACCAGGCCAGGTTGTACGCCAGGTCCGGGTGCTGGAGGGCGAACTCCGCCCAGGCGTCCTGCGCGGCGAGGTCACCGCCGCTGTTCGCGAGCAGCGCTACCCACACCAGATGCAGCAGCGCGGCGGCGGCCAGGGCGGCCAGAACCGGATGGCGCAGGGCCGCCCTCCGGGCGCGCTGGAGCAGCCCGCCCAAAGCGGCCTGGCGACTCTCGCCCTCCGCCTCCGCCGGTCCGGTCGGCTCTTCCGGCCAGCGCTGCGTGGGTACGCGTATTCGTGCGGCGGTGCTCTCCTCCGAGCCCCCGCTTTTATCGGCCCGTGTCGGATCCACGGTGGTCACTGCGGCTCTCCCCGTCTTCCCCCGAGGTCTGCCCCATCGTCCTCAACCCCGCACCGGGTCACTCCGGTTCCGCGGCGGGTCCAGGCCGGGGACCCACCGACGCTAGCACGCTCGGGCGGCCCCGATCCGGCTCGGGCCCCGGCGGCGTTTCGCGCCGGGGCCGCTTCCTCTCGTCCCCTCTATCCCACTTCCCCGCGGGTCAGCCGATACGGGTCAGTTTCGCGCCGAACGACGGCTCGGACAGATCCTTCTGGAGGGCCACCGGCGCCTTGAGCTGTCCGGGGCCCGTGCCCACGGTCACCTCGCCGACGACCGTGCCCGCCTTGGCCGAGTGCGGCACCTTCTCACCGCCGTCGCCGATCTTGATGTCGACCGTCAGACCGGACCAGCCGACCGCCTTCAGATCCTTGGTGGCGACGACCGGCGTGGTGCCGCCGAGGCCGTCGTCGACCTCGCCGACGACATCGCCCTTCTTGATGACGGTGGCCGAGGTGAGGGCGTCCTGCGCGGTGGTGATCAGCTTGTAGCTGTTGGTCTGCGCGAGCTGGAGGCTGGCGTCCAGCGTGGTGGTCGCGCGCTGCTCGAGGACCACACCGAGGATCCGCTGCTTCTTGCCGTCGATCGTCCGCACCGCGCCCCACATCAGCGCACCGCCGGCCGGGGTGGACGAACCGGTCTTGATACCGATCACACCCGGCTTCACCAGCAGATTGTTGTTGTTGTAGATGCGGTCGTCGAGCCCCGGGATATCGGTGTTGGGCGTGGCCACCACCGTCCGGAACGCATCGGACTGCATCGCCGCCTTCGCCAGCTTCAGCTGGTCGGCCGCGGTGGACTTGGTGGACTCCTTCAGACCGCTGGGGTCGGTGTAGGTGGTGTGCTTCATCCCCAGGCTCTCGGCCGCGTCGTTCATCTTCTTCACGAACGCGTCGAGCGATCCGGCGTCCCAGCGGGCGAGCAGCCGGGCGATGTTGTTGCTGGAGTTGATCAGCAGCAGCTGGAGCAGCTGGTGCTGGGTGAAGGTCTGTCCCTCCTTGACCTCCGCCCGCGACTCGTCGGCGGACTTCGCCTCCTCGGCCGCCTGCGCGTCGATCTTGATCTTCGGACCCTCCGCGTCGCCCTTCAGCGGATGGTCCTTGAGCACCACATAGGCCGTCATGACCTTGGTGACGCTGGCGATCGGCACGGGCTTCTGCTCCCCGGAGGTGCCCAGGCTGCCCACGCCCTCGACCTCGGCGGCCGACTGGCCCTGGTCGGGCCACGGCATGGAGAGCGCGCCCCCGCCGAAGCGGTAGGAGGCGTCCGAGGTGAGCTTCAGCGACGGATCCGGCAGCGGCCGCAGCGTCTGGACGACGCCCAGGATGATCACCAGCAGCACGGCCAGTGGCGTCCAGATCTTGACCCGGCGGACCGCCGTCCGCAGCGGCGTCTCGGGCTTGGGCGGCGTATTCGTCAGCTGCGCCAGCAGGTCGAGCGGCGCGGGCTGCTTGCCGTCCGGGGTCAGCGGCGGCAGCGGCTGCTGCTTGGTCCGCTCGGCCTCGGGCACCGCCGTGGGCGGGGCGGCGGGGGCCTTCGGCGCGACGGGCGGGGCGGCGGGCTTCGGCGGGGCCGGGTCATCGGGGGACCGCAGCGGGACGAACTTGCTGGTCCGCTCGTTGTCCGACTCGCCGACGGGCTTCTTGCCGGGCGTCTTCGCGTCGGACGCCTTGTCGGCCGTCTTCGCGTCGGACGCTTTGTCGGCCGTCTTGCTGTCAGCCGGGGGGCTGACCGCCTTGAAGGCGGTGGTCGGCTGGTCGACGCCCTTCTTACCGCCCTCGCCGCCCTTACCGCCCTTGCCGGGCTTCTCCGGGAGCACGCCGAAGGCGGCCGTCGGGCGGTCGATCGGCTTGGCGGACGCGTCGTCGTCCGCGGCGGACGCGGCGTCCTTACCGGACTCGCCCTTACCGGAGTCGCCCTTGGGCTCGTCCGCCGTGACCTCTTCCTTCTTCTTGGCCTCGTCCTTCTTGGCCTCGTCCTTCTTGTCCTTGCCCTCGGCGTCCGCCTTGGGCTTCACCGTACGGAAGACAGCCGTCCGCTGATCCACCGACGACTTGGACGGCTCATCGCCGTCCCTGTCCGCCCCGTCCGCTCCGGCCTCGGGCGCGCCATCAGCCTTGGCGTCGGCGTCCTCCTTCGGCTTCACCGTACGGAAGACAGCCGTCCGCTGATCCACCGACGGCTTCGACGGCTCATCACCGTCCTCGCCCGCCTCGGCTTCGGACGCACGCTCAACCTTCGCGTCGGCATCCGCGTCATCAGAGTCGTCAGCGTCACCGGAGTCACCGGAATCATCGGCGCCGTCCGCACCGTCCTCGTCCGCTTCTGCCTCCGCGCCGGGCTCGGCCGCATCCCCCTTGGGCGATTCGTCCGATGCACCGGCATCCGCCTCCGGCTCCGCCTTCACCTCCGACGCCCCGGAACCTTCGCCCTGTTCACTATCGCGAACACCAGAAACCTTCGCTTCGCCCCGGTCTGCCGCCGGTGCCTCTGGTTCCGCTTCCGCCTCCGCTTCGGCCTTCGCCTGGGAGGTCACCCCGGGCTCGTCAGAAGCCGACTCCGGCTCCTCGGAACCCGACCGGAGGTCGTCGGACACGACGGCGACCGCCGTCGAGCCCTGACCCGCCTCCGCTTCGCGCGAGATCGCGAGCCTCGGATCGCTCTCTCCCCTAGCCGTCTCCCCCGACGACTTCTGCTGATCCGACCTGCCGGGGGACTCGCCCGCCACCGATGCCTCCTCGATATGTGTCGCGGGACGCCCTACGCCCCATGGCGTCACGTCCCGCAGCCCAACCTCTACCAGTGTCATGTGTGTCCGGCACGCGATCGCGCATCGCCACAGCCGGAGAGCGTCTTCAGGTGCCCGCCCACCTGCTAGACGAGAACGACATACCTACTGGTTCCCACCCAAACCCCCCAGGCACTCTCGACAGACCAATGTGAGAGGGGTCACCCTGTCATTCATCCACGCGGGGAGGCATGGATGGGCAGGAGCCGCAGAACAATTCCGGAGGAGCTTCTGCTGCTCGCTTTGGACCCGACCACGGGTACCACGGCGCAGCCGCAGTCGCTTGACCTCGGTCTTGCCGGGGCACAGCTAGTAGAGCTGGCCCTGGCCGGACGGATAGCCCCTGACGGGGATCGTATCGCCGTGGTGCTGCCACGGCCGACCGGAGATCCGACTCTGGACTCCGCGCTGGAGCTGCTGCGCCGACGCGGCAGCCCGGTGCGCGCGGTCCACTGGATCGGCGGGCCCCGACTGGGGCTGCGCCAGACGTACCTCACGCACCTGGAGCGCTGCGGCATGGTGCATGCCGTCGCGGGCCAGATGTGTGGCGTACTGCCGACCACTCGCTACCAGGCGACGGACACGGCGATCAGCCGGGAGATCAGGGCCCGGCTGGACAGCGCGATCCGCACCGGCGTACCGCCGGACCCGCGGACCGCCGCGCTCGCCGCCCTGGCTCACGCGGTCGGGCTCGGCAAGCACCTGTATCCCGGGAACGAGGGGCGTTCCTCGCGCTCCAGGCTCCGGGATCTGATCCGGCACGACCCGATGGGCGGTCTCGTGGCGCACGCCGTGATGGACGTGCAGAACGGTGTCGCGGCGCAGCCACGGCGCGCACCGGCCGCGGGGCCGGGCCGACAGCCGGGCACGCGCGCCGCGGCGGAGCCCGCGGCCGGCGTTCCGGCGCAGCCGTCCCGTCGCGGGAGCATGGCCCGCGTCGGAGCGCGCTGAGGCCCCTTCGGGGCGCCATCGCACCAGTACGCACCACCCAGCCCGTCGAACGCACCAGCAGCCCGTCAGCGGGGCGGCGGACACCGCTCCCGGCACCGTCCGGGGCGGAGCGCCACCGTCCGGCTCCGAGCAGCACCGAGCACCACTGACGCTCCACCGACCGCACCGCAGTCCCCACTGACCCGGTTCGGGAGCCGCTGAAGCGCGCGGGGTGGTGGGACGGCCGATTTGGACGACCGGCCGTCCCACCGCCCCGCGCGCGCGTTCGTCCACCGTTGTGCGACCGCCCTTGTGCGGCCATTTCCCAGCGCGGCCCCGTCCGGTAGTGGCAGGCTGCTGAACAGCATAAATCAGCAGTACGAAGCCGGAGGTGCACGTCCCGTGACATCGAACGTCGGCCCCACTGTCCGGCGACGCCGGTTGGGCCAGGAACTGCGCAGGCTCCGCCAGGAGAAGGGCATGACGGCGGAGGAGGTGGCGGAGGAGCTGATGGTCTCCCAGTCGAAGATCAGTCGACTGGAGAACGGACGCCGCAGCATCAGCCAGCGCGATGTGCGCGACCTGTGCCGCACCTACAAGGTGGAGGACAAGGCGCTGGTCGATTCCCTGATGCAAATGGCGAAGGAGTCGCGCCAGCAGGGCTGGTGGAACGCCTTCGGCGATGTGCCGTACAGCGTCTACATCGGCTTCGAGACGGACGCGGCGTCGCTGCGGGTCTACGAACCCCAGGTGCTGCCCGGCCTCTTGCAGACTCCGGAGTACGCGGAGGCGGTGATCAGCGGCGCCCTTCCGGAGGCCCCGCAGGACCAGATCGCCCAGCGGGTGCAGGTCCGGCTCAGGCGCCAGGAGCGGATCACCGATCCGCTGGCCCCGCTGCGGCTGTGGGCGGTCGTGGACGAGGCGGCGATGCGGCGGGTGGTCGGCAATTCCAAGATTATGAGCGATCAGCTGGACTATCTGGTCCGGATGAGCCACGAGCCCCATGTGACGGTGCAGGCGCTGCCCTTCGACATGGGGTCGCATCCGGGGATGAGCGGGCAGTTCACCATCCTGGAGTTCTCGGACGAGTCGGACACCAGCGTCGTCTATCTCGAGGGCGTCACCAGCGACCTTTATCTGGAGAAGCTCAGCGATGTGCAGAGCTACAGCATGATGTACGAGCATCTGCGGGCCCAGGCGCTGAACGCGGATCAGAGCCGCCAGTTCATCACCGAGATGGCCCAGGAGCACGCCCGCAGGCACCGGGAGGAGAGCGAGGCGGCCCCGGCGGACTGAGGGGGAACGGAAACGCTCCGGCGCAAACGGCGAAGGGCGGAGACTACACCTCCGCGCCTCGCCGTGGAAGGGGCCACGGGAATATGCCATCCGGTCGAGTGAATGGCCCGCTTTCCAGACGATGTTGCCGAGTAACGTCGGTGACGCCTCCAATCGGGGGTGCGTCTCATCTACACAATGCATCGGAGCAATCGTGTCCATTCAGCAGGGAAAGACGAGCATGTGGGTGAAATCCTCGTACTCGGCCGGAAACGGCGCTTGCGTGGAAATCTCCTCCCCGGTCATCAGCGAGATCGCCGTGCGCGACTCCAAGGACCCGCAGGGACCGACGCTCAACTTCGCTCCCGCATCGTGGTCGGCCTTTGTGTCCGACGTCAGCCGAGGCGCCTTCGACCTCGACTGATCTCCGCAACACCCGACCGCGGTAGCGCGGTCGGCGGCGCGGAGCGCCAAGCCCGCATCCGAGCCCTCTCGACCGGTCGCCGTCCCTGCCGAGAGGGCTCTTGCCGTTTCCGGCGCTTTCCCGCATCGCCGCTTCAGCGGAGTTCCGCCACGTATTGGTCCGTACCGGGAATCGTCGGAATGAACGGCGCCATGAATTCCACCCGGCCGAGACCGGCAGCGGCCACTTCACCGTCCAGACCGGTGAAACAGGGGTCCCAGCATTCCCGGGGGTCGGACTCCAGGAACCAGAGCAGGGTCAGCCGGGTGTCGACCCCCTCGACCTGCTTCACATACGACATCCGGTCCGAGGGCAGCGGGGTCGGCCGGAAGACCGTCACCATCGCGGCGGGCGAGCCCGCGAGCCGGCGCGGCAGATGTCTGGATCGGAGCCATGCGAGCAGTTCCTCCCGCTGCTCCGGGCCCTCGCTCTCGATCACCTCCAGCGCCAGCCCGGCGTAGGGGTGGTCCAGCGCGTGGTGGTCACGCGGCCCGGCCGCCCCGTCCCGGTAGACGGTGGCCTCGTGGTCCTGGAAGGCCGTGAAGATGTGCGTACGGTCCTGGTAGACCCGCCCGTCCCGGAGGAGCCGCTTGTTGATGCCGACCGTCCACCGCATGTGGTCCGCGTAGCGCCCCTCGGTGAGCCAGTAGACGGAGAGGTAGCAGCCGGCGGTCACCGGCTGGGCGATCGCCGACTTCTCGGGGTAGCGCAGCAGCTGGAGCTCACGGGTGGCGACCCAGCGGCGGCCCGCGTACATCCAGGGCATGGCCATCGCGCCCGCGATGAAGTGGTCGTCCTCGTACCAGCGGTTGTAGGCGTACTCATGGCCCGGGTGCGGCTCTACCAGGGTGATCAGGGCATGGCCCGGACGCACCCCGTACGGGCCGACGGAGGCCAGTTCCGCGTACGCGTCGCTCGTCATGTCCCTCAGGTGTAGCTGACGTGACGTCAGTTGGGGAGGGGTGCGTACGAATCAAGTGCGCGGAATCGGACGGCGAAACGGGGCCGGTGGCGCTCTGGCCATCTCACGGCCGCGCCCCTAACCTGACGCGACGCCAGATACGGGAGGGACCGCCATGCCGCTGGAGGGCAAGACCGTCGTCGTCTCCGGGGTCGGACCCGGGCTGGGAGCCCGGGTGGTGGCCGCGTGCGTCCGGGACGGGGCCCAGGTGGTGCTGGGGGCGCGGACCGAGGAGCGGCTGCCGAAGGTGGCGGAGGAGGTCGATCCTGGCGGTGAGCACACCGCCTGGCGGCCCACCGACATCGCGGACGAGGCGCAGTGCGAGGCGCTGGCCGCGCTCGCCCTCGACCGCTTCGGCCGGATCGACGCCGTGATCCATGTGGCCGCGCTGGACAGCCACTTCGGCGGGCTGGAGGACGCCGACTTCGCCTCCTGGGCGCGGGTGGTGGACATCAATCTGTTCGGGACGCTCCGGATGACCCGCGCCTGTCTGCCCGCGCTGAAGCGGAACGGCGGCTCGGTCGTGCTGATCGGCACCCAGTCGTCGTCCGCCGCCCCCACCGAGCTGCGCCAGACCGCCTACGCCGCCTCCAAGGGCGGGCTGACCTCCGCCATGTACGCGCTCGCGCGTGAGCTGGGTCCGCACCGGATACGGGTCAACACCGTGCAGCCCGGCTGGATGTGGGGGCCGCCGGTGCAGGCGTATGTGACCTTCACCGCGCAGACCGAGGGCGTGGGCGAGGCCGAGGTACTGAGCCGACTCACCGACCGGATGGCCCTGCCCGAGCTGGCGACGGACGGCGATGTGGCGGAGGCCGCGGCGTTCCTGGCCTCCGACCGGGCCCGGTCGATCACCGGGCAGTCGCTGCTGGTGAACGCCGGTGAACTGATGCGTTAGCGCGACTCCTGTCCGGCCTTTCGGGATCCCGCTCCCGTACGACCCAGCGATCGGTGGGCGTGCGTCTGACGAAGTGCCAGATCATGGTGGGTTCGTGACGATGCGCACGACAACACTCCAGCGGGTCAAGAAACCGTAAAATCGTCTCTCTTTCTGATTTGCGTTCACATTCGTGACCTATAGAACCCTTGACCGGTCACCCGAACGAGCGGTTCAATCCCGGAAGTACCCCGCTCCCGCTCGGGGGAACCGCCCATGACGAACGTCGCGGCGAAGTGCGCACCCGTTCATATGGCGGACCCTTGGGAGGGGACATGAACAGTCTCGACTGGGTTGTACTGATCGGCTACTTCGGTGTCATGGTCGGCATCGGCCTCTGGTCCCACAAGCGTGTGGACAACGTCAGCGACTTCTTCACCGCGGGCGGCAAGATGCCCTGGTGGCTGTCCGGGATCTCGCACCACATGTCCGGCTACAGCGCGGTGATGTTCACGGGATACGCGGCCATCGCCTACCAATACGGCATCACCTCCTATGTCACCTGGTCCTTCCCCATCGCCATCGGCATCGCGATCGGCGCCAGTCTCTTCGCGCCACGCCTGAACCGGGTGCGCAGCAAACTGAAGGTGGCCTCGCCGCTCGAATATCTGAAGAACCGCTACAACCTGCCCACGCAGCAGGCGCTGGCCTGGTCCGGGGTGCTGCTGAAGATCGTGGACGTGGGTGCCAAGTGGGCGGCCATCGCCACCCTGCTCTCCATCTTCACCGGTGTCTCGCTCAACCAGGGCATCCTGATCACGGGCGCGGTCACCGCCGTCTACTGCACCGTCGGCGGGCTGTGGGCCGACGCGCTCACCGAACTCGGCCAGTTCATCATCCAGTTCGTGGCGGGCATCTCGATGCTGATCGCCGTACTCCACGAGCTGGACGGCTTCAGCACCTTCTGGACCGTCTGGGACGACCTCCCCGACAGCCACCACCAGCCGACCGTCGGCCCGTACACCCTGGTCTTCCTGCTCGCGTACCTCTTCATCAAGACCTTCGAGTACAACGGCGGCATGTGGAACCAGGCGCAGCGCTATATGGCGACCGACAGCGCCCACTCCGCCAAGCGCTCGGCCCGGCTGTCGGCCGTTCTGTGGTTCGTCTGGCCGCTGGTGCTGTTCTTCCCGATGTGGGTCGCACCGCTGATCATCAAGACGGACAAGCCCGCCGACTCGTACGCCGAGATGGCCGAACACCTGCTGCCGCACGGTCTGCTGGGCCTGGTGATCGTCGGCTTCTTCTCGCACACCATGGCGATGTGCTCCTCGGACGCCAACGCGATCGCGGCCGTGGTGACCCGGGACATCATGCCCGCCGTCTTCAAGTCGGTACGGGAATGGTCCTCCCGCACCGGGCTGCTCGCGGCCCGCTACACCACGCTGCTCTTCCTCGCCCTGTCGATGGCCATCGCCACCCAGGTCAACTCGGACTTCTTCGGGGACATCATCACCGTCGTGATCAAGTGGGTCGCCGGGCTCATGGGACCGATCGCGATCCCGCTGATGCTCGGCATGCTGGCCACCTTCCGCAAGTCGGGCCCGACGGCGGCGCTGGTCAGCTGGGCCATGGGTCTGATCGCCTTCTACCTGGTCAACTACCCGATCAACGACGCGATCGACGGAGGCGTGAACCTGGAGTACCAGATCTCCGTCCCGCTCGCGGTCTCGCTCGTGCTCTTCATCGTCGTCGGCTACCTCAAGCCGGAGGACACCCCGGAGCGCGATGCCATCCTCGCCTCGCTCAACTCGGATGACGACGGGCCGGGTTCCGCGAGTGCCGCGCTGTCGGTGCCTAAGGAGGGCGACGACCGCAAGTCGGTCGCGGGCGCCACGGACTGACGCCTTCCGCGCGGCGGCCATGACCCGGGCCGTCGGTCACCGCCCCGTGCGGGGTGACCGGCGGCCCGGTCGCGTCTGGACACAACTGGGCGAGCAGGTCATAAACGGAACGCACTGACAGGGCGGCATTCAGCGAACGTGGCAGTCCAGGCGATCTTTTCTTCACCTGACGTCCACATCCGGAACGTACTATGGTCGGCCGTCCGAGCCCACTTGTCACCGAACGCGCCAACCGCACCGACCGCACCACCCTGGACCCGGCTCGCCCCGCCCCCACCGAGCCGCCGTCCTCAGGGACCCCTCTGGAGCCCCCGTGACCGCCACCCAGACGATCACCGACTCCCGGATCCACCGGGCCCGCGCCCTCGTACTGCGCCGACCGGTCCTGTGCGCGGCGGTCTTCTGCCTGCTCTCCTTCACCGGGTTCTGGATCGCGCAGCGGGCCGCCCAGGTGACGATGGTCGATCTGCTGGTCTATCGCGCCGAGGGATGGACCGTACGCAATGCGATGGATCTGTATGACATGCGGGCGACCGAGCACAATCTCCCCAATACCTATCCGCCGTTCGCGGCGCTGCTCTTCACCCCGCTGACCGTGATGAGCACGGGCGTCCTGCGGACCTTCGGGACGGCCGTCAATCTCGTCCTGATGGTCGCCGTGGCCCATCTCTCGCTGCGGCTGACCGGACTGCCCGCGCGGGTGCCGCGACCGGCCGCGGTCCTGGCCCTGGCCGCCGTCGGGGTGTGGTGCGAGCCGGTGTGGACGACCCTGCGCTACGGGCAGATCAATCTGCTGGTCACGGCGCTGGTGCTGTGGGATCTGACCCGTCGGGCGGGCCACCGCTGGGCGGGGGTCGGGACGGGCGTCGCCACGGGGATCAAGCTCACCCCGGGGCTCTTCGTGGTCTTCCTGGGGCTGGCCGGACTCTTCCTCGGCCTCCGGCGGCTGCGGGCGGGCCGGACGGCCCGGACGGCCCGCAGGCGTGCTGGGCACGACAGCGGCCCGCCGCCACGGCGCTTCCTGAACGACCATCTGCGGCGGGCGGCCGTCGCCACCGCCGCCTTCGTCCTTACGGTCGCGTTCTCGGCCCTGGCGCTGCCGCACGACTCCCGGCGCTTCTGGACCGAGGTCGTCTTCGCGACCGACCGCCCCGGCGATGTCGAGGGCGCGGGCAACCAGAACCTCAAGGGCGCCCTCGCCCGTGTGCTGCACACCCCCGACCCGGGCATGTGGTGGCTCACGGCGGCCGCGCTGGTCGGCCTGGTGGGCCTGGCCACGGCGGTGGCCGCCCAGCTGACCGACGACAGCCGTCTGCCGAACGCCCGCGCCTGGGCCGCCCTGACCTGCGCGGTGACCGCCCTCATGGTCAGCCCGGTCTCCTGGTCGCACCACTGGGTGTGGGCCGTCCCGATGGTCCTGCTGCTCGCGGTGGAGGCGGTGCGGCGGCGCACCGCGGCGTGGACGGCCTGCACGGTGGTGACCGGCCTGCTGTTCTGCTCCTTCATGGTCTGGTACGCGCCCCACAGCCGGCCGGCCCGGGTGGAGCTCCACCAGAACCCCGCCCAGATGCTGCTGACCGCCGTCTATCCGCTGATCGGCGTCGCCTTCCTGGGCGTGGCCGCGTATCTGACCATGCGCGCCGTAAGGCGTCCATGGCGTCCAACGCGCCCCTGGGAGGGCAGCGGGACCCTGGGGCGGCAGCGGACGGACGCGGCGCGGCGGCGGCCGGAGCGGACCTACGCGCGCGGGTAGCGGGTGAGCCAGGCCGGGGAGGAGCTGCCGGGGCCGTGCAGGGCCGGGCCCTGGGTCATCTCCATGGCGAAGTCGTCGGCCAGCTCCAGGATCGTGCCGCGCCCCTCGACCTCCGCCAGCCAGGCGGGCGGCAGCGCCGTCTCGCCGTGCAGCGCGCCCAGCAGATTGCCGCAGATGGCCGCCGTGGAGTCGCTGTCCCCGCCGTGGTTGACCGCGAGCAGCAGCCCATGGCGGACGTCCTCGGCGACCAGCGCGCAGTACAGGCCCATCGCCAGCGCCTCCTCACCGGTCCAGCCCTCGCCGAGCGACGCGACGCGGTCGGGGGTCGGCAGGCCCTGCCGTACGGCGCCGAGGGCGTGCCGCAGCGCGTTCGTGGTCTCCTCGTGGCCGGGGCGGGTGGCCAGATGGGCGAGGGCGCGCTGGACGGCTCCGTCCAGTGCCTCGCCGCGCGCCAGGCCGTGCACGATGAGGGCGAAGGCACCGGCCGAGAGATAGCCGGTGGGGTGGCCGTGGGTCTGGGCCGCGCACTCGATGGCCAGCTGGAAGACCAGCTGCGGCTCCCAGCCGACCAGCAGTCCGAAGGGCGCGGAGCGCATCACGGCGCCGCATCCCTTGGAGTCGGGGTTCTTGGGCCGCTCCAGGGTGCCCATGGTCTCGTCGGCGAGCCCGGTGATACAGGCCCGGCCCGGGGACCGCTGGGCGTACAGCCACTCCTCGCGGGCCAGCCAGCCGGCGTCCTTACGGCGCTCATCGGGGCCCCAGTCGCGCTGGGTGGAGTACCAGCGGCGGTGGGCGGAGTGGATGTCGGTGGGCGGGTGCCAGGCCCCGGTGTCGCGGCGCACCTGTGCCCGTATCAGTCCATCCACGGTGAACAGCGTCATCTGGGTGTCGTCGGTGACCCGTCCGCGGCCGCCATAGGCGGGCAGGAAGTCCGTCACTCCCCCGGGTCCGTGTGCCGCCCTGATCTCGTCCAGGGAGGCGAACTCCACGGCCGCCCCCAGCGCGTCCCCGATGGCCCCGCCGAGCAGACAGCCGCGCACCCGGCTGCGGAAGTCCTGCTGTTCGGCGCGGCCCCATACGCCGGTCGCTGCGCTGGCGGTTGCGGTCACGACCCATGCCTCTTTTCTTCGCTGCGTGAATGGCCCTGAACTGCCTTCGAACTGTAATGGACACCTAATGATCGCCTCTTGGCCGCCGCGGATTGTGAAGGCGTCATCACGGAGAAGACGACGGACGGTCGCATTCCGAGAATGCGAATTCACTCACCGAATGTCGGCCGCGCGCCGAAAGCCCTTATCCGAGCGCCGTCCGGCCGTGCTCCAGGCTCGCCCGGAGCTCGGCGAGCGGCGCACGGAGGGCGGCGAACAGGGTGGGGTCGGCCCCGGGGGTCCGGGCGAGCTCGTCCAGCGCGCCTACGGCGACGTCGACGACCTGCCAGTACGGCCGGGCGGCGGGCAGCTCCGCCACGAGACGCTCCGCTCCGGCCCCGTCCCCGAGGGCGGCCCTGCTGATGATCGGGGCGGCCGCCCGGGCCGCCGCGTCCCATCGGCGGTCGTACTCCTCCAGGCGCGCCTCGAAGGCGATCCACAACCCCCGCGCCTCGCTGAGACCGGCCGCGCGGCTCACCAGCATCGCGTGCTCGAAGGCGATGTCGAGGTCCTGGCCGTCCACGGCCGCCGCCCGCTCGATGTCCGCGGCGGCCTCGGCGTACCGACCCGCCAGGCGGTGGCACCTGGCCCTGGACTCCAGCGCGAGCAGGCCGTCGGGGCTGAGCCCGAGCGACCGGTCCAGATCGGCGAGGGCGGCCTCGTCGTCGCCCAGGCGCAGCCGCAGGGCACCCCGGTTCGCCAGCACCCACGCGCCGTCGGGAGAGGCGGAGGCGGCGGCGTCGAAATCCGCCAGAGCTTCGCCGAGCAGACCGATGTGCTCATACGTCTGCCCCCGGCGGACCAGCGCGAACACATACGACGGCTCGATCTCGATGGCCCGCCCGAAGTCCGCCAGCGCCTCCTGGAAGCGGTCCGTCATCCGGTATGCCTCACCGCGCTCGGCGAGCACGGCCTGGTCCTCGGGGTGGGACGCCAGGCATCGGTCGGCCGCTTCGATCGCCTCCTCGTAACGCTCCAGGTTGCGGAGTGCGTGGACGCGCCCGAACGCGGCGTACTCGGCACCGAGTTCGAGGGCCCGTTCACAGTCCGCGAGTGCCTCCTCGTCCCGCCCCAGGAAGCGGTAGGTCCTGGCCCGCTCCGCGTAGATCCAGGACCATTCGGGAGTGATCTCCACCGCCCGCCCGAAATCCGCCAGCGCTTTCTCGCAGTCCTCCATGGCGTGGTGGACCTGAGCGCGGGTCCCCACGGTCCATGCGCTCTCGTGCAGGTCGAAGGAGCGATTGAGGTCCGCCAGGCTTTCCTCGTACCGTCCGAGAAGGCGGTACGTCTCGCCGCGCCGGGCGAGCGGCCAGGGAAAGTCGGGATCCAGTGCCACGGCGCGGTCGAAGCTCTCCAGCGCCTGCTCGTAAAGCTCCCTGTCGAGGTGCACACTCCCCCGGGCGGCGAGGGCACGCACACAGTCGGGGTCCAGCTCCAGCGCTCGCTCCGCGTCCGCCAGCGCCCCTTCCAGCTCGTTCATGTCCGCGCGGACCATGCCGCGGAGCCCGAGCGCCATGGACACGGCCCGCTGGTCCGACCCGACCTCGTCCAGCAGCCGCGTCGCGTTGTCGACCAGGTCACCCCTCGTGGACTCCGCGAGAAGCCGGTCGCCCCAGGCGGCCACGGACCCGCTGCCGGAATCCCGGCCCGCCTCCACGAGCATCTGCCTCCAGCGGTGCTCCCACGACGCCGACGCGTAGTCGATGTACGCGCACACATACGCGCGCAGCTCCTCGCGCAGGGCTTCCTCCGGCGTCGCGCACAGCCGGTGGTAGGCCTCCTCGAGCCGGTAGTCCAGCCACCGCTCGTGCTCCCACTTCTCGTCGCCCTCCAGGGTCTCCTCGATCTGCCGCTGCCATCGCGCGAACGCCTCGGCCAGCCGGAGGTGACGGGCGCTCCACGCCCGCGGGGACTGGTTGCGCTGGAGCCGCAGCATGGCCGTGCGGACGACCTGGTGGTAGCCGCAGCGGCCGGAGCCGTCGGCCACGAACGGGAGCGAGCGGAGCCAGCCGTAGAGGTCGGCCGCCTCCTCCTCCACCGCGGCCGCGAACACGTCCTCGTCCAGGCGCCGGGGCAGGGCCGCGGCCAGGGCGGCCGAGCGGTGGGTCTCGTCGCTCACCCACTTCAGGAAGCGCTCGACGGCGGTGCCGGAGGGGTCGCCCACGGCCTGGGGGGTGGTGGGCCGGGTCTCGGCCAGCATGGACACCAGCACGGGCAGCCCTCCGGTGAGGCGCAGGACGACCTCGACCACCTGCTCGTCGACCACGCCCTTGGCGGTCAGGAGCTGCCGGGCCTCCGTCTCGGTGAAGGGGACCAGGGGGAGGTCGGCGACGAGGTCGGCGTAGTCGGCCCAGCACCGCGGGGCGAGCGTGCCCTGTCCGGCCAGCGTCACCACCGCGTTGGCCGGGAGCGAGCCGTAGCGGCCCTCGAACATCACATCGCGCAGCCAGAGGTCGAGCAGCGGACCGGTGCGCTCATAGGTGTCGAAGAACCACACCATCCAGGGCACGGACGCGGCCACCTCGCCCACGTCCTTCAGGAACGCGGGGGTGAGGGCGTCCAGAGGCGACATCACCAGGTCCACGTCGTCATGGCTGCGGAGGCGGGCACTGAGCTTGGCCCGCGCGCGGTCGGCGGCCTGGGCGACCCGGTCCGGTTCCGCCGCCCCGGCGAGCGCCCCGACGCCCGGCACCATGCCGAGCCCGATCAGCCCCGCGCGGGCGACGAACGCGCTCGACGCGGACGGCCGGGGCTCGCCCGCCGCCTCCTCCGAAGGCTGCGGCGCGGGCTGCTGCGCCACCGAATCGGCCTCGTGGCGCCGCTGCCGGTAGGTCGCCAGCAGCTTGTCGAAGGACTTCAGCGGATGGCCCGCTTGCGCGAACTGGGCGCTGATGGCCGCCATCACCTCGGGGACGCTGTTCACCGACTCGTCCACGCAGGCGGTGAGCGCCCGGTGCTCCCGCGCGGTGTTCTCGAGCTGCCGCAGCAGCGTCGTCTTGCCCACCCCGGCGTCGCCGCGCACATGGAACAGGAAGTGGTGCGCGGCGTCCTCGGGCGGCACGGTGAAGTTCTCCCGGAACGCGGCCAGCTCCTGCCGCCGCCCCACGAACCGGCGCCGCTGCCGGATCAGCTCACTCATCGTCGGACGCCGCTCTGCCATGGGTGCCCCTTCCCCCGTTTCCCCTGGCAGCGTATCCGCGCGGGGCGCCCGCGAACCGTGCGCCGGGGTCAGTCCCCCAGCACCGGCAGCAGCTCCGGCAGATGGCCGTCCGAGGCGAGGGCGGCGGCCTGGCGGTCCTCGGGGACGGGGCCGTAGGTGGTGGTGCGGGCGCGGGCCGGGCGGCCGGCCAGCTCCGCGATGCCCACCAGGTCCTGGATGGAGCGGTAGGAGCCGTAGGAGGAGCCCGCCATACGGGAGATGGTCTCCTCCATAAGGGTGCCGCCCAGGTCGTTGGCGCCGGAGCGGAGCATCTCGGCGGCGCCCTCCGTGCCCAGCTTCACCCAGCTGGTCTGGATGTTGGGGATGTGGGGGTGGAGCAGGATCCGCGCCATGGCCGTGACGGCACGGTTGTCGCGGGCGGTGGGGCCGGGGCGGGCGATACCGGCGAGGTAGACGGGGGCGTTGGTGTGGATGAAGGGGAGGGTGACGAATTCCGTGAAGCCGCCCGTCTCCTGCTGGATCTCGGCGAGCAGCCGCAGATGGGCCAGCCAGTGGCGGGGCTGGTCCACATGGCCGTACATCATCGTGGACGATGACCGGATGCCCAGCTCATGCGCCGTCTTGACGACCTCGACCCAGGTGGCCGTCGGCAGCTTGCCCTTGGTGAGGACCCAGCGCACCTCGTCGTCCAGGATCTCGGCGGCCGTGCCGGGGATGGTGTCCAGACCCGCCTCGCGCGCCGCCGTCAGCCATTCGCGGATGGACATGCCCGTACGGGTCGCGCCGTTGACGACCTCCATAGGGGAGAAGGCGTGGACATGCATGCCGGGCACGCGCTCCTTGACGGCGCGTGCGATGTCGAAGTAGGCGGTGCCGGGCAGATCCGGGTGGATGCCGCCCTGCATGCAGACCTCCACCGCGCCCACGTCCCACGCCTGCTGGGCGCGGTCGGCGACCTGGTTCAGGGAGAGGGTGTAGGCGTCCGCGTCGGTGCGGCGCTGGGCGAAGGCGCAGAAGCGGCAGCCGGTGTAGCAGACATTGGTGAAGTTGATGTTCCTGGTGACGATGTAGGTGACGTCGTCGCCGACGGTGGCCCGGCGCAGATCGTCGGCGATGCGGCACAGGGCGTCCAGCGCCGGACCCTCGGCGTGGAGCAGGGCCAGCGCCTCGGGGTCGGTCAGCCGGGTCGGGTCGTCGGCCGCCTGGGCCAGCGCGGCCTTGACGTCGGTGTCGACGCGGGACGGTGCCATACCGGGGGCGGCGGCCTCGCGCAGCGCCTCCCAGTCGCCGTAGACCTCGTCGAAGTCCTCACGGCGGTCACCGGTGCGGCCCTCGGTGTCGATGGCGCGGTGCAGATCGGTGCGGCCGGAGGCGCTGAACGCCTCGTCAGGCTCCTGCCAGGGCAGCCCGGCGGGGATCGCGTCCTCGCGGGCCAGGCCGGTCCCGGGGTCGGCGAGGGCGGTCACATGCGGCAGCAGCCGGGGGTCCAGCCAGGGCTCGCCGCACCGGACGTACTCGGGGTAGACCGCGAGCCGTTCGCGCAGCCGGAAGCCGGCGGCCGCGGAGCGCTCGGCCAGCTCGTCCACCTGGGGCCAAGGGCGCTCGGGGTTGACGTGGTCCGGGGTGAGCGGGGAGACGCCGCCCCAGTCGTCGATACCGGCCCCGATGAGCTGCTCGTACTCCGCGTCCACCAGGTTGGGCGGCGCCTGGATGCAGGCGGACGGGCCCAGGATGTGGCGGGCGACGGCGACGGTGGCCACCAGGTCGTCCAGCTCCGCGTCCGGCATCCCGCGCATGGCGGTGTCCGGCTTGGCGCGGAAGTTCTGGACGATGACTTCCTGGATGCCGTGGTACGAGCGGGAGACGCGGCGCAGCGCGAACAGCGACTCGGCCCGCTCCTCATGGTTCTCGCCGATCCCGATCAGCAGCCCGCTGGTGAACGGGACGGAGCTGCGCCCGGCGTCCTCCAGCACCCGCAGCCGCACCGCCGGCTCCTTGTCGGGCGAGCCGTAGTGGGGTCCGCCGGGCTCGCTCCACAGCCGCTCGGCGGTGGTCTCCAGCATCATCCCCATGGAGGGGGCGACCGGCTTGAGCCGCTGGAAGTCGGTCCAGGTCAGCACGCCGGGGTTGAGGTGGGGCAGCAGGCCCGTCTCCTCCAGGATGCGGATGGCCATGGCCCGTACGTACGCGATGGTGTCGTCGTACCCCTCGGCCTCCAGCCATTCGCGCGCCTCGGGCCAGCGGTCCTCGGGGCGGTCGCCGAGCGTGATCAGCGCTTCCTTGCAGCCCATTTCGGCGCCCCGGCGGGCGATGTCCAAGACCTCGTCGGGCGACATGAACATCCCGTGGCCCGCGCGGCGCAGCTTGCCGGGGACGGTCGCGAAGGTGCAGTAGTGACACTTGTCCCGGCACAGCCGGGTGAGCGGGATGAAGACGCTGCGCGAGTAGGTGATGACCCCGGGGCGGCCGGCCGCCTCCAGGCCCGCGTCGCGGACCCGGGCGGCGGAGGCCATCAGCTCCCGCAGGTCGTCACCGCGCGCCTGGAGCAGCACCGCCGCCTCGGCGGTGTCCAGCGCCACGCCGTCGCGGGCGCGCTTGAGCGCACGGCGCATCGCGTTGGCTGTGGGGGCGGCGGAGCCAGTCGGGGCACCCGGTTCGTTTCCCTGCGCGCTCGTGGTCATCCTCCGAGCATACGAGCGGTGTGGGACACCGCCAGACGGCCCGGGCCTGCGGTTTTGTGGGTCTGATCACGGCGGCCGCGGGCAGTGGGCGGGAATACGGCGCGGTGGAACGTGCGGGCTACACCCACTGGGCGCCGACGGCCGCCGCCCGGACCGGACTTGGCGGGTGCGAGGATCGCCGGGGCGGGGTCGTCCGTTCCCTCTCCGCCATGGAGTTATCCACAGGGCTTTCCGCGCGTGTCACCCACGCGTACAACGGTGTCACGCGGGTGTCGGACGGCACTCTCGACTCTGGGGGGCACCTCATGCAGCGACGCGATGTACTCAGGCTCTCCGCGCTTGCGGGCGCGGCGGGTGTGCTGACACTCGATCCCATGACCTTCACCCAGGCCGACGCGGCGGGCACGGCCGACGGTCCTGAGCAGACCAGGACCCTCAGCGGCCATCTGCCCACCGGCGCGGCCGACTTCGTCTACGTACCGGTCAAGGTGCCACGCGGAGTCCGCGAGATCGCCGTGTCGTACTCGTACGACAAGCCGACCGTCCCGGCCGGCACGCAGGGCAACGCCTGCGACATCGGCATCTTCGACGAGCGCGGCACGGAGCTGGGCGGCCCCGGCTTCCGCGGCTGGTCCGGCGGCGCCCGTACGGAGTTCGCCATCAGCGCCGAGGAGGCCACCCCCGGCTATCTGGCGGGTCCGGTCGAGGCGGGCACCTGGCATGTCGTGCTGGGGCCGTACACGGTCGCCCCGCAGGGCCTGGACTACAAGGTCACCGTCACACTGCGGTACGGCGCCCCCGGCACCACCCCGAAGCCGGTGTACCCGCCGCAGCGCGCGAAGGGCCGGGGCCGCGCCTGGTACCGGGGCGACTCACATCTGCACACCGTGCACTCCGACGGCAAGCGCACCCCGGCCGAGCTGGTCGCCGCCGCCCGTGCCGCGGGGCTGGACTTCATCACCACCACCGAGCACAACACCACGTCCGCGCATACCGCGTTCGACGGGCTGTGGGGCGATGACCTGCTGATCCTCACCGGCGAGGAGATCACCACGCGCAATGGCCATGTGGTCGCCCTCGGCACCGACCCCGGCGTCTTCATCGACTGGCGCTACCGCGCCCGGGACAACCGCTTCGGCCAGTTCGCCCGCAAGGTCCGGCAGGCCGGCGGCCTGGTGATCCCGGCCCATCCGCACGGCACCTGCGTCGGCTGCAACTGGAAGTTCGGCTTCAACGAGGCCGACGCGGTCGAGGTGTGGAACGCGGACTTCACCCCGGATGACGAGATCACGATCTCCGAGTGGGACAACACGCTGGTGGCCGCCTCCCGCGGCGACGGCCGCTGGCTGCCCGCCGTCGGCCACAGCGACGCCCACCGCGAGCCCCAGGTCGTCGGCCTGCCCCAGACGGTGGTGCTCGCCGACGACCTCTCCCGCACCGCCATCCAGGAGGGCATCCGGGCCGGCCGCAGCTGGATCGCGGAGTCCTCCAAGATCGACCTCACCTTCGAGGCGGTCGGCGGACGCGGCAAGCACGCCGGAATCGGCGAGCGCCTGAAGGTCGGCGGCGCGGAGGAGGTCACGGTCCGCCTGAAGGTCTCCGGCGCGGGCCCGGACTGCTCGGTGCGGTTCATCACCGACCAGGGCCAGCTCTACGGAACGCCGGTCCCGGCCTCCGGCGAGCTCACCGCCGAATGGCGTACGACGGCGTCCTACGCGGCGTATGTCCGCGCCGAGGTCCGCCACGCCCCGGCGGACGGCGGGGCATCGGGCATACCGGGCCCGATGGCGGCGCTGACGAACCCGATCTGGCTGGGCGAGCGCTGACGGCTTCCTGACCGCGCGGCGCGGCGGGCGGCGTCAGAGGCGGCAGCTGATCTCCATGCCGTCCTCGATGGGGAAGCTGACGTTCTGGTAGCCGTTCGCCGGGTCGCGTACGTAGTCGAGGTACGGCCGCATGGGGCCCTCGAACTGGTCGATGTCGTCGGCCACGACGAGGGCGCCGGGCCGCAGGCTCGGTTCGAGCATCCGCAGCACGGGCAGGCACAGGTCCTTCCAGCCGTCGAGCAGGACCAGCTCCAGGGGACCCTCGAGGTCGGCGAGGGTCTCCCGGGCGTCCCCCTCCAGCACGGTGATCAGGTCGTCCAACCCGGTCTCGGTGAAGGTGCGGCGGGCCGCGGCGATCTTCTCCTTGCTCATCTCCGTGGTGATGACGCGCCCGCTGCCGTTGTCCCGCACGGCGGCGGCCAGATGGAGCGTGGAGATCCCATAGGACATGCCGAACTCGACCACCGTGGCCGGGCGGATGGCGCGCACCAGGTTGTAGAGCAGCTTCCCGCCATCGGCGGAGATCGGCATATAGATCCCGGCCGCGGCGTCGGCGAGCTCCTGCGGGGCCATTTCCAGCGCGCCGGGCGGCAGTTGCGCCTGGGCGGTCTCGTCCTGCTCGGCCAGCTTGAACATGCGGCTGATGGCGGTCTCGACCCGGGGGTCGGCAAGGGTGTGAGTGAGTGTCATGGGCGCTAGAGTAGACGCTACGTTGCGTCTCGTCTAGCGGATACAGAGCTGCCCCTGGTCGAAGGCCAGGGGGCCAGATTTCCCGTCAGCTGGTGCGGCGCGCCGCGCGGACGCGGCGGCCGCCGTCGACCACCAGGTCCGCGCCGGTGATCCAGGACGCCTCGTCCGAGACCAGCCAGCGGACCGCGTGCGCCACGTCCTCCGGTTCGCCGATACGGGCCAGCGGGAGCGTCGCGGCGATCTCCTGTTCGCCGGGCTCCCAGACGAAGCGGGCCATCTCGGTGCGGACCAGGCCCGGGGAGACGGCGTTGACGCGGACGGCGGGGGCCAGTTCCCCGGCGAGCTGGCGGGTGAGGCGGAGGAGGGCCGTCTTGGTGGTGCCGTAGGCGCCGACGTCCGGGCCGACGCCGTGGGTGCCCTCGGTGCAGATGTTGACGACCGCCCCGCCGTGGTCGCGCATCCAGGCCCGCCAGGCCGCCTGGGCCAGCCGCAGCGGGGCCTCCACGTTGACCGTGAAGGCCGTGCGCCAGGCGAGCGGGTCCACGGCCATCAGCGGGCCGAACGGGGCGTTGGTGGCGGCGTTGTTGACCAGGATGTCGAGGCGGCCGAACTCGGCCAGGGTGCGGGCCACCGCCGCCGACAGATGGGCCGGGTCGGCCACGTCCCCCGGGCAGCCGATGGCGCGCGGGCCGAGGCGGCGTACGGCGTCGGCCAGCCCCCTCGGGTCCCGCGCCGTGACGCACACCGCCGCACCGTCCGCCGTCAGCGCCTCCGCGACGGCGAGCCCGATGCCCCGTGAGCCCCCGGTGACCAGGGCTGCCCGCCCGGCGAGGGAGCCCAGTCCGGTGGGTCCGGCGAAGGCGGTGGGTCCGGCGGAGGCGGTGGGTCCAGTGGAGGCGGTGGGTCCGCCATGTCCGGTGCCGGGTCCGGCGAGCCCATCAGACCCACCACGCCCGCCGTCCCCGACAGCAGCGTTCACCGCGGCCTCAGCCCCTCGTGCTCACCGTCTCCGTGTCGCGGCCCGACCGGAGAACCTTCCCCGGCACCGCGCCGGTGATCTCGTCGTCCCGGATGGTCTCCGTGCCACCCACCCGGACGCTCACGATCCCCGTCGCGCGCGAGTCCAGCCGGGGGCTCTCGCCTGGCAGGTCATGGACCAGCCGCGCCTGGCCCGCGTCGATCCGGTCGGGGTCGAAGAGGACCAGGTCGGCGTGGTAGCCCTCGGCGATCCGGCCGCGCCTCCGCAGCCCGAGCAGCCGCGCCGGATCGTCCGTCAGCATCCGTACCGCACGCTCCAGGCCGACCAGCTTCCGTCCGCGCAGACAGTCGCCGATGAACCGGGTGGTGTACGGGGCGCCGCACATCCGGTCCAGATGGGCCCCGGCGTCGGAGCCGCCGAGCATGACGTCCTCGTGCTCCCAGGTCTGCCGCCGCAGGCTCCAGCTGGCCGGGTCGTTGTCGGTCGGCATCGGCCACAGCACCGTACGCATCTCGTCGGCCGCGCAGATCTCCACCAGGCAGTGGAACGCCTCCTGTCCGCGCTCGGCGGCGATGTCGCGGACGACGCGCCCGGTCAGCCCGGCGTTGGCCTCGCTGTAGGTGTCGCCGATGACATAACGACCGAAGTGGGTGAGCCGCCGGAAGACCCCGGCCTCGGGGCTGCTCGCGCGGCGCAGCATCTCCTCCCGTACGGCCGGGTCGCGGAGGGCCGCGATCCGTTCCGGGATGGGCAGCCCCAGGATGTCGCCCCAGCCCGGGATGAGGTTGAGCGCGCAGAAGGTGCCGAGCGACATGTTCATGGGGGTGAGGATCGGCATCGTGAGGGCGACGATCCTGCCGCCCGCCTTACGGGCGCGTTCACTGGCCTGGAGCTGGCGCGGCACCCGCTCGGGGACGGCCGCGTCGATGGTCAGCACGTTCCAGTTGAGCGGGCGGCCGGCGGCCGCGCTCATGTCCACCAGCAGCTCGATCTCCTCGTCGGCGAACTGGTCCAGACAGCCCGCCACGATCGCCTCGATCTGCGTCCCCTCGTGGTCGCCGACGGCCCGGGAGAGCGCCAGGAGCTCCTCGGGCCGGGCATGGCGGGAGGCGACCGGCTGCCCGTCCCCGTCCGAGTGGGTGGATGACTGGGTGGTGGACAGCCCCCACGCCCCCGCGTCCATCGCCTCGTGGAAGAGCCGCAGCATCTCCTCCAGCTGCGCGGGGCTGGGCTGTCCGCCGATCGCGTCCTCGCCCATCACATGGCGGCGCAGTGCGCAGTGCCCCACCATGAAGCCCGCGTTGACGGCGATCCGGCCCTCCAGCGCGTCCAGGTACTCGCCGAAGCCGTGCCAGTTCCAGGGCGCGCCCTGCTCCAGCGCCACCAGCGACATGCCCTCGACCCGGCTCATCATCCGCCGGGTGTAGTCGGCGTCGCCGGGCCGGTCGGGGTTGAGCGGGGCGAGGGTGAAACCGCAGTTGCCGCCGGCCACGGTGGTCACGCCGTGGTTCATGGACGGGGTGGCGTACGGATCCCAGAACAGCTGCGCGTCGTAGTGGGTGTGCGGGTCGACGAATCCGGGCGCGAGGACGAGCCCGGTGGCGTCCTCGGTGGACCGGGCCGGTTCGGTGACGGCCCCGGGCTCGGCGATGGCCACGATCCGGCCGTCCCGGATGCCGACGTCGGCGACGTATGAGGGCGCGCCGGTGCCGTCCGCCACGGTGGCGCCCTTGATCAGGTGGTCGAGCACGGGTTCAGGTCCCTTCTCGCGGCTGCGGCTGGTGTTTGTGGCCTGCGGTCTGTGATCTGTGGTCTGTGGTCTGTGGCTACTGAGTGACGGCCTGTGCGACTACTGCGTGACGGCTTGGCGGAACCGGGTCGTACGGTGCACCGGATCGGTGTCGATCTTCGGGATGACGTGTTCGCCGATGAGCTTGATCGTGTTCATCGTGTCCTCGTAGCCGATCCCGATCGGCAGCCCGAACGACAGCTGGTCCGCCCCGGCCTGCTCCCACCGCTTGCACTGGCGGAAGACCTCGTCCGGGTCGCCGCAGATCATCAGCTCCTCGGCGATGAGGAGTTCGATGATCTCCTCGGTGTACTCCGGCAGCAGTTCGGGCCACTGCGGGATGCCCTCCGGGCGGGGGAAGGTGTCGTGGTAACGGAAGAGCAGCGACTGGAGGTAGTTGAGCCCCCCGCCGAGCGCGACCTCGACGGCCTTGGCGTGGGTCTCGGCGCAGATCGCGGTCGAGGTGACCATCACGTTGTCGTTGACGAAACCGCCGACCGGCTCGGCCTCCTTGATCGCGTTCTTGTAGGAGTCGAGGACCCATTCCATGTCGGAGACCTTCTGGATGGAGAAGCCGAGCACGCCGAGGCCCTTCTTGCCCGCCATCGCGTACGAGGGCGGCGATCCGGCCGCGTACCACATCGCCGGGTGGGCGCCCCCGTACGGCTTGGGCAGCACCTTGCGCGGCGGCAGCGACCAGTGCTTGCCGGTGAAGCCCTGGTACTCGTCCTGGAGCCACATCTTGGGGAACTCGGCGATCGTCTCTTCCCAGATCTCCTTGGTGGCGTTCATATCGGTCACGCCCGGCAGGAAGCCGAGGATCTCGTGGCTGCCCGCGCCCCGGCCCGAGCCGAACTCGAACCGGCCGCCGGAGAGATGGTCGAGCATCGCGACCTTCTCGGCCACCTTCACCGGGTGGTTGACCTGCGGCAACGGATTGAAGATGCCGGAGCCGAGGTGGATGCGCTCGGTGGCGTGGGCGAGATAGCCGAGGAAGACGTCGTTCGCGGAGAGGTGGGAGTACTCGTCCAGGAAGTGGTGCTCGGAGGCCCATACGTACTTGAAGCCCGACCGGTCGGCCTGGATGACGTACTCGGTCTCCTCGACGAGCGCGTGGTGCTCGGCCTCGGGGTCGGTTCGGCGTCGGCTCTCGGGGACGTAGCCCTGCACGAAGAGTCCGAATTCCATGGAGGTTCACCGCCTCAGACGAACGTCCATCTGACGGATCGTCAGATTTTGATTGACTCTGGCACCGCGGGCACGGACCGTCAAGGGCCGGAGCCGGGCCGCGCGGGGCCGGAGGGCCTACGGGGCTGCCCGGCGGGCCTTTCCCCTCCCCGCCCCTTCCCGCTACCAGGGGCTCCGCCCCTGGACCCCAAGGAGTCAACGGGTCGGCCGTTGCCGCCACGCACACCCGCACCCGCAGGCTGACCGCGGCTGGCATACCGACTACCGCGGATTGCCGGGCGGAGGCCCGCGCGCATCCGGGCCCTCCGGCCCGCGTGCGGGGCGGAGCCCCGGCTCCGCCTAGCCCCTGACCCCCGGGGCCGACGAACCGACCGTCGCGCCGCGAACACCCGCACCCGCAGGCTGACCGCCGTCGGCATACCGACTACCGCGGATTCCCAGGCGGACGCCCCGCGCACATCCGGGCCCTCCGGCCCGCGTCCGGGGCGGAGCCCGGCTTCCGCTTCGCTCCTGGCCTCCCGGGGGGCGACGAGCCGATCGTCGCTGCCATCAGCTGACCAGCTGGGGGCTGGGGCGGGGAGGGGAGGGACCCGTCGCAGGCCCACGATCCGCCGGGACTCGCCCTAGAAGACCGAGACGCCGGTCAGCCAGCCGCCGTCGACGACGATCGGCTGGCCGGTGACGTACGAGGAGTCCTCCGAGGACAGGAAGAGCGCCAGCCGCGCCACCTCCTCCGGGCGACCGATCCGGCCCAGCGGGACCAGCTTCCGGTAGAGCTCGTCGACCGCCGCCGTCGCCTCCGCGCTGTCGGCTTCCGGGTCGAGCTGGGCCGGGTTGGTCATGGGGGTGTCAACCGCGCCCGGGCACATCGCGTTGACCCGGATGCCCTTGTCCGCGAGCTCCATCGCGGCCACCCGAGTCATCCCCACCACCGCCGCCTTCGTCGCGGCGTACGCGGTGAGCAGGGGCATCCCGGACAGGGCGACGTACGAGGCGGTGTTCACGATCGTTCCGCCGCCCGCCGCCGCCAGTTCCGGCGCGACCGTCCGCATCCCCAGGAACGTGCCGACCTGGTTGACCTGGACCACCTCCAGGTACTCCGCCAGCGGGGTGCCCACCAGCTCGTTGAAGCGGAGGATCCCGGCGTTGTTGACCAGGCCGTCCACCGAGCCGAAGGCGTCCTTCGCGGCGGCGACGGCGGCGGTCCAGTCGTCCTCGCGCCCCACGTCCAGATGGACGAAGCGGGCGCCCTCCCCCAGCTCCTTGGCCAGCGCCTCGCCCGGCTCGTCCAGTACGTCGCCGAGGACCACGCGCGCGCCCTCGGCCGCGAACAGCCGCGCCTCCTGCTCACCCTGTCCGCGCGCCGCCCCGGTGATGATGACGACCCGCCCGTCCAGCTTGCCCATTCCGATCTCCCTAGTCATCACTAGTCATCGCTAGTCATCGAGGTGCGGAGCGACATCGGCGGCGAAGGCCGCCATCTGGTCGGTCAGTTCGGTGTGGTCCCGGCAGCGGAACCGCACCTGGATCTGGTCCACCCCCATCGCGGCGTACGCGCGCAGGCTCTCGGCCAGCCGTTGCGGCGCGCCGGTCAGGGTCCGGCGCCCCACGTCCCAGCCGGGCTCGCCCACGTACAGCGGCTCGGTGATCGCGCCGATCTCGGCGGGCTCCTCACAGTCGCGATCGTGCTGGGCCGCTTCCTTCCGCAGCTCGCGCAGCCGGGCGATCTGGCCGGGCAGCCGGTCCCGTGGATCGCCCTGCGGCAGCCAGCCGTCGCCCCGGACCGCCGCCCGGCGCACCGCCGCGGGCGAGGAGCCGCCGACCCACAGCGGCGGCCGCGGCGTCTGGAGGGGGCGGGGGGCCTGCCCGAGGCCGCTGAAGGCGAACCGCTCACCGCGGAAGTCGGGGAACTCCTCCGGCCCCAGCGCCGCCTTCAGCGCGTCGACCGTCTCGTCCAGCAGCGCCCCGCGCCGGGCGAAGTCCACCCCCAGCGCCTCGAACTCCTCCCGGACGTGCCCGGCCCCGACCCCGAGGATCAGCCGGCCGCCGGAGAGGTGGTCGAGCGTGGCGTACTGCTTGGCGGTCAGCAGCGGATGGCGCAGCGCGGCGACCGCCACATGGCTGAGCAGCCACACCCGCTCGGTGGCCGCGGCGAGCCAGCCGAGGGTGGCCACCGGGTCGTACCAGACGGTGCCCATGGCCGCGGCCAGCCGCCGCGGGATCGCGACGTGGTCGCAGACGGCGAGGTACGCGAAGCCGAGCCGGTCGGCGGCGCGGGCGATCTCGAGCAGTTCGGCCGGGCCCGCCCCGGCCTCCCACGGCTCGGCGTAGAGGGTGGACTGCGACTGGATCGGCAGCTGCATGCCGTAGCTCAACCGGCCCCGGGGCAGGACGCGCATGCCGGGCCTCCTTGTCGGTGGACCGTCATCGTCGTATCTGACGCCGGACATCGTCGTATCTGACGGTCCATCAGACAAGGGGTACGGCAGTCTCGTCCCGCCGCGCAACGCTTTGCTAGCGTACGGACGTTCGGACCTCGGGGCCCACGCCCGCATCCCCGCCCAGGGGCCGGCACGGGGCACAGGCAAGGAGGCACCGCACGGGCACCGCACGAGGCACGGCACGGGGCGCAGCAAGAGGAACGGCGAGGGGGCACGGCAAGGGGCACTCAGAGGGGCACGTGATGATCGAGACGGTCTTCCGCTGCGAGGATCTGCCCAGAGCGGATCGGTTCGACTTCTGGCGCGAGCAGATGGCACAGCTCATGGCGCCGATGGAGATGACCAGCGACTACACCCGGGACTTCCGGGGCGAGGTGCGCATCCTCCAGTTCGGCGCCGCCTCCGTGTGGCCCACGAAGTTCCGTGAGATGGACTTCCGGCGGACGCCCAAGCTCATCCGGCAGTCCGACCCCGAGCTGTACCACTTCTCGTTCATCCAGGGGGGAAACCTCCAGGTCTCCCAGTCCCGCCAGGAGGCCGCGCACCGGGCGGAGGGCCTCTATGTCGTCGACACCTCACGGCCCTTCGACTGTCTGGCCTTCGGCGGCCCTCCCGCAGGCGTGGGCCTGGAGATCCCCAAGGCCCTGATCCCGGTCCCCCACGACCGGATCGACCGGCTGCTCGCCCGGCCCATCCCGGCGCGCGAAGGGGTGGGCGCCCTGCTGACGGGGTTCCTCACCCGGCTCGCGGCGGACCGCTCCTTACGCCCCTCCGACGGACCGCGCCTGGGCACCGTGCTGATCGACCTGGCGGCGGCGCTGCTCGCCCAGGCCGTCGAGGCCGACGACGCGCTGCCGCCCGAGACCCACCGGCACACCCTCGCCCTGCGGGTGCAGAACTTCATCCTGCGGAACCTGTCCGACCCGGAGCTGTCACCGGCCACCATCGCCGCCGCGCACCACATCTCCGTCGGCCATCTGCACCGCCTCTTCCGGGCCCGCGACACCACGGTCTCCGCGTGGATCCGGCAGCAGCGGCTGGACCGCGTCCGGCGCGACCTCACCGACCCCGGCCTGCTCACGGTCCGCATCCATGAGCTCGCCGCCCGCTGGGGCTTCGCCCACCCCGCCGTCTTCAGCCGCGCCTTCCGGGCCGCGTACGGGATGCCGCCCAGCGACTACCGCCATCTGGCGCTGGTGTCCCATCCGCTTGTGTCCCGCGCGCCGGGCGCTACCCCGCGACGCCCGGTGCGCAGAGACACCCGGCCCTCCGCGCCGCCCACGGCCCCTGTCACGTCGTAGGGGGTGGGTGACGGCGTGGGGAGGCGGGAGGGCCGATATGCCCCACAGCCTGCCGGAGGGTCCGGGGGTTGTCATTGACCGGCAGTGACCGCTTTCTTGCTCCTCCGTGACCATGGCGGCGGCGATGAAATCATCGCGCTACGCCCCCGCCCAGAGCCCGTCCGCCGTGAGCCCCAGCAGCTCGATCGCGTTGCCGCGCACGATCCGGTCCACGACGTCCGGCGCCAGATGCCCCATCTGCGCCTCGCCGACCTCCCGCGACTTGGGCCAGGTGGAGTCCGAGTGCGGATAGTCCGTCTCGTACAGCACGTTGCCGACCCCGATGGCGTCGAGGTTGCGCAGCCCGAAGGCGTCGTCGAAGAAGCAGCCGTAGACATGCTCGGCGAACAGCTCGGACGGCGGGCGCAGCACCTTGTCGGCCACTCCGCCCCAGCCCCGGTTCTCCTCCCACACCACATCGGCGCGCTCGAGGATGTAGGGGATCCAGCCGATCTGGCCCTCGGCGTACATCACCTTGAGGTTCGGGAAGCGCTCGAACTTCCCGCTCATCAGCCAGTCGACCATCGAGAAGCAGCAGTTGGCGAAGGTGATCGTGGAGCCGACCGCGGGGGGCGCGTCCGCGGAGGTCGAGGGCATCCGGGAGGAGGAGCCGATGTGCATCGCGATGACCGTGCCGGTCTCGTCGCACGCGGCGAGGAAGGGGTCCCAGTCGTCGGTGTGGATGGACGGCAGCCCCAGGTTCGGCGGGATCTCCGAGAAGCAGACGGCACGCACGCCACGGGCCGCGTTCCGCCGCACCTCGGCGGCGGCCAGCTCGGCGTCCCACAGCGGGATGATGATCAGCGGGATCAGCCTGCCCCGGGCCTCGGGCCCGCACCACTCCTCCACCATCCAGTCGTTGTACGCCCGGACGCCGAGCAGCCCCAGCTCGCGGTCGGCGGCCTCGGTGAAGGTCTGCCCGCAGAAGCGGGGGAAGGTCGGGAAGCAGAGCGCGGACTGGACGTGGTTGACGTCCATGTCCGCGAGCCGGTCCGGCACCGAGAAGGAGCCGGGCCGCATCTGTTCGTAGGTGATGGCCTCCAGCTTGACCTCGTCCCGGTCGTAGCCGACGGCGGTGTCCAGCCGGGTCAGCGGACGGTGCAGCTCCTCGTACACCCACCAGTCCGCGAGCGGCCCGTCGTCCCCGGGCGCGCCCATCTTCGGGGCGAACTTGCCGCCGATGAAGGTCATCTCCTTCAGCGGCGCCCGGACGATGCGCGGCCCGCTGTCGCGGTACTTCGACGGGAGCCGGTCCCGCCAGACGTGAGGGGGCTCAACCGTGTGGTCGTCCACCGAGATTATCTTCGGGAAGCTCTCCATGACTGCACGGTAGCGCTGATCTGACGGATCGTCAGCTACGCGGGCGTCTCCTGCGATGTTCGATGGATGCCCCGGACACGTCGCACTCTTTACTGACGTACGAGCCGCGGGCACGGCAGACTGGCCGTACAGCGAGGAAGCACGTGCGGGGGGCACCATGGCCGACGACGAGCGCCTGGGGCGGCAGGAAGGTTCCACCGGTTCCGTACCGGACCGGTCCTGGCACGGTGAAGAGGCGAGCCTGGCCCTCGGCGAGGACCCGGACTCCGCCCTCGGCCGGGCACGGCTCGAACTGGAGCTGGAGGGCGGCTACCGCGCCGATGTCGTCCGCGAGCTCCGGCCGCACGTCCCCGCGCGGCCCGCCCCCGCGCTCTCCCGGCCCACCGCCGCCAACCGCCCGCGGCACCCCACGGCCGACACCACCGTCGTGCGCCCCGCGCAACTGCCCGCGGCGGTGGCGGACTTCACCGGCCGCGACGACCTCGTACGGGAGCTGAACGACCGGCTCGCGACCTCCGCCGGCCGGCCGGCCGCCATCGCGATCGCCGGAATCGGAGGCATCGGCAAGACCGCCCTGGCCGTCCATCTCGCGCACACCGCCCGCCACCGCTTCCCCGACGGCCAGCTCTACGCCGACCTCGGCGGCGCCGGTTCCTCCCCCGCCGACCCCGAGACCGTGCTCGGCGCCTTCCTGCGCTCACTCGGCACCTCCGACGCCGCCATTCCGGACGGCACCGAGGAGCGCGCCGCGCTCTACCGCGCATGCCTCGAGGGCCGCCGTGTCCTCGTTCTCCTGGACAACGCCCGCGACGCCGCCCAGGTCCGGCCACTGCTCCCCGACGACGGCGCGCCGGACTGCGTCGCGCTGATCACCAGTCGTACCCATATGTCCGACCTGGACCGCGCCCACCCGGTCGACCTGGACGCGATGAGCCCCCCGGAGGCGTTCGCCCTCTTCGCGCTGATCGTGGGCCAGGAGCGGGCGGCCCTGGAACGTGCCGAGGTCATGGACGTGGTGGCGTCCTGCTCCTACCTGCCGCTCGCGATCCGCATAGCGGCCTCCCGGCTCGCCTCCCGCCGCACCTGGACCGTCTCCGTTCTCGCCCGCAAACTCGCCGACGAGCGCCGGCGGCTGGACGAGCTGCGGGCCGGGGACCTCGCGGTCAAGGCGACCTTCGAACTCGGCTACGGACAGCTCGACCCGGCTCAGGCCCGCGCCTTCCGGCTGCTGGGCCTGGCCGGCGGCCCGGACATCTCCCTGTCGGCCGCGGGCGCGGTGCTCGGTCTCGACGCCACGGAGACCGGCCGGCTCCTCACCTCCCTCGTGGACATCTCGCTGCTGGAGTCCGCCGTACCGGGGCGCTACCGCTTCCATGACCTCGTACGGCTCTACGCACGGGCATGCGCGGAGCGGGAGCGGCGGGCGGCGGCGGAGCGCGAGGAGGCGCTGTCCCGGCTCCTGGACTTCTACCTGGCCACGGCGGCGCGGGTGTACGCCCTGGAGCGGCCCGGGGACCGCATGGTCGAGCACCTGGAGCCCACCGGCCACCCCGGACTGCTCTTCGAGACCTCGAAAGCCGCCCTGGACTGGCTCTTCGCGGAGGCCGACTGCCTGCTCGCCTGTGTGCCCAAGTGCACCGGGGAGAGCACCCGCCGCCGCGCCGGGGACCTGCTGCTGGGCGCGCTGGACCTCGCCGAGTCCGGCGCCCGGCCGCGGCAGTACGAGACGGTGGCGCAGGTGGTCTGCGACGCCGCCCACACCGCCGGGGACCCCCGTACCGAGGCCCGCGCCCGCTCGGCACTGGGCCATCTGTACAGCTTCACTGGCCGGTACGGCCACGCCGAGCGGGAGCTGCGCCGCGCGCTGGAGCTGGACGGCGACGATCCGGTGGTCGCCAGCCGCGCCTCCAATCAGCTCGGCATCGTGGCCAACGGGCTGGGGCGGCACGAAGACGCCGAGAGGTACCTCGGGCAGGCGCTCGAGGCGTTCCGCGCCGACGCCAACGAGGCGGGTGAGGCGAGCGCCCTGGCCAATCTCTCCCGGCTGCACGTGAGCCGGGGCCGCACCCGGACCGGTGTGGAGCTGGCCGAGCAGGGGCTCGCCATCTACCGCAGGCTCGGCGCCCCCCTGCGGCTCGCCAACGGGATGTACACCGTCGGCATCGCGCTGACGCGCGCCCACCGGCTGGAGGAGGCGTCCGTCCACCTCACCGAAGCGCTCGATCTCTTTCGCGAAGCCCGTCAGCCACTGTGGGAGGGCATGGCACATTTCCGGCTGGCCGAAATGCATCTGGCCGCGCAGCGCCCCTCAGAAGCGGTGGCACATGCCGAACAGTCCCTCGCGCTGGGCGGTCTCGGCGGCGAGTGGCGGCGCTTCTCCTTTCTCACCGTTCTGACGAAGGCCCTGATGGCGGCCGGGCAGCGAACCCGGGCCCAGGACTGCTGGCGGCAGGCGCGGGCTCTCAGGGAACGGCTGGGCTCACCCGAACCCGAGGAGGTACGGCAGCTGCTGTCCACATCGGCACCGGATCTCCCGGCGGCCACGGATCCGTATACCGGCCATCGCGACGCGTATGGAGTCGGCCCTCCGGTGACCGAAAGCGACCCATGGACCTGACGGTGCGTCGGTATTCCGGGGGCTGTGAAGTGTGGCAGGCCTTGTGGAGAGGTCCGGCCCCTACTGACGTGAGGGGTATCGGCAAGGCAAACTGGCCCGTGCAACTGGGAGCAGAGGCAGGGGGAGACCATGGCCGGCGAGATGGAGCGGGCACAGGAGCAGCCCTTGCGCTTCACCGTGCTCGGACCGGTACGGGCCTGGCGGGGCGAGGAACAGGTGAGCACCGGATCACCACAGCAAAGAGCCCTGCTCACCGCTCTCTTGCTGCGGGGTGGGCGCACCGCCACCGCCCCCGAGCTCATCGACGCCCTGTGGGGCGACGACCCGCCGGACGCCGCCATCGCGGCGCTGCGCACCTACGCCTCCCGGCTGCGCAAGGCATTCACCCCGCAATCGGACGTCCTGGTCAGCGAGTCGGGCGGGTACGCGGTCCAGGTGGGCCTCGGGGCCCTGGACACCGACGTGGCCGAGCGCCTGGTGGCGGAGGCGGAGAAGGCACGGCACTCGGGCGACCGGCTGCGGGCCCATGAGCTCATCGGCCAGGCACTGGGCCTGTGGGACGGTGAGCCCCTGGCCGGAGTGCCGGGGCCCTACGCCGTGACCCAGCGCGCCCGGCTGTCGGAGTGGCATCTCGTCCTCACCGAGACCAGGCTCGACCTCGATCTGGAGCTGGGCCACCACACCGACGTGGTCTCCGAACTCACCGCCCTCACCGCCGCCCATCCGCTCCGGGAGCGGCTGCGCGAACTGCTGATGCTGGCGCTCTACCGCAGCGGCCGGCAGGCCGAGGCGCTGGCCGTCTACAACGACACCCGGCGGCTGCTCGCCGAGGATCTCGGCGTGGACCCCTGCCCGGAACTCTCCGAGCTGCATCAGCGCATTCTCCAGGCGGACGCCGAGCTGGCCGCCCCGGTGGACGACCGCGCTCACGCGGGGCCCAGCTTCGTACGGCCGGCCCAGCTTCCCGCGACGGTGGCCGACTTCACCGGCCGCGTCGCCTTTGTCGACGAGCTGAGCGATCAGCTCGCCACCGCCGAGGGGCGTGTCATGGCCGTGTCAGCCGTGGCCGGAATCGGGGGTGTCGGCAAGACGACGCTCGCCGTACACGTCGCCCACGCGGCCCGCCAGCAATTCCCCGACGGCCAGCTCTACGTCGACCTCCAGGGGGCGGGCCCGGTACCGGCGGAGCCCAACGCGATCCTGGGCGCCTTCCTGCGCGCCCTCGGCACCCCGGACAACGCGATCCCCGAGGGCGTCCAGGAGCGTGCCGCGCTCTACCGCTCGATGCTGGACGGCCGCCGGGTGCTCACACTGCTCGACAACGCGCGCGACGCAGCGCAGGTGCGGCCGCTGCTGCCCGGTACGGAGGGCTGCGCCGCGCTGATCACCAGCCGGACCCGGATGGTCGACCTGGAGGGCGCCCACCTGGTCGACCTGGACGTGATGAGCCCGGAGGAGGCCCTCGCCCTCTTCACCCGGATAGTGGGCGAGGAGCGTGTCACCAGCGAGCGCGACGCGGCCATGGACGTGGTGGCGGCGTGCGGCTTCCTCCCGCTGGCCATCCGGATCGCCGCCTCCCGGCTGGCCTCGCGCCGCACCTGGACCGTCTCCACGCTGGCGCACAAGCTCGCCAACCAGCGCCGCAGGCTGGACGAGCTGCGGGCGGGCGACCTGGCCGTGCGGGCCACCTTCGAGCTGGGCTACGGCCAGTTGGAGCCGTCACAGGCCCGGGCGTTCCGGCTGCTGGGGCTCGCGGACGGGCCCGACATCTCGCTCGCCGCGGCGGCCGTCGTCCTGGAGATGGACACCCTCGACGCCGAGGAGCTCCTGGAGTCCCTGGTCGACGCCTCCCTGCTGGAGTCCGCGGCGCCCGGCCGCTACCGCTACCACGACCTCGTACGCCTCTACGCGCGTGACTGCGCGGAGCGGCACCAGTCGGCGGCGGACCGCGAGGCGGCGCTCTCCCGGCTGCTGGACTTCTACCTCGCCACCGCCGCCCGGGTGTACGCCATGGAGCGGCCCGGTGACCGCCTGGGCGACCACCTGGCCCCCGCCAGCCACCCCGGCCTGGTCTTCCCGCATCAGGACGCCGCTCTGGACTGGCTGTTCACCGAGGCGGACTGCCTGCTGGCCTGCGCCCAGCAAGCCGCCTGGGGCAGCACCCTGGGCCGGTCGGCGGATCTGCTGCTCGCCGCGATGGACCTCGCCGAGTCCGGTGCCAACGCCCCTCGCTACGAGGCCGTCGCCCGCGTCGTCAGCGAGACGGCACACACGGTCGGCGACACCCGGGCCGAAGGCCGGGCCCGTACCTGCCTCGCCAAGGTGCGCAACCTCACCGGCCGGCTCGAGGAGGCCGACGCGGAGGCGGAACGCGCCCTGGTCCTGGGCTCCGCGGTCGAGGACCATGTCGCGATGGGGCGCGCCCTCACCGAGCGCGGCATCATCGCGCATCTCAGCCGTACCCGCTGGGATGACGCCGAGCGGCATTTCCTCCGTGCCATCGACGCCTACCGGGCCGTGGACGACCAGCCCGGAGAGGCCAGCGCGCTGTGCAACCTCTCCCGCGCGTACGTGGAGATGGGCCGCATCGACAGCGCCGTGGACCTGGCCCGGCAGGGCGTGCGGATCTACGGGAGCCTGGGGCGCACCCTGCGCCTGGCCAACGGCAAGTACGCGCTGGGTATCGCCCTGACCGGGGCGGGCAGCCTCACCCAAGCGCTCGAACAGCTCACCGAGGCCCTCGGCCTGTTCCGTGAGCACCGCCAGCCGCTCTGGGAGGGCATGACCCACCAGCGGTTGGCCGAGGCGCATCTGTCGATCGGGCGCCCCGCGGAGGCCGCCACCCACGCCGAACAGGCCCTGGCCCTGCGGGGCATCGGGGGCGAGTGGCGCCGGGCCATCGTATTGACCCTGCTCGGCAAGGCGCTGCTGGAGCTCGGCCAGAACGAGCGCGCGGACGCCTGCTGGCGTGAGGCGCTGTCCATTCACCAGCGGCTGGGGACGCCCGAGGCGGAGGACGTCCGCAGGCTTCTGACCCCTGCGGCCGCCGCATAACGGCGCGGCTCGCCGACCGTTCATCAATCGTTTATCGCCGTCCGGGAGTCTTAGTAGCGGTCGACCCGTCCCCGCGGGGGGCAGACGGGTCGGTTGCGAGGTCACACCGTAAGGTGGACGGCCCTTTTGAGACATCCGTCCGGCGACCCACGGGGGAGTCGCCGGGCGGATGCCAACGGCCTATACCGACCAAAGCATCCGATGGAGTTGATCGTGACAAGCACGGACAAGAAGCCTGAGTCCGACACCTACCGGCCACTGGAGGCCGACCCGGCGCCCTTCACTCCTCAGGACGAGGGCCACACACCGGCACCTCCACAGGTGACCACCCAGGGCGAGGGCCATACGCCCGCGCCGCCCCAGCTGATCACCCAGGGGGAGGGGCACACGCCCGCACCGCCGCAGTTGAGCACCCAGGGCGAGGGCCACACACCCGCGCCACCGCAGCTGAGCCCCGCGGGCGAGGGCCACACGCCCGCGCCGTCGGAGCTGAGCACCAAGGGCGAGGGCCACACACCGGCACCGCCGCAGCTGAGCGCCGAAGGGGAGGGCCACACACCTTCAGCGCCCCAGTAGGAGCAGCACACGAAGCGTCGCTCATTTCCATGAGGTAACACCGCGGGGCCGATGTCGATGACGCGGAGGGGACGTCATCGACATCGGCCCCTTTGCGCGGGCCACCTCCCGGATGAGCGCCCCAGCACCACCGGGCGGACCCCCTTTCCGCCAAGCTTCGACCAGTTCCGGCCAGATGGCCGAACACATGTACCCCTCATTGTTAATTTGCAGTACAAAACAGATAATCACCCCCCGTAACGGAGGAACCGGAATGACTCGTGCTACAAAGGGCATTGCGACCTTGATTATCGCGATAGGTGCCGCGGTCGGAGCCACAAGCCAAACAGCCGCATTCGCGTCTGCAAGCGATAGTCACACCCCCGTCGTCGGTATGGACAGTGGTGAATACACCACAGCTGCCGCCGCGGGCCCCCAGGGCGAGGGCCATGCCCCCACCAGCCCGCAGTAGGCGCCACGAGACACTCGTGAGCACCAAAGGGGGCCGGGCGAAACCGCCCGGCCCCTTTGCGCTGCCCCGCGCCGGGGCACACCTTTGTTCCGGCTTCTCAGGTGGCGGATGAGCCCGCCCGCAGCTTCGCCTTGAGGACCTTGCCGCTGGCGTTGCGCGGTAGTTCGGGGAGGAACTCCACCTGCCGGGGCACCTTGTAGTTGGCCATCTCGCGGCGGGACCAGGCGATCAGGTCGTCCGCCGTCAGCGTCGAGTCCGGGCGGCGGACCGCGTAGGCCTTGGCCACCTCGCCCAGGCGTGGGTCCGGGATGCCTATCACGGCGACGTCGGCCACATCCGGGTGGCGGGCGATGAGTTGCTCGATCTCGGCGGGATAGGCGTTGAAGCCGCCGACGATGAACATGTCCTTGACTCGGTCGGTGATGCGCAGATTGCCCCGCTCGTCGAGCACCCCGACATCGCCCGTCCGCAGCCAGCCGTCGGGGGTGATGGTGCGGGACGTGGCGATCGGGTCCTCGAAGTAGCCGGATGTGACGTGGTAGCCGCGGACCCAGACCTCGCCCGGTCGCCCCGGGGGGAGTTCGCGTCCGGTGGCCGTGGCGATCTTGATTTCGGTGTCCGGGATCGCGCGGCCCGCCGTGCCCGCGATGACCTCGGGCGGGTCGCCGCGGCGGCACATCGTGACGGTGCCGGACGCCTCGGTCAGGCCGTACGCCGTCAGCACGGTGGCGACCCCCAGATCCGAGCGCAGGCGCTCCACCAGCTCCAGCGGGACGACGGCGGCGCCGGTGACGACCAGGCGCAGGGTGGACAGGTCGTGGGCGGTGCGGGAGGGGTGGTCGAGCAGGGACTGGTGGAGGGTGGGCGGGCCGGGCAGGACCGTGATGCGCTCGGCCGCGATATTGGCCAGGGCCGTCTCCACGCTGAAGACCGGCTGCGGCACCATCGTGGCACCGCGGCTCAGACAGGCGACGATGCCCGCCTTGTAGCCGAAGGTGTGGAAGAACGGGTTCACGATGAGATAGCGGTCGCCCGCCGTCAGCCCCGTGATCTCGCTCCAGGTGTCGAAGACCCGCACGGTCTGGGAGTGCGTGGTCACCACGCCCTTGGGGTGGCCGGTGGTGCCGGAGGTGAAGGTGATGTCGGAGGGGTCCGCGGGGCGCACCGCCTGTGCCCGGGAGCGGACCTCCTCCGGCGGCACGGCGTCGCCCAGCGCCAGGAACTCCTTCCAGGTGCGGAAGTCCTCCGGGCCGTTGTCGGCGAGGACGACCACCTCCCGCAGATAGGGCAGGCCCGGCAGCGGACCGTGGCCCGGCCCCTCCCCCGCCGCCCGGCGCAGCGACGCCACATACGAGGTGCCCAGGAAGGTGCCGGTGATGAACAGATGCGTGGCCCGGGTGCGGCGCAGCACATACGCCGCCTCGCCGCCCTTGAAGCGGGTGTTGACCGGGACCAGCACCCCGCCCGCGGTGACCGCGCCGAGCGCCGCCACGATCCAGTCGGTGGTGTTCGGCGCCCAGATCGCGGCGCGGTCGCCCGGTTCGAGGCCCGAGGCGACGCACGCGGCCGCCGCGCGCTCGATCCGGGCGCCGAGCTCCGCGTACGAGATCCGGGCGCGGCCCTCGACGACGGCCTCGTCCGGGCCGTATCGCTCGACCGCCGCCCGGATCAGGGCCGGGATGGTGTGCCCCTGCCGCTTCTGTTCCATCGGACCGCTCCCCTCCCCGGAACCCGGGATGGACGACCCCACTAGCTGACTACCCGTCAGATTAGCGGTAGCCTTCCCCGCTGTCAGCACCGGTGAACGCGACCACGGAGGTGGCCATGGGGGCGGCAAGGGCGACGGCGACCTTGAAGGACGCGACGGCGATAGCCGGCATCGGGCAGACACCCTTCGCCAAACGCCTCCCCGAGTCCGAGAAGACCCTCGCCTGCCGGGCGATCCTCGCCGCGCTCGACGACGCCGGCATCGCCCCGTCCGAGGTGGACGCCTTCGCCTCGTACACCATGGAGGAGACCGACGAGGTCGAGATCGCCAAGGCCATCGGCGCCGGGGATGTGACCTTCTTCGGCAAGGTCGGCTACGGGGGCGGCGGTTCATGCGCGACCGTCGCGCATCTGGCCGCCGCGATCGCCACCGGGCAGGCGAGCGTCGGGGTGGCCTGGCGGTCCCGCAAACGCGGCAGCGGGCCGCGCCCCTGGACCAACACCCAGGTGCAGCTGCCCACCCCGGCCCAGTGGACCCGGCCGTACGGGCTGCTGCGCCCGGCCGATGAGATCGGGCTGCTGGCCCGGCGCTATATGCATGAGTACGGCGCGACCCGCGACCACTTCTTCAATGTGGCGCTGGCCTGCCGCAACCGGGCCAACCAGAACCCCGCCGCGATGATGTACGACCGCCCGCTGACCCGCGAGATGTATATGACCGCGCGCTGGATCAGCGAACCGCTCTGCCTCTTCGACAACTGCCTCGAGACCGATGGCGCGCTGGCCTGTGTGCTGGTGTCGGCCGAGCGGGCGCGCGACTGCCGGCAGCGGCCGGTGTACGTCCACTCCGCCGCCCAGGGGCTGCCCTCCCAGCACCACGGAATGGTCAACTACTGGAACGACGACCCGCTGACCGGCCCCTCCTGGACCGCCGCCCGCCGGCTGTGGAAAACCGCCGACTTCGGTCCGCAGGACGTGGATGTCGCGCAGATCTACGACGCCTTCACCCCGCTGATCCCGCTCTCCCTGGAGGGCTACGGCTTCTGCGCCCGCGGCGAGGGCGCCGCGTTCACCGAAGGGGGCGCGCTGGAGATCGGCGGACGGCTGCCGCTCAACACCGGCGGGGGCGGCCTCAGCGAGGCGTACGTCCATGGTTTCAACCTCATCACCGAGGGGGTCAGACAGCTGCGCGGCACCGGCACCGCCCAGGTCCCCGGCGCCACGACCTGCCTGGTCACGGCGGGTGAGGGAGTTCCCACATCGGCCCTGCTGCTGAGGAGTTGAGCGACGGCATGACACAGACGGAAACGACGACGGCCGCGAGTGGCGGGGACGACGGGGCCGAGGCCGATGGGCTGCTCGCGCCCGTGCCCGACGACGACGGGGCACCCTTCTTCGGCTATGCGGCGCGCGGCGAACTGCGCGTCCAGTGCTGCGCCGACTGCGGCGAACCGCGCTTTCCGCCCCGGCCCTGCTGCCCTCACTGCCAGTCCTTCGAGAGCCTGTGGAAAAAGATGAGCGGCCGTGGCCGGATCTGGTCGTATGTGCTGCCCCATCCCCCGCTGTTGCCCGCCTACGCGGCACAGGCGCCGTACAACGTCGTCCTCGTGGAGCTCGCGGACGCTCCGCGCATCCGGCTGGTGGGCAATCTGGTCGCCTCCGCGGACGCCGCGCTGAACTCGGTCCCGCCCGAGCGGATCCGTGTCGGCGCGCCCGTGAAGGCCGCCTTCCATGGGACGGACGGCGGGCTCACGGTGGTGCGCTGGCTGCTGGAGCGGCCATGACGGTCCGCGTACGGGTGGAGCAGGACGGCGTCGCGGTCGTCACCCTCGACCGGCCCGAGCGGCACAACGCCATGGACCTGGAGACGGCCTCGGAACTGACCGCCGTATGGCGGCGCTTCCGCCGGGACGACGCGGTCCGGGTCGTGGTCCTCACCGGCGCGGGCGGCCGGGCCTTCAGCACCGGTATCGACCGCTCGGTGGAGGTCGCGCAGCCGTCGTCGCCCTACGCGATGGACGATCCGCTGCGCACCGTCGGGCCCAAGGCGAACGACCTGTGGAAGCCGGTGGTCGCGGCGGTGGCCGGGATGGCCTGCGGCGGGGCGTTCTATCTGCTGGGCGAGGCCGAGTTCATCGTCGCCGACGAAACCGCGACCTTCTTCGATCCGCACACCAGCTATGGGATGGTCAGCGCCTATGAGGCCGTCTATATGGCGCAGCGGATGCCCATGGGCGAGGTCGCGCGGATGGCGCTGATGGGGACGGCGGAGCGGCTCTCGGCCCGACGGGCGTATGAGACGGGCCTGGTCAGCGAGGTCACCCCGGCCGGTGAGGCCCTTACGGCGGCCATCCGTGCCGCCTCGGTCATCGCGTCGTACCCGACTGAGGCGGTACAGGGGACCGTAAGGGCGCTATGGGCGGCGAAGGAGGCGGCGCTGGACCAGGCGCTCGCACGGGCCCCGCAGTTGATCGCGCTGGGCAATCTGCCGCCGGGGCGCCAGGCCGCGCTCTTCGCGGCCCGTACGCCCGGCTTCCGTACCCGGTGAGGCCGTACGCCTCGGATCGGTCGGCTCGGTTTGATCGGCTCGGGCCTCAGTCGGCTCGGGCCTCAGGTGGAGCTCGGGTACTTGAGCGCCGAGGTGACCTTGCAGGTGAAGGACGTCTGCTCGGTGAGGGTGCGGTAGGAGGTGGCGTTGAGGGTCTGGCTGCTGCCGGACGCCACGGTGACGGACTTGTAGTCGGAGCCCAGCAGGCTGCCGCCGTTCTGGTCCTCCCACTCGATGGTGATCGAGTAGTGCATGGACTGCGTCTCGGGGTTCCTGAGATTCAGGGTGTACTGGAACGAACGGGTCGACTCGTCGTAGTCGCAGCCGGTGGCGGTGATGTCGTTCGTGCCGTCCGAGTTGTAGGTGGCCGGCGCGGAGTAGGTGTAGGAGGGCGTGGGGGCGTCGTAGGACGGCACATCGGAGGGTGCGCCGCTGGGCAGATCGGTGGGCATGCCGCTGGGGAGGTCGGTGGGGCCGGACACCGGGTTGTCGTTGCCCCCGCTCCCGCCCGAGACGAACCCCCCGAGGCCGCCGTCGTGGCTGCCGCCCTTCTTCTTTCCGCAGCCGGTCAGTGCGATGAGCCCGACCAGGGCGACAGCGCATATGCGCATGGAGCGGCGTTGCATGGTATTACCCCCGTTGAAAAGGCATATTCAAGCCAACCGTGGCCGGTTGACAAGTGCACGCCACCCTAGCAACGGGTTTTGCTACCCCAAAGTCACATGTCAGCGCGCCTGTCCCGGCTCTCAGAGCACGGAGACGACCTCACACCGCACTACGGTTCCCACGACCGAGGGATCGTCGAGCGGCACCCTTACGGTCCGCGTCTTCCCCGCGGGGACCCGTACATCGGCGCGGCCGGAGGTGAGGGTCGTACCGTCCCGGTCCTTGAAGTTCATGTCCACCAGGTAGGTGTCGGTGGTGCCCGAGCGGTTGCGCACCTTCACGGTCGCCGCCGGACCGCCGCTCTTGCCCTTTTCGGCGTCCTTGCCCTTTTCCGCGCAGCTGACGACCGACGCCCGGGGCTCGTTGGACGACGCCGAGCCGCCCGAGGAACCGCTGGAGGCGCTGTCGCCGTAGTCGTCATCGTCGTAGTCGCGGTAGCGCGAGCCGCCGGAGCCCGCACCGGTGGTGGAGCTCTCGTCGTCGGAGTCCGAGTAACCACCCGAGCCGGAACCGGAACCAGAACCGGAATCGGAATCGGAGCCCGACCCGGACGAGTGGTGCGAGGACGAACTGGAGCAGCCGCCTCCGCCACCCCCGTGGCCATGGCCACGCCCCTTGAACCCGGTGAGCGCCACCAGCACCACGGTGAGCACGGCCGCCAGCCGTAGACCACGCCGCATTCACAGACCCCGTTTCCCCCGAAGACCGCGCAGAGTTACCCATCGACCTCCCGGCTCCCAGGAGGTCGATGAACGCCCGCAACCGTAGCAGCAATTGTCAGGGACACGGCCTACAACCTGCCGCCGCCTCCGGCGCGTCGCCGCCACGCCACGCCGGGCCTGCGACCTGCCGCCACGCCGCGCCGCCCACTCGCCGTGCCGCCCCGGGATCGGTCAGGCCCGGCCGCCCGACGGGCGGGACTGGCCGGTGCCCTTCACCGCGTCCAGCGCGTAGACGCAGCGGTCCTTGCTGCACGCGTACACCACGCCCCCGGCGGCCACCGGGGATCCGGTGATCTCGCCGCCGGTCGCCAGCTTCCAGCGCAGCTGTCCGCCCGCCGCGTCCACCGTGTAGAGGCAGTGGTCGGCGGAGCCGAAGTGGACCCGGCCGTCGGCGACCACCGGCGAGCCGATGACCTCGCCGCCCGCCGCGAACCGCCACTTGGGCGTGCCGGTGACCGCGTCGAGCGTGTAGAGCGCGCTGCCGCTGCCCAGATGGACCGAGCCGTCGGCCACCAGCACCGGCTCGATCGACTGCCGGGCCTCGGTGGCGATGCGCCAGCGGTCGCGGCCGTTCGCCGCGTCCAGCGCGTACACCGTGCCCAGATAGTCGGCGATGTAGATGCCGCCGCCGGTCACCGCGGGCCCCGGCGCGTACGCGGGGGCGCACAGGAAGACGGCGGGCGCCTCGAAACGCCACCGCACATCCCCGCGGGCGATGTCGAGCGCGAGCACCCGCGTGCCCGCCGAGACGTACACCACCCCGTCGGGCGCCGCCAGCAGACGCAGCGGCACCCCGCCGCACGACGCCGCGTCGCCCACCGGATACGACCAGCGCTCCGCGCCGGTGCGCGCCTCCAGGGCGCGCAGCCGCGCGTCCGCCCACACATACACCGTGCCGTCGTGGACGGCGGGGCCCGACTCGGGCGTCTCGAAGTCGGTCTGGAGGCCCTGCATCTCCCACAGCAGCTCGCCGTTGGCCGCCTCCCACGCCTGGACGCCACCGCCGCGCGTGCCGGTGACGACCGTGCCGCGGTCGACCTTCAGGGAGTAGACCCAGCCGTCGGTCGACAGCCGCCAGCGCTCGGCGCCGTCCTCCGCGTCCAGCGCGTACAGGGTGGGGCCGTCGGAGGCGTGGATCCGGCCGTTCGCCACGGCCATCGCCCATGCCACGTCGCGGGTCTTGAACTGGCGCCGGCCGGTGCCCACGTCCAGCGCGTGTACCTCGAACGAGGTCACGTACAGCAGCTCGCCGGCGACCGCGGGGGTGCCCCATACGTCGTTGGACATGCGGAACCGCCACGGGCGCCAGCGGCCGTGCCCGGCTCCGCCGGGCGGCTCGGACGGCTCGGCCGACGGGGAGTGGGTCGGCGGCGGGACGGCGGCCGTGCCATCGCCCCCGTTCAGCCCTCCGCTCGTCACCCCGGCCGGCGGGCGCACCCAGCCGGTGGCCGGCCCGGTGCCGTGCTGCGCCTGCGGGTCCCGCGCGTCGGCGGCCCGGAGCCCCGGGCCGATCGGCACCTGCGAACCGGGCAGCCGCACCGACCCGTCGGCCCCTGCGGGCGCCGGGGCGGGCGCCGCGGCGGCGGACGGGGCAGCGGAGGGGGCGGCGTGCCGCCCGGGCCCGATGGAGCCCAGCGCGCTGGGCGGGCTCGCGGCCTCCGGCGCGCGCAGGCCGCCACGCGGATCGCCCACGCCCACGGGCTCCCAGCCGCTCGGACCGCCGGGCCCGCCCGGGGCGGCGCCGTGCCGCCCGCCATGGCCGTCCGCGGCGGGGGAGTACGAGGGCGGCGGCGTGGGCGGGCGCTCCGGCGGAAGCGGCGCGGAGGGGCGGCTGCCCGCGCTCGCGGCGCTTCCGGCGTTCCCCGCGTCTCCGGCGTGCCCGCCGGGGCGGCCGCCTCCGGCCGCGGGCCGGGAGGAGCCGCGCACCTGGTTGCGGCCGCTGCGCTTGCGCTCGATGAGCGCGACGGCGCCGGGCGGCAGCCAGGCCGAGGCCGTACCGCTGTCGTCGGCGTTGGAGGCGAACAGATGCGGGGCCAGCTGGGACTGGAGATCGGCCGGGGACGGCCGCCGCTCGGGCTCCATCTGCATGCACGACTCGATCAGCGGCCGCAGCTCGTCGGGCAGCCCGGCCAGATCGGGGCCCTCGCGCAGCAGCATGAACACGGTCTCCACCGGGTTGGCGCCGTGGAAGGGCGCGTGTCCGGTGGCCGCGAAGGTCAGGGTCGAGCCGAGCGAGAAGATGTCGCTCGCGCCCGTCACACTGCGCGAGTCGCGCGCCTGTTCGGGGGACATATAAGCGGGGGTGCCGACCGCGACGTTGGTCATCGTCAGCCGGGTGTTCGAGACACCGGAGGCGATACCGAAGTCGATCACGCGCGGGCCGTCCTCGACGACCAGCACATTGGACGGCTTCAGGTCCCGGTGGACCAGGCCCGCGCCATGGATGGACTGGAGCGCCTCGGCGACCCCGGCCGCCAGCCAGCGCACCGCCTGGGCCGGCATCGGCCCGCACTCGTTGACGATTTCCTCGAGGGACGGCGCCGGCACATAGGCCGTGGCCAGCCACGGCACCGCGGCGCGCGGATCGGCGTCCACGACGGCGGCCGTGTAGAACCCGCTGACCGCGCGGGCCGCCTCCACCTCACGGGTGAATCGGACACGGAACAGCTGGTCCTCGGCGAGCTCGGTCCGGACCGTCTTGATCGCGACCCGTCGGCCCGATGCCGAGCGGGCCAGATAGACCAGCCCCATGCCGCCCGCGCCGAGACGTCCGAGCACCTCGAAAGGGCCGATCCGCCTCGGATCGTGCTGCGTCAGCTGCTCCACCACTTGCCTGCCACCTCCCCGTGGGGGCTTGAAAAAATACAGCCCCGTGCAGCGTCTCACCGACAAACCAACCGGCGGCACGCATCCTGCATTCTCTCTGGCGAAGGCGGCGGTTGCGAACCCGGGGGCGAATCGTCGTGTCATCGGGCGATACGGAGCCGGGGTCCGTCCGGTTCGACCGGGGACCATCCAAGTGCCCACAGGCCCGTATCGCCCGGTTATCCGCCCCGAGTTCAGCCCGCCGTCGAGGTGTCGATGACGGCGAAGGCCGCGCCCTGATTGTCCACAAGGACCGCGAAACGCCCGTACGGCGTATCTTCGGCGGTCTTGAGAACCCGCCCGCCCAGCCTGTGGGCCGTGCGCAGCGCCTGATCGCAATCCGCCACCACAAAGTACGTCAGGAAGTGGGCGGGCAGAACGGCCGGGTACTCCTCACCCATCACGACGCGTCCGCCGATCGCGTGACGGGGGTCCGGGGGCTCTCCGCGCGGCGTCCACAGGACCACGTCGGCCAGTGAGCCCTCGGCGGAGGGCGGTGCGGGGGACGCGCCCGGGGGCGGCGTGGCGGGCCCCGCGGACGGCGGTGCGGCGGGCGTCATCCCGTAGCCGAAGACCGCCCGGTAGAAGTCGTCCACGGCGCGCGGCTGACGCGTGTGGACCTCGGTCCAGCCGTACGAACCGGGCGTGCCGCGCCGCGCGAAGCCGGTGTGGCTGCCCGCCTGCCAGACTCCGAAGACGGCGCCGCCCGGGTCGGCGGCCGTCGCCATGACGCAGAACTCGTCGATCCACACCGGCGGGGTGATCACCCGGCCACCGGCCTCGCGGATCCGTACGGCGGTCGCGGCGGCGTCCCGGGCGGCGAAGTAGATGTTCCAGACGGTGGGCATCCGGCCGTCCGGCTTGGGCACCAGCCCCGCGACGTCCTTACCGCCGAGGAGGGCCCGGGTGAACGTGCCGTATTCGGTGGCGATCTCCTGGAAGGTCCAGCCGAAGAGCTCACCGTAGAAGCGCCGGCCCGCCGCGAGGTCGGATAGCAGCACATCCGCCCAGCAGGGCACGCCTTCCGCGAATGCCGCCATGGCCCGGATCCTCCCGCGTCCCTCGGTCCTCGGACTTGCCCGCCTCGGAGCTGGCTCGCTCCGCAGCCCGCTCATCTCGGAGCCCGCTCACCTCGGAACTTGCTCACAGCCCGTTTGGAGGTGGTTGGCATGTGTTTGGGGCGGCTTGGTTCGTTCACCTCACTTGCCACGCTAACGGGGGATCGCCCGGTCTGCTCGCCCCGGAACTCGAAATATTTGGCCAATCCTTTTGGCTCGAAGACGGATCCGACCTCGTCATCCACCGTTGTTATCCACAGGCTGTTGATAACACGATTCACGCGCGTGGGTGAGCGGTGATTGAGGGCTTGACGACTGTGGACAGGGGCCGGAATCAGCCATTCCAGCCTGCTCAGCGAGGTTCACAAACCTCCGCATCCCGCCCTAACCCCATTTGCACGCAGCCGAATCGCGCTCCGATCACCCCTCGGTAAGCTGACGGCATGACAGGACAAGTACGCACAGTCGACGGGCGGGTGGCCGGTCGTCGCGGACAGGCGACGCGGCAGAAGCTGCTCGACTGCCTCGGCGAGATGCTCAGCACCTCCCCGTATCGAGACGTCAAGGTCATCGATGTCGCACGTAAGGCAGGGACCTCGCCTGCGACGTTCTACCAGTACTTCCCCGATGTGGAGGGCGCGGTCCTCGAGCTCGCCGAGGAGATGGCGAAGGAGGGCGCGAGCCTCACCGATCTGGTCGCCGACCGCTCATGGGCAGGCAAGTCGGGGGCGACCGCGGCGGAGGACCTGGTCGAGGGGTTCCTCTCCTTCTGGCGCAAACACGACGCCATCCTGAGGGTGGTCGATCTGGGCGCCGCCGAGGGTGACAAGCGGTTCTACAAAATCCGCATGAAGATCCTCAATTCCGTCACCAACTCCCTGACGGACGCCGTCAAGGAGCAGCAGGCCAAGGGCCGGATCGACGGGGACCTCAACCCTGGTGCCATCGCGGGCTCGCTGGTCGCCATGCTGGCGGCGGTCGCGGCGCACCAGAAGGGCTTCCAGAGCTGGGGCGTCAAGCAGGCCGACCTCAGGCCGAGCCTGACCTGGCTCGTCCACCTCGGCATCACCGGACGCAAGCCGCCGAAGTAACGAATCCGCACCCCCTTCCCCGGCCTCCCTACCCCGACCTCCCTTCCCGGCCCCTCCCGGCCGGCTGCCCGGCCGGGCCCGCACGTCCTGTCACGCCGCGGCGGATCACTCTCCAGTGATCCGCCGCGGCCCTTTGCGGTCACCGGCGCTGGAGGCGGAAGAGGCGGATCTCGCGGTCCACCCGGGACTGGTAGGTCGCGTAGGGCGGCCAGAAGGCGAGGACCGCGGCCCAGGCCGCCTCGCGTTCGGCGCCCTCCAGCAGGCGTGCCCGGACGTCGATGTCCCGGCCCCGCCAGCTGATCTCCGCTTCCGGGTGCTTCAGGAGGTTCGTGGTCCAGACCGGATGGCCCGGACGGCCGAAGTTGCTGCCGATCAGGATCCAGGTACCGCCGTCCTCCGGCATGCAGGCCAGCGGCGTACGGCGGGGAAGCCCCGACCTCGCGCCGCGCGCCGTAAGGATCACGCCCGGCAGCATCCGCGCGCTCGGCAGCACCTTGCCACGGGTCAGCCGGTGGACGGTGCGGTCGAACGCGGGGATGACATGGGGCGCGACCTTGGCGAAGGCGCGGGTCGAGGACACCTTGCGGACCAGCCTCACGCCGTAACCGGCCATCAGACCGTCACCGCCTTACGCGGCCCATCGCGTCCGTCAGGCCCATCCCGGCCGTCGGGTCCGTCGCACCCGTCCGGCCCATCGTGGGTGCCGTCCCCGTTGGGACCGCCGCTCCGCCACTTCCACCCCTCCCGCCGCTCCCACCGCTCCCGCCGCGCCCTTCATGGCCACCGTAAGGAGCGCGATCGGCCGCGCCGAAGAGTCCTTCCCGTTCCGCGGCCCGGGCCCGCAGCCGGTGGACGGGGCCGAAGAGCAGCTCGTCCGAGGCTGCCCGCTTGAAGTAGAGATGCGCGTCATGCTCCCAGGTGAAGCCGATACCGCCGTGCAGCTGCACCGCCTCGGCCGCCGCCGTGCGCTGCGCCTCCAGGGCCTGCGCGAGCGCCAGCCCGCCCGCGACCGCGGCTTCCGTAGCGGCCTTACCGCCCGCACTGCCCGTACCGCCCGCACCGCCCTCGGTCGCGGCCCATGCCGCGTAGTACGCCGCCGAACGGGCCGCCTGCACCGCGACGTACACATCCGCCAGCCGGTGCTTGACCGCCTGGAAGGAGCCGATGGGACGGCCGAACTGCTCACGCGCCCGCACATACTCGACCGTCCGCGTGAGGGCGGCGTCCGCCGCCCCCACGGCCTCGGCGGCGAGCACGGCCGCGGCCACCGTGCCCACGGCCGCCAGCGCCTCGGCCACCGCCTCTCCGCGCCCGCTCCCGCCGTCGTCCACCCCCAGCAGCTCGGCCGAGACGTTCCGCAGCTCGATCCGGGCCTGCGGCCGCGTCGCGTCGAGCGCGGTCAGCCGGGTGCGGGCCAGGCCGTCCGCCCCCGCCCGGACGAGGAACAGCAGCGTCCGCCCGCGCGTATAGCCCCCGGCTCGGGCGGCGACCAGCAGCAGTTCGGCGCTGTGCCCGCCCGGCACCTGCTCCACCTGCCCGTACAGCCGCCACCCCGCGCCGCCGTCCCGGTCCGGGCGCGCCTGGACACCCCCCGCGCGCCCCCCACCAGCCCACGCGCCGTCCCGCGCTCCTACGAGCCCCATCGCTTCGGGCAGCGCGCGCCCGGGCACCGCGAGCGCCGCCGTAAGGGCACCGTCCGCGATGCGCGGCAACAACTCGGCGCGCTGCGCCTCCGTCCCCAGCGCGGCGACCAAGGGCGCGGCGAATACGGCGGTGGCCAGGAGCGGCGAGGGGAGCAGCACCCGCCCGGTCTCCTCACAGGCCAGCGCCAGCTCGGTGACGCCGCAGCCGACACCTCCGTACGCGGCTGAAAGGGCGAGGCCCGGCAGCCCGAGCGTCCGGGCGAGCCGCCGCCACAGGGCCTCGTCATAGCCGGGCGCGGTCTGGACCGCCGCCTTGACCTCGTCGGGCCCGCACCGCTCCCGCAGCAGAGTGCGCAGCGTACGGCGGATCTCGTCCTGTTCCTCGGTGAACGCGGCGTCCATCGGCGAGCACCTCCGTTTTCTGACGGACCGTCATACTAGGGACGAGCTCCGGACTTTCCCACCCCTCCCACCCCATCCACGGCTAAGCCGCTGCCGCCCCATCACGCTCCTCCCCGCGCCGGTAAATCTGATGTACCGTCAGATTCATGTCGCCCGCAGCGCAGCGCAACCGTAAGGTCGCCGTCGTCGGCGTCTCCCTCTCCGACTGCGGCCGCGTCGACACGGCCACCCCCTACGCCCTCCACGCCCAGGCCGCCCGCCGGGCCCTCGCCGACTCCGGTCTCGACCGGTCGGTCGTCGACGGCCTCGCCTCGGCGGGGCTCGGCACCCTCGCGCCGGTCGAGGTGGCCGAGTATCTGGGGCTGCGGCCGACCTGGACCGACTCGACGGCCGTCGGCGGTTCCACCTGGGAGGTCATGGCGGCGCACGCGGCGGACGCGATCGCCGCCGGGCACGCCCGCGCCGTTCTGCTCGTCTACGGGTCCACCGCCCGCGCCGACATCCGAGCGGGCCGCCGCACCGCGAACCTCTCCTTCGGGGCGCGCGGACCGCTCCAGTTCGAGGTCCCGTACGGGCATACGCTGGTCGCCAAGTACGCGATGGCCGCGCGCCGCCATATGCATGAGTACGGCACCACACTCGAACAGTTGGCGGACATCGCCGTTCAGGCACGTATCAACGCCGGACACAACCCGGACGCGATGTTTCGCGAACCGATCACGGTCGATGACGTCCTGAGCGGCCCGATGATCGCCGACCCCTTCACCAAACTGCACTGCTGCATCCGCTCGGACGGCGGCTGCGCGGTGCTGCTCGCGGCCGAGGAGTACGTACCGGACACGGCGAAGGCCCCGGTATGGGTGCTGGGTTCGGGGACGGCCGTCTCGCACACCACCATGTCCGAATGGGAGGACTTCACGGTCTCCCCGGCCGCGGCCTCCGGCCGGGCGGCCTTCGCGCGGGCGGGCGTCCAGCCGTCGGAGATCGACGTGGCCGAGCTCTATGACGCCTTCACCTATATGACCCTGGTGACGCTGGAGGATCTCGGCTTCTGCGCCAAGGGCGAGGGCGGGGCGTTCGCGGAGAAGGGGCGGCTGACGCGGGACGGCGAGCTGCCGACCAACACCGACGGCGGCGGCCTCTCCGCCTGCCACCCGGGGATGCGCGGACTGTTCCTGCTGGTCGAGGCGGTACGTCAGCTGCGCGGCGAGGCCGGGGAGCGCCAGGTGCGCAAGGCGGGCGGACGGCTGCCGGAGCTGGCCGTGGCATCGGGCACGGGGGGCTGGTTCTGCTCGGCGGGCACGGTGGTCCTGGGCCGCGGCTGACGGACCCGCCCCCGGCCGTACGTACGCCCCCGCTTGCCCCGGCCCCTCACGGGTGATCGGATGGGGAGCCGATGAGCGAGAACGTGGATGAGGCATTCCGCGCACTGCTGCGCGGCCTGCGCGTACCCCATGCGGGCGAACTGCCCGTCTTCGACCCGGCCACGGCACCGGACGCACCGCTTCCGCTCTTCCGGCGGTGGCTGCGGGAGGCCGCCGAGGCGGGCGAACCCGGGCCGCACACCATGACTCTGGCCACCGCGGGCGCCGACTGCCGCCCGTCCCAGCGCACGGTGATGCTGCACGACGCCGACGAGCGCGGCTGGCACTTCGGCACCCATCGCACCAGCCGTAAGGGCCGAGAGTTGACCGAGCGTCCGTACGCCTCGCTCGCGTTCCACTGGATGCGCTCGGGCCGTCAGGTGCGCGTCAGCGGGCGGGTCCGCGAGGCCGGACCGGAGGAGAGCGCGGCCGATCTGCGCGGCCGCTCCCCCGCGGCGCTCGCGGCGGCGCTGGCCGGGAGCGGACGGCAGAGCGAGGTGCTCGGCTCCTACGAGGAGCTGCTACGGGTCTTCGAGGCGGCGTACGAACGGGCCGAACGCGAACCGGACGCGACCGCCCCCACCTGGACCCTGTACGTCCTGGATGCCGACGAGGTCGAGTTCTACCAGGAGGAGGCCCTGCGGCGGCACGTACGGGTCCGCTACCGCCGCGACCCCGGGGAGCGCGGCGGCTGGCGGCGAGAGCTGCTGTGGCCGTAGCGGCGGCGCGACCCTAAGGCGTGCACCGTTGAACAGTGCGGCCGTAAGGCGGCCATGCCGTGCGACTAAGCAAGCACGGGCCGGAAGACAGGAACGACCGGCACGTCCCCCTCGACCGGCACGTCCCCCTCGGCCGCCTCCGCGGCCCCCGCCGCCCGGAACGCCACCCTGAGCCGCATCCCCACCCGCGGGCCATCCTCCGGGACCTCGATGAGCTCGGTCATCATCCGCGGCCCCTCGGCGAGGTCGACGACGGCGGCGGTGTACGGGACGCGGGCGCCGAACGGCGGCAGGTCATTGCGGTGCACCACGGACCACGTATAGAGCGACGCGGCACCGCTCGCCGCCTCCCAGGCGACGTTCTCGCTCCAGCAGTAAGGGCAGAACTCGCGCGGGTAGTGATGGGCCCGGCCACACCCGCCGCAGCGCCGGATCAGCAGCCGGCCCTCGGCGGCGGCGTCCCAGTAGGGGCGGGTGAAGGCGTCGATCTCGGGCAGGTCGAAGCGCGGGGCGCCCGCGGGCGGGAGCGTCGGGCTCATAGGAACAGCCCCCATGCCTCGTCGAGCGACCAGGTCTGCCAGCTCATACCGAAGAGCCCGACCACGGAGATCAGCACCATCATCGAGTTCTGCCCCTGCTCGGCCCAGTCGTGGATCATGAGCAGGAAATAGAGCAGATTGAGCACGATCGCGCCGATCAGGGCTATGGGGGTCAGAAATCCGAGCGTCAGCCCGAGGCCGAGGGCGAGTTCGGCGTAGACGACGACGTACGCCATGACCTTGGGGCGGGGCGTGACCACCGCGTCGAAGCCGCCGCGGACGAACGCCCAGCGGTGCTTGGCGGCCACGCCCACCGCCCAGCCGATGCCGGTGCCGCGCTCGAACCAGTCCTTCTTGTCCTTGTGCCGCCAGCTCTCCAGCCACCACAGGCCGAGTCCGATGCGCAGTACGGCGAGCCATTCGGCCCCGTCGAGCCCGATCGTCCGCATCGTCCTCCACCTTCCCGTCCCGGCGAATCTGACGGTACGTCAGTTTCATGGGCCGGACACGGCCCGCGCAAGGGGTCGCACCGGCGGAACGGAAACCGATGGGACATCGCGCCGACGGTCCGGCACCGACCGTCCGGCGACCGACCGTCCGGCACCGACGGTCGGTCGCCGACCGACCGTGACCTCTCCGCAACCCATCCGGAATCACTTTGACCGGATCACTTGACCGAAACCCGTCAAATACCCGACTACGCTCACCCGCATGGCCGACCGCTCCCCCGAGAAGTCCTCACCCGTCTATGTGATCGGCGGTGGACCGGGCGGACTCGCCGCCGCTGCCGCGCTCAGCCACCGCGGGATCCGCGCCGTCGTCCTGGAGAAGTCCGACGCGGTCGCCGCGTCCTGGCGGAACCACTACGACCGGCTGCATCTGCACACCACGCGCAGACTCTCCGCGCTCCCCGGGCTGCCGATCCCCCGCTCCTACGGCCGGTGGGTCGGGCGCGACGACGTGGTGCGCTATCTGGAGCGCTATGTCGAGCACCACCGGCTGGACATCGTCACGGGTGTCGAGGTCTCCCGCATCGACCGGTCGTCCGACGACACGGAGTGGGTGCTGCGCGCCACGGGCGGCCGTGCGCTCTCCTCACCCGTGGTCGTCGTCGCGACCGGCTTCAACCACACCCCACGGCTGCCGGACTGGCCGGGCCGCGCCGGTTACACCGGCGAGCTGCTGCACGCCGCCCACTACCGCAACGCCCGCCCCTTCGAGGGCCGTGACGTCCTGGTGGTCGGCGTCGGCAACACCGGCGCCGAGATCGCGGTCGATCTGATCGAGGGCGGCGCGGCCCGGGTGCGGCTGGCGATCCGCACCGTGCCGCACATCCTGCGCCGCTCGACGGCCGGGTGGCCCGCACAGGCCACCGGCATCCTGGTGCGCAGGCTGCCGCGGCGCGCGGTGGACCGGGCGGCCCGGGTGATGTGCCGGATGAGCATGCCGGATCTGACCGAGCATGGTCTGCCCTGGCCCGACACCGGGCTCTACACCCGCGTACGGGAGGGCGCGATCCCGGTCCAGGACGTGGGGCTGGTCGACGCGGTGCGGACGGGACGGGTGGAAGTGGTCTCGGCGGTGGACTCCTTCGATCTGGACAAGGTGATCCTGGCCGATGGCTCGAGGATCAGCCCCGAGGTGGTGATCGCCGCGACCGGCTACCGGCGCGGCCTGGAGGAACTGGTCGGCCATCTGAACGTGCTCGACGACCGTGGCCGCCCCCTCCCGCACGGCCGACGGACCCTGAAGGGCGCGCCGGGACTGCACTTCACGGGCTATACGAACCCGATCAGCGGGATGCTGCGCGAGCTGGCCATCGACGCCCGGAAGATCGCCAAGACGGTCGCCCGCACGACGGCATGACGGCGCGGCGGGGCGAGCCGCGGTTCCGCCACCCCGCCGTCACCCTGCGTGTTCCTCACGCCCCGAGCATTCCTGACAGGCCGTCAGTTCAGTAACCTGACTACTGGGTAATGTGACTTGGCGTCAGTTTTGCTATGGCGGCCGACGCCGAATCCCCTGGTCACGTGCCCGGTTATTGGCCAACGAGCAGGAGTGGCGGATACCGATGCTTGGATCGACCTACGGCACCCTGACCACCAACTCCCGTCATGCCCGCGCCGTCGCCTGCGGTCAGGCCCCCGGCTCCGCCGTGCATGTCCACAGCAGGGCCGCGGCGGGCGGGACCGCCGAAGGCGTGGACGACGTGGACGTCAGCGGGCGCCCGCTGACGTCCGCCGTCCCCGATCTGGACCGCTTCTTCCATCCCGAGTCGGTGGCCCTCATCGGCGCCTCCGACGCGGACGGCCGCCCCAACACCGGTATCACCCGCCAGCTCCTGGCCTGGGCCGAACGCGTCGGCGCCCGGTTGCACCCCGTGCATCCCTCCCGTCCCGCCGTCTTCGGCGTTCCGTGCGTACCGTCCGTGGCCGCGCTGCCCGAACCCGTCGACCTCGCCGTCCTCCTCGTCCGCGACCCGCTCCCGGTGATCGAGGAACTCGACGGGAGCAAGGTGAGATTCGCCGTCGTCTTCGCCTCCGGCTTCGCCGAGACCGGCCCCGAGGGCGCCGCCGCGCAGGCCCGGCTGGCCGCCGCGGCCCGCGGCGCCGGGCTGCGGCTGCTCGGCCCCAACACCAACCTCAACGCCTTCGAGAAGTTCCGCGACGACCTCGACGGCCCCGCCATCGCCCTCATCACCCAGTCAGGCCACCAGGGCCGCCCGGTCTTCACCCTCCAGGAACTCGGCATCCGGCTCAGCCACTGGGCCCCGACCGGCAACGAGGCCGATCTGGAGACCTCCGACTTCATCTCCTACTTCGCCACCCGGCCCGAGGTCGGCGCCATCGCCCTGTACGCGGAGGGGCTGAAGGACGGCCGCGGCTTCCTCCTCGCCGCCGACCGGGCCGCCCGTGCCAAGGTGCCCGTCGTCGCCGTGAAGGTCGGCCGCACCGAAACCGGCGCCCGCATGGCCGCCTCCCACACCGGCAAGCTGACCGGCTCGGACGCGGTGGTGGACGCGGCCATGCGGCAGTTCGGCGTGATCCGCGTGGACGGCCTGGACGAGTTGCAGGACACGGCGGCGCTGCTCGCCCGCGCCCGCCCGCCGCTCGCCGAGGGCGTCGTGGTGTATTCGATCTCCGGGGGCACCGGGGCCCACTTCTCCGACCTCGCCACCGCGGCGGGTCTCACCCTGCCCGCCCTCTCCGCCGAGAAGCAGACCGAGCTCCACCAGTGGATACCCGGCGATCTCAGCGTCGCCAACCCGGTGGACAACGGCGGCCACCCGGTCGGCGACTGGCGCGGCCGGAAGATCATCGACGCGATCCTCGCCGATCCCTCCGTGGGCGTGCTGATCTGCCCGATCACCGGCCCCTTCCCGCCCATGAGCGACAAGCTGGCGCAGGATCTGGTGGACGCGGCGGAGCAGACGGACAAGCTGGTGTGCGTGGTGTGGGGCTCGCCGGTCGGCACCGAGGACGCCTACCGCACCACCCTGCTGGGCTCCTCCCGCGTGGCCACCTTCCGGACGTTCGCCAACTGCATCACCGCCGTGCGCGCCTATCTGGGGCACCATCGCTTCACCGCCTCCTACCGCTCCCCGTTCGAGGAGGCCCCGCGCACGCCGTCCCCCTCCCTTCGCAAGGTGCGCGATCTGCTGCGCCCAGGAGACAGCCTGAGCGAGCACGCGGCGAAACAGCTGCTGCGGGCGTACGGCATTCGGGTGCCGCGCGAGCAGTTGGTGACCAGCGCGGCCGCGGCCGTGCGCGCCGCGGGTCTGGTGGGCTACCCCGTGGTCATGAAGGCGTCCGCGCCGCAGCTCGCCCACAAGACCGAGTTGGGGCTGGTCCGGCTGGGACTGACCTCGGCCAGCCAGGTCCGCGACACCTATCGGGAGCTCACCGACATCGCCCGCTACGAAGGCGTCGAGCTGGACGGGGTGCTGGTCTGCCAGATGGTCGAGCGCGGGGTGGAGATGATGGTCGGCATGAGCCAGGACCCCCTCTTCGGCCCGACCGTGACCGTCGGCATAGGGGGCGTGCTCGTCGAGGTCCTCCGTGACGCCGCCGTACGCGTCCCCCCGTTCGGCGAGGACCAGGCGCGCGCCATGCTCGCCGAACTGCGCGGCCGCGCCCTCCTCGACGGGGTGCGCGGCGCTCCCCCCGCCGATGTGGACGCGCTGGTGGAGGTCGTGCTGCGGGTCCAGCGCATGGCCCTGGAGCTCGGGGACCACCTCGCCGAACTGGACGTCAATCCGCTGATGGTGCTGGAACGTGGCCAAGGTGCCGTGGCACTGGACGCCCTGGCGATCTGCCGCTGACGCATGGAGCGTTGCCATGACCTCTGCCCCCCTTGAAGATTCCCGTGACTCCGTTCTACGGCACACCACTGACAACGGCGTCTCGTGGATCACCCTCAACCGCCCCGCGGCGATGAATGCCATCACCCCTGACCAGCGCGAACACCTGATTTCGCTGCTGGACCACGCCTCGGCGGACCCGGCCGTCCGGGCCGTCGTGCTCACCGCCACCGGCAAGGGCTTCTGCGCGGGAGCGGATCTGCGCGGCGCGTCCGACGGGGCGGAACGGGTCGCGGGCGATGTCGCCCGGCTGATCCGCGGCGGGGCGCAGCGGCTCATCGCCTCCGTCCTCGACTGCGAGAAGCCGGTGATCGCCGCCGTCAACGGCACGGCGGCCGGGCTCGGCGCGCATCTCGCCCTCGCTTGCGATCTGGTGCTGGCCGCCGAATCGGCCGTCTTCATCGAGGTGTTCATCCGCCGCGGTCTGGTCCCCGACGGGGGTGGTGCGTATCTCCTCCCCCGGCTGATCGGGCCGCAGCGCGCGAAGGAGCTGATGTTCTTCGGCGACGCGCTGCCCGCCGCCGAGGCCGAGCGGCTGGGTCTTGTCAACCGGGTCGTCCCGGACGACGATCTGGCCAAGACCGCCCGCGCCTGGGCCGAGCGCCTCGCCGCGGGGCCCACCCGTGCCCTGGCCCTCACCAAGGCGCTGGTGAACGCCTCCCTGGAGGCCGACCGACCGGCCGCGTTCGCCGCCGAGGCGGCGGCGCAGGAGATCAACATGACCACGGCCGACGCTCAGGAGGGCGTCCGCGCGTTCATCGAGCGCCGGCCGCCCGGGTACCGAGGCCGCTGATGCTGCCGGGGCCACGGAGACTGCCGGGGCCGCCGAGGCCACGGAGGCCGCTGATGCTGCTGAGACCACTGGCTGCTGAGGCCACGGAGACCGCTGAGACCAATGAGGAACCGCGCTGTCAGGGAACCCGGGACAGCGAGGCATAACCCCGAGTAAGCGAGAAACCCGAGCAAGCGAGAAAGGGGGACGGGCCATGATGGGACACGCCGGTATGGCCGCCACCGCCGTCCGCTACCTCCGGGCGGCCGGCTCGCCGACCGCCTCCGTACGACCGGTCGACCCGCTGCCCCCGCCGGAGCTGCGCTGTGTGCGCGACGATGAGCTGCCCCCGGTCGACCCGGCCGAATTCCGCCATGTGCTGGGCCACTTCGCCAGCGGGGTCACCGTGATCGCCACCGTCGACGAGAACGGACCGACCGGCTTCGCCTGCCAGTCCTTCGCCTCGCTGTCCCTGGACCCGCCGCTGGTCGCCTTCATGGTCGCCCGCACCTCCACGACCTGGCCGCGCATCGCCCGCGCGGGCGTCTTCTGCGTCAATGTCCTGGGCGCGCACCAGGGCGAGCTGTGCCGCTCCTTCGCGGTCAGCGGCTCCCGGCGCCCCGACAAGTTCGCGGGCGTCCGCTACGAGGCGTCCCCGGTCACCGGCTCACCGCGGCTCGCGGACGTCCCGGCGTGGATCGACTGCGCGATCCACACCGTGCACACGGGCGGCGACCATCTGGTCGTGGTGGGCCGTGTCCGGGCACTGGGCACGGACGAGCCCGCGGCGCGATCGGGGCCACTGCTCTTCCACCGCGGCTCCTTCGGGGAGTTCACGGCGTCTCCGTAAGGCCGCCTGTTTGCGTAAACCCAGGCAATATGCGGCTCCGCCGCGTGGCAGGGGCTCCGGGGTCTGGGGCGGAGCCCCAGTTGAGGGAAGGGGCGGGTAGGGGAAAGAGCCCGCCGCAGGCGCCAAGATCCGCCGGACGACACCCCTAGACCGTCGCCGACGCGGCCTTCGCGCCCGGCACACGCTGGATGACCAGCGACATCAGCGCGGCGATCGCACACAGCGCCCCCGCGCCGTACCAGACCAGGTCGTACGAGCCGAAGGCGTCCCGCGCCGCGCCGCCCGCGAAGGCCACGACTCCGGCCCCCACCTGGTGGGAGGCGAGCACCCAGCCGAAGACGATCGCGCTGTCCTCTCCGTACTGCTCCCGGCACAGCGCCATCGTCGGCGGCACGGTGGCGACCCAGTCGAGACCGTAGAAGACGATGAAGAAGAGCATCGGCGGATGGACCACGTCGTCCAGCAGGATCGGCAGGAACATCAGGGAGAGCCCGCGCAGCGCGTAGTACACGGCCAGCAGCCGTCGCGCGTCGAAACGGTCGGTGAACCAGCCGGAGGCCACCGTCCCCACGATGTCGAAGACGCCGATGACGGCGAGCAGGCTCGCGGCGGCCGTCACCGGCATGCCGTGATCATGCGCGGCGGGCACGAAGTGGGTCTTGACGAGGCCGTTCGTGGAGGCGCCGCAGATCGCGAAGGCGCCCGCGAGCAGCCAGAAGGAGCCGGTGCGCGAGGCCGAGGCGAGGGCTTTGACGGCCCTCCGGGCCGCACCGCGCCGGGGTGCGGGCCGCGGGGCGGGCGGCCCGTCGGCGCCGTAAGCGGCGAGGCCCACATCCGAGGGGTAGTCGCGCAGCAGCAGCCAGACGAGGGGGACGATCGCCAGCGCGGCGACCGAGACGGTGAGCGCGGCGGGCCGCCATTCATGCCGTTCGACGATCCAGGAGAGCAGCGGGAGAAAGATCAGCTGCCCGGAGGCCCCGCCCGCCGTAAGGATGCCGGTGACCAGCCCGCGCCGGGCCACGAACCACCGGTTGGTCACGGTCGCGGCGAAGGCCAGCGCCATGGAGCCGCTGCCGAGGCCGACCAGCACACCCCAGCACAGGATGAGCTGCCAGGGCTCGCTCATGAAGACCGTAAGGCCGCCACCGGCCGCGATGACGACGAGTGCGGCCGCGACGACTTTACGGATGCCGAAGCGATCCATCAGGGCGGCGGCGAAGGGCGCGGTGAGCCCATAGAGGGCGAGGTTGACGGAGACCGCGAACCCGATCGTGCCGCGCGACCAGCCGAACTCCTCGTGGAGCGGATCGATGAGCAGACCCGGCAGGGAGGCGAATCCGGCCGCGCCGATGATCGTCACAAAGGCGATGGCGGCGACCGACCAGGCGCGATGCGGTAGGCGTAGGAGGGCCCGCCGTGCGGGCTGTTCCGGCTGTTCGTCCTGTTCGGGGGCTTCGGAGAGCTCGGTCGTCTGCGTCACCGGACCAGCATCGGGCCGGGGGCCGATACGGACGAGTGGCCCGAGGGACAGCATTCGCTAGGATCGGGCCATGGCCTTTTCTGGCCGTGTCCGAACGACGGGAGGCCGGAAGTGTCCCCACCCCAGCCCCGATCCCAGCCCCAGCCCCCATCCCATTCCCCGCCCTGGCCCGCGGACGCGCGCCATCGCGTCGCCGTCCTCGCCCTCCCCGGCGTGATCCCCTTCGAGCTGGGCATTCCGTACCGGATCTTCGGCAAGGCCCGCTCCGCCGACCGCCGGCGGCTGTACGAGGTGGTCACCTGCACCCCCGAGCCCGGTCTGGTGCCGACGGACGCCGACTTCCCGATCGCCGTGGAGCGGGGCCCGGAGATCCTCGCCGAGGCCGACACCATCGTGGTGCCCGCCTCGTACGAACTCGGCCCGGTCCACGAGGAGGGCCGGATGACCGAGCCGCTCGGCGCCGCGCTGGCCCATGCCCGGCCGGGCGTGCGCTGGGTGTCCATCTGCACCGGTTCGTTCGTGCTGGCCGCCGCCGGGATTCTCGACGGCCGTCCGGCCACCACCCATTGGTCCAGCGTCGACCACTTCCAGCGCCTCTTCCCGACCGTCAAGGTCGATCCGAACGTGCTGTTCGTGGACGACGGCGATGTGCTCACCTCGGCCGGAGTCGCCTCGGGCATCGACCTGTGTCTGCATCTGGTGCGGCGCGACCACGGCACGGCCGTCGCCAACGACGTGGCCCGGCGCAGCCTGGTGCCGCCCCATCGCGACGGCGGCCAGGCCCAGTACATCCCGCGCCCGCTGCCCGAGGCCCAGCAGGCCACCACGACGGCGGCCCGCGCCTGGGCGCTCGGCCGGCTGGACCGGCCCGTCTCGCTGCGGGAGCTGGCCGCCCAGGAGTCGATGAGTGTACGGACGTTCACCCGCCGCTTCCGTGAGGAGGTCGGCGTCAGCCCGGGCCAGTGGCTGACCCAGCAGCGGGTCGAGCGGGCCCGTCATCTCCTGGAGGGCACCGATCTGTCGGTGGACCAGGTGACGCGCGAGGCCGGTTTCGGCTCCCCCGCGTCCCTGCGCCAGCACTTCCAGGCGGCCGTGGGCGTCTCCCCCACCGCCTACCGCCGCACCTTCCGCGCGAGCGCCGAGGCCGGTACGGCTCCCGGCGCCGACGCCCGCGCGTAAGGCCGCTCAACGCCCGCGCCCCGCGCGTAAAGACCGCTCAGCCCGTCACGGCGGCGTAACCGTACGGCCGCTCCCTCGCCGTCAGATCCACCGGACGCCGCCCGTTCAGAAGGTGAGCACGGCACGCGCCACCCGGCCGTGGTGGGCGTCGTCGGCGGCCTTGGCGAAGTCCTCCAGTGGATAGGTCCTGCTCACGAGTTCGTCCAGCAGCAGCAGCCCCTGCCGGTAGAGGTCGGCGTACAGCGCGATGTCGGCCTGTGGCCGTGAGGAGCCGTAGCGGCAACCCAGGATGGACTTGTCCAGATACATGGAGGAGACGCGGAAGGCCGCCTCGGCGTCGGCGGGCGGCACCCCGAGCAGCACCGCCTGACCGTGCCGGTCGAGCAGATCGACGGCCTGACGGATGAGCTGGGTGGAGCCGACGCATTCGAAGGCGTGGTCCGCACCGGTCGGCAGGATCTCCCGTACGGCGTCGGCTGAGGGGACGAAGTGGGTCGCACCGAACCGCCGGGCCATGGGCTCCTTGGCGGGGTTGGAGTCGACGGCGACGATGGGCGACGCCCCGGCGATCCGGGCCCCTTGCAGCACATTGAGTCCGATGCCGCCGCTGCCGATGACGACGACCGACTCGCCGCGGTCCACCTTGGCGCGGTTGAGCACGGCGCCGACGCCGGTGAGGACGGCACAGCCGATGAGGGCGGCGGGGACGAGCGGAATGTTCTCGGGGATCGGCACCACCTGGACGGCGGTGACGAGGGTGCGCTCGGCGAAGGCGGAGTTCGAGGCGAAGTTGTACAGCCGCTCGTCGCCGCGGCGGAACGGCCGGGTCGGCCGGCCGATCGCCGCGCGGCACATGGTGGGGCGGCCCCGGGCGCAGTCGGTGCAGGTCCCGCAGTTGGCGAGGGTGGAGAGCGCCACATGGTCACCGGGTGCGACATGGGTGACGCCCGGCCCGACCTCCTCGACCACACCCGCGCCCTCGTGGCCGAGGACCACGGGGAGGGGGAAGGGGATGGTGCCGTCGACGACCGACAGATCACTGTGGCACAGCCCGGCGGCGGCAATGCGCACCAGCACCTCGCCGGGGCCGGGGTCGCGCACCTCCAAGTCCTCGACCACGCTCGGCGCGGTGCCGTCGAAGATGACGCCTCTCATCCTCATCACCCTTCCGGTGCCTCAGGCGACCCAGACCAGCGACTGGAGTTCGCTGTACGCGTGCAGGCCGAACGACCCGCCGTCGCGGCCGACTCCGCTTTCCTTGAAGCCGCCGAACGGTGTCTCGGGGTGGCGCTGGGCCGTGTTGATGCCGACGTTTCCGCTGCGCAGACGGGCGGCGAGGGCCCAGGCGCGGCCCGCGTCGGCGCTGAAGACGTAGTCGTAGAGGCCGTAGGGGGTGGCGTCGGCGATCCGCACCGCCTCGTCCTCGTCGTCGAAGGGCAGGGCCACGACGACCGGGCCGAACAGTTCCTCGCGTGCGACGGTCATCGCGGGGCCGGCGTCGGCGATCAGGGTGGGAGTCACGTAGAAGCCGGGCTTGAGCGCCGGGCGTTCGCCGCCCACGACGATCCGGGCGCCCTGCTCACGGGCGCCGGATATATACGCCTCGACGCGATCGCGCTGTGCGGCGGAGATCAACGGGCCGACGACCGTGGAGTTATCCACAGGGTCCCCGATCTTCAGTGACTCTGCGTAGTGTGTGAGTGCGGCGATGACCTTCTCGTACAGCGATCGATGTACGAGCACACGGGTCGGCGCCGTGCAGATCTGTCCGCTGTGAAAGGAGAAGGTCGAACCGACCGCCCCGACCGCCGACGCGATCACTCGCTCGTCGGCGTCCCCCAGGACGATGGCCGCGCCCTTGCCCCCAAGTTCCATCAGGGTGCGCTTCATCGACCGCCCCGCGGATTCGGCGATCTTCTTCCCCACGGCGGTGGATCCGGTGAAGCTGACCATGTCGACACCGGGGTGCGCGACCAGCGCCTCGCCGGCGGCCGCGCGCGAGCCGGTGACGACATTGAAGGCACCGTCCGGGAGTCCGGCCTCCTTCAGCAGGGGGCCGAGCTCGAGACAGCACAGCGGATCTTGCGGCGCGGGTTTGGCCACGACTGTATTGCCCATGGCCAGGGCCGGGGCCACCTTGCCCGCGAGATTCGTGAGAGGGAAGTTGTAGGAGGTGATGCAGCAGACGACACCCAGGGGACGGCGGACCGCTGCCGCTCCGATCAGCCCGCCGGGCGCCAGCGGGGTGGCGGCCAGGGGCAGCGGGGCCAGCGGCACGGTGTCCGGTTCAAGGGCGCCGCGCGCATAGCGGCGGAAGCGGTCGATCGCCGGGGGCACCTGGAGGGACGAGGTGACGCGCAGCGTCGCGCCGGTCTCCGCCTGGACGAGGGGCACCAGGTCCGGGGCGTGCTCGGCGAGCAGATCGGCAGCCCGGTCGAGTACGGCGGCGCGCTCCTTTGGGGCGGTGCGCGACCAGCCGTCGTACGCGGTCCGGGCGGCCCGGACCGCGGCGTCCACATCGGCCGGGTCGGCCTCGGGGGCATGGCCGACGGTTTCCTCGGTGGCGGGGTTGATGACGGGGTAGTGCCCGTTCCCGGGAGCCCGCCACGAGCCGCCGATCCAGTGCGCGTAGGTCTTCGTCATCGGCGTGATTCCTTGGGGAGGTGAAGTACGCGCTCGGCGATGATGGTGCGCTGGATCTCGTCCGAGCCGCCGTAGATGGTGTCGGCGCGGGAGAAGAGGAAGAGACGCTGGAAGGCGTCGAGTTCGTACGGCCGGCCGGCGGTCCAGCGCGCCGGGCCGAGTGCGGCCGCGGCGCCTCTCACCTCCACGGCCAGCTCGCCGAGCCGCTGATGCCAGCCGCCCCACAGCAGCTTGGCGACGCTGGGCGCGCCGGGATCCCGCGGTCCGGAGTACTGGGAGCCGGAGTACTGGGGGCCGGGGTCAGATGAGCCGGGGGCAGATGAGCCGAGGTCGGGTGAGCTGGGATCAGGTGAGCCGGACTCGGACGCCTGGGGGTTCGCGCTCCGCGGGGGGAGGTCATGGGGGACGACCTTCCGCGGGGCGGGGTCCCGGGCGGGCCGGGCGGAGTTCGGGGCGGGGCTCTGTGCGCTGCCCAGGGTGCGCAGGGCGTTCCAGCGCATGGCCTTGAGCTCGGCCCACTGCCGTATGAGCCGGTCTCGCAGGAGGGGCTCCTCCGCGGCGCCGGTCTCCAGGGCCAGCCGCACCACCCGGCTCAGCTCATGGGCGAAGCCGATCTGCTGGACCAGGGTGGAGACCCCGCGCTCCACCGCCAGCAGGCCCATGGCCACGCGCCAGCCGTGGCCCGCGCCGCCGACGAGGTGTTCGGCGCGGGCCACGGCCCCGTCGAAGAACACCTCGTTGAAGTCCGCGGTCCCGGTCAGCTGCCGGATCGGCCGCACCTCGATCCGTCCCGGCTGGTCCATGGGCACCAGCAGAAAGGAGAGTCCATGATGACGCTGTGAGCCCTCCTCGGTGCGCGCCAGCACGAAGCACCAGTCGGCCTCATGGGCGAGGGAGGTCCAGATCTTCTGCCCCGTGATGCGATAGGTGCCCTCGCCCGGGTCGCGGACGGCGCGGGTCCGCAGCCCGGCGAGGTCCGAACCGGCATCGGGTTCGCTGTAGCCCTGGCACCACACCTCCTCGCCACGGGCGATGGGCGGCAGAAAGCGGGTGCGCTGGGCGGAGTCGCCGTGGGCGAGCAGAGTGGGCCCGAGGAGGTTCTCGCCGATATGGCCCAGTCGGCCGGGCGCCCCGGCGCGGGCGTACTCCTCGGCCCAGACGACCTGTTGGGTCAGCGTCGCGGCGCGGTTGCCGTACGCCCCGTCCGTACGGTCCCAGCCCAGGCCGATCCAGCCGGCCGTGCCGAGCTCGCGCTCCCAGGCGCGGCGTACGGCCATGTCGCCGTGCGCCTCGCCGGGGTGGCCGCCGGTCTGCTGCTTGAGGGCGGCGAACGGTCCGGTGAAGTGTTCGGCCAGCCAGTCGCGCGCCTCGGCGCGGAACCGCTCGTCCTCCGGCCCGAAAGCGAAGTCCACAACCTCTCCCCTCGTCGGCCCTGGTGGGTGTTTCCGGTACGCCCCGCCGTTGCCGGGGTCAGGCGTTGGGGCGTTGGCCGTCCGCGGCGGCCTGGGCCATGGCCTCCAACTGGGCCAGCATCGGCATGGGGTCGGTGCCGACCGTGCCCGGGAGGAAGTCGGCGATCTTCTCCGGGGTCCAGGCGCCCTCGGCGTATCCGGCGCGCAGTTCACGGGGCTGGGCCCAGACCGCGATCTTGGGGCCCGCGATCGTATAGACCTGCCCGGTGATCCGCTCGGCGCGGGCGCGTTCGCTCAGCAGATAGACGACCAGGGCCGCCACATCCTCCGGCTCGCCGATCTCCTTGAGCTCCATCGGTACGTTGGCGGACATCCGGGTGCGGGCGACCGGGGCCACGCAGTTCGCCGTGACGCCGTACTTGTACATCCCCAGCGCGGCGCTGCGCATCAGGGAGATGATCCCGCCCTTGGCGGAGGCGTAGTTGGCCTGGGAGACGCTGCCCTGGTGATTGCCGCTGGTGAAGCCGATCAGGGTGCCGGAGCGCTGGCGGCGCATCACCGCCGACGCCGCCCGGAAGACCGTGAAGGTGCCCTTGAGATGGGTGGCGACGACCGGGTCCCACTCCTCCTCGGACATGTTGAAGAGCATCCGCTCGCGCAGGATCCCGGCGACGCAGACGACTCCGTCCAGCCGTCCGTACCGCTCCAGTGCGGTGTCCACGATCCGCTGGCCACCGGCCATGGTTGAGATGTCGTCGGCGACCGCGACCGCCTCGCCGCCCGCCGCCGCGATCTCCTTGACCACGGCCTCGGCCACCTCGCTGCTCGGTTCGCCGCCCTCGATCGAGACCCCGTAGTCATTGACGACGACCTGTGCTCCCTCGGCCGCGCAGGCGAGGGCCACCGCCCGTCCGATACCGCGTCCGGCCCCGGTGACGGCGACCACCTTGCCGTCCAAGAAGTTGCCCACGTCGCATCCCCTCCCGGAGTTTCTGACGGTCCGTTAGATTTTTGAGCAGACGCGGCCCGAGTACAAGCCCCCGCACACAAACGTCGGCCGGGAACACCGAAGGAGACGCCATGCCGCTGCCAGCCGAGTTCCACGAGATCGCCAAGCGGGTCAACAACTGGGGCCGCTGGGGAACGGAGGACGAGATCGGCACGCTCAACCTGATCAGCGATGCCGTGGTCCGGGAGGCCGCCGCGACGATACGGACCGGCCGTCGCATACCGCTCGCGGTGCCGCTGCGACAGGACGGCATCCAGACCGGGATGATCCCCGGGCGGGTCAACCCGCTGCATACGATGATCGCGGTCAACTTCGAGATCTTCGGCCCGGGCACGGTGGCGACCAGCGACGACGCCGTGACGATGGGGCTCCAGGCCGGTACCCACTGGGACGGGCTGACCCATGTCTCGCACTCCGGCCGGATCTACAACGGCCGCCCCGCCGACTCCATCACCTCCCATGAGCGCGCCGCCTTCAGCGGTATCGACAAGGCGGGACCCCTCGTCTCACGCGGAGTGCTGCTCGACGTGGCCCGGACCCGGGGGGCCGAGCGGCTGCCCGAGGGGCATGTGATCACCCCCGAAGACCTCGACGCCGCCGAGGAACTGGCCGGGACGAGGGTGCGCTCCGGCGATATCGCGCTCGTCCGCACCGGGCAGATCCAGCGCTATCTGGCGGGCGAGAAGGAGGCGTACGCCTTCCCCTCACCGGGCCTGTCCCTGCGCACGCCCGAGTGGTTCCACGCCCGCGATGTGGCGGCGGTCGCTAATGACACCCTGACCTTCGAGGCCTTCCCACCGGAGATCGAGGATCTCTGGATGCCGGTCCACGCCCTGGACCTGGTCGAGATGGGCATGCTCCAGGGCCAGAACTGGAATCTGGAGGAACTCTCCGAAGCCTGCGCCGAGGAGGGGCGCTACGCCTTTCTGCTGTCGGCTCCGCCGGAGCCGTTCGTCGGTGGCACGGGTTCGCCCGTCGCACCCGTCGCGATCCTCTGAAGGCCTGCCGCCGCCGACGCCTTGACGTCTCCGATGCCCGTGGAGGGGAACGGCGGGTCGATCTCTTTCGGGTGGCGGTGCGCTCATGCGCGCCCCGAGCACGGCACCGCACACCGCCACCCGGCTCCCGACGCTGAGCCCTGTTTCAGCAGCGGGGGCGCGACCCGCACTCGCCAAGGAACGTCCCCGTGAACACACGGTCCACAGAGACACCACAGCCCTCGGCGTCCCCTCGCGACGAATCGCTGATCCTAGAGTGATCAACCGAACACGTCACGTCAACACCTGGTCTGGACTTTGCCTGATTCGCCCCATGGGTGATGGCGCATGGGAGGCCGTTCGCTTCTTGGAGAGCGACTCCTCGCCCTTCGCGCGGTCGATTTCACACCAGATCCGCTTCCCGGAGCCCTCCGGCTGCCAGCCCCAGCGGTCGGCGAGACCGTCGACCAGCTCCAGACCGCGCCCATGAGTGTCCCCCTCATCGGCGCAGCGCTGGCACGGAGCGCGGTCACTGGCGTCGGCGACCTCGACCCGGACCGTTCCCACACCGGCACCCCGGCTCGTGAACGGCCCCGGCGCCCCGCCCCCGGCGCCGACACCACTCCCGCCGCCCATCGACTGGGCGGGGAAGAGCATCCGCAGCACGGCCGGACAGCCGGTGTGCACCACGGCGTTGGTGACGAGTTCGGAGATGAGCAGAATCAACGTCTCAGCGAGTGGCTCATCGGCTCCGATTCCGGACCCGACAAGCCGCGAACGGGCCCATCGACGGGCACGACTCACCTCCGCCGGGTCGGGCCTGACCTCCATCTGCGCCTGAAGCACCTGCACCGCTCACACCATCCGAACCGGCAGACACATCGCCTTGTACCTCCAAGAGGTCACGGACCGTGACACTCCCCCAGCTACCGCTGGGAGGTACCCCCGTGCGCGACAGCATGGTTGACGTACAGTCACCCCAACAAGCGCTTCGGTCATATTCCAGCGCCAAGGAGTATGCGTGGGGCATACTGTGCGACACGCGTCCTGAGGACTCGAACATCGAGGCTGGGGCGCCGCACACCCCGGGCGAGCGGGGCACGTCGTCATGCCCGGAATCGCCCCATGGGCAACGCCGGGCTTCTCGCACCCCTTAAGCGCTCGCACCCCACGGAGAGTACCCGAGCCCGGGCCCGACTCCACCCTGTGACGAGTCACGCCTAGGAAACAACCTGGTATCAACGCTCGGTCACCTCAGAAGCTCTGGGGATCTCCCCAGAGAATGCGACATCCCAACAATTCAGGCGTATCCATCGAGCCCGGCTACAAACATGTTTCAACGGTCGACACGAGCCCGGCCGCCAGTTCCTCCTCCGCCGCCGCCGCGGACTGCCACTGACCTGCCCGCATCCAGGCCCGCTTGAGATGGAGATGGACATCCGCCTCCCAGGTGAAGCCCATCCCGCCATGGACTTGCAGACAATCGCGGGCATTGTGGACAGCGGCCTCATCGGCGAGCAGCTTGGCGGCCGCGATGTCACCCGGGTCTTCTGTGACCGCCGCGGCATACACCACACTTCTGGCTGATTCGGCACGAACCAGCATCTGGGCGCACAGATGCTGTACGGCCTGGAAGGCGCCGATCGGCCGACCGAACTGGGTGCGGTGCTTGGCATGGTCCACCGCGAGCTCGACCGTGCGGGAGGCGCTGCCCAGCTGTTGGGCCGCGGTCAGCAACGCCGCCTCGCGCCGCAGCCGGGCGACGAGCCCCGAACGGCCCGGCCCTGCCTGGGTCGCCTGGTGCGCCTTGCCCGTCCGGTCGGCCGAGCCCGTCTGTTCCGTCTGGGCCAGCCGGGTTCGGCTCGGGGCGGTCCGGTGCAGCGGGGTGGTCGGGTCGACGGAGCGCATCGGCTCCACCGAACGCGCCACCTCCTCCGCCGGAATCACCTCGACCGCCGTCGGCCCCAGCGCCAGCACCACATCGGCGGAGGCCAGATGCTCGACCGGCGCACCGCCCTCGTCCAGCGCCGTCACCACCGTCTCGCCCTGGGCCGCACCCGCCGCCAAAGATCCCGAAAGCCCCGCCGCCAACTCCGTCGCGACCAGCGGTCCCGGCAGCAGCGCACGGCCCGCCTCCTCGAAGGCCAGCACCACCTCCGGCAATCCCAGCCCCACCCCGCCCGCCGACTCCGGCAGCCGCAGGGCGAAGAGGCCCGCCGCGCCCAGCTCCCGCCACAGCGCCCGGTCCAGCTCCCCACCCCGCGCCTTGTCCCCGTCGCCCCGCACCGCGTCCCCGTCCACCACCGCCCGCAGCCGGGTGCGCGGAAAGCGCCGTTCCAGCAGTTCGCGCATCCCGGTCCGCAGTGCCCGCTGGTCGTCCGTGAGCTGGAAGTCCACGCCTCGCTCACCGTCCCTTCGGCAGGCCGAGGATCCGCTCGGCCACGATGTTCCGCTGGATCTGCGAGGTCCCCGCCGCGATGGTGTACGAGAGCGAGGAGAGCCGGTCGGCGACCCACTCCTGACCGGCGTCCAGCGCGTCCGGCCCCAGCACCTCGGCGGCCGCGTCGTACAGCTCCTGCCGCACCTGTGAGAAGCGCAGTTTGAAGACCGAACCACCGACGCCCGGCACCCCGCCGGTGCGCTGCGCCTCGCTCACATTCCACTGGGTGAGCCGCCACAGTGCCGCGCACTCCGCCGCGAGCCGCCCCAACCGGCGCCGCAGCACCGCGTCGTCCCAGCGCCCGTTGGCCCGCGCCGTCCTGGCCAGCGCCGCCAGCACCCGCCTGCACGCGACCACCTCGCCCACGAAGGCCGTACCGCGCTCGAAGGAGAGGGTCACCATGGTCACCCGCCAGCCGTCGTTCTCCTCCCCGACCCGATGGCTGACCGGCACCCGCACCTCGTCCAGGAACACCTCGGCGAACTCCGCCGTCCCGGCGAGGGTCCGCAGCGGCCGCACCGTCACCCCGGGCGCGTCCATCGGCATCGCAAGCCAGGTGATGCCCCGGTGCTTCGGCGTGTCGGCGTTTACCGGCGCGGTGCGCACCAATAGCTCGCACCAGTCGGCGATCTCGGCGTGCGAGGTCCAGATCTTGCTTCCGCTGATGACGTACTCATCGCCGTCCCGTACCGCCCGGGTGCGCAGCGACGCCAGGTCGGAGCCGGCGTCCGGTTCGGAGAACCCCTGGCACCAGACCTCGTCCCCGCGCAGGATCGGCGGCAGCCAGCGCGCCCGCTGTTCGGGGGTGCCCTCCGCGGCGATGGTGGGGCCCGCGTGCAGCAGTCCGACGAAGCCCGCGCCCACATAGGGCGCACCGGCCCGCTCGGTCTCCTCCAGGAAGATCAGATGCTGGGTGGGCGTCGCGCCCCGGCCGCCCGCGTCCTCGGGCCAGTGCAGCCCGGCGTAGCCCGCGTCGTGGAGCATGCGCTGCCAGCCGCAGTCATAGGCGCGGCGGCCGGGCCAGTCGGCCGGGTGCGGGCGGTCCGGCAGCTCGGGCAGAACCTCGGCGAGCCAGGCGCGCAGCCGGTGCCGGAAGTCCTCCTCGTCCTCCGTATAGGTGAGATCCATCAGCCGCCGACCTCCCTTTCTGATGGTCCGTCAGACATGATGGGCCTCCGCAGGCTAGCCCGCACCCCCTGGACCGACAAGGCACGGGCCCTTACGCTTCGAGCACTATCTGATGGGTCGTCAGCTACCGTCTCACGGGAGGCCGGGATGACCGACATCGCGCATGAGCTGGGCAGTTCGGCGACGCTGTGGGAGCTGCTCGAGCGCCGCGCCGCCCTCACCCCCGACGCCCCCGCCCTGCTCCAGGCCACCGCCTCCGCCCGCCACGACCGGCGGCTGACCTTCGGCGCCCTGCGCACCCGCGCCGAGCGGACCGCCGCCGGGCTGTACCGGCTGGGGATACGTCCCGGCAGCCGGGTCGCCTGGCAGCTGCCCACCCGGCTCGAGACGGTCGTGCTGACCATGGCGCTCGCCCGACTCGGCGCCGTGCAGACCCCGCTCATCCCGTACTACCGCGACCGCGAGGTACGGTTCGCGCTCCGCGAGTCCGGGGCGCGGTTCTTCGCCGTACCCGGCCGGTGGCGCGGCTTCGACCACACCACGATGGCGCGCCGTCTGGCCGCCGAACTGCCGGAGCCGCCGATGGTCTTCGAGGCGTACGACACGCTGCCGGTGGCCGACCCCAAGGCGCTGCGGCTGCCGCCACCGCCCACCGACGGACGGGCCGTCCGCTGGATCTACTGGACGTCGGGCACCACCTCCGACCCCAAGGGCGTGCTGCACACCGACCGCAGCCTCATCGCCGCCGGTGCCTGCCTCGCCCACGCGCTGCGGCTCGGCCCGGACGACATCGGGTCCATGGCCTTTCCGTACGCCCATGTCGCGGGGCCCGACTACACCGTGATGCTGCTGCTCTACGGCTTCCCTGCCGTGCTGCTGGAGCACTTCTCGCTGCCGGAGTCGCTGCCCGCCTACCGGCGGCACGGGGTGACGGTCGCGGGCGGCAGCACCGCCTTCTACTCGATGTTCCTGGCCGAGCAGCGCAAGGATCCCTCGCGCCGGCTCATTCCCACCCTGCGGCTCCTCGCGGGCGGCGGCGCGCCCAAGCCGCCCGAGCTCTACTACGAGGTCGTACGGGAGCTGGGCTGCACGCTCACCCACGGCTACGGGATGACCGAGGTCCCCATGATCACCATGGGGGCGCCGGACGACACGGACGAGAACCTCGCCACCACCGAGGGCCGACCACCCGAGGAGATGGAGATCCGGGTGGTCGACGGTCAGGTGCGGCTGCGCGGCGAGGCGGTCTGCGCCGGATATCTGGACGAGGCCGAGACCCGTAAGGCGTTCGACGCGGATGGCTTCTTCCTCACTGGCGATCTCGGCCACCTTACGGAGAGCGGCCATCTGGTGCTGACCGGCCGCGTCAAGGACATCATCATCCGCAAGGGCGAGAACATCTCGGCCAAGGAGATCGAGCAGCTGCTGTACCAGCACCCGGACGTGGGCGACGTGGCGGTGATCGGCCTGCCAGACCCGGACCGGGGCGAGCTGGTCTGCGCCGTCGTGGAGCAGCCGGCCGGGGCGGAGGCGCTGACGCTCGGCCAGGTCGTGTCGTATCTGCGGGGGGCCGGACTGTCGGTGCACAAGCTGCCGGAGCGGCTCGAGGTGGTGGACGCCCTGCCTCGGAACGAGACGCTGCGGAAGGTGCTGAAGTACCAGTTGCGGGAGCGGTTCGCGGAGGGCGCCGCCTAGGGGTGTCCGGCGGTACGCGTACGCCTGCGGCGGGCCACCCGGCGGAGCCGCATATCGGCGGGGCTTCGCCCCAGGCCCCGGTCCTCAAACGCCGGAGGGGCTGGAAGTGGACCCCTAGCCGTTGGTCGTGCTGTACGTGGCCGTGGCCTGGTCGAAGTACTGGTTGACCGCCCGGCGCTGATCGGACGGGCCGATGACCAGGACCACGTGGTAGCGGCCGTCGATCAGCATCGCGAGGTTGCGCGCGTACACATTCCGCCCGCTGCTGTCGCGCCAGGTGAACGCGCCCTCCGCCATCGCCGTACGGCCGACGTCGATCCGCCGCAGCCCGGAGGACGAGGCCCAGGAGGAGCCGCGGAAGGCGGACAGTTCGGCCTCGCGGTCCTGCTGGTACGCCATCGGGTCGCCGCCGAACTCGGACATCTTGTCCCGCCCGGCCACGACCACCAGCTCGAAGTCGCCGCCGATGTAGCGGATCTGGCCGCGGCCGTTCTCGCCCCGGCGGGTCCAGCCCTCGTGGACGGCGACCTTGAAGCCCTTGGGATCCTTACGGACCGCGAAGCCCTTCGCCAGCCCGGCCGGGTCGGTCGACTGCGGCTCCTGGTCGCCGGGGTCGGAGGGGTCGGAGGAGTCGGCGGGCTTTCCGGCCTCCCCCTCGTCGCCGTCGCCCTTGTCGCCGCCCGCGGGATCGTGCGGCGCCGCGCTGGGCGCACCGGCCGAGCCCGTACGCTCCTGGCCGCCGTCGTCCTTGGAGCGCGGCATGAACATCATCGCGTAGAGCACCGCGGCCGCCAGCCCCAACAGGATCAGGAGCAGCAGCATCCGCCCCAGCCTGCGCGGCTTGCGCTGGGTGGGGGGCGCCGGAGGAGCCTGCCGGGTCTCCCGGGGCTCTCTCTTCTCCCGCTTCTCGCGCTTGTCCCGCCGGTGCCGCGCATGACCCACCGGCGCGTCGGCCGCCGCGGCCGGGCGGCGGCCCCGGCCCCTGCGCACCAGCCAGCCCCGCCTGCGGACGATCGGCAGCCGCCGGGGGTCGGACGCGCCACCGGAGCCGAGCGAGGGCACCGTGACCGTGCTGATGCCGACGTCCGGCTCGGGCGCCGACCGGATCAGGGACCGCAGCCAGCCGCGCAGCTCCTCGAAGTCCGGGCGCTCGGTGGGGTCCTGGCGCATCAGCGACTCGACGACGGGGCGCAGCGGGCCGCACTCCTCCGCGTACGCGGGCGCCTCCCCACAGACCATCTGCACCAGCTCGGCGGCGCTCTCCTCCGGGTACGGGGCATGGCCCTGCACCGCGCGGAACAGCAGCGCGCCGAGCGCCCAGAGATCGGCGGCGGGGCCGACCGGGGGCGCCAGCCGCCAGTTCTCGTGGACCGGGCCCGCCTGCTCGGGCGCCCACCGCTCGGTGACGGCGCCGACCACGACGATACGGGCCTGGCGGGCGCGTTCGGCGGCGAGCGCGGTGGCGGGGCCGCCGCCGGTGGCCCCGCCGGAGTCCCAGGAGCCGCCTTCGGGGGCGGGCGGGCCTTCGGAAGCGGTGGGCTTGGCGCTCTCCACGGCCTCCGGCCGGCCGGGCCAGCGGGCGCCGCCGGTCACCGGCCCCGGGTCGGGCTCGGGGGCGGGAGCGGCCGTCGGGGCGGGCTCGGAGGCGTGCGGGGAGCGGGTGGCCGCGTCGACGTTGGCCCGTGCGGCGGCTCGCGCGCCCGCCGCGTAGGCGGCGATGGCGCTGGCCCGCGCCGCCCGCGCGGCCGCGTTGGGCGCATCGGCGCCGGCGCCGGCGCCGCCCCGTTCGCCCTCCCGGTCCCCCGGCTGCTCCGGCTGCTCCGGCTGCCCCGGCTGTCCAGCTCGCCGGGGCCCGGGCAGCCCACCGGCGGCCGCCTGGTCCCGGTAAGGCGCCATGGGCCCACCGGCCCCCGGGCCGAGCGTCACTTGATCCCGGTACACCGGACCACCGGGCCGGGACCTCACCGGACCACCGGCGCCCGCGCCCGCCGGACCGCCCGCGCTCGCCGGACCGCCCGGCCCCGGCCCCGCCGAGTCATCCGCGCCCGGCCCCCCCGCACCCGGTCCCGCACCCGGCCCCGAACTCGCCCCCATCGCCCCGTGGTCACCGTAAGGCGACCGCGGCTCGGGCAGCCCCGGCGATGTGCCCTGCCCGCCGTGTTCCCGGCCGTCCGCGTCGGGCCAAGCCGCGCCCCCGGGCTCGTCGGGCCGTGCCGCGCCCGCCGTTTCATGGCCGCCGTAAGGACGGCCCGGCGGCCGGAAGCCGCCCGCCGCGCCCTGGTCGTGGTAGCGCGGACCGCCGTGCGGCCGCCCCTCGCCGCCCTCCGCCGTACGGGCCCCGGGGATGGCGGCGCGCCCTTCGTCCCCTCGCTCCGCCGGGTCCTGGGCGGCCCCGTCCGAGTGGTCGCCGGAATCCGCCGGGCCCGGCGGCAGGGCGGCCGGGGCGTCAGCCGGCGGCCCGTCCTCAGGGGCGGACACGGCGGGCGAGGAGGCGGGGGCCGGAACGGGGTCGTAGCCGCACAGCGCCTCCTCCGCCGCGCCCGCCGCCAGCCCCGTGAGCATCGCGCGCCCGTCGTCGCACAACAGCACCGTACGGGCGGTGATGTTGCGGTGGACCCAGCCGTGGGCGTGCAGGGCGCGCAGCGCCGTAAGGATGTCGTTGGCGACCTCGGCGGCACGGTGCGGGGACAGCGTGCCCTCCGCGAGCAGCGCGGCCAGCGGGCGGCCGGAGACCAGTTCGCTGACGATCCACAGGCTTCCGGCCTCCGCGAAGACATGGAAGACCTGGCCGAGCCGGGGGTGGTCGGGGATCTGCGCGGCGGATGTCGCCGCGGCGATGGCGCGCCGGACGGCCGGGTCACCGCCGCCCCGGGCCGTACGCCCGGCACCGGCGAACGTGCCGTTCCGCCCTGACGGCCCACCGCCCCACCGCGCGTCGTCGCCCACGACTTCGGCTTCGACGACCTCCGGCAGCGGTATCTGCCGCAGATGGACTTCCTGTCCGCTGTAGGTGTCGAAGGCGCGGGTCTCGACGAGTTCGTACTCGTCGGCGGGCGGCAGGGGCAGGCGGTAGCGGTCGGCCAGCACCCGGCCCGCGTACTCCTCCACGACGCCTCCCCAAGCGCGCGACCAACGCCGCCCTCATCAGCAGTCAGCGCAGCCTGAAACCCTTCAAATATGGTCGTTTTGGCGGGTTCCCGCGGCTGCGCACAGTCTAGGGCCTCTCACGATACGTGCCCGAACGACGCTTCGCCGACAGGAGTGTTCAGTCCGTAATCTTGAACGTGTCGAAGGCGGTCTGGCGGAGGGTGACGCACTCCTTGTCGTCCCACTTGCTCGCCTCGCAGGTGATCATTATGGCGAAGCCATGGCTGCCGTCCGCCTTGAAGCCGCGGTTGAGCACCCGGACCCGCTTGCCGTCCTGGTCGCGCTCGAACTCCCAGTCCGCGACGGTCGGATAGCCGCGCCAGTCCACCGACTTGATGCCGAGTCCCTTGTAGCCGGACATGGTGCGGCGGGCGTTCTCCTCGCTCTTGCGCCAGTCCGCCTCCGCGTCAGACTTCGGCGCGTTGGTGAAGTCGATCTGAATACGCGGAATGCTGGAGCCGCCGTAGTACTTACGGCTTCCGGAATAGCTCCCGGAGTGGACCGACCAGCCCTCCGGCATGGCCATGCTGAACGGGAAGTCGGAGCTCTTGACGGTCTTGTAGCCGTCGGGCAGGCCGCCCTTACCGCCGTCGCCCTTGCCCTTACCGCCGTTGTCGTCGCCTCCGCCGCCCTTGCCCGAGTTGTCGTCCGAACCCTTGGAGGCATCCGGCTGACCGCTCTGCTTGCCGTCGGGGTCCTCCGTCTTCGGCGACTCGCCCCCCGACTGGCCGCTCTTGTCGGTGCCCTTGCCCTGGTCCTCCTTGGAGCCCCCCGAGGCCCCGGCGGAGGCGGACTTGTCGCCGCCGGAAGAGCCCTTGGCCTTGTCGCCGCCGTCCCCGCCGTCGTTCAGGACGACGGCGAGCACGGTGGCCACGACGGCGAGCACCACGACCACCGCGATGATGATCAGCGTGCGCTTGGGAACCACATCGGTGATCGAGGCGCGCGGCGGCAGGGAAGGCCGCGGGGTGGGCGCGGCCTCGGGCGTCACGGCGTCCGAGGCGGAGCCCGCAGCTCCGGACGTCGCCCCGGACTTTGTCCCGGACCTCGCTCCGGACTTCGTCCCGGATTTGGCACCCGACGCCGACGCCGGCGCCGGCCCCGCCTCGCCCTTGTCCCCCACCTTCTTCGCGGCAGCGGCCGCGGCCGCGTTGCGCACCGACTTCAGCGCACCGCGCCTGCGCTCCGCGGCGGCCTTCTCCTTGGCCTCGGCGGCGGCCTCGTCCTCCTTCGACGGGGCGGGCGGCAGGCTCATCGTGCGGGTCGCGTCGGCGGGGGCCTTGGTCAACTCGGGCCCGTTCACCACGTGCTCGAGCAGCGCCCGCGCCCCGGCGTCGTCGAGCCGCCGGTCCGGGTCCTTGGTGAGCAGGCCGTAGATGACCTCCTCCAGCGGGCCCGCGTTCTTCGGCGGCTCCACCGGCTCGGTCATCACGGCGGTCAGGGTCGCTATGGCCGTGCTCTTGTCGTACGGCGGCACGCCCTCCACCGCCGCGTACAGCAGCCCGCCCAGCGACCACAGGTCGGCCGGCGGGCCGGGCTTGTGGCCGCGGGCCCGCTCCGGGGAGATGTAGGAGGGCGCGCCGACGAGCATGCCGGTCGAGGTCACCGACGGGTCGCCCTCGACCTGGGCGATGCCGAAGTCGGTGAGGACGACGCGGCCGTCGTCCGAGATCAGCACGTTGGAGGGCTTCACATCGCGGTGCAGGATGCCCGCCTGGTGGGCGGCGCGCAGCACATCGAGGACGGCGAGCCCGACCTCTGCGGCGCGCTTGGGGGTCAGCGGGCCGTCGTCGCGGACGACGTCGGCGAGGGAGCGGCCCTCGATGAGTTCCATGACGATCCACGGGCGGTCATCCTCGTCTACCACGTCGTAGACGGTGACGGCGCCGTTGCTGCGGATCCGGGCGATCGCCTTCGCCTCGCGCAGCGTACGGGTGATGAGCCGTCTCTTCTCGTCCTCCTCCACGCTGGACGGGAAGCGCAGCTCCTTGACCGCGACCGTACGGCCGAGGGTCTGGTCACTCGCACGCCAGACCGTGCCCATGCCGCCCTGACCGAGGATCTCCCCGAGCCGGTACCGCCCGGCGAGGAGGCGCCCAGTCGAACCCTGCGTCTTCTCAGCCTCCGACATGCGACCCCTCTGCAAATCTACCCACCCTGAACCCACCCTGGGAGAGCGTCCATTGTCTCTCATCCGCGGACCCGGAACCGCCCCGGGTCCGGGGCGCGGCGTGGCGGCCACCGCGGTACCTGCGACCATCTGGAAGTACGCAGGAAACGGAGGTCCGTGTCATGCCCATCTCCGCCATACGATGGCACAGGCGGAGCCGTATGCCGACCGCCGTGGCGCTCGCCACCGTCCTCGCGCTCGTCCTGTCCGGCTGCGGCGCGGCGGCCAACGGACCGGGCCGGGTCGCGGACCCGCGGCCGAGCGCGAGCCCGGGTGCCGAGGGCGGACATGACGGCGTCCTGCGCGCCGCCGTACGGCGGTTGGCGGCCCAGGGCGACGCGCCGGGGGCCGCGGTGCTCATCCGCCGGGAGAACGGCGGCACACGGTATCTCGCCTCGGGGGTCGCGGACGTCCGCACCGGACGCCGGATCCACCGGAACGACCACTTCCGGGCGGGCAGCCTCACCAAGACCGTCATCGCGGCGGTGACGCTGCGTCTCGCCGCCCAGGGGCGGATCGGCCTCGGCGACACGGTGGAGGAGCACCTTCCGGGGCTGGTCCGCGGCCGGGGCAACGACGGCCGGGCGATCACGATCCGTCAGCTTCTGAACCAGACCAGCGGGCTGTTCGACTACACCGCCGATCCGGTGCTGGCGCGTCAGCTGTCCGCCGCGGCCGACCGCACCCGCACCCCCGCCTCCCTGGTGCGGACCGCCGTCGCGCACCGCCCGTACTTCGCGCCCGGGGCCGGCTGGCGCTACTCCAACACCAACTACGTGCTGCTGGGCATGGTCGTCCAGCGGGTCACCGGCCGCTCCTACGCGACCGAGGCCCGGCGCGACGTGCTCACCCCGCTGCGGCTGCACGGCACCTCCTTCCCCGGCGCCCGCGCCACCCTCCCGGACCCGCACGGCCGCGCGTACACGCGGGACGGCGGGGCCGGGGACGGCGGCGCCCGGCGCGATGTCACCGACCTCAACCCCTCCTCGGCCGGGGCCGCGGGGGAGCTGATCTCCACGCTCGGCGATCTGACCCGCCTCCTCCCCGGTCTGCTGCGCGGCAAGGTCGTGCCCCGGGCCGAGCTGCGGCAGATGCGGAACACCTCCGCCTCCGACGGCCGGTACGGCATGGGGCTGTTCCCGGTGCGGCTGGCGTGCGGGGTGACGCTGTGGGGCCACAACGGCGAGATCAACGGCTCGTACGCGCTGGCCGTGACCGCGCCCGACGGCCGCCACAGCCTCGCCTACCGGCTCAACAGCACGGCCGCCTCGGGTCTGACCGCCGAAACGTCCCTGCTCGAGGCCGAGTTCTGCCCTCGCCGTCCTCACCAGTAGGACCCAGTAAGACCCAGTAGGACACGGCCGGCAAGACACCCCGCCCTCCTCCTACAGCGGGATGATGTCCGGCGCGCCCAGCCGGGCCGCGTCCGCCGTCAGATCGTCCGGCTGCCGCTGCGACTCGCGCTCCGCCTCCACCCGCTTCTCGTAGTGCTGGACCTCCCGGTCGAGCTGGTCCTCGGCCCAGCCCAGCACCGGCCCCATCAGCTCGGCCACCTCGCGGGCGCAGCGCGTACCGCGGTCGAAGGTCTCGATCGAGATGCGGGTGCGGCGGGTGAGGACGTCGTCCAGATGGCGGGCCCCCTCGTGCGAGGCGGCGTAGACGACCTCGGCGCGCAGATAGTCCTCCGCCCCGGCGAGCGGCTTCCCCAGCGAGGCGTCGCCCGCGATCAGGTCCAGCACCTCCTGCGCCACCGAGCCGTAGCGGTTGAGCAGGTGCTCGATCCGCGCCGCGTGCAGCCCGTGCTGCCGGCCGATCCGCTCCCGGGCGTTCCACAGCGCCTTGTAGCCGACGGCGCCGACCAGCGGGATCTCCTCGGTGACACAGGGCCCGACGCGGCGGTCGAGGCCGTGCACCGCCTCGTCCACGGCGTCCTTGGCCATCACCCGGTACGTGGTGTACTTGCCGCCCGCGACCACCACCAGGCCCGGCACCGGATGGGCGACGGTGTGCTCGCGGGAGAGCTTGCTGGTGGCGTCCGACTCCCCGGCCAGCAGCGGGCGCAGCCCGGCGTAGACGCCCTCCACGTCGTCGCGGGTCAGCGGCACCGCGAGGACCTCGTTGACATGCTCCAGCAGATAGTCGATATCGGCGCTGGAGGCGGCCGGATGGGCCTTGTCCAGGTCCCAGTCGGTGTCCGTGGTGCCGATGATCCAGTGCCTGCCCCAGGGGATCACGAACAGCACGCTCTTCTCGGTGCGCAGGATCAGCCCGGTCGTGGAGTGGATGCGGTCCTTGGGGACCACCAGGTGGATGCCCTTGGAGGCCCGGACGTGGAACTGGCCGCGCTCGCCGATCAGCGCCTGGGTCTCGTCGGTCCACACCCCGGTGGCGTTGACCACCTGCCGGGCGCGGACCTCGAACTCACCGCCCTGCTCCAGATCGTGCACCCGGGCGCCGACCACGCGCTCGCCCTCCCGCAGAAAGCCGACCACCCGCGCGCGGTTGGCCACCTGGGCGCCGTACTCCGCCGCCGTGCGCACCAGCGTGGTGACATAGCGGGCGTCGTCCATCTGGGCGTCGTAGTACTGCAACGCCCCGACCAGCGCGTCCTTCTTGAGGCAGGGGGCGACGCGCAGTGCGCGCCCGCGGCTCAGATGGCGGTGGGCGGGCAGTCCGCGGCCGTGCCCCGAGGAGATCGACATGGTGTCGTAGAGCGCGACGCCCGAGCCCGCGTAGAACCGCTCCCAGACCCGGTGCTTCAGCGGATACAGGAACGGCACCGGCTTGACCAGGTGCGGTGCGATCCGCTCCAGCAGCAGCCCGCGCTCCTTCAGCGCCTCGCGCACCAGTGCGAAGTCCAGCATCTCCAGATAGCGCAGTCCGCCGTGGATCAGCTTGCTGGACCGGCTGGAGGTGCCGGAGGCCCAGTCCCGCGACTCGACCAGACCGGTCTCCAGGCCCCGCGTCGCGGCGTCCAGCGCGGTGCCCGCGCCGACCACTCCGCCGCCCACGACCAGCACATCGAGCTCACGGTCCGCCATCCGGGCCAGCGCCTCGCCGCGCTCGGCCGGTCCCAGTGCCGGTGTTTTCACCGCTGCCTCCCGTTGTGATCGACGCCACGCCGCCCTCCCGATTTTCCTGGCTTTCTCCCCTCCATGCCATGCCGCTGCCCCGGCCATCGACGCGACACCGTGTCAACACCCCTCACCAATACTGAATACGAGTCATATTTCCGCTTAGTCTGTATGTGGGGGGTTTACGCCATCCGACATCGTCCCGGGAAGGACGACACGACGTCATGCCCGCAGATCTCGCCGTCATCGGACTCGGTCATCTCGGTATTCCTCTCGCCCGGGCGGCCACCGCCGCCGGTGTCCGCACCGTCGGCTACGACCCCGATCCGCGCACGGCCCACGACCTCCGGGCCGGACGGCTGCCCGCCGGCTCGGGCGAGGGCCTGCTCTCCGCCGCCGAACTGCGCCGGATGGCCTCCCAGGGCTTCCGGATCACCGCCGACCCCGCCGAACTCGGCCGCGTCCGCACCGCCGTGATCTGCGCCCCGACCCCGCTCGGGGACGACCGCAGACTGGATCTGTCGGCGGTCGGCGAGGCGGCCCGTACGCTCGCGGCGAGGCTGCGCCCGCACACCACCGTTCTGCTGGAGTCGACCGTGTACCCCGGCACCACCGAGGAATTCCTCCGTCCGCTCCTCGAGGAGGGATCCGGGCTGCGGGCCGGGCGCGACTTCCACCTCGCCTACTCCCCCTGCCGCCACGACCCGGGCAACCGCGCCCACGGCCCCGCCAACACCCCCAAGGTCATCGGCGGCCTCACCCCCGCCTGCACCGAGGCGGCCGCCGCCTTCTACGGGCGCTTCACCGAGAAGGTCGTCCGGGCCCGCGGCACGCGCGAGGCCGAGACGGTCAAGGTCCTGGAGACGAATTACCGGCACGTCAACATCGCCCTGGTCAACGAGATGGCGGTGTACTGCCATGACCTCGGCGTCGATGTGTGGGACGTGGTCCGCTGCGCCGAGACCAAGCCGTTCGGCTTCCAGTCCTTCCGCCCCGGCCCCGGCGTCGGCGGCCACGGCGTACCGGTCGACCACGGGCATATGGCCGACCCGCAGCGCGGCCTCGGCATCCCGCTGCGCATGGTGGAGCTCGCGCAGCAGGTCAACGGGCGGATGCCGGGCTATGTCACCCGCCGCTGCACGGCCCTGCTCAACGAGTACGGGAAGTCGGCGCGCGGTGCGCACGTCCTGCTGCTGGGCGTCGGCTACAAGGCCGACGTCGCCGACGCCGAGGGCTCGCCCGCGCGGGAGATCGCCTCCCGGCTGATCGAGCTGGGCGCCCGGCTCAGCTACCACGATCCGTACGTCACGCGCTGGCGGGTGCTGGGGCGCGAGGTGGAGCGCGCCGACTCGGTGTACGAGGCGGCCGCCGACGCCGACCTGACCGTCCTGCTCCAGCCGCACCGCACCTACGACCTCCAGGGGCTCTCGGTGAAGGCCCAGCTGCTGCTGGACACCCGGGGCGCGGGACCGGCGGGGACGGCGCACCGGCTGTGAGGCGCGCGGGGCTCCGTTTCGGGCCCCGCCGTCACCGGGTCCGGGTACGCCGCAGCCGGAACGCGACCGCCAGCACGATCAGCGCCGTCCCGCCCAGCACGAAGATCACCGCTCCCGACGGCACCGACCGCACATCCGCCGTGAACGTCATCGGCGCGCCCCAGGGCCGGCCGTCGGTGGTGGTGTAGAGCTGGGCGGTCAGCCGCACCGGCCCGTTCGCGTACGCCTCCACCCGGATCCGCACCGTACGGCTCACCGCCCGCGCCGCCCGTACCGGCATCGCGCGGTCCCTGGCGTTCAGCCGCTCGGGGCGGCTGGAGAGCACCCGGAGCTCCACCCCGGTGAGGTCCTGCTGGAGGCCGTTGTCGACGGTGACCGGGATGGTCGCCGAACCCCCGGTCACCACCACCGTGGACTTCGGCACCAGCCGCACCGACGCGATCGAGGCGGTCAGATAGCGGGACACCCCCCGCTGGTACGAGGCCGCGCCCGCCGGGTCGGCGCGCCAGGCGGTCGCGACGGAACGGGCCAGCGCGGCCCGTACGGACGCGGCGGTGGCCCGCGCGTCCGACAGCACCTTGGCCAGGGCCCGCATCCGCAGCCGGTCCCGGACCACCGCCGCGAGCCGGGCGGGCGGCAGCTCGGAGGCGTGGCGCACGAGCGGATAGCCGTCGAAGCCCCGCAGCCGCCCCGCCGTGGGCTTGCGCAGCGCGGCCGCGAACCCGGCCGGTTCCAGCCAGCCCGCCCTACGGCCCTCGGCCACCACCGTGAGCAGCACCCGGGCGACCGCGAGCGGCATCCGGCGCGGCGGCACCATCACCAGCTCGCGGCGGGCGTTCGGCAGCTCCCGCGCGGCCGTGAGGGTCTCGGCGAGCAGCCGCTGGCGCAAGCGCAGCCGGGCGGGCGCGCCGGAGGCGCCCGCGGCCGGGTGGCTCGCGAAGAGCTGGGACGCGATCGCCGCGTCGTAGCGCAGCGCGGTCGTGCCGCCCTCGAGCGAGACGGCGCCGTCGTCGGTGGCCCCTTCCGAGACCAGCTCACCGGCGGAGGCCACCCCGGCGCCGGAGGCGAGCACCGTGTCCAGGCCGAGCCCCTTGGCATACCGGGCGATCCCGTCGTCCAGCTCACCGCCCGCGGGCCAGCCCACACCCGCGCGCGCGTGGACGCCCAGCGCCCGGTCCACCACGCTCCGGCCGGTGCGCGAGGCCCGGCGCAGCAGTCCGGTCAGCGGGGCGCCGCCGCCGCGCGCGAGCGAGGCCAGATCCGGGTCCCCGTACGGCAGCGCGATCACCTCCCGGCCCCGGACCGCCGCCCGGAGCGCGGCCAGCCAGCCCGCCGCCGCCGCACCGCCCTTCCCCTCGGTGGCCTGCTGCGGATCGGTGTCGCCCGGCGTACGGGCCACCCGGTACCCGGCGACCATGGCCCGCGCCTGGACGATCAGATCCGGATCGAGGACCCATGTGACCGGCTGCCCCTTGCCCATCTCCACCAGCCGCCGCAGCCGCCCGCCCGGCCCGAAGGCGGCGGTCAGCTGGTCGTCGCGGAAGACCGGTAGCACGCTGTCCTGGGTGCGCAGGGTCAGCGCCTCCATCCGCGGGGCGTCCAGCACCGGCCACAGCACGGTGGTGCGCAGCGGCTCCAGCCGGGTGGCGTCGGGATACGCGGACAGATGGGTGCGGGTCAGCCCGAGCACGGCCCCGGCGCCCGCGCCGTCCGCCCGGACGACATGCACGGTGAGCGCGTACGCCCCGGCGCCGTCCAGCCCCAGGTCGGGGACGGGCACGGTGAGCCGGAAGCCGCGCTCGGCGCCGGTCGGGAGCGGGGCGAGACGGGCCGTGCGATCGGCCACCTCAGGGCCGTCGGCCCGGGTCAGGGGGGTACGACGGGCCACGGTGGCGAGCCCGCCCCGGGTGTCGATCGCCCCGGCGGCCCCGATCCGCACCCCGATCCGCGCGGCCCCGACCCGCCGCCCGGAGGTATTGGTGACCCGCCCGCTGATCCTCAGCTCGCCGCCCTGACGGATCACGGCAGGGGTGAGGGAGGCCAGCTCGACGGAGACGGGGTACCGGCGGGAGGGGGCGTGGGCCATGGGCACGCCGTCAGCCCTACGGCCGCGGACCGGGGCGGCGCCGTCAGACCCACGACCCCGCGGCGGGGCGGCGCGAGCCCCACGGCCCTGCGCCGTGGCCCCGCGAGCCCCACGACCATCCGCCGGGGCAGCACCATGAGCCCCACGGCCCTGCGCCGCTCTGACGCCCTGAGACCCGCGGCCGTCCGCGGGGGCAGCACGGTCAGCCCCACGGCCCTGCGGCGGCGTGGCGCCACGAGCCCCACGGCCGCCCGCCGGGGCGAGGCGGTGAACCCCACCACCCTGCGCCGTCGTGGCGGCGCGAGCCCCACGGCCCTGCGCCGTGGCCCCGCGAGCCCCACGGCCGCCCGCGGGGGCGGCGCTGTGAGCCCCACGGCGCTGCGCCGTCGTGGCGCCCTGAGCGCTGCGGCCGTTCGCCGCAACGGCACCGCCATAAGGCCCACGGCCCTCCGACGTGGCGCCGCGAGCCCCACGGCCGTCCGCGGGAGCGGCGCTGTGAGCCCCACGGCGCTGCGCAGTCGTGGCGCCCTGAGCGCCGCGGCCGTTCGCCGGAACGGCACCGTGAGCCCCACGCCCCTGCGGCGCCCTGACGCCATGAGCCCCGTGGCCGTTCGCCGGAGCGGCTTCGTGCGGCGCGCGGCTCCGCGCCGTCGCCGTGGCCGCGTCATGGGCCTCCCGGCCGTCCGCCAGGACCATCGCCCCGGCGGGCGTCGACAGCAGGGAAGTGATCGCGACCAGGATCGTGGTGGCGGTCGCGGTGACCGCCCGCCGGTACGTCCTGCCACGCCCCACGACCACCACCTAGACGCCCGCGCCTGCCGTCAGCCCGCGCCGCACGGGACCGACGCGGTGTCACCAGCCCACCACGCCGGGGACGACGCCGCACGCTCAAGGCCGCCGCCCCGGGGAGACCCACCGGGCCGCCCGGGGCGGAGCGGCCCGGGGCCCGGGGCGTCAGACCCGCACGGCGTCCGGCCGACGGGGCCGCGCGTCCATCGCGGTGCGCAGGGAGGCGAAGTCCTCCACGCAGCGGCCGGTGCCGATGGCCACGCAGTCCAGCGGGTCGTCGGCCACCAGCACCGGGATGTTCAGCTCGCGCCCCAGCCGTACGTCCAGGCCGCGCAGCAGGGCCCCGCCGCCGGTCAGCACGATGCCGCGGTCCATGATGTCGCCCGCCAGCTCCGGCGGGGTCTCGTCGAGCGTGGCCCGTACCGCCGCGACGATGCTGTCCACCGGCTCGGCGAGGGCGTGCCGCACCTCGTCCGAGGTCAGTTCGAGCACCCTGGGCAGCCCGGTCGCCTGGTCCCGGCCGCGGATGGTGCAGCGGTCCGGCGGCAGCAGCGCCTGGGTGTCCTCGTTGTCCTCGCTCTGGCCCGGGATGAACACCTCGACATTCCGCTCGGGCCGCCGGACGGACTCCGAGACCCGCGGTACGGACAGCGGCCCGGTGGGCGAGGCGGATCCGATGGAGACCTTGATCTCCTCGGCGGACCGCTCACCGATCGCCAACGCGTACTGCTTCTTCACATAGGAGGTGATCGCGACGTCCATCGCGTCGCCCGCGGTGCGCACCGACCGCGCGGTGACGATGCCGCCCAGCGAGACCACGGCGACCTCCGTCGTACCGCCGCCGATGTCGACGACCATGCAGCCGGTCGGCTCGCTCACCGGCAGCCCCGCGCCGATCGCCGCCGCGATGGGCTCCTCGACCAGATGCACCTGACGCGCCCCGGCCTGGGTGGCGGCCTCCATCACCGCGCGCCGCTCAACGCCGGTGATCCCGGAGGGCACGCAGACCACCACACGGGGGCGGGCCAGCCGACGGCTGCCCATGACCTTCTTGATGAAGTACCGCAGCATGCGCTCGGCGATCTCGAAATCGGCGATCACGCCATCGCGCAGCGGCCGCACGGCGACGATGTTCGTCGGTGTCCGCCCCATGGTCTCCTTGGCCGCCGAACCCACCGACAGCACACTGCCGTCGACTGTGTTCACGGCCACAACCGACGGCTCATTGAGCACGATGCCCCTGCCCCGTACGTACACCAGTGTGTTGGCGGTGCCGAGGTCGATACCCATGTCACGCCCATTGAACGACTTGTTCTGCGCCATAAGTTGACATTATTGCTTATGCCGGATTCTGTCCCGGCACTGATGTCATTCGCACCACCGTGCGGCCATGCCACTGCTACCTTGCGGACATGATCGCGTCCGCTCCCTCCGCAGCTCAGGCCCCACGTCCGGCCCGTGGCCTCGCGGCGGGCATCGCGGCGGCCCTGCTCGGAGCCCTGGTCTTCGGCTTCATCCAGGGCAAAATCGGCCACCGCGGCCAGGAGGTCGGCTACTGGGCGCTGTGCATCGGGCTGTTGACCGGCGCCGCGCTGGGCAAGCTGGGCGGCCGGGCGCCGCTGCTGGCGCTCATCGGCATACCGCTGGCCGTGGTCAGCGTCTCGCTGGCGCAACTGATCGGCGCCGCGGTGCTGATGGGGGACGAGAGCTCCTGGCCCACCGCCGACACCCTGATCAGGCACTTCGGGCTGGTGGCGGACTATTGGCGCGATCACATCCTGGGGCGCAACGACATCACCTTCTACGCCGTGGCGGGAGCGGAAAGTTACCTCGTCGCGAAGCGCGTCACCGAATAGCGGCGACGAATCCCCATATGCCGGGCCAACGTGTCTCCGTCCGGTCCCAGCCATGTCACGGACGTCAGACACGACTTGTCTGATTGTCATGCCTGCCTGTTAGTTTTATGGCTCGATAGTTTCCTTCCGCGTTCCCAGCCCGCAGCCGCTCATCAGCCGAGCTGTCCCCGGAACGCGGTCTCAACACCTTCATCCCCGGGGGAATTCCATGAGCCAGAACTGGCAGCAGCCACAGCAGCCAGGCGGGTACCCGCAGCAGCCGGGTGGCTATCCGCAGCAGCCCGCCCCGCCCCAGCAGGCCGGTGGGTACGGCTCCGCGCAGCAGCCCGGCTACGGCTACCCGCAGGGCCAGCCGCAGCAGCCCCAGCAGCCTCAGCCGCAGTACGGCGGCGGCTTCCCGCCGCCCGCGCCGCCGGCCGGCCGGCCCGGCAACCCGCTGCTGGCCGTGGGCGCCGCCCTCGTGGCCACGATCGTCGGCGCGTTCCTCTACGCGTTCCTGCTGAGCGCGATGGCGGACACGGACAAGACCCCGCCGGAGGTCACGCAGTTCGCGTACGCCGGTGTGGTCGTCGGCGCGCTCATCGGTCTGGCGGTCGCCAAGCTGGGCGGCCGCAACACGGGACTGTGGGTGGTCGGCGCGGTGCTGGCCCTGGCCGCGGTGTTCCTCGGCGAGCTCTACGGCTACGCCATGATCCTGCACGATGTGATGAGCAACTACGCCGACAAGATCGGCGGCGGCGCCAGCAGCCAGGTGCTCTCCTCGAACGAGATCTTCTTCGACCACTTCAGCGACCTGTGGAAGTCGTGGAAGGAAGACTCCGACGCGCTGACCTACATCTTCATGGCGCTCGCGCCGGTCGCCGCGGTCAGCACCGCCTACCGGATCAGCAACCGCTGAGCCCACGGGCGACACAGCATGGGGAAGGCCCCGACCGCGAGGCGGTCGGGGCCTTCCCCATGCTGACTTGGTTCCGAACCCGTCGCGGGACCGGTCCGTAACGAACGCTCAGCGCTTGTCGCGGGCCGACGGGGCGACCGTGACCTCGACCCGCTGGAACTCCTTCAGCTCCGAGTAGCCGGTCGTGGCCATCGCCCGGCGCAGCGCGCCGAAGAAGTTCATCGAGCCGTCGGTGGTGTGCGAGGGGCCGAGGAGGATCTCCTCGGTGGAACCCACCGTGCCCAGGTTCATCCGCTTGCCGCGCGGCACCTCGTCGTGCACGGCCTCCATGCCCCAGTGGTGACCGCGGCCCGGTGCGTCGGTGGCCCGGGCCAGCGGGGAGCCCATCATCACCGCGTCCGCGCCGCAGGCGACGGCCTTCGGCAGATCGCCGCTCCAGCCGACGCCGCCATCGGCGATCACATGCACATAGCGGCCGCCGGACTCGTCCATGTAGTCCCGGCGGGCGGCGGCGACATCGGCGACCGCCGTGGCCATCGGCACCTGGATGCCCAGCACGTTGCGGGTGGTGTGCGCGGCGCCGCCGCCGAAGCCCACCAGCACACCGGCCGCGCCGGTACGCATCAGGTGCAGCGCGGCCGTGTAGGTGGCGCAGCCGCCCACGATCACCGGGACGTCCAGCTCATAGATGAACTGCTTGAGGTTGAGCGGCTCGGCGGCGCCGGAGACATGCTCGGCGGAGACCGTGGTGCCGCGGATCACGAAGATGTCGACCCCCGCGTCCACCACGGCCTTGGAGAACTGCGCCGTGCGCTGCGGGGACAGGGCTGCGGCGGTCACCACGCCCGCGTCCCGCACCTCCTTCAGGCGCTGGCCGATCAGCTCTTCCTTGATCGGCTCGGCGTAGATCTCCTGCATCCGGGTGGTCGCGGTGCGCTCGTCCAGCTCGGCGATCTCCGCCAGCAGCGGCTCCGGGTCCTCGTAACGGGTCCAGAGCCCCTCGAGGTTGAGCACCCCGAGGCCGCCGAGCTCACCGATGCGGATCGCGGTGCGGGGCGAGACCACCGAGTCCATCGGCGCGGCCAGGAACGGCAGCTCGAAGCGGTAGGCGTCGATCTGCCAGGCGATCGAGACCTCCTTCGGGTCCCGGGTGCGACGACTCGGCACAACGGCGATGTCGTCGAACGCGTACGCCCTGCGGCCGCGCTTGCCGCGCCCGATCTCGATCTCAGTCACGTGGGTGCCTTTCCCTGTTCACGAACAGCCGTCCCAGTATCCCTGCCCGCACCGTCGCGAGATCGCCCGGGTGAACGGCGCGGACGGCACGGACGGCACGGATCAGCGGACAGCGTGGATCAACGGCCGGAGTAGTTCGGCGCCTCGGTGGTCATCTGGATGTCATGCGGGTGGCTCTCCTTGAGGCCCGCCGCGGTGATCCGCACAAAGCGGCCCTTCTCCTTCAGCTCCGCCACATTGGCCGAGCCGACATAGCCCATCGACGCCCGCAGACCGCCCACCAGCTGGTGCGCGACCGAGGCCAGCGGACCGCGGTAGGGCACCTGGCCCTCGATGCCCTCGGGGACCAGCTTGTCCTCGGACAGGACGTTGTCCTGGAAGTAGCGGTCCTTTGAGTACGAGCGGGCCTGGCCGCGCGTCTGCATCGCGCCCAGGGAGCCCATGCCCCGGTAGGACTTGAACTGCTTGCCGTTGATGAAGACCATCTCGCCCGGCGACTCCTCGCAGCCGGCCAGCAGGCTGCCCAGCATCACGGTGTCCGCACCGGCCGCGATCGCCTTGGCGATGTCGCCCGAGTACTGCAAACCGCCGTCGCCGATCAGCGGCACCCCGGCGGCGTGACAGGCGCGGGCGGCCTCGTAGATCGCCGTCACCTGCGGTACGCCGATGCCCGCGACCACGCGCGTGGTGCAGATCGAGCCCGGTCCGACGCCGACCTTGACCCCGTCCACCCCCGCGTCGATCAGCGCCTGGGCGCCGTCCCTGGTGGCGACATTGCCGCCCACCACATCCACCGCGATATTGGACTTGACCTTGGCGATCATGTCGAGGATGCCCCGGCTGTGGCCGTGTGCGCTGTCCACGACCAGGAAGTCGGCCCCGGCCTCGACCAGCGCCTGCGCCCGCTCGTACGACTCGTCGCCGACGCCGACGGCGGCGCCGACGACCAGCCGGCCGCCCGCGTCCTTCGCCGCGTGGGGGTACTGCTCGGCCTTCACGAAGTCCTTGACCGTGATCAGGCCCTTGAGCACGCCCGCGTCGTCGACCAGCGGCAGCTTTTCGATCTTGTGGCGGCGCAGCAGCTGCATCGCGTCCTCGCCGGAGATCCCCACCTTGCCGGTGACCAGCGGCATCGGGGTCATGACCTCGCGGACCTGACGACCCCGGTCGACCTCGAAGGCCATGTCACGGTTGGTGACGATGCCGAGCAGCTTGCCCACGGCGTCCGTGACCGGCACACCGCTGATGCGGAACTTCGCGCACAGCGCGTCCGCCTCGTGCAGCGTGGCGTCCGGGCGGACCGTGATCGGGTCGGTGACCATGCCGGACTCCGACCGCTTGACCAGGTCGACCTGGTTGGCCTGGTCCTCGATGGACAGATTGCGGTGCAGCACGCCCACGCCGCCCTGCCGGGCCATGGCGATGGCCATCCGGGACTCGGTGACCTTGTCCATGGCGGCGGACAGCAGCGGCACGTTCACCCGCACGTTCCGGGAGACCCTGGACGAGGTGTCGACCGCGTTCGGCAGCACCTCGGAGGCGCCCGGCAGCAGCAGCACGTCGTCGTACGTCAGCCCGAGCATCGCGAACTTCTCAGGCACTCCGTCGACGTTGTCAGTCATGACACCCTTCCAATGGTCTTGCCCCAGCGCGGACTCCCATGCTAACGGGCTCCCCGAGTGCCTCATTCCGCCCTGTGGATAACTTCTCAGCGACCTGCTAAATGCGGAAGGCACAACAAGGTAACGAGCCGATCCGAACTCCGGTGAGCCCGGGGCTCACTGCTCGGCGAGCGCGCGCAGCCTGCTCAGCGCCCGGTGCTGGGCGACCCGCACCGCCCCGGGGGACATCCCGAGCATCTGCCCGGTCTCCTCCGCCGTCAGCCCGACCGCGACCCTCAGCAGCACCAGCTCGCGCTGGTTCTCCGGAAGGTTGGCCAGCAGCTTCTTGGCCCACTCCGCGTCGCTGCTGAGCAGCGCCCGCTCCTCGGGCCCCAGCGAATCGTCCGGCTGCTCCGGCATCTCGTCCGAGGGGATGGCCGTGGATCCCGGGTGGCGCATGGCGGCCCGCTGGAGATCGGCGACCTTGTGGGAGGCGATGGCCACTACGAACGCCTCGAAGGGCTTTCCGGTGTCGCGGTAGCGCGGCAGCGCGCACAGCACCGCGAGACAGACCTCCTGCGCCAGGTCGTCCACGAAGTGGCGGGCATCACCCGGAAGTCGGGACAGCCTCGTACGGCAGTAGCGCAGGGCCAGCGGGTGGACCAGGGCCAGCAGATCGTGGGTGGCCTGCTCGTCCCCCTCGGCCGCGCGCCCGACGAGGGAGCCGATCGCCCCCGTACCCCCGGGAGCTCCCTTGGGGGCTCCTGGGCTCTCGTCGTCGCGCGGCATCCATCCATGGTGCCTCGGGCCCGGGGGCTCCGTGGCATCGCGTCCGTAGTTGTGCGCTGAAGCGTTATGAGCAGGTGCGCCGGCTGTCGTCACGTCCTGCGCTCTCCCCTCACGCCCGACCGACTCGTCCCCGAGGAACTCCACACCTTCAAGGATGCGGCATAGCGCGGGGAACTGATACAGGCCACCACCACAGCGCTCGCCGCGCACGCTTTCGCCCCGCCCGCCAACCGACGGGCGGGGACCGTCGCGCCCCCGCTGCGCAGCACGTCAGAACGGTCGTGGCCGGATCAGCGGACCAGACCCCAGCGGAACCCGAGGGCCACCGCATGTGCCCGGTCGGACGCGCCGAGCTTCTTGAACAACCGGCGTGCGTGCGTCTTGACCGTGTCCTCGGACAGGAACAGCTCGCGGCCGATCTCCGCGTTGGACCGGCCGTGGCTCATGCCCTCGAGCACCTGGATCTCCCGCGCGGTGAGCGTGGGCGCGGCGCCCATCTCGGCCGAGCGCAGCCGGCGCGGGGCCAGCCGCCAGGTGGGGTCGGCGAGCGCCTGGGTCACGGTGGCGCGCAGCTCGGCGCGCGAGGCGTCCTTGTGCAGATAGCCACGGGCGCCGGCCGCCACGGCCAGCGCCACTCCGTCCAGGTCCTCGGCGACCGTGAGCATGATGATCCGGGCGCCGGGGTCGGCGGAGAGCAGCCGCCGCACGGTCTCGACCCCGCCGAGACCGGGCATCCGCACGTCCATCAGAATCAGATCCGAGCGGTCGGCACCCCAGCGGCGGAGGACTTCCTCGCCGTTGGCCGCCGTCGTCACACGCTCGACGCCGGGCACGGTCGCCACCGCGCGGCGCAGCGCCTCTCGGGCAAGCGGGGAGTCGTCGCAGACGAGGACGGATGTCATGGCCGCCCTCCGCAGCTGATGCGCGTCACCTTGAGCCTCCAGGCTGGTACATATCGTCACCTGAGCGATTGACAGCCCCGGATGTCTGTCCGAGAGCTTTACCCATCAACCGCCTCCGCACTCTCAACGACGGTCACCCGAAAGAGTTACGGGGTTCGGCGGCCACCTTCGACACTCTACGTGAGGGACCGGACACGGAGCAGCTTCGTCGCGCCGGTCGCGTCCTTCGCGCCTCCCCCATAGGACAGCCCCCGAGGCAGTCCCTTCGGTGGCATTTGGCCACCTTGCTTCCAATTTGGCGATCTGTATGGCTAGATTCGCAATGAGTCATATTTACATCTACTTACACCGTAGGTGTACGACCCAGGACACAGCGTCCGCAGCCGATCGCTTCGAGGAGATAAGGCAATGGCAGATTTCTCCCGTCTTCCCGGCCCGAATGCCGACCTGTGGGACTGGCAGCTCCTGGCCGCGTGTCGCGGGGTCGACAGCTCGCTCTTCTTCCATCCGGAGGGGGAGCGCGGCGCTGCCCGCAGCGCACGCGAGATGTCGGCGAAAGAGGTGTGCATGCGCTGCCCGGTACGGGCGCAGTGCGCGGCCCACGCCCTTGCCGTACGCGAGCCCTACGGAGTGTGGGGCGGGCTGACCGAGGACGAGCGCGAGGAGCTCATGGGGCGGGCGCGGCATCGCGCGGTCGCCGGTACGGGGGCTCCGGGGTCGTGAGCCGACCCTGATCCCGGCCAACTGAAGAAACGTTCCTTCTGGCATCGCCCACCGCGGGCCGCCACCCACCGCGGGCGCGGACGGCCCATGAGGTGGTGCGCGCCGCTCATCTGCGGGCGGCCCGCTCCAGCCGGTCCAGCGTCGCCGCCACCGCCGGGACGCGGGCGAGGTCGGGCAGGGTCAGCGCCACCACTTCCCGGCGCACCGCCGGTTCCACCTCCAGCGTCGTGGCGCCCTTGGTCCGCACCGACTCCAGCGCCAGCTCGGGCAGCACCGCGACCCCCAGCCCGGCCCCGACCAGGCCGACGACCGTCGGATAGTCGTCCGTCGCGAAGTCGATGCGCGGGGTGAAGCCCTCGGACTCGCACACCTCCACCAGATGTCCCCGGCAACGCGGGCAGCCCGCGATCCACGGCTCCCCGGCCAGCTCGGCGATCCCCACCGCCCCGGCGCCCGCCAGCTTGTGCCCCTCCGGCACCACGCCCACCAGCCGATCGCTCAGCAGCGGCCGCAGGACCAGGTCGTCCCACTCGCCGCCGCCTCCCGAAGCCGCCTCCGCCGCCGCGCTCACCTGCGGATAACGGAAGGCCAGCGCGATCTCGCAGTCGCCCGAGCGCAGCATCTCCACCGAGCCCGGCGGCTCGGCCTCCACGAGCGAGACCCGCGTTCCGGGGTGCGCCGCGCGCAGCTCGGCGAGCGCCATGGGCACCAGGGTCGAACTGCCACTGGGGAAGGACACCAGCCGCACCCGGCCCGAGCGCAGCCCGGCGATCGCCGCGACCTCCTCCTCGGCGGCGGTCAGCCCGGCCAGGATCCCGCCGGCGTGCCGCACCAGTGCCCGGCCCGCCTCGGTCAGCCGCATCTCGCGTCCGCTGCGGATCAGCAGCGGGGTGCCCGCGGCGCTCTCCAGGGCCTTCATCTGCTGGCTGACGGCGGGCTGGGTGCAGCCGAGCTCACGGGCGGCGGCGGAGAAGGAGCCGGTGGCGGCCACCGCGCGCAGCACCCTGAGATGGCGGGCCTCGATCATGCCTTGAGCATAAGGGACCCTTGGGTACGGGCCGGGATATTACGTCGACGCTTTGCCCTTCGCTGTCCTACGGTGCGGTCATGCCGCCTACTCCACGCCCCTCAGCCGTCCTCACCGTGAACATCGGCCGCGCGATGCCGAGCGCCCACACCGACTGCCCCGCCGGCACCGGAATCGACAAGCGGCCCGTCGACCGATCGGTACGGGTCGCGGCCCCCGGGCCGAAGGGCCGGGCCGGAAGCGGTCTGGAAGGCGACTCGGTCTGCGACCTCCGCCACCACGGCGGCGACGACCAGGCCGTCTACGCCTACGCCCGGGAGGACCTCGACGTCTGGGAGCGGGAGCTGGGCCGCGAGCTGTCCAACGGCGCCTTCGGCGAGAACCTCACCACCAGCGGTATCGACGTCAACGGCGCCCTGATCGGCGAGCGCTGGCGGGTGGGGAGCGAGCTGCTGCTGGAGGTGACCTCACCGCGGATCCCGTGCCGTACGTTCGCCGGATGGCTGGGCGAGCGGGGGTGGCTCAAGCGGTTCACCCAGGCCGCCGTCCCGGGTGCGTATCTGCGGGTGCTCGAGCCCGGCGAGATCCGCTCGGGCGACCCCGTCGAGATCGTGTACCGGCCCGACCACGAGGTGACGGTCGCGTTCCTCTTCCGCGCCGAGACCACGGAGCGGGAGCTGCTGCCGAGGGTGCTGGCGGCCGGTGACGCGCTGCATCCGGAGGCGCGGAAGACCGCTCTGAAGTACCGGTCCGCGCAGGCGGTCTGACGGAAGCGGACTGACGGAAGCGCTCATTCCGGCGCAGATCGCTCGCGGTGCCGCTCGGCGGTCCGCCGGGGCCTGCCGTGGCCGATAACGTGCGCGTATGACGACTGCATTGATTACCGGAACCACCGCGGGCATCGGCGCCGCCTTCGCGGGCCGGCTCGCCGCCGACGGGCACAATCTGGTGCTCGTCGCACGCGATGAGAAGCGGCTGCGGGAGCAGGCCGCGGATCTGCACGACCGGCACGGCGTGGAGGCGGACGTGCTGGTGGCGGACCTCTCCGAGGATGACGGGATCGCTGCGGTCGAGGCCCGGCTGAAGGACCGTACCCACCCGGTCGATCTGCTCGTCAACAACGCCGGTTTCGGCAACCGCGCCCGCTATCTGGAGGTGCCGATCGCCGATGAGCTGCGGATGCTGAAGCTGCACTGCGAGGCGGTGCTGCGGCTGACCAGCGCGGGGGCCGGGACGATGCGGGACCGGGGGCGCGGCGGGGTGATCAACGTGGCGTCGGTCGCGGCCTTCTTCCCGCGCGGGACGTACGGGGCGAGCAAGGCGTGGGTCGTGCAGTTCACGCAGGGCGCGGCGAAGGACCTGGCCCGCTCGGGGGTGCGGCTCATGGCGCTGTGCCCGGGGTTCGTCCGTACGGAGTTCCACGCGCGGGCGGGGATCAAGGACACCAGCGTGCCGAGCTGGATGTGGCTCGACCCGGACCGGCTGGTCACGGCGGCGCTGAAGGATTTCGCCCGGGGCAAGTCGCTGTCCATCCCGGACCCGCGCTACAAGGCGATGTCGAGCCTGGCGAAGCTGGCCCCGCGCTCGGCCCTCTCCTCCATCTCCTCCAAGGTCGGCCGCCCCCCGGCGAAGGGGTAGCCGTCCGGCGGAACCGGAACCGGAACACGCGAAGGCGCGGCCGCCCAGCTGGGCGGCCGCGCCTTCGCGCTGCTCGTGGCAGAACGCCGGAGCGCACTGCTTCAGTGCGTCAGTGCGCGTGACCGTGGCCGTGGCCCGCGGCCTCGGCCTCTTCCTCGGCCGGCTTCTCGACCACCAGGGTCTCGGTGGTGAGCAGCAGCGAGGCGATCGACGCCGCGTTCTCCAGCGCGGAGCGGGTGACCTTGACCGGGTCGATGACGCCGGCCTTCACCAGGTCGCCGTACTCCTCGGTGGCCGCGTTGTAGCCGTGGCCCTTCTCGAGCTCGGCGACCTTCGAGGTGATCACGTAGCCCTCGAGACCGGCGTTCTCGGCGATCCAGCGCAGCGGCTCGACCGCGGCGCGGCGGACCACGGCGACACCGGTGGCCTCGTCGCCCTCCAGGCCCAGGCTGTTCTCCAGCACCTTCGCGGCGTGGACCAGCGCGGAGCCACCACCGGAGACGATGCCCTCCTCGACCGCGGCGCGGGTCGCGGAGATGGCGTCCTCCAGACGGTGCTTCTTCTCCTTGAGCTCGACCTCGGTGGCCGCGCCCACGCGGATCACGCACACGCCGCCGGCCAGCTTCGCGAGCCGCTCCTGGAGCTTCTCGCGGTCCCAGTCGGAGTCCGTGGACTCGATCTCGGCCTTGATCTGGGCGACGCGGCCGGAGACCTCGTCCGCCTTGCCGCCACCGTCGACGATCGTGGTGTCGTCCTTGGTGACGGTCACGCGGCGGGCGGTGCCCAGCACGTCCAGGCCGACCTGGTCGAGCTTGAGGCCGACCTCCTCGGCGATGACGGTGCCGCCCGTAAGGGTGGCGATGTCGCCGAGCATGGCCTTACGGCGGTCACCGAAGCCCGGGGCCTTCACCGCGACGGCGTTGAAGGTGCCGCGGATCTTGTTCACGACGAGGGTGGAAAGGGCCTCCCCCTCCACGTCCTCGGCGATGATCAGCAGCGGCTTGCTGGCGTTGGCCTGGATGACCTTCTCCAGGAGCGGCAGCAGGTCCTGGATGGAGGAGATCTTGCCCTGGTGGATCAGGATGTACGGGTCGTCGAGGACGGCCTCCATCCGCTCCTGGTCGGTGACCATGTACGGCGAGAGGTAGCCCTTGTCGAAGGCCATGCCCTCGGTGAAGTCGAGCTCCAGACCGAAGGTGTTGGACTCCTCGACGGTGATGACACCGTCCTTGCCGACCTTGTCCATCGCCTCGGCGATCAGCTCGCCGACCTGCTTGTCCTGCGCGGACAGCCCGGCCACGGCGGCGATGTCGGACTTCTCGTCGATCGGGCGGGCGGTGGCCAGCAGGTCGTCCGAGACGGCCTTGACCGCCGCGTCGATGCCCTTTTTCAGGGCGGCCGGGGAGGCACCGGCGGCCACGTTCTTCAGGCCCTCGCGGACGAGCGCCTGGGCCAGCACGGTGGCGGTGGTGGTGCCGTCACCCGCGATGTCGTTGGTCTTGGTCGCCACCTCCTTGACGAGCTGCGCGCCAAGGTTCTCGTACGGGTCCTCGACCTCGACCTCACGGGCGATCGTGACACCGTCGTTGGTGATGGTGGGGGCACCGAACTTCTTGTCGATGACGACATTGCGGCCACGGGGGCCGATGGTCACCTTGACGGTGTCCGCGAGCTTGTTGACGCCGCGCTCGAGGGCGCGACGGGCGTCCTCGTCGAACTTCAGGATCTTCGCCATGAGTTGCGTATGTCCTCTCAAACAAGCCGTGCCCCGACCCCGGTTTCAGATGACACGGGCACCGGGGCACGGCTCATAGGCAAAACTTCGGTGATTACTTCTCGACGATCGCGAGAACGTCGCGAGCCGAGAGGACGAGGTACTCCTCGCCGCTGTACTTCACCTCGGTGCCGCCGTACTTGCTGTAGAGCACGACGTCACCGACGGAGACGTCGAGCGGAAGGCGCTTGCCGTCCTCGAAGCGGCCCGGGCCCACGGCCAGGACGACGCCCTCCTGGGGCTTTTCCTTGGCGGTGTCCGGAATGACCAGGCCCGAAGCCGTGGTCTGCTCGGCGTCGAGCGGCTGGACCACAATGCGGTCCTCGAGCGGCTTGATGGCAACCTTGGAGCTGGTGGTCGTCACGATCCGACCTCCCCCTTCGGAGATCTCACGGGGTCAACTGTCTGAGGTGGCGACCAGGTGGATCCGTCGTCGCGGGTGCCGGACCTGCCCGTCGCTGTATCCCTGGCACTCATCGGTCCCGAGTGCCAGCCTCGACATTATGACGCGGTTAGCACTCAGTCAACTAGAGTGCCAAGCGACGTGGTGGCGGCTTCCGGACGGCGCTCCGGGCGGCGCTACGGGGCCGTTCTCCGCTGAGAGCCCTCACACGTAGTCCTCCAGCCGCCCGATCGTGAAGCCCTGGGCCTGGATCGCCCGTACCAGCCCCGTGATCCACTCGGTCATCGACTGGCCCTCGAGCTGCTCCGGCCCCCGGAAGTGCGCGAGCACGATGTCCCCCGGCAGCAGATGGTCGCCGGAGCGGTAGGCCAGCCCGTGGGTCTCCATCTCGGCGCGCCACAGCACCACCGTCCGCACCCCGCAGAAGGACGCCGCCCGCAGGGTCGTGTCGTCGTACTCCCCGAAAGGGGGACGGAAGAGCCTCGGCTGTTGACCGAAGCGGTGCCACAGGATGTCGCGCTGGCCGCAGATCTCGCGCACCTGGTCGTCGTAGGCCATACCGGCCAGGCTGGGATGGGTCAGGGTGTGGTTCTCCATGGGGTTGCCGAGCCGGCGCAGCTGGTCGAAGTAGTCGTAGTGGGTCCCGATCACGTTGTCGGTCAGGAACCCGGTGAACGGCAGCCCGAGCTCGCGGGCCTGCTCCACGAAGCGAGGGTCCTTCTCGATCCCGTCGTCGATCGTCACGAAGACCACCCGCTGGTCGGTCGGCACCCGCCGCACGATCGGCGGCAGCCCCCACTGCTGCGGTCCCGAACGCCCGAGCGCGGGCTTGACGTCGGGCGGGGCCGGGGGCCGCGCCAGCGGCCGGTCCAGCCCCCAGCGGCGGTAGGCGCCGGACCCGCCCGCCGGGGCCGCACGGGGCGGCCCGGCGGCCGGGGCGGGCGCCGGGGCGTCACCGGAGGGCGACGCGTCCTGGGCCCGGCCGTACGCGGCCCCTCCATCGCCCCTCTCGCCCTCCTCCCGACCCTCGTCGCCTTCGTCCCCCTGGTACCCCCCGCCTCCTTCGTACCCCGGCCCGGACGACGCCGGAGGCCGCTGCTCCGGCTCCCGTCCGGAGGGCGGCTGCGACGCCGCCGGGGGCGGGTCGTCCAGCCGTGCGGCGAGGGAGGCCGGTGGCATGGGAGCGCCGTGGCGGGGGCCGGTGTGCGGCTCGGGGGCGGCGGCGAGGGATCCACAGGCCGTGAGGACGGCCGCCGCGCCGACGAGAACCAGACAGCGAGGAAAACCAGTCTTGATCATCATCACATAAGTGATCTTCGGTCCGAGGGCGCGCATATGCGCGCCGTGCGCGGGCGAATGCGCTCGCGGGAGCGGGGAGAATGGGCCATGTGGACGTTGACGCCTTCGATTCACTGCTCGGCGACGAGGGGCAGGCGCTGCTCTCCGCGCTCCGCGACTACGACCCGGCGAAGGAGCTCGCCACCGCGACGCGGCTGCGCCGCGACCATCCCCCGGCGCTGGTCTCGGCGGCCCTGACCCAGGCCGCGCTGCGGCAGCGGGCCGTGGCCAAATTCGGCCCCGAGGACGCGCACCGCATGTACTTCACGCCGAACGGCGTCGAGCAGTCCACCCGCACCTCCGTGGCCGCGTACCGCGCCTCCCGCTTCGCGGAGTTCGGCGTCCGCCGCATGGCCGATCTGTGCTGCGGCATCGGCGGCGACGCGATCGCGCTCGCCCGCGCCGGGATCTCCGTGCTCGCCGTCGATCGCGACCCGCTGACCTGCGCCGTCGCCCGCGCCAACGCCGAGGCGCTCGGCCTGGCCGAGCTCATCGAGGTCCGCTGCGCCGATGTCACCGAGGTCGGCACCCGGGACTTCGACGCGGTCTTCGTCGACCCGGCCCGGCGCGGCGGCCGGGGCCGCGTCTTCGACCCCGAGGCGTACTCCCCGCCCCTCTCCTGGGCCATCGAGGCCGCCCGCACCACTCCGCGCGCGGCCCTCAAGATCGCCCCCGGCGTGCCGCACGAGGCGGTCCCCGAGGACGCGGAGGCCGAGTGGATCTCGGACCACGGCCATGTGAAGGAGGCCGTCCTGTGGTTCGGCACCGCCCGCCCCGGGCTGCGCCGCGCCACGCTGCTGCCGAGCGGTCACTCCCTCATCGGCACCCCGCTCCTCCCCGACCCCGAGCCCGGCGCGGTCGGCCGCTGGCTCTACGAACCGGACGGCGCCGTCATCCGCGCCCATCTCGTGGCCGATGTCGCGGCCCGCGTCGGCGGCCGTCTGATCGACCCGACGATCGCCTACATCACGACGGACGAGCTGCGGCCGACGCCGTTCGCCACCGCGTACGAGATCACGGATGTGCTGCCGTTCAACCTGAAGAAGCTCAAGGCGCTGCTGCGGGAGCGGGAGGTCGGCATCGCGACCATCAAGAAGCGCGGTTCGGCGGTCGAGCCGGAGCAGCTGCGCAAGAAACTGCGGCTCGAGGGTGGGAACGCCTGCACGATCGTGCTGACGCGGTCGGCGGGCTCCCCCACGATGCTGCTGGGCCACCCGGCCCAGACCGCCCAGCCCACCGGCCCGTAACGCCTACGGCGGGCTGATCCCCCTCCCCGCAGCACGGATACGCGGCCCCGCCGCACGGCGCGGCCCCGCCGTGGTGGGGCTCCGCCCCGTACCCCGGCCGGACGCCCCGGATGCGGGTAGGCGACGCCTACGGCGGGCTGATCCCCACCCCGCCCCTTCCCGCAGCACCGATATGCGACCCCGCCGCGTGAGGTGGGCTCCGCCCCGGACCCCGGCCGGACGCACCGGATACGCGCAGGCGTCACCTGCGGCGGGCCGATCCGCACCCCGCCCCCTCCCGAAACCGGGGCTCCGCCCCAGACCCCGCCGGACGCCCCGGACACGCGCGGGCATCACCTGCGGCGAGCCGATCCCCACCCCGCCCCCTCCCACAGCACCGACATGCGACCCCGCCACCTGGTGGGGCTCCGCCCCGGACCCCGGCCGGAGGGCCCGGATGGGCGCTGGCGTCCGCCCGATCATCCGCCGCCGTGCGCATGCCAACCTCGACCAGCCCGCCGGTGCGGGTGCTCGCGGCGGTGACGGTCGGCCCGTCGGTCCCCGGGGTCCAGGGGCGGAGCCTCTGGTACGGGAAGGGGCGGGGAGGGGAAAGATCCGGCGGACACGGTGGGGAATTCCCTAAACCCGGTTCCAGTTCGTGAGGCCGCTCGCCCCCGGGGGTTACGGTCAATGCCTCGAGGGTTACGGTCAACGCGTCGGGAGTTACGGTCAACGCGTCGCCGTAACAGCGCGTTTGGGCCCGACGAAAGAGCGTGTGAGTATGACGGCTTCCGCCACCGAGAGCGACGCCAAGCGATCGTTCACCGTGTGTGCCGGAGAGGCGAGCGGTGACCGCATACGGCTGAGCGTCTACGACATGCTCATCGGCACGGTCTATACGCCTCGCGCCTTTTTCTACCGGGAGACGCTCGACGGCGAGGCGCTGCGCGCCTCCCTCGGCCGGACGCTGCGTAACTTCCCCATCCTTTCGGGCCGTATGAAGAAGGATCCCGACGGCGGTCTCAGCGTACTCTGCGACGACTCCGGGGTGCGCTTCGTCGAGGCACAGGCGTCCGTGCCCATGCCGGACTACGGACCCCGGCACACGGCGAAAAAGGGGCTGGACCGCTATCTCAGTCACGCCATGCCGTTCTGGGTGGTCGACCGCGATACGCCGCTTTTCACGGTGAAGCTCACCCATATGAAAGGCGGTGGCTCCATCCTGGGGCTCACGATGAACCACGCCGTGGGTGATGGATCCAGCTATATGAGTTTCCTGGAGGCCTGGTCGCACGAGCACCGGGGCCTCGGATACGCCAAGCCCAGCCATGACCGTGGGGTCATCGACGCGCTCGCCGCCTCGGCCTCCGATGACACCCTTACGGGCGACCCGACGAGCGGCCTTACGGGCGGCCTTACGGGCGGTGCCCATCTCACCGTCACCGGGCGCGGCCAGAAGACCGCCTTCGTGGGCCGCGCCCTGAAGGGCAGCCTCGGCGGTGTGACGACGGTGACCACCCGCTTCACCGCCGCCGAGCTGACCGCCATGAAGGACGCCGCGATGGCCGACCTCGCGGGCACGGAGCGGTGGGTGTCGACCAATGACGCGCTCACCGCCCACCTGTGGAAAGTGCTCGGCACATTGCGTGACCGACCCGATACGAGCGAGGAAAGGCTCGGCCTCATCGCCGACTTCCGTTCGTTCGTCGGCGCGGCCGTACCGGATGACTACTGGGGCAACGCCGTCACCAACACCCGGCCCGGAATGACCGCCGCCGAACTCCGCTCCCGCCCGCTCGGCGAAATCGCCGCGACGATCCGCGCGGGCTATGCCGAGAACACGGAGGAGCGAATCCGCGCGGAAGCGGCGTTCCTGTGCGCAGAACGCGACGCGGGACGTCTCAAGCGGGTCATGACCACCATGGGCCTGGACGCGTTCGACAACACCATCGCGATCAACAACTGGTCGAAGCTGCCCTTCTACCGCATCGACTTCGGACAGGGCGCCCCCTTCTGGTACGACTTCTCGCCCATCCCCATTCCCTGGACCGTGCATATCGCGCCGACCCCGGCCGACCAGGACGGCGGCCGCGATGTGCATATCGCGCTGCCCCGCACCCAGGTCCGGGCCCTCCAGGAGCCGTCCTGGGTCGGGCGGTTCCACCGTTACGCGGATTCCGGCGAGGCATTTCCGCTGACCTTCGTCGCGGCCGGCTAAGCCTCGTCCTCCCCCTTGCCCGCGAGTTCGAACCAGACCCCCTTGGCGTACATGCCCACCCCGTCCCCCTCCGCCGTCCCCCACGCGTCGGCCACGGCCGCCACCAGCCCGAGGCCACGGCCGTGGAGGCGGTCCCCCTCGGGGAGGCGGGCGGCGGTGGGGAGCTCGGCGGAGGCGTCGTAGACCAGGACGCGGAAGCGGGGCGGCTCGATCACCACACGCAGCATCACGGAGTCGCCCTCGGCGTGCAGAAAGGCGTTGGTGGCCAGCTCCGAGGTGCACAGCGTCGCCGTGCCGACCAGCTCCTCCTGCCCCACGGAGTTCAGAACGCAGGCGACGAAGTCCCGGCACACCTTGGCGGAGGTCGCGTGCCGGCTGCTCTGGAGGGTGTAGACGTACGGATCCCTGGAGGGAACGGGTGGGCGGCGTGGGGGACGGTCGTCGGACTCGTGATCGGAATCCATGGGGCAACTCCCTGTGAAGGGGCCGACAGCGCGCGTACCGTTACGGCGATCAACGCGCAGTAGCGGCAACGACACCTACGGTAGAGGTCGGCACCTAACTAGTGCCACCAGATCGTCGAAATTAGTGAGTAGATAGACCCATTCGTGGTCACACGCCACACTGGGTGACGACCCACGAGGAAGGCAGGCATGGCTTCGAGGACCACCATCACGGCACGTCAGCGCCGACTTGGCACGGAGCTTCGGAGGATGCGCGAGCACGCGGGTCTCACCATCCAGGAAGCGGCCGACCGGCTGGGCACGAACCGCTCACATGTCACCAATATGGAGCTGGCCCGATTCGGCGTCAGCGAAGAGCGCGTACGCACACTCGCCGCCAACTACGCCTGCCCGGATGAGGCGTACGTCGAGGCGCTGGTCGCGATGGCGACCGAGCGCAAGCGCGGGTGGTGGGAGGAGTACCGGGGGACGCTCGGCGCCGCCGGTCTCGATCTGGCGGAACTGGAGTACTTCGCCACGAGCCTGCGCGTCGTCGAGCTGATGCACGTCCCTGGACTCCTACAGACCGAGGACTACGCCCGGTCGGTACTGAGCACGGCCGTCCCCGGCTGGTCGCCGACGGAACTTCGCCGAAGACTCTCCCACCGCATGAAGCGCCGGGACATCCTGGATCGGGACCGGCCGCCATCCTGCACATTCATCATCCACGAGACCGCACTCCGCGTACGGTTCGGCGATCAGCGCGTGCTGGGCGCGCAACTCGACAGCCTGCTGGAGTCCTCGGAGCGCCCGAACGTCTCCGTCCGGGTCGTCCCGATCGCGGCCGGGGGTTTCCACGTCGCGGGTATCTCCGTCACCTACGCCACGGGTCCAGTGCCGCAGTTGGATACCGTTCAACTCGACGTCGCGCAGGACGCGGCGTTCCTTGACGGGGAGTCCCAGCTTCTGAACTACCGGGCGGTCATGGACCGGACCGAAGAGCTGGCTTTGTCCGAGAAGGAGTCACGTGACTTCATCCGCGAGACCGTTCAACAGATGTGAGGGCGAAGGAATGTCCGAGATCAACTGGCGCAAGTCGTCATACTCCGGCGCGGGGGACGGGAACTCCTGCATAGAGCTCGCCTCCATAGGCACCACCGTCGCCCTCCGCGAGAGCGATGACCCCCGTACGGTCCTCACCACGAGCCCCGCGAGGCTGGGAGCCCTGCTCCAGTCGATCAAGGCGGGCGCGCTCGATCACCTCGCGGCGGTGCCGGGGACGTAACAGATCCACGAGGGATCGGCGTTACGGTCGGCAGTATGGAATCAGCCCGTACCGCCCTTGACCTCGACGCCTATCTGACGCGTATCGGCTGGACGGGCGACCGTCGCCCCGTCCCCACCGTGGAGACGCTGCGGGCGGTGCACCGGGCGCACCTCATGTCCATACCGTTCGAGAACCTCGACCCCCTCCTCGGCTCGGCCCCCTCCCTCGCCGTCCCCGACCTCGAGGCCAAGCTGGTCCACGGCCGGCGCGGCGGTTACTGCTACGAGCACAACACGCTGCTGACCGCCGCCCTCACCGCCCTCGGCTTCCGTGTCACCGGCCTCACCGCCCGCGTCCGGGTCGGAGCGGCCCCCGGGACGGTCCGTCCGCGCACCCACATGCTGCTGCTGGTCGGGATCCCGGGCGAGGAGCGGCGGTACGTGGCCGATGTGGGCTTCGGCAGCGTCGGCGGCCTCCTGGAGGCCGTACCGCTCGTCGCCGACACGGAGTTCCACGACGGCACCCGCCGCCACCGCTACGTCCGCGAGGCGTACCCGGAGGGGCTGGAGGACCTGTGGGTGTTCCAGGCGTTCCTGGACGGCTCCTGGCAGGACCAGTACGCCTTCACCCGTGAGCCGTTCGAGGCGTCCGACTACGGGGTCATCAACTGGCACGTGGCCACCAACCCGCACTCGCCCTTCCAGCACACCCTCCACGTCCAGCGCACCACCCCGGACCGCCATCTCCTCCTGTCCGGGCGGACTCTCGTCGAGACCTGCTCCGACGGCAGCCGTAAGGAGCGCGAACTCGCCGACAACGGCCAGGTGCTGCGCGTTCTCGCCGCCGACTTCGGCATCGAGCTGCCCCCGGGCACGGTCCTACCGGACTGACGGCAGAGGAGTTACCCGGGTGACTCTCCACACCGGCCCCGGTCATGGCACGATCATCCCGCTAATGGGCCGATGGGAGGGTGGCAGGGACGGATGGAACATGAGTAAAGACAAACTGTCCGTATCGGACCAGGATCTGTCGGATCTCATCAAAGACCTTGAGGGAATGCTCAGTTACCTTGAGGAACAGATCGAGCGTCTCGGCCATCTGAGGCAGTCGGTGGACCCCGACGACCACAAGGGCCCGGCCGCCGCCGCGTACAAGAAGCTGGAGCGCGACGCCTATACGGACGCCGTGCGGGTCAGGCAGCTGCTGACCCGTATCGAGGAGGTCGCCAAGGAGCGCGGGGAGACCCCGGGCGAACGGTACGAGGAGCTGCGGACCCGCTTTCAGTCACTACAGAAGCCGTCGTCGGAGAAGCCGTCTTTGGAGAAGCCTTCGCCGGAGAAGCCATCGCCGGAGAAGCCTTCGCCGTAGCCGGAGTCCGGCCGGTGGGCGTCCGGGCGGTGGGCGTCCGGACCGCCGGTGTCGGGGCGGAGGGGGCGGAGTTCCCGGCTGACCAGGCGGTAGTAGTCGATCGCCTTGGCCATGCCGAGCACACCGGCGGCCGCGAAGACCAGGCCGATACCGGCGACCGTGCCGACGCTCTCCGTGCCGACGTCCGAGAAGACCGCGAACCCGCCCAGCGCCAGCCCCAGGCAGGTCAGCACGATGGACGGGCCCAGCCACAGGAGAGCGCCGCCGGAGACCCGCCAGTGCGGCAGCGACTGGGGATCGCGCTCCAGCTCCGCCCAGTCGCGGAGGCACGCGCCCACGAAGACATCGCGCCGGATGCCGGAGGCCACCCCGACGCTGGAGGGGACCGTGGCGCCCAGGGCGAGCCCCAGGAAGATCACGCCCAGCACATGCTCGATGATCTCGCCCTTCACCAGGAACTGGAACCCCGAGACCGCGAGGCTCCACCCCAGCGCGAAGACGAGCGTGGACAGCCACAGCAGCAGCGCCCGGTGCGGCGCCAGGTACCACCGCGCCAGCGCCCCCATCGCCCGCGCGCGCTCATCGAGCAACCCGGCGCGGTCCGTCCACGGCCGCTCGTCCGGGGCGGGCGGCGGTGGCGGAAGCTCGTTGGGCGGCGTCATGGCGTCCTTCCTCATGGCACTCATGGCACTCATGGCACGCACGGCACGCACGGCACGCAGCGCACGCAGGGTACGTATCGCACGTAGCGCACGCACTGCACTGCGGTGTACGCCGACGCAGTCTCTCAGCTCACGAGGGCATGCCACTTGACCTTCTCACTTGTGTGAGGGTTTCACGATGTCCATCGAGCGGAGCCGAACGCCGTACCGCTGAGCCACACAAATGAGGTGAGCCCTGATGGACAACCAGCTCTTCGACTACAGCCCCATCGTCGAACGCGCCCCGATCCACTGGCCCGACGGCGCCCGAGTGGCCTTCTACGTCGGGCTGAACGTCGAGCACTACCAAGTTGACCGCCCCTCCACGAGCATCTTCCCCGACACCAGGGCGCTGGCGCCCGATCCGCTGAACTACGGGTGGCGGGACTACGGGCCCCGGGTGGGGATCTGGCGGCTGATCGAGAGCCTGGACCGGCACCGGGTGCGGGCGAGCGTGATGCTCAACTCCGATGTCGCCGAGCGCTACCCCCAGATCATCCGGGCCGGACGGGAGCGGAACTGGGTGTGGGCGGCGCACGGCAGGAACAACTCGATCCTCCAGGCCGACATGTCACCCGAGGAGGAGCGCGCCTACCTCACCGAGGTGATCGGCACCATCGAGAAGGCCACCGGCCGCAGGCCGCGCGGCTGGCTGGGGCCGGCGCTGACCGAGACCTTCCGGACCCCGGAGCTCCTGGCCGAGCTGGGGCTGCGGTACGTACTGGACTGGGCCAACGACGACCAGCCGTACCGGCTGAACGTGCCGGGGGTGCTCAGCGTGCCGTACTCGATCGAGGTCAACGACATCCAGCTGTTCGTCGGCAAGAGCCTCAGCGGGCCCGACTTCGTCCGGATCGTCAAGGACCAGCTCGACCAGCTCTACGCGGACTCGGCCGACAGCGGGCGGGTGATGTCGCTGGTGCTGCATCCGTTCGTGATCAACCAGCCCTTCCGGCACAAGTACGTGGACCAGGCGCTCGAGTACGTGGTGAACCACCCCGGGGTGTGGGTGACGACCAGCGACGAGATCGCCGACCACTACGCCCGGACGGCGTGACGTCATGGGAAGCGGACCATGACGGAGAGGCCGCCGCCCGGGTTGGCGTCCGCGGTGGCCTCGGCGCCGTGGGCCCGCGCGATGGACGCGACGATGGACAGGCCGAGTCCGGCGCCTTCCCCGGCGGTGTGCGTGCGCTCGTTCAGACGGCGGAACGGTTCGAAGAGCTGGTGGACGATGTCCGCGGGGATCTCCGGGCCGGTGTTGGAAACCCGCAGTACCCGGTCGGCGAGGTGGACGCGGATGTGGCCGCCCTGGTGGTTGTACGCCACCGCGTTGGCGACGAGATTGCGGACCAGATGGGCGAGCAGGACCGGGTCGCCCGGAACCGTCAGCGGCTCCACTGTGGTCGTGACAGTGATCGCCTTTTCGCGGGCCTCGTCGGAGAACCCAGCGGTGACGACCGCGACCGTCTCGTCCATCTCGACGTTCTCGCGGCGCTGGATGCCCTGGTCGGTGGCGGCGAGCAGGAGGAGCGACTCGATGAGTCTTTCGCTGGAGTCCGCCGCCTTGATCAGCTCGGCCCGGATCCACGCCACGCGGTCGGGGTCGGCGTCTGCCAGGCCGATCTCGGCGGCGGCCCGCTGGACGGCCAGCGGGGTGCGCAGCTCGTGCGCGGCGTTCGCCGCGAACCGCTGCTGGGCCGTCACCAGTTGTTCCAGCCGGCCCAGCATCTGATCGAAGGTGTCGGCCAGCGCCTTGAGCTCCCCGGGCGGCCCCTTGAGGCCGATGCGCTGGTGGAGGTTCTCCCCGGAGAGCTTGCGCGCGGTGGCGGTGATGACACCGACCGGGCGCAGCACCCGGCCCGCCATCCACCAGGCCAGGAAGAGCGAGAGCACCGCGAAGACGCCGAGCGCGATGCCCGAGACGGTCAGCAGGCGGCTGAGGGTGGTGGCGGTGAGGGCCGCCACCGTCCGTGTCTTGGCGGCCTCGCCCACCTTGTTCGCCGGGACGACGGCGTACTCGTCCCCCTGGACGGCGCCGGGCGGGATGTCCTCGTCGGAGGTCATCCGCGGCCCGCGCGGCACGGGGGTGACCGCCCTGCCGAAACGTGCGTCCAGGTCATCCTGGACCAGTGCGTAGATGACGCCGACCAGGACGCCTCCGGCCAGCAGCAGAAGCCCGCCGTACAGGGCGGTGAGACGGGCCCGCTCCGTGGTGGGAAGCAGTCGGCGCATCATCGCCCGGCCTGCTTGGAACGGGCCTGCCTGGAACCGGCCTGCCCGGAATCGGAGGACGGGGCGATCCGGTATCCGGCGCCGGGTACGGTCTCGATCACCGGCGGGCCCCCGAGCTTGGTGCGCAGGCGGCTCAGGGCGACGCGCACGGGGTTGGTGTCGTACCCGGCGTTCTCCTCCCACACCTTCTCGATGAGGTCCTCGCCGCTGACGACGGCGCCGTTCGCGCGCATCAGCGTTTCGAGGACGGCGAACTCCTTGCGGGTCAGGGAGAGCGCCGTGCCGTCGCGGTCGGCCTGACGGCGGGCGGTGTCCAAGGTGATCCCGGCGCGCTCGATCACCGGCGGCAGCGCGGGCTGTACGCGGCGGCCGAGCGCGAGCACGCGGGCGAGCAGTTCCTCGTAGGCGAACGGCTTGGTGAGGTAGTCGTCGGCGCCGAGGCTCAGGCCGGCCACCCGGTCGGGAACGGTCACCGAGGCGGTGAGCATCAGCACCCGGGTGAGCAGGCCCTCGGCGACCAGGCGGCGGCACACCTCGTCGCCGTGCATGCCGGGAAGGTCGCGATCGAGTACGAGGACGTCGTAGTCGCCGAACTGGAGCTTGCGCAGAGCACTGACTCCATCGAGGGCGACGTCGACCGTGATCGCGTCGCGGCGCATACCGTCGGCGATCATCGCGGCGAGGAACGCGCTGTCTTCCACCACCAGAACACGCATGGCCCCTGTCTACCCGACGGGCGCCTTTCGCCGTTGTTACCCGTGTCCGCTGTTACACGGGTCCGCGGTGCCGCCCCGCGGCGGCGGGCGGGGCGCCCACCCGTCTGTAGGGGCGCCCAACGCGCCTGTAAGAGAAACGAAACAGCTCCATCGATCACTCTCCGAACTGTCCGCAACCACGCGGTCGCCGCACGGTGCGCAGCACGGCGCGGCGGCTCGTTCGCGAGGAGAGAGAACCGTGAGGAACCACAGGCTCACCCTGACCCTGGCGGCCACCGTGGCCGGTCTGGCCCTGTCCGTGACCGGCTGCTCCGGCTCGTCCGACTCCGGCGGGTCCAAGGATTCGGCCTCGTCCGAGAATTCCACCGCTTCGGGCGGGTCCGGCGGCTCGGGCTCGGACTCGGCCGCCTTCGACAAGGCCCAGAAGCTGCGCGCATGCCTACGGGACAAGGGCATCGACGTTCCCGACCTCAAGCCGGGCGAGGACCCGCACTCGGCGACGCTCGGGCAGCCGGAGGGCACATCCGCGGACAAGTGGTCCAAGGCGCTCAAGGACTGCGGCTCCAACATGGCCGGGGGCGGCTCCGGCGGCGCCGCCGACCAGCAGGACTCGCTCGACCAGCAGGTCAAGATCGCCGAGTGTGTGCGGGGCAAGGGCTTCGACATGCCCGACCCGAAGCCCGGCGCCAACGGGGCCAACGGCGGCTTCCGGATCCCGAAGGGAGCCGACCCCGACAAGTTCCTCAAGGCCCTCAACGAGTGCGCGGCATGAGGCGGGCAGCCATCGTCGTCCCGCTGGTGGCGGTCGCGGCCGTCATCGGCGGCGCCGTCGCCGTGACGGGGCTGGCCCAGCCGCAGAAGGACGATTCCGGGCCGCGGCGGTCCCAACTGCCCGCGGCGACGGAAACCGTCGAGCGCGCCGACCTGACCAGCAGCACCAGCGTCGACGGCACGCTCGGCTACGCCCAGGAACGCAAGCTGAACGCCGGGGCGTCCGGCACCCTCACCTGGGTGACACGCGGCGGCTCCACCGTCAAGCGGGACGGCCGTCTGTACGCCCTGGACGGCAAGGACGTACGCCTGATGTACGGAAGCGAGCCCATGTACCGGACGCTGAAGGAAGGCGATACGGGCACCGACGTCAAGCAGTTGAAGGAGAACCTTGTCGAGCTCGGGTACGGCGGCGCACTCGCCGCCGACGACGAGTTCACCGCGGGCACGGCCGCGGCCGTCGAGCGCTGGCAGGAGGACCACGGGCTGAAGGAGACCGGCCGGATCGGGGCCGACCAGATCGCCTTCGCGTCCGGCCCGCTGCGGGTGCAGAGCGTGAACGCGTCGGTCGGCGACGTGGCGAGGCCGGGCCAGAAGATCATGACCACCACCGGTTCCGACCGGGTCGTACGCCTTGAGGTCAAGGTCTCCGAGGCCGCGCTGGCCAAGCCGGACCACAAGGTGCGGGTGGAGTTGCCCGACGGAACCGCCGCCGACGGAAAGGTCTCCTCCGTGGACGAGGCCGCCACGACGGGGGACGACCCGAACGACAAGACCCCGAAGGTCGGCGTCACCGTCACCTTCGACGAACCCGGCTCGGTGGAGGGTGTCGACAAGTCCCCCGCCACCGTCAAGTTCACCGGCCGGACCCGCGAGGACGTGCTCAGCGTTCCGGTCAGCGCTCTGCTCGCGCTGGAGGACGGCTCGTTCGGCGTCCAGGTCGTCGCGGGCGGCAAGGCACGCGAGGTCAAGGTGCGGCTCGGCATGTTCGCTCAAGGCCGGGTCGAGGTCTCCGGCGCCGGACTGCGGGACGGTATGCGCGTCGGGGTGCCCACGACATGACCGCTCCTGACCTCCCGGTCCCTTACGCGACCGCTGACACCGCGCTCGCCGCCGACATGACCGCCGACAACGCCGCCCGTACCGGACCCGTGGTGCGGCTGACGGGTGTGACCAAGGAGTACCCGGGCGGGGTCGTGGCCCTGCGCGGCGTGGATCTGACCATCGGCCGGGGCGAGCTGGTGGCCATCGTCGGCCCGTCGGGGTCGGGCAAGTCGACCCTGTTGCACATCGTGGGCACGCTCGACCAGCCCACGGCCGGTTCGGTCACCATCGCGGGCCATGACGCGGCCGGGCTCGGCGACCGCGGCCTGTCCGCGCTGCGCGCTCAGCACATCGGCTTCGTCTTCCAGGCGTTCCACCTCGTACCGGGCATGAGCGCGCAGGCCAACGTCGCCGAGGGCCTGCTCTACTCCGGTCTGCCGCGCGCCGAACGCCGCAGGCGCGCGATTGAGACCCTGGAACGGGTCGGCCTCGGCGACCGGCTGAACCACCGGCCGCATGAGCTGTCCGGCGGTCAGAAACAGCGAGTCGCCATCGCCCGTGCGGTCGTGGGCGAGCCCGATCTGCTCCTCGCCGACGAGCCGACCGGCGCGCTGGACTCCGCCTCCGGCGAGGCCGTCGTGGAACTCATCCACGAACTCAACGAGGAGGGCGCGACCATCGCGGTCATCACCCACGACACCGAGATCGCCGCCCGGCTGCCCCGGCAGGTGCGGATCCGCGACGGCAGCATCGTCCAGGACACCGCTCACGGCCAGGGGCACACGGGTACGCACACGGATACGCACACGAGTACCCCCGGCCACGTACCGAGCGAGGCCCGGTGAGGCGGCGGGGGTCGGTGCTCAAACCGGCCCGTCTGACACCGCTGGACATCCTGCACACCGGGATGGCCGGGATGCGCAACCGCCCGATGCGCGTCGTGCTGTCCGCTCTCGGTATCGCCATCGGTATCGCGACGATGATCTCGGTGGTTGGCATCTCCGCCTCCAGCAAGGAGAACCTCCTGCGGGAACTCGACAGGCTCGGCACGAACATGCTGGTCGTCACCCCCGGCACGGATCTGCTCACCCAGAAGGAGGTGCCAATGGCCAAGGACGCGGCGGGCAGGGTGGCCCGGATCGACGGCGTCGAGCACGTCGGCGCCACCGGCCTGCTGGATCACACCGTCCGCCGGTCGGAGAAGATCGACGACATGATCACCGGCGGTATCTCGGTCCAGAGTGCCACCGAGGACCTGCTGACCACCCTGCGGGGCGGCATGCGCAGCGGCACCTGGCTCAACGCGGCCACCGGCAAGTACCCCACGGTGGTGCTCGGCGACGTCGCGGCTCGGCGCCTCGGCATTACCGAGCCCGGCCAGCGGGTCTACATCGACGACGAGTACTTCACCGTCCTCGGCATCCTCGACGAACTGCCGTTGACCCCCGAGATCGCCCGCTCCGCCCTGGTCGGCTGGGATGTCGGTCGGACCCGACTCGGCTTCGACGGCCGACCGACCACGATCTACGAACGCTCCGCCGACGGGAGGGTGGAACCGGTCCACAGCCTGATCCCGCGCACGGTCGACCCCGAGACGCCCCACAACGTCGAGGTCACCGACCCGTCATCCGGGCTCCAGGCCAAGGCCGCCGCCGAGGGCGCCTTCAGCAACCTGCTGCTCGGACTCGGCGGAGTGGCCCTCCTGGTCGGCGGGGTCGGCGTCGCCAACACCATGATCATCTCAGTGCTGGAGCGCCGCTACGAGATCGGCCTGCGCCGCTCCATCGGCGCGACCCGAGGTCAGATCCGGGGCCAGTTCGTCACCGAGTCGCTGCTGCTGTCCGGACTCGGCGGTCTCGCCGGGATCCTCCTGGGCGCCGCCGTCACCGGCGTCTACGCCACCAGCAACGGCATTCCCTGGGTGATCCCGCCGTGGACGATCGGCGGCGGTTTCGGCGCCACCCTCGTCATCGGCACCCTCGCGGGCCTCTATCCAGCGGTCCGCGCTTCCCATCTGTCCCCGACCCTCGCTCTCCACGCGACCTGATCACGACAGCCCCTAGCGGGTGAGGAGCTCCCGCAGCGCCTTGGCGATGTCGGCGGGTGCCTCCTCGGCCATGAAGTGGCCGTAGTTGACGGTGTGGTGCTCCAGGTCGTCGGACCAGGCGCGCCACAGCGCCGCCGCGTCATAGCCGAGGGCGGCGCCCCAGTCCTGCTGGATGACGGTGAGCGGCATCGTCAGCCGGCGCCCGCCGTCCCGGTCGGCCCGGTCGTGGTCGACGTCGACACCGGCGGAGGCCCGGTAGTCGGCCACGATCGACGGCACCGCGGCGCGGCAGGCGTCCAGATAGGCGGTACGGACCTCGGCGGGGATGGCCCGCGGATCGCCCGCCCACAGGTCGAGGAAGTGGCCGAAGAAGTCGTCGGGGCAGGCGGCGATCATCCGCTCGGGCAGCCCCGGGGGCTGCGCCATCAGAAAGAGGTGGAAGCCGACGGCGGCGGTGGTGCCGTGCAGCACGTCCCACATGTCGAGGGTCGGCAGCACGTCCAGGCAGGCGAGATGGGTGATCGTCGCGGGATGGTCGAGGCCTGCCCGGAAGGCGACCAGGGCGCCGCGGTCATGACCGGCCAGCGCGAAGCGGTCATGCCCGAGCGCGCGGGCCAGGGCGACGATGTCGGCGGCCATGGTGCGCTTGGCATAGGCGGCGGGGGCGGCGTCGGCTTCCCTGTCAGCATCGGCTGCCGGTTTGTCGCTGGCGCCGTAGCCGCGCAGGTCGGGGCAGATCACGGTGTGGTCGGCTGCGAGGTCGGCGGCCACGTGCCGCCACATGAGGTGGGTCTGCGGGAAGCCGTGCAGCAGGACGATGGGGCTGCCCGAGCCCGCGACGGCCACGTTCAGGGACACGCCGTCGGCGACGGGGACGCGGCGGTAGTCGAAGCCGGGGATGACAGGGGTCATGGGTCAGCGCGCTTTCTGTAGGGGATCCGGGCGACCTGTAGGGGATCCGGGCGACCGGACGACGTAAGTGACTGACGAGATGGCTGTCAGCCTGCCGGGTGCGGATGAGCATCCGATCAGCGCGCTACCGTGGCCGCATGCGGGTCGGTTTCGGGGTGCTGGGGCCGGTGGTGGCCTGGGACGCGGACGCCGACGGGCGCGCCGACGCCGACGGGCCCGCCGACGCCGACGGGCCCGCGATCGCGCTCAAGGGGCCACGGCACCGCGCGGTGCTGGCCCGGCTGATCGTCGCCCGCCGCCGCGTCGTACCCGTCTCCCGGCTGATCGAGGACCTGTGGACGGAGCCGCCGCCGGGCGCGGTGGGCGCGGTGCGTACGTTCGTGGCCGCGCTGCGCCGCGCGCTGGAGCCGCAGCGCCCGCCGCGCACCCCGGCCCGGCTGCTGGTCACCGAGGGCCCGGGGTACGCGCTGCGGGCCGATCCGGACGCGGTGGACGCCTGGCGCTTCGAACAGGACGTGGCCGCCGCCGCGACCCTGCCGCCGGACGGTGCGCTGCCCCGGCTGGAGGAGGCGCTGAGCCGGTGGCGCGGGCCCGCGTACGCGGAGTTCGCCGACGAGGGCTGGGCCCGGGGCGAGCGCTCCCGGCTGGCTGAGCTGCGGCTGCACGCCGTGGAGCGGCAGGCGGAGGCCCGGCTGGCGCTGGGCCGGGCCGCCGAGGCGGTGCCGGACCTGGAGGCGCATCTGGCCGAGCACCCGTGGCGCGAGGGCGCCTGGCGGGCGCTGGCCCTCGCGCTGTACCGCACCGGCCGCCAGGGCGACGCGCTGGCGGTACTGCGCCGGGCCCGCACGCTGCTGGTCGAGCAGCTGGGCGTGGACCCCGGCCCGGAACTGCGCCGCCTGGAGACGGACATCCTCGACCAGGCGCCCCACCTCGACCCCACTCCGGCGCGGGGCGGCGCGGTGGCCCAGGTGTGGGCGGACGCGACCGCCGCGTACGACCGCACCGTGGCCTCCGGGGCCCGGACCCGCCTGGAGTCGACGGCCGCCCTGCTCCGCGACCTCTCGATGACCGGTGGCGGCGGCCTGCTGACGGCCCGGCGACAACGCGTGACGGCCGTCGCGGCGGCGGAAGAACTGGGCGACCCCGAACTGACCGCCCGCGTCATCGGCGCCTACGACGTCCCCGCGATCTGGACCCGCCTGGACGACCCCGAACAGGCGGCCTCGATCGTCAGGGCAGCCGAACGCACGCTGGCCGCGCTCGCGGCCGGTTCCGGGCCGGTCGGCCATGACGCGATTCGCGCCCGGCTGCTGGCGACGATCGCCGTGGAGTCGCGGGGTGGGCGGTCCGAACGGGGGCGGCAGGCTGCTCGGCAGGCCGAGGAGATCGCTCGGCGGCTGGACGATCCCGGGCTGCTGGCATTCGCGCTGAACGGCGTCTTCATGCAGAGCTTCGAGCGCGCCGGGCTGGCGCCGCGCCGGGACGCCACCGGGGCCGAGCTGATCGCCCTCGCGACGCGGCACGGGCTGGTCGCCTTCGAGGTACTCGGCCACCTCATCCGGCTCCAGGCCCGCAGCGCGCTCGGCGACTTCGCGACGGCCGACCGCCACGCGGCCGCCGCCGACCGGCTGGGTGAGCGCCATGAGCGGCCGCTGGTGGGGGTGTTCACCACGTGGTACCGGGCACTGCGGCTGGCGGCGACGGGACGGGCGGAGGAGGCCGAGGCGGTGGTCGAGACCGAGGGTAGGGGCGAGGGCGAGATGGTGGTCGAGGGCGAGGCGGTGGTCGAGGGCGAGGGCAAGGCTGAGGCAGCAGTCGAGGGCAAGGCTGCGGCAGCGGTCGAGGGCGAGGCTGCGGCTGAGGCAGCAGTCGAGGGCGAGGCTGCGGTCGAGGCGGCCTACCGGGACGCCGCCGCGCTCTTGGACGCCGCCGCGCTCTTGGACGGCGCCGGGATGCCCGGCCTGGAGCGCGGTCTGCTGCCGCTCGCGCTGCTCTGTCTGCGCGTGGAGCGGGGGCGCCCCGCCCCGACCGACGCGGACCTCGACTGGGGGCCGTACGCGCCCTGGGCCCGCCCGCTGGTACTGCTGGCCCAGGACCGCCGCGCCGAGGCCGCGGCGGCGCTGCGCAAAGTCCCGGAGCCGCCCGGCGATCTGCTGCTGGAGGCCCTGTGGTGCCTCACCGGGCGGGCGGCCATCGCCATCGGCGACCGGGAGATGATCGCGCGCGCTCACGCGGCGTTGACCCCGGCGGCGGCCGAACTCGCCGGGGCGGCCAGCGGTCTGCTCACCCTGGGCCCGGTCTCCCGGCACCTGACCGATCTGGCCGAAGCCCTGCGTTAACGGCACGGCTGGCGCCGTACCCCTACGGGGTGCCCGGCGCACCACGCGGCGGAGCCGCATATCGATGCTTGCCCCTCCCCGCAGCATCACATTGCGGCTCCGCCGCATGACAGGGGCTCCGCCCCTGAACCCCGGGGTCTGGGGCGGAGCCCCGACCCAGGATCTGAGGCCAAGCCCCGACCCGAGATCTAAGGCAGAGCCCCTGTCTGGGACGGAGCCCCGGCCCGGGATCTGAGGCAGAGCCTCGACCCGGGATCTGAGGCAGAGCCCCTGCCCGGAGTCTGGGGCGGAGCCCCGGTTTTGGGGTCTGGGGCGGAGCCCCGGTTTTGGGAAGGGGCGGGGAGGGGAGCAGCCCGCCGCAGGCTTCACGATCCGCCGGACCCCCTAGCCCCCGTCCGCGACCGCCTCGAAGCGCCAGCGGTGGACCGCCCGCCGTACCAAGTCCTCACCCGGCTCGGGGAGTTCCGGCAGACCCTGGGTGTCGTAGGCACCCTCCCACCAGGTGATGACGAGGACGCGGTCCTCGGGCGCGCGGAAGGTTTCGCGGCGGAGCGGGGGCGGGTCGAGGGGCTGGTGGGTGGCCCAGGTCAGGAGTTCCTCGCCCTTTCCGGCCACGGCCCGGGCTTCCCACATCAACGCGACGGTCATGCGTACAGGTTCTTCCGGCTCAGCTCGTGCACATGGTCGTGGGTGTGCCCGGCGGGCGCCGGGACATGCGGGTCCGTCACCGGCAGGGACGAGTCGGCCGACAGGTCCCACGCCGACGCCGACCGCCCCCGCGCCACCATCTCCGCGCCGAGCGCCGCCACCATCGCCCCGTTGTCCGTGCACAGCTTCGGCCGCGGCACCCGCAGGGTGAGGCCCGCGTCCTCGCAGCGGCGCTCGGCCATCGCCCGCAGCCGGGAGTTGGCGGCGACGCCGCCGCCGATCATCAGGTGCTCCACGCCCTCGTCCTTGCAGGCGCGAACGGCCTTGCGGGTCAGCACGTCCACGACCGCCTCCTGGAAGGAGGCCGAGACATCGGCGATCGGAACCTCCTCCCCCGCCGCCCGCTTCGCCTCGATCCAGCGGGCGACGGCGGTCTTCAGCCCGGAGAAGGAGAAGTCGTACGCGGCGTCCCGCGGACCGGTCAGCCCGCGCGGGAAGGCGATCGCGTCCGGGTCGCCCTCGCGGGCGATGCGGTCGATGACGGGGCCGCCGGGGAAGCCCAGGTTCAGCACCCGGGCGATCTTGTCGAACGCCTCGCCCGCCGCGTCGTCGATGGTCGAGCCCAGCGGGCGGACATCGGCGGTGATGTCGGGCGCGAGGAGCAGCGACGAGTGGCCGCCGCTCACCAGCAGCGCCATCGTCGGCTCGGGCAGCGGACCGTGCTCCAGCTGGTCGACGCAGATGTGGGAGGCGAGGTGGTTGACGCCGTAGAGCGGCTTGCCGAGCGCGTAGGCGTACGCCTTGGCGGCCGAGACGCCGACCAGCAGCGCACCCGCGAGCCCGGGGCCCGCGGTGACGGCGATGCCGTCGAGGTCGGAGGCGGCGACCCCGGCCTCCTTCAGCGCGCGCTGGATCGTGGGGACCATCGCCTCCAGATGGGCGCGGCTGGCGACCTCGGGGACGACGCCGCCGAAGCGGGCGTGCTCGTCCACGCTGGAGGCGACGGCGTCGGCGAGGAGGGTGTGGCCGTGGACGATGCCGACGCCGGTCTCGTCGCAGGAGGTCTCGATGCCGAGGACGAGGGGTTCGTCAGCCATGGGTCTCGGTTCCTTGTACTGATGAGGTCGCGGGGTTCGCGGGATTGGCTGTGTGCGCGGTGGATGCCGAATTCGCGGTGGACGCCGTGTTCGTCGTGGGCTCGCTGGGTTCGCCGGACTCGCCGTTCGCGGTCGTCGCGGCGCCCGCCGTCGCCGCACTCGCCGTCGCCGCACTCGCCATCGCCGGGTCGGCCAGCCGCATGACCAGGGCGTCCACATTGCCGGGCTGGTAGTAGCCCTTGCGTATGCCGATGGGCTCGAAGCCGAAGCGCTCGTACAGCCGCTGGGCGCGGGCGTTGTCCACCCGCACCTCCAGCAGTACCTCACGGCACTCGAAGGCGGTGGCGGCCGTAAGGAGGTCGGTGAGGAGGCGGGCGCCGAGGCCGGTGCCCCACTGGTCGCGGGCGGCGGCGATGGTCTGTACGTCGCCGGTGCGGTCGACGACCGCGAGCCCGGCGTACCCGACCAGCCGAGGGCCGTCCTCCGCCACCACGTCCTCCGCCACCACATAGTGCCGGGTGGCCTCCCGGCCCCGGGCATGGGCGAGCTCAGACCAGAACATCCCCCGCGACCAGGCGTCCTCGGGGAACAGCTCCTCCTCGAGCTCCATCACCCGCTCCAGGTCCCACCAGCGCATCTCGCGCAGTGTCACGGTCGTGCCGGTGCCGGTCACTTGGGGGTGACCACCTTGTAGTTGGCGGGCACCTTCGCGTCGGGGCGGCGCAGATACAGCGGCCGGGGCGGCGGCAGTTCCTCGCCGCGCGCCAGCTTCTCGGCGGCGAGCGAGGCGAGCGCCCCGGCCGACTGGTGCTCCGGCATCCCGGGCGGTACGTCCGCGAAGGCCGCCGGATAGAGCAGCGCGCCCGCGCCGACCGCCGGCAGCCCGGCCACCCGCTCGGCGAGATCGGCGGGGTGGTCGACGGCGGGCTCGGTCACGCGGGTGCGGGCGTCGTCGTAACGCGCCCAGTAGACCTCCTTGCGCCGCGCGTCCGTGGCCACGACGAAGGGGCCTTCCAGGCCGGCCCGCCCGGCGGCGTACGCGATCCCGTCCAGCGTGCACAGCCCGTGGACGGGGACGCCGAGGGCCGACCCGAAGGTGGCCGCGGTCACCAGGCCCACGCGCAGTCCGGTGTACGGGCCGGGGCCCGCGCCGACGACGATCTCCGTCACCGCGCCCAGCTCGGTGCCCGCGGCTTTCAGCGTCCGGTGCACGGCGGGCAGCAACAGCTCGCCGTGGCGCCGGGCGTCCACGTCGGCGGACTCGGCGATCACTGCGGAGCCGTCGTGCAGGGCGACGGTCACGGCGGGGGTGGCGGTATCAAGAGCGAGCAACAGCACGAGAACAGCCTACGGCGCGCCGGGAGGTCGTTCTTTCGTATCGGCGGCGGTACCGGCGGTGGTACCGGCCCTGGAACCGACGCCGGTACCGGCTTTCGTACCGGCGGTGGAACAGCTCGGTCACCGGACGGCCGGAGCGCGGCCGGGCGGCGGGCGCCGGTGCTACCGTCGCCTTAAGCGCGTACGGGCCGTCGGCACGTACTGACCGCAGGAGAGGGAAGCCGCCGTGCCAAGGAGCAGTACCGGGCCAGCTGTGGCCGTACTCACCGCCGCCGCGCTGGGCGTCGTCGGGTTCCTCGGCTACCAGGCCGCCGCGACCGCGCCCGACCATCCGACCCAGGCCCGGCCGGGGTCGCACTCCGCCGAGTCCAAGAAGAAGGACAAGGACGACGCGGGGTCGAAGAAGAAGTCCACCGCCCTTCCCGCCCGCTCCGGCACCGGCGTACGGGTCGTCTACGCCCTCGGCGACAAGCGGGTCTGGCTGGTCGGCGCCGACGGCAAGGCGAGCCGCACCTTCGAGGTGGGCCCCAGCCCGGCCAGCCCCGACCCGGGGACCTACACGGTGACCTCGCGCAACGCGGGCGGGGTCGGATCGGACGGAGTGCAGGTCGAGCACGTCGTCGTCTTCCACTCGGAAGGGGGCGTCGTGTTCGGTTTCAGCGCGGCGGTGGACGGGTCGATGCCGGACCCGAACGCGCGCAAGCGGACCGGGGCCGTCCGGGAGAGCCGGACGGACGGTACGGCGATGTGGGAGTTCGCCCAGGTCGACACGAAGGTGGTCGTCGTCCCCTAGCGGGACCCGGCCAGGGCCAGACCTGGATGCCGCACCCTGATGACGCAGCCGTGCGCGGCTACGCCGCGTCCCGCTCCTCGCCATCCGTCTCGGTCTCGGTCTCGACGGACGACGCCCGGGTCTCCTCCTCGGCCGGTCGCGGGGGCGTCGAGACCGCGCTCGCCGCCGCACACGCCGCCAGGAGCTCCGACATCGACGGTGACCGGTCGTCGCGCGCGGCGCCGGTCCCGGCCACAGGGTCGTGGGCCGACATGGATGCCTCCTGAGGGTCCTGGGGCAGTCGAGCGGGGTTAGGTAGACCTAACCCATGCTTTCTCCCACCATGTGACCACGGGTGATGCCCCGAATGCAACAGCATGCCGACGGCTTGTCGGAAACTACGCGGCATCTGCACGCGAGCTCTACCAGCGGCTTGAGCGTTAAGCGGCTTGACCGTTCCGCGGCTTTGACCGTTTGACCGGATAGCGCTACCCGGCAGCGCCGTCCCCCGCGCTACCCCGCGAGCGACGCCAGGTCCTCCCCCGCCCAGCGGGTGCCCACGCCCGTCACCACCACATCCCGTACGTCGTCCACGTCGGCGGCCATCGTGTCCGTGACCGCCGTCGTGTCCGTGACGGCCATGTCGCTGCCCACCGTCCGCTGGATCACCACATGCAGCCGGTCCTCCGCCAGCCCCTCGACCTTGCCCTCGCCCCACTCCACGGCCACCACCGAATCGGGCAGGGAGACATCGAGGTCCAGATCCTCCATCTCGTCGAGGCCGCCGTTCAGCCGGTAGGCGTCGACATGGACCAGCGGCGGGCCGTCGCCCAGCGGGGGGTGCACCCGGGCGATCACGAAGGTGGGCGAGGTGACGGCGCCCCGGACGCCCAGGCCCTCGCCGAGGCCGCGCGTCAGGGTCGTCTTGCCCGCGCCGAGTTCACCGGTGAGCAGCACCAGATCGCCGGGGCGCAGCAGCTTGGCGAGTCTGCGGCCCAGGTCCCGCATCTGGTCGGGAGAGGTGACGGTGATGCGCGTGCCTACGTCCATCTGTCTCCTAGCGCGAGGGCCACCGGCTTCCGTCGGCGGCCGCATTGCTTCTCCGGCCCATGATATTTTCCCTCTGTCCCGGTAGGGATCGGTTCGGGCTGGACCGCGGCCTTCGGGTTGGGCCTAGCCCCGGGCCGACTCCCCTCAGCCCGTCACGCCCCGCCCCGCCCGGTCGCCGATCCCGTCCACCGACCGCGAGAGCAACTCCGTCAGGTGGCCGTTGACCACCTCCGGGTGCTCGAGGATCACCAGGTGTCCGGCCTCCTCGAGGATCACCAGCTCAGCGCCCGGAAGCAGCTCCGAGATCGCCTCGCTGTGTTCCATCGGGGTGATGAGGTCCTTGTCGCCCGCGAGGACCAGCAGCGGCATGCCGTCGAAGTGCGGCAGCGCGGCCGCCTTGTCGTGGGCGATGAACGCCGGGTAGAACTCCGCGACCACATCGATCGGCGTGGCCTCGATCAGCCGCTCGGCGAACCGCGCGACCCCCGGGTCCACGTCCTTCGAGCCGAACGAATAGCGCTTGATCAGCCCCGCGAACAGGTCCGCGGTCGCCCGCCGCCCGCGCTCGACCAGATCGGCCTGCCAGCCCAGCGCCTTCAGCAGCCCGGGCAGCACCCGCCGCACCGCGTTCACCCCGACCACCGGGAGGCCGAAGCTGACCTCGCCCAGCCTCCCCGCCGAGGTGCTGATGAAGGCCGCGCCGATCACGCGCTCGCGGATCAGGTCGGGGTACTGCGCGGCCAGCGCCATCATCGTCATGCCGCCCATGGAGTGGCCGACGAGCACCAGCGGCCCCTCGGGCGCCGTCGCGTCGATCACCGCCTTCAGATCGCGGCCGAGCTGGTCGATGCTGATCGCCTCGCCGTCCGCCTGGGCGCAGCCGCGCGCCGAGCGGCCGTGGCAGCGCTGGTCCCAGTAGACGGTGCGGACCACCTCGCGCAGCGCGGAGCGCTGGAAGTGCCAGGAGTCCTGGGCGAGGCAGTAGCCATGGCTGAAGATCATGGTGACGGGGGCGGGGGCGCGGCGCCCGAAGCGCCGCTTGCGCCGGGGCGAGGGGGCCGCGGCGTTCTCCCGCATCTCCTCGACCTCGTAGTAGAGCTCGGTGCCGTCGTCGGCGACCGCCGTCCCCGGAGTGCCGCGCAGCGTCCCGTACGGGCCCTCGGCGTCCAGGGCGAGCCGGGCCTTGCGCCGTACGCCGCGGCCGACCGTCAGCCGCTCGAGCGCGACACCCGCCGCCGCCCCCGCCGCCAGCACGCCGATCGCGGCGCCCGCGAATCCGGCGCCCCGGCGCCAGCTCACGGCTGTGGCCCCCGCCGCGACTCGTGTCGCCATCTCTGCCGTGCTGACGGCCGTGGTCTCGTCGCCCATGGTCAGTTCCCTGTGCCCCCGTCCTCACCTACATAAACGCGGGGAATACGGGCCGAGATCCTGGTCACGATCTCGTAGCCGATCGAGCCCACGGCCCGCGCCCAGTCCTCGACGGTCGGCTCGCCCCGGTCCCCCGGGCCGAACAGCACCGCCTCGTCCCCCGGGACGGCGGTGTCGCCGCCCAGATCCACGACGAACTGGTCCATGGCGACCGTGCCCGCGATGGTCCGCCACTTTCCCGCCACCAGTACCGGGCCGGTGCCCGAGGCATGGCGCGGGATGCCGTCCCCGTAGCCGACGGGCACCAGCGCGAGGGTCGTCTCGCCGGGGGTCACATAGCGGTGCCCGTAGGAGACGCCGTGCCCGCCCGGCACCCGCTTGACCGAGGCGAGCGCGGCGGACAGCGTCATCACCGGGCGCAGCCCGAAGTCGGCGGACGTGCCGAGTTCGGGGCTCGGGCAGATGCCGTAGGTGGAGATGCCGGTCCGGACGAGGTCGAAGTGGGAATCGGGCACGGTCAGGGTCGCCGGTGAGTTGGCGATGTGACGCACCTCCGGCCGCAGCCCCGCCTGTTCCGCGTGGGCGATCACCTCGCGGAAGACCGACAGCTGGGCGGCGATGGACGGATGGCCCGGCTCGTCCGCGCACGCGAAGTGGGACCACAGCCCCGTCACCCGGATGGCCCCTTCCGCCTCGGCGGCGCGCGCCTCGGCGACCAGGGCGGGCCAGTCGGCGGGCTGGCAGCCGTTGCGGCCGAGCCCGGTGTCCGCCTTCAGGTGCAGCCGCGCGGTACGGCCGCACGCGCGGGCCGCGGCGACGGCCTCGCGCACCGCCCACAGCCCGCTGGCCGAGACGTCGATGTCCGCCTCGATGGCCTGCCGCCAGGGGCCGCCTGGCGTCCACAACCAGCACATCAGCCGGCCGGTGTCCCCCGCCGCCCGCAGCGCGAACGCCTCCTCGGGCGTGGCCGCGCCCAGCCAGTGCGCGCCCGCCTCGCGGGCGGCGCGCGCGCACGGGACCATGCCGTGGCCATAGGCGTCCGACTTGACCACGGTCATCAGCTCGGCCGTGGGTGCCGCGGCGCGCAGCGCCCTCACGTTGGCCCGTAGGGCGGCCAGATCGACCACGGCACGGGCGCGCATCGGTGTCTCGTCCATCTCCGTCAGTCTCTCAGGCCCGTCCCCCGACCGGAGTGCGCGCATCTGCGCATCGACGCATCTGCGCATCGACGGATCTGTGCATCGACGCATCTGCGCATCTGCGCACGGAGTGCCTCGCTTCCACGCAAGGAGTGCCCTCTGTTCGGGAGACTATGGGCATGAGGATTGCCTACAGCGTCGAGACCGTACGGGCCGCCGAGCGCGAACTGATGGCACGGCTGCCCGAAGGAGCGCTCATGCAGCGCGCGGCGGCGGGACTCGCGGCCGCGTGCGCCGATCTGCTGGGCCGGGTGTACGGCTCCCGGGTGACCCTGCTCGTCGGCAGCGGCGACAACGGCGGCGACGCGCTCTACGCGGGCGCCCGGCTGGCCCGCCGCGGCGCGGGCGTCACGGCGGTACTGCTCAACCCCGACCGGGCGCACGGGGGCGGCCTCGCCGCCTTGCGGGCGGCGGGCGGGCGGGTGGCCGCCGTTGGCGGCGGAAGCGAGGCGGCCGGTGACGCCGAGGCGGCCGTGGCCCGCGCCGATCTCGTCATCGACGGCGTCGTCGGCATCGGCGGCAAGGGCGGGCTGCGGCCCGACGCGGAGCGGCTCGTCCGGGCGGTGCGCGGGATCGTCGTCGCCGTGGACCTGCCCAGCGGGGTCGACGCCGACACGGGCGAGGTGCGCGGCTCCGCCGTACGCGCGGACGCCACGATCACCTTCGGCACGTACAAGCCGGGGCTGCTCATCGACCCCGCCCGCACCCACGCGGGCGCCCTGCGGCTGGTTGACATCGGCCTGGACGCGCACCTCCCGGCCGACCCCGACGTGGAGGCGTTGCAGCACGAGGACGTGGCGGCGTTGCTGCCCCGGCCCTCGGCGGAGAGCGACAAGTACCGGCGCGGCGTGGTGGGCGTGGTCGCGGGCTCCGCCCGCTACCCGGGCGCGGCCGTACTGGCCGTCTCGGGCGCCCTGCGTGGCGGTGCGGGGGCGGTGCGCTACGTCGGCCCCGCCGCCGACACGGTCATCGCGCGCTTCCCCGAGACCCTCGTCCACTCCGGACCCCCGGCCAAGGCGGGCCGGGTCCAGTCGTGGGTCGTCGGCCCCGGCCTCGGCGACGGCGCGGCGGCCCGGCACTCCCTGGAGGACGTCCTGGCCTCCGATGTCCCGGTCCTGGTCGACGCCGATGGGCTCCACCTGCTGCCCACCGGCAGTGACCTGCGCAAACGCGAGGCGGCCACGGTCCTCACCCCGCATGCGGGCGAGGCGGCGGCGCTGCTCGGCGTGAGCCGCGAGGAGGTCGAGGCGGGCCGGCTGGCCGCCGTAAGGGCGCTGTCCGAGCGCTACGGCGCGACCGTACTGCTGAAGGGGTCGACCACGCTGATCGCCGCCGAGCACCAGCCGGTACGCGTCAACCCCACCGGCGTCGGCTGGCTGGCCACGGCGGGCAGCGGCGATGTGCTGTCCGGCCTGATCGGCTCCCTGCTCGCCACGGGCCTCCCCGCCCGCGAAGCGGCCTCGGCCGGCGCCTACCTCCACGGCCTCGCCGCCCGCCGCACCACGGCCCCGCATGGCGCGCCCATCGCGGCGTACGACGTGTCGACGGCGCTGACGGACACGTGGCGGGACGTGCTGGCCTGAGAGGTCCGCTGGGTGCGGCTGCGTGGTGGTTGCTGGGGTGCGCGGTCGGTTGTGTGGTGGGTGCCGGGGGCGGGGCCTCCAGGGCACCGCCCCCGGCACCACCCACGAACAGCAGGCGAACCACCCACGCACCCGCACCCAGCGGACTCCGCGGAAGCCTCATCCCTCCGCGATCACCACCGCCGACGCGACCCCCGCGTCATGGCTCAGGGAGACGTGCAGGCCCCGCACCCCCAGCCGCTCCGCGCACACCGCGACCGTGCCGCGGACCGAGAAGCGGGGGCGGCCGCTCGGCTCGGTGAGGATTTCGGCGTCGGTCCAGCGCAGGCCGCCGGGGGCGCCCAGGGACTTGGCCAGCGCCTCCTTGGCCGCGAAGCGGGCGGCCAAGGAGGCCATGCCGCGGCGCTCCCCGCTCGGCAGCCACAGTTCGCGCTCGACGAACAGGCGGTCCGCCATGCCAGGGGTACGCCGCAGCGCGTCGTCGAAGCGGTCGATCTCGGCGACGTCGATGCCGACGCCGATGATCACGGCGTCACCCGAGGGACCACTCGACGGCTCACTCGACCGTCACCGACTTGGCCAGGTTCCTCGGCTGGTCGACCTCGTTGCCGCGCGCCGTGGCCAGCTCGCACGCGAAGACCTGTAGCGGAACGGTCGCGACCAGGGGCTGGAGCAGGGTGGGGGTGGCGGGGATCTCGATGAGGTGGTCGGCGTACGGGGCCACCGTCTCGTCGCCGCGCTCGGCGATCACGATGGTGCGGGCGCCGCGGGCCCGGATCTCCTGGATGTTGGAGACGATCTTGTCGTGGAGGACGGACCGCCCGCGCGGCGAGGGGACGACCACGACCACCGGCACGTCCTGCTCGATCAGCGCGATCGGCCCGTGCTTGAGCTCACCCGCCGCGAAGCCCTCCGCGTGCATGTACGCGAGCTCCTTGAGCTTGAGCGCGCCCTCCAGGGCGACGGGGAAGCCGACGTGGCGGCCCAGGAAGAGGACCGTGTTCTTGGCGGCGAGGGTGCGGGCCAGCTCCCGTACCGGCTCCATGGTCTCCAGGACCTCGTCCACCTGGGTCGCGATCTCCGACAGCTCGCGGATCACGGAGAGGATCTCGTCGCCCCACTTGGTGCCGCGCACCTGGCCCAGGTACAGGGCCACCAGGTAGCAGGCCACCAGCTGGGTGAGGAACGCCTTGGTGGAGGCGACGGCGACCTCGGGACCGGCGTGGGTGTAGAGCACCGCGTCCGACTCACGCGGAATCGTGGAGCCGTTCGTATTGCAGATGGCCAGCACCTTCGCGCCCTGCTCACGGGCGTGCCGCAGCGCCATCAGGGTGTCCATGGTCTCGCCGGACTGCGAGATGGCGATCACCAGCGTCCGCTGGTCCAGGATCGGGTCGCGGTAGCGGAACTCGCTGGCCAGCTCCGTCTCGCAGGGGATCCGGGTCCAGTGCTCGATGGCGTACTTCGCGATCATGCCCGCGTGGTACGCGGTGCCGCACGCCACGATCACGACCTTGCTGACCTCGCGCAGCACCGAGGCCGGGATGCGCACCTCGTCCAGGCAGAGGTTCCCGGCCAGGTCGATCCGGCCGAGCAGGGTGTCCGCGACGGCCTTCGGCTGCTCGGCGATCTCCTTGAGCATGAAGTAGTCGTAGCCGCCCTTCTCGGCGGCGGAGGCGTCCCAGTCCACGTGGTACGGGCGGACCTCGGCCGGCGCCCCCTCAAAGTCGGTGACGGTCACACCGTCCCGGCGGGCCTCCACGACCTGGTCCTGGCCCAGCTCGATGGCCTCGCGGGTGTGGGCGATGAAGGCGGCGACATCGGAGGCGAGGAACGCCTCCTCCTCGCCGACGCCGACGACCAGCGGCGAGTTGCGGCGTGCCCCGACCACCACATCGGGCGCGTCCGCGTGCACCGCGACCAGCGTGAAGGCCCCCTCCAGCCGGCGGCAGACCTGCCGCATCGCCTCGGCGAGGTCGCCGCAGGACGAGAACGACTCGGCGAGCAGATGCGCCACGACCTCGGTGTCGGTCTCGGAGGCCAGCTCATGGCCGCGCTCGGCCAGCTCGGCGCGGAGCGCGGCGAAGTTCTCGATGATGCCGTTGTGGACGACGGAGACCCGGCCCGCGTTGTCCAGGTGCGGATGGGCGTTGGCATCGGTCGGACCGCCGTGGGTGGCCCAACGGGTGTGGCCGATACCGGTGCCCCCGGTGGGCAGCGGGCGGTCGGCCAGCTCCTTCTCCAGGTTGCCCAGCTTGCCCGCCTTCTTGGCCGCCGCCAGCCCACCGTCGGCCAGCACGGCGACGCCCGCCGAGTCATAGCCGCGGTACTCCAGCCGCTTGAGCCCGGCGAGGACGACATCGAGGGCCGACTGCCCTCCCACGTAACCAACGATTCCGCACATGGACGCAGCGTACGACCCCGGGGGTGGCAGACCGACCACCGGCCACGCACAGGCCCCTCTCATGCCGTGCATAATGCGCACGAGCGGCCGGGGGGCCGCCCTTTTACTTTCACTTCCCTGGGGGGATCGTGCGCCGTATCACCATGTCGTCCGCCGCCGTACTGCTTCTCGCGCTCGGCACCGGCTGTTCATCGGGTTCGAGCGGATCGGGTTCGAGCGAGAAGGCCCGCGTCACCGAGAAATCGAGCGGAAAGGCGGCCGGAGCGAAAGCGTCCGCCACGAAGAGCACGGACGGCAGACCCGTCGACATCGTCCGCGCCGCCCTGACGAAGGCCCGCGCCACCAGCGCCCGGATCGACGAGACCATCGTGACCCGCGGCAGAGGTGAGGATTTCACCCTCTCCTTAGCGGGCCCGTTCGACCTGGCCGCCGACAAGGGCAAGCTGTCGGTCGACTTCCCGGGCGGCGCGGTCGACCATATGGACGAGGTCTTCAGCGGGGGCAAGGTCTATCTCTCCCGGACCGTTCCCAAGGGCCACTGGGCGGTCATCGACCGCGACAAGGCCAGGGCCCACTCCCTGCTGCGGGCCCCGCTGAACGACCCCGAACACCTCCTGCGCCAGGCGTCCGCCATCCGCGACGTCTCGGACCGGGGCACGACCACGATCGACGGCCGTCCGGTGCGCCTCTACCGGGGCACGCTCGACTACCGGACGCTCACCCTCGGCCTGGCGGACGAGCACCGCAGGCAGCTCGACACGGCCCGGAAGGCGATGGGCGGCGGGCTGCCCGCGTCCGCGATGGTCTGGGTGGACGAGGAGGGACGACCGGCCCGGGTCGAGCTGTCGGCCGTACAGCAGACGGGGTACGTCACCGTCACCATGAACCTGACCGACTTCGGCAAGCCCGTGAAGGTGCGGGTCCCGGACGCGTCCAGGACCGCCCCGACCGACTCCGTCACGGGCGTGCTCCCCGGGTGACGACCCCCGGCCCCGGCCCGGGGTGACCGACCCCACGCCTCGGCACCGCTCCCTCGGACGGTCCCTGCCATGACAATGAGGGGGTGATCACGTCAACCGCGCGCGCGGCGCGCACCGTGCGCGGCCCGCAGCGGCGGAGCGGCGAAGCGACCCCGTACGTCGATCTGTCCCGCGCCGAGTGGAGCGCGCTGCGGGACAAGACGCCGCTGCCGCTGACCGCCGACGAGGTCGAGAAGCTGCGAGGGCTCGGCGATGTCATCGACCTCGATGAGGTGCGGGATGTCTATCTGCCGCTGTCCCGGCTGCTCAACCTCTATGTGGCCGCCACCGGCAATCTGCGCGGCGCGCTCAACACCTTCCTGGGCGACACCAAGCGGGGCAACGGGGCCCAGCCCGGTACGCCGTTCGTGATCGGCGTGGCGGGGAGCGTCGCGGTCGGCAAGTCGACCACCGCGCGGCTGCTCCAGGCGCTGCTGGCCCGCTGGCCCGAGCATCCGCGGGTGGAGCTGATCACCACGGACGGCTTTCTGTACCCCAACGCCGAGCTGCGCCGCCGTGGGCTGATGTCCCGCAAGGGGTTCCCGGAGAGCTACGACCGCCGGGCGCTGACCCGCTTCGTCGCCGATGTGAAGGCGGGCCGGGCGGAGGTGTCGGCGCCGGTCTACTCCCACCTGATCTACGACATCGTGCCGGACGAGCGGCTGACCGTGCACCGCCCCGACATCCTCATCGTCGAGGGCCTCAACGTGCTCCAGCCCGCGCTGCCGGGGAAGGACGGGCTGACCCGCGTCGGGCTCGCGGACTTCTTCGACTTCAGCGTGTACGTGGACGCCCGGACCGAGGACATCGAGCGCTGGTACCTGGGCCGCTTCAAGAAGCTGCGGGAGACGGCCTTCCAGGACCCGTCCTCGTACTTCCGCAAGTACACCCAGGTCTCGGAGGAGGAGGCGCTGGACTACGGGCGGATGATCTGGCGGACCATCAACCAGCCCAATCTGAAGCAGAATGTGCAGCCCACGCGGGGGCGGGCCACGTTGGTGCTGCGCAAGGGGCCGGATCACAAGGTGCAGCGGCTGTCCCTGCGCAAGCTGTGAGGAGCGTCGGGCCATGCTGCACTTGAGGTTGATCGTCCCCGCCGAGCGCACCGAGGACGTGGTGCGCACGATCGGGAAGACGGTCGGCGCCACCCATCTGGTGGTGCTGCCGGGCGCCGCCCGCGACCCCGCGGGGGACGTCGTCATGTGCGACGTGGCGCGCGAGGCCGGGGACGCCCTGCTGGGCGAACTGCGTGAGCTGGGCCTTGACGAGGCCGGTTCGATCGCGGTGGAGAACATCGACCTGTCGCTGTCCAAGCGCGCCGACAAGGCGGAGGAGGAGGCGCCCGGCGAGGGCGCGGACGCGGTCCTGTGGGAGCACCTGGCGGACGCCACCCACGAGGAGTCCACACTCTCGGTCACCTATCTCGCCTTCCTCGTCATCGCGACGATGATCGCGGCATGCGGTGTGGTGCTGGACAACGCGATCCTGATCGTCGGCGCGATGGCGGTCGGCCCCGAGTTCGGGCCGCTGGCGGGGCTGTGCACCGCGCTGGTGCGGCGCGCGCCGCGGCTGGCCGCCCGCTCGGCGATCGCGCTGCTGGTCGGATTCGCGGCGGCGATGGCGCTGACCACCGGCTTCAGCATCGCGATGGACGCGGCGGGCCTCTTCGGCAAGGACATGCTGGAGCATGCCCGGCCGAACACGGACTTCATCTGGAAGCCGGACATGTTCTCGTTCGTGGTCGCCGTGCTCGCGGGGATCGCCGGGACGCTCTCGCTGACCTCGGCGAAGTCCGGCGCGCTGGTGGGTGTGGCGATCTCGGTGACCACGGTGCCGGCGGCGGCCAACGCGGCGGTGGCGCTGGGGTATGGGGACATCGACCAGATGTGGGGCTCGACGGAGCAGCTGCTGCTGAATCTGGTGGGGATCGTGGTGGCGGGGACGTTGACGTTGGTGGCGCAGAAGGTTTTGTGGGGGCGGCGGAGGTAGGGTGCGGGGCTCCGCCCCGGACCCCCGCCGGGGCTCCGCCCCGGACCCCACTCCTCAAGCTCCCCCAGCTACCGCTGGGAGGTGCCCCCTGGAGGGGCTGGCAGACCAGCCCCTCCGGCGCTTGAGGAGCGACGCGGCCCTAGCCCAGCGCCGACTTCACCGCGTCCGCCAGGCGGCCCGCCACCGAGCGGGCCTGCTCGATGTCGGCGGCCTCGACCATGACCCGCACCAGCGGCTCCGTGCCCGAGGGGCGGAGCAGTACCCGGCCGGTCTCGCCCAGCTCGCGCTCGGCCTCGGCGACGGCCGCGGCCACGTCCGCGCTGGAGGCGACGCGGGACTTGTCCACGTCGGGGACGTTGACCAGCACCTGCGGCAGCCGCTCCATGACGCCCGCGAGGTCGGCCAGGGCGCGGCCGGTCGCGGCGACGCGGGCCGCCAGCAGCAGGCCGGTGAGGGTGCCGTCACCCGTCGTGGCGTGGTCGAGGACGATCACGTGCCCGGACTGCTCGCCGCCCAGGGCGTAGCCGTGGGACTTCATCTCCTCCAGCACATAGCGGTCCCCGACCGCCGTCTGGACCAGTTCGACGCCCTCGCGCCGCATCGCCAGCTTGAAACCGAGGTTGGACATCACGGTGCCGACCACCGTGTCCCCGCGCAGCTCGCCCGCCTCGCGCAGGGCCAGGGCCAGGACGGCGAGGATCTGGTCGCCGTCGACCTCGCGGCCCGCCGCGTCCACCGCGAGACAGCGGTCGGCGTCCCCGTCGTGGGCGATGCCGAGGTCGGCCCGGTGCTCCACGACGGCCGCCTGGAGGCGGGCGAGGTGGGTGGAGCCGTAGCCGTCGTTGATGTTGAGCCCGTCCGGGTCGGTACCGATCGTCACGACCTCGGCCCCGGCCCGCGCGAACGCCTCCGGGGAGACCCGGGCGGCGGCGCCGTGCGCCCCGTCGATGACGACCTTGAGACCGTCGAGCCGGTTGGGGAGGACGCCGACCAGATGGGCCACATAGGCGTCGAAGCCCTCGTCGTAGTCCCGGACCCGGCCCACCCCGGTGCCCGTCGGCCGGTCCCACGGCTCACCGGAGGCGTGGGCGCGGTAGGTGGTCTCGATGCGGTCCTCCAGCTCGTCGGCCAGCTTGTGGCCGCCACGGGCGAAGAACTTGATGCCGTTGTCGGGCATCGGGTTGTGGCTCGCGGAGAGCATCACCCCGAGGTCCGCGTCCAGCGCCCCGGTCAGATGCGCGACGGCCGGCGTGGGCAGCACGCCGACCCGCAGTACGTCCACCCCGGCACTGGCCAGCCCCGCCACCACGGCCGCCTCCAGGAACTCCCCGGACGCTCGCGGATCCCGCCCGACCACCGCCACCGGCCGATGGCCCTCGAAGGTTCCCGCCTCGGCGAGCACATGCGCCGCCGCTACCGACAGGCCGAGCACCATCTCAGCCGTCAGATCGGCGTTCGCGACGCCGCGCACACCATCCGTACCGAAGAGTCGTCCCACTGGTGTCCTCCGAAGTTACGAGCTGGGGGGCCGAAGCTTGCTTGAAGCTTGCTTGTAGGTATACGCCCCCCGGTGGCGATAGCCGAACGCCCCGGAGGCACAGGTGGTGCCGCCGGGGCGTTCGGGTGAAGCAGCGGTGCCGCGATGGGCGTCAGCGCTTGCTGTACTGCGGCGCCTTGCGGGCCTTCTTCAGACCGGCCTTCTTACGCTCGGTGGCGCGGTCGTCACGGGTCAGGAAGCCGGCCTTCTTGAGGGGGCCGCGGTTGTTGTCCACGTCCGCCTCGTTCAGCGCCCGGGCGATGCCCAGACGCAGCGCCCCGGCCTGGCCGGAGACGCCGCCGCCGGAGATGCGGGCGATGACGTCGTAGCGGTCGTCCAGCTCGAGCACCTTGAAGGGCTCGTTGACTTCCTGCTGGTGGACCTTGTTGGGGAAGTACTCCTCGAGAGTACGTCCGTTGATCTTCCACTGCCCGCTGCCCGGCACGATGCGGACACGCGCCACGGCGTTCTTGCGGCGGCCGGTGCCGGCGGCAGGCTGCGGGTCACCGAAGCGGGAAGCTAGCGACTCGGAGGTGTACTCCGACTCGACCGTCTCAACGCTCTCGGTGGTGTACTCCTCGACATCGAGGGGGGTCTCGGCGGTGGTCTCGGCCACGATGCTCCTCAGATTCTCTTCGTCGTAAGGGGTGGCCGGGACTACTGCGCGACCTGGGTGATCTCGAACGGAACCGGCTGCTGAGCGGCGTGCGGGTGCTGGTCGCCCGAGTACACCTTCAGCTTCGAGAGCATCTGACGGCCCAGGGTGTTCTTGGGGAGCATGCCCTTGATGGCCTTCTCGACGGCCTTCTCCGGGTTCTTCTCCAGCAGCTCGTCATAGCGGATGGAGCGCAGACCACCCGGGTAGCCGGAGTGGCGGTACGCCATCTTCTGGGTCCGCTTGTTGCCGGAGAGGTGCACCTTGTCGGCGTTGATGATGATGACGAAGTCACCAGCGTCGACATGCGGCGCGTACACCGGCTTGTGCTTACCCCGCAAAAGGGTGGCGGCCTGGGTGGCCAGACGGCCCAGAACCACGTCGGTGGCGTCGATGACATGCCACTGACGCTGAACGTCGCCGGGCTTGGGGCTGTACGTACGCACGGTCGTAGCCTTCGCTTCTTCAGTGAGTGGAGTCTCCCCGAGCCCGCGAGGGCCGGGAGGACAGGTCCGGACAAGGCCACCCGGACGATCACGACAGCCGTGGCCGCACCTCGGTGACGCATGCCGAGTGCTTGCCGCTGGTCATCGGCCCGGTGGACCGGCGTAACGGCCTCTCACGTGAGAACGAGCAAGCCAATACGCATAACGAACTGGCAGAATACCGGCCCGCCCCCACCCGGGTCAAAACGCCCCCACGCCCCTCGCGCTGGCCCCGGCCACCGCCGGGAGGGCTTCGCCGTGCGTCCGCCCGCGCCCCGGGTCGGGCCGGGGACAGCGGCCGAGTGGGCGTGGGGCGCGAGGAAGAGAGACCCGCGGGCGGGTCCATCGTGTCACTCGGCCGGTCTAAGATGCGCGCCATGAGCTTTGGGCAAGGGGGGCCTTATGGGCCCGGGGGTTCTCAGCCGCCTCAGCCGTCGACGCCGGACTGGGCGGCGCTCGCCGATCAGTCCGCCGCGCGCAACCGCCGCCGCAAGCTGCTCTTCATCGGGGGCGGGGCGCTGGCGACGGCCGCCGTCGCCGCGATCGTCGCCACCGCCGTGGTCAGCAGCGGCCACAAGGACAAGGGGGGCGGAGATTCGGCCGGTGGAGTGCCCACCCAGCCGGACCTGCCCAGCGAGTCGGCGACGCCCGAGCCGTCCTTCTCCAATGTGGCGCCGCCCGCGCCGCCGAAGCCGCTGGACATCATCTCCAGCGCCCGGCGGGACAAGGCACCGCTGAGCGCGGGCAGCCTCTTCCCCGACAAGCGCGCCGCCAAGGACGACCGCTCGTACACCAAGGCGGCGTCCGCCTCCACCACCAGCTGCTCGGCCGCGACCCAGGGGGCGCTCGGCTCCGTCCTGGTGAACAACGGCTGCCGCAAGCTGCTGCGGGCCACCTTCACCCGGGACGGTGTCGCGGTGACGGTCGGTGTCGCCGTCTTCGACGGCAAGGCGGCGGCTGAGAAGGCCAAGGACCGGTACCAGCCGAACATCGCCTCGCTCTCGGGCGGGGGCGTCCCGACCTTCTGCCGCCGGACGGCCTGCCAGAGCTCGGCGAACGCGATCGGGCGGTACGCCTACTTCACGATCTCCGGCTATACGTCGGGGAAGGCGGTCACGTCGTCGGACACCGCCACCCTCCAGGCCGGCCGCGATGTGGCCGACTACACCTTCCGCCGGATCCTGGCCCGGGGCAGTGCCCAGGCGTCGGCGGAGGCCGCCTCGGCCGCCTCCGCCACCAACTGAGAACCGGCCACGAACGGAAACCGCCCGCCGGGCGGCGCTACGACGCGGCGCCCTTCGTGGCCTTCTCCACCTTCGCCATCTGGGCGTCCACCACCGCGGCCGGGATCTCGGACTTCGCGGGGTCGGCGATGTTCACCCCGAAGAACACCGTCACCTGCGGCCCGGTCCGCACGACCGTGAACTTGATGACGGCCTTCTGCTTGCCCGCGTCATGCAGGCTGAAGGACAGCGCCTCGTCCCCGGCCTTCGGCGCGTCCAGCGGTGTCACCTTCTCGACGTCCGCCTTCCCGCCCGTGCCGTCCTGGGCGGGGAAGCCGCCCTGGCAGGAGGCGACGGCCTCGCGCAGGTCCTTCACCGTGCGCTCGGCGTCGCCCGGTCCGTAGGAGGAGATCCGGATCAGGCCGGTGCCGCCGACCTTCGCCTTGGTGAGGTTGGTGGCGTAGGCGCGGTGGACGCTGGCCTTGGGCGCCGGGTCGTACTTGCTCCCCATCAGCGCGGCCATCGGCTGGCACGCGGCCTTGCCGGTCTTGGCCGAGCCGCCCTCGCTGACCTCCTTGTCGGTCATCTTCTGCACCTCGACCCCCTTGACCTCGCCGTTGGTCAGGGCGGCCCGCTCCAGGGCGGACGCGGACAGGGGCTTGGCGGCCGGGTCGGAGCTCGCGGCCTCGTCCCCCTGCGAAGCGCCGTCACCCTGCTCGGCGCTGCCCGCCTGCTTGGCGCCGTCCGCCTTGCCGTCGCCGGAGTCGCTGCCGCATCCGGTCATCAGCCCGAGCGCCGCCACCACCGCGATGGCCGCGGCCACGGTCCGCTTCGCACCGGAGTCGTTCATCTCTCTGTCCACCCCTGGTCGGTATCGGTCCCGTACGGGCTCCGCACGGACACCCCGCAGACTCCCAGAACCCGGGGAAGGTTGTAATCCCTTTTGCGAATGTGGTGGATCCCATATCACCACACGCATAAGCAACCTTCGCGGCCCCAGCCAGTCTTACCGACCGACTCGGTCCTTACTGGCTCCGCCTCGGAGGGGAGGGCACGACGCGGCAGTTCTGCTCCGCCGCGCGTACATCACCATGAAGATTTCTTTCCTGCTCCACAACGCCTATGGCATCGGCGGAACCATCCGGTCGACCTTCAATGTGGCCGGGGCGCTCGCCGCCCACCACACCGTGGAGATCGTCTCCCTGATCCGCACCATCGACACCCCGAACCTCCCCCTCCACCCCGCCGTACGGCTCAGACCCCTGATCGACCTGCGCCCCCAGGAAGACCAGCCCCGCGCCGGGCGCCGCGCCGCCGACCTCGGCCATCCGCTGCTGACCCGGACCAGCGCCCACATCCCCGCCGCCGAGGCCAGGGGCACCACCAACTTCAACGCCCTCACCGACGAACGCGTCGCCGAGTACCTCGACCGCACCGACGCCGATGTCGTCATCGCCACCCGCCCCGGCCTGGTCATCTATCTCGCCGCGCTCGGCCGCGCCGGCCGCTTTCTGCGGATCGGCCAGGAGCACCGCCTCTACGGCACCCACCGCGCCGAGATCCGCGCCGCCTGCGACGCCGCCATACCCCACCTCGACGCGTACACCTCCGTCTCCGAGGCCGACGCGGCCACCCACCGAGCCCATCTCCCCGGCGTCACCACCCGGCTGACCGCCCTGCCCAACGGGGTGCCCGCCACCGGGATCGAACCCTCCGACGGCCGCGCCAAACTCGTCGTGGCCGCGGGCCGGCTGATCCCCGTCAAGCGCTACGACCTGCTGGTGGCCGCCTGGGAGACGGTGGCCGCCAAACACCCCGACTGGCGGTTGCGCATCTACGGCCGCGGCCCCCAACTCCCCGCGCTGCGCCGCCAGATCGACGAGCTCGGGCTGGCCGGTCACATCACCCTGATGGGCGCCCACTCCCCCATCGAGACCGAATGGGCCAAGGGCGCGATCGCCGCCGTCACCTCCCGCGAGGAGTCATTCGGCATGACGATCGTCGAGGCGATGCACTGCGGGGTGCCCGTGGTCGCCACCGACTGCCCGCACGGCCCTGGCGAGATCATCACCGATGGCCGGGACGGGCTGCTGGTGCCGGTGGGCGACGCGGACGGGATCGCCAAGGGGCTGCTGACCCTGATCGAGGACGACGAGCTGCGCCGCTCGATGGGCGCGGCGGCCCGGGTCGCGGCGGAGCGCTACGCCCCCGAGCGCGTGGCGGCCGCCTACGAACGGCTCATCGAGGAGCTCCGCACCGCCCGTTCCACCACGGCCCCGGCCCACCGGCGCCGTACGGCCGCGCCGCTACGGGGCCGGCCGGCCGGAGCGCCGCTGACCGGCACCCTCAAGGACACGGTCAAGCACCTGATCCGCAAGCCCCTGCGGCCCGTCGCCTCCTGCCGGGTCACCGCCGGGGGCGATCTGTCGGTGCTGCTGGAGCCCGCCGGTCTGCACGGCGGTGAGCTCGTACTGACCGTCACCCGCCGCAAGAGCGACGAACCCCCCTTCCACATACCGCTGCTGCCCCCGGTCGGCGCCGCGCCGTCCGCGCCCTGGACGGCCACGCTCGACCGCGCGACGCTCGACCTCGACGAGGGCCGCTGGGATCTGCATGTGGTCCGCCCCTCCGACGGCGTCCGCCGCCGGGTCGGCTGCCGCTTCGCCGAGGGGCGCGGGCTGCTGGACCTGGAGCCGCTGCCCGGCTCCCCGTTCACCTGGTGGATCCCCTACTCCACCGTCGACGGCTATCTCGCGCTGCGCGCCTGGCGGCGCCCGGCCCACGCCGAGGCCCGGGTGATCCGCCTGGACGCCGAGGGGATCGCCGTCGAAGGCACCCTGCACGGCGCCCGCTTCGGGCCCGACGCCACCCCGACCGCGGTGGCCACCCCGTCCAGGGGCCCGGCCCGTCCGTTCCTCACCGGGGTCACGGCGCTCGACGGCGGCCGGTTCCGCTTCACCGTCCCGTACGAGCGGATCCGGGAGGCCCATGACGGCGAAGAGGGCGCCGCGGGCTGGACCCTGACGCTCCATAAGTCCGCCCGGGGCGGGACCCCGATCCGGATCGGACGCATCGTCGGCGACATCGTGGACCGCGACAAAACGGACCTCTTCCCGATCACTCACGGTGTCCGCCCCCACCTCACCCGCACCGGTGACCTCGCCATCACCTCCGTCACCACGGGGAATTGAGGGAATCGGTCCAAAGGTGCCGTGTTTGCCGCCGAGACCACCGGTAACACTCGGTGATACCAGCCTCGAGCGAGGGAAATCTCTGCGGAAGGCACAGCGATGTCAACAGTCACGCTCATCATCCTGCTGGCGGCATTGGCCGCCATGGCCGGCCTGGTGATCGCCCCCTCGGTGCGGCAGGGCCGCAAGGGCGAACTGCCGGTCCGAAGCCTGCCCTCGGAAGCCAGGGAGCGGTACGCGGCGCGGTGGGCGGGCCTGCAAGAGCGGTTCGTGGACTCCCCCGGATGGGCCCTGCGCGAAGCCGACCGGCTGCTGGGCGCGTTGGCCGTCGACCGCGGCTATCCGGCCGAGTCCGCGGAGAAGCGGATGGCCGCGCTGTCCGTCCGTCACCCCGAGGAGATCGACGGCTACCGCCGGCTGCACGCCATGGCGGCGCGGGTGAACGACAACGAGCCCGCCGAGACGGCCACGGAGCGGATGCGGGAGGCGCTGGTCGCGGCGCGTCCCCTGTTCGAACAGCTGGTCCGTGCCCAGCCGCAGGACGAGCGCCCGCTCCCGCCTCCGGTCCCCCGCCGGCGGGACCACCGGCGGGGCCGTATCCCGCGGCAGCGCCTCGGCCCGGCCGCCGATCACTGACCGGTGAGCCGCACCGCCAGCGCGAGGGTGTCATCCGGATGCAGGATCACCGTGTGCATATCCTCCGCGATGGCGCCGGGAACCTCCTCCGTCGGGCTCCGCACATGCTTGTGCGCGGCCTCGATCAGGCGCTTCTCGCCCTCGATCGGGTCCCGGCGGCTCTCGGTGAGACCGTCGGTGTAGAGCAGGAGGAGGTCCCCGGGGGCCAGCCGCTCGGTCAGCGGGGTCTCGCTGCCGGGCAGCGGAAAGCCGATTCCGCGCCCCCGGGCCTCCAGATACCGGGCCGACCCGTCGCGGCGCAGCAGCAGCGCGGGCGGATGGCTCCCATTGGCCAGCCACAGCTCACCGGTGGCCGGATCGATCCGGGCCAGCTGCACGGTGGCCATCACGGACCGGTCGAAGGGCCGCAGGATCTCGTCGGTGCGGGCCACGATCGACTCGAGCCGGTGGCCCTCCAGGGCCAGGGTGCGCACCGCGTGGGTGACGTTGAGCGCGCTGCGCGTACTGGTCACCCCATGGCCCAGCGCGTCCACGATGGTGATGTGGACGGTGCCGTCGGGCAGTACGAACCAGTCGTACAGATCCCCGCCGGTCGGCGCGTCGGTGCCGGCCGGCTCGTAGTGCACGGCGAGTTCCAGACCGTCGGCCTTGATGGGCGCCGGGCGCAGCGCGTCCTCCAGCTCCCGCAGCGTCTGGCCGTGCGCGGTGCGCAACCGCTTGTCCCGCTCGTCGAGCTGGACGTAGAGCGCGAGCACCCCGCTGTTGGTCTCGGCGAGTTCGTCATTGAGACGGCGGTGCTCGGAGGTGAGCGCGTCGGCGGCGGCCACGACCGCGCGCAGCTCCTCCGCGGCGAGGGCGTCCTCGTCGGGCGCCTCGTCCGCGGCGCCGGACGGGGGTGACGCCGGGAGGCGCCAGACCACCCGGTCCCCGGTCACCTCGTCGGGGGCCATCGGGAGATCCGCCGCCACCGGACCCGTGTCGCCCGGGGTCCGCAGCACCACTGTGAGCAGTCCCCCGGCCGGTTCGTAACCCCACTCGAGGCCCGTCTCCCGCCCGGCGCGCAGCGCCGACCCGGCGGCCTCGGTGGCGGACAGCACAAGGCGCGCCCGGACCGCGGGGTCCAGGGCGTGCTCGCGGGCCAGCGCCCGAACGGCCCGGCTGAGCCCCGCCGTCGTGGCGCAGATGAGGTTCCTCGTCGTCATGGAAGCCTTAAGGGGGACCTGGCCGCGAGCACCGTGGCGTCGTCGCGGACGCGGCGGTGGCCATGGGCGAGTGCGGCGGACAACAGGGGCGGCGGGAGGCGGAGCACGGACGGGGGCGGGTCGAGCGACCAGCGGGCGTCGATGCCGTCACTGTGCAGCACCGCCGTACCGCCCTGGGGCAGCGGGAAATCGTGGACGCGGGGGGTGGGCATTCCCCAGCCGACGACTCCGGGCTGCCCGGTCAGCCGGTGCCGAACCCGGTCGTGGGTCAGGGCGAGGGCGCGGATGTTGCCGACACCGCAGTAGTCGGCGTGCCCGGAACGCAGCCGCAGCACGCCCACGGCGGCCCCTCGGGTGTGTCGCAGGGCCCGGTTCATCCGGGTGAGCACCTCGGGCAGCGGCCGGTCGGGGTCGGCGTGGAAGGTGCGCAGCGCCGCCTGGGCCGCCTCGGCGGCGGGCCGGCCGTGGCCCAGACCGTCCAGGACGACCGCGGTGCGGGCGGAGTCCGTGTCGACGATCGCGCAGGCGTCGCCACAGCCCTCCTCCCCCTCGGCGGGCAGACAGACCGCGCCGACCCCCTGCCACTCCGGCCGCCGCTCGCCCGGCGCGATGAGCCGGGCGCAGGCCCAGGTGCCCGCGTGGGTGCCGTCGGCGCTGCGCATATGGAAGTGGGTCGCCATCCGCTTGACGGCGCCGAGCCCGACCCCCAGCGTTCCGGAGGTGGTGTAGCCGTCCGCGAGACAGCGCTCGGGGTCGTGCATACCGGGGCCGCGGTCGGCGGCGAGGATCTCCATCCCGTGGCCCAGCGGCATCGGCTGGACGTAGAGCGTGCCGTCGCTGGCGTGCTTGTCCAGATTGGTCGCCAGCTCCGAGGCGATCACCGCCGCCTGGTCGGGCAGCGCCCCCGGCAGCTCGCACGCCCGGGCCACCTCACGCGCCGCCTCGGCGGCCAGCTGCACGGCGCTGCGGTGGTCGACGCGCACCTGGACGGTGGGCGCCGTGAACGTATGGGTCACCGCACCGTCCAGCGGGTGGCGACCACCACCGTGCCCTCACCCGGGCCGGTACGCACCGAGAACTCGTCCATCAACCGCCGGGCGCCGCCCAGTCCGTGGCCCAGGCCCGAGCCGGTGGTGAAGCCGTCGGTGAGCGCCGCGTCGAGGTCGGCTATCCCCGGCCCCTCGTCCTTGACGACCAGCCGCAGTCCCCGCCGTCCGCGGGGGTCGCGCGGATACTCCAGGGTCACCGTGCCGCCGCCCCCGTGGACATAGGCGTTACGGGCGAGCTCGCTGGCGGCCGTCACCACGCGGGTCTGGTCCACCAGGCCGAAGCCCACCTCGACGGTGGCCGCGCGCACGGCATGGCGGACCGTCAGCAGGTCCTCCTCCGTGCGCACCGGGTACGAGGCCGGCGCGGGCGGGCGCCGGCCATCCGTCCGCGAGGGCGTCTTGGGCCCGCGGGAGGCGAGGGTGAATTCACCGGGCGGTGCCACGTCGGGCCCCTTCCAGGGGCTGTGGGGCCTGACGCCACCCCAGCGCGGCCAAGCCCTGCTCCGGATTGAGTGCGGTCTCCACGCCGACGAGCTCGATCCCGAGCTCGACCAGGGTGATCGCCACCGGCGGTCGCATCCCGGCCACGATCACCCGCGCCCCCAGCAGCCGGGCGACCGTGGTCAGCTCCATCAGCGTCCGGGCCACGAAGGAGTCGATGACCTCCAGCCGGGAGATGTCGATGAGCACCCCTCGGGCGCCCTCGGCCGAGATCCGCTCGGTCAGCTCCTCGGTGAAGGCGATGGCGGTCCGGTCGTCGATTTCATTGAGCAGGCCGGTGACCAGGACGTCTCCCAGTCGCAGAATCGGAACGCCGGGCTGGGGCTGACCGGTCACCGGCCGTCTCCTTCGTCACCGTCGGGCCCGGGCCCGTCGATCAGCTTGATCGCGGCGGCCAGCGCGTCGGCCAGCGTCGCCCGCGTGAGGATGGTGGACAGATCGATGCCGAGCTGGGCGATGGTCTGGGCGATCGAGGGGCGCACCCCGCTGATCACACAGTCCGCGCCCATCAGCCGCACCGCGTTCACGGTCTGCATCAGATGCTGGGCGACGGCGGTGTCCACCGTCGGCACACCCGTGATGTCGATGATCGCGACCAGTGCCTCATGGTCCTGGATGGCCTGGAGCAGATTCTCCATCACCACCTGGGTCCGGGCGGTGTCCAGCGTGCCGATCAGCGGAACGGCCAGCACCTGCCGCCACAGCCGCACCACCGGTGTCGACTGCTCCATCAGCTGCTGGCTCTGCCGGCGGATGATCTCCTCCCGGCCATCCACATACGTCTCGAAGGACAGCGCCCCGGCCACATCGAGCAGCCGGTTCATGAAGACGGCCGAGGCGAACAGCTCCTCGGCGTCCCGGGTGTCCCGCTGCACCGCCTTCAGCAGCGCCTCCTTGAGCGCCAGCACCGCGAGCGAGGTCGCCGTCGGGGTGGCCCCGGCCCGCGCCCGGCGCAGCGACAGGCCGACCACGGCCTCGTGCAGCCCCGGGCTGGAGGTCACCACGCGGTCCGCCGGCACACCGCTCCGGAGCCCCGGGACCAGCGCCTCGATCAAGGAGTCGGCCTCCTCGCGGAGTTCGGCCTCCCCGATGTCGGTGTCGAGCAGGGCCTGCTCCATTTGCAGCTCGACCCAGCGATCGGCGATCTCCTCGCCGCGTTCATGGAGCGCCCTGGTCAGGCGCTCGCGCACAGCGGCCTCGCTGGTACTCACGCGGTTCCCTTCGCGGTCGGCGACCGTTCTTGGTTGGCAAATTTTATCGATCTTCCGGGTGCCCCGGAAGCCGCAGCATGCCGATCGCCGTCGCACCCGGCAGGGAGCGCTTGTTGCGGGACTCGCGGTTACGGGCCGCGAGTTGGTCGTCGGCCGGGTAGCCGACCTCTTCCAGGGTCAGCCCATGGGGGCGGACGACATGGACGGCGGAGTCGCGCAGTCCGGCGGCGAGCACCTTGGCGGGCCAGTCCGGCGGGCGGTGGCCGTCGCCGACGAAGAGCAGCGCGCCCACCAGCGAGCGCACCATGTTGTGGCAGAAGGCGTCCGCCCGCACCGTGGCCGTGATCACGCCGTTCGCCCCGCGCACCCAGTCCAGCCGCTGGAGGGTGCGGATGGTGGTGGCACCGTCGCGCTTCTTGCAGTACGCGGCGAAGTCGTGCTCGCCCAGGAGCCGTATCGAGGCGGCGTTCATGGCGTCCACGTCCAGCGGCCAGTCGTGCCACAGCACATGGCCGCGCAGCAGCGGGTCGACCCCGCCGGGGTGGTCGGTGACCCGGTAGGCGTAGCGCCGCCAGATCGCGGAGAAGCGGGCGTTGAACCCGGACGGGGCCTCGGCCACCCTCCAGACCCGTACGTCATGGGGCAGCCGGCCAGCCAGCCGCCGCAGCAGCCTGTCCCGGTGCTCGGCCCACAGCGCCTCGGGCAGATCCACGTGCGCCACCTGGCCGCGGGCGTGGACCCCCGCGTCGGTGCGGCCCGCGACGGTCAGCTCGAAGGTCTCCGCGGAGCGCGTCACCGTCCGCAGCGCGCTCTCCAGCTCGCCCTGTACGGTGCGCCGCTCGCGCTGCTTGGCCCAGCCCGAGAAGTCCTTGCCGTCGTAACTCAGATCCAGCCGGACCCGTACGAAACCGGGCGCCGCCTCGTCACTCACCCAACCGTTCCTCTCCATGCGGAACGGGCCCGCTCCCAGGATCTGGGGGCGGGCCCGTCCGTTACGACAAGAGCCGTCGAACGCCTCAGGCGTCCTTGGACTCCTCGGCCTCTGCCGGAGCCTCGGCGGCCTCGGCAGCCGGGGCCTCCTTCTTGAGGTCCGCGACGGCCTGGTCACCGGCGGCGTCCTTGGCGGTGCGCTTGGTGGCGGCCTCGGCCTCGCCGACCGCCTCCTGCTGCACGGTCAGCGCCTCGACCAGCTCGATGACCGCCATCGGGGCGTTGTCGCCACGGCGGTTACCGATCTTGGTGATGCGGGTGTAGCCACCCGGCCGGTTCTCGTAGCGCGGCCCGATCTCGGTGAAGAGAGTGTGCACGACGCTCTTGTCGCGGATGGTCTGGAGCACCAGACGGCGGTTGTGAAGGTCGCCCTTCTTCGCCTTGGTGACCAGCTTCTCCGCGACCGGGCGCAGGCGGCGGGCCTTCGCCTCGGTGGTGGTGATCCGGCCGTGCTCGAACAGCGCGGTGGCGAGGTTCGCCAGCAGGAGCCGCTCGTGCGCAGCGCTGCCGCCCAGACGGGCGCCCTTGGTGGGCTTCGGCATGTGTATCTCCTAGATGTCTGCACCGGCCGTATCAGGTACCGGTGTCAGTGGACAAAATCCAGCCCGTCCGGCGATTGAGGACGACGCCTCAGCCACAGCGGACCAGCAGGTTCTAGTACTGCTCGGTCTCCACGAAACCGGCATCCGCGTCGTCGTCGGCGCCGAAGGCGTCAGCGGCGGCGGTCGGGTCGAATCCGGGCGGGCTGTCCTTGAGCGCGAGGCCCATACCGGCCAGCTTCGCCTTGACCTCGTCGATCGACTTGGCGCCGAAGTTCCGGATGTCGAGCAGGTCCGCCTCGGACCGCGCCACGAGCTCACCCACGGAGTGGATGCCCTCGCGCTTGAGGCAGTTGTACGACCGAACGGTGAGCTCGAGCTCCTCGATCGGCAGCGCCAGGTCGGCGGCGAGGGCGGCGTCCGTCGGGGACGGGCCCATGTCGATGCCCTCGGCGTCCACGTTCAGCTCGCGGGCGAGGCCGAACAGCTCGACCAGGGTCTTACCGGCCGACGCCATGGCGTCACGCGGCCGCATGGCCTGCTTGGTCTCGACGTCGACGATCAGCTTGTCGAAGTCGGTGCGCTGCTCGACACGGGTCGCCTCGACCTTGTAGGTGACCTTGAGCACCGGCGAGTAGATCGAGTCGACCGGGATCCGGCCGATCTCCTGGCCGACCTGCTTGTTCTGCACGGCGGAGACATAGCCGCGACCGCGCTCGACGGTCAGCTCCATCTCCAGCTTGCCCTTGCCGTTCAGCGTGGCCAGGACCAGGTCGGGGTTGTGCACCTCGACACCGGCCGGCGGCGCGATGTCGGCGGCGGTGACCAGACCCGGGCCCTGCTTGCGCAGGTACATCACGACGGGCTCGTCGTGCTCCGAGGAGACGACCAGCTGCTTGATGTTGAGGATCAGGTCGGTGACGTCCTCCTTGACGCCCGGCACGGTGGTGAACTCGTGCAGGACCCCGTCGATCCGGATGCTGGTCACGGCCGCACCGGGGATCGAGGAGAGGAGCGTACGACGCAGGGAGTTTCCGAGGGTGTAGCCGAAGCCCGGCTCCAGCGGCTCGATCACGAACCGGGAGCGGAACTCGTCGACGACCTCTTCGGTCAACGAGGGACGCTGAGCGATCAGCATGGGTTTTGCCTCCAGTCTTCGGCGCCCGCTATTTGACGCCGAACCCTTCAATGGTACGGGCGGTACGTGCCAAACGGCTCCGTACCGCCCGACCCTCACACCAGCCGGCTACGCCGGCGGGCCTTGGCTACTACTTGGAGTAGAGCTCGACGATCAGCTGCTCCTGCACCTGGGTGTCGATCACCTGGCGCTCGGGCATCGAGTGCACGAGGATCCGCAGCTGCGACGGAATGGCCTCCAGCCACGCCGGCACCGTGCGCTCGCCCGCCTCGGCCTGGGCCACCTGGAAGGGGGTCATGGTCCGGGACTTCGGACGAACCTCGATGATGTCGTTCACGGTGACCCGAGCCGACGGAATGTCGGTCTTGACGCCGTTCACGGTGAAGTGACCGTGGCGGACCAGCTGACGGGCGTGGTCGCGGGACTTGGCGAAGCCGGCCCGGTAAACCACGTTGTCCAGTCGGGTCTCGAGGATGCGAAGAAGGTTCTCACCGGTCTTGCCGGTCTTCTTGTTCGCCTCCGCGTAGTAACCACGGAACTGCTTCTCAAGGACTCCGTAGATGCGGGTCGCCTTCTGCTTCTCGCGGAGCTGGAGAAGGTACTCGCTGTCCTTGGTGCGCCCGCGACCGTGCTCACCCGGGGGGTAAGGACGGATCTCGATCGGGCACTTCGCGCTCTCGCACTTGCTCCCCTTGAGGAAGAGCTTCTGCTTCTCCCGACGGCAACGCTTGCAGTCGGCCCCGGTGTAACGCGCCATTGTTTCTGTTGTCTCCTACTTCAGCCGGTCAGACACGCCGACGCTTGGGCGGGCGGCATCCGTTGTGCGGAGTCGGAGTGACGTCCTGGATCGAGCCCACCTCCAGGCCGGTGGCCTGGAGCGAGCGGATCGCGGTCTCACGGCCGGAGCCCGGACCCTTGACGAACACGTCGACCTTGCGCATGCCGTGCTCCTGCGCGCGGCGGGCGGCCGACTCGGCGGCCATCTGCGCGGCGAACGGAGTGGACTTGCGCGAGCCCTTGAAGCCGACGTGGCCGGCCGAGGCCCAAGAGATCACGTTCCCGGTCGGGTCCGTGATCGAGACGATGGTGTTGTTGAACGTGCTCTTGATGTGAGCGTGCCCGTGGGCGACGTTCTTCTTTTCCTTGCGGCGCACCTTCTTGGCGCCGGCCGTCCTGCTCTTCGGAGGCATTCTCTTGAAATCTCCCGTGGAGGTGGTCGGTCCTACAGCTCGGACCGCTTGTCAGCGTCCGGTGCGGACTACTTCTTGCCCGGCTTCTTCTTGCCGGCGATCGCGCGACGCGGGCCCTTGCGGGTGCGGGCGTTGGTCGACGTGCGCTGGCCGTGGACCGGAAGGCCGCGGCGGTGGCGCAGACCCTGGTAGCAGCCGATCTCGACCTTGCGGCGGATGTCGGCCTGGATCTCGCGACGGAGGTCACCCTCGGTCTTGATGTTGTTGTCCACGTACTCGCGGATCTTGACCAGGTCCTCTTCGGCCAGGTCGCGAACGCGGGTGTCCGGGTTCACACCGGTGTTGGCGAGCGTCTGCTGGGCAAGGGTGCGACCGATGCCGAAGACGTAGGTGAGGGCGACCTCGACGCGCTTTTCGCGCGGGAGATCAACGCCTGCGAGGCGTGCCATGAATCTGGCTCCAGATGGTTGTCGGAGGTCTTCCGCAGCACCACTCCCGGCCGCCGTACGGAACGGCTCTCGGGTCCCCGGCCTCCGACCGGGGGTGTCGTCCCCGCCGGGCGGGAACGGGTGACTGCGTATGTACGCAAAGTTATGACGTCGCGCGAAGATACTGCGAGTGGTGCAGGATTTCGGCCGGTGTGCGTCAGCCCTGGCGCTGCTTGTGGCGCAGGTTGTCGCAAATGACCATGACCCGGCCGTGGCGGCGGATCACCTTGCACTTGTCGCAGATCTTCTTGACGCTCGGCTTGACCTTCATGGGTGTGAGGTTCTCCGGGTCGTGAGATCTACTTGTAGCGGTAGACGATCCGTCCGCGCGTGAGGTCGTACGGAGACAGCTCCACGACAACCCGGTCATCGGGCAGGATGCGGATGTAGTGCATACGCATCTTGCCGCTGATGTGCGCGAGGACCTTGTGACCGTTCTGAAGCTCCACCTTGAACATCGCGTTCGGCAGAGACTCGATCACGGTGCCCTCGATTTCGATGGCGCCTTGCTTCTTGGCCATGTCCTGCTTTCGGGATCGGCTACCTTGATCGGCTCGCGACATGCGGGAGGGCATGCGAGAGCCGACGTGTCAGTCTACGTCAGGGCATCCCGAAACACGAATCCGGGGCATCATGCCCCGATTTTGAGATCTTTATGCCCACGGAGATCGTCAGCCGGAGATCGTCAAGCCAGTGGGTCGGGCGCGGTCTCCACGCCCAGCTCGGCCAGCTTGGCCTTGCCGCCGTCCACGGCGGTCAGCACCAGCGGGCCCTCCTCGGTCAGCGCGACCGAGTGCTCCCAGTGGCTGGACCAGGTGCCGTCGTCCGTCTTGACCGTCCAGTCGTCGGCCAGCACATGCGTCTTCGCGGTGCCCAGGCTCACCATGGGCTCGATCGCGATACAGAAGCCGGAGACCAGCCGGGGGCCCTTGCCGCGCTTCTTGGAGACGTAGTTCAGCAGATGCGGGTCCATGTGCATCTGGGTGCCGATGCCGTGGCCGCCGTAGTCCTCGATGATGCCGTACTTGCCGGAGGCCGGGCGGGGCTGGCGGCGGATGTAGCCCTCGATCGCCTTGGAGATGTCGACCAGCCGGTTGCCCTTGCGGACCGCCGCGATCCCGGCCCACATCGACTCCTCGGTGACCCGGCTGAGTTCGTACAGCTCCGGGGCGTGACCGGTGCCCACGAAGGCGGTGAAGGCGGCGTCGCCGTGCCAGCCGTCCACGATCGCGCCCGCGTCGATGGAGATGATGTCGCCGTCCTTGAGGACGGTCTCCCGGTCCGGGATGCCGTGCACCACGATGTCGTTCACCGAGGTGCAGATGGTGGCGGGGAAGCCGCCGTACCCCAGGAAGTTCGACTTGGCGCCGTGGTCGGCGATGACCTTACGGGCGACGTCGTCCAGGTCCTTGGTGCTGGCGCCGGGGACGGCCGCCGCCCGCGTCGCCTCGTGGATGGCGGCGACGACCAGTCCCGCCTCACGCATCTTCGCGATCTGCTCGGGAGTCTTGATCTCCACCATCACTCAGCCTTCCGCGGTCCATACACGTATCTGCTCAACAGTACGGCCGCGATGCCCCGTCGGGGCACCGCGGCCGGTGACAGCTTGCGTTCCCTAGGCCGCCTTGGCCGCCAGGGCGTCCATCGCCCGCTGGGTGACCTCGGACACCTTGCCCAGCGCCGAGATCGTCACCACCAGGCCCTGGGCCTTGTAGTAGTCGATGATCGGCTCGGTCTGGCTGTGGTAGACCTCCAGCCGGTCGCGGACCGTTTCCTCGCTGTCGTCCTCGCGCTGGTACAGCTCACCACCGCACACGTCGCACACGCCCTCGACCTTGGGCTTCTTGTACTCCACATGAAACGTGTGCGCGCTGTCGTTGCGGCAGGTGCGGCGGCCGGCGATCCGCTTGACCACCTCTGCCTCGGGGACCTCCAGGTCCAGCACCGCGTCCAGGGTGAGCTCGTTGTCCCGGAGGTAGCCGTCTAGGGCCTCGGCCTGCGCCAGATTGCGCGGGAAGCCGTCGAGCAGGAAGCCGCTCGCCGCGTCCGCGTGGCCCATCCGGTCCTCCGCCATGCCGATGGTGACCTCGTCCGGTACCAGCTGTCCGGCCCGCATGTACTCCTGCGCCTGCTTGCCGAGGGGAGTGCCCTGGCTGATGTTCGCGCGGAACAGGTCGCCGGTGGAGATATGCGGGATCGACAGCTTCTCGGCGAGGTACGCGGCCTGCGTACCCTTGCCGGCTCCCGGAGGCCCGACGAGGACGATTCGCATCAGCGGAGGAACCCTTCGTAGTGTCGCTGCTGAAGCTGGCTCTCGATCTGCTTCACAGTCTCCAGGCCGACACCCACGATGATCAGGATGCTCGTGCCGCCGAACGGGAAGTTCTGATTGGCGTTGAGCGTCACCAGCGCCACCGTGGGCACCAGGGCGATCAAGCCCAGATAGAGCGCACCGGGCCACGTGATGCGGTTCAGCACGTAGCTCAGATACTCCGCGGTGGGACGACCAGCCCGGATACCCGGGATGAACCCACCATACTTCTTCATGTTGTCGGCAACTTCTTCGGGGTTGAAGCTGATGGCGACATAGAAGAATGCGAAGAAGACGATCAGCAGGAAGTACGTGGCGATATAGATCGGGTGGTCGCCCTTGACGAAGTTCTGCGAGATCCAGGTCGCCCAGCCGGCCTTCGAATTGGAGAACTGGACGATCAGCGCCGGGATGTACAGCAGCGATGAGGCGAAGATCACGGGGATCACACCCGCCTGGTTCACCTTCATCGGAATGTAGGTGGACGTACCGCCGTACGAACGACGGCCGATCATGCGTTTGGCGTACTGCACGGGGATCCGGCGCTGGGCCTGCTCGACGAAGACCACCAGGCCGACCATGGCCAGACCACAGAGGATCACCAGGCCGAACTCCAGCCAGCCGTCCATGATCTTGCCCTGCTGCTTGATGCTCCACATCGCGCTCGGGAAGCCGGCGGCGATGGAGACGAACATCAGGATCGACATGCCGTTGCCGATGCCGCGGTCGGTGACCAGTTCACCGAGCCACATGATCAGCGCGGTGCCCGCGGTCATCGTGATGACCATCACGGCGGTGGTGAAGATCGAGTCGTCGCGTACGATCTGACCGCCGACCGGGCAGCTCTGGAAGAGCGAGCCGCTGCGGGCGGTGGCCACCAGGCCGGTGCCCTGGAGGATCGCCAGCGCGATGGTCAGATAGCGGGTGTACTGCGTGATCTTCCCTTGACCGGCCTGGCCCTCCTTCTTGAGGGCCTCGAGGCGCGGGATCACCACGGTCAGCAGCTGGAGGATGATGCTCGCCGTGATGTACGGCATGATCCCCAGCGCGAAGATGGTGATCTGGAGCAGTGCGCCACCACTGAACATGTTGACCAGGCCGAACAGCCCCTGCTGGCCCTTGGCGAGGTCCATGCACGTCTGGACGTTCTTGTAGTCGATGCCCGGGATCGGGACATGTTGCCCGAGCCGGAAGAGCACGATGATGCCCAGCGTGAACAGCAGCTTCTTGCGCAGGTCGGGCGTCTTGAACGCCCGGGCGAACGCGGTGAGCACGGTGCCTCCTGCGCCCCCCGCGTCGCTTCGCGAGAGGTGACGGTCTTGAGGATCGACGGATACTTATCAGCCAGGACCCGCGCGGAGACGTACCGCGCGGAAGGTAACAACGCCAGCCACCTTACCGGCGACCCGGCCCCGCTTGGAACGACCAACCGGGGATGCCCCGTATCTGGGGCACCCCCGGTCAGAAACCCACCGTGCTCAGACGAGCTCGGTGACGGTGCCACCGGCGGCGGTGATCTTCTCCTTGGCGGAGCCGGAGACGGCGTCGACCGTCACCTGGAGCGCCACGGAGACCTCACCGGAGCCCAGCACCTTGACGAGCTGGTTCTTGCGAACCGCACCCTTGGCGACCAGGTCGGCCACCGTGACCTCGCCACCCTCGGGGTAGAGCGCGGCCAGCCGGTCCAGGTTCACGACCTGGTACTCGGTGCGGAAGGGGTTCTTGAAGCCCTTGAGCTTCGGGAGCCGCATGTGGAGGGGCATCTGCCCACCCTCGAAGCGCTCCGGAACCTGGTAGCGGGCCTTGGTGCCCTTGGTGCCACGACCAGCGGTCTTACCCTTGGACGCCTCACCACGACCGACACGGGTCTTGGCGGTCTTGGCGCCCGGGGCGGGCCGGAGGTTGTGGACCTTCAGCGGGTTGTTCTCCGCCATGTCAGTCGACCTCCTCGACCGTCACGAGGTGCCGCACGGTCTGCGCCATGCCGCGGAACTCGGGGCGGTCCTCCTTGACGACCACGTCGCCGAGCTTCTTCAGCCCGAGCGAACGCAGAGTGTCGCGGTGGTTCTGCTTGCTGCCGATGTACGACTTCGTCTGCGTGATCTTGAGGCGGGCCATGCTCACACACCCACCCCGGCACGCGCCCGCAGCAGAGCGGCGGGAGCGACGTCCTCGAGCGGCAGACCACGGCGGGCGGCGATCTCCTCGGGGCGCTGAAGGCCCCGCAGAGCGGCCACCGTGGCGTGCACGATGTTGATCGGGTTCGAGGAGCCGAGCGACTTGCTCAGCACGTCGTGGATGCCCGCGCACTCCAGCACGGCGCGCACCGGGCCACCGGCGATCACACCGGTACCGGGGGACGCCGGCTTCAGCAGCACGACACCCGCGGCCTCCTCACCCTGGATCGGGTGCGGGATGGTGCCGGCGATCCGGGGGACCTTGAAGAAGTGCTTCTTGGCCTCCTCCACGCCCTTGGCGATCGCGGCCGGCACCTCCTTGGCCTTGCCGTAACCGACACCCACGGTGCCGTCACCGTCGCCCACCACGACCAGCGCGGTGAAGCTGAAGCGACGACCACCCTTCACAACCTTGGCGACGCGGTTGATCGCGACAACACGCTCGACGTAAGCGGTCTTCTCGGCGGCAGCGCCACCGTCCCGCCGGTCCTTCCGGTCCCGCCGCTCGCCGCCACCGGCGCCGCCACCGCGGCGCTGGGGTCCAGCCATTGGATTTACCTCTCTCGTTTCCGCTTTGCGTTGGAACCGGGGCTCAGAACTTCAGCCCGGCCTCGCGGGCGGCGTCCGCCAGAGCGGCGATGCGCCCGGCGTACTTGTTGCCACCGCGGTCGAACACGACGGCCTCGATGCCCGCGGCCTTCGCCCGCTCGGCCACCAGGGCGCCGACCTGCTGCGCCTGGGCGCTCTTGTCGCCCTCGCCCGCCCGGATGGAGCTGTCCAGCGTCGACGCCGAGGCCAGGGTGTGGCCCGCGATGTCGTCGATGACCTGCGCCACCATGTGACGGTTGGACCGCGTCACCACGAGGCGGGGGCGGACCGGCGTACCGGAGACCCGCTTGCGGACGCGGATGTGACGGCGCTTGACGGCAGCGGCCTTGCGAGCGTTGCCCTTGGCGATCTTCACACCGTATGCCATGGCTTACTTACCAGCCTTTCCGACCTTGCGGCGGATGACCTCGCCCGCGTACTTCACGCCCTTGGCCTTGTACGGGTCGGGCTTGCGCAGCTTGCGGATGTTCGCGGCGACCTCGCCGACCTTCTGCTTGTCGATGCCCTCGACGCTCAGCTTGGTCGGGGACTCCACCTTGAAGGTGATGCCCTCCGGTGCCTCGACCAGGATCGGGTGGCTGTAGCCCAGGGAGAACTCCAGGTTGGAGCCCTTGGCCTGGACGCGGTAACCGACACCGCTGATCTCGAGCGCCTTGCTGTAGCCCTGGGTCACGCCGGTGATCATGTTCGCCACCAGCGTGCGCGACAGGCCGTGCAGGGCCTTGTTCTGACGCTCGTCGTTCGGGCGGGTGACAACGAGGGCGTTGTCCTCACCCTTGGCGACCTCGATCGGCGCGGCGACGGTGTGCGAGAGAGAGCCCTTGGGACCCTTCACGGCGACCGTGCGGCCATCGATGGTGACGTCCACACCAGCGGGAACCTGGATGGGCAGCTTGCCAATGCGCGACATGTGCTTCCTCCGTTCCCTGGTTACCAGACGTAGGCGAGGACTTCCCCACCCACGCCCTTCTTGCCGGCCTGCTTGTCGGTGAGGAGCCCGTGCGACGTGGAGATGATCGCCACGCCCAGGCCGCCGAGCACCTTCGGCAGGTTGGTGGACTTTGCGTAGACCCGCAGGCCCGGCTTCGAGATCCGCTTGATGCCGGCGATCGAGCGCTCGCGGTTCGGGCCGAACTTCAGCTCGAGGATGAGGCTCTTGCCGACCTCGGCGTCCTCGACCTTCCAGCCGGTGATGTAGCCCTCCTGCTGGAGGATCTCCGCGATATGCGACTTGATCTTGCTGTGGGGCATCACGACGGAGTCGTGGTACGCCGAGTTCGCGTTTCGCAGACGCGTCAGCATGTCTGCGATCGGATCGGTCATGGTCATGATGGCCTTCGGCCTCTCTCGCCGGGGTTTCCTGTATGCGCCATCCCTCTCACCCGCTCAGTGGCGGGCACGGGTGCGGCGCGGGGACCTACGGCGTAGTAAGGATTCTGGGCGGCGAGCGCCCAACCCTTCCACTCTACGGGAGCGGAAGGGCGGGCCTCGCCATCCATTTGCTTACCGAGAGCCCGGTATCAACCCGTAAGGGTCGATTACCAGGAGCTCTTGGTCACGCCCGGCAGCTCGCCGCGGTGAGCCATCTCACGGAGGCACACGCGGCACAGGCCGAACTTGCGGTACACGGAGTGCGGACGTCCGCAGCGCTGGCAGCGCGTGTACGCACGCACGCCGAACTTGGGCTTGCGGGCGGCCTTGGCAATGAGAGCCTTCTTCGCCACGGCTCACGCCTCCTTGAACGGGAAGCCGAGGTGACGCAGCAGGGCGCGGCCCTCTTCGTCGTTGGTCGCCGTGGTCACCACGGTGATGTCCATACCCCGGACGCGGTCGATCTTGTCCTGGTCGATCTCGTGGAACATGACCTGCTCCGTGAGACCGAAGGTGTAGTTGCCCCGGCCGTCGAACTGCTTCGGCGACAGACCGCGGAAGTCGCGGATGCGCGGAAGCGCGAGCGACACCAGGCGGTCCAGGAACTCCCACATGCGGTCACCGCGGAGGGTGACGTGGGCACCGATCGGCTGGCCCTCACGCAGCTTGAACTGCGCGATGGACTTACGGGCCTTGGTGACGGCGGGCTTCTGGCCGGTGATCGTGGCGAGGTCGCGGATGGCGCCCTCGATCAGCTTGGAGTCGCGGGCGGCGTCGCCCACACCCATGTTGACCACGACCTTGGTCAGACCCGGGATCTGCATGACGTTCTCGTAGGAGAACTGCTCCTGCAACTTTCCCTGGATCTCTTCGCGGTAGCGCGCCTTGAGGCGCGGTGCAGTGGTGGTGGCAGTCATCAGATGTCCTCACCGGTCCGCTTGGCAACGCGGATCTTGTTGCCCTCGTCGTCGAAGCGGTATCCGACGCGGGTGACGACCTTGTTGCCGTCCTTCTCCACTACGAGCTGCACATTGCTCACGTGGATCGGGGCCTCGGTCGTCACGATGCCGCCGGTCTTCGAACCACGAGCGGTCTGTCCGGCCTTGGTGTGCTTCTTGACCCGGTTGACACCCTCGACCAGGACCCGGTCCTCGCGCGGGAAGGCCGCGATGACCTTGCCCTGCTTGCCCTTGTCCTTACCGGTGATGACCTGGACCAGGTCGCCCTTCTTGATCTTCATCGGTTACAGCACCTCCGGCGCGAGCGAGATGATCTTCATGAACTTCTTCTCGCGCAGCTCACGGCCCACCGGGCCGAAGATACGGGTGCCGCGGGGGTCGCCATCGTTCTTGAGGATGACGGCCGCGTTCTCGTCGAAGCGGATGTACGAACCGTCCGGGCGGCGGCGCTCCTTCACGGTGCGCACGATGACCGCCTTGACGACGTCACCCTTCTTCACGTTGCCACCGGGGATCGCGTCCTTGACGGTGGCGACGATGACGTCACCAATGCCCGCGTAGCGGCGACCGGAGCCACCGAGAACACGGATGCAAAGGATCTCCTTCGCCCCCGTGTTGTCGGCGACGCGCAGTCGCGACTCCTGCTGGATCACGTCTATCTCCTGATCGTCTGCCGGTTCCCGGCAGGGGCTCGATATATCAAGCCCCTGCCGAGCCTGGCGGAACCGTCCTGCGGACTATTGCCCGCAGGAAGAATTACTTGGCCTTCTCGAGGATCTCGACGACGCGCCAGCGCTTGGTCGCGGACAGCGGCCGGGTCTCCATCAGGAGGACGCGGTCGCCGACACCCGCGGCGTTCTGCTCGTCGTGCGCCTTGAGCTTGTTGGTACGGCGGATGACCTTGCCGTACAGCGCGTGCTTGACGCGGTCCTCGACTGCGACGACGACGGTCTTGTCCATCTTGTCGCTGACGACCAGACCCTCACGGGTCTTGCGGAAGCCGCGGTTCTGCGTTGCGTTCTCAGTCACATTCGTCTCGCTCATCAGGCGCTCTCCACCGTCTCGATGCCGAGCTCGCGCTCCCGCATCAGGGTGTAGATCCGGGCGATGTCCTTCCGGACGGCCTTCAGCCGGCCGTGGTTCTCGAGCTGTCCGGTCGCCGCCTGGAAGCGGAGGTTGAACAGCTCTTCCTTGGCCTCACGCAGCTTGCCAACGAGGTCCTCGTTGTTCAGCTCACGCAGCTCGGACGCCTTGGTACCGGCCGCCATCACGACTCACCTGCCTCGCGCCGAACGATCCGGCACTTCATCGGGAGCTTGTGAGCAGCGCGGGTGAGCGCCTCACGCGCAGTCTTCTCGTTCGGGTAGGACAGCTCGAACATCACCCGACCGGGCTTGACGTTCGCGACCCACCACTCCGGCGAGCCCTTACCGGAACCCATGCGGGTCTCGGCAGGCTTCTTCGTCAGCGGACGGTCCGGGTAGATGTTGATCCAGACCTTGCCGCCACGCTTGATGTGGCGGGTCATCGCGATACGAGCGGCCTCGATCTGACGGTTGGTGACATACGCCGGGGTGACGGCCTGGATGCCGTACTCGCCGAACGCCAGCTCCGTACCGCCCTTGGCCATGCCGGACCGCTTGGGGTGGTGCTGCTTGCGGTGCTTGACCCTGCGAGGGATCAGCATGTCGGTCAGGCCTCCGTTCCAGTGCTCTCAGCAGCCGGAGCGGCGGTGGCCTCGGCCTTGGGGGCCTCGGCGGGCGCGCTCTGCTGCTGCTGCGGCTTGCGGCCACGGCCACCGCGCTCGCCACCACGGCGCTGCGGGCGGTCGCTGCCACCGCGCGACGGGCGGTTGCCGGCGCGGGCGGCGGCGTTCTCGGCGCGGACCTCGGCGATGTTCTTCACGTCGCCCTTGTAGATCCACACCTTGACGCCGATGCGGCCGAAGGTGGTCTTGGCCTCGAAGAAGCCGTAGTCGACGTTGGCGCGGAGCGTGTGCAGGGGCACGCGGCCCTCGCGGTAGAACTCCGAGCGGGACATCTCGGCGCCGCCGAGACGGCCACCACACTGGATCTTGATGCCCTTGGCACCGGCCTTCATCGAGCTCTGCATCGACTTGCGCATCGCACGACGGAAGGAGACGCGGGAGGAGAGCTGCTCGGCGACGGCCTGGGCCACCAGCTGAGCGTCCACCTCGGGGTTCTTCACCTCGAGGATGTTGAGCTGCACCTGCTTGCCGGTGAGCTTCTCCAGCTCGCCGCGGATACGGTCGGCCTCCGCGCCGCGGCGGCCGATGACGATGCCCGGCCGGGCGGTGTGGATGTCGACGCGGACGCGGTCACGGGTGCGCTCGATCTCCACCTTGGAGATACCGGCGCGCTCCATGCCCTTCGTCATCATCCGGCGGATGGCGACGTCTTCCTTGACGTAGTCCTTGTACAGCTTGTCGGCGTACCAGCGCGACTTGAAGTCGGTGGTGATGCCGAGCCGGAACCCGTGCGGGTTTACCTTCTGGCCCATTACCGGGTTCCTTCCTTGCTGCTGACGACCACGGTGATGTGGCTGGTCCGCTTGCGGATCCGGTAGGCGCGGCCCTGGGCGCGCGGCCGGAACCGCTTCAGGGTCGGGCCCTCGTCGACGTACGCCTCGGAGATGACGAGGCTGTCGGCGTCGGTGTGGTCGTAGTTGTGCGCGGCGTTGGCGATGGCGCTGTCCAGCACCTTGCCGACCGGCACGCTCGCGGCCTGCGGGGCGAAACGCAGGACCGCCTGGGCCTCCGTGGCACTCATGCCACGGATGAGGTCCACCACGCGGCGGGCCTTCATGGGCGTGACGCGGATGTACCGCGCCTGGGCCCTGGCTTCCATGGTTGTCCCTTCGGTGTCTGTCATGAGTCTTTTCCGCTGATCAGCGACGACGCGACTTGCGGTCGTCCTTCTCATGGCCGCGGAAGGTGCGGGTCGGCGCGAACTCGCCGAGCTTGTGGCCGACCATCGACTCGGTGACGAACACCGGGACGTGCTTGCGGCCGTCGTGCACCGCGATCGTGTGGCCGAGCATGGCCGGGACGATCATCGAGCGGCGGGACCAGGTCTTGATGACGTTCTTGGTGCCTGCTTCGTTCTGCGTGTCCACCTTCTTGATCAGGTGGTCGTCGACGAAGGGCCCCTTCTTGAGACTGCGCGGCATCTAAACCCGCTCCTAGCGCTTCTTGTTCGTCTTGCGGCGGCGGACGATGTACTTGTTGCTGGCCTTCTTCGGCGAGCGCGTACGGCCCTCCTTCTGACCCCACGGCGAGACCGGGTGGCGACCACCGGAGGTCTTGCCCTCACCACCACCGTGCGGGTGGTCGACGGGGTTCATGACCACACCACGAACGGTCGGGCGGACGCCCTTCCAGCGCATGCGGCCGGCCTTGCCCCAGTTGATGTTCGACTGCTCGGCGTTGCCGACCTCGCCGACGGTGGCGCGGCAGCGGACGTCGACCAGGCGGATCTCACCGGACGGCATGCGCAGGTGGGCCATGGAGCCCTCCTTCGCCAGCAGCTGCACGGAGGCACCCGCGGAGCGGGCGAACTTCGCGCCGCCGCCGGGCCGCAGCTCGATGGCGTGGAGCGTGGTACCAACCGGGATGTTGCGCAGCGCGAGGTTGTTACCGGGCTTGATGTCGGCGCCGGGGCCGTTCTCGATCCGGTCGTTCTGCTTCAGGCCACGCGGGGCGAGGATGTAGCGCTTCTCGCCGTCGGCGTAGTGCAGCAGCGCGATGCGCGCGGTGCGGTTGGGGTCGTATTCGATGTGTGCGACCTTCGCCGGGACGCCGTCCTTGTCGTGACGGCGGAAGTCGATCACGCGGTACGCACGCTTGTGACCGCCACCCTGGTGGCGGACCGTGATGCGGCCGGCGTTGTTACGACCACCCTTGCTGTGCAGCGGGCGGACCAGCGACTTCTCCGGCGTGGACCGCGTGATCTCGACGAAGTCGGCGACGCTGGAGCCACGACGGCCCGGGGTCGTCGGCTTGTACTTGCGGATACCCATTTCTCAGTCCTCGGAAGATTCCGGACTTCTGGACGTTCCGATCTCCGTTAGGAGACCGGGCCGCCGAAGATGTCGATGCGGTCGCCCTCGGCGAGGGTCACGATGGCGCGCTTGGTGTCCTTGCGCTTGCCGAAACCGGTGCGGGTGCGCTTGCGCTTGCCCTGGCGGTTGATCGTGTTGACCCCGGTGACCTTGACCGAGAAGACCGCCTCGACGGCCTGCTTGATCTGGGTCTTGTTCGCGCGCGGGTCGACGATGAACGTGTACTTGTTCTCGTCCAGCAGCGCGTAGCTCTTCTCCGAGACCACCGGCTTGACGAGGACGTCGCGGGGGTCGGTGAAGGTCTTGCTGGTGACAGCGGTCGCCTCAGTCATCAGGCGGCGCTCCCTTCGGTCTTCTCAGCGGCCTTGGGACCAGCCACGAAGGACTCGAAGGCGGCCTTGGTGAAGACCACGTCGTCGGAGACGAGCACGTCGTACGTGTTCAGCTGGCCCGGCTCCAGGATGTGCACCTGGGGCAGGTTGCGGGCGGACAGCCACGCGGCCTCGTCGCTCCGCTCGGCGACCAGGAGCACGTTCTTGCGCTCGCTGATCTTGCCCAGCAGGGCCTTCGCGGCCTTGGTGGAGATCTCACCGTCGACCACGCCGGTCACGACGTGGATCCGCTCGTGACGCGCCCGGTCGGAGAGGGCACCGCGCAGCGCGGCGGCCTTCATCTTCTTCGGGGTGCGCTGGCTGTAGTCGCGCGGCACGGGGCCGTGCACGACGCCACCGCCGGCGAACTGCGGCGCGCGGGTCGAACCCTGGCGCGCGCGGCCGGTGCCCTTCTGGCGGTACGGCTTCTTGCCACCGCCGCGGACCTCACCACGGGTCTTGGTCTTGTGCGTGCCCTGGCGGGCAGCGGCCAGCTGGGCGACGACGACCTGGTGGATCAGCGGAACGCTGACCTGCGCGTCGAAGATCTCCGCGGGGAGCTCGACGGACCCGGCCTTGTCGCCTGCCGGCGAAAGGATGTCAATGGTGCTCATCGGTTACCTCAGGCCCCCTTGGCCGCGGTACGGACCAGGACGAGGCCGCCGTTCGGACCAGGAACCGCTCCCTTGATCAGGAGCAGACCCTTCTCCGCGTCAACGGCGTGGACGGTCAGGTTCTGGGTGGTGACCCGCTCATTGCCCATGCGGCCGGCCATGCGCAGGCCCTTGAACACGCGGCCCGGGGTGGCGCAGCCACCGATGGAGCCCGGCGAGCGGTGCTTGCGCTGGGTGCCGTGGCCGGCGCCGAGGCCGCCGAAGCCGTGGCGCTTCATGACACCGGCGGTGCCCTTGCCCTTGCTGGTGCCGGTCACGTCGACCTTGACACCGGACTCGAACACCTCGGCCGTGACCTCCTGGCCGAGCGTGTACTCACCGGCGTCGGCGGTACGCAGCTCCACCAGGTGGCGGCGCGGGGTCACATCCGCCTTGGCGAAGTGGCCCTTGAGCGGCTTGTTCACCTTGCGCGGGTCGATCTCGCCGAAGGCGATCTGGACGGCGCTGTAGCCGTCCGCGTCATCGGTGCGGACCTGGGTCACGACGCAGGGACCGGCCTTGACGACGGTGACCGGGACGACGCGGTTGTTCTCGTCCCACACCTGCGTCATGCCGAGCTTCTCGCCCAGGACGCCCTTGATCTGCTTAGCCATCTCGCGCGTCACCTCAGAGCTTGATCTCGATGTCGACGCCCGCCGGCAGGTCGAGACGCATCAGCGAGTCAACCGTCTTCGGCGTGGGGTCGAGGATGTCGATGAGGCGCTTGTGCGTACGCATCTCGAAGTGCTCGCGCGAGTCCTTGTACTTGTGCGGCGACTTGATGACGCAGTACACGTTCTTCTCTGTGGGCAGCGGCACCGGGCCCGCGACCGACGCACCAGTCCGGGTCACCGTCTCGACGATCTTCTTCGCCGAGGAGTCGATGACCTCGTGGTCGTAAGCCTTGAGCCGGATGCGGATCTTCTGTCCCGCCATGGCTACTTCGTAGTCCTGTCTCTCGTAACGCTCTGGGACCCGATGGCGTTCGTGCCCTCCTCCACCTCACTCCCGACCCACGCGGTCGGGCGTGTCGCAGCCCTTCCCATAAATCTCCGTACGGAGATCCCTGATGAAGGGGGTTGCTGGGGGAGAAGGTCACCCACCGGGCGCCTGGCTGGGGCCCCGCTGACGCTTCCCGGAAGATTCCCGTACTTCCGCCCCTGATCAGGGGCGACGAGTACTGTGGGACTCGCTTCCGGTCCTCCCGGCGGGAGGCGCGCAGCATCGGCACTCAACCGAGCAACCTGGTTAGTGTGCCATATCGGCTGCTCCGGACGCCAATCAGGGGCCCGGAAGCGTACCCCTGGCGGGGGGTTCTTCAAACTCGGCGCGCACGGGAGGCCGGGGCACGGTGTCACGTGCGACTGCGCTACCCAATGTGACCCCGCGCACAACAGGGCACAAGCCCCAACCGGTCACCCTCCCCAAACGTCTCTCTCCAGGGGAACACAGGCCACACTCGCACTCCGGGGCACCGGCATGCTCACGCGGCACGCACCCACGGCGGCATGCACCCGCGGCCGATTCGCCCGCCCCGCTGACACCCCCTGGAAGCGCCCCCATGACCTCCACCGCGCAGGCCCCCGGCCCATCCACCTCACCACCGAGACGGCGGGGACGCGCCACCCGGAGCGTCCGGGCCCGGAACGTGGCGGTGGCACTGGCCGCCGGTGCGGCCCTGATCGCCGGGGTCGTGTTCGCGTTACGCGACGACGGCGGCGACGGCACGACCCGCGCCGCCAACGCGACACCCCCGCCGCCCGACGCCATCTCGGCCACCTCGAGACCCCCTCGCCGGGGCTCCCCCGCCACCGCGACCGGCGAGTTCGTCACCGCGAAGTCCTCCGGCGCGGTGATCGGCAAGGGAAGCGATCTCCGGCGGTTCAAGGTCATGGTGGAGAAGGGCACCGGCGTGGACGCGAAACGGGCCGCGGCGGAGATCTCGGCGATCCTCGCCGACAAGCGCGGCTGGACCAACGACGGCAAGCACTCCTTCCAGCTGGTCGCCGACGGCCGCTCCGACTTCGAGGTGAAGATCGCCACCCCGGACACGGTCGACAAGATCTGCGGCGCCGTGGGCCTGGACACCCATGGCGAGGTCAACTGCGACGCCGGCACCCAGATCATGGTCAACCTCAAGCGCTGGAACACCGGCTCACCGGAGTTCTCCGGCCCCATCGGCGGCTACCGGGCGCTGATCGTCAACCACGAGGTCGGCCACCGCATCGGCCGCGGCCACGAGACCTGCCCGGGGAAGGGCAAGAGGGCGCCGGTGATGATGCAGCAGATATACGGCTTGAAGGGCTGTGTCGCGAACGAGTGGCCCTACGGCGCGAACGGCAGGTACATCGAGGGCCCGGCGGTCCCGTGACCACCACCGCCGCATGGGAGTACCGCCCCCGGGAGGCACGGTGGTGCGGCGGACCGCGCCCACGGTAGGTTCGGCGCGCCAGGTCGCCGGGACGAGGGGGTATCGGGATGGCCGGGGTGCCGCTGCGGGTGGAGATCTTACGGGCGGGCGAGGAGCATGTGGAGCGGATCGCCCGGCTCGCCGAGTCACGGAGTCTGAACGGGCCGGACGGCACTCAGGGGCCGGTGGAGGGGGGCTTCCTGGTCTCGGCGTACACCGAGGCCGACTACCGCGCCCGGCTGAGGACCGCCGAGCACTTCTACGTGGCGGTCAAGGGCGGGCATGTGGTGGCGTTCCTGCTGGCCTACAGCTCCGACCAGGTCGAGCCGGACGAATGGCTGAACCGCCGGATCAAGACGGCACTCGGCAACTTCCTGGTGATCAAGCAGATCTGCGTGGCCCGCGAGGCGGCGCGGAGCGGCATCGCCTCGATGCTCTACTACCACGTCCTCGACCAGTGGGACCAGAGCCCCGTGATCGCCGCCGTGGTCAACGATCCCCCCAACGACGCCTCCGCCCACTTCCACCACAAGCTCGGCTTCCAGGAGCTGACCCGGCTGACGCCGCCGGACGGGCTGCCCCGGGTGGTGTGGGTGTGGCGCAAACCGCGTGAGGCGATGCTGCACGCGCAGTACGGGATCGCGGTGGACCTCTACAAGCACGAGGACAACCTCAACTGGCAGAAGCTGAACAACTTCTTCTACATCACCGCGGGCCTCGCGGCCGCCACCGCCTTCTGTCTCGGCAAGGAGGGCGCGGGCGGCTCCCTCGGCAAGGCGCTGGCGGTGATCATCGCGGTCATCGGCATCGGAGTGTCGCTGGGGTTCTCGCTGATGCTGCGGTTCGGGCGCCAGTACCTCCTGGCGCGCAAGGAGGCCGTGATCGAGCTCGAGGAGTACATGGCCTGGCACGGCGGCGAGCGGATAGTGAACCGCCGCACCGACGATCCCGGCGCCGCCTATCTGAAGGTGTCCCCGACCGGCGCGATCATGATGCTGCTGCCGGTGCTGGTCGCGGCCTGCTGGCTCGCGGTGCTCGGGGTGCTGATCGCCGGCTGACGTGGCCGAAGGGGCCGGCCCCCGGCGAGATGCGTCGGCCCCGTGGCGACGGTGTGCCCAATCTGTGACCGACACCTCCCGGCCATCGGACAACCTGTCAAGATCACCAACCGTCCCTTCACTCGGAGCAGCCGGAGACTACGCGCTGCCGAAGTGACAGGGTCACCAAATTGAACAGTCGATGGACATCGCGGGGGACGCGGACCACCCGCAGGCAGACGCTCGCCGCGCTGGCGGCGCTCACCGCCGGGGGAGCCGTGGGGGTTGCCGGGGTCACCGGGATCGCCGGCTGGGGGGCCGGACATTCGAGCGGCGCGGCGGCCGGGCCGGCGCGGGCCAGTGCGCCCGGGGCCGCGGAGCCGTTCACCTCGACGGTGGGCGACAAGCGGGCGCTGCTGCTACAGATCATGGCGCACCCCGACGACGATCTGTACTTCATGAACCCGGACGCCGAGCATGTGCTGCGCTCCGGAGTCCCGGTGGTGTGCGTGTACGTCACGGCCGGTGAGGCCCGGGGGATCAACCATCAGGCGGGGACGCCGATCCCGCACGCCGACAAGGCCGCGTACTCCGCCTCCCGCCACCAGGGGCTGCGGCAGGCGTACGCGCAGATGATGGGGCTGAACCAGTTCGCGCCCTGGCAGCGGTCGGTGCTGCGGCTGCCCGGCGGGGTCACGGCGGAGACCAACACCCTGGCCAACGGCGCCCGCAGCGCCCGGCTGATCTTCCTCAACATCGCGATGCTGTCGGAGGGCGGCGTACGGATCCCCGCGCTGTGGGACACCCCGGGCACCGTGATGCGCACCCTCCAGGCCGCCGGCTCCCCCGTGGCGCACCCCAGTTCGTACGACCACCGGACACTGGTCGACGTGCTCGCCGGGATCATGGACCGGTATCGACCCACGCTGATCCACACGCTGGACCCGGACCCCGACTTCCAGGTGCACGACACGCTGCACCCCAAGGACAACGATCAGCCGGGCTGCTCGGACCACCGCGACCACACCCCGGTCGCGCTCTTCACCTGGAAGGCGATCGCCCAGTGGGTGGCCGCGTCCACGCGGCGCGACCAGCACGCCCCGCGCTTCACCACCACCGCGTTCCGCGGCTACTACAACCAGCGCTGGCCGCACAATCTGCCGCCCGCGGTGCTCGCCCAGAAGGCGCGGGCGATCAAGTCCTACGGCGGTGCGCCGGACTGGGACTGCGGCAACGCGGCAGGCTGCGGCGACTACAGCCAGGGCGGGGTGCGCCCGCTGCGGAACCGCAAGGGCTGGATCCGCTCCACCCACTACCGCTACCCCACCTCGCTGCCCGCCCCCACCACCGACGCCCAGGGGCGGCTCGTGGCGTACGGCGTGCTCGGCGCCCAGGCCGTGCGGTGGCGCGAGACGGCGCCCGGCAGCGGGCGGTTCGGGGCACCCCAGGGGCTCGGCGGCGGACCGCTCGCCCCGGCGCTCGCCGCGGTGCGGGACGGCGCGGGACGGCACGTGCTGTTCGCCCTGCGGTTCGCGGCGCTGACCGGGCAGGGCGCGGACGATCTGCGCGAGATCGTGGTGCTGGAGCAGCGCCGCCCGGACGGCCCGTTCCGCGCCTGGACCGGGCTCGGCACCCCCGAGACCGACCCCGAGCACGGCCGCCGGGTCGGCTGCCCGGCGGCGGTCGCCACCCCTGACGGCCAGGTGCACCTCTTCGTAAGGACCGCGGACAAGAGTCTGGCCACCCGGGTGCGGGACGCCGACGGCCGCTGGGGTCCCTGGCGGCGGCTCGGCGGCGCCGAGATCCAGGACGGGCTGACCGCGCTGCTGGACGCGGAGGGGCAGGTCCATGTCCTCGCCCCCGGCCGCGACACCGTCCACCACTGGGCCCAGGAGTGGGCCGGCGGCCCGGTCGCCCTGCGCCCGCCGTCCGGTCTGCCGCGCCCCGGCGGGGATCCGCTGGGCGCCGCGGTGGCGCCCGACGGCACGCTCGCGCTGGTCTACCGCACCCCCACGGCGACCGTGCCCGCCGTCCACGGCGAAACCTCCCTCACCGTGCGGCACTTCGAGGGCTACGGGGCGATCACCGCCCACACCGTGGCCGAACCCTCCGGCCGCCACGAGGCGAAGACGCTGCTGCTGGCCGGGCGCGACCTGGGCGGGGAGGTCCAGGTCCAGTACGGCACCGGCCCGGACGCCAAACCGCTGCGCTCCCCCGGCCATCTGACCCCGGTCGGCGCCCCGGCCCTGCTGGCGGACGACGGCCGCCAGGGCGTCTGCGTGGTGGGCCTGTCCCCCGACGCCACCCCCTGGATCTGGCGCCCCCGCCCCACGAAACGGGCCTGACGGCCCGGCTGACCACGGGGTGAGGCGGAGCCGGCATGGGCGGGCCCCACTCGGCGTCTTGCGTCCGGGTGGGGCCCGTTCGTGTTGGGAGGTACCGGCCTTCATCAGGGCCTGCCCCGGGGACTTGCCCTCGGAGAGGGACTGCGCGCCCTCGCCGCTGTCTTCTTCGCCGGGCGGGCCGAGGCCTCCGCCTCCTCGCCCTCGCCCTCGCCTCAACGAAAGAGCCCCACCCGCGAGAAGCGAATGGGGCTCTTTGCTCCGGGGAGCGTCAGGTCACTTGTTGATCTTGGTGACCTGGCCGGCGCCGACGGTCCGGCCACCCTCACGGATGGCGAACTTCAGGCCCTCCTCCATGGCGACCGGCTGGATCAGCTGGACGGACATCTCGGTGTTGTCGCCCGGCATGACCATCTCGGTGCCCTCGGGGAGGGTCACAACGCCCGTCACGTCCGTGGTACGGAAGTAGAACTGCGGACGGTAGTTGTTGAAGAACGGCGTGTGGCGGCCACCCTCGTCCTTGGACAGGATGTACGCCTGGGCCTCGAACTCCGTGTGCGGGGTGACCGAGCCCGGCTTGATGATGACCTGGCCGCGCTCGACGTCCTCGCGCTTGATGCCACGGAGCAGCAGACCGACGTTCTCACCGGCCTGGCCCTCGTCGAGCAGCTTGCGGAACATCTCGATACCGGTGACGGTGGTCGAGGTCTTCTCCTGCTTGATGCCGATGATGTCGACGTTCTCGTTGACCTTCAGCACACCGCGCTCGATACGGCCGGTGACGACCGTACCGCGACCGGTGATGGTGAAGACGTCCTCGATCGGCATCAGGAACGGCTTGTCGACGTCGCGCTCCGGCTGCGGGATCGACTCGTCGACGGCCTTCATCAGGTCGAGGACGGACTTGCCCCACTCGGCGTCGCCCTCGAGCGCCTTGAGCGCCGAGACCTTGATCACCGGGACGTCGTCGCCCGGGAACTCGTACTCGGAGAGCAGCTCGCGGACCTCGAGCTCGACGAGCTCCAAGATCTCCTCGTCGTCCACCATGTCGGCCTTGTTCAGGGCGACGACGATGTACGGCACGCCGACCTGGCGGGCCAGGAGCACGTGCTCCTTGGTCTGCGGCATCGGGCCGTCGGTGGCGGCGACCACGAGGATGGCGCCGTCCATCTGCGCCGCACCGGTGATCATGTTCTTGATGTAGTCCGCGTGACCGGGGCAGTCAACGTGCGCGTAGTGACGCGACTCGGTCTGGTACTCGACGTGCGCGATGGAGATCGTAATACCGCGCTGGCGCTCCTCAGGAGCCTTGTCGATCTGGTCGAAGGCCGAGGCCTCGTTCAGGTCCGGGTACGCGTCGTGCAGCACCTTGGTGATCGCAGCGGTAAGCGTGGTCTTACCGTGGTCGATGTGACCGATGGTGCCGATGTTGACGTGCGGCTTAGTCCGCTCGAACTTCGCCTTCGCCACTGGGGTCCTCCTGTGGAGTGGTTCTGTACGCATCCACGCTTTGCGGATGGGTTCAGGTGGTCTTACCGAACCGGCCAGGACCCCGAGGGGGATGCCCTTCGCCGTATTCGTCTGGGGAAACGGCGCCCGGGGCCCGCCATGAAACGCGGTGAACGCGCTCCACGACGGAATGCCCCGATGCCTTGTGCTTCCAGCCTAAAGGGTGAGGAATGCGGATGAACCCGCCTTACTCGCCCTTGGCCTTCGCGATGATCTCCTCGGCGACGTTCCGCGGAACCTCGGCGTAGGAGTCGAACTGCATGGAGTAGCTGGCGCGGCCGGACGTCTTGCTGCGCAGGTCACCCACGTAGCCGAACATCTCCGACAGCGGAACCAGGCCGGTGACCAGCTTGGCGCCGCTCCGGTCCTCCATGGACTGGATCTGCCCGCGACGGGAGTTGATGTCGCCGATCACGTCACCCATGTAGTCCTCGGGCGTGGTGACCTCGACCTTCATCATCGGCTCGAGCAGGGCCGGGCTGGCCTTGCGGGCGGCCTCCTTGAAGGCCATCGAACCGGCGATCTTGAACGCCATCTCGGACGAGTCGACCTCGTGGTAGCCACCGTCGAGCAGGGTGACCTTCACACCGGTCAGCGGGTAGCCCGCGAGCACGCCGAACTCCATGGCCTCCTGGCAGCCCGCGTCCACCGACGGGATGTACTCCCGCGGGATGCGGCCACCGGTGACCTTGTTCTCGAACTCGTAGCCATCGCCCTCGAGCGGCTCCAGCGCGATCTGCACCTTCGCGAACTGGCCGGAACCACCAGTCTGCTTCTTGTGCGTGTAGTCGTACCGCTCGACCGGCTTGCGCAGCGTCTCGCGGTAGGCCACCTGCGGCTTGCCGACGTTGGCCTCGACCTTGAACTCCCGGCGCATGCGGTCGACCAGCACATCGAGGTGCAGCTCGCCCATGCCGGAGATGATCGTCTGGCCGGTCTCCTCGTCGGTCTTGACGCGGAAGGACGGGTCCTCCTCGGCAAGCCGCTGGATCGCGACGGCCAGCTTCTCCTGGTCGCCCTTGGACTTCGGCTCGATGGCCACCTCGATGACCGGGGCCGGGAAGTCCATCGACTCCAGGATCACCGGGTTCGCCGCGTCGGAGAGGGTCTCACCGGTGGTGGTCTGCTTCAGACCCATGACGGCGACGATGTCGCCGGCACCCACCGAGTCGATCTCCTCACGCTTGTTCGCGTGCATCCGGTAGATCTTGCCGATGCGCTCCTTCTTGCCCTTCACGGAGTTCAGCACCTGGGTGCCGGCGTCCATGCGGCCGGAGTACACACGGATGAAGGTGAGCTTGCCGAGGTGCGGGTCGCTCGCGATCTTGAACGCCAGGGCCGACAGCGGCTCTTCCTCGGAAGGACGGCGCTTGATGACCTCGTCGGGGTCCTTGACCGAGTGGCCCTCGATCGCCTCGATGTCGATCGGCGACGGCAGGTACCGGACGACCGCGTCGAGCAGGGGCTGCACGCCCTTGTTCTTGAACGCGGTGCCGCAGAACACGGGGGTGACGGTGGTGCCGCCGCCCTTGCCGGAGGCGATGGTGATACGGCGGATCGCCGCGTACAGCTGCTCCTCGGTGGGCTCCTCGCCCTCGAGGTACAGCTCCATCATCTCTTCGTCGTTCTCGGCGACGCCCTCGAGCAGCTTGCCGCGCCACTCGTCGGCGGCCTCGGTGTGGGTGTCCGGGATGTCGACGGTGTCGTACATCTCGCCCTTGGTGGCCTCGGCGGACCAGACCAGCGCCTTCATCTGGACGAGGTCGACCACGCCCTTGAAGTCGGCCTCGGTGCCGATCGGCAGCTGCATGACCAGCGGCACCGCGCCGAGGCGGTCCGTGATCATGTCGACGCAGCGGTGGAACTCAGCACCGGTGCGGTCGAGCTTGTTGACGAAGCAGATACGCGGAACGCCGTAGCGGTCCGCCTGACGCCACACCGTCTCGGACTGCGGCTCGACGCCGGCCACGCCGTCGAACACCGTCACGGCACCGTCCAGCACCCGCAGGCTGCGCTCCACCTCGACGGTGAAGTCGACGTGCCCCGGGGTGTCGATGATGTTGATCGTGTGGTCGACGTTCTCGAGCGGCCAGTGACAGGTCGTCGCGGCGGACGTGATGGTGATGCCGCGCTCCTGCTCCTGCTCCATCCAGTCCATGGTGGCGGCGCCATCGTGGACTTCACCGATCTTGTAGCTCACGCCGGTGTAGAAGAGGATCCGCTCGGTGGTGGTCGTCTTGCCCGCGTCGATGTGGGCCATGATCCCAATGTTGCGGACCTTGGCCAGGTCAAGTGAAGTGGTGGCCATATGGCTCAGTCTTCTCTCGGTTCTCGATGGGGTAGCGACTACCAGCGGTAGTGCGCGAAGGCCTTGTTGGACTCGGCCATCTTGTGGGTGTCCTCGCGACGCTTGACGGAGGCGCCCAGACCATTGCTGGCGTCCAGCAGCTCGTTCATCAGGCGCTCGGTCATGGTCTTCTCGCGACGGGCGCGGGAGTAACCCACCAGCCAGCGCAGCGCGAGGGTGGAGGAACGGCCGGGACGGACCTCGACGGGCACCTGGTAGGTGGCGCCACCGACACGGCGGGAGCGGACCTCGAGGGTCGGCTTCACGTTCTCCAGCGCACGCTTGAGGGTGATGACCGGGTCGTTGCCGGACTTCTCGCGCAGGCCCTCCATGGCGCCGTAGACAATGCGCTCGGCAGTGGAGCGCTTGCCGTTCAGCAGCACCTTGTTGATGAGGGACGTCACCAGAGGAGAGTTGTAGACCGGGTCGATGATGACCGGGCGCTTCGGGGCGGGACCCTTACGAGGCATTCTTACTTCTCCTTCTTGGCGCCGTAGCGGCTGCGAGCCTGCTTGCGGTTCTTGACGCCCTGCGTGTCGAGGGAGCCGCGGATGATCTTGTAACGAACACCCGGCAGGTCCTTCACACGACCGCCGCGCACGAGCACGATGGAGTGCTCCTGCAAGTTGTGCCCCTCACCGGGGACATAGGCGGTGACCTCGATCCCACTGCTCAGCCGGACACGCGCGACCTTGCGGAGCGCCGAGTTCGGCTTCTTCGGCGTCGTGGTGAACACGCGGGTGCATGTACCACGGCGCTGCGGCGACCCCGCGAGGGCGGGGGTCTTGTTCTTCTCGACCTTGTCCTGGCGGCCCTTGCGGACCAGCTGCTGGATCGTAGGCACCGTTTCTCCGGTTTCTGTGTGCCAGTCTCGGTAAAGCTAACCTGGAGTTTCTCCGACCCACGCGGTCGGGTGTGTCGCGCACCGCAGCCCTCTGCGAAAGTCAGAGAGTGCAGATTGTTGGTGTCGACACCTCGGGCCCCCGAGCGGTCTGGAAGCGCGCACAGGAGCCCAGGGACACCCCAGGCACAAGGTCAGAGCGTACCTATAGCATCGGCTCCGGTCAAAACAAATGCACACGCGCTGGACACACCAACCCGGAGCATAGCCGCAGGGCGGCCACCCCCGCCATGGGGTGACCGCCCTGTGAACGTTGACCAGCCGTCCGCGGACCTACTGGTTGTACGGACCGTAGTCGTAGTCCTCCAGCGGAACCGCCTGGCCGGAGCCGGTGCCGAAGGGCGAGTAGTCGATGTCGTCGTAGCCGACGGCCGAGTACATCGCGGCCTTCGCCTCCTCGGTCGGCTCGACCCGGATGTTCCGGTAGCGGGACAGGCCCGTACCGGCCGGGATGAGCTTACCGATGATCACGTTCTCCTTGAGGCCGATCAGGGAGTCCGACTTGGCGTTGATCGCCGCGTCGGTGAGCACCCGGGTCGTCTCCTGGAAGGACGCCGCCGACAGCCAGGACTCGGTCGCCAGCGAGGCCTTGGTGATACCCATCAGCTGCGGACGGCCGGAGGCCGGGTGGCCGCCTTCCTGGACCACACGACGGTTCTCACCCTCGAAGCGCGAGCGCTCCACGAGCTCGCCCGGCAGCAGCTCCGCGTCGCCGGACTCGATGATCGTCACACGGCGCAGCATCTGCCGGATGATGATCTCGATGTGCTTGTCGTGGATCGACACACCCTGCGAGTTGTAGACCTTCTGGACCTCGCCCACCAGGTGCACCTGGACGGCGCGCTGGCCGAGGATGCGCAGCACGTCGTGCGGGTTGACGGCACCCACGGTCAGCGGCTGGCCGACCTCGACGTGGTCGCCCTCGCCCACCAGCAGACGGGACCGCTTGGAGACGCCGTAGGCCGTCTCGTCGGAGCCGTCGTCCGGGGTGACGACGAGCTTCTTGGTCTTCTCGGTCTCCTCGATCCGGACGCGGCCGGCCGCCTCCGAGATCGGGGCGACACCCTTGGGCGTACGGGCCTCGAAGAGCTCGACGACACGCGGCAGACCCTGGGTGATGTCGTCACCGGCCACACCACCGGTGTGGAAGGTACGCATCGTCAGCTGGGTGCCGGGCTCACCGATGGACTGGGCGGCGATGATGCCGACCGCCTCGCCGATGTCCACCAGCTTGCCGGTCGCCAGCGAGCGGCCGTAGCACATGGCGCAGGTGCCGACGGCGGACTCGCAGGTGAGCACCGAGCGGGTCTTGACCGTCTCCACGTTGTGGCGGACCAGCTCGTCGATGAGCACATCGCCCAGGTCGGTACCGGCCGGGGCCAGGACCTTCCCGTCCACGACGATGTCCTCGGCGAGGCAGCGCGCGTACACGCTGGTCTCGACGTCCTCCGTCTTGCGGAGCACGCCGTCCGCGCCCTTGGACGCGATCGCCAGCTTGAGGCCGCGGTCGGTGCCGCAGTCCTCCTCGCGGATGATCACGTCCTGCGAGACGTCCACCAGACGACGGGTCAGGTAACCCGAGTCGGCGGTACGCAGGGCGGTGTCGGCGAGACCCTTACGGGCACCGTGGGTGGAGATGAAGTACTCCAGCACGGAGAGACCCTCACGGAACGACGCCTTGATGGGCCGCGGGATGGTCTCGTTCTTCGCGTTGGACACCAGACCACGCATACCGGCGATCTGACGCATCTGCATCATGTTTCCGCGCGCGCCCGAGTTGACCATCATGAAGATCGGGTTGGTCTTCGGGAAGTTCGCGTTCATCGCCTCGGCGACCTCGTTGGTCGCCTTGGTCCAGATCGCGATCAGCTCCTGGGTGCGCTCGTCCTTGGTGATCAGACCGCGCTCGTACTGCTTCTGGACCTTCTCGTCCTGCGCCTCGTAGCCCTCGATGATGGCCTTCTTGGCCTCGGGCACGACCACGTCGGAGATGGCGACGGTGACACCGGAGCGGGTGGCCCAGTGGAAACCGGCCGCCTTCAGGTTGTCCAGCGTCGCCGCGACGATGACCTTGGGGTAGCGCTCGGCGAGGTCGTTGACGATCTCGGAGAGCTGCTTCTTGCCCACCGAGTAGTCGACGAACGGGTAGTCCTCGGGCAGCAGCTCGTTGAAGAGCGCGCGGCCCAGCGTGGTGCGCAGCCGGAAGCTGTCACCGGGCTGCCAGGCGGGCTCGCCCTCCTCGGGCACCGGCGGGGTCCAGCCGCGGGGCGGGACGGTGCCGATCGGGAAGCGGATGTCGATCTTCGCCTGGAGCGAGAGCTCCCGGGCGTCGAACGCCATGATCGCCTCGGCGGTGGAGCCGAAGGAGCGGCCCTCACCGACGACCTCGCGCTCCTCCTCGTCGGTGGTGAGGAAGAACAGGCCCAGCACCATGTCCTGGGTCGGCATGGTCACCGGACGGCCGTCGGCCGGCTTGAGGATGTTGTTCGAGGACAGCATCAGGATGCGGGCCTCGGCCTGCGCCTCCGCGGACAGCGGCAGGTGCACGGCCATCTGGTCACCGTCGAAGTCCGCGTTGAACGCGGTGCACACGAGCGGGTGAATCTGAATGGCCTTGCCCTCGACCAGCTGCGGCTCGAACGCCTGGATACCGAGGCGGTGCAGGGTGGGCGCACGGTTCAGCAGCACCGGGTGCTCGGCGATGACCTCTTCGAGCACGTCGTACACGACCGTGCGGCCGCGCTCGACCATGCGCTTGGCCGACTTGATGTTCTGCGCGTGGTTCAGGTCCACCAGGCGCTTCATCACGAACGGCTTGAAGAGCTCCAGCGCCATGGCCTTGGGCAGACCGCACTGGTGCAGCTTGAGCTGCGGGCCGACGACGATGACCGAACGGGCCGAGTAGTCGACGCGCTTACCGAGCAGGTTCTGACGGAACCGGCCCTGCTTGCCCTTCAGCATGTCGCTGAGGGACTTCAGCGGACGGTTACCGGGGCCGGTGACCGGGCGGCCACGGCGGCCGTTGTCGAAGAGGGCGTCAACGGCCTCCTGAAGCATCCGCTTCTCGTTGTTGACGATGATCTCGGGGGCACCGAGGTCCAGGAGCCTCTTCAGCCGGTTGTTCCGGTTGATCACACGGCGGTACAGGTCGTTCAGGTCGGAGGTCGCGAAGCGGCCACCGTCCAGCTGCACCATCGGACGCAGGTCCGGCGGGATCACCGGGATGCAGTCCAGCACCATGCCGTTGGGGCTGTTCCGGGTCTGGAGGAAGGCGGAGACGACCTTCAGGCGCTTGAGCGCACGGGTCTTCTTCTGGCCCTTGCCGGTCCGGATGATCTCGCGGAGCTTCTCGGCCTCCTCGTCGAGGTCGAAGGACTCCAGGCGCTTCTGGAGCGCCGCGGCGCCCATGCCACCCATGAAGTACGTGCCGAAGCGGTCACGCAGCTCGCGGTAGAGCAGCTCATCGCCCTCCAGGTCCTGGACCTTGAGGTTCTTGAAGCGGTTCCACACCTCGTCGAGACGGTCGATCTCGCGCTGGGCGCGGTCGCGCAGCTGCTTCATCTCGCGCTCGGCGCCCTCGCGCACCTTACGGCGCACATCGGCCTTGGCGCCCTCGGCCTCGAGCTCGGCGAGGTCCGCCTCCAGCTTCTTGGCGCGGGCCTCGAGGTCCGCGTCGCGGCGCTGCTCGATCTGCTGGCGCTCGACGGAGACATGGGCCTCCAGCGAGGGCAGGTCGCGCGTGCGGCGCTCCTCGTCCACCCACGTGATCATGTAGGCGGCGAAGTAGATGACCTTCTCGAGGTCCTTCGGGGCGAGGTCGAGCAGGTAGCCCAGACGGCTGGGCACGCCCTTGAAGTACCAGATGTGGGTGACGGGAGCGGCCAGCTCGATGTGGCCCATCCGCTCACGGCGCACCTTGGCGCGGGTGACCTCGACACCGCAGCGCTCACAGATGATGCCCTTGAAGCGGACGCGCTTGTACTTGCCGCAGTAGCACTCCCAGTCCCGGGTCGGACCGAAGATCTTCTCGCAGAAGAGTCCGTCCTTTTCGGGCTTGAGGGTGCGGTAGTTGATGGTTTCCGGCTTCTTGACCTCACCGTGGGACCACTGACGGATGTCATCAGCGGTGGCGAGGCCGATCCGCAGCTCGTCGAAGAAGTTGACGTCGAGCACTTGTCGTCAATCCCTCTTTCAGGGTCGTGTCTTCGGGTCTGACTGGGGGTCCGGGGAGAGGCCGGGGCGCTCTGTGGCGAGTGCCCCGGCCAGACCCGTCAGACCTCTTCGACGCTGCTCGGCTCGCGCCGGGACAGGTCGATACCGAGCTCCTCCGCAGCGCGGAAGACGTCCTCGTCGGTGTCGCGCATCTCGATGGACATGCCGTCGGACGACAGCACCTCCACGTTGAGGCACAGGGACTGCATCTCCTTGATGAGCACCTTGAAGGACTCGGGGATGCCGGGCTCGGGAATGTTCTCGCCCTTGACGATGGCCTCGTAGACCTTCACGCGGCCGGTCACGTCGTCGGACTTGATGGTCAGCAGCTCCTGGAGGGCGTACGCGGCGCCGTAAGCCTCCAGCGCCCACACCTCCATCTCGCCGAAGCGCTGGCCACCGAACTGAGCCTTACCACCCAGCGGCTGCTGGGTGATCATCGAGTACGGACCGGTGGACCGGGCGTGCAGCTTGTCGTCCACCAGGTGGTGCAGCTTGAGGATGTACATGTAGCCGACCGAGATCGGGTCCGGGAACGGCTCACCGGAGCGGCCGTCGAACAGCCGGGCCTTACCGGACGACTGGACCAGGCGGTCGCCGTCGCGGTTCGGGATCGTCGAGTCGAAGAGACCGGCGATCTCGTCCTCACGGGCGCCGTCGAAGACCGGGGTCGCGACGTTGGTACCGGGCTGGACCTCGTCCGCGCCGATCGCCTGGAGCCGCTGCATCCACTCCTCGGAGCCCTCGACCTTCCAGCCCCGGGAGGCCAGCCAGCCGAGGTGGATCTCCAGGACCTGCCCCGGGTTCATTCGGGACGGGACACCCAGCGGGTTGAGGATGATGTCGACCGGGGTGCCGTCCTCCAGGAACGGCATGTCCTCGACCGGGAGGATCTTGGAGATGACGCCCTTGTTGCCGTGGCGGCCGGCGAGCTTGTCACCGTCGGTGATCTTGCGCTTCTGCGCCACGTAGACGCGGACCAGCTGGTTCACGCCCGGCGGCAGCTCGTCGCCCTCCTCGCGGTCGAAGACGCGCACGCCGATGACCTTGCCGGTCTCACCGTGCGGCACCTTCAGCGAGGTGTCACGGACCTCACGGGCCTTCTCACCGAAGATCGCGCGCAGCAGGCGCTCCTCCGGGGTCAGCTCGGTCTCACCCTTCGGGGTGACCTTGCCGACCAGGATGTCCCCGGCGATGACCTCGGCGCCGATGCGGATGATGCCGCGCTCGTCGAGGTCGGCCAGGACCTCCTCGGAGACGTTCGGGATGTCCCGGGTGATCTCCTCGGGGCCCAGCTTGGTGTCCCGGGCGTCGACCTCGTGCTCCTCGATGTGGATCGAGGAGAGGACGTCGTCCTGCACCAGACGCTGGCTGAGGATGATCGCGTCCTCGTAGTTGTGGCCCTCCCACGGCATGAACGCCACCAGGAGGTTCTTGCCGAGCGCCATCTCGCCGTCCTCGGTGGACGGGCCGTCGGCCAGCACCTGGCCGGCGATCACCCGGGCACCCTCGTCCACGACGACCTTCTGGTTGAAGGAGGTGCCCTGGTTGGAGCGGGAGAACTTGGCCACCCGGTAGGTGGTGTAGGTGCCGTCGTCGTTGGCCACCGTGACGTAGTCGGCGGAGACCTCCTGGACGACACCGTCCTTCTCGGCCTTGATGACGTCGCCGGCGTCGACCGCGCAGCGGTACTCCATGCCGGTGCCGACCAGCGGGGACTCCGCCTTGATCAGCGGCACGGCCTGGCGCATCATGTTCGAGCCCATGAGCGCGCGGTTGGCGTCGTCGTGCTCCAGGAACGGGATCATCGCGGTCGCGACCGACACCATCTGGCGCGGCGAGACGTCCATGTAGTCGACGTCGTCGCCGGGGATGTAGTCGACCTCACCGCCACGGCGGCGGACCAGGACGCGGTTCTCGGCGAAGTGAAGATCGTTCGTCAGCGGCGCGTTGGCCTGCGCGATGACGAAGCGGTCCTCCTCGTCGGCCGTCAGGTAGTGCACCTCGTCGGTGACCACACCGTCGACCACCTTGCGGTACGGGGTCTCGATGAAACCGAACGCGTTGACCCGGCCGTACGAGGCGAGCGAGCCGATCAGACCGATGTTCGGGCCTTCGGGCGTCTCGATCGGGCACATGCGGCCGTAGTGCGAGGGGTGCACGTCACGGACCTCGAAGCCCGCCCGCTCACGGGAGAGACCACCGGGGCCGAGCGCGTTCAGACGGCGCTTGTGGGTCAGCCCCGACAGCGGGTTCGTCTGGTCCATGAACTGCGACAGCTGGCTGGTGCCGAAGAACTCCTTGATGGAGGCGACGACCGGCCGGATGTTGATCAGGGTCTGCGGCGTGATCGCCTCGACGTCCTGAGTGGTCATGCGCTCGCGGACGACGCGCTCCATACGCGCCAGACCCGTGCGGACCTGGTTCTGGATCAGCTCGCCGACGTTACGGATGCGGCGGTTGCCGAAGTGGTCGATGTCGTCGGTCTCGACGACCACGGACTGGCCGTTGTCCCCGACGGTCTCGATCTCACCGGCGTGCAGCTTCACCAGGTACTTGATCGAGGCGATGACGTCCTCGACCGTCAGGACGCCCGCGTCCAGCGGAGCGGCCGAACCCAGCTTCTTGTTGACCTTGTAGCGGCCGACCTTCGCGAGGTCGTAGCGCTTCGGGTTGAAGTAGAGGTTCTCCAGCAGCGTCTGCGCGGCCTCCCGTGTGGGGGGCTCGCCCGGGCGCAGCTTGCGGTAGATGTCGAGCAGCGCGTCGTCCTGGCCCTGGGTGTGGTCCTTCTCCAGGGTGGCGCGCATGGACTCGTACTCGCCGAACTCCTCGAGGATCTGCTCGGTGGTCCAGCCGAGCGCCTTCAGGAGGACGGTGACGGACTGCTTGCGCTTGCGGTCGATGCGGACACCGACCATGTCGCGCTTGTCGATCTCCATCTCCAGCCAGGCACCACGGGAGGGGATGACCTTGACCGAGAAGATGTCCTTGTCGGACGTCTTGTCGATGGAGGAGTCGAAGTAGACACCCGGCGAGCGGACCAGCTGCGAGACGACGACACGCTCGGTGCCGTTGATGCAGAAGGTGCCCTTGTCGGTCATGAGCGGGAAGTCGCCCATGAAGACCGTCTGGGACTTGATCTCGCCGGTCTCATTGTTGGTGAACTCGGCCGTGACGAAGAGCGGAGCGGCGTAGGTGAAGTCACGCTCCTTGCACTCGTCGATCGAGTTCTTCGGCGGCTCGAAACGGTGATCACGGAAGGTCAGGGACATCGACCCGGAGAAGTCCTCGATCGGGGAGATCTCCTCGAAGATCTCTTCCAGACCGGACTTGGTGGGGACGTCCTGACCGCTGTCCAGCGCAGCCTCGACGCGAGCCTTCCACGCGGCATTGCCGAGCAGCCAATCGAAGCTCTCGGTCTGAAGCGCAAGGAGGTTCGGAACCTCAAGAGGCTCCTTGATCTTCGCAAAGGAGATGCGCAGCGGGGCGGTGCTGGCGCCATTGTTCGTATTGGCAGTCGAGGCGTTGCGCGAGGCGGCCAAGAGGGGGTCCTTCCGAGGGCTCGGACTCACTACGCGCGTACCGGTCCCACCGAGAGCCCATGGATGAAATCCCTGGTCAGGGACTATTCATCGGTAGTGCTCGAAGGTGGGCATGCCCCTGGTGACGGGCAGGGAGCAGCTAACAGGCAGCGCAAAGGGTCAGTGTAGCCACTTGGCACACTGATGTCCAGCGCCGAGTTTCTGAGACCGGCAGTGCCAATCTCTCCCTCCGGTGAGGGGCCCGCCCCTCGTTGTCTTCTCACGCCCTGTCGGCAGCCCGCGCTGCCGATGCGCATATCGATACTGCCCGCTTCGCCGACGATCCATGCCTCGGACTTTTGGATCGGTGTGACGTCGCGTCCTGAGAATTGCGCGCTGCGTGCCGTTCGTCAAGGCCCCCCACTCCGGCGAGATCGTCACAGGGCGTGGCGACGGGCAACGAAGATCACCCTACCTCCACAAACCCATAAGGCAATGTAACCGTCACGGGAACGCCGAAGGGCGACCACCCGAACGGGTGATCGCCCTTGGCTTGGAACCGGGCCGCGCCGCCGGACGTCCTACCGGCGTGTGGCGGCGGGCCGCGAGGTCATCCGACCTCGAGGGGTCACTTGACCTCGACGGAGGCGCCGGCGCCCTTGAGGGACTCGGCGGCCTTGTCGGCCTGCTCCTTGTTGACCTTCTCGAGGACCGGCTTCGGGGTGCCGTCGACGAGGTCCTTGGCCTCCTTCAGACCCAGGGAGGTCAGCTCGCGCACGACCTTGATGACCTGGATCTTCTTGTCGCCGGCGCCGGTGAGGATGACGTCGAACTCGTCCTTCTCCTCCTCGGCCGGGGCAGCGGCGCCCGGGGCACCCGGGGCGGCGGCGACCACGGCGGCCGGGGCGGCGGCGGTGACGTCGAACTTCTCCTCGAAGGCCTTCACGAACTCGGAGAGCTCGATGAGGGTCATCTCCTCGAACTGCGCGAGCAGGTCGTCCTGGCTGAGCTTCGCCATGGTGGCGGTCCTTCCACTAATTCGGCAGGTGGTGCCGGATGTACATGTCGGCGGGCTTCCGGGCCCGCTGCGACCGGGGCCTTACTACTCGGCGGCCTCGGCCTCGGCGGGAGCCGGGGTGTCGGCACCGCCCTGCTCGGCCTGCTTCTGCCGGAGCGCCTCGGCGGTCCGGACGAACTTCGACAGCGGGGCCTGGAAGAGCGCGGCAGCCTGGGACTGCTTGGCCTTCATCGCACCCGCCAGCTTGGCGAGCAGCACCTCACGGGACTCGAGGTCCGCGAGCTTCTTGATCTCGTCGGCGGACAGCGCCTTGCCATCAAGGACACCGCCCTTGATCACGAGAGCGGGGTTGTCCTTGGCGAAGTCACGGAGACCCTTCGCCGCCTCGACCGGGTCACCGGTCACGAAGGCGACGGCCGACGAACCCGAGAACAGGTCGTCGAGCTGGTTGATCCCGGCCTCGTTGGCCGCGATCTTGGTCAGCGTGTTCTTCACCACACGGTACTGAGCGTTCTCACCGAGCGAACGGCGCAGCTCCTTCAGCTGCGCAACGGTGAGACCGGTGTACGCGGTCACAACGGCCGCGTTCGCGTTGCGGAACTTCTCCCGCATCTCGTCGACGGCTGCGACCTTGTCAGGACTCGCCATGAGCCTCGGCCTCCTTCCGGGTGATGAGGACCGCTTCGGTCTGAAGGAAGGAGACTGGACAATGCGAAAACGCCCCGGCGCAGGCGCTCGGGGCGTAACTCGACCGACACGGACCCACGGCCCGTTCGGGAGTGCAACCTTAAGTCACCTACGCAGGTCGCCCGCAGCTAGCGGATCCTTCAGCCACCGGATCCCTTGCGGGACACAGCGACAACCAGCGGTCTTTGGCTTCTCTAGGAGATTACGCGAACGGGCCGCGGCCAGGCAAATCGGCTCTACTGCTGGAGCATGTCCTGGAAGTCCACGGTGTCCGAGGCGGACGGCTCGGTGACGGTCACGCTGGTGCCGTAGTCCGAGTAGAAGACCGTGGAGTCATAGGCGCCATTGTTGCTCTGCGCCTGCTCACGCTTCTTGACCAGCAGGTTCTCCTCGTCCACCCACAGGTCGATGGTCTCGGTGTCCATACCGGAGGACTCCAGCTGCTTCTGGAGCGCGTCCAGGTCGGACTGGCTGAGCTCCTTGGACTGCATCTTGGCGATCTCGGAGACCTTGACCGTGCCCGTGTAGTGGGTGGCCTTGACGCCCTTCACGTCCTCGCTGCCCACGCTCTTGACCTTGCCCGTGGCGAGCAGCAGCTCCACCGAGCGCGACGGGTTGTTGTTCTGCATCTGGTCCTTCAGGAAGGCGCCCGAGGGGCCCGCCTTCTGGGCCAGCACGTCGTAGTCGTACTTCACCCAGTGCTTGCCGCTGCCCGCCTGGGCGGCGAACTCGTCGCCCATGTTCAGGAACATGGCGTCCGGGGTGTACTTGGCATCCATCGGCTTGCCCGCGACCGGGGAGTTGGCGATGGCGCCACCGTTCTGCGTGATGGACATGTTGGCCCGGATGCCGTTGGCCCAGTCCATGTCGCCGGACATCTGCGAGTTCTGCTCGCCCATCTTGGTGGTGCCCTCGACCTTGGCCGAGTTCTTCTTGTCCGTCTGCTGCGAGGCGAGCTTCAGCGCCGCCAGCGGGCTCATCCCGGACTGCCCGGACTTGTCGCCGCCGGTCTTGTCGCCGGCCTTGTCACCATCGGACTTCTCGCTCCCGCACGCGGTGAGGCCGACCATCAGAACGAGACTTCCAGCGGCTATCGCCCATCGCGCACCGACATGAGTACCGCGCACGGCTCCCCCTAGTTTTTATTTCTCTTTTACGTGTTGTGCAGGCTGACTCTAGCGGAGGGGGCCGACAACGGAAGACGCCGGGCCCCCGCACCTTCGACGCGGTGCGGGGGCCCGGCGGTTGCACACCGAGGTGCGCCGATCAGGGACTGCCTCAGATGGCGTCTTCCTCGACCAGCAGGTTGCGGGTGCGGTTGGCGTCCAGCGGGATGCCGGGGCCCATCGTGGTGGTCAGGGTCGCCTTCTTGATGTAGCGACCCTTCGCGGCGGACGGCTTGAGACGGTTGATCTCCTCGAGCGCCGCGGCGTAGTTCTCCACCAGCTTCGTCTCGTCGAACGAGAGCTTGCCGATGATGAAGTGCAGGTTCGAGTGCTTGTCGACGCGGAACTCGATCTTGCCGCCCTTGATGTCCGTGACGGCCTTGGCCACGTCCGGGGTGACGGTGCCGGTCTTCGGGTTCGGCATCAGACCACGCGGACCGAGCACCCGGCCGAGGCGGCCGACCTTGCCCATGAGGTCCGGGGTGGCGACGACGGCGTCGAAGTCCAGGCGGCCCTTGGACACCTCGTCGATGAGCTCGTCGGAGCCGACGATGTCGGCGCCCGCGGCCTCCGCGGCCGCAGCACGGTCACCGGTCGCGAAGACCAGGACCCGGGCGGTCTTACCGGTGCCGTGCGGCAGGTTCACGGTGCCACGGACCATCTGGTCGGCCTTGCGCGGGTCGACGCCCAGGCGCATGGCGACCTCGACGGTCGCGTCGAACTTGGTGGTGGAGGTGTCCTTCGCCAGCCGGACGGCCTCGAGCGGGGCGTATGCGCGCTCCCGGTCGATCTTGGCGTCCGCAGCGCGGAGGGTCTTGCTGCGCTTGCTCACTCTTGCTCCTGATGTCTGTGGAGTTCGTGGTCCGGGCCAGCGCTTGGCCCTGCCACAGGGGGCCACGGGGGCTGTCGGCCCTCGTGCGTGAGGTGTCAGCCCTCGACCGTGATGCCCATGGAACGGGCGGTGCCGGCGATGATCTTCTCGGCGGCGTCCAGGTCGTTGGCGTTCAGGTCGGGCATCTTGGTGGTGGCGATCTCACGCACCTGGTCGCGGCTGATCTTGGCGACCTTGGTCTTGTGCGGCTCGCCGGAGCCCTTCTCCACGCCCGCTGCCTTGAGGATCAGCTTGGCGGCCGGCGGGGTCTTGGTCACGAAGGTGAAGGAGCGGTCCTCGTAGACCGTGATCTCCACCGGCACGACCATGCCGCGCTGCGACTCGGTCGCGGCGTTGTAGGCCTTGCAGAACTCCATGATGTTGACGCCGTGCTGACCCAGCGCGGGGCCGACCGGCGGGGCCGGGTTCGCGGCGCCGGCCTGGATCTGGAGCTTGATCAGCCCCGTGACCTTCTTCTTCTTGGGAGGCATGCTCTCTCCGGGTCCTAGTGAGAGGGTGTTCGCCTCCGAACCGGATCATCCGGATGGAGGCATACCGCACAACGATAACGGGTATAGCTGTGCGCCTTAAAACCGAGCAGGTCAGACCGGCCGCGAAAGCCCGTCTGACCTGTCGGAAGTTCTTGTGAAGAGACTCAGTCCCGAAAGGACTCAGTTCTTCTGGATCTGGTCGAAGCTCAGCTCGACCGGGGTCTCCCGGCCGAAGATCTCCACCAGGCCCTTGACCTTCTTCGAGTCGGCGTTGATCTCGTTGATCGTCGCCTGGAGGGTCGCGAACGGGCCGTCGGTGACCGTGACCGAGTCGCCCACCTCGAAGTCCAGCACCTGGACCTCGACCTTGCGGCTCGGCGCCGGCACACCGCTCTCCTCGGCGGCGGCCTTGGCGGCCTTCTCCTCGGCCTCGGGGGCGAGCATCTTGACGATCTCGTCCAGGGTCAGCGGGTACGGGTCGTAGGCGTTGCCCACGAAGCCGGTGACGCCCGGGGTGTTGCGGACGACGCCCCACGACTCGTTCGTCAGATCCATGCGGACGAGCACATAGCCGGGCAGCTTGTTCTGCCGGACGTTCTTGCGCTCACCGTTCTTGATCTGGACGATCTCTTCCTCGGGGACCTCGGCCTGGTAGATGAAGTCCTCGACGTTCAGCGAGACGGCACGCTGCTCCAGGTTCGCCTTCACGCGCTTCTCGTAGCCCGCGTAGGTGTGGATCACGTACCACTCACCGGGCAGCCCGCGCAGCTCCTCACGGAGCGCCTCGACCGGGTCGACCTCAGCCTCGGCCTCGGTCTCGACCGCGTCGTCCGCCTGGGCCGTCTCGGCCTCGAGGGCGTCCTCGTCCTCGACGCGCAGCGCGTCCTCCTCGGCGGGAACGCCCGCCGAGGCGTCGGCCGCTTCAGCCTGGTCGGAGTCCGCCGCCTCGACGATGTCGAGCTCGTCCTCACGGGACTCGACGGGCTCGGCGGCGTCGTTCAGGTTCGGGTCAGACACTGTGGCTGCTTCTTCCTGGCTTCAAAGGGGGTGGAACGTGCGAAAGAGGCGACGCCGGGACAGCGGTCGCCTTTCGCGAGGGTCTCAGCCAAAGACGTACTTGATGGCGTTGTTGAACCCATAGTCAATCACGGTCACGATGCCAATCATGATGACGACGAAGACGATCACCACGCTGGTGTACGTGGACAGCTGGCTGCGCGTGGGCCAGACGACCTTCCGCAGCTCGGCGATGATCTGGCGGTAGAAAAGCGCGAGCCGGCCGAAGGGCCCCTTCTTCGCGCGCTTGCCGCCACGACGACCCCGCTTGGTCGTCTCCTCATCCTCGGGACGACCGCTCTCAGGCGTCGCGGTGGAGCCCAGGGCTTCCGTCACTCGTCCTCACCTGAATCCGGGTCGTGGCCGTGCCGCGTCCGGCCCGGCCGCACAGCGGTGCTTGTCCTTGCGTACGCATGCACGCACCCTCATCACAGTGCGTGTAGCAGGGCCGGAGGGACTTGAACCCCCAACCGCTGGTTTTGGAGACCAGTGCTCTACCAATTGAGCTACGACCCTTTGCGGCACTCCCAACCTACCGCATACACCCGGCTGCACGGAGTGTGCGGTCGGATCCGGCTGTTGATCGGCCAACGACGAGTGAGTGTACGTGCTTGACGGCCGGGCGTCGAACGAGAAGCGCGCGAACTCTCCGCAAACCCGTGTGCCACCCATTTCGCCCGTCTGCGACGATGCATCTATGACCGCTGCTACTCCCCCAGTACAGTCCCCGACCGACCGGCGGGTATCGGCCCGGATCGGCTCGATCTCCGAGTCCGCGACCCTCGCCGTCGACGCCAAGGCCAAGGCCCTCAAGGCCGCGGGCCGTCCGGTGATCGGCTTCGGCGCCGGTGAGCCCGACTTCGCCACGCCCGACTACATCGTCGACGCCGCGGCCGCGGCGTGCCGCGACCCGAAGTACCACCGCTACACCCCGGCCGGCGGCCTCCCCGAGCTCAAGGCCGCGATCGCCGCGAAGACGCTGCGTGACAGCGGGTACGAGGTCGAGGCGGCCCAGATCCTGGTGACCAACGGCGGCAAGCAGGCGATCTACGAGGCGTTCGCCGCGATCCTGGACCCGGGCGACGAGGTCATCGTCCCCGCGCCCTACTGGACCACCTACCCGGAGTCGATCCGGCTGGCCGGCGGTGTCCCGGTGGAGGTCGTCGCCGACGAGACGACCGGCTACCGCGTCTCCGTCGAGCAGCTGGAGGCGGCCCGCACCAAGAACACCAAGGTGCTGCTCTTCGTCTCCCCCTCCAACCCCACCGGCGCGGTCTACAGCCGTGAGCAGGTCGAGGCGATCGGCCGCTGGGCCGCCGACAACGGGCTGTGGGTGCTGACCGACGAGATCTACGAGCACCTGGTCTACGGCGACGCCGAGTTCCACTCGCTGCCGGTCGTGGTGCCCGAGCTGCGCGACAAGTGCGTCGTGGTCAACGGTGTCGCCAAGACGTACGCGATGACCGGCTGGCGGGTGGGCTGGGTCATCGGCCCCAAGGACGTCGTCAAGGCCGCGACCAACCTCCAGTCGCACGCCACCTCGAATGTGAGCAATGTCGCCCAGGTCGCCGCGCTGACCGCCGTCTCGGGCGACCTCGACGCCGTGGCCGCGATGCGCGAGGCGTTCGACCGCCGCCGCCGCACCATCGTGCGGATGCTGAACGAGATCGACGGCGTGGAGTGCCCGGAGCCGGAGGGCGCCTTCTACGCCTACCCCTCGGTCAAGGCGCTGCTCGGCAGGGAGATCCGCGGCAAGCGGCCGCGGACCACCGTGGAGCTGGCCGAGATCATCCTGGAGGAGGCCGAGGTCGCGGTGGTGCCGGGTGAGGCCTTCGGCACCCCGGGCTATCTGCGGCTGTCCTACGCGCTGGGTGACGAGGACCTCGTCGAGGGCGTCTCCCGGCTCCAGAAGCTGCTGGGCGAGGCGGCCGCGTAAGGCGCCTGGCCTCACGCGCGATCCGTACGGACGATCCGTACGCGCGATCCGTACGGGCGTAAGGAAACGGGCCGGAGTCCGCGGGGGCGGATTCCGGCCCGTTCACGTGCGCGCGCCTTCTCGTTCGGGGAAAGCGGTACCGACCGATCCGGTCGTGGGGCAGTATCTGGTAATGGCACGCGATGTACTCCTGCTCCCCAAAGCGCATCTGCATCTCCACTTCACCGGCTCCATGCGCCCCGGAACCCTCCTCGAACTCGCCGACAAGTACGGCGTCCATCTCCCCGAGGCGCTGAGCGGCGGTGAGCCGCCGAAGCTGCGCGCCACCGATGAGCGCGGCTGGTTCCGCTTCCAGCGGCTGTACGACATCGCACGCTCCTGTCTGAGGGAGGCCGACGACATCCGGCGGCTGGTGCGCGAGGCGGCCGAGGAGGACGTGCGGGACGGGGCCCAGTGGCTGGAGATCCAGGTGGACCCCACCTCGTACGCCCCGCGCCTGGGTGGGCTGACCCCCGCGATGGAGGTCATCCTGGACGCGGTCGGAAGCGCCTCCGCGGCGACCGGGCTCGGGATCAGGGTGGTGGTCGCCGCCAACCGCGTGAAGCATCCGCTGGAGGCCCGCACCCTCGCCCGGCTCGCGGTGCGCTTCGCGGACCGCGGCGTGGTGGGCTTCGGCCTCTCCAACGACGAACGGCGCGGATTCGCCCGTGACTTCGACCGGGCCTTCGCCATCGCCCGGGAGGGCGGGCTGCTGGCGGCGCCGCACGGCGGCGAGCTGTCGGGCCCCGGCAGCGTGCGGGACTGCCTGGACGACCTCGGCGCGGCCCGGGTCGGCCACGGGGTGCGCGCGGCGGAGGACCCGCGGCTGCTCGCCCGGCTCGCCGAGCGCGCGGTGACCTGCGAGGTGTGCCCGTCGTCGAACGTGGCGCTCGGGGTCTACGAGAAGCCGAAGGACGTACCGCTGCGCACGCTGTACGACGCGGGGGTGCCGATGGCGCTCGGGGCGGACGACCCGCTGCTCTTCGGCTCGCGGCTGGCGGCGCAGTACGAGCTGGTGCGCGAGCACCACGGCTTCACGGACGCCGAACTGGCCGAGCTGGCGCGTCAGTCGGTGCGCGGCTCGGCCGCGCCGGAGGAGGTCCGGCGGCGGATGCTGGCGGAGATCGACGACTGGCTGGCGGGCCCCGACCTACTCATGTGAGTAGGTCGGACCACTCATGTGAGTAGACCGGATCAGAGGCTCACGCCGACCGTCACCGGCTCGTTGACCAGCCGGATCCCGAACGCCTCCTCGACCCCGGCCACCACCTCGCGGGCCAGCGCCAGCAGATCCTCGGTCGTGGCGTCGCCCCGGTTGGTGAGGGCGAGGGTGTGTTTGGTGGAGATGCGGGCCGGGCCGGTGCCGTAGCCCTTGGTGAAGCCCGCCCTGTCGATCAGCCAGGCCGCGGAGGTCTTGATCAGGCCGTCGCCCGCCGGGAAGGCGGGCGGCGCGGTGTCCGGGCCCAGGCGTTCGGCGACGCGGGCCAGGAAGGCGGCGTGGGCGTCCTGGTCGAGCACCGGGTTGGTGAAGAACGACCCCGCGGACCAGGTGTCGTGGTCCTCGGGGTCGAGCACCATGCCCTTGCCCGCGCGCAGCCCCAGGACGGTCTCGCGGGCGACGGCAGCCGGTACCCGGTCGCCCACCTCGACGCCGAGCACCCGCGCGGTCTCGGCGTACCGGACGGGTGCGGAGAGCCCGTCCGCGTCCTCCAGTTCGAAGCGGACCCGGAGCACCACATGGCGGTCGGGGTCGGCCTTGAAGCGGCTGTGGCGGTAGGAGAAGGCGCAGTCGGCGTTCGGGATCGTGACGACCTCGTCGGCGCGGCGGTCGTAGGCGATCACCTCGGTGATCGTGGCGGAGACCTCCTGGCCGTAGGCGCCGACGTTCTGTATCGGCGTCGCGCCCGCGGAGCCGGGGATTCCGGCGAGGCATTCGATGCCCGCGAGCCCCGCCCGGACCGTACGGGCCACGGCGGCCGACCAGTTCTCGCCCGCGGCGAGCTCCAGGCGGGTGCCGTCGAGCGTGAAGCCGCTGGTGGCGATGTGCAGGGCGGTGCCGTCGAAGCCCTTGTCGGCGATGACCAGATTGCTGCCGCCGCCGATCACCAGCAGCGGGGTCCCGGCCGCGTCGGCCGCGCGGACCGCGGCGATGACCTCGTCGTCGGTGGCGGCCGTGAGCAGCCGGTTGGCCGGTCCGCCGAGACGGAAGGTGGTGAGGGGCGCGAGAGGGGCGTCGTGGAGTTCCTGCACGCGCTCAAGAGTACGGGGGCGCCCCCTGGGCTCCTCGAGGCGGCCGCCCCCGGTGTGGGGAATCCGGGGGCCGGCGGGCCTGCGGGCCGTAAGGGGATCGGACGGGCCGCACGCGCTCCGGCGTGCTCTCATCCGCCCGGGGGCCGCATCGGGCGCGGTCGGGGGCTCAGACGAGCCGTACCACGGCGCGGGCCCGGCCCAGCACCTTCTGACCGGCGCTGGTCGCCGTGATGTCGAGGCGCACCGTACGGGCCTCGTCGTCCAGCTTGGCGGTCACCTTGGCGCCGATCTCGATGACCGCGCCCTTGTCGTCGTTGGGGACCACGACCGGCCGGGTGAAGCGGACGCCGTACTCGACGAGTGCGCCGGGGTCGCCGGCCCACTCGGTCACCACCCGGGCCGCCTCGGCCATGGTGTAGGCGCCGTGCGCGATGACGTCGGGGAGACCGACCTCTCTGGCGAACTTCTCGTTCCAGTGGATCGGATTGAAGTCGCCCGACGCGCCCGCGTAGCGCACGAGGTCGGCGCGGTTCACCCGGAACTCGCGCGTCGGCACCTCGGTACCGACCTCCACGGCGTCATACGAGATCTTGGCCGTCATCTGCTCTCCTCCACCTCTGCGTCAGCGGCGCGGGCCACCAGCGTCGTGAACGACGTCGCTACATGATCACCCGCCTCGTCGTGGACCTCGCCGCGGACGGACAGGATGTCGTTGCCGGCCAGCGACTTGATCGAGTCGATGATCGAGGTGACCTCCAGGCGGTCCCCCGCGCGGACCGGGCGGGTGTACTCGAACCGCTGGTCGCCGTGGACCACCCGGCTGTAGTCCAGCCCCAGCTGCGGATCCTCGACGACCTGCTTCCCGGCCGCCTTGAAGGTGATCGTGAAGATGAACGTCGGCGGGGCGATCACATCGGGGTAGCCGAGGTCCCGGGCCGCCTCGGGGTCGGTGTAGACCGGATTGGTGTCACCGAGGGACTCGGCGAATTCCCGGATCTTCTCCCGGCCGACCTCGTACGCGGCGGTGGGTGGGTAGGTCCGCCCCACGAAGGACTGGTCGAGCGCCATCGGCGCACACCTCCTGCGATTGAATTACCAACGAAACGAGGCCGCCCCCCGCGAGTGGGGGCGGCCTCGAATGAGAGTTTATTGCTATCGCGTCTCACGGTGCGCGGTGTGCGCGTTGCAACGCGGGCAGTGCTTCTTGATCTCAAGACGATCCGGGTCGTTGCGCCGGTTCTTCTTGGTGATGTAGTTCCGCTCCTTGCACTCCACGCAGGCCAGCGTGATCTTCGGGCGGACGTCGGTGGCAGCCACGTGAGTGCTCCTTGACGAACGGACTAGGGGATTAACGCAGAAAGAGTAGCCGATCGAAGGACCGACCCCACAATCGGCTACTGTCAGTAGCGGTGACCGGACTTGAACCGGTGACACAGCGATTATGAGCCGCTTGCTCTACCGACTGAGCTACACCGCTGTGATGCGAGTGACTCCCCGCTCAACCAGCGTAGCGGAACGGGAAGCCTCACACATCAGAGCCCCAATACGGAATCGAACCGTAGACCTTCTCCTTACCATGGAGACGCTCTGCCGACTGAGCTATTGGGGCGAGCGATGAAGACATTACACGGTCGGCCGCCGAAGGTGAAATCCGTATCGGCCCCTCGTCACCCTGGTCTCGTGCACCACACCGGTACGACTATTCGGCTCCTCCGCGAAGCCGCCCCCACCTGGTCCTAGGCTTCGCTTCGCACCCACGTGATCTTGACTGCGCACGCATCCGACGCGTGCCCGGCGCGTCACCCGTCGCGTGCTCGGCGCGAATCCCAGGAGCGCGATGCCCGAGAGCCAGCAGCAGCCGCAACAGCCGCCCAGGAACGGCGGAGCGGCCCCCGGCGAGCCCACCGCCCTGGTGCTCGGCGGCGTCCGGCTCGCCGACGGACGCACCGTGGACGTCCGGCTCAGCGGCGGGCGCATCGAGGCCGTGGGCACGGCGGGCAGCCTCGTCCCCGGCACCCGGCTGGACCTCGGCGGCTATCTGCTGCTGCCCGCCCCCGCCGAACCCCACGCCCACTGCGACACCGCCCTTACGGCCGACATGGCGGGCCCGGTCCCGTACGCCCCCGGGGACGTCCAGCGCCGCACCGTCGAGGCCGCCCTGCTCCAACTCGGCCACGGCGCCACGGCGCTGCGCACCCATGTCCGCATCGGCGGGGTGCACGGGCTGCGCTCCCTGGACGCGGTCCTGGAGGCCGGCCGGGCGCTGCGCGGGCTCACGGAGCTGAGCGCGGTGGCGGTGCCCCGGGTGCTGACCGGCGCCGCCGGGGCGGACGGTCTGGCGATGCTGCGGGACGCGGTGGAGATGGGCGCGTCGGTCATCGGCGGCTGCCCCGACCTCGACCCGGATCCGACCGGCCACGCCGAGGCCGTCCTCGACCTCGCCGCGCGCCACGGGTGCGCCGTGGATCTGCACACGGACGGTGACGACCCGGCCCGCCTCGCCCGGCTCGCGGCGATGGCCGGGGGCCTGCGGCCGGGGGTCGCCATCGGCCCCTGCGGCGGGCTGTCCCGGCTGCCCTCGGAGTCGGCGGGCAGGATCGCCGAGCGGCTGGCGGCGGCCGGGGTGACCGTCGTCTGCCTCCCCCAGGGCGACTGCGCCGGGCTGGAGCACCAGGGCATGCGGGGAGCGCGCACCCGCGCCTGCGCGCCGGTACGGCTGCTGCGCGCCGCGGGCGTCCGGGTGGCCGCGGGCAGCGGGGCGCTGCGGGACGCGGTGAACCCCGTGGGGCGCGGCGATCCCCTGGAGGCCGCCTTTCTGCTGGCGTCCCGGGGCGAGTCGCGCCCCGAGGAGGCGTACGAGGCGGTGTGCGCGCGGGCGCGGGCCGCGATGGGGCTCGCCGAGGTGCGGGTGGAGGCCGGGTTCCCGGCGGAGCTGCTGGCGGTGCGCGGGGACGGCCTCGCGGGGGTGCTCTCGCTCGCGTACAGCAGGGTCGTGGTGCACCGGGGGCGGGTGGTGGCCCGTACCAGCGCGGTGCGGGAGTACTGCGACTCGGCGGCCGCGGCGGCACTGGATCTGCCCCGGCAGGCGCGGCCGCAGAGCGGCGGCGAGCAACAGTAGGCCGCGCGGCGTACGGTCGGGATCATGCGCATTGTCATCGCTGGTGGACATGGACAGATCGCGCTGCGGCTGGAGCGGCTGCTCACCGCGCGCGGAGACGAAGTGGCGGGCATCGTCCGCAAGCCGGAACAGGCGGGCGACCTGCTTGCGTCGGGCACCGAACCGGTCGTCTGCGACCTGGAGTCGGCCTCGCTGGAGGACGTGGTCAAGCACCTGGAGGACGCGGACGCGGCCGTCTTCGCGGCCGGAGCGGGCCCCGGCAGCGGTGTCGCCCGTAAGGACACCGTCGACCACCGGTCCGCGGTGCTCTTCGCGGACGCGGCCGAACGGGCCGGGGCCCGGCGGTTCCTGATCATCTCCTCGACCGGCGCCTCCCACGAGCCGCCGCCGGACACCGACCCGGTCTTCGCCGCCTATCTGCGCGCCAAGGCCGCGGCGGACGACGACATCCGCGCCCGGGACGGCCTCGACTGGACCGTGCTGCGCCCGGGGCGGCTGACGAACGACCCGGGCACGGGCCGGGTCAAGCTGGCCGAACGCACCGGCCGCGCCGAGATCACCCGCGACGACGTGGCCGCGGTCCTGGTGGCCCTCCTGGACGAGCCCCGTACGGCGGGCCGCACGCTGGAGCTGATCAACGGCGACACGGCGGTGGCGGACGCGGTGGGGGCGGTCGCCCAGCGGGGGTGAGGGGCCGGGTCGGTTCGGCCCGACCGCTCAGAAGTCCACCCGGGCCGGGGCGTCGGCCCGGGCCACGGACTCCTGGGCGTACTGGCGCTCGTACGCCGTCCGGATCCGTTCGATCCGCGGGTCCTGCGCCCCCGCCTCAGAAGCGGGTAGAGCAGGACCACCTCGTACGAGCGCTCCCGCTCGATCGTCCCGTTCTGGTCCCGCCACTGCCCCCGGCCGTCGTGGATCGTCAGGCCGGAGGGGAAGCGCGGGGTGATCCGCCGGTCCACGAAGGCCAGGAACTGCTTCTCGGTGACGGGCGGCCCGCCGTCGGGGCGCTCGGTGCCGAAGAAGAGCCGGGTCTCGACGTACGGCTTGCCCCGGCCCACGGCGCCCGAGGCCGCCGCGACGGGCGGGTCGTCCAGCGCGGCGTAGGCGGCGACGGGGGTGGCGGCGGCAAGGGCGAGGGCCACCCCGACGGCGGCGAGACGGGCGCGTGGCTTCATGGTCGGCATCGTCCGATCGTCCCGACGCCGAGGAGCCTCGGGAAGGGCGCCTTACGGTGCACATCCGTGCGAGGCGCGGTGCACGTCCGCGCGAGGCATGAGGTGACTTTCCCTTGTTGGTTGAAGCGATCCGCCCTACGCTGCCGCCACCGAATCTGACGAACCGTCAGATAGAGCGGAACGGACAGGACCACTACGAGGCGACCGGGGAGAGATGGCGAGATGACCGGCGAGACGAACGGCACCACCGAGCTGCCCCTGGTCATCAGCGTCGATGACCATGTGATCGAGCCCGCGCACCTCTTCGAGACCTGGCTCCCGGCCAAGTACCGGGACCGCGGCCCCAAGCCCCTTACGGCCGGGATCGGCGAACTGGCCTACATCGGAGGCAAGTACAAGTTCACCACCGACCCGGAGGGCCAGCTCACCGACTGGTGGAGTTACGAGGGCGACCTCTTCCCCTACAAGCGGATCATCGCCGCCGTCGGCTTCTCCCGCGACGAGATGACCCTCGACGGCATCACCCGCGAGCAGATGCGCCGCGGCTGCTGGGACCCCAAGGACCGGCTCGCCGACATGGACCTCAACCATGTCGAGGCGTCACTGTGCTTCCCGACCTTCCCCCGCTTCTGCGGCCAGACCTTCGCCGAGGCGAAGGACAAGGAGGTCGGGCTGGCGTGCGTCCGGGCGTACAACGACTGGATGGTCGAGGAGTGGTGCGGCGACAGCGGCGGCCGCCTCATCCCGCTCTGCCTGATCCCCCTGTGGGACGTCGACCTCGCCGTGCAGGAGGTCCGCCGCAACGCGGCCCGCGGCGTCCGCGCGGTGACCTTCAGCGAGATCCCCACCTACCTGGGGCTCCCCAGCATCCACAGCGGCTACTGGGACCCGTTCTTCGCCGAGTGCGAGGCCACGGGGACGGTCGTGTGCATGCACATCGGCTCCTCCTCCCAGATGCCCGCCGCCTCCCCCGACGCCCCGCCGGCCGTCCAAGCCGCGCTGAGCTTCAACAACGCCATGGCGTCGATGATGGACTTCCTCTTCAGCGGCGTCCTGGTCTCCTTCCCGCGCCTGAAGCTGGCCTACGCCGAGGGCCAGATGGGCTGGATCCCCTACGCCCTGGAGCGCGCCGACGACGTCTGGGAGGAGCACCGCGCCTGGGGCGGCGTCCGCGACCTCATCCCCGAGCCCCCGTCCACGTACTACTACCGGCAGATCTTCTGCTGCTTCTTCCGCGACAAGCACGGGGTCGCCTCGCTGGACACGGTCGGCGTGGACAACGCCACCTTCGAGACCGACTACCCCCACGTCGACTCCACCTGGCCGCACACCCGCCGCATCGCCGCCGAGCACGTGGCCGACCTCTCCCCCGAGACCACGTACAAGATCCTCCGCGGCAACGCGATCCGCATGCTGGAGCTGGACCTCGACCGGGGGCGGCGAGCGGGGGCGGGCGGCTAGCCCCGGCCGGGCCACGCGCGTCGTCCAGGCCCTGTGCGGCGACTAGGCCGTGCGCGGGGGCTCGCTCGCGCGCGGCTGGGCCGAGCCGCAGTAGCGGCACTTGCGCGCCGCCTCGGGGATGTCCTCGGCCAGGCACTCCGGGCAGGTCTTGAGCGGGCCCGGCTCCCCGAAGACCTCCGCGCCCCGGCGGCGCTGGGTGTACTTGTACGGCACGACGATCAGGAAGTAGATGACGCCCATGAAGATGATGAAGTAGATCAGGGCGGAGATGAACGACCCGATGTTGAGGTACGTCGAGGTGTTCCCCTGGTCGCCGAGCTGCCAGCCCAACCCGACCGATTTGCCGCCCTGGAGCCGGGCGATGACCGGGTTGATCACGGAGTCGGTGAACGCCTTGATCAGCGTTGAGAACGCCAGCGCTGTGACCAGGCCGACGGCGACAACGATGACATCACCGCGCATGAGGAAGTTCTTGAAGCCCCTGAGCACGATCCGCCCTCTCTGTCCTGATACGGGGGAATCACCACCCTAGGAGCGGTCTCACGGAGCCCACGGCGCGCCACGACGGACGGCCGCCCGTACGGCGGCAGCGGCCCAGGCGGCCCACACCGGCCCGGCACGGTGCCACAGTCAGGGCGAACGCCCGGATCGATGAGGCACTGAAACGACGAAAACGGCCCCCGGCTGCGTTTCCGCAGTTCAGGGGCCGTTTCCCACGTGTGGCGGCGCCAGGATTCGAACCTGGGTAGGCTAAGCCGACGGATTTACAGTCCGCTCCCATTGGCCACTCGGGCACACCGCCTGGGATGTGGCCAGGTGCCCCGCTCTCGCGGTGCTGCTCCCTGGCAACGACGTAAACAATACCTGATGTGCGGGGGTGGTTCGCCACCCGGTTGATCGCCGCTCGATCATGGCCGAGATCGCTAGGCTGGCCGGAGCGGTCCGCTGGGCCGTGCCACTGACGGATCTACGTACGAGGAGCCAACTCAAGATGGCCGACTCCAGTTTCGACATCGTCTCGAAGGTCGAGCGGCAGGAGGTCGACAACGCTCTGAACCAGGCGAGCCGCGAGATCTCCCAGCGTTACGACTTCAAGAACGTCGGCGCCTCGATCGCGTGGTCGGGCGAGCGGATCGAGATGCGAGCCAACTCCGAGGAGCGGGTCAAGGCGATCCTCGACGTCTTCCAGTCCAAGCTGGTCAAGCGCGGGATCTCGCTGAAGGCCCTGGACGCGGGCGAGCCGCAGGCGTCGGGCAAGGAGTACAAGATCTTCGCCTCGCTCCAGGAGGGGATCTCGCAGGAGAACGCGAAGAAGGTCGCCAAGATCATCCGCGACGAGGGCCCCAAGGGCGTCAAGGCGCAGGTGCAGGGCGAAGAGCTGCGAGTGACCTCCAAGAGCCGGGACGACCTCCAGGCCGTGATCGCCCTGATCAAGGGCAAGGATCTCGACTTCGCGGTGCAGTTCGTGAACTACCGGTAGGCGGTGTCCGGACCGGTGCGGCAGGGGCGGCGCGGCATTGCCGTGCCGCCCCTGGTGTTGTCGGCCGGTGTCGTGGGCTGGTGTTGTCGGCCGGTGTTGTCGGCGTCCCCGGTCAGCGGCGGGCGAAGGGCTGGTCGGTGGGGACGATCTCGTGGCCCAAGGGGGCCAGGGAGATCGGGATGAGCTTGAAGTTGGCCAGGCCCAGCGGGATGCCGATGATCGTGACGCAGAGGGCGACGCCGGTGAGGAGGTGGCCGAGCGCCAGCCACCAGCCCGCGAGGACGAGCCAGAGGACATTGCCGACGCATGAGGGCGCTCCGGCGTCACGGCGGGGGACGGCGGTGCGGCCGAAGGGCCACAGGGCGAAGCCCGCGATGCGCCAGGAGGCGATCGCGAAGGGGATGCCGATGATCGTGACGAAGAGCAGGACCCCGGCGAGGAGATAGAGGATCGCCATCCAGACGCCGGAGAGGACCAGCCAGATCAGGTTCAGGAGGGTTTTCACGGTCGGCGGCCTCCTGCCATCTGCTCGAGGCGGGCGATGCGCTCCCGCATGGGCGGGTGGGTGGAGAAGAGCTTGGCCATGCCCTCACCGGCGCGGAAAGGGTTGGCGATCATCAGGTGGCTGGCGGTCTCCAGACGGGGCTCGGGCGGCAGCGGAAGCTGCTTGGTGCCCGCCTCCAGCTTGCGCAGGGCGCTGGCGAGTGCCAGGGGGTCGCCGGTGAGCTGGGCGCCGGAGGCGTCCGCCTCGTACTCGCGGGAGCGGCTCACGGCGAGCTGGATGATGGAGGCCGCGAGCGGGCCGAGGAGCATGATCAGCAGCATGCCGAGGAAGCCGGGACCCTCGTCGTCGTCGGACCGGCCCATGGGGATCAGCCAGGCGAAGTTCACCAGGAACATGACGACGCTGGCGAGCGCGCCCGCGATCGAGGAGATCAGGATGTCGCGGTTGTAGACATGGCTGAGCTCATGGCCGATGACCCCGCGCAGCTCGCGCTCGTCCAGCAGCCGCAGGATGCCGTCGGTGCAGCACACCGCCGCGTTACGGGGGTTGCGGCCGGTGGCGAAGGCGTTGGGGGCCTCGGTCGGGGAGATGTAGAGCCGGGGCATCGGCTGGCGCGCGGCCGTGGAGAGCTCGCGCACTATCCGGTACAGCCCTGGCGCCTCGAACTCGCTGACGGGGCGGGCGCGCATCGCGCGCAGGGCCAGCTTGTCACTGTTCCAGTAGGCGTACGCGTTGGTCCCGAGTGCGACGATCACCGCGATGATCAGTCCGGTACGGCCGAAGAGGCTGCCGATGACGATGATGAGCGCGGACAGACCGCCGAGGAGTACGGCGGTCTTCAGCCCGTTGTGCCGGCGGTGCACGGTGTGCCCTCCCGATGTGCCGCAGGGGAACCCTTTGCCTGGTGTCTCCACCTTCCAGTGGACCCTCCTGAAAAAGTCAACGCCAGGCGAAGGGCACCAGTTCCCTTGTGCACATGGGCGCGGACCCGCGGCGGCTGAGGGGGTCCCGTGGGGGTGCCTACAGCAAGGTGCTCGAAGCGAACCGGAGGACGAGTTGCGGGGCGCCGGAGAGGGCGATGCCGGCGGCCGCGGTGAGGGCGATGGCGGCCGTAAGGGGGACGGCGCGGGGGCGGGTGACGGCCGCCCCGGCGGCGGGCACGGGCTCCGGCTCCGCGGCGGGCCCCGGAGTGCGGAAGAGCGCCGCCGTCCACTGGAGGTAGTAGTACAGCGCCACCACCACGTTCAGCGCCATCACCACCGCGAGCCAGCCCAGCCCCGCGTCCACCGCCGCCGAGAAGACGGTCACCTTGGCGAAGAGGCCGATGACGCCCGGGGGCAGCCCGGCCAGGCACAGCAGGAAGAAGCCCAGGGCCAGGGCGGCGGCCGGCCGGGCCGCGTACAGGCCGCGGTAGTCGGTGAGCCGGTTGGCCGGGCTCGTACGGGCCACCAGGGCGGCCACGGCGAAGGCGCCGAGGTTCACGACCGCATACATCAGGGCGTACGAGACCGTGGAGCCGATGGCGCGGGACGCGTCCTGGCCGGAGTCGGCGTAGCCGGCCGCGGCGATCGGGACCAGCAGATAGCCCGCCTGGGCGACGGAGGACCACGCGAGCAGCCGTACGGCGCTGAAGGAGCGCTCCGGGCGCTGGCGCAGCGCCGCGGCGTTCCCCGCGGTCATGGTGAGGGCGGCCAGGACCGCCACGGCCGGGCCCCACACATCGGCGTAGGAGGGGAAGGCGAGGACGGTCACCAGGATGAGACCGGAGAACCCGACCGCCTTACCGATGACGGACAGATACGCCGCGACGGGCACCGGCGCGCCGACATAGGTGTCGGGCACCCAGAAGTGGAAGGGCACGGCGGCGGTCTTGAACGCGAAGCCGACCAGGGTGAGTACGACGCCCGCCTGAGCGAGCGTGTCCAGCCGCGGGTCGACATGGGTGAGGGCGTCGGCGATCCGCGACAGGTGGAGGCTTCCGGTGGCGGCGTAGACGAAGCTGACGCCGAGCAGCATCACGGCGGTCGCGGTGACCGAGGAGAGGAAGAACTTCAGCGCGGCCTCGGAGGAGAGGCGGTCGCCGCGGCGCAGGCCCACGAGGGCGAAGGCCGGGAGCGAGGCGACTTCGAGGGCGATGACCAGGGTGGCCAGATCGCGGGAGGCGGGCAGCAGGGCGGCCCCGGAGGCGGAGGACAGCAGCAGGAACCAGAACTCGCCCGCGGGGAGTTTGAGGTCGTCGAGGGCGCTGAAGGACAGCAGCGCGGTGAGCAGCGCCCCGCCGAGCACCAGGAACTGGATGACGAGGGCGAACGTGTCGGCCGTATAGCTGCACGCGTGGGTGCCGGTGGTCAGGCAGAAGGTGGAGCGGTCGCCGTCCAGCAGCGGCAGCAGGGCGAGTGCGGCCAGGGCCAGTCCCGCTATCGCTCCCCAGCCCAGCAGGTGCTTCCTGCGCTCGGGCAGGAAGAGGTCCGCGACGAGGACGGCGAGGCCGGCCAGGGCCGCGATGGTGGGCGGTGCGACGGCGAGCCAGTCGACGGACTGGACGAGGCTCGTGGCGAGGCTCGAGGCGTTCGGAGTCATCGGGTGCCTCCCGCGAGGAGCTGCTGCACGGCCGGGTCGGTGAGGCCGAGGAGGGCCGCGGGCCACAGTCCGGCGAGGACGGTGAGGGCCACCAGGGGGCTCCAGGCGGCGAATTCATGGCCGTGGACGTCGGCCAGGGCGGGCCGCTCGGCCTCGGTCCCGGTGCCGGGCTCGACCGGATGGTCGCCCATGCAGACGCGCCGTACGACGATGAGCATGTAGGCGGCGGTGAGCAGGGTGCCGAAGGCGGCGAGCGCCATATAGGTGAGGTACGCCGGGCGGCTGAGCCCGTCGGCGGGGTCGAAGGCGCCGAACATGGCGAGCATCTCGCCCCAGAACCCGGCGAGTCCGGGCAGTCCCAGGGAGGCCACGGCGCCGAAGGCGAGCAGCCCGCCGAGGCGCGGCGCCCTGCCGTAGAGGGCGGCGCCGCTGGTGCCCGAGAGCTGGTCGAGGTCGGTGGTGCCGGAGCGGTCCTTGAGTGCGCCGACGAGGAAGAAGAGCAGTCCGGTGATCAGGCCGTGGGCGATGTTGGCGAAGAGCGCGCCGTTCACGCCGGTGGGGGTGAGGGTCGCGATGCCCAGCAGCACGAAGCCCATATGGCCGACGGAGGAGTAGGCGATCAGCCGCTTGAGGTCGCCCTTGGCGCCGGTGCGTGCGAGTGCGAGGCAGGCGAGGGATCCGTAGATGATGCCGACCACGGCGAACGCGGCGAGGTAGGGCGCGTAGGTGTGGGCCGCGTCGGGGGTCATCGGCAGCACGATGCGGACGAGGCCGTAGGTGCCCATCTTGAGCAGCACGCCCGCCAGCAGCACCGAGCCGACGGTGGGGGCGGCGGTGTGGGCGTCGGGCAGCCAGCTGTGCAGCGGCCACATCGGAGCCTTGACGGCGAGTCCGGCGATGATGGCGAGGGCCGCGATGAGCTGGGTGGTGTGGCTCAGCCCGGAGCCATTGTCGGTGGCGAGTGCCACCATGTCGAAGGTGCCGCCCTTGAGCCCGACGAGGAGGAGGCCGAGCAGCATGACCACGGAGCCGAGCAGCGTGTAGAGGATGAACCGCCAGGCGGCGCGTTCGCGTTCGGCGCCTCCCCACCGGTTGATGAGGAAGTACATCGGGATGAGGACCATCTCGAACGCCAGGAAGAACAGCATCAGGTCCAGCACCGCGAAGCTGGCCAGGGTGCCGGACTCCAGGAGGAGGAGCAGCGCCACGAACGCTTTGGGGGACGGCCCGGAGGGCCGGTTGAAGTAGGCGTAGAGCGCGCTGAGGAAGGTCAGCAGCGCGGTCAGCACGAGCAGCGGCAGCGAGACGCCGTCCACGCCGAGGTGGATGCGGATGTCCAGGGCCGGGATCCAGCCGATGTCGGTCTGGGCCTGCATCCTGGCCGGGTGGTCGTGGTCGAATCCGGCGGCCAGGGCGATGGCGGCGGCGAGCACCACACCGGTGACGGTCACGCCGTGGCGCATGACGGCCTGGTCGGGCCCGCGGCCGCGCAGCCCGGGCGGGGCCGGGAGCAGGGCGGCGGCGGAGCCGAGCAGGGGGAGCACGACCACGGCGGCGAGGAGGAGTTGCTGGACGGTGTGGTTCACGGGTCAGGCTCCCGCTGCGACGAGGACGGCGGCCACGGCCAGGACGAGGGAGCCCGCGAGCAGCGCGCCGAGGTAGGTCTGCACATTGCCGGTCTGGGCGCGGCGCACCGCCGCGCCGAGCAGCCGGGGCGCACCGCCCGCGCCGCGTACGTACGTCTCCACGACCTCGCGGTCCAGGAAGCGGACGAGCCGGGCGGCGGCCCGCACGGGCCGGACGAACAGGGCGCTGTAGACGGCGTCGAGGTGGAAGCCGACGGCCGCGTGGCGGTGCAGCGGGCCCAGGAGCAGCCGCCCGGGGTCGGCGGGGTCGCTGGCGCCCGCGATGGAGCCGTAGGCCGCCTCGTGGGTGGCGATGGCCTCGGCCTCGGAGACGGCGTCGGCGGCCTCGGGGTGGGCGGCCACCGCGCCGAGCGGGACCCGGCGGGCCCGCGCCGAGCTGTGCCGCCAGGCGCCGTACATGACGAGGGCGCCGCCGAGGGCCAGCCCGGTGCCGAGGACGGAGGTGGTGAGGGTCGGGGTGAGGGATTCGCCGTCGAACCAGTCGGGCAGCGTGCCGTAGGCGAGGCCGAGGGCGGCCGTGGGGAGGAACAGCACCCACAGGACGACGTTCATGGCCACCGGCTGCTTGCCGTGGTCGGGGACGGGCTCGCCCGCGCCGCGGAAGGCGAGCAGCCACAGCCGGGCCGCGTACCCGGCGGTCAGCAGCGCGGTGAGCAGCCCGGCGAGGAGCACGGTCCAGCCGACGCCCGCCGGGACGCCGGAGGTGTGGCCGGTGGCGGCGTGCTCGGCCGCGCCGAGGACGGCCTCCTTGGAGAAGAAGCCCGCGAAGGGCGGGATGGCGGCGAGCGCGAGCAGCGCGACCGTCATCGTCCAGAAGGCGTCGGGGATGCGCCGGGCGAGGCCGCTCATCCGGGACATGGCGGCCAGGGAGTTGCTGCCCGCGGCGTGGATCACCACGCCCGCGCCGAGGAAGAGCAGCGCCTTGAACGCGCCGTGGGTGATGAGGTGGAAGACGGCGGCGCCGCGGTCGTCTACGGCCAGCGCGCCCGTCATATAGCCGAGTTGGCCGACGGTCGAGTAGGCGAGGACGCGTTTGATGTCGTCCTGGGCGAGCGCGGCGAGCGCCGAGCCGACCATCGTCACGGCCGCCATGGCGGCCAGTACGGCGAGCGCGGCGGCCGAGGAGGCGAAGACCGGCAGCAGCCGGGCCACCACATAGACACCGGCGGCGACCATGGTGGCCGCGTGGATCAGCGCGGAGACCGGGGTGGGACCGGCCATCGCGTCCGGCAGCCAGGTGTGCAGCGGGAACTGCGCGGACTTGCCCGCGACCCCGGCGAGCAGCAGCAGCGCGATCAGGGTGGGGTGGTCCAGCGGTACCCCGGCGGTGTCGGAGGTCAGCCGGGTGTGGATCTCGCTGATGCGGAACGTGCCGGTGTCGCCCGCGAGCGCGAAGATGCCGATCAGGAACGGGACGTCGCCGAGCTTGGTGACCAGGAACGCCTTGAGGGACGCGGAGCGCGCGGCCGCGGTCTCCCAGTAGTGGCCCACCAGGAAGTACGAGCAGATGCCCATGATCTCCCAGCCGACGAGCAGCACGATCAGGTCGTCGGAGTAGACGACGAGGAGCATCGCGGCGGTGAAGAGGGAGACGAGCGCGGCGTAGGAGGGGTAGCGGGGGTCGTCCCGCAGATAGCCGGTCGAGTAGATCTGCACACAGCAGGCGACGACGGCGACGAGGACCGCGACCAGGGCGGCGAAGCCGTCGATCTGGAGGGCCAGGTCGACGGGGACCGAGCCGGTGTCGGCGAGCCGGGTCGCGGCGGTGAGCGGGGGCGTGCCGCCGCCCGCTCCGCCGCCCTGCCGCACGGCGACGAGCACGGCGAGCCCGGCCGCGGCGAGGGTCGGCAGCACCGCGAGGGGGCGGACGAAACCGGGGGCGAAGAAGAAGGGCGCGCGCAGCGCTTCCTTGGAAGGGCGGTGGCGGGCGGCGGGCGGGACCAGCAGGAGCCCGGCGACGGCGCCGAGGAACGGCAGGAGGGGGACGAGAACGGCGGCGGTCGTGGTCGTCACGCGGTCTGCCTCCGGGCGCGTCGTGCCTGGTCGGCGTCGTTGTCAGTGGGGGCTGCCATGCTGTCGTCCATCGGGGCCTGGCCGGCCGACGGGGGGTCGGCCAGGTCCCGCAGCCGGTCGACGTCGGAGGTGCCGCGGTTGCGATACACGAGCAGGACGATGGCGAGGCCGATGCCGATCTCGGCGGCGGCGATGGCGATGGTGAAGAGGGTCAGCGCCTGGCCCGCGTGCAGGGTGTCGCGGAGCCAGACGTCGAAGGCGACGAGGTTGAGGTTGACGGCGTTGAGCATCAGCTCGACCGACATCAGCACCAGGATCGCGTTGCGGCGGGCGAGGACGCCGTACAGGCCGGTGCAGAAGAGGAGGACGGCGAGCACGGCGGGGTAGGCGAGGTGCATCAGCGCTTCTCCTTGCCGTGGCCGGCGCGTGGGCCACTTTCGTGGCCGACACCTGTGCCGCTGTCGTGGCCGCTCTTGCGGGACAGGACGATCGCGCCGACGAGCGCGGCGAGGAGCAGCACGGACAGCGCCTCGAACGGCAGCACCCAGTGGCGGAAGAGGCTCTCACCGGAGACGGCGGTGGAGCCCTGCACGCCCTTGTCCAGCTCGATCCAGGTGGTCCGGAAGGCGTCCACGACCACCCACACCAGGACGCCCGCGGCGGCCACGGCCACGGCGAGCGCGGCCGGGCGGTTGCCCGAATCGGCGTCCGGGGAGCGGCCGATGGGCGCCTTGGTGAGCATCAGTCCGAAGAGGAGGAGGACGACGACGGAACCGACGTAGATCAGCACCTGCACCCAGGCGATGAACTCCGCCGTGAGCAGGAGGTACTCCACGGCGAGGCCGCCGAGCGCCACCACCAGCCACAGGGCGGCGTGCACCAGCTGTTTGGTGGTGACGGTGACGACGGCCGCGCCGAAGGTCGCGATGCCCACCAGCAGGAAGGCGATCTCGACTCCGGTCGGCGAAAGGAACCCGTGGCCGGTGGCGGCCAAGTGGACCGCAGGGCTCACGAGGCGGCTCCGTTCCCGGTCTCATTCCCGGTCCCGGTCCCGTGCTCGGTCCCGCCGGTCCCGCTCTCGGTCCCGCCGGAGCCGCGTTCGGCCTCCGCTTGTGCGGCCTCGGCGGCCTGTGCGGCCTCGGCGGCGGCGAGCTTGTCGGCGGCCTTACGGGCGGCGGCGAGCTCCTTGGGCTCCTCCGCGCGCGGGTCGAGCGCGGGCGGCGCGGGCACCGTCCACATCCACTCGCGGAGCTTGTCCCGCTCATGGGTGAGATCGCGGATGTCCTCCTCCGCGTACTCGAACTCCGGCGACCAGAACAGCGCGTCGAAAGGACACACCTCGATGCAGATACCGCAGTACATGCACAGCGCGAAGTCGATCGCGAACCGGTCCAGCACATTGCGGCTGCGCTCGCGCCCGCCCGGGGCGGCCGGGGGCACGGTCTCCTTGTGCGAGTCGATATAGATGCACCAGTCCGGGCATTCGCGGGCGCACAGCATGCAGACCGTGCAGTTCTCCTCGAACAGCCCGATCACCCCGCGGGTGCGGGGCGGCAGCTCGGGCTGCGCGTCCGGATACTGCGCGGTGTGCGACTTCCGGGTCATCGTGCGGAGGGTGACGGCCAGGCCCTTGGCCAGACCGGATCCGGGGATGCCCATCAGGAGATCACCACCTTGACGACGCCGGTGAGGGCGATCTGGGCCAGTGAGAGCGGAATGAGGCAGGTCCAGGCGAACCGCTGGAGCTGGTCCTCGCGCAGCCGCGGATAGCTGACCCGGAGCCAGATCACGACGAAGGCGAGGACGGCCGTCTTCAGCAGGGTCCACAGCCAGCCGAGGCCGTCGGCGGACGGACCGTGCCAGCCACCGAGGAAGAGGACGGTGGTCAGGCCGCACAGGACGACGATGCCCGCGTACTCGGCGAGCAGGAAGAGCGCGAACCGCAGGCCGGTGTACTCGGTGTACGCGCCGAAGATGATCTCGGAGTCGGCGATCGGCGCGTCGAACGGCGGGCGCTGGAGCTCGGCGAGACCGGCGGTGAAGAACACCACCCCGCCCACGATCTGCCACGGCACCCACCACCACTCGAACGCGTCGAGGATGCCGGGCAGCGAGACCGTGCCCGCCGCCATCGCCACGGAGGCGGCGGTGAGCAGCATCGGCAGCTCGTACGCCAGGAGCTGGGCGGCCGTGCGCAGGCCGCCGAGGAGGGAGAACTTGTTCGCCGAGGCCCAGCCCGCCATCAGCGAACCCAGCACTCCGACGCCCATCACGGCGAGCACGAAGAAGATGCCCGCGTCCAGGACCTGGCCGACCGCGCCCTCGGCGGGGCCGATCGGGATCGCGACGAGGACGAGGAGGTACGGCAACAGGGCGACGGCGGGCGCGAGCTGGAAGATCCGCCGGTCGGCTCCGGCCGGTACGACGTCTTCCTTCTGCGCGAACTTCACGCCGTCCGCGACCAGCTGGGCCCATCCGTGGAAGCCGCCCGCGTACATCGGCCCGAGGCGGCCCTGCATATGGGCCATGACCTTGTGCTCGGTCTGCCCCACGACCAGGGGCAGCACGAGGAAGGCGAGCAGGAGGGCGAGCAGTCGCAGCGCGACGTCGAGGACGTCGTTCACGCGGTGCCTCCTGGCTGGTCGTCGGTGTCGTGGTCGGGGGTGGCGTCCGGGGTGGCCGGTGTGTCCGGGGTGCCGGGTGCGTCGGGTACGGGTTCGGGTGCGGGTTCGGGTTTCGCGCCGGGTCCGTCTCCGGCCGCCTCGGTCTCCGCTTCCGGTTCCGGTGCCCGCGGCTCACGCGGGGACTCGGCGTCCTCGTCCCGCGCGGGGCGCGCCTGGTGCCAGGGCGCGTCGGACGAGCGGCGCTGCGGCGCGGGGCGCCGCGGCCGGGCCGGGGCCTCGGCCGCTGTCGGCTCGTCGGCGGGCGCATCCGTGGCCGAGGCTTCGGCCGTAGTCTCGGCACCCGTCGAACGCTGGCTCGCGGAACCTTGGCTCGCACTGCGGGAGCGCCGGGCCGGGCGCTCGGCCGCCGGGGCTGGAGCCTCCCCCGACGTCTCCGCCGGACGCTGGCTCGCCGAGCCCGCCGTCGCGCTGCGGGTGCGGCGGGCGGGGCGCTCGCCCGCGGCGGCGCCCGCCGCGCGGGCTCCCCGCGCCGGGCGGGCCGGGGCGGGGGGCAGTTGGCCCTTGAGCGGGCCCCACTCGTTGGGGTCGGGGACGCCCGGCGGCAGCATCTGCCGCCGCTTGGGGCCGCCGTGTTCGGACTCCCCCGGCTCCTTCGCGCCCGGCCACGCCTTGACGACCCGGGCCGCCAGTACGAAGTCCTTGCGCAGCGGATGCCCCTCGAAGCCGTCGGGGAGCAGCAGCGGCGCGAGCCCGGGATGGCCGGGGAAACCGATGCCGAACATCTCGTGGGTCTCGCGTTCATGCCAGGCCGCCCCGGCGTAGACGCCGGTCGCGGTCGGCAGCGCGGGTACCTCGTGCGGCACGGTGGTGCGTACCAGCAGACCGCGCACCGCGAGTCCGGCCCCGGGCCCAGGCCCAGGCGTGGCCCCCGGCGTGGTCCCGGGGGCTCCCAGGGCGACGACGCGCGCGGCCACCCGGAAGCCGGTGCCCGGCTCGTCGACCGCGCTCAGCCAGTCGAAGTAGGTGCAACCGAGGGTGTCGCGGGCCGTCTCCAGCGCCGGGATCCAGGAGTCGGCGGGGACGTCGACGGTCAGCAGCCCGTACGCCTCCTCCGCCGTGGCGCCCTCACCGAACAGCTCGGCAGCGGAACGCGGCAGCCAGCCCACGGGCGGCGGCGCCTCGGCCTCCGCCTCGGAAACCTCGGCCTCCGAGACCTCCGCGGCTTCCGCCACCCCGGTCGGCTCGGTCCCGCTCGGTCCCGCCGTCCCGCTCGGCCCGGTCGCCGCCCCACCCGGCTCGGCCCCGGTCCGCTCGGCCCCACTCGGCCCCACGGTCCCGGTCGACTCCGCCGCGCCGCTCGTCCCCGCCGTCCCGTTCTTCGGCTCGTTCGCCGTCCCGCTCGGCTCGTTCGCCGTCCCGCTCGGCCCGTTGGCCGTCTCGTTCGGCTCGTTGGCCTCGTTGCGCTCGGTCATCGCGTGTCTTCCCGCCCCGGAGGCGTGACCAGCCCGCTGCGCAGCGCGGCTGCCGACGGGCGGCCCGCAGCCGTAGACGCGGCCGTGGACGCGGCCGTCGATGCGGCGCCGGGCTCGGAATTTCCGTAGCGCTCGCCCAGCGACTCGCGTGCGATCTTCTCCTGGAGCTTGAGGATGCCCTGGAGCAGCGCCTCGGGCCGGGGTGGGCAGCCGGGGACGTAGACGTCGACGGGGATGATCTGGTCGACGCCCTTGGTGACGGCGTACGAGTCCCAGTAGGGGCCGCCGCAGTTCGAGCAGGCTCCGAAGGAGATCACGTACTTCGGCTCCGGCATCTGCTCGTACAGCCGCTTCACCGCGGGCGCCATCTTGTCCGTGACCGTGCCGGAGACGACCATCAGGTCGGCCTGGCGCGGCCCCGGCGCGAAGGGGATCACGCCGAGCCGGATGAAGTCGTGGCGGGCCATCGACGCCGCGATGAATTCGATCGCGCAGCAGGCGAGCCCGAAGTTGAAGACCCACAGGCTGTAGCGGCGGCCCCAGTTCAGGACCACCTTCATCGGCTCGGGGGCCAGCCGGGCCAGCGGGCCGAGGCGGCGCGGCTCCGGCAGGTCCACCGGGGCGGGCGCGGGGGACGGCGGCCCGGAGGCCGTCGTCGGCGTCGGGTTGGGTGTCACGTCCACTCCAGGACGCCCTTCTTCCATGCGTACAGCAGACCTACGGCGAGGAACCCGAGGAAGATGAACATCTCCACCAGCGTGGCGGCCCCGAAGCCGGGCGCCGCGAAGACCGTCGCCCACGGGAACAAGAAGATCGAGTCCACGGCGAAAATCACATACAGAAAAGCGTAGACGTAGTAGCGGACCTGGGTGTGGGCCCAGCCCTCGCCCACGGGGTCCACTCCGCACTCGTAGGTCATCAGCTTCTCGGGCGTGGGCACGACGGGCCGCAGCAGCCGCCCGGCCCCGAAGGCGACGGCGACGAAGATCACGCCGATCGCCGCCAGCAGTCCGACCACCGTATAGCCGTGAAAGTAGTCGGCCGCGAGCTGGACGCTGGTGGCGTTGGTGGTGCGTACGGTCGTCGCCTCCGGCACGTCCGCCCCTCGCTCCCTGGTCTCGTGGTGCTTGTCCGCTCCTCGTCGACCTCGCGTGTTCGACGATCCGTACGGACGGGAAGTCTAGGCCCTGCCGCCACCCGGACGGGCGGCCCGTCCGCCATGCGGTGGGGGTAGCCCCATGGCGGAGCCCCCGCGGGGCCGGGCAGTCTTGCTGTCATGACCTCCAGTTCCCCCGTCGACGGGTCCGTCGACGGCCCCGACGGCGGCGGCCGTGGCCGCTCCGACGAGCGGCTGCCGCGCCCGCCCGCGTTCGCCTTTCCCACGCAGACCTGGAAGGAGATCGCGTATCTCCTGGCCAATCTGCTGGTGGGCATCGTGTGCTTCGTCTTCACCCTGGTCTGGCTGGCCGTGGGCATGGGACTGGCCGTCACGGTGGTGGGCCTGCCCCTGCTGGCCCTGGGGCTGCGGTTCAGCCGGCTGCTCGGCCGGTTCGAGCGGAACCGCGCCAGGGCGCTGCTCTCGGTGCGCATCGACGAGCCCAGCCCCCTGCCGTACCAGCCGGACAGCGGCTTCCTCGGCAGGCTGTGGACGAGTCTGCGGGACCCGGTCGGCTGGCGGGCCACGCTCTACGCCCTGATCCGGCTGCCGTGGTCGGTGGTCACCTTCGCGATCACGCTGACCTCGCTGTTCGCGGCCTGGCCGGTGCTCCCGTGGATCGCCCGGGGGCTGACGCATGTGGACCGGGCGATGGTGCGCGGGCTGCTGTTCCCCTCCGACGAGCTGGAGCGGCGGATCGCCGAGCTGGAGTCGGACCGGGGCACGGTGGTGGACACCGCCGCCGCCGACCTGCGCCGGATCGAACGCGACCTCCACGACGGCGCCCAGGCCCGGCTGGTCGCCCTCGCCATGGGGCTCGGCCTGGCGAAGGAGAAGCTGGAGGAGGACCCGGAAGCCGCCGCCAAGATGGTCGACGAGGCCCACGGCGAGGTGAAGCTCGCCCTCCAGGAACTGCGCGACCTCGCCCGCGGCATCCACCCCGCCATCCTCACCGACCGCGGCCTCGGCCCGGCCCTCTCCGCGCTCTCGGCCCGCTGCACCGTGCCCGTGAAGGTGGCGGTCGAACTGCCCGAACGCCCGGCACCGGCCATCGAGGGCATCGCCTACTTCACCGTCTCCGAGCTGCTCCAGAACATCAGCAAGCACAGCGGCGCCCGCACCGCCGAGGTCGAGCTGTGGCGCACCGAGGACCGGCTGCTGATCCAGGTGCGGGACGACGGGCGCGGCGGGGCGTCCACCGACGGGGGCACGGGGCTCGCGGGCCTGGCGGAGCGGCTGGGCTCGGTGGACGGGCTGTTCGTGGTGGACTCGCCGCCCGGTGGGCCGACCGCCGTGACCGCCGAGCTGCCCTGGCGCCACCGGACGGGGTCGGCGGCGGGCGCGGCGGTGGCACGGTCCCGGCGAAAGGTCTGACCACCTGGCCTGAGCCCCCGACCCGCCCCTGGCCTGTCCCCCGGCCTGCCCTCTGGCCTGCGCCTGGCCTGGCACCTGATACGACACCGACCTGCCTCTGACCTCATCCCCCGAGGCCCTGACCGCACCCCTCGGGGTAGGGCTAACCCCCCGGTGAAGAGGCCCACCCACCCGATGGCCCGGCCGGCCCCGCTCCGGGACTCTTGGGGATACGCAGAAGCGCGACCGATCAGGCCCCGGAGGACGGACGAGACGATGGCCACCGCATACCGCCCCTACGAGCCGGGGACCGATCCCCGTGGCCAGCTGGTGCCCGCAGTGCTGAAGGCGCCGTTCCAGGGCCGCGTGTGGCGTGAGTTCCTCTACGTCCTGATCAGCCTGCCGATGTCCATCCTCACCTTCGTCTACACGGTCACGATGATCGCGCTCGGCGCCGGGCTGCTGATCACCTTCCTCGGCGTCCCGGTGCTCGGCGCCGCCCTCGCGGGCTGCCGGGCGATCGGCGTGGTCGAGCGGGCCCGTGCCCGTGCGCTGCTGGGGCTGGAGGTGGCCGAGCCGGAGCCCGTGCTCGGCCGGAGGGGCGGCCGCGGGGGCAGGCGCGGACCGGTCGCCTGGGTGGGCGCGCTGCTCAGAAGCGGTACCTCCTGGCGGCATGTGATCTACGCGCTGATCCATCTGCCGTGGGCGGTGCTCTCCTTCGGTTTCGCGGTGGCGTTCACCTGCTACGGCTGGGGCTTCGCGACCTATCCGCTGTGGCGCTGGGTCTTCCCCCGGTATCTGGACGAGCCGGGTCTACAGGTCTTCGGGGACGACCGCGGGCACAACTTCTATCTGGACACCCCGTTCGAGACCGCCGTGACCTGCGCCGCCGGGGTGCTGGTCCTGCTGCTGACCCCGTGGATCATGCGGGCGCTGACCACGGTCGACCGGATCATGGTGACCGGGCTGCTCGGCCCGTCCCGGCTGGCGAGCCGGGTCTGGGAGCTGGAGTCGGACCGGGGCACGGTGGTGGACACCGCCGCCGCCGACCTGCGCCGGATCGAACGCGACCTCCACGACGGCGCCCAAGCCCGGCTGGTCGCCCTCGCCATGGATCTGGGCCTGGCGAAGGAGAAGCTGGAGGAGGACCCGGAAGCCGCCGCCAAGATGGTGGACGAGGCCCACGGCGAGGTGAAGCTCGCCCTCCAGGAACTGCGCGACCTCGCCCGCGGCATCCACCCCGCCATCCTCACCGACCGCGGCCTCGACCCCGCCCTCTCCGCCCTCGCCGCCCGCTGCACCGTCCCGGTGAAGGCGACCGTGGACCTTCCGCAGCGGCCCGCGCCCGCGATCGAGGGCATCGTCTACTTCACCGTCTCCGAGCTGCTCCAGAACATCAGCAAGCACAGCGGCGCCCGCACCGCCGAGGTCGACGTCTGGCGCACCGAGGACCGGCTGCTGATCCAGATCACGGACGACGGGCGGGGCGGGGCCGACACCTCCGCCGGTTCGGGTCTCGCCGGGCTGGCCGAGCGGATCGACGCGGTGGACGGGGTCCTCGTGGTCCACTCCCCGGCGGGCGGCCCGACCACGGTGACCGCCGAGCTCCCCTGGCGCTGACGCCGCACGAAACCTGACGCTGACCGCACACGCCCCTGGCCCTGACCGCACACGCCCCTGGCCCTGACCGCACACGCCCCTGGCCCTGACCGCACACGCCCCTGGCGCTGACGGCGCACACCCCTCCACTCCTGCGCGGCCCGTACGCGGCCGGTTCTGCGCGACGCGAGCGGCCGAACCCTGGGATGCTGGTCCCGACGAACCGAGTGAAACGGGGGCCGAGCATCGTGGCGGACAGAGTACGGGTGGTCATCGCCGAGGATTCGGTGCTGCTGCGGGAGGGGCTGACCCGGCTGCTGACCGACCGGGGCCATGACGTGGTCGCGGGCGTCGGGGACGCGGAAGCGCTGATCAAGTCGGTGCGGGAGCTGGCCGACGAGGGCACGCCACCGGATGTGGTGGTGGCCGACGTCCGGATGCCGCCCACCCACACCGACGAGGGGGTCCGGGCGGCCGTCCGGCTGCGCCGCGACCACCCTGGCCTGGCGGTGCTGGTCCTGTCGCAGTACGTGGAGGAGCAGTACGCCACCGAGCTGCTGGCCGGGAACAGCCGGGGCGTGGGCTATCTGCTCAAGGACCGGGTGGCCGAGGTGCGCGAGTTCGTGGACGCGGTGGTGCGGGTCGCCCAGGGCGGCACGGCGCTCGACCCGGAGGTGGTCGCCCAGCTGCTGGGCCGCAGCCGCAAGCAGGATGTGCTGGCCGGGCTCACCCCGAGGGAGCGGGAGGTGCTGGGGCTGATGGCGGAGGGCCGTACCAATTCGGCCATCGCCCGGCAGCTCGTGGTGAGCGACGGCGCGGTCGAGAAGCATGTGAGCAACATCTTCCTGAAGCTCGGCCTGTCGCCGAGTGACGGGGATCACCGTCGGGTGCTCGCCGTCCTCACTTATCTCAATTCCTGAGACTCTCAATTCCTGAAAGCAGACTCCCGCACACCAAAGCGGGGCCAAAGGCTGAACGGGGGATCAGCGGAAATGACAGCACGGGGGGAGGGACACGTCGCGCCAAACCAGGACATATATGGTTCTTCTTTCGGCGTCCACCATGTGATCCGGCCAAGGAAGGCCACCCTTACCGACGTACGATGGTCATGGGACAACAACCGGTCGGCACCGACTGTCCAGGAGCGCCGCCTCAAGGGAGGTCCGAAGCAGTGACCAGCCAGGTCAGCAGCCCGGCCGAGCAGGCCGAACCAGCCGATCAGCAGGGCGGGCAGATGCCCGCCGGGGGACAGCGATCAGCAGACGGTGGCAAGGAGGTCCGCCGTCTGGACCGGGTGATCATCCGGTTCGCGGGGGACTCCGGTGACGGTATGCAGCTCACGGGTGACCGGTTCACCTCGGAGACGGCGTCGTTCGGAAACGACCTGTCGACCCTGCCGAACTTCCCGGCGGAGATCCGCGCCCCCGCCGGCACCCTGCCCGGAGTGTCGAGCTTCCAGCTCCACTTCGCCGATCACGACATCCTCACACCAGGTGACGCGCCGAACGTACTGGTGGCGATGAACCCGGCCGCGCTGAAGGCCAACCTCCCCGATGTGCCGCGCGGGGCGGAAATCATCGTCAACACCGACGAGTTCACCAAGCGCCCCATGGCCAAGGTCGGCTATGACCAAAGCCCCCTGGAGGACGGCTCGCTGGACGGCTATCGCGTCCACCCGGTGCCGCTCACCACGCTGACCATCGAGGCGCTGAAGGAATTCGGGCTGTCCCGCAAGGAGGCCGAGCGCAGCAAGAACATGTTCGCGCTCGGGCTGCTGTCGTGGATGTACCACCGGCCGACCGAGAACACCGAGAAGTTCCTGCGCCAGAAGTTCGCCAAGAAGCCGCAGATCGCCGAGGCGAACGTGGCCGCCTTCCGGGCGGGCTGGAACTTCGGCGAGACCACCGAGGACTTCGCCGTCTCCTACGAGGTCGCCCCGGCCACCACCGCGTTCCCCACCGGCACCTACCGGAACATCTCCGGAAACCTGGCGCTGTCGTACGGGCTGATCGCGGCCTCCCGCCAGGCGGATCTGCCGCTGTTCCTGGGGTCGTACCCGATCACCCCGGCCTCGGACATCCTGCATGAGCTGTCCAAGCACAAGAACTTCGGCGTGCGCAGCTTCCAGGCCGAGGACGAGATCGCCGGGATCGGCGCCGCGCTGGGCGCGGCCTTCGGCGGCTCCCTCGCCGTGACCACCACCTCCGGCCCCGGTGTGGCGCTGAAGTCGGAGACCATCGGGCTCGCGGTGTCGCTGGAGCTGCCGCTGCTGGTGATCGACATCCAGCGCGGCGGCCCCTCCACCGGGCTGCCCACCAAGACCGAGCAGGCCGACCTGCTCCAGGCCATGTACGGGCGCAACGGCGAGGCCCCGGTGCCGATCGTGGCCCCGAAGACCCCGGCCGACTGCTTCGACGCCGCGCTCGAGGCCGCCCGGATCGCCCTGACCTACCGCACCCCGGTGTTCCTGCTGTCGGACGGCTATCTGGCCAACGGCTCGGAGCCCTGGCGGGTGCCGGACGTGGGCGAGCTGCCCGACCTGCGCGTCCAGTTCGCGGCCGGCCCCAATCACGTACTCGCCGACGGCACCGAGGTCTTCTGGCCGTACAAGCGCGACCCGGAGACCCTGGCCCGCCCCTGGGCCGTGCCCGGAACGCCCGGTCTTGAGCACCGGATCGGCGGCATCGAGAAGCAGGACGGCACGGGGAACATCTCCTACGACCCGGCCAACCACGACCACATGGTCCGCATCCGCCAGGCCAAGGTGGACGGCATCGCGGTGCCGGACATCGAGGTGGACGACCCGACCGGCGACGCCCGCACCCTGGTCCTGGGGTGGGGTTCCACATACGGCCCGATCACCGCGGCGGTGCGCCGCGTCCGCACCGCGGGCGACCGGATCGCCCAGGCCCATCTGCGCCATCTCAACCCCTTCCCGGCCAACCTCGGCAAGGTGCTCGAGGGTTACGAGAAGGTCGTGGTGCCGGAGATGAACCTGGGGCAGCTGGCGACGCTGCTGCGCGCCCGCTATCTGGTCGACACCCGCTCGTTCACCCAGGTCCGCGGACTGCCCTTCAAGGCCGAACAGCTCGCCACCGCCCTCAAGGAGGCCATCGATGACTGACACCATCGCCGAGGGCGCGGCATCGGCTCGGCACGCGCTCTCCCTGGTGCCCAAGAGCGACACCAAGCAGACGATGAAGGACTTCAAGTCCGACCAGGAGGTCCGCTGGTGCCCCGGCTGCGGTGACTACGCGATCCTCGCCGCCGTCCAGGGCTTCATGCCCGAACTGGGCCTGGCGAAGGAGAACATCGTCTTCGTCTCCGGCATCGGCTGCTCCTCGCGCTTCCCGTACTACATGAACACCTACGGGATGCACTCCATCCACGGCCGCGCCCCGGCCATCGCCACCGGCCTGGCCGCCTCCCGCCGCGATCTGTCGGTGTGGGTCGTCACCGGTGACGGCGACGCGCTGTCGATCGGCGGCAACCACCTGATCCACGCGCTGCGCCGCAATGTGAACTTGAAGATCCTGCTCTTCAACAACCGCATCTACGGCCTGACCAAGGGGCAGTACAGCCCCACCTCCGAGGTCGGCAAGATCACCAAGTCGACCCCGATGGGCTCCCTGGACGCGCCGTTCAACCCGCTGTCGCTCGCGCTCGGCGCCGAGGCGGGCTTCGTGGCCCGCACCGTGGACTCCGACCGCAAGCACCTGACCGAGGTGCTGCGGCAGGCGGCGGCCCACCCGGGCACCGCGCTGGTGGAGATCTACCAGAACTGCAACATCTTCAACGACGGCGCCTTCGAGGCCCTGAAGGACAAGGACCAGGCCCAGGAGGCCGTGATCCGGCTGGAGCACGGGCAGCCGATCCGCTTCGGCGCCGACCAGTCCAAGGGTGTCATCCGCGACCAGCGCACCGGCGACCTCGAAGTGGTCACCGTCACCGCCGAGAACGAGCACCAGGTGCTGGTGCACGACGCCCACGCGGCCTCGCCCACCACGGCGTTCGCGCTGACCCGGCTCGCCGACGCCGACACCCTCCACCACACCCCCATCGGGGTGCTGCGCGATGTGGAGCGCCCGGTCTACGACACCCAGATGTCCGACCAGCTCGACAACGCCGTGGAGCTGAAGGGGAAGGGCGACCTCGGCGCGCTGCTCGCGGGCGGCGACACCTGGACCGTCGTGGGCTGACCCCGTCAGGCGCGCCCAGCGGGCGCGTTCGTACATACGGGCACAGGCGGGTGCCCGGCCGGAGCGTCTGACCGCGCCCCGGCCGGGCACCCGCTCTGCTATGCGCATGGCCGACACCGCCGCCCCGCTCCAGCCGCCCGACCGCCCCGGCTACCGCCTCAAGCGGCTGCTGCTCGGTCCGCCCCTGGTCACCGAGCGGATCCGGCGCGAGAAGCTGCGCAACCCGGCCGCGCTGGGTGTGCTGGCCTCCGACTGCATCTCCTCGACGGCGTACGGCAGCGAGGAGATGCTGCGGGTGCTGGTGCCGGTCATCGGGGTCGCCGCGTTCACCATGATCCTCCCGGTGACCGGGGCGATCCTGCTGGTGCTGCTGGTGGTCACGCTCTGCTACAGCGATGTGGTGATGATCTACACCCGGGCGGGCGGCTCTTATGTGGTGGCGCGGGAGAACTTCGGCCCGGACATCGCCCAGATCGCGTCCGTGGCGCTGCTGGTGGACTACATCGTCACCGTCGCGGTGCAGGTCTCGGCGGGCACCAACGCGATCATCTCGTTCGCCCATCTCGTCGGCGGCACCTGGACCGGTATCGACCATCTCCAACTGCCCCTCAGCGCCCTGGTGATCCTGATCCTCGCGTACGGCAATCTGCGCGGACTGCGGGAGGCCGGGCGGGTCTTCATGGCGCCCGCCTACCTGTTCATCCTCGCCGTCGGCCTGATGCTGGTGGTCGGCGTGGTCCGCGGGCTCACCGGGACGCTGCCGCACGCCGATGTGCACGCCGCCGGCGCCGTGCCCCTAGGAACCCCGGGCAGCGGCTGGCTCTACGGCGCCTCGCTCTTCATCGTGCTGCGCTCGTTCGCCAACGGCGGCTCCTCGCTGACCGGTCTGGAGGCGATCTCCAACAGCGTCTCGGTCTTCCGCGACCCCAAGGGACGCAACGCCCGCCGCACGCTGGTCACGATGAGCTGCGTCCTGGGCACGCTGGTGCTCGGGGTGTCCGCCCTGGCCCACTTCACCCACGCCATCCCGTACCGGGACGGCACCCCGACCGTCCTCGCGCAGGAGGCCCATCTGGTCTTCGGCGGCGGGGTGCCGGGGGCCCTGGGGCTGGCGTTCGTCCAGCTGGCGACCGCGCTCATCCTCTACACGGGCGCCAACACGCCCTTCACCGGCTTCCCGTTCCTGGCCAGCTTCGTGGCCGAGGACCGCTTTCTGCCCCGGCAGCTGACCCGGCGCGGCCACCGGCTGGCCTTCTCCAACGGGATCGTGTCGCTGGCCGTGGTGGCGCTGGCGCTGCTGGTGGTCACCGAGGCCAATGTGGACCGGCTGGTGGCGCTGTACGCGATCGGGGTGTTCACCGCCTTCACCATGGCCGGGTCCGGGATGACGGCCTATCACCTGCGGCGCCGCGAGCCCGGACGGACATGGAAGGTCGCGGTGAACCTCATCACCGCGGTGGTCTCCGCCGCCGTGGTGCTGATCTTCGGGATCACCAAGTTCACCGAGGGCGCCTGGCTGGTCGTGGTGGTCTTCCCGCTCGGGGTCTGGGCGCTGATCCGGATCAACCGCGAGTACCGCGCGGAGGCGGCCGCCCTGGAGGCGGTGGAGCGCCCCGGGAACGACGTTCCGCGCTGGCGGCGCCATGTGGTCTTCGTCCTGGCGGACAGCATCGACCTCGCGACGGTCAAGGCGCTGCGGTACGCGCATGAGCTGCGGCCCGACGAGGTCCGCGCGGTGCACTTCATGGTGGACGAGACCCACGCCCGGCGGCTGATGGCGCGGTGGGAGGCCACGGTGGGGGTGACGGTGCCGCTTGAGGTCGTGGAGTGCCCGGACCGGCGGCTGCGCCACGCGGTGATGGAGCTGGCGGCCCGTAGCACCGAGGACGGGCGGACCGCGCTGACCCTGCTGGTGCCGCGCCGCACCTATGCCTCCCCGCTGGGCAAGCTGCTGCACCGGGGGACGGCGGAGTCGCTGGCCAAGGCGCTGGAGCGGCTGCCGGGTGTCGCGGTGACGATCCTGCCGTACGCCGTCAGCCTCGCGGCACGGGAGCGGGAGACCGGGGAGCGGGAGGCCGGGGAACGGGGGCCCGGAGAGCGGTAGGCCGGGGAGCCGGGGTCCCCGGAGCGGCCCGGCCCCGAATGAACACACTTACTTAACCGGAAGTACCTTTCTATTGGTTAGCGCTTCCCTTATGGTGGGTGTGCCGATCCCGAACCAGGAGAGTCACGCATATGAGCATCGTCGTCACCGGAGCCACCGGCCACCTCGGCCGCCTCGTCGTCGAGGGGCTGCTGGAGAAGGTTCCCGCCGACCAGATCACCGCGGTCGTGCGCGACACCGCGAAGGCCACCGACCTCGCCGACCGCGGGGTGCGGCTGCATGTGGCCGACTACAGCCGGCCCGAGACGCTCCCCGGCGCCTTCGCCGCCGGGGACAAGGTGCTGCTGATCTCCGGCAGCGAGGTCGGGCAGCGGGTGCCGCAGCACCAGGCCGTGCTCGACGCCGCCAAGGAGGCCGGTGTCGCGCTGCTCGCCTACACCAGCGTCCTGGGCGGCCCCGCCGCCGACTTCTCCCTGGCCGATGAGCACAAGGTCACCGAGCAGGCGATCGCCGACTCCGGTCTGCCGTACGTACTGCTGCGCAACGGCTGGTACAACGAGAACTACACCGAGAACCTCGCCACCGTCCTGGAGCACGGCGCCGTCGTGGGCGCCGCGGGCGAGGGCCGGGTCGCCTCCGCCGCGCGCGCCGACTACGCGGCCGCCGCCGTCGCCGTCCTGACCGGTGAGGGCCACGAGGGCAAGGCGTACGAGCTGTCCGGCGACACCGCCTGGGGCTTCGCCGAATACGCCGAGGTGGTCGCCCGGCAGTCCGGCAAGGAGATCGTCTACGGCGCCGTCTCCCCCGCCGAGTACCAGTCCATCCTCACCGGCGCGGGCGTCCCCGAGCCGCTCGCCGTGATCCTCTCCGATGTCGAGGTGGCCATCGAGCGCGGTCGGCTGGACGCCACCCCGGGTGAGCTGTCCCGGCTCATAGGCCGCCCGACCACGCCCATCGCGGACTCGGTGGCGGCCGCGCTGAAGGGCTGACCCGCCCCGTACGCACCGCGGCCCGCCTGTCATCACCGTATTCCGATACGGGAATGACAGGCGGGCCTCACCAGCGCTACCTTCGGACCCTCGGAACGGGCCCGCCGGGGGTTCGTCATGCCGTCGGGGAGGGTGCCGTGACGCCGCAGGACCAGCAGGACCGCGTCGATCGCGCCGGGCTCCTCTACGGCTTCGCGGCATACGGCATCTGGGGTCTGGTGCCGCTCTTCTGGCCACTGCTGGAGCCCGCCGGGGCGGTGGAGATCCTGGCCCACCGGATGGTGTGGTCGCTGGCGGCCGTCGGTCTGGTGCTGCTGGTGCTGCGCCGCTGGAGCTGGATCCGGCCGCTGCTGCGGCAGCCCCGGCGGCTGGGCATGATCGCGCTCGCCGCGACCGTGATCTCGGTCAACTGGGGCCTGTACATCTGGGGCGTCAACAGCGGGCATGTGGTGGAGACCGCGCTCGGATACTTCATCAACCCGCTGGTCAGCATCGCCTTCGGGGTGCTGCTGCTGCGTGAGCGGCTGCGGCCCGCACAGTGGGCGGCGGTCGGCGTCGGGGTGCTGGCCGTGGCCGTGCTGACGGTGGGCTACGGCAAACCGCCGTGGATCGCGCTCACCCTCGCCTTCAGCTTCGCGACGTACGGGCTGGCCAAGAAGCGGGTCGGTCTCGACGGGCTGGAGTCGCTGGCCGCCGAGACCGCCGTGCAGTTCCTGCCCGCGCTCGGCTTCCTGATCTGGCTCGGGGCGCACGGCGGCAGCACGTTCGCGAGCCAGGGCGTCGGGCACGCCGCGCTGCTGGCGAGCTGCGGCTTCGTCACGGCGCTGCCGCTGATCTGCTTCGGGGCGTCCGCGGTGCGGCTGCCGCTGTCGACGATCGGGATGCTCCAGTACGTGGCGCCGACCTTCCAGTTCATCCTCGGGCTCGCCGTCTTCCACGAGTCGATGCCACCCGAACGGTGGGCGGGCTTCGCCCTCGTCTGGCTCGCCCTCGCGCTGCTGACCTGGGACGCGCTGCGCACCGCCCGGCGGGCGCGGCGGGCGCTGGCCGACGCCGCCGCGCGGGCGGGGGCGCTGTCGGCGACAGTGGAGGCCGATGTGGTTCCTGACGCCTCGGTGTCCGATCTCCGGCCGGGACCGATATCCGGCGGGTGATGTCCGGTTTCCGCCCTTGACGCGGAGTCAGCCACGCCCGGAGCATCAGCACGTTCACCGCTCCACCGCCCCACGGGCACGTGCACCACACAGCGTCACGTCATTCCGTCCTGTCCACGTTCGGAACCGGAGCCCCCCATGTCCTCATGCGCGCAAGCCCGCCCCCGAAGATCCCTGATACGGCGTACGGCCGCCATGGCCGCCGCCGGTACGGCGGTCGCCGCCCTGGTCTCGGCCGCCCCCGCCACCTCCGCCGCCGCATCGGCACGGCCCACGGCGGACGCCCGTACCGCCCTCGCGGCACCCGACATCTCCGTGGCCAATGTGAAGGCCCATCTGACCCAGTTGCAGTCCATTGCCACCGCCAACGGCGGCAACCGCGCCCATGGCCGCCCCGGCTACAAGGCGTCGCTCGACTACATCAAGGGCAAGCTGGACGCCGCCGGATACACCACCACCGTGCAGCAGTTCACCTCCGGCGGTGCCACCGGCTACAACCTCATCGCCGACTGGCCCGGCGGCGACACCAACAACGTGGTGTTCTCCGGCGCCCACCTCGACTCCGTCACCGCGGGCCCCGGGATCAACGACAACGGCTCGGGCTCCGCCGGAATCCTGGAGACCGCGCTCACCGTCGCCCGCCAGGGCGCGAAGCCCACCAAGCATCTGCGGTTCGCCTGGTGGGGCGCCGAGGAGCGGGGGATGGTCGGCTCGACCTACTACATCAACAATCTGCCGTCATCCGAACGGGCGAAGATCGACGGCTATCTCAACTTCGACATGATCGGCTCGCCCAACCCCGGCTACTTCGTGTACGACGACGACCCCGGGATCGAGTCGGTCTTCAAGGCGTTCTTCTCCGCCAAGGGCGTGCCCACCGAGATCGAGACCGAGGGCGACGGCCGCTCCGACCACGCGCCGTTCAAGAACAAGGGCATCCCGGTGGGCGGCCTCTTCAGCGGCGCCGACTACATCAAGACCGCCGCCCAGGCCCAGAAGTGGGGCGGCACCTCCGGTCAGGCGTTCGACCGCTGCTACCACCGCTCCTGCGACACCTCGAGCAACATCGACGACACCGCCCTGGACCGCAACAGCGACGCCATCGCCTACGCGGTCTGGACGCTCGGCGGCGCCTGATCCCGGATGATGTGCCGTGCTGCCGTGTTCGGCTCCGTCCGCCCATGCCGCCCATGCCGCCCATGCCGTCGCGGGCCGCTCAGGCCGTGATGTCCTTCGCGGTGAACCGGGCCCAGGCCGCCGAGCCGAACACGGCCACGTACAGCCCCTGCAACCCCAGATTCTTGACCAGCTCGTCCCAGTAGACCGGCTCGCGGAGGAGATCGGCGAAGCTGAGCCAGTAGTGCGGGAAGAGGTACGGGTGGATCGCGTGCAGCTGCGGGATGGTGTCGAGGATCTGCGCGGTGACCACCAGCCCCACGGTCGTGGCCATGGCCGCGATCCCGCTGTTGGTGAGGGTGGAGATGAACAGCCCCACCGTGGCGATCCCCACCAGCGACAGGGCCACCAGGGCGGCCACGCCGAGCGCCCGGAGCAGCGCCTCCTCGAACGAGACGGTGATGCCCGAGATCAGCGTGACATCGCCGAGCGGGAACAGCAGCACCCCCGTCACCAGGCTCGAGAGGGCCACCACCAGCGTCGCGATCAGGCAGAAGGCCATGGTGGTGGTGAATTTGGCCAGCAGCAGACGGGTCCGCCCGGCGGGGGCGACCAGCAGATAGCGCAGCGTCCCGGAACCCGCCTCACCGGCGATGGCGTCACCGGCGATCACACCGATCACCATCGGCAGGAAGACCGGCAGCGTCGCCGCCAGTGACGCGAAGACCAGGAAGATCCCGTTGTTGGTGATCTGGGGGAAGAAGGCGGGGCCCGACCCCTCTCCCCCGCGGCCGCCGCCGAAGCTGCCACCGTCGCTCGTCTCGATCTTCACCGCGACGCCGATGAGGATCGGGATCAGCGCGAGCACCCCGAGCAGGGCCAGGGTCCGCCAGCGGCGGAGGGTGGTGGTCAGCTCGGAGCGGAAGAGCGCCAGGGCCCACAGGGGGCTCGGGCGGGGCGGCTTCGCGGCCCTGTCGGCCGGTGCGCCGGTGTCGGCCGTCGCGGGTGCGCCGGTGTGGCCCGTCTCGGGTACGCCGGTGTCGGCCGTCCTCGTTTCGTCAGCCCGCGACATCGAAGCCCTCCCCGGTCAGCGCGACAAAGGCGTCCTCGAGCGAGGCGCGTTCGGCCCCGAAGGCCCGGACCCGCACCCCGGCGCGTACGAGGGCGGCGTTGAGATCGGCCAGCTCCAGCGGTGCGTCTTCCACGCCGGGGCCGGGCACCGGCAGCTCGCCGGAGACGCGCTCGTCCAGGACCACCAGATCCGTCACCCCGTGCTCCTTGAGCACCCGGACCGCGTCCACCGGGTCCGGGGTGGTGACGGCCAGCCGACCGCGACTGCCCGCCGCCAGCTCGGCCACCGTGCCCTGGGTGATCAGACGGCCCTGGGCCATCACGGCGGCGTGCGTGCACACCTGTTCGATCTCATCGAGGAGATGGGAGGAGAGGAAGACGGTGGTGCCCTCCTCGGCCAGCTCGCGCACCAGGGCGCGGATCTCGCGCATGCCCTGCGGATCGAGGCCGTTGGTCGGCTCGTCCAGCACCAGCAGCTCTCGCGGCTGGAGCAGTGCGGCGGCCAGGCCCAGGCGCTGCTTCATGCCGAGCGAGTACGCACGGGCCTTCTTCCCGGCCGCGGCGGCCAGCCCGACCCGGTCCAGGGCGGCCGCCACGCGGGGGGCGCGGGTGCGGGGGTCGGCGGTGGGGTCGGCCGCGTCGTAGCGCAGCAGATTGTCGCGGCCGGTCAGAAAGGGGTACAGGGCGGGGCCCTCGATGAGGGCCCCCACCCTGGGCAGCACGCTCCGGGCGGCGCGTGGCATCGGTTCGCCGAGCAGCCTGGCCCTGCCCGAGGTGGGCTCGATCAGGCCCATGAGCATGCGGATGGTCGTCGTCTTCCCCGAGCCATTGGGCCCGAGGAAGCCGAAGACACTGCCCCGCGGCACGGACAGATCCAGCGCGTCGACCGCGAGCTGTCCGCCCCGGTAGCGCTTGGTGAGCCCGCGGGTCTCCACCGCGGCGTCGTCCCCCTCGGTGGACCGCTGCTCCACGGGCTCCCCTTCGTTCTGCGTCGTATCCGCGCCCCACGTCGTCCGTCGTCACCGCGCCTTATGCGCCCAGTGGGCTCACTTGGCCGCGTTGGCGGCCTTGACCAGGGCGTCCTTGTCGACCGCGCCGACGAACACCTTGCCGTCGTCGGTGAGCAGCGCGTTCACCAGCCGGGTGCTGACCACGGTGCCCGAGCCGAACTTCCCCTTGACCTCCTTGCCGAAGCCGCCGAGGAGGCCGGAGGCCGCGCCCGGGCCGCTGTCGCCGCCGGGTGCCGCGGCGCCGCCGGGGGTGTCGAGCCTGGCGACCGAGTCCCAGCCCTCGCCGACGACCTTCAGCCCGGACAGGGCGCCCTGGGCGTCCTTGAAGTCCTTGGCGCCGAAGTCCTTCGGGGCGTGCTTGCGGTCGGCCTTGGGCTCCTCGGTGACCTTGGCGCCCTTGGGCGGCGTGAAGTCGAAGGTGCTCGCCTTGGGCTTGCCGAAGTCCACCTTGGTGAAGCCCACATCGACGATCGCCTTGCCGCCGCTCTTCGGGGAGAGCGTGAACTTCAGCGGGACACCGTTGTCCGCGTCCACCGCGATACGGACCGATCCGATCGTGGAGTCGCTGTTCTGCTTGGGCTTGATCAGCAGGTCGTAGGCGTCCCGCCCGGCGACCCGGGAGGTGCCGTCGACGGTCACGTCGGTGGTGTCGTCCACGGAGGAGAGCAACGTCTTGGCCAGCTTCTGGGGCGTGGCGTCCCGCAGGTCCTTGGGCACCTCCTGCCGGTGGTCGCCCTTGGCCTTCGCGTCCTTCGGGGCGGTGGCGTGGTACGCGGAATTGCTCCCGCTGTCGTACGCCCAGACGTCATCGCCGTTGTGGATCATGCTGTACTCGGCGGCGTTCTCGACGATCGACACGCGCTGCTTGTCGGGGCCGTCGGTGGCCACCCGCAGGGTGTGGGAGCCGGAGATCAGCTCCATCAGCTTGGACTCGGGCGCGGCGGACGCGTCACCGCCCCGGGCCCCGCCGAGGTCGGCGATGGAGCCGCCGCCGGGGAGCGAGGGGATGCCCAGATCGGTGGTGATCTTCACCGAACCGGACATCTGCTGGGCGTCCGATGCCGCCATCTTGCTGATGAGCTCTTGCGCCGAGATCTTCGGCAGATCGGGGTCGCCGGTACTGGCGAGCGCCGGGACCAGTCCTATGGTCGCCGCCGCGATGCCCGCGACGGCTACCGGAGCGGCGTACCGGGCGGCCTTCTTCCCTCGTGATGGCCGTTCTTCATCCCAGAAGCCGTCGTCGGCGACCTGTGTCGGTCGGATCCGTGCCATGTGTGCTCTACCTCCGTCGTCGGCGGCGGTTCGTCAGCTTGCACTCGTCCACCTCTCGGGCCATTGTCACCCGATCCCGCCATGTGGTGGTCTTTTCATCCCACCAAATCGTTCGACGTGGCGCGTCAGCCCGCAGGATCACCTCGGCGTAATGCTCGGGTATGACGCCGCTCCCCCGGGAGTCAGGGTCCTACTCCCCCGGGAGTCACGAGCACGGCCCCCGGGATCGGGGGCCGACTCCCCGGATCAAGGGCCTGGCGAGGTGGAACGGGCGCCGGGCGGGCTCACCCGGCCCGGTGGACCACCGCATCGCACAGCCCCTCGAGGGCCGCCTTCGCCGGGCCCTTGGGCAGCGGTGCCAGCATCGAACGGGCCTCGGCCGCATAGCGGACCGTGACCCGGCGGGCCCGCTCCAGCGCCGGATGGGCACGCAGCCGCCGCAACACCTCGGCATGGCGCGCGTCATCGGTGAGATCGCCCGCGAGCAGTTCGCACAGCTCGCGGTCCTCGGCCGAACCGGTCGCCTCGGCCTGCTCCCGCACATACAGCACGGGCAGGGTGGCCACGCCCTCGCGCAGATCGGTGCCGGGGGTCTTACCGGACTCATGGCTGTCGCTGGCGATGTCCAGTACGTCGTCGGCGAGCTGGAAGGCCATGCCGAGCCGCTCGCCGTACTGGGTGAGGATGCTGACGATGCTCTCGTCGGCGCCCGACATCATCGCGCCGAACCGGCCGGAGACGGCGATCAGCGAGCCCGTCTTACCGGCCAGCACATCCAGGTAGTGCTCGACCGGGTCACGGCCGTCGCGGGGGCCCGCCGTCTCCAGGATCTGGCCGGTGACCAGCCGCTCGAACGCCTCGGCCTGGATCCGCACCGCCTCGGGGCCGAGGTCGGCCAGGATGTGCGAGGCGCGGGCGAAGAGGAAGTCGCCGGTGAGGACCGCCACCGAGTTGCCCCAGCGGGCGTTGGCGCTGGAGACGCCGCGCCGCACCTCCGCCTCGTCCATCACATCGTCGTGGTACAGCGTCGCCAGATGGGTGAGCTCGACGACCACCGCCGAGGGCACCACTCCGGGTGCGTGGGGGTCACCGAACTGCGCGGCCAGCAGCACCAGCAGGGGCCGGAACCGCTTCCCCCCGGCCCGTACCAGATGCTGGGCGGCCTCCGTGATGAAGGGCACATCGCTTTTGGTGGCCTCCAGCAGGCCCTCTTCGACCGCCGTCAGCCCGGCCTGGGTGTCGGCTTCCAGAGTCCGGTCCCGCACGCTCAGCCCCAAGGGCCCGACGAAGCTCACGGGGTACTCCTGTCTGCCTACGAATGACGCGAATGTCGATGTGTCGCTGCCTCCACCAACAGGCAGCGTATCCGGTCGGGTATCGATCACTGTTGGCGCCTTCCCGCCTTGTGCACCTCTCACCGTTCTCTCCCGAACCGACCGCTTCACATGGCAGTACCGCGATCGCAGCAGATCATTCATGCCCCGGACCCCACCCGGCCGCTTGGCCGGATCCCACCAGGCCGCCCCGCCGGATCCCACCCGGCCGCCCGGCCCCCGGCTCCGGTGACCAACTCGGAGCGGAGCCCGGGCCCGAGGAAGTCCAGCGCCGCGACGCCCATCCGATAGCCCGTAGCGCCCACCACATGGTCGGCGGCCAGCCCCGACCACCGGCCTTGCCCTGGGCCTTCCCCGCGCTCCCCGCGCCTTAGGGTGTGCTGCGTCCCACAGTGACGAGGAGAAGGCGAGGCAGCCCCGATGCCGCAGCGATCCCCGCTGGACCTGCCCGAAGGCGACCCCTTCGGCCCGCACAACCTCCCCTATGGGGTCTTCACCGCGCCGCACACTCCTCATCTGCGGAAAATCGGGGTGCGCTACGGAAACCATGTGCTGGACGTGGGCGCCGCCGCGGCCGCCACCGCCTCTCCGCACGCCGAGCCGCTGGGCGCCGACACCCTCAACCCGCTGATGGCCGCGGGCCGCCCGGTCTGGCAGGCCGTCCGCGCCGAGCTGCTCGACTGGCTCACCGACCCGGCACATCGCTCGACCATCGAGCCCCTGATGCATCCCCTCCCCACCGTGGCGCTCCACCTCCCCTTCGAAGTGGCCGACTACGCCGACTTCTATGCGAGCGAGCACCACGCCACCAACACGGGCCGGATCTTCCGCCCCGACGGTGAGGCGCTCACCCCCAACTGGAAGCACATGCCGATCGGCTACCACGGCCGGGCCGGCACCATCCTCGTCTCGGGCACGCCCATCGTCCGCCCGCAGGGCCAGCATCTGCCCCCGGCCGATACCTCCGCACCACACGCTTCCTCCCCCACTCCGGTCTTCGGCCCCTCCCTGCGCCTCGACTTCGAAGCGGAGGTGGCCTTCGTCGTCGGCGCCCCTTCCACTGTGAATACACCGGTGCCGCTCTCCGGGTTCCACGACCACGTCTTCGGCGTCTGTCTGCTCAACGACTGGTCCGCGCGCGACATCCAGGCGTGGGAGTACCGCCCGCTCGGCCCCTTCCTGGGCAAGTCCTTCGCCACCTCGCTCGCCGCGTGGGTCACCCCGCTGGACGCCCTCGCCGCGGCCCGTACCGGCCCTCCCGCCCGCGACGTCCCGCCCCTCCCCTACCTGGACGACAGCGCCGCCGAGCCCGGCGGGCTCGATCTGCGCCTGGAGGTCGCGCTCAACGGCCACACGATCTCCCGCCCGCCCTTCTCCGCCATGTACTGGACCGCGGCCCAGCAGCTCGCCCATCTGACGGTGAACGGCGCCTCGCTGCGCACCGGCGACCTCTTCGCCTCCGGAACGGTCAGCGGTCCGCGCCCGGACGAGCTCGGCTCTCTCCTCGAACTCACCTGGGGCGGCCGGGACCCCCTGCGGCTCCCCGACGGCGCCCGCACCTTCCTGGAGGACGGCGACGAGGTGACCGTCACGGCCTGGGCCCCGGGCCCGGAGGGGACCCGTATCGGCCTGGGCGAGGTGACCGGCCAGGTGGTCCCGGCCACGCCCTGACGCGGCTGCTAATTTGTCGTGCTCCTGCCCTGACGATCCCGGACGATCGAGGAGAAGCACGTGAAGAAGGCAGTGAGCATCGCCGGCACGGCGGCGGCGGCCGCCCTGCTGCTGACCGCATGCGGCAGCGACGGTGGCGACGACAAGAAGGACACATCCAAGGACCCCTCCTCCGCGTCGAGCGCCCCGGCGGAGGGGGGCGCGGACACGAAGGTCTCCGGCACCTATGTGGCGAAGGCCGGTGAGGGGGCCGTCATCCTGTCCATCAGCGGCAAGAAGGCCGTCCTGATGGCCGACAAGCACATCTGCAACGGCGAGTACGCCGACATGGGCGGGAAGATGCTCATGCTCAAGTGCGCCGACGGAAACACCGACCGCAGCGCGGGCAAGGTCACCGCGAGCGCGGACGGCAAGACCCTCACGGTCGACTGGGACGCGCTCGCCAAGAACGACACGTTCGTCAAGGCGACCTCGCCCGGCGACCTCCCCTCGGGCCTGCCGACGTCGCTGCCCTCCGGCCTCCCGACCGATGTGCCGACCGACCTCCCGACCGGCTGAACCACGGCGCCGGACCCCCTCCGGCACTCCGGGCCCCTGGCGCGCGAGCGCGCCGGGGGCCCGCCGCGCACAGTGGCAGATCTTGCCGCCGCGGACACGAAACCGCAGGCAGAAGCGGTAGGAAAGCCACCGTCAGGTGGCGCAATACTTCGGCAACACCATCGGCCCGGCCCCGTCGGTATGGTCCCGATACGACCCGCCGACCAGCAAACCCCCGGAGCCGGCCGATGCCAGCCGAACGCCCCCGCGAGCACGCCCCGCCGGTCGCCGCCGCGCGCCGCCGGCGGCTCGGATCGATGGGGGACTTCCCACTTCTGATCAACTCCGGGCGCGGCAAGGGGCGCAGGCTACTGCGTTCGGGAAGGGGTGAGCCGGGAGACGCCTCCACCCCCGCCCGGGCACCATCACGTATCCCCGCAAGGGCGGGATCCAGGGGGCGCAGCCCCTTGGATCGGGAAGGGGCGGGGTGGGGAACAGCTCCGGCCGGGCGCGGGCACCGTCTCGGTGCCCGGACCCGGCCGGGGTCCAGGGGGCGGAACCCCCTGGGATCGGGTAGGGGCGGGGTGGGGAACGCTCCAGCACCCACGGCCCGTGCCTGAGCCACGCCCCAGCCCCTACGTGCCCCGTCCCGGCAGGGACACCGCGAACGGTGTCCCTGCCGGGACGGGGTCCAGGGGGCGGAGCCCCTGGATTGAGGTGACCGCTAGCGGACGAAGACGCCCGCCTGGCTCGCGAGGTCCAGGAAGTACTGCGGGGCGACGCCCAGGACGAGCGTGACCGCCACGCCGATCGCGATGGCCGACGAGGTCAGCGGGCTCGGCACGGCCACGGACGGGCCGTCCGTGCGCGGCTCGCTGAAGAACATCAGCACGATCACCCGGATGTAGAAGAACGCGGCGACCGCCGAGGAGATCACACCGACCACCACCAGCGCGCCCGCCCCACCGTCGGCCGCCGCCTTGAAGACCGCGAACTTCCCGGCGAAGCCGCTGGTCAGCGGGATACCGGCGAAGGCCAGCAGGAAGACCGCGAAGACGGCGGCCACCAGGGGCGAACGGCGGCCGAGACCGGCCCACTTGGACAGGTGGGTGGCCTCGCCGCCCGCGTCCCGCACCAGGGTGACCACCGCGAAGGCGCCGAGGGTCACGAAGGAGTACGCGGCGAGGTAGAAGAGGACGGAGGAGATGCCGTCGGGCGTGGTGGCGATGACACCGGCCAGGATGAACCCGGCGTGGGCGATCGAGGAGTACGCCAGCAGCCGCTTCACATCGGTCTGGGTGACGGCCACGATCGCGCCGCCCAGCATGGTGACGATGGCGACGCCCCACATCACCGGCCGCCAGTCCCAGCGCAGCCCCGGCAGCACGACGTACAGCAGCCGCAGCAGCGCGCCGAAGGCCGCGACCTTGGTGGCCGCCGCCATGAAGCCGGTCACCGGGGTGGGGGCGCCCTGGTAGACGTCGGGGGTCCACATGTGGAACGGCACGGCGCCGATTTTGAACAGCAGCCCCATCAGCACCATCGCCCCGCCGATCAGCAGCAGCGCGTCATTGCCCATGGTCCCGGCGAGCGCCGGGGTGACGTTCCTGACCTGGCCGTCGACGACGTCCGCGATCCCGGAGTAGGCGACCGTGCCCGCGTAGCCGTACAGCAGGGCGATGCCGAAGAGCAGGAACGCCGAGGAGAAGGCGCCCAGCAGGAAGTACTTGACCGCGGCCTCCTGCGACAGCGCGCGGTGGCGCCGGGCCAGCGCGCACAGGATGTACAGCGGCAGGGAGAAGACCTCCAGCGCCACGAAGAGCGTCAGCAGATCGTTGGCGGACGGGAAGACCAGCATGCCGCCGACCGCGAAGAGGACCAGCGGAAAGACCTCGGTGGTGGTGAACCCCGCCTTGACGGCGGCCTTTTCGGCGTCGCCGCCGGGCACGGCGGCGGCCTGGGCCGCGAAGGAGTCGACGCGGTTGCCGTGCACCACCGGATCCAGCCGCCGCTCGGCGAAGGTGAACACCGCCACCAGCGCCACCAGGAGAATGGTCCCCTGGAGGAAGAGCGCCGGTCCGTCGACCGCGATCGCGCCCATGGCCGCGACCCGGGCCTTGCTGGTGCCGTAGTCACCGGCGGCGAGGCCGATCACGGCGGCGAAGGCCGCGGCCAGGGCGACCACGGAGACGAACAGCTGTGCCACGTACCGCTGGCGGCGCGGGAGGAGCGCCTCGATCAGGACGCCGACGATCGCGGCGCCGAGCACGATCAGCGTGGGCGACAGCTGCCCGTACTCGATATCGGGCGACGGGATCTTGTCGGGCGCCGCCGCCGCTGTTGTCCACAGGCTGTGGACAGTGGCCGCGTGGGTCACTTGGCACCTCCGGAAGCACCGTCGTGGGGGGCACCGCCGTGGTTGGCGCCCTCGGGCATCGGGCTGTAGCTGAACCAGCCCGCATCGGTCACGGGGTGATCGGGCTTGGGATCCTTCTTGTCCACCACGGACATCGTGTGGTCCACCGCCGGGTTGACGATGTCGGCCAGCGGCTTCGGATAGACCCCGAGGAAGATCAGCAGCGCGATGAGCGGGGCCACGACGACCAGCTCACGCGCCCGCAGATCGGGCATGGACCGCACCTCGGCCTTCACCGGACCGGTCATGGTGCGTTGGTAGAGGATCAGGACGTAGAGCGCCGCCAGCACTATTCCGACGGTCGCGATCACGCCGAACGCCGGGTAGCGGCTGAACGTGCCGACCAGGACCAGGAATTCGCTGATGAACGGCGCGAGCCCGGGCAGCGAGAGGGTGGCGAGCCCGCCGATCAGGAAGGTGCCGGCGAGCACCGGGGCGACCTTCTGCACCCCGCCGTAGTCGGCGATGAGCCGCGAACCGCGCCGGGTGATCAGGAACCCGGCCACCAGCATCAGCGCGGCCGTGGAGACACCGTGGTTGACCATGTAGAGGGTGGCGCCACCCTGGCCCTGGGTGGTCATCGCGAAGATGCCCAGGATGATGAAGCCAAAGTGGGAGATCGAGGCGTAGGCGATCAGCCGCTTGATGTCCCGCTGGCCGATCGCCAGCAGCGCTCCGTAGATGATGCTGATGAGCGCCAGGATCATGATCGCCGGGGTGGCCCACTTGCTGGCCTCCGGGAAGAGCTGGAGGCAGAAGCGGAGCATCGCGAAGGTGCCGACCTTGTCGACCACCGCGGTGATCAGCACGGCGACGGGGGCGGTGGACTCCCCCATCGCGTTGGGCAGCCAGGTGTGCAGCGGCCACAGCGGCGCCTTCACCGCGAAGGCGAAGAAGAAGCCGAGGAAGAGCAGCCGCTCGGTGCTGGTCGCCATGTCCAGATGGCCGCCCGCCCGCGCCTGGACGATCTCCTGGAGCGAGAAGGTGCCGGTGCCGAGCTGATCGGCGGTGACCGCGTACAGACCGACCACCGCGGCGAGCATGATCAGCCCACCCGCCAGGTTGTAGAGCAGGAACTTCACCGCTGCGTACGAGCGCTGAGTGGCCGTCTCCTCCTCGGAGCGGCCCCCGGCCCGGTCCCCGAAGCCCCCGATGAGGAAGTACATCGGGATCAGCATGGCCTCGAAGAAGATGTAGAAGAGGAAGACGTCGGTGGCCTCGAAGGAGATCACCACCATCGCCTCGACCATCAGGATCAGCGCGAAGAAGCCCTGGGTGGGCCGCCAGCGGCGGTTGGGGCGGGCGCCTTCCAGCGGATCGGCGTCATGCCAGCCCGCCAGGATGATGAAGGGGATGAGCACGGCGGTGAGCGCGATCAGCGCGACCGCGATCCCGTCCACGCCCAGTTCGTAGCGGACGCCGAAGTCCTTGATCCAGGCATGGGATTCGGTGAGCTGGAAGCGGGCGCCACCGGGGTCGAAGCGGACCAGCACGACCGCCGCGAGGGCGAGGGTGACCAGGGAGAAGCCCAGCGCCACCCACTTGGCGGCGGCGCGCTGGGCGGCGGGCACGGCGGCGGTGGCCACCGCACCGAGCGCGGGCACCACGGCCGTGGCCGTCAGCAGGGGAAATGACATGACTCAGACCGCCCTCATCAGCAGGGTCGCGGCGATGAGCACCGCCGTACCGCCGAACATCGAGACCGCGTACGTACGGGCATAGCCGTTCTGGAGCTTTCGCAACCGGCCGGAGAGCCCGCCGACGGAGGCCGCGGTGCCGTTGACCACCCCGTCGACCAGCTTGTGGTCGACATAGACCAGACCGCGGGTCAGATATTGGCCTGGTTTGACGAGCGCGACATGGTTGAAGTCGTCCTGGAGCAGATCGCGCCGGGCGGCCCGGGTGAGCAGGGATCCGCGGGGGGCGGTGCGCGGCACCGGCCGGCGTCCGTACTGCGCCCAGGCGAGGGCCACACCGATCACCAGCACCACCATCGTCCCGGCGGTGACCGCCGCGGCGCTGAGCGGGGAGTCGCCGTGGCTGTGGCCGGTGACCGGCTCCAGCCACTTCAGGAACGCGTCGTTCACGCTGAACAGCCCGCCCGCGAAGACCGATCCCACGGCCAGGACGATCATGGGGATGGTCATGGACGAGGGCGACTCGTGCGGATGCGGCTCGGCGTGCGCCCCGGCCGACTCGGCGGCGGGCTCGGCGCTGGGCTCCTCGGGCGAGGGCGTGGTGCCCCAGCGCTTCTCGCCGAAGAAGGTCAGCAGCATCACCCGCGTCATGTAGTACGCGGTGATGGCCGCGCCCAGCAGGGCCGCGCCGCCGAGGATCCAGCCCTCGGTGCCGCCCTTGGCGAACGCCGCCTCGATGATCTTGTCCTTGGACCAGAAGCCCGACAGCCCGGGGAAGCCGATGATCGCGAGATAGCCGAGCCCGAAGGTGATGAAGGTGACCGGCATGTACTTCCGCAGGCCGCCGTACTTGCGCATGTCGACCTCGTCGTTCATGGCGTGCATGACCGACCCGGCCCCGAGGAAGAGCCCCGCCTTGAAGAAGCCGTGGGTCACCAGGTGCATGATCGCGAAGACGTAGCCGATCGGCCCGAGACCGGCGGCCAGGATCATATAGCCGATCTGCGACATGGTGGACCCGGCCAGGGCCTTCTTGATGTCGTCCTTGGCGCAACCGACGATCGCACCGAACAGGAGCGTGACCGCGCCGACCGCGACTACCGCGGCCTGGGCGTCCGGCGCGGCGTTGAAGATCGCGCCGGAGCGGGTGATCAGATACACGCCCGCGGTCACCATGGTGGCCGCGTGGATCAGGGCCGAGACCGGGGTCGGGCCCTCCATCGCGTCCCCGAGCCAGGACTGGAGCGGCACCTGGGCCGACTTGCCGCAGGCCGCGAGGAGCAGCATCAGCCCGATCGCGGTGAGCTTGCCCTCGCCCGCGTCATCCGCGTTGGTCAGCACCGGGGCGAAGGCGAAGGTCCCGAAGGTGGTGAACATCAGCATGATCGCGATCGACAGGCCGACGTCGCCGACGCGGTTGACGATGAACGCCTTCTTCGCCGCCGTGGCCGCGCTGGGCTTGTGCTGCCAGAAGCCGATGAGCAGGTACGAGGCGAGGCCGACGCCCTCCCAGCCGACGTACAGCAGCAGGTAGTTGTCGGCGAGGACGAGCAGCAGCATCGCCGCGAGGAAGAGATTGAGATAGCCGAAGAAGCGGCGGCGGCGCTCGTCGTGCTCCATATAGCCGATCGAGTAGATGTGGATCAGCGTGCCCACACCGGTGATCAGCAGGACGAAGGTCATGGACAGCTGGTCGAGCTGGAAGGCGACGTCCGCGCGGAAGCCGCCCACCGGAATCCAGCTGAAGACCTTGCTGTGCAGGGCCCGGTCGTGCTCGCCGCGGCCGAGCATGTCGGCGAAGAGCACCGCGCCGATGGCGAAGGAGGCGGCGGCGAGCACGGTGCCGATGTAGTGGCCCTTGCCGTCCAGCCGCCGCCCTCCGCACAGCAGCAGGGCCGCGCCGAGCAGCGGGACCGCGACAAGCAATCCGATGAGGTTCTCCACTTGAACGCGACCCCTTCTAGAGCTTCATCAGGCTGGCGTCGTCGACCGAGGCCGAGTGGCGGGAGCGGAAGATGGTCACGATGATCGCGAGACCGACCACAACCTCCGCCGCGGCCACGACCATCGTGAAGAAGGCGATGATCTGGCCGTCGAGATTGCCGTGCAGCCGGGAGAAGGTGACGAACGCCAGGTTGCACGCGTTCAGCATCAGCTCGACGCACATGAAGAGGACGATCGCGTTCCGCCTGATCACGACACCGGCCGCACCAATGGTGAACAACAGGGCGGCCAGGTAGAGGTAGTTGACCGGATTCACTTGGCGACTCCCCTCGGGTTCGGCGCACTGCCCGCGTTCTCGCCGTCTTCGCCGTTCTCGCCGTTCTCGGAAATGCCCGGCTTCCCGGGGCCTCCGGACGGCTTGCCGGTGTCGTTCTTCCGGCCCAGCCAGCGCTGCGAGCGCTGCTCCAGCGCCGCCAGCTCGGCCAGCGCCTCACTGGAGACGTCCCGGATCTGACCGCGGCCGCGCAGCGTCGCGTTGACGGTGAGGTCGGACGGGGTGCCGTCGGGCAGCAGACCGGGGATGTCCACCGCGTTGTGCCGCGCGTACACACCGGGCGCCGGCAGCGGCGGCACGTTCTGCCCGGTGCGCACCCGCGCCTCGGACTGCTCGCGCTGGGTACGGGCCCGCTCGGTGCGCTCGCGGTGGGTCAGCACCATCGCGCCGACCGCCGCGGTGATCAGCAGCGCGCCGGTGATCTCGAAGGCGAAGACGTACTTGGTGAAGATCAGCGACGCCAGGCCCTCCACATTGCCCCCGGAGTTGGCCTGGCCCAGGCCGTTCCACGTCTTCAGCGAGGCATTGCCGATCCCGGCGCACAGCAGGATGCCGAAGCCGAGCCCGCAGAGGGCGGCGAGCCAGCGCTGCCCCTTCAGGGTCTCCTTGAGGGAGTCGGCGGCGGTGACACCGACCAGCATCACCACGAAGAGGAACAGCATCATGATCGCGCCGGTGTAGACGACGATCTGGACGACGCCCAGGAAGTACGCGCCGTTGGCGAGGTAGAAGACCGCCAGGACGATCATGGTGCCCGCCAGGCACAGGGCGCTGTGCACGGCCTTGCGCATCAGGATCGTGCACAGCGCGCCGATCACGGCGACGGTGCCGAGCACCCAGAACTGAAGGGCCTCACCGGTGGAGGTGGTGGAGGCCGCCGCGGCCAGAGTGCCGCCGCTCATGCCTGCACCCCCTGCTGTCGCTCCTGTGACTCCTCGTTCCCCGCGGCCTGGTCGGACAGGGTCTCGCCCTTGCTGACCGCGGCCTGCTGGGTGGTGCCGGGCGCGGCCTCGGTCACCAGGCCCCGGTAGTAGTCCTGCTCGTCGGTGCCGGGGTAGATGGCGTGCGGGGAGTCGACCATGCCGTCCTCGAGGCCCGCGAGCAGCTCCTCCTTGGTGTAGATGAGCGATTCGCGGGTGCGGTCGGCGAGCTCGTACTCATTGGTCATGGTCAGCGCCCGGGTGGGGCACGCCTCGACGCACAGGCCGCACAGGATGCAGCGCAGATAGTTGATCTGGTAGACGCGGCCATAGCGCTCACCGGGCGAGTAGCGCTCCTCGTCGGTGTTGTCCGCGCCCTCCACATAGATCGCGTCGGCGGGGCAGGCCCAGGCGCACAGCTCGCAGCCGACGCACTTCTCCAGCCCATCCGGGTGCCGGTTGAGCTGGTGGCGTCCGTGGAAGCGGGGCGCGGTGGGCTTCTTCACCTCTGGGTACTGTTCGGTGAGCCGCTTCTTGAACATGGCCTTGAAGGTCACGCCGAAGCCGGCCACCGGATTCTGGAAGTCAGACACCGTCGGCCTCCTTTCCGTCACTGACAGTGTCGGGGCCACCACTGACAATCAACTCACGCTCGGTGCGCGGACGTCGGCGGGGGACGGGCGGCAAGGTCTGGCCGGGCAGCGGCGGCACCGGGAAACCTCCCGCCATCGGATCGAAGGCGGGCTCCGGTCCCTGTTCCGCTTCGGGCTCGGCCCGCGCCGAGCGGTCGCGGAAGAAGTCGACCACGAAGGACAGCAGCAGCAGCGCGATCACCGCGCTGCCCACGTAGAGCACGATGTCCTGGTAGTCGTAGTTCTCGTTGCGCAGCGCCCGGACGGTGGCGACCAGCATCAGCCAGACCATCGAGATCGGGATGAGCACCTTCCAGCCCAGCTTCATGAACTGGTCGTAGCGGACCCGCGGAAGCGTGCCGCGCACCCAGATGAAGACGAAGAGCGATGTCACGACCTTGCCGACGAACCACAGCAGCGGCCACCAGCCGTGGTTGGCACCCTCCCAGAAGGTGCTGATCGGCCAGGGGGCCCGCCAGCCGCCGAGGAAGAGGGTGACGGCGACCATCGAGACGGTGACCATGTTGATGTACTCGGCGAGCATGAACATCGCGAACTTGATCGAGGAGTACTCGGTGTTGAAGCCGCCGACCAGGTCGCCCTCGGACTCCGGCATGTCGAACGGCGCCCGGTTGGTCTCACCGATCATCGAGACGATGTAGATGAGGAACGAGACCGGCAGCAGCACCGCGTACCAGCGGTCCTGCTGCGATTCCACGATCTGCGAGGTCGACATCGACCCGGAGTAGAGGAAGACCGCCGCGAAGGAGAGCCCCATCGCGATCTCGTAGCTGATCATCTGGGCGCAGGAGCGCAAGCCCCCCAGAAGCGGATACGTCGATCCGGAGGACCAGCCCGCCAGCACGATGCCGTAGATGCCGACCGAGGCGGTGGCGAGGATGTAGAGGACGGCGATCGGCAGATCGGTCAGCTGCATCGCGGTGCGGTGCCCGAAGACCGAGACCTCGCCGCCGGCCGGGCCGAACGGCATCACCGCGACCGCCATGAAGGCGGGGATGGCCGCCACGACCGGCGCCAGGACGTAGACCACCTTGTCCGCGCCCTTGACGACCACGTCCTCCTTGAGCATCAGCTTCACGCCGTCCGCGAGGGACTGGAGCATGCCCCAGGGGCCATGGCGGTTGGGGCCGATGCGCAGCTGCATCCAGCCGACCACCTTGCGCTCCATGACGATGGAGATGAGCACGGTCACCATCAGGAACGCGAAGCAGAAGACGGCCTTGATCACGATCAGCCACCACGGGTCGCGGCCGAACATCGACAGGTCCTCTGCGGCGAGAATCCTCACTGGGTCACCTCCGTCGCGGGGGCAGTGATCGTCACGACATCGCCGGGGCGGGCCCCCAGATCGCGCTGGACACCACCGCCGACGGAGGCCAGCGGCAGCCAGACCACCCGGTCGGGCATCGCGGTGACGCTCAGCGGCAGTTGGACCGATCCGGCCGGGCCGGTGACGCGGACGAGCTGGCCGTCCTCGACCCCGGCCTCGCCCGCCGTGGCCGCCGACAGCCGGGCCACGGCCGCGTGGCGGGTCCCGGCCAGCGCCGGATCGCCGTCCTGGAGCCGGCCCTGGTCGAGCAGCAGCCGATGGCCGGCGAGGACCGCCTCGCCCTCGGCCGGCCGGGGCAGCGGACCGCCCGTCTCCAGCGAGGCGGTGGCGCGCGGGCCCTGCCAGCTGCCGAGCCGGGTCATCTCGGCCCGTACGGCCTCGACGTCCGGCAGGTCCAGGGGGGCGTCCAGCGCGTCGGCCAGCATGTGCAGCACCCGGGCGTCCGGGAGCGTATGGCGGCGGGTCATCTGGTCGGGCTTGAGCGCGGCCTCGAACGGCCGGGCCCGGCCCTCCCAGTTGAGGAAGGTGCCGGACTTCTCGACGACCGCCGCGACCGGCAGCACCACATCGGCCCGCTCGGTGACCTCCGAGGGCCGCTGCTCCAGACTGACCACGAAGTCCACCGCGTCCAGGGCCTCCAGGGCCCGCGCCGGATCGGGCAGATCGGCGACCTCGACGCCCGCGACCAGCAGCGCGCCGAGCCCGCCGACCGCCGCCGCCTCGATGATCTGGCCGGTGTCCCGGCCCACCTGGTGCGGCAGGTCGTTGGTGCCCCAGACGGAGGAGACCTCCTCGCGGGCCCGCGGGTCATGGGCCGGGCGGCCGCCGGGCAGCAGCCCGGGCAGCGCCCCCGCCTCGATCGCGCCCCGCTCCCCCGCCCGGCGCGGGATCCAGGCGAGCGTGGCCCCGGTGGCGGCGGCGGCCCGTACGGCGGCGGTGAGCCCGCCCGCCACGGACGCCAGCCGCTCGCCGACGATGATCACCGCGCCCTCTTGGCGCAGCGCCTCGGCGGCCAGCTCCCCGCCCGCGTCCAGACCGGTGCGGCCCGCGATGGCGTCCAGCCACTCGGTCTCGGTGCCGGGCGCGGCCGGCAGCAGGGTGCCGCCCGCCTTCTCGAGGCCCCGGGTGGCGTGGGTGGCCAGCGCGAAGGTGCGCTGTCCGTGCTTGCGGTGCGCCTTGCGCAGCCTCAGGAAGACGCCGGGCGACTCCTCCTCGGCCTCGAAGCCGACCAGCAGCACGGCCGGTGCCTTCTCCAGCGCGGTGTAGGTGAGTCCGCCACCGTCCAGGTCACGCCCCCGGCCCGCGATGTGGGTGGCCAGGAAGTCGGCCTCCTCATCGCTGTGCCGGCGGGCCCGGAAGTCGATGTCGTTGGTGTCCAGCGCGAGCCGCGCGAACTTCGCGTAGGCGTAGGCGTCCTCGACGGTCAGCCGGCCGCCGGTGAGCACGCCGGTGCGGCCGCGCGCCATGCTGAGCCCCTCGGCCGCCGCGTCCAGCGCCTCGGGCCAGCTCGCCGGCTCCAGCTGCCCCGTCTCGCGGTCGCGCACCAGCGGGGTGGTGAGCCGCTCCGGCAGCTGGGCGTAGCGGAAGCCGAAGCGCCCCTTGTCGCAGATCCACTCCTCGTTGACCTCGGGGTCGTCCGCCGCCAGCCGCCGCATGACCTTGCCGCGCCGGTGGTCGGTGCGGGTGGCGCAGCCGCCCGCGCAGTGCTCGCACACGCTCGGCGAGGAGACCAGGTCGAAGGGGCGGGAGCGGAATCGGTACGCCGCCGAGGTGAGCGCGCCCACCGGGCAGATCTGGATGGTGTTGCCGGAGAAGTACGACTCGAACGGGTCGCCCTCGCCGGTGCCCACCTGCTGGAGCGCGCCCCGCTCCAGCAGCTCGATCATCGGGTCGCCCGCGATCTGGTTGGAGAAGCGGGTGCAGCGCGCGCACAGCACACAGCGCTCGCGGTCCAGCAGCACCTGGGCCGAGATCGGAACCGGCTTGGCGAACGTCCGCTTCTGGCCCTCGAACCGGCTGTCGGCCTGTCCGGCGCTCATCGCCTGGTTCTGGAGCGGGCATTCACCGCCCTTGTCGCAGACCGGGCAGTCCAGCGGGTGGTTGATCAGCAGCAGCTCCATCACCCCGCGCTGGGCCTTCTCGGCCACCTGCGAGGTGAGCTGCGTCTTGACCACCATCCCGTCGGTGCAGGTGATGGTGCAGGAGGCCATCGGCTTGCGCTGGCCCTCCACCTCGACGATGCACTGGCGGCAGGCGCCGGCCGGGTCGAGGAGCGGATGGTCGCAGAACCGCGGGATCTCGATGCCGAGCAGTTCGGCGGCGCGGATGACCAGCGTCCCCTTGGGGACGGAGATCTCGATCCCGTCAATCGTGACGGAGACCAGATCTTCTCGCGGCACCGCCGCCTCCCCGCCCGACGAGGGTGCGTTGGTGGTCACGGTCATGCGTTCACCCCCAGGTGAGTGGAGCGCGGCTCGTCGGCCCACACAGTGGACTTGGCCGGGTCGAACGGACAGCCTCCGCCGGTGATGTGCTGCTCGTACTCCTCGCGGAAGTACTTCAGCGAGGAGAAGATGGGGCTGGCCGCGCCGTCGCCGAGGGCGCAGAAGGACTTGCCGTTGATGTTGTCGGCGATATCGGCCAGCTTGTCGAGGTCCTCCATGCGCCCCTTACCGGCCTCGAGGTCGCGCAACAGCTGGACCAGCCAGTACGTGCCCTCGCGGCAGGGTGTGCACTTGCCGCAGGACTCATGCGCGTAGAACTCGGTCCAGCGGGTCACGGCCCGCACCACACAGGTGGTCTCGTCGAAGCACTGGAGCGCCTTGGTGCCCAGCATCGACCCGGCCGCGCCCACGCCCTCGTAGTCCAGCGGGACGTCGAGGTGCTCATCGGTGAGCAGCGGGGTGGACGAGCCGCCCGGGGTCCAGAACTTCAGCCGGTGGCCGGGGCGCATCCCGCCGCTCATGTCGAGCAGTTGGCGCAGGGTGATCCCGAGCGGGCCCTCGTACTGTCCGGGGTTGGCCACATGGCCGGACAGCGAGTAGAGCGTGAAGCCCGGGGACTTCTCGCTGCCCATCGAACGGAACCATTCCTTGCCCTTGTTGAGGATCGCGGGAACCGAGGCGATGGATTCGACGTTATTGACAACAGTGGGGCACGCGTACAGACCGGCGACCGCGGGGAAGGGAGGCCGCAGCCGGGGCTGGCCGCGGCGGCCCTCCAGCGAGTCCAGCAGCGCGGTCTCCTCACCACAGATGTACGCACCGGCGCCCGCGTGCACGGTGATGTCGAGACCGGGCAGTCCGTCCACCCCGAGCTTCCGCCGCCGCTGTTCCGCGGTGCCGAGGTAGCCCTCCTCGTACGCCTCGCGCACGGCCTCGTGCAGCCGTCGCAGCACGGGTACGACCTCGCCGCGCAGATAGATGAAGGCGTGCTCGGAGCGGATGGCATGACAGGCGATGATCATGCCCTCGATGAGGGAGTGCGGATTGGCGTAGAGAAGGGGGATGTCCTTGCAGGTGCCCGGTTCCGACTCATCGGCGTTGACGACGAGATAGTGCGGCTTGCCGTCGCCCTGCGGAATGAACTGCCACTTCATCCCGGTGGGGAAGCCGGCGCCGCCGCGGCCGCGCAGACCCGCGTCCTTCACCAGCGCGATCACCGCGTCGGGGTCCATCGCGAGGGCCTTGCGCATGCCCTCGTAGCCCTCGTGGCGCAGATAGGTGCGCAGGGACCAGGAGTTCGGCTGGTCCCAGAACGCGGAGAGCACGGGTGCCAGCAGCTTCTCGGGGCTGTGCCCATTGATCTCGGTTGTCACGGTCATCACTCCCCCTCCTCGGCGACCGGACCGGCCGGGTGGTGCGGATCGGAGGCGGAGGTCCGCTGCGGCGCGTCATGCGAGCTGGGATGCGTCGGCGGTGCCTCGTCCTGCGGGGCGTCCGCGGACCTCGGCGAGACCACCCGGCCGGGGGCGACCTCACCCTTGGCCAGCCGCAGCCCGACCAGCGAGGCGGGCCCCGCGGAGCCACCGGCCTCGACGGCGCCCGGACGGGCGTCGGGGAAGCCGGCCAGGATGCGGGCGGTCTCCTTGTAGGTGCACAGCGGCGCGCCCCGGGTCGGCTCGACGGGCCGGCCCGCCCGCAACTCGTCGACCAGCGCCTTGGCGGATTCGACGGTCTGGTTGTCGAAGAACTCCCAGTTGACCATCACCACGGGTGCGTAGTCGCAGGCCGCGTTGCACTCGATGTGCTCCAGGGTGACCTTGCCGTCCTCGGTGGTCTCCCCGTTTCCCACCCCCAGATGGCTCTGCAACTCCTCGAAGATCGCGTCGCCGCCCATCACCGCGCACAGTGTGTTGGTGCACACCCCGACCTGGTAGTCGCCGGAGGGCTTGCGCCGGTACATCGTGTAGAAGGTGGCGACCGCGGTGACCTCGGCGGTGGTCAGGCCCAGCATCTCGGCGCAGAAGCGCATGCCGGTGCGGGTGACATGGCCCTCCTCGGACTGCACCAGGTGCAGCAGCGGCAGCAGCGCGCTGCGGCTGTCCGGGTAGCGGGCGATCACCTCCCGGGCGTCCTCCTCGAGCCGGGTGCGCACCTCGGCCGGGTAGTCGGGGGCCGGCAGTTCCGGCATCCCCAGCTGGACATCAGTCACCGGTCCACTCCTCCCATCACGGGGTCGATGGACGCGACGGCGACGATCACATCGGCGACCTGGCCGCCCTCGCACATCGCCGCCACGGCCTGAAGATTGGTGAAGGACGGATCGCGGAAGTGGACGCGATACGGGCGGGTGCCGCCATCGCTGACCACATGGGCGCCCAGTTCGCCCTTGGGCGACTCGATCGCCGCGTACGCCTGTCCGGGTGGGACCCGGAATCCCTCGGTCACCAGCTTGAAGTGGTGGATCAGGGCCTCCATGGAGTTGCCCATGATGTTCTTGATGTGGTCCAGGGAGTTGCCGAGGCCGTCCGGGCCGAGCGCGAGCTGCGCGGGCCAGGCGATCTTCTTGTCCGCGACCATCACCGGGCCCGGCTCCAGCCGCTCCAGGCACTGTTCGACGATCCGCAGCGACTGGCGCATCTCCTCCAGCCGGATCAGGAACCGGCCGTAGGCGTCGCAGGTCTCGGCGGTCGGCACCTCGAAGTCATAGGTGTCATAGCCGCAGTACGGATCGGTCTTGCGCAGATCGTGCGGCAGCCCGGTGGCCCGCAGTATCGGACCGGTGACGCCCAGCGCCATGCAGCCGGCGAGGTCGAGGTAGCCCACGTCCTGGAGCCGGGCCTTGAAGATCGGGTTCCCGGTGGCGAGCTTGTCGTACTCGGGCAGGTTCTTCCGCATCGTCTTCAGAAGGGCCCGGATCTGGTCGACCGCCCCCGGCGGCAGGTCCTGGGCGAGCCCGCCGGGCCGGATGTACGCGTGGTTCATCCGCAGACCGGTGATCAGCTCGAAGACGTCCAGGATCAGCTCGCGGTCCCGGAAGCCGTAGATCATGATGGTGGTCGCGCCGAGCTCCATACCGCCGGTGGCGATGGCCACCAGATGCGAGGAGAGCCGGTTGAGCTCCATCAGCAGCACCCGGATCACCGAGGCGCGGTCCGGGACCTGGTCCTCGATGCCGAGCAGCTTCTCGACGCCCAGGCAGTATGCCGCCTCGTTGTAGAAGGGCGTCAGATAGTCCATGCGCGTCACGAAGGTGGTGCCCTGCGTCCAGTTCCGGAATTCGAGGTTCTTCTCGATTCCGGTGTGCAGATAACCGATTCCGCAGCGGGCCTCGGTGACCGTCTCACCGTCGATCTCCAGGATCAGCCGGAGCACTCCATGGGTGGAGGGGTGCTGCGGACCCATGTTGACGATGATCCGCTCGTCGTCGGCCTTCGCCTGGGCGGCCACGACCTCGTCCCAGTCGCCGCCGGTGACGGTGTAGACGGTGCCTTCTGTGGTCTCGCGCGCCGAGGCCGAAGGCGTTGCGTGGGGGGCAGTCATCAGCTGTACGACCTCCGCTGGTCCGGAGCCGGGATCTGGGCGCCCTTGTACTCGACGGGGATGCCGCCGAGCGGGTAGTCCTTGCGTTGCGGGAAGCCCTGCCAGTCGTCGGGCATCATGATCCGCGTCAGCGCGGGATGACCGTCGAAGATCAGGCCGAAGAAGTCGTAGGTCTCGCGCTCATGCCAGTCGTTGGTCGGATAGACATCGACGATCGACGGGATGTGCGGGTCGTCATCCGGAGCGCTCACCTCCAGCCGGAGCACCCGGCCATGGGTGATCGACCGCAGGTGGTAGACGGCGTGCAGCTCACGGCCCTTGTCGCCGGGGAAGTGCACTCCGCTGACGCCGGTGCACAGCTCGAAGCGGAGCGCCGGGTCGTCGCGCAGGGTCCGGGCGACCCGCGGCAGGTGCTCCCGGGCGATGTGGAAGGTCAGCTCACCGCGGTCCACGACGGTCTTCTCGATCGCGTTCTCCGGGAGCAGCGACTGCTCCTCGAGCGCGCCCTCGAGCTCGTCGGCGACCTCGTCGAACCAGCCCCCGTACGGCCGGGTGGCCTGGCCGGGCAGCCGTACGGGGCGCACAAGACCGCCGTAACCGGTGGTGTCGCCGCCGTTGTTGGCGCCGAACATCCCGCGCTGGACGCGGATGGGCTCGCCCTGGTCGCCGCGGCGGCCGGGGAGGTTCTCAGCGTTGAGGTCCTTGTCCGGGTTGACCCCGTTGGACCCATTGGCCTCGGTCAACGCAGAAGCCCCTTCATCTCGATCATCGGCAGCGCCTTCAGCGCCGCTTCCTCCGCCTCACGGGCCGCACGCTCGCGATTGACGCCGAGCTTCTCCTCGCGGATCTTCTCGTGCAGCTTGAGGATCGAGTCCATGAGCATCTCGGGCCGTGGCGGACAGCCGGGCAGATAGATGTCGACCGGGACGATGTGATCGACGCCCTGCACGATCGCGTAGTTGTTGAACATCCCCCCGGAGGAGGCGCAGACGCCCATGGAGATGACCCACTTCGGGTTCGGCATCTGGTCGTAGACCTGGCGCAGCACCGGGGCCATCTTCTGGCTGACGCGCCCGGCGACGATCATCAGATCGGCCTGGCGGGGCGAGCCGCGGAAGACCTCCATGCCGAAGCGCGCGAGGTCGTAGCGCCCCGCGCCGGTGGTCATCATTTCGATGGCGCAACAGGCCAGGCCGAAGGTGGCCGGGAAGACGGAGGACTTACGGGCCAGCCCGGCGGCCTGTTCCACGGTGGTGAGCAGGAACCCACTCGGGAGCTTCTCTTCGATACCCATGCGATGTTTCCCCTATCTCCTCTAGAGCCCCTTTTAGTCCCACTCCAGGCCGCCACGCCGCCACACGTAGGCGTAGGCGACGAAGACCGTGAGCACGAAGAGGAGCATCTCCACGAGCCCGAACAGGCCGAGGGCGTCGAAGGTGACGGCCCAGGGGTAGAGGAAGACGATCTCGATGTCGAAGACGATGAAGAGCATCGCCGTCAGGTAGTACTTGATGGGGAAGCGCCCACCGCCGGCCGGATGCGGAGTCGGCTCGATGCCGCACTCATAGGCTTCGAGCTTGGCCCGGTTGTAGCGCTTGGGGCCGATGATCGCGGCCATGAAAACCGAGAAGATCGCAAAACCTGCCCCGAGGGCTCCCAGTACGAGGATGGGCGCGTATGCGTTCACCGTCCTCGCTCCCTTCAGTCGACGATGACTGCTTGGCGGACCGCACGGACATGCCGCCGCCCCACGAAGATCGCGTACATGTGAGGCAGTTCACAAGCCCGTTTCGCCTGCATCCTATGCCCGTCGGTCTGTGATCTGCGACACGGGGTACGACAACGTCTTTGTGATCTCCACCACCTGACGAAGGATCATGAAGTCGGATGAGCGGTGATCTTGTACATGAAGCATCCGAACGACCACGAGAAGTGACATTCGGAGACGTCGCTACAGGTGAGCGCGTTGCGCCCCTACCAAGACATGGTACATACATGCAAATTTGCTCTGGACGACGCCAGCTGATATGCGCATTCCATCCTCATGAGTGACCTTCGTCCCGAGACGATCGATCACGGACTCGCGCACGTTCGCGATCAACGCTCCGCGCACGCGTTCACGAGCGGGTCGGAGCGAGTGAGGTATCCCACGCCCAGACGGGTTGTGGATCTAGATTTCATGGGAATCCTTTGTACGCGGGCCAGATCGGTGGTAGGTCCCGCGCTGCCCCAGTTTGGCCGTCAAATGCCGTGCGTAGACACATGATCGCGAAATGCGGGCAAGCCGGCCGAGTGGGCCGCGGAGATCATTTGGCCCGGTTTTTGAGCGTGTGCACGCCAAATGTGGCGCACCCCACTTTTGTTGATCTGGGCCTTAGGGCCCTGGTAGCCAGTGACCTATGTCCCCAGTCGCACACATACCCAGCCACCGGAAGCCCCGCCGTGCCACGTCGACGCGTGCGCTCCGCGCAGGGGTGACCGGTGGCTTCCTCACCCTCGCGGTGGCCGGTGCCGCCGTGCCCGCCTCCGCCACGGAGAACAACGCCGCTCCCGCCGAGTCCACCCTGGAGATGCCGACCGTCAGCGCCACGCTGGCGAGCACGGCCGCCCAGACCGCGGACGCCACCCAGCAGGCGGCGTCCGACTACGAGCTCCAGGCCCAGAAGGACCAGGCGGCCGCCCACGCGAAGATCGCCGCCAAGAAGGCCAAGGCGGAGGCCGACCGCAAGGCGAAGGAAGCCCGGGAGGAGGCTCGTAAGGCGGCCGCCAAGCGGGCGGCCGAGGCCAAGGCCCAGGCGGCGAAGGCGTCGCGCTCCGCCGAGCGCACCACGCTCTCCACCACCAGCGTCAGCAACGCCTCCGGCAATGCCGCGACCCTGATCAGCTTCCTCAAGGCGCAGCTGGGCAAGGCGTACGTGCTCGGCTCCAGCGGTCCGTCCTCCTACGACTGCTCCGGGCTGACCCAGGCCGCCTTCAAGCAGGTCGGCGTGAGCCTGCCGCGGGTCTCGCAGGACCAGTCCACCGCCGGCACCCCGGTCTCGCTGGACTCCCTCCAGCCGGGCGACCTGCTCTACTGGGGCAGCGCGGGCAGCGCGTACCACGTCGGCGTCTACGTCGGCGGCGGCAAGTTCATCGGCGCCCAGAACTCGAGCACCGGGATCGTCGAGCGCCCGCTGGACTACGACATGCCCACCGGGGCCGTGCGCGTCCTGTAAGCGGTAGGCGTCCTGTAAGCGGTACGCGTCCTGTAAGGCGTGCGCGTGTCCCGTAAGGCGCCCGCCGGTCAGCTGGATCCTGAGGCCGCCGTTCCCGCTGTGGACGGCGGCCTCACGTCCTTCCCTCGCTACTGCGCGTAGACCTTCTCCACGAACTCGCCGAGGAGGTCGTCGCTGAGGTGATGGGCCAGATCCGCCTCGGAGATCATTCCAACCAGCCGCTTGTTCTGGTCGATCACCGGAAGCCTGCGGATCTTGTGCTCCTCCATCTCCCGCAGCACGTCCCTGACATCGGCGTCCGCGGGAATCCAGCGCGGGGTGCCCTTGGTGAGCGCCCCGACGGGCGTCCCCGAGGGGTCGGCGCTCTCCGCGATGCAACCGACGACGATGTCACGGTCGGTCACGATGCCGCACAGCCGCTCGTTGGCGTCACTGACCGGCAGGGCCCCCACGCCCAGCTCCCGCATCAGCTGGGCGGCACGCAGCACCGTCTCGTTCTCCGGTACCCACTGCGCACCCGGGTGCATGATGTCCGCTGCCTTCGTCATGGTGTACCTCCTGCCAGGCCCACCGGCGGTGGATCCGGCCCCGTGGGCCCCATCGGTCCGGCGTCGCCGCGGCCGGCGCACACGGCGCCCCCTGCCTTCATTGTCACCACCGCCGTACGGAGACGTCATGTCGAGCCCGGCGGCGGCTGTCGGTACCCGGTGCCAGACTGAGTAACGAGGCAGTCCCGGACAGAGCGGGACGACCTCTGGCAGAACTCCCGCAGAACTCTCCTGCGCCTTCGCGCCCGACCGTCGAAGGAGCGCCCCATGCTCACCACCGACTACGTCCCCGGCGCCCCCAACTGGCTCGATCTGGGCGCCCCCGACACCGAAGCGGCCGTGGCCTTCTACGGCTCCCTGCTGGGCTGGCGCTTCGAGTCGGCAGGCCCCGAAGCGGGCGGGTACGGCTTCTTCACCCTGGACCGGAAGACCGTCGCGGCCGTCGGGCGGCTCACCGAGGAGGGCGCGCGCGCCGCCTGGACGCCGTACTTCCACACCCCCGACGCCGAGGCGACCGCCAAAACCGTCGAGCAGGCGGGCGGCACGGTGCGGCTCGCTCCGTTCGACGTCTTCGAGGAAGGACGGATGGCCCAGTTCACCGACCCCGGCGGCGCCCGCTTCGCCGTCTGGCAGCCCGGCAGGACGGCGGGGCTGGACGCGGTCACCGACCCCGGCACCCTGTGCTGGACCGAGCTGCACTCCCCCGATCCCATCAAGGATCTCGCCTTCTACCGCAAGATCTTCAGCTGGGACACCGAGGAGATGTCCTTCCCCGGCGGGTCGTACACGGTGCTGATGACGTCCGGCGCCGGCCGGGAGGGCTCCTTCGGCGGCGTCGCCCAGCTCCAGGAGGGGCATTCGACGCCGCCGCAGTGGCTGCCGTACTTCGAGGTGACGGACTGCGACGCGGTGGTGGCCAGGGGGCAGGACCTGGGCGGCTCGGTGCTGATGCCGGCCATGTCGGCCGAGGGGATCGGCCGGATGGCGTGGCTGGCGGATGCGGGCCGGGCGCCGTTCGGCGTCATAGCGAGCGGCGGGCCCGGAGCGTAGGCGCTCCGCTGGGAGGGCCCGCGATGCGTTGTCGGTTGGCTGCGGCAGCGCTGTGGCTGGTCGCGCCCCGCGGCGGAGCCGCATGTTGATACAGCCCCGCGCCCCTTCGGGGCGCTGTCAGGCGCGTGGGGTGACCTTCGTGAGGCCGTTGATGATGCGGTCCATGGCGTCGCCGCCCGTCGGGTCCGTCAGATTCGCCAGCAGCTTGAGCGTGAACCGCATCAGCATCGGATGCGTCAGTCCGCGCTGCGCCGCCAGCTTCATGACCTTCGGGTTGCCGATCAGCTTCACGAACGCCCGGCCCAGCGTGTAGTAGCCGCCGTAGGTGTCCTTGAGGACCTTCGGGTAGCGCTGGAGGGCCAGTTCGCGCTGGGAGGCGGTGGCGCGGGCATGGGCCTGGACGATCACATCCGCGGCGATCTGCCCGGATTCCATCGCATAGGCGATGCCCTCCCCGTTGAACGGGTTGACCATGCCGCCCGCGTCCCCGACGAGCAGCAGCCCGCGGGTGTAGTGCGGCTGGCGGTTGAAGGCCATGGGGAGCGCGGCGCCGCGGATCGGGCCGGTCATGTTCTCCGGGGTGTAGCCCCAGTCCTCCGGCATCGAGGCGCACCACGCCTTGAGCACCTCGCGCCAGTCGAGCTCCTTGAAGGCGGACGAGGTGTTGAGGACGCCCAGGCCCACGTTGCTCGTGCCGTCGCCCATGCCGAAGATCCAGCCGTAGCCGGGCAGCAGCCGGTCCTCCGCGCCGCGCCGGTCCCACAACTCCAGCCAGGACTCCAGGTAGTCGTCGTCATGGCGGGGGGAGGTGAAGTACGTCCGCACGGCCACGCCCATCGGACGGTCCTCGCGGCGGTGGAGCCCCATCGCGAGCGAGAGCCGGGTGGAGTTGCCGTCGGCGGCGACCACCAGGGGCGCGTGGAAGGTGACGGGGGTCTTCTCCTCGCCCAGTTTGGCCTCGACCCCGGTGATCCGGCCGGTGCGCCCGTCGAGGACCGGGGCGCCCACGGTGCAGCGCTCGTACAGCCGGGCCCCGGCCTTACTAGCCTGCCGCGCCAGCTGCTCGTCGAAGTCGTCGCGCTTACGGACCAGGCCGTAGTTGGGGTACGCGGCCAGCTCCGGCCAGTCGAGCTGGAGCCGCACCCCGCCGGCGATGATCCGCAGGCCCCGGTTGCGCAGCCAGCCCGCCTCCTCGGAGATGTCGATGCCCATGGACACGAGCTGCTTGGTGGCGCGCGGGGTCAGGCCGTCACCGCACACCTTCTCGCGCGGAAAGGCCGTCTTCTCCAGCAGCAGTACGTCCAGCCCCGCCTTGGCGAGGTAGTACGCGGTGGTGGAGCCGGCCGGTCCGGCGCCGACGACGATCACATCGGCGCTGCGCTCCGAGATCCCGGAGGACGCGCTCTCGGTGGGTGCGGTCTCGCTCACGCGGGGTCTCCCCAAGCCTCGGTAACGGCGTGCCGGTCGCGCCGGGCACTGGACAGTTGCAGTCTATGGGGGGCGATACTCCGGCACTCGCGAAGGGCCGCTCCGTCCCGGTCACCGGCCGCCTTACGGCTTGTACGCCCGGTGGAGGGCCACCACGCCGCCGGTGAGGTTGCGCCAGGCCGGGCGCTCCCAGCCCGCCGACCGCAGCCGGGCGGCGAGACCGGGCTGGTCCGGCCAGGCGCGGATGGACTCGGCGAGGTAGACATACGCGTCCGGGTTGCTGCTGACCGACGTCGCGATCGGCGGCAGCGCGCGCATCAGGTACTCGGTGTAGACCGTGCGGAACGGCTGCCATGTGGGGTGGCTGAACTCGCAGATGACGATCCGTCCGCCGGGCCGGGTCACCCGCAGCATCTCGCCCAGCGCCCCCTGGGTGTCCTGGACGTTCCGCAGGCCGAAGGAGATGGTGACGGCGTCGAAGACCCCGTCCGCGAAGGGCAGCCGAGTCGCGTCGCCCGCCGTCAGCGGCAGCCCGGGGTGGCGCTTCTTGCCCTCGCGGAGCATCCCGAGCGAGAAGTCGCACGGCACCACGTACGCGCCCGCCTCCCGGAACGGCAGGGAGGACGTCCCCGTACCGGCGGCCAGGTCCAGCACCCGCTCACCGGCGCGCGCGTCCACGGCCCGGGCGACGGCCTTGCGCCACAGCCGGGCCTGCCCGAGCGACAGCACATCGTTGGTGAGGTCGTATTTGGCCGCCACGTCGTCGAACATGGCGGCGACTTCGTGCGGCTGCTTGTCCAGGGATGCTCGGCTCACGTCCCCATTGTTCACCTCGCGGGCCCCGCGCCCCCGGCCGGGGGCCCGGCGTGCCTCAGCGGCGCCGGTGCACCAGCCGCCCGGCCACCACCGTGGCCAGGCAGGCGCCGTCCGCGTCGAAGACGGCCAGGTCGGCGCGGCCCGCCGGGGCGAGGGCGGGCGGGCGCGGCCGGTCCAGGACGGCGATGCCGCCCCGGTGGGCGGCCGCGCGCAGTTCGGCGTCGCCGAGGTGGTGGGCCAGGACGGCGGTCGCGCCCCGCCGCAGCAGGGCGTGGATCCGCTCCCGCGGGCTGGGCGCGTCCGGCACCGGGCCCTCGTGGACCAGGGCCGGGCCGAGCTCCCCGGGCCACTCCCGCACCCGGGCCCGCGGATAGGTCTCCCGCAGCTCCGCCAGGGGGCCGATGGCCGCGATGCGGTCGCCGTCGACCGCGACGGCGGCGTCGTGCAGCGGGGCCGCGTCGCCGGGGGTGACCCGGACGACGGGCGCCGCGTGGAGCGTGAGCATCAGGACGCCTGGATCACCGTCAGCTCGGGGTGGGCCGTGCCACCGTCGATCGCCGTCGAGGACAGGTGCGAGACCACGTGGTCGTCGACCGGGTCGTTCGCCGGGTCGTCGTGCACCACCAGGTGCTCGTACGTCGTGGCGCGCTGGGCGGGGACCCGCCCGGCCGCGCGGATGAGGTGGAGCAGCTCCATCCGGTTGGACCGGTGGCGGGCGCCCGCCGAGGAGACCACGTTCTCCTCCAGCATCACCGAGCCCAGGTCGTCCGCACCGTAGTGCAGGGCCAGCTGGCCGGCCTCCTTGCCGACGGTCAGCCAGGACCCCTGGATATGGGCCACGTTGTCGAGGAACAGCCGCGCGATGGCGATCATCCGCAGGTACTCGAAGACGGTGGCCTGCGTCTGGCCCTTCAGATGGTTGTTCTCGGGCTGGTAGGTGTACGGGATGAAGGCGCGGAAGCCGCCCGTCCGGTCCTGTACGTCGCGGATCATGCGGATGTGCTCGATCCGCTCGGCGTTGGTCTCGCCGGTGCCCATCAGCATGGTGGAGGTGGACTCCACACCGAGGTTGTGGGCGATCTCCATGATCTCCAGCCAGCGCTCACCGGACTCCTTCAGCGGCGCGATGGCCTTGCGCGGCCGCTCCGGGAGCAGTTCGGCGCCCGCGCCCGCGAAGGAGTCGAGACCGGCCGCGTGGATGCGGCGGATGGCCTCCTCGGCCGATACGTCCGAGATCCGCGCCATGTGCTCGACCTCGGACGCCCCCAGCGAGTGGATCACCAGCTGCGGGAACGCCTGCTTGATCGCCGAGAAGTGCTTCTCGTAGTACTCCACCCCGTAGTCCGGGTGGTGGCCGCCCTGGAACATGATCTGCGTGCCGCCCAGCTCGACGGTCTCCGCGCAGCGGCGCAGGATGTCGTCGAGGTCGCGGCTCCAGCCCTTCGCGGTGTCCTTCGGAGAGGCGTAGAAGGCGCAGAACTTGCACGCCGTCACGCAGACGTTGGTGTAGTTGATGTTCCGTTCGATGATGTACGTCGCGATGTGCTCGGTGCCCGCGTAGCGACGGCGCCGGACCGCGTCGGCCGCGGCCCCCAGCGCGTGCAGCGGAGCCGAGCGGTATAGGTCGAGCGCCTCTTGTGGGGTGATCCGACCCCCGTCGGCGGCGCGGTCGAGGACTGCCTGCACCTCTGCGTTTGCGGTCACCGGGGCGTACCTTTCGGAGGTTTATGGGTGGACCGACCCAGACTACGCCAGGGCCTGTACGCCTGTACGAGTACGTGGCGGGCACATCTGTGGCCCCCGGCACCCACCCCGTTCGTCGCTCCGCGCTCACTTGAGCTTGCGGAGGGTGCCCGTGGGATCGCCCGCCTGTTCGTCCTTCGCCTTGTAGCTGATCGTTCCGTCGGACGTGAGGGTGAACCGCTCGTCCGTCGAGGCGTCGCTGCACCCCTGCTGGGGCTCGGAGCCCTTGAGGCGCGCGTCGAGGTGGAGTTGTTTCGGGGCCGCCGAGACCAGCTTCCATGTGAAGTCGCAGCGCAGCACCGACAGCTTGACCCGGCCACTGGCGACCTCCCGCCCGGTGGGCCCCTGCCGGAAGGTGATGGTCAGGGCGCCCACCGGGATGCCCGAGTCGGAGGTCAGATCGCCCTGCCAGGTGCCGATGAACCCCTTGGGCACATCGCCCTTCTCGGATCCGGTGTCCCCTGCTCCCGGCTGCCGTTCCGTGGCGGACGGACGGGGTTTGGCGCCGGCGTTCTGGTCGGAACCGTCGTCGGAGCCGCCGGGGAGCACCTGGAAGAGCACGGCGGCGGTCGTCGCGGCGGCCAGCGCGCCCGCGACGGACAGCACCAGCGTGCAGCTCAGCGCCTTGGGGCGCTTCTTACCGCCGACTGCGGCGGAGAGCGAGACACTGCGGCCGCCGCCCGGCTTCGACGGCGGCGGGGCGGGGAGCGGGTGGTCCTCCCCCCGAGGCCTGTCGGCGTACGACGGGTCGGGCGGGCCGAAGGCGCCCAGCACGGGCGCGGCCGGGACCGGGCCCCGGGCCGGGGCGGGCGGCGGGGTCGGGCGGTCCTCGGCGGACGGCCCGGTGTCGGAGGGCTCGGCGGCGGGCGACTCCGTGACGGACGGCCCGGCATCGGACGACCGGGCATCGGACGACCGGGCATCGGACGGCTCGGACGCGGACGGCGAAGCCACGGCCTCGGCCTCCAGGTCGAGCAGCTCCACCACCTGCCGGCTCACCCGCTCGACCAGCGCCCCTGGCAGCCAGCCCGGCCGCGCCAGCCCCGAGGCGCCGTCCTCCGGGGCGAGGCGCCGCACGATCTGCTCGGGGGTGGGGCGGTCGGCCGGGTTCTTGGCGAGGCACGCGGCGACCAGATCGCGCAGCTCCCCGGTCAGCTCGCGGCCGAACCGGGGCTCGTCGTGCACCACCTTGTAGAGCAGCGCGGCCGAGGTGTCGCCCGGGAACGGCGGTTCACCAGTCGCCGCGTACGCCAGCACCGCGCCGAGCGAGAAGACATCGGCCGCGCCCTCGACGTTCTCGCCCAGGATCTGCTCGGGCGCCATATAGCCGGGCGAGCCGATGGATGCGCCGGTCGTGGTCAGCGACACCGTGCCCTCGGTGGCCCGGGCGATGCCGAAGTCGATCAGCCGCGGACCGTCGAGCGCCAGCAGCACATTGGACGGCTTGACGTCGCGGTGGACCAGGCCGAGGGCGTGCACCGCGGCCAGTGCCTCGGCGAGCCCCGCGCCCAGCGCCCGCACCGACGGCTCGGGCAGCGGCCCCTCGTCGGACACGGCCTGGTTGAGCGGAGGGCCCGCCACATAGCCGGTGGCCACCCACGGAATGCGTGCTTCCGGGTCGGCGTCCAGAACCGGCGCGGTGTAGGCGCCGCCGACCCGGCGTGCGGCGTCGACCTCGCGCCGGAAACGGGCGCGGAACTCCTCGTCCAGCGCGAAATGGGCGTGCACGACCTTCACCGCGACCGTGCGCCCGCCCGCGCTGCGGCCCACGAAGACCCGGCCCATACCGCCAGAACCGAGCCGACCGAGCAGCCGATAGGCGCCGATGACCTGCGGATCGTCCGCTCCCAGCGGATCCATCGCGTTGCCTCCCCCTTCGTGCGCCGGTCCAGCTTAGGGGGTGTTCCGGCCATCCACGGCAGGTCGTGCGGCCGGGAAGGTCAGCTCAGCAGCTCGACCCGGACGTCCGCGGGGTATCCGGTCGTCGGCCCCGTACGGCGGGCGAACTCGGCGATGCCCTCCAACTGCGCCTGGCCGAGGCTGAAGTCGAGGGTGGTGAAGTACCGCTCCAGCACCGACGCCTCGAGATGCTCCCAGCGCGCCGCCTGCTCGGCGACCTTGCCGACCTCCTCCAGGGAGAGGTTCCGCGAGGACAGGAACGCCTCGTGGACCTGCCGGACGATCTCCGGCTCCCGCTCCAGGTACTCGCGGCGGGCGGCCCACACCGCGAAGACGAAGGGGAGTCCGGTCCACTCCTTCCACATCTGCCCCAGATCGTGGACCCGCAGGCCCAGCCGGGGCGCGTCATGGAGGTTGGCCCGCAGCGCGGCGTCGCCGATCAGCACCGCCGCCTCGGCCTCCTGCATCATCAGGCTGAGGTCGGGCGGGCAGGTGTAGTAGTCGGGGGCGAGTCCGTACCGCTCGGCGAGCAGCAGTTGGGCCAGGCGTACGGAGGTACGCGAGGCGGAACCGAGTGCGACGCGCGCCCCGTCCAACTGCTCGAGCGGCAGTTGCGAGACGATCACGCAGGACATGACGGGACCGTCGCAGCCCACCGCGATGTCCGGGAGCGCGACGAGATCGTCGGCATTGCGCAGATACTCCACCAGGCTGATCGGGCCGATGTCGAGATCACCACGGACCAGCAGGTCGTTCAGGGCGTCGGGAGACGCCTTGGTGAGGTCGAAATCCAGGAGCGATCCGGTCCTGGCGAGGCCCCAGTACAACGGCATGCAATTGAGGTACTGGATGTGCCCCACTTTTGGCCGACTCAGCCGATGGCCGCCGGGCGGTCTGAGGCTTTCCGAGGCGTCCTGTGTACTCCGCGAGGGGGAACTCGGTGAATTGTCCACGTCTCGGAGGCTAGCCCCGCTCGCCCCGGGTAATGGCGGCGGGGTGGTCCGGTAGCCTTGTGCTGACTGGTGCGTAGGCGCTCGACCTGCGATCTTATCCACCTCAGAGGCCCGGGAAACCCCTCGTTTTCGTGATCTTCGGCTCTTTCCTCGCGCACACGGAGCGTGCTAGGCTCGCCGCAAGTTGCAGTTTGGTTTCCTTGCAGTACAGAGCCTGCGGAGCATGTAACCGCAGGCTTTTGTAGTTTTCAGACTTCTTGCAGGTTCTGGAGCAGGGCAACCCTTTGGCCCAAGGAGGGCTTATGGCTACCGGAACCGTCAAGTGGTTCAACGCCGAGAAGGGCTTCGGCTTCATCGCCCAGGACGGCGGCGGCCCCGATGTCTTCGTTCACTACTCCGCGATCAACGCGACCGGCTTCCGTTCTCTCGAGGAGAACCAGGCCGTGACCTTCGACGTCACCCAGGGCCCGAAGGGCCCGCAGGCGGAGAACGTCAGCGCCGTCTGATCAAGCAGCACCACCCAAGGAGCCCCGCCTCCCCGCCCAGCGGGGAGGCGGGGCTCCTGCCTTTGGGGCCCCTGCCTTGGGGGCCCGTGATCAGTCCTCCAACAGCCGGAAGTCGGCGAAGTCGAAGCCCGGAGAGACCACACAACTCACCAGGACCTCCTCGTCCGTCTCCGGACGGGCCGCCTGCCAGACGCCCGGCGGGATGACGACCTGGGGGCGCTGGCCGGAGGCGACATCGGGGCCCAGGAGTACCTCCGTCGCGGCCGCCTCCGGGGTGTCGCCCGTACCGCCCAGCCGGAGCCGCAGCGGGCCGCCGCTGTGCCACAGCCACAGCTCCGCCGAGCGCACCACATGCCAGCGGGACTCCTCACCGGGAGTCAGCAGGAAGTAGATCGCCGTGGCGGTCGCGCGTTCGCCGTCGTACCCCGGCGGCCGCACCGTGGCATCGCTGCGCCAGGTCTCCCGGTACCAGCCGCCCTCCGGATGCGGCTCGAGACCGAGCCATTCGGCCGTCGCGGGCCGTCGGGTCGTGGCCATGTCGTTCCCCGCTCTCACACGTCCGTCCGGGCCCGTCGAGGATAGCCCGTAGGGCCCCACGCCCTTCTCAAGGCACTCACGCACCGCCCCTTAGGCGCTCATGTCGTCCTTACGGTGCTCACGGCGCGTAGGGCCCCGGCGACGCACCGCTGACGCGGCGTGCCCGCTCGGGCTACGGTTTTGACCATGGGGCACGGGCGGCGGGCGGTGACGGTGCACCATGTGCGGGCCGCGCTGCGCGGTGCGCAGCGGCTCGGCCTCGACACCGTCCCCCTGCTCCAGCGGGCCCGGATACCCCCACTGCTGCTCACCGACGACCGCGCCCGCGTCTCCCCCGAGCAGTTCGCCCGGCTGGTGCGTGCCCTGCACCGGGCCACGGGGGACGAGTTCCTGGGGCTGGGGACCATCCGCAGCCGGCCCGGCACTTTCGCGATGATGTGCTACGCCTCGCTGAGCTGCCCGGATCTCGGCACGGCGGTGGAGCGCGGCGCCCGCTTCTACCGGCTCTTCCCGGGCGGCCCCAATCTGGCCCTGGAGCGCGGCACGGGCCGGGAGGCGGTGTTCGCCCTGCGGGGCGGGCTGGGCCCGCATGAGGAGGCCCTTACGGCGGCCGAGAGCCATATCGTCGCCGAATGGCTCATGCTCATCTGGCACCGGGTCGCGGGCTGGCTGATCGGGCGCCGGATCCCGCTGCTGTGGGCCCAGTTCGCGTACCCACCGCCCCCGTACGCCGATGACTACGAACCGTTCTTCGGCTGCCCGCCCCGCTTCGGGGCACCGCGCACCGCGGCCGGTTTCGACCGCCGCTGGCTGACCGCCCCCGTCGTCCAGGACGAGTCCACGCTCCAGACGCTGCTGCGGCACGCGCCCGCCGGGCTGCTCAGCCGCCGCGACTACGGCACGACCGTCGCCGAGCAGGTGCGGCACGCGCTCACGGGTGCGCTGCGGACGCGCGGCGGCCCGGCCGACGTTCCGCGCGCCCGGCACACCGCGCGGCTCCCGGAGCTGCCCGAGGTCGCCGCCCGGCTGGCGGTCAGCCCGGCGACGCTGCGGCGGCGGCTGCGCGAGGAGGGCACGTCCTTCCAGGAGCTGAAGGACACTGTGCGGCGTGACGAGGCGGTCAGCAGCCTGACCGAGGGGGTCGAGCCCATCGCCGATCTGGCCCTGCGGCTGGGCTTCTCCGAGGACACGGCGTTCCACCGGGCGTTCCGGCGCTGGACCGGGACAACACCGGGCGCATACCGACATGAGACGTGGAGTCAGCACATCTGAGCGCCGCGGTCAGCCACAGACGCCCCGCTCGTCCCTACGGTCCTCGCAGAGCGACTAAACATCGCCAAGGCGCAAGCCCCGTACCAAGGCGCACGCCCGCACCGTTGGGAGAGCCGTATGCGCATCCGCACCACCGTGCTCGCCGGCCTCGCCGCCCTCGCCCTGACCTCGGCGCTACCCGCCGCCCCGGCCGCCGCCGCATCGGGCGCCCCGGCCGCGGGCACCGGCAGACCCGGCGACATCGTCACCTCCGCCCCCACCGCCTTCCACACCCAGCCCGGGGTGCCGACCGCCACCAAGGCATGGCACATCACCTACCGTTCGACCACCGCCACCGGCCGCCCCGACGTCGTCTCCGGCACGGTCCTCGTACCCGACGACGGCAGGCAGGGCTCCCGGCCGCTCCTCGCCTGGGGCATCGGCGCGGTCGGCCTCGCCGACGACTGCGCGGTGTCCGGCCGGTTCCCGCGGGGCTCATCGAGCGAGGCCCAGCTGATCGACCTCGCGCTGCGCCGCGGCTGGGCCGTGGCCGTCACCGACTACGAGGGCCTGGGCACCCCGGACGACCACACCTATACCGCCGGCCGGTCCGAGGGCCATGCCGTCCTGGACGCGGCGCGCGCCGCCCAGCGGCTTCCGGATGCCGGGCTCTCGCCAGATGCGCCCGTGGGCATCATGGGCTACTCCCAGGGCGGCCAGGCGGCCGGCTGGGCCGCCGAACTGCATCCCTCGTACGCCCCCGAGCTGCGGGTGAAGGGCACGGTCGCCGGAGGCGTGCCCGCCGACCTCCCCACGACGCTGGAGTACAACGACGGCGGGCCGGGCGCCGGGCTCGCCCTTATGGCGCTCACCGGACAGGACGCGGCCCTCCCCGCGCTGCGGCTCGACTCGTACCTCAACGACCGGGGCCGGGGCTATGTGGACTTCATGAAGCGGAACTGCGTGCCGCTCAGCACCATCGGCGGGCTCTTCCAGCACAGGTCCGAGGTGACCGTAAGGGACCCATTGGCCAGCCCGGCCTGGCAACTCGCGCTCCGCGCCTCCTTCTTGGGCACCCGCTCCCCCGACCATCCCGTCTACCTCTACCAGGGCACGGTGGACGAGCTGATCCCGTACCGGGTCGGCGCGGCGCTGCGCGACCGCTGGTGCGCCCGGGGTGTGCCGGTGGAGTGGAGGGACTATCCGCTGGACCATGTCACCACGGCGGTGACCGGGATACCGGCGGCCCTGGAGTGGATGGCCGGACGGCTGGCGGACGAGCCGACGCGGGGCAACTGCGCCGCGTGAGGCCCGGCGGACACCGCACGACGCCGCCCCACCCGTCAGCCGACCCACCCTTCAGCCGACCCCCTCGGGCGACCACCCCTCCCCCTGGAGCAGCTTCCCCAGCCCGGCCCAGGCGAAGTTCATCAGGGTGGCCGCGGCCTCCTTGGCCGACGGCCCGCCCGCTCGTCCGCCCGCTCGCCCGTCCGCCGTCCAGTCCGCGAGCGACTCGGCCGCGCCCACCAGCGCGTGCGCGAGCCCGGACACCTCGGTGCCCGCGAGGGTCCGGGCGCGCGCCGCTCCGCATGCCTGCTCCCGCGCCGCCGCGCCTATCAGCTGCGTCACGAACTCCACGATCTCCGCCCGCATCGCGACCACTTCACGGGCGAAGGGCCGCCCCTGCGTACGGGCCTGCACATGCAACAGCGTCCAGCCGTCGGGATGTTCGGCCGTGTGCGCGAAGAAGCCGCTCAGCCCGCTCCACAACTGCCGGTCGGCGGGCGCGTCCCGCTCCACGGCGGCCCGCACCGCGGTCACCAGCGCCGCCGCCTCCCGCCGTATGCACGCCGTGAACAGCTCGTCCTTGGAGTTGAGATAGAGATAGACCAGCGGTTTGGAGACCCCGGCCAGCTCGGCGATGTCGTCCATCGAGGCGTTCTGATATCCGCTGCGCGCGAAGGCCCGCACGCCCGCGTCCAGCATCTGCCGCTCCCGCACCGCCCGCGGCACGCGCTTGCTCCCCGTCGCCCCGCCCACGCAGGCCGCCCCCTTCGATCGTGCCCCCGCACACATATCGCGGACAAGCCTACGTGGGACCACGGTCAGCGCTCTTGCCACGGCCGCCCGACGACATCAAAGTTTCAACTGACCACGCACCGTGCCCCGTTCAGCTCCGTAACGCAGTGCCGCGAAGGAGAACGAACGATGCCGAACCGCCGTCGCACGCTCGCCGCGCTGACCGCGCTGGCCGCCGCACCGCTCCTCCCCGCCCGCGCCGAGGCCCGTTCCCCGGAGCCCGGCTCCTCGAAGGCCCGGTCCCCGGAAGCCCTTGCCGGACGCACGGCCTCCACCCGCGCGCGCCTCGTCGCCGCGGAGCGGGTCGACGAGCGCGTCCTGGACCTGACGATCGACTCGCCCGCCCTGGGCCGCGAGGGCCACGCCCGCGTCCTCCTCCCCACCGGCTACGACCGCAGACCCCACCACCGCTGGCCCGTCCTCTACCTGCTCCACGGCTGCTGCGACCCGGGCCCCGGCTGGGAGGCATGGACCCTCAACACCGATGTCGAGGCCATCACCGCCGCCACCCCGGCCCTGATCGTCTCCCCCGAGGGCGGTCCCGCCGGCTTCTACTCCGACTGGTGGAACGGCGGCCACTACGGCCCGCCCGCCTGGGAGACCTTCCACCTGGCCGAACTGCGCCCCCTGCTGGAGCGCGCCCTGCGGGCCAACGGCCGCCGGGCGATCGCCGGTCTGTCCATGGGCGGCTTCGGCGCCCTCTCCTACGCCGCCCGCCACCCCCGCCTCTTCCGCGCCGCGGCGTCCTTCAGCGGGGTCATCCACACCACCCTGGACCCCGCCGGCGTCCAGGCCATCATCACGGGCCAGGGCGCCGACCCGACGGCCCTCTGGGGAGACCCCGCCACCCAGTCCGCGCTCTGGGACGCCCACAATCCGTACGCCCTCATCCCCCGGCTCCCCCGCGGCTACCCGCTCTACGTCGCCTGCGGCAACGGCACCCCCGGCCCCCTCGACCCGCCGGGCCGCCCCGAGGACGGCCTGGAGCGCGGCCTCGGCGAGATGGCCCAGCGCTATGTGCGCCGCGCCCGCGCCCACGGCCTGGCCGTCACCGCCCACCTCTACGGCCCCGGCACCCACACCTGGCCCTACTGGGAACGCGAACTCACCCGCGCCCTCCCCCTGCTCACCGCCCGGCTCGTCTGACACGGGAGGTTTGCTACGGTCGAGAGGACCCGACGAGACGCGCCGTACCGGGACCCGCAAAGACGACGCACCCCCGTAATCGAGAGACTTCACGGAGGTGCCGTCATGGCATGGGTCCTGCTGCTCACGGCCGGGCTGTTCGAGATCTGCTGGTCGATCGGCATGAAGCTGAGCGACGGCTTCACCCGGCTGTGGCCCAGTGTGTTCACCGCCGCCGGTCTGATCGTGAGCATGGGGCTGCTGAGCGCGGCGGTGAAGAGCCTGCCCATCGGCACGGCCTACGGCGTCTGGGTCGGCATCGGCGCGGTCGGCACCGCCCTGCTGGGCATGCTCCTCTTCCATGAACCGGTCACCCCGGCCCGGATCTTCTTCCTGCTCCTGCTGGTGGTGGCCATCGTGGGCCTGGAGGCCACGGCGGGCGAGTGAACGGCACGGTGCCCCGGACCGGGGAGAGGTCCGGGGCACCGCCTGTCGCTCGGCAGGTGTTACGCGGCGGCCAGCTGGGGCTCCGGCTCGTCGCGGTCGTCCAGCGGGGAGGCGCTGGCGTGGGCGTACGCCTCGTGGTCGAGGATCTTCTCGCGGGCCGAGACGATCACCGGTATCAGCGACTGCCCGGCCACGTTGGTGGCGGTCCGCATCATGTCCAGGACCGGGTCGATGGCCATCAGCAGGCCGACGCCCTCCAGGGGGAGGCCCAGGGTGGAGAGGGTCAGGGTCAGCATGACCGTGGCGCCCGTAAGGCCGGCGGTGGCGGCGGAGCCGATCACCGAGACGAAGGCGATCAGGAGGTAGTCGCCGACGCCGAGGTTCACGTCGAAGATCTGGGCGATGAAGATCGCCGCGATCGCGGGGTAGATCGAGGCGCAGCCGTCCATCTTCGTCGTCGAGCCGAAGGGCACCGCGAAGGAGGCGTACTCCTTGGGGACGCCCAGCCGCTCGGTGACCTTCTGGGTCAGCGGCATGGTGCCGACCGAGGAGCGGGAGACGAAGGCGAGCTGGATGGCGGGCCAGGCGCCCTTGAAGAAGTTCAGGGGGTTGACCTTGGCGACCGTCGCGAGCAGCAGCGGGTAGACGCCGAACATCACCAGCGCGCAGCCGACGTAGATGTCGGCGGTGAAGGTCGCGTACTTGCCGATCAGGTTCCAGCCGTAGTCGGCGATGGCGGTGCCGATGAGGCCCAGGGTGCCCAGCGGGGCGAGGCGGATGACCCACCACAGGGCCTTTTGGAGCAGTTCGAGCACCGACTGGCTCAGGGTGAGGATCGGCTGGGCCTTCTCGCCCAACTGGAGGGCGGCGACGCCCGCGACGGCGGCGATGAAGACGATCTGCAACACGTTCAGCTCGGTGAACGGGGTGATGACGTCCGTCGGCACGATGCCGGTGAGGAAGTCCAGCCAGGAGCCCGCGTGGTCGGGCTTGGCGCCGTCCTTGGGGGTCAGGTCGGTGCCCGCGCCCGGGTTGGTCACCAGGCCGATCGCCAGGCCGATGGCGACGGCGATCAGCGAGGTGGCCATGAACCACAGCAGGGTGCGGGTCGCCAGCCGGGCGGCGTTGTTGACGTTCCGCAGATTGGTGATCGAGATCAGGATCGCGAAGAACACCAGCGGGGCGACGGCCAGCTTCAGCAGTTGGACGAAGATGGTGCCGATCTTGTCGAGCGTGGTCACCAGCCAGCCGACATCACCACTGCGGGCGATCCAGCCGAGCACCACACCGAGGACGAGGCCCAGCAGGATCTGCGCCCAGAAGGGCACCTTGGGCAGGCGGAAGGACGACGACCCCTGGGGGGACGCCTTGAGGGCGGACGACAACGGACACACTCCGGTGGAGGTAAGAGGGGGAGAAAGCCAGGAGTCCGTACGGGATCTCCGGCCGCTGTGCGCGAGATGGATCAGCGGCGACGACAGGCCGCGGACAGGCAGCGGCAAAGATCGATGTGCAGGCGCGCCACGAGCGGAACGCTCGCTGCGATGTGGGGCGCGGCTGCTGTCTTCATGACAAGTACGTTAACACCGCCGCTTTGGGGAACCCAAAGGAAATCTTTGACTTCTGCGGATGGCTGAGGGTCCGAAAGACATCAACGCCCCTGGCACCAGCGGAAGCTGGCACCAGGGGCGTTGAGGGAGTGTGTGAACCGGTGTGAGGAGGGTTACAGCCCGGCGGCGGTCAGACGCCGTCCTCCTGGCTCTGGTTCGCCGCCAGCCGCTCCTTGGCGCGGTCCACCTTCTCGGCGACCTGGACGGCCACGGCGTCCCGCTGCTTGCGCAGCATCATCCAGCTGAGCGGCGCGGAGACGACCAGCGCGAGCAGCGCCACCCAGAAGAGGTTGGACTTGCCGAGCCCGGAGGGCAGCACCCGGAAGTAGACCAGGGCCCAGATGGCCAGGAACGAGCCGACGAAGATTCCCAGGCGCATGAGGGTGTAGCGGAACATGGCACTCGGCGTGAAGGACACGTCTCGTCCTCTCTCCTGGGAGTTCTGTGCGGCGTTCTGCGGCGAGGTCTTCCGGGGGCTACCGCCGGAAGAACCTGTCCTCCCAGTGAACCACGGCCGGTTTCTGATCAATTCAGCGGCAGCCACATGGTGATGTCGTCCCGGAAGTCGTCGTCCGCGACCTTGATCGCGCCGGGCACCCGCCCGACCTCCTTGTAGCCGCACCGCTCGTAGAAGCGGTTCGCCCCGCTGCCGCCGCGGCAGGTGAGCCGTATCCCCCGGATGCCGTCCATATGGCGCGCGGCCTCCTCGGCGGCCGCCATAAGGGCGCGGCCGTATCCCTTGCCCTGGTGGGAGGGGTGCACCATCACGGTGTAGAGCCAGCACCAGTGGCGCATCAGCCGGTGGGTGTTGAAGGTGAAGAAGGCGGTGGCGGCCACCGCGCCGTCCTCGTCGCGGCCGAGGAGCAGACGGGTCCGGCCCTCCGTCATCGCGGCGAGGTGCTGGATCAGCTCGGGGCGTATGTCGTCCTTGACCACGGGCGGTACGAAGCCGACGGCGCCCCCCGCGTTCGAGACGTCGGTCCAGAGGGCGCAGATGGAGTCGAGCAGCTCGGGGGTGGTCTCGGGGTCGAGTTCACAGCGCAGGGGCATGCGTTCGACGATACCCAGGGGGTCTGTCAGCGCCCCCGCGGCCCGAGCGCCCGCGGCCCCGAGCCCCCACGCCCCCACGCCTCCGCGCCTCCGCGCCTCCGCGCCTCCGCGCCTCCGCGCCTCCGCGCCCCGCGACCGTACGCACTCCGGTCCGGCCGCTCAGCCCAGCGCCTCCGCCGCGACCCTCAGATCGGCCACCAGCCCCCCGTACACCGCCTCCCGGTCATCGGCCCGCAGCACCGCGGACGGGTGGATCGTGGGGACGATCAGGGCGCCGCGCGCCGGTCCCGACGGGTCGCCCTCCAGCCGCGTACCGCGCTGCTTGGTCACCCGGAACGACGAGCCCAGCAGCGCCTTCCCCGCCGTGGCGCCGAGCGCCACGACCACTTCGGGCTCGATCAGCTCCAGCTCGGCCTCCAGCCAGGGCCCGCAGGCGGAGAGCTCGCGCAGGCTCGGCGGCTTGTGGATGCGCCGCTTGCCGCGTTCGGGGACGTGGGTGAACTTGAAGTGCTTGACCGCGTTGGTGATGTATGTCTCGTCCGGGTCGATCCCGGCCTCACCCAGGGCCCGGTCGAGGACCCTGCCCGCCGGGCCCACGAAGGGCTTGCCCTGCCGGTCCTCCTGGTCGCCCGGCTGCTCGCCGACGAGCACGACCCGGGCGTCCGGGTCCCCGGCGCCGAAGACGGTCTGCGTGGTGCCGCAGTGCAGCGGGCAGCCGTGGCATCCGGCCGCCGCTTCCCGGAGCGCGCCCAGGTCGGCGCCTTCCGGGACGAAGGGGGCGGCGGTGTACGCGTCCTCGGGGCTCTTCGTACCGGCCATGGGCCCCGAGTGCCCCGCTCGGCGGCCGTCAGACAACGAACCGCCGGGCGGAGGGCGATACGGGTCACACCGGCGGTACGCCCGCGATGTGCGGCATACGCCCCGTACGGATCACACCCGCATCGGCTGCGGGGTCTCGCGGCGGGCCGGGTCCGGGCCCTCGAACTCGCGGATGACCTCGTAGCGGGTGTTCCGCTCCACCGGCCGGAACCCGGCGTCCCGGATCAGTTCGAGCAGATCGTCGCGGGTGAGCTTGTTGGGCGTCCCGTAGTCATCGGCGTCGTGGGTGATCTTGTATTCGACGACCGACCCGTCCATGTCGTCCGCGCCGTGGTTGAGCGCGAGCTGCGCGGTCTGCACGCCGTGCATCACCCAGAAGACCTTGACGTGCGGCACGTTGTCGAAGAGCAGCCGGGAGACCGCGAAGGTCTTCAGGGCCTCCGCGCCGGTGGCCATGGTGGTGCGGGCCTGAAGGCGGTTGCGGATCTTGCCGTCCTTCATGTCCACGAAGTCGTGCTGGTAGCGCAGCGGGATGAAGACCTGGAAGCCGCCGGTCTCGTCCTGGAGCTCACGCAGGCGCAGCACGTGGTCCACCCGGTGGCGGGGCTCCTCGATATGCCCGTAGAGCATCGTGCAGGGCGTCTTGAGCCCCTTCTCGTGGGCGAGCCGGTGGATGCGGGACCAGTCCTCCCAGTGGGTCTCGTGGTCGACGATGTGCTGCCGGATCTCCCAGTCGAAGATCTCGGCGCCGCCACCGGTGAGCGACTCCAGCCCGGCGTCGATCAGCTCGTCGAGGATCTCCGAGGCGGGCATGGAGGAGATCTTCTCGAAGTGGTGGATCTCGGTGGCGGTGAACGCCTTGAGGGAGACCTGCGGAAGGGCCTCCTTGAGCGCCTTGAGCGACCGGGGGTAGTAGCGCCAGGGGAGGGTCGGGTGCAGGCCGTTGACGATGTGTAGCTCGGTGAGGTTCTCGTTCTCCATCGCCTTGGCGAGCCGGACGGCCTCCTCGATGCGCATCGTGTAGGCGTCCTTCTCGCCGGGCTTGCGCTGGAAGGAGCAGTACGCGCAGGACGCGGTGCACACGTTCGTCATGTTGAGGTGGCGGTTGACGTTGAAGTGCACGACGTCGCCGTTCTTACGGGTGCGCACCTCATGGGCGAGACCGCCCAGCCAGGCCAGGTCGTCGGACTCGTAAAGGGCGATGCCGTCCTCCCGCGAGAGCCGCTCGCCCGCGCGGACCTTCTGCTCCAACTCCCTCTTGAAACCCGCGTCGTGTGTGGTCCCCGTCACCCCGGTCGCCTCCCAATACGTCTGCTGATGTCAGCCTTCGCCGAGACTACGCCTCGATGTCCTCGGGAAGCTCGCCGACCCGGTTTTCCCACTTCGTGGACAGCACGATCGTGGTCCGGGTGCGGGAGACGCCCTTGGTGCCCGAGAGCCGGCGGATGGTCCGCTCCAGGCCGTCCACGTCGGATGCGCGCACCTTGAGCATGTAGGAGTCGTCGCCCGCGATGAACCAGCAGTCCTCGATCTCGGCGAGCTCGCGCAACCGGTGGGCCACATCCTCGTGGTCGGTGGCGTCGGAGAGCTGGATGCCGATCAGCGCGGTGACGCCGAGCCCCAGGGAGGCGGCGTCCACGGTCGCGCGATAGCCGGTGATCACCCCGGCGGCCTCCAGGCGGTTGATCCGGTCCGTGACGCTGGGCCCGGACAGGCCGACGAGCCTGCCGAGCTCCGCGTAGGAGGCCCGGCCGTTCTCCCGCAGGGCCTGGATGAGCTGCCTGTCCACCGCGTCCATATCCACGTACGCCTTCCATTATTCAAAGTTTGAGCGGGATTACATGTAGAATCTAAGGCATCAGGGCCACGAACCCTGTAAATCTTTTAGGCGATCGACCATCCCTCAGGAGATGAGACTCACCGTGTACACGATCGAGGGTCTTGAGGCCCGCATGCTCGAGCTGCGGGACCTGGCCAACCGCTCGCGTGCAGCCCGTACCACCGACCGGCCCGTCTCCCGCGCGGCTCGCCGCGCGGCCGTCGTCGCGGCCCGCACCGCGCGCACCAGGCGGCGCTGGACCCGCTAGGCCGTTCCCCGGTCCCGGTCCCCACCGAGCTCCCCCTCCCACCGGCGGTACAGCTTGTGCGGCACCCCTGCCGCGTCCAGCACCCGCCCCGCGACGAAGTCCACCAGATCCTGGATGTGCGTCGCCCCCGCGTAGAACGCCGGCGAGGCGGGCAGCACCACCGCGCCCGCCTCGTCCAGCGTCACCAGAGCCTTCAGCGTCTGTCCGCTCAGCGGTGTCTCACGCACCGCCACCACGAGCTTGCGCCGTTCCTTGAGCGTGACGCTCGCGGCCCGCTGGAGCAGATCCTTCGACAGCCCGAGCGCCACCCCGGCCACGCACGCGGTGCTCGCCGGGACGATCAGCATCCCCTTGGCCGGATACGAGCCGGACGACGGCCCGGCCGCCAGGTCCCCGGGCGCCCAGTGGGCCACGTCCGCCACCTCGGCGGGCACCTCGAAGGCGTCGGGCGTGCCGTCCGCGCCGCGCGCCAGCCAGCGGCGCAGATCCTCGCGCCAGTGGGCGTCCCGGAACCCGATCCCCGTCTCGTCAAGCAGCGTCAGCCGTGACGCCCGGCTGACCACCAGGTCGACCGCCTCCCCCGCCGCCAGCAGCGCGCGCAGCACCGAGGCGGCGTACGGCGTCCCGGACGCGCCGGACACACCGACCACCCAGGGACGGCGCCCGCCCACTTCTTCGTGCGGCCCGTACGGCTCATGCGGCCCGTAAGGCTCGTGCGGCGTCTCCACGTCACCGAGCCTATCCGGCGGGTCTCACAGGCCGAGGCCCCGCACCACCAGGTCGAGGAGCGCGCAGCAGAACAGGGCGATCCCGATGAAGCCGTTGACCGTGAAGAAGGCGCGGTTCAGCCGGGACAGATCGCCCGGCCGCACGATGGTGTGCTCGTACGCGAACGCCGCCGCGACGATCGCCAGCCCGACCCAGAAGAACGCCCCGGCGTCCGTGGCCAGCGCGTACCAGACCAGCAGGGCCGTGGTGACCACATGGCAGACGCGCGCGCCGTAGAGGGCGCCCGCGATGCCGAAGCGGGCCGGCACCGACCGCACCCCGTGCGCCCGGTCGGCCGCCACGTCCTGGCAGGCGTAGATCAGGTCGAAGCCGCCGATCCAGATGCCGATCGCGAGCCCCAGGATGGCCGCGTCCCACGACCACTCACCGGTGACCCCGATCCAGGCGCCGACCGGGCCGATGGCCTGGGCCACGCCCAGGATGGCGTGCGGATAGTCGGTGAACCGCTTGCCGTACGGATAGACCACCATCGGCACCACCGCGATCGGCGCCAGCGCCAGGCAGAGCGGGTTCAGGAGCGCCGCCGAGCCCAGGAAGACGGCGAGCGCGATGAGGGCGCCGGTCCACGCGGTGCGCACCGACACGGCGCCGGTGACCAGCTCGCGGCCGGCGGTGCGCGGATTGCGGGCGTCGATCTCGCGGTCGATGATCCGGTTGCAGGCCATGGCGAAGGTGCGCATGCCCACCATGGCGATAGTGATCAGCAGCAGCCGCGTCCAGTGGACGGTGGAGTCCCACAGGTGCATCGCGGTCAGCGCGGCGATGTAGGCGAAGGGCAGCGCGAAGACCGAGTGCTCGATCATCACCAGCCGCAGAAACGCGCGGACCCGGCCGGGCGGCGCCGGTTCGGGGCCGAAGAGATCGGGGGTCGCGGAATCGGCGCTCACAGCCCGTACTCCTTCCATCGCTTCGTCACCCGATCGGCGGTCTCCGGATCGGACATGACCATGCGCGGCCATCCGCCGTCGCGCGTATAGCCCTCCTCGGGCCATTTCGCGGTGGCGTCGATACCCGCCTTGCCGCCCCAGAATTGCTGGTACGAGGCGTGGTCAAGATGGTCGACGGGGCCTTCGACCACGGTCAGATCGCGGGCGTAGTCGGTGTTCCCCAGAGCGCGCCAGGAAACCTCGTGCAGATCGTGGACATCGCAGTCGGCGTCGACCACGACGATCAGCTTGGTGAGCGACATCATGTGGGCGCCCCAGATGGCGTGCATCACCTTCTGCGCGTGCTTGGGGTACTTCTTGTCGATCGAGACGATCGCGCAGTTGTGGAAACCGCCGGACTCGGGGAGGTGGTAGTCCACGATGTCCGGGATGATGATCTTGAGCAGCGGGAGGAAGAACCGCTCGGTCGCCCTCCCCAGCGGTCCGTCCTCGGTCGGCGGACGGCCCACCACGATCGACTGGAGCAGCGGCCGCCGCCGCATCGTCACACAGTCGATGGTCAGGGCCGGGAACGGCTCCTGGGGCGTGTAGAAGCCCGTGTGGTCGCCGAACGGGCCCTCCGGCAGCGTCTTCCCGGGCTCCAGCCAGCCCTCGATGACGACCTCGGCCGCCGCCGGGACCTGGAGCGGCACCGTCTCGCAGTCCACCATCTCGACCCGCCGGCCCTGGACGAACCCCGCGAAGAGGTACTCGTCGATGTCGCCGGGCAGCGGCGCGGTCGCGGCGTAGGTCACGGCGGGCGGCGCGCCGAAGGCGATCGCCACCGGGAGCTTCTCCCCGCGCCGGGCGGCCACTTGGTAGTGGTTGCGGCTGTCCTTGTGGATCTGCCAGTGCATGCCGATGGTGCGGCGGTCGTGGCGCTGGAGGCGGTAGAGGCCGAGGTTGCGCACCCCGGTCTCCGGGTGCTTGGTGTGGGTCAGACCGAGGTTGAAGAACGACCCGCCGTCCTCGGGCCAGGTGAACAGCGCCGGAAGCTGGTCCAGATCGACGTCCTCACCGGTGAGGACCACCTCCTGGACGGGCGCGTCCTTCACCTTCCGCGGCGGCACATGGGCCACCGAGCCCAGCTTCCCGAACGCCTCGCGCAGGCCGACGAACCCCTGCGGAAGTTCGGGCTTGACCAGCCCGCCGATCTTCTCGCTGATCTCGTCGTACGAGCGGAGCCCCAGGGCCTTCAGGAGGCGGCGGTCGGTGCCGAAGACATTCATGGCCAGCGGCATCGCCGAGCCCTTGACGTTCTCGAAGAGCAGCGCGGGGCCGCCCGCCTTGTTGACCCTGTCGACGATCTCCCCGACCTCGAGATGGGGATCGACCTCGGCCTTGACCCTCTTGAGGTCGCCTTCCCTGTCGAGCGCCCGCAGAAAGGAACGAAGATCGTCATAAGCCATACGTCCCAGTATCGGGTACGCACTACCCTGGTTCCGTAACTGGGGGCCCGAGCCACCGCCCCGAACACCACACGCAGGGGGAATCGCCTCATGCTACGGGTGCTGATGATCCTGGTGCCGCTGGCACTGAGCATCTACGCGTTCATCGACTGCATCACCACCGACGAACAGGACATCCGCTATATCCCCAAGCCCATCTGGGCGATCCTCGTCCTGCTGTTCCCCGTCGTGGGCTCCGTCTCCTGGCTGATCGCGGGCCGCAAGCGCGCCGTCCCCGGAGGCGCCGGCCGGCCCGGCGTCCGGGGCACGGGCGGGGGCGGCTGGGTCGCGCCGGACGACAACCCCGAGTTCCTCAAGTCCCTGAACGACAAGGGCCGTAAGGACGACGCGAACGAATCGGCCGACACGCCCGGCGACCGCGAGAGCGACGAGGAGCGGCTGAAGGACTGGGAGGCCGACCTCCGCCGCCGCGAGGAGGAGCTGCGCCGCAAGGGCGAGGGCCCGGGTTCCGGTTCGGGTTCCGGCTCCGGGTCCGGGTCCGGTCCGGAGGACACCCCGCCGGCCGCGTCCTGAAGAACGGCCGCGTCCTGAAGAACGGCCAGGCGGCCGGAGAAGCGCGACAACGGCCGGTTCCCCCGACATGGGTCGGGGGAACCGGCCGTCGCGTTGTCCGGTGTCAGACCCCGGCGTAGGAGTGCTTGCCGGTGATGAAGATGTTGACGCCGTAGTAGTTGAACAGGTAGCAGCCGAAGGCGATCAGCGCCAGGTAGGCGGCCTTGCGGCCCTTCCAGCCGGCGGTGGCGCGGGCGTGCAGGTAACAGGCGTAGGCGACCCAGGTGATGAAGGACCAGACCTCCTTGGGGTCCCAGCCCCAGTAGCGGCCCCAGGCGGCCTCGGCCCAGATCGCGCCCGCGATGATCGTGAAGGTCCACAGCGGGAAGATCGTGGCGTTGATCCGGTACGCGAACTTGTCCAGCGACGCCGCCGACGGCACCCGCTCCAGAACGGACTTGGCGAACCGGCCGAACTGCTTGCCCTCCGGGTTCTCCAGCTGGACCTCGTAGCGGTCGCGGAAGAGGTAGAGCAGCGTGGCGACGGCCCCGATGTAGAGCGAGGCGCCGGAGACGATCGCGCAGCTGACGTGGATCCACAGCCAGTATGAGTGCAGGGCCGGAACCAACTGGTCGCTCGCGGTGTACAAGACAGAGACGGCGAGACCGAGGTCGAGGAGGACCGTGGTGACGAGGGGCAGCCCGATCCAGCGCACATTCTTCTTCAGCGCCAGCAGCACGAGATATGTGGCCACCGCGACCATGGCGAAGGTCGTGGAGAACTCGTACATGTTGCCCCACGGGGCCCGCCGCACCGACAGCGCGCGGAAGAGGACGCCCGCGGCATGAAAGAGGAACGCCAGTACGGTCAGGCCCACCGCGATCCGGCCGTACACATCGCCCTGTTCGGTGCCGCCGGCGGCGCCCGGACCGTCCGGGACGTCGCGGCTGCCCGCCGCGGAGCGGGTGACGATCTTCGGCCGGTCCAGGACGGCGGTGCCACCGCCCTGCCCGCCGACCCGCACGGTCACCTTGGCGCGCTGGCCGGCCTCGGCGTCGGCGGTGATCGCGGCGGCGGTGCGGCCGACGGCGCTGCGGCTGCCGAACACCCACTCGGCGATATGCGCCAGGAAGGCGAGGGTGTAGACCGCCATCGCCGAGTAGATCAGCACGTTGCTGTAATGAGCCAGGTTCTCGTTGACTTCGGCGGCGAGGTTCACGCGCGCGCTCCTTCGGCAGGATCTGCGGGATCTGCGGTATCGGATGCGGATTCCGAGGCGGGGCCCTCGGTGGATTCCTTACCGGAGTCCTCGGTGGAGTTCCGGTCGGGCTCCGGGTCGGGTTCCGCTTCCGGGGCCGGTGGTGCGTCCGCCTGGAGACGGACGGCCAGATCGGCGAGTTCTTCGGGGAGCTTGGCGTACTCACTGCGGCCGAGCCCCGCCATCTCGACCACGGTGGTGCCGTCGTCGCCCGTCACCGCGCGCACCCACACCCGGCGGCGCTGGATGAACAGGGAGGCGGCCAGGCCCACCAGGGCGGCCACGGCGCCGATGAGGGCCCCCTGGTCACCCGGCTTGTGCGAGATCTGGAAGCTGGCCCATTCCTTGACACCGTCGAACGACAGCGTTCCGGCGCCGTTCGGCAGCTTCATGGTGTCGCCGACCTTGAGCGCCCGGGCGAACTTGGTCTTGCCGTCGGGCTCCATGAACTGCTTCATCCGCGACTTGTCCAGCTGGTACACGCTCTGCGGAGTGCCGCCGTCCACGCCGAGGCTGCCGTGGTAGGCCGTCAGGACCAGCGTCGGATTGTCCAGCGCCGGGAAGACGGAGAACATGCCCTGGCTGCGCACCCAGGTCGGCAGGAACTGCCCCTGGAAGCCGATTTGGTCCTTCTTGCCGTTCTTGTCCCGGTAGTCCGGGACCTTGATGACCATGCTCTCGGTGAGGTTGGCGCCGTCGATCGGCAGGCCGACCACCGGGCCCTGGTGCACCACCTCGCCCTTGCCGTCCCGGATGGTGACGACCGGCGAGTAGCCGTGGTTCAGCAGGAAGACCTTGTAACCCGCGATCTCCAGCGGCTCGTTCACCTTGATCGAGGTCTTGTGGCTGGCGCCGTCCGCGCCGTCCCAGTAGCTCACATCGGCGCGGAAGGTGCGCGGGGTGCGCATCTGCGGACCGCTGCGTTCATAGGTCGCGGTGAAGCGGTCCAGCTGGAAGCCGAAGGGGGCGAGATCGTCACTGTTGAACAGCTGCCCCGTCTTGATGTCGTCGTACTGGGTGAGGCTGTTGGAGAAGCCGCCGCCCTCGGTGATCAGGCTGCTGCCCTCGGTCTTCCACAGCTGCCCGGCGGCGAAGGACACCAGCAGCACGATCAGCGCGGTGTGGAAGAGCAGATTGCCCACCTCGCGCAGATAGCCCTTCTCCGCGGCCACCGCGTCACCCGATGCCTCGATGCGGAAGCGGCGCCCCTTCATGATCTTCCGGGCGGCCGCCAGCACCTGCTCCGGCTCGGCCTCGCTGCGCCAGGTGGTGTACGCGGGAAGCCGGGTCAGCCGACGGGGCGCGGCCGGCGGGCGGCCGCGCAGCTGGCCGATGAACTGCCAGGTGCGCGGCACGATGCAGCCGATGAGCGAGATGAACAGCAGGAGGTAGATCGCCGAGAACCACACCGAGCTGTAGACGTGGAACAGCTGGAGCTTCTCGTAGATCGGGGTGAGCGTCGGGTGCCGCTCCTGGAAGTCCTGCACCTTGAGCTGGTCGATGCTGGTCTGCGGGACCAGGGAGCCGGGGATCGTGGCGAGGGTGAGCAGCAGGAGCAGCAGCAGCGCCACCCGCATCGAGGTCAGCTGCCGCCAGAACCACCGGGCCCAGCCGAGCGGCCCCAGCGAGGGGACGTTGATCTCCTCGGCCGGGGCGGTGGACAGCTGCGACCCCGCGGCGCCGAGCTCGCGCTCCTCGGCGGTCGCGCCACCCTGGGGCGGCGTGCCGGCCTCCTTGCCGGCCGCGGTGTCGGTATCGGTGGTGGACATCGATCAGATCCCAACGTTGAAGCCCTGAGCCCAGGTCTGCATGGAGCCCATCATGGTGTCCCAGACACCTGTGAGCAGCAGCACCCCCAGGGCGACGAGCATGCCGCCCCCGGCTCGCATCACCCAGACGTAGTGCCGCTTGACCCAGCCGAAGGCACCCAGCGCCCGGCGGTAGGCCACGGCGACCACCACGAACGGCAGCCCGAGGCCCACGCAGTACGCGGCGGTGAGCAGGGCCCCGCGCCCCGCGCTCGCCTCATTGAACGCCAGGGCGTTGACGGCGGTGAGCGTCGGCCCCAGGCACGGCGTCCAGCCGACGCCGAACAGGGCGCCCAGCACCGGCGCGCCCGCGAGCCCCAGCGTGGGCTTGATGTGGAAGCGGAACTCCCGCTGTCCAAAGCCCCCCAGCACTCCCATGAAGGCGAGGCCCATCACGATCGTGACGACCCCGAGGATCTTGGAGATGGTCTCCTTGTGCTCCTGGAGCGTCCAGCCGAAGTTGCCGAAGAGCGCGCCCCCGGAGACGAAGACCGCGGTGAAGCCGAGCACGAAGAGCGAGGCGCCCGCGACCATCCGGCCGCGCTTGGCCTCGGCCAGATCCGTGCCCGTAACCCCTGTGACGTACGACATATAGCCGGGCACCAGCGGCAGCACACAGGGCGAGAAGAAGGAGACCAGTCCGCCGAGCAGGGCGACCGGAAGCGCCAGCAGCAGCGCCCCGGTCAGGACGGTCTGGTTGGGATCGGTCGCGGCGGCCAGCGTATTCACGAAAGGTCACTTCTCCGCGATCAGCGGGGTGACCATCGAGCGCAGGCGCTCCTCGCTGAGCGGCGTCAGAGCGCGGGCCGCGATCCGGCCCTCCCGGTCCAGCACGATCGTCGAGGGGATGGCCTGCGGATTGAGGCTGCCCTTGGGGAAGCGCAGCATGAGCTTCCCGATCGGGTCGTACAGGCTCGGGTAGTCGACGCCGTATTCCTTCTCGAACCTGAGCGCGGGGGCGCGGTTGGAGTCACGGGTGTTGATCCCGATGAACTGCACACCCTTGGCCTTGGTGTCCTTGGCCACCTTGGCGAGGTTCGACGCCTCGGCCCGGCAGGGGGCGCACCAGGAGCCCCAGACGTTCAGGACCACGATCTTGCCCTTGTAGTCCGCCACGTCCAGCGGCTTGTCCTCCAGGGTCTTGCCCGAGAGCTGGGGCGCGTCCTTACGGTTCTCCTTGGCGACGGTGTCCACGCCGCCCTTGCCCTGGACGAACTTGGTGTCGGCGGAGCCGCCCGAGGTGCCGCTCCCGCCGCAGGCGGTCAGGGACAGCGCGGCAACCGTGGCCCCGACGGCCAGCACGGTTGCGCGACGACGGGTCGCGAGGCCCCGAGGGGCACGGCAGGCACTCATGTGAAAAGTTTCGCATGGCCCTTTTGGGGATCTTCGCCACCCCCCTCCGGGCGCCCCGCCGGGCCCCGCGGGGCCCCGCCCCCGGCTCGCCACTGGCTCGCCCGGCGCCCACTGGCACCGTCAGCCGCCGTTCGCGCTCCACGCCTGGCCCACACCGAGCCCGCTCAGCTCGGCCAGGACCGCGGGGTCCTGGGCGTCCAGCCAGTCGGTGAGCTGCTTGAAGGAGACCAGCCGGACGTCCTTGTGCTTCTCGTCGGCCATGTGCTTGAGCGCTTCCTCGACGGCGTCCATATAGATGCCGCCATTCCACTCCTCGAAGTGGTTTCCGATGAAGAACGGGGCGCGATTGGTCTCATAGGCCCGCTTGAAACCGGCTATGTACGCATCGGTGGCCTGCTTGCGCCAGCCCGGGTAGTTCGCGGGCGGGGCATTGGTGGAATTCTTCGACTGGTTCGCCAGGATGTTGTAGTCCATCGAGAGCACCTCGAAGGTGTGCCCCGGAAAGGGAATCTGCTGCAACGGGAAGTCCCAGATGCCCTGCTTCTTCGACGGCCACACCTGGAGTCCGCCGGGCGAACTGGCGTCATAGCGCCAGCCGAGTTCCCGGGCCGTCGGCAGCAAATTGGTCTGGCCCTTCAGACACGGAGTGCGGCCGCCGATGAGCTCCTTGTGGTAGTCGAAGGGCAGCGGATCCACATCGTTGAAGCGCGTATTCGTCTTCCACTCCGTGACGAAGGACATGGCCTGGTCGATCTCGGACTTCCACTGCGCGGACGTCCAGTTCTCCACCGAGCCGCTTCCGGAGCAGAAGTGGCCATTGAAATGGGTGCCGATCTCATGGCCCTCGAGCCAGGCCTCGCGCACGTTCCGCAGTGTGGCCTTGATGTGGTCATCGGTGAGATAGCCGATGTCGGAGGCGCCCACCGGGTTGTTCGGCGGCCGGTAGAGCGACTTCTTCGACTCCGGAAGGCAGTAGATACCGGAGAGGAAGAAGGTCATGCTCGCGCCGTGGTCCTCGGCCAGCTTGCGGAACCGCGGGAAGAGACCGTTGCCGACCTCTCCCGCACCATCCCACGAGAACACCACGAACTGCGGCGGCTTCTGCCCCCGCTCCAGCCGCTCCGGCTTCGGGGCCTCCTTACGCCGCTCACCGTGCGAAGTGGAGCCGTCACCGATCGGCTTCGCCTGGGTCGTCTTCTCGGGCTTCGGCATACCGGATCCGGACCCCGAGGAACAGCCGGCGACGGCCAGTGACGCCGCCGCTCCCATACCAAGACCGAGGATCCCCCTCCGGCTGACCTCACGCATAACGCCCTCAATTCGCACTCGCCGTTCTGATTGCCCGGGGTGTCCGGACAACCCTGGAGATGGCGAGGCGAATAGCGAGGTTCCGAAGGAACGCAGTCAATTACACGGCGGACACAATGTCTCCATTCGGTGCCACACCGCACGGCCCGACGCCGGGCGCACCACTCAGGCGCCGTAGCCCTTGGAGGCGCCCTTCAGCGGCTTGGCGCCGGCGCGCAGATGGGGCGGAACGAGATCACGGGCCGGTTCGCTGTAGCCCACCGAGACGATGCGGTCGCCGCGGAAGGTGAAGCTGGTGAGGCTGGCCAGGGTGCACTGCCGCCTGCGCGGGTCGTGCCACAGCCGCCGCCGCTCCACGAAGCTGCGCGCGATCCAGATCGGCAGCTGATGGCTGACGCACACCGCCTCGTGCCCGCGCGCGGCGTCCCGCGCCCGGCCCAGCGCCGCCATCATCCGCACCACCTGGTCGACATAGGGCTCACCCCAGGACGGGCGGAACGGGTTGGTGAGATGGCGCCAGTTGCCCGGTTTGCGCAGCGCGCCGTCGCCGACACCGAAGGTCTTGCCCTGGAAGACGTTCGCCGCCTCGATCAGCCGCTCGTCCGAGGCCACGTCCAGGCCGTGCGCCTTGGCGATCGGCGCCGCCGTCTCCTGCGCCCGCTCCAGCGGGGAGGCGACCACATAGGTGATGTCACGGTCGGCGAGGTGCTCGGCGACCCGGTCGGCCATCCGCCGCCCCAGATCGGAGAGGTGGTAGCCGGGCAGCCTGCCGTAGAGCACGCCCTCCGGGTTGTGGACCTCGCCGTGGCGCATCACATGGACGACGGTGATGTCGTTCTCGCTCTGTGTCATGTCATCCATCATTCAGTGGCCTCGGCGGCGGCCCGCGCCGCCCCCGGCAGAGCCGCCGCCACCCGCTCAAGCGCCTTCTCGTCGTGCGTCGTGGAGACGAACCACGACTCGAACGCGGACGGCGGGAGGTAGACGCCCTGGGACAGCATCGAATGGAAGAAGGCGGTGAAGCGGAACGCCTCCTGCGCCTTGGCCTTCTCGTAGTCGGTGACCGCGTCGGCGGTGAAGAAGACCGAGAACATGTTGCCCGCGACCTGGACCCGGTGCGCCACGCCCTCCTTGGAGAGCGCCTCGGACACCATCGCCCGCAGCCGCTCGGAGGCCGCGTCGACCAGTCCGTACGCCGCGTCGTCCAGCAGCCGCAGCTGGGCGACGCCCGCGGCCGTGGCGACCGGGTTCCCGGACAGGGTGCCCGCCTGGTAGACCGGACCGGTCGGGGCCAGACGCTCCATGACGTCGGCGCGCCCGCCGAAGGCCGCGGCCGGGAAGCCGCCGCCCATGACCTTGCCGAAGGTCATCAGGTCCGGCTCCACACCGTCCAGCCCGAACCACCCGGCCCTGGATACCCGGAAGCCGGTCATGACCTCGTCGGAGATGTAGAGCGCGCCATGGTCGGCACAGAGCTGCTTGAGGCCCGCGTTGAACCCGGGCAGCGGCGGCACCACGCCCATGTTGCCCGCCGACGCCTCGGTGATCACACAGGCGATCTCCCCGGGGTGCGCGGCGAAGGCCGCCCGGACCGCCTCCAGGTCGTTGTACGGCAGCACCACGGTCTCCCCCGCCTGCGCTCCCGTCACCCCCGGAGTGTCCGGCAGCCCGAAGGTCGCCACCCCGGACCCGGCCGCGGCCAGCAGGGCGTCCACATGCCCGTGGTAGCAACCGGCGAACTTGATCACCTTCGACCGCCCGGTGAACCCACGGGCCAGCCGGATCGCCGACATCGTCGCCTCGGTGCCGGAGGACACCAGGCGCACCTGCTCGACCGGGGCGACCCGCGCCACGATCTCCTCGGCGAGTTCGACCTCGCCCTCGCCCGGCGTGCCGAACGACGTACCGCGGGCGACGGCGGCCTGCACGGCCGCGGTGACCTCGGGGTGGGAATGGCCGAGGATCATCGGTCCCCACGAGCACACGAGGTCCACGTACTCGCGTCCATCGGCGTCGGTGAGGTACGGACCGTCCCCGGACACCATGAACCGGGGCGTACCTCCCACGGCGCGGAACGCCCGCACCGGAGAGTTCACGCCGCCGGGCGTCACGGCGGCCGCGCGATCGAAAAGCGTCTGCGAAACTGGGGCTGCGTACGGATAGCTCACGCATGCCATGTTGTCAGAGGCGGACGTATCCCCGCGGCCCGGCGTTTCACAGCTCTATGGTGGGGGAGGTCTCTGTGAACAGAGATCGGGTTGCGCGGTAGTGGCCGCGAGTGGTCGGGTGGAGATATGCATCGCGGTGGCGAACTGGGTGAAGGGACTGACGACCGAGGCCCCGAGCGTGCCCGGCCCGGACGCCATCGGCGGGACGAGGCGGGCAGGGCAGGCAGAAGCGGGGGCCGCATGGGGGTGACCTACAAGTACTTCGGTGCGCCGGACGGCGCCACCGCGGCCAGGGTCCCCATCTCCATGCGCCCCGAGGAGCTCGGCGGCGACGAGCTCGGCCACGGCATGTTCACGAAGATCAAGCCGGAGACGGTGGCGGCGATGGTCCTCACCGGTATCGAGGGCGTCCCGCTGCACAAGGTCCCCCCGCTCGAACTGGTCGTCCTCCACCCGGACTACGCGGTCGTCAAACTCCCGATGACCGCCGTCGATCCGCTGCGCGGCGTGGGCGAGGAGGCCGTGGGCGCCGCGGCCTTCATCTGGTCCACGGTCCCCGACCGCGGCGGCCCCCGGGACGCCTTCACGGTCTATCAACTGCTCCACGAGTGGCAGGACTTCAGCCACCGGCTGCACGAGGCGGGGCACCAGCCGTACTGCCTGGTCTGGCCCTGAGCCGAGGGCTGTGGCCCTGAGCCGGGGCGGTGGCTCCGGGCGCGGGGCCGTGGCCCTGAAGCCTGGCCCTACGGCTACGAAGCGGAGGCGGCGCGCAGCAGCCGAAGTTGGCCGATCTCGGTGGCGTTCTTCATCAGCTCGGCGTTCACCCAGGCGGCCATGTGCGCGACGGTGTGCTCCGGGTCCCGGTCCCAGGGGAACGGCGCGATGGCGTCCAGGTCCTCCTCGGTGAGCCGGTCCAGTACGGCCGTCCACTCCGCCCGCAGACCGCGCAGCCACTCGATGGCCGCCTTACCGTCGCCGGGCCAGCCGACCTCGGTCCGCTCCCGCGGCTCGCGTCCCTCCGCATGGTCGATGGTCACGCTCCACCACCAGCCGATGTGCCAGCTCAGCCAGCCAATGGTGGGAACGGGCACGGGGTCGGGCTCGGTCTCCGCCCAGTCCGGCAGCCACGACCCGTCGGCGCCCTGCCGCACCGTCCAGCAGTGGGCCGTGGGCTCCCACAGGAAGTCCTCGGGCTCCAACCGCTCCAGGTGGTACTCGAAGAGCGACCAGGTCAGGTCGAACTGCCAGCGGAGTAAGGCGCGGCGGGAGGTGGTCGGAGTCGTCATCGGCCGACCCTGGCACACCGGTGGACGCCGGCAAAGGGAATTTCACTCAGGGGGCTTGCAGACCGGGTGGTCGGAGTCCGGGCCGTCGCAGCGGAAGTAGCCCGTCCAGCGGTAGTGGCTGTCGGGCACGGTGCCCGGGCCCCGTTGCCAGGTGGCCACCTGGTCGCCGTGGGAGAAGGTCAAGCCGCCCTGGTCGACCGTCGGTTCGCTCTCCAGCAGGGTGGCCAGGTCGTGGAGGAACGACGCTCGGTCCGGGCGCTTCTTCCAGGACGCGATGACCTCGTCCGGGGCGGCGGCCGAGAAGCCCGTACCGTCGAAGCCCCCGCGGTCCATGGCCACTTCCATGGTGTCGAAGTCGCCCCGGCACGCCGCGTTGTGCACGGAGTCGACGGATGGCTCACGGCGTTGGGTGCCGTCCCCGGAGTCGAAGGTCGAGTGGGCCTTGCCGCAGCTCGGGCCCTTGCCGTCGGCCCCGCGCCCGCCGTCGCCGTTCGGCAGGAGCCAGAAGGTCAGGCCGGCGATGGCGGCGAGGGCCAGGGTGGCTGCGGCGAGGGCGCGTTGGCGTGTGCTCAGGCCGTGGGATTCGGGCGCGGCGGTGGTCTCGTCGTCCGGTTCCGGGGGTTCCTGGCGGGGAGCGCGGTTGCGGGCGATGGAGATATGGGCGCCGCGGTCGCGGTTCAGCTGTTGGGGGCGTGGGCGGTTCTTGCGCATCAGGGCGCGGTCCACGCGGTCGTAGAGATCCGCCATGGTGAGCAACTCCGGCGCGTCCGGGTCGCCCTCTTCGAGGAGGGCGATCAACTCGCCGGTGAAGGCCGGGTACCGCTCCCCCGGGGGCGCCAGCGCCTGCTTGGTGGCGTGGGAGGCGGCGAGGACCGAGGTGCCCTCGACATCGGCCAGCCGGATCGTGTCACCCCCGGCGGACAGATGGCCGCGCAGGGCGGTGCCGCTGAAGCAGCAGTCGAGGATGACGACCTTACGGCGGACACGGGTGGCGCTCAGCAGGATCTCGCGCAGGTCGTCGTACTTCACCGCGGTGAACGACTTGTCCTTCGTCGTCTCCGGTACCGCCAGGTGTAAGCCGCCGCTGAGGGGATAGAGCAGGCCGTGGCCCGCGTAGTAGACGACGAGCGTGTCCGTGGCCTCGGCGGCCGCGCGGTGGACGGCCTCCAGCATGCTGTCGCGCGTCGGCTGCGAGACGACCGCGCAGTGCTCCTCGGGGAGGCCCCACACCTCGGGGTCCCGGAACAGCTCGGCCAGCCGTCGGCAGCCCGCCGCCACGGACGGCCGGTCGTCCAGATGCCGCTGCCGGTCCCGGGAGGCGGCCCCGCCCCGGGTGAAGGCATGGGCCTCGATGAGGACGGCCCGGGACGCGGAGGGGTCGGAGAGGCGTGCCGCCGGTGCCGTGGTGTCTCTCGTCGTACGGGAGGTACGGGAGGTGCGGGAGGTGCCGGAGCGCCAGGTCATGCCGGGTTCTCTGGGTGGTCGGAATTCCCCGGATGGTCGGAGTCGTCCGGGCGGCCGGAGTTGTCCGGGGACTCCTCCGGGGGCTGGGATCCCACCGGGGACTCCAGTTGCCGGAGGAGGCGGCGGATCGTCTCCGGGTCGGTGCTCTCGACGCGCAGGGAGACGCCATCGCGTTCCACCCGGGTGTCCGCGCCGCAGCCCCGTGCGTCGCGCCAGGTGGCCACGGCGAGCAGCAGACTGCCGAGGGACGTGAGGTTCGAGACGACGGTGGAGATGGCCTCGAGGCCGCCCAGGGTGTCGCCGCGGTCCTCCTCGTCCACCAGCGCCACCTCCGCGGCGCCCGCGACGTCGGGGTCCTCGGTCAGCCAGCGATAGAGGTCGAGGACGCCCGGAGACCCCTCGGCAGCGTCGACTCGAAGGCGGAACTGCACGGCACCCATCCCCCGGTGTGATCCTGTGGTGGGCGCCGATCGTAGCGTTCCGCTCCGCTACGGGGCCTCGCATGGGCGGGCCGTACCCTTCCCCCATGCTCATCGCACGTTCCATCGCTCTGTTCGCCGTGGCCGCGCTCCTGGAGATCGGCGGCGCATGGCTCGTCTGGCAGGGCGTGCGTGAGCACAGGGGGTGGGCGTGGATCGGCGCCGGGGTCATCGCCCTCGGTGCCTACGGGTTCGTGGCCACGCTCCAGCCGGACGCGGAGTTCGGCCGCATCCTCGCGGCGTACGGCGGCGTGTTCGTCGCCGGATCGCTCGCCTGGGGCATGGTCGCCGACGGCTACCGGCCCGACCGCTTCGATGTGCTCGGAGCGCTGATCTGTCTGGCCGGAGTCGCTGTGATCATGTACGTGCCTAGGAGGTAACCATCGGCCGGCCGTGGCCGCCCTTGCCCTCATGGTCGCCGTGGTTGTCCTTGCCCCGCTTGCCGTGGTCACCGTGGTGGTCGTCCTGCTCCTGCTCCGTGCCGAGGACGCAGCCGGTGTCCGGGTCGATGAAGACGGTCGTGATGGTGTGGTCGCACTCGACCTCCACGACCCACACCTGCTTGACCTCCTTCTTGTGCGGGTCCTTGTGCTCGTCCTTGCGCTGGTCGTCCTTGCGCTGCTCGTCCTTGCGCTGCTCGTCGTGGTGGCGCGGGTCCTTGCGGTCGTCCTTACGGCCGTCCTCGTGCTTGCCGTTGTGGTGCGGGTCGTCCTCGGGGCAGTCCACCAGCTCGGCGCTGACCGCCTGGCCGCCGACCTCGCACTCGGCGATCTCGACCGCCTCGGCGAGCGTCACCGGGTCGTTCTTCTTCTGCTCCTGCTGCTTGTGCTCCTGCTGCTGCTTGTGCTCCTGGCCGTGGCGCGCCTGGTCGTCCTCGTGGACGGGGACGGCGACGGGACGGATGGCGCCGCGGTCCTGGGCCTCCTCACCGGACTGGGCCTCCGCACCGGACTGGGCGGCCTCGTACGGCTGCGCGGCCTGCTCGGGCTGAGCCACCTGCTCGGGCTGCGCGGCCTGCTCCGGCTGCGCTACCTGCTCCGGCTGCGCTACCTGCTCGGGGCGCGCCGCGCTGCGGCCCTGGATGCCGTGCCAGTACTTCCCGGTGGGGAAGTAGCGGGTCGGGTCCTGACGGCCCTGGTCCTCGCGCTGGCCGCTCTCCTCCTTGCGGCTGTCCTCCTTGCCGCTCTCCTCCTGACCGCTGTCCTCCTTGCGGCTGTCCTCCTTGCGGCTGTCTTCCTTGCCGCTGTCTTCCTTGCCGCTGTCTTCCTTACGGCTGTCTTCCTTGCCGCCGCTGTCCTCACGGCCGCTGTCCATCTTCTCGTCGTACCGGCCGTGGTCCTCGCGCTGGCCGTGGTCCTCGCGCTGGTCGCTCTCCTCGCGCGGGTCGCTCTCCTTCTTCTCGTACCGCCCGCCCTCGTCGTGACGGCTGCCCTCGTCGTCCCGGGCGTTGTCCTCGTGACGGCCGTTCGGGTCCTTCACCTCGTAGCGGCCTTGCTCGTGCTGGCCCTTCTCGTCCTCGTGACGGCCGTTCTCGTGGTTGCCCTTGTCGTGGTTCTCCTTGTTGTCCCCGTGCGCCCGGTCCTGGAGACAGTGGTTGCCCTGCGACGAGTGCGGGTCGGGGGTGCTGCCCGAGGCCCATGCGGTTCCCGGAGCACCGGCGACCAGAGCCGCCGCCGCGATGGCGCCCGCTGAGGCCACGCCCCAACGCCGGAAAGAACGACGGGACCGCTGAAGGAATCTGCTCTGCTGGGTCATTACCTGAATTCACTCCTTGGGCATGGGTGCTCCAACTACCGGCGCCGCGCCGGACGCAGTGCACCCTTCCCCGAGCCCGAGAGCCCCTAGCGGATTCCTATCTTCAGTCCCCCGGTTGGAGGTAAATCGGGGCGTCATATCCTGCATATGGATCATGCGCACACGTCACCGTTTGCGCCACGTCGCCACTGGAGGGCCGATGACCACCCGTACCGCAGTCATCACCGGCGCGAGCAGCGGGATCGGAGCCGCGACGGCGCGCCGCCTGGCGGCCGCCGGATTCCGCGTCGTCCTCGCCGCCCGCCGTAAGGAGCGCATCGAGGCGCTCGCCGCCGAGCTGACCGAGGCGGGGCACGAGGCGGAGGCGTACGTCCTGGACGTCACCGACCGCGCCGCCGTGGAGTCCTTCGCCGCCGGCCTGGACCGCTGCGACGTCCTGGTGAACAACGCGGGCGGCGCGGTCGGCGCCGAGACCGTGGCCACCGCCGACCCGGCCGACTGGCGGGCGATGTACGAGGTCAATGTGGTGGGCGTGCTCCAGGTGACCCAGGCGCTGCTGCCCGCCCTCACCGCCTCCGGCGACGGCACGATCGTCGTGCTGTCCTCCACGGCGGGCCATGTGGCGTACGAGGGCGGCGGCGGGTACGTGGCGGCCAAGCACGGCTCTCACGCCATCGCGGCCACCCTGCGCCTGGAGCTGTGCGGTGAGCCGGTGCGGGTGATCGAGATCGCCCCGGGCATGGTCAGGACCGACGAGTTCGCGGTGAACCGCTACCGCGGGGACGAGAGCCAGGCCGCGGCCGTCTACGAGGGCGTGGCCGAGCCGCTGACCGCCGACGACGTGGCCGACACGGTCGAGTGGGCGGTCACCCGCCCCTCGCATGTGAACATCGACATGATGGTCATCCGCCCCCGCGCCCAGGCCGCCCAGCACAAGGTCCACCGCGAGCGCTGAGCCCGTCCGCGCTCGTCCACCCTAGCCCCAGCCCTATCCTCCACAGCCCTGCCACAACACGCTCGCGGCACGGGAGGGCGCGCAGCTCACACGGCGCCTTGCGGGGGCTGTGGAGGAGCAACCGCGGCGGCGGCCTCCCGGGCCGCCCTCTCCGATGCCCTGATGTCACCCGCATCACTGCGCCGCAGGACAAAGATCTTCGCGAGGGCGAGGAGACTCGGCCCACACAGACACGCCGACAGCCACGGTTGAGTGGGCGCGACCACGACACCGGCGCTGAGCAGCGCCAGCGACAGCACGACTCCGGATATCAGCCCGCTCATCCGGTACACATGATTACGTCGCCGCTCAGCGTCACGAGCGGCTCGTTCCCCCGCGGCCTTCTCCACCGCGGCCGCCCGACTCGCGGCGGCTTCGGCCGCGGCGTGCTGCTGCGCTGCCAGGGCACGCTCATTGTCGAGCTGCTTCATGCGCGCCTGATGCTCACGCTTGAGCTGGGGTTCAAGCGCCTTCAAAGCGATTTCGAGTTTTTCCGCCCCAAGGGCCTCGCCCCATTGCGCGGCGATGGACAGCCCCACGTTGATGCTCGGATCTGGATGGTTTTCAGCCGGGTCTGTCACTCCTGTGCCCCTCCATCATCAGACCCCACAGGGGTGAATTGACGACCCGTCGGCTCGGGCGGGGGACCCAGCCGAAGGAAGAGTCGCGCGAGCGCACTGTCCAGGGAATCAGCGGCCGGGATGAGGTCTTCGACTTCATAGCCGCCGCTGGTGCCTTGGCCGGTAGCCGGAGCGGGGCGCTCGGGGCCTCGCGCGTCCTGCTGCTGGCCTCGCGCGTCCTGCTCAGCCATGCCGGGGGTGAGCGTTGGCTCCTCGGTTTGCCGGTAAATGACGGTGGTGGTGCCCATGACGATTCGCGAACCGTCGCGGAGCGTAGCGCGAGTGGTGTGCCGCCCGTCCACCACGATGCCGTTGGCGGACCCGAGATCCTGGATCGTCGAGGGCGTTCCGATCCGGATCTCGCAGTGCCGACGGGAGACGCCGAAGTCGTCGATCCGCACATCGGCTTCGATGCCGCGGCCCAGCATCACCGTCGGGCGGGAGATCGGGTGGCGGGTGCCGTTGATCTCGATCCAGTGGCGCACCTGGGCGTGGGAGGCCGGGGCAGGGCCGGCAGTACGCCCGATGGAGCCGACGAGCGTACGGCTGCGCACCCGGAACCGGCCGGTGGCGAGGTCGTCCGCCTTCGCCAGGTGGACCGTGACGGAGCCCACGAAGGTGTACCGCTGCTGATTGGCGTAGGCGCGCACCATATTGGCGAGCTCGTCGCCGAGTTGGTCGAGGTGGGGTCTGAGGCGCTCGTGATCCGGCGTGCTCAGCTCCACGACGAAGTCGTTGGGTACGACGGTGACGAAGTCGTTGGGTACGACGGTCCGGCCGCGGTTCCAGACCGTGGCGTTGTCGTCACACTCACGCAGGAGCTCTCCCGCGATCTCGACGGGCTGGAGCTCGGAGTTGAAAGCCTTGGCGAAGCTGCCGCTCATCAGACCTTCGAGACGCTGCTCGAAGCGTTTCATTCCTCCCAATGAGCACCTCCCTGGCCCAGTGCTACCGGCCTCCTGCTCACTCGACGACGTGTCATCGCCGTCAGACTCGGACATACCCCAGCCGCCGCCGGCGGGAACGTGGCACCACCACAACGCGCACCACGTCCTAGGGCACTCGGCCCGAGCAGGCAGAAGCCCCGGACCGTCGCCGGTCCGGGGCCTGTCGATCACGTACGGTCCTGAGCTCAGCCCTTGACGCACACCACCTGCTTGAGTCTCGCCACCACCTCGACGAGGTCCCGCTGCTGGTCGATGACCTTCTCGATCGGCTTGTACGCCCCCGGGATCTCGTCCACGACGCCGGAGTCCTTACGGCACTCCACACCCCGCGTCTGCTCCGCCAGATCCTGGGTCGAGAAGCGCTTCTTCGCCGCGTTACGGCTCATCTTCCGGCCCGCTCCGTGCGAGGCCGAGTTGAACGACGCCTCGTTCCCCAGACCGCGCACGATGTACGAACCGGTGCCCATCGAGCCCGGGATGATCCCGTAGTCCCCGCTCCCGGCGCGGATGGCGCCCTTACGGGTCACAAGAAGGTCCATGCCCCCGTAGCGCTCCTCGGCCACGTAGTTGTGGTGGCAGCTGATCACCGGCTCGAAGACCGGGCGGGCCTTCTTGAACTCCTTGCGCACCACGTCCTGGAAGAGCGCCATCATGATCGCGCGGTTGTACTTCGCGTACTCCTGCGCCCAGAAGAGATCGTGCCGGTACGCGGCCATCTGCGGGGTGTCCGCGATGAAGACGGCCAGGTCGCGGTCGACCAGATTCTGGTTGTGGGGCAGCTTCCGGGCCTCGCCGATGTGGTGCTCGGCAAGCTCCTTGCCGATGTTGCGAGAGCCGGAGTGCAGCATCAGCCAGACCGAACCCTCGTCATCGAGACAGAACTCGATGAAGTGGTTACCGGATCCGAGCGAACCCATCTGCTTGACGGCCCGCTCCTGGCGGAACCTGACCGCCTGGGCCACTCCCCCGAACCGGCTCCAGAAGTCGTCCCACCCCGTCGTCGGAAACGCGTGCAGCCGCCCCGGGTCCACCGGGTCGTCGTGCATACCGCGCCCCACCGGGATCGCCTGCTCGATCCGGGACCGCAGCCGCGAGAGATCCCCCGGAAGGTCGTTGGCGGTCAGCGACGTCTTGACGGCCGACATCCCGCAGCCGATGTCCACCCCGACCGCCGCCGGGCATACCGCGCCCCGCATCGCGATCACCGAGCCGACCGTGGCACCCTTCCCGTAATGCACATCCGGCATCACGGCGAGGCCCTTGATCCAGGGCAGGGTGGCCACATTGCGCAGCTGCTGCATGGCCACGCCCTCGACCGTCGAGGGGTCGGTCCACATCCGGATCGGCACCTGCGCGCCGGGTACCTCGACATACGACATGATGTACTCATTCCCCCGTAAAAGACTGAAAACGCAAAAGCCGGGCCAATGCCTCATAGGTGGCGGGCGACCGGCAGGCACGGCAGTGCGTGCGATAGACATTGTGTCCAGCCACCGCCCGCGGGCGGCAAGGAGTTTTCCGTCGCTCGAAGGGACACGGACAGTGCAGCCAGCACAGCGAAGGGTGTACGGACGGCGGGCCACCCCGGCCGTAGCCGCGCTCATCACCGTGCTCGCCGTCGCGGGCCTCGGCGGATGCACCGGCTCCGATTCGACGAGCGACCCGGACGACGGCGCCTCCGGCGACTCCGGGACGGCGGTCTCGGCCGAGCCCGGCCGCTATCGCACGCTGCCCGAGGCATGCGGCGCGGTGAGCCGTAAGACCCTCCAGGCCCTGCTGCCCGGCGCCGAGCAGGACGACAAGGTGTACGACGGCCAAGCGGCCGTGACGTATGACATAGACCGCCGGGACGGCTGCCGCTGGAAGGTGGAGACCACGAGCGGCACGCGCTATCTCACGATCGACTTCCAGCGGGTGGTCTCGTACGACCCCTCGGTCAGCGATGACGACCGGGCTCAGGAGACGTACGAGAAGAAGGCCGCCGCCGCCGACATCCCGGACGCCACGAGCCCTCCCTCGAGCCCCTCCGGCTCGGAGAGCGGCGCGGGCGGCGACGAGGGCGGCTCGGGCGACGAGGGTGACTCCTCCGCCTCCGCCAGTTCGAGCGCCGATGAGTCCGGCCAGAGCGGCAAGGGCGACAAGGGCAACGAAGCCGGTAAGGACGACAAGGCCGACGACGGGGGCAAAAGCTCCGATAGCCCCTCCGCGGGCGCCGACGCGAGCGGCGGAAGTGACGAAAGTGACACCGCCTCCGAGGACACCGCCCCGCGCCGGCTGGACGACCTCGGTGACGACGCCTTTCTCAACGACCAACTGATCACCAAGGACTCGGGTATCCACCGCGACATCACCGTCGTGTTCCGGTCCTCGAATGTGATTGCCACCATTGAGTACGACCAGTGGACGACCGACAAGAAGCACATTCCCAGCAGCCAGGAACTACAGGAAAGCGCCCAGGACTTGGCCGATGAACTGACCGGTCGCCTCAACGAATAACCGGTCCTCGCCGCACCCCCGCGAGCACCCCGGCCCCTCCCCGCGGAGACCTCGGAAATTGGGACGCCCGCGCGTCGGCCGCGTACCGTGCCGACTAATGACGCGGGCGGCACGTCCGCCCATCGACAGAGAATGAGCGAAGGACCCATGCACCGTTCAGCCCCGCGACTCGCCCGAATACTCGCCTGCGCGACCGTACCGGTGGTGCTCGTCGCCGGCTGCTCCTCCGGCTCGGACAAGAAGGACGACAAGAACGCCGGTGGCTCAGCGAGACCCAGCTCGCCCAGCGCTTCACCCACCGTCGCGGCAGCGAAGTTCAGCAAGCTGCCCGATGTGTGCTCCACGCTTTCCGGGAAGACGATCGACGATCTCGTCCCCAAGGCGCAGAACAAGAAGGGCAAGGCCCTTCCCTCGGCCGACACCAATACGTCGGCCAGCTGCCTGTGGAGCGGCCTCGACAAGTTCGACTACCGCTCGCTGACCGTCTCCCTCAAGCTGTTCCGCTCCGACCCGGGGCTCGGCTCCGGCGACAAGCGCGCCGGGGAGTACGCCACCCAGCAGGCGAGCAGGGCCGCCACCGCCGGCAAGGTGACCGATCCCAAGACCGAGAAGGTCGCGGGCATCGGCGACGAGGCGACCACGGTCAGCACCAAGGAGAAGAAGGACGGCGACGACTTCCGCGACCAGACGGTCGTGGTCCGCACCGCCAATGTCGTCATCACCCTCCAGTACGACGGCGCGGGCTATGAGACCGCCAAGGCCCCGGACGCGGCCGACCTGCTCAAGGACGCCAAGTCCGCGGCCAAGGAGGCCGTCGGCGCCATCGGTAAGGACGCCAAGAGCGGGGCCTGACTCGCCGACACGGCCCCTTCCCGCCCATGAGCCTTGACGTGTATGCGACGCTGATGCGGCTGTTGTTGAGGACGGGGAGGGGTCGCGGGTGGCCGCGATGCAACTGACACGGATGCACCGAATACTGGCCGGGGTGGTCGTCACCGGGGCGGTGGTGATCGCCGGGATCGGCTTCGCCGGTTCCTACGCCGCGGTGCGCGATCTCGCCCTCGACAAGGGCTTCGGCAGGTTCGCCAATGTCTTCCCGATCGGCATCGACGCGGGGATCGTGGTCCTGCTCGCGCTGGATCTGCTGCTCACCTGGATCCGCATTCCCTTCCCGCTGCTGCGCCAGACCGCCTGGCTGCTGACCGCGGCCACCATCGCCTTCAACGGCGCGGCCGCCTGGCCGGACCCGGTCGGCGTCGGCATGCACGGCGTGATCCCGATCCTGTTCGTCGTTTCCGTCGAGGCCGCCCGGCACGCGGTCGGCCGGATCGCCGACATCACCGCCGACCGGCACATGGAGTCGGTCCGCATCGCCCGCTGGCTGCTCGCGCCGGTGCCCACCTTCCGGCTGTGGCGCCGGATGAAGCTGTGGGAGCTGCGCAGCTACGAGGAGGTCATCAGGCTGGAGCAGGACCGGCTGGTCTACCAGGCCCGGCTGCGGGCCCGCTACGGACGGTCCTGGCGTCGTAAGGCGCCCGTGGAGTCGCTGATGCCGCTGCGGCTGGCGCGGTACGGGGTGCCGCTGGCGGACACCGCACCGGCGGGGCTCGCGGCGGCCGGTCTCGACCCGTCCACGGTGTCGGCGACCGCGCTCCCCCCGGGCCGGTCGGCCGCGGCGGACGGGACGGGGCCCAAGGGCGCGTCCCTGGAGGCCCAGCCGGGCCCGTACGGCGCGCCGGGGGCCGCGGCGGACCCGGGCCCGCAGCAGCACCCCCAGCAGCCCCAGACGCAGGAGCTGCCGCTCTCGCTGCCCCTGCCGGTCTACCAGCAGCCCGCCGGACAGGGCCATGACGGCCGGAACGCCGTGCCCTTCGACCCGGCGGCCGCCCACCCCGCGCCGGTCGAGCAGCAGCCCCAGCAGCTCCAGCACCCGCAGCAGGCACAGCAGCCGCAGCAGCTCCAGGCGCAGGACCAGCAGGTCCCGGGCCAGGCGCCGCAGCCCGAGCAGCAGCCGCAGCAATTCCAGCAGCCCCAGCCACAGCAGCCCCCGCAGCCCCAACTGACCGTGCCGGTCGGGCCCGGCGGCCGGGTGCGGCCGCTCGGCGGTGAGGGCGTGGGGAGCCATCAGGGCGTCTACGTACCGGAGCAGCGCGAGCCCGAGCGGTACGCGTACGAGGAGCCGCAGCCGGAGCAGCGGCTGAACCAGCTGCCGGACGACGTGCCGCGCGAGGAGGTCTACTACGCGACTTTCCGCCAGTTCCTCGCCGATAACAGCAAGTACCCCTCCGCGTACCAGTTCGGGCAGCGGCTGCGGGAGACCTACGGCGTGACCGACCTCAGCAACAGCGAGCTGGCCGGGTATGTCGAGGACTTCAAGGAGCGCGTCCGCCTGGAGCGCGAGGCCATCCCGTAACCGCCTCGCAGCTCTAGCCACCCCTCGGCCACGGGCCGTCCCGCAGCCACTGGCCGTCCCGCCGCCGCCCCGCGAAGCCGGAACGCCGGGCAGCGGCCGTAAGGCCGTCCGCCCGGCGCCCGGGAGTCGCGGAGGTCAGGCCGCGAGCAGCTTGCGCACCCGGTCCACCCCCACCGCCAGCAGCAGCGTGGGCAGCCGCGGGCCGGTGTCCCGCCCGACCAGCAGGGTGTAGAGCAGCGCGAAGAACGACCGCTGGGCGACCTTCAGCTCCGGCGTCGGCTTGGCCTCCGGCGACAGCCCCGCCTGGATCTTGGGCACCCCGTAGACCAGCGTGGTGAGGCCGTCGAGCGACCAGTGGTCGTCCAGGCCGTCGAGCAGCAGCCGCAGCGACTCGCGCTCGGTGTCGCCCAGCGCGGCCAGCCGCTCCGTGTCCGGCTCGTCCCGGACCCGGGTGCGCTGATCGGCCGGGACCTGGGTGGTGATCCAGCGCTCGGCCTTGTCGAGCCGGGGCCGGGTCTCCTCCAGGGACTTCACCGGGTTCTCGGGGTCGAGCTCGCCGAGGATGCGCAGCGTCTGCTCGTCATGGCCGGTGGTGATGTCCACCACCGAGGCCAGCGTGCGGTACGGCAGCGGGCGCGGGGTGCTGGGCAGCTCGCCCATGGCGGTGCGGGTCGCCCGGCGGTACGCGGCCGCGTCCGCGGGCTGGGCCGTGGACTCGGCGATCTTCCGCTCCAGCGCGTCCCACTCGTCGTAGGTCCGCTGGATCTCCTGGTCGAAGGCGATCTTGAAGGACTGGTTGGGCCGGCGGCGGGCGTACAGCCAGCGCAGCAGCGGCGCCTCCATGATCTCCAGCGCGTCGGCCGGAGTGGGCACACCGCCCTTGGAGGAGGACATCTTGGCCATGCCGCTGATGCCCACGAACGCGTACATCGGGCCGATGGGCTGCTCCCCGCCGAAGACCTCGCGGACGATCTGGCCGCCGACCACATAGGACGAGCCGGGCGAGGAGTGGTCGACGCCCGAGGGCTCGAACACCACGCCCTCGTACGCCCAGCGCATCGGCCAGTCGACCTTCCAGACCAGCTTGCCGCGGTTGTGCTCGCTCAGCCGGACGGTCTCGCCGTGGCCGCACGCGCAGGTGTACGCCAGCTCGGTGGTCTCGTCGTCGTACGAGGTCACCGTGGTCATGTCGCGCTCGCAGACCGAGCAGTACGGCTTGTACGGGTAGTAACCCGCCTCGCCCGCGCTGCCGTCGTCCTCGGCGGCCGCGCCCGAGCCCTCGGCGGCGGCCAGCTCGGCCTCGTCCACCGGCTTCTGCTGCTGCTTGGGCTTCTTGGCGCCCGGCTTGTCCTTGGTGCGGTACCGGTCCAGGACGGCGTCGATCTCCCGGCGGTGGCGCATCGCGTGCAGGATCTGCTCCCGGTACGCCCCCGAGGTGTACATCTCGGTCTGGCTGATGGGGTGGAACTCGATGCCCATCTCCCGCAGCGCCTCGGCCATCGGCGCCTTGAAGTGCTCCGCCCAGTTCGGATACGCGGACCCGGGCGGGGCCGGGACCGAGGTGAGCGGCTTGCCGATGTGCTCGGACCAGGAGGGGTCGATCCCGGCCGGAACCTTGCGATACCGGTCGTAGTCGTCCCAGGACAGGATGTGAACGCAATCACGGCCCCGGCGCCGGATCTCGTCGGCGACCAGGTGCGGGGTCATGACCTCGCGCAGATTGCCGAGGTGGATCGGGCCGGACGGGCTGAGTCCCGAGGCGACGACGACAGGTTTGCCCGGGGCGCGGCGGTCCGCCTCGGCAATGACCTCGTCGGCGAATCGGGAGACCCAGTCGGTCTCGGTGCTCTGAGCCACGGTCGGCACTTCCTTCCTAGCGGTCATGGCACCGCCCATTGTCCCAGACGGAACGAACCCCTCCGGATTCGCCCACAGGACCCGCCGGGCGAGCCCGGGTTGTCCACAGGCCGGGGAAATCGTTGGACCCGCCGTGAAATACTGGGTTGTCCATACCACCACTATCGGAATGGCACCTCATCCATGGCATCGGTCCTCTCCCTCGCCGCTACGGTCCATCAGCGCGTCGCGGACGCCCTCTCGGCTGCCCTGCCGGAGGCCGGCTCCGCGGACCCGCTGCTGCGACGAAGCGACCGGGCCGATTTCCAGGCCAACGGGATGCTGGCGCTGGCCAAGCAGCTCAAGGGAAACCCCCGTGAGCTGGCCGCCAAGGTCGTGGCGCACCTTCCGGTCGCCGCCACCTCGGCCGACCCCGATCCGGTGATCGCCGACATCGAGGTCTCCGGCCCCGGCTTCCTCAACATCACGATCGCCGACTCCGCGATCACCGCGACCCTCGCCGCCCGCGCCGCCGACGACCGCCTCGGCGTGCCGTTCGCGCAGGCGCCCGGCACCACCGTGATCGACTACGCCCAGCCCAATGTGGCCAAGGAGATGCACGTCGGCCATCTGCGCTCGGCGGTGATCGGCGACGCGGTGGTGCGGATCCTGGAGTTCGTCGGCGAGCAGGTGGTCCGCCGCCACCACATCGGCGATTGGGGCACCCAGTTCGGCATGCTCATCCAGTATCTGATCGAGCACCCGCACGAGCTGGACCACAAGGACGCCTCCTCCGGCGAGGAGGCCATGTCCAACCTCAACCGGCTCTACAAGGCCGCGCGGGCGCTCTTCGACTCCGACGCGGAGTTCAAGGAGCGGTCCCGGCGGCGGGTGGTGGAGCTCCAGGCGGGCGACGAGGAGACCATCGCCCTGTGGCGGAAGTTCGTGGACGAGTCGAAGATCTACTTCTACTCGGTCTTCGACAAGCTGGACATCGAGATCCACGACCCCGATGTGGTCGGCGAGTCGGGTTACAACGACATGCTGGCCGAGACCTGCCGGCTGCTGGAGGAGTCCGGTGTCGCCGTGCGCTCCGAGGGCGCGCTGTGCGTCTTCTTCGACGACATCAAGGGCCCCGAGGGCAATCCGGTGCCGCTGATCGTGAGGAAGTCCGACGGCGGCTTCGGCTATGCGGCCACCGACCTCTCCGCGATCCGCGACCGGGTGCAGCACCTGAAGGCCGACACCCTGCTGTATGTGGTGGACGCCCGGCAGTCGCTGCACTTCAAGATGGTCTTCGAGACCGCCCGCCGGATCGGCTGGCTCAATGACCAGGTGCACGCCGTGCAGCTCGCCTTCGGCACCGTCCTGGGCAAGGACGGCAAGCCGTTCAAGACCCGCGCGGGCGAGACGGTGCGGCTGGAGGACCTGCTGGACGAGGCCACCGAGCGGGCCGCGGCCGTGGTCCGGGAGAAGAGCGAGAAGCTCGGCCTCACCGAGGAGGAGATCCTCGAGCGCGGCGCCCAGGTCGGCATCGGCGCGGTGAAGTACGCGGATCTGTCCACCTCCGCCTCGCGGGACTACAAGTTCGACCTCGACCAGATGGTCTCGCTCAACGGGGACACCTCGGTCTACCTCCAGTACGCGTACGCCCGGATCCAGTCGATCCTGCGCCGCGCCGACGAGGGGCAGCGGGCGCTGGCCCACCCGGAGCTTCCGCTGGCCCCGGCCGAGCGGGCGCTGGGCCTGCACCTCGACCAGTTCGGGGAGACGCTGCGCGAGGTGGCCACCGGGTACGAGCCGCACAAGCTGGCCGGATATCTCTACCAGCTGGCCTCGCTCTACACGACCTTCTACGACCAGTGCCCGGTCCTGAAGGCGGAGGGCGGCCCGGCCCAGGTGGAGAACCGCCTCTTCCTGTGCGACATCACGGCGCGCACGCTGGGACAGGGCATGTCCCTGCTGGGCATCCGCACCCCCGAGCGCCTCTGAGATACCGCGTGTGAAGAGCCCCGCCCCGGCTTCCCGGGGCGGGGCTCTCCGCGTTCACCGGCGGCTCGTCAGGGGGCGTCACCGGCAGAGCACATCGCGCTTCGGCCGCTCACCGGTCAGCAGGAAGTCCGTCACCCTCCGGTCCGCGCAGGCGCTGCCGTTCTCCATGTACGCCGCGCCATGCCCCATCGCGTCCACGCTGACCATCCGGGCCCGGTCCCCATAGGAGCGCCGGAGGCCCAGCGCCCCGCTGTACGGGGTGGCCACATCGCGCTTGTTCTGCACCAGCAGGACGTTCGACGGCCCCTGGTCGGTGATCCGCACCGGCTTGTCCCGCGGCTTGTCATGCCAGAACGCGCACGGCGTGACGTTCATCGGCATGCCCGCGGTGAGCGGGTGGCTCTTACGGCTGGCGGCGACATCCCGCGCGTAACCGGGCAGGGAGGTCGGCCACTCCACGTCGTTGCAGATGGTCGCGAGCGACACGGCCGCGGCGTCCTGCGGAGGGTCGGCCGGTGGATCGGCGGGCACCTTGCCCGCGTCCGCGTCGGCGATCAGCCGGGCCAGGCTCTCGAAGTCGTCCCGGGAGTACAGGGCGTCCAGCATGCTCTGGCGCAGTGCGTTGCCGTTCAGCTCGGGCGGGTTGGCGCCGGGCCACGGCAGCGGCTTCGCGTCCAGCCGGGCGGCGAGCTCCAGGACCCGCCGCCGCACCCCGTCGGGGGTCTCGGCGAGCCGCACGGGGCTGCCGGGGGCGGAGGCCCAGCGGGCGAAGTCGGGGAAGGTGTCCTCGACGCCCACGGCGTAGTTGGCCAGCCAGCCGCGCTCCACCCGCTCCGGGTTCGGGTCGTCATTGCTGTCCAGCACCCAGCGGTCGGTGTGCTCGGGGAACATCTGCGCGTAGACGGAGCCCACATACGTCCCGTACGAGACGCCCCACGCGGACAGCTTCCGCTCGCCGAGCGCCCGGCGGACGCTGTCGATGTCCCGCGCCTCGTTGACGGTGCTGATGGTGCGCAGCAGTTCGCCGCCGTTGCGGGCGCAGGTGTCGGCCATGCGGCGGCCGGTGGTGATGTTCCGCGTGATGTCCCCGCCGGGGGCGGGCCAGGGGCGGGAGGCGAGCAGCGAGAGATCTTCGGGGTTCAGATCGCATCCGGTGTGCGTGGACTTCCCCAGGCCGCGCGGGTCGAAGCTGACGATGTCATACGCGTCCCGCACCGACTTCGGCAGCCGCTTGCCGAGCGTGCTGGGCCGGTTCAGCCCCGGCGAACCGGGGCCGCCCGGGATCAGCAGCAGAGTGCCCCGGCGGGCCTGCGGCCGCTCGCTGGGGATGCGGGAGACGGCGAGGGAGATCCGCTTGCCGCCCGGGTCGCGGTAGTCCAGCGGCACCTTGAGCGTGGCGCATTCCTGACGGGGGTCGAGCCCGGTGCCCTCGCAGGCGCCCCAGTCGGGCGCGGCGGCGGTCGGGTCGGCCGGCGGGTCCGGGGTCGCGTTCGCGGACGCGACCCCGAGGAGGGAGGCGGTGGCGGCGGTGGCGAGGGCCAGTGCGGCGGTTCTGCCGGTCGTCGGTCTCATGTGCGCAAGCCTTGTCGAACCGGCCCCACCGTCCCATCCGGGCAACCGGCCGACCCGCCCGGGGGAAAACCCCCGGGCGACTGCCATGAGCACCCTCCGCGCACGTAGCATTCGGGACACATTTCCCGGACCGGGACAACCTCTCACGGCCCCGGCCCGTCCAACCCCGTGAATCACCTGTCATCAACGGACAACGGACCATTGGGGGCACGACCATGCGACGGTGGGGGACCGCACTCGCGGCGATGGCGCTCGCGGGCGGCGCGCTGGCGGCGACGGCGGCGACGGCCGGGGCCGTCACGCCGACCGCGGCCAAGGCGGCGACGACCTGTGAGACCGGCTGGGGCAGCGGCGAGAAGACGGCCCAGCCGGCGGGACACGCACCGCTGGGGAACATCAGGACGGGCCGGCACGCGTGCTACGACCGCATCGTGTTCGACGTGAAGGGGGCCACGGCCGCCGATCGCGTCGGCTACCGCGTGGGGTATGTGAACACCCTGCACCAGGACGGCTCGGGCGAGGAGATCCCGGTCCGCGGCGGCGCGATCCTGGACATCCATGTGTCCGCGCCGAGTTACGACCCGGGCAGCGGCGCGGAGTCGTACCCGGGGCGGGCGCGCAAGCCGCTGCCGGGCGTGGACATCTCCGGCTACCAGACCTTCCGGGACACCCGCTTCGGCGCCAGCTTCGAGGGTGAGACCCAGGTGGGCCTGGGCGTGCGGGCACGGCTGCCGTTCCGGGTCTTCCAGACCGACGGGCATGTCGTGGTGGACGTGGCGCACTCCTGGAACGCGGTGCGCTGAGCAGGCGCGAGGGCCACGACAAGGGCCTGCCCCGCGAACCCTTCGGGTCGCGGGGCAGGCCCCTCGCCGTGCCGCGGGTGACGGCTACCTGCTGAAGCCGTAGTCCATCAGCTTCTTCGCGTCCTTCGTGCGGTTGTCCACCGAGGTGGAGGCGAGGACGGTGCCGATCATCGTCTTCCCGCTCCGGGTGGCGGCGAAGACCAGGCAGTACTTGGCCTCCGGACCCGAGCCGGTCTTGACGCCGATGGTGCCCGAGTAGCTGCCCAGCAGGTTGTTGGTGTTGGTCCACGACATGTAGCGGTAGCCGCCGTTCTTCGTGGTCACCTTCTGCTTGGTCGACTTCGTCTTCACGACCGAACGGAACGTGGAGTACTTCATCGCGCTGCTGGCCAGCTTGGTCAGATCGCGCGGCGTCGAGTAGTTGGCGCCGTGCCCGATGCCGTCGAACGAGTCGAAGTGGGTGTTCGTCAGCCCGAGGGACTTGGCGGTGGTGTTCATCTTGCCGATGAACGACTTCACCCGCGCGGCCCGGGTGGAGCCGGTGCCGAACTTGTCCGCCAGCGCGTACGCCGCGTCACAGCCGGACGGCAGCATCAGCCCGTACAGCAGCTGGCGGACGGTGACCTTGTCGCCGACGATCAGCTTGGCCGAGGAGGCCCAGTTGTTGTCGACGATGTAGTCGCTGTACGCCTTCTGGACCGTGACCTTGGCGTCCAGGTTGAGGTTCGGCTGCGCGAGCACCACCCGGGCGGTCATGATCTTGGTGGTGGAGCCGGTGGAAAGACGGGTGTCCGCGGCCTTGGTGAACAGGCTCTTCCCCGTGGCGTTGTTCATCACGAACCCGCCCTTGGCGGCGATCGTGGGACTTGCGGTCGTCGCGGCCTGCGCGGAGGCGGTGAACGCCCCCGCCGTCAGCACGGCTCCAGCGGTGATCGTGACCGCGGATACGCGACGTAGACCCTTCATGCCGGTTTTCAACGTCAATATCTCCAAATGCCCCTGGCCTGCGGCCGCATAACAGGGCCGCTCCCTGATCAGACGCCCGGGAGGGCCCGATGGATGTGCCCTCTGCCGAGATTTCCTGGAAATTCCCCCCGCGTGCGCATCTGTGCGCCGGGGCGCGCTCGGCGTCGTGTCACCGCAGCCGGGAGTCGACCGCCGCCGGGTCGAAGAGGGCGTCCGCGACCAGATGGGCCGCGCCGGTGACGCCCGCGCGGGTGGCCAGCGGGGAGAGGACCACCCTCAGGTCCCGCGTGGCCAGGGGCAGTGAGCGGCGGTAGGTGACCTCCCGGATACCGGCGATCAGATGCTCCTGGGCGTGGGCCAGGCCGCCGCCGACCACCAGGATCGAGGGGTTGAGCAGGCTGACCGCGTCCGCGACACCCTGCCCGAGCAGGCGCCCGGCGTGGCGCAGCAGCCGTACGGCGTCGCCGTTGCCGGAGCGCACCAGGCGCGCCACATCGTCGGTGGTGGCCACCTCGTGCCCGGCGGCGGTGAGGTCTCGCACCAAGGCCCAGCCGCCGGTCACCGCCTCCAGGCAGCCGGAGTTGCCGCAGCGGCACAGGGGCGCGTCCGGGGAGGTCTCGTCGAGCCCGGGGGCGGGGATGTGGCCGATGTCGCCCGCGGCGCCCTGGGAGCCGTGGTGGAGCCGGCCGCCGAGCACCAGGCCGGAGCCGATACCGGTGCCCGCCTTGACGAAGAGCAGATGCTGGACGTCGGGCCAGTTGACCCGGTGCTCGCCCAGCGCCATCAGATTGGTGTCCTTGTCGGCCAGCACCGGGCAGCCGTAGGTCCCGCGGAAGAAGTCCGGCACCGCATAGCCGTCCCAGCCGGTCATGATGGGCGGGCTGACCACCCGGCCGGTGCCCGACTCGACCGGGCCCGGCACGCCGACGCCGATCCCGCGCACCCGCCCGGCGGGCTCGCCCGCCTCCTTCAGCAGCCGCCGGAAGTCGGCGGCCACCTGGCCGAGCACCACCTCGGGGCCCTCGGCCACATCGAGGTCCCGGCGGTGCGAGACGAGGACGGTACAGGCCATGTCGGCGAGCGCGGTGTGCACATGGCTGCCGCCGATGTCCGCGACCAGCAGTACGCCCGAGTCGGGGCGCAGCCGGAAGGAGCCCGCCGGGCGGCCGCCGGTGGAGTCGGCCGCGCCGGACGCCTCCAGATAGCCCGCCTCGGTCAGCGCCTCCAGCCGGGTGGCCATGGTGGACCGGGAGAGCCCGGTGGCCGCCATCAACTGGGCGCGGGTGGTGGCCCGGCCGCCGCGGATGAGCGCCAGCACCGCCCCGGGGCCCGTGGGATGCGCCTGCGCTGGCTGACCTGCCGAGACCGCCTCCGTCACTGGGCCCTGTCCTCCGCTGTTCACGCTCTGTTCGGTACCGCCCACACCGTACCTCCCTTTACGACCAATCCCAAGAAGACTTATGTATTGCCTTCATGCAAAAGATGCGTAACATCAGGCGGGCAACGCCGCACAGCACGCCCGAAGGGCAGGCAGGAGAAGGGATCGCCATGAACGACCTCGGAGTACACGCACTCGTGTGGACCGGCGACTGGACTCCCGAGGGCGCCCGGACCGCCGCGGCCCGCAGCCGCGAGGCCGGATACGACCTGGTCGAGATCTCCCTCCACGACCCCGGGATCGTCGATGTGAAGGCCACCCGCGAGGTGCTCGCCGCCCATGAGCTCGGCGTCGCCTGCTCCCGCGGCCTCGCCTTCGACTCCGATGTCTCCGCCGAGGACCCCGCCACCGCCGCCCGCGGCGAGGCGCTGCTGCGCCAGGCCCTCCACCTCACCCATGACCTGGGCGGCCACTACTTCGGCGGAGTGCTCTACGGCGCGCTCGGCAAATACGGCCACCCGCCGACCCCCAAGGGCCGCGAACACGCCGTCCAGGCCCTGCGCAGGCTCGCCGCCGAGGCCGACGGGCTCGGGGTGACGCTCGGCCTGGAGGTCGTCAACCGCTATGAGTCCAACCTGGTCAACACCGCGCGGCAGGGCCTGGAGCTGATCGACGAGATCGGCGCGGCCAATGTGGTGGTCCACCTCGACACGTACCACATGAACATCGAGGAGCAGGACTTCTCCCGCCCGGTCCGCGCCTGCGGCGACCGCCTCGGCTATGTCCACATCGGCGAGTCCCACCGCGGCTACCTCGGCTCCGGCACCGTGGACTTCCCCGCCTTCTTCCACGCCCTCGCGGACATCGGCTACCAGGGCCCGATCACCTTCGAGTCCTTCTCCTCCGCCGTGGTCGCCCCCGGCCTCTCCCACGACCTCGCCGTCTGGCGCGATCTGTGGGCCGACGGCGCCGACCTCGCCGCCCATGCCCGCTCGTACATCGCCGACCAGCTCAAGGCCGCCCACGCGGCGGCCTGAGCACGTCCGAGGCCGCCCACGCGGCCCTGAGCACGTCCGAGCACCCCGCCCCGCCATCCGCGTCCCCCAGTCCCGTAAAGTCCCCTGAACCCGCCGAAAGCGCCCGCTATGACTCCCCAGCACCTCCTTGAGCGCGCTCAGCGCCTGGCCGAAGCAGGCGGCCGCCGTCTGCTCGGCATCGCCGGACCACCCGGGGCCGGCAAGACCACCCTCGCCGAACACCTGGTCGACGCCCTCGGCGCCGACCGGGCCGTCCTGGTGCCCATGGACGGCTTCCACCTCGCCGACGCCGAGCTGCGCCGGCTCGGCCTGACCGGCCGCAAGGGCGCGCCGGAGACCTTCGATCCGTACGGCTACACCGCGCTGCTGCGGCGGCTGCGGGCGCCGCGCACCGAGGAGGTCGTCTACGCGCCGGGGTTCGACCGGGAGCTCGAGCAGCCGGTCGCGGGCACCATCCCGGTTCCGCCGGAGATCCCGCTGGTGATCACCGAGGGGAACTATCTGCTCCTCGACGAGGCGCCCTGGCTCCCGGTACGCGAGCTGCTGGACGAGACCTGGTGGGTCGACCTGGACACCGAGGAGCGGGTGCGCCGGCTGATCGAGCGCCATGAGCGGTTCGGCAAGCCGCACGACGAGGCCGAGCGCTTCGTCCTCACCTCCGACGAGGCCAACGCCCGGCTGGTGGCCCCCGGCCGGGCGGCCGCCGACTTCGTGGTCAGGGGCCGGTGATGACCGGCACGCTCAGCCTCGGCGCCGTCGACTGGTTCCTGCTCACCGTCTACTTCGGCGCGATCATCGCCATCGGCGTCACCACCAAGCGGGCCGTCCACACCACCGGTGACTTCTTCCTCGCCGGGCGCTCGATGCCCGCCTGGATCACCGGCATCGCCTTCATATCCGCCAACCTCGGCGCCCTGGAGATCATCGGCGGCGCGGCCAACGGCGCCCAGTACGGCGCCGCCGCGGTGCACTTCTACTGGCTCGGCGCCATCCCCGCGATGGTCTTCCTCGGCGTCGTGATGATGCCGTTCTACTACTCGACCCGGGTCCACAGCGTCTCGGAGTATCTGCGCCGCCGCTTCAACAACCAGACCCACCTCCTCAACAGCGTCGTCTTCGCCGTGGCGCAGATGCTGCTGGCCGGGGTGAACCTCTTCGCGCTCGCCCTGATCGTCAAGCTGCTGATCGGCTGGCCGCTGTGGCTGTCCATCCTGCTGTCGGCGGTCTTCGTCCTCGGGTACATCACCCTGGGCGGGCTCGCGGGCGCGATCTACGGCGAGGTGCTCCAGTTCTTCGTGATCCTCGCCGGGCTGATCCCGATCGTCGTCATCGGGCTGCACTACGTGGGCGGCTTCAGCGGCCTCAAGGAGGCCGTGCAGGACCCCAGCCTGCTGCACACCTGGCAGGGCACCACACCGGGCCACTGGACCAACCCGCTGGGCGACTGGATCGGCCTGGCGATGGGCGAGGGCTTCGTGCTCGCCTTCGGCTACTGGACCACCAACTTCGCCGAGGTACAGCGGTCCCTGGCCGCCAAGGACCTCAACGCGGCCCGCCGCACCCCGCTGATCGCCGCCTTCCCCAAGATGGCGCTCCCGCTGTTCACCGTGGTCCCCGGCATGATCGCGCTGGTCATCATCCCCAAGCTGGGGAAGCCCGGCGGGCCCACGTACAACGACGTGATCCCCGAGATGATGCAGCGCTTCCTGCCGAACGGCGTGCTCGGCATCGCCCTCACCGGGCTGCTGGCGGCCTTCATGGCGGGCATGGCGGCCAACATATCCGGCTTCAACACGGTGTTCACCTACGACATCTGGAAGCCGTACATCGTCAAGGGGCGCGACGACCGCTACTACCTCAAGGCCGGGCGCTACGCCACGGTCGCGGGCATCGCGGTGAGCGTGGCCGCCGCGTTCGTCGCCTCCGAGTACAACAACATCCAGAACTACATCCAGCTGCTGTTCTCGTTCTTCAACTCGCCGCTGTTCGCGACCTTCCTGCTGGCGATGTTCTGGAAGCGGGTCACCCCGTGGGCGGGCTTCTGGGGCATGCTCTCCGGCACGGTCGCGGCGGCCGCGGCCCACCTCTCCGCGTACCACATCGGCTGGTTCTACCCCGGCGGCGAGGTCGGCCCGCACGACACCATCAACGCCCAGATGGCCAACTTCTACGGCGCGCTCTTCGCCTTCGTCGTGGACGCGGTCGTCACGGTCGCGGTCACCCTCGTCACCAAGCCCAAGCCGGTCGCCGAACTGGCCGGTCTGGTGTGGGGCCTGCCCGACCCCGACTCGCCGGACGCCCATGAGGCGCTGGTGCGGCAGCCGTGGTGGAAGTCCCCGGTGGTGCTGGGGAGCGTCATCCTGACCCTGACAGCGGCTCTGAGCGTCTGGCTGGTGATCGCCGTATGAGCGACATGAAGAGGGGCGAGGACCCCATGGCCCCGGGCAAGACCTTCGATGTGCGCTGGCTCATCGCCGGGCTGCTCGGCCTGTACGGCGCGGTGCTGACCGCGCTGGGCCTGACGGACAGCCCCGCCGAGGTGGCCAAGGCCGACGGGATCCGCATCAACCTGTGGATCGGCCTCGGCCTGCTGGCCGTGGCGGCGGCGTTCGCGGCCTGGGCCCGGCTGGCCCCCGCGGAGCGCGAGGACCGGTGACGGATGAGGCCGGGGGCTCCGCGCCCCCGGCCTCGTGGTCGTTCCCCGCGGCGGGGCGTCACTCCCCGCGGTTCAGCCGATGGGCCACCTCGGTCGCCCAGTACGTGAGGATCATCCCCGCGCCCGCGCGCCGCACCGAGGTCAGCGTCTCCATGATCGCTCGGTCGCGGTCGATCCAGCCGTTGGCCGCGGCCGCCTCGACCATCGCGTACTCACCGGAGATCTGGTACGCGGCCACCGGCACGTCCACGGCGTCGGCGATCCGCCGCAGGATGTCCAGGTACGGCAGGGCCGGCTTGACCATGACCATGTCCGCGCCCTCGGCCAGGTCCAGTTCCAGCTCGCGCAGCGACTCGCGGGCGTTGGCCGGGTCCTGCTGGTAGGTCTTGCGGTCGCCCTTCAGCGAGGAGCCCACCGCCTCGCGGAACGGGCCGTAGAAGGCGGAGGCGTACTTCGCGGTGTAGGCGAGGATCGAGACGTCCTGGTGCCCGGCGCCGTCCAGCGCCTCGCGGACCACCCGGACCTGCCCGTCCATCATCCCGCTGGGGCCCACGGTGTGGACGCCCGCGTCGGCCTGGGCGCGCGCCATCTCCGCGTACCGCTCCAGCGTGGCGTCGTTGTCGATCCGGCCCTCGGCGTCCAGGACCCCGCAGTGGCCGTGGTCGGTGTGCTCGTCCAGGCAGAGGTCGGACATGATCACGAGGTCGTCGCCGACCTCGGCTCGCACATCGCGGATCGCCACCTGGAGGATCCCGTCCGGGTCCGTGCCGGGGGTGCCGACCGCGTCCTTCTTGGACTCCTCCGGCACCCCGAAGAGCATGATCCCGCCGATCCCCGCGGCGACCGCCTCCGCCGCCGCCTTCCGCAGCGTGTCCCGGCTGTGCTGGACCACGCCCGGCATCGACTCCAGCGGCACCGGCTCACTCACGCCCTCGCGGATGAACGCGGGCAGGATCAGCTCGGCCGGGTGCAGCCGGGTCTCCGCGACCATGCGCCGCATCGCGGGCGTGGTGCGCAGCCGCCGGGGCCGCGTACCGGGGAAGCTGCCGTTCGAGATGGTCAAGAGCGTGCCCTCCTCCGTGAACCAGGCCGTCGCTCGCTCGGGCGGGTGACCGGCTCCCCGGCCTCGATCGCGGCCTGCCGCCGCGCCGCCCCGAAGTCCGCGAGCGCCTCGGCCAGCTTGAGCACCGAGGGCTCGGGCGACAGCACATCCACCCGCAGTCCATGCTCCTCCGCGGTCTTAGCGGTGGCCGGGCCGATACAGGCGATGACAGTGACATTGTGCGGCTTGCCCGCGATGCCGACGAGGTTCCGCACGGTGGACGACGAGGTGAAGAGCACCGCGTCGAACCCGCCGCCCTTGATGGCCTCCCGGGTCTCGGCCGGCGGCGGCGAGGCGCGCACGGTGCGGTACGCGGTCACGTCGTCGACCTCCCAGCCCAGCTCGATCAGCCCGGCGACCAGGGTCTCGGTGGCGATGTCGGCACGCGGCAGGAACACCCGGTCGATCGGGTCGAACACCGGGTCGTACGGCGGCCAGTCCTCCAGCAGCCCGGCCGCGGACTGCTCACCGGTGGGCACCAGATCCGGCTTCACCCCGAAGTCGATCAGCGACCTCGCGGTCTGCTCGCCCACCGCCGCGACCTTGATCCCGGCGAACGCGCGGGCGTCGAGCCCGTACTCCTCGAACTTCTCCCGCACCGCCTTGACCGCGTTGACCGAGGTGAAGGCGATCCACTCATAGCGCCCGGTGACCAGGCCCTTGACCGCGCGCTCCATCTGCTGCGGGGTGCGCGGCGGCTCCACGGCGATGGTCGGCACCTCACTGGGCACCGCGCCGTAGCCGCGCAGCTGATCGGAGAGCGAGGCGGCCTGCTCCTTGGTGCGCGGCACCAGGACCTTCCAGCCGAACAGCGGCTTGGATTCGAACCATGACAGCTGATCGCGCCGGCCGGCCGCGCTCTGCTCGCCGACCACGGCTATCACCGGCTGGGCGCCCTGCGGCGACGGCAGCACCTTGGCCGCCTTCAGCACCTGGGCGATGGTCCCCAGCGTCGCGGTCCAGGTCCGCTGGCGGGTGGTGGTGCCCGCGACGGTGACGGTGAGCGGGGTGTCCGGCTTGCGACCCGCGGCCACCAGCTCACCCGCGGCGGCGGCCACCGTCTCCAGGGTCGCGGAGACCACGGCGGTCGCGTCGGACGAGCCGATCTCGCTCCAGCAGCGCTCATCGGCGCTCAGGGCGTCCACGAAGCGCACATCCGCGCTGTGGGCGTCCCGCAGCGGCACCCCCGCGTAGGCGGGCACGCCCACCGCGGCGGCCACACCGGGCACCACCTCGAAGACGATGCCCTCGGCCGCGCAGGCGAGCATCTCGTCGGCGGCGTATCCGTCGAGGCCGGGGTCGCCCGCGACCGCGCGCACGACCCGCTTGCCGCCGCGCGCGGCCGTCATGACAAGATTGGCGCTGTCCCTGAGTACCGGGACGGTGGCGGTGCCTGACGACCCATCAGCGTCCGCCTGCTGCGGCGTGCCCTGAGCCTCCGCGGCCACGCCCGGCCTGACGTGCTGGCGCACCACGTCGAGCACTTGAGGGTCGGCGATCAACACGTCCGCGGTGGCGAGTGCCTCCACGGCGCGCAAGGTCAGCAGGCCCGGATCTCCGGGGCCCGCACCGAGGAAGGTGACGTGTCCGCAGCCGGGGTGATTCGGGGCGGTGGGGTTCAAAGTGCTCGCTCCCCCATAAGACCGGCCGCACCCTTGGCGAGCATCTCGGCGGCGAGTACGCGACCGAGGTCCGCGGCCTCACTGGGCGATGCGGGTACGGGACCGGTGGTGGACAGCTGCACCAGCGTCGTGCCGTCGAGCGTGCCGACGACGCCGCGCAGGCGCATTTCGGTGACAGCCTGACCGTCGCCCAACAGGTCGGCCAGCGCACCCACAGGTGCGCTGCAACCGGCCTCCAGGGCGGCGAGCAGGGATCGCTCGGCGGTCACGGCGACCCGTGTGGACGGGTCGTCGATCTCGGCGAGCCGGGCAGCGAGCGCCACGTTGGACGCGGCACACTCCACTGCCAGGGCCCCCTGGCCGGGGGCGGGCAAAACATGGTCGACATCGAGCAGCTCGGTCGCCTCGCCGATCCGCCCCAGACGGATCAGACCGGCGGCGGCGAGCACCACGGCGTCCAGCCGTCCCGAGCGGACGTAGCCGATGCGGGTGCCGACGTTGCCGCGTATCGGCACGGTCTCGATGTCGAGGCCGAAGGAGCGGGCCCACGCGTTCAGCTGGGCCGCGCGGCGCGGGGATCCGGTGCCTATCCGGGACCCCGGCGGAAGCTGGGCGAAGGTGAGCCCGTCCCGGGCGATCAGCGCGTCGCGCGGATCCTCGCGGCGCGGGACCGCGGCCAGCGTCAGCCCCTCCGGCTCCGCGGTGGGCAGGTCCTTCAGCGAGTGCACGGCCAGGTCGATCTCGCCCCTGAGCAGCGCCTCGCGCAGCGCCGAGACGAAGACGCCGGCGCCGCCGATCTGGGCGAGGTGCTCCCGCGAGGTGTCGCCGTACGTGGTGATCTCGACGAGCTCGACGGGGCGCCCGGTGACCTCGCGGACCAGGTCCGCGACCAGGCCGGACTGGGCCATGGCGAGCGCGCTGCGGCGGGTGCCCAGGCGCAGCGGCGGAGCGCCGCCGGAGGCGGCGGGTGAGGGGGTGGGGTTCATGCCCGGCCTCCCTTCGGGTCGTTCGGTTCTGCGGTACGGGCCGAGCCGTCGGCGCGGCTGACGGCGGCGACCGCCTGCGGATCGAGGTCGAAGAGCTCCCGCAGCGCGTCCGCGTAACCGGCGCCTCCCGGAGTGCTCGCGAGCTGCTTGACCCGCACGGTGGGCGCGTGCAGCAGCTTGTCGACGACCCGGCGCACGGTCTGCGTGATCTCGGCCCGCTGCTTGTCGTCCAGATCGGGAAGCCGCCCGTCGAGGCGGGCGATCTCACTGGCGACGACGTCCGCCGCCATGGTACGCAGCGCGACCACCGTCGGGGTGATGTGCGCGGCACGCTGGGCCGCCCCGAAGGCGGCCACCTCCTCGGAGACGATGGCCCGCACCTTGTCCACGTCGGCGGCCATCGCCCCGGCGGACGAGCCCGGCGCGCCGGACGGCTCGGCGGCCGCCTCGGCGAGGGACTCGATGTCGACCAGGTGCAGCCCCTCGATCCGGTGCGCCGCCGCGTCTATGTCGCGCGGCATCGCCAGGTCGAGCAGCGAGACGTCCGCCTCGGCGGGGTGCGCCCCGGGCGGGCAGGCCGCGCGCTGGGCGAGCGCGGTGCGCAGCTCGGCGGCGGTCAGGACCAGCCCGGTCGCGCCCGTACAGGACACGACGATGTCGGCGTGCGGCAGCTCGGCGGGGACCCGGTCCCGCGGCACGGCGCGGGCCACCAGGCCCTCGCGCAACGTTTCCGCACCGGTCTCCGCAGCGGTCTCCGCACCGGCGGAATCGGCGGGCGTGATCGCGGCCGGGGTGGCGGCGTGCTGCTGGGCCAGGGACTCGGCCAGGCGCAGCGCCCGCTCCAACGTCCTGTTGGCGATCACCAGTTCTGATACACCGGCGCGCGCGAGCGTCGCCGCGGCCAGCGAGGACATCGAACCGGCGCCGATCACCAGGGCACGCTTGCCCCGCGCCCACTCCGCCACCGGCGCGCCCTGGGCCAGCTGCTCCAGGCCGAAGGTGACCAGCGACTGGCCCGCCCGGTCGATCCCGGTCTCGCTGTGGGCCCGCTTGCCGACCCGCAGCGCCTGCTGGAAGAGGTCGTTCAGCAGCCGCCCCGCGGTGTGCAGCTCCTGCCCGAGCGCCAGCGCGTCCTTGATCTGGCCGAGGATCTGGCCCTCGCCCACGACCATCGAGTCCAGCCCACAGGCCACCGAGAACAGATGGTGGACGGCCCGGTCCTCGTAGTGGACGTAGAGGTACGGGGTGAGCTCGTCCAGTCCGACGCCGGTGTGCTGGGCGAGCAGCGTGGACAGCTCGGCGACCCCGGCGTGGAACTTGTCCACGTCGGCGTAGAGCTCGATGCGGTTGCAGGTGGCCAGCACCGCGGCCTCGGTGGCGGGCTCGGCGGCGAGGGTGTCCTGCACCAGCTTCGCCTGCTCGTCCCCCACCAGGGCGGCGCGCTCCAGCACGCTCACGGGCGCGCTGCGGTGACTCAGTCCGACGACGAGGAGACTCATGCCGGCATCACGGCGGGCACGTCCCCGTCAGGTCCTTGCCGGCCGCTGTCGGCGCCGGGGGCGCCCGGGGGCGCTCGATGGGGCGCCACGGGCGGCGGTGGAACCGCCCCCGCGGCCTCCTCGGGGGCGCCGACCTCCTCGCCCGCCTTGCGCTGCTCGTGGAAGGCGAGGATCTGGAGCTCGATCGAGAGGTCGACCTTGCGCACGTCCACCCCGTCCGGAACGGACAGCACGGTGGGCGCGAAGTTGAGGATCGAGGTGATCCCGGCGGCCACGAGCCGGTCGCAGACCTGCTGGGCCGCGCCCGCCGGGGTGGCGATGACGCCGATCGAGACGCCGTTGTCCGTGATGATCTTCTCGAGCTCGTCGGTGTGCTGCACCGGGATGCCCGCGACCGGCTTCCCGGCCATCGCGGGGTCGGCGTCGATCAGCGCGGCGACCCGGAAGCCACGGGAGGCGAAGCCGCCGTAGTTGGCGAGCGCGGCGCCGAGGTTACCGATGCCGACGATCACAACCGGCCAGTCCTGGGTGAGCCCGAGCTCCCGCGAGATCTGGTAGACGAGGTACTCCACGTCGTAGCCGACACCGCGGGTGCCGTACGAACCGAGATAGGAGAAGTCCTTGCGCAGCTTGGCCGAATTGACGCCGGCCGCGGTGGCCAGCTCCTCCGAGGACACCGTGGGCACCGAACGCTCGGAGAGAGCGGTCAGCGCACGCAGATACAGCGGTAGCCGGGCGACGGTGGCCTCGGGGATCCCTCGGCTGCGGGTCGCCGGTCGGTGAGTTCGGCCAGTTGCCACGGTGCTCCTGCGGGTAGAGCGAGGCTGCGGGCGGCCGGGTGTTTCATGACCGCCCCATCGACAGCAGGCTATGTCTTTGTGAACGCGTGCACAAAGATGGTGTCCGCTTTGTCCGAGCAAAGTGACCGGTGTCACGCGCCTTATCGAGCCAGCCGCGGAACCACTACCTGCGTCACACCGTTTCCCGCGGGCACACTCGCCCCGCTGGACCGCCGACGGGAGCACAGGCCCTCACTCCTCACCTTTTTACCCCCGGACAGCAACAAAACGCCCACGATCGTAATCGACCGAGAGCCCACTTCCGAACCCGTCGGGAGCGGGCCCGCCGCTCGCGCGGGCACACTTGTGCCATGAGCCCGTTGCTGCGCCGCACCCCGCGGAAGAAGCCCACCGAGCGCACGGTCACGCTGATCGGCAAGCCCGACTGCCATCTGTGCGAGGACGCCGAGGCCGTGGTCGAGGAGGTCTGCGGCGAGCTGGGCACCCCCTGGGAGAAGAAGGACATCACCCAGGACGAGGAGCTGTACCGCGCCTACTGGGAGCAGATCCCGGTGGTGCTGATCGACGGCGAGCAGCACGACTTCTGGCGGGTGAACCCCCAGCGGCTGCGCACCGCGCTCGGCGGCTGATTCCGGCCCCCGCACCGGGTCCGTTCCCCTCTTGCGCGCGTCCCTTTCGCGTAACCTGAATCGGTCCGACACCCGGGCGTAACGGGATGCGCCGGAGCGCTGGCTATGCTCGCCCCATGGCCGCACTGGGATGGTTCACCCGACGTCGACGACCCGCCACCGAGCGGAGTGTCCTCGCCGGAGAGGCATCGGCCGAGGCCGCGCGCAAGTCGTCGGCCGAGACCCCCGCGGCGCAGCCCCCCGCCGAACCGGAGTTCCCCGTCGTCGGGGACGAGCGGGCCGCCGCCTTCTTCGACCTGGACAACACGGTCATGCAGGGCGCCGCGCTCTTCCACTTCGGCCGCGGCCTCTACAAGCGGCACTTCTTCCGCAAGCGCGAACTCGCCCGCTTCGCCTGGCAGCAGACCTGGTTCCGGATGGCCGGGGTCGAGGACCCGGCGCACATGGAGGACGTGCGCAGCAGCGCCCTGTCCATCGTCAAGGGCCACCGGGTCTCCGAGCTGATGTCGATCGGCGAGGAGATCTACGACGAGTACATGGCCGACCGCATCTGGCCCGGCACCCGCGCCCTCGCCCAGGCCCATCTGGACGCCGGGCAGCGGGTCTGGCTGGTGACCGCCGCGCCGGTCGAGACCGCGACGATCATCGCCCGGCGGCTGGGGCTGACCGGGGCGCTGGGCACGGTGGCCGAGTCGGTGGGCGGCATCTACACCGGCCGGCTGGTCGGCGAGCCGCTGCACGGCCCGGCCAAGGCCGAGGCCGTACGGGCGCTGGCGGGGGCCGAGGGACTGGACCTGACCCGCTGCGCGGCCTACAGCGACTCCGCCAACGACATCCCGATGCTGTCGATCGTGGGCCATCCGTACGCGGTGAATCCGGACACCCGGCTGCGCAGGCACGCCCGTGAGCACGGTTGGCGGCTGCGCGACTACCGCACCGGGCGTAAAGCGGCCAAGATCGGCATCCCGGCGGCGGCCGGGGTGGGCGCGGTGGCGGGCGGCACAGCGGCCGCCGTGGCCCTGCACCGCCGGCGCCGCTGACCACCGGACGGCCGAGTCTCACCCAGGCCCCGGCCCGACCCCTGATCCCCCGCCTGACCTCCCGCTGAGCCCGTTCCGGAGTGCCCCGTTCGGGCGGTGCTGACCGCCTGCGTACGACCGTGACCGAGGACGGTCAAGACTGACCGCCGATCGCGCTCCGTGACGACGTGCCCATCGATACACAGCGTCACCAACCGAACGCGCCCGCCCTGTTTCGGTCATTCCGTGCTTCCTACCCCACAGCGCCCCCGCCAGTCCCCTTACCGCCGCTTTGTCACAACACGCCACACAATCGCACAACCCACGAACGGTTCCGGTCAATTGGCGGTACGCATTCGATACTTGATGCGTCATCAATCCATAACAGAGCGAACGGAAACGATGATTTGAGCAACTGGGTGTAGTGCCGCCTGTACGAAGCGTTATTCTCCTTAGACGCAAACCGGTACCCACGCGTCCCTACGGCGGGTGACGGTCCCGTACTGCACGTGATGGAAGCTCTGCCTCTGGGAGTCCCGTGTACCCACACGTCGGGGTTGACGCCTCGGGCCTGGCTACGCTGCGCGCAACGGTCCTCGACTGTCTGCGCGGCTTCGTCCCCACCGCGTATGCCGTCCCCGCCCTCGCCACCCCACAGCCCGTCAGCCCAGCCGTCGGCACGGTCGACCGCCCCGGCCAGGCCGGTCCGTGCTACGCCCTGGCGGACGGCGGCGCCGCGGTCGGCAGACGTTCCCGCGGCTCCACCCCCACCGCCCGGCGCCCCGGCGCCGACAGCGACAGCCGCCGCATGATGGACCTCGTCGAGCGCGCCCAGTCCGGGGAGGCGGAGGCGTTCGGCAGGCTCTACGACCAGTACGCCGACACGGTCTACCGCTACATCTACTACCGCGTGGGCGGCCGGGCCACGGCCGAGGACCTCACCAGCGAGACGTTCCTGCGCGCCCTGCGCCGCATCGGCACCTTCACCTGGCAGGGCCGCGACTTCGGCGCCTGGCTGGTGACCATCGCCCGCAACCTCGTCGCCGACCACTTCAAGTCCAGCCGCTTCCGGCTGGAGGTCACCACCGGCGAGATGCTGGACGCCAACGAGGTCGAGCGCAGCCCCGAGGACTCCGTCCTCGAATCGCTGTCCAACGCCGCCCTGCTCCAGGCGGTGCGAAAACTCAACCCGCAGCAGCAGGAGTGCGTGACGCTCCGCTTCCTCCAGGGCCTCTCGGTCGCCGAGACCGCCCGGGTCATGGGGAAGAACGAGGGTGCGATCAAAACGCTTCAGTACCGGGCCGTACGCACCCTGGCCCGGCTTCTTCCGGACGACGCCCGCTGACCGCCCGTAGCCTCCCGGCCACGGCCCGCCCGCCAGTCGGGAGGGCCCTCGGGGAGGGCGTAACCCGGGTGCTGCGCCGCTCGTTGTGGGGGATGCAGGCGCCTTGTGGTCGTACCCTGCCCGTGATCCACTCACTCGATCGGGTGGATGCGCGCATGGCACGGAACCCTCGGGTGTCCTGGGGAGTCGACCGTCACGACGAGAGGAGGTGCCGCCTGTGATCGCGAACGTATCGGCACACCGGCGGGCGAACGCCTTCGCCAAGGCCCTGGAGGCCCTGGAGGCCCTGGAGAGCAACCACCAGGCCGCCCGGGACGAGACGCCGCAGCAACAGCCAGGTTCCCCACCGGCGGAGAGCGCCGAGCGGAGACGGCTGCTGGCCCTGGCGAGCGGGCTGGGCGAGCTGCCGGCACCGACATTGGACCCGGAGGTCCGCGCCACCCAGCGGGCGCAGCTGGTCGCCGCCATGGAGGCGGCCTTCGCCGAGGGGGCGCCGCGCGTGCCCGAGCAGCGCCGCCGGCCCAGTGGCGCCCACCGGGCCAAACCCCCGGTGGCAAGATTCCGCCCCCGTTCCCGCTGGTCCAAGGGGCTCGCGGCCGGGGGGCTCACGGTCGGCGTGGCGGCGGGCGCGTTCGGCGGCGTCGCCGCGGCCAGCTCGAACGCGCTGCCGGGCGACACCCTCTACGGGTTCAAGCGCGGTATGGAAGACCTCAAGCTCGAGATGGCGGACGGCGACGCCGACCGGGGCCGGATCTATCTGGACCAGGCGTCCACCCGGATGAGCGAGGCGCGCCGCCTGATGGAGCGGACCCGCACCGGCGATCTGGACCATGACTCGCTGGGCGAGATCCGCCGGGTCCTGGCCGGGATGCGCCATGACGCCTCCGAGGGCCACCGGCTGCTGCACCAGGTCTATGAGCGCGACGGCTCGCTCGGCCCGATCCAGCAGCTGTCCACCTTCTCCCAGGCCCACCGCGACGGCTGGAGCCGACTGCGCGAGCAGCTGCCGGTCCAGCTCATGGACGTCGGCGACGAGGTGAGCTCGGTCTTCGACGCCATAGACCAAGAGGTCGGTCCGCTGCGGGCGTTGCTGCCCACGAAGAAGGAGCAGCAGGCCCAGTCCGGCCCGCAGACCGGCCACACGCCGCAGCGCGCGGGCGGGATGGCCCCGGACGACCGCCCGGCGTCCGCCTCGGCCACCCCGAGCGGCAGCCGCACCGACGAGAAGACGGCCCCGCGCCCGCACCCGTCGTCCTCGGCGAGCACCCACAGCCAGAGCGGCGGCCTGGTGGGCGGGGCCGGCGACCTTCTGGACCCGCCACTCGGCGGCGGATCCAGCCCCAGCCCGTCCACGGGCAAGGGCGACCCGGGCAGCAAGCCGTCCCAGCCGGACATCACCATCCCCCCGCTGCTACCGGACCTGCTGCCGGGCCTGAGCATCGACGGCGACGACACGAGGTGAAAGGCCCTGGGGGTGGTGTTACGGCGCACACCACCCCCAGGGACCAAGCCGTCAGAAGAACACCGACCGCCGCTGGACGAGCAGCTTGTAGAGCGTGTGCTGGATCGTTTCTCGTACCTGGTCGGTCAGGTTGAACATCAGCATCGGGTCGTCCGCCGCCTCCGGCGGATGCCCGTCGGTGGGGATGGGCTCGCCGAACTGGATGGTCCACTTCGTCGGCAGCGGCACCGCGCCCAGCGGCCCGAGCAGCGGGAAGGTCGGCGTGATCGGGAAGTACGGAATGCCGAGCAGCCGGGCCAGGGTCCTCGCGTTCCCCACCATCGGGAAGATCTCCTCCGCGCCCACGATCGAGCACGGCACGATCGGCGCCCCCGCACGCAGCGCCGTCGAGACGAAGCCGCCCCGCCCGAAGCGCTGCAATTTGTACCGCTCCGAGAACGGCTTGCCGATCCCCTTGAAGCCCTCCGGCATCACCCCGACCACCTCGCCGCGCTCCAGCAGTAGCTGGGCGTCCTCGGCACAGGCGAGGGTGTGCCCGGCCTTGCGGGCCAGCTCGTTGATGACGGGGAGCATGAAGACCAGATCGGCCGCGAGCAGCCGCAGATGGCGCTTGGCCGGGTGGTTGTCGTGCACGGCGACCTGGAGCATCAGCCCGTCCAGCGGCAGTACCCCGGAGTGGTTGGCGACGACGAGCGCGCCGCCGCTCTCGGGGATGTTCTCGATCCCCTTCACCTCGACCCGGAAGTACTTGTCGGACAGCGGGCGGAGCAGGGACATCAGCACCTGCTCGGTCAGATCGTGGTCGTAGCCGAAGTCGTCGACCTCGTAGTCCCCGGTGATCCGGCGGCGCAGAAAGCTCAGCCCGTGGGCAAGCTTGCGCTCCCAGTCGCCGCTGCCCGGGGCGGGCTTGGGCGAGTCGGGCGGCAGGGGCGGCACGGTCGCGGCCGCCGTCTGGGGGCGCTGTTCGAGCGCCTCGTCGCGCTGCTGCGGTACGGGCTTGAGCGAGCCCTGGGAGCGGCCGCCGCGACCCAGCCGGGGGACCTTCCTCCGGGACGACCGGGGTTCCTCACCGAACGGAATGACCTTGGCGTCCGCCATGGTGGTTGCGCTCCTTAAGGCTGGGCGCCGGCGGGCAGCAGCGCGGCGAGCCGGTCGATGTTACGGGCGAGGGTCTCGGGCGGGAGCAGCCCGGGGCCGCGGCTGTGCGCATAGTCCGCGAGGGCGCCGGCGGTGGTGTGTTCGGGTTCGAACCCCAGGGTCTCGCGCATCTGGGTGGTGGCCACGACCCGGCCGTGGGTGAGCAGCCGGATCTGCTCGGGCGAGAAGTCGGTGATGCCGAGGGAGCGCAGCGCGGTGCGGGCCCAGCGCAGGGTGGGCAGCAGCAGCGGCAGGGTCGGGCGGCCGAGCCGCCGGGCGGCCTGGGAGAGCAGCAGCACCCCGTCCCCGGCGATGTTGAACGTACCGCTGTTGAGCGTGGACCGGCGCGGCTCGGAGGCCGCGATCCGCAGCACCTCGATGGCGTCCTTCTCATGGACGAACTGGAGCCGTGGGTCGTAGCCGATGACGGTGGGCAGCACCGGCAGCGCGAAGTACTCGGCGAGCGGGGAGTCCGCGCACGGCCCCAGGATGTTGGCGAAGCGCAGCACGCACACCGCGACATCGGGGCGGCGCCGGGCGAAGCCGCGGACATATCCCTCGACCTCGACGGTGTCCTTGGCGAAGCCACCGCTGGGGAGGGATTTGGGCGGCGTGGTCTCGCTGAAGACGGCGGGGTCGCGGGGCGCGGAGCCGTACACATTGGTACTGGACTTCACCACCAGCCGCTGCACCGACGGGGCCTTCTGGCAGGCGCCGAGCAGCTGCATGGTGCCGATGACGTTGGTCTCCTTGACCGAGGCGCGATTGCCGCGCGCGCCCAGCGGAGTGCCGTTGATATCCATGTGGACGACGGTGTGGACGCCGTATTCGGCGAGCAGTTTCCCGATCGTGGGATGACGGATATCGGCCCGGACGAAGTCGGCGCCGCCGAGGTGGTGTTCGGGCGGCACGGCGTCCACGCCGATCACTCGCTCCACATCGGGTTCGCGCTGTATACGCCGGACGAAACGGCCTCCCAGCCGGCGAGCGACTCCGGTGACGAGCACGACCTTTCCCAAGATCAGCGCCTTCCTTCCCACCCTCGTCCGAGCTGGGCTGTGCCGAACACCGTAACCGCTCGATGTTGCGCTGTGATGACCACTCGCCGCGCGGTGCGACGTTTTGAGCCGGGGCCGAAGGGGCGAACGTGGCTTCAGGCCGGTGCCACCCACGCACCGCAGCCCTCCCACCGGTGGTGGGAGGGCTGCGGGACGAACACAGCGTCGCTTGCTTACTTCTTGTTGCGACGCTGGACGCGCGTGCGCTTGAGCAGCTTGCGGTGCTTCTTCTTGGCCATCCGCTTGCGCCGCTTCTTGATAACAGAGCCCACGACTACCCTCGCTCACTTCGATTCACTCGGTGCGGGGCGTCCGAGCCCACACGACCTACATCGGGCCAGCCTACCCGGCGCCGAGCGAACCACGTAATCCGAGGGTCCTCCCCGGGCCCGGAAACGGCCTAGGCGGACTCCACCCCCACATACGATTCGCGGAGGTATTCATGAACCGCTTGCTCTGGGACCCGGAAAGACCTGCCCACCCGGATCGCCGGCAGATGACCACTGTGCACCAAGCGGTACACGGTCATCTTGGACACTCGCATCACCGAGGCGACTTCCGCCACGGTCAGAAACTGAACCTCGTTCAGAGGCCGTTCGCCAGCAGCCATGACAACACCTGAACCTTCCGCACATGTCGGGCACCGGCTTCCCCTCCGGTGACTCCTGGTCGCATGCGCGCTCCACCCCAGGTTAGGGGCGGGTGATGCAAGTGGGGAAGAGGAGTAGCGATCGGACGCCTACTGTGACAGACACGCTCGATTGAGTACATAGCGAGTAATCGGCCGGTAGTAACCAGACCGCACACCGTCATCAAGCGGAACGGCGACGGACACCCGCCCCTCGGCCTCCCCGACGAACAGCGCGGGGTCGTCCGTGTCCCCTGGCCCGATGGCCTCAAAGCCCAGCTGACCTGCTCCGCAGACCCATCCGTGGTCCCCGATGACAAGCCCCGGCAGGGGCCCGCCGGACTCCGCGGCACAGCCGAGCGCGACCCGAACCGGGAGCGGCGAATGGCTGTGGGCGCCCGGCTCACTCGCGGTCGGGCGAGCGCCGGGCGCCCGCACCATCGCGACACCTCGTACGTAGGTGAGCCGGTGGGTACGTACGCCGAACCGCGTCGTTATGTCGATACATCTACCCTCCGCGGGAGTGAGAACACGGCAGCCCGCCGCCGAGAGCGCCGACGCCAACGCGGCGTAGAAGCCGAGGAGACGGTGCGGATGGCCGGTGCCGAGGAGCACCGGGACCCGGTCCCGGGCGGCACCGCGCAGCCGGTCCGCGAAGGCGTCCAGCGCGGCGATCGTGAGCTCCGGATCGATCACATCCGGCCCCGAAACATTGGCCGGGTCGACCGAAACCCCGCATTTCTCGCCCATCAGGCCGAGCAATTCCATAAAGGACCAGTCGTATTCGGGCTCCAACCCGAGCAGCACCCGGGGATCCCGGGCCGCGAAGAGCCGATAGCGGCGCAGGCTCTCCTCCCGGCTCGTGGCCACGGGCCCGGCAAGCCGCGCCACCAGCAGATGCGCGCGCAGCGCGGCGGTACTCAACACGCCCCCGATGCTGACGGACCCACCCCGCCGGCCGCCCGAATATGCGGCCAGACCCCACGGTTGGCGTAACGCCCGCAAGGGAGCGTCCAACACGTCGCAGGGGCTCCGCCCCTGGCCCCCGGGGCGTTTGGGGCGGAGCCCCGGCCCGGGGTTTGGGACGGAGCCCCCGGCCGGGTGTTTGAGGCGAAGACCCCACCCGGGATCTGGGACGGAGCCCCCGGCCCGGGGTCTGGGGCGAAGCCCCCGCCCGGGGTTTAGGGCGAAGCCCCCGGCCCGGGACCTGGGGCGAAGCCCCCGCCCGGAGTCCGGAGCGACCCCGCACGGGGTCTGGGCGGGGCCCCCGACCAGGGTCTGGGGCGAAGCCCCCGCCCGGGGTTTAGGGCGAAGCCCCCGGCCCGGGACCTGGGGCGAAGCCCCCGCCCGGAGTCCGGAGCGACCCCGCACGGGGTCTGGGCGGGGCCCCCGACCAGGGTCCGGAGCGAAGCCCCCGCACGGGGTTTAGGGCGAAGCCCCCGCACGGGGTCTGGGGCGGAGCCCCGGCCGGGGTCTGGGGCGAAGCCCCCGCACGGGGTCTGGGGCGGAGCCCCGGCCGGGGTCTGGGGCGAAGCCCCCGCACGGGGTCTGGGGCGGAGCCCCGGCCGGGGTCTGGGGCGAAGCCCCCGCACGGGGTCTGGGGCGGAGCCCCGGCCGGGGTCTGGGGCGAAGCCCCCGCACGGGGTCTGGGGCGGAGCCCCGGCCGGGGTCTGGGGCGAAGCCCCCGCACGGGGTCTGGGGCGGAGCCCCGGCCGGGGTCTGGGGCGAAGCCCCCGCACGGGGTCTGGGGCGGAGCCCCGGCCGGGGTCTGGGGCGAAGCCCCCGCACGGGGTCTGGGGCGGAGCCCCGGCCGGGGTCTGGGGCGAAGCCCCCGCACGGGGTCTGGGGCGGAGCCCCGGCCGGGGTCTGGGGCGAAGCCCCCGCACGGGGTCTGGGGCGGAGCCCCGGCCGGGGTCTGGGGCGAAGCCCCCGCACGGGGTCTGGGGCGGAGCCCCGGCCGGGGTCTGGGGCGGAGCCCCAGTTGTGGGGAGGGGCGGGGAGGGGGAAGCACCGATATGCGGCTCCGCCGCGTGGCCCGCCGCAGGCGTTCCGGTCGCCTGCGGGCCTTACGGCAGCAGCCCGTGGTGCGGGAAGACCGCCCGGCGCGTCGCCAGGATCGCCTGGTCCAGGCGGCTCGCCGGGTCGTACCCGGCCTCGTGGAAATCCTGCCAGTCCGGCTCCCGCCCGTCCGTCATCCGCCGCGGCGCGTCCATCCGGGTCCGCCGGTACACCTCCGCCCGCCACTCCTCCGGCACCGCCGTAGTGGCCTCCACCGGCCGCCCGGCCGCGATCGCGACCAGATGCGTCCAGGACCGCGGCACCACGTCCACCACCGCGTACCCACCGCCCCCGAGCGCCACCCAGCGCCCGTCCGCGTGCTCGTGCGCCAGCCGGTGACAGCTCTCGGCGACCGCCCGCTGCGCGTCGACGGTCACCGCCAAATGGGCCAGCGGATCCTCGACATGGGTGTCGGCGCCGTGCTGGGTCACCAGCACCTGGGGACGGAACGCCGCCACCAGCTCCGGCACCACCGCGTGGAAGGCCCGCAGCCAGCCCGCGTCCGAGGTCCCGGCCGGGAGCGCCACGTTGACCGCCGAGCCCTCGGCGCCCTCCCCGCCCGCCTCCTCCGGCCAGCCGGTCTGCGGGAACAGCGTCCGGGGGTGCTCGTGCAGCGAGATCGTCAGCACTCGCGGATCGTCCCAGAAGGCCGCCTGCACCCCGTCCCCGTGGTGGACGTCCACATCCACGTACGCGACCCGCTCCGCCCCCAGCTCCAGCAGCCGCGCGATCGCCAGCGCCGCGTCGTTGTAGATGCAGAACCCGGACGCGCCCCGCGGCATGGCGTGGTGCAGCCCGCCCGCGAAGTTCACCGCGTGCAGCGCCTCCCCGCGCCAGACGTCCTCGGCCGCGCCCACCGACTGCCCGGCGATCAGCGCGGACGCCTCGTGCATCCCCGCGAAGGCCGGATCGTCGATCGTCCCGAGGCCGTAGGAGCCGTCCGCCGCCTCCGGGGCGGCCGAGGCGCGGCGTACCGCCTCGATGTACTCCTGCCCGTGGACCAGGCGCAGCGTCGACTCCCCGGCCGGCTTGGCGGCCACCACCCGGACCGCCCGGTCCAGCCCGTACGCCTGCACCAACCGCATGGTCAGCGCCAACCGCACCGGGTCCATCGGATGCCCGGCGCCGAAGTCGTATCCGGTTACTTCCTCATCCCACATCAACTGTGCGCGGCCGCTCATGCCCGTCACCGTATCCGGCTGGTACAGGGCTGAACGACCTCGCATACCGGATCGTCATCAGCACGAGCGCCATCGGCACCAGCATCGCCGCACGGTAGTTCCACGCCCCGCCGAGCGCGCCGACGAGCGGGGAGCCGATGAGGAAGCCCACGTAGTTGAAGATGTTGAGGCGTGCGACGGCGGCATCGGACGCCCCGGGGAAGAGCCGCCCCGCGGCCGCGAAGGTCTGCGGCACCAGTACGCACAACCCGAGCCCCAGCAGCGTGAACCCGGCCATCCCCACCCAGGCGCCGGGCGCCACCGCGACCACCGCGAAGCCCCCGCCCGCGAGCAGCGCCCCGGTCCTGACCACGGCGACCGCGCCGAAGCGCCGCACCCCGAGGTCGCCGAAGGAGCGGCCGAGGAGCGTGGTGACCATGTAGACGTTGTACGGGACCGTGGCCAGCTGCTCGGAGCTGTGCAGCACGTCCTCCAGATACTTGGCGCTCCAGTTGGAGACGGTGGAGTCGCCGATGTAGGCGAAGGCCATGACGAGACAGAGCGGCAGCAGTGCCCGCATGCTCACGGAGGTCCCGGCCCTCACCACTTCGGTCGGCTCGGCGACCCGCTGGTCGCCCCGCTGGTCGACCCGCTGATCGACGTACCAGCGGCTGGCGATCAGTGCGACGGGCACCAGGATGGCCACCAGCGGCGCGTAGAGCGTGGGCAGCGGCAGATCCCAGTGCGCCCCCGCCCAGGCGAGCGAGGCCCCGGCGATCCCGCCCAGGCTGTACGCGCCGTGGAAGCCGAGCATGATGCTGCGCCCGTACGCGCGCTGGAGGCTCACCCCGAGCATGTTCATCGACGCGTCGAGCGCCCCGACCGTCAGCCCGAACACCGCGAGCGCCACGGCGAGCTGCCACACCGCCGACCCCGATCCGGCGCACAGCAGGGCGAGGGAGACGATGGGCTGCACCACGCGGAGGACCAGTCCCGGGCGCATCCGCTTGACGAGATGCTCGGTGGCGACGCTGCCCACACCGGCGAGGATCGGCACGGCGGCCAGGAAGAGGGGCAGCAGCCCATCGGATATCCCGTACCGGTCCTGGAGCGCGGGTATGCGCGTCACCAGCAGAGCGAAGATCGCGCCCTGGACGAAGAAGCTGATGGCCAATGAGGCCCGGCCCTGCCGGAGCCGGCGGCTCGGACGCGAATCCGTCATGGGCGTGGAGCGTACGGCCCCTGGCTACTTGTGGGTAGAGGTGAGCACTCCTCGCAGCTCGGCCATCTCCATGAAGAGGCCTCGGGCCGCGGCGAGTTTGGCGGCGGGTGTCATGGCCGTGTAGCCGTACACATCCATCCCGGCGGCCAGGGCGGCCTGCACCCCGAGCGGGCTGTCCTCCACGACGGCACAGCGCTCGGGCGCCACGCCCATGCGCTCGGCCGCGTGCAGAAACAGATCCGGGGCGGGCTTGCCCCGGCCCACGTCCTCGGAGCTGAAGATGTGGTCCTCACCGAAGAGGTCGTACAGCCCGGTCGTACGGAGGGCGACGCGGATGCGCTCATGGCTTCCGGAGGAGGCGACACAGTACGGAACGCCGTCGGCCCGCAGCTTCTCCAGAACCTCGGCCACACCGGCCACCGGCCGCAGCTCGCGGCGGAAGGCGTCGAAGACCCGACCGTGGAAGGTGCTGTCGAAGTCCGCTGGAAGCCGCCGGCCCGAGCGCTCGAGGACCAGGTCGTGGACGCGGTGCATGGCGGAGCCCATGTAGTCGCGTATGGAGTCCTCGTAGCTGGTGGGGTGCCCCAACTCCGTGAGGTAGGCGGCGAGAAGCCGGTTGGAGATGGGCTCGCTGTCGACGAGCACTCCGTCATTGTCGAAGATGACCAGGTCATAGCGCATATGCCCAGCCTACAAACAGAAATGAGAAAAGCCCGGTTGAGAGCCGAAGCTCCCAACCGGGCTTTTCGTAAAATTTGTTCGGCGGCGTCCTACTCTCCCACAGGGTCCCCCCTGCAGTACCATCGGCGCTGAAAGGCTTAGCTTCCGGGTTCGGAATGTAACCGGGCGTTTCCCTAACGCAATGACCACCGAAACACTATGAAGATTCAAACCGGACCCACCCACACACGGGTGGGTGGGGGTCGGACGGTTCGTTGCTTCAGAACCAACACAGTGGACGCGAGCACCTGAGGACAAGCCCTCGGCCTATTAGTACCAGTCAACTCCACCGGTCACCCGGCTTCCATATCTGGCCTATCAACCCAGTCGTCTACTGGGAGCCTTAACCCATCAAGTGGGTGGGAGCCCTCATCTCGAAGCAGGCTTCCCGCTTAGATGCTTTCAGCGGTTATCCCTCCCGAACGTAGCCAACCAGCCATGCCCTTGGCAGAACAACTGGCACACCAGAGGTTCGTCCGTCCCGGTCCTCTCGTACTAGGGACAGCCCTTCTCAAGACTCCTACGCGCACAGCGGATAGGGACCGAACTGTCTCACGACGTTCTAAACCCAGCTCGCGTACCGCTTTAATGGGCGAACAGCCCAACCCTTGGGACCGACTCCAGCCCCAGGATGCGACGAGCCGACATCGAGGTGCCAAACCATCCCGTCGATATGGACTCTTGGGGAAGATCAGCCTGTTATCCCCGGGGTACCTTTTATCCGTTGAGCGACGGCGCTTCCACAAGCCACCGCCGGATCACTAGTCCCGACTTTCGTCCCTGCTCGACCCGTCGGTCTCACAGTCAAGCTCCCTTGTGCACTTACACTCAACACCTGATTGCCAACCAGGCTGAGGGAACCTTTGGGCGCCTCCGTTACCCTTTAGGAGGCAACCGCCCCAGTTAAACTACCCACCAGACACTGTCCCTGATCCGGATCACGGACCCAGGTTAGACATCCAGCACGACCAGAGTGGTATTTCAACAACGACTCCCCCTGAACTGGCGTCCAGAGATCACAGTCTCCCACCTATCCTACACAAGCCGAACCGAACACCAATATCAAGCTGTAGTAAAGGTCCCGGGGTCTTTCCGTCCTGCTGCGCGAAACGAGCATCTTTACTCGTAATGCAATTTCACCGGGCCTATGGTTGAGACAGTCGAGAAGTCGTTACGCCATTCGTGCAGGTCGGAACTTACCCGACAAGGAATTTCGCTACCTTAGGATGGTTATAGTTACCACCGCCGTTTACTGGCGCTTAAGTTCTCAGCCTCGCCCCATCGAAACAGAGCTAACCGGTCCCCTTAACGTTCCAGCACCGGGCAGGCGTCAGTCCGTATACATCGCCTTACGGCTTCGCACGGACCTGTGTTTTTAGTAAACAGTCGCTTCTCGCTGGTCTCTGCGGCCACCACCAGCTCAAGGAGCAAGTCCCATCACCAGCAATGGCCCCCCTTCTCCCGAAGTTACGGGGGCATTTTGCCGAGTTCCTTAACCATAGTTCACCCGAACGCCTCGGTATTCTCTACCTGACCACCTGAGTCGGTTTAGGGTACGGGCCGCCATGAAACTCGCTAGAGGCTTTTCTCGACAGCATAGGATCATCCACTTCACCACAATCGGCTCGGCATCAGGTCTCAGACACATACTGGACGGATTTACCTACCCAGCGTCCTACACCCTTACCCCGGGACAACCACCGCCCGGGCTGGACTACCTTCCTGCGTCACCCCATCACTTACCTACTACCACCTTGGACCGTCGGCTCCACCACTCCCCTCAACTCCGAAGAGATCAGGGCGGCTTCACGGACTTAGCATCAGAGGATTCGATACTGGGCGTTTCAAAGCGGGTACCGGAATATCAACCGGTTGTCCATCGACTACGCCTGTCGGCCTCGCCTTAGGTCCCGACTTACCCTGGGCAGATCAGCTTGACCCAGGAACCCTTAGTCAATCGGCGCACACGTTTCCCACGTGTGTATCGCTACTCATGCCTGCATTCTCACTCGTGAACCATCCACAACTCGCTTACACGGCTGCTTCACCCGGCACACGACGCTCCCCTACCCATCACAGCCCCCGTTAGGGGCACATGCTGCAATGACACGACTTCGGCGGTACGCTTGAGCCCCGCTACATTGTCGGCGCGGAATCACTTGACCAGTGAGCTATTACGCACTCTTTCAAGGATGGCTGCTTCTAAGCCAACCTCCTGGTTGTCTCTGCGACTCCACATCCTTTCCCACTTAGCGTACGCTTAGGGGCCTTAGTCGATGCTCTGGGCTGTTTCCCTCTCGACCATGGAGCTTATCCCCCACAGTCTCACTGCCGCGCTCTCACTTACCGGCATTCGGAGTTTGGCTAAGGTCAGTAACCCGGTAGGGCCCATCGCCTATCCAGTGCTCTACCTCCGGCAAGAAACACACGACGCTGCACCTAAATGCATTTCGGGGAGAACCAGCTATCACGGAGTTTGATTGGCCTTTCACCCCTAACCACAGGTCATCCCCCAGGTTTTCAACCCTGGTGGGTTCGGTCCTCCACGAAGTCTTACCTCCGCTTCAACCTGCCCATGGCTAGATCACTCCGCTTCGGGTCTTGAGCGCGCTACTCAACCGCCCTATTCGGACTCGCTTTCGCTACGGCTTCCCCACACGGGTTAACCTCGCAACACACCGCAAACTCGCAGGCTCATTCTTCAAAAGGCACGCAGTCACGACCGTGCTCCGAAGAACACGGCGACGCTCCCACGGCTTGTAGGCACACGGTTTCAGGTACTATTTCACTCCGCTCCCGCGGTACTTTTCACCATTCCCTCACGGTACTATCCGCTATCGGTCACCAGGGAATATTTAGGCTTAGCGGGTGGTCCCGCCAGATTCACACGGGATTTCTCGGGCCCCGTGCTACTTGGGTATCGCACAAGCAAGTTGCTGACATTTCAGCTACGGGGGTCTTACCCTCTACGCCGGGCCTTTCGCATGCCCTTCGCCTACATCAACAATTTCTGACTCACCCAGCCGCCGGCAGACGACTGAAGTACGAACCCACAACCCCGCATGCGCAACCCCTGCCGGGTATCACACACATACGGTTTAGCCTCATCCAGTTTCGCTCGCCACTACTCCCGGAATCACGGTTGTTTTCTCTTCCTGCGGGTACTGAGATGTTTCACTTCCCCGCGTTCCCTCCACATACCCTATGTGTTCAGGTATGGGTGACAGCCCATGACGACTGCCGGGTTTCCCCATTCGGACACCCCCGGATCACAGCTCGGTTGACAGCTCCCCGGGGCCTATCGCGGCCTCCCACGTCCTTCATCGGTTCCTGGTGCCAAGGCATCCACCGTGCGCCCTTAAAAACTTGGCCACAGATGCTCGCGTCCACTGTGCAGTTCTCAAACAACGACCCGTACCCCGTCACCCACACCCACAGGCGCAGTACACCGGGACCGGCACCGAAGAAACAAGCATTCCTGCCCGTACCTTCAGACACCCAACAGCGTGCCCGACATCGCCTGTCCGCCTTGACTCTGTGTTCCACGCCGAAGCAGTACTAACAGACAAAGCATCCGAAACCATGCCGAGTAGTCAACGTTCCACCCATGAGCAACCGTGCAGGACACTTGCCTACAGTCGGCTATGCGCTCCTTAGAAAGGAGGTGATCCAGCCGCACCTTCCGGTACGGCTACCTTGTTACGACTTCGTCCCAATCGCCAGTCCCACCTTCGACGGCTCCCTCCACAAGGGTTGGGCCACCGGCTTCGGGTGTTACCGACTTTCGTGACGTGACGGGCGGTGTGTACAAGGCCCGGGAACGTATTCACCGCAGCAATGCTGATCTGCGATTACTAGCGACTCCGACTTCATGGGGTCGAGTTGCAGACCCCAATCCGAACTGAGACCGGCTTTTTGAGATTCGCTCCACCTCACGGCTTCGCAGCTCATTGTACCGGCCATTGTAGCACGTGTGCAGCCCAAGACATAAGGGGCATGATGACTTGACGTCGTCCCCACCTTCCTCCGAGTTGACCCCGGCAGTCTCCTGTGAGTCCCCATCACCCCGAAAGGCATGCTGGCAACACAGAACAAGGGTTGCGCTCGTTGCGGGACTTAACCCAACATCTCACGACACGAGCTGACGACAGCCATGCACCACCTGTACACCGACCACAAGGGGGACCCTGTCTCCAGAGTTTTCCGGTGTATGTCAAGCCTTGGTAAGGTTCTTCGCGTTGCGTCGAATTAAGCCACATGCTCCGCCGCTTGTGCGGGCCCCCGTCAATTCCTTTGAGTTTTAGCCTTGCGGCCGTACTCCCCAGGCGGGGAACTTAATGCGTTAGCTGCGGCACGGACAACGTGGAATGTCGCCCACACCTAGTTCCCAACGTTTACGGCGTGGACTACCAGGGTATCTAATCCTGTTCGCTCCCCACGCTTTCGCTCCTCAGCGTCAGTATCGGCCCAGAGATCCGCCTTCGCCACCGGTGTTCCTCCTGATATCTGCGCATTTCACCGCTACACCAGGAATTCCGATCTCCCCTACCGAACTCTAGCCTGCCCGTATCGAATGCAGACCCGGGGTTAAGCCCCGGGCTTTCACATCCGACGCGACAAGCCGCCTACGAGCTCTTTACGCCCAATAATTCCGGACAACGCTTGCGCCCTACGTATTACCGCGGCTGCTGGCACGTAGTTAGCCGGCGCTTCTTCTGCAGGTACCGTCACTTGCGCTTCTTCCCTGCTGAAAGAGGTTTACAACCCGAAGGCCGTCATCCCTCACGCGGCGTCGCTGCATCAGGCTTGCGCCCATTGTGCAATATTCCCCACTGCTGCCTCCCGTAGGAGTCTGGGCCGTGTCTCAGTCCCAGTGTGGCCGGTCGCCCTCTCAGGCCGGCTACCCGTCGTCGCCTTGGTAGGCCATCACCCCACCAACAAGCTGATAGGCCGCGGGCTCATCCTGCACCGCCGGAGCTTTCCACCACCAGACCATGCGGTCGGCAGTCATATCCGGTATTAGACCCCGTTTCCAGGGCTTGTCCCAGAGTGCAGGGCAGATTGCCCACGTGTTACTCACCCGTTCGCCACTAATCCCCGGCCGAAACCGGTTCATCGTTCGACTTGCATGTGTTAAGCACGCCGCCAGCGTTCGTCCTGAGCCAGGATCAAACTCTCCGTGAATGCTTCCGGGCTATCCCGGCAACACATCACGAGAGCGGAACGGAACCGGAGGAATAACCCGGCCCGTTCACAGCGTCCTCGCTGTGTTTTTCTTCAAAGGAACCTCGTCCACGAGTGGACGGGGTATCAACATATCTGGCGTTGACTTTTGGCACGCTGTTGAGTTCTCAAGGAACGGACGCTTCCTTCGAAACCGTTTCACCGGCTTCTCCGGGCGCTTCCCTTCGGTGTTTCCAACCTTACCAGACCCGATTTCCGGTCGTTTCCGATCCGAATTCCGTTTCCGGCCCCCTGCTGGAGCGGGGTCTTTCGCGCCTTCCGGCGTGTCCACTACTTTAGCGGATTCCCCCGGATGCTCATAATCGAGTTCCCCGGTCCGAATTCCGGCATGCCGAAATCCATCCCGATGAGGGGCCGTGCAGTAGTGGTTTGCCGCCGGTGCGGCTCGATGGTTGTCTCGTTTCCCGGCAGGGCTCCGTGGCAACTCGGTGAACACTACACGACGCCCCGAGGACCATCAAACCCATGGCCGGACCCCCCGTCAGGGCGTACTGTCTATGGCATGACGAGCGCATGTGTTCACCCACGGTGGTGGGCCGCCTGACGGCGGCCGCCCCTTAACAAGCACATGCGCAACCACGGCCGCCGCTCCGGCGGCCGTTCGCGTTTCTCCTCCGCGAATCCCGGCCGACCGGGTCGGCGGTCCCGACACAGCGGGAGACGCGGAGAGATGACAGAGACGAAGACGGCACGGCGCCGGATCTTCAGTGGGATCAAACCGAGCGGCCATCTAACCCTCGGCAACTACCTCGGGGCTGTACGCCGGTGGGTCCAGGAGGATCAGCACCGCGCCGACGCGCTGTTCTGCGTCGTCGATCTGCATGCGCTCACGGTGGAGCACGATCCGGCGCGGGTGCGGCGACTGACCCGGCAGGCCGCCACGCTGCTGCTGGCCTCGGGGCTCGACCCCGAGCTCTGCACGCTGTTCGTCCAGAGCCATGTGGATGAGCACGCGCGGCTGTCCTATCTCATGGAGTGCACGGCCACCGACGGCGAGATGCGGCGGATGATCCAGTACAAGGAGAAGTCCGCGCGGGAGCGGGCGAGAGGGGGGAGCGTACGGCTGTCGCTGCTCACCTATCCGGCGCTGATGGCGGCCGACATCCTCGTCTACGGAACGCATGAGGTGCCGGTCGGCGAGGACCAGACGCAGCATGTGGAGCTGGCCCGGGATCTGGCGCAGCGGTTCAACCAGCGGTACGGACCGGTCTTCACCGTGCCCCGCGCCACCAATCCGCGGGTTTCGGCGCGGGTGATGGATCTACAGGATCCGACCTCGAAGATGGGGAAGTCGCACGCGGAGACGGCGGGCATCGTCTATCTGCTCGACGAGCCGGATGTGGTGCGGAAGAAGGTCATGCGGGCGGTCACGGACAGCGGCACCGAGGTGCGGTACGACCGGGCGGAGCAGCCGGGGGTGGCCAATCTGCTGGATGTTCTCGCCTCGTGCACCGATGGCAAGCCGGAGGTGCTGGCCGAGGAGTTCAGCTCGTACGGGGCGCTGAAGGGGGCCACGGCGGAGGCGATGCTGGAGGTGCTGCGTCCGCTTCAGGCCCGGCATGCCGAGCTGTGCGCCGACCCGTCGTATGTGGACGGGGTGCTGCGGGCCGGGGCCGAGCGGGCGCGTGGGCTGGCCCGGCCCCGGGTGGACGAGGCGTATGCGGCGGTGGGGCTGTTGCCGCCCGCCTGAGCGAAGCGGCTCTCCGTCAGGCGCTCCGTCAGGCTCAAGCGCTTCGCCAGACGCTTCGCCAGGCTCTCCGTCAGGCGCTTCGTCAGCTGTTGCCGGAGGCGAGCTCGCGGCTGCGGTCGCGGGCCGCCTCCAGCGCGGCGATCAACGCGGCGCGCACCCCGTGGCTCTCCAGTTCGCGGATGGCGTTGATGGTGGTGCCCGCCGGGGAGGTCACGGCCTCGCGCAGCTTGACCGGGTGCTGATCGCTGTCGCGCAGCATCACCGCCGCGCCGATGGCCGCCTGGACGATCAGGTCATGGGCCTTGTCGCGGGGCAGGCCCAGCAGGATGCCGGCGTCGGTCATCGCCTCGACGAGGAAGTAGAAGTAGGCCGGGCCGGAGCCGGAGAGCGCGGTCGCGGCGTCCTGCTGGGACTCGGGGACGCGCAGCGTCTTGCCGACGCCGCCGAAGATCGCCTCGGTGTGCGCGAGGTGCTCCTCGGTGGCGTGGCTGCCCGCCGAGATGACTGACATGGCCTCGTCGACCAGCGCCGGGGTGTTGGTCATGACCCGGACGACGGGGGTGCCGCCGGCCAGGCGTGCCTCGAAGAAGGAGGTGGGGATGCCGGCGGCGCCGGAGACGACCAGCCGGTCGGCGGGGACGTGCGGGGCGAGCTCATCGAGCAGGGCGCCCATGTCCTGCGGTTTGACGGTGAGGATGAGGGTGTCGGCGGCCTTGGCGGCCTCGGCGTTGGAGACGGCCTCGACGCCGTAGCGCGACCGGAGCTCCTCGGCGCGCTCGGGGCGGCGGGCCGTGACCAGCAGGTCGGACGGCGACCAGCCGCCTCGGATCATTCCGCTGAGAAGGGCTTCGCCGATCTTTCCCGTGCCGAGCACGGCGACCTTCTCCGTCATGGTGCGGCTCTCCTCATGCCTGTGCGGCTTGTGCGTGTGCTGCGTAGGTGTTGTTCTCAGCCATCCTCGCACGGGTGGCGCATTCCCCCTGGCTCTTATCGAATTATTATTCGTCGTTCGATGAATTAATTTTTACGCGCCACCCGGCGTGACGGGGAAGCGGCTTTGCGCCCGCGCCGACCAGGGCGCCCGGAAGGAAACAGTCCTGTTCGATGACTCCGAGTTCACAAGTTGGTTACATATCGACTTGCAAATGGTCACGGCCTCATGGACACAATAGGGCTCGGTGTCTATACGTACGGGAAGGGGGCGATGGTGAGGACGATCCGGCATACCGCCCACGCACTGGTTACAGCGGTTGCCGTGTTGCTTGCCCTCTTCATCGCGGCCGATTGTGCTTCCGCGCAGGTCATCCATCCCGAAACGGTCAGCGTCACCGCATCAGCCGATCCGCGGCCGACCACCGAATCATTGGTATCCGCGCACGGCGACCACGGAACCGAAGATTGCAAGGGGCTCCGCGGAAGGGCCCCGCTCACCGCTCCCACCCCGAGCGGCAAATACGGATGTGTGTGCGGTTGCGATGCCGGTGTTCCGGTGCCGCGTACCGCCATCTCAACCTCGGTCACCGGACGGCAAGCCGTTCCGGTGTCGAGATCGGGCGAACTGCCCGTCATCCTCCAGATCTTCCGCTGCTGAGAGCTACACCGCCGTAGCCCGGCGGTCCGTCTCACGCACTTCTCAACGCTTTTCTCGCGTCTCGCAGCAAGCGATCTCAACCGCCAGCGACCGATTCCATCGATCCCACTGACGTAGCGCTATGCCGTGCCCCCGCCTGCCCATGAGCCGGTGACGGGGCGCACTGGAGGCAACCCTCATGCGAAATCTCCTTGACCGATTCCGTGGTGCCGGAGGCACCTCAGGCTCATCCGGCGCCGGAACCTTCCGCGCCGACTTCACCGCTTCTCTCGTCGTCTTCCTGGTGGCCGTACCCCTGTGCGTGGGGGTGGCGGTCGCCTCCGGTGTACCGGCCGAGCTCGGCCTGATCACCGGCATCGTCGGCGGGCTGATCACCGGCTTTCTGCCGGGCAGCAGTTTGCAGGTGTCCGGCCCGGCCGCCGGTCTGACCGTGCTGGTCTACGAGGCCGTGGAGCAATACGGCGTCGCCGCGCTCGGCGTCCTCGTCCTCATCTCCGGACTGCTCCAGCTGGCCATGGGCGCGCTCGGCCTCGGCCGCTGGTTCCGGGCGATCTCCGTCGCCGTGGTGCAGGGCATGCTCGCGGGCATCGGCCTGGTGCTGATCGCCGGACAGCTCTACGCGCTCGCCGACGCCAAGGCCCCGAGCAGCGGGCTCGACAAGATCTTCAGCATTCCGGGGCTCATCGGGGATGTGGCCGGTTCCTCGGATGCCCTGAAGGCGGTCGCCGTGGGCGCCGGGACGATCGTCGTCCTGGTGCTGTGGCCGCGCTTCCGCCAGGGCGCCAAGGTGCTGCCCGCGCCGCTGGCCGCCGTCGCGCTCGCCACGGCCGCGACCGCGATCTTCGACCTGCCGATCGCGCGGGTCGAGGTCAAGGGTCTGCTGGACGCCATTCAGCCGCCCGGCGGCAGTGAGTTCCAGGCCCTCGCCGAGGTGGGCGTCATCGGCACCGTGCTCGCGTTCACGCTGATCGCCTCGGCCGAGAGCCTGTTCAGCGCCGCGGCCGTGGACCGGCTGCACGACGGTCCGCGCACCGACTACAACAAGGAGCTGATGGCGCAGGGCGCGGGCAACGCGGTGTGCGGTGTCCTCGGCGCGCTGCCGATGACCGCGGTGATCGTGCGGAGCGCGGCCAATGTGCAGGCCGGTGCGAAGACGAAGGCGTCGCGGGTGCTGCACGGGGTGTGGCTGCTGGTCTTCGCGGTGCTCTTCCCCTCGGCGCTGGGCGTCATCCCGGTGGCGACGCTCGCCGGTGTGCTGGTCCACTCCGGCTGGAAGCTGATCCCGACCAAGGACCTGGTGCCGCTGTGGAAGGCCCACCGGGGCGAGGCGATCATCCTGATCGTCACCGCCGGCGCGATCGTGGTCACCAATATGTTCGAGGGCGTGATCATCGGTCTGCTGATGGCCGTGGCCAAGACCGCCTGGGAGACCTCGCATGTGCATGTCGAGGTCACCGGGCGCGAGGACGACGCCGGTGCCGGCACCGGCGAGAAGCCCCTGCACGTCCGGGTGCGCGGCAACGCGACCTTCCTCCGGCTGCCCAAGCTGCTGGACGAGTTGGAGGGGCTGCCCCGTGAGCGCGAGGTGGAGCTCGACCTGACCGGGCTGCGCCATGTGGACCACGCCTGCGAGATGGCGCTGGCCACCTGGACCGAGCGGCACAACGCGGTGGTCAAGCGGGGCGCCGCCCTCGAGGAGGGGATCCCGGCGTAACCCCTATGGAGAGGGGAGACCCCCTTCCGTCGCCCGGCCCCCGGTGCCGCACTCGCGGTGCCGGGGGCCGTCCGCGCTCCGGCCGGGCTCGTGGATCAGCCGCAGGGCGCGGTGACGAAGCCGTCGCTGCCCGTCCTCACATACGCGTCGGAGACGTACTGGCCCGGGGCGATGTTGTCCCAGATGTCCGAGGTGCCGTACGGGCCCGAGACCTTCTGGCCGTGCCGCTGGCAGCGGATCGGGACCCGGCTGTTGTACGGCAGCACCTTCACGAGCCGGTAGTTGGTGCCGGGACCGCTGCGGACGTTCAGCTGGTAGCCGGGCGCGACCGGATAGGTGATCGCTCCGGCGGTGGTTTCCACCGTGTCCGTGGCGGTGTCCGTGGCGTCGGTGGTGGCTACGGCGTCCGCGGTCTCTTCGATGGCCATGGCGGCCCCTCCCCCGTTGAACTTCTTTCCGAAGTTGTGCACATGTCGTGTGAAGTGACACGACATGCGGAGGCTAACAAGGCTCGCACGTGCCATCGACTAGGCTCGCCGAGTCGCGGATGCGGCCGAATTCACGGGGGTGGGGCATGCCGCCGGTGCACAGAGCCGGGACGGGCCCGGAAGCGGAGGATCCGGAGTACGCCGGGCAGTACCAGCTCGAGGCGCGCCTCGGATCCGGTGGCATGGGCGTGGTCCATCTGGCCCGCTCGCACTCGGGGCGGCGGCTCGCGGTGAAGGTCGTCCATGCCGGGTTGGCCGAAGACCCCGAGTTCCGGGCCCGGTTCCGGCAGGAGGTGGCGGCCGCCCGGCGGGTCAGCGGCGCGTTCACGGCGCCCGTGGTGGATGCCGACCCGGAGGGGCCGAGGCCCTGGATGGCCACCCTCTACATCCCCGGCCCGACGCTCGCCGAACACGTCAAGCGGAGCGGGCCGTTGGCGCCGGACGAGATGGTGCGGCTGGCGGCGGGGCTTGCCGAGGCGCTGCGGGACATCCATCGGGCGGGCGTGGTGCACCGCGATCTCAAGCCGAGCAATGTGCTGCTCGCGGCGGACGGCCCGAAGGTCATCGACTTCGGTATCTCCCGGCCGTCCGACAGCGAACTGCGCACCGAGACGGGGCAGTTGATCGGCACCCCGCCGTTCATGGCGCCGGAGCAGTTCCAGCGGCCACGGGCGGTGGGACCGGCGGCGGACGTGTTCGCACTGGGATCGGTGCTGGTGCACGCGGCCACCGGGCGGGGGCCGTTCGAGTCCGAGAGCCCGTACATCGTGGCGTACCAGGTGGTGCACGACGAGGCGGATCTGGCGGGGGTGCCGGATGAGCTGCTGCCGCTGGTCCAGCGGTGTCTGGCCAAGAACCCCGAGGAACGTCCCACGCCGGACGCCCTGATGACGGTCCTGCGCGCGGTCCGCGGTCCCCAGCCGCCGGTGGCGCGCGGACCCGTTCCGCTGGTGCCGCAGCAGCGGACGCCGGAACCGCACTCGCTGCCGGGTGTGCGCTGGGGGCAGGACGACGGCGCCACGGATACGCATGTGAAGGCGGCCGCTGCCGCCCCCGCCGCCGAAACGGCGGCCCCCGGTACCGCGGATCCCGGCCCTGCGGATCCCGATACGCATGTGAAGGCGGCTCCCGAGCCGGAACCGGCCGCGGACCTGCCCGAGTCGGTGCCGAGCGAGCCCGTGGCGCGGCGCGGGGGGATCCGGCGGTGGGCCCTCTCCGGTCTCGCGGCCGTCGTACTGCTCGGCGCGGGCACGGTGGTCGCACTGCGCCCGTTCGACGGTACGGACTCCTCCGGCGGCGGCCGACCGCGGATCAGCGCGGCGACCGCCGAGGCGTGGCGCCCCTGGACGACCGGGCTGGACACCGGAAAGACCGCGGGCTCCGGGGCGCGGCCCGCGTTCTGCTCGTACGGAGCGGGCGCGCTGTACTGCGCCCGGCGCGGTGTCGAGACCGCCCGGGTCGATCCGGACGACGGCCGCGTGGTCTGGTCACGGCCGTCCGCGGCGGCGCGCCCCGGTGACGGCGCGACGATCTCCGCCCCGGTGGTCGCCGGCGGTCTGGTGCGGACGGTGTCCGCGGACGGCGGGCGGCTGCGGGCGCTCGACCCCACGACCCACCGCGTCCGCTGGACCCGCGATGTGTCCCGCTATCAGGGCGGGGTCTACTCCTCGGGCGACACGGTGCTGCTGGTCACGCCGGACGGCACGGTCACGGCGGTGAACGGGGCGACAGACAAGGAGCGTTGGAGCCATCGGCTGCCCGGCCACGCCCGGCCCGCCTTCTTCTCGTACGGCGACGGCCGCACCGCGTACGCCGTGACCACCGCGGGCGACGGCTCGCACACGCTGGTCACGGCCGTGGACACGGTGCGCGGTACGACGCGCTGGCACGCCTCGCTCAGCGGCAACCTCACCCCGGCCGGAAGCGGCCCCGATGGTGTGCTGCTGCTGACCGAGACGGACGCCCGGACCAGTACCACCGCCGTCGTGCGCTATGACCCGGAGCGGCGCGCGGCGCGGCGGGTCGCGCTGTCCGCGCCGGTGTCCGCGATCAGCGCGGTCACCAGCGGCGACCGGGTGTACGTACTGGGCACGGACGGCGGGTTGGTGGCCGTCGACACCGCGCGCGAGGGCTCGGCGGGGGCGCGGCTCTGGCGCCTTGAGACCTCGGTCTCCAACGCCTCGCCGCTGGTGGCGGCGGACGGCCGGCTGTACTTCTCGGCGGCGGACGGCCGGTTGCTGGCCGTGGATGCCCGGCGGGGCGAGGTGATCGGCGAGACCCGCTCGCGCGGGGGCGCGGCCGGTCAGGGCTTCCTGGATCTGATGCCCGCGCCGGTGGTGGCGGACGGCAAGGTGTTCGCGACGGCCCCGGACGGCACGGTCTTCGCCGTGGACGGGCGGAATCCGGCCGGTTGGTGAGCGGCGTCACGGGCCCCCGGCACGAGCCGGGCCTAGAGTGACCGCCGGATCGTGGGTCGGTGGGAGAAGACAGGGATGGCACTGCGCGCCGGGGACCCGGAGTCCATCGGAGGCTACGCACTCGAGCGGCGGCTCGGCCGTGGCGGGATGGGCACGGTGTATCTGGCCCGGTCGCCGTCGGGGCGGCGGCTGGCGCTGAAGGTGGTGCATCAGCAGTTCGCCGACGACGACGAGTTCCGGGTGCGGTTCCGCCAGGAGGTCGCGGCCGCCCGGCGGGTCAGCGGCGCGTTCACCGCGGCCGTCGTGGACGCGGACCCCGATGCCGTACTGCCGTGGATGGCGACCTCGTACGTCCCCGGCCGCACCCTCGCCGAGCGGGTCGCGGCGGGCGGTCCGCTGCGCGGCGCGGAGCTGCGGCGACTGGCGATCGGACTGGTCGAGGCGCTACGGGACATCCACCGGGCGGGGGTGGTGCACCGGGATCTGAAACCGGCCAACATCGTGCTGTCCGACGAGGGCCCCCGCGTCATCGACTTCGGCATCTCCCGGGCGGCCGACCACCAGACGCTGACCATGACGGGCCGGGTCATGGGCACGCCTCCGTTCATGTCGCCGGAGCAACTGCGCGATCCGCGCGAGGTCGGGCCGGAGTCCGATGTGTTCTCGCTGGCGACGGTGCTGGTGTACGCGGCGACCGGCCAGAGCCCGTTCGACGCGGACAGCCCCTATATGACCGCCTATCACGTGGTGTACGAGCCCCCGGCGCTGGACACGGTGACCGGGCCGCTGCGGGACGCGGTCGCCGACTGCCTGAGCAAGGAACCGCCCGCGCGGCCCGGTCTTGACGAGCTGCTGGAACGGCTGCGGACGCTGCCCGAGGACGACGGTGACGACCGTAAGGACGGTGACGACGACCGTAAGGACGTCACGGACGCGGACGGCGGCACCGGCGAGGGCGATGCCGCCGTGCCGACCGAAGTCGGCCGTGCGCCGGGCCGCGCCCATCTGACGCGCCGTCCCCTGGTGCTCGCGGCCGCGGCCGCGGGCCTGGTCGCCGCGATCGTGGGGACGATCGTCTTCCTCCGGTCCGGATCCGGTCCCGAGGGCGAGCCGGATGCCCGCCCCACCACCCGCTCGTCGGCGAACGGCTCGCTCCCGTCCGGCTGGCGCCCCTGGCATCGCACCCTCGCCGGGCCCGACACCGACATCGTGACCAGCGCCAATGGCGCTCCGCGCTCGGTCAGCGGGCCGACCGGCCGCCGCTGCCTGCCCTCGGGCACGGATCTGTACTGCGGCGGTTCCGGGATCGCCCTGACCCGGCTGGACGTCCGGGGGCGGGTGGCCTGGCACCGGTCGGCGAAGCCGAGCGAGCTGATCGGGGTGGCGGGCGGTCTCGTGCTGGGCACCGTGGAGAAGTCGGACGGCACGGCCCGGCTGGAGGGCTATCGCACCAGCGACGGTGAACGGGTCTGGCGGACCGACATCGGCAGCGCCTACCAGGGGGCGGTGTTCCAGCGGGGGGACCACCCGGCCGTGCTCACCCAGAGTTGGGACGAGGAGACGTTCCAGGCGGTGGACGTGCGCACCGGCCGCACGCTCTGGTCGCGCCGGGTCGGCCGCGGGCTGAGCTGCGGTCCGGATGTGGTGGCCGGACGCCCCCTCGCGGACTGCGGACCGCTGGAGGACCGGGGCGACCCGGCCGTCCCGAGCGGGCTCTACACCCTCTCCCCCACCACGGGAGCGCCCCGGCGGATCGGCACCCTCTACGTGGGCTCCTTCCTCGCCGAGCGCTCGGGCGAACTCCTCTATCTGGAGCAGCGCGAGCACGACACCGACGACTACACCGATCTGCTGTTCCTCGGCACGGACGGGGGGCGGCAGCGCCGGGTGAAGCTGCCCGCGGGGCTCTCCGCCCAGCAGATCACGCCTGCCCTGGTGGGCGACACGCTCTACTTCGTCCGGCAGAACGGCGAGGTCACCGCCGTCACCACGACCGGAAAGCGGCTGTGGAGCAAGGCGACGCAGGTGGAGTGGCTGGGCCCGCCCGTGGTGTCCGGGCGCCGGAACGCCCTGTATCTGGCCACCGCCGCGGGCCGGGTCATCGCGCTGGACCGCCGGGACGGCCGGGTGCTGTGGCGGACCAAGGCGCGTACGGATCCCGGTGGCATCCCCGCCGAGCTGACGCTGAGCGGGGACGCCCTCACCACGGTCTACGGATACGACAGCCTGGAGGCGTCCGGGATGGACGTCAGCCGGGGTGGCTGAGACGGAAGGACGTCAGCGGAGGGGGCTGCCGGGCGAGGTCAGCCCAGTTGGCTGATGTCGCGGACCGCGCCCTTGTCCGCGCTGGTGGCCATCGCCGCGTAGGCGCGCAGCGCGGTGGACACCTTGCGCTCGCGGTCCTTCGGGGCGTAGACGCCACCCAGCTCCTCGCGGCGGGCCGCCAACTCCTCCTCGCTCACCAGGAGTTCGATGGAGCGGGCCGGGATGTCGATACGGATCCGGTCGCCGTCCCGGACCAGGGCGATCGTGCCGCCGGACGCCGCCTCCGGTGAGGCGTGGCCGATGGAAAGGCCCGAGGTGCCGCCGGAGAAGCGGCCGTCGGTGACCAGCGCGCATGCCTTGCCCAGGCCCCGGCCCTTGAGGAAGGAGGTCGGGTAGAGCATCTCCTGCATCCCGGGGCCGCCCTTGGGGCCCTCGTAGCGGATGACGACCACGTCGCCCTCCTTGACCTGCTTGCCCAGGATCCGCTCGACGGCCTCCTCCTGGGATTCGCAGACCACGGCCGGGCCCTCGAAGGTCCAGATGGACTCGTCCACGCCCGCGGTCTTCACCACGCAGCCGTCGACGGCCAGATTGCCCTTGAGGACGGCGAGCCCGCCGTCCTTGGAGTAGGCGTGCTCCAGGTCGCGGATGCAGCCGCCGGCGGCGTCCGTGTCCAGGGAGTCCCAGCGCTCGGACTGCGAGAAGGCGGTGGCGGAGCGCTTGCAGCCGGGGGCCGCGTGCCACAGCTCGACGGCCTCGGCGGACGGCGAACCGCCGCGCACGTCCCAGGTCTTGAGCCAGTCGGCGAGCGAGGAGCTGTGCACGGAGTGGACGTCCTCGTTCAGCAGTCCGCCGCGGAACAGCTCGCCGAGGATCGCCGGGATGCCGCCCGCGCGGTGCACGTCCTCCATGTAGTACGTGCCGCCGGGGGCGACGTTCGGGGCGACCTTGGCCAGGCACGGCACCCGGCGGGAGACCTCGTCGATGTCCTTGAGGTCGTAGTCCAGACCGGCCTCCTGTGCGGCGGCCAGCAGATGCAGGATCGTGTTGGTCGAGCCGCCCATGGCGATGTCGAGCGCCATGGCGTTCTCGAAGGCGGCGCGGGAGCCGATGGAGCGCGGCAGAACCGTCTCGTCGTCCTGCTCGTAGTGGCGCTTGGTGATCTCCACGACCGTACGGCCCGCGGTCTCGTAGAGGGCCTTGCGGGCGGTGTGGGTGGCCAGCACCGAGCCGTTGCCCGGCAGGGAGAGGCCCATCGCCTCGGTCAGGCAGTTCATCGAGTTGGCGGTGAACATGCCGGAACAGGAGCCGCAGGTCGGACAGGCGTTGTTCTCGATGCGGAGGATGTCCTCGTCCGAGACGCTCTCGTTGACCGCGTCCGAGATCGCGTTGATCAGGTCCAGCTTGCGGACGGTGCCGTCGACGAGCGTGGCCCGGCCCGCCTCCATGGGGCCGCCGGAGACGAAGACGGTCGGGATGTTGAGCCGCATCGCGGCCATCAGCATCCCGGGGGTGATCTTGTCGCAGTTGGAGATGCAGATCAGCGCGTCCGCGCAGTGCGCCTCGACCATGTACTCCACGGAGTCGGCGATCAGGTCGCGGGAGGGGAGGCTGTAGAGCATCCCGCCGTGGCCCATGGCGATGCCGTCGTCCACGGCGATGGTGTTGAACTCGCGCGGAATGCCACCCGCCGCGTGGATCGCGTCGCTGACGATCCGGCCGACCGGCTGGAGGTGGGTGTGGCCGGGCACGAACTCGGTGAAGCTGTTGGCGACGGCGACGATCGGCTTGCCGAAGTCCTCGCGCGCTACGCCGGAAGCCTGCATAAGGGCGCGGGCGCCCGCCATGTTGCGGCCGTGGGTGACGGTGCGAGACCTCAGCTCGGGCACGGTGCTCGGCTCCCTCGTGATACGTGCGTTCTGCGGATCGGATCGGAGTCTTCTGAGCCTACGCCTGTGTCCATGGATCCGGATGGTCCGTCCGGATCCAGAGACGGCCGGGTCACTCAGCGGAACGGACCGATCAGCGCTCGGTCAGCGATCGGACCGTTCGCCCCCGGACGATACGGATTTCGATCAACTCTCGGTCAGATAGCGCTGGAGCGTGGGCCCCACCATCGCCACGATGTCGTCCGCCTCGGCCGAGGCCATCGGCTCCATCCGGATCACATACCGCAGCATCGCGATCCCGATCAGATGCCCGGCCGCGAGCTGGGCCCGGAACTCCGGGTTCGGGACGTCCAGCTCACCCGCCATCCGCACCAGCACCCGGCGCTCGATCATCCCGCGCAGAACCACGGCGGCGGTCTCGTTGGTCAGCGCCGAGCGCATCACGGCGAGCAGCGGCAGCCTGCTGACCGGGTTCTCCCAGATGCCGAACATATAGCGGGCCATCCGCTCGCCCGCGCCCTCCCGGCTGCCGTGCACCGCGTCCGGAACCCCCATGGCGGGGGCGAAGATCAGCTCGATGGCGGCCTCGAAGACCTGCTCCTTGGTGCCGAAGTAGTGGTGGACCAGCGCCGGATCCACCTCGGCGGCCTTGGCGATACCGCGGATCGAGGTCTTGTCGTAGCCGCGCTCGGCGAACTCGTTGCGCGCCGCGATCAGGATCCGGTCGCGGGCGGCGGGGCCGTCGGACGCGCTCGTACGGGCCGGGCGGCCGCGCTTGCGCGGGGGTGTGGCGGACCCGGATGCGGCGGCGGTCATGAACCGGGCACCGCCCTGCTCCGCCGGGTGGCCGAGGTCGGCGAGGCGAGGTGCAGCCTGGTGAAGGCCAGGGCCTCCGCGAGATCGGCCTCGCGCTCGGTCGTGGACATGGCACGCCGGGTGTTGACCTCGACGACCACATTGCCGTCGAAACCGCCGACCGCGAGCCGTTCCAGCAGCTCGGCGCAGGGCTGGGTGCCGCGCCCCGGCACCAGGTGCTCGTCCTTGTTGGAGCCCTGGCCGTCGGCGAGGTGGAGATGGGCCAGCCGGTCGCCCATGCGGTCCACCATCTCCAGCGCGTCCGTACGGGCGGTGGCGGTGTGCGACAGGTCGATCGTGAAGTGGCGGTAGTCGTCCTGGGTGACGTCCCAGCCCGGGGCGTACGCCAGCATCTCGCGGTCGCGATAGCGCCACGGGTACATGTTCTCGACCGCGAACCGCACATCGGTCTCGTCCGCCATCCGCCAGATTCCGCGGACGAACTCGCGGGCGTACGCCCGCTGCCATCGGAACGGCGGGTGGACCACGACGGTGGACGCGTCGAGCTTCTCGGCGGCCGCCCTCGCCCGCTGGAGCTTCACCCACGGGTCGGTCGACCAGACCCGCTGGGTGATCAGCAGACAGGGGGCGTGCACGGCGAGGATCGGCACCTGGTGGTAGTCCGAGAGCCGACGCAGCGCCTCGATGTCCTGGCTGACCGGATCGGTCCACACCATGACCTCGACGCCGTCGTAGCCCAGGCGTGCCGCGATCTCGAAGGCCGTCGCCGTCGACTCCGGATAGACCGAGGCTGTGGACAGCGCGACCTTCGCATCCGGGATGCGCACCACTGGCTCTGTCACGAGGGACAGCGTACGGCGGCTGCTCTCCGCAACCGAACCGCGGCGGCCTTCGCGGCTGAACGGCCGCCGCTTTCCGGCCCCGATCACGCTCGGTGGTCAGGTGGGCAGATGGTCCAGGCGCCGGAGGATCACGCCCTCGCGCAGCGCCCATGGGCAGATCTCCAGCTGCTCCACGTCGAACAGGTCCATCGCGGCCTCCGCCACCAGCGCCCCGGCCGTGAGCTGCCCGGCCCGGCCCTCGGAGACCCCGGGCAGTTCGGCCCGCTCCTGGGTGGACATGGCGGCCAGCTTCGGCACCCATTCCTCCAGCGCCCGGCGGGTGAGCCGGCGCTCCACGTACAGCCCCTCGGCGGAGCGCGCGGCGCCGGTGATCCTGGCCAGCTGCTTGAAGGTCTTGGAGGTGGCCACCACATGGTCCGGCGCCCCATGACGGCTGAAATCGCCGACGCTCCGGGCGATCTCGGCCCGCACATGGCGCCGCAGGGCCCGTACGTCCGCCGGGTCGGGCGGATCGCCGGGCAGCCAGGATCCGGTCAGCCGGCCGGCTCCGAGCGGCAGCGAAACCGCCGCGTCGGGCTCCTCGTCCATGCCGTACGCGATCTCCAGCGAACCGCCGCCGATGTCCAGGACCAGCAGCTTCCCCGCGGACCAGCCGAACCAGCGGCGGGCGGCCAGAAAGGTGAGCCGCGCCTCGTCCGCGCCGCTGAGCACCTGGAGCCGTACGCCGGTCTCCTCGGCGACCCGGGCCAGGACCTCATCGGCGTTGGACGCCTCGCGGACGGCGGAGGTCGCGAACGGCAGGACGTCCTCGACGCCCTTGTCCTCGGCCGCCTCCAGCGCCTCCCTGACCACCGCGATCAGGCGGTCGACGCCGTCGGGGCCGATGGCCCCGTGCCCGTCGAGGAGTTCGGCCAGCCGCAGCTCGGCCTTGTGCGAATGCGCGGGCAGCGGGCGCGCGCCGGGGTGGGCGTCCATCACGAGCAGATGAACCGTATTCGAACCCACGTCGAGGACACCGAGTCTCATAACGTGAACGCTACTGCTCCCACCTCGGTGTCATGCACAGGTCCCCCGCGAACTCGCACGTGAACCGCGCCTGAACCGCGTCTGCGCCGCGTCTGCGCCGCGTCTGCGCCGTGTCTGCGCCGCGCCGGGGACGTACGCGGTCCCCACCTCCGGGTTTTCGCCGAAGGCGCCTACCCTTGCACCGTGGCAAAGACGAAAAAGGCGAAGCAGGACAAACGCCGGAAGGCCGCCCTGGAGTGGGCGGCCGGGGAGCCGATGCCGTCCGGGGCGGAGCCCGAGGCGGGGTCCGGGGCCGAGTCCGGAGCCGAGGGCGTCGGGGGCGCCCCCAGCGCCGAGGACGAGGTCGGCCTGGACTTCGCCCGCGCATGGGTCGAATTCCCCGATCCGGCCGACGACGAGCAGCTCTTCCGATGCGATCTGACCTGGCTGACCTCCAAGTGGACCTGCATCTTCGGCCGGGGCTGCCAGGGCATCCAGGCGGGGCGGGCCAGCGACGGCTGCTGCACGCTGGGCGCGCACTTCTCCGATGAGGACGACGAGGCGCGGGTCGGACGTCATATGGCCCGGCTGACCCCGGAGATCTGGCAGTTCCACGACGAGGGGCACGCCTCGGGGTGGGTTCAGGAGGACGACGACGGCGAGCGGCAGACCCGGCGCCACAAGGGCTCGTGCATCTTCCAGAACCGGCCGGGCTTCGCGGGCGGCGCGGGCTGCGCGCTGCACATCCTGGCGCTGCGGGAGGGGCGCGAGCCCCTGGAGACCAAGCCGGATGTGTGCTGGCAACTGCCGGTGCGCCGGTCCTACGACTGGATCGACCGGCCGGACGACAGCCGGGTGCTGCGGATCACCATCGGCGAGTACGACCGGCGCGGCTGGGGGCCGGGCGGCCACGATCTGCACTGGTGGTGCACCTCTGCCACCTCGGCGCACGGGGCCGGGGAGCCGGTGTTCCGGTCGTACCGGCCGGAGCTCACGGAGCTGATGGGCAAGGCCGGGTACGACCGGCTGGCCGAGCTGTGCGAGCGGCGCATGGCGTCGTCGCTGCCGCTGCTGGCACCGCATCCGGCGGACCCGGTTGTTCCGGTGGATGTTCCGGTGGATCCGGCAGGCCCGGACGTTCCGGTGGACCTGGCCGATCCGGCGGACCCGGCGGATCCGGCCGGCTGACGCGGCTGTGCCGATGTCATGGGCGGGCCCGTGGTGCCCGCCGCAGGCATCACGACCCGGCGCGTCTGTGGGGTGTCCGGCGGGCCACGCGGCGGAGCCGCATATCGACACTTTCCCCTCCCCGCCCCTTCCCGTAACCAAGGGGCTCCGCCCCCTGGACCCCAGGTCTGGGCCGCAGCCCTGGCCCGAGGCCCAGGGCGCAACCCCGATCTCAGGGCCCAGGGCACAACCCCGGCCGGGCTTGGGGCGCAGCCCCATCCGGGGGCTGGGGCCGAGCCCCGTCCGGGGTTTGGGGCGGAGCCCCATCCGGGGGCTGGGGCCGAGCCCCGTCCAGGGTTTGGGGCGGAGCCCCATCCGGGGGCTGGGGCCGAGCCCCGTCCAGGGACTGGGGCGGAACCCCCGCCCGGGGGCTGGAGCGGAACCCCGTCCAGGGACTGGGGCGGAACCCCCGCCCGGGGGCTGGAGCGGAACCCCCGCCCGGGGCTGGAGCGGAACCCCGTCCAGGGTTTGGAGCGAAGCCCCGCTTGGGGGCTGGAGCGGAACCCCGTCCAGGGTTTGGGGCGGAACCCCGCCCGGGGGCTGGAGCAGAACCCCGCCCGGGGGCTGGGGTGGGGACCCGCCCGGGGTTTGGGGCGGAGCCCCATCCGGGGTTTGGAACGGGGACCCCGCCCGGGGGCTGGAGCGGGGACCCCACCCAGAGGCTGGAGCGGGGACCCGCCCAGGGACTGGAGCGGGGACCCGGCCGGGGGCTGGGGCGGGGACCCGGATTCGGGTAGGGGCGGGGAGGGGAGTAGTCCGCCGCGGGGGCCACTGCCGACGCGTCCGGTCCGCCCAACGGCGCATCGCGTCAGCGCCTCGCGGCGGGCGAACCGGATGGCGTCGGCGGCGGGTCGCTCGGGGACGGGGTCGGCTGGTCGGAGGGGGCCGTGGGGCTGGGCGTGGGGTCGGGGGGCGTACCCCGGCCCTCGATCAGCACCACCGCGCCCGCCGGGTCCACCGAGACCCGCGCGCTCCAGTGCCCGGCCGGCTCCCGGCCGTGGTCCACCGAGACCGTGATGGTCGTGGAGTCGCCGGGCCGCAGCACCCCGGCCGGGTGGTTCAGCTGGAGCCAGGGCGCCCCGGCGGAGGCCGACCAGTGCACCGGTGAGCCACCGGACGCGGTGAGAGTGACGATCGTCACATCGCCCTCGGGGTGGGCCGTGACCGTGAGCCGCCCCGGCCCTGGCGCGGGCCGGGAAGGTCCGGAGGCGTCCCCGGGGCGGCCGCCACCGGCCGGGGAGCCGTCCGGGCGGGACGCCTCGCCGCGCTTGTGCCCCGGGCGCTCCACCACACCGTCCGCGTCGATCACCTCGACCGACACATCCGACGCCCCACGGCCCGCCTTGGCGCCGCGCGGGCCGGAGCCGACCCGCGTGCCGGAACGGTCCTGCGCACCGCCGGTCTGCTCGTACGAGCGCCGGGCGGGCCGGTCCTGACCGGCCGGGGCCTGGTCCACGCCGTCCGCGTCGGCGGCGGCCACCGAGTCCGTGTCGCGCTCGTCAGCGGCGAGCGGGGCGCCCCGGTAGGCGGCCCACAGGGCGAGCACCGGGGCCGCCACGACCGTGGCGACCACCGTCGTGGTCATCACGCGGCTGCGCATCCGGCTGCGGCGGGCGGCCCGGTCCTGGGGCTCCAGCGGAAAGCCGCGCCGGTCGAACCGGGGCCCGGCGCCCGCGCGGGCGGGCCGTCCGCCCAGCGCGCCCAGCAGCGCGGCGTGCACGGCGGCGCGGGGGGCCTCCAGCACCGGCAGCGCGGCGGGCGCCGCCGCCGTACCGGGCCAGGGCCCGTCGGCCGTGGCGCGCTCGGCCATCCGGCGGCACTCGCGGCAGTCGTCCACATGGCGCACCAGCTCACGGCGGAGGGCGGCGGAGAGCAGCACCTGGGTGTCGCCCGCGAGCCGCGCGACCACCGGGCAGTGGCCGAGCTCGACGACGGCGAGCGCGGCGCGGGTCCGCTCCACCTCGCAGGCGGCGCTGGAGAGCAGGGCGCGGGTCTCCTCCTGGTCCTTGCCGAGCACGGCCGCCACCTCGGAGGGGCCCAGCCGGTGGCGCACCGCGAGCTCGAGCGCCTCGCGCTGCTCGGCGGAGGTCCCGGCGGCCTCCGGCCAGGCCAGCGCGGCCAGTTCGCGGCGGCGCTGGGCGGCGATGGGCTCGGGCAGCTCGGCCGCGGTGCCGTCGCCCGGGGTGTCCGTCCCCGTACGGCCGCGGCGCTCGGCCAGTTTGCGCAGACAGGCCCAGCGGGCGACCGCGTAGAGCCACGGGCGGGACAGCTCGCCCTCCGCGGTGACCCGGCCCCGCCCCCGGCCGGTGCGGCGCTCGGCCACCGCCAGTACGTCGCCCACCGCGACGGCCGCGGCGTCGTGCTCGCACAGGGCCGACAGGCAGTACGTGAACAGGCCGTCCAGGTACGGCTCGTAGCGTTCCGGGGGCCGCTGGGGGCGGGTGCTGGTGGAGCGGGGCGCACGGCGCCGCGCCCGCTGTGCGCCGGTGGTCTGTGTCGAGTGCTCGGACCTGCTGCTCATCACCCGGCGACGGTAGGCGGATGATGCAGACTTCCTCGCGCCACTTGCGCTGTTTTAACCCTTACGGGTGACCATCTCCCTCATAAGGGGACAGGTGTCCCCCTCCGGTGGCCACAACCTGATATGCGCCCGGCCTGCTACGCGCCCGGCGCGGTTCGGCTCTGTCGGTGGGCGACGCTAGCGTTACGGCATGGCTGCCCGTAGCTCCTCCCGCTCATCCGCCAAGGACCGGCCCTCCTACCGCTGTACGGAGTGCGGCTGGACCACCGCCAAGTGGCTCGGCCGCTGCCCGGAGTGCCAGGCGTGGGGCACCGTCGAGGAGTACGGGGCGCCCGCGGTGCGCACCACCGCACCCGGCCGGGTCACCTCGGCCGCCCTGCCCATCGGCCAGGTGGACGGCCGTCAGGCGACCGCGCGGGGCACGGGCGTGGACGAGCTGGACCGGGTGCTCGGCGGCGGGCTGGTCCCGGGCGCGGTCGTGCTGCTCGCCGGGGAGCCCGGGGTCGGCAAGTCCACGCTGCTGCTTGACGTGGCGGCCAAGGCCGCCTCCGAGGAGCACCGCACGCTCTACATCACCGGTGAGGAGTCGGCGAGCCAGGTGCGGCTGCGCGCCGACCGCATCGGCGCGCTGAGCGAGCACCTCTACCTCGCCGCCGAGACCGACCTCTCCGCGGTCCTCGGCCACCTCGACTCGGTCAAGCCCTCGCTGCTCGTCCTGGACTCGGTGCAGACCGTCGCCTCGCCCGAGATCGACGGCGCGCCGGGCGGGATGGCGCAGGTGCGCGAGGTGGCCGGGGCGCTGATCCGCGCGTCCAAGGAGCGCGGGATGTCCACGCTGCTAGTGGGGCATGTCACCAAGGACGGCGCCATCGCCGGCCCCCGGCTGCTGGAGCATCTGGTCGATGTCGTACTGCACTTCGAGGGCGACCGGCACGCCCGGCTGCGGCTGGTGCGCGGGGTGAAGAACCGCTACGGGGCGACGGACGAGGTCGGCTGCTTCGAGCTGCACGACGAGGGCATCACCGGGCTCGCCGACCCCTCCGGCCTGTTCCTCACCCGCCGCGACGAGCCGGTGCCGGGCACGTGTCTGACGGTCACCCTGGAGGGCCGCCGGCCGCTGGTGGCCGAGGTGCAGGCGCTCACCGTGGACTCCCAGATCCCCTCGCCGCGCCGCACCACCTCCGGTCTGGAGACCTCCCGGGTCTCGATGATGCTGGCCGTGCTGGAGCAGCGCGGCCGGATCAGCGCGCTGGGCAAGCGGGACATCTACAGCGCCACGGTGGGCGGCGTGAAGCTGTCCGAGCCCGCCGCTGACCTCGCCGTGGCGCTCGCGCTGGCCAGCGCCGCCAGTGACACCCCGCTGCCGAAGAACCTGGTGGCGATCGGCGAGGTCGGGCTCGCGGGCGAGGTCCGGCGGGTCACCGGGGTGCAGCGGCGGCTGGCGGAGGCGGCCCGGCTCGGCTTCACCCACGCCCTGGTGCCGGGCGACCCGGGCCGGATCCCGGACGGGATGCGGGTGCTGGAGGTCGCGGACATCGGAGACGCGCTGCGGGTGCTGCCGCGGCGCCGGGAGCGGGGTGAGAAGGCACGGGTGGAGGCGGACGACCGGAGCTGACATGGTGGACGACCGGGCTGACACATGGCGGGCGACCGGGCTGACATGGTGGGCGAGGCGTCACCGGAGCGGTGCCGGAAGCATGGCCGAGTGCGCTGGTGAGGGCGTACGGCAGGGGTCGGTGAGCCGGGTGGCGCACGGCCCGGGGAGAGACGCGCTCCGCTGCGCGCCTACGGGCGTACGCCGGGAGACCCCACGGGAGGCCGGTGGCCGCCGGTAGACTTTGCCCTGGTCTCGCCCATACGTGGCCTCGCGCACCCGCATGGCAGGGCGACTCGTGGCACCGACAGACCTTGCGACGGAGGAGTGCAGTGGCAGCAGGCGACCGGGCAACGGCACCCGGCAAGGCCGACGGTCTGATGCGTGCCTCCCTGAGCGCGGTCGCGCCCGGCACGGCGTTGCGCGACGGCCTCGAGCGCGTTCTCCGGGGAAACACCGGCGGGCTGATCGTGCTCGGCACCGACAAGACCGTCGAGTCGCTGTGCACCGGCGGCTTCGTCATCGACGTCGAGTTCACCGCGACCCGGCTGCGCGAGCTGTGCAAGCTGGACGGCGCGCTGGTGCTCGACAAGGACATCACCAAGATCGTGCGGGCCGGGGTGCAGCTGGTGCCGGACGCGGCGATCCCCACCGAGGAGACCGGCACCCGGCACCGGACCGCGCAGCGCGTCTCCATCCAGACCGGCTTCCCGGTGGTCTCGGTCAGCCAGTCGATGCGGCTGATCGCGCTGTATGTGGACGGCCAGCGGCGGGTCCTGGAGGACTCGGCGGCGATCCTCTCCCGCGCCAACCAGGCGCTGGCCACGCTTGAGCGGTACAAGCTCCGCCTCGACGAGGTGGCGGGCACGCTCTCGGCCCTGGAGATCGAGGATCTGGTCACGGTCCGGGATGTGAGCGCGGTCGCGCAGCGGCTGGAGATGGTCCGCCGCATCGCCACCGAGATCGCGGAGTACGTGGTCGAGCTGGGCACCGACGGCCGGCTGCTCTCCCTCCAGCTGGACGAGCTGATCGCGGGCGTGGAGCCCGAGCGCGAGCTGGTGGTGCGGGACTACGTGCCGGAGCCGACCGCCAAGCGCACCCGTACGGTGGCCGACGCGCTCGCCGAGCTGGACCGGCTGACCCACGCCGAGCTGCTCGAACTCCCCATCGTGGCCCGCGCGCTGGGGTACACCGGCTCGCCCGAGACCCTCGACTCCGCCGTCTCGCCACGCGGCTTCCGGCTGCTGGCCAAGGTGCCACGGCTGCCGGGCGCCATCATCGAGCGGCTGGTGGAGCACTTCGGGGGCCTGCAAAAGCTGTTGGCCGCGAGCGTGGACGATCTGCAAATGGTGGACGGCGTGGGCGAGGCCCGGGCGCGCTCGGTCCGCGAGGGGCTGTCGCGGCTGGCGGAGTCGTCCATCCTGGAGCGGTACGTATAGCTCCGCCTGGCCGCGGGTCGTGCGTGGGGGGCGGGGCACGGCGGCTCCCGCCCCCGCGAGTGGTGCCTGCGCCTTCCGGCCGGGGCCCTCCGTGCGGGTCCCGGCCGGGCTGCCTGCCTCACATCCAGGCGGTCGAGCCGTCGGAGCGTATGGGCACCTTCCGTTTCCATATGACCCAGTCGTCCGTCTTGAGCGCGGACTCGTCGATCTCGATGCCCCACCCCGGCCGGTCCGGACGCAGGTCGAGGTGTCCGTCGACGGGGAGATAGGGGTCGGGGCACCACGGCACGTCGTCCGGCTTGTACTCCAGGATGGAGAAGTTGGTCGTCGCGGCCGCGAAGTGCACGTTCGCCGCGGTGGCGAGCGGGCCGAGCGGGTTGTGCGGCGCGACCGGGACATAGTGCGCGTCGGCGATGGCGGCGATCTTCACCATCTGGGTGAGACCGCCGACGACGCAGATGTCCGGCTGCACGATGTCGGCTCCGCCGGCGCTCAGCAGCGCGAGGAACTCATGGGGGGAGTACAGGCACTCCCCCGTGGCCAGCGGCACCGCGATCTCGGAGCGGAGCCGGCCCCAGGCGGGGATGTGCTCGGGCCGTATCGGTTCTTCGAGGAAGAGCGGCTGGTTGGGGGCGAGCGCGGCGCCGAGGTCGACCGCCTGCCGGGGTTCCCACAGACAGGCGTGCGCGTCGAACGCGAACTCCCACTCCGCGGGGTGTCCGGCGCGGACCTCACCGAAGTAATCGCCCAGTTCACGGACCAGCAGCCCGAACCGGGTGCGGTGCGGTTCCATCCGGTAGGGGCTGAGCTTGAAGGCGGTGACACCGTACCGTTCGTGCAACGCCGCGGTGGTTCCGGACAGTTCGCCGATGTCCGGCGCGGAGTACAGACCGGCATAGACCCGCACCCGGTCGCGTACCGCGCCGCCGAGCAGCTGGTAGACCGGCACCCCCATGGCCTTGGCTGCGATGTCCCACAGCGCGTGGTCGATGGCGGCGATGGCGGCCAGGCCCAGCGCGCCCTGGGGGAAGCGGCCGGACTGGAGCAGAAACTGGTTGATCCGGGCGGGGGACCGGGCGTCCATGCCCTTGATCTGCTCGAACAGATAGTCCAGCAGAGGCGGATACGCCAGGTCGGGGCCGTGGTTGTAGACCTCCGACCACCCGTCGATCCCATCCTCGGTGGTGATCTTGACCAGTACCCGGGGCCGGTCCCCCACCCGCTGCCGGAAGGTCCGCAGGGAATCGATTCTCATGCCACCCGCTCCCCGGCCGTCTCGGGCACCAGGGAGTGCCACCGCGCCATGGACTCGGCGACCTCGCGGGCAAGGGCCGGGGACACCGGGTGGCTGGGGGGACGGACGTCCCGCCGGCACAGCCCCATCTGGTGCATGGCCTCCTTCACCACCGACACGTTGCCGGCCGAGTCATCGCGGGCCCGCAGCTCCTCGAAGTGGCGGATCCGCCGCCAGACCCGGGAGGCGGTGCCGTAGTCCTCGTCGCGGAGCGCGGTGAGCATGTGCAGGGACACCGCCGGGGCGATGTTGACCAGGCCGGAGGTGAAGGCCCGAGCCCCCGCCTGCCAGTAGGCCGGGGCGTAGGACTCGGCCAGGCCCGCGATCCACAGCAGTCCGTCGGCGGCCTCCGCCCGCGTGGTGGCGAACGCGACCGGGTCGGGGACGGAGTACTTCAGCCCGACGATGTTCGGCGCCCGTTCCACCAGGCGGGTGATGTGCGCTCCGGTGACCGCGCGCTTGGTGAGGTAGGGCAGCACTCCGATGTCGGGTACGGACCGGGCGATCCGCGCGTTGTACTCGACCCAGCCGTCCGCCGACAGATACGGCAGGACGGGCTGATGGATCATGATCGCGTCCGCGCCCGAGTCGCGGGCGAAGCGCGCGTCGGAGACGGCCGTTCCGATGTCGAGCCCCACCCCGGCGACGATCACCGTGGCCTCCGCCGGGGCGTCCGTCGTGGTGTCGGCGTGGGCCTCACGAGCGGTGAGGACGCACCTCAGCACCTGACGGCGCTCGTCCGGGGAGAGAGCGTAGAACTCGCCGGTGTTGCCGTTCGCCGTCAGCACGGTGACTCCGTTACGGATCAGTCGTGCCGCCAGCGAGACGGTCAGATCGTGGTCGACGGCGCCCTCCTCGTCGTACGGGACCACGGGGATCCCGATGACGGTGGCGAGCCGGTCGACCAGGCGGGCGGTGCTGGACGAGGCGTTCACGAGGTGGTCCCTTCCTGCTGTGCGACGGGGCCCGCGGGGTCGTCGTGGGGCTGGGTGACGGGCTTGACGCGCACCCAGAACAGATAGATCGCCGCACTGGCCAGACAGCTCACCGCCGCGCCGAGCAGCGGGCCCACATAGGAGCCGCCGCTGGACGCCAGGAACAGTCCGATGGCGATGGGGCTGAGGAGGTTGCCCACCTGGGAGCCGAAGTTCTGGAAGCCGGCCACCACGCCGACGCACTCCGAGGAGCGCGCCACTTCCGCCGGGAGGCTCAGGATCGCCGCGCCGGCGAAGGAGTGGGCGGCGCTGCTGACGGTCAGGATCACCATCAGCACCACATTGCTCCCGATGAACGGGGCGAAGCCGATGCAGGCGCTCAGGCCGAGCCCGGCGACGATGGGCACCTTCCGGGCCAGGTTCGGGGAAGCTCCTGAGGCCAGCATCCGGTCGGACACGATGCCGCCGAGCACGGTGGAGCCGATCGCGACGAGCGACGGGATCCACCCCACCATGCCGAAGTCCGCCTCGGAGAATCCGCGGTCGTCGAGCAGATAGCTGGGATACCAGGTGAGGAAGAACGCCCCGGCGAGCGAGCGGAAGACATAGCCGACCGTCAGCGCCCACACCTGGGAATCGCTCAGCAGGTCGCGCCACGGCACGGTGGCGCCGACCGCCGGTTCCACGGGCTCCTCCTCGCCCCGGTCGGACCGGATGTGGGCCAGTTCCGCCGCGGAGACGCGCGGATGGTCCCCGGGGTCGCGGTACACGACCGCCCACCCCACGAGCCAGAGGAGACCGACCGCGCCGATCACGACGAACGACAGTCGCCAGCCACCGAACACGGTCAGCGCCGTCACCACTGGAATCGACAGCGCCGTGCCGATCTGCTGGCCCATGTCGAAGAGGCTGGAGGCGAAGGCGCGTTCGCGGCGCGGGAACCACCGCGAGACGACCTTGACGTTCGCCGGCTGCACCGGCGCCTCGCCGATACCGAGGCCGAGGCGGAACACCACGACCGATCCGACGCCGCGCGCGAAGGCCATCAGGGCCGTCCAGATCGACCACCAGCCGACCGCGACGGGGTAGATGACCCTCGGGCCGAAGCGGTCCAGCAGCCAGCCGGAGGGAATCTGGAACAGGGCGTAGGTCCAGAAGAACGCCGAGAGCATCACCCCCTGCACGGCGGAGCTGATGTGGAACTCATCCGACATGTGGGGCATCGCCACACTCAGCGCGGCGCGGTCGAGATAGGCGATCGTGAGGCCGAGCGCCGAGAAACCGACGATCGTCCATCGCATGCGGCTGCGTTGCCGAGGCGGTGACGCCGGGGATCTCCCGGCCTTGGACAAGGGCACGCTGGACTGGGGCACCGTCGCTCCCGAAGTTGGATAGGCTCCCCCACAGAGGGAGCATGCTGACTCTCTGTCGCGGCCCGGGATCTTGGCGGTGAACGGGCCGCATCTCACATCGTCAGTGGATGAGCGGCTGCTGCCTGATCAGTTCAGTCAGCCCAACTGCCGGCCGGCACGGCCTGTGCGCCCGAGGCGACCCCGCAGCATGAATGGACATTGGGCCCCTAATCCGGGCATTGCGCCTCTCATATATGACGTATGATGCACGACGCGATGAAGGTAGGAGCGCCCAGGGCTATTCGTCAACGCTTTTGACAAACTCTGCGGCTGATGGCCCGTCACCGATTCGAGCAGCACACGGCGACACCAACGCCCCCCGGCAGAAGCAGCCGGGGGGCGGATTCGGTCCTTGGCGAAGGACCCGGTCCTTGGCTGGGGCCTAGTCCTTCTCTAGGACGAACGACACCTTGGCCGTCCCCAGCCCGTCCACCTTCACCTCGACCAGATACGTGCCCGGCTTGGCCGACGCGCTGCCCGACGGCGTGGCGCAGTGCTCGGCGCTGCGCTTGCGGTCCCATTCCACGGTGCGCTTGGTCTGGCCGGAGCCCGGCACCTCGACCAGCGCGGCGGCGCTGCCCTCGGGGCAGTCGTCGGAGGCCCAGACGTGGGCGTTGTGGGCGTCGGTGATGGTCAGCGAGGCCGCGGCGCGCCCGAAGTCGACCTTGCACGAGCTCGACTTGGTGTTCTTCACGACGATCTCGAAGTTGGGCTTCTCCCCCGGCGCCCAGGTGTTCTTGACCTTGGAGTCCTTGACGCTGCGCACCGTCAGCTCCGCGTCGCCGGGGCGGCAGTCCCGCAGGCTCGACCCGGCGGGCAGGCCCTGCCCGGTCCCGGTGCCGATGCCACCGCCCGCGCCACCGCCCGAGGAGCCGCCCGCGCCGCCGGAGCCGCTGCCGCCGCCCGCGCCACCGCCGCTCGCGTCCGCTCCGCCGTCGTCCGAGCCGCCGCCCCCGCTGCCGCCGGAGCCGCCGGAGCCCGAGCCGCCGCCGTCCGACTCATCGCGCCCGCCCGGCCGTTCGCTGTTGACCGGCCCGGAGGAGGAGGGGCCCGGGGTGATCGTGCTCGCGGGTCCCCCGCCGCCCGATCCCTTGCCCTCGTCACTTCCGCCGCCGCCCGAACCACCCCAGCCGAAGGCCCAGATGACCACGAGGATGATGGCGATGAGCAGGGCCAGCGCAACGGCCCTCCGCCGCCAGTAAATGGAGGAGGGAAGCGGCCCGATCGGATTGCGCAGAGATCCCACGCGGAAACTCTACGAGAGATCGGGAGCACTACCGGCCAATAACCCCCGCTCCAGGCCCTACTTTTCTCATGATCCGACCGGATCCGGCACATGAGGGGTCCCACAGACGTCCACAAGGCGCCCTGAGGTCACCCCAGGGGCACCGGAAGACCGCACCCGGGCGCGACAAGCGGCCATCCGTTCCCGTACGGGCGCCGTATCGCACGATTCGGCAACGACTGGCGCGACTGAAACCCGAACGCCCGCGCCCTGGGCCCCGCGGGCCGTCCCGCCATGTCAGGATCGGATGCGATGACTGCCATTTCCGCTTCCGCCGTCCCGGCCGCCGCATCCTCCAACCCCGATGGAGCCGTTCTGCACCGGCCCGTCATCGACTGGTTCGACGCGCATGCGCGCGACCTCCCCTGGCGCCGTCCCGAGGCGGGCGCCTGGGGTGTGATGGTGAGCGAGTTCATGCTCCAGCAGACCCCGGTGAACCGGGTGCTGCCGGTGTACGAGCAGTGGCTCGCCCGCTGGCCGCGCCCGGCCGACCTGGCCGCGGAACCGCCCGGTGAGGCGGTCCGCGCCTGGGGCCGGCTGGGCTATCCGCGCCGGGCGCTGCGGCTGCACGGCGCCGCGGCCGCCATAAGGGAGCGGCACGGCGGTGACGTACCCCGCGACCACGCCCAGTTGCTGGCGCTGCCGGGGGTGGGTGAGTACACGGCGGCGGCCGTGGCCTCGTTCGCGTACGGCCAGCGCCATCCGGTGCTGGACACCAATGTCCGCCGGGTGTTCGCGCGCGCGGTCAGCGGTGCGCAGTACCCGCCGAACGCCACCACCGCCGCCGAGCGCAAGCTGGCCCGCGCCCTGCTCCCCGAGGAGGAGCCGACCGCGGCGCGCTGGGCGGCGGCCACGATGGAGCTGGGCGCGCTGGTCTGCACGGCCCGCACGCCCGACTGCGCACGCTGCCCGATCGCCGCGCTGTGCGCCTGGCGGCAGGCCGGTTCGCCGGAGCACGAGGGACCGCCGCGGCGCGGCCAGACCTACGCCGGTACGGACCGCCAGGTGCGGGGCAAGCTGCTCGCGGTGTTGCGGGAGGCTGTGACACCGGTGCCGCAGACGACGCTGGACCAGGTGTGGGACGAGCCGGTGCAGCGCGCCCGCGCGCTCGACGGACTCGTCTCCGACGGACTGGTGGAGCCCCTCTCGGGCGGCCTCTACCGGCTGCCGCTGACCTGAGGACATCCCTCGTCACGGCCTGTCTGTGACAGACCTGTGACACGCCCAGGACCCGGTTCTGACACTCAGTCGGGCCGGGTTCCGTTGTTACACAACCTATGGGTAGCTGTGCGTTTGCCGAGGCGTAGTTGCGTATGGCGCCGCAACAGCGCCTCCGTAGCGTCCTTCCCGTGCCGAGCGAGAAGCCGGACACGTCAACGGCGGGGAAGACAGCGGGATGGAGGCTGCACATCATGAGCAGCAGCAATGTTCTGGACTTTGAGGAGTACGTGCGGAATCGGCAGGACGCGCTGCTGCGCAGCGCCCGTCGGCTGATCCCCGACCCGATCGAGGCACAGGATCTGCTCCAGACCGCCTTGGTGCGCACCTACGGCCGCTGGGACGGCATAGCCGACAAATCGCTCGCGGACGCCTATCTCCGACGCGTGATGATCAACACCCGTACCGAGTGGTGGCGCGCCCGGAAGCTGGACGAGGTGCCCACCGAGCAGCTTCCGGAGGCGAGCGTCGACGACGGCACCGAGCAGCACGCCGACCGCGCCCTGCTGATGGACATCCTTTCGGTGCTCGCTCCCAAGCAGCGCAGTGTCGTGGTGCTGCGACACTGGGAGCAGATGACGACCGAAGAGACCGCGGAGGCGCTCGGAATGTCGACCGGAACGGTCAAGAGCACGCTGCACCGGGCGCTGGCCCGGCTGCGGCAGGAGCTGGAGAGCCGCGATGTGGACGCCCGCGCGCTCGGCCGTCGGGACGGGGACACCAAGCCGGCCACCAACGTCCGGCAGCACACGGGTCGGGTCCGGCGCGCCCGCCAGGAGCGGGGGCAGGAACGGTGCGCGGCCTGACCAGGGCCTCTCCCAGCAGGACAGTCATGCTCACCGGCGGTGCGGTCGTGGGCCTCGCGGCCGCCGGCGGCTGGATGCTGGCCGGATGCGGTAACGCGAGCCAGGGGGTGCGCAAGGAGGGACCGGCGAGCACCGAGTGGGCCTCGGCCGCCGCGGACTCCGGCGCGTACGCGGGTGGCCGTGCCTCCGACCGGCCGTCACCGGCTGCCGGGAAGAAGGTCGACGTGATCAGGCTGGTCAAGGCGGATCCGCGGGTCAGCGACGATCTGAAGACTAGCCTCAAGCCCTGCCCCACGGCCAAGGAGCGCGAGTCCAAGCAGGAGATCAAGGGCTATCCGGTGGACGTGACGTCCGGCCGGCTGACCGGCTCCGCCGATTCCGACCTGGTCATCAACGTCATGAGCTGCACCGATGGCTTCGGCATCGGCTCGTATGTGTACCGCAAGGTGGGCGGCCGGTACGAGAACGTCTTCAGCGACGAGCAGCCGCCCGTCTACGCCGACGTCGCCAAGGACGAACTGCGGGTGACGAAGCTCTCCTACACCTCCGGGGACTCGGTCTGTTGCCCTTCGAGCGAGACCGTGATCACCTACGGCTGGTCCGGGGCGGACCGCTCGTTCACGGTGCGGTCCCGCGAACGCACCGACTACAGCAAGAATGTGCCCAAGGAAGAGGCGACCCCGGTGCCCACCGCGCGCGCCGGCGACGGAACGGAAGGCTGAAGCGAGGCTGTGGCCGAGACCCATGTGCTCTTCGTCGAGGACGACGATGTCATCCGTGAAGCCACGCAGCTCGCCCTGGAGCGCGATGGCTTTCTCGTGACGGCCGCGCCCGACGGGCTGACCGGCCTCGAGCGCTTCCGGGCCGACCGCCCCGATATCGCGCTGCTCGATGTGATGGTTCCGGGCCTGGACGGGGTCAGCCTGTGCCGCCGGATCCGCGACGAGTCCACCGTTCCCGTGATCATGCTTTCCGCGCGCGCCGACTCCATCGATGTGGTGCTCGGCCTCGAAGCCGGCGCCGACGACTATGTGACCAAGCCCTTCGACGGCGCGGTGCTGGTGGCCCGCATCCGGGCCGTACTGCGCCGCTTCGGCCATGCCAGCGGCCCCGGCGGGCGGGGCGCGGAGCCCGTCCCCGAGGAGCCCGACGGCGGGGTGCTGCGCTTCGGCGATCTGGAGGTCGACCCCGAGGGCATGGAGGTCCGCAAGGGCGGCCATCAGGTGGCGCTCACCCCGACCGAGATGCGGCTGCTGCTGGAGTTCTCGGCCGTGCCCGGCACCGTGCTCTCCCGCGACCGGCTGCTGGAGCGGGTCTGGGAGTACGGCTGGGGCGGGGACACCCGGGTCGTGGACGTCCATGTGCAGCGGCTGCGCGGCAAGATAGGCCAGGACCGCATCGAGACGGTCCGCGGCTTCGGCTACAAGCTCAAGGGCTGAGCGGCGTTGCGGCGGTTGGCACTGCGCACCGGCCTGCGGTGGAAGGTCAGCCTCGCCATCGCGGCCGTGAGCACGCTGGTGGCGGTGGTGCTGAGCCTCGTCGTCCACAACGCGGCCCGCGTCTCGATGCTCGACAACAGCCGCACGGTGATGGACGAGCGGGTGAAGGTCGCCCAGCGGTGGTACGAGCAGTCCCGGGTGCTGGGGTTCGGCGCCAAGCTGGACGATCCCCGTCTGCCCGAGCAGCTGAAGAAGGAGGCGTGGCGCGGCCAGCGCGCCACCTATCTGGAGGACTCCGGCACCGGCACCCCCGAGGTGTGGGCTTCGGTACCGCTGCGGAACGGCAAGGTGCTGTCCGTCCACACCAAGTTCCAGGACCGGTTCGCCGTCCTCAACGACCTGGACCGGGTGCTGATCATCGGCTCGCTGGCGGTGGTGCTGGGCGGTATCGCGCTCGGTGTGCTCATCGGCGATCAGCTCTCCCGGCGGCTGCGCAAGGCGGCCACCGCCGCCCGCAAGCTGGCCGAGGGCGACTCCGAGGTGCGGGTGCGCGAGTCGATCGGCGGCCGGGTACGCGACGAGACCGACGATCTGGCGCGTGCGGTCGACGGCATGGCCGAGGCGCTTCAGCAGCGGCTGGAGGCGGAGCGCCGGGTCACCGCCGATATCGCCCACGAGCTGCGCACCCCGGTCACCGGGCTGCTCACGGCCGCCGAACTGCTGCCGCCGGGCCGCCCCACCGAGCTGGTACGGGACCGGGCGCAGGCGATGCGCACCCTGGTCGAGGACGTCCTGGAGGTGGCACGGCTGGACGGCTTCGCGGAGCGCGCTGAGCTCCAGGAGATAGCCGTGGCCGAGTTCATCACCCGCCGGGTCCGGGCGGTGGACCCCGACGCGACGGTCAACGTGGTGCGCGACGCCCATGTCTCCACCGATCCCCGGCGGCTGGAGCGGATCTTGGGCAATCTGCTGGCCAACGCCGCCCGGCACGGCAAACCGCCCTTCGAGGTCACCGTCGAAGGGCGGATACTGCGCGTACGCGACCACGGCCCCGGCTTTCCGGAGGAGCTGCTGAAGGACGGGCCGAGCCGGTTCCGCACCGGCAGCAAGGACCGCGCGGGGACCGGGCACGGCCTGGGGCTGACCATAGCCGCGGGCCAGGCGCGGGTGCTGGGCGCCCGGCTGACGTTCCGCAACGCCGATCCGCTGCTGGACAGCGGCGACGAGGCGGACGGGGAGTGCCGGGGCGCGGTCGCGGTGCTCTGGCTGCCGGAGTCCGCGCCCACCAACACCGGCAGCTTCCCGATCATCGAGGTGCCGGACTGAGCGCTCAGTCCGAGGCGCAGCCGTCCCAGGGCTTGCTGAAGTCCATCTCCGCGCGGGGCTGGGTGAACGAGAACCAGTTGCCGGAGTCGTCACGGAAGAGCGCCTCGGTGCCGTACGGACGCTCCTGGGGCTCCTGGACGAACTCCACGCCCCTCGCCTTGAGCGCCTCGTAGTCCCCGTGGATGTCATCCGTGGTGAACACCCCGGCGCCGAGCACCCCCTTGGCGACCAGCGTCCGAAGGGCCTCGGCTGACTCCGGGTCGAGCCCCGGCGAGCTGGGCACCATCAGGGTCAGCTGCACATCCGGCTGGTCCTTGGCGCCGACCGTCAGCCAGCGCATACCGCCGCCGCCCTCGCCATCCCCGCCGATGGTCATGTCGGTGCGGACCTCGAAGCCCAGCTTCTCGGTGTAGAACTCCTTGGCCCGGTCCTGGTCGAGGACCCAGACGGTGACGATGGACATCCCCTTGATCATTGCTGCCTCCGGAGCTATCGGGGTGGGTGTGGGCCGCGCGCGTCGTCGCGACGTGGCCACGGTAGGCAGCGGCGGATTCATTCCGCTTCTTGAGAATTGCGGTCCTTGGAGCCGGGGGCGCGGGCGTCGGGGGCGCGGGCGTCGGGGCCGGGGGCGCGGGCGTCGCGCCCGCCGTACCACAGCATCGCGTAACACCCCGGGATGACCGCCGCGGCCCGGCCGACGTACAGATCCCGGTAGCCGCTGGGGGTGAGCCCGGTCTGCTTCTTGAAGCTCGTGGAGAAGGTGCCGAGGCTGCTGAAGCCGACGAGCGAGCAGATCTCGGTGACCGAGAGATTGGCCGAGCGCAGCAGCTCCTCGGCCCGCTCGATGCGGCGCCGGGTCAGATACTGCCCGGGGGTGGATCCGTAGGCGCCCTTGAAGGCGCGGATGAAGTGGTAGCGCGAATAGCCGGCGTGCGCGGCGACCGCGTCCAGGTCGAGCGGCTCGGCCCAGTCGCGGTCCATCACGTCCTTCGCGAGGCGCAGCCGGCGCAAGTGCGCCAGCCGCGCCTCGTCCGGCGAGGTCACCATGGGCCCGATGCTGCCATGCCCCACTGACAGCGGCCCCTGATGGCGACCCCGCTCATCCGGACCGTTGGTCAGACGGTCTCGGCGATCGGTGCCGTCTCGGCCGCGGCCGCGTCGTCGCCGTCGGCCGACTTGGCGGCGGCCCCGCGCAGCGGGACCTCCTTGACGAACCAGGCGGCGATGGCGCCGACGATGCTGATCAGCGCGCCCCACAGGAACACCTGGTGGGCACCGCTGGCCACCGCGTGGGTGTACGCGTCCCGGATGGGCGGCGGCAGCAGCTTGAGGCTGGCCGGGTCGAGCTGGGCGCTCCCGGAGGTGATGGCCGCGGCCTTGCCCCCGCCCCGCTCGGTCATGGTGTCCCGCACCTGGTTGGTGAACAGGGCGCCGAGGATGGCGACGCCGAAGGAGCCGCCCAGGGTGCGGAAGAGGGTGGCGGAGGAGCTGCCGACGCCCATGTCCTTCATCTCGACGCTGTTCTGCGCCACGAGCATGGTCGTCTGCATCAGGCAGCCCATGCCCATGCCGAGCACCGCCATGAAGAGACCGGAGGTGAAGCGGGTGGTCTCGGTGTCCATCGTGGACAGCAGGAACATCCCGACGGTGATCAGAAGACCGCCGACTACGGGGAAGATCTTGTACTTGCCGGTCGAGGTGGTGACCCGGCCCGCGACCAGCGAGACCACCAGCATGCCCAGCAGCATCGGGAGCAGCAGCAGCCCGGAGTTGGTGGCGGTGGCGCCCTGGACGGTCTGCTGGTAGAGCGGCAGGAAGGTGGTCGAGCCGAACATCACGAAACCGGTGAGGAAGCCGATCGCGGTGACCAGCGAGAAGTTGGCGTTCCGGAAGATGTGCAGCGGCAGTACGGGCTCGGCGACCCGCGTCTCGACGTACAGGAACGCGACGAGCGAGAGGACACCGACCGCCCCGAGCCCGATGATCTGGCCCGACCCCCAGGCGTACTCGTTGCCACCCCAGGTGGTGATCAGCACGAGCGCGGTGATGCCCACGGTCAGCAGGACCGCGCCGGTGTAGTCGATCCGTCCCTCGGACCGCTTCTTCGGCAGGTGCAGCACCGCCGTGATCGCCGCGAGGGCGATGGCACCGAGCGGGAGGTTGATGTAGAAGATCCAGCGCCAGCCGAGGTGGTCGGTCAGGGTGCCGCCGACCAGCGGGCCACCGATCATGGCCACGGCCATCACACCGGCCATGATGCCCTGGTAGCGGCCGCGCTCCCGGGGCGGCACCAGGTCACCGATGATCGCCATCACGCCGACCATCAGACCGCCCGCGCCCAGGCCCTGGATGGCCCGGAAGCCGATCAGCTCACCCATGCTCTGCGCCATACCGGACAGCGCCGAGCCGGCGAGGAAGATCACGATGGAGGTGAGGAAGACGCCCTTACGGCCGTACATGTCGCCGAGCTTGCCCCAGATGGGGGTCGAGGCGGCGGTGGCCAGGGTGTACGCGGTCACTACCCAGGAGAGGTGGTCGAGGCCACCGAGCTCGCCGACGATGGTCGGCATCGCGGTGCCCACGATCATGTTGTCGAGCATCGCGAGCAGCATCGCGATCATCAGCGCGAATATCACCACACTGGTGCTGCGCTGCTTGGGCTCGGCCTTGGCCGGGGGCTGCTGGGCCTCCCGGGCGGCCTGAGCCGGTGCCGAAGCGGATGACGCTTCGTCGTCTGATTGTTTACGGACCATGTTCTCCGTCTCCCCCTGGATGATGAGAGCCCTGACGCACACTTACTTGCCGCCCGGCTAGTTCAGTACAGTAGAGAAGGTAAGGCGCCAACTAGCCGGGCGTCAAGTAAGTTACGTTCGGCCTGCCGACGGCAGCCACACCAGCATCAGGAGAGCACCATGGGCAGCACACCGCGGCGGGGCGACACCCGTCAGCGCATCCAGGACGTCGCCCTGGAACTCTTCGCCGAGCACGGCTACGAGAAGACGTCACTGCGCGAGATCGCCGAGCGGCTCGAGGTCACCAAGGCGGCCCTGTACTACCACTTCAAGACCAAGGAGGACATCGTCCACAGCCTGTTCCAGGACCTGGGACGGCCGATGGACGAGCTGATCGCCTGGGGCGAGCAGCAGCCGCGCACCCTGGAGACCAAGCAGGAGCTGCTGCGCCGCTACAGCGCGGCCATGGACATCGGCGAGCCGTTGATGCGCTTCATGCAGGAGAACCAGGCGACGGTGCGCGAGCTGAGCATCGGCCAGATCTTCAAGAGCCGGATGCTCGCGATGTCCGCCCTGGTCCGGGACCCCGAGGCGCCCCTGGTCGACCAGGTGCGGAGCATCACCGCGCTGTTCAGCATGCATGCGCGGATGTTCGCGCTACAGACGGTCGAGGGCGACCCCGAGGACAAGCGGAAGGCTGTCCTGGAAGTCGCCCTCGATCTGATGAAGCAGGCGCATACGCCATCGACCCACGGATGACGCATGACGCGTCAAGGTCTGAGCGTCAGACCTTGACGCCGTGGTCGCGGAGGAACTTGAGCGGCTCGACGGCGGAGCCGTAGTTCGGCGTCGTACGGATCTCGAAGTGCAGGTGGGGACCGGTCGAGTTGCCGGTGCTGCCGGACAGGCCGATCTGCTGGCCGGTGCTCACGGACTGCCCGATCCGGACGTCGATCCGGGACAGGTGGGCGTACTGCGAGTACGTCGCGTTGTCGTGCTTGATCACGATCGCGTTGCCGTACGCGGGACCGTCACCGGCGCCGTTCGGGCCCGCCTTGACGACCACACCGCCGTGCGTCGCGTGCACCGGCGTGCCGGTCGGCACCACGAAGTCCTGACCGCTGTGGTTGTGCGCCCAGAGGTTGCCCGCGAGGCCGAAGGCGGCGCCTATCGAGTACTTGTCGACCGGGGTCTCCCAGGCGTTCGCCGCCTTCGCGGGCGCCTTCGCGGCGGCCTGGCTGACGGACGGGGCGGAGGCGGCCGTACCCGCCCCCACGGCGAACGCCGTGCCGGCGCCGAGCGCCAGCGAGGCCCCCAGACCCACGGCGACCACGGCGGCGCGCCCCCTGGACACGGACGTAAGCGAGAATCGGCGGTTTGTGGCGCGCGGGGCCATGGGAAGTACCTCCAGAAGCGTCTTCGGAACGCCCCTTGTTATCCCGTTCTGGTTAATAGGCCAAGGTGTTCTTCTACTAAGTGGGTACGTAGCGAATTGCTTATGGGGAGCCGTATCTCATGCGGAATTCCCAGAAACTCCCATCACACCTCTGACCTGCGAGATCCCCTATTTTCCGTAGTAGACCCGGGGCCGCCTGTGTGGGATGTCACCTTCGCAGGGACTTTCGGATGTCCGGTTCGGGACCAAGGGCCTTACCCCGCTGTACTCTGTCGACGGCCCTCCGCGGCCGGGGGGACACAACTACCGGGGGGAATGGGACGTGGATCCCGCGACCATCGGCGCTCGCCTCGCCTCGAGCGTCGTCACACCGCTCATCAAGAAGCTGTTCGTCAGGGAGGGGCCGGGCGCCGGGCTGGTGAACCAGCCGGTCCGCGTTTCCTCCCTCATCTCGTTCCGGGGCGAGAAGCGCACCCTGACCGAGAAGGACCTCACCAAGCTGGCCGCCGAACTGGTCGCGCAGGCCACCCGGCACGCCGGACCCGGCGAGCGGCCCTGCCCCGCCGACGAGGACGAACTCGTCGCCGAGAAGCTGGCCACCACGCTGTACGCGCTCGGCGACCTCGATATGAACGACGTCCAGGCGGTCCAGCTCGGCCACCGCGGACTGGCCCGTGCGCTGATCGACGCCACCCTCGCCAAGGGCGACAAGCTGTTCCTCAGCCAGGGCGGCACACTGCTCCACCAGCGTCTGCTGGACACCGCCTGCCTGCACATCCTGCACTTCTTCACCCAGCGCTCGACCTTCGTCGCCCGCTCCCTCGTCGAGCAGAGCGACCAGCTCAGCGACCTCATCACCAAGATCGACCTCCTGATCGAGCGCATCCCGTCGCAATCCGCGCAGGACGCGGCGTTCGAGGGGCGGTACGCGGAGTACATGATCCGCAAGCACTCCACGCTGACGATCGTCGGGATCGACCTCAGCCACGCGGAGGCCACGTGGCCGCTGGACGCGGCGTACCTCAGCCTGGAGGCCGTGTCCTCCGGCGAGGAGCGCCCGCTGGACGACGCGTTCGCCGGTGGGCCCCCCACCGCCCCGCAGCACACCGCACTCCCCGCCGCACTCCCCGCCGACCGGGCGCTCTCCGGCCTTCGGCGGGTGCTGCTGCGTGGGGTCGCGGGCTCCGGCAAGACCACGCTCGTCCAGTGGCTCGCCGTCCGCACCGCGCGGCAGGACTCGCTGCGTGGCCTGGAGCAGCTCATCGGCCGCGTCCCCTTCGTCCTCCCCCTGCGCACGATCGCCCGCCAGGCGTCCCTGCCCTCCCCGGCCTCGTTCCTGGCCTCCGTCCACAACCCCCTGGACGGCGCCCAGCCGCCCGGCTGGGCCGACCGCGTCCTGACCGCCGGGCGCGGGCTGCTGCTGATCGACGGCATCGACGAGATCCCCGAGCGCGACCGCGAGCGCACCCGCGCCTGGCTGGCCGACCTCCTCATCGCCTACCCGGACAATCTGTGGCTGGTCACCTCCCGCCCCTCGGCCGTGGCCGAGGACTGGCTGGGGGCGCAGGACTTCGCCGAGTTCACGCTCTCCCCGATGAGCCGCGAGGACATGGCGGCGTTCATCGACCGCTGGCACGAGGCGGCGCGCCAGACCTGCCGTACGGAGGAGGAACGGGCGGAGCTGAACGCGTACCAGTCGGCCCTGCACACCGCCGTCCGCACCAAGCAGGACCTGAGCCGACTCGCCACCAACCCCCTGATGTGCGGTTTGATCTGCGCCCTGCACCGCGCCCGGCGCGGCTATCTGCCACCGGGCCGCAAGGCGCTGTACGACGCGGCGCTGTCGATGCTGCTGACGCGGCGCGACACCGAGCGCCACATCTACGCGCCGGGCGACGTCCAGCTGGACGAGGAGCCCCAGATCCAGCTCCTCCAGCGGCTCGCCTACTACCTGATCCGCAACGGCGAGGCCGAGCTGGACCGCGACCGCGCGGAACACCTCATCGAGGAGGCCCTACCCTCGGTCCCCGCCGCCCGCGCCCTGGGCGACGCCTCCGCCATCCTGCGCCATCTGCTGCTGCGCAGCGGGCTGTTGCGCGAGCCGTCCATGAGCACGGTGGACTTCGTCCACCGCACCTTCCAGGACTACCTGGGAGCGAAGGCCGCGGTGGAGGCGTGGGACGTCGGCCTGCTGATCCGCAACGCGCATGACGCGCAGTGGGAGGACGTCATCCGTATGGCCGTCGCGCATGGGCGGCCGCGCGAACGGGCGGAGCTGCTGGGCAAGTTGCTGCATGAGGCGGAGCGATGGGACCCGCGGGCATCACTCCGTCAGAACCTGCTGGCGATGGCCTGTCTCGAGCACGCGCCCGATCTGGATCCGGCGGTACGGGAAGAGGTCACGCGGCGTGCGATGGAGTTCATCCCGCCCTTGGACATCGCACAGGCGCGGGAGCTGGCCAGGGTGGGCCCGCTGGTACTGGAGCTCCTTCCGGGGCCGGAGGGGCTGACGGACGAGGTGGCGGAGTGCTGCGTGGTGACGGCCTCACGCATACCGGTGGACGCGGCGATCCCGTATCTGGCGAAGTTCGCCGACCACCCGGCGGTCGGGGTGCGCGCGCAACTGGCGTCGAGCTGGGGGCGGTACGACACCGAGCGGTACTTCCATGAGGTGATCCTCCGCCTGGACCGGGACGACCTGTACTTCGTGGCCGAGACCATGGAGCATCTGCGGCTGCTCCTGGACACGGGTCCGCGTCCATGGCTGATCCTGCGCGGGGATTTCACGGAGACCGAGATCAGGGACAACTTGAACGGGGAGGAGGTGACCCGGCTGCGGCTGAACCGTAACCACGTGATCGAAGACCTCGGCGCCGCGATCGGCCACCTGACGAACCTCGAAACGCTCTATCTGACCGACTGTCTCAGGGCCGTCTTCCTCACCGGCCTGTCCGACCTTCCCCTGCGCACCCTGGTCTTCGAAACGCCGGGCCTGTCAGGCGTGGGCGTCGTGCCCTGGCGCCTGGAGGTGCTCACGGCGCTGGAGCGGCTGAAGGTCACGATCGGACACGCACGTATGGAGCGCGATTTCCCACCCAACATCACCTGGTTGGATCTGCATGTTGTGCACGAGTTCCTGGACACCGCCTGGTTGTCCTCGACATTCCCCCGCCTCCGTCACCTGAACATCCTCTTCCCCAGCGGTGCCGACCGCCCCATCGACCTGTCCCCGCTCGCCGCTCTCCGCGACCTGGAGACGGTCACGATCAACGCGGAGATCAGCGGTGCCGCAGCACTGCCCGGCGTCACGGTGACAACATCGGGCAACGCGTTGGATCAGGATGCCTCCGAGACTCGGCTGAAGAGCCGACCCGCGAGGTCGACGCCGGTGACCACGCCGTTGACGTCACGGGAGAAGTAGCCGCGCTGCCCCCTGAGGCCGCCTTCGGTGACGATGTACTCATCGCCGTCGCCGGGAAGGAAGCCGATGGCCGCGGCCGGGTAGTCCGGGGGCATCTCCTCGTCCGAGGCCTCGCGGATCTCCGGCTTGATCCCGACCGCCAGGGTGAGACGGGTGCCCTCGGTGACGAGGTCGAGGTTCATGGCGTCGATCTCGTAACGGCCGACGACCTGTTGGGCCTGTCTCCGGTCGTACGGGACGGGCTCCACCGGCTTCTCGACGATGCCGAGGCAGTGTTCGAGCGCCCACCGTACGACGGACTGGTTGAAGGGGTAGCCGTCCGGGCCGGCGTTGGCCAGGGAGACCACCGCGAAGTCGCGCTCGGGCACGATGAGCAGTTCGGCGAACTGGCCGTTTCCCGAGCCGCCGTGGCCGATCCCGTGGATGCCGTCCAGGTCGTGCAGGAACCAGCAGATGCCGAAGCCGTCGCCGAGCGTGCTGGCGCGCAGCTCGATCGTCCGCTCCCGCATCCGGTGCAGCGCCGATGCGGGCAACACGCCCTCGCCGTCCCCGAGTTGGAACCGTGCCCAGCGCAGTAGGTCGCTCACCGAGGAGGCGAGGCCGCCGCCGGGATTGTCGCCGCGCGCGCCCTCCTTGAACGCTCCCCAGGGCCGGGCGGCTCGCAGTTCGCCGTCGTCGCCACGGTTGTAGCCCACGGCGAACTTGCGGACCATCACCTCGGACAGGCCGTACACGGTGTCGGCCAGGCCCACCGGCTCCAGGACGAGCGCGGCCATGGCCTGCTCGAAGGGCAGGCCCGTGATCTTCTCGATGATCCGCCCGGCCAGGTTGTACCCGGCCTGGCTGTACGAGGCGCGGGCCCCCGGCGATGCGATCAGCGGCAGCTGGGGCAGCTTCGCCACGAGGCCGGCCAGGGAGCGGTCGCCCTCACCGTCGTCGATCAGGTTCCAGTCCAGGCCCGCGGTGTGGTTGAGCAGGTTCAGGACGGTGATCCGCGCCGCGGCCTCCTCGTCGGCGAGCTTCAGCTCGGGGACGTAAGCCCGCACCGGCGCGTCCAGGTCCACCTTCCCCTCGGCCACCAGGCGCATCAGCGCGGTCGCCGTGAAGGTCTTGGACACCGACGCCAGAGGGAACAGCGTCTTCTCGTCGACCGGCAGCGGGTTGCCGAGGCTCGTCACACCGTGCGAGGCGTAGAACTCCTGGCCGTCCAGGAGCACCCCGACGGCGACACCGGGAACTCCGAGCTCCGTGGCCTGCGCCCTGACGAACTCCGACAGCTTCTCCTGCGGCATGGCTCCCCTTCCAGGCACTTGAACTAAGTACAAGAGCGAGCGTAGGCGACCTCCTGAACAAAGTGCAAGAGCTGACATGAACTAAGTACAAGTATGGTGGTGGCCATGGCGCGAGACACACTGACCGCAGACCGGATCATCCGTACGGCCGTCGAACTGCTCGATGACGAAGGACTGGACGGCCTCAACATGCGGAGCCTGGCGAAGCGGCTCGACTCGGCCGCCACGGCCGTCTACTGGCACATCAAGACCAAGGACGACCTCGTCCGGCTCGCCAGCGACGCGATCTGGCACGAGGTCGAGCTGCCCGATCTCGACGCCACCGACTGGCGCACGGCCGCCACCGCCCATGCGTCCGGCATGCACGCGATGCTCCTCCGGCACCCCTGGCTCGTCCAGGCATTCGGCAGCCACTTCCTGTACGGACCCGGCCAGGCCCGACACAACGACCTCAGCCTCTCCCTCTACGAAAAGGCGGGCTTCGCCGCCGACGACGCGGACCGGGCGGCCGCCACCGTGCTCACCTTCGTGCTCGGCAGCGCGCTCGGCCCTGCCGCACAGGTCTCGCTGAACCGCCGGCTGGACAAGAAGGGCGTGGACGCCGAGCAACTGATGGCCGACGCCCTGACGCAGGCCCAGGAGACCGCCATGCGGTTCCCGCGCCTGCGCGAGCGCCTCGGCACCACGGCCGCCACGGAGTACGCCGCGGCGCCCGACGACACCTTTGCGTTCGGCCTTCAGTCCATCCTGGACGGCTTCGAGGCCCGCCTCACCGCCGACCGCGTCAATCGTCGCGAGTGACCATGAGATGACACACAAGGCCCCGAAGCTCGGCGAGCCCATCCCGCATACGGGATGGGCTCGCCTCTTGAGCGCTGGGCAGGCCTTGCACCTGCATCTCCCCGCAGGAAGCGGGGCGTCTTTCCTTGGACCACCAACGCGTAACCGTCTGCCCGGAGTTCGGGCGGCTACGGCAAGATCAACTGTAGCGCATCCCTCCCGGGACGTCGAGGCTCGCCCGCACGTATTGAAACGACCCATCCAAAACAGCTAGGCTGACGGCATGGCCCGGCCGAGGATGTTCGACGAGGAGCGGGCCCTGGACGCGGCGATGCACACGTTCTGGGAGAAGGGCTACGAGGCTACTTCCACCCAGGACCTGTGCGAAGCCACGGGCCTGGGGCGCAGCAGCATCTACAACACGTTCAAGAGCAAGCACGACCTGTTCCAGCGTGCGCTGGCCCACTACATCGACACCACGACCACCGCCCAACTGGCCGTACTGGAGGACACCCGACACAGTGCCGCTGATCGCATTCGCGCCCTGTTCGCCATGGTCATCGACGGCGAGACCGAGCACCGGGCCGGCGGCCGCGGCCTGGGCTGCCTGGGCGTGAACACCACGGTGGAACTGGCCGCACGCGACAGCCAGGCGGCGGGAATGCTGGAGCGCGACACGGCCCGCAGACTCACGGCGTTGCGCGCGGTGATCGAGGAGGGCCGCCGGGACGGCGATATCACCTCCCGGCGGGACGCCGGGTCGCTGGCCCGCTTCATCAACGCGGCGATCGGCGGCATGCGCATCTCGAGCCAGGGCGGCGCCGACCGGACCGCACTGGAGTCGATCGCCGAAGTCACCCTCGACGCGCTGATCCACTGACTCACGCTCCGCGCCGGGTGGCGCCGACCCGTACCCGCGTTTTGAACTAAGCGATACATAACCCTTCATCATCACGTCGCCGATCCCCCATACCGGTCGGCGCCAACCCTAAGGAGATCGAACCGTGCCCCGTGCCGTATACGTCCTGGCACTCGGCATCTTTGCCATGGTGACCAGCGAATTCGTGGTCGCCGGACTGATGCCTCAGATGGCCGACGGACTGAACGCCACCATCCCGCAGATCGGATACCTCATCACCGCGTTCGCGGTGGCCATGGCGGTCGGCGGGCCGTTCCTCACCGTGGCCCTCATGAAACTCCCGCCGCGGACGGCACTGATGGTGCTGTTCGTCATCTTCCTGGCGGGCAACGTCCTGGCGGCCACCGCGACCGGCTACGCCACGATGATGGCCGCGCGGATCGTCACCGGGATCGCCTCCCAAGCCTTCTTCGGCGTGGGCATCTCGATGTGCGCCCAGATCACCCGCCCCGAGGTCCGCGGCCGCGCGATCGCGGTCGCGATGAACGGCCTCATGCTCGGCACCCTGCTCGGACTGCCCATCTCCACCCTGGTCGGCGAGCGGTTCGGCTGGCGCGCGGCGTTCTGGACCATCACCGCCATCACCGTGATCGCCGCCGTGACGACCCTGTTCGGCGTGGACCGCGTCGAGCGCGCCGAGGGCGGCGGCGGCTTCCGACAGGAGGTCGGCGTCTTCAAGAAGCCCAAGCTGTGGCTGGTGCTGTCCACCAGCACGCTCATCATCGGCGCCACCTTCTCCGCCTTCAGCTATTTCAACCCCATCCTCACCGGCCTCACCGGCTTCTCCACCGGTACCGTCCCCGTCCTGCTGATCGCCTACGGTGCCGCCACCGTCGTCGGCAACGACATCGTCGGCCGCTTCGCCGACCGCCATACCGTCCCGGTCCTCGCCGTCGGCCTCGCCCTCAACACCGTGTTCCTCACCGGCTTCGCCCTGCTCGCCGACCTGCCCGCACCGGCCGTCATCTGCATGATGGGCATCGGCCTGGTCGGCGTCACCATGAATCCGGCCATGGCGACCCGCGTCCAGCGCACCGGCAACGCCGGGCCCCTGGTCAACACCGTCCATTCCTCCTTCATCACCCTCGGCATCATCCTCGGCTCCTCCATCGGCGCCGTCGTGATCGACGCCTGGGGCCTGCGCGCCCCCCTCTGGCTCGGCGCGATCACGGCTCTGGTCGGCCTGGCCACCGTCCTGCCCGACCTCGCCCGCCGTTCCACTTGGCCGACGCCCTAACCTCTCCGGTCCGACCGGGCCCGCTCGGCCTTCAGCAGGCGCTGGTAGTCCGTGAGCACGCGCAGCAGCGCGAAGCCGGTGCCGAGGGGGACGGTGCCGAGTTGCAGTTGCGGTTGGCGGGGGGCGCTGAGGTCCGCCCGTACGTCGGGGAGCCGTACGCCGTGGGCGGCGAACTCGTCACGGAGGATCGCGGCGACCCGCTCGGCGGGGGTGGGGTTCATGCGGGGCTTTTCGTGTGCGTGGGCGGGACGTTGAACTCGAACCACACCGCTTTGCCGGTGCCTTCGGTGGATTCGTCGAGGGTCATGCCGCAGATGTCGGAGAGGGCCGTGACCAGGAAGAGGCCGCGCCCGTTGGTCTCATCGGTCGCGGCGCGGCGGGGCGAGGGGAGTTCGGGGCTGTCGTCGTGGACGGTCACCCGGACGCGGTCGTGCTGAACGGTGGCGGCCATCCACACGTCGCCCTTGCCATGGCGGTGGACGTTGGTCACTAACTCCGATGCGCAGAGGGCTGCCGCGTCGGCGAGTTGGGACAGTCCTGAGGCCGCGAAGATCCCGCGCACGAAGTCGCGGCACAGGCGGGGTGAGGTGGGGAGGGCGGGGGCGGAGAGGGTGTAGCGGTGCGGGTGTTCCGGGTGTGCGTGTGCGTGTGCTCCCATGCGACGCCTCCGTGGCGCTTCGTGAACGGGCATCGTGCGACCCAACACAGCTCCGCTGTGTGACCGTCACCACACACACGGTATAGATGAAGGGTGACAAGTTCAACCTGATCGCGAGAATGAGTGGACCGACCCACCCCCTGACGGCAGACTGTGGCCCACACCCTGAGGAGAGACCCCGTTGGCACTGCGAACCAACCCCACCGAGAGACAGCGCCGCCTTGGCGCAGAGCTGCGAAGGTTGCGCGAGCAAGCCGGGTTGACGCTGCATGAGGCGGGCGCGCTCATCGACATGGGTCGTGTGCACCTGACGCATGTCGAGGGTGGCCGCACGGCGATCCCGAGCGACCGACTGCGTCGGCTTTGCGAGGGCTACGGGCACACAAGTGCACCCTTTGTCGAGGCGCTCGTCGATATGGCCGACAGCAACGGCAAAGGCTGGTGGTCCGCGTACCGCAAGAGCTTCCCGCAGTCCGCGCTTGACCTCGCCGAGCTTGAGTCAGGCGCCACGGCCATGGAGAGCTACGAGACGCTTCTGATCCCGGGCCTGCTTCAGACCGATGCATACATGCGGGCCCTCTTCCGCAGCACTCGCCCGGACGCCACCCAGGACGAGATCGACAACCTCGTTCGCTTCCGCAGGGCCCGGCAAGACGTCCTGAGCGCCAACTCCTCGACCACCTTTCACACCGTGATCCACGAAGCAGCGCTTCGCATGGAGGTCGGCGGCTCGCAGGTCATGCGAGGGCAACTCACCCACCTCATTCGGGCGTCGATGCTTCCCACGGTCACGGTTCAGGTACTGCCGTTCGACGTCGGCGTACGCGGCTGGTACAGCACGCCCTTTCTGCTACTCAGAACGGGCGTGCCGGGCCTGGAAACGGTCGTCGCCGATCACCCGTCCGCGCGACTGCGCCTGGGAGATACCGAGTCCGTGGCGCATTACGGTGCCACCTTTAAAGAGCTCAGCGAAGGCGCACTGCCGCCAGTTGTGGCGGACGAATCCCCCATGCTCCACGAGAAGCGTGACTCGTGGGGCCTCATCCAACACATCCTGTACACCCACTGAGGAAGGCAGCATGCCGCAGACCACATGGCGGAAGTCGTCGTTCAGCGAGGGCCAAGGCGACAACTGCGTGGAACTCGCCGCCGCAGGCAATGGCATCCACATGCGCGAGAGCGATGAGCCGGAGGCGGTGGTCCGTACGACGCCCGCCGCGCTCGGCGTGTTCATACGCGCCATAAAGACTGGCCGCCTCGACCACACCCTCTGAGCGCCGACCGGATGTCAGGCGCGGGCATCGTCTCGCGCGCTTCGCGCGATTGAGCAGCGGCGGGCGGGGGCCGGGGCGTAGGGCGCGTTGCGGGCCGCCGGGCCGGTGGGGGCCCATGCCGTGACGGCCATCGCGCCCGGGGGCCCGTGCCGATCCGGAGCGCGGTCCGGTGGGCGGTCCCTCCGGGTACCCCCTCCGAAAACGCTTGATCTGAAGCAACTACCTTGTCAAGGGTTTTCGGGAGGGGTACCCCCTGCGGCGTCGAGTGCGACCGGGACCGTCCGGCGACGGGCCCGCCCCCGCACACGGATGCCGCCACCGGCGGTCGCTCCCACCGGCCCGGCAGCCGGCGGTCGGCCCGACGCCCCCGCCCCCCTGCCCCGCTGCTCAATCGCGCGAAGCGCGCGAAACGGCGCCGCACCCGACCAACGCGCCGCACCCAGCCCATGCGCCGCACCCGGCCAACGCGCCGCACCCGGCGGAGGCGGCCCGTCGGGCGAGCGGGACGGCCCCCGGCCGACGGGACGGCGTTCCGGCTACGCGGCGGGCAGGGGCCACGCCGCCGAGGGATCGCCGAGCCATACCCGGTGGTGGCCGTCGGCAACCAGTTTGGGCTTCGCCCGTCGAGGGGCAGTAGAGCGCGTATGCACCAACCGGCGGGTCAGGCCCGGGTTCAGGCGCGGCGAGGTTTGTCGCAGGCGGTCCAGATGAGGCGGCGGGCGAGCTCACCGGTGCGCTGGGCGGGGCCCTGGGGGCCGAGGACGGTGGCGGTGACGTAGACGCCGTTGAGGACGAGGAGCAGGTCGTCGGCCAGCTGCTCGGGGTCGGAAGCGCGGGCGTCGGCTGCCAAGTCACGCATCCAGTCGCGGACCCGCTGCTCGTGGGTGACCGCCACACGGTTCGCGGAGTGTTCCGGGTCGGGAAACTCGGTATGGGTGTTGAGCATGGGGCAGCCCCGGAAGGTGGGCAGTCTGGTCTCCTCGATGACGGCCGTGAAGATCGCGAGGAGCTTCTCGCGCGGGTCGTCGACCTGGTCGGTGACCTGACGCATACGTTCGAACCAGGCGTCGGCGCGGTCCTGTGTGTAGGCGCTGGCGAGAGCGTCTTTGGTGGGGAACTGCCGATAGACGGTGGCGTTGCCGACCCCGCTCTCCTTGACCACCAGGTCCATACCGACAGCGCGGATGCCGCGCTGGTAGTACAGGCGGCTCGCCACGGCCAGGACGTGGCGCCGGTTCTCCTCCGCTGTCTTGCGAGCCATGGTGCGCTCCTTCTGCCTGTGGGCCCGGTCTCAGCTTGACAGACGGATCGATCCGTCACAAACTCCGGGACGGAACGATCCGTCACAACACCACAGTCAAGGATCAACCGCCGATGCACCGTCCCGGCCCGCCCTCCTCGCGCACCCTGGTTGTCGTTGCCCACCCCGACCTGGCCTCCTCCCGCATCACCGCCCGTCTGGCCGAGGCCGTGAGAGACCTCGCCCACGTCACCGTCCATGAGCTCGGCACCGCCTGCCGCGATGGCCGCTTCGACGTCGACCGTGAGCAGCGACTGCTGCGCGACCACGACCGGATCGTGTGGCAGTTCCCCTGGTACTGGTACTCCGTCCCCGCAGTGCTCAAGGCATGGATCGACCAGGTCCTCACCCACGGCTTCGCCTACGGCGGCAGTGGCTCCGCACTGCGCGGCAAGACCCTCCAGTTGGTCACCTCCACGGGCGGGCCGGAAGAGTCGTACGCTGCCGTCGATCCCACTTCCCGCTTCACGATGACCCAGCTGCTGGCACCCCTCGACGCCACCGCCCGCCTGATCGGCATGCGTCTCGCCGAGCCGCTGGTTCTGCACGGCGCCCGCACCGTCTCCGACGAGAACCTCGCCGTGCACGCCAAGCGCTACCGCGAGCTTCTCGGCTCTGCGGAGGCGGCCTCCGGTACTTGCCCCTGACGTCGACGTCAGGTTTTAGCTTGGCCGGGCCGCGCGATTCCGCGCGGTGATGACGTCCGGTCAAGGAGCATTCACGTGTCCGTGAGCAGTAGCGCCGAGCGCGCGGCCCAGGTTCTGTCCCGTCCGTTCACCGTGGGTGGGCTCACCGTGCGCAATCGGATCGCCATGGCGCCGATGACCCGCATGTTCTCGCCGGGCGGGGTGCCCAATGCCGATGTGGTGGCGTACTACGCGCGCCGGGCCGCCGCTGGGGTGGGGCTGATCATTACCGAGGGGACCTATGTCGACCACCCCTCGGCGGGGCTGAGCGACAGCGTGCCGCGGTTCTACGGGGAGGACGCCCTGGCCGGGTGGGCCGAGGTCGTGAAGCAGGTGCACCTCGCGGGCGGGCGGATCGCGCCGCAGATCTGGCATGTGGGGGTTTCGCGGGAGGAAGGGGCGCCCCCGCACCCCGAGGCGCCGGTGCTGAGCCCGTCCGGTGTCGGGCTGGACGGGCGGCCGGTCGGGCGGGCGATGACGCAGGGCGACGTGGACGCGGTGATCGCCGCCTTCGCCGACGCGGCCGCCGCCGCGGAGCGGATCGGTTTTGACGGGGTCGAACTGCACGGGGCGCATGGGTACTTGATCGACCAGTTCCTGTGGGGCGCCACGAACCGCCGTACCGACGCCTACGGCGGCGACCCGGCGTCCCGGGTCCGCTTCGCGGCCGAGCTGGTGGCGGCCTGCCGTAAGGCCGTCTCCGCCGAGTTCCCGATCATCTTCCGTACGTCCCAGTGGAAGCAGGACCATTACGACGTGCGGATGGCCGAGACCCCGCAGGAGCTGGAGGCGCTGCTCACGCCGCTGGCGGAGGCGGGGGTGGATGTCTTCCACGCGTCCAACCGGCGCTACTGGACGCCGGAGTTCGAGGGCTCGGACCTGAACCTCGCGGGCTGGACGAAGAAGCTCATCGGGAAGCCGACGATCACGGTCGGTTCGGTCGGTCTGAACCAGGACTTCCTGCCGACGTTCGTGCCGGGGACCGGCAGCGGGCCGGTTCAGGTGGCGGACATCGAGAATCTGCTGGACCGGCTGGAGCGGGACGAGTTCGATCTCGTGGCCGTCGGGCGGGCCCTGCTCGCCGACCCCGAGTGGGCCGAGAAGGTGCTGACCGGGCGCGCGGACGCGCTCGTGCCGTACTCCGTGGAGCAGCTCGGCACGCTGCACTGAGCCGTGGGGGATGACCGGTTCAGCCCATGTGAATGGCCGGTTTCGTACCTCGCTGAGAGGATTGAGCCGGTTCGCTCCTCTGGGAACCACGGAGAACAAGGAGAGCCGGTCATGTCCAAACGACTGCATGTGGGCAACTTGAGCTATCAGACGACGACACGGGACCTGGCGACCCTGTTCGGGCAGTTCGGCGAGGTGCTGGACGCGACCGTGATCACCGACCGGGAGAGCGGCCGCTCGCGGGGGTTCGGGTTCGTGGAGATGGACGAGGTGGCCGCGGAGAAGGCGATGGCCCAGCTCGACGGCTGCGAGATGGACGGCAGGGCGGTGACGGTCACCGAGGCCAGGGCGGTCTCACGTGGCACGCGCTGAGAAACGGCACGTGCACGGAAGGCGAAATCGGAACGTGCCGTTCGCCACGTATCGCCGCTAGGACTTGCGGGTGGGGCAGTGTGCCGTGGTGGTATTGATTGATGCGATCCCCCACACGCATACCTTCACCCCAGTCCCCATATCCTCACAGCGGTTCACCTGGCGTTCACTACCGGAACCCCTACGAGGAACTCGGCGAGCTGGCCGACCCGTACGATCCGGACGACCCGCTGGGCCTCGGCCTGACGTCGGACGATGACGACGACGCCGACCTCGGCGGGCGCAGAGACAAGCCGGCCGCCTCCGGCTCCGGGGATGACGGCGCGCGGTGGTCACCGCCCAACCACCGCCGCTCGTCCCGGCGTCGGCGCGGCCGCTTCCGGGCGGTGCCGCGCACCGCGAAGGCGCTGATCGGGCTTGTCGTGCTGGCGCTGCTGCTGGTGCTGGCCGACCGCTGCGCGGTGATGTACGCCGAGCGCAAGGCCGAGCAGGAGCTCCAGAAGAAGCTGAATCTGGCCACGGCACCGAACGTGACCATCCACGGCTTCCCGTTCCTCACCCAGGTGCTGGGCAAGGACCTCCAGCAGGTCGACATCGCCGTACCGGACGTGGCGGCCGACCGGGTCTCGCTCGCCGAAGTGCGCGCCCAGGTACAGGACATCCGGATCGTGGGGGATCTGCCCAGCTCCTTCAGGGGGGCGAAGGTGGGCCGGATGAAGGGCGATGTGCTGCTGTCCTTCGAGGATCTCAGCCGTGAACTGGGCGCCTCCCAGGTGCGGTTCCGGGCGCTGGGGCCCAGCTCGGTGCGCGCGGACGGGAAGCTGCCGGTCGCGGGCCAGCAGGTGTCGCTGCACGCCCAGGCACATATCGGACGCCAGGGAGACCGTGGGATCTCCACCAGCGTGACCGATATGCGGCTGGACATCCCCGGGATCGCCACCTACCGGCCCGGCCCCGAACCGCGCCCCGGGCTGTATCTGCACAAGAAGGCGGCCAAGCAGATCAGCGAGGACTCCGAGAAGGCGCAGGCGCTGCTGTCGATCCCCTCGGTGGCGAAGAAGCTCGGGGTGTCGCCGGTGGAGGCGGGGCAGGCGCTGAACGACGAGCGGAAGCTGGACGAGATCACGGGCTCGCCGCGGTTCGTCCCCGCGCTGCTCGCGGTCAACCTCGTCCAGGCGGCCAACGACCATCCCCAGCTGGCCAGGAAGCTCGGCATCGATCCGACGGTGGCGGCGGCGCTGGCACGGATAAAGGTGCCGGAGCTGACGAACAAGCTGGAGCTCTCCTTCCAGCTGCCCGAAAAGGCGAAGGGCATCCGGTTGGCGAACATTGGCGTGTCCCCGGAGGGGATTCGGGCCGATCTGACCGGTGCGGGGCTGAAATTCGGAAAGACCCGCTGAGACCGGCTGAACTCGCCGAACACATTCGGCTCTTGTGAAAGGGGCTGGTGGCGTGCGCCACCAGCCCCTTTCACATGCCTACGCGGGCGTTCTGGGCAGGCGCTTCGCGCGTGACGCGGCAGGTCGGCCCGCGGTTCCACATCCCGCGTAAAAATTCCTTGAGCCCGTTCTGGGCAAACGCACAGCTCAGTCCGATCTCCCTCACGGATATCGCTCCTAATGTCTTCCGTGTCGAAGCCGAACGGCTCCGGCAAAGGAAAAGAAACAGCGAATTCCGAAAGGCACCATCATGAGCTTCCACAAGATCGTCCCGGTCAAGCCCGCCCGCAAGGCCGAGCCGAAGAAGAAGCACCACGCCCCGAAGCCGGCCCCGAAGAAGGGCCCGAAGAAGCCCCACCGCCGCCCCATCGGCGGCTGAACCCACACATCGAGAAAGGCGGGTCCGCGGCAGCGCGCCGCGGGCCCGCCTCGGCCTTGTCCGGAACCGAGGAGCCGAGCGGGAGAGACCGACCGTGACCCCTTACGAAGACCAGCCCACCATGCAGCTGCGCGCGCTCGGATCCGACCCGGCGGCCACCGGCCTGGGACGGCATCGGCGGCTCGGGCGGCCGCGTCCTTACGGCCGTCATCAGCCGAAGGCCGCCCCGCAGCTCCCCGAGGAGTACCTGCCCGTGGACGCGGGGGACGGTGAGCCCGGCGGCGAGGGGGCGGCTCCGCGGCTGGCCGCGCGACAGGCGTTCCGCCGGTTCTGGCCGCTCACCAGGGGCGACCGGCGCTGGCTGGTGCTCATCTGCGCCTGTGTCATCGCCGCGGCGCTCGCCGAGACCGCCGCGATCCTCCTCTTCTCCGATCTGACCGACAACGCCCTGCGGCAGGGCTCGCTCAGCGCCTTCTGGGTTCCCGCCGCGCAGTGGCTCGCGGTCGCGGTGCTCGGCGCGGGCGTCGGCTATATGGGCAACTCGCTCGCCGTATGGACCGCGGAACGGTTCGTACTGCGGCTGCGGGCCCGGGTCTTCGCGCATGTGCAGGATCTGCCGCCGCACTTCTTCCAGCGCCACCGCCAGGGCGATCTGGTCGAGCGGCTCACCGGGGACGTGGAGTCCATCGAGCAGATGGTGGTCTCCGGGGTGGTGAGCACCGTCTCCGCCGTCTTCAGCACGGTGTTCTTCTCCGTGGCCGCCTTCCGGCTGCGCTGGGACCTGGCGCTGGTCACCTTCGTCCTGGCGCCGCTGTTCTGGCTGGCCGCGCGGCGCTTCTCGGGGCGGATCGGCTCGGTCGCGCGGGACGAGCGGGTCGCCGACGGCGCGATCACCTCCGTCGTCGAGGAGTCGCTCGGCAACGTCGTGCTGACGCAGGCGTACCACCGTAAGGACGCCGAGGAGCGGCGGCTGGACCGGGAGGCGCGGGCGTGGCTGCGGGCGTCGGTGGCCGGTGCCCGGATGAGCGAGCTGTACGAGCAGTTGGTCGAGGTCATCGAGACGCTGTGCGTGCTCGCCGTGATCGGGCTCGGCGCCTGGGAGATCTCCCAGGACCGGATGACCATCGGCCAGCTGCTGGCCTTCGCCGCCTTCCTCGGCTACCTCTACCCGCCGATCCGCAACCTCGGGCAGCTCGGTCTCACCCTTACGGCCGCCGCCGCGGGCGCCGAGCGGCTGGCGGAGATCCTCGACGCCGAGCCCACCGTGAGCGATCCGCCGCCGGGGGCCGCGATGGCGCCGTGGCGGGTGCACGGCACGGTGGAGTTCGACGGTGTCGGCTTCCGCTACCCCGGCGGCGACCGGCGCACCCTGGCCGGGGTCTCGTTCACCGCCCGGCCGGGTGAGTTCGTGCTGATCACCGGGGCGAGCGGGGCGGGCAAGTCCACCGTCTCCAAGCTGCTGACCCGCTTCTACGACCCGGCGGAGGGGTTCGTACGGCTCGACGGCGTACCGCTGTACGCGATGCCGCTGGGCTTTCTGCGGACGCATGTGACGCTGCTGCCGCAGGAGACCCTGATCCTGCACGACACCATCCGCGAGAACATCGCCTGCGGCCGCCCCGGGGCCGCCGAGCACGAGATCGTACGCGCGGCGCGGGACGCCGCCGCGCACGACTTCATCGCGGCGCTGCCCGAGGGCTACGACACCCGGATCGACCCGCATACGGCGCGGCTGTCCGGCGGGCAGCTCCAGCGCATCGCCATCGCCCGCGCGATGCTGCGCGACGCGCCCGTCCTCGTCCTGGACGAGCCCACGACCGGTCTGGACGCGCTGGCCGCGCGGCGGGTCGTGCGGCCGCTGCGGCGGCTGATGTCCGGCCGCACCACGATCATGATCACCCACGATCTGAACCTGGCGGCGGACGCGGACCGCATCCTGGTGCTGGACCACGGGCGGCTCGTGGAGACGGGCACGCATCACGAGCTGCTGGCGCTGGGTGGGGCGTACGCGCGGCTGCACGGCTCCGGGGACGGTTCGCCGGCCGAGACGGGCCCGCAGCCGACGCTCCGGCTCGGGCCGCGGTGAGGGGGCGGGCTGGGCCAGCCGACCCCAGCCTGGTCAGGGCGTGTCCGACGGATCTGGACGCCTGCGGCGGGCTGTCCCCTCCCCGCCCCTTCCCGAAACCGGGGCTCCGCCCCAGACCCCACACCGAGGCTCCGCCCCACACCCCGGACAGGGGCCCCGCCCCAAATCCCGGACAAGGGCTCCACGCCACACCCCAGACCAGGACCTCGCCCCACACCCCCCGCACCGGGGCCCCGCCCCACACCCGTGCCGAGGCCCCGCCCCACACCCCAGACCGGGGCGTCGCCCCAACACCCCGCACCGGGGCCTCGCCCCCCAGACCGAGGCATCGCCCCCCATACCCGTGCCGGGGCCTCGCCCCACACCCCCGACCGAGGCATCGCCCCACTGCCGGGGCCCCGCCCCACACCCCCCGGACCGAGGCTCCGCCCCACACCCCGCACCGGAGCCTCGCCCCCCGGGCCGCGGCATCGCCCCACACCCCCCGGACCGGGGCGTCGCCCCAACAGCCCGGGGTCCAGGGGCAGAGCCCCTGGTAACGGGAAGGGGCGGGGAGGGGAAAGACCCGTCGGACACGCCCTGACCAGGCCGGGCCGGGCCGGACCAAGCCGGGCGGGACGAGCCGAGCGGGATCCGCGCCGGACCCGAGCCGAACCGGGCACCGAGCCGAACCGGACCGGGCTGAGCCAGCCCCGAGCCGGGCCCCCGAACCGGACCGGGCTGAGCCGGACCTGCGCCGAACCGGACCCCGAGCCGGAGCAGGCTGGGCTCAGTCCGGGGCGATGTCCGGCGGAGCCGTAGGCGCGCCTGGGAGTCTGAGCCAGGCGACCGTGCCGCCGCCCGGGGCCGGTTCCAGCCCCACCTGGCCGCCCGACTGCTGGACCGTACGGGCCACGATCGACAGCCCGAGGCCCGAGCCGGGCATGCTGCGGGCGGACGGGGAGCGCCAGAAGCGCTCGAAGACATGCGGCAGTTCCTCGGCGGGGATGCCGGGGCCATGGTCGCGCACCCGTACCTCTCCGCTTCTGAGGACGACGTCGATCACACCACCCGAAGGGCTGAACTTCACCGCGTTGTCGAGCAGATTGACCAGCGCCCGCTCCAGGGCGGTGGCCTCGCCCCGGACGTACCAGGCCTCGATCGAGGCGTTGATCGTAAGATGGGCGCCGCGCAGCCGGGCCCGCTCCAGGGCCGTCCGCACCACCTCGTGCAGGGCGACCATCTGCGGGGGTCCGCTGCCGGGCAGCGCGTCGGGGCGGGACAGCTCCTGAAGATCGCCGATCAGCGCCGCCAGCTCGGTCATCTGCGCCTTGACGCTCCCCATGAGCGCCTTACGGTCGGCGGGCGGCAGCGCGCGGCCGGTCTCCTCGCTGCGCGCGAGGAGCTCGATATTGGTCCGCAGCGAGGTCAGCGGGGTGCGCAGTTCATGCCCGGCGTCCGCGATCAGCTGCTGCTGACGGTCGCGGGAGGAGGCGAGCGCCGCCGTCATGGAGTTGAACGACCGGGACAGCCGGGCGATCTCGTCATCGCCCTCCGTCGGGATACGCACGGCCAGATCCTCGGTGCGGGCCACATGCTCGACCGCCTCGGTCAGCCGGTCCACGGGCTTGAGCCCGGTCCTGGCGATCCACAGGCCCGCCGCTCCCGCGCCCACGACACCGACCCCGGCGACGAGGGCCAGGACCAGCGCGAGCGTGCCCAGCGGATGCGCTACCTCGCTCAGCGGGCGCGCCATGGAGACGGCGATCCCGCGCGGCAGCGGGCTGCCGGGGCCGGAGGCCGGCCGGTAGGTGAACACCCGCATGTCCTCGCCGCCCGCGCCCGTCGCGTCATGCAGCGCGCTCGGCCGCTCCCCGACGGCCACGGCCACGTCGGCGGTGGTCACCGGCAGCTTGGTCGCCCCGGGCTGGGTGCAGCGGCTCCCGTCGGCGAGCACGATCTGCACGGAGTACGAGCCGAGGGCGTGCGGGGTGCGGTCGTCGGCGCCGTCGGGGTTCTGGCACGCCTCCAGGATGCTCAGCACATTGCGCTCGTCCACCGTGACGTTGCGCAGGGACGAGTCGAGTTGGGCGCTGAGCTGCTCCCGGACGATCAGCCAGGACGCGAACGCGGACACCGCCACCGCGACCGCGACCGCCATGGCGGTCAGCAGGGCCAGCCGCGAGCGCAGCGGCAGTCTGCGGAACCTCACGAGGGCTCGCCCTCCGCGGGCCGCAGGACGTACCCCACCCCGCGTACGGTGTGCACGAGCCGCGGCTCGCCGCCCGCCTCGGTCTTACGGCGCAGATACATCACGTACACGTCCAGCGAGTTGGACGACGGCTCGAAGTCGAAGCCCCACACCGCCTTGAGGATCTGCTCACGGGTGAGCACCTGGCGCGGATGCGCCAGGAACATCTCCAGCAGGGTGAACTCGGTCCGGGTCAGCTCGACGCGGCGCGCGCCCCGGGCGACCTCGCGGGTCGTCAGGTCCATCCGCAGATCGCCGAAGGCCAGCACGTCCCCCTCGGGCGGCGCCGCGCCCTGCTGGGCGGCGTAGGAGCTGCGGCGGAGCAGGGCGCGGATGCGGGCCAGCAGTTCGTCCAGTTCGAAGGGTTTGACGAGGTAGTCGTCGGCGCCCGCGTCGAGTCCGGTGACCCGGTCGCCGACCGTGTCCCGCGCGGTGAGCATCAGGATCGGCAGCGTCACCCCGGTGGCGCGCAGCCGCCGCGCGGCGGTCAGCCCGTCCATCCGGGGCATCAGCACATCGAGCACGATCAGCTCGGGGTCGTAGGAGCCGACCTTGCCCAGCGCGTCCAGTCCGTCCACGGCGGTCTCGGTCGCGTAGCCCTCGAAGACGAGGCTGCGCTGAAGGGCTTCCCGGACGGCCGGCTCGTCGTCGACGATCAGGATGCGGGCCGGCTGGTCGCCGTGGTCGGCGGGGCTCATGGGGCGGTTTCCTCAAAGCGGGTGACGGTGGGGCGGGCAGGTGACCGCGGCGGGCTGTGCGGCGCTGCTGCCAGCCTCGCACGTCCATCAGGCGTTGCTGTCACTTCCGCCCGCGCGCAGGGAGGCGAGATCGGACTTGACGGTGTTGATCGGGATCGAGAAGCCGAGGCCGACGCTGCCCGCGCTGCTGGAGCTCTGGTCCGAGGCCGCGGAGTACATCGCGGAGTTGATGCCGATGACCTGGCCGCTCATGTTGATCAGCGCGCCGCCGGAGTTGCCGGGGTTGAGCGAGGCGTCGGTCTGGATGGCCTTGTAGGTGGTGGTCGAGGAGCCGACGTCGCCGTTGTACCGGCCGCCGCCGAACTCGAACGGCCACTGCCCGCCGCCGCCCGGCCCCTGACCGTCCTGGCCCTGCCCCTGGCCCTGGTCCGTGGAGACGGTGACGTCACGGTCGAGGGCGGAGACGATGCCGCTGGTGACGGTGCCGGTAAGCCCTTCCGGCGAGCCGATGGCCACGACCTGGTCGCCCACCGTGACCTTGCCGGAGTCGCCGAGGGACGCGGCCTTCAGCCCGCTCGCGCCCTCCACTTTGATCAGGGCGAGATCCTTCTTGCTGTCGGTGCCGACGACCGTCGCGGTCTTCTTGCTGCCGTCGCTGAAGGTCACCTTGATCGCGTCGGCGCCGGAGACCACGTGGTTGTTGGTGATGATCTCGCCGCCGCTGGTGATCACCACGCCGGAGCCGGTGGACTGGCCGCTGGTGCCGCTGGCGCTGACCTCCACGATGCTGGGGCTGACGGCCGCCGCGACGGCCGAAACCCCGCTGTTGCTGCTGGACTTGGCGTTGACCACGGGGGTGGAGATCGTGGTGTCGGACTTCTGGGTGGCGTTGGTGACCAGCGCGGCCGCCCCGCCGCCCACGAGCGCCGAGACCGCCGCCACGGCCGCGATCAGCGCGACCGGCCGCGAGACCCGCGCCCTGCGCCGCCCCCCGCCCCCGTGCGCCCCCTCACTCGCGAACGCGCCGCCGTCCTCCCCCGCGCCGCTCCCGCCACTGCCACCGCCGTCACCCGGCCATACGGTGACCCCGGACGGCGTGGTGACCGGCTGCTGAGGCTGATACGCGGGCGGGTCGGGATACCCCGCACCGCCGCCGTACGCGTAGGGATAGGGCTCGTCTGCGCCGCTGCGGCGTGTGCTGTCCGTCATGTCTATGACTGTGCGGCCGGAGTATGAGAGTCCCGTGAGTGCCCGCTGAGAACCCGGCCAGAAGTCGGTATGCCCGACATAAGGGTGTCGCCAACGCCCTTACGGTCGCCACAGGGCCAGTAGGGCGGCGGCGTTCCCGAAGCGCTACGCGCAGCCGCAGGAGCGGCGGACCACCAGGGCCGACGGGAACTGCTTGACCCGTTCGCGGCGGGAGCCGGCGAGGCGGACGCCGTCGTCCAGGACGAGGTCGACCGCGGCGCGCGCCATCGCGGGGCGGTCGGAGCCGACCGTGGTCAGTGGGGGGTCGGTGAGATGGGCTTCCTTCACATCGTCGAAACCGGCCACCGCCAGTTCCCCGGGGACGTCGATCCGCAGCTCACGCGCCGCCCGCAGCACCCCGAACGCCTGGTCGTCGGTGGCGCAGAAGATGGCCGGGGGCCGGTCGGGACCGGCGAGCAGATCGAGCGCGACCTTATAGGCGTCGTACCGGTTGTAAGGGGCCTGGAAGAGCCGCCCGTCGGTCGGCCGCCCGGCCTCGTGCATCGCGCGGCGCCAGCCCTCCACATGGTCGGTGACCGGGTCGCCGACCGTCGGGGTTATCTCGGTGCCGCCGAGGCAGGCCACATAGTCATGGCCGTGCTCCAGCAGATGCCGCACCGCGAGCTGCGCGCCACCGACGTCGTCCAGCACCACCGCCACGTCGTCGATCGCCTCGGGCCGCTCGTGCAGCAGCACCACCCGGGCGTCCCAGGCCTCGATCTCGGCCGCCGCGTTCTCGCTCGGGCCCTGGCTGATGAGGATCAGCCCGGACACCCGCATCCCCAGGAAGGCGCGCAGATAGTGCACCTCGCGCTCGTCCAGGTAGTCCGAGTTGCCGACCAGCACCATCTTTCCGCGCTCGGCGGCCGCCTGCTCGACGGCGTGCGCCATCTCCGCGAAGAACGGCTGCCGGGCGTCCGGAACGATCAGTCCTATGAGATCGGTCCGGCGGCTCGCCATCGCCTGCGCGACCCGGTCCGGCCGGTAGCCGAGCTCCTTGATCGCGGCGAGCACCCGCTCGCGCGTGGCCGGGGCGACCGGCCGGGGTCCGTTATTGATGACGTAACTGACGACCGCGGTCGACGTTCCCGCAAGTCTTGCCACATCATCCCGCGTCACCTTGGCCACGCGCGAAGTCTACGCGGGTCCAGCTAGCTGTTGGCCGGTCGTGCGGCAGCGGTCCTCGCCGAGGAGCCGACAGAGCCCGCGGAGCCTGAGGAGTCGGCCGCGCCGTCGGGGTGCCCGCCACGCGCCGCGCCGCCCGCTCCTCCGGCGTCCCGCGCCGCCGCCTTGGCCCGGGCCTCCTCCGCGGCGCGCTCGACCTTCTCCGGCGCGACGAAGCGGTAGCCCACGTTCCGCACCGTGCCGATCAGGGACTCGTGCTCCGGGCCCAGTTTGGCGCGCAGCCGCCGGACGTGGACGTCCACGGTGCGGGTGCCGCCGAAGTAGTCGTAGCCCCAGACCTCCTGGAGCAGCTGCGCCCGGGTGAAGACCCGGCCCGGGTGCTGGGCGAGGTACTTCAGCAGCTCGAACTCCTTGAATGTGAGATCGAGCACACGCCCCTTGAGCTTGGCGCTGTAGGTGGCCTCGTCGACCGACAGATCGCCGTTGCGGATCTCCATCGGGCTGTCGTCGGTGGTGATCTGCTGACGGCCCATGGCCAGCCGCAGCCGGGCCTCGACCTCGGCCGGGCCCGCGGTGTCCAGCAGGACGTCGTCGATGCCCCAGTCGGCGGTGACGGCGGCGAGCCCGCCCTCGGTCACCACCAGGAGCAGCGGACACCCGGGGCCGGTGGACCGCAGCAGCTGGCACAGGCTGCGCACCTGCGGCAGATCCCGGCGGCCGTCGATCAGGATGACGTCGGCGCCCGGGGTGTCCACCAGGGCGGGGCCTTCGGCGGGGGCCACCCGCACGCTGTGCAGCAGCAGGCCGAGGGCGGGGAGCACCTCCGTCGAGGGCTGGAGTGCGTTGGTCAGCAGCAGGAGGGAACTCATCGTCCATCACCTGCCCCGGCCGTCTTCTCGAGGTTGTGCACGCTTCGCTCGCCCATTACGTCGGTTCCTCCTCGGTCCCTTGCGAGAGGGGCACCTCCCAGGCCGTGCCCGGGGGAGTCTGCGGCTACTACTTCGTACGGTCACGCTCCGCGCCCTTGGAGCGACGGTGCGCTCAAACGCGCACCCCCGCCCCGAAAGCACAAAAGGACCCGGGGGCTACGTTGCCCGGATCCTCTTCACGACAGAATAACCCACATGACATGCGCCGGAGAGGCTCAATCTGCTCCCCGTTGTCCTTCCACGGTCACCGCGGGGGAACAACGGGCCATGCTGCTGACCGATGACGGGGTCTCCGTCGAGGCGCGCTACGAACCTTCCCCGAGGGTCGGCACCGAACCCTCCGACCACCTCGCGCTGGTGGTCGGGCACGGCTTCTCCGGCGCCCTGGAGCGCCCCGCGCTACGGCGGGTGGCATTGGCGTTTCGCCAGCGTACGGCCGTGATCACGTTCTCGTTCCGAGGTCATGGGCGGTCCGGCGGACGGTCCACGGTGGGCGATCGCGAGGTGCTGGACCTGGCCGCCGCGGTGCGCTGGGCGCGCCGGCTCGGACACCGGCGGGTGGCCACCGTCGGCTTCTCGATGGGCGGCTCGGTGGTGATCCGGCAGGCGGCGCTGTACCGGAAGGCCGAAGAGTCCGCCGGGTCGGCCGACGGCGCGGCGCCTGATGCCGTGGTCGCCGTGAGCTCGCCCGCCCGCTGGTACTACCGCGGCACCGCGCCCATGCGGCGGCTCCATTGGGCGATCACCCGGCCGACGGGGCGGCTGGTCTCCCGCTACGGCCTGCGCACCCGGATCGACCCCCGCGGCTGGGCCGTCGATCCGCTGTCCCCGGTGGCCGCGGCGCCGCTGATCGCGCCGACGCCGCTGCTGATCGTGCACGGCGACCGGGATCCGTACTTCCCGCTGGACCATCCGCGGATGCTGGCGTCGGCAGCGGACCCGGCCGCCTCGGAGCTGTGGATCGAACCGGGCTACGGCCACGCCGAGACCGCCGCCTCCCCCGACCTGCTGACCCGCATCGCCGACTGGGCCGCGGCCCATGCCTGAGCCCGTCCCCCGGCCCTCGCCTATTCGGTTTCCGCCACCGGCTCGGCGAACTGGGACGCGTAGAGCCGCGCGTACGCGCCCCCGGCCGCGAGCAGCGCGTCGTGCGAGCCCTGCTCCACGATCCGCCCCGACTCCATGACCAGGATCACGTCCGCGTCCCGGATGGTCGACAGCCGGTGGGCGATCACGAAGCTCGTACGGCCGCTGCGCAGCGAGGCCATCGCCCGCTGGATGAGGACCTCGGTACGGGTGTCCACCGAGCTGGTGGCCTCGTCCAGCACCAGGATCGACGGCTCGGAGAGAAACGCCCGCGCGATCGTGATCAGCTGCTTCTCACCGGCGCTGACGTTGGAGCCCTCTTCGTCGATCACCGTGTCGTAGCCGTCCGGCAGCATCCGTACGAAGCGGTCCACATAGGTGGCCTTCGCCGCCGCCACGATCCTCTCGGGGCTCGCCCCCTCCGCCCCGTACGCGATGTTCTCGGCGATCGTCCCGCCGAACAGCCAGGTGTCCTGGAGCACCATCCCGATGTGGGAGCGCAGCTCCTCCCGTGTCATCTCGGCGATGTCCACCCCGTCCAGTGTGATCCGCCCGCCGCTGACCTCGTAGAACCGCATCAGCAGATTGACCAGCGTGGTCTTCCCGGCACCGGTCGGCCCGACGATGGCCACGGTCTGGCCCGGCCGCACCGACAGCGAAAGACCCTCGATGAGCGGCGTGTCCGGCTGGTAGCGGAAGGAGACCTCCTCGAACGCGACCTGCCCGCGCACCGCCTCCGGCCGCCGCGCGTCCACCGGCTCCGCGCTCTGCTCCGGCGCGTCCAGCAGCTCGAAGACCCGCTCGGCGGAGGCCACGCCCGACTGCACCATGTTGGCCATGGAGGCCACCTGGGTGAGCGGCTGGCTGAACTGCCGGGAGTACTGGACGAACGCCTGGACATCGCCGATCGACAGCGCGCCGGAGGCCACCCGGAGCCCGCCGACCACGGCCACCAGCACATAGTTGAGGTTCCCGATGAACATCATCGACGGCTGGATCAGACCGGAGATGAACTGGGCCCGGAAGCCCGCCCCGTAGAGCTCGTCGTTCTGCTCGCGGAACGCCTGCGCGGACTCCTTCTCCCGCCCGAAGACCTTCACCAGCGCATGGCCGGTGTACATCTCCTCGATATGGGCGTTGAGCTTGCCCGTGGTCTTCCACTGGGCGATGAACTGCGGCTGCGCGCGTTTGCCGATGCGTGTCGTCACCCACACCGAGACCGGGACGGTGATCAGCGCCACCAGAGCCAGCAGCGGCGAGATCCAGAACATCATCGACAGCACGCCCACGATCGTCAGCAGCGAGGCCATGATCTGGCTGAGGGTCTGCTGGAGCGTCTGCTGGATGTTGTCGATGTCGTTGGTGGCGCGGGAGAGCACCTCGCCGCGCGACTGCTTGTCGAAGTACGCCAGCGGCAGCCGCGCCAGCTTGTGCTCCACGTCCTCGCGCAGCCGGAAGACCGCGCGCTGGACGACGACGGTCGCCACCCGGCCCTGGACCAGGCCCAGGAGCGCGGCGGCCACATACAGCGCCGTGACCCACAGCAGCACGACGCCGACCGCGTGGAAGTCGATGCCCTGGCCCGGGGTGACGTCCATCGAGGCGACCATGTCGGCGACCGTGCCCTGGCCCTTGTCGCGCAGCGACTGGACGGCCTGCTCCTTGCTCACGCCGTCGGGCAGCTGCCGTCCGACGATGCCCGCGAAGATCAGGTCGGTGGCCGCACCGAGGATCTTCGGGCCCACCACCGCGAGCCCGGTGCTGACCGTGCCCAGCGCGAGCACCAGCAGCACGATCCCGCGCTCGGGGCGGAGCCGGACCAGCAGCCGGCGGCCGGAGCCGCGGAAGTCCATGGACCGCTCGGTGGGCTGCCCGCCCATGAAGCGGCCGGGCCCGGCGGCGGGCGCCGGCCCCCTGCGGGGCGCCGAAGTGCCGCTCATGCCGCCTCCTCCTCGGTGAGCTGGGAGAGCACGATCTCGCGATAGGTCTCATTGCCGGCCATCAGCTCGCCGTGGGTGCCGGCGCCGACGATCCGCCCCGCGTCGAGGACCACGATCAGATCGGCGCCCCGGATCGTGGACACCCGCTGGGCGACGATGACCACCGTCGCGTTGTCCGTCTCGTCCGCGAGCGCCGCCCGCAGCCGGGCGTCGGTGGCGTAGTCGAGCGCGGAGAAGGAGTCGTCGAAGAGGTAGACGGACGGCTTGCGGACCAGGGCGCGGGCGATCGCCAGCCGCTGCCGCTGGCCGCCGGACACATTGGTTCCGCCCTGGGCGATCGGGGCGTCCAGACCGCCCTCCATGGCCGCCACGAACTCCCGTGCCTGGGCGGTCTCCAGGGCCCGCCACAGCTCCTCGTCGGTGGCGTCGGGGTCGCCGTACCGCAGGTTTGAGGCGACGGTGCCGGCGAACAGGTACGGCTTCTGCGGGACCAGCCCTATGGCCCGGGTCATCACCTCGGGGGCGAGGTCGCGCACATCCACCCCGTCGAGGTGGACGCTGCCGTCGGTCGCGTCGAACAGCCGCGGCACCAGCCCGAGCAGGGTCGACTTGCCGCTGCCGGTGGAGCCGATGACGGCGGTGGTCCGGCCGGGCCGGGCGGTCAGCGAGATGTCGCGCAGCACGGGCGCGTCGGCGCCGGGGTAGCGGAACTCCACGCCCCGCAGCTCCAGCAGCCCCCGTCCGGCGTCGGCGGGCGCGGGCGCGACGGGCATCAGCGGCGGTACGACACTGGTCCCGGTGTCCAGCACCTCCTGGACGCGCTCGGCACACACCTCGGCCCTCGGCACCATCATGAACATGAAGGTGGCCATCATCACGGACGACAGGATCTGCATCAGATAGCTGAGGAACGCGGTCAGCGCGCCGATCTGCATCCCGCCGCTGTCGATGCGGTGCCCGCCGAACCAGACGACGGCCACGCTGGAGACGTTCACCACCAGCATCACGGCCGGGAACATCAGCGACATCAGCCGCCCGGCGCGCAGCGAGACATCCATCAGCCCGGTGTTGGCGTCGGTGAAGCGGCCGCGCTCATGGGTGTCGCGGACGAAGGCGCGGATGACCCGGATCCCGGTGATCTGCTCGCGCAGCACCCGGTTGACGGTGTCGATGCGCTGCTGGACGTCGCGGAACAGCGGCCGCATCCGGCGGGCGATGAGGGTGACCACGAGGCCCAGGGCCGGAACGATGAGCAGGAGCAGCCCGGACAGCGGCACATCCTCGTTGAGCGCCATGACCACGCCGCCGACGCACATGATCGGCGCCGAGACCATCAGGGTGAAGGCCATCAGGCACAGCATCTGCACCTGCTGGACGTCGTTGGTGGTGCGGGTGATCAGGGACGGCGCCCCGAAGTGGCCCATCTCCCGGGCGGAGAAGGACTGCACCCGGTCGAAGACGGCGGCGCGCACATCGCGGCCGAGCGCCATGGCGGTGCGGGCGCTGAAGTAGACGGCCCCCGCGGCGCACACGATCTGGACGAAGGTGACGGCGATCATCAGCCCGCCGACACGGAGGATGTAGCCGGTGTCGCCCTTCACCACTCCGCTGTCGATGATGTCCGCGTTCAGTGCGGGCAGATAGAGGGTGGCGATGGTCTGCACCAGCTGCAATAAGACGATCAGCGTGATCGTTCGGGTGTAGGGCCTCAGATACGCCCGTATCAGTCGTACCAGCACACGGAAACCTTAAGTGACACTCGTCCTGAACCGGCCGTATTTTCGACGAACCGCGTGTGGTCCCGGGCGCGGTCCCGCACCCGTCATCATGGAGGCGGCAGATGACGGGAAAGGGATCGCGATGGCGATGATGAGCACGCCCGCCGGGACCATCCGGTACTGGGCCGCGGCCCGCGCCGCGGCCGGCACCGCGGAGGAGCCGTACACCGCGTGGACACTGGCGGAGGCGCTTGACGCGGCCCGGCAGCGGCACAACGCGCGGCCGGAGTTCGCACGGGTCCTGCTGCGCTGTTCGTTCCTGGTCGACGGAACCCCGGCCGGCACCCGTGACCACAAGACGATCCAACTCGCCGAGGGCGGCACGGTCGAGGTGCTCCCGCCGTTCGCAGGAGGGTGAACCCCGAGCTCATGAGCAACCAGCCGCACCAGCCCAACGAGCCTCATCAGCCCGACGAGCCTCATCCGCAGCAAGGCCAGCAGCCGTATCCCCCGTACGGGTCGTACGAGGCTCCTTATGGGGGATACGACCAGAGCGGGCATCCTTACGGCGGCCATGGCGGCCCCGGTGGCAACGGCGCTCACGGTGGCAACGGCGCTCACGGTGGCAATGGCCAGGGTGGCCAGCAGCAGGCCGACTGGCAGGGGTACGCGGGGTATCAGCAGCAGGGGTATCAGCAGCAGGGGTACGCCCAGGCCCAGCCGCCGCAGTACCAGCACCCGCAGCAGCAGTACCAGCAGCCGCCGTACGCGGACCCCTACGCCGCCGCCCAGCAGGGCCACCAGGGGCAGCAGGGCCAGCAGCCGCACCAGGGCCCCCCAGGACATCAGGGCCACCAGGGCCAGTACGCCCAGGGCTGGGATCAGCAGCAGCAGCACCCGTACCACCAGCCCGCCGACCCGTCCCAGGCCCCGGCTCAGGCCCCGTCGCAGGCCCCGCCTCAGGCTCAAGCCCCGGCGCAGGCTCAAGCCCCGGCTCAGGCACAGGCCGCGACCGCGACCGCCGAGCCGCCCGCCCCGCAGCCGGACCGGCCGCTCACCGCCGCCGAGAAGGCCAAGGCCGAGGGGCGTCCGCAGATCGTCCACCCGGGGTTCGTCCCCGCCGCCCTGACCTCCGTGCTCGCCGCCCTGCTCGCGGCCACCGCACCGCTGGGCCGCCCGGCGGTCGCCGTCGCGGTGGCGGCGCTCCAGGCGGTCACGGCGGCGGGCTGGTTCCGGCTGAACGGCATGTGGCCCGCCCGGCAGGGCATCGCGCTCGCCTTCGCGGGCGGTCTGGCCGCCGACGTCGGCCTGCTCGCCACCGAGCCGTCCCACGCCCCTACGGTCGTCATCGGCACCATCGGCGTCTGGCTGCTGCTGGTGCTGATCCTCCAGCTCCGCAGTCACGCCTCCCCGGACGAGCGGCTGTACGGCCTTACGGCCGCCGTGGCGGCCACGGCCCTCGCCGTGCTCGCGGCCGGCCATCTGGCCGCCGTCGCCGAGTCCTCGGACGCCGTGGTGGTGGGCGCGGCCGCCGTAGCCGTGGCCGTGCTCGTCCGGGCACTGCCGCTGCCGACCGCCGCCGCGGTCGTGGTCGCGCTGGCGGCCGCCACCGGCGCCGGGGTCGGAGCCGGGCAGCTCACCGGAACGGGCACGTCCACCGCCGCCCTGCTCGGGTTCGCGGCCGGGGCGTGCGCGCTGATCGGCCACCGGGTCGCCAGCTACGACTACCCCTCGCGCTTCGTCCACATGACGGCCGGCGTGGCGCTGCCGCTCGCGGCCGCCGCCCCCGTGGTCTATGTGATCGGCCGCGCTCTGGGCTGACTCCCCGGCTCCCGCTCATCCGCTCCGGATAGGCTCGCAGCCTCAGGCGCGAGGGCCTGAGCGAGAGCCTGGGGGACCCACGCACATGCGCGCACTACGCATCACACTGATCGTCGTCGTGATACTCGGCGGCCTCTTCGTGGCCGCCGACCGCATCGCGGTGTACATGGCCGAGTCCAAGGCGGCCGACAAGATCAAGAGTTCTCAGGGCCTGACCACGACGCCCAATGTCTCGATCAAGGGCTTCCCGTTCCTCACCCAGGTCGTGGGCAAGGAGCTGGACGAGGTCGACGTCGGCGTGGACGGGCTGACGACGGACGCGGGGGACGGCCGCAGCGTCCGGGTCACCGAGCTCGACGCCCAGTTGCACAACGTGCGCATCTCGGGCAACTTCTCGTCGGCCAGCGCCGACCGTGCCACCGGCTCGGCCCACATCAGCTACGCGGACCTCTCGCAGGCCGCCGGTCCGGGGATCACGGTCGCCCACGACCCGTCGGGCGCCAACAAAGTCAAGATCACCGGCAGTCTGCTGGGCTTCAGCCTCACCGCCCACTCCCAGGTCACCATCGTGAACGGCAACACCATCCGGCTGCACGCCGAGTCGATACCGGGCGGCAGCATCCCCCAGTGGGAGGACAAGGTGCGCGAGAAGACCGACATGGAGCGGAAGATCGATGGACTGCCCACCGGGATGCGGCTGGACAAGGTGGAGACCTCCAAGGACGGCATAGACGTCTCGGTCGCGGGTCACGATGTCCAGCTGACGGGCTGACGCGATCAGTACCAGGGGCGTCGGATCACGCCCCTGGTCCATTCACTGAGACGATCATGTCCGCGTATATGGACGGCCCTGCCCTCCGCGGGCCCCTCCGGCCGCGCCCCGCAGCCGTTCACGCATCTCCCATCCCACACTCCGGACGATAACGTCTCATCATGCGACACACCGGTGACATGCCCGCCTGTCCGTCCCTACGATCGGACCCATGAAGCGACAGGCGGATCTCACGAAGCGGCGGGCAGTCGACCTGTGCCGCGTCGCCGCCATGCTCTGTCGCCCCGTCTGAATGGGACGCGGTCCGCACACGCCACGGACCGGCCCCCCTCTTCGGCCCGTCAGCCGGGCCTCCCCGCACCTTCGCTCGTACGCTCGCCGCACGCCCCCGCGCGGCGCCGCGTCGTGAGCGTGCCCGTACCGCCGCAACTGCCCCGGAGGAGAGAAACATGAGCCGCAGTGACGTCCTGGTGGACGCCGACTGGGTCCAGGCCCGTATCGACGACCCCAAGACGGTCATCGTCGAGGTGGACGAGGACACCTCGGCCTACGACAAGAACCACATCAAGAACGCCATCCGGATCGACTGGAAGCAGGACCTCCAGGACCCGGTGCGCCGTGACTTCGTCGACCAGGCCGGCTTCGAGAAGCTCCTGTCGGAGAAGGGCATCGGCAACGACGACACGGTCGTCCTCTACGGCGGCAACAACAACTGGTTCGCGGCGTACGCCTACTGGTACTTCAAGCTCTACGGCCACCAGGACGTCAAGCTGCTCGACGGCGGCCGCAAGAAGTGGGAGCTGGACTCCCGCGACCTGGTCGCCGAGGTGCCGAGCCGCGCGCAGACCGAGTACAAGGCCAAGCCGCAGGACACCGCCATCCGCGCCTTCCGCGACGAGGTCGTGGACGCCATCGGCTCGCTGAACCTGGTCGACGTGCGCTCCCCCGACGAGTTCTCCGGCAAGCTGCTCGCCCCGGCCCACCTCCCGCAGGAGCAGTCGCAGCGTCCGGGCCACGTCCCGAGCGCCCGCAACATCCCGTGGTCGAAGTCGGCCAACGACGACGGCACCTTCAGGTCCGACGACGAGCTCAAGGAGATCTACGAGGGCGCGGGCGTGGACCTGTCGAAGGACACCATCGCCTACTGCCGCATCGGTGAGCGCTCCGCTCACACCTGGTTCGTCCTGCACGAGCTCCTGGGCCAGACCAACGTCAAGAACTACGACGGCTCCTGGACCGAGTACGGCTCGCTGGTCGGCGTGCCGGTCGAGCTCGGCTCCGACAGCTGACCCCTCTCCCCCGAACGTAAGGACAGACATCCATGTGTGGAGCCAAGGCCGGCGGCCCCGACGCCTCGACGATCAAGCCCGGTGAGACCACGATCCAGGGTTCGGTGACCCGCGACGGCGAGCCCGTCGCCGGTTACGTCCGGCTCCTGGACAGCACCGGCGAGTTCACCGCCGAGGTCCCCACCTCCGCGACCGGGCAGTTCCGCTTCTACGCCGCGGAGGGCACGTGGACGCTGCGCGCCCTGGTTCCCGGCGGTACCGCGGACCGCACCGTCGTCGCCCAGAAGGGCGGGCTGGCGGAGGTCGCCATCGCCGTCTGACGCGCTACGACGCGTCGTGACTCACGGCCGGAGGGCCGCACCCCGGGGTTGGACGCCTCGGCGGGGTGCGGCCCTTCGTCCGTCGGTGCGGGGGCTTTCGTCCATCGGCGCCAGGGTCTTTCGTCTGTCGGTGCGGCGGTCGCGGACGTACGCTGGACATATGTACGCGCGACGTCGCCACGCATACTTCTTCCTGATGGGCGCGTGTCTGACGCTCTTCATCTCGGCGTGGGCCTTTGTGCGCCTGTGGTCTGTCCCCGCCGCGGTCGCGATGTGCATCGTCGCCATGGTGATACCGCCCCTGGCGGCGATCGTCGCCAATCGCCGGGGCCCGGACGACCGGTGGTGGGACGAATCGGGGGACGAGGAGTCCGACCGGTGGTGGCGTGAGCTGGACGAGCACAACCACCGGCATTGACCGACAGGGCTTCGCCCCTGCACCCCGGGGTCTGGGGCGGAGCCCGACCTTCCAGCCCCTCCGGCGTTTGAGGAGCGTCCAGGGCGGAGCCCCGCCTTCCAGCCCCTCATGCGCTTGAGGAGCGGGTCCGGGGCGGAGCCCCACCTTCCAGCCCCTCCGGCGCTTGAGGAGCGGGGTCTGGGGCGGAGCCCCAGTTGTGGGAAGGGGCGGGTAGGGGAAACCCCCTCGTACCCGAGCTAGTAGACGAGCGCCTGGACGCCGTCCGGCATGATCTCGCTCACGAAGACCTGAGCGCCCGCGATCCGAGCACCTTCGATCAGATCCTTCTCCTCGATCTCCCGCCGAGCGGCGCACTGTGTGCACACCGTGATCGTCCCACCGCCCGTAAGGATGCCGTCGATCAGATCCGGAAGCGGCGCGGCATGCGGAAGCTCGAACTCCGCGGCCCGGCCCGGGATCGCGAACCACGTCGACTCCCCGGTCAGCCAGAGCGAGACCTCGACGCCGCTCGCCGCGGCCACCGCCGCCACCGTGAACGCCTGAGAGCACCGCTCAGGAGCGTCCGCGCCCGCCGTCACCTTGATCACCAGCTTCTTCGCCATGCGTCAACCTTAGGCTCGGCACCCAGGGGCCCGGCGCCGCACGGCCACCTGTCTCCACCGGCCGTCCCGGCGGCGACTAGACTCGGTGCCGTCCGTCATCTGTTCCGAGGAGCGCGCTCGTGCTTGAGGCAGTCTTCACCACCCTGATGATCCTGGTCGCCGTGGCCACGCTCGGCTTCGCCGCGCTGACCTGGAAGAAGCTGTACCAGGGCCAGCGCTGAACCGCTCCCGCCCCGCCACCACGGCTCGACTCTCGACAGATCGCCTGAATTCATGATCCAGATTCCGTCCGACCTCCACCCGGACCTCGTGCCGCTCGCCTTCCTCCTGGGCAACTGGGAAGGGGCCGGCGTCTCGGACTTCCCCGGGGCCGAGAAGTGCAACTTCGGCCAGGAGGCCACCTTCACGCACGACGGCCGTGACTTCATCGAGTACGTCTCGCACACCTGGGTGCTGGACTCCGAGGGCAAGAAGGTCCGCCCCCTGGAGACCGAATCCGGCTACTGGCGGATCGACAAGGACCGCAAGGTCGAGGTCGTGATGAGCCGGGACCAGGGCATCGTCGAGGTCTGGTACGGCGAGCTCGCGGAGGGCAAGCCGCAGATCGACCTGGCGACGGACGCGGTGGCGCGCACCGCCCACGCGGCCCCGTACTCGGGCGGCAAGCGGCTGTACGGCTACGTCAACAGCGATCTGATGTGGGTCGGCGAGAAGGCCACACCCGAGGTCGAGCTGCGCCCGTACATGTCCGCGCATCTGAAGAAGGTCGTGGACCCACGGGAGTGGGCCAAGGACCTCAAGGACCTGCCGGACGACGGGATCGCGTTCTTCCGCTGAGCCCTCGCTGAGCCCCGCTGGGCCACCCGCTGGGCCCCCCGGCTCAAACGCCTTCCGCCCTCCGCCTTCCGCCCTCCGCCGAGTCAGGCCCCCGCGTACCGCGTCCGGTTCTCCCCCGTGCGTCCGGCCGGTCACCGCGGGCCCGCCTACACTTGCACCGTGGCGACCACCGACTGGAAGAGCGATCTGCGGGAGCGCGGCTACCGTCTGACCCCGCAGCGCCAGCTCGTGCTCGAAGCCGTCGATCATCTGGAGCACGCCACTCCGGACGAGATCCTCACCGAGGTGCGCCGCACCGCGAGCGGCGTCAACATCTCCACGGTCTATCGCACGCTGGAGCTGCTGGAGGAGCTGGGCCTGGTCAGCCATGCCCATCTCGGCCACGGCGCCCCCACGTACCACCTGGCCGACCGGCACCATCACATCCATATGGTGTGCCGGGACTGCACGGATGTGATCGAGGCCGATGTCTCCGTGGCCGACGCCTTCACCCGGCAGCTCCGGGCGGACTTCGGCTTCGACACCGATCTGAAGCACTTCGCGATCTTCGGCCGGTGTGCCTCCTGCTCCGCCCGGCAGCGCGCCGCGGAGGCCGGTGGAGACCCCGGACAGCTCGCTGGGGGCGGCGCCGAGAACCGCTCCGGTGAGGGCCGAGCCCGCAGGTCGTAGGCTGAGTTCATGAAGAGCCCTTTGCTGTCGCTGCCCGGCGCCGTCCCCGGCGAGGGCCCCGACGAAGGCGTCGCCGCCCACTACGGCGACCTGTTCCGCGAGCAGCGCGCGCTCGCCGACGGCACCGGCTTCGTGGACCTCTCGCACCGCGGAGTGGTCACGGTCAGCGGTGCCGACCGGCTCAGCTGGCTGCATCTGCTGCTCACCCAGCACGTCAGCGAACTACCGCCGGGCCAGGCCACCGAAGCCCTGATCCTCTCCGCCCACGGCCACATCGAACACGCGCTCTACCTCGTCGACGACGGCGAGACCACCTGGGCCCATGTGGAGCCCGACAGCCAGGGCGATCTGATCGCCTACCTGGAGAGCATGAAGTTCTTCTACCGGGTGGACATCGCGGACCGCACCGACGCGTACGCGGTCGTCCACCTCCCGGCGGGCAGCATCACCGAGGCCCCCGAGGACGCCGTCGTCCGCGAGACCCCGCACGGCCGGGACCTCTTCCTGCCCCGTGAGCGCCTTACCGCCTTCGCCGAGGAGAGCGGTCCGCCGATCGGGGTGCTGGCGTACGAGGCGCTGCGGGTCGAGGCCCACCGGCCGCGGGTCGGCCTGGAGACCGACCACCGCACCATCCCGCACGAGCTGGGCTGGATCGGCTCCGCCGTCCATCTCCAGAAGGGCTGCTACCGCGGCCAGGAGACCGTCGCCCGGGTGCAGAACCTGGGGAAGCCACCGCGCCGGCTGGTCTTCCTCCACCTCGACGGCAGCGAGGTGACGCTGCCGTCCCACGGCGCGCCCATACGGCTGGCCTCGGAAGGCGAGGAGGGCCGCCAGCTGGGGTTCATCACCTCCTCGGCCCGCCACCACGAGCTGGGGCCGATCGCCCTCGCGCTGGTCAAGCGCAATGTGCCGGTGGACGCGGACCTGATCGCGGACTCCACGGCCGCCGCGCAGGAGACGGTCGTGGAGCCGTGAACCCGCCGCCAGTCCGCCGGGCCGTGAACCCGCCGGTCAGCCGGGCCGTGAACCCACGGCCGGTCCGCCGGGCCTCGCGGTTCGGCTAGACCTCTACGAGCACCGTGAACGGGCCGTCGTTCGTGAGCGAGACCTTCATGGCCGCTCCGAACCGGCCCGTTTCCACGTGTGCGCCCAGCTTCCGCAGCTGGGCCACCACCTCGTCGACGAGCGGTTCGGCGACCCCGCCGGGCGCCGCCGCGTTCCAGGTGGGGCGGCGCCCCTTACGGGCGTCGCCGTAGAGCGTGAACTGGCTGATGACCAGCAGCGGAGCGTCCAGGTCCGAGCAGGACCGCTCGTCGTGGAGCATCCTTACGGACCACAGCTTGCGGGCGAGCTGGGCCGCCTTCTCCGGGGTGTCGTCATGTGTCACCCCGACCAGTACGCACAGCCCCTCACCGACGATCTCGCCGACCGTCTCGCCGTCCACGACGACGCTCGCCCCGTCCACTCTCTGTACCACAGCACGCATGGCGACCATCATGCCGTGCGTCCATCCGGGGCCGATCGGGTGGAGAGCCGCTGCACAGGGAGCATCACTGGTGGCACGATGCGTGCAGGCGGTGCAGGCGGGCAGGAACTGCGGGAACGACGCATCGCTGGAGGGGACGGACACCAATGAACACATCGGGCACCGGCCAGCCCATGGCCACCGAGGGCCTGCTGCCGCCACGGCCGCCGAGCCAGCGCGGCGGGCGGCGGGCCGACTCCGCCGCCGTGACGGCGCCGGCCGTGACGTCCACGTCGGCGGCGGCGAGCGGTCTGAACGCATTGCAGTTGCCGGAGCTGCGGTCGCTGCGCCGCTCGGCACAGCGCGAGGAGGCGGATCTGAGCTATCTGCGCAGACTGCTCCAGGGGCGGATCGACATCCTCCGCGCCGAGCTGGGCCACCGCCGTGACCCGGCGCCCGCGGCGGCCGCGGCCCAGCCGCCCGCCGCGCTGGTGGACCGGCTGCCGGAGATCCTCGCGGATCTCCCCCCACGGCACCGCTCCTCGGCCCGGCATGTCACGCTCGGGACGCCACAGGACGCGGAGTACGAGCGGCTGGCCGAGGAGATGCTGGCCGAGGTGGGCCTGTCGGATCTGCGGGCCCGTACGGACGAGGAGCTGCACGGCGCGATGGCCCGCCTCGTCGGCCATGAGCGGCAGGTGTCGCGGCGGCGGCAGGAGCTACAGCGCACGGCGGACGGTTGCAGCGCGGAGATCGCCCGCCGGTACCGCGAGGGAGAGGCGCAGGTGGACGACCTGCTGGCGTAGGCGGCGACGGGCCGTCCTGAGGGTGCTCGCCGAGCCATCCACAGGGTGCGGTGTGATGAAAGTACCTGGTCCGAGGGCTGTGGAAATCGGCGTGCGGCCGGTGGCGGCCGACGCTTAGCGTGTGCGCATGGCCCTCGAACTCCGCACCCCACTCGCCGATTCCGACCTCACCAACTGGACCGTCGCGCTCAACACCGGCTTCCTGCGTCCGCCGGAGGCGCCGAAGGAGGAGGTGGAGCTGCGGCGGGAGCAGATCGATCTGTCCCGTACGCAGGGGGTCTTCGACGGGGACCGCTGCGTGGCCACCTTCCGCAGCTTCGCACAGCGGCTGACGGCGGTCGGCGGGGCGGATGTTCCGGCCGACGCGATCAGCAATGTCGCGGTATCGGCCACCCACCGCCGCCGGGGGCTGCTCAGCCGGATGATGGAGCACGATCTGCGCGCCGCCAAGGAGCGGGGCGAGGCGGTGGCCACCCTGATCGCGGCCGAGTACCCGATCTACGGGCGGTACGGCTTCGGCCCGGCCACCTGGATCACCGAATGGCAGGTGGACGTCCCCCGGGCCGGTCTCGACCCACGCCACTCGGCTCCGGTGGACGGCGGCCGGGTCGACTTCGCCGACGCCGACGAGGTGCGGAAGCTGGGCCCCGCCCTGCATGAGCGGCTGCGCGCGAAGCAGCACGGCGTCATCGACCGCCCGGACCACTGGTGGCGGACCAACACCGGTCAGCGGCAGTACCCCAACCGCCCCTGGACCGAGCCGTTCTATGTGCTCTACCGCTCCCCCGAGGGCCCGGTGGACGGACTGCTCGCCTATACGGCGGACGACCGCTGGGAGGGCAACAAACGACCGCACAACACCGCCACCGTGCTCGAGCTGACCACGGTCACCCCGGCCGCCGAGCGGGCGCTGTGGCACTTCCTGCTCTCGGTCGACTGGGTGACCCGGGTCAACACCGGCCGACGCGCCCCGGACGATCTGCTTCCGCTGCTGCTCGGCGACCCCCGCGCGGCCCAGGTCACCATGTATGCCGACTGGCTGTGGCTGCGACCGCTGGATGTGCCCCAGCTGCTGGAGACCCGTACGTACCCGGCGGAGGGCTCGCTGGTGCTCGAGCTGCGCGACGCCGCCGGGCTGGCCGGGGGCCGCTACTTCCTGGAGGCGGGCCCCGACGGCGCGGCGTGCGCGACCACGGGCCGTCCGGCCGATCTGACCATGGACATCGGCGAGTTGAGCACCCTGTGGCTGGGCGACGAGTCGGCGGTCCGGCTCGCCTCACTGGGCCGGATATCGGAGGACCGCCCGGGCGCCGCGGCACTGGCGGACCGGCTGCTGCGGACCCCGCGCCGCCCCTGGTGCCCCGACGGCTTCTGAGCCGACCGGTTTCTGAGCCGCCCGGTGCTCAGCAGCTGGACTTCAGCAGCCGGCGGGCGCCCGTGCCCTGCTCGCCCAGCCGGTCGTAGGGGTTCGCCAGCGCGCACTTGTCGATCGACAGACAGCCGCAGCCGATGCAGTCGGTGAGGTGGTCGCGGAGGTTCTCCAGCTGTTCGATGCGCTCGTTGAGGTCCGCGTGCCAGCACTCCGAGATCCGGGCCCAGTCCTCCTTGGTGAGGACGTGGTCCTCGGGGAAGAGCCCGAGGACTTCCCGGATCCTCGCCAGCGGGATGCCGACGCGCTGCGAGGAGCGGACGAAGGCCACGCGGCGGAGGGTGTCACGGGTGTAGCGGCGCTGGTTGCCGGAGGTGCGGCGGCTGTGGATCAGCCCCTCGCGCTCATAGAAGCGCAGCGCGGAGGCGGGCACCCCGCTGCGCTGTGCGAGATCGCCGACCGTGAGCTCATGGGTTTTCCAGGTCAGTTGCGTCATGGTGCCGAGGGTAGCTTGACTTCAACCTTTGTTTAAGTCCGAGGCTCGTCTCATGACGACAGACACCGCCGTTCTGACGGCAACCACCACGCCCGCATCCGCCACCGACTCCGACTCCCCCATCCGGCTCGCCATCATCATCGGCAGCACCCGCGACGGCCGCTTCGGGCCGAAGGTCGCGGACTGGTTCGCCGGTCATGCGACGCTCCGCTCCGATATGACCGTCGATGTGGTGGACCTGGCCGAGACTCCGCTGCCCGCGGCCCTCACCCACCGTCCCGGCCCCGAGGACGTCGCGGCCCTGGAAGCGGTGACGCCCCGGCTGGCCGCGGCCGACGCGTTCACCGTGGTCACGCCCGAGTACAACCACAGCTACCCCGCCTCTCTGAAGAACGCGATCGACTGGCACTTCACCCAGTGGCAGGCCAAACCGGTCGGCTTTGTCTCCTACGGCGGCATCTCCGGTGGCCTGCGCGCGGTCGAGCATCTGCGGCCGGTCTTCGCCGAGGTCCACGCCGTGACCGTCCGCGACACGGTCAGCTTCCACAACGCGGGCGGGCTGTTCGGAGAGGACGGCCGGCTGAAGGATCCCGAGGGCCCGGACACCGCCGCCGGGGCGATGCTCGACCAGCTCACCTGGTGGGCGCGGGCCCTGCGCACGGCCCGCACCACCCACCCGTACGGCAGCTGATCCGCCCGGCGGCGCCGACCCCCGTTGACGGCGCCGCCGGGAACGCGCTCACCGGCTCATGGGCTCAGCCGGTGCGACGGCTCAGCAGTCCAGCCGGTTCGACGGCTCAGCAGTTCAGCCGGTGCGGCGGCTCCGCGGCTCAGCCGGTGCGACGGCGGAAGAGCACGCCCGACAGTCCGGTCGCCACCACCAGGATTCCGCAGCACCAGACCAGGGCCTGCCAGGCGCTGTCGCCGACCGGCCGGTCCAGCAGCAGCCCTCGCAGGGCCTCGATGACCGGGGTGACCGGCTGATGCTCCGCGAACCCGTGCAGCCAGCCCGGCATGGTGTCGATGGGCACGAACGCGCTGCTGGGATACGGCAGGAACATCATCATGAAGGTGAACCCGCCCGCGGCCTCCGGTGACCTGGCGATCAGACCGAAGCAGGCCGACAGCCAGGAGATGGCGAGGATGAACATCAGCAGGATCCCGGCCACGGCCAGCCAGTCGAGCGGACCGGCGGCCGGACGGAAGCCGATGAGGAAGGCCACCCCGAAGACGATCGCGGTCGCGACCGTGTTGCGCAGCACGCTCGCGGCCACATGGCCCGCCAGGATCGGGGTGCCGCCGATGTCCAGCGACCGGAAGCGGTCGATGATGCCACCGGCCATGTCATTGGTGACGGTGACCGCCGTATTGGCCGAGCCGAAGCCCGCGCACAGCAGCATCACCCCGGGGACGACATAGGTGACGTACTCGGTACCGGTGTGGATGGCGCCGCCGAAGAAGTAGACGAAGACCAGCATCAGCATGATCGGCAGCAGCATGGCGGTGAGCACCGCGTCGAGATTGCGCCTGCTCAGGCGGATGGTGCGGCCGGTCAGAACGATCGCGTCAGACACCGGCCGTCTCCTTCTCCCCCGCGGAGCGCTCTCCCCCGGCGCAGCGGCTGTCGCCCCCGGCGTCATGGCCGGTCAGGGTCATGAAGACATCGTCGAGCGTGGCGCTGTGCACGGTGAAGCGGTCCACTGCGCGGCGCTCGGGGTCGATCTCGTCGAGCAGGGCGCGCACATGGGCGGCGCTGCCGTCCGTCGCGACGCCCAGCGTCAGCCGGTCGGCGTCGCTCCGGACGAGCCGTACGCCGAGTTGGCGCGCGACCGTCTCGTACGCCGCGACATCGCCGAGCGTCAGGTCCAGCCGCTGCCCGGCCACGCGCTCCTTCAGCTCGGCCGGGGTGCCCTCGGCCACCACCCGGCCGCCGTCCACCACGGCGACGCGGTCGGCGAGTTGGTCGGCCTCCTCCAGGTACTGGGTGGTGAGGAAGACCGTCACCCCGTCCGTCACCAGCCCCTTGACCACCTCCCACATGGCCTGTCGGCTGCGCGGGTCGAGTCCGGTGGTCGGCTCGTCGAGGAAGATCACCTCGGGGTGGCCGACCAGGCCCGCGGCGAGGTCGAGTCGGCGGCGCATCCCGCCCGAGTAGGTGCCCACGGTGCGGCGGGCGGCGCCGGTGAGGTCGAAGCGCTCCAGCAGTTCATGTGCCCGGCCGCGGGCCTCGGCGCGGCCGAGCCGGGTCAGCCGCCCCATCATCCGCAGGTTCTCCTCGCCGGTCTGCATCTCGTCCACCGCGGCGTACTGCCCGGTGAGGCTGATGGCGCGGCGGACCCGGCGGCGGTCGGCGACGACGTCGAAGCCCGCGACACGGGCCCGCCCGGCGTCCGGTGGCGTCAGCGTGGCCAGGATCCGCACGGTCGTGGTCTTGCCCGCCCCGTTGGGACCGAGCAGCGCGAAGACGCTGCCGGGCGCGACCGACAGATCGACGCCCCTGAGCACCTTCACCGCCCCGTAGGCCTTCTCGAGGCCGCTCGCCTCGATGGCTGGTCGATGGGCCATGATTCCCCCGTTCCTCTTTCTGCGTATGCCATACGCCCTACTGCGTAGGGTATACACAACTCTAGGATGGCGGTCAATCGAGCCACCATCAGCGCACGTAGATACGGAGGGTCCCGAGGCCATGGCCACCGAGGACAGCGGTACCGGCCTGCCGACGAGCATCGAGGCCGCCTGGGGACTGCGGGAACGTCCGGGCAAGGGGCCCCGCCCCGGTCTGACCCTGGGCCGGATCGTCGACGCCGCCGTCGGCATCGCCTCGGCGGACGGCCTCGGCGCGGTGTCCATGAGCCGGGTCGCGTCCGAGCTGGGCGTCTCCACGATGTCCCTGTACCGCTATGTCTCGGCCAAGGACGAGCTGCTGACGCTGATGGAGGACGCGGCCTACGGCCCACCCCCGCCCGGCGAACCGGCGGAGGACTGGCGGACCGGGTTCACCGACTGGGCCTGGGGGCTGCGCACCGCCGTCGCCCGCCACCCATGGGTGGTGAACGTCCCCATAAGCACCCCGCCCTCGACGCCCAACTCGGTGGCCTGGATGGAGCGCGGGCTGGCCTGTCTGCGCCACACCAACCTCGGCGAGGGTGAGAAGGTCTCCGTGCTGATGCTGGTCAGCGGCTTTGTCCGGAACGAGGCGCGGATGACCTTCGACCTGCTGGCGGCCCACCGGCGCAAGGGGCAGAGCCTGGAGTCCTCGATGGCGTCCTGGGCCAGGCTGCTGGAGAAGCTGACCGACGCCGAGCGCTTCCCGGCGGTGACGGCGGCGCTGCGGACGGGGGAGTTCGACACCCCGGGCGGCCCCGACGACGAGTTCGTCTTCGGTCTGGAGCGGATCCTCGACGGAGTGGAGGCGCTGATCAGCGCGCGGAGCTGACCGCCCGGATCAGGGACTGGCCAGATTGCCGGCCAGGTTGCCGGCCAGTGGCTGGCCAGATTCTTCTACATCCTGGCCATCCGGCCACTCGTCGGCCCCGGGGCCGATTTCCGAGCATGGTGGGCATGAACGTGCTGTGGATATTCGCCCACCCCGAACAGCGCTCCCTCAGCGGGGCGTTGCGCGACGAGGGGCTGCGCGCCCTGCGCGAGGCGGGCCATGAGTACCGGCTGTCCGATCTCTACGCGATGCGCTGGAACCCGGTGGTGGACGGCGCCGACTTCCGGCATGACGCGGACGAACGCCTCGTCGTCGGGGCCGCCTCGCGGCGCGCCCATGACACGGGGACGCTCAGCGAGGACATCCGCGCCGAGCAGGAGAAGATCGCCTGGGCCGATGCGCTCGTCGTGCAGTTCCCGCTGTGGTGGTACGGCATGCCCGCCATCCTCAAGGGCTGGTTCGACCGCGTCTTCGTCAAGGGGTTCGCCTACGGGGTCATCGGGCCGGACGGCCGCACCCTGCGCTACGGGGACGGCAAGCTGGCCGGTAAGCGCGCCATGGTGGTGCTCACCGCCGGGGCGCCCGAGGCCACCATGGGCCCGCGCGGTGTCAACGGCGAGCTCGGTGATCTGCTGTTCCCGCTGCACCACGGCACCTTCTGGTACAGCGGGATGTCCGTGCTGCCGCCGTATGTGGTGTACGGCGCGGACCGGGTCCCGGCCGAGGCGTACGAAACCCATGCCGCCGAACTGCGGAAACGGCTGGCCGCCCTGCCGACCGAGGAGCCGATTCCGTTCCGCCGCCAGAACGGCGGGGACTACGACGAGCGCCTGGTGCTCCGCCCCGACCTCCTGCCGGGCCGCACCGGCCTCTCCGTGCACTACGCACCGCCCCGCACCCCGGCCGCCGAAGGCGCCCAGGACACCGAGAGCGCCCTGAACGGCTAGGGGGGCGGCCACAGCTCCAGCCGCCAGTCGTTGCACCGCATCATCGTCCCCACCGGATACTCGAACTCGCACTCGCCGAGCAGCGTGAACCCGGCCTTGCGGCACACCCCGTTCGACGCGGGGTGGCCGACGGACGGATAGGCGTGCAGATGCCGATGGGTCCGCTGCGCCGCGGCCGCCCGGGCCACCTCCCTCGCGGCCGCGGCCGCGATCCCCCGCCCCTGGAACGGCGGCAGCACGGCCCAGCCGGTCTCGTACACCGACTCACCCCGCCACTCCCGCTCCCAGTACCCGATGCTGCCTGCCGTCTCGTCCCCCTCGTCCCCCTCCGGCAGCACGATCCGGTACATCCGCCCGGCGCCCGGCCCGGTCAGCTCGGCATACCGCCGGTGGCGGACCAGGATCTGCTCCTCGCTCTCCGGTCCGCCCAGATGGCTCGTCATCTCCGGGCTGTTGACGCGGCGCAGCAGCTCGAGGCAGAGCGCGCTGTCCTCCCACGGCTCGAGCCGCACCCGCACCCCGCTCGTCCCACCGGACATCGCCCACCTCCCGCCGTCGGCGCACTCCGCGCCCGCCTTCCCTTCATTCGACCACGGGGGTACGACAACGGCCTCGCGCCCAGGTCACGGCCCGTCCCGCCCCTATTGCCCGGCCCTGCCGCCCCACCCGCCCCGCTCGGCGTCAGTCCGCCGACGCCACCGGCTTCAGCAGCGCCATGTCGTCCTCGTCGAGGGCGATCCGCGCCGCCGCCATGTTCTCCTCGAGGTGGGCCAGTGAGCTGGTGCCGGGGATCTGGATGATCGCGGGCGAGCGGGCGAGGCCCCAGGCGAGGGCGATCTGATGCGCCGTCGCGCCGTGCCGCTCCGCGACCGTCCGCAGATTCTCGTCGTCCAGGCCGGTGTGGCCGCCGCCCAGCGCGAAGAACGGCATATAGGCGATCCCGGCCGCGGCGCACTCGTCCACCAGCGCCCCGTCGGCCTGGTCGAGGACCCCGAACCGGTTCTGCACCGCCGCCACGGGCGCGATCGCACGGGCCTCGGCGAGCTGCTCGGCGCTCACATTGCTCACCCCGAGCTCCCGCACCAGCCCCTCCTCCCGCAGTGCGGCCAGCGCGCCGAACCGCTCCCCGATCGGCACCCCGCCCACCGCCTTGAGCCGCCCCACCCGCAGGTGGACCAGGTCGAGGGCGTCCACGCCCAGCTGCCGCAGGTTCTCCTCCACCAGCCCCCGCAGCTGCTCCGGCCGCGCCTCCGCGTACATCTCCCCGGTCGCGGTGCGCAGCGGCCCGATCTTGGTGGCGATGGTGAGGTGCTCGGGGTACGGGTGCAGGGCCTCGCGCAGGATGTCGTTGGCCCGCTCGGTGGCGGAGAAGTAGAAGGCCGCGGTGTCGATATGACGGACGCCCAGCTCCACGGCGCGCCGTGCGACCTCCACGGCCGTGGCCCGCTCGACGGCGGGACCGCTCCACCGCCCCGGCAGCTGCATGGCCCCGAAGCCCAGCCGATCGGCCGGTGACGAGAGACGGGAAGACGAAAACGAGGAAACCGCGGATGAGGAAGCGGAAGCGGAAGCGGATGAAGACAAGCAAGAGGATGAGGACAAGGAAGAGGATGAGGACAAGGAAGAGGATGAGGTCATGGGGCAGCATGCGCACCTTTTCGCCCCAACCACAAGATCAGCTCAGCCCGACGACCGCTCCAGCAGCAGCGCCCGCTCACGGGCGTTACGGGTCAGGGCCGCCGCGCGGGCGAACTCCGCGCGGGCCTCCTCATGCCGCCCCAGCCGCTCCAGCAGATCCCCGCGGACGCTCGGCAGCAGGTGGTAGCCCGTGAGGGCCGGTTCCTCAGCCAGTGCATCGACCAGTTTCAGCCCCGCCGCGGGCCCCTCCGCCATCGCGACGGCGACCGCCCGGTTGAGCTCCACCACCGGGGATGGGGTCAGCGCCATCAGCCGGCCGTAGAGGGCGGCGATGGCCGTCCAGTCGGTGTCCTCGTACCGGATCGCCCGTGCGTGGCAGGCGGCGATGGCGGCCTGGAGGGAGTACGGGCCCTGGCCCGCCCTCTGGAGGGCCTCGACACCCCGCCGGATGAGCAGGCGGTTCCACTTGGTGCGGTTCTGGTCGGCGAGCAGCACCGGCTCACCGCCGGGGCCGGTGCGCGCCGCGATCCGGGAGGACTGGAACTCCAGCAGCGAGACCAGGCCATGCGCTTCGGGCTCCTGGGGCAGCAGCCCGGCCAGCACCCGCGCCAGGCGCAGCGCGTCCTCGCACAGGGCCGGGCGCACCAGGTCGTCGCCCGCGGTCGCGGAGTAGCCCTCGTTGAAGACGAGGTAGATGACCTCCAGGACCGAGGAGAGCCGGGCGGTCCGGTCGTCGCCGTACGGCACCTCGAAGGGGACCTCGGCCTTGGCGAGGGTCCGCTTGGCCCGGACGATGCGCTGGGCGACCGTCGGCTCCGGGACCAGGAACGCGCGGGCGATCTCCTCCGTCGTCAGCCCGCCCAGCAGCCGCAGCGTGAGCGCGACCCGGGCCGGGGTGGACAGCACGGGATGACACGCGGTGAAGATCAGCCGCAGCAGATCGTCGTCGATGTCCTCGGCGGTCCCGGCGAGATCCGCCGGGTCGGGCGGTGAGATGTCCTCCAGGGCCCGCCCGACCTCCGCCAGCTTGCGTGCGTAGGTCTCCTTACGGCGTACGAGATCGATCGCGCGGTGCTTGGCGGTGGCCATGAGCCAGGCGCCCGGATTCTTCGGCACACCCGACTCCGGCCACCGCTCCAGCGCGGTGACCAGGGCGTCCTGCGCGAGTTCCTCGGCCAGTCCGACGTCCCGCACGATGCGGGCGACGCCTGCGATGATCCGCGCGGACTCGATCCTGAAGACCGTTTCGACCGTTCTGGCGATATCAGCCGTTGCGCCGCTCCGGGCGCTTTCAGCCGCTTTCGCCGCATCGGCCGGACTTGCTGCCGTCACGGCCACCATCAGAGCAGCCATACGGGGACGGAGCAAGCATTACCGGCTCAGGGCTCGACAACCTCACGGACCTCGCAGGTGATGGTCCAGTACTCCTCATGGACCCGCAGGAACCGCTTGGTCCACTCCAGGGCCTCGGCCTTGTCCTTGGCCTGGAGCAGGGCGTAGCCGCCGATGACCTCCTTGCTCTCGGTGAAGGGGCCGTCGGTGCAGCTGATCTCTCCGCCGGACCAGGTGACCCGGGTGCCGTCGGAGGTCGGGGTGAGCCCGGCCGTGTCCAGCATGACCCCGGCCTTGGTCATCTCCTCGATCAGCTCGCCCATCCGCTCCATGAGCTCGGGGCTGGGGCCCTCGGCGGGGGCGTTCTGCTCATCGACGCGGATCATCGACAGATAGCGCGGCATGGTGACTCCTTGCGTAACGAGATCGAGATTTCGGAGCGGAGACCGGGGGGCTTGCCCCGCCTCTCACCCCTGCGTCGAACGAGCTCCGCCCGGATCGACAGACCTCACGAAATTTTTTTGACGAGGTCGCGCCGACGGCCCCCACATGACACGCACCACTATTGCAAGCAAATGCTTGCAATAGTTAGCACACCTGTTGCAGCATCGAGGCATGGCATCACTCAACGTCGGCAACCTCGGCGGGTTCCTGCGCGAGCAGCGGCGCAGTGCGCAGCTGTCGCTGCGGCAGCTGGCCGATGCGGCCGGGGTGTCCAATCCGTACCTCAGCCAGATCGAGCGCGGGCTGCGCAAGCCGAGCGCCGAGATCCTTCAGCAGCTGGCGAAGGCGCTGCGGATATCCGCCGAGACCCTGTACGTACAGGCGGGGATCCTCGATGAGCGGGACCGCGCAGAGACCGAGGTGCGCGGCGTGATACTCGCCGACCCCTCGATCAATGAGCGGCAGAAGCAGGTCCTGCTGCAAATCTACGAGTCCTTCCGCAAGGAGAACGGGCTCCAGACCGCCTCGGACGACGCCTCCGACACCCCCGACACCGGCGCCGACGTCGCCGCACCCTCGAACTGATCCGGGAGGACCATCACCATGGCCATCACCGACGACGTACGCAAGACCCTCACCGACCCGACCCCGCTGTACTTCATGGCGGGCACGGCCGACATCGCCGCCCAGAAGCTCAAGGAGGTGCCATCGTTCGTCGAGAAGATCGTCGCGGAGGCCCCGGAGCGCCTGAACGCGGTGCGCAACACCGACCCCAAGGTCGTGCAGGAGCGGGTCTCCCAGCAGGCCAAGGGCGCCCAGGACAAGCTCACCGAGATGCTGGGCACGCTCGACACCGACATCAAGCGGCTGCGCGACACGGCGCAGGAGCTCGCCCTCCAGGGTGTGGGCCGGGCCGCCGAGCTGGCCGTGAAGGCGCGGGAGCGGTACGACGAGGTGGCCGAGCACGGCCAGGACGTCGTGCGGACCTGGCGCGGTGAGGCGGCCGACGAGGTCGTCGACATCGCCGACGCGATCGAGCCCAAGGAGGAGCGGGACGGCCACGCCGCCCGGTCCAAGGCTCCGGCGCACTCGGTCGCCATGGACTCGTCCAAGGAGGCGCCGAAGTCCCCGGCCAAGCCGGCCACCCCGGCCGCGTCAAGTGGCTCCGGTCACTCGGGCGCCCAGGCGTCCGCGGCCTCGTCGGCCTCCCAGGCCAAGAAGGCCCCGGCCCGCGGCAACAAGCCCGCCACCGCCGCCAAGAAGCCGGAGCCGAAGTCGGCCGGCTGACGCGCGCACGTCCACGACCGGGCCGGGTACGCCGGGTATACCCTGCGTGCCCGGCCCGGTGGGCGGGTACGGTGGCCCGCAGAGACGCTTCCCATACATATCTTCTAGGCGGTGGACGGCGTGCTGGTTGAAGGCTTCGGCAAGCTGATGTACTGGGTCTCCTGGGCCCTGCTCCTCTTCAGCCTCTTCGCCTTCGTCGACTCGGCGATCCGCCGGGAGGACGCGTATCGAGCGGCGGACAAGCAGACCAAGGCATTCTGGTTGATCATCCTCGGTCTCGCGGCCGCGGTGAACTTCTTCATGGGAATCCTGGACTTCCTGCCGATCATCGGGCTGATCGCGACGATCGTGTACATCGTGGACGTCCGGCCCGCGCTGCGGCAGGTCTCCGGCGGCGGCCGCCGCTGGCCGCGCGGCCGTGGCTCCAGCTCAGACGGCCCTTACGGACCCTTCAACGGCCGATAGCGGGACCTCATAGCGGGCCGCGGCCGGTCAGCCGCGGTCCAGCAGCAGCACCGCCAGGTCGTCGGTCAGCTCCCCGCCGTTCAGCGACCGCACCTCGGTGACGGTCGCGTCCAGCAGTTCCTCACCGCGCCGTCCCTCCGCGACCTGGCGCGCCACGATCTCGACCATCCCCTCCTGGCCGAGCCGCTGCACCCCCTGCCCGACGCGGCCCTCGATCAGCCCGTCGGTGTACATCATCAGGCTCCACGCCCCGCCGAGCTCGACCTCGCGGCGCGGCCAGCGGGCGTTCGGCAGCAGGCCCAGCGCCGGGCCGTTCTCGTCGGTGGGCAGCAGCCGGGGCGCCATGCTCGGGCGGATCGCCAGCGGTGAGGGGTGCCCGGCCAGGCAGACCCCGGCCCGGCGGCCGTCCGGGGTGATGTCGACCGTGCACAGTGTGGCGAAGATCTCATCGTCGGCGCGTTCGTTCTCCAGCACCTGCTGAAGGGTGCCGAGCAGCTGATCGCCGCAGAGCCCGGCAAAGGTCAGGGCGCGCCAGGCGATCCGCAGCTCGACGCCGAGGGCGGCCTCGTCCGGCCCGTGCCCGCAGACGTCGCCGATCATCGCGTGGACCGTGCCGTCCGGGGTACGGACGGTGTCGTAGAAGTCGCCGCCGAGCAGGGCCCGGCTGCGGCCGGGCCGGTAGCGGGCGGCGAAGCGCAGCCCGGAGCCGTCCAGCAGCGGGGTGGGCAGCAGCCCGCGCTCCAGCCGGGCGTTCTCCTGGGCGCGCAGCCGTGACTCGGTGAGCTGGCGCTGGGCGAGGTCGGAGCGTTTGCGCTCGACGGCGTAGCGGATGGCGCGGCTGAGGATCCGGCCGTCCAGCTCGCCGCGGAAGAGGTAGTCCTGGGCACCCACCCGCACCGCCTCGGCGGCGCGCTCGGCGTCGTCCTCGGCGGTGAGCACGAGGACGGCGTGCGAGGGCGCGAGCCTCAGCACCTCGCGCAGCGTGGCCAGCGAGTCCGTGCCGTCGTGGCACGGGCCCGGCAGGGCCAGGAGGATGCACTGCACCCCGTCGGTGAGCAGCCGGGTGGCCTCGGTGAGGTTGCGGGCCGTACGGATGCGGACCCGGTTACCCTCGGTATCCAGCATCTCGGGAACGTTGAAGGCACCGGACGGATCGTCCTCGATCACCAGCAGGGTGAGCCCGTTGTCGGGCAGGGTGGCGGGACCGGCCGACTGGGCCGGTGCCTCCCGTTGCCTCGGCACGGGTACGGACATCGCTCGATTCCTTCCCTCCCCCCGAGGGCGCGCCCCGCCAACGGTGGAGCGTGCTGGGATCCGGTACACCGACTGGTCGGTTTCAACGGCCTCAAGGTGCGGGTACCGGATATTGCCAGGCGACCTTAGCGCTAGGCGGCCGTTTCACGGAATGACCTCCAGGCACTGACTTTTGTCATATGCCCCACGTCATGCGGCACTTGGCGGCCCGCGAGACAATCCCGAGATGACGAACATCACGCTGGCGCTGGGCGATATCACCGAGCAGAGCGTCGACGCGGTCGTGAACGCGGCCAACTCCTCCCTGCTGGGAGGGGGTGGCGTCGACGGAGCCATCCATCGACGGGGCGGATCCGACATTCTGGATGAATGCCGTGATCTGCGCGCATCTCGCTACGGCAAGGGACTTCCGGCCGGTGAGGCGGTCGCCACCACGGCCGGCCGGCTGCCCGCCCGCTGGGTGATCCATACGGTCGGACCGGTCTTCTCCGCGGCCGAGGACCGCTCGGCCACCCTCGCCTCCTGCTACCGCGAGTCACTGCGGGTCGCGGGTGAACTGGGCGCCCGTACGGTCGCCTTCCCGGCCGTCTCCACCGGCGTCTACCGCTGGCCCCTCGACGACGCCGCCCGGATCGCGCTCACCACCGTGCGCGATACGGACACTTCGGTCACCGAGGCCCGTTTCGTTCTCTTCGACCAGCGCGCGTACGACGCCTTCGAGACGGCCCTGAACGAGCTTCCGCCGGCCTGACCCCCTGGCGACCGGTGGCTACTCCCTGAGCCCTTGGTGGCCGGTGCCTACTTCGCGTCCGGCCGCACCACGCCCAGGATCGGCATCGAGCCCGCGCCCGCGACCGTCACCTGGCGGCCCGGGCGGGGGGCGTGGATCATCGCGCCGCTGCCCACGTACATCCCCACATGGCTCGCGTCCCGGAAGTAGATGATCAGGTCACCCGGGCGCATGTCCTTCACGCTCACCTTCGGCAGCAGCCGCCACTGCTCCTGCGAGGTCCGCGGGATCGCCCGGCCGGCCGCCGCCCACGCCCGCTGGGTCAGCCCCGAACAGTCATAGGTGTTCGGGCCCACCGCGCCCCACACATAGTCCTTGCCGAGCTGGTCCTTCGCGAAGTCGACCGCGCGGCCGCCCCTCGCGGTGGCGCCGCCGCCGAGCTCCCGCAGTATCCCGGTGTCCAGCCACTTCGCCTGTGCGCCACGGGCCTTGTCCTCCTCCAGCCGGCGCAGCCGCTCCCGCTCGTCCTTCGCCAGCCGGGACTCCAGCCGCTGCGCCCGGGCCAGCTTGCGCAGGATCTCCTTCTTCGCGGCCGCCTTCTTCGCCCGGCTCCGGTCCAGCCGTTCCCACTCCTGGGAGGCCGACTCGGCGTAGCGGTCCAGCGCCACCTGGGTGCGCGCCAGACGGCCGATCAGACCGTGGGTCGCCTTCTCACCCTTGCGCGCGAGCGTGACGCCGTCGAGGAAGTCACCCGGGTCGCCGTTGAGGAACAGCCGCGCCTCCGCGGGCATCCCGCCGCCCCGGTACTGGGCCCGGGCCATCGCCCCGGCCCGCTTGCGCAGTCCGGCCATCTCCTTCTGGGCCTTCACCACGGCCCGGGCGATCCTCAGGATGGACTTCTCCTGCCGGGCCTGTTTCTCCCGCGCCAGGTTGTACGCGTCGGTGGCGGACTCCGCCTTGCGGTAGAGCCCCTCGACCTCCTGACGGACCGCCTCCAGGCTCCGGTCCCCGCTCCCGCCGCCACCGGTCCCGCCACCGGCCCCGCCGCCCGGCGTCGGCCCCGGCTCGCCGGGCGCGGCGTACGCCGCCTCCGGCACGGCCGACAGTCCCAGCGCGCAGACGAGCGCGGTGGCCGCGGCGACGCTCACACCCCTCCCTCTCCCGTCCCGCCTCACCCGCGGTCTCCTCTCGTTCGGTTCCGGCCGTGCGCGCTCCTGTCGCTCTCGCGCGCCAGACCTGACGTACCGGCACGTAGGGACGGATAGTGACATGCCGTACCGCAATCCGACAGAGACACGCGGCGGTTACGCCGGCAGCCACCCCGATCCGGTTCCCCGGACGGGTGCCGCACAGGTGTCGGACGGACCGTGGGCGACCACCGCGAGGAGGTCTCCCACGTTGCGATCCAGCCGTGACCTGGCCGTGACATGGCCACCACACTGACGGCCGAGGTTCACCGTCCGTTAACTCACCCCCTCAGGCCGCTTCACCTGATCTGCCTAATTTCGGCCCTACTGAGCGTGAGCCGAGAACGGCTCCGGCGCACGCCGCAACAAGTGCGCTCCACCCATCTCGCGCGCCGTCCCCCAACCGGCGGCTTCTGGAAGGAACCCCCGAAAGTGAAGCTTCAGCGCAAGAACCGGCTTCGCGCCATCGCCGCCGGTGCCCTCGCCGTCTCCGGCGCCCTTGTCCTCACGGCGTGCGGCTCCGACGACAACAGCGGTGGTGGCGGCGGTGGCGACTCCAAGGCAGCCTCCAACATCAAGTGCGACGGCAAGGGGCAGCTGCTGGCCTCCGGCTCGTCCGCGCAGAAGAACGCCATGGACCTGTGGATCAAGACCTACGGCGAGGCCTGCAAGGACACCAAGCTCAACTACAAGGCCACCGGCTCGGGCGCGGGCATCCAGGAGTTCCTCCAGGGCAAGACCGCCTTCGCGGGTTCCGACTCGGCGCTGAAGCCCGAAGAGATCAAGTCCTCGGAGCGGGTCTGCAAGGGCGGCAAGGCCATTGACCTGCCGATGGTCGGCGGCCCGATCGCCGTCGGCTTCAACGTGCCCGGCGTGGACAAGCTGACGCTGAACGCCGAGGTCCTCGGCAAGATCTTCAACTCCGAGATCAAGAAGTGGGACGACCCCGCGATCAAGGCGCTGAACAAGGACGCGAAGCTTCCGAGCCTCAAGATCCAGGCGTTCCACCGCTCCGACGAGTCGGGCACCACGGACAACTTCACCAAGTACCTCAAGGCCGCCGCGCCCAAGGCGTGGCCGCATGAGCCGGGCAAGGCGTGGGAGGGCGAGGGCGGCCAGTCGGCCGATGGCTCCTCCGGTGTCTCCTCGCAGGTCAAGCAGGTCCCGGGCTCGATCTCGTACTTCGAGCTCTCCTACGCGACCGCGAACAGCATCAAGACCGTCGACCTGGACACCGGCGCCTCCGCCCCGGTCCAGGCCACCGTCGAGAACGCCTCCAAGGCCATCTCCGAGGCCAAGGTCAAGGGCACCGGCAGCGACCTGGCCCTGGACCTGGCCTACGACACCAAGGCTGACGGCGCCTACCCGATCACCCTGGTCACCTACGAGATCGCCTGCGACAAGGGCAACAAGGCGAGCACCCTCCCCGCGACCAAGTCCTTCCTGACCTACGTCGCCAGCGAGGACGGCCAGACCTCGCTGAAGGAGCTGGGCTACGCCCCGCTGCCGACCGAGATCGCCAACAAGGTCCGCGAGAGCGTCAAGAGCCTCTCCTGACCGAGTGCGGCTGACTCCGTCACGGCGATCGCCACGACGGAGTCAGCCGCATCGTCCGGTGCACCGCCGCACCAGGAGCCTCCTCCGCGGCAGGCTCCGCAGACCGGAGAACCCATGAAAACGGATATAGCACCCACGTCATCAGCCGCAGAGTCACCATCAAAGGTCCGGACCCGCTCCACCGGCCGCGCCGGTGACAAGATCTTCCTCGGCCTGTCCCGGGGTTCCGGTATCGCTCTGCTGGTGATCATGGCGGCCATCGCGGCCTTCCTCACCTACCGCGCCGCCATCGCGATCTCCAAGGACGAGGCCAACTTCCTCACCGCCTTCGAGTGGAACACCGGCTCCTCGCCGATGCGGTTCGGCATCGCCGTCCTCGCCTACGGCACGGTCGTCAGCTCGATCATCGCCATGCTCATCGCGGTCCCGATCGCGGTGGGCATCGCGCTGTTCATCTCGCACTACGCCCCGCGCCCGCTGGCCACCACGGTCGCCTACGTCATCGACCTGCTCGCCGCGGTCCCCAGCATCGTCTACGGCCTGTGGGGCGCGCTCTTCCTCGTGCCGCATCTGACCGGCCTGTACACCTGGTTCGACGACTACCTGGGCTGGACCGGGGTCCTCAGCTACCAGGGCGGCCCCGCGCGCTCCCTGTTCACCGTCGGCATCCTGCTGGCGATCATGATCCTGCCGATCGTCACCAGCGTGAGCCGCGAGGTGTTCCGGCAGGTCCCGAAGATGCACGAGGAGGCGGCGCTGGCGCTCGGCGCCACCCGCTGGGAGGTCATCCGGATGGCCGTCCTCCCGTTCGGCCGCTCCGGCATCATCAGCGCCTCCATGCTGGGCCTGGGCCGCGCGCTGGGCGAGACCATGGCGGTCGCCACCGTGCTGTCCCCCAACTTCCTGATCGAGACCAGCCTGCTGGACGGGGGCGGCGGCACCTTCGCCCAGAACATCGCCAGCCGCTTCAAGGAGGCCGGTGACGACGGCCGTGACGCGCTGATCGCCTCCGGTCTGGTGCTGTTCGTCATCACCCTGCTGGTCAACGGCGCCGCGCGAATGATCATCGCCCGCCGCAAGGAGTACTCGGGGACCGCCGCATGAGCACTGTCGTTGACAAGAACGCCGGGCGCCACGGCTCGAGCCTCCAGCAGGCCCGGCTGCCCGGATGGGCCCCGTACGCCCTGGTCGTGGTCTCGCTGGCGCTGGGAGCGGGCATCGGCACCGCCCTCGGCATGGGCAACCCGTTCCAGATGGGCCTGCTCGCCGCCCTGGTCTTCATCATCGCCTCGTACACCCTCGGCGCCGCGGTCGAGGGCGGCCGACAGGCCAAGAACCGGCTGGCCACCAGCTTGGTCTGGGTCTGCTTCCTGCTCGCCGTCGTCCCGCTGCTCTCCCTGATCTGGGAGACCATCGACCGGGGCCGGACGGTGCTCGACGGCTACTTCCTTGCCCACTCCATGGAGGGTGTGCAGACGATCCTGCCCGGCGGTGGCGCGTACCACGCGATCATCGGCACCCTGGAGCAGGTCGGCCTCGCCGCCCTCATCGCCGTGCCGATCGGGCTGCTGACCGCCATCTACCTGGTGGAGTACGGGCGCGGCCGGCTCGCCAAGGCCGTCACCTTCTTCGTCGACGTGATGACCGGCATCCCCTCGATCGTCGCCGGTCTGTTCATCCTCAGCTTCTGGATCATCATTCTCGGCTTCAGCTACTCGGGCTTCGCCGGCGCCATGGCGCTGGCCATCCTGATGATGCCGATCGTCGTCCGCTCGACCGAGGAAATGCTCAAGCTGGTCCCGGACGAGCTGCGTGAGGCGTCCCTCGCGCTCGGCGTACCCAAGTGGCGCACCATCCTCAAGGTCGTGCTGCCCACCGCGATCGGCGGGATCACCACGGGCGTGATGCTCGCGGTCGCCCGTATCGCCGGTGAGTCGGCGCCCATCGTGCTGCTGGTCTTCGGTGCCACGGGGATCAACAACAACCCGTTCGAAGGCGCCCAGTCGTCGCTGCCCTACTACATCTACGAGCAGTGGCAGCTCGGCAACGAGGCCTCCTTCAACCGGGCCTGGGCAGCGGCGCTCGTGCTCATCGCCTTCGTCATGATCCTGAACCTGGTGGCTCGCGGCATCGCCCGCTGGAAGGCCCCGAAGTCCGGCCGCTGAGGCCGAGAAGAAGAGAAGTGATTCACATGGCCAAGCGCATCGACGTCAGCGGGCTCACCGCCTACTACGGCAGCCACAAGGCCATCGAGGACATCTCGATGACCGTCGAGCCCCGCTCGGTGACCGCCTTCATCGGCCCGTCGGGCTGCGGCAAGTCCACCTTCCTGCGCACCCTCAACCGGATGCACGAGGTCACCCTCGGCGGACGTGTTGAGGGCAAGGTGATGCTCGACGACGAGAACCTCTACGGCTCGGGCGTGGACCCGGTCTCCGTGCGGCGCACGGTCGGCATGGTCTTCCAGCGCCCCAACCCGTTCCCCACGATGTCCATCTTCGAGAACGTGGCCGCCGGGCTGAAGCTCAACGGCTCGTACAAGAAGAGCGAGCTCGAGGGCGTCGTCGAGAAGTCCCTCAAGGGCGCCAACCTGTGGAACGAGGTCAAGGACCGGCTCAACAAGCCGGGCGCCGGGCTCTCCGGCGGTCAGCAGCAGCGGCTGTGCATCGCCCGCGCCATCGCGGTCGAGCCCGATGTGCTGCTGATGGACGAGCCCTGCTCGGCGCTCGACCCGATCTCCACGCTCGCCATCGAGGACCTGATCGGTGAGCTCAAGGAGCGCTTCACGATCGTCATCGTGACGCACAACATGCAGCAGGCAGCGCGCGTCTCGGACCGTACGGCCTTCTTCAACCTGGCCGGTGTCGGCCAGCCGGGCAAGCTCATCGAGATCGACGAGACCGAGCGGATCTTCTCCAACCCGTCGGTGCAGGCGACCGAGGACTACATCTCCGGCCGCTTCGGCTGACCCAGGCCCCTCGCACGACCGGCGAGGACAGAACGTCCTGCGGTGCTGCATGGCGGTGCCACCGCAAGACGAAGGGCCCGCCCCTGGCTCCCGGGGGCGGGCCCACCTTCGTGGGTCCAGTCTGTTGGGCGGCGGTCGGTCTGTGCGGTGGTCGGTCTGTGCGGCGGTCAGTCTCTGCGGCGGTCAGTCTCTGCGGCGGTCAGCCGAAGGCCAGGTTGACGATCCAGTAGCTGAGCGCGGCGACTCCGGCCGCCGCGGGCATGGTGATGAACCAGCCGAGGACGATGTTCTTCGCGACCCCCCAGCGGACCGCGCTCACCCGCTTGGTCGCCCCCACGCCCATGATCGCCGAGGTGATGACATGGGTGGTCGAGATGGGCGCCTGGAACATGAACGACGCCGTGTACATGACGCCTGCCGCGGTGGTCTCCGCCGCGAACCCCTGCGGCGGGTCCAGCTCGATGATCCGCCGTCCCAGCGTACGCATGATGCGCCAGCCGCCCGCGTAGGTGCCGAGCGACAGCATCGCGGCGCAGGAGATCTTCACCCACACCGGAATCGCGTCGCCTTCGTCCTCGACACCCCCGATGACCAGGGCCATCACCACGACACCCATCGTCTTCTGGGCGTCCTGGAGGCCGTGGCCGAGCGCCATGCCCGCCGCCGAGACGGTCTGCGCTATCCGGAAGCCGCGCTTGGCCTTGTGCGGGTTCGCGTTACGGAAGATCCAGAGGATGACCACCATCACGAAGTAGCCGAGCACCAGGCCGACGATGGGCGAGAGGACCATCGGGATGACGATCTTCTCCAGCACTCCGTCCCAGTGGACCGTGCTCGCCCCCGCGAGCGCCGCGCCGACCAGCCCGCCGAAGAGCGCGTGCGAGGAGGAGGACGGCAGACCGTAGTACCAGGTCACCATGTTCCAGGTGATCGCGCCGACCAGTCCGGCGAACAAGATCATCATGCCTTGGTCGCCGGTGGGGGTGGCGATCAGGCCCTCGCTGACGGTCTTGGCGACACCGCTGCCGAGGAAGGCACCCGCGAGGTTCATCACGGCGGCCATGGCGAGCGCCGCCCGTGGGGTCAGCGCCCGGGTGGAGACCGAGGTCGCGATGGCGTTGGCCGAGTCGTGGAAGCCGTTGGTATAGGTGAAGAACAGCGCGACCGCGATGGTCACGACAAGCGCGAAGGTGTCCATGCCCGGGCTCAGGACTCCTTGACGGCGATGGTCTCGACCGTGTTGGCCACATGCTCGAAGGCGTCCGCCGCCTCCTCCAGCACATCGACGATCTGCTTGAGCTTGAGCACCTCGATGGCGTCGTACTTACCGTTGAAGAGGTGGGCCAGGAGCTTGCGGTGGATCTGGTCCGCCTGGTTCTCCAGCCGGTTGACCTCGATCCAGTACTCCGTGAGGTTGGTCATGGTGCGCAGATTCGGCATCGCCTCGGCGGTCAGCTCGGCCGCCCGCGCCAGCACCTCGATCTGCTGCTCGACGCCCTTGGGCAGCTCTTCGACCTGGTAGAGGACGACCAGGTCGACGGCCTCCTCCATGAAGTCCATGATGTCGTCGAGGGACGAGGCGAGGGAGTAGATGTCCTCACGGTCGAACGGCGTGATGAAGGAGGAGTTCAGCTGGTGGAAGATCGCGTGCGTGGCATCATCCCCCGCGTGCTCCGCGGCCCTCATCCGCTCCGCGATCTCGGCACGAGCGGAGGAGTCCGCCCCGAGCAGTTCCATCAGGAGCTTGGAGCCGGTCACGATGTTGTCCGCGGACGCGGCGAACATGTCGTAAAAGCTCGTCTCCCTGGGGGTCAGACGAAAGCGCACTGGGGATCCTCGGAATGCAGCGGATGGGGACTCGACGATGCTAGGCGCATCTTCCGGCCACGGTAACCGGCGATCCCAGTGTCGCCCATGGGGCAGAGTGCTCAGCACGGGGGCCCGGTTCGACCGGAAAAGGCGATACCATATACCCACTGGGGGTATATGCGGACATAGTGCAATCAACGGGAGGAAGCCATGACGACCTCGGCGGCCGACGCCACCGTGCCCACCGACGGCGACGAGCGGGGCCAGGCATCCGGGCACACCTCCGCCCAGGACTCCGTACCCCACGGTGGGCATGGATACGCCAAACAAAAGGATCAGCACCTGAAGCGGCTGCGCCGGATCGAGGGCCAGATCAGGGGATTGCAGCGGATGGTCGAGGAAGACGTCTACTGCATCGACATACTCACCCAGGTCTCGGCGAGCACCAAGGCGCTCCAGTCCTTCGCCCTCCAGCTGCTCGAGGAGCATCTGCGCCACTGTGTCGCCAGCGCGGCCGTGGAGAGCGCCGCCCAGGGCGAGGCGGAGGGCACGGGAGAGGTCGACGCCAAGGTGGCCGAGGCCACGGCGGCCATCGCCCGGCTGCTGCGGACCTGAGCGCTGGTGCGGGCCTGAGCGCTGGTGCGGGCCTGAGCGCCGATACGGGCCTGAGCGCCGGTGCGGGCCGACGGCCGGTGCGCGGCGTTACGGGGCATTACGGACCGCTCCCGGGGAGCGCAGGTGGGAGCGGTCTCCGGGGCGGCGCCGGTACGGGGGCCCGTTCGCGGACGTGGACATGACCGTACGCTCGCCTCTCGCCGGACGGGGCCACTGGGCGCCCGCCGGCGAGACGGCGGCATCGACATTGTCCGAGGGCGTCCGCTACGGGGCGTCCGGGCTCCCGGCACCGGACTCCGGGGCGGCCTTCGCCTCCGCGGCGCTCTTCGCCCCCTCGGAGCGCTTCGCCTTCTCCGCGGGCTTCGCCTTCTCGGGGCGCTTCCCGTCCTCGGCGGCCTTCCCGTTTCCCTTGGCGCCCGTGGCTCCCTCGGCCGAATCTGATCGGTCGGCCTGCACCCGGAGCACCTCGTCGATACGGTCCGTACTGAGCCTGTCCTCGTCCGCGCTCGACGCAGCGATCATCAAGTCACCGTAGAGATCGATTTCGACGAGGGCCACGGGGTCCGGGCCCGACGAGCCGCGACGCGCAACCACGTGTTTCACCTCCTCCAGCGAGCACCTGCGAGCACTTTCGAGCAGCGGCTTCCCAGCGTAGGGATCGGTACACACTCCGCGCATGGCACGGATGGGCCATTTCGAAGGGCAAAGCAGGCCCCTCCGACTACTTCTGAGGCGATCCGACCTTTCCTGTGTAGATATCCGTGGGCTTGGGGAGCTGAACCTCGGCGGGGGCCCCGAAGTCGTACAGCTCCGTGGTGGAGGCCACCCCCAGTTCACCGCGCCGCCGCCCCGCGGCATCCGGGCTCCCCGCCGCCTCCTGTCCGTCGGCCCGGCTGGTCACCGTGAACCGGTGACGCACCTCGCGCAGCCGGCCGAGGCCGTCGAGATACGCGTCGAAGCGCACCGTGCTCTCGCCGAACCCCCTGGCCGCGGCCACCAGCGCCCCCCGCGCACCCTCCGACGCGGCCCGCGCCGCCCGGCCGATGTCGGTGGTGCCACGGTAGTGGCGCACCAAGTCTCCACCGAGTCCTTCCTCGCCGACCAGGCTGGCCTCCCGCACCCCGCGCAGCAGTTCGGCGGCGGTCAGTGGATCCGTGGCCCCGCCGGTGACCAGATTCCCATCGGGAATGTCCGTCGTATCCACCCGCACCCATTTGTCGCGGGGAATGCCCGCACCGCGATTGCGCATGAAAAGCGCCCCGGAGGTCAGGAGTTCGGTGATCGGCGCATGCTCCGCGGCCCCCATCGCATCCCTCGGCAGCAGCAGCCGCAGCCGTCCCAGCCGCTTCGCGAAGTCGTACGCGCCGGCACCCCGGATGGACACGCGGGTGCCGCCCGTCGCCGTCTCCATGGTCGTACGGACCCGTGAGCTGCCCGACTTGACCAGCACGTCCGCGGCCCGGTGCAGGGCCGTGACCGCGCTCTCGCGTGCGGTGCCGCCCGGTCGTTCATCGGCCGCCGTCTCGGTGGAGCAGCCGCTCACGGTCGCCAGCGACAGGGCCAGCAGGCCACCCGACACGGCTCCGGCGACCGCTCTCACCCGTCTCCGCACGCCGAGCCCGCGCTGCTGGAACACCATCGACCGCCGACCCCCTGGCCACGCTCGTCCCGCTTGGTACTTGTTCGTTTAACGATTCACACCGGCGGCTCGTCACGGCCAGGTAGCGTGGTCATGTGCTCGACTCAGGCGACATAGGCCCCGGCCAGAACCGCACCACCACCGTGGAGCGGGGCTCGTTCTCCATCGCCCGCTGCACCTGCGGCTGGTCCGGCCCGGCCCGTCGCGCCAGAGCCCTTGCCCGCGATGACGCGGCGGACCATGCGACGGCCCGTCACACCCCGCCCGGCACAAGCGATTCATCGGACTCATCCGATTAGTCCGGATCAGGCTCGTCTTGGTCCGGATCAGGCTCGTCCGATTGGCGCGGGTTGTCCGTCCCCCGACAACTCTTCGGCCACGAGCGGAACCACACCCCCCGGTCGACCCCTCTGACCAAAGGACCGGGCCCGCTTGGCGGCGGCCCGGTCGACGGTTGAGAGCAGCGTCGACAGGGAGGGGACACCGCCATGAACCGGCGGACACTGCTGGCAGTGGGCACGGGGCTGGCGGCCACCGCCACAGGGGTCACCGCGTGCGACGATGACGCGGGGAAGGCCGGCGGTGACACGAGCCCGATCGGCTCCTCCGCTACGTCGGACGCCCGTTCGGCCTCGGCGAGCGGCAGTCGCCGCGCCGTCGACGGCAAGCCCAAGTCCGCGGACTGGAGCGCGCTCGGCAAGGACCTCCAGGGCGGCCTGGTGCGCCCCGGAGACTCCGACTACACCTCCGCCAGCCGGCTCTACAACACCCGCTTCGACCATCTGCGCCCCGCCGCCGTCGCCTATATAGAGAACACCTCGGACATCTCCGCCTGTCTGGACTTCGCCCGGCGCCATGGCGCCCCCGTCGCGATCCGCAACGGCGGCCACTCCTACGCCGGCTGGTCGAGCGGCGACGGCCGTCTCGTCATCGACGTCTCCGCGCTCTCCTCGATCCGTACGACCTCCGGCGAGGCGCGGATCGGCGCCGGGGCCAAGCTCATCGACGTCTACACCACACTGGGCGCCCGTGGGGTCACCGTCCCCGGCGGCTCCTGCCCCAGCGTCGGCATATCCGGGCTGACCCTCGGCGGCGGCCACGGCGTGGTCTCCCGGGCGTACGGACTGACCGCCGACAGCCTTACGGGGGCCACCATCGTCACCGCGGACGGCAAGGCCCTGGAGGTCTCCAAGAGCCGCGAGGCCGAGCTGTTCTGGGCGCTGCGCGGCGCGGGCAACGGCAACTTCGGCGTCGTCACCGAACTGCGCTTCCGTACGCATGACGCGGCCGACGGCGTGACCTGTTATATGTCATGGCCATGGTCCAAGGCCGCGAAGGTGCTGAGCGCCTGGCAGAAGTGGGGCCCGGACCAGCCGGACGAGATCTGGTCGGCACTGCATCTGTCGGCCGCTCCCGGGCGCACCCCCACCGTCTCCATCAGCTGCTTCTCGCTCGGCACCTACGGCGCGCTACAGAACGCGGTGGACAAGCTCGCCGACGGCCCCGGCGGCCCCGGCCCCGCCTCGCAGGTCAGCCTGCGCCGGCGCGGCTACGTCGACGCCATGCGGATGTACGCGGGCTGCGGCGACACCTCCACCGCCAACTGCCATCTGCCCGGCGACAAGCCCGGCCACAGCACCTCCGGGGTGCTGAACCGCGAGACCTACGCGGCGCGCTCGGACTTCTTCGACCGCTCGCTGAGCCAGGCGGGCGTCCGGGCGATGCTGGACCAACTGGAGCGCTACGGGCGGCGCACCGGCGGCGGGGGCGCGGTCAGCGTCGCGCTCACCGCGCTCGGCGGAGCGGTCAACCGGGTCTCGTCCACGGCCACGTCCTTCGTTCACCGGCGCTCGCGGTTCCTCGCGCAGTACACCGCGTCCTGGGCGGCGGGCGGCTCGGGCACCGCGGGCAACGCCTGGCTGGACGGCGCCCATGGGGCGATGCGGCGGTACGCCTCCGGGGCGGCGTACCAGAACTACACGGACGCGTCGCTGAAGGACTGGCGCTCGGCCTACTACGGCTCGGCCGCAGACAAGCTGACGCGGGTGAAGAAGCGTTACGACCCGGACCGGCTCTTCGACTTCCCGCAGGCGCTGTGAGGTCTTCGGCCGGGGATGCGCGGGGCCTCGGAGGTTCAGCGGCGGCTGAGCCGCGGAGCGGCGGTCGAACCGCGGAGATGACAGAAGGCCCGGCAGCCGCCGGGCCTTCTGTCATCTCCGCGTTCGTGGCGTCGTATCCGCGTCCGTGACGTCCGTAAGGGTGCCGTCAGGCCGCCAGATCCTTGTTCCCGTGGTCGCCGCCCACCGGGCGGGACTCGGCGAGCTCCGCGCGTGCCTCGTCCGCGTCCTGGTCGGCGGCGGCGGGCTCGGCCCGTATCAAGCGGCCGACCCGCGAACCCGCGACGGCCGTGGTCAGCGGGGTCAGCAGCATCATCGCCAGCGGCGCGAGCAGCAGCGTGACCGCCGTCCCCAGGGCGAACCCGCCGATCACGTCGGTCGGGTAGTGGACACCCATATAGACGCGGCAGAACCCTTCCAGCAGCGCGAGCCCTATGGCGGCGACCCCATAGGCGCGATGGGCCATGAAGACGCCGACGGCGACCGCCATGGTCAGCGTCGCGTGATCGCTGACGAACGAGAAGTCGGTCTTGCCCGCCACCAGGACGTCGAGCCCCTGATGGTCCTTGAAGGGTCTGGGCCGCTCGACGAAGCCGCGGATGGGGATGTTGGCGACCAGCGCCAGCCCGGCGGCCAGCGGGGCCCACACCAGCCCGGCGACGGCGGACGGCGCCTCCTGCGGCCGTTTCCGGACGCTCCACCAGGCGGCCAGGGTCACCAGGGCGAGCCCGATGATGATCCCGTACTCGCCGACGAACTCCATGACGCGGTCGAACCAGTGCGGGGCGTCCTTCGCAAGCCCGTTGATGTCGTAGAGAAGGCTGACATCGGGGTTCGACCCGTCCAGTGCGAGTCCAGCCATATGCCGTGGCCCCTTATCTCTTGCCTGTCACTACGTGCAGCTGCCGACCCCCCGTAATGCCTTGCGAGCCGTGGCAACGCGACCGGCGCCGGAGAGTCCGCCGTCGATCCACGCTGATCCACGCCTCGATCCACCTCCAGGGAACGCCCTCTTCGTGCCAGGGGTTCCGTACTCCACCCAACGATCACCGGGACGTTATCGAAGGGTGACCGATCGTCGCAGCTCAGAGGGAATCCTTACGCGGGGTTCGCCCGCGGCAGCGCTTTCGCGCCATCCTGAGTCACCCGTGTAGCACCGATGTAGTCGGGCGAGTCGATCTTGTCAAAACGGATCACCGCACCGGTGTAGGGCGCGTTGATCATGTAGCCGCCGCCCACATAGATCCCCACATGGTGGATCGATCTCGGATCGTCGAGGTCATAGGCGAAGAAGACCAGATCCCCGGGGAGCAGTTCGCTCCGCTTGGGGTGCGGTCCGGCGTTCCACTGGTCGTTGGCGACGCGCGGCAGATCGATGCCGACCGTCTTGTACGCCGCCTTCGTCAGCCCCGAGCAGTCGAACCGCCCGCCCTCCTCCGGCGTGCCGTTCCCGCCCCAGAGATAGGGCTTGCCGAGCTGCTTCTGCGCGAAGTAGATCGCCCCGGCCGACTGCTGGGAGGGCTGGACCTTCTGGACCGGCGCCTCGAAGCTCTTGGCGAGGGTGGTGATGGTCTTCACATAGTTCTGGGTCTCGCGGTAAGGCGGCACCCCGCCGTACTTGATCACGGCATAGGCGCCCGCGTTGTACGAGGCCAGCATGTTGTGCGTCTGATTGCCCGGCACATCCTTGACGTACTTGGCGAGCGAGCAGTCATAGGCGGCCGCCGACGGGATCGCGTCCTGCGGGTCCCAGATGTCCTTGACGCCGTCCTTGTTGCCGTCGACCCCGTGCGAGGCCCAGGTGGCGGGGATGAACTGCGCTATCCCCTTGGCGTTGGCCGGGCTCTGCGCCTTCGCGTTCCAGCCGCTCTCCTGGTAGAGCTGCGCGGCGAGGAGCGCGGGGTTGATGGCCGGGCAGGAGTTCCCGTACCGCTGGATGAGCGGTTCGTACGTGGCGGGAACGGCGCCCTTGGCCAGCCCGACGGCCTTACCGCCGGCACCGCCGACGAGGTCCGCCGCGACCATATAGGTACCGACGACGAGCAGCGCGACGAAGGAAAAGGAGACTCCGAGACCGACACTGACACCCAGCCAGACCTTACGCACCCGGCCATCCTCCCCCATCCGCCCGCCATGCGAACGCGTTTCCGCTCGCACGGCGAAAATCAGCCGCTCCCCAGCCGAAACCATACGACCGCCGCCGGCGCGCGCCCCCTTATGCGCCGCCGACCCGCCCCGCGCGCCTCACCGCCCCGTCTCGGCCGCCTCTCGCGGGGCCGGGGAACGCGTAGAGTCCAGCCGTCCGAGCACCACGACCCTGGGGACCGCAGATGACACGGCTCGACTGGCAAGACCTCGACTGGCAGCGGGCCGCACCCGACGACCTCCCGGAGGGCGCCGCGTACCTCGAGGTGGCCGTGGGCCCCGACGACCAGATCCTGATGCGCGAGAGCAACGACCCGGAGACCGTCGTCGTCACGACCCGGGCCAAGTGGGACGCGTTCATCAAGGGCGTCAAGGCGGGCGAGTTCGACGACTTCGCGGACCTTGCTGAGGACGACTTCGCGGACCTTACGGAGACGGACGAGCCCGCGGAGAAGTGAGCGGGCGGGGACGCTGGGCGCGGGCGCGCTGACGACCTCCGACGACGTCCGTCGAGGGGCCCACCCGTCAGCCACTCACGGATCGTTGCCCGACGCTCACCCGCGTGATACACAGAGTGACCATACGACGCTCCGTTGACATGCCTCCCACAGCCGCCGGACGGGCGTGTCCCACAACACGCACGAGATCCGCCAAGAAATGCCGCCAAGTCGACATGCGGAAGCGGATTCATCAGCGAAGATAGAGGCTGACCCACGCCATGCCGGCGGAGGGACACAACAACCCACAAGGGGCGGTGAGTTCATCATGTTCCTAGCGGCCGAAAAGGGCGACATCAACACCATCATCGGCGGAATCGCCCCAGACTGGGGCCCGTTCGGCAGCCTGGGCAGCGAGGCCCGCGTCATGATCGAGGTCGTGATGGCGGTCGCACTGCTGCTGTGCTTCGGCATCGCCATCTGGGGCGCGGCCAAGCAGCGGATCGGCGCGACGGCCCTGCGGGACACCTTCAGCGCGGAGCAGGGCAAGGGGCTGATCGTCGCGGGCCTGACCGGTGTGTTCATCATCGGATCTCTGGGCACGCTCTTCACGATCGTGTACGGCATGGCCATCTAGCCGCGTCCCCCGCCCGCCCCCGAGCCGCCCCTCCGCGCGGGGCGCACACCCCTGGCCGCAAGCCTCCGCTCCCGATTCCCCCTACCGGCCCCACATCCCCGTACCCGAGGCTGCTCCCTGATGCCCGCTCCCGCTCACCACGCTGAGGTCGTGTCAGCTTGATGTCCACTCACACCAGCGCGCCCGAGCGTCAGTCCTCGCCGTTACCGTCGTATGCGGGTGACGGAAGAGGGACGATGGATGACGCGGTCGGCAGAATGGGCGGGATCGACGGGATCAGCAGGCTCGGCAGACTCGGCACGGGTGAAGGTGAAGGGGCGTACGCAGGATGAGTCTCGGCGGCGACGACGGATACGGCGGTGACTACGAGGGCCATGAGGTGCGCCGCGGACGCGGCGCGGCCCCCGAGGGTCACCTGACGCGCACCCGCCTGCCCGAGGGCGACGGCGACCCCTACGGCCCACCCCGCCGAGCCCCCGGCCGCGCCAAGCCCAGCCGCAACCTGATCACCGTGGTCGGCGTCATCGTCCTCCTCCTCGCGGCCATCGCCTTCGTCAACCGCGGCGACGGCAAGGACGGCGACTCCAGCGGCGGCGACGCCGGCGCGGGCGGCACCGAAGCCCAGCCCACCGCCCCCACCGGCGAGCGCCCGGTCGACGGCAAGAACGCCACGACCGACATCGCCTCGGGCTTCGCCAAATCGGAGCAGGGCGCCCAGAGCGCGGCGGCGAACTACGCGGTGGCTCTCGCATCCGCCGACATGACCAAGTCGGACCGCCGTCACCAGCTGGTTTCCCAGATCTTCACGAGCGACAGAGTGGACGGGCTACAGAAGAAGCTGGACCGGGCCTACTCCAAGAGCTTCCTGGAGAAGCTCGGCCTGGACGCGAACGGCAACGCGGGCGACGGCATGACCTATGTCTCGCGCGCCGCTCCCATCGGCACGAAGACGACCACTTCCACGGATACCGCCGCCACCGTCGAGGTTTGGTGCACCGGCGTGTTCGGCACGGCAGGAGAGGGATCGAAGAACCCGGTAGCCAACGACTGGTTCACCATGACCGTCAAGCTGCGATGGGTGAACAAGGACTGGAAGGTCGAGAGCTACTCCCAGAAGGACGGCCCTGCCCCGGTCAACAGCGACAACACCGCGTCGACGGCTGATGAGATCGCCAAGGCTGTGCAGCAGTACGGAGGGTTCACGTATGCCCGGTAAGCCGCGCAAGCGCATCGTCACGCTCGCTGGGGTGGTGGCGGCGGTCCAGACCTCTGCTGTGCTCCTCGCCACGCGGGCCGCCGCCGCGCCGTCGCCGAGCCCGTCCGACGACAGCGATTGCAATCTGCTCACAGGCTCGGCCAAGAAGTACTGCGAAAAGGGCGACAAGGGGGGCGGCCCCCCCGACCCCTCCAACCCCCTGGACCCCGCCGCCTCCCTCGCCCGCGGCTGCGCCGACGCCGCCTCCTGGCTCGTCGGCAAGCTCTCCAAGCTCGTCAAGGAGACGGCCAACGTCGACTTCACCAACGAGGCCTTCCTCCGCCAGTACGCCGTCGTCTTCGCCGCCTCCACCGTCCTCACCCTCATCCTCTGGCTCCTCGCCGTCGCCAAGCGCGCCATCCGCGGCGTCCCCCTCGGCGAGGCGCTCTCCGAGGCCATAGGTTTTCTCTGGCTGACGGTCCTGGCCTCCGCCTTCACCCCCCTCATCCTCTATACGGTCGTCACCGCGACCGACGCCGTCACCGACGCCATCGCCTCCGGCACCGGTGCGGACAACGACGCCTTCTTCGGCTCGTTCTCCCAAGCGCTCAAACGGGACGAGGACATCGGCGGCGGCCCGATCATGCTGATCGTCGTCTCGCTGGTGACGATCCTCGCCGCCGGCGTCCTCTGTCTCGAGCTCGTCATCCGCGCCGCCCTCCTCTACGTGGGCGCGCTGCTCGGCACCGCCGTCTACGCGGGCCTCGTCGACAAGAACATGTGGGGGCATGTGCGCCGCTGGGCGGGGATCATGATCGCCGTGATCCTCGTCAAGCCGGTGATCATCACCGTCCTGGCCCTCGCCGGCGCGCTCTCCACCAACGGCGACAAGCCCGACGCCTTCTCGGCCGTCGTCTCCGGTCTGTCCATCATCATCCTCGCCATCTTCGCCAGCGCGATGATCTACCGTTTCGTGCCCGGCTTCGGCGATGAGATCGTCAAGGCCCGCAGCGCCAGCTCCGACCCCGCGTCCCGCCAGGCCGCCGCCGTCATCACTTCCCCCGCCGCCCTGGTGAAGCAGGGCATCAACACCCACAGCGCCCGCGGCGGAGGCGAGGGCGGCGGGGGCGGCGGCGCCCCGGGGCAGGCCAAGCCCGCCAACCCCGTCTCCGGCGGTGTGGCGGCCCACTCCACCCGCACCAGCGGCGGAGGTGGCGGGGGAGCCTCCCCCGCGCCCGCCAGCCGCACCGGCCGCACCGGAGGCTCCGGCGGCGGCTCCGCCACGAACCGCGGCTCCGGCAACAACTCGGGAGGTGACCGCCGGTGACGATCGACGCCCAGTCGCACCACATCGCGCCCCGTCGCACATATCTGATCGGGCGCCCCCGCCCGAACGCGATCGTCGGCAAGAACCGCGAGACCGGCGAGATCGGGCTGATCATCGCGGGGGCGTTCATCGGGATGATGTGCGGGCTGCTGGTGCCGGTGCTGATGTTCCGCATCACCGCCCTGGTCGGCTTCCCCACCCTCGCCCTCGCCGCCGTGTACGTCCCGTACAACGGGCGGACGTTCTACCGCTGGTTCGAGATCAACCGCTCCTACAAGCGCAGCGTCCGTAAGGGCACCACCGCCTACCGCTCCGGCGCCGCCGAGGCCGGCACCCGCCTGGACGGCCGTGAGATCGAGGTCGGCCCGCCCCCCGGCATCGGCCGGATCAACTGGCTCGCCGCCCCCTTCGGCCCCGACGAGATCGCCGTGCTCCTGCACGCCGACCGCCGCACCGTCACCGCCGCCATCGAGATCGAGGGCCCCGGTGTCGGACTGCGCGACAGCGAGGACCAGGAGGCCCTCGTCGACCGGTTCGGCACCCTGCTCAAGCATGTGGCCAACGGCGACGGCTTCGTGACCCGCCTCCAGATGCTGGCCCGTACCCTCCCCGCCGACCCCGACGCGCATGCCAAGGACGTCGAGCGGCGCGGTGACGACCAGGCCCCCAACTGGCTCAAGGACTCCTACGACCAGTTGCAGTCCATGGTCTCCACCTCCTCCGAGCAGCACCGCGCCTATCTCGTCGCCTGTATGCACTACACCCGCGACCTGGCCGCCGAGGCCCAGGCCATCGCGCGCGCCGCCCGCCACAGCGGCGGCGGCCGGCGGCTCGACAAGGACGCGGGCCTCGCCGTGGTGATGGCCCGTGAGCTGACCGACATCTGCGCCCGGCTCGCCGAGGCCGACATCCGGGTGCGCCAGCCCTTGGGGCAGGGGCGGCTGGCCTCGCTCATCCACTCCATGTACGACCCGGACCACCCCATCGACCACATCCAGGCGATGACCAAGCGGAACGCCTGGCCCGCCGAGCTGGACGCCATGGAGCCCACCTACCTCCAGGCCAAGACCCGGGAGTCGAGCACCCGTGAGCCCTGGTGCCACTCCACGGCCTGGGTGAAGGAGTGGCCCATGACGCCCGTCGGGGTCAACTTCCTCGCCCCGCTGCTCGTCCACACGCCCGATGTCATCCGTACGGTCGCCGTCTGTATGGACCTCGAGCCCACCGAGGTCGCCATCGAGCGGATGCTCACCGAGAAGACCAACGACGAGGCCGAGGCCAGCCGCGCCGCGAAGATGAACCGCACCGTGGACCCGCGCGACATCGCCGCCCACGGCCGGCTCGACCAGCGCGGCGAGGACCTCGCCAGCGGTGCCGCGGGCGTCAACCTCGTCGGGTACATCACCGTGTCCTCCCGGTCGCCGGAGGCCCTCGCGCGCGACAAGCGGACCATCCGCGCCTCGGCGGGGAAGAGCTACCTCAAGCTGGAGTGGTGTGACCGCGAGCACCACCGGGCCTTTGTGAACACGCTGCCGTTCGCGACCGGCATCCGCCGATAGAGCAGACAGAGCAGACCGATCCGATACAGCCCATAGAGCTGATAGACACGACTGGGACGACAGGGACGATAGGGGCTCCGCCGTGGCCGATCCGATGAGCGCCATCACCGATGCGTTCACCAGCTTTCTCTTCGGAAAGGTGGAGACGACTCGGCTGCCCGTACGCACCTCCACCGGCCAGGCCCAGGCGGTCTATCTCCCCACCGCGGCCCCCGGCCTCGGCGACTCCGGTGTGGTCATCGGCCGTGAGGTCTACTCCGGCAAGGGCTATATCTACGACCCCTTCCAGCTCTACGGCCAGCAGCTGCCGGCCCCCCACTGGCTGGTGCTCGGTGAGTCCGGTAACGGCAAGTCGGCCCTGGAGAAGACCTACGTCCTGCGCCAGCTGCGGTTCCGCGACCGCCAGGTGGTGGTGCTGGACGCCCAGGGCGAGGACGGCGTCGGCGAATGGAATCTCATCGCCCAGGAGCTGGGGATAACGCCCATCCGGCTCGACCCCATGGCGGCCCTGGACGGCGGTATCCGGCTGAACCCCCTGGACCCGGCGATCACCACGACCGGTCAGCTCGCCCTGCTCCGCACGATCATCGAGGTCGCGATGGGGCACGGGCTCGACGAGCGCTCCGGGTTCGCCCTGAAGGTCGCGCACGCCTATGTCAACGAGACCGTCGTCGACCGCCAGCCGGTGCTGACCGACATCGTGGAGCAGCTGCGCCACCCGGAGGAGGAGTCGGCGGCGGCGATGAACGTCGATATAGACGACGTACGGGCCTGGGGCCTCGATGTCGCCCTGGTGCTGGACCGACTGGTCGACGGTGATCTGCGCGGCATGTTCGACGGCCCCACCACGGCCGGAATCGATCTGGACTCACCCCTGATCGTCTTCGACCTGTCCCATATCGATCGCAACTCGATCGCGATGCCAATCCTGATGGCCATCGTGGGCGTCTGGCTGGAGCACACCTGGATCCGTCCCGACCGTAAGAAGCGCATCTTCCTGGTCGAGGAGGCGTGGCACATCATCAACTCGCCCTTCGTCGCCCAGCTCTTCCAACGGCTGCTGAAGTTCGGGCGACGGCTCGGCCTTTCGTTCGTCGCCGTCGTCCACCACCTCTCCGACGTGGTGGACGGCGCGGCGGCGCGGGAAGCCGCGGCCATCCTCAAGATGGCCTCCACCCGGACGATCTACGCCCAGAAGGCGGACGAGGCACGGGCCACCGGCCGCGTCCTGGGCCTGCCCCGCTGGGCCGTCGAGATCATCCCCACGCTGTCGCCCGGTATCGCGGTCTGGGACGTCAACGGCAACGTACAGGTCGTCAAACACCTGATCACCGAGGCCGAGCGGCCCCTCGTCTACACCGACCGGGCGATGACGGAGGACGCGCTGGCCGTACAGATGGCGGTCGAGGCGGAGGCCGAGGAGCGCGCCGCCGCGGCGGTCGAGGCGGCGGAGGCGGACACCTACGGCGGGCCGTCGTACGGATCCACGGTGGCGTGAGATGGCAGCGGGACAGAATCACGGCGAGCCCGCGGAACGCGGCATTCCGGACGGCCTGCTGGTCGGCGCCATCGCCCTCCTGCTGGGCACGCTCGGCCTGATGTGGTCGGCGACCGGGCTGGCCGGGCTCTTCGCCCGCGGCGCCTGGCCGGACAACCTGACCTTCATGCGCGCACCGGTGGCGCTGCGCCATCTGTTGCAAGAGCCCACGGACCTGGCGGCGGCCTGGCCCGACACCCCGAAGGACCAACTGTCGGGGTACGGGCTGTTCTGGGGCATCTTCATCAGTGAGCTGATGGTGCTGATCGTCCTGACGATCTTCGTGATGGGCACACTGGCCCGCTACCGGACGGTCCGCGCCCAGCGCCGCGCCGCCCGCGCGACCGCCCTCGCGGAGGCGGCGGAGGCGAAGCGGCTCGGCCTCACGGACAAGAGGACCGCCAGGGACGGCACCGAGCCCACGCCCGTCAACGGTACGGGCGTGGAGACGACCCCTGGCGTCAAGGCGCCGCCTCCACCCGTCCCCGGCCCTGCAAGCGCCTCAGCGGCCCCAGGAGCCGCCCCCGCCAGCCCCGCCAGCCCCGCCAGAGCCTCTGAGGGTTCGCCCGGGACCGCCGCTCCAAACCACCCCAGCGGGCTTCCCACACCCGCCCCGGCCGAGGCGGTCCCCGGCGACGGCGTCATCGCACCCGCCGCGGGTCACCGCCACCCGACCGAGGCCGTCGCCGCCGAAGCGCCCACCGGAACGGGCCCCGAACCGCACCCGTACATCGCCGAGCAGAGAGCCGACGCACAGGTCACCCCCGCCGGGAGCGCCACCACTCCCCCGGCCCAGGACGACCCGTACGCCCCGCTCGACCCGGCATCCGCACCACAGCCGCTCCCCACCCCCCGCAGCGGCCCGCTGACGTCGGCCGCTCTCCCCGACGGGGAGCTGGCCCGGTCCCGCGTCCTCTTCGGCGCCCAGCGCGGGGAGTCCGCGGCCCACACCGTCCTGGAGGCCGTCGGCCCCGTCCTCGTCGTCACCAGCGATCCCAAGCTCTGGGCAACGACCAAGGACGCCCGCGCCAAGCTCGGCCCCACCCAGGTCTTCGACCCGTCCCATCTGCTCGACACCCCCGCCCGGCTGCGCTGGAACCCGGCGGCGGACTGCGGCTCCCGCGATGTCGCGGCCGCCCGCGCCACCGCCCTCCTCGCCCCCGTACGGCCCATGCACGCCATGGACCGGCCCCTGGCCGAGGCCGCGGAGACGATGCTCCGCTGCTGGCTGCACGCCGCCGCGGTGGACGGCCGGCCGTTCCGCCATGTGCACCGCTGGGCGCAGGGCAGCGCGGCCCACGAGCCCGTGAAGATCCTCCGTACGCATCCCAAGGCGGCGGGCGGCGCGGCCGGTGAGCTGGAGGCCACGCTCACCGCCCACCGCGAACGCCGCGACATGGCCCAGGAACTGACCGCCCGTGCCCTCGGCGCGCTCTCCTCGATCCACATCCGGGACGCCTGCAATCCGGGACGCGCCGACACGCTCGCACTGGAGTCATTCGTCGCCGAAGGGGGAACGCTCTATCTGATGGGCGAATCCATCGAGGACCCCCGAACCCAGCCGGGTGCGATGCCGCTGTTGACCGCACTCGCCTCACACGTGGTCGAGCACGGCCGGCGCATGGCCGAACGGTCATCCTCCGGTCGGCTCGACCCACCACTGACCCTCGTCCTGGACGACGTCGCCGCCGTGGCCCCGCTCCCGGCACTCCCCGACCTCCTCGCCCAGGGCGCGGACCGGGGCCTGCCCACACTGGCCCTGATGCGCTCCCAGGAACAGGCCCGAGCCCGCTGGCCGCACCGCTCCCTGGTGGGCCAGGAGTCGCACTGACGGCCCGCACGCCCCGCCGGTCCTCCGGTCACCTCCCCGGGCGCGCCCTCGTCGGCCAGGCCCGCGTCATGGACGAGGATCGCCAGCTGGACGCGGTTGGTGAGGCCGAGCTTGGTCAGGGAGCGGCTGATGTGCGCCTTTACGGTGGTCTCGCTCAGCCGGAACTCGCGGCCGATCTCGGCGTTGGACAGCCCGCGGGCGAGGGCACGGGCCACCGCGCCCTCCCGGTCGGTGAGCCCGGCCAGGCGCTCCCGCGCCTCACGCGCCTTCGCGGGACGCTGCGACATCGCCCCAACCTCGGGTGCCGTTAACGAACGTGTCATGAGCCCCAAGTCGGCGGGCTGACGGCTACCGCCCGGTCAGAGCGTCCTCGACCCGGTCGGCGTACGCGCGGTATGCCTTTCGCCCGGCCGGGGTGGCGCCATTGGCGAGGGACGCGCACTGCTGCAGCGCGGCCTGGTGCACCGCGAGCTGGGCGGTGACACGCACCGAGTGGCCCTGGCCTCGGCGGATGGTCCGGCCGGCCTGCAGTGCGGCCCGCAGTGCCGGATCCGAAGTCTTCTGCAGGTGCTTGGCAAGGAGACCGGGCACGTCGAGGACGACCGTTCGCTCGCTGGGATCGGGCTGCACTTCGTCGGCATCGTCCGGGAGCGCGGCGGGGTCGTCGGGAACGGCGCGGGCGCCGGCGGCATCGAGCACGCGGCGGATCGTCCTCGGGTCGACGCGGTGTTGCCGGGCGAGCGCCTTGATCGCGGTGCCGTCTTCGGTGAACGCCTTCACGACCGCGGCCGCGGCTGCCTCGCTGAGAGCGGACGGGCGCCCGAGGGTCTTGCCGGCTGCCTCGGCGGCCGCGACACCCTCCTTGGTGTTCTCGCTGATCATGTCCCGCTGGAACTCCAGGACCCCGGCGAGCATCGTCACGAACAGCTTGGTCTGCGGGTCGTCGGCGGCGAGGTCGAAGCCGGACCAGGCGCCCGTGGCGATCCGCAGGTGCAGCCCGCGTCGCTGCAGCACCTCTCGGATCTGGATGACGTCCTTGGTCGAGCGGAACAGGCGGGCCGCGTCCGCGATCCGCACCGTGTCGCCGATCGCCGCGGCGTCGAGTAGTTCGCGGAAGCCCGGGCGGCGGATCGCGTAGATGCGCGAGGAGGTGGCCGGGTCCTCGTATTTCGGGGCGCCGGCCTGGAGTAGTTCGGCGAGCGCGTGCAGCTGGCGGGCGTTGGTCTGCTTGTCCGTGGAGTGCCGCAGGTAGACCCGGTCGGTCACTCGGGAACCTCGACGCTCGCGGCGAGCTGGCGGACGCGATCGGCGGCGTTCGCGATCCGGCCGGCCTCGACGCGAAGCGACTCGGCGGCCTCGTCGCCGCGCTCCAGCCACTTCGGGGCGACCTCCTCCAGCAGGAGGCCGATGCCGTGCAGCACGGTCGAGAGGTCTTTGAGCCCGTCGTTGAGGTCGCCGGTGTCGATGCGGTCCTCGGCGCGGGCGAGGGTGTCGTACGGCGGCAGGTCCCGGCGCACGGCCGCGGCGGCCTGGATGTCCTCGGCGCCGTCGGCGGGGATGTACACGGTGCCCAGTTCCAGGCCCGGCGTCATGTGCGCCTCTTCCGTCCCGATGCCGGAGACCATGCCGACCAGGCGCGGGGTGACGGTGTAGACCTGGTCCTCCTCGGCGGGATCGGCGCGGACGTGCTCGTCCAGCGTCAGCGCCATCTTGGGCGGGAGCTGGGCGAGCAGCGCGGCGAGGGCGCCGACGCTGTCCAGCATCGGGTGCGCCGCGATCGTGGCGGCAAGGCGCTTCTCCTGCGCCGGGGTGGGTGTGGGCTCACCGGTCATTTGGACTCCCGGTATCCGAGAAGGGCGGTCAGGTTCTGTACGGCGGACAGCGCCTCGTGCAGGTGCTCGGCGGCCTGGTGGGCGGTGCGGAACTGGTCGTGCACCTGGGTGGAATGTTCGGTGACGGTCTCGCCCTCCGGGTCGTAGAGGTAGTGCCGGCCGGAGTCGAGGAGTTCGGCGTAGCCGGTGTCGAGCTGGCTGATGGACAGCTGTAGCCGCGAGGCCAGGGCGCTGAGGGTGCCGATGGTCTCGGTGACCCGGGCCGGGTGGTCATAGCCCTGGCCGTCGAGCGTGCTGTGGTTGAGGGCGCGGATCTGCTCGGAGGCGGCGCCCGCGATGTCGAACGGGGAGCGGTCCCGGTCCATAGTTGTTTCCCCCTCGGGCCGTCCGGGCTGTGACGGTCCGGCGTACCCACCACCCTATGGGGGCGAAAAGGGGAGGCGCAGGTACGGACCGGGCCCGAATGGAATAGCCGCTCGAGTTGCTCTCATTTGCCCGACTCTCGCCATTGGATCGGACTACGGGGGCTCAATCGACCCATTCCGCCCCCGGAGTTGAACGGATGCGCCCCGCCCCACGGGGTCGCCGTAGTACTCGGGAAAGATCGGGCGGATATGCCTGGGTAGGCTCCTGAGCTGGGCTTGTCAGAGCCTGCGGGGAGGCGCTGGTGGTTGCTCAGGTGTTCACCGATGAGGAGCCGGGGTCGCTGCGCCGGTTCCCGGAGATCGGCCGGGAGGAACTGGCCAGGTTCTTCACTCTGGCCTCGACGGATGTCGCGTTCGTGGATCCGCGCGAGCGCCACGGCACCGCGCGTACGGAAGGGATCGTCTACTGAGACGGGCGGCCAGGACATCGGCTCCTCGACGGCGCAGCCGATCCGTGGAGATCGGAACGCTGCCCGCCGGGGATAAGGGCCGATTGTCTTGATCTAGTCACGATGGCCGTCGCGAAACGACGTGGCCGCCGCGCAAACCACTCAGCTGCTCGCCGCGATCACCGGGCGCCGGGGGGTGGAGATCGGCGTGGGCACCGGGCGGATCGCTGTCCCACTGGCCGCAGCCGGGGCCGACAGCGTCGCCGTCGCCGCCCCTGTCATCGTCATGACGTCGCGGTTTCAGTCGAGGGGGCCTGGGCGGTGGTGAGTGCCCGCACGGTCGCCTGCAGGGTGCGGGCAAGTTCGTCGGGTTCGACGGGCTGATCGGTGTCGAGCCAGGTCAGGATGGCATCGAAGATGACGGTCGCCACGAGGGTGGCGATCCATCGGCGTCGGGCCGGGTCGGGGATGCGTTCACGCAATCGGGTCTCGGCAGTGTGCATGGCGTTGGTGTCCAGTTCGTCGACGTAGTCGGCGAAGTCCGGTTCCCGGCGGGCGTGGCGGTACAGCAGCCGGAAACCGTCCGGGGCCTCGCGGGCAGCCAGGGCGAGTTCTACCACGGTGTCGGCGTCGAGCTGCGGGTCGCGCACGTGGTCGCGGATGCGTCGGCGGGTGTCGAGCAGGACCGCGAGGTAGAGGTCGTGCTTGGACTCGAAGTGCCGGTAGATGATCGCTTTGGTGACCCCCGCGGCGGCGGCGACGTCGTCCAGGCTGGTGGCCGCGAAACCGGCCTGCAGGAACGAGCGGGCCGCCGCCGCCACGAGCTGGGCTCGGCGCTCTTCGCGGCCCAGCCGCCGCGTTGCCTTCGGCCTTTCCTTACTCACCTTGCACCACCGTACTTCCTCTAGTATCCTCCACAGTGTACATTAACAAGTGTACATCGTTCGGTTAGAAATGGCACCGCACCGGGACCTTGAGCGGGCTCTCGGCGTCGGCAAGGAGAGGGGATTGGCATGGATCGGCTGCCGTTCGCACGCGGGCAGGACCTGCTGGCGTTGGCGCCGCGATACCGGCAACTGCAACAGCAGGCCCCCGTTCACGTCTGAAGGAGAGTGTCATGTTCCTCGCCCCGCTCCTGTTTCACAGTTACCTCGGCCTCACCGGCACCATCGTGCTGGTCATCGCGCTGGTTGCACTGCAAGTCGCACTCCGCCGCCGCCGAGCCCGGCGCAGCCCCGGACCTCAGGAACCCCGCGACACCACACATAGACCGCACCACGCCTCGCACACCGACAACGACGACACCACCACTCCGACACCCTCGCGATGACAGACCCGTACGGGGAGATCGACGCCGACGTTCTGGTCGTGGGGGCCGGTCCGACCGGGTTGATGCTGGCCTTCGAGCCAACCCTGGCCGGCGCGAGGGCGATCGTGGTGGAGAAGGCCGAACACCCCAACCCCCCAGTCCCGGGCCGGCAACATCCAACCGCGCACCGCGGAAGTGCTGGACATGCGGGGTCTGCTCGATGAGATCTCCGACCCGGCGACCCGGACTCTGTCGCGCGTGGGGCACTTCGCCGGGCTGCCCTGCGGCTTGACTACACCGCGTGCGCCCTACCCAGCCAGCTTGGCCATTGGGCAAGGCCGCATCGAACGCCACCTCGAACGCCTGCTGACCGGGAACGGCACGCTGGTCGAGCGTGGTCACGAAATCCTCGGCGTCGCCCAGGACGAAGACAGTGTCGAGATCAGGACCGAGCATCGTCGCTGGCGGGCCCGCCATCTGGTCGGCTGTGACGGCGCGCACTCCGCCGTGCGTCGCCTGAGCGACGTCGCGTTCCCAGGGCACCCCGCCACCAGTCGCTCCACCGTGGTTGACCTGGACCTCACCGGGGACACCCCACCTCCGGGGCAGCATTTCTCTGACCGCGTCCACCACGCCGGCGACCGCTGGACGCTGCTGCACCCGATCGAGGACGACCGGTTCCGCATGATGTTCGGTCGCACCGGCGCCGATCTCGCCGAGACCGACGAAGGCCCGGTGATTCATGAGGAAGTCGCTCAAGCGTTGCGGGCCACCCACGGCGACCGGGTGCAGGTGCGCGCGGTGCTAGCGGGGTCCCGGTTCAGCGACGCCACCCGCCAGATCGAGCAGTACCGCCACGGCCGGATCCTGTTCGCCGGCGACGCCGCACACGTCCACGCCCCGATCGGCGGCCAAGGAGTCAACCTCGGTATCCAGGATGCGACCAACCTCGGCTGGAAGCTGGCCACCGAACTGCGCGGCGACGCCCCCGCCGGGCTGCTCGACAGCTACCATGCCGAACGACACCCCGCCGCCGCGCAGTCGCTGCAACTGACCCTGGCTCAGCGGGCCATCATGAACCCCACCGCACCCGAGTCCAGCGCTCTGCGCGGTCTCATGCTCGACCTCGCCGAACTCCCTGACGTGGTCGCGCGGCTGTCCGGGCTGATGTCTGGTTTGGCGCTGCGCTACGAGCTACCCGGGCCCGACCATCCGCTGCTGGGTGCCCGAGCACCCGAGACCACCCTCGCCACCGATGCCGGCCCGCGGCGGCTCGCTGAGCTCTTGCACCCTGGCCGCGCGGTCGTCCTGCTGTTTTCCGACCAGCTCCGGCCCGAGCTGCCCGACAGCCCGCATGGCCCCTTGATCATCCGGGCCGACCCGGCACTCGAAATCCCCGCCGGTGCCGCCCTTGTCCGTCCCGATGGTTACATCGGCTGGGTCGGCGACGACATCGCCGGTCTGACCCAGGCACTCGCCACCTGGATCACCAACCGAACACCTCGCCACAGCGCGTGACCAGTCCGAGCCAGTGGACCACACGACGCTCGGCCAGCGACGACCGATACCGTCCGGAACCGAACGGGCATCGCTGGCAGGAGTGGGACTCCTGGCAGGACACGGGCCTGGTGGCCTTCCCGGTCCAGCAAGGGGAGCCGAAGCAGGTGCGCGCTGAGTGCCAGTGCACCTGGTTCGGGCCGGCGCGGTCGCTGGAGGCCGGCCCGGTAGCGGCCGCGGCCGTGGTCAAGGCCGACTGGGAGACGCACATCGCCGAGGTCACGAAGACGATGTTGCCGCTGCACGTACGAGAGTCGACGGACGATCTGCTGTCCCAGATCTTCGCGTTGATCCAGGAACGCCCGCTGGCCGCATTGGATGCCATCCACGAGCTTCAGGCGGAGCTCGACCCTCAGATCACTGTGGTGGTGGCCAAGGCCCGGCACCTGGGCGAATCGTGGCAGCAGATCGCCAAGCCCCTGGGGGTCTCACGGCAGTCCGCATGGGAGAAGTACCAGTTCGCCGGGACCAGCGCGGACATCGAGGCCGCCTACGCGAAGACCGAGCCGCCTACCCCCTGACCACAGCGCGCCCATCAGGACGCCCCGCCCCGATGGGCGCCGTCGATGTGCAGGCGGGCACGCATGTCGAGACGCACCTCGCCGTAGGGGCGGACGTGCTGCCAGAACAGCGGGGTCAGGCCGCGCCGGTCCGCCGGCTTGAGCAGGGTGTTCCACTCGGGTTCGGCGAGAACGGCCTGGAGCATGAGCGTATTCACATAGACCAGGGCCGCCTGCAAGATCCGTAGGCACAGCGCGGCCATCTCGACCTCCTCGCGCCGGTTGGAGGAGATCTCCCCGCCCTTGCCGTAGTAGATCACCACGTTCGCGGCGTTCCACGCCTCCACCACGTTCAGGCCCTCCTCGATCTCCCGCTGCAACTCGCGGATTCTCAGGTAACGGGCGACGAAGCAGGTGCGCTGAGCGCGGCCGATCTCCAGCATCGCCTGATAGGCAGGGTGGGAGGCGGAGCGGGTGAAGCGCGAGAGGATCGCCTCGGTCGAGGCGGTGCCGGTACGGATCGCGGTCACGTACTTGATGACCTGGTCGTAATTGTTCTCGATGACGTCCCAGCGGATCGGCCGCGTCATCGCCGCGGCCAGATTCGGGTACCCGTCCGGCTCCCCGGTCGTCGGCCGGTACAGCTTCACCCGGTTGATCTGCTTGATCCGCGGCAGCAGGTCCACGTTCAAGAGTCGCGTGATGCCGAACCCGATCTCCGACTGGCCATGGCTGTCCACATAGTTGCCCTCGACGCTCATCGTCGTGCCGTGCCGGATGGCGCCCTCCACCATCGCCGCGACCTCCGAAGCGGACGCCCGCAGCGTCTGCGAGTGCACCACCACCGAACCACGCTCGACGTGCCAGTACACCAGGATGCCGCGGCCGCCGTAGCGGGAGTGCCACTCGGTGAACAGGTTCTGATCCCACGAGCGGAAGTGCGTGGAGTCCGAGGCCACCGCGGTCGAGCCGGCACCCCACAGCCCGGTATCCCGGGCCGCGAACGTGGCGTTCGCGATCTCGACGGCGATCTGCCGGGCCGCGTCCGGAGTCAGATAGCGGCGGCGGACGTAGCGGATCTCCTCCTCGGTGTGCCCGAGGATGCCGCCCGCGACGGACTTGATGCCCGTGTTGGTGCCGTATCCGTAGATCGCCAGGACCAGACGCTCGGCGAGGACCTCCATCGGCAGATCCCGCCGGCCGGTCACCGAGGAGACCCGCTCCAGGCAGCCGGTACGCAGCACCGCCTCCTTGAGCATGTCGATCAACGGGACCCCGTTCCAGCGGCGGGACACCTCGGCCTTGATGCGGCGCAGGTTGCGGGGCTCCTCTTGGGCTTCCGGGGCGGTGAACTTGATCGCCCCGGCCTTGCGCTCCTTGATCTCCACCCAGTCCAGGTCAGGTATCGCCGCATCCAACTCGGCCAGGGCCGTCGTCATCTCCTCGCGCAGACTGGTGGTGAACGCCGCGGGATCGAGTGGCTTGCGCAACTCGCGGTAGTGCTCGACTCGGCGGGCCTCGAAGTCCTTGGACAGGTCCTCGTCCGGGTTTCGCCACCGGCCGGAGCCCTTCACCCACACCTCCTTGCAGCGCAGCTGCTCGCGCAGCGCCTGGAAGGTGACGACCTCGTACACCATGCGCACGATCCGGGCCCGGCCGCGCTTGTCCGGCCGGTGCACCAGATCCGCCCACTGCCCGGATGTGCCCCGGTGTTCCGGAGCCGTCTCGCCCAACGGGTAGTAGGTGGTGTTCCGGCCTTGGCGTACCGCTGCACCAGGGCCAATGCGTCGATCACCGGCTGGTGCGCGGTGTTGTTCGAGCGGAACTCCAGGACGCTGAGCAGCTCGATCAGGCCCCGGCGCTAGTGGTTGGTGTACGACGCCTTCAGCGTGGTCTGCACCGTGCGCCGGTACACAGGCCCCTTGGTCCTGTACTCGTGCACCAGCTCCCGCAGCGTCTGCTCCCCGCCGGCCACGGCCGGGAAGACCACCTCGCGGACCTGCTCCTCCGGCGCGCCGAGCGACGCCTCGGCGATGGCGAACAGGATGTTCTCCTTGCCCGTCACCCGCTTGAACGCGTTGATCAGCTCCTTGGTCACCTTCTGCTCCGCCCGGGCGCCGATCCGGTGCACCGTGGCGATCAGCAGGTCCACCAGCGAGTCGGTGACCTCCCGCTCCCTCTCCACCAGCAGCGCGGACAGCAGCGTCACCGCGTCCTGCGGATCCCGTCACCGCAGATGGGACGGCGATTCCACGGCGGCCCGCTGCCGCCAGGAGGACAGCACCTTCGGCGCCACGTCCGCGAACAGCGTCGCCGGCAGACCGATCGCCCGGATGGACCGCAGCTTGCGGATCTCGCGCAGCATCGACTCCAGGCTCACGTTCCCCGGCATCGCGCGGATCAGGGACAGCACCGACTCCTCGTCGTCTCCACTGTCCACCTCGGACGGCTCCGTCTCGCCGGCGTCCTCCGCTTCCGCGACCAGGGCGAGTGCCTGGGCCTGCACCTGCGGCGTCAGCCTCGCGGCGATACGCGCGAACTAGGTCTCCTCCGCCGTGTGCAGCGCGGACCGCACCATCCGCGAGATGCGATCCGGCGTCGGCGGTTCGATGCACTCGGTGCGGCAGTGCTTGAGAAGCTCCTCGCGCACCCGGTCCTCGTTGCGCTCGGCGTGCGCGACGTTCGCCGCCAGCCACTCGGTGAGCTTCTCCGCGTCCTGCACCGAGCAGACCCGAAACCCCAGGTGGTCACGTATCTGGGCGCGACGGTACTCGATCGTGCTGCCGGACCACTGGTAGGAGTCGAACTCTCCGGCCGGCACCTTCATCTGCCGGGCCACGAAGGAGACCACCTCGTCCGGGAAATCGCCCCGGCCGCGCAGGAAGCGTCCGTGCCGCGCGCTTGCCCGCCACGAGCTCCGCCTCATCGTCCAGCACGGTCCAGTGCTCGACCAGCTCGTCCATCCCTACTGGCTGTTGACCCATGACCGAAGATCATGCCGTGAGCACGACAGGCCGGGCAGGCACTCCATCAAAGATCCACACCCCGTTTGGGGCTCATGACACGTCCGTTAACGGCACCCGAACCTAACCGCGGGAGAGACGCCTGGTCCCAGACAAAGGCGTCAGCCAGCCCACGATTCGGCTGATGGCCGTATTTCTTTCCCTCATGGCCCAAGCCTCGGGTCACGAGCCACCGGCCGCATCGTCCGATCGTGCCCACTGGTATGTCTCTTTCGTGCACGGCTGGGACGGAAATGGGAGATGAACGCAAAAAAGCCTCGGTCCCGAGCACATATGCTCGGGACCGAGGCTAAAATTTGTTCGGCGGCGTCCTACTCTCCCACAGGGTCCCCCCTGCAGTACCATCGGCGCTGAAAGGCTTAGCTTCCGGGTTCGGAATGTAACCGGGCGTTTCCCTAACGCAATGACCACCGAAACACTATGAAGATTCAAACCGGACCCACCCACACACGGGTGGATGGGGGTCGGACGGTTCGTTGCTTCAGAACCAACACAGTGGACGCGAGCACCTGAGGACAAGCCCTCGGCCTATTAGTACCAGTCAACTCCACCGGTCACCCGGCTTCCATATCTGGCCTATCAACCCAGTCGTCTACTGGGAGCCTTAACCCATCAAGTGGGTGGGAGCCCTCATCTCGAAGCAGGCTTCCCGCTTAGATGCTTTCAGCGGTTATCCCTCCCGAACGTAGCCAACCAGCCATGCCCTTGGCAGAACAACTGGCACACCAGAGGTTCGTCCGTCCCGGTCCTCTCGTACTAGGGACAGCCCTTCTCAAGACTCCTACGCGCACAGCGGATAGGGACCGAACTGTCTCACGACGTTCTAAACCCAGCTCGCGTACCGCTTTAATGGGCGAACAGCCCAACCCTTGGGACCGACTCCAGCCCCAGGATGCGACGAGCCGACATCGAGGTGCCAAACCATCCCGTCGATATGGACTCTTGGGGAAGATCAGCCTGTTATCCCCGGGGTACCTTTTATCCGTTGAGCGACGGCGCTTCCACAAGCCACCGCCGGATCACTAGTCCCGACTTTCGTCCCTGCTCGACCCGTCGGTCTCACAGTCAAGCTCCCTTGTGCACTTACACTCAACACCTGATTGCCAACCAGGCTGAGGGAACCTTTGGGCGCCTCCGTTACCCTTTAGGAGGCAACCGCCCCAGTTAAACTACCCACCAGACACTGTCCCTGATCCGGATCACGGACCCAGGTTAGACATCCAGCACGACCAGAGTGGTATTTCAACAACGACTCCCCCTGAACTGGCGTCCAGAGATCACAGTCTCCCACCTATCCTACACAAGCCGAACCGAACACCAATATCAAGCTGTAGTAAAGGTCCCGGGGTCTTTCCGTCCTGCTGCGCGAAACGAGCATCTTTACTCGTAATGCAATTTCACCGGGCCTATGGTTGAGACAGTCGAGAAGTCGTTACGCCATTCGTGCAGGTCGGAACTTACCCGACAAGGAATTTCGCTACCTTAGGATGGTTATAGTTACCACCGCCGTTTACTGGCGCTTAAGTTCTCAGCCTCGCCCCATCGAAACAGAGCTAACCGGTCCCCTTAACGTTCCAGCACCGGGCAGGCGTCAGTCCGTATACATCGCCTTACGGCTTCGCACGGACCTGTGTTTTTAGTAAACAGTCGCTTCTCGCTGGTCTCTGCGGCCACCACCAGCTCAAGGAGCAAGTCCCATCACCAGCAATGGCCCCCCTTCTCCCGAAGTTACGGGGGCATTTTGCCGAGTTCCTTAACCATAGTTCACCCGAACGCCTCGGTATTCTCTACCTGACCACCTGAGTCGGTTTAGGGTACGGGCCGCCATGAAACTCGCTAGAGGCTTTTCTCGACAGCATAGGATCATCCACTTCACCACAATCGGCTCGGCATCAGGTCTCAGACACATACTGGACGGATTTACCTACCCAGCGTCCTACACCCTTACCCCGGGACAACCACCGCCCGGGCTGGACTACCTTCCTGCGTCACCCCATCACTTACCTACTACCACCTTGGACCGTCGGCTCCACCACTCCCCTCAACTCCGAAGAGATCAGGGCGGCTTCACGGACTTAGCATCAGAGGATTCGATACTGGGCGTTTCAAAGCGGGTACCGGAATATCAACCGGTTGTCCATCGACTACGCCTGTCGGCCTCGCCTTAGGTCCCGACTTACCCTGGGCAGATCAGCTTGACCCAGGAACCCTTAGTCAATCGGCGCACACGTTTCCCACGTGTGTATCGCTACTCATGCCTGCATTCTCACTCGTGAACCATCCACAACTCGCTTACACGGCTGCTTCACCCGGCACACGACGCTCCCCTACCCATCACAACGGCCGTTAGACCACATGCTGCAATGACACGACTTCGGCGGTACGCTTGAGCCCCGCTACATTGTCGGCGCGGAATCACTTGACCAGTGAGCTATTACGCACTCTTTCAAGGATGGCTGCTTCTAAGCCAACCTCCTGGTTGTCTCTGCGACTCCACATCCTTTCCCACTTAGCGTACGCTTAGGGGCCTTAGTCGATGCTCTGGGCTGTTTCCCTCTCGACCATGGAGCTTATCCCCCACAGTCTCACTGCCGCGCTCTCACTTACCGGCATTCGGAGTTTGGCTAAGGTCAGTAACCCGGTAGGGCCCATCGCCTATCCAGTGCTCTACCTCCGGCAAGAAACACACGACGCTGCACCTAAATGCATTTCGGGGAGAACCAGCTATCACGGAGTTTGATTGGCCTTTCACCCCTAACCACAGGTCATCCCCCAGGTTTTCAACCCTGGTGGGTTCGGTCCTCCACGAAGTCTTACCTCCGCTTCAACCTGCCCATGGCTAGATCACTCCGCTTCGGGTCTTGAGCGCGCTACTCAACCGCCCTATTCGGACTCGCTTTCGCTACGGCTTCCCCACACGGGTTAACCTCGCAACACACCGCAAACTCGCAGGCTCATTCTTCAAAAGGCACGCAGTCACGACCGTGCTCCGAAGAACACGGCGACGCTCCCACGGCTTGTAGGCACACGGTTTCAGGTACTATTTCACTCCGCTCCCGCGGTACTTTTCACCATTCCCTCACGGTACTATCCGCTATCGGTCACCAGGGAATATTTAGGCTTAGCGGGTGGTCCCGCCAGATTCACACGGGATTTCTCGGGCCCCGTGCTACTTGGGTATCGCACAAGCAAGTTGCTGACATTTCAGCTACGGGGGTCTTACCCTCTACGCCGGGCCTTTCGCATGCCCTTCGCCTACATCAACAATTTCTGACTCACCCAGCCGCCGGCAGACGACTGAAGTACGAACCCACAACCCCGCATGCGCAACCCCTGCCGGGTATCACACACATACGGTTTAGCCTCATCCAGTTTCGCTCGCCACTACTCCCGGAATCACGGTTGTTTTCTCTTCCTGCGGGTACTGAGATGTTTCACTTCCCCGCGTTCCCTCCACATACCCTATGTGTTCAGGTATGGGTGACAGCCCATGACGACTGCCGGGTTTCCCCATTCGGACACCCCCGGATCACAGCTCGGTTGACAGCTCCCCGGGGCCTATCGCGGCCTCCCACGTCCTTCATCGGTTCCTGGTGCCAAGGCATCCACCGTGCGCCCTTAAAAACTTGGCCACAGATGCTCGCGTCCACTGTGCAGTTCTCAAACAACGACCCGTACCCCGTCACCCACACCCACAGGCGCAGTACACCGGGACCGGCACCGAAGAAACAAGCATTCCTGCCCGTACCTTCAGACACCCAACAGCGTGCCCGACATCGCCTGTCCGCCTTGCTCTGTGTTCCACGCCGAAGCAGTACTAACAGACAAAGCATCCGAAACCATGCCGAGTAGTCAACGTTCCACCCATGAGCAACCGTGCAGGACACTTGCCTACAGTCGGCTATGCGCTCCTTAGAAAGGAGGTGATCCAGCCGCACCTTCCGGTACGGCTACCTTGTTACGACTTCGTCCCAATCGCCAGTCCCACCTTCGACGGCTCCCTCCACAAGGGTTGGGCCACCGGCTTCGGGTGTTACCGACTTTCGTGACGTGACGGGCGGTGTGTACAAGGCCCGGGAACGTATTCACCGCAGCAATGCTGATCTGCGATTACTAGCGACTCCGACTTCATGGGGTCGAGTTGCAGACCCCAATCCGAACTGAGACCGGCTTTTTGAGATTCGCTCCACCTCACGGCTTCGCAGCTCATTGTACCGGCCATTGTAGCACGTGTGCAGCCCAAGACATAAGGGGCATGATGACTTGACGTCGTCCCCACCTTCCTCCGAGTTGACCCCGGCAGTCTCCTGTGAGTCCCCATCACCCCGAAAGGCATGCTGGCAACACAGAACAAGGGTTGCGCTCGTTGCGGGACTTAACCCAACATCTCACGACACGAGCTGACGACAGCCATGCACCACCTGTACACCGACCACAAGGGGGACCCTGTCTCCAGAGTTTTCCGGTGTATGTCAAGCCTTGGTAAGGTTCTTCGCGTTGCGTCGAATTAAGCCACATGCTCCGCCGCTTGTGCGGGCCCCCGTCAATTCCTTTGAGTTTTAGCCTTGCGGCCGTACTCCCCAGGCGGGGAACTTAATGCGTTAGCTGCGGCACGGACAACGTGGAATGTCGCCCACACCTAGTTCCCAACGTTTACGGCGTGGACTACCAGGGTATCTAATCCTGTTCGCTCCCCACGCTTTCGCTCCTCAGCGTCAGTATCGGCCCAGAGATCCGCCTTCGCCACCGGTGTTCCTCCTGATATCTGCGCATTTCACCGCTACACCAGGAATTCCGATCTCCCCTACCGAACTCTAGCCTGCCCGTATCGAATGCAGACCCGGGGTTAAGCCCCGGGCTTTCACATCCGACGCGACAAGCCGCCTACGAGCTCTTTACGCCCAATAATTCCGGACAACGCTTGCGCCCTACGTATTACCGCGGCTGCTGGCACGTAGTTAGCCGGCGCTTCTTCTGCAGGTACCGTCACTTGCGCTTCTTCCCTGCTGAAAGAGGTTTACAACCCGAAGGCCGTCATCCCTCACGCGGCGTCGCTGCATCAGGCTTGCGCCCATTGTGCAATATTCCCCACTGCTGCCTCCCGTAGGAGTCTGGGCCGTGTCTCAGTCCCAGTGTGGCCGGTCGCCCTCTCAGGCCGGCTACCCGTCGTCGCCTTGGTAGGCCATCACCCCACCAACAAGCTGATAGGCCGCGGGCTCATCCTGCACCGCCGGAGCTTTCCACCACCAGACCATGCGGTCGGCAGTCATATCCGGTATTAGACCCCGTTTCCAGGGCTTGTCCCAGAGTGCAGGGCAGATTGCCCACGTGTTACTCACCCGTTCGCCACTAATCCCCGGCCGAAACCGGTTCATCGTTCGACTTGCATGTGTTAAGCACGCCGCCAGCGTTCGTCCTGAGCCAGGATCAAACTCTCCGTGAATGCTTCCGGGCTATCCCGGCAACACATCACGAGAGCGGAACGGAACCGGAGGAATAACCCGGCCCGTCCACAGCGTCCTCGCTGTGTTTTTCTTCAAAGGAACCTCGTCCACGAGTGGACGGGGTATCAACATATCTGGCGTTGACTTTTGGCACGCTGTTGAGTTCTCAAGGAACGGACGCTTCCTTCGAAACCGTTTCACCGGCTTCTCCGGGCGCTTCCCTTCGGTGTTTCCAACCTTACCAGACCCGATTTCCGGTCGTTTCCGATCCGAATTCCGTTTCCGGCCCCCTGCTGGAGCGGGGTCTTTCGCACCTTCCGGCGTGTCCACTACTTTAGCGGATTCCCCCGGATGCTCATAATCGAGTTCCCCGGTCCGAATTCCGGCATGCCGAAATCCATCCCGATGAGGGGCCGTGCAGTAGTGGTTTGCCGCCGGTGCGGCTGGAGTGCTGACCAGAAGAACCGTACGGCTCCGTGGCAGCTCGGAGTACATTACGGATCGCCTGTACCGGTGTCAACCTCGGCTAGGCCAAATGCCTCAGTCGAGGTCGCTCAGCCGTCCCTCGGCGTCGGGCTGGTCCTCCTCCACCCGGCGCAGCACGCGGGTCAGCATCTCGCCGAGGGCTCCGCGCTCCTCGCTGGAGAGGTCCTGGAGAAGGTCCGCTTCGAAGACCGTGGCCTGGCGCATCGCCTCGACCCACTTCTCCCGGCCGTCCGGGGTCAGCTCGACGATGACGCGGACACGATTGTCCGCATCACGCTCACGAGTGACCAGACCCTCGTTCACCATGCGATCGATGCGGTGGGTCATGGCGGCAGGGGTGAGGCCCAGTCTTTTGGCCAGGTCGCCGGGGCCCAGGCGGTAGGGAGCCCCGGAGAGGACGAGCACCTTGAGGACTTCCCACTCGGAGTTGCTGATCCCCAGCGTGGCCGACTGGCGGCCGTAGGCGACGTTCATTCGCCGGGTGAGCCGACTGAGCGCGCTGACGACCTGCTCCACCTGAGGGTCCAGGCCCTGGAACTCGCGCTGGTAGGCCGCGATCTGCTCTTCGAGGCTCAGCAGGTCGTCCGGGTCGGGGGTCTCCGCCATGTGAAGAGTATGACACGAAACTCGTTGGCGCTGAAGTACTTCGCTCTGTACTCTTAAGTATTGAAGTTTAGCTTCGAAGTCTTCAGGCATCGATCCTCCGGGCTGACCCGCAGGTCAGGCCCGCTGTCCTTTGACCCTCCTCGACCTAGGTAGGTGAGTGTGACCACCGCGATGGGCGCAGCGCTGCGCCGTATCCAGCTGGGCAACGCGCTGAGCGCGTTCGGCAACGGCTTCACGGTCCCGTTCCTCTTCGTCTATGTGGCGCAGGTGCGGGACCTCGGTGCGAATACCGCGGGCATGGTGCTCGCGACGTTCGCCGTGGCCGCGCTTGCCGTGCTGCCCTTCATCGGTCGGGTGATCGACCGGCGAGGGCCGCTGTCCGTTGTCGTCGCGGGCGCGGTCGCCGCCGCCGTCGGATCGATGGGGCTCGGGCTGGCCGCGAGCGAGCCGTTGGTGATCGCCGCGGCCGGAGTGCTGGGCGCGGGCATAGCGGCCGTACAGCCGGCGCTGGCCACGCTGATCGTCTGGTGTTCGACGCCGATCACCCGGTCGCGGGCCTTCGCCACCCAGTTCTTCCTCGGCAATCTGGGCCTGGGCGTCGGCGGGCTGCTCGGCGGGCTGCTCGTGGACACCTCCGCCGCCTCGAGCTTTGTGCGGCTCTTCGCGATCGACGCGGTGATGTTCCTGGTGCTCGGCGCGGCGGTGGCAACCGTAAGGCTGAAGCGAACGCCAGTGTTCGACGACCCGGTGCCGACCGTCGATGAGCGGCTCGGCGGCTCCGGTAGCTGGCGTGCCCTGCTCGGCCACCGAGCCATGGTGCAGCTGTGCGTGCTGGGCTTCGTGATGTTCTTCGCCTGCTACGGCCAGTTCGAGTCCGGGCTGTCGGCGTTCGCGGTGGACGTCGCCCGGATATCGCCGTCGATGCTGGGCATCGCCCTGGCAGCGAACACGGCGGCGATCGTGCTGGCGCAGTTCGTCGTGCTCAAGATGGTCGAGCGGCGGCGGCGCAGTCGGGTGATGGCACTGGTCGGGCTGGTCTGGACGGTGGCGTGGTGCGCCGCCGGGACCGCCGGGCTGATACCCGGGAGCCAGGCCGTCGGCGTCACCGCGATCATCTCGGCGTACGCGCTCTTCGGGCTCGGTGAGGCGATGCTGTCGCCGACCGTCGCACCGCTGGTCGCCGATCTGGCACCGTCGTCGGCACTCGGTCAGTACAACTCGGCGTTCGCCCTGGTCAAGCAGCTTGCCCTGGCGGTGGGCCCGGCGGTCGGCGGGCTGATGGCGGGCGCCGGGCTGTATGGGGCGTACATCGTGACGCTGGTCGTCTGCTCGCTCGGCATCACCGCGCTCGCGCTGATGCTCGGCAGGCGGCTCACGGCCGAGCAGGACAATCCGCTGCGGGCCGTCACCGGGGCCGCGGTGCCCGCGCCGCGGGCGGCCTCGTCGGACGAGGTGACCACCGCGGCCTGAGCCGCCCGTCCACTCCGCCATCGCCCCGGCGCGGCGAAGGAGCCAGTCGGCTCCGCCGCGCCGGGGCGATGTGTCGGTCGGGGCAGTCGTGTCCCCGCTCGGGCCCGTGCTGCCGGGCTCCGTGGAGCTAGCCCACCGGCAGGGCGAACTCGCACCACACCGCCTTGCCGCCGCCCGGTGTGCGGCGTGAGCCCCAGGCCGAGGCGATGGTCGCGACGATCGAGATACCGCGTCCGGCCTCGTCCACCGGTTCGGCCCGGCGGCGGCGCGGCAGATGCTCATCGCCGTCCGTCACCTCGATGATCAGGCGGCGGTCGGTGCGGCGCAGCCGGAGCCGCATGGGCGGTGTGCCGTGCTGAAGGGAGTTGGCGACGAGCTCGCTGGCGGCGAGCACGCCCAGATCGCGCAGCTCCATGGGGAAGCGCCAGCTGGCGAGGACCCCGGAGGCGAAGGCCCGGGCGCGCGGTGCGGCTTCCACCCCGCCGAGGAGCTCCAGCGCGGCGTTGTGGAAGAGCTCCGCGTCATGCCCCGTACGGGCCGGGTGCTGGAGGACCAGCACCGCCACATCGTCGTCGTGCTCCGCGGTGATGCCCAGGGCCCTGATGAGGCGGTCGCACATCACCTGGGGCGAGCCGGTCGCGCCCGCGAAGACGCGCTCGAGCGCGGCCACTCCGTCGTAGATGTCCTTGTCGCGCCGCTCCACCAGACCGTCGGTGTAGAGGACCGCGCTGGCCCCGGGGCCGAGCGGGACCGAGCCGGTGGTGTGCAGCCAGCCGCCGGTGCCAAGGGGCGGTCCGGTGGGCTCGGAGGCGCGGCGCACGGTGCCGTCCGGGTCGCGGACCAGGATCGGCAGATGGCCCGCGGAGGCATAGACGAGGCGGTTCTCGTTGGGGTCGTGGACGGCGTAGACGCACGTGGCGATCTGGTGGGGGTCGATCTCGGCGGCCAGGCCGTCGAGGAGTTGCAGCACCTCGTGCGGCGGGAGGTCGAGACGGGCGTAGGCGCGGACGGCGGTGCGCAGCTGGCCCATGACGGCGGCCGCCCGCACACCGCGGCCCATGACGTCGCCGATGACGAGGGCGGTGCGGCCGGCGCCCAGGGTGATGACGTCGTACCAGTCGCCGCCCACCGCCGCGTCGGTGCCGCCGGGCTGGTAGGTGGCGGCCACCCGCAGATCGTCGGGCTGCTCCAGCCCCTGGGGGAGGAGGCTGCGCTGGAGCGTGACGGCCGCCTCGCGCTGAAGGCGCTCGCTGGCGCGCAGCCGCTCCGCGGATTCCACCTGGTCGGTGACGTCGGCGCCGAAGACGAGCACGCCACGGATCGGCTCGGTGACGGTGTCGGTGCCGGAGGCGGTCTCGGTGGCGACCGCCTCCGGCACGGCGACGGCCTTACGGACGACGTCTTCCCGGACCGAGCCGTCCACCGGTGTCCCGTCCACCTGCGTTCCGTCCACCGGCGTTCCGTCCACGGCCCCCTCCCCCGTCCGCTCGTCCACCGGCCGCGCGGGGGCGACGCCCCTCGGCGCGGCCATCTCGATCGGGGAGCAGGTGAAGGTGTAGTAGCCGTGGCGGGACCGGCCGGGGCCGGGGGCCGCGCCCTCCCGCCGCGGCCCGGGCGTGGTCGCCGGGCCGCCCGCGGGCACCTGCCGGGACTTGACCGTACGGGGCTTGCCGCTGCGCAGGACCTGGTCCATGAGCGGCAGCAGCCCCAGCTCTCTCAGCTCGGGCAGGGCCTGGCCGGCGGGTGTGCCGGGGGTCCGGGAGCCGAAGAGCTCGACATAGGTGTCGTTGAGGTAGGCGATGCGGTGCTCGGGGCCGTAGACCACCGCGACCAGCGCCGGCACCTGGCCGAGCAGGTCATGGGCGGACAGCCCGTCAAGGGACGGGACGGCGGCGGGCGGCGCGGCGTCGGAGGGGACGGCGGGAGGCTCACCGCTCCCCGACGGGTCGGCGCTCTCGCCCCGGGCCGCCGGGACGGAGCCGCCGCCAGCGGCGGCCGCGGGCTTCGGCCGCCGCCCACCGCGGTCTGCCCGGGCGGCGATGCGTCGCTGGGTTCGGGGGAGCCGGGCGCTCCAGCGCGTGAAGTTCACTGCGGATTACCTCGTGGGGTGGTGGCTGAGCTGCGCGCCGGCGCGGGATCGGGGAGATGGGTGCGGGTACGGGGGACGACCCCCAGGGGAATGCAGCAAACTTCCGAATCCTCGCGATTGTCACTCTTTGCAGATACGAGCCCACCCATGGTCACACGACCAGTGTGGCCGACCGGACTGACATCCGTGAGACGCCGATCGTGGGAGGGGAGTTCCCGGCTCCGCCCCGATCGGCTCAACTGGCTCCGGGATGGCGACCGGTGTCCGCGGCGAGCTTGAACTCGGCCCGCGGGTTCTCCAGCGACCCCAGCGAGACGATCTCGCGTTTGAACAGCCCCGACAGAATCCATTCGGCCAGCACGCGTGCCTTACGGTTGAACGTCGGCACCCGGCTGAGGTGGTAGACGCGGTGCATGAACCACGCCGGGTAGCCCTTCAACTTGCGCCCGTAGACGTGTGCGACTCCTCTGTGGAGCCCCAGGGAGGCCACGGAGCCCGCGTACTTGTGCTCGTAGTCCGTGAGCGGCTGGCCCACGAGCGCGGCGGCCACGTTCTCGGCGAGGACCTTGGCCTGGCGCACGGCGTGCTGTGCGTTGGGGGCGCACTCCGCGCCGGGCCGGTCGGCCGTCAGGTCGGGCACCGACGCGGCGTCCCCGGCCGACCAGGCGTGCTCCACGCCGTCAACCTGGAGGGCCGCGGTGCATTTGAGCCGGCCGCGCTCGTTCAGGGGCAGATCGGTGGAGGCGAGGATCGGGTGCGGTTTGACGCCCGCGGTCCACACGAGCGTGCGGGTGGGGAAGCGCGAGCCGTCACTCAGTGCGGCGATCCGGTCGACGCAGGAGTCCAGGCGGGTCTCCAGCCGCACGTCGATATTGCGGCCGCGCAGCTCCCGTACGGCGTACTTGCCCATCTCCTCGCCGACCTCCGGAAGGATCCGGTCGGTGGCCTCGACGAGGATCCACTTCAGGTCTTCGGGGGCGATGTTGTGGTAGTAGCGGACGGCGTACCGGGCCATGTCCTCCAGCTCGCCGAGCGCCTCGACGCCCGCGTATCCGCCGCCGACGAAGACGAAGGTCAGCGCCGCGTCGCGGACGTCCGGGTCCCGGGTCGAGGAGGCGATGTCCAGCTGTTCGAGGACGTGGTTGCGCAGGCCGATGGCCTCCTCGACGGTCTTGAAGCCGATGCCGAACTCGGCGAGGCCGGGGACCGGGAGGGCGCGGGACACGGATCCGGGGGCCAGCACCAGCTCGTCGTAGTGGATGTCGACCGTGCCGGTGCCCTCTTCCTCCGTGGCGAGGGTTCTCACGGTCGCGGTGCGTTTGCCGTGGTGGATCGCGGTGGCCTCGCCGATGACGACCGTGCAGTCGGGCAGGACCCGCCGCAACGGCACCACCACATGGCGGGGCGAGATCGATCCGGCCGCCGCCTCGGGCAGGAACGGCTGGTAGGTCATATACGGCTCGGGGTCGACCACGATCACCTGCACCCCGCCGTGCCTCAGCTCCCGCTTCAGCTTTCGCTGGAGGCGCAGCGCGGCGTACATCCCGACGTAGCCACCACCGACAACGAGAATGCGCGCTGGTTCCTTCACCCTCCCATGAGGCACGCGCGACCGCGGTTTGTCCACAGGCCCGACGAATTGTGTGACCGGACGGCTCGCTCGGCCCCGAGTCGGGGAATCGGTTACACGTACGAAATGTCCGCAGGTCAGCCCCGGGATAGGTGGGGGCAAGCGGGCGGATAGCCGGAAAGAGGTGGTCTGCTGCTCTGATCGGGGGGCGTTCTGTCCCGAGCTACCCTCTTCTTTCTTGACCTGCGCTCAACTATGTTCGTACTTCGTCGGGGTTGTGACTGCCTCGACAGTCTGGGCGGGGAGTCTCCGGGGGGAGACATCATTACCGGGGGATCACTTATGCACCTTCAGGGTTCGTCATGGTCCGCAGCCGTCGCGTCGTCGGACGGAAACGGCGGACGGAACACACCGCTGCGCGTGGACGCGCAGCGCAATCTGGAGCACGTCCTGCGGGCGGCGCGCGAGGTCTTCGGTGAGCTGGGGTACGGGGCTCCGATGGAAGACGTGGCGCGCCGGGCGCGGGTAGGTGTGGGCACCGTCTATCGGCGGTTCCCCAGTAAGGACGTGCTGGTGCGCCGGATAGCCGAGGAGGAGACGGCAAGGCTGACCGATCAGGCGCGAGCGGCGCTGGGTCAGGAGAACGAGCCGTGGTCGGCGCTGGCCCGGTTCCTGCGTACTTCGGTGGCGTCCGGTGCGGGCCGGCTGCTTCCGCCGCAGGTGCTGCGGGTCGGGGTCGACGTGGAAACCGAGATCCGGCTGCCGCAGCAGCGGCAGGCGGCGTTAGCGGCACCGGCTCAGCCGGAGCTCCGGCTGGTCGAGCGGCCGATGGTCGCTGAGAACGAGCCGGACGACGCGGGCGCCGCGGCGCTGCTGGAGGTCGTCGGGCAGCTGGTGGAGCGGGCACGGGCCGCGGGTGAGCTTCGCCCGGATGTCACGGTCGCCGATGTGCTGCTGGTGATCGCCACGGCGGCGCCCTCGCTGCCGGACGCGGCACAGCAGGCGGCGGCCTCGGCGCGGCTGCTGGACATCCTGCTGGACGGGCTGCGGTCACGCCCCATGGGGTGATGCCGTCGGCCCCGGAGCGAGACACGTTCTCGTCTTCGCGCGTCGGTTTCAGGGGGTGAGCGGCGCATCTCGCCTCCTCCGTATGAGTGACGACATGTGACGGTCGGCCGGGACGTCGCGTCTGCTGCTCCTGCCCGTATCAGTGGGCGGGCGGCGGTGCGGCGCTCCGGTCGGCGGCTTTGGGTGCCACGTCGGCGGCGGCGCCCCGGTTGGCGGTTGCGGCCGGGGCGACGGTTGCGGCGGGGTCGGCCTACTCATCGGCGGCGTCGGAGACAGCGGCACCGTCACCAGCGGCACCGTCACCAGTGGCATCGGCATCGGCGACGTCGAGAGAGCTCAGCGCCTCGTCGAGCAGACGGAGGGCCTCCTCGGGGGTCAGGGCCGTGCTCTCGGAGCGCAGCTTCTCCACCGCGTCCTGGCCCAGCGCCTCGCTCACGCGCGCCGCGGTCGCGCCGACGTCCCCGGCCACCAGCGGTGAGCGCGGCAGCCGACCGCGCCAGCCGTCGGCCGCGCCCAGCAGCCGCGCGGCGAGCCGCTCGTGTCCGCATCCCGCCAGGAGCTCGGCCGCCGACTCCGCTTGATGGGCCAGCAGAAGCTCCATGGAGTTCACCGCGAAACCCTCGCGCAGAGTGCTCCGCAGCTTGCGGAGTCCGCCGACCAGATCGCCCTCCAGGCCGGTGATACGGGCGTCCAGACCGTTGGCCACGACCCAGAACTGCCGCGGCGAGGCGCCATGCATCGCGAGGTGCCGCGCGGCGTCGCAATACGTCCTGGCCCGCGCCAGATCACCGCGTACCAGCTCGGCCTCGCTGCGCACGACGAGGTTGAAGGCCCGAACGTCCTGGGTGCCGCAGCGGTCCGCCGCCTCCTCCGAGCGCTCCACCAGCTTCAGCGCCCCCTCCACGTCCCTCTCGTGGAGGGCGAGATCGGCGAGGCGGGTGCAGAGGAACGGCACCTCGGTGTGGGCGCCGAGCTCCCGCGCGAGTCGCGTCGCCTTCTCATAAGCGGCCCTGGCCTCCGCGAACCGGCCGCGATGAGTGGCGATCTCGCTGCGCGCGCCCTCCGCCTGGGCGAGCACCCAGCGGTCGCCGACGCGGGCGGCCAGCTCGAGCAGCTCGGCCAGGTCGTCGTCGACGTTCTCGACGCCGCCCGGCATGTCGATGGCGAGATGGGTGCGGTACATCAGCGAGACGCCGAGCGCCCAGTCGTCGCCATGGGCCCGGCAGTGGGCCACGGTCTGGTCCATGAGCGGCAGCACCTCGCCGCTGAAGCCCTGGATGACGAAGGCCGCGAAGGGCCACAGCAGACCCGGGAAGCGCGCGCTGCGGGGCCCTGGATGGCTCGCGTACGCGTCCCGCATACGTATGGCAGCGTCCCGGAGCTCGGGGTCGCTCAGATCCGGACCGGTGCCCTGCTCGGCGAGCAGGAAGAAGAGCAGCAGGCGCAGATCCATGAACTGCCAGTACCGGGTGGCTTCCTCGTCGACGCCGTCCTCGCCGTCCGGTACCCGGGCCGGGATCAGCGGGAACTGGTCGAGGGGATGGCCGCCGCCCGGTGCCCGGTCCGCCTCGCCGTCCGTGCCGTGGGGGCTCTCCAGGGCCAGGGCACGGCCGACCCATGCGGCGCCCTCGTCCCGGTAGTTGCGCAGCCACCAGAACCATGCCAGGTCGCGGATGAGCGCGAAGACGGTGCCCTGATCCGCGGTGGTCAGGGAGCGGTGCAGGGCTGCCCGGATGTTGTCGAGGTCGGTCTCGACGAGGCGCAGCCAGGGCAGTTGGCCGGCGGAGCGCAGACGGGGCTCGGCGGTGCGGATGAAGTCCCGGAAGTGGGCGGTGTGACGGGCCATGGCGGCCTTGTTGTCGGCGCGGGCCGTGGCGTCCTCGGTGGCGCGCTCGCCGACGTACTCGTTGATGGTCTCCAGCATCCGGTAGCGGGGTTCGCCGCCCGCCGGGCCGGAGGACTCCGCCGCCGAACCGTGCGACGGATGATCGACGATCAGCAGCGACTTGTCGACCAGCGCCCCGAGCAGTTCCAGCACCTCGGCGGGCGCGATCCTGGCCTGGGGGCGCGTATGAGAGCGCGTGGGGGCGCGCGTCTCGGCGTACGCGACGGTGTCGCCCAGTGTCGGCGTGCCCGCCGTCGCGTCCGTAAGGGCGTCACGAATGCCGACGCCGTCCTCGATGACGCCATCGGTGTCCATGCCGCGCGTGTGCTCCGTGCCGCGCGTGCGATCCATGCCGCGCGTGCGATCCGTACCGCGCGTGCGATCCGTGCTGTCCGCACCGTCCGTTTGATCCGTGTGATCCGTGCCGTCCGTAAGGGTGCTCGCGCCGGGCGGGGCGTCCGCGCACACCGCCTCGGCCGCGGACAGGGTCCACCCGCCCGCGAAGACCGAGGCACGGCGCAGCATGGTGCGCTCGCGCTCGTCGAGCAGGTCCCAGGACCACTCGACGACGGCCCGCAGGGTCTGCTGGCGGGGCAGCGCGGTTCTGCTGCCGCTGGTCAGCAGGCGGAAGCGGTCGTCCAGCCGGTCGGCGATCTGGCGTGGGGTCAGCAGCCGCAGCCGCGCCGCGGCCAGCTCGATCGCCAGCGGCAGACCGTCCAGGCGGCGGCAGATCTCCGCGACCGCGGCCGCCGTGTCCGGGTCCGCCGCCGGGTCGAAGCCGGGCCGTACGGTGGCGGCGCGCTCGGCGAACAGCTGGTGGGCGGGGGCGGGCGGCAGCGGTTCCACCGGCCTTACGGTCTCGCCAGGCACCCCCAGCGGCTCCCGGCTGGTGGCGAGCACGGTTACCCCCGGGCAGTGCGCGAGCAGGGTCTCGGTGAGCCGTGCCGCGGTGTCGATGACGTGCTCGCAGTTGTCGAGCAGGAGCAGCAGCCGGCGGTCGGCGCAGTACTCGACGAGGCGGCTCGTCGGATCCCCGCCGTCCGCGCCCGTGGTGCGGCTTTCCAGACCGGAGGCGAGCAGCATGGTCGCGCGGCGGCCGACCGCGCTCAGGACGGCGCCGGGGACGGCGGAGGGCTGGTCGAGCGGGGCGAGTTCGGCGATCCAGACGCCGTCGGGGTAGCCGTCCGTCACGGCCCCGGCGGCCTCCTCGGAGAGGCGGGTCTTGCCGGAGCCGCCGGGGCCGGTGAGGGTGACCAGCCGGGCGCCCTCCAGGTCGCGGAGGATGTCGCCGATCTCCTTCTGGCGGCCGACGAAGCTGGTGAGGCGGGCTCTGAGGTTGCCGTGCGGCAGACGCGGCACGGTGGTGCGCGGGCCCGCCTCCCGGCCGTCGACGCGGCTTTCGGCCTCGCCGTCGGTTCCTCCGCCCCCGGCCCGGCCGTCGAACGTGTTCCTGGCCGTCCTGCGGCCGTCGATCGCGGTGCCGTCCGCCCGGGTCCCGTCCCCGCGCCCCTCGTGGGCGTCGGCCCTCGACGGGGCGGCCTGCCCGGTGGGCCCTCCGCCACGCGGCTCCTGGAGGGCCGACTCGGCGTCCGTCGTCAGCAGCCGTCTGTGGAGCTCCTTGAGCTCCGCTCCCGGGTCGGTGCCGAGGCGGTCGGCGAGGATCCTGCGGACGTCCTCGTACGCCGCGAGGGCGTCGGCGGAGTGACCGGCCGCCCGCAGCGCGCGGATCAGCTGGGCGTGGAACGTTTCGTCGAGCGGATGGTCCGCGACGAGCTCGCGCAGCTCCGGTATGACATCCGTAGGGCGGTCGAGCGCGAGGTCCGCGTCGATCCGGCGGTGCAGCGCGGTCAGCCGGAGCGCCTCGGGGCGGGCGGCGGCCGCGTCCCGGTCCGGCAGGTCGGCGAGGGCCGGGCCGCGCCACAGGGCAAGCGCCTTACGGAGGGTGGCGGCGGCCGTCTCGAGGTCGTCGGCGTCCAGAGCGCGTATGCCCTCGTGTGTCAGCCGCTCGAAGCGCAGCAGGTCGACGTCGTCCTGGGGCGCGGCGGTCGCGAGCCGGTAGCCGCCGGGTGAGGAGACCACGGCGTCCCTGCCGATGGCCCGGCGCAACCGGCCGACGAGCGCCTGGAGCGCGGCGGGCGCGTCATGCGGAGGGTCGTCGGCCCACACCTCGTCGATCAGGACCTCGACGGAGGCCGGGGCGGTGCGTGCGGCCCTTACGGCGAGCGCGGCGAGCAGCGCGCGGATCCGGGGGCCGCCGAGAGGGAGCGGGTCGCCATGGTCATCGCGCGCTTCGGTGGTGCCGAGGATCAGATACCGCACAGGGGCCATTCTCCTAGGTCGCGGATTGCCGCTGGGGAGATGGTGCGGAGCGGCGGCGGAGGGGTCCATTCGTTTTCGCCCGCCGTAAGGACACCGGCTTCCCACCACCGGTAGGAACGCCGGCCTCTCGTTCCCCGTGAGAACGCCGAGTTCCGGCGCCCGGCGATCGCCCCGGCTCCCTGAGCCCGCACCGCAGACACCCTGGCTCCCTGAGCCCGCACCGCAGACACCCTGGCTCCCCGAGCGCGCGGGGCGAACACCCCGGCTCCCTGAGCGCTAGGGGCAGGCACCTCGGCTCCTTGGGCGTCAGGGGCCATGTCCCGTAGGACTCCCCGGGGCCAGGTGTCACAAGGCGGCCTCGTGCCGCCTCGGTGCGGAAGCCGTCACAGGCTCGGCCGCGGCACCACTCCGCCCGCCACCGCCCGCTGGCGTGGCGCCGCCGTGCCCGTCCAGCAGGTGCCGCGGCGGGCCAGCAGGCGCCGCAGCCAGACTTCGGTGGAGACGAGCTCGGCCAGGCCGTCCAGGGGCAGCCGCTCCCCCTGTGCGGCGGCGCGGAGCGCCTTACGGACGACACGGGCCTCGATCAGGCCCGCGTCGGCCAGCAGCGGCGCGTCGAAGAGGGTCATCAGCTCGCCCGTCCAGGTGCGCATGCCGGTCCGTACGGCGGCGGTGTGGGAGGCGTGGGAGGTGGCTCCCCAGCCGGGGGGCAGCTCCCGGATGCCCGCTCCGGCGAGGACCGACCGCAGCACGGCGGCGCGCGCCCCCGGTTGCACCCGAAGCGCCTCGGGGAGCGCACGGCAGGCCCGTACGACCTGGTTGTCGAGGAAGGGCGCGTGCAGGCGCTGGCTGCGGATCTCGGCGGCCTGCTCGAAGACGCGGTGGTCCGCCGCGTAGCGGGCGAGGGCGGCGTCGGCGCGGCGCTCACCGGGGCGGCGCAGCAGCACGGGTCGCACGGCCGCCTCCTCCAGCCGTACGGACACCTCGGCGAGCGTCTCCCCGGTGAGCCAGCGGGCGGCGGGCCCTGGGCGGCACCACGTCAGGGCGGCGAGGGAGGCGGATACGGCGCCGGGGCCGTGTAGCGCCTGCTCGTCGATGAAGCGGTGCTCCATAAGGCGCGCGGCGGCCTCCTGGACGCCGTCGCGGTAGGAGGTGCGGGCCAGCCGCCGGGCGGCCCGGTAGACCGTGAAGGGCACGAAGAAGGACTGCGCGGAGGGGCCGTCGGCCTTGGCGAGCGCCGTTGCGGGGCGCAGCAGATGGCGTCTGCGGCGGTCGAGCAGCAGGTCCGCGAGGCGTGCGGGGTGGGCGTCGAGCACCTGGCGGGCGCCGTGCCCGATGAAGTGGTCGGCGCTGCCCGCGGCGAGCCGGCGCCGGTGGCGTTCGGCGATGACGAGGGAGGGGCCGGGCTCGTCGGTAAGGGCGCCGGTGTCGAGGCCCGCGTACGGCAGGGCGTCCTCGCCCGCGGCGACGACCACATGGTGCAGCCGCGGATTGGCGGCGATGGCTCCGGCCCGTTCGAGCTCGGCCTCGCGGGTGCGGGCGCCGCCCGCCGTGGCGAGGTCGTTGAAGGTGACGGCCAGGAGCCGCTCGCCCGCCTCGGTGCCGTGTCCGAAGAGGGTGCCGGGCATTCCGGGGAGACCGGCGGCGAGCAGGGCGAGCGTGGCGGAGGCGCTGCCTCCGGACAGATCGGCGCCGATGCCGGGGGCCGGGGCGCCGCGGGCGGCCCGCCGCTCGGCGGGCCCCATGCCGGGCACCGGACCGGGGTCGAGGTCATCGGTCTCGGGGGCGTGGCGCGGGGCGGTGAGCCGGGCCCGTACGGCCTCCACGAGGGCGTCCCGGACCGCGTCCACGGCCTCGTCCTGGTCGAGCGGGGGCGCGGCGACGGCGAGGGACGCGGTGGGCTCGTAGCCGGTGATGTCGCGGGCGCCGTCGCGCAGGATCAGCGCATGGCCCGGGGGCACGCGTCTGACGCCCATATAGGGCGTGCCGTCGCCCATGGCCTCCGGGGAGTCGGGACAGGCGAGCAGCGCGCCGAGGTGGCCGACGTCGAGCTGGGCCTCGATGAGGTCGGCGAGCGGGAGCGCGGCCGTGGCGTAGGCGGTGCCGCCGCCCCAGTCGGTGTGGAATACCGGCCGGGCGCCCGCGAGGTCGCCGACGATGGTGACGCGGCGGCCGACCTGGGCCACGGCCGTGTAGCTGCCGGGCCAGGCGGTCAGATGGCGCAGGGCGCCGCCGCGGGCGGCGAACAGCCCCACCCGCAGCTCCTCGTCGGAGGCGCCGCAGCAGCCGAAGACGGCGAGGCGGGCGAAGGGGTCGGTCTGGACGACGCGTACTTCATCGGGACGCCAGTCGCCGACCGCCCACAGCGGATCGGGGTCGGACCACAGGAGTTGGGCACCGACCGGCTGGATCGCCCGGCCCTCCGAGGAGACCGGGCCGGATGCGGTACTGCTCCACCCCACCAACCACCGCATCGCCGCCTCCACAGGCTGTGGGCATCCAGGGCAACCAAGAAGTAGGTGCCATCATGCACAGCATGTTGACGGTTTCGGCATCGAACCGGACAACAACATGGATCTCCTGGATGTCCTGTGACCACAGATGACCGCAGGAATCGCAGAGTTGATCCCAGGGGTTGGCGCCTCTCACGAAGGCATCCGTAAGGAGCCCGTCGAGGGAACCACCGCCGGTAGCGACCCACCGTTCCGCCATGGCCCATGCTGCCACGATTGGGGCGCACAAGAGCGCAAGGGCATCGATGAGTGTGCGGAACGGCGCACAAAAGGCGCACGAAGGGGCGCACGGAAAGAGCGCCGCCCGAGCGCCAATCCGCAGACCACACGGGGGCGTTACCGCTCCGTGCCGCGACGGCCATCGCGCGCGGCGACATCCGCGGCATGTGCTAGGTGGCTCACCGCTCCGGGGGAGAACTGGGCGGAATCCACGCCGAATCCGGGCGCGTTCTACGCGTAGGAGGGCTTCCCGCGTCGGGCCTCCCCCTCCCCGGCCCGACGCGGGAGCCCGGCCGTGAGGGGCGATATTCAGCCAAGTTGCCGTGGCGCTCTCGTTGGTCTTGCGGACGACCTGTAAGGACTTAACCTCCGCCTCTCGCGCCTCCCGACACGACAGTCCGGGAGGCGGCATTCGCCTCCCGGACCGTTCCGCCACCCGCGGGGAATGAGGCGGCGGCGTCCCCCAGCCCACTGGATCCAGTACAGCGGGCCGACCCACGCAGGACCCATCGAAACGTCCCCGCCGCGACTGAGACAGAGCGCACACACGGGCGCACAGCCACACACACCGGGAGCACACGTCACGCCCCGCACGCCCGTTCGTACAAGAATCTCGCCATCCGGGACACCACCTCTTAACGGTCGGGATGCGGCGAACTACGCTGGGTTTACGAATGCCCCGCGCTTATGCCGGGGCGGCCGTCGGTGCTGTCGAGGGGTGCGCATGTCCAGGGAGCCACGCGGGCCGAACGAAAAGCTCGGCACCGTTCTCGCCCTCGCTGGGATCAGCAATGCCGGGCTCGCGCGCAGAGTCAACGACCTCGGCTCCCAGCGTGGCCTGACGCTTCGCTACGACAAGACGTCCGTCGCGCGCTGGGTGTCCAAGGGCATGGTGCCCCAAGGCGCCGCGCCACACCTCATTGCGGCTGCGATCGGGAGCAAACTCGGCCGCCCCGTCCCCCTCCACGAAATCGGCCTGGCCGATGCCGATCCGGCCCCCGAGGTCGGGCTTGCCTTCCCGCGCGACATCGGCCAGGCCGTCCGCTCCGCGACCGAGCTCTACCGGCTGGATCTCGCGGGTCGGCGCGGTGGCGTCGGCATTTGGCAGAGCCTGGCCGGATCTTTCTCAGTAAGCGCGTACGCCACTCCGGCCTCGCGCTGGCTCATATCCCCCGCCGACAGTTCGGTGGCCCGCGAACCCAAGGACGCCGAGGGCGGAACCACCGCCGCGAGCACCACGGGCGCGGCGGCGCCGGACGCCATACCGCCGCAGCGCGTCGGCCACAGTGACGTCACCAAGCTGCGCGAGGCCGCCGAGGACGCGCGCCGCTGGGACTCCAAGTACGGCGGCGGCGACTGGCGTTCCTCCATGGTCCCCGAGTGCCTCCGGGTGGACGCGGCGCCCCTGCTGCTCGGCTCGTACAGCGACGAGGTCGGCCGCTCCCTCTTCGGCGCCACCGCCGAACTGACCCGGCTCGCCGGGTGGATGGCCTTCGACACCGGCCAACAGGAGGCCGCACAGCGGTACTACATCCAGGCGCTGCGCCTCGCCCGTGCCGCGGCCGACGTCCCCCTGGGCGGCTATGTGCTGGCGTCGATGAGCCTCCAGGCCACCTACCGGGGCTTCGCCGACGAGGGCGTGGACCTGGCCCAGGCCGCCCTGGAGCGCAACCGCGGCCTGGCCACCGCCCGCACCATGAGCTTCTTCCGGCTCGTGGAGGCGCGCGCCCAGGCCAAGTCCGGGGACGGGCCCGCCTGCGGGGCGGCCCTGAAGTCCGCCGAGGGCTGGCTGGAGCGCTCGCGGGCGGGCGACCCCGATCCGTCCTGGCTCGACTTCTACAGCCATGAGCGGTTCGCGGCCGACGCCGCCGAGTGCTATCGCGATCTCCGGCTGCCGCGCCAGGTGCGGCGCTTCACCGAGCAGGCGCTGGCCCGGCCGACGGAGGAGTTCGTACGGTCGCACGGGCTGCGGCTCGTGGTGTCCGCCGTCGCCGAACTGGAGTCCGGCAACCTGGACGCGGCCTGTGCGGCGGGCGCCCGTGCCGTGGAGGTCGCCAACCGGATCTCGTCCGCGCGCACCACGGAGTACGTGCGCGACCTGATGCGGCGCCTCGAGGCGTACCGCGACGAGCCGCGCGTCGCCGAGCTGCGCGAGCAGGCCCGGCCGCTGCTGGTGACCCCGGCGTGAGCGGCAGGGGATCGGATGCGGGCCGCATGGGATCGGGTGCGAGCGGCGGGACGGGAGCAGCCCGGAATAAGCGATTCAGAGGCGCGTCGCCCGGAATGGCCGATTCGGCGTGAATCGATCCACATGACCGGTCGACCTAGCCCGGGCCCTAGTCCTCACATGGGTTTCGGGCCGTTGTCAGTGGCGCAGGTCATGATAGGGATCGACGGTCGGGCGACTGGACGGTGTGGCGCGTGGGGAGGTGACATGGCGTGACGGCGTTGGACTGCGACGTGCTGGTGATCGGGGGCGGGATCGTCGGCATGTCGACGGCGTATGCGATCACGCGCGCCGCGCCCGGCACGCGCGTGACCGTGCTCGAGAAGGAAGCGGGCCCGGCCCGCCACCAGACCGGGCGGAACAGTGGCGTGATCCACAGCGGTATCTACTACCGGCCGGGGTCGCTCAAGGCGCGGTTCGCGGTGCGCGGCGCCGCGGAGATGGTGAAGTTCTGCGCCGAGCACGGCATCCCGCACGAGGTCACCGGCAAGCTCATCGTCGCCACGGAGCGCTCCGAGCTGCCGAGGCTCCACGGCCTCGTCCAGCGCGGCAGGGAGAACGGCATTCCGGTGCGCGAGCTGGGCCCCGCCCAGATCGCGGAGTACGAACCCTGGGTGCGCGGCCTCGCCGCGATCCATGTCGGCACGACGGGCGTCTGCGACTTCGGCGCGGTGACGGCCCGGCTGGCCAGGCTGGCCCAGGACGCGGGCGCCTCGGTGCGGTACGGGGCGCAGGTGCGCACCATAGGCCGGCGCCCCTCCGCGGTCGCCGTGCGCGCGGCGGACGGCACGGTGCTGCGCGCGCGGGCCCTGGTCAACTGCGCGGGGCTGCACTGCGACCGCGTCGCCCGGCTGGCGGGCGACGACCCGGGCATGCGGATCGTGCCCTTCCGCGGTGAGTACTACGAGCTGGCGCCCTCCCGCGCCTCGCTGGTGAACGGTCTGGTGTACCCGGTGCCCGACCCGGCGTTCCCGTTCCTCGGCGTCCATCTGACCCGCGGCATCGACGGCGGCGTCCACATCGGGCCCAACGCGGTGCCGGCCCTGGCCCGCGAGGGGTACGCCTGGCATACGGTGCGCCCGCAGGAGCTGGTCGGCACGCTGGCGTATCCGGGCTCCTGGCGGATCGCCCGCCGCCACTGGCGGTACGGGGCGGGTGAGCTGCGGCGTTCCCTGTCCAAGCGCGCCTTCACCGACGCCGTGCGCCGCCTGCTGCCGGATGTGACGGCCGACGACCTGATAGCGGCCCCGGCGGGCGTGCGCGCACAGGCGGTGCTGCCGGACGGCACGCTGGTGGACGACTTCCTCATCTCGCAGTCGCCCCGAATCGTCCACGTGCTCAACGCCCCGTCGCCCGCGGCCACGGCCTCCCTGCCGATCGGCCGCGAGGTCGCCCGCCGAGTGCTGGAGACCCTGCGGACGGGGTGACGGGGCGGGTGGGGCGAGTGGGGTTGAGGGGGTAGAGACCGGGGCCCACCCGGCCAGGGTCCACCCAGCCGGGGTCCACACAGCCGGGGTCGGCCCACCGCCGCCGTACGGCCGGGGACCGTTGCTGAGGTACGGACGGGGGCCTGCCGCGACCGTACGGCCGGGGGACCGTTGCCGAGGCACGGGCGGGGACGTGCCGAGGTACGGCCGGGGCCTGCGAGCCTGCTCCCGTACTGGCCAGGCATCGCCACCGTAAGGGCCATGCCCACCGCCGAGGTGCGGGCCGGGACCCGCCACGGCCGTACGGGCCGAGCCCAACCGCCACCGTACGGTGGGAGCCAAGCCCCGCCACCGTACGAGTCGGACCCAGCCGCCGCCATACGGTGGGAGCCAGGCCCCGCCACCGAAGCACGGGCCGGACCCAGCCACCACCGTACGGACCGAGCCCACCCGCCGAGGCACGGGCAGGACCCAGGCAGGGCCCGGCCACCCACCCCCACCGGGTCGGCGCGGCCGAGCCTCCATGCCGCCGCCCCCGCCTCCAACCCCACCCCCGCCCGTAGAATCGAAGCACTGTGTCCGAGAAGCCCACCGCCCCCGATTCCCACGTGGAGCGCGCTCAGCCCGCCCCCCGTGACCGCAGCGAGCCGGTGTTCCCCGGCGGCCCCGCGGCCGACCCTGCGGGCTCGCACCACGAGCGCCGCATCCGCTCCTTCCGCCCCCGCCGCGGCCGGGTGACCCCGGGCCAGGGCGAGGCGCTGCGCCGCCTGTGGCCGCAGTGGGGCCTGGACATCGACGGGCTGAGCCGTATCGACCTCGGTGAGTTGTTCGCCACAGAGGCGGGCCCGCGCCCGGACCTCCCCGTCGTCCTGGAGATCGGCTTCGGTATGGGGGAGGCCACCGCGCAGATGGCCGCCGCCGACCCCGGCACGGGCATCCTCGCCGCCGACGTCCACACCCCCGGCCAGGGCAATCTGCTCGCGCTCGCGGAGCGGAACGGCCTGGACAACGTCCGGGTCGCCAACGGCGACGCGATCATCCTGCTCCGCGAGATGCTGGCCCCCGCCTCGCTCTCCGGGCTGCGGGTCTTCTTCCCCGACCCCTGGCCCAAGAAGCGGCACCACAAGCGCCGCCTCATCCAGCCCGAGTTCATCGAGCTCGCCGCCACCCGGCTGAAGCCCGGTGCGCTGCTGCACTGCGCGACCGACTGGGAGCCGTACGCGGAGCAGATGCTGGAGGTGCTGTCCGCGAGTCCGGCCTTCGACAACTCCCAGGCCGACGGCGGCTACACCCCGCGCCCGGACTTCCGGCCGCTCACCAAGTTCGAGGGCCAGGGGCTGGACAAGGGACACCTCGTCCGTGACCTGATCTTCCGCCGCAACGACACATAACGACCCCAAGGGGATGGGCATAACCCCTGAGTCCCCCTCCCCCTTTCGTTAGGGTCGGTTGAGTGCATCAGTCCCCGCCCCCGCAAGAGCCGCCCGAACCACGACCGGCCACGCCGCCGTACGAGGCGCCGCAAGGAGCGCGGCACGAGGCACCACACGAGGCACCACACGGCGTGCCGCACGGGACGCCGCAGGACGACGCCCTACACGGGACTCCACAGGACGACGCCCCGCACGGGGACGCCCCGCGCGAAGCGGCACGGTCAGCGCCGCACGCCGACGCCCCGTACGGCACGTCCTACGGCTCTCCGTACGGTGACCAGCACCCGTGGTTCCACCCCGGCGCCGCACCGGCGGGCTGGCCGCAACCGCCCCGCCAGCGGCTGTGGGGCCCGGGCGGCCGCCTCGCCCGCGTCTGGCACAACAAGGCGCTCAGGGCCACCGCACTCACCGGTCTGCTCTCGCTCTCCGGCCTGGTCATCCTGGCGCTGGTGCGCGAGCAGACGGGCACCAAGGGCTTTCTGGTGGGGCTCGGCCTCGCCGTCCTCCCCGTGCCGCTGATCATCGCGGTCTTCCGGTGGCTGGACCGCGTGGACCCCAAGCCCTGGCGAAACCTTTTGTTCGCCTTCGCCTGGGGGGCGTGCGCGGCGACGCTGGTCGCGCTGATAGCCAACGGCTTCGCCACCGAATGGCTCATGACGACCGTGGACTCCTCGTCCCCGACCGGCCAGGCCGACGCCGACGCCTGGGGCGCCACCTTCATCGCGCCGTTCGTGGAGGAGAGCGCCAAGGCGGCCGCCGTCCTGCTGCTCTTCCTCTTCCGCCGCCGTGACTTCAACGGACTGGTCGACGGGGTCGTCGTCGCCGGAATCACCGCCACCGGTTTCGCCTTCACCGAGAACATCCTCTATCTCGGCTCGGCCTTCGTCAGCGACCAGACGCTCGGCTACTCCGGCATCCGGTCGACCACGGCCGCGACCTTCTTCATCCGCGCCGTGATGTCCCCCTTCGCGCACCCCCTGTTCACGTCGATGACGGGTGTGGGCTTCGGCATAGCCGCCGCGGCGGCGCGGCACCAGCGCGTCCGCCGCGTCCTCATACCGATCGCGATGCTGCTGACGGCGATGGTCCTGCACGGCGTCTGGAACGGCTCGGCGACCCTCGGCGGTTACGGCTTCCTCATCGTCTACGCCCTGTTCATGGTCCCGGTGTTCGGGTTGCTGACCTGGCTGACGATCTGGTCCCGCACCAAGGAACTGCGCGCGATACGGGAGCAGCTCACCGCCTACCAGACGGCCGGCTGGCTCACCCCGCCCGAACCGCTCGCGCTGTCCTCGATGCGCGCCCGCGGGATCGCCCGCGACCTCGCCCGCCGCACCCACGGCGCGGTGGCGGCCCGTACGGTCGGCGAGTACACCGCCTTCGCGACCTCGCTGGCCCTGCTGCGGCGGCGTGCGTACCGGGGTACGGCGGGGCCGGACTTCACCGCGCGCGAGAAGGAACTGCTGGACCGGCTGTGGGAGCGGCGGGAGACGGCCCAGCCCGCCCTGGCCCACGCGGCGCTGTCGGTGCCGCTCCCCCGGCCCCGCCGGGTACCCCGGCCGGCCCCGGGCACGATGCCCGCACCGTTCTGGCCCGCGGGGCCGTACGGCGGCGGGTACGCATACGGCTACGGAAGCGGTCAGGGCTACGGCTACGGCAGCCCCGGGTCCGGCTACGGCTATGGCGACCCCGCGTCCGGCTACGGCTACGGAATCTCCGGGTCCGACCACGGCCATGGCGCCGGGTCCAGCACCGGCGACGGGAGCCCCGGATCCGGCACCGGGCCCGGCCACGACCCCGGATCCGGCTCTGGCACCGGGCCCGGCTCCGGCTCCGGCTCCGGCGCTCAGGCGCAGTACGGGCCCCACCCGACCTACGCACCATGGGGCGCCCCTCCCCCGCACGGCCCGCGGCCACCGCGAACGCCGCAACCACCGCACACCCAGCAACCACCGCAGACCCCGCGGCCACCGCACACCCCACAACTACCGCAGATACCGCGGCCATCGCAGGCCGCGCAGCTACCGCGGAGCCCGCTCCCGCCCACGAACTCGGCGCCGCCCCACACCTCCCCCGTGCCGTAGGGATCCGGCGGCCCCGAAAGTCGTCTGTAACCTCCCGCCCCTTTCGGACGTGTTCCTACATAGAAGCGGGGAGCACGCGGGGGCGCGGGGGATTCATGTCAGCACCATCACCTTCATCCACACCATCCGATTTCGACCAGTTCTATACGGTTACGGCGAAGCGGCTCGTGGCCGCGGTCTATGCGGCGACGGGCGACCTCGCCGAGGCCGAGGACGCGGTGCAGGAGGCGTATGCCCGGGCGTGGCAGCGCTGGGACCGGCTGACCGCCGAGGGTGATCCCACGCCGTGGGTGCGCACCGTCGCCCTGCGCCTCGCCGTCAGCTCCTGGCGCCGTGCCCGTAACCGCATGCGGGCCCACTTCCGCCATGGCCCACCCCCCGATCTCCCCGATCTCGCCCCGGACCGGGTGGCGCTGGTCGATGCCCTGCGCGGGCTGAAGCCCGAGCAGCGTACGGCCGTGGTCCTGCACCACCTTCTCGATCTGCCCATTGAGCAGGTGGCCCGGGAGACGGGCGTCTCGCCCGGCGCCGTGCGCACCCGGCTGAGCCGTGCCCGCAAGGCCCTCGGCTCCCATCTCGCCGACCCCGAAGCCGATGCAGACACCGAGGCACCGACACCGCCAGCGACACCAGCACCGGCTCCCCATCCGCCCGTCTGCCACCCCAAGGAGGTGCCCTCCCATGGCTGATCTGGACGAGCGCCTGCGCGATATCGCTCGCGATGTCGAGCCCTCCATACGTCTGGCGGGCCCGGAGGCCGTGCGTGCGCGGGGCCATCGGCGCCGCGCACGGCAGCGCACCGCGATCGCCGCCGCGGCCGTCCTGGCGGTGGCCGCCGTGACCGCGGGCTCCTGGCGGCTGCTGCCGGGCGACGACTCCGCCCGTACGCTCCCGGCGGCCCCGCCCGCCCCGCGAACGGACCGCGTCCCGGGGGCGCCGATCCCCGCGAGCGCCCTCCTTCGCCCCTCGGCGCTGCCGTTCGACGCGATGATGCGCTGGAAGACGGCCGACTCCACCAGCTCCACCGACAGCTCCACCGGCAACGGCCGGGCACCGCTGCTCGACCTCTCCCCCAGCTGTCGCCTCGACGGTCCCCGCCCCCTCGCCCAGCGCACCCGCGACTACCAGGGCCGCAAGGCGGAGCAGGCGCGTCACACCATCAACGCCTATGCGAGCGACGGCGAGGCCGCGAAGGTCTTCGCCTCCCTCGAGGAGACGCTGAAAGACCGATGCGCCCGCCCCAAGGCGCTGGGCACCACCTCGTCACCCAAGCTCCCGGCCGACGAGCCGACCACCATGACGTACGGCTGGCACTCGCCCCGCGCACCGCATGACGCCCAGGTCGTCCTGATGCGCTCGGGCACCCGGGTCGGGGTCTTGCAGGCCGGAGGCATCGGCAGCCCGTCCGGCGACTACACCGACGGCCCCTCCGCCTACTGCATATCGGTCTCGCTGTGGCGCCTCGATCCCACCGCCACCGCCTCCCCCGGCCCGTACCGCGCCAACCCCGAGGAGGTGAAGAGGCGTTGCTGACCCGCTCCTCCCCACCCACCACCACCGCTCACGACTCCCGCAAGAGGTCCTCCGTGCTCTCCATACGCTCCCTGCGCACCCTCACGGTGCCCGCCATCGCCGTCGCCCTGCTCGCCGGATGCCAGTCGGCGTCGAAATCCGCCTCGGTGGACCCGGCCGACGCCAAGCCCGCCCGGATCACCATCACCCCGGGCAGCGACTCGGCGGCGATAGCCCCCGACGCCCCGGTCAAGGTGACCGCCTCCCACGGCACCCTCACCAAGGTCCGCATCGCCCCCGACGGCGCCGGCTCCCAGGCCGTCACGGTGACCGGCGCCCTCTCCCACTCCAAGACCAGCTGGCGCTCCAACCGCACCATGACCCCTGGCACGACTTACACCGTCGAGGCCACGGCCACCAACGCCGTAGGCAAGACCGCCGTCCAGCACTCCACCTTCCGCACCCGCGCCGCCCAGCAGATCAACGGCGTCACCGTCACCCCGTCCAAGGACACCACCGTCGGCGTGGGCCAGCCGGTCTCCCTGGCCTTCGACCACCCGGTGCCGAACAAGGCAGCGGTGGAGCGCAGCCTCTCCATCTCCACCAGCCCGAAGGTCGAAGGCTCCTGGGGCTGGGTCAAGGACCCCCTCACCGGCATCGAGCGCGTCGACTGGCGCCCCAAGACCTACTGGCACAAGGGCACCAAGGTCACCCTCCGCGCCCGCCTCAGCGGCGTGAACACCGGCGACTCCCGCTACCTCCGCCGCGATGTCTCGACCACCTTCACCATCGGCACCCCCCGGATCTCCAAGGTCGACATCAAGAACCACACGATGACCGTCTACGAAGACGGCCAGAAGCAGAAGACCATCCCCATATCCGCCGGCCAGCCCTCCTACCCCACCTGGAACGGCACCATGGTCGTCCTCGACAAGGCCCCCATGGTCAACATGACCAGCGAGTCCGTCGGCATAGCCGACCCCTACAACAAGGACGTCCCCTGGGCCGTCCACCTCACCACCTCGGGCACCTACGCCCACGCCGCCCCCTGGAACGAGGGCCTCGGCTACTTCGGCCAGTCCAACCAGAGCCACGGCTGCGTCGGCATGTCCCTCGCCGACGGCAAGTGGTTCTACAACCGCGCCACCCGAGGCGACATCGTCCAAATCACCGGCTCCACCCGCGCCACGGTCTCCACCGGCAACGGCTTCGGCGACTGGAACCTCCCCTACCCCTCCTGGCAAAAGCTCAGCGCCCTCCACTGAGCCTCACGCACCTGCGGGCACTCACTCCCTGAGGCGTGGGTGCCCGTATGGGCACCCACGTTGGCGATCCGCTCGGTCAACCGGGCTGTCGGACCAACAAGGACTCCGGGACGCTCGACAGGATGGCAGGCTCTTCGGAGCCGCGGTGAGCGAAGTAAAGATCCTCGCGGGCGCGAGTACACAGGACAAAGAAACGAAGACGAGCCTCCACACTGGTCGGGTCCTCTGTGTACGCGTCCAGGTCCGGTACGAAGACGCTGTCGAACTCCAAGCCTTTCATACTGGCCGTGCTCACGATCCGGATCGGCTGCACCGAGAAGTCCATGGTGTTCCGGTATCGATCATCGTATGCATAGGCCTGGGTGTACTTTGCATGCTTGAGGTATGTGAGTTCGTTCTGGATATCCCTCACCGTATGGGTCGACCTACAGATGATTCCGATGCTTCGTTCCGGATGCGCATTGAAGTACTGGGAAACTCCGGTCAAGAGATGCCTCAGCGAGGGAACTTTCAGCACAGTGGGCGTACGGCCCACACGCGTCGGCAAGATCATCTCACTCCCGGCCTTCTCGTAAAACTCGGATGCCAGCCTCGCGATCTCCCGAGTGTTTCGGCGGTTCTCGCGCAGCACGAGTGGATCATCCTGAGCGGCGATGGCCCGACATATTTCGGAAAGAGTGCTTTGACCATCACCGATCCGCTGGTTTTCGTCCGCACACACGGTGACGCCAACTCCAAGGATTTGGCACAAGCGATAGAAATCGACGGGCAGCTTCTGGCCTTCGTCGATCACCAGGTGTGCGGTCGACACGACCCTCTGCTCAATACAGTCCCGTTGCATCTCGATCCAGTCGTAGATCCAACCATCCTCGTCGATGTGTGGCGGATCGATCTGGAAACGCCGGCGCCAGAAATCCCTGATCCACAGATGGTAGGTGGTGACATTGAGCGCCTCCGTAAGGTCCGGCGCCATTTGAGCGAGGTACTGATGCAGCAGATTGGAGCGTGTGATGAGGGCAACCTCGCGACCGGCGGTCGCCAATGCCCAGGCGCGGTAGATGGCCATCACGGTCTTTCCGGCGCCAGGTGTCCCGGTGATGACGTGGCTTCCGTGGAACGGAAGATCGAGGACCGCCTGCTGCTCGACCTCGAGGTCCAGGAGGGAAGGGATCTTCATGGAAGGTCGACGGCTCCGGCCGACTCCTCGAACGCGGCCTGGACGACTCCCCGAAAGAATCCAGGGACCTCGCCCTCGCCGATCAACAGCGTCCTGTCCAAAAGGGAGTTGTCGATCTCGCAGCAGGTTTCGGGCAGAAGCGTGCACGCATGGCAGGCGGCGCGGTTCAAATTTGCCAGAGACCGGCCCGTCGAATCCGCACACAAAGGGTCCTGCGAGCACCACTGAGCCGATTCGAGCAGTCGGATCAATGTCTCCACAAGATTCGGCGGTTGCCCCTGGCGGACGAGCCCGCCCAGCGTCCCTTCCGCGTCCCCGGCGGCCGTGTAGATGAACACGCCGGCTTGAGGCGGATGCTCGCTGCCCGAGGGGTGACTTCGGGCGTAGACCCGTTCCCTGAGCGAGGCTGCGTTGTACCCGCTGTCGTAAGAGAGTTGGCGGATGAATTGATGGGCCAGAGTGTGCAGCATCACGAATCGTGGGAGAAGTACCGGGCCTGATTTGCCCCTCAGGCGGTCGGCCTTGTACGAGGCATTCAAGTTGCGCTCGATGCGTCGTGTCCAATCGCCCACCGACGGAATGCTCTCCCAGGCGCTCACCTGTTCCTCGTCGACAGCGATGAAGATTCCTTCACCGTAGGTCTCTATGGCAGGCAGCCATTGGGCCCGGGCCTGCGTGTTGACCGACACGACGCGTCCGCCTTCGCCTTCTTCCTCATCGCCGGAGTTCGGCTCGTACCGCGTGAACCCTTCGAGCGCACGCACCTCACGCACCCGGTCCGCGATGACGACCGCGGAGACACTGGCAGCCAGCTCCTGCATGGATTCAGGGTCTTCGTGGTCGACACCGAGATGGCTCCGGCGCACGGAGAACGTCTCCGAATCGGCAACGGATTCCGGAGCGGAAAAGGCTGCCCATTCCGCGATACTGAGGTCGTCGTCCGCATCGGTCATGGAATGTGTCGACGCCTCCTCGGCGGTGTGGCGTCGTCGAACAGACTCCACGAATTCCTCCGAAACCTCGCACTCGTGGGCGAGCACCTTTCGGTAGGCATCGGAGATAGGACTGTCACCCGCGCTCGCGAAGTTCGGCCAATGCGGGTGATTGACCACCCGCTGGATCAGTTCGTCATTCTCGGGCAGACCCGCCGGTGCTGGGATGTCGAGAGCCGAGTGCGTGATCGGGAAGTACACGTTGGAGGCCCCGCGCTGCACTGCTTGCGGTGTTTCCTCGCAAGGGTCGGCCTCATCGGTTTCGAATTGCCAGGGGTGGCTTCCGAGGCACTGTAGGCCCGTTTGCTTGAGGATGTTCTTCTGGCTGATTCCCGCCAGGCTGCGTCCGGCCCGGCACGCGTCACAGACCACGCGCAGGGCTTCCAGCCCGGAGGACCGGGGAGTGGCGACGAACCGAAGCCGGCGAACCTGGCATTGACGTTGAGCAGGCCCTTCGCCCCTGGAGTGAGCCCATCGACGCCAGTCGATGTCGGCCATATGGCCTGCCCGGCATACCTGGATGAAGCGCATCGGAGCCAGCTGAGGCTTCCCCGGGCAACGTCCACAGGTCGGTTGCTTGTTCCGTAGCTCACGCTCGCGTTCCAGACGCCAGAACTGCATTTCCCTGCACTGAGGGCAGAAGAGCCACTTGGGGAACCGTACGTACAATGGTCCGTTACGGGTTGTGTAGGCTGCCTTTCCCGAGGGGATGACAGGGGCTGAACGGAATTCAGCAACCCGCAATTTCTTCGCGAGGCGTGGTGATTCCACCCGCTCGGCGTTACGTGCCCAGCCTCGAACATCGGCGGCTACGAATGATTCGCCCCGGAGGTCGAGAATCCCGCCCACGCCGAAGGGGACGATGGTCTGTGACCTGCGGACCTTTCGCCGAATATCCTTCACCGCTCTCACGCCCCTTTCACGGCCACGAGGCACTCACGGTCGACGTTGCGCATCGACTGAGCCGTCTCCCACAGGCCGTCCTGCTTGCCGAAGTCGGTGAGGAGTGATCCGTGCGTCCGTCCCTGGGGTTGGTAGTAGAGACGGCTGCCCTGGTTACGCGCGATCTCGGCCTCCTGCCGCCATTCTCCGATCAGCAAGTCCAGCTGCGCGGTCGCGGCGTCGGCCTCGCCCGGGTCAGCCCGCCGCACGTGGCTCACCACGAGGTCGCGGATCCGATCGACTTCGACTGTGCGCCCGAGGATGTCCCCGGCCTTGTCCTCCGCGTCGAGGCCGATTCCATGGCGCACCAGGATGATGAGCACGGCATGCAGGGCTCGTTTGCGCGATGGCAAGGACCATGGTGTGACGCTGGTCGGTTCCACATGCCGATAGAGCGAGCGGTGGTAGACACCGAAAGACTCGTAGTGGGACCGGTCGCGTGGTTTGGTCGAGCGGAAGAGCGTGACGATCAGTCCCGGTACATGACGACGGCCGACGCGGCTGGTGGCCTGGATGTATTCCGATGTCGTCTTGGGCTGCCCGTTCATGAGCATGAGGCCGAGCCGTGGAACGTCGACGCCCACGGAGAGCATGTTGGTCGTGGCGAGGAAGGAGACACTGCCACGATCCTTGAAGCTCTTGCCCAGGCGCTCGAGGAGACGTGGCTGAGCGGCACGCGGGATGTTGCTGGTCAGTTCGACCACCGCGTCGTCGTTCAACCTGCGCCGTCGTGTGTCGTCCTTCGTCAGGTGCTCGAGACGCGCGGGAATGTCGTCTCGCGCGATCGTGACCGTTCGACCGAGTTCTCGCAGGCTGTTGTGATAGGCGACCGCTGTCCAGTACGCATCGCGGAGCGTGTCGTCGTCACAGATCTCCTTCGGGGCCTGCAACACGGCGGCACCCACATGAACGGTCGAGGTCGAGGCGGTATGCCCCTGTGCCATGACGCCCACGTACAAACGCCCCGGCTTGTCCTTGTCGGGTGAGGCGAAGTAAGAGCTGCCAGCGTCGATCCCCGCCGGGGGGAAGAGCTGAGTGGGGCGACCGTAGAGGCTGCGGACCTGGTCCTGGGAGCGTCGAATCGTCGCCGTCGACGCGATGACCTTCGGCACGGTGCCGTCCCAGGAGCACAGCTCGAGGATGGCCGATTCGTACAGACCTACCGTCGTGCCCAGTGGGCCGGCCAGCAGGTGCAGCTCATCCTGGATCACCAGCGAGGGGGCGCGTTTGCCGCCCCTGCCGAAGAGGTTCCCGGCTTCCCGCTCCCACGCCAGCCGTGCGAACTTGTCAACGGTGCCGAGAACGAACGTCGGAGGTTCCTTGTAGATCTGTTCGTCCACGACGGACACCGGAAGTTGCTCGTGGAAGACGCAGGTGTCGCGCGGGCAGAAGAACGAGGTGGTTACCCCGTCCGCCCGAATACCGAAGTCCCGGTCCTGGCCCTGTCGTTCCGGGACCATCTCGGTACCGCACCAGGGACAACGTTCCAGCAGGAAGCGATCGTCGGGCTCATTCATCTGCTTCAGGATCCCGAGTTCTTCCTGCGCGGCGGAGATCTTGTTCGGCGTTGTCTCCTTGCCCACCCAGAGACCGATGGAGATGGGCTCCTGCCCGAGATCGTGGGACAGCGGCCCGTCGTGCCCCCTCCTGATGTACTCGAGGGCACAGATGGCCGTCGCCGTGCGCTGGAACTGCTGTGTGGTCAGCAGGCTCAGCGTATATCGGCTCAAAACGGCGGTGCCGCCCCCGATCGCGCCGAACCGCAACCGGCGCCAAAGGATCTCGAAGCAGGCCGTGAGCAGGTATGCCTCCGTCTTGCCGCCCCCCGTGGGGAACCAGATGAGGTCGACCGTCTTCCGATCCTCGTGCTCCGGGTTCATCAGACCCTCGACCACGAGCAGGAAGTACGCGAGCTGGAACGGGTGCCACGCATAGTCGCCATCGGGCTCGGACAGTTCGAGTACGTCGCTGTTCCTGCGGCGACGGCTGCCCGCCAGTTCCGGGCGGCTGTGGAGCATCTGGAGCGCCATGGCCCGATTGGCCAGGCGGAAGGCCTCTCGTGCCTTGTCACCCCCGGTGGTCGAAGCGGTGAGGGCGTTCACCCCCGCCTCCATGCGCTCGACTGCGGTCTCGATGCGCCCGAGGATTCGTACGGCGGGAACGGCAGCCCATGGCTGCAAGTCGTCCGCCTGGGATCGCTGGGTCTCGAACCACGTGCGATAGCCCAGGACGAAGGCCATCAGTTCCGCCCGGAGGTCTTCCACCGCGATATCGGTCCGGGCCAGATGCGCCAGGTTGAGCACCGGCAGGTTTTTGGGGCCGTCGGGTTTGATGTGTTCTACCACCTGCTGGGGCATGACCTCCGCTCGGACGGTGGTGACCGGGTCGGCATCGGTGTCCCACTCGGCCGCGCATCCGTGCCCCACGGCTCGGGTCACGATGTGCCGGTACTGGACACGAAGCTCCTGCTCCTCCTCGTCGCGGCTGTTGAGGCGGGTGCTGGGATACTCGAGCACTTTTCCGCCGAGTGTCGTCGCCCGAAGCTCCGCTTGGAAGAGCATCAGGTCCCGGTCCTTGTATGTACTCTCTTCTTCGTCATGCGCGTTGGCCAGAACACAGGTGACCAGGTGCCCGGTGCCGAAGCGACGCCACCTCGTGTGGAGACGGCCGTGCCCATCCAGAACGGGGATCGGGTCCCGCTGATCCGCGGTGACGGTCTCTTTCGTGGAAAGCCGCGGTTGCCGTCGCCAACTACGACGTCCGCCCTCGCGGTGCGTCGCGTAGCGAGAGGCCTCACACACCACCTCCAAACGGAGTGCGTTGGTGAAGAACGAGAAGCCCAGTGACGACGGAAGCCATGCGTTCGCCTCGGCCACGGGGTCGTCGGCGAAACCGTCCTCCTCTCCGCTGCCGGCTGCTTGCTCGTCGAATGCCTGCTCGCCGTCGTCCTGTGAGTGCTCCAGCAGGGAGGCTCCACGCGGATACAACGTCCCCATCAGATAGCGGCGGTCCGGAGGATCGGCGAGGATTTCGTCCTCGGCGACTGCGGGCCCGACCAATTGCCGACGGAGGTACTGCACGAAGTCGTCGCGGTGGTCGGAGAGCTGTGCTTGCGCGTCCTTCACTTGCGGTGTCCCTTCCGCGTCAGTACCGCAACGCCCAGATCGGCCAGTACCGGGCGGGTACCGGGGCGGAGAGCGACCCAGAGCTGGGCACGAGCCCTGGTCCAGGCCACGTAGAGCGCGTCGAGGCGACCCTCGAGGTGTTCGGGTTCAAGATCGATCAGACAGACGACATGGTTCTCGTGTCCCTTGAAATCGGGGACGGACGACCAGGTGAGGCGGTGCTTCGTGCGGTCGGTCCCGACTACATCGGTGAATCGCTCGATCTTGGAGGCTCGCTGTGACAGACGGGCCGAACTCGTTTCCCAGTCCCCGGAAGCGGACAGCAGGGTGATGTCCCGCGGTGAGACGCCCTCCCGCACGAGTTCGTTCACATAGTCGTCGAGGAGACGAGCTTCCCCTTGCCTGTCGTGCACGTCGGCGAAGCGGACCGGTTCGCCCTCACCGGCGGAGGCGACCCCCAGATTGGCGCCCGTGTAGGAGCGCACCTCTTCGACGATCTGCACTGTGTTACGGCAGTTGCGCTTCATGGGCCCGTACTCGAGGCCCAGCGTGCGCACGTACGCCCAGGCGTCGGGATCGTAGGTGTCCGGACTCAGAACCTGGTTGTTCTGATCCAACATGAGGATCCACCGGCCCTCGGCGAGGCCACCCGAGACCAGAGCCTCCAGGATATCCAGGCTCTCCAAGGTCATCAGATCCTGCGCCTCGTCCACGATCAGTTGGTCGAAGACGCGTCCCTGAACCTCGTCGAGGCGGTCGAATGGCAGGACCGTGATCGCGTCATCGGTGAGAACGCGGCTCATGTAGGTCGCCAGTGTGGTACTCGCACAGGTGAACAGAACGCTGCCGTGGGCAGACTTGCGACGGGCCGCCTCGGCGGCCAGGAACGTCTTGCCGGTGCCCGCTCCGCCGGTCCAGATGAGGCGTGCGTTGGATTCCAGATCGTCGAGCCTGTCGAGCTGTTCATTGGTCAGACGTTCGAATGTAACGTCGAGATGCGTCAGTCTCGACTGCAAATTGGGGACGCGGTCGAAATCCGGCCGGATGGCTTCGAGCATCTTCTTGCGCAGGGAGACAGAGACGGGGGTGCGGGCCCACCTGTTCTGCACCAACCAGAAGCGAGTGGCTCGTTCGATGCCCTGTGCCAGACCGCGTCCGCCGTCGTAGGCGGTGGCGCCGAGATACTGTTGTGGCTCGAACTCGGTCATGCGCGGGATGTCGACGTCTGTGGTGACCACCAGGTATCCGCTGGGGACACCATGGTCTCTCAGGTTTCCGACCCGGGCGCCGATCTCCCGCTCGAACTCGTGCATACTTCCGCTGGCCTGCGCAAAAGGGCTCTCCTTGGGGCCGTCCTCGTGGCCGGGCGGGCCGTAGTACCACCTCCCGTCGCGCTGATGGACCCGACCGCCCTTGACCTCGATGAAGAGCAGGATGTCAGGCGTGATCACAACAAAGTCGATCTCGCCGACACGCTTCTTGTGGTGTCGCGGAAGATGAACCGTGTGAAGCGCGACGCTCTCGTCGTCGGGAATCGCCTTGAGCGCCGCGAACACGCTGCGCTCAGCCTGGCTCCTGGTGCTGTTCGAGATCTCGCTCGGAATGATCCGCATCAACTCTCCCCATGGTCAAGCCAATACGTTCTCAAAGTACCGAGCGGTGGATTCTCCCGGGGGCGTGTCCTGCCAGGAAGTGCTGGCAACGGCGCCCCGATGAGTGATGGACTATGGAGGCACGGAGACAGATCGCGGGGGCGTGATGGCGATGGAGTGGGGGCGGTGTGTCCGGCGGGGGGACGAGTGACGCTGGTCGGGCGCTGCTGATCCGCCTCGTGCGGCGATTCACGGCCGAAGGACTCGAGCGCCGTACGGCTCTGCGGCAGGTGATGAGGGCTGCGCGCCTCGACGTGCAGGAGACCCAGGCCCTGTACGAGGCCGTGATAGCGGCGGAGGTGACCGAGGAGGACAGCGAAGAGGAAGCGGACTTCCCCCAGAGCACGAACTTCGATGGCGATACCGGTCCCGACGAGGTACCCGACAACTCGGAAGCGACGGAGACGGAAGAGGAAAATCCGGATCTCGAGTCGCTTCGCGGGACGGTGCGTGTAAACGACCTGGAAGCGGCTCGGCGGACCGCTCGGAAGCTGCTCCAGGCCGACCGGAAGCGGGTGAACCCGCACCGACTGCTGCTGAGCGCCGAGGAGGAAGTGGGGCTCTGTCTCTTGTTCCGGGGGACGGCAGGCCCGTCGGATCCGTTGCCCGACGGCTACGTGACGACGCTTCCACGAGACGGCGAGGCGTACCGGGCCTTCACCGCGATGGTCCTTCATAATCAGCGTCTCGTTCACAAGATCCTTCAGGGCCTGGGGTGGGCAGGCGGCCCCATGCACGATGATCTCGTACAGCACGGCATGATCGGGCTCATGCACGCTGTGGAGAAGTTCGACGTCTCCATGGGATGCAAGTTATCGACCTATGCCACCTGGTGGATTCGGCAGCGCATGAGTCGCGCCGTGATGAACGAAGGGTCGGCCATTCGCCTCCCGGTGCATGTCTGGACCGACGTGGACAAGGTTCGGAGGAAGGAACGGGAATTCCTCGACCAGGGCACAAAACCCAACGTGGACGACCTTGCCCTGGCATGCGGACTCGACCCCGCAAAGGTGGAGGAGTACCTGCGGTTGGGGCATCGGGCGATTCTGTCGCTCGATCAACCCGTGGGTGAGAACCTGACCCTCGGAGAGTTGGCCGTCGACACGTTGCGACCTGTACCGGGACCGGAGCAGGCGCTGTGGTCCGCATTCGAGCGCCAGGAGTTGTTCCAGTTCTTCGACGCATGCTCCCTCACGGACAGACTCCGGCACATTCTCCTGCTGCGATTCGGCTTCGTCGACGGCACGCCCTGGACGCTGGAGCAGATCGGCGAGCACTTCGAAGTCACGCGCGAACGCATTCGACAGCTCGAGAACAAGGCGCTGAAGGATCTGAGGATCCTCCTGGGCCTGGAGCCCGACAACGCCGGAGCGGAACGCCGGCGCGCCAAGGCTGCTCGACGGGCCGCTCGGGAGGCCGCCGCAGCGAACGCGCGTCGCAGAAGCCCGGAAAGGCGGAAGAACACGGGGGTCGGTGAGCCGCTGTCGAACAAGAGCGTCGGCACACCGAGGACGGAGAACGGTTCCGACAGGAGAGAGGGAACGGTGAGCTCGCAGGGAACGGGGTTCGATCGGTGGCTGGCCGGGCGAATGCGGGACAAGGGGATGGACTCAAGTCAGTTGGCCGACCGGTTGGGGGTGACGCGAGCGGCCGTCGACGCGTGGCTCGACGACCGCTCCGGTCCTCACCCGGAGCTCATGACCACGGTGCGCGAGATCCTGGGAGCCGAGGACGACTCAGTACGGGGCGTCGAGGTGGGGTCGGAGCGGCGACACGATCCCGTGGAAACGCCGGCCGTGTGGTACCACCGCCCCGGACACGACGACGGCGGCCGGGAATTCGGAAATGCGGCGGCCTTCGCCTTCGAGGCCGACTTGGAGGTTCTGGCCCGTGAGGCGACGCAGAACAGCCTGGACGAGCGTGACAGGAGAAACAACCGCCCGGTCAGGGTCCGGTACACCCTGCACGAACTGACCGGCGACACCCTCGCCCGGTTCCTCGCGGCCATCCGCTGGGACGGCCTCCGCTCGCACTACGAGGCGGCCGCCGCACAGGACCAGAAGGTCGGACGCGTGATCAACGCCGGCCTGCGGGAGGTGACCGAGTGGGATCGTCTGGTCCTTCTCCGGGTCGACGACTACAACGCCAATGGCCTCACCGGTGACGATTACGAGGACGGCCGATTCGCCGCCGTGGTGCGGCGTCAGCTCGACAGCCTCAAATCGGATGTGTCGGCAGGCGGTTCGTACGGCTTGGGGAAGGCCACGCTCTGGGCGACCAGCCGGCTGGGGCTCGTCCTCATGAACTCCACGCTCTCCGAGCCGCACGAAGGACGCACCGCGCGGCGGGTGATCGGCCGACTCGATCTGCCCTGGCGGGAGGTGGAGGGCAAGCGGTTCGCCGGTCCCGCTTGGCTGGGTCGACCGGACCCCGAGGCGGACAACACGGAGGTCGTCCGTTCCTGGTGGGCCGACGAGGAGACCGTCGAGAACCTGTACCTCACCCGAGAGGGGGATGAACCGGGCACGTCCTTCCTGATCGTCGGCGCGCATGACGTGGCCAGCCTCGCCGCCGGAACCGGGCAGGGTGAGGAGGACGATGTCGACGACGAGGACAGCCTGGAGCGCATGCACCAGAGGTTGCTCAGCGCCCTGGGCCGCAACTTCTGGGCCGCGATGACAGCGGGGGGCGAGCACCGGCCGCTGCTGGAGGCGTCGGTGCGGACACTGCGCAATGGCGTGGAGCTCCTGGCGGAGGAGCGGGTAGAGCCGCATGAGCACCAACCCGCGCGCTCGCGGGCTCTTCAGGCGTTTCTGAGCGGAACCACCGTGGATCGTCTCACCGAGGCGGGGCAGGTGGCTCGCATCACCGTGCCCTTGAACGTTCCGGCAAGGGACGGCGTCACCGATACGGCGGGCGAGCATCGGGCAGTGCTGCTGATCACCGATGCCACTGACGCGGACGGAAAGATCAACCGGGTGACCGCCATGCGCGGAAATCGTATGACGGTCAGGACCAGCTGGGTGCCCGGCCTCCCCCCGTCGACCAACCCGTTCCAGGCAGTTCTGCTCGTAGGTCGTGCGGCGGGGGAAGACGCGCCGTTCGCGGCCGAGGCCGAGGAGTTCCTTCGATCCTCCGAGCCGCCGGAGCACAACAAGTGGGGTCAGACCGAGGAGTTGCGCATGCGCTACTCGCCGTCGGCCCACCGTCGGATCGCGGCGTTGACGACGGCGACGAACAGGGCCGTCCACGATCTCGTGGCGATCCCCAAGGACAAGAAGTCGAGCGGCACGAGCAAGATCGGCAAGGGGCTCAAGATCACGGGCAAGCCCGGTGGCAAGGTCCGGGGAACGGTGACGCCTCCAAAGCTGCACGATCTGGAGGCCGTGGTCGCGCCGTCGGGCGCGTGGCAGATCACTGCCGAGGTCAAGGTGTCGCCCGGCGGAGTCCAGCCCTGGCGGATGAGCCCCGTCGCCAAACTGGACGTCCGGTCAGGTCCTCGCCCGGTGGTCAAGTGGGCCGAGCTCGTAGCCGTCAAGGACTGTGAACTGTCCGATGGTGTCCTGCACTTCCCGCCAGGAGTCCGCCGTGCCGTCTTTCGAGGCGTCACTGATGTCTCCACGCATCCGGTGCGGGCCGCACTGACCGGTCTCGAGGTCGTGCTACAGGAGAGCAAGGGAGGTGGAGCGTGAGGGTTTACCCCTACCCCCGACCGAATGGTGCGGTGACTGCACGCGTCACGGCTGTACGGCTGCGCGGCCCGGGCGACGCCCGGGAACAGTTGGACGCCAAAGGATGCTCGGTGGTCGAGCGGGTCGTGGCACTCGGCATGGCCGAGCGCCACGACTGGCAGAGCGCGCGACTCGTCCTGACAGCGACCGTGCCGGCTCGTGAGATCGAGGCCAAAGGCGAATGGTCCGATGTCGCCGTTGTCGCCGTTCTGACGGAGGGGGCCACCAACGCACGGACGGTTGCCCGGTTGTTCCCCGATTCGCAAGGGGGCAAGGATTGGACCGGGGAGATCGAACTCGACCGGGAGGACCATCTGGACCGCGCATCCCTCGCCGTGCACATGGTGGCCACAGTCGGAGGGGTCGAGGGGCGGATCATCGGCTCGACCGACCAGGACCAGGAGTGGAAGATCGACCTGACGGCCGACGCGCCGCTCAGGGACCGAGAACTCGACGTCAGCAAGGTCAGTTTCGCCCGAGGCGGCGATCGGCTGCGGAGTTTCCAGGGCGCACCCTGGGTCCTGGACACCGCGGGGCGGATGCCCGCCGTCCGTCTGAACTCGGATTTCGAGGGCCTGGTAGCCCTGGTGGAAAGCCAGGGCTCGACGATGAAGAGCATCCTGCGCGAGGTGCTGCTGGCCCAGATGCGCTCCGACGTGTGGGCCGCGGTCTTCCATACCGCCATCGGTGACCTGGAGGTCGAGGACGACGGTACTCCGCTCTTCCCGCCCGACTGGCGAGGTGCGGTGCTCCGCGAGATGCTCCCGGACATCGTCCCCGGCCGGCCGGAGGACGACGCCCTCCGCGAAGTGCACACCCGTCGTACCGGCGAGGGGGGCTGGGCGGACCTGCAACCGCGTATTCAATATGCGGCCGCTCGTCGCGCCGAGGCCCCCCAGGCGTTGGCCGACGCCTTCCGCGACATCGAACGACTCGACCAGGAGACCAACGCGTGACTTTGCGTCCCGAGTACCTGCCGGAACGGCTTGCTCTGATCTCCGACATCCAGGCCGCCGAGTACATCTCCGCAGGACTGCTGGAAGGGCGCGAAGACGTTCCTTCCATCGCACTGAACAAGGCTGCCGAGGCGTTGCCCGACGACGATGGGCGGCTACGACTGGACCGGGTGCGCGACCTGATCGACGACGCCATGGCCACGTTCCGGGACGAGCGCCCCACGGCGGCGGATGCGTGGCTGGCGCCGCGGCTGCACGAGACTCTTCGGTTGACTCGCCGGGAAGCGGCCGAGAAGGGCTTTTGGACGTTCATGGCCCTTGGAGTGGCTCCGGACTACGTCGTCTGGCGTCACCTGTCAGAACCGAAGGCGCACGATGCGCACGGCCGTGTGGCGCGCGACAGGTTCGTCGGCCCGCACTCCAAGCAGACGTTCGCCCGGCTCTGGTGGGCCGCCGAACTCTTCCGCGACGGCCCGGACTACCGACCCGCCGTCGTGGCCTGCGGCAATCAGGACATGCTGAACTCGGCTCTGCGGCTGGACGTCATCGATCACCGCCCTACCGCTCTGGCCCTTGTCAAGCTGTTGGAGCGAGGAACCGTGCGCACCGGCCGGGAAGTGAACGCCCTCACCTCCGCGGTCAACGCCGCTGCCGCGACGCTGATGTACGACGTCGTCGCTCCGGACGTGGAACGGGACGGGGAGGCGCTGCGCGACTGGATCGCGGGAGCCGGGTCGGCCCTCCCGTCACCTCGGAACCACCTGCCCGAGGGCCCGGAGGAGGAACGGGCTTCCCGCCAGGCGGTGGAGAAACTGGTCGACCATTTCGCGGAACTGTTCGCGGACGCGCAGGTCAGGGGGCGGACGTCGGGCGGGAGCGAGTGACCTTGTGTGAATCCGGGGGACATTGGCTCTGATCCCCGCACCCGATGCGACGCAGTTCGTCCGTGGTGGCGCGGGGCACACTCGGCCAGACCCTTGCGGCCGCCGACTCCTCCCCCGAAGGGACGTCCCCGCGCAGGGCCCTGCTGAGCACGTACATGCCCAGCCGCGGCGGCACCGCGTTGCCGACCTGCTGGGCCTGGTCGTTCCCGGACCACGGGAAGTTGTGCGGGAAGGTCTGAAGAACGCCGGCCTCCGGGATGGTGAAACGGTCGTATCGGTCGGCCTTGTAGGCCGCGTCGTCCGTGTAGACCTTGTTCCGGGAGATTTTTCCGGTCACCGTGAAGGCAGGTTCGGACGACAGGCGCCGCCCCCGGTTCTTCGGGTCGCCCCCGGAGCCGTAGTTCGAGACGACGAAGAACGTCAGCTCACCTCGTGTCCGGAGCCGGGACACGTCCACGGATGAGTCCTTCAGCCGGCTCGCCGCGTCGAGGGCCTCCGCCATGGAGAGCCATTGCGCGCGCTCGGGAATCTCGGATTCGGTGGGGAGCATGTCCGTCTGCACGGCATTGCGTTTCCCCCGATGCAGATCGAAGGGGAGATGAGTCGGTTCGAGCGGCTTGATGGCCCCGTCCCCGGGGCGCCGGGCGACGAGCACGGCACGCGTGCGCGTTTGGGGTACTCCGAACTCCTCGGTCTTCAGCTCCCAGCACTCCGCCTCGTACTTGACGCCCCTCAGCCGGCCCTCTCCGCCCCGCAGCAGCCTGGCGTAGACCTCCCAGAGGGGCAGGACCGCTGGGACCTGCTCCAGGACGATCGTCTTGTAAGGGTCGCGGCCCTCCGTCTCGATGGCCTTGAGAAGCCAACGAAGGGGCTCCAGGACCAAGGCGGTGCGCGGGTCGCCGAGGGCGTGCAACTCCTCGTCAATCTTCGCCTCGTCCTCCCCGTCCACCAGGCGGTGGATGAATTCCTCCACGGTGTCCAACGCTCGCCGCCCCACACCGCTGCCCGCGACGGAGAAGGACTGACAGGGCGGCCCGCCGGCGAGCACGTCGACCGATGTCGGGATCTCGTGGAACCGCTTCTCGCGCATGACGCTCACATCGGCGTGAATCGTCGGCAGTCCCGCCGCGTAGCGCGTCTCGCACGCGTTTCGGTCCCACTCGATCCCGATGCTCTTGAAGCCCAGGAAGTGCGCTGCCACATCGAGCCCACCGGGTCCCGCGAAGAGGTCCAGGATGCGGACACCGTCGAGATGATGAGCGTGTGTTCCCGGGGTGTTCATGGGGTTGAAGTGTAGCCGGCGCCAGGGGCCGAGGATGCCCCCAGTGCGGCCGTGATCGCCAAGCCGAGCGCCTCGCCCACCGGCGGTGGGGAGGCATGCCCTGTCTGGCGATAGCGGGCCGTCTTCTTTCCGGCGAATCTCCAATCAGGCGGGAAGCCCTGGAGGAGCGCGGCCTGCTCGGTCGTGATCCTCACCATCCCGTCTCGCCCCGTCCCGGGGGCCCAGACGAAGTCCGGGCCGGGCACGTCGTCGGCCACGGTGCCGCCGTCGACCCCGATCCGGGCCCATGCCTTCTTCGACCCCGTCGGTCCCAGATCCGGTCCTCCCCGCCGGTCCGACCCGCCCACCAAGGTCGGGGCCACGCAGAGCGCCTGGGCGGCCCACCGATCAGCGTCCGGCCAACCGCGCACGGCCATCGACCGGCGCAGAGCCTGTCCGACGGACAGATGCTCGCGCACGGTCGGCTCCGGCGGACGGAAGGCGTCGAAATACTCGTCCTTGAGCGCCACGAGCACGCCTTGCTTCCGCTCCTGCGGCACCCCGAAGTCGGCCGCGTTCAGGACGAACCACCGGAACCGGTAGCCGAGATGATCGAGCTCCTTGCGGATGAAGTCGCGTATCGGCTCGAAGTCCGGCGCGTTCACCAGCCCCGGTACGTTCTCGATGAGCAGGGCCCGCGGCTGGACCGCATGCGCCAGATAGACGGTCGCCTCCAGCAGCCGCAGTTCGGCCTCGGTGTCGGTCCGCGCGACGGTCGCGCTGGACTTCACGCGGGGCAGCCCTGCCGACAGCAGATCGACGTCGTAGATCTCCCGGTGCCGCGAAGGAGCGAAGTCCAGCAGGTCTGCTTCCAGGACCTGCCACGCCGGCCGGTTCATACGCAGCGTCTCGCACGCCACACGCTTCTTGTCCAGGAGCAGTACGGGTTCGAAGCCCGCCTGTTCCAGCCCCAGGGCCAACCCGCCCGCTCCCGCGCACACATCGACGAATCGCAGTTCGCTCATCGACCCCGCCCTATCGACGTCGTTTCCGTCTGTCGGCCTTCTCCCGGTCGACAGCCGCGGCCACCTGACGCATGACGGCGCCCGGTGACTCGTGTTCCCAGAAGCGCAGAACCGTCCAGCCCTCGGCGACCAACTGCGCGTTCGTCTCCTGGTCCCGCTCAATGTTGCGATCGAGCTTCTGGCGCCACCATTCCGCGTTCGCCTTGGGGCTGGTGGCGTGATCCGGGCAGCCATGCCAGAAGCAGCCGTCGATGAGGACGGCCAACTTGACACCTGTGAACGCGATATCGATCTTCCGCCTACGCATGCCCGGCACCGGATAGTGGATCCGGTAGCGATATCCAGAGGCATGGAGCAGCTGCCGCACCGCCCTTTCGGCACTGGTGTCCACATTCGTCTGCCGACTCATCCGGGCCGAGACGTCGGGGCTGGAGGGGAGTGCTACGCGCATGACCCCAGTCTCCTACTTCCCGACGGCTTGCGATGTCGGAGCCGGAAGACGGGCTTGTCGCCCGACGCCTCTTCGGACAGAACACGTACGCGCATCCTGGGGGAACAATGGCCGGCACAACATCGACAGCGCATCGTGAGCAATCCAATGCGTTCCGTATGTATTCCGGCGGAGAAGCACGGCCGGCAGCCGATCAGGCCAGCGCGTTCCTGCGCCCCGTCAGCCGGTACGAGACGCAAGAAGGGCTCGTGAAGTGGCCTGCCGGAGAGCAGATGAAGCGGCAGGCGATCGCCCTGCCAAGATGCCTTGCCCGGGGCAGGGGCTGCGGACGATCATTCGGGGATGAGAGCCGAGGTGCGGGCATTCGTTGCCGATGGGCCGCTTCCCGATGTGGGGGCGAGTGGAGAAGAGATCGACAGGCGTGTCGAGCAGCTGGATGCGATCTCCAGACCGGTCACGACCCAGGAGGCCAGGGCTCTGGCCGACTGCTTCGGTCCGGACGACTGCCATGGCGTCGCCTGGACGCTGCTGCACCTCATCGAGACGGGCCCGAACCCCGTCCTCAGCGTCAAGCCCGAGCCGGACGTCGACGAATGGCAGGACCGTCTCTGGACGCGGGCCTTGAATGCGGGGCTCGTGGAGGAAGACTGACGGGTCGGCGACGGTTCCCCGTGTCTGCTGCGTAGGGTCGGGGCCAGGAGATCCTTGGAGTGGGAGGTATGGGGATGGCTGGAGTGCCGGCGGGGGTTGTGGCTGCGGGTGGGTTGGTCGGGGGGTATTCGGTGGCTCGGTGGACCAAGAAGCGGCCCTTGGGTGGGGTTGCCCTGGCCGCTGCCGGGGCGGTGGCCGCTCGAGGGTGGCGGGAGAAGGCGGGGAACGGGACCGCCGCCGCGCTCAGTGCGGCGTATGTCGCCGCGTTCGCCGGGTCGCATCCGCTGGCGAAGAAGATCGGGGCCTGGCCGTCCGTCTTCGCCGTCGCCGGTGGCGTCGCCCTCGCGTCCTGGGCCCTTGCCGATCGGCGGTAGCCCTCGTCGATCGGTCGATCGACTGTAACCCTCGCCGATCGGCGGTAAGGGGTCCTGGGTCGTATGTAACGGTTCGCGTGTGTGCGGGTGGTTCAGGCGGGCGGGGCTCCGATATCGCCCGCCCGCCGTCCTACGGCCCGGTCCCGCTCAGTCCCTACGGTGCTCGTCCGGCCCGTCTTCCGTTCAGTCCGACGCCGACGTCAGCAGGTCCAGTTCCGGCTGGGTCAGCTTGAGGTCGACGGAGGCCAGGAGGGCGGGGAGCTGGTCGACGGTGCTGGCGCTGGCCAGGGGGGCCACGACTGTGGGCTGGGCGAGGAGCCAGGCCAGGGCGACCGTGGCGGGCTCGGTGCGGTGGTTGGCGGCGACGTCGTCCAGGGCGGCGAGGACCTTCTGACCGCGCTCGGTCTCCAGGTGCTTGGCCGCGCCCGTGGAACGGGGACTGTCGACGGCCGTGCCTGGGCGGTACTTGCCGGTGAGGAAGCCGGACGCCAGGGAGTAGTACGGGATCGTCGCCAGGTCGTGGCGGGCGGCGACCTCGGAGAGCTCGCCCTCGAAGGTGTCGCGCGAGACCAGGTTGTAGTGCGGCTGGAGGGCGACGTAGCGGGCCAGGTTCTCCCGGGTGGAGAAGGTGAGCTGGGCCTCCAGGCGGTCCGCGCCGACGTTGGACGCGGCGATCTCGCGGACCTTGCCCTCCCTGACCAGCTCGTCCAGGGTGGTGATGATCTCCTCCACCGGCACCGACGGGTCGTCGTAGTGGGTGTAGTAGAGGTCGATGTAGTCGGTGCGCAGCCGCTGGAGGGATTCCTCTACGCCCGATTTGATGGCGGACGAGGTCAGCCCGCGTGGCTCCGGGGAGCCGCCGCCCACCTTGGTGGCGAGGACGACGTCGGAGCGGTTGCCACGGGAGGCGAACCAGTTGCCGAGGATGGTCTCGGACTCGCCGCCCTCATTGCCCGGTACCCAGGCGGAGTAGACATCTGCGGTGTCGATGAAGTTGCCGCCCGCCGCCACATAGGCGTCGAGCACCCGGAAGGACTCGGCCTCGTTCGCGGTCCAGCCGAAGACGTTCCCGCCGAGGGAGAGCGGGAAGACGGACAGGTCACCGATCTTCTGTGTGTTGTCAGCCATACACCTTTACAACGGTTGGCTGGACGGGGTTGTTCCGGCCGACGTGCGTTCGTCACGGTCGGCCTCGTCGGGACGTAAAGGCCGGTTGAGACGTAAACCGGCGGCCCTGGCGTCAAGGGGGGAGAGAGCGCCAGGGCCGCCGGGGTATCAGGGGTTCAGCCCGTGCTGGCGCAGCCAGGGCATCGGGTCGATCGGCGAGCCGCCGCCCGGCCGGACCTCGAGGTGGAGGTGCGGGCCGGTCACATTGCCGGTGGCGCCGACGCGGGCGATGACGTCGCCCGTCGACACCTTCCCGGAGGTGACCACCATCGACGACAGGTGGCAGAACCAGAGCTCGGTGCCATCGCTCAGGGTCAGCACGATGCGGTAGCCGTACGAACCGGCCCAGCCCGCCTGGGTGATGGTGCCGCCGTGCACCGCCTTGACCGGGGTGCCGGTCGGGGCGGCGAAGTCCTGGCCGGTGTGGTCGGCCGACCACATGTCGCCCGCCTGGCCGAAGCTGGCGGTCAGGGTGTACGACCCGACGGGGAGGGTGTACGCGGCGGCGAGCCTGGCTTGACGCTCGGCCGCGGCCTTCTTCTCGGCCGCCTCCTTCGCCCGCTGCTCGGCGGCCTTCTTCTCCGCCTCGGCCTTGGCCTTCCGCTTGGCGGCCGCCTCCGCGGCCTGGTCGGCGGCCTTGTCCGCGGCGGCCCTGGCCTCCTTGGCGGCGGCCTGCGCCGCGGCGGTGCGGCTGTCCTCGTCCGCCGCGTTCTGCTGGTTCTCGGCCTGCTGGAGGATGCGGGCGCGAAGCGCCTCGCCGGCGTCGGTGGTGCCGCGCTGCTCGTCCTCGCTGGTCAGACCGGCCTGGGAGAGCGGGGCGGCGGCGGTCTGCGCGTCGCTGCTGTCGTCCGACGCCCAGGAGCCGATGCCCGGCAGATCCTTGGCGTCGGGCAGGCTGGCCTTGACCTCATCGGCGACATGGCCGAGGTCCGGCATGGATATGGGGAGCGCGGGACGGTCCTTGGCGCTGGCCATACCGCCCGCACCGACCGCCGCGATCACGCCGACCCCGAGGACGGCGCCGCTGCGCGCCATGGTTCCGCCTCGCTGTTTGGCAACGCGGTGCCGGCCGCGTACGGGGGCGATGGACTCCTCGGTGGGGTTCCACTCCTCCCAGGTCTCTGCCTCGAATCCGGCACCCGGGCCCTCGGAGGCGCCCTCATCCGCATAGCGGGCGTCCGCGTAGCGGTCGTCGGGGGCGAACGCGTAAGGGTCGTCGGGGGCGAATCGGCCGTCCCCTGGGCTCATCCCGCCGCCGGCGTCGAAGCCGGGGCCGTAGGCGGTGGCGGTCCCCAAACCGCCTCCACGTGTGCGATACGGAGCCTCGTCCAGGACAGACCTGTTGGACGCCACGGAGGCGCACTCCTTTCCTTCCCTCTCGCCTACCGGGTTAGCTGACGGGTTCGGAGCAGGAAGGTCTCCTACGGGTCAGGTTCGACCCGATTCACCCCAAGGTTGTTGGTTCCCCGGTTCCCTTGGTGCTGCTGGTGGTGCGGTACTGCCGCTGTGCGTACGGGATTCGGCGACGGCGCACGGTGCCGCCCTTGCGACGGTTGTGACGACCGCGCTGCGTTATCGAACGTTAATAGAGAGCGCGATGTGATTCCAAGCTGTTCCGAGGAATCCGCGCACCTTTGGCATGAACTTAGCGCTCAAGAAGGGACAGATGGGGGCGAGCCGACGTGCTGGGCAAGAGTTGGTAAAACCGCATACGATCGTGCATCAATTGTTATGCGGAGGGGTCTCAGTCGGTTACGCACAGTGTGCGGCGCGACGTGGCGCGGTGCGGTGCGATGCGGCGCGGTGCGGTGCGATGCGGCGCGATGCGGTGCGATGCGGTGCGGCGCGATGCGGTGCGGTGCGGTGCGGTGCGACACGGTGCGGTGCCGTTGATTGGTTGGGTGGTCGGTCGGTCGGCTACGACGGCGTGGGGTTCGCCCTGTCGTTCCCTCCACCGTCGTCCCGCCCGTTGTCCCGACCGCTGTCCCGCCCGTTCCCGCGGGCCGGGGTCCGACGGACCGCCAGCAGCGCCATGTCGTCCGGCGTTCCGCCACCCGTATGGCGCTCGACATCGGCCACCAAGGCGTCCAGCAGCTCCTGCGGACCGTCGAAGCGGCGGCCGCGCAGCCGCTCCTCCGGGTCGTAGAACTCGCCATGGCGGTCCCGGGCCTCCGTCACCCCGTCCGTGAACAGCAGCAGCGTCTCGCCCTCCGCGAACGCCAGCTCCATCACCCGGTCCGGCCAACCCGCCAGCTCCCCCATCCCCACCGGCAGCGCCGACGCCTCCGGCTCCAGGGCGCGCACCGCGCCGCCCTCCTCCAGGAGCAGCGGCGGCGGATGGCCGCGGTTGATCAGCCGCAGGGTGGAGTCGCCGCGCGGAATTTCGGCCACCACGACCGTCGTGAACCCCTCGACCACCTCCAGGTCGGCCCGCCGGGCGCCCTCGCGTTGGAGCGCCCGCTCCAGGCGGCCCACGAGCGCCTCCAGGGTCGTCTCCTGCTCCGCCGCCTCCCGGAAGCAGCCCAGGAGGATCGCCACGACCTCCACGGCCCCCAGCCCCTTGCCGCGAACGTCCCCGACGGTCAGCCGTACACCGTGCGGGGTGTCCTGGACCGCGTACAGGTCACCGCCGATCGCCGCGTACTTCTCCGCCGGTACGTAACGCGCGGCGATCTCCAGCCCGGCGAGCCGGGCGGGCGGCGCGGGCAGGACGGCGCGCTGGGCCGCCTCCGCGACACCGCGCGCCGAGGCGAGCCGGTGGTAGCTGCGGCGTACGACGCGGTTGATCACCAGCGCCAGCACGGTCACGGTCGCCACCGTGATGATCTCGGTGGCCGCCTGGGTCGGGTCCCGCACCCCGTGCAACTCCGCCAGCAGACAGGTGGTGAGGACGGCGACGACGGCCGTGCAGAGCGTCTGACGCAGCGGTAAGAGCGCCGCGGCGACCAAGGGGGCGGCGGCGAAGAAGGGCGAGGCGGTGTAGCCGGGCGGGGCGGCCAGGTCGAAGGCGATGCCGCCGAGGACGAGGACGGCGGGGACCCAGCGGGCAATACGGCGGCCCGGAGGCTCCTTACCGCTCTCCTCGGCCGGAGCCGGCCCCCCGGCGGACCCAGCGGACGCGTCAGCGGCGGCACCGGCCGCGGCGCCGGTGTCGATGAGCGTACGGAGGCGGGTGGTGGGGCGGCGGGCGAGCGGGCGGCTCAGCCGGGGCCAGGCCGTACGCCGCTCCGTGCGGCCCTCCGTACGCCCCTCCCTGCGGCCCTCCATACGGGCGCCCGTACGAGCCCTGCTCCCTCGCACCCGCACCGGCTTCTCTCGCTTCCCTGGTCCGCGTCCCTGCCGCCGTCACAGCGGCACGGCGGCACCGTCGTCACGGCGTCACCGTCGTCACCAGGCTTCCGGCTGACGGGCCGCCAGGCGAGCCGGTGTCGGCCAAGCGGGTGCTGGGCGGGTGGGGATGGGAAGCGTCAGATACCGCGTACGTCAGAAGGCCCGCGTACACCAGAGGGCCCGCGCCAGGAGACTCCGCGTACGTCAGAACCAGGAGGCTCCGCGTACGTCAGAGGTCGACGCCCAGCGCGCGGGCGTGGCGGTCCGCCGCGAGCTCCGCCGAGACCTCGTCGAGGTACACCTCGCACACCAGTCGGCCGTCCCGGGTCAGATTGTGCTCCAGCTCCCACAGCACGATCTCGTCCCCTCCGGCGAGGAGGAAGGCGTGCTCATAGAAGCGGCACCAGGTCGCGTCGGGACCGCCGGAGCGGCGCCGGGGCTTGGGTGCGAGGGCGATGTCATGGGCGAACGCGGTGGCCAGCAGCCGCTCGGTCTCCTCGCCCGGGCGGTCGGGGTTCTCCGCGCGGCGCAGCACGCGACGGGCGTGGTCGGCCGAATTGTCGGCCACATACGCACGCGAGCTCTCCACCGGCTCGGCCGTGTGCAGCAGCTGGTCCGGGAGCCACAGCGGTAACCCGTCGAGCTCCTCCCAGCGGGCGCCGCCGAGACGCTCATGGACGCGGCGCTCGGCCAGCGCCAGGGCGTCCTCGTCCGCGTAGAGCTCGTACAGCGGGCGGCCGCCCTCGCCCGTGTTGTGCTCCAGTTCCCACAGCAGCAGGCTGCTGCCGTCGGGGAGCAGGAAGACATGCCGATAGGTGCTGTACCCGAGCTGGCCGCACCGCTCGTTGCACTGCCGACAGGACCGCAGCTCGGACTGGTGCATCAGGGCGCTCCGCGCCTGGGCCAGCACCGGCTCGCCGATCTCGAAGCCGTTCTGCGCACGGGCGAGCAGCCCGTCCATCAGCTCGGAAGGGGTCCCTTCCCCTCGTGAGTGCCCCATGTCTCTCCTCCCGCCTCCCGGCGTTGATTCGCCGCGCCCCCCGGGCGACCACTTCGCGCACTTAGCGTAGCGGCGTGAACACGCGCCGCGCTGCGGTTCGGCGAAGCTGTCGGTGTGACTGTGCCTCACTCACTCCTGCGTCGTAGAGCCTGGATGTATCACTCGTCCGACCGGTCGAACAAGTCCCGGGGCGGGGACGGGGGCGGGGGCGGGGCGGCCCGGTCGGTCGGCGCGAGGCCGTCTCCCGGCCGCCACATGGCCATCGGAGCTCCACCGCCCCGTCACCACCCCGCGGTCGTCCAGCCGTCGTCCGGCCGTCGTCCCGCGGTCGTCCCGCGGTCGTCCGGCCGTCGAGCGTCCGGGGGCCGCTCCCGTGACTCCGCCGCCGCCCTGCCTCGCCGCCGCCCTACATCCATCTGCCGCCCCCTCACATAAAAGGGATTCAGTCCTCTGCTGAGCCAAATGGAGCTCACATTGGTCCCCCTTAGCGGGATTCTCGGATAACACGCACCGGAAGACCCACACTATGCCGGACGGGTGAAGCTGACTGGCGGCCCGAAGCCTTAACTGATGAGCTTCGTTGTGTCATGCGTCCGTGAATTCGCGGAGCAACCCAGACGGAGGAATTAAGTGAACATCGGCAAGAAGGCAGTTCTCCTGACCGCGGCCGCCGGCGCTCTGGTCATCGGTGGCGCGGGCGGTGCCCTGGCCAACAACAACGACGACTTCATCGTGCAGCTGAACAGCTGTGACACGGCCACCGGCCCGACCACCAACACTGCTGCCGGCGCCCCCACCGGCGACATCAACATCGGTTCGGACTGCATCAACTTCACCAACACCAGTGGTTCGGTCGTCCAGGCCAACGACTGCGACACCGCAACCGGCGCCACTGTTGTCACCACTGTGACCGCCCCGACCGGCGACACCAACATCGGCTCCAACTGCGCGAACATCGCCGTCGACGACGACAGTGTCCGCCACTGAGTCGCTGACCCTTTCATGGTGTTCCCGTCCGCGGTAACACCATGAGGCATCCCCCCGTTGGGAATCGCGGCCCTGGAAGCCTCCCTTCCAGGGCCGCTGCCATGAAAGAGGATTTCGGTGATGGTGATGAACGCACCGCGCCGAGATCCCGATTGGAGGCTCTTTATGCACATGCGCAATAGGACGGCGCTTCTTGCGGCGACCGTGGGCGCTCTGCTCATCGGCGGTGCGGGCGGAGCCGACGCCATCGATCCCGGTCCCAACCGTGCGGCCGGCGCCAACGGCGGGACGCAGAGCAACCGCTGCACCACCAGTTCCGTCATCGGCACCGTCACCGTAGCGGCCGGCCCGACCGAGATCAGTAATGAGACCAACTGCGTCAACACCGCCGAGTCGGGTGTGACGACGCAGGAGAACCGCTGCCGTACCCACTCCGTCGTCGGTCCGATCACCGTCGCACTGGCCCCCGGATCCGAAATCAAGAACGGGACCAACTGCGTCAACGTCAGCGAGTCGGGCGGCGTGACGAGGCAAACCAACGACTGTCGCACCACCTCGGTGCTGGGCCCGATCACGATCGGCCCCGGCTCCGAAGTCACCACTGAGACCAACTGTGTCAACACCGCCGGCTCCGACCCTCAGAACGGAAGTCAGGAGAAGAGCTCGGGCGGCAAGAAGGGTGGCAGCAAGAGCGGCAAGAGCGGTGGCAAGGGAAACCGTCAGCGGTCCTGAAACACCGAACCCCGGAACTCACCACCGAGCTCCAAGACGTCCGCTCGACATGAATGCGGCCTCGGGTACGTTTTCCCGGGGTCGCATTCATCTTTTCGTTTTCACGGATGTCACACCACTCGCCACAAAGAACTCCACCGAACTCCACCGAATTCCGCACCGACTGAATATACCTTTACTGTGGCGGATGGGTGATGCTTTCGGTACTCCCGGATCCCGACTTGCGGAAATCTCGTTCAAAAGGTGTCTGCGGAATTTTCGCGGAGAACCCGATATGGAGGCACCAGAACAATGCAGATCGGCAAGAAGGCAGCTCTCATGGCCGCGGCGGCCGCGGGCACAATGGTGGTCGGCGGCGCCGGTAGCGCGAGTGCCCATGGCCTCTTCCCGCAGTCCAGCGGGGCTCAGCGGAATCTCTGTGAGACGGCCACCGGGGCCACCACCAACACGGCCGCCGCCGCCCCCACCGGCGACCTCAACCTCGGCTCGGACTGCATCAACTTCGCCAGCGGCGGTGCGGTCTCCCAGTCCAATGAGTGCGAAACGGCCACCGGCACCACCCTGATCACCGGCGGCACCGCCCCGACTGGCGACACCAACATCGGCTCCAACTGCACGAACATCGCCCTCGACGAGCCGAACCCGGTCGTGGTCGTGCACAAGGACCCGCCGAAGAAGCAGCACAAGGCCAAGGACACGCACAAGGCCAAGAAGCACCACAAGGCGAAGGCCAAGGACCCGCACAAGAAGGCCAAGTGCGCGCACAAGGTGACGAAGCACCAGAAGGCCAAGGTCAAGGCGAAGAAGAAGGACTGCAAGCACTGACGGTCGAGCAGGCGGTCACGCACGCGGCGCCCCCGGAAGCAGGGCTTCCGGGGGCGCCGCGGCGTGCGGCCGGATCGTTTCAGCGGTCGTTACGCTTCGTTCGGAAGGGGCCATCACGCTTCGTTCAGCATCCCGCGAGCGCCGGTACGCACTGGTTCGGGTTGTTCCCGGTGACCGTGGTCGCGGAGAGCGCGATCGAGCCGCCGTCGGTGAAGATCCCACCGCCCTGGCCGCCATTGGCCGTATTACCCGTGACGGTATCGCCGGTCATTTGTGTGGTGCCCGCGTGCTGGAACACACCGCCGCCGTTCAGCGTGGCGGTATTCGCGGACACGGTTGTGGCCAGCACGCGCAGTGCGCTGCCCATATTGGCGATACCGCCGCCGAAGCTGCCGGCGGTGTTCCCGTCAACCCGGCTGCCGCTGATCGTGAGATCTCCGATCGCGGTGGAGATGCCGCCGCCCTCGAAGTTGGTGGTCCTGTTCCGCTCAATCCCGACGGCGCTCAGCAGCGTCGTCCCGAAGTTGCTGACGCCGCCGCCCGAGCTGTCCGCGGTATTGTCCGAAATGTTGCCGCCAGAGACGCTGAGGGTGGCCGACGTACTGATGTGAATACCGCCGCCGTCCCCCGCGGAATTGTGGGTCACATCCGTGTACGAAAGCAGAGCGGAGCCGCCCGAGGCGACCTCGATGCCTCCGCCGACATTGCTCGCGGTGTTGCCCGTAACCGTGGACTGGATCAGCCTCAGCGCGCCCCGGTCGAGGATGCCACCGCCGTCGGTGCCCGCCCCCGAGGTCGCCCGGCCGTCCGAGAAGGTCACGCCGCTGGCCGTGAGACTTCCGCCGGGCGCGATCTCCGCGATCCGGAAGTCTCCTGCGGACGCGCTGCGTCTGATGGTGGATTGGGTGCCGGAAATGGACACGTCGCGGGTGATGAGAGGAAGACCATCGGCTCCATTGGGACCGGTGAACGCCGCGGAGCCCAGCGTGTACACACACCCCGGGGTCAGCACGACGGAACCTCCCGACGGGGAGCTGTTGGCCTCGCTCACCGCGTTGACCAGCGCCGCCGCGTCCCCACAGGGCACCGGGGCCGCCTTCTCACCCTCCTTTCCGCCGCCTCCCTTTCCTTCGGCGGACGCCGGAGCGGAGACCGCCCATGCCGATACCGCCAGCGCCATGACGGGGACCAAACCCCGGATCGTTGTCGCGAGTCGCACAGGAGTCTCCTTAAGCGTTTCCGAGCAGCGGGCCAGACGCAGCAGGTTCAGACTCTGCGGTCGTGTACTGCTCGGCATCCGCTCAAGCGCCGGTCGAGTGAGACTCGATCTTCTGTACGACGAGGGTGGGAACCCCCCGGTCCCGGGCCGCGGAAGACCGCGCGGCGAGGCCCTCGGGAACGAGAAAACCGCAGGTCACCGATGGCGCCTGCGGTTTCCGAGGTGGGTCATCAGGGGCTCGAACCCTGAACCAATGGATTAAAAGTCCACTGCTCTGCCAATTGAGCTAATGACCCGCACCCCCGCAGCATAGCTCGGCGAGGGGCCAACACCCGAGCCAATACCCTCCGGGAGCGAAAGGCCGTGCAACAGCGTGGTGTTGCACGGCCTCCAGCACGGCCCGATCAGCCGTCGCGCACGGCCCGATCAGCCGTTGCGCAAGGACCGATCAGCCGTTGCGCTTCCAGCGCGGCTTGTCGGCGCGGCGGTCGAAGGACCGGTCGTGCGAGCTGTGGGAGCGCTCGTACGAACGGCCGCCGGTGGCACCGCCCCGGTGGTCGTCACGGCGGCCCGGACGGTCGTCGCGACGGTCCCGGTTGAACGGACGGTCCCCGCCACGGTGGTTGTGGTCGCGGCGCTCGAAGGAACGGCCACCACGGTCGTTGTTGTCCCGGCGGTCGCGGCCGAAGCCACGGTCGTCACGGCGCTCGTACGGGCGGCTGCCGCCACGGTCGTCACGGCGGTTGAAGCCGCCACGGTCGTCCCTGCGGTCGCGGCCGAACGAGCGGTCGTCACGGCGGTCCCGGCCGAAGCCACGGTCGTTGTCCCGGCGGTCCCGGTCCCGGTCGCGGCCGAAGCGGTCGTCGCGACGGTCATCCCGTCGGTCGTCCCGGCGGTCGTCGCGCCGATCGCGGTTGAAGCCGCGGTCCCGGTCGCCGTCCCGGCGGTCGTACGAACGGCCACCACGGTCGTCCCGGCGGTTGAAGCCGCCACGGTCGTCGCGGCGGTCGTCCCGCCGGTCGTCGCGCCGGTCGTCGCGCCGATCGCGGTTGAAGCCGCGGTCCCGGTCGCCGTCCCGGCGGTCGAAGGAACGGCCACCACGGTCGTCCCGACCCCGGTCGTTGTCCCGGCGTTCGTACGAGGAGCGGCGCGGCGCCTCGCCGGCACCCGCGCCCTCGACGGCCTCGGCCACCGCACCCTTCACGGTGGGCACGGTCGCGGGCTCGGCCGTGCGCTGCGCGGGCAGCGTCACAGTGGCGGCCTCGGCCACCGTCTCCGCCCCGGCCCCGGCCTCGGTCGCGGTCGCGGACTCCGCCGGTGTCACGGTCTCGCCGCGCTCGCGCGCCACCCGCGCGGACAGCCGGTCGGCCTCCTCGCGCAGCTCTGCCGCGCGCCGCTGCACCCGCTCCAGCTCCCGGGTGAGGTCCTGCGCCTCGCGCTCGGCCTGCTTGGCCGCGTTCGAAGCCGCGTCCGCCTGCACCTCGGTGAGCGAACGCGCGCCCGTGATCTGCGCCACGTCCTCGTCGAAGGCTCCACCGCCGCCGACGATGTGGCGCGAGGCGTCGACGCCCGCGTCCTCCATCAGCCGGAAGATCTGGCGGCGCTGGTGCGGCAGGGCCAGCGAGACGACGGTGCCGCTCTGGCCCGCCCGGGCCGTACGGCCGGAGCGGTGCAGATAGTCCTTGTGGTCACCGGCCGGGTCCACGTTCAGCACCAGGTCGATGCCGTCGACGTGGATACCGCGCGCGGCGACGTCCGTGGCGACGAGCACATTCACGTACCCGTCCTTGAAGTCGGCCAGGGTGCGGGTACGCGCGCCCTGCGTCATGCCGCCGTGCAGCGCGTCGGCGCGTACGCCCGCGTCGCACAGCTGCTCGGCGACGCGATCGGCGCCCAGCTGGGTCCGTACGAAAATGATGGTGCGGCCCTTGCGCGCCGCGATGGCGGCGGTGACCGGCGCCTTGTCCTTCGGCTTCACGACCAGCACATGGTGGGTCATGGTCGAGACGGCGCCCGCGGACGGGTCCACCTCGTGGGTGACCGGGTCGACCAGGTAGCGCTTGACCAGGGTGTCGATCTCGTTCTCGAGCGTCGCGGAGAACAGCAGCCGCTGCCCGCCCTGCGGCACCAGGTCGAGGATCTCGGTGACCTCGGGCAGGAAGCCCATGTCGGCCATCTGGTCGGCCTCGTCGAGGACCGCGATCTGCACCTTGTCCAGGGACGCGGCACCGCGCTCGATGATGTCGCGCAGTCGGCCCGGGGTGGCGACCAGGATGTCCACGCCGCGCTCCAGCGCGTAGATCTGATTGCCCATCGAGGTGCCGCCGCAGACGACCTTGAGCTTGAGGCCGAGGACATCGCCGTACGGCTGTAGCGCGTCGCTCACCTGCATCGCGAGCTCACGGGTCGGGGTGAGGATCAGCCCGCGGGGACGCTTCTTCTCGGTGTGGCCGCCGGCCAACGTGGTCAGCAGCGGAAGGCCGAACGAGAGGGTCTTGCCGGAGCCGGTACGGCCGCGGCCGAGGATGTCGCGTCCGGCGAGGGCGTCGGGGATGGTCGCGGCCTGGATCGGGAAGGGCGTGGTGACGCCGTTCTGCGCCAGCTTGCGGACGATCTGCTCGGGGAGGCCGAGGTCGGCGAATGTGATGTCGGGCGCCTTAGGGGTGTCGGGGTCTTCCGTGGCGGCTTGCTCGTCCTGCTCCGACGGCTCGAACGGCTCGGCCGGGGCGGTCAGCTCGCTCGGAGCGCTCGGCTGGCTCGACTCGTTCGGAGCGGTCAGCTCGCTCGAATCGCTCAGCTCGCTCGGCTCTTCGTGAGCGGGCATGACGGCGTGGTCAGTGGAAACGGACATGCGAAATGCGAAACCTTCCGGAGTCTCGGCACGCGCCCAAACTCCGTGTGTTGTCGCAAACGACCGCCTCTATGCGGTCAGCCACGGGATGGCAAGGAACGCGCCTCGCGGCGCACTTCTACGAGGCGCCGGGCAAATGGGATCAAACGATCTACCACCATACGCACCTTCACCCCTCAAGAGCAAATTCGCTCCATCCGCGCTGGCCGGCGACGACTGGGCCCCATCCCGCGGGCTTGTCCCGCGGCCCTGTCCCGCGGATCCAGCGGGCTTGTCTCGCGGGTCCAGCGCGCCTATCCAGCGGGCTGGTCCGACGGGGAGGCGGGCGCGGTCGGGGGCTCGGGAGCGGTCGGCTTCGGGTCCGGCGCGCTCGGCGGCGGGCTCGACGGCCGGGGCGCGGGCGGCGCGTCGGACGGGGTGGCGCCACCCGGCTGCGGCGGGGCGGAGGGGGCCGGACGGTGGTGCGGGGCGCCCTTCTTGCCTGGCGCGGCCGAGGGCTCGGCCTCGGGGTCGGTCGCGGAGGCCGAGGCCGACCGGTCCTCGCCGTCCTTCTTCTTCCCCTTCTCGCCCTTCTTCCCCTTCCCGTCCTTCTCGTCCCGGTCCGAGTGCGCGTACGGCCGCCCCCTGCCGTCCGACCGCACCACGGCGCCGCCCGTGTCCGCCCCCTCGCCCTTCTGGTGGGAGCCACGGTGTTTGTCCGGCCGCTCGGGGTCGTCGGAGATGCTCATGCAGCCGCCCAGCGCCAGCGCGACGGCCACGAGCCCTGCGACCGCCGCCCCGCGCACGGCGGCACGGGGCGCGCACCGGGAGGGCCGGGAGATCCGGGGGGAACGGGGGGAACGGGTGCTGCGAGGAGCGGGGGATCCGGGCACGGGGGATCCGGGCATGCGCGGGACACCTCCAGACGGCAGGGATGTGACGCCCTGCCCAACTGGCCCCGCCCCGCCCAGGACACGCCTGCGGTGCGGACCCGGCCCATCGCGTAGACCGCGCGTCCGGCGTCGGTCGTAGGCGGGGGCAGCCGGATGCGATGTGGGCACCGGAATCAGCTGAGGCCCACGAACAGGCCGTAGCCGAGGCTCAGCCGTACCCCAGCGCGTGCAGCCGCGCGTCGTCGATCCCGAAGTGGTGCGCGATCTCGTGGACCACGGTCACCTCGGTCTCCTGGACGACGTCCTCCCGCGTCTCGCTCAGCCGCAGCGTCGGCCCCCGGTAGACGGTGATCCGGTCCGGGAGTACGCCCGCGTACCACTCACCCCGGTCGGTGAGCGGCGTCCCCTCGTAGAGCCCGAGCAGCTCGGGATCGTCCGTCGGTGGCTCGTCCTCCACGAACACGGCGACGTTGTCCATGAGCCGTGTCAGCTCCGGCGGGATCCGGTCCAGCGCCTCGGCGACCAGTTCCTCGAACTCCTCGCGCGTCATCTCCAGCACGAGGCCATTGTCAGGCAGCCGGGCCCGGAAAGGAGCCGTCGGCGCCAAGCTATCCGCGCCGGACGTCTCCGGCCGCCCGGCGCACCGCCACCCCGCGCACCGCCACCCGGCGCCGCCCCACCCCGGCGCACCCGCCACCCCGGCCCCACCCCGGCGCCGCCCAGGCATACGCCCCCGCGCGGACGGGCATACGGGACCAATGGCCCGCGAACCGCTCCGGCTGCTCCGTGCCACCGCTCAGCGCGCGGGCACCGCGGCCGTCTCCCCTCTTCGCCGCTTCCGCCGCGCTTCTCTTTGCCACTTCCGCCCCCCTTCTCCTCGCAGCTTCCGCCACCCTTCCCTCCGCCGCTTCCGCCGCCCCTCGCAGACCCCCTCCCCCGCCGCTTCCCCCAGTCGCACGCCCGCTCCGTTCAACCCCACGGCTCTCGATCCCACCGCACCCGCCCGCCCCCTCGTCCGCGCCGCCGGGCTGGCCGCCGTGACCGTCCTCGGCGCCTGGATCGGGCTGCTGGTGGTCGGCAGCGTCCACATCTCCGTGGGCCCGATGGACACGCGGATGGCACTGCGGCCGTCCCTCACCGGCGGCACCAAGATCAACGTGGCCCCGCTGGGCGCGCTCGAGCTGAACAGCCACCACGCCCCGCTCCGCCTGGACGTGGACGTGGACCGGCTCGACCCCATACGGTCCCAGGCCCTCGTCGACCACCCCGAGCGGCTCTCCGGCCTCCAGGACGAGGTCGCGAGCGACGTCACCCGCGGCACCCTCGGCCTCGCGGTCCGCTCCTGCGTCGCCGTGGTCTTCGGCGCCACCGCGCTGGGTCTGGCGGTCTACCGCCGCCCCCGCCGGGCGCTGGCCGCCGGAGGGCTCGCGCTCACGCTGCTGACCGCTTCCGGCGGCGCCGTCTACGCCACGTGGAACCCGAATTCCGTACTGGAGCCGCGCTACTCCGGGCTGCTCTCCAGCGCCCCCTCGGTGGTGGGCAACGCGCGCAGCATCGTGACCGACTTCGACGTCTATCAGCGGGAGTTGGCCCGGCTGGTGACCAATGTCACCCAGCTCTACGAGGCGACCTCGACGCTCCCCGCGTACCAGCCCGATCCGACCACCATGCGGGTGCTGCACATCTCGGACGTCCATCTCAATCCGGCCGCGTGGCACATCGTGCAGTCGCTGGTGCGGCAGTACAAGGTCAACGTGATCATCGACACGGGCGACACGATGGACCACGGCACCCCCGCCGAGAACGGCTTCCTCGACCCCGTCTCCGACCTCGGCGCCCCCTATGTCTGGGTGCGCGGCAACCACGACTCGGCATCGACCCAGCGCTACCTGGCCAAGCGCAAGGGGGCGCATGTGGTGGACAACGGCGATGTGACCACCGTCGCCGGGCTGCGGATCGCGGGCATCGGAGATCCACAGTTCACCCCCGACCGCTCCGCCGCGGCCGCCGGTGACGCGGCCGAGCACAGCGCCGGACGGCAGCTCGCCGAGGCGATCCGGGACCGCGAGGCCGCCGGCGCCCCGGTCGACATCGCCCTCGCCCACAACCCGATCGCCGCCCGCGAGACCGACGGCACCGTGCCACTCGCGCTCACCGGCCATGTCCATCACCGCCGTACGGAGGTGCTCCCCGGCGGCACCCGGCTGATGACCGAGGGGTCGACGGGCGGCAGCGGGCTGCGCGCGGTGGACGACGGCACACCGGACACGGTGCAGGCGTCGGTCCTCTATCTGGACCGGGACACGCGACGGCTCCAGGCGTGGGACGAGATCGATCTGGGCGGTCTGGGCCTGGCGAAGGCCGAGGTCAGCCGACACCTGCTGGCCGAGAACCGCCCGGGGGCGACACCGACGCCCACCACTCCGTAAACCGTTTTGGCGAACCTCACCGGCATCCCATATGCTTCTCGCGTCCCCGAAAGCGCCGCAAGGCGCCCAGGTGGGCCATCGGCCCTCATCGTCTAGTGGCCCAGGACGCCGCCCTTTCAAGGCGGTAGCACGGGTTCGAATCCCGTTGGGGGCACCACCTTCTTTGAGTCACCGCAGGTCGGAACGTACCTGCCGGTGACTTTTTTCATGGCGCGCCGCAAAACGACCCCCGTGACTCCCGCAGCCCCACGCCCCCTCCCGCAGCTCCCGGAATGTCTCCCTCCCCCACGAGGTTGTACGTACATACGCAACGGCACCGGACCCCGCCGCAGGCCCGTGGGGCCTGCACCGGACCCCGCCGCAGGCCCCACGCTAGGGAGCGCAGATGACCGTCCAGGACGTCGACGTCGACCGGGCGAGCTTCGCCGAGGAGTGGGAGCGCTGGCACCGCGCCCATGAGCAGGCGCTCGCCGACCCCCACGGATTTCTCGCGATCACCAGCCTGCGCTGGCTGAGCCCGGAGCCGACCCGCTTCGAGGACGCCCCCGGGGCCTGGTCCAGCGGCCCGGAGGGCGTGGTGGTCGAGCTCGCCGACGGCGAGGAGCTGACGATCGACGGCACGGCGGTGCACGGGCGGTACGTCTTCGGGACGATCGCCGAGCGGGCCAGCCTGTACGCGGGGTACGGCGACGCGGTGATCGAGATCGCCAAGCGCGGCGGCCACGACATCGTCCGCCCCCGCCACCCCGGCAACCCCCTCCGCACCGACTTCACCCGCACCCCCGCCTACGCCCCCGACCCCCGCTGGGTCCGCCCCGGCCGCTACCTCCCCTTCGACGAGCCGCGCGCGATCACCGTGGGCGCCGTGGCGGAGGGCCTTGAGCACGTCTACGACGCGCCCGGGCAGGTCGAGTTCGAGCTGGACGGCGAGACGTTCCGGCTCACCGCCTTCAACGGCAAGCGGCCCGGCGCCCTGATGGTGCTCCTCACCGACACCACCTCGGGCGTGACCACATACGCCGCGAACCGCTCCCTCCAGATCGACGCCCCGGACGAGACCGGCCGCGTCACCCTCGACTTCAACCGCGCCACCAACCTCCCCTGCGCCTACACCGACCTCGCGACCTGCCCCCTGCCGCCCACCGAGAACCGACTGCCGGTCGCGATCGAGGCGGGCGAAAAGACCCCCCTGGAACGCGGCGGCCGCCCCTGATCCACCCCTGATCCGAGCCAAGACGGACAGACCTCCGACCGCGCCCCACCCCTCACCGACCGAGGCTCGGCCCGCCCGGTGAGCGGTCAGAACACGGCCGGAGGTCTGATACGCTGATCCAGCGACAACGACGCGGCGGAGAGAAATCAAGGCCCCGGTTCGAAAGATCGCAAGGAGTGCGAATCCACGACGGGAAATCCCGTTGGGAGCGCACCCCACATGTGCGAGACTCGTGCTCGTACACGCAAGGTCCTGTGGAGCAGTTTGGAGTGCTCGCCACCCTGTCAAGGTGGAGGCCGCGGGTTCAAATCCCGTCAGGACCGCTGCGGCTGGGTAGCTCAGTTGGTACGAGCGTCCGCCTGAAAAGCGGAAGGTCGCCGGTTCGACCCCGGCCCCAGCCACCGCAGCCCTCACCAGGGCAAAGCCCCCTCCCGGGTCATCCGGAGGGGGCTTCTTCGTTGCCTGTGACACCTACGGCTGACACCAACGGCGCCGGATCACCGGATCTACGCCAACCGGTCCTCCAGGCGGCCGAGCGCCTTCCGCTGCTCATCGAGCGAGGCATGGGCGTAGACCTGCATGGTCACACCGTGATCGCTGTGCCCGGCGATCTGCTGGACGACGTGCACCGGGACGCCAAGATCCAGCAGCAGCGTGATGCAGGTGTGGCGGAGATCATGAAAGCGCAGATCCAGACCGAGCCGCTTCCGCACCGGGTCCCAGCTCCGGCGCAGGTTGTCCGGCTCGTACGGCGTCCCGATCCGGGACGGGAAGACCAGCCCGTTTTCCTGCCAGGCCATGCCGGCCGCCACCCGCTCCTGCGCCTGACGCTCCTGGTGGGCGCGGAGGGCGGAGACCGCGAGGGGCGGGAGAGGGATGGTGCGCTCGGAAGACCGCGTCTTGGGGAGGACGAGCCGCAGTTCTCCCCCGACGCGCTGGAGGTTGGTCAGCACGGTGAGGGTGCCCCGCTCCAGGTCCGCCGCCGACCAGCGCAGGCCCAGCAGCTCACCGCGCCGCATGCCGAGGAGCAGCGCCAGGACGTAGAGAGCGTGCAGGCGATGATCCCGGAGTTCCTTGAGCACCAGCTTGGCCTGAGCCGGTGAGAGTCCCTTGCCAGTCCGATAGGAGGGCGCTGGGGTCTTCACGAGCTTGGCGACGTTCCGCATGATCAGCTCCTCGCGTACGGCGTGCTCCAGCGCGTTCCGCAGCACGGCATGAACCGACTGGACCATGCGGGCCGACAGCTTGCGCTCACAGCAGCGGCGAGCGGCGCAGCACTGCGGCTTCTGGCGTTCCTTGTCCCATCCGTGCTTGCAGCACTGGCACTCTTCGCGGACCCGGTTGAGCCAGACCCGGACCTCTTGGGCGCGTAGGTCGCGGAGCTTCTTGCCGCCCAGGCCGGGGACCAGGTGGACGCGCACGACGCTTTCGTAGCCCTGGTACGTCTTGGGCCGCCGGTTGGGTGCCACCTCTTCAGCCAGCCAGTAGGCCAGGTAGTCACCGACCGTCGAATCGGTGTCCGGCAGGGGCACCCCCTTCTGATCTTGGGACTGGAGATCGATCAGCTTGCGGTGCACCTCATCCCACGTCTCGCCGTACACGGACTTGCGCTTCCGTATGCCGGACGCCGTGATCACGTACGCCCGACCGTGGTACCGGCCGTCCTTGCGCTTGCTGATCGTTCCGGCCCCGTTGGGGTTGCGCTTGCGCTGCGATGGCATCAGGCGGCCTCGGCAATCTGGTGGTCGATGAAGTCGCGGAGTGCGGCGGCCGGGACGCGGCGGGCGCGGCCGATCGTGATGGAGGGCAAGCGCCGGGACCGGATCAGGTCGTAGACCGTGGAACGGCCGATCTTCAGCCGGGCCATCACCTCCGGCACGGTGAGCAGTTCGTCAGCCATGGGTTGGCTCTCCTTCCGTTCCGGGGGCGGGGGTGATGGTGGCGGTGAACCATTCCTCGGCGGGGGTGAGGCCGGTACCGGCGTAGGCCCAGTGGGCGAGGACGAGCGTGGTCTCGTCCGGCCCGGAGTCGGTGGCCGCCGCTTGGGCACGTCGCCAGGCGGCGCGGGCATCACGGAGCGCGCCGAGGGTGGTGGAGTAGCGGCGGGATTTGGTGGAGAAGTGGCCCCGGAAGCCGAGCATGTGAGCCCAGGCGCGGAGCCGGAGGTGTTCCAGGTCCTTCCGGGCGCCGAGGGCCCAGGCGGTGCGGACGAGGCGGCGGGCGTGCTCGCTGATGTCGAGCTGGGCGACTTCGGCGATGAGCCGTATCGGCCGGTCCAGGGCCCCCGTCGCGGTCTCGGCACCCTTGGTCGCGTACTTGGCGATGTACGCGGCAACGGCCCGGTCGGTCAGCTCCTGGCCGCCGTTGAAGTCAGCGCCCCCGATGGGCCGTACGTCGAGTTCGTCACCGAAGGCGAACGTGTGGGCCCGCCCGTCGATGACCGGCCCGGCAACCTGCGCCTTGGACGCAGCAGCGTGGATGGCATCGGATAGCAGCTCGACCGTGGCCCAAGCCGGAGGCGGAGTGTGGCCGCCGCCGGGACCGTCGATGCGGATCACGGCATGGAAGTGAACAGCGCCGCGTTTCTGGTACTCGGCGACCTTGGCGAAGGACAGCCGGGCGTGCTCGCGGAAGGCCCGTTGTGTGAGCCTGGCCCGCTTGGCAACCTCCCGCCGCAGGTAGATCGAGAACCGCCGCCACAGCAAGCCCGCGTGAGCGTTCCAGAGCACCGCGGATTCGTAGTCGTACCTGTCCGGGGCCAGCGGCGTACCAAGCGCGTCGTCCTCCTGGCCGTGGCGGACGCCGCACCGGCACCGGCGGACCGTGTCAGCAGGGCCGGTGGGCCGGTTGTGTACCGGGCCGAAGCTGGGTGCGGTGAAGGTGGCGAAGACACGGGGGTGCGTGGCGACCTCTTCCGGAGTGCCCTTACCGCCGCGTAGTCCGGCGGTGATCAGGTGGAAGGTGTCGCGGCGGTAGGTCTCGGCGCAGGCCGGACAGCGGGTGGTGCGGCGGTTGTTGCAGCGGACCAGCAGATGCCCGGCAGGCAGCTCGGCGGAGTCGAGGTGGTGGAGGACGCGGCCGATCTCGCCGGTGTCGCGGTTGAGGTGGTGTTCGGTGCGGTGGCCGTCGAGGCGGATGGGGTGGGTGCAGCCGCCGAGGCCGGAGAGTTGGCGGAGCAGTGCGGGCATGGTGCCGAGTGCTGCCAGGCTGCGGAGATTGGGCAGCGGTGGCGGGGTGGTGCGGGTGATGATGGGGTCTCCTCTTTCGGCTCGTGGGTCGGGAGGGGTTGGGCTGCCGGGGCGGCGGATGCTTGGCGGTATCGAGGCCGCCCCGGCAGTCGTGTGATGTGGATCAGCGGCGGCGCTGGCTGGCCAGCAGCGAGCGCATGACGACAGCGGCCACGGCGACGGAGACGGCCGTGACAGCAACAGCGGCGAGTAGGGCGGTCAGGACGATGCCGACCGTGACCACGGCACCGACCGTTCCGGCATTGAGCCCGCTCAAGGCCCCGGCCGGGCGAGCTGGTGCGGGCGCGTGGGCGTGCTGGCAGGAGCAGGCCGGGGCGTGACTGTGCTGGGCCGTCGGGACGGCGGTGGGCACGTGGACGATCGACGGCTTGGGGGCTTCGGGGTACTTCGGTCGGAACACTGCGATCTCCTCTCAGCTACTCGTCTAGTCGTGTTGTTCGTTAACGGAGTCGACGCCGGAGCGCGTACCGGACTCCACGGACGGCGCGATACCGGTGTGGGCAGGCCAGAAGCCGAACAGCGCGATCACGACGGCGACCCACAGGCGGACGCCCATGAACTTGATCGCGATCCACGCGACGGCGCCGAGGACGAGGACCAGGGGCAGACTTACGGTCACGGGTGATCTCCTTTCAGCGGACGGGGCAGCGGTGTGTACGGGCGGCCAGCTCGGCGGCAGCACGGGTGTCGTAGTCGGCGGAGAAGTCACAACGGGGGGCGGTGCACACGGCGGTGTGCTTCACCCGGCCCCGCTGATCGTTGGCGGTGCCGACCTGGACCGGGCCGATACGGACAACGTTGCGGAAGCGGCGGAGCATCGTGGACTCCTTCAGAGACGGGAGACGATGGCGTCAGCCAACGGCGCCGGGACGCCCAGGCGAGCGCGCAGGGTCTCGGGGTCGATGGGCGATCCGGTACGGGCGTGGTGATCGTCGGCGAGCTTGCGCGCGTGGGTGACGAGCGCGGCCGGAACGTGCGGCGCGGGCTGTTGCGGCTCAGGCGCCGGGGTAGTGGTTGGCCCCGCGGTTTTCGGTGCCGCCGGGACCGGGACAGCTTCAGTGGGTTCGGCCGAGGCCGACGCGGTTTCGGTCGCTGGTGTTGTGTGGGCAAGGAGCGTTCCGCCGAGGAAGGCGACGGCGGGCCAACCGGCGACGAGGATGCGCAGCCAGTCCGGTACGTCGGTCAGGTCGAGCAGTCCGGCGGTGGCGATGTTCGCCCCGAGCGAGGCGGCCAGGGCGACGACGAACCAGCACCAGCCCGCCGCCTTGGACGCCCCCGACCGCAGCCGACGCCAGGCCGCCACAAGCAGCAGGTCAACGGAGACCGGATAGGCCCACGCCTTCCACCCGTCCTGTCCGGCCGCCGAGGCCAGGCCGTGCAGGTGGGCGAAGGACAGCGCGGCAGCGATGACCGCTTGCACCAGCACCACGTCAACCCGCGCCAGATGAGCGCGCATGGGTAGAGACTCCTTCCGGTCCGGTCAGCCCTCTGCGGTGAGTTCGTCGGCGCGTGCGCGAGCGGCAGCGGCGACCTCAGCGGCCTGGGCGTCATCGGGCTGGGCAGCGGCGATGCGCTCCAAGAGGTCCGCTTTGCGGTTCATCAGCTCGGCGTTGCTCCCGGCCCCGCGTGTGCGGAAGTCGGCCAGGTCGGCCAGGAGCGCGGAGACTTCGGAGATGGTGGGGCGGGACACAGGGACTCCCTTTCGGTTTCAGGCATGGCGGGGGTAGGGACACGGCGCGGGTACGGTCGCGCCAACCGTCGGGCAGGTGGATTACTCGGCGGCCGGGAACGGCTTGAGCAGCGAGGTCGGAGCACTCACGGGAACGGCCGGCACGTCGGGCCAGAACGGCTCCAACGCGGGCAGGTCCGGGACGAGATGGGCATGGTCGCGGCAGACGGCCGCAGCATCGGCTAGCGAGAGATGGGGCGGGCGGATTCGGGACCAGCCACCTGAGGTATCCCCGGCGACTGCGAGGCCGGGCCGTTCCGGGGCGATGGCGCAGGCAGCGCCGACCGCTTCGGGGGCGATGTCGCCGAGCGCCATTTTGGCAGAGGCTTCGTCGTTCACGCGGTGGCAGACCCGCCCGGTCAGCTGAGCCCGCAGCATCGTCGCCCCCTTGCCCAGCTCAGCGCCGAACCGCTGCCCGCACACCTCCAGGTAGATGCCCGCCGCACGGCCGAGCTGGGCGAGACGGATGAGCTGGGTGACCATCTCGTCCCGCCGTTCCTCATCCTTCCGCGTGGCGACCAGGAACAGCTCAGCCACCTCGTCCACGAGCAGCACCACCGGCACCGGCCGCTCCTCCTCCGGCAAGCCCCAGATGTCAGAAGTGATCTCCTCGTCCGGTGTGCTGGGCGCGATGCCCTGCCGGGCCTTGATCAGGTCGTATCGGTCCTCCATCAGCCCGACCAGCACAGGCAGCAGCTCCGCCGCCTGCTGAGGATCAGTCGCCAGGGCCGAGAGCCGTGGGGCGAATGGCGCCAGCTCGACACCCCGCTTGCAGTCGATCCCGACCAGCGCAACCGGCTGGCGGGCGAGCCCGGCGATCAGGTGCCGCAGGAACATCGACTTCCCCGACAACGTGGCGCCCAGGGTGAGCTGGTGCGGGATGGCCCGGTAGTCCCGTACGAACGGCGTCGCGTCCTCCCGCAGCGCCACCGGCACCTTGAGGAACCCGCCACCGGTCTTGCGAGGCATATGGACCTTCCGGAGCACATCGAAGCCGATCAGCCGCAGCTCAACCACACCCGGCTTGACCTCCTCCACATACGCACCGTGAACGTCCCAGGCATGCCGCAGCCGTTCGGCCGAGGCCGCCACGTCCGCAGGTTCCTGCCCCGGCGCCAGTCGCAGCCTGACCCGCAGCCCGGTCGACGTCGGACGGATCAGCCCCCGACGAGGCGGAACCGGCCGCACCTCTCGATGCGTGAGCGCCTGGACGGCCCAGGCCCGCAGCCGCGACGGCGGAACGGCCAGCCCGCACGCGTCCATCACCGACCCGTACGACCCCAGCAGCCGAGCCGTAGAGATAGGCATCCCGATCGTCGACCAGTAGGCGGCCGGGTGCCGGGCCCGGAGGTAGGCGGCCCCACCGACCATTCCGGCGGCCGGGCCACCCACCTCCATCAGCGTCATCACGTCAGCCATCAGGCTCAGGCCCCCGCACCGACCGATATGGCGGCCGGGGCAACGGCCTCGGCCCGGAAGGCGATGCCGTGACGCTGCTGCCCGTTGAACACCGTCTCCCACGGCCGGGCAACCAGCCCGATCAACGTGACCGGCGAACCAAGCGCCAGCCCCTCCGTCACCCCGCTCTCCGGCACCGTGACCTGAAGCAGCGAGGACTCCCCGCCGTCGATGTAGACGACGCCAAGCCGCATCAACGTCTCACCGCTCTGCGCGTCCTTGGCGATCTCGCCAGTCTGCCGGTCCTTCACCTTCGGCTCCGGCGCCTCGGTCAGCAGAACCGTGGCACCGGAGGTCTCAACACGAATGGAACGCAACTACTTCTCCTTGCTTCACAGTTCAACTCACCTACTTGTGTAGATGAGTTGCGGCCTTCGAACCCGAACGAGCGGGAACGGGGACCACCATGCCACACAGCTTGCCCACTCGTCTATACGAGTATGCGTCCTCGTGTGTACGAGTCAGAAGAAGCAGCCCGGGCCACCACGCCCCGGCCATGCGTCAGTTGGCAGGAAGCTGGTAGGCGAGGACGTACGCATCAGCGGCCATCACGGTGTCACAGACCTCCACCGCCCGCCCCTCAGCGTCGTAGGCAGTCCGAACGAGATGGATCACCGGCACCCCGGAAGCGAGCTGGAGCGTACGCACCTCGGCAGGCGAGGGCATCCGGGCTCGGATCTCCTCGTCGAAGTGGTCCAGGCGGTGCCCCATCTCCTCCAGCCGGGCGTAGATGCCACCGGGGCCGGGGTTGGGTTGCGCGATCGGGGTGTTCCGGGCCAGGTCGAGCGGCAGATACGAGGTGGCGAACTCCACCGGTCGCCCATCCAGCAGATACCGCCGCCGCCGGGCCAGCACCTTACGAGGCGAACCGAGCCGGGCCGAGATGTCCGGCGACGGCCGTTCTTCCTTCACCTCGAGGTTGTCCACCTCCGGGCGACTGCCCGCCGCTTCCGCCTCCACGGTGAAGGCAGCCTTCCCCTGATCCCGATGACGCCGCGCGAACCGGTCCGAGGCCAGCCGCCGCACAGGCGGCCGGGGCCGGACGAAGACCCCCTTGCCATGCTCGGACACGGCCAGGCCCTCTTGCTGGAGCAGCGACAAAGCGTTGCGGACGGTCATCCGAGAGACACCGAAGTGGTCGACCAGCTCAGTCTCGGAGGGCAGCTTGTCGCCCTCCCGGAAGCGTCCCTTGTCGATCGCTTCCCGCAGCGCATCGGCGATCTGCCGGAACACCGCCCGGTCGCTCGTCGGGTCCAATACACCCAGGACGGAAGTCAGGGAAGGCATTGCCACATACTCCTTTAGGTATCTAGACGAGCGGCTGACCGGGATTGCTACGGTGGAGAGCCTAGCCAGCCGAGAGGGCCGAGGAACGTGAGCACTGAGCGCCCGCACTCCGTGAGCGTCGCCGGAGTCATCGTCGACGACGCTGGCCGTGCGCTGCTGATCAAGCGACGCGACAACGGTAAGTGGGAACCACCCGGCGGCGTGCTCGAACGCGAGGAAACCATCCCCGACGCCCTGCAACGGGAAGTCCTCGAAGAGACCGGCATCAAGATCGCACTTCCCGCGACCCTCACCGGCATCTACAAGAACATGACCGGCCTGATCGTCTCCATGGTCTTCCGCTGCGAGGCGATCGACGGCACACCGACCACCGGAGCGGAAACCCGCGCACTGCACTGGGCCACCCGCGAGGAGATCACCGAGCTCGCCGACGAGGCATACGCGATCCGCGTCCTGGACGCGCTCGACAACACATCCCCGCCGGCCATCCGCGCCCACGACGGCGTACGACTCATCTAGCACGCACCCACGACCCATAGCCCCTACCAGCACGAAGGAACTTGTATGGACGAGTATATGAGTGCTCCGCGAGTTTGGGGCCTGATGTGCCCAGGATCCCGAGAAGAAGTCACCCGCGCCCGCCGCTGGACCCGCGACATCCTCAACAACCACCCCTGCGCCGACGACGCCGAATTGATCGTGAGCGAACTCGGCAGCAACGCCCTCACCCACACCGCCAGCGGCACCGCTTACGGCACCTTCCAGCTCACGCTGTCGCTCTCACCCCGCACCGTCGCGATCTCCGTCACCGACGAGGGAGGCCACCCCGAAGAAGTCAGCCCCACGGAGGCCGACGCAGACGACACCCACGGCCGCGGATTAACCATCGTCATGGCACTCGCCCGGCGCCTGGACATCACCGGCGGCCAGCACGGCCGCACCGTCACCGCCCAGCTCGTAGCACCCGAGACAGGAGCCACCACATGCTGAGGCCCCTGCTGCGACCTGGCTACTGGTGCGAGTGCTGGACGCGTTCACCAGCCACAGGACCCCGCTCGGTCCTGCTCGCCTCCGTCGAAACCGACAGCCCGAGCGAGGCCACCCGATGGATCCGCGTCACCGTGCGAACCATCGCCTCAGCGCTCGACCGCGAAACCGCCCACAAGGCATGGGACTGGGTCACCTACGGCCACAAGGAAGCCGAAGACACCCTCACCAACGGGCAAGCAACCACGTTCGCCCTCACCCAGCAAGACACGCACATCGAATGGATCCTTCGACCGGTCATCTTCCTCCCCCTCGCCCACCGCGAATCCCGACGCCTTCCGGCATGCGCCGAACAGTTCACCTGCCCCACCACACACAAGATCGCCCGACACCAGGCCAACGGCCACTGAGTTACAACCTTCTCTACAGGTTCAAGGCGGCTCGCTCCGCTCACCGCGCGCGGCCCGGCCCCCGGCCGGGCCTGCGCTCCTGTCTCCGCCCCACTCCAGCCCGGCCGCCGCCCGTGCCGCGCACTCAGCGATCAGCCACCTGATGTCAGAGAAGGGGTACGTCGTGGCTGGGGCGGTCGGCTCCACGGCTTTAGGCAGCCACTTTGGGGCGAGCCTCTAAGATCATGGCCCCAACGTCGTGCTTTACCGGGCAGGTCCACAGACTGCCCGACGCGCCGCAAGCTTACGGGGCCATGATCACTCGCCCCAAAGCAGCTCCAGCCCAAAGCCGCTCCACCGACCTCAGTTGATGGCCTGTGTCTACCGGGGGCGAGCCGCGATGAGGCATCCTTCGTCATCAAGACCCCCCATGCCGGCTCTCAGCCGTCACCAACGATCAGACTGGAACGCACGTGAGCGAGCTCCTTTACCCAGACTACCGAAATTATGTCGAAACACGGGTGGTCGTGAACAATGCTGTGACGGCATTGCTTGCAGGATCACGGCTCGCTGGCCACACCCTGCAACTGACAGAAGGTTCACAAAGAACGCTGGCCGAGTTGTTTCCGGCCGTCGAGCACATTACTCGCTTCAACTTGCGCAGCGACGTTGCTCGTTCACTTCTCAATAACGCCGACCACCATCTAGCCTCCGTAGCCCTCCCCTACGCTCTGGCTACACACGAAGACTTCGTAATGTCGAGTATCGACCTATTGAAAAATGAGGGCATCACGATCCAAACAGGCGGAAAACGCATCAAAGCATGGAATATGCACACAGTCCTGTTCGACTCGGCGCAGCACCCACATCCCACTGACTGGCTTGAGAGCTTTGACCTTCTGCGGGAGATCAGGAACTGCACTGCCCATGCAGGTGGTAAGGCGCAAGCACGTCTGACCGATCACATCGCGGCGATGGGCACTGACTCCATCGGAGGTTGGCAGCGACTCAATCGCCAACACCCAAACGACGTGGTCCAGGATGGCACAGTAAGGTTAATCGCCGAGCACATCTTCACGGCATTCGCTGTCACCAAGCACCTTGGCCGCGAGATAAACACAGCCCTGACAGCGGCACTCTCTAAAACGTCATGGGCTCGAATTGCCGTCGAGGATTACCAGAGCACGACAACGAAAGTAAAGAATTCGTCATCATGGCGTCGCGGATTGGTCGGATATGCCCGAGTCAACTACGGCCAGGCAAAACTGACGGAAAGTGAACTCGAACAAGCCGCACGGACTCTCAACTACTGGACCTTGACCACTTGGAAGTGAAGGCTCCACCCAGAGGAGAAAAATAGGGGGCTCTTCCTATTGAGCTACATCCGACAATGTCGGAGCCGGGACTCGAACCCGGGTCTCCCGTCTTTCTGCGGAAGTCCTGGTCGTGAACCATCGGAAGCCAAAACTTCAGATTTCCTGGCGTCAGAGTAGCACACCTACCTCGCCTCGCGATCGTTCAACCGAGGTGCAGAGCCGAGGCTTTGGAGCGGTCACGCACGAGCGCCCCTCGGGCCTCCTGGGGCCGTGGAAGGGTGCTCGTGGTGACCAACGCTGGCAATGCCGACAGCTCAACAGCAGTTCAGAGCGGTGATCGAGTGACCGGCAGCACGTCACGGCCGCCGATGATCAGTTGTGGCTGCTCTGAGGAGAGACGTTCGGGACGAGCGACTTAGCCCGGCAGAGGTGGCTGGCAGGGACCAGGTCGCGTGTAGCTGCCCCAAGGGCAGTGGCCGACGCGGCCCCCACGGATAAGGGCTAGCCTCGCCGCCACCGGCGACGTGTCGGGAAGGGCGCGAGCGAGGCAGCTTCTCGAAGCGCTGCTGCCAGGCGTTCGTCGGCGGCCTTCGACTCTCTGACTGCCTGCGCTGCCACCGGAGCCCTGAGGTTGATGTCCCTGTCTCTGGTTCGGCGAGAGCCGTCAGTCTGGCTCGAGGCTAACTGCAGCATCTGGATGGCCATTAAAGACTTGAGGAACGCCTCGTTCGACTCCCGGTAGGCCTGCACCAGTTCGGGCGTCGTGTACAGCATCAGCTTCGTTACGACCAGTCGGTATTGCTCATTTTGGTGGCCAGCGTCGAGGTCTTGAGGACTGACGTTGCTTGGTACTTCCCTTCGCATCCAGGCAAAATCACGCGCGTTGCCGAGGGCGAGCATCTTCCGGTGCGCTTCCTCGATCGCGTCAGCGCGTCGCTCCCAGACCTTGAAGTCGCGTTCGCGGACACGCGTAGCCCGCTGGGTGACGCTCGACGAGATGATGGTGGCCGCAGCACCGATGATGGTCCCGAGCAGTCCGGCACCGATGCTGAGCAAGGTGGCCATGACCGGTGTGATCGTCATTGCGGCAGCGTAGGGTCGCGACAGTTCTATCGGGAGCCTTGTCAACGTCTGACCGCCGGAGGTTTGCTACGAGGTGTCGAGGCACAGCGGCGCTCTTCGCCACGCCTCGGATTCCGGCATGCTGGTCTCGATCGTGGTCTCACTTCTGGTCTCATTCGCCTCCGTCCAGTCTCGTCCAGATGCGGATGCAGACGAGCCAGGCTCCGGGACAACGGCCACGCGTGGACGCTGGCGAACACCCCCGAACAACCCCCTGCCCGGCACAAACACCCTTGGAAAGCGTGTTGGGGGCAACCCCTTCCGAGTTCGAATCTCGTATCCTCCGCACCCGCTCACCAGGGCAGACGAGGGCCCCGACCGATCTGGTCAGGGCCCTCGTCGTTGATCCGTCTCAGCACACCGACCTGTTGCGCCACCTTCAGCAGCCCGGCGAAGCGCCATGATCGCGTCGACCACGACATCCGGGACACCGAGGAGCAGGAACACGGTCGCGGTGGTGTGGTGAGCGTCATGCAGTCGTCCGTCCCGTACCTCCGCGTCCCGGAGCAGCCGCTTCCAGACGTGTGTAGGGCTCGATGTCCTCTTCTTCGAGGCGGGGAGCCTTGGCAATCTCGGCCACGTTTGCCGGGACGTGCCCGCGCCGCACCGCCTCGCCAAGAGCCACCCGGATCGTTCGATGAACGTGGTGGGCGGTGCCGGCCGAACTCCCGGACGCCTGCATCTTCCGCAGGTCCACAGACTGCCCGACGCGCCGCAAGCTTATGGGGCCATGCTCTCTCGCCCCAAGGCAGCTTCACTCCAAAGCCGCTCCATCGACCTTGCGCTATTGCACACGCCGCAGAGCGGCTTGGCGCTCTGCCTCCTCAATCTCACATTCTTCGATCCGTGCCTGCACACGCGGGTCTTGGGTGATATGAATGGGAAGCTGTGTCGAAGGGAAGACTCGCGCTTCGATAACCTGCTCTACCGTTAGAGCTGTGGTTCCATCAAGCCGCGCTTCTTTTAAATTAGCGCCCTGTAGTCGTGCTTCAGTCATATCCGCGCCTGTCAGGTCTGCCCGCCACAAGGTGGCATTCTCTAGACAAGCGCCATGCAAACGGGTGTTCCGCAGATTGGCAAGCCCTAGGTTAACAATAGAAAGGTCGGCCCAACAAAAGTCGGCATCTTCAAAGCAAGACCTCTGAAGTTCCGCCCCCGAAAGATCAACCATGTAGAACTGGGCATCGTCTAGCCGTGCCTCGCGGAGTTCAATATTCCTCAAAGAGTGATTGTAAAGCTCAGCGCCCCGGAGATCCGTCTGCGTGAGGTTGATGCGTTCCAACCCTCCTTCTTCTTCCAAACCCTCACGCTCAGGGCGCCGCCCGAGCACCACAAGGGCCGCCTGAAGGTCACTCCGGAGCTGCCCACGACGACTATTGGCGCCCTCTGTTTTGCTTCCATCTCCAGAAGGCGCCCTATTCGCGGCGCCTTTCTGCGCGTGCTCACGAATGAAAGCGGAAAGGACTTCAACCACCGTGTTGTGGTCGCGCTCCGAGTCGCGCATGATTCGTTCGAGCGCGTATATTCCCCCAAGGCGCTCAGTCAACACATCGGAGGCGAGTAATTTAACCGCCTCAACATAGCGTTCTGTAACTTGACCTTCACGCGTCAACTCTGCTTGCTCTCTGTCCTTTTCTCGGGTGTGCTCGAACATTTTTTCCGTCTGCTTGTGGCTTCTGTGCGTGTAATAGAGACTCATGGCCGCAACAGCGCCAGCGCCGATAGCCACTAGCGTGGTGCGAAACCCAGTAATAACTACACCATCCGCTGGCTGAAGATTCTGCCTGCGCAGGTGGCTGCCGTCGATCCACCAAGGGCCCCGCCACAAGAGCAAGGAATACCCGATAGCGATCAAAATGATGACCGCGCTGAGCGCGACTTTCTTCGCCTTGGACGTCATGTCGCCCATTATTTCCGCGGACAACGCTATGAACCGCCCATGCCCGGCGTTCAGAGCAAAGCTTGAGGTGCACCGACGTTCTGACATCACCGAATGACATCAACAGCGACGGACGTCGGTGGCACTCGGTGTACTCCGGCCGCCGCTCACCCGGCAACCCGGTCAGCCCAGCCTGGGCAGTCCGGCCTGTGATCGAACTTGTAAGGCGGTGGTCAGCGAGTGCTGTACGGCAGCGGAGTGCAGCAAACAGCGAGACCGTGACCGACTGTCATCCGCTCCAGGGAACCAACCGACCAGCCCACCCAACCTCAACGACCACAGGCGAAGAGGCCGCCTGACGCCAGCCGTGACACCAACGGCCCCGTACGCCGACGCCAGCAGCGGACGTCAGCGGACCGCCCGCCCAGGCGAAACGGCCCCCGGCGGCCACCGCGCCCCGCCTGAAAAGCGGAAGGTCGCCGGTTCGACCCCGGCCCCAGCCACCGCAGCCCTCACCAGGGCACACGCCCTCTCCGAAGATCGTCGGAGAGGGCGTTTTCGTGCCCGCGCTGAACAGGCAATTCAAGACTTTGCCAAGGTTTCCCTCCAAGCCTGGCTGCCACAGTCGTGCCTGACCGAGCCCCTCGCTGGGACGGACACAGCCGTCTCCGCGACCAATGGAGGTAACCATGCAGACACGCCGTCTTCTGGCCGGTGCCGGTGCCGCAGCAGCCGTCGCACTCGGCCTCGTGGGCACGCCGAGCGCCCAGGCCGCCACCACCGACGCAGCCGCTGTCACGTGCGGCAACGCGTACTGGCCGCATACCAACGACGATCCCTTCGGCGGAAGAGTGAGCAAGTCCTCCCCCGCCGCCATCCACACCGGACCGTACGGCGACTGCACCACAGTGGGCTATGTCTCTCCGGACGCCTGGGTCGAGTACGACTGCTACGTCACGAACGACCTCGGCCACACCTGGACGTGGGTCAGAGACGAGGACAACAGGAGCCTCGGCTGGATCTACAACGAGTACCTGGAGGACGGGGGCTCCAACTTCCGTTGCGGCTGAACGGCCGAGGGCGGCCGGCTACGGCCGACAACGACGGACGGCCCCCTCCCGGTCCATACGTGAGGGGGCTTCTTCGTTGCCCGAAGGGGAGTGGGTTCATGCGGTGGACCGTCCATGGCGAACGGCAGATCTACAGCAACCCCTGGGTCAACCTGTGGCTGGTCGACGTACAGCAGACGCTGGGAACACCACGTCGTACGCATGCGGCATCTCGCCGTCGCCGCCGTGGTCGATGACCACAAGCGCGTCCTGATGATGTGGCGCCACCGGTTCATCACCGACGCATGGGGGGGTGGGAACTGCCCATGGGACTCATCGAGCCCGGCGAGACCCCGGAACAGGCCGCCGCCCGCGAGGTCGAAGAAGAGACCGGCTGGCGGGTCGAGGCGATGGAGCCCCTGGTGTACGCCCAGCCCGCGAACGGGATCACCGACTCCGAGCACCATGTCTTCCGCGCCGATGGGGCCACCTACGCCGGGCCGCCGACAGAGCTGAACGAATCGGACCGGGCGTACGGAGCCAGACGGCGGTGGAATTCATGAACCTGGCCAGCGACCCGAGGAGAGGGGGCTTCTTCGTTGGCCGGGGAGGGGAGGGTTTCGGGATCGCCGCGTGAGCCGTGACAGCTGCGTGTTAGCCGTGGGTTAGGCGATTGGCAGCGGCGGCGGACAGGGTTGGTTCCAGGACGCGGAACGCACCGTGGACAGCGCACCGCGTCCGCCTACACGTCACCCATCCCTGGGGGGATCCCATGTCGCGCACGACCGTTCTCCGTCGTACCCGCACCCTCGCCGTCGCCTCGCTGATCGCCGCTGCCGCGTTCTCGCTCACGGCCTGCGGAGGTGGCGAATCGGACAGCGGCGCCAAGGGGGGCTCGTCCTCGGCGACCGCGAACGGGACATCGGGGGGCTCTGGTGGTGGGTCGGGCTCGACCGGTGGCTCCGGTGAGGACATCGACGCCAAGGCGGGCAGCGCCTCGGGCGGCTCCTCGTCGGCGAGCCGCTGCACCAGCGACCACCTGGAGGCGGCGTGGTCGAACTTCGAGGGCGGTCCGGACATGGAGTACGACGGGCAGCAGACCGCCCGGGTGGTGCTGAAGAACACCGGCAGCACCGACTGCACCATGGTCGGCTTCCCGGGCGTCCAGCTCCAGAACGAGCACGGCGAGACCTGGGACCTGCGGCGCACCGACGACAAGCCGAAGCCGGTCCGGGTCGACGCCGGGGGGCGGGTGACCTTCGACATCACCTTCCTGGCGTCGACCCGCGACGACGACAAGAAGTTCGCACCGGACCAGGTCGTGATCACTCCGCCGAACGAGGAGACGAACCTCTCGCTGGACTGGCCGTACGGCGGTGCGCTGCTGGACCAGTCAGGCGCCACTCACCCGGGGACCTTCGTCGGCCCGGTCAGCGCGCCGGAGTGAGCCTGCCACCGCTGCCCCTACCAGGGCACAGCCCCCTCCCGGTGCGTCCGGAGGGGGCTTCTTCCTTGCCTGCGACGCCCACGGAGGCGCCCTTGTCCCGTATGAACGATCAGACGTCAGACGTCAGACGTCAGGCGTAGGCGCAAATGGCGAAGACGCTGATACCCATGTTGTCGGTGGAAGTCTGGCGGCCCAGCCCGATCCAGCCCCGTGCGTCCTCAGTGGGGAAGCTGCCGACGAGGATGGCGGTGTCGCCCCGGGCCTCGGCACCGCCGCCGATGACCTTCTTCCCCGGCGGGCAGTACACCGTGCGCCGCTGGAAGTTCGGGACGTTCTCATTGGGCAGGGTGACCACCTCGTAGCCGGGCACGCCCTCGTCGGGGCAGGGGGCTTGGTGGGAGGCGGTCGCCTCGGCGTCGTGTGACTCGGTCCCCTCCGAGTCTCGGGGCATGGTCGCCTCGGCGCTGAGCCGGTCGTCTGGTCGTCGCCGTCCTGTGTCGCCGACGCGACGCCAGGCATCAGCGCCATGGTCAATGCCGCGGCAGCGATGACGAGCCTTCCACGCCTGTGTGTCTTCCCTTCGTCACGGGCCCCTGGACGGGACCGGCTCCGTGAAGGCGTGACCAGGCGAAGCGGACAGTAAGGCGTGAAAGTATGCAAATCCCACGAACGTGGGACGTGTGAGAGACGTACGGGTGCAGCTCTCCTGAACGGCCGAAGACCGCCGGTTCGCGTTCTGTCCCGGTGAGCGGAACGCCGCCATTCCCGCCATGAGAACCAGCTGCGAACAATCCCCCAACACACCCGAGCCGCAGGTCTTGATCCCATCCGAAGCGGCCATTGGAGAGCCGACATGGCAGATGTGAAGGGCAGCCAGCGCGAAGTCCGCAAGGCGGCGATCGCAAGTTTGTTCGGTAGCGCATTGGAGTGGTACGACTTCTTCCTCTATGGCACGGCCGCCGCGCTCGTCTTCAACTCCCTCTTCTTCCCGACCTTCGATCCGCTGGTGGGAACGATCGCCGCCTTCGGCACCAACGCGGTGGGGTTCCTCGCCCGGCCGCTGGGCGGCATCATCTTCGGGCACTTCGGTGACCGGATCGGCCGTAAGTCGATGCTGGTGACCACTCTGGTGATCATGGGCATCGCGACCTGTCTGATCGGTCTGCTGCCCACCTACGCCACCATCGGGGCCTGGGCGCCGGTGCTGCTGATAACGCTGCGGATCGTGCAGGGCATCGCCGTCGGTGGTGAGTGGGGCGGCGGGGTGCTGATCGTCAGCGAACACGCGCCGAGCCACCGCCGCGGCTTCTACTCCGCCTGGAGCCAGACCGGTGTCGGGCTCGGGTTCGTCCTCTCCGCCTCCGCCTACGCGCTCGCCCAGTCGGTGACCACCAAGGAGTCCTTCCTCGCCTGGGGATGGCGCATTCCGTTCGTGGTCGGCATCCTGCTCACCGCCGTCGGGCTGCTGATCCGGCTCCGGATCATGGAGACACCCGCGTTCCGGGAGACGGAGTCGGAACCGGAGAAGTCCCGTCCGCCGCTGCTCGACGTCATCCGTACCCACCCCAAGTCGATACTGATCGCCTTCGGGGCGCGGGTCGCCGAAACCGGTGCGAGCTATCTCTTCCTCACCTTCAGCCTCTCCTACGCGGCCGAGGTCGGGGTGGGGAAGGGGGTGGTGCTGGCCGCGCTCGTGGTGGGGATGCTGTTCGAGTCGTTCGCGATGCCGATGTTCGGGGCGCTCTCCGATCGCATCGGACGCCGCCCGGTGTATATCGGGGGCGCGGTCGCGGTGATCGTCTGGGCCTATCCGTTCTTCGCGATGTTCGACTCGCGCAATCCGGTGCTGATCTTCGTGGCGATCTTCGTGGCGGTCGTCATCGGCCACGGGGCGATGATCGGTACCCAGCCTGCGTTCTTCACCGAACTCTTCGCCAGCCGGGTGGCCTACAGCGGGCTCGCCCTGGGGCATGAGCTCGCGTCGATGATCGTCGGCGGGTTCTCGCCCATCATCGCCACCGCGCTGCTCGCGTGGGCGGGGGCCTCCTGGCCGATCGCGCTGTTCCTGATCGTCATGGGCGTGGTCACGGTCTTCGCCGTGGCGGCCGCTCCCGAGACCAACCCGGCCGTTCTCAAGGACCGCAAGGGCCGTAAGGGTCGGGGGGAGTTGGAGGGACCGGACGAGCCCGAGGGGACTGAGGGAACCGAGGGGACCGAGGTGAAGTCCCAGACCGTCTGACGGGCCCGTCGGCCTCGTTCCCGTATCGCCGCCTGGGTGTGCCGCACCCAGGCGGCGCGCACCCTGGTTAGCCCCTGCTGACCTGCGCAGACTGGGTGGGGATTCGGGTCGAGACGCGGGCCGACACGCAGGTCGACACGCGTGTCGGATCCCGGGTCCCGGAGCGAGACGAGGAACGGAGTACCCATGTCTGGACGTCTGCACGGCAAGGTCGCGCTGATCACCGGAGCGACGGGCGGGATCGGCGCGGCCACCGCCGAACTCTTCGCACAGGAGGGAGCACGGCTGCTCCTCACCGATGTGGACCCGGGGCCTCTGAAGGCTCTGGAGGAACGGATCGCGGAGCGTGACGGCGGCGACGTGGCCTCGGCCGTTCTTGACGTCGCCTCGGCGGAGGCGTGGGGCGAGGTGATCGCCACCGTACGGGAGCGCTTCGGCCGTCTGGACGTGCTGGTCAACATCGCCGGGATCCTGGACTGGCCGGGCATCGAGGGCACCGATGAGGCGTCCTGGGACCGCGTGATCGAGGTGAACCAGAAGGGCACCTGGCTGGGGATGAAGGCGGCCATGCCGCTGTTGCGCGCGAGCGGCAGGGGGTCGGTGATCAACACATCCTCGGTGCTGGGGCTGGTGGGCAGCGGTGCGGCGGCCGCGTACCAGGCATCGAAGGGCGCCGTCCGGCTGCTGTCGAAGACAGCGGCGGTCGAGTACGCCCGCGACAACGTCCGGATCAACTCACTGCACCCCGGGGTGATCGCCACCCCGATGATCCAGGATCTCCTGGACGAGCAGGGCGATCAGCAGCCGGACATCGTACGGACGCCGATGGCCCGCGCGGGCCGGGCGGACGAGATCGCACCGGCGATGCTGTTCCTCGCGAGCGACGAGTCGTCGTTCGTCACCGGCTCGGAACTCGTGGTCGACGGCGGGCTCACCGCGCACTGACGGCAGCGTCTCGTACGACGGAATTGTCCGTTCCCGCCGTACGCTGGGCGGATGACGCGGCTGATCGTGGCGGGCGGAGGAGGCGGGGACGCGGTGGCCGCCGCGGTGCTCGACCGGGTTCTGTACGGGCGCGGGACGGGTGATGACCGGACGGTGGTCCTGACCTACGCCTGGGACCGGCTGCTCGTCGACCCCGTCCCCGGGCCCCGGGCGGCGGCCGACTTCACCGGTCTGCGGGCGCTGACGCCGAGCGTGTACGCCGTGCCCGGGGACGCGAAGCCCGTGGCGCCCGCCGGGTCCACACTGCCCCGGCTGGCCGCCGAACTGCCGCACACCTTCGCCCTCCTCGACCCCCACCACGGGGTGGAGGGCATGGTCCGGCAGTTGGAGGAGCTGATCGAGCATCTGGCCCCGGCGTCGATCGACCTGCTGGACGTGGGCGGCGACATCCTCGCGTACGGCGATGAGCCGACGCTGCGGAGCCCGCTCGGCGACGCGCTGTCGCTCGCCGCGTGTGCGCAGGTGAACGCGGAGATCCGGCTGCTGGTCGCCGGGCCGGGGCTGGACGGGGAGATTCCGGTGGAGGTGCTGCACGAACGGCTGGAGCGGGTGGTCCATACGCTGACCGCCGGCGATGTCGCGCCCATCGGGCCCGTCATGGAATGGCATCCGTCGGAGGCCACCGGCATGCTCACGGCCGCGGCGCGGGGGGTGCGGGGGCTGTGCGAGGTGCGGGACGCGGGGCTGACCGTTCCCCTGACGGACGGCGGGGCCGTGGTCCATGAGGCGGATCTCGACACCGCGTTCCGCCGGAACCGGCTGGCCGGAGCCATCGCCGACACCACCGGACTCGCTGAGGCCGAGCGGCACTGCCGGGAGATCTGCGGCTACTCGGAGATCGACTACGAACGGGAGAAGGCCGCGCGGTTCGGGGCGGCGCCCGAGGGGCCGTTCCGGCCCAGGGCCGTACTCGCCGGGGTCGCCCGCTTCGCGGAGGAGGCCCGTGGCCGCGGGGTCAGCCACACCACGTTCCGCCGTCTCACCGAGGTTCTCGGGCTGAGCGGTGTCCAACGCGCGGATCTGCGGGCCCTGCTGATCGGGACTCAGCCGGAGCGGTACGACGCCCCGCTGTGGCGGCTGTGATCCCCCGGATGGGGTATAGTTGATCTCGCAACGCCGCCCCGGAGGGCGGGAGTTGATGCGTCGGTCGTCTAAGGAAAGATACTCGTCTCCAAACGAGGGATGTAGGTGCAAGGCCTGCTCGGCGCTCCTTAGGAAAGTCCCTCCCCTGATCGCAGGGGAGGGACTTTTTTGTGTGTCCGCTCTTGCCGGGGTGTCCGCCCCTGCCGGGGTGTCCGCCTGCCGAGGTTTCCGGCGGACCACGCGGCGGAGCCGCATGGCGATGCTTTCCTTTCCCCTCCCCGCCCCTTCCCGTAACCAGGGGCTCCGCCCCTGGACCCCGAGGTCTGGGGCGAAGCCCCACCACGCGGCGGAGCCGCACACCGATGCCCCGGGAAGGGGCGAAGCCCCGGTTGCGGAGTCTGAGGCGAAGCCCCGGTGCGGAGTCTGAGGCGGATGCCCCCGGGCCGGGACCTGGGACCAAGCCCGGACCGGGGGCTGGGGCTCTGCCCCCCTTGAGGGACTGGGGCTTCGCCCTCTTGCGGGGCTGGGGCGGAGCCCCGGTGCGAAGCCTGGGACGAAGCCTGGGACGAAGCCTGGCCTCAGGCCCAGTGCTGGGCCTGAGGCCAAGCCCCTGTCCAGGGCCCGAGGCAAAGCCTCGGCTTGGGGGGCTGGGGCGGGGCCCCGGTTGTGGGACGGGGCGGGGAGGGGGACAGTCCGCCGCAGGCGTCGAGACTCGCCGGGTGCCCCCTCGAACCGCCCCCCTCAGCACCGCGTCGGCGTCGCCCTCGGCGGGCGGCCGCCCGGGTGGCGGTGGCGCCAGGTCCAGAAGACCGCGGCGGACAGCAGACACCACACCACCAGCACCAGGAACGGAAAGGCGTGCTGATGGGCGCGGAAGTAGATCGCGGTGTGCTGGGCGTTGACCGAGGCGCCCGGTGGGAGCCAGCGGCCGATGGTGCCGAGAAGCGAGGGGAGCAGGGGCCAGGAGACGGCGCCGCCGGAGGAGGGGTTGCCGAGGAGCACCATCAGCCCCCAGGTGGGGATGAGCGCCCAGCGCCCGAAGAGGACGTTGAACATGGAGAACACCAGCCCCGAGGTGAACATCGTCAGCGCCAGGATCGCCCAGGACTCCGGGAAGGGGAGCCGGAGCGCGCCCAGCCCCTGGTCGACGATCACCGCGATGGTGAACCCGCCGAGCAGGGCGTACGCGATCATGAAGGCGATCCGCTCGGCCGGGTTGAGCTCGGAGGCGTTCACGCTGAGCTGGATGGCGCCGAGGAAGCCGATGATCGTGGCGGCCAGGGAGATGTAGAAGACCGCGAGGCCGCGCGGATCGCCGGGCTGTAGCGGCTTCACGTCCCTGACCGTGACCGGCACCCCGGAGACCCGGCCGACCTTGCCCGCGGCCTGGCCGAGCACCTGGGCGACGGTCGCCCCGGCCGCGCTCGCGACGTCCATCCGCACGCCGCGGCCGCGCACCTGGAGGACCGCGAAGACCCGCTGCTCCTCCAGGGACCAGCGGGCCTTGGCGTAGCCGGGGTAGGGATGCAGCCGGAGGGAGGCGTTCAGGGCCTGCTCCATCCCGGCGAGGAACCGGTTCAGCGGGGCGGCGCCGTGATCGGGGACCACGACGGCGGTGGGGACGTTCCGGGGGGTGGGGTTCGCGAAGGCGTAGGTGTACGAGCCCGCGAAGAGCCCCGCACCCGCGGAGATGATCAGCACGATGACGGTCGCGGGGAAGAAGGGGGACCGCTTGAAGGCCCCCCACCCCCATCGCGGTGATCGGCGTTCGGGCTCGGGGTCGGGGCGCTGCGCCAGGTCATCGGCCATGAGAGCACGCTAAAGCGATGAGCCGGTACATATCGCACATATCGCACGACGCGGCGCGGATGGAAATGGTTCGCCAGCCGTTTTCCGGAGGTGAGATCCTGGGGTCCGTATGTCCACCACGTCTGCCCCCGCCCTGCCCGCCCTGCTGGAGCGGCTGCCCGAGCTGATGCTGCGCGACCAGCAGCGGCTGGGACGCCGGCTCGACGGTGCGCGCCGGATCCGTAAACCCGAGGCCCGTGCGGCCGTGCTCGGCGAGATCGCCGAGGAGATGACGCGTGCCGAGCTGCGGGTCGCGGACCGCCGCGCCGCGGTGCCGGCCATCACCTATCCGGAAGAGCTGCCGGTCAGCCAGAAGAAGGACGCGATCCTCGAGGCCGTCCGGGATCACCAGGTGGTGATCGTCGCGGGTGAGACCGGCTCCGGGAAGACCACCCAGATTCCGAAGATCTGTCTGGAGTTGGGGCGCGGCGTCAAGGGCCTCATCGGCCATACGCAGCCACGCCGGATCGCGGCCCGCACGGTGGCCGAGCGCATCGCCGAAGAGATGCGGTCACCGCTCGGCGAGTCCGTCGGCTGGAAGGTCCGCTTCACCGACCAGGTGGGCCAGGACACCCACGTCAAGCTGATGACCGACGGCATTCTGCTCGCCGAGATCCAGACCGACCGCGAGCTGCGCCAGTACGACACGATCATCATCGACGAGGCCCATGAGCGCAGCCTCAACATCGACTTCCTGCTCGGCTATCTGGCCCAGCTGCTGCCCCGCCGCCCCGACCTCAAGGTCGTGATCACCTCCGCCACCATCGACCCGGAGCGCTTCTCCCGCCATTTCGGCGACGCGCCGATCGTCGAGGTCAGCGGGCGTACCTATCCGGTCGAGGTGCGCTACCGCCCGCTGCTCGAGGAGGGCGGCGAGGACAGCGACCGCGACCAGATCACCGCGATCTGCGACGCGGTCGACGAGCTCCAGGCCGAGGGCCCCGGCGACATCCTGGTCTTCCTCTCCGGGGAGCGGGAGATCCGCGACACCGCCGACGCGCTGAACAAGAAGAAGCTCCCGGTCACCGAGGTGCTCCCGCTGTACGCGCGGCTGTCGCACGCCGAGCAGCACCGGGTCTTCCAGAGACACACCGGCCGCCGGATCGTGCTGGCGACGAACGTGGCCGAGACCTCGCTGACCGTCCCCGGCATCCGCTATGTGATCGACCCGGGCACCGCCCGGATCTCCCGCTACAGCCATCGCACCAAGGTCCAGCGGCTGCCCATCGAGCCGATCTCCCAGGCCAGCGCCAATCAGCGCAAGGGCCGCTGCGGCCGGACCAGCGACGGCATCTGCATCCGGCTGTACTCCGAGGACGACTTCATCACCCGCCCGGAGTTCACCGACGCCGAGATCCTGCGGACCAACCTCGCCTCCGTCATCCTCCAGATGACCGCCGCCGGCCTCGGCGACATCGAGAAGTTCCCCTTCATCGACCCGCCGGACCGCCGCAACATCAAGGACGGCGTCCAGCTCCTGGAGGAGCTGCACGCCCTGGACAGCAAGCAGAAGGACCCGCGCAAGCGGCTCACCCAGGTCGGCCGGAAGCTGGCCCAGCTGCCGGTGGACCCGCGGCTGGCCCGGATGGTGCTGGAGGCGGATCGGAACGGCTGTGTCCGCGAGGTCATGGTGATCGCGGCGGCACTGTCCATCCAGGACCCGCGCGAGCGCCCCTCGGACAAGCAGCAGCAGGCGGATCAGCAGCACGCCCGCTTCAAGGACGAGTCCAGCGACTTCCTGGCCTTCCTCAATCTGTGGAAGTACGTCCGGGAGCGGCAGAAGGAGCTGTCCTCCTCCGCGTTCCGCCGGATGTGCCGCAATGAGTACCTCAACTACCTGCGCATACGCGAATGGCAGGACATCTACAGCCAGCTGCGCACGGTCGCCAAGACCATGGACATCCACATGTCCGAGCAGGACGCGGCGCCCGATCGCGTCCACACCTCGCTGCTCGCCGGGCTGCTCTCCCATGTGGGCCTGAAGGACACCGAGAAGAACGAGTACGTGGGCGCGCGCAGCGCCAAGTTCGCGGTCTTCCCCGGCTCGGCGCTGTTCAAGAAGCCGCCGCGCTGGGTGATGTCGGCGGAGCTGGTGGAGACCTCCCGGCTGTGGGCGCGGGTCAACGCGCGGATCGAGCCGGAGTGGATCGAGCCGCTCGCCCAGCACCTGGTCAAGCGCACCTACAGCGAACCGCACTGGGAGCAGAAGCAGGCCGCGGTGATGGCGTATGAGCGGGTGACGCTCTACGGGGTGCCGATCGTCGCCCAGCGGAAGGTCAACTACGGCCGGATCGACCCCGAGACCAGCCGCGATCTGTTCATCCGCAACGCCCTGGTGGAGGGCGACTGGCGCACCCACCACCAGTTCTTCCACGACAACCGCAAGCTGCTGGGCGAGGTCGAGGAGCTGGAGCACCGCGCCCGGCGGCGCGACATCCTCGTGGACGACGAGACGCTCTTCGACTTCTACGACCAGCGGATCCCCGAGCACGTGGTCTCCGGCGCCCACTTCGACTCCTGGTGGAAGCACAAGCGGCGCGAGGAGCCGGAGCTTCTCAACTTCGAGAAGTCGATGCTCATCAACGAGCGGGCGCAGGGCGTCACCAAGGACGCCTATCCGGACTCCTGGCGCCAGGGGAAGCTCAAGTTCAAGGTGACCTATCAGTTCGAGCCGGGGGCGGACGCGGACGGGGTGACCGTCCACATCCCGCTCCAGGTGCTCAACCAGGTCACCCCGGACGGCTTCGACTGGCAGATCCCGGGGCTGCGCGAGGATCTGGTCACCGAGCTGATCCGCTCGCTGCCCAAACCCGTCCGCCGGCACTACGTCCCGGCGCCCAACTACGCCAAGCGCTTCCTGGAAAGCGCTGTCCCCCTCCAGGAGCCGCTGACGGCGGCGCTGGGGCGGGAGCTCCAGCGGATGGTGGGCGTACGGATCGAGCCGGAGGACTGGGACCCGACGAAGGTCCCCGACCACCTGAAGATCACCTTCCGGGTGGTGGACGAGCGGCGCCGCAAACTGGCCGAGGACAAGGACCTGGAGGCGCTGCGGCAGCGGCTGCGGCCCAAGACGCGGGCCGCGATCTCCAAGGCTTTCGAGTCCTCCAAGGAGGCCGTGGGGATCGAGCAGCGCGGCGGGCTGACCCGGTGGACGGTGGGCACGCTGCCGCGCACCTTCGAGACGCGCCGCGGCGGCCAGCCGGTCAAGGCGTATCCGGCGCTCGTCGACGAGGGCTCCTCGGTGGCCGTACGGCTCTTCGACACCGAGGCCGAGCAGCGGGAGGCGATGTGGCGGGGGACGCGCCGGCTGATCCTGCTCCAGCTGCCGTCCAACCCGGCGAAGTTCGTCCAGGGCAAGCTCTCCAACCAGGCCAAGCTGGCGCTCTCCAGCAGCCCGCACGGCAGTGTGCAGGCGCTGTTCGACGACTGCGTGGCCGCGGCGGCCGACCGGCTGATCTCGGCCCGTGGCGGCCCGGCCTGGGACGAGGAATCGTTCCGCAAGCTCTTCGACGCCGTCCGCGGCGACATCATGGACGCCACGCTGGACACCGTGCGCAAGGTCCAGGAGGTGCTGGCGGCCTGGCAGTCGTGCGAGCGGCGGCTGAAGGCCACCACCAGCCCGGTGCTGCTGACGTCCCTCACGGACATCAGGGAGCAGCTCTCGGAGCTCATCACCCCGGGTTTCGTGACCGCCCACGGCGTACGGCGGCTTCCGGACCTCATGCGCTATCTGGTGGCCGTGGACCGGCGGCTCCAGCAGCTTCCGGGCAACGCCGAGCGGGACCGCTCCCGGATGGCGAAGGTGCGGGAGATGCGGGACGAGTACGCCTGGCTGCTGGAGCAGTTCCCGCCGGGGCGCCCGGTGCCCCAGGAGGCGCTGGAGGTCCGCTGGATGATCGAGGAGCTGCGGGTCAGCTACTTCGCACACGCCCTCGGCACGGCCTATCCGGTGTCGGACAAGCGCATCGTCAAGGCCATCGACGCGGTGGCTCCGTAAGGGTGTCCCGGGGTCCCGGCGGCCCGCCGGGGCCCCGCCGGGCGCGAGTTCGACCGCACCCCCTGACCTGCTGTAGAGTCTGCATCGCAGCGCACACAGCGCGGCGCACGGCGGCGAAGCCGCAAGCGTCACTGTTGGTCCTGTGGAGCAGTTTGGAGTGCTCGCCACCCTGTCAAGGTGGAGGCCGCGGGTTCAAATCCCGTCAGGACCGCTTACCCGGAAGGCCCGGATCCGTATCTGGATCCGGGCCTTCGGCGTCTTGACGGCACACCACACACAGAGGTACCCAAACTAAAAGGTGTGCGCGGGGGTGCGCGGGAGGTGCGGCGTATGACGACGTCCGCGAAGCATGAGACCAGGGCGCTGCTGCGCGCCCATCTGGCGGCCGCCGCGGGCAACCGCCACTTCACCCGGCACTGTCCGATCTGCCACCGCCTGCTGCGGCTGGCGATGGAGCACTCGGCGGCCGACGAGGCGGCCGACGGGGCCGAACACGAGAAGCGCGAGGAGGCGACGGCGGCCTCGCCACCGTCAACTCGGTAAGCCCTTACCGCAGTTGCCTTTTAGCGCAACCGCTGGACACAGAGCAAGGGTTGGGGAGTGTGACGGGAGTCACCGAATGAGTTTCCGGAGTGAGGGAACTTACACCCCGCTCGCCATAGGTCAATTTAATATGTGCAATTGCACCCTCTGTCCATGACCCTCGCGAGCCCCCCGAAAGCGCTCCGCGAGCTTCCCCGAGCCCCTTGCGGATCGCCCCGCACAACCCGAACGATTGCGCCTCCAAGGGCACTTGAGGCCCCCTGGATCCACCCTCCGGAGGAACCGTCCCCAGGGCATAAAAAGATCGCGCCGGACCCGGCGGAGTCCAGCGCGATCAACGACGCACCCATGTCGAGCGGTGGAGGGCCTGTTGGGGCAGGCACCCGTCGTGGTGGAGCTATACAGGCGAAAGCCGGGCTGGGGGGCCCGGAAATGCCCGGTTATGCGGTTATTCAGCCCTCGCTGCGCTGCTGCGGGATGCCCGCAAGAAGAGCACGGACCTCCGCTTCGCGGTAGCGCCGATGCCCTCCGAGCGTACGGATCGACGTGAGCTTGCCTGCCTTCGCCCAGCGAGTGACCGTCTTCGGGTCCACGCGGAACATCGTGGCAACCTCAGCCGGGGTCAGCAGCGGCTCGGCATCAGGGGTGCGAGCGGTCATGAGCGGCCTCCTCGGGAGAACCGAACCATCACGGTTCTTTCCTCTAAATTCTGCACCTTGACCCACGTTGCCCGAAATGGCGGACGCGGGCCGAGTCGGTTATAGGACGAACGGCTTGTCCTCGGCACTACAACTACACCATCTGTCCAGCCCCGTCGGCCAAACCGATGGAATTGCCCTCTCAGGTGACCAACCTCGACGGAAGCCGATGGACCATGCCATAACGGACTGTCACACGGCCGTGACGATCAGTCACAACAGGATCAGGGGCCACCAGATCCGTCAAGGAGTGCAATACCGATGAATCCGCCCATAGTTGGGCGGAAGGAGTCCCTCCCGGACTCCTTGTCCTATTTTGACACGAGGATGGGTGATTACCGCAAGGCCCGAAGTCAGTGCTTTAGGTCACGATTGAGGCAATGGCCCGGATCGGGACCTACGTCCCCTCTGTTCCGGCAAACCGCTCAACCGGTCGCCCGGCGCCCGTTCGACCGGGCGTTCAGCTCGCGTTCTGCCGCCCGCGGACCACGCTCCAGCGGTCGGTCAGCCGCTCGTACGCGACGCCCGCGCGCTCCCCGTCCCCGTCGCGCAGCGCCGCCAGGCCCTCCGCCACGTCCGCGGCCGAGTGGTCGTCCTCCAGCTGCCCGGCCGGCAGCGCGTGCACCAGGCCGCCGTAGTCCAGCTCGACCAACGACCGGGGGTGGAACTCCTCGAGCCACCGGCCGACGTCCACCAGCCCGTCGATCAGCGGCCCTTCGCCGAGGGCCTCCTTGAGCACCTTAAGCCCACGCGCCACCCGGCGCCTGGCCTGGACCATTGGGGTGCGGTAGCGGAGGATGAGCCCCTCGTCACCCTTGGTGAACTCGCGCTCCTCGTCCCCGAAGAGCACGAACCAGCGCACCGGCACATGCCAGGTGGCCGAGCGGATCCACGGCCGGGCGTCCGGGTTGCGCTCCAGCCACCGCTCGAAGTCGGCCACCGCCTGCCGGCGCACCACCGGGGGCAGGGCCGCGTCCAGAAGGGGCCCGGGAAGGCGCTCCGGCAGCTCCTCCAGCGCCAGCCAGCCCCGCAGCCGGGTGCGCCACGGGCAGACGCAGGTGACGCCGTCCACGAGCGCCACGAAGGCGTCCGCGCTCTCGTGCACCGGAACCGCCACCGGGGGGACCGGCAGCAGGTCCGCGAGCGAGCGGCGCAGCTCGTCCTGCGCGCCGGGCAGGTCGTCGCGCTTGGCATACCGCGCCCAGTGCGATCGCTCCGGCTCCGGAAACGCTGCCAGTGGCTCATAGACCCGGAGATACGCCGCGTACGGGACAATCACCGAAGACGCCAAGGTCACACGCGCTCCCTCAAGGCTGAGACCACCGCCAGGGGCTCCCTTACCCCCACCTGACGGCATCGTCCCATGCCCGGCATACGGACTCGTCGGGGACATGGCCGATCCGCCGGGCCCCCAGGGCTTACCCTCTTGCCCACGGCCCTCCCCACCAGCCAGGAGGGCGTCTTCCCCGACCTATGGGAGTCACCACCGTGACCGACGTACGTCACACCGTCAGCGCCGACGGTCCGACGGAGAGTCGCGTGCCGAACCCTCTCTCACCTCTTTCGACACTGTTCCGCTCCGATCTCGGCGGGCATGAGCAGGTGCTGCTCTGCCAGGACCGGGAGAGCGGCCTCAAGGCCGCCATCGCCATCCACTCCACCGCCCTGGGCCCGGCCCTCGGCGGCACCCGCTTCCACGCCTACGCCTCCGAGGAGCACCCCGAAGAAGCGGCGCTCCTCGACGCGCTCAACCTCGCCCGCGGCATGTCCTACAAGAACGCGCTCGCCGGGCTCGACCACGGTGGCGGCAAGGCCGTGATCCTCGGCGATCCCGAGGAGATCAAGACCGAGAAGCTGCTGCTCGCCTACGGCCGCTTCGTGGCCTCCCTCGGCGGTCGCTACGTCACCGCCTGTGACGTGGGCACCTATGTGGCCGACATGGACGTCGTCGCCCGCGAGTGCCCCTGGACCACCGGCCGCTCCCCCGAGAACGGCGGCGCCGGGGACTCCTCGGTGCTGACCGCCTTCGGCGTCTTCCAGGGGATGCGGGCGAGCGCCCAAGCGTCCTGGGGCGCGCCCACGCTGCGCGGCCGCCGGGTCGGCATCGCGGGGGTCGGCAAGGTCGGCCACCACCTGGTGGAGCACCTGCTGGAGGACGGCGCCGAGGTCGTGGTCACGGATGTGCGCACCGAGTCGGTGGACCGCGTGCTGGCCCGCCACCCCCGCGTCCAGGCGGTCCGGGACACCGAGGCGCTGATCCGCGCCGACCTGGACGTCTACGCCCCGTGCGCGCTCGGTGGCGCCCTGGACGACGCCACGGTGCCCGTCCTGACCGCGAAGGTGGTGTGCGGCGCGGCCAACAACCAGCTGGCCCACCCGGGCGTGGAGAAGGACCTGGACGGCCGCGGCATCCTCTACGCGCCGGACTACGTGGTGAACGCCGGTGGTGTCATCCAGGTGGCCGACGAGTTGCACGGCTTCGACTTCGACCGGGCCAAGGCCAAGGCGGCAAAGATCTTCGACACGACGTTGGCCATATTCGATCGGGCACAGACCGACGGCATCCCGCCCGCCGCGGCCGCCGACCGGCTGGCCGAGCACCGGATGGCCGAGGGCCATGACGCCTGAACCGTGGTCTGGCAGATGCCACCGGCATGGGCCATGGGGCGCCCGAGGGCCGCTGGAAGCGTCTGAGAGCGCCTGAGGAGCGGTGTGAGGCCGTGCGAACGGGCCGTGCGGGACTCTTGCCGGAGGCCGCCGTACGGGGGACATGAGAGCCCCCTGGGAGCCATCGGGGAGAGATCCCTCACGGCCCGTCGGCGGGTCGGCGCACAAGACACGTTAAAATCGCAGCTGACCAGCGAGGAACGGGCTCCTCGCGGGTTCTGCCTCGTGGCACGTCGTGTGGGCGACGTACCGTATGGCCACAGAAGCAGGTACCGTTGAAGCCCTACGGGCCGGTCTCTCTTCTGAGAGTCCGCTCTGACTTATGAACGTGAACGCGTGTCAAGACTCTGGGGCCGTCGAGCCCCGTCGTTGAGGGGGTCGAGCCATGGGGCGCGGCCGGGCCAAGGCCAAGCAGACGAAGGTCGCCCGCCAGCTGAAGTACAACAGCGGTGGGACGGATCTCTCACGCCTGGCCGAGGAGCTGGGCGCATCGACATCGAACCAGCCGCCGAATGGTGAGCGGTTCGAGGACGATGAGCTGGACGACGACCCGTACGCACAGTACGCGGATCTGTACAACGACGATGAGGACGAGGACGACGAACAGTCCGATCCGTCCCCGCAGCGTCGCCGCGCCTGAACCACACGTTCCAGGCGCTCGGCTTATCGCCGCACACCTCCCCCGGTCCGAGGCACCCGCCTCGGGCCGGCTTCTGTGCTGTCCGCGCACCTGGCGCGGCCGTCTCAGCCCGCATGGTCACCGGTCAGCGTCACCGCTTCGGTGTCCCCGGCCGTGCGCTCGGTGATCTCACCGCTGACCCAGGCCTCGACACCGCGGTCGGCGAGTGTGGTGAGCGCCACATCGACGGAGTCCGCCGGGATCACCGCCATCATGCCGACGCCCATGTTGAGGGTCTTCTCCAGCTCCAGGCGCTCGACCGAACCGGCCTCGCCGACCAGCTGGAAGATCGCTCCGGGGGTCCAGGTCGAGCGGTCCACGACCGCGCGCAGCCCCTCGGGGATGACCCGTGCGAGATTGTTGGCGAGCCCGCCGCCGGTGATGTGCGAGAAGGCGTGCACCTCGGTGGTGCGGGTGAGGGCCAGGCAGTCCAGCGAGTAGATCCGGGTGGGCTCCAGCAGCTCCTCCCCCAGCGTCCGGCCGAGCTCCGGCACCTCGCGGTCCAGCGCCCAGCCGGCCCGGTCGAAGAGCACATGGCGGACGAGTGAGTACCCGTTCGAGTGAAGTCCGGACGATGCCATGGCGATCACCGCATCACCCGTTCGGATACGATCCGCGCCCAGCACCCGATCGGCCTCGACCACGCCCGTACCGGCCCCGGCGACATCGAAGTCATCGGCGCCCAGCAGCCCCGGGTGCTCGGCGGTCTCGCCGCCCACCAGGGCGCAGCCGGCCAGGGTGCAGCCCTCGGCGATGCCCTTGACGATGGCGGCGACGCGCTCCGGGTAGACCTTGCCGACGCAGATGTAGTCGGTCATGAACAGCGGCTCGGCACCGCAGACCACCAAGTCGTCCACGACCATGCCGACCAGGTCGCGGCCGATGGTGTCGTACACGCCCATCCGCCGGGCGATGTCCACCTTGGTGCCGACCCCGTCGGTGGCGGAGGCGAGCAGCGGACGCTGGTAGCGGGACAGAGCGGAGGCGTCGAAGAGCCCGGCGAAACCGCCGAGGCCGCCCACGACCTCGGGCCGGCTCGCCTTCTTGACCCACTCCTTCATCAGCTCGACTGCGCGGTCGCCCGCCTCGATGTCGACGCCCGCGGCGGCGTAGGTGGACCCGGACTCGGACATGACGTTGAGATCTTTCGTATCGGGGATGACGGGCAGGCGGCGCTCAGGGACGGCGCAGGGCGTCGCCGCCGCCGACACCGGCGGTCAGCGTCGTCACACCGTCGGCGTCACCGCTGCTCTGCCCTTGCGTCTCGGACTCCAGGAGGTGCTTGCCCAGCAGCTCCGGATCCGGCAGGTCCATCGGGTACTCACCGTCGAAGCAGGCACGGCACAGATTCGGCTTGGCGATCGTGGTCGCCTCGATCATGCCGTCGGTGGAGATGTACGCCAGCGAGTCGGCGCCCAGCGACTTGCCGATCTCCTCGACCGAGAGCCCGTTGGCGATCAGCTCGGCGCGGGTGGCGAAATCTATGCCGAAGAAGCACGGCCACTTGATCGGCGGGGACGAGATCCGGATGTGGACCTCGGCGGCCCCGGCCTCGCGGAGCATCCGCACCAGGGCGCGCTGGGTGTTGCCGCGGACGATCGAGTCGTCGACGACCACCAGGCGCTTGCCCCGGATGACCTCCTTGAGGGGGTTCAGCTTGAGCCGGATGCCGAGCTGCCGGATGGTCTGCGAGGGCTGGATGAAGGTCCGGCCCACATAGCTGTTCTTGACCAGCCCGGAGCCGTACGGAATCCCGCTGGCCTCGGCGTAGCCGACGGCGGCCGGGGTGCCGGACTCGGGCGTCGCTATGACCAGGTCGGCCTCGGCCGGGGCCTCCTTGGCCAGCCGGCGGCCCATCTCGACCCGGGAGAGGTACACGTTCCGCCCGGCGATGTCGGTGTCGGGGCGGGCCAGGTACACGTACTCGAAGACACAGCCCTTGGGCCGGGCCTCGGCGAAGGTGGTGGAGCGCAGCCCGTTCTCGTCGATGGCGACCATCTCGCCGGGCTCGATCTCACGGATGAAGGACGCGCCCACGATGTCCAGGGCGGCGGTCTCGGAGGCCACCACCCAGCCGCGCTCGAGGCGGCCGAGGACCAGCGGGCGGATGCCCTGGGGGTCGCGCGCCGCGTACAGCGTGTGCTCGTCCATGTAGACGAGGCTGAAAGCGCCCTTGACCTTGGGCAGCACGATGGGGGCCGCCTGCTCGACGGTGAGCGGCTTGCCGTCCTCGTCCACCTGGCCCGCGAGCAGGGCGGTGACCAGGTCGGTGTCATTGGTGGCCGCCACCTGGGTGGCCCGGCCGCCGTCCCGGGGCAGGGCCGCGACCAGCTCCGCCAGCTCGGCGGTGTTGACCAGGTTCCCGTTGTGGCCCAGCGCGATCGAGCCGTGGGCGGTGGCCCGGAACGTCGGCTGCGCGTTCTCCCACACCGAGGCCCCGGTGGTGGAGTAGCGGGCGTGACCGACCGCGATATGGCCCGTCAGCGAGCCGAGGGAGGTCTCGTCGAAGACCTGTGAGACCAGGCCCATGTCCTTGAAGACGAGAATCTGGGAGCCGTTGCTCACCGCGATGCCCGCGGACTCCTGTCCGCGGTGTTGCAGTGCATACAGCCCGAAATAGGTGAGTTTGGCGACCTCTTCTCCCGGTGCCCAGACTCCGAAGACGCCGCAAGCGTCCTGGGGGCCCTTCTCACCGGGGAGCAGGTCGTGGCTGAGTCGTCCGTCACCACGTGGCACGTCATCGAGTCTAGGCCAGTTCAGCGGTGCCTCCGAACGAGGGACCCGTCAGGAGGGCGTAAGTCACATTCTCGGCGCCCGCTCCGGACCCCCGGGACCCGCGCCCGACCTGCGTACGGCCGGGGGCGAAGGTGCCCGTCCGAGGCGAGGATCACATCTCGGGCCGGTCAGCCGAGCACGGGGAGGTGGGCGGAGAGGTCGGCGCGGTCGCCGCTCGCGGTCAGCGGCCCGGACTCCAGGGCCTCGGCCCAGGTCAGACGGCCCGTGGCGAGGCGGATCCAGGTCGGCGGATCGGTCTCGACGACGTTCGGCGGGGTGCCGCGGGTGTGCCGGGGGCCCTCGACGCACTGGACCACGGCGAACGGCGGGACCCGGACCTCGACCGAGCCGCCGGGCGCCTTCGCCGCGAGGGCGTCGGCGAGCACACGGGTGGCGGTGGCCAGCGCCTGGCGGTCGTACGGGATCGACAGGCCCGTCGCCGCCGCCAGGTCGCCGGTGAGGACGACCAGCTCCACGCAGCGCGTGGCCAGGACGTCGTCCGGCAGATCCGCCGCCGCCGTCTCGATCAGGGCCCGGGTCGGCGCGTCCAGCCGGCCTTCCCCCGGTCCGCCCACCGCCTCCCGCAGATGGCCCTGCTGCGCGCTCACGGCGGCACGGGTCCTGACGGGGTCATACCTACGGGCACGGGAGCGAGACGGCATGGAGCCGAGCCTATGGGAGGCGAGGAGGAGCGAGTATGGAAGGGAAGGGTATATATCGCCATGAAAGGTATGAAGAGCCATGAACGAGCACCCGGATTGCGCGCTCGTGCGCCGCGCCTACCAGCTCTTCACGGCGGGCGACCTGGACTCCCTGTCGACGCTCATGACCGCTGACGTCACCCACCACGTGCCCGGCAACAACTCGCTGTCCGGCCACTACAAGGGCGTGGAGGAGTGCATACGCCTGTACCGCACCTGGGGGCAGCCCGACGGCAGCACGAAGAGCATCGAGCTCCAGACGCTGCTCGCCGACGGCCGCGGCCATGTGATCGCCGTGCACCGGTACACCGCGAGGAGCGCGGACGGCAGCCGCAGCTTCGACATGAAGGCCGGAGGCTTCTTCACCATCGTCGGCGGCAAGATCACCGACATCGACGACTGCGTCGAGGACCTGGAGGCCTTCGACGCCTACTGGAGGTGACGCCGTGGGCGAGCACCCCGATCGCACCCTGGTGCGCCGCGCCTGTACGGCCTTCTCAGAAGGCGATATGGACACCGTGGCGACACTGATGACGGCGGACTTCGTCCACCATGTGCCCGGTGACAACGCGATCTCCGGTCACCACAAGGGCCGGGACGCGTGCATGGACCTGTACCGCACGATGTTCGAGGAGACCGCCGGCACGATGCGGGTCGACCTGGAGTCGGTGATGTGCGACGGGCGCGGACACGCGATGGCCGTCCAGCGTCTGCGCGCCGAGCGCGGCAACCGCGGCCTCGACATGAAGACCGGAGGCTTCTTCACCATCGTCGGCGGGAAGATCACCGACTTCGACCAATGTGTCGAGGACATCGACGCGTTGAACGCCTTCTGGGGGAAGTGAGCCCCACCAGGCCCGAACGGGCCGTACGGCCCGCTCCCCGATGCCAGGGGGCGGGCCGTACGGCAGGCGTCCTCAGGCCAGCAGACCCGGGATCGTCGCCTCGTACGACTCCCGCAGCTCGGCCAGCGGGATGGAGAACTGCCCCTGGACCTCGATCGCGTCGCCGTCGACCACGCCGATACGGGCCGCCGGAAGCCCCCGGGCCCCGCACATGTCGTTGAAGCGGACCTCCTCGCTGCGCGGTACGGCGACGATCGCCCGGCCCGCGGACTCGGAGAACAGCAGGACGAAGGGGTCCAGACCGTCGGGGACGACGATCCGGGCACCCTTGCCCCCGCGCAGACACGACTCGGCGAGCGCCTGGATCAGACCGCCGTCGGACAGGTCGTGGGCCGCGTCCACCATGCCGTCGCGCGAGGCCGAGATCAGGATCTCGGCGAGCAGCCGCTCCCGCTCCAGGTCCACCTTGGGCGGCAGTCCGCCCAGGTGGTCGTGGATCACCTGGGACCAGGCCGAGCCGCCCAGCTCCGCCGCGGTGTCGCCCAGCAGGTAGAGCAGCTGGCCCTCCTCCGCGAAGGCGATCGGGGTGCGGCGGGCCACATCGTCGATCACGCCGAGGACGGCGACGACCGGCGTCGGGTGGATGGCCGCCTCACCGGTCTGGTTGTACAGCGACACATTGCCGCCGGTGACCGGGGTGCCCAGGGTCAGACAGCCGTCCGCGAGGCCGCGGGTGGCCTCCGCGAACTGCCACATGACCGCGGGGTCCTCCGGCGAGCCGAAGTTGAGGCAGTTGGAGATGGCCAGCGGCTTGGCGCCGGACGCGGCCACATTGCGGTACGACTCGGCGAGCGCGAGCTGCGCCCCCGCGTACGGGTCCAGCTTGGCGTAGCGGCCGTTGCCGTCCGTGGCGACGGCCACGCCCAGGCCGGTCTCCTCGTCCACCCGGACCATGCCGGAGTCCTCGGGCTGGGCGAGCACCGTGTTGCCCTGCACGAAGCGGTCGTACTGGTCCGTGATCCAGGACTTGGACGACTGGTTCGGGGAGCCGATCACCTTCAGGATCTGCTCACGCAGCTCCTCCGCCGTGGCCGGGCGCGGCAGCTTGCCCGCGTCGTCGGCCTGGAGGGCGTCCTGCCACTCGGGGCGGGCGTAGGGGCGCTCGTAGACCGGGCCCTCGTGGGCGACGGTGCGCGGCGGGACGTCCACAATCTGCTCGCCGTGCCAGTAGATCTCCAGCCGCTCGCCGTCGGTGACCTCACCGATCACGGTGGCGATGACGTCCCACTTCTCGCAGATCTCCAGGAAGCGGTCGACCTTCTCGGGCTTCACGATCGCGCACATGCGCTCCTGCGACTCGCTCATCAGGATCTCCTCGGGGGAGAGCGAGGAGTCGCGCAGCGGCACGGTGTCGAGCTCGACCCGCATTCCGCCGGAGCCGGCGCTGGCCAGCTCGCTGGTGGCGCAGGACAGGCCCGCGCCGCCGAGGTCCTGGATGCCCTCGACCAGGTCCTCCTTGAAGACCTCCAGGGTGCACTCGATGAGCAGCTTCTCCTGGAAGGGGTCGCCGACCTGGACGGCGGGGCGCTTCGCGGGCTTGCTGTCATCGAACGTCTCGGAGGCGAGCACGGAGACGCCGCCGATGCCGTCGCCGCCGGTGCGGGCGCCGTAGAGGATCACCTTGTTGCCGGTGCCTGACGCCTTGGCGAGGTGGATGTCCTCATGCTTCATCACACCCACGCACAACGCGTTGACCAGCGGGTTGCCCTGGTAGCAGGGGTCGAAGACGACCTCGCCGCCGATGTTGGGCAGGCCCAGGCAGTTGCCGTAGCCGCCGATGCCCGCGACCACACCGGGCAGCACCCGCTTGGTGTCGGGGTGGTCGGCGGCGCCGAAGCGCAGCGGGTCCATCACGGCCACCGGGCGGGCGCCCATGGCGAGGATGTCGCGGACGATGCCGCCGACGCCGGTGGCCGCGCCCTGGTAGGGCTCGATGTACGAGGGGTGGTTGTGCGACTCGACCTTGAAGGTGACCGCGTAGCCCTGGCCGACGTCGACCACACCCGCGTTCTCACCGATGCCGACGAGCAGCGCGTCGCTCTCGGGGGCCTTCTCGCCGAACTGCCGCAGATGGACCTTGCTCGACTTGTACGAGCAGTGCTCGGACCACATGACGGAGTACATCGCGAGCTCGGCGCCGGTGGGGCGGCGGCCCAGGATGGCCCGGACGCGCTCGTACTCGTCCTGCTTGAGACCGAGCTCGGCCCAGGGCTGCTCGGCCTCCGGGGTCTGCGCCGCGTGCTTGGTGGTGTCCAGGGTCATGCGCTGACCAGCCTCTTGAGGATCGAGGTGAAGAATCCGAGACCGTCGGTGCGACCGGTGCCGATCAGCGGTTCGACGGCGTGCTCGGGGTGGGGCATGAGGCCGACGACATTGCCCGCCGCATTGCAGATACCGGCGATGTCGCGGAGCGAGCCGTTGGGGTTGAGCTCCTGATAGCGGAAGACCACGCGGCCCTCGGCCTCGAGTTCATCGAGGACGCGCTCATCGGCGACATAGCGGCCGTCGATGTTCTTCAGCGGGATGTTGATCTCCTGGCCCCGCTCATAGGAGCGCGTCCAGGCCGTCTCCGCGTTTTCCACTCGCAACTTCTGATCACGGCAGATGAAGTGCAGATGGTTGTTCCGCAGCATCGCACCGGGCAGGAGATGGGTCTCGGTGAGTACCTGGAAGCCATTGCAGATGCCAAGCACCGGCATACCGGCCTTCGCCTGGTCGATCACCGAGTCCATTACCGGGGAGAAGCGGGAGATCGCCCCGGCCCGCAGATAGTCGCCATAGGAGAAGCCGCCCGGCAGGATCACCGCGTCGACCTGCTTGAGGTCCTTGTCGCGGTGCCACAGCGGTACGGCTTCCAGCCCGGCGGTGCGGACCGCGCGCTGGGTGTCGCGGTCGTCGAGCGTGCCGGGGAAGGTGATGACTCCGACGCGTGCGGTCACGACTCCGCCTTCACGGCAGTGGCGTCGGCACCCTCGCCGACCTCGACCTTCACGGAGAAGTCCTCGATCACGGTGTTCGCCAGAAAGGTCTCGGCGATCTGGTGGATACGGGCGAGGGCGGCGTCATCGACCGGGCCCTCCACCTCGAGTTCAAAGCGCTTGCCCTGACGGACGTCGGCGATCCCCTCGAAACCGAGGCGGGGCAGTGCTCGCTGCACCGCCTGACCCTGGGGGTCGAGGATCTCCGGCTTGAGCATGACGTCGACTACGACGCGTGCCACTGGCACTCCCGGTGGTGTGGTGCTGGTGCGTAAGGCGGTGCCCAAGCGTACCCCGGGCAAAAATCTACGCGAGTAGATATGCAGAGGTTCGGTCACGTTTAAGCATCGTCGGCGGCAACTGACGGGGAAAGGTCGGGGAAAAACGTACGGTCCCGATCACGGCGTGACACGCGGATGGAATTACTGGGGTTCACAATGCAATGCCAGTCACTGTACAAATGAAAAAGCATTGTTGGACACAACTGGACAGCTGACATCTTTGCACGTCAACGCAACGATGCAGCCCGAAAGGACCGATATCCGTGGCGCAGCGCGTAGTAGTCACGCTCTCCGACGACCTCGAAGGAGGCGAAGCGGAAGAGACGGTCACGTTCGGACTCGACGGCAAGTTGTACGAGATCGACCTCAACTCTGCCAATGCGTCGAAACTGCGCGACGCCCTCGCGCCGTACGTGGAGGCAGGCCGCAAGCGGGCCCGCTCGGGCAAGACGTACCGCCGCACCGCCGTCGCCCCGGACCCGGCCGCGGTGCGCGCCTGGGCCAGGTCGAACGGCATGGAGGTGCCTCCGCGCGGCCGGATCCCCAAGAAGGTCTACGAAGCCTTCGACGAGTCGGCCTGAGGCACCCGCGTTCGGCCTGAGGCACCCCCGTTCAGCCGAGTTGCACTCCACCCCGGGTGGTCCGCTAAAGTCTGGAGCACGCCGAGGGGCGAGGCCGAAAGGCCGAAACCCCGAGGAAGACACCATGCGGGTGTAGCTCAGTAGTAGAGCGCCCCCTTTCCAAGGGGGAGGCGCAGTGTGCGATCCCTGTCACCCGCTCTCATCGCCTATCGGTCTCGTGTTGACGAGGATCAGGTAGAGTGATGCACGCGCCGATCGGTGAAGGCCGGTCGGAGGCATGCGGACGTGGCTCAGTTGGTAGAGCATCACCTTGCCAAGGTGAGGGTCGCGAGTTCGAATCTCGTCGTCCGCTCCAGATCCGAGGCGCCGGTCGAATCGACCGGCGCCTCGGGCGTTTTCGGGCGCGTGCCGCCGTGCGGGGCGGCCCCGGAGCGGGCTCCACGCTCGGGGTGGTAGTTCACCGGTCGAGGGTTTGGTTATAGTAGAGGCGCGTCGAACCGGAAAAGTTCGGCACAGGCGGACGTAGCTCAGTTGGTAGAGCGCAACCTTGCCAAGGTTGAGGTCGCGAGTTCGAGCCTCGTCGTCCGCTCAGTGAACGCGAGGGCCCCGGCCGGTTGGCCGGGGCCCTCGGTCGTTCCTCCGTCTCCTTGGGGGCCTCTCTCTGGCGGGCTTCTCTCTGGCGGGGCCTCTCGCTGGCGGGCTTCCGGCCTACTTCCAGCTGGTGCCGGTCAGCAGCTCGTAAGCCTCCGCGTACTTCCGTTGCGTCCGCTCGACGACCTCCGCCGGGAGCGGGGGCGGCGGCTGCTCGCCGTTGCGGTCCCAGCCGGAGGCCGGGGAGGTCAGCCAGTCGCGGACGTACTGCTTGTCGAAGGACGGCTGCGCGTGGCCGGGCTCCCACTGGTCGGCGGGCCAGAAGCGGGAGGAGTCCGGGGTCAGAACCTCGTCGGCGAGCACCGGCTCGGCGCTCTCCGCGCCCAGCGTCGCCTCCGCGTAGCCGAACTCGAACTTGGTGTCGGCGAGGATGATCCCCCGGGCGCGGGAGATCTCCCGCGCCCGGTTGTAGACGGCGAGGGTGGCCTGGCGCAGCTGGGCGGCGGGCTCGGCGCCGATGCGGTGGGCCACCTCCTCGTACGCCACGTTCTCGTCGTGCTCGCCGACCTCGGCCTTGGTGGCCGGGGTGAAGATCGGCGAGGGCAGCTCGGAGCCGTCGGTCAGCCCCTCGGGGAGGGCGATTCCGCACACCGTACGGGTCTCGCGGTACTCGGCCAGGCCGGAGCCGGTCAGATAGCCGCGCGCCACGCATTCGACCGGGACCATCCGCAGCGACCGGCACACCAGGGTCCGGCCCGCCCAGTCGGCCGGGGCGCCGGCGGGCAGCTCGGTGGACAGGACGTGGTTGGGGACGAGGTCGGCGAGCAGATCGAACCACCAGAGGGAGAGCTGGGTGAGGATCTTGCCCTTCTCGGGGATCTCGGTCGGCAGAACCCAGTCGTAGGCGGAGATCCGGTCGCTGGCGACCATGACGAGCTCACCGCGCTCGTTCCGGTAGAGGTCGCGCACCTTGCCGGTGTGCAGGTGCTGAAGGCCCGGAACCTCGACCGGCTCGGGCTTCTCGACGAATCCGGACACGCTTCCTCCTGGTGTTTTTGTCCAAGCCCCCTCGATTCTGCCGCACTGAACGGCGGCGACCTGCGGCGGGGCGCGGGACCGCAGGGGTGCGGGGTGCCGGGTTCCGCTTCCGACCGGTTGGAAGACGTCGTACGAGGAACTCGTGCGGCAGGACACAGACCAGGGCACGCATGCCAGGGCACTCATGGGGGCGGTCGGGCGGTGGGGAGGTGCGGGATGGCCGACGCGGCGATCGTGGGCAGCGGGCCCAACGGGCTCGCTGCCGCCGTCACCCTGGCCCGCGCCGGGCTGCGGGTGACGGTGTACGAGGCCGCCGCCGACATCGGCGGCGGGCTGCGCACCCAGCCGCTCTTCGACCCGGAGATCGCCCACGACATCTGCTCGGCGGTCCACCCCATGGCGCCCGCCTCCCGCTTCTTCCGCGAGTTCGGCCTGGCCGCGCGCGGGGTGGAGCTGCTGACGCCCGAGGTCTCGTACGCCCATCCGCTGGACGGCGGCCGCGCCGCGCTCGCCCACCGCGATCTGGAGACCACCTGCGCCGGGCTCGGCCCGGACGGGGGGCGCTGGCGGCGGCTGATGGCGCCGCTGGTGCGGCACAGCGAGGGTGTGGCCGACTTCATCCTCTCCGGGCAGCGCGCCCTCCCCCGCGATCCGGTGGCACCGCTGCTGCTGGCCCCCCGGATCCTCGTCCACGGCACCAGGTTCGGTGCCGCCCGCTTCACCGGTGAGGCGGCGCCCGCCCTGCTCACCGGGGTCGCCGCCCATGCCGTGGGTGAACTGCCCAGCCTGGCCGGCGGCGCGGTGGCGGCCCTGCTCGGGCATCTGGCCCATGGCCCCGGCTGGCCGCTGCCGCGCGGCGGCAGCGCCCGGATCGCCGAGGCCATGGTGGACGACATCAGCGCGCACGGCGGCACCTTCCACACCGGGCGCGCGATCAGCGACCTCCGTGAGCTGGACGGATATCGCGCGGTGTTGCTCGACACCGGTGTTCCCGGGCTGCTGGACATCGCCGGGCGCGCGCTGCCCGACCGCTACGCCCGGGCGCTGCGGCGGTTCCGCTACGGGCCGGCCGCCGCCAAGGCCGACTTCCTGGTGAGCGAGCCGATTCCGTGGGCCGACCCCGCCGTGGGTCGCGCCGGGACCGTACACCTGGGCGGCACCCATGCCGAGCTGGTCCGGGAGGAGAACCGGACCGTACGCGGGGTCCGCAGCCCGGCGCCCTTCGTGCTGCTCGTCGACCCGGCCGTCACCGACCCCGGGCGGGCCCGGCCCGGCAGGCGCCCGGTGTGGGCCTACGCCCATATGCCGAACGGCGACGACACCGACCCGGTGGAGCTCATCCGCTCCCGGATCGAGACGTACGCGCCCGGCTTCGGCGACACGGTGCTCGCGGCGCGCGGGATGTCGGGGCGGGACCTGGAGGCGTACGACCCCAACGACGTGGGCGGGGACATCGGCTCCGGCGCGATGACGATCCGGCAGAGCCTCGCCCGTCCGGTTCCCCGCCTCGACCCGTACCGCACCCCGCTGCCCGGCCTCTTCCTCTGCTCATCGGCGACCCCGCCGGGGCCGGGGGTCCATGGGATGTGCGGCTACCTGGCGGCCCTGTCGGCGCTACGGCACCGCTTCGGCATCCGGAAGCCGCCGCCCCTGGCCCCGGTGGCGTAGGGGGTGCCCGACGGACCGCGACGCCTGCGGCGGGCTGCTCCCCTACCCGCCCCTTCCCGACGCCTGCCGATATGCGGCTCCGCCGCGTGGGGCCCCGTCCCAGCCCCCGGGCCCCAGGCACGGCAAACCCCTGGCAGCGGCGCGGGGAGGGAGAAGCCCCCGCACCGCCCACGGGCCAACCGACGCCCGACGGACCGTGACGCCCGCGGCAGGCTGCTCCCCACCCCGCCCCTTCCCGAAACTGGGGCCCAGCCCCAGACCCCGGGGTCCCAGGGACGGCGAACCCCTGGTAACGGCGCGAGGAGGGAGAAGCCCCCGCACCGGCCACAGGCCAACCGACGCCCGGCGTGCGGCGAGCATCGATATGCGGCCCCGCCGCGTGGCGGGCCTCCGGGCCAGGGCCCGGGGTCCAGGGGCGAAGCCCCTGGTATCGGGAAGGGGCGGGGAGGGGAAAGCCCCCCACCACCCGCCACAGGCCAACCGACGCCCGACGGACCGCGACGCCCACGGCGGACTGAGCATCGACATGCGGCTCCCCCGCGTGGCGGGCCTCCGGGCCAGGGGCGGAGGCCCTGGCATCCGGGGTTCGCCGGACGCTGCCTCAGCCCCGTTTGCAGATCCGATCCAGCAGATTCGCCGTCGCCCGCTGAACCCGCTCATCCGTATGACCCGGCCGATCCAGCGCGGGCGACCACGCGAATGTCCCCGACGCGAAGACCAGCGCGCCGCTCGGGGCCCGGTACAGGGACGTTTCCTGGTGGCGGATCGTCCCCTCCGTGTCCTCGTACGGGGAGTGGGCCAGGAGGATGCGGCGGAGGTGGTCGGGGAGGGCGGTGCGGGGGAAGTAGCGGTCGGCCTCGCCGGCGACCAGGCCGGGCAGTTCGTCGCCCTCCTCCGCGCCCGTGGCCTCCCACAGCCAGTGGCGGGCGTTGCGCACGATCAGGGGGCTCGGCTCGGGCACCCGGCCCGCGTACTGGATGCCGATGAGCTGCTGCTCGGGCGCGGTCTCCCGCCAGAGCGCCGAGCGGCCGGGGCCACGGCGCTTGCGGCAGGTCAGCAGGCGGGCCGGGCCGGAGGGCGAGGGGGCGAGTTCGACCTGCCAGTACATGGTGTTCGCGGAGAGGAAGACCAGCGAGGTGCCGCTGTCGCGGGCCGCCTCCACGGTGTGGCGCATCGGCGCCGACCAGTACTCGTCATGGCCGGGGAAGACCAGCCCCCGGTAGCGGGAGGGGTCGACGCTGCCCGCGTGCAGGTCGCGCATCTCGGCGTAGGCCAGGTCGTAGCCGTAGCGCTCGGCCCAGCGGATGAAGTCGTAGGCGTGCCCCACATGGAGGGGCAGCCCCGCGCCCGCGTACGGCCGGTCGAAGGAGACCGTGGTGGCCGCCTCCGACTCGCCCAGCAGCTTTCCCCGCTCGTCCCAGGCGTGGTAGAGGCTGGCGCCGGTCCGGCCGTCCTCCGGGTAGAGGTTGTACGCCTGCCAGGTGAGGTCGGGCAGGACGAGGAGGAGGTCGGCGGGGCGGCTGTCGCGGACGGTGAAGGGGATGTGGCTGCGGTAGCCGTCCAGGGTGGTCAGCACCGCGACGTACGCGCCGAGCTTCCAGTACGAGGGGATCTGCATCCGCCAGGACAGCCACCAGTGGTGGCAGGAGACGGTGCGGTCGGCGGTGAGCGGGGGCAGCTGGACGATCCCGGACAGCCGGGGGCTGGTGGTGATCTTCAGTGCGCCGGTGCCGTCGTAGTAGCCGATGCGGTAGATGTCCACGCTGAACTGCTGGGGCGGGTCCACCGTGATCCGGAAGTCGATCGCCTCGCCGGGGGCCGCCGCGGAGGTGGAGGGAAAGCCCTTGATCTGCCGGTTGACGTCGTCCGCGGTGCGCGGGCCGGGGATCCTGGCGGGGCCCCTCGCGCCGAGCCGCTCGGCCGCCCGGACGTCGACCCCGGAGAGATGGACGTCGTCGACGTACCACGGGACCACCCGGCCGGTGTCGTCGAAGTAGTTCTCACTGTCGCGCAGCCAGGGCAGCGGGCCCTGGCCGAAAGGATCCGTCACCGCGTGAGCGAGCGCTCCCGATTCCCAGCGCCGGATCTGGTCCGTCCCCACAACTGTTCCCCTCCCCTGCGTACCCGGCGGCGCCGCGCCTCGCTGTCCTCGCGCACCGCACCGCCGCGGGTCCGGCCTTGTGGGCCGGGCTGCGGGGGCGGTCCTGCGGTTCGGGCCGGTTGGGCCGGAACTCCTGGGCCGGGCGACAGCGACCGGTCCAAGCACATCACATTACGCACCTACTTCGTCACCGATAGTCGCTAAATTGCCGGAACAGACACCGAACGCGCGACAAGGGTGGACATAGGAGCGGTATTCGGCGGGCTCCGCGCCGCTACACCAGCCGTACGGGCTTCTCCGGGCGGACCCCCACCTCGCCGAGCCAGGCGCGCAGCGGCCCGTCGTCGCCGTCCTCCACCAGGCTCAGCACCGGATGGGCCAGATCGGCCCGCCGCCGCCCGCCGACGAGCAGCGCGGGCCCGTCCAGCCAGTCGAGGCCGGGGGCCGCGCCCGCGGTGTCCACGGCGGCGCAGCAGACCATGGCGGTGACATGGTCGGCGAGCAGTTCACGGCCGGTGCGGGGCGGCTGGAGCGGGAACGCCGGGGCGAAGCCGTCGATCCACGGGTCGCCGCCGGAGCCGCCCGCGGGCCCCTCGGCCCCCGCCGCGGGGCCCTGGCCGTGCGCCCGGGTGGCGGCGGCCTCCTCCCGGGCCACCTCGACACTGAGCCGGGCGGCCAGGCGGGGGGCGTCACCGTCGGTGCCGCCGTCGGTGCCACCGTCGGTGCCGCCGTCGGAGCCCTCGGCGGGGTGGGCCGGGGCGGCGGTGAGCCGGTCGATGACCCGGGCCAGGGTGGCCGGGGCGCGGGCCGGGACGGGGGCGGCGCCGACCGGCTCGTGGGCGTCGTCCCGCTCGTCCAGGAGCCGGTTCAGCCGGGCGGCCTCCTGCCGCCACTTGCGGTCCACGACCTCCTCCGGATACGCGCCCCAGTCGACCGGGGACCAGTCGGGGCCCGGCTCCGGCGGGCCGCCGTGGAAGAGGCGGGCGGCCAGCAGCGAGGTGGCCTCGTCCATCACCCCGGGCTCCTCCAGCAGGTCGCAGGCCGGGCGCTCGCTCAGCCGGGAGGTGAACCCCTCGGCGAGCCGGTCGCGGCGGGAGAGCTCGGTGAGCGCCGAGACCACGCCCGCGTCCAGCCGGGAGGGCCAGCGGCCCATCCGCCAGGCGGGCAGCGCGACCCGGGTCAGCAGCCGGTCCCAGCCCGCGTAGGCGAGGCCCACCTGCTCCTGGGCGACGATCCGCAGCCCGTAGTCGACCGTCTGGGCCCGCTCTGAGGCGGCCGCGGCGACCGCGCGCTCCATCTCGGCCGCCTGGTCCCGGCAGCCGCGCAGCAGCAGCCGGGCCACCCAGCCGACGAAGCCGAAGGCGGGCCGGCGCACCGCCGCCACCAGGGCGGGCGCGGGCCCGGACGACGGCTCGCCGCCGCGGGCCGCGACGGCCACGGCGGCGTCAAGACCGCGCACGAAGCGGCGGGCGGCGGCTATGTCGGGGTGGACGGACGGGCCGGTGCCCGCCACCACGGGGGCGAGCAGCGCGCGCAGCTCGGCGACCCGCATCCACCACAGGAACGGCGAGCCGATCACCAGCACCGGCGCCCGCGGGGCGCCCCGCTCGGAGCGGTCCACGACCCGGTCCGCGCCGGCCCCCGGGCCGGTCCCTCTGGCGCCGCGCACCGGACGGGGCTCCTCGACCGCGAGGGCGCCGCGGTCCCGGCGCTCCCGGCGCTGGGCGTGCGCCGGATGCGTACGGTCCTCCAGCCAGCTGTCGCAGTCGGGGGTGAGCGCTATGGCCGAGGGCGCGGGGACCTCCAGGCGCTCGGCCAGATCGCGGACCAGCTGGTAGAGGTCGGGCGCGGTCTCCTCGGCGATGGGCACCGTCGGGGTGAGCGCGGGCCTGGCCCGGACGACCACGGCGGCCACGGCCGCCGCCAGCAGCAGGACCACCAGGGCGGCCCCGGTCACCACCCAGCGCAGGGCCGTCCAGCCCTCGTCCTGGGAGCCTCCGATGCTGCCGGTGGCGCTTCCGGCCAGCAGCACGACGGCGGCGGCGGCCGGGAGGAGTGCGACCGCGAGCGCGGTGCTCCGGATGCGCAGTACCGCGAGGGCGCGGGCACGCGCCTCCAGGGCACCTGCTTCGGGACCTGCCACGGTTCTCATCACCCCCTACTGTCCGGCCGGTGTTTGAACAGCGGACGACGGCGGCGTTGTTTTCTCCCCACCCACTGTCGCACCGGCCGCCGACTCCGCAATGCCGGTGGGCCAGTTGCCGCACCTCGCCTGAGCGGCACACTAGTTGGGGGCCGGGCGTGCGTCAGCAGGATGCGGAACCGCTCACCCAATGGAATGGCCTTGGGTAAAACCGGGAACTTCGCGATGGCGACGCCGGGCCCCGTGTGAACAGGCGGAAGCGGCCTTCCGGACCGTTCACCGGCCCGCTGGAGCCCCCGGTTGAGACACTTCTTACAGCCGTCCCCGGTTCTGCTTGCGAACCCGCTTCACGAACGCGCTCCACGGACCCGCTTCACGAACGCGCTCTACGAACCCGCTTCGGCGGCCGCCTTCGCCGCGATGTCGGAGCGGTGGTGGGAGCCCTCCAGGCCGATCCGGCCCACCGCGCGGTACGCCCGCTCGCGCGCCTTCGCCAGGTCGGAGCCGGTCGCGGTGACGGAGAGCACCCGGCCGCCCGCGCTCACCACCTCGCCGGACGCGTCGTCCCGCTTGGTGCCCGCGTGCAGGACGTACGCCCTGGGGCCGTCCTTCTCGGCCACCTCGTCCAGCCCGGTGATCGGGTCGCCGGTGCGGGGGGTGCCCGGATAGTTGTGCGAGGCGAGGACCACGGTCACGGCGGCGCCGTCGCTCCAGCGCAGCGGCGGCTCGGCCTCCAGACGGCCGGTGGCGGCGGCGAGCAGCACCGCGGCCAGCGGGGTCTTCAGCCGGGCCAGCACCACCTGGGTCTCCGGGTCGCCGAAGCGCGCGTTGAACTCGATCACGCGCACACCGCGCGAGGTGATCGCCAGGCCCGCGTACAGCAGCCCGGAGAAGGGCGTGCCGCGGCGGCGCAGCTCGTCGACGGTCGGCTGGCAGACCGTGGCCACGACCTCGTCCACCAGGGCGGGGTCCGCCCAGGGCAGCGGGGAGTACGCGCCCATGCCGCCGGTGTTCGGGCCCTCGTCGCCGTCGTGGGCGCGCTTGAAGTCCTGGGCGGGCTGGAGCGGGACCACGGCCTCGCCGTCGGTGATCGCGAAGAGCGAGACCTCCGGGCCGTCCAGGAACTCCTCGATCACCACCCGGCCGCAGGCCAGCGCGTGTGCGCGGGCGGCCTCGACGTCCTCGGTCACCACGACGCCCTTGCCCGCGGCGAGGCCGTCGTCCTTGACGACGTACGGCGGGCCGAAGGCGTCCAGCGCCTCGTCGACCTCGGCGGGGCTGGTGCACACATAGGCGCGGGCGGTGGGCACGCCCGCCGCCGCCATCACGTCCTTGGCGAACGCCTTGGAGCCCTCGAGCCGCGCGGCCTCCGCGGACGGTCCAAAAGCCGGGATCCCGCGCTCGCGCACGGCGTCGGCCACCCCCGCCACGAGGGGGGCCTCCGGCCCCACGACCACCAGGCCCGCCCCCAGGGAGGCGGCGAGGTCGGCGACGGCGGCACCGTCGAGCGCGTCGACCGCGTGCAGCTCGGCCACCTCGGCGATGCCGGCGTTGCCGGGGGCGCAGTGCAGTGCGGTGACGTCGGGGTCGAGGGAGAGAGCGCGGCACAGGGCATGTTCGCGGGCGCCGCCGCCGATGACGAGGACCTTCACGGTAGGCAGCCTATTGCCTGGGGCGGCGGGCACTGTGCGGCGGGGGCCGCGACCCGGTCCGGGGGCGGTCCGAGAGCGGCTCGGCTCGGTCCGGGCGGGAGTCCCGTGCGAGCCCCTGCGCCGTGAGCGGGGCCACTCTTTTGGGTGAGGAGTGGGCGGTCCTATACCCGATGGGACAGCCCTTACGGGCTGAAATCCGGTGATCGAGTCCTCGTGGCCAGCCGTTCGGCGGTAGGAATGGTGGTCGCGCGTCAGCCGCGCGCAGGAGAGACGCCGCCGCAGAGGGAGTCGCACGGTGAGTCAGCCGGAGATGCAGCCCGAGGGGCTCCCTCGGCCGGAGGGTGCGAGGAAACAGGGTGACCTGCTCGGACGGCCCTTCCCGCACGGCGACTGGGGGGAGCCCGCGGAGCGGCTCGACGAGTTGTACCAGTGGGTGGAGGAGGGCGCGCTGGAGGTCGCCGGGTGGTACCTCGCCGACCGGGTGTGGAAGCGGCGGGCCGCCCGGGTGCTGCGGGCGGGGGCCGCGGTGGCGGGGGTCGTGGGGGCCGTACTGCCGCTGCTGGATCTGAACGGAACGCTGGACGGCGGCGCCGGATGGGGCGCGCTGGCGCTGCTGCTGGCGGTCGCGTGCGTCGGCGGCGACCGGTTCTTCGGGCTGACGTCCGGCTGGATGCGGGACATGGCCACGGCGCAGGCGGTGCAGCGGCGGCTGGAGGTGCTTCAGTTCGACTGGGCGTCGGAGAGCGTGCGGGAGGTGCTGGGCCCGACCGAGGGCACCGCGAGCGAGGCCGTGGAGCGGTGTCTGTCGGTGCTGCGGCGGTTCTGCGAGGACGTGTCGGAGCTGGTGCGGGCCGAGACGGCGGGCTGGATGGTGGACTTCGGATCCGGTTCCGCGCCGCTGGTCACGCAGTCGCTGATGGCCCAGGGCTCCCGTCCGGACAGCGGGAGCCCCGCGAGCCGCTTTCCGCTGCCGCCGAGCCCCGCCCGGCCCAATATGCCGCGGCAGCGCCCTCCCGAGCCGCCCCGCTGATGACGGCCGCGGGGCCTCTCGGAGACGGCGGTCGGCCCGGCGGTCAGGCGGCCATCGGCCCGGCGGTCAGGCGGCGGTCGGCCCGGCGGCGGTCGGCCCGGCGGTCCGCCCAGTGGTCCGTCCGCCCGGCGGTCAGCTGAAGACGATCATCGAGCCCTGGCCGAGGCTGCGCGTCGCCGCCGCGTGCAGGCCCAGCCACACATGGCGCTCCCGCGCGAACGGGCTGTCCTCGTACGGGACCGACGCCGCCGGCTCCTCCAGGCTCGTGGGGCGGGCCGGGGGCGCGGGGGCGGCCGGGGGGTTGGACGGGTCGATGCCGAGCGCCGGGGCGACCGCCTCCAGTTCGCGCAGCAGTCCATGGCTGGAGCCCAACGGGCCGCCGCCCTCGAGGAGTTCGTCGTTGGACAGCGGACTCTGGAAGTCGACGGGGACGTACGCACCCGCGTGGTCGTAGTGCCACACCAGATGCGACTGCTGGGCCGTGGGCTCGAACATCTCCAGCAACTGCTCGTAGTCCCCGCCGAGTTCGTCCACGGGCGTCACCGCGAGTCCGCACAGCTGGAGCAGATAGGCACGGCGGAGGAAGTGCAGCGCGTCGTAGTCGAAACCGGCCACCGGAGCGACATCCCCGGAAAGACCCGGCATATAACTGAAGACGGGCACGGGCGGCAGACCGGCGTCACTGAGCGCCTTGTCGTACGCGGCGATCTCTTCGGCGAAGGGGTTGTCGGGGCTGTGGCACAGCACATCGACGAGGGGGACCAGCCAGAGGTCACATGCCACGCGATCTCACTCTCGTATCCGTACGGTCGATGGTCGGCCCAGCGTAATGCCCCACGTACGCGGCGCGAAGAGTGCAGGACGCCGGGGCTGGCGGGCGGGGCCGTGGACCAGGTGGAGTTCGCGAAGAGTCCAGGGGGCGATCAGGGGGAGTTGACTTCCGGCTCGGCCCCCGTCCGGTTCCGCGAGCGCGTCTCCTCCCCCGCCACCAACCGCTCGATCAGCGCACGGAAATGCGTGTTGTACGCCGCTATGAGGCGCTCCGAGTCATGGGGGTCCCCACGGGTGACCGCCGCCGTGAGCTCGCAGTGCCCCGTCCACAGCAGCCCCCGCAGATCGGGTACGCGGCGCAGATACGGCACCGTGAACACCCAGGTCTGCACCCGCAGCCGCTGAAGGAAGTCCAGCACGTACGGATTGCCGACCAGCCCGCAGATCTCCCGCCAGAAGCGCAGGTCGTAGCCGATGAGGATGTCCAGATCACCGGAGCGGGCGGCCCGCTCGGCCTCCTCGGCCCGCCGCCGCACCGAGGCCATCACCTGCGGGGTCATGCTGCTCAGCGTCTGCTCGACGTAGTGCCGGAAGACGCCCTCCACCACCATCGTGCGGGCGTCCACCATGTGCCGGAAGTCGTCGATGGTGAACTCGTGGACCTTGAAGCCCCGGTGCTCCTCGACATCGAGCAGCCCCTGGGAGCACAGGTCCAGCAGCGCCTCCCGGACGGGGGTCGCGGAGACGCCGTACTGCTGGGCGATCTCCTTGACGGTGAACTGGCGCCCCGCAGGGAGCCTGCCCGCGAGCACCTCGTCACAGAGCGCGTCGGCGATCTGCTGCCGCAGGGTGTTCCGCTTGACCGGGCTGGTGCCGGGCACGGGCATCGAGGACCGTCTCCTTCCACGGCCGTCGGTGTAAGAAAGCGGACGGCCCTCGCATCACGATATGCGAGGGCCGTTGCGCGGAACACGCAGAGTGCGGCGGTGGTCTACACCGGGCAGCCGTCGGGCAGCGGTCGGGCCGTGTCGGGAAGCAAACGGGCAGGGCCGGGAAGCCGGTACCCGAAGGCCGCTACGCCGTATGCGCGTCGGCCGCGTTCAGCGCCTCGTCCAGGATCGCCAGACCCTCCTTGGCCTCGGCCTCGGTGACGGTGCACGGCGGCACGACATGGGTGCGGTTCATGTTCACGAAGGGCCACAGACCGCCGCGCTTGCAGGCCGCCGCGAAGTCGGCCATCGGCTGGTTGTCCGCTCCGCCCGCGTTGTACGGCACCAGCGGTTCGCGGGTCTCCTTGTCCTTGACCAGGTCCAGCGCCCAGAAGACGCCCAGGCCGCGCACCTCGCCGACCGAGGGGTGGCGCTCGGCGATCTCCCGCAGCGCGGGGCCGATCACGTTCTCGCCGATCGCGGCGGCGTTCTCCACGATCCCCTCCTCCGCCATCGCGTTGATCGTCGCGACGGCCGAGGCGCAGGCCAGCGGGTGGCCGGAGTAGGTGAGCCCGCCCGGGTAGGGGCGCTGGTCGAAGGTCGCGGCGATCTCGGCGGAGATCGCGACGCCGCCGAGCGGCACATAGCCGGAGTTGACGCCCTTGGCGAAGGTCAGCAGGTCCGGGGTGACGCCGAAGTGGTCGGCCGCGAACCAGTGGCCGGTGCGGCCGAAGCCCGCCATGACCTCGTCCAGGATGAACACGATGCCGTAGCGGTCGCAGATCTCCCGGACCCCGGCCAGATAGCCGGGCGGCGGAACCATGATCCCGGCGGTGCCGGGGATGGTCTCCAGGATGATCGCGGCGATGGTCCGCGGGCCCTCGAAGGCGATGGTGTCCTCGAGGTGGCGCAGCGCGCGCTCGCACTCCTGCTGCTCGCTGTCGGAGTGGAAGGGCGAGCGGTAGCGGAACGGCGCCCAGAAGTGCACCACACCCGCGGAGGCGGTGTCGGAGGGCCAGCGGCGGGGGTCGCCGGTGAGGTTGATCGCGGCGGCGGTGGCGCCGTGGTACGAGCGGTAGGCGGAGAGCACCTTGGCGCGGCCGGTGTGCAGCCGGGCCATGCGGACCGCGTTCTCCACCGCCTCGGCGCCGCCGTTGGTGAAGAAGATCTTGTCGAGGTCGCCGGGGGTGCGCTCGGCCACCAGCCGCGCCGCCTCGGACCGCACGTCCACGGCGAAGCCCGGCGCGATGGTGCACAGCTTCGCGGCCTGCTCCTGGATCGCGGCCACGACCTTGGGGTGCTGGTGGCCGATGTTGGTGTTCACCAGCTGGCAGGAGAAGTCGAGGTAGCGGTTGCCGTCGTAGTCCCAGAAGTACGAGCCTTCGGCGCCCGCGATGGCGAGGGGATCGATCAGGCCCTGCGCGGACCAGGAGTGGAAGACATGCGCGCGGTCGGCGGCCTTGACGGCGGCGCCGGCCGCGTGGTCGGGGCTGGGCTGCACGGACACGTTCGTACCTCGGATCGCTCGCGGGTCGGGGCGGGACCAGCGTACGGACCCCGGCCCCGCGCCCGGCACCGACAGCCTGTCCGGGTTTCGGGTCGTACGCCGACATCCTGCCGGGCGGTGGGGGCTGTGGCCGTCGCCGGTGGTCGGGGGGCGGCTGTCCGGATTTCGCTCCCGGCGGTTCCCCCTCCAGGGCTCCGGGATTCCGTTCTCCTCCGGGGCCCGGGATTCCGTTCTCCGGCTCGGGAGTGACACGGGTCTCCGGCTCGGGAGTGACACAGGACGGATACGGAACCGATAACGGATCGTCCGCGTCGTCCACTTCGCTCTCAGCCGCCCTTATTCTCTCCGGGGGGCTGATCAGGGGGATTCACGGGGAAGGGACGATCGACGCATGGAAGACCTGGGGGCCGAGGACCCTCGCTGGATCGGTGACTACCGGCTGCTCCGGCGTCTTGGCGCGGGTGGCATGGGCCGGGTGTTCCTGGCTCATTCATCACGCGGGCGCACGGTGGCGGTGAAGCTCGTCCAGACCGAGCTCGCCCAACAGGCCGAATTCCGGCGGCGGTTCAAACAGGAGGTGCGGGCCGCGCAGCGGGTCGGGGGCGCGTGGACCGCGCCGGTGCTGGACGCCGACACCGAGGCCGCCACCCCATGGGTCGCCACCGGCTACATCGCCGGTCCCTCCCTGCACGCGATCGTCGCCGAGTCGGGCCTGCTGCCCGAGCGGACCGTCCGCATCCTGGCGCACGGCCTGACGCAGGCGCTCCGCGACATCCACGACGCCGGTCTGGTCCACCGTGACCTCAAACCGTCCAACGTCCTGGTCACCATCGACGGTCCGCGCGTCATCGACTTCGGTATCGCACGGGCGCTGGAGACCGTCACCGACGGCATCCTCACGCGCAGCGGCGCCGTCGTCGGCTCGCCCGGCTTCATGTCCCCCGAGCAGGTGCGCGGCGAGCGGGTCACCCCCGCCAGCGACGTCTTCTGCCTCGGCTCGGTGCTCGCCTACGCGGCGACCGGACGCCAGCCCTTCGGCACGGCCGACAGCGGGGTGCACGCGGTGATGTACCGCATCGCCCAGGAGGAGCCGGACCTGGAGGGACTGCCGGAGGGGCTGCGGGACCTCGTCACCGACTGCCTGAAGAAGGCCCCGGACGACCGGCCCTCGCTGGAGGCGCTGCTGGAGCGTACGGCCGGGGCGGACGACGACGGCGAGCCGTGGCTGCCGGGCACGCTCGTCGCCCAGCTCGGGCGGCACGCGGTGCAGTTGCTCGAGGTGGAGACGCCCGCCGGGCCGGGGGTGCCCGCTCGCCCGGCCGTACCGCCCGTGGCCGGGGCGGCGGGCCCCGCCGTCCCGCCGCCGCCCGCCGCGCCGCCGTCGGCCACGTCGTACCCCCTGGCCCCGGCGGAACCCCCCGCTCCCCCGCCACCGGTCACCCCGCCCCGCCCCTCGGCGGCCCCGCTCCCCCCGGCCCCGTCCACTCCGCCCTCGACGGGCCCGGCCCAGGGCGGCGGGCACCCGGCCGCGCCGCAGACGGGCGAGGACCAGGGCGACCCCGGCCCAGCCGCCGGGCCACCGGCAGGCGGCCCGGCGTCGGCCGACCCACGCCGGTCCGGCGCCCCGCAGGCCGCCGCGCCAGACCCCAGCGGGGCGGCCGCGGGCCCGGAGGCCGCCCCGCCATCGGCGGGTACGCCACAGGCTGGAGCGGTCCACGACGCACCCGGAAGCGCCGCCCCGCCGCAGGGAGGGGCAGCCGGGGCCGCCGCCTCGCCAAACGCGTCCGGTGGCGCCACACCGGGCGGACCGTCCGCCGCGCCTCAGGCGGGCGCGGGCCAGGCCGCGCCGGGCCACGGCGCGGCCGGAAGCGCCACCCCGCCACAGGCAGGCGCGGCCGCCACGCCGTCCAACGCATCGGGTGGGGCCGCACCGGGCCACGGCGCCTCACACTCGGCCCCACCCGCGACACCCGGCGGACCGTCCGCCACGCCGCAGGCAGGTGCACCCCAGGCAGGTGCACCGCAGGCGTCCGGGGGCGCCGCGCCGAGCCATGGCGCCCCACACTCGGCCCCACCCGCGACACCCGGCGGATCCCCCGCCGCGCCTCGGGCGGACGCGGGGCAGGCCGGGCCGGGCCACGGCACGCCCGGAAGCGCCACCCCGCCACAGGCAGGCGCGGCCGGAGGACCCGCCACCCCGCCCAACGCGCCCGGTAGCGCCGCGCCCGGCCACGGCACTCCGCACGCCGCCGCGCCCGGAACACCCGGCGGGCCCTCCGCCGCGCCGCACGCGGGCACGCCCGGCCATGGCGCGCCCGGAGGCGCCACCCCGCCGCAGGCAGGCCCGGGTGCCGCCGCATCCAACTCGCCCGGTTCCGGCGGGCCGTACGCCCCCGGGACGTACGGCTACCCGTCGCACGCCACGCCACCGCAGACGCCGCAGACGCCGCAGGCGGGCGCGGAGGGCGAGCCGCCGACGCCATCGCACGGCTTTGGGCCGCCCGCGGTCACCTCGTTCGGGGCGGCCTCCGGGTCGCCTTCCGCCGGGTTCGGCGGACCGAGCGGACCAGGCGGACCGAGCGGACCCGCCGGACCCGGCGGACCGAGTGGGCCAGGGGCGCCGGGCGGGCCCGGGGGCGGCCCGTCGCAGACGTCCCCGAAGCCGAACCGACGACGCCGTAAGACGCTCATCGTCGTGTCCGCCGCCGTCGCCACCGCCCTCATAGCCGGGGTCGCCGCGCTCGTCATCGTCAAGGGGAACGACGACAAGGGCGACCAGGCCAAGACCGACTACGACAAGGCGACCCACACCCCGCCCACCCCGGGCGGATCGGGCGGATCGGGCGGATCGGGCGGCGGCAACTCCAAGGGCTCCGCCGGGGGTTCGGACGGCCCCGATCCGTCCGCGACCAAGCTGGAGACGTCGGGCGACGTGCCCACCGAGTATCTGGGCGCCTGGGAGGGCGAGATCAAGGAGAGCGGCGGATCGACCGGCAAGATCCGCCGGGTCGTGCTCTCGCAGGGGCCGGTCGGCGCGGTCGTCGCCGAGACCCTGACCTCCGACTCGGACTCGTTCTGCCAGGACTCCGCCAAGCTCAAGTCGGTGGACAGCCTGCTCCTCATCGAGGACGAGGAGGTGTCCACCAGCATCCCGGAGGACAGTTGCAGCGCGGTCGGCGAACAGACGCTGCGGATCGGCAACGACGGCACCCTCGCCTGGAGCACCACGGACGGCTCCTCCGAGGCGACGCTGCGCCCCTCCAAGAGCGGCGGCAAGCCCATCCCCTCCGGTTACGTGGGCACTTGGCTGGCCAAGGACGCGTTCGGGAAGCCCGACGCCACGCTGAAGATCACCATCAAGCAGGGCGCGATCGGCTCCGTGGTGGGCCAGGAGGTCGCGGACAGCAAGAAGTACCACTGCGAGGGTGACCGGATCCTGGCCTCGGTGGAGAAGGGACTGGTCCTCAGCCCTTCGAAGTTCACCGGGGGGACTCCCAAGAATCTCTGCGGGCCCGGCACGTCACTCACGTTCACATCTTCCGGACATGACAAGCTGCGTGTCGAATATGACGACCCGGACGATTACAGCGATGAGACGATGACACAGACGTTCACCCGCCTCGACTGATCGGCCGATCGGCAGAGGGACTATCGGCACAGGGACAGGAGCCACACCGCGATGGAGAACCTCGGGGCCCAGGACCCGCGGTGGATCGGCGAGTACCGGCTGCTCGGCAAGCTGGGCGAGGGCGGAATGGGCCGGGTCTATCTCGCCCGCTCCGCCCGCGGCCGCACCGTAGCGGTGAAGCTCGTACAGGCCGAACTCGCACGCCAGGCCGACTTCCGCGGCCGCTTCAAGCGGGAGGTGGAGGCGGCGAGACGGGTCGGCGGGCAGTGGACCGCCCCCGTGCTCGACGCCGACACCGAGGCCGAGGTGCCGTGGGTGGCCACCGGCTACATCGGCGGTCCGTCCCTGCACAGCGTCGTCGCCGAGGACTTCGGGGCGCTGCCCGAGCGCTCGCTGCGGATCCTGGCGAACGGACTGGCCCTCGCGCTGCGCGACATCCACGGCGCCGGGCTGGTCCACCGCGACCTCAAACCGTCCAACATCCTCGTCACCATCGACGGTCCGCGCGTCATCGACTTCGGCATCGCGCGCGCCCTGGACGCCGTGGGCACCACCACGGGCGGCAATCTGACGATGACCGGCGCGGTCGTCGGCTCGCCCGGGTTCATGTCCCCCGAGCAGGTGCGGGGCGAGCCGGTCACGGCCGCGAGCGATGTCTTCTGCCTCGGCTCGGTGCTCGCCTTCGCCGCCACCGGACGTCAGCCGTTCGGCAACCTGGACAGCGGCATCCACGCCCTGATGTACCGAATAGCCCAGGAGGAGCCCGATCTGGAGGGGCTCCCCGACGGCGCGCGCGGGCTGGTCACCGCGTGCCTGAACAAGGACCCGGCCAAGCGGCCCTCGGTGGACGAGCTGGTGGCCGCCACCCAACCGGTGACCGACGACGGCGAGCCCTGGCTGCCGGGCGGACTGCTCGCCCGGCTGGGGCGGGACGCGCTCCAGCTGCTGGAGGTGGAGGCCGAGAACGCCCAGCCGGACGCCGTGGCGCCGCAGCAGGGCCCGTCGGCGTACGGCCACCCCCAGGCCGCCGCGCACACCCCGCCCGGCCCCTCCGCGTACGGCACGCCGCAGCCGTCCGCGTACGCGACCCCGCACGCCCACGCGGCCGGGGGTTCGCCGTACCAGATGTCCCAGCCCACCACCCAGCCCTGGCAGGGCGGCTATCAGACGCCGATGGGCTTCCCCGCCCCGGGCACCCGGCTGAGGCCGATCCGGGGGCTGGCCACCGCGCTGATGAGCATGTTCGGCATCTGGCTGGTGCTGACGCTCCTCGACATGGCGCTGAACATCTCGCTGCTCGACGCGTACTTCGGGTCCGGCGCGGTCTCCGAGGACCTCCAGACCAAGCGGAGCGACGTCGAGGCGATGGACAGCGGCACCGGTGTCGCCGCGCTCGTGCTCGTCGTGCTGTGGCTGGTCTGGTTCCGCACCGCCTACATCAACTCCACGGTGCTCAACCCCGGGCGGCAGCGGTTCGGCAGCGGCTACTCCGTGGGCGCCTGGTTCATCCCGATCGCCCAGCTGTGGCTGCCCAAGCAGATCGCCAACGACGTCTGGACCTCCAGCACCCCGCCGGGGCCCGGCCGCGGCGGCCGCGCGGTGCTGCACTGGTGGTGGACGTTCTTCGTGATGATGTTCCTGATGTTCCCGGTGAACGGGATCAGCGAGATCGTCGGCGACAACGTCAGGGAGCAGCGGCCCAGCGTCATCATCAGCATCGTCGACGACTCGATCGGCATCCTGACCGCGCTGCTGGCCATCGCCGTGGTGCGGCGGATCACCAAGATGCAGGAGCAGCGGGCCGCGCGGCCCGCCGCTCAAGCGCAGCAGCCCGCCGGGGTGTTCGGCCCGCCCGCGGCGTAGTGACGCCGGCGCGCGGGCCGGGCTCCCGGGAGCCGGGCTCCCGGGAGCCGCCCTCCCGCCGAGTGGTCAGAGGAACGAGTTGATCTGGATGGTCTCGTCACGGCCGGGCCCGACGCCGATCGCCGAGATCGGGGCGCCCGACATCTCCTCGAGCGCCTGGACGTACTTCTGCGCGTTCTTCGGCAGCTCGTCGAAGGTCTTGGCCTTGGTGATGTCCTCCGACCAGCCCGGCAGCGTCTCGTAGATCGGCTTGGCGTGGTGGAAGTCGGTCTGGCTGTACGGCAGTTCCTCGACGCGCTTGCCGTCGATCTCGTACGCCACGCACACCGGGATCCGCTCCCAGCCGGTGAGCACGTCGAGCTTGGTGAGGAAGAAGTCGGTCAGACCGTTGACCCGGGTCGCGTAGCGCGCGATGACCGCGTCGAACCAGCCGCAGCGCCGGTCGCGCCCGGTGGTCACACCGCGCTCGCCGCCGATCGTGCGCAGCTTCTCGCCGTCTTCGTCGAGGAGCTCGGTGGGGAACGGGCCCGCGCCGACGCGGGTGGTGTACGCCTTCAGGATGCCGATCACGCGGCTGATCTTCGTCGGGCCCACTCCGGTGCCGGTGCAGGCGCCGCCCGCGGTCGGGTTGGAGGAGGTGACGAAGGGGTACGTGCCGTGGTCGACGTCGAGCAGGGTGCCCTGCCCGCCCTCGAAGAGCACGACCTGGCCCTGGTCGATGGCGTTGTTGAGCAGCAGGGTGGTGTCGGCGACATAGCCGCTGAGCGGGTCCGCGTAGCCCAGCAGCTCCTCGACGACCTGATCGACCGCGATGGCGCGGCGGTTGTAGAGCTTGGCCAGCACCTGGTTCTTGTTGTCCAGGGCCGCCTCGACCTTCTGCCGCAGGATCGACTCGTCGAAGAGGTCCTGGACCCGGATGCCCACCCGGTTGATCTTGTCCGCGTAGGCCGGGCCGATGCCGCGGCCCGTGGTGCCGATCTTCCGCTTGCCGAGGAATCGTTCCGACACCTTGTCGAGGGTCGTGTGATACGGCGTGATCAGATGGGCGTTACCGCTGATCAGCAGCTTGGACGTATCGACGCCGCGGTCGGCGAGACCGCTCAGCTCGGAGAGCAGGACCGCGGGATCCACGACGACGCCGTTGCCGATGACCGGGGTACACCCGGGCGAGAGGATTCCGGATGGGAGGAGGTGCAGCGCGTACTTCTGGTCGCCGACCACCACCGTGTGGCCCGCGTTGTTACCGCCCTGGTAGCGCACTACATAGTCCACGGAGCCACCGAGCAGATCGGTGGCCTTTCCCTTGCCCTCGTCACCCCACTGAGCACCGAGCAGCACAAGTGCGGGCACAGGCGTACACCCCTTCCGGGCGGGGCATGTCCAACGTGCATGGTGACGTGCGCCACCACAAGAGCCGTCGAACCGGTGCCCCGGATAGACGAAGCCCCTGGCGCAACAGCGACAGGGGCTCTTGCACCGAGAGATTACCTGAGGAAGGACCGAGGTGTCGGCTCCAGATCCCCGGCCCCCTGCGCCGGACACCGCCCGGGGGCGCCCGCTGCTCATGGTCATCGACCCCAACGCCCGCCGCACGGACGGGGAGTCGGTGCGGATCGCGAAGGATGTGCTGTGTGCGGGCGCGCAGACGAAAATCTGCCTGCCGGAAGGCCCGGAGGAGGTCGAGCGGGCGCTGGCCCGCCGGGGCGCCCGCCGGCCGGTGCTGGTGGGCGACGACCGTGCCCTGCTGCGGATGGTGGAGCTGCTGCACCGGCGGCGGGAGCTGGCGGACGCCGCGCTGTCGGTGGTCCCGGTCGGCGGCTCCGCCACGGTCGCCCTGGCCCATTCCCTCGGGGTGCCGACGGACGCGGTCGCCGCGGCCCGTACGGTCCTCGACGGGACCGCGCGCCCGCGTGACCTGCTGGTGGACGAGAGCGGCGGAGTGGTCCTCGGCGGTCTGCGGATCCCCTCCGGGCTCGCTCCGCACGGTGCGCACGACGGGATGCCGGGCGGCGGCCGCGGCGCGGCGGCCGGGCCGGACGGAATGGCCGGGGCGGACGCGACGGACGGGCGCGGACCGGGGCCGCACGGCGACGGGGCGAGGGGCCGGGACTGCGGCTGCGACCCCCGCGTCCACGACCCCCGCCGGGCCGAGGACGGCGAGGACGGCCGCGACGGCGCGGGCCCGCCCGGCCATGACCGGGACGGCCCCGGCGGGGAAGGCGATGGCCACCGGCCGTGGTGGAGCCCGGCGGCCCGCACCGCCCGCACGGCCCTGACGCTGCTCTCGCTGCCGGTGATCGGCCTGGCGGGCGGCGCCCGGCGGCCGGCGCATCCGCCGCCGCAGCGGCTGCGGATCGAGGCGGACGGGGTGCTGCTGACCGACCTGGACCGGCCGGTGGAGCGGGTCTCGGTCTCGACGGCCGCGCCGGGCGGCGGGCTGGCCGAGATCGTGGTCCACCCCCATGCGGCGGGCGGCCCACTGCGCACCCGGGCACGGGCCGTCACCGTCTCCGGCCCGGACTTCCGCTACCACGCGGACGCGCTGATCCGCGGCCCGGTCCGCAGCCGCACCTGGACGGTCCTGGCCGAGGCCTGGAGCCTGATGCTCCCGCACCGCCCTTGAGTCCCGCTCGCGCCGCCCCCGGGCCCGGTGGGGCCGGGCGGCGGCGCGGGTGGGGTCGTCAGCCCGCTTCGGCCTCGCGGGCCTCGGCGGCGCGGCGCTCGGCCTGTTGGGTGCGCCAGCGCTCCAGCATCTTGGGCAGCTCCCGCTGGACGAACTCGAAGAAGTCGGCGGTCTCGGTGATCCGCATACCCGCCGGGGTGGCGGGGCCGAGCACCTTCGCGCCGTCGCGCATGGTGCTCTCCCAGCGGGCGAGTATCTGGTCCCGGCGGGTCAGCGTCTCGTACCAGACCCCGTTGTTGTAGAGCCGGTAGCGATCGCGGCGGGAGCCCGGCTCGCGCTCCCGCACCACCATGTCCACCTGCGACAGATAGCGGATCGCGCCCGAGACGGCGGCCGGGCTGATCCGCAGCCGCTCGGCGAGCTCCGCCGAGGTGAGGGCCCCGGAGTCGGAGACGAGGAGCGCCGCGAAGACCCGCGCCGCCATGCGCTGCATCCCGGCCTCGGCCAGATCGGCCGCGAACCGCTCGACGAACCTGGACACCGCCGCCTCGTCACGCGCCGCTTCACCGCGCGTGTCCTCGGGCGCGCCCCCTGGTTCGATCGTCTCCCTCACCGCTTCATCATCTCCTCTCTTCGTCACATCATCATAAGTTTATATGGTTCCTTAACTTCACAAATTTGTGAAACTAGCGTAGCTTCGAAATCATGAAAACGGCAATCTCCGTGTCCGGCCTCCACAAGTCCTTCGGCCGGACCCACGCGTTGGACGGCCTCGACCTCGAAGTCGAGGCAGGTGAGGTCCATGGCTTCCTCGGGCCCAACGGCGCCGGGAAGTCCACGACCATCCGGGTCCTCCTCGGGCTGCTCCGCGCCGACTCCGGCGCGGTGCAGATGCTCGGCAAGGACCCCTGGCACGACGCGGTCGACCTCCACCGCCACATCGCGTACGTCCCCGGAGACGTCACCCTGTGGCGCAACCTGAGCGGTGGAGAGGTCATCGACCTGTACGGGCGGCTGCGCGGTGGTCTGGACACCGCACGCCGCGCCGAGCTCCTGGAGCGGTTCGAGCTCGACCCCACCAAGAAGGGCCGTACGTATTCCAAGGGCAATCGCCAGAAAGTCGCCCTGGTCGCCGCGTTCGCATCCGAAGTGGAGCTGCTGATCCTCGACGAGCCGACCTCCGGGCTCGACCCGCTCATGGAGGAGGTCTTCCGCGAGTGCGTCGCCGAGGAGCGCGACCGCGGCCGTACGGTGCTGCTCTCCAGCCACATCCTCAGCGAGGTCGAGGCGCTCTGCCGGAGGGTGAGCATCATCCGCAAGGGCCGCCGGGTGGAGTCCGGCACCCTCACCGAGCTGCGCCATCTGACCCGTACGTCGGTGACCGCCGAGCTCGCCGGCGAGCCCAACGGCCTGTCCGGCCTCCCCGGTGTGCACAACGTGGACATCCAGGGCAGCCAGGTCAAGCTCCAGGTCGACTCCGACAAGATGGACGCCGTGCTGCGGCAGCTCACCCAGGTCGGGGTGCGCAGCCTCATCTCCACCCCGCCCACCCTGGAAGAGCTCTTCCTGCGCCACTACCAGGACGACATCACGCGCACGGAAGCCGAGGCGATCGCCCGATGACCGCCGTAGCCGACGCCCGGGTCTCACCCCGCGCCCGCGGATCGGCCCATGATCTGGCGGGCACGGGCACGCTGCTGCGGCTCGCCCTGCGCCGCGACCGGATCATGATGCCGGTGTGGGTGCTGTGCCTGGGGCTCACGGCCAGCAGCACCGTCGGCCGTCTGAAGAGCGCGTACGACACCCCCGCCCGCCGCGCCAGCCTCGTCGAGGACATGAATGGGAACGGCTCGACCCGGGCCCTGTTCGGCGCCGCCTTCGACGACACGCTCGGCGCGCTGACCGTCTGGCGCGTGGGTGCCTTCCTCACGGTCTTCGCCGCGATCATGAGCCTGCTCATCGTGATCCGGCACACCCGTGAGGAGGAGGAGACCGGCCGCCAGGAGGCGCTCTCCGCGGGCATGGTCGGCCGCCGCGCGGGGCTCACCTCGGCCCTGCTCGCCGTGGCCATCGCCAACGGCGCGGTGACCCTGCTCATCGCGGGCAGTCTCGCGGGCCAGGGCGGCACCGGCGCGCTGGCCCTCGGCCTCGCCGTCGGCCTGTCCGGTATGGCCTTCGGCGGCCTGGCCGCCGTCGCCGCCCAGCTCACGGAGAACGCACGGCTGGCCAGGGGCCTGAGCTCCGCCGCGGTCGGCGTCGCCTTCGTGCTGCGCATGGCGGGTGACGCCGCCGAGGACGGCAGCAAGGGCTCCGGCCATGTCCTGGTCTGGCTCTCGCCGCTGGGCTGGGCCGAGTACGCCCGGCCGTACGCGGACGAGCGCTGGTGGCCGCTGCTGCTGATCGCCGTGCTCGCCGCAGCCTCGATCGCCCTCGCGTACTCCCTCGCCGGGCGTCGCGACGTGGGCGCCAGCTTCTACGCCACCCGTCCCGGCCCGCCGGCCGCCGGCCCGCTGCTGAGCGGCGTCTACGGCCTGGGCTGGCGGCTCCAGCGCGGTGCCCTGTTCGGCTGGGCCGCGGGCTTCGTCTTCGCGGGCGCCATCTTCGGCGGCATCTCCGACGGTGCGAACGACTTCCTCGGCGACAGCGACAAGACCCGCGACATCATCCAGCGGATGGGCGGCGCCCAGGGGCTCAACGACGCGTTCCTGGCCGCCATGGTCGGCGTCCTCGGCACCATCCTCACCGTCTACACCGCCACCTCCGTGCTGCGGCTGCGCGGCGAGGAGACCGACCAGCGCGCCGAGCCCCTGCTGGCCAACGCCGTCGGCCGACTGCGCTGGGCCGGGAGCCACCTGGTCATCGCGTACCTCGGCCCGGTGGTCATCCTGGCGATCGGCGGTCTGGCGCTGGGGCTGGGCTACGGCATCGCGGCGGGCGATCTGGCCGACCAGCTCCCGCGCTGCCTGGGCGCCACACTCGCCCAGCTCCCGGCGGTGTGGGCGCTCACCAGCGTGACGCTCTTCCTCGTGGGCGTGGTGCCGAAGTACTCGTCCGCGGCCTGGGCGTTCGTCGGCTGGGTGGTCGCGCTGGGCTGGATGGGCCCGGCGCTGGAGCTGTCCGACTCCGTCATGGACACCTCGCCCTTCAGCCATCTGCCGAAGCTGCCGGGCGACGAGGTGACGGCAGCGCCGTTCCTGTGGCTGCTGCTCCTCTCGGTCGTTCTCGCCGCCGGAGGACTGGTGGGTATGCGCCGCCGTGACATCGGCGGCTGACCCCCGTCGGCCCACCACACCCCGGCAACCGCCCCCTGTTGTCCACAGGCTGTGGACAACAGGGGGCTTGTTTGTCCGGCGTGCCAGGTCTTTGTGCTCAGAGCTCGACCTGGAGCTCCCGCAGACCGCGGATGACGAAGTTCGCCCCCCGCTCCGGCTCCTTGACCAGCCGCAGTCCGGGCGCCTTGCGGAGCAGCGCGCCGAAGGAGGCGATCAGCTCCAGCCGGGCCAGCGGGGCGCCCAGGCAGTAGTGGATCCCGGCGCCAAAGCTGATGTGGGGGTTGTCCGTGCGGGAGAGATCGAGCGTGTCGGGGCGGTCGAAGCGGGCCGGGTCGCGGTTGGCCGAGCCGAAGAGCAGCGCGACCTCGCTGCCGCGCGGGATGACCGTGCCGCCGACCTCGATGTCCTCCAGCACCCAGCGCTCGAAGAGCTGGAGCGGGGTGTCATAGCGCAGCAGCTCGTCCACGGCGGTGGGCAGCAGCGCGTCGGGATCGGCACGGAGCAGGGCGAGCTGCTCGGGATGGCGGAAGAGCGCCCACCAGCCGTTCCCGGTGGTGTTGACCGTGGCCTCATGGCCCGCGTTGAGCAGCAGCACACAGGTGGAGATCATCTCCTGCTCGGTGAGCCGGTCGCCCTCGTCGTACGCGGCGATGAGCCCGCTGATCAGATCGTCCCCCGGGGCCCTGCGGCGCGCCTCGATCAACTCGCGCAGATACGCGGAGAATTCGACGGACGCGCGCACGGCCCGGCGCGCCGTCTCCTCGCCCGGACTCAGCTCGTACATCCCGCAGATATCCGCCGACCAGGGCCGCAGGGCGGGGCGGTCGGCGGGCGGAATGCCCAGCATCTCGGCGATCACGGCGACCGGCAGCGGTTCGGCGACGGTCTCGATGAGATCGCCGCCGCCCGAGGCGACGAGGGAGTCGACGAGTTCCGCCGCGAGCCGCTGGATCGTCGGGACCAGCGCCTCGACCGTCCGCGGGGTGAACGCCTTGGAGACGAGCCGGCGCAGCCGGGTGTGATCCGGCGGTTCCAGGTCGAGCATGCCGTGGTCGTTGAGGGTGTGGAACGGCTCGTGCTCGGGCGGCGGCGCGGTGCGGCCGAACTCCTCATGGCCGAAGCGGTGGAGATAGGTGCGGCCGAGCCTGCGGTCCCGCAGCAGGGCGCCGACATCCGCGTGACGCGGGATCAGCCACTGACGGGAGGGCTCGAACCAGTGCGCGCGGCCGCGCTCGCGCAGCTCGGCGTAGGCCGGATACGGGTCCGCGACGAACGACGGCCGCCAGGGGTCGAAGGCGGGGGCTTCCGCACTGCTGCTCATCCCCGGACGGTACCGCCGGTCCGGCTCGCCCTCCAGAGGCCGCCGACTGCCCCCAGAGGCCGCCAGATGCACCCAGAGGTCGCCCCGCTGCCCCGAGAGGACGCCAGATGCACCCAGAGGCCGCCGGCTGCCTCCAGGTGCGGTCCCGGGGGCTCGCCGGGCCGGTGGGCGTCAGCCTCCGGGCGTCACCAGGCGGACCTCGTAGGCGAACACCGCCGCCTGGGTGCGGTCGCGCAGCCCCAGCTTCACCAGGATCCGGCTGACGTGCGTCTTCACCGTCGACTCGGCGACGATCAGCCGCTCGGCGATCTCGGCGTTGGAGCAGCCCTGGGCGACCAGCACCAGGACCTCGTTCTCCCGCTCGGTCAGCTCGGCCAGCCGCCCCCGTGGGGAGGGAAGCGGACCACCGAACCCGGCGGCCTCACCGATCCGCGAGAACGTGCTGATCAGGCGCTTGGTGACGGCCGGGGCCAGCAGCGCCTCGCCCGCCGCGACGACACGTACCGCGTCGCCGAGCTGCCGGGCGGAGGCGTCCTTGAGCAGAAAGCCGCTCGCTCCGGCACGCAGCGCCTGGTAGACGTACTCGTCCAGGTCGAAGGTGGTCAGGACGAGCACCTTGGCGTCCGCGTCCGCCGCGACGATCTCGCGGGTGGCCTCGAGGCCGTTGATCTCCGGCATCCGGATGTCCATCAGGACGACATCGGGGCGCAGCGCGGCCACCTGGGCGATGGCCTGGCGCCCGTCGACCGCCTCGCCGATGACCTCGATATCGGGCTGGGCGTTCAGCAGCACGGAGAAGCCCTCGCGGACCATCACCTGGTCGTCGGCGATCAGCACGCGGATGGGAGAGGGGAGGGAGGGGGCGTCGGTGGTCATGGCGTCATCGTCTCCCCCTCCGGGGCGGGCCCCTTCTCCAGCCCCGACTTCTTCAACTCCGGTGCCTGGCCCGACGCATCCGGCGCGTGCCCCTGCTTCGGTGCCGATGGATCCGGTCCGGACGCCTCCGCTTCGGGGACCGCGGCGGCCGGGATGAAGACCGCGACCTCGTAACCGCCGTCCTCCTCCACCGCGCCCGCCGTCATCTCCCCGTCCAGCATGGCCACGCGCTCCCGCATCCCGAGCAGCCCATGGCCCATGCCCGGCGAGGGCCGTACGGTCTGGGTGGGCGGGCCGTTGACGATCCGCAGGCCCAGACCGCCGAGGACGTACGCGACTTCGACGCGGGCGGTGCTGCCGGGCGCGTGCCGCAGCGCGTTGGACAGCGCCTCCTGGACGATCCGGTACGCGGACAGCTCCACCCCGGAGGGCAGCGGCCGTACGGCGCCGGTGGTGATGTGCTCGACGGTCAGCCCCGCCGCCCGGACCCCCGCGAAGAGCGTGTCGAGCGTGGCGAGGGTCGGCTGGGGCGCCTCGGGGTCGGCGTCGGCGTAGGCGTCGGGGTCGTCGGCGCGGACGACGCCGAGGACGCGGCGGAGTTCGGTGAGCGCGGCGACCGCGTTCTCCCGGATGGTCGCGAAGCTGGTGGCCAGCTCCTCGGGCGGGTTCGCCACCCGGTAGGGCGCCGCCTCCGCCTGGATGGCGATCACGGACATGTGGTGCGCGACCACATCGTGCAGCTCACGGGCGATGGTCGCGCGCTCCTCCAGCAGGGTGCGGCGGGAGCGCTCCTCATGGGTGGCCGACTGCTGCACGGCGACCTGCTGCTTGGTCTCGCGCAGACTGCGCCGGGCGACGACGGCGCCCACGATGACACAGGAGGTGGCCACCATCGGGAAGGCGTTCGTCTGCCGCCAATCCGCGGAGAGATCGTAGGCGAACCCGAACACGGCCGTGAACAGCAGCATCTGTCCGGCCACGCGGGGGCGGTTCTGGAACGCGACGATCACCATCACCGCGATATACGAGGCGAACAAGGTCGGCGGCCAGGGCCACATGCCACCCGCACTCGTGTCGGTGATACCCAGACCCCAGACGACGCTCCCGCCGAACGACAGCCACCAGGCGCCGATCGGCCGGTAGAGCGCCAACAGCAGTGGCACACCGCTGAGTAGGGCCAGACCCGCGCCCTCGATTTCGACCGCCACGGCCATGAGGTAGAAGGCGAAGGCCGTGAGCGCGGCATGCGGCAGCCACGGCGCGTAGGGCAGGGCCGACGGGGGCATCTTGCGCACCAGCGGATGCGTATCGCCGAGGGGCGGCACGGGGCGGAGGGCGAAGGCGCCGGTGATCAAGTCCTTCCGCAGATCGGAGAACACCCGGCGGATGGTGCGGAGTTCAGTCCGCGGAATCGTCTCAGTCACGCCGTCAACGGTAGGGAGCGGGCCCCGCGGCGTCGTCCCCGGGAATGTGGATTGTGCGGTGTCCGTCTCAAGTACTACGCGGCGGGGTCCGGCTCGGGGTTACGCGGCGGGGTCCGGCTCGGTGTTACGTGGCCGGGTGCGCCCCCGCCAGGCGGGCGATCTCCTCGGCGACGGTGTGCGCGGCGGGGGTCGTGGGGTCGATGGGCGGGAAGTGGCCGCCATCGGTCCTGATCAGCCGCACGTCCTGTCCGGCGCGGACCGCCGCCTCCGCGAAGGCTTCCGCGACCGCCGGTGGCACATCGATGTCGGTGCCGCCCTGCACGATGGTGGTGGGGACCGCGGTGGGCAGCAGCGCGGCGGGGTCGGCGAGGCCCAGCCGGACCGTCAGCTCATCGCCACCACCACCGCTGCCACCACCGCCCGCGCCTTCGCCTTCGTCAGCGCCTTCGCCGAGGAGTTCGCCGAGGAGTTCGTCGACGGCGCCGGAGCAGACGTCCAGCGCACGGGCGGTGGTGAGGTCGGCGATGGGGGCGAGGGCGACGACGCCGCGGAGCGGGGAGGGGGAGCGCAGATGCCAGGGAGTGCCGGACGGCAGCCGGTGCCGGGCCGCCGCCCACAGCACGGCGTGCCCGCCCGCGGAGTGCCCGGTGAGCACCACGCGGTCCGGGTCGGCCCCGGGGAGCCCGAGCTGCCGGACGAGGCCCGGCACGGCGTCCACGGCGGCCGCGATGTCGTCGAACGTCTCCGGCCACCGCCCGGCCCGCGCGGGGTCAGCCCCACCACGGCGGTACTCGACGGACGCCACCGCCAGCCCCCGCCCCGCCAGGAAGGCGGCGAACGGCGAGACATGGCGGCGGTCGTAAGGGGCGCGCCAGGCGCCGCCGTGGAAGAGGAGGACCAGCGGGGCGGTGCGGGCGGCCCCGTCCGTGCCGGGTGGCGGCAGATAGAAGTCCACCACCTGGTCCGGGTGTTCGCCGTACGCGGCGGTCCGGGCCGGTGCCACGGGCGCGAGCCCGAAGACCGACGTCTCCTCGGCCGCCGCCCCCGCCGTCGCCCCGCCCACCGGTCAGCCCTCCTTCAGCACATCGGCCAGCACCCGCGCCGCCCGCTCCACCTCGGCGAAGCCCGTATAGAGCGGGGTGAAGCCGAAGCGCAGCACATCGGGGCGGCGGAAGTCGCCCACGACACCGCGCCGCACCAGCTCCGCCATCACCTCCCCGGCCTCCCCCGCCGCCGCGCACCGCAGCGCCACCTGGCTGCCGCGCTCGGCGTGCGCGACGGGGGTGATCGACCGGACCCGGCCCGCCGGGACGTAAGTCTCGACGCAGCGGAGGAAGAAGTCCGTCAGCGCCAGGCTCTTGGCCCTGACGTCCTCGACCGGCACGTCGTCCCACACCTCGAGCGCGGCCTCAAGCGCCAGCATCGAGAGGATGTCCGGGGTGCCGACGCGGCCGCGGACCGCGCCGTCGGCCGGGGCGTAGGCGGAGGCCATGCCGAAGGGATCGGCATGCGAGTTCCAGCCGGGCAGCGGCGAGTCGAAGCGTGGCTGATGGGCCCGCGCGACATACAGATACGCGGGCGCGCCGGGCCCGCCGTTGAGGTACTTGTAGGTGCAGCCCACCGCGAGGTCCACCCCATGGGCGTCCAGCCCGACCGGCAGGGCGCCCGCGCTGTGGCACAGGTCCCACACCACGAGCGCGCCCGCCGCGTGCACGGCGGCCGTGGTCCCGGGCAGGTCGTGGAGGCGGCCGGTGCGGTAGTCCACATGGTTCACGAGCGCGACGGCGGTGCGCGCGCCGACGGCGGTCGGGACGTCGCCCGCGGCCACCGGCCGCACGGTGCAGCCGGTCATCCGGGCGGCGGACTCGGCGATATAGCCGTCGGTGGGGAAGGTGGCCTCGTCCACCAGGATCTGGTCCCGGTGGGCGCCGCGCTCCTGGGCGATCCGTACGGCCGCGACGACCGCCTTGAAGACGTTCACGCTCGTCGAGTCGCCCACCACGACCTGGCCGGGGGCGGCGCCGATGAGCCGGCCGACGCGGTCGCCGATCCGCTCCGGCGCGGTCCACCAGCCGCTCTCCTCCCAGGAACGGATGCGCAGCTCACCCCATTCGCGGGCGACTACGTCGGCCAGCCGGGGCGGGACGGCGCGGGGCAGCGCGCCCAGCGAGTTGCCGTCGAGGTAGATCGTGTCGTCGAGGGTGAAGGCGTCGCGCTTGGCGCGCAGCGGGTCGGCCGCGTCGAGCCTGGCGGCCTCGTCGGCCGGAGCGGCCTCGGGGAGACCGTTCATGGACGGGCCGGGCTCGGTCGGCTCGGTACCAGCCGACCCCGTGGGAATCGTCGCGTCAGACATGGCTGCGCGCCGTCCACAGCTCGGGGAAGACGTTCTTGGCCGCGCGCTTCTCCAGCCAGGCGACCCCGGCCGAGCCCCCGGTGCCGGTCTTGGAGCCCATCGCCCGCCGGGTCGCCACCAGGTGGTCATTGCGCCAGCGCCACACCAGTTCGGCGACCTCGGTGAGCGCCTCGCCGAGCCGGATCAGCTCGCTGTCGCTCGGGCCTGAGTAGATCTCCTCCCAGACCCGCTCCACCCCGGGATCCGGTTCATGGCGCAGGGCGGGGTCGCGGTCCAGCACCGCGGCCGGGATGGCGAGGCCGCGGCGCGCGAGATGGCGCAGCACCTCGTCGTACAGGCTGGGCTCGGTCAGCGCCTTCTCCAGCTCGGCGTGGACCCGCGGCGCGCCCCGGTGCGGGACGAGCATGGACGCGGACTTCTCGCCGAGCAGGAACTCCAGCCGCCGGTACATCGCCGACTGGAAGCCGGAGCCCTCGCCGAGCGCGGAGCGGTACGCGTTGAACTGGCCGGGGGTGAGATGGGCCAGCGGTGTCCACGAGGCGTTGAGCGACTCCAGCTCGTAGGCCGAGCGCTGGAGAGCGGCCATCGCGGTGGGCAGATCGTCCTCGCGCAGCGCCTGCGCGGCGGTCTGCCACTCATGGACGATCACGGTGAACCACAGCTCCATGACCTGGGTGGTGACCAGGAAGACCATCTCTCCGGGGTCGTCGGAGAGGGGGTGCTGGAGGTGGGTGAGCACGGACGCCCGGACGTAGTCCTCGTACGGCGTGGTGCCGTCGAAGTCCAGATTCGGGGCGTCGGACTCGGCATGCTGAGGGACAGGCTGCTGCGACATCGCATCTCCTGAGTACTGCTCGCTACCGGGTAGCGGTCCGCCCCTTCCCTTCGGTCTCGGAGCCCCGGTCCCCTCGGGGCCCACAGCCGAAGGGGCCCCGCACCGCATCATCCGCGCAGCGCGGACGATCGGCAAGTACGGAAGGGGCCCGTGGGGCATACGACACCCCACAGGCCCGGTGCGCCTCGCCCTGTCCCAGCGGATCAGGGGAGGCGGGATCAGGAAACGTGGATCACAAGACGCGCGTCAGAAGACGCGCATCAGGAGACGCGCATCAGGAGACGCGCGTCAGGAGAGCGTGTCCGCCGCGGTCGGGGAGCTCTCACGCAGGAAGGTCGAGCAGCGCTCGTACTCCTCCTCCTCGCCGATGGACTGCGCGGCGCGCGCGAGCGCGTGCAGGGCGCGCAGGAAGCCCCGGTTGGGCTCGTGCTCGAAGGGCACCGGACCGTGGCCCTTCCAGCCGCTGCGGCGCAGGGCGTCGAGCCCGCGGTGGTAGCCGGTGCGGGCGTACGCGTAGGACTCGACCACCCGGCCGGCCTCGAACGCCTCGTCGGCGAGCTGCGCCCAGGCGAGCGAGGAGGCCGGGTACTTCGCGGCGACCTCGGCCGGGGCCGCGCCGGAGGCGAGCAGCTCGCGCGGCTCCGGGTCGTCGGGCAGATGGGTCGGGGGCGGTCCCCCGAGCAGGTTCTCGTGAATGGCCATGGGTTCCAGTCTGCCTGGTCCGGGGCCCCACCCGACACGCTCAAGCCATCAGGAGGACGCGGGTCGGGTACGGGGGCTTCGTTCGCCCGGGTCCAGGGGCGGCGCGGACACCCCGCAGTGGTAGGCGCACTCGGGGCGGCACGGCGGCCCGGCCGCCCGCGCGGCGCCCTCGGCGCCCTCCGCCGGCACCGCGGCCCCGGCCCGCTCCGGCTCCGCCGCCACCTCCGCGCCCGCCTGCTCCAGCGCGTCCGAGCGCACCGTGCGCCAGGCGAGGAGCGCCCCCAGCACCAGCACCCCGGCACAGATCGGCATCGCCCGCCGGAAGGTGCTCGAGAAGGCGTCCGCCGATCGGTACGCCTCCGGGCCCATCCCCGCGAGCAGCGGCAGCGCCGCCACCGCGACCAGCCCGGCCGCCCGCGCCGCCGCGTTGTTCACCCCGCTGGCCAGGCCCGCGCGGGCGACGTCCACCGAGGCCAGGACGGTCGCGGTGAGCGGGGCGACCACCACGACCATGCCCAGGCCCAGCACCAACAGCGCGGGCAGGATGTCCCGCCAGTACACCGCCCCCACCCCGGCCCGGGTCATCAGCAGCATCCCCGCCGCGCACAGCAGCGGGCCGAGGGTCAGCGGGATCCGCGGGCCGATGCGCTTGCCCAGCTCCCCCGAACGGGCCGACAGCAGCAGCATCAGCGTGGTCGTGGGCAGCAGCGCGGTACCGGCGGCGAGGGCGGAGTAGCCCACCACCACCTGGAGGTCGAGCACCGAGAGGAAGAAGAAGCCGCCGAAGGCCGCGTAGACACACAGGGTCACCACATTGACGGCGCTGAACTGGCGGGAGGCGAAGATGGACAGCGGCAGCATCGGCTCGCGCAGCCTCCGCTCCACGACGATGAAGACCGCCCCCAGCGCCAGCCCGGCGACGCCCGGAACCACCACGGCGGGCGAGGCGCCCTTCTGCGGCGCGGCGATCAGCGCATAGGTGACCAGGGCGAGGGCCGCCGCCCCCAGCACGGCGCCGAGGACGTCGAACCGGCCGCGCGGCCGCGGATCACGGGTCTCCGGTACGTGGCGCAAAGCCACCGGCACGCACACCGCCGCCAGCGGCACATTGATGAAGAACACCCAGCGCCAGCCGGGCCCGTCCACCAGCCAGCCGCCGAGGAACGGCCCGATCGCCGCCCCGATACCGCCGAAGCCGGACCACAGCCCGATCGCCCGCGCCCGGTCATCGGGGTGGATCACGGACTGGATCAGCGCCAGCGACCCGGGGGTGAGCAGCGCCCCGCCGATGCCCTGGAACGCCCGCGCTGCGATGAGCACCCCGGCGTTCGGCGCAAGCCCGCACACCAGCGAGGCCAGCGCGAACCACACCACCCCGATGACGAACACCCGCCGCCGCCCGAACCGGTCCCCCAGCGCCCCGCCGAGCAGGATCAGCCCGGCGAGGGTGAGCATGTAGGCGTTGACGGTCCACTGGAGTACGGGGAGATCTGCGCCCAGGTCGAGGCCGATGCGCGGCAGGGCGACATTGACGACGGTGCTGTCGAGCAGGGCCATGGCGGACCCCAGCACGGTGGTGAACACCAACCACCGCCCGGCCGGCACGGACAGTCGCACACCTGCCATACCTGGATCATGCCCCGGGCGGCGCCCCCGGGGCCAGCCCAGAACGCGAACGGGCCCGGCAAACTCGCCGCAAGGCGAGAAGCCGGGCCCGAAGGGGCGAGCCGAAGAACTACTTCAGCTTCGTCCCGGTAGACCGAAGATCCGCACAGGCCTTGGTGACCCGCTCAGCCATCCCCGTCTCGGCCAGCTTCCCCCAGCTCCGCGGGTCATACGTCTTCTTGTTGCCGACCTCGCCATCCACCTTCAGCACCCCGTCGTAGTTGCGGAACATGTGGTCCGCGATCGGACGGCTGAAGGCGTACTGGGTGTCCGTGTCGAGGTTCATCTTCACCACGCCGTTCTCCAGCGCGGTGCGGATCTCCTGCTCCGTGGAGCCGGAGCCGCCGTGGAAGACGAAGAAGAACGGGTCCTGCTTGCCGTACTTCGCGCCGACACCGTCCTGGAGGTCACGCAGCAGCTCCGGGCGGAGGACGACATTGCCCGGCTTGTAGACGCCGTGGACGTTGCCGAAGGAGGCGGCCAGCAGGTAGCGGCCCTTGTCGCCCAGGCCCAGGGCCTCGGCGGTGCGCAGGGCGTCGTCCACCGTCGTATACAGCTTGTCGTTGATCTCGTGGGTGACGCCGTCCTCCTCGCCACCGGTCGGGGTGATCTCGACCTCGAGGATGATCTTCGCCTTGACCGCCTCGGCCAGCAGCTCCTGCGCGATGTCGAGGTTGTCGGCGAGGGTCTCGGCGGAACCGTCCCACATATGGGACTGGAACAGCGGGTTCTGACCCTTGGCGACGCGCTCCTGCGAGACCTTGAGCAGCGGACGGACATAGCCGTCCAGCTTGTCCTTCGGGCAGTGGTCGGTGTGGAGGGCGATGTTGACCGGGTACTTCTCGGCCACGACATGCGCGAGCTCGGCGAGGCCGACCGCACCGGTCACCATGTCCTTCTTGTACTGGCCACCCAGGAACTCGGCACCACCGGTGGAGATCTGGACGATGCCGTCGCTCTCCGCCTCGGCGAAACCGCGCAGGGCGGCGTGCAGAGTCTGCGTCGAGGTCACGTTGATCGCCGGGTAGGCGAACTTGCCCGCCTTCGCCCGGTCGAGCATCTCGTTGTAGATCTCAGGGGATGCGATGGGCATCTGACCGCTCCTTGTATGTGCGGGTTAGTCGTACATGGCCCTGACCTAGGGGCGACGTCATCGTCGGGGGCCATAATCCCAGACTCCGCCGATTGCTCCACACGGCGCACGCCGAGACCACACGGACGGGGGTGGGTGGTTTCACGTGAAACCTCCCACCTCCCCAGCCTGCATGACTCAGCTCCTGGTTCAGCTTCTGGTTCAGCTCCTGATTCAGCTCAGCCCGAGGTCGGTGAGCGAGTACGCCGGGAGGTACGGCAGCCCGGCGTCCGCGATCGCGGGCGCGGCGCCGCGCTCGACGATCGTCGCGACCGCGACAACCTCCGCACCCGCCTCCCGTGCCGCCTCCACCGCGGTCAGCGGGGAACCGCCGGTGGTGGAGGTGTCCTCGACCACCAGCACCCGGCGGCCCGCGATGTCCGGGCCCTCGATCCGCCGCTGCATACCGTGCGTCTTCTGGGCCTTGCGGACCACGAAGGCGTCGAGCCGGCGCCCGCGCGCGGCGGCGGCGTGCAGCATGGACGTGGCCACCGGGTCGGCGCCCAGCGTCAGCCCGCCGACCGCGTCGTACTCCAGATCGGCCGTGGTCTCGAGCATGACCTGCCCGACCAGCGGCGCGGCATCGGCGTCCAGAGTGATCCGGCGCAGGTCGATGTAGTAGTCGGCCTCACGCCCGGAGGAGAGGGTCACCTTGCCGTGGACCACGGCCTTGTCCTTGATCTGCTGAAGCAGGGCGTCACGCGCATCGCTCATGCGCTTGAGCTTATGCGAGACCGACCGCGTCATCCCGACCGCGTCAGGCCAGGGTGCGCCAGCTCCAGGTCATGGCGATCTCCAGCGGCTCGATGGGGGTGACCAGGCGCGGCAGGAGGTTGAGTCCGTTGGGCGGGCCGGACTGCGGTTCGACGCACACCGCCTCCGCCTGTTCGTCGTAGACGACCACCCACTCCGTCCGGCTGGTGACCTTCAGCTCCAGTCGGCCGGGCCAGGTGAGCGTGACATCCACCCCCTGCGGCATCCCGAAGCAGTCGTCCCAGGGGCCGGGCTTCGGTGCGATCCGGCGGCCGGTGGGGAGGTGGTCCTCGCCGCGCTCCTCCTGCCATGCGGCATCGAAGGCGATCTCGACATCGGGGCCGACCTCGTCATCGGGGCCGCCGTCGCCCAGGTTCCGCAGGAACCATGGATGCCAGCCCGCCTGCGCCGGGAAGGAATCGCCCTCGGTCTCCACGCTCATGGTGACGGTCAGGCTGTCCGGGGAGAGCTCGAAGTTCTGGGTGACCCGGCCCTCGTACGGCCAGGGGTCGGCGAGGTCGTATGTGAAGGCCGCGCTGGACTGGCCCGTGCTGACGGGGGCCCATTCGACGTTCCGGCCGGTCCCGTGGATCGCGTGCGGCGGGGAGTTGATGGGCAGTTGGTGGATCCGCCCGCCGTTGCGGAACCGGCCGAGACCGGTACGGCCGCACCACGGCACCATCGGGAACGACCCGAACCGCGGGCCCTGTCGCAGCACCTCCGTACCGCCGATGCGCAATGAACCGATGCGGCAGCCGTTCTCGGGCGAGACGGTCAGCTCGGCGTCCCCGGCGGTCAGCCGTACGCCCTTGGTCTCCGTTGTGTCTTCGGTGGTCACAAACACCGAGCCTATGCGCCCGGGGTCATCGGCGGCGGCGAAGTACGCGACGGCCCACGACGACGACCGAGGCGAGCACGACGGCCGCGGCGGGCGCGGCCCAGCGCAGTGTGGCGCTGGTGGAGACGGTCTCGGGCGCGGGTACCGGGGCGTAGCGGCCGCGCGGCGGGGCGTGGTCGACCTCCTCGGTGGAGCGGCCGATCATCGTGCGGCGGGCGTGGGCGGCCTCGGCCGGGGGCTCCTCGTCGAGGTCGTCGAGATCGCCGAAGCCGACCGGCTCCTCGACGCCGTCCACCTCGTCCAGATCCTCGAGGTCGCCGACGTCCTCGATGTCCATGTCGTCGGCCGACAGCGGAAGCTCGGCCTCGGTCGGCAGGCCGGTCTCGTCCGCGGCGGCGGCCGCACCCGCGTCAGCCGCCGCGTCGGTGCCCTCGCCGACGGCCTCGTCAGTGCCCTCGTCAGCGGCCTGGCCGGGAGCCTCGTCCTCCGTGGGCGCGCCGATCGGGGACGTCTCCAGCCCGGCCGTGAGCGCCGCGGCGAACCGGTCCAGCATCCGGCGGGCCACGGTGGTGACCGCCTCGTCGTCGAACTCGGCCAGCCGTCCGTCGCTGTGGACCGTCCCGGAGCAGTTCAGCCGCGTACCGCCCTCGATGGGCTTCGGCGTGATGGTCAGCGCGAGTTTCACCGAGCCGCTGCCCCGCGCCTCGCCGCCCTCGCCCTCGACCTCGAAGGCATCGGCGCGCCGGACGACGCGCAGCGCGCCGCGATAGGTGATGGTGGACCCGCCGATGCGCAGCCGCAGCCGGCCGGCGAGCGGACCGGCGGCCTCATCGGCGTCCTGCTGGAGCCCGGGAACGCAACGAGCGACGCGGGCGGGCTCCGCGAGCGCCAGCCGGACGGTGTCGACGGGAAACGGAACGAACACCTCATGCTCCATAGCTCAAGACAGTACCCATCGCACGTTCGCTGAGACCCGTTCCCGCGCAACTTTCCGCGCGCCGCTGACGTACGCCGCCGACGCGAGCCCCCGGCGCGCGGACACGCCCCGCACGCGGGCGGGCACCCGCCGCCATGCCCGCCCCACTACCGGACCCGCCGTGGCGTCTCGAGGCTTTCCCCTACCCGCCCCTCCCCGGAACTGGGGCTCTGCCCCAGACCCCGGGGGCCGGGTCCAGGGGCGAAGCCCCTGATAGCGGGAAGGAGCGGGTAGGGGAAAGATCCACCACAGGCGTCACGATCCGTCGGACACACCCCACAGGCCGGGGCGTCACTCCCCATAGCGCGGACGCATGAGCGTCGACGGGGACAGGCCCCTCTCCCGAGCGCGCTCTGCCGTGCGGCGGGCCGCCCGCAGCCCCTCCTCCGTCAGCGAGCGCGGCCGCGGCCGGTGCGGGGCCAGCCGCAGCCCGACCGGGGAGCGCGCCGCCAGGACGAACCCCCAGTCGTGCGGGCTGCCGCGCCCGGGGCGCGGGGCGCCGATCACATACGGAGTGGTCCGCAGCCCGACCGAGCGCATCGTCGCGTCCACCGTCCAGAACGCCCGCGGATCGGGCCGCAGCGGCCCGGCGTGGACCACCAGCCGACCGCCGGGCGCCAGCACCCGCTCGGCCAGGCCGTAGAACTCCTGGGAGTAGTACTTGGTGCTCGGGGTGAGCTCGGGGGCGGGCAGATCGCACACCACCACGTCGTACGCCATGGACCGGCGCAGCCAGTCGAAGGCGTCCGCCGTCACCGCCCGCACCCGCGGATCGCGGTAGGCGCCGCCGTTGAGCGCGGACAGCCCGGGATCGCGCCGGGCCAGCCGCACCACCTCAGCGTCCCGCTCCACGACGGTCACCGAGCGGACCCCCGCGTACCGCAGGATCTCGCGCACCGCGAGCCCGTCGCCCCCGCCCAGCACCAGCACCCGGCCGTGCGGTCCGGCGGCCATCGCCGGGTGGATCAGCGCCTCGTGGTAGCGGACCTCGTCGCGCCCGCTGACCCGCAGCCGCCCGTTGAGGAACAGCGACAGCGGCCGCCCGCTCGTCCCCCCGCCCACCAGCACGATCTCCTGCTCGCCGGTGCGCAGCGCGACCCGCACCCCCGGTCCGTAGACGGCCTGTCGGGCGGCCCGCTCGAAGGAGGGGGTCAGCACGGCACCGACGGCCAGCGCGACGAGCACCAGCCCATTGGCGACGATCAGCGTCCACCGCGCCCGTACGCTCAGATCGCGGCGGAACAGCCAGAGCACCAGCGCGCCGCCCGCGACCGCGTTGACCGCGCCGGTGACCAGCGCGCCGGTCAGCTGGCCGAACGCGGGCAGCAGCAGAAAGGGGAAGGCGAGCCCGCCGACCAGTGCGCCCACGTAGTCCGCCGCGAACAGATCGGCCACCGCGCCGCCCGCGTCCTGCCGGCGCACCCGCTGGATGAGGGTCATCAGCAGCGGCACCTCGGCCCCGATGAGCACACCGATGGCGAACGAGAAGCCGACCAGCGCGGAGCGCGAGTGACCGCCCCACGCGAAGCACGCGTACAGCGCCATCGCCGAGCAGCCGCCGACGAGCGCGAGCACCGCCTCGATGGCGCCGAAGCCCACGGCGGCCCGGCAGCGCAGCCGCTTGGCCAGCAGCGAGCCGACGCCCATGGCGAAGACCATCACGGACAGCACCACGGATGCCTGGGTGACCGAGTCACCCGCCAAGTACGAGGCGAGGGCGACGAGTTCGAGCTCGTAGACGAGCCCGCAGGCGGCGCAGACGAAGACCGTGCCGAGCACGAGAAAGCGGCCGAGCCCCGCCCGCACGGGCAGCCGCGCCGGAGGGCCGGATTCCGGCGACGACGGCGCATCCGAGACGGCGGACATGGGCGAATCGATCACAAAGGGAACGCTACGTCACATATCGCTTACGTCTCGTCCCCCACACGGGTGCATTGCCGTTCGCACATCTGGCATTGATGACCTCTCGGCCACACGCGATCCCCTTCAGACGCAGGGGACTTGGGGCGGCACCCCACCCGACAGCCCGCCCGACAGCCCGTCCGGCAGGCCACCGGGCAGGCCACTCATATCGAGTCCACCCGCGCCCGGCGGCCGGAGCGCGGCCGGCACCCGGGCCCCGACACAGGTGCGGGTGGTGACCAACCGCCCCTCCTGGGGGTAGGCATGCCAGGTCCGCCAGCCCACCGCGCCCTCGTTCCACTGCGCGAGCAGCGCCGTGAAGGCGTTCGGGCTGCCGGGGAACGTACCGGCCAGACCGTGCGGATGGTCGGCCACCAGCGCGAGCAGCTCCTGCGCGCGCCCGGCGAAGGCCCCTTGCGACAACTCCTCGACGCGCGCCGCGAATTCGTACTCGCGGCCGTCGACGAGGGTGGAAACCCCCAGCGGAAGCGGGGTGCTGTTGCCGGACATACAGGCCACGGTCTCCGAGCAACGGCTGCCCTCCCCCTCGAGGAGGACCTGGTGGGAGGCTCCCAGAAGCCTCAACTGGACGGCGAAGTCATGAAGTTGAAGATCGAGCACAGCGAGGGCGGGAAGCGGTTCCCGTCCCAGGCCCCAGGCGAGGTCAGCGGCGCGGGTATCGGTGTAGGCAGTCTTGAGGGTCGTGAGCATGGATCGGCTCCGCAAGCACGCAGTGGAAAAAGTTGGGCCAGCTCGCCCCGCGGGGGACCAGGGGCATGCGCATACGGCGGCTCGTGCCCACGTGGGGCCGTAAGGTCGATTGGTGGTATACGGAATCATGAAATGCTGGGCGCCACATCGTTTTTACCCACCTTCGCCGGGTTTCCACCCCCTAGGGCGCTCCTTAGGGCAAGTGTTCAACAAGCCAGCGCCCGGCGCACGTTGGCGCGCCGGGCGCTGGCTCATCGCTTCACTGCCGTAAGGACGGCGTGGCAACCGTAAGAAGGAAATGCCAACCGACATGGCAACCGTAAGAACGGCATGACGACCGTAAGGCCGCGCGGCGACCGTAAAGGCCGCGGAAACCGCGGGTCAGCCACCCCCGCCGCAGCCGCCACCACCGCCACCACCGCCGCCACCGCAGCCACCCCCGCCACCGCAGCCGCTCCCACCGCCGCAGCCACCGCCGCCGTGGTGACCACCGCCACCGCCGCCGTCGCCACCGGCCCACCAGCCGCCACCGGCGGCCCCGCTGGAACCGGCCCCCCAGGACCGCTTGCGCCGCCCGCTGTACCCCTTCGACCGACCGGCGCCCAGCGCGGCGAGCGCCGCGAACGTGAATGCCAGCACGACAAAGATGACAACAGGACCCATGGTCCTCACTCTCCTTCCAATCCCCCGTAGCGAGGTACCGCTTCGTACCTGCCGGGTCCCATGCCCGACCTCATGCGGGGTCAAAGCGGAGTTGAGGAAGTCCAGAGGTTCAGCGTGCGCCCTATGCGCGGTCCGCGGCCTGGGAGGTGACGCGCTCGATCGCCCGCACGGCGACATCCGGCTGGTCGACGTAGATGTAGTGGGCGCTGGTCTTGGCGGTGCTCAGCTTGGAGCGGCTGGAGACCGCGAGCCACTTGCGCTGGCCCTTGGTCCACGCCCGCTCCAGGCCCGGCCCGTAGTCGGGCACCTCCGCGAGGTACTGCTTCCCGTGGTGGATCACCTCCACAGGGATGTCCCCGGCGGAACGGACCTCCCCGTCGGGCACCGTGAGCTTTTCCGGCTCCCCTCCGTGCAGGATCGCCAGCGTCTGCTCACGCAGTTCGACCGCCGGGCCGGTGGCGGATTCGGGGATCCCCTTGTTGAGATCGGCGGTCTGGGTCGGCGAGGTGGCGTCCATCAGGACCAGCCCCTTGATCCTGTCCTGGTGGTCGGGGGCGTACCGGGCGGCGATCAGCCCACCCAGCGAATGCCCGGCCAGGACGACCGGAGCGTCACCGGCGACCTGGTCGAGCACCGCGGTCAGCACCTTCCCCGTGCTCTTGAGGGTCTGCGGCCCGTTGGGCTTGTCGCTGGCGCCCTCGCCGAGCCGGTCGTAGGAGCAGACCCGGTTCTTCTTGCTCAGGGTCTTCTGGATCCCGGCCACCTTGTCCAGCCCGTCGCCACCCCCGGCCAGCAGCATGATGACCGGCCCGCCGTCCGCCGAAGTCCCCGAACAGGACACGTTCACCAACTGGCCGCCGACCTCGATCTTCTTGGTGCCAGTGAGCAGGTCCTGCTCGCCCGCCTTCTCCGAAGCGGTGGCGGACGTGGTGGCGGACGTCTCGGAATCCGCCTTCTTGGAATCCTCACAGCCGACGAGCCCCACACCGGCCACGGCACAGGACAGCGCGATCACGGCGGGCACCCGGGCACTGCGGATCATCGTTCTTCCCCCTGAGAGAGTCTGGGTCACCCGCTCCCCGCGGGCCTCTCAGACGCTATGGACCCGGAGCCCCGGAATCGTCACCGCACAGAGCGCACCCGCCCGTAGCTCGCCCGGGGGACAGCCCGCCCGCCGCGTCCCCAACCTCTCCGGTCAGCGCACCTAGCCATACGCCTAGCCATCTGAGCAGCTCAGCTTCTCGGCAGGGGGACGACATTGCCCGCCGCGTCGCATCGCACTGTCCATGCCGTCGCGTAGCTCGGCTCATGGACCCGTACGTCCACGTCGGGGGGCCGCTTGCCGCCGGGTAGGTCGGCGTTGGCCATCGTGCAGATGATCTGGCTGAGGCCGAGGCTGCCGCCTCCGGTCATGTCCGCCACGGTCACCGGGAGGTACAGGTCCACGGCGCCGTCGGCGGCCCGCGCGATCAGGCGCCCGTGATCCGGGGACACCTCGGAGCTCAGGCCACGGGCCCGCTCGGCCGTGTCGGGGCCCTTGAGGAGGAGGTCGAGGGCCTGTTGCGGGGTCACGGGGGCGTCCACTTCACGGATTGCGGCCCGCAGGCCGTACGGGCCGACGAAGTAGAGGCGGGCGTAGGGGGACACGGAACCCTTGTGCAGACCGGAGGCCGGGGCGCCGGCCGGGGCCGGGCCGGCGGAACCGACCCCGCACCCGGCCGAGCAGAAGGCCAACAGCACAGCGACGTTCGCCAGTTGACGTTTCATGACGGGTCCTCCGGTGTGGGCCTGTGCGGGAGGGTCACGGTGAAGACGGCGCCACCATCCGGGAGGTTGGCGGCGGTGAGGGTGCCGTGGTGCAGCCGGACGTTCTCCGTCGCGATGGCGAGTCCGAGGCCGCTGCCTTCAGAGCGGGTCCGCGCGGCATCCGCCTTGTAGAAGCGGTCGAAGACGCGGGGCAGGACATCATCCGGGATGCCGGGGCCGTGGTCGGCGACCTCGATCACGACAGCCTCCTGTGCGGAGGTCGCCCGGACGGTGACGGGCGCGGTGCCATGCCGCAGCGCGTTGCCGATCAGATTGGCGAGGACGACGTCGATGCGGCGTGCGTCGACCCGGATGCGCGGATCGTCCTCGGGAAGCTCGGCGATCACCTCGTCCGGTTCCCGCCAGCCGCGCAGCTGAAGTGTCTTGTGGATGAGGGTGCGCAGGCTCACGTCGTCCAGGTGCAGAACCGCCGAGCCCGCGTCGAAGCGGGATATCTCCATCAGGTCCTCCACCATGACGGCCAGCTTGCGGGTCTCGTCGCTGATGAGGAGGACCGCGTCGGCGGTATCCGGGGGGAGCGTGCCGGAGCGGGCGTCCTCGTCGAGGGCGTCGGTGACGGCAGCCATCGCGGCGAGCGGGGTGCGCAGCTCGTGCGAGACGTCGGCGGCGAATCGGCGGGCGTTGGCTTCCATACGCCGTAGTTCGGCATCGTCTCGTTCCAACGTGGCGGCCATCGTGTTGAACGTGCTGGTCAGCGCGGCGAGTTCGTCCTTGCCGACGACGTCCAGGCGGGTGTCAAGGGCCCCCGACGTGATCTTCTGGGCGGCGGTACGCAGCTGTCGTACCGGACGCAGTACGCGGCGGACCGCGAACAGGGCGGGGACGACGGCGAAGGCGAGGGTGGGGAGGGCTCCCGCCCAGGCCGCGGTGATCAGCGCGGAGATATCGGCCCGTTCGCCGTGCAACGAGAGAACCGCGTAGACGACGAGCCCTGACGGCTGTCCCGCTCCATCCCCCCGGCTCGTGTAGGTCACCGGCATGCCGATGAGCAGCCGGGGATCACCGGAGGGTGCCACGCGCTCGTAGAAGGTGGTGTCGCCGCGCTTTGTCGCGGCGCGCAGGGCGCCGCTGATCTCGTCCGCGGTGCCGATGGGCGGGCCGCCGTCGCGGGAGACGGCCGTGTGCCAGCCGCGCGATCCCGAGGCGCGGTCCAGTTGGCGGGCGAAGGTGCGCAGGTCTGTGGGGGTGGGGTCGGGCGGCAGATTGGGCACGAGCGAGTCGACTTGGAGGCGCAGGTCGTGGACGGCGCTGTTCTGGGTGCGGTCCAGGATCGCGCTGCGGGCCTGGCGGAAGGTGAGCGCGGCGGTGATGAGCGCGCTGAGCGCGGCGACCAGGAGGAATGCGACGACCGTGCGCGAGCGCAGGCCGCGCGGGAGCGCGAGTCTCATGCGGGCAGCGGGCCGAAGCGGTAGCCGAAGCCGCGCACGGTCTGGACGTACACCGGGTGGCGTGGGTCCTCCTCGATCTTGGCGCGCAGCCGCATCACGCAGGCGTCGACCAGACGGGCGTCCCCGTAGTAGCTGTGCTCCCAGATGTCTTCGAGCAACTGCTGGCGGCTGAAGGTCCGCTTCGGCGCGGCGCTGAGAAAGAGCAGCAGCTTCAGTTCGGATGGGGCGAGTGGGAGTTCCGCACCGCGCTTGCGGGCGATCAGCGCGTCGCGGTCGATCTCCAGATCGCCCACGACGGTGCAGCCGGCAGCCGCGCCGGTGTCGGCCTGGGCGGGCGCGACGCGACGCAGCACCGCGCGCATACGGGCCTCGATGACCGCGGCGCTCGCGGGCTTGACGACATAGTCGTCGGCGCCTGCCTCCAGGCCGATCACGACGTCCATGTCGTCGCCGCGCGCGGACAGGATCACGATCGGCAGGCGGCTGGTCTCGCGGATACGGCCGCACAGCTCCAGGCCGCTCATGCCGGGCAGCATCAGATCGAGGAGCACGAGGTCGGGCTTGAAGGCGGCCAGCGCCTCCAGACCGTCCTCGCCGGTGCCGACCGCCTCGGTCTCATGCCCGTTGCGGGACAGGCCCAGGACGACACCGCGGCGCACGGCCGGATCGTCCTCGATCAACAGGACGCGGGGCATGGACAGGGCTCCTTCCACAGAGCGTGCGGAAAACCGGCATCAGCGTGCGGCGATCCGGCATCGAGGAGGTATCGGGCAGTCGCCCATGGTGCGGCCAAGCCGCCGCCCGTTGCCGCCGCCCGTTCGCGTGGATCATCACCGCAGCCGGCTGATGTCGACGGTACCCGCGCCCAGCACCGGTACCGGGATCGCCATCCACAGCGCGACCCCTGCGAGGGCCAGTGCCGCCACCGCGGCCTGGCCGCGCCGGCCGCATGCCCAACCCGAGCGGAACCGTACCGGATCCTCGATCAGCCGCTTCGTCACCGCGGCGGCCACCAGCGACACCCCGATCGCCACGGCGGCGGCGCCCCAGTCCCCGAGCCCGGAGAGCCGGGGCAACAGCAGCAGATACACCGGCCAGTGCCACAGGTACAGGCTGTAGGAGACCTCACCCATGCGGCGGGGCAGGCGGCCGCCGGCGATCCGGGCCGCGCGGCTGCCCGGTATCCGGGCCATGAGGACGATCAGCACCGCCGCGGCCAGGGAGTGCAGGAAGAGGCCGCCCTGGAAGAGCAGCGGTGCCTTCTCACCCCCGGTCATCGCCCACGCCACCGCGAGCGCGCCGGCCAAGGCCAGGCAGACCAGGTCGGCCGTGCGGCGCGGCACCTGGCGCACGAGATCGCGTACCGGCGCGGTGGCCACCAGCGCCCCGAGCAGCAGCGCGGCCGCGCGGGTGTCCGTGCCCTCGTAGGCGCGGGTGGTGTCCACCGCGGCGCCGAGCGAGACGGTGAGGGCGAGGGAGACCAGGGCACCCGACCCGGCGAGCAGGGCCACGATCCGCTCGCCGTACCGGCCCCGGGCCGCCACCGTCACCACCAGCGGCCAGGCCAGATAGAACTGCCACTCCACGCCGATGCTCCACAGATGGGCGAAGGCCCGGCTGTCGGAGTCATTCCAGTAACCGATCTGCTCGGCGATGTAGTGCCAGTTGACGGCCTGGGCCCCGACCCACGGCACGTCGTCGAGTGCGAACCGCAGTTGGGCCGGGGCGCCCCAGGCCCACATCGCCACCATGGTCACGACCACCACGCAGACCAGGGCGGGCAGCAGCCGACGGGCACGGCGGCCCCAGAACGCGCCCAGGGCGATCCGGCCGCGCCCCGCCGCCTCACCGAGGAGCAGCCCGGTGATCAGGAACCCGGACAGCACGAAGAACAGATCGACCCCGAGGAAGCCGCCGCGCAGAAGCCCGGCGTGGAAGAGCAACACGGCCGCGACCGCGAACCCGCGCAACCCGTCGAGGGCGGCGATGTGCGCACGACGCTCACTCATACGATGCGCCGCTTCCTCAGCCGTCGCACTTGAGCCTGGCGAACCGGTCATCACCGGTCCACGAACCGTTGGCCCATGTCTCCACGGCCGCGGGTGTGAAGCCCTCCTTCTTGCCGAGCTCCGTGGTGAACCAGGCTGCGAAGGAAGCCGCTCCCTGCTGGCAGTTGTGGATCCCGTCGGAAGCGCGCTGAGCCTTCTTCACCGAGGCATCGGTGCCCCACAGCCGCGCGGCATCGAGAAACCCCGCCGCGCCGCCGCTGTTGTCGGCGACCTCCTTGGCTACCGGGGAAGCGGTACGCATCTGCGACGCGTACTTCTTGTAGAACCCGTCGATCTTGATGGGCGGGGTCGGCACGAACACCGTCTTGGCCCCGGCGTCCTTGGCCGTCCTGACGAGCTTTTCGTAGGCGGCGCGCTGCTGATCCCGGCTTCCCCAGTCGTACGTGGTGACCTGGTAGGCCACCACGGTGGGCCGGAACGACTCGGCGTCCTTGGCCAGTCGCCGCCAGGTGTCGGCAGCGATCATCTTCGTGATCTTCTCGTGGCTGGCGACAATCGTGCCCCCGCCGTCGGACGAGGCGTCCTTGAACTCCACGCCGCCGGCCTTCAGGGCCGCGCCCAGGGCAGGGCCTTCGGCGCCCGCAATGGAGTCGCCCATCCACAGCACCTTCGTACCGGTCCGCCTCACCTCGTCCGTCGTCGTGCTCTTCCCCTCCGCCCGAGCACCGGTGTCCGGGCCGCCGCCGCACCCGACCAGGGCGGCACCGAGCGCGGCCGCGGCCACCGTGGTCAGGACGTGGCGGGAGGGGCGCCGGGAGTACGTACACCGATACCCGAAACGGGATGTGTGGTTGCTGTTCATGCGCCCAGCAGAACAGCTCGGATGGCGCCTTCTGCCCGCCGTCATCATTTGCTCATACAGCGGGCAACAGACGCTCATGAAGCGCGCGAAGCCGGAAGCGTGTCAGCGAGCTCGCCCCGAGCCGGGCCGGACCGGGCCTAGCGGTGCTCCCAGTGAACGGGGTCGGCTTCCAGGACCGCGCGGTCCCAGTCGGCCAGTTCGGCGGTCGCCTCATAGGTGCTGTGCAGGAATTCGCTCAGCGTCCGGTCCGGGTCGGGCGCGGTGGCCACCGCCTCGTAGGGCAGCACGAATTCGCCGACATCCCGCCGGTACGAGGCCGTCGCGGGCCGGACCGGCTGGTCGGCGAAACCGGCGGGCTCGGGGTAGGCGTAGGAGTAGAAGCCGCCCTCCTCCCCGCCGCCGGGCCAGAAGCCGCAACTGGACAGCTCGACGGAGTACGCCTCCCGCGTCACCCGGTCCGGCAGGTTCGGCACCCCGCCGGGGGGATGCGGCGGCGCGGTGCGGCCGGAGAAACGGGTGACGGCCAGGTCCATCGCCCCCCAGAAGAAATGCACGGGGCTGGCCTTGCCGACGAAATGGGACCGGAATTCCCCGAACACCCGGTGCGCGTTCAGCAATTGCCCCCAGAAGAGCCGTGCGGCGTACGGGTCGTACGCAGCGTGCCGGTGGTCCTCCGGGAACGGGATCGCCACGGGCACCTCGTTCGGCCGGGGATACATCCGGGTCTGGATGCCCAGGTCCCCCAACAAGCCCATGATCTCCGAGTAGAACTGGGACACCGGTTTGGACTCCAGCGCCAGCTCGCGCCGGCTTCCGTCGCTGACCCGGATCCCCAGCCGGTGCTCGATAAAATCGAACTCGATATCGAACGCCCCGGTCCCGTACGGCACCGTGGACGTGCTCAGCCCGCGCGGGGTGACATACAAGGTCACCTGCCACCACTGATTGGCCGGTGGCGCGTGGTCCAGCCGGATCTTGCCGACGATCTGGGTCCACATGTGCAGCGTGTCCCGGGTCTCGGCCCAGTCCTCCAGCCGAAGCCGCGGCCAGGCGCCGACCTGCTGTGTCCTCTGCTCGGCCATCTCGCCTCCCGCGGAACTCACCGCTCTGGCGACAACGCGCGGTCGTTGGATTCCGGCCCGGCCGAGTACCCGCATTCCTCGAGGCCAAAAACGACCGCAGAAAACTAGCGAGTGCGCCCCGCCACCGTCAGCCGACCGCGCTATGCGGTGAGCGCGCCGCGACTGGCTTTCGGCTCATGGGGGTAGTTGCCGTACATGCATCGGAGCCGTGTGTACGCCGTCCTGCTCGACACGCCCGAAGCCGAGGCCGCCCGGGCGATCGCCTTCTGGTCGGCGGCTCTTGGCGTCACCGCTGAGCCGTTTGCGCCGGAGCCGCAGTTCACCACGCTTCATGAGGCACTGCCGGGGCTGGTCACCGCCGTCCAAGCGGTCGACGACGCACCCCGTATCCACCTGGACATCGAGACCGACGACGTCGAGGCGGAAACCACGCGCTTGCTCGCCCTGGGTGCCGAGCAGATCTCGCGGTGGCAGGAGTGCCGGGTGCTACGAGTTCCCGGTGGCCACCTGGTGTGCGTGCTGCCCGTGGAAAGCGACCCCGAGGCATTTCGGGCACAGGCCAACGTCTGGCCCTGACGTCGCCCTTTACCCCACGCCGGGCAGGGGCAGAGTTGATGGAGGCCGATGGTTCGGCGGAGTATGGGCGCCATGGGACGACCGCCGCTCAACCGCCGACTGGCCGCCTTCGGCACCACGATCTTCGCGGAGATGTCCGCCCTCGCCGTGCGCACCGGCGCGATCAACCTCGGGCAGGGCTTTCCGGACACCGACGGCCCCGAGGAGGTGCGCGAGGCCGCCGTCCGTGCGCTGCGGGACGGGCGGGGGAATCAGTATCCGCCCGGCCCCGGCGTGCCCGAGCTGCGTAACGCCGTCGCCGAGCACCAGCGGCGCTGGTACGGCCTGGGCTTCGATCCCGACACCGAGGTGCTGGTCACCGCGGGCGCCACCGAGGCCATCGCGGCGTCGCTGCTGGCACTGGTGGAGCCGGGCGACGAGGTGATCGCGCTGGAGCCGTACTACGACTCGTACGCCGCCTGTGTCGCCATGGCGGGCGGCGTCCGCGTGCCCGTCACCCTGCGCCCGGACGGGGACGCCTTCCGGCTGGACCTGGACGAGCTGCGCGCCGCCGTCACCGACCGCACCCGGCTCATCCTGCTCAACACCCCGCACAACCCCACCGGCACCGTGCTCACCCGCGATGAGCTGGCCGCGGTCGCCGAGCTCGCCGTCGAGCGCGATCTGCTGGTGGTCACCGACGAGGTCTACGAGCACCTCGTCTTCGGCGCCGGGCACACCCCGCTCGTCTCCTTCCCCGGGATGCGCGAGCGGACGGTCACCATCAGCAGCAGTGGAAAGACCTTTTCGTTCACGGGCTGGAAGGTCGGCTGGGTGACCGGCGCCCCCGAGCTGGTCACGGCGGTGCGCTCGGCCAAGCAGTACCTCACCTATGTCTCGGCGGGCCCCTTCCAGTACGCGGTGGCCGAGGCGCTGGCCCTCCCCGACGCCTATTTCCACGGCATCCGGGACGATCTGCGCGCCAAGCGCGATCTGCTGGCCTACGGCCTGACCGACGCGGGCTTCCACGTCTTCCGCCCCTCGGGCACCTACTTCATCACCACCGACATCCGCCCCCTCGGCGAGACCGACGGCTTCGCCTTCTGCCGTTCCCTCCCCGAGCGCTGCGGTGTGGTCGCGGTCCCGAACGCGGTCTTCTACGACCACCAGGACCAGGGCTCCCCCTTCGTCCGGTTCGCCTTCTGCAAGCGTGAAGAGGTCCTTACGGACGCCGTGGCCCGCCTCAAGACCCTCGCCCAGGGCTGACGCGCCACCGCCGGTCGCCCCGCTCCCCCGGTTGGACTTCCCCCGGTCGCGGGCGTCCGCGGCCTGGCGGATGGTCGGTGTGTCCGCCGAGCCCCCTGGTCCGTCCCCTCCCGGGGGCTCGGCGCAGGTCCGTCGAGTGCTCGTAGCGCGCCCATCGCGTGCCCGTCGTGTGCCCGCACCGGAGGTCTCCGTGTCCGTCGACACCGCCGCGTCCACACGGACCCCGGAGCCGCCCCGGCGGCAGGCGGCGGAACGGCGGCGGGTACTGGGGCGGATCGGGGCGTCACTGGGGCGGGCGTGGCTCGCGCTCGCGGTGTACGCGACGGTGCGGGCCGCCGGGATCGGCTGCGTGGCGCTGGGCGCCCGGCACGCCGGGGAGCATCCGCGGACGCGGCTCGGGCACTACTGGGACAGCCTCTGGTACGTGGGCATCGCCCAGCACGGCTACGGCACCAGCCGCCCCTCCGTCACCCACCCCGGCCTGAGCTTCAGCGATCTCGCGTTCTTCCCGCTCTACCCGGCGCTGATCCGGGCCGTCGCCGACATCGTCCCCATGAGCGCGGTGACGGCCGGGCTGCTGATCGCCTGGGCCGCGGCCGGGCTGGCGGCCTGGGGGATCCACGCGGTCGGGGAGCGGCTATACGGACGGCGGGTGGCCTTGGCGCTGGTCGCGCTGTGGGGGCTGCTGCCGCATGCGGTCGTCGAGTCCATGGCGTACACCGAGTCGCTGCTGACGGCGCTGGAGGCCTGGTCGCTATACGCGCTGCTGACCGGGCGCTGGGTGTCGGCCGGGGCGTTCGCGCTGTGCGCGGGGGCCACCCGGCCCAACGGGATCGCGGTCGCGGCGGCCGTGTGCGTCTGCGCGGCCGCCGAGATCCGGCGCCGCGGCGGGCGTACGTCCTGGCGGGTGTGGGCGGGGGCCGCGCTGTCACCGCTGGGCTGGCTCGGCTACGCCGCGTGGGTCGGGGTGCGGCGCGGCACCTGGCGCGGCTATCTGGACGTCCAGGCCGACTGGGGCACGTATCTCGACCTCGGTGCGAGCGGCTTCCGCTCCGCCCGCTCCCTGATCATGGGGAACGGCCATCCGCCGCACATCATGGGGAGCGGCCATCTGGCGCACTACATGGCGCTGCTCGTCGTCGGCGCCTCGCTGATCTCCCTGGTCGGGCTCGCGCTGCGGCCACCGCCCCTGCCGCTGGCCGTCTACACCCTCGTCGTGGTGTTCATCGCCCTCGCCGGCGCCAACTACTTCGCGTCCAAGCCGCGCTTCCTGCTGCCCGCCTTCCCGCTGCTGCTCCCGGCGGCGCTGGCGATGGCAAGAGCCCGGCCGCGCACCGCCGTCCTGGTGGGCGGCGCGCTGGCCGGGCTCTCCTGTCTCTACGGGACGTATCTGCTGACCATGGCGACCAGCCCGGTCTGACCGCGAACGGCCTTTCCGGCCGATGTGCGGCTCGGCCGCTCAGGCCTCGTCGTCGCCCGGCTTGTCGTCGCCGTCCGACTCGATGTCGGCCTCCAGACCGAGCTGTTCGACCAGCCAGCGGTCGAACTCGATCGAAGCCCGCACCCAGCTGACCGTGGAGGACACGAAGTGCTCCAGGCTGACGCCGGTGCCGATCAGCATCTGCGCCTCGCCGATCAACCGGACCGTGCCGTCGTCATTGGTGTGGCTGTAGACCTTCGGCCACAGGGTGCGGCGGTTCCAGTCGTCGATCGCCTCGAGCAGCCGCGGCTTCTCATCGATGCCGTGCGGACGGTCGTAGAACGTGCGGACGGAGAAGACCTGCTGCTCCTCCTCACCGCGGAACATGAAGTAGGTGCGGAACTGCTCCCACGGCGCGGCGAGGTCCCCCTCCTCGTCGACGACGTACTTCAGCTCCATCTGCTCCAGCAGCTGCTTGACCAGGTCCTGGTCTGGCAGCACGGGGCCGCTCGGACCCGTCGGTTCGGGCTCGGGCTGACCCCCGAAATTCGGAATCGAGGACGGGTCGATGCTCACCGTGGATTTCCCTTCGTATGGAATACCGCCATCCTCCCTCACACCCGCCCCCGCCGTGCAACCCCGGCCGTACATTGCCCGATCCGGCCGAAACGACAGCCGAGACGCCAGGCGAAACGACAGCCCGAACGACGGCCGCGAGGACCGGCCGGACCGGGGGTGCCGAGCGGCCCCGGGCCCCTATTGCGCGGGGCCCACCAGCAGATCGTCGCCGATCCGGTCCACCCGGACCTTGTCGCCGTCCCGGACCTCCCCGGCGAGGATCTCCTTGGCCAGCCGGTCGCCGATCGCGGTCTGGATCAGCCGGCGCAGCGGGCGCGCCCCGTACGCCGGGTCGTTGCCCTCCTCGGCGAGCCACTCCAGCGCGGCCGGGGTGACGTCGAGGGTGAGCCTGCGGTCGGCGAGGCGGCGGGCCAGCATGGCGATCTGGAGCTCGGCGATCCGGGCCAGCTCCGGGCCGCTGAGCGCGGAGAAGACCACGAGGTCGTCCAGGCGGTTGAGGAACTCCGGCTTGAAGGAGGTCCGCACGGTCTCCAGCACGCTTTGCTTCTTCTCCTCCTCACCGAGCAGCGGATCCATCAGGTACTGGCTGCCCAGGTTGGAGGTGAGCACCAGGATGGTGTTGCGGAAGTCCACCGTCCGGCCCTGGCCGTCGGTGAGCCGCCCGTCGTCCAGGACCTGGAGCAGGATGTCGAAGACCTCGGGGTGGGCCTTCTCCACCTCGTCCAGCAGCACCACGCTGTACGGGCGGCGGCGCACCGCCTCGGTGAGCTGGCCGCCCTCCTCGTAGCCGACGTATCCGGGCGGGGCGCCGACCAGCCGGGCCACGCTGTGCTTCTCGCCGTACTCGCTCATGTCGATGCGGACCATGGCCCGCTCGTCGTCGAAGAGGAAGTCGGCGAGCGCCTTGGCCAGCTCGGTCTTGCCGACGCCGGTGGGGCCGAGGAAGAGGAACGAACCGGTGGGCCGGTCCGGGTCGGCGATGCCCGCCCGGGTCCTGCGCACGGCGTCCGAGACGGCCCGTACGGCCTCGGTCTGGCCGATCAGCCGCTTGCCCAGCTCGTCCTCCATGCGCAGCAGCTTCTGGGTCTCGCCCTCCAGCAGCCGGCCCGCGGGGATGCCGGTCCAGGAGGCGACCACATCGGCCACGTCGTCCGGGCCGACCTCCTCCTTGACCATCGTCGGGCGGTCCCCCTGGACCTCGGCCTCGGCCTCCGACGCCTCGGCCAGCTCCCGCTCGACCGCCGGGATCTCCCCGTACAGCAGCTTGGAGGCGGTGTCGAAGTCGCCGTCGCGCTGGGCGCGCTCGGCCTGGCCGCGCAGCTCGTCCAGCTTCTCCTTCAGCTCACCGACCCGGTTGAGGCCCTGCTTCTCCTTCTCCCAGCGGGCGGTGAGGCCGCGCAGCTCCTCCTCCTTGTCGGCGAGGTCGCGGCGCAGCTTCTCCAGCCGCTGCTTGCTGGCCTCGTCGGTCTCCCGGGCGAGGGCCATCTCCTCCATCCGCATCCGGTCCACCGACCGCTGGAGCTCGTCGATCTCCACGGGCGAGGAGTCGATCTCCATCCGGAGCCGGGAGGCCGCCTCGTCCACCAGGTCGATGGCCTTGTCCGGCAGGAAGCGGGAGGTGATGTACCGGTCGGAGAGGGCGGCGGCGGCCACCAGCGCGCCATCGGCGATCTGCACCTTGTGGTGGGCCTCGTAGCGGCCCTTGAGCCCGCGCAGGATGGCGACGGTGTCCTCGACGGTCGGCTCGGCCACCAGCACCTGCTGGAAGCGGCGCTCGAGCGCGGCGTCCTTCTCGATCCGCTCGCGGTACTCGTCGAGGGTGGTGGCGCCGACCATGCGCAGCTCACCGCGGGCCAGCATCGGCTTGAGCATATTGCCCGCGTCCATCGCGGAGTCGCCGCCGGCGCCCGCGCCGACCACGGTGTGGAGCTCGTCGATGAAGGTGATGATCTGGCCGTCGCTGGACTTGATCTCGGCCAGGACGGTCTTCAGCCGCTCCTCGAACTCACCGCGGTACTTCGCGCCCGCGACCATCGCGCCGAGGTCGAGGGCGACCAGGCGCTTGTCGCGCAGGCTCTCGGGCACATCGCCCTTGACGATGCGCTGGGCGAGCCCTTCGACGACGGCCGTCTTGCCGACGCCCGGGTCGCCGATCAGCACCGGGTTGTTCTTGGTGCGCCGGGAGAGCACCTGCACCACCCGGCGGATCTCCTGGTCCCGGCCGATGACCGGGTCCAGCTTGCCCTCGCGCGCGGCGGCGGTGAAGTCCGTGCCGAACTTCTCCAGCGCCTTGTACGTGCCCTCCGGATCGGGCGTCGTCACCCGCTGTCCACCCCTGACCTTCTCGAACGCGGCGAGCAGCTTCTTGGCGCCCGCCCCCTGCTGGTCGAGCAGCTCCCCGGCCTGGCCGCCCTTGGCGGCGATGCCGATGAGGAGGTGCTCGGTGGAGACGTAGTCGTCCCCGAGTTCCCTGGCCCGCTGGGTGGCGTCCGCGATGACGGCCAGCAGGTCGCGGCTGGCCTGCGGTGGGGCCACGGTGGAGCCCTGGACGCTGGGCAGGGCGGCGAGCAGCCGCTCGGCGCCGTCGCGCACCAGGGCCGCGTCGGCCTCTACGGCGGCCAGCAGATCCATCACGTTCTCGTTGTCCTGGCCCTGTAGCAGGGCGAGCAGAAGGTGCGCGGGCGTCATGTCCGCATGCCCGGAGGACACCGCCCGGTCATTGGCGGCGCTCAGCGCCGCCCGGCTCTTGTTGGTCAGCTCGGCATCCACGTCCCTGTGCTCCTCCTCGCTCCGATCTTCCCATCCCTGCCCTACCCAACCTCCGTAAAGTTGAGTCTATTCCACTCAACCTCGCGAACGCCATCCCCTCTGGCCTTGGGTTCCGGACCATGCCTTAGGTTCTGGGCCATGTCCGTCGATCCCCGCAACCCCGATCCCGAGTACCTCGCTTTCTGGCGCGAACGCCATGTGTGCACCCTGACCACCCCACGCCCGGACGGCACCCCGCATGTGGTCCCGGTCGGCGTCACCTACGACCCCGAGGCCGGGCTCGCCCGCGTCATCGCGAACCGTCACAGCCGTAAGGTCGCCCATGTCCGGGCGGCGGGCGAGGGCGGTGCGCGGGTCGCGGTCTGCCAGCTGGCGGGCAGGCGGTGGGCCACGCTGGAGGGGCTCGCGGTGATACGGGAGGAGCCCGAGCTGATCGCGGACGCCGAACGCCGCTACGCCGAGCGCTACCAGCGCACCCCCCGCCCCAACCCGGACCGCGTCGTCATCGAGATCGCCCTCACCCGGGCCATGGGAAGGGCCTGAGGTCTCTCACTCCTCCTGGCGCGAGGGCCGCCACCCCTTCTGGCCTGAGGTCTCTCACTCCTCGTCCTCCTTCCGGTGACCCGCCCCCGCCCAGGGGTGGCGCAGCCGGATCCAGACGTCGCGGGCGCGCCGCCCGGCCGCCGTGCGGCTCTCGGCCACCGCCGTACGCGCCTCCTCCTCGGTCTCCACCATGGGCCCCGAACCGCGCAGCGGCTTCCCCGCCGTCTCGTGCAGGAACACCGTGGAGATCAGCCCGATGACGCCCGCCACCATCAGGTAGAAGGCGGGCACCAGCGTGTTGTGCGTGGTGGCCACCAGCCACGAGGCCAGCAGCGGTGTCGTCCCGCCGAACAGCGACACCGAGAGGTTGTACGAGATCGACAGCGCACCGTAGCGCAGCCGGGTCGGGAACAGCGCCGGGAGCGTCGCGGCGCTCGTCCCCGCGAAGGTGACCAGCATCGCGCCCAGGATCAGACAGCCGATCACGGGCAGCAGAACGCCGCCCTCCCGGATCAGCACCACCGCCGGAACGGCCAGCACGATCATGCCCACGCTGCCGAACAGGAACAGCGGCCGCCGCCCCCAGCGGTCGGACGTGCGACCGACCACCGTGATCGCCAGCACCACGAACAGCATGGTGCCCAGCACCAGCACCTGGGCCTTGGTGGCGTCGTCGCCGAGCGTGGAGGTCATGAACGTCGGCAGGTACGACGTCACCATGTAGTTGGTGACGTTGTACATCAGCACCAGCCCCATGCAGATCAGCACCGCCTGCCAGTGCCGGGTGAAGATCTCCTTCAGCCGCCCCCGCCCGGACTGGCGCGCCTCCTCCACCGGCCGGGGCTCGCCATGGGCCGCCGCCGCCTCCGCCGCCTCGGCCGCCCGCTCGGCCTCCTGCTGGAACGCCGGGGTCTCCTCAAGACGCAGCCGCATATACAGACCGATCAGTCCCAGCGGCCCCGCCACCAGGAACGGCACCCGCCAGCCCCAGTCCACCATCCCGGTCTCACCGATGGCCGCGGTGAGCACGGTGACCAGGCCGGAGCCCAGCGAATAGCCGATGAAGGTGCCGAAGTCGAGCCAGCTGCCGAGGAAGCCACGGCGCTGATCGGGCGCGAACTCGGCGATGTACGTGGTCGCCCCCGCGTACTCACCGCCGGTCGAGAAGCCCTGCACCACCCGGCAGGCCAGGAGCAGCAGCGGGGCGGCGAAGCCGATCGCGTCGTAACCGGGCAGCAGGCCCACCCCGAAGGTGCCCGCCGCCATCATGATCATGGTGGTGGACAAGACTCGCCGCCGCCCGATCCGGTCGCCCAGCGGCCCGAAAACCAGCCCGCCCAGCGGCCGCACCAGGAACGCCACGGCGAAGGTGGCGAACGTGGAGACCACCTGGGTGGCGGGGTCGTCGGCGGGGAAGAAGACATGGCCGAGGGTGACCGCGACATACGCGTAGACGCCGAAGTCGAACCACTCCATGGTGTTGCCGATGGCCGTCGCCGCGACGGCGCGGCGCATCCCCGGCTTGTCGACGACGGTGACGTCCTCGATCGCCAGCGACTCCTTGCGGCGGCGCAGCAGCGTCCGGATCAGCTGGTCGGTACGGGCACTGCCGTGCGGCCATCCTCCGCGGCGGGGGCCGCGCGGTGGTCTCGGACCGGTAGTCATCTCGTCCCCTGCCGCCGGCTGAACCGCTACCCGACGCCGCTCCCGCCCCCGGGCTCACGCCCCGGCATCGCTGGACTTCGCGTAGGTCTCCGCCATCTGCCCGCCGACGTCGTACACCACGACCTGCTCATCGCCGATCACCCAGGCGTCATGGCCGGGCGGCACCACATACGCGTCCCCGGGCCCCACCTCGGCCTCCGCGCCATCGGCCGTACGCAGCCGCATCCGGCCCTGGACCACGATCCCCCTGTGGTGCACCTCGCACAGATCGGTCCCCACGATCGGCCGCACCGACTCCCGCCAGCGCCATCCGGGCTCGAAGGTGCCCACGGCGAAATCCAGCCCGGTCAGATGCAGGGCCTCGATATGGCCTCCGGGAAAGTCACGCCGTTCGTCCGGCTTCTCGATCGTCTTGACTTCCACCATTGGGATACCTCCTCCCATATCTCCATGGTGCGCCCGGGTCGCGCCATCGGCGCGCCCGGCCAAGGGGTCCCGGGCATGTCCCGGGCATGCGGAAGGCCCGCTGACCGTAAGGACGGTCACCGGGCCCGCGCTCATGTCGCGATCGAGCCGCGCGCCGGGGCGCTGCTCCGGGCGCTGCGCCGGGTTCTACTCCGGGCGCTTGGGGCGCCAGACCACCAGGGCGCTGCTCTGCTGGACGTCCTGGTAGCGGACCAGGTCGCGGCGGTAGGAGGCGTGGACCTGGGCCTCGCGCTGCTGCATGGCCGTCGCGGCACCCTCGACCGCGGCCTGGAGCTCGGCGACCCGGGCCTGGAGGGCCGCGACCTGGTGCTCCAGTTCGATGATGCGCTTGATCCCGGCGAGGTTGATGCCCTCGTCCTGGGACAGCTGCTGGACCTGGCGGAGCAGCTGGATGTCGCGCGCGGAGTACCGCCGGCCGCGGCCGGCGGTACGGTCCGGGGAGACCAGGCCGAGGCGGTCGTACTGACGCAGGGTCTGCGGGTGCAGCCCGGAGAGCTGGGCGGCCACCGAGATGACGTAGACCGGCGAATCCTCGGTCAGCTCATAGGGGTTGCGGGGTCGGCCAGCGGCCCTGCCTCCGATTCCTCCTCGGCCGTCCATCTCAAGCTCCCTTCGCGGCCTTGAACAGCTCCGCCCGTGGGTCCTCTCCCACGGTCGCCTCGCGATACGACTCCAGTGCGTCACGCGCCGGGTCGCTCAGGTCCTTCGGCACCGTGACCTCGACGGTGACCAGCAGGTCCCCGCGGGTGCCGTCCTTGCGTACCGCGCCCTTGCCCCGGGCGCGCATGGTCCGTCCGTTGGGCGTGCCGGGCGGCAGCTTCAGGGTGACCGGCGGGCCGCCCAGGGTCGGGACCTTGATCTCGCCGCCGAGCGCCGCCTCGGGAAGGGTGACGGGCACGGTGACGGTCAGGTTGTCGTCCTTGCGGCCGAAGACCGGATGCGGGTCGACGTGCACGACCACGTACAGATCGCCGGCCGGGCCGCCGGTCTCGCCCGGAGCGCCCTTGCCGCGCAGCCTGATCCGCTGGCCGTCGCTGACCCCCGCGGGGATACGGACCTGCATGGTGCGGGCGGAACGGGCCCGTCCGCTGCCCTTGCAGGTCTCGCACGGGTTCTGCGCGATCAGCCCGCGGCCGCGGCATTCCACGCACGGGTCGGTGAGCGAGAAGCCGCCCCCGCCGCCCCGGCTGACCTGGCCGGTGCCGACGCAGGTCGGGCAGACCCGCGGGGTGCCGTCACGGTCGCCGGTGCCCGAGCAGGCCTTGCACGGGGCCTGGCTGGACATCCGCAGCGGGACGGTGGCCCCCTCGACGGCCTCGGTGAAGCTGAGCGTCACCTCGGACTCGATGTCCTGGCCCCGGCGCGGCTGGGCACGGGTGGTGCCGCCGCGGCCGAACAGCCCGCCGAAGACATCCCCGAGCCCGCCGCCGAAGCCGCCGGCGCCGCCACCTCCACCGCCCTGCGCGCCACCGCCGAAGAGGTCGCCCAGGTCGAAGTTGAAGCTGCCGGTGCCGCCCGGTCCGCCCGGCCCGGGGCGGAAGCCCCCGTTGCCGAACAGCGCGCGGGCCTCGTCGTACTCCTTGCGCCGCTTGGGGTCCCCGAGGATGTCATTGGCCTCGGAGATCTCCTTGAACCGGTCCTCCGCCTTGGCGTCGCCCTTGTTGGCGTCCGGGTGGTACTCGCGGGCGAGCTTCCGGTACGCCTTCTTGATCTCCGCCTCGGTGGCGTCCTTGGGGACGCCGAGGACTTTGTAGTAGTCCTTCTCCACGAAGTCCTTGGTGCTCATCCCCGACGTCCCTCCTCTCCTGCTGCTCTCGCGGTCACCGTCACGTCAGCCCTCTTCCGGGCCACCGCTCTCCTCGTCCGACGCCGCGCTCTCGCCTTCCTTGCCGGAGGCGGCTCCCGGCTGGGGCTCGGCGACGGCGACCCGCGCCGGGCGGATCGTACGCTCGCCGATTCGATACCCCGGCTGGAGAATCTGCACGCACGTGGTCTCGGTGACATCCGGCGCGTACGAGTGCATCAGGGCCTCGTGGATCAGCGGGTCGAAGGGCTCGCCCTCCTTGCCGAACTGCTGGAGGCCCAGCTTGGCCACCACCGCCTCCACGGAGTCGCCCACCGACTTGAAGCCGCCGACGAGCTCGCCGTGGTCACGGGCGCGGCCGATGTCGTCGAGCACGGGCAGCAGCTCGGACAGGAGGCTCGCCACCGCGATCTCCTTGACCGTCACCCGGTCCCGCTCGACCCGGCGCCGATAGTTCTGGTACTCCGCCTGGAGCCGCTGGAGGTCGGTCGTCCGCTCGTTGAGCGCGGTACGGACCTGGTCCAGCTGTGCCTGAAGGGCTACCTGCTCGAGGTCCCCGGCCGGGGCCGCCGGGCCCGCCTTGTCGGCGGACCCGGCGCCCTTCGCCGCGTCGTCGGGGGTCTGCGCGGCTTCGGAGGGGACGTCGGGCTGCTCCTCGAAGCCCGGGGTCTCCTCCGTCACGCGGCACCACCCTGACCCTTGTCGGCCTTGTCGTCGTCGACGATCTCGGCGTCCACCACATCGTCATCGGCCTTGGCCTGGCCGCCCTCGGCACCCGCCGCACCGGCGGCACCGGCGTCGGCCGCGCCCGCCTCGGTGTTGGCGTACATGGCCTGGCCCAGCTTCTGGCTGACCGCGGCGACCTTCTCGGTCGCGGTGCGGATCTCGGCGGTGTCCTCGCCCTTGAGCTTCTCCTTCAGCTCGGTGAGGGCCTCCTCGACCTCGGTCTTGACCTCGCCCGGGACCTTGTCCTCGTTGTCCTTGAGGAACTTGTCCGTCTGGTAGACCAGCTGCTCGGCCTGGTTGCGGGTCTCGGCGGCCTCGCGGCGCTTGTGGTCCTCCTCCGCGTACTGCTCGGCCTCGCGCATCATGCGGTCGATGTCGTCCTTCGGCAGCGCGGAGCCGCCGGTGACGGTCATCTTCTGCTCCTTGCCGGTGCCGAGGTCCTTCGCGCCGACGTGCATGATGCCGTTGGCGTCGATGTCGAAGGTGACCTCGATCTGCGGCACCCCGCGCGGCGCGGGCGGCAGCCCGGTCAGCTCGAACATCCCGAGCTTCTTGTTGTACGCCGCGATCTCGCGCTCGCCCTGGTAGACCTGGATCTGCACGGACGGCTGGTTGTCCTCGGCCGTGGTGAAGATCTCCGAGCGCTTGGTCGGAATGGTCGTGTTGCGCTCGATCAGCTTGGTCATGATGCCGCCCTTGGTCTCGATGCCGAGGGACAGCGGGGTGACGTCCAGCAGCAGGACGTCCTTGACCTCGCCCTTGAGGACACCGGCCTGGAGGGAGGCGCCGATGGCGACGACCTCGTCCGGGTTGACGCCCTTGTTGGCCTCCTTGCCGCCGGTCAGCTCCTTGACGAGCTCGGCGACGGCGGGCATACGGGTCGAGCCACCGACCAGGACCACGTGGTCGATCTCGGACAGCGAGATGCCCGCGTCCTTGATGACGTTGTGGAACGGGGTCTTGCAGCGCTCCAGCAGGTCGGAGGTGAGCTGCTGGAACTGGGCGCGGGTGAGCTTCTCGTCCAGGTGCAGCGGGCCCTCGGCGGACGCCGTGATGTAGGGCAGGTTGATGGTGGTCTCGGACGAGCTGGAGAGCTCGATCTTCGCCTTCTCAGCGGCCTCGCGGAGGCGCTGGAGGGCCATCTTGTCCTTGGACAGGTCGACGCCGTGGCCGTTGTTGAACTGCTTGACCAGGTAGTCGACGACGCGCTGGTCCCAGTCGTCACCACCGAGGTGGTTGTCACCGTTGGTGGCCTTGACCTCCACCACGCCGTCGCCGATCTCCAGCAGCGAGACGTCGAAGGTGCCGCCGCCGAGGTCGAAGACCAGAATGGTCTGGTCGTCCTTCTCCAGCCCGTAGGCGAGCGCGGCGGCAGTAGGCTCGTTGACGATACGCAGGACGTTGAGGCCCGCGATCTCACCGGCTTCCTTGGTCGCCTGGCGCTCGGCGTCGTTGAAGTACGCCGGGACGGTGATGACCGCGTCCGTGACCTTCTCGCCGAGGTACGACTCCGCATCCCGCTTGAGCTTTTGCAGGATGAAGGCGCTCATCTGCTGCGGGTTGAAGTCCTTGCCGTCGAGGTTGATCTTCCAGTCCGTGCCCATGTGGCGCTTGACCGAGCGGACGGTGCGGTCCACGTTGGTCACCGCCTGGCGCTTGGCGACCTCGCCGACCAGCACCTCGCCGTTCTTCGCGAACGCCACAACGGACGGCGTGGTCCTGGCGCCCTCGGCGTTGGTGATGACGGTGGGCTCACCGCCTTCGAGAACACTGACGACGGAGTTCGTCGTACCCAGGTCGATGCCGACCGCACGTGCCATTTCGGGATCCTCCAGCTACAGCATTGAGTGGAACAGGCTCAAGCGTGCATCACCCGATCTGTCGCTGTCAACAGACCTGAGTCGACAGGGCTCAAGTTTTATATGAGGCTTACGCCCAAGCGGTCACGGAAGAGGCGGAGGAGGGACCAAGTGAAGGAGGGGAGGGGCCAAGTGAGCGACACAGATCACCAGCTCGTCGACTACATGGGTGCCCGTCCGGGCGGGTAATCTCGGTCAAGCCACATTAAGTTACTGCTTAGTAATCGAGTACTGCTTAGTAATCCAGCTCTCGCAGGTTCGAGGAGCCCCTTATGCAACTCGCCGCGATCATCGTGTCGCTGGTCCTCACCGCGGTCGGCGTTGCCCTGCTCGGCCGGGCCGTCGCACAGTTCGTGCGCTTCTTCAAGCTCGGCGCGCCGGTCCCGGCAGGGGCCAGGACCGACAATCCCTGGCAGCGCAGCGTGACCCTGGTCAGGGAGTTCCTCGCGCACACGCGCATGAACAAGTGGGGCGTCATCGGCGTCGCCCACTGGTTCGTGGCGATCGGCTTCCTGACCCTGCCACCGACCATCATCAACGCCTATGGCCAGCTCTTCCAGGCGGACTGGACGCTGCCGGTCCTCGGCGGCTTCCTCCCCTACGAGCTGTATATCGAGTTCATCGGCACGATGACCACGCTGGGCATCCTGACGCTGATGGCGATCCGGCTGCTGAACCTGCCCAGCCGGGCCGGCCGCAAGTCCCGGTTCGCGGGATCCACCGCCTGGCAGGCGTACTTCGTCGAGTACGTCATCCTCATCATCGGTCTGGCGATCATGGCGCTGCGCGGCACCGAGGGCGCACTGCACCACGTCGACCATTACGAGCCCGCGTACTTCGCCTCGTATCCGCTGGTCCAGCTCTTCGACGGGCTCAGCGTGGACACGGTGCAGAACCTGACCTACTTCTTCGCGATGATCAAGCTGGGCACGACCATGATCTGGATGATCACGGTCAGCACCAACCTCGACATGAGCATCGCCTGGCACCGCTTCCTCGCCTTCCCCAACATCTGGTTCAAGCGGAACGCGGACGGCGAGGTCGCGCTCGGCGCGCTCCAGCCGATGGTGAGCGAGGGCAAGCCGATCGACTTCGAGGACCCGGACGAGGACGCCCAGTTCGGTGTCTCGCAGATCGAGCACTTCTCCTGGAAGGGCATCCTCGACTTCTCCACCTGCACCGAATGCGGCCGCTGCCAGTCGCAGTGCCCCGCGTGGAACACCGGCAAGCCGCTCTCGCCCAAGCTGCTGATCATGGCGCTGCGCGACCACAGCCACGCCAAGGCCCCGTATCTGCTCGCCGGTGGCGGCAAGACGGCGGAGGGCGAGGAGAAGGCGAGCGAGGAGCAGCTCGCCGAGGTGCCCGCGGCCGCGCTGGCGGAGGCCGAGCGCCCGCTGATCGGGACGCTGGAAGAGAACGGCGTCATCGATCCCGATGTGCTGTGGTCCTGCACCACCTGCGGTGCGTGTGTCGAGCAGTGCCCGGTGGACATCGAGCACGTCGACCACATCGTGGACATGCGCCGCTACCAGGTGATGATCGAGTCCTCGTTCCCGTCCGAGGCGGGCACGATGCTCAAGAACCTGGAGAAGAAGGGCAACCCCTGGGGGCTGGCCAAGAAGCAGCGGCTGGCGTGGACCAAGGAAGTCGACTTCGAGGTGCCGGTCGTCGGCAAGGACATCGAGGACCTCACCGAGGTCGACTACCTGTACTGGGTCGGCTGCGCGGGCGCCCTGGAGGACCGGGCCAAGAAGACCACCAAGGCCTTCGCGGAGCTGCTGCACATCGCGGGCGTCAAGTTCGCGATCATGGGCGGCGACGAGGCGTGCACCGGTGACTCCGCCCGCCGCCTGGGCAATGAGTTCCTCTTCCAGCAGCTCGGCCAGCAGAACGTCGAGATGCTGAACATGGCCTTCGGCGAGGACGACGAAGACGAATCGTCGAAGAAGCCGAAGTCATCGAAGAAGATCGTCGCGACCTGCCCGCACTGCTTCAACACGATCGCCAACGAATACCCGCAGCTGGGCGGCGAGTTCGAGGTCATCCACCACACCCAGCTGCTCCAGCACCTCATCGACGAGGGCAAGCTGGTCCCGGTCACCCCGGTCGAGGGTCTGATCACCTACCACGACCCCTGCTACCTCGGCCGCCACAACAAGGTCTACACCCCGCCGCGCGAGATCATCGCCAAGGTGCCGGGGCTGCGGAACGAGGAGATGCACCGCCACAAGGAGCGCGGCTTCTGCTGTGGCGCGGGCGGCGCCCGGATGTGGATGGAGGAGCGGATCGGCAAGCGCATCAACAACGAGCGCGTGGACGAGGCGCTGTCCCTCAACCCGGACATCGTCTCCACCGCCTGCCCGTTCTGCCTGGTGATGCTGACCGACTCCGTCAACGGCAAGAAGAACGACGGCAAGGTCAGCGAGGCGCTCCAGGTCGTGGACGTGGCGCAGCTGCTCCTGGACTCGGTGAAGACCCCCGCCGAGCCGGAGGGCGACGGCGAGTCGACCGAGGCCCCGGAGCCCGCGCCGGTGAAGTGACGCCCCCGCGTCGGCCATGACGAGGCCCGCCCGCGCACTGCGCGGGCGGGCCTCGCTTCGTACGTCTACGGTCGCGGCTTGCCGTTCTTCGACAGCGGCAGCGCCTGCTCGGTCCAGATGACCTTGCCGTCAGCGGTGTAGCGGGTGCCCCAGCGGTCGGCGAACTGCGAGACCAGGAAGAGCCCCCGGCCGCCCTCGTCCGTCGTCCCCGCGTACCGCAGATGCGGGGAGGTGCTGCTGGAGTCGAAGACCTCGCAGATCAGGCTGCGGTCGCAGAGCAGCCGTACCCGGATCGGGCCGGTCGCGTAGCGGATCGCGTTGGTGATCAGCTCGCTGAGGATGAGCTCGGTCGTGAACGCGACATCGCCCAGGTCCCACTCCGCGAGCTTCCGGGCCACCGCGGCACGCACCCCGGCCACCCGCGCCGGATCGGACGGCACCTCCCAGTCAGCGGTCAGACCGGGCTCCAGCACCCTCGTACGGGCCACGATGAGCGCGATGTCATCGCTCGGGCGATCGGGCAGCAGCGCGTCCAGCACCGCCGTACAGGCGTCCTCAGGCGTCCGGCCGGGGTGGGCGAGGGCGCCGCGCAACATCTCCAGACCGGTGTCGATGTCCCGGTCGCGCTTCTCGATCAGCCCGTCCGTATAGAGCACCAGATGGCTGCCCTCGGGCAGCTCCAGCTGCGCCGTCTCGAACGGCAACCCGCCCAGGCCCAGCGGCGGCCCCGCGGGCAGGTCCAGGAACTCCACCGAGCCGTCCGGACGCACCAGCGCGGGCGGCGGATGACCGGCCCGCGCCATCGTGCAACGCCGCGTCACCGGATCGTAGATCGCGTACAGACACGTCGCCCCGGTGATCCCCTCACTGCCACCCCCGCCGGCGCTGCCGTCGCCGTCCGGCCCACCAGGACCCTCGTCCTGGTCAATCCGGGCGATCAAATCGTCCAGGTGAGAGAGGATCTCATCGGGCGGAAGGTCGAGCGTGGAGAAGTTGTGCACCGCCGTCCGCAACCGCCCCATCGTCGCCGCCGCGTGCAAGCCGTGACCCACCACATCCCCCACCACCAGCGCCACCCGCGCCCCCGGCAGCGGAATGACGTCAAACCAGTCACCCCCGACGCCGGACTCCGCCGGGAGATAGCGGTACGCCACATCCAGCGCGTTCTGCTCCGGCAGCATCCGGGGCAGCAGGCTGCGCTGGAGGGTCACCGCCATGGTGTGCTCGCGGGTGTAGCGACGGGCGTTGTCGATGCTGACGGCGGCCCGGGTGACCAGCTCCTCCGCGAGGGAGACGTCGTCCTCCTCGAAGGGTTCCGGCTTCTCCGCGCGCATGAAGCTGGCCACGCCAAGGACGACGCCCCGGGCCCGCAGCGGGACCGTGATCATCGAATGGATGCCGTAGTCCACGATCCGGCGGGCGTGCTCGGGGTCCTGCTCCTGCCAGCCGCCGAAGTCGCCCAGGACCGGCTCGACCGTGACCGCCCCGCTGCGGAAGCCCCGGGCCTGGGGCGCGCTCGGACCGAACTCGATCAGCATGCCGAGCGGGTAGAGCGGGCCGTCGTCGCGGATGCCGCTGAGGGCCGTACGGCGCAGGACCGTACGGCCGCCGTCCGCGGCCGCCACGGCGGCCCACGAGCCCGCATCCGGGCCGCCGAGGCCCGAGACCCCGTCCGGGGGCTCCTCGCCGCGCAGCACCGAGTCCGCGAGGTCCACCGAGACGTAGTCGGCGAACCGGGCCACCGCGTACTCCGCCAGCTCCTGGGCGGTGCGCACCACGTCCAGCGTGGTGCCGATGGAGACGCCCGCGTCGTAGAGCAGCTTGAGGCGGTTGCGCGCGAGGTCGACCTTGCCGGACAGCGCGCGCAGCTCCGTGGTGTCGCGCAGGGTGGCGACGCTGCCGGGCGGGCCGCCGTCGCGGTCGGTGGGGCGGTGGCTGACGGACAGCAGCCGCTCACCCGCCGTATGGACCTCGTCGGTGGCGGGGCGCCCGGACGCCAGCAGCGCGGCGGTGTGCGGATCGAAGCCGAGCTCGGACACCAGGCGGCCCTCGGCGTCCGGCGGGAGGTCGAAGAGCCGGCGCGCCTCATCGTTGGCCAGCACCAGGCGTCCGTCGCCGCCCACGATCAGCACGCCCTCGCGGACCGAGTGCAGCACCGCGTCATGGTGCTCGTACATCCGCGTCATCTCGGACGGGTCCAGCCCGTGGGTCTGGCGCCGCAGCCGCCTGCTGACCAGGGCCGTGCCCGCCGTGGCGAGCGCCATGGCGGCCGCGGCCGCGCCGAACAGCAACGGCAGCTGGTGGTCGGCGGCGCCGCTCACCTTCTTGATCGTGATACCGGCCGCGACCAGGCCGACGACCTTCCCCTGGGCGTCCTTGACGGGCACCACGGACCGTACCGACAGGCCGAGCGTGCCGGTGAAGGTCTCCTGGACCGTCCGGCCCTCGGCCGCCGGGCGGATGCTGCCCATGAAGTGCTTGCCGATCCGGGCCGGGTTGGGGTGGGTGTAGCGGATCCCCTGCGGCGTCATGGCCACGACGAAATCGACCCCGGAGCCCTTACGGGCCCGCTCGGCGAGCGGCTGGAGCACGGCGCTGGGATCGTGGCCGCGCAGCGCGCTCACCATGCCCGGCGCGTTCGCGAAGCTCTCGGCGACCGCCATGGACCGGTTACGGGCCTCCCGCTCGCTGTCGTAGCGGGACTGGAGAACGAGCGCCACGACGGCGGCGACGACCAGCAGCAGCACGACGCCGACCTGGAGGACGAAGACCTGCCCGGCCACGGTGCGCACGCCGCGCACCGGGCTCCAGCGGGGCCGCCGCCCATAGCCGCGGCCGTGGGGACCGCGGCCGTTGGGACCGCGGCCGTGGGGATCGCCGGGACCGCCGCCGGGGCCGGAGCCGGGGCCCGGTCCACGGCCGCTCCAGCTGGTGCGCACCGGCGGCCTCCCAGACGGGCTCAGCCGGGCGTACGCGCTCTGCCGACCCTGCGGACCCCAGCGGTCATGGGGGCCCGGCGGGCCCTGCGGATCGGCTTGGTCGCGCTGACCTCGCTGATCCCGCTGATCGCGCTGACCTCGCCGGTCTCGCTCGTCTCGCTGGCCTCGCTGGTCCTGTCGGTCCTGTCGGTCCCGCGTGTCCTGCTGAACGCGCCGCCCACGTCGCTCCCATGCCGAGCGGGGCCCCTCACGCCGACCGCGTGGGCGCCAGTCGGTCATCGTGCGGGCCAGCGGAACCCGTGGTCGACCGAAAAGTCCGGCCATGTCGCTATTTTTAGCACCCTCGCTCAGCGGCAGGCGAGCGGCGTCCTCCGCCGCTGGCCGAGCACTCCCGTCCGACATCGCGACTACACCCCGCCCGCGCCCTCTTCCACCGGTCTCGTCGCCTCACCCGTCATCCGCACACCGTGCGTTAAGCACATGGTTGCCCCCGTTTTTCCGCATCGAAGTTCCCCGCCGGACGTACCGATACTGGCCGTGAAGTATCCCTTCTCACAACGACGTTGCGAATTCCCTACAGGATCATGCCCAACGCGACATCCGTAAATGTCCTGGACGGCCCTTGTGCTCCAAAGGTCATCTTTACAGTCAAGCGGACTGATCGATCCCGCATCCGCCGGAAAGATCACCGAGGCACGGCCCGCCGGAGCGCCAGGCATCACCCTCGTAACGAAGTGCCGTGCCCCATGGCCTCAGCCGCCCTGATGGGTTGAGGTGGCCCGATGACGCCAGCACCTCCCCCCACAGCACCACCCGGCCGCGTCCCGGGCCCCCACCGCCGCTCCCTCCCCCGCATCCCCCGCGTCTCCCCCGCCTCAGCCGCCTCTGCCGTCACTTCCCTCACCACCGCCGTCGCCGCCGGTACGGCCTGTCTGGCGCTGCTGCTCACCGCCTGCGGCCCCGACGACGGCGCACGGGGCGAGCGCGACGGCTCCGCCACCGGGTCCGTCATCACCCCCACCGCGACCGCACCCGTCCCCCACGGCAAGGGCAGCCGGCTGCCGGACGACGTCAACGGCGACGGCTACCCCGATCTGCGCGTCCCCGTCCCGTCCGCCAAAGGGGGGCTGCCCAGCCGGATCGCCTTCGTCCACGGCTCGTCCCACGGCCTGAATCCCGCCACCCGCACCGTGCTCCGCCACCGCGACCTCGGCCTGCCGTCCCAGGACGTCACCGTCGCGGGCGCGACCGAGGTGGCGACGGCGGACCTCGACGGCGACGGCTACGCCGACGTCACCACCACGGCGGGCGAGGCGCTCGGCAAGCAGGAGACCGAACGCACCCAGGCCACCGTCCGTACCGTCCCCTACATCTCCTGGGGCGGCCCCGGCGGCCCCCAGGGCACCCGCTCCGCCGCCCGCGTCCAGCTGACCGGCCCGGACGACGGCGTGGACGCCCAGCGCCCCACCGTCGGCGACTTCAACGGCGACGGCCACCACGACCTGGCCCTGGTCCGCGCGGACCGGCACTCGCTGCTGGTGCTGTACGGACCGTTCAACCGGGCGGGCAAGGCCGCCCGGACCGTGCCGTACGCGAGCCCGCTGGAGGGGCACGGCGAGATCGGCGATCTCATCGCCGACACGATCGCGGACACCGCCGACGGCCACCGCGCCACCGATCTGGTGGTGCACGCGCTCAACGACAACGACCAGTCCGGCTCCACCCTCCTCGCCGCCGGGTCCCACGGCCTCGGCCACACGGGCCGCAGACTGCGCGAGGGCAACTCGATCGCCTTCGGCGACTTCGACGGCGACGGCCGCCGCGATGTCGCGGTCGGCGACAGCGGCACCCGTAACGACGAGCCGGGCGTGGAGACGGAGCGGCCGGACATCGGCAAGACGGTGAGCGTCTACCACAAGGGGGCGGCGCGGACGTCCGGTTCGGTTCCGCGCCCCCTCAGGGTGCCCGGCATGTCGGGCACCCTGGCCGCCGCCGATACGAATGGCGACGGCACCGATGAACTGGCCGTCTCGCTCGGGCGGGGCGGCGTCGAGCTGCTCACCCTGCGGGGCTCCCACCCCACCACGACCCGGGTCGCCGGGCGCCATCTGCTGACCCGCGCGGCACCAGCCGTCGTGGACGGCAAGACCATCCGTAAGGGCGAGCGCGCGGCCCGGCTCTACGGCGTCGCGGACTTCGATCACGACGGTAAGGACGAGGTCGTCCTGGCGTGGGGCCCCGGTCTGGCCTTCTCGCGGTACGGCGAACGTCCCGAGTGGTGGTGGATCACGGACGGCACGGCCGACAAGACGGCCTTCAGCAGCAAGCCGTTCGCGGCGGACACGAACTAGGACGCGGCCCAGGAGGCGAACTAGAACGCGGACAGGACGGGCGAACGCAGGGCCAACGCCGGGGTCAAACCAGCCGCCCCCACCCATCACCGGGGGAAAACCCATAAGGGACCCCCTAGGGGATGTCACAGCTCGGCCGCAATGCCCGGTCCGCCCACACAGCTCCCGCACCCGGCCCGCGACGACCGGGTACGTTCGAATGGTGGCTGGATTCAGGATCGGACGCGGACGGGACTCCCACTCCGCGCAACAAGGGCAGCGGCAGCGGCCGCCGCAGCCGCCGTACGGACAGAACGACCCGTACGGCGGTCAGCAGCAGCCGCAGTGGCAGCAGCCCTCCTCACAGGGAGAGCCGGAGTATTTCGGCGGCCAGGACCCGCACTACGGCCCCGGGCCCGGGCAGGGCCCCGGCCCCGGAGGCTACGGCCAGGGGCAGAGACCGTACGGACCGGGCGGCGGCAACTACGCCGACAACAACTCGGGCCATACACAGCAGTTCAGCGTCGGCGAGGCGCCCGACGCGTACGACCCGTACGGCCAGGGCCCCGGTTCGTACGACGACGGCTACGGCGGGCAGACATACCGCACCGGCTCCTCCACGGCCCCGCCCGCCGGCCCCCGGCTGCACTGGCAACAGCTGCTGAGCGGCATCGTGCTGCGCCCGTCGGCCACCTTCTGGCAGATGCGGGACTACGCGGTGTGGGGCCCGGCGCTGATCGTGACCTTCGTCTACGGTCTGCTGGCGGTCTTCAGCTTCGATGACGCCCGTAAGGACGTCCTCAACGCCCCCATGTCCAACAGCATCCCGTGGGTGCTCACCGCGGGCGTCGCCATGCTGATCAGTGGACTGATCCTGGGCGCCGTCACCCACACCCTCGCCCGCCAGCTGGGCGGCGACGGCACCTGGGCGCCGACCATCGGCCTGTCGATGCTGATCATGTCGATCACGGACGCGCCGCGGCTGGTGTTCGCGCTCTTCCTGGGCGGGGACAGCTCGCTGGTGAAGGTGCTGGGCTGGGTGACCTGGCTGGCGGCGGGCGCGCTCTTCACCTCGATGGTGAGCAAGTCGCACGACCTGCCGTGGCAGAAGGCACTGGGCGCGTCGGCGCTCCAGCTGATCGCGCTGCTGAGCCTGCTGAAGCTGGGAACGCTGTGAAGCGGAGAACGCCGTAAAGCCCGCACCACAGCCCCACAGCCCGCACGACCAAGGGGCCCGCACAGGCGGGCCCCTCATCTACGCGCCATCAGCGCATCCACGCGCCATCGCCACCGGTATCAGGCGTCCCGCACTTGCCCCTCCCGCCGCACGACGGGCGGTTCCACGCTCCACGGGAAGTTGATCCACTGATCGGTGCGCTGCCAGACGTACTCGCACTTCACCAGCGACTGCGACTTCTCGTAGATCACCGCGCTGCGCACCTCGGCGACCGTGCCGAGGCAGAAGTCCCGGACCAGCTTCAGCGTCTTGCCGGTGTCCGCCACGTCATCGGCGATCAGCACCTTCTTGTCGGAGAAGTCGATCACGTTGGGCACGGGCGCGAGCATCACGGGCATGTCGAGGGTGGTCCCCACGCCCGTGTAGAACTCCACGTTCACCAGGTGGATGTTCTTGCAGTCGAGCGCGTAGGCCAGCCCACCGGCCACGAAGACCCCGCCGCGGGCTATGGAGAGCACGACGTCGGGCTCATAGCCGTCACCGGCGACCTTCTCCGCCAGCTCACGGACCGCGCCCCCGAACCGCTCATACGTAAGGTTCTCGCGCTCCTCACCCACGCCGCTCACACCTTCGTCCGGTGGAAGCTCTGGAACGACCGCGAGGGCGTCGGCCCGCGCTGCCCCTGATAGCGGGAGCCGTAACGGGCGGAACCGTAAGGATGCTCCGCGGGCGACGTCAGCCGGAACATGCACAGCTGCCCGATCTTCATCCCCGGCCAGAGCTTGATCGGCAACGTCGCGACATTCGACAGCTCGAGCGTGACATGCCCGGAGAACCCCGGGTCGATGAACCCCGCCGTGGAGTGCGTCAGCAGCCCCAGCCGCCCGAGGCTCGACTTCCCCTCGAGCCTCGATGCGATGTCATCCGGCAACGTCACGACCTCGTACGTCGAGGCGAGCACGAACTCCCCCGGATGCAGGATGAACGCGTCCTCACCCTCAGGCTCCACCAGCCGCGTCAGATCGGGCTGCTCCACCGCCGGGTCGATATGCGGATAGCGGTGGTTCTCGAACACCCGGAAGAACCGGTCCAGCCTTACATCGATACTCGACGGCTGCACCATCGCCGGATCGTACGGATCAATCCGCACCCGCCCGGCGTCGATCTCGGCCCGGATGTCCTTGTCTGAGAGAAGCACCTGAAGAGGATACGCACATCACAGGTACCCCCACGGCACAGGCCCGGTCCCACCGGACCGGGCCCGCACCCTGCGACTTCATCAGCTACCGCTCACCGCTTATCGGCTCCCACCGGCACCGCGTGCCGAAGCCGAGCGCAACGCGGACACCGCAGCAACCGGCCGGGGCCGATGCGATCGACGGTGAGGTGCTGCATCGGGAACGAGGAGGTGCTGAACACATGCCCTTCAGCACAACGGACGACGGTGCGCTCCATTGAGTCCCTTCCCCAAGAACGTGGACGGCGTGGACGACAAAAGCCACATTAGGGGATCAACCACCCACCACTCCACGCGGCACTCCGCACCCCCACCGTACGCCCAACTCCCGCACCCCAACAGCCGCTTCCACCCCATGGACACCCCCGAAAATCCACCCCAAAACCACCCCAAGCCCCCCTCAAAACACCCCCGAACCCACCCCACCTCACCCCCCGCCTCGGCCCCGTCTCGACCCCGACCGGACCCCGAACAGCACGAAGACCCCACGACGAATGCGCCGGGGGTCAGCCATGGGGTAAAGTGTCCGACGATGCGGCGCCGAGATCAGGCGCCTCTCGCGGGTGTAGTTTAATGGTAGAACATGAGCTTCCCAAGCTCAGAGCGCGGGTTCGATTCCCGTCACCCGCTCCAGCACAAAGCCCCAGGCCAGCAGCCCGGGGCTTGTTTGTTGTCTAGACCTCTCTAGGCGTCCTGCACCAGATCCGCACCAGAAGGCTTGGCGCCGCCCTGCTCAGCGCCCTTCTGCCGGTCGGCACGCACCAGAGCGTCGATCCCGGCCGCCACCTCCTTCTGTCGCTCCAGAGGCGAGTGCTGATAGATGAGCGCGGCCCGCGTGGACGACTGCCCGGCGCGCACCATGGTGTCCTTGAGCGTCGCGCCGGACTGAGTCGAGAGGGTGTGCCCGGTGTGACGAAGATCGTAGAAACGGAAGTTCTCCGGGAGCCCGACCTTGGTCCGAGCCTTCCGCCACTTCCACCCGAACGTCGACCGCCGGAACGGGGCGCCCTTCTCGCCAACAAAGAGCAGCCCGTTCGGCTCCTTCTCGGCGAACCACTTCACATGCCGCTCCAGGTCCTTCCGCATGAAGCCGGGCAACACGATGAACCGCTTCCCCGCCTCGGACTTCGTATCGCCCACCACCCGCCGGCCGGTTGTCAGCTCGGGAGCCGCACGGCGCACCCACACACCGACCGTTTCGAGGCGGCTCGCTCCGCTCACCGCGCGCGGCCCGGCCCCCGGCCGGGCCTGCGCTCCTGTCTCCGCCCCGCTCCAGCCCGGCCGGTGTCCGTACCGCGCTCACAGCAGGCAGCCGCCTGATGTCAGAGAATGGGGTACATCGTGGCTGGGGCGGTCGGCTCCACGGCTTTAGGCACCTCCCCGGTCCGGGTCCCGCGTCGGGCAGGCCACCGCCCAAACCCGCTCCGCCGACCTTTCGGGGAAGAGGTCGCAAGTAGACTCTTATAAGGCAAACTTGAGTCAAAACAGATCCCTGAGCGTGGACGAGGGGGCCCTGGGTTGAAGGTTGCAGTGGAGACGCGCTTGCCGTTCCCGGATGAGGCTGCGGGGAAGCAGCTTCGGGGTGGAGGCGCGTTACACAACCGGCCAGCTGATGTCTGAGCTAGACATCACCAACCAGATCCGTGGCGGATCACACTCCGGACCAGTAGTACAGGCTGGTCAGATCAACGGGCCCGTCACGTTAGTGACTGATGGGCAGCCGACCCCTCCCTACCTAAGTAATGCCGAGCGATGGCCCACTGCGAGCACATGGAACGCCTTGGCTGCTGGAGCGCATCGCGCCCGGCCGGGTGACGATGGCAGTAGCGTGCCGCCCTACATCGCGCGCGACATCGACGAACAACTACGCGCCCGGCTAACAATTGCCGCTAACAATGGCGGGCTTGTCCTGATCATTGGCGATTCCACAGCAGGCAAATCTCGAGCGGCTTTCGAGGCGATGGTCACCATATTCCCAGAGCATCGTGTCTTAGCACCAAGCTCCGGCAGCCACTTACCATTGGCAATCGAAACAATCACGCACGCTAAAGTCCGCTGCCTGGTATGGCTAGACGACCTCGAAGCATTTCTCAGCCCCGGAGCATTAGACGAGGAAACATTATCGGAATTTGAACGCTTGGGTGTGCCGATTCTTGCCACAATGCGCACACGGCAATTCGAGATCTTTAGTTCGCGCATCCAGCCAGAACCCGCTCAACACCTAGATATCCACACACGGATGACAGTGCGCGTTGGGGCCCGAATCCTCAGTCGCGCCGAGCCCATACTTCTGTCAAGAACGTGGAGTGAGTCTGAACTGCAACGTGCGCGAGCCCACGGCGACTCACGGATCTCTGAGGCTGTAGCGCATCATGGCCCCTATGGTGTAGCCGAGTACCTGGCCGCCGGTCCAGCTCTTTGGTCAGAATGGCAAAGATCGGCCGGCATCGACGGACATCCGCGAGGATTCGCGCTCGTGGCTGCTGCCGTCGACTTGGCCCGCACAGGGTTACCATCTCCGTATGAGCAGCGATTACTGCTCGAACTGCATGAGCACTATCTAAGCGCATTGGGTGGCCCGGCTGTACGACCTGAGAGCGTCGAGGACGCAATGCAGTGGGCAACGCAAGTTCGGCTAGGCGTGACTAGCCTTCTTATCCCCGCACCAGAAAACACCGTGCACGTATTTGATTACATTATCGATCAGGTCGACAATGCGGCGCCGCACGCCACCATTCCCGACTTCATATGGCCTTATGCTCTAAGTAACGTCAAAGATAAAGTCGCACTGATGAGCGTCGCAATAAATGCAGCAGAGTCGGCAACGATCGAGTCACATGCTGTCGCTGAGCGCGCCTTCAAGTCACTGATCGCAGACAGTGCACCTATGGCGGCGTACAACCTAGGCGTGTTGTACGTAGAGACAGATCGCGTTGTCGAGGCAAAAGAAGTTTTCCGTAATGCAGCAGAATCGGGAGACGCTGCCGCCTCATTTAATCTTGGTGTACTTTTTGAGCAGGAAGGGAACAAAGAAGAATCTCAGCAGTGGAATCGCCAGGCTGCAGAGCGAGGTTTTGCGCGAGCTCAATTTCACCTAGGGCTTGACCTGTCGAAGGAAGGGCGAAACGACGAAGCTGAGGAATGGTATCGCCGGGCCGCAGAAGCGGGCAACAGCAAGGCCGCATGCAACCTTGGGAATCTTCTGAATAATGCGGGAAGATTTGACGAGGCACTGCGATGGTATCGCGTCGCGGCAGAAGCTGGGGACCACCATGCGGCATTCAATCTAGGCGTTCATTTTTCAAATTCCAACCATGACGACGAATCAGAACACTGGTTTCGCTTCGCCGCCGAGAAAGGATCGGCCTGGGCGGCGTTCAATCTAGGCTGCCGATTCTCCCGCTGCGGCCGGACATCGGAGGCTGAGGAATGGTACAGCAAGTCCTTCGTTGAAGGTTATTCAGCCGCAGCGTATAACCTGGGTATGCTTCTCGAGCGTTCCGGGCGATCGGACGATGCTGAGAGCTGGTATCGCCGTGGCGCTCACGCTGGGTGCCTGGACAGCATCCGGCGACTCGGTCTCTTCCTGGCCGTGAATGAACGACCCGCTGAAGCAGAGGAATGGCTACGCAAAGCCGCAGATATGGGCGACACCGATGCGGCTAACGCACTAGGGGAACTACTCCCTACACTAGATAAGCTCGATCAAGCCGTTCCCTATTTGAAGATAGCAGCAGAAGCCGATTACCCTGACGCCGCATATAACCTCGGTGCAATATTCGCCAAAACAGGGCACCTGTCGGAATCCAAGCAATGGTACTACCGTGCCGCCGAAGCCGGGGACGTCGAAGCTGCCAGAAACCTGGGTATGGTTTTCATCGAGGAGGGGCGCCCTGATCGGGCACGGCGATGGCTCTATCGAGCCGCTGAATCCGGGGACTCGGAGGCGGCGCTTCTGTTGCTGAAGTCTGCAATTCTTGAAGAAGAATAAGCCGTGCACTGGATATCTGTCACTAACATGCATAAGCCCATGAGAAAAGCGGCGATGGCCAGCTGACCATGCAAGATCGGTGCCTCGTGACGTGGACAAGCGTGCCCGATCGGGCGGTGATCCACGGTCAATCAGAGTCTTCGACGAACCCCCGAACCCCCACGTAGGCCCGTTCCAGCAGGTGAGAGCAGGTTTGGCTCTCCATGCCTCGTGATACCCAAGCTCAGAGCGGGTTCGATTCCCGTCACCCGCTCCACCACAAAGCCCCAGGCCAACGGCCCGGGGCTTCTTTGTTGCGTGGTGCCTAGCCTCTCCCTCAACCCGCGATACCGCACCAAGATCCAGCACAACGCGATCAGCCTTGGGCCAAAGCGATCGAGACGCGGCGGGTGTTGTGTGGTGGACGAGGCGCGGGCGTAGGCTCAGCCCAGCGATCGCACCAACGGCCAGGCGCATGATGATCTCGTAGACCGCCGCCCAGGAGACGTCGATGACCGAACAGCCTTCTGCCCCCGACGGGCCCCTGATCCCCATGCCGGCACTCACTCCGGCAGCACTCCGTGCAGCGGTCGCCCAGATCGCCCCCGCCCAGCTGCCATCTTTCGTCGAGCACCTCGACCGCGCGGTCGAACAAGCCGCCACCCAGAGCACCATCACTCCGCTGCGCACCTTCTTGCAATGGTGGGGCGAGTTCGTCGCCATCCAGCGCTACCCGGCCCGCGCCGCACGCCTGCGCGAGCTGGAGATCCTGGCGGAAGAGGCCACCGACCGCGAGACCCTTCGCTCCGCACTCTCCGAGATCCGGCAGATCACCGAGCTGGCCCACCACGAGATCTCCTCGTGAGCGATACCTGGACCTGGGACTACGACCCCGACGCCGAGCACGTCGTAGGCGGCCTGCCCCACGAAGTCGTGGCCGAGGTAGAGCGCTTGGCTGAGCAGCTGACGGTGCTGGGTTGCGACGCGGTCGATGTCGGCCGCGGAAATGCGCACGGCGGAGGTTTGCGGACACAGGACATCTTCGGAGGGCGAGGCTTCTTTATGTTCATGGCGCTGGAACGCCTCGAGCTGGTCGTGATCACTCGCGTCACGTGGCTCGGCTGATCAGTCGCTACGGCGCAAGCCCGCACACGATCGGCCCTTGGCTGCCGCGAGGCGAGCCCGGCTAGGCGCACCTGGGACCAGTTCGGCCACGGTGGCGTCCGCCGCACCAGAAGCGCACCAGATACGGCGGTCAACAACGGTCAATGCCGGGAACTGCGAAAGGCCGGTGACTTGCCGCAAGCCCTCTTTTGCGCTGGTCAGCAGCCTAGTCAGCCCGATCAACACGTGATTCCCAAGCTCAGAGCGCGGGTTCGATTCCCGTCACCCGCTCCAGACAGAAGCCCCAGGCCAGCGGCCCGGGGCTTGTTTGTTGCCTGCTCCACTCCGCGCCTCCCGTGCCCGTTGCGTGCCCTGTGTGAAGCCTTCGGCGGACTCCGTGGTCGAGGGCTATCGTGGCGGTAGAGACGGCCAAGAGGGAGAGCCGCGATGACTGCCGCCCATGACTACAGCGATCTGTACGACATCATCGGGCGACTTGAGCCCGAGCAGGTCGAGGAGCTGCGTCGGCACGCCCTGCGCCTGGTGAAGACGCCTCCGCCGAGCCGCTTCCGCGTCCTGCGAAGCTTCGACGGGCCGTCGGACAACCTTGGAGCTCGCGCCAAGGACATCGCTCGCGAGGAGCTCGGCGAGGCCGATGCTGATCGAGGCGCTGGACCCAAAATGGAGCGGGGGCCGCTCCAGGATGATCAGCAGCCAGGTGCGTGAGCACATCTGCCTGATCGCCCGGACGTCCCCCGCCGACTGGAAGATCTCCGCGTTCTCCACCAGGAGCCTGACCAAGCTCGCCGAACACCTGGTCAAGCAGAACGTGGTCCCCGCCGTCAGCCGCGAGACACTGCGACGGATACTGCGCGAGGGCAGGGTCTCCTGGCAGACCAGCACGACCTGGAAGTCCTCGAACGACCCAGACTTCATCGCCAAGATGCATCGGATCCTGGCGCTCTACGACTCCCGCCGACCGACGGCCGGGTGGTCTGTGTGGACGAGTTCGGGCCGCTCAACCTCATGCCCCGCAAAGGCAAGGCATGGCGCCCGCACCGCTCACCACGTCGTCTGCGGGCCACCTACAGCCGCTACGACGGCGTGATGCACATGCTTGCCGTCCTCGACCTGGCCACCGGCAAGATGTACTACCGCATCCGGCCCCGCAAACGGTGGTGCGAGTTCCTGTCCCCACTCAAGTCCCTGCGCATCCGCTGGCCCGGCGAGAAGCTCTACGTCGTCCTGGACAACTTCTCCCCTCACAAGCACCCGAACGTCCGCGCGTGGGCCGCGGCGAACGACATCGAGCTGGTCTTCCTGCCGACCTACGGATCGTGGCTGAACTGGATCGAGTCCGAGTTCGCCGCCCTGCGCTACTTCGCCCTCAACGGCACCGACCACCGCAGCCATGGCGAACAGAACGCCGCCATCGGCGCCTACGTGCGCTGGCGAGATGCCCGCGCCGAACCGAAGACCAGCTTTGCCCCCGACTCACCCATCCGCACCTGGACCGAGTACCCGGCCAAGGCTGCCTGACGGTCCGCTACCCTTCCGTCGGCTGTTGCCGGGGCGGTCCGGCGGGTAACCCGGGCGCTGCGGCCCGTCGGGCGCCGGCGCGGTCTCCGGCTCGCCCATCCCGTCCGGGCTGACCCCCACCACGCCGTCCCTCGGTTCCCTGACAGGCAGCTCACCATGGAACCGGGCCGTGCTCGTCGAAGAAGCCGCCGGTCGGCCCGTCATCGGGCAGCGTGGCGAGCCGGACGACCACGGCCGCGCCGTCGGCCGCGGTGCGGGTGAGGCCGGGGAACGCGGTGGTGAAGTCGGTCGCACACGGCCCCGGATCGGCGGCGTTGACCAGGATGTTGCGGCTGCGCAGTTCCTTGGCGTACTGCACGGTCAGCGAGTTGAGTGCGGTCTTGGACGGGACGTACGCGGCCAACGGGGGCCGGGTTGTGAAGTAGTCCTCGGGATCGGTCATCCGGGCGATGGAGCCCAGTCCACTGCTGACATTGACGATCCGGGCGGCGGGGGAGCGGGCGAGCAGCGGCAGCATCGTGGTGGTCACGCTGATCACGCCGAACACGTTGGTCTCGAACACCTCGCGTACAGCGGGCAGTTCGACACTGCCAGGGCTCTGGGCGGCGAGGTCGCCAGAGATGCCGGCGTTGTTGACCAGGATGTCCAGCCGGCCAAAGCGCTCCTCGATCCAGCGGGCGGCGGATAGGACGCTGGCGCGGTCGGTGACGTCCAGGGTGACCGGGTACACCCGCGGGCCCAGGTCGGCTGCGGCTGCCGCACCGCGGTGCGGGTCGCGCGAGGCCAGCAGGACGCTCGTGCCGAGCGAGGCGAGCCGGGCTGCGACCTCGCGCCCGATGCCCTTGTTGGCACCGGTGACCAGGGCAATCGTGGTCTCTGTCATGCGTTCAGCCAACCACGGGGGCGGCCGGGAGTTCCAACACCGACCAGGTACGCAGCGATACCGTGCGGGTATGGAAAGACCGGAGGTCCGCGAGCTCGTCTACTTCACCGCTGTCGCCGAAGAACTGCACTTCGGTCGGGCGGCCGCCCGGCTAGGGATGACCCAACCGCCGCTCTCCCGCGCCATTCAGCAGCTCGAACGACGGCTGGGCGTAGCCCTGTTGGAACGTGGCAGTCGCCGGGTCGCACTGACCGAGGCGGGGGCCGTCCTGCTCCGCGAGAGCCGTACGGTGCTCGACGCCGCGTCGGCCGCGGCGCGCCGCACCCGGCGGGCCGGCCGCGCCGACCCGCGTCTGGTCCTGGTCATCAAGCCGGGCGGCGACGGTGGCCTGCTGCCCGCGATCCTCGACGCCTATCAGGCTGAGCCGGGTGCGCTGCCGGTCGAGCTGGTGTGCAGCTTCGGCGAGCGTGAGATCCTCCTGCGGGAGGGTCGTGCCGACGCCGCCCTGCTTCACCGCCCCCACCACGACCTCACCGGCCTGGACACCCAGGACCTCCTGACCGAGACTCAACTTCTCGTGATGCCGAGTTCGCATCGCCTCGCGGGCCGTACCCGGGTCTGCCTGAACGACCTCGCCGGGGAGCCCCTGCCGCGCTGGCCGGGCGCATCTGAGGGTGGCTCACACGGACCCGAGGTCCACGACCTTGGGCAGCTTCTCCACCTCATCGCCTTGCGCCGCATGGTCGCCGTCCTCCCCTCCTCCATCCGCGACCAGCTCCGCGACGACCTGGTCGCTGTCCCAGTCGATGACGCCGAGCCCACCACGCTCGTCCTCGCCTGGCCCGAGCACGCCACCTCCCCAGCCCTGGCCGCCTTCGTCCGCGCGGCCGCCGCCGTGGCGGGCAAGGCGACGGGCCACGGCGGGTAGAGCGGGGAGACACGCGGGGTGGGAGGCGCCCTCGCCCATGCTCGCCGGCGTGCGAACACTCCAGGACGCCCTCACGGCCACCGTCGAGATCACACCTGGAGGCAGAATGACGGGCACCGGACGGCGAACCAATTACGCGGTCGACAATCCGAGCCAAGCCACTAGCGTGACGGTCCATGACCGCCGCCGCACCAGCCGGAGCCGCCCTCCTGCCCGTCCTCCATCGTCTGCAACTGCGTTTCGAATCCAGCGCCTCGCAGCTTCTGGCTCAGGACGTCTCGTTGTCTCGTACTGCTCACGACGACAGCACGGAGTTGACCATCTTCTCCATGTCCGGCCTTACCTTGGAACTTTCGCGCATCGGCCGCATCTACGATTCGCTGGACTCACGCGACTCCGACTATGAGCATTTCGCCCGGCTCTTCGACTCGTCAGGGGATCTGGGTCTCCACCCGGATCTGGACGACTGCTTGGTCACAGGCACACACGTCGTCATCATCGACCGAGCCCGGATCGACCGAGCCCGGATCGCATCGGCGTGGCGCGGCCTCGGTGGAGTCGGACGCCTGCTGATTGCTCGTATGCTCCGCTGGACATCAGTGGACGCCGCCATCGTGGCAACCCACCCTTTCCCCATCGACATCCCCGTTGACGAACGCGACGACGAGGCTCGGGTACTTCGGGAGAAGGCCGCGGTTCAACGCACATGGGAATCGTTGGGCTTCGAACCGTTTCGCGAGGATCTGTGGGTCATGAAGCCACGCCTACGAGGCCACGAAGACGCGGTGCGACGGTTGGAGGCCACACTCGCACCGCACCTCAGCCCCTTCTGAGCCTGAGGGCAGCCCGGTGGCGGACCACAACCGAAAGGGCCCGAGCGCTCCGGGTGAATAGCGCCATAGGGCTTTTTGGGGGCCGAAGCACGCAGTCCTAGACGGGCACCAAGTCGCTCAGCACCTTGCTGAGCGCAGCGTCGGCGATAGGTGCCGCTGCCGTAACCTGGCGCAAGTCGTCGGCCTTCAGGTACCGGTAGCTCTGGGGTGGATGGAAGGTGCCAGCAGCCCGCAGGGCTGCAAGCGGTACAGGCTCGTCGAAGGTCACCGGTTCCTTCAACGTGATGCCTGACGCCTGTGTGGCTCCGCTCATGTACTGGTCGTACTCGCGGCGGCTGATCCAAGGAGTTCGCGTGGTCGACCACCCCTGGGCCCAGAGCATGCCCGCCCGACATCGTGTTTCCGGCCGCCGATGTCGCCGTGGCGTCCGCCCGGCAGCTCTGGGTCACGGCGCAGGAGCGCGGCGTCAACGCCGGCACCTGGGTACTGACCAAGAAGAACGGTGCGTGGTGGATCTGCACTGTCCACAACACCCGGCTCACGGCCATCTGAGCGACTACAACAGGCCCGGCCGACAGGTGACACCGCCCTCGTTCTCATATCTCGACGGGCAAGCCGAACAGCCCGGTGAGGTGATGGCGCATCACGGCTTCTGCCGCCTCCGCGGTGCGCTGGCCGACCAGCACGCTGGTGCCCAAACCGTGGCTCATGGCCAGCAGATGCGCAGCCTCAACCGTCACGTCAAGGTCAACGGCCAGCTCACCATCGGCCTGGGCTTGCCGCAGCACGTCCGTGAGCTGCCTCTCCAGGCGATTGGGACCTTCGACGAACGGCTGTGCGGCCAGTTCCGGATCAGTCATCGCCAGCACCGCGTACGAGGTCCATACCAGGTGAAAAGCACGGCTGGGCTCGTCGTTGGGCAGCGCCTCGGCGCAAAAAGCCTCGATGAAGGCGTGCGCGGTCGGCGGCTGCGGCAGGCCCGCCAACCTGGACGACCATCGCTCATGACTCTGCTGCTCCAGCCGCTCCAACGCCGCGTGCATCAGCTTCGCCTTGGAGTCGAAGTAGTACTGCACCAGGTTCAGCGACATACCCGCCTCCGCCGCGACTCCGCGCATCGTCACCGCGTGCAGCCCCTCGGCCGCGGCCACGTGGACCAGCGCATCGGTGATGTGCGCACGTCGCTGTGCGTGATCGACCCGCTTCGGCACTCGGCCTCCCGTCCGTCCGCAACCAGTTTCATAGTACCGCTGTACGATAAAGCTGGGGTGACGACGGGAGGGACATGGAATTCCGCGGAGCGCATCAGGGCAGCGGCACACCGGACACCACGACCCAGCCGACTGGCACATCGAGAGGCCAGGTATCAGGGGTGCTGTGGCCGGCGTGTGCCGCGCAGTTCATGGTGGTGCTGGACGTCTCGGTGGTGAACGTCGCCCTCCCCTCGATCCAGACCGCCCTGGGTTTCGACGCCGTGGGCCTGCAATGGGTCGTCGGCGGCTACGCGCTAGCCTTCGCCGGATTCCTGCTGCTCGGCGGACGCCTGGCGGACCTATACGGCCGCCGCCGGGCCTTCCAGTGGGGGCTGGTGCTGTTCGCCTGCTCCAGCCTGGCAGGCGGACTGGCCACCACACCGGGGTTGCTGATCGCCATGCGGGCCGCGCAGGGGCTGGGTGCGGCGGTGCTGGCCCCGGCCACGCTGACGATCCTGACCACCACCTTCGCCGAGGGGCCGGGCCGCACCCGGGCCCTGGCCACCTGGACCGCGGTCAGCTCCGCCGGAGGAGCCGCGGGCAACCTGATCGGCGGCGTCCTCACCGACACCCTCACCTGGCGATCGATCCTGCTGATCAACCTCCCCATCGGCGCGGCAGCCGTACTCGCCGCCGCGCGGCTGCTGCCCGCCGACAGCGCCCGACGCAAGACCGGGAAGCTCGACCTGCCCGGGGCTGCGCTGGCGACGCTCGGCGTGAGCGCCCTCGTCCACGGTGTCACCCAGGCCGGTACGCTCGGCTGGCGCGCACCGACAGCCCTGACCGGCCTCGCCCTCGGCGTTGTCGCGCTGGCCGGGTTCGCGGTGGTGGAAGCCCGGTACGCAACGGCGCCGCTGCTGCCGCCGAGCCTGGTCCGGATGCGCCCGGTCTGGGCGGGCAACGCGGTGATGCTGCTGGCCGGGGGCTGCTTCATCCCCATGTGGTACTTCCTGTCGCTCTACATGCAGGACGAGTTGCACTACGGGGCGCTGGCCACAGGGGTGGGCTTCCTGCCGCACACCCTGGCCGGAATCGCCGCCGCCCGCCTGGCACCGGCCGCCATGCGTCACACCGGCACCCGAACCCTGATCGTGGGCAGCGCACTGCTGTCCGCCGCCGGATTCGCGTGGCAGAGCCGTATCGGGGTGGACAGCGGCTACTTGGAGGGCCTGCTCGGGCCCGCGGTCGTCATGTCCGCCGGGATGGGCCTGCTGATCACCCCGATCACGGCAACGGTCACCTCCGGCATCCCCGCCCAGGAGGCCGGCGCGGCCTCGGGCCTGATGAACGCCACCCGGCAGATCGGCGGCGCCCTCGGCCTGGCCACCCTGGTCACCGTCGCAGCAGCCACGTCGAGTGCGCCCACCTCCTACCGGGCGGTGTTCCTGACCATCGCAGCCGTGTGCGCGGGCGTTGCCGCCCTGGCCTTGGCGCTGCCTTCCCCACCCGGGCAGGACAAGCGGTGAGGGCACCTAAAAAGCAAGCTTTTGCTTCTTAAAATAGAGCCGCTATGGGGCTTGATGCCCATGATTACCAAGCCTTAGCTTTGCACATATGGATCGTGACACAGACAGTCAAGCGCAGGCGGATCTGCTGTTGGCCGAGTCGTTGCGGTGGGGAGTGTCCCGACTGGCTTCCCGGCTCCGGGCCGAGCAGCCGGGGAGCGGCCGGGCCCTGACGCGGCTGGCTGCTTCGGTGCTGGCGAACCTTCGGCACAGCGGCGCGTTGACTCCGTCCGAACTGGCCGCCATCGAAGGGCTTCAAGTGCAGTCCCTGACCCGCGTGCTCAACGAGCTGGAGGAGCAGGGACATATCCGCCGTTCGCGCAGTGCGGTGGACGCACGCCGCCAGGACATCGCGATCACGGACGCGGGGCAGGGCGCACTGCGGGAGCATGTCCAAGGCGGCAATATGTGGCTGGCGGAGGCGCTGCGCCAGACGCTGTCGCCTGCCGAGCGCGGCGTGTTGCAGATCGCCGCCGGACTGCTGGAACAGGTGGCCGCAACGGAGTACTCCACGACGGCACGAGGCAATCCGGCACCCGGATCCGCGGATGCGGAAGGGGCGGCTCCGCCACTATGACCGCTCCTCACCGAACTGAGAAGGCGGCCCGGCCGTTTCTCCCTCGCGTCGTGCCCCGGCAACGGGCACAGCTGCTGGTGGTGCTGGCCGGGCTGAGCGCAGCCAGCCCACTGGCGACCGACATGTACGTTCCCGGCCTTCCGGACCTGGCACATTCATTGAGGGCGGACGCCTCCGGCGCACAGATGTCCCTGACCGGCTTCCTGGCGGGCATCATCGCCGGACAGCTCATCCTGGGCCCGCTCAGTGACGCGGTAGGGCGCCGTCCGGTCCTCGTCTCGGGGACCATGCTGTTCGCCCTCTTCTCCGTTGTGTGCGCGCTGGCCCCCAGCCTGGCCGTACTGAATGTGGCGCGGGTCGGGCAGGGCTTCTCGGGAGCGGCCGGGATCGTCATCGCCCGCGCGGTCGTCACCGATCTCTTCGACGACGATGAACTCGCCACGATCTTTTCCCGGTTAGGAGCGATCAGCGCCACGGCCCCGGTCCTGGCACCACTGGCAGGAGGAGCTCTGCTGCTGGTGGTTTCCTGGCGTTACGTCTTCGCGGTCCTCGCCCTCATCGGCCTGCTCCTCACGCTGGGTGTACTGCGGTGGATACCGGAATCCCATCCACCGCACGCCCGCCTGACCGGGGGTCTGTCCGGCAGCCTCCGCGTCATCGGACAGGTTGCCACCCGGCCCGCCGTTATCGCCCCGGTGCTGACGCTGGCCTTCGGCGGGGCAGCGGTCTTCGCCTACATCGCCGGGACCACCTTCGTCTTCCAGGACATCTACCACCTCGCCCCGACGCTTACCAGTCTCATCTACGGCGTCAACGCCGTCGGCAACATGGCCGGGAGCCTGGCCTACGGACGGCTGGCCAGACGCTCATCCGCCGAAACCCTCCTCGTCGCCAGCGCCATGCTGGCGATGGCGGGCCCAGCAGCCCTGTTGCTGTTCCAGGTGACGGTCGGCAGCAGCTTGTCCGTGACGTGGCTGTGCCTTCTACTCTCCCTCACCGCGTTCGGGGTCTTCTTTCCCGCCGTGGTCACCATCGCCCAAAGCCGCGGGCGCACAGCGCCTGGAGCGACCTCCGCCCTTCTGGGCGGCGGCCAGTTCCTCTTCGGCGCCGCCGTCTCCCCGCTGGTCGGGCTGTTCGGCACCCAAAGCCCAGCGCCGATGGCAGCGGCCATGGCTGTCTGCCTCGCTCTGGCCACCCTCGCTGCCACTGTCACCAGGCTGACCCACCGGGCCGGACGTCCTCCCGTCCTGTGGGCACCAGGGAAGTGTGCAAGTGCCAGCGGCGGTAACCGCACGGCCGCACCCCATCGATCTCCCCGGTGATCCGGCGCCGTACACCTTGCGGGTCGTCAGCGGTAACCGCGTCGATGTGCGCCTGCTCGTCACTCCACTCCGCGTAGTTGAACACCCGGGTGCCGTCCGTGCTGGTGTGGAAGTGCGCGGCGATCGAACCCGCCATCGGTGCCACGTCCTGGGTCATCGCGAAGACCTCGTCGATGAAGTGCCGTTGACGCTCCGGCCCGTCCACATCGAATACCGGAGTCACCACACACCCCACCGGCACTTCTCCGGTGCTGCCCAGGTGGGAACGGTGCAGCCGGTAGCGGACCGGCGCTGACGACTCGGTACCGGGGATTCCTGGCACATACGGCACCGGCAATGCCAGAGCCGCATCCAGGGCGTCGTCACCTTCCCACTGCTCGTACGCCAGCAACGCCCGCCCATCGGTGCTGCTGAACAATGACCAACTCAACAGCCCGCCCGGCCAAAACGCCTCGCTCCGGGCGGTGGTCGCCGCAGTGGCGGTCGCCTGCTGCTTCGTGTCGTCACCCGTGTGCCGAACAGTGATCACCACAGCCTGGACGTCAGTTCGGGTGATTTCGGGCGGGGTCTCGATACGGCGGATCACGACAGCTCTCCCCACGGACCGGAAGCGAGCGGGGCACCCGCCCACCAGAAAGAAAATGAGACTCAGTCCAAGACTGTCAACACCGCGCTGAACCTGTTCAGCGAACGCGGCTTCGACCGCGTCCCCCTCGAAGAACTCACCGCCCACGCGGAGATCGGCCGCAGTACCGTCCTGCGGCGCGTACGCCCCTGGGGGCGTCTTGAGCATCATGCGCAGCGGGTGCGCCGTAAGACACCACGAGCAGGTCGGGCCGGTGAGCGAGTGAGGTCAACCGTCGCCGCGATTGCCCTTGCGGAGGGCGTCGCGGGTGCGGTCCACCACGGCGGCCAGGGGGCCCAGGGCGAGGTTCTTCGCGCCCGATTCCACGCCCGGGTGGGGGTGGGTGGGCGCGGTGGCTTCCGCGGCCCTGACCGCGGTGGCCATACGGGCGAGTCGTTGTGGGTCGGCGGTGCGGCGCAGTGCAGCGAACTCGTAGCGTTCCTCCGCTCGGGCGTGCCGGGTGACGGCCTCGCGCAGGGTGCGGAGCGCGGGCAGGAAGGCGGGGTCCTCGGGGCCCATGTCCTCCAGGGCTTTGAGCTGTTCCTTGGCCTGGCGCTCTTCCTCCAGCCGCTCGGCGACGACCTCGCTCGCGTCGCCGAAGGCGCGGCGGGCGAAGGGGTGTACGACCTCTTCCTCCGCCGTTTCGTGGATGGCGAGCATGCGCACCAGGCGATGGAACGCATCCCGCCGGTCCGCGCCGGTGGCGGCTTCGACCTCGTCGAAGAGGTTGCGGATCTGGCCGTGCTGGTGCGTGAGCAGAGCGACGACATCGTCCTCGCCCGCGGGGTCCTGCGGCCTGGGCCTGTACTTGCTCATGCCTGTCCTCCTTTGGACGAGCGAAGGGCTGCGACGGGATGCTCGCCCTCGGTCTCCAGGCGGTAGTCGCCGCCCATCTTGTGGTCGTGCTGGACGAGGACCTCGTCGCTGGGCACCGGCTCGCCGCCGTTCAGGGAGTTCTGCATGGCCTCGAACCGCTCATGGGCCTCGCGGACGTAACCCGTGCCGAGGGTGGTGAGGTCGAGCTGGCCCGCGATCAGCTCCCTCAGGTAGCCCTTGTTGGGCTCGAAGGTGAGCACGTTGGGCAGCTCGGGCGCCAGGATCTCGGCCGGGTCCCGACCGTCGTGCCGGCGCATCAGGTCGCAGGCGATGTGCAGGTGCTCCAGCTCCATGTTCAGGTGCAGCTCCCAGATGGCCTTCACCTTCGGGTCGCTCTCCTGCTCCATGAAGGAGTGGTACAGGTAGCACTCGTTGTACTCGTGGTTGACCAGCTGCTCCCACCACGTCTCACCCGGGTCGACCAGCGACTCGTAGTGGGTGACGTGCTCCTCCTCGATGAGCCCGATCTCCTGGTAGAGCCGGCGGGCGATCGGCTCCATGTAGGTGGGGCCGACGTTCATGTAGAAGTTCATGGTCTGCTGCTCGGCCGACATGATGGTCAGCGCGTGCAGCCTCGACAGCGGGTCGACGGTGGCGCGGTCGTACGGCTCGCGCACGTTGTCCACCGGGTCGCGGTGGTGCATCGGTGTGGGGCGGCCGGGCATGACCTCGGTGAGCCCGTCGACGATCTTCTCCGCCTTGCGGTGCTCGATCACCTCGTACAGGTTCGCGTACCGGTAGAGGTGGTCGAAGTCCTCCAGCACACCGAACTGGTACGCCTGCGTCAGGTACGGATCGGGCTCCATGCGGGCGACCCACGCCGTGAGGTCCACCGCCACCTGCTCGTAGGCGATCGTCGTCTCCAGGACGGACGACACGCCGGGCAGCAGCCAGTTGACCGCCTTCTGCTGCTGCGCCTCGATGTAACGGGTCCGCGCCAGCTGCCGCTTGACCTCCATGTCCGGGCAGTGCCGGGCGAGCTGGTGACTGAACAGGATCGCCTCGACCTCGATCCCGTTCATCGTGATGATGCGGCACCGCGTGTACGGATCGCAGTGGTCCGGGTCGATGGGGGCGACGTCCAGCTCACGCCAGTTGCGGATCTGCCGGTCCAGCGGAATGCCCCGCTGTTCCAAGGGGTTGAACGACATGACGACTCCCAGCTCCCGTGGGTTCGGTGCGCCGCCCAGGTACCCCAAGCGGGACACGGCACGTGTCGTGATTGCGGCTTCCCTCCAGCTGTAACCCGGGGGCCACGGCACCGCACGCGCATATCTGGGGCCTACGGCTGTTCGAGTGACACACACGAGCGGACGAACGGCTACGCACCGCGCGCCACACCTGGCTTTCTCCGCGTCCTTCGCGGGAACGGAGCGCGGCCAGTCTTTCGGCGATCCACCCGGGGCGTGGTCCGGGGGTGGTTGTGCGTCACATCACGGACACGACGCGATCGACACCGAACGCCCGGCTGTCACGGACCAGCCCGGTGCCGTGGGTCCGCACCTCGACGGCGGCTGCCGGTCCGTTCTCAAGGACCACGTCGGCCAGCTCGGCGCCCGCCCGCGGGGCGCGGATGACTCTCGGACGGTCCGAGGCTCCGTTTCCGTACGTGCTCAGCGGGCGGGAGGCGATGGTTCAGCCGTCGTTGCAGCCTGACACCCGCCCAGCCCGCTCCCGCCACGGCCGGCAGCACGGCGATACGCAGCCAGTGCCGATCCGTCAGCGCGTCCCCGGCGAGCGCCACGAACCAGGCCAGCGCGATTCCGATCACGACCACGGCGGTGCGCCGTGTGCCGACGGTACCGACAGTGCCGACGGTGCCGACGCGGACTCCGTCTCCCCCGTGAGCCCGGCCGCCGGCCCCGCCGATCCGCACCGCCAGCCGATGCCCGGCCGCGACGAGGAGCGTCAGGCCGGGCGGGATCGCCGGACGCTCCGGCGCGCCCCGCGGGAACTCAGCCACAGCGCTTCCCCCGCTTCCCCCGTCTCGGTGCCGGGCACATCGTGACACCGGGACAACGAGCCGCGCATTGCCGGATCCCGGCAATCTTTACGCGTTCCTGATGGCTTGGTGACACCGGAACCGGACGGCGGAGCGGCGCGCCTACAACGGGATCCCCGGCCAGCCGAGCAGCCGCGCCCCCATGGCGGCCGTCTCCAAGGTGAAGCGCTGCAACGCGTCGCCCGGGTCGTAACCCGTCAGGGCCTTGATGCGCTCCAGCCGGTAGGAGAGCGTGCGGACCCCGATGTTCAGCCGCCTGGCCGCCTCGGCGTTGACGTACCCCGCCGCCGCGCACGCGGTGAGCGTCTCCAGGAGCGGCCCGGCCCCGCCCCGGGTCCGCGTGAGCGGGCCGAGCACCGTACGCACCAAGTCGGCCATGGCCGCCCGGTCGCGGAGGAGCACCGGAAAGACCAGCAGCTCGGCGGAGCGCAGAACAGGACCGGGCAGCTCCAGACGATCGGCGAGCTCCAGGGCGCCCAGAGCCTCCTCGTAACTGCTCACCACGCCGCCGGCGCCCGAGTGCTCACGGCCGACGGCCACCCGCCGCGCTCCCGCGTACCCGCTGCCGGGATCGTGCACCCAGCTCACGAAGGCGTCCAGGATCGCGCGCTCACGTTCACCGCCGGCCGCGATACAGACCAGCCGCCCGCCCTTCGTGGACAGCAGCACGTCGTGCTCCCCGAACCGGGCGATCAGCTCCCGCTCGACCCGCCGTACGACCGGATGCACGTCGTCGTACGGCTCTTCTCCCTCCGCGACCGCCACCGCGTGGCTCCGCGCCAGCCGCAGCCCGAACCGCTCCGCCCGCTCGGCCAGCCGTCCCACGTCACTGCGCCCGTACAACAGGTCGTCCACGAACTCCCTTCGTGCCGCCTCCTCCTGCCGCACCGCCAGGCGCTGAGCCCGCTCGTGCCCCTCGCCGAGAGCGGCCACGGCGGTGTCCACCGCGCCGAGCAGCGCGTCGGCGGTGCGGGCCGCCGCCGACGCGTCGGGTGGCCGGACGGTGCCGGGCAGCGAGCCCCACAGCCTGCGGGTCTCACCCAGGTACAGCGCGATCAGTTGCCGGAGACCGTGTCCCGCCTCGGCCGCCCGCTCCCCCAGATCGCGCAGTTCGTCCAGCTCGGGGCGGCGCAGCAGCCGGCCGGTCTCGGCGACGTCGGTGAGCATCCGCTCGTACCCGCCGAGGAAGTCCTCAGGTATCCGAGGCTGTCTCATTCGGTCCGCTCCCTGTGATCGTCGATCGTCGTGGAGTTCGGCGGTCAGCTCAGGGCGAAGTACCGCAGCCACAGGTATCCGGCGCACAGTGTCACCGTCACGGCGGTGACGACCAGGCCGTACCGGGTGAACTGCCAGAAGGAGATGGGCTGGCGGTTGCGTTCGGCGATGCCGAGGACGACGACGTTGGCCGAGGCGCCGATGGCCGTGGCATTGCCGCCCAGGTCGGCGCCCAGTGCGAGGGCCCACCACAGCACATGGACACCGCCGCCGCCGAAGCCGTGGGCCAGGTCGGCGGTGATGGGGGCCATGGTCGCGACGTACGGAATGTTGTCGACGACCCCCGACAGCACGGCCGAGCCGAACAGCAGCAGCATCACCGCACCGAGTTCGCTGCCGCCGGTGGCGTCCGCCAGCGCGCGGGAGATCTCCCCGATGACCCCGGTCTCGATGAGCGACCCGACCATGATGAACAGCCCCGCGAAGAACGCCAGTGTCGGCCACTCCACCTCGCTCAGCGCCTGACCGGTCTCCACCTTGGAGATGGCGATGAGCAGCCCGGCGCCGAGCAGGGCGACCACGCTCGGCGCGTAGTGCAAGACCGGGTGCGCCACGAACCCGACGACCACCAGGGCCAGGACGGCCAGGCCCTGGTACAGCAGCCGGTGATCGCGGATGGCCTCGCGCTCCTCCAGCGCCATCACCTCAGCCGCCCGGTCCTCGTCGTACACCAGCGCCTTGCGGAACATCACCCGGCACAGCACCACCAGTACGGCGGTCAGGACCACGGCGATCGGGGCGAGGTGGATCAGGAAGTCGTTGAAGGTCAGTCCGCCCCGGCTGGCGATGATGATGTTCGGCGGATCGCCGACGAGCGTCGCTGTGCCACCGATGTTGGACGCCAGCACCTCGGCGATCAGGAAGGGCGCCGCAGGCAGCGCGAGGCGTTCGCACACCAGCAGCGTGACCGGGGCGACCAGCAGCACCGTGGTGACGTTGTCCAGCAGCGCGGAGGCGGAGGCGGTGATGACTATCAGCATGGTCATCACGCGGAAGGGCTTGCCGTGGGCGCGTTTGACCGCCCAGATCGCCAGATACTCGAACAGCCCCGTCTGCCGCAGCACCCCGACGATCGCCATCATCCCCAGCAGCAGGAAGACGACGTTCCAGTCGATCCCGGAGCGTTCGTCGAAGAAGGCGGCCTTGTCGTCGGTCGCCCCGATCGTGAGCATGGCCGCCGCCCCTGCCAGGGCGGCGGCCGTCCGGTGGACACGTTCGCTGATGATCGCCACGTAGGCGACGACGAAGACGGCGATCGCCGCCCAGCTGTGCCAGTCACTCATAGGGCTCCGCATGTCCGAGGAGTCGATGGAGGAGCTGCGAGGCGGTGATCACCCCGAGCAGATTCAGGCCCGCCTTGTCCCGGTCGGCCACCGCCACCAGCGGGCTGCGCGCCTGCGCCATCAACGCGGCCACCTCCAGGGCCGTGTCGTCGGGGGCGGCGATCGGCGGCCGGGCCGCCTTGTCGGACAGCAGGTCGCCGACGCGGCGGCCGCGCAGCGCCTCGCAGAGCCGGTCGGCGTGTTTCTCGTCGATGACCGCCGCCAGCGCGGGGTCCTCGATCACATAGGCCGGGACCAACGCCTTGATCACCTGGGAGGCGGGCAGGATCGCCTTCGGCTCCCCGTCGCGGTCCAGGACCAGCAGCCCCGGCAGTTGGTGCTCGGCCATGAGGCGGGCCGCCTCCAGCGCCTCGTCGTCGACGCGGACCGACTCGTACTCCACGGCCAGATCACGTGCGCGCATCGCCGTCCTCCTCCACTCCGGGCACCGGCCGGGCCACCCCGGCGGTCTGCTTCTCCCTGCCCTCATCGTGACGGTCGTCGGCATCGCCATCGGGGATGCCGACGAGGTCCTCGACGTCGAAGAGGCGGGCGACCGGCACGTCCGTACTGCTGTGCGCGGCGATGGAGAACGCGATGCACACCGCGATCAGGGTGTACGCCTCCTCCCCCTGCGGGATGCCGGACTGGAGCACGAGGAGGCCGTAGACGACGGAGGCGAAGCCCTTGGGGCCGAACCAGGCCGCCGCCAGCTTCTCCCGCCGGGCGAAGCGGGTGCCGATCAGCGAGACCAGCAGCGACGCCGGGCGGACCAGCACGATGGCGAGCACCACGGCCACGTACCCGCCGACCGACAGGTCCCCGAACAACCGAGGCGTCAGCAGCGCGCCGAAGACCAGCAGCGCCGCGAACTTGCTCAGCTCCGCCACCGCCTCGCCCAGCGGCTCGAACGCGCGGCCGGAGTCCGGGGAGACGGAGGAGAGCACCGCTCCCGCCGAGAAAGCGGCCAGATAGGGGTTGGCATGGGTCAGATGGCAGGTGGAGTAGAGGATCACACCGGTCGCCAGCGGCAGCAGCGGCTGCAACTTCGGCTCGGCACCGAGCACCGGGATCCGCACCAGCCCGTTCACCAGCAGCGGCAGTGCGGCGCCCAGTGCCAGGCCCCCGACCAGCTCCGCGGCGATCACCGACGGCGACGCCTGCGCCTCCCCGGAGGTCGGACCGGCAGCGGCGATCAGCAACAGGACGACCGGCAGCGCCAGCCCGTCGTTGATCCCGCTCTCCACGTTCAAAAGCTGCCGCAGCCGCGCCGGGACCTCCTTACGGCCCACGATCGCCGACGCGAACACCGGGTCGGTCGGCGCCAGCACCGCACCGACCACGAACGACGTCGTCCAGTCCAGCCCCACCAGGAAGTGGGTGATCAGCGCCATCCCCACGAACGCCAGCGGCATGCCAAGACCCAGCGCACGCGCAGGATTCCGCCAGGCACCGCGCAGCGCTGGGAACGAGACATGCATGCCGTCGGTGAACAGCACCGCGAACAGGGCCAGATCGGCCGTGACCGCCACGATCGGACTGTCCGCGGTGATGTGGATCAGGTCGAGCGCCCCGTCACCGACGAGCGCGCCCGCGACGAGAAAGAGCAGTGAGGTGGAGAGCACCGAACGGGCCGCGAGCCCCGAGACGAGAACCGCGATGAGAAGTGCCACGCCGAAGACCGCGATGAGCACCATAGGTCGTTCCGCCCCCGATCGGCAAAGAGAATGATCCTCTGTCCGCCGACCAGACTTCCCGGCACTCCGCCAGGCACCTTACAGGAACCTGATGCGATCCCTACGGAGAATTGACGGTCATGGCCCGCCCCGCCACGCGCCCCCGATCACCGCGGTCGCGATCACCGCGGTCGCGGCGAGGACGACGGCACGCCGACCGAAGGCGGCCCCGAGGCCGGTGGCGAGCGCACCGAAGAGCAGCCAGAACGCAATACTCGCCGTGATGGGCGACGCCGCCGCCGAGGACCTCAAAGCGCTGGCCGGAGAGCCGCGTACGGTGCTGCGGGAGACCGACGTACGGGACCGCTGGACAAACCGACCCAGCCCGTGTCGGCAACTCCGCGTGAATGGCGGGGGACCGGCCTTGAGGTCTTCCGGAGTGCGGGTGCGGGTGGGGGATTCAGAGGGGTAGATCGTCAGGCAGGACGCGGAACGCCTTGTGGTGGCCGAGGGGGCGTACGGCGCGGAAGTCCCGGCGGTCCAGGGTGAGGATCGCGTCGGTGTCGTAGTCGGCCGCCAGGGCGACGTTCACCACGTCGGTGAGATCGAGGTCGAGCGCCAGGTAGCGGGAGCGGACGGTCTGAGCGATGCCGAGGTGACCTTCGGTGATTTCGGGTACGGAGACCCGGCCGCGACGCATCCAGGCCCGGATGTCGTCGAGGGCGCTCACCGCGGCCTCGCGGCCCAGTTCGCGGGTGGCCACGTGGTCGAGTTCGGCGAGTAGCAGTGGCGACATGATGAGCAGACCCGCAGCCATGATCGCCTCTTGGGCCGCTTCGTGCTCCGGGTGCGTGGAATCGAGCGCGGCCAGCAGGCCGGAGGTGTCGGCGATGACGATGATCACGCAGCGGTTCCTGAATCGGTTTCTCGCTGGGCGGCGTCAGCGACGACATCACGGACCTCGTCCTTGGCAAGCGTGCGCCCGGAGCCTGCGAAGGTGCGGGAGAACAACGGCTCATCCCATACGCGATTGGCCATCGCGGCGAGATGGATGCCCTGCCGGATGATCTCGGCCTCACTGATGCCGCGGCGCTTGGCCGCCTCCTTGATGATGGCGAGGTCTTCCGGGTCGGCGTAGACGTTGGTGCGCTTCATGGACATGTACCTAGAGTAACACATGTACCAGATTGATGTATGCCTGCGCTGCCTGTTCCACCGTCTGCGCTGCCTATTCCACCGCTCCTGACGGTTGCCCGAAGTTCAAGTGGTCCGTGCTCAGCCCTTGACTCGCGATTCACACGTGGGCAACATCCTCCCACCTTCTGTGAGAGAAGTTATCACTCTATGAGAAACGCGAGGGCGTCGATGCGTGTGGGGATCCTTGGGCTGGGCGAGGCCGGGGCGTTGTACGCCGTAGGTTTCGCGGAAAACGGCTGGTCCGTGGCGGGGTACGACCCCGGTGACGTGCCGACTCCGGTCGGCGTCATGCGGGCGGGCAGTGTGGCGGAAGCGGTTGGCGGGGCCGATCTCGTGCTGGGGCTGACGGGGGCCAAAGCGGCCGCGGCGGTGGCGGTGGAGGCGGCGCCGCATCTGCGGGACGACGTCGTCTTCGCGGACATGAACGCCGGAGCGCCCGATCTCAAGCGGACGATCGACGCCGTCGTCAGCGAAGGCGGGCGGGCGATCTTCGCGGATGTGTCCGTGATCGGTTCGGTTCCCAAGTACCGCCACCGTACGGCCCTGGTGGCCAGCGGCCGCGGGGCCTCGGCGGTGGCGGAACACTTCCGAGCGCTGGGTGCGCCCGTGGAGGACCTGGGCGGGGAGCCGGGGGCGGCGTCGGCCCGCAAGCTGCTGCGCAGCCTCTTCATGAAGGGGCTGGCCGCCGTCATCGTGCAGACGGTGGAAGCCGGTCGTGCCGCCGGTGATGAGCAGTGGGTGCGTCAGCAGGTCATACGGGAGCTCGCCGATGGCGAGGCCACATTGGAACGCCTGTACGCAGGAACGTTCAAGCATGGGGTGCGGCGGGCCGGAGAGGTGGCCGCCGCGGCCGACCTGATGGCGGATCTCGGCCTGGACGCGGCCTTGGCCCGCGGCATCAGCAGGCTGCACACCCTGGCCGCCCGCCAGGATGGGCTGCGTGCCACACCGCTGGTGACCGAGGCATTGCTGGCAGCGTATGAGGGGCTGCCGACCGCCAACATCGGCGATGCGCGCGACCGGCTGGGCCTGGTCGACTCCGGCATCAGTCCGCTGTGGACCGGTGCCCGCGCGGTGGGCCGCGCCCTGACGGTGTTGACACGGGCCGGGGACAACCAGGCCATCCACGATGCGCTGCGGATCGCCGGGCCCGGTGACCTGATCGTGGTCGACGGTCAGGGTGACACTTCCCGCGCCCTGATCGGCGAGCTGATCGCCGAGCGCGCCAAGGCTCGCGGGGTGGTCGGTATGGTGCTCGACGGCGCCGCCCGCGATGTGGAGGTTCTTGAAGAGATCGGCTTCCCGGTCTGGGCACGTGCGGTCACCCCCGCCGGCCCCTACAAGGACGGCCCCGGCAGGGTGAACGTCGCCGTCGCCGTGGGCGGCGCGGTGTGCGGGCCGGGCGACCTGGTCGTCGCGGACGGCGATGGAGTCGCCGTCCTTCCCGCCGAAGAGGCGGAGTCGACACTGGTCGCGGCGCGCGAGATCGAGGCCGACGAGGCGCGCCGCCGCAGCAGCATCCGGGCTGGACGGGCCGGAGGGGCCGAAGGGGCCGAAGGGGCCGGGCGGGCCGAAGAGGCTGGACGGACCGGGCAGACTGGACGCGCTGGACAGACCGGACAGGCCGCGGGCGGGCCGGCAGGAGAATCCGCGGGAGCCGCGGGAGCACCGGCAGGAGAAGCAGCATGATCGCGATATGGGCCCTGGTCTCCTACATGACGGCCATCATCGTCTGGAACGCCGTACTGAAGAGGAACATCGGCGAGGCCCTCCTCGTCGGATTCGTGGTGACCGGCCTGTTCGCGGGCGGCGACATCGCTCACGTCATGTGGGACGGATTCGCCGAAGCGATGCAGGAGGAGGTCACCTTCGCCGCCCTGGCCTTCGTGTTCATGAGCTACTTGCTGAGCCGTACGCCGGTCCTGGATCAGTTGCTGAACATCCTCAACTCCCTGCTCGGCCGGGCGCGGGGCGGACCGGTGTACACCTCGACCGTCGCCGCGGGCGTCTTCGGCGCCATCGCCCACGTCGGAGCGGCCGTCACCGCCGCCGTCGGCTCGGTGACCATCCCGTGGATGAAGCGCTCCAAGGTCAGCGGTGAACTCGCCGCCACCGTCGCCGCCGGTGGCGCGGGTATGGGCGTCACCTTCCCGTTCAGCTCCACCATGTTCATCCTGATGGGCTCGGCCGGGGTGGCGGCGCTGGTCTCCAAGGACGAGATCGTGCTGCCGCTGTTCATGGGTGGGCTGTGGTGTCTGGGCTACCGCCTGCTGGCGGCGTTCTGGATGATCCGCCGCCACAAGATCCAGCCCATGGACCGGGCCGATCTGCTGCCGCTCCGGGTCAGCCTGGGCGCGGGGTGGACCAGCCTGTTCCTGTTCGCCGGGATGATCGTTCCCTTGTTGCTGACCCGCGGACCGACCGGCGGTGAGCTGGGCCGTTACGTCGGTGTCACGATGTCGGACGCGATCAGCCTGATCACCTGGATACCGGTCCTGCTCATCGCGATCGTGCTGTTCCTGGGCCGCCGCCATCTTCCCCGCGCCGGCCGCGGGTGGTGGCAGCTGCTGGAGGGGGCCGTACCGCAATTCGGTGTCATCGGCGTCACGATCGTGGCCGCGTTCTCCGCCTCGAACGTCCTCGGCGACCTGGGCCTGCCGCAACAGCTGACCGACGTGCTGACGCAGTTGCACGCACCGAAGTGGGCCATGACCTTGATCGTGGGGATGATCGTCGTCGCCGTCGCCATCCCGCTCACCGCCAGTGCCACCATGGCCGCCATCGGCCCGGTCGCGGTCTCGTCCCTGGCCGAGGCCGGGGTGCCGGCCGCCACCGCCTGCGTCGCCGTGCTGATCTTCGCGTCGACCGAGGGCGCCTCGCCGCCGTCCGGCGCCCCGATCTACGTGGCCAGCGGCATCGCCGGGGTCAACCCGGCCCGCACCTTCGCTCCCCTCGTCGGCTACTACTGCCTGCCGATCCTCCTGATCGGCGCCGCGGTGGCCACCGGCGTGCTGCCCGTCTGATCCGCCCTTCCACACGAGGTCGTGCCATGCCCACCCACCTGATCAAAATCCTCTTCCGCCTCGGCGTCCTCGGCTTTCTGCTCGGCGGCCTGTGCATCGTCGCGGGCCAGACGCTGGGGCTGGCTCTCGGCGACGCCGCCTGGGTCAACGGTGTCGCGACCACCGCCGGGCCCCCGACCTTCATCACCGCCGGTATCACCGGCCTGCTCGCCTACGTCCTGTCGTACGCCCGTCCCGGCGACCCGGAACCGGCCACGACTACGAACACGATCACGGCGGGCACAGCCACGGGCACAGCCACACCCGAGCCCCGGCCCGCCGAAACCGCGCCGCAGCCGGAATAGGACGTACCGCTCCTGGTCTCCGGGTGGATCTTGTGCGCACCACGCCACTGCTCGCATGCTGATAACGCTTATCAGGAAATTCCGCAGCCGAGCAGACCACCCAGGAGCCGACCCATGGCCACCCCCGCCTCTCCGATGCGCTCGGTCGACCGAGCCTTCGACGTGCTGTCCGTGCTGGAGGACGCCCGCCACCCGCTGCGCCTGAGCGAGATCGCGCGCCGCTCCGAGCTCCACGTGGCCACCGCTCAGCGCATCCTGAACGTCCTCGTCGACCGCGGCTACGCCGTCAAGGAAGAACCCGGTTACGTGGCGGGACCGGCGTCCGTGGCCACCGCCCACGCCTTCCTGGTCAACAACCGGCTCAGCCAGGTCGCCCGGCCCGTACTGCAAGAACTGGCCGCGACCACCGGCATGACGTCCACCCTGTACGTACGCGTCGGCCTCTCCCGCGTGCTGATCGCCCGCGTCGAGGGCCTCAACCCCCTCCGCTACCAACTGCCCATCGGCGAAAAGCTCCCGCTGCACCTGGGCGCCGGGAAATCCCTGGCCGCCTGGCTGCCCGAGGAGGAACTCGGCGGCTACGTCGACAGCGTCACCCCCTTCACCCGGATCTCCGGCGAACGTGTCAACGCCGAAGACCTGCGCGACGAGCTCCAGCGCACCAAGGACAACGGCCACGCCGTCTCCCTCAGTGAACGGGTCCTGGACGTCACCGCCATCAGCGCCGCCATCCACCGGGACGAACAGGTCCTCGGCGCGCTCAGCGTCGCCGGGCCCAGCGGCGACCTGCCCACCGCCGACCACCCACGCGTCATCACCGAAGTACGCCGGGCGGCCGCCGCCATCGCCGCCCGCTGTCCCTGAGCAGAACCCGCTGTCCCTGAGCAGAAAGCGCCCTTCCCTTGCCCCACCCCTTGCCGTACCTCACCTATGACGAGCTGCTGCGACGCACCGACGCCCCACCCGGCTCCAGCTGGTACCTCTTCGCCGACCAGCCCGAACGCGGCATGGCCAACTTCGCGGGCCCGCGACAGATCCGGCGGGCGGCGCAAGAGGTCCACGACGGACGCGCCTTCAACCTCGACCACGCCCTCGACGCCTTCGACCCGCCCATGTCCCGGGCCCGCTCCATCCCCCACCACCGCATCACCGCCAAACACGAGCAGGCCCGCGACGACGTCCTGGAGGACTTCTTCCTCCAGGCCAGCAGTCAGATCGACGGCTTGCGCCACCGCCGCGCCTCCGGGCACGGCTTCTACAACGCCGTGCCCGACGATGAGATCGCGCCGCGAAGCCCACGCCTGGGCGTGCAGTTGTGGGCCGAGACCCCGCTGGCCGGGCGCGCACTCCTCATCGACATCGACGGCCTCCTCCGCGGCCGTGGCACACCGCTCGACCACGCGGCGGGCCCCGCCCTCGGCCCCGAGCTGCTCGACGCGGCACTCGAGGCACAGCGTTGCCGTGTCGAACCCGGCGATCTGGTTCTCGTCCACACCGGCTGGGCCCACTGGTACCTCACCGCCGAACCCGGGGCACGAGCCGCGGTCCGCGCCGAGCGACGCGCCACCGGGTTCGTCCAGTCCCGGGACTTCGTCGCCTGGTGCTGGGACCACCGCATCGCGCTGCTGGCCACGGACACCTTCGCCGTCGAAGTCCTCCCCGTGGTGCCCGAGAGCGACTTCCACGCCAGCGCGCCCGAGGACGGCGGCATGATGCACCAGGAACTGATCGCCAAGCTCGGTCTGCCGCTGGGTGAGCTGTGGAACCTGACTGCCCTGACCGCTGACTGCCGGGCCACCGGGCGCTGGACCAGCCTCCTGACCGTCAAGCCGCTCAACCTCACCGGCGGCGTCGGCTCACCCGCCAACGCCACCGCCCTGCGCTGACGAACACGACGCCGCCACAGCCCAACGGCAAGGCGGGCAGGTCGGTTGATGGCGCGTCAGCGAATCGTTAGCGGGGCGGTAATGGAACGGTAGCGGTCAGCGGCAGAGTGGGTGGCACACCGAGCGAAACGTCGCCGGGCGCAGTACTCCGCTGATTCCGCTGATGACGAAGAGGGTCATTCCATGCTTATCAACCGCTCCCGGATCCGTACGTTCGCCGGTGCGAGTCTGCTGGTGACGGCCGCGATGTTCGCCACCGCTTGCCAGAACTCCGACGACACGAGCAGTAGCTCCGGTGACTCCTCCGCCTCCGCCGAGGCCCCGGCCAAGGGCTCGACCGGGGCGGAGGACGGCAAGGACAACGCCTCTGGGGCGGAGGCCGGGTCCTCCGATGGGAAGGACAAGGGGACCCAGGATGGTTCCGGCGCCGACACCGGGGATGGTGAGCGGGGCAAGGTCGGGCAGACGTGCGGTGCCAATGACATCTCCTGGAGCACCAGGATGGAGACGCAGGCCGGTGGATACATCCTGGTCATCGCCAAGGCCAAGCCGGGGATCACCTGCACTCTGCCCGCCGCGCTCCCCACCGTCGCCTTCGGGTCGGACGGCACCCAGGCGGGTCCCGCGGAACAGGCCGTCGGGCCCGCGATCACGCTGGGCAAGGGGACGACCGCCTACGCCGGGGTGAACCCGAAGACCACCAAGGAAAACGGTGGCAAGGAGCTGGACAGCATCATCGTCGGGATCGGTAATGAGGACCCCAACCCGGTCTCCCTGCCGGTCGGCACCACCACCGTGGAAGAGCCCATCGTCACCAACTGGCACACCTCCGCCGCGGACGCCGTCCCCTTCGATGGAGGAACGGACCAGTAGCCCGTAAGCCCCGTAAGAGGGTCGGCTCCGCGCCGCGGATCTCACGCAGCAACAACATGAGGAGTTCGTAGATGCTTCGCAAACGGTCACGTCTGATCGCCGCGCCGATCGCGGCTGTCGCCCTGACCCTGACTGTCGCGGGTTACCACGCCAGTGCGGCCGGGTCGTCGCCCTCGGGCGGCGCGGAGCGGTCGGGGAAGGTCACCAAGGCGGCGGGCGCGTGTCTGGCCGATGCCACGACGCTGGTCGGCGATCTCGACGGTGACGGCAACCCGGACAAGATCGCGAATCCTGGGCACACCGGCACCAAGATGACGATCCAGTGGGGCAACGCGGACGGCTCGTTCGGCGCGAAGCAGTCCGTCAGCGAACTTCTCGGCGCGAAGAAGGGGGAGGTCGCGACCGCCGCGGTCGCCGACTTCCAGAACGACGGCACCCTGGACATGATCGTCAACATCGTCGAGCCGTCCGGCGGGGACGACCCCTCGACGGCGCGCGTCGCGGAGTACCGCCCCGGCCCGCTCAAGCGGTCGAACCTGGGCTCCGCCGACGCCCGGCACTCCGACATCGGCGACCACGGCGAGGTCCAGCAGCTCCGGATCGCCAACTACGGCGACGACCCGTACCCGGACCTCGCGATCCTCAACAACTCCGGTGACGGGCAGCTGGACCGGGATGTGCGTCTGTCGTACGCGGGCAGCGGCCCCGGGGACTTCGACTACGCGCTGAAGGAGAAGTACGGCGAGTTCGGGTCCAAGGCCGAGCCGCCGGCCATGCCCAGCGACGGTTGGAAGCAGTTCTACGAGCCCTGCTCCTGATCCTTACCGCGACTGGGCGCCGCCGGTTCCTTTGGGCACCGGCGGCGCCCGGCGTCGTTTCGGCGCCCGGTCTCAGGTGTTTTCGCGGTTGTTGAGGATGTCCAGGATCCGGCCCGCGTGGCCGTGGCCCAGGCGGGGAGTCTCCGTGTCGGCCGTAGGCCGGGCGGTGGACGGGGCGCGGTAGACGTAGCCGATGCCGCGGGCCGAGACGATCGCGTCACCGCCCAGCGGCGTGGCGTCGAGCTTGCGCCGTAGCCGTGAGACGGCGAACTTCACCCGGGTGGAGGCCTGTCCGCCGGGGTCGCTCCACGCCGTGGCCAGGAGGTGCTCGAAGGGCTGTACCTTGCCGGCGTTGCGCACCAGGCAGTTCAGCAAGCGGAACTCGATGGGCGTCAGTTGCAACGGTTTGCCCACGACGTGGACCTCCGCGCTGAGGGAGTTCAGGCGCAGCAGCCCGTCCTCGTAGACCGGTTCCTGGCTCTCCGTGCTGCCGTGGCGGCGCAGCACCCGCGCCATGCGTGCCAGAAGCTCCGTGACGCTGATCGGCTTGACGATGTAGTCGTCGGCGCCCGCGGCGAGGCCGATCACGAGGTCCTGGTCGTCGGATCTCGCCGTCAGGAAGATCACCGGGACGTCACTGACGCTGCGCAGGCGACGTAGTACCTCGATTCCGTCGATGCCCGGCAGCATGATGTCGAGCAGGACCAGGTCCGGGCGTTGCGCATAGGCCTCGCGGAGGCCGGTGGATCCGTCGCGCGCGTGGCTGAACTCGTAGCCGCCGCGCCGGGGCAGCAATATCCCCATGGCGGTGGCCACGGTCTCGTCGTCCTCGATCATCAGCACACGGGGACGGCGACGTGTCGGCGGCCGCACCAGTGCCTCTGTTTGCTGCTGTGTCTGTGCCGGTGGCTGTGGCTGTGCGGTGTCCCGGTCGGTCAGTCGGACCGTTCTGACATCACTGGCCGACACTCCCTGACTGACCAGGAAGTCCAGAGCCGTCTCGTAGCACGTGTCGCACAGCCGGGTCTCGCGGCGGTTCAGCACGATGGCGAAGCGCGCCGTACGGCCGCAGGAGTGCCCGGCGATGTCCGTCGCGCACGGGCCCGCCGTGAGAGCGGAGACGTTCTCCGCCCGGCGTCGGCCCCGGCGGGCGGCCGAACGGCAGGTGTCGGAGCAGTAGCGGCGGCGGCGCCCCACCTTGGCGGGGGTGGGCAGCGGCGATCCGCACTCCTCGCAGCGGTCCGCGGCGGCGTCGTCCACGTGCGGCCCTCCTCCTCAACCGTCCTCGACCTCCGTCGCCCCCGGCACGTCAGGCATGTGACGCACGTTGAGCACGTAATCCGTTTCGTGCCGCGGCTCGGGTGCGAAAGAGTTAGCGTCTCTTGGTTCTTCCCCACGTGTGCGGTTCCCTGGAATTGTGCGGCCCGGCCGCCTCGCGACAGCCGGGCCCGGGGAGTCACGATCGCCTGTGCTGTCCGGCGTCGACGATCCGATCCCCCATCGCGCGGAGAGCCCTCGCCACTATGGCGAGGGCCTCATGCTGGGTCAGGACGGCGACCGCGTCCAGAACACCGGACACAATGCACAGTCCCACCCCCCACGAGGCGCTCTCCCGCAGGTACCACCTCCCAGCCGACGACTCGGTCCCGAGGGCGCGGGCGGGGTTCCGTTCCGTCCCTCCCCCGTTCTCCTCCGTGTCCGTGTCGGGGCTGTCCGGCTCGGGGGTTCGGCACATCGGGCGACCTCCTCTCGACAGCGACCGCGACCATCGCGAGCTGTCGCGACCCGCACGCGGTGGCCATGCCGCGTCGGAAGCCGATCGGCGTGTCCTCCCCCTCACCCAGGGTGATGCGCTCACAGTGCGGCCTGCCGGCGCGCCCCCGCAAGGCACCGCAATCAACGTAGCTCCGGCGCCCGCGTCCAGCGGCTGACCTCCGCCCTCGTCGTGAAGCATGTCGTCCACGACCGGCGGGCTGCCCGAGTGGCCGTGCCGTCCACCGATCGGTGGACGGGAAGTTCAACCGGGTACCTCTGTCGGCCAAGTCGGCTGCCCAGCAAGGTGATTGCCGCTGTCGCGGCGATGGGCGGGCTGACCTATGGCGTGATCGAGGCCGGCGCCGACGGGTTCACCGCACGGCGGGTCGTCGTCGCGCTGGCCGTCGCGGCGATTGGGCCTGGTCATCACCGTCGTCGTACTGCTTGCCACCACGGCGGCGACCCCGTTGCTGCCCCTTCACCGCTCGTCGGACGTCGGCCCGGTCACGCGCTTGCGGTAGTGGACGCGGTCGTACTGGCCGTCCTGGCGGCGCTCCGTCACCTCGTATCCGTACCTCGGGTAGATCTCCTGGTTCTCCCACATGAGGGCGTTGGTGTAGAGCCGGATCTCCGGCAGGCCGAGGGTGCGTGCGTGGGTTTCGGCGAAGGTGAGCAGATGCCTGCCCACGCCCTGGCGGTGGGCGTCGGGGTGTACGGCGATGCTCTCCAGGACGAGGTGGTCGGGCTCGGCCACCAGGACCAGCACGCCCACGACCGGGTCGCCGGTGACGAAGACGCGGCCCGCCGCGATGTCGGCCGCGTGGTCGGCGTCCATGGGGGCCGGGCGGAGTCCGATCCGGGCGACGTAGGGGCGGTATGCCGCGTCGACTACGGCCTTCACTGCGTCGGCTTCGGCGGGCGTCGCGGGGCGGATGGGGTGGTCCATGGCTCCACAGTGTGCGGCATACGGACGTCGAGGTGTGCTGGTCGCGGGGGCCGGGTGGCCTGGTCGGGGGGTCAGGCGGGCTGGTCGGGGGGCAGACGGCTGATCGCGGGGGCGGCGTCGGTCAGGCGGCTGGTCGCGGGGCCTGGGGGTACGGCGTCGGTCAGGCGGGCTGGCCTCGGGGGCCCCGGCGGGTTTGGGCCAGCCATTCCGGGGCCGGTTCGGGGTCGCCGTACGCGTCGTGCCAGTTCCACCACTCGTACGGCGGGGTCTGCGGGTAGCCCTCGGGCGAGTCCTCCCAGGTCTCTTGCCGCCCGAGCGCGGTCATGTCGAGGTAGCTCCAGGTGCTGCCCAGCGCCTCGTCGCCGCGCGCGTTGATGAAGTAGGTGCGGAACACGCGGTCGCCGTCGCGGATGAACGCGTTCGTGCCGTGCCACTCGTCCACGTCGAAGTCGGCGTCGAAGTCGTCGGTGATCGTGTACCAGGGCATCGTCCAGCCCATCCGCGCCTTCACCTGCTCGATCTCCGGCTGCGGGGCGCGCGAGGCGAAGACGAGGGTGGTGTCGCGGGCGTTGAGGTGGGCGAGGTGGCCGACGTGGTCGGCGACCATGGAGCAGCCGCGGCAGGCGTGCTCGGGCCAGCCGTAGACGATGGGCTCGAAGAAGGCGCGGTAGAGGATCAGCTGACGACGCCCCGCGAACAGGTCGAGCAGGCTCACCCTGCCCTCGGGTCCGTCGAACGCGTACGCCTTCTCCACCGCCAGCCACGGCATCCGCCGCCGCTTGGCGGCCAGTGCGTCACGGGCGCGGGTCAGCCGCTTCTCCTCGCCGAGCAGCCGCTGACGCGCGGCCTCCCACTCCTGCGCCGAAACGATCGGGGGTGTCTCCATCGTGACGTTCACCTTCCAGTCCGGTCCACGCTCCGCCGCCCCCGCCATCCAGGGTCGGCCGTCGTGGGCGAGGGCGCACGCCGGTGCGCCGGAAGTCGAACGTTCGATCGATCAGGCAGTCTTGTTGCCCGTGCTCGTTGCTCATAGCAAATCCCCAGGCCAGAAGCCTGAGGATGCCATGCTGCGTCGCCCTACTTGCCGGTGCCGACCGGGTCCACCTTGATGGCGGAGGCGGAGCCATCGGTGACGGGGACGTTGATGCTCACGGGGAGCGAGTGGGAGTGGGTCTCGTTGGGCGGGGTGACGACGAGGGTGGTGAAGGTCTCGCCGCTGCCGCCGGAGTTGTTCGGCGGGTAGTACAGCGTGAAGCGGGTCTCCTCGCCCGGCTTGACCTTGGTCTTCGGCGCCGCGAGGTCGCTGCGCTCGGCGCTGAGCGAGCCGTTCTTGCTCTTGAGGTCCACGCCGGGGAAGCCCTGGAGGGTGCAGGGGGCGGAGCCGTTGTTCTTGAGGTCGACGATCAGAGTGCCCTCACCCATGCCGTGCGAGCTCCTGAACCCCAGCTGCGAGGTCTTGCAGGCGCCCGCACCGGCGCCGCCACCGCCTCCCGCACCGCCATTGCCCTGGTCGCCTCCGGCGGAGCCCGAGGAGCCTCCGTCCGAGGAGCCGGAACCGGACGAACCGGAGCCCGAGGAGCCCGAGGAGCCCGAGTCCGAGGAGTCGCTCGCGGCCGAGGAGGACGAGCTTCCGCTGGCGTCCGCGTTGTCCTGGCACGCGGTCAGACCGAACGCGGCGACAGCGACGACCGCCACGGCGGCGGCCTTGCGTGCATGGCGAAGAGTGGTGGTGCGGTGTGACATGAGTCCTCTTTGTCGTGGGCCTCGACCCCGTCCCCCGGGGTCATGACAACAAGACTGTCAGTCGACACTGACGATCTACTGCCGTGGCACTAACGCCCCGATAACAGGTTGGCAATGCTCTGACCAGGTACTTCGTCGTCCCGACCGGCTTGTGGAACGAACCCGCTCAATATGAGCGCGAGTTATGCCATATACGGCATCGTCCGCTTCGTCCGGCCGGACGCACGGGCGCTTAATTGATCCGGAAGGGTTCCGAAAACTTTCGATGAAGATAACCTCAGAAATGATCTCACGCTCCTTCCCCACATCGATCACTCTCGGATTCGATCAACAAGGAGAGGCCTTGAACAGGAAATACTCGCCTCCAAGAGATCACCCGCCCTAGCGGAGTTTCCGTAATCCTTGCGGAAACTGTTGACACCCCACCGCGCCAGTCCAACACTGACGCACCAACAGGCACCCACCACAACCGAGGAGGAGGAAGCATGCACCGGGACGACACCCCCGCCCGGCCGATCAGCCGCAGGAACTTAATCGGCCGGGCCGGCGCCCTGACGCTGGTCACGTCCGGGCTGACGCTGCCCAGTATCGGAACCGCGAGCGCCGACACCACCATCACCACGAACCAAACCGGCACCAACAACGGCTTCTACTATTCGTTCTGGACCGACGGCGGCGGGTCGGTCGCCATGACGCTTTCGTCGGGCGGCAGTTACCGGACCTCATGGACCAACTGCGGCAATTTCGTGTGCGGTAAGGGCTGGAGCAACGGCGGCCGCAGGAACGTGCAGTACTCGGGCAGCTTCAACCCGTCCGGCAACGGATATCTGTGTCTCTACGGGTGGACCTCAAACCCGCTCGTGGAATACTACGTCGTCGACAACTGGGGTACATACCGGCCCACGGGGACCTACAAGGGCACCGTCACCAGCGATGGCGGCACGTACGACATCTACCAGACGACGCGGTACAACGCCCCTTCGGTCGAGGGCATCCGGACCTTCAACCAGTACTGGAGCGTCCGGCAGTCGAAGAAAACGGGCGGAACCATCACCACGGGCAATCACTTCGACGCATGGGCCCGTTCCGGAATGGGTCTGGGCACCTTCAAGTACTACATGATGCTCGCGACTGAGGGATATCAGAGCAGCGGGAATTCGAATCTCACCGTGAGCGGCTGAACGTCCTGACCAGACACGGGCCAATTCGCTTGGCCCGCTCCTCCGGAAGCCCCAGGCAGGCGGCCTGGGGCTTCTGATCTCGGCGGTCCAGGCGCCGTCGCGGATGCTGGGCGAGCCAGGCCACGAACTCATGGGTGCCACCGCCGGAGTCGGGCTGGATCAGTGTCTGACGCCCCCGCCGGAGACGTTACGGCAGCTGGGCCAAGGCCAGTTTCGTGGCCTCGATGTGGTCGGCGGCGGTGTCGGAGCCCGCATTGCCGGGCCACAGCAGCTGTCCGGCCGAGCACCGCATGACCATCGGGACTTTTCAGCGCCCTCCCGCCCTTGGCGATCGGTTCTCCGGTCCGGATGAGGACCTTGTGCTGCCCTACGGGTGCGTGGCGATGGGTGAACCGTTCGCGATCAGGGTTCGTTGGAGGTCAGCAGTACAGAGTTTGGGAACGAGAGTGGGCACACACAGTGGAGGACGAGCGGGCTGCCGGAACCCCCGAGCAGCTTCGGACGCGACGTACTGTCAGCGATCTTGGCGGTCCGGGGCCGGTCGGACGGCGATCCAGCAACGATGACGCAGTACAAGAAGGAGGTCGCGTTCCGTCCCGCCCGGAAACGCAGGCGAACGAGCGCGATCTGTCGGACAGGAGTCTGACGGCGCGGCCCGTGCATAGCTTCAACGTCGTCGTGAGCAGCGCGGACATCTTCGTGGTGCGCGGCCTGCATTGGATGGTTGAGCACCAGCTGTGGAGCGATTCCTCAATAAGCGTGACCGAAGCCACTACGCTCACCGAGGCAGTTGCGGCGACTACGAAAAACCACCCGAGGGTCGTCGTTCTGGATATGGGGCGAACTCCGGCACAGTGCTTTGCCCATCTGCCTGCTCTCACCCAGTACAGCCAGGTTGTGCTGATCTCCAGGCGCCACGATGCGAACTTCGCACGGCTTGCGCGACATCGGGGAGCGGCTGAGGTCCTCGTGTACGACGAGTCGTCGGATGTTCATGTTGTGCGTGCTGTACGGATTGCCGCCGCAAGCACATCCTCGACGGGGGAGATCGCTTCCATTCCAAGCCCGTTGCCATCATATGCGCGGAACATTGGTGGCACACTGCCGAGCCTGCCGAAACGGGCTACTGGACCGCAACGCAATGCCGGCGCGCGCGCTCATCGATTGCATCTGGTGGGTGATCCGCCCGACAGGGCGTCCGGTGTGCGGGCGACCTTGTCGCAGAGGGAAAGCGAAGTGATGAACCTGATTGCCGGTGGGCAAACCAATGGCGAGGTAGCTGCTTCTCTGGGGCTTACGGAGAAGACGGTCAAGAATCACATCAACCGCATCTTCTCGAAGCTCAATGTGCAGACACGCGTCCAGGCCGTGCTGGCATGGACTTCGGGAACTGACCATTGAGTACCCAGGTGTTGTAGCCATTCTTCTGAGTGGTCGCAGAGGTCTTGTTCATGGATACGATGTACGGCGGGTTGGGCCGGTCGTCATACACCTGCCTCATGCCGCATCGAGGATCTGTTGCAAGGTGGCGTCGACCTCCAGCCACAACTCCTCTTCGCCTACCGGAACCGCATCGTAGGTGCTCTCAAGGAACTCCTCGATCTCCGGCAGAGGCATCCACATGGACGCCTGCTCGGCATCGGATCCCAACTGGAGCAGAACGAACTCCGGTGTGGCTGGAGTGATCTGCACATTCCCCAGGCCCGCTGGCACCAGCAGCCCTTCTGCCAGCATGCTGCGGCTCAATACCCAAACCGACGGATGGCGGCTGTCCCGGATTTCCAGTTCCATAGCCACCGCATAAGGGTCCCTGGTGTCATACACCAGTCCCACGTCCACCGGTGCGGTTCCGTCCGGCTCGACGATTTCGAAAACCGTCTCGGCGCACACCTGCGTGTGAGGCTTTCCCATGACTGTGGCTCCATCTTGGTAGTGGTGACTGACCCGGAGTTGTGCAAGTGATCTGCGTCGTGCTTGCCTCAGGAGGCGGCCCCAATCGCCAGGCCGTGCCGCTCGCAGAGCCACTTGAGGGGCGTTGGTTTTCCGGAAGAGCTTCATAGGAGTCCTACTTCTGTTCGGATGCGGCGGAAGTGGCGGAGGCACCCACTGTCCGGTCCGAACCGGTGCGCTGAGTCGGCAGGGTACGCCGGGCAGTGGTGGTCTTGGCGTGCTTGGCCATATCCATGTGCCGCACGCTCCGGGAGAGGAAGACGCCCAGTACCGCGCCGTAGATGAGGTGGCCCAGGAGACTGAGCACGAGAATCGGCGCCGTTGGGACGAACAGGAATTCCTCGCCGCGGGGCAGGAGGACGACGGTGGCTATCAGCCCGAGCCATATGAATACTCCGTAACCAACGGCCAGAGTGACCGGGCGGCGGCAGACCAGGGAGGGCCAGATGTTCATCAGCGCACCACAGAAGACGAAGAAGGCAACCGCGATTCCACCACCGTCACCGATATAGCGCCAGAGATACCCGACCGGCACGTTCCCGGAATGGGTTTCCGTGATCCAGCCGCCGAGGCGCGGGATGAAGTCGGGCCAGAGGCCTGAGAGATAAGCCATCGGAAGCCGCAGCCCATCGTAGGCGGTCACCGCGACAAGGCCGGCAACCATTCCCTGGCCGGCCCACCGGCCTTCCGATGAACCCCGCTTGATGAGGACGGCCTTTGCTGCCATCAGAGGAATCACCAGGAGCGCCGCCCAGCTCATAGGCAGAACGCCGAGGATGTAAAGCGGGATTGCCAATACCGGCAGGGCTCCCGCGGCCATCAGCACCCCAACCCGGATCCAGTTCGTCTTCTCACGCTGAGGAAGACTACGAGGCAACGATACAGGGCGCCTGGTCTCGGGGCGTACGGAAACGGGCTGAACCGGTGAGGGCGCCTCGGTACGCTCGACAAATTCCGTGAGTGCCACCGAAAACTCCTCCTGGTCTGCCTTTGGCTTGGCCCGTGTCATCCCGCGGCTCTTGCCTTCTACTGAGCTGCGCTGCCGCTCAGCGCGAGCGACTGGTAAGAGACTCTCGGAAGTGCGGAGCCCGGAACAGGGCCCACGGGCCCAACGCGGCCATGAAGAAGGGGGCGGCTCTCCTGGGCGGGCATCGATGCCAGGGGTAAGCGTCGGTAAGCGTCTTAACCTCGATCTTTCGTGACGGGCCGGCGGATTCTTTGGCGAGCCGTTTCGGTCGTCCGGGCTGATCACGGGCAGGTCTGTGGCCCGGCTGTCGCGTCAGGTGGGAGCCGGGTTCCACGGCTCCGGTCGGGTGTGCTGCTCGTAGGAGTGGAAAAGTCAGCCAGGGTTCGGCAGGGCCGCGAGCCGTTGCCGGGCTTCGGTGATCACGTCGGTCCAGGGCCAGTGCTTCGCGAGGCGGAGGATGCGGCGCCGGCCGATGGTGACGAGTTGGGCGGCGGTGGAGAACAGCCGCAACCTCAGGCGCCTGGGTTCCCACAGCCGGGCGGGGCCGGTCAGGGCCAGCATCGGCATCCAGTCCAGCAGGTCGAGGACGATCTGGACGATCTCCAGCCAGGTCTGGCTGGAGATCGTCCAGCCAGACCTGGTTCTGCGCGGTGTCGTGGAGAGGCAGGTTGGTAAGGCCGGTGGCGCGGGCGGCGCGCATGCGGTCCTCGGCACGGGCCCGCTGGCGGTGCCGCCGTTCCCGCGCCGCGATCGCGGCGTCCTGGGTGTTGGTGGGGCGAACGCCGTCAGGCGCATGCCGTCGGCATCGGTGAAGCGCAACGGGGCGCCGGGATGCGGGCGTTCCTTGCGGACAATCAGCCGCATGCCGTGCGGCCAGCCGTCCAGTACATCTCCGGCGAGTTCGGCGACCCGGGCACCATCACGGACCTGAGCGCCTGGTTCGACGGCCGGCGTCCACGCCGAGGCGGGGATCTTCAGCACCGCCTGATGGGTCTGCTCGGTGATGGTCATGCCGACCGAGTACGACAGCCACCGACCGCGCACGGTGAGCCAGTCGAGGAACGTGTGGGTACCGCGCCGGCGGAGTCGGTGCGGATCAGAGTGCGCCGACCGCACCGGAACTTCTTCGGCAGCTGGGCCGGCACCAGCACGCCGTCGATGTCCACGATCACCTGCCCGTCGGCGTGCGGAGCGTCCGGCCCGGCCACCTGCCGGAGGTCGTTGGGTACTTCGGCCCGTGCGGTGCGGATGGCGGCCAGCGCCTGAGAGCCCACTGCGGCGAGCGTGTCGACCAAGCGGGAGACGGACGGGTCGGAGGCCACCGGCCCGAAGAGGGCCGATTCGGCCCGCAGCATCGCGACATCGGCCAGACAGTCCCCGCCCAGGGCGGTCGCGAGCGCAAGATCCAGCAGGATCTCGCCTGGGTCGTGCACCGCCCGCGGCTTGCACCACGGCGCGAGCGCCGCCGACAACGCAGCATCCACGCCGCTCTTGCGGACCGTCTCCACCAGCAGGACCGCCCCGGCCTGCGAGACCACCGCATGGCCGTTGCCCTCGGCTCGGACAGGCGGGTACGACCCGCTACGCCGGCCCAGGTCTCCGACTTGGGCCCTGGAAAACCCCGCGCCGTGGGCGGGCTCGCGTCGTTAGGATCCGCGCATGGCCACAGCCGATCACTCAGTCCTCAATGTCCTTACGGGCTACCGGCCGAAGACCACCGCGGAATGCGCCGACGTCGAGCGGGTGCGCGGCGTCATCGAGGCGGGCGCGCCCTGGGACCGGACGAGTCCCCTCCATATCACCGCCTCCGCCCTGATCGTGCACCCCGACAGCGGCCGTGTGCTGCTGCGCTGGCACCAGCGCCACCAGTCGTGGCTGCTGGTCGGCGGGCATGGCGACCCGGGTGAGTACGACCCGCTCGCCATCGCGCTGCGGGAGGGGCGGGAGGAGACCGGGCTGCCCGATCTGACCCCGTGGCCGGACGCGGAGATACGGCATCTGGTGATCGTCCCGGTCCCCGCGAACAGCCGGGAGCCGGCGCATGAGCACGCCGACGTGCGCTTCGTGCTGGCCACCAGCGTTCCCGAGGCGGTACGCCCGGAGAACCCGGACGCGCCGCTGCGCTGGCTGACACCGGACGAGGCGCGGATGGCGATCACGGAGGCGAACATCCTGGACACCCTGTCCCGGGCGGAGCCCCTGCTCGCAGGCTGATCGCCCAATGGCCCGGCATCATGCCTGCGGCACGTCGAATGCCTGGGCGACGGCGAGGCTGTCCTCGTAGACGTGGTGCCGGGTGACAAGGCCGTCCTCGAGCGTGAGATGCAGGGCGAACCGCGCACGGTAGGCGCGCCCGGTGGACCGGGCGGTCTGGCGGATCTCGCCCAGCACGACCGCGTCGTCGCCGTCGACGAGGATCCGCTCGATCTCGGTGGCCGCCTCCCCGGGCACGTGGTGCCGGGCCAACTCCCTGAAGTGGTCGGCCACATCCGCGCGGCTGGACCGATGCCGAATCCACGGGGTGGCCGCGCGGCCGTGCTCGCCCTCCGGCCAGTCCAGCTTCCAGTCACTGCGCTCGGCGTACAGCTGGGCGATCCGCTCGGGGTCGCCCTCACCGATGCGGCGCAGCAGTTCCTCCACCAGAGCGCGGGTGGTCATGGGCGCGGCCAAGGACATGGTGATCCCTCCGATCGGAAACCTTGCGGGGAGCGATCACCATGCTGGCGATGGCAGGGGCTTGGCGCGATTACGTCCGAGGTAATGCGCTCCCGCCCCATGGCGACGGGCCGCGCTTCAGGCCGCGCGCCTCGCCGCGACTCGGGCGAGCAGGACGTCCCGCACCGCGGGCCATTCGTCCGCGAGGAGGCTGTAGTACAGCGAGTCACGACGGCTGCCGTCCGGGCGCCGCATATGGCTGCGCAGCGTCCCCTCGTGGACCAGGCCGAGGCGGGCCAGGGCGCGCTGGGAGCGCACGTTGAGGTTGTCCGTGCGCAGAGCCAGCCGCGCGAGCCCCAGGTCGTCGAAGGCATGGCCGAACAGGAGCAGCTTGGATTCGGCGTTGTAGGGGCCGCCCCAGCAGGAGCGGTCGAACCACGTCGCGCCGATCTCGGTGCGGCTCTCGACGAGGTCGAGGTCGTACATGCTGGTTGAACCGATCACCGTGCCATCGGCGCGCCGTTGCACCGCGAAGCAGCGCCGTGTCGGGTCGGCGATCATCCCGCTGAGCATGCCGCGCAGTTGGTCCACGCTCTCGGGACGCGGCCGCGGCATCCACCGCCAGACCTCGGGGTCGGACGCGGAGGGGAAAAGGGCCTCGGCGTGGTCATCGGACAACGGGATGAGGCGGACAACAGTGCCTTCGAGCGACTGGTTGTTCACCGGCACAGAATAGGCCCGCGATCGTCGGACGGCAGCGGTACGGCGGCCAGGGGGCCGGTGGCGGGGTCAGTGCCAGAGGGAGATGGCCAGGCCGAGGCCGGCCAGGGCTATGGCGATTCGGAGGGGGGTTTCGGGGAGGCGGCGGACGGCCAGGGGGCCCAGCCAGCTGCCCAGGAGGGCGCCCAGGCCGAGGGTGATGGCGGCGGGCCAGTTGACGGGGGCGATGGCTACGTAGGCGACCGCCGCCGTTACGTTGGCCGCGCCGGTGGCGATGTTCTTGACGGCGTTGGTGACCGGGAGGGGTTCCGTGGCCGTCAGGGAGAGCACTGCCAGCATCAGGACGCCCGAGGCCGCGCCGAAGTAGCCGCCGTAGAGGCCGACCAGCAGGACCGCGCACGCCAGTGGGAGCGTGGGGCGGGCGGTGTGGGCCAGGGGGTGTGAGCGGGAGGCCATGAGCCGGCGGAGCGGGTCGCGGACCAGGATCAGTACCGAGCCGAGGGCGATCAGCCACGGTACGACGGCCTCGAAGGCGGAGGACGGGGTGCCCAGCAGCAGCGCGGCCCCGACCGCGCCGCCCAGTGCCGCGATGGCGGCGAGCCGGAGGAGGCGGTCGCGCTGGCCGCGGAGTTCGGTGCGGGATCCGGCCGCGGTGCCGACGGTGTTGGAGAACAGCGCCACCGTGTTGGTCACGTTCGCGGCCACCGGCGGCAGTCCTACCGCCAGCAGCGCCGGATAGCTGAACAGCGAGGCCAGCCCCGCGATCGAACCGGCGAGCCCGGAGGCCACACCGGCCGACACCAGCAGCGCCGCGGAGCCGATGCCCATCCGTTCCCCACCCCTGTGCCTGTGCCCTGTGCGCCACGTCGGCGGCGCCGGTTCATCCTCCAGGGGCAACTGTCTTCTATGCAAGACAGGGTTCAGGTATGTGATTAACACGGCACAGGGGTGCTTTTGCTTGCGCGCCTTACCAGCTCAAGGCGGTCTGCGCGTCCGTCTGCCAGTACGTGACCTTCGCCGCGCTGTCGATGTAGACCGAGCCACCGGGCAGTTCGACCGGCTTGGGGTCCTCGCTGCCGTCGATGAAGACCTCGAGCGAGTCGACCTCGCCGCCCTCGTAGCCCGAGCCGTCCGCCGCGGAGGTGGTGATGCCCGCGTAGGCGCTCTCGCCCGGGGCGAGCATGACCACGGCCTGCGGCTTGCTGTCCTCGTTCACCGGGGTGGCGGCCTGCGCCTCGGCGCCGAACTTCAGGCCCGGGTAGCCGACCAGCTTGCAGTCCACGCCGGCCTTGTTGGTCGCCTTGAGCAGCATGTGGTTGACGGGGCTCTTGACGTGCTGGACGGTGATGGCCGTCTTGTTGATGTCGCAGTCGCCGACCGGCTCGGCCTCGGAGCCGCCCCCGGACTTCTGGGACTGCGACTTCGCGTCCTTGACGCCCGCGGCACCGCCCTCCTTGCCGCTCTGGCTCCCCTGTCCGGCCTGGTTCCCCTTGTCGGCCTGGTTCCCCTTGCCTGCCTGGTTCTCCTTGCCTGCCTGGTTCCCCTTGTCGGCGTCACCCTTGCCCGCGCCCTGCTCGTCCGTGGCGGACGCGGGGGCCGTGGCCGACGAGTTCGCCTTGCCCGCGTTGTCGGAGCCTCCGTCCCCGCCCCCGCCGCACGCCGCGGTCAGGCTCAGGGCGGCAGCGGCAACGATGGAGGCGGCGATCGTACGGACGGTACGGCCGCGGCGGTAAGCGGTGACGTTCATGGCGGGCTCCCCCAATGGGTCGGCGGTCCGGCCGGTGTTCCGCACCGGCCCTCGGTATGGCCATGAGCTTTCCGTGGTCCGCTGCCGTATCACTGCCGTCCCGACACCGTTCCGCTAACGCGCCGCTAATGGAACTTCCCTGTCCACAACGGCCGTTCGCCCTCGGGCGGCGCCGTGCCGCACATCACCGTTCCGCCACGTCCTGGACCGCATGGTCCGCCGGGGCTGCCGCCGACCTAATGTAGGTCTTCGGTAGGGCCGTTCGAGACGCGAGAAAGACAGCGCGGGAGAGGCGCGGGAGAGGGGATCGGCGATGCCGCTGGCCACCGGGGATCCGGAATCCATAGGCGGCTACGCCCTGCTCGACCGGCTCGGGGCGGGCGGCATGGGAGTCGTCTATCTCGGGCGTGCGGCCTCGGGGCGGCAGGTCGCGATCAAGCTGGTCCATGAGCAGTACGCACAGGACGAGGAGTTCCGCACCCGCTTCCGGCAGGAGGTCGCGGCGGCGCGCCGGGTGAGCGGGGCGTTCACCGCCCCCGTCGTGGACGCCGATCCGGAGGCCGACCGGCCGTGGATGGCCACCCTGTACGTACCGGGGCAGACCCTCTCCGGGGTCGTACGGAGGAACGGCCCCTTGAGCGGGCGGGAGCTGCGGACGCTCGGCCTCGGGCTGGTCGAGGCGCTGCGCGACATCCACCGGGCCGGGGTGGTGCACCGGGACCTCAAACCCGCCAACATCCTGATGGCCGAGGACGGTCCGCGCGTCATCGACTTCGGCATCTCCCGCGCCGTCGACAGCCAGACGCTCACCGTCACCATCGGGCGGGTGCTCGGCACCCCGCCGTTCATGTCGCCGGAGCAGCTGCGCAGCCCTCGGGGCGTCACGGGGGCGTCGGACGTCTTCTCGCTGGGCTCGCTGCTGGTGTACGCGGCGCGGGGCAGCAGCCCGTTCGAGTCGGACAGCCCCTATCTGTCGGGCTACCAGGTGATGTACGAACATCCGACGCTGGAGGGGGTCCCGGAACCGCTGCGGCCCATCGCCGAGCGTTGTCTGGCCAAGGAGCCGGAGGCCCGGCCGGAGCTGGACGAGCTGCATCGGATGCTGCGCGAGCTGTCGGACTTCCCGGCGGCTTCGGCTTCCCCTTCCCCTTCGGCTTCCCCTTCGGCTTCCCCTTCGGCTTCCCCTTCGGCTGCCGACAGTTCCGCAGCGCCCGCCGTTTCCCCTCCTCCCGTCTCCCCGGCCCCGGCTTCGGCCCCGACCCCCGCCCCCACCCACGATCCCCAGCCGCCCGCCTCCCGGCCGACCGTACCGAGGCGGGGCGCCCGGCGGCGGCTCGTCGTCACCACCGCCGGGGTGGCCCTGGCCGTCACCGGGCTGACCGTCGCCGCGGCGGTCTTCGCCCCGAACATGACGGACTCGTCGGGCGACACGTCCGCCACCGCCGACGCCGCGCACTCCCAGCAGCCCGCCTCGCTCCCCAAGGGCTGGCAGCCGTGGCGGACGGAACTGCGGGTCAGCACCGAGGGGCCGCCCCTCGTCTACGACGAGCCCGGATGCGCCCCCGAGGACGGCCGGGCCCTGTACTGCGGGGGCAACGGATTCACGGTCGCCAGGGTCGACGCCGCCACCGGCCGCGTCGAGTGGCGGTGGGGCACCCGCCCCCAGCTGGCGCGGCCCATCGGGGTGCGGGACGGAATCGTCTACACCTACCGGGAGTCGGAGGGGGACGGCGAGCGGTTCGTGGTGGCCCTGGACGCCGCCACCAAGAAGCAGCGGTGGGAGCGGAGCATCAGCGACTCCGCCTCGGTGCGCATGTTCCGCGGCGGGGTGCTGACGCTGTCACCGGACGCCCGGGAGCTCGTCGCCTACGGGCCGTCGGGGGCGCGGCTGTGGCAGTCGCCGGCGCCCGAGGGGAAGTTCTGCGAGCCGACGACGCTGGGCGGCACACCGTACGCCCTGTGCGCACCCACCAGCTCCGACGGCCTGGCCGCCGAGGGCCCGTACGACCTGCTGCGGCTCGAGCCCCCCGACGGCGGGCAGCGGCACCTCACCACCCTCCCGCGTAAGGCACTGACCCTCGGCGCGGTCCAGGGCAAACCGCTGTTCCTGATCCCGCAGACCGCGAAGGAGGTCTACGACTCGGGGTACGAGCGCCCGTACAACGCCATGGTGCGGGTGGATCCGCGCACCGGCGAGACCACGCGGATCCCGCTGCGGCGTCCCGTACTCGGCAGGCCGACCCTGCTGCACGGCACCGTCTACTTCGTCCGTCCCAATGGAACGGTCACCGCGGTGGCGGCGGACAGCGGCCGGGAGCTGTGGCAGCGGGCCACGGAAACGGAGAGCCTGTCCGAGCCGGTGCTGTCCCGGCGGTACGGGCAGCTGTACTTCGCCAACCGCTTCGGCCGTCTGCTGGCGCTGTCCGTGGACGACGGCAAGGAGGCGTGGCGCACGGCCGCTCTGAACGACCCCGGGACGGCGGCGCAGGACGCGGAGCCGCGGGTGGTGCTCGTCAAGGACGCGATCGTGGCGATGGCCGGGGACACGGCGTTCTCCGTACGGCCGGACCGGCCGTCCGTTCACCCCTCGGTTCACCCCTCGGTCCGGCCGTCGTCCTGAGCGGCGCGGGGTGACACCCCCGGCTACGCGGGGGTGGCCGGGCCCACGAGTTCGTCCAGTACGTCCGTCATCGTGACGAAGCCCAGGACCGCGCCGGTGTCGGCCGTCACGGCGGCCAGGTGGGCGCCGGTGCCGCGCATGGTGGTGAGGGTGTCGTCCAGCGGGGTGTCGGCGCGCACGCGCGGGACGGTGTGGACGGCGGTGCGGGGGAAGGGGCGGTCCCGGTCGGCGATGCCGAGGGTGTCCTTGATGTGCAGATAGCCCAGGATGGCGCCGCCGGGTCCGGTGACCGGGAGGCGGGAGCAGCCGGAGGCGGCCGCCGTGCGTTCCAGTTGGGCGGGGGTGACGCGGTGGTCGACGGTGACCATCTCGTCGAGGGGGACGAGGATGTCGCCGACCCGCCGGGTGCCCAGTTCCAGGGCGTCGCGCAGCCGCTGGCCGCCGGACTTGTCGAGCAGCCCGGCGTCGCTGGAGTCCCGTACCAGCCGGATGAGTTCATCGTCGGTGAAGACCGACTCGACCTCGTCCTTCGGCTCGACCTTCAGCAGCCGCAGCAGCGCGTTGGCGAACGCGTTGACGCCGAAGACGACGGGGCGCAGGAGGCGGGTGAGGGCCACCAGCGGTGGGCCGAGGAGGAGCGCGGTGCGCTCGGGCGCGGCGAGGGCGATGTTCTTGGGGACCATCTCGCCGATGAGCATGTGGAGATACGTGGCCGCCGTGAGCGCGATGACGAACGCGATCGGGTGCACCAGGGCGTGCGGGACGTGAACGGCGTCGAAGCCGGGCTCCAGCAGATGGGCGATGGCCGGTTCGGCGACCGCGCCCAGGACGAGGGAGGAGATGGTGATGCCGAGCTGTGCGGTGGCCATCAGCGCGGACAGGTGCTCCAGCGCCCACAGCACACCGCGCGCCCGCTTCTCCCCCGCCTGCGCGCGCGGTTCGATCTGGCTGCGGCGCACGGAGATCAGGGCGAATTCGGCGCCGACGAAGAAGGCGTTGGTGAGGAGGGTGAGGGCGCCGATGGTGAGTTGGACGACGGTCATCGGGCGGCCTCGGGGGACTGGGTGGTGTAGGCGGCCCCGGGGGACTGGGTGGTGCAGGCGGCCTCGGCGGCCTCCGTGATCCGTACGCGGTCGGCGCGGTGGTGGTCCACCTTCAGGACCGTGAGCCGCCAGCCGTCGTCCGTCTCGAGGGTGTCCCCGGCCGCCGGGATGCGCCCCAGGGCGGTGGCCAGCAGGCCCGCCACGGTTTCGTACGGGCCCTCGGGGGCGGTCAGGCCGATGCCGGTGAGCTCGTCCAGCCGTACGCCGCCGTCCGCCTCCCAGGCGCCGGGGCCGAGGGGCACCAGGCCGGGGGTCTCGTCGGCGTCGTGTTCGTCGCGTACGTCGCCGACGATCTCCTCGACGATGTCCTCCAGGGTGGCGATGCCCGCGGTGCCCCCGTACTCGTCGATGACGACGGCCATGGTGTGCGCGCGGCGCAGCCGGTCCAGCAGCCGGTCCACCGGGAGGCTGTCCGGGACCAGGAGCGGGGGCGTGGCCAGGTCGGTGACGGGGGTGGTGGCGCGGCGGGCGGCGTCCAGGGCGAGGACGTCGCGGATGTGCACGGTGCCGACCACCTCGTCCAGGGTGTCGCGGTAGACGGGGAAGCGGGACCGCCCGGTGGCCAGGGTGAGGTTGGCCGCGTCGGCGGCGGTGGCGTGGGCCTCCAGCGCCTGGACGTCCACGCGCGGGGTCATCACGTTCTCGGCGGTCAGCTCGCCCAGGTGGAGCGTGCGGACGAACAGCTCGGCCGCGTCCTGCTCCAGCGCGCCCTCGGCGGCCGAGTGGCGGGCCAGCGCGACCAGCTCGTCCGGCGTACGGGCGGAGGCCAGCTCCTCGGCGGGCTCCAGGCCCATGCGGCGCACCAGGCGGTTGGCCGTGTCGTTGAGGTGGTGGATCAGCGGGGCGAAGGCGGCGGTGAAGGCGCGCTGCGGGGAGGCGACCGCCTTGGCCACGTGCAGGGGCCGGGAGATGGCCCAGTTCTTGGGCACCAGCTCCCCGGCGACCATCAGCACCACCGTGGAGACGGCCACGCCCAGCACCACGGCGGTCGTCGACGCCGCGCCCTCGGGCAGGCCGGTCGCGGTGAGCGGGGTTTCGAGGAGGGCGGCCAGGGAGGGCTCGGCGAGCATGCCGATCACCAGGGAGGTGACGGTGATGCCCAGCTGGGCCCCGGAGAGCTGGAACGTCAGCCGCCGCACGGCCGTGAGCGCGCTGTCGGCCCCGCGCTCACCGGCTTCGGCGGCGCGCTCCAGGGCGCCGCGTTCGACGGTGGTGAGGGAGAACTCGGCGGCCACGAAGAGGGCGCAGGCGAGGGTGAGGGCCAGCGCGAGGAGAAGCAGCAGGATCTCGGTCACCGTGCCAGTCCCGTCTGCCCTATGAGGGGTGCTCTGGTGAGGGGCGGGCGGGGGGTGGCACGGGTGGTACTGGGAGGTTCGCCCATTGCGGGTCCGGTGCTCCTTACGTCGCTGGGAGAGGGCTGGGAGGGCGCTAGTAGGTCAAGTGTCCCCACACCCATAGTAAAGGTACGGTAAAGGAGCGCATCCGCCGGAGGACCGCTACGGTCCGTGCCGAAATCGGCTCCGCCTAACCTGCGGCTTTCGTGTGTCGGCTCGATTGGCCCCGGGGTTGCCTGTCGTCGGCACAGGTTTATCGGCAATACTTCCGGCCGTGGAGCAGAGCACTGGACCGATCATCCCGCCCATGCACACCGCCGGGACGGATCCGGGGTACATCCCCGGCCTGACGTCCCCGCGCCCTGCCGATGAGGAGGAGGACGCCCCGGACAAGGCAGCGGCGGAGCGACCGCCGGAGGAAGGCACCGCCGAGGACGAGCCGGAGCTCGACGAGGAAGAGGGCGTCGAGGCCGAGGCGGAGTCCGGCGGCGAAGCGGACGCGTCGAAGGACGTCGTCGCGTCCGACGGGGAAGCGGACGGCGACGAAGAGGCCGAGGACGCGGACGAAGACGAGGACGGCGGGGCCGTCTTCGAGGTGTCCGACCGGCGCGGTGCGATACGGGCCGGGCGACGCGGGGTCACGTTCGAACTCGACGGCGAGAAGGCCGAGTTCGGGTGGGACGAGATCGGCGCGGTGGAGGTCGACACCCCACGGTTCGGCAAGCGCTTCGGGATCACCGTCTATACGACCAACCGGCGCTGGTACACCGCCGATGTCGAGGCACCGGCCCGCAAGCTCCTCAAGGAATGGACGGCGGAGCTGGACGCGGTGCTGGACGCGTACTTCGAGGACTCGGAGGGCGGCGAGGCCGAGGCGGACACCGGCAGCGACGCCAAGGCCGACAAAGCCAAAGCCGACGAAGCCAAGGACACCGAAGCCAAGGACACCGAAGCCAAGGGCACGGACGCCAAGGGCACGGACGCCAAGGACACCGGCGCCAAGGACGCCACCTCGTAGCGGCCGCCCACGCGGGTGGCGGTTCGCCCGATCCGCGCTGCGCACAACCGTATCCGGCGCCGGGAAAACGGTCTAACGTCGGATTTCAGCAGCGGAACGACGGGGGGCGGCTGCCGCATGACACCGGATGATCCTGTGATCGGTCGCATCGGGGTGCTGCTTCTCGGCACCCGTGGTGCCAGTGGTCCCGGCGAGGTCCTGGTGCGCGTCAGGGGCGGCTCGGAGACGTTCCTCGCCTGGTCCTCCGACCCGCTGCCGCAAGGCGCGTCCGTCCTCGTGATCGACTTCCGCGGCTCCCGCCAGGTCGACGTCATCGAGTGGACCGATCCATTGAACGCGTCGTCCGGCGGGGCCGGCGGCGCCGGTTGAGGAGACGAAGGATGTTCGGTTACCGCGTACCCGCACCCGACCAGGCGATGTTGATCTCGGGTGGCAGGCGTGGACATGGGGGTGCGCCGTTTCGCGTGGTGACCGGGCACGGCAAGTTCGTGCTTCCGGTCTTCCGCAAGGTCCGCTTCCTGACGCTGGCGATGTGTGAGGCCGAGGTCGCGGAGAAGTGCGTCAGCCGGCAGGGCATCACGCTGACCGTGCGCGCGGTGATCGCGTTCAAGGTGGGCAATGACACCGAGTCCATCGTCAACGCGGGCCAGCGGTTCCTTTCCGACCAGGAGCAGATGGCGGTGCTGACGGGGCGGATCTTCGCGGGTCATCTGCGGGCCATCATCGGCTCGATGACGGTCGAGGAGCTCATCACCGAGCGGCAGAAGCTGGCCACCGAGGTGCTGGACACCTCCAAGGCGGAGATGGCGAAGATCGGTCTGATCGTGGACTCATTGCAGATCCAGTCGATCGACGACGGCGACACCGGTTATATCGACGCGATGTCCGCCCCGCACAAGGCCGCCATCCAGCGGCAGGCCCAGATCGCCCAGGCGCAGGCCAGCCAGGCGTCGGCCGAGGCGGAGCAGGAGGCGGCGCGCAACCAGGCCGAGTACGCGCGGCAGACGGCGGTGGTACAGGCCCAGTACAACGCCGAGGTGGACCGCGCCCAGGCGCAAGCCGCCCAGGCCGGACCGCTGGCGGAGGCGCACGCCCAGCAGGAAGTGCTCTCCGCGCGCACGGAGTTGGCCCAGCGGGCGGCCGATCTGCGGCAACAGCAGCTGGTGGCCGAGATCGTGAAACCGGCGGAGGCGGAGGCGGAGCGGATCCGGGTGGTGGCGCTGGCCGAGGCGGAGCGGATGAAGATCCAGGCCGAGGCGGCGGCCTCACACGGCCGGGTCGCGCTCGACCGCATGCTGATCGACCAACTGCCGCAGATCGTCAAGGAGGCCGCCTCCGGGCTCTCCGGGGCGAACGTCAACGTCCTCAACGGGGCGGACGGGCTGGGCGAGATCGCGGCGGGCCTGGTCGGCCAGGGGCTGACCATCCTGGACGCGGTACGGCGCAACATGGGTGCCCCGGGGGCGGAGGACGAGCCGAAGCGGCGCGACGAGCCGAAGCGGCGGAGAGGGGCGGACGACGGCGCGGTCGAGATTCGTTAGGGGGCGGCCGGCGGTACGCGTACGCCTGCGGCGGGCTGCTCTCCCCTCCCCGCCCCTTCCCACAACCGGGGCTCCGCCCCCGCCCCCGTCCCTGCGTTGCTACCGTGAGAAACCCCAGCCAGCCGAGAGGGCCGAGGAACGTGACCACTGACCGCCCGCACCGCGTCAGCGTCGCCGGAGTCATCGTGGACGAGCGCGGCCGAGCGCTGCTGATCAAGCGGCGCGACGGCAGCACCTGGGAGCCGCCGGGCGGTGCGCTCGACCCCGACGCCGCCATCCCCGACGCCCTACAGCGCGAGATCCTCGAGGAGACGGGCGTCAAGATCGCGCTCCCGGCCGCGCTCACCGGGGTCTACAAGGACATGGACGGCCTCACCGTCTCGCTCGTCTTCCGCTGCGAGGCCCTCGACGGCACCCCCGCCACCGGCCCCCGCACCCGTGCCTGGCGCTGGGCCACCCGCGCCGAGGTCCCCGATCTCGCCGACGAGGCGTACGCCGTGCGCGTCCTGGACGCCCTCGACACCGCCACCCCACCGGCGGTCCGCGCCCACGACGGCGTCACGCTGGTCTGACGTACGGCTCACATCTGACGTACGGCTCACACCGCGAGCAGCCGCGTCAGCTCGTCCGCCACCGCCCGCGCCGCCGGGCTGGTCCAGCGGCGGCGGTGGCGGGTGAGCTGGACGGGCACCGGGGGGATCGCCGGGCCGTGGACCTCGGCGAGCTGGCCCTCGGCGAGCTGCCGTTCCACCGTGGCGCGGGGGAGCAGCGTCAGGCCGAGGCCCGCGGCGACGCAGGCGCGGGCGGCCTCGATGCTGCCGAAGCGGGTGAGGCGCGGTGCCGGGCCGGGGAGGGCGAGGAGGCTGCGGACGAGGTGGTCGCTGTAGGAGCAGCCCTGCTCGTGGACGAAGAAGCTCTCCCCGGCCAGTTCGTCCCAGCCCGCCTCGCGTCCGGCCAGCGGGTGGCCGGGGGCGGCGACGTAGACGAGGGGTTCGCGGGCGATGGGGCGGGCCACCAGGTCGGCGTCGGTCACGTCCTGTTCGAGGAGCAGCACGAGGTCGAGCCGTCCCGTACGCAGCCCCTCGACGGCCGCCGCGCTGCCCGCGGGGTGGAGGTGGAGGTCGATACCGGGGTGGCTGCGGCGCAGGGAGGCGATCACGCGGGGGAGGTGCGAGGCGCACAGGGACTCGCCCGCACCGAGGGCGACCGGGCCCTCCACCACGCCCTCCGTGCCGTCGCCGTTCCCGGCCGCCGCCACCGCGCGCAGCCGGGCCTCGGCGTCCAGGACCTCCTCGGCCTCCGTCAGCAATCGGCGTCCGGCGCTGGTCGGCAGGGCGCCTGCGGGCAGCCGGTCGAAGAGGCGGGTGCCCAGCTCCCGTTCCAGGGTGCGTATCTGGACGGTGACGGTGGACTGGGCGAGATGGAGCTCGGTGGCGGCCGCGGTGAAGCTGCCGGTTCTCGCCAGGGCCGCGAACGTCTTCAGGAGTCGTGTGTCCACGAGGTCAGGATAGGTGAGGTGGCCTCCGACCTGCCCTCATTGGGTTTCTCGATCAACTCCAGCGAAAGGAATCGTTGGACGCGATACTGGGCGCGGTGGAACCGTGGACGGCATGACCGCACACACGGAACCCACGGCGGCCGCCACCAGGTCCACCGGGGCCACGAGATCCACGACATCCACGACGCCCACCACGCCCACCCCAGACATCGACGTTCTGCACTACTCCGCCTTCACCACCCACCCCGACGGCGGCAATCCCGCCGGTGTGGTCCTCGACGCCGCGGCCGTCGCGGACGACGACGCGGCCATGACCGCCATCGCCGCGCGGGTCGGCTACTCGGAGACCGCGTTCATCACCGAACGGGACGAGACCGCGCGCCGCTACCGGCTGCGGTACTTCAGCCCGCTCGCCGAGGTCGCGTTCTGCGGACACGCCACGATCGCCACGGCCGTGGCTCTCGCCGAGCGCGACGGCCCCGGTGAGCTGGTCTTCGACACGGCCTCGGGCGAGATCCGCGTCGAGACCACGGCCGACGGCGACGGCGACGGCCCGCCCCGCGCCACGCTCACCAGCGTTCCCACGCGCTCGCGCCCCGCCGACCCGGCCACGGAGATCGAGCCGACGCTGGCGGCGCTGGGCTGGTCCGTGGACGACCTGGACCCGGCCCTGCCCCCGCATGTCGCCTTCGCGGGCAACGACCACCTCGTCCTCGCCGCCGCCACCCGCGAGCGGCTGGCGGACCTCGACTACGACTTCGACGCGCTGGACGCGGTGATGCGGCGCCGCGGCTGGACGACGGTGCATCTGGTGTGGCGCGAGACGGCGGACGGCGCTACCGAGAACGTGGCCTTCCACGCCCGCGATCCATTCCCCGTCGGCGGAGTGGTCGAGGACCCGGCCACCGGCGCCGCGGCCGCCGCCTTCGGCGGCTATCTGCGGGTACTCGGCCTGGTCGACGGCCGGACCAGGATCCGTATCCGCCAGGGCGAGGACATGGGCCGCCCCAGCGACCTCCTGCTCGACATCACGCCCGACGACCCCCGGTCGCGGGTCAGCGGCCAGGCCGTCCCGATCCCGCGGACCGCGTGAGAAACGGCCCGAGAAACGGCGTGAGAAACCGCGCGAGAAGAGGAACGGTGTCATGAAGACGCGCTACTACCACCTGCCGCGCCTCACCGGCGTGGACGCCCTCCGGCTGGACGAGCGCGAGGTGCCCGCCCCCGGGCCCCGCGAGGTGCTGGTCCGGATGCGGGCCTGGTCGCTCAACTACCGGGATCTGATGATCGCGTCGAACACGTACGGACGCGCCCTGAAGCCCGATGCCGTACCGCTGTCCGACGGCGCGGGCGAGGTGGTGGACGCCGGTTCCGAGGTCACCCGGTGGCGGGAGGGCGACCGGGTCGCCGGGATCTTCATGCCCGGCTGGCTCTCCGGGCCGCCCGCCGCGCGGAAGACGGCGGGCGCGCTGGGCGGCCCGACGGACGGGGTGCTCGCGGAGTACGTCCTCTTCGACCAGGAGGCCCTGGTCGCCGCCCCCGCGCATCTCGACTTCGCCGAGACCGCGACGCTGCCGTGTGCCGCCGTGACCGCCTGGCACGCGGTGGCGGTCACCGGCGGACTCACCCCCGGCCAGACGGTGCTGACCCTGGGCAGCGGCGGAGTGTCCCTGTTCGCCCTCCAGTTCGCCGCGCTCGGCGGGGCGAGGGTGCTCGCCACCTCCAGCGACGACACCAAGCTGGAGCGACTGCGCATGCTCGGCGCCACCGACGGCGTCAACTACGCCCGCACCCCCGACTGGGGCCGCGTGGTGGCCGAGGCCACCGGCGGCGGTGTCGACCACGTCGTGGAGGTGGGCGGCGTGGGCACCCTGCCGCAGTCACTGGAGGCCGTACGCGTCGGCGGGCGGATCAGCCTCATCGGCGTACTGTCCCGGGACGGCGGGGCCGACCCGTCCTCCGTACTGCTCAAGGGCGTCACACTGCAAGGGATGTTCGTGGGCAGCCGCGAGATGTTCGAGCAGATGAACCGCGCGATCGAGCACCACCGCCTGCGCCCCGTCGTCGACCGCGCCTTCCCCTTCACCGAGGCACCCGCCGCGTACCGGTACTTCGCGGGGCGGGGGCACTTCGGGAAGGTGGTCATCACGGACGAGTGACGACGAACTCGCCGCCGCGCCACGGCGGAGGGCCCTGTGTGTATCGGGCCCTCCGCCGTGGCGCGGGTACGAGATCGAGAAGGGGGCTTTCAGCGCTTGGTGGTGCTGTTGAACAGCGAGCGCGACCAGATGTAGCCGACGAGGGTGATACCGGCGCACCAGGCGAGCGAGATCCAGCCGCTGTTGCCGATCTGCGAACCGGTGAGCAGGCCGCGCAGCGTCTCGGTCATCGGCGTGAACGGCTGGTTCTCGGCGAACCAGCGCAGGCCCGGGGCCATTGAGTCGGCCGGTACGAACGCCGAGCCCAGGAACGGCAGGAACTGGATGAGCAGCGGTTTGTTGCTCGCCGACTCGACCGTCTTGGAGATCAGGCCGAGCGCCGCCGACAACCAGGCCACCGCGAACGCGATGGCCGCCATCAGCCCGGCAGCCGCCAGCCACTCCAGGGGGTTCGCCTCCGGGCGGAAGCCGAGCGCGAGCGCCACGCCCACCACCAGGGTCAGGCTCACCACCGTCGTGATGACGCTGCCGATGACATGGCCCGTCATAAACGACGAGCGTGTGATGTTCATGGTTCGGAAGCGGTTGATGATGCCCTCGGTCATGTCCTGGCAGACCGCGATCGAGGTCGACATGGCGCCCGCGGCCACACCCATGATGATGACGCCGGGCGTCAGATACTCCAGGTACGCGTCCCGGCCGCCGCCCATGCCGACGCCGATCGAGTCCCCGAAGGCGTACACGAAGAGCAGCAGCATCAGGATCGGCATCATGGCCGGGCCCAGGGACACGGCGGGATAGCGCAGGGCGTGCTTGAGGTTGCGCCGCAGCATCGTCATCGAGTCGTGCACGGCGTAGCTGAGGGTGCTCATCGCTGGGTCTCCTTGACGTGAAGCGGAGTGGTGGCGGTGCCGTCGCCGGTCAGGGCGAGGAACACGTCGTCGAGGTCGGGGGTGTGCACGGAGAAGTCGGCGGCCCGGACTCCGGCCGCGTCGAGCCGGTCGAACAGGGCTCGCAGCGCCTCCATACCGGCGTCGCCCGCCACGCGCAGGGCGAGGCCCTCGTCGTCACGGGCCGCTCCGGGGAAGGCGGCGGCCGCGCGCTCGTACTCGGCGGGCTCGGTGAACCGCAGCCGCACATGGCTGCCGGGGATCTGCGCCTTGAGTTCGTCGGCGGTGCCCTCGGCGACGATCCGGCCGCCGTCGAGCACGGCGATCCGGTCGGCCAACTGGTCGGCCTCTTCGAGGTATTGGGTGGTGAGGAAGACGGTGGTGCCGCCCGCGACCAGCGAGCGCACGGTGTCCCACATGGTGCGGCGGCTGCGCGGGTCGAGCCCGGTCGTCGGCTCGTCCAGGAAGATCACTTGGGGGTCGCCGACCAGCGTCATGGCGAGGTCGAGCCTGCGCCGCATGCCGCCGGAGAAGGTCGCGGCGCGGTTCTTCGCGACGTCGGCGATGTCGAACCGCTCGAGCAGTCGCGTGGCCCGCTTCCTGCCCTCGCGCTTGCCGAAGCGCAACAGGTCGGCCATGAGGAGAAGGTTCTCCTCGGCGGTGAGCAGGTCGTCGAGCGCGGCGAACTGCCCCGTGACGCCGATCGCGGCGCGTACTCCGTCCGGTGATGTGGCGACGTCGTGGCCCGCGACCTGGGCCTGCCCGCCGTCGGCGGCGATGAGGGTGGACAGGATCTTCACGGTGGTGGTCTTGCCGGCGCCGTTCGGTCCGAGGAGTGCGAACACGGACCCGGCCGGGATGCGCAGATCGATGCCGTCGAGGACGGTCTTGTCGCCGTACGACTTACGCAGATCGGCGGTGGAGACGGCGGGGGCGGCCGCGCTGTTGGATGTGGGCATGACAGATACGCGCATGGAGCCCTCCGGCTCGGAGTGTGAGGTGGTAGGAGGTGAAGGGGGCGGGGGCTTGCGGGTGCTCAGGCCTTGGCGCGGCGGATGTCGATGTCGCCCCAGCGGGTCCGGGCGCGGACCTTGACGGTCTTCTCGGTCTGCGCCGGGGGCGCGGCGTCGGCGAGGGCGTTGCGCACCTGTCCGCGCTCGGCGCTGACATCGAGCCAGGCGGCGGTGCCCTCGCGGATGCCGATGTCGATGGTGCCGTAGGACGTCTCCAACTGGACGTCACCGGAGGCGACTTCGGTGGCGCGCAGAGAGCCGTGGGCGGTGGTGGCGGTGACCGAGGCTTCGGCGCGCAGGATGTCGATATCGCCGTGGGCCCCACTGGCACGCAGCTCGCCGAGGGCGGCGGCGATGGTCGTGGTGCCGTGCGAGTTCTTCAGGGTGGCGGGGCCGTCGACGGTACCGACGCGCACGCTGCCGGAGCTGGTGGTGATCTCGGCGGCGCCCTCGACCCGGTCGACGGCGATCGAGCCGTGCGAGACGGTCAGTTGGATCGGCCCGGTCGCGTCGAGGCGGACGTCCCCGCCCGAGGTCTTGATCCGGGCCTTGCCGAGGCGGCCCTCGCTCGCCACGTGGGTCCAGGAGCCGGTGACGTCGATGTCCGAGCCCACGGGCAGGTCGACCGTCACGTCGACGACGCCGGAGGGGCCGATGAAGCGCCGCTCCTTCGTCCTGATGGTCAGTACCCCGTTCGCGTAGGAGACCTCGGTCTGCTCGGCGGCCCGTACGTCCTTGTCCCGCTTGGGGCTGCCGGGCCGCACCTCGACGGCGGTGTCCGCGCGGTCGCTCGCGGTGAACCGGAGCGAGCCGGCGCCCACGTGGGCGGTGACCGTGATCGGTTCGGGAGTGTCGAAAGAAGGCATGGCTGTACCGTCCTCTTGAGTCCTTGGGACGTCCCCGCTGGTGGGACGTGATGTGAGTGAAGTGGTGCGGGCGGGGGCGCGGCTAGCGCACCCAGCCCGTGAAGCTCTGTCCGGAGGTGCGGGTCTTCTGTGGCTGTGGCGTACGGGGCTGCGTACCGCCGTCGACCGCGGCCGACACGGCGCGCACCAGCCAGGCGTTGACCGACAGGCCCTCGCGGGACGCGGCCTCCTCGGCGCGTGCCTTGAGCTGGGCCGGCAGTCGCAGATTGACCCGGGCGGTGCCGCCCTCGTCGCCGTCCACGGGGGCCGGGGGCGCGAGCGATTCGGCGGGCGCGGCCTCGAAGGGGGCGTCGTCGCGGGGCGGCAGCGTCACCACGAAGTCGGGATCGAGCCCGCGCAGCCGTACGTCGACCGAGCCTGGGGCGAGCTCCCGGGTGATCTCGTCCATCGCGGCGGAGAGCACATTGAGCATGGTCAGCCGGGCCGCCGACTCCAGCGGAGCGGTGAGCCGGTCGGCCAGCTCGCGCGCCTCGTCGCCGCCGGCCTCGGCGGCCACCGCGAGTTCGCTGCGGAGGGTGTCGACATACGGGGTGAGGTCCATGACGTCATCATGGCACCACCATGGCGCCATACGCAACCCTGGATGGCACCTTGCGGCGGGCGGGCCTGACCGCATCCACCTGACCTGCGAAAACGAGGAGGGATCGACCTGAGCCATGGTGGCGCCATGAGCACTCATGCGCTTCTGGGGCACGTGATGGCGCTGGGCGGCACTGCGGTGGCACCACCTAGCACCAGACGGCGCCACCCCGGCATCATGTGATGCCACAAGGGGGTGCACACCGCGGCACCACCAGCCACCAGCCACCACATCGGGCAGACCGATGGCGCGGGACGGCCGACGTGGCCCCGCAGTACCGCGAAACCACTACTGGAGGCCGTGCAGCTTGGCGATCAGCCGCCGCAGCAGGGCCACCCGGTCGCTGCCGCGCGGTCGGCAGTCCTCCAGGCGCCGGACGACCCCCGGCGGCACGTCCTCGACCCCGACGGCGTCCACGACCTTGTCGAGCGCGTGGATGCCCCAGTACTGGCTGAAGGCGAGCGGCTCCTTCGTGACGGCGTCCGTGAGGGCGGTCAGCGCGTCCGCGTCCGGCACCGCGTACAGCCGCGCGTACGCGGCCAGGCGCAGACCGCCGTCCGGGGAGCTGAGCCAGCCGTCCAGGTCGGGGTCGGCGAGCCGCTGGGTGGCGCGCACCAGCCGGGCGAAGATGCCGTTCATGCGCTGCGTACGGGCGGATCCACTGGCCATGGACCCACGCACCTCGAGGTATTCGGCGGCCAGCCGGCGCACATCCCTCAGCGCCGTGGCGCCGTCGGCCTCGGGTCCGTCGTCGCCGCTCCCCACGAGAGCGGCATCGGCGATCCGCTCGGCCGCCTCGATGCGCCGCTCGACCTCCTTCGCGTACTCCAGCCGGAACCCACCCGGCAGCTCGATGCTGTCGAGCAGATCGCGCAACCAGGGCACGACGGCGACGACCAGGAGCGCCACGGTGACGCTGTCTATCTTCAGATCCGGCGCCAGCACATGGGTGACGGCCACCGCGATGGCCACACAGCTCACCACGGAGCCGACGATGACCCGCCGCCTCGCGGCCCGCCCCGAATACCCCTCGCCCTCCCCGGGCTCCCCCTGCCTCATGTGCCCCAGCATGCCCCAACCGGGCCCGGCTCAGGCCGGGTACGCGCGTCACACCCGGCGCGAAACCCCGGCCGGCCAGACGACGTCGACGGGTACGCCCGCCCCGCGCGCTTGACCCACCACGTCCGCCGTACCACCGCCCTTGCCGGAGGGCGGCCGCCCGTCCCACACCGCCACCAGCCGATCGGCCCGCTCCAGCAACACGGCGTTCGCCGCCTCGTACGCCTGTCGGTTCGCCGTCTCATGCGGCATCACCAGCACCTCGGCCGCGGCCTCCACCAGACGGTCGAAGGTCGCGGCGTGGTCCGGCTTGACCTTCGCCTGCCGGTAGTCCCGCGACGGAATCACCACGACCAGGCGGCCACCGGCCTTCAGGACCGCCTCGGCGAACACGCTGTCGCTGCCCTTCGCGATGCATGACACACCGACCAGGTCGGCGGGGTCGTAGCCGGCCAACAGTTTGTCCAGCTCGCCGCGGACCAGCGGCACCGACGCATCGGTGAGGTCCATGTGCCCGGTCACAGCGATCGTCGTCATCGGGGCGTGGCCTTCCTTGTCATGTGGTCAGCAGAGTGCGGATGCTAGAGGGTGCCATCGTTTCACCGTGTTTTACGCTGCCCGCATGCTTCGCGCAGTGGTCTTCGATGTGGGCGAGACCTTGATCCGGGATGACCGCGGATGGGCCGCGTGCGCGGACTGGCTGGACGTCCCCCGGCATACCCTCTCCGCGCTCGTCGGCGCGGTCGTCGCTCAGGGCCGCGACAACGCCGAAGCCCTGCGGCTCATTCGGCCGGACATCGACATCGCGGCCGAGCGAGCCGCGATGGATGCCGCGGGGGCGGGTGAACGACTGGACGAAGCCGATCTCTACCCGGATGTGCGTCCAGCCCTCGCGGCCCTCCGTGCGGAGGGGCTCCGCGTCGTCATCGCGGGTAACCAGACCGCGCACGTCGGCCAGTTGCTACGCGAGCTCGACCTCCCGGTTGACGAGATCGCCACCTCGGGCGATGGGGCGTGGCCAAGCCCGACCCCCGCTTCTTCGCCCGTGTCCTGGACCTCACCGGCACCCCGCCCGACGAGACGGTGTACGTGGGGGACCACCCCGCGAACGACATCCGCCCGGCAAAGGCGGCGGGACTGCGCGTCGCGCATCTGCGCCGCGGGCCGTGGGGCCATCTGTGGTCCGGCACCGCCGAGGCGGCCGCTGCCGACTGGCGGATCGACTCGCTGGACGATCTGGTACGGCTCGTCGCCGGATGACGCAACCGACCCCGCTGTCGCAAGGCCACTCGCTACCGTTCGGAGTGGACGCGCCGAACGGAGCACTGGTACGCCCACCCATCTCGGCAAGCGTGTGGCCTATCAGCGCCGCATCGCTCGTATGACGCAGCAAGAGCTGGCAGACGCCGCAGGCGTGCACATCGGCACCCTGCGAAAGATCGAACGCAACGCACGGGACGCCAGCGACAACGTGGTGGAGGCCCTCGCGGCTGCTCTCGGTGTCGATCCATCCCTCTTGCTGGGAAGCCGAGACCGGGCCGACGCCCGCGTGCACGCAGCGATGCCGTCCCTTTCGGCCGTCATCGCGGCGTACGAAATGCCGGACGACGGGCCGGTGCGGCAACTCAGCGAGCTGCGCGCAGCAGTGGACGAGGCAGTGACCTGGCGTCTGGCCTCCCAGTACGTCCGGATCGCCCACCACTTACCCTCGCTCATCGGCGAGCTGATGCGCGCCTTCCACCTCGCTTCGGCTGAAGAGAAGCCCGAGACCGCGGGCCTGCTCGTCGCTGCGCTCCGCACCGCTGACGCTGTGGCGTACAAGTACGGTGCTCTGGACCTGTCCGCCCGTCTGGTCGACCTGATGCGCTGGGCAGCGCCGCACACCGAAGACCCGCTGCTGGACGCCACCGTTGCATACGTTCGTACCGAGACCTTTTTCGCCGCCCGCGCGTTCGCCCCTGGGTTACGCGCGCTGGAAGCCGCGTTGGATCGCGCACCCACGAGTGAGGATGACGCGGCGACGGCAGCCCGAGGCGCCCTGCACATGCGCGCTGCTGTCATCGCCGGACGCGCCGGTCTCGTGAAACCGGCGGACAAGCACCTTGCGGAGGCCCGGCGCCTGGGGGACGCCGTGCCTGAGAGCATCTATCGAGGCACAGCGCCGAGCGCCGCAGCGCGTTCTACATCGAGGTGGCCCGTGCGCAATTGTGGTCGGGCCTGGCCCGCGATGCTTTCGAGTCGCTGAAGGCCGCGCGCCACATCGCTCCGCAGCACACCCGTGATCACCCGTGGGTGCGAGAGGACGCCGCAACGCTCCGCCGCCTGCGACGCGGAGATGCCGAGAGCTTGAGCAACTTCGCAGCGTGGTGTCACGCGGGTGAGTGACCCTGACTGACCCTCTCCGGGTCACTTGCCGCCCTTGCAGCGGAGAACCATCTACCTGTCCACACCGACCAGGCAGATGGGACAGCACCAGCTATGGCAGCCGACTCTCTCAAGTACGAACCATGGGCGCCACCGAGCGGCGCCGACGTGCGGATGGTCCAGGTCGGCCCGTATTGGGACGCCGTGCGGGCGCCCGAGGCGCTTGGGGAGCGGGTCCTGGCCCTGCTCGGTGGGGCGACCGGTGCCGTCATCGCCGACTACAACCTCATGTACTGGCTCATCCGTCCGGGGGCCGCACAGCACTGGCCGCGCATCCGGCAGGTGCAGACGCTCGGCACGGGCCGCCTTCAGACCTCGTACCTCGGTGTTCCGCCCATTGACCGGACCAGCGGGCCGTACGTGCACTGGCGCGTTCCGCTCGGGCCGGGGCGGTGTCTCACCGACGCCAATCGGCTTCGCGAGGCGCTGGTTCGGGCCGTCGTCGCCGAGCTCGGGATCAGCACCGGGGAGGAGGGACGGTGACCGGCGGTCGTCCGGGCGCGCAGCAGCCGCTCGCGGCAGTGCACGGCATCGAGATGCCGGATCCGGACACGCTGACCGGGCCCCAGTTGGAGGGCTGGGACTGTGCGCTGTGCGGGCGGCGGCTGATGGCGGATCAGTTGCTGGGGACGGTCGCGTGGAGCTGTGGCAGCAGGACGCGGGAGGTCGAGTTGTGGGTGTGTCGGCCGCTCTGCGTGTAGGGCGGGCCGGGGCCTGCCGGGACCCGCTTTACGCCGGGTACGCGTGGGTTTGTGTTGCCTTCAGGGTGGCCCAGACAGTGCCGCCCGGGTGGAGGGACAGTTCGGCTACCGCCGCCGTCGTGAGGTCGGCCAGGAGGGGGAGTTCGCCGGTGAGGTCGACGCGGATCTGGTCGCCGTGGGACTCCATACCGGCCACCTCCAGCCGCCACAGGTTGCGCGCGCTGGAGTCGGGGCGGTCGCGGTGGAGAGTGACCGCGGCGGGTGGGAAGGCGACGAAGACCGGGCCGGTGAGGTCCTCGGTGGTGGTGATGGTGGTGGTGCCGCCGTCGAGCGTCACGGTGTGGCCGTCGGCGCGGCCCTGGTAGAGGTTGAGGCCGACGAGGCTGGCGATGTAGTCGGTGCGGGGGCGGCGGGAGATGTCCGCCGGGGCGCCCTCCTGGACGATGCGGCCGTCCTCCACGACCACGAGCCGGTCGGCCAGCACCATCGCGTCCAGCGGGTCATGGGTGACCAGGACGGCCACCGCCTCGAAGTCGGCCAGGTGGCGGCGGAGTCCGGCGCGCACGTCGAGGCGGGTGCGGGCGTCCAGCGCGGCCAACGGCTCGTCCAGGAGCAGCAGCCGGGGGCGGGTGGCCAGGGCGCGGGCGAGGGCGACGCGCTGGGCCTGGCCGCCGGACAGGGCGCGGGGTTTGGCGCCCGCGCGGTCGGTCAGGCCCATCCGGTCCAGCCAGTCGGCCGCCTGCGCGCGGGCCTCCGCCTTGGGCACCCCGTGGCAGCGCGGGCCGAACGCCACGTTGTCCAGCGCGGTGAGGTGCGGGAAGAGCAGGTAGTCCTGGAAGACGACGCCGACCGGGCGGTCCTCGGGCGGCGTCCGCAGCCGACGCGACGGCTCCTCCAGGGTCCGGCCGTCCAGCCGCAGCGCCCCCTCGGTGAGCGGGGTGAGCCCGGCCAGGGCGCGCAGCGCGGTCGTCTTACCCGCGCCGTTCGGCCCGAGCAGGGCGACCACCTCGCCGGGCGCGGCGGTCAGCCGCAGGTCGAGCCGGAAGCCGCCCCGGTCGACGACGAGCCGGGCGTCGAGGCCGTCGGTGTGCGGCGCGGCCTCCTCGGTGGGGGAGGTGGTGTCCGTGTTGGTCATGAGGCGGCCATCCAGCGGTCGCGCAACCCGGCGAGGACCGCGATGGAGACGGCGAGGAGGACGAGACTGAGCGCGATCGCGGCGGCCGGATCGTTCTGGAGCGCGAGATAGACCGACAGCGGCATCGTCTGCGTACGGCCGGGGAAGTTGCCCGCGAAGGTGATCGTGGCGCCGAACTCGCCCAGCGCCCGCGCCCACGCCAGCACCGCCCCGGCCGCCACACCGGGCGCCACCATCGGCAGGGTGACGCGCCGGAACGCGGTGAAGCGCGAGGCGCCGAGCGTGGTGGCGGCCTCCTCGTAGCGCGGATCGGCGGCCCGCAGCGTGCCCTCGACGCTGATCACGAGGAACGGCATCGCCACGAACGCCTCCGCGACCACCACCCCCGCCGTGGTGAACGGCAGCGTCACACCGAACGCCGAGTCCAGCCAGCGGCCCACGATTCCGTTACGGCCCAGCGCGAGCAGCAGCGCCACACCGCCCACCACCGGAGGCAGCACCAGCGGCAGGGTCACCAGGGCACGCAGCAGCCGGCGGCCGGGGAAGCGGGCGCGGGCCAGCAGCCAGGCCAGGGGTACGCCCAGGACCAGCGCCACGGCGGTGGCGGCGGTCGCGGTGATCAGCGAGAGACGGAGCGCCTGCCACACCGCGACGCTGGTCAGCTGGTCGGGCAGGCTCCGCCAGGGCGCGCGGACCAGCAGCGCGACCAGCGGGAGCACCAGGAAGACCAGGCCCACGAGGGCGGGGAGCAGGAGCGGCAGCGGGACGCCCGCGCGGCGGCGGGGGAGGCGCGGGGTGCCGGGGCTTCGCCTTTTGCTGCCGCTCAGAACCTCCGTGAGGCCGGTTGCCCCCTCTGGCTCCGCCCCTGCCTTCGGCCCCGCCCCTGTGTTCCGCTCCGTCACGGCTTGAGGAAACCGGCCTGGCCGAGCACCTTCTGGCCCTGGGCGGACTTCACCAGGTCGATGAAGGCCGTGGCCGCCTCCGCGTTGGGGGCGTTCTTCAGCAGGGCGATCGGATAGTCGTTGATGGCCTGCTTCGACTCGGGGAACTCCACGCCCGCGACCTTGCCGCCCGCCGCCTTCACATCGGTCTTGTAGACGACGGAGGCGTCGACCTCCTTCAACTGCACCTTGGTCAGCGCGCCCTTGACGTCCTGCTCGTACGAGACCGGCGTGAGCTTGAGCTCGGCCGCGGTCAGCGCCTTCTGGGCCGCCGAGCCGCACGGCACCTCCTTGGCGCACAGCGCGACCTTCAGCCCGGAGCGGGTGAGGTCCTTGAGCGTCTTGATCTTCTTCGGGTTGCCCGGGAGGGTCGCGATCTCGAGCTGGTTGCGGACGAAGGTGGCCGGGGTGCCCTTCGCGTCCTTGGCGTCGGTGACGGTCTTCATGGTCTTCGGGCTCGCGGCGGCGAAGACATCGGCGGGCGCGCCCGAGGTGATGCTGGCCGCGAGGGCGTCGCTGCCGCCGAAGTTGAAGGAGACCTTGGTGCCGGGGTGCTCCTTCTCGAAGGTCTTGCCCAGCGCGGTGAAGCTCTCCTTCAGCGAGGCCGCCGCGAACACGGTCACCGTGCCGGACAGTTTCTCGGAGGAGGAACCGGAGCCGGACTTCTTGGAGGAGTCACCGGAGTCACCGGAGTCGTCGGAGTCACCGGAGGAGCAGGCGGTGAGCGCCACGGCGGCGAGCGCGAAACCGCCCACCGCACGGAGCGTCCAACGGGAACGGGAACGAGATAGGGAACGGGTCGTCATGGGGTCTGTCTTTCCCTCTCTGCGACTGCTGCCTGTGCCGCCGCCTGTGACTGTGCCGACCTCGGCGCGCGTGTTCACGGCGTTTCCACGACCACGTTGGTCGACTTGATCACGGCGACGGCCGGAACGCCCGGCTCCAGCTTCAGCTCCTCCGCCGACTCCCGGCTGATCATGGACACCACGCGGAACGGGCCCGCCTGGATCTCCACCTGCGCGGACACATCGCCGAGGATCACCTCGGTGACGATCCCCGAGAAGCGGTTGCGGGCCGACGAGCCGGGGTGGTCGCGGTCCGTGCCGCTGGCGACCTCGCGGGCGAACGCGGCGAGCGCCGGGCCCGGGATGATCCGGCGCCCCTGCTCATCCCGTTCGGCGGTCAGCCGTCCGCTGTCGACCCAGCGCCGCAGGGTGTCGACGCTGACCCCCATCAGGGCCGCGGCCTCACCGATCCGGTACGTATGCATCCGCCGATGGTAGCGCCGCATCTGCGAGCTGGTACATGCCGATCAGGTGGTATCCGTCCAACGATTTGGGTACGGAGGCTGGCATCTGCACAAGCAGCAAGGGGCAGCGTTCGCGGGCGCTAGGGCTCCTCGTCCGCGTCGTCCGCCGGCTCGTCCAGCTCCGCCAGCTCCCCCAGCGTCACCGGCGCCGCGAACGGCCGTGCCGAGAGCGGCCGCAGATCCTCCGCCGTGGCCGGGCGGCCGGTCAGCGACGCCGTGACGGCGGCGACCGCGAAACCGCAGATCCGGCCCTGGCACCAGCCCATCCCCGGGCGGGCCAGGAGCTTCATGGTGCGGGGGTCCTCGGCGCCGAGTTCGGTACGGGCGCGGCACAGCTCCCCGTAGGTGACCTCCTCGCAGCGGCAGACCACCGTGCGTTCGGTCAGCCGGTCGGTCCACCCCTCGGGCACGGGGTAGGTGCGGTGCAGCGCGGCGGCGAAGGCCCGGCCGTGGCGGACCGCGGCGCTCAGCCGCCGTACGGCGCGCGTATCCACCGGCAGCCCGTGGGCCGCCGCCAGCGACAGGGCGGCCAGCCGTCCCTCGGCGACGGCCGGCGCGGCGCCGCCCACGCCCGTGGTCTCCCCCGCCGCCAGGACGCCCGGGACGGTGGTGCGCTGCCGGGCGTCGACCACGGCGACGAGGGAGCCGTCGAGGTCGCGCCGGGTGGCGGCGCCGACCATCAGGGGCAGTTCGAGGGCGGGGGTGAACCCCCAGCCCAGCGCCACCAGATCGGCCTCGATCACCTCGCCGCCGTCGAGCCGCACCCCGCGCACCCGGTCCTCGCCCAGGATCTCGGTCACCGCGGCCCGGGTCCGGTACGGGATGCGGTGGCGGGCCATCAGCGCCGCGTACCGCACCGCCTCGGCGGACTTGGCGGGCGCCCGTACCGCCCCGTCCAGGTGGCGCAGCCAGCCGTGCGCCGGGTTGGCCTCGCACACGGCGAGGACCCGCACCCCCGCCCGCGCCAGGCCCGTCGCCACCGGCAGCAGGAACGGGCCCGTGCCCGCGACCACCGCCCGGCGCCCCGCCGCCACCCGATGCCCCTTCAGCAGCGCCTGGACGCCTCCGGCCGCCATGACCCCGGGCAGCTCCCAGCCGGGGAGCGGCAGTTGGCGGTCGTACGCGCCGCAACAGAGCACCAGCGCACCGGCCCGCACCCGGTCCCGCTCGACGGGGGCCGTGTCGTACGGACCGTTCAGGCGCAGGGTGAACGGTCCGCTGTCCGGGCGGGCGCGGTCGATCAGCCAGACCTGGTGGCCGGGGAGGTAGTGGAGACGGCCGAGGTGGCGCTGGTGGTCCAGCCGGGCGCGGAGGCGGGCGAAGAGCCGCCCGTGGTGGTGGCGAGGGGGCGTTGAGCGCTCGTCGTGGCGCCAGTACTGGCCGCCGGGCAGGCGCCCGGCGTCGATGAGCACCACGTCCAGGCCCGCCTCGGCGGCCCCGACGGCGGCGGCGAGCCCGGCGGGACCCGCGCCCACGACGGCTACGTCGTACGTCGGCCGATCAGTCGCCATAGCTGCCACCACCATCGCCATCGCGGCCATCACCGTCGCCATCGCGGCCATCACCGTCGCCATCGCGATCGCCATCACGATCACCGCCGCCGTCGCGATCACCGCCGCCATCGCCATCGCCCTCCGCCGACAGCCGCATCCCGTCCCGTGCCGGGACCAGACACGCCCGCTGTCCTGGGCGCCCGTCCACGGTGATCAGGCAGTCGAAGCAGACCCCGATCCCGCAGAACAGCCCGCGCGGTCCGCCCTCGCGCCGCGTGGTCCGCCAGGCCACGATCCCGGCGGCCACCAGCGCCGCGCCCACGCTCTGGCCGGGCAACGCGGTGACCGTCGTGCCGTCGAAGGTCAGCCGGTACGCCGACAACCCCGTGCGCTCCTCACTCCCCGCGTGGCTCATCCGCACCGCCCTCCTCGAACCGTTCCGGGGCGAACGGCGTCAGGTCCAGATCCGTCGCCTCCCCCGTCAGCGCCTGCGCGATCAGCTTCCCCGTCCCCGCCGCCAGACCGATCCCCGCGCCCTCGTGGCCGCAGGCGTGCCACAGCCCGGGGGCGCGCGGGTCGGGGCCGATGACCGGCAGATGGTCGGGGCAGTACGGCCGGAAGCCCGCGTACACGCGCATCGCCCGCACCGACGCCAGCATCGGGAACAGCCCGATCGCGCCCCGGGCCAGCGCCCGTACGGCGGCGGGGGACGGCCGCCGGTCGAAGCCGACCCGCTCCCGGGTGGAACCGATCAGTACCGTGCCGCCGCCCGTGCCCTCCACGACCGGCGACACCTGGAGCTCCGCGTCCGAACTGGCCACGGCGTCCACGTAGTCGGCCGCGTAGACCTTGTGCCGTACGGTCGCGGGCGGCAGTGGTTCGGTGACGAGGACGAAGCCCCGGCGCGGCAGCACCGGCAGCTCGACGCCCGCGAGCACCGCCACCGCACCGGCCCAGGTGCCCGCCGCGTTCAGGACGGCGGGGGCGCTGACGGTGCCGTGGGGTGTCCGTACGCCGGTGACCGGGGCACCCGCGCCGCCTCCCGGGGTGACCGGGGAGCCTCCCACCGGGGTGACCGGGGCGCCCGCGTCCCCTCCGCCCGAGGTGACCGGGGAACCCGTACGCCGGAGGAACCCCACCGCCTCCGTCCCCGTCCGCACCACCGCCCCGCGCCCCCGCGCGAGCCGCAGCAGGTGGGCCGCCGCCAGCATGGGCTGCACCTGGGCGTCCTGCGGATACAGCGCGCCCCCGGCGGCCTCGCGGGTCAGCCGCGGTTCGAGGGCGTGGAGTTCGGCCCCGGACACCTCCCGTACGACGACCCCATGGGCCCGCTGCCGCTCGGCCAGCGTTCGCAGCGCGCCCAGGGCGGCGGGGGTGGAGGCGACCACCAGCCCGCCCTTCCGCTCGAACTCCCACCACTCGCCGTACGGGGCCAGGTCCTCGCCCCACACCTGCCGCGAGTACCGCGCGAGCTCCAGCTCCGGGCCCGGCTCCTTGTCCGACACCAGGACGTTTCCCTCGCCCGCGCCCGAGGTGCCGCCCGCGATAGCACCCCGGTCGACCACCACGACCCGCAGCCCGGCGAGGGTGGCGAACCAGGCGGCGGCCGCGCCCACGACTCCGGCGCCGATGACGACGAGGTCGGCGGTCTTCGGCAAGTCCTGGGAGGCCGATTCCCACCCGTCCCGAGTCATGGGCCACCCGCCCACAGCCCGCGCACATGGCCGATATGGCGATGCGTCATGGCCTCGGCGCCGCGCGCGTCCCCCGCCTCCACGAGGTCGAGAAGAGCGTGGTGTTCGGCCGCCGACTGGCCGAGCCGCCCGCCCTCCAGCAGCGGGATGAGCCCCAGCAGCCGGGTCTGGGAGCGGAGTTCGGAGACCACGTCCACCAGCCGCCGGTTACCGGCGTAGCCGAGCAGGGTGAGGTGGAAGACCCGGTCGGCCTCGATATAGCCGATGAGGTCGCCGCGTTCGGCCGCGTCCACGATCGCCTGGGCCAGCCCCCGCAGCGCGGGCAACTCCCCGGGCGGGATACGGGGGACGGCCTCCCGTACGGTGGGCGGCTCGATGAGCAGCCGGATGGAGGCCAGGTCGTCCAGATCCTGCTCGGAGACCTCGGTGACCCGGAACCCCTTGTTGGGCACCGAGACCACCAGCCCCTCCTTCACCAGGTCGAGCATCGCCTCGCGGACGGGTGTGGGGGAGACGTCGAAACGGGCGCCGAGGGCGGGCGCCGAGTAGACGGCGCCGGGGGCGAGTTCACCGGAGATGATCCCCGCCCGCAGGGCGTTTCTGACCCGGTCGCGCAGGCTTTCGCGCTTGCCGAGCGGCTCGAGGCTGGAGCCGCGGCCACGGGGAGCGGACCCGGTCATGTCTCAACCACCATCGATCTCCCCTCTCTACACCAGGAACCCGGCCGGGAACGGATCCTCGGGGTCGAGATGGAACTGCGCGGTGCCGGTGACCCACGCCCGCCCCGTGATCGAGGGCACGACGGCGGGCAGCCCCGCCACCGTGGTCTCCTCCAGCAGCCGCCCGACGAACCGCGTCCCGATGAACGACTCGTTGACGAACTCCTCGCCGAGCCCCAGCTCACCGCGTGCGTACAGCTGCGCCATCCGCGCGGAGGTGCCGGTCCCGCAGGGGGAGCGGTCGAACCAGCCCGGGTGGATGGCCATCGCGTGGCGGGAGTGGCGCGCCGTCGAACCCGGGGCCTGGAGGTAGACATGGCGGCAGCCGGTGATGTCCGGCCGCTCGGGGTGGTGCGGCGGGTCCTGCGCGTTCACCGCGTCCATGATCTTCAGCCCGGCGGTCAGCAGCTCCTGCCCCGCCGCCCGCTCGAAGGGCAGCCCGAGGGCGTCCAGCTCCACGATGGCGTAGAAGTTGCCGCCGAACGCGATGTCGTAGCGCACCTCGCCGAAGCCGGGCACCCGCACCGTACGGTCGGTGGCCTGGCAGAACGCCGCCACGTTCCGGATCGTCACCGAGGTGGCTGCCCCGTCGCGCACGGCGACCTCCGCGACCACCAGGCCCGCCGGGGTGTCCAGGCGGATGGTGGTGACCGGCTCCCGCACCTCGACCATCCCGGTCTCGACCAGCACGGTGGCCACGCCGATGGTGCCGTGGCCGCACATGGGCAGCACCCCGGACACCTCGATGAAGAGCACACCGTGATCCGCGTCCGGCCGGGTCGGCGGCTGGAGGATGGCCCCGCTCATCGCGGAGTGGCCGCGCGGCTCGTACATCAGCAGGGTGCGCAGATCGTCGCGGTGCTCGATGAACCACTGCCGGCGCTCGGCCATGGTCGCGCCGGGGAGCGTCCCCACCCCGCCGGTGACCACCCGGGTGGGCATGCCCTCGGTGTGGGACTCCACGGTGTGCAACACCCGCCGCGACCTCACGAACGCCCCCTCGATACCGCGACCCCCACCGACGCGGCCCTCACCGGTACCCCAGCGCGAGCACCGTCTCGGTCTCCCTGACGACGCGCGCCGCCACCTCCCCGGCCAGCCGCGAACGCGGCGGGCGGCAGGATCCGCCGCGCAGCCCGGCGAGGTCCATGGATGCCTTGATGGCCTGGACGAACTCGGTCCTGGAGTCCCAGCGCAGCAGCGGATGCAGCGCGCGGTACAGCGGCAGCGCCTTCTCCAGGTCCGCGCCGACGCCCGAGGTGGCGAGCCGGTACAGCTCCACGGTGGCGTCGGGAATCGCGTTCGGATACCCGGCGATCCACCCCACGGCCCCGGCGAGCCCCAGCTCCAGCAGGACGTCATCGGCGCCGATCAGCAGGTCAAGGCCGGGGGCGCGCTCGGCGATCTCGTACGCCCGCCGCACATCCCCGCTGAACTCCTTGACCGCCACGATCAACCCCTCCCCATGCAGCTCGGCCAGGAGCTCCGGGGTGAGGTCGACCTTGGTGTCATGGGGGTTGTTGTACGCCACCACCGGCAGCCCGGCGCGCGCCACCTCGCGGTAGTGGCCGACCACGGCCCCCCGGTCGGCGCGGTAGCTGTTCGGCGGCAGCGCCAGCACCGCCCGCGCCCCGGCCTCCCCTGCCTGCTCCGCCCACCGCCGGCTCTCCAGCGCCCCGTACGCCGCCACCCCCGGCATCACCCCGAACCCCTCGGGCGCCGCCTCCACCGCCACCCGCACCACCCGCGCCCGCTCCTCGTCCGTCAGGGTCTGGTACTCCCCCAACGACCCGTTGGGGCAGACCCCGTCACAGCCGTGCTCGGCGAGAAACCGCACATGGGCGGCGTAACCCTCGTAGTCGACCGACAGTTCGTCATCGTCCTGGAACGGAAGCGCCGTGGCGACATGAACGCCATGCCAGGGCGCGGAGAGATCGGGCATGCGGAACCTCCTGGGGGAGGGGACCAGACCACCGGATTTCCTCTTGACGATAGCAGTGCAATGTCACACCGCACAGTGGCCCGATCCGCCTTCTTAACCCCTGTCCCCTACGGCCGTTATCTCCTACGGGCCGTTACCCCCTACGGGCCGTTATCCCTACGGCCGCCGGGCCGTGCGGCTCCCCAGGTGGGCGACGACACCGGAGTGGAAGCGGTCCACGGCGTCGTCGACACTGCGGATGAAGCCGGACTCGGCATTGCCTCGGGCGCTGCCCATGCCCTTGAAGAGGGACAGCCGGAACCCGGTGATCCGGGCGCCGCCCTTGGGGAGCATGTCGGCCGGTTCGGGGCGGAGCCGCTCGAGGGTGCCGCGCGGGCCGCCGCCCTGCCCCTCGACAAGGGTCTCCACATGGAGGTCGGCCGGAGCCTCGGCGAGCTGTCGGACCAGGCGCTTGGCCCAGCTGAGGGGGTAGCCCTGGTCGGGGGCCGGAATCTCGATGGAGGTGCGCAGCTTGCCGGTGCGCAGATCGGCGACGATCGCGAGGATCCCGGAGGCGCCCTCGATGCGCAGCTCGGCGTAGAGACGGCCCTCCTCGCAGAGCCGGTCGGCCATGGCCGCACGACGGGAACCCTGGTCGGTTCCCCGCCTGGCGCGCTGGACGGGCAGGACCTTCTGCCCGAGTTCACCGCCCAGCCGCAGACAGACCTGGCGGATGAGCCGGTCCCAGCTCTCGACCACGTCGGTGGCGCGCTGGTCCCCCTGGCACAGGGTCTCGTTGTCGATGCCGTTGCGCACCGGCACCCAGGCCGGGCCCATGTTCTGGAAGCCGTGGCAGCCGGAGTTCTCGTGCTGGAGGTAGTGGAGCAGTTCCTGGAGGAGCCAGGCGTGCGCGGTGTTGCCGACACCCTCGTGGCGGATCAGCGTCTGGGCGTGGTGGGCCACCTCGGCCCAGGACAGATGCCACAGCGCCACCTTGTGCTTACGGCGTCCGTCGACCTTGACGTCGACCAGTGGGCTGCCTTCGAGAGCGACGTCGTTGGACAGCGTGATCACGGCCTCGTAGCCCCGCCGGGCGGCGATGTCCATGTAGTCCTGGACCTGCTCGGACTTGAGCGTATTGCCGTTGGTCTTCGTCTCCACCAGGGCCGTCCAGAGTTTCCCGGCCCGTTCCACGCGGATCACGCCGTCGGGGCGCTTGGGGGCGTTGCCTCCGTGCGGCAGGGAGACCTCGGTGAAGGTCTCCATACGGCCGGCGGGGGCGCCGAAGGCCGCGGTGAGCCGACGCCCGAACTCGGGCACCTGCGTCATCACCGACAGCAGGACGGACGTGGCGCGCGTTTCCCGTTCCCGGTCGTATCGGAGCGAGGAAACCGGGAAGAGCCGAGCCGCCCGCCACGACTCGTTCTCCGCCAGCGACTTCCTGGCGACCTTGGGAAGCGTGACCTTCTTCTTCGCCGTACGAGGGCGGCGGGCCGTAGCCGGTGCGGACTCCTCGCCGGTCACCCCGGCCGTGGGCGCCGCCGTCCGCGCGGGGATGCCGGGCGGGCCCTCGGCCCCGGGCGCGGGCGCCTGCTCCGCCGCCTCCGGCGCGGCGTCCGCCACCTTGTCGGCGGTCGCCTCGTCAACCGGCACCTCGTCGGCCGTCGCCTCGTCGGCCGTCTCCTCGTCGGCCGCGTCATCGTCGATGTCGATGCCGAAGTCCGTGGCCAGACCGGCCAGTCCGGACTCGTACCCCTGCCCGACGGCCCGGAACTTCCACTCCTCGCCCCGGCGGTAGAGCTCGCCGAAGATGAACGCGCTCTCCACATCGGCGTCCTCGATCGAGAACCCCAGCAGGGTCTCGCCGCCCCGGTCCGCGAGGGTCACCCGCAGGTCGCCGAGATCGCCGAACCTCGCCCCGCCGTACCGGCTGGCCGCCACGACGATCCGCTCGACGTCCGCGGGTGCCGCCGTCAGATCGAGGCTGATGCGGTCCTCGCTCCCTTCGGCGGTCGGCGTCTTGCCCAGCAGCTGCACACTGCCATCGGCGGCGGCCGGGTTGTTGTAGAAGTAGAAGTCCGCGTCGCTGCGGACTTTGCCATCACCGTTCAGCAGCAGCACCGAGACGTCGGCGTCCCCGTCTCCGGTCGCCGAGCTCCAGTTCAGGCTGAGGATCACGGAACCCGTGTCCTCGCTCAGAGCGGCCAGGCCGACATTGCCGCCCTTGATCATCTCCCGCATGGTTGGTCCCCCCAGAAGACAGCCGCCTCGGACCCCCCGAGCGGCCTCCGCATCGCTATGCGTCACGCTCCGCACATGTTGCGTGAGCGAACTGAACCTTAGCGCCCGAACCACGCGTTTCGGGAGGTCATGCGCCGATTGGCACAGTCCGCGACTCCCGGAAGTCACCGAAAGCGCACAGGAGTTCACAGCGCGAACTGTGCGGTCTATACCTTTTGCGGGTGTGGCCCATTCTGTCGCCAGGAGTGGTGAACGTGACTACTATTCACGTTGCTTCGGCCCGGTCCCACGGCTTGTCAGGTGGCTCATCTTCCGAAACGGGGACTGCTCTTCGTCTCTTGTCAGCCAGGTCACCGGCGTGAAAGGCTCGGCCCGCCCCGTAAGGGGAATCCCCAACTCCGAGGCATCGCTGTGCTGTTGGCTGACCACCCCGCGGCCCGTTTGTGAGAGGGTTGCCCCCGGCGGGGGCGCCGCTGTTCGTGAGTGAGGAATTGCCTCCATGCCCGACCACTCATCTCCCAGGGAATCGCCCGGGGACGGCTCCCCGACGCGCCACGGGGTCGCCGAGGCGCCCGGCGAGGATGTCGATGGCGCGGCCTCCGCCACGGCGTTGCTGGGCGCGTACTGGGACGCGGTCGCCGATTACGCGGAGCTGTGCACCACCACCCCGGAAGACGGGATGCGGCTCGCCACCGAGGCGTTCCGGCGGGGCATCCGGGAGACCCGCAACCGCCGCACCCGGGGCTTCGGCAAGCGCCTCCCGTGGCTTCCGCTCTTTCTGACCGCCGTACGGAAGACCGCCGCCGAGTGGGACGCCCACCGGCACGGGGACCGGCTCAACCCGGAGTTGCGGACCTGGCTGGCCTCCGACCTCGCCGCCCGGTTCGCCGCACCGCCCCGCGACCAGCCGCTCGCCCTGCGCGCGCTGCGGGACCTGCCGGAGGCGGACGGGGAGCTGCTGTGGCTGGTCGAGGTGGAGGCACGGTCCACGGAGGCGGTGGCCCGGCAGCTGGGGTACGACCCGGAGTACGCCACCGAGGAGATCGCCCGGGTCCGCGCGGCCTTCCGCGAACGGTGTCAGCGCGCCCATGTGGACACCCTCACCAACGAGGAGTGCCGCAGCTACGCCAAGCTGCTGGACGCCGCCACCCGGGCGCCCGACTCGCCCTCGCCCGCCGACCTGTGGCAGCACCTCGCCCGTTGCCGGACCTGCCGGGACGCCGCCACCTGCATGTATGTGGACGGCGCCGGGCTGCCCGGCGCGCTGGCGGGCGGGGTCATCGGCTGGGGCGCGCACCTCTACCTCAAGCGGCGCCGCGCGCTCGCCGAGCGGGCCCCGGGCGCCAAGCCGAGCGCCCGCGCCGCCGCTCCCACCGCGCACGCGGTCCGCGCACCGCTGTGGGAGCGGCTGCGCGACCGGGTCCTGGACGTGGTCGGGGCGCGGCGGAGCAGACGGGCCGGTGGTGTGGAGGGCAGAGCCGGCGCGGGCGGGGCCGATGGGGCGAGCGGGGCTCGTTCCGGGGGGCACCGGGTCGTCCGGAGCCACGCCGCCCGCCGCCGGTTACGCCGAGCCCGTACGACCGTCATCCTCGCGGTGATCGCCGTCGTCGCACTCGCCGCACTGGTCGCGATGACCAGAACCGCCGCCGACTCCGACAACCGGACCGGCGGTTCCACGGGCCCCGAGGTGACCCCCGGCAGCCTGGCCCCCGCCACCTCCTCGCCGTACAACCCCGGCGCCCCGGCCTCCCCCAGCCCCTCGAAGAGCGAGGGCGGGCAGGACGGGAAGGGCTCGGGCAAGGGGCACCAGAAGAAGCCCGGGCGCTCCCCCGGCCCGTCCTCCTCGTCCGACAAGGGCGACTCCGGCCCCGGCTCCGCGTCCGGCCATGGCGGCGAACCGCCCTCCGACGACCGGAAGCCCGGCGACGACGCCGACTGCACGGCCCGTTTCCAGCTGGTCAACGAATGGCCCGACGGCTTCCAGGCCGCCGTCACCCTCACCTCCCGCGAATCCCTCAATGACTGGCGGGTCACCTGGACCTTCCGCGACTCCCAGCGGGTGACGCAGATGTGGAACGGAGAGTTCACCCAGCATGGCTCGAAGGTGACCACCACCCCGGCCGACTACAACAAGCGGGTCAAGGCCGGTGACTCCCTCTCCGTGGGCTTCCTCGGCTCCTGGAGCGACGGCAACCGCCCGCCCGGCTCCTTCACCCTGAACGGCCGCCCCTGCGCGAGCTGACGGCGCGCCCTCCACAACCACCCCGCACCACTGCGCACCACCCGGATGGCGGAACAAGACCTCCGCCCCCGGGGGAATCCATCTCGGAATGAGCAGTGTCCTCAGCGGCATCGTGACCCTGCCCCCCGACGCCCCCGCCGGGCGGGCGGCGCGGGTGGTGGTGGAGGTGCGCAACGTGTCGCGCTCCGACACCCCCGAGTCGATCGTGGCCGCGCAGGTCCTCACCGATGTGCCGCTGAGCCCGGGCGGCCATGTCCCGTTCAGCGTCACCGTCCCCGGTGAGCTCGTCCCCGGCGACAACTACGGGCTGCGGGTCCATGTGGACGTCAGCGGCTCCGGGGTACTGGAGGACGGCGATCTGGTCAGCGCCGAGGCCGGCCCCGTACCGGCCGGATCCACCGCGGGTCTGATCGCCCCGGTCACGATCGTTTGAAGGACGGGTCCCGGCGCGGGGCCGCGCGCCGGGACCCGTCGGCTCAGTTGTCGTTCGCCGCGTCGGAGTCCGCCCTGTTCGCCGCCGACTCCGCGTCGTCCACCAGCTTGTTCAGCTCATCCAGCTCGGAGGCGGACGGAGCCGGTGCGGTGGCCGACGGGGCGGACGCGCCCGATGAGCCGTTCGCGTCGTCCGAGCCGCCCGAGCCGTCCTTGCCGCCGCAGCCGGTGACCAGCGCGGCGCAGAGCAGCGCCGTGGCCGCCACGGCCCAGGGGCCGCGCTTCACTTGGCCGATTCCTTGTCACTGCTGGAACCACCGCCGGAACCGCCGCCGGATCCCTCGCCGCGCGCGGCGCACCACTTCTGGACCTTCGACAGGTCCTTCTGCCGCTGCTCGAGTGTCGGTACGAGGGACCTGCGGAAGGTGAGCTTGTGGTTGAGGAACGTCTGGACCTCGGTGTGGTCCGCCTTCTCCGCCCGCTCCACCCGCTTCGTCAGCCGGGCCACGGACCCGCGGACGGTCGCCGGGCCCTTCAGCCGCTTCAGCGCGCGGTCCAGCCGCTTGTCGATCCTCTTGGCGCGCTCGCACAGCCCCCGGGAGCCGTCCCCCGCACCCTTCGGCGCCTTCGCCCTCGGGGAGGCGGCCGGCGCCGAGGCCGGGGCGCTGCCGTCCGCCGGGGCGCTGCCGTCCGCCGCCGCGATGCCCACCGGACCGAGCAGGGCGGCGGTGGCCGCGCACGCCACGAGGGCGCTCTTTCCACGGTGCATGGTGCTGTTCCTTCCCTTGGAGCCGGACGGCCGGGGAGGGGCCGGGCCGTCCCGGGCTGGGGAAAAACCTAGGAACCGTCTTTGTGGAAACTCTGTGGACCGGAGTTACCGCGCTTCGGCGGGGCGCAGGACGAACCCCACACCGCGCACCGTGTGCAGCATCCGCGGCCGGCCGCCCGCCTCCAGTTTGCGGCGCAGATAGCTGACAAAGGTGTCCACGGCGTCCGTACGGACGTCGAAGTCATAGCCCCAGACGCGATCCAGCAGCTGATCGCGGGTGAGCACGATCCCGGCGTTGCGGGCGAACACGTCCAGCAGCTCGAACTCGCGCCGGGTGAGCCGCAGCTCCACCCCGTCCAGCCACGCCTCCCGGGCCTCCGGCACCATCTCCAGCGCACCGGCCCGCACCCGGTCGGTGGCGGCGGGCGGACGGCGGCGCAGCAGGGCGTGCAGCCGCAGCACCAGCTCCTGGAGCGCGAAGGGCTTGACGAGGTAGTCGTCGCCCCCGGCCTGGAGCCCGGCCACCCGGTCGGCCACCTCGTCGAGCGCCGAGAGCATCAGGACGGGCACGTCATTGCCGTCCGCGCGCAGGCTGCGGCACACCTCGATCCCGCTGAGGTCCGGCATGGAGATGTCCAGGACCACCACATCGGGCGCCCCGTCGCGCAACGCGGCCAGCGCGGCGTGGCCGCCGTCCGCGAGGGTCACGGCGAACCCGTTGAGCCGCAGCCCGCGCTCCAGGGACCGCCGGATGGCCGCGTCGTCGTCCGTCACCAGGACGCGACCGCTGCCCGTGCCTGCCATGTCCGTACCACCTCCGGCCCGGCATGGTACGTGCCCCGCCGTGCGCGCGGCCCGTGTCAAGGGCGCGGGCATGGCCTTTGGGCCAATTGACTCCGTCCCGTCCGCGCCGTGGGATTGGTCTGGTTCACCCTTTTCCCGCCGCGCCCGCCCAGGAGCCGGTGTGTTCCGCGCCCGCGAAGGAGCCAGCGTGTCCCAGCCCGCCACCGACCCGGATGCCCTGGACGCCCTGGATTCCCTGGATTCCCTGGATTCCCTGGACGCGCTGGGGCCCAAGGGGCCCTACCGCTCCCGCCACCGCCTCACCGTCCAAGATGTCACCGGCACGCCGATGGCCGAACTGTCCCTGGTGCCCCGGCTGTTCGTCACCCGGGCGCTGGCCGCCCTGCGCGCCGCCGGCACCCCGCCCCTGGAGGAGCGGCTGGCCGCGCTGAAGCGGGCGGGGGAGCTGTTCGCCACCGGCACCGTGGCCGGGATGACGTACGGGGCGTACGAGGGCGCGGTGTGCCGGATGTCGGGCACCCCGCTCGCCAATGTGCGGATCGCCGTGGAGGCGATACGGCTCAGCGCCACCGAGGCGTACCGCAGCGTCCAGGCGGCCCGCCCGGTGGGGGCGGTGGGCGATTGGCGCGATCCGTACGCCCGCGGCGGCACCGCGGTGTGGATCCGGCGCGGCGATGTCTTCGCGGTGCACGCCGCCGGTAACCACCCCGCCGTGCACGCCCTGTGGCTGGAGGCGCTGGCGCTGGGCTACCGGGTGGCCGTACGCCCCTCCCGGCGTGAGCCGCTCACCCCGTACCGGCTGGTCAGCGCCCTGCGCGAGGCGGGGTTCGGGACGGATCAGGTGGTGCTGCTGCCCACCGACCACGACGCGGCGGGCGAGATCCTGCACGGCGCGGACCTCTCCATGGTCTACGGCGGGCAGGAGGTCATCGACCGCTACGCCACCGATCCGGCCGCGCTGCCCAACGGGCCCGGCCGCTCCAAGATCCTCATCACCGCCGACCGGGAGTGGCGCGACCACCTCGATGTCGTCGTCGACTCCATCGCCCGCCACGGCGGCACCGCGTGCGTCAACGCCACCGCCGTCCTCGTCGAGGGCGACCCGGCGCCGGTCGCCGAGGCGCTGGCGGAACGGCTCGCCGCGCTGCCCAGCTTGCCTCCGCAGGACGAGAAGGCGGTGCTGCCGGTCCATCCGCTCGAGGTCGCGCGCGGCTTCGAGCGCCTGCTGCTCGGCAAGGCCGCGGGCGCCCGCGCGTGGCTGGGCGGCGACGGCGTGGTGGACGACCTCGGCGACGGCAGCGCCACCCTCCGCCCCGCCGTCTTCCAGCTCGACGATCCGCGGGACCCGCGGCTGGGCGTGGAGCTGTCGTTCCCCTGCGTCTGGGTGGCCCCCTGGACGCGGGAGGCGGGCGTCGCCGCGCTCCGGGACAGCCTGGTGGTCACGGCGATCACCGGGGACGAGGCGCTGCTGGACGGGCTGCTCGCCGAGCCGTCCATCAAGAACCTCTACATCGGCGACCATCCCACCCACTGGATCGCGCCGGGCATCCCGCACGACGCGTATCTCGGCGAGTTCCTGATGCGTACGAAGGCCGTCATCCGCGGCTGACCCCATGAGTCCCCCGCCGCCATCCGCGAGGAGCATCCCGTGCCGACCGCTTCCCTTTCGGTGCTCGACATCCCCTACGACGAGCGCCCCGACCCCGATGAGTACATCCGCGCCGCCATGGAGTGGCACTTCGGCCCGGACACCGGCTCCCCGTTCTGGCTGCGGAAGGCGGAGACGCTGGACTTCGACCCGCGGCGGGACGTCAAGGGCGTCGCCGATCTCGCGCTCTTCCCCAACGTCACCGGCCAGTTGCGCGACGTGCCGGTGCGCGATCTGATCCCCCAGGGCTACGACCCCGACGCCCGGATCGTCGGCGTCTTCGAAAGCGGCGGCACCACCGGCGCGCCCAAGCGGATCGTGTGTCTGCGCGACTGGCTGGACCGCCTCACCCACGGGCTGAGCGCCGACCTCGACGGGCTCGGCATCCCGCGCGGGGTGGACTGGCTCGCCATCGCGCCCAGCGGCCCCCATATGGTCGGCGAGATGGTCGCGGGCACGGCCGCCCGGCACGGTGGGCTGATGTTCCGCGTCGACATGGATCCGCGGTGGGTGAAGAAGCTGATCTCCGCCGGGAAGGCCGAGGAGACCGACGCCTATGTGAACCACCTGGTGGAGCAGGCGGCGTACGTCCTGCGCACCCAGGACATCGGGGTGCTGATGACCACCCCGCCGCTGCTGGAGCGGCTGGCCCGGCACGACGACCTCATCGAGCTGATCGGGGAGAAGGTCAAGGGCATCATGTGGGGCGGCGCCCATATGGACGCCGACACCCGCGATCTGCTGCGCACCGAGGTCTTCCCCGGCTGTGAGCTCTACGGCACCTACGGCAACACCATGATCCTGGGCGGTGCCACCGAGCGGCTGGGGCTCGGCCCGGACGAGCCGTGTGTCTTCGATCCGCGTACGCCGTTCGTCACCTTCTCGGTGGTGGACCCGGCGAGCGGGCGTCCGGTGCCGTACGGCGAGCGCGGCCAGGTGGTGATGAACCACGTCAGCAAGTCCGCCCTGCTGCCGAACAACCTCGAGCGCGATCTGGCGATCCGCGTCCCGCCGCCGGAGGGCGCGGTCGGGGACTCGGTGGCGGATGTGGGGCCGGTGGCGATGTTCGACGACGAGGTCGTGATCGAGGGCGTCTACTGATCGGGGACGTGTCCTCACGCCGGGGGTGGCGGCGCGGCTGACACCCGGCCGCCACCAGCCGCTCCGGGCCGCCGCCAGGCGCTGACACCGGGCCGCCACCAGCCGCTGGCACCCGGCCGCCACCAGGCGTTTGCCGCGTTCCGCCATGGACCCATTCAGCCGCGACAGTCGCAGTGGTTACGATCTGGCGCGATGGGCAGAGGGCAGCGCGGAGGAGAGGCCCGCATACGGAGGGGCCACATAGGCCACATACGGAGGGACCCGGTGCGCGGCACCGTGCCTTCCGTCCTCTGCCGTGCCGTGCTGCTGCTCGCCGCCGCGATATGGGTGGCGCCCTCGTGCGTCCATCCCGCCGCCGGCCACGGCGCCCTGTCGACGGGGTGCCGCCCGCACCGCCTGGCGGAGACCGCGTCGGCCCAGCCGCACGAGGAGCCGGTCGCGTATCCGGCTCCCGGGCACCGCCCGTTCGACACCTCCGGCTCGGGCACCGGAAGCGACAACTGTGTCGCGGGCCCCCGGGGAGTCGTCCAGGCCCTGGTGCCCACGCCCGTACCCCCGCCCTCCCTCGCCGAGGTTCCGCCGCCCGACGGCCGCCGGGCCCCGGACTCCGCCCGGGCGCCGCCGGACCATCCCGTCCGCGCCCTCGGCCTCCACCAGCTCCAAGTACTTCGGACCTAGGCCGACGCCGGTCACCGCGATGCACCGCTCCACCCATCCAGCGTGCGAACAGCGCGAACTGCGCGAACTGCGAGGTTGAGGACAGCCATGGGCTCCAAGGGATCGAAGACGAAGGGCGCGGCGGCCGACCGCCGCGCGAAGATAGAGGAGTTGCGCCGCGCCGAGAAGGCGCGCGAGCGCCGGTACCGGATCATCACCATCACCTCGGTCACGGTGATCGTCGCCGGACTGGCCGTCGGGGGCTACTTCCTCGTCGACGCGAGCGACAAGAAGGAGAAGAAGGAGGCCAAGGTGGTCTCGTCGGTCGTGAAGACCGGCGAGTTCAAGGGCATGAAGACCTGGAAGAACCTGGGCCGGACGCATGTCCAGGGCTCGGTGAAGTACGCGATGTCGCCGCCGGTCGGCGGAAACCACAACCAGGTCTGGCAGAACTGCAACGGCGATGTCTACACCAAGCCGCTGACCAAGGAGAACGCGGTGCACTCGCTGGAGCACGGCGCGGTGTGGGTGACGTACACCGACAAGGCGTCGAAGGAGGACGTCGCCGCACTCTCGGCGCGGGTCAAGAAGACCCCGTACTCGTTGATGAGCCCCTACCAGGAGCAGGACGCGCCGATCGTCCTCAACGCCTGGGGCAATCAGCTCGACGTCCAGAAGGCGTCCGACCCGCGGGTGGCCGACTTCTTCAAGAAGTTCGTCCAGGGCAAGCAGACGCCCGAGCCCGGCGCCTACTGCACCAACGGGAAGACTTCGTGAGCGACGGGACCGCCGTCGGCCGCGCCTCCCGCCAGCCGCTGGTGGCGGGGATCGCCGCCGCCCTCGCCCTGCTGACGCTGGTGGCGGTGGCGGTGCTGTGGCTGACGAGCGACCGCTCGGAGGGCTCGACCGACACGGGGACGCCGAAGGACACCTCGGCCGAGGCCGGTTTCGCCCGCGACATGTCCGTCCACCATCAGCAGGCGGTGGAGATGTCGTTCATCGTGCGCGACCGCACCGACGACGACGAGGTGCGGCGGCTGGCGTTCGACATCGCCAGCACCCAGGCCACCCAGGCCGGGATGCTCCAGGGCTGGCTGGACATGTGGGGGCTGGACAAGACGTCCGAGGACCCGCCGATGACGTGGATGAAGCACGCGTCGTCCGACGGCATGGAGGGCATGGACCACGGCTCGATGAAGGGCATGGGCTCCACGTACAAGCCGCACGACGGCTCGCTCATGCCGGGCATGGCCACCAACAGCCAGCTCGACGAGTTGCGCAAGGCCAAGGGCAAGGCGGCCGAGGTGCTCTACCTGAAGCTGATGACCGCCCATCACAAGGGCGGCGTCGAGATGGCGAAGGGGGCGGTCGAACTGGTCAAGGACTCGACCGAGAAGCATCTGGCCCGGACGATGGTCCAGGGCCAGCAGTCGGAGATCCAGCTGATGGCCGACATGCTCAAGGCACGCGGCGCGTCCTCCTGACACCGCCCACCGATGGCGCCCCTCGCCCCGCGGGGCGCCATCACCCCTTCCGCGCGAACACCCCGGACCGGGCCGCCTGATACGTCGCCTCGACGGTGGTGTGCACCAGCCGGTCGTCGATGGACCCGCGCAGGATGAGCACCCGGTAGTAAAGCGGCGCCCCCAGCGAGGCGATGACCTCCCACGGGTCGGTCTCCTCGGGGATCTCCCCCCGCTCCACCGCGTTCCGCACGATCAGGGTCACCTCCTCGGTCCGCCGCACGAACGCGTTACGGACGATCTCCTCGACCCGGAGGTCATGCGCGGCGGCCGCGAGCAGCCCCTGCATGACATTGCGGTTGCGCAGGGCGTTGTTGAAGTCCGCGATGGCCTGGGTGAGTTCCCTCAGGTCCCGGTGGAAGTCACCGGTGTCCGGGGTGGGCAGCGTCGAACTCCGCTCGGCCAGCAGATCGACGACCACCCCCTCCACCGTGCGCCAGCGCCGCCGGATGGTCGACACATGCACCCCCGACCGCCGCGCGAGCCGATCGAGGGTGAGCTCGGCGAACGAGTCGCGGTCGAGCTCCTCGTACGCGGCCGCCAACACGGCGGCCCGAGTCCGGGCCGTACGCCCCCCGGGGCGAGCCGACCCATGTGGTGGTCGCTCAGTCATGACGCGCCGACTCTACGGCTCCTCCACCCTTCGTGAGCACCAGATCTTCACGACATCCGGGCGCCGAACGCTCGGTAACCCGTTGCACGGCGTACACACCCCTCGCTAGTGTGACACCCGTTACCTAATGCGCGCTACAGCGCATTAGGCCAGTACGGCGCAGAGTTTGCCGGACCTTCCTCACGAGGGGAAGGAAGGTCCAGCACGCTCCTCTTCTTTCTTCTGGTCTTCAGGGCGGGGCGGTCGGGTGAGGTCAGCCGTAGGAGGCCGACCACTTGCGCGTGAAGTGACACACCCCGTCAGGCGTGATGTGGACGCGGCTGCCGTAGATCGGCAGACTGCCCTCGGCGTTCAGCCGGTGCCGGATGCGTTCGAGCACCGTCCACAGGCGCCGCGGGCCGCCTTGGTGAACGGTGGGCGGGTCGATCCACGTCGCCGAAGCGCGCGCCCATGAACCGTCTGCGTGCACGAGCCATGCCGTGCGCCGCTCGCCGCGCTCCTGGTAGTGGGTCTCGACGCCGGGCGCGGCGAGTTCGAGCATGGCGCGCACGTCCCACGCCTCTGCGACATTGAGCACCGGATAGCGGCCCTCGGTCACCTGCTCGCCTTCGCGGTCCCGTACAGCCGCGAACAACTCTGCCGTCCCTGGCGGGTAGTCGGCCCCGGTGCGGGTGCTCATGAATCCGGCCCGGTCCCACTCGACAACCCCGCGCGCGCCGCCGTCCGCGTCCTTGTCGGCCGTGACGATCACGTTCATATGGGCAAGCGTGGTGACCAGACGCCCGCCGGGGCGCAGCGCGGCCGTCACGCCGACGAGGTTGTGCAGCGCCACCATGGACACGATGCGGTCGAAGTCCCCCGGGAGCGGCCCCGTGACATCACAGGTGACCACCTGGGGGGACATACCCAAAGAGGCAAGCCGATCGGTCGCCGTCTCGGTCAGGTACGGGTCCACGTCCATGGCCGTGACGTGCTTGTCCCCGAGGCGCCGAGCCGCGAGGGCGGTACTGGTCCCGGTACCCGTACCGATGAGGCCGAGGTCGGCGCCGTCGTACAACAGCCCGTGGCGCAGCATGCGCACCACCAGGCCGGGCATGGTGCTCGACGATGTGGGCACGCCGCGCGGCCGGTCGTCGGGGCCTGCCCGGTCGGCGTGCAGCGGGCCGACGCGGGTCACCAGCGACGTGTCGGAGTAGGCCGCGCGCAGCCACGCCGCCTCGTCCGCCGGCCCGTCGCGCAACGCCCACGTGCCGCCGCCCGCCGGTTCCCACCACCGGGGCACGAAGACGTGCCGGGGGGTGGCGGCCACCACGTCCCGCCACCGCGAGACGGGCGGGGTCGCCTCGGCCGCGAGACGTTCGGCGTGGGGCTTCCAGTCCATGAGCCTCCTCATTCGCCGTACTTCGGGTCGCATGCTTCCTGCTCGGCAGGCGAGCAGTCGCCGCCGTCCGACGCGGGCTTGCAGTCAGGGTCACACGGACCTCGCCCGGCGCGGGCCGGAATCGCGCTCAGCGCCTCGGCCCATGCCTCGCCGCCCAGGATCGCGGCTAAGCCCCGTTCCCGGACGTTGCCGGTGGTCAGCCATCGCGCCATCACACACGGGGTCACCTCACCTGAGGGCAGGACGGCCGCCTGTCCGTGCCCGCACCGCCCACACAGCTCCGCCGTGTCCGCCCCGGCCTCGGACGGCGAGGCACGGCCGAGGCGCCGCATGCGGTCCGCGCGGATCGCCGTCACGCCGAGCGCTTCCAGTTCCCGACGTGCCTCGCTCACCCGCTGCCCCGACAGGACGGACACGATGCCGACACGCAGCGGGATACCGCGCCGTACGGCCTCGGCGATGTTCGCCCGGGTGCGTTCGTAGCTGCCCGGTCGGGTCGTGATGGCGTCGTGTTCCGCTGCGCGGTCGCTGTAGTAGCTGGTGGCCAGTTTCACGCCCTCGCGGGCGAGCAGGCGCCACCAACCGGGCTTGATGTGGAACAAGTCGCTGTAGACCTCGATGTGAAGGCCGAGGTTCAGCGCATGGTCGACCAATTCGGCCCATGCCGGATGCGTGGTCGGCTCACCTCCGATGAGCTGTACCTCGCGCGCGCCCAGTGCCGCCGCGTCGCTGATCACCCGTCGCCAATCGCCGACCGTCATCATGCCGCGCGTGCCCATCGGCCCCGACTCGGCAAAGCACTGTGTGCATTGGAGCTGACAAGCTCCAGCACACCCGCTTCCCCCAGGGCAGCCGATCGGCCCCCCATCGCCAGGCGCACGCCTCCACAACGGCCAGACCCCGTCCCCGCTCGTCGTCGGGCCCGGCGGTGCGCGGCGCGGGCAGTGTGCGGCACTTGTCCGTCACGGCGATGCGGACCACGTCGGGCGCGGGGCGGGTGACGGTGACGCGGATGACGCGGCAGTCGGTGTGGTCCACCGCGTTGGCCACCAGTTCGGAGGCGATGAGGGTGGCGGCGTCGGCGCAGTGCTCTATGCCCCAGACCGCCAGCGCCGTACGGACGAGGCGACGAGCCGTGGCGGCGATTGGGGCCGTGCACGGCAGGGTCTCGGTGTAGCCGGGGTGCCCGGAGGGGCGGGTGGTGGTCACAATCATGGCGGACCTCGCGGTTCGTGAACGTGAGCGCACGCTATGACCGCTGTGAGCGACCGGACAGTGACCGTACGTACCACTTTGACGCGCGGGTGGGACGACTCGTCCTACCCCTCCAGGTTGAGCCGGTCGGCCAGTTCGGTCACGGGGGAGGTGCGGCGGCGCTCGCGGCCGCGTAGTTCGGCCACCACCCGCCGGGCCGTTCCGTGGTAGCGCATCCACTCAGGGGCGTCGCCCTCCGCGGCCAGGAGGGCGCGGACGGCGCTGTCGTCCTTGCCGAGGTCGACGCAGGCCAGGGCGCGGTCGACATGGAACCGGGCGCGCCATGTCGGCGGAAGCCGGTGGAGTTCGGGAACGGCACGGGCCGCGGTCAACGCCTTCGCGCCGCGCTCCATCTCCACCAGGAAGTTGACCTTGGCGACACCGACATTGGTCGGGCCGAACGGTGTGGCGTAGTCGAGGCGGTCCTCTCCGATGCGGGAGGCGGCGGCCGTCGCCATGTTGAGCAGTTCGTCCACGGCGTCGTGCTTGCCGCGTCGCACGGCCGCGGTCGCCGCACGCAGCAGAAGGATTCCCCACAGGGACAGTTCGATGGGCCGGGACCGGAATCCGGGCTCGATCCGCTCGGCGGCGGTCAGAGCGACACGTTCGGCGTCCTCAAGCCGCCCCTGCTTGGTCAGGATCCACGACAACGTGGAGACGCCCATGGTCTCGAGGTGCGGATCGTCCGACCGCCGGGCGGCCTCCATGGAGCGCTCCAGCGCCGTGAACCCGGCGTCCTCCTTGCCCAGTGCGGCCAGCGTGGTGGCCGCCACCTGATACGCCTCGGCAAGCACCGCATGGGCCGCGGCGGCGTCAGCGCCGCTGTGGGCATGTGCCGCCGTCCTGGCATCCCGGATGAGCTGGGGCAGCAGGACGCCGATCTCGGCCATCCGCCCCTCGCGCCGGATGCGTTCGGTGGACCGTAACGCGGCGCGCAGCGCCCCGACGGTGGGCGGGGCCTCGGGGTCGGTGTCCTCACCGAGGAGTTCGGTCAGCGGGGAGACGGCCTGCCGCAGCGCGAGCACGGACGGCGAGTCGCCCTCCTGGCGGGCCTCGAAGGTGGTCGGCTGACCGATCAGTACGGACGGTTCCACATCGAGCGCGCGGGCGAGGGCGTTGATCGTCGAGAGCCGCGCCGTCTGCCGCTGCCCCTGTTCCAGCTTGCGCACCACGTCCACGGACAGCTCCGCCCGTTCGGCGAGCCGCTCCTGGGTGAGCTTGCGCCGGACCCGGAACCGAGCGATCCGCTCCCCGAGCCCCTGCTCGTCCTCACAGCCCATGGCACTGGTCCCCCACTCACCATCAGGTATCAGGCGGATGTGGCTTCCACGCTACGCCCTCGCGCGGACCGTATGGAGGGAACCGGTACCCCGTACGTCCCCCGGCGGTGCGCGGTGCGTTTCCGGGGGACCGGGGGGCGGTCAGCGCGGGTGGGCCGGGGTGAATTCGGCGGGGAGGGCGGCCACGCCGCGCATCATCAGGGTGACGTGCCATTCGAGCTCGTCCGCGGGGACGGAGAGGGTGACGTCCGGGAGGCGGTCGAGGAGGACCTCGATGGCGGCGGTGGCGATGACCTCGGCGATTTCGCGGGCGGCCGGGGGGCAGCCGTGTTTGCCGTGGCTGAAGGCCATATGGGCCTGGTTGCCGCCGGCGCCGGCGTGGAAGTCCGGGCGGACGTCGGGGTCGGCGTTGGCCGCGGCGAGGCCGAGCATCAGGCAGTCGCCCTTCCTGATGCGGCGGCCGCCGAGCATGGTGTCATCGGCGGCCCAGCGGCCGATCCAGAACGGGACCGGGGTGTCCTCCCACAGCACCTCGTTGAGCGCCTGGCCGACGCTGCGGCGGCCGCCGGAGAGGGTGATGGCGAACCGTTCGTCCGTCAGCATCAGCCGGAGGGCGTTGCCGATCAGGTCGCTGGTGGGCTGCTGGACGGCGTAGATGGAGCCGAGCAGGTCGTTGATGATCTCGTCGTCGGTGAGCCCGGCGGGGTGGGACACCAGATGGGCGGCGACGTTGACCTGGTCGGGGTTCTCCCGGACGCGCTTGATCAGCGCCTCCATCCGGGTCTGCATCTTTTGCAGCGCGATGGGGGCGTCGTTGCCGGTGAGGTGGAGCGAATCGTTCTGGATGGCGGCGGCTTCGGTGTCGTCCAGGCCGTAGAGCCGGGTCACCACCCGCAGCGGGATCTGGCTGGCGTACTCGGCCACCAGATCGGCCCGGCCGCTGCCCGCGAAGGTGTCGATCAGCTGGTCGGCGACGCGCTCGCACTGTGCGCGCAGCTCGAACTGGTCCACCGACGCGAGACCGTCGCAGATGGCCTCGGACCGCCGCTGGTGATCGGCGCCCTCGCTGAAGAGCATGGTGGGGCGGTAGCCGACGAAGGTCGTCAACTCCCAGTCGGGCGGCACCAGATGCCAGGAGTGCCAGCGGCGGGAGTCACGGGCGAAGAGGTTGGGGTCGGTGGTGACCCGGACCACCTCGCGGTAGCCGAGCACCGTCCAGACGGGGATCTTGCCGTCCAGCAGGACGGGCACGACCGGGCCGTGGTCCCGGAGCAGCTCGCGGTAGAGCTCCATCGGTTCGTCCCGGAACCGCCCGTAGTCCAGCGGCACCGACCCGGGGGGCACCACCCCGTCGGGCGGTGCGGGGGCCGATGGGAAGACGGGCTCGGGCGCCGCCCCGGGCGGGGCGTCCAGCGGGGACGTGGGGTCAGGGGTGGTCACGCGGTGGTCTCCCCGGCGGAGCCGTTGGTGGACAGGGAGTAGAGGTAGCGGGCGAGCGCGACCAGTACGGCCTTGCTGGAGTCGCGCTTTCGGGCGTCGCATTCGATCATCGGCACCTCGGGCGGGAGGTCTAGGGCCTCCCGCACCTCCTCCAGCGTGTGCTGCGGCTCGGCGAAGTTGTTGCGGGCCACGATGAACGGAGTGCCGTGGTGCTCCAGCCGGTCCAGCGCGTACCAGGAGTCGGAGAGCCGGTTGGTGTCCACCAGGACGACCGCGCCCAGCGTCCCGGAGAACAGCCGGTCCCACAGGAACCAGAACCGCTCCTGGCCCGGGGCACCGAACAGATAGAGCACCATCTGCTCGTCCAGGCTGATCCGGCCGAAGTCGAAGGCCACCGTGGTGGTGGTCTTGTGGCGCACGAACGAGGCGTCGTCGATGCCGATGCCCGCCTGCGTCATCGTCTCCTCGGTGCTGAGCGGGCGGATCTCGCTGACGGACTGCACCATCGTCGTCTTGCCGACGCCGAACCCGCCGACGATCACGATCTTCAGACCGTCGCTCGCGCTCTCCCGCAGCGGGGCGTGTCCGGCGCCGCCGGGGAGCGCGGTGCTCACGGTGGTCTCAGAGATTCTGGAGTGCAACGAGCACCTTCTTCAGGGTTTCGGGCCCGGGCAGCCGGCCGCCGGGGCGGGCCGCATGCGGATGGCGCGCGGTGATCCGGCCGGTGTCCAGCAGATCGCACAGCAGGATCTTGACCACGCTGACGGGCAGTTCCAGATACGAGGAGATCTCCACGACCGACAGGGGGCGGCGGCACATCCGCAGGATCTTGACGTGCTCGGACTGCATCCCGGGGGTGGGATCGCTTTCGCTGACGATCAGCGTGACCATGTCGAACCGGCTCTCGTCGGCCCGGCTGCGGCCGCCGGTGACGGTGTACAGCCGGTCCGGGCCCTCCTTGTCCAGCGGACCTCGGATCATGCCTTCGCCCCGCCGCCGCTGCCGCCCGCTTCCACCCGGGGAGCGGCCCGGAGATGGTCGCCGATCTGCTCGACCAGCTCGTTCATGTTGTGGCCGATGATGCCGACATCGGCATCGTCATGGGCCACCACGGCGAGATGGGCGCCTTCGCCGGCCTCGACGATGAACAGAATTCCCCCGTGGAACTCCGTCATCGACTGCCGTACGCCGCCGCTTCCGTCGCCGAACTCGATGGACGCGCCATGGGCGAGGCTCTGGATGCCCGACGCGATGGCCGCCAGCTGATCGGCCTGGTCCACGGACAACCCGGAGGAGAGGCACAGCTTGAGGCCGTCCCGTGACAGCACCAGGGCGTGGCGCGAGCCCGGGGTCTTCTCCAGCAGGTTCTCCAACAGCCAGTCCAAGCTGCGGTCGGTGGTGTTCATCGGCGTTCCTTCTGTCACGGCTTGTCGTTCTCGGCAGGCTCGGCGGACTCGGTGGACTCGGTGTGATCTGCGGATACCGAAGGCTCGGTGTCACACGGGGTACCGGCGGCGGACGTACCGCGAGCCGCCTGGCGGAAGGCGCCGAAGCGGGCTCCGGCTTCCTCGGGTCGTGGACGGCTGGCCTTGGGCTTGGGTTCCGTCTCGTCGGCCGCCTGGGCGGCCGCGCGGGTGGCGGCGGCCAGCGTCTCGCCACGGCGCCGCTTGGGCAGTCCATTGACCCGCGAGGGCTGCGCGGAGGGCTCCGGCGCGGACGACGGTGCGGGGGACGGGGACACCGGGGCGGTCTCCGGCGACGCGTACGGCGCGGCGGCCGGAGCGGACGCGGTCGGGGCCGACGCGGTCGGGGCGGGCGCGACCGTGGCGGTGGACGCGCTCGTGGCGGTCGGCGTGGCGGCTGTCTGCCGGGGGACCCCGGTGCGGACGGTGCCCGGCGTGTCGAGGACGACGGCGTCCTGGTTGATGTGCGTGACCAGCTGCTGCGGGATCAGGACGACGACACCGGTGCCGCCGCGCGCGGACGGCCGGAAGGAGACGGTGAGCCCGTGCTTGCGGGCCAGACAGCCGACGACCGCGAGGCCCAGCCGGGTGCCGGACAGGGTCATCAGGTCCAGGCTCTCGGAGGAGACGGCCTTCTGGGCGCGGTCCAGGGCGGCCGGGCCCATCACCAGGCCACCGTCCTCGACGGTGATCACGACGCCCGCGTGCGTCTCCTCGACGTACACGTGCACCTCCTCGGTGGGAGGCGAGAAGCTGGCGGCGTTGTCCATCAGTTCGGCGAGGGCGTGCATGACGCCCTCGGCCGCGTAACCGGCCACCGCGGCGTTGCTGGTCGAGTGGACCCGTACCCGCTGGAAGGCGCTGATCCGGCCGATCGCGCCGCGCAGCACCGACTCCATGACGATCGGCTTGGTCCAGCGGCGCCCGGAGCGGGCACCGGTCAGCACCGCGATACTGTCCGCGATCCGGCCCGCCTGGGCGGTGGTGTGGTCCAGCTTCAGCAGATCGCCGAGGACGGCCTCGTCGTGGCGGTTCTCCATCTCCCGGAGGTCGGCCAGCATGCTGGTGGCCAGCGCCTGGACGCGGCCCGCGGCGTTGGCGCACGCGGCCATCGCGGAGGCGCGCATCCGCTCACCGTCGCCGATCTCGCGCAGCAGGGTCCGCAGCAGATACTGGTGGGCCCGGCTGGTGGGGCGCTCCATGCGGGTGACCACGGTTTCCACCGAGCCCCCCTCGCGCAGTTGCCGTACCGCGGAGGGAATCGTTTCCTCGGCGAGCCGGGTGGCCTCGATCTCCCGCGCGGCGGCCGCGGTCTCCAGCGAGGTGACCCGCTCCTGGAGACGGTCGATGGTCCGCGAGCGGTTGGCGGCGACGGCGAGCGCCACCCCGAGCAGCACGGCGGCGGCCCCGCAGAAGACGGCGACGAAGACGCGCTGGGCGGATGGCACCGCGGTGGTCACCCACAGTCCCGCTCCGGCGGCGACGACGGCTGCCAGCAGGGGGACGGTCAGGGCCCCGCGCGTCACCGAGGGCCCTTTGTACGGATGGCTGGATATGTGTGCTGACATCTATCAGGTCCTCATGGGCGCGTTGAGGGATTTTGGCTGGACCACGCGGACATCAAGCCGTGGGCGCCACATGTTAGTAGAGTCACGTCGGTTTGACCGGGCCCTCTCAACACATGGATCATGACGGCCCGTCAAATCGGCGCGCTGTGAAGCGTCATGTTCCGGACGCATATGACGGTGCCATTGACGCAGCCATTTGCGCCACCGCCTGCGCCGCCGCCGTCGGCCCGCCCGGCGACGCTACGGAATCGCCAGCTCGGCCCAGATGACCTTGCCGTCCGAGGTGTAGCGGGTGCCCCAGCGCTCCGCGAACTGCGCGACCAGGAACAGCCCCCGGCCGCCCTCGTCCGTCGTCGCCGCGTACCGCAGATGCGGGGAGGTGCTGCTGGTGTCGGAGACCTCGCAGATCAGCGCGCGGTCGCGGAGGACCTGTACCCGGATCGGGCCGGTGGCGTGCCGGATGGCGTTGGTGATGAGCTCGCTGAGCACCAGCTCGGCGGTGAACGCGGCCTCGTCCAGCCCCCACTCCGCCAGCTTCCGCATGACCTCGGCGCGCACCCCGGACACCGCCGCGGGGTCGGACGGCACCTCCCAGGAGGCCACGCGGTCGGCGCCCACGACCCGGGTCCGGGCGGCGATCAGGGCGATGTCATCGCTCGGGTTGCTGGGCAGCAGCGCGTCCAGCACCTCGGTACAGATCTCGTCGGGGGTCCGGGCGGGGTGGGACAGGGCGCGGCGCAGCATCTCCAGACCGGTGTCGATCTCCCGGCGGCGGTCCTCGATGAGCCCGTCCGTATAGAGGACGAGATGGCTGCCCTGGGCCAGCTCGACCTCGGCGGTCTCGAACGGCAGCCCGCCCAGGCCCAGCGGCGGCCCCGCGGGCAGGTCCAGGAACTCCACCGAGCCGTCCGGACGCACCAGCGCGGGCGGCGGATGACCGGCCCGCGCCATCGTGCAACGCCGCGTCACCGGATCGTAGATCGCGTACAGACACGTGGCCCCCGTGATGCCCTCACTGCCGCCCCCGCCGGCGCTGCCGTCGCCGTCCGGCCCACCAGGACCCTCGTCCTGGTCAATCCGGGCGATCAGATCGTCCAGGTGGGAGAGGATCTCATCGGGCGGAAGGTCGAGCGTGGAAAAGTTGTGCACCGCCGTCCGCAACCGCCCCATCGTCGCCGCCGCGTGCAAGCCGTGACCCACCACATCCCCCACCACCAGCGCCACCCGCGCCCCCGGCAGCGGAATGACGTCAAACCAGTCACCCCCGACCCCCGACTCGGCCGGCAGATAGCGGAAGGCCACGTCCAGGGCGCTCTGGCTGGGCAGGGCGCGGGGCAGCAGGCTGTGCTGGAGGGTCACCGCCATGGTGTGCTCGCGGGTGTAGCGACGGGCGTTGTCGATGCAGACCGCGGCGTGCGAGGCGAGCTCTTCGGCGAGGGACACCTCTTCCTGCTCGAAGGGCTCGCGCTGCTTCATCCGCCAGAAGTTGACCACGCCCAGCAGCACGCCCCGGGCCCGCAGCGGCACGGTGACCAGCGACCGGACCCCGTACTCGATGACCTTGGCGGTCTGCTCGGGGTCCTGGGCCTGCCAGCCGGTGGCTTCGGAGAGATCGGACTCCACGACCGGCTCGCCCCCGCTCAGCCCGAACGCCTGGGGCGAGGACGGAACGAACGAGAACACCTTGCCGACCGGGTAGAAGGGGTGGTTGGGCCGGATGCCGTGGACCGCCTCGCGGCGCATCTCGACACCGCCGATCGCCAGCGGCTCCTCGCCGCGCGCCACGGTCTCCGCCAGGTCGACCGTGACGAAGTCGGCGAAGCGGTCCACCGCCACCTGCGCCAGCTCCTCGGCGGTACGGCTCACATCGAGCGTGGTGCCGATCTCCACACTCGCGTCGTATAGCAGCTTGAGCCGCTTCTGGGCCACTTCGGCACGGCCGGAGAGGGCGCGCAGCTCGGTGGAGTCGCGCAGGGTGGCGACGCTGCCGGGCGGGCCGCCGTCGCGGTCGGTCAGCCGGTTGTTGATGGCCAGCAGCCGGTCGCCGGCCACCAGCACCTCGTCGGTGACATCGCGCCCGGAGGCCAGGACGTCGGCGACATGGGGCTCCAGGCCCAGATCGTCGACGAGCCGCCCCTCCGGCCGCGGCGGCAGGTCCAGCAGCCGGGACGCCTCGTCGTTGGCCAGCACCAGCCGCCCCTCGTCGCCGAGGATCAGCACGCCCTCGCGCACCGAGTGCAGCACCGCGTCATGGTGCTCGTACATCCGCGTCATCTCGATCGGGTCCAGGCCACGGGTCTGCCGCCGCAGTCGCCTGCTCACCAGCGCGGTGCCGCCGGTGGCGAGGACGAGTGACGCGGAGACGGCGCCGACGAGGAGCGGCAGCTGGCGGTTGGCGAGCCCGCTCACCTTCTTGATCGTGATCCCCGCGCCGACCAAGCCGACCACCTTGTGGTGGCTGTCGAAGATGGGTGCCACGGCGTCCATCGCCTCGCCCAGGGTGCCGGGGCCGGTGTCGACGGTGGTGTGCCCGTGCAGCGCCGGCTCGATGTTGCCGACGTAGTGCTTGCCGATCCGGTTGAGCTTGGGGTGTGTGTACCGGATGCCCTTGTCGTTCGTGACCACGACGAAGTCGAGCCCGGATCTCTTCCGGGCGGCCTCGGCCTTCGGCTGGAGCACCTTGGTGGGGTTGGGGCTGTGCAGGGCCTGGACGATACCGGGGGAGTTGGCGAACGACTCGGCGACCGCGACGGACCGGCCGCGGGCCTCGTCGGTGGCGTCGTGCCGCACCTGGAGCACCAGGGCGATGGTGGCCGCGGCGCCGAGCAGCAGCACGATCACGAGTTGGAGGATGAAGACCTGCCCGGCGACGCTGCGAACGTTCAGCCAGGATCGAAAGCGCCGGCCCGCCACCTCCGGGCGTTCCCGCCGCCGACTCCGTGGGCGCCGACCGGGGAACATGCGGGCAGCCCACGATCGACCCATATACCGGGCCATACACATACATCTACACCGGGAATTCTTGGAAGGCGAATCTCCACTTCCGGTGACCGGGCGTCCGTCACCTTCCGCGCACCATGCGCGACTTTCCGCATCCATGGCGAATCCGCGGTGCGCCCATTGGCGGGCGACGTGCCGAGGACGGGGGTCTATGCAAATCTGAGAAAAGGGTAATTCACCCTTATTGCCGCGAATCGGTGTCGTGGCGGCGCCGATCGCACCGGACGAAGGAGCCCGACATGGCCAGTCACGCCGGTGGAGTTCAGACAGGGGCCGCCCCGGGCCATATGCACCGGGCGGTGAGCGGATGGCTCGTCTTCGCGGGTGTCATGATGATCTTCGGTGGTCTGATGAACCTGCTCCAGGGCATCTCGGCCATCCGGACCGACCGGGTCTTCCTGGTCACGCAGAGCTATATCTTCCAGTTCGACCTCTCCGGATGGGGCTGGGTCCACCTGGCCCTCGGGATCGCCGTGGTGGTCGCCGGGTTCGCGGTGTTCACCGGTGCCATGTGGGCCCGTGTCACGGGCGTGGTGCTGGCCGGTCTCGCGCTCATCGCCAACTTCCTGTGGCTGCCGTACTACCCGGTCTGGGCCACGGTGCTGCTCATCGTCGACGCCCTGGTGATCTGGGCGCTGTGCGCCGGGCCGAGCCGTGGTGGCGCGGGACGCTCCGAGATGGGACGGCCCGAGATGGGACGGCCCGGGGCAGGAGGGCCCGAGATGGGACGGCCCGGGACGGGAGGGCCCGAGGCGGGAGGGCCCGAGGCGGGACGCACCGCCTGAGGGACGTGATGCCTGGCTTCCCGGCAGGGCGCGGGGCAGGCTGGAGCCATGCTGCTGGCTGATGTCGCGCTGACCTCCCGCCAGGTCGCGGCCACCTCCGCCCGCTCGGAGAAGATCGCCGCACTGGCCCGGCTGTTCCGGCGTACGGAACCGGCCGAGGCGGCCGTGGTGATCACCTACCTCGCGGGCAAGCTGCCCCAGCGCCGCACCGGAGTGGGCTGGTCCACCCTGCGCCACCGGCGGGAACCCGCCGCCGAGCCGACGCTCGCGGTACTCGATGTGGACGAGGCCCTGAGCCGGGTGGCGGCGGTCGCCGGCACCGGTGCGGCGGCGACCCGCAAACGGCTGGTGGGCGAGCTGCTGTCCGCCGCGACCAAGGAGGAGCAGGGCTTTCTGCTCGGTCTGATCGGCGGGGAGCTGCGGCAGGGGGCACTGGAGGGGCTGGCCGTGGAGGGGCTCGCCGAGGCGGTCGGCGCACCGGCCGCCGAGGTGCGGCGGGCGGTGATGCTCGGCGGGTCGCTGGGCGCGGTGGCCGAAGCGCTGCTGGCACGCGGCCCCGAGGCGCTGGCCGACTTCCGGCTCGAGGTGGGGCGGCCCGTGCTGCCGATGCTCGCGCAGAGCGCCAAGGACCTCGACGAGGCCATGGACCGGCTGGGGGCGTGCGCGGTCGAGGAGAAGCTGGACGGGATCCGGGTGCAGGTGCACCGGGACGGCGAGGAAGTACGGATCTACACCCGCACCCTCGACGAGATCACCGATCGGCTGCCGGAGGTGGTCACGGCGGCGCGGGAGCTCGCGGTGGACCGGGCGATCCTCGATGGCGAGGTGATCCTGCTGGACGCGGAGGGACGGCCCCGGCCGTTCCAGGAGACCTCCGGCCGCGTCGGCTCGCGGCTCGATGTGGCCGGGGCGTCGGCCGCGCTGCCGCTCTCCCCCGTCTTCTTCGATCTGCTCGTCGTTGACGACCGCGATCTGCTCGACCTCCCGACCCGTGAGCGCCATGCCGAGCTGGCCCGGATCGCCCCCGGGCCCCGGCGGGTGCGGCGGCTGGTGGCCGACGACCCGGCGGATCCGGAAACCCGGCGGGCGGCCGGTGAGTTCGCGGCGGACGTGCTGGCCCGGGGGCATGAGGGGGTGCTGGTCAAGGGGTTGGAGGCGCCGTACGGCGCGGGCCGGCGCGGGGCGTCCTGGCTGAAGGTCAAGCCGGTGCACACGCTGGACCTGGTGGTGCTCGCGGCGGAGTGGGGGCACGGCCGCCGCACCGGGAAGCTGTCCAACCTCCATCTGGGCGCGCGGGCGCCGGACGGCACGTATGTGATGCTGGGCAAGACGTTCAAGGGGCTGACCGACGTGATGCTGGAGTGGCAGACGGAGGCGCTGCTGGGGATCGCGGTCAGTGACGACGGCTGGGTGGTGCGGGTGCGGCCGGAGCTGGTGGTGGAGGTGGCCTTCGACGGGCTCCAGCGCTCGTCCCGCTATCCGGCGGGCGTCACGCTGCGGTTTGCGCGGGTGCTGCGCTATCGGGAGGACAAACCGGCGGAGCAGGCGGATACGGTCGAGGCGGTGCTGGCGCTGCGGAGTGGGTGAGCGGGGGCCTCGGGGGCGGCGGCCGGACCTTGACGCCTGCGGCGGGCCGTTCCCAACCCCGCCCCTCCCCACAACTGGAGCTCCGCCCCAGCCCCCGGGCGCGGCCGACGTACGGAGGGCTGTTCCCCTCCCCGCCCCTTCCCGTAACTGGGGCTCCACCCCAGCCCCCGGGCGCGGCCGACGTACGGAGGGCTGTTCCCGTCCCCGCCCCTTCCCGTAACTGGGGCTCCGCCCCAGCCCCCGGGGGCCAGGGGCGCAGCTACCAGATCGCGCCGGACCCTCCCGGGCCGACCCCCAGACCCCGGGGTCCAGGAGCGCAGCCCTTGGTATCGGGAAGGGGCGGGGCGGGGAGTGATCCGCCGGACACCCCCCGGGCCCCGGGGCGGCCCGGGGGCGGGTCGGGGTCAGGTGGGGCTCAGGACGGGTTGTCTGCGTGGGTCAGGGTCTCCCAGCCCAGGAAGAGGCTGTTCGTGCCCGCCGGGCGCTGCCGCTCGGTGAGCTTCTGGGTGTTGGCCATCGCGATGCCGAGCCGGTTGTGCAGGGCGTTGTAGCCGACCTCGGTGATCGGGCCGAGGCCGCGCTTGACGCTGCCGCCGCACAGCCAGGACGGCGGGGCCTCGCCCAGCTCGTACTTCGACTGGAAGCCCAGCGCCTGCCGCAGCCGCTCGCCCACCTCGGGGTAGAGGTCCTGGCCCTGGATGCGGCTGGTCTCGGCGACGTGCGCGATGGAGGCGATGCCGTATCCCGTGTGGGTGAAGTCGCGGCAGGTCTCCTGGGTGAGCCCGGTGACGAAGGTCGACTGGCCCTGCCAGTACTTGATGATCTTGTCGCGGGTGTCAAGGCCGCTGCCCGGCGCGGTCTTGGGCAGGGAGCCGTCGGACTCCAGGTAGACATACGCCGGGACGCGGCCGCGGTACTTCGCGATCGCCTTGTCGTAGCTGGTCCGGTCGTCCAGGAAGACGGAGATGCCGGTGGCGGCCTCCACCATCACCAGCTCCCAGTTGCCGTTGGAGTTCGAGCCGCCGATGACCTTCGGCAGGTAGACGGTGCGCAGCATGGTCTTGAAGCGGTCGATCGAGGCGGCGGGCCAGCCGTCGTAGCTGTAGCGGATGATCTCGGCCGCCCGGGGCCAGGAGGATCCGGCCCAGCCGGTCTGGAGCGGGGCGTTGCTGTTGGTGTGGTCCTTGATGGTGGCCGACCAGGCGTCCATGATCTGGATCGCCTTCTCGGCGTAGCGGCTGTCGCGGGTGATGTACCAGGCCAGCGAGAGCGAGTAGGCGGCGAGCGCGTCCTGGCGCTCATCGGTGCAGCCGATGTTGGGGTCGGAGTACGGACCGCATTCGACGACCGCGCGGGGCTTGGGGGTGCGCGACAGCGAGGCGTACGGGCTCGCCAGCATCGCGTCGTACGCGCCCTTCCAGGGCTGGGCGCCGGCGTTGACCTTGGAGCGGACGAAGTCGAGCTGGGCGCGGCTGACGAGGACGCCGGGGTGGGTGAAGGCGGCCTTGGCCGTGGCCTTGGGCGCCGCTTCGGTAGCGGCCTTGGGCGCGGTGGACCGCGCGGTCTGCCCGGCCGTGGCCGGGCCGCTGAGGATGCCCGCGAACAGCGCGGCCAGCGCTGTGGCGAGGGCGAGATACAGGGCTCTGGTGCGCATGGGGGCGGCTCTCCTGACGGGTGAGTTCGTATGTGTGAACAACGGATGCCGACATGAACTCCTGTGGTGTCCGGGAAGTTAGCTCATGAACACGTCAAGGTCTAGACCTTCCGTTCATAGGAGAATGTGCGCCCCCGCCCCGATCGAGAGGCCCAGCGTGGAGACGACAGTCGCGGAGGACCAAGCCGCGGGCCCCGGCCGCCCACCGGCACCGCGCGGCGCCCGGGGCACCGTCGCCCGGCTGCCGCGCGCCGTCGCCCGGCTGCTGCGGCTTCCCGGCGGACGGGCCCGGCGGTGGGCCGCCTGGTGCGCGGTGCCGCCCCTGGCCGTGGTCAGCGTGGTGGTGCTGTGCCGGGCCGCGGACACCGACGGGATCACCCCCATACCGCAGCTGCTGGCCTTCCTGCCCTGGCTGCTGGTCCCGGCGGCGCTCGGGCTGCTGCTGAGCACGGCCGCGCGCTGGCCGCTGGGGTGCGGCTGGGCACTGGCGGCAGCGGCGGCCACCGGGTGGTTCATCCAGCCGTACGACGGCGGCTCCCCGCCCGAGCCGCGCGGACCGGTCCTCGCCCGACTGCGGGTGATGACCGCGAACCTCGAATTCGGCCAGGCCAGGGAGGGGCTGCTGAGCGCGCTGCGCCGGGAGCGGCCGGACCTGGTCGCGGTGCAGGAGTGCGATACGCGGTGCGCCGAGGCGCTGGACTCGGCCGCCGTCCGCGGGGCCTATCCGTACCGGAGCGTCGCCCTCGGCGACAGCGCCGCCGCGGGCTCGGCGATCCTCAGCCGCCATCCGCTGACCCGGACGGAGGGGGTGCGCGGCACGCTGCGGATGCCGGGCGCGGTCGTCCGGGTCGCGGGGCAGCGGCTGCGGATGCAGGTCGCCCATCCCATGCCGCCGATGCCGGGGCAACTGGACCTCTGGCGCACCGAGCTGGGGCGGCTGCGGGCCTACGCGGACGGGCGGGGCGGGGAACCCACGCTGATCGCGGGCGACTTCAACGCCACCCAGGACCACGCCGCCCTCCGGGCCCTCCTGGACACCGGGCTGCGGGACGGCGCACGGGCCACCGGGGAGTCCCGCACACCCAGCTGGCCGAGCGCCACGACCCCGTTCCTGGGGGCGCAGATCGACCACGTCCTGGTCAGCCGGGGCTTGAGGCCGCGCACGGCCCGCTTCCTGGATCTGCCGCACACCGACCACCGGGCGCTGCTGGTGGAACTGGACCTGTACGGACCACAGAGCTGAGGGTCGGCCGCGGGCTCAAGGGCTGACCGGGGACTCAAAGGCTGACCGGGCCTCCAAGGCTGAGTGGAGGCTCCAAGGCTGAGTGGAGGCTCCAAGGCTGACAGGAGGCTCCAAGGCTGATCGGAGCCTCAGCTCTCGCTCGGGTCGTAGGAGTTGGCCAGCTCGAATGGATCGGGCTCAAGACCCGCCGTGGGCCAGCGCTGCTCCCGCTGCCAGCGCGCGTTCTCCTGCGCGAGCGCGTCCCAGAGCAGATTGAGCGGGTGGGACGGGTCATACGACGCGCGCTCCCCGCGCCGGGTGAACGCGCCCAGCAGCACCTCCAGCCGGGGCCCGGTGTCATTGACCAGCTCGACGGCGCGCAGCCCGCGTCCGTAGACCACCCTCGGATCGCCCGCCGCGTCCGCGACCCCCTTGGTGACCAGCATGCAGCCGCGCAGCAGCCCGGAGCGCAGCAGCTCGAAGCCGTAGTTGACGGTGTCGATCTCGGCGGCGATGCGCAGCTTGCCGCGGTAGTCGCCGCCGAACCAGGTGTGCAGCACCCCGGCCATCAGCCCGCTCGCCGAGACCACCAGCGGCAGGGTGCGCAGCGCACTGGTCGGGGCGGTGGGGCCGGGCAGCTCGGCCTCGGAGAGGTTGGTCAGCAGCGAGACCCCGCTGCGCCGCCACTCCATCACATCGAAGGCGGCGAGCTCATCGTCGCCCTCGGGCCGGGTCACCACGGAGCCGCACACCAGGTCCACGTCCTTGGCGCGCAGCTTGGCCAGCACGTCCCGGGTGCGCACATGGCCGACCTTGAGCTCGATACCGCGCTGCCGGAAGTCCTCGGCCACCCGCTCCCCGGCGCCCGCCAGATAGCTGAGGGTAAATCGGGTGGTGCCCACCATCAGCGTTTTTCCCAGGCGGCGCCGTGACTCATGGATGCCGTCCAGCCAGTCGCCGAGAGTTCCGCGCGCCAATTCGACCAGGGCTTCTCCGGTGCCGGTGAACAGCACGTCCTTGCCGCGCCCCTGCTTGAGTATGAGGGGTTCGCCGCAAAGCTCGCGAAAGTTCCGGTTCATGGTGTCGATCTGCTTTTGCACACTGGACTGTTCGCGGCCCAGAATCCGTGCCGCGCCCAGCGCCGTACCGGCCTCATGGACCATGATCAGGGTGCGCAACTGGTCCATCGTGGTGTCCATCAGCGCGAGCGGGCTCTGCGCCCAGCGGCCGCGCCGATCCGTCGTCGGCGGGCCGAGCGAACCTGGTCTGACCATGATTTCCCCCGGTTTTCAACTTCTCCCGTTTTCCTGACTCCAGAGTTTAGTCAGCGATCCATGTGGTTACCCGAGTCCGATATGAGCGAGAAGCGGACCGATGCGCGGAACGTCAGGACCGGGGGCCACACCATACGAGTCAGCCGACCGGAAAAGGAGCTGTTCCCCGACGACGGGATCACGAAGTGGGACCTCGTCGAGTACTACCGGTCGGTCTCCCGGCGCGTCATTCCGCAGTTGCGCGGCCGCCCTTTGATGATGGAGCGCCATCCGGACGGAATCGGCGGCAAGCCGCTGATGCAGAAGAACGCGCCCGACTACTTTCCAGACTGGGTGCGCCGCGCCGTGCTCCCCAAGGAGGGCGGTGAGGTCACCCATGTGGTCTGCGACGACACCGCGACCCTCCTCTACCTCGCCGACCAGGCGTGCGTCACCCCGCACCGCTGGCTCTCCCGGGCCGACCGGCCCGACCACCCCGACCGGCTGGTCTTCGACCTCGATCCGCCGTCGCCGGGCGAGTCCGGCTTCGAGGAGGTGCGCTGGACGGCCCGCCGCTGCTGCGGGCTGCTCGGCGAGCTCGGGCTGCCGGGGCTGCTGATGACCACCGGCTCGCGCGGACTGCATGTCATCGTCCCGCTGGACCGCCGCGCCGACTTCGACACCGTGCGGGCCTTCGCCCGCGACGCCGCCGATCTGCTGGCCGCCCGGCACCCCGACCGGCTCACCACCGAGCCGCGCAAGGCCAAGCGGCGCGGTCGGCTCTACCTGGACACCCAGCGCAACGCCTACGCCCAGACCGCCGTCAGCCCGTACGGGGTGCGCGCCCGGCCCGGAGCCCCGGTGGCCACGCCCATCGACGCGCGGGAGCTGGACGACCCGGAGCTGAGGGCCGACCGCTGGACGCTGCGGACGGTCGGCGAACGGCTCGCGGACGACCCCTGGGCCCGTACGGACACCAGGGGCCGTTCGCTGCGCGGCCCCCGCGAGCGGCTGAAGCGGCTCGCGGAGGCCGAGGGCTGACCGCCCCGCGGTCTCAGGCGCCTATGTCGCCGCCGTCGCGCCGCCAGACGCTGATCACGGACGGCCGGGTCAGCTTGCCCGGGCCGTCGGGCCAGGTGGACGCGGGCTTCTCCACGCTCGCGCCGTCGATCTCGCCCGGGTGCTGCACGGCCACCAGCACCCGCCGGTCCTGCACGATCGGACCGCAGGTCTCGGCGCCGTTCGGCACGGTCAGGAACTGCTTGACCTCACCGCGGCGGCTGCCCGCCGTGGCCACGCCGAACAGCCCGTCGTGGTTGCCGAGCGCATTGCCGTCGGTGGAGATCCACAGGTTGCCGTACGCGTCGAAGGTGATGTTGTCCGGGCAGGAGATCGGGCTGACCTGGTCCTTCGGGAAGCCGCCGAAGTAGGTGCTCGGGTCCTCGGGGTCGCCGCAGACCAGGAACAGCCGCCAGTTGAAGCGGGTGGAGCCCGCGTTGTTCCAGCGCTCGGTCAGCTCCAGGATCTGGCCGTGCTTGTTGCCGTTGCGCGGGTTCGCCTCGTCGGCGGGGGCCTTGCCCTCCTTGCCGCGGTCGGTGTTGTTGGTCAGCGCGATGTAGACCCGGCCGGTGCGCGGGCTGGGCTCGACGTCCTCGGGGCGGTCCATCTTCGTAGCGCCCGCCTTGTCGGCGGCGATGCGGGTGAAGACGTAGACCTCCTCGGCGGTCATGCCCTCCACGAAGGAACGGTCGCCGCAGGCCAGCGGGATCCACTCACCGGCGCCGTCGAACTCGCCGTCCTTCGGCAGCTTTCCGGAGCCGTCGATCTCGGCGGACGGGCTGTCCCCGGTGAACTTGGCGACGTACAGCGTGCCCTCGTCCAGCAGCGTGCGGTTGTGCTCGCGGGCGGTGCGGCTGTTGCCCTTCATCATCCGCTTGGCGGAGACGAACTTGTAGAAGTAGTCGAACTTCTCGTCGTCGCCCATGTAGAGGACCGGACGGCCGTCGGTGGTCAGCCGGGGCTCGGCGGCCTCGTGCTTGAAGCGACCCAGCGCGGTGAGCTTGCGCGGAGTGGACTCGGGGTCGAACGGGTCGATCTCGATCACCCAGCCGAAGCGGTTGGACTCGTTCGGCTCCTTGGCCGCGTCGAAACGGTCGTCGAACCGTTCCCACTTGCGCTCGGAGGCGGCGCCGGTGATGCCGTACCGCTTCAGGCGGGCCGCGGTGGCCGGGTCGGTGACCGAACCGCCGTTGGCGAAGTACTGGTTGAAGTTCTCCTCACCGGAGAGCACCGTGCCCCACGGCGTGATGCCGCCGCCGCAGTTGTTCAGCGTGCCGAGGATCCGCTTGCCGGTCGGGTCGGCGGAGGTGCGCAGCAGCTCGCTGCCCGCCGCCGGGCCGGTGACCTCGAACGGAGTGGTCGCGGTGATACGGCGGTTGAGGCGGTGACGGGACAGCGCGGTGAGCCGGCCGAGACCGCGCTCCTCGGCCGTCACGACCACGGACAGGCCGTGCGCGGCCCAGCCGATCTCGGCCTGCTCTCGGGTAGGGTTCTCCGGGTCGTAACCCGAGAACATCAGCACCTCGTCGGTGTACTCGTGGTTGACCACGAGCAGCTGGTGGTCGCGCTCGCCGGGGACGTCCAGGACCGCCATGTAGTCGTTGTTGTAACCGAACTGGGCTGCCTGGGCCTTGGCGCTCTGCTGGTCCGGGTCGAACGCGGGCGCGCCGCGCAGGATCGGGTCGCCCCAGCGGATCACCACGTTCTGGTCGTGGCCCTCGGCGACGACCACGGTGTCCTCGGTGTTGGGGTCGACCGGCGCGAAGCGGAGGCCGCGGGCGGCCTTGCTCTTCGCGGCGGCCTCGTGCTCCGCGGCGGCGCCGCCGCCCGTCGCGGCGGACGCCCGCGGCGCCCGCTCCACCGCCACCGCACCGGTCGCGGCCGCCACGGTCACCACGGCACCGGCCCGCAGCAGGGCACGGCGCGAGGCGGCACCGGTGATGACATCGCCCACATAGGCGTTGTCGCTGGTGTTCGGCGTCTCGTGAAGGCAGGCGTCGCCACAGCGGTACCGGCACGTCAGTGCGGAACGACCGCCCGGGTGCGAGCTGATGAGCGGCAGGAGGTTGCGCACGTCTTCCCCTCCGTAAGGGTGTTCACGTATGGGCTTCGCCGGGCCCCGCACGGGCAGTACTCCGACGCGGTCCGGGCCGACATGACGTCGGGATCCTTTGGCGGCGAAGCTATGGGCGTAGAACCGCATGGCGGCGACGAACGCCTGAACCAGAGGTGAACGAAGCGCGAGCGGAATCGGCGGAAGAGGGCCGCCGAAGGGCCCGCTAGCCTTTCGGCACCACGGACATGCACCGCCATGCACCGCACTCGACACGTGAGAGGTATCTCCCATGGGCATACGGGACCTACTGCGCAAAGTTTTCGGCCGCTCCCGAACCACGGGGGTGGACGAATCTTCTGCTGCGCCGGAGGCGGCGGTTGTCCCGGACCCTCAGCCGAAGTCGGCGGAGTCGACGGTGGACCAGACGGCCGAGGACAAGCCCGAGCCTGCGCCCGCGCCGGAGCCTGCGCCTAAGCCTGAGCCGAAGGCTGATCCGGAGCCGAAGGCTGATCCGGAGCCCGAGCCGACAGCGGACGCGAACACGGACACGGACGCGGACACGGACACGGACACCAAGGCCCCGGCCTCGGCCCCGGCCCCGGACTCCCGGGACGACGAATCCGGGCACGACCCGGCCCTGTCCGCCCCGCTGAAGTCCCTCGACGAGATCCTGAAGTCCCCCGCGCACGAGGACACGCCGACGGGCACCGAAGAGACTCCGGCTGCGGCAGCGGCAGCGACCGACGAGAAGGAAGCGCCCGCCACCGCGCCGAAGTCGGAGGCGGAGGCGGAGGCGGAGGCGAACGAGCCCAAGCCCGCCGCCAAGGCGGAGGCTGCGGCCGCAGCCGGTGACAACGCCACCGCCCCCGCGGCCGACGTCGAAGCCGAGCCGACCCCCGAACCGGCGGCTCACGCCGAGGACAAGACGGAGACGAGCGCCGACGCCGAGCCGAAGGCTGAGTCCGGCGAGGAGCCTGCCGAGGCGTCGGCCGCGGCGCAGGCCGAGCCTGAGCCCGCAGCCGACCCCGCACCGGAGACCGTCAAGGCGGTGGCGGAGGCCGACACCACGCCCCAGACCGAGGTTGCGGAGGACCCCGCGCCGGAGACCGCCAAGGCGGAGCCGGAAGCCGCCGCCACGGCCGAGGCGGCAGCAGAGACCGCCGCGCCCGATGGTGAGGCAGCGGCAGAGGCTGCCGACGAGGCCGCGCCCGCCGCCAAGAGCGATGACAAGTCCGCCAAGGCAGAGGCCGAGGCCGAGACGGAAGCCGAACCGGAGGCCACGGCGGAGGCCACGCCCGCAGCCGCGAGCGCCCCCGAGCCCTCGGTCGACGGCGATGCCACGGCGGCTCCGGCGGCGGAGGCAAGCGCCGACACCGAGCCCAAGGCCGAAGCCGGGGCGGCAGCAGAGGCCATCAGTGAGGCCGCCCCTGCGGCCAAGACCGATGAGGAACCCGCCAAGGCGGAGGCCGAGCCCGAGGCCGAGCCCACGATCGAAGCCGACGCCGAGCCCGAGCCCGAAGCCGCCCCCGTGGCGGCCGCGCCCGCCGAGGCGGAGGCCGACGCACCCGCCACCGCCGCCAAGGCCGAAGCGCCCGCCGCCGCCATTTCCCTCGCCGACCTCACGTCGCGGGCGCCTGGGCTGGTCGGGGCGTACGGGGCGGCCGGGGAAGCCCTTCAGGAGAGCGGGCTGGGTGGGCAGCGGGCGGTCGTCTACCTCGTGCTGGACCGGTCCGGGTCGATGCGGGGGTACTTCAAGGACGGCACCGTGTCGCACCTCGCCGAGCAGGCGCTCGCCCTGTCCGCGCAGCTCGACACCAGCGGCACCGTGCCCGTCGTGTTCTTCTCCACCGATATCGACGGCACCGCCGACCTCGAGCTGGACCGGCACACCGGCCGGATCGAGGAGCTGCACGGCTCGCTCGGGCACATGGGGCGGACGAACTACCACACGGCCGTCAACGCCGTCATCGAGCACTACAAGGCGTCCGGCACCACCGACCCCGCGTTCGTGATCTTCCAGACGGACGGCGCGCCCACCACCAAGACCGCCGCCGAGAAGGCGCTGTGCGAGGCGGCGGGGCTGCCGCTGTTCTGGCAGTTCCTGGCGTTCGGGGACCCGGAGGCGAAGGGGTTCGACTTCCTGCGGAAGCTGGACACCTCGCCCGCCCTGGCCGTCCCGGAGAAGCGGGCCGTCGACAACACCGGCTTCTTCCACGCCGGGCTCGACCCCCGTACGGTCGCCGACGCCGAGCTGTACCGGGAGCTGCTGAAGAAATTCCCGGGCTGGCTGGCCGCCCGCGAGCAGGGCTGACCAGCGACCGCATCCGACTGGGCACCACTCGGGGGCCATCCGCCGCGGAAAATCGCCGCGCGGGTGGCCCCCGTCGCTCCGATACGATATTGGCGGCTCAACAGAGCGAAAAGTCACTTACCGTATCGACTCGGGAGCAGCCTGCAATGGCTCGACACCTCATCACCAGCGCCCTTCCCTACATCAACGGGATCAAGCACCTGGGCAACATGGTGGGGTCCATGCTCCCGGCCGACGTCTACTCCCGCTATATGCGCCAGCGCGGCCATGACGTCCTCTACATCTGCGCCACCGATGAGCACGGCACCCCCGCCGAGCTGGCCGCCAAGGAGGCCGGGCTGCCGGTCGACGAGTTCTGCGCCCAGCAGCATGAGGCACAGAAGGCGATCTACGACGGCTTCGGGCTCGCCTTCGACTACTTCGGCCGCAGCTCCTCCGCGCAGAACGTGCAGATCACCCAGACGATCGCACGGGAGCTCAAGGCGAACGGCTTCATCGAGGAGCGCTCGATCCGCCAGGTGTACTCCAACGCCGACGGCCGTTTCCTCCCCGACCGCTACATCGAGGGCACCTGCCCGCACTGCGGCTACGACCGCGCCCGCGGCGACCAGTGCGAGAACTGCACCCGGGTGCTCGACCCGACCGATCTGATCGACGCCCGCTCCGCGATCAGCGGCAGCCGCGATCTGGAGGTCCGGGAGACCAAGCACCTCTTCCTCCTCCAGTCCAAGCTGGCGGAGGAGGTCGCCGCCTGGGTCGACGAGCACGGCAAGGACTGGCCGACGCTGTCCTCCTCGATCGCCCGCAAGTGGCTGAACGAGGGGCTTCAGGACCGGGCGATCACCCGTGACCTGGACTGGGGCGTGCCGGTGCCGGCCGACACCTGGCCGGAGCTGGCGGCCGAGGGCAAGGTCTTCTACGTCTGGTTCGACGCCCCGATCGAGTACATCGGAGCCACGAAGGAGTGGGCGGACCTCGACCCGGCGAACCGCGACTGGAAGTCGTGGTGGTACGACGTGGACCGGACGGTCCGCTACACGGAGTTCATGGCCAAGGACAACGTCCCGTTCCACACGGTGATGTTCCCGGCCACCCTCCTCGGCACCCGGGACGTCTGGAAGAAGGTCGACTACGTCAAGGCGTTCAACTGGCTGACGTACTACGGCGGGAAGTTCTCCACCTCCGCCAAGCGCGGGGTGTTCACCGACGCCGCGCTCGAGGTGCTGCCCGCCGACTACTGGCGCTACTTCCTGATGGCGAACGCCCCGGAGTCCGACGACACCTCCTTCACCTGGGAGCACTTCACCGCCACCGTCAACAAGGACCTGGCCGACACCCTCGGCAACTTCGTCAACCGCGTGCTGTCCTTCTCCCGCAAGCGGTTCGGCGACGAGGTTCCGGCCGGGAAGGCCGCCGGGGAGGCGGAGGAGCGCCTGGGCGAGGAGATCGCGCGGCTGCTGGCGGAGTACGAGGAGCACATGGACGCGCTCCAGTTCCGCAAGGCCGCGGCGGCGCTGCGTGCCCTGTGGAGCGCGGGCAACTCCTACCTGGAGGAGAAGGCCCCCTGGCTGGAGATCAAGACCGACCAGGAGGCCGCGGCCCTCACCCTCCGTACGGCGATGAACCTCATCCACCTCTACGCGATCGTCTCCGAGCCGTTCATCCCGGCCTCGGCGCGGGCCATGCGGTCGACGTTCGCGCTGGGCGAGGACACCGCGACCTGGGTCGGCCAGGAGGAGGCGAAGGCGCTGGCGTCGATCCCGGCGGGCACGGCCTTCACGGTTCCCCCGGTGCTCTTCGCGAAGATCACCGAGGAGGACCTGGACGCCTTCCGGCAGCGCTTCGGCGGCGATGAGCAGAACGGGAACGGCGCCGCGTAGCCAGGGCCTCCCGCCCCTTCCCGAAGCATCGATATGCGGCTCCGCCGCGTGGCGGGGCTCCGGGGTCCAGGGGCGAAGCCCCTGGTTCGGGAAGGGGCGGGTAGGGGAAAGATCCTGCCGGACGCCCAGGCGCCCCGTAGGCGCAGCCCCGAACGGCACCGTGCGGCCCCCTCACGCGTCCCCTCACGCACGTGTTGATCGCGCGGCAACCGTTCGTTTAGCCCCCTCGAAGACCCTGTGGAGTCCATAGCCACCGGGAAATCGAGGAACACAGTGCCGGACGCGCGTGTCACGGTGACGGTCCACGGCCCCGACCCGCTCAGCCGGGCCGGGGTCGTGCGTCATCTGAAGCATCAGCCCAGCGTCGAGCTGGTCGACCGGCCACACCCGCTCGGCGACGAACCCCGCGGCGCCGTCGCCGTCATGCTCGCCGAGCGCCTCGACGACCGCGCCGGGGCGGAGCTGCGCCGTCTGGTGCGGGGCGGTCGGCAGCGGGTGGTGCTGATCGCGGGCGAGCTCCGGGAGACGGAGCTGATGGCGGTGATGGAGTACGGCGTCCAAGCCGTCCTATGGCAGCACCGGACCACGCCGAAGCGGCTGCTGCGCGCCGTGCACCGGGCCGCCCGCGCGGACCGGGGCACACCGTGCGGCGTGGACCGGAAGCTGTGACCCCAGGGTTTCAGACGACCCCAGGCCGTCAGAGGTCCGTGCCGTCGTGGGTCGCGTCGGGGTCGACCCCCAGCGTGAGGCTGCCGACGACGCCCTTCTCGATCTTCCCCTTGCGGTACTTCAGGCGCAGCAGCCCGCCCTGCGCGCCGTTGCCGGGGTAGATCCCGTCCTCGTCGAGGGTGGTGCGCTCGGTGGTGCTGGTGTTGTACGGGGCCACCTTCGCCGAGTCGAGCACAGCCTCCTCGGCGAAGAAGAGCTGACCGGTGTGGCAGGTGTGGCCGCCCTCGTAGCCGTCGTCCGTGAGCTTGCCGCCGATGTGCACCTTGGTGTGGATATGCACGCAGCGGCCCCGGTACCAGCCGGGGAAGACCGTGCTGAACTCGACGAAGCCGTGCCGGTCGGTCAGCTGGGTGCCGCGCAGATACCGCTTGTCGTCGGTCGGCTCCTGGTGGCCGCCACCGGGCGGGGCACCGGTCGGCGCGCCCGTCGGGGCGTCGGTGGGCGGGGTCCCGGTGGGCGGAGTGCCGCCGCCACCGCTGCTGGAGCTCTCGTAACCCGAGTAGAGCCCCAGCGCGTCGCAGTGCCAGATGTCGACGGCCGCCTTGGCCACGGGTTCGCAGCTGTCGGAGTCGATCACTTTGAGGCGGAGGGTCATCGGGATGCCCTCCTTGCCCTCGGTGATGTCCTTTCTGATCTTGTCGGCGTCGATGTAGTACGGCCCCTCGGTGGTCTCCGAGGTGAGCCGGTAACAGACCTCGCCGGACGGGGAGGACGTGGAGGACGTGGCGGCCGAGGGGGTGGCGGCGGAGGCGGACGCGGAGGTCTCGCCCGCCGAGGCGGTGGTGGCGACGGCCGCTCCCAGGCCCGCCGCCGCGACCGCCGCACCACCCGCCACCACGACCCGCCGCCTCGTCATGTCCCGCTGGGGCTGCGGCTCGAGGCCGTTGCTGCTCTGCTGTTCGGTCATGGGCCGGGACAGTAGGGAGGCAACCTGGCAGCCCCATGGGTACCGGCTGTGAATGGCTGTGCGAAGAGCGGCATTCGGCCACCCACGGCCACTCACACGCAGGGCGGGGGCGCGCCGTTCGGCACGCCCCCGCCCGGTGACTCTCGTCCGGCCCCCGCCTACTCGGCGGGCTTCTCGGCCTTCTCGCCCGTCTTCTCGGCCGCCTTCTCAGCCTGCTTGACCTGCGGCGGCTTGCGCAGCGACAGGTGCAGCTCGCGCAGCCGGGCGTCGTCCACCTCGCTGGGCGCGCCCATCAGCAGATCCTGGGCGTTGCCGTTGAGCGGGAAGGCGATGGTCTCGCGGATGTTGGGCTCATCGGCCAGCAGCATCACGATGCGGTCCACGCCGGGGGCGATACCGCCGTGCGGCGGGGCGCCGAAGTGGAACGCGCGCAGCATGCCGCCGAATTCGCGCTCGACCTCTTCCCGGGAGTAGCCCGCGATCTCGAACGCCTTGTACATGACTTCCGGCTCGTGGTTCCGGATGGCACCGGAGGACAGCTCCACACCGTTGCACACGATGTCGTACTGCCACGCGAGGATGTCCAGCGGGTCCTTGGTCTCCAGGGCCTCCAGACCGCCCTGCGGCATGGAGAAGGGGTTGTGGGAGAACTCGATCTGCCCGGTGTCCTCGTTCCGCTCGAACATCGGGAAGTCCACGATCCAGCAGAAGCGGAAGACGTTCTCTTCGAAGTGGCCGGCCCGCTTGGCGGCCTCGACCCGCACCGCGCCCATGATCTTGGAGACCTCGTCGAAGTCACCCGCGCCGAAGAAGATCGACGTGCCGGGCTTGCCCCCGACCTCGGCGATCAGCTTCTCGACGTCCTCCTCGGTGAGGAACTTCGCGATCGGGCCGGTCAGCTTGGAGTCCTCGCCGAGCCGCACCCAGGCCAGCCCCTTGGCGCCCTGCTGAGAGGCGAACTCACCGAGCTGGTCGAAGAACTTCCGGGGCTGCTCGGCGGTATCCGGCACGGCCAGCGCGCGCACGTGCTTGTCCGCGAACGCCTTGAAGCCGGAGCCCTCGAAGATGTGGCTGACGTCCCGCAGCTCCAGCTGGGCCCGCAGATCCGGCTTGTCCGAGCCGTACTTCAGCATGGCCTCGCGGAACGGGATCCTGGGGAAGGGCGAGGTCACATGGCGGCCGTCGCCGAACTCCTCGAAGAGCTCGGTCATGACCTTCTCGATGACGCCGAAGACGTCCTCCTGCTCGACGAAGCTCATCTCGACGTCGAGCTGGTAGAACTCGCCAGGCGAGCGGTCGGCGCGGGCGTCCTCGTCGCGGAAGCAGGGCGCGATCTGGAAGTAGCGGTCGAAGCCCGCGATCATCAGCAGCTGCTTGAACTGCTGCGGGGCCTGCGGCAGCGCGTAGAACTTGCCCGCGTGCAGCCGGGACGGGACCAGGAAGTCCCGGGCGCCCTCGGGGGAGGTGGCGGACAGGATCGGGGTCGCCAGCTCGTTGAAGCCCTGCGCGGTCATCTTCTGCCGGATGGCGGAGATGACGGCGGAGCGCAGCATGATGTTGCGGTGCATGCGCTCGCGGCGCAGGTCCAGGAAGCGGTACTCCAGCCGCCGCTCCTCGCCGACCCCGTCCTCGGGGAAGACGGTGAAGGGCAGCGGGTCGGCGGCGCCGAGCACCTCGACGTCGGCGACCTCGACCTCGATCTCGCCGGTCGGCAGCTCGGGGTTGACGTTGTCCGCGCCGCGCTCGATGACCCGGCCGTCCACCCGGACGACGGTCTCCTTGCTGATGGAGCTCAGTGCCTCGTTGGCGGGGGTGTCGGGGCGCACCACCAGCTGGACCAGGCCATAGTGGTCGCGGAGATCGATGAAGAGGATGCCGCCCAGGTTCCGTCGATTGTGGAGCCATCCGGAGAGCCGGACGTCGGTGCCGACGTCAGCGGCGCGGAGCTGACCACACGTGTGGGACCGGTACCGATGCATCATTCATCCAAGTCGTGTCGATCGGGAGGCGTACGTACCCTAGGGAAGCTTCCGGCCAAGCCTACCGGCGCCACGACCCTCACTGGTAAGCGGTTGGCAAATCCCCATAAGGTAGCGCAATGCGCACCGAGGACCTGCTGGCCGCCATAGCGACCGGCCTATGGCGCTGGGACAGTGTCTCGGGCGCCGTCACCTATGACGCGGAGGCCGCCCGGCTGGTCGGCCTTCCCGCCGAGGCCGTCACCCTCCCCGAGGCCGCCGCCCGCGCCTGCTTCCACCCCGCGGACTGGCTCGAGGTCAAGGCGATAGTCCAGCTCGCGGTGGCCGAGGGCACCCTGGCCGAGGCCCGGCTGCGCATCGTGGACGAGAAGGGCACCGTACTGCGGACCGTGCGCACCCGCTCCCGGCCGATAGCGCGGGGCGGCAGCGACGACGGCTACTACCTGCTCGGCACCCTCCAGGAGGTCCCCGACCCGCTGCCGGGCACCTCGGCAGGCGGCCCGCCGATCACCGGCGACTGGCGCCGCAACCGCGAGGCGTTCCTGCTGGACGCGGGGCGGGCACTGGCGGAGGCGATGTCCACCGCCGAGGTGCTGCGGGTGGCGGCGGGGCTGTCGATGCCGGGCTTCTCCCCGGACGGGCTCGCGGTCTTCGGCGTCGAGGGCGAGCGGATCTCGGTGATCGGCCACCACGGGCCGCGGGCGGGCACCGACCGTCCCCTTCACGACATCGCGCTGAGCACCGACCATCCGGCGGCGGAGGTGGTGCGCACCGGCCGGGCGGTCTATCTGCCCACACCGGAGGAGTACCGCGGCCGGTTCCCGGCCGGGTGGTCGCCGGGCCGCTCCCGCGCCCGCCGGTCCTGGGCGTTTCTGCCGCTGATCGTCGCGGGCCGCACCATCGGCGCATGGATGGCCGGATTCGCCCATCCGGTGTCGTTCTCGCCCGATGAGCGCTCGGTGCTGACCACGATCGCCCGGATGCTGGCCCAGGCGCTGTCCCGCACCGCGCTCCAGGAGACCGAGCGGGAGCTGGCGGACGGGCTCCAGCGCTCGATGCTGCCCGCCAGCAAGCCCGACATCCCGGGGCTGACGGTGGCCGCGCGCTATGTGCCGACCGGCGGCGGGCTCCAGGTCGGCGGCGACTGGTACGACGTGATCGGGCTGCCCTCGGGGCGTACCGCGCTGGTGATCGGCGATGTGCAGGGCCACGATGTGCGCGCCGCCGGGATCATGGGGCAGCTGAGGATCGCGGTCCGGGCGTACGCCTCCGAGGGCCACCACCCCGACGCGGTGCTCTCCCGCGCCTCCCGCTTCCTGGCCGGTCTCGCCGAACCCGAGGGCCCGGACGGCCGCTACGACCCGAGGTTCGCCACCTGTCTCTATATGGAGGTGGACCCGGTGGCGGGCACCCTGGACATCGCCCGCGCGGGCCACCCCGACCCGGCGGTCCGGCTGGCCGACGGGACGATGATGCTCCGGCCCACCGCGGGCGGGCTGCCGCTGGGCATCGACCCGGACACCGACTATCCGACCACCCGGGTGGTGCTGGAGCCCGGCGAGACGCTGCTGATGTGCACCGACGGGCTGATCGAGACCGGCGGGCACGATCTGGAGAGCGGCTGGGGCCGGATCCGGGAGGTCTTCGAGCGGCCCGCCGCCCCGGACGCCGGCTCCGGCGGGCTCGACTCGGACGACCTCGAGATCCTGGCCGACTCCCTGGTGCAGGCGGTGCACGGGCCGCCCTCCCACCACACCACCGGTCCGCTCGCGGACCGGCGCGAGGACGACATAGCGCTGCTGCTGATCCGCCGGGAGGCGGAGGTGTGCCTGGTCGGGCCCGGTTCGGCGCCGGTGCGGCGTACGGCGGTCACGGTGGCGCAGGCCGAACCGGAGCGGATAGCGGGCGCCCGCCGGCAGCTGCGCGACATGCTGCACGACTGGGCGGACCCGGACCAGGTGGAGTCGGCGGTGCTGATGCTCTCCGAGATGGTCACCAATGTGCTGCTGCACACCGACGGGGACGCCCTGCTGGTGGCCGAGGTCAGCGGGCGGCCCGGGACCCGGCGGCTGCGGCTGGACGTCGCCGACAGCAGCGACGAGCTGCCGCACCGCCGCCGCCCGGGCGAACTGGCCTCCTCCGGGCGCGGCCTGCTGCTGATGGAACTGCTGGCCGACAACTGGGGGGTGGACCCGCGCGGCGACGGCAAATGCATCTGGTACGAACTGCACGAGGCAGGGCCGGAGGCCGGGGCCTCGTCCCAGCCTGACGGGGCCTAGGGGCGTCCGGCGGACCACGCGGCGGAGCCGCATATCGATGCTGTCCCCTCCCCGCCCCTTCCCGAAACTGGGGCTCCGCCCCAGACCCCGGGGTCCAGGGGCGAAGCTCCTGGTATCGGGAAGGGGCGGGGAGGGGAGCAGCCCGACGCAGGCGTCACGATCCGCCGGACACCTCGTAGCCCTCGGCCGGGATGGTGCCGGGGCGGCCGGGCTGATCAGTGGAAGAGCCGGGAACCGAGCGGGTGTTGTTCGTCGAAGCCGGGAAGTATCAGGAAGCTCGCGCTGGCGGTCGTGGTCGTGAATTCCAGCAGGGCGTCGGAATTGTCCATCCGGGTGAGGGTGTTGGTGAAGGTCCGTATGTCGTTCTGGAAGCTCATGAAGAGCAGGCCGGGGGCGGGTCCGTCGATGCTGTAGGAGCGACGGAGCATGAGGCCGACGCCGACCGCGGTGGAGTGTGCCCTGCGGGCATGGGCGTCCACCGGGACGAGGTAGCGCCCGTCCGGCGTCTTGGCGCCGAGGTCCGGGCCCGAGGCGATGGTGCCACCGGAGAGGGGCACACCAGTGGCCCGGCGCCGGCCGAAGACCGCTTCCTGTTCGGCGACGGACAGCTTGGCGAACCTCGGCAGGTCGAGTTCCATGCGCCGCAGTACGGCGAGGGTGCCGTCGGCGACATGAGCCGGTCCTGCCAACCACAGGTGGCGTCGTTGTTCGGCCTTCGTGTGGGGGCCCACGATGCCGTCGACGAAACCGAAGAGGTTCCGTGGCGCGGCAAGGCCCCGATCCACCGGCACGTTCGCACCGCGGACTCCGGACTGCCGCCAGCGTTCCCGTATCCGGTCACCGGCCCGCTCCAGAAGCGCGGCGGCCACGACCGGTATCACCAAGGCGTCGTCGGCGCAGATCTGTATCAGCAGGTCGCCCCCGCGCGCCCGGGAGGCGATCCGTTCACGGGAGAACCGTGGGAGGTCCTTCGCGCCGGGCAGGTCGGGATCGACCTCGCGCACCAGCCGGGGGCCCACCCCGACCGTCACGGTCAGATCGCCCGGCTCCAGGCCCATCAGCCGTGCGTCGGTCCCCGCGGTGAGGGTGCGGATGGCCTCGCCGAGTTCGGCCAGCAGCGGACGGACGGCCGCGGCATCGACGTCAACGAGGTCGGCCACCACGGCCAGCAGGTTCCGCTGGGCCGGTTGCGGAAGGGTGATGCCCGCCTGGTACCGGCCGGTTGGTGATACCGGCGGGGTCGGCTCGGGGGCATCGTCCCGGTCCGGCGGGGCGGAACTCGATTGGCACCCGGCGGAGAGGCCGACGGCGGTCACGGTGCCGGTGGCACCGAGGAACGCGCGGCGTGACGGGCGGGAGTCGGCTGGGCGCACAGTGTGAACTGTGCCATATCCGCATCGGCGCCCGCGACTTCATCGGCGTCCGTGCCAGGATGAGGCCATGCCTCGTCTCCGTCTTCGCCTGATGGCCGCGGTGCTCGGAACACTGGTACCCGTACTGGCCGGCTGCGGCGGCGGCGATGACGGGTCGGACCAGGGCCGACGACCGTCCGGCGCGCATGTGACGATCAACGTGCCGGCCGACGCCCCGACGATCTCGGCCGCGGTGTCCCTGGCCCGGCCCGGCGATCTCGTGCTGGTCGCGCCGGGCACGTACCACGAGTCGGTGAAGATATCGAAGGCTCGCATCACCCTTCGCGGCGCGTCCCGGGACAAGGTCGTCATCGACGGGCGGTTACGGCAGCCGAACGGCATCGTCGTCGCCGCCCCCGGGGTGGCCGTCGAGAACCTGACCGTGGAGAACAACACGCAGAACGGGGTCCTGGTCACCGGCTCGGCGAAGGCGGCCGCCGGAGCGCCGGGGCAGTCCGGCGGCTACGACACCGGCGACGAGCCCGTCACCCTCCTGAAGTCGTTCCTGGTCTCCCACGTCACCGCGACCCGCAACGGGCTGTACGGCATCTACGCGTTCTCCGCGCAGAACGGTGTCATCGAGCACTCGTACACCTCGGGCTCGGCCGACTCGGGGATCTACGTCGGACAGTGCAAGCCCTGTCGCATCGTGGTGCGGGACAACATCGCCGAACTCAACGCGGTCGGTTACGAAGGCACCAACGCCAGTGGCGACATGTACGTGGTCGGTAACCGCCTGGTCGGCAACCGGGTCGGACTCACCACCAACTCCGACCACCAGGAGAAGTTGCTCCCGCAGAAGGACGCCGTCGTCGCGGGCAACCTGATCGCGGCCAACCAGCAGGCGGCCACCCCCGAACAGGCCGACGGCGGGTGGGGCATCGGCATCGGCGTCGACGGCGGCACCGAGAACCAGTTCGTCCGCAACCGAATCGCCGGTAACAGCAACGCCGGGGTGGTGATCACCGCAACCGCTGACATACGGCCGGACGGCAACCAGATCCTGGACAACACCTTCGCCGCCAACGGCGTTGACGTCGGCTGGACGTTCCCCACCGCCACGAAGGGACGGGGCAACTGCCTGCGCGGCAATGACCTGCGGAAGACGGTGCCCGCCCGGCTCGCGACAACCGCGTCCTGCCCTCGCCCCGCCCGGTCGTCCTCGCCGTCCGGCACATGGGCGAAGCCGACGGCACCCGGCGGGATCCCGTTCACCGATGTGGCGGCGCCCAAGCGGCAGCCGCAGTTCCCGAAGGCCACCACCACGGGCGCCACCGCCGTTCCGGCGGTTCCGGCACTGCCGGACACGGCGGGCTTCCGGCTGCCGTCGGCGTCACTGCTCGCCGCGGGGGCGCGGGTGGGGACGTCCTGAGGGCCGGCTACCGCTTCGGGGTGACTCCGGGCACCGGCCGGACCGGAACGTACTTGTGGGTGTCGAAGTCGATGACCACCGGCCGCGACGCGGAGGCCACACCGACGCGAACCCGGTACATGGTGCCGTCCGAGCCGATCCAGTAGCGCACGGCACCCGTCGTCGCCCCCGCCGTACCGGGCGTGGCACGGGCGCTCGGCCCGGTCATGATGTCCACCCGATGGCCGTCCAACCGGTCCTGTCCAACCCAGGCGGCACCGTTCTGCGGCAGTAGTTCGGCGTTGTCCGGACGGTCGCTGCCCAGCTTCAGCGCGATGGCCAGCGAACTGTCCAGAGAACTGCCGTACTTCAGCAGCGGACGACTGGACCAGCCCGACTCCGGCGGCCGTGCCGGCGCCTTCGCCGGGGCGTTCGCCATCGGGTGGACGGACACGGTGGTGGCCGTCCACTGGATCAGCCCGTCGCTGGACGTATCGCGCCCGGTGCCGTGCACCGCGCCGTAACCGATCTTGCGGCGGTAGTCGATGGATCCGGTGATGGTCAGCTCACCAGCGGTGCCCGGCACGTTGATCGTCATGGCGCGCCCGCCCGCCTGGTAGTTGAGGAACCGCGTGACCGCCAGACGGCTCGCCTGATCCGAGGTCAATTCCTTTGGACCGGTGGGGGCGGAGTCGCTGTCGACGATCAGGAACGTGGCCACCGCGACGGCCACACCGCCGATGGCGGCTGCCACCCAGCGTGCCCGCGGCCATCGGCGCCGACCCGCCGCGCGCCGCGAGAGAACGTGTCTGATTTTCAGACTCCGTACACGGCGCATTGCTAACACGTTCCGCTTATTCATTCCCTACTCTCCCCCCGATCTTGGCGTACACCCGCTACAGTATCGCTGCTGATGGAGCGGTTCAGGATGACAATTCAGACTCTTGTGCTGTTTCCGCGTGGGAAGCGAGGACGAGTGCGACTTGTCTGGGAATGGCACTCCCGAGTCCCTGAATTCGCTACATCCGCCAGGACGACCAAGAACGACCGGGCCCACCGAAACAGCGGTGGGCCCTTTTCATGACCGACGTGTCACCCGGGGCCGGGAAGCGGATGCACGACTGGAAACGGGTGGTCGGTTCACATCACGAGGGGAGAGTGATGGCTGTGCGAAGAGTACGTGGAAGGTTACGCCGGACAGCCGGGAAGCGTACGGGCCCACTGGCACGAGTGGGCCTCTGCGCCTTCGTACTGTTGGGCAGCACCATGGGCGCGACGGTCGGGACGGCCACCGCCTCAACTGGCGACGGCACCCTGACGGTGCAGGTCCTGCGGGATTTCTTCGGCACCGGCGTGATCAACACGACCATGGACGTGCCGCAGCGGGGCATGAAGGTCAAGGTGTCGGACCCCGCCGGCCATCGGGTCACCGGCACCACGGATGCCACCGGAAAGGTGGTGGTCTCGAAGTCGACCGAACTGACCGGCGGCCAGTACCGCGTCGACGTCACCATCCCGGCGCCGTACAACAAGTATCTTCAGGCGGCACCGGCCTCCACGAAGGAAAACCACTTCGACAGCTTCACGACGTTCGTGGACGTGTCGGACGGCAAGGACGACTCGGTGATTACCGGCGTCTGGAACCCGGCCGACTACACGCTGCCGGACACACGGTATTTCGTACCGATCCAGAACACCGCCGACGCACAAGACAAACGGGCATTGGTGGCGTTCGGGACGGACGAAAGAGGTACGTGTCCTGGCGATACGGCGTGCCCGACCACGCTCAACACGCAGGACCAGGTGGGCACGACGTTCGCGCTGGCCTACGACAAGGACCGGAAGCGGATCTTCCAGGGCGCGTTCGCCCGGCGGTACACCCCGTACGGGCCGGGCGGCGGTGACGCGATCTACACCACGCCGACCGACGGCGGGAGCGCGCCGACCCTGTTCGCGAAGGTGCCGGGCGCCACGGTGACGCCCCACGACGCCAGCAAGATGATCAAGGACGCCGGGTTCACCGATGTGCCGGGCAAGGAGAGCATCGGCGGCCTGGCCCTGTCGGAGGACGGCTCGACGCTGTACGCGGTGAATCTGCGGACCCGGCGCCTGGTCAGCTTTGACGCGACCGGGACCACCGCGTCCGCACCCGAAGCGTCGGTGCGCATCCCGGACCCGGGCTGCGCGAGCCCCGGTGACTGGCGGCCGTTCGGTCTTCAGGTCCACGACAGCAAGCTCTACGTCGGTGGTGTGTGCAGCGCGGAGAGCACACAGAAGCGCGAGGACCTGAAGGCCGTCGTCTACACCTACGACGGCGATCAGTTCGACACCGTGCTGACCCAGCCGCTCACCGCCAAGCGCGGCTCCGTTTTCGGTTCCAACGACGTCGTCCAGGCCACCCACTGGAACCCGTGGAACACCTCCCTGGCCACGTGGGACGAGCGGAAGGTGGGCAACGTCTTCATCGATCCGCAGCCGGAGCTCGCCTCCCTCGCCTTCACCCGCGACGGTTCGATGGTCCTCGGTTTCCGCGACCGGTTCATGGACGTCGTGAGCTGGGGTGGACTGGACCCGAGGCCGGACAACGACGACCCCGAAAACGGCATGGCCGGCGGCGACATCAACATGGCCTGTGCCACTCCCACCGGTGGATACGAGTGGGAAGGCACCGGAAGCTGCCCCAACCACGCCACCCCCGCCACCGGTGGCACCCAGGACCCAAGTGTCGTCGAGTACTTCCCGGGCGACTACTTCGGCAACGGGGTTCACGCGGAGACCGCGCTGGGCTCGGTGGCCTACATTCCGCGGCAGCAGTGGGTCGTCAGCACGGAGTTCGACCCGGTCGTCAACGTCGCGACCTCCGGGACCGGTTACCACAACGTCACGACCGGTCAGGGCCCGGGCAACGATCCGACCCACAACGCGTACCAGTTCGTCAGTCAGGAACAGAGCGGGTTCGGTAAGGCCGGTGGGCTCGGCGATATCGCCTATGAGGCGGCTAACGCACCGATCCAGATCGGCAACCGGGTGTGGTTCGACGGCGACCACAATGGGATCCAGGATCCCGAGGGTCGCAACGAAGTGCCGCTGCCGGACGCGACGATCAACCTGCTGGACTCCGACGGCAAGCAGGTCGCCACGACCAAGACCGATGCCGCCGGCGAGTACTACTTCGGTGGGGTCGGCGCCGACTATGAGCTCAAGCCGGGCGCGAAGTACACGGTGCAGTTCGATGTGTGTACCGCGGACACCAGCGAGGTGCCGACTGAGCCGTCGGCCACCAAGCTGCGGTTCACGCTCCCGCGGGCCGGTGGCAACCGGGCACATGACTCGAATGTGACCCCGCCGACGACCGGGCGGCTGTGCGACGGACGCGCACCTGTCACGGCGCCGGACAAGCCAGGAGAGGTCGATCACACGATCGACGCCGGCGTGTACATCCCCAAGCAGAAACCGCCGACTCCCACGCCGACGCCCACTCCGTCGTCGGAGCCGCCCACCTCTGAGCCGCCCAACGAGCCAGGCCCCCAGTCTGGCGGAGGCTCGGGGACAGGCGGGGGCTCCGGGACCAGCGGAGGCTCGGGAACCAGCGGAGGCTCGGGGACCAGTGGAGGCGGTGGCTCGCTGGCCAACACGGGTACGTCCGGCCTGCTGAAGATCATCTCCCTCAGTGCCCTGCTGGCCGGTGCGGGCGCGGCAGCCGCGTTCGCGACCCGGAAGCGTCGCGCCGGGCAACACTGAGACAACGCTGAAAGACGGGTGATCCGCCCGTAAGCGCCGACGAGCCCCGTCCCCATCCGGACGGGGCTCGTTCGCGTCTCGTCCCGGCGAGTCCTACATTCCGCCCTCGGACATCCCGTGCACCGCCGGAATCGTGCCGAGCCGGCCCTTCTGGAAGTCCTCGAAGGCCTGCTGGAGCTCCGCGCGGGTGTTCATCACAAAGGGACCGTAATGCGCCATCGGCTCGCGGATGGGCTGACCGCCGAGGAGCACGACCTCCAGGTCCGGTGTGTGGGAGTCCTGCTTCTCGTCCGCGCGGACGGTCAGCGCGGAACCGGCTCCGAAGACGGCCGTCTGGCCCAGGTGGACCGGACGCCGCTCGGCGCCGACAGCACCGCGGCCCGCGAGCACATACGCGAGGCCGTTGAAGTCCTCGCGCCACGGCAGGGTGATCTCCGCACCCGGCGCCAGCGTCGCGTGGATCATCGTGATCGGCGTGTGTGTGATGCCGGGACCCTCGTGACCGTCCAGCTCACCGGCTATGACCCGCAGCAGCGCGCCGCCGTCGGGGGAGGTGAGCAGCCGGACCTGGCCACCGCGGATGTCCTGGTAGCGCGGCGACATCATCTTGTCCTTCTTCGGCAGGTTCACCCACAGCTGAAGGCCGTGGAAGAGGCCGCCGGACATGACCAGCTGCTCCGGCGGCGCCTCGATGTGGAGCAGACCGGCCCCGGCCGTCATCCACTGGGTGTCACCGTTGGTGATCGTGCCGCCACCACCGTTGGAGTCCTGGTGGTCGAAGATCCCGTCGATGATGTAGGTGACGGTCTCGAAGCCGCGGTGCGGGTGCCAGGGGGTGCCCCTGAGTTCTCTCAGTTGGGGGCGTAGGGTCGCCGACATGACACAAGGGGTTGTGACCGGGGTGGACACGTACGCGGGTGCTTACGACCGTCAGTCGCGCGAGCGCGAAAATTCGAGCGCAGCAAGCCCAGCGACACAGCGTAGCGCCAACGAAGACAAGGCGGCCGACCTTCAGCGCGAAGTCGAGCGCGACGGGGGCCGGTTCAGGTTCGTCGGGCATTTCAGCGAAGCGCCGGGCACGTCGGCGTTCGGGACGGCGGAGCGCCCGGAGTTCGAACGCATCCTGAACGAATGCCGCGCCGGGCGGCTCAACATGATCATTGTCTATGACGTGTCGCGCTTCTCGCGCCTGAAGGTCATGGACGCGATTCCGATTGTCTCGGAATTGCTCGCCCTGGGCGTGACGATTGTTTCCACTCAGGAAGGCGTCTTCCGGCAGGGAAACGTCATGGACCTGATTCACCTGATTATGCGGCTCGACGCGTCGCACAAAGAATCTTCGCTGAAGTCGGCGAAGATTCTCGACACGAAGAACCTTCAGCGCGAATTGGGCGGGTACGTCGGCGGGAAGGCGCCTTACGGCTTCGAGCTTGTTTCGGAGACGAAGGAGATCACGCGCAACGGCCGAATGGTCAATGTCGTCATCAACAAGCTTGCGCACTCGACCACTCCCCTTACCGGACCCTTCGAGTTCGAGCCCGACGTAATCCGGTGGTGGTGGCGTGAGATCAAGACGCACAAACACCTTCCCTTCAAGCCGGGCAGTCAAGCCGCCATTCACCCGGGCAGCATCACGGGGCTTTGTAAGCGCATGGACGCTGACGCCGTGCCGACCCGGGGCGAGACGATTGGGAAGAAGACCGCTTCAAGCGCCTGGGACCCGGCAACCGTTATGCGAATCCTTCGGGACCCGCGTATTGCGGGCTTCGCCGCTGAGGTGATCTACAAGAAGAAGCCGGACGGCACGCCGACCACGAAGATTGAGGGTTACCGCATTCAGCGCGACCCGATCACGCTCCGGCCGGTCGAGCTTGATTGCGGACCGATCATCGAGCCCGCTGAGTGGTATGAGCTTCAGGCGTGGTTGGACGGCAGGGGGCGCGGCAAGGGGCTTTCCCGGGGGCAAGCCATTCTGTCCGCCATGGACAAGCTGTACTGCGAGTGTGGCGCCGTCATGACTTCGAAGCGCGGGGAAGAATCGATCAAGGACTCTTACCGCTGCCGTCGCCGGAAGGTGGTCGACCCGTCCGCACCTGGGCAGCACGAAGGCACGTGCAACGTCAGCATGGCGGCACTCGACAAGTTCGTTGCGGAACGCATCTTCAACAAGATCAGGCACGCCGAAGGCGACGAAGAGACGTTGGCGCTTCTGTGGGAAGCCGCCCGACGCTTCGGCAAGCTCACTGAGGCGCCTGAGAAGAGCGGCGAACGGGCGAACCTTGTTGCGGAGCGCGCCGACGCCCTGAACGCCCTTGAAGAGCTGTACGAAGACCGCGCGGCAGGCGCGTACGACGGACCCGTTGGCAGGAAGCACTTCCGGAAGCAACAGGCAGCGCTGACGCTCCGGCAGCAAGGGGCGGAAGAGCGGCTTGCCGAACTTGAAGCCGCCGAAGCCCCGAAGCTTCCCCTTGACCAATGGTTCCCCGAAGACGCCGACGCTGACCCGACCGGCCCTAAGTCGTGGTGGGGGCGCGCGTCAGTAGACGACAAGCGCGTGTTCGTCGGGCTCTTCGTAGACAAGATCGTTGTCACGAAGTCGACTACGGGCAGGGGGCAGGGAACGCCCATCGAGAAGCGCGCTTCGATCACGTGGGCGAAGCCGCCGACCGACGACGACGAAGACGACGCCCAGGACGGCACGGAAGACGTAGCGGCGTAGCGAGACACCCGGGAAGCCTGATCTACGTCTGTCGAGAAGTTTCTGATCGAAAAGTTCGACAGCGTCTCCGACCTGATGCAGCTCTCGGAGGGCGAAGAATCTCGTGCTTTCAGCTTCGATGTAGGAGGGCGTGGATATGTCCTGCGGGTAAATAGCTGCGCCGATGGTTTCTACAAAGATCGTTATGTTTATCGGCACTTTGCATCGGCCGCGCTCCCGATTCCGGAAGTGCTTGACATTGGGGAATTTATGCGGTGTGAAATACCGCACAGATGCGTAAGGAGAAAATACCGCATCAGGCGCCATTCGCCATTCAGGCTGCGCAACTGTTGGGAAGGGCGATCGGTGCGGGCCTCTTCGCTATTACGCCAGCTGGCGAAAGGGGGATGTGCTGCAAGGCGATTAAGTTGGGTAACGCCAGGGTTTTCCCAGTCACGACGTTGTAAAACGACGGCCAGTGCCAAGCTTGGGCTGCAGGTCGACTCTAGTCAGAACGGGCAGGTGTCCATCCAGCGCGTGACCAGGGACGTGTTGTTCTTGTCGGAGTCACGCACGGCATCGCACAGGAACGGGCTGAAACGGGTGTCAGCGCGCAGCCAGCGGCTGAGGAACGACACGATCCACTTGCCCTGCTTGGCCTTGTTGCCGGATCCGGTCATCGGGCAGAGGTGGTCGCCGGGAACCTCGATGTAGAGCTTCTCGGCCTGGGCCATGGAGTTGTACCAGGGCAGCGCGTACCTGTTGCCGGGGGCGGCGACATCGCTTTGACAGGTGAGGAAGAAGGTGGGCTCGGTTACTCCGGAGAAGTTCGGGCTCATATGGAACGGGGCCGTGGGCACGCCCGCCTTGAAGCGGGAGTCGTCGCGGAGGGCCGCCATGACACCGCCGCCCCCCATCGAGTGACCGGCCGCGCCGAGTGTGCCGTTGAGCTTGCCGGAGACCGGGTTGCCGGTGGTGTTGCCGAGCGCGAGCAACTGGGTGCCGGCGGCGCTGATCTGGCGCCCGCGCGATTCGGGATCGTCGGTGAGCGTGTTGGTGCCGACGTTGATCACGACGAAGCCCCAGGAGGCGAGGCGGGGTGCGAGCCATTGCAGGTTCTGCTGGGTGCCCTGATAGCCCGGCATCAGCACGACGCCCGGGTATGACCCGGTGGCTGTCGGGTAGGTGACGGTGCCGGATCCATATCCGCTCGGGCTGGGAACGGTGTAGGCGGCAGTGGCCAGCGGCCCGCTTGCGGCCTCCAGCGAAGCGGTCGTCGGGTCCGGGATCCCGTCCCCGGGGGAGGTGCCACCACTGGACCCGTACACCTGGAACTCCCACAGCGAGTAGCCATAGGGGGTGCCGCGCTGCATGCCATAGACGCGGACGTACCGGCCACTTCCGGTGACGTCGAGGGTCTGCATGCCACCGGTGCCGGTGACGGTCGAGTGAATGGTGGTCCAGGCGGTGCCGTTGTCCGAGGTCTGGATCTGGAACGCTCGGGCGTATCCGGCCTCCCAGCGCAGGACGATTCGGCTGATGGTGGCGGTGGCGCCCAGGTCGACGCGTAGCCACTGGGGGTCGCTGAACACGCTTGACCAGCGGGTCCCGGTGTTGCCGTCCACCGCCGCGGACGCGGGGGTGGACGTGTTCTCGGTGGACGAGGCGGTCGCGGGTCTACCCTGCGACAGCAGCTCGGCGGCGGCCGCGGTCTTGTCCTGGGACAACGGCACGGCAGCGGCCGTCGGCGGGGCAGAGACGCTCAGCAGGGCCAGGGCAATGGCGGTGGCCAGTGCGATCAGCACCATTACGGCGCGGGGTCTGGTCCCTAACGGCCACGTCGCGCCGGCCGGACAATGAGATGAGCGCATTGATTTACCTCCGGTGAGGCATGCGAGTACATTTCTAGAGGATCCTACCAACCGGCACGATTGTGCCCACAACAGCATCGCGGTGCCACGTGTGGACCGCGTCGGTCAGATCCTCCCCGCACCTCTCGCCAGCCGTCAAGATCGACCGCGTGCACCTGCGATCGCCGATCAACCGCGACTAGCATCGGGCGCAAGCCGCCACTCGAACGGACACTCGCATGGACGTCCCCTTCCTGGACCTGCAAGCCGCGTACCTCGAACTCCGGTCCGACATCGACCAGGCGTGCCGGCGCGTGCTCGGGTCGGGCTGGTACCGAGCTCGAATTCGTAATCATGTCATAGCTGTTTCCTGTGTGAAATTGTTATCCGCTCACAATTCCACACAACATACGAGCCGGAAGCATAAAGTGTAAAGCCTGGGGTGCCTAATGAGTGAGCTAACTCACATTAATTGCGTTGCGCTCACTGCCCGCTTTCCAGTCGGGAAACCTGTCGTGCCAGCTGCATTAATGAATCGGCCAACGCGCGGGGAGAGGCGGTTTGCGTATTGGGCGCTCTTCCGCTTCCTCGCTCACTGACTCGCTGCGCTCGGTCGTTCGGCTGCGGCGAGCGGTATCAGCTCACTCAAAGGCGGTAATACGGTTATCCACAGAATCAGGGGATAACGCAGGAAAGAACATGTGAGCAAAAGGCCAGCAAAAGGCCAGGAACCGTAAAAAGGCCGCGTTGCTGGCGTTTTTCCATAGGCTCCGCCCCCCTGACGAGCATCACAAAAATCGACGCTCAAGTCAGAGGTGGCGAAACCCGACAGGACTATAAAGATACCAGGCGTTTCCCCCTGGAAGCTCCCTCGTGCGCTCTCCTGTTCCGACCCTGCCGCTTACCGGATACCTGTCCGCCTTTCTCCCTTCGGGAAGCGTGGCGCTTTCTCATAGCTCACGCTGTAGGTATCTCAGTTCGGTGTAGGTCGTTCGCTCCAAGCTGGGCTGTGTGCACGAACCCCCCGTTCAGCCCGACCGCTGCGCCTTATCCGGTAACTATCGTCTTGAGTCCAACCCGGTAAGACACGACTTATCGCCACTGGCAGCAGCCACTGGTAACAGGATTAGCAGAGCGAGGTATGTAGGCGGTGCTACAGAGTTCTTGAAGTGGTGGCCTAACTACGGCTACACTAGAAGAACAGTATTTGGTATCTGCGCTCTGCTGAAGCCAGTTACCTTCGGAAAAAGAGTTGGTAGCTCTTGATCCGGCAAACAAACCACCGCTGGTAGCGGTGGTTTTTTTGTTTGCAAGCAGCAGATTACGCGCAGAAAAAAAGGATCTCAAGAAGATCCTTTGATCTTTTCTACGGGGTCTGACGCTCAGTGGAACGAAAACTCACGTTAAGGGATTTTGGTCATGAGATTATCAAAAAGGATCTTCACCTAGATCCTTTTGGTTCATGTGCAGCTCCATCAGCAAAAGGGGATGATAAGTTTATCACCACCGACTATTTGCAACAGTGCCGTTGATCGTGCTATGATCGACTGATGTCATCAGCGGTGGAGTGCAATGTCGTGCAATACGAATGGCGAAAAGCCGAGCTCATCGGTCAGCTTCTCAACCTTGGGGTTACCCCCGGCGGTGTGCTGCTGGTCCACAGCTCCTTCCGTAGCGTCCGGCCCCTCGAAGATGGGCCACTTGGACTGATCGAGGCCCTGCGTGCTGCGCTGGGTCCGGGAGGGACGCTCGTCATGCCCTCGTGGTCAGGTCTGGACGACGAGCCGTTCGATCCTGCCACGTCGCCCGTTACACCGGACCTTGGAGTTGTCTCTGACACATTCTGGCGCCTGCCAAATGTAAAGCGCAGCGCCCATCCATTTGCCTTTGCGGCAGCGGGGCCACAGGCAGAGCAGATCATCTCTGATCCATTGCCCCTGCCACCTCACTCGCCTGCAAGCCCGGTCGCCCGTGTCCATGAACTCGATGGGCAGGTACTTCTCCTCGGCGTGGGACACGATGCCAACACGACGCTGCATCTTGCCGAGTTGATGGCAAAGGTTCCCTATGGGGTGCCGAGACACTGCACCATTCTTCAGGATGGCAAGTTGGTACGCGTCGATTATCTCGAGAATGACCACTGCTGTGAGCGCTTTGCCTTGGCGGACAGGTGGCTCAAGGAGAAGAGCCTTCAGAAGGAAGGTCCAGTCGGTCATGCCTTTGCTCGGTTGATCCGCTCCCGCGACATTGTGGCGACAGCCCTGGGTCAACTGGGCCGAGATCCGTTGATCTTCCTGCATCCGCCAGAGGCGGGATGCGAAGAATGCGATGCCGCTCGCCAGTCGATTGGCTGAGCTCATGAGCGGAGAACGAGATGACGTTGGAGGGGCAAGGTCGCGCTGATTGCTGGGGCAACACGTGGAGCGGATCGGGGATTGTCTTTCTTCAGCTCGCTGATGATATGCTGACGCTCAATGCCGTTTGGCCTCCGACTAACGAAAATCCCGCATTTGGACGGCTGATCCGATTGGCACGGCGGACGGCGAATGGCGGAGCAGACGCTCGTCCGGGGGCAATGAGATATGAAAAAGCCTGAACTCACCGCGACGTATCGGGCCCTGGCCAGCTAGCTAGAGTCGACCTGCAGGTCCCCGGGGATCGGTCTTGCCTTGCTCGTCGGTGATGTACTTCACCAGCTCCGCGAAGTCGCTCTTCTTGATGGAGCGCATGGGGACGTGCTTGGCAATCACGCGCACCCCCCGGCCGTTTTAGCGGCTAAAAAAGTCATGGCTCTGCCCTCGGGCGGACCACGCCCATCATGACCTTGCCAAGCTCGTCCTGCTTCTCTTCGATCTTCGCCAGCAGGGCGAGGATCGTGGCATCACCGAACCGCGCCGTGCGCGGGTCGTCGGTGAGCCAGAGTTTCAGCAGGCCGCCCAGGCGGCCCAGGTCGCCATTGATGCGGGCCAGCTCGCGGACGTGCTCATAGTCCACGACGCCCGTGATTTTGTAGCCCTGGCCGACGGCCAGCAGGTAGGCCGACAGGCTCATGCCGGCCGCCGCCGCCTTTTCCTCAATCGCTCTTCGTTCGTCTGGAAGGCAGTACACCTTGATAGGTGGGCTGCCCTTCCTGGTTGGCTTGGTTTCATCAGCCATCCGCTTGCCCTCATCTGTTACGCCGGCGGTAGCCGGCCAGCCTCGCAGAGCAGGATTCCCGTTGAGCACCGCCAGGTGCGAATAAGGGACAGTGAAGAAGGAACACCCGCTCGCGGGTGGGCCTACTTCACCTATCCTGCCCGGCTGACGCCGTTGGATACACCAAGGAAAGTCTACACGAACCCTTTGGCAAAATCCTGTATATCGTGCGAAAAAGGATGGATATACCGAAAAAATCGCTATAATGACCCCGAAGCAGGGTTATGCAGCGGAAAAGATCCGTCGACCTGCAGGCATGCAAGCTCTAGCGATTCCAGACGTCCCGAAGGCGTGGCGCGGCTTCCCCGTGCCGGAGCAATCGCCCTGGGTGGGTTACACGACGCCCCTCTATGGCCCGTACTGACGGACACACCGAAGCCCCGGCGGCAACCCTCAGCGGATGCCCCGGGGCTTCACGTTTTCCCAGGTCAGAAGCGGTTTTCGGGAGTAGTGCCCCAACTGGGGTAACCTTTGGGCTCGCCCGGCGCGTACTCCACCTCGCCCATCTGGTCCATCATGATGAACGGGTCGAGGTGCTTGTAGTCGATGCCCGCGAAGGCCCGGCGCACCGGGAAGCCCTCGCCCTCGAAACCGCTGGGAGCGGTCGTGACGGCGAGCACGGGGCGCGGTCGTGCCTCGGCGGGTGCCGCGACGCGCGGCAGGGTCAGCGGATTCTCTACGGTCACTGCGGGCATGACGGCCTCCTCGGTCGTTCACCATTCAACTTAATTGAACGGTGAACGACCCGCAAGGGCGCCTTTATTTCCACCCGAGCGCCTTACGCGGCGAACGGTGCTTTTCGGACGTATGCGGATCTAGCCGTACATACGGCGCATGGCGAAGTCCACCATCTGCTCCACCGCCTTCGCGTCGAAGACGATCCGGTGCTCGCCCTCCATGTCGAGGACGAAGCCATAGCCGGTGGGCAGCAGGTCGATCACCTCGGCGCCGGTGATCACGAAGTACTTGGACTCCTTGCCCGCGTACCTCCGCAGCTCCTTGAGCGAGGTGAACATGGGGATCACCGGCTGCTGGGTGTTGTGCAGCGCCAGGAAGCCGGGGTTGTCACCGCGCGGGCAGTAGACCTTCGACCCGGCGAAGATCTGCTGGAAGTCCTCGGCCGACATCGATCCGGTGGTGAAGGCCCGCACCGCGTCGGCGAGCGACGGCGGGGAGGGTTCCGGGTAGAGCGGCTGCTGGCCGTACCCCGCACCCGCCGCGTGATGTGACGCATGCGGCTGCTGTTGCGGCGGAGGTGGCGGGGCGGCGTAGCCCTGCCCTGCGCTCGCGTTCTGGTCGTAGCCGTACATGCGCAGAAGCGTACTGAGTCACAGTTACCCGGTTGAGGGTTGCCCTTTATTACCCACGGGTAGCATCATGGCATCAGCTGATCTGATACGCGTCAACGCAGAGGTCCTGGCCTCCCGATCCTTACGGAGCCGTCGCCATGGGGCACTACAAGTCGAATCTCCGCGACATCGAGTTCAACCTCTTCGAGGTGCTCGGGCGCGACACGGTGTACGGCACCGGCCCGTTCGCGGAGATGGACGTCGACACCGCCAAGAGCGTGCTCGCCGAGATATCCCGGCTCTCCGAGCACGAGCTGGCCGAAAGCTACGCCGACTCCGACCGGAACCCGCCCGTCTACGACCCCAAGACCCACACGGCGCCGCTTCCCGAGTCGTTCAAGAAGAGCTACCGGGCCTACATGGAGGCCGAGTGGTGGCGGCTGGGCGTCCCGGAGTCGCTCGGCGGCACCGCCTGCCCCCGCTCGCTGCTGTGGGGCTCGGCCGAGACCATCCTCGGCTCGAACGCCCCGATCTGGATGTACGCCTCCGGCCCGTCCTTCGCGGGGGTGCTCCACGACGAGGGCACCGAGGAGCAGCTGAAGATCGCCCAGCTGATGGTGGACAAGCAGTGGGGCTCCACCATGGTGCTGACCGAGCCGGACGCCGGTTCCGACGTCGGCGCGGGCCGCACCAAGGCGATCCAGCAGGAGGACGGCAGCTGGCACATCGAGGGTGTGAAGCGGTTCATCACCTCCGGTGAGCACGACCTCTCGGACAACATCATCCACTTCGTGCTGGCCCGCCGCGAGGGCGCGGGGCCCGGCACCAAGGGTCTGTCGCTGTTCATCGTCCCCAAGTACGACTTCGACTGGGAGACCGGTGAGCTCGGCGAGCGCAACGGTGTGTACGCCACCAACGTCGAGCACAAGATGGGTCTGCGGGTCTCCAACACCTGCGAGCTGACCTTCGGCGCCGACGGCCCGGCCAAGGGCTGGCTGCTGGGCGAGAAGCACGACGGCATCCGCCAGATGTTCAAGATCATCGAGTTCGCCCGGATGATGGTCGGCACCAAGGCCATGGCCACCCTCTCCACCGGCTACCTCAACGCGCTTGAGTACGCCAAGGAGCGGGTGCAGGGCCCGGACCTGGCGGCCTTCACCGACAAGACCGCCCCGCGGGTGACCATCACCCACCACCCGGACGTGCGCCGCTCGCTGATGACGCAGAAGGCGTACGCGGAGGGCCTGCGCGCGCTGGTGCTCTACACCGCCTCGGTCCAGGACGAGATCCTGATCAAGGAGGCGGCGGGCGAGGACACCTCCGCCGCGAACCGCCTCAACGACCTGCTGCTGCCCATCGTCAAGGGCTACGGCTCGGAGAAGGCGTACGAGCAGCTGGCGCAGTCCCTCCAGACCATCGGCGGCTCCGGCTACCTCCAGGAGTACCCGCTGGAGCAGTACATCCGGGACGCCAAGATCGACACCCTGTACGAGGGCACCACCGCCATCCAGGGCCAGGACTACTTCTTCCGCAAGATCGTCCGGGACCAGGGCCAGGCGCTGACCGTCGTCTCGGAGGAGATCAAGAAGTTCCTGGCCGAGGCCGCCGGGGGCGAGGACCTGGAGGCCGCCCGCGACCAGCTCGCCCAGGCCGCGGTGGACCTGGAGGCGATCGTCGGCGCGATGCTCACCGACCTGGCCGCCACCGAGCAGGACGTCAGCTCGATCTACAAGGTCGGCCTCAACTCGACCCGGCTGCTGCTGGCCTCCGGTGACGTGATCATCGGCTATCTGCTGCTCAAGGGCGCGGCCGTGGCCGCCGAGAAGCTGGGTACGGCCTCCACCAAGGACCGGTCCTTCTACGAGGGCAAGATCGCCGTCGCGAAGTTCTTCGCCCATGAGGTGCTGCCGGGCGTCTCGGTGCAGCGCTCGCTGGCCGAGTCGGTCGACAAGGGTCTGATGGACCTGGACGAGGCCGCGTTCTAGGGGCCCGACGGGTCCTGCCGCCTGCGGCGGGCTGCTCCCCTCCCCGCCCCTTCCCACAACTGGGGCTCCGCCCCAGACCCCGGGGTCCAGGGGCGCAGCCCCTGGTAACGGGAAGGGGCGGGGAGGGGAAAGCGTCGCTATGCGGCCCCGCAGCGTGGCCCTCCGGAACCCTCCGTAAGGGCTCCTCACATACAGGCCAGGGGGTCGGCCGTCCCATCCTCCAGCGGGGCGGTCGGCCTCCTGGCCTGTGCGCGGTCAAGTCGTCATCGCTCGTCGTCGCCGGGCGGTCGCTCCCGCAGCGCCCGTTCGACCTCCTCGCGGGCCCATCGCCTGAGCTCCTCGCCCTGTGCGAGGAGCTCGTCGATCGACTCGCCCCCGCCCTCCGGCGGGCGCGGGCGGGCCCGCAGTTTCTCCAGCAGATCCCGGCACGCCTCGTCCTCGGTGGCGAACCGGCTGGTGTCCCGGTCCAGGGACCGTTCCCGCAGGCCGGTCTCCCAGCCACCGTCCGGCGCGGGCCGCAGGTAGTAGTACGCGTCCGGCTGCACCGGGATGTCCTGCACTCCCGGGATGTCGTACAGCGCGTCGGGCACCTGCTCGTCGCGGAGGGTCCGGACGAGTTCCGTTCTGTCCACCGGTCCAGGATCCGCCCTCAGTTGAGCGGGCGGAGATTACCGGCCGCGACGAGTTGGGGGATCGAAGGTCCGGTCAGATACTGGAGTCCGAAACCGGGTTGGCCGAACCAGGGCCGGATGGGACCGCCCTCGACCAGGAAGGGTTCGGTGACCTCGTAGAGGTGATAGCCGTGCGGATACGCCGGGTCGAGGGTGTTGAGGTTGCTGGGCGGCAGCGCGCGCTCCGCGTAGGGTGTGCCCGCCGGGGCCAGGAAGTGGCCGAAACCGCTCCCGAACAAGTCGACCTTCTGGCCGACCTTCAGCTGGACCGTGGTGTGCAGGGGCGAACCGTTGAGCAGGACCCAGCCGTCGGGGTACGGGAACCACCAGCCGTTCGTCTGCTCATTCCAATAACAGTTGAGGAACGAGGAGGCGGTGGGGAAGTGGTCGAGTCGTTCATAGCCTTCGAGCATGCGCCCGATCGCGCCGTAGCGGGGGAGCTGGGCGGGTCCGAGCCGCCAGTCGCCCTTGTAGTAGCGGTCGAGCGGAGGATTCGGTGCGGTGTTGGTCCCCCCGATGCGGTTCGTGCTGGGACAGGGAGGGTGACCCTTGCCCTCGCCGTCCCCGCCGCCTCCCGGCCGGGGGCCGGGTGAGGGCGCCGCCGCCGGCTCCGGGGAGGCCACGGGGGCCAGTCCCGCGGTGAGGTCCGTAACGGGCTTGGCCATGGCCGGACCGCCGGCACACAGCAGCAGCAGCGACCCCAGGACGACAAGCAGGTGTCGAAGAACGCGCATCCGGTATCCCCTCGAGTTACGACTCAGTGCGACGTTGCTTGATCACGAGGAATATCGACCGGTTCGCCCGACTTCTCGCCTTAGCTGACGAGCTTTCATCAGATTGGATCAACGTGGCCCCACGGATGGCCGCCGCTCCCGTAGCAGGGCGAGCCGACCCCCGGCGAATCTATGCTGAGCACATGAGCGCACAACCCGGCATCGACCGCGGCCACACCGATGACCTGATGTCCTTCCTCCGCGCCAGCCCTTCGCCGTACCACGCCGTGGCGAGCGTCGCAGAGCGGCTGGAGAAGGCCGGGTTCCGCCGGATCGAGGAGATCGCGCCCTGGGACGGGGCGGCCGGTGGACGGTTCGTGCTGCGCGGTGGGGCGATCATCGCCTGGTACGTCCCCGAGGGGGCGGAGGCCGCCACTCCGTACCGGATTGTGGGCGCTCACACCGACTCTCCCAATTTGCGCGTGAAGCCCGTTCCCGACACCGGTGCGCACGGCTGGCGGCAGATCGCCGTCGAGATCTACGGCGGGGCGCTGCTCAACACCTGGCTCGACCGCGACCTCGGGCTCTCCGGCCGGATCACCCTCAGGGACGGCTCCCACCATCTCGTCACCGTCGACCGGCCGCTGATGCGCGTCCCCCAGCTCGCCGTGCACCTCGACAGATCGGTCAACACCGAGGGCCTCAAGCTCGACAAGCAGCGCCATATGACGCCCGTCTGGGGGCTCGGCGGCGTCGAGGAGGGCGACCTGATCCGCTTCGTCGCCGAGGAGACCGGGGTCGCGGCCGAGGAGATCGCCGGCTGGGACCTGATGACCCACAGCGTCGAGCCGCCCGCCTACCTCGGCCGGGACCGCGAGCTGGTCGCCGGGCCCCGGATGGACAACCTTGTCTCCGTGCACGCCGGTACGGCCGCGCTCATCGCCGCCGCCCACCAGGAGCCGCCGTACATCCCCGTACTGGCCGCCTTCGACCACGAGGAGAACGGCAGCCAGTCCGACACCGGCGCCGACGGCCCGCTGCTCGGCACGGTGCTGGAGCGCTCGGTCTTCGCCCGCGGCGGGGGGTACGAGGAGCGGGCGCGGGCCTTCGCGGGCACCGTCTGCCTGTCCTCCGACACCGGCCACGCCGTTCACCCCAACTACGCCGAGCGCCATGAGCCGGGCCACCACCCGCGGCCCAACGGCGGCCCGATCCTGAAGGTGAACGTCAACCAGAGATATGCCACCGACGGCGCCGGGAGAGCCGTCTTCGCCGCCGCCTGCGAGCGCGCCGGCGTCCCCTGGCAGAGCTTCGTCTCCCACAACTCGATGCCGTGCGGCACCACGATCGGGCCGATCACCGCGGCCCGGCACGGTATCGCAACCGTCGACATCGGCATCGCGATCCTTTCCATGCACTCGGCCCGGGAGCTGTGCGGGGCACAGGACCCGCAGCTGCTGGCCAAGGCACTGCACGCCTTTCTGGGGGCTTGAGTTGGACTTCTCCCTGCTGGGCCCGGTAACCGTCACCGCGGGCCCGCAAGCAGCACCCGTCGAGCTTCCGCTGGGGCCCGCCAAACGGCGCAGCGTGCTGGCGATGCTGCTGCTGCGGCCCAACGCGACGGTCTCCGTGGAGCAGTTGATATCCAGTCTGTGGGAGGACGAGCCGCCCGCCCACGCCCGGACCGTCATCCAGGGCCATGTCTCCCGGCTCCGCGCGGCCCTGGCCGAGGGCGGCGCCGAGGACAACGGTGTCGAGCTGGCCACCCACAGCTCCGCCTATCTGCTGCGCATCCCCGAATCCCTGATCGACACCCAGCGCTTCGACCAGCTGACCGCCCAGGCCAGCCCGGAGTCCGCCCCCGGCGAGGCCGTCCAGCTGCTCCGGCAGGCGCTCGGCCTGTGGCGCGGCCCGGCGCTCACCGGGACCGTGGCCAGCCCGCCGTTCGCGGCGGCCGCGCACGCCCTGGAGGAGCGGCGGCTGAGCGCCGTGGAGGCCCTGGCGCGGGCGCACGAGGGGCTGGGCGAGCATGAGCAGGCGGTGCGCGCCCTGCACCCCGCCGCCGTCGCCAACCCGCTGCGCGAGGGGCTGATCGCCGCCCTGATGCTGGCGCTGTACCGCTCCGGGCGGCAGTCCGACGCGATCGCCTGGTTCCACCGCACCCGGCAGTTGCTCGACGACGACCTGGGGGTCGATCCGGGCCAGCGGCTGAGCGCCGCGTACCAGGAGATCCTGCGGGCGGCCCCCACGGCGGACGGACCGCGGGGCGGCACCGAGGCCGCCGGGCAGCAGCCGGGCGGCGCGGGGCAGCCGGGCGCAGCCCAGGCCACCCCGCAGCAGCCGCTGTCGGGGGCCGCCTCGGCCCCCGCGCCCGTGCCCGAGCTGCTCCCCCGGCCCCCGGCGGGCTTCCACGGCCGGGGCGCGGAGCTGGCCGAGCTGACCCGGCTGACCCTGGGCACCGCGGAACCGGCCCAGGGCGGCGCCGCGGGCGGCTCCGGCGACTACCCGCAGGCGGGCGGCATCGCACTGCTCACCGGGCCCGCCGGGGTCGGCAAGACCGGTCTGGCGGTCCACTGGGGCCATGCCCGCGCCGCCGCCTTCCCCGACGGACGGCTCTTCGCGGATCTGCGCGGCTTCAGCGGCGGCGAGGCGGTGGTGCCCGCCGAGGTGCTGCGCGAGTTCCTGCTGGCCCTCGGCACCCCGGCCGAGCAGATCCCCACCTCGCCCGAGGCCGCGTCCGCGCTGTACCGCTCGCTGGCCGCCCGCCGCAGGCTGCTGGTGGTGCTGGACAACGCGGGCAGCTCCGCCCAGGTGCGCCCGCTGCTGCCCGGCGGCCCCCACTGCGCCACGCTGGTCACCAGCCGCAGCAGGCTGGACGGGCTGATCGCCACCGACGCCGCCCGACCGGTACGGCTGCACGCCCTCGGCCCCGAGGACGGGGTGGGCCTGCTGGGCGCGCTGCTGGGGCCCGCCCGGGTCGCCGAGGACCCGGAGGCCGCGCGGGAGCTGGTGGCCCTGTGCGACGGGCTGCCACTGGCGCTGCGCGCCGCCTCCGCCCAGCTGATGGCCCGGCCCCGCTGGCGGCTGGCCCGGCTGGCCACCGCGCTGCGCGACGAGCGCCGTCGGCTCGCGCTGCTGTCGGCGGAGGACACCGGAGTGGCCGCCGCGCTGCGCAACTCGGTGGCCCGGCTCTCGGCGGACGACGCACAGCTGCTGCGGGCCCTGGGCGCCGGTTTCGCGCGGGAGGTCAACACCGCAGAGGCGGCCGCGCTGTCGGGCGCGGACCCCGAGCTGATCCAGGACTCCCTGGAGCGGCTGGCGGAGATGCACCTGCTGGACGAGGAGGCCACCAACCGCTACGTGATGAGCGATCTGGTGAAGCTCTTCGCCCAGGGCGACGGCAGCGACCGCGAGCCCCCGGGCGAGGCTTCCGGCGGAGCTGCCGGTGGCTCTCCTGGGGGATCCCCTGGCGGCTCCCCTGGCGGGCCGTCACAGAGGGCCTAGGGGCCGTCGTCACAGGGGGCCTGGGGCCGTCGTCGAAGGGAGCGCCCGGCTCGCGCAGGGGCGCCTCCCGGCGGTGGGTGGGCTGGTACCGCCGCCGCTGTCGCCCCTGGAGGGGGCGGCCGACCGCCCCGGCGGACGTGGCCCCGCGACCGCCGCGTCCGAGGAGGCCTTCGCCTCCTCCCGCGCCGCGGTGGCCGACGGCGGCACAGGCCCTGACAAGGGCGAACAGCGGGGCGTTAGCGAGGCGTTAGCGGGCGGCAGCCGTTCACCAGCCGAACGGCAGCCGGTCCGGACAGGCTTGAGCCGTACCGGAAAACGCCCTAACGCCCGCTGAGGGGAGACCCGCCATGCCGCTCACCACCGCTCGCCTCGCCCACCGCGCCGGCACCCTGCGCTCGGTCGCTGCCGGACTGACGGTCGTCGCCGCGGGCATCACCCTCGTGGCCTGCGGCACCGCCGACGCGTCCGGCGTGCGGACGGCCGGAGGGGCGGACAGCATCGCCCCGGCGGTCCCCGCCGCCCATGAGGACGGCCTCCAGGACGGCGCCCAGCGGGCCCCGCGGAACATGGCAGCGGGCGGCGGGGCCGACGCCGGGGCCCAGGGCGGTCTGCGGGCCGACAGCGGCGCCGAGGGCGAGGCCGGGGCCTGCCGCCTCGACACGATGTCGGTGAGCGTCACCTCCGTCCCCCGCCCGGCCAACCAACTCCTGCTGGAGATCACCAACCAGTCCGGCGGGACCTGTCGTCTCACCGGCTTCCCCTCGGTGCGGTTCGACGACGCGAGCCCGGCCGTGCCGGAGGCCGCGGACACCCGGCCCCAGACGGTCGTCACGCTGGCCCCCGGCGAGAGCGGCTACGCGGGCCTGACCACCTCCGCGGCGGACGACCCGGCCGACGACCGTGAGGCCGCCGCGCTGACCGTCTCCCTCCACGGCGAGGACGCCCGCCGCTCCGTCGACCTCCCCGGTGACTCGGTGGAGGTCGGCCGCGGGACGGAGGTCGGCTACTGGCAGAGCGACGCCTCCGACGCCCTGCTCTGGTGACCGCGCCATCCGGTGACCGCCCCCATACGGTGACCGCCCCATCCGGTGATGGTCCCCATACGGTGACCGCCACCGCCCTTCCGCTCCGGTGACCGCTCGACTCCGAGCCACCCAGCCGGACAGGTAGCCGCCTCCCCCCGGCTACCTGCCCCGGACGGCCCCCGCTCCGGCGGGGGCCGTCTCGTCATGTCCCACGGCACGGCCTCCCCCGTCCCGCACCTGGCCATCTCCCTGGGCGTTTTGGCAGGTCGTCAGGGGTGGGCCCGGATGGGACGTCCCAAAGGACGGCTCGGCCCCCGGAATACCCCGCCACGCGGCCCAGAGTGGTTCCCGTCGCCGCGGCGGACGGCCGCCGCGGCCTGGACCGAGCGGTGCGGACATCCCGTCGGCACGCTCACCTAGGGGGAATCCAGACATGACGCACTCCATCGGCCGCAACCGCCGGACCCTCCTGCGCAAGGTGCTCCCCGCGATCGCCGCGGCGGGCATCGGCGCCACCGGGCTCGTGGGCTGCTCGGGCGGGGACGGCACCGCGGGCCATGACACCAACAAGGCGGAGAAGGCGGGGAAGGTAGCCGAGAAGGGCGCGACGAGCCGCGACACCTCGGCCAAGGGCTCGGACCAAGGCGGGGGCGCCGCGCTCAAGCTGAAGACCACCACGGGCGAGTTCGGCACCAAGGCCGCGGCCACCGCCGACTTCCCCACCTGGGGCACGCGCTGGGTGGTCCACCAGACCGCCGACACCGGCTCCCCGTCCGTGGGCATGCTCAACAAGGACGCCCCGGGGCAGGACCGCATCACCGCCGACTTCCAGGTCAACACGGGGAAGAAGGTCTGCGAGGACGGGGCCTGTTCGACCTATATGGCTCATATCACCGGGCCGGTCAACGGCTTCGTGACCGTCGTCGCGGTGGACATCCCGCAGGACTCGCTCCCCGGCGTCCCGGTGCAGAACGGCGGCGGTGAGCCGCCGCGCCCGCCGCAGCCCGGCGGCAGCCGCGCCGAGGCGCTCCAGCGGGCCGCCACCTGGCTGACCGCCAACGACGGCGGCCGGGTGCCCTACAGCCAGGCCAAGGTCTGGAAGGACGGCTACCGCCAGGACTGCTCGGGCTATGTCTCCATGGCGCTGGGCCTCCAGGCGCCCGGCACCAACACCGTGGGCCTCACCGGCTCCAGCATCACCAAGCCGATCGCCGTCAACGACCTCCGGCCCGGTGACCTGCTGATCGACGCCTCGGGGGACAACAACACCCGGCACGTCGTGATGTTCGAGAAGTGGAACGACGCCGCCCACACCTCGTACACCTCCTACGAGCAGCGCGGCGACTTCGGGACGGATCACGCGACCCGTCGCTATGGCCTGGAGCCGGGCAGCGAGTACAAGCCCTACCGGCCGCTGAAGTTCACGGACTGACGCGTCCGGCGACCCGGTTCCGGTGCCGAGCGGCACGTCCACCTCGGGGGTGTGGACGTGTCGCTCGGCATGTTCATGATCCACGTGCTGCAATGGTGTACGTGCCAGCGCATCCGAATCGCCCAGAGAACCCACGACGAAAGCCACTCGCCCCGCTTCCCGAGGAACTCTCCGGCCCGGTACGGGAGTTCGTGACCGCACTGCGCCGGATGCACGGCGAACTGGGACTCAGTCTCAAGGAACTGGAGGGGCGGCTGCCCGCGAGCCGGTCCTCCCTCTCCCGCTATCTGCGCGGCCAGAGCCTGCCCGACGAGCGGCTCCTGATCCAGTGGGGCAAGCTCTCCTTCACCGCCGAGGACCGGCTGCCCGAGCTGGTGACCCTGCTGCACCGGGCCACCGAGGCCGAGGCCGCCGCTCAGGCCGCCACTCAGGCCGCTGTTCAGGCCGCCGACGGGCCGATGGCGTCCGGCGCTCCTTCACCGACCCCGGAGGCGGTCCGGGCGGGGTCCCCGGCGGACCGGGCGGGGTCTCCGGAAAACCGGGCGGGCTCCCCGGAGGACCGGCCGTCCCGGCGCCGGCTGCGGCTCGCGCTCGCGGCGGTGGGCACGGTCGCCGTCATCGGCGGGGCCACGGCCGGCGTGATCGCCTTACGGTCGTCCGACGGCGACTCGTCCCCGGGCGGCGCGGCGGGCTCCTCGCCCCTGGGCAACGCCCGGATCACCGTCTACAACGCCGAGAAGACCTGCCAGCACAAGCGCGTCCGCGAGTGCTCCCTGGGCCTGGCCGGGGACCCGTACCAGGCCTACCGCCCGTCGAACATCACGGGCCGGGCCTGGCACGGCGATGTGCTGCGCGCCGACTGCCGCATCGCCAACGGCGTCACGGTGACCGACGAAGCGGGCGGGCACAGCAGCATGTGGTTCCGCGTCACCAAGGACGGCAAGCGGATGTGGGTGCCGGGCATCCGGATCCGCCAGGACCAGGTGCAGTACTCCACGCTGCCCAACTGCCCCGACTGACCGTGGCTGACCCCGGGTCAGGAACTCGGCCGGGCGGTGTCAGCCCATCAGGTCTCAGTCGTCCATCCCGGCGAGCACCAGCGGCAGCCGGTCCGCGCCGCCCTCGGTGATCCGCACCGGAACGCCCCAGTCCTGCTGGTGCACATGGCAGGCCGGGTACTCGTTCGCAGGGTCGTCGTCGCAGGAGGCGGCCATCGCCGAGACGTGCAGCACGCCCTCGGTCACGCCCTCCGTAAGGACGAGCTCACGGCTCAGGTCGGTCCCCGCTCCGTCGCCCCCGGCCAGCAGCTCCGGCGGGGTGGAGCTGACCAGCAGCCGGGTGGAGGGGCCGTAGCGGGTGTCCAGCTTCTGCCCCTCGGGCGCCTGGAAGACCACGTCGAGACGGAGCGTCCCCGGGGCGATGTCGGTCGCGGCGCGCTGGGTGCGATGGGCCACCGCCTCAACCCTTACGGCCTCCTCCGGCAGCCGCAGCCGGGTCAGCCGGTGCCGGGCGGACTCCACCACGACGATGTCCCCGTCGGCCAGGACCGCGCCGGAGGGCTCGCGCAGATCCGTGGCGAGCGTGGAGACCTCGCCGGTGGCCGGGTCGAAGCGGCGCAGCGCGTGGTTGTAGGTGTCCGAGATCGCCACCGAGCCGTCGGGCAGCGCGGTGACGCCCAGCGGATGCTGGAGCAGCGCGGAAGCGGCGGCGCCGTCCCGGTGGCCGAAGTCGAAGAGCCCGGTGCCGACGGCCGTACGAACCGTGAAGCCCTTACCGTCGCGTTCGACGCAGCGCACCGCGGAGGTCTCGGAGTCCGCGATCCACAGCCGGTCCCCGGCCGCGGCGAGCCCGGAGGGCTGGGCGAACCACGCCTCCTCGGCGGGGCCGTCGACCAGGCCCTCGTTGGTGGTCCCGGCGGCGGCCCGTACGGTCCCGGCCTCCGGGTCGTACGTCCACAGCTGGTGGACGCCCGCCATGGCGATCCACAGCCGGCCGGCGAACCAGGCCACGTCCCAGGGGGAGGACAGGTCGATCTCGCGGGCGGGCCCCTCGGTGGGCGACCCCTGCCACCACTGGCGTCCGGTCCCGGCGAGCGTGGTGACCTCGCCGGTGGCCGGGTCGAAGCGGCGCAGCGCGTGGTTCACGGTGTCGGCGACGGCCACGGTGCCGTCGGGGAGCAGGGCGAGCCCCTGGGGCTCGCTGAAGCGCGCCCGCCCGCTCGTGCCATCGGTAAGGCCGCGCTCGCCCGCGCCGATCCGCCGCACCACGCTCTCGCCGTCCGCCGCGAGCTCCACCAGCTGATGGCGGGTGGTGTCCGAGACGAGGAAGGTGCCGCCGGGCAGCAGCAGCGCCTTACCGGGGAAGCGCAGCTCGGTGGGGACCGGCTCCGGGGGCACGTACGGGCCGTCGCCGCGCCGCAGGGTGCCCTTGGCGGCGTGTTCCGCCTCCAGCTGCCCCACGAGGGTCTCCAGGGCGTGGGCGTGGCCCTCGCCCGCGTGCTGGGCGACCACATAGCCCTCGGGGTCGATGACGACGAGGGTGGGCCAGGCCCGGACCGCGTACTGCTTCCAGGTGGCCAGCTCGGGGTCGTCGAGGACCGGGTGGTGCACCTCGTAGCGCTCGACCGCGTCCACGACCGCCTGGTGCTCGGCCTCGTGGACGAACTTCGGCGAGTGCACCCCGACGATCACCACGGTGTCGCGGTGCTTCTCCTCCAGCTCGCGCAACTCGTCCAGGACATGCAGGCAGTTCACACAGCAGAACGTCCAGAAGTCGAGGATGACGATGCGTCCTCGCAGGTCGGTGAGGGTGAGGTCGGTACCGCCGGTGTTGAGCCAGCCGCCCCGGCCGATCAGCTCGGGGGCGCGGACGCGTGCACGTGAAGCCATATCCCCATGAAACAGCAGCCCCGGTCGTGCCATTCCCCCGCCCCCCGGAGGCTTTGCACCGCTGCGTACGGGTACGTCCGGAGATAAGGCCGGGGCGGGCGCACACTACCATCGCGGGCAGGCCGCGAGCCGCCGATCCGGGCCTACGATCAGACCGGAAAGCACTGCCCGTGCGCTCGTGGGCAGCGTAACTTGAACGCACACACCAGCACCCAGCCCGCGCACCAACCGCCCGAGGGGTCCCGTGACCGTCCATCCCAGCCTTCAGACCTCCATCGACGCCTGGACCCACTCCATCGACGCGATAACGGAGTTGGTCAACCCGCTAGCGGAGAGCGAGTGGAACCGCGCCACCGAGTGCCCGGGATGGTCGGTGCGGGACGTCGTTTCGCATGTGATCGGCCTCGAATGCGAGATGCTCGGCGATCCCCGCCCCATCCACACCCTGCCGCGCGACCTCTACCACGTCACCAACGAGCTGTCGCGGTACATGGAGGTCCAGGTCGACGTGCGGCGCTGCCACACCGCGCCCGAGATGACCTCGGAGCTGGAGTACACGGTCATCCGGCGGGGCCGCCAGCTGCGGAACGAGAAGCGCGAGCCGGACGCCATGGTGCGCTGGCCCGGCGGCACCGAGGTGGCGCTGGGGGAGGCCCTGACGCGGCGGGCCTTCGACCTCTGGGTGCACGAACAGGATCTGCGCCGGGCCCTGAGCAAGCCGGGCAACCTCGACTCGCCGGGCGCCACGATCACCCGTGATCTGCTGCTGTCGGCGCTGCCGAAGGTGGTCGCCAAGGACGCGGGCGCGGCGCCCCAGTCGGCCGTCGTCTTCGATGTGCACGGCCCGATGGAGTTCATGCGGACGGTCCGGATCGACGCGGACGGCCGGGGCACCATCGACGGCAGCGTCTCGCTGGGGCCGACGGTGACCCTCACCCTGGACTGGGAGACCTACGTCCGGCTGGCCTGTGGGCGGGTGCGGCCCGAGGCGGTCGCGGAGCGGCTGAAGATCGAGGGCGACCAGCAGCTGGCGGACGCGATCCTCCAGAACTTCGCGGTCACGCCGTAGCGGCGCCGTAGCGCTCCGGGGGACGGAGGGCCACGGCGTCCACGCCGCTCCTCCAGGGGCCGGAGTGCCACGGCGTCACGCCGGTACGTGCACCGCCTCGACGCGGCTCGCGACCACGCGCTCGCGCTCCCGGCGGTGCGCCCGCCCGCGCAGCCGCAGGATCTGGGCGACGCCGAGGGCCTGGAGCACGAACACCGAGGCGAACGCGATCCGGAAGTTCTCGCCGGTCAGGTCCAGCAGGACGCCGACGGCCAGCAGAGTGGTCATCGAGGCCGTGAAACCGCCCATGTTGACGATTCCCGAGGCGGTGCCGATCCGCTCGGGCGGATTGGCGGGCCGGGCGAAGTCGAAGCCGATCATCGACGCGGGGCCGCAGGCACCGAGCACCGCACACAGGACGATCAGCAGCCACATGGGCGCGTGGGCGGACGGCCAGAGCAGCACGGTGCCCCACAGCAGCGCGGTGGCACCGGCCGTGCCGAGGGCCAGCGGGGCGCGGGCGGCGTGGTGCCGGGCGATGACCTGCCCGTAGACCAGGCCGACCGCCATGTTGGACAGCACCACCAGGGTCAGCAGCTGACCCGCGGTCGCCCGGGACAGCCCCTCGGCCTCGACCAGGAACGGCATCCCCCACAGCAGCAGGAACACCATCGCCGGGAACTGGGTGGTGAAGTGCACCCACATGCCCAGCCGGGTGCCGGGTTCGCGCCAGGCGTCCGCGATCTGCCGGCGGACGTAGTCGGCGCCCATGTGCGAGGCGGGCGCGGGCTCGAAGCCCTTCGGGTGGTCCTTGAGGAAGAACAGCACCAGGACGAGGACGGCCACCCCGCCGAGCGCGCTGCCCGCGAAGGTCGTGGTCCAGCCCGCGCCGTGCAGCGCGCGGGCGATCACCAGCGTGGAGACCAGGTTGCCCGCCATCCCGAAGAGCGCGGCGACCTGGGCGATCATCGGCCCCCGGCGGGCCGGGAACCAGCGCGAGCCGAGCCGCAGCACGCTGATGAAGGTCATCGCGTCACCGCAGCCGAGCAGCGCCCGGGAGCCCAGCGCCATCGGGTACGAGTGGGAGAGCGCGAAGCCGAACTGCCCCAGGGTGAAGAGCACCACGCCGAGCATGAGCACCTTACGGGTGCCGAGACGGTCGACCATGAGCCCGACCGGTATCTGCATCCCGGCGTAGACCAGCACCTGGAGGATGGAGAAGGTCGACAGCGCCGAGGCGTTGATGTGGAAGCGCTCGGCGGCGTCGATACCGGCGACACCGAGGCTGGTGCGATAGGTGATGGCGACGAAGTAGACGGCGACGCCCAGGCCCCATACGGCGACGGCACGGCGTCCGCCGGGTGGATCACCGGGCAACTGGGCCGAGGTCATCGCGCCTCACCCCGGGCGAGGTTGTTCACCCAGCTGATGTGGCGCTGCACAAGACCGGACGCGAAACCGGCGTCCCCGGCGCGCAGGGCCTGGAGTATCTCCGTGTGCTCGGTGATGTTCTTGGCGATGCGGTCGGGCTCGGCGTGCATGGTGGCCACGCCCATCCGCAGCTGGCGGTCCCTCAGCTGGTCGTACAGCTGCGCCAGGATGGCGTTTCCCGCCGCCCGGACGATCGCCGCGTGGAAGCAGCGGTCGGCGGCGGCGAAGGCGGCCAGGTCCCCGGCCGCGGCGTGCACCCGCTGCTCCTCCAGCAGCTCCTCGAGCCGGGCCAGCAGCTGTCCACCTGCCGGGACGACCTTGGCGACCGCGTGCTGCTCCACCAGCAGCCGGGTCTCGACCACGTCCGCGATCTCCTGGGAGGAGACCGGCAGCACCAGGGCGCCCTTCTTCGGATAGAGCTTGAGCAGCCCCTCGGCCTCCAGGCGCAGCAGCGCCTCCCGGACGGGGGTGCGGGAGACCCCGACGGCCTCCGCGAGTTCGCCCTCGCTCAGCAGTGTGCCGCCCTCGTAGCGGCGGTCGAGGACGGCTTGTTTGACGTGGTGGTAGACGCGTTCGGCGGCGGGGGGCGGCTTGGTGGCCGTATCGGCGGGACTCATGATGCGCACATCATAGATACAAGATGCATGCGGACTCATCCCCCGTCCGCGATGCGGACGGGGGATGGGTTTCAGAAGGTGATCAGACCCAGTTGATCGGGCCCAGGTGATCAGGCCCAGGTGATCAAGCCCAGGTGATCAGGCGCTTGGGGCGCTCCAGGACGGCCGCGACGTCCGCGAGCACCTTGGAGCCCAGCTCGCCGTCGACCAGCCGGTGGTCGAAGGAGAGCGCCAGCGTGGTCACCTGGCGCGGCTTGACCTCGCCCTTGTGGACCCACGGCTGGAGCTTGACCGCGCCGAAGGCGAGGATCGCGGACTCCCCGGGGTTGATGATCGGGGTGCCCGCGTCGATGCCGAAGACGCCGACGTTGGTGATGGTGATCGTGCCGCCGGACATCGCCGCCGGGGTGGTCTTGCCCTCACGGGCGGTGGTGACCAGCTCACCCAGGGCGGACGCCAGTTCGGGCAGGGTCTTGGCGTCGGCGTCCTTGATGTTGGGGACGATCAGCCCGCGCGGTGTCGCCGCCGCGATGCCCAGATTGACGTAGTCCTTGTAGACGATCTCCTGGTTGTCGTCGTCCCAGGTGGCGTTGATGTCCGGGTTGCGCCGGATGGCCACCAGCAGGGCCTTGGCGACCAGCAGCAGCGGGTTGACCCGCAGCCCGGACAGCTCCGGGTCCTGCTTGAGCTCGGTCACGAGCTTCATCGTGCGGGTCACGTCGACCGTCACGAACTCGGTCACATGCGGGGCGGTGAAGGCGCTGTGGACCATGGCCTGCGCGGTGGCCTTCCGTACGCCCTTCACGGGCACCCGGCGCTCCCGGCCCTGGACGGCGGCCGTGGTGGCCGCGGACGGGGCCGCCACGGGCGCCTCCCGGGCCGCCTGGACGGCCTCGGCGGCCGCGTGGACGTCCTCGCGGGTGATGATCCCGTCCGCCCCGCTCGGGGTGACCGTCTCCAGGTCGATGCCCAGATCCTTGGCCAGCTTGCGGACCGGCGGCTTGGCCAGCGGCCGGGCGGTCCGGCCGCTGCCGTTCAGCTCGGGCGAGGGCGCGGGGGTGGGGGCGGGCGCGGGGGCGGGCGCGGCCTCGGGGCGCGAGGGCGAAGGCGCGGGCGCGGGCTCCTGGGGCGCGGGCGCCCCGGCGGAGGGGGCGGGCGCGGACCGCTGCACGCCCGGCAGCGGCTTGCGCGGACGGCGCTTGGTGGAGGCGGGCGCCGCCCCGTAGCCGACCAGATTGGCCTGGCGGCCCTCCTTCTCCTCGGGCTCGGCCGCGGCGGCCGGCTTCTCGGCGGCGGGGGCCCCGGCCGCGGGAGCGGCCTGGGGCGCCGCCTCCCCCGCTCCGGGGTCGGTGTCCACCGAGATGATCGGCGTGCCCACGTCCACGGTGGCGCCCTCGTCGAAGCGCACCTCGTGCACCACGCCGTCGAACGGGATGGGCAGCTCGACGGCGGCCTTGGCGGTCTCGACCTCGCACACCACCTGACCGTCGGTCACGGTGTCGCCCGGCGCCACGAACCACTTGAGGATCTCGGCCTCGGTCAGCCCCTCGCCCACATCGGGCATCTTGAACTCACGGAAGCGCTGTTCGACTGCGGTCATCGTCACGATCTCCTCAAGCCCTTCAGTACGCCAACGCGCGGTCTACGGCGTCGAGCACCCGGTCCAGCCCCGGAAGGTACTCGTCCTCGAGCCGTGACGGCGGGTACGGCGAGTGGAAGCCACCGACCCGCAGCACCGGGGCCTGGAGGTGATAGAAGCACCTCTCGGTGATGCGCGCGGCGATCTCCGACCCGGTACCCAGGAATACCGGTGCCTCGTGCACGACGACCAGCCGCCCCGTCCGCTCCACGGAACGCTGGACCGAGTCGAAGTCGATCGGCGACATCGACCGCAGGTCCAGGACCTCGATCGACTTGCCCTCCTCGGCGGCGGCCGCGGCGGCGTCCAGGGCGACCTTCACCATCGGGCCGTAGGCCGCGAGCGTCAGGTCCGCCCCCGGCCGCACCACCCGGGCGGCGTGCAGCGGACCGGGGATCGCGGCGGTGTCGACCTCGGATTTGTCGTGGTAACGGCGTTTGGGCTCGAAGTAGATCACCGGGTCATCGCTGTCGATGGCCTGCTGGAGCATCCAGTAGGCGTCGGAGGCGTTGGCGGGCGAGACCACCTTCAGGCCCGCCACATGCGCGAACAGCGCCTCCGGCGACTCGCTGTGGTGCTCCACCGCGCCGATGCCGCCGCCGTACGGAATGCGGACGACGACCGGCAGCTTCACCTTGCCGAGCGAGCGTGCGTGCATCTTGGCGAGCTGGGTGACGATCTGGTCGTAGGCGGGAAAGACGAAACCGTCGAACTGGATCTCCACCACCGGGCGGTAGCCGCGCAGGGCGAGTCCGATCGCGGTGCCCACGATGCCGGACTCGGCGAGCGGGGTGTCGATGACCCGGTCCTCGCCGAAGTCCTTCTGGAGCCCGTCGGTGACGCGGAAGACGCCCCCCAGCTTGCCGACGTCCTCGCCCATGATCAGGACCTTGGGGTCGGTCTCGAGGGCCGTCCGCAGGGACGCGTTGATCGCCTTGGAGAGCGACATCTTCTCGGCGGCCATGTCAGATGCCTTCCTCAGCGGTGACGAACGAAGCCTGGTACTCGGCGAACTGCGCCCGCTCCTCGTCGACGAGGGCGTGCCCGTCGGCGTAGATGTGCTCGAACATCGCCATGTCCTCGGGGTCGGGCATGGCCCGTACGGCGTCCCTGACCCGCTTGGCCAGCGCGTCGCTCTCCCGCTCGAGGTCGGCGAAGTACGCGTCGTCGGCCAGGCCCTCGCGGGTCAGCAGGGTGCGCAGCCGCAGGATCGGGTCCTTGGTCTCCCACAGCTCCCGCTCCTCGGGCGAGCGGTAGCGCGTGGGGTCGTCGGAGGTGGTGTGGGCGCCCATGCGGTAGGTGAACGCCTCGATGAGCATCGGGCCCTGCCCGGTGCGCGCCCGCTCCAGCGCGGCCTTGGTGACGGCAAGACAGGCGAGTACGTCATTGCCGTCCACCCGCACCCCGGGGAAGCCGAAGCCCTGGGCGCGCTGGTAGAGCGGCACCCGGGTCTGCTTCTCGGTGGGCTCGGAGATGGCCCACTGGTTGTTCTGGCAGAAGAAGACGACCGGGGCGTTGTAGACCGCGGAGAAGGTGAACGACTCGGCGACATCGCCCTGGCTGGAGGCGCCGTCGCCGAAGTAGGCCAGGACCGCGGCGTCCGCGCCGTCCTTGGCCACGCCCATCGCGTAGCCGGTCGCGTGCAGCGTCTGCGAGCCGATCACGATGGTGTACAGGTGGAAGTTGTTGCTGTTCGGGTCCCAGCCGCCGTGGTTCACCCCACGGAACATCCCCAGCAGATTGGTCGGGTCGACGCCCCGGCACCACGCCACACCGTGCTCGCGGTAGGTGGGGAAGACGTAGTCGGCGTCGTTCAGCGCCCGGCCGGAGCCGATCTGCGCCGCCTCCTGGCCGAGCAGCGAGGCCCACAGGCCCAGTTCACCCTGGCGCTGGAGGGTGGTGGCCTCGGCGTCGAACCGCCGTGTCAGCACCATGTCCCGGTACAGACCGCGCAGCTCCTCCGGGGTGGGGTCGATGGCGTACTCGGGGTGCTCGACACGCTCGCCCTCGGGGGTCAGCAGCTGTACGAGTTCGGTCTGGCCCGCAGGCTGCTTCTTGGTGTCCCGCGCGGTGGTGCTGCGCTTGGCTCCGCTGCGGCGCGGCTTGCGCGCGGCAGTGCTCTCCACGGTCACGTGTGCTCCTCCGTCTGTCCGGCCCCCGGGATCCGCCGGCGGCCAGTTGCGGCTCGCCCGTTCCGCCGCGGCGCACGGGGTGGGTGCGCCGGAGCATGACCGGGCGTGACAGGTTCCCGGCGGCTGGCCCTGCACAAGGCACGTTACCCAGTGCGTCGCATGTCTGCGAAACCCCACCTGACCTGCAATTTTGCTTGGATTTCCAAGTAAATCGCGCGGGTGGGGAAACTTCCACTGGTCACAGCCCCGCAGGCCGCCGGACAAGCGCACGGTATCCCGCTGGACAACGACGCGGGAAGACTTCGTGTGTGAGACTGGATCCGTGCGCGAAGAAGGAAAAATACGGATTTTCCTGGTCGACGACCATGAAGTCGTCCGACGCGGCGTACGAGACCTGCTCGCGGGCGCGCCGGACATGGAGGTGGTCGGCGAGGCGGGCACCGCGGCCGACGCCCTGGCGCGCATCCCGGCCGCCCGCCCGGACGTCGCGGTCCTGGACATCCGGCTGCCCGACCGCAGCGGGGTCGAGGTCTGCCGGGAGATCCGCGCCCGCCACGAGAGCGTCCGCTGCATGATGCTCACCTCCTTCGCCGACGACGAGGCGCTCTTCGACGCCATCATCGCTGGCGCCTCCGGCTATGTCCTGAAGGACATCCGCGGCGACGAACTGCTCGCCGCCGTCCGGGACGTGGCCGCGGGCCGGTCGCTGCTCGACCCGGTGGCCACCGCCCGGGTGCTGGAGCGGCTGCGCGGCCAGACCGCCGCCCAACCGAACGACCAGCTGGCCGCCCTCACCGAGCAGGAGCGCCGGATCCTGCTGCTGATCGGGGAAGGGCTGACCAATCGGGCGATCGGCGAGCGGCTGCACCTCGCCGAGAAGACGATCAAGAACTATGTCTCCAGCCTGCTCTCCAAGCTGGGCATGGAGCGCCGCTCGCAGGCGGCGGCGTACGTCGCCCGGATGCAGGCGACGCAGAAGCGCTAGCGCTGGCGGTGGCAGTGCTTTCGGGCCTCACTGCCCCCACGGGCAGAGGCGCAGCGCGGCCCCGGAGCGCTGCCCCCCCCACGGGCAGAGGTGCGGCGCAGCCCCGCAGGCGCCGCCCCCTGCCGAAAGCGCTGCCCTCTGCCGGAGGCACGGCGCAGCCCCAGGCCCGGCGTCTGGGGCGAAGCCCGGCGTCCGGGGCCTGGGGCAGAGCCCCGATCCGGGGCCTGGGGCGGAGCCCCGGTCCGGGGTCTGGGGTCTGGGGCGGAGCCCCAGTTTCGGGAAGGGGCGGGGAGGGGAACAGCCCGCCGCAGGCGCCAAGCCGCCCCGCCCCGCCCCGGTCAACCCACCGTGCCCCAGGGCGCCGTGCCCGTCTCCGCGCGTCCTGGCGACGATCCCCGGTGATCTAACATCTGGCAGGTGCCGCGCTCACATGTATGCTCCGCCGAGGCCGCTCCCGACGGGGAAACCCTGAGCGCCCTGCTCCGCCGCTATGACACCGCCGGTGAGGCCGTCTCCTGCGAACCGCTCACCCAGGGGCTGCTCAACCGGGGCTACCGCCTCGCCACCACCCGCGGCCGGTTCTTCCTCAAACACCACCTCGACGGCGACCGCACCGCCATCGCCCGCCAGCACCGCGTCACCCAGCGGCTGGAGGCGCTCGGGGTGCCCGTCGCCCCGCCGGTCCCCGACGCCGACGGCCGTACGGTCGCCGTCATCGGCGGCCGCTGCTACGCGTTACACCCCTGGATCGACGGGCGGCACCGCGACGGCGGTGAGCTGACCGCCCCGCAGTGCTGGCGTCTTGGCGGGCTGCTCGGGCTCGTCCACACCTGTCTGGAGCGCGTCATGCGGGCCCGTACCGGCGACCGCAGACCGCCCGTGGAGGCCGCCGCCGACCCCGAGGACACCTTCGCCGTCATCGACGAGCTGCTCACGCTGATCCGGGGGCGCCGGAACCGCGACACCTTCGACGAGCTCGCCGAGCATCGGCTGGTCGAGCGGCGGACGCTGGTGGAGCGGCACGCCCACCGCCGCCCCGAGGCGGACGCCGTCCCCGTCGCCGGCTGGGTGCACGGCGACTTCCACCCGCTGAACCTGCTCTACCGCGACACGGAACCGGCCGCCATCGTCGACTGGGACCGGCTCGGGGTGCAGCCGCGCGCCGAGGAGGCGGTCCGGGCCGCCGCGATCTTCTTCGTACGGCCCGACGGCACTCTGGAGCTCACCAAGGTGCGGTCCTACGCACGGGCGTACCGCTGCGCGGCGGGGGCCGGGACCTCGGAGATGGCCGCGGCCGTGCACCGGGTGTGGTGGGAGCGGCTCAACGACTTCTGGATGCTGCGCTGGCGCTACCAGCGCGGGGACCGGCGCGCCGATCCCCAGTTCCCGGCGGCCGCCGCGCTGGTGGTGTGGTGGACCCGGGAGTACGACGCGGTCCGCGACGCCTTCTGCGGGTGACGGGGACGCCCTCTGTGGGTGACCGGGGGGCGCCTTCTGCGGGCGACCACGACGCCCTCCGCGAATGACGGGGGCGCCGCGGGGCACCCCTGGCCATCAGGGGCCCCGTCCATCAGGGGCCCCGTCCATCAGAGGCCCCCGGCCGTCAGGGCGTGCCGTTGGCGCCGCCGTCCGTGGCGCCCGCCGTGCCACCGGTGGGCTCGGTGGTGCCCGGGTCCGTCTCCGGGTCCGTCGGCGCAGTGCTCGGCTCGCCGCCACCCGGGGTGGTCTCCTCGCCGGTCGGCTCCCCGGTGCCCGGGTCGGTCTCCGGGTCCGTCGGCTCCCCCGTGGGGTTGTCCTCGTACGTCGGCGTCGGGTTCGCGGTCGGGGTGTAGTCGCTGCCCGTGTCCCCGGAGGTGTTCCCGTCGTCGCTCGGGACCGTCTCGTCGCCCGTCTCGTCGCTCGGCTTGTCGGTCGGCTTCTCCGTCTTCTCCTGGGTGACCGACGTCTGGTGCTTGCCCGGCTGCTTCCCGCCGTCCTTGTCGCCCATCTGGAGGGCGAAGGCGACCCCCGTCGCGACCGCGATCACCGCGAGCACCGCGATCAGCCACATCCTGCCGCGGCCCTTACGGCGGCCGGAACCGCCGTGGTAGCCGCCGCCACCGCCGCCGGGGCCGGTGACGATCGGCTGCTGGGAGGTCTCGCCGTGGCCCGGGTGCGGCAGCGCGGTGGTGGCCCCGACGCCGGGCATGCCCATGGCGGGGGTGGCGGCGCCCAGGTGCTGGGTGACCGGGCCGGTGTTCCACATGCCGGTGTGGCCGCCGGCCTCGTGGAGCATCTGGAGCGCGTACTGGACCAGTCCGCGCATCTCCTCGGCGCTCTGGAACCGGTCGTCCGGGTCCTTGGCGAGGGAGCGCATGACCAGGCCGTCCAGCTCCGGCGGCACGGTGCCGGAGGTCTCCGACGGGGGCACCGGGGTGTCCTGGACGTGCTGGTACACCACCGACAGCGGGGTCTCCCCGGTGAACGGCGGGCGGAGCGCCAGCAGCTCGTAGAGCAGGCAGCCGGTGGCGTAGAGGTCGGAGCGGTGGTCCACGGCCTTGCCGAGGGCCTGCTCCGGCGAGAGGTACTGCGGTGTGCCCATGACCATGCCGGTCTGGGTCATCGTGGACTGCGCGCCGTGCAGGGCGCGGGCGATGCCGAAGTCCATGACCTTGACCGCGCCGCTGTGGGTGATGATCACGTTGGCGGGCTTGATGTCACGGTGCACGATGCCGTGCTGATGGCTGTAGGCGAGCGCCTCCAGCACCCCGGAGACGATGATCAGCGCCTGGTCCGGCGGCGGGGCCTCGGCGTTGAGCAGCAGATCGCGGATGGTCCGGCCCTCGACCAGCTCCATGACGATGTACGGCACGGTGTTCTGGCCGACCGTGTCCTCGCCGGAGTCGTAGACCGCCACCACGGCGTGGTGGTTCAGCCCGGCCACGGACTGTGCCTCGCGGGTGAAGCGGGCCTTGGACACCGGGTCCTCGGCCAGATCGGCGCGGAGCAGCTTCACCGCGACCGTACGGCCGAGCCGGAGGTCCTCGGCGGCGAACACCTCCGCCATACCGCCGCGGCCGAGTCGACTGGTAAGGCGATATCGACCATCGCCGACAAGTCCCCCATTGCCCCACACCTCGGGCGTATCCGGCATTCCGGACCCGCTGGCGTCAGCTTCGGAGGGCCCCTGGGCGCCCTGGGTCTGTGCCATCGGTCCTCGCCGTCTCGTTCTCGGTGGGGGTCGGGTCGAGATCGCCCCGCCCACGGGCGGTACGGTTCCCGCTAGGCACGCTACAGCCTTCGCGCCGTGTATCGGTTGGTGATGGACCGGCCATCAAACCTGTTGACGGTGAAGCGATGCAAATCGCGTGACGGGTTCTTGCGCATCCGGTCACGGAACGGGCAACGCGGCTTGACGTGTCCGTGGCCTGGGGCAGACTTGGCCACGATATCCAGAACATCAAGATCAATGCGTCGAAACGTGCGCGTCAGAGTAGTGAGTGCGCCTAGGGGGAAGTACGAAATGAGCCAGTACGGCGCATCGGGCAGGTATCAAGGCCACTCACTGGCGAACGGCCGCTATCAATTGCGTGACCTGCTGGGCGAGGGCGGCATGGCCTCCGTTCACCTGGCCTATGACACCGTGCTGGACCGCCAGGTCGCGATCAAGACGCTCCACACCGAGCTGGGACGCGAGCAGTCCTTCCGCGAGCGGTTCCGCCGCGAGGCCCAGGCGGTGGCGAAGCTCACGCACACCAATATCGTCTCGGTCTTCGACACCGGCGAGGACACCATGGACGGCTCACTGATGCCGTACATCGTCATGGAGTACGTCGAGGGGCAGCCGCTGCGCTCGGTTCTGGACGTCGATGTCCGGCAATACGGCGCGATGCCGACCGAAAAGGCACTGAAGATCACCAGCGATGTGCTGGCGGCGCTGGAGATCAGCCATGAGATGGGGCTGGTCCACCGCGACATCAAGCCGGGTAATGTGATGATGACCAAGCGTAATGTGGTCAAAGTCATGGACTTCGGCATCGCCCGCGCCATGCAGTCCGGGGTCACCTCCATGACCCAGACCGGCATGGTCGTCGGCACCCCGCAGTACCTCTCTCCCGAGCAGGCGCTGGGCCGCGGCGTGGACGCCCGCAGCGACCTGTACTCGGTCGGCATCATGCTCTTCGAGCTGCTGACCGGCCGGCTGCCCTTCGACGCGGATTCGCCGCTGGCCATCGCCTACGCGCATGTCCAGGAGGAGCCGGTCGCGCCCTCCTCGATCAACCAGTCCATCCCCCCGGCGGTGGACGCGCTGGTCGCCCGGGCCCTGAAGAAGAACCCGAACGAGCGCTTCCCGACCGCCGAGGCCATGCGCGACGAATGCGCACGAGTCGCCCGTACCGGGCAGACCGGCGCCTCCCCGATCATCATCAGCGGCGGTCCCCCGGCCCGCAGCGGCTCCGGTGTCGGCTCGGCGGTCTTCCCGCCGATCGACCAGCAGACGCCCGCGCCCGGCCCGGGCAGCGTCCAGACGCCGTACCAGCCGCAGCACACCCCCGGGCAGTTCGGCGCCTTCGGCCCGTCCACCCCGCCGCCCCCGGCCGGCCAGGCGCCGTCCACGACACCGCTGGGGCAGGGGGGCTATCAGACCCCGACGCCCTCGTACCAGGGCCCCAGCACCCCGCCGCCGTACAGCATCTCGCCCTCGACGCCGTCGGGGAGCGGGGGCGGCAGGGGCAACAAGGGCGTGATCATAGGCTCGGCCGTCGTCGCGGCCATCGCGGTCATCGCCGTGATCCTGGTCATCGCGCTCAGCGGTGACGGCGGGGGCTCCAAGAACAAGAGCAAGGGGGGCGGTGGTGGTGGCGGTAAGGCGTCGCCGTCGGCCTCCGACACCGCCGCGGGCTTCCGCATGGGCGACAAGACCAAGACCATCGACCCGAAGAAGTGCACCGACGCGTACGAGGACACCGACGAGAAGGGCACGTACTCGGTGCCCGACTTCCAGAACCTCTACATCGACTCGGTGAAGAAGTGCATCCGCGCGGCGGGCTGGAAGTACCGCGTGGTGCCCCAGGACGAGAATCTGTGGGGCAAGGGCACCGTCCTCAATTACACGTACCGGAACTACGAGCCGTACAACCCGAAGACGGACACCATCGAGCTGACCGTCTCCACCGGCAACCCGGAGTAGGAGCGGCTCCCGCTCGCTCCGCTTCCGGCACGACGACGCCGCGGGCCTCATCGGAAGGTGAGGCCCGCGGCGTCGTTTCGTTGTTTCCAGTTCCGGTCGTTGTGTCCGGTATGTGACTCGGAGGGCCGCTCAGCGGCTCAGCGGCTCAGCGGCTCAGAGGTACGGCCCCGAGCGGGCGCCGCCCGGCTTGGGCATGGCCTCGTCCTCCTCGCCCCCGCCGATCCCCGGCGGCAGCGCCCTGCGCATCTGCTCCAGCTGGGCGCGCGCCGCCATCTGCTGGGCGAACAGGGTGGTCTGGATGCCGTGGAACAGCCCCTCCAGCCAGCCGACCAACTGAGCCTGGGCGATGCGCAGTTCCGCCTCGGTGGGCACCGCCTCGTCCGTGAACGGCAGCGACAGCCGCTCCAGCTCCCCGATCAGCTCGGGCGCCAGCCCGTCCTCCAGCTCCTTCACCGAGCTGGAGTGGATCTCCTTGAGCCGAACCCGGCTGGCCTCGTCGAGAGGTGCGGCGCGGACCTCCTCCAGAAGCTGCTTGATCATGCTGCCGATCCGCATGACCTTCGCCGGCTGTTCGACCATGTCCGTCACGGGAACCTCGCGCGACTCGTCGTCACCACCGCCCTCGCCAGAAGCAGGGGCTACGCCGCCGAGTGCCATGCCGTCCGGACCGACGACCAGGACGTGCGGGCTCTCCTGCGCTCGTTCGTTCATCGGCTGGTTCATACCCCTATTGTTCCGCACCGGCACCCGGTGCGGCGGGCGAGGGTCGAGGATTCCGTGGCGATCACCGGCGAAGGCCGTCAGCGGCGGCCATCGGATCAGCGGCGGTGCTCAGAGGCGGTGATCAGCGGCGGCGCAGCCGCAGACCGAAGAACGCCAGGCCGAGCCCGAGACCGGTGAGTGCGAGCCCGGCGCCAAGCGGCAGCACCCGCATCGCCCGCCCGCTGGGCTCGGCGGCGGTCCGCTGAGCACCGTAAGGCTGTCCGGACGGGAGCGATTCGCGCGCCTGGTGCCGGTCCGGCCGCTGCGGGACGGGGAGGGAGGACGGCGTCCACTCGGGCACTACCGAGAACCGCCCGGTGCCCTCGTCGTCCCCGGTGTCGGCTGAGGGGTCCCCGTCCGGCGACGTGGGGGGCGGTGTCCCGGTGCGGCCGGGGTGCGCACGGCCCTCGCCCGCGCGGGTGCCCGCCAGCCCGCCGCCGTCGTCGGCGGGGGCGGGGGCGGGCGCGGCGGGAGTGGCGGACGCGGCGGGGGCCGCGGCCAGGGCGGTGCTCGCCAGCAGGGCCGCCGCGGGGAGTGTGCGAAGCGTCGCAGGGTTCACGGTGGTCACCCTCCCGTGCCGAACCGTCGCGTAACGGGATCAGCGTCACATGAGGGTAGGGACCGGGCATCCTGAACGCCGCCGTACGGACTCCGATTACGACCGTAAGGACCGCGACAGCGCCGTAAGGGCCGTGGCGGCGCCGTAGGGATCGCGGCGGCGCCGCCGTACGGACCCGTGGCGCTCAGGTCGTCAGGAGGATCTTGCCCACATGCGTGCTGGACTCCATCAGCCGGTGGGCCTCCGGGGCGTCCCGCATCGGGATGGTGCTGTCGACGATCGGGCGGATCCGGCCGCCGCCGATCAGCGGCCAGACATGCTCCCGTACCGCCGCGATGATCGCTGACTTCTGCGCCAGTGAGCGGCCCCGCAGCCCGGTGGCCGTCACGGCGGCGCTCTTGGACAGCAGGGTGGCCAGGTTCAGCTCGGCCTTCACCCCGCCCTGGAGCCCGATGATGGCCAGCCGTCCGTTGAGGGCGAGGGTCTCCAGATTCCGAGCGAGGTACTTCGCGCCGACGATGTCCAGGATGACGTCCGCGCCCACGCCGTCGGTGGCCCGGCGGATCTCCTCGACGAAGTCCTGCTCGCGGTAGTCGATCAGGATGTCGGCGCCCAGCTCCTGGCAGGCGGCCAGCTTCTCCGGGCCGCCCGCAGTCACCGCGACCCGCGCCCCGACCGCCTTCGCGAGCTGGATCGCCATGGTGCCGATGCCGCTCGATCCACCGTGCACCAACAGCGTCTCGCCCGGCCGGAGATGGGAGATCATGAAGACGTTGGACCATACGGTGGCGGTCACTTCGGGCAGCGCCGCGGCCGTGACCAGGTCCACGCCCTCGGGGAGGGGCAGCAGCTGCCCCGAGGGAACCGCCACCTTCTCGGCGTATCCACCGCCCGCGAGCAGGGCGCACACCTCGTCGCCCACCGCCCAGCCGGTGACGCCGGGGCCGAGCGCCGAGATCCGGCCCGAGCACTCCAGACCGGCGTAGGGCGAGGCTCCGGGCGGCGGCGGGTAGTGGCCCTGGCGCTGGAGCACATCCGCGCGGTTGACTCCGGCGGCCGCCACGTCGACCAGGACCTCGCCCTCACCGGGCACGGGATCGGGGACCTCCGCCCATACCAGGGCTTCGGGGCCACCGGGTTCGGGAATCGTGATCGCATGCATGGCCGCGAGGCTACTCCTGGACCATCGGCGCGCGAACGATCGTGATCAAGCGGTCGGCCGCCTGCAACGGACTGGCGTCGGGGTCGTCGTACGCGAGGAGGCGATGGCCGCGCAGCACGGACACCACGAGATCCTCCGTGTCCCGCACCGACTTGCCCACCTCGGCCTTCACCACCGTGCGCTCCACCAGGTCCAGGCCCGTGCCCTGCTGGATCAGATCCTCGATCACCGCACCGGCCGTCGGACTCTGCACGCTCATGCCCAGCAGGCGGCCCGCCGCGCTGGCGCTGGTGATCACCGCGTCGGCCCCGGACTGGCGCAGCAGCGGCGCGTTCTCCTCCTCGCGCACCGCCGCCACGATGTTGGCGCCCCGGTTGAGCTGCCGGGCCGTCAGCGTCACTAGGACGGCCGTGTCATCGCGCTGGGTGGCGATCACGAACTGGCGGGCGCGCTGCGCCTCCGCCCGCAACAGCACATCGCTGCGGGTCGCGTCGCCGACCACCCCCGCGAACCCCTCCGCGTTGGCCGCCTCGATCACCTTGTGGTTGGGGTCGACGACGACCACCCGGTTCTTGGGCAGCCCCGTCGCGCAAAGGGTCTCCACCGCGGACCGCCCCTTCGTACCGAAGCCCACTACGACGGTGTGATCGCGCAACGCTGACCTCCAGCGGTTCAGGCGGTACTGCTCGCGGGTGCGTTCGGCCAGGACTTCCAGGGTGGTGCCGACCAGGATGATCAGAAAGAGCACGCGCAACGGCGTGACCAGCAGGATGTTACTGAGCCTCGCGCTGTCGCTGTACGGCACGATGTCGCCGTACCCGGTCGTGGACAGCGTGACGGTCGAGTAGTAGACGGAGTCGAGGAAGTCGACCTGCTCATCGGCGTTGTCGTGGTAACCCGCGCGGTCGACGTACACGATGGCCACCGTCAGCACCAGCACCAGCAGCGCCAGCAGCAGCCGACGGGCGACCTGGCGCAGCGGGCCCGCGGGGAAGTGGGGCAGATGGACGCGGTGGCCGCCGTCCCCGGGGGTGCGGGCGGCCGCGTCATGGCTGGGCAGCTTCACGCCGGGCCCTCCTGGGGGGATATGGGCTCGCCGTCGGTCGCTCGGTCGGTGCGCTGGCGCGCTTGGTCCGCGTGGCTCGGTTGCCCTGTCGCGCTCGCCGACCACGGGAGATCCAGTACGTCGACCTCGGTGCCGCGCTTCGCCCCGCCGGGCGGGATCACGGCGAGGCCGTCGGCCACCGCGATGCCGCGCAGCATCGCCGGGCCGTTGAAGCGCAGCGGCACCGCCGCGTCCTGCCGGAAGGTCACGGGGACCAGCCGGGTGTCCCGCGGATGCCCCTGCACGGCCTCGGCCAGGGGGGCTGGGCCGGGGTCGGGGGCCGGGCGGCCGGTCAGCGTCCGCAGCAGGGGCTCGGCGAGGGTCAGCAGACCGGAGACCGCGGCGAGCGGATTGCCCGGGAGCCCCACCAGATGCCGGGCGTGGCGGGATGGGCGTTGGGAGCTTTCGAGGCGTTCGAGGCTTTCGGCGTTTTTAGGCGTCTCGTCGCTTTCGGGGTTTCCGTGGGTTGCGCGGTTTCCGGAGTTCTCGCGGTTTCCGGGGCTTTCGCGGCTTGCGGGGTCCTCGCGGTTTGCGGAGTTCTCGCGGTTTGCGCGGGCGAGACGGGCCAGCAGCATTGGGTGGCCGGGGCGCACCGCCACCCCGTCCACCAGCAGTTCGGCGCCCAGGCGGCGCAGGGTGGGGTGGACATGGTCCACGGGGCCCGCGGCCGTGCCCCCGGTCGTCACTACGACGTCGGCGGACGACTCGGCCACCGCCGCGTACACCGCGTCCGCCTCGTCGGCCAGCCGCCGGGTGCCCAAGACCTCGGCGCCCAGCGCCCGCAGCCACGGCCCGACCATCGGCCCCAGCGCGTCCCGGATCCGGCCGTCGTGCGGCAGCCCCTCGGTCAGCAGCTCATCGCCGAGCACCAGCACCTCGACGCGCGGCCTGCGCACCGTCGGCAGCTCGTCGTACCCGGCCGCGGCGGCCAGGCCCAGGACGGCGGGGGTGACCAGGGTTCCGGCGGGGAGCAGCTGATCGCCGCTGCGGCACTCCTGACCGCGGGTGCGGATGTCCTGGCCGAGGACGACGGGGTGGGCGGGGGACGCGTGGAGCCAGCCGTCGCCCGCGTCGGTGCCGTACTCGCTGCGCAGTACGGCGGTGGCGCCGGGCGGGATGCGGGCGCCGGTGGCGATGCGGACCGCGTGGCCGTCGGGGAGGGGGGCCGTCTCGCCGTGTCCGGCCAGGATGCCCTGGTGGTCCTGGTCCTCCGAGCCGGTTGGCAGCCGCCAGGGGCCGGGGCCCGAGAGCGCCCAGCCGTCCATCGCGGAGGTGTCGAAGGGCGGGAGATCGGTGAGCGCGGCGAGCGGTGCGGCCAGGACCTGGCCGAGCGCATCGGACAGCGGCCGCATCACCGGGGCGGCGTGGGCGGCCTCCTTGACGGCGGCGCGGGCGGCGATGGCGCGGGCGTCGGGCCAGGAGGTGGGGCTGCGGTGCGATGCGTTCATGGAGGGGTGCGGGTGGGGCGTCGGTGCGCCGGGGTTGCGTTTCGGGTGCGGGGCGGGGGCCTGATGGGCGGGGGCCCTGGACCGCGTGCCTTTGGCGCCAGTGCCCTCCGACATCGGACTACCCGAAGATCGGCTCCTCGAATACACCTCGGGCCTTCGGCGTACGTGACCCTGGGCATCCAGGGCCGGCGCAGGGTCTTCCGCCGCTTCCCGGGCCAGGTCGAGCGCGGTCTCGACCCAGTCGGTCCGGGTCGGGCCGCCGGTGTCGCCGGTGTCGGCGATGCCGTCGTGGTCGCCCGCGCCCATGCCGTGGGTGTCGTCGGCGTCGTCGGTGTCGGTGTCGACGGGCTCGCGGACGCCGCCGTCGGTGTCGCCGGGGCCGCCGGGGCATCGCTCCCGGGTGGGCTGGGCCGGGCGGTCATTGGCCAGGCTGAGGGCGGCGTCGGCCCAGTCCTCCTCCGACTCCGTTCCGGGCGGCTCCGGGCCCTGCGGCGGCGATTCATTGGCCAGCGCCAGCGCCTCGTCGACCTCTCGGTCGAGCGGGTCCCCGTCCCGGGGGTGGCGAGGTGTCACTGCTCCTCGGCCCAACGCGCCGCCAGCGCCGCGGCCTTCTCCGTGGCGGCGGCCAGCGCCTCGGGGCCGCCGCCCTTCTGGGCCGCGGCGTAGCCGACGAGAAAGGTGGTCAGGGGGGCGGCGGGCCGGGCGACGCCATGTGCGGCGTCACGGGCCAGGTCCAGTAGGGCCGCGGTGTCGACATCCAGGTCGATCCCGAGTTCGGCCTTGACTGCGGCAATCCATTCGTCCAACACGTGTCCATGCTCCCTGATGCGCGCTCGAGCCGTGGTGATGTCTTCCCAGGTGTCGCAGTCGAACGACGCGGTGGGGTGCCGGAGGCGGGCCAGGGCCAGCTCGGAGACGAGGAGGCGGAGGGGCAGCCCGCCGAGGCCGCCGTGTTCGGTGGCGAGGAGGGCGATCTCGCGGCGCAGCGGCTCGGCGCGGTAGGCGGCGACAAGGGGCTGCTCACGGCCGTCGGGGTCGATGAGCACGGCCCCTTCGGCGCCCTGGAGACCGGTGAGGAGGGTCTCGACGGTCTCGTGGGTGAGGAAGGGCAGATCGGCGGAGAGGACGAGGACGACCGGAGCCGCCGTCTGCCGGATGCCCGCCTCGACGGCCGCTACCGGGCCGCCGCCGGGGGGCTCCTCCCGGGCCCACCGCACCGGCCGCGCCGTGGGCCTGCGCGGGCCGACGACGACGGTCCGCCCGGCGCCGCGGCATGCGTCCAGCACCCGGTCGAGCAGGGCTCGCCCGCCCACCCGAAGCGCGGGCTTGTCCACCCCACCGAGCCGCCGAGCGGCGCCCCCGGCCAGGATCACTGCGTCATACGCACCTGGAGTCACCCCATGAGTATGGCGCCGCCGGGCATCCGCTACAGCCGTCGCAACAACACCATGGGCTGCTCCACGCAATCGGCCACGAACCGCAGGAATCCGCCGGCGGTGCCCCCGTCGCACACCCGGTGGTCGAAGGTGAACGACAGCTGCACCACCTGGCGCACCGCCAGCTCACCCTGGTGCACCCATGGCTTCGGGGAGATCCGCCCGACCCCGAGCATCGCCGCCTCGGGGTGGTTGATGATCGGCGTCGAGCCGTCGACCCCGAACACCCCGTAGTTGTTCAGGGTGAAGGTCCCGCCGGTGAGCTGCGCGGGGGCGAGGGTCCCGGTACGCGCGGCCTCGGTCAGCCGGGCGATCTCCTCGGAGAGCCCCTCTATGGTCCGCGTATGGGCGTCGCGCACCACCGGGACCACCAGACCCCGGTCCGTCTGCGCCGCGAAGCCGAGGTGGACGTCGGAGAGCCGGATGATCTCCCGGCCGGCCATGTCAACCGTGGCGTTGAGCTCGGGGAAGCGCGCGAGGGCCGCCGTGCAGATACGGGCCAGGAGGGCGAGCACGGAGACCTTGCCCTCGCCCGCGGCGTTCATCGCCGCGCGGGCGGCGAGCAGTTCGGTCGCGTCGGCGTCCACCCAGCAGGTCGCGTCGGGGATCTCGCGCCGGCTGCGCGCGAGCTTGTCGGCCACGGCGCCCCGCACCCCTCGCAGCGGAACCCGCTCCCCCTCCGGGGCGGGGCCCGCGGAGACGGGCGCGTGCGCGGCGGGCGCGGCGGGCGCGGCGGGCGCGGCGGGCGCGGCGGGCGCGGGCGCGGCAGGGGTTACGGGTGCGGGCTCCGCAGGCGCGGGCGCCGTGCCCGCGGCCGCCCGCTCGACGTCCGCCCGCAGAATCAGCCCCTCGGGGCCCGAGCCCCTGAGCTGCCGCAGATCGACATCGTGCTCCCGCGCCAGCCGCCGCACCAGGGGCGAGATCACCGGAACGGGCCCGGCGGAGGCCGCCGTCGTCCCGCCCACCGGCCCGGCGGAGGCCGCCGCCGTCTCACGTACAGGCCCGGCGGAGGCCACCACCGCATCGCCTACGGGCGCCGCAGGGGCCGCCGCCGTGTCCGGCAGCGGTCCGCCGGGGGCCGTGGGCATCTCGCGCAGCGACCCCGGGGAAGCCCGAACGCGGCGGCGCCGCGCGGCGGGACCGGCCGTGCCATAGCCGACCAGCACATTCCCCGACGCGCCGTCGATCGCGCTCGCGGCCACCGGCGGACCGGATCCGTCGTCCGAGCCCTCGGGCACGGCGACCGTGATCAGCGGCGCCCCGACCGGCACCTCCGCGCCCTCCTCGCCGTAACGGGCCGTCACCACACCGCCGTAGGGGCACGGCACATCCACCATCGCCTTGGCCGTCTCGACCTCGACCACCGGCTGGTCGACCGCGACCACATCGCCGACCTGGACCAGCCAGCGCACGATCTCGGCGCCGGTCAGCCCCTCGCCCAGATCGGGCAGGGTGAACTCCCTTACGACAGCCATCAGACCGCGCTCCCCTCGGTCCACTCCGACTCCCACTGGAGCCGGGCGACGGCGTCCAGCACCCGGTCCACCCCGGGCAGATGGTGCCGCTCCAGCATGGGCGGCGGGTAGGGGATGTCGAATCCGGCGACCCGCAGCACGGGCGCCTCCAGATGGTGGAAGCAGCGCTCGGTGACCCGGGCGGCGATCTCCCCGCCGGGCCCGCCGAAGCCCGTGGACTCATGGACGACGACCGCGCGGCCGGTGCGGCGCACGGAGGCGCACACCGTCTCGTCGTCGAAGGGGACGAGCGAGCGCAGATCGACGACCTCCAGGTCCCAGCCCTCGGCCCGGGCCGCCTCGGCGGCTTCGAGGCACACCGGCACGGAGGGGCCGTAGGAGATCAAGGTGGCGCTGCGCCGGCCGCCGCTGCCGGGCCCGCGCACCACCGCGCGCCCGATGGGCGGCACCTGCTCGGGGGCGTCGGCCGACCAGTCGGCCTTGGACCAGTACAGCCGCTTGGGCTCCAGGAAGATCACGGGGTCGTCGGAGGCGATGGCGGCGCGCAGCAGCCCGTAGGCGTCGGCGACGGTCGCGGGGGCGACGACTTGGAGGCCGGGGGTGGCCATGTAGTAGATCTCGGAGGAGTCGCTGTGGTGCTCGACGCCGCCGATGCCGCCCCCGTAGGGCACCCGGACGGTGATGGGCATCGGCATCGCGCCCCGGGTGCGGTTGCGCATCCGCGAGACATGGCTGATGAGCTGCTCGAAGGACGGGTAGGCGAAGGCGTCGAACTGCATCTCGACCACCGGCCGCAGCCCGTACATCGCCATGCCCACGGCGGTGCCGAGGATGCCCGCCTCGGCGAGCGGCGTATCCGTGCAGCGGTCCTCGCCGAACTCCTCGGTGAGCCCGTCGGTGATCCGGAAGACGCCGCCCAGGGTGCCCACGTCCTCGCCGAGGACATGGACGGACGGGTCGGCGGCCATCGCGTCGCGCAGCGCGCGGCCGAGGGCCTGGGCCATGGTGGCGGGCTTACGGGTGGTGTCGGCCCTGATGGCGGTGGTCATCACTCCCCCTCCCCGGTGTCCGCGGCCTCGGCGTCGAGCTCGGCGCGCAGCTGGGCCGCCTGCTCGCGCAGCTGGCTGGTCCGGTCGGCGTAGACGTGCTCGAAGAGCGCCATGGGGTCCAGGACCGGATCCTGGTGCATCCGCGCCCGCAGATCGGCGGCGAGCCGCTCCGCGGACTCCCGCGCGGCCCGGACCCCCTCGTCGTCCAGCAGATGGCGGTCCCGCATGGCCTCCTCCAGGAGCGCTATCGGGTCGTGGGCGCGCCATGCCTCGACTTCGGAGTCGGGGCGGTAGCGGGTGGCGTCGTCGGCGTTGGTGTGCGCCTCGATGCGGTAGGTGACCGCCTCCACCAGGGTGGGGCCGCCTCCGCCGCGGGCCCGGCGCACCGCCTCCGCCAGGACCTCGTGGACGGCGGCCGCGTCATTGCCGTCGACGAGACGGCCGGGCATCCCGTATCCCACCGCCTTGTGGGCGAGGGAGGGCGCGGCGGTCTGCTTGGCGAGCGGGACGGAGATCGCGAAGCCGTTGTTCTGGACGAGGAAGACGACCGGGGCGTGCCATACGGCCGCGAAGTTGAGGGCCTCGTGGAAGTCGCCCTCGCTGGTGCCGCCGTCGCCGACCAGGGCCAGGGCCACCACATCGTCGCCCTTGAGGCGGGCGGCGTGGGCGAGGCCGACGGCGTGCGGCAGCTGGGTGGCCAGCGGGGTGCACAGCGGGGCGACGCGGTGGGTGTGGGGGTCGTAACCGGAGTGCCAGTCGCCGCGCAGCAGGGTCAGGGCGTCGACAGGGTCGAGCCCGCGGACGACGGCGGCCAGGGTGTCGCGGTAGCTGGGGAAGAGCCAGTCGCGGTCCTCCAGCACCAGTCCGGCCGCGACCTGGCAGGCCTCCTGCCCGGTGGAGGAGGGGTAGACGGCCAGCCGGCCCTGCCGGGTGAGGGCGGTGGCCTGTGTGTTGTACCGGCGGCCGCGCACCAGCTCGCGGTGGAGCCGGGTCAGCAGATCGGGGGAGATGTCGGCGGCAGCGGCGGTGCCCAGCAGGCGGTACGGCTCCGCGTCGGGCAGCAGCGGCGCGGCGTCGACGCGGGGCTGCCAGCCGGGCGGGGGAGTGGGCCGGTAGGCACCGGGCTGCTCAAGGACCGTCATGGTGCGACCTCCTGGGCGTGGCGTACGGCGGGAGGGCGGGGCGTGCCGGGCGGCATCGCCCTCCCCTACCGATTGTTCGGTCGTTGACGCATTTTGGCTACAGGCGACCCGAGCCTGTGGACAAACGGTTCTGCTGCCCCTGAGATGAAGACAGGACGTCCATGAAGGGGAGGCAGGACGATATGTCGGGCGAACAGATGGCCAATCCGGACGGCAAACCCCAGGCGCGCCCGCTGGACGACATCGACCGCGACATCCTGCGTCTGCTCCAAATGGACGGACGCGCCTCCATACGCTCCGTGGCCGAGCAGGTGCACGTCTCCCGCGCCAATGCCTACGCCCGGATCAACCGCCTGATCGACGACGGAGTGATCCGCGGCTTCAGCGCCCGGGTGGACCAGGAGCGGGCCGGGCAGGGCGCGTCCGCGTACATCACACTGAAGATCGTCCAGAACTCCTGGCGCACCGTGCGCGAAGAGCTCAGGCAGCTCCCCGGGGCCACCCACATCGCCCTGGTCAGCGGGGACTTCGATGTGCTGCTGCTGGTGCACACCGAGGACAACCGCTCACTGCGCGAGCTGGTCCTCACCCGGATCCAGGCCATACCGGAGGTGCTGAGCACCCGGACGCTGCTGGTCTTCGAGGAGACGGACCTGGACTCGGAGCCGTAGCGGGGCCGGGACCGGGCGCGGGTGTGGCATGCCGGGGCCGAACGCGGGTGTGGCGTGCCAGGACCGGGCACGGGTGTGGCGGCCAGGCCCCGGCGCGGGCATACCGCCCCGCGTGCGTCGCGCGTCAGGCCTGGGTGCGTAGCCCCGCGAAGGCCGTACGGATCACGGCCTCGGCCACCTCATGGGAGGTGGCGGCCCCGCCGCGGCCCGGCCGGTACCACTCCACAATGGAGTTGATCATGCCGAAGAGCAGCCGGGTCGCCAGCCGGGCGTCCACGTCGGACCGCAGGTCTCCGTCGGCCGCCGCCCGCTTGAGCAGCTCGGCCACCTGGTGGTCGAACTCCCGGCGCCGCTCCATGGCCCACCGCTCGGTGTCCGTGTTGCCCCGGACGCGCAGCAGCAGCGTGACGTAAGGCAGCTCCTCCATCAGCACCTCGGCGGTGCGCCGGGCCACGTGCTCCAGCCGCCCGATCGCCCGTCCCTCGCGTGCGGCGGGCTCCTGGAGGATGCCGAACAGCCCGTCCAGGGCACGGCTTATGGCCAGCCTGAGCAGTTCCTCCTTGCCCTTCACATGGTGGTAGATGGAGGACTTGGAGATCCCGGCGGCCCGGGACAGGTGCTCCATGGAAGTGCCGTCGTAGCCGCGCTCGTTGAACACCTCCACGGCGACCGCGAGCAGCGATTCGGGCGTGTAGGTGTCGCGCTTGGCCATGGTCATGATTAGAGCAGCCTCTCATTGGCGGCCGCACGCCGGATCAGCGCCTGGGAAGGGGCGTAGCGGCCGGTCGGACAGGCGTGGTGGAGGTTGCGCAGGGTGTCGCGCACCCAGCGGGCGCCGAGCGCGCGCCCCCAGGCCAGCGGTCCGCGCGGGTAGTTGACGCCGGTCAGCATGGCGGTGTCGATGTCCTCGGGGCTCGCCACGCCGCGGGCGACGGCGTCCTCGGCGAAGTCCACGAGCATCGCGACCGTGCGGGCCACGACCATGCCGGGGACGTCCTGGACCACGCTGACCTCCTTACCGAGCGCCTGGAACAGGCCGATCGCGGACCGCAGGGACTCCTCGGGGGCGGCCGTGGACGCCGCCAGGGCGACCCGGGTGGCGGTCCGGTAGTCCAGCGCCAGGTCGAAGCGGACCGACGCGGCGAAGGGGTCGCCGGTGGCGGTCGTGCCGTCGGCCAGGGACAGGCGGGTGCCGTCGGGCAGTGCGAGATGAGCCCCGACGGGCTCGCGGGTCACCGGGATGCCCGCCTCCTCGAGGAGGCCGACCAGCCCTTGCGCGGGCCCCAGGTCGCCGTGGAGGGCGACCTTGCCGGGCGGCTCGCACGGCTCGGCGGTGTGCGGGGCGGGCCGCCCGACGCCCTCGGCGTGGTCGTACCAGCCGTGACCCGTCTTGCGCCCGTGCCGCCCGGAGGCGACGAGCTGCCGCTGGGCGAGTGACGGGGTGAATTTCGGATCGTGGAACAGCGCTTCCCACACGGATCGGGTGACGGCCTCGTTCACGTCCTGGCCGATCAGGTCGGTGAGCTCGAAGGGGCCCATCCTGAAGCCGCCGGACTCGCGCAGCACGGCGTCCAGGGTGGCGGGGTCGGCCACGCGCTCCTCGTACGCCCGGAACGCCTCGGCGTAGAAGGGGCGGGCGATCCGGTTGACGATGAACCCGGGGGTGTCGGCGCAGCGCACCGGGGTCTTCCCCCAGGCCGCGACGGTGGCGTGGGCACGGTCGGCGGCGGTCTCGTCCGTGGCGGCGCCGCGCACCACCTCCACCAGCGGCATCAGCGGGGCCGGATTGAAGAAGTGCAGACCGAGGAGGCGTCCGGGGCGGCGCAGGGCGCCCGCGACCGCGGTGACGGAGAGGGATGAGGTGTTGGTGGCGAGCAGACAGCCGTCGGAGACCACCGACTCCAGCGCGGTGAACAGCTGCTGTTTGGCGTCGAGTTCCTCCAGGATCGCCTCGACCACCAGCTCCGCCTCGGCCAGGTCCGCGAGGTCGGCGACGGGGGTGAGCCGGCCGAGCGCGGCGTCGCGGTCGGGGGCGGTGAGGCGCTCCCTGGCGACCAGCCGGCCGAGCCGGTCCGCGATGGCGTCGGCGGCCCGGGAGGCCCGGCCGGGCGCGGCGTCGTAGAGCCGTACCGGATGGCCCGCGGCCAGCGCCACCTGGGCGATCCCCTGGCCCATCGTGCCGGTGCCGACGACGGCGACGAGGCCGGCGCGGTCGATCCCACCGTCGATCGCAGTCATGCCGCAGATCCTTTTCGACGAAGTTGTCCACAGGTACGCCAGGCCCTCTTGTCCCGACCGATCGTTCGGTTACTCTAACCCTGTCGCCCATTCCAGCCCAGCCCCAGCTCGACGAGGAGTTGGTCAGTCGTGACCGCCGCACTCACCACCGCGCAGTTGACGCAAGAGCACCGCCCCACCCTCGACCAGGCCCTGGAGGCGATCCGTACCCGCGCCTATTGGTCCCCGCACCCCGAGCACCCGAAGGCCTACGGCGGCGAGGGCCAGGGCGGGCGCCCGAGCCTGAGCGTCGCCGAGGGCCAGGCGGCGTTCGAGGCGCTGCGCGGCAAGCGCTTCGAGCTGGAGCAGCCGGGCACCGACGGCTGGGCGGGCTCCGAGGTCTCTCCGTTCGGAGCGGAGATGGGCATGGAGTATCCGCATCCGGACATCGAGGTGCTCCTCCCGGCGATGCGGGCGGGGATGCCCGCCTGGCGGGATGCCGGTCCCGAGACGCGGGCCATGGTGTGCCTGGAGATCCTGGCCCGGATCGGCGCCCGGTCGCATGAGTTCGCCCAGGCCGTCATGCACACCAGCGGACAGGCGTACATGATGGCGTTCCAGGCCGGTGGCCCCCATGCCCAGGACCGCGGCCTGGAGGCGGTGGCGTACGCGTTCGCCGAGCAGACCCGCACTCCGGCCGCCGCCGACTGGTCCAAGCCGCAGGGCAAGCGCGACCCGCTGCGCCTGCGCAAGACGTTCAAGGCCGTGCCGCGCGGTGTCGCGCTGCTGATCGGCTGCAACACCTTCCCGACGTGGAACGGCTATCCGGGGCTCTTCGCCTCGCTCGCCACCGGCAATCCGGTGCTGGTCAAGCCGCACCCGCAGGCCGTGCTGCCGCTGGCGCTGACCGTCCAGGTGGCGCGCGAGGTGCTGAAGGAGGCGGGGTTCAGCCCCGATCTGGTGGCGCTGGCCGCCGAGCGGCCGGACGAGGGAATCGCCAAGGTCCTCGCCATCCGCCCCGAGATCCGCGTCATCGACTACACGGGGTCCACCGCCTTCGGCGAGTGGCTGGAGACCCACGCCCGCCAGGCCCAGGTCTTCACGGAGAAGGCGGGGGTCAACACGGTGGTGATCGACTCCACCGACGACTACCAGGGCATGCTCGCCAATCTGGCCTTCTCCCTGTCCCTCTACAGCGGCCAGATGTGCACCACCCCGCAGAATCTGCTGATCCCCCGCGACGGCATCGCCACCGACGCCGGTCCCAAGACCTATGACGAGGTGGTGGCCGACCTGGCGGCGGCGGTGGACGGGCTGCTGGGCGACGACGCACGGGCGAGCGCGCTGCTCGGCGCGATCGTGGGCCCGCGGGTCCAGGAGCGGCTGGAGGCCGCCCCCGGTCTGGGCGCGGTCGCCCTGGCCTCCCGCACGGTGACCCACCCCGACTTCCCGGGCGCCACGGTCCGCACACCGCTGATGGTCAAGGCGGACGGCGCGCGGAAGTTCTGGGAGGCGGCGGACGCGGACGCGCCCTATCTGGCCGAGTGCTTCGGCCCGGTCTCCTTCGCCGTCGCCGTCGCCTCCACCGAGGACGCGGTCGCGCTGCTGCGCCGGACCACCCGGGACAAGGGCGCGATGACGGTCGGGGCGTACACCACCTCGCCGGAGGCGGAGCGGCTGATCGAGGAGGCGTGTCTGGAGGAGTGCGCCCAGCTGTCGCTCAATCTGACCGGCGGGGTGTATGTGAACCAGACCGCGGCCTTCTCGGACTTCCACGGCACGGGCGGCAACCCGTCGGCCAACGCCGCGCTGTGCGACGGGGCGTTCGTGGCCGGCCGCTTCCGGATGGTCGAGGTCCGCCGCCCGGCGGAGTAGCGGGCCCAGTGGGCGGGGCGTGCTCCCGCATGCCCCGCCCGGACGTGGCCTAGGCGGGGCCGCCCCAGTGGAAGAGGGCCATGGCCACGCTGGTGGCCAGGTTGTAGCTGGACACCTGTGGCCGCATGGGGAGGGCCACCAGCCTCGTGGCCCGCTTCCGCAGCTCCGGCGAGATCCCGTGCCGCTCGGAGCCGAAGGCGAGCAGCGCATCATCGGGGATGGTCAGGGACCGGATGTCCGCCCCCTCCGGATCCAGGGCGTACAGCGGCCCCTCCGGAAGCGCGTCGCCCGGCAGCCGCTCGACCGCGGTGGCGAAGTGAAGCCCGGCGCCCGAGCGCACGGCGTTCGGATGCCAGGGGTCGATATCGCCGGTGGTGACCACGCCCGTGGCCCCGAACCCGGCGGCGAGCCGGACCACGGCCCCGACGTTCCCCAGGTTGCGGGGGTTGTCCAGGACGACCACCGGGGCCTGCCGGGGCCGCCGGGACAGCTCGTCGAGATTCGCCTGGCGGCCGCGCCGGACCGCCAGGGCGGCGACCCGTGTGGGATGCACCCTCGGCACCAGATCGCGCAGGGTCCCGGCATCGACCTCCACCAGAAGGTCCGCGATCGCCTCGGTGAGGTCGTCGGCCAGGTCCTCGGCGAGTTCCACGGCGGCCGCCTTGTCACTGGTGACCGCGGCACGCACCGACGCGCCGAAGCGCAGCGCGTGCTTCAGCGCGTGGAAGCCGTCCAGCAGCACGGTGTCGGGGGCCGTCGCGCGCCAGTGCCGTACGGCCCGCGCGGACTCCTCATCGATCATCCCCTCAGCGTACGAGGGTGCCGGCCGGGGACTCCTCGTCGCTCCCCCGCGCTCGCTGCCCCGGCAGCCACACGGCGCGCGCCGCCAGCCGGCCCCGGGCCCGGCCCAGCCGCGTCTCGGCCCAGCGCAGGACGTTCGTCGGCAGGAAGACCGAGTCCGCGGCGATCACGGCGAGGGAGAAGAAGGGCAGCCCCAGCAGCACGGCGATGCCGAGGTGCTCCATCATCAGCAGGACGAGCATCGCGTTCTTGGCCCGCCGGTTGAGCAGGGTGAACGGGAAAGCCACCTGGACGATGACCGTGCCGTAGGTCAGCACCATCACCAGGGTGCCGCTGGACGCCACGATGTCGGCCAGCCAGGGCCAGGGCGAGAAGTAGTCCAGATGCAGCGGGTAGTAGAGGGCGGTGCCGTCCTGCCAGCGCGAACCCTGGATCTTGTACCAGCCGGCCGAGGCGTACAGCAGACACACCTCGGCCATGATCACCAGCAGGGCGCCGTTGTGCGCCACATTGGCGAGCGCGTCCAGGACGGTGCGCGGCTCCCCCGGCGCGTAACGCCTGACGAACCACCATCCGGCCTGGACGAGCCACAGCCCCCACAGGACGGTGCCCCAGCCCAGCCCCGGCAGCGGGCCGTCGGCGGTCAGGGAGAGCCGGGCCCCGGTGAACAGCTGCGCCCAGAGCAGGGCGGTCCCGGTGACGGCCCACAGCACGATTCCGGTGGTGTCGCGCGGCGGCCATTCGCGGTCCGCGCGCCGGGCCGCCCGGCGCGCGTCCAGGGACCACACCTGACCGCACCGGGTCAGCACCAGATACATCGACATCAGATGGATGAGGTTGTCGCCGCCGTCCCCCACGAAGATGCTGCGGTTCTGCAACGACAGCACCCCGATCATGAACAGTACGGACATGGTGCGGGTGCGCCAGCCCACCAGCAGCAGCGCGCTGGAGACGATGGCGAGGGCGTAGACGATCTCGAACCACACCGTGCTGTCGGACCACATGAGCGCGGTGAAGGCACGGTTGCCGTCGATCAGCCGCGCGGCCATCTCCCAGTTCCACGGGCCGTCCGGCCCGTACAGCTCCCGGCGGTGGGGCCATTCGCGCACCAGGAAGAGCAGCCAGGTGAAGGAGAAGCCGATGCGCACGACGGCGCTCTGCCGGGGGCCGAGCGCGGACGCGGTGACGCGCGTGTAGCCACGCGCCACGGCGGTCTGGAGGCGGGCGGAGGGGGTCACCGGCGCTTCGCCTCCGGGAGGTCATCGGAGGTCACGGTCCACCACGGCAGCGTGCGGTAGACCGTCTTGGTGTCGATCTTCTCGTCGCTCCAGGGCGGCGGGGCCACCGGAGTGGTCGCGGAGCGCACCTGTATTCGCTCCACGGTGCCGCCGTCCTCCTCGCGGCCGAGGCGGAGCATCACGATCCGGCGGATGTACTGCTCGGAGAGGCTGCCGCGCATCCCCTGCGGCCGCTCCCGCACATCGTGCGAGCCGACGTAGAACTCCCAGCCGCGGCGCAGTTCGTTCTGCTGGGTGTGGCTGGGCAGCGGGTTGTGGTGGATGGCCGCGCCGTCCTGGGCGGAGAGGTCGCGCCAGCCGGTGGTCGCGGTGCCGCCGTCGGGGGTGCGGATCTCGGCGCGGGCCTGGACGGCGATGTTCTGCTGGAGCGGGTTGGGGGCGAAGAGCTTCCAGACCCGTTCGAACTCCGGATAGACGTAGTCGTCTATCGCCGCGCCGTGCCGCTTGGTGAGGGTGTTGGGCGGTGAGACGTTCAGGAAGGCCGCCGAGAGATGGATCGCGGCGGCGACGGCGGCGACGGCGATGGCCACCGCGATGATCAGCTGTGCGGGCAGGGAGAGCGCGGTGAGCGGTTCCTCCGCGCCGCCATCCGGCGCCGGTGCCGCCTGCTCCGGGTCCGCCGGTTCCGATTCCCCCGGCTCCGGTCCCGTCGGCTCCCGTTCCGCCGGTTCCGGCTCCGTGTCCGCCATACCCCGCCCCGCTCCCGATGGTCCAGGTCTTCGCGCACGCCGGTCGACCGCGCGCCCCCGTGGCCCCCACGCCCCCGGCACCGTACCGATGCGGAACCACTCGGCACAGCGTCCTCAGCGTTATCCACAGGGTTGACACCCTACGTTCCTCAGCACACCATTGAACCGAACGATCGGTCGGTCGGCTGGCCGGTCGGCGGAGACGAATGGCGGAGGGGCTTCGCATGACGACGATGGCGGCGGACGCGGGAGCGTACGAGGCGGTGTTCGACGCCGCCCTGGCCGCGGACGAGCGCATCGAGCCGCGTGACTGGATGCCCGATGAGTACCGGGCCACGCTGGTGCGGCAGATGGCCCAGCACGCCCACTCCGAGATCATCGGCATGCAGCCGGAGGCGAACTGGATCACCCGCGCCCCCTCGCTGCGGCGCAAGGCGATCCTGATGGCCAAGGTCCAGGACGAGGCGGGCCACGGCCTGTATCTCTACAGCGCGGCGGAGACCCTGGGCACCAGCCGGGACGAGCTGCTGGACAAGCTCCACAGCGGCCGCCAGAAGTACTCCTCGATCTTCAACTACCCCACGCTGACCTGGGCCGACGTCGGCGCCATCGGCTGGCTGGTGGACGGCGCCGCGATCACCAACCAGGTCCCGCTGTGCCGCTGCTCCTACGGGCCCTACGCGCGGGCGATGGTCCGCATCTGCAAGGAGGAGTCCTTCCACCAGCGCCAGGGGTACGAGCTGCTGCTGGCCCTGAGCCGGGGCACCGAGGCCCAGCACGCCATGGCGCAGGACGCGGTGGACCGCTGGTGGTGGCCGTCGCTGATGATGTTCGGCCCGCCGGACGACGCCTCGGCCCACTCCGCGCAGTCCATGGCCTGGAAGATCAAGCGCCACTCCAATGACGAGCTGCGCCAGCGCTTCGTCGACATCTGCGTCCCCCAGGCAGAATCCCTCGGCCTCAGCCTCCCCGACCCCGAGCTGCGGTGGAGCGAGGAACGCGGGCACTACGACTTCGGCCCGATCGACTGGGACGAGTTCCGCGAGGTGCTGCGGGGAAACGGGCCGTGCAACGACCAGCGGATCACCCAGCGGCGCCGGGCCCATGAGGAAGGCGCCTGGGTGCGCGAGGCGGCCGCGGCGTACGCGGCGAAGCACGAGGAGGCACAGGCATGAGCGGCGGCCCGAGCGCCGAGTGGCCGCTGTGGGAGGTGTTCGTCCGCAGCAGGCGCGGACTGTCGCACACCCACGCCGGATCCCTCCACGCCCCGGACGCGGAAATGGCTCTGCGGAACGCACGGGATCTGTACACCCGCCGCTCCGAGGGCGTCTCGATCTGGGTGGTGCCGTCCGCCGAGATCACCGCCTCCTCCCCGGATGAGCGGGATCCGTTCTTCGAGCCGGCCGCCGACAAGCCCTACCGCCACCCCACCTTCTACGCGATCCCGGATGGGGTGCGGCACCTATGAACGCGGCCCTCGCCCTGGGCGACGACGCGCTGGTGCTCTCCCACCGGCTGGGGGAGTGGGCCGGGCAGGCGCCCGTGCTGGAGGAGGAGGTCGCGCTCGCCAATATCGCACTCGACCTGCTCGGCCAGGCCCGGGTGCTGCTCTCCCTCGCCGGCGACGAGGACGAACTGGCGTATCTGCGCGAGGAGCGGGCGTTCCGCAACGTCCAGCTGGTCGAGCAGCCCAACGGGGACTTCGCCCGGACCATCGCCCGCCAGCTCTACTTCTCCACCTACCAGGAGCTGCTGTACGAGCGGCTGGCGCGTGGCTCCGGCCCCTTCGCCCCGCTCGCCGCCAAGGCGGTCAAGGAGGTGGCCTACCACCGCGACCACGCCGAGCACTGGACCCTGCGGCTCGGGGACGGCACGGAGGAGAGCCATGAGCGGATGCGGCGCGGGCTGGACGCGCTCTGGCGGTTCACCGGTGAGCTCTTCGAGCCGGTCGAGGGGTGCGAGGTGGAGTGGCACACCCTGCACGACACCTGGCTGACCCGGATCACCTCGGTCCTGGAGCGCGCCACCCTGACGGTGCCCGAGGGGCCGCGGCGCGACGGCTGGGCGGCCGGTGCGGGGCGCCAGGGCATCCACAGCGAGCCGTTCGGCCGGATGCTCGCCGAGATGCAGCATCTGCACCGCAGCCACCCGGGGGCGACATGGTGACGCCCACGCCCCCCGCCGCGCCCACTCCCCCCGCGTCCGGCACCGGCCTCACCCCGCTGGAGGAGGAGCTGCTTCGGCTGGCCGGATCCGTACCGGACCCGGAGCTGCCGATGGTGTCCCTGGCCGAGCTGGGGGTGATGCGGGGGCTGCGGCTGCTGGGTCCGGGCCGGGTCGAGGTCGAGCTGACCCCCACCTACACCGGCTGCCCGGCGCTGGAGTCAATGGCCACCGATATCGAGCGGGTGCTCCATGACCATGGCGTCCCCGAGGTCGCCGTGCGCACGGTCCTCTCCCCGCCCTGGACGACGGACGCGATCAGCGCCGAGGGCCGCCGCAAGCTGGCGGAGTCCGGCATAGCGCCACCCGCGCCGCTCGACGCGACGGCGGGCGGTCCGGTTCCGGTGGCCCTGGCGGTGCGCTGTCCGCACTGCGGCTCGACCGAGACCGAGCTGCTCAGCCGCTTCTCCTCCACCGCCTGCAAGGCGCTGCGCCGCTGCGCGGCCTGCGGCGAACCGTTCGACCACTTCAAGGAGTTGTGATGGCCGCGGAGGCGGTGAAGCGGGTCACGCCCCGCCACGGCGCGTTCCACCCGCTGCGGGTGGCCGCGGTCGACCGGCTCACCGATGACGCGGTGGCGGTCACCCTCCTGGTGCCGCCCGCGCTGCGGGAGACGTTCCGCTTCGCGGCGGGGCAGCACATAGCAGTGCGCAGGTTCGCCGAGGGCGCGGAGATCCGCCGGACGTACTCGATCTGCACTCCGGCCCCGGGCGCGACGGGTCCGGAGTTCCTGCGGATCGGGGTGCGGCTGGTCGAGGGCGGTGAGTTCTCGACCTATGCCCTCAAGGAGCTGGCGGTCGGCGAGGTCATGGAGGTGATGGCCCCGGCCGGCCGTTTCGTCCTGGAGCCCCGCCCCGGTCACTTCGCAGCGGTCGTCGGCGGCAGCGGTATCACCCCCGTGCTGTCCATCGCCGCCACACTGCTCGGCCGACAGCCCGAGGCACGTTTCTGTCTGGTCCGCAGCGACCGCACCGCGGCCTCGACGATGTTCCTGGAGGAGGTCGCCGACCTCAAGGACCGCTGGCCCGACCGGTTCCAGCTGGTGTGCGCGCTCTCCCGGGAGGAGCAGCAGGCCGGGCTGGTGTCCGGGCGGCTCGACGAGGAGCGGCTGACCGGACTGCTGCCGGCGCTGCTGCCGGTCGCCTCGGTGGACGGCTGGTTCCTGTGCGGGCCCCACGGTCTGGTGCGCGCCGCCGAGCGGGCGCTGCGCGGCCTCGGGGTCCCCCGCGGCCGGGTCCACCAGGAGATCTTCCATGTGGACGCCGCCCCCGCCGAGGGCGTCCCCATACCGGGCGCGGCCCCGGGCGCCTCGCACAGCTCGGTCACGGCGACCCTGGACGGCCGCTCGGGCACCTGGCCGGTCCAGGACGGGGAGCCGCTGCTGGAGACGGTGCTGCGCAATCGGTCCGACGCGCCGTACGCGTGCAAGGGCGGGGTCTGCGGCACCTGCCGGGCCTTCCTGGTCTCCGGCGAGGTGCGGATGGACCGGAACTTCGCGCTGGAGCCGGACGAGCTGGAGGCGGGCTATGTGCTGGCCTGTCAGTCCCACCCGGTGGGCGAGCGGGTGGAGCTGGACTTCGACCGCTGACCGGCCCCGGCGCGGCACCGGCGTTCCCTTCTCGTAGAACCTGTTCTATCTTGACGGGCCGTCAGATATAGCCGCGGCGCGGGAGGTACGGACAGTGGACTTCACCTTCACCGAGGAGCAGCAGGCGGCCGTCGAGGCGGCGAAGGCCGTCTTCTCCTCCGTCACGCCGGACAGTGTGCCCAGCCCCGCGCTGACCGCGGGCGCCGTCGCCGACGACTTCGACCGCGCGCTGTGGCGGAAGCTCGCCGAGGGCGATCTGCTGGGCCTGACCCTCGACCCCCGGCACGGCGGCTCGGGCCTGGACCCGCTCGCCCTCTGCCTGGTGCTGCGGGAATCCGGCAGGGTGCTGGCCCGGGTGCCGCTGCTGGAGTCCAGCGCCGCCGCGCTGGCCGTGCAGCGCTACGGCGGGGACGAGCTGTGTGCCGAGGTGCTGCCCCGGGCCGCCCGCGGTGAGCTGGTCCTCACCGCGGCCTCCAGCGGCCGCACCGGCCATGGCCCGGCCGAACTCGCCGTCCAGGCACGGCGGAACGGCGAGGGCTGGGTGCTGGACGGCGTCCAGACCGCGGTCCCCTGGGCCCATGGCGCGGATCGCGTACTGATCCCGGCCCACACCGGGGAGGGCGGTACGGTCCTCGCCCTGGTCCCCCGCGACCATGAGGGCATCGCCCTCGAGGAGCAGATCTCCACCAGCGGTGAGCGGCAGGCCGAGGTCAGGCTGGACGGGGCGCGGCTCGCCGACCGCGAGGTGCTGACCGCCGACGGCGCCTGGGAATGGCTGCGCGATCTCCTCACCACCGGCACCTGCGCCCTCGCGCTGGGCCTCGGGTCGGCGGTGCTGGACCTCACCAGCTCATATGTGAGCGATCGCGAGCAGTTCGGCTTCCCGCTCGCCACCTTCCAGGCGGTCGCCGTGCAGACCGCCGACCGCTATATCGATCTGCGGGCCATGGAGGCCACACTGTGGCAGGCGGCCTGGCGGCTGTCCCTGGACGAGGAGCGGCCCACGGTGAGCGGAGCGCTGCCCATCGCGGGAGACGTCGCCGTGGCCAAGATCTGGGCCGCCGAGGGCATGCGCCGCGTCGTCCAGACCGCCCAGCATCTGCACGGCGGCTTCGGCGCGGTCACCGACTACCCCCTGCACCGCTATCACGCCTGGGGCAAGCAGCTCGAGCTCTCGCTGGGATCCGCCGCCGCCCATGAGGAGGCACTGGGCGAGCTCCTCGCCGCCCACCCCCTCGGCTGATCGCCCGCCACTCGGCCGACGCCCACCCCTCGCCTGACCGGCGCGCCCCGCCGATCGGCGGAGAAGGCCAACGGGGAAGGCCGGCGAAGAAGGTCAGCGGGGAAGATCAGTAGGGGAACTTCTAGAGCACAAAGGCCCCTTCGGCGGTGCCGTCGGGGCCGCTCACCATCGGCCGGCCCGCCGCGTCCCAGGCGAGCATCCCGCCGTCCACGTTCACCGCGTCCAGCCCCTGCGCGACCAGATACTGCGTCACCTGCGCGGAGCGGCCGCCGACCCGGCACATCACATGCACCCGGTGTCCCTCGCCAACCGCCGCGGTCAGTTCGTCGAACCGCGCCACGACCTGGCCCATCGGGATGTGCAGCGCGCCCTCGACATGCCCGGCCGCCCACTCGTCGTCCTCCCGGACGTCCAGCAGAAGGCCATCGGCCGGTACCGCCGCCGCCTCCACCCGAGGAAGCTGGGCAAAATGCATCGGACACACCTCTCACACGACATTGGCAACCGCGGCAAACCTACTACCGCACCAGCTCCGCGAGCCGGGCCTCCTTCTCCGAGACCTGGGCCAACAGCTGCTCGGCGATCTCGTCCAGCAGCCCATCGGGGTCCTCGGGCGCCATCTTGATCATCGCGCCGATCGCGCTCGACTCCAGCTCCGCGGCGACCGCGGCCAGCATCTCCTTGCGCTCGGCCAGCCACTCCAGCCGGGCGTACAACTCCTCGCTGCGGCTCGCCCGCCGCTCCGGCGGCGGCGGACCGGCCTCCCACTCCTCGGCCAGCGCCCGCAGCGCCTCCTCGTCCCCGGCCGCGTACGCCGCGTTGACCCGCACGATGAAGGCACCGCGCCGCTCCCGCTCGGCCTCCTCCTCGGCCAGATCGGGATGGGCCTTACGGGCCAGCTCCCGGTAGATCCGGCGGGCCTCCTCGCTCGGCCGCACCCGCGGCGGCGGCTGCACGGGCCGCTCGGTGAGCATCGCCGCCGCCTCCGGCGAGAGCCCATCCGAATCGATCCAGCCGTGGAACAGCTCCTCCACACCCGGCATCGGCTGCACCAGCCCCCGCGCCTCACGGGCCTTGCGGAGGTCTTCCGGATCGCCGGTACGGGCCGCGAGCGCCTCGGCGATCAGCGCGTCCAGCTCGTCGAGGCGCGAGTACATCGGCCCGAGCCGCTGGTGGTGCAGCCTGGAGAAGTTCTCCACCTCCACCCGGAAGGTCTCCACCGCTATCTCGAACTCGATCAGCGCCTGCTCGGCCGCGCGCACCGCTCGCTCCAGCCGCTCGGCGGCCTGAGTCTCCTCCTGCGACCGGTCGTGCGACTCCGCCTGGGGCTCCGCGTCCGACATCGACTGCCGTGCCTGCTGCTGCGCTTCCGGATTCGTCACCCGCTCAGACTACGTCCGGCGGTGATCCGCGACGGAGGTCACACCCCCGCCCGCGCCTCACACCCCCATCTCGGCCGCTATCCGTCCATTGCGCACCGCCCTGACCAGCGCGGAGTGATCCGCTTCCGTGCGATCCGCGTACGCCACCGCGAAGGCGGCCACCGCTTCGTCCAGCTCCTCCCCCTTGCCGCAGTAACCGGCCAGCATCCGGGGGTCCGCGCTGTGGGTGTGCGCCCGGGCCAGCAGGGCCCCGGTCATCCGCCCGTAGTCGTCCATCTGGTCCGCGGCCAGGGCCGCCGGGTCCACGCTTCCCTTGCGATTGCGGAACTGCCGCACCTGGTAATGCCGCCCCCGCACCGTGGTCCACCCCAGCAGGATGTCGCTGACCACCTGCATCCGCTTCTGGCCGAGCACCACCCGCCGTCCCTCGTGTGTGACATCCGGCACCTCGAAGCCGGCCTTCGCCAGATGCGGCAGCAGCGCGGAGGGGCGCGCCTCCTTCACCTGGAGCACCAGCGGCTCGCCCCGGTGGTCGAGCAGCAGCACCACATAGGAGCGGGTGCCCACGCTGCCCGTGCCGACGACCCGGAACGCCACATCGTGCACCTCGTACCGCGAGAGCAGCGGCAGCCGGTCCTCCGGCAGCGTGCCCAGATACCCGGTGAGCGAGGAGGCCACCGCCGCCGCCTCCTCGTCCGGCACCCTCCGCAGCACCGGCGGCGCGTCCACAAACCGCCTGGCTTCCGGCCGGCCGGATGAGCCCTCCTCGCCCGGCACGGGCTCGGTGGACCGGGCGGCGTACCGCGCGCTGGTGTTCCGCCGGGCCTTCTCGGAGATCCGCTCCAGCGTGCCCACCAGGTCCTTGGCGTCCGTGTGGGAGACCAGCTCCTCGTCCGCGATCGCGTTCCACGCCTCCGTCGCCGGGAGCTTGGCCAGCAGTCGCACCGTGCGCCGATAGGCGCCCACCGCGTCCTGGGCGGCCGCCCGGCAGGTGTCCTCGTCGGCGCCCGCCTCCCGGCCCGCCAGCACCAGCGATACCGCGAGCCGCTTCACATCCCACTCCCACGGACCGTGGACGGTCTCGTCGAAGTCGTTGAGATCGATGATCAGGCCACCGCGCGCGTCCCCGTAGATCCCGAAGTTGGCGGCGTGGGCATCGCCACACAGCTGGGCCCCGATACCGGTCACCGGCGTGGTCGCGAGGTCGTGCGCCATCAGCCCGGCGGCCCCGCGCAGAAAGGAGAAGGGGTTCGCTGCCATCCGCCCGACCCGGATCGGGGTGAGCTCCGGCAGCCGACCGGCGTTGGACCGCTCGACCGCCGCGACCGGATCCGGCCGCCCGGTGTCCCCCGGCGGCTCGGCATGCGCCGAGCGCGGCACGCTCTTGCGCAGCGCCTTGCCCCGCTGCCGGGGAGAGGGGCCCTCACCGCGCCACACGGCGAAGCCCGGAACCGGCGGCAGCCGCCGGGCCGCCCGGCCCGCTCCCTCCCCGCCGCTCGGCCCCCGCTCGCCGCCGCCGTCACCCCGGCCGCTCGCTCCGGCTCGGCCGCCCTCGCCGCTTCCGTCGCCCTCAACGCTCCGGTCGTCCGTCATCGCGCCCCCGCCCTTCTCGCACACGACATCGACTGAATCGACTGAGCCGACCGTACCCCCTGTCGCCCCACCCCGTCAGAGCCTGTGGAAAACCTTGACGATCATGGCGAAACCCCAGATCAGAAGCGCACAGCCCGAGACCGGAAGCCGGGCCCCCAAACCGGAAGCCGACCCCCGAAACCGAAGCCGGGACCCGAGACCGGAAGGCGAACCCCTGCCCAGAAGCCGGGCCCCGAATCGGAAGCCAGGCCCCGGATCAGAACGTGATCCGGCTCAGCCCCGGAACTGCTTCGGGCAGTCCTCGCCGCCCGAGGGCAGGTGGTTCTCCGCCCACCGCGACAGCTCCTTCAGCGCGGGCTCCAGCGCGTTCCCCGCGTCCGTCAGCCGGTAGGCCACCCGCAGCGGCGGCCCGGCGTCGACCTCCCGCACCACCAGGCCCGCCGTGGTGAGCTCGGTGAGCCGGTCCGACAGCATCCGCTCGCTGATCCCCGGAATGGCCCGCCGCAGGTCGGCGAAGTACGCCCCCTGCTCCGTCAGCACGGCCACGATCAGCCCCGTCCATCGCTTGCCGAACAGCTCGAAGAACCGCGTCATCTCGCCGTCGACCTGCTTGCAGGCCTGCTCGTTGTGGTCCCCACGATCCTTCGCCATGGAATACAGACTACTGCGTTCTGGTTCGGGACTACGAAAAAGTAAGCTACTGTGCCTTCTGTAGGTACGTAGGTATTACTGGCTCCTTCCCGAGCCTTGTCATTGGAGGCATCCATGCCGACTCTTCTGCACATCGACACCTCCGTCTTCCCCGGCGAAGCCTCCGCTTCCCGCTCGGTCACGGCCACCTTCCGCAAGGAATGGGAAGCCCAGCACCCGAACGGCACGGTGATCTACCGCGACCTGGCCGCCGAGCCGCTACCGCACCTGGACGGCCTCGCGGCCGCCGCCGGTTTCGCCGCTCCCGACCAGCGCTCCCCCGAGCAGCACACCGCCTTCGCCCTGCGGGAGACCCTCGCCGGCGAGCTCGAGCAGGCCGATGTGGTCCTGATCGGCGCCCCCATGTACAACTTCACGATTCCCTCCACCCTCAAGGCGTGGCTGGACCACGTGATCATCATGGGCCGCACCTCGGGCGCCGAGGAGACCACCACCTCGGGCACCCCGACGATCGTCGTCGCCAGCCGCGGCGGCGGTTACGGTCCGGGCACCCCGCGGGAGAGCTTCGAGTTCGTGACGAACTACCTCGGGAAGGCCCTGGGCGACGGCCTCGGCCTCGATGTCACCTTCGTTGTGCCGGAACTCACGTTGGCCCGCAGCAATCCGGCCATGGCCGACCTGGTCGAGCTCTCTGACGCCTCCAAGGCGAAGGCCCATGAGGACGCCGCGGCCAAGGCCAAGGAGCTCGCCACGCGCTTCGCCGCCGCCTGATCCGACCGACCCGACCGACCCGCCGGACCCGACCGATCCGCCGGACCCGACCGATCCGGTCCCACCGGACGTCAGGTCCCGCCGGACGTCAGGCCGCAGGGGCCTCCTCTTCCCCGGGAGGCCCCTGCCGCTTTCCCGGACAGCCCGGAAGACCCCTGACACAAACGCGAAGCGGGCCCCTCCGAGCGACTTTCGTCACTCCTGAGGGACCCGCTCCGACTGGTGCGCGAGGGGGGAGTTGAACCCCCACGCCCTTTCGGGCACTGGAACCTGAATCCAGCGCGTCTGCCTATTCCGCCACCCGCGCATGGGTGCTGCCGTCCGGCCGCTCTCCCGCTCCCCGGCCCGATCTTCTTGATCCGTCCGGTTCGTGTGGAGCGCCTTCCGACATCCAGAACACTAGCACGGCCCTCGGGGTGCAATCACACCCGTTACCGAGGCCCTCGCCCCCACCCGTCCGTAGAGCGTCACGGTTGCGGGACACTGTCGTCAGGGCACCTCTACGATCCCTGTGAGAGGTGACACTGCTCCACAGGGCCAGGAAGGGGAACCACCCGATTTCCCGACGCGTGGATACGATCAGTAAGCAGTACCAGGACGACGCAGAGCACGACTGAGGAAGGAGGTGCCCGGTGGGAGTACTGAAACGCTTCGAGCAGCGTCTCGAGGGCCTCGTGAACGGCACCTTCGCCAAGGTGTTCAAGTCCGAGGTCCAGCCGGTCGAGATCGCCGGGGCGCTCCAGCGCGAGTGCGACAACAACGCCACGATCTGGAACCGCGACCGGACGGTCGTCCCCAACGACTTCATCGTCGAGCTGAGCGCGCCCGACTACGAGCGGCTCAGCCCGTATTCCGGACAGCTCGGCGACGAGCTGGCCGGTATGGTCCGCGACTACGCCAAGCAGCAGCGATACACCTTCATGGGCGCCATCAAGGTGCATCTGGAGAAGGCCGAGGACCTCGACACCGGCCTGTACCGGGTGCGCAGCCGGACCCTGGCCTCCAGCGAGTCCCAGAGCCCGGAGCAGGCGCCGGGCCGCGCCGGTGCCGGAGCGGCCCCGCAGCAGCGCCCCGGCGGTTACGGCTACCCCGCCCAGCCCGCCGGTGCCCCGCCGATGCCGTCCGCGCCCCCCGGCGCCCGTCCGGCGCCCCGCGGCGGCGGAGCGGCGGCCGGCGTCGGAGCCCAGCCGCAGGGTCAGACCCGCCGCTGGATCGAGATCAACGGCACCCGCCACCAGATCTCCCGGCCCACGCTCGTCCTGGGCCGCTCCACCGACGCTGACGTGCGGATCGACGATCCCGGTGTCTCCCGCAGACACTGCGAGATCCGGGTCGGAACCCCACCGACCATCCAGGATCTCGGGTCGACGAACGGCATCGTGGTGGACGGACAGCACACCACGCGCGCTACGCTCCGCGACGGCTCGCGGATCGTCGTGGGCAGCACCACCATCGTTTACCGGCAAGCCGAAGGGTGAAGCGGGGGCAATGTCAGAGCTGACCCTCACGGTCATGCGGTTGGGTTTCCTCGCCGTACTGTGGCTGTTCGTCATCGTGGCCGTCCAGGTCATCCGCAGCGACCTGTTCGGGACCCGCGTGACCCAGCGCGGTTCGGCGCGGCGCGGCGCCCCCGACCGGCCGCAAGCACAGCAGCAGCGGCAGCAGAGCGCGCCGCCGCCGCAGCGCCAGCAGTCCGGGGGCCGCCGCGGCCGCGGTGCCCCCACCAAGCTGGTGGTCTCCGAGGGCACGCTCACCGGCACCACGGTCGCCCTACAGGGCCAGACCATCACCCTCGGCCGTGCGCACGATTCAACAATCGTGCTGGACGACGACTACGCCTCCAGCCGGCATGCCAGGATCTACCCGGACCGTGACGGCCAGTGGATCGTCGAGGATCTCGGGTCCACCAACGGCACCTATCTCGACCGGACCCGACTCACCACACCGACACCGATTCCGCTGGGTGCGCCGATCCGTATCGGCAAGACCGTCATCGAGCTGCGGAAGTAGTAGGACCATGACGACCGGAGGGTGGGCAGCGTGGTTGGCAAGGGGCTGTACCCGGAGCCGACGGGCGAGGTGCGCATGAGTCTGTCACTGCGTTTCGCGGCCGGATCGCACAAGGGCATGATCCGGGAGGGCAACGAGGACTCCGGCTACGCCGGTCCCCGGCTGCTCGCGATCGCCGACGGCATGGGTGGCCAGGCCGCCGGCGAGGTCGCCAGCTCCGAGGTGATCTCCACCCTCGTCCAGCTCGACGACGACGTCCCGGGCTCGGACATCCTGACCTCCCTCGGCACCGCCGTGCAGCGGGCCAATGATCAGCTGCGCGTCATGGTCGAGGAGGACCCGCAGCTGGAGGGCATGGGCACCACGCTGACCGCCCTGCTGTGGACCGGCCAGCGGCTCGGTCTGGTGCATGTCGGCGACTCGCGCGCGTATCTGCTGCGCGACGGGGTGCTCACCCAGATCACCCAGGACCACACCTGGGTGCAGCGCCTGGTCGACGAGGGCCGGATCACCGAGGAGGAGGCGGGCACCCACCCGCAGCGCTCCCTGCTGATGCGCGCGCTGGGCAGCGGCGACCACGTCGAGCCCGATCTGTCCATCCGCGAGGTCCGGGCCGGTGACCGCTATCTGATCTGCTCCGACGGCCTTTCCGGCGTCGTGAGCCACCAGACCCTCGAGGACACCCTCGCCAACTACCAGGGCCCGCACGAGACCGTGCAGGACCTGATCCAGCTCGCGCTGCGCGGCGGCGGCCCCGACAACATCACCTGCATCGTCGCCGACGTCCTGGACGTCGACGGCGCCGACACCCTCGCCGCCCAGCTCAACGACACCCCCGTGATCGTGGGCGCGGTCGCCGAGAACCAGGTCCCGCTCGGGGACGGCGGCGCCGCGCACACCCCCGCGGGCCGGGCCGCCGAGCTCGGCCGGTCCGTACCGCCGCAGCAGGGCGACGCGCACGGCGGCTTCGGACCGCCCGGCAGCGGCGCTCCGGCCATCGGCGGTATGCCGCAGGGCAGTTACGGCGACTACGCCGACGGCGACTTCACCAAGAAGAGCGGCCGCAAGACATGGGCCAAGCGGTCGCTCTTCATCGTGCTCGGCCTCGCCGTGATCGGTGGCGGCCTCTACGGCGGCTATCGCTGGACCCAGACGCAGTACTACGTGGGCTCCAACGGCGACCATGTCGCGATCTACCAGGGCATCAGCCAGGATCTGGCCTGGATCAAGCTCAACAAGGTCCATGAGGACCACCGCGAGATCGAACTCAAGTACCTCCCGGCCGACCAGCGCGGCCGTGTGGAGGACACCATCACGGTCAGCGGGCTGGGCCAGGCCCAGGACAAGACCAAGGATCTCGCCACCCTCGCCAGCGCCTGCAAGAAGGCCGATGCCCAGGAGAAGGCCGAGGAGAGCCAGAAGGACCTCACCGGCGGCGACAAGGGCAAGGGCGACAAGGCGCCCAGTGGCGGCGGATCCAGCAGCGCCGACCCGTCCCAGAACAGCAGCGGCAAGCCCGGGACCGGGAAGACCGAGAACCAGCTCGGAACGAACGCCGCCAAGGCCACGTCCAAGCCCACGCCGACGACGTCTCCCACTCCGAAGCCCGGCCCCACCCTCTCGGAGGAGGAGAAGAAGTTGGTCCCGCAGTGCAGCAGCACCCAGCAGTGAAGCCGTAAGGGGCCGTCCACCCATGAGCAGTAGTACGACCAATACGACGACGATCAGTACGGCCGGGCCGCCGAGCAGGCGGAACACCGAGCTGGCCATGCTCGTCTTCGCGGTGATCATTCCGGTCTTCGCCTACGCCAACGCGGGTCTGGCGCTCAGCGACGAGATGCCGTCCGGCATGCTCAGCTACGGCCTCGGGCTCGGTCTGCTGGCCGCCGTCGGCCATCTGGTGGTCCGGAAGTTCGCGCCGTACGCGGACCCGCTGCTGCTGCCGATCGCCACGCTCCTCAACGGGCTGGGTCTGGTGCTGATCTGGCGGCTGGACCAGTCCAGGCGGCTGGCCCAGCGGGCGAAGGACGCCGGGATGGCCTTCTCGCCCTCGGCCCCCAACCAGCTGATCTACTCGGCACTGGGCGTCGCCCTCTTCGTCGGCGTCCTGATCCTGCTCAAGGACCACCGCATCCTCCAGCGCTACACCTACATCTCCATGGTGGTGGCGCTGATCCTGCTGATCCTTCCGATGTTCTTCCCGGCGCGTTTCGGCGCCCGCATCTGGATCACCCTCGGCAGCTTCTCCATCCAGCCCGGTGAGTTCGCCAAGATCATCATCGCCGTGTTCTTCTCCGGCTATCTGATGGTCAAGCGGGACGCGCTCGCCTTGGCCAGCCGCCGCTTCATGGGGCTGTACCTGCCGCGCGGCCGCGACCTCGGCCCGATCCTGGTGGTCTGGGGGATGAGCATCCTCATCCTGGTCTTCGAGACCGACCTGGGCACCTCGCTGCTGTTCTTCGGCCTCTTCGTCGTGATGCTGTACGTCGCCACCGAGCGCACCAGCTGGATCGTCTTCGGCCTGCTGATGTCCGCGGCCGGCGCGGTCGGCGTCGCCACCTTCGAGCCGCACGTCCAGTCGCGTGTGGACGCCTGGCTCCAGCCCTTCGAGGTGGCCAAGAACGGAGGCAGTGACCAGATCGCCCAGGCGCTCATGGCCTTCGGCTCCGGTGGCGTCTTCGGCACCGGACTCGGCCAGGGCAACTCCGACCTCATCGGCTTCGCCGCCAACTCCGACTTCATCCTGGCCACGGTCGGCGAGGAGCTCGGACTCGCGGGGACCATGGGGCTCCTGCTGCTCTACGGCCTGATCGTGGAGCGCGGTGTGCGCACCGCCCTCGCCGCCCGTGACCCGTTCGGCAAGCTGCTGGCCATCGGCCTGTCCGCGGCCTTCGCCATCCAGGTCTTCGTCGTCGCGGGCGGTGTGATGGGCCTCATCCCGCTGACCGGTATGACCATGCCGTTCATCGCGCAGGGTGGTTCGTCCGTCATCGCCAACTGGGCGCTCGTCGCCATTCTGATCAAGGTCAGCGACACCGCGCGCCGCCCGGCGCCGGCGCCCGCCCCCACCACTGACGCCGAGATGACCCAGGTGGTCCGACCGTGAACAAGCCCCTGCGCCGAATCGCGATCTTCTGCGGACTCCTCGTCCTCGCCCTGCTGGTGCGGGACAACTGGATCCAGTACGTCCAAGCCGACGAGCTGAAGAACCGCGACGGAAACCACCGGGTTCTGATCGCCCGTTACAGCCAGCCGCGCGGCAACATCATCGTCGACGGCCAGCCGATCACCGGATCCGCCGAGACCAACGGCATCGACTTCAAGTACAAGCGCACCTACAAGGACGGCCCCATGTGGGCGCCCGTGACGGGCTACGCCTCGCAGGCGTACGACGCCAACCAGATCGAGAAGATCGAGGACGGCATCCTCACGGGCAACGACGACCGCCTCTTCTTCAACCGGACGATCGACATGATCACCGGCAAGAAGCAGAAGGGCGGCGACGTCATCACCACTCTGAACCGCAAGGCCCAGGAGGCCGCGTTCAAGGGCCTGGGTGAGAAGAAGGGCGCCGTCGCCGCGCTCGACCCCCGCACCGGCAAGATCCTCGCCCTCGCCTCCACCCCGAGCTACGACCCGTCGAAGATCGCGGGCGCGACCTCCAAGGACAAGGAGGCGTGGATCGGGCTCCAGCCGAAGAAGTCCAAGGACGACCCGATGCTCAACCGGGCGCTCCGTCAGACCTACCCGCCCGGCTCGACCTTCAAGGTCGTCACCGCCGCGGCCGCGCTGGAGAACGGCAAGTACACCGACATCGACGCGCCGACCAACTCGCCGGACCCCTGGAAGCTCCCGCTGTCCACCCAGCCCCTGCCCAACGAGGGGAACATCCCCTGCAAGAACGCCTCGCTGCGGCAGGCACTCCGCTACTCCTGCAACACGGTCTTCGGCAAGCTCGGTGACGACCTCGGCAAGGAGGAGATGCGGAAGGAGGCGGAGAAGTTCGGCTTCAACAAGACGGTCGACACCCCCGTCCGCGCGTACTCCAGCGTCTACCCCGAGGACATGGACCGGCCGGGCAACGCGATGTCGGCCATCGGCCAGTTCGACAACCGGGCCACCCCGCTCCAGATGGCGATGGTCGCCGCCGCGGTCGCCAACGACGGCAAGCTGATGAAGCCGTACATGGTCGACTCGCTGCGCGCCCCCAACCTCAACACCATCGAGCAGACCGACCCGGAGCAGATGAGCCAGCCGCTCAGCTCGGACAACGCCCAGAAGCTCCAGAGCATGATGGAGACCGTGGTCAAGGAGGGCACCGGCACCAGCGCCCAGATCCCGGGCGTCACCGTCGGTGGCAAGACCGGCACCGCGCAGCACGGCGTCGCCAACAGCAAGAACCCCTATGCGTGGTTCATCTCCTACGCCAAGGGGGACGACGGATCGCCGGTCGCGGTCGCGGTCGTCATCGAAGGGTCCGACACCCTCCGCGGCGACATCGCCGGTGGCAAGCTGGCGGCGCCGATCGCCAAGAGCGTGATGCAGGCCGTACTGGAAACCGAGCGCGACAAGTGACCCCCGTCACGTCCCGATACCAATCCCGCACGTCGCCGTACCGGTCCGGTATCAGATAGCAACTGAGGCCGGGTCCCGTAAGACGTGCCGGGTACGGTATGCGCGAGCAGCACTTCGCCGGCCCACAGGTGCGGCCGGGAACCACGGAAGAGGGCTGGAGTAGCTATGGAAGAGCCGCGTCGCCTCGGCGGCCGGTATGAGCTGGGCTCAGTGCTCGGCCGCGGTGGCATGGCGGAGGTCTACCTCGCGCACGACACCCGCCTCGGCCGTACTGTCGCTGTGAAGACGCTCCGGGCGGACCTCGCTCGCGATCCGTCCTTCCAGGCCCGGTTCCGCCGAGAGGCCCAGTCGGCCGCCTCGCTCAACCATCCCGCGATCGTCGCGGTCTACGACACCGGCGAGGACTACGTCGACGGCGTCTCGATCCCGTACATCGTGATGGAGTACGTCGACGGTTCCACGCTGCGTGAGCTCCTCCACTCGGGTAGAAAGCTGCTCCCCGAGCGCTCACTGGAGATGACCACCGGCATCCTCCAGGCCCTCGAGTACTCGCACCGCAACAACATCGTCCACCGGGACATCAAGCCGGCCAACGTCATGCTCACGCGGGACGGCCAGGTCAAGGTAATGGACTTCGGCATCGCCCGGGCCATGGGCGATGCCGGTATGACCATGACGCAGACGGCCGCCGTCATCGGCACCGCCCAGTACCTCTCCCCCGAGCAGGCCAAGGGCGAGACCGTCGACGCGCGCAGCGACCTGTACTCCACCGGCTGTCTGCTCTACGAGCTGCTGACCGTAAGGCCGCCGTTCGTGGGCGACTCCCCGGTGGCCGTCGCCTATCAGCACGTGCGGGAGGAACCACAGCCGCCGAGCACGTACGACCCCGAGATCACCCCGGAGATGGACGCCATCGTCCTGCGGGCGCTGGTCAAGGACCCCGACTACCGCTACCAGTCGGCCGATGAGATGCGCGCCGACATCGAGGCGGCCCTGGAGGGCCAGCCGGTCGCCGCCACCGCCGCCCTGGGCGCGGTCGGCTACGGCTCCGACGACCAGCCCACCGCGATGCTGCGGCCGCAGAACTCCGGCGCCGGGGCGCAGACCTCGATGCTTCCGCCGATGCGCGAGGACGACGGCGGCTTCGGCTACGACGAGCGGCCGGACCGCGGCCGGGGGCGCGGGGGCCCCGGCAAGAAGAGCAACCTCTCCACGATCCTGCTGATCATCGCCGGGATACTGGTGCTGGTCGGTGCGATCTTCATCGGGAAGTCGCTGTTCGCCGGCGGTAAGAACGACGACATGGTCCCGGTCCCCAATCTCGTCGGCAAGACGCTCGCGGACGCCAAGAGCCAAGGGGAGAACGGCGACTTCAAGGTCAAGAACGTCGGCTCCAAGTTCTGCGAGAACGCGGACAAGAACACCGTCTGTGAGCAGACCCCCAAGGGCGGCGACGAGGTCAAGCGGTACGGCACGGTCGAGCTGACCATGTCCAAGGGCCCCAAGCCCGCGGCCAGGATCGAGGTTCCCGACGTCCTGAACGTGCAGTACGAATCGGCCAAGCAACAGCTCGAGGCCAAGGGCTTCAACGTCGAGCAGAAGACCGAGCAGTCGGACCAGACCGCCGGCAAGGTGATCGACCAGGACCCGAAGGGCGGCAAGAAGGTCGCGAAGGGCGCCACGATCACCCTGACCGTCGCCGAGGCCCAGCAGAAGGTCGTCGTCCCGGACGTGACCACGCAGAAGGTCGAGGACGCCACGAAGTCCCTCCAGGGCAAGGGCCTCAAGGTCCAGACCCAGGAGGTCGAGAACGGCGACGTCGAGGCCGGTACGGTCACCGACCAGACGCCCAAGGGCGGCCAGGAGGTCCTGCCCGGTTCAACGGTCACGCTGACCGTCGCCAAGGAGCCGGCACAAGACGAGAACGTGCAGGTGCCCAACCTCGGCGGCCAGAAGCTCAAGGACGCCAAGAAGGCGCTCCAGGACCTGGGCCTCAACGTGGGCAACATCGCCGGTCCGCAGGACGACAACGCCTCCGTGGTGGCCAGCCAGCCCGGCGCGGGCACCCAGGTGCCCAAGGGCCAGTCCGTGAACCTCATCACGGTCGCCGGCCAGGGCGGCAACGGCGGCGGCGGTGACAACGGCGGAGGCATCTTCGGCGGCCAGAACGGCTTCTAGCCGGCCTCCGGGCACCGTGACACGGGAAGCCCCCGGCACCTACTCAGGGTGCCGGGGGCTTCTCCGTGCTCGGGGCTTCCAGGGGGCCGGGTGCCGGGCGCAGTTCCTCGGGGGCGTGCGCCGCAGTTCCTCGGGGGGCGAGCGCTAGCGCAGTTCCTTGGGCGGCGTGCGGTCCGCGTCGACCTTCTCGGTGCGCTCCAGCTCGCCCCACACGATGTAGCGGTGGCGGGAGGTGTAGACGGGGGTGCAGGTCGAGAGCGTGATGTAGCGGCCCGGCCGCTTCCGGCCCGACTCCTTCGGGACCGCGTCCAGCACGTCCACGTTGTACTTCGAGGTCTCCGGCAGCGTCGCGTAGACCTTGTAGACGTACCAGGTGTCGCGGGTCTCGAAGACCACCGGGTCGCCCTCATGGACCTTGTCGATGTTGTGGAACTTCGCGCCGTGCCCGTCCCGGTGCGCGGCCAGGCTGAAGTTGCCCTTCTTGGCCCACGGCATCGCGGACTTGACCGGCTTGGTGTAGTAGCCGGCCACGCCGTCGTTGAGGGTCTCGGTGGCGGTGCCCTTCTTGACCAGCACCTCGCCGTTGTGCATGGACGGCACATGCAGGAAGCCGATGCCGCTCTTGGTGTCCAGCTTGCCCGGCCCCTGCTGCGCCCAGTGCTTGCGCACCCGGTCGCCCTGCTTCTTCGCCTCGCGGTCGGCCAGGACGTTGGTCCACCACAGGGAGTAGACGACGAACAGGGCGAGGATGATCCCCGCGGTGATCAGCAGTTCGCCGAAGACGGCGATGGCCGCGGCCACCCGTCCACGGCCGGGACGGCGGCTGGGCGTTGCGGACGGGCCGGGGTGCCGGTCCCGCCGCTCCTCGTGGTCGGTGCGTGCCACCGCGTCGTACCCCTTTTTTCTGGTTACCCGGCTGTTCCCGCTCATTCGACCAGCGCGTCCGGCTTTCCCTTGCTACGCGGCCGCTCGTCGACCATCTTGCCCCAGACGATCATCCGATAGGTGCTGGTGAACTCCGGGGTGCAGGTGGTCAGCGTGATGTACCGCCCCGGTTCGGTGAAGCCGGAGCCAGGCGGCACCGGCTTGATGACGCCCGTGTTGGACGGCGACGTCTGCGGCAGGATGCTGCTCATCGCATAGGTGTAGTACCGGCTCTGCGTCTCGACAACGATCTCGTCACCGGGCTTGAGGCGGTTGATGTAGCGGAACGGCTCGCCATGGGTGTTGCGGTGCCCGGCGAGCGCGAAGTTGCCCTTCTTGTCCCACGGCATGGCGGTCTTCAGCGGGCTCTTGCCGTAGTGGCCGACCATGCCGCGGTCGAGGACCTTGTGCTTGTCGATGCCCTCCGCGATCGGGGCCTTCACATCCAGTTTGGGGATGTAGATGATCGCGAACCCCTGTCCGGGGGAGAAGGTGCCCGGGTCCCGCTCGTCACCGCTCTCGTCCCACTTCTTCTGAAGGTTGTTCGCGGCGCCGTTGGCCTGCTGATGGGCAAGGATGTTCGTCCACCACAACTGGTAGGTGACGAAGAGCAGCATCACCACGCCGAGCGTGATGAACAGCTCGCCGACCACCCGGCTCGCCACCACCCCGGGGCTGTCCTTGCGCGCCCGCGCGGCGCGCCTGGCCTCCATACGGGTGCGGGGCCGTGCGTCCCCGGCGCTCCCCGCGCCCTCCGCGGCCCGTGTGGCGTCCGCTTCCGCCGTGCCGCGCCGGGCGGCGCGGGAGCCATGCTTTCCGGCGCGCTTCCCGGCCCCCTGGGCGGCCTTACGGCGGGCGGCCCGGCCGCCGGACGTGGGCGCGGGCTCGGGATCGCCGTGCCGGTCCGCGTCGACCTTGCGCAGCAACATGGTCTGGTCGGCGGGCGGTGCCTCCACTGCGCGCAGGGCGACCGTCTCGTCGTCGCCCCGGGGCGGGACCTGGGGCAGGACGGCCGTCTCGGCGGCCTCCGGGGCGCGTGCGGAGGCCTCGCCGGAGCGTGGAGACGCCTCGGCGGATCGTGGGGACTGTGGGGACCGTGGGGACGTCTCGCCGGAGCGTGGGGGCGGCCCCGGGGCGCGGGTGGGCGGCTGAGCGGCGTATGCGGCCCCTGAGGGCCCCGTGGGGGCCGTACGGGCGCGGCGGCGCCCGGTGGGCGGCCCGGCAGCCTCAGCGGCCTCCTCCGACCCCGCGGGGGCCGTACGAGCGCGGCGACGCCCCGTGGGCGGCCCGGCAGCCTCAGCCGCCTCCTCGCCCGAGGGGACCGTGCGAGCGCGGCGACGCCCCGTGGCCGACGCGGCAGCCTCAGCGGCCTCCTCCGGTCCCGCGGCGGCCGGGCGGGCGCGCCGTCTGCGGCCGGTGGGCGGCGGCACGGAGAGCGACGCGGTGCCCACGGCGTGCCCCGTGGGCCCGGCCGGGGCGGAGTCCGGCAGCGGGTCGGTCAGCGGGTCCCGCAGGCCCTCCGCAGCCGCCGTCTGGAACGCGTCCGGGTCCCCATGGGCGCCATGCGCACCAGGGGCGGCGTACCGCTCATGAGACCCGTACGGCGCGTACGGGGCGGGCTCCCGGGCGCCCTGGGCGGCGCCCTCGCGCTCGGGGCGCGGTCCGGTCACTCGCCGGCCTTACCGCCGACCGCCCCGACCACCGGGGCGAGCCCCGCGGACCGCCCCACGGCATCCGTGTCCCCGCACTCCACCAGCCAGTTGGCGAGCATCCGGTGGCCCCATTCGGTGAGGACCGACTCGGGGTGGAACTGGACGCCCTCGACCCGTAGTTCACTGTGGCGCAGACCCATGGCGATACCGGTTTCCGTCCAGGCCGTGATCTCCAGCTCGGGGGGCACCGTCCCCCGTTCCACGGCCAGCGAGTGGTAGCGAGTGGCGGTGAAGGGGGTGGGCAGCCCGCTGAAGACGCCGGCTCCCTCATGGGTCACCAGCGAGGTCTTGCCGTGCAGCAGCTCCGGAGCCCGTCCGACGACTCCGCCGTACGCGACGGCCATGGACTGCATCCCGAGGCAGACGCCGAACACCGGTACGCCGGTGTCCGCGCAGTGCCGCACCATGTCGACGCAGACTCCTGCCTCCTCCGGGGTGCCGGGTCCGGGCGACAGCAGGACCCCGTCGAAGCCGTCCTGGGCGTGGCCGAGGGAGACCTCGTCGTTCCGCACCACCTCGCACTCGGCGCCGAGCTGGTAGAGGTACTGGACGAGGTTGAAGACGAAGCTGTCGTAGTTGTCGACGACCAGGATGCGCGCGCTCATCGCGGACCCGCCATTCCCTGGTCGACCGTCACGTCGTTGAACGGCAGCAGGGGCTCCGCCCAGGGGAAGACGTACTGGAAGAGCACGAAGACGATCGCCAGCACCAGCACGAGCGAAATCAGCGCCCGCACCCATGCGTTACCCGGCAGATGCCGCCAGATCCAGCCGTACATGCCATCCCTACTCACCGATGACGAAGTCGATTGCAGCACCAGAGTAAGGGGCGAGGGGTGGGGCCGGAGGGTCAGCTGTACAAAGCCTTGGGCTTGCCTTGGGCTACGGATTGGGTCGCGTCGAGGTGTGCCCAGGCGATCAGCCGGTGGCTGTGGCCCCATTCCGGCTCGCAGGTCGTCAGCGTGAGATAGCGGCCGGGGCGCCGGAAGCCGGACGCGCGCGGCACCGGATCGATCACCCCGGTGTCGGTCGGCAGGGTGCGGTAGGGCCGCCGGTCGACGCGGTAGGTGAACCAGGTGGTGCCGTCGGTCAGCACCACCGCGTCACCGGGGCGCAGCTCGGGGAAGTCCTTGAAGGGGTCGCCGTAGGTGCGGCGGTGCCCGGCGACGGCGAAGTTGCCGAGGGCGCCGAGGCGGGCGGTGCGGGAGTAGTGGCCGAGCCCCTTCTTCAGGGTGTCGGTGGCGGTGCCCTCCAGGACGGGCTTGGCCCAGTCGGCGCCGAACCGCGGGATGTACATGATCGAGAAGGAGGCACCCGGCTCGTAGCGGCGGGGCTTCGACGCGGGCTCGGCGCCCGCGCTGACCGTGCCGGTGGCCCAGCGGTCCTGGAGGTGGTCGATCTCGCCGTCCATGGCGCGGTCGGCCCGTACGGAGGTCCAGTACAGGACGTAGACCACCAAAAGGATGATCAGAGCCCCGACGGTGACGCAGATCTCACTGAGCGTCCTGACGATCAGCCGCGTTCTCATCGGCTCCCCACTGTCCGCCCCGCTGACCCGGTGCCGCGCGCCGGTCCGCCGGTGCTATCCGATGGGCTGTGCCTGGTGCAGATCCACTGTGCCGGAGTAGCCGGGAAGAGTCACCGTGTCGTGCTGGTCGACTTTCCAGCCGAGGCCGTACGCGTCGACATAGCTGCGGTAGTTCTGGATCGCGGGTGAGGCGGCGAGGGCGGCACCCAGCTTGTCCCGGTCACCCACGGCGGTGACCTTGTAGGGCGGCGAGTAGACCTGGCCCTGGAGGATCAGGGTGTTGCCGACGCAGCGCACCGCGCTGGTGGAGATCAGCCGCTGGTCCATGACCTTGATCCCCTCGGCGCCGCCCTGCCACAGCGCGTTGACCACGGCCTGGAGGTCCTGCTGGTGGATGACGAGATCGTTGGGCTGGGGATCCGGGACGCCGGGGATCTGCGGGGTGGCGTTCGGCGGGGCGTCGGTGAGGGTGACGGTGAGCCCGGGGCCGGTGAGCTTCTTGGTGCCGGCGGTCTCCTCCAGCTCGGCCAGCTTGCGGCGCTCGGCCTGGGTGCTGCCGTTGTCCCGGCGGGCGAGGGCGTCGACCTCGGAGCGTATTTTGGCGGTGCTGTCGTCCAGGGTGCCGTTCTTACGGCTGCGCTCCTGGATGAGGTCGGAGAGCCGCAGCATCGATTCATCACTGCGGAGATTGGTGCCCTGGGCCGTGTTGAAACTGGTCCAGAAGATCACCCCGGCCAGTGCGAAGACCGCTCCGGTCAGCAGCCGTACGGGGCGGAACCGGGGGCGGCGGGACGCCGGGGTGGGGGAGTCAGCGGAATTGCTCAACGTACCCTTACTCCTTACGACGCCGCGGAAGGACTACGCTAACGGACGTGTGGGGGAGGGACGTGGTCCCCGTCGCTGTCCCGCCCCGGCGCCGTCCGTACACATCCCCGCGCGGTCACGCAGCGCATCGACAGGAGAGTTCCTCGTGCCGAAGTCACGGATCCGCAAGAAGGACGACTTCACGCCGCCGCCGGCGAAGCAGGCAGCCAGCATCAGTCTGAACAGCGGCCGCCGGTGGGTGGCGCCGCTGATGCTGGCCATGTTCCTGATCGGCCTCGCGTGGATCGTCATCTTCTACGTGACCACGGGGGACATGCCGGTCGAATCGCTGGGCAACTGGAACATCGTGGTCGGCTTCGGCTTCATCGCCGCGGGGTTCGTCGTCTCCACCCAGTGGAAGTGACCCGGCGGTTCCCACGCCCGTCCCCAGGTTGTCCACAGAGTTATCCACAGCCGGGGAAAACTCAGAAGATCTGTGGATAACCTCTGCCGTGTTGACGCCGGTGTGACCGGTTCCGGGCACCTGTTCGATCGTTCGTACCCCCGCCTTCCTGCGAAAACGCAGGTCAGTCGGGGGGCGTACGCAAGTTCTCCACAGGTTGCGTAAGATCCGCCACGCGCTGTGGACAACCGACCGGGTGCAGCTCGTCCCAGGTGGCCCATGGCCGACCGCTCATGAGCTCCAGCCTGAGCTCCAATCGACGGCTTCAGCCGGTGAGCTGCACCGTCCGTATCCACACCATCGCAACGATCGCGAGCAGCACCAGGACACAGGTCCCCCGCTGCACCAGCGCCCGCTTCTCCCGGGGCGCGTGCACCATCCCGTACGCCACCACCGTGCCCGCGACCAGGCCGCCGACATGGGCCTGCCAGGCGATGCCGGACCAGGTGAAGGTGAAGAGCAGATTCAGCGCCAGCAGCGCGATGACCGGCCGCATGTCGTAGTTCAGCCGACGCATCAGCACGGCGGTGGCGCCCAGCAGGCCGAAGATCGCGCCGGAGGCGCCCAGCGACGGCTGGTTCTGGGCGGCCAGGAGATACGACAGCGCGCTGCCGCCCAGCCCCGACAGCATGTAGAGCACGATGAAGCGGACACGGCCGAGCGCGGCCTCCAGCGGGCCGCCGATCCACCACAGCGAGAGCATGTTGAAGGCGATGTGCATCAGCTGCTGGTGGAGGAAGACCGAGGTCACCAACCGCCACCACTGGCCCTCGGCGACGCCGACGATCTGCACCGTGCCGGGGTCGTAGGCCCGGCCGACCAGGTCGAGATCGTTCACCAGCCGGTCGCCCGCGGACAGCGCGGCGAGCCATACCGCGATGTTGATGGCCACCAGGATCTTGGTGATCAGCCGGGGGTCCGAGGCCATCGTGCCGCCGGCCAGGGTGCGCGGCTGGGCGGCGCGCGGCGGCGGGCCGGCGGCCGAGGCCCCGGACCCGACGGGCGACCGTCCGCTCACGCACTCGGGGCACTGGAACCCCACAGACGCGCTGATCATGCACTCGGGGCAGATCGGGCGCTCACAGCGGGTGCAGCTGATGCCGGTCTCCCGCTGAGGGTGCCGGTAGCAACAGACCGCCTGGTCCTCCATGGTGTCCCCTCGCCCCTTGTCCACTTCTGATCGGGCGTTCCCCCGCCCCGCTTGTTCACACGGACACTTGTTCACACGGACAAGCGGGGCATGAAAGTTCCCCGTACGGGTTCAGCCCCCGTACGGGTTCAGCCCTCGCGCGTCTCCACCACGACCGACTCGATGACGACGTCCTGGAGCGGACGGTCGGTGCGCGGGTTGGTAGCGGTGCCCGCGATCGCGTCGACGACCTTCTTGCTGCCCTCGTCGACGACCTCGCCGAAGATGGTGTGCTTACCGGTCAGCCACGCGGTCGGGGAGACCGTGATGAAGAACTGCGAGCCGTTGGTGCCCGGGCCGGCGTTGGCCATCGCCAGCAGGTACGGCTTGTTGAAGGCCAGGTCCGGGTGGAACTCGTCGCCGAACTCATAGCCGGGACCACCGGTCCCGTTGCCCAGCGGGTCACCGCCCTGGATCATGAAGCCACTGATCACCCGGTGGAAGACGGTGCCGTCGTAGAGCTTCTCCTTGGCCTTCTTGCCAGTGGCTGGGTGAGTCCACTCGCGACTGCCTTCGGCCAGTTCGACAAAGTTCTTGACCGTCTTGGGCGCGTGATTCGGCAGCAGCCGGACCACGATGTCGCCGTTGTTCGTCTTCAGGGTGGCGTATAGCTGCTCGGCCACGATCAACCTTCCATCGTTTTCACTTACGTCTCCTGATCCTCGCACGGACGCAAGGTGGACGAGTAGCCGCTGCGGCGGCACCCGGCGCGCCGATCCGCGCGGTTTCCCCGAGAATCCTCCCTATGACCCAGATGCCCGATCACACATGCTGGCCATGGATAGAAGGGGCATGATCTCCACAAACAGGCATGATCTTTCTTTGGATGGAAACACGAAACTGGGCAAATAGAGCGCGCAACGAGAACGCACGACTCTGAACCCCGGAGCTTGACCACGCCACCGAGGAGGAGGATCCCGTGACCCGCATTGACAGCGTGCGAGCCGCGACCGGCACAGCCAAGGGCAGCGTCCTGCACGCCGCGGAGGCGGTGGCGCCCTATGCCGGCACGGCCAAGGACACCGCGACGCGCTACGCGCACGAGGCCCGCGTCCGGCTGGCGCCGAAGGTCTCGACCGCGGCGCACCAGGCCCGGTGCACGGCCGGTGCTCAGTACCACGCCCATATCGCGCCACGGCTCGACCAGGCCCGCGGCACCCTGCCGCCGAAGGTGGACCAGGCCGCCACACGAGCCGCCAAGCGGACCCGTAAGGCGGCACGCCACGCCGCCGACTACACCGCACCGCGGATGGGGCAGGCGATGGCCGGGGTGCGCGCCGCCGCAGGACCGGCCCGCGAGGAGGCGACCGTCCGCACGGCGGCGGCCATCGCGGCGCTGCGCACCCATGTGACGGCCGCGGAGATCGAGAAGCTCGCCCGGAAGCACCGCCGCCGGGCCCGGGCCGCCCTCTTCGCCAAGCGGGCGACTTTCATCGGACTGGTCGGCGCGGGCGTCTACGCCGCGTGGAAGTGGTGGGACAAGCAGGCCAACCCCGACTGGCTGGTCGAGCCCCCGGCGGCGACCGAGGTGGGCGACCGCGAGCGGCTCTCGGCGGTGGACGGCAGCGACCAGGACGCCCTCGACCCCGAGGTGCAGGCCAAGCAGGCCGAGGCCGAGGCCCGCAGGGACGACGAACGCTGACGGCGCCGCTCACGGCGCCCGGCGCAAGCCCTCCACGAGGGGCGGGGGATCTCCTGACCTCCCGCCCCTCGTCCTCTTCTCCGGGGCAGCTCTCTCTCCGACGCGGCTCCTTCTCCGGGACGCCCCCTCCGGGGCCGCTCCGGCTCAGTCCGCCGGGTCCTCCCCCTGGGAGCGGCGCTGCCGCCGCTCCAGGAAGATCTCGGTGAAGACCGAGACCTTGGCCCGCAGTGCCCAGGGGTCGAACGGCTTGGCCATGTAGTCCACCGCACCGGCCGCATAGCCCCGCGAGGAGTGCTCGGGATCGGAGCCCATCGCGGTGAGGAAGATGATCGGGATGTCGCGGTTACGGGGGCGCCGCTTGATATGGGCCGCCGTCTCATAGCCATCCATCTCGGGCATCTGCACATCCAGCAGGATCACCGCGAAGTCGTCGTGGTCGAGCAGCGCCTTGAGGGCCTCCTGCCCGGAGGTCGCGGTCACCAGCTCCTGGTCGAGCGTGGCCAGCACGGCCTCCATGGCCAGCAGATTGTTCTGCTGGTCGTCCACCACAAGGATCTTCGGCCGCGGCCCCATGGCCCGCTGGGGCGCGGGCCCCTCCCGTCCCATGGGCTCCTCCTCCTGCTGTGGCACCGCGGCCGGGCGCTGGGACTCCACCATGGCCAGCTGCCGCTCCAGGACCAGACAGCGCTCCTCCGCCAGCCGCCCCCGCAGCCGCACCTCGTCCAGTTCCTCGGTGAGCCGCCGCACCTCCTGCTGAAGCAGATCCCGCTCCTTGATCAGCTCCTCCCGGTCCGGGATGTCCCGCTCCAGCGCGTCCGCCCGGGCGCGCTCCGTCGCCCATGCCGCCTCGGCCTGGTTCAGCCGCACCTCGAGATCGGCGATGCGGTGCTTGAGGTCCAGCAGCGCCTCACCCAGCACATCCTGGTGCGCCATGGAGACCCGCGCGTCCCGGTCGGCGTCGGCCAGCTGGATCTGAAGGATCTCCATGGCATGCCCGGGGGAGCGGCTGGTGCGGACCGCGGCCCGGTGCAGCTCCCGCACCAGCTCTATGGCGGCCGGGGTGGGGGCGACGCCCCGCCGCTCGGCGAGATCGGTGAACAGATCGAAGACGAACTCCCACGGCGGGATGCGGGTGCCGTTCAGAAACCGCGAGATGGTGCTCGGATCCCGGTGCCGCCGCACCGCGTATCTGCGCACCGAGACCTCGAGCCCCAGGAACAGCTTCCTCAGCTCCACAGCGAACGCCCGGCACTCCTCGGGCAGGTTCTCGCCCAGTGGATGCAGCACACTCATCGTGTCCCCCTGTACGGCGCACCGCGCCGATCAGACGACTCCCGGGCGATCTGCCCGAGTTATGGAAAACACCCTGGAGCATCCCGCGGGTGTTGCGCCGGGCAATGACAAGAGTGGCAACACCGATATCAGGGGCGAAAACGGATCAGCCAGGACACCGGTTCGGCGTCCTGGCTGGTGATGGAGGTGGAGCCTAGGAGAGTCGAACTCCTGACATCCGCCATGCAAAATCGCGTGCACTCGAACGCAGGAACGACCAGGCATCACCAGGCAGTTGCAGCCCTGGTCAGGCACCCTCCCGGGAACGAAACGGACAAGAGGCCAGGGGAACGCAGGGGAATGCAGCGGGGTTTGTGGATCCCATGTGGATTCCCCACCACCCTGGCGCCCCTCACGAGACCGCACGGAGCCCCCGCTGGGGCTTCCCCTCCAGCGCAGCCCGCACCGTCTCCACCGAGTCCTCACTGCCGTGGGTGTAGTTCCACGTGACCCGGCCCCCGCGCTTCTGCCCGAGGATCAGCTGCACGTCCTTCTCCGGGACGCCGGCGGCGTGCAGGCGTGAGGCGAGCGCGTGCCGGTAGTCGTGCACCCGCGGCCACCACTCCCACCGGCCGGTGTCCTCGTTCTTCACCTTCCTGGCCAGGCCAGCGTCCTGGATGGCGGGGATCCAGTACCGCCGGAAGTTGTTCCGGTTCAGCACTCCCCCGCTCGGCCCCCGGAAGATGATCTCTTCCGGGTGCATGTCGGTACCGTCGCCGATCGGGGATTCGGTGGTCGCCTGGTCCCACCGCTGGATCATCACCTCGACCGCCTCGACGGCCTTATCAGTGAGCGGCACGGTCCGGAACCCCGCGCTCGTCTTGGGCGCGGCCTGCCTCCGGAGGCGGCCATGATCGTCAATGACCACCTCCTTCACTTTGACAGTGCGACCCTCCCGGTCGTAGTGACACCGGCGCAGCGCGGACCACTCCCCGAACCGCATCCCCGTCTCCTGCGCGAAGTCGGCGAACTGCCGGTAGTAGGGAGGCAACTGTTCACGGATCAGCGCGTACTGCTCCTCCGTCGGCGGCCGCAGGTCGTCCGGGTGCTTCGCCGGGGCCTCCGCCGTCACCTCCAGCTCGGCCGCCGGATTGAACGGGATGCGCTTCCCGTCTCGCACCGCGTCGGCCAGCAGACGGCGCAGCAGTTGCAGCACCTTGACTTGCGTGGCGTGCCCCTTCACCTCCTCGGACAGCCACGTCTGGAGCTCCATGAACTCCAGGTCGATCAGCTTGTGCCCGCCCCACTTCGGCTCGATGTGATGGCCCCACAGGCTGAGCTTCCGGTTCCTGGTGGTGGGCCGCCCCTTCTTCGACTGCGCCGACCACCACAGCTCCCACCACTTCGACAGCGTGATCTTCCCGCGCGCCGGATCGTGGTAGGTGCGGGTGCGGACGGCCGTCTTGACGGCGTCCAGGAAGGCGTCCGCGTCCCCCTTCTTCGTGAAGTTGCGGGCCTTCTGCTTCCCGGCCGAGTCCCGGTAGCGGGCCTGCCAGGAGCCGATGCAGTCCCGCCGCTGGCGTCGCTCGCCGTGCTGCTCGGGCGGGTACTCGGCCAGGCAGAGCTTGCATCCGCAGGTCTTGCTACGCATCTGCCTCGGGTTGTTGGTGGCTCTACGCGCCACGCACGATCACCTCACTCGTGTGTCGCTGAGCGGGGGTCTCTGGCTGCGCGACGTGCACCGCCTCCCCGCACCAGCAGACTGCACCCGACTCGGGCTGTTTGACGCCGAGTTCGGTAAGGACAAGCCTCACGAAGCGGGTTGCGGTATCGGCCGGGAGCGATGCCGGGATGTTGATCGTGACCCGGGTCCGGTCCCAAGGCTCTGTAACGCGTGTAGAACACCGCTGGACCGCTACGCACATATGGCGCCCCCCATGCATGCCGAACAGGATTACTCGCTGCTACCGAAGGGGGAGGGCAACGGTGCGCGTGAGGTGACGCTACTCCCGTTTTGCGTCTGGCTCCAGCACTTGGCACACAGAAAGTTCACAACTCAATCACACAGGGTGAGGAGGGCATTCAAGCTCAGACCTACGAGTCCGCTGAACGGTTGCCCTCCGCCACGGCGCGGATCTGCATCTCAATCATCCGCTGCTGCTCCGCCGTGAGTGTCTCTAGATCATTCATGATCCGCTGCTTCCGATCCGGCGCCAGCTCGCCCGGCACCGTTCGACCAGCGGCCTCGAAGACGCGAACCTCCGGGATGCCGTACTCGGTGGCGAGCTTGCGGAGATTCCCGGGCCGCGGGCCGCGCCCGGCGCCGCGCTTGCGGTGGACCCACTGGTTCACTGCGGCTGGGGAGACGCCGATTCTGCGCGCGATGGCGCTCTCGCTGTCGCCGGTCTGGTCTTTGATCCAGACGATCAGCTGCGAGAGGTCTTCGTCGGGCGCGTGATGGCTGGCGGTCACAGGGCAAGAGTGCCGGTCGCCTTCTACTTTCTGCAAGTAAAAGTAGAAGGCATGGCCGATACCACTCCCCTGGCCAACCCAAGATAGAACGCGCATTCGATTCACGCCACCCTCAAAGAAACTGTGCGCGCCTGGCTTGACCTGGCTGTAACTGTAACTGTAAAACTGCATCAGCGACGCTTTCCGGCGCCGCCCCAGCTACCACCGCACGGGGGCCCGTACATGTCCAACCTGCACCGCAGAGACGGCGGCCAGCAGATCCGCGACGCCATGAAGCGCGCCGCACTCTCTGGCCCCGCCCTCGCCGAGATCACCAGACGCGTCGACCCCGACGGCCGCGGCGTAAGCGCCGCGATCATCGGCCGATTGACTGGAACCGGCCTCAGCGAGCGAGAGCGGTGCAGGCTCCGCACGGCCTGGCTGATTGCGGTTGCACTCGGGGAGCCGCTCCAGAACCTCTTCGAGTTCTTCAGCGTGCCCGAACCTGTAACTGTTACTGAAGAAAGGTCAACATCCGATGGCCAGCACTGACCTGGCGGCCCGCGCGGCTGAGCTGCCCGCCGGCATTCGGCCGCTGCTCAAGAAGCGCGAGCTACAGGCGTACTTCGGCGTCTCGCACTGGACGGTCGACCAGTGGCTCAAGGCGGGGTGCCCGAAGCGCCGGACCCCCGGCGGGCGTGCTCTCCGCTTCGACCTCGCCGCCGTCGAGCGGTGGATGGACGAGGTCGAGCAGGGCGCCCAGACCGCCTGACCAAACGCACAAAAGGGGCCGCCCCGAAACGCCAGCCCCGGGACGACCCCAGCCCACTCACAACCAGAGAAAGGAGCGGGCATGAGCAAGAAGCCTAGCCCGCAGATCGCTCCGGCCACCGCGCTGGGGCAGCTCCTCTCCGAGCACCCGGAACTCCCGCCCGTCGAATGGACGGTCCCGCGCACCCACGGCGTGCTCAAGGGCGCGTTGTTCGCCGATGACCACCCGTTCGAGGTGCTGCGGGCGTACGCCGACGTGTTCGGCGGATCTATCCGGCCGGACACCTCGCCCGGTGCCGAGTTCGAGTCGGCCGGGCTGGTGCGGCGGGTGCACCGGCTGACGACAACCTGGCGCGACGTGCCGATCGTGGTGGAGGCCACGGCGACGGTGGGCCTGTGCGGGGCGCGGTTCCTCCCGGGGCAGTTGGCGGAGCAGCGTCACCAGCTGGGCGACGCGCCGGTGCCGTCCGCGTGGGCGGTGATCGCGTGAACGCGCCGACGACTCGTGACCCGCTGACGGTGACGACTAACGACGGGACCGCGTGGACGCGTCGTGCGGTGACGCGCGGCGGCCGGGGTCTGTACGCGCCGGAGGGTGTGACGGGCTGCCCGCAGTTCGTGATGGCCACGTTGGAGGAGCTGGCCGAGCACGGGCTCCAGGGCCACGGTGAGGCTGGTGCACCTTCGGAGTGCGAGCGGCTCCGGGCTCGGGTGGATGAGGTCGAGCGTGCGTACACGTTCGACACGGCTGCGCTGAAGCAGCGGGTCGCCGAGCTGGAGCAGCACGCCGCCGAATCGCGGATGTCGGCCATCGATGACGTGGCCAACTGGCTGCGGTCCGTGGGTGAGGACGACGCCGCGTACTTGGTCGGCACCTCTGACATCCCTGTGGCCGCGGTTCCGGAGCGGTTGGAGGACGCCGCGCCGACGCAGGTGATCCCGGTCGTGGACGACGTTCCGGTGCCGGTGCTGCTGACGGACCAGGACGGTCCGGCTGTGGTGACGTCGGCGGCGATGGCGGCGGCCGCGAAGTTGCGCCGGTCGCTGCCGCTCTCGGGTGGTGAGCGGTCGTGATGTTCCTGTTCCTCTTCACCGCCGCCTATTTGGGCGCTCTGGCCGTGTGCTGGGCGGTCAACGCCGCCACGACCCCGGCCCCTGACACACCCGCCGACCCGTGCGCGGAGCTTCGCGCCGCTCTCTCTTCGGCCGCTCTTCCTGGAGATCACCGATGATCCGGATCCGCCGCGCGCTCGCGCGCCTCTTCCGCCGCCCGGCCGTCACCGGCCCGTACCGCCTGTACGTCCACCGCATCCCCGGCGGGGCCGTGCTGGACGTCGAGCACTACCTGACCCGCGTGATCACCTCGATCGCCGACGACCCCGACCTGTTGGCCACTCTGCTGGAGATCGCCGACGAGCGCGGGGCCGCGACCGCGTACGACGGGCACGAGCCGGAGTCCCTGTTGGTCGAGCGGCTGTCGGCTGACCTGGGCTACGAGCTGCCGCTGTATGGGGGCGAGGTGGCGCGGCTGGCGGATCGGCTGCGTGAGGTCGCTCCGGTGGCGTCGGTGCCTGCGCAGCGTGCCGCCGAGGGTGGTGCTGCCGCGTGAAGAAGACGCATCGCGATGAGTGGCGCGTCATGGTCACTCTCAAGCCGCGCCGCCCCGCCGACCTTGGGCTGACCGGGCTCGACGACCTGGCCGAGTTCGTCGCCGTGGCCGAGCCGATCACGGTCGCGGTTCTCCCGCGCCGCCTCGGCAGCTTCGGCTTCCTGTCCATGAGCGACAGCCTCGCGAGCCGCGACGTCGAGGGCGACTACCGGCGCCGCTGCGAGGAGATCGCGGCCGAGCTGCGGCAGCGCCCGCAGGTCGACGAGGTCACGATCACCTGCACCGAGACTCACACGTGCTCGCACTGCCGCTACGGCTGGGAGGAGTTGACCAGCGAGCAGGCGGCCGACCCGCAGGAGCGGCTCGACGAGTACAGCGTCGAGGGCGAGCCGGTGTGCTGTGACAAGGCGATCGCCGAGTTCCGCGCCGAGCGGGGCATCAGGCAGTACCACGAGGGCGTCGTCGCCTACCGCAACACTGACCGGCCGGGCGTGCTGCTCTGCCGCCAGCACGGTGACGGTTGGGCGGGCCTGGTCCCGCTCAGGTCCGATGACCTACCCGACGGCGGCACCTGCACGTACGGCGCCCCGCATGAGGAGTGCGGCCGGGACGTTCTGATCCAGCCGTCGCAGGCCGAGGCGGGTGGTCAGCGATGAGCGAGCCGATGAGCGTGCAGGAAGCGTTGATCCGCCTGCGCCAGTACCAGGAGCGCCCCGCGCCGACGTGGTCCACGGCTTCCTATGGCAGCAGCGCTGCGGAGAGCACGCTTGCCGAGATCGGCCGGACGTTGGCGGCCGAGGTGGACAGGCTGCGTGCCCCGCGTGCTGCTCGTGACGCCGAGGTGCTGCGCAAGGCGGCCGAGGCCGCCGACTGCCTCACCCGGGAAGGCTCGCCCAACGTCACCACCACGTTGGAGTCCGCGTGGTACGACGGCGCCGACGCGGCAGTGCAGCTGCTCCACCGGATGGCCGACGAGGCCGGGAAGGTCACCCGCCACGCGGGCGAGTACCGGTACTGCGGCGCCGACTTGGGCCGTGACAAGTACCCGTACACCTGCAACCGCCGCATCGGCCACGACGGGCCGTGCGGTCCCGATCGGGACGGCGACGCGGGCGAGATCACCCAGCCCGCCGACACCACGCCGCTCGTCGTCCACTGGGACCGGCTCGTCATGCCCCCGACCGGCGAGGACGACCACACCGTCATCACCTGCACGGCCGACGATGGCCGCCCGGTCGCGCTCTTCCTCACCGACGAGCACCGCCAGGCCCTCGGCGAGGAACTCCTCACCCCCCTCGGCGACGAGGCCCGCGAGCTCCTCGCCGAGATCCGCCGTCGGGGCCGGGCCATCACCGTCAGCCAGGCGCACCGCTGGCTGAACACCCGCAGCGTGCCCCGCGCCCACGTCCGCGCTCTGCTCCGTCGTCTGGCCGAGCACGGCGATCTGACGGTGCGCGAGGAGCGCGGCCGCCGGACGTACGTGGTGAACGACGCGGGCGGTGACCACCGATGATCGCCGAGCACCGCAAGGCCGCGCTCGTCGTAGCCGACCACTCCCGGGACGCCGCTGACTGCCGTCAGCTCCTCGAAGCCCTCGGCCTGGCCGAGCCCGCGCCCAAGCGCCGAGGCCGCCCGCGCGGCGAATACGGCCACGGCATCCCCGCCAGGTACAGCCAGGGCTGCCGGTGCAAGGAGTGCACGGCCGCGTTCACGGCCAGCGCTCGCGAATGGCGGGCCCGGGTCCGGCAGGACCCGTCCGCAGCGGACCGGGCGGGCCATGGCAAGGCGTCCACGTACAAGAACTACGCCTGCCGCTGCTCGCCATGCGTCGCTGCGAACACCGACCGGTGCCGGGCCCAGCGCGCGGCCCGGAAGGCGAGGGCCGCATGAAGCGCCGCGACTCCTTCAGCGACGGCGGCTACTGGACCCGCTCGGACCGCTCCGGCCGCGCCCCGTCGCTGCGCACCGCCCGTGACCGGGCCTACCTCGACCACCAGCCCCGCAGGCGCGGCCTCATCGCCCGCCTCCTCACACCCCGGGGGAACCGCCCATGACAGAGACGACCGTGCAGGCCGGGGCTTCGGCCCCGGCCGCCGGCCGACGGGTCACACCCACCGGCCGCCTCATCCTCCCCGCCGACGCCGACCGCGCCGCCTGGCTCACCGCCCGCCGCTCCGGCATCGGCAGCTCAGACGTACCCGCCATCCTCGGCCTCGTCGACTTGAAGCCGCCGCTGACCGTCTACTACGACAAGATCGGCCGCGACGTGGACGACGCGGGCGAGGCTGCGTACTGGGGCACCGTCCAAGAGGAGCCCGTGGCCCGCCGCTGGGCCATGCAGAACCGGTCCGTGATCCGCCGCGTCGGCCTGGTCGCTCACGTCGACCACCCGCACTGGATGACCACCCTCGACCGGCGCGTCACCGAATGCCCGCTCTCCGAGGACGAGCAGGCCCCGTGCGCGCTGGAGGTCAAGACCCGCAGCGCGTTCAAGTCCGCGCAGTGGCACGCCGGAGCCCCGGACGACGTCCTCGCCCAGATGCTGTGGCAGATCATCGTCAACGGCTACGAGCACATGCACTACGCCGTCCTCATCGGCGGCAACGAGTACCACCAGGGCACCGTCCGCGCCGACCAGTACCAGGACGTCATGGCGGACGTCACCGTCGCCGTCGACCGGTTCTGGCACGAGCACGTGCAGGCGCAGGTCCCCCCGGAGCCGACCGGCAACGGCGACGCGCTGGTGAAGCTGTTCCGCCGCCTGCACCCCACCCGCTCCGGGGCGGTGGACATCGACCGCCACGACGACGCCATCGACGCGCTCGCCGACTACAACCGCCACCAGCGCGCCGAGTCCGCCGCGAAGAAGGCGAAGGCCGCGGCCAAGGCCCGCATGGTGGCCGCCCTCGGCGACGCGCAAGAGGCCCTCATCGGTGGCGAACGCGCCTACGCCCTGGAGCCCAGCAACGCCGCCCCGAAGGTCGACCTGGAGCAGCTCGCCGAGCGCTGGCCCGACGCCTACGCCGCGTGCGTCACCCCGAATCCGACCGAACGCATCGACATTGCCAAGCAGTTCAAGGGGGATTTCTGACATGGGCCTGCGCGAGAACGCAGCCGCGGCCGCCGGCCGCACGCTGGACGAAGCCGAGCCGCTCGGCGAGGCGACCGAGGTGCGCGAGGCACCGAACCTGGCCGAGCCCGACCTCGGCGACCTCAGCAAGGACGCCGAACCCACCACCTGCGCCACTGTGGCGTGGTCGCGGGTGATGGGCGAGGTCAGGGCAATCGGCAAGCACGAGGAGTTCAAGGGCGGCCGCGCCGGTAACTTCAACTTCCGCGGCATTGAGACCGCGCTGAACGCCTTCGGCCCGGCCTGCCGCAAGCACGGCGTGTTGGTGATCCAGCACAAGGTGGAAACCGAGTACCGGGACATCTCCACCAGCTCGGGTGGCCGGATGCGTGAGTGCACCGCTCTGGTCACCTTTCGGATCTACGGCCCGGACGGCTCGTACTTCGACTCGCAGGCTGCGGGCGAAGCATCGGATTCCGGCGGCCGGTCCACCCCGAAAGCCCAGTCGATCGCGTTGCGGACGCTGCTCATCAACAACGGGCTCGTGCCGACAGAGGACCGCGATGCAGACTCCGTCCACTTCGAGCGCGCGGAGCCCGTTGGCCCGTCGGCGGAGGAGTACCGGGACGAGCAGCTCGACCCGAAGACGAGCCCGTCCCGGCTGAACCAAATCCGCAACGAGCTGCGTACGCGCGGCATGTTGAACTCGAAGGTCACGAACGAGACGGGCGAGTTGGAGACGCTCGACTCGATCGGCGGCCGGATGTACCGCGAGCGCACCGGCGGTGGCGCATGATCCCCTGGCACACCCAGCGCATGGCCGCCCTCGACTTCGAATCCTCCGACAAGGACCCCGAGACCGCCCGCATCGTCACCTGCGCCCTCGTCCTCGTCGGCGGCGGCCTGCCCACCGACACCCGCACCTGGCTGCTCTCGCCGGGCGTGCCGATGGAGCCCGGGGCCATCGAGAAGCACAAGATCACGGACGAGTACGCCGCCGCCCACGGCATGCCCGCCGAGCAGGGCGTCGCCGAGATCGCCAAAGCGCTCGCCGAAGTTGTCGCCGCGCAGGTGCCGCTCGTGGGCCACAACATCGGCGGCTACGACCTCAACCTGATCGACCGCGAGTGCCGCCGTCACCTCGGCGACAGCCTCGAAGGGATCTGTCGCGAACCGCTCCGGGTCATCGACACCATGACCCTGGACCGGCATGCCGCCCCGTACCGGCGCCGGGTCTCGGAGACCCAGGGCCCATACCAGATGCGGACGACCGCCGAGACCTACGGCCTGAAGTGGGACGAGGAGCAGGCGCACGGCGCCAAGTACGACGCGCTGATGTCTGCGCGGGCCGCGTACAAGATGGGCGTCATCGCCCACACCGTGCCGCAGGACAGGCCCGACTGGGTGCTGAACCTGCGGAACCGGCGCGGCCCGTACGAGCGGTTCAACGACCTGGCGGGCATCACCGTCGAGGAGCTGCACCGCCGCCAGATCGTCTGGGCGAGGGAGGACGCCGCCTCGTATCAGGCGCGGCTGCGGGACCCGGTGAAGTCCGGGGAGAAGCACGTTGCGAATGCGGTGGTCGATGGGACGTGGCCGCTGCGCCCGGTCCCGGAGACCGAGGCGGGTGACCGCTGATGCGGACCTCGAAGCGTCGCCTCCGCGAGGAGAACGCCGACCTCCGCGCCCAGCTCGACCGCATGCGCACACGCGCCGAGACGGCCGAGGCCGCTGTCAAGACCGAGCGGAACGCCCGCGGTATCGCCGTCCGCCAGTTCTGCGAGGCCGACGCCACCAACGTGCGGCTGACCGGCCGCGTCCGGCACCTCACCGAGCTGCTGGCCAACTGCGGGAAGCAGGACGGCGCCGAGACCCGCCGCCTCAAGACGCGGCTGGAGAACATGCGCGCCGCCGTCCGGAAGTACCGCAAGGAGATGGACGGCCAGGCCCGGCTCATCCGCAACCAGAACGATCTGTTGGACCAGTTTTACGGCCTCGACACCCCGGCCATCGCGGCGGGCGAGCAGTGGCAGCAGCGGCGCCACGACAAGATCTCGGGGGTGACGCGGTGATCACCATCCTCCTCGGCACGCTGGTTGGCTCCGCGTTCATCTGGGCTCTCTGCCTGGCGCGTACGGCCGGTGTGCGGCGCGCGTCCCGTCCGGCCCACTCCGGACCTTTCCGGCCGGTGGCGAACGGCACGTGCTGGCACGTCTGCCACGACACCGCATGCGGACACATGACCACGCGGTGGATCCCCACCCCCGGCGGCACGCTCCGCTGCTCGAACGCCGCCCAGCACCGCGGCGACGCCCACCTCACCCGCACCACCACCGAGGAGGGCCGCGATGCCTGAACTCACCGACGCCCAGCTCGACCAGCTCATGGTTGACATCGGCCTCACGCAGCCCGCCCGCCGCCGAGGCCACCGGCCCCTCGCCCCTTGCGGAACCGTCTCCGCCTACCAGCGGCACGTCCGCAAGCACGAGCCCATCGACGAGGCATGTCGGCAGGCCAACACCGCCGCGAAGCGCAAGCAGACGGGAGCCGGGAAGTCCCTGGAGCCGATCACCAATCACGGCACGACCGGCGGCTACAAGCGCCACCTGTACCGCGGTGAGGCGCCCTGCGAGGACTGCCTGCTTGCCGAGCGTGAGCGCTCGCGGGAGCAGCACCGGGTCCGCCGTGCCCAGCAGCGGCGGAAGGGCGGCGCGTCGTGACCGCCCCGATCCTGCCGGGCCTTGAGCCCGCGCGTCCCGTCCCGGCCTCCGTGGCCGGGGCGGGCCCCGCACCCCGCACCATCGGCCTCGACCTCTCCCTCACCTCCACCGGCATCTGCCTCACAAGCGGCAGCACCTGCCGCATCAAGACCCGCCAGAAGGACGGCGACCGGCGGCTGAACCTGATCCGCGATCTCGTCCGTGCCGCCATCCGGGAGGAGCGCCCGCAGCTCGCTGTCATCGAAGACCTCCCTCGCCACGGCAAGGGCGCCGGAATCGTGGCCATGGTCCACGGCGTCGTCCGCGCCGAACTGGTCGACGCGCACGTGCCGTACGCCCTCGTCGTCCCCGCCACACTCAAAGCATTCGCCTGCGACCACGGCAGCGCCGACAAGGCCCGCATGGCTGCGGCCGCTTACCTCGCGGCTGGTGCCGAGTTCCTCGAGGACCCGGGCGGCGACCAGTGCGACGCCTGGTGGCTCCGCGCCGCCGGGCTCGACTGGTACGGGCAGCCGCTTTTCGGCCTGCCGGAGAAGCAGAGGGCGCGGCTGTCCAAGGTCCGCTGGCCCAACCTCGCGGAGGTGGCCCGATGAAGTACGAACAGCCACCGTCCACGCTCAGCTGGTACCACCTGCCGTGGCTCCTGTGCGCCGAGGCCGGGACACTCACGTACAACAGAGACCGCTACCGCGTGCACGGCGTCGCGAACAACGCTGTCGACGCCGAGATGCGCGGGTTGCTGGCTCACGGGCCCGACGGCATGGTCCTCACCGACCTCGGCCGCACCATGCTCGCCGACTGGAAGGCCAGCCCGGCGGGCCAGAAGTGGCTCGCCGAGTGGGACCTCGGCGAAGAGAGCGGCGACCAGGCCGACGTGGCTACGCCCACGGCGTCCCCGCGGCTGGCCTCCAGCGCCGACCAGCTCGACCTCTTCGGCCAGGCGGTGACTCGATGACCCCCACCGCCCACGCCGCCGGTACCTGGCTCCGCTACGCCGCATGCCGCGAAGTGGACCCCGAGCTGTTCTTCCCCGTCGGCAACACCCCCGACGCCATCGTGCAGACCAACGAGGCGCTGGCCGTCTGCCACCGCTGCCCGGTCATGGAGCTGTGTGCCGAGTGGGCTCTGGAGCGCCGGGTCGAGCACGGCATCTGGGGCGGGCTGACCGAGGCCCAACGCCGCACCGCCCTCCGCAAACGCGGCCGGGGCACCGGCACCGGCCGGAAGAAGGCGATGGCGTGACGGGCCGCGAACGCCTGGAGCGGGCGCTTCCCGAGTGCGGCCACTGGATCGGCGCCGACCGCCGCTACTGCCTGGCCAAGGACGAGGTGCACCCGTACCTCATCGGCGATCGCTGCCCGCTGCACACCCCCGCTGCGATGGCGGGCCGTCCGGAGCCGCAGCCCGGGCCGGGCTGGCCGGCCGCCGCCTGGACCACCCTCTCGCCGCTCTCGGCCAGCGCGGTGTTCGACGCCCGCGCGATCGCCTCCGGCAAGCGCCGCTCCCACCCCGCCGCGTACCGCGCCGCACAGGCCGCGGTCGCCACCAGGAAGGACACCGCCTGATGGACCAGGAACAGGCCGCACGCCTCACCTACGAGGCCATCGCGCACGCCGTCGCCGGAGAAGCCGACCAGGCCGCCACCAACCTGATCACGCTCGGTCAGGGCTCCGACGACAACCAGATGTACGGCGTCTGCTGCGCCATCGCCGAAGCCGGGGCTCACATGCTCCGCAAGATCTACGGCGACCGCGCGCCCAAGACCCCCGACGAGGGCATGTGGGCGATCCAACCGCTCAAGCCCGGCGCGGTCGACGAGAACCCGCCCAAGGCGTTCGCGGTCCGCTTCCTGATCGCCTACGCCAACGGCGACCAGCAAACGACTCTCGCGCTGTTCAACGCCGCTCTGCACTCCGACGGCAACCAGTACGTCGACTCGGTGTGCGCACTCCTGGCCGACGTCGCCGGGATCACCCGCCTCGCCATCGACCAGCGCACCACCTAACCGCCCTGCCGACCGGCCCGGGGCGGTCCACCTCACGCCACCGCCCCGGGCCCCAACCCAGGAGCCCACCATGGCCCACACCGACAACGAACTCCGCGACACCCTCACCACCCTCACCGAGCGGTGGGAGCAGATCGCCGCGAGCGCCGAGGCCCGCGCCGACGCCGCCGCCAACGGCACCCTTTCCGAAGTCGGCCACGCCCGCGCCCACACCATCCGCCGTCTGGCCCGCGACGTCGCCGACGTCCTGAACACCGGCCGCATCCCGCACGACCTCATGACCACCGCCGAGCTCGAGAACCACGGGAAGCCCGCAGCCGCTCTCAGAGGGGGCACCCGGTGAGCAAGAAGGACGCCGACCAGCTGATACGGCGCATCAAGAAGCAAGGCTTCACCGTCCGCCTCGGCGGCCGGGACCACTGGCGCATCACCTCACCCAGCGGCGAGACCATCACCGCGCCGAAGACCCCGAGCAGCGGCAACAGGTCACTGGCCAACATGCGCGCCAACCTCAAGCGGCTCGGAGCGCGCCTGTGAGCAGGGCAACCAACCTGGGGGCGTCGCGCCGGTCATGCGACCGGTGCGGCACCCCCGTGCTCCACCAGACCGCAGGCCTCCCATACACGGTCACCGCGGACGACGTACGGCACACCGCGGCCGAGGCCGCCGCGCTCACGACGCCGGATCGGCTCGCCTGGTGTCTGCGGGAGACGGCGGGCGGGATGCGGCTGGTGGAGGTGCTGCCGAGCGTGCACAGCCGGGACTGCCCGCGGCCGCATGTGGTCGAGCACGAATGCCCTGAGGGCACGCTGCCGGGGCGCCGGCCGGAGGGGGCTCTGTGCTGACGCGGTCAGGACTTCGTGATGTAGGGAGCCACCTGCTTCAGCAGCTCCAGTCGCTCCTCGTCGGGGAGCTTCGCGAGCGTCCTCATGTACGCCCGGTCGCGCTCGGCCTCTTCGTAGTAGTCAGCCGAGACGATCACGGCCTGCGGCTTTTCACGCCGCGTGAGCACGACGCGCTGCCCGAGCAGGCGCACCTTAGCGATCACCTCGGTCAGGTTGGCGCGGGCATCGGACACACCCATGCGCACCTCGTCGGACTCACTCATGCGCTCAGGGTACACGTCCGACCGTTGCGTCAGTCCGTCGCATTGTACAATTCGGGTACGGATCAGAGGCAGGAGAGACCGCCCTGACCTGCGACTTCGCCGCGCCCTTTTCCGTGACCTTCGAACTGTAGGAGCACCAACCCGTGGCCTGGTCCCGCATCGATGACTCGCTGCACTCCCACCCCAAGATCATGCAGGTGGGCAACGCCGCGACGGGCCTGTTCGTCCGGCTCATCTCATACGCCGGACAGCACCTGACCGACGGGTTCGTGCCCGCCTCCGTCGCCCGCTCATACGGCACCCCGCGCCTCCTCGCGTCCCTGTGTGACGCGAATCTGCTCGCCAAAGTCGATCCAAAGTCGAATCAAACTTCGGAAACGCACCCGCCCTTGCAAGGCCCGGGATACGTCATCCACGACTACCTCGACTACAACCCCTCCCGCGAACAGGTCCTCGCCGAGCGAGCGAAGAACGCCGCACGTCAAGAGGCTTTCCGGCAGCGCAGGCGCGGCAAGCCAATCCCGCCGGACGGCGCCGGAGCGCCTTCAAGTAACGGGTCGAGTAACGGCGTTACTAACGACACGACTAACGGCGCCCCGTCCCGTCCCGACCCGTCCCGACCCGATAGGGGTGGTACTGAGAGAGAGGACAGTGACCGTAGTGACGAGCGCGCGCACGAACCCGCTCTCTCTCTGATCCCGCCCGACTGGCAGCCCGGCCAAGACGACATCGCCGCCGCCCAGAACGCGCGCCTCACCAACGGGCAACCCGCACTCACCGGCGCCCAGCTCGCCGAGGTCACCCGCAAGTTCGTCCGCCGCCAGGCCGCCGACCGCCGCGCCGCCACCAATTGGGGCTCGCGGTGGCAGGAGTGGGCCGAACGCGAACGCCCCACCCCCGAGGTCCAACAGGGCACGTTCCTCGTCTCCCTCGACGGCGGCGCCACGGCCCCGCCCGTCGACCCCAAGACCGCCGCCCGCCGCGCCGCACGCGACGACCTCAACGCCATCGCCGCCGAACTCCGAGCCATGAACGGAGGCACCACGGCATGACCCCCGAACAGATCCCCGAACTCCTGCTCAACATCAGCTACGCCGACCCCCGAATCCTCCCCGACGACCCCACCGAACGCCGCGGCAAAGTCGCCATGTGGGCCGGAATCCTCCGCGACGTCCCATACGACTACGCCATCCACGCCGCCCAACAGCACTACGCCAACTCGCCATACCCCCTGCTGCCCGCCGACATCGCCACCCAATGGCGCGCCACCGTCCGCGAACGGCTCAACCGCCACACCGACCCGACACCATCCGCCGACCCTGACAACCCCACCGCCTACCGCACCGAGCTGCTGGGCACCCGCCACGCCGTCGCCTCCGGCCACACCGGCCCGACCGAATACCGGGCCATCACCAGCAGCGACCCCCACCCGGACCTCGCTGGCCACCTGAAAGGCATCGGCCGGTACGTGCCCGACCACGTCCGCGAACAACTCGCCCCCTACCGGCCCCTGCGCGCCGAACGCGAGGCCGCCGTCGCCGCCGGACGCCCCGACCCGCTCTCGGTCAAGTGCGGATGGTGCGACGCCCCGATCGGCGAACCCTGCCGCTCCCGCGTCGTCGACCTGGACGGCGCCGCCACCGCCAGCCGCCGCCGCAAGCCGCACCCCTCCAGGGTCGACGCGGCCACCGCCGCTGCCACCTACCGCACCCAGGAGACCGCGTGATCCGCATCGACCTCACCAACGTCGCCGCCGCCGACCGCCTCCTCGAAGCCCTCTACGTAGCAGCCGGCGCCCGCTCCGGCACCACCCAGGCCGCCGAGTGGCTCAACATCGCCGCCGAACTCGAAACCGGCATCGACCAGCTCCCACCGCAGTACCCGTTCGGCGACCAGCCGCGCGCACCCGGTTCCGACGGCGAACGCGCGCACGAGCCACCAGCCGCCGCCTGACCCGGCCCCAACCCCAGCCCGAACCAACGGGAGACCGCCGTGCTCACCCTCGCCACCAGCCTCCTCCTCACCGCCCTCATCGTCCTCGCCGCCGGCGCCCCACTCGGCATCTGGTCCCGGCCCCGCCGCCGCGGCCGGCACCGCGCGGACCGGCAGCTGCTCCGCCTCATCCACCACACCGACCGAAAGGCCAACCGATGACCAACCAGCCCAACCGCCTCGTACTCGCCGTCGACCGCGACGGCTGGACCAACGGCCTCCAACTCCAGATCGCCAACCTCGACGAGAACGGACACGGCAGCGGCTACCGCCTCGCTGGACCGAAGTACAACGGCTCGGGAAAGCGGCTGATCGAGGAGGAGCTGAGCGCGCGGGATGTTGCGGAGATCCGCAAGTTCCTCGACGAGGCGTACCCGCAGCCGCGACGGGTCCTTACCCCGGACGAGTACAGCGCCGCCTGGCACGCGGTCGAGGGCGCCGCGGGCGAGCCGGGCGCCGACCCCGGCACGGTCCTGCACGCGGTCCTCGACGCGCTCAGCATCCAGCCGCCGCCCACCGCATGACCCCCACCAGCAGGACGGCCGCCCGCTGCTCGAACCAGCGGGCGGCCGCCACCCCACCATCCCAGACCAAGGAGCACCCGATGATGACCGAACCCACCACCCCCGCCCCGGCCTCACGGTGCGCCGAGTTCGTGCCTGACACGCCCCGCGCACCGGGTCTCTGCGCCACGTGCGGAGACGCCCTCAGCTGGCACAAGCCCGCGCCTGTCCCGCTGTCGCAGGAGCGCGAGGCCGATATCCGCGATCGCGTGGCTGCTGGGCTGCCCGGACACAACGCGACCCGTACCGTCCTCGCCGAGCTGGACCGGGTCCGGGCCGAGCACGAGCCCTACGAGGGACTGACCGAGCAGGGATGCCAGGCCGGGAAGCACCCGACTTGGCTGATCGACTCGCCGGACCACCACGCCTGCCCCTGGTGCCAGATCGACCGCCTGAAGGCCGCGCTCACCCGCCTCGACGAGATGGCCACCGCGTGGCTGGACCAGCTGCCCGACGCGATCCGTACGGCGACCGCGGCCGAAGCCGTGCACCACGTCACCCGGACCGCCTTGGGCGCCCCGGCCGAGGGGACCGACCACTGATGGCCCGCTCCATCGGCATGGCCGCCGACGCCACCGTCTACCGCGCCGTCATCCAGTTCACCAACCGCGACGGCACCACCCGCACCGAGTACGAAGGCCCCTACGGCGGCATCGGCGCAGCCCGCGCCCGCGTCTCCTTCTGGACCAACCACCTCGCCGACATCGACGAGGAGACCGGCGAGCGCACCGGCACCAGCCGCGCCTCCGGGCACGTCGAGCGCGGCACGGTCAGCTGGGAGCGCGCCTGATGGCACGCCGCCGCTCCCGGCACCGCCGCGACCGCTCATGGATCGGTGACCTCGCCGACGCCATCGCCGACTTCCTCGCCTCGCTCTTCCCCCGCTGACCCGCCCAGCCCGGCCGCCGTCCACGCGGCTGGGCCCCGACCACCGGAGACCACCATGCCCACCACCAAACCGTGCCTGTCCTGCCGCCGCCCGCGCCGCCCTGGGCAATACCTCTGCCGCGCCTGCTGGTTCAAGATCCCCGGCCCCACCCGCAGCGCCCTGAACCAGCGCGACGACCGCGCCATGGCCCGGCTCCGCGAGCTGCACAGCCAGCTCGCCAACGACGTGCCGCTGTCCGAGATCCAGGTGACCCGATGACCGACACCAGCCCCACCGCCGAACAGCCACCCCAGCGCGGCCCCGTGACGCACCAGGCGCCTCACAGGCCCTCGACCAATCCCGAGGGTGCAGCGACCCGTGATCGGGCCGCAGATGGGCGCACAGCCGTTCGCCTCCCCGGCTTCATCGAGGTCGCCTCCTACCGCCACGACCACGGCCACCAAGCATGGGCCGCCCGCTGCTGGGGCAACGGACCATGCCCCGGCTGGCTCAGCGTCGACCACTACAGCGAGGAGTCCGCACAGCGCTGGGCGCGCCACCACCTCGCTGAAGACCACCCGGACACCACCCCGGACAGCCGGACAGACAGCCCGGACACCGAGCCGGACAGCACGGTGGACACCCAGACGGACAACCCCACGACCAGCACGGACAGCGTCCGGACAACCCCGGACGCCTGCCCCGACCACCCCGGCGCGCCCACCATCGGCGGCAGGTGCGGCGACTGCACCATCCACCCGGACGACCCGGCCGCGCGCCGCCCGCCCATGGACCCGGTGCACATCCTCGGCATCGGCGCCGCGGACGGCGCGACCGCCCCGGACGCCGAAGTGCGCGACAGCACCCTGCGCTACGAGCGGACCACAGGCCACAGCGCCGACTGCCCGGCCGGATTCGCTGACGTATGCGTGTGCGGCGACGGCACGGACAACGGGCTGCGCGAGCAGTACGCGGCCGCCGATGCCGCGACGTGGCGCGGGCGTGCCGAGTTCTACGAGACTGCCCTGGCCCGCATGCGTGACCGGGCCGAAGTCGCGGCCGTCCGCGCCAAGCGAGCCGAGGACGAGCGCGACCAGGCGTACCGCGAACGCGCCCACCTCCTCGCCTGGCTGTCGGCGCTCCACCCCGCCAACGCCGTCATCACCACCGCCACCGACATCGACGAGCCCGGATGGCAGCTGCTGTACCTCCTCGTCAGCGGCTGGCAAATGAGCTGGCACATCCACCCCCGCGACGCGCTGCTCTTCACCCACGTCGAACAAGTCGAGCCAACCGACCCCCGCGCCCAATGGGACGGGCACAGCACCAAGGTGAAGTACCAACGGATCCTGGAGCACGTCGCGCGCATCGCTGGCTGAGCATGACGGAGGGGCGTTCCCGGGCCAGGGGCCGGCCGGGAACGCCCCTCGGCGCCCATCCACCAACGCTGTTCAGCGTGCCACAGGCCGCGGGCATGGTGCGGCGACCGGATGCCACACGACTCAGGCCGGGGGCTGCACCTCCCAGACCTCGGCCACCGCTCCGTCGTGGTCGCGCACTTCGAAGCGCCCGGTCGGGACGGCGACGGCTCGCGTCTCTCCTGGCGCCAAGGGCCCCAGCACCATTTCCGGCATGGTCGAGGCGTCGTACCAGCGGCCATCTTCGTGCGGTGAGAGGAAGCCGGGCGGCAGGTTGGTGGCGGGGCGGATGACGATGTAGTCGGGTTCCCTCACGTGCTGCTCCCCGGTTCCGGCTGCGCGTCGCCGCGGCCGGGCTCTTGAAGGTCGGGGTGCGTGTCGAACATGAGCGTCGCCCTGGCGTCGTTCACGGCGTTGGTGAGGCCGCGGGTGTCTGCGGTGATCTCGACCTTGCGGGGCGGGGTGGCGCCGGGCTCGTGGTTCATACGGTGCTCCCCGGGTCGGCCGACTCCCCGGCAGCGGCGCGGCGTGGTGGCCGGCCGCCCTTGCGGGATCGACGTTGAGTCAGCTCCTGCTCGGCCATCTCGAGGTCGGCGAGGTCTTGGGCGTCGCCGTGCTTGGCGATGGTGTCTCGGACGTGGGCGACGAGGTCGGTGGTGCGGTCGGTGCCTTGTCGTTGGGTGACGCGTCCGTATGCCTCCCACATGACTTTCGGGATGCGGAAGCGGGTGATGAAGGTGTGGTCGGTGGCGTCGGTCATGCGGTCATGTTCCCACACGGATTCCCTCGACGAACAGCTTGTGTAGCCACACGGTTAGCGCTACTGTGTAGCTACACGGTTTCGAGCCAGGGGGACACGATGAGGATCACCAACCGCCAGACCACCACCCGCACCCTCACCGACCTCCACCGCGCATGGGACCGCCACCACCCCGCCACCATCACCTACACCAAGGCCGACGGCACCGAGACCATCCGCACCATCGAGATCTACGACATCCGCACCACCAGCAAGGGCGACGTCATCATCAAGGCCATGGACCGCACCAGCGGCGAGTCCCGCACCTTCCGCGTCGACCGCATCCAGGCGTACACGATCCACCGCACCGCCTACACCGTCGAGCGCGCCACCCCCACCGCCGCCGACCTCGGCATCCGCGTCACGGTCAACACCGTCGACGAGCTGGTCTGCCGCGAGCTGGCCCGCGAGGACCGCGACTACTGGGCCGACCGCTACGACGTCGAACCCGCCGCCTGATCCCACCCCACCGCCCGGCCCGCACCAGGGCCGGGCCACCCTCAAGGAGCAGTGCCGTGCGGCAGGTCACCCCCGGCGCCATCGACAAGACCGCCACCCACGCGTTCATGAACGGTTGCTGCGGCGGCCTGGCCATCGCCCTCCACGACGCCACCGGATGGCCCATCATCGCCGCGACCGTGAACAACGGCCTGGCCCTTCACTACATGGTCCGCACCCCCGACGGCCAGCTCCTCGACATCGAGGGCGCGCACCCCGCCGCCCACATCGTGGTCGACTACGAGCTCGACGCCGACGACGGCATCGTCACCCTCGCCGAGCAAACGCGCGAGTACGTCTGGTCCTCGTATCGCGACGAACTGGGCGAGCCGATCCCCATGAACGTCGTGCGCTCGTTCGTCGGCCCCGTCCTTAAGCTGGCGGGCGCGCCGGCCGCCTGACCGCACCACGGCGATCGGGCCCGCTCCGGAGGGTGGACGGAGCGGGCCTTGCTGTCTATACCCTTCACCCAACCGGCCCCGGCGAGTAGCCTCCCCAGCCCGGACTCGACCGAACGGTGGCAGCCATGAGCGACCACGAGATCCATGAGATCCACGACGGCGACGAGACCAGCTTCATCGCCGTCGCGAAAGGCACCTCCCAAGCCGAAGTCGAACAACTGGCCGCCCGTGCCCGCGCAGCCGCAGAGGCGACGCTGGCGGCCGACCAACCCGACGTCGAGTATGTCGCCCGCGAGATCTCCGGCTACGACACCGACTGCCGGGTCATCGCGACCCTTCCCAAGGCGCAGGCGGACGCGATGACCGAGGAGGAGCTCGCCGCGTGGGACGACGAGCGGCGCCGCGAATTCGAAGCGAAACAGCGCGCCAAAGAGGGCTCCGACGAGGGATAGCCCCGGTCACCTCCAGCCTGCTGCCCCACGGGACTTGGGGCGCCAACGCCTGTCACCGTTCCATCACAACGCCCCCACGCCACCACCGCGCCCCGCATGATGCCCCTCATCAACCACCATGGGGGGACACATGCACATCCGCACCACCACCACCACCACCGCGGCCGCCATCACCGCCGGCATCCTGCTGCTCGTCGGCTGCTCCAGCAACGACGACGGAGCCGAGCCCACCACGCCGAAGCACAGCACCGCCGCACCCACCGCGGCCCCGCTCAGCAAGGCGCAGATCGTCAGCCGCTGCATCACCGCCCTCGTCGACCAGGCCGCCGAAGACCCGTCCAGCGACGTCGGCGCCGACCGGCCCAAGGCGTGCGCTCAGCTGGACGACAGCCAGTACGCCGACGCCGTCCTCAAGGCCACCCAGCAGGCCAACGCGGCCGGGCGCGGCGAGCTACGGGATGAGATCGACAAGGTGACCGGCAGCACCGGCTGATCACCAGACGTCGGGGCCGCCGCCGCGCCACTCGATCAACGGTGACGCGGCGAGGTCGAGATCCTCCGCGTCCTCAAGGCCGGCGCGCCTGAGGAACTCGCGGAGGTCGGACGGCCCGTACGCCGTGCCGAGGATCGTGCCGTTCACGCGCACGGTCCGGCCGCCGGTGGGTGAGGGTGGCTGGACGATGACGTGCGGGGTACGGGCTGCCATGCGTCCAGCGTCCGCCGGGCCGGGGCCGGGCGCATGCGGGGCTACTCCTCGGCGGCCAGTCGCCGGGCGAGCGTGGCGGCCAGCTCGTCCGCGGCGTCCGAGCCCTCTCGGCGCAGCAGTTGTACCACGGCGCGCGCCTCGCCGATCGTGAGCAGCGGTCGCCGCTCTTCTGGCGCTTCGATCTGCGCCCATAGGCGCGCCTCGTCCATGCGCTACCCAACCGTCCCCGGGCGGCTGGGGTCACGGGCGCGAAGAAGCCCCACCTCTCTCGGCGAGGTGGGGCTTCCTGCTGTGCGGCTACGGCCGCCACTCCTCGCGGTAGCCGGGCCGGTCGGCGTAGACGGCCGCGAGGTGCCGCACCGCGTCGAAGTAGGCCGCTCGGAGCGACACAAGGGACCGTGCGCGTTCCCCCTCGGCCTCGAACGTCTCCCGGTCCATTCGCTCGTGCTCTAGGTAGAGGGCGAGCAGCTGCCGCTTGGCGTCGATCTCGCGCAGCACCCGAGCCGGATCATGACGGGCGATGTGCGGGTACTGCGTAGCGCCGCGCGTGTGCGTAGTCGGCAGGATCAGCGCGCCGCAGTCGTCCTCGACGACCATGCCGCCACCCCAGTCGGTTTCGCGAGCCGTCCAGCGGCCCGTCGCCGCCTGCGTCGCTTCGGCCGCGATCGCCGCGTCCTCGTCGAGCTGCTCGCCGAGCCACCGCACCAACTCATCCATCCGATGCCTCCGCCTGTTTCGCCTGGGCCGCCTTCCGGCGCTGCGCTCCGCTCACCCCGGCCGCGATCTGCTGCGCCCGAGCGGCGCTGACCCCGCCGCAGAGCCGACCGATCTCCTCCCACGTCTTTCCCTGGCCCTTCAACGCCTGCGCGCGCTGCTGTCGCAGCTCACGCAGCTTCACCTGATGATCAGGCCAGTCCTTCAACGCCTGAGAGACAGCGGCAGCGCACGCCGCGTCGTCCTCGATGGCCTCGAACGCCTTGATGGCTTCCACCAGGCGTGTCACCTCCTCGGGCTGGTCTGCCACTACCGCGCTCCTTCCTGCGGTGCGGCCGACACGACCTTAAACCCCGGGGTTGCGCCACTACAACCCCGGGGTTTAGCTTGGTCCTGCGAGGCCGCCTCTCGGTCTCGTGCTCCAACAACACGGCCCCAGCCGAGCTCTCACCTCCGGCTGGGGCCAGCCATCCACCTGCATCACCAGGAAGGACAGCCCGCATGAAGGGTAGCGAGACCACCCCGACCCAGGGAGCCCGCCGCACCATCGCGGTCGGCGCCATCACCGTGCGCGCCACCGCGGCCGGCGTCACCGGGGCCATCACCCCGCCCCCGCCCGCCGCGCTCGGCCTCGCCGTCCGCCGCGAGGGCCACGCCCCCGCCGCGCCCGCCCCGGCAGTGACCGCATGATCGGCCTCTGGCGCCGCGAGACGCCCGCCCCCGCGCAGCCCATCGTCGCCAACCCGGCGGCCCGGCACCGCAACGTGACGGTCAAGGACTGCACCGAGGACTACGCGATCGGCCAGTCCCAGCGCGCCGACGCCGCACGCCGCGCCCAGCAGGGAGGCCCCAGTGCGTGAGCCGCTGACCCGCGAGTTCTGGCTGGGCCTCGCCGTTGCTCTCCTCGCACAGGTCGTCCTCGCTCTCGTGCTGCTGACGACGGTCCACCTCGTCAACCGCTGACCCCCATACCGGCCGGGCTCCGTAAACCCCCCAGCGGAGCCCGGCCTCCTCTCCGCTCCAGGAGCACCACCATGAGCATCACCACCCTCACCGGCTGGGCCACGACCCACCCGGGGCTGGCCACCGTCGTCGCCTTGAGCGCGGCCGTGGTGGCGGCCGGCGCGGGCTGGGCCGCGGTGCGCTCACTCCGGCAAGCCGCCCGCCCGTCGGCCGCTGTGGTCGTCGCGGCGATCGCGGCCGCCGCCTGTACCGCGTACAGCGCGGACACCAGCTGGCGGTTCGCCGAGCACCGGCTTGGCATGGCCGACATCAGCGAGCGGGCCGCGATGTTCGCCGCCGCCGAACTGGCCCTGTTCGCCTGCGGCCTGATGGCCCGCGCCAACATGCGCACCACCGCCAGCGACAGCACGGCCGGATCGCCCGGTACGCCCGGCATGCTCGTGTGGGTCATCACCGGCGTGCAGATCATCCCCGCCTACGCGGAGTCCGGGCTGGTCGGCGGCACGGTGCGCGCGATGATCGGCCCCGTCCTCGCCGCGCTGCTCTGGCACCTGGCGATGGGCCTGGAACTGCGCATCGTCCGACCAGGCGCCCTCTCGGGCGGCCTGCCTGCGGTCATCGGCCGCGAGCTGAGGGAGCGTCTGCTGTCCCGCCTCGGCCTGGCGGTCCGGGACCGTACCGCGGAGCAGATCGCCCGGGACCGGGCCACTGCCCGCGCTGTGCGCCTCGCGTCCCGCCCCGGGCTCCGTGACTGGGGGAAGCGCCGCTTGGCCGCCGCTGTCGCCCGTGCCCACGTTGGTGATGACCCGAACCAGCGGCACAAGATGCTGCGCCTGCTCGCCGCTCGCCGCGGCGCCGACCAGCTCCGCACCATCGACCTGCCGTCCCTGTGGGAGCCCGAGCCCGGCCCGGTGCAGCCGCGCACCCCGACCGCACTCGCCCGGCAGAGCCTGGTGCACCTGCACCCGTTCGATGCCATCCAGCGGGTGCACTCGGCGCACCCCGGGCTGCACCCGGCCGCACTCGCCAGCCTCATGACGGAGCACGGCGTCGTCGTCTCCGAGCAGATGGCGCGGGTCGCCATCCGGGCCGGAAACCCTGTCCGCACTCGCACCCCGAGTGCACCCGCACCCGCACACCCGCTCGTACTCGACATCACCACCGCACCCGAGGTGCACCCCGAGGTACGCGCACCCGCACTCGTCTCCGCCGCAGCTCAGCCCAGGAGTGCAGTCCACGCCCGCGTACCCGAGTCCGGGCCGGAGGACATCTTCGACTTCATCAAGCGCCGCGCCGCCGAGGAGCGCGAGAAGGCCGACCCCGACGAGCCCGCACCCGGCGCAGGCGCGCACCCGAGTGCACCCGCACCCGCGAGTACGGACCCGCTCGTCGAGGCCGCCCGCGCACTCGGACAACCCGCATCCCTCCGCACCCTCAAGACCGAACTCGGCATCGGCCAGAAGCGGGCGCAGTACCTCCAACAACTCACCCGGGAGGACTGAGTGCAGACCGCCGCCTCCGTGTTCGTGGGCATCGCTGGGCTCGCCGCGCTTGCCGTCGCCATCTGGCCCCGCCGCCTGCCCACCGCCGGCGCCCGCGCAGTGCTCGCCGCCCTCATCGGCACCAGCGCCGCCGTCACCCTCGCCGTCGTCGTGACGGCCGCACTCCGCTGAGGACAGCCATGACCGACCCGATCATCCCGGCCCGTGTCTACCCCGCCGGCACTCCACTGCCGCCCGCCGCGGGCTCGCCCCCGCAGCCCTCGCTCGGGCCCGACTTCGTCCCACCCTGGCGCACCCCCACACCGCCACCCCCGCCGCCCGCTGCCCCGCCTCCGGCCGCGATCGAGATCCACCACGTCCACACCCACATCGTGGTCGCGCCCGAGCCCGAACCGGAGCCCGACGGCCCCTCCATCTGGGAACGCCTCGCCGCCTGGATCCGGCCCCGACAGACCATCATCGGCCTCGCCGCCGCCGTCATCCCCTACCCCGCCTACGGCCACAGCCTCGCCACCGCCTGGGCCGCCACGCTCTCCGACGCCCGCGACACCGGCTCCATCCGAGGCGCCTACACCCTCGCCGGAGTCGCGCTCACCATCGCTGTCCTGATCAACCGCCGCCGCCACACCTGGTGGGCCCGCACCCTCCTCGCCACCGCCCTCATCGGCGGCACCGGCGCACTCGGCTGGTACGACCCCATCACCCTGCTCACCGGAGTCCGACCGTGACCAGCAACCGCCTCTCCCTCGCCGGAGCCGCCATCAGCCTCGCCGTGCTGTACTTCAACCTGCGCCCCTGGTGGCGCGGAGGGCGCAACCTGAAAGACCTCGTGCCCTTTGCCCAATCGGCGCTACTCGGCGCCTTCTCCACCGTCTGCGCCGGCGGCCTCCTCGGCTGGCTCGCCGGATGCTCCGTCCAGAGCGCCAACACCGCCGGGTACAAGGCCGTCCCCGGCACCACCGGCACTCAGGACACCGGCCTGTCCCGCGGCACCTTCGACCGGCTCACCCCGGAGGGCGGTGTCGTCGTCTTCCTGCTGACCATGGTCGTTGCTGCCGCGTGGAAAGCCGCGGGCAAGCAGGACCGGCGCCGCATGGCCGGTGGGGCGTTCGTGGGCGCGACGCTGTGCATGACCGCGGGCGTAGCCGGGATGCTCGGTGGCCTCCCCAGCGCCGCCAACCACCTGGGAGATGGGCTCAAGGCCGCGCTGGAAGGGCAGGGTGTGCTGTGAGCTGGCGTCGTCACGTCGCCCGGGTGCCCGCCGGGGGCGAGCGGATCGCCCGCCGAGTCGGCCCTTCCCTGGCCGCATGGTGCCGCAAGAGCTACCGGCACGATCTCACCGGGTGGAAGGCGGGGGCCGGGCCAGCGCTGCGGGCGCTGCTGCTCCTTGGTCTGGCCGCCGGTCTCGCCTGGCTGGTGCGGACGTGGCCGAAGCTGCTGTGGGTCCTCGTCCCGGGGGCGCTGCTGGCTGCCTGGTACGCCGGACGCACGGCCCACGCGGAGGACGCTGAGGACGCCCCCGCGAACGAGTCCGAGAAAGGCCCGTCGGCCGTCGACCCCGACGCCGTCCGGCAGCTCCTCGCTGACCTCATCGGGGACCGGCCCGGGGTGCACCTCTCGGCCGTCCTCGCCCACCTCCAGGAGAGGGGGCTCGGGGAGGGCTGGGAGGTAGCCGAGTTGAGGGCCCGTCTGGAGGTCCAGGGGGTGCCGGTCAGGAGGTCGGTGAAGGTGGCCGGCCGGGTGGCGTACGGGGTGCACCGTGACGACCTCCCGACGCCCGCTGAGACCCCTTCCCCGGGTGAGGCCGCCGAACGGGCCGCGTGACCGTCTACCCCCTGGTCTACCTGCACGTCTACCGCTCATCTACCTGCCATCTACCGCCGTCTACCCGGCGGTCTACCACCCGAGAGAGGGCCCATGCTCAGGCGCAATCACCCCCACGCCCCGTGTGTCGTGACGAAGGTCAAGAAGGCGGACGGGACCCGAGACAAGCTGACGACCGCGCTGTCTGAAAACCAGTCGGAGGGCGTTGCTGAGTCCATCGCCGAGGCTCAGGTGAGCCAGCGGTGGCCCGGCGCGGAGGTGCTCTCCATGAAGGTCCACCGCACCAAGTAGCGACGTACCCCGGGGCGGCCGCCATGCCGCCAAGCCGTCGACCGCCCCGGTTCCCCATCCCGAGCACGAGACGAGGAGCCCCATCGTGGCACTCAAGAAGACCATGCCCATGAAGCCCGAGACGAAGCCGGACCCCAAGTACGCGACCACGTACCAGGCGTCGCGCGGCGGGCACTACAAGCCCGAGCCGAAGCCCACCCCCGGCAAGCCGAAGACGAAGTGACAGACAGCTCGAACACCACGTATCAGACCCGTCACACCCCTACCCACACCGCTCCACATGCGCTGAAATGCCCATCACCACACTCTTGGGGGGATTCCATGAGCAACCCATACCAGCCCGGCCCCAGCCCCTACCTGACGACACCTATGCCGCCCACGGGCCGCCCGAAGATGTTCAACAGCAGAGCCGCGCAGATCCTGTGGACCCTGCTGCCCATCGTGAGCCTCGGCCTCGCGGGCGCCGTGCCGCTGGTCGCCGCAACCGTCAAGGGCGTCGTGAAGCCCGTGGTGCCAGCGGTCTACGTCGTGGCCGAACTGGCCGTGTTCGGGGTCGTCGTGGCCCTCGGCGACGGTGATCATCCGGTCGCCGGTCTCGTTCTCATCCTGTTCATCATCACCGCGGCGACGCACACGGCGCTGCTGGACAGTGAGCGGGTCACCTTCGGGAAGTAGCGTCGCCTGCCACACTGGAGGCTCACGCTGGGTAGTGCCCGGCGCCGAGGCCCCCGCCGCGTCCCCCGTCGTGGCGGGGGCCTCCCCATGTCAGCCCTCAGGCGTACCGTGGAATGCGTCCCTACCCGAACTGCGTGGGCTGCGCAGCTACTCGGGAGCACCCCGCCCCGTCCCCTCCTAAGCCGGGGGCGGGGCGGCGGCATGCCCAGCCCACATCGCGGCGGCACCGTACGATAAGACAACGTTGTCAACCCGCCCGGGAGGTGCCGACCATGGACGAGCCGACACCAGACCAGTCCCGCGGCGGAGACGGCCGCTGGATCCGCATGCCCGAAACCGCCACCCGCGACGCCGAAGCCGCCCGCCTCCGCGCCCGCGGCATGACCTACCGCACCATCGCCGCCGAACTCGGCATGGACGTCCACTCGGTCCACGACGCCGTGAAGCGAGCGCTCAAGGAGATCGTGCAGGAACCCGCCGAGGACGTCCGGCGCATGGAGCTGGAGCGCCTCGACTTCCTCTACGAGAAGGCCATAGAGGTACTGGAGCGGGAACACGTCACCGTCTCCCAAGGGAAGATCATCTACCAGGGGGATGCACCGCTCCTCGACGACGGCCCCGTGCTCCAAGCCATCGACCGGCTCCTGCGCATCCAGGAACGCCGCGCCAAGCTCCTCGGCCTCGACGCCGCCACCAAGACCCAAGTCTCTGGCGGCGTGCGCTACGAGCTGGTCGGCATCGACCCGGAGCAGCTCAAGTGACCACCACTGTCGTGCGCTACGAGCCCCGAGGCGGAGCCCGCGAACTCTTCCACTCCCGGCAGTCCGAGATTGCCATGGCCGGGCCGGCCGGTACCGGCAAGAGCCTGGCCTGCCTCTACCGCGTCCACTTCGCCGCGCTCCACAACCCCGGCATCCGCTGCCTCATCGCCCGTAAGACAGCCGTCTCGCTCGGCTCCACCACCCTGGTCACCTTCGAGAAGAAGGTGGCAGTGGAGGCCATCGCGAGCAGCATCGTCCGCTGGTACGGCGGGAGCGCCCGAGAGGCCGCCTGCTACCGGTACAGCAACGGCTCCGTCATCGTCGTCGGCGGCCTCGACAAGCCCGAGAAGGTCCTCAGCTCCGAGTACGACCTGGTCTTCATCGACGAGGCAACCGAGCTGACGGAGACGGACTGGGAAACCCTCGGTACCCGCCTACGGAACGGCAAGCTCTCGTGGCAGCAGCAGATCGCAGCCTGCAACCCGGCGCACCCCACGCACTGGATCAAGCAGCGCGCGGACCGAGGCGGCATGGTGATGCTCCACTCCCGCCACCGCGACAACCCGGCCTACGTCAACGCCGACGGCAGCCTTACCGAGAAGGGCCGGGACTACATGGCCAAGCTCGATGCGCTGACCGGTGTCCGGAGGCTGCGCCTGCGGGACGGCGTTTGGGCGGCGGCCGAGGGCCTGATCTACGAGGGCTGGGACGACACGCTCCACGTCATCGACCCGTTCACGATCCCCGCCGAGTGGACCCGGTGGCTCACGATCGACTTCGGCTTCACCAACCCCTTCTGCGCCCAATGGTTCGCCGAGGACGGCGACGGCAGGCTCTACCTCTACCGCGAGATCTACCGGACGCGGCGGCTGGTCGAGGACCACGCGAAGCACATCCTCAAGCTGGTCACCGACGACGACGGCCAATGGACGGAGCCCCGGCCCCGCGCGGTGATCTGCGACCACGACGCCGAGGACCGCGCCACGCTGGAACGCCACCTGGGCATGTCCACCAGCCCGGCGAAGAAGACCGTGAGCGACGGCATCCAGTCCGTGCAGTCCCGGCTGAAGATGGCGGCCGACGGCCGGCCACGCCTGTTCCTCGTCCGCGGCGCCCTGGTCGAGCGTGACCGCGAGCTGGAGGACGCGAAGCGCCCGACATGCACGGAAGAGGAGGTCACCGGCTACGTGTGGGCGGTGAAGCCCGGGGGTGTGCTCAAGGAGGAGCCGGTGAAGGAGAACGACCACGGCATGGACGCGCTCAGGTACATGGTCGCCGAGCGGGATCTCGGCGGACGCCCACGGATGAGGTGGCTTGGATGATCGAGAAGTTGATGCCCCTCTGGGGCCGAGCCCGGACGGCGGTGCTCGCCATCGGCGGCTTCAGCGCCTTCACTGCCGCGGCGTGGATGGTCGCCGTCCCGGCCGGGCTCGTGGTGCTCGGGGTGTCGTGCTTCGCCCTGGAGTACCTGACCTCGCCCACCGGGAGGACGCGATGAGGTCGCCGCTCGGCACGATCTTCAACAAGGCCCCGGTGCCGTTCGTCTCCCGCGGGCACGTCAGCATGCCGTTCATGCACCGGCGGGACGCCGAGGCGCAGATGCGCGCGATGGGCTCGGTGGGCACGCTGTTCGCCATCGTCAACCGGACATCGAACGCGGTGGCTCAGGTCGACTGGAAGCTGTGGCGCACGGCCCGCAGCGGCAAGGACGAGGACCGCACCGAGGTCACCTCACACGCCGCGCTGGAACTGTGGAACAAGCCCAACCCGTATATGCCGCGCGGCGAGTTCGTGGAGACGATCCAGCAGCACCTCGACCTCACCGGGGAAGGCTGGTGGGTCATCGCCCGCAACGCGCGCGCCGCTGTGCCGCTGGAGCTGTGGCCGGTGCGCCCGGACCGTATGGAGCCGGTGCCGGACCCGCAGGAGTTCCTGACCGGCTACCTGTATCTCGGCCCGTCCGGCGAGCGCGTCCAGCTCGGACGCGAGGATGTCATCCAGCTCCGCACCCCCAACCCGCTCGACCCGTACCGTGGCATGGGCCCGGTCCAGGCGCTGCTGGCCGACATCGACGCGAACCGCTACTCGGCCGAGTGGAACCGCAACTTCTTCCTGAACAGCGCCCGCCCGGACGGCATCGTCAAGGTCGACAAGCGCCTGTCGGATGACGAGTTCGACGAGTTCAACGCCCGGTGGATGGAGCAGCACAAGGGCGTCGCCAACGCCCACCGCGTGGCGCTCCTTGAGCAGGGCATGGACTGGGTCGACCGCAACTACAGCATGCGCGACATGCAGTTCACCGAGCTCCGCGAAGTCTCGCGCGAGATCATCCGCGAGGCGTTCGGCATGCCCAAGGGGATGCTTGGCACCGTTGACGACGTCAACAGGGCGAACGCCGAGGCGGGCGAAGTCATGTTCGCCCGGTACCTCGTCAAGCCCCGCCTGGAGCGCATCAAGGCCGCGCTCAACCATGACCTGCTGCCGCTCTTCGGCGCGGCCGCGAAGGGCCTGGAGTTCGACTACTGCGACCCGGTGCCAGCTGACCGGGAGCTGGAGGCGAAGGAACTGTCCTCGAAGGCCGAGGCGGCCCGCAACCTGATCGAGGCTGGGGCGTACGGCCCGGAGGCGCTGAAGGCGATCGGGCTGCCTGAGATCCCCTTCGGCCAGCCGGATGCCGACCCGGACCGTGAGCTGCTCATCAAGCTGGTGACATCAGCTCCGGCCGCGCTGGCGAGCACGATCCTGCCGTTGCTCGGTATCGACGTCCCCGCCCCGCCAGCACCGGACCCGGCCAAGACCCCGCCGTCGGCCGAGCCGCCCGCGGCCCCGGAGGCGCGCAGCGTGTCCCTCTTCGACATCGCCCGTGCCCGGCCGCGCGCCCCGCACCACCAGCCGCGGGCCGCGCTCCGTGCTGCCGCCGGGGACGAGCCGGAGGAGGACGAGCCGGACGCAGTACGGGCCGCGCTGGCCGAGGCGCTGGAGCAGCTGCTCGACGAGTGGGGGCCCATCGCCGAGGCGCAGCGGGACGAGCTAGTGGAGCAAGTGCGCGCTGCCGTGGAGGACGGGGACACCGAGGCCCTTAGCCAGCTGACTGTGAGCACGGAGGACGCGGCCGCCAAGCTGATCGCCGCGCTCACCGCCATGTACGGCACGGCGGCCGGGCAGGCAGTCGAGGGGGCCGCGGCCCTGGATGTGACGGTGGAGCAGCCGGAACCGCCGGACGACTTGGGGCCGGTCGGCACCGCGATCGTCGTCCTGCTGGGGGCGTGGCTGGCGGCGGCCGCCGGGCGTGAGGCACTACGGCTGCTGACGCCTGGCGTGGCCGCTGGTGCGGTGGCTGACGCGGTACGGACGTTCCTGGAGGAGTTGCCGGATCGGCCGGTTCGGGACGCCCTCGGCGGGGCGCTGCACCGGGCGGCCAACATGGCCAGGTTGACGGTGCTGTCGGCGGCTCAGGCGCTGTCGTCGAGCCTGCGGCTGGTGGCCTCCGAGAAGCACGACACGAACGCGTGTCAGCCCTGCCAGGCCCTCGACGGCACGGTGTTCGAGGGTGCGTCGGAGGCGTGGGCGGCGTACGGGACGGGTGGCTACCAGAACTGCAAGGGCGGCGTTCGTTGTCGGGGCACGGTCGTGCTGCGCCGGGATAGTGCACAATGAGGTCTGACAACGTTGTCGATAACGTTGTCAGAGCGATCGAGGGAGGCCACGTGCCCGGCAGGCTCCGCACAGCTCGCCCCCGCGCATCGCTGCGCCAGGGCCGCGACTGGTACCGCATCAAGAACCTCGGCAACAGTGCCGCCGAGGTGGTCATCTACGACGAGATCGGCTGGTTCGGCGTCACCGCCGAGGACTTCATGGCCGAGCTGCGCGGGCTCGATGTCGGAGAGATCACCCTCAGGGTGAACAGCCCGGGTGGGGAGATCTTCGACGGCATCGCCATCCACAACCTGCTGCGCTCCCACCGCGCACAGGTCACCACCTACGTCGACAGCCTCGCAGCCTCGATCGCCTCCGTGATCGCACTGGCTGGTGACCGGGTCATCATGCAGCCGCACTCGCAGATGATGATCCACGACGGCAGCGGGCTGGCCATCGGCAACGCCGCCGACATGCGCGAGATGGCCGACCTGCTGGACCGCCAGTCCAACAACATCGCCGAGGTCTACGCCGAACGCGCGGGCGGCACCGTCGAGGACTGGCGGCAGCGCATGCTCGCCGAGACCTGGTACAGCGCCAAGGAGGCCGTGGCCGCCGGTCTCGCGGACGAGGTCGCGGAGACCCGGCAGCGCCCGGACGAGGGCGAACCGAACGAGCCCGCGCCGAACATGGCCGCCACCTGGGACCTGTCGATCTTCCGCTACACCGGCCGCGCCGAGGCCCCCGCGCCGGACGCCCCGGCCGTGGCCAACACCGCAGCACCGACCCACCACACGGACACCGCCGACGGCACATGGGACGCCGGAGCGCAGGAGAAGAAGCTCGACTCCCCGATGCCAGTGGCCACGGCCAAGAAGATGTACGGCTGGTACGACGGCAAGCAGGTCGAGGACGGGAAGGTCCCGAAGTCGGCGTGCAAGCTGCCGCACCACCAGGTCTCCGACGACGGCGCCCCGGGCGCGGCCGTGCTCAACGGCGTGCGCAACGCGCTGTCCCGGCTGCCGCAGTCCGACATTCCTGAGGGGGAGCAGGGCGCGGTCGAGTCTCACCTGCGCGCTCACCTGAAGGACGGCGGTGCAGGCGAGGAGGACCACGCCGAGCCCGGGCTGAGCGCGGCCACCGCCGAGCCTTCCACTCCGGCCGCGCCAGAGCCCGAACCGCTGGCCATGGCCGACGAGCCCGCCGACGACTGGGCGGCCCTGACCGCTCACCTCACCACCGAGCAGGACGACGCCGGCGACTGGTCAGCGCTCGTCTCCCAACTGACCCAGCCCGAAGCGTCGCCCGCGGCGACGGACGCCTGAAGGAGGCACACCCGTGGCACCCACGATCACCGTCCCGCGCAACTCGGATGAGCTGAAGGAGATGCTCACCGACAAGGCGAAGAGCAAGGACATCCTCGCCAGCCCGGAGGCCCTGACCGAGTTCATCGACTCCTACGCCAACAAGGCTCAGGGCGACGGCACCGAGCTTCAGAAGCTCGTCGACGAGGGCATTCAGAAGGGCTTCGCGGACTTCCTCCGCGAGAACGGCGCCGAGGACATCAAGCGCCCGGACCTGCGAGCCTCCACCCCCGACCCGTACGCCGAGGCGGACACGACCCTTCAGGGGCGCGGCCTGTACAACAAGGCCGCCGAGGGCGCCAAGGTCGACGGCCTGTTCAACAGCTCCGGGGAGCTGTTCCGTTCGATCGCCCGCCGCGACGACCTCTCCCCGGAGGCGAGCGCCAAGCTGGCGCAGCTGAAGAACTACAGCTCGGACATCCCCTCGGACGGCGGCTACCTCATCCCCGAGACACTTCGCTCCGAGCTTCTGCGGGTCTCTCTGGAGACGTCCGTGGTCCGGCCGCGGGCGCGCGTCATCCCCATGGAGACGCTGCGGGTGCCGTTCCCGGCGATCGACTCCACCACCAACGTCAACTCGGTGTATGGCGGCATCGTCGGCTACTGGACGGAAGAGTCCGGCACGCTGACCGAGTCGCAGGCCCGGTTCGGGCGCGTCGTGCTGGAGGCCCGGAAGCTCACCGGGTTCGCGAAGGTGCCGTCCGAGCTGATGCAGGACAGCCTCGTGTCGTTCTCGGCGTTCATCAACCAGATGTTCCCCGAGGCCCTGAGCTTCTTCGAGGACATTGCGTTCCTGGCCGGTGACGGTGTCGGCAAGCCCCTCGGTGTCCTCAACGGCAACGCAGCCATCTCCGTCACGCGCACCACCTCGAGCCAGGTCAAGTTCGAGGACGTCATCAACATGTACGCGCGGATGCTCCCGCAGTCCCTCTCGCGCGCCGTGTGGGTCGTCTCGAACAACGTCCTCCCGCAGCTGCTGAGCATGCGGATCGTGCAGCAGAACGTCGCCGGGACCGAGAACGTCGGCGCCGCCTCCCCGGGCCTGTGGCTCTCCGGCGGTCAGGCCATCGGCGCGCCGCCCATGACCCTCATGGGGCTGCCCATCGTCGTCAGCGAGAAGGTGCCCGCGCTCGGCGGCGCCGGGGACATCAGCCTGATCGACTTCGGCTTCTACTTGATCGGAGACCGGCAGGCGATGCAGGCCCGCCAGTCCGAGGAGCGGTACTTCGAGACCGACGAGGTCGCCTTCCGCATCATCGAGCGCGTCGACGGCCGGCCGTGGCTCCAGTCCGCGATCACCCCCGCCAACGGCGGGTCCACCCTCTCCCCGATCGTCAAGCTCGCCGCCTGACTGAGCGCACCAGAAAGAAAGGAACACCAGCATGGCCATGGAAGCTCTGGGGCGCCTCGTCGACGTGTGCATCGGCGCAGCCCCCGTCGACCTGTCCAGCGCGGCCGTCACCGGCAAGCGGGTCTCCCTGAAGGGAGCAGGCGGCCTCACCATCATCGTCTTCAAGGGCGCCGGCACCGCGGGCGACGACCCGACGCTCACGCTCAAGCAGCACACCGCCGCGTCGTCCGGCACCACGTCGAACCTGGCGATCATCGACCACTACTACCTGAAGGATGCCGCCACGCTGGCGGGCACCGAGCAGTGGACGAAGGTCACTCAGTCTGCGGCCGCAACGATCGCCGATCCGGGCGGCGCGGGCACATCCGCGGAACACCAGCAGATCATCGCGATCGAGGTGGACGCGGCCCAGCTGTCCGACGGGTACACGCACGTGTCCCTCGACGTGGCCGACGTGGGCACCAATGCGCAGCTCGGCGCGGTCCTCTACCTCCGACGCGACCTGCTCGCGCAGCGGGCCCCGGCCGCGCTGGCGGCGTCGCTGTGAGTCTGCGGGTCTGCCTGGACTGCACGACCGCGTTCGCGGTGGGGGTACGGCTGTGCCCCCAGTGCGGGTCGGAGCGGCACGCCGAGCAGGGATCGGCGGAGGCACTCGGCATTCAGGCGAGCGTTCCTGTCGAGATCGAGGAGGACACCATGCCGAAGATCACCCGCCATGGCGGGCCGAGCGTCGCCGGTGAGGAGCCTGAGGCGGACGCAGCGGAGGGCGGTGAGGACGTATCAGCTGGTACCAGCTCCGAGACATCCTCCGAGAAGCCATCGAAGAGCGACGAGCCGAGCAGCAGCGGGGGCCGCTCGCCTGCCCGGAAGACGGCGAACCGCTCCGCGAAGGGCCGGACGGGAAGCTCTTCTGCCGCTTCTGCGGGTGGCGCCCCGACGGGACGTACGTCGGACAGCCCTGACGACTGACCATCACGACAACGACGAGACCACGGGAGGAGGTGACCGGCGGTGGGTGTCTGGTACGCGACGCGTGAGGACGTCAAGGACGCGCTCGACGCAAAGGAGACGGCCCGCAGCAACGGGCGGATCGGCCGTGTCCTGGAGGGCGCCTCGCGGGCCGTTGAGGGCCTGTGCCACCGCCGGTTCTACCCCGAGCAGGCCACCAGGTTCTTCGACTGGCCGAACGAGCAGGGCGCGCGTCCGTGGCGGCTGTGGCTGGACGACTCGGAGCTGATCTCGGTCACCTCCCTGTCGTCCGGCGGCGTCGCCATCCCCGACACGGACTTCTTCCTGGAGCCCAACCGGTCGGGGCCGCCCTACCGGCGCATTGAGATCGACCTCGACTCGAATGCCGCGTTCGGCGGGGGCAGCACATCCCAACGGGATATCACCGTCACCGGCCTGTGGGGCTACTCCGCCGACGAGACCACGGCGGGCACGGTAGTCGAGGCACTGGACGCGTCCGAGACCGGCGTGGACGTGGACGGCCCGGCCTCGGCGCTGCTCGGTGTCGGCTCGGTGCTGCGCTGCGACAGCGAGCGCATGCTGGTGACGGGCCGGTCGCAATTCGACACCGGCCAGGATCTCGTCGGGGACCTGACTGCCTCGGCGGCCAACACCACGGTGGCGGTGGCCGACGGCGAGCAGTTCGCGGTGGACGAGGTGATCCTGGTCGACGGCGAGCGCATGCGCGTCGAGGACATCGCGGGCAACCAGCTCGTCGTCAAGCGCGCCTGGGACGGCAGCGTGCTGGCCGCGCACACCACCGGGACCAGCATCTACGCCGCCCGCACCCTGACCGTCACCCGCGGCGCACTCGGCACAACCGCCGCAGCGCACACCAGCGGCGCCTCGGTGTACCGCTGGGACCCGCCCGGCCCGGTGCGGCAGCTCGTCATCGCCGACGCCATCTACACCCTCACCCTGGAGCAGGCCGCGTACTCCAGGGCGCTGCGCACCGGCGAAGCGGGCAGCAGCGAGCGGTCCCGGGACACCCGCAGCCTTGAAGCGCTGCGGGACAGCATCTACACCTCCCACGGCCGCAAGGCCCGCACAAGGGCGGTGTGACGATGCCCGGCTTCAGGATCAACACCAACGTCAACACCAACGGCCCCATGTTCGACGGGCGGGCACAACGGGCGGCGAACGAGTACGCGGACCAACTGCGCTACCGCATCGCGACCGAGGCAGAGGACATGGTGCGCGCCCGGTTGCAGACCGTGTTGAAACACCCCACGGGCTACTACGAGTCGCACATTCGCGTCGAGCGCGCGGGCAACTCCTATGAGGTCACCGACGGCGGTGTGGTGTACGGGCCGTGGCTGGAAGGCACCGGCTCCCGCAACTTCCCGGTGACGAGGTTCCGCGGTTACGCGACGTTCCGCAGGGTCAAGGCCATGATCGACCGCCGCGCCGGCGGCATCGCCCAGCGCCTGCTCCAGCGCTACATCAGGAGGATGTGAGATGGCCCTCGACATCCTCGGCATCCTCGACGCGGTCACCTCGCACGCCATGGCCAGTGGGCATTTCGAGACCGTCAACGGCCACGAACCGGAGCGCGCCCCAGGCTACGGGCTGACGGCTGCGGTGTGGGTGGACCGCATCGACCCGGTGCGGTCCTCCGGGCTCGGCTCAACCTCGGCACGGCTGATCTTCAACGTGCGCCTGTATACGCCGATGGTGCAGGAGCCCGCCGACGCGATCGACCCGAACTTGGTGACCGCGCTGGACACGCTCATGCGCGCCTACGTCGGCTCTTTCACCCTCGGCGGGCGGGTCCGCGAGGTCGACGTACGAGGCACGCACGGCATCGGGCTGGAGGCGCGGGCGGGTTACCTCCAGCAGGACGGGGCGCTCCTGCGGGTGGTCACGATCACGCTGCCCACGATCGTCAACGACTTGTGGAATGAGGTGCCGTAGTGGGCAAGCAGTCGGGGCTCGGGGACAACCTGTACATCGCCGGGTATGAGCTGTCTGGCGACATCGGCAGCATCGGCAACGTGGGCGGCGGCCCGGCGGCCCTCGATATGACCGGGATCAACAAGGCGGCGATGGAGCGGGTCGGCGGTCTGCGGGATGGCCGGTTGCAGTATGTGGCGTACTTCAATCCGGACACCGACCGGGCGCATCCGCGGCTGTCGGCGCTCCCGACCGGCGATGTGGCCTGCTCGTACTTCCGGGGCACTGTGCTGGGCGGGGCGTCGGCGAACATCGTGGCGAAGCAGATCAACTATGACGGCACCCGAGGCGACTCGGGGGAGTTCACGTTCGCGGTTGAGGCGCAGGCCAACGGCTTCGGCGTCGAGTGGGGCCGCTCGCTGACCGCGGGGCCGCGTACCGACACCACCGGAACGAGCGGCTCCTCGGTCGACTTCGGTACCGGCTCCACCAGCTTTGGTCTCCAGGCGTACCTGCACGTCTTCGCGGTCACCGGCACCAGCGTGACCGTGAAGCTCCAGCAGAGCTCGGACGACGGGGGTGCGGACGCCTGGGCGGACGTGACCGGCGGTGCGTTCACTGCGGCGACCGGGGTCACCAGCCAGCGCATCGCCACCTCGGGATCCCAGACGGTCGAGCGGTACCTGCGGATCGTCACGACCGGCACCTTCTCCAACGCGGTCTTCGCCGTGAGCGTGGTCCGCAACGACACGGAGGTCCAGTTCTGATGCAGCGGCCAGTCAACCGGATCGACCCGTCCCTGCCGATTGGGGCGTACCAGACGTACAGCATCGCCTCGCCGCGGGACACCAGCGTGCGGGCGGTGTGTGAGCAGGTGGGTTGCGCGGCGTGGGCCCGCGGCTGGGAGTCGGTTATCGATGAGTCCACCGAGCTGGGCCAGCAGCAGGCGGCGTACATCCGGCAGCGCTCGGGCCGCACATTCCGCGAGCAGCGCACGGAGACCGGGCTGACGGTGTTCCGGTTCGAGTCCGGGCAGCGGTGCTTTGCCGACCACCGGACCCGGCCGGAGCTGTACGTGGTCCGGGATGGCGACTGGCGAGGAAACCCGACCGGCCGGGTCCGGCAGCACCAGCGGCCGCAGGACTGGGTCGAGGACTTTGGTGAGCACCAGCAGAAGCTGGCCGACCAGCAGCAGAAGGGATGACCAGCGATGGCCAAAGAGAGCGGGCTCGGGTGGACCACGTGCAGCGTGGACGACTCCAGCGGCACCCCGCAGGCGATCAAGAACGATGTGACGAACCTCCAGTTCGCCACGCCGAGGGCGGTGCAGGACGTCACCGGCATCGACAAGTCGGCGATGGAGCGGCTGCTGCTCTTGGCGGACTTCTCGATCACCCTCAACGGGGTCTTCAACGACGCGGCCAGCGCCAGCCACGACGTGTTCAAGACCGTGACCAGCACCTCGGTTGCCCGGACCGTGTCGCTCACCGTGTCCGGCCAGAGCCTCGCCAACGAGTGCCTGTTCACCGACTACCCGCTCTCCCGCTCCGACTCCGGAGAGCTGACCTGGGCGGTCCCCGGCGTCCTCGCCGACGGCACCGTGCCGACCTGGACGTGATGACCGTGGGATACCAGCACAAGCCGAAGAACATCACCCTGCGTTTCGAAGGCGACTCAGAGTACGCCGGGTTCGAATGCACCGTACGCGGGATGACCCTCGGCGAGTACATGGAAGCCATCGGCATCGACGAGGTCACTACCAGCGCGATCAGCGACATGCTCGCCAAGTTCGCTGCCTCGCTGATCTCCTGGAACCTGGAGGACCCCGAGACCGGTGAGCCGATCCCGGCCACCCCTGAGGCCGTGATGCGTCAGGACAAGGACTTCATGGTCCACGTCGCCACCGAGTGGACCACCGCCCTGTACGGAGTCTCGGGCCCTTTGGAGCAGACCTCGCCCGATGGCGAGCCGTCGGTGGCGGCGTCGATTCCGATGGACGCCCTGTCCGAAAGCCTCGCGAGCTGATCGAGGCCGAGACCATCCTCGGCCTCTGCCGCCAGTTCCACTGCCTCCCGAGCGCCTTGCTCGCCGAGGACGCCGGCCTGCTGCGCCTCTTGACCATCGAACGACTCGGCACCCCAGACGACACCGGAGACGGAGGTGAGCCATGGCCGACAGCGTGAACATCGTCGTCCACGTCACCAACCAGACCGGTCCCGGCATCGCCTCCGTCAACCGCGACTTCGACAAGCTCAAGACCGCCGCCCTCTCCCTCGCACCCGCGCTCATCCCGATCGCCGCCGCCACCGTGCCGATCGCCGCGCAGATGGGCGCCGCCGGTGTCGCCGTCGGCGCGTTCACCGCCGCGCTCATCCCCCAGGCCAAGGCCATGGGCGCCGCCTCGGACGCCCAGGGCAAGTACGAGGAGGCGGTGGCCAAGTACGGGGCCACCTCGACGCAGGCCGCAGAGGCAGAGAACGCCTACCTCCAGCAGGTGCAGAAGCTGCCGCCGGCCACGAGGCAGGCCGCGGCGGCGGTCTCGGTACTCAAGGACAACTACAAGCGCTGGTCGGACAGCTTGGCGAGCAACACCATGGCCCCGGTCACGCACTCCGTGCAGCTGCTCTCCGCGCTCTTCCCCAAGCTCTCGCCCCTAGTGAAGGGCGCGAGCGCGGAGCTCGATCGGTTCGTCACCATCGCCGCCGGCGGCGTCGCCAGCCCTGGCTTCGACAAGCTCATGCGCCAGTTCAGCGACTTCGCCACCGGCGCGCTGCGGGACGTCAACAACGGCCTGGTGCACCTGCTGCGCCGCCTGAACGAGGGGGCCGGGGCCGGGCCGCTGGCAGAGTTCATGGACTACGCCAAGAGGGTCGGCCCGCAGGTGGCCGAGACCCTGACCAACTTGGCCAAGGCTCTGGTGCATGTGGTCGCATCCGCGGCCGACACTGGCGTCAGCCTGCTGGGGATCGTCAACGCTCTGGCCAAGCTGGTCAACGCTCTTCCCACCGAGGTAGTCGGCACGCTCCTCCAGTTCGCCCTCGCGTTCAAGGCGGTGAAGCTCGCCGCGGCTGGGGCCGCCGCCGTCCAGGGCGCGGTCGCCGCGTTCAGCGGTGCGATCACGGCGATGACGACCGCGGCCGCGGGCGCCACCGGACGCATGGCGTCGTTGACGGCCGCGTTCGGCGCCTTGTCCCGTGGTGCCAAGGTGGGGCTGGTCGCTACCGGTATCGGTGTGCTGGTGATCGCCCTGGCGAAGCTGTCAGGCATCGGCAAGTCGGCGCCGCCGAACGTGGACCGGATGACCACCAGCCTCGGGAAGCTCGCGCAGACCGGGAAGATGAGCGGCGAGGCCGCCAGGGTCCTCGGCTCCGACATGAGCAAGCTGGCCGAAGCTGTGCGCGGCATGGAGCGGCCTTCGAATCTGGAGAAGGTCCAGCAGGGCCTCACCTCGTTGATCGGCATGGACTCCACGCCGGTGAAGCAGTGGAAGAGCACGCTCGACGGGCTGGACAAGAGCTTGGCCAATCTGGTCAAGAGCGGGAACGCCGACCTGGCCGAGAAGGTGTTCCAGCGCGCCGCGAAGTCGATGAGGGACCAAGGGCTGTCGACGAAGGAGCTGCGGAAGAACCTCGGTGACTACAAGTCGGCGCTCGCGGATCAGGCGTTCGCGCAGAAGATCGCCGCCGAGGGTATGGGGCTGTTCGGCGAGCAGGCGCAGGCGACCCAGCGGAAGCTGGACGCGCAGAAGCAGAGCGCCGATGGACTTCGGCAGTCGATCCAGGCACTGAACGAGGTCAACCGTCAGGGCTTGGGCGGGATGATCGGGTTCGAGGCGGCTATCGACGCGGCGGCCAAGGCGGCCAAGGAGAACGCCGGTAGCTTGCGCATGATCAACGGTGAGCTCGACCTGAACTCGCCCAAGGCTCAGGCCGCCGCCACCGCGCTGAATGACCTCGCCTCGAAGACCGACGCCGCCACCTCGGCAGCCCGTGAACAGGGCAAGTCCTGGACCCAGGTGAGCGCCGTCTACGAGCGGGGCCGTCAGAAGCTGATCGAGAACGCCATGCAGATGGGCCTGAACCGCGCGGAGGCCAAGCGGCTGGCGAGCCAGATCCTCAAGACGCCGGACAAGACCGCCATGATCAAGGCGGACCTGAAGGACCTGGAGGGCAAGCTCCGGAGCGCGAAGTCCCAGCTGAAGAAGGTCCCCGACTCCCGCAAGGCCGCGATCAAGGCGCAGATCTCCGACTTGCAGAAGAAGATCGCCCAGGCCAAGTCGCAGCTGTGGTCGCTGCCCAACCGGACCGTGTCGGTATACGTGCGCACCGTCGGTCTGGCCGCGGCGCGCGCGGCCCTGTCAGCACTCGGAGGGTACGCCGGGTTCGCCCATGGCGGCGTGGTCGGCGGCCATGCGGCCGAGGGCGGGCCGCGCACCGGTATGACGCTGGTGGGCGAGCACGGCCCGGAGCTGGTGAACCTGGCGCCCGGCTCCCGGGTGCGGTCCAACCCCGACACGCGGCGCATGCTCGGGGGCACCGCGCCTGCGTGGTGGGGCTCGGCGGCTGCTGCCGCGCGCCAGAACTTCGCCGCCGCTGGCGCGCCCCGGCCCGCAGCGGCGGCAGCGGGCGCCGCGGGCGAGTCGGAACCCATGGTCCTGGAGATCCGCTCGGGCGGCTCCCGGATGGATGACCTGCTGGTGGAGCTGCTGCGCGGCGCGATCCGCGTCAAGGGCGGCAACGTTCAGCGTGTCCTCGGCGTGAAGGGGGCCTGAGATGGCGTGGCCGCAGGACATCCTCGATAAGCGCGTCGAGCTGAACGTGGGCGGCACGTGGACGGACATCACCGGCTACGCCATCCGCGACCCGATCACCATCACGCGCGGCCGCTCGGCTGAGGCCGGCGATGTGGACCCGGGCCAGTGCACGATGACCCTCAACAACCGGGACGGCAGGTTCAGCCCCCGTAACCCGCTGTCGCCGTACTATGGCCAGCTCGGCAGGAACACGCCCATCCGGGTCTCCGTGCACCAGGGATCGCGCCGCCTGGTGATCCCCAAGGTCACAGGCGCTAAGGCCACGACCCCGGACGCCACCGCGCTGGACATCACCGGCGACATCGACATCCGCGTCGACCTGGCCCTGGACAACTGGAACGACCTGGCAGGTGCCCAGTTCGTGGAGCTGGCCGCCAAGCAGGACCTGGTGGCCGACCAGCGGTCATGGCGGCTCATGCGCCTGCCCGACGGCACCGTTGAGCTGACCTGGACCACCGCCGGGACCGGAGCGAGCGGCATCAGCGTGCACTCCACCATCGTGCCCGTCGTGCCCCCGTCCGGGCGCCTGGCCATCCGGGCGACGCTGGACGTGGACAACGGCCAGGGGGGCTACACCGTGGCCTTCTACACCGCCCCCACCATCGCGGGCCCGTGGGCCCAACTCGGCGCCCAGACGGTGACCACCAGCGGCACCACGAGCATCTTCAACAGCACCGCGCCGCTGGAGATCGGCGACATCGCCGGAATCAACCTCAGCCCCGGCATCGGCCGGTACTACGCGATCCAGGTCCGCAACGGCATCGACGGCACCCCGGCCGCCGACGCGGACTTCACCGCCCTGGCAGCAGGCACCACGTCATTCACCGATGGCGCCGGGCGCGCGTGGACACTGGTCGGCGGCGCCGAAATCACCGACCGCCGCGTCCGGTTCGTCGGCGAAGTCTCTGCCTGGCCCGCACGGTGGGACGTCTCCGGCCAGGACGTGTACGTGCCCATCCAGGCCGCCGGAATCCTGCGCCGCCTCGGACAGGGCGCCAAAGCCCTCGCCTCCACGCTGCGCCGCCGCATCCCCTCCTTCGGACCGCTGGCCTACTGGCCGATGGAGGAGCAGGCCACCGCCGTCCAGGCGTACAGCCCGATCGCCGGTGTGCAGCCGATGCTCGTCTCCGGCCTGGCCTGGGCTCAGACTGACTCCCTGCCCAGTTCCAGCGCGCTGCCGGCACTGGCCAGCACCAGCGGGGCCGCGCTGCCGTCCATCTACGGCAGGGTCCCGGCCCCGTCCAGCGCCATCACCGGCTGGTGCGTGCAGTACGTATACCGGCTGGACACCGCCAACACCACGATGCGGACGTTCCTGCGGGTGCTGTCCACAGGCACCGTCAACGAGTGGTACATCCAGCAGCGCAACGACCTCTCACGCCTCATCGGCAAGGACGCCGACGGGAACACGCTCTTCTCCACGGATCTCCTCACCGGCAGCGACCTGTACGGGCAGTGGATCCGGGTCGAGCTCAGCATCAGCCAGAGCGGCAGCACCGTGACGTGGGCGATCATCTGGACGGACGTCGGCGGCGAAGCCGGGGCCGTCGACGGGACCTTCACCGGCACCCTCGGCCGACCGACCGCTGTCTCCTCGCCGCCGGGCGGCTACTCTCCGGACCTGGACGGCATGGCCATCGGCCACATCTCCGCATGGCCGGTGACGCTCACCACCGCCTACGTGGGGGCCGTGGACGCCTGGGCCGGGGAGACCGCCGGGGAGCGCATGGTCCGGCTCTCCGGGGAGGAGAGCGTCCCGCTCACGGTGTACGGGCTGGCCAGTGAGCAGGAACAGGTGGGTGCCCAGCGGCCTCAGTCGCTGGTCGATCTGTTCTCGGACGCGGCGGACGCCGACGGCGGGATCTTGTTCGAGCAGCGTGAGGCATCGGCGCTGGCCTACCGGGACCGTGCGGGCATGTACAACCAGCCCCCGGCCCTGGCGTTGGACTACGCGGCGAACGACCTGGTACCGCCGCTGGAGCCCACGGATGATGACCAGGCCACCCGCAACGATGTCACCGTGCAGCGCGCCGACGGGAGCGCGGCGCGCGCGGTCCTCGAGGAGGGCCCGCTGTCCGTGCTGGCCCCGCCCGATGGGGTGGGTGTCTATGACGAGTCGGTGACGCTCTCCCTGTTCCAGGACGAGCAGGCGGAGCCGATCGCCTGGTGGCGCGTTCATCTGGGCACGTGGGATGAGGCGCGGTACCCGCGGGTGAGCTTGAACCTGGCGCGGCGGCCGGGGATGGTGGACGACGCGGTGGCGGTGGATGTCGGGGACCGCATGACCATCGCCAACCTGCCTGCATGGATGCCGCCGGGCGGGGCGAATCTGCTGGTGCAGGGGTACACGGAGACGATCACTCAGTACGAGTGGCTGCTGGACTTCACGTGCACCCCGGCGGGGCCGTGGACGGTGTCCGAGACGGCGTACGTCGAGGGGTTCGAGGACAGCGCCTACGACGTCACCATGTCCAGCGGCGGCACCCTCCCCTGGACTCGCACCAGCGAGCAGGCACACAGCGGGTCCTGGTCACTGCGCTCCGGTGCGATCAGCAACAACCAGACGTCGGATGCCGTGCTCTCTTTGCCCTCGCACGCCGCCGAGGTGTCGTTCTGGTACCGGGTGAGCAGCGAGGCGTCTGGCCCCGGGTTCGAGGGTGACCGGCTTCTGGTCTACGCGGACGACACTCAGGTGCTCCGGGCGCAGGGCACCGCGAGCGTGGCCTGGACCCGCGCCAGCCTCGACGTCACCGGGAAGTCCACGGTGACCTTCCGGTACGCCAAGGACAACAGCGCCTCGGCCGGGGAGGACGCGGCGTACATCGACGACCTCGCGGTGACCCTGGCCACCACCCCGCTCGCCCGGGTGGACACCGACGGCAGCGAGCTGGCCGCCGCGGTGGACGCCGACGACACCACCCTCACCGTGGCCATCACCGCGGGCCCGGTGTGGACCACCGACGGCAACGAGTTCCCCCTGGACATCCAGGTCGGCGGTGAGGTCATGACCGTCACCAGCATCGCGAGCCCCGTATCCGACCGCTTCCAGCGCCTCGTCACCAGCGGATGGGGCACAGCGGACACCGGGCAGGCGTGGACGGTCACCGGGGGCAGTGCGGCCGACTTCAGCGTGAAGGGGGGATGACGTGCCAGACCTGTACGCGAGCTACACCGACCTGGCCGCGGCCGAGACCGAAGGCGTGGATTACGAGCGCCGCACGGTGCCAGTGACGGGGTCGACGTGGTGCTCGATCGCGATCCACGGCGGCGCGATCGAGCCGGGCACCGGCGAGGTGGCGCGGGCGGTGGGCGCGTCGCTGATGTCGCACTACGAGTTCGCGGGGATCAAGGCGTCCGGGAACTCGGACCTCCACGTCACCAGCACGAACTTCGACGAGCCGATTGCCCAGGGCATCGTCACCGGCTCACGGCGGTGCCTGTCCATGCACGGCTACACCGGCACGGCCGGTCTGGCCGAGACCTCCCTGGGCGGGCTGGACGCCACCACCGGCGCGCGCGTGCAGGCCGCGCTTGAGGACGCTGGGTTCCGGGTCATCTCGGCGGCCCAGGAGATCAGCGGCTCGGATCCGGCGAACATCTGCAACAAGACGACCATTTCGGCTGGCGTCCAGCTGGAGATGAGCGCTGCCCTGCGGGAATCCTTTTTCCCGGGCGGCGATACCTCCCGGACCATGCGGGACTCCGGGCAGCGAACGACCACCTTCAACGCCTACGTCACCGCGATCCGGACCGTGTTCGGGCAGGGCCAGGTCTCTCAGGGCAGCATCAACGTCAGCCGGTGGGCCACCGTGCCGTCATCGCTGCCGGATGTGGACATCGTCTGTGCGATGGGCACCGACAAGCTGGCCACCGGAGGCCCGCACTTCTTGCACCTGGTGGGCCGGTACCAGGACGCCAGCAACAACTACCTGGCCAGGCTGGCGTGCAACACCGACCAGACTGTGACGTTGACTCTGCGCAAGCGGGTCGCGGGCGTGGAGACGCTGCTGGCGACGGCCGCCAATACCACCGGTCTGGCCCATGCCGCGGGCCGCATGTTCTGGCTCCGGCTCCAGATCACCGGTAGCACTCTGCGGGCGAAGATCTGGCAGGAGGGCGACTCGGAGCCGGACTGGTCCGTCACCGCCACGGACACCAGCCTCACCGCGGCAGGGTCGATCGGCACCCGCTCCATCCTGTCGTCGGCCAACACCAACACCCTGCCGGTGGTGGCCTCGTATGCCGACTTCGAGCAGCTCGCGCCGCAGTCGTTCACCGTCACCCGCGCCGTCAACGGCATCGTCAAGAGCCATGCCGCAGGGACCGCGGTCACCGTCGCCAACCCGGCCATCGTCGCCCTGTAGGAGGATCCGTGGCATTCACCTTGTGGCAGCCCGGCCAGCGCATCACGGCCGACCGTCTCAATGCGATGGTCGGTGACTGGGTGCCGTACACCCCGAGCTGGACCGCGGACTCCGGCACCACCACGCTCGGAGACGGTCTCCTCAGCGGCCGGTACCAGATCGTGGGGCCGACGGTGAACTTCACCATGCGCTTCCAGTGGGGCTCGACGACCACCCAGTCCGTCTCCGACTCCAACTGGAGCTTCAGTCTGCCGGTGCCCGCGTACACCGGCGACGGCAACACCTGGCAGGCCCTGGAGGCGTGGATCTTCGACACCTCGGCGTCCGCCCGCTGGCAGGCATCCGCCTACGTCAACGCCTCGACCCAGACCCTCACCGCGATCTGCGTCAACGCGGATGGAGGGTTCATGGATTCGGCGGAGATGCCCTCACAGACCGCGCAGGGCTCCAGCACGACCAGCGTCCAGCCCGGCAGCACCACCTGGGCGAACGGCGACCGGATCAACATCTGGGGCTCGTATGAGACCACATGACCGATCACTCCGGGGACCGGCCCCGGCCCGCACACGGGAGGCGCAGATGGCTGTGCAGGTCTGCTCACTGATCACCGACACCCCGCAGCTCATCCCGGTCGGCGGGTATCACGTGGTGCGGTTCCCGTACGGCTCGGCCGAGTCGTACGACGCGCACGGCATGCACCAGGTGGTCCAGCCTGACGGGAGCGAGGTCACCGACTGGCGCACGGACGACCGGGCCGGGCTGATCTGGCCCTCGGCGGACGGCTGGGGCTCGCTGACAGCCATGATCCAGTGGGCGCCGGGTGACTACACCGAGCTGCGGGACCGGTTCGTCCGCGACCCCCTCGGCGAGCCGGACTCCACAGCGACCGACCACCGGCCCCCGTCGCCGGGCATGCAGTGCTTCACCAAGCATCACGAGATCTTCGTGTACCACGACGTGCCGCTGTCCGTGATGGTCGCCCACACCTCTGACCAGGCGTGCGAGCTGGTGTTCGCCGAGTTCAAGCTGGCCATCCACTCCACCTGACCACCTGACCACCCTTACGAAGGAGAACCGGCCATGGCCACACCACTGACCGCCGCCGCAGCCCTCGCGGCCCTGCGCGCAGAGGGCTGCAAGGTCACCGAGTACAAGTCGTGGCGCACGCACAATCGGGAAGGTCACGGCACGTGGGGCCCGATGAACGGCGTGATGATCCACCACACCGTCACCCGCGGTTCCACCGCCGCGCAGACGGCCGATTCGGTGGCCCTCTGCTACAACGGCCACGCCGACCTGCCCGGCCCGCTGTGCCACAGCGTGGGCGCCAAAGACGGGCAGATCTACATGGTCGGCTGGGGGCGCGCGAACCATGCCGGGCTGGGTGACAACGATGTCTTGCAGGCGGTCATCGCCGAAAAGGCCCTGCCCGCGGACAACCAGGCCAACACCGACGGGAACGCCCGCTTCTACGGCATCGAGCTGATCAACCTCGGCGACAGCCACGACCCGTGGCCCGAGGTGCAGGTGGACGCTGCGGCGCGCTGGGCTGCCGCGCTGTGCCGGGCGCACGGCTGGACGGAGCGGTCGGTGATCGGCCACAAGGAGTGGCAGCCCGGAAAGATCGACCCCACGTTCTCCATGCCCGACTTCCGGACCCGGGTCGCCAAGCTGCTCGCCGGGAAGCCCGGCAGCGGGAGCAAGCCGCCCACCACCCCGGCGCCGACGACGTACACCGTGAAGGCGAAGGACACCCTGTCCGGCATCGCCGCGGCGCACAAGCTGACGCTCACCCAGCTCATCGACCTCAACCCCGCTCTGATCACTCCGGGGGACAAGCTCCGGATCAAGAAGTAGGAGAACCTCATGGCTCACGTCACAACGATCGCCAAGACCGCCCAGACCTATGCGCGGGACCTCGCCGAGAGAGTCCTGGCCACATTCGTCGTCGCCTCAGCCGGGGTCGCCATCGCGGCCGGCCCCGCGGACATGTTCCACGCCTCGTTCTGGGAGTCGGTCGGCGCGGGCGGCCTCGCTGCTGCTGGGTCGCTGGTGAAGGGGATGTTGGCCCGCGCGTTCGGTGACAAGAACAGCGCGAGTGCCGCGCCTGGCGTGTAGGAGGACTGTTGGACGCCACCACCCTCGGCGCGCTCATCGCTGGAGCGGCTGCGGTGATCGGCGCGGTGGTGGCGTTCGTCGGTAAACGTGGTGAGAACGCAATCACCGGCTACAGCTCGCTCACCAACGACTTGCAGGAGGAGCGCGACGCGCTCCGCACACAGCTCGCCGAAGCGCACGCACTGCGTGCCGCTGATCAGGCCGAGATCACTCGGCTCCGTATCGAGATCGCTCGTCTTGGAGGGACCCCGTGACCCGCACTCAGCGAGTCCTGGCCCGCCGATGGCGAGGTGTCCTCCTCGTGTGCGCGCTCGTGGCGCTGTCGGGTGCGGTCCTCGTCATCTGGGCCCGCATCAACCATGAGGCGCAGCGTGCGGAGCAGCTGCGCGCGGAGGCTGACCGGCGCGGCACTGCGGTGTCGACGCTGGCGACGGACGTGCGGCGGCTGCGCACGCAGCTCAAGAGCGAGGGGAAGACCCCGGTGGCGCCGGACCCGACCCGGGCGGTGGATAACCTTCCGGAACGGGCTGAGGTCCCGGTGCCGATCCCCGGCCCGCGGGGGCCCGCTGGCAGCCCCGGGAGGGCTGGCCGGGACGGGGACGCCGGGGCTCAGGGGAGTCCAGGGCCGTCCGGTAAGTCGGGGGTGGACGGAGTTGACGGTGCGGCCGGGCAGCAGGGGCCGCAGGGTGAGCCTGGTCCGGCTGGCTCGCAGGGGCCCGCGGGTCCGCCGGGCGTGGACGGGAAGGACGGCCGGGACGGAGCCGATGGCCGGGACGGGCAGTCCTGCCCGGCCGATTACCACCTGGAGGCCCCGAGCTGGGACCCGGATGCGTTGGTGTGCAGGAAGGACGGTGCGCCGCAGCCGGAGCCGACGGACAGCCCGAGCACGCCGGCCGCGCTCGCTCCCGATCGGCGGCGTCTCTGACCTTAATTCCGGGCGTGGATTCTTCACGCTGATCGTTAATGCCCCCTCTCGGCTGCGGCCGGGAGGGGGCGCTTCGTCATGCTCAGCCGTCGTCGGGGTGCCGTACGGACTTCTTGACCGCGGCTTCCAATTCGAAGCGGTTGAGCCCGGCCTCCTTGGCGTGCTCGGTGATGGCGGCCTGGACCGTCGCGGCGGCCGTGAACCAGCTCGCCCACTGGGCAGCGTGCTCGTCGCCGACGAGGCCGCTGAGCTTGGCCTGCTCGGCGTCGGCCGCCGTCTGGAGTTCGATGAGTCTGTCAGGGATGTCCACGCGCTGGATGATAAGCCGCGCTCTCGGTCAGTCCCGGGTAGCACCCTCCGGCCAGATCACCCGAGAACGAACACCGGTGCGCTCGGCGTAGGCCACGGCATCGGCCGTTCCGCCGTACCCGCGGGCTGGCTGCCCGTCCCAGACAGCGACCAGTTCGTCCACTACGCCCACCAGGATCTCGCTTCCGGCCATGTGCGCCTGGGAGTCCGACTCCACCATGCCCGTGCGGTGGATGTCGGCGGCCTGCTGGATGAGACGGTCGTAGGTCTGGTGGTGCTCCTCCGGGAGGCCCTCGCGGTACTTCTCCGCAGGCACCACCACCTCAAGGCGGCCTCCAGCTTCCAACACCAGCTCAGCGAACCAGGCGTCAGGGCCGTCAGCGATACACGAGACTCCGACCAGATCAGGCCCGTGGCGCGCGACTTCCTCTTGAAGGGCCCGGCGGACCAACTGCTCAGTCTCTGCGGGCAGGCCGCGGTGGCCGGTGATGCCGAGGCGCATAGCCGCTCCTTTCATGGTCACAGGTAGATGCCGTGTAGGCGGTCGTCGAACTCGCGGACAGCCCTGGGGGGAGTCGTCGAAGTGTAGGACCGTCGGAGCCCACGGGCGCGCTCGATGATCCGACCTGACCGATACCGTGCGCCTGTCTCAAGTGCCCGCCCGGCCAGAGCGAATGCACCATCCAGTCGACCAGTCGCTAGTTGAGCGGCGGCCAGGTCGAGCATGAGCAGCGCACGCTGCTTCTCGTGGCTCGATGTGAGGGCCGCTGCGGCTGCGTCCTGGGAGGCGGCCACCCACTCGGGGAGGCCGAGCCGTGCGCCGCAGGTGAGCCGGGCGGCTGCGACCTTGGTGTGGGTGAAGGTGAACACCCATGGCCACGGTGGCGCCTGTTCGTCCTGGACGGCGTCGGTGCTCCGGGCGGCCTGGTCGAGCGCGGTTTCCGCGGCGGGACGATCCCCTGCGGCCGCGTGTGCGAGCGCTTCGACCGTGGCGAGCCACGCGGTGGCGATAGCCGGTGCTGCGTCGCCCAGCTGGCGATGGGCTTTGCGGACGAGGGCAAGCCCCTGGGGGGCGTTCCCTGCGTCTGCCTCGAATCCGGCCAGGCTGCCGAGCTGGTAGGCGAGGAGTAGCCGGTCGCCGGAGGTACGCGCGGCCTTGATGGCTGCGCCGTACCAGGTGCGGGCCGATCCGATGTCGTTCATGTCCCAGGCTAGCCAACCGGCGAGGGAGGCTGCTTCGCTGCCTACGGCGGCCAAGCGGGCTCGCTGCTCGACCGCGGCCGCGCTGGTGATGGCTTGGGTGAGCCGCAGGTGGGCCAGGACTGGCTCGGAGAGCTGCCGGGAGGGGGTGGTGCCGTCAAGTCGGCGGAAGGCTGTGGTGGCCACGCGGAGGGTAGCGGCCTGGCCGGTGTCTGTCGGTTCGGGATGACGGGCTGGCAGGGCGGGCGCGGCGATCGTCGCCGCGGTCCCTGCGAGGAAGTTGCGCCGGTGCACGTCGTGCGGTCCATTCTCGGCGACATGCGCCGCTGTGTGGTCGGCGAGGCCAACCAGACGCGGGGGGATGTGCAGGTGCGTGGCGGCTCTCGCCAGGATGGTCATGTCGTATGAGGCTGTGCCGCGTCCTTCGAGACGAGAGACGGCGGACTGGCTGATCCCGCAGGCGTCGCCGAGTTGGCTCTGGGAGACGCTGGCGTCGCGGCGGGCCAGGCTGACGACCCGCCCGTAGTCGCCTTGGCGGGCGGCGTCCCGAATCGCCTGTGAAGACCAGTTCATGCCTACTCCTGTTGGTACCTGGGTCTCACGATTTGCCCGCTACTCGTATGCGCTGGCTGCATACGCGTATGCGCGTGGCGGGTCAGCGCTGGTCGATACAGCATGACGCGCGGTTTCGTCTCCTCACTACCCGTAACGGGGAAGGGGACGCATGAGTATCGAAGCCCTGCCGTGGACACCGCCGAACACCGAGGACGTCGAGGCGTTACCGGTAGGCAAATGGTGGGACGCCGTCCGAGCAGCCCCGACTGTCGGCGAACGCGCCCTGAAGACCCTCGGTGACCAGAACGGCGCCGTCATCCAGGACAAGCACGGCCCTCTGTACTGGCTCGTCCCCGTGGGCTCCGCGTCGAGTTGGCATCTACGGCAGGTCCGCGTCCTCGCCGAGCTGGCCGACGAGATCACATACCTCGGCGTACCCCCGGCCTCTTGGACCGATGGCCTGCGCACCCACTGGCGCGTGCCGCTCTCGGCCAACCGCTACCTGACGGACGCGGAGAGGTTGTGGGGGGCGCTGGCCGAGGCCGACCGCGCCGAGTACGGGCGCGCGCCCGAGGGCCGCCAACTCTGCTACCACTGCAAGCTGCCCACCGACGAGCCCATCCCGGTCGAGGCGGAGGAAGGCCGCAGCGACGTCGGCAAGATCACGTACGCCTGCCCTCCACACGCGCCCCTCTATTCCAAGCGCCGCGCGCGGACCCTCACCAGCGCGACCGCGACCGAGCACGAGGGGCGCCGATGAAGGGAAGCCAGCAGACCACCGTGCGACCGGGCCCAGCCGCCGAGGTCGAGTGGCGCGCGGCCCTGGACCACGCCGCGGGCTGCCCTACCTGCCAGACGCCCGGCGCCAGGTGCGAGGCCGGGGAGCAGCTGCTCCTCGCCTACGAGGAGGCCGCGCGGCAGGCCCGGTCGGGAGGCGCCGCATGATGGGCCACCGCAAGGCCACTCCCGCCGAACGGGCAGCCAGAGCCGAACGGATCCTGCGGGATGCCGGGTACCGGCCGCTCGCCCCGTATCCGGGCCTCGCAAACTCCCCTTGGGCGGCGGTGTGCACAGGGTGCGACACCGTCCGGTACCCCACGGTGACGGGTGCCCAGCAGGACCAGTGCAAGCACGTGCGGCGCGAGCAGCCGCCCCCACCCCGCCGCGAGAGGCGGAGTCCGGGAGGCACCGGATGAGGCACCGCCGAAGGCCCCTCGCAGTGCGGGCCGGGCTGCTCGCCTTCCGTGCCGCCCGGATGGGCCTGCTGCTCGCCATGGTCCCCGCGCTGCTGTTGCTCGCGCTGCTGGTGCTCGCGGTCTGGATTTGCGTCGTGAGCACCCCAGCCCCATAGACCGGGTGGGTCGCTGGTGTTCCGGGCCCCCGTACCGGACGACGGCGCCAGCGGCCCACCCCTAGACACCCTGCGGTCGGTGCAGCCCAGGCGCGGCCGCTGACCGCAGGGCAGGGACTCCGGCCCCGAAAACGGGACCGCGGGCCGGAGTCCCCTCACAGAAGATCCGCATACGAATGGAGAACACCATGACACTGACCATGGAACGCACCCAGACCGCGAGGCCGTTCGGGCTGTCCAAGGCCGTCCCCGTCGCCGACGAGACGCTCACCCTGCCGACCCTGCACCTCTGCCCCGAGCGGCAGATCAACGTCACTGCGGCCGGGGCCCCGTTCATCAACGAGCCGTCGATGAAGTCTCAGATGACGACCACCACGCAGACCCGGGAGGACAGCCAACTGGCGACTGACACCGAGAATGACACGGACTGACGTCGGCGACCGAGGGATCTGAATCATGACCGTCCTGGTGCTGACCCGGCCCACTGACGCGACCGCTGACCTGGTCATAGCGGAGCTCAACGAGCGATCGGTTCCCGTGTGCCGCCTCGACCCCCGGGACTTTCCGGAGGCCATGACGGTGGCCGCGGGGATCGGCCTCCACAACACGCTGTGGGAGGGCGTCTTACGCGGCCAGCACCGGGACGTGTCCCTTGGCGACATCCGGTCGGTGTACTACCGGCGCCCCGGCACGTTCCACCTGCACCCGGACATGGGCGAGCAGGATGCCGCCTGGGCGCTCGCCGAGGCGAAGGCCGGGTTCAGCGGGCTGCTGTACTCGCTGCCCGCCCTGTGGGTGAACCACCCGAACCGAAACGCCCTGGCCGCGTTCCCGCCCGTCGCCCTGGCCGCGGCCGCCCGAAGCGGACTCTCCATACCCCGGACGCTGATCACCAACGACCCGGCCGAGGCCCGTGAGTTCGTCTCCGCGCTGCCCGGCCAAGTCGCCGCATACAAGGCACTCGGCACCGCCCACCCTGGCGACCACGGCGACCGGCCACAGGCCCTGTGGACCACGCAGGTCCGACCCGGCGAGATCGATGAGTCCGTCCGACGTACCGCGCACCAGTTCCAGGAGTGGGTGGACAAGGCATACGAGGTGCGGCTCACCGCCGTTGGGCCCGAGTTGTTCGCCGCCGAGATCCACGCAGGCTCAGACGCCTCCCGCATCGACTTCCGAGCGGATTACGACAGCCTGACGTACAAGCCGTGCGAGATCCCCAAGCGCATCGCCCGAGGCGTCCACATGCTCACGTTCACGTTCGGCCTGCGATACGCCGCCCTGGACTTCCTCGTTAACCCACAAGGGCGCTGGTACCTGATCGACGTCAACCCGAACGGACAGTGGGGATTCATCCCCGACCTGAGAGCGCCCATCACCCGAGCACTCGCTGACCTACTGGAGAGGGCCCATCCGTGAGCATCACCGACGCACCATCCGCTGACGAACTGCGCCAGCACATGGCCGACCACCTCGTGCGGACCGGCAGTATCCGGTCCAAGCCGTGGCGCGCCGCCTTCCTCAGCGTCCCCCGCCACGCCTTCGTCCCCGACTTCACCGTCCGGGCACAGGGCAGCCTGCACCGGTACAGCCAGGGCGACCCCGCATGGCTGGCCGCGGCCTACCAGGACGTCTCCCTCCTGACCCAGTTCGACCAGGACGGCACCGCGACCAGCTCCTCCACGCAGCCGTCCCTCATGGCCGAGATGCTCGAGGCCCTCGATGTGCGGGACGGGGACACCGTGCTGGAGATCGGCGCGGGCACCGGCTACAACGCCGCGCTGCTCTCACACCGCCTCGGACCCGGGCATGTCGTGACGGTCGACGTGGACCCCGAGCTGGTGGCCGCGGCGCGGACCCGGCTGCGCTCGGCCGGGTACGAGCCCACCCTCGTCGCGGGGGATGGGATGGTCGGCTACCCGGAGCGCGCGCCGTACGATCGGCTGCTGGCGACGTGCGGAGTGGGCCGGATCCCGACGCCCTGGCGGGATCAACTGCGCCCGGGCGGGGTGATCGTGGCCAACATCGGCTGCGGCATCGTGCGCCTGGTGGTCCACAATGACCACTCCGCCGGCGGCCGGTTCCTCCGCGGCCTGGCCACCTTCATGAACGCCCGGCCGACCCCCGAGACGGTGGGAACCACCGCAGGGCGGCTCGTGCAGCCGGTGATGACGTGGTCCGGCGAGACCAGGGAGATCATCCTCCCCGCGGTCCTGGACGCGCCCGGAGCGCAGTTCCTCACGTCGCTACTGCACCCGCAGGTCAACGACTTTGCTGTGGTGGATGACGAGGGCCGGCAGATCCGGTGCCTCTTCGACCCGGAAAGCTCGTCGTGGGCGCGCATCACGATGACCGGGGCCGGGGTGATGACCGCTCGGCTCGACCACGGGGGACCACGCGATCTGTGGGCGGAGCGGGAGCCGCTGCTCACCCACTGGCGGGACGCCGGGCGACCGGGGCATGAGCGCTACGGCCTGACGGTCTCCCCGGACGGCGCTCATACGTTGTGGCTGGACGAGCCGGATGGCGTGAGCTGGCAACTTCCGGACTAGGCCCTCGTATGGATCTTCCGAAGGTGTTCCACTGCACGTAACAGGTACCCGCTGGTAGACGCTGACCTAGCCGGAATCTAATTGGGCACTGCATGGATCAGCAAGGCTCAAGGATCACAGTCGTGGAACAGCTTGTAAGAGGGGACACCGAGGGCGCGGGCCAGGCGGGCGATCTGGTCGATCGACGTCGGGTACCTGCCGTTCTCGATCCGGCTGATGGTCTTGTTGTCGATCTCGGCCCGCGTGCCCAGCTGCATCTGCGTGAGCCCCTTGTCGAGGCGCAGGGTGCGGAGCCGCTGCCCAACGGCCCAGCGGTGTTGCTGGATCCATGGTGGAAGATCGTCGGGCGGTGGCACCTTCTTACGCTCGGGCGATCACGTGCGGAAGTCTTTACCACATGTGGTAAATCGCAGGCTGAGCCCCGCGCCTCGGCTCTCGGGGCGCGCGGGGTTCGCAGGAGCGGCGCGGTGGCGGCGTACAGGAATCCGCCGCAGTGCGCCGTTAGACGCTAAGGCTTTGGCCAAAGCGTCCCGCCCCGGGGGTGAGTCACCCCCGGGGCGGTTAGGTTTACGTGCAGGCGCCCCCGCCGACATTCGCGGCGGGGGCGCTCTCCCGTGGCGTGAACCTCCCCGTCCACTGCCCACGGGTCTGCTGAGGCAGGAATCGGCGACGCTGGATGGGGAGCAGGCCGCCCCTCGGGGTCTCACTTTACGATTTCCGTACCCCTGTAGCCCAGGGTTACACCCTGTTTCATTTAGGTGATCCACTGGGGTTGTGGACTCTATGCGGACTCTGATCATGGAAACGCCCTCCAGGGTGATCACCTGGAGGGCGTCTCATCAGGGGTGGAGCCTAGGAGAGTCGAACTCCTGACATCCGCCATGCAAAGACGGCGCTCTACCAACTGAGCTAAGGCCCCTTCGCCGATCAGGATACCTGGTACCGACCACCATTCCCGACCGGGTATCGCTCGCGCGTAGCGCTCTCCGTAGGATGCCACGCAAGATTCGCGGCAGCGAAGCGAAGGGGAGAGCGAGATGGACGCAACACAGCAGGATGCCACCGCGCGCGCACGGGAGCTTCAGCGCAGCTGGTACGGGGAGCCGCTGGGGGCGCTCTTTCGCCGTCTCATCGACGATCTCGGTCTGAACCAAGCCCGTCTCGCCGCTGTCCTCGGTCTGTCCGCGCCCATGCTCTCGCAGCTCATGAGCGGCCAGCGGGCGAAAATCGGCAACCCCGCCGTGGTTCAGCGGGTGCAGGCGCTCCAGGAGCTGTCCAGTCAGGCGGCCGACGGCAGGGTCAGCGCCGCCGAGGCCGCCGAGCGCATGGAGGAGATCAAGAAGTCCGCGGGCGGCTCGGTCCTCAACTCCACCCAGACCACGGCGAGCACGGGCGCCCCGACCGTACGGCGGGTGGTGCGCGAGATCCAGTCGCTGCTGCGGTCCGTGGCGGCCGCGGGGGACATCATCGATGCCGCCGACTCCCTCGCCCCCGCCCACCCGGAGCTGGCAGAGTTTCTCCGTGTGTACGGCGCCGGGCGGACCGCCGAGGCGGTCGCCCACTACGAGGCGCACCAGAGCTGACGGGCTGAACTGCTGACGAGTCGATGACGGGGCGGGCACGGCGCGATGGGTGAGATCTTCGCGGGCCGGTACGAGCTGGTGGACCCGATCGGGCGCGGGGGCGTGGGCGCGGTATGGCGCGTCTGGGACCACCGCCGCCGACGGTACGTGGCAGCGAAGGTGCTCCAGCAACGCGACGCCCATACGCTGCTGCGCTTCGTCCGGGAACAGGCCCTGCGGATCGATCACCCCCATGTGCTGGCACCGGCCAGCTGGGCGGCCGACGACGACAAGGTGCTGTTCACCATGGACCTGGTGGGCGGCGGTTCGTTCGCCCATCTGATCGGGGACTACGGCCCACTGCCGGCCCGCTATGTGTGCACCCTGATCGACCAGTTGCTCTCCGGGCTGGCCGCGGTGCACGCCGAGGGCGTGGTGCACCGGGACATCAAACCCGCGAACATCCTGCTGGAATCCACCGGGACCGGGCGGCCGCACGTCCGGCTGTCCGACTTCGGCATCGCGCTGACCAAGGGCGAGCCGCGCCTGACCGAGGCCAATTACGTAATGGGCACGCCCGGCTACTTCGCTCCCGAGCAGATGATGGGCGACGACCCCGACTTCCCGGCCGACCTCTTCGCCGTCGGGCTGGTGGCGCTCTATCTGATCACCGGGCAGAAGCCGGACGGGGAGGCGCTCGTCAAGCTCTTCGAGCAGGGGGTGCCGAACGCGCCCACCGGGGTGCCCGAACCGCTGTGGCAGGTGATCGCGGGGCTGCTGCAACCGGATCCCGAGAACCGCTTCCGCACCGCCACGGGCGCGCGGAAGGCGCTGGCGACCGCGGTCGACCTGCTGCCCGAGGCCGACCTGGACGACGATGCCATCGAGGTCTTCGACCAACTCGGGCCGCTGCCCAACGGATTCGGCCCCGACGGCCCCACCCGGCCGCGCCGCCGGCACGCGAAGGCCGATCCGGCCGCGCCCCAGGAGCCGGCCGCCCCGCGGCCGTCCATGTCCGACACCGGCAGCTTCACCCTCCCGCCGCCGCTCCCCCGGAACGAACAGCCGCGCGCCCCGCACACCGAGGCCCCCGGAACTCCCGGCGCTCCGTCCTCCGGTGGCCCGTCCGCCGAAGTCCAGCACCCCGCAGCCCAGCCCCAGCGCCCCGAAGTCCGGCACCCCGAACCCCCACCCGCTCAGACGCCCCTGAACCGGACCCCACCGCACCAGACCCCACCGCCGCGGCCCGCGGGCCCACCGACGCCGACGCCCCCGCCGCCGACCGCACAGCCCGCGACTCCGCCCCCGCCGGTCCAGCGGCCGTCGACACCCCACCCACTGACCCCACCGACCCCCTCGACGGCGGCCCCGATCCCACCGGCCCCACAGCCGCCCGTGCGCCACCCGCACCACGCACAACAGCAGCCCCCACACCCCGTACAGCCGGTGCAGCACCCGCACCCGCATACGCCCACCCCCGCTCCCGCTCCGAACGCGGCTCACACGCCGACACCGACGCCAACGCCGACACCCACGCCGACTCCGACCCCGACACCGGCGCCGCCCCCGCGTGACTTTCCTTCTACTCGTCCATACACCGCGGAGCGGCCGCGGGTTCCCTCAGCGACGCGGCGGCGCCCCGGACCGTCCCGGAAGGCCACGCTCGCGATCCTGATCGTGGCGGCGCTGTGCTTCGCCATTGGCGCATGGGCCCTGGTGGCGGCGGGCTGACCCGCCGCCAGGCCGACAACCACGAAGCAGGCCCCGGACCCGCCTCCGAGCAGGCCCCAGACCTCAACTACCAAGCAGGCGGCGGCCCGTACCCCTGCCGCGCCGAGGCCCGCCGCCGGGCGGTGAGCGTCCACACCCCGAGCCCGAGCACCAGCACCGTACCGGTGCCGATCCCCGCGTACCCCACCACCCGCAGCGCGTCCTTCGAGTCGGCGACGCCGGAGCCGGAATTCGCCATCGGATCGCCGTCCGCCGCGAGCGGATGGCGCTTGGCCGCCCGCCGGTCGGCCGCCGTGAGGCCGAACCCCGCCTCGACCGGGTCCTTGTCGTAGGTGGGTCCGCCGCGTGCGTCGCCCGCGACCCGTACCCGCAGCACGACCGGCACCGAGCTGTTCAGATGCGGTGCCACCTGCGGCGGGTTGAGGGTGACCGCCAGGAAGTACCCACCGCTGAAGCTCATCGCGCGGACCGTGGAGCCGGTGTTCGCATACCGGTTTCCGTAGGCCACAGGCGCGGTGGCCACCTGGGTGCGGGGCGGCTCGCCGTCCTGCGCGGCGGGGGTGCCGCGCTTCGCGAGCCCGCGCGCCGGGTTGTAGGCGTGCAGCGCCACGGCGCGGTCGAGCAGACGGGTGCTCTGGTCCTTGCCGTCGGCGGACAGTTCGGCGACCGCCGAGAGTCGCTGCCCCCAGTCCACGGGCACCCGGTAGAAGTGCGTCTCCCCCGGCGTGATCTCGTCCCTCCACACCCCGGTCCCCAGCGTCGGCGCGTCGGTGAAGCCGCGCCCGCCGCGCCTCGGCAAGGGAGCGCCGTCCAGCGGCTCGGGCGACGGCGAGCTCGAACTCCCCTCCGGGGCCGCCCCCGTGGCCCCGCCCTTCACCGGTGGCTCCACCATCAACCGGAGCTCCACGGGCCAGCGTTCCTGGTCCGGCGACCCGTCCTGGCGCTCCACGGTCACCACATAGCGCCCCGCCTGGTGGCAGGAGGCCGGGCCGGAGTCGATCTGGCGGGAGGCGTAGTCGGCCAGGGGATAGGCCACGCCGCTCGTCTCGATCTTCGGGGAGGCGGTGCCGCAGATGCCCCCGTCCGGGCTCTCCAGGGTCACCTTCACGCCATCGCGGTACGAGGTCACCTCCGCGCCCGGCCGGGGTGCCGCGACCGCCGAGACATAGGCGGCTGACTTCGAGTCGAGCGTCACGCCGTAGTACCGCTTCTCGCCCGGTCCGACGCTGTCGACATAGGTGCGGCCGGCCGTCAGGGAAGGGGCGCCCGTCTCACCGCCGGAGCCGGATATCCGGGTGCCGCGGGTCTCGTACGCCCGGGCCCCGGCGGCGCCGTCGGCGAGGGACGTGCCCGGTGCCGCGGCCACCGCGCACAGCGCCGCCGCCGCGGCGAGACCGGCCCTGACCTTGCGGCGGTCCTTCATCGCGCGTCACTCCTCGTCGTACCGGCCGGTCGGCCCGCTCAACCCCGGCCTGTTCGGGCTCGTTCGCCCCGACCCGGCCGGCCCGCTCAACTTTGCCCGTGCAAGCTATTCGTTTGCGAGAGTGAAACACGAAGGCCCCCGTCATCCCATCCCCCCGACACCCCCGTCATGCCATCCCCCGAAGGCCCCGCCGCTTCCCCGCCATGGCGCCAGTAAAGCCGACGGGGCCCCGACCGCTCCAGCGGTCGGGGCCCCGTACCGGGACTGTTGTCGGAGCTCACACACCCGAACCTGCGGGTACGGAGTCGGTCGCCTCCGTCCACAGATCCTGCTCGGCGCGATCCGCCTGGATCTGGCGGTACACGAGGAGCCCGCCGATGGCGGCCAGTGCGACCAGGAGCAGCTTCTTCACCGCGCTACCTCGTCTCTTTCTTGACGTAGGGGACCTCTGGCGCCCGATGATACACACCGACCGATACCGATCGGTGACCTATGACCGGCATTGGCCGACGAGAAACCGGGAAGGAAGCGGGGATCAACTCCCTGCCCCCATACGACATCAGCCTGGACGAAGAAGATCTCCATCCAGGCTGACCGCGACGGTGGGGCTAACAGGACTTGAACCTGTGGCCTCTTCCTTATCAGGGAAGCGCTCTAACCGTCTGAGCTATAGCCCCGCGCTGCACCGAAAGATTAGCGCACCACCTGCCCTGTCCCAAAATCGGTAACGGGCGGCCCGCTACTCGTCCTCGGCCAGGGTCAGCTCGACGCCGCCCACGAAGCCGGCCGACAGGTTGTAGATGAAGGCCCCGAGCGTGGCCAGCGCGGTCGCCAGCACCACATTGATCACGGCGATGATCCCGGTGAACCCCAGGACACGCGGAAGCGACAGGAAGGACTCCAGGTCGAACCCGCTGCCCTTCTGCGACTCCGTGGCGTCGCTTATGGTGCCGCCCACGGCGCTGAAGACACCCATGGCGTCCATGACCATCCACAGCACCGCCACCGCGATCACGGTGCAGATCCCCAGCGCGATCGCCAGCAGGAAGCTGACCTTCATGACCGACCACGGATCGACCCTGGCGACCCGCAGCCGCGCCTTGCGGGTCCGCGGCGCCGGACGGGCCCCCGCGGACGTACGGGGGCGGCGGACGGCCGTGGCGGCCTGCTGGTGCCCCGTCTGGGCGGCCTGGGCCGACTGCCCGGGCACCGCGGAGCCGCCCCGTCCGGCCCCGCCGCCGGGCGGCGGGGCGTATGCCTGCGGCGGGTGGTACGGCTGCGCGGGCTGGGCGGGGGCCGGACGCTCGTTGGGGAGCGGGCTGGAGTACTGGGGCTTGGGGTTCGGATCGCGCTGCGGCCGCAGCTTCCGGGTCTCCGTCACCGCCGCGGCGGAGTCCCCGGCCGGGCCACGGGCGCCGTCCCCAGCGGTGTGACCGCCCGTCGGGGCTCCTGATCCCGGACGCCCTCCGGCGTCCGCACCGCCGCCCGCGGCACCCGTGGCTCCACTCACGACTTACTCCTCGGTCTCGTCGGCCGGGGGCGCTGTGCCCTCGGCCGCCTCGGACTCGGCCTCCTCGGCTGGCGCGTTCACGGTCGCGGTTTCTTCCTCGACCTCTTCAGCCTCACGACCGGCCTCGGCGTTCCGGGCGATGCCGACGACGGCATCGCGCTTGCCCAGGTTGATCAGTTGGACGCCCATGGTGTCACGGCCCGTCTCCCTGACCTCATTGACCCGGGTGCGGATCACGCCACCGCTGAGCGTGATGGCGAGGATCTCATCGGTCTCCTCGACCACCAGCGCCCCGACCAGGGAACCGCGGTCCTCGACGATCTTCGCCGCCTTGATCCCGAGACCACCGCGCCCCTGGACGCGGTACTCATCGACATTGGTCCGCTTCGCGTACCCGCCGTCGGTGGCGGTGAACACGAACGTACCGGGCCGGACGACATTCATCGACAGGAGTTCGTCACCCTCGCGGAAGCTCATGCCCTTCACACCGGAGGTCGCGCGCCCCATCGGCCGGAGCGAGTCGTCGGTCGCCGTGAACCGGATCGACTGGGCCTTCCTGCTGATCAGCAGCAGATCGTCCGCGGAGGAGACCAGCTCGGCGCCGATCAGCTCGTCCTCGCGGCCGTCCTCCATCTCCCGGAGGTTGATCGCGATCACACCGCCGGAGCGGGGCGAGTCGTAGTCCTTCAGCGGGGTCTTCTTCACCAGGCCGGACTTGGTGGCCAGCACCAGATACGGCACCGCCTCGTAGTCCCGGATGGCGAGAATCCGCGCGATCTTCTCATCGGGCTGGAAGGCCAGCAGATTCGCCACGTGCTGGCCGCGCGCGTCCCGTCCCGCGTCCGGCAGTTCGTACGCCTTCGCCCGGTAGACCCGGCCCTTGTTGGTGAAGAACAGCAGCCAGTGGTGGGTGGTCGAGACGAAGAAGTGGGAGACGATGTCGTCCTGCTTCAGCTTCGTCCCGCGCACGCCCTTGCCGCCGCGCTTCTGCGAGCGGTAGTCCTCGGTCTTGGTGCGCTTCACATAGCCGCCACGCGTGATCGTGACGACGATGTCCTCCTCGGCGATCAGGTCCTCGATGGACATGTCGCCGTCGAAGGGGACCAGCTTGGTGCGCCGGTCGTCGCCGAACTTCTCGACGATCGCGGTCAGCTCCTCGCTGATGATCTGCCGCTGCCGCTCGGGCGAGGCCAGGATCGCGTTGTACTCGTTGATCTTGGCCTGAAGCTCGTCATGCTCCTGGACGATCTTCTGACGCTCCAGGGCGGCCAGCCGCCGCAGCTGCATCTCGAGGATCGCGTTCGCCTGGATCTCGTCGATCTCCAGCAGGCCCATCAGGCCCTCGCGCGCGGTCTCCACCGTGTCGCTGCGCCGGATCAGCGCGATGACCTCGTCGATCGCGTCCAGGGCCTTGAGCAGACCGCGCAGGATGTGCGCCCGCTCCTCGGCCTTGCGCAGCCGGAAGCGGGTCCGGCGGACGATGACCTCGACCTGGTGGGTGACCCAGTTGCGGATGAACGCGTCCAGCGAGAGGGTGCGCGGCACACCGTCGACCAGGGCCAGCATGTTGGCGCCGAAGTTGGTCTGGAGATCGGTGTGCTTGTAGAGGTTGTTGATGACGACCTTGGCGACCGCGTCCCGCTTGAGCACGATGACCAGGCGCTGGCCGGTGCGCGAGGAGGTCTCGTCACGGACGTCGGCGATGCCGCCGACCCTGCCGTCCTTCACCAGGTCGGCGATCTTCTGCGCGAGGTTGTCCGGGTTCACCTGGTACGGCAGCTCGGTGACCACCAGGCACTGCCGGCCCTGGATCTCCTCGACCTCCACCACCGCGCGCATGGTGATCGAGCCGCGCCCGGTGCGGTACGCCTCCTCGATGCCCTTACGGCCGACGACCAGCGCCCCGGTCGGGAAGTCCGGGCCCTTGATCCGGTCGATCAGGGCGTCGAGCAGCTCTTCCTGAGTGGCCTCGGGGTTGGCCAGGGCCCACTGGGCGCCCTCGGCCACCTCGCGCAGATTGTGCGGCGGGATGTTGGTGGCCATGCCGACCGCGATCCCCGCCGAGCCATTGATCAGCAGGTTGGGGAAGCGGGCCGGCAGGACCGTCGGCTCCTGGTTACGGCCGTCGTAGTTGTCCTGGAAGTCGACGGTCTCCTCGTCGATGTCCCGGAGCATCTCCATCGACAGCGGCGCCATCTTGCACTCGGTGTACCGCATGGCCGCCGCGGGGTCGTTGCCCGGGGAGCCGAAGTTGCCGTTGGAGTCGACCAGCGGCATCCGCATGGACCACGGCTGGGCCAGCCGCACCAGCGCGTCGTAGATCGACGAGTCGCCGTGCGGGTGGTAGGTGCCCATGACGTCGCCGACGACGCGGGCGCACTTGTAGAAGCCCTTCTCGGGGCGGTACCCGCCGTCGTACATCGCGTACAGCACCCGGCGGTGCACCGGCTTGAGGCCGTCCCGGACGTCGGGCAGCGCACGGCTGACGATCACGCTCATCGCGTAATCGAGGTACGAGCGCTGCATCTCCGTCTCGAGGCCGACCGGCTCGACGCGGAGGGCGGCGCCCTCGGCGAGCTCGTCGGGGGTCAGGTCTTCGGGCGTGTTCGGGGTGTTCTCGTCGGCCATTGCTGGTCAAAGTCCTTCTGTCGTCTGCGGCTGGGGGCCGACTCAGATGTCGAGGAAGCGGACATCCTTGGCGTTGCGCTGGATGAACGAGCGCCGTGCCTCGACGTCCTCACCCATGAGGACCGAGAACAGGTCGTCGGCCTGGGCCGCGTCGTCCAGCGTGACCTGGCCCAGGACGCGGTGGTCCTGGTCCATCGTGGTCACCCGCAGCTCTTCGGCGTTCATCTCGCCCAGACCCTTGAAGCGCTGGACGGAGTCGTCCTTGATGCGCTTGCCCTGCTCCCGGCCGGCCTGGATCAGCGCGTCCCGCTCCCGGTCCGAGTACGCGTACTCGACCTCGTCCCGGCCCCACTTGATCTTGTAGAGGGGCGGACGGGACAGGAAGACATGCCCCGCCTCGACCAGCGGGCGCATGAAACGGAAGAGGAAGGTCAGCAGCAGGGTGTTGATGTGCTGGCCGTCGACATCGGCGTCCGCCATCAGAATGATCTTGTGATAGCGGAGCTTGGCGATGTCGAAGTCCTCGTGCACCCCGGTGCCGAAGGCGGAGATCAGCGCCTGGACCTCGTTGTTCTGCAAAATCTTGTCGACCCGGGCCTTCTCGACGTTGAGGATCTTGCCTCGGATCGGGAGGATCGCCTGGTACTGCGGATTGCGGCCGGACTTGGCCGAGCCGCCGGCGGAGTCACCCTCGACGATGAAGATCTCGCACTTCGACGGGTCGTTGGACTGGCAGTCGCTCAGCTTGCCCGGCAGCGAAGCGGTCTCCAGCAGCCCCTTGCGGCGGGTCAGATCGCGCGCCTTACGGGCCGCGACCCGGGCGGTGGCCGCCTGGATCCCCTTGCGGACGATGTCCGCCGCCTCGTTGGGGTTGCGGTCCAGCCAGTCGGCGAGATGCTCGTTGACGATCTTCTGGACGAAGGTCTTGGCCTCCGTGTTGCCCAGCTTGGTCTTGGTCTGGCCCTCGAACTGGGGCTCTCCGAGCTTGACCGAGATGATCGCGGTCAGGCCCTCGCGGATGTCCTCACCGGTGAGGTTGTCATCGCGCTCCCGGAGCAGCTTCTTGTCGCGCGCGTACTTGTTGATCAGGTACGTCAGCGCGGCGCGGAAGCCCTCCTCGTGGGTGCCGCCCTCATGGGTGTGGATGGTGTTCGCGAAGCTGTAGACACCCTCGGTGTACTGCGCGTTCCACTGCATCGCGATCTCGAGGGAGAGCATCCGCTCCTTGTCCTCGGCCTCGAAGCCGATCACCGTGGGGTGGACCAGCTCGCCCTTGCGGGAGTTGAGGTAGGTGACGAAGTCGACGATGCCGCCCTCGTAGTGGTACTTCACGGAGAGCGGCTTGCCCTCCTCGTCCACATGGGCCGCGCGCTCGTCCGTCAGCGAGATCGACAGGCCCTTGTTGAGGAACGCCATCTCCTGGAAGCGCCGGGCCAGCGTCTCGAAGGAGTACTCGGTGGTCTCGAAGACTTCCGGGTCCGCCCAGAAGGTGACCGTGGTGCCGGTCTCCTCCGTGGCCTCGTTCCGGGCCAGGGGCGCGGTCGGCACTCCCGTCTTGTAGTCCTGGGTCCAGCGGTAACCGTCCGTCCTGACCTCGACCGACACCTTCGACGACAGGGCGTTGACGACGGAGACGCCGACGCCGTGCAGACCGCCGGAGACGGCGTAGCCACCGCCGCCGAACTTGCCGCCCGCGTGCAGCACGGTCAGCACGACCTCCACGGCCGGCTTCCCCTCCGAGGGGACGATGCCCACGGGGATACCACGGCCGTTGTCCACGACGCGGACGCCGCCGTCGGCGAGGATCGTGACCTCGATGGTGTCCGCGTGGCCGGCCATGGCCTCGTCGACGGAGTTGTCGACGACCTCCTGGACGAGGTGGTGCAGGCCGCGCTCACCGGTGGAACCGATGTACATACCGGGTCGCTTGCGGACCGCCTCCAGCCCCTCCAGGACGGTGATCGCACTGGCGTCGTACGACGGCGGAGCCAGTGCCTCGCCGTCGGGCATGGACGGGATGTTTTCGATGGGGTTGCCGGAATCGGCCACGAAGCGCCCTTTCTGGCACAGCACAAGCCGTCTCCGGGCAGGCGGGAGCGGCTGCGTCGTTCAACATGTGTCCGCAAGCGCTCGGTGCGCCAGCGGCGACGGTGTACGGCCCCAGTCTACCGGTAGCGCCGACAAGAATGGGGGCTTGCTGCCGCCTGAGTCCGCATGTGCCGCCCTGAACCGGCCGCCGCCGACTCCCCATATGCGGGGACGGGCTCCAAGAGGCTCACGCCGCCACTCAGCGCTTCGGGCTGTCAACCACCGGCTACCGTGACCGGGGTCTCAGCAGTCACCCTGTTACCCCCGGTTAACACAGGGCTCGAACCACGGTCAGCCGTAGGTGTCCCCCGGGCCCGTGGAGCCCGGGGAGCGCAGCGGACCGTAGCGCGGGGGCGGGCCGCCCGGACCCAGAACCTTGATCAGCTTCACCGTGCCCTGGCCCAGATCCGCGTTGAGCCGGGCCACGAGCTGGGGCGCTAGCAGCCGCAGCTGGGTCGCCCACGCCGTGGAGTCACAGCGCACCGTGAGCACCCGGGCGTCCTCGTCATAGCGCTGGGGCTCGCAGTGCTGGGCCACCTCGGGGCCCACCATCTGGGGCCAGCGGCCCATCACCCCGCCGACCGCGGCCGGGGTCTCCCAGCCACGCTCGGTGATCAGCCGATTGATCGCCGCACCGAGCGGAAGCGGATCGCGGCCATCGGCGCGCGCGCCGGAGCGCAAGCCCCCTCTGCGCGCCTGCTTCTTCTGCTGGGCCGCGGCCCCCCGGGCGCGCGCCTGCTCCTTGGCGGCGCGCAGCGCCACCCGCGCGAGATCGACGCCCGAGGGCTCCGGCACCGGCGAGGGACCGGGCGCCGCCGAGGGCCGCGCGGGCTGGTCCATCCCGTCCGTCATACGCGCCGCACCTCGCCCTCGGACACCGCATAGCGCGTACCGGTCAGCACATGCGGCACGTCGTCCTCCACCGCCGCGGTCACCAGCACCTGCTCCCCGGGGGCGACCAGCTCGGCCAGCCGCTCCCGGCGCCGCTCGTCCAGCTCCGCGAAGACGTCGTCGAGCACCAGCACCGGCTCGCCCGCCTCGGTGCGCAGCAGATCGTAGGAGGCCAGCCGCAGGGCGAGGGCGTACGACCAGGACTCGCCATGGCTGGCGTAGCCCTTCGCCGGGAGCCTGCCCAGCTTGAGCACCAGGTCGTCGCGGTGCGGGCCGACCAGTGTGACCCCGCGCTCGATCTCCTGCTTTCGGGCCTCGGTCAGGGCGGCCATCAGCAGCTCGTACAGCTCCTCGCGGCTGCCCGCGCCGGCCAGCCCCTCACCGGCCGAGCCGCGGTACTCCAGCAGCACGGGGCCCCCGCCCGGGGCGAGTTGCTCGTACGCCTTGTCGGCGAGCGGCTGGAGCACGGAGATCAGATCGAGCCGCTGGGCGAGCAACTCGGCACCGGCCCGGGCCAGATGCTGGTCCCAGACGTCGAGGGTGGACAGGGTCGTGTCGCCGCCCCCGCCGCGTGAACCGTGGCGCCGGGCCAGGGCGGCGGTCTTCAGCAGGGTGTTGCGCTGCTTCAGCACGCGGTCGTAGTCGGAGCGGACCCCCGCCATCCGGGGCGCCCGCGCGGTGATCAGCTCGTCCAGGAACCGACGGCGCTCGCCCGGATCGCCCTTGACCAGGGCCAGATCCTCGGGCGCGAACAGCACCGACCGCAGGATCCCCAGCACGTCACGCGGTCTGACCTGCGACGATCGATTGATGCGGGCGCGATTGGCCTTGCCCGGGTTGAGCTCGAGCTCGATCAGCTGCTGCCGGTCCCCCTGGACGACCGCGGCCCGGACCACGGCCCGCTCCGCGCCCATGCGCACCAGCGGGGTGTCGGAGGAGACCCGGTGGCTGCCGAGGGTGGCGAGATAGCCGACGGCCTCGACGAGATTGGTCTTGCCCTGGCCGTTGGGCCCGACGAAGGCTGTGACGCCCGGGTCGAGCGCCACCTCGGCCCGGGCGTACGAGCGGAAGTCGGCGAGCGAGAGATGCGTGACGTGCATAGTGGGCTGCGCCGACCTCCCCCGGCAGTACTGCTTGCTTCCGACCCCGAGGGGTGGTTACTTCTCGTTGCTCTCGACCGCGTGGCCACCGAACTGATTGCGCAGCGCGGCGACCATCTTCATCTGCGGCGAGTCCTCCTGGCGGGAGGCGAACCTGGCGAAGAGCGACGCGGTGATCGCGGGCAGCGGCACGGCGTTGTCAATCGCGGCCTCCACCGTCCAGCGGCCCTCACCGGAGTCCTCCGCGTAGCCCCGCAACTTGCCCAGGTGCTCGTCCTCGTCCAGGGCGCGGACGGCCAGGTCCAGCAGCCAGGAGCGGATGACGGTGCCCTCCTGCCAGGAGCGGAAGACCTCGCGGACGTCGGTGACCGAGTCCACTTTCTCCAACAGCTCCCAGCCCTCGGCGTACGCCTGCATCATCGCGTACTCGATGCCGTTGTGGACCATCTTGGCGAAGTGGCCCGCGCCGACCTTGCCGGCGTGGACGGCGCCGACCTCGCCCTCGGGCTTGAGCGCGTCGAAGATCGGCTGGACCTGGGCCACATGGTCGGCGGCGCCGCCGTACATCAGCGCGTAGCCGTTCTCCAGACCCCAGACACCGCCGGAGACACCGCAGTCGACGAAACCTATGCCCTTGGCGTTGAGCTGCTCGGCGTGCTTCTCGTCATCGGTCCAGCGGGAGTTCCCGCCGTCCACGACGACGTCGCCGGGCGACAGCAGCTCGGCCAGCTCATCGATGGTGATCTGAGTGGGGACGCCCGCCGGGACCATGACCCACACCACTCGCGGGGCCTTGAGCTTGTTGACGAGCTCATCGATGCTGTGAACATCGGCGACGTCCGGGTTGCGGTCGTATCCGATGACGGTGTGGCCTGCGCGGCGGATGCGCTCGCGCATGTTGCCACCCATCTTGCCGAGGCCGATGAGACCGAGCTCCATCAGTGATCCTTTGTGCCGTAGTCCGTTGCGTTTCGCGGTGAATCCGAGCCTACGCCCGCGGGTAGCCGCACAGATGTGGGCTACACCCGCTCATTCGCTCGGCTTTCAGCCACTCAGTCGGACCGGCATGATCAGGTACTTGTACGCCTCGTCCGCCTCGGCGTCCATGGCGGGCTTGCCACTCAGCAGGGCGGGCTTGGTCGAGGTGGTGAAGGACAGCTGGGCGACCGGCGAGTCGATCGCGCTGAGGCCGTCCAGCAGGAACGTCGGGTTGAAGGCGATCGAGATGTCGTCGCCGTCGAGCTGGGCGTCCACCCTTTCCACAGCCTGTGCGTCATCGCTGGAACCGGCCTCCAGGATCAGCACGCCCTGCTCGAAGGTGAGCCGCACCGGGGTGTTGCGCTCGGCGACCAGGGCCACACGCTTGACGGCCTCGACGAACGGGGCGGTCTCGATCACCGCGACCGAGTTGAACTCGGTGGGGAAGAGCGTGCGGTACTTCGGCAGGTCGCCCTCGAGCAGCCGGGTGGTCGTACGGCGCCCGGCGCCCTCGAAGCCGATCAGGCCCTCGCCCGCACCCGAGCCGGAGAGCGCGAGCGCGACGGTGTCACCGCTGGTCAGCGACTTGGCGGTGTCGAGGAGCGTCTTGGCGGGCACCAGCGCGACGGCGGAGATGTCGGGGGTCTCGGGCTTCCACAGGAACTCGCGGACCGCGAAGCGGTAGCGGTCGGTGGAGGCCAGCGTGACGGTGTCGCCCTCGATCTCGATCCGCACACCCGTGAGCACCGGCAGGGTGTCGTCACGGCCGGCGGCGATGGCGACCTGGGCCGCGGCGGCGGCGAAGACCTCACCGGGGACGGTGCCGGTCGCGATCGGCATCTGCGGCAGCGCCGGGTACTCCTCCACAGGCAGGGTGTGGAGTGTGAATCGCGAGGAGCCGCAGACCACCGTCACCCGCACACCGTCGCTGGAGATCTCCACAGGGCGGTTGGGAAGGGCTCGGCAGATGTCGGCGAGAAGGCGGCCGGAGACGAGGACCGTGCCGTCGTCCTCGATGTCGGCCTCCACCGAGACACGGGCCGAGACCTCGTAGTCGAAGCCGGAGAGGCTGAGCGCCCCTTCCTCCGCCTTCATCAGGATCCCCGCGAGGACGGGCACCGGCGGTCGGGCCGGGAGGCTGCGGGCCGTCCAGGCCACTGCCTCCGCGAGTACATCGCGCTCCACCCGGATCTTCACCGTAAGCCGCCTCCTGCTGTTGCTGGCTCGCCCTGCTGGCCTTCGTCGTCGGCTGTGTCGCCGGAGACCAGTCTGACGCACGCCGCCGACAGTCGGTGCGGCTCGGGGTCAAGTCGGTGCGCGGGGTGTCGGGCGGCTCGGCCCGAGGTTGTGCACAGGCCCCACTTCGAAGCGATTTCCTCGCTATCTCTATGTGGTCGTAGTAGTAGGCCCTGTGGAAACCGTGGAAAACTCGATCTGCCCTGGTCAGAGGCGATTTTTTGTCCACCGGGCCTGTGGGTGGAGGCGGTGGACAACCAGGGCTTTCTGTGGACGCCGAAGAGTTCTGCACATGCGATGCACAGACATGGCCCGGTTCTCCCCAGCGTCGTCCCCAGTTTTACCCACCTTCCCCACAGCCCAACCCGCCTCTTCAGTGTGACGCCTTTCACTCGGCCCGGTGACCGTGGCCGTTTCGTTGCCGAACAGTGGACAGCGGTGTGGAGAAGCTGTGGGCAACGGGCCTCCGGCTGTGGGTTGCCGGTGGACAAGCTGACGCGCGGCCTGTGGGCAGCTCGATCGTCCACAGTCTGTGGACTCCCGTTAGCCACAATTCCACAACCGGCTGACCTCGGGTGATCCCCTTTCCACCGGACGGCCTGTGGACGCGATCGGGACAACTCCCATGTCCCCAGGGTGTGGACGGTGGATGAGCTGTGGATCTGTGGAGAACCGGGCCGGCCGGGCGGGGAATCGAACAGTCTCGTAGCGGTGAACGACGAGGGACGGCGGTGTAACGAGGCAGGACGACGAAGGGCGCCCCGGGAGATGTCCGTCCCGGAGCGCCCTTCAGCGGTTCGCGGTGGCCCCGTGGGCCCCTCTCGGCCCCGCGGGCCCCTCTCAGCCGTTCTTGATGCGGTTGGTCAGCTCGGTCACCTGGTTGTAGATGGAGCGCCGCTCGGCCATCAGCGCCCTGATCTTGCGATCGGCGTGCATGACCGTCGTATGGTCGCGGCCGCCGAACTGCGCGCCGATCTTGGGCAGCGAGAGATCGGTCAGCTCCCGGCAGAGGTACATCGCGATCTGCCGCGCGGTGACCAGCACCCTGCTGCGGGAGGCGCCGCACAGATCGTCGACCGTGTGCCCGAAGTAGTCGGCGGTCGCGGCCATGATCGCGGTGGCGGTGATCTCCGGGGCCGCGTCCTCGCCGCCGGGGATCAGATCCTTCAGCACGATCTCGGTGAGCCCGAGGTCCACCGGCTGCCGGTTCAGGCTCGCGAAGGCGGTCACTCTGATCAGCGCGCCCTCCAGCTCACGGATGTTGCGGGAGATCCGCGAGGCGATGAACTCCAGCACCTCCGGCGGCGCGTTCAGCTGCTCCTGCACCGCCTTCTTACGGAGGATCGCGATGCGCGTCTCCAGCTCCGGCGGCTGCACATCGGTGATCAGCCCCCACTCGAAGCGGTTGCGGAGCCGGTCCTCCAGGGTGACCAGCTGCTTGGGCGGCCGGTCGGAGGAGAGCACGATCTGTTTGTTGGCGTTGTGGAGCGTATTGAAGGTGTGGAAGAACTCCTCCTGCGTCGACTCCTTGCTCGCCAGGAACTGGATGTCGTCGACCAGCAGGATGTCCATGTCGCGGTAGCGCTTGCGGAACGCGTCCGCCTTGCCGTCGCGGATGGAGTTGATGAACTCGTTGGTGAACTCCTCCGAGCTCACATAGCGCACCCGGGTGCCGGGGTAGAGGCTGCGCGCGTAGTGCCCGATGGCATGCAGCAGATGGGTCTTGCCGAGCCCGGACTCGCCGTAGATGAACAGCGGGTTGTAGGCCTTGGCCGGCGCCTCGGCGACGGCGACCGCCGCGGCGTGCGCGAAGCGGTTGGACGCGCCGATGACGAAGGTGTCGAAGAGGTACTTGGGGTTCAGCCGCGCGGTCGGCTCACCGGGGCCGGACGCGGGCGCGGGCTGAGCGGCGAGCGGACCGGGGGCGCCGGTCTGCGAGGGCAGCACGGGCGGTCCGCCGCGGGCGCGCTCGAGCGGGTCGGGCAGATCGTGGCGCTGCTCGTACGGCGGGCGCTCGGGGCTCGCCCCGGGGCCGGGGATGCCGCCGGGGCCGCCGCTTGGACCGCCGCCGGGGCCGTGGCCCGGCCCGGGGCGCTCGGCGCCCGGACCGCGGTAGTTGCCGCGCGGCTGCTCGTACGGCTGCTGGTCATAGCCGGGCTGCTGGTCATAGCCGGACGAGGCGCGCTGGGAGGCGTACGGATCACTCTCCGGGAAGCCGCCGAGCCGGGGCTGCTGCCAGCCGTAGTCGTCACGGTCCCGTGGCCAGGCGCCCGGCTCGGGGCGCGACTGCTGATACCCGGGGTACGCGGGGCGGGCGGACGGAAGGTCGTCCGGCGCCTGGCGGCCATAGCCGTCCCGGCCGTCGTAGCTCTCGTAGGACTCGCGGCTCTCGTAGGACTCGCGCTGCTCGCGCTGGGGCTGCGGGGGGACGATCGGTTCGCCGGCGGACTCGTCCACGGTGATCGCGATGCGGATCGGGCGGCCGCACTCCCGGCTCAGCGTTTCGCTGACGACGGGGGCCAGCCGGCCCTCCAGTACGCCCTTGGCGAATTCATTGGGGACCGCGAGCAGCGCGGTGTCGGCGACCAGCGCGAGGGGCTGGCACCGCTTGATCCAGTGCTCGTCCTTGGCCTCGACGCCTTGTCCGCCCTGCCCGGAGCCCTCTCCCAGCAGCCGCTCCAGCACACGTGGCCACACTGCGGCAAGATCGGCGGGTACGTCAGCCACAGGGCACGCTCTCTCACTCGCTGGGTGGGGGACGCCGACAGGTCCCACGAATGCGTGGTTCTCGGGACGGGCGTGAAGGAATCGGAGCCCAGCCACGGTAGTCAGGCCGGGGTACAGGGTTCAAGTCGTTGTCCACAGGGTGTGTACAAATGTGCCATGCGATGTCGCCGGGCGTTCCCCTGCCCCTAGGCTGTGGGGGGATAGCGCGCTGTCAGGGTGTCGGCCACCGGTTTGACCGGATGGCGTAACCGCGCGTACCGTAACCAGGTCGAGTTGTCGATGGCTGCTGCCGCCTGCCTCCGATGGGCAAGGATTCACGGGCTGATGATCCGTGGTCGTGAAGCGGTGCACTCGGGCGTATTGCGAGCTACTCGTGGGCGCACGGTGACAGCCAAGCGATAGACCGCCACCATCCGATTCATTTCTGGAGCCCCCGAGTGAGCAAGCGCACCTTCCAGCCGAACAACCGTCGTCGCGCGAAGACCCACGGCTTCCGGCTGCGGATGCGCACCCGTGCCGGCCGCGCGATCCTCGCGTCCCGCCGTAGCAAGGGTCGCGCCCGCCTGTCGGCCTGAGCAGCCTGACTCAAGGTCCATGCCGTGCTGCCTACCGAACATCGGCTGAGGCGGCGCGAGGACTTCGCGGCCGCGGTACGCCGAGGACGCAGGGCCGGGCGCCCGCTCCTTGTCGTGCATCTTCGTACCGGCCTCACCAGCGGTGATACGGACCCGCACGCATCCGGGGAGAGTGCTCCTCCGGCGCGTGCGGGTTTCGTCGTAAGCAAGGCGATCGGCGGTGCCGTCGTCCGCAATCTGGTGAAGCGGAGACTGCGCCACCTGATGCGGGACCGCATCGACCGATTTCCCGCAGGTAGCCTTGTGGTCGTACGGGCGCTGCCCGGCGCGGGTGAGGCGGGTCACGACCAGCTGGCCCGCGATCTCGACACGGCAGTGCAGCGGCTACTGGGAGGGGTGCCGCGATGAAGTACCCGCTGCTGTGGTTGATCAAGCTGTACCAGTGGACCATCAGCCCGATGCTGGGACCGGTCTGCAAGTACTACCCGTCGTGCTCGCACTATGGCTATACGGCCATCAACCGGCACGGCGCGGTAAAAGGAACGGCGCTGACGGCCTGGCGCATCCTGCGCTGCAACCCATGGTCACTCGGTGGCGTCGACCATGTCCCGCCCCGGAAGCGTCCGGTGTGGCACCAGCGGCTGCGGAACCGCCTCGGCGGGCATCCGGCTGTGGAGCCTGCCGCACAGCCCGAGACCCAGCCCTAAGCCCAAGGAGCCTGATTCGTGGACACGATCCTCGGTCCTCTTTATGACGTAGTTTCCTGGATCATCGTCCAGTTCCACTCGTTCTACAGCTTGATCTTCGATCGGGACAGTGGCTGGGCGTGGGGTCTGTCCATCGTTTCGCTGGTGGTGCTGATCCGGATCTGCCTGATCCCGCTCTTCGTGAAGCAGATCAAGTCGACGCGGAACATGCAGGCGCTCCAGCCCAGGATGAAGGCGATCCAGGAGCGCTACAAGAGCGACAAGCAGCGCCAGTCCGAAGAGATGATGAAGCTCTACAAGGAGACGGGTACCAACCCGCTCTCGAGCTGTCTGCCGATTCTCGCGCAGTCGCCGTTCTTCATCTCGCTGTACCAGGTGCTCAACCACATCGCGAACAACAGGACGGTCGGTGTCATCGACCAGTCGCTGCTGGACAGCGCCCGTAACGCTCACATCTTCGGCGCTCCGCTGTCGGTGAAGTTCATGGACTCGGCCTCGAAGGTCGAATCCCTCGGCGCCTCGCTGACCGACGTTCGCATCGTGACGATCACCATGATCGTCCTCATGTCGGCCTCGCAGTTCTTCACCCAGCGCCAGCTGATGACCAAGAACGTCGACCTCACGGTGAAGACGCCGTTCATGCAGCAGCAGAAGATGCTGATGTACGTCTTCCCGATCATGTTCGCCGTCTTCGGCATCAACTTCCCCGTCGGTGTCCTCGTCTACTGGCTGACCACCAACGTCTGGACCATGGGCCAGCAGATGTTCGTCATCCGCCGGAACCCGACGCCGGGCAGCGTGGCCTTCAAGGCCCGCCAGGAGCGGCTGCGGGCCAGTGGCAAGCTGAAGGAGGAGCCGGCCGAGGTCGCCGCGAAGGAGGCGGCCGAGGTGGCGCGCGCCAACCGTCAGCAGCCCAAGCGCCAGACCAAGGCACAGCGCTCCACGACCGGCCACAGCAAGGCCAGCTCGCAGCCGGCTTCCTCGGCCTCCACGGAGAAGTCCACCGAGGACAAGCCCGCCGCGAAGCCGGGGCCGGGGCAGAAGAAGGGCGCGCAGGGCGGCAAGCCGGCCGGCGGCGGCTCGGCTTCCGGCTCCTCCCGCGGCTCGAAGTCCGGCCAGCGCAAGGGCCAGCAGCGCCCCAAGCACCCGTCCAAGAAGTAACGAAGGAGTCCATCCGTGACGGAAGGCACCACCCCGGCAGCCGAGGGTGTCGACACCCTGACCCGCCTTGAGCAGGAAGGGGAGATCGCGGCCGACTACCTCGAGGGGCTGCTGGATATCGCGGACCTCGACGGCGACATCGACATGGACGTCGAGGCCGATCGCGCAGCGGTGTCGATCATCAGCGACTCGACCAGCCGTGATCTACAGAAGCTGGTCGGCCGCGATGGCGAGGTGCTGGAGGCCCTTCAGGAGCTGACCCGCCTCGCGGTGCACCGGGAGACCGGGGACCGCAGCCGGCTGATGCTCGACATCGCCGGATACCGGGCCCGTAAGCGTGCCGAACTGACCGAGCTGGGCACCAAGGCGGCCGAGGAGGCGAAGGGCACCGGACAGCCGGTGAAGCTCAAGGCGATGACGCCCTTCGAGCGGAAGGTGGTGCACGACGCCGTGGCCGCCGCCGGGCTGCGCAGCGAGTCCGAGGGTGAGGAGCCCCAGCGCTGCGTGGTCGTGCTTCCGGTCTGAAGCGGTTCCGCCTCGTGATCCACACGGCCCCGTCTGCACGCAGACGGGGCCGAATCTTGTCAGCCTTACATCATCGTTCAGCAGAGTGTTCGGTACGGAAGGACGGTCCCCGTGACGGAAGCAGCGGAGCTCCCCCCGGCGCCCCCCGAGGCAAGGGACGTATTCGGTGACCGTTTTCCGGAGGCCGTCCGCTACGGCGAGCTACTGGCGGATGTGGGAGTGACCCGCGGGCTGATCGGCCCGCGGGAGGTGCCGCGGCTGTGGGAACGGCATCTGCTGAACTGCGCCGTGCTCTCCGAAGTGGTGCCCGAGGGCGTCACCGTCTGCGATGTGGGCTCGGGGGCCGGGCTCCCCGGTATCCCGCTCGCCCTGACCCGCCCCGATCTCCGGATCACGCTGCTGGAGCCCCTGCTGCGCCGGACGAACTTTCTGCGGGAAGTGGTGGAACTGCTGGGGCTGGAGCATGTGACGGTGGTGCGCGGCCGCGCCGAGGAGGTCCTCGGGAAGCTGACCCCGATGCATGTGGTGACGGCTCGGGCAGTGGCCCCGCTGGACCGGCTGGCCGGCTGGGGGGTTCCGCTGCTGCGCCCGTACGGCGAGATGCTGCTGCTGAAGGGCGATACCGCCGAGGAGGAGCTGAAGCAGGCCCGGGCCGCGCTGGGCAAGCTGGGCGTGGTGGGGACCTCGGTGTTGCATGTCGGTGAGGGAGTGGTGGACCCGCCGTCCACGGTGGTGCGGGTCGAGGTCGGAGAGAGCCCCGGGGGTGTGCGCTTCGCGGCGAAGCGGGCCAAGGCGGCTCGCCGGTCGCCGCGCCGTCGGCCCTGAATCAGCGGCATTGCTCCATACAAGCTGGCAAAACTACACATACCGGAGTGTCGCGACCCATCGACGAGTCCTCCCGTGCATCGTGTTTCACGTGAAACGTCGCTCCCTGCTGCATGGAATCATCAGTCGCGGTCGTGCGGCGGCTTTGCCCCGCGACCGCCGACCCCGTATGAACGTGGATTCATCCACAGGAGAACAGGCCTCGCTGGTTCACGACCCCAAAAGCATGGCAGGCTCTGCTTATTGCGAGCCTGATGTCGAGGAGAGTGAATCCTTGCGGTCCGACGCCAACATCGCGGGGCCGATGACCGATCCGGTCCCCGGCCCCCGTACCGAATCGCCGGGGGAGGATGTTTCACGTGAAACGCCGCCTCCGATGGACGACACCCCTATTGGCCGTGCCGCTCAGCTGGCCGTCGAAGCCCTGGGCCGCGCCGGTGAGGGGTTGCCCAGGCCGGAGCAGACCCGGGTGATGGTGGTCGCCAACCAGAAGGGCGGGGTCGGGAAGACCACGACCACGGTCAACCTGGCCGCCTCACTCGCCCTGCACGGTGGCCGTGTGCTGGTGATCGATCTCGACCCACAGGGCAATGCGTCAACGGCGCTGGGGATCGACCACCATGCCGAGGTTCCATCGATCTATGACGTGCTGGTCGACAGCAAGCCCTTGTCCGATGTGGTGCAGCCGGTCCCGGATGTGGAGGGCCTCTTCTGCGCTCCGGCCACGATCGATCTCGCCGGTGCCGAGATCGAGTTGGTCTCCCTGGTGGCCAGGGAGAGCCGGCTTGAGCGGGCCATCGAGGCGTACGAGCAGCCGCTGGACTACATCCTGATCGACTGTCCGCCCTCGCTGGGTCTGCTGACGGTCAATGCGCTGGTGGCCGGCGCGGAAGTGCTGATCCCGATCCAGTGCGAGTACTACGCCCTGGAGGGGCTGGGGCAGCTGCTGCGGAATGTGGATCTGGTGCGGGGCCATCTCAACCCCAAGCTCCATGTCTCGACGATCCTTCTCACCATGTACGACGGTCGCACCCGGCTGGCCTCCCAGGTCGCCGACGAGGTGCGGAGCCACTTCGGCGGTGAGGTGCTCCGGACGAGCATTCCGCGATCGGTGCGCATCTCCGAGGCCCCCAGTTATGGGCAGACCGTCCTCACCTATGACCCGGGGTCGAGTGGGGCGCTCTCCTATCTGGAGGCGGCCCGCGAGATCGCCCTCAGAGGTGTTGGCGTGCACTACGAAGCCCAGCACGCCCATGCCTTGCCCGAGCTCAGCCAGCACGACCAGCACAGCAGCATGCAGGAGGGGATTCAGTGAGTGAGCGACGCAGAGGACTGGGCCGTGGGCTCGGTGCCCTGATCCCTCCCGCGCCGAAGGGGGCGGACAATGCCGCGTCCTCGGCGGGGGCGGGGACGGTCACGACGACCGGGGCCACCACCTCACCGACCGCGGTCCCGGTGCTCACCCAGGAGCGCGGAGTGGCGGCGGCCAAGGTGGCCGGACTGGCCACGCACACCGTTCCACAGGAAACCGAGCCCGCGCCGAGGGAGCAGGAGCCCGAGGCCGTCGTTCCGGAGGCGATGCCGGAGGAGGTGGCCGGGGCTCACTTCGCCGAGCTGCCGCTGGACTTCATCACCCCCAACCCGCGGCAGCCTCGTGAGGTCTTCGACGAGGACGCGCTGGCCGAACTGGTCACCTCGATCCAGGAGGTCGGTCTCCTCCAGCCCGTCGTCGTACGGCAGTTGGCGCCGGAGCGCTATGAGCTCATCATGGGCGAGCGCCGCTGGCGGGCCTGTCGTGAGGCCGGTCTGGAGAAGATCCCCGCGATCGTCCGGGCCACCGATGACGAGAAGCTCCTCCTGGACGCGCTGCTGGAGAACCTCCACCGGGCCCAGCTGAATCCGCTGGAAGAGGCGGCGGCGTACGACCAGCTGCTGAAGGACTTCAACTGCACGCATGACGAGCTGGCCGACCGTATCGGGCGCTCGCGTCCGCAGGTCTCCAATACGCTGCGGCTGCTGAAGCTCTCCCCGTCCGTCCAGCGCAGGGTGGCCGCCGGGGTTCTCTCCGCGGGTCATGCCCGGGCACTGCTCTCCGTGGACGACCCGGAGGAGCAGGACCGGCTGGCCCATCGCATCGTCGCCGAGGGGCTCTCGGTGCGTGCGGTGGAGGAGATCGTCACCCTGATGGGCTCGCGCTCGGGGGGCACGACCAAGCCCAAGAGCCCGAGGGCGGGTGCGCGGGTGTCCCCCGCGCTCACGGATCTGGCCTCACGTCTCTCCGATCGGTTCGAGACGCGGGTGAAGGTCGACCTCGGTCAGAAGAAGGGAAAGATCGTCGTCGAGTTCGCCTCAATAGAGGATCTCGAGCGGATCCTCGGCACGCTGGCCCCCGGTGAGGGGCCGGTGCTGGAGCAGCCGCTCTCCTCCGAGGACGGAGCGGCGGACGAGGACGAGTGAGGCGCTGCCCGTGCGGTTCATGCCGTACGGAAGGGCGGCGCGGGGCGGGTCGCGTTCCGACATGGTCGGAACGCGACCCGCTGTTTGCCCAAGGGCGGTATCGGTGCAATCTCGGCACGGATACGATGCGGTCAGATAGGGCGGATCCATGTGGAGGCGCCGCATGTGGAGGACAGGGCCATGCGATCGGTGAGCCGCACCGGACTGTTGGCCACAGGATTGGGCCTGGGAGCTGTCGGCGGTTTCGTCGGCAGTCTGCTCAGGGAGCGTAGTGCGCTGTCAGCCGCCCGTGGCGCGGCTGGCCACGGAAGTGAAGGACTGGCTTCATGGGGCGTCGGCTCGTACCGCTCACGCTGGACAACCTCCCGGACATCCCCAAGCGCTGCCGCGCCTGTGTCTTCTGGGAACTCGATCCGGTCAGCGGCGAAGCAGCCGTAAGGGCCGGCCGGCCGGAGCTGGAGAAAGAGGCATGGATCTCCGCCGTGCTGCTGGAGTGGGGATCCTGTGGCCGGGTGGTCTATGTCGATGAGGTCCCGGTGGGCTTTGTGCTGTACGCGCCTCCGGCGTATGTACCGCGCTCCACGGCCTTCCCGACCAGTCCGGTCGCGGCGGATGCCGTCCAGCTGATGACGGCATGGCTGATGCCCGGATACCAGGGGCAGGGGCTGGGCCGGGTGATGGTGCAGACCGTCGCCAAGGATCTGATCCGCAGGGGCTTCAAAGCGGTGGAGGCGTTCGGGGACGCCACGTGGAAGGAACCGGCGTGTGTGCTGCCCGCCGATCATCTGCTGGCCGTGGGCTTCAAGACCGTACGGCCGCATCCGCGCTACCCCCGGTTGAGGCTGGAGCTGAGGACGACGATCTCCTGGAAGGAGGATGTCGAGCTGGCGCTGGACCGGCTGCTCGGCGCCGTCCAGAAGGAGCCGGCGCTTCGGCCGCTGTAGCGGGTTCCACGTGAAACAGGCGGAGCTTGGGTTCCACGTGAAACACGAAGGGGCTGCCCCGATGGGCAGCCCCTTCGTGTATGAGGGCGACGCGTGGTGTGCTCAGCCGATGAAGTCGGCCAGGTCGCGCTCGATGGCGGCCTTGGGCTTGGCGCCGACGATGGTCTTGGCGACCTCGCCGCCCTGGTAGACATTGAGCGTCGGGATGGACATCACGCCGTACTTGGCGGCCGTCGCCGGGTTCTCGTCGATGTTGAGCTTGGCGATGACGATCTTGTCGGGGTGCTCGGCCGCGATGGCCTCCAGGGAGGGGGCGATCTGGCGGCACGGACCGCACCAGGCGGCCCAGAAGTCGACGAGTACCGGCTTGTCGCTCTTGAGGACCTTCTCCTCGAAGTCGGCGTCCGTCACGGTGACCGTGGCACCGGCCATGGCAATCTCCTTAGTGAGTTGGTGCAGAGGTGGGAAGCGGAGTCAGACGGTGGCGTCGCCCTGCCCCAGTGAGGCGAGGTACCGCTCGGCGTCCAGTGCCGCCGAGCAACCGGTGCCGGCCGCGGTGATCGCCTGACGGTAGGTGTGGTCCACGACATCGCCGGCGGCGAAGACACCGGGCAGGTTGGTCCGGGTGGTGGGCGCTTCCACCTTCAGGTACCCCTCGTCGTCCAGGCCCAGCTGGCCCTTGAACAGCTCGGTGCGCGGGTCGTGGCCGATCGCGATGAACAGCCCGGTGACCGGCAGCTCGGAGGTCTCGTCCTTCTTGACGTCGCGGATCGTGAGACCGGAGAGCTTGCCGTCTCCGTGGATCTCCTCGACCACGCTGTCCCAGATGAACGAGATCTTCGGGTCGGCGAAGGCCCGCTCCTGCATCGCCTTGCTGGCGCGCAGAGTGTCCCGGCGGTGGACCACCGTGACCGACTTCGCGAACCGCGACAGGAAGGTCGCCTCCTCCAGGGCCGTGTCACCGCCGCCGATGACGGCGATGTCCTGGTCCTTGAAGAAGAACCCGTCACAGGTGGCACACCAGGAGACACCGCGGCCGGAGAGCTCGTCCTCGCGCGGCAGCCCCAGCTTGCGGTGCTGAGAGCCGGTGGCCACGATGACGGTCTTGGCACGGTGGACCGTACCGGCGGAGTCGGTGACGGTCTTGATCTGCTCGCTGAGGTCGACCGCGGCCACGTCGTCCGGAACGAGCTCGGCGCCGAAGCGCTCGGCCTGGGCCCGCATGTTGTCCATCAGGTCGGGGCCCATGATCCCGTCCCGGAAGCCCGGGAAGTTCTCCACATCGGTGGTGTTCATCAGGGCGCCACCCGCGGTCACGGAACCTTCGAAGACCAGCGGCTTCAAGGAAGCGCGGGCGGTGTAGAGCGCGGCCGTATAGCCCGCGGGCCCGGAACCGATGATGATCACGTTGCGGACGTCGCTCACGGATGTCTTCCTTGTCTCTGCCGACTGCCGGACTGCTGACTGGGCGGGCGGCTCCGGGTCCCCCGGAATTCCGCTGCCACCCCACCCAACGGATCCTACGGGTCAGGCATTCCCGAGCGCTGTCAGGCAGGGCCCCGGTGTGCGGTGTGCCTCAGCGGCGCGGGTAGGTCCGGGTCACCAGGAGCTCCCCGGGAGTCGTCGGGGACGCCGAGACGCAGGACGCGTCGATCACAAAGGCATCGACGCGCGAGCTGTCGGAGGGGTGCGGGAAGACGACGATATAGGCGCTCTGGCCGTCGTAGGTGTCCTGCTGCGCCGCGAGGGCCGGCTCCTTGCGACCGGTGCCGCTCTGTACGCAGGAGGGCACCTCAGGGTCGTCATCGGCTCGCAGCGGGACATCGGGCGAGTTGCCCTGCCCGGTGACGCCGTTCGACGCGGTGGACTTCCGGTTGGCGAGCAGCTCGTGCACCCGGTCCTTGAGCGTGCCCGAGGAGAGGGTGGAGTTCGCGGTGGAGCTCTGGCTGGCGTGCGTCTGGGTGCCGCTGTCGCTGTGATCGCCGGAGGAGCCGCTCTGGAGGAAGAAGGACCCGATGCCGATCACCGCGGCGGCGCATGCGCCGCCGAGGACGGCCTTGCGCCAGCGGCGGGCGCGGCCGGGGCGGGTGCCGGGTCCGGCGGTTCCCCGTCCAGGGCCGGTGGCCCCACGCGGGCGCCCGGCGGGCCGGTCCGCCGCGATGGACGGCTTGGCCGTGGGCTCCACAGTCCCGGAGCCGGGGTCGCTGGAGGCGCCATCGGCCGTTTCACGTGAAACAGGCGTGTGCGTGGCGTCCGGATCCGGAGTTTCACGTGAAACATCGGCCACGCGCTCGGGGGCGGTCGCGTCGAGAAGTGCTTCGGCCGCCAGCGCCGCGTCGATGCGGCCCGCGATATCGGCGGGCATCCGCACCGGTCCCGGGAGCGTTCCGAGCAGGGAGCGGATCTCGTCCAGAGACTCCCATACGTCCGCACACAGCACGCAGCTCGTGAGGTGAGTGCGCACATCGACGGCGCGGGACGGAGAGAGCAGACCCTCGGTGAGTGCGGAGATCTCCGCGACTTCAGGGTGCTCTTCCGTGTCCGTCGAGGATGTCACGCTCGCCCACCTCCGCCCTTCACGGCATCTGTGTCGTTCGGTCCTGCCGTCGGTGGGACGGACGTCCCCTGCGTCCGGTTCCTTCCCATGCTCGAGGGTGAGCTACCCCTCCCACTGGGGTGGAGATGTGAGAGGAGGGGCAGCAGTCGTGCGCGGCCCCGGGCGCAGCGGCTCTTGACGGTGCCGGTGGGAACGTCCAGTACCTTCGCCGCCTCCGCGACGGGGTAGCCCTGCATATCGACCAGCACCAGGGCCGCGCGCTGCTCGGGAGGGAGGGTGCGCAGCGCCTGGAGCAGTTCGCGGTGGAGATCACCGCGCTCGGCGGGGGCCGCGGCCGACTCATGGGGTTCCAGAAGTTGCTCCAGCCGCTCGGTGTCGTCGACGGGGGAGGTACGACGGGAGGCGGCCTTGCGGGCCCGGTCCAGACAGGCGTTGACCGTGATGCGGTGCAGCCAGGTGGTCACGGCGGACTGGCCCCGGAAGGTGTGGGCGGCGCGATAGGCGGAGACGAGCGCGTCCTGGACCGCGTCGGCCGCTTCCTCACGGTCGCCGAGGGTGCGCAGCGCCACCGCCCAGAGTCTGTCGCGGTGGCGCCGCACTATTTCGCTGAAGGCGTCCGGGTCGCCGTCGACGTGCCGGGCGAGGAGCTCGCCGTCGCTCGCTCCGCCGATGGTGGCGTCGTCCAACGTTGAGCCCCCTGCCCGATCAGCCGGCTCAGCCGGTGAACTTCACTTCGGTGATGGCCTGCTTGTAGCCGGGGTCGCTGTACGTGTCACCGGGCGCTTGGGGCATCGCGGTCATCCACAGGACGACATACCGGGCCGATTCCGGGCGGTTCACGGTGAGCTTGGCCGTGGTGCCCGAGGTCGTGGTTGTTGCGAGCTTCCTCATGGAACTCAACGGTGCGGATGAGGAAAGCGAGTCCGCCGCGTACAGCGACACCGTGGTGTGATCGCCCCCATACTTCAGCCCGAGGGTGGCCGTCTTGGGCTTGTGCCCCGCACCAAGGTCGTACACCAAGCCCACACCCTTCTTGAAGGCCGGGTTGAGATCGGGGCCTTCGTCGTAGCTCTTGCTGCGCCACACCGTGTCTGGGTCGTCGTCGTAGGTCAAGGGCACCTGATTGGTGTGCTGGGGATTCCCGTCGGGGTAGTACTCCGCGGCGCCCTGGATCTTCATCGGTTTGCTGCCAACCTTTGCGCCCTTGCCGTCGTCCTTCTCACTGGTGGACTTGCCCGGGCTGGACTTGTTCTCCTCCTTGAGGAGGGTGTCCGCGAGCTGCCAGCTGCCGAGGCCGAGAGCGGCGATCAGAAGGGCGGAGACGGTCCACTTGAGGGCCTTGCCCGTGCGGCTCTGCAACGGCGGCGGAGGCGGCACGGGAGCGGCCGTGCGGGCCGTGTGCGCGGTGCCGCCGCGGTTCGGCTGCTGGCCGTACACGCCCTGTTGGTACGTCGTGCGCTGGTACGCCGGGGAGGGGGTGAAGGCGGGCTCCGGCGGCCGGATGCGCGGCATCGCCGCGACGGCCTTGGCCAGCTCCTCGGGGGTGGTGCAGGGCTGGTCCTGACGGGAGGCGGTGGCCCCGTCGTTGACCAGCGCGCGCATCGCGAGCTCGGACAGACCGCGGTGCACTCCGGCGCGGACCTGGTCGGGGGCGATCAGGCCCACGCCCTTGGGCAGCCCGGAGAGGCCGTAGGCGTCGGCCTCGTACGGCCAGCGCTGAGTGAGCGCCGCGTACAGCAGCGCGCCGATCGCCTCGGTGTCGGTGCGCTGGGGGTGGTCGACGCTGATACCACGCAGGGCGGCCATGACGGCCAGTCCGCGGATCCGGTACTGGCCGGACTCGGTGCGCAGCACGGAGCCGGGGTTCAGCCGCAGATGGGCCAGGCCCTCGCGGTGGGCGGCGGCCATGGCCTGGGAGACCTGGCTGACCAGCTGGTACGCGTCGTGCGGCTCGAGCGGCCCGGCGGCCAGCACGGCGGTGAGCTCGGTGGCGTCGGGAAGCCACTCATGGACGACATAGACGAGATCGTTCTCCTCGACGGCGTCGAGGACCTGGACGAAGCGGGGATCGCCCAGCAGGGCCGCCGAACGGGCGGCGGCGAGCACCGACCTGGCGCGCGGATGGTCCGCGGGCACGACATGCACCCCGACGGCACGCCGCAGTTTCTCGTCCACGGCACGCCAACTGCTGAATCCGTCCAGACGGGTGACGCACTCCTCCAGACGGTAGCGTCTGGCCAGCTTGTGACCGCTGTGCAGTTCGAGCGGGTTCGCTTCGGCCGCGGCGCCCGTATCGTCGGTGCCCGCGGCCTCTGTCCCCTTGCCGACCTTCTGTTTCGTCCCCGCCCCGTCGGCCGTGGCCTTACCCGCCTCGGCGGTCAGCGGCTCCTCTCCACCGCTGTCGGCCACGTCGACGGCAGCCGTGCTCCGTTCCGCCACCGTCGTTCCTGCCTCCCCATCCGTTGCGCCTACTCCGAGCCAAGACAATTGTGCCCACAGTCCGCCGCTATGCACGACACACGGTGGCGGACGATGGTTGTGCTCAATGATCAGCGTCCGAGTCGTCCGCGCACCATACCGACCATGGCCGTCAGCTCATCAACGCGCATCCGTTTCGCAGCAATGTAGAAGACCGCGATAAGAACGAGACCGCCGCCCAGCAAAGCCGCTACGGAACCGACGACGCCCATTCCGAGGGTCTGCATGATGGTGTAGGCCGAGCCACCGCCCAGGAGGGCGGCGGGGATGCTGGCGCCGACGAGGCGGGTGTAGGTGCGCACGACGCGGGGGCCGTCCAGATCGCCGCCCAGCCGGTTGCGCAGCCGCTTCCAGGCCACGCCCACGCCGATGGCGTAGGCCAGGCCGTAGGCGGCCGCCATACCGGCGACGGCCCAGCGGGCGGGGAGCAGGAGATACGCGAGCCCGGATCCGGCGGCGTTGACCGCCGCGACGATGACGGTGTTGTAGAAGGGGGTGCGGGTGTCCTCGTAGGCGTAGAAGCCACGGAGGACGACGTACTGCACGGAGAACGGAATGAGCCCGAGGCCGAACGCCATGAGGATGTAGCCCATGGCTTGGGCCGTCGCGGTGCCCGAGGTCCCGAACAGCAGCGTGCAGAGGGGGATACCGAGCGCGATGAAGCCGAAGGCGAGGGGGACGATGGCTACGGCGGAGGTGCGCAGGCCCTGCGAGATGTCGTCGCGGACCGCACCGGGGTCGCCGTCGTGGGCCGCGCGGGAGAGCCTGGGCAGCAGAGCCGCCATCACCGAGACGGTGATGATGGCCTGGGGCATGTTCCAGATGAGCTGAGCGCTCGTGTAACCGACGTAGCTCGCCCCTGGGTGGCCCCCGTTGTCGGCCTCCGTACCGGCCGCAGTGGCGAGCTGGGTCACCACGATGTTGCCCGCCTGATTGGCGAGCACGAACAGCACGGTCCACTTGGCCAGTTTGGCGGCCTTGCCGAGGCCGTGGCCGCGCCAGTCGAAGCGCGGCCGGAAGCGGAAACCAGCTGCCCGGAGGTAGGGGAACATCGACAGGGCCTGGACGGCGAGGCCGAGGAGCGTGCCGATGCCGAGCAGCCGGATGCCCTCCGGGGTGATGGTCGTGACACCCATGTTGGAGTTGCTGGAGGTGCCGAACACCCAGATGAAGAGGCCGAAAGTAGCGATGACGACAATGTTGTTGAGAACTGGGGTCCACATCATCGCGCCGAACTTGCCCCGGGCGTTGAGGATCTGACCGACCACGACGTGCACGCCCATGAAGAAGATGGTGGGCAGGCAGTAGCGGGCGAAGGTGACCGCCACCTCGTTGGAGGGGGGATCGCTGGCGATGTCCGCGGAGAGCATCCGGATCAGCGTCGGGGCCGCGAACACCGAAACCGCGACGAGGCTGCCGAGCGCGACCATCGTCAGCGTGAGCAGACGGTTGGCGTAGGCGACTCCGCCGTCCTTGTCCTCCTTCATCGCGCGCACGAGCTGCGGGACGAAGACCGAGTTCAGACCGCCGCCGACCGTGAGGAAGTAGATCATCGCGGGTAGCTGATAGGCGACCTGGTAAGCCTGGCCGAGGCTGGCGGCGCCGAGTCCCGCGACGATCACCATCTGCCGGAGGAAGCCGGTCAGGCGGGAGACCAAGGTGCCCGCGGCCATCAGCGCGCTTGATTGCAGCAGACCCGCCGCCCGGCCCCCTGAGGCCTTCGGCTCGGGCTCGGTCGCGGGGGCGGTCACCACCGGGGCGGCCACCGTGGGGGCGGCGGCCGCCGCGCCGGCGGGCTCGGATCTGGGCGGTCCGGGGAACGGCGCCTGCCCCTGAGCGGGCGCCTGGCCCTGGGGGTAGCTCTCCGCGCCCTGGGGGTAGCCCTGGCCCTGGCCGGCCCGGGGCTCATAGGGCTGCTGATCGCGGTAGAGGTGCGCGAAGGCGTCCCGCTGCGGCTGCTCCCCCGCGCCGTAGCCGCCGTCCGCCCCCGGATAGCCCTGGCCCGCCTGATCGGCGGTGTACGGCTGCTGTACGGCGCCCTGGTGGCCGGTGGCGGCCTCGGGGGACCAGGCGCGCGGGTCGGGGCCCTGCGGCGTGGGGGGCTGCTGGTAGTACTGCTGCTGGTAGCCGTCCTGCCGCGGTGCGTGGGAGGAGTGCCGGTCGTACCGGGGGTCCGTCAGCGGATCGTGGGCGTACCGATCCTGCGTCGGATACGGATAGGGCGTGAAGCTGCCCGTCGCGTACGAGTCGTCCAGGTACGGGTCCGGTGCGTAGTACTGCTGGCCGTACGACTGGCGCGGATCGGCCGGGGGCGCCTGGTGGGCGTCGCCCAGATACGGATCCCGCTGGTGCGGTTCCTGTCCGTAAGGGTCGTGGGGGCCGTGAGGGGACGGCTGTGGCGGCGGTGGCACTCGGCCATCACCGTCATACGGCGCGTTCATCGCTACCCCACCTCATCGTCCACTGCGGCCCACCGGCCCCGGCATTGCTCAATGGTCCACTTTCTCACCCGAGCCGGACGGGCCAGCGCTTTGCGATCCGGTGTCCGACGCCGGGTCACTCGGCTGCTCGGGCACGAGGGCGTGTGCGGGGTCACACCGGTCGGTCTCCGGGGCCTCGCTGTCGTCCTCATCCTGCCCGTGCGCCTCCTCGGCGTCTTCCCCGTCCCCGCCGTCCTCACCACTCCTGGCGGCCGCGCGCTTGCGCTGCACATAGATCCGGACACCGGCGAGGACCAGCAGCAGCACACCGCCGGCGATCACGAGAATCACGGTCGACGTGATTTCGGTGACATTCACCTCGAACAGCATCTCGTCGCCGTACGGCTGGCCGTCCGGGGTGTAGAGCTGTGCCGAGACCCACACCGGGCCGTTCGCGTTGGCCGTGGTCCCGAACTTCACGGACTGGCTGTGGCCGCCCTCCACATTGACCAGCTGGGGGTCGCTGACCGCCAGCCGGTTGCCCTGCTGGGAGCGCAGGACGAGCCGCAGCTCGACGCTCTGGACCAGGTTGTTCTGGACGGTCACCGGGACGGTGGCGCTGCGCCCGGAGAGGGTCATGTCCGTCTTGGGGACCAGGCGCACCTTCTTGGTGAGCCCGGAGAGATAGGTCTGCACATCGTGCCGGAAGCCGGTCGCGTTCTGCGCCTCGCTGCGCCACGAGGTCGACATCTCGCGCCTGATCGCGTTCCCGAAGGGGGTGACCACCCGGTATTTGGCGGTCAGGATCGGCTCGAAATTGTCCAGGGTCTTCTGGGTCTCCTGGATCCGGTCGAATGCCTCGGTGGGCAGCTCCCGCGCGCGCAGCGACCGGGGGTAGGAGCGGGTGCTCGGCACCCGCTGGGTGGCGCTCGGGTCGGGCTTGGCCTTCGCGGCCTGCCCCAGGCTCAGCGGCTGCGTCCACTGCCCGGAGAGGCCCTCCATGGCCGCCGCCATCGCCTGCGCCTGGCTGGTGGTGGGCGTCCGCTGGGGGGCGACCACGATGCTGCGCTGCCTGTCCGGCGCCTGGAGATTGATCATCTGGCTCTGGGCCAGGAACCGCTGGATGGCGAGGGTGGAGTTCTCCGCCTTGGACATGTCGCCGGTGAAGGCCGTCGACAGCCGCGCGTCGGCGACCACCGCCGTATTGCCGCCGCCGATCTGGCGGGCCGCGGTGGGGGTGTAGGAGAGCCCGCCGGTCTCGCGCAGGCTGTCGCTGCGGGCGATCACGTTGTGGGCGCCCGCGGAGGTGGCGACGTCCACGATCGAGGAGTCGACCGCACCCTCGACGGGCCAAGCGAAGTCCGTGCGCGGCCGCGCTCCGAGGATGGTCTCCACGGTCGTCGAGGCGAGCTCGGTGGCGCCCTGGAGGTGGCTGAGGGCGCCGGTGACGTTCTTACCGCGGTGGGCGAGCGAGGCGAGGTCGGGGTCGGCGAACGGCAGCGCGACCACCTGCTTGCCATCCACGGCCTTCTGGAGGGCGTCCAGCCACTGCTTGGCGACGGTCTGGCCGTGGCCCGCCCTGGTCCCGTTGCCCGAGGGGTTCTGGACCTCGTACTTCTTGGTCATCGCGTCGACCGTGGCGAGCAGGTCGGGGTCGACCACCCAGGTGATGGGGAGGTTCTTCCCCAGGGCGACCATCTGCTGGAGCCGGCCGCCCGGGGCCAGCTCCTTGGCCAGGCGGTCGTCCCGGAAGATCGGGGTGCGGTCCTCGTCGTTGTCCGTGCGGGCGGTCACATGGGTGGCGGAGATCAGCGGCCACAGATAGGTGAGCTGGGATTTCTTCTGGGACGGGTCCGACTGCCAGGGCAGGAAGGTCCGCTCGATGCCCAGCACCTGAGGCCAGGGCTGATGGGAGGTGTCACCGGTGAGCGAGACACCGAGCTGATAGACGCCGTTCTCCCCCAGGTGCAACTGATCCACCGGTATGGAGAGGGAGAAGTCACGGCTGGTGCCGGCCGCCAGCTTGCCGATCTTCTTGGCGTATTTGCCGTCGATCTCGGTGCCGTCGAGCCCCTCCGTATAGCCGGTGCGGTGGGCCGCGGTGTCGATCGCGCTGCGGCCGTTCATGGTCGGGCCGACGCGGAGGCCCACCCGGGCGTCCGAGACCGTGCCCTTGGTGTCGTTGGTGACGGTGCCGCTGACGGTGAGGGTGTCGCTCTTCTTCGGCGCGGTGGGGGTCAGTGAGGTGATGGAGACGTCCACCGATCGCGAGCCCGTGGCCTTGCTCTCGGCGTGGGCGGCGGGTGCCGCCGGAATCTGTGCCAGGCCCGCGAGCATCGGCGCCGCGGCCAGCAGGGCCGCCGTGCGCCGCAACCATCGCCGGGCACGAGCGGAAGTTGTCCCCCGGAGGTCTGCCGCATCGGCCACGCGCTCGCCCGTCCCTTGTCGTCAGTAGGTCGTCAGTGGTCGTCGCAATGTGCGTCCACGGAATGGTAACGATGCCCGCTGTGACGAAGTGCTGTGGACGGCTCCACAAGATCGTTACGCAGTGGTGGCCCCGTCGGGGGTGGAGTCTCGGGGGCGCACGGCCACGTACCCTGTTCTGTTGTGCCGAACGCCAACAATGACAGCCGATCCCCGCAGTCGACCAACGAGCTCAGCCAGGTGCAGCGCCGCGCCGTGGGTGAGCTCCTGCGGGTCTCTCCCGTTGCCGACGATCTTGCCCGTCGATTCCAGCAGGCAGGTTTCCACCTGGCCCTGGTCGGCGGCTCGGTACGGGACGCGCTGCTCGGCCGGCTCGGTAACGATCTGGATTTCACGACGGACGCGCGGCCGGATGAGGTACTGAAGATCGTACGGCCCTGGGCGGACGCGGTCTGGGACGTCGGCATCGCCTTCGGTACGGTCGGCTGCCGAAAGGGCATGGCGCCAGGAAGCGGGTCGGACCAGAGCTTCCAGATTGAAATCACGACTTATCGGTCAGAAGCCTATGACCGGACATCTCGGAAGCCCGAGGTGTCCTACGGCGACTCCATCGAGGAGGACCTGGTCCGTCGGGATTTCACGGTCAACGCGATGGCGGTGGCCCTTCCGCAGAAGGAGTTCATCGACCCGCACCACGGTCTGGAGGATCTCGCCGCCCGGGTGCTGCGCACTCCGGGGACGCCCGAGGAGTCCTTCTCCGACGATCCGCTGCGGATGATGCGTGCCGCGCGCTTCGCCGCGCAGCTGGACTTCGAGGTGGCCCCCGAGGTCGTCGCCGCGATGACGGCGATGGCCGAGCGCATCGACATCGTCTCGGCGGAGCGGGTGCGTGATGAGCTCAACAAGCTCGTCCTGGCCGATCACCCCCGCAAGGGGCTGCGGCTGCTGGTGGAGACCGGGCTCGCCGACCGCGTCCTGCCGGAGCTTCCGGCGCTGCGCCTGGAGCGCGATGAGCACCACCGCCACAAGGATGTCTACGAGCACTCGCTGACGGTGCTGGACCAGGCCATCGAGCTGGAGACCGAGGGCCCCGATCTGACGCTGCGGCTGGCCGCGCTGCTGCATGACATCGGCAAGCCCAAGACGCGCCGCTTCGAGAAGGACGGCCGGGTCTCCTTCCACCACCACGAGGTGGTGGGGGCCAAGATGACCAAGTACCGGATGACGAGGCTCAAGTACTCTAATGAGCTGATCAAGGATGTCTCCCGCCTGGTCGAGCTGCATCTGCGCTTCCACGGCTATGGCACGGGGGAATGGACCGACTCCGCGGTCCGCCGCTATGTCCGTGACGCCGGGCCGCTGCTGGACCGGCTGCACAAGCTGACCCGCTCGGACTGCACCACGCGCAATCGACGGAAGGCGACGGCGCTCTCGCGTGCGTACGACGGCCTCGAGGAGCGCATCGCCCGGCTGGAGGAGCAGGAAGAGCTGGATGCGATCCGCCCGGATCTGGATGGCAACGAGATCATGAAGATCCTCGGCATCCCCCCGGGGCCACAGGTCGGCAAGGCGTACAAGCATCTGCTGGAGCTGCGGCTGGAGCACGGCCCCATGGAGCGGGACGCCGCGATCGCCGCGCTCCATGAGTGGTGGGAAGGTCAGCCGGAGGGCTGAGTCCCTCACGTTTCACGTGAAACATCGACCCGCTTGGCGCTCTGCCGGTCATGTTTCACGTGAAACCTCACCATGATCGCGGTGGCCGCGTAGAGCAGCGCCACACAGATCAGCAGTGCCGCCGATCTGCCGTCCGGCGGCAGTATCACCGCCGCGACCGCCGCGGCTCCCACGAAGGCGACATTGAACAGCACGTCATAGAGGGAGAAGATCCGCCCGCGGAAGTCATCGGCGATGGCGGACTGCACCACGGTGTCGGTGGCGATCTTCGCCCCCTGGGTGATCAGCCCGAGAACGAACGCGGCGATCAGCATCGGAGCGGGTTCGAAGGGCAGTCCGAGTCCCGGTTCCAGGAGGGCCGCGCTCCCGGCGCACACCATTACCCAGGAGAGTCGGCCGTCCGGCTGGGAGGAGGGCGTACGGGCGGCGAGCCGGGCCACCGCCCATGGCGTGATCACCGCCGCCGCGAAGAAGCCCGCGCCCGAAACGCCGACGGCCAGCCCCAGAAGCGCGAGCCCCTGGGACTCGGTTTCGGCCCATGCGTAGCGGCAGAGCATCAGCACCGTCACCGTGAGCGCGCCGTAGCAGAAGCGCATCAGCGTCATCGCGGTCAGCGCCACGGTGGGATCGCGGCGCTCCAGCAGATGGCGTACGCCCGCGACCAGACCCCGCGCGGTGCTCATCAGGGCCGCGGAGAGACGGGGCTGAAGGGCCGCGGGATCCGGCCCCAGCAGACCCGGTGCCATCAGAAGGGCCGTGAGCCCGGCGCAGAGATAGAGCGCGGCGCCCACCAGGACGACCAGCGCGTCCGAGGAGGTGCCTCCTGGGCCCGACAGCCGGACGATGAAGGCGAGGCTGCCCCCGGCCGTGGCGGCGAGCGTTCCGGCCGTGGGCGAGAGGGAGTTGGCCATGACCAGGCGCTCCTGGCTGTCCACGACCCGGGGCAGGGCCGCCGAAAGACCGGCCAGCACAAAGCGGTTGACGGCCGTCACCGAAAGGGCCGAGACATAGAAGAGCCACTCCGGCACCTGGCCCAGCACCAGTACGGCGGTTCCGGCGGCCAGCCCCGAGCGCAGCAGATTTCCGTAGAGCAGCACCTGTCGCCGGCGCCAGCGGTCCAGCAGTACCCCGGCGAAGGGGCCGAGCAGGGAATAGGGGAGCAGCAGGACGGCCATGGCGGAGGCGATGGCCGCGGCGGAGGTCTCCTTCTCCGGGGAGAAGACCACATAGGTGGCGAGGGCCACCTGGTAGACGCCATCGGCCGATTGGGACAGCAGCCGGATGGCCAGGAGGCGGCGGAAGTCCCGCAGTTGCAGCAGTACGCGGAGATCACGCACAACAGGCATGGCGTCAGCCTCACACACCACACGGGCCTCCGGGTGTATTACCCGGAGGCCCGTGATCACGCGGCGGGAATCAGCGCATGGCGCTTCAGCGCTCGACCTCGCCCTTGATGAACTTCTCCACGTTCTCCCGCGCCTCGTTGTCGAAGTACTGCACCGGAGGCGACTTCATGAAGTACGAGGAGGCGGAGAGGATCGGGCCGCCGATGCCGCGGTCCTTGGCGATCTTCGCGGCGCGCAGCGCGTCGATGATGACACCCGCGGAGTTCGGGGAGTCCCAGACCTCGAGCTTGTACTCCAGGTTCAGCGGGACATCGCCGAACGCGCGGCCCTCCAGGCGGACATAGGCCCACTTGCGGTCGTCCAGCCAGGCCACGAAGTCCGAGGGGCCGATGTGGACGTTGTCGGCACCCAGGTCGCGGTCGGGGATCTGGGAGGTGACGGCCTGGGTCTTGGAGATCTTCTTGGACTCCAGGCGCTCCCGCTCGAGCATGTTCTTGAAGTCCATGTTGCCGCCGACGTTCAGCTGCATGGTGCGGTCCAGGATGACGCCCCGGTCCTCGAACAGCTTGGCCATCACGCGGTGCGTGATGGTCGCGCCGACCTGCGACTTGATGTCGTCACCGACGATCGGCACCCCGGCCTCGGTGAACTTGTCCGCCCACTCCTTGGTGCCGGCGATGAAGACCGGGAGCGCGTTGACGAAGGCGACCTTCGCGTCGATGGCGCACTGGGCGTAGTACTTGGCGGCGTCCTCGGAGCCGACCGGGAGGTAGCAGACCAGAACGTCGACCTGCTTGTCCTTGAGCACCTGGACGACGTCGACCGGTGCCTCGTCGGACTCGTCGATGGTCTCGCGGTAGTACTTGCCGAGTCCGTCGAGCGTGTGGCCGCGCTGGACCGTGACACCCGCCGTCGGCACGTCGCAGATCTTGATGGTGTTGTTCTCGCTGGCGCCGATGGCGTCCGCGAGGTCCAGGCCGACCTTCTTCGCGTCCACGTCGAAGGCGGCCACGAACTCCACGTCCTTCACGTGGTAGTCGCCGAACTGCACGTGCATCAGACCCGGCACGCGGGTGTCCGGGTCGGCGTCCTTGTAGTACTCGACGCCCTGCACCAGCGAGGCGGCGCAGTTGCCCACACCGACGATGGCTACACGAACCGAACCCATTCCGGTTGCTCCCTGTGTGTACTGGACGAGGCCCTGCGGGTGCCGGGCCTCACTTGGTGGTGTCATCGGACGGATCCGGCCGGGAACCACCCCGGTGCCGGGGCGGGCCGTCCGCATCTTCTGACTGGTCCTGCTGTGGCGGCCGGTCCTCGTCCCGCTCGGTCGTCCGGACCTGCCCGACGGTGCCGTCGCGCCGATCGCGCCCGGCCCGCTCGCTCTCGATCAGCTCGTTGAGCCAGCGCACCTCGCGCTCCACCGACTCCATCCCGTGCCGCTGTAGCTCGAGGGTGTAGTCGTCCAGACGCTCGCGGGTACGGGCCATGGCGGCGCGCATCTTGTCCAGGCGCTCCTCCAGGCGGCTGCGCCGCCCCTCCAGCACCCGCATCCGAACGTCTCGTGACGTCTGGCCGAAGAAGGCGAACCGGACGCCGAAGTGCTCGTCCTCCCAGGCATCCGGCCCGGTGTGGGAGAGCAGTTCCTCGAACCGCTCCTTCCCCGCCGCTGTGAGCCGGTAGACGATCTTCGCCCGGCGGCCGGAGAGGGGCGCCGCGAGAGCGTCCGGGGAGGCGCTGCCGGATTCCTCGATCAACCAGCCGTTGCCGACCAGCGTCTTGAGGCAGGGATAGAGGCTGCCGTAGCTGAACGCGCGGAACACCCCGAGTGAGGTGTTGAGCCGCTTACGCAGCTCGTATCCGTGCATCGGTGACTCGCGCAGCAGGCCGAGAACGGCGAACTCCAGGACGCCAGAGCGTCTGCTCATTCCCCGCCTCTCCTTCTCCTACGGGCCTGCTATGTCGAGCTGATGTATCGACTCGATACATCAAGACGATAGAACTGTGTGCGGGAAGGGACAAGAGGGACCACGGTGAACGCCGTCACATCACCAATTCGAGACACTCAATCTGACGGTTATGGAGTGAAGGTGGCGGCTGGGCGGGTTTTGACCGTGCGTACTCTGTTCGCCATGCAGACCTATGGGAACCAAGTGACGCCGCGATGCGTCCTCGTCCCGGATGCAGTGCGTCCGGTTGCCTGGTGCGACCGGACCGCACATTGGGGGGACCGGAAGCCATCTGCCGCTTTCAGGCGATAGCGCCTGCCCGAGGAGAAGTCGTTCCATGAGCGAGCACCGTCGCAAGCCGCCGCAACCCCAAGGCGGCGGACGAGCAGCGGCCCGGCGAGCCGGACAGCAGTCGTCCGGCCGCCGCGCAGCACCGACGCACAACGCCGCAGCCGGGTCGGGCGCCACCCCGCAGGGGGAAGAGCGCCCTTACGGTGGCCGCGCGGCGGCCCGCCGGGCCGCCCAGCGCAGCGGTGGCCGTAGACGAGGATCCGACGCGAGCGCGTCCGGCGCGGGCCCCGGCGGTCGCGGAGGCGGTCGGCGGGGGACCGGCGGCGGCCGCGGACGCGGCCCCGGGGGCGATGGACCCCCCGGCAAGAAGCGCTTCATCGACTACCCGCGCGGCGGGCGGTCGGGTTTCCGGCGCTGGGTTCCGTCCTGGAGGCTGGTGACGGGAACCTTCATCTTCTTCTTCGCGGTGCTGCTCGGCGCCGTCGGCATAGGGCTGTGGCTGGTTGAGGTGCCGACCGCCCAGGCCGCGTCCCAGACCCAGAAGAACGTCTACTACTGGGCGGACGGCAAGCAGATGGTGGTCTCCGGCGGTGGTGACCTCAACCGTCAGATCGTCCCCCTCAGCAAGATCCCCAAGTCCATGCAGAACGCGGTGATCTCCGCGGAGAACGCCAGCTTCTACGACGACAGCGGCGTCGACCCGATGGGTATCGCCCGCGCGGTCGTCAACATGGCGAAGGGTGGAGCGACCCAGAGTGGTTCGACCATCACCCAGCAGTTCGTGAAGAACACCTACCTCGACCAGTCGCAGACGATCACGCGTAAGGTCAAGGAGCTGTTCATCTCCATAAAGGTGGGCGCGACCAAGGACAAGGACTACATCCTCGGGAGCTATCTGAACACCGCGTACTACGGACGCGGTGCCTACGGCTGCCAGGCTGCCGCCCGCGCCTACTTCGACCGGGACTGCTCGAAGCTGACGCCCAGCCAGAGCGCCTTCCTGGCCGCGACGCTCAACGGCCCCAACCTCTACGACCCCAACGGGGGCTATGGCGCCGCCGCCACCAAGGAGGCCAATACCAAGCGCGCCAAGCAGCGCTGGGAGTGGACCCTGCGGCGTGAGGTCGCCGTGCACAGGATGCCCAGGACCGAGGCCCAGAAGTGGATCGACAAGGGCTTCCCGATGCCGCAGAACCCGAAGGTGGCCACGAACAAGCAGGGCCAGATCGGCTATCTCACCGACCTCGCCGACAACTACATCATCGCCAACACCGGCATCAGCAAGTCACAACTGGACAAGGGTGGCTATCAGATCCACACCACCTTCGACCGGAAGAAGATCAGTGAGCTGACCCGGGCGGTCGAGAAGGTCTCCAAGGAGAACCTCAAGCCGAAAGAGCGCGTCGAGGACAAGCACGTCCAGTTCGGCGGCGCCTCGGTGGAGCCCAAGACGGGCAAGATCCTGGCCATCTACGGCGGCAAGAACGCGCTGGAGCACTACCGCAACAACGCCGACTACACCGGTGTCCAGGTGGGCTCGACCTTCAAGCCCTTCGTGATGGCCGCCGCGATGACCAATGGCGCCCGCGATCCGAAGGGCCCACGGGAGCAACCCGATTCCGAGCGCACCCTGGTCTCGCCGAGCAGTGTCTACAACGGCGACAACAAGGTGACCCTGCGGGACTACGACGGAACCGTCTGGCACGACAAGGACGGCAAGGAGTGGCACCAGCGGAACGACGGTGACGAGGACAAGGGCCCGATCAGCCTGCGCACCGCGATGCAGTACTCGGTGAACACCCCGTTCATCCAGCTGGGCATGGACGTCGGCACCGACAAGGTGCGGGACGCGGCCCTGGCCGCGGGCCTCAACAAGGAGCAACTGTCCTCGATCACCCCGACGTTCTCGCTCGGCACCTCCGCGCCCAGCGCCATCCGGCTCGCCGGGGCGTACGCCACCTTCGCGGCCAGCGGTCAGCAGGCCGAGCCGTACTCGGTGGAGCGGGTCGAGGACAAGAACGGCACCGTCTACGACCACAAGCAGGACGCCGAGGTCAAGCGGGCGTTCGACTCGAACGTGGCGAACAACGTCACCGATGTCCTGGAGAACGTGGTCCAGCGCGGCACCGGCACCTCCGCCAAGATCGGCCGTCCGGTCGCGGGCAAGACCGGAACCACCGACGAGAACAAGTCGGCCTGGTTCTCCGGCTACACCCCGCAGCTGTCCACGGCGATCGGCATGTGGCGGGTGGACGACCAGGCCAAGAGCCAGAAGTTCCTGTCCATGCGCGGTGTGGGCGGCCAGAAGACGATCCACGGTGCGTCGTTCCCGGCGGAGATCTGGGCCGACTACATGCGCGGTGCCCTGAAGGGCGTGCCGGTCAAGGACTTCCCCGCGGCCACTCCGATCGGCCAGAAGGTCTTCGGCGAGGACGCCAGCCCGAGCCCGACCCCGACGACGGACAAGCCGTCCGAGTCCCCGTCGGAGTCGCCTTCGGAATCTCCGTCGGAGTCCCCCTCGGAGTCGCCGTCCGGCAGCCCGACCCCGACGGACACCTGTGACCCGCTCGACCTGGACTGCCAGGACAACGGCGGTAACGGCAACGGCGGCAACCAGAACGGCGGCGGGAACGGCGGTCCGGGAGGTCCGTCCACGTCGCCGACCACGGAGGACCCGGGCGGCCCCGGTGGCATATTCGGCGGCCCGTCCGGGACCCGCAGGGAGGAATAGCCCGCGGTCCCGTACGAACCGTTCACCTCTCGCCGGCCGCGCCGGAGCGAACCCGCTCCGGCGCGGCCGACGCCGTTACGGGCCCTGGACGGCTCTCTGCGCCTCTGGTCCGCCTCTCCCCGACCGAGGCCCCGCCCGGCGTCCGCGGCGCGCTCAGCGGCCGCTGGGGCGGTCCTGACTCCTCCGGAGGAGCTCGTACGGCAGGATGGGGGCCATGAGCGTGCGCGAGGACCCACAGGCCCAGCCCGTCAGGCCGACCTCCGAGGATCCGGTGGCCGCGGCCGGCAGCGAGCTGATCGGTGGGCCGACCGGGCGCCGGGCCCTGCTGGGCACGAGCTGGTGGACCCCCGTGCGGATCGTGGCGATCGTCGCCATCGGCATGTTCGCCCTGGGCATGGTGCAGAAGCTGCCGTGCTACGACGGCGGCTGGTTCTACGGGGCCACCGCCCAGTACACCCACGCCTGCTACTCCGACATACCGCACCTCTACAACGGCCGCGGCTTCGCCATCGACCTCGTTCCGTACTTCGACCGGATACCGGACAACGTCTCGGGCGGGATGCAGTACCTGGAGTATCCGGTCCTCACCGGCCTCTTCATGGAGGTCGCCTCCTGGATGACCCCGCACGGCGGCTCCATCCAGGACCGGGAGCAGATCTACTGGATGGTCAACGCGGGCATGCTGATGGTCTGCACCGCGGTCATCGCGGTCTGTGTGGCCCGTACGCACCGGCGCCGCCCCTGGGACGCGCTGCTGGTCGCCCTCGCCCCCGCCTTCGCGCTCACGGCCACCATCAACTGGGACCTGTTCGCCGTCGCCCTTACGGCCGCCGCCCTGCTGATGTGGTCCCGCAGCCGCCCGCTGGCCGCCGGTGTGCTGCTGGGGCTCGCGACGGCCGCCAAGCTCTACCCCGGACTGCTGCTCGGTCCGCTGCTGGTGCTCTGTCTGCGGGCGGGGCGGCTGCGGGCCTTCTGGACTGCCGCGGGCGGGGCCCTCGCCGCCTGGCTCGTGGTGAACCTGCCCGTAATGATCAGCACGCAGGGCGGACTGCACATCCGCGACGGCTGGAAGACGTTCTACACCTTCAGCCAGGAGCGCCCCGTGGACTTCGGCTCCGTGTGGCTGATCATCTCCCAGCGCACCGGGAACTCCCTGGAGGACGTCAACACCTACGGGACCGTGCTGATGGCCCTGGCCTGCCTCGGAGTGGCGGTGCTGGCCCTGTGCGCCCCGCGCCGTCCGCGCCTGGCCCAGCTGTCCTTCCTGATCGTCGCGGCGTTCGTGCTCACCAACAAGGTCTACTCACCGCAGTACGTGCTGTGGCTGATCCCGCTGGCCGCACTGGCCAGGCCGCGCTGGCGGGACTTCCTGGTCTGGCAGGCGTGCGAGGTCATGTACTTCCTGGGGATCTGGATGTACCTCGCGTACACGGGCAGCGGCGACCAGCACCGGGGGCTGCCGGCGGAGGGCTATCAGCTGGCGATCGCCGTACATCTGCTGGGGACGCTCTATCTGTGCGCCCTGATCATCCGGGACGCGCTGGTGCCCGAGCGGGACCCGGTGCGCCGGGACGGGTCGGACGACCCCGGGGGAGGCGTGCTGGACCGGGCCCCGGACGCGTTCGTGCTGGGAGAGGCGCGGCGGGCTTCCCGCTATGAGGGCGCGGCGCTGGTGGACTGGGGCGTCCACCGGGAGTGAGCCCCGGACGGGAGCCCCTCCCGGTGGCGTGGGTTCAGCGGTCGAGCAGCCGGTCGAACTGCGTTGTGGTGTGCCGCAGATGCGCCACCAGCTCATCCCCCACCTGGGGCGCCTGGACATCGCTGGGCACGAACAGGATGGACACCTGCATGTGCGGCGGCTCGGCGAACCACCGCTGCTTGCCCGCCCACACGAACGGCGAGAGGTTGCGGTTGACGGTCGCCAGACCGGCGCGGGCCACCCCCTTGGCGCGGGGCATCACCCCGTGCAGCGCCTTGGGCGCCTCCAGGCCGACACCGTGGGAGGTGCCGCCCGCGACCACGACCAGATGGCCGTCGGATGCGGCCTTCTGCTGGCGGTAGCCGAAGCGGTCGCCCTTCGCGACCCGGGTGACGTCGAGCACCGAGCCCCGGTACTCCGTCGAGTCGTGGTCGCCCAGCCACAGCCGGGTGCCGATGCGGGCCCGGAAGCGGGTCTGCGGGAACTGCTGCTGCAACCGGGCCAGTTCCTCGGCCTTGAGGTGGCTGACGAACATGGTGTGCAGCGGCAGCCGCGCCGCCCGCAGCCGGTCCATCCAGGCGATGACCTCCTCGACCGCATCCAGGCCGTCGGTGCGGTCGAGCGGGAGGTGGATGGCGAACCCCTCCAGCCGGACGTTCTCTATCGCGGCGTGCAGCTTGGGCAGGTCCTCCTCGGTGACGCCGTGCCGCTTCATGCTGCTCATGACCTCGATGACCACGCGCGCGTTCACCAGGCCGTAGACGCCGTCGACCGACGAGACCGAACGGATCACCCGGTCCGGCAGCGGCACCGGCTCCTCACCGCGGCGGAAGGGGGTGAGCACGAGCAGGTCACCGCTGAAGAAGTCCTTCATCCGGGCGGCCTCGTACGTGGTTCCGACCGCGAGGATGTCGCTGCCGAAGCGGGCGGCTTCCTCGGCCAGCCGCTCATGACCGAAGCCGTAGCCGTTGCCTTTGCAGACCGGGACTATCCCCGGGAACTGCTGGATCACCGTTTGCTGATGCGCCCGCCAGCGAGCGGTGTCGACGTAGAGGGTGAGCGCCATTGACCGGTCCCGGAACCTTTCTCGTAGCCGCGGTGTATTGGAGGTATGGGAGACAGCGAATCGTGGTCAGCGGCGCGACATGTAGATGTCGAGCGCCTTGTGCAGGAGCTTGTTGAGCGGGAAGTCCCACTCGCCGAGGTATTCGGCAGCCTGCCCACCGGTGCCCACCTTGAACTGGATCAGGCCGAAGAGATGATCCGTCTCATCGAGGGAGTCGCTGATGCCGCGCAGGTCATAGACGGTCGCGCCCAGTGCGTAGGCGTCGCGGAGCATCCGCCACTGCATCGCGTTCGAGGGCCGGACCTCGCGCTTGTGGTTGGCGGAGGCGCCGTAGGAGTACCAGACATGGCCGCCGACGATCAGCATCGTGGCGGCGGCCACGGCCTCGTTCTCGTGCATCGCGAAGTACAGCCGCATCCGGTTGGGGTCCTCGGTGTTGAGGGCCGTCCACATGCGCTGGAAGTAGCTGAGCGGGCGGGGCCGGAAGTGGTCGCGCTCCGCGGTGATCTCATAGAGCCGCTGCCACTCGCCCAGATGCTCGTAGCCGCCCTGGACGACCTCGACACCGGCCTTCTCGGCCTTCTTGATGTTGCGGCGCCACAGCTGGTTGAAGCCCTTGTGGACATCCTCGAGGGAGCGGTTCTCCAGCGGCACCTGGAAGACGTACCGCGGCTGGACGTCACCGAAGCCGGCCCCGCCGTCCTCGCCCTGCTGCCAGCCCATGCGCCGCAGCCGATCGGCCACCTCGAAGGCGCGCGGCTCGATGAAGGTGGCCTCGACATCGCGCAGCCGCTTGACGTCGGGGTTCTGGATGCCGGACTTGATCGCGGCGGAATCCCAGCGGCGGATGATGACCGGCGGGCCCATCTTCACGGAGAAGGCGCCCTGCTGCTTCAGATGCGCGAGCATCGGACGCAGCCAGTCCTCCAGGTTGGGGGCGTACCAGTTGATGACCGGGCCCTCGGGAAGATAGGCGAGATAGCGCTTGATCTTGGGCAGCTGACGGTAGAGGACGAGACCGGCGCCGACGAGCTGACCCGTGGCGTCGAACCAGCCGAGGTTCTCCGAGCGCCACTCCGACTTGACGTCAGCCCATGCAGGCACCTGCATGTGGCTTGCCGCCGACAGGCTCTGGATGTACGCCAGATGCTGCTCTCGGCTGATCGTCCTCAGGGTCAGGCTCATGTGGGGCGCTCCTCGGCAGGTTTGTCCCCAGGGTCGGGGCTCCGGCTCTCGCGCCGAAGCCTACTGCGACCGGGACACGCCCCGTTCGGGCCCGGGGACAACCGGGCTCCGGGCGGGCTCAGCCCAGCACGCCGCCGAAGAGCCCGCCGTGTGCCATGCCGAGATAGAAGCCGACCCCGGCGGCACCGAGCCCGATGATCAGCAGGAACCGCTCACCGGTGGTCACGGACCTCAGCTGGCCCCAGGCGCCGCTGATCATCCCGATCAGTCCGACCCATGAGCTGACCAGGTGGAGGTGGGGGAAATGAGCCGTGACAAAGGCGATCACGCCGATCACCACGGTCGCCACGGCGACCGTGTTCTCTACGGGATGCGACTTGCCGTCGGTGTCCAGGAAGGTGAGCAAGCCGTGGTGGGATCGTGCTGCCTGTGCCATGGGGCACCTCCAGGTAGGCACATAGAGCAAGGCGGCGAACTGTTACGCCGCTCACACCCGATGTGTACAGATTGCGGGCCAAGACGCCCGGATTTCAAGCGGGCGGCCGGAGCCGGGTACTGTGTACCCTCCGCGGTGGTGTCTGCACTGACGCCGAAGCGGATACGCATCACGACCCTCCTGCCACGGAACGACCGTGGCCGCTGAGTCCAAAGGAGGTGGGTTCCACATGCGTCACTACGAGGTGATGGTCATCCTCGACCCCGATCTCGAGGAGCGCGCTGTCTCCCCGCTGATCGAGAACTTCCTTTCCGTCGTCCGTGAAGGCGATGGCAAGGTCGAGAAGGTCGACACCTGGGGCCGTCGTCGTCTCTCGTACGAGATCAAGAAGAAGCCCGAGGGCATCTACTCGGTCATCGACCTACAGGCCGAGCCCGCGGTCGTCAAGGAGCTCGACCGCCAGCTGAACCTGAACGAGTCGGTCCTCCGGACCAAGGTCCTCCGTCCCGAGACCCACTGACCGCGTAAGCGTTCAGCGGTCATCGGGGCCGAATCGCAACGAGTAGCAAGCAGCCCAGCAGTACCCGCCGAGAGGTTCCCCCAATGGCAGGCGAGACCGTCATCACGGTCGTCGGCAATCTCGTCGACGACCCCGAGCTGCGTTTCACCCCGTCCGGTGCGGCGGTCGCGAAGTTCCGCGTCGCGTCCACTCCCCGTACCTTCGACCGGCAGACCAACGAGTGGAAGGACGGCGAGAGCCTCTTTCTCACGTGCTCGGTGTGGCGGCAGGCCGCGGAGAACGTGGCTGAGTCCCTTCAGCGCGGCATGCGCGTCATCGTGCAGGGCCGTCTGAAGCAGCGGTCCTATGAGGACCGCGAGGGGATCAAGCGCACGGTCTATGAGCTGGATGTCGACGAGGTCGGCGCCAGCCTGCGCAACGCCACAGCCAAGGTCACCAAGACCACCGGTCGCGGTGGTCAGGGTGGTTACGGCGGCGGTGGCGGTGGCGGCCAGGGCGGCGGTGGCTGGGGCGGTGGCCCCAGCGGCGGCGGCCAGCAGCAGGGCGGCGGCGCTCCGGCCGACGACCCGTGGGCGACCGGCGCTCCGGCCGGTGGCCAGGGCGGCGGTGGTGGTGGCTGGGGCGGTGGCTCCGGCAACTCCGGGGGCTACTCGGACGAGCCGCCCTTCTAGACCCGAGGCGTTGTTTCACGTGAAACAGCGCGCGGTCTGGTCAGGGCGACCAGCACACACTTCTTGATCACACTGGAGAGAGACAATGGCGAAGCCGCCTGCTCGCAAGCCTAAGAAGAAGGTTTGCGTGTTCTGCAAGGAGAAGATCTCCTACGTCGACTACAAGGACACGAACCTGCTGCGGAAGTTCATCTCCGACCGCGGCAAGATCCGTGCCCGCCGGGTCACCGGCAACTGCACCCAGCACCAGCGTGACGTCGCCACGGCCGTGAAGAACAGCCGTGAGATGGCGCTGCTGCCCTACACCTCCACCGCGCGATAAGGGAAGGGTGACTGACACATGAAGATCATCCTCACCCACGAGGTCTCCGGCCTCGGCACCGCCGGTGACGTCGTGGACGTCAAGGACGGTTACGCCCGTAACTACCTGGTTCCGCGTGGTCTGGCGATCCGCTGGACCAAGGGTGGCGAGAAGGACGTCGAGCAGATCCGCCGCGGTCGTCGCATCCGCGAGATCGCCACGATCGAGCAGGCCAATGAGGTCAAGGCTCAGCTCGAGGGCGTCAAGGTGCGGCTGAAGACCCGTGCCGGCGACGCCGGCCGGCTGTTCGGCTCCGTGACCCCGGCCGACATCGCTTCGGCGATCAAGGACGCGGGTGGCCCGGAGGTCGACAAGCGCCGCATCGAGGTGCAGGCCCCGATCAAGACCCTGGGCGCGCACCAGATCTCGGTCCGTCTGCACGCCGAAGTTGCCGCCAAGGTCGGCGTCGAGGTCATCGCCGCCTGACGACGGCCGTGACGGTCGCCGTCGGCACCGTGCACAGTGCACCGGAGGGCCGCACCCCTGTTGTGGGTGCGGCCCTCCGCCGTGTCGGTCTTCTGCCGTGGCCGCGTCGGCTCTCCGTCGTGGCCGCGTCGACCCTCCGCCGCGTTGACCCTCCGCCGTTCGGCCCTTCGCCGGGCCGGGGGTTGACCGGCGGGGCGTGGGCTCAGCTTCGTACCGCGCCGGTGACGATCCAGCGGCCGGAGCGGGTACGCAGCCACAGGGTGGCCATCCGGACCGACATCATCAGCGCCATGGTGCACCACAGCGCCGTCAGGCCCCCGCCGAGCGAGGGCACCAGCAGCGCCACCGGGGCGAAGATGGCCAGCGTGGCAATCATCGCCCAGGCCAGATAGGCCCCGTCCCCCGCGCCCATCAGCACGCCGTCGAGGACGAAGACCACACCCGAGACCGGCTGGATGAGGGCCGTGACCAGCAGGGCGGGCAGCAGGGCGTCCCGTACCGCGGAATCGGTGGTGAACAGGGGGATGAACAACGGCCGGGAAGCCGCCACCAGCAGGCCCAGCGCCACGCCCGAGGCGATGCCCCACCGCACCATGCGGCGGCAGGCGGCCCGTGCCCCCTCCTCATCGCCCGCCCCCAGATAGCGCCCGATGATCGCCTGACCCGCGATGGCGATGGCGTCCAGGGCGAACGCCAGCAGGCTCCACAGGGTGAGCACGATCTGATGGGCGGCGATATCGGTGTCGCCGAGGCGAGCCGCCACGGCCGTCGCGATCAGCATCACGGCGCGCAGCGAGAGCGTACGGATCAGCAGCGGTGCCCCGGCCTGGGCACAGGCCCTGATGCCCGCGGCATCGGGTCGCAGCGATGTGCCATGGCGCCGTGCGCCCCGGATGACGACGGTGAGGTAGACAGCGGCCATGGCGTTCTGGGCGATCACCGTGCCCCAGGCCGAGCCCGCGATGCCCAGCCCGGCCCCGTAGACCAGGACGGCGTTCAGCGCGGCGTTGGCCCCGAAGCCGCCGATGGCGACATACAGCGGGGTCCGGGTGTCCTGGAGGCCGCGCAGCACACCGGTGGCGGCGAGCACCACCAGCATCGCGGGGATGCCGAGGGTGCTGATCCGCAGATAGGTGATCGCGTAGGGCGCGGCGGTGTCCGAGGCGCCGAAGAGGTCGACCAGGGCGGGGGCGGTGGGAAGCGCGACGGCGATGACGGCGACCCCGAGCAGCAGGGCCAGCCATATGCCGTCCATGCCCTGCCGTATCGCCCCGGCGAGGTCGCCCGCGCCGACCCGGCGGGCCACCGCCGCGGTGGTGGCGTAGGCGAGGAAGACGAAGATGTTGACGGCGGTGGCGAGCAGGGCCGCGGCGACGCCCAGACCGGCCAGCTGGGCGGTGCCCAGATGGCCGACGACGGCACTGTCGACCATGACGAAGAGGGGTTCCGCCACGAGTGCGCCGAAGGCGGGAAGCGCGAGTGCGATGATCTCGCGGTCGTGGTGGCGTGGGGTGCTCCGCGCGCTCGTGGGGGCCTGTGTCATGAGGGCAATGTAATCGTCCACAGGTAAGAGACACAAGCTGCCGCCGGTCCTTACAAGGCGGCGCACGGGACGATCTTCTCTGCGCCCTTTGTCGTGATCTTGCGCTGGGGGCGGAAGTTTTTCTTCTGCACAGCCACTGGATAGAGAAACCGCAGGTCAGGCTTGGACTCTCGGGGTGATTGTGTGTTTGTCCACAGCACTGTCCCCCGGCCCGTGCACAGGTTCGCGCGACTTACCCACAGGATGGATCCCATCATCCACATGCCCTGTGGATAACCAAGTTGGCTGGCGGTCCCGACGGGCCTAACGTGGTCCGGCGCCCGCCACCCGATCCGGCCCTGGAAGCCCCAGCCTCCGATGCGCCGTGTCCGGAAAGCCGGCCGCTCAGTTGTGTCATAGCCGTGCCGTAAGAAGGACGGGCACGGCGAGGTTCGCTTCGCGGACGGGAGGAGGTGACGGGGTGAGCGTGCCCGAGCCCATGGACGACCCATGGGCGGACTCCGGCCCGTCCGACCGGTTCCCGTCCCCCCGCTTCCGCCGCGGTGAGGGCGGCGGCCGGGGCCGCGACGGTCAGGACCGCGACGGAAGCGGCGGCTCCCCCTGGGAGGGCTCCGGCTTCGAGCGCGTTCCGCCCCAGGACCTCGACGCCGAGCAGTCCGTCCTCGGCGGCATGCTGCTCTCCAAGGACGCCATCGCCGATGTGGTGGAGGTCCTCAAGGGCAATGACTTCTACCGGCCCGCCCATGAGACCGTCTACCAGGCCATCCTGGACCTCTACGCCAAGGGTGAGCCGGCCGACCCGATCACCGTCGCCGCGGAGCTGACCAAGCGCGGCGAGATCGCCCGGGTCGGCGGCGCCTCGTATCTCCACACCCTCGTCCAGTCGGTCCCCACGGCCGCCAACGCCGAGTACTACGCGGAGATCGTCCACGAGCGCGCCGTGCTGCGCCGCTTGGTCGAGGCCGGTACCCGCATCACCCAGATGGGATACGCGGCGGACGGGGACGTCGACGAGATCGTCAACAGCGCCCAGGCGGAGATCTACGCCGTCACCGAGCAGCGCACCAGTGAGGACTATCTGCCGCTCGGCGACATCATGGAGGGCGCGCTCGACGAGATCGAGGCGATCGGCTCGCGCAGCGGACAGATGTCCGGGGTGCCCACCGGCTTCACCGACCTGGACTCCCTGACGAACGGGCTGCACCCGGGCCAGATGATCGTCATCGCCGCCCGCCCCGCGATGGGCAAGTCCACCCTGGCCCTCGACTTCGCGCGCGCCTGCTCCATCAAGCACGCCATGCCGAGCGTCATCTTCTCCCTGGAGATGGGCCGCAACGAGATCGCGATGCGTCTGCTCTCCGCCGAGGCCCGGGTGGCGCTCCACCACATGCGCTCGGGCAGCATGACCGACGAGGACTGGACCCGGCTGGCCCGCCGGATGCCGGACGTCTCCCAGGCCCCGCTCTACATCGACGACTCCCCGAACCTGTCGATGATGGAGATCCGGGCCAAGTGCCGCCGCCTCAAGCAGCGCAATGACCTCCAACTGGTCGTCATCGACTACCTCCAGCTGATGCAGTCCGGCGGCGCCCGCCGCCCCGAGAGCCGTCAGCAGGAGGTCTCGGACATGTCGCGAAACCTGAAGCTGCTGGCCAAGGAGCTGGAAGTACCGGTCATCGCGCTCTCCCAGCTCAACCGAGGCCCCGAGCAGCGCACGGACAAGAAGCCGATGGTCTCGGACCTCCGGGAGAGTGGATCCATCGAGCAGGACGCCGACATGGTCATCCTGCTCCACCGCGAGGACGCCTACGAGAAGGAGTCGCCGCGCGCGGGCGAGGCGGACCTGATCGTGGCCAAGCACCGTAACGGCCCGACGGCCACGATCACGGTCGCCTTCCAGGGCCACTACTCCCGCTTCGTGGACATGGCCCAGACCTGACGGCCGCTGCCTGGTCCGCGGTGCTTTGCCGTTCCCGCAAAGAACTTTGTCAGTTCGTTCTGGGCGGGGGCAGGTTGGTGGGCATGGACAGACAGTTCTGGGACGACATGTATGGCAGCCGTAATCAGCTCTTCAGCGGGGCGCCCAACGGGGTGCTCGTCAGCGAGGTCGCCGAGATGCCGCCGGGGCAGGCGCTTGATGTGGGGTGTGGGGAGGGCGGCGACGCGGTCTGGCTGGCTCGGCGGGGGTGGCGGGTGACCGCGGTGGACATCTCCCGGGTCGCCCTGGAGCGCGCCGCCGCGGCGGCCGCGGACCTCGAGGGCCGGGTGGCGTGGAGGCGGGCCGATCTGACCAGTACGCGGCCCCCGGCCGCGGCGTTCGACCTGGTGTCGGTCCAGTACTTTCCGCTCAAGCGGCAGCCGGACCACGGGGCGCTGCGTGGCCTGCTGGCTGCCGTCGCGCCCGGGGGCACGCTGCTGTTCGCCACGCATGACCTCGCCGATCTGACCCCGCACCCGGAGCAGGGTTTCGACCCCGTGGACTACTACCAGCCCGACGACGTCGCCGGGGTGCTCGACGACGACTGGGCGGTTGTGGTCAACGAGACCCGGCGACGCACCGCTCCCGCCCCCGCCGGCACCCACCACACCCATGACACCGTGCTGCGAGCGCGACGGCTGCGGTAAGGCGGTGGCCGGGGCAGCCGGGGCCAAGGCGGTGGCCGGGGCCGGTCAGGGCTGGAGCTGGTGGCCCAGGGCCGTCGCCTTCTCCACGCGGCGGGCGAGGACCTCCTCATGACGGTCCGCCATCTGCCGCAGCGCGTCCTTGCGGTCGCGCTTGGAGAGCCGGTCGATGTAGAGGTGCCCCGAGAGGTGGTCGGCCTCGTGCTGGAGACACCGGGCGAAGTAGCCGGTGCCCTCGATCACCAGCGGATTGCCGTCCTTGTCGACGCCGCGGACCACGGTGCGGTCGGTGCGCGGTACGTCCATCCGCGCGCCCGGTACGGACAGACAGCCCTCGGCCTCCTCGATGAGCAGCCGGTGGGCCGGGTCGGGCTGGTCCAGAACCGGGTTGATGATGTGGCCGATGTGCCGTACGCCGTGGTCGTCCGGGCAGTCGTAGACGAACAGCCGCAGATCGACGTCGACCTGATTGGCTGCCAGCCCGGCGCCCTCGGCGATGTACATGGTGAGGAACATGTCGTCGATGAGGGCGCTCAGCTCGGGCGTGCCGAACTCGGTCACCTCGCGGCAGGAGCGGCGCAGCACCTCCTCGCCCACCTCGGTGATCCGGCGCGGTGAACCGCGCTCGGCCTCGGGAGGCAGCGCCGGATAGGAGTCGACGGGTTTCCCCTGCACCAGGACGCGCACCGCTGATCTCACCTTTTCCGCCCCCACTGCCGACTGCCCGCTGGCCGCTCACGGCCGCTGAGGCCGCCCCCGCTGATGGTCATGTCGGGCCAACGTAGCAGGGGCGGTTCGGCCGCGGCTCCGGTGCGCGTCAGATCGCGTCAGGTAAGGCTCAGAGCGCTTCGCCGAGCTCCTCCAGCAGCCGCCGCTTGCTGCGGGCCCCGACCAGCGACCGCACCGGCTCGCCCGCCCGGAACAGCATCAGAGTCGGCATCGAGAGCACCCCGTACGCGTTGGTGGTGGACGGGTTCTCGTCGACGTCCAGGGACACCACCTTCAGCCGGTGACCCTCCTCCTGCGCGATCTCCGCCAGCACCGGGGCGATCATCCGGCACGGCGGGCACCACGAGGCGGTGAACTTCACCAGCACCGGCAGCTCGGCCGCCAGGACCTCCTCGGCGAAGGTGGCGTCGGTGACCGTGGCCACTCCCCCGGTGTGTGTCAGTGACATGTCATATCTCCCTTGGCGTCCTTGTCATACGGGTGGAGCTGTTGTGGTTACGGCGGGCTCAGGGGCCGAGCGGGCTCAGGGACCGGGCGGTGTCAGCTCGCAGCGCGGCTCCGGGGCCCCGTCGGGCGCCGTCGCCGCGGCATCCAGCTCCGCGCGGGCCCGCTCCGCCTGGACGAGCTGTGTCCCGACCCGCTCCCGGATCGCGCTCAGCCGGGCGATGCACTCGTCCAGCTCGGCGAGCTTGCGCCGGTAGACCTCCAGCGAGGCGGGGCAGGAGTCACCGGCCGGATGGCCGGAGCGCAGGCACTCGACGAACGGACGCGTCTCCTCCAGCTCGAAGCCGAAGTCCCGCAGCGTGCGGATCTGCTGGAGCAGCCGCAGGTCCTCCTCGTCGTACGACCGGTAACCATTGCCGGTGCGGCGCGCGGGCAGCAGCCCGAGCGACTCGTAATAGCGCAGGGTGCGGGTGGTCGTACCCGCCCGTTCGGCCAGCTCTCCGATCCGCATGACTTGACGGTAGACCTTGACCCCGGCGTAAAGGCCAGAGCGTGCTGCGGGGCTGGCGGTCCCCGGCCGCCAACCGATGACTGACCGTTGTCGGACCCTCGCCGTAGAGTGCCGATATGACCACAGCCGACGTGGATGAGTTCGCCGAGCCGCTGCCCGCCACCCGCCGTGCCCTGCTGCGGCGCCTCGCCCGCGGCCAGGCCGAGGGCCGTGCCCCGTCCCTGGTCGGGGCCGTGGTGCGGGAGGGGCGTCTGGTGTGGAGGGGGTCGCGCGGCTCTGTGGACGGAACCGCACCTGACACCGACACCCAGTACCGCATCGGCTCCCTGACCAAGACCTTTGTGGCGGTGCTGGTGATGCGGCTGCGCGACGAGGGGCTGCTGGACCTCGGCGATCCGCTGGCCAAGCATCTGGACGTGCCGGAGGCCGAGGGCGCGACCGTGGCCCAGCTCCTCTCCCACACCTCGGGTCTCGCCGCCGAGACCAGCGGCCCGTGGTGGGAGCGTACGCCCGGGGCGCTGCGGCCCGAGACCGCCGATATCTTCGGCGAGCGCCCGCTGGTCCACCCCGCGGGCCGCCGTCACCACTACTCCAACCCTGGTTTCGCGCTGCTCGGCGCGCTGGTCGAGCGGCTGCGCGGAGCGCCCTGGGGCGAGGTGCTCGCGCATGAGGTGCTGGAGCCGCTGGGGATGGGGCGTACGTCGCTCGAGCCGCGGGCGCCGCACGCCGGGGGATGGGCCGTGCACCCCTGGGCGGATGTCCTGCTGCCCGAACCGGCCGAGGACACCGGGCGGATGGGCCCGGCCGGGCAGCTCTGGTCGACCGCCGGGGATCTGGCCCGCTTCGCCGCCTTCCTGTTGGACGGGGACGACCGGGTGCTCGGCGCGGAGTCGCTCGCCGAGATGCGGGAGCCCGCCGTCGCGCCAGAGGAGGGGGACTGGGACGGCGGCTATGGCCTGGGGACACAGCTCGTCCGGCACGGCGGGCGGTTCCTCCACGGCCACACCGGCTCCATGCCCGGCTTCCTGGCCTCGCTATGGGTGAGCGCCGAGGACCGGCTGGCCGGGATCGCGCTGGCCAACACCACCTCGGGGCCCGCGATCGGGGCCATCGCCGCCGACCTCATACGGATCGTGGCGGAGCGCGAGCCCCGTATCCCCGAGCCGTGGCGGCCGCTGACCGAGGTCGATCCGGCGCTGCTGGCGCTGACCGGCCCCTGGTACTGGGGCCCCCGCGCCTACCACCTGCGGCTGCGCGCGAACCGCGGCCTGGAGCTGTCCCCGGCCACCGGAGGAGGCCGGGCCTCCCGCTTCAGGGCCGAGCCGGATGGCACCTGGACGGGGCTCGACGGCTATTACGCGGGGGAGACGCTGCGGGTGGTCGAGGGGGAGGGCGACGCCCCGGCCCATCTGGACCTGGGCAGCTTCGTATTCACCCGGGAGCCCTACGCGCCGGGCGATGTGGTGCCCGGCGGGGTCGACCCGGAGGGCTGGCGCGCGCTCTGAGGGGGAGGCAGCGGGACCGGAGTGGGCTGCCGTGTTCCGGCGGGTAGTCGGGGATCCGGCGGCCGTAGCCTGACCCCGCCGGTGGTACGCACGGCTGGGGGCTGGGTCGGTGGTGCGGGGGGCGGCAGGTTGGTCCAAGGGCCGGATCCGGCCCACTCATCCTCCCCTCCCCCAGGAGCCCCGCCGTGCGCACGTCCACGCTTCGTCTCAGCGCCTCCCTGCTCGCCCTCAGCACCGTCATGGCCGCGTCCATGGCCGCCTCCGGGACGGCCACGGCCACGGCCCGGCTCGGAGGCCCGTCAGCAGGTCGAGACCGGCCGGGGACCGTCTGGTCGGCCGGATGGGCCGCCCCCGTCCAGCGCCCCAGCTCCGGCTTCGAGAAGAACTGGGCCGAGGGCGGCTTCGCCGAGCGCACCGCCCAGACCCTGCGTCAGGTCGTCCGGGTCACCGGCAGCGGCACGGCGGCCCGGATCAGGCTGTCGAACCGTTACGGCACCGCGCCGCTGCGGATCGCGGGCGCGACCATCGCCCGTACCGCGCACGGCGCCTCCGTCCACAACGCGAGCCTGCGCGCGCTGACCTTCGGACACCGGCGATCGGCGGAGATCCCGGCGGGCGGGGAGACGGTGAGCGACGCGGCCCCGCTGCGGGTGGCGGCCCGTCAGCCGGTCACGGTCACGCTGTACTTCGACCGTCCGACCGGCCCCGCCACCTTCCACGCCCAGGCCTACGCCCGCAGCTTCCGCGCGGACGGCGACCACCGCGCCGACCGGGCCGGGGGAGCCTTCACCGAGACCACCAACTCCTGGTACTACCTCTCCGATGTCGAGGTCACCGGCGGTCCCCGGCAGCGGGGCACTGTGGTGGCCTTCGGCGATTCGATCACCGATGGCTTCGGCTCGACCTACGACGCCGACCACCGCTGGCCGGATCTGCTGGCCGAGCGCCTCGCGGCCGTGGGCACCCCGCGCCCCGTCCTCAACTCCGGGATCGGCGGCAATCTGCTGCTGCACGACTCGGCCTGGTACGGCGACCGGGCGGGTGCCCGCTTCACGCGCGATGTCCTGGACAAGCCGGGCGTACGGTCGGTGATCCTGCTCGAGGGGCTCAACGACATCGGTTTCAGCGAGGTCGAACTGCCCACCTACAAGCCCAATCCGCAGGTGTCGGCCGATGAGGTGATCGCCGGTTACCGGGAGCTGATCGCTCTCGCCCATGCCCGCGGGATCAAGGTCATCGGCGGGACGATCCTGCCGTTCAAGGGCGCCGAGTACCACACCCCGCGCTCCGAGGCGAAGCGCGCCGCGATCAACCACTGGATCCGTACCTCGGGCGCCTTCGACGCGGTCGTCGACTTCGCGGAGGTCATGGCCGCGCCGTCCGATCCGCTGCGGCTGAACCCGGCGTACGACTCGGGCGACTTCAAGCACCCGAACGACGCGGGCTACCGGCGGATGGCCGAGGCCGTCGACCTCGCGACGCTATGAGGCCGCTGGTGGGGAAGTGGGACCGGGGCAGTTCAGGCCAGCGGCAGCTTGAAGCCGATGTGGCTGGCCTCGAAGCCGAGCCGCTCGTAGAAGCGGTGGGCGTCGATGCGCGTCGCGTCCGAGGTGAGCTGCACCAGTACACACCCCTCGCGGCGCGACTCCGCCACGGCCCATTCGATCAGCTGGGTGCCGAGCCCGCCGCCGCGCTCCTCGGAGTGGATCCGGACGCCTTCGATGATCGAGCGTGTGGCGCCGCGGCGCGACAGCCCGGGGATCACGGTCAGCTGGAGGGTGCCGACGGTGCGGCCCTCCCGGACCGCGACGACCAGCCGCTGCTGGGGATCCGAGTCCAGCCGCTCGAAGGCGGCGCGGTACGGGGCCAGGTCATCCGGGGACTCCCGGCGGGCGCCGAGCGCGTCGTCCGCCAGCATGGCCACGATCGCCGGGATGTCATCGGCGGTCGCGCGCCGTATCTCGAAGTCGCTCATGCGGTGGAGCCTACGCCGGGGCCCGGCATCAGCACGCGGTGCCGGTCAAGCCCTCCACAGCGGCGACGAGGGGCGCCAGTTCCGGCCGCCGGGCGGCCTCGGCGAGGGCCTCGCGCAGCGCGGTGTCATGCGTCGGCCGCGCCTCCTCCAGGAGCTTCAGCCCCTCGTCGCTGACATCGGTGTAGATGCCGCGGCGGTCGCCGGGGCAGATGTAGCGGGCGAGCAGACCGCGGTCCTCCAGCCGGGTGACCAGCCGGGTCGTGGCGCTCTGGCTGAGCACGACGGAGTCGGCGAGCTGCTTCATCTGTAGATGTCCGCCGTCGCCGTCGTGCTGCCCGCTGAGTACGTTGAGCACGGAGAATTCGCGGACGCTCAGATCGTGCCCGGCCTGGAGGGCACGCTCGATGTGCGTCTCTATCCGGCCGTGCAGGGAGGACAGGGCGCACCAGCCCTGGGCCAGCGCCTGTCCTGCGGGTGGGGCGACGGCGCCGTGCGGCTCGTCCGGCATGGAACCCCTCCTAGATGGGTGAGCGGATTCCAGGATAGTCCAGGGATGAAATAGACCGCGTATGCAATTATCGGCGCTTTGTCGCCCGCAGCCGCCGCCCCCGGGCGGTCAGTCCCCAGGGCTTGATCACCGAGATGGCGGTGAGAAAGGTATAGACGCCCAGGCTCACCGAGGGCGCCAGGATCAGATCCGTGGTCGCCCCGACCGCCCGCCCGGCCACGACGTCGGCCATCGCCGAGTCGATCCGGGCGCGCAGGGCGAACGCCGTGGCGGCGGTGGTGATCATTGTCAGCCAGAACTTCACATACACCCACCGGTGGCGCGCCAGCCCCCAGGGCGTACCCAGCGCCAGCACGATCCCGCTGACCAGCGACAGCAGGCTGATCGGAATCAGCAGCCAGTCGCCCAGCACATTCATGGACCGGTACGCCGCCCCGGCCTCTTCGGCCGAACCGGCCATGGCCCCGGTGATCCCCAGGGTCAGCACTCCGAGGGTCAGCCCGAGCCATCCGACCGAGACGACGACGTGAACGACGAGGAGGCCCCGGCGCACGGGGCGGGTGAGTTGCCGCATGCCCCCACCGTGGCGGCGCGGCGGCCCCCGGGGCGTCTGACGCCGGGAGTATCCGCGCGTACTCCCGGCGGCGCGGGCGGCCGGGCGCGACGGGGCCGGGCCGGCGCGACGGGTCCGGCCAGGCCGTTGGCGTCCGGCCCGGCGCGATGGCGCCGGGCCGGGGCGGTGGGGGTCGGCGGGCGCATCTACGCTCGGGTCGTATGACCAGACTGCATCTGTTCGATCTGGACGGGACGCTCATCCACGGCTCGGCCGCCGCGATCGAGATCTCCCGGCAGCTCGGTCTGGAGCGGGAGATCGCCGCGCTGGAGCGGGAGTTCGCGGGCGGGGAGCTGACGACGGCCCAGTTCGCGGAGCGGGCCTGTGCGCTGTGGGAGGCGCTGACGGAGGAGCATGTGGCGGCGGCGTTCGAGGGGGCGCCGTGGCTGGCCGGGATCCGTGAGGTGTGGGCGGACATCCGGGCGCGGGGCGAGCGCTGTGCGGTGATTTCGCTCTCGCCGGGCTTCTTCGTGTCGCGGCTGCTGGAGTGGGGCGCGGACGCCACGTACGGCTCGACGTGGCCCGCCGTGCCGTTCCGGGAGCCGGTGGATCCGGCGGGGATCCTGACCCCGGCCGCCAAGGTCCGGATCGCCGATGAACTCTGTGCGAAGTTCGGCTTGACCAGGGATCACTGCGTGGCCTACGGGGATTCCCTCTCGGACGCCGAACTGTTCACGGTGGTGCCGGTCTCGGTCGCCGTGAACGCCGACCACCATGTGAGCGAAATCGCATCCCACGCCTATACCGGCCGTGATCTCCGAGAGGCTTACGAATTGATGGGTAACCACACGTAACTATCGGTAATTACGTGAGTTGGTGGGTGTAACAGATGTGGGGCGCTTAGGGCTTGTGAATTCATCCGGGGCCGGTAGGGTCGGGTCCGGTTCCGTGCGGCGTGCTGTAACGGGGTCAGAACGGGCATCCCAGGCCAACCAGTATAACGGGAACACAGCTCCCGTTTCCCGGACTTCGGGCTATGCGCCCGGGACGGGGAACGAGCATGGCATGCTGCCCGGAAGAGAGTTCCAGAGAGGGTCCACGACCATTCTCGCTTGAACCAGTGCACCAGGACGGGGAATTGCGGGCACATTCCGGCAGCGGAAGTGCGAAGACCGACAGAAAGATGTTCGAGGCGAGGCACCCATGGACGCTCCGACCACCACATCGTCGGCCGGCAGCGACGGCTCCGGCGGAAACAGTGGCGACTGGGGCTGGTTCACCCCGAGCAGGAAACCGGCCGATGACCGCAGGGCCCCGGACCAGCAGAGCGATGAGCGCGCGCCCAGCCGCCCGGTGAACCCGATACGGCCGGTCGGCACCGAAGCCGACCGCCGTACGCCCGCGGAAGCCGACCGCCGTGCGCCCGCGGAACCGGCCGCCCCCGCGCCCGGCCCGGGAGCGGGCGACCGCCGCACCGACGACCGCCGCCCGGACGAGCACCGCCCGGACGAGCGCCGGGCCCCCGGCCCCGCGGGTCACGGCCCTGCCGCCGCCACGCCCGGCCCCGCGGCCCGCGGGCGCGAGGAGCATCAGCGCCCCGACGAGGTGCCCCCGGCCCCCCAGGACTTCCGGCCCGGCCCCGACTCGCCGTTCGCCGCCCCCGAGACCGCCTCGCCCGACGCGATCCTGCTGCGCCGCACCATGGCCGAGGTCGAGCCCATCAGCGACAAGGTCACCTCGTACTTCTACGCGCTGCTCTTCGTCCAGCACCCCGAGCTGCGGCCGCTCTTCCCCGCCGCGATGGACGCCCAGCGCGACCGGCTGTTCAAGGCGATCCTCACCGCCGCCCGGCTCATCGACGACCTCGACATCCTCACCGAGTTCCTCTCCCGGCTCGGCCGCGGCCACCGCAAGTACGGCACCCGGCCCGAGCACTACCCCGCCGTCGGCGAATGCCTGATCGGGGCGCTCACCCGCTACGCCGTCACCACCTGGAGCGACGAGGCCGAGGCCGCCTGGGTGCGGGCCTACACCCAGATCTCCCAGATCATGATCGACTCGGCCGCCGAGGACGAGCTGATCGCCCCCGCGTGGTGGCAGGCCGAGGTGGTCGGGCATGAGCTGCGCACCCACGACATCGCCGTGATCACCGTTCGCCCGGACCAGCCGTACCCCTTTCTGGCGGGCCAGTACACCTCACTGGAAACGCCCTGGTGGCCGCGGGTCTGGCGGCACTATTCATTCGCCGCAGCGCCGCGCTCGGACGGGCTGCTCTCGTTCCATGTGAAGGCCGTCCCGGCCGGATGGGTGTCCTCCGCGCTGGTGCACCGGGCCCGCCCCGGCGATGTGATCCGCCTCGGGCCCCCCGCCGGTTCCATGACGGTCGACCACGCCAGCGACAACGGGCTGCTCTGCCTCGGCGGCGGCACCGGTATCGCGCCGATCAAGGCGCTGGTCGAGGACGTCGCCGACCACGGCCGCAACCGTCCGGTCGAGGTCTTCTACGGCGCCCGCAACGATCACGATCTGTACGACATCGACACCATGCTGCGGCTGGCCCAGAAGCATCCGTGGCTCGCGGTCCGTCCCGTCGTCTCCGACGGCCCGACCAACGGCCTCAGCGGTCGGCTGCCCGACGCCGTGCGGCAGTACGGCCCGTGGAACGCGTTCGACGCCTATCTCTCCGGGCCGCCCGGGATGATCCGCAGCGGCGTCGACGCCCTGACGGGCATCGGCATTCCGTCGCACCGCATCCGGCACGACTCCATCGAGGAGCTCGCCGCGGCCGCGGAATAGGACGCGGGCACGGACGGCATACGACAAAACACCAACACTGGGCAGGCATTCCGGCGATTCCGGACGGCGAATCAGGACGGGGACGAGAACCGTGGACAGTGCGGAGCACCTGGACGACCGCGCGTGGCGTCCCGGGAGCGACGGCGAACACCATATGCAGCGGCGACTGGGCACCGTCGACCGCGCCGACCGCTTCTACGACGACCAGGTGCTGGATCACCTGAATGTCCGGATGCGGGAGTTCATCGGGCGCCAGGAAATGTTCTTCCTGGCCACCTCCGACCGGCACGGGGAGTGCGACAGTACCTTCCGGGCCGGTCCGCCCGGCTTTCTGAGAGTGCTCGACACGCGCACGCTGGCCTATCCCGAATACCGGGGGAACGGCGTCCTGGCCAGCCTCGGCAATATCCAGGAGAACCCCCACCTGGGCATTCTCATGGTCGACTTCTTCCGGGACCGGATCGGGCTGCATGTGAACGGCCGGGCCCGGGTGGTGGAGGACGCCGAGATGCGCGAGGCGCACTCCGGGCTGCCGGTGGACCCGGTGCCGGGGCGGCGCGCGGTGGTGTGGGTCGAGGTGACCGTCGAGGAGGCGTACATCCACTGCGCCAAGCACATTCCGCACCTCCAGAAGGTCCCGGCGCAGCGGCGCACCGGCGGCGGCGACGCCGCCCGGCGCCGGGGGCCCTCCGGTGACCAAGCCCTTGAGCACGACCGGGAGCGGGACTGGGGGACGGACGACGTCAAGCGGAAGGGCGGCGACTTCTTCGGCGCCGCGGCCGAGGCCCGCGAGGGGCGCAGGGTCCCACCTGCGCCGCCCGTTCCGCCTGCTCCGTCCGCCACTCCCGCTCCGCCCGTTGCGCCTGCCACTTCCGGTCAGTCCGTTCCGCCTGTCAGTCCTGGTCAGCCTGTTCCGCCTGCCGGTCCTGGCCAGCCCGTTCCTCCCGCTCCGCCCGTCTCACGGCCCTCCGTCTCACGGCCCTCGTGGGCGGTGGACCTGCCGGGCCAGGCCGCCCGGCCCGTTCCGGCGGCTCAGGCCGAGCTGGGGGGCTCGGTCCCGCAGGCTCCGGCCGCCCCGGCCGCCCCGGACCCTCAGCCCCTGACGGACTCGGACACTCAGGTTCTGGCCATCCCTCCGGCCCCGCCCACGTCACCGGTCTCGTGGCCGGTGGGCCTGCCTCCCCAGACCGCCCCGACGGTCCCGACGGCCCCGGCTGCTCAGGAAGCCCCGGGCCCTCAGGCTCCGGCCGCCGGACCGGCGGCACAGCCCGAACCGGCGGCACAGCCCCAGCCGGTCGCACAGCCCCAGCCGATGGCGCGGCCCGAACCGGCCGCGCAGCCCGAAGCGGCCGACCTCGCTCGGCGGTCCGCCGAGCCCTCCGCGATGCGTGATCTCAGCCCGGCCATCCGGCGGCCGGTCCGTCCCGACGCGGGGCCCGAGGACTGGCGGGAGGAGGCCGAGCGGGTGCTGGCCGAGGCGCGTCAGCGGGCGGCCCGGAAGACCCAGCAGCCGTTCAGCGGCTGGTTCCGTTAGGTCCTGCCCCGAGAGAGCCCAGCCCCGCTGGTCCTGTGGTCCTGTGGTCCTGTTCGCGAAGATCCGCCCGGCAGGGCTTCGCCTCGCTCAGCCGAGGTCGTCCGCGAGCAGGGCCAGCACGCCCTCGATGTTGGCGTCGAGATAGGCCCGCAGCGAGGGCGGCACCACCTCGACCGAGGCGATCCCCTCGCGGGTGAACGGGACGCTCACCACGTCGTACTCCCCGCACGGCTCGTCCACCTCCGGGCCGTGCCGCCGGGTGAGGTCCATCGAGGCGAGTCTGCATACGAAGAAGTGCTGCACCTTCACACCGGTCGCGCCCACACCCCCGGAGCCCTCCGCGCCCTCCGCGCTCTCATCGGGATGCGGGACGGTGTCGACGAAGGCGGGCACCACGTCCGTCACCTTCGCGCCCAGCTCCTCGTCCACCTCGCGGTACAGGGCCTCGACGACGGTCGCGTCCTCGGGCTCCATTCCGCCGCCCGGAGTGATCCAGTACGGCGCCTGGCCGGGCTTGGTGCGCTTGATCAGGATCATGCGGGGCGCGGTGTCGCCGTCGAGCAGAATGGCACGGGCGGTGCGCTTGACCACGGGTCGTTCGGTCATGCAGGACATCTGCCGCACCCTTGGTCCCGCGAAACCACTTACTCACCAATCGACAGCCGCGCGCAACAGCCACTCGTGCGCCCGCGCGATATGCGGCAGCGCGAGCGCTCCCGTCCGCACCACCAGGAAATAGGTGCGCAGCGGCGGCACCGGCGGGTTGAGCAGCGCCACCACCTCCCCGGCGTCCAGCGCGTCCATGCAGAGATAGCGCGGCAGGACGCCGAGCCCGGCGCCCCGCGCGACGCAGGCGAGCACCGCGCGCAGATCGGGCGCGATGATCGTGCCGGCGGTGACCGGCCGGGTGTCGAAGACGGCCGACCAGTAGCGGCTGATCAGCGGCAGGCTCTCATGCACCTCGACGACGGGCAGCGCCTCCAGCGCCCGTACGCCCTTGACCTGGAGCACCGCGGGGCCGCCGAGCCGGGCGGCCCAGCGCGGGGCCGCGACCAGCACGTGCTCCTCGTCGCACAGCGGCGTGGCGGCCAGTAGCCGCCCCCGCGGCCGGGCCGTGGTGATGGCCAGGTCGTGATGGCCGGCGCCCAGCCCCTCGAACAGCTCCTCGGCGCTGCCGAAGGCGCAGCGCACCGCCAGCCCCTGGGTGACCAGGGTGGTCAGCGCGGGCAGGGCGCGCAGCGCGGTGAACTCCGGAGGGCCCGCGAGATGCAGGGTGCGCAGCGCCGAGCGGTCGTCGAGACCCGTCTCGGTGATCTCCACGAGGGCGTCGAGATGTGGCGCGGTCTTGTGGGCGAGTTCGTCCCCGACGGTGGTGGGGACGACGCCGCGCGCCGTACGGAGGAACAGGGGGCGGCCGAGCTGCCGCTCCAGGGTGCGTATCTGGCCGGTGACGGCGGGCTGGGAGAGCCCGAGCAGCCCGGCGGCGCGGGTGAAGGACCCGGCGCGGTGAACCGCGACAAAGGTGCGTAAGAGGGCCAGATCCATGCGGTTCCCCTCGCCTCGTCGCGCCCCGCACGCATGCCAACTATAAATATGCCGATAGGCCCATGTCGCTACTGTGATTGGACACTGACGCTGAGTCAACTAGCCTTGTTCAAGCGGTTCTCCACGAGAAGAACCGGGGCGTCTCAAGCCACGAGGGGGGAGGCTTGAGACGCCCGCACAGGCATACCCGCCCGCTTTCAGCCATCCGCCCCGGTGCTTGCCGTGCCCGATGCCGTATCGAGCGCCCGCAGCACATCGGCGATCAGATCGTCCGCGTCCTCCGCGCCGACCGAGAACCGGATGAAACCCTCGGGCACCGCGTCGCCGCCCCACCGTCCGCGCCGCTCCGCCGTGGAGCGCACCCCGCCGAAGCTGGTGGCGTCGTCCACCAGCCGCAGCGCGGTCAGAAAGCGCTCCGCGTGCTCCTTGTCCGGCAGGGTGAAGGAGACCACACAGCCGAATCGCCCGCCGCGCATCTGCCCGGCCGCCACCCGGTGGGAGGGGTCGGTCGGCAGACCGGGGTGGCGCAGCCCGGTGATCTCGGGACGGTCGCGCAGCGCCTCGGCGAGGGCCAGGGCGGTCGCCGCCTGGCGGTCGACGCGCAGCTGGAGGGTGGCCAGGGAGCGGTGGGCGAGCCATGCCTCCATGGGGCCGGGGATCGCGCCCACCGTCTTGCGCCAGGCCCGCACCTCAGCGGCGAGCCGTGGATTGCGGCAGGTCACATAGCCGAGCAGTACATCACCATGGCCGGTGAGCGCCTTGGTGCCGCTCGCCACGGCGAAGTCCGCGCCGAGTTCCAGCGGGCGCTGGCCGAGCGGGGTGGCGAGGGTGTTGTCGACGGCGACCAGCGCGCCCCTGGCGTGTGCCGCCTCGGCGAGCCGGCGGATGTCGCAGACGTCCAGTCCAGGATTGGACGGGGTTTCCAGCCATAGCAGCTTCGTCCGGTCGCCCAGCGCCTCCAGGGCGGCCAGCTGGGCGTCCTCGCCGGTCGGGGCGGTGCGCACGGTGACCCCGTAGCCCGCCAGCCGCTCGATCAGCGCCGGGAGCAGCTGATAGCCGTCGGACGGCAGGACGGCCGCGTCGCCCTGGCGCAGCTGTGAGAGCAGTACGGCCGAGATCGCGCCCATGCCGGAGGAGAAGACGACCGTCTCGGCGTCGGTGCCCGGCGACTCCAGCTCGCTGATCGCCCGCTCCAGCAGGGACCAGGTGGGGTTGGCGTCCCGGCCGTAGGTGTAGGGGCCGACGGCGTCGCCGGGGAGGTGGTAGTGGGCGGCGAAGACCGGGCCCGGCAGCGTCGGCTCGTACGCCTCGGCCTCGGGCAGTCCGGCCCGTACGGTGCGGGTGCCGTCGCCGGTCATGCGGACTCCTTCCCCGCGTCCGGGCCAGCGGCGGCCGACGCGTGTTCGACGGTGGCGCTCTCCGCGCTCTCCGCACCCTTCGACTCGACGGTGGCGCTCTCCGCGCCCTTCTCCGAGGCGTCGATGGCCTCGGCGACCGCGTCCAGCAGCCCGCCGCTCGCGGCCTCGACCATCTCCAGGCACTCCTCGAAGTCGTCCAGCCCGCCGAAGTACGGGTCCGGCACATCGAGGCCGCCCAGCGCGTCGTGGTCCGCGTCCGGGTCGTAAGCCCGCAGCAGCCGCACCTTCGCGGCGTCGTGCGGGGTGGGCGCGAGTGCGCGCAGCTCGTGCAGATGGCCGCTGTCCAGGGCGATCACCAGATCGAGGCGATCGAACCACTCGGCCCGGAACTGGCGCGCGATGTGATCCTGCTCATAGCCATGGGCGGTCAGTACGTCGATGGCGCGGCGGTCGGCCCCGTCGCCCTCGTGCCAGGGCCCGGTGCCCGCGCTGTCCACCTCGAGGTGGCCGTCAAGACCGGCCTCCGCGGCATGGGCGCGGAAGACGGATTCGGCCATCGGCGAGCGGCATATGTTGCCGGTGCAGACAAAGCAGACACGGTAGGGCGACGGGTCTCTCATGCCTTCCATCATCTCCGGCCGTGATCAGTCCTTGTCATCGGGCAGCACGACATGCAGGGCCCACGCGACTATGGAGACGATCAGGCCGCCGAGCACCGCCGTGCCGAAGCCCTCGACATGGAAGCTCAGGTCCAGCTTTCCGGCGAGCCAGGAGGTCAACAGCAGCATCAGGGCGTTGATCACCAGCGTGATCAGCCCGAGGGTCAGGATGAACAGCGGGAAGGCCAGCAGCTTGACGATCGGCTTGACCACCACGTTCACCACGCCGAAGACCAGCGCCACGAGAATGAGGGTGAGCGCTTGGCGGCCGGTGTTGTCACCGGTCAGCGTGATGTCCTTGAGCAGCCAGATGGCGACGCCGAGGGCGCCGGCGTTCGCGATCGTCTTGACGAGAAAATTCTTCATGGTTGAGATCGTCGCAGACAGGCCCCGGCGCAGGCAGGGGCACCGTAGGCATGGGTCAGGCAGGGGTGGAGAGGCGAATGAAGGCGTTCCGGCTGGATGAGCTGGAGGCGGAGCGGGCCGCGAACGACGGCGCGTATTTGCAGTTCCTGCGGGAGCGGAACATGTCCGTGGGGCTGTACGCGCTGAACGCGGGCCAGGCCGACCCGCAGTCGCCGCACGGCCAGGACGAGGTGTACGTCGTGATGAGCGGCCGGGCGTCGGTCACGGTGGGGATGGAGACGACACAGGTGGGGCGGGGCAGTGTGGTGTACGTCCCGGCGGGCACGGCGCACAAGTTCCACCACATCACCGAGGATCTGCGGGTGCTGGTGGTGTTCTCGCCCCCGGAGGGCTGAGGCCGTCCCGCCGGTCCCGTAGGGGTCCGGTCAGGGGAGGACGGGGGGCGCGGGCCGTCCGCGCGCCTCCGTCCCGTCCTAGCATCGAGGGCAGGGAAGACCGGCCGTCGGCGTCCGGATCCACGGCTCGGAGAGAAAGCAGGGAGTCACGTGACCACGAAGGGGATATTCCAGGGCTTGCCGTGGTGGGTGACCTGGATCGCGATACCGGTCCTCGTCCTCGCCGTCTTCGGCGGCCTGATCATGAGCGTGATCGGGTTCGTGGTGAGCCTCGTCTTCAAGGCGCTGCTGCTGGTGGTGCTGATCGCCGGGCTGATCTACGTCGTACGGAAGTTCACTTCCTGACCCGCCCCGCCCCGCGGCGCTCGCCGCGTCCCCCAGGGCCCGCCGCGTCCCCCAGGGCCCGCCGCGTCCCCCAGGGCCTGACGCGTTCCCGCAGGCCTTGACGCATCCCCGCCGCGCGCGGATACGCCGCGCGAGGGATACCGCCGGGGCGGGAGCACCGTCCAGCGCCACCCCTGCCGTTACAGTGCGAGTCCTCGGCGTTCTTCTTCGGCGTCCGCCTCGCAACAACACCCCGGGGGTGCCTGTTGACGACAGCGATCTTCGATACGGCCGGTGCGCCGGCCCCGATCTCCCGCCCACCGGGCCCGCGCCGTCCGCGCCGCCCGGCCGCGCGGGTCTCCTCACGGCAACACTGGCCATTTTCGTTCCCTCACACGAGGCAAACCGACTCCGCACAGCAATCGAGTCGCTACGCTCCAGAGTCGGCGAAGCGCAAACAACCCGGGGCGGCGAACGATGCGTGAGATGCGTGACACAGTTCAGGCGGAAGTGACGATGACCTTCCTGGTCTCGCAGGATCTCTCCTTCCGGATCCCGGTCGAGCTGTCCTACGACAGCGGCGACCCCTATGCCGTCGAGATCACCTTCCATTTGCCCGGTGACGCGCCGGTGAGCTGGGCCTTCGCGCGAGAGCTGCTGCTGGACGGGTTGAGCAAACCCACCGGCGAGGGGGATGTGCGGATCGCCCCCGCCTCCCCCGAGGGGCTTTCGGACGTCTTCATCAGACTCCAAGTGGGTTGTGAACGGGCCCTGTTCCGGGCCGGGGCCGCTCCGCTGGTGGCCTTCCTCGATCGGACGGACCGGGTGGTGCCTTTCGGCCAGGAGCCGGCGGCCTGTGACCCGGTCGGCGATCTCGATGCCGAACTCCACCGCATCCTGGCCGAGGACCGGTACGCGGGCTGAGAGCCGGACGCGCTGCGGGCCGAGGGCCGGTGCTGTGCCATGGCCGGGCCGCCGGGCAGTGTGCCATCGCCTCAGTGCCCCTTCGCCCGGCGGCGCCGCCCGCGTCCGCCCCGGCCGGTCCGGGCCGACTGGGCAGCCTGTGGCGCCGGGGACGCCGGGGACGCCTGGGCCCTCTGTGGCGCCTGTGCGCCGCCCGCGCCGATCAACCGCGCAGCGCCGCCGTCCGCCGCCGGGGCGCGGTCCGCGGAGACCACGAGCACGGCCAGCGCGGTGGTCACCGGCACCGAGGCGACGAGCCCGATGCTGCCCACCAGCGTCCGTACGATCTCCTCAGCGACGATCTCGCTCGTGGCGACCGTGCCGACCCCGCTGTCCGCGATGGAGAACAGCAGCAGCAGCGGAAGCGAAGCGCCCGCGTACGCCAGCACCAGGGTATTCACGACGGAGGCGATGTGGTCCCGCCCGATCCGCATCGCCGCCCCGTAGAGCTTGCGCCTGGACGTGGTCGGGTCCGCTTCCCTCAGCTCCCACACCGCCGAGGTCTGGGTGACCGTCACATCGTCCAGCACGCCCAGCGAGCCGATGATCACACCCGCGAGCAGCAGCCCTCGTATCTCGATGTTCGGATAGAGGCCGTGCACCAGCCCGGTCTGGTCGTCCGTGTTGCCGGTCAGGCTCGCCCAGCCGATGAACAGCGAGCCCAGCACCCCGATCAGCAGCAGTGACACCAGCGTGCCGAGCACCGCGACCGATGTACGCGCCGTCAGCCCATGGCACATATACAGCGCGAGAAGCATGATCGCGCTGCCTCCGACGACCGCGACCACCAGCGGATTGGAACCCTGGAGTATCGCCGGGAGGATGAACAGCGTCAGCACCCCGAAGCTGATCGCCAGCGCCACCAGCGCGAACACCCCGCGCAGCCGCCCCACCGCCACGACCGCGAGCGCGAACAGCCCCGCCAGCAGCGCCATCGGCATCGACCGGTCGACGTCGGACACGGAGTACTGGAGCTCCTTGGGCGCCTTGGGGGCGTACGCCAGCTTCAGCTCCTGCCCGGCGCTGAAGTGGCGCGAGGCGTTGGGCTGGACGATTTCGGGGAACGTGCGGCCCTTGTCCTTGCCCGAGGTGACCTCGATCGTGGCCTTCTCGCAGACGCTCTTCTTCCCGCCCTGCCCCGGGCTCCCGCTCTGCCCTGGGGCACCGTTCTGGGCGGCGCCGCCCTGGCCGGGCTCGGTGGGCGCCTGCGGCTGGGCGTTCACATCGGCGCAGTTCACCTCCTCGACCTTCACCACCCGTCCGGCCACGGTCGTCTGGTCGAAGCCGAGACCGCTCCGGCCGTGCGCCTTGTGGTCGGGCGTGCCACCCGGCCAGAGCACGATCAGACCGGCCACGACGGCGACGGTGAACGGAATGAGCACCACCGCGATGATCTTGCGGAGGCGTGCGGAGACAGGGGTGGCGGGGCCATGGCCGTGGGAGTGGCCATGGGAATGTCCGTGGCCGTGGCCATGCGCCTGATCGGAGGGGTGGGGCTGCTCGGGCGGGTGGTCCTGCTGGATGGCGGTCACGCTCGCATCATCGCAAGAGATGTGGGCCCCCTGTTCAGCGCTGTGGATAAACCGTTAGCGTGGTGACGAACCTTTGCAATCGCGGGAGCTCGGAGCACCGGGCTGAGAGGGCGCTGACGCTGACAGCTGCGCCGACCGCTGAACCTGTTACCGGGTAATGCCGGCGTAGGGAGTGGGTCTCATGACTCAGCAGGATGCACCATCGCGCACCGAGACGGCCGAATTCGGCTGGCATAAGGGGTATGTCACGGGTTCGCGCCCGGACCTCCAGGTCCCGGTCCGCCGCGTGCACCTCACCAACGGCCAGGATGTGACGCTGTACGACACCTCCGGCCCGTACACCGACCCCACCATCGAGACGGATGTCCGCCGCGGCCTGGCGCCGCTGCGGCAGAACTGGATCATCGCCCGCGGCGACACCGAGGAGTACGCGGGCCGTCCCGTCCGCCCCGAGGACGACGGGCTCAAGCACACCTCGCCCCGCGGGGGGCTGCGCAACCTCGACGCGGTCTTCCCCGGCCGTCCGCGCCAGCCGCGGCGCGGCCGCCCGGGTGCCCCCGTGACCCAACTCTCCTATGCGCGGCGGGGCGAGGTCACGTCGGAGATGGAGTACGTGGCGATCCGCGAGAACGTCTCCCCCGACGTGGTCCGGGAGGAGATCGCGGCGGGCCGCGCCGTCCTCCCGGCCAATGTGAACCACCCGGAGATCGAGCCGATGATCATCGGTAAGCGATTCCTGGTGAAGGTCAACGCCAACATCGGCAACTCCGCCGTCACCTCCTCCATCGAGGAGGAGGTCGAGAAGATGACCTGGGCGACCCGCTGGGGCGCCGACACGGTCATGGACCTCTCGACCGGCCGCAACATCCACACCACCCGCGAATGGGTGCTGCGCAACTCCCCGGTCCCCATCGGCACCGTGCCGCTCTATCAGGCGCTGGAGAAGGTCGACGGCAAGGCCGAGGAGCTGACCTGGGAGATCTACAAGGACACGGTCATCGAGCAGGCCGAGCAGGGCGTCGACTACATGACCGTCCACGCCGGCGTCCGGCTGCCGTACGTCCCCCTGACCGCCCGCCGTAAGACCGGCATCGTCTCCCGCGGCGGCTCCATCATGGCGGCGTGGTGCCTCGCCCACCACCAGGAGTCCTTCCTCTACACCCACTTCGAGGAGCTGTGCGAGATCCTCGCGGCGTACGACGTCACCTACTCGCTGGGCGACGGACTGCGCCCGGGATCGATCGCCGACGCCAACGACGAGGCGCAGTTCGCGGAGTTGCGCACCCTCGGCGAGCTCAACCGCATCGCCAAGGAGCACGGCGTCCAGACGATGATCGAGGGCCCGGGTCATGTCCCGATGCACAAGATCAAGGAGAACGTCGACCTCCAGCAGGAGGTGTGCGAGGAGGCCCCCTTCTACACCCTGGGCCCCCTCACCACCGACATCGCCCCCGCCTATGACCACATCACCTCGGGCATCGGCGCCGCGATGATCGCCTGGTGGGGCACGGCGATGCTCTGCTACGTCACCCCCAAGGAGCACCTGGGGCTGCCGGACCGCGAGGACGTCAAGACCGGCGTGATCACCTACAAGATCGCCGCCCATGCGGCCGACCTGGCCAAGGGCCATCCGGACGCCCAGGCATGGGACGACGCGCTCTCCGACGCGCGCTTCGAATTCCGCTGGGAGGACCAGTTCAACCTGGCCCTCGACCCGGACACCGCCCGCTCCTTCCACGACGAGACCTTGCCGGCGGAGCCGGCCAAGACGGCGCACTTCTGCTCGATGTGCGGGCCGAAGTTCTGCTCGATGAAGATCTCTCAGGACATCCGCCGTGAACACGGCGGCGCGATGGACGCGGTGGAGGCGGAGGCCGGTATGGCCCAGAAGTCCAGGGAGTTCGCGGAGGCGGGCAACCGCGTGTATCTGCCGATCGCGGACTGAGGCGCGGACGCGCAGGCCGAGATCGCGGGTGGATCCCGGCAACAACGCCTGGGGATTGAACCAGGCGATATGCCGCGGGGCGGGTCCGAAGCCGCAACTTCGATTTGCGACTTCGGGCCCCGCGTCTCCAGCCGGACTGGAAGTCACAGTCTCAAGAGACTCTCGCCGCTCCTCCGGCGCGCATGGCCGAGCAGGGCCTTTCACGTCGTGGTGTAGCCGCCCATTAGTGCTAACCCGGCTGAGGCTTCCGCCATGTTTCACGTGAAACGTCCCATCGGGTGTGGCTTGTCTGGAGGGGGCGGGGGTGGATTCAGGTGGTGAGTGCGGCGACGACTCGGTTGGTCATCTCCTCCTGTGTGGTCAGTGGCGTCGGGGTGTAGGACAGGACGAAGCGGAGGCTCAGATCGCGGGTGGCGAACATGCGGGTGCGGTAGCCGGTGGTTTCGCCGGTCTTGCCCCAGAACGTCACGCCGTTCACGGTGGCCGTCTGGAGGCCCAGGCTGTAGCGGGCGGGGCCGCCGTCCAGCATGCGTACGGAGTCCGGGGGCAGGGTGAAGAGCTTGTCCAGGGCGTGGGGTGGCAGCAACGCGCCGGAGGACAGGGCCTGCTGGAAGCGGAACAGGTCGTCGACGGTCGAGACCAGCTCGCCTTCGCCCCAGGCGGAGGACTGGTTATACACGGTGGCATCGCGCAGTGAGCCGTCGGTCATCCGTAGATAGCCGTGCACATGCGGGCCGTGGAGGCGGGGGTCCTGGCCCGGCAGCAGGGTTCGGGTCAGGCCCAGCGGACGCAGGACGCGGGTCTGGATCTCCTGGCCGTAGGGGCGGGCGGTCAGCTTTTCGATGAGCAGGGCGAGCAGCACATAGTTGATGCCGCGGTACTCCTGTTTGGTGCCCGGGGCGAACTTGAGTGGATCGTGCGTCACCGTCTCGACCCACTCCCGCGGTGTCCACCGGTCCCATCGGTGTTGCAGGACCGCTTCCGGGGTGCTGTCGTCCGGAATTCCCCGGTGGTCGGGGAGCCCACTGGTGTGGTTCAGCAACTGGGCCACGGTGATGCGGCGGGCGAAGGCGGAAGGAAGCAGGCCCGGGAGGTAGCGTCCGATGGGGGCGTCGAGCTCCACCCGGCGCTCGGTCCACAGTTGAAGGACCACGGTGGCCACGAACGCCTTGGTGACGCTGCCGGCGCGGAACCGGTCGTCCGGGCACACGGCCCGTCCGCTCGTGATGTCCGCCGCCCCCGCCGTGCCGTACCAGCGGTCTCCCCGGCGGTCGACGCGCAGTTGGGCCGAGGTGGCGGGCGGGTGGGTGAGATCGCTGATCGCGGCCTGGAGGGCGGCGTCGTCGGGCGCGATGGTCGATGCGGTGGTCCTGGTCGCCGCGCGGGCGCCGGTGCTCCCGGCCATGGCCAGCAGCGTCCCGGCCGCGCAACCGCCCATGAAGGTACGTCGGGTCAAGGAAGTCATGGTCAGCCATGCTGCCGAGGCGGCCGCGCGCGGCCATCCGGGATGACCCGCACCCACACCCGGACCGCACCCGGAGCCGTACCCGCGCCCAGAGCAGTACTCGCACCCGGAGCCGTGCCCGCGCCCCGCGTCCGGACCGCGCCCCGCGCCCCGGGCTAGTCCGGCTGGTGTTCCGGTCCGCCGTAGTCGGGGCTGGTGTAGTCCGGGCTGCTGTAGCGGGGGCGGGCCTTGGGGCCCTCGTCGTCGGTGCTGAAGCCGGGGCGGCTGTAGCCGAGGTGCGGGGTGCGGCTGACCGCCTCGGGGTTGATCGGGACGTACGCGGAGGGGGCCGGGGCCGAGGGGTTGGCCAGGGCCTCGCGGAGGAACGGCAGGATGCCGCGCTCCAGCAGGGCATCCCGCCAGACCTCGCGCGCGCGGTCCACCTCCTCCAGCCGCTCGCTGCGCGCCTCGCCGCGGATCGCGCTGGAGCCGTTGCGCAGCGCGGTCAGGAGCAGTCCGACGGCGGCGATCAGGATGGCCGCGGCGGTCAGCGCGGCGAAGAACCAGCCCGCGGTGACCATCGGCTGGGCGATGGACGGGGCCGGGTCCAGGACGTTGAGGACATAGCCGACGATGAGGAAGATGATCGCGGCCGTACCGGCGAGCACCGGGGCCAGTACCGCGAGCATGGCCACGAGCCCCGCCCCCGCGGCGTCCTGCATCGCGCCGGCGAGCCCCACCGTGCCGTCCGGCTGCTCGCGCTCGCCCACGTCCCCGGCGAGCGGGAAGAGCGGGGCGGGCTCGCGCAGTTTGGCGCGAGTCTCGCGGTACGTCTGGTACTCGTCGGCCGCGCATGCCGCTATCGCGGTCGATGCCCCGAGCGCCATCGTGCGCAGCTGCTCGGCAGTGAGCCGCTGCCCGATACCGCTGAGGTCCGGGCGCCGGTCCGCGGTGCGCAGTGCCTCGTCGAGAACCCGCTCGAACTCCGGGCGGTCCTCGGTCAGCAGGTGCGGAGCGCTTTTCATGGTGCATCCCCCGATGCTCCGTAGGGCCGTGACGACCGGCTTTCGCCGGGCAGTCGGGCGGAAACGGAGGAGAGCCTGCGACGGATAAGCCGATGGTAGAGCCGATCCGGCGCGGGGTGACAGCAAGTTTCCCGAATTGCTCCCGCGCCGGTGAAACTCTCTATCTGCCCCGGACAGCGTCCGCTGAATCCTCAGTTCGCCAGGGGAAGTTGAACGACCAGCAGTTTTCCGGCCATCGTGATGCCGCCGTCCATGGCCACGGCGAGATTGTCCGCGTAGACATGCGGGCCCTCGACCGCGGGCGCGCCGCCGTCCTCGCCATCCTCGGAACCCACTTCGCCGAGCAGATACGGGATGGGGCTGTGGCCGTGGACGATGCGCTCCCCGCCGTAGGCGTCGAGCAATTCGCGGGCCGCCGTGGGTCCGGCGTCCTCGTCGCGGAAGGCGAACCGCTTGGTGAATTTGCGGAACAGGTCCCAGCACTCGTCGGCGTCGCTGCGCTGAAGTGTCTCGGTGACGGTGTCGTTGACGGCCTCGATCGAGTCGCCGTACTCCAGATAGGCGGTGGTGTCGGAGTGGACCAGCAGATGGCCGTCCTCCTCCGCCATCGCGTCCAGCCGGGACATCCACTGGAGGTGGTGGTCCTCGAGCCGCTCCATATCGCTGCGCTGGCCGCCGTTGAGCAGCCAGGCCGCCTGGAAGGAGGCCGTTCCGGCACCGGAGTTGACCGGCGTGTCGCCGAACCGCTTGGCGCCGATCAGCAGCAGCTCATGATTGCCCATCAGCGCCTTGCAGTAGCCGCCCGCGGCGGCGGCCTCGGCGGAGAGCTGCATGACCAGGTCGATGACGCCGATGCCGTCCGGGCCGCGGTCGGTGAAGTCGCCGAGGAACCACAACCGGGCGTTCCCCGCAGACCAGTTGCCCTTGGCGTCGATCAGGCCCTCGGCGGCGAGCGCCTCGCGCAGCTCCTCGTGGTAGCCGTGGACGTCGCCCACGACGTACAGCGGGCCGGGGCCCTCGTCCTGGGCCAGCGGGCCGTCCTCGGGCTCGGGCACCGGGGTGAGCGCCACGGTGGGGCGGTCCTGCGGCGGGACGAGCTGGGTGTCCTTGAGGGTGTGCCCCGGGCCCAGGACCGGGAGCCGCTCGGTCGGGGTGTACTCGGCGGGCAGGGGCAGCGGCGTGGGCGTGTCCGGCGCGGGCGCGCCGGGCACCGGTGCGCCCGGAGCCGGTGCGCCGGGTGCGGGCCCCTCGGGCGCGGACGCGCTCTGCGGCACGGGCGCGGTGCCCGGCGCGGCGGGCGCGGACCCGGGCGGCACGGCTCCGGGCGCGACCATGCCGGGCGGGGTGTGCGCCCCGTACGCGAGCACAGGAGGGATCGCAGCCGTGGTCCCTGCCGTGGCTTCCAGACCGGCCCCCTGAGTCATCGACCCCTCCACCATCACGCCGCCGTGCCACCTTGTGGACCTTGCCTGGTCGACGGCGGTCCGCGGTGTCGTCCGCCCATCATAGGAATGACCGTGAGGGCTTGTGACGCACCAGGGTGCCGTCAATCGCTGCTCGCTCCTGCTTCGTCGGACTTTTATCCCGGATTGGCCCAGTAGGGGAAGCCCATTGGCCTCAGGTCCTCCTCGGGTAATCCTTGAGTCGCCCTCAGGTCAGCCTCCAGTGCGGCTGCGCGGAGCGCTGACCGTCGTACGCGGCGGACGGCGCTGCGAGGACGTCCGCACCATCAATTCGGTGGGTATGACCTGCTCAACGGGGTGGTCGGTGTCAAGGCCCTCGATGGCGTCGATGAGCAACTGGACGACCGCCGTGCCGATCCGGCGAGGTTTGAGTGAGAGGGTCGTGATGGGCGGTTCGGTGGTGCGGTAGACGGTCGATTCGCTACAGCACACCAGCAGCAGATCGTCGGGGACCCGCAGCCCGTAGCGGCGGGCGGCGGCGAGCAGATCGGTGCCGTTGGGGTCGAAGAGGCCGTAGACCGCGTCGGGGCGGTCCGGGCGCGCGAGCAGCCGGTCGGCGGCGACGGCACCGGCACAAGGGTCGTGGGCCGGGTACGCCTCATAGACCGGATCCTGTCCCACCCGTTCGCACCATTGCAGGTACGCCGTGGTGGACAGCCGGGTGTAGGTGTCCGTGGAGGTCCCGGTGAGCAGTCCGATCCGGCGGGCGCCGGCCTCGGCGAGATGGTCGAGCAGCCCCAGCACCGCCGCCTCGTGGTCGTTGTCGACCCAGGCGGTGACGGGGAGGGCGCCGGCGGGGCGGCCGTCGCTGACGACGGGGATGCCCTGGCGCAGGAGCTCGGTGACGACCGGATCGTGGTCGGAGGGGTCGATCACCACGGTGCCGTCGAGGGCGACGTTGGACCACACGTCGTGGCGGGAGGTGGCGGGGAGGATGACGAGGGCGTAGCCACGCGCCAGCGCGGCGGAGGTGGCGGCCCGCGCCATCTCGGCGAAGTAGGCGAACTCGGTGAAGGTGAAAGGTTCATCCCCGTACGTGGTCACGGTCAGGCCGATGAGGCCGGACTTGCCGGTACGGAGCGTGCGGGCCGCTGCGGACGGGCGATAGCCCAGCCGCTCGGCGACCTCGCGGACATGGCGGCGGGTGGCCTCCGGGAGCCGGCCCTTGCCGTTGAGCGCGTCGGAGACGGTCGTGATGGAGACCCCGGCGGCGGCGGCCACGTCCCGGATGCCCGCCCGCCCTAACCGGCGGCCGGCCGACCGGCTCACCTGGTGCTTCCCTGCTGCTGTCATGGCCAGCCGATAGTAGGGCGCGGGTGGGAGGGTTGCGCGATTCCGCCATCGGTATTCGGAAGGCACGTTTCTGCATGAGCGCTTTCCCCAATTCCCTTGGAAGTGAAGCCAGTTGGGGGTTCCATGGGGCCTCTGATCGCCCCTGGCATATCCACGCCTGGTGATTGATACATGTCTCGAAGAGGTCTCAACTCACCTGCACGGGTGATGCGCGCCACGGCGCTCGCCACCGGCGCGCGCGAAAACGCGGGGCGCTCCCCCCGGTGGGTACGCGGGCGCCGGAGGCGGATACGCGGCGGCGCCCGGCGGGTACGCGATTCGGGGGAATCCTCATAAGGTGTGCAGTATTGCCGTGTGCGAACGCTGCCCACGGCCCGAGACAGGATGGGTCGAGGAGGACTGTCGGTGACCGAGAAGAGCCCCAAGCTGCGCGCCGCGCTGGACGGCATCCCGACGTACAAGCCCGGCAGGCCGGCCGCCGCGGGCGGCCCCCTGGCCTTCAAGCTCTCCTCCAACGAGAACCCCTATCCGCCGCTGGCCGGGGTGCTTGAGACCGCCGCGAACGCCGCCGCCTCCTTCAACCGCTACCCGGACCTCGCCTGCACCGCGCTGATCGCCGAGCTGGCGAGCCGCTTCGACGTACCGCTGGAGCATCTGGCCACCGGGACCGGCTCGGTCGGCGTGGCCCAGCAGCTGGTCCAGTCCACGGCGGGGCCGGGCGATGAGGTGATCTACGCCTGGCGGTCCTTCGAGGCATATCCGATCATCACTCAGATCGCCGGGGCGACGTCGGTGCGCGTCCCGCTGAACGACGCCGAGGAGCACGACCTGGAGGCAATGGCGGACGCCATCACCGACCGCACCCGGCTGATTTTCGTCTGTAACCCCAACAACCCGACCAGCACCGTGGTCCGCCGGGCCCAGCTGGAGCGGTTCCTGGAGCGGGTGCCGTCCGATGTGCTGGTGGTGCTGGACGAGGCGTACATCGAGTTCATCCGGGACGAACGGGTCCCCAACGGGATCGATCTCTACCGGGACCGGCCGAATGTGTGTGTGCTGCGCACCTTCTCCAAGGCGTACGGCCTGGCCGGGCTGCGGGTCGGCTTCGCGATCGCCCATGAGCCGGTGGCGGCGGCGCTGCGCAAGACCGCGGTGCCGTTCGGCGTCAGCCAGCTCGCCCAGGACGCGGCGGTGGCCTCGCTGCGCAGCGAGGACGCGCTGCGGGAGCGGGTGGACGCGCTGGTCACCGAGCGGGGCCGGGTGTGGGAGGCGCTGACCGCCCAGGGGTGGACGGTCCCGGACTCGCAGGCGAACTTCGTCTGGCTGCGGCTGGGGGAGCGCACGGCCGACTTCGGAGCGGTGTGCGAGGCGGCGGGCGTGGTGGTCCGTCCGTTCCCGGGCGAGGGGGTGCGGGTGACCATCGGCGAGCGCGAGGCGAACGAGATCTTCCTGCGGACGGCGGCGGAGTACCGCAAGGAGCTCTGAGCCTCGTAAGGGCCCCAACGGCCCTTTAGAGAGGTGCGCAGCATACCCATACGTGTCCCATTCGCCCCCTACCACCCCCGGTGGGAGGGGGCGAAGCCATGTGCGTATCATTGCTTGTGAATGTGAATACGTTCACAAGCTCGCTCCGCGGGCAGGCACGACCGTAAGGAGAGATTCAGGTGAATCTGGCTCTGGCGCCGGAGACGCTGGCCCGATGGCAGTTCGGCATCACGACCGTCTACCACTTCCTCTTCGTGCCGCTGACGATCTCTCTCGCCGCGATCACGGCGGGTCTGGAGACCGCATGGGTCCGCACCGGCAAGGAGAAGTACTTCCACGCCACCAAGTTCTGGGGGAAGCTCTTCCTGATCAACATCGCGATGGGTGTGGTCACCGGCATCGTGCAGGAGTTCCAGTTCGGCATGAACTGGTCGGACTACTCCCGCTTCGTCGGTGATGTCTTCGGCGCCCCGCTCGCGATGGAGGCCCTGCTTGCCTTCTTCTTCGAGTCCACCTTCATAGGCCTGTGGATCTTCGGCTGGGACAAGCTGCCCAAGAAGATCCACTGCGCCTGCATCTGGATCGTCGCGCTCGGCACGATCCTCTCGTCGTACTTCATCCTGGCCGCCAACTCCTGGATGCAGCACCCGACCGGCTACACGATCGACAAGGCCACCGGAAAGGCCCAGCTCACCGACATCTGGGCGGTGCTGACCCAGAACACCACCCTGGTCGTGGTCTTCCACACGCTGACCGCGGCCTTCCTCACCGGCGCCGCCTTCATCATCGGGATCTCCTCCTTCCATCTGCTGCGCGCCAAGCGCCGCCGGGAGCGCGGCGAGGAACTGGGCGAGCAGCGGAAGAAGCAGATCGGGGCGATGCGGGCCTCGCTGCGGGTGGGCCTGGTGGTCGCGGTGATCGCGGGGCTCGGTACGGCGATCAGCGGCGACCAGCTCGGCAAGGTGATGTTCGAGCAGCAGCCGATGAAGATGGCGGCGGCCGAGGCCCTCTGGGACACCCAGGCGCCCGCGCCCTTCTCGGTCTTCGCCGTCGGCGATGTCAGCAAGGGGCACAACAGCGTCGAGCTGGAGGTCCCCGGGGTGCTCTCCTTCCTGGCGCACAGCAACTTCACCGACTCCGTCCCCGGGATCAATGACATCGCGCAGCGGGAGGCCGACGCCTACGGCGGTCAGCCCGATGACTACATCCCCAGCATCTTCATGACCTTCTGGGGCTTCCGGCTGATGATCGGCTTCGGGATGACCTCGTTCGTCGCCGGGCTGATCGGGCTGTGGACGACCCGCCGCAAGCGGTGGCTGGCGCCCGCCTTCCGCACCGGTGAGGACGAGGTGCCCCGGCTCATGCTCACCAAGAAGCGCGAGATGGGCCCGCTGCTGTCCACCTGGTCCTGGCGGGTCGGCATCCTCACCATGGGCTTTCCGCTGATCGCCAACTCCTTCGGTTGGATCTTCACCGAGATGGGTCGGCAGCCCTGGGCGGTCTACGGGCTGATGAAGACGTCCGACGCGGTCTCCCCCGGCGTCAGCCAGACCGAGGTGCTGATCTCGCTCGGCGTCTTCACGCTGCTGTACGGGGTGCTCGCGGTGATCGAGGTGCGGCTGCTGACCAAGTACGCCAAGGCCGGACCGGACACCGACGAGAAGCCGCCCGCCAAGGATCCGAAGCTGCGGCTGCCCTCGAGCGGCCCCGGGGGCCGGGGCGGTCCGGGTGGTCCTGGCAGTCCGGACGGCGGGGCCTCCGCCGAGGACGAGGACGCCGACAAGCCGCTGACCTTCGCGTACTGACGGCCGTAGAGGATCACCGGAGAGGATCATGCACCTTCACGACTTCTGGTTCCTGCTGATCGCCTTCCTGTGGACGGGCTACTTCTTCCTGGAGGGCTTCGACTTCGGCATCGGCGTGCTGACCAAGCTGCTCGCCCGCGACCGCACCGAGCGCCGGGTCCTGATCAACACGATCGGGCCGGTGTGGGACGGTAACGAGGTCTGGTTGATCACGGCGGGCGGGGCGACCTTCGCCGCCTTCCCCGACTGGTACGCGACGCTCTTCAGCGGCTTCTATCTGCCGCTGCTGGCCATCCTGGTCTGCCTGATCCTGCGCGGTGTCGCCTTCGAGTACCGGCACAAGCGCCCCGAGGACCGCTGGCAGCGCAACTGGGAGCATGCGATCTTCTGGTGCTCGCTGCTGCCCGCGTTCCTCTGGGGAGCGATCTTCGCCAATCTGGTGCACGGAGTGCCGATCGGCCGGGACGGGAACTACGCGGGCGGTCTGTCGGATCTGCTCACGCCGTACGCCCTGCTGGGCGGGGTGGTCACGCTGGTGCTGTTCACCTTCCACGGCGCCGTCTTCGCCGCGCTCAAGACGGACGGGGACATCCGGACCAGGGCGCGGCGGTACGCGGCCCGGCTCGGTCTGGCCACCGCCGTGGTCGCGGTGCCGTTCCTGGTCTGGACGCAGGGCGAGAGCGGGAACGCCCGCAGCCTGGTGGCGGTCGTCATCGCCGTTCTGGCGCTGACCGCGGCGCTGCTCATGAACCAGCGGGGGCGTGAGGGATGGGCGTTCGGGCTGTCCGGGGTCGCCGTCGCGGCGGCCGTCGCGATGCTCTTCCTGGCGCTCTTCCCCGAGGTCATGCCCTCCTCGCTGGACCCGGCGTGGAGCCTGACGGCGGCGAATGCCGCCTCCAGCCCCTACACGCTCAAGATCATGACGTGGGTCGGCGCCATCATGATGCCGCTGATCATGGCCTACCAGGCGTGGACGTACTGGGTCTTCCGTAAGCGCATCGGTACCCGGCACATCCCCGCCGCCCACTGACGCGGGTGCGGTGTTTCACGTGAAACCAATCGACCCCCGACTGCTGCGGTACGCACGGGCCACCCGCTTCTTCCTCGCCGCCTCCGTGGCGCTGGGCCTGGCCGGAGCGGGACTGGTCATCGCGCAGGCGATGCTGATCGCCGAGATCGTGGTGGGCGCCTTCCAGCGGGGCGACGGCGTGACGGCGCTGACGCTTCCGCTGGGGCTGCTGGCTCTGGTCGCCGTCGGCCGGGCGGTCGTCTCCTGGCTGACCGAACTGGCCGCCCACCGGGCCGGTGCGGCGGTCAAGTCGGAGCTGCGGCTGCGGCTGCTGGAGCGGGCCGTACGGCTCGGGCCGAGCTGGCTGGACTCCCAGCGGACCGGTGAACTCACCACCCTCGCCACCCGGGGCATCGACGCGCTGGACGACTACTTCGCACGCTATCTGCCCCAGTTGGGGCTGGCCGTGGTGGTGCCGGTGGCGGTGCTCGCCCGGATCGTCACCGCGGACTGGATCTCCGCGCTGATCATCGTCGCCACGCTGCCGCTGATTCCGCTGTTCATGATGCTCATCGGCTGGGCCACCCAGTCCCGGATGGACCGTCAGTGGCGGCTGCTGTCCCGGCTGTCCGGGCACTTCCTCGATGTCGTCGCAGGGCTGCCCACCCTGAAGGTCTTCGGGCGGGCCAAGGCCCAGGCCGCCTCGATCCGTGCGATCACGGGCGACTACCGGCGGGCCACGCTCAAGACGCTGCGGCTGGCCTTTCTGTCCTCCCTGGCCCTGGAACTCCTCTCCACGGTGTCGGTCGCGCTGGTCGCGGTCGACATCGGAATGCGGCTGGTGCACGGCGAGATGGACCTCTTCACCGGGCTGGTGGTGCTGGTGCTCGCCCCCGAGGCCTATCTGCCGCTGCGGCAGGTGGGCGCGCAGTACCACGCGGCGGCGGAGGGGCTGACGGCGGCGGACGAGGTGTTCGCGGTGCTGGAGCGCGAGCCCTCGGGGGCGGGCGGTGCGACCTCTGGCGCGGGTGGCACGCTCTCTGGGGTGGGTGGCGCGCCCGCGCCCGACGCCCGGGGTGCCGCGCTGGCGCTGGACGGCCTGGTGGTCCGCCACCCCGGACGCACCGAACCCTCCCTCGCCCGGACCTCCTTCGAGATCCGCCCGGGGGAGACGGTCGCCGTCGTGGGTCCCAGCGGCGCCGGGAAGTCGACCCTGCTGAACGCCGTGCTGGGCTTCGCCGCACCGCACGAGGGCCGGGTGCTGATCGGGGGCCGGGACCTGGCCTCGCTGGACCCGGAGAGCTGGCGGCGCCAGATCGCCTGGGTGCCCCAGCGCCCGTACCTCTTCGCCGGAACGATCGCGGAGAACGTCCGGCTGGCCCGGCCGGACGCCGACGACGAGGCGGTACGGGCCGCCCTGCGCGACGCGGACGCGCTGGGTTTCGTCTCCGCGCTGCCGGACGGGCTCGAGACCCGGCTGGGTGAGATGGGCGCCGGACTCTCCGCGGGCCAACGCCAACGGATCGCCCTCGTCCGCGCCTTCCTGGCCGACCGCCCGGTGCTGCTCCTGGACGAGCCGACGGCGAACCTGGACGGCGAGACGGAGGCGTCCGTCGTCGGGGCGGTGCGTCGGCTCGCCGAGGGCCGCACGGTCCTCCTGGTCGTCCACCGCCCGGCACTGCTGCCGCTGGCGGACCGGGTGCTGCGATTGCCGGGGCCGGGCCGGGGTTCTGCGGCTGCCGCCCCTGGTGGGCCTGCCGCTCTGCCCGCGGTTGAGCGCGCGTCGGCGGCGGATGCGGACGCGTGGTCGGGCTCCGGGGCGGCATCCCCTGGCGGGCTGGGCCCGCTGCCCGTGGATCAGTCCGCGTCGGCGGTGGGCCTCGCGCGCGCGGCCGGGCACCCGCACGCGGAGGCGCGCGAAGGCGCGCTGGAGGCAACGACGAGTGCGGGGCGGACGTCCGCCGCCGCGCACGCGTTGATGGCGGACCACGGGCCCGGTGGGCGGCTGGGTGCCGCGCGGTCCGGGCCGGGCAGTACGGGGGTGAGCACGCCGGATGGCTCGGCCGCGTCGGACGGTGCGGCCGCCTCGCACGGCTCGGCCGCCCGTACCCGTCCCCGTACCCGCCCCCGCCGGAGCGCTTTGGCGCGGGTGCGGGGGGCCGCGCGTGGGGGACGGGGGCGGTTCGGGCTGGCATTGTCGCTCGGGAGCCTCGCCCTGCTGAGTGCGGTCGGGCTGATGGCCGTATCCGGATGGCTGATCTCGCGGGCCGCGCAGCAGCCGCCCGTGCTCTATCTGATGGTGGCGGTCACCGCGACCCGGGCGTTCGGGATCGGCCGGGCCGTCTTCCGCTACGCCGAGCGCCTGGTCTCGCACGACGCCGTGCTGCGGGTGCTGGCCGAGCTGCGGGTCGCCGTCTACCGGAGGCTGGAGCGGCTGGCGCCCGCCGGGCTCGGCCGGACACGCCGCGGCGATCTGCTCTCCCGGCTGGTGGCCGATGTGGACACCGTGCAGGACTACTTCCTGCGCTGGCTGCTGCCCGTCGGCACCGCGCTGACCGTCGGCGCGGCCTCGGTGGGCTTCCTCACCTGGGTGCTGCCCGAGGCCGGGGCCGTGCTGGCGGCGGGGCTGCTGGTGGCGGGGGTCGTGGTGCCCGCCGTGTCCGGGGCGCTCGCGCGGCGCGCGGAGCGGCGGCTGGCACCGGCGCGCGGTGCTCTGTCGGCGCAGGTCGTGGACCTGCTCGCGGGGACCGCCGAGTTGACCGTCGCGGGTGCGCTGCCGCGCCGGCTGGACGCGGTGCGCCGGGCCGACGCGGTGCTCACCCGGATCGCCCGGAGGACGGCGGCCGCCGCCGGTACGGGCGCCGGGCTGTCCGCACTGGTCTGCGGTCTCACCGTGGCGGCCGCGGCGTGGGTCGGGGTCCCGGCCGTGGCGGACGGCCGCATCCACGGGGTATGGCTGGCGGTCGTGGTGCTGACCCCGCTCGCCGCCTTCGAGGCCGTCGCGGGGCTGCCGCTCGCGGTGCAGCACCGGCAGCGGGTGCGGCGCGCCGCGGAGCGCGTGTACGAGGTGCTGGACGAGCCGATTCCGGTGCGCGAGCCCGAGGAGGCGCGAGGCGAGGCGGTGGCGCGCGATGAGGCGGGACGCGAGGCGGTGGTGCGCGAGGAGGTGCCGAGTGCGCCGTATCCGCTGGTGTTGCGCGGGATCACCGCCCGCCACCCCGGGCAGTCCACCCCAGCCCTGGACGGGTTCGGGCTGGAGCTGCGCCCGGGCCGCCGGGTCGCGGTCGTCGGACCGTCGGGGGCGGGCAAGACCACCCTCGCCCAGGTGCTGCTCCGCTTCCTGGACACCGAGGGCGGCACATACACCCTGGCGGGCCGGAACGCCGCCGCGCTGGACGGGGACGCGGTGCGGCGGCTGGTCGGCCTCTGCGCCCAGGACGCCCATGTGTTCGACAGCTCGCTGCGCGAGAACCTGCGGCTGGCGCGCCCCTGCGCGAGCGATGACGAGCTGCGCGCGGCACTGGCCGCGGCCCGGCTGCTGGACTGGGTGGATGGGCTGCCGGACGGCCTGGACACGCTCGTCGGCGAGCAGGGCGCACGGCTCTCCGGCGGCCAGCGGCAGCGGCTGGCACTGGCCCGCGCGCTGCTGGCGGACTTCCCGGTGCTGGTCCTGGACGAGCCCGCCGAGCACCTGGACCTGCCCACGGCCGACGCCCTGACGGCCGACCTGCTGTCGGTGACCCGGGGGCGCACCACCGTCCTGATCACCCACCGGCTGGCGGGCCTGGACGCGGTGGACGAGGTGATCGTCCTCGACGGCGGCCGCGCCGTCCAGCGCGGAACGTACGCGGCACTGGCCTCGGCCGACGGCCCATTCCGCCGGATGCTGGAGCGCGAGGCGGTGGAGGGCGGAGTCCTGGTGGGCGCTGGGTAGCCGCCGGGTGTGGGCTGGGGCTTGTCCGGCGCGTCTTGGCGCCTGCGGCGGGCTGTTCCCCTCCCCGCCCCTTCCCACAACTGGGGCTCCGCCCCAGACCCCGGGTCCAGGGGCCCGCGGTGCCTGCCGCCGGTGCCACTGGCGCGCGGCCGGACAGGGGCACGGACTGCCACGGACTGCCGCATGGTTGTCCCTGGCCCGCGTGGGCCGCCCCTATGGCACCCCGAAGCGGCGGAAGCAGGGTAGGTCCAGCGCCTCCAACAGGGCGTTTATCCGCGGTATTCATTAGGCTCGACGCATGGCGGCCGCTGCCCCCTCCCCCGACCCCCTGGATGTGGCCGCGGAGGCGACCCGCGGTCTGCGGGGGCTGTCCACCGAGCTCACGGCGCGGCTGCCGCGGCTGCTGGAGGCGATGCGCTCGCTCGGCACGGGGCCGGACGCGCACACCGTCCTCGACCGGATCGTCCGTACCGCGGCCGAGCTGGTGGGCGCGCGCCGCGCCGCGATCGGAGTGCACCGTATCGAGGGCGACGCCGCCGCGGGTCAGGGCCTGGCCGATGTGGTCACGTACGGCGTGACGGAGACCGACCGGGAGCGGTCCGCGGAGCTGCTCGCCGACGCATGCCGCACCGGAGCGCCCTCGGCCGCGGAGCCGTCGGGCCCGTCCCGGTCGCCAGGCCGGTCCCAGCCGACGAGCCCGTCCCAGCTGGCGGGTCCGTCCCAGCCGTCGAGCGCGTATCTCACCGTCCCGCTGCGCGTCGGGGAGGAGATCTTCGGCGTCCTCTGTCTCGCCGAGAAGCGGGACGGTGGTCCGTTCACCGACTCCGAACGGCATCTGGTCGAGGTGCTGGCGACCGAGGCGGGGATCGCCATCGGCCACACCCGCGTCCAGGGGGCCACCCGGCAGCGTGAGCGCTGGATCGAGGGGTCGGTGGCCGTAACCCAGGCGGTGCTGTCCGGCGGCGCCGGGGACGGGCCGGCCGTGGTCGCCGAGAAGGCCCGGGAACTCGCGGACGCGGCGGTGGGCATCGTGCTGCTGCCGGAGGACGGCGGTGACGGGCTGAAGGCCGTGGCGGTGGCCGCCGATGAGCGGTCCGGGCTGCTCGGGGCGGTGCTTCCGGCCCGCTCCCCGGCCGTGCCGAGGCTGCTGGCCGGGCAGCCGGTCCTCATCGAGGATCCGGCCACTGACCCGCTGCTCGGCACCGGCGTCCCCTGGCGTTACGGGCCGAGCATGATGGTGCCGCTGAGCAGCGGGGACCGGGTGCTCGGCGTGCTGGCCACCGCGCGGGAGCGCGACGCCGACCCGTTCACCGCGACCGAGCGCACCCTGGCCGCCCAGTTCGCGGCGCAGGCGGCGGTCGCGCTGGTGCTCGCCGAGGCGCAGCGCGACCGGGAGCGGCTCGCGGTCCTCGAGGAGCGCGACCGGATCGCCCGCGACCTCCACGACCTCGTCGTCCAACGCCTCTTCGCGACCGGGATGCTGCTGGAGAGCGCGGAGCGCCAGTCGGACGCGCCGGAGGTGCGGGAGCGGATCGAGCGGGCCGTCGAGGAGCTGGGCGCCACCATCCAGGAGGTACGGACGGCGGTCTCCGCGTTGCAGCAGACCCCGCCCGAGACGCCGCCCGGCCTGCGCGGCCGGGTGCTGCGGGAGGTCAGGGCGGCCGCCGTGCCGCTGGGCTTCCAGCCGTCGCTGACCTTCGTGGGTCCGGTGGACGACCTGGTCGCTTCCGTGACCGGCGCCCATCTCGTCGCGGCACTGCGCGAGTCGCTGTCCAACGCCTTCCGGCATGCCCGGGCCGAGCGGATCGAGGTGGTCGTGGACGCCACCGCCCGGCTCGCGGACGGACGGCCGGCGGTCCGGCTGACGGTCGCGGACGACGGGGTGGGCGTGCCCGCGGACGGGCGGCGCAGCGGTCTGGCCAACCTGGTACGGCGGGCCGAGGCGCTGGGCGGATCGAGCACCTTCGGCCCCGGCCTCGGTGAGGACGGCCGCGGAACGGCGGTGGTCTGGGAGGCGCCGCTGCCGAACGAGGACGCCTGAGGCGCCGCTGCTTGGGTGAGGGCGCCTCAGGGCGACTGCCGCGCTGGGGGCGAGGCCGGGGCTTGGGCGCCGATGCCGGATGAGGGAGCCTCACTGGCCGCTGTCGGGCGGAGGGGCCTGACAGTTGTCGGCCGGGCCGCGGGGCCCGGGGGTGTCGTTGCCGGGTGAAGCCGCCTGGCGGGCCGCTGTCGGGTAAGGAGCCTGGGGCCATTGCAGGGGCCGGGGTTCTCACGGCTGCGGGCCGGGTCGGGGCCGGAGGCGCTGCTGCCAGCGAAGGTGCCTGAGGCGCTGCTGTCGGGTGAGGGCACCTCGGAGCGACTGTCGAGCTGGGGGCGAGTCCGGGACTTGAGGCACCGTTGGGCCGCTGTCGGGTAAGGAGCCTGGGGCCACTGCCGGGGCCGGGGTTCTCACGGCCGCGGGCCGGGTGGGGGCCGGAGGCGCTGTTGCCAGCGAAGGTGGCCGTGAGGCCGTTGTCGAGCCGGGGGCTTGACCGGCCGGTGGGCGGGCCAAGGGCCCGCGGGGGGTGCTGGGGCGGTGACAGGGCGCGGTGGGGCGGGGGTTGTCGCCCGGGCGGCCCAACGGCTCACCTACGCGGGCCAACTAGCGCCTCGTCAGAGTGCGGGTCGTGGTGGCCGACGGTGGGATGAGGCTCGCGGGCCGTTCGGTCCTTCGTATCCCATCGCACTCCGCGACAGATGTGGCCCGACCGCGGGGAAGGAAGTCATGACGTGAACAGCCAGAGTCCCACTCCCAAGCGATCCCGGACGCGTCGCCGGGTTTTGTTCGCCTCCGTCGCGGCAGTCGCCGCCGTCTCCAGCCAGATGCTGACCATGTCTCCCGCGGCGCAGGCGGATGACCCCACGGGCGGTGGCCCCGGCCGTCCCAAGCCGCCGAGGCCGCCGGCCATCATCCACGGGATCCAGGAGTTCACCGCGGACGGCGCCTTCACGCCTCCCGCGGGTGTCACCTCGGTGCACATCCAGGCGTGGGGAGCGGGCGGTGGTGGCGGCGGTGGTGGCGGTGGCGCCAGCGCCCCGCTGACGGGCGCCGGCGGCACCGGCGGTGGCGGCGGATCCGGCGGCTTCACCTGGTGCGTCCTCCCGGTGACGCCGTTCGCCACCTACACGGTGGACCTGGGCACCGGTGGCACCGCGGGCACCGCCGGTCCGGGTGGCGCCGCGGGCGGCAACCCCGGCTCGGCGGGTGGTACCGGCGGCAACGGCGGGACGACGACCCTGACCTCCAGCGCCGGCATCCAGCTCGCCGCCACGGGTGGCACCGGCGGCACGGGCGGTGGCGGCGGCACGGCTGCCCCGGGCACCCCGGGCACGGGCGGCACCGGCGGCACCGGCGCCTGCAACAGCCTCTCCGTGGTGAACCGCAGCGGTGAGAACGGTGCGAGCGGCGCCGATGGCGGTGAGGGCGGCGACGCGGTCGACGGCATCGTCGAGCTGCCCCCGACGAACAGCAGCGCGGGCGGCGACGGTGGCGTCGGCGGCCCCGGTGGCAACACCCCTGGCTCCAACGGTGCCCCCGGTACCGCCGGTGGCAACGGCTACGCGGTCATCTTCTGGTAAGACCCCCGGTCTCGGTCAGGCGAACCGCCCCCCAGTGCCTCACGGTGCCGGGGGGCGGTGTCCGGGAGGCGGTGTCGGGGGTCCGGGCGGAGAAGGGCGCGCGTGCCTAACCCGTCAGGATTCGCTCGATGACGACGGCGACCCCGTCCTCGGTGTTGGCGCCCGTGCGGTGCGTGGTCGCGGCGAGCACCTCCGGGTGGGCGTTGGCCATCGCGTACGAGGTACCCGCCCACATCAGCATCTCCAGGTCGTTGGGCATGTCCCCGAACGCCACGACCTCCGAGGCCGAGATCCCGCGCTGGGCACAGCACCGGGCCAGGGTGCTGGCCTTGCTGACCCCGAGCCCGCTGACCTCCAGCAGGGCGGACGGGCTGGAGCGGGTGAAGTCGCCGTGGGCCCCGGCGACCGAGCGAGCCAACTGGAGGAAGTCGTCGGGCGCCAGCTCGGGGTGGTGGGCGAGCAGTTTGAGGACCGGCATGTCGGCGTGCGCGAATCCGTCGTGGAGCAACTTCTCGGCGGGGGCGACGATCGCGCCCGGGTCGAGGTGAAAGGGCGGGTACCGCGGTTCGTAGAAGATCCCGCCGCTGCGCTCGACCGCGAAGGACGTGCCCGGGGCCGCCTCGCGCAGCGCCGCCACGATGGTGAGCGCCCGGTCCGTGGCGAGCGGACGGACCTCGACCGGCAGCCCGCCCTGGTGCAGATCGACCACGGCGGCGCCGTTGGCGCAGATGGCCAGGCCGTGGCCGTGCACATGGGCGCTGACGACGTCCATCCAGCGGGCCGGGCGGCCGGTGACGAAGAACACCTCGATACCCGCCCGCTCGGCCGCCGCGAGCGCCGACACGGTGCGGTCGGAGACCGTCTTGTCGTCCCGCAGCAGGGTGCCGTCGAGGTCGGTGGCGATCAGCCGGGGCCGGGCCGGGGCGGGGCGGAAACGCTCTGGGGCCGGGGTGTTCGGCCGGTCGGTCGCAGGAGTCACGGCAACCATCCTCCCGCATATGCCACTCATCGATGAGGGCACGGTGCCCGGGTGGGCCTGCTCGAGCACCGCTCGGCGGTGCGCCCGCTCCGGTGGGCTCGTCCGGACGTCGCGGCGGTACGGCGTTGTCACACCCACCGCTTAGGCTCGCGGTATGCGAGTGAGCACCGTGATCCTGCCCATCCACCGCTGGGCCGAGGGCGGCCGGAAGACTTGGCAGCGCGCCGAGGAGCTGGGTTTCCACGCCGCGTACACCTATGACCACCTGTCCTGGCGCAGCTTCCGCGACGGCCCCTGGTTCGGGGCGGTCCCCACGCTGACGGCGGCCGCCGCGGCGACCTCGCGGCTGCGCCTGGGCACCCTCGTCACCTCCCCGAACTTCCGGCATCCGGTGACGCTGGCCAAGGAGCTGATCACGCTGGACGACGTGTCCGGTGGGCGGATCACCCTCGGCATCGGCGCGGGCGGCTCCGGCTTCGACGCGACGACGCTGCTGCGCGGCGGCGAGGAGCCGTGGTCGCCCCGGGAGCGGGCGGACCGGTTCGGCGAGTTCGTCGAGCTGCTCGACCGGCTGCTGACACACGACGCGGTGACGTACGAGGGCACGCACTACAGCGCGTACGAGGCGCGCGACATCCCCGGCTGTGTGCAGCGGCCGCGGCTGCCGTTCGCGGTGGCTGCCACCGGTCCGCGCGGGCTGCGGCTCGCGGCGCGGTACGGCCAGGCGTGGGTGACCACGGGCGATCCGAAGATCTCCGAGACGGGCACCCCGGCCGATTCGCTGGCCGCCATCGGTGGTCAGATCGACCGGCTGGGCAAGGCGTGCGCGGAGGCCGGGCGGGGCGCCGGCGACCTCGACAAGATCCTTCTCACCGGCTTCACCCCGGATGGCACGGGGCCGCTGAGCTCGGTGGACGCCTTTGTGGACTTCGCCGGACGCCATGCCGAGCTGGGCATCGAGGAGATCGTGCTGCACTGGCCGATCCCCGATTCGATCTTCGCGGCCGACCTCGGGGTCTTCGAGAAGATCGCCACGGAGGGCGCGGCCCAGATAGCGGGGTGAGCGGCCCGGATCGCCGGACACAGCGGCTCGCCGGATCGCCGGACACAGCGGCTCGCCGGACCGCCGCACACAGCAGCCCAGCAGCTCGCCGGAGAACCGGACACAGCGGCTCGCCGACCGCCGGACGCGGCCGCCCGCCGGAAAAGGGCGCCGGCGCGCGGCGCGGATCGCCCGATAAGCGGCAGAATCGGGTATAGAGCCGTTGGCGTCGCGTCACTGGGGAGGTATCCCATGCCGCATACCCGCTATGCCCCGGACCGTGGGCTGACCACGCGCATGGTCACGACGATGTTCTTCATCGGGCTGCTCTATGTGGTCTTCATCGGCTTGCTGCTCGCCCTGTTCAAGGGCGCCTGGCCGCTGATCGTGATCATCGCGGGAGGGCTGTTCGTGGCGCAGTTCTGGTTCAGCGACCGGATCGCGGCGTTCAGCATGGGCGCCCGGGAGGTCACCCCTCAGCAGGCCCCCGAGCTGCACGGCGCGGTGGACCGGCTGTGCGCGCTCGCGGACATGCCCAAGCCCCGGGTGGCCATCGCCGACACCGATGTGCCGAACGCCTTCGCCACCGGCCGCAACCAGCGCAACGCGCTGGTGTGCGCCACCACGGGCCTGCTGCGGCGGCTGGAGCCGGAGGAGCTGGAGGGCGTGCTCGCCCATGAGCTGTCGCATGTGGCCCACCGCGATGTGGCGGTCATGACCATCGCCTCCTTCCTCGGCGTGCTGGCGGGCATCATGACCCGCGCGGCGCTGTGGGGCGGGCTCAGCCGTGGCAGCCGTAACAACAACGTGGGCATCGCGGTACTGCTCATCCCGCTGATCAGCGCCGTGGTCTACGCGATCAGCTTCCTGCTGACCCGGCTGCTGTCCCGCTACCGCGAGCTGTCCGCCGACCGCGCCGGCGCGCTGCTGACCGGGCGGCCCTCGGCGCTCGCCGCCGCGCTCACCAAGGTGACCGGGCAGATGGCCCGGATCCCGACCCGGGACCTGCGCAAGGTCGAGCCGTACAACGCGTTCTTCTTCGCGCCCGCGCTCTCCGGCGAGAGCGTCAGCCGGCTGTTCTCCTCGCATCCGACGCTGGAGCGGCGGCTCGACCAGCTCGCCCGCGTCTCCACCCAGCTGGGCCAGGCGGGAAGGGGCTGAGGCATGAGGCTGCTGGACGCCATCCTGGGCCGCAGCAAACCGGTGCGCCCGGACCTCGACCGGCTCTTCGGGCTCCCGGGGGCCGCGGTCAGCCTGGAGGCGGGGGCCGGGTTCACCCCGACCGGCCGGGGCTCGGTCTGCTTCGCGAGCGTGGAGGGCGGCGCCTTCTCCCAGCTCCAGCGGGATGTGCGGGAGCTGCTGGACGCGGACACGGACCGGGGCGGGGTGCCCGTGGAGTTCAGCCAGGACGCGTACGGCTACACCTGGCTGCTGGCCCGGCAGCGGCCGGACGATGTGGCCTCGCTGGTCAACGATCTGCACGCGGTCAATTCGCTGCTCCAGGACGGGGGCTTCGGCCCCCAGCTGCTGTGCTCGCTGATCGGCTTCCAGGACATGGCGGGGCGTTCGCTCGCGCTGGTGTACCTCTACAAGCGCGGCACCTTCTACCCCTTCGCGCCGCTGCCGGGCGTCGCGGAGAAGCGGGACAACGCGCTGGAGCTCCAGATGCGGGCGCTGCTCGGGGACGATCTGCGGATCGAGGAGGATCTGAGCCGCTGGTTCCCGGTCTGGGGCGCACCGGGTCTCTGACGCTCCGGCTCCCGGCCGGAAGGTCCGACTCCGGCCGGTCCTGTGCCCAACTCCCCCTCCCGCCCAACTCTCCCTCCCCGGAGGGGAAGCCACGCTGGGCTGGCAGTGGGGCGCCCTGGCCGGGCCGGTGCTGGGCGCGGCGATGCTGCTCCGGGCCCGTCGGGCGGGCCTGACCGCCGACGCCCTCGTCCTCGAACCCGGGCATAAGCCCACGGACCGGCTGTGGATACCCTCGGTAATCCCCTCCGGTCGGGGCCTGTCCCCTACGGGCGCGTCAGACCCGAGGACGAGGTGAATCCCACCGTCTGGAGTGACGCCGCCTGTGTCTCACACCACTACCGTCGAACACGTGACTGTGATCGCCACCGAAAGTCTGAGCAAGCGGTTCCCCCGCGTCACCGCGCTCGACCGGTTGTCCGTCGACATCGCACCAGGGGTCACCGGCCTGGTGGGTGCCAACGGCGCCGGTAAGTCCACGCTGATCAAGATCCTGCTCGGGTTGTCCCCCGCCAGCGAGGGCCGCGCTTCCGTGCTCGGCCTCGATGTGGCGAAGGACGGCAGCGCCATCCGCGAAAGCGTCGGCTATATGCCCGAGCACGACTGTCTGCCGCCCGATGTCTCGGCCACCGAGTTCGTCGTCCACATGGCGCGGATGTCCGGGCTGCCGCCCTCCGCGGCCCGCGAGCGCACGGCCGACACCCTGCGCCACGTCGGGCTGTACGAGGAGCGGTACCGCCCCATGGGCGGCTACTCCACGGGCATGAAGCAGCGGGTCAAGCTGGCCCAGGCCCTGGTGCACGACCCGCGCCTGGTGCTGCTGGACGAGCCGACCAACGGACTGGACCCGGTCGGCCGCGACGAGATGCTCGGGCTGATCCGCCGCGTGCACACCGACTTCGGCATCTCGGTCCTGGTCACCTCGCATCTGCTCGGCGAGCTGGAGCGCACCTGCGACCATGTCGTGGTCATCGACGGCGGCAAGCTGCTCCGCTCCAGCTCCACCAGCGACTTCACCCAGGCCACGGCCTCCCTCGCGGTCGAGGTGACCGATACCGCCGACCACCCGGACGGCACCACGGCGCTGCGCACCGCGCTCGACCGGGCCGGGCTCACCGTGCAGCCCGCGGGCCGCGGTGCCGACGGGTCGCCCGGCTCCGACCATGTGCTGCTGGTCGACGTCGCGGGCGAGGAGACGTACGACACGGTCCGCGACACCATCGCCGACCTCGGCCTCGGCCTGGTCCGCATGGAGCAGCGCCGCCACCGCATCGCGGAGATCTTCCGGTCCGACGACGAGGCCGCGAGCCCCGCGGACGAGGCGAACGCCGCCGCAAGCGCACACGGGAACGGAGGTGCCGTCGATGCCGCCTGAGACCGTGACCCAGCAGCGCGCCGACGTCATTCACAACATCGGCTACCGCCACTACGAGGGCCCGCGCCTCGGCCGCGCCTACGCCCGCCGCTCGCTCTTCTCCCAGAGCCTGCGCGGCGCCTACGGCCTCGGCCGCTCGGCCAAGTCCAAGGTCGCGCCGATGCTGCTGTTCGCCGTGATGTGCATGCCCGCCGCGATCATCGTCGCGGTGGCCATCGCCACCAGCGCGGACGAGCTGCCCGTCAAGTACACCCGCTACGCGATCATGTTGCAGGCCGTCATCGGCCTCTACACCGCTTCCCAGGCGCCGCAGTCCGTCTCCCGGGACCTCCGCTTCAAGACGGTCCCGCTCTACTTCTCACGGCCCATCGAAACGATGGACTACGTGGTGGCCAAGTTCGCCGCCATGGCCTCCGCGCTGTTCATCCTCACCGGCGCGCCCCTGCTGATCCTCTACGCCGGGGCACTGCTCGCCAAGCTGGACTTCGCCGATCAGACGAAGGGCTTCGCACAAGGACTGGTCTCCGTGGCTCTGCTCTCCCTCCTCTTCGCCGGCATCAGCCTGGTCGTCGCCGCGCTCACCCCGCGCCGCGGCTTCGGCGTCGCCGCCGTCATCGCCCTGCTGACCATCTCCTACGGCGCGGTGTCCGCCGTCCAGGCCATCGCCTGGGACCAGGGCAACACCGGCCCGGTGAGCTGGATCGGGCTGTTCTCGCCGATCACCATCATCGACGGGGTGCAGACGGCGTTCCTCGGTGCCACCTCCTCCTTCCCCGGCGGGGTCGGCCCCGGCACCGGGACCGGGCTCGTCTACGTCCTCGTTCTCCTCGGCCTGATCGCCGGCTCGTACGGGCTGCTGATGCGCCGCTACCGAAAGGTCGGCCTGTGACCACGATCGCCATCGACAACGTCTCCCGCTGGTTCGGGAACGTCGTGGCCGTCAACGACGTGACCATGGACATCGGCCCCGGTGTCACCGGGCTCCTCGGCCCCAACGGCGCCGGCAAGTCCACCCTCATCAACATGATGGGCGGCTTCCTGGCCCCCTCCACCGGGTCCGTGACCCTCGACGGCGCCCCGATCTGGCGCAATGAGCAGGCGTACCGCCACATCGGGATCGTCCCCGAGCGGGAGGCGATGTACGACTTCCTCACCGGCCGCGAGTTCGTGATCGCCAACGCCGAGCTGCACGGGCTGCCCGATCCCCGCGCCGCCGCCCGTAAGGCGCTCGACACCGTCGAGATGGATTACGCGGGCTCCCGGAAGATCGCCACGTACAGCAAGGGCATGCGCCAGCGCGTGAAGATGGCCTCCGCGCTGGTGCACGAGCCTTCGGTGCTCCTGCTGGACGAGCCGTTCAACGGCATGGACCCCCGGCAGCGGATGCAGCTGATGGATCTGCTGCGGCGGATGGGCGCCGAGGGCCGCACCGTACTGTTCTCCTCGCACATCCTCGAAGAGGTCGAACAGCTGGCGGCGCATATCGAGGTGATCGTCGCGGGGCGGCACGCCGCCTCCGGCGACTTCCGTAAGATCCGCCGGCTGATGACGGACCGTCCGCACCGCTATCTCGTCCGGTCCAGCGACGACCGCGCGCTCGCGGCCGCCCTGATCGCCGACCCGTCGACCACCGGTATCGAGGTCGACGCGAGTACCGGCGTCGACGGCGGGCTGCACATCCAGGCGGTGGACTTCGCCCGCTTCACCGAACTGCTGCCCCGGGTCGCACGTGACCAGGGCATCCGACTCCTCACGGTCTCGCCCTCCGACGAGTCCCTGGAGAGCGTCTTCTCCTACCTCGTCGCGGCCTGAAAGGAGCCCACAGCGATGTCCTCGCTCTATCACCCCACCGTCGCGCGGCTCACCTACCGGGCCCTGCTCGGCCGCCGCCGTGCGCTGATCCTCTTCACCCTCCCCGGTCTGCTGCTGATCATCTCGCTCGCCGTACGGCTGCTGACCGGCGCGGACGACGACACGGCCGACGCGATCCTCGGCGGCTTCGCGATGGCCACGATGGTCCCGCTGATCGGCGTGATCGCCGGTACGGGCGCGATCGGCCCGGAGATCGACGACGGCTCGGTCATCTATCTGCTGGCCAAGCCGGTGAAGCGGCCGACGATCATCGTCACCAAGCTGATCGTGGCGATCGGCGTCACGGTCGCCTTCTCCGCGATCCCCACCCTGCTCGCGGGCTTCGTGCTGAACGGCAACGCGAACCAGCTGGCCGTCGGCTACGCCGTCGCCGCCGCCGTGGCCTCTGTCGCCTACAGCGCGGTCTTCCTGCTGCTGGGCACCGTGACCCGGCACGCGGTGATCGCGGGGCTGGTCTACGCCCTGGTCTGGGAGACCTTCTTCGGCAGCCTGGTGGCCGGGGCCCGCAAGCTCAGCGTGCAGCAGTGGGCGCTGGCGCTCGCCCAGAAGGTCGCGGACGGCGATGTGATCACGTCGGACGTCGGCCTGACGACCGGCGTCATCCTGCTGCTGGCCGTGACCGTGGCCGCGACCTGGTACGCGGGCCGCAAGCTGCGCACGCTGACCCTCGCGGGGGAGGAGTGACCACGAAGTGACCACCGGCGCGAGGTGATGCCCGCGAAGACCGCCCAGCGGTCCGTGCACGCCTTACGGTCGTCATCGCGCTCGAAAGGCGGAGCGGCCGCAGATCGTCTCCGCGGTGGCGGCGGTCGTCGGAATGACGGCCGCCGCCACCGTGTGTCCGGGGCCGCGTCGGCCGCCGCTCAGGACCGGATCCTGCGGTCGCGGCCCACGCCCAGCCCCAGCACCGCCAGCACCAGCGCGCTCAGCAGCATCGCCTCGGTGCCCCAGCGCCGGGCGAGCCGGGGCGCGAAGGGCGAGGCAAGGCCCATGAAGATCAGCGGAATGGTGGTGACCAGGCTGCCCGTGGTCGCGGACAGTCCGAAGTGGCCGCCAGGTCACCACCCTGCCCACCGGGCTTCTCCAGTCCGCTACGCCCGCCGCCGCCTGGCCCGCCGCGCCCGCCGTTGAGCCGCCTCCCCCTTGAGCGTGGCGACGTCCCTGCGAACCTCGGCCATGTCCTCACCGAGATCGCAGAGCCGCTCGCTCATGGCACAGATGACCCGCCCGTGCGCGTCGAGCCGCCGGTCCATGCCGTCCAGCCGGGCGGAGACCCTGGCCATCCACGGCGCCAGCTCCCGCAGTGTGGAGCCGACATCCGCCAGACACTCCTCGACGGCGTCGAGGCGGACGCCGATCGGCCCGGCCAGCATCCGCTCAGTGAGGACCTGTTCGAGCGGAAGCTGCTCCACCCCGGCTTCCGGTCCGCTCCGGGCCGACTCCTCGACATCGAGGAGATAGGTGCGTACCCGCCTGGCGATGTCACTGTCCCGCAGCAGCATGGCCACGTTGAGCACTGCGCGACGGGGGTAGAGGGTGAGGTGGGCGCGGCCCTGTGGATAACTCGAATGTGAAAGGTCCAAGTTGGACCTTTCAAAGGCTTGCAGCTCAGAGCCTCGGAGGATATGCATCCCGTTGCTCTGGAACTCCCCCCGATGCCGTTTGGCCAGACTCTTGACGGCTTCTTCCCCAACCTCGAAGTACTCCGCCACCATGCGCGTGGTGATATGCAGCCCATCCGGCAGCAGAGTCAGAGCCTTGACCTTGTCGAGGACATCCGTCCGTTCGATGACGCTGTCGCGCAGCGCGCGCGACTCCAGTAGTGCGATCTCGGGTGGCATACGTGTGCCTTCCGGTGTGGATTCGAATGGTGGTCACGCCCCACCAGCCAGGGGCCAGGCCGCCCGTATCCAGGGACCAGGAGCGGAGGCTGCCAACCTCTTTCGGACCCAACCGCCGTGACATCGCTGCCCGTCGATCCGTCGCCCGGCCGAGGCTCCAGCTCGCGTTGCCTCCGCGCATAACGCGTATATGGAACAACGATCCGATCGCAGGAGGGTTACTCGCACCGCGTCGTGTTGACGGACGTCGGCCTCAACGCCGCGAGGGGCGGGCGCTGTCGGGCGCCCGCCCCTCGTTGTAGTGAGTCGTATCGCGCCGCCCACCGCTCAAACGTGGACCGGCTCCGGCGGGGACTTCTCGGGGGTCGGCTTCGGGGGCGTGCCGCCGGGGCCGCCGCGGACGACGGCGAGGACCAACAGGCCCGCCGCCAGGGCCGCGATGCCCGCGATGACGCAGATGCGGTCGAGACCGGCCGCGAACGACTCGTGGACCAGGGCGCGTGCCGCGTCCGCCCGGGCCGGGGGCGCGGCGGCGATCACGGCGTCGGCGTGGCCGCCGCTGATGGCCTCGGCGGCCTGCCCGGCCGCGCGGGCCGGGACGGTGTCGCCGCCGTCCACCATGTCCCGCACCCGGGTCGCGAACACCGTGCCCAGGATGGCGATCCCCAGTGCGTAGCCCATTTGCCGGAAGGTGTTCACCGCGCCGCTGGCCATGCCCGCCCGTTCCGGCGGGGCCGAGCCGAGGGCTGCCGAGACCAGCACCGGCATGGCCAGGCCGATCCCCAGACCGGCCAGGACCAGGCCGGGGACGAATGCGGTCCAGTCCGAGTCCGGGGTCACCATCGCCGCGTTGACCAGCGCGCCCGCGCCCACCAGCAGCAGTCCGCCGCCGAGTGCCCGTCCGGGGGCGACCCGGTCCAGCAGCCGTCCGCCGGCCGCGCCGACGACCAGCGAGACGCCCGCCATCGGCGTCACCGCGAGCCCCGCCTGTACCGGGGCCATCCCCAGCACCGACTGGAGCCACAGCCCGGCGTAGGTGAGGTACGGGAAGGCCGCCGCCTGGAGCAGCAGGGCCGCCGCCATGAGCACCGCGAACGTCGGGCGGCGCATCAGCCCCAGGTCCAGCAGCGGCTGCCGCTTCCCGCGCTCCAGCAGGACGAAGGCGACCAGCGCGACCGCGGCCGACACCAGCGCGGTGACCGTGCCGGTGTCGGCCCAGCCCTCCTCGCCGCCGCGCATCAGCCCGTACGTCAGCGCCCCGGCGCACACCGTGAACGAGGCGGCGCCCGGCCAGTCGATGCGCACCCCGGCCGTGCCGCGCGACTCCTCGATGGAACGGACCGTGATCCACACCGCGATCGCCGTCAGCGGCAGATTGACCAGGAAGATCGCGCGCCAGTCGACATACTCGGTCAGCACCCCGCCCAGCACCGGGCCGACCGCCGCGGCCGCCCCGCTCGTACCGCCCCACACGCCGAAGGCGATTCCGCGGTCGCGGCCGGAGTACGTCGCCATCAGCAGCGGGGTGTTGGTGGCGAACATGGCCGCGGCCCCCACCCCCTGCACGGCGCGGGCCGCGATCAGCACCCCGGCGTCCGGTGCCAGACCGCAGACCAGGGAGGAGATCGCGAACACCGCGAGGCCGACCAGGTACAGCCGCCGCCGTCCGAAGAGGTCCGCCGCCGATCCGGCCACCATCAGCAGCGCGGCCAGCGCCAGCGCGTAGATGTCCATCACCCACTGGAGGGAGGTGAAGGACGCGTCCAGCCCCCGTGCCACCTGGGGCAGGGCGGTGTTCACGATCGTGACGTCTATCAACAGCATGAAGTTGCCGAGGGTGATGGCGGCGAGCGGCCACCATGATCTGCGCATGACTGACTCCGGGATCCGGCACATTCCGACATGGGGAGGCGGGGTCGGCCCGAGGGCGGTTCCCGCGGCTCTTACGGTCGCCCCGACCCGGTTCGTTCTCCCAGCCGGCCCCCGACCCGGCGGCGATATCCGACAGTCGCTAGCTTGGTGCGGTGGAATCCGACGCGTACGACGACCTGGACCGGGCACTGGTGCACGCCCTCCAGCTCGACGGCCGGGCCCCCTTCAGCCGGCTCGCCGAGGTGCTGGGCGTCTCCGACCAGACCGTGGCCCGCCGCTACACCCGGCTGCGGACGACCGGAGCGATCCGGGTGCTGGGGCTCACCGACCCGGCGGCGGTCGGCGACGTGGTCTGGATGGTACGGGTGCGGTGCCTGCCGGACGCCGCCCTTCCGGTGGCCGAGGCGATGGCCCGGCGGCCCGACACCTCCTGGGTGCATGTGCTCTCCGACGGCACCGAGGTCGCCGCGTCGACGCGGGCGGCGTCCGGCCAGGACAGCGACGCCCTGCTGCTGCGCAAACTCCCGCAGACCCCACGGGTGGTGGGGGTGAGCGCCCACTGTGTGCTGCATGAGTACTACGGCGGGGAGCATGGCCTGGTCAACAAGTCCGACGCGCTGACGGCCGAGCAGATCGCGCGGCTGCGCACGCCCGCCCCGGACCGGTCCAAGGGCCCGCGCGGACCGGTGAGCGCCGGGGACCGCAAGCTGCTGGACGTCCTCGCGGGGGACGGGCGGGCGCCGCTGGACGAACTGGCCGCCGCCACCGGCTGGTCGCAGTCCACGGTGCGCCGCCGGCTGGCCGATCTGCGCGCCGACGGCACCCTGTACTTCGACGTCGACTACTCGCACCGGTTGTTCCGTCAGGACGTCACCACCGCGATATGGCTGTCGGTACAGCCGTCGGAGCTCGCGGCCACCGGGCAGACGCTCGCGAACCACCCCGAGGTGGCGTTCGCATGTGCGACCACCGGAGCGAAGAATCTGCTGGCGACCGTGGTCTGCGCGGATGTCCCGGCCCTCTACACGTATCTGACGACCCGTATCGCCGAGCTGACCTCCGTGCGGGACATGGAGACCTCCCCGATCCTCCGCCGGGTCAAGGGCCCGGGGCCGCGGTTCACCCCTTCCTCCCGGGTGCCCTGGCGACCCTCCTGAACAGCCCGTTCCGCAGCGGTAGTTGGAGGAAACTCCGAAACTCTGGTGGTCGAACTCTGTTCATCTCTACGTCGATGTAGATCTTGACGGTTGTCAGGGACCTGGCGAACTCTTGGCGTGCGCTGGATCACACCGCGCCGCCCCCTCCCTTCGCCAAAAGCCTTTGAGGGGGTGTCAGGAGTGAAAACGGAGGGAACCCCGAATGCGTCGTCTCGTCACGAGTCTCGCCGCCACAGCCGTCACCGCGGCCGCCACCATCGCCCTGGCCGCCCCCGCCGAGGCCGTCCCCGCGGACAAGCAGCAGGTCCTCGCCAGCTGGACCCAGACCAGCGCCAGCAGCTACAACACCTGGCTCGCGGCCCGGAACAACCAGGGTGCCTGGGCCGCCTACGAGTTCGACTGGTCCACCGACTATTGCAGCAGCTCCCCCGACAACCCGTTCGGCTTCCCCTTCCAGACCGCCTGCGCCCGGCATGACTTCGGCTACCGCAACCACAAGGCGATGGGCATCTTCGACGCCAACAAGGCGCGCATCGACAGCGCCTTCTACGAGGACCTGAAGCGGGTGTGCGGCGCCTACAGCGGTGCCACCAAGACGTCGTGCGACGGCACGGCCTGGACGTACTACCAGGCGGTCAAGGTCTTGGGCTGACCATCCCCGCGGCGGGCCGACCAGCCCCGCCGTCGAGCCCGGATGCCGGGCGGTCCGCCGAGGCGGCCGCACCGGCGTCCGGCCGGTTCACCCGCTCGTCGCCGCCGCCGGGAAGAGCCGCTCCAGCACCACCGCGATGCCGTCCTCCGTGTTGGACGCGGTGACCTCGTCGGCGACGGCCTTGAGATCCTGGTGCGCGTTCGCCATCGCGACCGCGTGCCTGGCCCAGCCGAACATCGGGATGTCATTGGGCATGTCGCCGAAGGCGATCGCGTCCGCCGCGGTCATCCCCAGCCGGCGCGCGGCCATCGACAGACCCGTGGCCTTCGTCAGCCCCAGCGGCAGCAGCTCCACCAGGCCGGTGCCGGCCATCGTCACCCCGATCAGGCCCCCGGCGGCCGTCCGGGCGGCGTCCGCGAGCGCGTCGTCGCCCAGCTCGGCGTGCTGGATGTAGAGCTTGCTGATCGGCTCCGACCACAGCTCGGCCGGCTCGGTGAACGGCACCAGGGACATCCCCTCGTGGTCCATCCGGTACCCCTCGCCGAACAGCACCTCGCCGTCCAGCCCGTCGCGGGCCGCGGCCAGGAACAGCGGACCGATCTCCGCCTCGATCTTCTCCAGCGCCAGCAGCGCCACCTGGCGGTCCAGCGTGACGGAGGTCAGCAGCCGGTGCTCGCCCGCGTGGTAGAGCTGGGCGCCCTGGCCGCACACCGCGAGCCCCTCGTAGTCGAGGTCGTCGAGTATGTGCCGGGCCACCGGGACGGTCCGCCCGGTGACCACGATGTGCGCGGCGCCCGCCGCGGTGGCCGCGGCGAGCGCGTCACGGGTCCGCGCCGAGACGGTGTGGTCGGGGCGCAGCAGCGTCCCGTCGAGATCGGTCGCGACCAGGCGGTACGGAAGATCGTCGCCGCCGCTCACCGTGCGACCGGTTCCAGGACCTCGCGCCCGCCGAGGAATGGCCGCAGCGCCTCGGGCACCCGCACCGAGCCGTCGGCCCGCTGGTGGTTCTCGAGGATCGCGACGATGGTCCGGGTGATCGCGCACAGCGTGCCGTTGAGCGTGGCCAGCGGACGGACCCGCTTGCCCTCGCGCATCCGGATCGACAGCCGCCGCGACTGGAACTCGGTGGTGTTGGAGGTCGAGGTCAGCTCGCGGTACTTGCCCTGCGTCGGGATCCAGGCCTCGCAGTCGAACTTCCGCGTCGCCGACGAGCCCAGGTCACCCGAGGCCAGGTCGACCACCCGGAACGGCAGCTCCAGCGAGGTCAGCCACTGCTTCTCCCACTCCAGCAGCCGCTGGTGCTCGGCCTCGGCATCCTCCGGCGTCGTGTAGACGAACATCTCGACCTTGTCGAACTGGTGCACCCGGAAGATGCCCCGGGTGTCCTTGCCGTACGACCCGGCCTCACGGCGGAAGCAGGAGGAGAACCCGGCGTAGCGCCGAGGCAGCTGGTCCGCCTCCAGGATCTCGTCCATGTGGTACGCGGCCAGCGGCACCTCGGAGGTGCCGACCAGGAAGAGGTCGTCCTTGTCGAGGTGGTAGACGTCCTCGGCGGCCTGGCCGAGGAAGCCGGTGCCCTCCATGGCCTTCGGCTTGACCAGCGCCGGGGTGAGCACCGGGGTGAAGCCCGCCTCGGTGGCCTGCGCCATCGCCGCGTTCACCAGTGCGAACTCCAGCAGGGCGCCGACGCCGGTCAGGTAGTAGAAGCGGGAGCCGGAGACCTTGGCACCGCGCTCGGTGTCGATCGCGCCGAGCAGCTCGCCGAGCTCCAGGTGGTCCTTGGGCGCGAAGCCCTCGGCCTCGAAGTCGCGCGGGGTGCCGACGGTCTCCAGGACGGCGAAGTCGTCCTCGCCGCCGACCGGGACCTCGGGGTGGACCAGGTTGCCCAGCTGGAGCAGGAGCCGCTGGGTCTCCTCGGCGGCCACGTCCTGCTCGGCGTCGGCCGCCTTGACGGCGGCGGAGAGCTCGCCCGCCTTCTTCAGCAGCTCGGCCTTCTCGTCGGCGGAGGCCTTGGGGATGAGCTTGCCGAGCGCCTTCTGCTCGGCGCGCAGCTCGTCGAAGCGGACACTGGAGGACCTGCGCCGCTCATCGGCGGTCAGGAGCGCGTCGACGATGCCGACGTCCTCTCCACGAGCGCGCTGGGAGGCGCGCACACGATCGGGGTCCTCACGGAGCAGGCGAAGGTCAATCACCCCCCCAGGTTACCGGTGTGACCTCGGCTGCTCGACGCGATATTCCTTTGCGTCCTGTTTTGCCCCCTTTTGGGGCTGTGGGTAAACCGGGGAATTCCTGTGACGGCCACCGTCAAGGAATGCTTCCGCATTCCCCGAAAAGGGGCAAAGAGGCGGCGCCGAGTCGACCTTCTTCCCTTGTGTGCGGGGTGAGTTGGGGGCTGGTTGTCCACAGGTGTGGGGGGAATCCCCGAAGTTATCCACAGGCTGTGTGTGAGATCTGTGGATGTCGCAGTGATCGTTAAGGGCGCCCAGATGCTCGGCGATGGATTCCCTTATCAAACCGCGTTCACACACTCCACAAGAGAGGAATCCCTCACTCCAAAGGGTTGGTCGGGCGAATTGGGGTGACAGGTGAGTGATGTTCGACAATGACGGTCAATGCGAAGAACATTGCGATGTGCCCGCTGTGTCGGATTGATGATGTCGACTTATCCCCAGCGCGAGGCATCAGCCTGTGGATAACTTTTCCGCAGCGATTGTGTTGACGGGCTCCGGTGTGGGTCCGGGGGCCGGGGGGAACCGCTCCGGGGCCGCTCAGGCGCGGGTCCGGCTCAGGCCCGGTCGGGCCCGGCTCAGGCCCGGCCGTCCTGGCAGCGGGCCAGCCACTCCGCCGCTTCCGTGAACGCCTCGTCCGACGTCCCGTGCCGCAGCGGCGCCATGTCGTCGGCTGTCACACCCGCCCGGGGGTACGAGCCCAGGAACCGCACCTTCGGGCAGATCCGCTTCAGCCCCATCAGGGCCGAGCCCACCCGCCGGTCGGTGATGTGCCCCTCACAGTCCACCGAGAAGCAGTAGCGGCCGATGCCCTCGCCGGTCGGGCGGGACTCGATCCGCATCATGTTGACCCCGCGCGCGGAGAACTCCTGGAGCAGCTCGAGCAGCGCGCCCGGGTGGTCGTCACCGAGCCAGATCACGACGGACGTCTTGTCCGCACCGGTCCGGGCGGCGGGCCGGGCGAGGCGTCCGGCCAGCACGAAGCGGGTCATCGCGTTCTGTGCATCGTGGATGTCGGTGACCAGCGGCTCCAGACCGTACCTGGACGCCGCGAACTCGCCCGCGAACGCCGCGTCGTACCGCCCCTCCTGCACCAGCCGCGCGCCGTCCCCGTTCGAGGCGGCCGACTCCCACACGGCGTCCGGGAGGTTCGCCGCCAGCCAGTTGCGCACCTGGGGCTGGGACACCGGATGCCCGGTCACCGTCTTGACGTCCGCGATCGCGGTGCCCGGCCGCACCAGCAGCGCGAAGCTGATCGACAGCAGCACCTCGCGGTAGATCATCAGCGGTTTGCCGGTGGCGAGCTCGTCGAGGGTCGCGGTGACCCCGCCCTCGACCGAGTTCTCGATGGGCACCAGGGCGGCCGCCGCGGCTCCGGAGCGCACCGCGTCGAGCGCCACCGGCACGGAGACCATCGGCACCAGCTCCCGGGTGGCGGCCTCCGGCATGGACCGCAGGGCGGCCTCGGTGAAGGTGCCCTCGGGGCCGAGGTAGGCGTAGCGGCTGGCCGACATCACGGTCGCTCCCTGTGATCAGACGAGACCGCCACGATACCCGCGTCGGCCGGGGCCTCCGACCCGTGTGGTGGACACCCATATGGACACCCCTTGGACGCGATGCCCCGGGGCGGCTCGTCCCGTTTCCTATCCCTCCAAGAGTGCCTGACCCACGTACTCCCCCGGGGCGCAGCCCGGAGGCACCGCGAACAGGGCGCTGGCCTCGTGCCGCAGGAACCGCGACAGGTCGTCGCCCAGGTCCAGCTTCCGCTGCACCGGCACGAACCCCTTCATCGGATCCGCCTGCCAGGCGATGAAAAGCAGCCCCGCGTCCGGCGCCCCGTCGTCGCGGAAGCCGTCGTGGTACGAGAAGGGCCTGCGCAGCATCGCGGCGCCCTGGTTGGACGCGGGCGCCGCGACCCGTACGTGGGCGGCGCCCGCGATGGCCAGCGCACCGTTCTTGTCGACCTTGTCGAGCTGAACCGGGGTGGTCTCGGTGCCGCCGGACAGCGGGGCGCCGTCGGACTTGCGGCGGCCGACCACCTTCTCCTGCCGCTCAAGGGAGAGGTTGTCCCAGGAGTCCAGCAGCATCCGGACGCGCCGGACGACCGCGTAGGAGCCGCCCGCCATCCACGCGGGCTCGCCCTTCTCCGGTACGAAGATCCGCCGCTCGAAGTCGTCGTCGGTCGGCTTGGGGTTGTTGGTGCCGTCGATCTGGCCCATGAGGTTGCGGGTGGTCATGGGGCGGCCGGTGGCGCCGGGGGACCGGTTGAAGCCGTTCATCTGCCAGCGCAGCCGGGCCGTGTCCGCGGCCTCGCGCTGGAGGGCGCGCAGCGCGTGGAAGGCGACCAGCGCGTCATTGGCGGCGATCTGGATCCACAGGTCGCCGTTGCTGCGCTTGGGGTCGAGCGCGTCCGAGACGAAGTCGGGGAGCGGGGCGAGCGCCTCCGGCAGCCGGTCCTCGACCCCCGCCTTGCCGAAGAACGTCCGGCCGAAGCCGAAGGTGACCGTAAGGGAGGAGGGACCGGCGTCGAGCGCGATCCCGGTGTCATCCGGTGGGGCCTCGCCCGCCATCAGCTCCTTGGCCGTCCGCGACCAGCGGCGCAGCAGTGCGGCGGCCGCCTTACGGTTCGCACCGGGCGCCAGGTCGAAGGCGAGGAGATGCCCGTGGGCCTGGAGCGGGGTGGTGATGCCCGCCTGGCGCCTGCCGTGGAAGGGCACGGTGGTCGCGCCCAGCGAGCTGAGGGGTGCGGGGGCCTCCCGCGTCGCCTCGGACGCGTAGGCCCCGGCGGCTCCGCCGGCGACCAGTCCGGCCGCTCCGGCGGCGCCCGCCGAGCCCAGCAGACGCCGCCGGGAGATGCTGGACGAGGGTGGTTGCTCTGTGGTCATTGAGCGACTTTCACGTTTCTGGTCTCCGTCACCTGGTCGATGTCGGAGGTTCGTACGGTCAGGGAGAGCTGCCAGGTGCCCGCCATGGGGAGCTGGACGGTCTTGGCGCTCCAGTGTCCGGTCGAGAGGCGCTCGAGCGGGATGCGCAGCGGCCCGATCCCCTTGTCCTTGAGCGTCAGCGACAGCTTGACCTCGGGCACGTCCACGGGGCGGTCGGCCAGGTCGGTGGTGAAGACGTGCAGCGCGTTGTCACCCGGCAGAGCGGGTTCGATCATCACCACGGCCTTGCCGCGGCCGCTCTTGGGACCCGTGTCGTAGGGGATCAGCACGCTCACCGGGTCGACGTTCAGCTGGTCACCGGGTGTCGAGGCCGGGGCGCTTGCCTGCTCGGTCTCGGCCCGGCCGGGCTGGGTGCCGCTGAGCACGGTGGCCACCGCGAGCAGCACGACGGCCACGATGGTCTCGGCGAGCACCGAGCGGCGCAGCCCGCTGCGCTCGCGGTCGGCGTCGCGCTCCCGCAGGGTGGCGGTCTTGTCCTTGGCGGCCCGCTGACGGGCGAGCTGGGCGGTGCGTACGGGATCGTCATCGGCGGCGCCGGTACCGGAGCCGTCGCCGGGCCCGTCACCGGACTCGGCGTCGTCGTCATCGGGGGCGTCGGCGGAGGCGTCGGCGGGGGTGCCGACCGCCGCGTCGGCCACACCGGTACGTACCGGCCGCGCGGCCTTCACCGCGGCCTTGGCCCCGGCCTTGGTCTCGGTCTCGGCCTTGGCCGTGTCGGCCATGGCTTCGACATCGGTCTCGGCACCGTTCCCCGCCGTGGCCTCCGCGTCCGCGTCCGCGTCCGCTTCCGCCCCAGCCGCCTCCGTGACATCCGTAAGGCGCCCGGTCCAGCGGCGCGAGACGGCGGCGATGCCCACCAGCACCGCCACCAGACCCACCTTGACCAGCAGCCATCGCCCGTACTCGGTGTCGGTCAGCGCGCCCCAGGAGCCCACCTGCCGCCACGACTGGTACAGCCCGGTGACCACCAGGGCGACGACCGAGCCGAAGGCCAGCCGCGAGAAGCGGCGCACGGCCGCCCGCTCGATCGGCTCGCCCGCCCGGAGCGTCACCGCGAGCGAGGCCAGACCGCCCAGCCAGACCCCGACCGCGATCAGATGGATCACGTCCACCGGCATGGCCAGCTGCCGTTGCAGGCCCACCGAGGCGTGCTCGGCCATCGCCCAGGTCGCGGCGAGGCCCACCGCCATCACCGTGCCGCCGAAGCCGAGCCCGAAGGCGAGGTCCTGGCGGCGCCGCGCGTCCGCCTCCCCCTCCCCGGTGCGCCGGGTGTACGAGCCGAAGAGGACGGCCAGGAAGACCGCCGCCGCGCCGAGCAGCAGCAGCCGGGACAGCAGCGCCGCACCCGGCTTGGTGGACAGCACATCGCCCAGCCTGCCGAGGTCGAGGATCCCGCCGATCCCCTCGCCGTCGGTGTACGGACCGCGCAGCAGCAACAGCAGCAGGCTGGCCGTGAAGACCGTCACCCAGCCGCCCACGGCGATCTTCCGCACCGGGCGGGAGGACCGGCAGACCCCGGCGAACACAGCGCCGCCCACGAGCGCCGCGAAACCGCCGTAGGCGGCGTACCGCCCGATTCCGTAGAGCGTGCTGACGGTGGAGTCGGACGCCTCGCCCGTGGGCACCTTCGCCTTGGTCTTGGACGGGGCGCCGATGGAGAAGGTGAACGCGCCGCTCACCGGGTGGCTGTCCTCCGAGACCGCCTTCCACGCCACCGTGTAGGTGCCGTCCGGCAGTCCGGAGTGCAGCCCGGCGGCGGCGGTCGACGACTTGCCGTCGACATGGGCGGTCTTCCCGGTGTCCACGCGCTTGCCCTTGGGGTCGAGCACGCGCACCGAGTCGCCGGAGAGCAGCACACCCTCCGAGAAGTTCAGCGTGACCTCCCTGGGGGCGGTCTTCACCACTGAGCCGTCGGCGGGGTCGGTCGAGGTGAGCGCGGCATGCGCGGACGCGGAGCTCGCGCCCACGCTCAGCGCGCACAGCAGCGCGGCGAGCAGGGTGCCGCAGATCGCCATCAGCCGCCGGGCGGTCGCGGTGTTCCGGGTGGGAGTCGCGGTGGGCCCGGCGGGGGCCAGGGAGGTCAGCGAGGGCATCGGGCGTCAGTCCTTGGGGCGGTACGTCGTCGGCTCGACCGGGACTTTGATCTCGATGGGGTCGGAGGTGGCGAAGTGGAGGGTGAAGCTGACCTTCTCACCGACCTTCGGCCGGTGGGTGAGATTTGTCAGCATCAGATGATCTCCGCCGCTGGTCAGCTCGAGCCGGCCGTCGGCCGGGACATCGAGCGAGCTCACCTGCTTCATCCGGTTGCCCTTGGTGGTGTGCAGGGTGACCTCGGAGGCGAGCGGGGTGGTGACGGAGGTGAGCTCGTCGGCGCCGCCACCGGCGTTCCGTACGGCCAGGTAGCCCGCCGCCATGTCGTCCATGGGCGGCTGCGAGACATAGGCACCGCTCACGGACAGCTTCGGGGCGCCCTTGTGGCCCGCGTGGTCCCCGCCGCCGCTGTCCTCGCTCCCACAGGCGGCGAGCGCGGCGGACAGGCCGACGGTGAGGACCACGGCGGCCGCCTTACGGATGCCGGGGCCCGTCACCCTCACGGGTTCCGCCCCTCGATGATCTTTGGCAGATCCTTGGCGTAACGATCCGCCGTGGCCTCCGTCGTGTAGATCCAGTGACCCTCGTCGTCCTTGGGCGAGAAGCCGATCACCTCGGCGCCGTGGCTGACGGTGATGCTGCCGTCCTTCTCCTTCTTCGGCTTCTCGATGAAGATGCCCAGCGGCCGCGCGGCGGCCTCGATGGTGTTGAAGTCGCCGGTCAGGCCGACGAAGTCGGTGCCGCCCTGGGCGTCCAGCCAGGAGCGGATCCGCTTGGGGGTGTCCCGGGCGGGGTCGGTGCTGACGAAGACGACCCGCAGCTTCTCCCGTTCGGCCTTGGGGAGCTTCTTCACCGCGATGCCGACGTTGCTCATGGTCAGCGGGCAGACGTCCGGGCAGTGGGTGTAGCCGAAGAAGAGCAGGGTGGGATGGCCCTTGGTCTCCTTCAGCAGGTCGTACTTCTTGCCGTCGGTGCCGGTGAGGACGAGGTCCGGCTTGGCCTTCGCCTGGTCGAGGACGATGGCCTGCCCCGACCTCTGGCCGCCCTTGACCTCGGCGGCGGCGTTGTCGCCCTTGCCCCCGTCGTCCGAGCCGCCGCAGGCGCTGAGGGTGAGCGCGGCGGTGGCGACGATCGCGGTGGCCAGGATTTTGGTGCGCATGGAACTGTTCTCCCAAGAGGGGTGGATCGGTGGCGCGCGGGGGCGGCGGACACGAGGGCCCGCCACCCCCGCCGGGAATCACGCGGTCGGTTCAGGACCCGTGGTCACCGGCGGTCACGCGCATGCGGTCGAGTGGTTGGCGGTCAGGCGGAGCGGCGGCGGCTGGCGACCACGCCGAAGGCGACACCGGCGGCGCCGATGACGATGCCCGCGATGCCCAGCACCCGGGCGGTGGTGTCGCTGCCGCCCTCGTCGTCCGAGGCGTCCTTGGCGGCGGAATTCTCCGCTCCGGCCTTCTCGGAGTCCTTGTCCTGGCCGGACGCCGCGGCGGCGCCATCGCCGTCCGAGCCCTCGGCCGGGGCGACCAGCTTGAGCACCGGAGCCGGGTTCTCGGGCTCGGCGGCACCCTCCTTGGGCTCCTCGATCCAGCGCACGACCTCCTTGTTGTCGTACGTCTGGAGGGCCTTGAAGGCGAGCTGGTCGGCGTCGTCGGGCAGCTGGCCGACCGAGAGCGGGAACTGCTGGAACATCCCCGGCTCGATCTTGCCGCCGGTCCAGGTGACCTTGGTGACCGCCTCGGTGATCTTCTCGCCGTGTGTCTCCATGGGCTTGGGGAGCTTGGACTTGGTGACCTTGACGTCCCAGCCGGGGACCGGCTGGGGCATCACCGAGGCGAGCGGATGGTCGGCGGGTAGGGTCACCTCGAGCTTGACGGTGGAGGAGTCGTCGCGCTCGTTGGGCACCTTGAAGTTGATGGTGCTGTAGCCGCCCTTCTCGGCCTGGCCGGGCTGCACGCTCACGTGCGCGAAGGCCGGGCCCGCGGTGAGCAGCACCAGCCCGCCCGCGGTGAGGGCTCCGAGGACCGGCAGACGGCGGAGACGCATGGCGTTCATGTCAACACTCCAGGAACAGGAATGATCAGATGGGTGGGCGCGCGTGCGGTGACGTCGCGGCCGCCCTCCGGTCCCGCTGGAGGAGCGTCGCGTCGGTCAGGCCGCGAGATCGCAGACCGGCGGTCCCCGCCTGATCACGCTGTGCTGGAGGACGAGGGCCGTCGTCCCGCCCTCGTCCCGCTCGGCCGTGCGCGGCCGGCGCGGCCCGCCGTAAGGCGCCTGCGAAGGGGTCAGGAGCACCCGTACGAGCCTCAGGGCGGCGCGCAGCGCCCGTACGAGCGCGGCCTCCGCGACCCCTCGGGCCCCGTCCACCGACAGCCGCACCGCCCGCCATACGGCCATCTCGCCCCGCCGCAGCAGCCAGCCGATGGCCAGCGCGGCGAGCAGATGGCCCAGGGCCATGGGCAGCGACGGCAGCAGGCTCTCCATCCCGGCCGCCTGCCCCGCCGGGGCGGTGGACGCCGGCATGGTGTGCGGGCCGCCGTGCGCGGCGGACGGGTCGATGCCCGCGCGGGCGACGATCCGATGGGCCGACGCGGCGTCGAGCCGCCCGGGGCCCGAGGCGCACAGCAGCCTGGCGGCCAGGCCGATCACATGGCCCTGGGCGGCGTCGGCCCGATGGGCGGCCTCCTCGGCCGCCGCGGCCCGGTCCTGCCCGAGCGCGAAGAGCGCGTGCAGCGCCAGCTGCCCGACGGCCAGCACGGCCGCGATCCCGGGCAGCGACCGCTCCCGCCCGGCCAGCGACAGCGCCACCGTGAACATCGCCGCGCAGCCCACGCCCAGCGTCCACAGCGGCACGGTGGCGCAGGAGCCCAGCACATGCCCCGCCGCGGACAGCACGACGCAGACCGCGGTGAAGACCGCGGCCCGCAGCATTCGCAGATCGGCGCCGGCACGGGCGACAGGGGAAGCCATGGCCGCGCCATCATCCCACTGGGCGGACGCGTTCCCTACGGCGGGTGGGGCGTACCGGCGCACACCGGGACAGGCCCATACACCGGTTCGCGCATCGAGCGCGTCCGCTGAATGAGCGGAGTCACGTCAATAACACGCTTACGGACCATGGACCCAGGCAATACGTAACGGTATGTCGAGCCGCGGCCGGGAGGCTGGAGCATGAGCATCTGGTGGTCACTCCATTTGCCCCGCGAGGCGGCGAGCGTTCCGCTCGCACGACGACTGCTCCTCGGCACCATGGAGACGGCCGGAGTGGATCCGGAGATCTCCTACGATCTGTCGGTCGCCCTCTCCGAGGCGTGTGCGAACGCGGTGGAGCACGGGGGTCGCGACGGCACGGGCGGGGATTATCGAGTCACGGCCTATATCGACGGCGACACCTGCCGTATCGAGGTCACCGACTCCGGTCCCGGCTTCGCCGGACGCGGTACCGTCCGCCGCGAGGCCCGCACCCGGAACGAGCGGCGTCCGGCGGGTGCGCCGAGACCACAGCAGCCGCGCAGTCCGGCCCCGCCACAGGCGGAGCACGGACGGGGGCTCTTTCTCATCGAGGCCCTCACCGACCATGTCCGCTACCGCGACCGTCCGGGCCGCGGCGGGGTGGTGGTGAGCTTCGACAAGATTCTCAAGTGGCGTGAAGGAGCGCTGCTCAGGGCGTCATGAACGGCTGAACGCCAGGGAGCTGCCTGAACGCCGGTGGCTTCACCGTCAGGGAGCCGCCTGAACGCCAGGGAGCCGCCGTAACGCCAGGGAGCCGTGCAACCTCAGGTGGCCGTCCGTTCGGGCGGCAGAGCGCGGCACAGCGCGTCCAGCGCCCCCGCGAACGAGTGCTCGGGCGGGGTCGCGTAGCCCACCACGAGCCCGTCGCGATGGGGTGTGGTGGCGTCCGGGTGGCGGTAGCCGCCGAGGCCGTCGAGCGCCAGCCCCTGCCAGGCGGCGGCGCGCAGGGCGGACCGCTCGGTGCCGGGCGGCAGCTCCAGCACCGCGTGCAGACCGGCCGCGATCCCCGAGACGCGGATATGGGGCGCGCGTTCGGCGAGGGCGGCGACGAGCTGATCCCGCCGACGGCGGTACTGCTGGCGCATACGGCGCACATGGCGGTCGTAGCCGCCCGAGTCGATGAAGTCCGCGAGGGTCAGCTGGTCGAGGACGCCGGTCCATCCCTCGCGCTCCCCCTTGGTGGCCAGCAGGCCGTCGACCAGATGATCCGGCAGCACCATCCAGCCCAGCCGCAGCGCCGGGGAGAGGCTCTTGCTGACCGAGCCGAGGTAGAGCACCCGGTCGGGGTCGAGGCCCTGGACGGCGCCCACCGGACGGCGGTCGTAGCGGAACTCCCCGTCGTAGTCGTCCTCCAGCACCAGACCGCCGCTCTCCCGCGCCCAGGCGACGGCCGCGGCCCGCCGCTCGGGGTGCAGCGGACCGCCGGTGGGGAACTGGTGGGCCGGGGTGAGCAGGGTCGCCCGTACGCCGTCGAGGTCGGCCAGTCCCTCCGTAAGGGCGCCATCGGCGTCCAGCGGGAGCGGGACCGTACGGATCCCGGCCGATCTCAGCAGCGAGCGGTGGAAGGCCAGGCCGTAGGACTCGACGGCCATCCGGGGCCGCAGCAGCCGGGTGTCGCTCAGCAGCCGCACCGCGTGCGCGAAGCCCGCGCAGACGACGATCCGCTCGGAGTCGGCGCGTACGCCGCGGACGCGGGCGAGGTAGTCGGCCAGGGCGCGGCGCAGCTCCGGACGGCCGCGCGGATCGCCGGGGCCGAACGCCTCGTGGGGCGCGGCGCTCAGGGCGCGGCGGGCCGAGGCGAGCCAGGCGGTGCGGGGGAAGGAGGCGGCGTCCGGCTGGCCCTGGAGCAGATTGTGGGCCGGGCGCGGGGCGGGCCGGGGCCCACGGCGGCCGCCGGTCGCCCCGGACGGCCGTCCGCCGCGCTCCCTGCCGGGCGCTCGGCGCCGGGGTGGGGGCGACGCTGGGCGGGGCGCCACCCGGGTCCCGGAGCCCTGGCGGGCGGTGAGCCAGCCCTCGGCGACCAGCTCGGCGTAGGCGTCGGCGACCGTGTTCCGGGCGATGCCCAGGTCGGCGGCGAGGGAACGGTACGGCGGCAGCCGGGTGTCCGGGGCGAGCCGCCCGTCGCGGATGGCCTCCCGCAGCGCGGCCATCAGGGCGGTTCTGCGGCTGCCCGCGCGGGTCAGCTCCAGATGGAGGTCACTGCCGAGGATCTCCGCCGAATTGACCCATGAATCCGCCATGGAAATGCACCCTACAGAGGGTCGCTTAGCGGCCTAATTTCATTCCCATGACGACTTCGACACCGACACGGACGACGACACAGACGACGGGGACGACGACAGAGGCGGCGACGCAGACCGCGACGGCGGCCCAGACCGCGACGACGGCGCGGCGGACAACCGGGCGGGTCAACTTCGCGAAGGCCGCCCCCAAGGCGTTCAAGGCGCTGATCAGCCTGGACGCGGCCGCCCGCGAGGGCCTGGACCCGGCCCTGGTGGAGCTGGTGCAGATCCGCTCCTCCCAGCTGAACCAGTGCGCCTACTGCCTCCATATGCACACCACCGACGCCCATAAGGCGGGCGAGAGCAAGGAGCGCATCGCCCTGGTGGGGGTCTGGGAGGAGGCCGGGGAGGCCGGGTTCTACACCGAGAAGGAGCAGGCAGCCCTGGCGCTCACCGAGGCGGTCACGCTGCTGCCCGGCGGCGTCCCGGACGAGGTCTACGAGCGGGCCGCCCGGCACTTCGAGGAGCGGGAGCTGGCCCAGCTCATCGCCCTCATCTTCACGATCAACTCCTGGAACCGGATCGCGGTGACCACCCGCAAGGTGCCGGGGCGGAACTGAGCGCCCCGTGGGGAGCGGCGCCGCCGCTCCCCACGGGGACCCACACGATCAGGCGATGAGCCGCCGCATGGCCGCCTCAGCCGGTGAGGCGGGCCATCCACGCCTCGACGTCATCGGCGGTCCGCGGCAGCGCGGCCGACAGCACGCGGTTGCCGTCCTCCGTCACCAGGATGTCGTCCTCGATCCGGACGCCGATGCCCCGGTACTCCTCCGGCACGGTCAGGTCGTCGGGCTGGAAGTACAGCCCCGGCTCGACCGTCAGGCACATACCGGGCTCCAGGGTGCCGTCCACATAGGTCTCGGTGCGGGCCGCGGCGCAGTCGTGGACGTCCATGCCGAGCATGTGGCCGGTGCCGTGCAGCGTCCAGCGGCGCTGCAACCCCAGCTCCAGCACCCGCTCCACCGGGCCCTCGACCAGGCCCCACTCGACGAGCTTGGTGGCGAGGACGTGCTGGGCGGCGTCGTGGAAGTCGCGGTACTTCGCACCCGGCCGGACCGCGGCGATGCCCGCCTCCTGGGCCTCGTAGACCGCCTCGTAGACCTTGCGTTGCAGCGGGCTGTAGGTGCCGTTCACCGGCAGGGTGCGGGTCACATCGGCGGTGTAGAGGGTGGTGGTCTCCACGCCCGCGTCCAGCAGCAGCAGATCGCCGGAGCGGACCGGGCCGTCGTTGCGCACCCAGTGCAGGGTGGTGGCGTGCGGGCCCGCGGCGGCGATGGTGCCGTAGCCGACGTCGTTGCCCTCGACCCGGGCCCGAAGGAAGAACGTTCCTTCGATATAGCGCTCCGATGTCGCCCGCGCCTTGTCCAGAACCTTGACGACATCCTCGAAGCCGCGGGCCGTCGCATCGACCGCCGCCTGGAGCTGGCCGATCTCGAACTCGTCCTTGACCAGGCGCTGCTCGCTGAGGAAGACCCGCAGCTCCTCGTCGCGCTCACCGGTCACCTTGTCGGTCAGGGCGGCCTCGAGACCGGCGTCGTGACCGCGCACGATACGGACCGGGCCGGTGGCGTCCCGGAGCTCGTCGGCCAGCTTGCGGACGTCCCTGGCGGGCAGGCCCAGCCGCTTCTCGGCCTCCGTAAGGCTGAACCGGCGGCCCACCCACAGCTCGCCCTGGCCGTCCAGCCAGAACTCGCCGTTCTCCCGGTCGGAGCGCGGCAGCAGATACAGCGTCGCGGTGTGGCCGCCGCCCGCCTCGGGCTCCAGCACCAGCACACCGTCCTCGGTCTGGTCGCCGGTGAGGTACGCGTACTCGGTCGAGGCGCGGAAGCTGTAGTCCGTGTCGTTGGAGCGCGTGCGGAGATTGCCCGCGGGGATGACCAGGCGATCGCCGGGGAAGCGCGCGGAGAGCGCGGCGCGGCGGCGGGCGGTGTGCGGAGCCTGTGCGAGGGGCTCCAGGTCGTGCTGCTCGGTGTCCGCCCAGCCGGACTTCATGCTCTCGGCGAGCTCGTCGGAAACGCCTGGGTACAGGCCGTTCTTCCGCTGCTTGATGGGCTCCTCGCCTTCCGGGGTCTCCGGGGCTTCGGAAGTGGGCTCCTCGGTCACGTCTTCCTCCTCGAACTGGACCCCTCCCATCGTATGTGCGGGGCCTGATGGCCGGGAGGGCCCGAGGCGCCGGGTGACCATGGCTCCAGCGGGGGCCGGGGCCGCGCTCGAGCCGCGGCCGTAAGGGGGCCTCGCGTCAGGGGCCTCGCGTCAGGAGGCCGCGTGTCACTCGGCGTGGGCCCCGCGTCAGCCGACGTGGGCCCGCGTCATAGCCCCGCGTCAGCCGACCCGGGCCACGCGTGATCGACCCCGCGTCAGTCGAAGTGCGCCACGAGCAGGACGAGATCCTCCGTGCCGTCCTCCGAATGCCGCCCCACGGCGGCCGCCGGACCGTCGGGGAGCACCGTACGGAGCACATGGTCGGCGAGGGCGTCCGGGTCGCCGCGGACGCCCTTGGGAGCGCTCGCCGCGGCCGTGTGCAGCCGGGCGAAGGCCCGGTCCATCGGCTCCCCGGTGCGGTGGAGCAGCCCGTCGCTGTAGAAGAGGAGGGTCTCTCCGGAGGACGGCGCGACCTCCACGCTGGGCGCCTCCCAGCAGGAGAGCATCCCCAGCGGCGCGGACAGGGTGGTCTCCACGAACTCGGTGCGCCGCTCCCCGGTGAGCAGCGGCGGGCAGTGCCCGGCCCCGGCCAGCACCACCTTGCGCGTGCCGGGCTCGCAGTAGGCGAAGAGGGCGGTCGCGGAGCGGGCGGGCTCGGTGAGCCGCAGCAGCAGCTCCAGGTCGGACAGCACGGCGACCGGGTCCTCGCCCTCCATCACCGCGTACGCCCGCAGCGAGGCCCGCAGCCGCCCCATCGCGACCACGGCGCTCGGCCCGCAGCCGGAGACCCCGCCCACCGAGAGCCCGAGCGCCCCGTCCGGCAGCGGTAGTGCGTCGTACCAGTCACCACCGCCGTGCGGACCGGGGTGGTGGCGGACGGCCAGGCGCACCCCGGGGACGCGGGGCAGCCGGGTGGGCAGTAGCTCCTCCTGGACGGTCGCGACGGCGGCGCGGGCGCGGGAGAGCTCGATCAGCCGGGCGATGTGGGCGGCGGCGTACTGGCAGTACAGGCCCACGAGATGGCGCTGGCGCTCCGCGGGCTCGGCGGGCTCGTCGTAGAGCCAGGCGGCTCCGCCGAGCCGCCCGGAGGGGCCGCCGGCGCCCATGGCGGCCGTAAGGCCGGGCGAAGGCGCGGCGGCCGGTTCACCTACCTGGCCGACGCCGGGGACGCACGGGGCGCCGGTGACGCTCGTCGTTCCGGGTCCTGGTCCTGGACCGGGCCCGGGTCCTGGGCCGGGGACGCCGGGGGCCGGGTGGTCGCCCGCGCCCGCCGGGGAGCCGGTGCCGGTGGCCCCGTCCGCGCCGGGGGCGGGCGCGGGGATGGCGGAAAGGCCGGGCGTGGCGCGGGGATCGGCGCGGAACGGGTCCAGCGGCACGGCGTAGCTCGCGGAGAAGCCGAGCCGCGCGGCCACCTCGCGGTGGCGCGGGTCGAGGTCGGCCTCACTGGCGATATCGGGGTGGGTCACATCGGCGCGCCGCTCGCCGCCCTGTTCGGACAGCCCGTCCAGGAGATGACCGGCGGAGGCGGAGCCGCGCGGGATGGTCTCGATCTGGCCGAGGTCGGCGTGGCCGAGACCGAGCCCCACCGTGATCACCGGGCCGAGCCCGTCGGCCGGTTCGAGCGCCACCAGTCCGCGCCGGGCGCCGACCAGCGAGGCGCCCGCGCGCAGCAGTTCGCGCAGTGCCTCGTCGAGGGTGTCGGTCCGGACCAGCCGCTCGGTGAGCTCATGAAGGGTGGTGAGATCCGAGACCCAGCCGGCCAGCCGGTCCTGGACACCGGAGTTGGGCGCGGCCAGGGGTGGTGTGACGGGGTCGGCAGTTTGCGTGGGCGAGGGGAGGGAAGGATCGATTCCAGCCACTTTCGGCGCGTGGGGCGAGTTCATGGCCCGCTGCCTTCACCCGCCGGGTCCGGCTCGCTCAATAGCATCGCAAACCCCCTGTCGTGCTGCGCCGCTACTGTGCCGCTACTGTCTCCAGATGTACACGGAGCGCAGATGCGATGTCCAGCATTGTCCCGGTGGTCTTGTTGGTGTCTGGGGGGAATTGAACTTGGCCGAAAAAAAGTCGTTAGGCTGTCCCTTCGAGGTCGACTGACGTCGTTCGACAGCGCGTCGTCTCCACCGCGGCGGGTACACATCGGAGAGGGGCAGGGGCAGTTCGGATCGCCCCGGAACCCCGCGGCCGGTCCAGGCGTCATAGACCACAACGGCCGCGCCCATCCCCGAGTGGCGAGGAAGGCACCAACCGGACGGCAAGCGCCATGCGCGCGCCACCCCTCGCCACGTTCCACGCTCGGCCTGCGGCGTGATGCGCTGCCTTGTACGCGCAGTGACTTGTGATCCACCTGCTGTGACGGGCCGAACGATGCCGGACAGCGCCACGTAAGTCCAAGTGAAGTGCCATCTGAAGTGCGATGTAGTGCGACGGACAGCCCTCGGCGTTAACGGAAAGGAACGAGCGCTCATGCGCGAGATCCTCGGAAGGCGACGCAAGTTCTCGCTGCGGCGCGGCGCGCGGTCGCCGCTGCTGCGCGCGGCGCTCACCTGCGCCACCGAGTGGCAGTGGCCCGTGGTCCCTGGCGTCGGACTCCGGTCCGGCGGCGGACGGCCGCGAGTGTGCGGCTGCCCCGACCCGGAATGTGCGGTTCCGGGTGGACATCCGTTCGATCCCGTTCTCCTCGCCGCCACCACGGACGCGCGCATGGTGCGCTGGTGGTGGGGCAATCGGCCCTCCGCGCCCCTCCTGCTGGCCACGGGCGGCCACGCGCCCTGCGCGGTGAGCCTGCCGGCGGTCGCCGGGGCGCGGGCGCTGGCGGTCTTCGACCGGGCGGGTGTGCGGCTCGGCCCGGTGGTCGCCACGCCCACCCGCTGGTCGCTGCTGGTGGAGCCGTACTCCCTCGAAGACCTCGGCGAGCTGCTGAGCCAGCAGGACTGGGTGCCCAGCTCGCTGCGGTTCCACGGCGAGGGCGGCTATGTCGTGCTGCCGCCGTCGCAGACCGGCTCCGGCCGGGTGCGCTGGGAGCGGCCGCCACTGCGCCGCTCCGGGCGGCCCTGGCTGCCCCAGGTGGCCACGGTGGTGAACGCCTTGGTCGAGGCCAGCACCAGCGCGCCCGACGGAGACAGCCGGCTCGCCTACTGAGGCGGGCCCCGGGTGCGGGGGTTCGGGGGCCGCTGAGCGCGGTGGACCGCTGAGCGCGGTGGACCGCTGAGCGCGACGCTCGCGGGTGTATGAGGGCTCGGAGGCCGGGGAGGCGACTTCCTGGACTCCGGGCCCGGCGTCTTTTATCCACCAGACCTGGCGGGCCCCGGGAGTTACCAGGCCTACCAGGCCTACCGGGTCCCGGGAGCAACTCCCACGCTGCCGACGGCAGTTGGTACGTACCTGACCCGCCGTCCCACGCCGCCGTCCGGACGCGGACATGGAAGCGCCCGGTCGCTGGCGACGGGGGATGCACCAGCGACCGGGCTTTTAGAACCGTAACAAGAGATCGGCCGATAGCAAATTCGATCGCGGATTTCCGGACGTCGATTTGCAGGGCGTAACAGTGAGTTGTGAGCGGCCTCACGTACCCCCGCGGCGCCCTCCGGCCGTCCGGGGGACGTCAGCTCAGCGTCACCTGACGGTTGGTGAGACCGCCCCGGGCGCGCCGCTGCTCGGGCGTCAGCGGGGCGTCGGTGGCGAGTGCCTCCGCGAGCCGTTCGGCGAGGTCCACGGCCGGCTTCTCGGTGTCCTCGGCGCTCATCCCGCGTGGCAGGTCCCATACCGGCACCGTGAGCCCATGGGCCCGGAAGGAGCCCACCAGCCGGGTGTTCTCGCCGAGCGAGGAGGCACCCGCGGCGTGCAGCCGGGCGAGCGCGTCCAGCAGCTTCTCCTCGGGGTGGGACATCACCCAGCGCAGGTGGTTCTTCTCCGGCGTCTCGCACCAGTAGGCCGCCTCCACGCCGGTGAGCCGGGCGGTGGGGATCGCGGCCGCGTTGGCCCGTTCCAGGGACGCGGCGACCTCCCCGGTCGCGTTCGCGGCGTCCTCGAGCCAGAACTCGAACCCCTCGTGCAGGGTCGGCGAGAAAGTGCCCTTCGGGTCGAGCAGATCCTGGAGCCGCGGACCGTCGCCCGGAGCCCGCTCGGCGGCCACCGGGGTGCCCGGCTCGGCGGTCAGCGCGCGGCGCAGGGTGTCGGCCAGGTCGCGGCTGATGTCGCCGGAGGGCGTGTCGTTCTGGAGGCCGAGCAGCACGGTGCCGTTGTCGCGGCGCAGCGCGGGCCACGCCATGGGCAGCACGGTCGCCAGAGTGACCGACGGAACGCCCTCGGGCAGCCCCTCGGCGAGGGTCAGCTCGACGGTCGCGGCGGGCACCAGCTCGCGCAGGGCCACCCAGTCGCATTCGCCGGGCAGCCCCTCGAAGGGGCGCTGCACCAGCTCGGTGACGGCGTGTGCCGCTTCCCTGCCGTGACAGGCTTTGTAGCGACGGCCCGAGCCGCACGGGCAGGGCTCCCGCGCGCCCACCACGGGGATCTCGCCGTTGGCGACCCGTGGACCTGCGGCCTTCGTCTGGGGGCGGCGCTTCTTGGCCATGGTGAGGCTGTCTCCCGATCGTGCGGCTCAGGGCTTGCTCGTACGCCCGTGACGGTCTGCGTACGTACGCCCGTGACGGCTTGCGTACGGCCGCGGTGGTGCTCTCCTACGGCGCGTACGACTGGTTTACGGGCGCGAGCCTAGCCCTTTGGCCGAACCGCGTCGGCTCCCTGAGCCGCGTCGGCTACGCGAGCTCGTCCAGATCGGCGAAGTCCAGCTCGCGATCGAAATCGGGGTCGATGTTCGCCTCGATATTCGAGCCGGGGCCGGAGCCCAGGTCGGGACCCAGGTCGGCGTCGAGGTCCGAGCGAAGGTTCGAGCCGAAATTCGCGTCGAGACCGGCGTCGAGATGCGTGTCGAGACCGGCTTCGAGACGCGTGTCGTGGCCCGGACGCGGCCCGGAGGCCAGTTCCGCACCCAGGTGGGAATTCAGCTCGGGGGAGAGATCCGAGGGAATCGTGACGCGTCGGGCGAATTCGTCGTCAGGCGGGAGAAGGGCCCATACGGTGACTCCGCCGATGTCGTCCCGCACGCCCCATTCCTCTGCCAGCGACATGATGATATTCAGCCCGCGGCCGCCGCGTGCGGTCACCGACGGTTTGGCCGGAAGCGGCCTTGTGGGTCCGCCGCCATCCGTCACCTCGACCGTCAGCCGGTCGTCCTCGTCGACGGTCCATGCAGCCCGGACCGTGCCGCCATCATGGTCGGAACGCCAAGGGCGGCCATGTCGCCATGCGTTGCTGAGCAGTTCTGAAAGGATCAATACAGCGTCGTCTATGACCGAATCCGATACCCCAGTCCTGCCCAAATCGATACGCATCCGCTGTCTTGCCGCGCGGACGCCCGCAGGACCATGGGGTACGGCCATGGTCGACGACGTCGGCACCTGCCGTGCCACCACCAAAGCCACCCCCGAGACCTCCTTAGCCCCACGCCACGGGATGAATGCCCCGCGGCGCTGGAGCGGAAACCGGCCAAGTGGCATCGTGTGACGCACTCGTCACGATCGAATACGTACCGAACGCGCCGGTGCACGCCTTGTAATGCCCATTATGAGCGTCCGAGTTGGGACAGTACCTGTTTGGGGCGATTGGTGATCAGCGCGTCAACGCCCAGGCGGACGCACAATTCGACGTCCTCCGGTTCATCGACGGTCCAGACGTGCACTCGGTGCCCCTCGCGCTGTAGTCGCGCCACATACCCGGGGTGGTTCCGTACGATCCGGATGCTCGGCCCCGCGATCCGCACCCCGGGCGGCAGCTGCCCGTCCCGGTGGCGCGGCAGTATGAACTGCATCAGGTAGACGGTGGGGATGGCGGGGGCCCCGCTGCGGATCCGGTGCAGGGAGCGCGCTGAGAAGCTCATCACACGGATGGGTGAACCTTCGCCGGGTGGCGGTGCGTCCAGGCCGAAGCGGCGCAGCAGCGCGAGCAGCCGGTCCTCCACCTGGCCCGCCCATCGGGTGGGATGCTTGGTTTCGATCGCCAGTTCGATCCGGCGTCCGGCGTCCGAGACGAGCCCCAGGAGCCGTTCCAGGGTGAGGACGGAGACGCTGTCCCGGCTGTCGCGGTCCGGCTCCTCCCTGTCGGTGGCACGGCCCTTCCAGGAGCCGAAGTCCAGGGTCGCCAGATCGGACAGCTCCAGCGCCGAGACCGCGCCCCGGCCGTTGGAGGTGCGGTCGATGCGGCGGTCGTGCACACAGACGAGATGGCCGTCGGCGGTCAGCCGGACATCGCACTCCAGGGCGTCGGCACCGTCCTCGATTGCCTTACGGTAGGCGGCCAGGGTGTGCTCCGGGGCGTCCTCGGAGGCCCCGCGGTGGGCGACGACGGAGACGATGTGCGGCCCGGGGCGGCCGTCCCGGGCAGGGCGCGCATAGGTCACCGCGTTATGGTGCCACCGCCCGGTGTGAGCCGGTGGACGCGGCCCCATCCGTTCGTTCGCACGGAATGGCGGTGGGGCGAATTGTCCGGGATAAAGGGTGGTAGTCCGCGGGGCTGTCGCTCCTTACGGCGGTCTGACGCGCTGTGGGAAAAGCTGACGACGGTAAGACGTTAAGACGTAACGGGAAGACGTACACGCAGGCCGTCGAGGAAATCTGTCGTGCACCTGAGGAGAGAGCTGTGAGCACCGAGAACGAGGGCTCTGCCGTTCCGCCCGCGCCCGGGCCGCATCCGGCCCCTCCGGCGCCGCACCCGAACCCGGCGGTGCCGCCCGCGCCGGACTACGAGCCCACCGCGGGCGCCGCACCGGACGGGCCCATAGGCACGCCCGACGCCGCAGGGTCCCCGGGAACCCCCGGCCCCGCGCCGTCGGCGCCCCCCGCCCAGCCCCCGTCGACGCCCCCGCCCGCGTCACCGGCCGCTCCCGCGGCCGTCTCGGCGTCGGCCGGCGCGGGCGACGGATCAGGCGGCGGCGCGCCCGGTGCCCCGGGTCCCGGTTCGGGCCCCGGCCCGGACGCCGGGCAGTCCGGCGCGTGGTGGTCGGCCGAGGGCGGACAGCCGCACGGCGGCCAGGGCGACGGACAGGACGGGCAAGGAGGTCCGGGCGAACCGGGCGGCCCGGGCGGCCCGTGGGGGACCGCTCCCGTGCCGCCGTCCTCCGGCCCCTCCGAGCGCAAGCCCCGCGGGCTGGTCGCCGCCGTGCTGGCCGCCGTCCTGGTCGCGGGCGGCATCGGCGGCGGCATCGGCTTCTGGGCCGCCGACCGGGAGAGCGACGGCGGCGACACCACCACCGTCTCCGCCTACGGCAACCCCAAGACGGAGAGCCGCGCGCCCGGCTCGGTGTCGAGCATCGCCAACAAGACCCTGCCCAGCGTCGTCACCATCGAGGCCCAGGGCAACAACGGCGAGAGCGGCACCGGCACCGGCTTCGTCTACGACAAGCAGGGCCACATCCTCACCAACAACCACGTCGTCGCCTCGGCCGCCGACAACGGCAAGCTGACCGCCACCTTCTCCAACGGCAAGCGGTACACCGCCCAGGTCGTCGGCCGAGCCCAGGGCTACGACGTCGCCGTGGTCAAGCTCAAGAACGCCGCGGGCGCGAAGCTCGAGCCGCTGCCCCTCGGCAACTCCGACCGCGTCGCCGTGGGCGACGCCACCGTCGCCATCGGCGCCCCCTTCGGCCTCTCCGGCACCGTCACCACCGGCATCGTGAGCGCCAAGAACCGCCCGGTCGCCTCCAGCGACGGAGGCGGCGGCAACGCCTCGTACATGAGCGCCCTCCAAACCGACGCCTCCATCAACCCGGGCAACTCCGGCGGCCCGCTGCTCAACGCGGACGGCGGCGTCATCGGCATCAACTCCGCCATCCAGTCCGCCGGCAACGGCAGCGGCCTCGGCGAGCAGCAGCAGTCCGGCAGCATCGGCCTCGGCTTCGCGATCCCGATCAACCAGGCCAAGAACGTCGCCGAGCAGCTGATCAAGACGGGCCAGCCCGTCTACCCGGTCATCGAGGCCACGGTCAACATGAAGGACTCCACCAGCGGTGCCACCATCGCCTCCAACGGCACCGGCGGCAGCCCCGCCATCGTCCCCGGCGGCCCGGCCGACAAGGCGGGCCTCAAGTCCGGAGACGTGATCACCAAGCTCGACGACACGGTCATCGACAGCGGCCCCACCCTCATCAGCGAGATCTGGACCCACCAGCCGGGCGACAAGGTCACCCTCACCTACAAGCGTGGCGGCAAGGTGTCCAAGGTGGACGTCACCTTGGGGAAGCGCAAGGGTGACAGCTGACGCGCTAGGCTGATCCCCGCGCCATCACGAATGGCGCGGGGAGGCTTGCCCGAGCGGCCTAAGGGAACGGTCTTGAAAACCGTCGTGGCAGCGATGTCACCGAGGGTTCAAATCCCTCAGCCTCCGCCGAGGTCAGCGAACTAGCTGGTCAGAAGGGGTGCCCCTGGTTCAGGGGCACCCCTTCTGCGTGCACCTTGTCTCACCCTGTCTCGCCTGTGTCCCAGCTTTGACCAGTACGTATGGGCCATCTGTGGGCCAGGGGCGGCCGCCGGATTTCCTGGTCACCTTGCATGCACGGTGACTTGTGAACTGGGTTACGTCAGCCCTCGGTCAGCCCCTGTGAGATGAGCTGGTTGGAACGGGACTGATCACCGCGAAGGATCTTGGCGTAGAAGCGGAACAAGACGGCGATGCTGTGCCCGGCCCGCCGGGCGACTTCCACCGGATCCACTCCCGACTTGATCCAGAGAGACACCCCCGCGTGCCGGAGCGAGTACGGCACTTCGGCGAGGGGTGTTGCCGCCTCCTGCTCCGAGAGCACCGCTGCCCGGGCCTCCTCCCACAGATCGCAGTACTCGGTAGACCGGACGCGCCCGCCCTTTGCCGCACGGAACAGACGGCCGTCCGGGGCCGTCCCGTACCGCTCGATGTGCTCCCGCAGCATCCGGACCAGCACCGGGGGAATCGGAACCGATCGCGTCGCACCACGGGCCCGCCGCTTGAGGCTGCGGGATTCGTACGACGCGCCGTCGTCCGTCCATCCGCCTCCCACCTCCGGACGGCTCTCCCCGAGCAGCAGTTCCCCCCACTCCTCGTCCTCCGGGGGCAGGGTGCAGTCCGCGGCTTTCAGCGAGGCGATCTCAGCGGGTCGCATCGCGGCGTAGTACAGGCATCCGAAGAACGCCTCAAGATGCTCTCCACGGTGCCCAGCGTCCCGCACGGCCTTGAGGAACGACCGCGCCAGCGCCGGACCGGGTACGTACCGGAAGTCGATCTCGTCGTCAGTCTCCGGCGGCGTCCAGTCGACGCGGGCAAGGGGGTTGGCCGATAGCAGCCCTCGCTCCTCCACGGTGAAGCGAAGGAAGTTGCTCAGCACCATGCGCTTGCGCCGAGCCGTGTTCTCGGCCGCCTTCCTTCCGTCCAGCCGCAACGACAGGGCGTCCAGCGCTGGCCTGAGAAGCGCCGGATTCTCCAGCGCGTTGACCTTCATCGAATGGTCAGCGATCCAGGACAGAGCCGTACGGATATCCTCCGGCGCTTCCTCGACCCTGTGGCGGGGGGTCAACTTCCCGTCAGTCCCCTTCACGGCGCGAAATGCCCACTGGTAGAGCGCGGCCCGCAAGATCTTGGCGTCCGGTGTGCCGCGTGTGCTCGTGACCAGCGTCGGCATGACGACCGCGAGCGCTTCGGCGATGCCGGCACGATGCTTGGCAGCGGCGCGGGGCCACTTCACCAGGACGTACGCGGTTGCGTGCTCGTACCAGGTGGGGGAGGACAGGGCGGCCAGTTCGTTCGCGGGCAGGCCGGTGTCCTCGTCGAACTGCTCGCGGGCGCGGAGCGCGGCCAGGAGTTGCGACTGGCGCCCTTCGGCCTGGGGCTTGAGCTTGAAGCTCTTGGAGTGCGAGCGCGAGCCGACGCGCCACCTGAGTTCGTACGGCTTCGGGCGGCTGGCGCGCTTGCGGATGGACCAGAAATCGACGTCGTACGTGAGCATGCGTCTCCCAAAGCGAGGGGCCCGCCATAACGGCGGGCCCCATGGAGCGGGTTGGTTCGGGCTAGGCGGCGTTCTGTCCGCAGCTCTCCCACCATGCGTCCAGGTCGCGACGGCTCACGCGGACCTGCCCGTTGGGGAGCTTGCTGATTCGAGGCGCCTTGCCGCGTGCCCGCATCCGGTAGAAGGCGGCGCGGCTCATCTTGATCTCTTTGAGGACGTCAGTGAGTTTGATCTTCTCGTCGCGTGCCACGCGTTCGACTCCTTCGAACTGTCTCTTGATGAAGGCTGGCGAGTTGGGCTCACAATGCTGTGGGTCGCGGACCATCGCGGACCACCTGCGCTGACCTGCTGTTTTGCGAGATCGGCGACCGGACCATCGCGGACCGCTCCTTGTGGTGCGGTCCGCGATGGTCCTTCTCAGGGTTCCGGTAATCGCACAGGTCAGGTGGGGTGGTCCGCGATGGTCCGCGACCCGACGAATTGTCGGCTGCGGTCTACTCCTGAACGTCGTTGATGGGGCGCAACCAGATTCCGGTGTAGGTGCGTACGCGGGCGCCATCTGTCCGGGGACGAGTGAGGCTGAGTTGAGGCACCACGGAGAGCAGGTTGCGGCCGAAGATCTGTTTTGTGCCGGGGCGAACGTTGTTGTCCTCGGCCCACTCCCGCCAGACGGACCACAGAGTGTCCACGGGCACGCTGCACGTGGGTCCGGTGATGCAGCGTTCGCGGATGAATGCGCTGGTGGGTGAGGCGGTGTCCTGCATGGTGGTGACTGCCTCGCGGCTGGATGCCGGTTCGGTGATCCGGCCCGTGGTCTCCAGCCGGGCGAGTCCGTCGAGAGCCCAGTTGAGGATGCCGGGCATCTCCGCGATGAGCTTGTCCATGAGGGTGGGGTCTTCTTTGCCCAGCCACGAGACGGTCATGCTGAGCAGGATGAAGCGGCGGGCGATGACTCCGGAGGAGTCGCCGAAGTGCGGCAGCTCGTTGGAGAGGATCATCAGCCGGGTGGGCAGCTTGCCGGTCCACGGCTCGCGGTACTTGCGGTCGATGTCGATGGTGTCCTCACCGGAGATGGTCAGCAGCCGCTCCACCACTTGGCTGTTGTCGTTGCCGGACAGCCGGGCATCGGAGATGACCGCGAGCGGCTTGCCGACCAGGGTCGAGAGACCGAAGTTGGTGCCCAGTCCGGCGAGGGTGGGCCCGGCGAGGTTGTCCTTGCCGACCAGCGCTTTCAGCACCCTGGCGATGGTGCCCTTGCCTGAACGCGATGGCCCGACCATGAGAAGGATCTTCTGCTGGTCGGTGCGGCCGGACAGGACGTACCCGAACCACTCCTGTACTGCCCGGATGGCCTCGGGGTCGTCGGGCCAGATCTGGGACAGGAAGCGTGCCCAGGTGGGGGCGCTGGCGTGCGGGTCGTAGGTGAACGGGACCGAGACGAGGTTGAAGAAGTTGGGGCTGAGCGGTAGCAGCGCGCGGTCCCGGATGCGCAGCAGCCCGTTCTCGCACGCCACGATGGGGCCGTCGTCCCGGTCGGCCGCTTGCCGGTCGAGCCAGGCGGGGGCGTCCATGTCCGTGGGTAGCAGGGTGATGGCCCCGAGGGCATCCAGCAGGTTGCCGATCTTCGGTTTGGTGGGGGCCCAGTCGCGAATCTCCGGCTCCCCGTCCTTGTCGGTGCCTGCCTGGTAGGTGGCGTGCTCCAGCCGCTCGTACATGGACTTCTTCACCTGCTGCTCGTCCAGCTCGCGCCAGCAGGTCCCGGTCCACCGCATCCACGAGCCGCGCCAGCGCCTGCACAGCAGGTGCCCGTCCTCGGTCCGCCAGTCCGGGAGGAGGCGGCGTGCGACGGCCATGGGATTGGTGGGGGCGGGCAGTTCTTCGCGGGCGGTCATGCTGCGTTCCTCCTTTCGTGCTCGGTGGCGGCCGGGGCCTGGTGGGGGCAGGTGCCGACGCGTACGCGGGTGGTCAGCTCGATGACGGCTGCGCGGCCGATGGCGCGTTCGTGGTGGCCGCAACGGCACAGCCAGTCCGCGACCGGGGGGCGCAGTGCCATGCGGATGTGGAGGCCCGGCATGATGCCGGTCACCGTGACTTGGTGCGGGTCAGAGCGAAGAGCTGAAGGGACGGCCTTACGGCCGACGTTCCTCGGGGCGCTACGGCCGTCCGGGGCCGGGCCCGGTTCGGCGGGGTACGGCTGGTCGGTGCTGGGGATGCTCTTCAGGTGGGGGCGGCGGGGGGTGTTCATGCTGTCTCCCGGCGCTGCTGGTTGTGTGCGATGGACCAGTTCAGCGCGCTTCGGAGGGTCGAGCGGCACTCGGAGGCGGTGAGTCCGGCCGCCTCCCCCGCTCCCTGAAGAGCATCCTCGACCACGGGCCGGGGGAGGTCGCCCCACGCGATGAACCGTCCCAGTGCGCGCGCCGCCCGGAACAGGGCCGCTTCGCGTCCGCCGTGTTGGGCGGTGGCCACGTTGCGGATCTCGTTGGCCAGTGCAGTGTCAGCGTATCGGCTGGATTGCACCGTTACAGCAACTGACGGGGCCTGTACGGGCTTTGGAGCGGGTGTGAGGATGCTCAGCAGCCACGAGGGCAGCGGGGCCGCCACAGAGCCGTCTACGGCTTCGTACGGCCCGGTGGGGGTGACGCTGCCCGCAGCCACCACGTACCCGCCCCATGCGCGGGTATCGATCTTCTTCGCGAGCGTGCCCTTGGTGCTGGGCAGGCGGGTGCCAGGCGGGGTGGTGAAGTACAGGTGCCTCCCGCCGCTGGGAGTCCGCACCGTGAGCGTGGTGGGGGCGGCCTGCCCGGCGCGCTCGCAGAGCGCCTCGAAGGACGTCACGCCGCAAGGCGTGTCCGCATCATCTTCCGGCTTGGGCATGTCGAGGTCGACCACGACCAGCCCGGACGGGCCAGCCGCGACACCGATGTTGAACGGGGCCCGGGACCATGCGGCTTGGATGCGGTCGGGGTCGGTGGTGGCGCGCTGCTCCCACTTGCGGTGCCCGGCAGCGCACTCGCCCGTACCGGTGCAGGCTGCCTCGCCGTGCAGGGCCGGGGGCTTGGCTCCGGGGCGAAGGGGGAAGACGTGCCAGCCGCGTTCAGCGGCGTCCAGCGCTGCGCGGAGCAGCGCGGAGCGTGCGTCATGGGTCATGCTGGAGACCTCCAACAGGTCTGTTTGGGCCTGGTTGGACCGGGGCGGTCCCGTGTCATTGGCGTGAGAGGGGGCCGCCCCGGGTGTGTCTAGAACGGGGGCTCGGCCCACGGGTCGGTGTCGGGGTGCTGCCGACGCAGCCACCGGGGGCGGCGCGGGAGGGGCAGCAGGGTCCAGCAACGGGTCTGGTCCCAGCAGGGGCAGGGCTCCCAGTCGGTACCCGCGTATTCGCCGGTCTCGTAGTCGCCGTAGTCGTGAGCGGTGCCGCCGTCCCCGTCGCAGCTGGGGCAGTCTGGGCGGGGCGTGTCGGTGAGGATCAGGGCCCGGCGGCAAGCTGAGAACTGGATGCGGAGTCGGGTCATGCGGCGTTCCTCGTTTCGTGGTGATCAGGCGGTGCGGATGATGTGCTGGATGGTGGCCGTGGTGGGTGTCCAGAGCCGTTGTGCGCCGCGGCAGGGCACCGGTTCGGCGAGCGGCTGGACGTCGGTGAGCTGCCAGTGGTGGCCTCGGGGGTCGCCCCAGGGGGCACAGCAGCCATCAGCACGGTGGTGCCCGGCCAGAACGGCTGTGGCGATGACGGCCCCGCGGGCGTCGGGCCAGCCGTCGAGCGTGGCCCAGTCGGTGATGACGAAGCGGCTCATGGGGTCGAAGGTCTTGCCCGCGTGGATGAGGATGGTGCTGCCGACAGCCGCGGCGGGCGGGGTCCAGGAGCGGTTTTCGATGCGCTTGCGGCCGTAGGTGATGGCGTCCGCCCACGGCTGATGCACGGTCAGTGCCTTCATACGGAATCCCTTCCGAAGACAGCTCAGGAAGGCTGAGGCACCCCTGTCAGGGGCTTGTGGAGGGGGTGGAGGAGCGCAGCAGCACCCCCCTTACCCCCGTTACCTTGCAGGTCAGAGCCCTTTACCTCCCCCTTGACCGGGGTAAAGGGCCCCCGCTACCCCGGCGGCCAGTGAAGATCGGCCGAACCGGGGTGCGGGAGGGGTCCGGGGGCGGGGTTCGGGTAGAGGGGGACCCCTTTACCCGGCGGTGCCGAGCAGGATTTCGGCGGGCACGGCGTCCTCGATGTCGCGCCGCTGGTACCCGGCACCGTTCGCGCCCGAGATCTTGACCTGCTTGCTCGTGCGCTTCACGCCCGCCATGTCCAGCTCGGTGGCGAGGCGTTCGGCGTTGAAGTCGCCGTAGGTGTCCTCATCGAGGTTGACCAGCGCAGCCAGCAGATCAGTGGTGAACATCCGCGGCGAGTGCCGCATGACCTCCAGCACATCGGAGACGATCGGTGGGACGGTGACCCCGGCGGCGTCCGCGGCGGCGGTGACGTCCCCGGCCGCGTCGCCGGTGAGCTGCCCGGCCACCTCGCGCAGCGCACGGCCCTTGCGGCACAGCGCGGCGAAGGTGGGCCCGTCGAGGTAGTCCGCGCGGACGGTGACGTAGGAAGCGGGGCCGGTGACCAGCACACCCACGCCCTTGTGCTCCTCCGACAGCACCGAGGCATCCGCGCCCTGGGCGGCCTTGCCCTTGCCGAGGACCATGTCACTGCTGGTGCGGTCCACGACCTGGGTCGAGTAGCGGATGGTGATGATCTCCCGCAGCTTCGGCGGAACGCTCTCCGCGTCCGGGCGCTGGGAGGCGAAGTTGGAGACGAACCCGGCCGCGGGGCCGCGGCGGGCGATACGGCACAGGTCGTTGATGACCTGCTCCCGGTCGTCCTTCTCCATCGCGGTGAAGTACTCCTGAAGCTCATCGATGGTGACGAAGATGACCGGCAGGTTGTACTTCGCCACGATCTCCGGAGTCAGCTTGCCCTCCGGACACACCGACGTCGGCAGATCCCGCAGCAGCGCGAAACGCCGCTCCATCTCGGCCAGCAGCTCAGCCAGCATGGCCTTCAGCGCCTCGATCGCGTCGTCCTCGGCCCCCATGACCAGGCGGTGGGCGACGGCCTTCATGGGCATCCAGTCCGCGCCGCCCTTGCCGTCCGCGACGTAATGCCGCACGTAGGCGTCCAGCAGTCCGGCGGCGGTGAGGAGGCGTTGGGAGAAGGTCTTGCCGCGGCGGGGCAGGCCGCCGAAGAACATCGACTGCCACATGACCGGGATGGCCACGCGAGTGCCGCGGGCGTCCTGCCCGAACGGGACCGGCTCCCAGATGGAGAACCGCTCGGCCTTCTCCAGCGGCGAGGGGTTCGGAGTACCGAGGTAGGGGTCATCGTCAGCGACCCACATCGACACCCGCCCGGCGTTGCCGCCCTTGGCGGCCCGCACGCGGGACATGATGACCTGGATCTCATCCACCCCGAGCTCCTGAGCGATGACCTCGCGCTTGGCCAGCACATCGGAGGCAGTCTTGCCACCGCCGCGGGGCAGGTCGAAGATCACGGCCCAGCCGCGGCCATCACGGACCGGCCCCATCGTGCAAGAGACTCGCGGAAGGTCCTTCTCGTCCTTGCCGCCGCCGCTTTTGAGGAGGCCAGCAGCCCGGAGCGCGTCATTGAGCTGCTGGGCGGACATGTCCACCCGCACCGGCGGCGCCGCCTGATCCAGCAGCCGCGTTTCCTTCCCCCGCCCCAGATAGGCCAACGGGGTGATGACAGCCGCGGTCATCCCGGCCTGCACCAGCGGGGGCGCCAGAGCGGCCCCGGTCGCAGCAGCCGCCACGGCGACGGCCGCGGCCCCGAACCGCCAACGGCGCGTGCGGGTCCGCTCCGCGTGCGCGATCTGGAGCCGCGTCGCCAGCTCCACATCCTCCGGGCGCGCCTTCGACTGCGCCTTGAGCGCCTTGACCGCCGCGCTGTGGTCCTGCGCGGACAGGGTCGGCCACAGGCCCACACAGGCCCGGAAGAAGCCGCGCGCGGCCAGCAGAACGGCCTTCATGAGGTATTTGGGGGTGCGGATGCCGTGGTAGCGGGTGTGCCACCAGGTCAGCCGTCCCAGCGCGGTCACGTTCGCCACCACCGAGGCGCGCGAGCGGGCCCACACCGGCAGCACCGGGGCATCCGGCACGGTCAGCCAGTCGGCAAGGGGGTTGTCCGCCCGGTCCACCGCTTCACCCGCGGGGGCCGATTCGGCCGGCACAGTCTCCCCGGGGGCGGAAGCGGACTTGTCCAGGCTCACCGGGGGCGTGGTGGCTTCCTTGGCCGCGCGGTGTTCGTCCAGGTCGTGCAGGCTTCCCATCTCGGGTGCCTGAGTCATGATGGGTACTCCTCTGGCCTGAGAGCGTGTGTGAGGTGTGGGTCGGTAGGGCCCCGGGGCGGCCGGTGTCCTTGGCCGGGATGGGCGGCCGCCCCGGGGCGCGGCTACAGACCGGCGCTGCGGATGGCCTTATCGGTGGCCTTCGCCCGCTGCTCGGCCTTGGTGAGGGCGGTGCGGGCGGCGGCCTTGTCCTCGCGGGAGGCGGCGCGTACGGCGGCCTTGGCGGTGGCCAGTTCGGCCTTGGCCTTCTCGTTCTGGCGGTACAGAGCGGCGGCCTCCAGACGGCCGCGCTCCTCGGCGGCGGCGTCGATGGCGTCAAGCTGCCGCTCGATCTTCGGGTCCACGGCATCGGCAGCCGCCTGCTTGACGCCGCGCACGATCAGCCAGGCGCGCTTGCGCTTCTCGGCCGGGGTGTAGGAGCGGTAAACCTCGCTCACAACGGTGTCCTTCCTGGTCACAGGGGATGGATACGCGGGTACCGGTCAGGCGGTGTGCTCGGACTCGCCGAACACCCCGTTCACCTCCATGAGCTGCACTTCGGTGGCCATGAGGTGGCCGAGGAGGCGGCCCGTGTCGGTCGCGGGGACGTCCCCGTACTCGCTCACCAGGGCGCGCACGGATTCGAGGGTGAGGATCTGTTCGGCCACGCCCTCCGCGTCGTCGGCGGTGGGCTGGGTGACCGTGGTGGACACCTCGGTGAGGAGGTTCCTGGCCTCGGTAAGGCGGCTGGACAGCTCTTCGGGGTCGTTCAGGTCGACCAGGCCCATCGCGGCGACGTAGTCACGGACGCGGGCGAGCGTGATGACCTGTTCGGCGGTGCGGACGATGTCGTCCATGAGGTGGGTTCTCCTCTCCTGCTCAGGACGCTTTGGGCTTGCGGATCCGGCGGTGGGTGGTGTCGGGCGCCCCTGCGGGGTGCATGCCGGGGCGGCGGCCATTACCGGTGACAGTGCGGTCCCCCGGCGCGCTGCCACCCGAGCCGGACGGGCCAGGGTGCGGGGCCTTGCTGCCCATACGGGACCTCCCTGATCAGCGGTTGGCCACGTGGTGGCCAGTTGATCCCGTGGCCGCGCGGAGGATTTCGTCATGGTCGAACGCCAGCTTCGGCAGGGCCTCCAGGGGCCACCAGCGGGCGGTACGGGCGTCGTCCCCGGCAACGATCGGGGTGCCGACAGGGACGACAGCGAGGTACGCGACGGTGACGTACCTGCCGCGCGGGTCACGATCAGGCCGGTCGAAGGTGCCGATCTGGCGCAGGTCGGCAGGCTTCACGTGCACGCCGGTCTCCTCGGCCAGCTCACGCGCGGCGGCCTGGAGGCTGGTCTCCCCCGGATCGACGTGCCCCCCGGGCAGGGCATAGGCCCCCTCGAACGGGTCCCAGCCGCGCTCGATCAGCAGGACATCACCATCAGGGGTGACGGCGACGACGTCGGCGGTGTACCGGATGGTCTCGAAGGTCTCGGTGTCGCTCATGTCAACTCCTGGCCTGGTCAGCGGTTGCGGATGGTGGTGTGGGAGCGGCCGAACCAGCGGTTGGCCACGTGGTGGTTGGTGATGTAGGTGTCACCGCCCTTGCGACGGCCGGTGGCCAGGGCCGCACCAGCCGCCACACCTCCGGCGAGGAGGACTTTGACCAGGGAATCCACCACGATCGCGGCGGCCCCGGCGGCGAAGTAGGCGCCCACCCCGGCCCCGGCGGCGAACACGCCCTTGGCGGCCACCCGCTGAGCCTGCGGGTCCGCCCCGGACGGGGCCGGGACGGGCCCGGGGGCGGGGGTGTGGATGGTGGGGAGGTCTTCGCGGCGGACGGCCACGAAACCGCCGTGAGCGCCGGGCACATAGACCACCGGGCCGCGCTCGGCTGCGAGTTCGACAGCCCCGCTCAGCGGCTGCTGGACGGGGCTGTAGCGGTCGGGGGTGAGCGGGTCGGGGCCCGGTTCACCGGGCGGGCGGTAGGGCAGGGGCGCATTCATGCAGCCATCTCCTGGGGTAGGCGCGTGGGTGTTCAGGTCATGCACCAGCCGGAGTCACAGCCGGTGTCGTCGTCATCGAACGGCAGGGTCTCCACGCCGTCCGGGATGGCTTTGCGCAAGGGCTGGTTGAAGCGCGTGAGCCAGACATGGTCTTTGCCCAGGTCATCGCGGCGCCGGTTCAGAAGTTCTTCGAGCTGGCATGCCTTCTCGAACAGTTCCGGGGTGTCACGGCGCATGTCGTGCCAGGTCTCGGGCCGGTGGAAGGGACAGAACCAGCACGAGGATTTCGGAGGGACGGGCAGGCCCGCGCGGCGGATGATGCGCGCACAGTCGATGCGACGGATACCGCGCTCCAGCAGCGGATATTCGATGCGCTCGTGCGGCTCACAGCGCCGCTTGTTGGCCCGTCCGATCTCGTCCAGGCTGATCCCGATCCCGACCGTCGCCGGATGCTCTGCCGTGGCACCACGGCGCTTGAGTTCGTCGGCGATGACCGCGATTTTGAAGCTGGCCGTGCAAGACCGCGTGCCCGGGGCCCCGTTCGACATCCGCACCGGGATCTTCAGCGACCGCGACCCCTCACGCGTCAGGTCCTCATACAGCGTGCGGACCTTCCCGCTGCGCTTCATGACCCTGTTGACCACGACCAGCTCAATCCCGTGCGCTGCCGCGTAGGGGATGGCGTACTGCTCCAGGTAGCGCAGCGTGCCGGGGTGCTCGGAATCGTCGCCGACATTCGCCATGATGAACGTGCGGTAGTCCAGTTCCCCGGTCGCTGCCATGACCAGGGCGGTAGTGGACTGCACACCGCCCCCGAAGCTGAACGCCTTGACCGACTCCATACCGGTGACCGTCATGCCGCCACCTCCACACCGTGGTCCCAGTCCGCCGCCATCCGGGCGGCGAGGTGACGGAGCCCCGCGATGGCCTGGAGCGGCAGGACGCCGTTACCGAGGGCTTTGAGCTGCGCGGTCCGGGACAAGCCAGGAACCCCGGTGACATGCCCGGAGTCCAGGCCCATCAGCCACTCGACAAAGAGCGGGTTCAGCCGTCCCAGATCGTCAGTTGGCCGGGGGGCGGGGCGGCCGATGACCGCTTCCCACCGCGCGATGGCCGGTTGGTACTCGCCCCAATCCGGTGCGCCGTCGAGGGCAGTGTCAGGTCCCCCTTGCTGCCCCGCTGATTCGGGCCGCCCTTCGCGTCGCCCGCCATCGGTGTCGGCAGGAGACTGGCCACCTCGGCGGCCAGGGACTTGCCGTGGGTCCCGGCTTCCTGTGATGGGGTGCGTTTGGTCTGCCGGTTCTCGCTCGCCGAGGCCCGCGGGGTGGGCAGCAGCGCGATCCGGGCCCGCAGCGTGTCGTTGCGGTTCCCGTCCGCCCTGCCCGGCCCGGTCGCCTCCGAGGTCGAGGGCGTGGGCAGCAGGGACGTGACGTTCGGCAGACCGTCCGGGTAACCCCTGCCTTTCGCGTCCCTGGCCCGGGGTGTGGGCAAGCCGGGCGAGGAGGAACAGCCGCTTGCGCTGGTGGGCCGCGCCGATGTCGGACGCGCGAAGAGTGCACCACTCCGCATCGAACCCGAGGGCGGCAAGGTCGGCGAGGACGGTGTCGAATCCAAGGGAAAGGTGCCCTGCGACGTTCTCAAAGACCGCGTAGCGGGGGCGAAGAACGCCAAGGGCACGGGCGATGTGGGGCCAGATGTGCCGGGCATCAGCGGTTCCCTTCCTCTTGCCCGCGCTGCTGAAGGGCTGGCACGGATACCCGCCGCACAGGATGTCGACCGGTTCCACGTCCTCCCAGTCCACGGCGGTGATGTCGCCCAGGTTCGGCACCTGGGGGTGGTGGTGGGCCAGGATGCGGGCCGCGCCCGGGTCGTTGTCCGCGACCCAGGCCAGCGAGCCGCCGAACACCTCCTGCACGGCCATGTCCAGCCCGCCGTAACCGGTGCACACCGAACCGATACGCAGCCCGCTCATACCGCCACCGCCTCAGACGCAGTGGCGGACGACCCGGCACGCTCGGCACGCAGCGCATCCCGCAGACCGCGCGCCTTCTCAGCCGACGTGTGGACCTCCTTGCGGATGCGCTCGGCGGTCAGTTCGGCATCGGTCCACCCGGCGGTTGCCTCCCGTGCCTCGTCCAGGAGTTCGGCGGGGGTCCGCTTCGGTCGGGCGGGCCGGGCCGACTCAGGTACCCGACCGGTCGCCCGACGCGGACGGGCCGACTCAGCCGCCACCGCCGCACCGGCCGGGGCCGACGGGTCGGGGGCGGGCAGGGCGACCGGTGCCGGGACCGGAAGGGGGTCAGGGGCGGCATCCGGGGCGGGAGGCTCGTCGGCCGACTCTCCCAGGTCAGACATAGACCGATTGCTCTCGATCTCAGACGTTTTCTCCGCATTTGCGGTCGGCTCGGGTCGGTGGTGGAGCACCTTGGCGACCAGATCCGACCCGAAGTAGATCGACCCGACCGGAAGCGAGGTAGCCAGCAGCACCAGCAGCCAACCGACCTTGCCCTTGCCCAGGTCGGCCAGCCGACCGGGGTCGACCGAACCGCCGTGCAGCTCGGGGACCAGTCCATGCACGTAGTTCAGGACCAGTGAGGCGGTGGTGTAGGCGGCCAGCACCCGCAGCGCGAACTTCCGGTCCGACGCCTTGGTCAGCACCAGCGTGGCGATCAGAGCCAGGGCCATCAGACCGTCGACCACGATCGGGTACAGCGTCGCGGCCGTCTCGTCGGCACCGATGGCCGTTGCCACGTCCCGCAGCGCGTTCCACGACACCCGGAAGGCCATTCCGACCACGGCCACCAGAGCGAGGACGAGCAGGCGCTTGGGCTTGCGGTTCACCGCTCCACCTCCCCATCCGGCTGCGACGGCGGGGCGTCCCAGGGGCGGTAGCCGGTGGGCGGGTGCTCGGAGAGCTTCCTGCGCAGGTAGTCGGCGGTCCACTGCGTGCCGAGCCCGGTGGGGTCGTTCAGCACAGCCTCGATCGCGACGACCACGTGCATAACCCGCCGGTCCAGGATCGCGCGGTACTGCTCGGTGTCGCCGACCGTGGCCGGGGCCGGGATGTCCAGCCCCTCCACCACGACGCGCAGCAGCGCCGCAACGTCCTCATACAGCGGCCCCGGGACTGCGGGGATGATGGGCTCGCTCACAGTGCACCCCCCACGGCCATACCGGCAGCCACGACCAGCAGCGCGCCGGCGGCGCGGGTCACATCGATCGCACGCTGAAGGGCAGCGAATTTGAGCACCGCGATCCGCGAAAGGTTCGCGATGGCCTCCCCGCGCCGATCCTCGGTCAGCACCGCGCGGATCTCGTCGCCGGTCAGCCGCGCCCACAGCGGGAAGCCCACCGGCCGGGCACCGCCCAGGTTCGGCCGGACCACCCGCAGCAGCAGCGCGGCGGCCGTCACCAGCAGCAGCACGCCCATGCCACCGACCACGTACACGGGCGTGGGAAGGTGCGCGTCACCGGCGACGGTCCACACACCGGCCAGAACAGCACCGATGAACGCCAGCAGCAGACTGGCCTTGCCATCGGTCCGGGCGATCTCCCCCTTCACCTCCGCATGCGCGGCGGCCAGGCTCGAATCCAGCGTGCTCACGCCCCCACCCCCGACGTGCTCAGGTCGGCGGTGCGGTTGACCAGCTCCCGGCGGGCGGCCAGCACCCGGCGACGGGCCCGGCGGATCCGGCGGGCGTCCAGCTCGGACACCGGCCGGTCCAGCGTCATGATCTGCACGTCCAGCAACTCGACCTCAGCCGTGATGAGCGGCATCTCAAGGTCGATCGCGTCCAGCTCAGCGCCGGTCGGCTCACGGTCGGACAGGTCGGCGGTAACAACCGCCTGAAGTGCACCGATGTGCATCATGGGTCGTGGTTCCTCTCACAAGGGAACGGCCCGAACAGCACCCCCGGAGCGGCTACTCCGGGGGTGCGCGCCGTTGTGGTGGAAAGCCGCGCGAACCTCGCACGGCACGGCCGCACGGCGGCCGGAGTGCCCCGGACCGGACTCGAACCGGTCAGGCTGCCTTTCGGGGCTCCGCGATCTTTGCCCTTGTCTCACCGCACGTGACGGTCACTTGTCCGCCCTGTAGGGACGGCATGGGAGAAGGTGCTTGCTGCTCGTGCGGCAGGGCCTACGGCTTGTCGCTGTTGCCTGATGCTTCTGACGGCCGCTCTTCCCGTGTGCAGGCTGCGGTGCGTCCTCTGTTGAGTTGTCAAGATCCGGGCGCTTCCTTCGGGCCCGTCTCACGGGGCCCTCCGGGCTTGGAGCAGCCCAAAGAAGGGCCCTCCCTCGGTCGCTGTCCTAGGACTGCGGCGCGATGAGTAAGACGATGCCGCACAGTCCCAGGACTGTCAACAGTCCTGGGACTGTGTTTCACTTGTGCTGTCGAGAGGAGCATGGGATGGCGCCGAAGTGGCGAGACTTGGCGGACAGGCTGGCCGAACAGATCAAGAGCGGCGAGTACCGACCTGGCCAGCGGCTCCCGCACATCAGGGACCTGGTCGACGCGGGAGAGGGGTCAAAGTCCACCGTCCACGCGGCGTACAAGGCTCTTGAGGCTGAGGGCCTGGTGACCTCGTCGCGCGGTCATGGCACCGTCGTCCGGCAGCGGACTCCGCTCAAACGGCTCGGTACCGCGCGGTACGACAAGGCAAAGTGGCGCGACGGCGACGAGGTGGCGTTCATCGCGGACCGCCTGGCCTCCGGGCGTGCGTACCGTCGTGGCGACCAGACTCAGACCGTCAGTCGTGTCGAGGCACCGCCAGAGGCCGCCGCCGCGCACGGCCTGCCTCCCGGCGCGGAGGTATACGCGCGGGCGCGGCTCGTGAAGGAGGGCGATCAGCCGACGCACACGCTGACCAGCTACTACCGGCCGGAACACGTGGAGGGCACCCGATTGGTGGACCCGACCCCGGGCCCCGCCGGGCGGGGTGGCGGCTTCAAGGTGCTGTACGACGCGGGGTACGAGATCGACCACATGAAGGAAAAGATCTTTGCCCGCGCCGCCACGTCGGATGAGGTGAAGCTGCTCCAGCTGCCGCCCGGGGAGCCCGTTGTCGAGCTGCATCGGACGACCCGGACGGCGGACGGTACCGTGGTCGAATTCGCCGTTGGCGTGCATGCCGCGTCGCGGTTCGCCTGGGAATACGACTTCAAGGTTCCGGACTCAACGCAGGACAAGGGGCAGGAATGATCTCGGCACAGGCATGGGCGGACGCTCGGCGCCTGTGGGGCTACCACCAGATGGCCCATGCCGCCCGCCCCTGCTCGGTCGCCATCGGCCTGGGCAGTCACGACCTGGGCGTAGCCGACACGGCCGTGAGCCTGTACGAGCGCGGCATGGTGCCGCTCCTCGTGTTCACCGGGGCCAACAGCCCGACGACGCGAGAGAGCATGCCGCGCGGCGAAGCCGTCCACTACCGGGAGCGGGCGCTTGAGCTGGGGATCCCCAGTTCGGCGGTGCTCGTTGAACCCCAGGCACGCAACACCGGGGAGAACATCTGCTTCTCTCGGACACTGCTGGAAGAGTCCGGTGTCGATGTGTCGTCGGTGCTGCTGATCAGCAAGCCGTACGAGGAGCGGCGCGCGTACGCCACGGCGCGCAAGCTCTGGCCCGAGGTGGAGTTCGTCAGCGCGTCCACACCGATGACCTTCGAGGTGTACATCGATTCCATCGGGGATCCGCGGCTGGTGATTGACATGCTGGTTGGCGCCCTTCAGCGGCTGCTGATCTACCCCGATCAGGGGTTCATGATCAGGCTCACCGTGCCTGATGACGTGATGGAGGCGTACGACCGGTTGCGTGGTGATGGCTTCACGAGCCGGGTCGTGCCTGCCGACGCGGCGGCGCGTTCCTGAAGCGCGATTCCGGGGCCTGTGGGCCATGTGTGGGCCAGCCGCCCAGCGTGGACGCGCGAACCTGGCATCTGTGCAGCTCAGAGGCTGGTTAGGTCGGGATACCGCATCCCTCTTGAAAACCGTCGTGGCAGCGATGTCACCGAGGGTTCAAATCCCTCAGCCTCCGCCGAGGTCAGCGACGTAGCTGGTCAGAAGGGGTGCCCCTGGTTCGGGGGGCACCCCTTCCGCATGTCCGGCGTCTCACGCTGTGCCGCACGAATCCCACTGCTGACCAGCGCGTGCGGGCCAGGCGTGGACCAGATCGCCTTGGGAGTCAGCAACGACGGCGCACTTTTCCGGACTAACCGATTCCTAGTGCGATTTTGGCGCGCACGGGTGATCATCTGCATACCTGAAGTCCGAACACGGAGGCGTATATTCATGAGACCGACGCGTGCCGTTCTGCTCGTCGTGGCCACCGCCCTGACCCCAACCCTCCTCTTCACCGCCCCGGCGTTCGCCGACGGTTCGGCGGCCCCGGTCACCACCGCCGTGGCGACCGTGTCCGACACACCGGTGGACGAGATGTCGGAGGACGAACTGCGTGCGGCGATCGCCGCCATCCTGGCGGACGAGGACAGCGGCCGGGGGGTCGTCCGAGAGGCCAATGAGGCCCTCAACGGCACCGTGGATGACATGCGCACCTTCTTGAAGACCGGCTACCGACTGGCTCAGGCCGAGGACGACCGGGTCGCCATCGCCCGCATCCTCTACGTAGCAACGCAGAACAATGACAAGCGAGTCATCGAGGAGGCCAACAAGCTCCTCGACAACAACTCCCCGGAGGAGATGCGTGCCTGGCTGGAGACCGGCTACCGACTGGCCCAAGCCGAGGACGACGCCGTCTACATAGCTCGCATGCTCGCGGATCCGAACATCAGCGATGCCCTGCGCGCCGCAGCCAACGCCGCCCTCGACGACGGCTCCCCGGAAGCCCTGCGCTACTTCCGTGAGGTGGGGCAGTACGAGGTGGCCGGTTAGGCACAGTGGGGAATACGCCCTGCCCGAATCTGCGGATCAAGAGGTCTAACGCTGTGATGAGCTGGTTGGACCGGGGGGAGAGCTTTCTGAGCCGGAGGGGCTGCGATGAGTTTTCGTCGTCGGGTCGGTCTGCCCTCGTATGGATCAGGATTTCGGCGTGACTGGCGCCCGTGCAGAGGTCGAACTCTCCGTCGACGCGTCGGTGGACCAGTTCTGGGAGGCGATCACGGACCTCTCGCGGATCGGTGACTGGAGCCCGGAGTGCACCTACGCGGGCTGGCTGGACGGCTGGAGCGAACCAGCGGTCGGGGCGCGCTTCGAGGCCCGCAACCGGTTCCCCAACGGGCTTGTCACGCAGGTCGTATGCGTGGTCGTCGCGGCGGACCGGCCGTACTCGTTCGGCTGGAGAGTGTTCGGGGGCTCCCCGGAAACCGAGGAGCATTTCGCCACCTGGACTTACGATCTACGGCCCGCCGCACGGCAGGGTCGGACGGTGGTCCGTCAGTCGTTCATCCATGGACCGGGTGACAGCGGAGCCCGCGCGGCGGTGCGGGCCGACCCTGAGAACGCCGCGGCGCTCCTGCGAGGACGGCTGGACCAACTACGCCGCAACATGACAGCGACGATCGAGGCGATGGCCCGCGACATCCGAAGCCGGAGCATATGAGCACCTGCTCCCGATCTCGCGTGGTGTAGCCGTCAGAAGGGGTGCCCCTTGATCCAAGGGGTGCCCATGGATCAAGGCGGCACCCCTTCTGCGTGTCGTGCTCCGGGTGTCAGGGGATGGAGACGCTGGTGCCGAACTCGAAGAGGTTGGACTCGTTCTGCCGGACCTGGCCGATCGCGTGGCCCTGGCAGTTCGGGAGGTCGAAGACGGTGGCGACCTGGTTGGTGTTGTTGGCCACGAACATGGGCCAGACGTTCGTCGTGTAACAGCCACTGGGGTTGGTGTGGGTCGCCAGGCCGACGGTCAGGGTGCCCTGGGCGGCCATGGCCGATCCCGCCGGCGACAGGGCGAGGGACACCGCACCCGTCACCGACGCCGCCACAAGCCCGATACGACGCATCGTTGCCTCCTGCTCAGACACGATCCGGAGGAGACGCCGACCGCCCCTCCCCACCCATTGCTAGCGGGCGTCGCTTGACGGGCGCTCACGGCTCGCGTGAGCCGTGGCCGTTCGCGCGGCGGGTCGTGGTCAGTGGCGCGGCGATGCACGCGGCGGCGAGGAGTACGCCGAAGGCGACGGTCAGAGCCGTGGTGTAGCCGTGGACGGATGCCGAGTTCGGTGTGGTGTGGCGTGCTGACGCCAGGGAGGACGCCGTTGCGCCGGCCGCGATGGTGTTGAGAAGTGCGGTGCCGAGGGCGGCTCCGAGTTGCTGGGAGGCGTTGTAGGCGGCCGATGCGGCCCCGATGTCGTCTCGGCGGGTGTCGGCGGTGGCCAGGGCGGCGGTCGGGGGGATGACGCAGCCGAGGCCGAGCCCGGTGAGTACCAGGGCGGGTGCCAGGTAGAGCGGCAGGACGTGTGCGCTGTGTGGCGTCAGGCGCGTGAGGATGAGCATTCCGGAGGCCGCGGTGATCAGGCCGGGCAGGATCAGCGCGGCGGGCGTGAGGCGTCCGTGGAGCTTCCCGGCGATGAGTGTGGAGCCGATCAGGGCGGCCAGGGCGTTGATCATCAGCGTCAGGCCCGCCTGGACCGGTGAGTAGCCGAGGACGGTCTGGGTGTAGTAGCTCATGAACAGGTAGAAGCCGAACATGGCGACGAACATCAGGCCGATCGAGATGAGTGCGCCGGAGCGGGCGCGGTGCAGGAGCATGCGCATCGGCAGCAGCGGGCGGGGGGCTCGCGCCTCGACGGCGGCGAACGCGGCCAGGAGCAGGCCGCTGCCGGTCAGCAGGGTCAGTACCCTCGGTGAGCCCCAACCGAGGGGTTCGGCCTCGTTGAAGGCGTAGACCATGGCGGCGAAGCCCGCGGCGCTGAGCAGGGCACCCGCGACGTCGAGCGGCCCGTCGCCGCGGCTGGGGTGGTCCGGTGGCACGCGTGTCGCGCCGAGCAGGGCGAGCAGTGCGACAGGGACGTTGATGTACAGGCAGCCCCGCCAGCTGACGTACTCGGTCAGCAGTCCCCCGGCGACCAGGCCGAGGGCGGAGCCGGAGGCACCGACCGCGGCGAACACACCGAACGCCCGGCCCCGTTCGCGCGGCTCGGTGAACGTCGTACTGAGCAACGACAGCCCGGCGGGTGCGAGTACGGCGGCGAAGACGCCTTGCAGGGCGCGGGCCCCGAAGAGTGTCCCGGAGTTCACGGCGGCACCGCCCAGCGCGGACGCAGCGGCGAAACCGGCCAGGCCGATGATGAACGTACGGCGATGGCCGAGTGCGCCGCTGACCCTGCCGCCGATCAGCAGCAGACCGCCGAAGGCCAGGGCATACGCGGTGATCGCCCATTGCCGGTTCGCGTCGGACATACCGAGCGCGCTCTGGGCGGAGGGCAGCGCGATGTTCACGATGGTGCCGTCCAGGACGACGAGGAGCTGGGCCGCGCTCACCGCGAGCAGCGTCGACCACTGCCGCCGCGCGGGGGCGGCTCCTCCCGCGTCGTGGCGGGTCTCGAGGGCAGGCTCCGCCCAGGGCGGATCGGTGTCTCGGGGATTCATGACTTCAAGTGTTTCGTTGAAGTGATCCCGGAGACTTTTTCACCGCCTCTGGCCGTCGGACCAGCGCCGATGAGCTGATATCCAGCGCCGATGAGCTGATATCCCTCAAGTCGCCGGTTGAAGCTCGGTGCGGCGACTTCACATCCGGTCGGGTTCTTCGTCGGCCCCGTTTCTGCTCTCGCCGCGGTCGAGGGGTCTGGGTAGGCCGCGTTGTACCAGTCATTGTTGGCCCGTCGGAAGCGTTCCTGCTCAGTGCTCAGCTTCCCGCTCCGTGCCAGGCCGTTGACCAGGCCGAACACCCCGGAGAAGTAGCCGCGCTCGTTCCGGACCGGGCTCTGGAAGCGTACGTAGGGGGCTTCGTCAACGAGTTCACTCGCATCGCCGATCTTCACGGTGCGGATGTTGGAGACGGGGGACGGGGGCGGTCGTCCGTTCGGTGGGGCTGCTCGGTGGACAGATCTGGCCGAAAAGCTATGGGTGGAGTGTTGGTGCAGGTCAGGGGCGGGGGATCGGCTGTTTGGGGGGTGGATGGTGGGTGGGAAGGCGGGAAGTGGGCTTTTAGTTGTAGCTAAAGGTGGGAAGCTTTGACTGAGGGCGTTCGACGCCCGAGGTCGGCACCATGCGCTGGGAGGTTGATGAAGCGTGCCGTGGAAGAGCAAAGGCGCGAAGGCGGAGGCTGCCGACCACTCGGGGGCGCGGTTGGCGCGTCAGGCCACTGTGGAGGTCGCCGGGTTGCTGGGGAAGCGTGGCATGAGCCGCACTGACCTCGCCCGGCTCATGGACGTCAGCCCGGGACGAGTGAGCCAAATCCTCTCCGGTGACGAGAATCTGACGCTGCGCAGCCTCGCTGCCGTGGCCGATGCGCTGGAGCTGGACATCAAGATCAGTTTTGTGGAGCCCAAGGAGGACGGGGCTCAGCGGCCGCGTGGGCTGGGCGATGGGTCCGATGCCTTTGTCTACGCTCCTTGAAGGCATCGGGGCGCGCCGGGTGCGTCTCTGACGGGCGTCGCCGTGGTGTGCGGTGTGCGGCGCCCCGTCAGGGGTCCGAGTCAAGTCAAAGGTCCGAGTCACGTCAGGGGTGCGAGGCGCCCGTCGTGGCGAGGGGGCGTACGGCCAGCGCCTCGTCCCGTAGCCGCATGAGCTCGCGGTCGCCGCTCCGCTTCCCGGTGCGGTAGCCGAACTCCAGCATGCGTACGCAGGCGTCCATGGCCATCGCCAGGGTCTGGCGGCGGTCCTCCGCTTCCTCCCGGGTCGGGGCGTGCAGCTCCGGCGGGAACTCCTGGACCTCGCGTTGCCGGCACTTCGCCTCGATGTCGGCCTCGACCTTGGCAGCGTCGTCCAGGAGCTGGTCCACCTCCTCGTACAGGGTGTTGATCGTCGTCCTGTCCTTGGTCGCGGGGGTGCAGCCGCGCAGGTGGAGGCGGGCCTCGAAGGCGAACATGCGCAGCTGGGCCACGTTCTCGAAATCCCTGACCAGGCGGTGGCAGTGGAGGTACATGTCGTGGACCAGCCGCCGCTCCAGCTCGCTCAGCAGCACCGCTATGCCCAACGTGATCACGGCCACGAAGGGCGGCGTGGACTGCTGGTTCTGCTGCTGACGGACGCGAGGCGCCAGGGCCCCGCCCGCGGCGGCAGCGGCCACGGCGGGTGGCACATCGGCGGCGTGCGGCAGCAGCAGGGCGATGGTGAGCAGTGCCGCCGCGCAGGTGCAGGCGATGATGCCGCAGCACAGTGACGCGGACCTTACGGTCCCCAGCAGGCGGCCCTTGTCGGCGAAACGATGGACCAGCGAGATCCAGGTGACCAGCGCGCATACGCCTATGGGTAACGCGATGTCCGCGAACCACCCCTGTGCGTAGAGCTCGTGCAATGCTCCCCCCTGTTCGCGCCTTGGTGCCGGTGCGCCGGAGGCGGTCGGCCGGTCACCGGGCGCCGGTCGCGGAGCACCGGTCACGGGGCCCCGGTGCCGAAGCGCCGGTCGCGGGGCACCGATCGCGGAGCACCGATCACGGGGAGAGCGGGAATCCCTTCACTGTCCGCCCTCAGGGCGGAAGCACCGGCGGGTGGGCGTGTGGTTCCTGCGCCGTTCGGTCCCCGCGCCGCCTGGTTCCTACGCGTTTCGGTCCCTGCGCCTTCCGGTTGCTGCGCCTTCCGGCTCCTGTGCGGAGCGCCTCGTCGCATGGTCACGATAGTGCTCCTCGTTCCCGTAGCGCACGGGTCACCGTCCGTGTACCGCTGGATCGCGCCGCCTCTGGCGTCCTCCGATACGTCTGCCGCCTCTATTCCGTTCAAGCCGCCCAGGGGGCATAACGGGCATCAGGCCGGACGTCAGGCACACGCGTCCGGCGGCTGGAGGTGGCGGGCGGCGCTGCGGGCCGCGGAGGCTACCGTGGCGCGGGCCTCGCGCGGGGACAGGCCGGTGTCGAGCGCGGCCTCGATCAGGGCGGGGGCCAACTCCGGTCCCGCACCCGTCTCGTAGGCGCGGCAGGCCGCCCAGAACAGCCGGTCGTTGCGCTGACCCTCCCGTGAGGCGCGGACGAACCGTACGAGCCCCTCCAGGGCCGCGGGACGCGGCTCGGGGAACGGCGGACCTGGGCGGTACGAGGGGCGGTACGAGCTGGGCGGGGCCGGGCGGGGTGGCGTGAGCAGGCGCAACAGGGCGGACGGTACGGGGGCCGGGGCCCAGGCGGGCGCGCCGGGTGCGAGGCGATAGCTGCCGTGCGAGGCGTAGGAGCCGGGGCCGACGAGATAGCCGCCCAGCCCGCGGATATCGATGCCGGGGGCCAGGCGGCCGGCGGAGTTGGGGACGGCGAGGCCGGGTGGGCCGCACAGCCACAGATGGCGGCCGCCGCTCGGGGTGAGCACGGTGACCGTACGGGGGATGGCGAAGGCGTGCTCGCGGGCCAGCCGGGCGAGGGCGGCCAGACCGTCCGTGCCGTCCTTACGGCTTGCATGGGGACTCCCGGATGCCCCGGCCCCGGCCGCTCCGGTCCCTTCGGCTCGGCCGTTCGTGTCGCCCGCTCCCCCGGACCCCTGGGGCCTGCCGGACGCTCCCGGCTTATCGGGCCGCGCACCCCTGACATCCAGGTCGATGCCGATGAGGTGGTACGGGGCGCATCCGCAGGCGATGCCGTAGCCGGTGGCCCAGGGGGCGGCGGCGAAGAGGGTGCGGATCGCGTCCGGGTCCGCCGAGGCGTCGTGGACGCCGTGGCCGAGCCGACCGCATTCGCCACGGCACGGCAACGGCGCGGGGTCATGGTGGTGAGGGGAGCGCACGGCGGGCAGCTTCGCGCGGGTCAGCGGAATCACGCGGAAACCGTGGGCCGCCGCGGTCAGGGCGTGGGCAAGAACATGGGCGAGTAAGGGATTCGCCATGTCACCCATTTTCGGACAAGTGTTCGGTAATGGGAAGAGGGCCCGGCAAGCCGCCGAGGATGGCCGAAATTATGCGGAACGGAATCCCTCGTAAGGCTCGGCCTATGGCCGGGTGGGGCGGCGCTCCGGGCGCATCGGCGTGACACGGGGAGTGGGGGTGCGTGGGGTGTTTAAAACAGGTTCATCATGCTTGCGTGGTAATTCCAGCGGCCCGTGTGCATCGTCCGGGAATCGGTGGGCAACTCTGCTTCCGCGACCCTTCCGAGTCTCGGGGAGGTCGCGGGGGTCGGAGGATCGATCGGAGGAATCGAGATGGCGGACATCCGGACGGGTTCTGGCCGTACCTTCGCCGCGCCACCGTTCTTGGCGTCCAGGGCGGGGCGCGGCTCCTGGGATGTGACCCGCTCGCACGGGGGCAGGTCGCCGCCATCGCGAGCACCCGCGACCGCCACGAGTGCCCGCGACCGCCGCGAGCGCCCGTAAGGGAATCGCGGGGAGCGCGGAAGCAGCACGGTGTCCGAACGATCTGAGTGAGCTGTGGTGATTCATTGAGCGAAACGGGACGGGTGAGGTCGTACGGTCGCGCGGTGGCGTATCGACGCCATCGCGCGACCGCGCGCGTGTGCCGTGCTTCGGCGTCCGTCCTTGACAGCGTCGATTTACCTGACGGATAGTCAGATTGCTTTCTACGGCAGACATGCGGCAGGGGAAGCGATGACGCGTGATGACCTGGACGTTGACCCGGAAGAGCTGTACGGACGGCTGAAGGCGTACGAGGGGCGAACGGCCGCGAGCGGCGGCACGGGCAGGGACCCCGTCAACGAGCCCATGATCAGACACTGGTGCGAGGCCATGGGCGACACCAACCCCGCCTATCCGGCTGTGGCCCCGCCCACGATGCTCCAGGCGTGGACGATGGGCGGGCTGGCCGGGCACCCCGGCGGTTCGGCCCGCTCGGAGGCGTACGACGAGCTGCTGGCGCTGCTCGACGACGTGGGCTGCACCTCGGTGGTCGCCACCGACTGCGAGCAGGAGTACCTGCGGCCGCTGCGCCCCGGCGACCGGGTCACCTTCGACGCGGTCATCGAGTCGGTGTCGCCGAGCAAGACCACCAAGCTGGGCACCGGACACTTCGTCACCACCCGGATGAACGTCCGCACCGGGGACGGGGAGCTGGTCGGCACCCACCGCTTCCGCATCCTCAAGTACGCACCCGCGCGACCCAAGAACGCGGCGAAGCCGGAGCCGACGCGGATGCCGGAGCCGAAGCGAAAGCCGGAACCGCCGCGAAAGCCGGAACCGCCGCGAAAGCCGGAGCCGACGGCCGACCGCCCCCGCCGCCCTCGCCCCGTCATCAACCGCGACAACGCCGGTTTCTGGGAGGGCGTCGCCCGGCACCAACTGCTCATCCAGCGCTGCCTGGACTGCGCCACCCCGCGCTTCCCCTGGCTGCCGGGGTGCGGGGCGTGCGGCTCCCAGCGGTGGGAGACGTTCGAGGCGTCCGGCGCCGGCACGGTGTTCAGCTATGTGGTCATGCACCATCCGCCCTTCCCCGCGTTCGATCCGCCCTACGCGGTCGCCCTGATCGAGCTCGCGGAGGGCGTGCGGATGGTCAGCGACATCACCGGGGTGCCGTACGACAAGGTGCGCATCGGCATGCCCGTCGAGCTGGAGTTCCTGCGCGTGGACGAGGAGCTGGAGCTGCCGGTGTTCCGGGGCGCGGAGGCATAACGGATGACGCGAGGAGGCGGTCGTATGGCGGTGTGTACGGGCGATGAGCTGCCCCCACTGCGCATCCCGATCACCCGGACCCTGATCGTCGCCGGTGCCCTCGCATCCCGGGACTACCAGGACGTGCACCACGACGCCGAGGCGGCCAAGGAGAAGGGCTCCCCGGACATCTTCATGAACATCCTCACCACCAATGGACTGGTCGGCCGGTACATCACCGATCACTTCGGGCCGCGGGTCAGGCTCCGTAAGGTCGCGATCCGGCTCGGGGCGCCCAACTACCCGGGCGACGAGATGGTGCTGACCGGCCAGGTCACCTCGGTCGCGGAGGGCACGGCTGAGGTCGCCGTCATCGGTAAGAACGCCATCGGCCACCATGTGACCGGCACGGTCACGGTGCAGCTCCCCAGCGACGCCCCGGGAACCGGCGACGCCCCGGGAACCGACGTCCCCACCACCCCGGACACCCCCCGATGAGCGCCCGCAAGCCGGACACCCTGGGCGGCCGGGCCGCCATCGTCGGCATCGGCGCCACCGAGTTCTCCAAGGACTCGGGCCGCAGCGAGCTGAAGCTGGCCGTCGAGGCCGTCCAGGCGGCCCTGGACGACGCCGGGCTCGCCCCGGCCGACGTGGACGGGCTGGTCACCTTCACGATGGACACCAGCCCCGAGATCACCGTCGCCCAGGCGTGTGGCATCGGCGATCTCACCTTCTTCTCGCGCGTGCACTACGGCGGCGGCGCGGCCTGCGCCACCGTGCAGCAGGCCGCGCTCGCCGTCGCGACCGGCGTCGCCGAGGTGGTCGTCTGCTACCGCGCGTTCAACGAGCGCTCCGGGCGCCGCTTCGGCTCCGGCGTACAGCACCGCGAGCCGTCCGCCGAGGGTGCCGCGCTCGGCTGGTCGCTGCCGTTCGGGCTGCTGACCCCGGCCTCGTGGGTCGCCATGGCCGCCCAGCGCTATCTCCACACCTATGGGCTGACACCCGAGGTTTTCGGCCATGTGGCCGTCACCGACCGCCGCCACGCGGCCACCAACCCGGCCGCGTACTTCCACGGCAAGCCGATCACCCTCGCCGAGCACGCCGCCTCCCGCTGGATCGTCGAGCCGCTGCGGCTGCTCGACTGCTGTCAGGAGACGGACGGCGGTCAGGCGATCGTGGTCACCAGCGTGGAGCGGGCGCGTGACCTGCCGCGTCCGCCCGCCGTGATCACGGCCGCGGCGCAGGGCGCGGGCCGTGGCCAGGAGCAGATGACGAGCTTCTACCGCGACGATCTGACCGGCCTCCCCGAGATGGGGGTGGTCGCCGGTCAGCTGTGGCGCGGCAGCGGGCTGACCCCGGCCGACATCGACGTGGCCATCCTCTACGACCACTTCACGCCGTTCGTACTGATGCAGCTGGAGGAGTTCGGCTTCTGCGGGCGCGGCGAGGCGGCCGGATTCGTGGCCGAGGACGCGCTGCCGCTCAATACCCACGGCGGTCAGCTCGGGGAGGCGTATCTGCACGGGATGAACGGGATCGCCGAGGCCGTCCGCCAGATCCGCGGCAGCTCCGTCAACCAGGTGCCGGGGGCCGCCCGCACCTTGGTCACCGCGGGCACCGGGGTACCGACATCCGGGCTTCTCCTCGGCGCAGACGGCTGACGCGCGCGCGTGTCGGCGGTACCGGGCCGCCGAGGTCCCCCTTCACTCGTCATATGACCCGAAGTAAGCAGAGCAGATGGCAGATCACGGGCTGGGCCACCGGTCTGGCCGCGGCCCTGGCCACCGCGGTCGCCGGTGCCACCCCCGCCGCCTCGGCGGAGGCCCTGCCCGACCCCCGCCCCCTGGGCGCCAAGGTCTTCAAGGGCTGGGCCCTCGACACCTGCCATGCGCCGTCCCTCGCCACCCTGCGCGCGTGGAACAGCTCCCGCTACCGCGCCGTCGGCGTCTACTACGCGGGCCGCGGCCGGGCCTGCGCCAGCCAGCCCAACCTCACCGTCTCCTGGATGCGCGGCGTCAAGAGCATGAAGTGGCAGGTGCTGCCCATCTTCGTCGGATCCCAGTCGCCCTGTGTCCGCAACACCAACAAGAAGCACGTGCCCATCGGCAGCAAGCCGTTCTCCCAGGGGCGGGCGGAGGGCAAGGACGCGGTCGCGCGCGCCAAGGCGCTCTCCCTGAAGAAGCGCAGCGCGCTCTACCTCGACATGGAGGCGTACGACCTGAAGCGGACGAGCTGCGCCGCCAAGACGCTCTCCTTCATCCGCGGCTGGAACCGTGAGGTCCGCTCGCGCGGCTTCTTCCCCGGCTTCTACAGCAGCGCCGAGTCCGGGGTGCGCCATGTGGAGCAGGCCCGCCGGGCCGGGGTCCATGACCTGCCCTCCGTGATGTGGTTCGCGCGCTGGAACGGGAAGCCGTCGCTGTACGGGGAGTCGACGCTGGCCAAGAGCGCGTGGAACCCGCACCGCCGGATCCACCAGTACCGGGGTAACGTCGATGTGACCCACGGCGGCCGGACGCTGCGCATCGACCGCAACAAGGTGGACGCACCGGTCGCGATCATCAAGTGAGCACCCGTGGGTCGCCGTCAAGTGAGCACCCGTGGGTCGCCCTCGGGAAGAACGCGGGGTCGCCCTCGGGATGAACACGGGGTCGCCCTCGGGAAGAACCCTGACCGTCCGGCCGCCCCCTCCCCCCGCAGTAGGTGGTGCCGGCACCACCCGTACAACCTGAGGCTGATTGCGCTTCGGCACTTATGGCCGATCCGCTCCGACCTGCTCGCTCCTAGCGTTGAGCCATGACCACGACCGTGTGCACAGGCGTATCCGCCGCCGCGTTCCCGTCGTTCACCTCGTACGTACGGGCGCGGGGGCCCGTGCTGCTGCGCACCGCCCGCTCGCTGACCTCCAACGCGTGCGACGCGGAGGATCTGCTTCAGACCGCGCTGACCAAGACGTACCTGGCGTGGGAGCGCATCGAGGACCACAAAGCGCTGGACGGCTATGTGCGGCGCGCCCTGGTCAACACCCGGACCTCGCAGTGGCGCAAGCGCAAGATCGACGAATTCGTCTGCGAGGAGCTGCCCGAGCCCGAGACGGTGCCCGCCCCGGACCCCGCCGAACGGCAGGTGCTCCGCGACGCGCTGTGGCGGGCCGTACTGCGGCTGCCGGACCGTCAGCGGGCGATGGTCGTCCTCAGGTACTACGAGGACCTGAGCGAGGCGCAGACGGCGGAGGTGCTCGGGGTGTCCGTCGGCACCGTCAAGAGCGCGGTCTCGCGCGCCCTCGGCAAGCTCCGCGAGGACCCGGAACTCGGCCACGCGGCATGATCGCCTGATCGACGCGACGGCGGCCGACGGGGGATCGACGGGGATCGACGGGGGATCGACGCGGTCCGGGGGTAGTGACATACCAGGTGGTCGGTTGCAGAATCGGCGGAACCTCTACCCGCGCGTAACCGGAACCTCTGGAGGCCCCGGTGCTCAGCACGATGCAGGACGTACCGCTGACCGTGACCCGCATCCTCGTGCACGGGACCCTCGTGCACGGCCGTACGGCCCATGTGACCGCCTGGACCGGGGAGGGCGAGCCCCAGCGGCGCAGCTTCCACGAGGTGGGGGTGCGGTCGACCCAGTTGGCGAACGCGCTGCGCGATGAGCTCGGGGTCGAGCCGGGACAGGCCGTGGCCACCTTGATGTGGAACAACTGCGAGCATCTTGAGGCGTATCTCGCGGTCCCCTCCATGGGCGCGGTACTGCACACCCTCAACCTGCGGCTGCCCGCCGATCAGCTCGGCTGGATCGTGAACCACGCCGCCGATCGCGTGATCATCGTCAACGGTTCCGTGCTGCCGCTGCTGGCCCCGCTCCTCCCCACCCTCACCACCGTGAAGCACATCGTGGTCGCGGGCCCCGGCGACCGCTCCGTCCTGGACGGCTGCGCCGCCCGGGTCCATGAGTACGAGGAGCTGATCGAGGGGCGGCCGCGGCATTACGCGTGGCCGGAGATCGACGAGCGCCAGGCCGCGGCCCTCTGCTACACCTCGGGGACGACCGGGCACCCCAAGGGCGTGGCCTACAGCCACCGCTCCATCTATCTGCACTCGATGCAGGTCAACACCGCCGAGTCGTTCGGGATGTCCGGGGGCGACGTACTGTTGCCGGTGGTGCCCATGTTCCACGCCAACGCGTGGGGCACGCCGCATGCCGCCTTCATGGCGGGCGCCTCGATACTCATGCCCGACCGCTTCCTCCAGCCCGAACCGCTCGCCGAGATGATCGAGCGCGAGCGCCCCACCATCGCCGCCGCGGTCCCCACCGTCTGGCAGGGGCTGCTGGCCGAGCTCGACGCGAGGCCGCGGGAGGTGAGCTGTCTGCGGAACGTCTTCATCGGCGGCGCGGCCTGCCCGCCCTCCCTGATGAAGGCGTACGAGGAGCGCCACGGCATCCACGTCGTCCACGCGTGGGGCATGACGGAGACCTCTCCGCTCGGCTCCGTGGCCCATCCGCCGGGCGGTCTCGCGGCGGAGGAGGCCTGGCCGTACCGGCTGACGCAGGGCCGCTTCCCGTCGTCGGTCGAGTGCCGGTTGATCTCGGCGGACGGCGAACTCGTGCCGTGGGACGGGAAGACGCCGGGTGAGCTGGAGGTACGCGGTCCGTGGATCGCGAGCGCGTACTACGGAGGGGCGGATGGCGAGCCGTTCCGCCCCGAGGACAAGTTCACCGAGGACGGCTGGCTCAAGACCGGCGACGTCGGCACCATCAGCCCCGACTGCTATCTGACGCTGACGGACCGGGCCAAGGACGTCATCAAGTCCGGCGGTGAGTGGATCTCCTCGGTCGAGCTGGAGAACCAGCTGATGGGCCATCCGGAGGTCGCCGAGGCGGCGGTGGTCGCCGTGCCGGACGAGAAGTGGGGCGAGCGGCCGCTGGCCACCGTGGTCCTGACGGACGGCGCCACGATCGGCTACGAGGGCCTGCGGGCCTTCCTCGCCGAACGGGTCGCGCGCTGGCAGCTGCCGGAGCACTGGGCGGTGATTCCGGCGGTGCCGAAGACGAGCGTGGGGAAGTTCGACAAGAAGGTCATCCGAAAGCAGTACGCGGACGGGGTGCTGGACGTGACCACGCTGAGCTGAGGAACGCCGGGTTCCGGGGGCGCGTCGGCAACGCGGCCACCGTAAGGAAGCCTCCATGGGCAACGCGGCCACTGTAAGAGAGCTCCTATGGGCAATGCGGCCACCGTGAGCAAGCCCTTATGGGCAACGCGGCCACCGTAAGGCTCCCCGTTCGGTCCTCACCGTCCTCACCGGCGTGGCCGCGTCAGCCGGCACAGGCGTGCAGCAGGGAGCGCCCGGCCGCCGTCACGGTGTGCAGCACCATGTTGTGGTGGCGCGCCGCGGTGGTCAGGCCCGCCGCGCGGAGGATGGCCGCGTGTTCGCTGGCGCTGGCGGTCGCGATGCCGACCCGCTGGGAGAGCTGCGTGGTGGTGCGTCGCGGGCGTTCGGCGATGGCGCACAGCACGGCGGCGCGGTTGCGCCCCAGCAGGGTGGACAAGGGCTGTGGCGGCCTACCGGACGCGGTGAAGTCCGCGGCGGGGAGCAGCTGTTCGGCTCGGCGGAGGGAGAACGTCAGCCACCGCTGCGGCTCCCCGTCCTCGACGTCGAAGGGGTCCGTGCCGAGGAAGGGATCGCCGCCGAGCAGGGTCGGGATGAGGATCAGTCCCCGGCCGCCGAGGTGGACATCGTGGTCGCCGGGGGAGTCGACGCGCAGTACGGGCGGGCTCCAGTGGGCCCCGCAGTGTTCCAGCCGGGCCAGCACACTCTCGATCCCGGCCGAGGCCGGGCACGGCCCGTGCCGCGCCCACGCCGAGGCCGGGCACGGCCCGTGCCGCGCCCACGCCGCGGCCGCCGACGTGCCGATCCGGTGCCATGACGGTTTGATGACCTGGTCGTGGACGCTGTGCAGCAGCCTGCCGTAATGGTCCAGGGCCCCGAAGCCGTCGCCGAGGCGATGTGTCCACGCGGAGCCCGTACGGTACCGCTCGCAGGCATGTGCCACCTGCTTGCGGACCTGTGCCAGAGGCGTCGCCAGGACGGTTTCGAGAGCCTCCCGGGGATCCTCGGCCGCCGTAGGAGTCCACACGAAGTCGGAGCAGCGTGCCCGGGGATGCCGGGCCGTCAGCCTGCGCAGGGAAGGCTCCAGCCGTCTGGCGGCCTCCCACTGCCATACGTCGGACCGCGCGGCGTGGGCCGGTTGTTGCCGCAGGCGCCACAGCGCCAGCCCCACCTCCAGAAACGGCCGGGCCCCCGCGCCAGGCGGGTATGGGCCAGGTCTTCGCCCGTGAAGTGAATCCGTAACACCACGCCTCCAGTGTCACGCACCGCCGTCTTTCGGCTCGGGCCGAATCAGGTCGCCTTCCCGTCGGCTCCGGGAACAGGCTGTAAGCCGTACGGACGGAACGGACGGTGCACCGGAGAGACCACGCCCGCACACGACGCGACCACGAAGAAGGGACAACCCACATGCAGCGCACATTCGCCCTGGCCACGGGCGCCGCCCTCCTGAGCGTGGGTGCACTGGCCGCCGGGTCGGCACCGGCCACCGCGGCGTCGGCACCGGCCACCTCCGGGGCGCGACAGGCAACCGAGCGAACGGCCGGATCGCAGATCATGCAGCGTGTCGACCGGGTCAACGTGCCCGATTGCGTGAAGTTCAAGACGAACTTCTCCGGGGGCACGGATCACCTGTACATCACCAACAAGTGCAGGAAGGCCAAGCACGTGAAGGTGATCCTCGACTCGCAGGCCGACTTCGAGTGCCAGAAGATCAACTCGGGCAACGGGGAGCACTACTGGTGGCGCTGGCCCGCCAAGGTCAACAAGGTGAAGGGCTGCTGATGAGCTGACATCCGGCGTGCCCATCGCCGACGAGCCCCGGGGCCGGAACCTCTTCCGGCCCCGGGGCTCGTCCGACGTCAGTAAGGGCGGCGGCGGGCGTCAGTTCGTGCCGATCTTCGCCAGCAGGTCCACGATCCGCGACTGCACCTCAGCGCTCGTCGAGCGCTCCGCGAGGAACAGCACCGTCTCGCCCGAGGCCAGCCGGGACAGGTTCGCCGGATCGATGTCCGCGGAGGTGTAGACGACCAGCGGGGTGCGGTTGAGCAGTCCGTTGCCGCGCAGCCAGTCGACGATCCCGGCCCGGCGGCGGCGTACCTGCATCAGGTCCATGACCACCAGGTTCGGCCGCATCTGGGCCGCGAGCGAGACCGCGTCCGCGTCCGTCGCGGCGCGGGCGACCTGCATCCCGCGCCGCTCGAGCGTCGCCGTCAGCGCCATCGCGATCGGCTCGTGCTCCTCGATCAGCAGCACGCGCGACGGATGCTGCTCGCTGTCGCGCGGCGCGAGCGCCTTGAGCAGGACGGCCGGGTCGGCGCCGTACGCCGCCTCGCGCGTCGCCTGGCCGAGCCCCGCGGTCACCAGCACCGGCACCTCGGCGGCGACCGCCGCCGTACGCAGCGACTGTAGCGCGGTCCGGGTGATCGGCCCGGTCAGCGGGTCGACGAACAGCGCCGCCGGGTACGCGGCGATCTGCGCGTCCACCTCCTCACGGGAGTTCACGATCACCGGACGGTAGCCGCGGTCGCTCAGCGCCTGCTGGGTGGACATGTCCGGCGCGGGCCACACCAGGAGGCGGCGCGGGTTGTCCAGCGGCTCCGGCGGCAGCTCGTCGTCGGGCGGCGGGGTGCGGTCGTCGACGATCTCGACGGCGCCGTTGGGCCCGTCCAGCGGCTCCGGCCCCTCGGCGCCCTCGTCCGGCGCGCCGATGGCGAACGTACGGCCGGAGCCCTGCGACGCGCCCACCGCACGCTGCGGCTGTGCCCCCGGTCCGGGCTGGGGACGGGGCTGCGCGCCGGTCTGCGGACCGGGGTGCGGCTGCGGTCCGGTGTGGGGCGGCTGGCCGCCGTGCGTGGGCTGCCCGGTGTGGGGCTGCGGTCCGGTGTGCGGACGCGCCCGGTTGCCGGCCGGCTGAAGTTCCGCCGAGGCGCCCTGGTCCGTCATCTCGGGCCGGGCGGCCAGCTTGCGCCGCCTGCCGCCCCCCGTACTGGTGCCTCCGGAGGGCGTCTGCGGCTGAGCCTGCGGCGGGCGTCCCTGGGGCTGGCCCTGGGCGGGCCGGCCCTGGGGCTGCTCCCCCACCTGCTGGGCGAACGGCACCCCTTGGCCCAGGGTGCGCACGCTGATCGCGCGCCCCTGGGTGGTGTCGGCGTTCGGCGGGGCCTCGGCGGGCAGCGGCTGCGGACGCGGCTGCGCGGGCGCGTCCGGCCACTGCGCGGGGGGCTGCGCCGGCTGCTGGGCCGGTGGGCGCCCGCTGGTCTCCGCGGGCTGCGGACCGGCCTGGGGCTGTGCCGGGGCCTGGGGCTGCTCCGGCGCTTCGCCCAGTGCGCGGCGGGCGCGGCGCCGTCCGGTGGGCGGGGCCTCCTGTGGTTGGCCGCCGGTTGTGTCCTGGCCCCAGTTGGGCTGCTGCTCCTCGGGGGTGCGGGCGGCGGGCAGCGCGGGCATGCCCGACGCGGCGGGCTGAGGGCCTTGGGCCGGTGGCTGGGGCTGGGGCCGACGCGGGTCCTGGCCCTGCCCCTGAGCGGGGTCGGACGGCCAGCCACCGGGCCGTGCCGCGCCGTTGGGCGATACGGGCTCGCCTCGTACGGCCAGTCCCCCGCCCTGCTGCGACTGGGGCGCGCCGCCCCGCGCCTGGCGGGGGCCGTGCTGCGCGGGGACGAGCCCGGCCGGGCCGAGCTCGGGCGGCAGCGCGCCGGGCTGCGCCCGGTCGGCGGCGGCAGGGGGCAGCGCGAAGGGGGAGCGGACGAGGCCGGGATCCCCCGCGGGCTGCGGCTGGGACTGGGACTGCTGAGGTTGCGGTTGCGGCTGGCCAGGGGCCTGGGGCTGTGCCGGGGCCTGGGGCTGCTCCGGCGCTTCGCCCAGTGCGCGGCGGGCGCGGCGCCGTCCGGTGGGTGGGGCCTCTTGTGGTTGGCCGCCGTTTGTGTCCTGGCCCCAGTTGGGCTGCTGCTCCTCGGGGGTGCGGGCGGCGGGCAGCGCGGGCATGCCCGACGCGACCGGCTGGGCGGGCTGCTGGGACGTGTCGGAGGAGGCCGCGGGCAGGGCGAGGGCGGGTCGGCCGCCCGCGCCCTGCGCGGGGGCGGGGGCACCGGCGGCCTGAGGCCCGCCCTGCTCCTGCGCCGGTGCGCCGCGCCGGGCGCGGCGCCCCTGGGGCTGCTGCTGGGCCGGAATGCCCTGAGGCGGCACAACGCCCATGGCGGCGGGGCCCGTCGGCTGCGGACCGGTCGCTTCCGGTGCGCCGCCACGAGCGTGGCGATGGCTGCCGGTCGCGGCTCCCTCGGCGTTCTGGCCGGGGTTCGCGGCCGCGGCCGCCGCCGGGTCCTCGTCGGGGTGGGGGCGCGCCCTGCGCCGTCCGGTGGGCCGTGGCGGGTTCGCGGACTCGGCCGTGTTCTGCTGCTGGGCCGCGGCGGCCTCGCCGACGACGGCGGGCAGCGCGGCGGGCGCGGTCGCGCCCGGGGCCGGCCCCGGGGCGCCCTGCTGAGCGGCGGTGCGCGGATCGGCCGTACGGGGGTCGGCCGTACGGGGGTCGGCCGTACGCGGGTCGGCCGTACGGGGGTCGGCCTTACGGAGGTTGGGCGGGGGCGTACCGCCCTGCGTGCCACCGCCCTGCGTGCCGTTCCCCTGTGTGCCGCCGCCGCTGGTGTCGCCCGGCGTGTCGCTGGGGGCCGCACCGTGCCGGGCGCGGCGTCCGGTCGGGGTGTGGGGTCCGGTCGGGGTCTGGCCGGAGGCGTTGCCGCCCGCCGTGCCCGTACCGCCACCCGTACCCGCGCCAGTACCCGTGCCCGAGGTGCCCTGTCCCCGCGTACCGCCGCCCTGCCCGGCGGCGTCGCCGTCCATGCGCTCCTGCTCGGCGGCGGCCGCCGCCGAGATCGGCACCTCCAGGACGTAGGCGTGCCCGCCCATGCCCGGCATCTCATGGGTCTGGAGCACGCCCCCGTGCAGGCGCACGATCCCGCGCACGATCGGCTCGTGCACCGGGTCGCCGCCCGCGTACGGTCCGCGGACCTCGATCCGTACGACATCGCCGCGCTGCGCCGCCGCGACCACGATCGTGGAGTCGCTCGCCGCGACGCCCGAGGCGGCGTTGCCGGTGGAGTCGACCCCGGCCACGTCCGCGATCAGATGGGCGAGCGCCTGGGCCAGCCGCTCCGCGTCCACCTCGGCGTCGAGCGGCGGGGCGTGCACGGCGAACTGCGCGCGCCCCGGCCCGATCAGCTCGACCGCGCCCTCGACACCGGCCGATACGACCTCGTCCATCGAGACCGTACGGCGGGCCAGCTCCTCGCCGCTCGAGTCGAGCCGCTGATAGCTCAGGACGTTGTCGACGAGCGTGGTCATCCGGGTGTAGCCGGCGGCGAGGTGGTGCAGGATCTGGTTGGCCTCGGGCCACAGCTGCCCGGCCGGGTCGTCGGCGAGCACTCCGAGCTCACTGCGCAGCTGTAGCAGCGGCCCGCGCAGGGACTGGTCCAGCACGGCGAGCAGCTGGCCGTTCCGGGCGGCGGCGGACTCCAGCTGTGCCGCGTACCGCGCGCGCTCCTCGGTGAGCTGGGCCCGCAGCTCCTCCAGGGCCTTCGTGTGCTGGGCGGTGAGCCCCTCCAGCTCCTCGGCGTGCTGGGTGGTGAGGCTCTCGACCTTCTCCGTGTGCCGGGAGGTGAGGCTCTCGACCTCCTCGGCGTGCTCGGCCGCCATGGCCTTCTCGGCCCGCCGGTCGGTGAAGGTCAGCACGGCGCCCACGAGTTGGTCGCCGTCGCGTACGGGCGCGGTGGTCAGATCGACCGGGACCTGGCTTCCGTCCTTCGCCCACAGCACCTGGCCGCGCACCCGGTGCTTGCGGCCGGAGCGCAGGGTGTCGGCGAGGGGCGATTCCTCGTACGGGAAGGGGGAACCGTCCGGGCGCGAGTGGTGTACAAGAGAGTGAAGCTCCTGACCGCCCATGTCGCTGGCCCGGTAGCCGAGGATCTGCGCGGCGGACGGGTTGACGAGGACCACCTTGCCCTCGGTGTCCACGCCGACCACGCCCTCCGCCGCCGCGCGCAGGATCATCTCGGTCTGGCGCTGCTGACGGGCGAGTTCGGCCTCGGTGTCGAGCGTCCCGGTCAGGTCGCGCACGATGAGCATCAGCAGCTCATCGCCGGTGTAGCTGTACTGATCGGCGTAAGGAGTCCGCCCGTCCTCCAGATTCGCGCTGGTCACCTCGACGGGGAACTGCGCCCCGTCGGTGCGCCGGGCCATCATCCGGGTCGGCTTGCTGCCGTCCCCCCGTGCCTCGTCGGGGCGCCGCATCGACCCGGGAATGCGATTGGGATCGAAGGAGGGGAGCAGATCGAGCAGACCACGGCCGACCAGGGCGGTGCCCGGGGCCTCGAAGGACTCCAGCGCGTGGTGGTTGGCGTTGACGATCGTGCCGTTGCAGTTGACCAGCAACAGCGCGTCCGGGAGCGCGTCGAGTATCGCCGCGAGGCGAGCAGCGCCTCGGGATGGCCTGCTGCTCACGACGACGCTTCCTCCCTGACTACCGCACCTTGCTGACACCCGCGGTCATTCTGCCGTCCCATCTGCGGAGTGTCTCTAGGGGAGTCTACGGGCACCAGCGCCGGACGCGACGGTGGATGAGAGGGAGGTCGCAGCGCGACGTACGCGTCTCGACGCACGCCCGGACAAACTTCACCGGGCCCTTCTCCGCTCACTCCCGGCCCAATCCCCAGGTCAGCTCCCAGGCGTGCGCAAAACGACGGAGAACCGATTCCATCGGGCGATTTCACACCCGTTGGTGCGGTTGAACCAGGCGTTGACGGGACGCCCCGCCCAGTGGCCCGTCACCCGAGCCGTGGCCGGCCCGCCGTACTGTCCGGTGCACATCGCGTCCGGTGACACCGGCGCGAACGGATCCCGCCCCCACACGGTCTGCGAGTCCAGCTGCGCACACGCCGCCCGCGCCCGGGGGTGCGTACCGCCGGTCGGGTGGCAGCTCAGCCCAAAGGTCGCGGCGTCGTCGGCCTCACCGCTGTCACTCACGGTGATCACAAGCCGGTCGGCGCTCTCCCCGTCGGACGGCAGGGGCAGCGGCAGCGGCGTGGCCGCGGCGGGTGCCAGCGCGCCCGCGGTGGCGGCGGTCGCCAGCGCGGCGGTGACGGCGAGGCGGTGCAGCAGGGGCATGGGGCACTCCTGGTGTGATCAGTCGAGGGCGCGCTGCCCCCGCCCCGTCTAACGCGCCGCCGCCGCGCGCGTTGCTCCGCCGTAAGGGGCTGTGCTCGCCATAAGCGCTCCCCTCGGCCATAAGGAGTGCGCTCCGCCGTACGGGCCGCGCCCGCCCCACCCCCTATTAGGGCTTTGCGATGGGCCCCGCCCGCCGAGTACCGTGGTCCGCGATTGGTGACATCCCACTGGGCTGTGACATCATCTGCACACGCCACCTCGCGCTCGCGCGAGCGACCGGTGTGTTGGAGGCTTCGCCTAGTCTGGTCTATGGCGCCGCACTGCTAATGCGGTTTGGGCCTTAAAGCCCATCGAGGGTTCAAATCCCTCAGCCTCCGCTCTCGGACAGGGGGCCCCGCGCCTAAGGCGCGGGCCCCTGTGTCGTTCCCGGACCCGCCACGAATGATCACGCAACCGCACTGCTGACGGGGTGCAACGTAGAGTGACCCTCTCGTGACTTGCCGTGGCAATCACCCTCGCTCCTCAAACACCTCCCCACGCGAAGGCGGACTCCCGGGGGTCTCGTGAGAGCAGCCCCGCAGGCCCCCGAAAACGGAGTTTTCGCAGGTCAGTGGGGATGGGGGAAACGGATTTCGCCTGACGGCACAGGTCATGTAATGTTGTCCCCGCAACGCCGACCGGCAAGAAAAACCGCCGGGAAGCCAAGCGCTCGTAGCTTAACGGATAGAGCACTTGACTACGGATCAAGAGGTTGCAGGTTCGAATCCTGCCGAGCGCGCAGTGTGATGTCGCAGGACATCGGAATGACCTCGAACCCACGATTGGGTTCGGGGTCATCGTCGTTGTGGGCCGGGTGGTCGGCCGGTTGGCTGGTAGTCGCGGCTGGGGTCGATGGTCAGGTCGCGGAGGAGTTCGCCGGTGGCGGCGTTGGCGATCCGGACGTCCAGGTCGTTGGTGAGCATGATCACGTGGGTTCCGGCGTGGGTTCGTCCGATGCCGATGTGGTGCAGGCGTCCGGCCAGGCGGAGGGTGACGATGCCGGATTTGTCGATGCGGTCGTGGCGGATGCGGGTGTGGGTGTCTGCGTTGCGGCTGTGGGCGGGTAGGGCCTTGGGCCGGGTGGTGTAGATGGTGGCGGGGGTGGCTTTGTGGGGCAGGGACCGGTGGGGTCGCTGGTGGTTGTAGGCGTGGGTGAACTGGTCGATGAGGGTCTGCAGGTGGGGCAGGGTGGTGGGCTGGTGGGGCTGGGCGCGCAGCCAGTTCTTCATCGTCTGCTGGAAGCGTTCGACTTTGCCGCAGGTGGTGGGGTGGTTGGGGGCGGCGTTCTTCTGGGTGATGTGCAGGCGGCGCAGTTCGTGTTCCAGGGCGTTGCGGCCGCCACGGCCGCCTGAGAGGCGGGTGGTGAAGACCATGCCGTTGTCGGTGAGGGTGGAGGCCGGGATGCCGTGCGCGGCGACGGCCTGGCGGAACGTGTCCCGGACGATCGGGCCGGTCACGCGTGGCCAGCAGGTAACGTGCAAGGCGTAGCGGGAGCAGTCGTCGAGCCAGGTGAGGATCTCGGTGTCGGTGCCGGCTGTGTCGGCGAGGCGGTAGTGGGTGAAGTCGGCCTGCCAGGTCTCATTGGGCAGCTCGGCCTGGAAGCGGATGTAGGACGAGCGGGGTCGTTTCCTGGGGTCGGGGACCACCAGGCCGTGGGCGGTGAGGTAGCGGCTGATCGTGGCCCGCGACACGCGCAGGTGGTGATGGTGGAGCAGGTGCCAGGCGATCGTCTCGGGCCCCGCGTCCAGGCCCTGTCCGGCCAGCTCCTTTCGGATGCGGACGATCAGGTCGACCGTGGCCGCATCGAGCGCGGTCGGTGAGGTCTTCGGCCGCCGGGAGCGCGGCTCGAAGGCAGCCTCGCCCTCGGCTCGGTAGCGGGCCACCAGACGGCTGACCCATCCCTGCGACACCCCGTACGCCCGCGCAACCTCGCCCTGGGTACGGCCCTCTACGACCACAGCAGTGATCACCAGACGCCTCTTCGACATCGTCAGACCTTGACCCCAAGGTCATTCCGATGTCTTGAGACACCCCATTCCTATGTCCTGAGCGACCACACTGCCGAGCGCGCGCCAGCTCAGAGGCCCCTTCCGATGATCGGAAGGGGCCTCTGGTGTCAACACCGTTGACTTTGGCCTGGCAGTGACGTGTCAAGGGGGTTGAACGGCGCAACGGAACTCCGGTAGATCAACTTTCGGCCAAGAGAGTTGATCAAGGAGTTCCGTTGCAGGAGCAGTCTGTCATCACCCGCGAGATCGCGGTAGCCAAGGGCGTGTTCGCGCCGGGACACCTTGGGGAGTTGACCCAGGTGGTGGACTTCGCCCTGGTCGATGCGGTGCTGGAGGAGACCGGAACGGTCCAGAAACGGGTCAGGCTGCTGCCCTCGCGGGTGGTGGTGTACTTCGTCCTGGCGCTGGCCCTGTTCGAGCGGTGCAGCTACCGGGCGGTGTGGGGCAAACTCGTCGCGAGCCTCGACGCCCTCGCCTTGGTGCGGCCGTGTACCTCGGCGCTGTGCCGGGCACGTCGCCGGGTGGGAGCCGCACCGTTCCAGGCATTGTTTGAGACGCTGGCCGGGCCGGTGGCCGGACCACGTACTCCCGGCGCGTTCTGGCGGGGCCTGCGGACGGTGGCCATCGACGGCACCAGCCTGCACCTTCCCGACAGCGAACCGATCGCCGCCCGGCACGCCAAACGCAAGCGCAAGGGCGAGGACGTGGAGTTCGGCTACCCGCTGTTGCGACTGCTCGTGCTCATCGAGTGCGGCACCCGGGCGGTGCTCGCCGCCGCCTTCGGCCCGGAGACCACAGGCGAGACCACCTACGCCGAGAGGATGCTCGATCGGTTGACCAGCGGGATGCTTGTACTGCTGGACACCGGCTTCGACGGTTACCCCTTCCTGCTCCAACTCCACTCCACCGGGGCGGAGTTCCTGTGCCGGTCCGGGGCCAGGCGCATCCCGCTGATCATCAAGCGGCTGCCTGACGGCTCCTACCTGTCGACCTTCGGCATGGGGAAGCTGCCGGTGCGGATCGTCGAAGCCTGGATCACCGTGACCTACGCCGACGGCACCGTCCGCCGTGAGCAGTGGCGCCTGGCCACCAGCCTCACGGACCCCGCCCGCTACCCCGCCCGCGAACTCGTCGCTCTCTATCACGAGAGGTGGCAGGCCGAGACCACGTACTTCTCGGTCAAGGCCACGATGCTGGACGGCCGCATCCTGCGCTCGCACCGCCCGCCGGAGGTCGACCAGGAGGTGTACGCCCTGCTGACCGCCTACCAGGCCCTCATACGGATCACCGCCGACGCCGCCGCCAGCCGACCGGCTCTCGACCCGGACCGGATCAGCTTCACCATCGCCCTGGAGACCGCCCGCGACCAGGTCACCACTGCCGCTGGGATCCTTCCCGGCGAGGTCACCCTGGTCGGTGCGATCGGCCACGCCGTCCTGGACAGCCTCCTGCCAGCCCGCCGCCGGCAGCGGGCCAAGGCCCGAACCCGAAAGAACCCGACCAGCAAGTACAGCAAGAACTCCCTCCAGCGCCCCGCCACCGCTCAGCACTACACCCTCGCAACCGAGGTCACGGTGATAGAAGACGGCTTGAAGGCCAGGTCAAAGCGCTAAATCAACGGTGTTGCCTCTGGTGTGTGCGATTGGGTGGTGACGACGTTCGGCTCGGTGAAGGAGTCACCGGGTCGGGCGTCGGGTCAACGGCCTTGGCTCTGGGCACTGCGAAGGTGACCGGCGGGCCGTGCGGGGGTGGCGCCCTACAGGGTGGTCGGTGTTCGCCGGGTGGCGGTTCGGTCGGCCATGCCGCCACCGCCGGTGCTCACTCCGCCGTGCGGGGTCCGCGTGCTGTGGCCGTCGGCCTTGAACTTCCCGTTCCGCAGCTCGAAGCGTTGGGGTGGCGAGCAGCCGATCGCTGGGGTGATCAGCAGGCTCGTGGTGACGGGTGCGGGGTTGGTGCTCGCCGTCGAGAACTCGCAGATCGCGCCCCGCCCGGTGACCGGGAACCAGAACCAGCTGTCCACCGCACCGACCCGTACCTCGTCCGACAGCACGAGCCGGCCGTGTTGCCGGACGAATGCCTTCAGGCGGACGGAGGCCCTCAGCGGGTCGACGGTGGAGCGGATCGCGGTCAGGGTGAACTTGACGTTCTGGTCCGCGTCCAGGACCGAGGACGCGATCTGCCTGGTCTCGGCCGCCCGCCCGTCGCTCGGCCGCCCGCCGTGGGCTTCGGCTTCGGTGGTTTCGGCAGGGGTGGCCAGCATGGCGACGGTCGCCGCGGCGGTTACCAGCACCGAGCTGCCGCGCACGAGCACGCTCGCTTGTATCGGCATATTTCCTCCCAGGTGTTCATGCGTTGTATTCGCGCATGAATGCCACCTTTTCCATTCCACCTGGAAACAGGAAAAGCACACCTGAATCACCCGTTCGCGCCCGGCGTCACCCGGTCGGACCGGACAACTGCTCCACCGGTCGCCAGCCGCCTATGGTTGGGCATGGTCGGCCCTACTGCGGTGGCTGGAAGCCGCCGACCTTCTGCTCGAGGAGTTCCGCCAGTCGGAGTGGGGTGCGGTCCTCGTGCATTGGGCCGATGAGTTGCACTCCCACCGGGAGGCCCTCGGGGGAGCGGCCCGTTGGTATGGCGGTGGCGGGGAGGCCGGGCATGGTGGCCACACCGGCCCAGACGAGCTGGTCGAGGTACGGGTAGTCGGTGCCGTCGATGTCGAGCCGGCGTGCCCTCAGGTCGGGGTTGTGGTCGTGGGGGAACGCGGGGGTGGGCGTGATGGGGCACACCACGGCGTCGAACTCGGCGAAGAGCCGGCGCCAGCCGTGGCGGTGGAGTTCGCGGCGGCTGTCCGCCTCGATCCAGTCGCGGTGGCTGAACGCCATGCCGCGCAGCAGCGCCGCATCGAGACTGTGGTCGTCCGCGCTCAGTTCGGCGGCCTGGGTCCGTAGCTGCTCGTACGCTTCGAGGGGGAAACGTCCGCCGAAACCCGAGAACAGCAACTGCGTGTAGAGGACCGCGGCTTCGCTCAGGTCGGGCAGCAGCGGGCTGTGGCGTTCGACGCGGGCGCCGCTGTCGGCGAGTGCGTCGGCGACCCGGTGCACGCCCGCACGCACGGCGGACGAGGTCGGAATGAGCGGATGGTCGTCGAGGACCAGGACCCGGAAGTCGCGGAGTCGTTCGTGGCGCGGGGGCGGCAGTGTGACGGCGTGCGCCACGCCGAGGGTCAGGGGGTCCGGTCCGGCCATGACGTCGAGCAGGAGCGTGAGGTCGCGGGCGGTGCGCGCCATCGGGCCGACGACGGCGAGGTCTGGTTCGGCCGGTAGCGCAGGCGCGGTCGGCGGGACCATGCCGCGGGTCGCCGCCAGCCCGAGTGTCGGCTTGTGCGCGTAGACACCGCAGAAGTGCGCGGGGGTGCGCAGTGAACCGGCGATGTCGGAGCCGATGGACAGCGCGCCGAATCCGGACGCGAGGGCCGCCGCCGATCCGCCGGAGGAGCCGCCCGACGTACGACCGTGATCCCAGGGGTTATTGGTGGTGCCGTAGATCTCGTTGAAGCTCTGTATGTCTTGCAGCCCCAAGGGCACGTTGGTCTTGCCGAGCACCACCGCTCCCGCGGCCTTGAGGCGCGACACCTGTACCGCGTCCTCGGCCGGTATGTAGTTCCGGTGCGGCGGCATGCCCCAGGTCGTGGGCAGCCCGGCGATGTCGTAGGACTCCTTGACCGTCACCGGAATGCCGAGCAGCGGCCGGTCCTCACCGCGGGCGCGCGCCTGGTCGGCATCGCGCGCGGCGGCCCGCGCACGGTCGAAGTCCGGCACGCAGATCGCGTTGATCGCCTTGTCGTCCCGCTCAATACGGGCAATCGCCTCGTCGGTCAGTTCCGCCGAGGTCACTTCACCGGCACGCAAAGCAGCCGTGAGTTTTTCTGCCGTCAGAAAATTCCGCTCCATGGATCCGACCGTATAGGCCTCTTAGACGGGCCATAAAACGCGGTTTCGCGCAATGGGGTGGAGGGCTCAAGGCTCATTGTGTTGCTCTCCGGCCACAGATAATTCGCCCGACCGCCGGGACCGGCGCGCAGGCCCCGGTTCGGCAGGACCTGGCCTTGGGGCCACGGGTTGCGCTGCCGCCGCACGGTATTAGTTGTCCGTTAGCGGAACGCCAACGCGATCTTAGTAGAACGCCAACGCGGTCTTCGAAGCTGGTTGTCGTCCGGGAGCGAGACGACAGAACACAGCAACGCGAGGTCACGATGAACACCGCCACCACCACCAACCGCTTCCGCGGCCGCGCCGGCCGCCGTATCGCCGCCGCCCTGGTCGCGGCCGCTGCGCTGAGCCTGGGGGCCACGGCCTGCGGGCCGGAAGACTCCGGGGCCGACTCCGCCGGCTCCTCGGCCTCGGCCCAGCCCACCAGCGGCTCCTCCTCGGACAACTCCGGTTCGCAGGGCCAGAACGGCGGGAAGCAGGGCCAGAACGGCGGCAAGAACGACACGGCGCCACCCGCCGCCGGCAACGGTGGGGCCAAGGGCGGCGGCGCCGCCAACGCGGGGAACCACCGCGTATACGTCGGCACGCTGAAGTACCTCGCGCCCGGCAAGATGACCATCAAGCCCGAGAGCGGTGGCATGGAGCAGGCTTTCCTGATCTCCAACGCCACGAAGATCCTCGGCGCGGCCGCGATCTGCTCCGCCGACGGCGGCACCGTGTCCATCGGCGACGACGGTTACGGCACCTCCAAGTGCACCGTGGAGCAGCTGGAGAAGGCCGCGAAGACCAACAGCGTGACCGTACGCGTCACCATGAACCCCAAGTCCGGCGCCGCCGAGACGGTCGAGGAGAAGTACCACCCGTAAGCCACGGAGCCACGGAGCCACGGAAACCCGCACTCCCACACTTCCGCGCGCCCGGTGGGCCCTCCGCCCACCGGGCGCGCGCCTGCGCGCGATCAGGCACATGTGGTGACAACCGTCGTACCAGCGGCGGATCCGGTCGGCCGGTGTGTACTGCGTTCTCAGTAGCGCGAAATGTCGGCAGGCGCACGACGACAGGGCGGCCCGCTCCCGGAGAGCCTGGGCGGACGGTCGGCACCAGATGCGGACAGTCGGCACCAGATGTGGAGACCTCCTGCCGTGGCTACATTCCTTTACCAAGTGGGCCGTCTGGCCTTCCGGCGACGCTGGTACGTCGCCCTGGTCTGGGCGGCCGTCCTGGCCGCCGTCGGGCTGGGCGCGCTCAAGGCTTCGGGCGCTTCCGACGAGGGGTTCTCGATGCCGGGCATCGAGTCCCAGAAGGCGTTCGACCTGATGGAACAGCGCTTCCCCGGAGCTTCCGCCGACGGCGCGACCGCCCGGGTCGTCTTCGTCGCGCCGAGCGGTGAGAAGGTCACCGCCACCGAGAACCGGCAGGCCGTTGAGGAGGCCGTGGCCAACCTGGGCGACGGGGCTCAGGTCGCGAGCGCCGTCGACCCGTTCCGGGCGAAGGCCGTCAGCAGGGACGGCACGACGGCGTACGCGACGGTCACCTACAAGGTCGCCGCCAACGACCTCACCGACGCCAGCAAGAACCAGCTGGAGCGGGCCCTCCACACGGCGCGGGGCTCCGGGCTGACCGTCGAGGCCGGTGGAAGCGCGATGGACGGCGGTGGCGGGCCCGGCGGCGCGGCCGAGGTGATCGGTGTCGCGATAGCCGCCGTCGTGCTGCTCGTCACCTTCGGTTCGCTGGCCGCCGCCGGACTGCCGCTGCTGACCGCCATCATCGGCGTCGGCGTGAGCATGGCCACCATCCTGACCCTGTCCCAGGCGCTGGGCCTGTCCACGACGACCGGCACCCTGGCGATGATGCTGGGGCTCGCGGTCGGCATCGACTACGCCCTGTTCGTCGTCTCCCGCTACCGCGAGGAGCGCGCCAAGGGCCGGGTGCCGCGGGAGGCGGTCGGTCTGGCGGTCGGCACGGCCGGTTCCGCGGTCGTGTTCGCCGGGCTCACGGTCGTGATCGCGCTGGCCGGACTCGCGGTGGTCGGCATCCCGATGCTCACCAAGATGGGTCTGGCCGCGGCGGGCGCGGTCGTCGTGGCCGTACTGGTCGCGCTGACGCTGGTCCCGGCGTTCCTCGGCTTCTGGCCCAACGCCGTGCTCCGGCGGCGGGCCCGCGGGAGCGGCCGGATCGAGGAGGAGGGCACCCGGGACAACGGGGAGGGCGCCCGGGACAACGGGGGCAGTCGCTGGGCGCGGTTCGTGCTGCGGCGTCCGCTGCCCGTGCTGCTGCTGGGCGTGGTGGGCCTCGGGGCCCTCGCGGTGCCGATGACGGATCTACAGCTCGGCATGCCAGGTGACGAGGCCAAGTCGACCTCCACCACCGAGCGCCGGGCCTACGACGCGCTCGCCGAGGGCTTCGGGCCGGGCTTCAACGGGCCGCTGACGGTCGTCGTGGACGCGAAGGGGGACAGCGATCCGAAGGGCGCCGCCGACACGGTCGCGGAGGAGATCGGCCGTACCGAGGGTGTCGTCTCCGTCTCCCCGGCCCGCTTCAACGAGGCCGGTGACACGGCCGTCTTCCAGGTCGTGCCGTCCACGGCGCCGACCGACGAAAGGACCAAGGACCTGGTCACGACCATCCGGGGCGAGCGGCCCGGGGTCGAGTCCGAGACCGGGGCGACCTTCGAGGTCACCGGTACCACCGCGCTGAACATCGACGTCTCCGACAAGGTGCGGTCCGCGCTGATCCCCTACCTGGTGGTCGTGGTGGGCCTCGCGATCGTGCTCCTGCTGGTGGTCTTCAGGTCCCTGTTCGTCCCGCTGAAGGCGGCCCTCGGCTTCCTGCTTTCGGTGCTGGCCTCCCTCGGCGTGGTGGTCCTCGTCTTCCAGCAGGGCCACGGCGCCGGACTCCTGGGCGTGGAGCAGACCGGCCCGATCATGAGCCTGATGCCGATCTTCCTGGTGGGCATCATCTTCGGCCTGGCCATGGACTACGAGGTGTTCCTCGTCTCGCGGATGCGGGAGGCGTACGTCCACGGTGAGCGGCCCGGCCAGGCGATCACATCCGGGTTCCGGCACAGTGCGCGCGTGGTGGTGGCAGCCGCGCTGATCATGATCGCGGTGTTCGCCGGGTTCGTCGGCGAGAGCGACTCCATGGTCAAGATGATCGGGTTCGGGCTCGCCTCCGCCGTCCTGTTCGACGCCTTCGTCGTACGGATGGCGATCGTGCCCGCCGTGCTCGCCCTGCTCGGCGACAGGGCCTGGTGGCTGCCGAAGTGGCTGGACCGGCTGCTGCCCAAGGTCGACGTGGAGGGCGAGGCGCTCGGCCGCCGGGCGGGATCGGGACCACGGTCGGGGTCGGGATCGGGGCAGGATTCGGAATCGGGGCCGGGGTCGGGTTCGGGCTCGGGGCCGGATTCGGAATCGGGATCGGGCTCGGGATCGGGCCCGGAATTGGCCGGGACGAACGGTCTGGAAGTGGCCCGCAGCTGATCGACCGCCCGACTCGCCTCCACCGGGGCCGCCCGTGGCGAACGACATGGGCGGCCCCGGCGGCGGTCCGCGCGGCGGAACGGGCACGGTGGCCCACCGAGTACCGAAACGGGCATGGTGGCCCATGGGCCACCGAATCCGGCACGGTGGCCCACGGAGCGCCGAATCGGTCACGATGGCCCACAGCACCGAGCGGAGAGCCCAGCCGATGAGCACCAGCCTTGAGCGTTACACGGACCGTTTCGAGCAGTACGCCGACCGCTACCCCCACGTCATCGACGTGGTGCTGGTCCTGTCGCTGATGGGCTGTGCGGCCCTCGGCAGCAACCTCACCATGCCCGGCGCCGACCCACCCGACCAGGACCGGGCCGCCACCGCCCTCATGGGCGTGTCCTGCCTCGCCCTGCTGAAGTACCGCAGCCATCCGCGCACCGCGGTCGTCGTGACCGCGGTCTGCACCGTGATCGCGATCTCGCTGGGGTACCTGCTGACCCCCCTGCTGCTGGGGCCCGTCATGGCGGCGCTCTACTGGCTGGCCACGCTCACCGGCCGCAAGACCACCCGCGTCTTCGGCGGCACCATCATGGTGGCGGTGATGGTCGCGTCGGCGGTCTCCGACTCCATGGACAGTCTGTCCCTGGTGCTCCGGACGATCGGCCCCTTCTTCTGGCTGCTGCTGCCGCTCGCCGCCGGCAACATGACCCGGCTGCGGCGCGCCTACCTGGCGTCGGTGCAGGCCCGCGCCGAACACGCCGAGCGCACCCGGGAGGAGGAGGCACGGCTGCGCGTCACCGAGGAGCGCATGCGCATCGCCCGCGAGCTGCACGACGTCGTGGCCCACCACATGGCCCTGGCCAACGCGCAGGCCGGTACGGCCGCCCACCTCGCGCTCACCAGTCCGCAGCAGACGAAGAAGATCCTCAACGATCTGACCGGCACCACGTCCTCCGCGCTGCGCGAGCTGAAGGCCACGCTGGGACTGCTGCGCCAGAACGACGCCCCGTCCTCCGCGTCCCTGGAGCCGTCTCCCGGACTCGCCCGGCTGCCCGAGCTGGTCTCGGCGTGCGCGTCCGCGGGGCTCGCCGTCACGGTCAGCACGACGGGGGAGCCCCGCCCGCTCTCCCCCGGGGTGGACCTGACCGCGTTCCGGATCGTGCAGGAGGCGCTCACCAACGTCTCCAAGCACGCCGCCGTGGACTCCGCACAGGTACGTCTGGTCTACTCCGGAGCTCGGCTGCTGATCACGGTCAGCAACGACGGCCCGGACGCTAATGACACCCCCGAGGCCGCCGAGGCCGCCGAGGCCGCCAAGGCCACCGAGGCCACCGATGCAGTGCCGGGCCGGGGCTTCGGCGTCATGGGCATGCGTGAACGCGCCCGCACCATCGGCGGCGAACTCTGCGCGGGACCCCGCCCGGAGGGCGGCTTCGAGGTCACCACCGCGCTGCCGCTCCAGCCCTCGGTCCCTGAAGCAGCCGAGGCGCCCGGGACACCTGAAGCGCCTGAAGCCGCCGAGGTACCTGAAACACCCGAGGCGTCCGAGGCGTCCGTAGGCGCCACAGACGCTCCCGCGGGAGGGGAAAAGTCATGACCATCAGGGTGCTGCTCGCCGACGACCAGACCTTGCTGCGGGCCACCTTCCGGATCCTGATCGACTCCTGCGAGGACATGACGGTGGTCGGCGAGGCGTCGGACGGCGCGGAGGCGCTGGAGCTGACCCGCGCCCACCACCCCGACATCGTTCTCATGGACATCCGGATGCCGGGCACGGACGGCCTCGCCGCCACCTCCGCGATCTGCGCCGCCCCGGAGTTGGCCGCCACCCGCGTCCTCATCCTGACGACGTTCGAGACCGAGGACTATGTCGCCCAGGCGCTGCGTGCCGGTGCCAGTGGCTTCCTCGGCAAGGACGTCACCGCCGACACCCTGCTGGCCGGGCTGCGCACCGTGGCCTCCGGCGAGGCGCTGCTGTCACCCGCCGCGACCCGCACCCTCATCACGAACTTCCTCATGTCCCCCGCCCCCGACGCCCATCTCGCGCCTCCGCAACGCCTGTCGGAGCTCACCGTCCGTGAGCGCGAGGTGATGGGCCTGGCCGCCGAGGGCAAGTCCAACACCGAGATCGCCGAGGTCCTCACGCTCAGCCCGCTGACCGTGCGCACCCACGTTCACCGCGCGATGACGAAGCTGGGTGCCCGCGACCGTGCCCAACTGGTCGTCATCGCCTACCAGACGGGCCTGGTACGGGCGACTCCGCCCGCGCCGTGACTGCGACCGCGACCGCGACCGTGGACGTCGACCGTGGACGTCGACCGGCGTCACGGCGGGAGCTCACTTCTCGATCGGCGGGCAGTAGCCGGTGTCGTTGCCGATGGAGTTGATCTCGGCGTTGGACCTGTGGTCTCCCGCGTAGTTGATCTGGTTCGTGCACCTCATGCCGGGCTTCCTGGGGGTGCCCTTGGGGGTTTCGCCCTTCTCGATCGGCGGGCAGTAGCCGGTGTCGTTGCCGATGGAGTTGATCTCGGCGTTGGACCTGTGGTCTCCCGCGTAGTTGATCTGGTTCGTGCACCTCATGCCAGGCTTCCTGGGGGTGCCCTTGGCGGTGTCCTTGGCCTGGTCCTGGTCCTGGTCCTGGCCCTGGTCCTGGCCCTGGTCCTGGTCATTCGCCGTGGGTGCGGGGGATTGCGGGGCGCTCGCGGAGGCGGAGGGTGAGGACGAGGAGTCGGTCTCGCCGTCCTGGCATGCGGTGAGCCCGAGCGCGGCCACAGCGATGATCACGGCGGCGGCGGCCTTGCGGGCGTGGCGGTTGTGGCGGAGGGCGGTGCGGTGCGACATGGTCTTCCCCGTTCTCGCGATGTGGTGTCTCGCGGCGTGGTGTCTTGCGACGTGTGGTTCGGGCTCGTGAGAACAAGGCTGTCGGTCGCCGCTGATGATCCGCCGCCGTACGGCTAACGCTCCGCTAATGCCCGGGGCGGGCCGTCGGAGTGGAGTGATTGTGGAGTGGTTGCGGTGGCCAGGGACGCACTGGTCGACGACTATCCACCGGCGATCCGGGAGCGCTATGGCGCGCAGAGCGCGCAGAGCGCGCGGGGGAAGCGGGCGGCCGGGGTCATGGGGGCGTTGAACGCGGTGGTGTTCATCGCCGTGCCGGTCGCCGGGATGGTCGATCTGCACGGTCGGGCCGACGGCGGGCTCGGCTTCTGGCGCGCGTTCGTCTTCGGTGCCCTCCTCTGGCTAGCGCTCGTCGTCTTCGACTTGGTGGTTCTGGACTGGTGGCCGTTCTGCACGGTCCAGCCCCGGTTCATGGTGCTGCCCGGGACGGAGGGCATGGCCGAGTACCGGGACTACGGCTTCCACTGGCGGGTGCTCGCTCCCCGGCCCGTTCCCTGGCCGCTGCTGACGGCCTTTGGGTACGGGGCCGTCGTCGGTGCCGTCTCGGTCATGGCCGAGACGCTTTTCTGAGTGGTCTTTTCTGGGTGGTCGGCCGGGGGCGGCGATATGGATTTCCCTTAGCGGGGAGAACGACGTAGAGTTACGTCTACCGACGCGGGGTGGAGCAGCTCGGTAGCTCGCTGGGCTCATAACCCAGAGGTCGCAGGTTCAAATCCTGTCCCCGCTACTCAGGTATCGAGGGCCCGGCACTTCAGTGCCGGGCCCTCGATCGTTCGGCCGCGCCGGGGCCCCGCCGCCGTCCGCGCGTGGAGCCCCGCCGACGTCAACGCGTGACCCTCCAGCTCACCGGGCGCTTGGTGTCATCGCCTGTGCTGTACGTCACCACCGACGGCCGTATGCCGTTGGGCACCAGGAACACCTTGCACAGGGAGACCTTCGCCCCCACCGCGAAGTCGTCCGGGTCCTTCCCCGGGCAGGCCGTCACCTCGGTGTCGCCAGTGATGAGCGGCTGGTCGTCCACACCGTTCGTGTCCTCGAGGCCGGTGGGGGTGTTGAGGAAGGGGTAGTGGAGGGAGCTCCCGCCGATGTTCTCGAAGGTCATGGTGACGTAGTACGGCTGGGTGGTCCGTATGTCGGACGGTTCCACATCCGCCGCCCTCAGCTCGGCATGGGTGCCCTTGCGCACGCTCACCGCCGTGACCCGCAGGGCGCCGCGCATATGGTCCGAGCCGCGCTTGTAGGTGACCGACGTGGGCTCGCCGAGCCGGAGGGTCTTGCCGCCGTCGCTGTCGGCCGCCATGTCGGCGCGGGTCGCGGGCTGCCGTCGGCCGGACGCGGCGGTGTCGTCCTCGCAGCCGGTGGTGGCGAGGGCGAGGAGGGTGACACCGAGGGCGCAGACGAGAGCGGTCCCGGATCGGGCGGCGGCGCGAGGCGGGCGGTTGAGCATGGACGGTCCCCCGGTGGTTGGTGATGGTCGGTTGGTGACGACGCCGAACGAGTGGTGATCGCCGAGCGAGTGGTGACTGCCGTAGGTGGATACGTCGGTCACGGAGCGTCAGTTCACCTTCTCGGTTCCCCTTGTGGTGATCTTGCTGCGGCAGATCGTCATGGGCGTGACAAAACCACTGGTCGAGGCTGTGATCAACTCAAGGCGAGAGCTTGAGACGAGGCTGTAGCAATACGCCCGGGGCAACTACCGTGATCGGTATGGACGATCCCGCCGTGGAGTCGGTGCAGCGGTTCTGGCAGGAGCTCGGGCTGCCCGGACTCATCGATGTGCACACCCACTTCATGCCCCAGCGCGTACTGGACAAGGTCTGGGCCTTCTTCGACGCCGTCGAGCCCCGCTGGCACATCACCTACCGCGAGGAGGAGGCCGAACGCCTCGCCACGCTAAGGGCGTTCGGGGTGCGGGCCTTCACCTCGATGCTCTACCCCCACAAGCCCGACATGGCGCGGTGGCTGAACGACTGGGCGGCCGACTTCGCCGCCCGTACGCCCGACTGTCTGCACACCGCGACCTTCTTCCCCGAACCCGGGGTGGAGGGGTACGTGCGCACGGCGCTCGAGGGCGGGGCGCGGGTGTTCAAGGCCCATGTGCAGGTGGGGGCGTACGACCCGGGCGACGCGCTGCTCGACCCGGTGTGGGGCATGCTCGCCGGGAGCGGGACGCCCGTCGTCATCCACTGCGGTTCGGGACCCCACCCGGGCAAGTACACCGGACCGGAGCCGGTGGGGCGGGTGCTGGCCCGCCACCCTCGGCTGCGCCTGATCATCGCGCATATGGGGCTGCCGGAGTACTCGGACTTCCTGGGGCTGGCGGAGCGGTACGAGGGGGTCCACCTGGACACCACGATGGTCTTCACCGACTTCACCGAGCGCCAGTGGCCGTTTCCGCGGTCGGAGCGGGAGCGGCTGGCCGCACTGGGGGACCGGGTGCTGTTCGGGAGCGACTTCCCCAACATCCCCTACGGATACCGGCATGCGCTGGACGCGCTGACGCGGGTCGGGCAGGACGAGGAGTGGCTGCGCGGGGTGTGTTACGGGAACGCGGCGCGGCTGTTCGGGATATGACGGTCGGGATATGACGGGTTGTGGCCGCTCGGATGCGGCCCCTTGTGGATGGAGTGCTTTCCGGATCCGGATGCGGCCGTTGTGGACAGCGCACGCGGTCTGGATATGAGGCTCGCCCGGTGCCTGCGCAGGCGCCGGGCGAGGGGCTGACCGGAACCGTCAGCTCTTGTCCAGCGGCAGTGCCTCGGCCAGCGTGCGCCACTGCTCGCGGGGGAGAGCCTGGTCCTCGCTCACCACCTGGATCGCGAGGTGGTCCGCGCCCGCGGCCAGGAACTCGTCCACGCGCGCCCGGATCGTCTCCGCGTCGCCGAGCGCGTACATGGCGGCGAGGAGACGGTCGCTGCCGCCGTCCGCGAAGTCCGCGTCCTCGAAGCCCAGCCGCTTGAAGTTGTTGGTGTAGTTGGGCAGCGCCAGGTAGCGGCCGAGGTAGTCGCGGGCGGTGGCGCGGGCGCGCTCCGGGTCGGTGTCGAGGACGACCTTCAGCTCCGGCGCGAGCACGGCCTCCTTGCCGAGGACGTCGCGGGCCTCGGCGGTGTGCTCCGGGGTGACGAGGTACGGATGCGCGCCGGCCGCGCGGTCGCGGGACAGCTCGAGCATCTTCGGGCCGAGCGCGGCCAGGACCCGCTGGGCCGCGGGGACCGGGGTCGGGGCGGAGTCCAGCGCGGTCAGGTACTCCTTCATCGCCGTGTACGGGCGCTTGTAGCGCTCACCGGCGAGCGCACTGTGGCTCACGCCGAGGCCGAGGAGGAAGCGTCCGTCGTGGGCGGCGTTGAGCGCGGTGTGCCGCTCGGCGACGTAGGCCGCCTCGTGGTCCCAGATGCTCAGGATCCCGGTCGCGACGGTGATCCGGGAGGTGGCGTCCAGCAGGACTCCGGCCTGATCCGGGCTGGGACTGCCACCGAGCCACACGGCGCCGTACCCCAGCTCGTCCAGCTCGGCCACTGCCTCGCTGACCTGCGCTGATGGGGCGAAGTCCGTCTTGAGGGCCGCGGTCCAGATGCCGATCTTGCCAAGTGCGGGACGAGAAGTCATACAGGGGGAAGCCGGAGAGTCCTTCCGGTTATTCCGCGGCCCGCGTAGTCGTTCCGTGCCCCCGGATCCGCTGATTCGCCTCCCGGCCGGTCCCGTCCCCGCCTCCACGGGATTCTCAGGTAATTCACAGGCGGCCGAAAGGGACCTCTCAGGGCCCGCTCCGAGGGTGGAGGTCATGATGCCGACCTCGCCTCATGGGCGTACCGAGCTGCTGCGCCCCGACGGGAGCCCCGTCCGGGTGCTGGTCGTGGACGACGAGTCGGCGCTCGCCGACCTGCTGTCGATGGCCCTGCGCTACGAGGGGTGGGAGGTGCGCACCGCGGGTGACGGCGCGGAGGCGATCCGGATCACCCGTGAGCTGCGCCCGGACGCGGTGGTCCTGGACATCATGCTGCCCGATATGGACGGGCTCGCCGTGCTGGGGCGGCTGCGCCGCGAACTGCCCGATGTCCCGGTGCTGTTCCTGACCGCGCGGGACGCGGTGGAGGACCGGATCGCGGGGCTGACGGCGGGCGGCGACGACTACGTCACCAAGCCGTTCAGCCTGGAGGAGGTCGTCGCCCGGCTGCGCGGGCTGCTGCGCAGGTCGGGGGCGGCGGCCGCGCGCAGTGAGTCGGTGCTGGCGGTCGGGGATCTGGTCCTGGACGAGGACAGCCACGAGGTGTCGCGCGGTGGACGGGAGATCCATCTCACCGCGACCGAGTTCGAGCTGCTGCGCTACCTCATGCGCAATCCGCGCCGGGTGCTCAGCAAGGCGCAGATCCTCGACCGGGTCTGGAGCTATGACTTCGGCGGCCAGGCCAACGTGGTCGAGCTCTACATCTCGTATCTGCGGCGCAAGATCGACGCGGGGCGCAGCCCGATGATCCACACCCGGCGGGGCGCCGGTTATCTGATCAAGCCCGGGGAGTAGACACCGTGGCGCACCCCCCGCCCCGGCCGCCCCGGCCGCCCCGGGGCCCCGAGATGCCCGGCACCGACGGGATGCCCGGCACCGACGGGATGCCCGGCACTGACGGGATGCCCGGCCGCTCCCAGCCGCCCCGGGGCGCGGGAGCGGCGGCGCAGGGGCGCGCGCACGCCCGGCGCACCCAGCGGGCCGGGCGCCGCCCCTGGTCCCTGCGCACGCGCCTGGTCGTCTCGGCCGTCGCCCTGATCGCGGTGGTCTGCGCGGTGATCGGCTCGGTCACCACCCTCGCCCTCCAGTCGTACCTCCAGGGCCAGGTGGACGACGATCTGCGTGCATCCATCGGGCGGTTCCTGAACAAGCCGGGACCGGAGCGCGAACTCCCCCGGGACGATGTGCTCTTCGTCGCCTCGCCCGGTCAGCCCATCGGCACGGTCGGGGCGCGGTTCGGCAAGGACGGCGAGATCACCATGTCGGGTAAGAGCAATGACTCGCCCATGACGAACGAACTCGACGCCGAGAGCCGGGTGGACCCCCTGACCAGCGGCCAGCAGAAGGCAATCGCCGCCGTTCCCCTGGACGGGGACGTGCACACCATCGATCTGCCCGGCCTCGGCGGCTATCGGGTGGTGGCCCAGTCGGACCACCGGGACGGTGGCATCATCCTCGCCTTCCCGCTCGACCAGACGCAGGAGACGGTCAACACCCTCATTCTCGTGGAGGTCTGTGTGGCCGCGGCCGGGCTGGTCGCGGCCGGGATCGCCGGGGCCGCGATGGTCGGCATCTCGCTGCGGCCGCTGCGCCGGGTGGCCGCGACCGCGACCCGGGTCTCCGAACTCCCCCTGCACAGCGGCGAGGTGGCGCTGCGTGAGCGCGTCCCGGCCTCGGAGGCCGATCCGCGTACCGAGGTCGGCCAGGTGGGCGCGGCGCTCAACCGCATGCTCGGCCATGTGGAGTCGGCGCTCGCGGCCCGTCAGGAGAGCGAGACACGGGTGCGGCAGTTCGTCGCCGACGCCAGCCATGAGCTCCGTACGCCGCTCGCCTCGATCCGCGGCTACGCCGAGCTGACCCGGCGCGGCCGGGAGGAGATCGGGCCCGACACCCGGCATGCCCTCGGCCGGGTCGAGTCCGAGGCCGGGCGGATGACCGGTCTGGTCGAGGATCTGCTGCTGCTGGCCCGGCTGGACGCGGGACGGCCGCTGGAATGCGCGGAGGTCGATCTGTCCCCGCTGGTCGTGGACGCCGTCAGCGACGCGCGGGCGGTCGGCTCGGACCACGAGTGGCGGCTGGAACTGCCCGATGAACCGGCGGTCGTCTTCGGCGACGACGCCCGGCTGCGCCAGGTGCTGGTGAACCTCCTGGCCAACGCGCGGACGCACACCCCGGCCGGTACCACGGTCACGGCGCGGGTGCTGTGGGGCGGGCCGCAGGCGTCGCCGTACCCCTCGCCGTATCCGGCGCCGTACGGGCTCTCCTATGGGATGTCCTACGGCGCGTCCTCCCATGGCCACCGTAAGGAGCGCGGCTCGCCGTCCGCCCAGCCGCACGCCCAGCCCTCCGCCCGGTCCCAAGTCCAGCCGTCCGCCCGGCCCCAGGCTCAGCCCTCCGCCCGGTCCCAAGCTCAGCGGTCCGCCCCGCCCTACGGCTCCCCGTACGCGGCCGCCCGCGCCGCCGGGGCCTTCGGCCCGCCGCGGCCGCCCGCGTACGTATCGCTGGAGATCGAGGACGACGGTCCCGGCATCCCGCCCGAACTGCTGCCGCATGTCTTCGAGCGGTTCGCGCGCGGCGACGCCTCACGCTCCCGCGCCGCGGGCAGTACGGGGCTCGGCCTGGCCATCGTGCACGCGGTCGTGGCCGCGCACGACGGGCAGGTGACGGTGGACAGCGTGCCCGGACGCACCGTGTTCGGCGTCCACCTGCCCGTGCACCGGGTCGTTCACCAGGGCGTAACGGACTCACAGGCAGGCCACAGGCTGACCACACAGCCGTGACAGCGCGGCTCGCGACCGTCGACCTCATGCGAACCGACACCCCTCTCGGGGCTCCGCCCGAGACACCCCTCCAAACTTTGCCCGTGCGCGGGCCGGTGACGGTCGTGCGCGGCCGTCCGGTGCTGGACGTCGTCATCCCCGTCTACAACGAGGAAGCGGACCTCGAGCGGTGCGTACGACGGCTGCACGACCATCTGGCCCGCACCTTCCCGTACGGCTTCCGGATCACCATCGCCGACAACGCCAGTACGGACCGCACGCCCGACCTCGCGGCCTACCTGGACGAGTCCATCGAGGAGGTGACGGCGGTCCGGCTGGAGCAGAAGGGGCGCGGGCGGGCGCTGCGCACCGTGTGGTCGCTGTCAGAGGCGCCCGTGCTCGCCTATATGGACGTCGATCTGTCCACGGACCTCAAGGCGCTGCTGCCGCTGGTGGCCCCGCTGATCTCCGGGCACTCCGACCTGGCGATCGGATCGCGGCTGTCCCGCAGCTCACGGGTGGTGCGCGGGCCCAAGCGGGAGTTCATCTCGCGGGCGTACAACCTGATTCTGCGCGGCAGCCTGGCCGCCCGCTTCTCCGACGCCCAGTGCGGATTCAAAGCCATCCGTAAGGACGTCGCGGAGCGGCTGCTGCCGCTGGTCGAGGACACCGGGTGGTTCTTCGACACCGAGATGCTGGTGCTGGCAGAGCGGGCCGGGCTGCGCATCCACGAGGTGCCGGTGGACTGGGTGGACGACCCCAACAGCACGGTCCACATCGTGAAGACGGCCACCGATGACCTCAAGGGCGTGTGGCGGGTGGGGCGCGCGCTGGCCACCGGTGCGTTGCCGCTGGACCGGGTGCGCCGTCCGTTCGGCGACGATCCGCGCGACCGGGAGCTGAGCGGGGTGCCGAAGGGCCTGGCCCGTCAGCTGGTCGGGTTCTGTGTGGTCGGCGCGCTGAGCACACTGGTCTATCTGCTGCTGTACTCCCTCTTCCGGATGGGCACCGGCCCGCAGGTGGCCAACGCGCTGGCGCTGCTGCTGTCGGCGCTCGGCAACACCGCGGCCAACCGGAGGCTCACCTTCGGCGTACGCGGCCGGGACCGCGCGATGCGCCACCAGGCCCAGGGGCTGGTCGTCTTCGGCATCGGCCTGGTGCTGACCAGCGGCTCCCTCGCCGCCCTGGACGCCGTCCCCGGCACCGCCTCGCACGGCACCGAACTGGCCGTGCTGATCGCGGCGAACCTCGCCGCCACCGTACTGCGCTTCCTGCTCTTCCGGGCCTGGGTCTTCCCGTCGGACAGCGGGGCCACGACCGACCACGACCCGAGGACCGATCGATGACCACCTACGACTACGGCACCCGTGAAGCCGGGCCGCCACCGGCCCCCGTCGCCACTCCCCGGCCGGGCCCGCGGGCGCCCGGCGGCTCGCGCCTGGCGCGGGCCTGGAGAGGACGGCCGGAGGACCCGCGCTGGGCACGGCCCGCCCTGTGGGCCCTGCTGGCCGCCACCACCGTGCTCTATCTGTGGAGCCTGGGCGCGTCCGGCTACGCCAACCAGTTCTACTCGGCCGCCGTGCAGGCGGGCGGCGAGAGCTGGAAGGCGTTCTTCTTCGGCTCCTCCGACGCCGCGAACTCCATCACCGTCGACAAGCCCCCGGCCGCGCTGTGGCCGATGGCCCTGTCGGTGCGGCTCTTCGGCCTCTCCTCCTCGGCGGTCCTCGCCCCCGAGGCGCTGATGGGCGTCGCGACGGTCGGGGTGCTGTACGCGGCCGTACGGCGCAGGTTCGGCGCGGCCGCCGGGCTTATCGCGGGCGCGGCGCTCGCGGTGACCCCGGTCGCGGCGCTGATGTTCCGCTTCAACAACCCCGACGCGCTGCTGTGCCTGCTGATGGTCTCCGCGATCTACTGCGTGCTGCGCGCCCTGGAGGACGCGCGCACCAAGTGGCTGGTGCTGGCCGGGGTCTGCTTCGGCCTCGGCTTCCTCACCAAGACGCTTCAGGCGTGGCTGATCCTGCCGCCGCTCACGGTGGTGTACGCGGTGTGCGCCCCGGCGAAGTTCGGCCGGCGGATCGGGCAACTGCTGCTCGCGGGGCTCGCGATGGTGGTCTCCGGCGGCTGGTGGGTCGCGATCGTCGAGTTGTGGCCGGAGTCCTCGCGCCCGTACATCGGCGGTTCGCAGCACAACAGCTTCCTGGAGCTGACCTTCGGCTACAACGGTCTGGGCCGGATCAACGGCGATGAGACCGGCAGCGTCGGCGGGGGCGGTCCGGGCGGCGGCGGTGGCGGTGGCGGCCGGTGGGGCGACACCGGGATCGACCGGCTCTTCGGCTCCGACATGGGCGGTCAGATCGCGTGGCTGCTGCCCGCGGCGTTCATCCTGCTGGCGGCGGGCATCTGGCTGACCTGGCGGGCGAGGCGCACCGACACCCGGCGCGCGGCCTTCCTGGTGTGGGGCGGGGCGCTGCTGATGACCTTCGCGACCTTCAGCTTCATGTCCGGGATCTTCCACCAGTACTACAACATCGCCCTGGCGCCTTATATCGCGGCGCTCGTGGGCATGGGCGCGACCCTGCTGTGGGAGCGGCGGAGCGAGGGCGGCCGGGCCGGGGCGGCGGCCTCGGCCGTGCTGGCCGTCACGGTGGCGGTCACCGCGTATCTGTCGTACGTCCTGCTGGGGCGGTCGCCGGACTGGCACCCCTGGCTGCGCTGGGCGGTGCTGATCGGCGGGCTCACGGCGGCGGCCGGGCTGCTGCTGACGGCGCGCCTGGGCCGGAGGGCGGCGCTGGCCGCGGCGGGCCTCGGCCTCGCGGCGGGGCTGGCCGGGCCGGTCGCGTACACGCTCAACACGGTGGAGACCCCGAAGCACGGCTCCATCGTGACGGCCGGTCCGTCGGTGGCGGGCGGTATGGGCGGCCCCGGTGGCGGCTTCCCGGGCGGCGGCCGGGGCGGTCCGCCGGGGATGCAGAACGGGCGCCAGGGCGCGGGCCAGCAGGGGCAGGGGCAGGGCCAGGGTCAGGGCAATCAGCAGGGCGGTCAGGGCCAGGGTGGTCCGCAGGGCATGCCGGGCGGTGGCACCGGCGGTGGTCAGCCGGGTGGTGGCCAGAACGGCTTCCCCGGCGGGGGCTTCCCGGGCGGCGGCCAGTCCCCGCGCAACGGCACCGGCAACGCGCAGGGCGGCCAGGGGCAGAACGGCCGGCCGGGCATGTTGCCCGGCGGCGGCATGGGCGAGGGCGGCCGCCGTGGCGGCGGCATGGGCGGACTGCTCGACGGTCAGCAGGTCGACGCCGACGTGGAGGCGAAGCTGGAGAAGAACGCCGACGACTACACCTGGGCGGCCGCGGCGATCGGCTCCCAGAACGCCGCCAGCTACCAACTCGCCACCGAGAAGCCCGTGATGGCCATCGGCGGCTTCAACGGCAGCGACCCGTCCCCGACGCTCGCCCAGTTCAAGGAGTATGTGAAGCAGGGCAGGATCCACTACTTCATCTCCTCGGGCACCGGCATGGGCGGCGGGCCGGGCGGCGGCCAGGGGACCTCGTCCCAGATCACCTCCTGGATCGAGTCCACCTACAAGAAGGTCACCGTGGGCAGCGCCACGCTCTACGACCTGACCCAGAAGGCGTCGACGAAGGCGCCGACGTCCTCGAAGTCCTCCGGCTGACCCCGGAGTCCCGTTGGGTACGGGCCGGTGGTCGCGGGTTCACCCCCGCGATCACCGGCCCGTATGCGTATGCGACGCGCGCACATAATTCGCTGTACGGCGTACAGCGGCACTTGTACGGTGTAAGGCCCAGCACATCGCCATACACCGTAGAAGACCCTGTCTGGAGTCCCCATGACGGTCTCGACCGCCGACGCCGCCTCCGCGCCACCCGATCAGTCCCCTGGCGGCCATCCCCAGCGCTGGTTGATCCTCGCCGTGATCTGCCTTGCCCAGCTCACCGTGTTGCTGGACAACACGATCCTCAATGTGGCGGTCCCCTCCCTGGCCAGGGAGATGGATGCCCGCACGGCCGACATCCAGTGGATGATCAACGCCTATTCGCTGGTCCAGTCGGGGCTGCTGCTCACCGCGGGCAGCGCCGCCGACCGCTACGGGCGGAAGAAGCTGCTGGTCGCCGGGCTCGCCCTGTTCGGCGTCGGCTCCTTCGCGGCGTCGATGGCGCAGGACTCCGGCCAGCTGATCGCCGCCCGCGCGGGCATGGGCATCGGCGGGGCGCTGCTGATGACCACGACGCTCGCCGTCGTGGTGCAGGTCTTCGACGAGGGCGAACGGGCCAAGGCCATCGGGCTGTGGGGTGCGGTCAGCTCGCTCGGCTTCGCCGCGGGGCCGCTGATCGGCGGCTCGCTGCTGGAGCACTTCTGGTGGGGCTCGATCTTCCTGATCAATATCCCGGTGGCGCTGCTCGGGCTGGTGGCCGTGGTCTGGATGGTGCCGGAGTCGAAGGCGCCGACCAGCGACCGCCCCGATCTGCTCGGCGCGCTGCTCTCCACGGTCGGCATGACCGGCATCGTCTTCGCGATCATCTCCGGGCCGGAGCACGGCTGGACCTCCAGCCGGGTGCTGCTTTCGGCCTTCATCGGCATCACCGTGATGGCCGGATTCGCGCTGTGGGAGCGTCATATCCCGTATCCGATGCTGGATATGCACTTCTTCCGCGACCGCCGGTTCGTGGGCGCGGTGGCGGGCGGCATCCTGGTGGCCTTCGGGATGGGCGGTTCGCTCTTCCTGCTCACCCAGCATCTACAGTTCGTGCTCGGCTATGACGCGCTGGACGCGGGGCTGCGCACCGCGCCGCTCGCCCTGGTGATCGTCGTGCTCAACCTCACCGGTGTCGGCGCGCGGCTGCTGCCCAAGCTCGGGACCCCGGTGACCATCGTCGGCGGGATGGGGCTGCTCGCGGCCGGTCTCGCCGCCATCGCGACGCTCGGCGCGCATGGCTATGGCGGAATGCTCTTGGGGCTGGTGGTGATGGGGGTCGGTATCGCGCTGGCCGGGCCCGCGATGGCGAACGCGATCATGTCGGCCATCCCGCCGGAGAAGGCGGGGGTGGGCGCGGGGATCAACGGCACGCTCACCGAATGCGGCAACGGGCTCGGTGTCGCCGTCCTCGGCGCCGTGCTCAACTCCCGCTTCGGCTCGCTGCTGCCCGCGGCCGCCACCGGAGCGGGCTCGCTCCCGGCCGCCCTCGCCGCCGCCCGTACCCCCGAGGACCGCGAGGCCGTTGCCGACGCCTTCGCCTCGGGCGTGGAGACCAGCCAGCTGGTCGGCGCGGCGGCCGTGCTGGCGGGTGGAGTGCTGGCCGCCCTGCTGCTCAGCAGGGCCGAACGATCTTCACAGGAGGCCCCGGCGGAATAGCATCTTCAGGTAGTGAGGTGCCGCGTGCCCGGTCCCGGGACGTACGTGGCGCCAGCGCACCGGAGAAAGAGAGGCGCCGCCATGGCAACCGGCAGCCGCACCGTTCCCCCGCGGTCCAGCGTCTGGCTCTCCGAGCGTAAAACCCCCAAGCGCAAGGGCGACCAGCAGCCCGTGGGGCTCGACCATCTGAAGATCGTCGCGGCGACGATGCGGCTGCTGGACGCCGAGGGACTTTCGGGCTTCTCGATGCGGCGGCTCGCGGCGGAGCTCGGGGTGACCGCCATGTCGGTCTACTGGTACGTGGAGACCAAGGACCATCTGCTCGAACTCGCCCTCGACGCGGCCATGGGCGAGATAGCGCTGCCCATCGAGGCCGTCGGACCCGTGGAGCCCGTCGGATCCGTGGAAGGCCTTGAGCACGTCCCGGCCGAGCCGCGGGACTGGCATGAGCAGCTGCGCCAGGTCGCCACCGAGTACCGGCGGGTGCTGGTGCGCCACCCCTGGCTGCCGGCGCTGCTGGGGGAGTACCTCAACATCGGGCCCAACGCGGTGGTCTTCAACAACGCCGCGCTGGCCGTGATGCGCAACAGCGGGCTGCCGGACGACAGGATCACCAGCGCGCTGGCGCTCGTCTACCAGTTCGTCTACGGCTTCGGCACGATCGAGGGCCGCTTCGCCGCCCGCTGCCGGGCGGCGGGGGTCACCCAGGACGAGCTGTTCCACGAGATGATGGGCACGGTCGAGGACCGTATGGAGTTCGACGGGGCGCGGAAGATCATGGAGGCTCGCGGGGGCACCACGGTCCAGGAGATGCAGGACCGCGACTTCGCCTTCGCCCTGGACCTCGCGATCGCCGGTATCGAGGCACTGAGGGACCGATAGCGCTCGGTGGCGGGCGGGTCAGGCCATGGGCAGGTCAGGCCGTGGGGAGCTGCTCGCCCTGCACCGCCTGTATGTCCAGCTCCACCCGCAGGGTGGTGCCGATCGCCGCGATGCCCGCCGCGACCACCTGGTTGTAGTTCATCGCGAAGTCCTCGCGGCGCAGCTCGGCGACGGCCCGGAAGGCCGCCCGCACCCCGCCCCAGGGGTCGGGGCCGGTGCCCAGGTACGTCAGGTCCAGGTCCACGTCCCGGACCACGCCGTGCATCGACAGCTCGCCATGGACCGTCCAGCGGTCGGCCCCGGCCGCGCTCAGATGCGTGCTCCGGTACGTCAGCTCCGGGAACTCCTCCACATTGAGGAAGTCGGCCGACTTCAGATGGCCGTCCCGCATCGTGTTGCCGGTGTCGATGCTGGCGGCCCGCATGACCGCCTCGACGCGCGACTTCTCGATGTCCTCGGCGACCTCGATCCGCCCGCTGAACTCGGTGAACCGGCCGTGGACGCTGGAGATCCCCAGGTGCTGGGCGACCGCGGCCACCGTCGAATGCGCCGGGTCGATCGTCCACGCCCCGGGCGGTGGAAGCTCCACCCCGCCCTGGCGCGCCAGCACCACCGTGCCCACGTCGGCCCGCCCGGAGGCCGTGACGATCGCCGTGGACGCGACCGGGGCGTAGCCGACCGCGGTGGCGATGATCGTGTAAGGCCCCGGCGGCAGCGGCTCGTCGGTCCGCACGGCGCCGTCCGTGTCGGCCTGCGCGCGCAGCACCTGGGCGCCCGTCATATCGGTGACGGTCAGCACCGCGTGCTGGACCGCCCAGCCGTCGCGGGTGTGGATCCGGGCCCGCAGCCCCGCTCCCCCGCCTGCTCCTGCTCCTGTGGTCGTCATGCCGCGTTTCGCTCCCGCTCGGGTGTCGCCGTGTTGCTTGTCCTGCTCGGCGTGTTGCTCGTGTTGCTCGTGTTGCTCACGCCGCTCATGTCGCCCGGCGCGCTGGTCGTGCGCGCCGGGTCGGCGTGCTGGTCGTATTCGCCGTGCTGGTCATACTCGTCCTGCTGGTCATACTCGCCGTGCTGGTGGTACTCGTCGTGTCTGTGCGCCGGATCCGGGCGGCGGCGTCAGGCCGTCCCCTGCCTTCACTACACCGCCGCCGGGATCCGGGTTCCGGGTCCGGCCGAGAAATCCGCCGCCCGGGCCGGGCCCGGGGCGCGACTCCGCTCTTGCGCGCCCCGGGCCCGGGGTCCGTCACTCGCCCGGGTGGGCGAGCTCCACGTCGTGGCCGTCGACGCCGGGCCCGGAGACCGTCAGCGCCCCCGCGACCGGCGGGTAGCCGCTCGCGATGACCGTGTAGTCGCCCGCGTCCAGGTCGGTGAAGGCGTACGCGCCGTCCTCACCGGTGGTGGCGGTGGCGACCACGTTCCCGGCCGAGTCCACGAGGGTGACCCGCGCGTCGGGCAGCGGCCGCCGGTCGGCACCGGCCCGGACTATGCCCTGCACCCGGGCGCCGGCCTGTAGCGCTATCTCCACCCGGGTCAGCCCCTGGGCGCCCACCTCGACGGGCAGGGCCGCGGGCCGGTAGCCCGGCGCGTTCACCGCGACCGTGAAGGTCCCGGAGACCAGCTCCTCGAAGCCGAAGTCGCCCTGCTCACCGGTCTTCCCGGTGGCCAGCACCTCACCGCGGACATCGGTGACCACGACCATCGCCGCGTCCACCGGCCGGCCGTCGGCGGCACCGCGCACGGTGCCCACCAGACCGCTGGTGGCCGACAGGACGATGTCGAAGCCGAGCGGCTCGTCCCCGACCACGACCGTGGACGCCTGCGGCTGGTGGCCGTCGGCCGCCGCGATCAGGACGTACGAGCCGGAGCCCGGCGCGTCCAGGGCGTACGAGCCGTCGGGGTGCGCCACCGATCGGCCCAGCTGCCGCCCGGCGAGCGAGATCAGCGTCACCGCGGCGCGGGCGACGGGGCCGCCCTCCGCGTTCCGCACGAAGCCGTGCACACCCTGCCGGGGCTGACGGTCCGCGCCGTCGCCCCCGGCGGAGGCGAAGGCCGTGAGGCGCTGCGGAGCGGTGGCCGTCCGCGGGGCGGTGGCCGCGAGGGCACCGTCGGCGTCCGGCTGGTAGGTCTCGGCGGCCGGGGCGCCCACGAGCGCGGGCTCGAGGTCGGCGACCTGCCCGGTGGCGGCCGTGGCCGCCACCGTGTCGGCCGGGGCCGCGTCGGCGGCCGGGGCGCCCGAGGTGGCCGCGGCGGCCTGCTGGGAGCCGGAGTTGGTCTTCAGGGCGACCTCCTTGATGAACAGGGTCAGCAGGAAGGCGAGGAACGCGGCCGGGGCGGCGAAGAGGAAGACGTCCGCGACACCGTGCCCGTAGGCGCTCTCCATGATCGTGCGCATCGGCTCGGGCAGCGCCCGTACGTCGGGGATGCCACCGCCGCCGGTGCCGCCGTGACCCAGCGCGGCGCCCTTGGGGCCGAGTTCGGCCAGGCCGTCCTTGACGTAGTGGGTGACCCGGTTGGCGAGCACCGCGCCGAGCGCCGAGACGCCGACCGCACCGCCCAGGGAGCGGAAGAAGGTGACGACGGAACTGGCCGCGCCGAGGTCCTGCGGGGCCACCTGGTTCTGGGTGGCCAGCACCAGGTTCTGCATCATCATGCCGATGCCGAGGCCCATGAGCGCCATGTAGATCGACATGTGCCAGTACGGGGTGTCGTACCGGATGGTGCCCAGCAGACCGAGGCCCGCCGTCACTAGCACACCGCCGCTGACCAGCCATGCCTTCCAGCGACCGGTCTTGGTGATGATCTGACCGGAGACGGTCGAGGAGATGAACAGGCCACCGATCATCGGGATGGTCATGACGCCGGACATGGTGGGCGACTTACCGCGCGCCAGCTGGAAGTACTGGCTGAAGAAGACGGTTCCGGCGAACATCGCGATACCGACGAAGAGCGACGCCAGCGACGCGAGGGTGATCGTCTTGTTGCGGAACAGCCGCAGCGGGATGATCGGCTCGCTCGCCTTGGACTCGATCAGCAGGAAGATCAGACCGAGCGCGATCGAACCGCCGACCATCGCGTAGGTCTGCCACGAGATCCAGTCGTACTTGTCGCCCGCGAAGGTCACCCAGATCAGCAGCAGCGAGACCGCGGCGCTGATGAAGAAGGCGCCGCCCCAGTCGACCTTGACGTCCCGCTTCACCACGGGGAGCTTCAGGGTCTTCTGAAGGACGATCAGGGCGATGACGGCGAACGGCACGCCGACGTAGAAGCACCAGCGCCAGCCCAGCCAGTCGGTGTCGGTGATCACGCCGCCCAGCAGCGGACCGCCGACGGTCGCGACGGCGAAGGTCGCGCCGAGGTAGCCGCTGTACCGGCCGCGCTCCCGGGGGGAGATCATCGCGGCCATGACGATCTGGGCGAGGGCGGACAGACCGCCGACGCCGATGCCCTGCACCACACGGCAGGCGATCAGCATGCCGGGGCTCTGCGACAGACCGGCCACCACGGAGCCCGCGACGTAGATCACCAGGGCTATCTGGACCAGCAGCTTCTTGCTGAAGAGGTCGGCGAGCTTGCCCCAGAGCGGCGTGGTGGCCGTCATGGCCAGCAGGGTGGCGGTGACGACCCAGGTGTAGGAGGACTGGCTGCCGTTGAGGTCAGCGATGATCTTGGGCAGCGCGGCGGAGACGATCGTCGACGACAGGATCGCGACGAACATCCCCAGCAGCAGCCCGGAGAGCGCCTCCATGATCTGCCGGTGGGTCATCGGCGCCGAGGAGTCCGCGTCGTGGCCGTGCTGGCCTCTGTGGCCTCCTCCGCCGTGCTTGGCGTGGGCGGGGTGCCCCGCGGGTCCCCGCACACCGCCGTCCGGTGTGGTCGTTGCCATGAAGTTCCTTAACGTTGCGAAGGTGTACGGGTGATGCTGGTCTCCGCCTGATGCGGCAGAGCCCGGGAACGGGTGTCCCCGAAACTCGACCGCAACCGGGCGAGAAGTTCATTGAGGCGGTCGACGTCCTCGTCCGACCAGTCGCTCAGACAGCTGGCGAGCGCCTCTGTGTAGCGCTCGGAGACCTGGCCGAGCAGTGCTCGACCGCTGGGGTTGATGCTCAGCAGCCGCGACCGCCGGTCCAGCGGGTCGGGCTTGCGGTCCACCCAGCCGCGGTTCGCGACATGCGCCACATGCCGGCTGGTCACCGACATGTCGATGTCGAGCAGCTCGGCGAGCTTGCTCATGCGCATCTCGCCGTAGCGGTCGAGGAGCATCAGGACGATGGCGGAGCCCGACGGGCAGTCGGTCGGCAGGACGCGCCCCAGCCCGCGCTTGACGGTGCCGATGGCGCTGAGCTGCCGGGCCAGCTCCTCATAGTGGCGCTGCGCGGCCACGGCACCCCCAGTGGGATTGGTCGAATGGTCAGTTGCTTAAGGCAACCATAGAAGAAGTTAGTTGCTACAGGCAAATGAAAGGGTGGTCTGGGCGGTAAATTGCCGTTAAAGAGTCGTCCTGGAGTCGGTCAAGCGGGGCGGCTGAGGTGCAAGGGGCTGCTGAGACCCGGGGGTGTCCCGGAATCCGCTCGTTCGCTAGGGTCGGGGCTCATGGCGAACAACCCCCAGAGCCCCAACGGGAACCAGGACCCGGCCGGCTCCACCCAGATGTTCCGCGCCTTCGTCGACGAGGGCACTCGGCAGCCTCAGACGTCCACCGGAGCGGGCGGCGGTTCGCGCGTCGGCCTGATCGTCGGTGTGATCGCGGCGGTCGTGATCGTCGCGGGGGTGGCCTGGCTGGCGCTGGGCTGAGCCACGAAGCCCTGACGCTCACCGCGGGGGTCCGAGCTTCCGCGGGGAGTCCTGAGCTCCCACTCCCCTTACGGCTGCCGGGCCGGCCTTACGGCTTCCAGCTGACCGAGATGTCCTGTGTCTCGATATGCATGCCCAGCGGCACCCGCCAGTCGTCCACGCACACCGTCCAGGTCTTCTCCTTCTTCTGGCCCGCGCCGATCGGCGCGGGCAGCTCTTCCTTGGACTCCAGCGTGGCCCAGTCGATGCCGAGTGCGTCGATCACATGCGTCCCGAAGGTGACGGTGCCCGAGGCGACCGGCGCTCCTCCGGTGTTACGGAACTCGACCTTCACCTTCTCGCACCAGCGCTCATCGGTCGCCGTGCGCTCCGGCTTGCCGACCTTGAGTGCGGCCGGTCCGGTGGGCGTGGGGGTGCCGGAGGGGTCCGAACCGGAGCCGGAGGGCGAGGGCTCGCCGGGTTCGTCACCCTTGGGTCCGTCGTCGCCCGGGGGGTCGTCGTTACGTCCCGGGGCCCCGGAGCCGTTCTTCCCGCCGCTCGGGCCGCCTGAGCCGTCGGTGCGGTCGGGGGTCTTCGCGGATGCCGAGGGCCCCCGCGATGCCGGTCCGTCCGTTCCGCCGTCCGTGGAGGCCTCGGGTCCGGCCGCGCCCCGATCGCGCTTTCCGTCCGTGCCGCCCTTACCGTCGCGATCGTTGTCCGCGCCGCCCTCGTCCAGGGGCACCAGGTCGACGTCGCCCTTGGGTGGCACGGCGTTCGCGGTCCGCTGGCCATCGGGCCCGGCCGCCCCGGCGGCCACATAGCCGTCGCCGCCACCGCCGCAGCCGCTGAGGAGTGCCCCCAGGCACAGCGCGGCCGCCGAGGAGGCGATTGCCGTGCCTCGGCGGCCCGTTGTCCGGCTCCATGCGTATCGCATCGGGCCAGTGTGGCTGACGACCCGTCAGGTGTACAGGGATCCGACAGGGGACCGGCCAGTGGCGGCTCAGTCCGAGATCAGGCCCTCACGCAGCTGGGCCAGGGTCCGGGTGAGCAGCCGGGAGACGTGCATCTGGGAGATCCCGACCTCTTCGCCGATTTGCGACTGCGTCATATTGGCGAAGAAGCGCAGCATGATGATCTGGCGCTCGCGCGGCGGCAGTTTGGCCAGCAGGGGCTTGAGCGACTCGCGGTACTCCACGCCCTCCAGCGCGCTGTCCTCGTACCCCAGCCGGTCGGCGAGCGACCCCTCGCCGCCGTCGTCCTCGGGGGACGGGGAGTCCAGCGAGCTGGCCGTGTAGGCATTGCCCACCGCGAGCCCGTCGACCACGTCCTCCTCGGAGACGCCCAGCGCCGTGGCCAGCTCGGTGACGGTCGGGGAGCGGTCGAGCTTCTGTGACAGCTCGTCACTGGCCTTGGTGAGGGCCAGACGCAGCTCCTGTAGCCGCCGCGGGACCCGCACCGACCAGCTGGTGTCGCGGAAGAACCGCTTGATCTCGCCCACGACGGTCGGCATGGCGAACGTCGGGAACTCCACGCCGCGTTCGCAGTCGAAGCGGTCGATCGCCTTGATCAGGCCGATGGTGCCGACCTGGACGATGTCCTCCATCGGCTCGTTACGGCTGCGGAACCGGGCCGCCGCGTAACGGACGAGCGGGAGGTTCAGCTCGATGAGGGTGTCACGGACGTAGCCGGCCTCCGCACTGTCCTTGTCGAGTGTGGCGAGCCGCAGGAAGAGGGAGCGGGAGAGGGTGCGGGTGTCGATGGCGTCGCAGTCGTCAGGCATGTGCGGTGCGTCGTTGTTGAGCACCTTCGAGCTGCCCAGTTCTACGGACATGCCACCCCCTAGAGGTCGCGGACGGATCCCAGCTGCGCGGTTCGTGTCCGACGCAGCCTCCCCCTGAATACCGGAGGTCGGGCCGCGGCAAACGCGGTTCCAGCAGAATGTCACATGTCGGCAACACGCTGTAGCGCCATGTCGACATTACAGCCTTGGGGCCCCGGGGCGGAGGTCCCTCGCAAGGATCAGGACTCGATCCGGTTTGCGGATCTCAGCCGGGCGAAGCTCCGGGAGAGCAGCCGGGACACATGCATCTGGGAGACGCCGAGCTCGGCGCTGATCTGGGATTGCGTCAAGTTGCTGTAGTAACGGAGCAAAAGGATACGCTGCTCGCGCTCGGGCAGTTGTACGAGCAGATGGCGGACCAGATCGCGGTGCTCGACTCCGGCGAGCGCGGGATCCTCGTAGCCGAGCCGGTCGACGAGACCGGGCAGTCCGTCGCCCTCCTGGGCGGCCTCCAGGGAGGTGGCGTGATACGAGCGGCCCGCCTCGATACAGGCCAGCACCTCCTCCTCGCTGAGCTTGAGCCGTTCGGCGATCTCGGCCGTCGTCGGGGAGCGGCCGTGCAGCACGGTCAGATCCTCTGTCGCGCCGTTGACCTGCACCCATAGCTCGTGCAACCGGCGCGGGACATGGACGGTGCGGACGTTGTCGCGGAAGTAGCGCTTGATCTCGCCCACGACGGTCGGCATGGCGAAGGTCGGGAACTGCACCCCCCGGTCCGGGTCGAACCGGTCGATCGCGTTGATCAGGCCGATCGTGCCGACCTGGATTACGTCCTCCATGGGCTCGTTGCGGCTGCGGAAGCGGGCCGCGGCGTAGCGGACCAGCGGCAGATTGGCCTCGATGAGCGCGGCGCGCACGCGGGCGTGCTCGGGGGTTCCGGGGGTGAGGCCCGAGAGCTCGGCGAAGAGCACCTGGGTGAGCGCTCTGGCGTCAGCCCCGCGGCTTCTGCCGCTTTCGCTGCCGCCATCGCCCTGGGGCGGGGTTCTGGGCGCGGTACGGGCCGACACGGTCACGCCACCCCTTCACGATGTACTCACCCGGCAAAAGCGGTCATAGCATCACAAGACATGTGCACTGTGTGCAAGCACCGCTTTACCACGTGTTGATGGAGAAATCGCCCGATAAGGGACTGAGGGGAGCGTGGGTGCGAGGGCGGGAACGGGAGGGGCGCGAGGCTAGTTGGTCAGTTCCGTCATGAACTCGCCGACGCTCTTGGCGGCGTCCGATATGCCCTCGAAACCGACCTGGACGAGGTCGGCTGCCCGGGCCGGCGTCTTGATGATCGTGTACAGCACGAAGACGATCAGCATATAGAGCGCGATTTTCTTCGCCTGGGCCATCTGTGCTGCCTCTCCCCGCTGTGCCCTTGTGCAGTTGCGAGAGTCTATCCACACCTCTGGCGCATCAGTCGTATCAGTCGGATGAACAGATCGGTGTTGTGGGGACACCCCTACGCCGCTGTGGGCACCGCGCTACATATGGGTGGATTCTGGAGAAAGAGGGGGTGGCAAGAGTGGCGCCGGAAGGAGCGGCGACGGCGACGGCAGCGGCTCGCGCCGTCGGCGGAGGGAGCGGAGATGCGTGTCGGTGTGCTGACCGGCGGCGGTGACTGCCCCGGGCTCAATGCCGCGATCCGCGGCATCGTCCGGAAGGGCGTGGAGGTCCACGGCTTCGAGTTCGTCGGAGTGCGGGACGGCTGGCGCGGCGCGCTCGAAGGGGCCATCGTGCCGCTGGACGTCCCGGCGGTGCGGGGCATCCTGCCGCGCGGCGGCACCATCCTCGGCTCCTCCCGGACCAACCCCCTGGCCGGCGAGGGCGGGGTCGACCGGGTGCGGGAGACGCTCGCCGAGTACGAGGTGGACGCGCTCATCGCGATCGGCGGCGAGGACACGCTCGGGGTCGCCGCGGCGCTGGCGGGCGAGGGCATCCAGGTGGTCGGGGTGCCCAAGACGATCGACAACGATGTGGCGGGCACCGACTACACCTTCGGCTTCGACACCGCCGTCAACATCGCAACCGAGGCGATCGACCGGCTGCACACCACCGCCGAATCCCACACCCGCACCCTGGTCGTCGAGGTCATGGGGCGGCACTCCGGCTGGATCGCCCTCCACTCGGGCATCGCGGGCGGCGCCAACGTCATCCTGATCCCCGAGCAGCCCTTCGACATCGACCAGGTCTGCGCCTGGGTGGAGAACCGCTTCACGATCCGATACGCGCCGATCGTGGTGGTCGCGGAGGGGGCCGTGCCGAAGGAGGGCCAGATGGTGGTCAAGGACTCCAGCCTGGACGAGTTCGGCCATGTCCGGCTGTCCGGTATCGGCGAGTGGCTGTCCCATGAGATCGCCGATCACACCGGCAAGGAGGCCCGCACCACGGTCCTGGGCCATATCCAGCGCGGTGGCACGCCCAGCGCCTTCGACCGCTGGCTGGCCACCCGCTTCGGGCTGCGCGCGATCGACACGGTCAAGGACCGGGACTTCGGCACGATGGTGGCGCTGCGCGGCACGGACATCGTGCGGATACCGCTCGCGGAGGCCACGGTGGGCACCAAGGGCGTCGATCCGGCGCTGTACTCGGAATTCGGGGTGTTCTTCGGCTGAGCGCCTGCGGGGCGTGGGCGGGAGGGCGGACTCAGGGCCCCGGGTGCGGTACGACCGTCACCGGGCAGTGGGCGTGGTGCAGCACCGCATGGGCCACCGGCCCCAGCCGCAGCTGGGTGGGCCGGGTGGCCGTACGGCGCCCGATCACCAGCAGCCCGGCCCGCTCCGAGGCTCTGACCAGCGCCTCCGCCGGATTGAGCAGAACGACGTCCGGCACCACGGTGACCTCGGGGCAGTCCTCCCGCCACGGCCGCAGGGCGTCGGAGACCACCTGGCTCTCCTGGTCCTCCCACATCGCGCGGTCCTCCTCCAGCACCGTGAGCATCCAGGCCGATGGGGAGGCCGGGGGCAGCGCCCAGGCGTGCACCACCCGCAGCGGGACGCCCCGCTCCTGGGCGGCGCGGAACGCGAAGGCGGCTGGCGCCTCCGCCGGGGCGTGCGCGTCGAAGCCGAGCTGCACCTCGTCCGCGTCCGTACCGTCCCACCCGGCACCCGTACGGTGCTCATCCGGCACCGTGACGACGGGGCAGTCCGCCATCGCCGCCACCCGCAGCGCCACGGAGCCCACCGCCAGCCCCTCGAAGCCGCCCCAGCCCCGGGCCCCGACCACCAGCAGCCCGGCGCTCGCGGCGGCCGTGAGCAGGGCCTCGGCCGGTTCTGCGGCGGTGTGCTCCCCGTCGATCCCGAGCTCCGGAAGGCGCGCCCGGAAGTCGGCCACGGTCTGCCCGAGCATCTGCTCGCCCACGTTCTGCCAGGCGTCCACCCCGGGCACCGGCGAGACCCTGCGCGGCAGCGGCGGGCAGGCGTGCACGAGGCGCAGCGCGACCCCGCGCCGCGCCGCCTCCCGCGCGGCCCACTCGGCCGCCGTAAGGCTGCGCCGGGAGCCGTCGACCCCCGCCACGACAGGGCCGCTCATCCGGATCTCCTCGCTGCCGTCCGTTCTCCTGCCAAATGGGGCACATCCGTTTAGTCTAGATACGCGACGAAGATCCGACATGGTCGGAGGATTCGCCGCGCACAGACCGCGAGGGGTAGTGACCGCCCCCGGTCCGGGCGCACCCCGGACCGGGGGCGGCTCTGCGAGCGGCGACGGGCAAACGCGGCCCAAGTCCCCCGAAGGTGGGGTGAGATGTCAAGGCTTCGGGGGAAGCGGGGGTATGCGGAGCGAGCGCAGGATGGGGGCGAGGTAAGGGAAGGAGAGGGAAATGCGCTCGATCTCATGGCACCTCACCTCGCGTCGTTCAGCATTCGTCGTCGGTTTCGTCGTCGTGGTCGCCGTCGTGGTGGTCCTTGGGATGGTCTCCTCCTCCGAAAAGGCGTCCGGGAAAGCCACCAAAGAAGCGCCGGGGGAAGCCCCTGGATACGCCTCGACGGTCGAATACCGGCGGGAACCCGTCGGAAAGACCTCGGTCCCCGCGTTCACCTCCTCCGTAGGCCGGGACCGCAAAAACGTGGTCTCGCCCTCCAACGGAGGCCGTGCCTTCCGCGGCAACACCCCCGGTCTCTACGCCGGCGTCCGCAACCGGCAGCCCTGTGACCGGCAGGGGCTGCTCCACGACCTCGACGCCGACAAGCAGAGGGGCGCCGCCTGGAGCAAGGTTCAGCACATCTCGCCCGACGGCATCCCCGGTTTCGTCAACCGGCTCACGAGCGCCACCCTGCGCTCCGACACCTACGCGAAGACCTACGGCTACCGCGGTGGGGTGAAGCCGGTGTCCGCCGTTCTCCAGGCCGGAACGGCGGTTTTCGTCGATGAGCGCGGTCTGCCCGTCGTGAAGTGCGACTCCGGAAATCCCGTAAGGGTCTCGGCCCCGCCGCGCAATGCCAAGCCGACCTTCACCGGGCCCGAGTGGAACGGATTCTCACGGAGCACGGTGACCGTCATCCGGCCCGCCACGAAGAACGCCAAGCACCTCGTCCTGGTGGGGATCGGCAAGGCCGAGCTGCTGAAGCGCCCGCTCGGTGACGGCGACGGCAGCGGCGACCCGCGGGACACGGTGCTGGCCCGCGCCGACTACCCCTCGTTCCTGGCGATGCCGGGCGAGCAGCACGCCCCTCGGCTGAGGGAGGCGCCGAAGGTCACCATGAAGCCGTCGGACCGGTTCACCCCGCTGGAGACCGAGCGCCCGTCCGGGACCCCCTCGCAGCAGTCGCAGCCCTCCGACGAGCCGACGGACCCCGGTCAGCAGCAACCCCAGGACCAGCCGTCGGACCCGGGTCAGCAGCCGCCGCAGGATCAGCCGTCGGACCCGGGTCAGCAGCAGCCGCAGGATCAGCCGTCGGACCCCGGCCAGCAGCAACCCCAGGACCAGCCGCAGGATCAGCCCCAGGATCAGCCGTCGGACCCGGGTCAGCAGCAGCCGCAGGACCAGCCCTCGGACCCCGGCCAGCAGCAGCCGCAGCCCCCTCCGAACCAGCCGCCGCCCAACCAGCCGCCCCCGAACCAGCCCCCGCCGAACCCGCCTCCGCCACCGCAGCCCCCTCCGAACCAGCCGCCGCCCAACCAGCCGCCGCCCAACCAACCGCCCCCGAACCAGCCCCCGCCCCAGCAGCCCCAGCCCGACCCCAACCAGCAACAGCCCCCGCAGCAGCCGCCCCCGTCCGGCCCCTGACGGGAACGGCCCCGGCGCGACCCGGGGCCGGTACAACACCCGCACACACAGGCGCAGGGCCCGGCTCGCGATGAGCCGGGCCCTCCCCTCTCCGGCCGGGACGGCTCACCCAGGCTCCGCCGCGCAGGCGAGATCCCGCGCCGGGTGCTGCCCGGTGGTCAGGAACGCCGTCACCGCGTCGTTCGCGCATGTGTTGGGGCCGAAGGGATAGACGCCGTGTCCACCCTGGTCGGCCGTCACCATCGTGGCCCGCTTCCCGAACGCCCGCCGCAGCTTCTCGGCTCCGGCCAGCGGTGTCCCCGGGTCGCGCTCGTTCTGCACCATGAGCACGTTCGACGGGCCCCGGTCACCGATGCGCACCGGCGGTTCGACCCGCTCGTCCGGCCAGAACGCGCACGGCCCGATGCCGGCCGTGGACGCGCCCAGCATGGGATACGTGAGCCGGTCGACCGCGACATTGCGCTGATACTCCCGGACCGTCTCCGGCCAGCGCGTATCGCCGCATATCACGGCGAAACGCGCGGCCATGAGGTTCTCCATGTTCGGCAACCGCGGGTAGGGCGGCAGCGGCCGGTCCGTTTCGAGCGCTCGCCAGCTCTTGGCCAGCAGGGGCATGGTCGCATCGCTGTAGAGGAGCTCGAACGTCATCCCACGGAACGCCGTCCCGTCGATGCCCCGCACCGGCTTCTTCTCCAGCCGCCTGGCGAGGTCGTAGAACTTCGCGGTCACCTGCCGCGGTGTGGTGCCCAGACCGTACTCGGGGTGCGCGGCCGCGAACTTCGCGAAGTCCGGGAAACGGTCCTCCATTCCGCGGGCGAACATCCGCATGGCTGTGTAGTCGTATCCACCGGGACCCAGGTTGCTGTCGAGCACGATCCGGTCGCTGCGCCCCGGGAACATCGTCGTGTACACCGCACCGAGGGAGGTGCCGTAGGAGGCACCGAGGTACGAGAGCTTCGGCTCGCCCAGTGCCGCCCGGATCCGGTCCATGTCGCGCGCGGTGTTCGCGGTGGTGGTGTGCGGCAGCATCCACGCCGTCCGCGAGGTGGCGCACTGTTCGGCGATGGTCCGGGCGTTCCCCGCCTCCCGTGCGACATCGGCCGCGGTGTGCGCGTAGGGCGGGAAGTTGCCGCGTTTCTGCTGTTCCGGCGTCAGGTCGCAGGTCACCGGCGTGCTGCGGCCGACGCCACGCGGGTCGAAGCCGATCACGTCGTAGGAGTCCAGCACCTTCTGCGGCAGCCCGGCCCCGGCGAGAACGGCCGGGTAGTCGAGTCCCGTACCGCCGGGGCCGCCCGGGTTGGTCAGCAGCACGCCGCGGCGTTGCGACGGCTTCTTGCTCGCCAGCCGGGAGATCGCGATCTCGATCTGACGGCCGTCGGGATCGCGGTAGTCCAGCGGGACTTTCAGCGTCGAGCACTCGAGACGGGACGAGGCCGCCGTACGAGGCGAGTCGGCTTTACGGGATGGGTCTGCCTTATGAGATGGGTCTGCCTTATGGGATGAGTCCGCCTTATGGGACGAGGCATCCTTACCGGATGAGCCGGCCTTCTCCGAGCACGGGCCCCACCGCACGGTCTCCGGTGTCGCCGCATCCGTGTCCGGCGTCGCCACCGACACTTGCGGAATCACGGTCAGCGCTACCGCGGTCATCGCCACCGTGGTCGCGGCGAGGGCGAGGGACAAGGTTTTTCTACGCATCTCTGATGTCTTCCTGACGGGCGCGGTGCGTGTGTGCCCAGCCACCGGACACCATGGCGACGAGGGCGATGAGTCCGAGGAGGATCAGCTGGCCGGTGAGGCCGCCGGGGACCCAGTTGAGGACGCCCCACAGCGGCTCGGAGTCCCGGTTGAGCAAAGCGCGGATCATCGCTTGGGCGGCCAGGACTGTGATCACCATCCCGACCGCCTCAAGGGCCACATAGCCACCCTTGCGCAACGCGCTTCTCCGTTTGGTGTTCGGTCGTCTCGGCACGGACACGAGTCTGTTCTGGCGGCCCGGCAGGCACATCAGCCCGGCGGCTCGCACCGACTTCGACCGAGGACGGGGTGGTGATTCGACTCCGGTCGAGGGTGCGTCAGCCCTCGGCCTGACGCACCGGCCGCACGGTGTCGCGATACTGACCAGGTGAACACGGACGTCGCGCCACGGCTCGGGTGGTGGCAGCAGACATGGCGGCTGGGCGCGGCCGCGGCGGTGGGCATACCGCTCTGGCTCTCCATCGGTGTGCTGATGCATGGGCAGACGGGTGAGACGGGCTCGTGGTTCGTCATCGGTGATCCGCTGGTGGCTCTCGGCTGCCTGACGGCGCTTCTGTGGCGGCGGCGGTTCCCGCTCGCCGTCGCCATGACGGTGGCGATCGCCTCGACCGCGTCGGCACTCGCCACCGGCGCCGCGTGCCTGGCGCTGGTTTCGCTCTCCACGCGTCGCCGCCCGGTGGAGAGCGGGGTCGTCGGGCTGGCCCTCGTGACCTCGTCACAGTTCACCGGCGGGCTCTACGCGGTCCAGCGCTCGTCCGGCTCGTGGTGGCTCGAACTCACGCTCCCGGCGCTGATCGCGGGCATCGCGGTGGCCATGGGCATGGCCATCGGGGCGCGCCGCGTCGAATTGCGGTCCTTGCGGGACCGGGCGGAGAGCGCGGAACGGGAACAGACCGCACGAGCGGCGCAGGCACGGGCGCTGGAACGAAACCGGATCGCCCGCGAGATGCACGACGTGCTCGCGCACCGGATATCCCTGGTCGCCATGCAGGCCGGAGTCCTGGACCACCGCGGCGACCTCACGGCCGAGGAGAACCGCGTGCTGGTCCGCGGCATCGCCGACGGCTCCCACCAAGCCCTGGAAGAACTACGGGACGTCCTCGGGGTGCTCCGGGCCGACCCGGGCCGCCCGGAGCCACCCCAGCCCTCCCTCGACCGCATCCCCGACCTGGTGGCCGACGCGCGCACATCCGGACTGGACGTCACGTTCACCACCACCGTGGCGGGAACACCGTCCGATGCCGCCGGGCGCACCTGCTACCGGATCGTCCAGGAAGGGCTGACCAACGCCGCCAAACACGCCCCAGGCGCACCCGTACGCATCACCCTCGAAGGAACGGCGGGCGACAACCTCACCGTCAGCGTCCACAACTCCCCAGCCGCCAGGGCAACCGCACCCCCACCGACATCGGGATTCGGTCTGCTCGGCCTCACCGAACGCGTCAACCTCGCCGGCGGGGAACTCGACCACCACCCCACACCCGACAAGGGATACGTCCTCACCGCGCGACTACCCTGGCCGAACCCCACCCACGAAAAGAGAGCATGAGTGGATACCGAGCGGGAGCCGGTGCGCGTCGTCATCGTCGACGACGACCAACTGGTGCGCATGGCGCTGCGGCTCGTCATCGACGGTGAACCGGACCTGACCGTCGTCGCGGAGGCGGCCGACGGGGACGCCGCGATCACCGTGGTGGACGAGCAGCGGCCGGACGTCGTCCTGATGGACGTGCGGATGCCCGGCCGCGACGGTCTCGGCACGACCCGGGAACTCCTCACCCGACCGGCGCCGCCGCGGGTGCTCATGCTGACCACGTTCGACTCCGACGATCTGGTGCTCGGCGCGCTGCACGCCGGAGCGCTCGGGTTCGTCCTCAAGGACACCCCGCCCGCGCGGATCCTCGACGCGGTGCGGACCGTAGCGGACGGCAATCCCGTGCTCTCTCCGGCGGCCACGGCCCGGGTGATCGCCGCGGCCACCAGCCCGCAGTCCTCTCACGCTCGCGACTCGTCCCGCCAAGCCGCGCGGAAACAGCTGTCCGTACTGACCGAACGAGAACGCGATACGGCTCGGGCCATCGCGGACGGACTGGGCAACCCGGAGATCGCCGAGCGGCTGCACATCAGCGTCGCGACCGTCAAGGCGCACATAGGCAACCTGTTCGCCAAGCTGGCGGTCGACAACCGGGTACGGATCGCACTCCTGGTCCGCGACGCGGAGGAATGACCGGCCCGGCCCGGCGGGAGACCGACGCTGCCGGCGAGGGCAGCCGCTGCCTGGATGTGTCCACACGACTGGTGGACACATCCACACGCACAACACCCCCTGCCCTGCGTTTCCGCAAGCCAGGGGGTGCAAGAGCGGTAGCGGTGGGATTTGAACCCACGGAGGAGTTGCCCCCTCACGCGCTTTCGAGGCGCGCTCCTTCGGCCGCTCGGACACGCTACCGAGGGAGAGCCTAGCGGACGGGTGGCCGGGAACCGAAATCGGTTCCGGGACCGGCCCCCGCGGCGGGCTCAGGGCTTGCGGAAGAAGGCGGTCAGGGGGGCCGCGCACGCCTCCGCCAGGACGCCCCCGATGACCTCCGGGCGGTGGTTGAGGCGGCGGTCGCGGACGACGTCCCAGAGGGAGCCGACCGCGCCGGCCTTCTCGTCCACGGCGCCGTAGACCAGCCGGTCGAGGCGGGACAGGACGATCGCGCCGGCGCACATCGTGCACGGCTCCAGGGTGACCACCAGGGTGCAGCCGGTCAGCCGCCAGCCGCCGAGGTGGTGGGCGGCGGCTCGGAGGGCGAGGACCTCGGCGTGGGCCGTGGGGTCGCCGTGGGCCTCGCGCTCGTTGCGGCCGCGGCCGAGTACCGAGCCGTCCGGGCCCAGCACGACGGCGCCGACCGGCACATCTCCCGTCTCGGGTGCCCGTACCGCCTCCTCCAGCGCCAGGCGCATCGGTTCGCGCCAGGGGTCGCGCAGGGGGTCGGGGTCGGGGCCGGGCAGGAGGCCGGTCAGCGGATCGGTCATGACATCAGTGTGCGGCGGTCAGCGCACCGCCTCCAGCCCCTCCATGCTGCACCCGAGCATCTCGGCGATCGATTCGAGGGCGTCCCCGTCGAGGGCCTTCAGCTCCTTCTCGTCCATGCCGAGGTCGGCCAGGATGTCGGCGTCGCCGAGCGGGCCGATCGGGACCGGGGCGTCGTCCGCGTCCTCGTCGTCCCGGTCCGGCTCGCCGTCCTCGGTGCCGTCCAGGTCGACCAGGCTGTCCAGATCGTCGTCGGGGTCCCGGCCGAGCAGCTCGTCGGTGAGCATCGAGCCGTACGAGGTGCGGGCGGCCGCTGCCGCGTCCGATACGTAGATGTGCGGGTCGTCCTCGCCGTCCACGCGGACGACGCCGAACCACGCGTCTTCGTGCTCGATGAAGGCCAATACCGTGTCGTCGTCCTTGGAGGCCAGACGGGCCAGTTCGATCAAGTCCGTCAGGGTTTCCACGTCATCGAGCTCTGTGTCGCTCGCTTCCCACCCTTCTGCGGTGCGCGCGAGCAATGCGGCGAAGTACACCGTGACTCTCCCACTGGTCATAGGCGTGCCGGGGGCGGGCGGGACAGTGTCCCGCCCCAATCGGAATCGTGGCAGAAACCTTCGCTTCGCGAGAGGTCTTCCGCGCTGCGTCGTGCACCAGTCCAAAGAGATGTGGCTCACGCGGACGGAATCGAAACGCGCGGAAACCGTCTCCGGCGGTTGGGCGGAAGCTCACCAGGGCTCACCGGAGCTCACCAGGAGAACGTCCGCAGGTGTATCGCCCGGCGCATCCGGGCCGCGCGGGCCTGCCGGGGACGCACCTGGTTCCGTACCGCCCGGGCCTCGTTCAGCGCGCGCAGGAAGCGGTCGCGACGGCGGCGGCGGTCCGCGGCGGTTTCCCTCGCGGTCACGTCGGCCATGGTCACTCACTCCTCGGGGCCGGGGTATCGCCCGGCGGGGACCCGAGCGCTGTTGCCCACTTTCCCCCGAATCGGAGGTTTGATGCCAATGCGGCGGCAGACGGTCGAGCGCGGAGAGGCGCACCGAGGGCGTCACCGGCGGGAGCCGGGCTCCGGGGCTCGGTTAGTGTCGTTGCCATGCGGATCCACGTCGTCGACCACCCGCTGGTGGCGCACAAACTCACCACGCTGCGCGACAAGCGCACCGACTCCCCCACCTTCCGGCGGCTCGCCGACGAGCTGGTGACCCTGCTCGCGTACGAGGCCACGCGCGATGTGCGCACCGAGCAGGTCGACATCGAGACCCCGGTGACGGCCACGACCGGGGTGCGGCTGTCGCATCCGCGTCCCATGGTCGTGCCGATCCTGCGGGCCGGTCTCGGGATGCTCGACGGCATGGTGCGGCTGCTGCCCACCGCCGAGGTCGGCTTCCTGGGCATGATCCGCGACGAGGAGACGCTCCAGGCCTCCACCTACGCCACCCGGATGCCCGAGGATCTCTCCGGCCGTCAGGTCTACGTCCTGGACCCGATGCTCGCCACCGGAGGGACGCTCGTCGCGGCGATCAGGGAGCTGATATCGCGGGGCGCCGACGATGTGACCGCGCTGTGTCTGCTGGCGGCGCCCCAGGGCGTCGAGCTCATGGAGCGCGAGCTCGCCGGGGCGCCGGTGACGGTGGTCACCTCGTCCGTCGACGAGCGGCTCAACGAGCAGGGGTACATCGTGCCGGGGCTCGGCGACGCGGGCGACCGGATGTACGGGGCCGCGGGCTGAGCCACGCCCGGCTCACCGGCGGCAGGGCGATCCGGAGGGTGCGGGCGAGGGCTTGGCCAGGGCGGCCAGCGCCTTGTCCGCGTCCTTCTGCGCGACCAGGTCCTTGAAACCGTTGCCGATGATCAGGTCGATGTCCTTGCCGTCGCGCGCGTCGTTCTTGGTCTGGGCGCCGGTGAGCTGCGTGCCGAGCACATTGAAGGCCCCGTCGCCGGCGCCGGGGGCGCCGAGCAGCATCCCGGTGGCCTTGACCTTCTTGTCGTACCGGGTCGGGGCGTTGCCCACCTTCCCGATCTTGAAGCCGCGCTTCTCCAGTTCCTTGGCGGTGTCCTTGGCGAGGCCGGAGCGCGTGGTCGCGTTGTAGACGTTGACGGTGATCTGGGAGGGCTTCGGCAGCTTCCCGCCCGTACGGCCGCCGCCCTGGCCGCTCTGACCGCTGTCGGACCGGCCGGACTTGGCGTTTCCGTCCGGGTGCTTGTCGCCGCGCTCGCAGTCCCCGGTGCCGTGCGCCGCGCGGACCTTCTGGTCACCGCTGTCGCCGGAGAAGACGTCGATGAGCTGAAGGGTTCCCCACCCGACCAGGCCGAGCGCCAGAACCGAGCCGAAGGCGGTGAACATCAGCCGCCGGCGGCTCCGGGGCCGGCTCATCCGCGGGTAACGATCGCCCGTAATGCGGTACTTTCCGCCCATGCCGGGAGGGGTCAGCATGCTCATGTGCGCAGCGTAGTGCGGCCAGGTGGCGATGCCTACTAAATGATCAATGGTTGGTGCTCAGACCAACCCGAAAGGGCCAACAGAGATCGGAAGCCGATCAACGGCGATCGGTCACCGGGGGCGTGGGCGCGGTCAGCCCTCGAGCTCCAGTACGCGCGCGTGCAGCACCTGGCGCTGCTGGAGCGCGGCGCGCACCGCCCGGTGCAGCCCGTCCTCCAGATAGAGGTCGCCCTGCCATTTCACGACATGGGCGAAGAGGTCCCCGTAGAACGTGGAGTCCTCGGCGAGCAGCGTCTCCAGGTCGAGCTGCTGCTTCGTCGTGACCAACTGGTCAAGACGTACCGGGCGTGGGGCGACATCCGCCCACTGGCGGGTGGATTCCCGGCCGTGGTCGGGATAGGGCCGACCGTTTCCGATGCGCTTGAAGATCACACGGAAAGCCTACCGGGCAAGCCCCTCCCGGCGCAGCCAAGGCGCCCGAGTGCCGGGCCGGAGCCGGGCCCCGCCGCGCTCAGAAAATTGGAAAAAATACGCGAAAAGGGCTAGGCGCTCATGGGTGCCCGGAGTAACGTAAATAACAGCCTGCGGGGCGAGCGAGGGAGCTCGACCGGAGAGGCGTTCATGACAGAGGACGTAAGTCCTCCGAGAGAGCGTCTTCTAGATGGCCGGGCTGAGAGGCTCGAAGGTCGGGGAGACCTGAGAGCGACCTCCAACACCTGATACGGACAATGCCGCCGAAGGGAGCCCACCTCGCAGGTTTCGTGCTGCCCGCGCACCATGGCCTCATGGCCGTTCCTTACCGCCCGCCGGGCCCACACGGTGCGCCGGAGCCGCGGCGCTGCCTGGTCACCGGGGCCACCGGCTATATCGGCGGCAGGCTGGTGCCCGAGCTGCTGGCCGCGGGGCACCGGGTGCGATGTGTGGCCCGCTCCCCCGAGAAACTGCGCGACCAGCCCTGGGCGGGGCGGGTGGAGACCGTACGCGGCGATGTGACCGACGAGGAGTCCGTGCGCGCCGCCATGGAGGGCGTGGACGTCGCGTACTACCTGGTCCACGCGCTGGGCACCGGATCCGGCTTCGAGGAGACCGACCGCCGCGCCGCCCGGATCTTCGGCGAACGGGCCAGGGCCGCGGGGGTGCGCCGGATCGTCTACCTCGGTGGGCTGACCCCGGAGGGCGTCCCCGAGCGCGCGCTCTCGCCCCATCTGCGGTCCCGGGCCGAGGTGGGCCGGGTGCTGCTGGACTCCGGGGTGCCGACGGCCGTGCTGCGGGCCGGAGTGATCATCGGCTCGGGCTCGGCCTCGTTCGAGATGCTGCGCTATCTCACCGAGCGGCTGCCCGCGATGGTGACGCCCCGCTGGGTGCGCACCCGCACCCAGCCGATCGCCGTCCGCGATGTGCTGCGGCTGCTGGTGGGCTGCGCCACACTGCCGGACGAGGTGCACCGGACCTTCGACATCGGCGGCCCCGACGTCCTCACCTACCGCGCCATGATGCGGCGGTACGCGCGGGTGGCCGGGTTGCGGCGGCGGCTGGTCGTGCCGGTGCCGGTGCTCACCCCCAAGCTGTCCAGTCTGTGGGTCGGCCTGGTCACCCCCGTACCCGGCGCCATCGCCCGCCCGCTGGTGGAGTCGCTGCGCCATGAAGTGGTGTGCGCGGAACGGGACATCACCCGCCATGTGCCGGATCCGCCGGGCGGGCCGCTCGGCGTGGACCGGGCGCTGGAGCTGGCCCTGCGGCGGATCCGCGACGCGGAGGTGGCCACCCGCTGGTCCTCCGCCGCCACCCCCGGCGCCCCCAGCGATCCGCTGCCCACCGACCCCGACTGGTCGGGCGGCAGCCTCTACCAGGACCGCCGGGAGCGCGCGGTGGACGCCTCGCCGGGGGACGTCTGGCGGGTGGTGGAGGGGATCGGCGGGGAGAACGGGTGGTACTCGCTGCCGCTCGCCTGGGCGCTGCGCGGCTGGATCGACACCCTGGTGGGCGGTGTCGGGCTGCGCCGGGGCCGCCGGGACGCGGTGCGGCTCAGAGTGGGGGACAGCCTCGACTTCTGGCGGGTGGAGGAGGTCCTGCCGCCCCGGCTGCTGCGGCTGCGCGCCGAGATGCGGCTGCCGGGCCTGGCCTGGCTGGAGATGGTGGTCGACCGGGACGCGCGGGGCGGGACGGTGTACCGGCAGCGGGCGCTGTTCCATCCGCGCGGTCTCGCCGGGCATCTGTACTGGTGGTCGGTCGCGCCGTGCCACGCGCTCGTCTTCGGTGGCATGGCCCGGAACATCGCCGCCCGGGCCGAGAGGGGCGGGGCCGGGACGGGCAGGGGCGGGACGGACGCGGCCGGGACGAGAGCGTCCGCGTTCCGCGCCCGGTGAGCCCCGCTGGTCCGGGGCGCCTGGAACCCGCGGTCTGCCCGACCGGTCCGGGGCCGCTGAACCCCGCCGTCACCGGGGCCCGTTCGGGGGGCGGTTCCGGGATCCGTTCGGGGGGCGGTTCCGGGATCCGTTCGGAGACCCGCTCGGCCGCAGCCCCTCGAAGGCGAGCGGCAGATGCCGTGGCCCGCGCAGCACCGCGTTGCGCCGGTAGGTCGGCGGGTCCTCCAGCAGCCGTGGCCCGTCCAGCCGGCGGGCCAGCTCGGTCAGCGCGATCTGCGCCTCCAGCCGGGCCAGTGGGGCGCCGAAACAGCTGTGGACACCGCCGCCGAAGCCGAGGTGCTGGTTGTCCCTGCGCTGCGGATCGAACCGGTCGGGGTCGGGGAAGCGCTGCGGATCGCGGTTGCCCGAGGCCAGCAGCAGCCACACGGACGCCCCCCGGGGGATGGTCACGCCCGCGATGTCGATCTCGGAGAGCGGGGTGCGCCGGGGCAGCATCTGCACCGGCGGATCGAACCGCAGCAGCTCCTCCACGAGCGGGACGACCAGATGGGGGTCCTCGCGCAGCCGGGCGAGCACATCGGGGTTGCGCAGCAGGGTCAGCATTCCGTTGGTGATCAGGTTGACGGTGGTCTCGTGCCCCGCCACCAACAGCAGCGCCGCGGTGCTCAGCAGTTCCACCCGGCTCATCCGCCCCTCCGGCCCCTCCCCGCTGACCAGGGCCGAGAGCATGTCGTCGCCGGGTGCGCGGCGGCGCTCCTCGATCAGCTCGGACAGATACGTCGCCAGTTCCGTACGGGCCTGCCGGATGATCCGCCGCCGCTCGGCGGCGTCCGCCTCCGGGCCGGGGTCCGGACTGGCGGCGAGGGTGTCGGCCCAGGCGTGGAAGCGCGGCTCGTCCTCCCGTGGCACCCCGAGCAGCCGGCAGATCACGGTCACCGGGAAGGGGTAGGAGAAGTGGTCGACGAGATCGATCCGGTCCCGCCCCGCGAAGCCGTCGATCAGCTCGCCGACGATACGGGTGAGTTCACCGCGCATCTCGTGGAGCCGGCGCGGGGTGTGCGGCGGGCCGAAGGGCGCCGTCGCGAGGCGGCGCAGCCGGTCGTGCTCGGGCGGGTCCAGCCCCAGGAAGCTGGGCGGCAGCCCCGGGTCGTCCTCCTCCGTCAGCTCCGGGGCGGCCCGGGGGTCCAGGTTGCGCGCGTCGGAGCTGAGCCGGGGGTCGTGCAGCAGACCGTGGATCTCCCAGTAGGTGGAGACGATGTACGGTCCCTCCTCGTCGTGCACCACGGGGGTCTTGCGCAGCTCGGCGTAGATCGGGTACGGGTCGGCTCGATGGGCGTGGTCGGTGATCTGCCGTACGAGCGAGCCTTGCGTCTGCGTCATGGCTGAGTGCGTTCCTTCGTCGGGGTCGTCCCCCTGCTCAGCATCGGTGAGGCGGTCCGGACCCGCGCGTACAGCCAGGCCAAAGGGGCGAACGCGCGACCGTGGCCCGCTCGCTACGATGGAGCGCCGCGCGCCGGGCGCGTGCGGTGGGGAAGGAGACGGTGTGATGGACCACGACCGGACCGGCGGGCCCGGCTGGCCCCGCCGCCCCCGTCGGCGTGGCCAGGGCGAGCTGGAGGCGCAGGTGCTCGCGGCGCTGAGCCGGGCGCCGGGGCCGGTGACCGCCGCATGGGTGCAGGAGCGGATCGAGGGCGAGCTCGCCTACACCACGGTCATGACCATCCTGTCCCGGCTGCACGCCAAACAGGCCGTGACCCGTGAACGCGCGGGCCGCTCCTTCGTCTGGCGGGCGGCGTCGGACGAGGCGGGGCTCGCGGCGCTGCGGATGCGCCGGGTGCTGGACGGCCAGGACGACCGCGAGGCGGTCCTGGCCAGCTTTGTGACCGGGCTGACCCAGGACGACGAGCGGCTGCTGCGCGACCTGCTGAGCGACGTGGCGGAGGAGCCGGAGGACTGACCGATGGGCGTCTTCGTCTTCCTCCCGCTGGTTCTGCCCCTGACGGCGCTGCCGATCGCGCGGCTCGCCGAGCAACATCTCCATCCGCGCACCGCCACCCGGCTGCTGACGCTCGTCGGCACCGTCCTCGCGGTGTGCTCCACGCTCTGCCTGGGGCTGCTGATGGTCGTCGGCACGGCGCAGCTGCCCGGCAACCCGCTGCCGGACAGCTGGTCGGACCCCGAGGTGCGGGCGGCGGTGCCCTTTGACGTGGTGGCCGGGAAGGCGGCGATCGGCGCGCTGGCGGCGGTGGCCGTGTCCTGTACGGCCACCTGTCTGCGCCATGGCCGGGTGCGGCGGGACGCCCAGCTCGCGCTCGCCGGGCTGCCGGAGTCGCCGGTCGCGGTGCTGCCGGACGACAGGGCGTACGCGTACGCCCTGCCCGGAACCTCGGGGCGTACCGGGAAGCCGGGCCGGATCGTCGTCTCCACCGGGATGCTGGACAGCCTCAGCAGCCGCGAGCGGCGGGCCCTGATCGCGCATGAGCGCGCCCATCTGACCGCGCACCACCACCGCTATCTGCTGGCCGCGCAGCTCGCGGCGCGGGCCAACCCGCTGCTGCGGCCGCTGCGGGCCGCGGTGGACTACTGCGCCGAGCGCTGGGCGGACGAGGAGGCGGCCCAGGAGGTCGGCGACCGCCGGGTCACGGCGCGGGCGGTCGGCAAGGCCGCCCTGGTCTCCCGGGGCACGCCGGGGCCGGCGCTGGCCGGGTTCGCCGCGCCGGGGCCGGTGCCGCGAAGGGTCGCGGCGCTGCTGGAGCCGGTGCCGCCGTCCCGGCGCTGGCCGCCGACGTGGACGGCGGCGGGGCTGGCCCTGTGGATCGCGGCGGTGGGCACCGCCGCGTCCGCGCTGTCCTCGGCGAACGCGGCGGTCGCCCTGGTCCTCGTCCTGCACGCCGCGACCCCGCTGTAGCTCCTTACGGCTTGCGGGGCGGCCGTAAGGGCGCGGCTCATGGTTCACGGGGCGGCCGTAAGGCTGCCGCATACGCCTTACGGCCGCCCCGCTTCGCCTTACAGGTCGAACTCGGCCGGCGGCAGCTCCAGCGTGTAGCACGCCTCGCGGACCATGGCCTGCTCGGTCTTGTCGAAGTCGCCGTCCGCGCCACCGATGACGATGCCGATCTGGATCACGGCGCGCGCCTCGGCGGGCTTCTTCTTGGCCTTGGCGACCTCCTGCATCACGCTCACCTTGCCGAAGGCGAAGTCCGTGGTGAGCTTGTTGACGTAGTCGTTGAAGCGGCGCTGGAGATCGTCGGCCGGGAAGTTCTGAAGCACCTCGTTGGAGGCGATCAGCTGGGCGACGCGCTGCCGCTCGGACGGGTCGACGGAGCCGTCCGCCGCCGCCACCAGGGCACACATCGCCATGCTCGCGTCGCGGAAGGCGCCGCTCTTCAAGTCGTTCTTCTTCGAGACGAGCTGAGTCTGCATCGTCTGGGCGGACTCCCTGATGCGGTCCCACAGGGCCATGGCCACTCACACTCCATAGGGTCGTTAGGATCTACAGTTGTGTAGAAGCTAGCAGGCGGGGTCGGTCAAGACCGGGCGGATCGGCCCCTCTTCATCACTCCGTGAACTGATCGGAGAGGTAAAGAAGTTCCCAAGTTGGGGAGGTGACGGATGCGCTGGGCTGGGCGTAAACCCTTGTACGCGAGAGCTGAGCCTTTTGGGGCGCGAACTCGGGAGCGCCACTATGGTGCGTGGAATGTTCCACTCCACAACCCTCCGCCGAAACCCGGAAAGAGGCCGGAGTTTCCCCGCAGGTTCCCCGGGAGGGCGTATGTGATGAACGTCTCGCACTTACTGCCGACACTGCCCGCGCGGCGCGCACCGGCATCCCCGCCCCCGGAGGCGGCCCCGGCTCCGTCCCCCGCGCCGAAACAACGTGACGCGTTCTTCGACAACGCCAAATATCTGGCGATCGTGCTGGTCGCGATGGGGCATGCGTGGGAGCCCCTGCGAGACGGCAGCAGAGCGGCATCCGCCCTCTATATGACCGTCTACACGTTCCATATGCCGGCGTTCATTCTCATCTCCGGGTACTTCTCGCGGAATTTCGATCTCCGGCCGGACCGGCTCAAGCGGCTGATCACGGGTGTCGCCGTTCCGTACGTGCTCTTCGAGGTCGCGTACACCTTCTTCAAACGGTGGGCGGACGACGATCCGTCCTATCCGATCAGTCTGCTCGACCCCTGGTATCTGACCTGGTTTCTGATCGCGCTCTTCGTCTGGCGGCTGACCACGCCGCTGTGGCGGATCGCGCGGTGGCCGGTGGCGCTGGCCCTCACCGTCGCCGCGCTCGCCGCCTGTTCACCGAACATCGGTGACGACCTCGATCTACAGCGGGTGCTCCAGTTCCTGCCCTTCTTCGTGCTGGGGCTGCACATGCGGCCGGAGCACTTCCGGATGATGCGGCGGCGCGAGGTCAGATGGCTGTCGGTGCCGGTGGTCGCGGCCGCCGTGATCTTCGCCTACTGGGCCGCGCCGCGGATGAACCCGGCGTGGTTCTACCGTCGGGACAGCGCGCAGGAACTCGGTGCGCCGTGGTGGGTCGGGACGGTCATGACCTTCGCCCTCTTCGGCTGCTCCATGGTGCTCACCGTGTGCTTCCTCGCCTGGGTGCCCCGGCGCCGGATGTGGTTCACGGTGCTCGGCGCCGGGACGCTGTACGGCTATCTGCTGCACGGCTTCCTCGCCAAGGGCTCCCGCTTCTGGGACTGGTACGACCACCCTTGGCTGCACCGGCCGCTGGGCGAGATCGCGGTGACGGCGGTGGCGGTGGCCGTGGTGACGGCCTTGTGCGCGCCGCCCGTGCAGCGGGCGTTCCGGTTCGCGATGGAGCCGCGGATGGAGTGGGCCTTCCGGAGACGCGACGGATGATCGGCGGGCTCGACCGGCGCCCCCGACCGGCGCCCTCGACCGGTGTCCCTTGCCATGGGGGCGGTACGCGGCAAGGGGCGCCGGTCACGCGAGCGCACTTGTGTGACTAATTGGGCTTTCGGATAGGCGGGTTGCGGTATGGGTAACCCGTAGCCGACCCCAGCCCGTAGCCGGACGACGACTACGGGCCACCGTCGCACGGAGAGGTGCCGGCCCAGCAGTGACACAGCCCTTTCAACTCCCCGACTTCTACATGCCGTATCCGGCGCGGCTGAACCCCCATGTCCAGGCGGCACGGGAGCACTCCACCCGGTGGGCCCGCGAGATGGGCATGCTCGAGGGCTCGGGGATCTGGGAGCAGGAGGATCTCGACGCCCACGACTACGCCCTGCTGTGCGCGTACACCCACCCCGACTGCTCCGACGCGGAGCTCTCGCTGGTCACGGACTGGTATGTGTGGGTGTTCTTCTTCGACGACCACTTCCTGGAGACGTTCAAGCGCTCCCAGGACCGTGCGGCCGGTAAGGCGTATCTCGACCGGCTGCCCGCCTTCATGCCGATGGACCCGGCCGCCGGGACCCCCGAGCCCACCAACCCGGTCGAGGCGGGGCTCGCGGATCTGTGGGCGCGGACGGTGCCGTCGATGTCGGCGGACTGGCGGGCGCGGTTCCGGGAGAGCACCGAGAACCTGCTCAACGAGTCGCTCTGGGAGCTCTCGAACATCAACATCCACCGGGTCCCCAATCCGGTCGAGTACATCGAGATGCGCCGTAAGGTCGGTGGCGCGCCCTGGTCGGCCGGGCTGGTGGAGCATGCCGTGGGGGTCGAGGTCCCGGCGGTGATCGCCGGTTCGCGGCCGATGCGGGTGCTGCGGGACGCCTTCGCGGACGCGGTGCACCTGCGCAACGACCTGTTCTCGTACCAGCGGGAGATCGAGGACGAGGGTGAGCTCAGCAATGGCGTCCTGGTCCTGGAGACGTTCCTGTGCTGCACCACTCAGGAGGCGGCCGACTCCGTCAACGAGCTGCTCACCTCACGGCTTCAGCAGTTCGAGGACACCGCCCTCACCGAGCTCGGGCCGCTCTTCGCCGAGCACGGCCTGGACCCGGCGGCCTGCGCGGGGGTCCTCGCCTACGTCAAGGGGCTCCAGGACTGGCAGTCCGGCGGCCATGAGTGGCATATGCGCTCCAGCCGGTACATGAACGGCGCGCACGGTGCGGTCGGCCCGGACAGGGCACACGGCCCGGTCGGCCCGGACGGGGCGGACCGTGCGCATGACGCGGACGGCGCGGACAAGGCCCCGGCGTGGTCGCCCTTCGCGCTCGGCGGCCTCGGCACCTCCGCGGCCAGCCTGCCGCTGACCACGGGCCGGGCGGAGGCAGCCCGGATCCGCAGGTTCAGCCATGTCCCGTTCCAGAGGACCGGGCCCGCCCTGCTGCCGGACTTCTTCATGCCGTTCACCCTCCGGCTCAATCAGCATCTGCCCACCGCCCGCGACCACCTGGCCGATTGGGCGCATCGGATGGGCATCCTCGGACCGCAGCCCGGTGTCCCCGGTTCACACGTCTGGGACGAGCGGCGGATGCTTGCCGCCGACCTGTCGCTGTGCGCGGCCGGCATCCACCCGGACGGCTCCCCGGACGAGCTCGATCTGACGGCGGGCTGGCTGGCCTGGGGCACCTACGCGGACGACTACTACCCGGCGGTCTTCGGCCGCACCCACGACCTGGCCGGGGCCCGGGTCTGCAACGCCCGGCTCGGCGCGTTCATGCCGCTCGACGCGGGCCCCACCCCGGCCCCGGCGCACGCGCTGGAGCGGTCGCTGGCCGATCTGTGGAGCCGTACGGCGGGCCCGATGGAGGACCCGGCGCGCCGTGAACTCCGTACGGCCATAGAGGACATGACTGCCAGCTGGCTGTGGGAGCTGGTCAACCACACGAAGAACCGGATCCCCGACCCGGTCGACTACATCGAGATGCGCAGGCACACCTTCGGCTCCGACCTCACCATGAGCCTGTGCCGACTGGCGCGCGGACGGCGGGTGCCGCCCGAGGTCTACCGCAGCGGCCCGGTCCGGTCGCTGGAGAACGCCGCCATGGACTACGCGACGCTGCTGAACGACGTCTTCTCGTACCAGAAGGAGATCGAGTTCGAGGGCGAGGTCCACAACGGCGTCCTCGTCGTCCAGAACTTCTTCGACTGCGACTACCCGACCGGGGTCGCCGTCGTGAACGACCTGATGACGTCCCGGATGCGGCAGTTCCAGCATGTCGCGGCGCATGAGTTCCCGGTGCTGTACGACGACTTCGGCCTGGAGCCGGAGGCCCGGAAGGCGATGGACGGCTATGTGGAGGAGCTGCGCGACTGGATGTCCGGGATCCTGAACTGGCACCGGGAGGTCCCGCGCTACCGGGAAGAGGAGCTGATCCGCGCCCGTCGGCGGCCGATGGGGGCAGGGGCCGGGACCGTGCCGGTGGCCCCTTGGCACGGGCCCACCGGACTCGGCACCTCGGCCGCGCGGGTTCCGGTGCCCACCGGAGCCGCCGGATCACATCCGCGAGGACGTCCGTAAGGACCCCGGGAAGAACCGTAAGGATCGACCGTAAGGGCCTTAAGGGCCGTAAGGACCTCGGGAACGAGACCTCGGGCCGGCCGCCCCGCCTTTGTCCGCCGGGACAATGCGGGGCGGCCGCTTGTTGGCCGTCCGGCACGATGCCCGGCGCACGGGGTGGCCTGTTGAATGCCGCGCAGTCCCCTCGCGCCCTGGAGGTACCGTGTCGGCCGCAGCTGAAGATCCCGGCAGCCCGGGCCCCGGCCCGGACCCCGGCGTCGCCCCCGCCCCCACCAGGAGAACGTGGCGCGACTCGCTCCTCCTGCTGCCCGCCATCCCCGCGCTGGCCCTCCTCGCCTCCGTATGGCTGCCGTTCGTCAACGCCGAGCGGCTCTGGTTCGGGATGCCGTCGCTGTACGTCTGGATCTGCGCCTGGGTGCTCGCGCTCACCCCCGCGCTCGCCGCCGTCGAATGGGGCCTGTGGCGCCCCCGCGAGCGGGCGGGCGGTGAGCGCCGGTGAGCGTCGTCCTCGCGGTCTCCCTGCTGGGCATGTGCGCCCTCGCCCTGTGCGGTTTCCTCGGCCGGACCGGCCGCACCACCGATCTCGCCGAATGGGCCGTGGGGCAGCGGAACTTCGGCACTCTCGCGATGTGGTTCCTGCAAGCGGGCGAGGTGTTCACCACCTTCAGCTTCCTCGGCGTCGCCGGGGTCGCGTACGCGGGCGGCAACGCGGCCACGTACGCGATGGTCTATCTGGCCCTCGCCTTCCTCCTGCTCTACTTCATCCAGCCCAGGCTGTGGCGGCTGGGCGAGCGGCACGGCTATCTGACCCAGGCCGACTACTTCACCCAGCGGTACGGCAGCCCGCTGTACGGCAAGGTCATCGCCGTCATCGGCCTGGTGTTCCTGATCCCGTACCTCCAGCTCCAGATCACCGGGCTCGGCATGGTCGTCGGGCTGGTCACCGGCAGTACGGCCTCCGGGCGGCTGAGCATGGTGCTGGCCTCCGTGCTGACGGCGGCGTTCGTGCTGTGGTCGGGCATCCGGGGGCTCAAGAACAGCGCGTACTTCAAGGACGTGCTGACCCTCGGCGTCATGCTCGTCCTGGCCATCGCCGTCCCGCTGCACTACACCGGCGGTCTGGGCGAGGTGTTCCGGCAGGTGCACGAGGTCCAGCCGCAGATGCTGACCGTGCACTCCGGGGAGCGCGACCGGACGTGGTGGACGACCAGCGTGCTGACCTCGGCGCTCGCGGGCGGGCTGATGGCCACCCCGCACCACTGGCCGCCGCTGATGGCGGCGGGCGGACCGAGGGCCATCCGCACCAACAACGTCTTCATGCCGCTCTACCAGATCGCGCTGATGATCCCGATCACCATCGGGTTCACCGGGATGCTGGTGGCCCGGCCGGGTGGGGCCGGGGACCCGGACGGGATTCTGCTGACGCTCGCCCAGGGCGCCCTGCCGGGCTGGGCCACCGGGCTGGTCGTGGTCGCCGCGGCGGCGTCCGCGATGGTTCCGGCCGGGGCGATGTGCGTCGGCATCTCGACCCTGGTGGCGCGGAATCTGCTGCCCGCCCGCCGGGAGGCGGCCCGGATGGCGGTCAACCACAGTGTGGTGGTCCTGGCCATCGGGCTCGCGCTCACCCTCGGCATCCTGCGGCCGGGGCTGCTGGCCGACCTTCAGCTGCTCACGGTGAGCGGTTTCATCCAGATCGTGCCGGGGCTGCTGGCGGCGATCGGCCGTCGGCGGCTGCTGACCGCCCCGGGGGCGCTGGCGGGCCTGGTGACCGGTGAGGCGGTGGTGACCTGGCTGACCCTGGCCGAGGTGGAGACCCACCATGTGAACGCGGGCCTGGTCGCACTGGCGGTCAATGTGCTGGTGGCGGCCGCCGTGACGGCGCTCTTCCGCCGCCCGGCCGCTTCCCCAACCATGGATTCCGCCCGTGGGGCCCATTCCGCCCCTGGGGCCCATGAGGACCGTGGGACCCGTAAGGACGGCGAGCCTTACGAGGCGCGCGGTCCGAGGACCCGCGCAGCGACGACCATCGAGGAAGGCGAGCGACCGTGACGACGACGGATGACGATCTCTGCTTCAGGACCGCGCTGGACCTCAGCGCGCTGCTGCGCTCCCGCGAGCTGTCCGCGCGCGAGCTGCTCGAGGCCCATCTGGCCCGTATCGAACGGGTCAACCCCGCCGTCAACGCGATCGTCACCCTCGTCGCGGACCGCGCCCGCGAGGCGGCCCGGCAGGCCGATGAGCGGATCGCGGCGGGGGAGGAGCTCGGGCCGCTGCACGGGCTGCCCATCGCCCACAAGGACCTCCACAACACCGCGGGCATCCGCACCAGCCATGGCTCACCGCTCGCCGACGGCGTGCCCGACCAGGACGATCTGCTGATCGAGCGGATACGGGCCGCCGGGGCGATCACCCTCGGCAAGACCAACGTGCCCGAGTTCGGGGCCGGTTCGCACACCTTCAACCCCATATTCGGTGCCACCCACAACCCGCACGACCTGGGCCGCAGTGCGGGTGGCAGCAGCGGTGGCGCGGCGGCCGCGCTGGCCTCCGGCATGGTCCCGATCGCGGACGGCAGCGACACCGGCGGCTCGCTGCGCAACCCGGCCTCGTTCTGCAATGTCGTCGGGCTGCGCCCATCGCCCGGGCGCGTCCCCAACTGGCCCTCCCTGACCGCGTGGGCCACCCTCGGCGTCAAGGGGCCCATGGCCCGTACCGTGGCCGACACCGCCCTGCTGCTGTCCGCCATCGCCGGGCCCGACGCCCGGTCGCCGATCGCCCTGGAGGAGCCCGGCGCCCGCTTCGCCCGGCCCCTCGACCGCGATCTGACGGGGCTGCGGGTGGCCTGGTCACCGGATCTCGGGGGGCTGGTGCCGGTCGAGCCCGAGGTGTCCGCGGTGGTCGAGTCGGCGGCGGAGGTCTTCACCGGCCTCGGCTGCGTCGTGGAGCGGGCCTGCCCGGACCTGACCGAGGCCGAGGAGGTCTTCCGTACGCTGCGCGCCTCGGTCTTCGAGGTCGCCTTCGGCGCGCTCATGGACCGCCACCCCGACGGGCTGAAGCGGGCGATCCGGGAGAACGCCGAGGAGGGGCGCAAGCTCACCGGCCCGGACATCGGCCGCGCCGAGGTGCTGCACACCCTGCTCTACCACCGCGTCCGGGAGTTCTTCGGCCGCTATGACGTGCTGCTGCTGCCGGTGAGCCAGGTGGCGCCGTTCGACGTCGGCATCGAGTACCCGACGGAGATCGCCGGGGTGGCCATGGACGACTATCTGGACTGGATGCGCTCGGCGTATCTGATCAGCTCGACCGGCAGTCCCGCGCTGTCCGTACCGGCCGGGTTCACGCCCGGTGGGCTCCCCGTCGGGGTGCAGATCGTCGGGCCGCACCGGGCGGACTTCGCGGTCCTCCAGGTCGGCCACGCCTTCGAGCGGGCCACCGGGCACTGGCGGCGGCGCCCGGCGGGGATCGAGTAGCGCACACCCCTGGATAATCCGTGCCTTCGAGCATCAGAGTGAACGGGTCGGGGTAGTGCCCCGGGGACCGTTGGCGCTGATGAGCGGAGGAGCCATGTACGACGACTCCTCGTACGAGGACGCCTCGGACGGGCTGCTCTCCCTGGCCACCAGGGCCGCCGGGCTGGCCGGCGGCCCGGTCACCATCGAGGACGACGCGTCCGAGCTGATCACCTACTCCCCCGGTCAGGAGAACTCGGACGACGCGCGCATCGCCACGATCCTCAGCCGCCGGGTGCCCGACCGGTACCGCGTCCTGCTGCGCACCGAGCATCTGGACGAGCGGCTGGCGGGCTCCTCCGGCCCGTTCTACGCGGATCTGCGCGGGGCCGGGATCCTGCCGCGCGCGATCATGCCGATCCGGGCCGGTGACACGGCCATCGGCTCCATCTGGGCGATCGTGCCCTCCTCGCCGTCCCCCGAGCAGCGGGCCGCCCTGGAGGAGTCGGCCGCCTTGCTCGCGCCCCTGCTCGCCCGGCAGGCCGAACGTCGGCTGGCCGCGGACGCGCGGCGGACCGCCGCCGTACGGGCGCTGCTCCGTGGCGGGGACGAGGCCGTCGAGACGGCCCGTGAGCTGCCGTTGGGGCCGGGACCGCTGGCCGTGGTCGCCGTACGCCCGCTGCCGTCGGCGCCCGCGCCAGCGCCCGCCTCCGGCCCGTACGACGGCCGGTGTGACGGTGCGTACCTCAACCCGTACGACGGCCCCTGCGCGGGCCAGGGCGGTCCGCCCGGCGGTCCGCCCGGTGGTCCGCTGCGCCGGGCCCTCGCCGACCTCGACCGCAGACTCGCCGCGTTCCAGCCCGGTGGGCTCAGTGCGGAGATCGACGGTGTGGGCTATGCCGTGGTGCCGGTCGGCGACGAACAGCGGCTGCTGCGGGCCGTGGGGGAGCTGCCGGGGGCGGCGGCCGGTGTCGGCCGCACCGTCCCGGGGCCCGGTCGGCTCGGCCGCTCACGCGCCGACGCCGAGCTGGTGGTCCGGCTGCTCTCCCGGCTCGGCGCGACGCGGGAACGCACCGCCCACATCCGCGACGTCCAGCTGGACGCCCTGCTCATGCGGACCGTGGACCTGGCCGTCGAGGCGGGCCACGATCCGCTGGGCGCGCTCGCGGAGCTGGAGGAGTACGACCGCAGGCGCGGCACCGCGCTGCTGGACAGCGTGGACCGCTATCTGGCCGCCGGAGAGGACGCCCGGCTGGCGGCCCGTCAGCTGCATGTCCACCCCAACACCCTGCGCTACCGGCTGCGGCGGGCGCAGGAGATCACCGGGCTCGATCTGAGCGACCCCGCCGCCGCGTTCGACATCCGGCTGCGGCTGCGGCTGCGCGCGCTGCGTCTGCCGTAGCTCCGGCCCGGCGGAGCTTACGGGAGTGTCTCCGCCGCCCCGGCGACAAGACTCCGTTTGTCGTCGGCGACAAGGCTCCGTTTGTCCTGAGCGACAAGGCCGGGCCGTGCGCTCTCGGCCGCCGGGCCAGTGCGGTGCCCCGCCCCCTCCCCCGATGATGGCGTTTCACCCATGGGAAGGAGCGCATCCGTGCCCACTGCCACCGGTCCGTCCCGCCCACCCCACAGCGCCGTCGTCATCGGCGCGGGCATGGTCGGCCTCGCCACCGCGTGGTCGCTGCTGAACCACGGCGTCGAGGTCACCGTCGTGGAACGGCGCCACCCCGCGGCCGGGGCGTCCTGGGGGAACGCCGGTTGGCTGTCGCCGGCCCTGACGCTGCCGCTGCCCGAACCGGCGGCGCTCCGCTACGGGCTGCGCAGCCTGGTCTCCCCCGAGTCACCCGTCTACATCCCGCCCCGGCCCGACCCCCGGCTCGCCCGTTTCCTGCTCACCTTCACCCGGAACTGCACCCCGCGCCGCTGGCGGGTCCTGGCCGCCACCTTCGCCACGCTGAACCGCCATGCGCTGGACGCGTACGACGCGCTCGCCGCGGACGGCGTCGCCGAGCCGACCCGGCCCGCCGAACCCTGTCTGATCGCCTTCCGCACCGCGGCCGAGCGCGCCGCGATGGTCGAGGAGCTGGAGCGCGCCCGCGCGGCCGGTTTCACGATCGCGTACGAGCGGGTCGACGGGGACCGGGCCCGTGCGCTGGAGCCCGCGCTGGGCGACGGCATCGGCGCGGCCGTGGAACTCCACGGCCAGCGCTACCTGAACCCCGGGAACTTCGTCCGCGCCCTCGCCGACGCGGTGCGCGAACGCGGCGGCGAGATCCTGGAGCGGACGGAGGTGTCCGCTATCCGGGACCTCGGGCGAGCGGGCGTGGCCGTCACCACCTCGGGAGGCGAACTCCGCGCGGACGTCGCCGTCGTGGCCACCGGCGCCTGGCTGGACCCGCTGGTCCGACCGTTCGGGGTCCGGGTGCCGGTCCAGGCCGGACGCGGCTACAGCTTCAGCGTCCCGGCCGAGGGCGCCCCCACCCGCCCCACCTATCTGGCCGCCCAGAAGGTCGTCTGCACCCCGCTGGGCGAGGGCCGGGTGCGGGTCGCCGGAATGATGGAGCTGGCCCCCGCGGACCGGCCGGTGGACCCGCGCCGCATACAGGCGATCATCGCGGCGGCCCGTCCGCTGCTGCGGGGCATCGACTGGGAGGCCCGTACGGACACCTGGGTCGGCGCCCGCCCCTGCACCCCCGACGGGCTGCCGCTGATCGGCCCGACCGGCTCGCCGCGCGTCTACGTCAACGGCGGGCACGGCATGTGGGGCGTGGCCCTCGGCCCGCTCAGCGGACGGCTGCTGGCCGACGCCATCGCGACCGGCACCTCCCCGGCCGAACTGGCCCCGCTGCATCCGCTGCGCTGAGCGGACCCGCTCTCCGCCCGCTCATGTGCTCATGTTTCGGCTCGGCGGTCCCGGAAACCCGCCGTGGTGCGCGACGCGACAACGTCGAAAGGAGTCACCGATGAGCACCGTGCGGGAGTCCGTCGAGGTTGGGGTTCCGCTCCACACCGCGTACAACCAGTGGACCCAGTTCACCGAGTTCCCGAGGTTCATGGAAGGCGTGGACCAGGTCACTCAGGTGGACGATCGCCATAACCACTGGGCGACCTCCATTGCCGGTGTGCACCGGGAGTTCGACACCGAGATCGTGGATCAGCTACCCGACGAGCGCATCGCCTGGCGCACCACCTCCGGTGATGTCCAGCAGCAGGGCCTGGTCACCTTCGAGTCCATGGACGAGCGCCACACCCGGGTCAATCTGGCGCTGGTCTTCGAGCCGAGCGGGATGGCGGAGAAGGCCGCGGACATGACCGGGACGCTCGACCGGCGGGTGAAGGGGGACCTGCGGAGGTTCAAGGACTTCATCGAGCACCGCGGTGAGGCGGAGGGTGCCTGGCGCGGCCGGATCTCCCCCGGCTGACCACGCCGCACCGATCCGAACCATCAGCCCGTGAGGGCGCCGACCGCACCGGTCGGCGCCCTCACGCGCGTCTCCTGGAGATCGGATCCAGCACGAGATCAGATCTTGCTCATCCGGTCACACCAGGAGCAAGCTGGATATATGGGTGCTGGAACGGCGCCTACGCTGATCTCATCCGTTCAGCGGGCTTTCCGGTTGATGGAGGCAGTGGGCGCGCACGAGGGCGGTGCGCCGGCCAAGCGGCTCGCCCGGGAGACCGGCCTGCCGCTCGCCACCACGTACCACCTGCTGCGGACGCTGGCGCACGAGGGCTATGTGTCCCGGCTGGACGATGGCGGCTTCGTGATCGGCGACAAGCTGCGCGCCCTCGAGTCCGGCAGCCGTGAGCAGGCGATGCTCGCCCGGGTCCGGCCCACCCTGGCCGCGCTGCGCGACGAGCTCTCGGCCGCCGCGTATCTCACCTTCTACGACGAGGGCGAGATCCGGGTCGTGGATATCGTCGACGGCCCGCAGGCGCCCCGGGTCGATCTGTGGGTGGGGTGCGAGGACGCCGGACATGCCACCGCGCTGGGAAAGTGCGTGCTGCGCGAGCTGGGCGACGAGGCCCGCCGCGACTACCTGTCCCGCCATCCGCTCGTCGATCTCACCCCGCGCACCGTCACCCGCTCCGACGACCTGCTGCGCCGCCTGGACTCCCCGACCGGAAGTCCCCTGGTCGCGGACCTGGAGGAGTACGCGCTTGGCACGGTCTGCTTCGCGGTGCCGATCTACTGCGGGGACCGGCTCGGCTCGCTCGGGATCTCGCTGCGGGCGGACCGGCTGGCCCGGTTGGCGGAGCTGGACCCGCACCGTGAGCTGTTCCGGACCCATCTGGTGCCGACGGCGAGCCGGGTGAGCCGGAACCTCTCGCTCACTATCTGAAAACGCAGGCCTTGCCGAATCTATCGAATCGCTGTTTCTCTGGATGAAACGGACATCCCCGGGTGTCACCCCTGTATCACCCCGGCACCACCCCCGGTATCACTTGCCCCCGTGGAGAGAGAGCAGCGCAGCAGGTCATGTTCCTGGCCCGACTCCGCCCGTACGACCCGGACCAACCGGACAGCACTGGGCTCATAGCCCCCGCGGTCCCCGTCATCATCATCTGTGGTGTGGCTCTGCTCGCCCTCGTCACCTCGGAGGGGCTGGCCTGGCTGCCACTGCTCGCCGTGGGCCCGGCGCTCGCCGCCGCCCACTCCGGACCGTACGGAGTGATCCGGATCGGGGTGCTCGGCGTGGCGGCGGGCGCGCTGCTGGGCGCCCAGGGCGACGAATCGCTGCGCACCCAGGCGATCATCCTGGCCACGCCCGCCGCCGTGGCCCTGGCGAGCTGTGGGGCCAGCGCCCTGCGCAGACGACGTGAGCGGGTCCTCGCCGCCGTCCGCTCGGTCGCCGAGGCCGCCCAGAACGCCCTGCTCACACCGGTGCCCGCCCAGGTCGGTCAGTTCCAGGTGGCGGTCCGCTACAGCGCCGCGGCCGCGGAGGCACGGGTGGGGGGCGACCTCTATGCCCTGCTGCCGACCCCGCACGGGGTGCGGCTGATCGTCGGCGACGTACGCGGCAAGGGGCTGCCCGCGGTGTCCACCGCCGCCCTGGTGCTCGGCGTCTTCCGCGAGGCCGCCTACGACGAGCCGAACCTGCTCGACGTCGTCGCCAGGATCGAGCGCAGCCTGTCCCGCAACCTGGCGCCGGACGACTTCGTCACCGCCGTGGTCGCCGGATACCCCTGTGAGGGCCGTATGGAGCTCGTCAACTGCGGACACGCCCCGCCGCTGCTGGTCGGCGAGACCGGGGTCGTCGCCGTGGAGCCCACCCGACCGGCCCCGCCGCTCGGCCTGGCCTCCCTGGGCGGCGAACTGCCGAGCCTCCAGGTGGTGCCGTTCGCCGACGGCGACCAACTGCTGCTCTACACCGACGGGGTCATCGAGGCGCGGGACCGCGGCCGGGAGTACTTCCCGCTGCTGGAACGCGTGCCGCGGCACATATGCGACGAGCCGTCCCGCACCCTCGCCTCGCTCCACGACGAACTGCTGTCCCATGTGGGCGGTCGGCTCCACGACGACGCGGCGCTGCTGCTGCTCCGCAAGCCGGTGCTGGACGCGGTGCGGCCGGTGGCGGATACGCCGTCGACGTGACCCGTGGCCGGTGTGGCCCGCTCGGCGCCTCTGGCGGATCGGCTCAGACGATGCCCTGGGCGGCCATCGCCTCCGCCACCCGCACGAATCCGGCGGCGTTCGCGCCCAGGGCGTAGTCGTCGGGGGAGCAGCCGTAGCGGTCGGCGGTGGTCCGGCACAGGGTGTGGACCTCGGTCATGACGGCGGCGAGGCGCGCTTCGGTCTGGGCGAAGGTCCAGCGCTCGCGGGAGGCGTTCTGCTGCATCTCCAGCGCGGAGGTGGCCACCCCGCCCGCGTTGGCGGCCTTACCGGGGCCGAAGAGCACATCGGCCTCCCGGAAGATCTCGATCGCCGCCGGGGTGCAGGGCATGTTGGCGCCCTCGGTCACGGCCATCACACCGTTCTTGACCAGGGAGATCGCGCTCTGCTCGGTCAGCTCGTTCTGGGTCGCGCAGGGCAGTGCGACCTCACAGGGCAGCTCGAAGACCGAGCCGCGGCCGGAGAAGACGGCGCCCGGCTTGGCGTCGGCATAGGCGGAGATCCGCTGCCGCCGGACCTCCTTGATCTCCTTGAGCAGCGCGAGGTCGATACCGCCCGGGTCGACCACATGGCCGGAGGAGTCGGAGCAGGCCACCACCCGGCCGCCGAGGGCGTGGACCTTCTCGATGGCGTAGAGGGCCACATTGCCGGACCCGGAGACGACGACCGTAAGGCCGTCGAAATCCCTCTCGCGGGTGCGCAGCATCTCCTGGGCGAAGTGGACGGTGCCGTACCCCGTGGCCTCGGTACGCGCGGGTGAACCGCCCCAGGCGACCGGCTTACCGGTCAGCACACCGGCCTCGAAGCGATTGGTCAGCCGCTTGTACTGGCCGAAGAGATAGCCGATCTCGCGAGCGCCCACCCCGATGTCCCCGGCCGGCACATCGGTGTGTTCGCCCAGGTGGCGGTGGAGTTCGGTCATGAAGGACTGGCAGAACCGCATGACCTCGCCGTCCGAGCGCCCCTTGGGGTCGAAGTCCGCACCGCCCTTGCCGCCGCCGATGGCGAGGCCCGTCAGCGCGTTCTTGAAGATCTGCTCGAAGCCGAGGAACTTCACGATGCCCAGATCGACGCTGGGGTGGAAGCGCAGGCCGCCCTTGTAGGGGCCCAGCGCGCTGTTGAACTCCACCCGGAAGCCCCGGCTGACCTGGACCTCGCCGTCGTCGTCCACCCAAGGCACCCGGAAGACGAGCTGCCGCTCCGGCTCGCACAGCCGCTCCACGATCCGGGCCTCCAGATACTCCGGATGCGCGCCGAGCACGGGGGCGAGGGCCGGCAGCACCTCGCGCGCCGCCTGGTGGAACTCGGACTCCCCGGGGTTGCGGTGCACGATCTGCGCGTAGACGGCCTCGATACGGGCGCTGACGTCCATGGGTGCGTGCTGCCTCTCTGTGGGCTTCTGTCTTATATGCCGGTCCTGCGGGGGTCCAGGATCTTGTCCCCGGCGGGGTTCACCGTGGCGGCGCGCCCGGGGAGTCGCCCGCGGACCGGGAAGACCTGGAAGGGCGCGGGGGAGAGCGCCGGAGGGAGAACCGGGGGAGACCGGGGAGACCTGCGGAGATCGAGAGGTGGTGTAGCCGGCTCCACCCCCGGGCCGGAGCCCCGTACCCCTCCCGGTACGGGACCGCGCTCTCTCCCGCCCGACCGCGCCCGTTTCTAGCGTTCTTCGTGACCGGCGGACCCGTTTGATCCGCCCGGCGTGACGGAGGGGCGGAGAGATGAACCGGCACTGGCGCGGCCGTACGACGGCCACCGCGGAGCGGACGGGGACCTGGCACCACGCGCTGAGCCTGGACGGGGTCACCCGGGAGTACCAGCCGGGGGCGGTGGCGCTGCACCCCATCCATCTGACGGTGCCGCGCGGGCGGTTCCTCGCGGTGATGGGCCCCTCGGGATGCGGGAAGTCGACCTTGTTGCAGTGCGCCGCCGGGCTGGACCGGCCGACGGCGGGCACGGTGCGCATCGGCGGCACGGAGCTGTCCTCGCTGAACGAGGCGGCCCTGACCCGGCTGCGGCGGGAGCGGATCGGTTTCGTCTTCCAGGCGCACCACCTGGTGCCGTCGCTGAGCGTGGCGGAGAACGTCTCCCTGCCGCTGATGCTCGGCGGCCACGGCGTCGACGGCCGGGACCTGCGGGCCCTCGCGGCGGTCGGGCTGGGGGACCGGGGCGGCGCCATGCCGTACGAACTGTCCGGTGGGCAGAGCCAGCGGGTGGCGATCGCCCGCGCGCTGGTCACCTCGCCCGACATCGTCTTCGCCGACGAGCCGACCGGGGCGCTCGACCCCGCCGCCGCGGAGGAGGTGCTGACACTGCTGCGGCGGGCCGTCGACCGTGACGGCCATACGGTCGTCATGGTCACCCACGACCCGTTCGCCGCCGCCTGGGCCGACGAGGCGCTGTTCCTGATGCGGGGAAAGCTGGTCTGGCGGCAGGAGCGGCCGGAGACGGCCGACATCCGCCGCGTCCTCAAGGAACTGGGAGGGCGGACGGCATGAAGGCTCAAGGAGCTGGGAGTGCGGGCGGCATGACGGCTCAAGGGACGGGGAGGGCGGACGGCATGAAGGTGGCCGCCCTACTGGCCTCGCGCGCCACTCGTGCCCACCGTAAGGCGTGGACGGCGGTCTTCGCCGCGCTCGCCCTCACCTCCCTGCTGCTCGGCGCCTTCGGGCTGACCCTCGTCTCGGCCTGGAGCGCGCATCCACGGGTGGAGCGGTACGCCGGGGCCGATCTCGTCGTGGCCGGCGACCAGACCACCCGCTTCAGCGCGACGGCCCTGGGCGAGCGCGAGACCGCGAGCGCCGGGCTCACCGAGCGGGTCCGGATCCCCCGGACGGCGCTGAGCGTGGTGCGAGCGGTGCCCGGGGTGCGGACGGCCGTCGCCGACGTGGAATTCCCGGTGGGCCTCGCGGACCGGGCCGCCACCGGCCACCCCTGGGAGACCGCCCGTCTGGCGCCGTACGCGCTACGCGCGGGCCGCGCCCCGGAGCGGGCGGACGAGGTGGTGGTGGGCGGTGGAGCGGGCCGCGTCGGCGCGCGGCTGACGCTGCGCGTGGGCGGCCGGGACGCGTCGTACACCGTCGTGGGCGTCGCCGACGGCCCCCGTACGGCCGTCTGGTTCACCGGTGCCGAGGCCCGGCGCCTGTCCGGCCACCCGGAAACCCTGGACGCCATCGGGGTCGTCGCCGGACCCGGCACGGACCAGGCGGAGCTGGCGGGGCGGGTGCGGAAGGCCCTCGACACGGCCGGTGTCACCGACGTCGGGCACCGCGCGGACGGCGACCCGGCCACCGTGCGCGTCCTGACCGGAAGCGAGCGCGGCGAGGCCGAGTTCCTGGCCGCCACGCCCGCCCGTGGCGAGCTGCTGGCGGCGCTCGGCTCCGTGGCCGGAGCCGTCGTCCTCGTGGCACTGCTCGTCGTGTCGTCGACCATCGTTCAGGCGCTGCGGCAACGCTCCCATGAACTGGGCCTGTTGCGGGCGGTCGGCGCCACCCCCGGGCAGCTGCGCGGTGCGGTGGGCCGGGAGGTCGGGCGGGTCGCGGCCTGGGCGGCGCTGGTGGGCGCGGCCGGGGCGGCCCCCGCGTACCTGGGGCTGCGCGCGCTGCTGGACGCCCGGGGCGCGCTGCCCACCGGGCTCGAGCTGACGCTGCCCCCGCTGCTGTGGCCCGCGCCCCTGGTCACCGCCGCGGTCACCGTCCTGGTGGCCCGGATCGCGGCGCTCATCGGCTGCTCCAGGACCGCCACGGCGCGCCCGGCGGAGGCGCTGCGCGAGCGGGCACCCGGCAGGGCACGGGGCATCACCGGGCTGGTGCTGCTGGGCGTGGGCACGAGTTCGGCCGGAACGGCCGCCCTCCAGCAGGGCACGACCGCGGCGGCCGCGGCCGGTGCGGCGGCGGTGACGATGGTGATCGCCTGCGCCGTGCTGGGGCCGTGGATCGCCGAGGGGGCGATGCGGCTGCTCGGCGCCCCGCTGCGGCTGTTCGGCCCCGGTGGCCGCCTCGCCGCCGCCAACTGCGCCGCGTCCGCCCACCGGCTGGGCGCGGCGATCACCCCGATCGTGCTGGTCACCGCGTTCGCCGGGGTTCAGCTCTCCGGGGGCGCGACGATGACCCACGCGGGGGACGCCCAGGCCCGCCGGGTGCTGCGCGCCGACTTGGCGGTGCGCGCGGACGGCGGCCTTACGGCCGGTGCGGTGGAGCGGATCCGCGAGCTCCCCGGGGTGCGGGCGGCGACGGAGGCCGTCCCCGGCACGGTACTGCTGGCGCGGAGCCAACTCGGCTCGCCCGAACTCGAGCGGCTGCCCGTCTTCGGCGTCACCCCGGAGCGGCTGACGCGCACCCTCGACCCGGGCGTGCGGAACGGGAACCTCGCCCGGCTGCGCCCCGGCACGGTCGCCGTCGGCGCCGACCGCGCGGACTCCCTCGGCGCCCGGCCCGGCTCCACGGTGACCCTGCGGTTCGGAGACGGCCAGGAGGCGAGGCTGCGGGTCGTGGCGACGTACGAACGCTCCCTCGCGCTCGGGGACTTCCTCCTCTCCCGCGATGAGCTCCTGCGCCACACATCGATGCCCGGCGCGGGGCGGATCCTGGTCGCGGCCGCGCCCGATGCCGACCGTAAGGCGCTCACGAAGGCGCTGGCGCGGGCGGTTCCCGGGGCCCGGGTGGAACGGGACCCGGCGCCCGTAAGGGGCGAGGCGGCGGGCCAGGCACTGGCCGAAGTGGTGTCGCTGGCGGTGGTCGCGGCCATCGGGGCCTTCACGGTGATCGCCGTCCTCAGCACCCTCGACCTCATCGCCACCGGACGCCGCCCCGAACTGCGCCTGCTACGTCTCGCGGGCGCGGGCCGACGCCAACTGCGCCGGATGCTACGGCTGGAGGCGGCGGCCACGGTGGTGACCGGCCTGGTGGTGGGCGCGGCCGTGGCATCCGTCCCGCTCCTGGCCTTCAGCGCGGCCACGGCGGGCACGCTGCCGTACCTACCGCCGACCCAGGCCGCGGCGATCGTCACGGTAGTCGTGGCAACGGCAGCGGCGGGCTCACTGCCACCGGCATGGCCAACGTTGCGGGGCCGGTACGTTTCCAGCCCCTCCGGCGCTTGAGGAGCGGGGTCCGGGGCAGAGCCCCGGCGGGGGTGAGGGGGCGGAGCCCCCTCTTTCGGGAAGGGGCGGGGTGGGGAAAGCCACGGCTCACGCGGCCGCGAACGCCGCCGGGCCGAGCCCCACTGGGCCGAGCCCCGCTGGCCCGCGATCCGCACCGGGGCCGCGAACGCCGCCGGGACCGAGACCCGCACCGGAACCGAGACCCACACCCCGCACCGGGCTCAGCCTCACCCCCTGCCCGCCGACTCCCCCATACTCGTCGCGCCCTTGTTGAGATACGCGAGAACGGCCAGCACCCGCCGGTGCCCACTGTCACTCGGCGGCAGACCCAGCTTGGCGAAGACATTGCCAATGTGCTTGCTGACCGCGCGCTCCGAGACCACCAGCGTCCGGGCGATCGTCGCGTTGTCCCGGCCCTCCGCCATCAGGTGCAGTACCTCGCGCTCGCGCGGCGTCAGGGAGTCCACCGGATCGTCCCGGCGCCGGGTCATCAGCTCCTTGACCACCTCCGGGTCCAGCGCCGTACCGCCCGCGACCACCCGTTCCAGCGCGTCCAGGAACTCCTCGACCCGCCCCACCCGGTCCTTCAGCAGATAGCCGAGCCCGCTCGCCCCGTCGGCCAGCAACTCGGCCGCGTAGGTCTCCTCGACGTACTGCGAGAGCACCAGCACCGGCAGGCCCGGCATCTCCCGCCGCGCCGCGAGCGCCGCGCGCAGCCCCTCGTCGCGGAAGCCCGGCGGCATGCGGACGTCGAGCACGGCCGCGTCCGGGCGGTGTTCGAGGAGGGCGGGCAGCACCTCGGGGCCGCTGGAGGCGACGGCCACCACCTCGTGCCCGGCGGAGTTCAGCAGCAGGACCATGCCCTCCCTCAGCAGAGCGTTGTCCTCGGCGATCACCACACGCACGGCAGCTCCACTTCGATCAGCGTCGGCCCCCCGACGGGGCTGGTCATCTCCACGGTCCCGTCGAGCGCCGCGACCCGGCGCCGCATGCCGAGCAGCCCGCTGCCGCCCGAGGGATCGGCACCGCCCCGCCCCTCGTCCCGTACCGCGACCCTCAACCTATCGGGCATCCGGACGAGGCCGACCGACGCCTGCCGCGCCCCGCTGTGCTTGGCCGCGTTGGTCAGCGCCTCGGCGATCACGAAGTACGCGGCGGCCTCGACCGCCGCCGGGGCGCGGGGCCCGTCCGCCACCCCGTCGTCCCGTACGGACACCTCGAGCCCGCTGCCCGCCGCGAGCGCCCGTACGGCGCCCACGAGTCCGCGGTCGGTGAGGATCGGCGGATGGATGCCGCGCACGACATGGCGCAGCTCGGTAAGGGCCTCCTCCGCCTGGTCCTGCGCGTCCGCCAGCAGCTTGTGCGCCGCGTCGGGGTCCTTCTCGTACGCGCGCCGGGCCAGCCCCACCCGCATCGAGAGCGCCACCAGGCGCGCCTGCGCACCGTCGTGCAGGTCCCGCTCGATGCGCCGCAGTTCCGCCCCGTGCGCGGCGACGGCGCCCGCCCGGGTCTCGGACAGCTCCTCCACCCGCTCGGCGAGCCGGGCGCTGCGCAGTGCCTCCGGCGACGGCAGCAGCAGCGCCCGCGACCACGCCGCGTCGAGGTCGACGAGCCGCTCGATCAGCGGCAGCACCACGGCCCGTTGCTTCAGCAGCCCGCACCACACTCCGTCCACGAGCAGCCCGATCACCCACACCGGTATCGCACCGCAGGCCAGCAGCCAGCCGTAACCCGCGTGGGCCACCATCCAGCGCAGATCGCGGTAGGTGGCCGGATCCCCGACCGCCGCCCGCGCCCGCGCGAACGCCTCCCCGGTCAGCGGCCGGTACGCCTCGGGAACCGGCTCGCCGGTCCAGGCGCCCACCAGCCGCCGCTTGTACCCGGCCGTCCTGCGCAGCAACAGCACCGACTCGGGCAGCACCCCGGCCCCCACGACGGTGGCCATCGCCACGGCGGCGAAGATCACCACCCCGATGGACAAGTACGAGGCCAGGGCCAGCCCGGCCGCTCGCAGCAACTCGACCGAGGCCCACCCCGCCCGCCGCACCGTCTCCCGCATGGTCGTCAGGCTAAGCGACGGGCTGGGCCCGCGGGAGCGGAGTGCGCCGGCCGGTAGGTGAATCGGTGGGGGTGTAGCCCGCTACACCCCGGATCCGGGGGAGTGGCCCATCGAGCGGGCGAGGCGAACCCGGAATCGTAGACCTCAGCAAACGAACCCCCGGTCCAAGGAAACAAACCCCGACCCACCGGCCCGCCAAGGGCCCCTCCGAGAGGAACCCCTCATGAAGTCCCTGCTCTGGCTGGTCCTGGCCCTCGCCGCCATGGTCAACGTCGCCACCAGCTTCGCCTTCGACGGCATCGCGCAGATCCTGGTCAGCAGCGTCACCGGCCTCACCGCCATCGCCGCCGCCACGGCCCTCTACCTGACCCGCGACCGCCGTACCGTCTGAGCGGGTGCACCGGCACCTACCTCACCCCTCACGCGGTCTTCCGCAAGCGCGCTCCCGGGTCGCTCAGGCGGTCGCTCAGGCCCCGGCCCCGGCATCGTCGTCGGTCCCGGCGGGATCGTCGGGTACGAGCACGAAGCTGATGATGTGGCGGGTGCGGCCGTCACCCGGAGTGGTGTGGGTGCGGCGGGCCACGGCGGCTTCGATCTCTTCGACGAGTTCGGCGAATTCCTCGTCGGTCAGCCATACCGCGCCCTGCCGGTAGACGACACCTTCGCGGGCGGGATCGGCGTCGTCGCGGGAGAGATAGCGGTCGAAGTCGGCCATCAGGGCTCCGGTGAACACGGTGAAGGCCTGGCGGTGATCGTCCTTGGTCATGGCGGTACGGGCGTCGGCGTCCACGACGGCTTTGTCCTGGCGTACCCGGTAGCTGCGTTCGACGGTGCCGCGAACCTGCTTGCCCTGACAGCCGCTCTTGCCGCTCTCACCTTGATCGAACGGCCCGCCGAAGTGGCGAGGATGCTCCTAGAGAATCAGGGCCAGTGGGAGCCCGCGCACTGGAGGCAGGAAGACGGCATCTGGATCAATGATGGCAGGCATTCCCACCGAAACCCCCGCAATGCCTTCGCTCTGTCCGGGGGTCGCCTTCTGGAGATCAGCAACGCGTTGAACGGCGAGAAGCGGCAGCCCCACCAGGCATCCAGCTGAAGCTCTGCGCTCGATAGGGGCGGCACGGCCGCTGATGCGTCGGCCGATCCCGGCCCCCGAACGGCGTGCCCGCGCCCCCTTCCACCGCCGGACGCCATCGCCGTTGCTCCGGCGACTTTCAACGCATGGGCGTGCTGATCGCCGACTACGAGCCGCACCAGCCGAAGGCGGGTGGCGGTCGCGACACGTTCCGGTGGGAGCAAGCGCTGGAGCTGCTGAGCCCCATGGCGCGGTGATCGCGGAAACGGAGCACCAGGCCTGTGCCGTGCCGCAGCACAGGATCACGAAGGGCCCGGATCGTGATCGGTCCGGGCCCTTCGGTTGCCCTCGTGGGCGGCTGCGGAGGATACGAGATTCGAACTCGTGAGGGGTTGCCCCCAACACGCTTTCCAAGCGTGCGCCCTAGGCCTCTAGGCGAATCCTCCGCGGAACACTCTACCCCACTTGGAGGGGTGCGCTGACACCGTCGGCGGTGCGTACCGGGTGCTCTGTGGGGCACGCCACTTTATTGGCCGGGGGAGGTCAATGTCCGGCGGAATCGAGATAAACCGGACGGAGTGCCGTGGTCGATGGCTGATGGTCGATGGCCGGTGGGAGTGGCTTCGGGCTTACGGCCGGTGGTCGTCGACGGATGTGGGCTCGGCGGCGGGCGGATGGTTCGTCGCGGGCGTTTTCGGGGGAAAGCGCGGGTCCTCGGACCGAACCGGCTCCGCCGCCTATTCGGGATATGTCGGAGAAACGGGTCGGTGTGGGTCGGGAAAACCGATGCAGAAGCCGGTATTCAGGAGGTCTCTAAAGCGTGGGCTCTGGTGTATTCACTAGTGCCGTAAGACGCGCCTCTGGTGCATTTACTAGCTTCGGGGGCCGGTGCTGTCCTTTTGTTCACCTGCTTGTTACTGTCTCGCCATGAATGGGCTGTACGCGCTCAAGCCGTGGTTCGCCCGCCGATTAACCCTGCTCCGGCGATGGTTGATCCGGAGCGGCGTCTCTCCGAATGCGGTCACCATTGCGGGAATACTCTGTGCAGGCGCTGCCGGGGCATCTTTTGCTGTGCTGCCCGCTCCCTGGGCCGTAGTTCCCGTGGTGGTATTTCTGACGGCTCGGTTGGCCTGCGCGAATCTCGACGGTTCCATTGCCAGGGAAACCGGGAAACAGACCCGCCTGGGTTCGCTGCTGAATGAAATTGGTGATCGCGCGGCGGATCTCCTGGTGATTCTGGGATTTCTGCCGCATGCATCGCCTTCGCTCGTACTCGGTGCGCTGCTGGCCAGTTCGGCGCCGTCATGGATCTCCATCGCCGGGGCCGCGGCCGGAGTGCGGAGAATCAACGGCGGTCCGATGGGGAAGACCGAGCGCTGCCTCGTTATCGCGGTCGCCGCGGCGTCCGGGTGGTATGCGCCCGCCGCGGTGGTGATGGTGGTCGGTTCCGTAGTGACCGCCGGTGTGCGGCTGTTTCAGGTCGTGGCCCTCTGCGACCGCCGTGACGGCGAAGGTGGTCATGTCCGCGAGAGCGGCCGTGTCGGTGAGGATCGTGACCACGATCCTCTGAGTGGTCGGCTGTGACCCCCTTCGCGGGGCCGCTTCCGCCGGAGATGGCGCGGGCCGTGCCGCTCCTCGCCGGGACGCTCACGGTGAGCGGCCTCGTCCTTCTCTTCGTCCGCAACGTCGAACTGCGCCGCCGCTGGCGGACCTGGTGCGTCACCGGACTGGTCGTCTGCGGGACGCTGGGCTTCGGCGCACCCGGAGCCGCCCTGTTCGCGGCCGGGCTCGCGGTGGTGGGCTCCGTCGAGTATGTGCGCCTGGTGGGCCTGCGCCGTGCTGACGGCGCCGTACTGCTGGGTGCCGGGGTACTCCTGCCCCTCATCGCCTGGCTGCGACCCGGGGCGCTCACGCTGCCCACGGCCGGCGTCCTGCTCTGCGCCGCCGCGCTGCCGCCTCTGTTGGACCAGGACGGGGCCCATGGCGCCGACCGCGTGGCCAGGACCACCTTCGGCCTCATCTGGCTGCCCGTTGCCCTCACCGGACTGGTGTCCCTGGGCGACCTCGCCATCGCGATCTGCGTCAGCGTGGCCTTCGCGGACGTGGGCGGCTGGTGCGGCGGGCGGGCACTGGGCCGCTCCGGGCCCCTGAGCCGTCCGCTGTCCGCGCTCTCACCGGCCAAGACGTGGGGCGGAGTCGTGGGCTCCGCCGCCTTGTCCGGTCTGGCGCTGTGGGCCATGGACGCCTGGACCCCGTTGCGCTGGCTTGCCGTGCTGTGCGGTTGCGCACTGGGTGACCTGCTCGAATCCATGATCAAACGAGGTGCCGGGGTCAAGGACGCGGGCCGTTGGCTGCCCGGCTTCGGGGGGCTCCTGGATCGCATCGACTCACTTCTCGTGACCCTTCTCCTGTTGGGAGCCATGCCATGACGAAGGACGCGGCGACCAGGTCGTCATTCATGGCGCGAAGCGATACGGAGGGCGATGCGGGGCCGGAGGGCGATGCGCCACTTGGGGGCGATGTGCGGTCCAAGGGCGATACGCGGTCCGAGGCAGATACGCGGCCAGGGCGGCTCGTCGGCGGCGAAGCGGAGGCCCCCGGACGGCGAGCCCGACCCGCGTTCCGACTTCTGGTGACGGCGTGGCTGCGTCGGCGGCTCTGGCGGACCGTCCTCCTCCTCACCGGTGGTCTCACGGTCAAGGGCAAGCTGCCGAAGGGCGGTTGTGTGGTGGTGGCCAACCACTCCTCGCACGCGGACACGGCGGTGCTCCTCGCCGCGCTCGGCGTCGCCCGTGCTCCCCGGGTGGCGGCAGCCGCCGACTACTGGTTCCGGAACCGGGTGCGCCGCCTGGTGTGTTCGGTCCTGGCCGCCGCCTTTCCCGTACGCCGCCACGGTGGCGGTTACTCCGACCTCCAGGCCATCGCCGGTCCCATGCTGCGCGCCGGACACGCGGTCGTCGTCTTTCCCGAAGGCACCCGAGGAGCGGGCCGCGTGGGCACGTTCCGCCGGGGCGCGGTCGACCTGGCCGTCTCCAACGGTGTGCCGGTGGTGCCCGTTGCCCTGTCCGGCACCGCGGAACTGCTGCCCAAGCGCGGCCGGTTGCGTCCGCACGCCGTGCGGGTGCGGATCGGGCGGCCGCTGACGAGCCCCGACGCCGACACCGCCCGCACGGCGGTCCTCGAACTCCTGGCCGAGATCCGGCCCCGTGACAGCCGGGTCCGGCGTCGGATCGCCCGGCTGGCGGTGTCCTGGAAGGGCCTGGGGCTGGTCGCCGCCTGGTCCTTCACCGAGGCGCTGAGCTGGCCGCTGCTGCCGGAGCTCGCGCTCGCCGTCCTGTGCGTCGCCGCCCCCAGGGCGGGGCTGCGGCTGACCGTGAGCGCCGCCGTGGCCAGCGTCGCCGGAGGTCTGGTCGCACTCGCCCTGTACTCCGGGACTTCCGTCGACCTGCCGCAGCCGCTGACCACCACCCGCATGCACACCACGGCGCAGAAGGAGATCCGGTTGGAGGGTGCCCGCGCGGTACGGCACCAGCCCGCCAGCGGTATCCCCTACAAGGTGTACGCGGCCGAGGCGGGGCGAGCCGGGGTCCCCGCGGGCGAGTGGGTGCTGCGCTCCACGGCGGCCCGGGGACAGCGCATCGTCGGCGTCGGCCTCGTGCTCACGCTGATCGGCGTGCTCACCCAGCGCTGGCGGCGCTTCTTCCCGCAGTACCTGATCTTCGTGGGGGTGGCCTTCATCGCGTTGTTCGCGCTGGTCATCAGCTCGTGGCGGTGACCCGTACCCCCGTCGGACGGTCACCGTGCCCCCTGCCGTACGCCCTGCCGACGCGGCGTGCGCGGGCCGCCGGACCCGACAGCCGTGTGAGGACGACCCCGACAGCCGTATGAGGAGCCGCGCGCCGATGTCCATCCCGCCCATCCCCTCCACCCCGCAAGCGACGCCCCCGGTCGCCTCCGCCCCGCCGGTACCGGACGGAGATGCCCGCCGCATCCTGGCGCTGACCAGCCTCGGCGTGTTCATCGTCTTCCTCGACACCACAATCGTGAATGTCGCCTTCGACACGATCAGCACCAGCTTCGACGCCGGAATCACCCGACTGGTGTGGGTCCTCAACGCCTACACCCTGGTCTTCGCCGCGTTCCTGATCCCGGCCGGGCAACTGGCCGACGCCTACGGCCGCAAGCGCCTGTTCCAGATCGGTCTCATGGGCTTCGCGGTCAGCAGTGCCCTGTGCGGTCTCGCCCCTGGGCTCGGCGTCCTCATCGCCGCACGGGCGGCCCAAGGTGTCTTCGGTGCCATCATCGTCCCGGCCTCATTGGCGCTTCTCCTGCCGGCCTTTCCCCTGGAGCGCCGGGCCACGGCGATCAGCACCTGGGGTGCCATGGCGGCCGTCGCCACCGCGATCGGCCCGACCCTGGGCGCGCTCCTGATCGAATACACCACCTGGCGCTGGGTCTTCCTGCTCAACGTCCCCGTCTGCCTGCTCACCGCGGCCTGGGGTGCCCGCCTGCTGACCGAGACCCGCGGCTCCCGGAACGGCGGCTTCCCCGACCCTCTCGGCGTCGCCATGAGCGCCGCCGCGCCCGCCTTGCTCAGCTTCGCCGTCATCTACGGTCCGCACCTGGGCTGGGACGACCCGCGTGTCCTGGCGACTGCGGTGGCCGGTGTCGTCCTGATCCCGGTGCTGATCCGCCGGTCCCGGTACGCCGCGCGGCCGGCACTCGACCTGAGCCTGTTCCGGATTCGCAACTTCCAGGCGTCCAACGTCGCCACACTGGTCTTCTCCGTGGCCTTCTTCGCCGTTCTGCTCTCCAGCCTGCTGTTCTTGCAGAACGTCTGGCACTACTCCGTGCTGAAGTCCGCACTGGCCGTCAGCCCCAGCGCGCTCGTCACCGCGCTCGTGGCCCCGCTGGCCGGCCGGCTGGCCGAACGATTCGGCTACCGCCCGGTCTTCGTCATCGGTGCCCTCTTCTACGCCGCGGGTGCCGCCGCTCTCGCCCTGCGCACCGGCCCCTCGCCGCACTGGGCCGCGCACTGGCTGCCCACCCTCGTGCTCAATGGCATCGGGGTAGGCCTGGCCCTCTCCACTCTCAACAGCGCCGCGGCGAAGGCGCTGCCACCGGAGCGCTTCGGTGTCGGCACCGCCATCAACAACAGCTTCCGGCAGCTGGGCGCTCTGCTCGGCGTCAGCCTGTTCGTCGCCGTCCTGGGGACGCCGACAAGCGTGACGATCCTGGGGGACTACCACCGGGTCTGGTGGGTACTGGCCGTGATCCCTGTGATCAGCGCAGGGACGTACCTCGCCACCCATCGCGAGCGGGAAGCCGCCGGATGACGCGGGAAGCCGCCGGATGACGTCTGCCGGGGGTGCCCCACTCGCCCACTGGCTGTCGGCCGAACCCTGGCCGAGCCCTGGCCAAATCCTGGCCGAATCCTGGCCAAAAACGGTCCACGACCGGAAGGGGCCCCCGCGGAGTCGTTCGCACCCCGGGCCATCCGCTAAGGTGGGGCGCAGCCCCTCACGTGGCGCTATCTCACCGAACTCCCCCAGGGCCGGAAGGCAGCAAGGGTAAGTGGGCTCTGGCGGGTGCGTGAGGGGCCCCTTGCGTCTGTGGGGGCTGCGGGGGGTGTGGGGATACGGGTGTGGGCCCGTTGTCCGTGGTCCCCGATATCGTCGTAAGCGTGTCGTCCCTCGCGCTGTACCGCCGCTACCGCCCCGAGACCTTCGCGGAGGTCATCGGGCAGGAGCATGTCACCGGCCCGTTGCAGCAGGCGCTGCGCAACAACCGGGTCAATCACGCGTATCTCTTCAGCGGTCCCCGCGGGTGCGGCAAGACGACCAGTGCGCGCATCCTGGCCCGCTGTCTGAACTGTGAGAAGGGTCCCACCCCGGCGCCGTGCGGCGAGTGCCAGTCGTGCCAGGACCTCGCGCGGAACGGGCCGGGGTCGATCGATGTGATCGAGATCGACGCCGCGTCGCACGGTGGTGTGGACGACGCCCGTGAGCTGAGGGAGAAGGCGTTCTTCGGGCCCGCGTCCAGTCGCTACAAGATCTACATCATCGATGAGGCCCATATGGTCACCTCGGCGGGGTTCAACGCCCTGCTGAAGGTGGTCGAGGAGCCCCCGGAGCACCTCAAGTTCATCTTCGCGACCACCGAGCCGGAGAAGGTCATCGGCACGATCCGGTCGCGTACGCACCACTATCCCTTCCGGCTCGTGCCGCCCGGGACGCTCCGTGACTATCTGGGAGAGGTCTGCGGGCGCGAGGCGATTCCGGTCGAGGACGGGGTGCTGCCGCTGGTGGTGCGGGCCGGGGCCGGGTCCGTGCGGGATTCGATGTCGGTGATGGACCAGCTGCTCGCGGGCGCGGCCGACGACGGCGTGACGTACGCCATGGCGACCTCGCTGCTCGGTTATACGGACGGCTCGCTGCTGGACTCGATCGTGGACGCCTTCGCGGCGAGCGACGGGGCGGCGGCGTTCGAGGTCGTCAACCGTGTGATCGAGGGGGGCAACGACCCCCGGCGCTTCGTCGCCGATCTGCTGGAGCGGCTGCGCGATCTGGTGATCCTCGCCGCCGTGCCGGACGCGGCGGAGAAGGGGCTCATCGACGCCCCGGCCGATGTGGTGGAGCGGATGCAGGCGCAGGCGTCGGTCTTCGGCGGTGCCGAGCTGAGCCGCGCGGCGGACCTCGTCAATGAGGGTCTTACGGAGATGCGCGGCGCCACCTCGCCGCGGCTCCAGCTGGAGCTGATCTGCGCCCGGGTGCTGCTGCCCGCCGCCTTCGACGATGAGCGGTCCGTCCAGTCGCGGCTGGAGCGGCTGGAGCGGGGGGCCCTCGCGGGCGGCCTGGGCGGGGGAGCCGGTGCCGGTGGTGTCGGTGGCGGTGTCGGCGGTGGTGGTGTTGGGGGGTCCGGGCCTGCCATGGGGTACGTACCTGGGCCCGATGCTCACGCTCCCGTCGGTCCCCCCGCCGGTGGGCCGTCCGGTCCGGCCGCCGCGCGTGCGGCTATGGCCGGGGGCGGGCCCGGTCAGGGGCAGGCACCGGAGAGTGCGGGGAGTGGCGAGGCGCCCGGTGGGTGGCCCGCCGGGGCGCGGCCCGCTGCGGGCGGCGGTCCGGGCGGCGCCGTAGACAGTGGACAGCAGGGCGGTGCACCGGCCGCGGCCGCGCCCCCGGAGGACGGTGGCGGGCAGCGGCCCGGAGCGTGGCCGTCGGGTGCCCAGGCCCCGGCCGCCGAGGGCGGTGGATCGCGGCCCGGAGCCTGGCCTGCCGCCTCCGCGCCCGGCTCCGGGGCTTCCGGCGCGGGCGGACCGTCCGGTGCCGGTGCCGGTGCCGGTGGCGGTGGCAGCGCGTCCGGTGCGGGCGGTTCGGGCGGTGCCCCTGGGGGTGGCGGTGGACAGGGCGCCGGCGCGCCCGCCCGACAGCCCGGCGGCTGGCCCACGGCCACCGCGCCGGGGCAGGGTGGCGGCCCCTCCGCGCCGACCACCCCGAGCGCCCCGACCGCACCCTCTGCCCCCGCCGCGGGCCGCGCGCCCGGTGCACCCGCGCCCTCCGCACCCGCGCCGGGCGCGCCGGGCATGGCGCAGGGTGCCGTCCAGGTGCGGCAGATGTGGCCGGACATCCTGGAGGCGGTCAAGAACCGCCGCCGCTTCACCTGGATCCTGCTGAGCCAGAACGCGACGGTGTCCGGCTTCGACGGCACCACCCTCCAGCTCGGCTTCTCCAACGCGGGCGCGCGCGACAGCTTTGTGGGCGGCGGCAGCGAGGACGTCCTGCGGCAGGCCCTCCAGGACGCCATAGGGGTGCAGTGGCGGATCGAGGCGATCGTCGACCCCTCGGGCGGCGCCGGACAGCAGGGCGGCGGCCCAGGTGGCTCAGGCGGTCCGGGCGGTCCGGGCGGCTTCGGTGGTGCTGGTGGTCCTGGTGGTTCCGGTGGCCAGGGCGGTCCCGGCGGCTACGGCGGAGGCAGCAGTTACGGCGGAGGCGGTGCCGGTTCCGGTGCCGGCGCCGGTGGCGGGGGTGCCGTCGGCGGTGGCTTCGGCGGTGGTGGTCAGTCCGCCCCGCCCCGCCAGTCCGCGCCCCGGCCCGCTCCCGCCTCCCCGCCCCCGGCCGCACCCTCCGCGTCCTCCGCGACCTCCGCACCGTCCGGCTCCGCGGACGCGGGCCCGCCCCCCGAGGCGGCGTACCGGGAGCCCGAGCCGCCGCGGGTCTCGATCGAGGACGACATGCCGGCCGAGGACGACCCGGATCTGGACGACACCGCGCTGAGCGGGCACGACCTGATCGTCCGCGAGCTGGGTGCCACGGTGATCGAGGAGATCGTCAACGAGTAGGAGGCGCGGGCCCCGCCCCCGTGTATCAGGTGGCCGCGTCTCCTCCGTACGGCGTAGAGCAAGGCGCTCTGGGAGCACGTAGGCTCGGGCTATCGAAGAGAACGACTGTCGAGCGCCAGGAGCGAAGCCGTGATCCCCGGTGGTGGCCAGCCGAATATGCAGCAGTTGTTGCAGCAGGCTCAGAAGATGCAGCAGGACCTCGCCGCGGCCCAGGAGGAGCTGGCCCGCACTCACGTCGAGGGTTCCTCGGGCGGTGGCCTGGTGAAGGCGACCGTGACCGGTTCCGGTGAGTTGCAGGGCCTGGTCATCGATCCCAAGGCCGTGGATCCTGAGGACACGGAGACCCTCGCGGATCTGGTCGTCGCGGCCGTCCGTGACGCCAACCACGCCGCGCAGGAGCTCCAGCAGCAGAAGCTCGGTCCGCTCGCCCAGGGGCTGGGCGGCATGCCCGGACTCCCGTTCTGACCTTCGGGTTCTCCCGACTCTTTGGGGTCCCCAGGGTCTCGGGTCCCCCGGGTCTCGGGTCCCCGGGTTCGCGGGCTACCCGGGCCCGACCGTAGGGGGCGCGGCGGCCGCGCAGGAGTCGCGGCGGCCGCGTAGGAATCGCGGTGGCCCGGCCGCGAGAGCGTGACGCCCCCTGGCCGTGAGGGCACGGCGCAACCGAATATTCATGTGAAGTACGGCCACCGCGTGTCGGCGCGAGATTGGATGAAGGCGTGTACGAGGGCGTGGTCCAGGACCTCATCGACGAGTTGGGCAGGCTGCCCGGCGTCGGTCCCAAGAGCGCGCAGCGGATCGCCTTCCACATCCTTCAGGCCGAGCCCACCGATGTCCGGCGTCTCGCGCAAGCGCTGACGCAGGTCAAGGAGAAGGTGCGGTTCTGCGCGGTCTGCGGGAACGTCGCCGAGGCCGAGCAGTGCCGCGTCTGTCAGGACCCCCGTCGTGACCCCGCGATCATCTGCGTGGTCGAGGAGCCGAAGGACGTTGTCGCGATCGAGCGGACGCGTGAGTTCCGGGGCCGTTATCACGTGCTCGGCGGGGCGATCAGCCCCATCGAGGGCGTGGGCCCGGACGATCTGCGGATCAGGGAGCTGCTGGCGCGGCTCGCGGACGGTACGGTCACCGAGCTCATCCTGGCCACCGATCCGAATCTGGAGGGCGAAGCCACCGCCACGTACCTCGCGCGCATGATCAAGCCCATGGGTTTGAAGGTCACCCGCCTGGCCAGCGGCCTCCCTGTCGGTGGAGACCTGGAGTACGCCGACGAGGTCACGCTGGGTCGTGCCTTCGAAGGGAGAAGACTTCTCGATGTCTGACGCAACGCTGCACGACGCCCATCCGGACCCGGACGACTTCGCGGTCCAGATCTCCGACCAGATCGAGAGCTTCATCGTCGCGGTCACCGAAGTCGCCAAGGGGGACGAGCCGGACAGCGCTGTGCCGTTCCTGCTGCTCGAGCTGTCGCAGCTGCTTCTCGCGGGCGGCCGGCTCGGCGCGCACGAGGACTTCGTCCCGGACGAGCGGTACGAACCGGACGCCGGCCCGGAGCCGGACGTCGACGAGCTGCGTGAGCGCTTCGCCCAGCTGCTGGAGCCGGTGGACATCTACTCGGAGGTCTTCGACCCGTACGTGCCGCGCAGCCAGCCCGTGGCCTGTCGGATCTCCGACGACCTGGCCGGGATCATCACCGATCTGCGGCACGGGATGGCGCACTACCGCGAGGGCCGGATCAGCGAGGCGCTGTGGTGGTGGCAGTTCTCGTACCTCTCCAACTGGGGGACGACCGCCTCGGCGGCCCTGCGCGCGTTGCAGTCGCTGGTCGCGCACGTACGGCTGGACAGCCCGCTGGACGAGCTGAACGGTCTGGACACGGACAGCAACGCGGGCGGTGACGAGGAGCTCGCGGAGGAGGCCGGCCGGGTCATGGCGGCGGAGATCGCGGGACCGCTCGGGCTGCGCTCGGGACCGCGCTGAGGAGCGCTCGGGACCGCGCTGAGGAGCGCTTGAGACGGCCCTGGGCGGGCCCCGAGACGCCCCGCGACGCGGCCGCCGGACGGCCGCCCGCCAAGCCCACCCCGCGACGCGGCCCGTCGGACGGCCCGCCAGGCCGCCGGATCCTGTGAGCTGGGTTACGTTCCCGTGTGCTTCCGCGGTGAGCGGGCAGGGTTCGTCGCTGAGCGGGTGGGAGGGATGCGGGAATCTCGCGTGTGCGTGGACGTTGCGCCGCGTGATGCCCCTCGTCCTCCCTGATCACTTTGCGAGGCATTCGTCTCGCTATGTGATATTGGGAGGGCGTATTCCGGCCGCTCGTTAGACTGAGCCGACCGCATTATTGAGAGCTGCGAGGAGCGCACGTGGGCCTTGTCGTGCAGAAGTACGGAGGCTCCTCCGTTGCCGATGCCGAAGGCATCAAGCGGGTCGCCAAGCGAATCGTGGAAGCCAAGAAGAACGGCCACCAGGTGGTCGTCGTGGTCTCCGCGATGGGCGACACGACGGACGAGCTGATCGATCTCGCCGAGCAGGTATCCCCGATTCCTACTGGGCGCGAGTTCGACATGCTGCTGACCGCGGGAGAGCGGATCTCCATGGCCTTGCTGGCGATGGCGATCAAAAACCTCGGTCACGAGGCGCTGTCGTTCACCGGCAGCCAGGCGGGAGTCATCACCGACGCGGTTCACAACAAAGCACGGATCATCGACGTCACACCGGGCCGCATCCGTGACGCGCTCGAGCTCGGCGCGGTCGCGATCGTCGCGGGCTTCCAGGGCGTGTCCCAGGAGAGCAAGGACATCACCACCCTCGGCCGGGGCGGTTCCGACACCACCGCGGTCGCGCTGGCCGCGGCCCTGGACGCCGAGGTGTGCGAGATCTACACCGACGTGGACGGCGTGTTCACCGCCGATCCGCGCGTGGTGAAGAAGGCTCGCAAGATCAACGAGATTCCGTACGAGGACATGCTGGAGCTCGCCGCGAGCGGCTCCAAGGTGCTGCACCTGCGCTGTGTGGAGTACGCGCGCCGGTACACCATCCCCATTCACGTACGGTCGTCTTTCTCCGGTCACCAGGGCACCTGGGTGCGCAACCGGCAGGAAGCGGGAGAAGGAGAAGAAGGCATGGAGCAGGCGATCATCTCCGGAGTCGCGCACGACACGTCCGAGGCCAAGGTCACGGTCGTCGGGGTGCCGGACAAGCCGGGTGAGGCCGCGGCCATCTTCCGCACCATCTCCGACGCCGAGATCAACATCGACATGGTGGTGCAGAACGTCTCCGCCGCGTCGACCGGACTGACCGACATCTCCTTCACGCTGCCGAAGACGGACGGCCACCGGGCGATGGAGGCGCTGACCAAGGCGAAGTCGCTGATCGGCTTCGACTCGCTGCGCTACGACGACCAGATCGCCAAGATCTCCCTGATCGGTGCCGGTATGCGTACCAACCCGGGGGTCACCGCGACCTTCTTCGAGGCGCTGTCGAACGCCGGGGTCAACATCGAGCTGATCTCGACCTCCGAGATCCGCATCTCGGTCGTCACCCGCGCCGACGATGTGAAGGACGCGGTCGTGGCCGTGCACAGCGCCTTCGGCCTGGACAGTGACACCGACGAAGCGGTGGTCTACGGAGGGACCGGACGATGACCGGCCATGGCGGTGCCGGCGGTGGCGACAAGCCCACCCTCGCGGTCGTCGGGGCCACCGGCGCGGTCGGCACCGTCATGCTCTCGATCCTCTCCGAGCGCGCCGACATCTGGGGCGAGATCCGGCTGATCGCCTCGCCCCGCTCGGCCGGTCGCAAGCTGACCGTCCGGGGTGAGCAGGTCGAGGTCGTCGCGCTGAGCGAGGAGGCGTTCGAGGGCGTCGACGTCGCGATGTTCGACGTCCCCGACGAGGTCTCGGCGCAGTGGGCGCCCATCGCGGCGAGCAAGGGCGCGGTGGCCGTCGACAACTCCGGCGCCTTCCGGATGGACCCCGATGTCCCCCTGGTGGTGCCGGAGGTGAACGCGCACGCGGCCCGGGTCCGCCCGCGCGGGATCATCGCCAACCCCAACTGCACCACCCTGTCGATGATCGTCGCGATGGGCGCGCTGCACGCCGAGTTCGGGCTGAGCGAGCTGATCGTCTCCTCGTACCAGGCGGTCTCCGGCGCGGGCAAGGAAGGCATCGACGCCCTGCGCGAGCAGCTCGCGCTGGTCGCCGGTACGGAGCTGGGCACCCACCCGGGCGACGTACGGCGGGCGGTGGGCGACACCGGGCCGTTCCCGGCGCCGATGGCGCTCAATGTGGTGCCGTTCGCCGGTTCGCTCAAGGAGGACGGCTGGTCCTCCGAGGAGCTCAAGGTGCGGAACGAGTCCCGCAAGATCCTTGGGCTGCCGGAGCTGAGGGTCACCGCGACCTGTGTACGGGTGCCCGTGATCACCACGCATTCGCTGGCCGTGCACGCGCGGTTCGAGAACGAGGTGACGGTCGAGGCGGCGCACGAGACCCTGGCGGGCGCCCCCGGGGTGGTGCTGTGCGACAACCCGGCGGAGGGCGAGTTCCCCACGCCTGCCGACGCCGTGGGCACCGACCCCACCTGGGTCGGCCGGGTGCGGCGGTCGCTGGACGATCCGAAGGCGCTGGAACTGTTCGTCTGCGGTGACAACCTGCGCAAGGGCGCGGCGCTGAACACCGCGCAGATCGCGGAGGTCGTCGCGGCCGAGCTGGCGGGCAGGACCGCCGCGCGGTGACCCAGGACCCGCCACTGGGTAACCCATCACTGGGTTAAGAGGGGGCGGGCCGTCGTAAGAGGGGGCCGGGGCGCCGTAACGTGAGCGATCGTCTTAAAGTGACGTTTCACCAGTGCGTCGTCCGGCAGATTGTGAATATCCTGTGTGCGTGTCACTGGCCTGGACCAGCTGAGCTGGGTCGTTGATGTGATCGACGTATTCGCTCCCCGCCCGCTGCAACCGGCAGTGGGCGGGGAGCGTCTTTCCAGCCACCCCGCAGTGGGTGCTGGGGTAACTGGGGCATTGGGGAAGAGTTGGTGCGCATGGGGGCATTCAACGCATCGTCAAAAGCGGTGCCTCACGCGTACAACCCTGACAGGGGGCGGCGTGTCCAACAGGCGTGGCAGAGGTATTCGGCATCGCAACGGTTCCAGGGCATGGCGGCGCGGCAGTACGCCCCCCGCGTGCCCCAGGTGGCATGCCGGTGATCGCGCCCTGGCCGACGGCCCGCCCCGCGCACATCACAACAGGGCGCGAGGACACTGACGACGCGATGGCAGCGGGCACCACAGTCGATCACCTCACCGAGACCTATCGCGCCCATTACCGGTCGCTGCTCGGTCTCGCCGCGCTCCTACTCGACGACACCGCCTCCTGTGAGGACGTCGTGCAGGAAGCGTTCATCCGTGTGCACTCGGCGCGCAAGAGAGTCCGGGACCCCGAGAAGACCCTCGCCTATCTGCGGCAGACGGTCGTCAATCTCTCCCGCTCCGCGCTGCGCCGGCGCATCCTCGGGCTGAAGCTGCTCTCCAAGCCGATGCCCGATATGGCCAGTGCCGAGGAGGGGGCGTACGAACAGCTAGAACGCGATCAACTGATCAAGGCGATGAGGGGACTTCAGCGCCGTCAGCGCGAGGTCCTCGTGCTGCGCTACTTCGCCGATATGACCGAGGCCCAGGTGGCCGAGACGCTGGGTATTTCGCTCGGCTCGGTCAAGGCGTACGGCTCGCGCGGCATCGCGGCGCTCCGCGTCGCCATGGAGGCTCCGGCATGAACCACAACACATCTACGCCGGACCCGGGGGATTCCGGCCGGCGGCACGGCCACGAGCCGGAATCCAGAGAGCCGGCGGAGCCCAGGGAGCCGGAGGAGCCCAGGGAGCCGGTAGAGGCGACTGGGTCCGCGGAATCCGCCGAGGTCCGTGAGTCGGCCGGGTCCACGGAGACCCGTGAGCCAGCGGAGTCCGTGGGCACTGAGGAGCGCCCGTCCGCGGGCGCCGAGGAGCGCACCGGGCCGGTCGAGAAGTGCACCGGGCCGGTCGAGGAGCGCACCGGGTCCGCCGAGGCCACGGAGGGCAGGGAGTCCGCCGGGGCCGGGCCGGGGCGGGTGACGCCCCTCCGTATTCAGCTGGACGACGACGAGCCCGGCGGTGAGGACGAGGAGGCGCTGCGGCGGCTGCTGCACCGCGCCGTCGACGAGCTCGAGCCGTCCCCCGAGTCCCTCGACCATCTGCGGCGCGCCGTGCCCGCCCGCCGCGCGCGGCGGCGCCAGGCCCTGGTCGGGGCCGCCGCGGCGCTGGTGCTCGGCTGCGCGGCCGTACCGGCGCTGGTGCACGTCGCGACCACCAGCGACGGCTCGAACGACCGCCCGGCCAACGCCGCCAGCAGCCACCGCACCCCTGAGACCAGCGGCGGTCGGCACGGCGAGGGCAGCGGCGGCAAGGACGCCGACGGGCCCTCCGACACGGTCGAGGAGCACAAGGGCGACAAGGGCAAGGACAAGGGGAGGGACAAGCCGCCGAAGGGCGAGGAGGGCGGCTCCGGCGGTACGGCGCCCGACCCCACCAACACGCTGAACGCCACCTCCCCCACCTGTGGCCGCGCCCAGCTCACCAGCGGTGGCGCCGGATCGGTCGGAGCGGCCGACGCCGAGGGGCGGGTCTACGGCTCGTTCCGCGTCGTGAACGTCTCGGACCGGGCCTGCACGGTCGAGGGCAGCGGCTCGGTGGGCGCGAGCGCCCAGGGAGGCGCGGACGCCTCGCGGATCCTGGTCGTGGACCATACGGCGGGGGACGCGGCGGCGGGGCTGCCCGACCCCTCCACCCAGCCGGGCACGCTCATCCTCAAGCCCGGCCAGGCGTACGAGGTGAAGTTCGCCTGGATCCCGGCGTCGGGCGGCGGCACCAGCGGCTGCTCCACCACCGGCACCCCGACCCCCGACCCGTCCACGGACTCGGCCCAGGACGGACCGCAGGACGACCCCACCACGGGCGATCCGGGCGGCACCCCGGGCGGTGGTGGCGGTGAGCCGCAGGATGCGAGCGTCCTGGTCAGCCACACACCGGAGGCGGGCGACCCGGCCGCCGCGAGCGTGACGATCGGCGGCGCCTGCGCCGGAACGATCTACCGCACGGGTCTGCTGGCGTCCTAGAGCCCACTGCCCTCCCTCCGAAGCCCGCCGACGTCTCTCCGGAGCCGAGGAGCGGCCTCCCGGAGCCTCGAGCCCGGGAGGCCCAGCGGCGGCGGTCCGGGCGCCGGCGGTCCGGGCGTGCCCTGTGGGCGTCCTGGGGCCGCGGCACGGGGCTGTGTGGGGCGGCCCCGCCGCCGGGTCCGGGACGCGAAGCCCGTACCGTGGGGGTGTGTATCGGTTTCTGCTGACCCCACGCTGGTGGGTGATCAACGTGTTCACCCTGTTGGCGATCCCGGTCTGCCTCTTCATGGGCAGCTGGCAGCTCAGCCGCTTCGAGACGCGTGTCAACACGCACAACCAGCAGCAGGACGAGGCGTCCGCCGAGCGGAAGGCCGCGGCCCGGCCGCTGGGCGATCTGCTGCCGGTCACCGCGAAGACCTCCGGGGAGCGGGCCACCGCCACCGGCCGATATGACACCGCACATCAACTCCTCGTGCCCGACCGGCGGCTGGACGGCCGCGACGGTTTCTATGTGCTGACTCTGCTGCGCGTGGATGAGGGCAAGGACGGGGGCAAGGACGGCGCCAGAGGCGAGGGCGGGGACGCGGCCGAGGACGGCGCCAAGGCGCTGCCCGTCGTCCGCGGCTGGCTCCCCGGCGACGCCGACGATCCGGCGGTCACCGCCAAGGTGCCCGCACCCCCCTCCGGCGAGGTGACCGTCACCGGTGCGCTACAGGCGTCCGAGCACCAGGGCGGCGACGGGGTCAGCGCGAGCGGCGGCCTCCCTCGCGGTCAGCTGGGCATGATCAGCGCCGCCTCCCTGGTCAACCTGGTGCCGTACCAGGTGTACGACGCCTGGGTCACCTCCGCCGAGGCGCCCGGGGTCCTGAAGCCGGTGCCCCCCACGGCGGCGGAGGGCACCGGGCTCGACATCAAGGCGTTCCAGAACCTGGGCTACACCGGTGAGTGGTTCGTCTTCGCGGGCTTCGTGGTCTTCATGTGGTTCCGGCTGTTCCGCCGCGAGGCCGAGACGGCCCGCGATCTGGCCCTCGGCATCACGCCACCCGAGCCGACGGCTCCGACGGCCGCGACGGCGCCGGGTGCGGACCCGACCCCAGATGACGCCGAGCGAACTCGATCTCCAAGCGCAACTGCTTGATCCGCTCCTCGACGACCAGCGAGCCGTGCCCCGCGTCATAGCGGTAGACCTCATGCGGGGTGCCGCGCCGCTCGAGCCGCTCCACATAGTTGTCGATCTGCCGTATGGGGCAGCGCGGGTCGTTCACCCCCGCCGAGATGTAGACCGGCGCCCGCACCTCCTCCACATAGGTCAGCGGGGACGACGCCTCGAACCGCTCCGGCACCTCCTCCGGCGTGCCGCCCAGCAGGGTGCGGTCCATCGCCTTCAGGGCCTCCATCTCGTCGTGGTAGGCCGTCACATAGTCCGCGACCGGGACCGCGGCCAGCCCCAGCGCCCAGGAAGCCGGCTGGGTCCCGAGCCCCAGCAGCGTGAGATAGCCGCCCCAGGAGCCGCCGGCCAGCACCAGCCGCTCGGGGTCGGCGAGCCCGGAGTCCACCGCCCACTCCCGCACGGCGGCGATGTCCTCCAGCTCGATCAGCCCGACCCGGTGCTTGAGCGCGTCCGTCCACGCCCGCCCATAGCCGGTGGAGCCGCGGTAGTTGACCCGCACGACGGCGAAGCCGTGGTCCACCCAGGCCGCGGGGCCCGCCGCGAAGGCGTCGCTGTCGTGCCAGGTCGGCCCGCCGTGGATGTCGAAAACCGTGGGGAAGGGACCCTCGCCCGAGGGCTTCTGCACCAGCGCGTGCACCCGCCCACCGGGGCCGTCCACCCAGACGTCGGTGACCGGCACCGACTCCGGGGCGGTGAAACCGGGCGGGTCCAGCACCGTGCGCCCGCTCGTCGACCGCACCTGGGGCGGCTTCTCGGCCGACGACCACAGGAACTCCACCGTGCCGTCCGGCCGCGCCGTGGCGCCCGAGATCGTGCCCGCCGGGGTCTCCAGGCGGGTCAGCTCGCCGCAGGCGAGGTCGTACCGCCACAGCTCGCTGCGGGCCTGATGGCTGTGCTCGACCAGCAGCGCCGATCCGTCCGGGAACCAGTCCGCCCCGACGTCACCGGGGAGGTCGATCCCCAGCGCGGTCTCCACACCGGTCGTCGGATCCCACACCATGGGCTCCCACCGGCCGCGCCGCTGATGCCCGACCAGCAGCCGGGTGTCGCCCTCCACGGGCGCGAAGCCCATCACGGACAGGCCCAGCTCCTCCGTGCCGCCCTTGGTGTCGTCCAGCTCCGCGACGGCCGTCCCGTCCGGCCGCAGGACCCGGATCGCCGAGTGCATCGCGTCGCCGTGCTCGGTGTGCTCGATCGCGATCAGCGTCCCGTCATATGAGAGATCGCCCACTCCGGCGGACTCGCGGTGCCGGTAGATCTCCTCGGACTCGCCGCCCGGCCGCACCACATGGATGGTCGAGCCGTCCTCGTCGGTGGACCGCCCGACGACCGCCGTGCCGTCGCGGCCCAGCGCGAGACCCGCGGGGTAGGAGGGCTCCAGACCCGGGGTGGCGGGCTCGTCGGCCGGGCGCTCGTCGCCCTCGTCGCGCCCGCCGCCGCTGAACGGCTGGCGCAGCCACACCCCGAACTCATCGCCGTCGGTGTCCGAGAACCACCAGATCCACCGGCCGTCCGGCGACAGCACCCCGTCGGTCGTCCCGTTCGGCCGGTCCGTGACCTGCCGCTGGGCACCGGTGGCCCGGTCCCATGCGTACAGCTCGTACGTACCCGTGGCGTTCGAGACGAACAGCGAGTGGTCCGGGGCGTCCTCCGCCCAGTCGGGCAGCCCCACTCGCGGCGCCCGGAAGCGCTTTTCCCAGTCCGGCATGGACTCCGTGCTCTCAGTCATGCCCACCATTCTGCGCCGCACCCCGACATGCGCGCTGGCGTCGTCCCACGCCTGTGGATAACGTTCCCGGCGGGATGGACGCGAGGCCGCACACCGAGGGGGAGCTGATGGCCGACATAGGCGCGACGGTTGAGACGTACTGGGCAACGGCCCAGGCCAGGGACTGGCGGGCATTCGGCGCCACCCTCGCCGACGACGTCCGCTACGAGCTGCCGCAGACCCGCGAGCGGGTGCTGGGCCGGGACGGGGTGGTCCGCTTCAACGCGGAGCACGTGGGCGAGTGGAGCCTGGAGGTCGAGCGCGTCGTCACCGACGGCGATCAGGCGGTCTCCTGGGTGAGTTTCAGCGTGGACGAGGAGGAGACGCAGGCGATCAGCTTCTTCACCGCCTCGGCGGACGGCCGGATCCAGACCATCACCGACTTCTGGCCGACGTCGTACGAGCCCCCGCGTGGGCGCGAGCACTTGGTCGAGCGCTTCTGAATACCTGAATACCCTCCCGATGTCCGACGCCGGATACCGATATCCGATACCGGACGCCCGATACCGATACCCTCCCGCCCCTCCGGCCTCCCACCCCTCCGGTCCCCTGTCCCTCCGGTCCCCTGTCCCTCCCGTTCGCCCCGTCCCCTCCCCGGGCTCGGCTACTTCAGCAGCACCGGCAGCTCCTCCACGCCGTAGACGATGGAGAGCTTCCGGAACGAGAGCTTCTCCGCCGGTACCGCGAGCCGCATCGCCGGGAACCGCCGTATGAGCGCGGGGTAGGCGGCCCGGAGTTCCATCTTGGCCAGCTCGGCGCCGATGCAGCGGTGGATGCCGTACCCGAAGGCCAGATGAGAGGAGGCCTGCCGATGCGGATCGACCCGCTCCATGTCCGGGCCCAGCTTCTCGTCCCGGTTGGCCCCGCTCAGTGAGCACAGCACCAGATCACCGGCGGATATCCGGGTGCCCGCGATCTCCATGTCCTCGCGGGCGAACCGCGGGAACGCCACCTGCACCACGGTGAGATAGCGCAGCAGCTCCTCCACGAACGGGTCCACGACCTCGTCCTGGTCACGTATCGCGGCGAACTGCTCGGGGGCCTGGAGCAGCACCAGCGTGCCGAGCGCCAGCATGCTCGCGGTCGTCTCCAGGCCGCCGGTCAGCACCCCGTCGGCGAGCCCGGCCAGCTCATGGTCGTCGAGCTCGTCGCCGTGCTCCTTCACCAGCATGCCGAGCAGCCCGTCGCCGGGCGTCTCACGCTGCTTCCGCACGATCCCGTGCAGATAGGAGAGGGAGTCCGACATCGCGCCGAGGGAGGCGTTCGCCCCGTCGAAGAGGTCGAACCGCGCCGTGCTGTGGCGCTGGAAGTCATCGCGGTCCTCGTACGGCACACCGAGGAGTTCGCAGATGACCAGCGCGGGGATGGGCAGCGCGAACGACTGCACGAGATCCACCGGGCCCTCGGCCGCGGCCATCTCGTCGAGGCGCTCCTCCACGATGGAGTGGATGCGCGGGGTGAGCCTGCTGAGCCGCCGCATGGTGAATTCGGGCGTCAGCAGGCGTCGCAGTCTCGTATGCGTCGGTGGATCGCTGAAACCGAGACCTCCGGGATTCTGCTGCGGGGCCACGCCGATGTTCCGTTCCGCGAGGTTGGTGAAATCGGAGCTGAACCCCTTCGCCTTTCCGAGCACCGCCTTGGTCTCGTCATATCCGGTGACAAGCCAGGCATTGATGCCGAAAGGCAGCCATATCTTGCTAATGGGTTCCTTTGCCCTGGTTCGGGACAGATCGGGAATGGGGTCGAGGCCGTCGCGCCTCAGCGGTGCCAGTGTGGCGTCCGGGAGGAACGACATCTTGGACAAGTCGAAGCCGTTCTTCTGAATTCTCGTAAAGTACTTGCGGCCCAGCCAGGCGACGATGTTTGAGCGGAGATTCGACATGGCGCAATACTGCCCTGCCGCGCCCGGGTGGCCGTGCCCCGATGCCGGACGCGCCCCGGTGTGATGCGCCACAACAGCGTGTGCGCCCCCTCCTCGCGCGGGCACTCGGGGGCGCGTCGATGGGTACACGGTTGGGCATGCCGATGGGTACATGGGCGGGCGCGCCGGTAGGTACACGGGTGGGCGCCCCGGAGGGCGCACGGGTGGGCATCAACGCGCCGGTGCGCACCAAGGTGGCGCTGGCCGCGAAATCGGAGGAAGGTGTAGATATCGGGCGTGAAGCCCGATCGATGACGGCTGCCTGCGGGACGTCTATGGCGCCCCCGGGGATATGAGTGAGGTGAGCGGCCTTGCGGGAGAGGTTCCGTGCTGTCCAGGGCGCGCCCTGCTGGGTGAGTCTGATGGCAGCGGATCTGGACCGCGCGCACCACTTCTACGGAGAGCTCTTCGGCTGGGGCTTCCGCCCCACCCGGCAGGGTCACGGCCGTTACACCATCGCGTACACCGAGGGCGGCGTACCGACCGTCGGCATCGGCGCCTCGTCGCCGTCGGCGGGGGTGAGCCTGCCGGTCACCTGGACCACGTACTTCGCGGCGGACAGCGCGGACGAGGTGGCCTCGCGCGTCCAGGAGCGCGGCGGCACGGTCGCGGTCGGGCCGCTGGAGTTCGGCAGCGGCCGGGTGGCCTGGGCGGCCGACCCGGACGGGGCCAACTTCGGCATCTGGGAGGGCGATCTGACCTCCGCCTGGTGGGGCGAGCGCAGACCGGGCGCGCCCGTATGGCTGGAGCTGCGCACCCGTGACGCCTTCGAGGCGGCGCTCTTCTACGGTCAGGTCTTCGGCTGGGACGCCCAGGGGCGGGAGCGCTGCGACGTCCGCTTCGAACACGACCGGGTGGTCCTCCATATCGACGGTAAGGCCGTCGCGGGGCTGCGCGGCGGCGCCCTCGAGGCCGCCCCTGACCCGAACGTCCGGCCCCGCTGGCGGGTCTACTTCTGCGTGAAGGACGTCGACGAGGTCGCCGAACGCGCCGCGGAGCTCGGCGGCGGCGTCATCTCGCTGCCGGCCGACACCCCCTATGGGCGCATCGCGGCGCTGCGCGACCCGGAGGGCGGGATCTTCAGCGTGGCGGCCGTGCGGAAAGGGCCCGCGGACGGGGATCCCGATGGTGGTGGCTGCCACGGGGGAGAGGGCTGGGGCCCTCGACGGCCGTAGGCGTCGGCGCCTACGATCGGAAGTACGGCATCGCGTGTCGGTCACCGGCTGGGTGAGGCATGGAGGTGCCCGTGAGATTGCCTTACGGAGGCATTCCACAGTGTCTGTCGAGTTGAATCACACGATCGTCCATTCTCTGGACAACCACGAATCCGCGGAATTCCTGGCGAATATCCTCGGCCTTGAGGTGGGAGAGGAATGGGGCCCGTTCGTCCCGGTGGAGACCAGTAATGGTGTGACCCTGGACTTCGCCACCATTCCCGGCGAGTCGATCGTCATGCAGCATTACGCGTTCCTCATCTCGGACGAGGAGTTCGACGCGGCCTTCGGGCGGATCCGGGAGCAGGGGGTCACGTACTACGCCGATCCCCATCTGAAGCAGCCGGGCGAGATCAACCACCATCACGGCGGGCGCGGGCTGTACTTCATGGACCCGGCCGGTCATGGCATGGAGATCATCACTCGCCCGTACGGCAACGACGGGTAGTCCGAGTGGTCCACGTATCCGAGCGGTCCGCGGAGGCCCTGAGGCTCCGGAGGCACTGAGCCCTGGAGGCCCTGAGGCTCGCTCCGGAGGCACTGAAGCTCCGGACCAAGGGTGGGCCGGGGCGCCGTACGCCTCGGCCCACCCGCTCAGTCTTCCTCCGCCCGCTCGCGGTCCCGGCGCTCCCGCCACGTCCGTACGGCCTCGTCGATGTCGAACGGCGCGAGATTGAGCGGCGGGCCGGGCGGGGGCCGCCGGATCGCCTCCCGGATCTTGTCATTGACCTCCGAGAGGATCTCCCGCACCATCCGCTCCGACGGCGCGTTCTCCACGGCGGCGAGCGCGTCTTCCGCCTCTTTTCGCAGTACGAGTGTCGGCGGCAGAAACGACAGATTCTCGCGGGCCATCTTCTCCTTGACCCACCACAGATCGTCGTAGGGCCTGTCGAGATTGGGGAGAGGCTTTCCCTTTCCCTGGAGGTTGGCGAACGCGCCGCGTTCCTCCGCCTCGCGGATCTGCCGGTCGGCCCACGTTTCGAAACTGATGCCCGGTGGCTTTCGCTCGGTCATTCTCAGATTCTCCCTCGGGCGGTGCGAAACGCGCCACAGGCCGTATGGGAACGGGAGGTCAGAGGTGGGAGGCGAGGACCGGCAGCAGATCCTGGAACGTCCGCCCGGTGGCGGGCGCGCCGATCGCCGACATCTGCCACGCCCCGCCCGCTCCGCCCCCGTCCCCGCGGTGGACCTTGGCCATGATCTGAGCCGTGTACGGGCCGCCGCCGCTCAGGGTGTAGCGGGCCAGCTCCTGGCCGTTGGTCTCGTCGACCAGACGGCAGAACGCGTTCTGCACCTCGGCGAAGGTCTGTCCGGAGAAGGAGTTCACCGTGAACAGGATCTGATCGACATGGACCGGAACACGCTGTAGATCGATCAGGATCGATTCGTCGTCACCGCCTTGGCCGGCGCCGCCGATGAGGTTGTCGCCGGTGTGCCGCACGGATCCGTCGTCGCTCGTCAGATGCTGGAAGAACACGACGTCCACGGCTTCCCGCCCGGCGAAGAGCACGGCCGAGGCGTCCAGGTCGATCTCCTTGGCGGTCAGCCGGGCGAGGAACCCCTTCCGCGGCGCGGCCTGCCAGCCCAGGCCCATGCGCACCGCGGTGAGCTCACCCCCGTCGGACTTGTTCAGGCTGATCCGCTGGCCTTTGGCCAGGTTTACCGTCATGTGGTTCCTCTCTCGCTCTTCTGACTCGTCCGGGACGGGCTGTGCGACCTCTCCAGCCGGTCGCGCAGGAACGGCAGGATGCCGCGGTGAAGAAGGGCCCTCAGCCAGGCGTCGCGCGCCGTGGCCACGGCCGCGTCATCCCGGCGCCTGAGGTGGGGCGGGTGCGTGGGTGGATGCCGGTGCGGACGTAGGTGCCCATGAGGACGCGGACGCGGGCGCTGGTCGGGGGCCGAGATTCGGTGGCGTACGGCGGTGACGAGCAGGCAGGCCACCCCCACCACCAGAGTGAACGCCGCGATCGTCGCGCTGGTCAGCCCGGCGGTCAACAGCGCCTCGGCCAGCTCGCGTTGGGAGTCGAGGAGCCCCAGCAACCCGCCGAGTAGCAGAAAGGCCGCGGTCGAGGCCCCGGCCAGAGCCGGTGTGAGGACGGCGAGCACCGGCAGCAGTCCACGGACGCCTGCCGAGGGGGTGGGTGAGCCGGATAGGGCAGATGCGCTGGACGCGGTGGACGCGGTGGACGCGGTGGACGCGGTTGGCACGCTTGACGCGGTCGCCGTCGCGGCGGCGCGTTGCCGGAGGTACGCGGCGTATTCGGGTGCGGCGGCCGTCGCGATCAGCTCGCTCGCCACGAGCGCCTGGACGCGCAGCCGTTGGATGCCCGCGTCTCCGGTGGCCGCGTCCCTGGTGGGCGCGTCTCCGGTGGCCGCGTCCCTGGTGGTCCCGTTGCGCCGCAGGGCCTCACGGATCTCCGCCGTACGCAGCGCCTGGTCCAGCGCTCGCTCGAAGTCGGGTCTGTCCTCGGCCTGTAAGCCGGGTGGGGCGGTCATGACGGCGCTTCCTCGATGAGCTCGATGAGTGGGAATGAACCGGCCGCCGGGCCTGCCTCGGGGGAAAGGCCGGGCCCGGCGGCCGCAGGAGGGCGTCAGTCAGGGATTTCAGAGATTGACGCCGAAGTCGGAGGCGATGCCCGCGAGCCCCGAGGCGTAACCCTGGCCGACCGCGCGGAACTTCCACTCCGCGCCGTTGCGGTAGAGCTCGCCGAAGACCATCGCCGTCTCGGTCGCGGCGTCCTCGCTCAGGTCGTAGCGGGCGAGTTCGACGTTGTCGGCCTGGTTGACCACCCGGATGAAGGCGTTCCGGATCTGGCCGAAGTTCTGGCTGCGGCTCTCCGCGTCGTGGATGGAGACCGGGAAGACGATCCTGGCGATCTCGGCGGGCACGGCGGTCAGATTGACCTTGATGGCCTCGTCGTCGCCCTCGCCCTCACCGGTGAGATTGTCGCCCGTGTGCTCCACGGAGCCGTCGGGGCTGGTGAGGTTGTTGTAGAAGACGAAGTGCCGGTCGGACGCGACCTTACCGGCCTCGTCGCACAGCAGCGCGCTCGCGTCGAGGTCGTAGTCGGCGCCCGTGGTCGTCCGCACGTCCCAGCCCAGGCCGACGAGAACGGCGCTCAGGCCCGGCGCCTCCTTGCTCAGCGAGACATTGCCGCCTTTGGACAGGGAAACTCCCACAATCTCCTCCTCGTGCTCGGTGGACCGGAGTTAAAATCTACAGCACTGTAGAAGTTGACGGAGCAGGGGATGGCGGGTTGGCGAGATCGGGGCGAAGTCGGCGACCCATCTGGCCCACCGCCCGACCGCACCACCCCCACCGACTTGCCGCACCACCGCCCCGCCACCCCCACCACCCATGGCCCTACGCGGTGGCGAGCGACACCTCGGTCGACTTGATCAGAGCGGTCACGCGGCTGCCCTCGGCGAGCCCCAGCTCCGCCGCCGAGTCCTGGGTGATGGCGGCCGTGAGCTCCTGGCCGGAGCCGATGTCGACGACGACGGTGACCATGGCGGCCCCGAGGGTGAGGCGGCTGACGGTGCCCGGGAAGCGATTGCGGATGCTCAGCCCCGAGACCTCCCCGGTGGCCAGCGCCACCTCGGTGGCCTTGGCCAGCGCCGTCACCTCGGAGCCCTCCCCGATACCGAGCTCCGTCACGGCGCTCATGGTCACGGCTGCCGTCACCATCTGCCCCCCGGACAGCCGCCCCTGGACCGTGGCCATGGCCTCGCCAGGCGTCACGGACACGACGGTGGCGGGGAGCTGATTGCGGATGCTGAGACTCATGGGTGCACCACCCCGGAGGCGGATGTCGAGGGCCTGATACCGCTCACCCTAGGCACCCACCCAAGGATCCGCGCGCCGAGCACACCGGCCCCATACGCCGCACCGGGCAGGGCGGCGCATCCCGCTCCCCCTCATCCGCACCCAGCCACCCATCCCCCCACGTACGATCGGACGAATGCGCCCCTCTCCCGCCGACCTCGTCCGCGAATTCCACCTGGCCTTCGGCCTCGACGCCCGTAAGACCCCCACCGAGGTCTCACCGGAACTCGCCGCCCACCGTCAGGACCTCCTGGCCGAGGAGTGCGCCGAAGTGGCCGAGGCGAGCGCCCACAGCACCCTCGACCACCTCGCCCACGAACTCGCCGACGTGGTCTACGTCGCCTACGGCACCGCCCTGGTCCACGGCATCGACCTCGACGAGGTGATCGCCGAGATCCACCGGGCCAATATGACCAAACTCGGCCCCGACGGCCGCCCCACCCTCCGCGCCGACGGCAAGGTCCTCAAGGGCCCCCACTACCAGGCCCCCGACATCCCAGCCGTCCTCCGCCGCCAGGGCTGGACCGACGCGACCGAATAGGCGCCCGCCCGCCCGGTGCGACTGGCCCCGGCGGGGGGTGGATTGGGGGCCGACGCGAACGGCGCGCGGCGAGGTGCTGCGCGCTCTTCCGCTCAGCCACCCCACCACCGCGGGGGAGATGGCGAAGGCCGCCGTCCGGGGAGCACGGATCTCCGGACAACTGGACCTACGGCATGGGGACATCACCTGCGCTGTGCATCTGACCCACTGTTACTTCGACGCCGAACCCGATCTGTACGCAGGGATGCGTACCAGCAGTTGACCGCCGCCTATCAGCGCGTCGGCGACGACGCAGCCGCGCGGCTCGTGCAACTCGCCAAGCACCGACCCACCGCACGGCTCTCCCCGCGTACGCCCGAGCGTGGAGCTGGGCCCAGGACATCACCGTTGGCTACGGCTTCCGCCCTCTCCGCACGGTTGGTATCAGCGGCTGAGCTGCGCGCTGATCATCAGCGGCTGGCTCGCTCCTCGTGACCACGATCGTCGCCAACATCACCCGAGCCCTCAGCCGGTCTCAAGGCGTGCTCGACGAATCCGGCGCCTCATGCCCAACAGCCGCGGTTGCCACTCCACTACCCGGAAACGAGTCAGGGACCCGACCCGCTTTCGCGGATCAGGCCCCTGACCTGTGTTCCTTCAGTCGGGGTGGCGGGATTTGAACCCACGACCTCTTCGTCCCGAACGAAGCGCGCTGCCAAGCTGCGCTACACCCCGAAGCAACGAGCTCTACTTTAGCGGACCTGTGGCCAGAGACGAAATCCGGTTTTCGAGGTCACGCAGGTCGGGGCGGTCCCGATGAGTGGGGTGGGGTCAGGGGGCCTGGGGGGTGAGGGTGAGCAGGGTGGCTTCCGGGGGGCAGGCGAAGCGGACCGGGGTGTAGCGGTTGGTGCCGCAGCCCGCGGAGACGTGGAGGTAGGAGGTGTGGCCGCCGGCCTGGTGCTGGGAGAGGCCCTTGACCCGGCGGGCGTCGAGGTCGCAGTTGGTGACCAGGGCGCCGTAGAAGGGGATGCACAGCTGGCCGCCGTGGGTGTGGCCCGCGAGGATCAGGGGGTAGCGGTCCGCGGCGAAGGCGTCGAGGACGCGCAGATACGGGGCGTGGACCACGGCCAGGGACAGGTCGGCGCCCGACTCGGGGCCGCCGGCCACCTCGGCGTAGCGGTCGCGCTTGATGTGGGGGTCGTCGAGGCCGGTGAGGGCGATCTCGATGTCGTCCAGCTTCAGTCGGCCGCGGGTGTTGGACAGCCCGACCCAGCCGGCCGTGTCGAAGGCGTCGCGGAGCTCGGTCCACGGGTTGTGGATGGCGCCGACGACCGGGGGGTTGCCGTTCAGGCCGTGCTTTCCGCTGGCCTTCTCCAGCAGATAGCGGGCCGGGTTGCGCGGCTTGGGGCCGTAGTAGTCGTTCGAGCCGAAGACATACGCACCGGGAAACTCCATCAGCGGGCCCAGCGCGTCCAGGACCTCCGGCACGCCCTCCGGGTCCGAGAGGTTGTCCCCGGTGTTCACCACGAAGTCGGGGCGCAGGCCGGCCAGGGACTGGAGCCAGCGCTGCTTCTTGCGCTGGCCGCTCACCATGTGGATGTCGGAGACTTGCAGGACGCGCAGGGGGCGCATCCCTCGTGGGAGCACCGGAACGGTGATCCGCCGGAGCCTGAAGGACCGGACTTCGAAGCAGGCGGCGTAGGCGAGGCCGGCCGCGCCGACCGCCGTGATTCCCAGGGGTACTCCGTATCGCGCGCGCATGCCGTCCATGGTCGCAGAACGCCACCGGGGGAGAAATCTTCGGGTGATTCCCGGCCAGTGCTGGCACACTCGACGCCATGACCACCAAGCTCAAGTCCAGGCTCCAGGACGATCTCACCGCGGCGATCAAGGCGCGCGACGAGCTGCGCTCCTCGACTCTCCGGCTCACCATCACCGCGATCACCAAGGAAGAGGTCGCGGGCGAGAGCGCACGTGAGCTGTCCGACGCCGAGGTGGAGAAGATCGTCGCGCGGGAGGCCAAGAAGCGCCGTGAGGCCGCCGAGGCGTTCGAGAAGGGTGGACGCGCCGCGCAGGCCGAGCGGGAGAAGGCGGAGGGCGAGGTGCTCGCCGAGTATCTGCCGAAGCCCCTTACGGACGACGAGCTGGACGCCCTGGTGGCCGAGGCCGTGCGGGAGGCCGCGGCGGGTGGCGCGGAGGGGCCGCGGGCCATGGGCGCCGTGATGAAGATCGTGAACCCGAAGATCGCCGGGCGGGCGGAGGGCGGCCGGGTCGCCGCGGCGGTGAAGCGGCAGCTCGCGGGCGGGTAGTCCCCCGGCGAAGGGCGCCTTGTCGCACTGCGTTATGGGTTGTGTGCGACGTGTATACCGCGTGCTCCGCCATTGGGTGCACACATAGGAGTGTGCACACATAGGAGTGTGCACACATAAGAGAGGGGCCGGACATCTCTGTCCGGCCCCTTCAGCGCTCGATCACGAGCCACGGCTACCGCGGGAAGTTCCAGCCACCGTTCCCGTTGCCTTTCCCGCCATTCCCATTGCCGCCGCCGATCAAGTCCGGCGGCAGGGAGATGTCCGGCCACGGGTTGTCCTGGCCACCGCTGTCGCCGTTGTCGTTGCCCCTGTCGCGGCCCGGCTTGCGGTCGCCCGGCTTCTTGCCGTCGTGGGGCTTGCGCTGGTTCGGGTCCTTGATCTGGACGTTCACGAAGTTCGGCGCCGGCTTGCCGTCGAGCGCGCCGCTCATCGCGTCCTTCCAGATCGGGCCGGGGGTGTCAGCGCCGTAGACCTTGTCGTGGGGGACGCCGCCGATGGTGATGTTCTCCATCTTGACGCCCTTGGCGCCCGGGCCGCCGACCCACACCGCACCGGCCATGTTCGGGGTGTAGCCGACGAACCACGCGGCCCTGCGCTCGTCCGTCGTACCCGTCTTGCCGGCGCTCGGGCGGCTCTGGAGCCCGGCCTGCTTGCCGGTGCCGTCCTCGACCACTCCGCGCAGCAGCGTGTTGATGGTGTCCGCGGTCTTCTCCGACATCGCGCGCGAGCACTTCGACTGCGGGACCTTCAGCTTCTTGCCGCCGGGGCCGGTGATCGACTCGATGAAGACCGGGGAGCAGTAGACACCGCGGTTGGCGAAGGTCGCGTAGGCGTTGGCCATCGTCAGCGGCGAGAAGCCCTCGGAGCCCAGGGTGAGCGAGGGCACCTGGTTGTGCTCCTGGCCGTCGGCGCGCTTCGCCCCCATCTTGTCGGCCATCTGCGTCACTGGGCAGACCCCGATGTCGCTGATCAGCTGGACGAAGTAGGTGTTGACCGACTTGGCGGTCGCCTCCTTCATCCCGTACGGGCCGACCTCCTTCTCGTTCTCGTTCTCGACCGTCGCGCCCTCGTCGTTGCTCCAGGTGCCCTTGCAGGTGGTGACCGGGCTCGGATACTTCATCTTGTACGGCGAGGAGTAGCGCTGATACGGCTTCTTGCCCTGCTCGATGGCGGCCGCCGCGGTGATCGGCTTGAACGTGGAGCCGACCTGGAAGCCGTAGTTCGAGCCGCCCATGGACTTGTCCGCGGACAGGTTGATCTGGGTCTCGTTCTCGCCGAAGCCGTACGGCCTGGACTGGCCCATCCCCAGCACCTTGCCGGTGCCCGGCTCGACCAGTGTCACCGCGGTGGCCACCGGGTCGGACTGGTAGACATGCTTCTTGATCGACGTCTGGACCGACTCCTGGGCCTGCGGGTCGAGCGTCGTGCGGATCGTCAGACCGCCCTGGGTCCAGCGCTTGGCGCGCGCCTCCGCGGTCTTGCCGAAGGTCGGGTCGTTGAGCAGGGTCTCGCGGACGTAGTCACAGAAGAACCCGGCGCCCTTGACGGCCGTGATGCAGCCGCTCCTGGGCATGCTGACCTTGAGGCCGAGCGGCTTCTTCTGGGCGGCGGCGGCCTGTGCCGGAGTGATGTCCTTCACCTCGGCCATGCGCCGCAGAACGGTGTCGCGGCGCGCCTTGGCCGATTTCGGGGCGTTGATCGGGTCGTAGCGGCTGGGCGACTGGACGAGACCGGCCAGCAGCGCCGCCTGCTCCAGCTTCAGATCCTTGGCGGACTTGCTGAAGTAGCGCTGGGACGCCGCCTCGATGCCGTACGCCTGCTGTCCGAAGAAGGTGATGTTCAGGTAGTTCTCGAGGATCCGCTTCTTGCCCAGTTCCTTCTCGACCTTGATCGCGTACTTCAGTTCCTTGATCTTGCGGCCTATGGACTGCCGGGTGGCCTGGGCGACCTTCTCCTTGTCGTCGCCCGCCTCCTCGACGAACACGTTCTTCACATACTGCTGGGTCAGGGTGGAGGCGCCCTGGGAGACCCCGCCGTCCTGCGCGTTGCTGTTGACCGCGCGCAGCACGCCCTTGAGGTCGACCGCCCCGTGCTCGTAGAAGCGGGCGTCCTCGATCGCGACGATCGCCTGCCGCATGTACGGGGAGATGTCATTCAGCTTCACGATCGTCCGGTCGCGGGAGTAGACCTTCGCGATCTCCCCGCCCTTGGCGTCCAGGATCGTGGTCCGCTGGCTGAGCGGCGGTGTCTTGAGATTGGCCGGAATTCCGTCGAACTCCTCGACCGTTCCCTTGGCCGCGAGGCCGAGCGCCCCGACGGCGGGAAGCGCGAGGCCGGCCATCACGGCACCGGCCAGCGCGCTGACGCCGAGGAACTTGGCGGCCTGTTGAGCGGCGGACAGCCCTCCGCTCGAGCGCGTGTTTCCCATAGGACGCAGCCTACGTCTCGAATCGCCGGACAGGGGACCGGGTGTTCGCATAAGCTGTTTCACGCCAGTCACAGCTGAGTGGCTGAGCCACACCTCCACCCTCACTCAAGTGAGCGATGAGACCTGCCCGGATTGCGGCCCCTGTCCTGAGCTGCCCGCTGTTCGGCGCGTGAACTGCCCGTATTTGCACTAGTAATCGCAAATGTCGTCAGCTCACTCCGTTGGGTGATCTGCCGCGTACCCATAGTCCGTTCGGACCATCCAAGATTGGGCCCGCAGGGGGTGTTGCGCTGTGTCTCGCTTCCGTAACGTCCTCAACTGGCGACGGTGAATATGCCGTTTGTCGCCGTGGGGGAGCTCCGATTCGGGAGAGGACGGCGCCAGCATGGGCTGGGTAACCGACTGGAGTGCGCAGGCCGCCTGCCGCACTACTGATCCAGATGAACTGTTCGTCCAGGGCGCGGCACAGAACAGGGCCAAAGCGGTCTGCACCGGATGCCCGGTGCGCACCGAGTGCCTTGCGGATGCCTTGGACAACCGCGTGGAGTTCGGTGTGTGGGGAGGGATGACCGAGCGCGAGCGGCGAGCACTGCTGCGCCGCCGGCCGACGGTGACCTCCTGGCGCAGGCTCCTGGAGACCGCGCGCATCGAGTACGAGCGCAGCGCGGGGATTCTGCCCTTCGACGACGAGGACTACGAGCGCTTCGCCGCGGTCGGATAGTTCGCCACCACCTCACCCACCTCTCGTCTCGGCACGAGTGGGGGTGCGAGTACGGGCGCGCCTCGTCAGGGGCGGGTACGGGTACGCGCACGCCTCCGAGCACGACCGCGGCCAGGGCCGCGGTCGGCCGTGGGGTTGTGGGCGGTCGTGGGACTGTGGGCGGCCATGGGACTGTGGGCGCGGGTGTGACGCGGCCTCGGGTGACATGGCTACCTGGGGCATAGCCTGGGCTATCTGTGGCATGGCTATCTGTGGCATGGCCTGGTGTGACTTGGCCAACAGATCGCTGCGGACCGGGGGTTGGTCCGCCGCCTAGGCCACTGGTGCCGCCTTCGGCCACCGGTGACGCCCTCGGCCGACGGTGACTTTGGCCTGCCTGTCTTCCTGCCTGCCCGCGCGTGTGGGCGTGGGTCTGCCAGTGCGCGCGTGCCGCAGGCCGCCGCCAGCCGGGCAGCCGTGTCCGCCGGAGCCTGGGCGCCGGGACCTGACTCTGTGGCGCCAGGGCCTGGGGCGCCGAAGCCCGAGGATCGAGGCCCAGCTGTGGCGTCCGCGCGCCACGCGGTCCATCACCGCTGCCGCTGTTCGCTATGCGTGCTGTCTGTCGTGTGTCGTGCGTCTCCATCCATGCGCGGGCGGCCGGTCGCCCGGCGGGCACCGACTCAGCCCGCCACGCGACTGGTCCGCTCCGGCGGGACCGCGAGGCGTTCGCCGATCGCCCGCAGCCCTGCCAAGTCGTGTACGTCGCCAGGGAGTGCGGCCACTTGGGCCACCGGAACCTCGGGGTGGAGGGCCGTGAAGCGGTCGTGTGTGCGCTGCTCGCGTCCGAGCACCTGCATACGCTCCGCGTGCAGCCGAAGCAGGCCCGCGGCGAGCCGCTCCGCCGACGGGTCCGCCGACGTGGGGGAGACGTCGGGGTCCGCTGCCGAGGGGTTCCGCGCTTGAGCATTCCCTGAGGGGGGATCGACAAATCCGCCGTTGGCAAGATTTTCTGCCCCGGCGCCGTTCTTGGCCGGATCGCTTCCCTCCGCGGCGTTCGCGAGCGCATCGTCCGGATCCACGGGATCGTCGGCCAAGGTCAGGATCTCCGCGGCGGCCAACGCACGTTCCGCCGACAGCTGTTCGGCACCGCTGCCGTGGACCCGGTTCAGCACCAGCCCGGCCAGCGGCATCTGGTCCGCGGCCAGCCGTTCCACGAAGTACGCGGCCTCCCGCAGGGCGTCCCGCTCGGGCGCGGCCACCACGAGGAAGGCCGTACCCGGAGCCTGTAGGAGCCGGTAGGTGGCCTCCGCGCGAGTACGGAATCCGCCGAACATGGTGTCCATCGCGGCAGCAAACGTCTGAACGTCGCGCATCAGCTGCCCGCCGAGCACCTTGCTGACCGTGCCCGTCATCATCGAGACGCCCACGTTCAGGAACTTCATCCCGGCCTTGCCGCCCACCTTGGCCGGGGCCATCAGGACCTTGATGAACTTCCCGTCCAGGAAGGAGCCGAGACGTTTCGGCGCGTCCAGGAAGTCCAGCGCCGACCGGCTGGGCGGGGTGTCGACGATGATCAGATCCCATTCGTCGCGGGCCCGGAGCTGGCCGAGTTTCTCCATGGCCATGTACTCCTGCGTGCCCGCGAAACCGGCCGAGAGCGACTGGTAGAAGGGGTTCGCGAGGATCGCACGGGCGCGCTCGGGGTCGGCGTGCGCCTCCACGAACTCGTCGAACGTCCGCTTCATGTCGAGCATCATGGCGTGCAGTTCGCCGCCGTTCCCGCCGCCGACGCCCTCCACCCGGCGCGGGATGTTGTCCAGCGCGTCGATGCCCATGGACTGCGCGAGCCGGCGGGCCGGGTCGATGGTGAGGACGACGGCCTTACGGCCGCGCTCGGCGGCCCGTACACCCAGGGCGGCGGCGGTGGTGGTCTTACCGACGCCACCGGAGCCGCAGCACACCACGATGCGGGTCTGCGGATCGTCCAGCAGGACGTCGATGTCCAGCCGGGGTGCCACGTCCATGCTCATGTCGCCTCCTGCGTACGACTCGTTGTCCGTGGTGTCCGTGGCGCCCTTACGGCGGGCGCCGCTCACGCCGGCCACTGCTTGCGCAGATCCGCCGCGAGCCGGTACAGCCCGGCCAGGTCGATGCCGTCCGTGAGCAGCTCCAACTCGTGCAGCGGCAGACCCAGGCCGGTCAGCTCGGTGCGCTGCGCCCGCTCCAGCGCCACCCGCTCGGCGTGCTCGCGCGCCTGCTCCAGCAGCGGGTCGACCAGCCGCTCGGCCATGCCGCCGCGGCGCGCACCGCCCAGGCCCGCCTGGGAGAGCGCCTTGGCGACGGCCGCGCGCTGCCCGTTGGCGGCCACCTCGACGGCCTCGTGGTCGAGGATCGCGGGGCGGACCATGTTGATGATGACCCCGCCCGTCGGAAGGCCGTCGGCGCGCAGCTCGGCGATGCCGTCCGCGGTCTCCTGGACCGGCATCTCCTCCAACAGGGTCACCATGTGGACCGCGGTCTGGGGGGACTTCAGGACGCGCATCACGGCCTGGGCCTGATTGTGTATCGGGCCGGTCCTGGCCAGCCCGGCCACCTCGTGGTTGACGTTCAGGAAGCGGGTGATGCGGCCGGTGGGCGGCGCGTCCATGACCACGGAGTCGTAGACGAAGCGGCCGTCCTTGCCCTTGCGGCGCACCGCCTCGCACGCCTTGCCGGTCAGCAGGACGTCCCGCAGCCCCGGGGCGATGGTGGTCGCGAAGTCGATCGCGCCGAGCTTCTTGAGGGCACGTCCGGCCGAGCCCAGCTTGTAGAACATATGGAGGTAGTCCAGAAGTGCGAACTCCGGATCGATCGCCAGAGCGTGCACCTCACCGCCGCCCGGTGCGGTGGCGATCTTCCGCTCCTCGTAGGGCAGCGGCTCCGTCTCGAAGAGCTGCGCGATGCCCTGGCGGCCCTCGACCTCCACCAGCAGGGTTTGCCTGCCATCGGCCGCGAGGGCCAGCGCGAGTGCGGCGGCGACCGTGGTCTTGCCGGTTCCGCCCTTGCCACTGATGACATGGAGCCTGCTCACAGTGGGGAGCCTAACCAGTCCCCCCTCGCCCTACGCACCAGGGCCCGGCGGAGAGGCATTACAGTCGGCCCCATGACCAAGTGGGAATACGCGACCGTACCGCTGCTCGTGCACGCCACGAAGCAGATTCTGGACACCTGGGGCGAGGACGGCTGGGAGCTGGTCCAGGTGGTCCCCGGCCCGAACCCGGAGCAGTTGGTGGCCTATCTGAAGCGGGAGAAGGGCTGATGGCGGGCGGCACGGTCGAGGGCAGGCTCGCCGGGCTCGGCCTGACGCTGCCCGCGGTCGCGGCACCCCTGGCCTCCTATGTGCCCGCGCTCCGCACCGGCCCGTACGTCTACACCTCGGGCCAGCTGCCGCTGGTCGAGGGGAAGCTGGGCGTGACCGGCAAGGTCGGCGCCGAGGTCACCCCCGAGGAGGCCAAGGACCTGGCGCGCGTCTGTGCGCTGAACGCGCTGGCCGCCGTGAAGTCGGTCGTCGGCGACCTGGACCAGATCGTGCGGGTCGTGAAGGTCGTCGGCTTCGTCGCCTCCGCGCCGGACTTCACCGGCCAGCCGGGCGTCGTCAACGGCGCGAGCGAGCTGCTGGGCGAGGCCCTGGGCGACGCGGGCGTTCACGCGCGCAGCGCGGTGGGCGTGGCGGTGCTGCCCCTGGACGCGCCGGTCGAGGTCGAGATCCAGGTCGAGGTCGCGGACTAGGGCCGGGTCGCGGGCCGGCGAGCGGTTCGGACGGCGAGCCGGTGGGCGCACGCGCACGCGCAGGCGTACGTGGACGCGGGCACGGACCGGTTGTGACAGCCGGTGCGTGGACCGGTGCGACGGTCGGTGCTCGGCCGGTGCGGCGATCGGCGCGCGGACCGGTGTGACGTTCGGTGCTCGGGCCGGCCCCGGCGTGGCGCCGCGGGGGCCACTCGAACATCAGCCCGTAAGCGCATAGCATCCGGCCATGTCCACTACGAATGGCCAGTGGTACCCACCCGAGTGGCCAGAGCGGATCCGGCTCCTGTCGGCCGGTGAGCTCACACCGGTGGCACCGCGCCGGGCCGCCACCGTCCTGCTGCTGCGGGACGGACCGGACGGAACGGCCGGGCAGGACGCACCACAGGACGCGCAGGACGCACGGGACGGGGACGGGCAGCACACACCCGACGAGCCCGACGCGGCGGAGCGGCCCGGCACGGCGCGGGAGTCCGAGGGGGCTCCGGAGCCCGCAGCAGAGTCCGCGGAGGGCTCTGAAACGCCCCCAGAGGGCCTGCGGGACGCGGCGGGAGAGGCCGCCGCCGGTCCCGCCGTCTACATGCTGCGCAGACGCGCCTCCATGGCCTTCGCCGGAGGCGCGTACGCCTATCCGGGCGGGGCCGTGGACCCGCGCGACGAGCGGATGGTCACCTGGGCCGGTCCCTCGCGGGCGCAGTGGGCGCGGCGGCTGGGCCTGGACCCGAGCGAGGGGACGCAGGCGCAGGCCATCGTGTGCGCGGCGGTCCGCGAGACCTTCGAGGAGGCGGGGGTGCTGCTCGCGGGCCCGACGCCGCACACCGTGGTCGCGGACACGACCGGCGACGACTGGGAGGCGGACCGCGCGGCGCTGGTCGCCCGGGATCTGTCCTTCGCGGAGTTCCTGGACCGCCGGGGGCTCGTACTCCGCTCGGACCTGCTGAGCTGCTGGGCGCGCTGGATCACCCCGGAGTTCGAACCGCGCCGCTACGACACCTGGTTCTTCGTGGCTGCGCTGCCGCGGGGGCAGCGCACCCGTAACGCCTCCACGGAGGCGGACCGGACCGTCTGGATCCGTCCGGGTGACGCGGCCGACGGCTACGACCGGGGCGAGCTGCTGATGATGCCGCCCACGATCGCGACGCTGCGCCAGCTCGCGGACTACGGCTCGGTCGCCGACGCGCTGGCCGCCGCGACGGACCGGGACCTGACGCCGGTCCTGGCCCGGGCCCGGGTGGAGAACGGGGAGCTGGTGCTGAGCTGGCCGGGCCATGATGAGTTCACGAAGCACATCCCGGGAGCCACGGGGGGACCCTCCGCATGACGTACGCATCCGCTCTGCCCGGCCAGCCGCGCGGGGGCACCATCGGCGGCCCGGCCACCGACCGGGCCGTCTGCGTCCTGGCGCCGAACGCCTCGCCCATGACCCTGGACGGCACCAACACCTGGATCGTCGCCGAGCCCGACTCCGACCTCGCCGTCGTCATCGATCCCGGCCCGCTGGACGACGCCCACCTCAAGGAGGTCATCGCGACCGCCGAGCGGGCGGGCAGGCGGGTCGCGCTGACGCTGCTCACCCATGGCCACCCCGACCACGCGGAGGGCGCGGCGCGCTTCGCGGAGCTGACACGGACGTCCGTAAGGGCGCTGGATCCGGCGCTGCGGCTGGGGGACGAGGGGCTGGAGCTGGGGGGCGTCATAACCACCGGCGGTCTGGAGCTGCGGGTGGTGCCCACGCCCGGCCACACCGCCGACTCGCTGTCCTTCCACCTTCCGGCCGATGGCGCGGTCCTTACGGGTGACACGGTGCTCGGGCGCGGCACGACCGTCGTCGCGCATCCGGACGGGCGGCTCGGCGACTACCTGGACTCGCTGCGGCGGCTGCGCTCGCTGACGGTGGACGACGGGGTGGACACCGTCCTGCCGGGCCATGGGCCGGTGCTGAACGACGCCCAGGGCGCCGTGGAGTACTACCTCGCGCATCGCGCCAACCGGCTCGCGCAGGTGGAGACGGCGGTCGAGGACGGCTACCGGACGCCCTCGGAGGTCGTGGCGCATGTGTACGCGGACGTGGACCGGTCCCTGTGGCCGGCGGCGGAGCTGTCGGTCCGGGCCCAGCTGGACTATCTGCGCGAGCACGGGCTGATCTGACCGCGCGAGACCGAAGACCGACCACGGGCCGAGCGCCTGGGTCCGGCCGTTCATGAGCGCCGTAAGGGGCCCGCCGGATTCCGGCGGGCCCCTTACGATCGTGCTTCGCGTTCCGTCCGGCGTCAGCGGGAGCGCTTGGCCAGCCGCTCGACGTCCAGCAGGATCACCGCGCGCGCCTCCAGCCGCAGCCAGCCGCGGCCCGCGAAGTCGGCGAGCGCCTTGTTGACGGTCTCGCGGGAGGCGCCGACCAGCTGAGCCAGTTCCTCCTGGGTCAGGTCGTGGACGACGTGGATGCCTTCCTCCGACTGCACGCCGAAGCGGCGCGACAGGTCCAGCAGGGCCCTGGCGACCCGGCCGGGGACGTCGGAGAAGACCAGGTCGGACATCTGGTCGTTGGTCTTGCGCAGGCGCCGGGCGACCGCGCGCAGCAGCGCGGAGGCGACCTCGGGCCGGGCGTTCAGCCACGGCTGGAGATCGCCGTGGCCGAGGCCGAGCAGCTTGACTTCGGTGAGCGCGGTGGCGGTGGCGGTGCGCGGGCCCGGGTCGAAGAGCGACAGCTCGCCGATCAGCTCGCCGGGGCCGAGCACGGCCAGCATGTTCTCGCGGCCGTCGGGAGAGGTGCGGTGGAGCTTCACCTTGCCCTCGGTGACCACGTACAGGCGGTCGCCGGGGTCCCCTTCGTGGAAGAGCGCGTCACCCCGCGCGAGGGTGACCTCTCCCATGGAGGCGCGCAGCTCAGCGGCCTGCTCGTCATCGAGCGCCGCGAAGAGCGGGGCGCGCCGCAGAACGTCGTCCACGAGTCTCTCCTTGTCGACATGCACAGGGGACCGACGTCCCCATGATGCCGGACGGTAAAACAGTGCGATCAATCACAAGTTTGACGCACTGGCCTGCCGAGCTGTGCGGCAGGGGTCCGATTGGGGGCCTCTTCACGGCGGCCGGGCCGGATGTCAGTGGGTGGGCTTAGGCTGGCCGGGTGTCCAATACGCCGGTGAGAGCACAGGGCAAGGGGGCCGGACGGGTGACCGCACCTCGTAATTCCGCTGTGGGCGAACAAGGGTCCGCCGACTCGACAGAAGCCTCGAAACCGCATAAATCGGTCAAGGGCTCGAAGGGCGCCCGCCCCGAGTCCCGGCTCGCCCTCGTCCGCCGCGCCCGGCGCATCAACCGCGAGCTCGCCGAGGTGTATCCGTACGCCCATCCCGAGCTGGACTTCGAGAACTCGTTCCAGCTGCTGGTGGCCACGGTCCTGTCGGCCCAGACCACCGATCTGCGGGTCAACCAGACCACCCCCGCGCTCTTCGCCGCGTATCCGACGCCCGAGGACATGGCCGCTGCCGACCCGGAGGCCCTGGAGCAGCTGATCAGGCCCACCGGCTTCTTCCGCGCCAAGGCCAAATCGCTGCTCGGCCTCTCCGCCGCCCTCCGCGACCGGTTCGGCGGCGAGGTCCCGGGCCGGCTCGAGGACCTGGTCACCCTGCCCGGTGTCGGCCGTAAGACGGCCAATGTGGTGCTCGGCAATGCCTTCGGAGTGCCGGGCCTGACCGTGGACACCCACTTCGGGCGGCTGGTGCGGCGCTGGAAGTGGACCGCCCAGGAGGACCCCGAGAAGGTCGAGGCCGAGATCGCCGCGCTCTTCCCCAAGAGCGAGTGGACGATGCTCTCGCACCGCATCATCTTCCACGGCCGCCGCGTCTGCCACGCCCGCAAGCCCGCGTGCGGCGCCTGCCCGATCGCCCCGCTCTGCCCGGCGTACGGGGAGGGCGAGACCGACCCGGACAAGGCGAAGAAGCTGCTGAAGTACGAGATGGGCGGCCAGCCCGGCCAGCGCCTGCGCCCGCCGTCCGACTACCCCGGCCGTCCCGCCGCCCCCCTGGGGGCCGCCGAGTGACGAGTACCTACGGGGATGTGGAGGTCAGCGTCCAGGGGCTGCCGGAGTGGCTGCTCCCGGTTGCCCGGCTGGCCGAGACGATCGAGCCACGCCAGCTGAGCCGGTTTCTGCCGCCCGAGCAGGGCGGAGGCCGCCCCTCCGCCGTGCTGGTGCTCTTCGGTGAGGGCCCCGGCGGCCCGGAGCTGCTGCTCATGGAGCGCTCCGGCTCGCTGCGCTCGCACGCCGGCCAGCCCTCCTTCCCCGGCGGTGCCCTCGACCCGGAGGACGGCGATCCGGAGGAGGAAGGTCCGCTGCGCGCGGCGCTGCGCGAGGCCGAGGAGGAGACCGGGCTCGACCCCTCGGGGGTCCAGGTCTTCGCGGTCCTGCCGCGGCTCTACATCCCGGTGAGCGGCTTCGTCGTCACCCCGGTGCTGGGCTGGTGGCGCCGGCCCACCCCGGTCGGGCCGGTGGACCCGGCCGAGACGGCCCGGGTCTTCACGGTTCCCGTGGCGGATCTCACGGACCCGGAGAACCGGGCCACCACCGTCCACCCCAGCGGCCACCGGGGGCCCGCCTTCCTGGTGGGATCCGCTCTGGTCTGGGGTTTCACCGCCGGAGTGATCGATCGCATCCTGCATTACGCGGGATGGGAGCGACCGTGGGACCGAGCCAAGCGCGTCCCACTCGACTGGCGCGCGTGAGACGGTGTTCCGGTGAATGTGCTGGACATCCTGCTGCTGCTCGCCGCCGTGTGGTTCGCGATCGTCGGCTACCGCCAGGGGTTCGTCGTCGGCGTGCTGTCGGTGACGGGGTTCATCGGAGGTGGGCTGATCGCGATCTACCTGCTGCCGCTCATATGGGACGGCACCACCGACGACAAGACATCCCCCGGCACCGTCGGTGCCGTGGTGGCGATCGTCCTGGTGATCGTGTGCGCCTCGGTCGGCCAGGCGGCCACCACCCACCTGGGGAACAAGCTGCGGCGGTACATCACCTGGTCACCGGCGCGCGCCCTGGACGCGACCGGCGGCGCGCTGGTGAACGTCCTGGCGATGCTGCTGGTGGCCTGGCTGATCGGCTCCCTGGTGGCGCAGACCTCGCTCCCCACCCTGGGCCGGGAGGTCCGCGACTCCAAGGTGCTGCTCGGGGTGTCCCGCGTCGTTCCGGACGAGGCGAACACCTGGTTCACCGACTTCTCCTCGGTGCTCGCGCAGAACGGCTTCCCGCAGGTCTTCTCGCCCTTCGCCAATGAGCCGATCACCACCGTGCCGCAGCCCGACCCCGCGCTCGCCCAGTCGCCGGTGGCCACGCGGGCGCAGGAGAGCATCGTCAAGGTCGTCGGCACCGCCCCCAGCTGTGGCAAGGTCCTCGAGGGCAGCGGCTTCGTCTTCGCCCCGAACCGGGTCATGACCAACGCCCATGTCGTCGGCGGCGTCAGCGACCCGACCGTGCAGATAGGCGGCGAGGGTCGGCTCTACGACGCCAAGGTCGTGCTCTACGACTGGAAGCGCGATATCGCGGTCCTCGATGTGCCCTCGTTGCAGGCCCCGGCGTTGCAGTTCGCGCAGGACGACGCGCGCACCGGTGATGGCGCGATCGTCGCCGGCTTCCCGGAGAACGGCGCCTTCGATGTGCGCGCGGCCCGCGTCCGCGGCCGTATCGAGGCCAATGGCCCCGACATCTACCGCCGCTCCACCGTGCACCGCGATGTGTACTCGCTGTACGCGACGGTGCGGCAGGGCAACTCCGGCGGTCCGCTGCTCACCCCGCAGGGGCGGGTGTACGGCGTGGTGTTCGCCAAGTCCCTCGATGACGCCAACACCGGATACGCGCTGACGGCGGACGAGGTGAGCGAGGACATCCAGAAGGGGCGCACGGCCGACCAGCCGGTGGACAGCCAGGGGTGTGCCCTCTAGTTTCCGTTGTCGCTGTGGCCCCGGGCGCGCTCGGGATGCTGCTAGCGGCCGCTACTGCTAGCGGCCGCGTGGATGGCGCAGTCGCGCCGAGACCCACCGGGCCCGGCGGCGGATGATGCGGGGAATCCCGATGTTCGGGTCATGGCCTTGGGTAGGCCCGGAGCCGCCCCGCTCGGAAACACCCAGCGCGGCATTGGCAGTAGCGGCGGCCTCGGGGCCGCGGCTGTTTGGTGCGTCACGGTAGTCGTGCGTCCAGCCCATACCTCGGTGTGTGCCCCTGACCCAAGGTCCGTAATCGCCGCTGGCTGCGGCAATTGGCCTATGCTCCAGGCAATTGGCTGTTCGAAAAACAGATGTTCGCCCGCGCGTGGGAACGTGGTCGGAATGCGTACGTCCGATGACGCTCAGCGGTCGGGTTCGGGGTCCTTCAGCCAGTTGATCAGCTCGGTGGTGAAGGCCTGGGGGTCCTCCTCGTGCGGGAAGTGGCCGAGCCCGTCGAAGAGCCGCCAGCGGTAGGGGGCCTCGACATACTCACCGGAGCCCGCCGCGCTGCGGGTGCGCATCACCGGGTCGAGTGATCCGTGCAGATGCAGGGTCGGCACCCGCACCGGCCGCTTCATCCGCCGGTTGAACTGGAAACCGTCCGGCCGAGCCAGCGACCGCACCATCCAGCGGTACGGCTCGATCGAGCAGTGCGCGGTCGAGGGGATGCACATCGCCCGCCGGTAGACCTCCACCGCGTCGTCCTCGGGCAGCCGCGGTCCGGACCAGTCCCGGAGCAGCCGCCCCACGGCCGCGGCGTCGTCCGCGACCAACTGGCGCTCGGGCAGCCAGGGCCGCTGGAAACCCCAGATATGGGAGCTGGCCGCGCTCTGCTTGACGTCCGCGACCATCGCCGAGCGCCAGCGGCGGGGATGCGGCATCGAGGCCACCGCGAGCCGCCGCACCAGCTTCGGCCGCATCACGGCGGCCGTCCACGCCAGGTATCCGCCCAGGTCATGGCCTACGAGCGCGGCGTCCGGCTCGCCCAGCGAGCGGATCACACCGGTGATGTCGAGGGCGAGGTTGGCCGGGTCGTAGCCCCGCGGCGTACGGTCGCTGCCGCCCACTCCGCGCAGATCCATCGCGACCGCGCGGTAGCCGGCGTCGGCGAGCGCGGGCAGCTGGTGCCGCCAGGTCCACCAGAACTGCGGAAAGCCGTGCAACAGCAGTACCAGCGGGCCGTCACCCAGCTCGGCGATGTGGAAGCGCGCGCCGTTGGCCGCGACATCCCGGTGGGTCCAGGGGCCGTCGAGCCGTACGACCGACGCGGAGGTATCAGGGACGGTCATGCCGACGAGCGTGTCACATCCCGCGCCGGGCGTCCGCCATTGCTCGCGGCACGCGGATGCGGCTTGACGCTCCCCAGTACGGCGGCCGTCTCCTTGGACGAGGAAATCGACCGCTTCGGCGCCTTGACCTTCTTGAACTTCAGCAGCGCCAGCAGACCCAGGATCCCGGCGAACAGCCAGTAGATACCGCCCACGATCAGGAAGCACCAGGCGAGGCCGAGGCCGGTCCACGAGCGCATGCCGTAGGCGAGGGCGAAACTCAGCACCGGCAGCGAGAACAGCAGCAGCACCCCGGCCGCCATCCCCGCGCCGCTGCCGACCGCGGCCTTCTTGGCCCCCACCCGGAGCTCGGCCTTGGCCAGCGCGATCTCGTCGTGCACCAGCGCCGACAGCTCGGTGGTCGCCGTCGCCACCAGCTGGCCGAGGCTGCGGTTGCCGCCGTCGTCGGCTGCGCTCATCGCCATCTCCCTCTGCTCTTGTGCGTCTTACCGCTCGTGTCTTGTGCGTCTTGTGCTCGTGCTGCGTCGTTCGTGCTTGGTACGTCGTCAGCGCTTGGTAGGTCCGTCAGTGCTCGGTACGTCGTGGTGCTTGCTACGTCTTCTGCGTATTTCTGCGGGTGTCAAGCCTCTCAGATCATGCCGGACCATCGTCGCCGGAGTCGTTCGCGGCAGCCACTTCGGCAAGCCGCCGGTGCTCGGCGGCCTTCGCCTCGTGAATGGCGGCCATCCGCAGGTGGTACGCGGGGCTGTCGAGCTCATAGATATCCGGGATGCCGTCCATGTCCTCGTCCCGCTCCTCCTCCTGACACAGCCGCTGGTACTTGGCGTTGCGCAGTTTGAGGAGGACCCCGGCGAACAGGGCGGCGGCCAGCGAGCCGATGAGGACCGCCGCCTTGACCTCCTCGGCGAGCGTGGGGTCGCCGGGGAAGGCGAGTTCGTCGATGAGGAGGGAGACGGTGAAGCCGATTCCGGCGAGGGTGGCCACGGCGAAGACATCGGCCCAGGCCAGGTCTTCGTTCAGCTCGGCCCTGGTGAAGCGGGCGGCGCACCAGGAGCCGCCGAAGACGCCGACGGCCTTGCCCACGACGAGACCGAGGACGACGCCGAGTGTCTCCGGGCGGGTGAAGACATCCGCCACGGCCCCGCCGGAGAGCGGCACCCCGGCCGCGAACAGCGCGAACAGCGGCACCGCCACCCCCGCCGACACCGGGCGCACCCGGTGCTCGACGCGCTCGGCGGGGGAGCGCTCCTCACCCTCCCGTACGGTGCAGCGCAGCATCAGGCCCATCGCGACGCCGGCGATGGTGGCGTGCACACCGCTGGCGTGCATCAGCGCCCAGATCACCACGGCGAGCGGGACGTATATCCAGGCCGTCCGGACGCCCTTGCGGTGCAGCAGCCAGAAGAGGGCGAGTGCGGCGACCGACAGGATCAGGGCGACGAAGTTGATGTGCTGGGTGAAGAAGATCGCGATGATGACGATCGCGCCGAGGTCGTCGACGACCGCGAGAGTGAGCAGGAAGGCGCGCAGCGCGGCGGGCAGCGCGGTGCCGATCACGGCGAGGATGGCGAGCGCGAAGGCGATATCGGTGGCGGTCGGCACGGCCCAGCCCTTGAGGCTGCCGCCGCCGCTCGCGCTGACGATGACGTAGACGAGCGCGGGCAGGACCATGCCGCAGACGGCGGCGATCACGGGCAGCGCGGCGGCCTTGGGGTCGCGCAGCTCGCCCGCGACCAGCTCGCGCTTGAGCTCGATACCGGCGACGAAGAAGAAGATCGTCAGCAGGCCGTCGGTGGCCCAGGAGGCGACCGAGAGACGCAGATGCAGCGCCTGGGGGCCGAAGGAGAAGTCCCTGATGTCGCCGTAGACGCCGCTGAGGGGGGTGTTGGCGAGGATCAGCGCCACGATGGCGGCCACCAGGAGGATCACACCGCCGACGGTCTCGGTGCGCAGCGCGTCGATGACGAACGTCCGCTCGGGCAGCGACAGGCGTCCGAGAAACTTGCGGCTGGTGGGCGCGGCCACGGGCGGGCCTCCTGGGTGGTCGAGGTGCGGATACACGTATGGCGTATGCCGACCAGACTTCCCGGCGCTCCTGTCCATCATCTTGTCGCAATTTTTGCGTGGCAGCCACCTGCGACGGCCGCGCGCGGCGGCCGCCCCTGACGGTTCACCTGCGGCAGCCACAGCGAAGGGGCGCCCCCGCCAGGCGGGAACGCCCCTCGTCTGTTCGGCGCAGGGGCTGGGATCAGTCCTCGCTGGGGGCGGAGGGCAGCTTGCTCTGGATCAGCTCCATGACGGAGGAGTCGGTGAGCGTGGTGACATCGCCCAGGGCCCGGTTCTCGGCGACATCACGCAGCAGACGCCGCATGATCTTGCCGGAGCGGGTCTTGGGCAGCTCGGCCACCGGCAGGATCCGCTTGGGCTTGGCGATCGGGCCGAGCTGCTTGGCCACATGCGCCCGCAACTCCTCGACCAGGCCCTCGTCCTCGGCCGCGGTGCCGCGCAGGATGACGAACGCGCAGATGGCCTGGGTGGTCTGCGGGTCGGTGGCACCGACGACCGCCGCCTCGGCGACCTTGGGGTGCGAGACGAGGGCCGACTCGACCTCGGTCGTGGAGATGTTGTGGCCGGAGACCAGCATCACATCGTCGACCCGGCCGAGCAGCCAGATGTCGCCGTCGTCGTCCTTCTTGGCACCGTCGCCCGCGAAGTAGCGCTTGTCGAAGCGGGACCAGTAGGTGTCCAGGTAGCGCTGGTCGTCGCCCCAGATGGTGCGGAGCATGGACGGCCACGGCTCGGTGAGCACCAGATAGCCGCCGTGGCCGTTCGGCACCTCATTGGCCTCGTCGTCCACGACGGTGGCGGCGATGCCCGGCAGCGGGACCTGGGCCGAACCCGGCTTGGTGGCGGTGACTCCCGGCAGCGGGCTGATCATGATGCCGCCGGTCTCGGTCTGCCACCAGGTGTCGACGACGGGAGTGGTGTCCGCGCCGATGTGCTTGCGGTACCAGACCCATGCCTCGGGGTTGATGGGCTCGCCGACGGAGCCGAGGATCCGCAGCGAGGAGAGGTCGAACTTGGCCGGGATGTCGTCGCCCCACTTCATGCAGGCGCGGATCGCGGTCGGGGCGGTGTACAGGATGGTGACCCCGTACTTCTGGACGACCTCCCACCAGCGGCCCTGGTGGGGGGTGTCCGGGGTGCCCTCGTAGAGCACCTCGGTGGCGCCGTTGGAGAGCGGGCCGTAGACGATGTACGAGTGGCCGGTGACCCAGCCGACGTCCGCCGTGCACCAGAAGACATCGGTCTCCGGCTTGAGGTCGAAGACGGCGTGGTGGGTGTAGGAGACCTGGGTGAGGAAGCCGCCGGAGGTGTGCAGGATGCCCTTCGGCTTACCGGTCGTGCCCGAGGTGTAGAGGATGAACAGCGGGTGCTCGGCGTCGAACGCCTCGGGGGTGTGCTGCTCCGGCTGGCGCTCCACGATCTCGTGCCACCAGACGTCGCGGCCCTCGCTCCAGTCCACCTCCTGGCCGGTGCGGCGGACGACCAGCACACTGCGCACGTTCTCGGTGCCGGGCCGGGTGAGCGCCTCGTCGACGGCGGGCTTGAGCGCGGACGGCTTGCCACGGCGGTAGCCGCCGTCGGCGGTGATGATGACCCGGGCGTCGGCGTCCTGGATACGGGTGGCGAGAGCGTCGGCCGAGAAGCCGCCGAAGACCACCGAATGCGGGGCGCCGATGCGGGCGCAGGCCAGCATCGCGACCACGGTCTCCGGGATCATCGGCATGTAGATGGCGACCCGGTCGCCCGACCGGACACCCAGCTCGGTCAGCGCGTGGGCCGCTTGGGAGACCTCTCGCTGTAGCTCGGCGTAGGTGAGGGAGCGGGTGTCGCCGGGCTCGCCCTCGAAGTGGAGCGCCACCCGGTCGCCCAGACCGTTCTCGACATGCCGGTCGACGCAGTTGTACGCCACATTGAGCTTGCCGTCGGCGAACCACTTCGCGAAGGGCGGGTTCGACCAGTCGAGTGTCTCGGTCGGCGCGGTCGCCCAGGACAGCCGACGGGCCTGCTCGGCCCAGAAGCCCAGGCGGTCCACCTTTGCCCGCTCATACGCCTCGGCCGTGACATTGGCGTTCGCGGTCAGCTCGGCGGGCGGCGCGAAGCGACGCTCCTCCCGAAGAAGGTTGGCCAGGCTCTCGTTACTCACGACATCTCCCATTCCCAGGGTGTCCGTTGTGTCCCAGGCCATAGCTCATCAGCCAACGGCACACCCTGACAAGGGCTGTCGCTGAAAATTGGTTTAGACCTTTAGTCGTGTACGTCACCGCCCCGGCTCCAGGGCGCCCCGGACGGGGTCGCCGACCCGCTCCGCCACGCCGGAACGATCGCTTCCGAGCCGGGTGGGGTGCGCCGTGGTGGCGTGGCAGACGGGTATCGGCGCGCCATGGCCCGGCGCGCCATGGCCCGGGTCGCCATGGTCCGGGTCGCCATGGTCCGGCGCGCCATGGTCCGGGCTAACGGGCAGAAACCTCCCCGTACCCGAGTCCAGGACATACGCCTGGGCCTCCGCCACCTGGAAGTACATGCCGTGTACCGCCAGCCCGCCCTCCGCCACCCGCCGTGCCACACAGGCGTGCTCCATCAGATGGTCGAGCTGCTGTCTCACATTGACCAGTGCCAGCCGCTCCACATCATCGGCGACCGCCCGGCTCGACAGGGCGACCTCGCCGCGCCCCAGCCGGCCGATCCGCTCCATCCGTGCCAGCGCCGGTCTACCGTGGCGCAGCCAGCGCTCCAGCGGCGTCCGGTCCCCGGTGGGGGATCCCCCGGGCCTGTCGGCGAATGCCTCGGGCCTGTCGGAGGGCGCCCCAGGCCAGTCGGAGGATGCCCCGGGTCTGCCGGGGGGCGCCCCAGGCCCGGCGTATATCTCGGTGCCGCCGGTGGACGCCCCGGGCTGGTGCGGTGTGCGGACCGGCGCCGATGGGCCGAGCAGCGCCTGCATCGCACCGCATCCGGAATGGCCGCACACCGTGATGCTGCTGATCTTCAGCACCTCCACCGCGTACTCGATCGCCGCGCCCACCGAGTCGCATGAGTCATCGGCGCCCGGTGGTGGCACCAGATTGCCGACATTGCGCACGGTGAACAGATCTCCGGGGCCGCTGGAGGTGATCATGCTGGTCACCAGCCGGGAGTCGGCGCAGGTGAGGAACAGCTGGCTGGGGCGCTGTCCCTCCCGCGCCAGCCGGGCCAGCTCGTCGCGGACCAGCGGTGCCGTATGGCGCTGGAACGCGCTCACCCCGCCGAGCAGCTGACCGCCCGCGTCCCCGCCGGCGGCGACGCCCGCTCCGACGCCTGGGGCCGCCGGGGCCGGACGGGTGCAGTGGTGATCGCGCCAAGGCGTCCACGGCTGGCAGGCCCGGGTGCCGTCCGCCTCCGCGACCCGCCGCGCGGCCCGTCCATCGGCCGTCGCCCGCGCGGAGCCCGCTGACCGCGCGGAGCCCGCTGACCGCCTGGGGCCTGCTGACCGCCTGGGGCCCGTCGCCCGCCCGGAGCTCGAAGGCCGCCGGGGGCCTGAGGGTGGCCGGGAGCCTGAGGGCAGCCGGGGGCCCGAGCGTCGGGGGAGCGCCGTGAGGAGGGTGATCACGAGGGCCGCGGCGGCGGCCAGGAGTCCGGTCCGGAGCGAGGCACCGCAGGCCGACGCGATGCCCAGCGAGACGGAGGCGATACCCAGTGAGAGAGGAACGGTGAATCGGAAGAGGTCGGTCGAGGCGGAAAGATCTCCGTGTCTGAGGCGGGAGACCCGGTGAATCCGGTCCAAGAGCTTCAACATTCCCGTCTCCTCCGGGGCTTCGGTCGCGGATGGGCGCGCGGCCGTGGGTCACGGCGTACTGCGGTGCTGACTTCCAAGCGTTGGTAAATGAATCGTAATGCCGAGTAAAGTCGCTGGGAAGTCTTTTGGGGGAGAGTGGGCTGCTATTCCCTCTATGGGGTGAATAGTCATTTAAGACGCCTTGTCATCCTCTGTCTTTTTCTCCATCCATGCGAGGTTTGCTCCCATCCAGCGAGATCTCCCGGCAGAGCGCGACACGAGGAACGAGGTGGCGGTATGGGGGCCAGAGGAGGCGGAAGGGCCAGGAGAAACGTCACTGCACTGCTGGCCGCGGCGGTGGCGCTCTCCGCGCCGGTCGGCTGCTCGGAAGACTCCGCCCGCACCCATGGACCGGTCGGCACCGCGGGCTCGCGCCACGATCGGGACAGCCCCCAGAAGGGTCCGGGGGCGCCGATCCATCCGGACAAGGCCCCGAAGGCGGTCCGCCTCATCGGCGACGGATCGACCTCCGACACCGGCCCCCAGCCCCATCAGCCGAGGGCCGAGCCGCTCGAACCCGGCGAGAAACCACCGCAGTTCGTCGTCTTCTCCTGGGACGGTGCCGGACAGGACAAGCAGAAGCTGTTCTCCCACTTCCGCGCGATCGGCAAGAAGTACGGCGCGACGATGACGTACTTCCTCAGCGGGGTGTACCTGCTGCCCGCGGAGAGGCGGTACCTCTACGATCCGCCCGAGCATCGGCGCGGCGCCTCGTCGATCGGCTTCAACGACGTCGAGGGCATCAAGGCCACGGTGGAGCAGCTCCGCGGTGCCTGGCTGGACGGCAATGAGATCGGTACCCACTTCAACGGCCATTTCTGCGGACGCCGCCGCGGAGTCGGCACCTGGTCGGCGCGCCAGTGGACCAGCGAGATCCAGCAGGCCGAGTCATTCGTCAAGAACTGGAAGACCAACGCGGGTCTGGAACACGAGAAGTCGCTTCCCTTCGACTACGACAAGGAGCTCGTCGGCGGTCGCGCCCCCTGTCTCCAGGGGCAGAAGAACCTGATCCGGGCGGCCGCGAAGCTGGGCTGGCGCTATGACGCGAGCTCACCCGGCGGGCTTCAGATCTGGCCCCGCAAGATCCACGGCATCTGGGACTTCCCGCTGCCGCGGATCCCGGTACCGGGCCGCGCGTTCGAGACGCTCTCCATGGACTACAACTTCCTCGCCAACAAGCCGCGCAAGAAGAAGGGCAAGCGGCCCAAGCGCTCCACCTGGGGCCGTCCGATGCGCGACGGCATGCTCGCCGCCTTCGACCGGGCGTACGAAGGCAACCGGGCGCCGCTGTTCATCGGCAATCACTTCGAGTCCTGGAACGGCGGAACGTATATGCGCGCCGTGGAGGACGTCATCAAGAAGGTCTGCCCGCGCAAGGAGGTCCGCTGCGTCTCATTCAAGCAGCTGGCCGACTGGCTGGACGCGCAGAACCCCCGTGTCCTGGAGAGGCTGCGGGTGCTGGATGTCGGGATGCGGCCACCGGGTGGCTGGAAGGGCTATCTGGCGGTCGAGCCGGGGCGGACGTCCGAACGCGAAACGGCTCATGAGCGGACGTCCGGGCACCACACGCGGACGGCTAAGCGGGAGCGGGAGTAGCCGCCGAGCTCTCCTCCGGCGCGAACTCCCGCAGCCCGAAGGCGGGGTCGACCTGGGCGGCAAGGTCGGCACCCGTCTTCGCGTTACCCCAGCTCTGCGCGTTCTTCAGATGGAAGTGCACCATCTGCCGGGTGTACCGCTGCCAGTCGCGCCGCTCGTACGAGGCGTCGACCGCGCCTTGCAGTGTCCGCAGTGCCTCGCGGTTCGTCTCCTCCAGCTCCTCGAACCGGGGTGCACGGCCCTTCTCCACCGCTCGGACCCAGTCGGAGTGGCCGAACGCGACCAGCAGGTCATCGCCCACCTCCGCCCGGAGGAAGTCCAGGTCGTCCGGGCCCTGCACCTTGTTGCCGACCACCCTGAGCGCCACATCGAAGTCGCGGGCGTACTCCTTGTACTGGCGGTAGACGGAGACACCCTTACGCGTGGGCTCGGCCACCAGGAACGTCATGTCGAAGCGGGTGAAGAGGCCGGAGGCGAAGGAGTCGCTGCCCGCCGTCATGTCGACAACGATGAACTCGCCGCGCCCGTCGACCAGATGGTTCAGGCAGAGCTCGATCGCGCCGACCTTGGAGTGGTAGCAGGCGACACCGAGGTCGGATTCGGTGAAGGGGCCGGTCGCCATCAGCCGCACCGACCCGTTGTCGAGCGGCAGGGTGCGGGCGCAGGCCTGGTAGACGGGGTTGTCCTCGCCGATCCGCAGCAGCCGCGAGCCTTCACCAGGCGGGGTGGTCTTGATCATGGTCTCGGCGGAGGCGATCCGGGGGTTCGTACCGCGCAAGTAGTCCTTGATCAGCGGGAGATGGGCGCCCATCGCGGGCAGTGCGGCGGCCTCCGCCTCGTCGAGTCCGAGCGCCACGCCCAGGTGCTGATTGATATCGGCGTCGACGGCGACGACGGGGGCGTGGGTGGCGGCGAGATGGCGGATGAACAGCGACGACAGCGTGGTCTTGCCGCTTCCACCCTTGCCTACGAAAGCGATCTTCATGTTCACCTAGCGTAGGTGAGTGATCCCGGACCATGAGGGATTTACGTGAAGAACACCACTCCAACGAGGGGCGCCCGGCGCGAGGTGCGTAGTGTCGTACTCATGAGTACGTCAGCTGATCCGCTCGCCACCCTGGCCGCGCTGCCCGGCGTGACCGAGTCCGTGAACGCCGTACGGACCGCCGTGGACCGGGTCTATGGGCACCGGGTGATGCGCCGCCGCAGCAATGAGGTCACCTCCGAGGCGGCGTTGCGCGGAGCGCGCGGCTCCGCCGCGCTGGCCGGTGCGGACTGGGCGCTGGAAGAGGTGCGTCGGCGCACCGACTTCGGGGCCGAGGGCGAGCCGCGCACGGTGGGGGCGGCGCTGCGGCTGACCGCCGAGGCGGGGCAGCTGCTGAGCATCTGGCGTCAGTCGCCGCTGCGGGTGCTGGCCCGGCTGCATCTGGTCGCGGCGGGCGGGGTCGAGGGCGACGAGGGGATCGGCCGCCCACGGCAGTCGGGTGAGCCGGTGGACGAGCCGCTGATCGGGTCCGATCTGCCGCTGCCGGACGCGGACGAGGTCGCGGGACGGCTCGATGGGCTGGCCCGGCTGCTGCTCGCGGGGAGTGAGGCTCCGGCGCTGGTGACGGCGGCGGTGGTGCATGGCGAACTGCTCGCCCTGCGGCCCTTTGTCTCCCGCAACGGTCTGGTGGCGCGGGCGGCCGAACGGATCGTGTTGGTCGGCAGCGGTCTCGACCCGAAGTCCATCTGCCCGGCCGAGGTGGGATACGCGGAGCTGGGCGCCGCGCCGTACATGGCGGCGCTGGAGGGCTATGCGTCCGGGACGCCGGAGGGGATGGCGGTGTGGATCGCGCACTGCGGACGGGCGGTTGAGCTCGGGGTGCGGGAGTCCACAGCAGTCTGCGAGGCGCTACAGCGCGGGGCGGCCTGACGCGGATGGGTGCGGTCAGGCGTTGGGGGGGCGCGGGCTGACGCGGACGGGTGCGGCCTGACGTCGGACGAGGCGGACGGGCCCCGGACAAGAGTTGCGGCGGTACCACGTGGGCACCGCCGCTGGCACAGCTACCGGGTTACCATGCGTGCAATCTCATTCGCCCATCAGGTCGGGAACTTCTGCCCGTCACCTGGTGCGGCTGGCCCGTAATCGACGGGTCGACGTCGCGTGGGTGCTCAGCATCTGTGCTCGGTCCGTGGGGCCTTGGCGTCTGGGGGTTTCCTCCCGGATACCCCTGGTCTCGCGGGCCGTCGATTCCTTTGTACTCCTGCGAGAGGCCAATCGGAACCCCTCGCCGCAGATCTTTGCTGTTACCCCTAAATGCGAACATAAAGGGCGCGGCGCCGATTGGTGTACCACAGCAGTCCGGCGGTCGCGGCGGCCGCGCCGACGGCCGCCGCGACGGCGAGAACCGGGCGCGGCGGCATGGAGAGTGAGGGTCTGCGCTGCTTCAACCGCACCGGGCGGTTGAACGAGAGCACCGGCCAGCCGCGCGCCGCCGCCTCGCGCCGCAGCGCCCGGTCCGGGTTGACCGTATGGGGGTGGCCGACCGCCTCCAGCATCGGGAGATCGGTCACCGAATCGCTGTAGGCGTAACAGCGCGACAAGTCGTAGCCCTCCGACTCCGCCAACTCGGCGATCGCCTCCGCCTTGGTCGGGCCATAGGCGTAGTACTCCACCTCTCCGGTGAACACTCCATCCTCGACCACCATGCGGGTGGCCACCACACGGTCCGCGCCCAGAAGCTCGCCGATCGGCTCGACCACCTCCGCGCCGGAGGTGCTGACGATCACCACATCGCGGCCGGCGGTGTGATGTTCCTCGATGAGCGAGGCGGCCTCGTCGTAGATGATGGGGTCGATGAGGTCGTGCAGGGTCTCCGCGACGATCTCCTTGACCTGCTGGACATTCCATCCTCGGCAGAGCGCGGAGAGGTACTTGCGCATCCGCTCCATCTGCTCGTGATCGGCGCGGCCGGCGAGGAAGACAAACTGTGCATAGGCAGTACGCAGTGCGGCCCGGCGGTTGATCAGCCCACCCCGGTAGAAGGACTTGCTGAAGGTGAGAGTGCTTGACTTCGCAATGACCGTCTTGTCCAGGTCAAAGAAGGCAGCTGTCCGAGGCAAGGAGTGGTTTTCCACGACGCCGAGCATAGGGCCCACCATTCGGCGTAAGCTCAGGCGCGTGGGTTTGCCTGAGAAGGCTCTCGGGTACACCATGGAAGTCACGGATCGTTCGCGACCGTGCTAACCCGGCCCGACTCCTCCCCCCCCGAGTCGGCCGTGGGGACGACCCCCGCTCTCCCCCCCGGCGGGGGTCGTCGCATGTCCGGACGCATTTTCGGCGTTCTCATGAGATCTTGCTCCCCTCCCTCGGGCCAGTGTGGCCCCGCCTCTCCACAGCTTGAGCGGTAACCGTACGTAATCGCTAGGCTGCTCTCCGGAAGTCACCGGTTTAGGTGACTGGGATATTCACAACTGATGAGTTGTCCACGGTTTTGGACCAAGATCCCCAAGATTTTCTGGATCGCAGGACGGTGATTCTCCGCGATGCTCGCACTCGCTGTTCGCGGGAGTGAGAGCGCGTAACGGATATGGGAGGGATCGTGACTGCATCCATCACACCGGAACGCCCTTCGGCGACCGAAGGACAGCGAAGCAGACCGCTCATCGTCACCGAGGACGAGGCGCTTCTCGATGATCTGCTGCGGCTGTGCGCGGCGGCCGGAGCGGAACCGGAAGTGGCGCATGGCGCGCTCACCCGCCGGGGCAGCTGGGAGGCCGCACCGCTGATTCTGGTCGGCGACGACTCCGCCGCCCGGCTGACCGGCCGAGCCCGCAGACAAGGGGTGCTGCTCATTGGGCGCGATCTGGACGACCACGGCATCTGGCGGCGGGCGGTGGCGCTCGGCGCGGACAATGTGGCGTTCCTGCCCGATGCCGAGACCTGGCTGGTGGACCGGATCGCCGATGTCGCCGAAGGCGTGGGCCGACAGGCACTGACCGTCGGGGTCATCGGCGGCCGCGGCGGCGCGGGTGCCTCCACCCTCGCCTGCGCCCTGGCGGTCACCGCGGCCCGCTCCGGGCGGCGCACCATGCTGATCGACGCCGATCCGCTGGGCGGCGGGCTCGATGTGCTGCTCGGTGGCGAGGGCGCGCAGGGGCTCAGATGGCCCGCCTTCGCCGAGTCGCGGGGGCGGGTCGCCGGAAGCGCCCTCGAGGAATCGCTGCCCGAGCTGCACGCGCTGCGGGTGCTCAGCTGGGACCGCGGCGATTCGGTCGTCATCCCGGCGTCCGCGATGCGGGCGGTGCTGGCCGCGGCCCGACGGCGCGGCGGGGTCGTGGTGGTGGACCTGCCGCGCCGCGTCGACGACGCGGCGGCCGAGGCGCTGTCCCAGATCGACCTCGGGCTGCTGGTCGTCCCGGCGGAGCTGCGAGCGGTCGCGGCCGCTCACCGGGTGGCGTCCACGGTGGGCATGGTGCTGCGGGATCTGCGCGCGGTGGTGCGTGGCCCGTGCGGGCCGGAGCTCGGCGACGAGGAGATCGCGGAGCTGCTCGGGCTGCCGCTGGCCGGTCAGCTGCCGCCGGAGCCCGGTCTGGCGGACGCGTTCGAGGGCGGGGAACCCCCGGGCGGCAGCCCCCGTGGACCGCTCGGCCGGTTCTGCGCCGAGTTCTGGGCGCGCGCCCTCGCCGACGAGGGAGGTGTCACGGCATGAGCGCCGTATCGCCGGATCTGCTGGACGCGGTGCGGCTGCGGCTGGCCGGGAGCGGCGCGGAGCCCACGCCCGCGCGGGTGGCGTCCGCCCTGCGCGAGGAGGGTCGGCTGCTCGGCGACACCGAGGTGCTCGGGGTCGTGGAGACGCTGCGCTCGGAGCTGGTCGGCTCCGGCCCCCTGGAGCCGCTGCTGGCCGCCCGCGATGTCACGGACGTCCTGGTCACCGCCCCCGACGAGGTGTGGGTGGACCGGGGTTCGGGGCTGGAGCGCACGGGGGTCACCTTCCTGGACGCGGCCGCCGTGCGCAGGCTCGCGCAGCGGCTCGCCGCGGTGGCGGGGCGGCGGCTGGACGACGCCCGGCCATGGGTGGACGCCCGGCTGCCGGACGGGACCCGGCTGCATGCGGTGCTCCCTCCGGTCGCGGTCGGCTCGACCTGCCTCTCGCTGCGGGTGGTGCGCCCCCGGGCGTTCTCCCTCGCGGAGCTGGAGGCGGCCGGGACGGTGCCACCGGACGGCGCGCGGCTGCTGCGGGCCATGCTGGACGCCAGGCTGTCCTACCTGATCAGCGGCGGTACGGGCTCAGGCAAGACAACGCTGCTGAGCACCCTGCTGGGGCTGGTCGGCCCACGGGAGCGGATCGTCCTCGCAGAGGACTCGGCCGAGTTGCGGCCCGACCATCCGCATGTGGTCCGGCTGGAGACCCGCCCCGCCAATCAGGAGGGCCGGGGCCAGGTCACCCTGCGGGATCTGGTGCGGCAGGCGCTGCGCATGCGCCCCGACCGGCTGGTGGTCGGCGAGGTGAGAGGCGCCGAGGTCACCGACCTCCTGGGAGCCCTGAACACCGGCCATGAGGGTGGCTGCGGCACTGTCCACGCCAATACGGCGGCCGATGTGCCCGCGCGGCTGGAGGCGCTCGGCTCGACCGCCGGTCTGGACCGGGCCGCGCTCCACAGCCAGTTGGCGGCGGCGCTGTCGGTCGTGGTCCATCTGGTGCGCGACCGCGCCGGGCGGCGCAGGATCGCCGAGCTGCATGTGCTGGACCGGGACCGGGCGGGCTTCGTCACGACCGTCCCCGCGGCCGTCTGGAGCCCCGGGGGCTTCGAGCGGGCGGCCGGGTGGCAGCGGCTCCAGCGGCTGTGCGCACGGGGCGGAGACGCGGCATGACGGGCGTGGGAGCGGACCCGGGGGCGCTGACGCTCTGTGCCGTGATGCTGTGCGTGGGGGCGGCCTTATGGCTGCTCACCGGGCGGGACCGGGAGCTGCGCCGGGCCAGGCTGCTGTTGGCCGGCGGCGGACCCGTCGAGTCCCCGGGAGCCGACCCCGGGCGACGGCTGTCCGAGACCGCCGCCTGGCTGAGGGAGCGCTGGCGGGTCAAGTACGGCGGACGGATGGGGCGTGAGCTGCTGTGTCTGCCAGTCGGATGTGTGATCGCGCTACTGGGCGCGTCGGTTCTGCCGCTGCTCGGGGCGGTGCTCGCCACTCCGGTCGTCGGCCGGTGGCTGCGGTCCCGGCGGGGCGAGCGGGACCGTGTGCGGCGCGCCGCCGGGGTGATCCAGCTCTGTGCCACCGTGGCGGGCGAGCTACGGGCCGGGCGGCATCCCGGCGAGGCGCTGCTGGCGGTGGACCCGGGGCACCTGAGGGAGCGTTGGGGGCTGGTGACGGCCGCGGCGCGGTTCGGCGGGGATGTGCCGGACGCGCTGCGGAGGGTGGCCCGGCTGCCGGGCGCCGAGGGGCTGACCGGGGTCGCCGCCTGCTGGCAGGTGGCGGTCGACGAGGGGGCGGGCCTGGCGGCGGGTCTCGACCGGGTGGCGGCGGCGCTGCGCGCCGAGCGGGACCAGCGGGAGAGCCTGGACGCCAAGCTGGCGGGCGCCAAGGCCACCGCCCTCGGGCTGGCCGTGCTGCCCATCGTCGGGCTGGCGCTGGGCGGCCTGATGGGCTCCGATCCGCTGCATGTGCTGCTGCACACCCCGGCCGGGCTGAGCTGTCTGCTGCTGGGCGGGCTGCTGGAGTGGGCGGGCCTGGTCTGGACCGGCCGGATGGTGCGAGCCGCGCGTGAGCCGGGGCGGCGGCGAGGGGATCCGCAACTGAACCGAGGCCCAGCGGATCGCCGGGGTGGCCGATGAGCGCCGAGGTTGTCCACAGCCTGGGGATTTCGCTGTCCTTCCTGGCGGCGGCCCTGTGCACGGCGATGGCGATGGTCGAGGCCCGTCGGGAGCGATGCGCCCGACGACGGGTGATGGCACTGCTTCCGGGTGCGGAGCACGGGCGGCCGCGGCGGGCCCGGCCGTGGCGGCGGTGGCGGGCCGGGTCCGGTGCGGGCGCTCTGCCCGCCTGGGCCGCGCCGGGCGGCGCGCTGACGATCGCCGTCGTCCTCGTCGGGGGGCCGCCCGGGTGGGTGCTGGGTCTCGCCGCGGCCTGTGGCCTCTGGTGGTGGCAGCGGCACCGCCGGGCCACGGCTGGGCGGTCCGCCCGTGATCGGCACCTCGAGGCCATCGCCGCGCATCAGATCCCGCTGGCCGCCGATCTGCTGACGGCATGCCTGGCGGCCGGAGCGGGCCCGCGGAGGGCGGCGGAGGCGGTGGGAGGTTCGCTCGGCGGCCCGGTGGGCGAGCGGCTCGCCCAGACCGCGGCGGAGCTTCGGCTGGGCGGCGAACCGGCCCATGCGTGGGGGCGCATCGGCGCCCTGCCCGGAGCACAGGGGCTGGCGCGCGCTCTGGAACGCGCCGGGACAACGGGCGCTCCGGCGGTGGAGCCGGTGTCCCGGCTGGCGGCCGAATGCCGGGCCGAGCAGGGACGGGAGGCGATGAGACGGGCCGACCGCACCGGTGTGCTGGTCAACGCGCCGCTCGCGGGCTGCTTCCTCCCCGCGTTCCTGCTGGTCGGTCTGGCCCCGGTGATGATCGGGCTGGCCCGCGGCCTGATGGGCGAGGGCCCCTGAGCACGGGCGGGACCACGACGGCAACACAGCGAACGACAGCGGCTCCAACGAGAGCCGCATCAACGAGAGCCGCATGAGCGGCAACCGCACGACGACACCGCGACGAACGACGACAGCACGACGAACGACGACACCGCGGTCGGTGACACCGCGGACAGGACAAGGGGGGCCGACATGGTGAAGCAGTGGTGGGTACGGCGGTACATGGCGGCGCGGGCGAAGGCCGAGGCGGGCATGACCACCGCCGAGTACGCGATGGGAACGATCGCGGCATGCGGTTTCGCCGCGGTGCTCTACAAGGTGGTGACCAGCGGGGCCGTCAGCGGTGCGTTGCAGTCGGTCATCGGACGGGCCCTCGATGTGCAGTTCTGAGCCGCCGGGGACGGGGAAGCGGACGGACTCGCGCGTCAGGAGCGGCGCGCGGGGCGTCCCGAGGGTCAGCGGCGTCCGGAGGGCCGGTGGTGTCCGGAGGGCCAGCGGCGGCGTCCCGATGGGCCCGTACGTGCCCAGGAGGGGCGTCCCGGGGGCCCGGGGCCCTGGGCGGGACAGCGGCTACGTAACGGCGGAGGCGGCCGTCGCGCTCCCGGTGCTGGCGCTGTTCGCCCTGATGCTGATCTGGGCGCTGATGGCCGCGTCCGCGCAGCTTCAGTGCGTGGACGCGGCCAGGGCCGGGGCGAGGGCGGCGGCGCGTTCGGAGCCGGAGGCGGACGCGATGGCCGCCGCCCGCTCGGCCGCGCCCGATGGAGCACGGGTCGAGCTGTGGCGGGAGGGAGACCTGGTGCGGGTGCGGGTGCGTACCCATGCCGCCGGACCCGGACCGCTGGCGGTGGATCTGCGCGGAGAGGCGGCCGCACTCGCCGAGGACTCGGTGGGCGGGGGCGACGCGATGGGCAGGGGCGGTGCGGGCGGTGCCGCCGCCGCGGGCGGTGTGGACGGCGCCGCCGAGGCGGCTCGGGAGGCGGTCCCGTGAGCCCGGGAGGCGGCCCAGGGAGGTGGGCGGACGACCGGGGGTCGGCCACCGTCTGGACCGCGCTGACCGCGGCGGCGTTGTGCGTGGTGTTCGCGGCCGTGCTGGCGGCCGGGCAGGCCATGATGGCGCGCCATCGGGCGGGCGGCGCCGCCGATCTGGCGGCGCTCGCGGCGGCGGACCACGGCCTGGAGGGGGCTCGTACGGCGTGCGGTCTCGCCAGGCGCGTGGCCTCCGCGCAGGGGGCGCGTGTGGTGCGCTGTGCCCTGAGCGGTGAGATCGCGGATCTCACGGCGGAGGTGCGCACCGGTCCGTTCGCCCTCCGCGTCCGGGCGCGGGCGGGGCCCGCGGGTACTCCCGTCACCGGGGCCACCGGACCGCTGTCCCCACCGGGCGGCGGGGAGCGGTCACTCGGCGGCCGGCGGCTGCTCCGGGGCGCCGGCGAGCAGGGTGGTCAGCAGGCGGATGGCGGCCTTCTTGTCCAGCGGGTCGTTGCCGTTGCCGCACTTGGGCGACTGGATGCAGGACGGGCATCCCGCCTCGCACTCACAGACGGCGATCGCCTCGCGGGTGGCCGCCAGCCAGCGGGCGGCCGTGTGGAAGGCGCGCTCGGCGAAGCCCGCACCACCCGGGTGCCCGTCGTAGACGAAGACGGTGGGCAGCAGCGTGTCGGGATGCAGCGGGATGGACACCCCGCCGATGTCCCAGCGGTCGCAGGTGGCGAAGAGCGGCAGGATGCCGATCGAGGCGTGCTCGGCGGCGTGCAGGGCGCCGCCGAGGGCCTGGGGGTGCACCCGGGCCTCCTCGAGTTGGTCGTCGGTCACCGTCCACCACACCGCCCGGGTGCGCAAAGTGCGCGGCGGAAGGTCCAGCTTGGACTCGCCGAGGACCTCACCGGTGATCAGCTTGCGGCGCAGGAAGGAGACCACCTGGTTGGTGACCTCGACGGAGCCGAAGCACAGCCGCGCGTCCCCCCAGGGGATCTCGGTGGTGGTCTCCAGGATGGAGATCGCCGTGGTGTCGCGGGCCGTGGTCGAGTAGGGCGGAGTGGCCTCCTCCACCAGGGCGACCGAGTCGTCGAGGTCGAGCTGTTTGACGAGATAGCTCCGGCCCTGGTGGAGGTGGACGGCGCCCTCGTGGACGGTGGTGTGGGCCGCCGCGGCGTCCACGGTGCCCAGCAGCCGTCCGGTGGCCGCCTCCACGACCTGGACCGGGCTGCCGCCCGCCCCGCGGATGTCGGTGAGGTCGGCGGCGCGCTCACGGCGGGTCCAGTGCCAGGCCTTCGCCCGTCGGCGCAGCAGCTTGCGCCGCTCCAGCTGCGGCATCAGCTCCTCGGTGGCGGGGCCGAAGAGCTCCAGGTCGGGTTCGGTGAGCGGAAGCTCGGCCGCGGCCGCGCACAGGTGCGGTGCGAGGACGTAAGGATTGTCCGGGTCCAGGACGGTGGACTCCACCGGTTGCCGGAAGAGGGCGTCCGGGTGGTGGACGAGGTAGGTGTCCAGCGGGTCGTCCCGGGCGACGAGGATCGCGAGGGCCCCTTCGCCGGTGCGCCCGGCCCGCCCCGCCTGCTGCCACAGGGAGGCCCGGGTGCCGGGATAGCCCGCCACGACCACGGCGTCCAGCCCGGCGATGTCCATCCCCAGCTCGAGTGCGGTGGTCGCGGCGAGTCCCAGCAACTCGCCGGAGTGCAGGGCCTTCTCCAGGGCGCGGCGCTCCTCGGGGAGATAGCCGCCGCGATAGGCGGCGATCCGGTCCGGCAGCGAGCGGTCCACCTCCGCGAGCCGTTCCTGGGCGATGAGCGCGATGAGCTCCGCGCCCCGCCGGGAGCGCACGAAGGTGACCGTACGGACGCCCTGGACGGCCAGGTCGGTGAGCAGGTCCGCGGACTCGGCCGTGGCCGTGCGCCGAACGGGGGCGCCCTGCTCGCCGTGGAGTTCGGTCAGCGGCGGCTCCCAGAGGGCGAAGACGACCTCGCCGCGGGGCGAGCCGTCCTCGGTGATCTCCGCCACCGGCACGCCGGTCAGCCGGCACGCGGCGACCGCCGGGTCGGAGGCGGTGGCCGAGGCGAGCAGGAACACCGGCGAGGAGCCGTAGCGGGCGCAGACGCGGCGCAGCCTGCGCAGCACCTGGGCCACATGGGAGCCGAAGACACCCCGGTAGGTGTGGCACTCGTCGATCACCACATAGCGCAGCGCGCGCAGGAAGGAGGACCATCTGGGGTGGCCGGGCAGGATGCCCCGGTGGAGCATGTCGGGGTTGGTGAGCACGTAGTTCGCGTACTGCCGGACCCACTCGCGCTCCTCGACGGGCGTGTCGCCGTCGTAGACCGCCGCCCGGATGCCGGAGCCCAGCGGGGCGGTGAGGCCGGCCACCGCGCGCCGCTGATCGGCGGCCAGCGCCTTGGTGGGGGAGAGATACAGGGCGGTCGCCCCCCGGCCGCTGGGCTCCTCCGAGCCGTCCAGCAGGGTGCTGAGGACGGGGGCCAGATAGGCGAGGGACTTGCCGGAGGCGGTTCCGGTGGCCACGACCACGGATTCGCCGCGCAGCGCGTGCTCGGCCGTGCGCGCCTGGTGGGCCCAGGGGCGCTCGATGCCGACCGCGCGAATGGCGTTGATCACCTCTGGCCGGATCGCCGAGGGCCAGTCGGCATGGGTTCCCGGGCGTGGGGGCAAGTGCTCCGTATGAGTGATGCGCGTGCTCCGGCTCGCCCCGGTGCTCAGCCGGCCGAGGACGGCCCGGGGTGAGGGGCGTATGCCCGCCTGCCGCGGGATTTGGTTGTCGGCCATCGACACCGAGTGTGTCACTGGTCTGACGGACAATGGTCTCAAGGCGTCGTGCACGCCTGCTGGTAAGTGATTGAATGCCATCGCGGCTGCCGATCCATGGGGGGCGACCGCTCGATGCAAGGTGCTGGAGGATCCGTGGACCTGTCCCTGTCGACTCGGACCGTCGACGACCGTACGGTCGTCGAGGTCGGTGGCGAGATTGATGTATACACCGCGCCCAAGCTGCGCGAGCAGCTGGTCGAGCTTGTCAACGACGGCAACTACCACCTGGTCGTCGACATGGAGGGCGTCGACTTTCTCGACTCCACCGGACTCGGCGTGCTCGTCGGCGGGCTCAAGCGAGTGCGGGCCCACGAGGGCTCGCTGCGCCTGGTCTGCAACCAGGAGCGCATTCTGAAGATCTTCCGCATCACCGGCCTGACCAAGGTGTTCCCGATTCACACCTCGGTTGAGGACGCTGTCGCGGCGACCGACTGACAAGATCGCCGAAGGAAGACACAGAAGGGGGTTCCGGGCGGCGCTCGCCCGGCCCTCCCCATACGCACGCCCATACGCCCGAGGGGGATGGCATGGCCACCGTCGAACTCCGCTTCAGCGCGCTGCCCGAGCACGTCAGGACCGCTCGTCTTGTCGCGGCGGCCGTGGCGCGCCGGGCGGGGGTGGATGAGGCCGTGCTCGACGAGGTGCGGCTCGCGGTCGGCGAGGCCTGCACGCGTGCGGTCGGGCTCCACCTGAGCAATGGGGTGGAGGCACCGGTGCGGGTGATCCTGACCGAGGAGGAGAAGAAGTTCTCCATCGAGGTCGGTGACGAATCCCCGACCTCGGCCGCCCTGGCGCCCGGCTCCCATCCGGAGGCGGACGACGAGGCCGAGGGCGAGGACGAGATGGGTCTCGCCGTCATCAGCGGGCTCGTCGACGATGTCGAGGTGACGACCAGCGAGACCGGTGGAGTGATCCGGATGAGCTGGCCGACATCGCCCCAGCCTCTGGTGTCCTAGTCCGAGCCAAGGCCTTTGGTGGCCTGGCCCACCGGTCGGGACGGCCCGTAACGGGTCGGGCCATGTCGTCGCCGGTTCGGGTTCCACTTGTACCGGGCCGGGCCATGTCCGCGCCGGTTCGGGTTCCGCCCTCACCGCGACGGGCCAATGCTTCGCCGGTTCGTGCCCTGCCCCCAGTGGGCCTTGGCCCCTTGGCCTCTTGCCCCGCCCCGGGGCCCGGCGCGGGGCTGACTCGCCCTGGCCGCCGAATCCGGCCCCTCGAGGGGCGTCTGCCCGTCATCCATCGTCCGATCTTCCGGGCCACCGGACCGGCCGTTTCAAGATCGTCGGTCCGGCTGTCGGCGTGTCCGCGCCCGTTCGGCGGCATCGTCCCGGCGCACCCCGGCGCACCCCACAGCGCATCCCTCGGCGCGCGCTTTTTCGATCTCGGGCGTAGGCTCTGAACAGCGCTTTTCTCAGTGCCGCGCGATCGTCGCAAGATCGCCATTGAGATCGTTCATATAGATCATTTATGGCGATCACTTTACATCCGTCACCGAATTGTCGACCTTCCTTCTTCCGAAGGAATTCGTACCGCCAAACCTATTGATCTTCGCTGGTGCGGGGGAATTCCCATTCCGGCGCCCTGTTTTGATCGTGTGACGCTCCCTACAATCCGTCCACATCTCGAGCTCAGGACGCCTGAGCGCGGCGGCTCTTCTGCGGTCGCAGAACTGCTGCGCGCCCATGTGCCAAACGTCAAGGAGGACGAATGGCGGGGCCTCTCACCCCTCATCAGCTGGACCTCACCCCAACCCTGGCCGCCGCAGAGCTGACCGACGACAACCGTGTGATCGTGCTGGTGATCGCCGCCGTCGCGATCGCGGCGCTCGCGGTCGCGGTGGTGCTGGTACGACAAGTCCTCGCGGCCGGCGAGGGCACGGACAGTATGAAGAAGATCGCCGAAGCCGTTCAGGAAGGCGCCAATGCCTATCTGGCCCGGCAGCTGCGCACCCTCGGTGGATTCGCCGTGGTGGTGTTCTTCCTGCTCATGCTGTTGCCGGCGGACGACTGGCCGCAGCGCATCGGGCGTTCGGTGTTCTTTCTGATCGGCGCGGCATTCTCCGCCGCGACCGGCTATATCGGGATGTGGCTCGCGGTGCGCAGCAATGTGCGCGTCGCCGCCGCCGCCCGTGAGGCCACCCCCGAGCCCCCCACCACACCCGTCAATGGCGATTCGGCCGCTTCCTCGCCCGGTAAGCCGAGCGTGGATCTCACGGCCGTCTCGCACAAGGCAATGAAGATCGCATTCCGTACCGGCGGTGTGGTGGGCATGTTCACCGTGGGCCTCGGACTGCTGGGCGCCTCCTGCGTGGTGCTGGTCTACGCGGCCGACGCGCCCAAGGTGCTGGAGGGCTTCGGGCTCGGCGCCGCGCTGATCGCGATGTTCATGAGGGTCGGCGGTGGCATCTTCACCAAGGCCGCCGACGTCGGCGCCGACCTCGTCGGCAAGGTCGAGAAGGGCATCCCCGAGGACGACCCGCGCAACGCCGCGACCATCGCGGACAACGTTGGCGACAACGTCGGGGACTGCGCCGGTATGGCCGCCGACCTCTTCGAGTCGTACGCCGTCACCCTGGTGGCCGCGCTGATCCTCGGCAAGACGGCCTTCGGCGACTCCGGGCTGGCCTTCCCGCTGCTCGTCCCGGCCATCGGCGTGGTCACCGCCATGATCGGGATCTTCGCCGTGGCCCCGCGCCGCGCCGACCGCAGCGGGATGAGCGCCATCAACCGGGGCTTCTTCATCTCCGCCCTGATCTCGATGGCGCTGGTGGCGATCGCGGTCTTCACCTATCTGCCGTCCAGCTACGCGGATCTCGACGGCGTCACCAACCGCGAGATCCTCGGCCACAGCGGTGACCCGCGGGTGCTCGCGCTCGTCGCGGTCGCCGTCGGCATCGTGCTGGCCGCGCTCATCCAGCAGCTCACGGGCTACTTCACCGAGACCACCCGGCGTCCGGTGCGGGACGTCGGCAAGACCTCGCTGACCGGGCCGGCCACGGTGGTGCTCTCCGGTATCTCGCTGGGTCTGGAGTCCGCCGTCTACTCGGCGGTGCTGATCGGGCTGAGCGTCTACGGCGCCTTCCTGCTCGGCGGCACTTCGATCATGCTGGCGCTGTTCGCCGTGGCGCTCGCCGGCACCGGTCTGCTCACCACGGTCGGCGTGATCGTCGCCATGGACACCTTCGGCCCGGTCTCGGACAACGCCCAGGGCATCGCCGAGATGTCCGGCGATGTCGAGGGCGCGGGCGCGCAGGTGCTCACCGACCTGGACGCGGTCGGCAACACCACCAAGGCGATCACCAAGGGGATCGCCATCGCGACGGCGGTGCTCGCGGCGGCCGCGCTCTTCGGCTCGTACCGCGACGCCATCGCCGAGGCGGTGAGCGACGTGCACACCTCCGTGGCCGGGGAGATGAATCTGAATCTGGACATCTCGCAGCCCAACAACCTCGTGGGCCTCGTCCTCGGCGCCGCCGTCGTCTTCCTCTTCTCCGGGTTGGCGATCAACGCGGTGTCGCGGTCGGCCGGTGCGGTGGTCTTCGAGGTGCGGCGGCAGTTCCGCGAGAAGCCCGGGATCATGAACTACAGCGAGAAGCCCGAGTACGGCCGGGTCGTCGACATCTGCACCAAGGACGCGCTGCGCGAGCTGGCCACACCGGGTCTGCTCGCCGTCATGGCGCCGATCGCCGTCGGCTTCACCTTCGGGGTCGGCGCGCTCGGCTCGTTCCTGGCGGGCGCGATCGGCACCGGCACGCTGATGGCCGTCTTCCTCGCCAACTCCGGCGGCGCCTGGGACAACGCCAAGAAGCTGGTCGAGGACGGGCACCACGGCGGCAAGGGGAGCGAGGCCCATGCCGCGACGGTGATCGGCGACACGGTCGGGGATCCCTTCAAGGACACCGCCGGTCCCGCGATCAACCCGCTGCTGAAGGTGATGAACCTGGTGGCGCTGCTGATCGCTCCCGCGGTGGTCAAGTTCTCCTATGGGGACAACGCCAGCCCGGGGCTGCGTGCGGTCGTCGCGGTGATCGCCGTCGTGATCATCGTGACCGCCGTCTACATCTCCAAGCGGCGCGGAATCGCCGTAGGTGACGAAGACAACTCCGAGCGCGTGGCGAAGTCAGCCGACGCGGCGGTGGTGTCCTAGCCCCGGAAGGGGCCAGGGGGCCGGGAAAGCCCCCGCGACATGCGGGCGGGCGGTGTGCGACGGCACATCGTCCGCCCGCTTCCCTGTCCGCGGTGTGCCATCCGCTCGATGAGGCCATGTCCACAATGAGCGTGGTGCAAATGCTTCTAAAGGTATTCATACGGGACGCTCTCCCGATGGGCTTCGCCGGATGGACGTGTATGTTCCGGGGCCGAGAGCCATGGAAGGGACCAATCCGGTGAACAAGAAGCTTGTGGCTGCACTGTCCGGCGGTGCGGCACTCGTACTGGCGCTGACCGGCTGCGGGGGCGGCGACGACGACAAGAAGGTCAACGACTGGGCCAAGTCGGTCTGTGACGAGGTGCAGCCTCAGCTGAAGAAGATCCAGGGCGCGAACACCGCGATCCAGGGTGCCGCCGACGAGCAGGACTCCAAGAAGTTGCAGCAGACGGACTCCAAGGCGTTCCAGGAGATCTCCGAGTCCTACGGGGCACTCGCCAAGGCCGTGAACAAGGCGGGCCCGCCGCCCGTGGACAGCGGCGACAAGACCCAGAAGCAGGCGGTCAAGGAGCTCAACGCCACCTCGGGGTCGTACACGAAGCTGAAGTCGGCCATCGACAAGCTGGACACCTCGGACAAGTCCAAGTTCGCCCAGGGGCTCGCGGGCGTCGCCGATGAGCTCGACAAGCTCAGCAAGTCGGGTGACCAGGCCCTGCGGAAGCTCCAGGAGGGCAAGGTCGGCTCGGCGATGGCCAAGCAGCCCGGCTGCCAGAAGCCGAAGACGGCCGGCGGCGCCGCGACGCAGTCCTAGCCGGCCTCGCCGGCCCTCGCTGGTCCTCATGCCCTCTTAGGCCTTCGTAGCCCTCTTAGGCCTCGTAGGCCTCCCGGGCGGTCCCCGTAGTCCTTACGTGGACCGCCCCGGAGTTCTGCCGCCAGGGGCCAACGCCGCCCTCTGAGGCGCCCTTTGTCGGCCCGTCACCCGGGTCGGCGCGGGCGATGTCGCCCCGATGCCGACTGCCGTCGCCCGCTGTCGGTGGTTGCCCCGACAATAGGGGCGTGAGTACGCACCAGTCCTCGTTCCGCCTCCCCACCGCCGACCCCGAGCGCACCGCCCGCCTTCGCGAGGCGCTGTCGGCCGCCTCCTTCACCGCCGACGGTCTGCTGGACCTGTTCGGCTCCTCCGCCTACACGGCCCTGGCGCGCGGGGAGACCGTCCCGGCGCTGCGCGCCACCCGGGGCGGGAGCGGCCCGCTGGAGACCCTGGTGCGGCTCTTCCTGTTGCAGCGCCCCGTGGCGTACGGGCGGGCGGCCGCCGCCCTCCCGGCCGAGGACTGCCTCGCCGACGGCTGGCTGGTGCGGGACGGCGACGAGGTGCGCGCGAGTGTGGACGTGCGGCCTTACGGCGGGCCCGAGGGCCAGGACTGGTGGATCGTCTCCGACCTGGGCTGCGCGGTCGGCGGCGCGGCGGGGATCGGTGGCCCGGGCGGGGCGCGCGGCCGTGAGGACCGCTCCCGGCTCGTCCTCGGGGTCGGCGGCGCGTCCACCACGCTCGCCGGTCTCACCGTCCCCGCGCCCGTGGACCGGGTCCTCGACCTCGGCACCGGTTCCGGCATCCAGGCGCTGCACGCGGGCCGCCACGCCTCCCGCGTGACCGCCACGGACCGCAATCCGCGCGCCCTGGCCATCGCCCGGCTGACCCTCGCCCTGTCCGGTGCGGCGGAGCCGGATCTGCGGGAGGGGTCGCTGTTCGAGCCGGTCCGGGACGAGACGTACGACCTGATCGTCTCCAACCCGCCCTTTGTGATCTCCCCGCGCTCCCCGGAGGGCAGCGAGCTGGTCTACCGGGAGGGCGGGATGTCCGGGGACGATCTGTGCCGCACCCTCGTCCAGCGGTCCGCCGGGCATCTCGCCGACGGCGGCTGGTGTCAGCTGCTCGCGAACTGGCAGCACGTCGAGGGCGAGGACTGGCGCGAGCGGCTGGCCTCCTGGGTCCCGCCCGGCTGTGACGCGTGGATCGTGCAGCGCGAGGTGCAGGACGTCACCCAGTACGCCGAGCTGTGGCTGCGCGACGCCGGTGAGCACCTGGCCGGTCCCGAGGCGTACGCGGCGCGCTACGACGCGTGGCTGGACGAGTTCGAGGCGCGGAAGACCACGGCCGTCGGCTTCGGCTGGATCACCCTGCGCAAGTCCGGCGCCGACCGGCCCTCGGTGACCGTGGAGGAGTGGCCCCATCCGGTCGAGCAGCCGCTGGGGGCCGAGGTCATGGCCCACTTCGACCGGCAGGACTTCCTGCGCACGCATGACGACGCGGCGCTGCTGACCGCCCGCTTCCGGCTGGCCGACGAGGTCGTCCAGGAGCAGGTGGGCCCGCCCGGGGCCGAGGACCCCGAGCATGTGGTGCTCAGGCAGCACCGGGGGATGCGGCGCGCGACGAAGGTGGACACGGTCGGGGCGGGCTTCGCGGGTGTGTGCGACGGCACACTCAGCGCGGGCCGGATCCTGGACGCCATCGCTCAGCTGCTCGGTGAGGACCCGGTGGTGCTGCGCGACCGCACCCCGGAGTCGATCCGGCTCCTGGTCGAGCAGGGCTTTCTGCGAGCTGTGGACGACGACGGCATGGAGATGTCATGACGGCATAGGGGCTCCACGACCGCCATGACCGCCCATGGGGACGCCATGACCGCCATAGGGACGCCACGATGGCCATAGGGGCCGGATGGGGACGCGCCGCGCGTGTACTAGGGGCGTGCGCCGGTGGTACAGCCTTCTCTCTCGCGCCCCCGTATGGCAGGAAGCTGTCTCCGGGGGCGCCGGAGGGGCCGCCCCGGGGCGGGTGCGGACGGGGTCCGGCGAGGTGACGCGCGCTGTTCACCCGGGGTTCGCGCTCACGCCTCCCGCGCGTGCCACGCTCCCGCCATGGAGAGCGGACCTGCGATCTTCGCCGGAACGGCATTCGTGTTGTTCGGCGCCGCGCTGCTGCTGTGGACGGCGGCGCGCCTGAGGCTGCGTGTGCCCGTCGCACATGGTGTGAGTCCTGTCGCTTCCGCGGTGCTCTCCCTCTTCTTCGGCATCGCCGCGCTGGGCGGCGGAATCTGGTGTCTGGGTTACGCCTGACAGGGCCTTCCACGCTGGCTCGTGCCGGTCCGGGCGGCAGACAGGACGGTTGTCGGGTTACCGTTCGAGTGGCGTTGCGGGCTTTTTCCGTTTGACACGGGGGCGGGATGTACCGTCACACTCCGCAGCGTCACCGTAGAGGGAGGCCGTGAGCGTTACCCACGCGGCACTGCCCGTTCACCGAGAGTCGACCGGAGAGAAGAGCGAAGTTGTCCCCGACCACCAGCGAGACCGCGCAGGGCGGCCGCCGACTCGTCATCGTCGAGTCGCCTGCCAAGGCGAAGACGATCAAGGGCTACCTCGGCCCGGGCTACGTGGTCGAGGCCAGCGTCGGGCACATCCGGGACCTGCCGAACGGTGCGGCCGAGGTCCCCGACAAGTACACCGGCGAGGTCCGTCGCCTCGGCGTGGACGTCGAGCACGACTTCCAGCCCGTCTATGTCGTCAACTCGGACAAGAAGAGCCAGGTCAAGAAGCTCAAGGAGTTGCTCGCCGACTCCGACGAGCTCTTCCTGGCCACCGATGAGGACCGCGAGGGCGAGGCCATCGCCTGGCACCTCCAGGAGGTCCTCAAGCCCAAGGTCCCGGTGCGCCGGATGGTCTTCCACGAGATCACCAAGGACGCCATCCGGGCCGCCGTGGCCAACCCGCGCGAGCTGAACCAGCGCCTGGTCGACGCCCAGGAGACCCGCCGCATCCTCGACCGCCTCTACGGCTACGAGGTCTCGCCGGTCCTGTGGAAGAAGGTCATGCGCGGCCTGTCCGCGGGCCGGGTCCAGTCGGTCGCCACCCGTCTCGTCGTCGAGCGCGAGCGCGATCGCATCGCCTTCCGCTCCGCCGAGTACTGGGACCTCACCGGCACCTTCGCCACCGGCCGGGCCGGTGATGTCAGCGACCCCGGCACCTTCGGTGCCCGCCTTACGGCCGTCAACGGCCTCCGGGTCGCCCAGGGGCGTGATTTCACCTCGCTCGGGCAGCTCAAGGAGGGCCTCAACGTCCTCCACCTGGACGAGGCGGGCGCCCGCTCGCTGGCCACGGCCCTCGCCGACACCGCCTTCACGGTGCGCTCGGTCGAGTCCAAGCCGTACCGCCGCTCGCCGTACGCGCCGTTCCGCACCACGACCCTCCAGCAGGAGGCCAGCCGCAAGCTGGGCTTCGGTGCCAAGGCCACCATGCAGGTCGCACAGAAGCTGTACGAAAACGGCTACATCACCTATATGCGTACGGACTCCACCGTCCTGTCGGACACGGCGGTGGCCGCGGCCCGGGCACAGGTCACCCAGCTGTACGGGGCCGACTACCTGCCCGACAAGCCGCGCACCTACGCGGGCAAGGTCAAGAACGCCCAGGAGGCGCACGAGGCCATCCGCCCCTCGGGAGACCGTTTCCGCACCCCGGCGGAGACCGGCCTCACCGGCGACCAGTTCCGGCTCTATGAGCTGATCTGGAAGCGGACCGTCGCTTCCCAGATGAAGGACGCGATCGGCAACTCGGTCACCGTGAAGATCGGTGGGCAGGCGAGCGACGGCCGGGACGCCGAGTTCTCCGCCTCCGGTAAGACGATCACGTTCCATGGCTTCATGAAGGCTTATGTGGAGGGCGCGGACGACCCGAACGCCGAGCTCGACGACCGCGAGCGCCGGCTGCCGCAGGTCACCGAAGGCGACCGGCTCACCGCCGAGGAGATCACCGCCGACGGCCACGCGACCAAGCCTCCGGCCCGCTACACCGAGGCGTCGCTGGTCAAGGAGCTGGAAGAGCGCGAGATCGGCCGCCCGTCGACCTACGCCACGATCCTGGGCACCATCCTCGACCGCGGCTACGTCTTCAAGAAGGGCACCGCGCTCGTGCCCTCCTTCCTGAGCTTCGCCGTGGTCAACCTGCTGGAGAAGCACTTCGGCCGGCTGGTCGACTACGACTTCACCGCCAAGATGGAGGACGACCTCGACCGCATCGCGCGCGGCGAGGCCGAGGCCGTGCCGTGGCTGAAGCGCTTCTACTTCGGCGAGGGAGCCCAGGCAGGCGCCGCCCAGGCAGGCGCCGCCCAGGCAGGCGCCGCCGAGGCCGGAAACGGCGACGGCGACCACCTCGGCGGCCTCAAGGAGCTCGTCACCGACCTGGGCGCGATCGACGCCCGGGAGATCTCGTCCTTCCCCGTGGGCGACGGCATCGTGCTGCGCGTCGGCCGCTACGGGCCGTACGTCGAGCGCCCCACGGAGGTCGAGGGCGGCACCGGCCGGCGCGCCGACGTCCCCGACGACCTGCCGCCGGACGAGCTGACCGTGGAACTCGCGGAGGAGCTGCTCGCCAAGCCGAGCGGCGAGTTCGAGCTGGGTCCCGACCCCGAGACCGGTCGCATGATCGTCGCCAAGGACGGCCGCTACGGTCCGTACGTCACCGAGGTGCTCCCCGAGGACACCCCCAAGAGCGGTAAGAACGCCATCAAGCCGCGCACGGCCTCCCTGCTGAAGTCGATGTCCCTGGACACGGTGACCCTGGAGGACGCGCTCAAGCTGATGTCCCTGCCGCGTGTGGTCGGCTCCGACCCCGAGGGCGTGGAGATCACCGCGCAGAACGGCCGCTACGGCCCGTACCTGAAGAAGGGCACGGACTCGCGGTCGCTGGAGACCGAGGACCAGATCTTCGCCATCACGCTCGAGCAGGCGCTGGCGATCTACGCCCAGCCCAAGCAGCGTGGCCGGGCCGCGGCCAAGCCGCCGCTGAAGGAGCTGGGCACCGACCCGGTCAGCGAGCGGCCCGTGGTGGTCAAGGACGGCCGCTTCGGTCCGTACGTCACGGACGGCGAGACCAACGCGACGCTGCGCCGCGACGACGACGTGGAGACCATCACGCCCGAGCGCGGCTTCGAGCTGCTCGCTGAGAAGCGCGCCAAGGGTCCGGCCAAGAAGACCGCCAAGAAGACGACGGCCAAGAAGACCGCGGCGAAGAAGACGGCGGCCAAGAAGACGGCCGCCAAGAAGACCGCGGCGACGAAGACGACCGCGAAGAAGACGGCCGCCAAGAAGACGACCGCGAAGACCGCCGCCAAGAAGACGGCGGCCGAGAGGTCGTCGGCCAACGCCGAGTAGCCGGCCGGCGGCGGGCGGGAAAGCGGAGGAAGGCGGAGCAATCCGCACGCCATCCACGGCTCACCGCCCGTTTGTTCGGCCGGGGGGCCGTGGATTCATGCGATCCGGATAGGCTGGCGGGATGACGCGAGAGCAGCCAACGGACGTGACCGCCACTTCCGGTGCCCTTGCCGCGGACTCCCGCGAGCGGGCCGTACGAGCCCTGCTGCGCTATCAGCCGATGCGACGGCTGTGGAGCGCTCAACTCGTCGGTGGTGCCGGGGACGTGCTCGCCGTACTGGTGCTGGTGCTGCTGACGCTCCAGGCGTCGGTGGCGGCCGACTCCTTCGGCGGCGGGTATCGCGGCGCGGCCTTCTCGGTGGCGGTGGTGCTCGGCGTACGGCTCTTCGCGACCGTGCTGTTCGGCGCGGTGCTCCTCGGGCCGCTCGCCGCGCTGATCGGCCCCTCCGGGCCGCTGGACCGCCGCTGGACCATGGTCGGCGCGGACGGTCTGCGGCTGGTGCTGCTCCTCATCGCGCCGCTGTGGATCGACTGGGCCCCGGCCGACGCCGTCGCCTGGCTGCTCATCACCACCTTCGTCATCGGCGTCGTGGAGCGCTTCTGGACCGTCGCCAAGGACGGCGCGGCCCCCTCGCTGCTCCCGGCGCCGCCCGCCGAGGGCGCGGCCGTGCGGCCGCTGCCCGACCACCTGGACGCGCTGCGCCGGCTCTCGCTCCGTACGAACTTCGTGACGCTGCCGATCGCGGCCGCCGCGCTGCTCGTCGTCACGCTCATCGGCAGGCTGCTGGGCACCGGCGTGGAGTGGTTCCACACCCACCAGGCCGCCCTCGGCTCGTACGTCGGCGCCGGGCTCTTCGCCGCGTCGATCTCGATCCTCACCTTCGTCGAGCTGCCCGGTGCGCAGACCAGCCGCACCCGCTCCCCCCTGGAGGGGCTGCGCCGCCCCCGCGCCGCCTCCGGGAGCGGCGCCGACAAGGGCCGCACCGGAGCCGTTCCGCTGCTGGTGCTCGCCTGCGCCGGGGTGGCGGGCGCGATCGCCGCGGCCGTGGGCGTCGCCCCGTTGCAGGCCATGGACCTCGGCGGCGGGCCGGTCGGCTTCGCCCTGCTCGTCCTCGTCCTGACCGGCGGTCCGGCGATGGGCATCCGCTGGGCCCCGAAGGTCCTCCCGGGTCTGTCACGGCGCCGGCTGCTGGCGCTGTCGATCGCGCTGACCGGGCTCGCGCTGCTCACGGTGGGCCTGGTGCACGACACCACCACCGTCGTGCTGATCGCCCTGATCGCGGGCGTGTCGGCGGGTGTCGCCGCCCACACCGGCCACTCCCTGCTGGACCAGGAGTCCGAGGAGACCCGCCGGCCCCGGATGACCGAGCACGTACAGGCCGTCGTCCGCGTCGGCGTCGGGCTCGGCGCGGTCGCCGCGCCGCTGCTCGCCGCCGTCATCGGACCGCACCGGCTCGGCAGCGGTGACTTCGTCTTCGCCCACGGCGGCGCGGCCTTCACCCTGATGCTGGTGGGCGCGCTGCTGCTGCCCGTCGCCGCGCTGGTCCTCGGCCGTACCGACGACCGGCAGGGCGTGCCGCTGCGGCGCGATCTGCGGGAGGCGCTGCTCGGCGGGGGCGGCGCGGGCGAGGGCCCGGCCGCCACCGGCTTCTTCATCGCCGTCGAGGGCGGCGATGGCTCGGGCAAGTCCACGCAGGTGGAGGCGCTGGCCGAGTGGATAAGGGCCAAGGGGCACGAGGTCGTGGTGACCCGTGAGCCGGGTGCCACCGCGATCGGCAAGCGGCTGCGCTCGATCCTGCTCGACGTCTCGTCCGCCGGGATCTCGCACCGCGCCGAGGCGCTGCTGTACGCGGCGGACCGCGCCGAACACGTCGACACCGTGGTCCGCCCGGCACTGGAGCGCGGCGCGGTCGTCATCTCCGACCGCTACATCGACTCGTCCGTCGCCTACCAGGGCGCGGGGCGCGACCTCGCCGCGACCGAGATCGCCCGCATCTCGCGCTGGGCGACGAACGGCCTGGTGCCGCATCTGACGGTGCTGCTCGACGTCTCGCCGGAGACCGCGCGCGAACGCTTCACCGAGGCCCCGGACCGGCTCGAGTCCGAGCCCGCCGAGTTCCACCAGCGCGTACGGGCCGGATTCCTGGCCCTCGCCGCCGCCGACCCGGCCCGCTACATCGTCGTCGACGCCGGGCAGCTGCCGGAGGCGGTCACCTCCGTGGTGCGCCACCGCCTGGACCAGATGCTGCCGCTGTCCGAGGCGGAGGTGAAGGCCCAGGAGGAGGCCCGTAAGGCCGCCGAGGAGGAGGCCCGCCGGCGCGCCGAGGAAGAGGCCGCCCGTAAGGCCGAGGAGGAGCGGCTGGAGCGCGAGCGCCAGGAGGCGCTCGCCAAGGCCCGCGCCGAGGAGGAGGAGCGCAAGCGGCGCGAGCTGGAGGAGGCCCGCCGGCGCGAGGCCGAGCGGCAGGCGGAGGCGGCCCGTCAGCGGGCCGAGGACGCGCGCCGCAGGGCCGAGGAGGACCGCAAGCGGATCGAGGCCGAGGACCGCGCCCGCGCCGCCGAGGAGGAGCGGCGCCGCCTCCAGGAGGAGGCGGACGCGCTGCGCCGGGCCGAGGCCGAGGCGCGCCGCCAGGAGGAGCAGCGCAAGGCCGAGGAGGCGCTGCTGCGGGCGGAGCAGGCACGGCTGGCGGCGGACGCGGCGCCCTCCGGGGCGGACGCGCCGACCGTGGAGACCGAGGCCCCGGCCCCGCCGCCCGAGGACGAGGACGGCCCCCGGGGCACCGGCGGCGCCCGGGGCGCGGCGGGCTCCGGCGCGGACGACCCGCATCCGCACCCGGACTCGACGGAGACGGTCCAGACGCCGAGGTTCGACCCGCAGGCGGGGTACGGCGGCGAGTCCGGGCGTCCCGGTACCGGATCGGCGGCGGCCGATGAGACCACGGTGCTGCCACCCGTGCCTCCCGCGCCGCCCGTACCGCCCCACAGCGCCCCGGACGCCGACGAGACCGCTGTGCTGCCGCCCGTACGGCCCCAGGATGGCCCGGAGCGCCGGGGCGGCCCGGACGCCGAGGAGACGGCCGTCCTGCCTCAGCCGCCCGCCGAGCCGCCCACGAACGCGGCCGACGAGACGGCCGTCCTGCCGCCCGTACGGGACGAGCGCTCCGCCGACCCGGCGGACCGGGTCCCGCCGTGGCTGTTCCGCCCGGACGAGGGCCAGGGCCAGGGGCACGACCAGGAGCACGGCCAGGGGAACGAGCGCACGCGCGAGATGCCGCAGTACGGCCAGGACCAGGGCCAGGCGCGGGGTGAAGCGGAACCGCCGCGTCGGCGCCGCCGCCCCGAGTGGGCCGAGGAGACCCCCCTGGACGACCTCCCGTCCCTGGCCGACGAACTGCTCGGCCCCCGCGACGACGAGGACGGCCGCCGCCGCTGACGGTGGGGTGCTGCACCCTCCAGCCCCTCCGGCGTAGAGGAGCCGCGTCAAGGGGCGGGGCACCGGCGTGGCGGAGCCCCCGGAACGGGGCCTGGGGCGGAGCTCCAGCGGGGGCCGGGGCGGTGCCCCGGTTCGGGAAGGGGTGGGGTGGGGAAGACGGACCGTCCGCGCGCCGCAGCCGATGGCCGCGGCAGGCGTACGGCGGGGCGGCGGCCTCAGGGCGCCGACGGCGGGTGACCGCCGGAGGCTCGTCGGCCGGGCGATGGCCACTGGAGGCTCGTCGGCCGGGCGATGGCCACTGGAGGCCGTCGGCCGGGCGACGGTCGCCGCGGGCCCGCTGGCCGGGTTGCGTCAGCGGTGGGTGACGCGTTCGGTGTCGGTGGGGTGGACCACAATGGGGTGCCGTAGGGACGAGCGGCGGAGGCAGCCATGGCGGTGTGGGACGACCTGGTCGGGCAGGACCGAGTGGCGGCCCAGCTGTCGGCTGCCGCGCGGGATGCGGACGCCCTGGTCACGGCGGCCAGTGAGGCGGGCGGCGACCCCGTCGGGGAGCCCATGGCGTCGTCCAAGATGACCCACGCCTGGCTCTTCACCGGCCCCCCCGGCTCCGGCCGTGCCACCGCCGCCCGCGCCTTCGCCGCCGCGCTCCAGTGCGTCAGCCCGGACCGGGCGCTCGGCGGCGCCCCCGGCTGTGGCTTCTGCGACGGCTGTCACACCGCCCTGGTCGGCACCCACGCCGATGTGGAGGTGGTCCGTACGGACATGCTCACCATCGGCGTCAAGGAGACCCGTGAGCTCGTCCGCCGAGCCCAGCTCTCGCCCGCCGGCGGCCGGTGGCAGGTGATCGTCATGGAGGACGCCGACCGCCTCACCGAGGGCGCGGGCAATGTGCTCCTCAAGGCCGTCGAGGAGCCCGCGCCGCGCACCGTATGGCTGCTGTGCGCGCCCTCGCTGGAGGATGTGCTGCCCACGATCCGCTCCCGCTGCCGCCTCCTCACCCTCCGTACGCCCCCGGTGGACGCCGTGGCGGACATCCTCGTCCGGCGTGACGGCATCGCCCCCGAGCTCGCCGCCTCCGCCGCCCGCGCCACCCAGGGGCACATCGGCCGCGCCCGCCGCCTGGCGACCGACGAGCGGGCCCGCGCCCGCCGCGCCGCCGTCCTGAAGCTCCCGCTGCGCGTCGACGATGTGGGCGGCTGCCTCAAGGCGGCCCAGGAGCTGATCGACGCGGCGGCCGAGGACGCCAAGCAGGTGGCGGAGGAGGTCGACACCAAGGAGACCGAGGAGCTGCGCGCCGCCCTGGGCGCCGCCGCCGGTACGGGCGGGCGGCTGCCGCGCGGCACGGCGGGGGCGATGAAGGACCTCCAGGACCGCCAGAAGCGCCGCGCCACCCGCACCCAGCGCGACAGCCTCGACCTCGCCCTCACCGATCTGACCGCCTTCTACCGGGATGTGCTGGCCCTCCAGCTCGGCTCCCAGGTGGCGCTCGCCAACACCGACGTGCGGGACGCGCTGGAGCGGATCGCGTCGGGTTCGAAGCCCGAGCGGACGCTGCGCCGTATAGAGGCGATCACGGCCTGCCGTCAGGCGCTGGACAGCAATGTGGCGCCGCTGCTGGCGGTCGAGGCGATGACCATGGCGCTGCGGGCGGGCTGAATCACTCGTACGGGTTCGTCGCCGGACGCATGGAGCGTGTCCGGGTGGATACTCTCCGTAAGGGGGCGAACCGGTCCTATCCGATAGGAACCAGTACAGGGTGGTCCATGCGATCCGGCCGGTGCGATCCCGCGACTCGACCGCGAACCGAGGGATCTGTCCATGCGCACCCGACACCGCAGCCGCCCGCTCCGGACCCTCGGCGCCGCCCTTACGGCCGCCGCCCTGCTGTCCTCCGGCTGCTCGGCCGACGCCTCCGCGCCGCGCGCCGCGTCGCTGTCGAAGAAGGCCGTCCCCGCCGCCCTCAAGCCGTACTACGAGCAGACGCTGAGCTGGCGCCCGTGCGGCGGCGCGGGCTTCGAATGCGCCACCCTCAAGGCCCCGCTCGACTACGCGAGACCCGGCACCGGCCGGGACCTGAAGCTCGCGGTCTCCCGTAAGAAGGCCACCGGCACCGGCCGCCGCCTCGGTTCGCTCCTGGTGAACCCCGGCGGACCCGGCGGCTCCGCGGTCGGCTATCTACAGAGCTTCGCGGCCGTCGGCTACCCGGCCCGGGTGCGTGCCCGCTACGACATGGTGGCGATGGACCCGCGCGGCGTGGCCGGGAGCGAGCCCGTCACCTGTCTGAGCGACAAGCAGATGGACACCTTCACCCAGACCGACCAGACGCCCGACGGCCGCGGCGAGACCGACCGTCTCGTCGCCGCCTACAAGAAGTTCGCCCGCGGCTGCGCGACCCGCTCCGGTCGGATCCTCGGCCATGTCTCGACGGTCGAGGCGGCCCGCGACATGGATGTGCTGCGCGCCGCGCTCGGCGACCGGAAGCTGACCTACGTCGGCGCCTCCTACGGCACCTTCCTCGGCGCGACCTACGCCGACCTCTACCCCCACCGCGTCGGCCGCCTCGTCCTCGACGGCGCGCTCGACCCGACGCTGTCCTCCCGGCGCGTCAACCGCGACCAGACCGCCGGTTTCGAAACCGCCTTCACCGCCTTCGCCAAGGACTGCGTGCGCCGCACCGGCTGCCCCCTCGGCACCGGCTCCGTGGCCGCCGCCCGCGACCGGCTCGGCGCCTTCTTCACCCGCCTCGACTCCCACCCGGCCCGCACCGGCGAGTCCCGCGCCCTGGGCGAGCCGCTCGCCACGATCGGCGTGATCTCCGCCATGTACGACGAGACCGCCTGGCCCCAGCTGCGCACCGCCCTCCGCTCCGCGATGGGCGGCCACGGCGGCGGTCTGCTCAACCTGGCCGACCTCTACTACGAGCGCGACACCGACGGCTCGTACGCCAACCTCATGTACGCCAACCCCGCCGTCAACTGCCTCGACCTCCCACCGGCCTTCCGCACCCCCGCCGAGGTCAGGAAGGCCATCCCCGACTTCCGACAGGCATCCCCCGTCTTCGGCAAGGCCCTCGCCTGGGCGGCCCTGAACTGCGCCTACTGGCCCGTCCGCCCGACCGGCACAGCCCACGCCCTGCACGCCAGGGGCGCCGCCCCCATCGTCGTCGTCGGCACCACCCGCGACCCCGCCACCCCTTACCCGTGGGCCCGCGCCCTCGCCACCCAGCTCTCCTCCGCCACCCTCCTCACCTACGACGGCGACGGCCATACGGCCTACGGCCGCGGCAGCGGCTGCATCGACAACGCGATCAACACCTACCTCCTCACCGGCCGCCCACCCGCCCCCCACATCCGCTGCCACTGACCGGCCCCGCCCCAGCCCAGGCCCCACCCGGCCCCGTACGGAGCACCCCTCGAAACTGTGTAGACTTGGCGACGCCGCTGCTGCCAATCTGGCTCCGCGGCATGCCGCCTTAGCTCAGTCGGCCAGAGCGACGCACTCGTAATGCGTAGGTCAAGGGTTCGATTCCCTTAGGCGGCTCAGCTAGAACCCCAGGTCACATGGCCGTGACCTGGGGTTCTCTGTTGCTCGGGGCATGGCATGTCATACGGCCGGGGTGCCGTGACTTTGCCTGCGTGAGCGATGCGTGAGCGGCGGGCCTTCAGGGGCCTACTTCTTGGGCCTCTTACGCTTGGCCAGCCCCGACTGGTGGACAAGCCGTGAGTTGACCGTCCGGTCCGTACCGAGCTGGCCTTCGGCCCGCATGGGGCCTGTCCTTGCCCGAACGCCAACAGCCGGTAAGTCCACAAGACAGAATGATCGGCATGGTCGCGATCATCAGGTGCACAGAGGCCGAGAAGGCACATCTTGAATGGCAAGAGGACTTGTTCCCGGCTTCCGGACGTCGTGAGTGGACATGGACGACCACGCGCCTCAGGGAGTTTTGGACCAAGGGTAGCCACATCACCCTGGTCGCGACTCCTGATAGGTACGGCGTCATGCAGGTGACCAGACTCGGTCACACAAAGCGACTGCGCCAGGTTGCTGACTTGCAGCAGAAGCTGGAGATTTCCCATGTCACTCTGCTTCCAGAGCCGGTGACCTTGAACGAACTCATTGCGTTGCTAACCGCACGGCATCGAGTGCACCTAGTTGAGGAGGGTCAGCAGACAGAGGCGACGGGCAAGGCTCTGCTTGCCGCATTGGTCGAGTTGCAACCTGACGTAGACCGTGTGATCCGCCAACTTAGAGCGACTTTCGACGGCTATACCGTGCGCTCGAAAGCGGGGCAGGCCCTGGCGACCCAGCGCGACGCAGTGCTGGGAATCGGGCGTATGGCGGGGATGAGCATCCCCCAGCTCGCCCGGTGGGATCCGCCTGCTGAGGAATTGTACGACGACAGGCCGCCGCCAGCGTATCTCGACCTCCTGAGCCCAACGGCTACGACTTCAGCAGGCGCGGGCCGAGCAGCCCCGCAGCACGATATCGCGATCGAGGATCACCACATCGGCAGGGATACTGAGATATTCCTGGGCTGGATCGGTGAGCTAACGGGGCATGTCGCCTGGCGGCACTTCCGGCAGGACGAGCAGTCGCTGTTGATCGCCAACGTGAACCGCACAGCCGCTGAAAGAAACTCCGGTGCTGACCTCCTCTATTACCACCAGAGCCGCGGAAGCCTCATCCTCGTCCAGTACAAGAAGCTGGACAGGGTGGGCGGTTACTACTACCCGGACAGTGACGGCAAATTGGCCGACGAACTGAGGCGCATGCAAGACGTGGACACCTACGCTGCCCGTCTCCGACGACCGACTGACGACCACAGGCTGAGTCCCGATCCGAGCTGGATCAAGTTGTGCCCGCCTGAAGGGCTGATCCCACAGGCAAACGTCATGGTGCCGGGAATGTACTTCTCCCGCCAGCACTTCCAGCGTCTGCGGGATGACCCAAGGCTGAGGGATGGCCGGGGCGGAGCGCTGCGCTTTGGTTACTCCAACGTACCAAGCTACTTGGACAACACCATGTTCACCCGGCTGGTGGAGACGGGCATGATCGGTACTGCCGGGGCGAGTACGGAGATGGTGCGGCAGCAGGTCATGCGGAGTGTCCGTGAAGGTCGGCTGCTCACGGCCGGTGTGCTCACCGGCAAGGAACAGCCTCAGTCTGCGCGCAACAGCGCCCGTCGCCGACGCCGTTGAAGCGGTTGCGTAGGTGAGTCGAGGAACACAGTTGGCCCTCCTGGCGGGCTTTGTCCGATGGGCGCAGTCGAGGCTCTGGGGGCCGTTTGGCCCCTACTTCTTGGGCTTCTTCCGCTTGGTCTTCGCGTTTTTCCTCTTAGCCCCAAGCTGGGCCTTCTTGGCACGCTTGGATTTCTTCCGTGCCTTCTCCGCCTCATGCGCGGCCCTCTCCGCTTCGGACTTGCGCTGGAGCGGGACCAGCTTGGCCGTGGCCTCGGCGGCGCTCTTGCCGACGTGGGGCAGGACGCTCTGGTAGATGTCACGCGTGATCCGTGTGTCGCTGTGCCCGAGGGTGTCCGACACGATCTTGACGTCGATACCGGCGGCGAGCATGAGCGTGGCCGCGCCGTGGCGGAGGTCGTGCAGCCGGATCGGCGGGAGGCCGGAGGCGACGACGAGGCGCTCGAAGAGGTCTGTGACCTTGCCCGGGTGGAGCCAGGAGCCGTCCTCCTGAGTGAAGACCAGGCTCGTCTCGACCCAGGCCGTTCCCCACTCCTCGCGCTCTGCCTCCTGCTGCTTGCGGTGCCGCTCCAGGACGCCGACGGTGTCATCGTCCAGGGCTACGACGCGGAAGCCGCTGTCCGTCTTCGGCTCGGATGCCTCGACCTCCCACCCGTCCTGCACGAGCTGCCCCGTGACCGTGAGCGAGTGCCGGTCGAGGTTGGTCTCCGACCACGGCTGCCCGCACGCCTCACCTCGCCGCAGGCCGCGGAAGGCGATCAGGTGCCACATGGCGTACAGCCGGTCCGTGGCGACGGAGTCGAGGAAGGCGCCGGTCTGTTCCGGCGTCCAGACCATGACGGGGGAGGGCTTCTCGCCGGTCTGCTGCCACCGGGCGACACGCTCGTCCGTCCATACCAGGGCCTTCGGTTTGCGGACCGGATCGATCTCGACGTGGGCCGCCGGGTTGAACGTGATGATCTGCTGGCCGATCGCGTCGTTCAGGGCGGCGCGGAGCGTGGCCTTTATGTGCTGGCGAGTCGATGGCCCGGTGACGCGGCGGAAGGACGGCATCGCGTCGATCGCCGCCTTCATCGCCTTGCGGCGAGCCCTGTTTTCCGCGCCCTTCCACGGCACGGTCGCCAACTCCTCGACCGCCGCACGTCGTTGGGCGTTCTGCTCCAGGGTCTCGGCGTTGGCATCAGTGATGGCGGTGAACATCTCGCTGAGGTGGCTGACGCGCAGCCGGTCGAGGCGACGGTCGCCGATCTGGGGCTTGAGGTGCACACGGACGTCGGTCTCGTATCGGCTGATGCCCGACTTCCGGATGCGCTTGCCGGCGAGCCATCGGTCCAGCCACTCGGCCACGGTGAGGCTGCCGACGAGGCCCTGGCCGGCCTTCAGCCGCCGCCGGGTCTCCTCCACGTCCGGCAGGGGCAGCTTCTCGCCGCTGACCTCGGCCAGCATCTCCGCGATCATCTGGACCCCCTGGGGGTCGTCGGCCTCGGTGAGCCCCATGAGGGCGCGTACGTGATCGAGATCGGCCTGGGCGGCCTTGAGGCTGCTGTACCCGCCACGGGCGAACGACCGTCGGCTGCCGTCTTCGCGGGGCGGCAGCTCCTGGCGTATGGAGTACGTGCAGTGGTTCCTGCTGTTGCGCTTTGGACAGGAGGAGCCGAGTTCCCTGCCGGTCTTCGGGCTGCGGCAGGAGCAACGACGGTAGGTGGAGCCCTTCAAAGGCGGTCCTCCGAGGTGGTGTCGGTATCGGGTTCGGGCGCGTCGACATCGCCCAGCGCTGGCGGCAGATCGGGGGGCGTGGCTCCCTCATCGCGCAGGTCGCGGCGGAGGTAGCGGAGGGTGTACTTGGCGGAAATGGCCTGGTTGGCGTACTCGCGCTGCTTGCGCTCTGCCTCGTCCTGCTGGGCGCGGCCGGTGGCTGTCCTGGCCGCAAATCCCGCCCGCTCTTCCTCTTCGAGCGCCGCAAGGGCAGTGCGTACGAGGCTGGCGTGACGCTCGAAGGCGGGGACCAGGCCCGCGCTGCGCATGGGCACCTCCTGCTCGCCGGTGAAACGCCGCAGGGCATCCCAGGTCGGCACGAGGTCCTGGAACGGGAGTTCCTGGGTCTGCTCGACGTACCCGACCGGGAAGATCAGGCAGACCGGATACGTCTCCAAGGCGGCGGCCAGGACCATCACGTCCACCAGCGGGAGGTTGGCCCGGCGGCCAGATTCCATGTTGGCGATCACGTTGCGGGGGATGGGGTGCCCCAGCCGTTCGCACTGGTCGGCCAGGTCCTGTGCGCTCCATCCCATCTCCTTTCTTCTCCGGCGGACTTCGAAGGCCACATTGGCCTTGACCCGGTCTGCCCACTCCGGGAAGTCGTCCTCATCAGCATCCGCATCGTGTTGTGTCATGAAGACACATTAGCTTGAGCATCCTGATTGGTAGACGCCTGGAGCCGGACGTGATGGACACGTTCGCCGATGGCTGTACCGAAAGGGGTCCACTGCATGCGCGAAGACGCGAAGGCTGAACAGCCGAAAGGTTCGAAGGGGATGAGCCGGGAGGAGCTCCTGTCCCTCCCCGTGGCTGTTGACCTGGACACAAGCAATCGAGCACTGGGGCTCGGGCGGAGTAAGGGGTACGAGCTGGCGAAGCGGGGCGTCTACCCGTGCAAGGTGCTGCGGCTCGGCAATGCCTACCGGGTTGTCACCGCGGACTTGCTGGAGCTTCTCGGGCTGGCGGCGTGAAGCGGTGACTGCGTAGCAGACCGTTCTGCGCTGAGCTGACACAGGAACGCTGGACTGTCGCCGGGCGTGGACGTACGGTCCGTGTTCCCTCGCGATGGCCTGATGCCCGCGAGACGGGGACGGGCCCCGGCGGTGCAACGCCGGAGGCCCCAGCAACCCCGAACGGCCCTGCAAGAACCAACCCGGCGGTTAGGGCGTGCAAGCCCGCCACCGCCAGACGAGGAGCTGCACCGTGGAACACGCGGAAGCCGGTCCCTATTCCGCCTCCGACAAGGCCACATGGCCGCCGGTAGCCGTTCCTGGCTCTCCCGGTCACCACACCGGTGAAGACCCGATGCCCGCTGGGGAGCGTGCGCCGGATACCGCTCCGGTGGATCAGTCGGCCGAGGAAGCAGCGCTTGATCCCGAGCCGACCGCCGGGTCAGCCTTGCTGGAGGAACTTCGCACGCAGATAGCGAAGTTCGTCATCCTTCCGTCGGCGGAAGCGCTGGACGCGGTCACCCTCTGGGTGGCAGCGACGCATCTCCAGCCCGCCTGGCAGCACGCACCACGTCTGGCAGTGGTGGGGCCAGCGAAGCGGTGCGGTAAGTCTCGGCTGCTCGACGTGCTCACCGAGACGGTCCACGAGCCGATGCTCACCATCAACACAACCCCGGCGGCGGTCTTCCGGTCGATCACCGAGGAGCCGCCCACGCTCCTCGTGGACGAGGCGGACACCATCTTCGGCACACCGAAGCAGGCAGAGAAGAACGAGGAGATGCGCGGCCTGCTCAACGCCGGTCACCAGCGGAACCGGTACGTCACCCGGGCCGTGGGTAACGAGCACACGCCCCACCGGTTCGCCACTTTCGCCATGGCCGCGCTCGCGGGGATCGGTGACCTGCCCGACACGATCATGGATCGGGCCGTAGTGGTCCGTATGCGCCGCCGCGCGGACGGGGAGCGCGTCAAGCCCTTCCGCTCCCGTCGCGACATCCCCGCCCTGCACGACCTGCGTGACCGGATCGCCGAGTGGGCCAGGCCGCTGTTGGAAGAGGCCGCGGATCTGGAGCCGGACATGCCGGTGGAGGACCGGGCGGCGGATACCTGGGAGCCGTTGGTCATCATCGCGGGCCTGGCCGCTGGGCCCTGGCCCCGGCTCGCCCGGACGGCGTGTGCCCGGATGGTCGCCGCCGAGATCGAGGCAGAGGAGGACCAGCCCGGCGGAGCCCGCATCCTCGCCGATATCCGCAGGGTGTTCGCCGCCCAGCGCGAGCCCGACAGCCTGACCACGGACGAACTGCTCCACCAGCTCCGCCAGGATGCCGAGAGCCCTTGGGCAGAGTGGGGGCGCAACGGGCTGAACGCCAAGGACCTGGCCGCGATGCTGCGCGAGTTCGGCATCAAGCCGGGCAACGTCCGCATCCCCGACGGAACGCAGCGCAAGGGCTACATGCGCAATAAGTTCCTTGACGCCTGGCGGCGGTACTGCCCAACGACCCACCCCGTGGACAGCGCGCCAATCGGCCCCACGGAGGGCTGAGTCCCGCACCTCCGGACGTGCCGTCCCCGCCGTCCCTGCCGTGATCCCGCAGCTCAGAAGGCATGGAGGCAGGACGGCAACCGGGGACAAGACGGCAACGCGATCACAGAGCGTCCTTCGCGAGCCGTCTTGTGCCGTCCCGGGCGTCCCCGCCGTATTACCGCAGGTGGGAGGACCGCTGGGCGGGACGGCTGCACACCGCAGCGCCGTCCTGCCCAGCAGCGAGCCGCCTTGCCTGCGCAGTGCGGGCGCTTCCGGGCAGCAGATCCAAACTGCGGAGTCCCTTTGGAACGGAAGAACGAGGCGGCTGCCGTACCCGCCCTGACCTGCGCTTGCAACGCCAAGACGGCCAAGACGGATCATCCGTCAGCACCCGAGGAGTATCCCGCTTGACCCGCCCCATGCCCCCCATCCAGCGTCATCAGCCCGACCAAGGGCGCGCGACGACCAAGCAGGCCACCGAACGGTACGCGCTTGCCGCCGCCGGGGTCGTGATTGTGCTCCTCACCGTCGGCGGGTTCTGGCTGTCCTACGCGCATCTCGCGGAGGTCGCCGGAGAGCACGGACTCGGTAGCTCACCGACCCGCCAATGGACCTGGCCCGCGACCCTGGATGCGTTCATCGTCGCCGGTGAGCTCCTGATGCTTCGCGCGGGGCTGCGTCAGGTCACGGACGGCTGGGCCATCGCACTCACGGCCACCGGCTCGGTCGGCGCCATCGCACTTAACGTGGCAGGAGTAAGCCGTACGGCCGCTGCCGGACCCGTGCCCCTGCTCGACTACGTGGTCGCGGCCGTACCCCCGGCCGCCGCCCTGCTCGCCTTCGGTGTTCTGATGCGACAGGTCCACCAACTCGTCGACCAGCCCAGCGAAGATGCGCACACCGGGTTCGCCCAGGCGCCGGAACCACCGGCGAGCGGTTCTGCTCGTCTCAGCGAAACCGCTGAGCGACCGAAGCCCCCTTCCGCCCCGGCGACGGAATCGCAGCCGGAGCCGTTGGCCAAGACACGTGGCGGTCGTCCGGCGAGCGCAACGGTCGAGGAACTCGTGGAGATCGGGCAAACCGCCGCAGCGGAGAAGAGCACGCTGACGCGTGAGGTCGTCGAGCACGCCATACGAGCCAAGGGCCACACCATCAGCGGCAAACGGCTGACCGAGGTGATGGCCATCCTCCGGGACAACCTCGTCACCCGCACCTCACCGGACAACGACTGACCGTCTGGCCGGTGGGCCCCTTCACTCATCGGCCAGACGCCCCCTGCCCTCGTCACTTGGTCGCCTGTCCACACGTGGATGGGCTGCCACCCCACCTCGCAGAGCTTGTTGCCCTGCTTCGGAGACACCTCCCATGACGTACGACCCGCACCAATCCGATGACTCGCAGGACGAGTCGCCGCGGCTGACGAAGTCGCCCACGCTGCTGGAGCGTTTGCATCGCGCCTTCGGACGGGCTGCCCCGGACGGAGCCAGTAGTACCCCGAGTCCGACTCAAGGCCGGCCTTCGGGGGACTCCGCCCCAGGGGTGGCGGAGACGGACCAGCGCCAGGGGGCGCCGGACCGGGGGTTCGGGGCCGAGGGCAGCCCCGAACCGGATGTACTCCACGACGCGCAGCAGGCCGTCCTCCGCCCCGCACTGGCAAGCGACGCCCCATATGCTGAGCCCACGATCCGCCGCTTCACCGGCGACAAGCGCATGGAGCGTGTCGGCCCCCTGCGCTTCCTCGGCGACGAACGAGCCCGGCTACGGGAGACCGCCTCGGAGCACGGCTACGCAGGCGAGTCCGGCTTCGCCGCCGACGTAGTCCTTGCGTTCCTGGACGGGCGGTTCACTGCGAATCTCCCGCTGTCTGAGGACCGCCGCCGCCTTCACGAGTTCCGCTCGCAAGTGCTGCGCAATCTCAACCGCATCGGCAACAACGTCAACCAGATCTCCCGGGCGCTCAACAGCGACCTCACTCCGCTCGACATCCGTCGGCACCTCGCAGAGCTGCAACACCTTCTGCTCCTGATCGCAGAGGCCCTGCGCGAACCCGTCGACCCGACGAGGGATCTGTCCGCATGATCGCCGCCATCAAACCGGCCGGGGCCAACACCCGCGGTCTGCTCGCCTACCTCTACGGCCCCGGCCGCCACGACGAGCACATCGACCCGCACATCGTCGCTGGCTTCGCCACGCTCGGCATGCCCGACCCTGGCCGCGACGAGAATGCCACCCTCACCCAGCTCGCCCACCACCTCGACGATCCCGTTCACCTTCGGAACAGCGAGTTCGGCAAGAAGGTCACCGACCACGTCTGGCACTGCCCCGTCCGTACCGCCCCCGAAGACCGCCACCTCTCCGACACCGAATGGGCCGACATCGCTCAGCGCATCGTCGAAGCTGCCGGCATCGCCCCGGCGGGCGACGACCTCGGCTGCCGCTGGATAGCTGTCCGTCACGCCGACGACCACATCCACGTCCTCGCCACCACGGTCCGCGAGGACGGCCGGCGCCCCAAACTCCACGACAGTGGCATCCGCGTCGGCGACGTCTGCCGCCAGATCGAGAAGGACTACGGCCTGCGCCAACTGAAGAAGGGCGACCGCACCGCCGCCCGCCGGCCCACACAGGCTGAGATGCACAAGGCCGAACGCCTCGGCTGGGAGCAGACCAGCCGCGACTGGCTCCAGGACCACATCCGCGCCGCGATACCTCACGCGAGCAGCGCGGAGGAACTCCTCGCCTACCTCGAAGCCGATGGCATCGCGGTCAAGCCCCGCCGTGGACCATCCGGAGACCTCCTCGGCTACGCCGTCGGCCGCCCAGGCGACCTCAACAAGGACGGCGAACAGATCTTCCACCCGGGCGGAAAGATCGCCCCCGACCTCACCATCCCCAAGCTCAACGCACGCCTCGGCTCCGGCCGGCCGGAGGAGCACCCGACCGCCCGCCGCGACCGCCCTACCACCCCGTGGCACCAGGCCGCCGACGCCCTCAACACCCTCCACACCGGCATGGCCGACGACACCCACGCCCAGACTCACATCACCGCGCTCGGCGAACTGATCGAAGCCATCGCCCAGAAAGCTCCAACTCACCTCCGCGCGGAACTTCGAGCGGCCTCGAAGGCGTTCGTCCGCGCCCAGCGCTCCGAGATCCGAGCCGAGAACCAGGTGGCCCACGCCCTGCGGACCGCAGCCCGTGACATCACCTGCACCGCCACAGGCCCCGACGGCAGCGCACTGGCTGCCCTGCTTGCTGCCCTCGTCTGGGCCACGATCTTCGCCGCTCGCTGGCACGACGCGAAGAATCATGCCCAACAGACCGAAGCCGCACGCCAGACCCTTCATCACCTCCGGACCGCTGCGGATAGTGCTTTGACGCCAGTTGTCGCCCAGCTCGAAGACCGCCAGCCGAAGAAGCCGGTCCTCGTCCTCCTCGCCAACGACGTCCGAGCGGCCATTCCCGCCCACGCCGACCGCATCCTCACCGACCCCGCCTGGCCGGCCCTCGCCACCGTCCTGGCCGACGCCGAAGCCGGTGGCCACAAACCCCACCAGCTCCTCAAGGAGGCAGCTGCCCAGCGCGAACTCACCACGGCTCGCCAACCCGCCCGCGTCCTGATCACCCGCATCCAGCACACCGGCCGCAACCCCACACCCAACTCCCGCGCCGCAGCCGCACGCCGACGTACCACCATGAGTCCAGTATTCGCTGGTGTCGGGCCGTACACGACACAGGCCGCCGTGACTCGGCTGCCCGCAAATCCGACCAGCCGACGACGGCCGTGAGGAGGCCCGCCAGCGCCTCGAAGTCGCGACCGATACTCCTTCGGCGATCACGTATGGACATCTCCCGTCACTTCGATTGAGAAGCCACACGGAAGTTGCCCACGAGCGATCTTCTGTACGGTCACTTGGTACGCCGTGCCTACGCTGCCCGTTATGCGCGAAGTCGAGTACCGAAGCAGCGGTGTTCCGCTGGAGGAGTATGAACTCACTCGCAGCGACCATCGTCGACAGAAGCAGAGTGAGGAGATCCGCCAGTGGGCTCAGCGGCAGGTTGATGAGGACATCGCCAAATGTCGGGCAGACCCAGCGAGGGAGGAGCGCCGCCGCCAGGCATTCGCGGAGCTCGCCAAACTGATGGAGTCCTTCAAGAAACAGGACCACGAGATTATGCAGTGGCGTGTCCGGCTCTACTGCGGCCACATCATCGAGACGGAGGCGCACTACTCGTACACCGATCCCGTCTCCGCTGGGGCGCACAGCAAGCGATGCCCTGAGTGCGGGGAAGAGCAGTCAACGATCGTGGCTTACGAACCCATCGGACTGCTCGCAGAGCCACCTGAGCCCAGGCTGGCCTCGCCGCTGCCCCCGAAGCGGCCCACCCGAGCTGAGCTCGAACGACGGGTTGAGGCACTGGAGAAGGAGAACAAGCGCCTTCGCGCGAAGCGCAGCGTCTGAACAGGTATTCGCTCCGAGAGCGTCCGGTGCGCAGTGTCCCTTGGTCCTCCCCGCATGCCTCAGGACAGCATGGCCGCGGGCCCAGGGCCAGTCAGGAAGGCATGGCCGCGTCGAGGTAGTCCTGCACCGGCTCGAACAGTCCGTACGGCACGTACTGAGGGATATCGCCGTGGGCGACCCAGGCCAGTTCGGCCAGCTCCTCGGTGTCCGCGACGTGAGCGGTGCCGCGCAACACGTCGCAAGCGGTGTACGACATCAGTCGGCCCGTCTTCGGGTGGACCCGTTCACCGAGCAGCTTCACGCCCCCACGGCCAGCCCGGTCTCTTCCTGAGTCTCCCGCACAGCGGCGTCCTCACGGGTCTCGCCGGGCTCGACCTCTCCGGCCGGAAACTGCCAAGAGAGCTGTCCCTCGCTGACCCGGCGGCGCACCATCAGTACACGCCCCTCGTTCACCACAATGGCTGCGGCGATGCCCGGACGCCCGTCCGTATTCTGCTGCGTCACGTCTGCTCCTCCAGGACAGCCAGGATGGGTGGGAAGATCGTATCGACGGGGATGAATCGGGGCACTGCGTTTCTGGGACCCACATGACGTCGATGTTTTCGGCCGCGTCGCTGTTGGTGGCCTCGCCGACCAGGTACTCGCACAACACGCCGGTCATGGGGTGGAGCCGGTTCCCGAGGTGCTGCCGGACCGCGCAGTGGACACTTGTCTCGTCCAAGGTCTCCCGCACAGTGGTGGTCTCCGCCTTGCCTCCCGGCTTGATGATGCCGACCGGGAACTGCCACGTGGTTCCAGCAGCATCGTCGTCCCGTCGGCACACCAGAAGGACATCGCTGTCGCGGACGACGATCGCGATGGCCACCCGCAGCGCCTGCGCCCCTTGCGGCGTCGAATCCGCTGGGGCGAAGGCACGAGCGGCGCACGAAGCCGCTACGCAACCTGTTGGGCGATAACACCTGCACAGTCATGCCGAAGCGGCGCTCCCCTTGCGGGATCGCGGCGTACTGCGGAGGTGATCAGTGCGGAAGGTGAGTTCGCCCGATCTCCCGGCAACTACCACCCGCCGGCCTGCGTCGGACATCTGGATAGGGTCGCGGTACCCGAGCTGGAGAGGTAGCCGCATGGACCACGAGATCGTGATCGCGCAGACAACCAGTGACGACGAAGATCAGGCGAAGACTCTCGCCCGAGGTGCTGTGGAGAGCAAGCTAGCGGCGGGCGTTCACATCGATGCCCCCATCACCGCCTTCTACTGGTGGAAGGGGAAGGTCGAAGCAGCTCAAGAGTGGCGAATCTCGTACATGACGTCGTCGGACCGCCTCCCAGCACTGGAAGCGTGGCTACACGAGAAGCACCCGTATGACGTCCCCCAGTGGGTCACGCTGCCTGTGACAGGAGGGTCGGAGGCGTACCTGGCTTGGGTGGTCGACGAGACGCGCCCGCAGTAGGGCACGCCGCCCAGCGCCTCGCCCTTGGCGAGTGTGCACGCCGTGACGGTTCACGACGACGCGAACGTCAGCAGGTGGCTGGCCAGGTCGTGCTCCGTGTCAGGGAGCCCGGCAGCGATGGCCTGCGCCCGCTGACGTCCCATGGTGTTGGGCTTGGACTCCGCTGCCGCTGCGAACTGGTGCGCGACGTAGGCCCCGCGGTCTACGTCGCCGCCGCGCAGAAGTGCCGACGCCAGGTCCCCGAGGACGACCACTCCGGAGTCGGGCAGTTCCCCACCGAGGCGCTCGACCGCGGAGTCGGCTGTGGCCGTCAGCTCCTGACGCTTGAGTTCGCCGTACACCGAGAGTGCTAGGGAGTCCATCCGGTACGGCGTCACGAAACGGACCCACGCCTGCTCACTTGTATGGTCGGCGAAGTCGTAAGCGAACTTCGCCTGTTCCAGGGCTCGGAGAGCGCCGGCGTCGTCCCCTGACTGGGCCGCTTCCTCCGCGTACCGTCCCAGGGCCCACGCTGCAGCGGTTGCGTTGCCACGCCCGCGCACATCCTGAGCTGCCTGTGACAGCATCTCCAGCGCCTTCGTAGGGCTGGGGGCGCCGTAGCTCGCGTAGCCCAGCGCCAGGGCGCGCAGAGGGGGGTGCCCGGCCTTCTTCGCGCAGTCCGAGGTCACTCCGTAATAGGCAGCGGCCTTATCGTGCTCCCCAAGATCCCAGGCAACCCACCCGGCAAGAGCTGCGGTTTCTCCCGCCGCGATGGTCAGCGCTCGCTCATGGGTACCGGCACGGGGAAGGGCCGCAGTGATCGCGTCCAAGTGCGACTCGACCCGAGCCTGTAGGCTGCGTGCGCTCTCGCTCAGCTCGTCCACATGCAACCGGGCCGCATGATCGATGAGAACGACCGCCGACTCGGGGTCGATCTTGGAACCCTTGCTAAGTGCGTAGGCGAGTCGGCCCCACGGCTCAGCGGCCGTAGCCGCGCCGACGACGGCGCCTCCCAGTAGCGTTCGGCGCTTCACGTCGTCCAGATCCTCCCCTTCAACCTTGTTCCTCTTTCGCCGCCTGGCTCGGGCGGCCTTCGCCTCGCGCAGTAGCGGCTCCAGCGGGACGCCGCAGGCCAGAGCGATGTTCCCCAGTGTGTGGTCCGTGGGGACGTTGTCACCTTTTTCGTACCGACCGACCTCTCGGCGGGTCATCGTGGCCCGGCCGGAAGCGGCGTTGATCGCATGTGCCTGCTCGTCCTGCGTTCGGTTCGCGTTGCGCCGCAGGTGACGGAGTAGCTCGGCAAACGGATCTTCTGCCATGAGTCTGACCTCTATCGGTGGGGGAAATCCAATCCTGTCCCCAACTCCCCCCTCTTTTTCCCCCCTTGACAAAGATTTCCCCCTCAGGTTTCCCCTGTTCCGGATCACGAAGCCGCGGTGCGATAGGCGCATGACCACGCACCGGACAGCAACGCCACCCCGACCTGGGGGTGATGGCGGCGGCGCCACCGTCGCCGACACCGCACCCACTGGGTGTCCGCTGACGTCTCGCGTCTTCGAGATGGTCATGGAGCCGGCGGCTGTACATGTCGCCCAGGCGCGACGAACCACGGCCACCGTGCTGAGGGGGTGGTCGTTGCCGGACGCCCCGGCAGAAAACGCCCGGCTCGTTGTCTCGGAGTTGGTCACCAACGCGATCACCCACAGTTCTGGGGATGTCCGGCTGCGACTGCGGCATGACAACCACGAGCTTCGGATCTGGGTCACCGACGACAGCACCGCCCCGGCCAGGCGACGACGTGCTGGTGTCAGCGATCACGGTGGTCGAGGGCTGCACCTCGTCGAGCGTATGTCGCTTCGGTGGGGTGTGGCGGAGAGCGGCCGAACTACCTACGCGGTCATGCCCACACTTACGGGGGCACCCCCATGTCGCCGCACGACGCGACCAAGCTCGGACTCGACGTGTTGAGCCCCGTGGTTGCCCCCGGCCTGGGTCGAGAGACGCAGGCGGACGGCGACTGGCCGGTTGCCAGCAGGGACCGCCCGAGGTGGCCCCGCGCCCACACCTCTCGAAGCGCCAGTCCCGGGCTGCCCAACTCCGCAGAACCCGAATGCACTTCTATCGAGAGGTTGTCGGCACGCGGGATCTTCGGAAGGGCGACCAGCCGCTGCGCTTGCTGGCGTACAGCTTGGTACCGAGCCTGGGCCCGTCCCGACGAGGACTGGGGCGCGCTACTGGCCGAAGCCGAGCAGCGCGGTTACGCGATCGGCGCTCGGCTCCACGATGTGGCCGTCCCCCTGCCCACGACGTACTTCCCTGCCTCCCGTACGAGCCGGCGCGACAGTAGGCACGTGGCGCTGCTCAACGCCGCCTTCGAGGAGGCCGGCGGCCCGGATCAGTACCCCGAGTGCGAACTCAAACCGGCTTCGGCCCTCTGAGGCGCGACAGCCACCCCTGACGAGAAGGACGATCATGACCGTTCCCACTCCGGAGTCGCCACCAGTTCCGACCGCGCCGAGCGACAACGCGTCGCACGCTCTTCTCCTTGACCTCGACGGCGTCCTGCTCGACACCCGTCCGGTGATGCGGAAGGCGTGGCGGAAGGTCCAAGAGTTTCACCGCATCACCCTTCCGTTTCACGGCTACGAGCGCCACCTGGGGCGCGAATTCGGCGACATCATGCAGCGACTGGGTGTGACCGACGCCAAGGCAGTCCGCCGGACGTACGAAACGGAATCCGTCGGCGCCGCACACCTCGCGCAGGAATTCACTGGCATCGTCGAGACGCTCCACGCCTTCGTGGCCGCCGACTGGCGGCTGGGTGTGGTGACGTCGAAGCACGTCGATCGCGCGGCACTGCTCCTCGCGCGCCTCGGACGTCCCTTCGCGACCATCCGTACCCCCGCGGGGGCGGGCCGGACGAAGCCGGCCCCAGACCCGCTCCTCCTCGCCCTGGTCGACCTCGGAGTCGATCCCGCCGCAGCCGTGTACGTGGGGGACATGGCGGTAGACCAGGAATCGGCCGCCCGCGCCGGGGTCGCCTACATCCACGCTGGATGGGGATACGGGCAGCCCGCCTCTCCCGCACCCGAGACTGCCGCTTCGCCCAAGGAACTGCTGCGCCTTCTCCGCCCCGCCGAGCAGCTCGTCGAGGGGAGCATGGTGTGAGTGCCCCCACAACTGGTGGTCTGGGCCTGGTCCGCTCCGCCTTCGCCAGGAAGCCAACGTGGGCTCTCGTCGGTAGCGGCGCCCTGGCGCACGCAAGAACCGACCACGTCCACACCGCGGAACTGGAAGCGACGGCTGTCGACAAGCAGGCACTGCGCGTCGGCGTTGAAGACGTCATGGCTGCCCTCGATCGCTACAGCGCCTCGCTGGCCTCCACGCCGGGCGGAGCCGGCTGGCTCCACGTCCAGCACGTTCCCGTGCGGCGCTTCGTCGCTGAGATCGTGCGCAAGCTCCTGGCCCTGAACGCATGGGCGCCGTTCGCCTCGGCTCCAGGGCCCCTGGCCCTGGCCCCGTACGAGGGACTCGTGGGACTGCGTTCGAGCAGCTCGCGTGAGTACCTGGCCTACACCGTGACCTGGTCCGGCGTCGCGTACCTGCTCGGGGCTGCAGCACCGCACAACCCGACCCGCTCCGCCCAGCTCCGCAACCGCGCCCGGACGGGTACGGCGAACACGGTGCCGAGTCCGCTCCCCTCGAACCTCGGACGGCAGGACGTTCTGGCGCTGTCATGGACCTCCCGCCACGCTGCCACGCTGACCCCGGTTCTCGCCGAACTGGCACGCGACGGGCAGGAGAGTCTCCTGCTCGATCTCGCCACCGATCCCGCGGAGCGGTGCAGCGCGGGATCGGTCACGGGCATCGAGCTGCGCTCGGCTCCGAGCGACCTCTTCACCCTCTCCGGCACCGCCGAGGGCCTCCACCGGCCCGACGACGAACACGTTGTCCAGGTAGGGGGCCACGGTCTTCAGCTTGCGCGGCTTTTGCAGCTCTTGTCAGTGTTAGTCGAGACCAGTGGGGGCTGCACCCAGCCGTCGTGGCGGACCGTGGTGCGGGCGGAGAGCTGGCTCGACGACATGCTGTCGACCGCCCGGCCGCACACCGTCCTCGTGAGCAACGACACCAGTCCCCTGGGCGTGCTGGCCGCGCACGCCGCCGAGCGGCACGGAGCGAACTCGGTGCACGTCCAGCACGGGGCATGGACGGCGGAATCGGTCGCCTGGCCGGCCCTACACAGCCGCGACATCATCGTCATGGGCGAGCGGGACCTCGCTCTGGGCCGAGCGTGGGCGCGCCACCCCGAGGCCGAGGCGCACGTACTCGGACAGCCCCGCTTCGACGTACTCGCCAGCCTGGGCCGCCAGGCGCAGCGGCGGTACCTGGAGAAGCTGCTGGCACCGGGTGGCCGCCGCGCGCCCGCCCGGATCGCGGTGTGGGCCTGCCAGCCCTTCAACCCCGATCACCTCAAGTCCCACGCGGACCTCCTCCTGGACGGGCTCGCCAAGGCGGACGGCGACTGGGGGCTCGTCATCGCGCCACACCCGGCGCAGGGAGCCGACGCCTTCGCCGCTCTGGTGAAACGGGACGGCGGGTCGCCCGTCGCGGTGGCCGATCCCCGGATCGGAGCACGAGGCTGCCTCGTCGGCGCTGACGCCCTGGCGAGCGCGTACTCGACGTGCGGGATCGAAGCCGCGCTGCTCGGGGTCCCGGTCCTCGAAATCGGCCCGCCGCGTGAACGCACGCTGGACCTGGCCGGTCACGGTCTCGCGACCCGCTGCCTTGACGCCGGTGGCGTCGCCGAAGCGCTTTCCGCACTGCGTGAACCGCGTACGCCCATCCCGCAGACGGCCCTGGACGCGGTGTGCCGGTGGCGCGGCGACAGCGCGGCTCGGATCGCTCGCCTCATCACCGACCGCGCCGCATCCGCCAAAGGGTCGCGCAATTCCATCCACCAAGATGCGGGCGCCTCTGCGTCGCCCCAGGACGAAGGAGCATCCGTCCGATGACACGCCTCACCGCCGACAGCATGGCCGAGCTGTTCTCCGGCGCCGTCACGCTGGCCAAGTCCGGCGAGAAGGTCAGCCCCCGGGGCATGGCCACCCGCGAAGTCCGTGACGTGCACCTGCTGCTCACCCAGCCGCGCGCCCGCCTGCTCTACGCACCACCGGCCCGAATCGTGAACCCGGCCTTCGCGGTCGCCGAGACGGTTTGGCACCTGTCCGGATCCGACGCCTCGTGGATCTTCGACTACAACGACCGGCTGCGGCAGTACGCCGACGACGGCGTCCTCCTCGGTGCGTACGGACCCAGGATGCGGAACTGGGCCGGCAAGGTGGACCAACTGGCCCGCGTCGTGGAGATCCTCAGGGAGGACCCCGACTCCCGGCGAGCCCTGATCCAGCTCTACGACCCGGCCCAGGACGCCGCCGGGCACAAGGACGTGCCCTGCACCCTCGGTTTCCGGTTCCACCTGCGGGCCGGCCGCCTGCACATGGCGACCATGATGCGCGGCCAGGACGTGTGGATCGGCATGCCGTACGACGTGTTCTTCTACACCGTGCTGCACGAGCTGGTCGCCGGGTGGCTCGGCGCGGAGCTGGGCGAGTTCCACCTGCACGTCGGCTCGCTGCACATCTACGACGAACACGTCAAGCAGGCCGAGCTACTGACCTCGCTGGCGGCGAGCCCGCCCATGCCTGACCTGCGAACGCCCTGGACGGGCTTCGCCAGCCTGCTCGACCAGGTCGAGGCCCGCGACGTGACCGGCCACCCCGGCTGGGACGCGATGGCCGAGACGTTGCGCAGTTACCGGCTGTGGAAGGACGGCAAGCACGAGCAGGCGTGGCGGGCGGCCGACACGATCGACGGACCCCTCGGCCAGGCCCTCACCGCCTGGTACGGAGAGCTGAAGCGGCGCTCGGCCAAGCGCGACGCGACGGCCGGGGCAAGGTGACCGCCGCCATGAAGCGCACACCTTCCGTCGTCCTCGGCCTGTGCTCGTACACCCACGACTCGTCGGCCGCCCTTCTTGTGGACGGTGAACTCGTCGGCTTCGTCGAGGAGGAGCGCCTCTCCGAGCAGAAGCACACCAAGCTTTACCCGGCCCGCGCCATCGGGTGGCTGCTCGGCCAGGCCAAGCTGAGCGCCGACGACGTGGACGCCGTCGCCTACAACTTCCAGCCCTCCCGCTACCTCGCCGAGTCGCCCGCCGCCCTGCGCCTGGCGCTCTCGCCGGCGACGCGCGACCGGAGCCTGGCGCGTGCTCACGGGTTTGCCAAGGTGGCCGTGCGTACCCGGCAGCGGCTGCGTGTCCTCGGCAGCCAGTTCCCCTCTGCCCACGTCACCCCGGTCCTGCACCACCGCGCTCACCAGCTCACCGCCTTCGCCGCCTCGGGCTGGGACGAAGCCGCCGTGCTCGTGGTCGACAGCCTCGGCGAGCGGCAGACCACCACCATCGCGCGGGGCCACGGCACTCGTCACCCCCGGTCCCAGACGCTGGAAGCGATCAACGACCCGGCCTCCCTGGGGTACGTGTACGGCGCTGTCACCGAGCACCTAGGCTGGCGCCGGGGCGACGAGGAGGGCACCGTCATGGCGCTGGCCGCCCTCGGTGACCCCGCCCGCTTCCGCCACCTGTTCACCACTGCCGTCCGGACGACGGCCACGGGCTTCCGCATCCACCCCGGCTACTTTCCGACGCGCACCCTCACGTCGGGATACCCGAGGACATCCCAGCGCTTCGTCGCCGAGACCTGCCCCGAGCGGCACCCGAGCGAACCGCTCACCGACGTCCACCGAGACCTGGCGGCTGCCCTCCAGGAGCGGACCGAGCGGGTGATGGTCCACCTCGCCTGCCGCGCCCGTGTGCTCACCGGCTCCCGGCGCCTGTGCGTGGGAGGCGGTGTCGCCACGAACTGCGTGAGCATCGGGAAGATCATCGAGGCTGGCATCTTCGACGAGGTGTTCGTCCCGCCGGCACCGGGTGACGCCGGAACCGCGATCGGGGCAGCCCTCGCCGTGCACGTCGATGGGCGTACGCCTCGCCCGGTCGCCGGCATCGCCCGTCACTGTTACCTCGGTCCCTCCTACGAGGACCAGCCCCTCGACCTGACCCCCTGGCCCGGCCTCCACCAGAAGACCCTGGGCATCGAGACCGCAGAGTTCCTCGCCGACCAGCTCGCCCACGGCACGATCGCCGGACTCTTCCAGGGGGCCGTCGAAGCCGGGCCGCGCGCCCTGGGCAACCGCTCGATCCTCGCCTCTCCGCTGGAGCCCGGCGTCGTCGAGCGGCTCAACGCCACCGTGAAGTTCCGCGAACCGTTCCGGCCCTTCGCCCCCATGGTCCCCGCCGAGCGCGCCGCGGAGTTCTTCACCCTCGGCCAGCCGGCGCCGTACATGTCTATGGCCTCCGGGGTGACAGACCTGACGCGCGAGCGCGTGCCGGCCATCGTGCACGCCAACGGCACCTCCCGCCTGCAGACCGTCACCCGGTCGCAGAACCCGTTCATGCACGCGGTGCTGACCGCCTTCGGCCGCCGGACCGGCGTACCCGTGCTGATCAACACCTCCCTCAACGTCAAGGGCAAGCCGATCTGCGGGACACCCGAGATGGCCCTGGACTGCCTGGCGAACTCCGGAACCGACGCCCTGCTCCTCGAAGGGCGGTGGATCACCAAATGAAGATCGGATACAGCTTCTGGGGCTTCCTCGGCAACGGCGTCACCGACACCCCCGACGGAGGCCGCAGCCACCGCCGCCCCTTCGTCGACGCCCTCCTTGCCCGCGGTCACGAGATCGTCTTCCTCCAGGCCGACCGCGACCGCCTCGAAGCCGGTGACGACCTCGGCGGCGCGTACACCTTCGACGACGGCCTGCCCAGGATCGACGCTCTGTTCCTGGAGTGGCGCTGGGCGATCCCCGGCCGCAACACCACCGTGTGTGGCAGCGAGGGGCACACCTGCGACCTCCACCGGCAGGCCCAGCTCATCAACCACTACACGGCCCGGCACCAGACGCCCACCGTCATCTGGGACAAGGACCGCACCCTGCGAGCCGAGAGCGTGTGGCGCCGCACGGCCCACACCCGCGTCTGCGAGGCCGCACTCGCGCCGACCCCCGGAGCGCACTCGCTGCTCTTCCCCGTCACCGAGGACCTCCTCGCCCAGGCCGATCCCCTCACCCTCGCGGCGCGGCCTCGGGATCTCGCGCTCGGCTACGTGGGCAACCAATACGACCGGGACGAATCCTTCGACCGCTTCTTCGCCCCGGCTGCCGCCCGCGTCGAGCACCTGGTCGCCGGGAAGTGGACGAAGACCGGCCGCTGGCCGTACGTCCGCTTCGCGGGCCGGATCCCGTTCGAGGCCGCCGCCGGCATCTACGGCCGGTCCCTGGCCACGGTGCTCATGCTGCCCGAGCGGTACGCCGCCGTCGGGCAGATGACCCAGCGCATCTTCGAGGCCGTGCTCGCCGGCTGCCTGCCGCTGGCCCCGGCGGACATCCGCTTCGCCGACCGGTTCGTCCCGAAGGAGCTGGTCGTGTGCTCCGGCAGCGACGTGCTCGAACGCCTCTCCTGCCTGCGCGAGATCGCCGGCACCGAGCAGCACGCAGCCCTGATCGCCGCGTGTGTGGACCGCCTGCGCCTGTTCGGCCTGAGCCAGCAGGTCAACACCCTGGAGTCCGCCCTGCACGGCCTCCTCCAGACCACGGCGACCGAGCGGGGAGCTGCCTGATGCAGACCGCTCGATCGACCACGGCGCGCGGATCCTCCGGGCGCGTCCCGGAGGATGGGTCCGCCGGACACCCGAACCTCTCTACGCTGGAGCACCATGAAGAAGGTCGCCATCGTCGGCTGCGGAGGCAGCGGCAAATCCCACGTGGCCCGCGAACTGGGCAGGTTCCTCGACGCCCCGGTGGCGCACCTGGACGCCGCGTTCTACGACGACGAGTGGAACGCGTTGCCCATGGACAAGTTCACCGACGTGCAGCGCGAGCTGGTCGCGCAGCCGCGGTGGGTGATCGACGGCAACTACAACTCGACGCTGCCGGTACGGCTCGAAGCCTGCGACACGGTGGTCCTGATGGACGTGTCGACCGTGGCGGCGCTGTACGGGATCTTCTCCCGGCAGATCCGGTATGGGGCCGGGCACAAGGGCAACGGGGTGCACAACCGCATCCACTGGGGCGTGATCAAGTACGTCGCCACGTACCGGCGCAAGATGCGGCCCCGCGTGATGGCGAAGATCGAGGAGTTCGGCTCCGGCGCGGACGTGGTGCTGCTGGCCAACCGGCGTCAGACGCGCCGCTGGCTGCGGAAGGTCGCCGCCGAGCAGTCCTGACCGGTCCGCGCCCCCGGTCAGGGGGTGCGGCATGAACGAGCCCAACCCGTTCCTGGACCCCGCCCGACAACGGGAGCTGTACGGACACGCCTCGCGGCTGGCCGGGCGGACCAGCGCCCTGATGCGCGCCAAGACCGCCGGCCGCCCCGTGCCCGAGGCGATCGTCAGCCTGGTGCAGACCCACCACGGGCAGCCGGACCGGCTCGGCGTGGTGCTCGACATCGGCTGCGGTCGCGGCACGAGCAGCCTCGTCATCGTCGAGCAGCTCCGGCCGCAGCGCGTCGTCAGCCTGGACGCCGCCCCCTCCTTGCTCGCCCAGGCCCGCGAGCGCGCTAAGGACCTGCCCGACAGCACGGTGGACTTCGTCGAAGGCGACTTCCACGACCTCCCCCTGCCCGACAGGTCGAGCGATGTCGTCATGGCTGCGTTCTGCCTCTACCACTCGCCGCACCCCGAGGACGTCGTCGCGCAGATCGCCAGGGTCCTCGCCCCCGGGGGTCTGGCCGTGCTCGTCACCAAGGGCCTCGACAGCTACCAGGAGATGGACCAGCTGGTCGCTTCCGCCGGCCTCGATCCGCGTGCCGCCCAGCACGAAAGCCTCTACACCGCAGCCCACAGCGGCAACCTCGCCGACCTGGCCGCCTCCTCGCTCGACGTGATCGCCGTCCTGGACGAGGAGCACGTTTTCACCTTCGACGGCCACGACCACACGGCACAGTACCTGGCCACCAACCCCAAGTACGACCTCGCGCCCGGCCTGTACGGCAACCCTGGGGCCTTGGCGGCGACCCTGCACGAGTTCCTTCCCGACCAGCCGCTGACCACCCGGTCCCGCATCACCTTCGTCGTCGCCCAGCCGAAGGAAGGAGGAGGGCCGGCATGAGCCCCGCCCCGTTCACCAAGCACTACGTGAAACCGGAGCGTGCGGCGGGGGCGGTGCGCCACTACCGGTGGCTCACCGCACACGCCAAGCCGCTGTGGCAGCCGGCCCTCCACACCGCCGGACCGCAGTCCCTGACGTTCGAACGGATCGAGGGCCGCTCCGTACGCCCCGAGGACCTCCCGCGCGTGGCGGAACTGCTCGGCCACGCCCACGGTGCCGCCTGGGCCAGCGACCTGCACTCCGCGTCGCTGGACACCCCGCACCACTTCCAGGACGGCACGGCGTTCGACGACTACCTCGGGCCCCGGAAGGTCGCCCTACGGCGACGCCACGAGCAGGGCTACCTACCGAACAAGACGGCACTGCACGCGATGCTCGGCCTTCTGGAAGCGACCACCGAGGGACCTTGCGCCTTCTACAAGGACAGCAACCCGCGGAACTTCATCATCACCAGCACGCAGGACATCGTCGCCGTCGACACCGACGACCTGTCCCTCGCCCCGATGGGCTACGACCTCGCCAAGCTCATCGCGACGCTCCACCTGACGTACGGACCGCTCACGGACCAAGACGTCAACGCTGCCCTGCTCGCGTACAACGCGGCGGCCGGAAGCCACAACGCCCGGCTCGGCACCACAGACCGCGAACGACTCGGCGACTTCCTGTCCCTGCACGCCGTCCTGAACGCGCCCTACGTCGGGCGCAACGGTTACCGCTACAGCTGGCCGCTCCGCTCCCACCTCCGAGGAGCCTCATGATCATCACTGAACTCGTCTTCGTACGGCACGGCCAGGCCCAGTGCAACGCCGACGGCGTTGTCGGGGGCCCGCGCACCTGCACCGGCCTGACCAATCTCGGGTACGCCCAGGCTGAACAGGCCGCACGCCGCCTGGCTACCGAACACCTGATGAAGCCCTTCGACGTGGTCTTTGCGGGCCCGCGGATCCGTCTCGTCCAGACCGGCGAGATCATCGCCCAGACGCTCCAGATTCCACTGCTCCACGACGACCGTCTCGACGGCCCCGTCCACGGCGATGCCGACGGCAAACCCTGGGATGCGGTGAAGACGGCCGCCAACGGCGGACCGCATGCGCATCCCGACACTCCCTGGGCCGCTGGCTCCGACACCTGGAACGGGTTCCTGAAGCGCACCAGCAGGAACCTGAGTCAGCTCATCGGGGAGAACCAGGGGAAGCGCATCGTGTTCGCGGCCCACGGGGAGACGGTTATCACCGCACACACCCTGCTGCTCGGCATCCCGATCGGCTCGCCGGCCGGATTCACCCACAACCACGCCTCCATAACCCGCTGGCAGCACCACCGCAACCGCCTGGGCCAGACCCGCTGGATGCTCGACCGGCATAACGACACCGAGCACCTCAGCCTCCTCACGCCGGAGCCGACCCCGTGATCGCGACCTCGGACGACCCCCGCATACGACTGGCGCACCGCCTCCTCGGCGCAGTCGAGATCGCAGCGGACCCCGCGCTCCCGCCCCGCGTCGTACGCCTGGTCGTCGGCGACGGGCGTCGCTTCATCGCGAAACAGCACGCGGAGCGAGACCGGTACGCCGGAGAGCTCCACGCCTACGGGGCGTGGGGCACCCATCTGACTGGTCACGCGCCGGAGTTGGTCGGCTGGGACGACGCCACCCGCACCCTGCTGCTCACCGTACTCACAGGCGACCGCGCGGACACCGTCGCTCCGGGCTCACCCGAGGAGGAACTGGCCCACTACGAGGCCGGGTGCGTGCTCGGCAAGCTGCACCGAGCCACCGCCATGCCCCAAGGCGGTGCCGTCGGCGCCGCACTCGCCGAGCGGTTCCAGCGGTGGATCGACCGGGCCGTCCACGCCGACCTGCTCGACGCGGCAGAGGAGAACCTGCTGAAGCACCACGCGGTGATCCTGGGCGCCAGCCACATGGACAGCGCGATCTGCCATCTCGACTATCAGCCGCGCAACTGGCTACTCGGCGACACCTTCGGCATCTACGACTTCGAGCACATGCGACGCGACGCCCGGGTCCGTGACTTCGCCCGGCTCGAATTCCGACGCTGGCAGGCCGCACCCCACCTCCGCACCGCCTTCTTCGACGGCTACGGGTGCCCGCCGAACGACACCGAACGACGCCTCCTGGAGTCCTTCGGCGCCATCGAGGCGGCCACAGCCATGGTCAAGGGCCACCAGGAGAACGACGCCGCCCTCAGCGGGCACGGCAGAACCGTCCTGTCCCGGCTCACCTGACTTACCCCTTCGACGACACCTCTCTGGAGATCCCCGTGCCACAGCACGAGCAGCCCCCGACCAACGCTGCCCCCCGACGGGCGTTGGTGACCGGCTCCGCCGGATTCATCGGCTCACACCTCGCCCACGCCCTCGTCCAGGCCGGCACCACCGTGATCGGCGTGGACCGCCGAGACCCGTCCACCGACCCGACGGCCGCCGCCAACCTCGCAGCGCTGCGAGGACGCCCGGGATACCACCACGTCACGGCCGACCTCCTCCACTGCGCGATCGACCCGCTCCTGATCGACGCCGACGCGGTCTTCCACCTCGCCGGCATCCCCGGTGTACGGCCCTCCTGGGGACCGCAGTTCGGCGACTACCTCGCGTCCAACGTGCTGGCCACCCACCGCGTCCTCGAAGCCTCCACCCGGATCGGCGTCCCCCGACTGGTAGTCGCCTCCTCCTCCAGCGTCTACGGTCCGACCGACGGCGACGCGAGCCTCGAGACCGACCGTCCCAATCCCGCCTCCCCGTACGCCGTGACCAAGCTGGCCGAGGAGCAGCTCTGCCTCGCCTACGCCGAGCGCCCCGTCGGCCCCAGCGTCGTCGCCTTGCGGTACTTCACCGTCTACGGCCCCCGGCAGCGCGCCGACATGTTCACCCACCGCGCCCTGTACGCCGCCCTGACCGGACAGCCCCTGCGTCTGTACGGAGACGGCCACCAGCGCCGCGACTTCACCTACATCGACGACGTGGTCGCCGCCACGATCGCCGCCGCCGTCGTTCCGACCGCGCACGGCGCCATCAACGTCGGCGGCGGATCGAACGCATCGCTGCTGGACGTGATCAACATCGCCAACAGCCTCACCGGCCGCGAGATCCAGCTCCAGCAGGACCACGTGCGCAACGGGGACGTCCTCCTGACCCGTGCCGATCCCGGCCGCGCCGGAGAAGTCCTCGGCTGGCAGCCGCGCGTCGACCTCCACAGCGGACTGCGCGCCCACATGCAGGCCCTGGCCGCGCCGGTACCGGACTACAGCCGGGCCGCGTAGCCCTACGCCTCGGAATCCGAGAGGAGTGCTCATGGAAACCCCCGAGCGAGCGCGGCTGGACGCCTTCTTCCGGAGGATCACCGCGCAGTTCCCCGCCAGCCAGGCGATCACGACGCTGGTCATCACGCACCTGCTCCCGGAACGACCTGCGTTCTTGCGCGCCATGACCGCGGTGTCCACGATCGGCGCCGTCCTCCCCAAGCCCCGGTCGATCCACCAGCCGACCCTCGACACCGTCCGCCGCAGCCTGCCGGTCCACGACCTGACCCGGGAGCGGTTCACCGACGAGACCCAGGCCCTGCACTACCTGGAGGACACGGCCGGCGGCCAGGACGTCGTCCTGGTCGACATCGGCGGGTACTTCGCGGCCAGCCTCGACACCCTCGTGAACAAGTTCTCCGGCCGCGTCCTCGGCGTCGTCGAAGACACCGAGAACGGACACCAGCGGTACGCGGCCCTCGGGTCCCTGCCGTGCCCGGTCGTGTCCGTGGCCCGCTCCCCGCTCAAGGACTGCGAGGACCACCTCGTCGGTCGGTCCATCGTGTTCTCCACCGACGCCCTCGTTCGCGCCCGCGGGGACATCCTCACGAGCCGCAGCGCCTGCGTCATCGGCTTCGGAAAGATCGGGCGCGCCATCGCCCAGACCCTGCGCGCCCAGGACCTGCGCGTCACCGTGTACGACCACGACGCGGTCAAGCGGGTGCAGGCGCACGCCCTCGGCTTCCGCACCAGCGCGTCCACCACCGAGGCCGTCCACGACGCGGAACTCGTCCTGTGCGCCACCGGCAATCTTGCCCTCCGGCACGAGGATTTCGCCGCCCTGCGCAACGGCGCGTACCTCGGATCGGTGACCTCCTCCGAGGACGAGCTCGAACTCAGCAGCCTTGACGACCTCTACGAACGCCAGCCCGTCGGACCCCAGTTGACCCGATACGAGGTCACCGGCCACTACTTCTACGTTCTCGCCGACGGGGGTGCCGTCAACTTCGTGCACGGCGCCGCCGTCGGCACCTACATCCACCTCGTGCAGGCCGAGATACTCGCCGCCACCGCCGCACTCAGCCACGACCGCTTCCAGCCCGGACTGCACAAGATGCCGGCGGCCGACCGCGACACCATCGCCAGAACCTGGCTCCGCCACTTCGAAAGGTGATTCCGGTGCCTCCCTCCGTCGACCACGTCCGCTCTGTCACCGAGGCGTACCTCGCCCGCCACCCGGACGAACGCGATTCCCTCACCCTGCTGTTCGCCGCGCTCGCTGGCACGGACGCCCCCACGAGCCGCAAGACGTACCCCGCCCACGTGACCTGCAGCGCCATCCTCATCGACGGCGACCGGCGCGTACTGCACATCGTGCACAAGGCGTCCGGGAAACTGCTGGCGCCCGGCGGGCACAACGAACCGGCTGACCGGCACCTGCGCGACGCCGCCCTGCGCGAACTGCACGAGGAGGCCGGCATCCCGCCCAGCGCCGTCGTCCCCCTCTCCGGCTACGAGGACGTTCCCCTCGACATCGACGTGCACACCATCGACGCGAACCCCTCGAAGGACGAGCCGACCCACCACCACGTGGACTTCCGCTGGGCCTTCCACCTCGGCGCAGAGCACGCGGTGACGCTCCAAGAAGAGGAGGTCGACGGCTACGAATGGCGGCCGTTCCCGAGTGCCGCTTCACCCACCGTCCGCGCCAAGCTCGCCCTGCTCACGTGAAGTGCCCACTCCGACCCGACCACCAGGAGGACGCCGTGGCCGCCACCACAGCCCAGCCGACCGGTGCCAAACCGCGCCGGCATATCGCCGTCATACCCTGCCGCTGGGGTGCTTCGCGCTTCCCCGGCAAACCACTGGCCGTCCTCGGCGACAAGCCGCTGCTCTGGCATGTTCACCAGCGTTGCCTGGAGGCCAAACGTCTCGACGGAGCTGTCGTGGCGACCGACGACGAACGCATCGAAGCGGCGTGCCGTCAACTGGGCATCGAGTGCATCCGTACCGGAGAGCACCTCACCGGCACCGATCGCGTCGCGGAGGTCGCCGAGCGCCTGCCGGCCGAGGCGTACATCAACGTCCAGGGCGACGAGCCGTTCATCTCGCCGACCGCCATCGACGACATCTCCGAGGCCCTGGAGTACAAGCCGCCGGGCACGCTCGCCGTGAACGCATATGCCGAGCTGCACGACCCGGGCGCCGTCCTCGACCACAACGTCGTCAAGGTCGTTGTCTCGGCCCAAAGCAAGGCTCTGATGTTCTCGCGCCAGCCCATCCCCTACCCCAAAGGCGACCGCCCGAAGTACCTGCGCCAACTGGGTCTTTACGGCTTCACCGGCCCAGCTCTCCAGCACTTCCTACAACTCCAGCAGGGGCCCCTGGAGCGCGCCGAGGGAGTGGAGATGCTGCGCTTCGTCGAGCACGGCCACGCCGTACACATGGTTCCGGTCCTGGACGACGGTGTAGCGGTAGACACCCCGGAGGATCTGGCGCGGGCCGAGCGCCTCCTCGATCAGTACGGCGGAGCTGTCCACACGCGTGGTACCGCAGGGCGTTCTGCACCGTGTGACGAGATCAGATCCTCATCCGAGACCCGCGACCGATCTCGCGCCTGCGTGAGCTATGCGTGAGCGGATGGGGCGGCACACGGTGGACTGGCTGGCATGTTGGGTCTTGAGTGCATGCCCTGACCTGGGGTGATGGGATTCTGTGACACGAGCCAGCACCACCCGACATGGTTTTGCAGGCCCTGCCGTCCGTGGCGAACCGGGTTCTGGAGTACGGCTTGAGAGTCGCCGGGCCGAACGGACCGAGCTCCTGCTCGATCCATGACTCCACCACCTTCGCGCTGCTCACCCTCCACACCTTCGTTCAGGGGGGCTATGCCTTGCCCGGTTGAGAAGCAGGACCGATCGCCAAAGGCAGCCGAAGCGAGGGGAGGTGCCCACACTGCCCAGCGGCTTCCTCGGCCTGCTGCGACAGTAGGTGGGGAACCCCGCACCACCCCGGAAAGCTCCTTCCGGGGTCCTGTTCGGCCACGAGGTGATGCTCAGGACATGCGAGGGGTGACAGAGCATCTGACCACCGGCGAGCGCGTCGCCTGGTACCGGCGGGCGCCGAACCCGGGAGAGGGCGACAAGGTCCTCTACCTCTTCGACGGGGGCTGTCTCGGCGAGGACGAGCGTCAGCGCATCGCACTGCCAACTAACGAGCTCCGCAGCTGTGACTTCCACGATGCCCAGCAGCTGCCGGAACTCACCATCCCCCGTCTGGTACGTCGCATCACCGCTAGCATCGAGGCCCGAGCCAACGGCGCAACTGCCTACCTGGAGCACGGAACGGCACCGGGAGCTGCTTCGTAGCCAGGGCGCACCACTCCACCGTCAGAGGCGTCGCCCGAGGCTCTGCGCGAGCGCGGGACGGATCCGCTGGCTGTCACCGTCCAGGAGATCGCCGCGGTGAACACGCCCGAGAACGTGCGGGCGATCGAGTGCCAGATCTCGGGTTTCAGCGCGGGGCCCGAGCCGACGTGCTCCGTTCCGACGCCTCTCGTGCGACGTGGCGTCCGGTGGGACGAGAAGCAGCTCGCACCAAGAGGCCCGGGCTCTCTGGGGCTCGGTTTGACCCAGTGCTGCATTGAAGGGCACGTACGCGACTCGAACGTGTCTTCACCGGCGTTGTGTCGTTTGTCAGGGGGCGGTGGACAGGCGGTGTCGCATCGCACCCGCCAAGAGCGCACGTGATGACGGTGGTTTCCACTATGATCGATCACCTTGGGCACAGAACAACGGTTCGAAGCTGCAGGCAGGGGGATGTGCGGAGGCCGTGGCTGGCGGTGGGGAAGCACTGGCCATCAGCTCTACTGATCCGGTTGGGGGACCTGCGGAAAACCTTGCTTCCACCAGCGCGTCTGTGTTCTCCTGGTGCTCGTTCATGTCATGTGTCACGGAGGGTTGTGCTGTGAGTCAGGGGCACTACGGCGTACCTCTTGAACGCAGTGACTGCCTTGAGCTGCCGTCCCACCCTCACAGCTGTACTCCGGAGTCCTTTCAGGGGTGGCTGGGGGGCTTCGGTCAGGGTAAGCGCTTGGCCGTCGACCTCTTCTCCGGTGCCGGTGGTCTGAGCGCGGGCGTCGAGCGTGCCGGGTGGACCACCGCCGCCGCCGTGGACACCGACGAGCGCGCACTCGAGACCCACAGAGCGAACTTCCCCGGCCTGAGCCTGCGGATGGATCTCGGTGATCCCAAGGAGCGGGACAGGCTGGAGGCGATCCTCGAGCCCGCAAGGATCGACCTCGTCGCAGGGGGGCCTCCGTGTCAGCCCTTCAGCAGGGCCGGGCGCAACAAGATCCGCGACCTTGTGAAGAACCACGGGCGGGATCCGGAGGACCGCCGGAAGGAGCTGTGGAGCGCCTATCTGGACATGGTCAAGCGGATCAGGCCACGGGCGGTTCTCATGGAGAACGTTCCCGACATGGGGCTCCATGACGACTTCTTCGTGATCCGGACGATCGAGGAAGAGCTCGAGGAACTCGGGTACGCGACGCAGGCGCGGCTCGTCGACGCATGGAGCTACGGCGTACCACAGCACCGAAAGCGCCTCATCCTCCTCGCCAGGAGCGACGTCGACGACTTCATCTGGCGCGAGCCCGATCCGCAGCGCACCACGCTGCGTGACGCGATCGGGGACCTCCCGGAGCTGGAGGTCGTCGCCACCGAGCGGGTCGGACAGCGGAAGCTGACCTATCGGAAGCCGCGCAAGATCTCGAAATTCGCGGAGGAGATGCGGGCGGGCGCGACCCGCGGCGTGATCTGGGACCACATGACCCGAAGGGTCCGTCCGGACGACTACCGGATCTTCCAGGTCATGGACTCCACCACCAAGTACTCCGAGTTGCACGAGAAGCTGGGCAAAAAGGAGAAGAAGTACCAGCGGTACAACCCAAACAAGTACACGGACAGGTACAAGAAGCTGGCCTGGAACGAGCTCAGCCGTACCATCACGGCCCACATCGCCAAGGATGGCTACTGGTACATCCACCCGGAGCAGCTGCGTACTCTGACCGTGCGTGAAGCTGCACGCGTGCAGACCTTCCCGGATCGGTTCCGGTTCGCAGGTACCCGGAGCGACGCCTTCCGGCAGATCGGCAACGCTGTGCCCCCGCTGCTGGGCGAGGCCGCCGCTGAGGTGCTGAAGCCAGTCGACGGCTCCGGCGCCACGTCCGGACTCCAGCCTCGGTGGCGGGAGGTTCGGAACGCGCTCACTGACTGGGCGGAACGACGACGCGCCGGAAAGGACTGGTACCAGCTCCCGAGCGAGGAGCCCGTGCCACTCCATGCCGCCGTCGTGGCCGTACTGTCCGGTGCCAAGGTCAGGCCGGACGCCATGGCGGAGATCATGGACATTGTCAGGAATTCGAGGACGCTGACCTCGACGCTGTTCAGGAAGCTGGTCGATGCGGCACCCACGAAGCCCGCCCGCGCGCGGGTGGACCGTCTGGAGCCACTGGTCGACAAGCCGAGTGCTTGGCGGACGGACCAGAAGCTCAAGGTGCCGGCCAAACTGTCGATGAAGCCGTCTGAAGAGGCCCTCTACCTGCTGCTGGTCGGCGAGGACCTCATGCTGGTCGGCACGGGGAACCTGAGGGTCGCGGCGAGAGCCAACGGCGTCGACGAAGATCACGCGAACCGGCTCAGTGAGGGGCGCGTCAACCTGGTGAAGCTCGTGGGTGCGGGGAAGGACGCGCCGCTGCGTATGGCGGCGATCCGACTCATCGGTACGGACCTGTGCCGGGACACCCAACCCGTCTGTTCGGACTGTCCGCTCGTAGCTCACTGCGTTCGCCGTAGAGAGCTGTCCGACGACCTGCTGACTCTGGCCGTCGCAGGGGAGTGACTCGTCCCTCAGTAGTCGTCGACGTGCTCGAGTGCCTCGTCGAGCCCCTCGACCCACGTCGGGTCCGGCAGGGAGTCGAAAGCTTCTCGGTGTTCCACAATCGCTTGGCCCAAGGCGTGGAGAGCGGTCACTGAGCGGCTGTACAGATACCACCGCCCCCGGCGCTGGCCGACTCCGCAGCCCGCGGGTTTCGCGAGCTCGATGATCAGGGCGCCGCGCTCCGCGTCAGGGGCGACCCCCACCATCGGGTAGTCGGCATGGTGGTTTGCGGTCTCGCCGGAGCAAGAGTAGAAGGTGGCGGTCCGGGCTGCGCTGAGGGCGAGACTCAGTCCGGCGACTTCGACGTCGTTGCCCTGAAGGGCGCACATGAGGTCGAAGTATGCCAGGTCGGCTGATTCCCGCATCGCGTCGAGAAGCTCCTCTACACCGCCAGATGCGTCCGACGAGGCCGCTCTCGCGAGGATCTCGGCTTCCCTCGCAAGGCACTCTTCTGCTTCTGCCCAGCCGGGCAGTCCGAGGCAGTGGTAGCCGTGGTGTTCGGTGAAACCACCGGCCACGTCCTCGGCCGTCAAGCCGCTTCGTATATCGGCTGGTTCGTAGTCGTATCCGATCTCTATGCCGAACTTGGGAATCATGGGCCAATGACGACGGACGGGGCTCCAGAACGGGCATTGCCTGGAATTTCGGCCGTCGCCGAGGTTTGGGATCCGGATGCCGTGAGAGTACCCGGTCCGACGTGCGCTGCGACCGGCGCGGCCGGGCAGATGACCTCGACGGCTTTGTCCGGGCGCCCTGCCGGGCCCGCGTACCTTGATCCGTTGCGCCACGCGAGCGGACGCCGCCGCCCTGTCCCTGTTCGTAGGCCACAGCTGCCACTTGCCGAGCGGCGCCCTCGGTGTCACGGCGTATCTCGCACTCCCAGATCCGCACCACGGTCCAACTGGCCTCCGTGGTGTTGCCTCTGTCCCGCTCCCTGTTCGCTGCGATCTTCTTCTGCCGGAGAGCGGCGTTGGGGCCCGGGAACTCGTCAGGGCAATGCTCCGGGCAGCCGTGCCAGAAACGGCCGTCGACGAAGACGGCGATTCGGTACGGAAGAGCACGAAGTCGGCGGTGCAGCGCCGCGCGACCCGTCGCTGGAGGCGGAACCTCAGGCCCAGTCGGTGCACGGCTTTCCTGAGAGCTACTTCGGGCCTGGTGTCCTTCGTTCGCCGACCGCGAAGGTGTTCGCCTTTCGCGGTGGAGACCCACTGCCCCGCCGGCGCCCCTCCACTCGCTCCGGTCACGATCCCAGCCTCAGCCTGTTGACGTCCTCCGAGGACGAGAGTGCCAGCTCTCCTCGTGCTCCGTGAACCCGCCGAAGTCAGTGTTGATGACCAAGGCTGTGTCGAGTTGCCGCTGGGCCTCCTGGTAGAGGCCAGCCTCTTGCCGGGGGTCGGCCTGGTCGCCTTCAGCGACGGCGACGAGCGCATCGTACTGAGGCGCGCCGAGGAGGCGGTCAGGGACTTGGTGGAGAAGGGGATGCTCTGACCCAGAGTATGCCGGTTTCGAGCTGTCATCAACGCTCTAACCCGGGGTCTACGGGGCGGGGTTGAACCCCAGACGCAGTGCTTCGTTGCGAGCATGCAGTGCCTGGACGGCTTGCACCTCGGGGACTTCCTGCTCCAGTTCGAGCCTCCTGCCCACGAACTGAGCCAGCTGTCGCTGCCACGGTTCGAGGGCGCGTGTCTCCTTGGCCCAGCGTTCGATCGCGTGCCACTCGTCGGCGGGAATCAGCGCTGCCTCCTCGGCAGCTCCGGACTCGGGTCCGGTTCCGCCAGAGAGAGCGGCCTCGTCCAATGGATTGTCGAGCAGTTCCGTGGACAGAGCACGCGGCATCGTCCAGGGGTCTGCGGACACCGCGTCCCAGCAGGCCACCTTCTTGGCCCACTCCCCGACGTGATTGCCTTCCAGCGGCGTGGTCACCGCCCTCATGACTCGTGGGCAGAGGTCGTGGATAGCGGATTCCAGGACTGGTGTCACCGACTGGTCCCGCCAGATCCGGTCGAGGTCGATCCGCCGGTCCGTGGCCAGTGAGAGACGCGCCACGGTGTAGGTGGTGATCATGCTCTTGTGGCTGCCAGCACCGTGGATGGCGGCGATGCGGTCAACGGTCTTGAACAGGACGGCCATGGCGATCACCCGCTGGCAGTACTGGAGGTCCACCCGGGGCGGAGCCTCCTCGACGCGCAGCATGAACTCGACGAAGTTCTTCTGTGCCCCGCGACTGACCAGGTACGGGAGCCGGTGCCAGGAGTGGACGAACTTGGCGAGGTCCGCCTTCGTGAACTTCTTCTTCGTCGGGTTGAGCTTCTTGAACTGCCGTTGCCTTGCAGGCGTCCGGGCTTTGGCCAGCTCGTCCGTGTACTGGCCGCGTGCACGTTCGTAGAACCAGTGGGTTTCCTGACCGCTGCCGTCCGCTGCGGGGGCCCACAGAGAGCGGGTGATCCGCTGGATCTCCACGTGGTAGTCGTGGTTGGAGCTGAAATCGACCTGGGTCACCCGGTTCTGCGTGTTGGAGTACTCCGAGATCTTCGGAACGATCTCGGCGAGTCGGTCGGGGGCGACCTCCGTCAGCTTCATCTGCACCCGTGCGTCGGACAGGTCAGCCTTGTCACGGGTGAGTGCGTAGTGGAGCGAGGCGGTCGTCTGGCCCCCGTTCACGATCTGCAGGCCGTGGATCCCGGAGATGTGGGTGGGCTCGCCGTTCGGGCTCGTCACGAAGTCGACCTGTGACGCCGTCGCGGTGATCCCGTTGTTGTAGGCCAGGAAACGGCCTGGCGCGTGCAGGAGGGTCTCCCGGATTCCGCGGTTGACCGAGCCGCGGGTCTGGAGGAAGGAACGGACGTTCAGTTCCAGGAGCCGCGTGCCGTACTCGGCGTACAGCTCCGCGAGCATCTGCCCGGGTATCACCGCCAAGGCGACGGAGTGGTCCTCTTCCGAGGAAGGCGCAGCGACGCAGGGGAGCGGCGGAGAGAAGGGCACCACGATGGGCTCGCCGAGCGAACCCGACGTCGCGTGACGGTGCAGGCGGGCTAGGTCCCACACCTCGTGGACCACCGGGAGGCCGTCGAGGTCCGACGCCGGCACCTCCGTGAAGGTGCCGACTCGGTTGCTGAGCAGGAAGAGTCTGATCCGCTGCACCTCGGTGAGGGCCTTCTCGACCGCCGCGCACATGTCGTATACGTCGAAGGACTCGTCGATGTGCTGCTGCAGCCCGTCACGGCAGCGGGTCGCGAAGGTCAGAAGCCGCCTGAAGAGCGTCTCGGTCTGTGCCTTGCTGAGCTTGGTCTCCAGCGGCGCCAGATGGAAGTCCGTGACGAACAGATCCAGGGATTCGCCCGACTCCCCGATCTCGTAGCCGTGGACCTCGTGTCCGTGCGCCTTGTGGTAGGCGGTGAAGGTGTTGGAGACGATGCCGGCCTGTTCGAGGTCTTCGAAGACCCGCCTGGTGAACGCCTCCGGGGTGGTCGTCCCCTCGGCGTCGGCCGTCGCCTGGACGTCGGCGACCAAGCCGCGGGAGAACTCGCCCAAGTCCAGCTCAGCCATGGGATCCCCCGATCATCTCCCGCACCTCGTCGATGTGTGCGCGGAAGGCGTCCAGACCCGAGGTGCTCACCTGGTACGAGCAGTCGCCGACCCCTTCGGGGAGGTCGGACTCGGTCAGCCGGGGAAAGCCGTCTTGTACGTGCCAGAAGCGCAGGTCCCGCACGGTGTACCGGGGCTCGTCGTAGCAGTCCCGGTGCGCCGGCAGGTAGCCCGCCTGGATGAGAAGGCCGTCGAAGCGGGCTCGGGCGGCGGGGTTGGTGAGCTGCTGCCGTATGCGGTCGACTCGCCTGTTCAGGCTCTCGCCGGAACCTCCGCGCCGCTCGTCCAGCTGCAGGAATGCGAGGAGGAGGGCAGGGGTGCCGGTGCTGTCCAGTTGCCGCTCGCTCGCGATCCGGATGTTCCGGGGCCGCTTGGCGGTGCTGACCTTGGTCTCGATGGCCACGTCCGGCAGCTGGAAGTCCTGGTTGGTCCCCGTGGGGCCGGTCCAGGCGTCGACTGCTTCGGACTGGGAGAGCTCTGCGATCAGAATGTCTCCCAGCAACAGGAGTTCGCCGTACAATCCACGCCGCGCCTCGGCGCTGAGTCCGTCCGTACTGACGGCACGCAGCAGGTCCTGCCACCGGCCGAACCGCGCCACGGCGGCAGCCAGGGCGTCGGCAGCTCCCGAAGCCGCCTGCGCGGTGGCGGCAACGTCCGCGACGAGCGGGTTGAACACCTCCCGGAGCGCGTTCTCGGTCAGGATCACCTGCAGCTCGTACTCCAGGCGGGATACCGCGCTCAGGTTCATCTCGATCCCGGCGGCCCTCGGAAGACGGCCGACCGACCGTACGACGGGGTCAGCGGAGCGGGCGTCCGTACGGAAGACAAGCATGCGCTGCCGATCGGGATGGGAGACGGAGAGGAAGATGTCGAGCGGGGAATCCGGGTACATGCGGATACTGGAGCGCCCCGGGGTGTCCTGCGGGCTCTCCAGCTCCTTCCACTCGTCCTCGGTGACGCCGGTGACCGTCACGCCTCGTCATCCTCCTCGTCCTTGGTGTAGATGTCCTCCTGCAGCCAGATGGAGTTGGCCTCGTATTCGGTCTTGGACTGGTACTCGGAGTGCGGGAAGCTCAGCTGGAACCCCACGAGGGGGGTTGTCTGACCGTCTTTGGACGCATCCGGCACCGCGAGGGGGTAGACCAGCAGCAGCCCCTGGTCGGTCCGCCGCTGCCGCCGGATGTGCGGGCCGGCCGGAGTCTTGGGAGCCGACGGCTTGTCCTGCAGCTTCGCGGCCTTCTCGGCGGCCTCGCGGGCCGCAGTTTCCTGGTCGTCGTCGAGGTCGATCATCTCGTCCGGCGGGCTGAGCACCCTGCGGATCGTGTACCGGCCCTCGTCCGTGAACTTGGGGTTGAGTGCCTTACGGGTCACGAGGCCAACCGTGTGCCCGGCGATCTCTTGAGGAGTGTCCGACGTCGTGCTGCCGACCAGGCAGACCGTCCAGTCGCCGAGCTCGCCGACCCTCGTGCACTGATCCACGTACTTCGCGATGAGCCTCGGCCGGACGCGCTGCGCCATACGGTCGGTCTCGTACGAGGTCAGGAACTCGGAGACGATCTCCGCGGGTACACCGTCCCACCGGACCTTGCCGTTCGGTGCTCCGATCGGTGCGGACTCGGTGATCGCGTCCATACGACGAACGAGCGCCTCCAGGGCCTGGTAGTTGCGCTCGACGGTGCCCTTCGTGAGATTGAAGATGACGGTCTCCGGCCCCTCGCCGGAGTAGCTGAGCATGATCTTCGTGCTCTGCCGCATCTTGTTGGCTGCGGTCACGGTGAGGCCCAGGGAGGAGGCCCGCACCTTGAGGCCGAACTGTTTCGGGGTGAGGCCGAGGGTCGCCATCTCCTCGACTTCCCTGCGCAGTTCGTCCGTGGCGGCCGTGACCTCCACGTAGGCGTCCTCGAGAGCCGGCATGGTGTAGAGGCGGCACAGGTCCTCGTACCCGGGGCGGTACCCGAACCACCGGCCCATCTGCAGCAGTGTGTCGTACGTCTTCGACGGCCGCAGGTAGTAGCTGACCGTCAGGCCCTCCAGGGTGAGACCGCGGGAGAGCTTCTGCCCGCCGATGGCGATCACAGAGAGGCCGTTCCTGCGGTTGTCGTAGTAGTCGAGTGCGTCTTTGGAAGAGCCGTTCACGGTCTTGACCTGGATCTTCCGGAGGGCCGGAAGGAGCTGGTCGGAGACCTGGTCCCAGGTCAGGCGCTCGGCCTGCTCGGCTTCGAAGCAGTCCGTGGTCGGGACGAAGTCCCTCTCCCACAAGGCACGGAACTCGGCACGGATCTCGGGCCCCTTTCCGTAGCGGTCGCGCATCATGTCGACGACGAGGTGCAGGTGGTCCTGGACCTGCTCGTGCACCAGGGTCTGCACGGCGGTGAAACGGGTGACGTGCACCAGCATCGAGTTGTGGACCTTCGTCTGCCCCCGGGCCCGGCGGGCGGCGCAGGAGAGTACGAACGAGAGGATCGCCTCGCGCAGGGACTCCGGAAGGTTTCCGGCAGGGACGTCGCCTGATTTGTGACCGGAGGGGAGCCAGGCATCACTGTCGTCCACGTTCCGGACGAGCGGCAGGGCCTGCACGTCGTCCTCGTCCTCGTCCTCTACCTGGAGGCCGAAGACCCGTTCGGGGCCGAAGTAGTTCGACGGGGACGGCAGACTGCGGATGAAGCTGGCGGGGAAGAGGTCCTCGCCCGCCTCGGAGTTGTCAGCCTCGGGATCAATGTAGATATTGGCGAACGGCGTGGCCGTGTAGCCCACGTACGCGGACTTGTCGAAGCTCTTCATGAGCTTGCGGATGGCCGCGTTGGTCTTGGTCGGATCCGCCTCCGGGTCACGCACCGTGTTGATGGAGGCGTTGTCGGCCTCGTCGTCGATGACGAACAGCGGGAGGTCGCTGATGACCTTGTCGCCGTTCTCGTCCTCGACGCCGTGGACGTCCAGCACCCACTTGCGTACGTACTCGAGGATCTTGTAGTGCTTCTTGACGACGAGTACGACGGGGAAGTCTCCCAGGGGGAAGTTGATCGCCTTCGCAGTTGCGAGGCCGAAGTCGCCCTTCTCACCGCTGTTGGTCGGTGAGGCGATCTTGAGCTTCTTCACCAGAGGCATCTTGCCCACGCCTATGGCGCGAGAACGCTCGTTCTCGTCCGAGCGGCTCTGGTTCTGGGTGTCGAAGCCCAGGAGCCCCTCGTCGATCCGGAGCTGGGTCTGGCTGCGGAGGTCGTTGTGGATACCCGCGAGCACCACGATGAAGCGGTAGCCGGCGTCCACCGCTTTCGCCGTGAGCCCGATGTACTGGCCGGTCTTTCCGGACTGCACCTGGCCGATCACAAGGCCCCTGCGGCGCCACGGGCCCGGGCGGCGGGGGTCCTCCAGCTGGCTCAGTACGTCGTCCGAGCTCTGGTCCAGTCGGCGTACGACCCACGGCGGGAGATTGACGACGTCCTCGAGGTACCTGCGGTAGCGCTCCCAGAAGTCCCAGTCGCGGTCGTTCTTCGCCTCGGGGAGCCACGGTTCGTGTCCCTCGCGCTCGGTGAGGGCGAGGGACCGTTCCTGGAAGACGGCGGTCAGGGCCTCGATCTCCTTGACCAGCTGGTCCCGGTCGATGGCCTCACCCTGCGCCGCCATCATGCCGAAGATGACGTTGACCGCGTTGTGCACATCGTCGGTCTTCGGCTGCCGGTCCTGAGGCAGGAAACTGAGAACCAGCCGCCTGGCCTTGGCCATGGGGTCGTCGGGAACGTCGCTCACGTGGAACCTCCGGTCGGACGAAGTCGATGTCTGGGAGCGTAGGGGCGACCACTGACAACGCGTCACCTGCTCCAGAAGCCCTGCAGTTGGTCGAACGGCGGCATGGTTCGCAACCGTTCCTTGGCGGCGGACGGCGAACGGCCGCCCGAGACGAGGGACTCGTAGATGCGCTGTGCGACCTCGACTGCCGCGTCGTCAGCCGGGCCCGGGCCGCCGAACGGTTCCGGGTCGTCACTGCTGTCGGTCTCGTGCATCACGCGCAGCGCCGTGACGGGGATCGTCTCCTCAAGGAGGCGGATCAACGCGCGCACGTCGGCGCTGGTGTTGCCGCCCGGACGCAGAGCGGCCTGAACCAGCGGGTGGCTGCGGTTGATCCTGCAGGTGATCCGGCCTTCGGGACGGCGTACGAGCCACGCGTACGACAGAGGGTCGCCGTGAGTGCGGGCGGCGACCTGCCCCCGGTACCGGAGCACGTCCGCCGCGGTCGACCGGGCCTTGCGCGCGATGCGGTTGAGATGCGGCCGGAGAGCGACGGGCGGGACGACGCTCGACTTCCTCACGTCGACGCTCCACTCGGCGTCCGTCTCGGCGGGGATGTCGACGGCGATGCGCGCCAGGTTGTACTTCTCCTCACGGCGCATTCCACGTTGCCCCAGCCAGTCACCGGCCAGGATCAGCCGGTTCCGTCGGTAGACGTAGAAGCCCTGCTGGTCGAGCCATCCTTCAGGACCGGCGGCTTGGTCGTACTCCTCCGGGCTGAGCCGGTGCGAGCCGGGCAGGATGAACGCCTCGACCCGCACCGAGTTGCCGTCCAGCGGCAGCTCCTCCGGCTGGAGGGGCTGTACCGAGGGGTGGTTACGCAGGAAGGGGTCCCATGCTTCTACTGCGCTTCCGCGAACCCGCAGGTCTCGGCGTCGGGGGCCGGTGAGGAATCGGGTGAAGACCATGCCGAGGTGTGACTCGGTACGCGTCGCCTCGGCGTAGAACTGCTTCTGGATGCCCTCGTCACCGGTGCTGACATCGGCGGCGTGGTATCCGTTGAGCCGCCGCCAGAGCACGATGGTGCCGTGACCGGAGTCCTCCCGGAGTCTGTCCAGTACGGCCGTGGTAGCGGCGTCCGCGTCGTGGAGCAGCCGCCACTGGCCCGACTGCTCGACGACGTCGAGGTCCCAGGTTCGGGTGTGCCACTGCCCGCCGGCCTTGGCCGAGCTCACGGTGAGCTGTCTGGCCTGGGAGAACGAGGCGGACTTGAGGCCGACGCCGAATCGGCCGAGATCGGTGGCCGAACGTGGCGTCGCGGGGCCGCGGGCAGCCACCGTCATGGCTGTGACGAGCTCCTCGACGGTCATGCCCCAGCCGTCGTCGACGACGGCAATCCACGAGTCGGCTCCGGCCCAGGTGAACTCCACGTCGATGGTCCGGGCCTCGACGGAGATGCTGTTGTCCACGAGGTCGGCGACGGCAGCTGGCAGCGAGTAACCCAGCGAGCTGAGCGAAGCTACCATGCCCGCGGGTTCGGGGGCGGCGATGTCGTACTTCATATATGCCCGGCTCTGCTTCCCCGTGACGATGTTCCTCCGGAGGGGGACCGTCCCGGAGACTCGGTGAAACCGTGTGCATGCGACCCCGACCAAGAGGGACCACTACGTGCGTTCGTCCGCTCAGTGCGACGCACCCCACCACGAATCGATGCTACGGGAGCAGCACCGCATGCTGGCCAGAGTTCGCCGGACCCGCGGTTCGAGAGGATGGATTGGGCCGAGTCTTTCCCTCCTTCCCGGCAACGACATCGGGTCTGCTCACGCAGTGTTCCTCGTCGAACCGGTCGCCCATCTCGTCACCCCTCACCGGAATCGGGGGCGCCAGTGGACAGGGGCCAGCTCCAGCACATCGAGATGGACCTGACGACTTTCCACGGGGAAGGATCTCTTGGAGACCTTGAAATGCACGCCCTCGGTCGGCAGGTCGGGCCTCACCAGTACGTCCGACAAGGTCTCCAAGTCGGGTGGCGTTCCCAGAGCCTGTACGTAGCGAAGGGACGTGACATGCATATCCCGTACAGAGAGCGGACGCAGACAGAGTTGCTGCGGTGTGCCGACGCACCAAGTCCAGTCGATCGACTCGAAGGGTGGCCAGCCGCTCGGTAGCAGGGCCTTCGCCGTTCCCGCGCGGAGTTCTTCTCTGAGTCGGTCCAGCTGACAGGCGGCGGAGGTGGCCCAGTTCTCCACCTTCATCGCCTCGGGCAGTGACAGCGCCTCGATCGGCCACTTGATCTCGAGGCACAGGCCCACACGTCTGGCCGGGTCCACAGCGACCACGTCAAGGTCGCCGGCAGATCGGCCGTCGGTCCTTGTCGCGGGCACCCGCTCGGCGACCAAGGCACCTGGGGTCGTGCGCAGCCATTCGGTCCATGCGGTTGCACGATTGCCCAGTTCACGTCCGATACGGCCGAACCCCCGGGAGTCGTGGGCAGCGGAACGAAGCATGATCGGGTCCACGGCCCGGGGAGTGATCAGGGGCGGGCAGATGATCACGACGTCATCGTGCTGTACCAGTGGGGACGTCCTGCACGAACGTCCGGTGCGGTAGGTGAGCCTCTCCACTGCCAGCGCCTGATGAGTCTCGGACACCGTTGGGCACATGTCCGCGAGGAGGGCTCTCAACTGCGGAAGCGGCATGTGAGCGAGGGTTGACTCCAGCCTCGAGAGCCGGTGCGCGGTCTCCTCGCACAGCGAGGCGAGCCCCATGATCACCGCTAGGACACGGACCATGTCTCCGGCGGTCATCCCCTCGCCGAGGGAGAAGGCGTCGGGAACCTGCCCCTCGGGCACTGCCTTCCGATACGCCTCGATGGTCACGGTGGCGCGGTCGACGGCAGCTTGCAGCACGTCCGCTGGTGGCCCCTTCCGAGAGCTGGCACTCCTCGTGGAGATCCACCGACGTTCCGTCTCCGTCTCTGAGAGTTTCGGCAACTGCGCCGGAAGCGCGGCTTCGGCGAGGAACGCGTCGGCGACCTCGACGGCGGGGTTCCAGCTGTGACGCACACGGAAGCCTCCCCCGGTCAGACGCACCTGGTAGGCGCCAGCGCGTACACCGGTCTCCAGGAGGTCCAAGTGCTGGGCCGCGGCAGCCAGCGTCGTGACCTCGGCGGCATCGGACTCCGTGCACGGACCCGTGCCGAGTGAGAACTCGTGGTGCCATGAGACGAGTTGGGCCAGGACGCTTTCCCAGGGCAGGTCGGACTCGATACCTGCGGTGATCTCCATGGCCCGTAACCTGGTTGCCGTACGGAGCAGGTCGTAGATCCTTTCTGGCCCGGACTGCCAGGCCGGGTGCGCACGTACACGGGCACGCGCGTCGGAGACTGCGTCCAGGAGATCCAGCTCGGGCTTCACAGGAGACTCCGAATCGTCCTGACCTACGGTTGGTTGGGGGTTTCACCCACGTTGGGTAGGCGGTGGGGGAGAGCACCGGTCCAGTTCCCTCCCCCACCGGTGGTTCACAGGGTCGGATCCCAGTACCCGACCCTGGAACCGTCCGGAGAACCGAACAGGTGCCAACGGGAGAGGTTCCGGTTCCAGGACTGGCAGGCGGTCTCGGGAAGCTGGAGACAACCGTGATCCGCACCCTCGTTGGTGATCATGCAGTTCGGGTCGTACAGACACGCGTCGTTGTCGACTGCACGACTGACGACCGCGTCCAGGTTCTGTTCGAGTACCGTCCGCATGGCGCCGAGGCTGAAGTCGCTGCCACCGTTGGGGTAGATGGCGAATGCCAGATCGTACGGGAAGAGGTACTCGGACAGGCTCGTCTCGCTGTAGCCGCTGTCGACCGCCAGGGCCCGAAGCAACTGGTGGGACAGGGAGTGAAGCAGGCCGAACAGTTCATGGACAGGGAGATCGGGGTGTCCGGGTTCCGGCCGGGTCTCGTGAGAGAGAGCCTTGCCGTCGCTGGGGCCCAGCTGGTGCACCAGCCACTTCGTGACGCCCCCGGCGTCCTCCAGGGCGCTGCGGCTCACGAGCTCGTTGTGGACCAGCCACCGGCTCACCCGTTCCCGATCCACGGGGAAGAGGAGAGCCTCCGCCTCGGTGGGGTGGGCGTAGAGGAGGGTCTTCTCCGGGGCGCCTCGTGCGGCACGTCCCCGATAGGGCACTAGGTCCGCCTCCTCGGGGCTGAACCCCGTCCGGCTGTATCCGATCGCGAGGTAGGTGATCGGGAGATCACTGATCAGGCAGGTGTCCTGGCCGAGGCCGGCAGCCGCAAGCACGCCGGGATATCGCTCATACAGAGCGCGGCGTTCGGGGTTGCGTGCCTCCCGCTGGAGACGGGGGACACCCAGGCGCTCCAGGTTCAGGACCCGACGATAGGTGTGCAGTTCAGCCGCCAGCCCGCGCGCGTCGTCGCTCTCGGTGTCCAGCCCGAGGGCTTTGCCCACCCTTTCCCGCAGATGGTCCACCTCGACCGGCATGAAGCGTGCCCGGAGTGCACGTGCCTGATCGTTCAGGCCGGCCTCCTCCATCACACGGATGCTCTCGACGACCTCGTCGGGGACGTCCACCGTGTGCCCGTCCGTGAGCCGCCGGAACTCATCCTCGGTGATCTCACCAAGCCACCAGCCGAGCACGGCAGCCGTGTACAGGGGATTGCTCTGTCGGGTGGCCTCTTCTGTCGTGGTCACGTTCACGAGTGTCAGGCCCTGGCCGACATGCGCTGCTCCCGCCGTGTGGAGCAGGGGGTTCATGAACTTGTCCGGGTAACTGCATGAGGAGTTGCTGCAGCTCCACTGCACGCCCAGCGGGAAGCCACAGGTCATGCACTCCCATCGGAAGTCGCGGAACCGGCTGGCGCGGTCGTCGAGCCTGAAACGGGTGTGCCCCCTGGGGCACTTGCTCGGTGGGTACATGGGCGACATCTCGCCGCACTTGTGCGTGAAGACGAACTGGAGCTGCCGATTCCCCACGGGGTTGCCGCAGGCGGGGCATGCCGGCGGCCAGTCGTCCGTTCCGGGTCGTGGGTCGTTGGCCGTCCAGACGTGTCCGCAGCCTCCGCTGGAGCAGCGCACCACTCGGGGCCAGATGCGGCAGAACACCTTGCCCGGGACCACGACCTCGTAGTGGCGATCGGCAAGCCGGTCCTCGTCCCCGGGGAACTCCGGTGCCCGGTCAGCTCCGGCAGAGAGCGCGCGGCCAGCGGCCCGCCACCTGCGCACGAACCGCATCGCTTCTTGGACCAGATGCTCGCGGTCGAGCGAGGGACCGTCGAACTCCTCGTCACGCCCGAACTGCACCACTTGGGCCGTGTAGCCGCCGCGGTGGTCGAAGGTCTGACCGGGGCGGTACCGGTAGAGAACCTGGCCCCGGTCGCGGGCCATGTCGTCGTTCCTTGGGTTGAACGCCATCACGACCTCCTGCTGTCGGACACGATGTGGAACGGGATGCCCTCGGAGACGTCGCGGAGGCTTGTCATGGGCCGGTACTCGAGGCCCAGGTAGTCGCCCGTCGCGCGGTATCCCCGGTTGTTCCCACCTGCGAGACCGGCGGAGGCGCCCGCAGAGCGGAGGCTCGCTAGGGCGTGCTCCACCATGTCCTCGAGATCGGTGCGGAGTTCCTGCCCCTCCGGGCGTTCTGACTGGAAGACGGAGTGCAGCGCCTCCAGCAGCTCGGTGAGCTGGACCCCTTCCAGACCCCCGCCGGAGGGGCCACGGAGGGCGGCCTGCAACTTCGAGAGGTCGTGCAGGTGACTCGGGGCGTTACCCGCCCGCCACCAGTCGCGGTTCGCGATCTGGAGAAGTTGTCCCATCAGTATCCCCGGCAGAGTCTTGCGTACCGCGAACCTGCTCCAGCGGTTGATGGCCACCGGCTCGACCATACGGTCCAGGTACTCGTGGAACTTGCCGTGGTAGCGGTAGTGCGACCGATCCCTCTCCCTCACCGGGTTGAAGAGCATGAAGACGAGGCCGTGGTAGGCACGGCCCACCCTGGACGACGCCTGGATGTACTCCGCCATGGACCTGGGCATGCCGTTGAACAGCATGAGGTTCAACCGGTCCACGTCGACTCCGTGGCTGACCATGCTCGTGGCGACGACCATGCCCGTGCTGCCGTTGGTGCTGCCCAGGTCGTCAAGGACAGCGCGCACCTCGTCCAGACGCGTCTCGCCCTTGAGCTCGGCCACTCTGAGATCGGGAAAGCCCTCCCTGCGCAGGGCCTCGTTGACCTGGGTGTCCAGTGAACGGCGGATACGGCCGAAGTCGACCAGCGTGGTGGCGTACGTGAGGCTCGTGCGGTAGAGGTCGACGGCCGCGCGGAGCTCGTCCTCTGGCCAGCTCGTGAGGGAGGGGGGAAGGTCCTGCCGCCGGTCGAGCTTCCAAAGCGCACGGTGGGCGGACGTCAGGATCCTGACCAGCGTCATCTCCGCCGTGCCGCGCGTCGGCATGACTCCGACAAAGCGACGAAGCGGAAGGCTCCGGTCGAGGCGCCAGTAGAAGCTCTCGTCGAGGTTGGGCCCAGGGAGGGGTACTACTACCGACCTGAGACCGAAGAGGTGCTCGCTCTGGCGGTCCTCGCCCCGAATGGTGGCGGTGGTGGCGACCACCTTCATGCGGACGCCCCGGCCGTCTGGACGCTGTCGGGATGACAGAGTGCGCTGCACATCGGCCAAGAGGCCCTCGTAGTGGCCGGAAAAAGCTCCGAGTTCCTCGTTGACCATGTGGAGTTCGTCGATGATCTCCAGAGAGGGGGAGGGGTCGTAAAGAGGGGCTCCCAGGGGCTTGAGAGGGGTCTTCGGGTGGCCCGGAGCGTGACGTTCGTGGCACTTGCCGCCTCGACCGAAGCCGTGCGGAGGGCACCAGCAGTCCACGTCGCCGAAGAGGGCGCCGAACTTGTCCGACAGTCCGATGTTGGCGAGCTTATCCAGGGTTCCGACCACGACAGTCGGTAGGTACCGGTAGATCTCGGTGTCCACGACGACGATCGGCAGAACCTTCCCACATCCCTCGTTGCCGCAGACGTGTTCGAGTCTGAGTCGCTGTGGGTCGGGCGCCGGGATGCGGACCGACCGTTCGCCGCAGTAAGGACAGTCATGAACAAGTCGGTACGCATGCCGTTCCTCCTCGCTTGAGCGAAGGCGGTCGAACATACGGTCCGAGGTCAGCGAGTTGGGGGTGTTGCCGCCACCGGCGTAGAAGCCGATGAAGAAGGGCCAACCAGGGTCGCCCCCAACCTCCCTGAGCAGGTCGGCGTTCTCGTCGCGGACGGTCTCGGCGGCGGCGACCACGTCGAGCTGTCGTTGTGTCTGCTGCAGAGTCAGCAGCCGGAGGGGGAAACGGCACCATGCCGAGACTCCGACCGTCTTTCCCCGCGCACGGTCGTAGAACATGCACACCAGCACCAGGCCGAGATACGCCTCGGTCTTACCGCCTCCGGTGGGATACCAGACAACGGTTGCCGCCTCGGTCGGATCCACGTCGTGTTCGTCACCCCAGAGGCCAGGGGCGAAAAGGTCCTCGGGGTGCTCCCGCCAGGCCAGGGCACCGAGCTGGCTGACGATGGCGACCAGCTGGAACAGCCTCCACCCCCGACTCGGCCGCGTTCGCTGTTTGTTGAGCTCCACCATGGACTTGTTGGCCAGCTGGAATGCTGTCAGGAGACGCCTGTCTCTCCGCAGCCACGCGACACCGTCACGAAAGCGGGCGACCTCCAGCGCCGTGGCCCTTCGGTCGGCCTCCTTACGCTGGGCCAGTTCGGGCCTGTCCTGGAGATCCGCGGTGCTCCAGGCAGGAGCCTCCAGATACGCCTCCATCTCGTCGGCGAGATCGTCGAGAATGGCAACAGGGTCGGCCGCAAGCGTCGCGTAACCCCAGCGCTCGTCGGTTCTGGCCACGGCCCGATGGGTGTCATGGTGCGGGACGGGCACGCTGCGTACGGCCACGAGCCTGCCCTCATGCCACCGTGGCTCGACACCACAGTTGTTCGCGTAAGCCCCGAGCTCCCCGGAGTAGCGGTAGGCGTCGGCACCGAGGTCCATCACGATGGGTAGGAGATGGTCGCCCTCGACCTCCAGCCCTGCGCGGAACAGGGCGTTGTCCCTGGCCTCGTCGCGACGGGTACGGCCGGCGTTGCTGCCCCGTCCCTGGACGGTCACGACGGGGTCGGTGGCGAGGTTCTGCAGCGTGGCGGTCACGCGGAGCCGTCCGGATGCGACCGGCCTCGACGTGACGACGACGTGCGCGGCGGGGGACGGCACCACGGGGTCCCCGCCCACCTCCCGGGCCAGCCACCGCTCGAAGGCCCCGTCGTCTGCCATCGCGGCAGGAGGGACCAGCCGCTCTCGGCGGTCGCTCCCGACACGACGGTCGATCCGGGGGTCCCTGAGGGCCGCCTTCACGGCCTCTTCGAAGGCGCGCCGGAACTCACCCTCCAGGGTCCGACGCATGCCGGCCTCGTGCCCGAGAACGATGTCCACGGGCCCTACGGTCACAGCCAGCCGTTTGAACAGCGGTGCTAGCCGGTACGGCTCCTCGCGCTCACCGGCCCACTCCAGCTGCTGTGATCGGGTCGGTAGCGCCGCGTAGTAGAACGATGCCCGCGCCTTGACGGTGATGGAGCTAGCATTCTCGGCCTCGAACTCGAACCCGAGACTGTCCGGGGTCGTGCGGCCGTATCGCGGGGCGGCTCCACCAGGTTCGACGGTGTGCTGGCCGAGGCTCTCCATGAAGTACCGAGCACTCGGGGGCTCGCCCAGACAGACGTCTCCCTGAGCCTCGCCGGTCGCATCGCTGACCACTGCGTTGACGAGATGGTCTACGAGAGTGGTCTGCTGGGCGACACTCGGCTCGAACGGGGGGCTGGTCACCGCGCCTCCCCGTCGGATCCGACAGGCTCTGCCAAGAACAGGGGGAGGGGGTGCGTGCCCGCACAAGCGGGGTGAGGCGAGAGCCGAGATGGCTCAGAAGGGCGGGCCGGTTCGGGCGGACATGCCGAACTGGCCCGCGGGGCATGAATGTCCACGGGGTCTCCAAGGCTCGCGAGTCAGAAGCCGCCATGGCACGACGCCATGGCCGGACATCTTCTGCTACTTCGAGCCTCAGCAGCATCGAACGCATCTCCGCGAAGCCGCAAGCGGATATGTCGAGTTGATCGAATCTGTCCGGATTCAGTCTACCGATGCCTGGATCTGACGTTCATCAGTCGCGGCTCTGCTGAACGGGAGAGCGCGGCCGGGCAGCGACATGGGCAGGGCTACTGCAAAGACGCCTGGGGGCGCCCACATCGCCGGCCGCTCCGGCATGATTGGTGCATGATTCCCGAGGTTGAGACAGAGGCCAGCCGTGACCACGAACTGGCCGATCTGCAAACCGACTTGACCATCAAGAAGGTGGCCACTGCGTGGTTGATGCTGGCGCTGGACGACAGCCGAGAGCACGCTGGGAACGACGGCTATGACGACAGTGCGTCTCAGCACTACAGCTGGGACAGCACTGTTCAGAACCACTCCCGTGTGGCGGTGGGGGACGTGATAGTCCTGTGGGACAGGAAGGAGCTCATCGGCGTTTCGATGATAGAGGCGATCCACACCGCGACTGCTGAGAAGACGCTGTACTCCTGTCCGCAGTGCGGGAAGGCCGACATCAAGCGGCGTCAGCGGGAGAAGCCGGCGTACCGCTGCGGCAAATGCGGTCACCTCTTTCCCGCCCCGCGTCAGAGGACCAAGCCGGTGACAACCTACCGGTCTGCGCATGGCAAGCGATGGATGAACGGTCGCGGTCTGCTCTCGAGTCCCGAGCTTCGGGCTCTTTGTGATGCTCCGAAGTCGCAGTTGAGCATGCGCCCTGCGCGATGGGAGCGGCTGCGGCAGGCGCTTCTTGACGCCACCGGTCAGGCCAGCAACGTCAAGGACATAGCCGCAGCCGTTCGCCTGGCCATAGCAGGGGGCCACAGGCAGTCGCTTGTGCGAATACGCGTTGGCCAAGAGGCGTTCCGTACACGGCTGCTGCGAGAGCAGGGTGAAGTATGCGCCTTCACGGGCCCCACACCGGCTGCTGCCCTGGAAGCGGCTCACCTCTACAGCTACGCCGAGAGCGGTGAGCACCATGACTACGGCGGACTGCTGCTGCGCCGTGACATCCACAGGCTCTTCGACCTTGGCCATATCGCAGTGGACACCGCCTCCGGAACGCTGGATATCGCCTCGGACCTTGACCACTTTCCGTACTACGCGCAGCTTCATGGTCGGCCTCTGGCGGTACGGCTACGACCGGAACACGAGGTCTGGCTCGATACCCATTGGCTCAGCAGGCGACGACAAGCGTGACAGAGGGGCACCGCGCCGTACTGCTAGACGGGGTCTCGACTAAGCGACGACGGTGGTCTCGGTGCGTGAGCGATGCGTGAGCGGACGGGTAAGCATTCGCTGGACTCCAGCGTCACGTGCGAGATCCTGGCAAGCTTCTGACCAGGCAAAACCGGACCAGCTATGATCACGGATCACCACCGTCACGATCTTGCAGGCCCTCGTAATGCGTAGGTCAAGGGTTCGATTCCCTTAGGCGGCTCCACTGGAACCCCAGCCCAGACATAGTCTGAGCTGGGGTTCTTCGTTTCGACGGACACCTCGCGTGGACGTCAACACCCCACCTGGCGTGCTGATCCGGTCGGGTGGCGTGGCGTGATACTCCTTGTCACCCGCCTGTATGCGCTGCATTACTGTGAGTAGCTGCGGTCGCGATTCCCTCATGGAAATGGTGAGTATGGGTCAGGAGCCGGTGAAGGAGCGGTGGAAGCGGCGGGTGGCGGGGTGCTGGCGCCCCTGGCCATGGCGGCTGTCACGGTGATCGCGGTGCCGACGGGACCGGCGGCGGTTCCGCCTGGCGGCTAGCCTTCGTCGCCAACCTCGGCAGCGACACCGTGTCGGTGATCGACACCGGTACCCATACGGTGATCGACACCATCGGTGTCGGCACCTACCCGATGGGGGTGGCGACCGCGGTGGTGCGGGCGCCGGCGCCGAACTGTGCGAAGGCCACGCCCACGATCACGGGAAGGGAGGGGAGCGACGTCATCACAGGCACGCCGGGCGATGATGTGATCTTCGCTCTGGGCGGGAGCGACGTGGTCGACGGCGTCGGCGGGAACGACCTGGTGTGCGGAGGTACGACGCCGGGAGCGATGTCCTCCTGGGCGGTGTCGGTGACAACACCAACGACGGCGGCGCGGGAGTCGACGTCTGTGCCAACCCCGATACCGGCCCCGGTTGCTGATCGGCACTGCCGCTCCCGAAGGTTCTGCCGGGTGCTGGTGAGCGAGGGGTGAGTCATCTGTCACCGCCCATCGCGAGCCTGGGACGCATGGCGACAGACGAGCCGGCATGGATCCCGCTCCCCGCCTGCCCGGCTCCGGCACTGACACCGCCCGGAGAACGCGCGGAGCGTGAAGAGCCGCTTATGAACCAGAGCTACCGGGACCTGGTCGGCAGCATCCTGCGGCTGGCCCTGGCACACCGGCGCGCGGAAGCGCACGAACGGACCGGGGGTGACGACTCGTGCTGGTGATCCTCTCGGTCCTGGCTCTTACCCTCACCCGGTGGTTGCGCCGCCGGAAGAAGGTCGAGGGGGAGGGGGAGGGAGGGTCAACCACATCTCCGCGACGGTTTGGAACGCCGGAGTGAACCGACCACGTGCCGGTACCGACCCGGTAGACAGAAACCTGGGGGTCGACGGGGTATCCGAGGCGTCCGTCACTCGGCCGGTCGCGTGTCCTGGCGATCCGCTCGGATGCGGGCCATCTCATCGACGTAACGTGTGAACAGCCTAGCGAATTCGTCGCGTTGTCCCGGGGGCCAGTCCTTGGTGACCGTCTCGAAGACCGCGCGCGGCTGGCGTCGGAAGCGGTGCAGCAGGACATAGCCGGAGCGGGTGATGCGCAGCACGCTGCGCCGCCCGTCAACCTGAGAGACCCGGCGCGCGAGGTGGCCGTCGCGGATGGCGCTGGAGACCATGCGGCTTGCGACGGACGGGTCGACGTCGAGCCCCTCGGCCAGTGCCCCGACGGTCACCTCGCCCTCCGACGTGCCGACCCCCTCGTCGACGATCTGTAGCACCCAGCCGCGGCTGATCTCGTTCTGGGACATCAGCCTGCCCAGCGAACCGACATCACGCGCCTGGAGTTTCCCCCACATCCGGTGCAGCCGGAGGAAGGCGAGCGCAGCCTCATCGTGCAACCGGTCTGCCTCAGTCAATGTTTGACGGTCCATGGCGTCAACCTACTCTCCGCGCCCGCGTTCAACCCTAGGAGACTTGACCCAAGCATGGTCAATCCTTGGGTTTTCAACAAGGCGCGAGAGCAGTCGAGTTTGCATGTCGAGCCTTGCTCTGTGTATTCGCTCGTTTTAGACTCGGTCAAAGTATGCATGCCATCATGCAGATGATCAATTCCGTCTGACCAAGCGGAATTTGTGACTCACACTTCTTCACGCAAAGAGCGGGGGCCCGTGTGAAGTACGGAGTGTTAGGACCGTTCGATGTCACACTGGGAACGCGCAACATCACGCCAACTGCTCCCAGGCTGCGTCAAATACTTGCGCTGCTGGTGGTTCAGAGCGGCCGGACAGTAACGCTCGCGGAACTCATTGACGAGATGTGGGGCGACACACCGCCCGTCAGCGCGCAATCCACGTTGCAAACCTACATCTACAAGCTACGGAAATCCCTGGAGGGCAGCGGCCTCGACTCCTCCGAGGTGCTGCGGACTCGCCCCAACGGCTATGTCCTGGAGGTTCCGGACGACTGCATCGACCTGCGTCTCTTCGACCGTGCCGTCGCCCAGGGGCGCAAGGTCCTGCCAGAAGCGCCGGACAAGGCACTCGAGCATCTCAAGGAAGCGCTCGCGCTGTGGCGCGGTCCGGCCCTGACGGATGTGTCCGCGGGAGAGGTGCTGACCGCGCACGCGACCCGTCTCCAGGCCGACCACCTCAGCGCCCTGGAACTGAAGATCGAGGCTGAGCTGAAGCTCCGCAACCACCGGGCCGTCATCCCCGAGCTGACCAGCTTGTCGGCCGCTCACCCGCTCCATGAGGGCTTCCACTCCCTCCTGATGCACGCCCTGCACTGCTCGGGACGCAGGTCGGAGGCGCTTCAGGTGTACAACAGACTGCGCCACGCCCTCGTGGAGGAGCTGGGCCTCGAGCCCTCCGACCCGCTCCAGCGCGCGCAGCGGGCCATCCTCTCCGGCGACCCTGCTCCGCACACCGGCCCACCGGCTCCGCTCCAGGCACCGGCGCCGCAGCCGCAAGTCGCGGTCACTCCGGCGCCGATCACCTCGGCCCTCGCGTCCACGGTTGTCCGACCTGCGCAGCTTCCACCAGACCCCGGGTCGCTGATCGGCCAAGGCGCCCTGGTGGATTCCGCGATCCGCGCGACGGGCGCCGCGGAATCCGTGGAGGAGGGTGTGGGAGTTCTCCTGCTGAAAGGAATGCCTGGAGTCGGGAAGAGCGCGCTGGCGGCGCGGATCGCACACGCTGTGCGGGACCAATTCACCGGCGGACAGCTGTATGTCGACCTGCGTGGGTCACGCCCCCGTGCGACCAGTCCCGATGACGCGCTGACGGCCTTTCTGCACGCTGCCGGAATTCCCGAACCCTATCCCCGGAGTCTCGACGAGAAAAGCAGCCTCTTTCGATCATGGGGAGTCGAACGGGATATCCTGCTCGTTCTCGACGATGCGTTGACGCACTCGCAGGTCACCCCCCTGCTGCTGGACGGGATGAAATCCCGCACCATCATCACGAGCCGAGTCAACCTCTACAATCTGCCGAACTCGCGGACCTTTGAGGTCACTCCGCTCGGACGGGCGGAGAGTTTCCAGCTCCTGGCAAAGGCCATGGGTTGGAAAAGAGCCGAGAAGGAGCACGCGGCGGTGGAACTCATCGCCGAGATGTGCGGCCGTCTGCCTCTGGCCTTGCGGTGCGCGGGCGCTCGGCTCGCGGCGCTCCCCGACGTGTCGCCCAGGCAGTTCGCCGAGCAGTTGTACCGCGACAACCGGAGGCTGGACCAGTTGCAGGGTGCCGATGTGAGCATCCGGGACCGGTACCTGGTCGCGTACGACCGACTCAGCGGCCGGGAACGGGCCGTACTCCGGCTGCTGGCACTGCTGCGCCAGCGGGAGTTCACCAGGGCCACGCTTGTCGGGCTGCTCGGCTGTACCGAGGCGGTGGCGGAGACCGCGCTGGCGAACCTGGTGGAACACCACTTCCTGCACACGGTTCCGACGTCGCCGGACGGCGAGACCACCTACTCATTCCACGAGCTGAGCCGGGTCTTCGCCCGCGAGCGGATGGAGTCGGAGCTGGCCGAGCCACGCGGCGGGGCTCCGCTCGCCAACGCCTCGTAGTCCACGGAGTCCGACAGGGGGCCGCCGGCCTGGCCGTCCGGCGGCACGCCGCCCTTCCGATTCAGCAGCGGCGCCGTGAGCATCGTGGTCGCCAGGGTCATGACCACCAGCATGGCGAACAGCCGCGGTGGGATCAGCCCGAGCTGGAGCCCGGTGTCGAGGACCACGAGTTCGGTCAGCCCGCGGCAGCTCATCATCACGCCCAGCCGCGCCGCCGAGCGCGGCTGGACGCCCAAAAGCCGCGCCGGCAGGGCCGTGCCCGCCAGCTTGGCCGCGACCGCCAGGGCAACGAAGAGGCCGCACAGCAGCCAGTCGGCCGTGCCACCGATCAGCCCGATCCCCGTGCGCAGACCCACCGAGGCGAAGAACATGGGCAGCAGCAGCCACGACGCCATGGTGTCCGTACGCTCCGCGATCTCCTCGATCCGAGGCAGCCGCGGCATGGCCAGGCCCGCCAGGAAGCCGCCGAAGACCGCGTGCACCCCGATCGCGTCGGTGAGGGCGGCCGAGCACAGCAGGGGCACATGGACGAGCATCACCGACCCCGCCGTACGGCGCTCCCAGAGCCGCCGCAACACCGCCCGCCCCACCGTGAGCATCACCGTCGTGAGCAGGGCGGTCAGCACCGTGGTGCGCAGCGCGCCCAGCGGGGTGCCGCCCTGGGCCACCGCGACGCCGCACGCCAGCAGCGACCAGGCGAGCACATCCGCGACGCCCGCCGTGCCCATGGCCAGGGAGCCCAGGTCGGAGGACAGCATGCCGTTCTCCCGCAGGATACCGGCCAGTACGGGGAACGCCGTGACGCAGAATGCGACCCCGACGAAGACCGCGAAGGGCGCGCTGCCCACCCCGTTCGGCCGGTATCCGGAGGGCAGCGCCAACGCGAGGCCCACCCCGGCCAGGAGGGGGGTGAACACCCCTGCGCAGCCCAGCACCAGCGAGGCGGTGCCATGCTGGATGAGCTGCGTGGGTGTCAGCTCGTAGCCGATCCGGAACGAGAAGAAGACCACCCCGAGCTGGGCCATGGCCTCCACGGGCACGGTCGCGGAGGGCGGCAGCAGCCAGTGCTGGGCCTCCGGCGCCAGGGCGCTGAGGGCCGAGGGGCCCAGCAGGATTCCGGCGGCCATCTGCCCGACGACCGTCGGTTGGCCCACACGCCGGGCGAGCGCGCCCAGCGCGTGGGCGGTGAGCAGGACCGCGGTGACCGCGACCAGCAGACGGTAGGTCTCCGGCGGGGCCGCTGCCGGGCCCGCTCCCCGCCTGTGGCCGCTGGCCTCCGCGGACGCCCAGCCGTGCCCCCAGGCCGCAAGGACGGCGACTGTACCGGCCGCGGGTACGGCCACAAAGAGCACCAGCGCGGCGACGGTTCGTCTGTTCATGGGGCGCGTGGCTACTTCCGGTCGAGCTGGTCCGGTGCCGCTTCCGAGGTACGCCGCAGACCCAATGTCGGCCCGAACGACAGATACAGGCCGTCGATGGCGTCGTCGGCGGAGAGCGGCTCCTGTCGGAGCTTGCCGAGGTTCTCGAACGGGTTCCTGCCGGGCTCCGAGCCGCCCCCGCTCAGCTCCTCCAGCACCCGGTCGTACGCCGCCTCCTTGGTGTCCTCCATGTCCTCGATGCCGGAGATGATGCGCAGGAACGCGAGGTGCAGGTTGAGCTGGTCGACTTCCCGGGACGAGAGCCGCTGCGCATGGTAGAAGTGGTAATCGCGCCCGCGGTAGCTTTGGTAGAAGACCGAGACCAGCAGCAGCATCCGCTCGTAGGCCCGGCGGTAGACCTGCTGGTAGAAGCCGAACGCCTCGTTCTCGGCGACCTCTTCGCGCAGTACGCTCCCGATGGACGCCGCCGCTACCATCCCGCTGTAGGTGGCCAGGTGCACCCCGGTGGACAGCAGCGGGTCGAGGAAGCAGGCCGCGTCGCCGCTGAGGACGTACCCGGGCCCGGTGAACGCGTCGCTCGTGTACGAGTAGTCCTGCTCGACCCGGACCTCCTTCACCTGCTGGGCGTCGGCGAGAAGTTCGTCCAGCGACGGACAGGCGGCGATGGCCTCCTCGTACGCGGCGGCCGGTCCGCCCAGCTCCTGGCGGCGGGCGTCGAAGGAGCTCTTCGCGCACACGAAGCCCACGCTGGTGGTGCCGTCGTGCAGCGGGATGACCCAGAACCAGCCGTTGGGCACCGAGATCACGGCTGTGGAGCCCTCCGGGCTCTTCTCGACCGTGCCCACGTTCCGCCAGTACGTCCAGGCGGCGACGTTCTTGAACGCGTCGTGGTGACGGCGGTTCTTCAGGTAGCGGGTCGCCATCACGCCGCGGCGCCCCGAGGCGTCGATCAAGTAGTCGAAGGCGATCCGCCCGCTTTCGTCGCCGCCGTTCTTGCCCGCGCTCCAGTTCGCCGCCACCGGGCGCCCTTCATGGAACTCGATGTCCCGCACCGTCACTCCCTGGTGGACGGTGGCGCCCAGCTCCGCGGCATGGTCGAGCAGAAGCTCGTCGAACTCCGAGCGGATCACCTGCCAGGCGTACGGCGTTGTGTCACCCAGCTCGTTGAAGCTCAGCTGCCACTCGTCGGGGCCCCACTCGAAGTACGTGCCTCGCTTCACCTGGAAGCCGTGAGCCTCGACTTTCTCTCGTGCCCCGAGTAGCCCGAGGATGGGCAGGCAGGAGGGCAGGATGGACTCACCGATGTGGTAGCGCGGAAAGGTGTCCCGTTCGATCACGGTGACGTCGATTCCCTGCCGGGCCAGTAGACCTGCCGCGGTCGACCCGGCGGGGCCGCCTCCGATGACCAGAACCTGCGTTGATGTTGCGATCACTGCTGTTCTCCACTTCTCGTGGCGGACCGGGACGTCTGCTGGAGCGTCGCAGCGGGCGATGACCTCTCGGTCCAGATCCGCTGGCAGGCCGCCCGGCCCGGCGGGCTCCCTGGCCGTACGCCGCCCGAGCCACGGCGAGTGCGCTGCCATCGGATCGCCAGCGGCGGCCAGCAGGCTCGGGGCGTTCCCGTACCTACCGAGAGGTGAGTGGTGTCCGTGGTGGCACAGGACGATCAGCCTGCGGCAATGGAACTCGTGTGCAGGCTCGAACACTTGGCGGTGGGCGCCGGGGTCGCCGCCGCGCTTCAGGCTGCGGTGCGGCTCGGAGTGCCCGAGGCCGTCGGCGACGACCCGATGGAGGTCTCCGAGGTCGCGGCCAGGACCGGGGCCGTGCCCGGCACTCTCGGCCGTCTGCTGCGCGCCCTGGAGCGACAGGGGGTCTTCGAGGAGGCGTCGCCCGGGCGGTACCGGCACAACGCGCTCTCCCGGCTGCTCCGGGACGACGCGCCGTACGGGCTCAAGCACCTGGTGCTGTGGCTGGGCGCCCCCTGGACGTGGCAGGCCTGGCCGCTGCTCGACGAGGCCGTACGGGACGGCAAGGCCGTGGTGCCGGAGATCTTCGGAAAGGACTTCTACAGCTATCTGACCCAGGACGCAGCCGAGTCGGCGCGGCTCTTCGACAAGGCGATGACGGCGGTGAGCAGCCTGTCCTCACGTCAGGTCGCCCGCGCCATCGACCTGACGGGCGTGGACTCCGTCGTCGACATCGCCGGCGGACAGGGCCATCTGCTGCGTACCCTGCTCGCTCGGCACCCGCATGTGCGGGGTGCCCTCTTCGACCTGGCGGACACCGTCGCGGACGCTGTGCCGGAGCTGCGCGCGGACGGCGCCTACGGCGACCGCTGTCGGCTGGTGCCCGGCGACTGCCTTGATGAGGTCCCGGTCAAGGCTGATCTGTACATCCTCAAGAACATCCTGGACTGGCCGGACGAGAACTCCTTGCGGGTGCTGAAGAACATCGGTGCCGCCGCGGACCCCGGCGCCCGCATCCTGGTGATCGACAGCGTGATGGACGCCGATCCCGAGGAGATGCGGGTCACTAGCGTGATCGATCTGTTCATGCTCCTCAACGTCGGTGGACAGCGACACACCCGACGAGAGTTCGAAGCCCTCTTCGAGAAGGCGGGGCTCGAGCTGACCGGCACGAAGGCCGTGTCCGGCACGTTCCCCACGCTGCACCTGGTCCAGGCGACCATCCCCGGCTGAGCGGCGCCCGTTCGTCCGGTGGGCGTGCACAGCAGACCGCAGGCGCCCCGCGGACCTTCCGTCCGCGGGGCGCCTCGGTGCGGTCGCCGCCGTTCGCCCGGCCGTCCCGTCTCAAATCCCCCCGTCCACGCGGAGCGTGACCCCGTTGATAAAGCTCGCGGTGTCACCCGCGAGGAACACGATGGTGCGGGCCACCTCCCTCGCGGTGCCGAAGCGCCGCAGTGGAATGGCGGACAGCAGCCCTTCGCGCACGGGGGCGGGCAGGTCGAGGCCGCGCTCCGTTTCCACCACGCCGGGCGCCACGGTGTTGACGCGGATACCGCGCGGTCCCAGTTCCTTGCCGAGCGAGCGCACGAATCCGGCCAGGCCCGCCTTGGCCGCGGTGAAGTGGACGTGCCCGGGCCGCCCGCGCTCCGCCATCCCCGCGCCCACGTTCACCACCGAGGCGCCGTCGGCGAGCAGCGGCAGAAGCTCTCTGGTGAGCTGGATGTGGGCCGTCAGGTTCTTGTCCACGCAGCGCGCCACGTCCTCGTCCGACAGCTCTGCGAATGGCCGCGGGGCGTATGTCCCCATGTTGTTGATCAAGATGTCGACGCCGCCGAGCAGCTCCCGGCAGGCGCCCGCCGCCGCGGCCCGGCCCGCTGGGGTCGACAGGTCCGCGCACAGTGTGCGATGAGCCTCCGCGTCCCAGCCGGGCTCGTCCTCCAGCCGCTTGGCGGCCTCCTCGTCGTCGCGGTAGCAGGCCACCACCCGCGCACCCGCGCCGGCGAGCAGCAGCGAGGTGGCGCGGCCGACGCCGCGCGTACCGCCGGTGACCAGGGCGCGCTTCCCGGCCAGACCGAGTGTGTCCGGATCCGTCACCGCGGCTCCTCCCCTGCGTACGCGTCCTGCACCTCATAGACGCCGAACACCCGGCGCTGCTCGTGATCCTGGAAAGGGCGCAGCGGGGCGGTGGTCTCCCGGTGCCCGGCACCCTCCTCCCAGCGGCGGAAGGCCGCCAGGTCGCGCCACTCGCTCAGCACCACATACCGGTTCGGCTCGTGGGCCGAGCGCAGCAGCTCGTTGCCGAGCAGCCCCGGCACTCCGGCCAGGTCCTGGCTGGTGTGGTGGTAGGCCCGCCGCACGGCCTCCTCGCCGGAGGGGCCCTCGGCGGAGGCGGCGTAGACGAGCACCCGCACCCGTCCCCTCACCTCGCGACCCCCTCACCGGCGCCGACCATGCGCAGAACGGTGCGCATCGTGACCATCGATCCGCCGTCTCGGTAGGGATGCAGCTTGGTGCGGTGCGCCACATGTTCCTCGCTGCGCTCGAACTCCCGGAACGAGGGCTCGTCCACCCAGTCGCTGACGATGTAGTAGACGCTCGGCTCCTCGACGCTCCGCGACAGCCACTGGCCGAGGTTCGCCGGCTGCCGGGTGATCACCTCACCCACCCTTCCCCAAGTCTCCTCGAACTCCTGCTCCATGCCGTGCTTGATGCGCATGCGCAGCAGCACCCGGAATGTGCCCGGTCCGTCCGCCATCTCAGATCCCCCCGTCGACATCGAGGGACTGGCCGTTGACGAAGGACGACTGGTCGCCTGCGAGGAAGAGCACCGCCCGGGCCACTTCGTCGGCCTGGCCGAGGCGGCCTAGCGGGATCATCTTGCGGTAGCGGGCGAGCACTTCCTCGGGGACCTCCGCTTCGGTCGTGGTGGGCCCGGGGGCGACGATGTTGAACCGGATGCCCTGCGGCCCGAACTCCTTGACGAGGGAACGGGTGAGCCCGATCAACCCGGCCTTGGAGGCGGTGTAGTGGGCCCGCAGCGGGACTCCCACGGTGGCCACCTTGGAGCCGACAAAGATCACGGAGGAGCCCTCGGACAGCAGCGGGAGCACCTTTTGGGTGAGCAGGAACGGAGCGGTGAGGTTGGTGTCCAGGACGCGTCGCCACTCCTCCAGCGATAGTTCGGCGAAGGGCACATGGCTGATGGCGCCGGCGTTGTGCACCAGGGCGTCGAGGGAGCCGAAACGCTCCCGGCACTCTTCGGCGAGTCGAATGGTCTCATCGGCCTCGGCGAGGTCGGCCTGGATGATGTGATGAGTCCCTTCGGTGGCCTTGAGGTCCCGGCTCAGCCGCTCGGCGTGCTCGCCCGGCTGCCGGTGGCAGACGATCAGGTCGGCCCCGCAGCGGGCGAGCGCCAGCCCGATCTCCCGCCCGATACCCCGGGTCCCGCCGGTGAGCAGGACCTTCTTGCCCCGCAGCCCCAGGCTCAGCCCCGCGTGTGCCCGTTCCTCGATCAGCCGCTTGATGCGCCTCATCTGCGCCGGGGTGTTGGCGTTGAGACGACGCTCCATCGCTTCATCGTCGATCGGGGCGGTGGGCTTCATGTGGAAGTCCTGGGTCCAGAGCATGCGCACACCGTTCGGGGTCTGCTCGTAACTCCAGAAGATGTTCATGAACTCGAAGGGGCCGGTCTCCAGCCGCTTCGCGCGGACGGTGCGGCTCCCGGGGTCCGGCGTGCGTTCCGAGACCCAGCTCCAGACGTCGCCGTTCTCGTCGGGGTGCATGGTGAGCCGGAAGACGACGGTGTCGCCGCGCTGCTCCAGGACCTCCGCGGCGGCGTATTCGCTGAAGAGCCGGGGCCAGGAGGGGACATCGTTGGTCATCGACCAGACCAGATCCATGGGCGCGTCGATGGTGATCTCGTTGTCGGTGTGACCGGTCATGGTGCTGAACCTCTCGATCAGTGGTTCGTTCAGTCGGCGTGGACGACGGAGTTGATCTGTTCGATGGCCTCACGGGGCGTCCGGGTGGGGACGGCGGTGTCCTCCGGTAGGGAGATGCCGTACTGGTTCTCGATCCGTGTGGTCACCTCCAGCAGGGCGAGCGAGTCGTAGCCGAGGTCCCCGAAGGGCATGTCGAGAATGTCGCCCTCCAGCTCCTCCCGGTCCGCGCCGCCGCCCGCGCGCATGATCAGTACGAGGTCGTCCAGGGTGAAGGTGGTCATGTGCTTCTCCCGTTCGATGTGCGGTTTGCCGGTCCGGCCGGAGCCGCCATGACCGGCCGGGTCAGTCGTTCAGTGGGCGCCGGAGACCACGAGGGCGGCGTTGAAGCCACCGTGGCCCCGGGCGAGGATCAGAGCGTTGCGCAGCGGAGCGGGGCGCGGCTCGTCGCGCACGAGGTCCAGCTCGCAGCCGGGCGCGAGCGTGGGCACGTTGATGGTCGGCGGGATGACCCCGTCGCGCAGTGCCAGCAGCGCGGTGGCCATGTCGAGCGCCGCGCCGCCGCCGTAGAGGCGGCCTGTCATGGTCTTGGGCGCGGTGACGGGCACCCCCCGGGGGCCGAACAGCCGGGTCAGTGCCGCCGCTTCCAGCCGGTCCCGCTCCGGGTCGCCGCTGGCGTCGGCGAAGACGACATCGATCTGACCAGGCTCCAACCCGGCGTCCTCCAGCGCTTGCCCGGCGGCCTGACGCAGCCGCGATCCGCCGTCGGGATCCGGGCGGCCCGGCCGGGGGTCGAAGGTCGTGGCGTACCCACTGATCCGGCCGTATACCCGCGTGGAGCCCCTGGCCTCGGCCGCGTCGGCGGCCTCGACCACCAGGATCGCGCCGCCCTCGCCGGGCAGATAGCCGTCGGCTGTCGCGGCGAACGGCTGATAGCCGCGGTCCGGGTCGTCGCTGTCGCTCAGCCGTCCGTTCGTGGCCTGGGCGGTCACCCCGTACGGGCACAGCGACGAGTCGGTGCCGCCCGTCAGGACCAGACGCGCGCCGCCGTCCATGAGGAGCCGCCGGGTTCGTCCGGCCGCGTCGAGACCGCCCGCCTGCTCCGTGCACACCACGCCGCAGGGGCCGCGCATGCCGTGCCGGATGGAGAGCTGTCCCGTGGTCGCCGCGTAGAACCAGGCGATCGACTGGTAGGCGGTGACGTAGCGCGGGCCCTGCGACCATAGCCGCTCGATCTCGTACTGTCCGAACTCCGTGCCGCCCGATGAGCTGGCCGTCAGCACCGCCATGTCGTACTCGGGCAGCCCGGCCGGGTCGGCGCCGGCATCCGTCAATGCCATGTCGGCCGCGTGGAAAGCCAGTTGTGTCCACCGGTCGGTCTGCACGCGCAGCCGCGACGGGACGTGCTCGACCGGGTCGAAGCCGGTGACCTCGCCCGCGACCCGTACCGGATAGGCGTCGGCCTCGAACCTGCTGAGGGGCGCCAGGCCGCTGCGCCCGGCGAGCACGGAGCGCCAGTAGTCCTCCGTGCCGACGCCGTTGGGCGCCACGATCCCGATGCCCGTCACCACCGCCGCGGTCACAGCGCCTCCGCCAGCCGCAGGAACATGGCGGACTGGAAGCCGCCGAATCCGCTGCCGACGCTGAGCACCGCGCCCATCGGGTGTTCCCGCGCCGTGACGGGGACGTAGTCCAGGTCGCACTCGGGGTCGGGGGTCCTGAGGTTGGCCGTGGGCGGAACCACTTGGTGGCGCAGGGCCAGGGCGCTGGCCGCGATCTCGATGGAGCCGATGGCGCCGAGCGAGTGCCCGATCATCGATTTGATCGAGCTGACCGGGACCTGACGGGCTCGTTCCCCGAGGCTGCGCTTGAACGCGGCTGTCTCATGGCGGTCGTTCTGCCGGGTGCCGGAGCCGTGCGCGTTGATGTAGTCGACCTCGTGCGCCGGGGCCCGCGCCTCGGCGAGCGCGGCGGTGATCGCCTCGGCCATCTCCCGGCCGTCGGGCTTGAGTCCGGTCATGTGAAAGGCGTTGCTGCGGCGGGCGAACCCGGAGACCCGTGCGTACTGCCGGGCGCCGCGCCGCCGCGCCGCCTCCCGCTCCTCCAGAACCAGCACCGCCGCGCCCTCGCCCAGCACAAAGCCGTCCCGGTGCAGGTCGAAGGGGCGGGAGGCCGTCTCTGGCGTCTCGTTGCTGGGGGAGGTGGCACGGATCGCGTCGAAGCACGCCACGGTTATCGGGGAGAGCGGCGCGTCCGAGGCACCGGCGAGCACCAGGTCGGCCGCGCCCTCGCGGATCAGCTGGGCCCCCTGCCCCACCGAGTCGATCCCGGCCGTGCAGCCGGTGGAGGTGAGCGATACGGGCCCCTCGGCGCCGCATGTCCAGGCGACCTCGACGGCGATGCTGCTGGGAACCATGTAGTCGTAGAGGTGTGGCACCGCGTAGTCCGGGTCGAGTAGCCAGTGCCGCCCGCCGTCGCTCAGGACGACGTACTCCTCCTCCAGACCGGTCGTGCAGCCCACCGCGCTGCCGATGCTCACTCCGGTGCGGCCGGGGTCCACGCCGTCGAACGCGAGCCCGCTGTCGGCCATCGCCTCGCGCGCCGCGACGACCGCGAATTGCGCGGCCCGGTCCATACGGCGTATCTCCTGGGGCGTGAGACCCTCGGCCACCGGGTCGAAGTCGCACTCCGCCGCTATCCGGGAGCGGAAGCCGGCGGCGTCGAACAGCGAGATGGCGCGCGTCGCGGTGCGCCCGTCGGTCAGCAGGTCCCAGAACTGCTTGGTCCCCACCCCGCCCGGCGCCACCACGCCGATCCCGGTGATCACCGGCTCCCGTGCGTGCGCCTCGGTGCTCACCGGACCTCCCCGACTTCCACCCCGGCCTCGTCAGCGTGCGGCGGGGGTTCCGTGTCCACATGTCCGAGGTCCGGGCGCGGGGCGAGCGGCGCGAGCTGGAAGACGGCCCGCGTGGGCTCGGTCCCGGAGTGGGACACCCGGTGCCGGATGCCGATCGGCACCACCAGGCCCTCGCCTGCGACTAGCTCGATCTCCCGAGTCCCCTCCAGCCGTACGGTCAGGGCGCCGTCGATGACGAAGAGGTATTCCTCGGAGTACGGGTGATAGTGCTCGGAGACGAACTCGCCAACGCCCAGGGTCAGTTCGCCGAAGAATCCCGTGCCACACCCCACCGTCCTGGGGCTCAGCAGGACCCGCATCTCCCCGCCGCGCCGCCGGTTCACCGCCACGTCGCGGAGGGCCACCTTCTGGATCGGGGCGTCAGCCACGGGTCACTCCCTCCTGCGGCGTCCAGGTGTAGAACGGCACGGCCATGGCGTCCTTGGGCTCCTTCCAGTTGGGGTCGTAGGGCCTGATGTGCTCGGCCAGCTCGGCGCTCATGTCCTGGTAGAGATCCGTTTCGCGGGCCTCGTAGAGCCGTTCGGTGATGCCGTGGTCCGCCTCGACCAGGTGGAAGTAGAGGTCGTGGAAGCGGAAGAGGGTACGCCGCGTGACTCCGATCATGTGGGGCAGTTGGGTGGCGTCCGACTTACTGAAGATGTCCGCCACCGCGTCCATCTCGCTGGGGGCCATACGCGCCACGATCAGCGTCCGGTGCATCGTGCTCTCCCATCGGTCTTCGGGACACCCGCGGTGTCGCTGGGGCCATACCGTGCAGGGCACGGTTCGCAATCGGCTCACCAACCACTGACACCGCCCACCGCGGCCGTCCGGGCCGCGCTCGGACGGCGGCCGTGCGCCGTCAGCCGATTCCCACCCGACGGCCACTGGGGCGCTCCAGGCTGCGGCGTACCGACGCCTGATGACGAGGAGCTCCCATGGCAGCATCCGTACGGACGACCGCGGCGGACTCCGCGACTGCGCCCGGCCCGGCGGCTGGCGCGGTGCCGAGCCCGGCCCCACTCATCCGCTTGAACCTGGCCTTCGCCTCCTCCCGGATGCTGATGAGCGCGGTGGAACTCGATCTCTTCACCGTTGTGGAGGAGGCCCCGGCGACCGAGGCCGAGCTGCGGCGGCGGCTCAATCTGCACTCCCGCTTCGCCGGGACCTTCCTTGACGCCCTCGTGGCCCACGGGCTGCTGAGCGTTCAGGACGGCCGCTACGCCGGCACCGCGCTCGCCTCGGAATTCCTGGTGCCGGGCAAGCCCCGGTACATCGGCGGCTTCATCGAGGTCGCGACGCGTGTGCAGTGGCAGGCGTGGAGCCGCTTCACCCGGGCGCTGCGCACCGGCGAGCACCAAGACGATTCGCCCGTCGACGACGGCAACGAGCTGTTCCGCACCCGTCCCGACGAGGACCCCGACCGCGTCCGGCGGTTCATGGCCGCGATGGACACCCATACCGGCCGGGCCGGCGCCGAGATCGCCGAGCGGCTGGACTGGAGTGGGTATGGCTCGGTGGCGGACCTGGGCGGTGCGCGAGGCAATCTGCTCGCGCACCTCGTCCGCCGTCGGCCTCATCTGCGGGGCGTCAACGTCGACCGGGCACCGGCCCGGCCGTTCTTCGACGAACACATCACCGCCCTGGGCCTGGCCGACCGCGTCTCCTTCCTGGAGGCCGACTTCTTCCACGACCCGCTCCCCGCGGCAGATGTGCTGATCTACGGCCATGTGCTGCACGAGTGGAGCCAGGACACCCGGGCGATGCTCGTGCGCAGGGCGTACGAAGCGCTGCCCGCGGGCGGCTCGCTGGTGATCTACGACCGGATGCTCGACGACGCGTCTCCGGACCGGGACGCGCTGCTGCTCAGCCTCACCTTCATGCTCACCTCACCCGGCGGCGGTGAGTACCGCGTGGGCGAGTGCGCGGAATGGCTTCGCGAGGCCGGCTTCCAGGACGTCACCTTCAGCCCCGTACTCGACAACCACACGCTGGCGATCGCCCGCAAGTGACCGCCCTCCCCGGAAGGACAGCGCCCATGTGCGGGATCGCCGGATGGCTCGATTACGCGCGCGACATGACCGCGGAACACCCTACGGTCGCGGCGATGACCAGGACGCTCTTCAGCCGCGGCCCGGACGCCTCCGGGCTGTGGCTGGACGCCGACATCGCCCTCGGTCACCAGCGCCTGTCGATCATCGACCTGGACCACGGCGGCCAGCCGATGCGGACCGACGACCGGGACCCGGCCGCGCCCGTGATCGTCTTCAACGGCGAGATCTACAACTACCGCGAGCTGCGCGACCAACTTGTGCTTGCGGGTCACCGGTTCACCACCCGCAGCGACACCGAGGTTTTGTTGCGCTCGTACCTGGAGTGGGGGCCGGAGTGCGCGGAGCACCTCAACGGGATCTTCGCGTACGCCGTCTGGGACCCGGGCCCGCGTAGGCTCGTGCTCGCCCGGGACCCGCTCGGGGTCAAGCCGCTCTTCTACCACCGCACCGGGCACGGCCTGGTCTTCGGCTCCGAGCCCAAGGCGGTGCTCCGCCATCCTTGGGTGGACCCGGTGGTCGACGCCGACGGGCTGCGCGAACTGCTCTCGCACGCCCGGAACCCGGGGAAGGCGGTCTTTCGTGACATTCCCGAGGTCCCGCCCGGCCACACACTCACCGTTACCCCGGACGGGCACCGGCTCTCCGCGTACTGGGCGCCGTCCGCCAACCCGCACACCGCCGGGCTCGACGCGACCGTGGCGGACGTCCGGGAGCTGCTGGAGGACATCGTGGCCCGGCAGCTCATCGCCGACGTGCCCACCAGCCTGCTGCTCTCCGGCGGCATCGACTCCAGCGCCCTGGCCGCGCTCGCAGCCCGCACCGTGCCACGGCAGGGCGCGGGGCCCGTGCACACGTACTCCATGACGTTCCGCGGGTACACGGAGAACTTCCGGCCGCAGAAGCTGCGCGGCACCCCCGACCCGCCCTTCGCCGCACAGGTCGCCGAGCACCTCGGCACCGTCCACACCGACATGGTGGCGACGCCCGGCCAGCTCGCCGATCCGCTGATCAGGTCGCGCGCCATGCGGGCCCAGGACATACCGACCCACCACGGCGACATGGACAGCTCGCTCTACCTCGCCTTCCGCCATCTGCGCGAGGAGAGCCGCGTGGTGACGCTCTCCGGTGAGGGCGCCGATGAGGTCTTCGGGGGCTACTTCTGGGCCCACGACTCCGAGCTGACCAGCGCGGGCACCTTCCCCTGGGTCGCCTTCGAGCGGCGCAAGGCCGCCTCGGGTGGTCTGGGGCTGCGCCTCTTCGATCCCGCGCTGCGCAAGGATCTGGACCTCTATGGGTACGCCGACCAGCACTATCGGGAGGCGGTCGCCGAGGCGCCGGTTCTGGAGGGCGAGGGCGCCGCGGAACGGCATGCCCGCCAGGTGGGCTATCTCGTCCTCACCCGCTGGCTGCCGACGCTCCTCGACCGCGAGGACCGGCTCAGCATGGCCAACGGCGTGGAGCTGCGGGTGCCGTTCTGCGACCACCGGCTCGCCCAGTACCTGCTGGACGTACCGGTCCGCCTGCGACGCCGCGATGGCCAGGAGAAGAGCCTGCTGCGGGCCGCCGTGGCCGACCTGCTGCCGCCCGCCGTCGTCAACCGGCCCAAGAGCGCCTACCCGGCAACCCAGGATCCGGTCTACGGACGTGCCGTGCGCGAGAAGTTCCTCCGCCTGGTGCGCGACCGCGAGGCGCCCGTGGCGCCGCTGCTCGACGCGCAGGCGACCCGAGCCGTGCTGGACGGGGGTGGCGGTGGCGACGAGGAGGCGGGCGCCTGGGTGGACCGGGCGGGCTTCGAGATGGTCCTCCAGTTCGACTCCTGGATGCGGGAGTACGACGTCCGGCTCGACCTATAGCGGCCGGCCCCTCCGTTTCCCCGACAGCCTGATCAGGAAGGTGTGAGGTGCCTCTTCCATTGGAGTTGGTCCAGACCCTGGTCATCGTCGCAGCCGGCATGGTGACGGGGACCTTCTTCGCCGTGGCGGTCAGCGTCTTCCCCGTCCTGATGACCATGCCGCCCCGGCAGTACGTGGCGACCCAGCGCAGGCTGGGCGAGGGCTACCACCCCGTGATGCCGATCATCGTCTCGTCCGTGCTCGTGGGCGACGTACTGCTGGCCGTCTTCGCGGACGGTGGAGGGCTCCGCGCCGTATACACGGTGGCGGCAGCGCTCTTCCTCGCCGTCCCGCTGATCTCGCAGTACGGCAACCTACCGCTCAACAAGGCCATTCAGACGGCCGACCGGGACGGCGTCCCGGACGACTGGGCGGACCCCCGCCCCGGCTGGCGCCGGTGGCACCTGATCCGCTCGGTATTCGCCGTCGTCGCGCTGGTGCTCAACGTACTGGCGGTCGCGATTCCGGCGTAGACCGCGACCGCCGGTCCCCGTTTCCTGCGGGGCCGGCGGTCGGCCGTGCCGGTTCGGGCGTTCCGGCCGGCTCATCCCGGGTCTGACACCGGCTCCCGCCCCCGGCCACACGCCGCGTCCAGCGCCGCGCCGAGTCGCTCGGCCGTGTCGTCGCCGCACCGCCGGCCACGCCACACGATGTAGCCGTCGGGGCGCACCAGTACGGCCCCCTCGGCGGGCAGGCCGTAGGCCACGCGCCAGCGCTCCGCACGGGCCGCGCCTTCCGCCGAGGCGTCACCGGCCCCGGCCGCGTGCACCGCGAGCGGAATCCCGCGACCGTCGGCGGCCTGCTTGGCCGCGGTCCGCCACTCGGCGTCGCCGTCCCCGGTGAGCAGGACGAACTCCCGGCCGAAGAGGTCGAGGGTGGAACCGGCCCCGTTCGCGTACCCCGCCGGCAGCGGAACGTGCGCCGCCCGCGTGCCGGGGCGCCCCGAGGGCGCTGTCGGGTCCTCCAGCTTCTCGTTCCCACCCGGCCCGTCCGCGCCCTCTTCGGCGGCGAAGGCCGGTGAGTGGTAGCGGTAGCCGAGCGAGACGGTGTTGTACTCCTGAGTCCACGGTTCGCCACGCATCCGCCCGAGCGCGTACTCCATGTTCAGGAAGGCGATGGGCCGCCGCTCGGTCTCGTAGGTGTCGAGGAGCCGTTCACCGGCGTGGCCCGCCAGCACGGCGGCCAGTTTCCAGGCGAGGTTGTGCGCGTCCTGGATGCCGCCGTTGCCGCCCAGCCCGCCGCGCGGCGAGGAGACATGGGCGCTGTCGCCCGTCAGGAAGATCCTCCCCTCCCGGAACCGGTCGGCGACCAGGGCGGCGATCTCCCATGACAGCACGCTGTCGATCTCCGCGTCGAGGTCGGCGAGGCCGGTGCCGGTACGGACCACCTCGCGGCAGCGCTCGTCGGTGAAGTCGTCCGCGCTCTCGCCCAGTTCGGGTTTGAACGGCACGCCCATCTGCCAGACGTCCGCGTCTCGCCGCACCAGCACCCCGGACATGGTCTCCAGGAAGCATGCGAACACCTCCCGGCCGCGCAGCGCCCGGTCCAGGTCCGCCCGGAAGAGGATGCTGACCTGGTGCTGTAGGGTGCCGGGCCCGGACCTGGAGATTCCCAGCCGCTCCCGGACGGGGCTGCGCCCGCCGTCGGCCGCGACGAGGTACCGCGCGCGCACTGTGCGCCGTTCGCCCGAGCCGCGGTCCCGGAGCACCGCGGACACCTCGTCGCGGGACTGCGTGAAGTCCACCAACTCGGTGCCGAAGCGGACATCGGCGCCCAGTTCGCGGGCGCGGGCGAGCAGTAGCGGTTCGAGCCGGTCCTGGTCGCAGGCGTACAGCGTCGTCGGGCTGACCTCGTCCGGTGTCCTGGTCTGCGGCATCACGACCGCATGGTGGTCATCGTCCGCCAGTGCGCGGGCGCGGACGAACACGCCGATGTCGTCCTGGCCGTGCGCCCGCACCACGTCTTCCAGGCCGACCTGACGGAAAAGTTCCATGGAGCGGGCCGTGATGCCGCGTGCCCTCGGATGGATCGAGGTGCCGACGTGCCGCTCGGCCACCACACACGGGACTCCCTGGTGGGCCAGGAACACGGCCGCGGAGAGCCCGACCAGGCTCCCGCCCACCACCAGTACCGCGGTTCGCTCTTCCATAGGGATCTCGCTCTCAGGTCGAGGACAGAGCCGTGCCCTGGTCACTGGACGGTGACCAGGGCCTCGCCCGTCACCCTGCGCGAACCCGCTCGCAACCGGGTCCACGCCCAGTGGTCGTCGCCCCTGGCCCTCACCCGGCGCTGGGGCCCGATGCCCCGGGTCCGGCGTAACCGGGCGTCGGCCCTACCCGGCGGCCTCGCACCACAGCACATAGACCACGCCGTTCTTCCAGGCCAGTTCCATGCGGACCGGCCGGCCCATGACGGCCTCGGCGACCAGGCCGATCCTGACCATGTCCCGGATGCGTCGCTCAGTCAGGCAGGGGCGATCGCGCAGGGCTTCCGGCAGCGGCCGTTCGGCGAGTCCCGCCGGGGTGGGGACCAGCTGCCGGTACTTGTCGGCGAACCACTCGACCAGGATGTTCAGATCGGTGCGGCGCACGAGGTAGGTGTCCGTGGCCCCCATGGGATCCACTCCTCCGACGGCCACCCCGTGGGCGGCCCTGACCAGGGCGACCGCCTCCTCGAACCGCCCCCGCGCCCGGGAGTGCACTTGCGCACTGGCGTCCGCCGCGATGAACTCCTCGACGACCACCGCTGTACGCCCTGTGGACCGGCACCTCCGGGAACGGCTGAGATGCTCGCGGACGACGGCGAGAGCGTCGTCGGCGCCGATGATGTGCCGCGAGACCCAGGAGCCCTCCCGCCATCCGGCGCCCCCCGGGGCCGACCCGAAGGGCACGGCCCGTATGTCGACCGCGGCGTCTCGTGCGCCGCCGCGCCGTGTCAGTTCCCTGATTCCCTCGAGGAAGTGTTCACCGCACGGAGCCGGGGACGGGGCCACCCCGCAGACCGAGCGCGGGATCGCGCACCATCGCCCCAACCGGCTCAGGGCCGCCGCTTCCGGCCCTACCGCTCTCGCCGGGGGGTGGACGCCGAGGTGCAGCCGGTACACCCCGGTGCCACCCGGCCGGCTTGGTCCGCCCGGTCCGGCACCGTCATCCGCGGGGCCCGGAGGGGCCCCGCTCACTTCGCCCGCCGCCGCGCGTGCTTCTTGTGCGCGGACTGCCGTGAGATGCCGAGCGGCTCCGCGATGTCGCCCCAGGCCCACCCGAGATCACGGGCGCGGCGCACCTGGAGCGTCTCGATGTCCTCGACGAGCCTGCGCAGCGCACGCACGGCGGCGAGCCCCTTGAGGGTGTCGTCGGACGTCGCCTCGGCTACCAGCTTGTTCACTTCTTCTTTGTCCACGCCGTCAACTTTAGCTGACACTCGGGCCTCGTCAAGAGATCCTTCTTGTCAGAAGAGGTTGACACGCTTTCGCTGTAAGCCTAAGTTGACACGAGAAAAGCGTACCCCCACGCGCGGAGCTCATGTGCGGAGCTCATATGAAAACGAAGGAGGGAATCTCATGTCGCACGCTCAGACAGCGCCCGCCGTGGATCCCGGTGCCGCCGCCATGCCTCGTAAGCAGGCGTTACTGGTCTTCATCGGCCTTATGCTCGCGATGCTCCTCGGCACGCTGGACACCCAGATCGTGGCCACCGCGATGCCGACCATCAGCGGTGATCTCGGCGGCGTCAGTCAGTTCGCCTGGGTCAGTACGGCTTATCTGCTGACCTTCAGTGTGACGACGCCGCTTTACGGGAAACTCGGTGATCTCCTTGGGCGTAAACGTGTCTTTGTCTTCGCTATTGTCGTCTTCTTGATCGGGTCTGTGCTGTGCGGCGCCGCCGGATCAATGACGCAGCTCATCGTCTACCGCGCCGTTCAGGGTGTCGGAGCCGGCGGCCTTACGGTCTCCATCTTCGCCATCCTCGGCGATCTGTTCTCGCCCCGCGAGGGCGCCCGCTATCAGAGCTACGCCACCGGGACCTTCGCTGTCTCCAGCGTCAGCGGCCCCCTCCTCGGCGGTCTGATCACCGATCATCTGGGCTGGCGCTGGGCTTTCTACATCAACATGCCCGTCGGCGCGCTCGCCCTGTTCATGGTCGTCTCCTTCCTGTCCCTCCCGGCCCGCCGGGGCACACCGCGCATCGACTACGCGGGCATCGTCGCCCTCGGCGGTGCGGTGAGCTGTCTGGTCCTGCTGACCAACTGGGCCGGGAGCGAGTACGCGTGGGGCTCCTCGGTCATCGTGAGCCTCGCGGTCGCCACCCTCGTCCTCGGCGGGCTCTGGTTCGGCGCGGAGCGCCGGGCGGCCGAGCCGGTGGTGCCGCTGCGTATGTTCGGCAGCTCGACCTTCAACATCTCTAATGTGGTGGCGTTCGTCGGCGGCTTCATCTCCATCGGTGCCCTCAACTATCTGGCGCTCTACCTCCAGATGGTCACCGGAACCAGCTCGCAGAACGCGGGCGTGCTGATGCTGCCGATGACGGCGGGCATGCTCCTCGCCACCATGGGGACCGGCCACTTCATGACCAAGACCGGCCAGTACAAGTGGTATCCGGCCGCGAGCATGGCCGTCTCCTCGCTCGCGCTTTACCTGCTGTCGACCATGACGAACAGCACGAGCTTCGCTGTCGCCTCCGCGTTCATGGCCGTTCTCGGCCTTGGTGCCGGGCTGTCCCAGCAGGTCACCGTGGTGGTCTCGCAGAGCGCTGTGGAGCTCCGGGACATCGGCGCCGCGACGTCCACCGTGACCTTCACCAGGATGCTCGGCACGTCGCTCGGCGCCTCGCTGTTCGGCGTCATCCTCAACAACGGCCTCGCGGAGCACAGTTCCAAGCTCACCAAGGGCGCCTCGATCAGCCCGGAGGCGGTGCAGCGGCTGCCGGAAGCCGCGCGGGACGCCTACACCTCCGCGTATGCCGATGCCCTGTCCTCGGTGTTCCTGACGGCCCTGCCGCTCACCCTTACGGGCCTCGTCGTCGCGCTGTTCCTGAAGAAGCTTCCGCTGCGCTCCGGGGGCGGCCCGGGCCGCGGACCGGCCGGCCCCGGGAAGGCGGAAGGCAATGTCCCGCACCCCGCAAACAGCCCGGACACCTCGGCAAGCCGCGAGAACCCGGAGAAAGGGACGGCATGAGAACGGGCGGTGGTGGGCTCCGCCCACCACCGCCGCCGGAACTCGGGCTTCAGCTCCCTCCTACTCCTCCTCCCTCGACTTCAGGCCCACCACCACCGTGTGTGTATTCAGTAGCGGCTCCGACCTGACTTCCGGGAAGCCCGCCTCACGAAGCCAGCGCTCGCAGTCCACTGCCCGGTACTCCGAGCCCATGGGGCTGACCAGACGCATGTAGAGGCTGTAGAGCAGCCGCTGCTGGTCCCGGCGCTCTTCGTCGATCATGCGGTCGTAGATCAGCAGCATCCCGCCGGGCCGCAGTGCCTCGTGAGCCCGCCGCACCAGCGTCCGGCGTTCCTCGTCCTCCCAGCCGTGCAGCACCTGCCCGTAGACGAGGACATCGGCCTCGGGGATCGGATCGGTGAACAGGTCGCCGCCGACGAAGCCCACCCGGCCTGACATCCCCAATTCGGCCATGTGACCCTTCAGGTAGCGCTCGGCCGAGGGAGGTTCGAAACAGTAGCCGCTCAGATGCGGATGTGCCTCAAGGAGCGCTGCCGCCAGATGCCCCCGGGCTCCACCGAGGTCCCCGACGTCCTTGTAGCCGCTCCAGTCGAAGCGCTCGGCAAAGTCCCGGGCCACACGAGTGCTGAGGTGGTCCATCACCCCCGCATATACCTTGAAGCGCTCCTGGTCTTCGTGGGACTTGGCGACGAAGCCGCCCCGGGGCTGGGTCTCCACCTTCCCGGTGCGCAGCCCCCTCGACAGCTGCCCCCACGCCTGCTGGAAGGACGCCGTAACCATCCGCGGATAGTCCCCCAGATACACGCCCTGGCCGGGCACCAGGTAGTGTCCGGCCACCGGGGCGTTCCGGTACCTGTCCCCCACCCTGATCAGCAGCCCGAGCCCGGCCAGCGCGTCCAGGAAGTCCTTCGAGAACCGCTCATGCAGCCCCAGCCGCTCCCGCAGCTCGGGCTCGGTCAGCGAGCCCTCGGCCAAGGAGCCGAACACGCCCAGCTCCAGGGCCGCGTGCATCACCTCTGTCTCACAGACAAGTGTCGCGAGCCGCAGAATCGGCTCCGGGCCGATCGGGGGCAGGTCGACGATGCCCTCGGGTGCGCTCTCCATGTGCTACTCCCTGTGTCAACGGGTTGCTGGCAGGCACATCGTGAGCACTCGGGCTTGCAGCCCGATGGCAGGCCGCTGGCAGCCCCTGGCCCCTCCCCGAGGCAGTGACGACCGAACTGCCAGTCGCCTGTGCCACGGTCCCGTCATGGATTTCCTCAGGACCTGGCGCACGCTGCCGCAGACCCTGCTCCATTCCCTCTGGAACGGCCTGGTGGCTTTCGGCGCGCTCCACATGCCTCCGGCCCAACCCCCATCCGAACCGCAGTGCCACCCGGAACGTCTTCGCCCCGACATCCCTCTCACATCCCAGGAACGCGCCCTTCTGGCATCCCTGCGAGGCCCCGATCCCACCCCGCACACCAAACAAGAGCCCCGGCCCGGACAGTGTCCGGGCCGGGGCTCTTCGGGTTTTCGGGGGTTCAGCCGTTGATGGGGGGCTTGGAGGACCAGGCGGTCAGGGAGAGGGTGCCGTTGTCGAGGTCCTGGTTGAAGGCGACCGTGCTGTGGGAGTTGCTGCCGGTCGGGGAGATCTGGAGGTACTTCGCGTGGGCGGTCCCGGCGCCGGTGGTGGTCCACACCAGGTCGGCCCAGGCGCTCTTGCCCGGGGCGAGGGTGATCGGGTGGGTGCCCGGGTCGGTGGCGAAGTAGGTGCTGCCGTGGCGGGCGGTGGTCTTGATCGCGGTGTGGCCTGCGCCCTCCAGGGCGACCCCGGCGTAGCCGCTGATCACGCAGGTCTCGTCGCCGGTGTTCGTCACCTTCAGGAAGGTGCCCCGGTGGTTCATCCCCGCCTGGGAGGTGCCGGCGGAGTCCAGGGTGCCCCGCAGCGTGCCCGGCTGGCATTCGGAGGTCGCCTGGGCCTTGTCGGCGCCCGAGCCCAGGGCCGTTGCCTGCTTGCCGGCCTTGTTGCCCGCCTGGCTGTGGATCGAGGCGTCCGACTGCGACGACTTCGAGGACGAGCTCCCCTTGGCGTCGGACGAGGAGTCGTTGCTCCCGCAGGCGGTGAGGGCGACGGCCGAGGCGGCGGCGATCAGCGCGGCCGCACCGGCCTTACGGATACGGCGGTTGAGAATGTGGTGCGACATGACGACCCCCTGGGCTTCTGGTTTATGTGGTTCCTGCTCACGCACCATCCATGGTGTCGGCCGCCGCTGGCGTTCTCTTAACGGTCGCTGCCGATCCGCTAACGCCCGGCTAACGCCCGCCGTCACGGCGGGTGTCGGGGGCCTGGTGGTCGTCGTCGGCCCGCCGTCCGCCCGTGGGAAAGAGGCATGAGGGCATGGATGGTGGGTAGGCGGGACCCCAATCAGCCTATGCATGCAGCCGATACAGGGAGTGCGACGGTGAACGACACGGCACCCGCGACGATGTCGATGCTGACAGCAGCGGAAGCTGAGCAGGTACATGAGGTTCGCGTAAGTGACATTGCAGTGGATGGAGTTGAGACCGCCGGCCCCGTCGGTCTGCCCACGGTGGACGATCCGGCGAAGGTGGCGCCCAAGGACGCACGGGCGCTGACCAAGACGTTCCTGGATCGGCTGACGGAGCTGGAGGAGGGGACGCACGAGTACCAGTACGTGCGGAACACCCTCATCGAGCTCAATCTGTCGCTGGTCCGGTACGCCGCCCGGCGGTTCCACAACCGCTCGGTGGAGATGGAGGACATCGTCCAGGTCGGCACCATAGGGCTGATCAAGGCGATCGACCGGTTCGACCTGAGCCGTGAGGTGGAGTTCACGACCTTCGCCGTTCCGTACATCGTCGGCGAGATCAAGCGGTTCTTCCGCGACACCAGCTGGGCGGTCCATGTCCCCCGCCGGCTCCAGGAGTTGCGGATCGACCTCGCCAAGGCGAACGAGGAGCTGTTCCAGCGGCTGGACCGGTCGCCCACCACGGCCGAGCTCGCGGAGCATCTGCGGCTGAGCGAGGACGAGGTCGTCGACGGGCTGGTGGCCAGCAACGGCTATCTCACCACCTCGCTGGACGCGCCCGCGGACCAGGAGGGCGGCGCCACGCGCGTGACCACGTACGCGGACCGGTTCGGCGACGTCGACCCGGCCATGGAGGCCGTGGAGAACCTGCACGCGCTCAAGCCGCTGGTGGAGCAGCTCGGTGAGCGGGACCGCCGTATTTTGCAGATGCGGTTCGGCGAGGAGATGACGCAGTCGGAGATCGGCACCGAGCTCGGCGTCTCCCAGATGCATGTCTCCCGGCTGCTCAGCCGTTCGCTCGGCCGGCTGCGGCGGGGATTGCTCGCCGAGGAGTAGTAGGCCGCTGATCACAACTGAACACGACCGAACCGAAGGGGCCCGGCCGGAGAAATCTCCGGCCGGGCCCCTTCGGTCCGCGCCGCGGCCCATCTGTGCCGTCTTCGGGCTACCAGCGGTACCACCGTCCTCGCCGTCCGCCGACTGTCGGCCGGGCGATGAAGCCGATCAGCCAGACGGCGAGCACGATGACCGCGATCCACCACAGGGCCTTCAGGGCGAATCCGGCGCCGAAGAGCAGCAGCGCGAGAAGAAGAACGACAAGCAGGGGGACCATGATTACCAACCTCCTCGCCGCGCCGGGTACCCCATCGCGAATCCGGCACACCTGATCAATTCATGCTGTTTCGAACACTCGGTTACTCCTGGTGGCCGGATGGCGTGGCGTCCCGCGATGAGCGGAGGCAGGCTGGAAGGGCAGAGGTCAGAGGGTGATACGTCATGATCCAGCCAGCCGATATCCGTGAGTGGCGCGACCAGGATGTCGTCGATGAGCAGGGCCGCAAGATCGGGGTGCTCGAGGCGATCTACGTGGCCACGTCCACCGACGAACCCGCCATGGCCACCGTCCGCACCGGACTGCCCACCCGTCACCGTCTGGTGTTCGTCCCCGTGGACGACGCGGTGGTCGGGCCGGGTTATGTGAAGGTCTCCTACAGGCGGTCGCTGGTGAAGAAGGCACCCTCGCTCGGCGTGGACGATGTGCTGCCCGCGGAGCAGGAGGGGGCGATCTTCCAGCACTACGGGAAGACGTACCAGTCGGGTCCGGGCGGCGGGCGGCAGCTCGCGCGCCGCTGATGGCCGAGGACGCTTGACGATCGAGGAGAGGTGTCGGCGGTGGCGCTCTTCCTGTTCCTGGTGATCGTGGCCATCGCGCTCGGCCTCATCGGCTGGGTGGTGCACGGTCTTGGCTATCTGCTGATCATCGGCGTGGTGGTACTGGTGGTCGACATCGTCCTCGGGCTGGTGCGGCTGGTACGGCGGGGCCAGCGGCGTCGGCTCCGATGACGGGACGCGCCGAGGCCCGCGTTCCCTTCGGGGCGCATGCCGTCCCGTACGCCCCCGGCACGCTCCGGCCCTCCTGCGACGACGACCCGGCGGCGGCCGACCGGCGGGTCCTGGACCTCTACGAGCTGTGGAAGGCGTACTTCCTTCGGTCGGGCGACGAGGCGGGCGGCCGGGGCAGGTGCGCGGTGTTCACCCCCGACGCGGCGCACCCGTTCGTGGCCGAGGCCCAGGGCTACGGAATGGTGATCACCGCGCTGATGGCGGGCGCCGACCCCGACGCCCACGCCCTCTTCGACGGCATCCTCCGGCATGTCCTGGCCCACCCCTCCGTGAACCACCCCGATCTGCACGCCGCTCAGCAGGACGCCGACGGCCGGGACGTCGGTGGACGGGACTCGGCGACCGACGGCGACCTCGACATCGCGTACGGACTGCTGCTCGCGGCCCGGCAGTGGGGCGGCGGCCACAACAGCCACGACGGCCACAGCGACTACGACTACGAGGCGCTCGCCATGCGGCGGATCGACGCCGTCATGGAGTGCGAGGTGCACCCCACCACCCGGCTGACCAAGCTCGGCGACTGGTCGTCGGGCCGCTATGACGAGGTCTCCCGTACGTCGGACTGGATGCCGGACCACTTCCGGGCGTTCCGCGCGGCCACGGGCGATCCGCGGTGGGACGAAGTGCTGGACGCGCATCTGTCGCTGGCCGGGGAGCTGCGTGCCCGCCATGCCCCGGCCACCGGGCTGCTCCCCGACTTCGTGGTGGACACCACGTCCGGCGAGCCGAGGCCCGCGCCGGGTCAGGTCCTGGAGAGCCCGCACGACGGCGACTACCACTGGAACGCCTGCCGCGTCCCCTGGCGGCTCGGCGCCGACGCGGTGACCAGCGGCGACGCGCGCACCCGGGCGGCCGTGCGCGGGCTCAGCCGCTGGGCGAGGGCGGCGACGGGCGGCGATCCCGGGCGGATCAGGAGCGGATACCGGCTCGACGGCACGGCCTATGGGGACCCGGGGTCGCCCGCCTTCTTCGCGCCCTTCGCGGTCGCCGCGCTGACGGGGGACGACGGCGAGCGGGAGCGTGCCGCGGCGCAGGGCTGGCTGGACGCGCTGTGGGCCCGGATGTGCGCCTCCCCGCCCGATCCTGCCCGCGCCTACGAGGCCGGGGTGCGGCTCCAGTCGATGCTGGTGGTCAGCCACAACTACTGGGTGCCGTAGGCGCGGCCACCGTCTCGCACAGCGACTCCAGGGCGTCCCGCGCCGGGCAGTCGGGCAGCGTGGACAGGGCGGCGCGGGCCGCGTCGGCCTGACGGGCGGTCTCCTCGCGGGCCCGGTCCAGGACCGGATGGGTGCGCAGCCGCGCCACGGCCGCCGAGTACCCCGCCCGCTCGGCGGGCCCGGTGAGCAGCTCGTACAGCTCCCGGTCCGCGAGGCCCGCGAGGTCGGCGAGGCCCGCAGGGTCCCCGGGGCCCGCGGCCCCCGCCAGCAGCAGGACGGGCAGGGTGAGGCGGCGGGCGGTGGGGGTCGCCACCTCGTCGGCGAGATGGCTCGCCACGCCAAGCCGTTCGCCGTACCGCGCGAGGGCGTCCGCGACGCTCGGGTCCGCGCCCGAGGCCAGCGCGCCCAGCCGTCCGGAGACGGCGGTCAGTGAGCCGGTCCGGCTCGCCAGCACGTCCAGATGGTGCTCGACGGGGTCGCGGCCGTCGCGCGGTCCGGTCGTCTCCAGGATCTGGCCGGTGACCTGCCGCCGGAACGCCTGGGCCTGGATCCGTACGGCCTCCGGCCCCAGGTCGGCCAGGATGTGCGAGGCGCGGGCGAAGAGGAAGTCGCCGGTGAGCACCGCCACCGTGTTGTCCCAGTTGGCGTCCGGGCGCGGGGCGTCACGCCGTACGGCGGCCTCGTCCCGGACGCCGTCGTGGTAGTGCGTGGCCAGATCGGTCAGTTCGACGACCACGGCGGCGGGCACCACGCCCGGGGCGCCGGGGTCGCCGAACCGCGCCGCCAGCAGCACCAGCAGCGGCCGGAGCCGTCGCCCGGCCGTGCGCGTCAGCTCCCGCGCGGCCTCGGTGATGAACGGCACATCGCTCTTGGTGGCCCGCAACAGGCCCTCTTCCACCGCCGCTTGGCCGGCCCGGAGGCCGTCCGCCAGCGCGTGGTCCCGCACGGTCGGCTGCATGGACAGAGTCGGCTGCATGGACAGAAATGTCTCATATGTCGTCAGTGGCGGGCTTGACGGCGTGTCATCGGCGGCTGGTTTCAGGACGTCGTCGGCAAGTGGTCCCGGGGCGCCGGGGTCAGGGGTCCGGCGCGGCCGGGATCCTTGCCCGGATGCGGCTTCCCTGCCCGGGGCGGCTGTCCACGTTGAGCGTGCCGCCCACCTCGCGGGCCCGCTCCCGCATGGAGAGCAGCCCGAGATGGCCGGGGAAGGAGCCCTTGCAGTCGAAGCCCACGCCGTCGTCGGCGACCGTCAAGGTGACGGCGCCCGGTTCGTTGAGCAGATGCAGCCGTACGTTCCGGGCCTGCGAATGCTTGGCGACGTTGTGCAGCGACTCCTGGGCGATCCGGTACAGGGCGTGCTTGGCCTCCGGTGTGGTCTCCGGTTCGGCGTCCAGCTTCGCCTCGGTGGCGATCCCGTACCGGGCCCGGAGCGCCTCGACATGCTGGGTGAGCGCGGCCACCAGGCCCTCGGTCTCCAGCGATTCGGGCCGCAGCCGGCACAGCAGGGTGCGGGTCTCGGCGATCGCGGCGTCCGCGAGCCGCCGTATGTACTCGATGGGCTCGGCGAGTTCGGCCAGCTCGGCGAGGTCCACGACCTCCCCGGCGGTCTCGTGCCCCGCCACCGGATCGATCCGGCCCGGCGCTTCCGCGTGACTCACCGCCCCGGTCCGGCCCGCCACCGGCTCCGCGCCGTCGATGTCGCGCTCCAGCATCTCGCGGGCCGTACGGGCGCCCAGCGCGATGCCGTAGAGCGCCTGTGAGACCGAGTCGTGGAGCTCGCGCGAGATGCGATGCCGCTCCTCATGGACGGCCTTGTCCTGGGAGGCCGCCCGCTGCCGGTCGTTCTCCACCGCGCAGGACGCGTGCCCCGCGATCACCTCCAGGAGCGTGATGTCCGCCTCGCCGGGGTCGCGGCCGGGCGGGAAGTGGCAGCACATCGCGCCGATCGCGGTGGATTCGCGCAGCAGCGGCCAGGCGGCCACCGCGCCCCGCGCCGGGCCCTCGCCGTCCGCGCCCGTACGGCCGCCGCCGTGGATGACGGGCGCGGCCCCGCCGATCGCCTCCAGCGCCGGTTTGCGCGACGGCGGGGTGTGGCCGTGGCCGCCGCCAACCAGGCGCAGATTCGCCGATGGGCCGGGCTCCAGCAGATAGACCGTGCAGCTCGCGGCGCCGGTACGGGCCACCGCGCCCGCGGCCAGGGAGTCCAGGGTCCGCCGTACGCAGGGGCCGGAGGAACGGGGGAACACCGAGGGGCCGGACGAGCCCCCGGAACCGTTGGTGCCCGGTCCGGCCGCCGCCGACGCCAGCCGCCGCAGATGCTCCCGGTGCCGGATCTGGGCGACCGCATGGCCCGCGGCCGCCGCGAAGAGCCCCACGGTGCCCACATCGGCGTGGGTGAGCCGCCGCCCCCCGCCGCGGTTCGCCACCTCGATCACCCCCACCGGATGGCCGCGCACCAGCAGCGGCGCGTCCAGCACCGAGGCGGGGACCGCGTGCCGGGGGTCCCGGCCGCGTCGGCGCGGCCGCCGTTCGTCGCCGGAGACCGTGGGCCGTCCGGCGCGGATCGCCTGGCGGGCGGGGGAGGAGCCGCCGGGGGTCAGCGGTCCGCTCGGCGCGGTCCACGGAGCTCCGTCGGTGGCCCGTATCGTCAGGACGTCGCCCGGCTCCAGCACCATCACCCGGGCCATATCGGCGCCCAGGAGCTCGCGCACCCGGCGGGCGATCAGCCGGAGCGTGGCATCGGCGGTCTCGCCCGCCAGGATGTGTTGGGTGACCTCGGCGAGCGCGGTGGCGCTCCGTCTCCGCCGGGTCGGGGTCCACCGTGTACTGATCACGCCGACCACCACTGCTCCCTCGTCGTCGACTCCACTGCTTCCGGAGGGGTGAGCTCACCCGCGGGCACCAGGCCGGACTGCACCGCGTAGACCGCCGCCTGGGTCCGGCTGTGCACCCCGAGCTTGGTCAGGATGTGGCTCACATACGTCTTCACCGTCTGCTGGCCGATCCGCAGATCGTGGGCGATCTCCTTGTTGGCCTTGCCGCGCGCGAGCATGGTCAGCACCTCGGTCTCCCGCTCGGTGAGCTGCTCAGGGCCGCTTGGCTCCCTGACCTGGCCCATCAGCCGGGAGATCGCGGCGGGGGAGACATGGATCTGGCCCGCGGCCGCGGCCTTCACCGCGTTGCGGAGGTCATCGGCCTCGGCGTTCTTCAGCAGGAAGCCGATGGCGCCCGCCCGGACCGCGCCCATGACCATGGCGTCGTCGAGGGAGCTGGTCAGCGCCACCACCTCGACCTCGGGGAGGTCCTGGCGGATCTCCGCCGTGGCCGATACGCCGTCCATCACCGGCATCAGCAGATCCATCAGGACGACGTCGGGGCACAGCTCCCGGGCCAGCCGGACGGCCTCCCGCCCGTTGGTCGTCTCGCCGACCACCTTGATGTCGTTGTCGAGGCCAAGGATCATGCGCAGGCCCTGCCGGACCACCGCATGGTCGTCTGCGATCAGCACGCGAAGCGCCACTTGGTTCACCTGCCCATGGAGTACCCCGCCGCACGAGCGGAGGCATACGCGGAAACGGTCGCGATCAGCGGTTCGAAGAGGGGGAGGGCCAGCAGGACGAGGACGCCCGCCGCCCATCCGCCCAGGACGTCACTCACCCAGTGGGTGCCCAGATAGACGGTGGTCAGACCGACGCCGACGGCCATTACGCAGGCGACCAGCGCGCCCGTCCGCCGGTGGTGACCGGCGAGATAGGCGAGGGTGCCCCAGACGACGACGGCGTTCGCGGTGTGACCGGAGGGGAGGACCATGCCGCCGTGGAAGAGCTCGGCGGACCCGGGGGTCCGGGCGTCGTACGGGCCCAGCCGCCCGGTGAGGACCTTGACGGCGCCGACGCTCGCGTTGAGCAGCAGCAGCGCCACGCCCAGGACCAGCGGCGGACGCGGGCTCCGGGTCCGGCCGCCGCGCCAGACGGCCCAGGCCAGGGCGGCCAGGGCGGTGGGGCCGCGCTGGCCCGCGATGACGAAGGCGTCCAGCGCCGGCCGGACCCGCGGCCACTGTTCGTACGGCTTGAACAGGGCCACCTGCCAGTCGAACCGGACGAGCGGCGAGCCGGTGAGGACGGCCGTGAGGACCGCCGCGTAACAGGCGGCGGCCACCAGGAAGGCGATCGTGTGCCCGCGGCTCAGCGGGCATCGGATCCGTCCAGGGACTCGCATGAGGAGGGAACCCGCCTCGCGGGCTCCGCGATTCCATCCGAAGGGGGATTTTCTGCCCCATTTGGCCCCCGGCTGCCGCGCCCCGGTTGGTCGGGCCCCCATCCGTAGGGGCCCCATCCGTAGGGCGGGCCCCATCCGTACAGCCCCATCCGTACAGCCCCATCCGTACGGGCCCCCATCCGTACGGGCCCGTCCAGGTGGACCCGTACGGCGAAACACCGAACGGCCCCCGCACCAGAGGGGGCCACCGCCGTACCGAAGGCGGACACGGGTCAGATCAGCCCGTCACTCACTCCTCCGGCCCCTGGGGCTGCGCGGGCTTGAAGCCGAATTCGGCGGCCTTCGCGACCGCCTCCAGCTGCGAGCGCGCCTCCAGCTTCTCCAGGATCCTGCGCACATGCGTGCGCACGGTGGCGTAGCTGATGCTCAGCCGCTCCGCGACGGCCCGGTTGTCCAGGCCGTGGCTCATCAGCGTGAGGATCTCCTGCTCGCGCGGGGTCAGGCTCTCCAGGCGCTCGGTCTGCTCGGCGGTGGACCGCGCGTCCTCGCGGTGCCGTGCCAGCACCTCCACCAGCGTGCTGGCCGGGATGAGGGTCTCGCCCTCGGCGGCCGAGCGGATGGCGGACGCGATCTCGTCGCCGCTCGCCGACTTCAGCAGATAGCCGCAGGCGCCCGCCTCCACGGCGGCCAGCAGCGCCGAGTCGCTGGCGTCGGCGCTGAGGATCACGATGGCGACGGACGGGTCATGGGCCCGGATGCCACCGGCCGCGTCGGCCCCGGTGCCGTCGGGCAGCCGGAAGTCGACCAGCGCCACATCGGGCTTCATCTCCTTGGCCATCGGTACGGTCTCGGCGACCGAGTCGGCCCAGCCGACCACCGTCAGATCCGAGTACTCGGCCAGCAGGGCCCACAGCCCCTCGGCCACCACCCGGTGGTCCTCGACGATCAGCACCTTCGTCAATTCGGGAGGTGCGGTCACGGCTGCGGGTCCCCTTCGGGGGAGTCGGGGGTGGCGAGCGGCGCGCCCGGGGGAGCGCCGAGCGGCACCCAGAACTCCACGGTGGTGCCGGAACCGGGTTCGCTCTCGATCCGGCACCAGCCGCCCGCGATCTGGGCCCGCTCCTGGATCAGGGAGAGCCCGAGGTGGCCGGGGCGGGACTCCACCTCGAGCGGGTTGTAGCCCTCACCGTCGTCGACGATCCGCACCAGGCAGCCGTCATCGAGCCCGAGCAGCTGCACATGGACCGTCTTGGCGTGGGCGTGCTTGCGCACGTTCACCAGCGCTTCCTGGGCGGTCCGGTAGATCAGCGCCATCGTCTCGGCCGGGGGGTGGGCGGTGAGCCGGTCCTCCAGCCGGTAGGTGACGCCGGTCTCGGTGCGTATCTGCTCCAGCAGGCCGCGCAGCGCCCCGGCCAGGCAGCCGTGCTCCAGGCTGGACGGCCGCAGGTCGAAGATCAGCTGGCGCAGCCGGCTGAGCGAGAGCTTCAGGGTCTCGTCCAGCTTGTCCATCACCCGCTGCTCGTCCGGGTCCCGCAGCCGTCGGCGCAGCTGCTGGAGGCGGAGGCTGGCGGCGGTGATCACCTGGATGGTGTCGTCGTGGATGTCGGCGGCGATCCGGCCGCGCTCGGCCTCCTGGGCGTGGACCAGATGGCTGAGCAGCGCCTGGCGGTCGCGGTCGGTGACCTCCAGCAGCTCCAGGCTGCGCTCCAGGACGAACTGGGCGCGCTGCACCTCGGTGATGTCGCGGATGGTCAGGACGGTGAGCAGGCCCTCCTCCGTACGCAGCGGGCTGATGCTGACGTCGGCGGGGAACTGCTTGGCGTCGCTGCGCCGCCCGACCAGCTCCATGCTGTGGCCGACCGGTTCCTCGACGCTGTCGTCCCATTCGCGCAGCGAGACGGTGAGCGGCTGGTCGGGCAGCAGCGCCTCCACGGCCCGGCCGATCAGATGGTCGCGGTCGTAGCCGAAGAGCGCCTCGGTGCGGTGGTTGGCCGCCTGGATCCGGCCGCCGGTGTCCACGATCAGCATCGCGTCCGGGGAGGACTCGATGAGCTGGCGGAACCGGCTCTCGGCCGCCCGCAGCTGGCTGAGGTCGGCGACGAAGACCACCCCGCGGGGCTGTCGGCCCTGTAGGTGGCCGCCGCTGAACTGGGCGGGGAACTCGCTGCCGTCGCGGCGGCGGCCGCTCATCGCGGACGGGGTGGTGAAGACCCGGCCGATCAGCTGCTCGGAGGCGGTGCGGTAGCGCTCGGGGACCAGGTCCCGCAGCCGCTTGTCGCGCAGCTCCGCCGAGCCGTAGCCGAACATATGCCGGATGTGGGCGTTGGCGTACTCGATCCGGCCGCGCGGGCCGACCACCAGCACTCCGCAGGGGGCGTGGCCCAGCAGCTCCAGATACGAGTCCTCCAGCCGGTTGCCGACCAGGTCCTCGAACCGCCAGGAGGCGCGCTCGGCGCGGCGCAGCGGCTCGGCGCAGTCGGCGAGCAGCTCCGCGGACATGCTGAACTGATCGCGGGCGGCCCGGATGATCGCTTCGAGGATCTCCTCGGCGGGGGTGCCCTTGACCAGGTAGCCGCTGGCCCCGACGGCGAGCATGTTCAGCACGGTCTCGCGTTCGCCGTGGGCGGACAGCGCTACCACCCGGGCCTCCGGGACCTGGTCGCGGATGGCCCGGACGCTGCTGGGGGCGTCGCCCCGGGGCATGTGCACATCCATGATCACGACCTGTGGGCGGTGTTCCACCGCCGCGCGCACGGTCTGCTCATGGTTGATGGCCAGGCCCACCAGCTCCAGGTCCGGGTGGGAGTCGATGAGGTCGGCGAGCGCCTCACGGACGGCCGGGTCGTCATCGGCCACCACAACGGCGATCCGGTTATCGCCCATCGCTACCCACCTCCCTTGAGGACGGCGCCCTGCAACTCGCGGGGCTCGAGTTCATCGCGCCGGCAGTGCGCCAGCGACGGCATGACCGCGGCCAGCGGCGCGACCAGCACGTTGTAGTGGCTGCCGATGCGGTCGCAGACGGCCACCGCGGTCGCGGCGTCCCAGACCGCGGCCCAGAAGGCCCAGTCGTGCTTCTTGTGGTTCCGCGCGGCGTCCAGGGCGGCCCGGCGCGCCACCGAGGCGGCGACCAGGATCCGGTACCGCTCCTCGGGCGTGGTGGTGCGGTGGACCACTGCCCAGCCCTCGGCGCGGGTCTGGCTGGACGTCTGCTTCCACAGATCGGCCACCCGGTCGATCTCCTCCGGGGAGAGGTCCTCGATATGGGTGAGGAATTGTAGGACTCTTCGTGAGTTAGGGCCGAAAACTACGCTCATAGGACACTCCAGGACGCATGGTACATCTATGGAACTGGTGAGCCGCCCGGGTGAGCCGCCCCACGGCCGTCGGCGGCCGGTCGCTCCCTGGAACGTGGGCCTGTTTCCCCGCCGTGTCCGCCGTTTTCCGCGGCTTTCCGGCGCTTTCCTCGGCTTCCTGCCGCTTCCCGCCGCTTTCCGCCGCTTCCCGGCGGACGGCACGGACCGGCCCGGCCCACGTTCTCCCTCGGCGCCACTCGCGGTCCCTAATCCCCGCGGCCCTGGGACATGTTGATGCTCGCCCTGGCGACGCCACCGCTCTTCTGGCCGATGAGCTGGAAGGACACACCGCTCTCATCCGCCGTAGTGATCTTGTACGAGCCCACGGCCGCCGCCTTGCCCCGGCTGTCCACCTGGAAGGTCCCGATCTTGCGCTGGGCCTTCGAGCCCGATCCGGCGTAGGCGTTCACCGTCTCGCCCGGGGCGAACCCCGCGACATAGAAACTGAGCGTGGTGCCCGCCCTGCCGCCGAAGGCGCTGGGCTCGGCGGACGGGGTGTACGGCAGCACGGTGAAGCCCGAGCGGACCACGGCCCGGCTCTGGTCGCCGATCGCCATCAGCGTCTGCCGCCCCTTGAGGCCGAACGGCACGTTGAACGCCACGTCGCGGATCTGGCCCATGCCGTTCGCCTGGGCGGTGAAGGCCGGCAGACCGCCGGTGGAGTTGATGTAGACCAGCACCCGTTCGCCGGGCGCGAACTTGTTGGCGGACAGCGTGATCCGCTGGCCGGCCTTGAGCGCGTACGGCTTGGACTTCATCGAGGGGTACATGGCCAGCATCTGGAAGGGCGCGGTGGCCGTGGTCTTGCTGCGCTTGCCCACCAGGACCAGGGTGCTGGAGCCGGTCGGGGCCACGCCCACCTTGATCGCAGCGTGGGCGACGCCGCCGCTGCCGTCGGTGTGCAGCGTGGTGACGGGGATACCGGTGGTCCGTCCCCAGAAGACGTCGATCGGCTCACCCGGGCGGAAGCCGCGGGCGGAGACCGTCACCACGTCGCCGGGGCGGCCCACCATCTTGTTGATCTTGGCGGTGCCCACGGCGCCGCCGGTGATCACCTTGGCCTCCGCCGTCTTGCTGCTGCCGCGCTGCTGGGCGACCAGCGTCGCGGGCCGGTTGCCCGCGCTCTCGGGCATGGTGAACCGGGCGTAGATCGATCCGAACTTGTCCGAGCGCACGCTGCCGATGGCGCGGCCCTTGGTGTCCGACTTCCGGGCCTTGAGCAGGATGTCCACCGTGGCCTTCTTGTCGAAGCCACCGCCCTCGACCGCGGCGCTGCCGCCGGGGTTCACCAGACCCGGGTTGATCACGATGATCGGCCCGGATGCCTGGGGGACCCGCTGGTTGCCCAGCTTGATGGTCTTGGGCTGCTTGGGCGGGCGTATCTCCTGCTCCTGCCGGGAGTGGTGCTCCTTCTTCGGAGCGCTCCCGCCCCCGCCGCCGGTGGTGTTCAGGGCGCCTCCGAAGCCGCCGCGCGCGACCACCTGGACGAGCGATCCGACGATCGCGAAGACCACGAGTGCGAGCAGGACGGTCTTCCAGGTGAGCTTTTTCTTCTTGTCACCGTCGGGGGTGTGCTCCTCGTTCTCGGGATCATCCCTGTCCTCCGGAACATCCCAGTCGTCGTCGTACTCAGGCATGGCCTTCACCTCCTCTTCCCATGGCTACTGCACACGGTAGATTTCCAGCTTGATATTGCCCTGGGTATCCGACCAGACGCGGGTGGAATTGCGCAGCGCCTGGAGAATCCAGTTCTCCCGGCCGTCGGAATTGTTGGTCATCATCGATTTGCGCATCTTGTTCGACATGATGATGTAGTCGACGTTCTGCCATCTCTTCTTGAAGAGCTTGTCGCGCACATCCGGGTCGGACGAGGCGTTCCAGTGGGAATGTGCGTACGGGTAGAACGGGCGCACATCGTGCAGTTCACCCCACAGGTCGTCGTCCATGATGATGCGCGAATTCGGCGGTACGTGCTTGCGCACCCAGGCGATCTGGGCATGCTGCATTCCGGTGAGGTTGATCTTGGACTGGTATTGGTCGGCGATCTGCGTACGGCCCTCGGTATTGGTGTGGACGAGATATCCGGAGGCCGGTGACACCAGCAGCAGAACGGCGACGAACGACGGTACGGCGACCCGGGTCAGGGAATGCGCGCCGCGCATGAACCGATTGGCGAACGACCCCTTGAGCAGCCGGTCGATGATCATGCCGATATTGAGCGCGAACATCGGGATCAGCGGAGTGACGTAGAAGTCCAGCACCACGCTGCCGCGCACCAGGTAGAAGGCGTATCCGAAGGCCAGCGTCCCGGCGATCAGAAAGCCCAGGTTGCGCCTGCGGTCCCGCGTGCCGATCCACAGGCACATCACCATCGCGCACACCCCGGCGATCAGCAGGAACTTGTCCCGGACCAGCCAGCTGGTCTGGAGCAGACCGGTGTGGCTGAAGAGGGTGCCCTGGTTACGGTTGAGCTGCCACCACAGGGTGTAGAGCAGCGAGACATGGTCGGCGGGCGGGTTGTTCAGGTCGAAGTCGAAACCGCTCGGCAGCAGCTCGTTCTTGAGCAGTGCGTAGGTCACGTAGGCGCCGATCGGGGTGGCCGCGGCGAACGGCCAGAGGGTGCTGGTGAACCGGCTGCTGGCCGATCCCTTGACCCTTCGGTAGAGCAGGTACATGAAGCTGGGCACGAAGAAGATCGCGTTCTCCTTGGTGATCAGCGCGATCCCCAGCGCCAGCCCGCCGCCGAACACCGATCTGATCGTGACTTCCCGCCTGAGCAGCATGAACAGGCTCAGCAGCAGCCAGAGCATCATCAGGTTGTCCAGCAGGACCTGCCGCTGGAAGTACACCGCGATCGGCGAGACGTTGAAGAGGAACGAGGTGACGGTGGCGGCCAGCACACTGCCGGACAGCCGCCGGGCGATCTCGAACAGCAGATAGACCGCGGCGACATGCACCAGCAGCATCAGGAACCGTCCGGTGTTGATCGCGTTTCCGAAGGTCTCGAACTGCTTCGGCAGCGGGAAGATCCACCCGGCCAGGGTGATCCAGCCCAGCGGGGCGTGGTCGTAGTCGTAGGTGTACGGGGACAGGCTGGTCTCCCGCACCACCGACCACGCCCGCTGCATGTAGATGCCCTCGTCGGTGAGGTAGAGGGGGTAGCGGAACAGGTGGTAGCCGTGGGTGAGCAGCCCGGTCAGCAGGGAGGCGACCAGGGCGATCCGGCCCTTGTTCCCCAGCGGCGGGAACCAGCCGCGCTCCACGGAGAACCGCGGACGGCGGCGGCGCGGACGCCGTGCGGGGGCCTCGGTGTCCTTGTCCGCGGTGGTGCGGTTGCCGGGCGCGGTGCCGTTCCCGGCCTTGGTGGCGTTCTCCGGGGCGGTGCCGTTCCCCGCCGTGGTGGCGTTCCCCGGCGCGGTGCCCTTGCCCGTGGTGGGGTTATCCGACACGCGACTCCGCCTCCTCGGTGGTGGCCCGGTGGGCGCCTACGTGCTGTGTCTTCTCCCAGTCGTGGCGGCCGAGCATCTCCCGCCGCATGGCCCGCAGCGCGGCGTACGCCAGCACCATCTGGAAGGGGAACCAGGCGATGGCCATGCGCACGAGCGCCTTCGGCGAGGCCTCGAGGCCGTGGGCGCCGGTGAACTCGTACAGGCCGACCGCCTGGACCAGAAAGTGCGCGGCCAGCAGCAGAACGGGCAGATAGGAGCAGAGCGCGATCAGCACCGGCACCTTGAGGATCAGAATCATGCCGAGCGAGATCGGCAGATAGATGCCCAACAGCGCCTGTCCGCGCGGGAACACCAGGACGTAGAAGGCGAGCCAGCGCTGTTTGCGCGTCGGCATCTTCTTCCAGGTGCCCTTCTTCAGGGTCTGCATGAAGCCCTGGCTCCAGCGGGTGCGCTGCCGGATGAAGTGGCCGAGGGTCGGCGGGGTCTCCTCCTTGGTCACGTACCGGTCGTCGTAGACCACCCGCACCCGCTCGCCCATGGCGGATATCCGCAGCCCCATGTCGGCGTCCTCGGTGAGGTTGCGGTCGTCCCAGCCGCCGAGCCGCAGCAGCAGCTCACGGGCGAAGAAGACGGTGTTGCCGCCGAGCGGGATCGAGCCGTAGTGGGCGTGGTAGTGCAGCCGGCTCTTGAACCAGAAGAAGTACTCCAGGACATTGAGCGTCGAGTACCAGTTGGACTCGTAATTCATCAGCTGCACACCGGCCTGGACCACCTTGACCTTCTCCTGGACCATCACGGTGTTCACCAGGGAGAAGATCTCGGGGTGGATGTCGTCCTCCGCGTCGAAGATCGTCACCACTTGGTTGGCGGTGTGCGGAAGGGCCGTGTTGAGGCCGTGCGGTTTGTTGATCGGCTTGTCGTCGAACACCACGACCCGCACATTGTGCAGCCCTTTCCGCTTCAGGTCGTCGATCTTCTCCTCGGCCTTTTTGATCGTGCCGTCGTCGTCCTGTGAGCAGATCACGAAGACCTCCAGCAGCTCGGCCGGATAGTTGGCCCGCACCACGCGCTCGATGGTGCTCTGGATGACGTCTTCCTCATGCCGGGCGGGCAGCAGGACACTGAAGGAGATCTGGGGCGGCAGGAATTCATCCGGCGCCCGGGCCCTCCGTTCGGCGTCCGCCCGGTCCCAGGTGTAGAGCATGAGATAGAGGACATGGGCCGACTGCACGGTGAGCAGGATCGAGACCACGATCAGCACCAGGTAGACGATGGCGACAATCATCGGCTCCGCCTCCCCCAGACCCAGCCGGTACTCGACGCGAAGTTGACCGCGAAAGCCGCCGCGATGCCGAGGCTGTTCGCCAGCAGCAGATGCATTCCGGTGCGCACCAGTGACCAGACGATGAGCACATTGACCCCCAGTCCACCCAGGACCGAGACATTGAACTTGATGAATCGTCCGAGGGATGGCGTGGCCACCGCGAAGGTCCACCGGTCGTTCAGCAGGTAGTTGTGAACGACGGCGATTTCCACCGCTATCGACGACGCCGCCAGCAGCGGCAGTCCGACCCAGTGATAGAGGACGAAGAGGACCACCGAGTTCACGACCACACCGCCCCCGCCGACCACCGCGAAACGCAGGGCCAGACCGGGCATGCCCGCCATCGGGTTCCGGATCTGGCGGACTCGGAACAGCATTCCGGCCCGCCTGTGGGCATTACGGTCGGTGCTGTCCGCCTCTTCGCCCGGCTCTCCGGTGCGCTCGCTGAACGTTCGGAAACGCTGCATCGCGACTCCCTCGGCAGGAGGCTCTTATCGCCGTTGACCCAAGAGTGCGTCACCCGAAAAGGAGGTAGTACCCGCGCCCGGGGGAGCGGGTGGTACACCTTCGGCGGACCCTTCCTATCCCCCGTATTGGTGAGAGCCGGGGCCGGGGTATCCGGACCGGTCCCCCAAAGAAGGGACGGGGCGCTCACTCTCTCGCGGGTGCCAGTACCTGCGGGGGATGCCCAAAGATGAAATGGGCCGGACGGCCTTGCGTCCCGTGCGAGGAGAGTAGGTGACGTAATGTCAGGTCACGTGATGTCACGCCATCCATTCGCCGGCCGGGCCGGAGCGGTCATCGCCGTGATGACACTCGCACTGGCCACGCCGGCTGCGGCAAGTGATTCCGAATCCGGTGGTCTGCGCGATTCTGGTGGGCTGCACGATTCCGAATGGGCGCTGACCGCGCTCAAGGCGGAGCGTGCCTGGAAATTCAGCAAAGGCGCCGGAGTGACCGTGGCGGTCATCGGCACCGGAGTCGACGCCTCCCATCCGGATCTGCGCGGCCGTGTGGTCCGCGGAAAGGATTTCGCGGGCGGCACCGGCGGCTTCGGCACCCGGGACGGCGGCAAGGCGGCCGAGCAGTCCACCCATGCCGCCGGAATCATCGCCGGCACCGGCCGCAATTACCGCGGCGACGGGGTGTACGGGCTCGCGCCCAAGGCCAAGGTGATGCCGCTCGGCGTCTACCGCGACGGCAAGCCCCTCGCCGACCCCACCGCGAAGGCCATCCGGCACGCGGTGGACCATGGCGTGCGCGTCATCGACCTGGCCGTCAACTTCAAGCGGCCGACCCCCGCACTGCGGTCCGCGGTGAAGTACGCCGTCGGCAAGGACGCCGTGATCGTGGCCGGCGCGGGCGACAACGGCAAGATCGGCAACCGGCCCACCTACCCGGCCGCCCTCCCCGGAGTGGTCGCCGTGGTGGCCACCGACAAGAAGGGCGCCGTCTGGACCTCCTCCCACCACGGCGGGAAGACCCTCCTGGCCGCCCCCGGCGTCGCCATCCTCACCACCTCCGGCGACAACGACTACTGGACCGGCGACGGCACCGGCTTCGCGGCGCCCTGGGTCGCGGCGGGCGCCGCGCTGCTGCGCTCGGAGCACCCCCGCTGGAACGCCAACCAGGTGGTCCAGAAGTTGATCGACACCGCCGACCGCAAGGGCTCCTCGGGCCATGACCCGCGCTATGGGTACGGGGTGATCGCCCCGGCCAAGGCGCTGGCGGACCGGGCCGCTCCGCCCGCCTCGGCCGAGCTCTCCGCGCCCCGCCGCCATCCGTCCGCCACCCCGGCCGCCGCCGCCCCCAAAACCGAGGGGGATGAATCCGCCCTGGTCACGATAGGTGTGGTGGCCGGGGTACTGGTGGTGCTCGCGATCGTGGCGGTGGTGCTCATCAGCCGCCGCAGGCCGCCCGACAACTCCCACCACGGCTGAGGCCGGGCAGGACTCGCCATGATCACGAAACTGTGCGGCCGCGACCGCCGCCCCCGCCCGCCGGCGCGTGCCCGCACCTCCCGGTGGGCGGGGCGGGGCATCGCCCAGCTGATCGTGATGGTGCTGGTGGTCGAGGTGGTGATGGCGGCGACCACCGTGCAGGCCCTGTTCGTGGGCCCGGTGCGGCCGCCCGCCGGCAGACCGTCGCTCCCCGTGGCCAAGCCGTTCTTCCCGGCCACGACGCGCTTCTACGTCGATCCCCACAACCCGGCCGCGACCTGGGTACGGGACCATCCGCACGACCGGCGGGCGGCGGCCATCGCCCGGCGGATCGCCGCCGAGCCCCAGGCCGCCTGGCTCACCGAGACCAATGAGTCCCTGATCGAGGAGCGGGCCCGCAACCTCGTCCGCACCGCCGCCGCCCAGCGACGGCTGCCGGTGCTGGTCCCCTACACCATCCCCCAGCGCGACTGCCAGCAGCTGAGCTCCGGCGGCGCCGGGGACACGGCCGCGTACCGGCGCTGGAGCGACGCCCTCACCCGGGGTATAGGGGACGGGCGCGCGATCGTCATCCTCGAACCCGACGCGCTGGCCCATATGAGCTGTCTCAAGCGGCGGCAGCAGGCGGATCGGTTCGCGGCGCTGGCGTACGCGGCGCGGGCGCTCCAGCGGGGCGCGCCCCGCGCCCGGGTCTACTACGACGCCGGGAACTCCGGATGGCAGCCCGCGCGGACCATGGCCGAGCGGCTGCGGCGCGCCGGTATAGAGCGGTACGGGGACGGGATAGCGGTCAACGTCTCCAACTTCAACGCCACTGCCGACGAGGTGCGGTACGGACTGTCCGTGATCCGGGAGCTGCGCCGGCCCCGGCTGGGGGTCGTGGTGGACACCAGCCGTAACGGGGCGGGACCCACGCGTAACCACAGCTTCTGCGATCCGCCGGGCCGCAAGCTGGGCAGGCCTCCCACCGCCGCTACGGGTATCCCCGGGGTCGACGCCTTCCTGTGGGTCAAGCAGCCGGGCCAGGCGGACGGCTGTGCCGCCGGTGCGGGGATGTTCGTCCCCCGCTACGCATACCGGCTGACGCGCTGACGCTCCACCCTCCTCCTGGCACGTGCCCGCCCGAGCGGCCCCCTCCTGGCACGTGCCCGCCCGAGCTCGGCGCCTGCGGCGCGCTGCTCCCCTCCCCGCCCCTCCCCAAACTTGGGGCTCCGCCCCAGCCCCCAAAACCGGGACTCCGCCCCTGGCCCCGGACGGGGGCTGCGCGCTTGCCCCCGAAGCTGGGCTGTGCCCATGGCCCCGGACCGGGGCTTCGCCCACGGCTCCGGACGGGGGCACGCCCCTGACCTCGGGCGAGGTTGTGTGCCTGTTCGGCGCCTGCGGCGCGCTGCTCCCCTCCCCGCCCCTCCCCAAACTTGGGGCTCCGCCCCAGCCCCCAAAACCGGGACTCCGCCCCTGGCCCCGGACGGGGGCTGCGCGCTTGCCCCCGAAGCTGGGCTGTGCCCATGGCCCCGGACCGGGGCTTCGCCCACGGCTCCGGACGGGGGCACGCCCCTGACCTCGGGCGAGGTTGTGTGCCTGGCTTCAAACTGGGGCTCTGCCCCTGGCCCGGGCGGGGGTTGTGCGCTTGGCCCCGAAGCTGGGGCTGTGCCCATGGCCTTGGACCGTGGCTTCGCCAATGGCCCCGGACGGGGGCTGCGCCCCAGGCCCTCGGGCGGCGGCTGTGCCCCTGGTCCTGGGCGGGGGTGTGTGCCTGGCTTCGAAGCTGGGGCTGCGCTCCTGGTCCCGGGCGGGGGTTGCGCCCACTCCGAAACCGGGGCTGCGCCCGAGACCTCCGGGCGGAGGATGTGTGCTTGGCCCCGAAGTTGGTGCTGTCCTCCTGGCCTCGGGCGGGGGTTGTGCCCCTGGTCCCGGGCGGGGGCTGCGTCCCTGACCTCGGGCGGGGTGTGTGCCTGGCTTCGAAACTGGGGTTGTGTCCCTGACCTCGGGCGGGGCGCCTGGCATCGAAGCTGGGGCTGTGCTCCTGGCCTCGGGGGCTTCGCCCATGGCCTCGAAACCAGGGGCTGTGCCCGAGGCCTCCGGGCGGGGCTGTGCTCCTGGTCCCAGCCCGGGGTTGCGCCCCACACCCCAGGCCAGGGGCTGCGCCCCAGATCCTCGCCCCGGGGCTGCGCCCGAGGCTGCGCCCGAGACCTTCGGGCGGGGTTGTGCTTCTGGTCCCAGCCCGGGGCTGCGCCCAGGCCCTCCGCCCCGGGGCTGCGCCCCCACACCCCCAGGTCAGGGCTGCGCGCCCAGCCTCCGCCCTGGGGCTGCGCGCCCAGCCTCCGGCCCGGAGCTGCCCGAGGCGCTCGGGGTCCAGGGGCGAAGCCCCTGGTAACGGGAAGGGGCGGGGAGGGGCAAGACCCTCCGGGCAGACCCCCCGTAGGCATGTCTGAGGGCTCCCTGGGCGGTTCCGGGGCGGGCTCTGGGCACCGGCTGGGCCCTCTCGATCAAGCCCCTGAGTCGCCGGACCACCCCCCAAAACGGACATAAACCGTATAAAACGGCCGAATTCTTCTACCTCAACTGAGGTAGGCGGAATTCGGCCGTTTGGTGTGCCCGGAATTCCTGCAATTGAGGTACGCAGATTTCAGCCAGGCGTACGGCGATTCCGATCACGGTCACTCCCTAATGTCGTGAAGCGAAAGGACAAGCCCCGAAGGAGCTCCAATCGATGCACAGAGTTCTCGTCGTGGAGCACCACCCATTGGTGTTGAGTGCTCTCGCCGATCTCGTTGTCGAGGAGCCCGGACTGGAGCTATCCGGAATTGCAGGGTCGGCCCGAGAAGCAATTTCTCTGGCCAATCACATGCAGCCGGATGTGGTGCTGATCGACGTGGATGAGCCCAGCTGGCGAGCGCAGCGGTTGGTCCGCCTGATCGGCGAACTCCTACCGTCCGCGCGGATTGTCCGGCTGACCGCAGTCTCCGACCCGCAGATGGAATGTCTGGAATCTCCGACGAACAACCCCAGCGTCCTGAAAACCGCAGTACCCGATTTGCTCAGGAGCATCTCCGAATGAATTCCCCCATGGACCAGAACAACGCCCCGACCACCGAGACCAAGCGTGCGCCGCGCTCGCAGCGTCTCCGCTTCGGTATCGCCGCGGCCGTCGTCGCTGCTGCTGCCGTGGGTGGCACGGTCACCGCTTTCGCGGTGAACAACTCCGATGGCCAGTCGGCCACCACCACCTCCGCCGCCGGGGCCAAGGCGTCCGGCGCGGGCGCCGAGGGGCCGCTGTCCACCAAGAAGGGCGACATCGTCGACTCCGACGGTAAGAAGGTCGTCCTGACCGGTGTGAACTGGTTCGGTTTCGAGACCGGCACCTACGCGCCGCACGGCCTGTGGACCCGTAACTGGGAGTCGATGCTGGACCAGATGGCCAAGCAGGGCTTCAACACCATGCGCCTGCCGTACGCGAACGACATGTTTAAGTCGTCCGCCAAGCCCGACGGCATCGACTACCACAAGAACCCCGATCTGAAGGGCCTCACCCCCCAGCAGATCATGGACAAGATCGTCAAGGGTGCCACCGACCGTGGTATCCGGGTGATCCTGGACCAGCACCGTCCGGACCAGTACGGCCAGAGCGAGCTGTGGCACTCCCAGAGCCTCTCCGAGAAGCAGTGGATGGACGACTGGGTCAAGCTGGCCAAGCGCTACAAGAACAACGACCGGGTGATCGGCGCCGACCTGCACAATGAACCGCGTGGCCAGGCCACGTGGGGCGACGGCAACCCGAAGACCGACTGGCAGCTGGCGGCCACCAAGGCCGGTAACGCCATCCACAAGGTCAACAAGAACTGGCTGATCTTCGTCGAGGGTACGGACCGCCACAAGAACGAGCAGTTCTGGTGGGGCGGTGACCTCCAGGGTGTGAAGAAGCACCCGGTGAAGCTCAATGAGCCGAACAAGGTCGTCTACTCGGCCCACGACTACGGTCCGGGCGTCTACAACCAGAACTGGTTCATGGCGAAGGACTTCCCGAAGAACATGCCGGCCATCTGGGAGAAGCACTGGGCGTACATCAAGAAGCAGAACATCGCCCCGCTGCTGCTCGGTGAGTTCGGTGGTAAGAAGACCGCCGGTAAGAGCTCCGAGGCCGTCTGGCAGAACGCCCTGATGGACTACCTCAAGAAGCACCAGATCAGCTACACCTACTGGACCTGGAACCCGGACTCGGGTGACACCGGCGGTGTGCTGAAGAACGACTGGAAGACGATCGACAAGAACAAGATGAAGATGCTGGCCAAGTACCAGACGCCGCTCCTGGAGGCGAAGAAGGGGAAGTAAGTCGGAGTAACCCCTTCGGTACACCGCCGATGACCACATAGCTGATCACGGCGTTGGCAAGCAGCGAGGGCCCGCAGGCAGTGCCGCCTGCGGGCCCTCGTCTTGGGTTTTTCCCCCGGGGTTTTCCCCGGAAGGGAAGCGGGGCGGCCGCCCGGCGGGTTTCCTTCCCGGGCCGCGGACCGCGCCCGCGGACCGGCCCCCGCCCCCAGGGAGGCCGATGATGAAGCCCCATCCGGCGACCGGCCGGCTGCTCTTCCCCCTCGTCGCGCTCGCCGTGATCCTGGCCGATCAGCTGAGCAAGGCGATGGCGCTGGCCGCCTGGAGCGGCACCGCGGGGCCGCAGGCCCGGTTCGGGCCGTTCTGCGCGCTGCTGGTGCGCAACACCGGGGTCGCGTTCGGGCTGGGCCAGAGCCGGCCCGCGCTGATCGTGGTGATCACGCTCGCGGGCGCGGTGGCCACGCTGGGCGCGGCCGGTGCCGGGCTGCGGGTCCGCGGCCGGGGCGCGGCGCTGGGCCTGGGGCTGATCGCCGGGGGAGCGATGGGCAACGGGGCCGACCGGATGATCCGGTCGCCGGGCCCGCTGCGCGGCGCCGTCATCGACTGGATCACGCTGGAGGCCCGCGGGCCGGTCTTCAACCTCGCCGATGTGGCCCTGATCGCCGGGACCCTGCTCACCGCGGCCCTGCTGCTGCGCAGACCCTCGCGGGCGCGCGGGCGGGCCGCCGCGCTGCCCGGCCCCGGCGCGAGCGTCCCCGGCGCGAGCGCCCCGGGGACGGGGCTTGATCCGGTGGCCCTCAGCCTCCCGCCTTGTGCACCGCGCCCTGATCGGCGCCCCGATCCGCCCCCGGCGCCGTCCCGGGGACCGTCTCCGTCGGCATCGCCTCGGTCGGGATCGCTTCGGCCGGGATCGTCTCGGTCGGGATCGCTTCGGCCGGGATCGTCTCGTTCGGCATCGCCTCCGGAGGCACCGTCTCCGTCCCCGGGATCGGCTCCTGCGGCGCCTCCTCCGTCCCCGGCTCCCGGCTCTCCCGCTCCGCGAGGGTCTCCGCGAAGTCCCTGAGCCGGTCCAGCACCGCCTCGTCGATCGTCGCGCGGGCGGCCAGTGCCTCGCTGATCCGCTGGTAGAGGGCGAGCTCCCGGGCACAGCGGTGGCACTCGGCCACATGGGTGCGCACCCGGGCCGCGGCCGGGGCGTCCAGTTCCCCGTCCAGATACGACTGGAGCAGCGGCGCGCCCAGGGGACATCGTGTGGTCCGGAGCCGCCCGGTGGTCTGCGTGGTCCCCGTGGTGCGTGTGGTCCGCCACCATGTCCATCTGCTCATGCGCCACCTCGCTCCGATTCCACTCCCGCGGCCAGCAGCTGGTTCCGGATCCGCTTGCGCGCCCGGTGCAGCCTGCTCATCACCGTCCCCTTGGGGACGTCCAGCACCTGTGCGGCCTCCGCGTACGACAGCCCGTCCACATGCACCAGCCGCACCACCTGCTGGTCCCGCAGCGGAAGCGCCGTGAACGCGGCGTCCACGGCCTCGTCGAACGTCGTGTCCACCACCAGCTCCTCCGGTGTCGCGTCCCGGGCCGGGACCAGCCGCTCCAGCTCCGTGTCCGGGTCGTCGAGCAGCCGGGGCCGGCGCTGGCGGCGCCGGCTGACCTCCGCGTGCCGCATGATCGTCAGCAGCCAGGCCCGTGGATGTCTCCCGTCAAAACGGCCGACTGCCCGGTACGCCCGTAGTAACGTGTCCTGCACGAGATCCTCGGCGTCGGCTCGCTGGGTGGTCAGTGACATGGCCACGCGCAGCAGCACCTCGACCTCGGGCAGCACATACTGAGCGAACATGCGCTGCTGATGGGCGTCCGGGTCAGCCACGGGGTGCCTCCTCGGATCCGGACCCCCCGGGGACGCGAAGCACGACATATCACACTTTGTGTAACATTTCGCTCACCGCGCCGCATGGGTTGATCGGCGATCCGAGTGGCAGGTCGGACGTTCAGTCGGACGTTCAGGTGGCAGGTCGGCAGGATCAGACGTTCAGGGAGACCAGGCGCTTTCCGTCGGCCGTACGGACCTCGAAGCGTTCGATGTCGGAGCGCTTCATGCCCGCGCCGCCGTGCGCCCACAGCGGACCTCTCGCCTCCGCCTTGGGGCTGTCCGCGATCCCGTAGCCCCACTCGGGCACGGACCAGGTCATCATCGTCTGCTCATGGCCGTCCTTGGAGACCGCGATCAGGCTACAGTCCAACGGGCCCTTGACGTTCTTCAGCCGGAGGAGGGTGTCGGTGCCCCACATCTTGTCCTCCATCGCGACCGCCGCGTTCACCTTGGTGTCCGGGTCGGTGCCCTCCACCTTGTTCGGCATCCCCTTGAAGAGCTGACTCTCACTGGGGGCGGCCGTGACGGAGCTGTCCGAGCCGCCGGAGGTGACCGCGATCGTGCCGACCGGGCCGCCGACGATCAGCACGGCCGCCGCCGCGACCAGGTAGAGACCGCGCCGCCGCCGCTTGGCGCGGAACGCCGCGACCTCGCTGACCATCCGGTTGAACAGGGCCGGACCGGGGCGCGCGGTGAGGGTCTCGATGGCGTTGGGAGTGGCGCTGAAGGCATGCGGAGTGTGACCCGTGAGCTGGGTACGCCCGGGGCTGCCGTGGATCCCGGGGATGTCGGCGGCCAGATCGGCCAGCAGCGGTTCCAGTCCGGTCAGCTCGTCCAGCTGCCGTCCGCACTGGTCGCAGCCGGCCAGATGCTCCTCGAAATAGGTGGCGTCCGCCTCGTCGAGCACGCCGAGCACATACGCGCCAACGGCGTCATGTCCCGGATGGTGCGTCTGCGCTGTCATGCCGTTACTCCTCTCTCCTCGAGCGCGAGCTTCATCGAGCGCAGCGCGTAGAAGACCCGGGACCGTACCGTCCCGCTGGGTATGCCGAGGGTCTGGGCCGCCTCGTTGACGGTCCGCCCCTTGAAGTAGGTCTCGACCAGCACCTCGCGATGGGCGTCGCTGAGGTCCTGCATCGCGTCGGTCAGGGTCATGAGCCGCAGTGCACGGTCGATCTCGTCCTCCGCGGGCATGAGTTCCAACGGGGAGGGGTCGACCTCCTGCGGCCGGGCCTGCCGGCTGCGGTGTCCGTCGATCACGATCCGCCGGGCGACGGTGACCAGCCAGGGCCGGATGGAGCCGGTGGCCCGGGACAGCTGGTCGGCGTTCCGCCAGGCGCGCACCAGGGTCTCCTGGACGACGTCCTCCGCGCGGTGCCGGTCGCCCGCGACCAGACGCAGTACGAACGCGAGCAACGGCCCGGCGTGCTCCTCGTAGAGCGCGCGCATGAGTCGCTCGTCCGGCGTACCACGCCTGGATCTTGACGGACGCTCATCGGCCACGGCGGCGTCGTCGTGCACCTGAACCTCCAGGACCTGACCTGAGTTGGACAACATCAACGGACGACTCCCGGTCTGAGCCCCGGGGGGGATCGGCGGCCATGTCGGCCTCTTCCCCCTTCACTACGCACGGGGGGAGGCAGCCGCTCAACGCGTCGCGAAGAATTTCCGATCAGGCGTCAGGGGGCGGGGGTGTCAGGGGTCAGGGGTCAGGGATCAGGAGCGGGATACGGGCGCGGAAGCGGTCAGGAGACCATCGCGTCCAGCAGCAGGGGCTGCACCTTGCCGTCGAGCATCGCGCCGAGCCCCTCGACCGCGCAGACGTCGGGGTGGTCGGCGATGGTCAGCGGCATGCCGGTGGCCTCGCGCAGCATCGTGTCGAACCCGGGCAGCGCCGCGCTGCCGCCCGCCAGCATGATGCCGCGGTCGGCCAGGTCGGCCACCAGATCGGGCGGACAGCGGCGCAGCACGGTGCCGATGGCGTCCAGCACCCCGGTCAGCGGGGTGCGGATGGCGGTCCGTACGCCCTCGACATCGATCCGTACGGTCCGGGCGAGCCCGGTGGCCACGTCCCGGCCGTGCACCTCGGTGCTCTGTACGGCCGGGGCGCCGCCCCCGCCGCCCGCGCTGTCCTTGACGATCAGGTGCAGCGGGCGGACGGCCTGGCTGGGCAGTATCAGCGCGTGCTCGTTGCGCAGATACTGGATGATGGCGTGGTCCACGGTCTCGCCGCCCACCGGTACCCGCTCGGCGGCCACGATCGAGCCCAGCGAGAGGACCGCGACCTGGGTGGTGGCCGCGCCGCACACCACGATCATCGTCGCCTCGGGCCGTTCCACCGGAAGACCGCAGCCCACGGCGGCGGCGATCAGGGTGTCGACCAGCTCGACCCGCTTGGCGCCGATCCCGGTGAGCGTCTCCATGGCGGCGCGCTGGGCGAGCGGATCGGCGTCGTGCTGGACGCAGACGGCCGCGCTCACCAGCGGGCGGCGCCGCCAGGCCCGGCGCAGCTTGTTGCCCAGCAGCAGCCGCAGCATCCGCTGGGCCATCTCGATGTCCACGACGGTGCCGTTGGAGACCGGCCGGACCACCCGGATGTGCGCGGGCGTCCGCCCGGTCATCCGCTGCGCCAGCGTGCCGACCGCGATCAGCCCGCCGGTGTGGGTGTTCACGGCGGCCACGGTCGGCTCGTCGACGATGAGCCCGGTGCGCCTGAGGTAGACGCGCGTCCTGGCCGCGCCGAGGTCGACGGCGATGGAGCAGCGGCGCAGTGCCTCGAGGCTGATGGTCATGGCAGGTCTCCCCTGTGGGCGGCGTGGCGGGCCGCCGCCCGGCGGCCCTCCGCTCTCATCGTGTGGGGACGATCAGGTCCGGTGCCCGTGGGGCTGAGCCGGTCGGGGGAGGCGGCCACCGCTTCCGGGCCGACTACTTCGCGTCCGCGTAGCACTCCACCGCCGCCATGGTGAAGGGAAACCGCACCGGGGTCGGTCCGAAGGCGATCCGGCCGGCCGTCTCGCCCGCCTCGGTGATCGCCTCCCGGACCGCGTCGGCCTCCGCCTCGGGGCAGTGCACGATCACCTCGTCGTGCTGGAAGAAGACGATCTCCGCGCGCAGCCCCGCCCCGGTCAGCGACCGCCGCAGCGCGGCGAGCATCAGCAGGGCCCAGTCGGCGGCGCTGCCCTGCACCACGAAGTTCCGGGTGAAGCGGCCCCGGGCGCGGGCGCTCGCCGTGCTGCCGTACGACGGCTCCTCCTGGTCCCGCGGCAGCCCCGCCTCGTCGGCCGTCTCCTCGGCGGCGCCGCCCACGGGCGGGCAGGTGCGGCCCAGCCAGGTGCGCACCAGCCGGCCCTCCTCACCCGCGCGGGCCGCCTCGTCCACATACGCCACCGCCGCCGGGAAGCGCCGCCGCAGGGCCGCGAGGTGCTTCAGGCCGTCGCCGGAGGTCTGGCCGTAGACCGCGCCCAGCAGCGCCAGCTTGGCCTGGTCGCGGCGGCCGGAGAAGGCGCGGTCGGACAGCGTCGCGTACAGGTCCCGGCCGCTGCCCGCGACCTCCATCAGCCCGGGGTCGCGGGAGATCGCGGCGAGCACCCGGGGCTCCATCTGGTCGGCGTCGGCCACCACCAGCCGCCACCCCGGATCGGCCACCACCGCGCGCCGCACCACCTTGGGGATCTGGAGCGCCCCGCCGCCGTTGGTGGTCCAGCGGCCGGAGACGGTGCCGCCGGGCAGGTACTCGGGGCGGAAGCGGCCCTCGCGCACCCAGGACTGGAGCCAGGCCCAGCCGTGGGCGGTGTGCAGCCGGTAGAGCTTCTTGTAGCGCAGCAGCGGCTCCACGGCGGGGTGGTCGATCCGCTCCAGCTCCCAGGCGCGGGTCGAGCCCAGCGCGATGCCCGCGCGGGCGAACGCCTTGACGACCTCGGCGGGCAGATCGGGCCGCACCCGGGTGCCGAAGGCGCGCGACACCTCGTCGGCCAGCTCGGCCAGGCGCCGCGGCTCCAGACCGCCCGGATAGCGCTCGCCGAGCAGCTCGTCCAGCAGCTCCCGGTGGCGGTCGGCCCGCCAGGGCACCCCGGCGCGCCGCATCTCGGCGGCGATCAGCATCCCGGCCGACTCGGCGGTGGTCAGCAGCCGCATCCGCTCCGGGTGCTCGGCCGCGTCCGTACGGACCAGCTGGCCCGCGTACACCTCGAGCAGCGCGTCCAGCGGGTCGGTGCCCGGCGGCAGCGGCGGCGGACCGGGCTCGAACAGCGACGGCTGGCCCCCGGCCGCCCGGGGCGGCGGGTCCTCGGGGACGGGCAGCCCGTGCAGCCGGGCCCGGGCGGCGGCGAGCGACCGCGGTGCGCCCGAGCGCCCCTCGTGGCCGAGGAGCAGCGCCTCGGCTGCCTCGATGTCATAGGCCCGCTCGACCCGGACCCCGGCGGCCAGCAGCCGTGGATAGACCTCGGCGGTGGACCGCCACACCCACCGGTCGGCCTCCGGGCGGGACCGCACGGCCTCGGCGATCCCGCCCTGCTCCGCCGTGATCTCGACGACCGGTCCGGCGGCCTTTCCCGCGGGGTCGAGCGGGCAGAGACGAACACCCCCGTGGTCCGTCTCCGCCGCCGCCCATCTCATGCCCGGGATTCTGGCAGGGGGGTCTGACAACGCTCCGATGTCCGAGGCCAGCTCAACCCGGAGGGGGACCCGGACGTCATTCATGACGACTGCTCTTCTTCACCCCGGGCAGAAGATCCCGGGTGTCGGGTGATCATGCCGATACGGATGGTGCACGTGCATCTGCTTGTGCATCTGCCTGCGCATACGCAGATGCATTTGCCCATGCATTCGCAAAGGAACGCGGCTATGATCCCGGACAATTGACAGCTGCACGCATGCACGAACGTGGAGAAGCCCTGTGCGCGACCACCCCTACAACGGCATGGCGGCCGCGGACCTCCGGGGAGTCGTCTGGCAGAAGAGCAGACACAGCAACTCCCAGGGGTCGTGTGTCGAGTTCGCCAAGCTGCCCGGTGGGGATGTGGCCGTCCGCAACTCCCGGTTCCCCGACGGACCGGCGCTGATCTACACCCCGGCCGAGGTCGAGGCGATGCTGCTCGGGGCCAAGGACGGCGAGTTCGACCATCTGGCGCACGATCCGGCAGGTCTGGGCTGATCGCCGCGGACGCGCGACACTGGTAGTGGCGATCGGGGGGACCCGACCCATGTGAGACGGCGATGAACGGCTCGGTCCGCGTCGGACGCGTACTCGGGGTACCACTGCGGATGCACTGGAGCGTCCCGGTGCTGATCGTGCTGCTCGCTTACGGGCTCGGCCGCGAGACGCTGCCCGCGTGGACCCCCGGCCGGACCAGTGCCGTCTACGCCATCGCCAGTGTCGTCGGAGCGGTGCTGCTGATGGGCAGCCTGCTGGTGCACGAGGCCGCGCACGCGGTCGCCGCCCGCAGAAGGGGCGTCTCGGTGGAGGACGTGACGCTCTGGGCGCTTGGCGGCATGACCAAGATGGGACGGCCCCGCACCGCCGGGGTCGCGTTCTGGGTGGCCGTCATCGGGCCGCTGACCAGCCTGGTCATCGGCGGTGTCGCGGTCGGCGCGGGGATCGGGGTGCACGCGCTCACCGGATGGGGCGTGCCCACGGCCGTGCTGATCTGGCTGGGCTGGGCCAATCTGCTGCTGGGCGTCTTCAATCTGCTGCCCGCCGCGCCGCTGGACGGCGGACGGGTGGTGCAGGCCGTGATCTGGTGGCGCACCGGGGACCGGGAGCGCGCCGAGCGGGCGGCGGGGCGCAGCGGCCAGATCCTCGGTGTGGTGCTCATCGCCGCCGGCTGGATCTCCTTCCTGCGCGGGAACAACGGCGGGCTGTGGCTCTCGCTCATTGGCCTCTTCATGGTGATCATCGCCAACGCGGAGCGGCAGCGGGCCGGCGTCAACACGGCGCTGCGCGGGGTGCGGGTGGCGGACGCGATGTCGGCGCCGGTGGCCGCCGGGGCCGACTGGCTGACCGTGGGGCGGTTCATCGACGAGGTGGCGGCCCACGCCCGGCATTCGGTGATGCCGCTGCTGGACTTCGAGGGACGGCCGAGCGGGGTCGTCCAGCTGCGCGCGCTCGCGGCGGTGCCGGCCGAGGCCCGGGAGGAGCGGCGGGTGCGCGATGTGGCGACACCGCTGGCGCGGTGCACGGTGGCCGAGCCCCATGAGCTGCTGAGCGAGGTGCTGGAGCGGGCGCGCCCGGGTGGCGGCGCGCTGCCGGTGCTGGTGGTGGACCACGGGCGGCTGGAGGGGATCGTCACGATGCACGATGTGAACCGGCTCTTCCAGCTGCACGGCCTGGGCATCACCACGGCCCCGCCGGAGTCCACCAGCCCATGACGGGCGGTGGCGTATTTCTACATGCCCCTACGTATCCCCGCGCGTCTCCGCGTGCCTGGGCGTCCCCGCGTGCCTACGCGTCGGGGAGCCGGAAGACGGCCCAGACGATCTTGCCGCGCGAGGTGCCCGCAAGCGGTTGCCAGCCCCAGCCGTCCGTGAAGGACTCCACCAGATGGAGCCCGCGCCCGGACTCCTCGCCGCACCCCGCCTCGCCGGCCACCGGCCCCACCTCGCTGGGGTCGCGTACGGCGCACACCAGCCGTGAGGGGCCGCGCATCAGATGGAGCCGCACCGGCCGCTCCGGCTCACCGGTCGCCGCGGTGCCGGACAGGGCGTGCCGGAGGGCGTTGGTGACCAGTTCGGAGACGACGAGCGCCACTTCGTCGAGGAGTTCGGGGATGTTCCACTGCCGCAGGATCGAGCCGGTGAACTGCCGGGCCCCCTTGACCGCTTCATAGCGGGCGGGCAGTGCGCAGGAGACGGATCCGGAGACGGCGGAGGGATCGATGGCAGTAAGCCCTTGCCACAAGGGTTCCAGCAGGGTTGAACCTTCGCTCCCCATGCGAGCACTCCTGCATCCGTGGCCGTGACGAACTCTGGCCAGATTTCGTACCAGCTAGCACGTGCGCACACCCTATGGTTCCGAATGCGCACGTCAGATGCAAGGGCAAATGCACGTGCACGCGGGACGGTTGGTCCGATCTACTCGGTTTTACGTGGATTTCTGACTCCGTACACTGATGTGCATCATCGGGTTGAGTGACGACGCGCCTACGGCGTGAAGCCCGAACAGTGGCAGACTTCCCCCTCAGGGGCTGCGGGGGCGCCGTTCGCAAGGATGCTTTCCGTACAGGGAGGATCGCGGAAATGGCCGCAGGCGAGTCGAGTGGATCGGTGGTGCGCCGCATCCTCCTGGGCTCTCAACTCAGGCGGTTGCGCGAGGACCGCGGCATCACCCGCGAGGCGGCGGGCTATTCGATCCGGGCTTCCGAATCCAAGATCAGCCGGATGGAGCTGGGCCGGGTGAGCTTCAAGGCGCGGGACGTCGAGGATCTGCTGACGCTGTACGGAGTCACCGACGACGCGGAGCGCGCGGCGCTGCTCGGGCTCGCCCGCGAGGCCAATGTCGCAGGGTGGTGGCACAGCTACGGCGATGTGCTCCCCGGCTGGTTCCAGACATATGTCGGGCTGGAGGGCGCCGCCTCCGATATCGCCTGCTACGAGGTCCAGTTCATCCACGGTCTGCTCCAGACCGAGGGCTACGCCCATGCCGTGGTCACCCGCGGTCAGCCGCGGGCGTGCTCCGACGAGGTGGACCGGCGGGTGGCGCTGCGGCTGGAGCGGCAGAAGCTGCTGGTCTCCGAGCGCGCCCCGGCGTTCCACGTGGTCCTGGACGAGGCCGCGCTGCACCGCCCGTACGGCGGGCGCGGCGTGATGTCCGCTCAACTGCGCCATCTGATCACCGTCTCCGAACAGCGGAACGTGAGGCTCCAGGTGATGCCGTTCTCCTTCGGCGGGCACGCGGGGGAGAGCGGGGCGTTCACCCGGCTGCGCTTCCCGGAGTCCGACCTGCCCGACATCGTCTATCTGGAGCAGCTCACCAGCGCGCTCTACCTGGACAAGCGCGACGAAGTCTCGCAGTACGAGCGGGTGTTGGAGCGGCTCAGCGCGGACAGCCTCTCCCCTGAGGAGAGCCGGGATTTGCTCCGGGGGCTCCTTCGCGACGCCTGACCCGTCAGTAGGATGACGTCCTGTCAGGATTACCCCCCACATGTGCGCGGCTGTCGGGGACCGGCACCGCGTCCTGAAGATAGGGATGGCATGTCCTACTTCTCCCAGTTGGCACTTCAGTTCATCGACGGCGAGTGGCGCGGCGGAAGCGGTTCCTGGGACATCGTCGACTTCAACCCCTACAACGGGGAGAAGCTGGCCTCCATCACCGTGGCGACCGTCGAGGAGGTGGACCTGGCCTACCGGGCGGCCGAGCGGGCGCAGCCGGAGTGGGGCGCCACCAACCCCTACGCCCGGCGGGCGGTGTTCGAGCGGGCGCTGCGGATCATCGAGGACCGCGAGAAGGAGCTCGCCGAGACGATCATCGCGGAGTGCGGCGGCACCCATGTGAAGGCGGGCTTCGAGCTGCACCTCGCCAAGGAGTTCCTGCGCGAGGCGATCCATCTGGCGCTGCGGCCCGAGGGCCGCATCCTGCCGTCGCCGGTGGACGGCAAGGAGAACCGCCTCTACCGGCTGCCGGTGGGCGTGGTCGGCGTCATCAGCCCGTTCAACTTCCCCTTCCTGCTGTCGCTGAAGTCGGTGGCCCCCGCGCTGGCCCTCGGCAACGCCGTCGTCCTCAAGCCGCACCAGAACACCCCGGTCTGCGGCGGCGGTCTGGTCGCCAGGATCTTCGAGGAGGCCGGGCTGCCCGCCGGGCTGCTCAATGTCGTGGTCACCGACATCGCGGAGATCGGCGACGCCCTGATCGAGCACCCCATACCGAAGGTGATCTCCTTCACCGGCTCGGACAAGGTCGGCCGGCACGTCGCCACCGTGGCCGCCTCCCACTTCAAGCGCACGGTCCTGGAGCTGGGCGGCAACAGCGCGCTGGTCGTACTGGACGACGCCGACCTGGACTACGCGGTGGACGCGGCCGTCTTCAGCCGCTTCGTCCACCAGGGGCAGGTCTGCATGGCGGCCAACCGGGTGCTGGTGGACCGGGCGGTGGAGGCGGAGTTCACGAGGAAGTTCGTGGCCAAGGTGGAGACCCTGAAGGTGGGCGATCCGGTCGACCCCACCACCCATATCGGCCCGCTGATCAACGAGGGCCAGGCCGAGGCGATCACCCAGCTCGTGGACCAGACGATCGCCGAGGGCGCCACCGCGCTGGTGCGCGGGCGGACCGAGGGCACCCTGATGGGGCCGACCGTGCTCAGCGGGGTCCCGGAGGGCTCGGCGATCCTCGGCCAGGAGATCTTCGGCCCGGTGGTGACGCTGATTCCGTTCGATGGCGACGACGAGGCCGTGCAGATCGCCAATGACACCGACTACGGGCTCAGCGGGGCCGTGCACACCGCCGATGTCGAGCGCGGGGTGCGGTTCGCCCAGCGGATCCACACCGGCATGATCCATGTGAACGACAGCACGGTCCACGACGAGCCGATCGTGCCGTTCGGCGGGGAGAAGCACTCCGGTCTCGGCCGGCTCAACGGGGAGTCGATGATCGAGGACTTCACCACCACCAAGTGGATCTCCATCCAGCACGGCCGGAGCCAGTTCCCGTTCTGAGGCGGTCGGGGACGGAGTCCTGAGGCAGCGCGAGTCGGGGTCGGCTCGCGGACAGAAGCTGACCGCAAGCCTTCCTAACGTGGGGTTCATCGAAGGGCGCCGGACCCGGGTGCCCTCCAGATGAGAGGCGGCAGCCATGCCCGTGATCGTGAACCCCGAGGCCTGTCAGAACGAGTGCGGCGCGCTGCTGGCGTACCTGGAGGCACAGCGCGGCGGCATCCGGCGCTCGGTGCACGGCCTGACCGAGGAGCAGGCCCGCAGCGTCCCCAGCGCGAGCGCGCTCTCGCTGGCCGGGGTGCTCAAGCACGTGGTCACGGGCGAGCGCGGCTGGCTGCGCGTCCTCCAGGGCAAGGCGGGGGACCCCAAGGACCAGATGGCCGAGTGGGAGCACACCTTCGAGCCCACCGAGGAGGAGACGGTGGAGGCGCTGCTCGCCCTGTACGACGAGGTGGCGCGGGAGACCGAGGAGGCCGTACGGGCCCTGCCGTCGCTGGACGAGACGTTCGAGGCGCTCCGGCTCCCCTGGGACGAGGGCGGCACCCGCACCTGGCGCTGGGCGGTCCTCCACCTGATCGAGGAGGTGGCCCGGCACGCGGGTCACGCCGACGTCATCCGCGAGACGATCGACGGCAAGGGCGCCTTCGACCTCGTCTTCGAGACGGGGGCGATGCCGGAGCCCGACTGGTCGGTCCTGGAGCGCTGATCCGCCCGGCCCGAACCTGCCGCAGGCGTCAAGATCCGTCCGACACCCCCTAGCCTGGTCATCGCGGGGGTCGGGACCAGGATGGAGACGAGCGGGCGATGTCAGCGATCCGGTTGCTGGTGCTTGGGGCCGTGCGCCAGCACGGGCGGGCGCACGGCTATCAGGTCCGTAACGACCTGGAGTTCTGGGGCGCCCACGAGTGGTCCAACGCCAAACCCGGGTCCATCTACCACGCGCTGAAGCAGATGGCCAAGCAAGGGCTGATGCGCGCGCACGACGTCGCGCCGAGCACGGTCGGCGGGCCGCCGCGGACCGAGTACGAGCTGACCGGGGCGGGCGAGGAGGAGTACCTCCGGCTGCTGCGGGAGGCCCTGCTGCGCCATGACCAGAAGATCGACGAGCTGACGGCCGGGGTGGGTTTCATCGTGGACCTGCCCCGGGACGAGGCGATCGCCCTGCTCAAGCGGCGGGTGGCGGCGCTGGAGGAGTGGCGGGCCGAGGTGACCCGGCACTGGACGCCACCGGACGGCACACCCGAGGAGTGGGGCCATATCGGCGAGATCATGAAGTTCTGGGTGCACTCCGCGGACAGCGGCGCCGAGTGGACCCGTGGGCTGATCGAGCGGCTCGAGGGCGGGGCGTATGTGATGGCGGGCGAGGGGGAGCGCTCGGTGGAGGTGCTGCCGGACGGCGTCACCAACCCGTACGCCGAAGCGCCCGGCGCGGACTGAGGCACCACCATGCCGATCGAGGGCGGCTGATGGCTGCCCTCCCTATTAATCAAGTTTGACTAGCTGGAGTCCGGGCAGTACCTTCCGGCGTGCGTAGTCAAACTTGACTATGCGATGCGGAGAAGAGCGTGAGGGAGAGGGGAAGACCTTGGCCGACAGCGATCCCGCGATCGTCGTCGAGGGGCTGCGGAAGACCTACCGGGACAAACAGGCCCTCGCCGGACTCGACCTGACCGTCCCGCAGGGCACCGTGCACGCCGTGCTCGGCCCCAACGGCGCGGGCAAGACCACCTGCGTACGGATCCTGGCCACCCTGCTGCGGCCCGACGGCGGCCGGGCCGAGGTCGCCGGGTACGACGTGCTGCGCGACCCCGACGAGGTCCGCTACCGCATCGGCCTCGTCGGCCAGCACGCGGCGGTGGACGAGGAGTTGAGCGGACGGCAGAACCTGGAGATGTTCGGCCGCCTCTACCACCTGGGCGGCCGCCGGGCGGCGGCCCGCGCGGACGAGCTGCTGGAGCGGTTCGGCCTCGCCGGAACCGGCACCAAGGCGGTCAGCCAGTACAGCGGCGGGATGCGCCGCAGGCTGGACCTCGCCGCGAGCCTCATCATGCGGCCGCGGATCCTCTTCCTGGACGAGCCGACCACCGGGCTCGACCCCCGGGGCCGTACGGAGGTGTGGAACGCGGTCCGCTCGCTGGTGGACGGCGGTACGACCGTGCTGCTCACCACCCAGTACCTGGAGGAGGCGGACCAACTCGCCGACCGCGTCTGCGTGATCGACGGCGGACGGGCCATCGCCGACGGGACCGCCGACGAGCTCAAGGCCCGGCTCGGCGGGGACCGTATCGAGGTGGTGCTGCGCGACGCGGGCCAACTGACCGCCGCCGCCCCGGTCGTGGCCAAGGCGACCGGCGCCGCCGAGGTCGGGACCGACCCCGACCGGCGGCGGCTCGGCGCCCGGGTCACCGACCGGGTGGCCGCGCTGACGGAGACCGTGCGGGCGCTGGCGGCGGACGGGATCGAGGCGGAGGACATCGTGCTGCGCCGCCCCACGCTCGACGAGGTCTTTCTGCACCTCACCGGGGAGCCGAGCGCGGTGGACACGGCCACGGCGTCCACGACCGCCACGACGGACACTGCCGGGGAGGAGACCCTCGTATGACCACCGCGACCCTCATCGACTCCTGGACCATGACCCGCCGCGGACTCGCCCACTGGGCCAGGCAGCCCGTCCAGGTGGCCGTCCAGCTGGTCTTCCCGGTGATGATGCTGGTGATGTTCGCCTACTTCCTCGGCGGCGGGATGACCGTCCCGGGCGGCGGCGACTACAAGGACTACCTGGTGCCGGGCACGTTCGCGCTCACCATGGTGTTCGGCCTCGAAGGGACGATGCTCGCCATCACCCAGGACCTCAACAAGGGCGTCATCGACCGCTTCCGCTCGATGCCGATGGCCCGCTCGGCGGTCCTGGTCGGGCGCAGTGTGCTGGACATGCTCCAGTCGGCGCTCGGGCTGCTCGTCCTCCTCGCGGTCGGGCTCGCGATGGGCTGGCGCTGGCACGGCGGGCCCGGCGACGCGCTGCTCGCCGTCGGGCTGCTGCTGTGGCTGCGCTTCGCGATGCTGTGGCTCGGCATCTTCCTGGGCATGGCCGCCGGGCGCCCGGAGATGGTGCAGGCCGTACAGATCCTGGTCTGGCCGGTGGGCTTCCTCTCCAACGTCTTCTCCTCGACCGAGACCATGCCCGGCTGGCTGGGCGCCGTCGCGGTCTGGAACCCGATGTCGGCGACGGCCACCGCGATCCGCGAGCTGTTCGGCAGCCCTGGGGGCGGTGGTGACTCCTGGCCCGTGGACCACGCCCAACTCCTCGCCCTCTGCTGGCCGCTGGCCCTGATCGCGGTCTTCCTCCCGGCCGCGGTGCGGCGTTACGGGCGGCTCAGCCGCTGACGGAGGCCCCCGGATCCGCGAGCCGCGCGGGTCACACCTCCACCGGTCGTCGCCGGTTGCGGATACGGTGCAGGTATGGGGAACGACAGGTCGGGCACGGGGGCGGAGACGGTGAGCGGGCCCGGATACGCCCTGCTGCTCGCCGCCGGCCCGGTCGGCAAGCAGCGACTGATGGACGCGGCCGCCGCGCTGCCCCAGCTCGCCGCCGTATCCCCGGCGGCGCTGCTGGGCACGCCCGGCGGCGCCAGCGTCGTCCAACTCGTGGACCCGGTCGACCCGCAGACCGTACTGACGCATCTGCGGACCGCCGCCGCGCACCCGGGCCCGGTGCTGGTCCATCTCGCGGGCCAGCTCACCCTTGACGCCAAACAACGGCTGCCGCACCTGGCGTTGGCCCGTACGACGCCGAGGACCGCCCGCTACACGGCGCTGCCCTGGCACTGGCTGGCCGCCGAGCTCGGCCGGCGGCCGCCGGGCAGCACCGTCGTGGTCGCCGACCTGGTGGCCGACGAGACGGCCTGGCCACCGCTGAGCACCGCAGGACCGTCCGCCCTCGCGGCCGGGCTGACCCTCTACGGCACGGTGGCACCCGCCCCGCCCAAGCGGCGGCTGGCGACGCCGGACTACAGCCGGGCGTTCGCCGGACTGCTGCGGTCCGCCGCGGAACGCCCACCCCTCGCACTGCTCCACCAGCGCGCCACCCTGGAGGCCGGACTGGGCCCCGGCCCCGAACTGCTCCTGGACGGTGCTGGGGTGGACGGCACCGGGTCGGGCGAGGCGTACCCGCCCCCGGACGCCGCCCCATGGGCCGGGCGGACGGAGCAGAGCGCACCGCTCGGCGCGACCGGGCAGGCCATATCTGCTGAACAGACCGGAGAGACCCGGCAGACCGAGGCAGCCGGGCCGAGCGGGGCAGCCGGACCGGCCGGGGCAGCCGGGCAGAACGGGGTCACCGGGGCCACCCGGGCAGCCGGGCCGGTGGCGGCCTCGCCGCCCATGCCGCCCGGCCCTCCCGAATCGTTCCGCCCCGCCGATCAGCCACCGGTGCCCCCGGCGCTACGTGCCCCCGCGCCCCCGCCGCCCGGGTGGGCGCCCGTGGCCGATCCGCTCGCCTCGACGCACGCGGCGATATTCGAGGCGGCCAACGCGGGGCGGCACAGCGAGGCGGCCTCGATGGCGGCCGCCTGGGAGCAGGAGGCGCTCCGGACGGCCGGTCCCCGGTCCGACGAGGCGATCCACTGGCTGGAGGTCCGCGCCGACCTCTCCCGTATCGCCGGGGACCCGGCCCGCGCCTGCGAGCTGTGGCTCGCGGTGGCCGACGCGCGGCTGGGCAACGGGGAACCGGCCGAGCACCCCGAGGTCGAGGGGGCCGTGGACCGGGCGCACCACCAGTGGCAGTTCGTGGCGGACCGGGTCAGGGCCGGTGCCCTGGCCCCGCTGCTGATCGAGCTGCGGGGCCGGGTGCCCGGCCGCAGACCGGGTGCGCTGGAGGCGGTGCGGCGCCGGGCCGAACTGCTCCGGGCCCCGGCCCGCACCCGCTGACCGCCGCCGCCCCAGGGCCGGAGGCACCGGGCTCAGCGGCACCGGGCTCAGCGCCACCGGGCTCAGTGGTGGAACGCCTTGACGGCCTTCCCCATGGGCGCGGCCTGTGACCGCAGCTCCGGCAGCAGCGACCCCAGGTCGCCCAGGAAGAGATCGGCGAGATCCTCGGAGAAGCCGTTGCGGCACACCACCCGCAGTACGGACAGGTCCTCCCGGTTGGGCGGGAAGGCGTACGCGGGCACCAGCCAGCCGCGTTCGCGCAGCCGCCGGGAGACGTCGTAGACGTCGAAGGCGCGGATCCCCTCCGCCGTGGTGAACGCGAACACCGGCAGCTGATCGCCGCGGCTGAGCATGGTGAAGTCCCCGAACGCCTCGATCCGCTCGGCGAGCGAGCGCGCCACATCGCGGGTCTGCTGCTGGACGGCGCGGTAGCCCTCCCGGCCCAGCCGTACGAAGGTGTAGTACTGGGCGGCCACCTGGGAGCCGGGGCGGGAGAAGTTGAGCGAGAACGTGGGCATGTTGCCGCCGAGGTAGTCGACGCGGAAGACCAGCTCCTCGGGCAGCGCGTCCGCCGTACGCCACAGCGCCCATCCCACTCCGGGGTAGACCAGGCCGTACTTGTGGCCCGAGGTGTTGATGGACGCGACCCGCGGCAGCTGGAAGTCCCACACCAGGTCCGGGTCGAGGAACGGCGCGACCATCGCGCCCGAGGCGCCGTCCACATGCACCGGGATGTCCAGGCCCGTGCGCTCCTGGAGGTCGTCCAGCGCCCGGCACACCTCGGCGACGGGTTCGTAGGAGCCGTCGAAGGTGGAGCCGAGGACCGCGACGACCCCGATGGTGTTCTCGTCGCACAGCTCGGTGGCGGCCTGGGGATCGAGGTGGAACCGGTCGCCCTCCATGGGCACCTGCCGGGCCTCCACCTCCCAGAAGTCGCAGAACTTCTCCCAGCACACCTGGACATTGGTGCCCATGACCAGATTGGGCCGGACGGTGGCCGGATAGCTCACCGGGTTCCGCTTGGCCCAGCGCCGCTTGAAGGCCATTCCGGCCAGCATGCACGCCTCGCTCGACCCCGTGGTGGAGCAGCCCACGACCGCGTCCGGGTCTGGGGCGTGCCACAGATGGCCGAGCATGGTCACGCACCGTCGCTCCAGTTCGGCGGTGCGCGGATACTCGTCCTTGTCGATCATGTTCTTGGCGAGGCAGTCGGACATCAGCCTGCCCCCCTGCGGCTCCATCCACGTGGTGACGAAGGTGGCGAGATTCTGGCGGGCGTTGCCGTCCAGCATCAGCTCGTCATGGACGAACTGATACGCCGTGGTGGGCGCCATCGGCTCGTCCGGGAGGCAGTGGCGCGGGGGCCTGCCGGACATTCCGCTGACCGGATTGGCCTCGCCGTAGAGCGGATTGATGGAGAAATCGGGGCTTCTGTCGAGGTCGCGCCGACCGGGAGTGCCTTTATGAAGTGCCATCTTCGTTAAATTAGGGGCATTTCGCCGATAAGCCCCGGCCCCGCGCCGTGCCCGCTACCCCGCGCTGCTGAGCGACAGCTTCGCCGCGAAGCCGAGGAACGCCGTGCCCGCGGCCGCCGAGAGTCCCGCCCGCAGCCGTCGGCGCCGCCGGAAGGTGGCCGCCAGATACGTACCGCTGAAGATCAGCACCGACAGATAGGTGATGCTGAACAGCTGCGCCCAGGCGCCCAGCGCCACGAAGGACAGCGCGGGGTGGGCGTAGTCCGGATCCACGAACTGCACGAAGAAGGAGATGAAGAAGAGGATCGCCTTCGGGTTCAGCAGGCTGATGACCAGCGCCCGGCGGTACGGGCGCTCGCCCTCCGCGGACCCCGTGGCCGTATCCACGGCCCCGTCCGCGCCCCGCGCCCCCGCCGCGCCCCGCGCCCCCGCCGCGCTCCGGGCCGCCTCCGCGGTCCCCGGGCGGCGGCGCCACAGCGCCCGCGCCCCGCGCAGCATGCCCACCGCCAGCCAGGTCAGATAGCCCGCGCCCGCGAACTTGACCACCGCGAACAGCACCGGGCTCGCGTGCAGCAGCGAGGCCACCCCGCCCGCCGACAGCGCCATCAGCACGCTGTCGCCGCAGAGCACCCCGGCCGCCGCCCGATAGCCGGTACGGGGGCCGCGGCGGGCCGCGACCGAGACCACATAGAGCGAATTGGGGCCCGGCAGCAGGATGATCAGCGCCAGACCGGCCAGATATGTCGAAAGATCGGTTATCCCCAGCACGATCGGCAGGATGACAGCGGCCCGCCGCGCCGCCCAGTTGGTTTCGCCATCCGGACTTGCACCTCACGCGACGTGAGGGAGCACCGTGGAACCCGTACCGAACAGAAAGAGAGCGGATTCGGCCATGAGCTATTCCGTGGGACAGGTGGCGGACTTCGCCGGCGTCACGGTGCGCACGCTGCACCACTACGACGAGATCGGGCTGCTGCGCCCCGGCGCCCGCAGCGCGGCCGGGCACCGGCGTTACGACGACGCCGACCTCGACCGGCTCCAGCGGATCCTGTTCTACCGGGAGCTCGGCTTTCCGCTCGAAGAGGTGGCGGTGCTGCTCGACGACCCGGACATCGATCCGCAGGCCCACCTGCGGCGTCAGCACCGGCTGCTGACCGACCGGATCGAGCGGCTGGAGAAGATGGCCGCCGCCGTCGAACAGGCCATGGAGGCACGGAAGATGGGCATCAATCTGACCCCCGAGGAGAAGTTCGAGGTCTTCGGGGACTTCGACCCGGACGACCACCAGGAGGAGGTCCAGCGGCGCTGGGGGAACACCGAGGCGTACAAGGAGTCCCAGCGCAGGGCCGCCTCGTACACCAAGGAGGACTGGAAGCGGATCCAGGAGGAAGGGGACGAGATCAACAACCGCTTCGTCGCGCTGCTGGGCGCGGGCACCCCGCCGGAGTCCGAGGCGGCGATGGACCTGGCCGAGGAGCACCGGCAGTGGATTACCCGCAACCACTACGAGTGCGGTCATGAGCTGCACACCTGCCTGGGTCGGATGTATGTCTCGGACCACCGCTTCACGGAGAACATCGACAAGGCCGGACCGGGGCTGGCCGTCTACCTCAGGGACGCGATCCTCGCCAACGCGGAGCGGCACGGCTAGGGAGGCTCCGCCCCGGACCCCGGACCCCGGGGTCCAGGGGCGGAGCCCTTGGACCGGGAAGGGGTGGCGTGGCGGCCGAGGGCGGCCTCTTGGGCGGAGGGAACCAAGGGCACGCATACGGCGTTGATAGCTTTGGGCGGCACACTGCGAAGAACACTCAGTCCGCCCCAACCCTGCGGCCGGGCCTCGCACGAGCCTGCATTCCTCGACCCAGGAGCCTCCCCCGTGAACACCCTCGCGCTCGGCCCTCAGTGGCTGGACCCGGACTATCTGATCGAGACCTTCGGTCTGCTCGGCGTCCTGGCCATCGTTTTCGCGGAGTCCGGCCTGCTCATCGGCTTCTTCCTGCCGGGCGACTCGCTGCTGTTCACCACCGGCCTGCTGGTGACCACCGATGTGATCAAACAGGATCTGTGGCTGGTGTGTGTGGCCGTGGCGGTCGCCGCGATCCTCGGTGACCAGGCCGGATATCTCTTCGGCCGGAAGGTGGGGCCGTCGCTGTTCCGGCGCCCCGACTCCAAGCTCTTCAAACAGGAGAACGTGGAGAAGGCGCATGAGTTCTTCGAGAAGCACGGGCCGAAGTCGCTGATCCTCGCCCGCTTCGTGCCCATCGTGCGGACGTTCACGCCGATCATCGCGGGCGTGAGCCGGATGAACTACCGCTCGTTCATCGTCTTCAACGTCATCGGCGGTGTGCTGTGGGGCACCGGCGTCACGCTGCTCGGCTCGGCGCTCGGAAAGGTCGACTTCGTGCATCAGCACATCGAGCTGATGCTGATCGGGATCGTGCTGCTGTCGATCGTCCCGATCGTGATCGAGTTCCTCCGGGCGCGCGGCAAGGCGAAGAAGGAGGCCGCCGCGCAGCCGGAGCCGCAGGGCCCGGCCGCGGGCTCCCCCTCCCAGGGGCCGCGCGGGCGCCACGCCAAGCGCTGAGCGGGTCCTTCACCGGGCTTCACATCCCTCACACACCGCCCCCACTTCCCACTCGGCGGTCACCGCCCCGCACAATGGGCTCCGGTGGCCGCCGATGTTGCATCCTTGGCTGCTGGGAAACATACGGGGAGGGCTGGTGAGGAGCGAGGAGACGTGAGGTCGGACCGTCAGCAGACGCCGCGTGCCGTGAGCGCGGCCGAGACGGACACGGGGGAGCAGCAGAAGCCGCTGTCCGACGAGGCGCACAGCGCCTTCACCCCGCCCCTTGGCATACCCCTGCCGCCGCCGCCCGAGGACGAGCACCCGACATCGGAGTTCGCCGTCCCCAACGGACTGACGGCGGAGGCCCCCGCTGAGCCCGAGGGCTCGGCGTTCGTGCCGCCCGCCGGGGTGAAGACCCCCTCGAACAACCAGACCACCGGCGGCTTCCCCGTCATCACCCCGCCGAACGGCATCCCCGTCGTCCGGCTCACCAAGGACGCCCCCTGGCAGGACCGGATGCGCACGATGCTGCGCATGCCGATCAGCGAGCGCCCGACGCCCGAGCGCGTCGAGCGGCAGGACGATACGGGTCCGGCCGTACCGCGTGTGCTCGACCTCACCCTCCGCATCGCCGAGCTGCTGCTCGCGGGCGGTGAGGGGGCCGAGGACGTCGAGGCGGCGATGCTCGGCGTGGCGCACGCGTACGGGCTCGACCGCTGCGAGCCGACCGTCACCTTCACCCTGCTGTCGGTCAGCTACCAGCCCTCCCTGGTCGACGACCCGGTCACGGCCAGCCGCACCGTACGGCGCCGGGGCACCGACTACACCCGGCTGTCCGCGGTCTTCCGGCTCGTGGACGACATCACCTCGCGGGACGACTTCACGCTGGAGGAGGCGTACCGGCGGCTCGCCGAGATACGCCGTAACCGCCACCCGTACCCCGGCTGGGCGCTCACCGTGGCCGGCGGCGGGCTGGCCGGCGCGGCGAGCATGCTGGTCGGCGGTGACTGGCCGGTCTTCTTCGCGGCGGCCCTCGGCGCGATGCTCGGCGACCGGCTGGCGTGGCTGGCCTCCGGGCGCGGGCTTCCGGAGTTCTACCAGTTCGTGGCCGCGGCGATGCCGCCCGCCGCGATCGGGGTGGCGCTCAGCCTGGCCGACTCCGGGCTCCAGGCGTCCGCCGTGATCACCGGTGGGCTGTTCGCGCTGATCCCGGGGCGGGCGCTGGTCGCGGGCGTCCAGGACGGGCTGACCGGCTACTACATCACCGCGGCGGCGCGCCTGCTGGAGGTCGGCTATCTGATCGTGGGCATCGTCTGCGGGGTGCTCACGGTGCTCTACGGGGGCCTCCAGCTCGACGCCAAGCTCAACCCGGAGGCGGCGCTGCGCCATGTGGAGCGGCCGTACATCCAGATCCTGGCGGCGATGCTGCTCGCGCTGACCTTCTGCATCCTGCTCCAGCAGGAACGTCACACCGTGTTGTTCGCCACGCTCAACGGCGGGGTCGCCTGGGTGGTCTACGGTGCGCTGGCCGACACCGCGGGGGTTCCGCCGGTGGCCGCCACGACCGTGGCCGCCGGGCTGGTCGGCCTCTTCGGCCAGCTGCTCTCGCGGTACAGATACGCCTCGGCGCTGCCGTACGTCACGGCGGCGATAGGGCCCCTGCTGCCCGGTAGCGCGACCTACTTCGGGCTGCTCGCGCTGGCCCAGGGCAACCTGGACCGCGGCATTCCGCACCTCACCCAGGCGGCGGCACTGGCCCTGGCGATCGCCATAGGGGTGAACCTGGGAGGCGAGGCCGCGCGCCTCTTCCTGAAGATGCCGGGCGCGGAGACCGACCCCTCCGGCCGCCGCGCCGCCAAGCGCACACGGGGCTTCTGACCGGGCCCCGGGGCTGTCCACCCCGGGGCTGTCCACCCGGGGGCGTCATCCCGGGGCCGTCATCCCGGGGCCGTCGCCCCGGGCCCGGAGACCGCCGCCGCCCCAGCTCGGAGGCGCCGGCCCGGAAACGCGGGAGGGCGGGGCACCCGTACGGTGCCCCGCCCTCCCGGCGTGATCAGGAATCAGGACTCAGTGGCCGCCGGCGGCCTCGAGACGCTTGATGGACGCCTCCACCTCGGCCTCGGCCTCGGCGCGGCCCACCCAGTTGGCCCCCTCGACCGACTTCCCCGGCTCCAAGTCCTTGTAGACCTCGAAGAAGTGCTGGATTTCCAGGCGGTCGAACTCTGAAACGTGGTGAATATCACGCAGGTGCTCCACCCGGGGGTCGGAGGCCGGTACGCAAAGCAGCTTGTCATCGCCGCCCGCCTCGTCGGTCATCCTGAACATGCCGATGGCACGGCACTTGATCAGGCAGCCGGGGAACGTCGGCTCGTCGAGAATGACCAGTGCGTCCAGCGGATCACCGTCCTCGCCGAGGGTGTTCTCGACGAAGCCGTAGTCCGCGGGGTAGCTGGTCGACGTGAAGAGTCGCCGGTCAAGGCGGATGCGACCCGTCTCGTGGTCCACCTCGTACTTGTTCCGCGAACCCTTCGGGATCTCGATGGTGACGTCGAACTCCACGGGTGGCTCCTCCATGATCAACACATACGTCTGGTGATTAAGTGTCCCCCACGCAGGTGTGTGGTGGCGAAAGGGGCTGGTCGGTCGTGCCTGAAGCCCGATCGTGGCAGGTCAGGGAGTGGCTGAGCCACCGGCTGAGCCGTGGGCGACGCGAGTTGGAGCGGATGCGCGGGCGCGGGCTGCGCGGGTTGGACCGGATGCGCGGGCGCGGGCTGCGCGAGTGGAACCGCGTGCGCGCCCGCGTCCGGCGCGAATGGCGCGGTACGCCCCGCGAGCAGCAGCGGACCTGGCAGCTGGTGGCGGTCTCCGCCGCGACCGGCCTGGCCGTCGCCGTGGTGTCGGTGCTGGTGGCCGGGCCCTGGGACGGCGGTCAGCGGACGGCCGAGCGCGCCCGCGCCACCGAGGACGGTGTCCCGGGCGGGCGGCCCGGCGGCCCGGAGCGGCCCGCGCCCAGCGCCTCGCCCGTCCTGGCGGCGCTCGGCGAGCGGCCCGCGCCCCGGTCGCCGGACAGCGGCGGCGACGCCGTGCCGCCGCCCACCGGGGCGGGGCTCGCCGACACGCTCGAACCGCTGCTGAAGGACCCCGCCTTGGGCGATGAGCGCTCGGTGGCGGTGATGGACGTGACCACCGGTCAGCAGGTGTTCGGCGCCAAAGCGGGCACGGCCGCCGTCCCCGCCTCCACGATCAAGCTCGCGACCGGCGCCGCGGCCCTCTCCGCCCTCGGCCCGGACCACCGCATCAGGACCAGGGTCGTGGCGGGCGCGGGGAAGGACGACATCGTGCTGGTCGGCGGCGGCGACCCGACGCTCACCGCGCGCGCCGTCGAGGGGGACGACCACCCCGCCGCACTCCGCCAGTTGGCCGATGACACCGCCCGCGCCCTGAAGAAGCGCGGTGCGGGCCCCTACCGGCTCGGCTACGACACCTCGCTCTACTCCGGGCCGAAGCTCCACACCATCGGCCCCAACGAGAACCTCTCGCCCGTGGTCCCCCTGATGGCCGATGAGGGCCGTAAGGACGACAGCGACCACGGCCCGGCCCCGCGCGCCGAGGACCCGGCCGCCGACGCGGCCGGATCCTTCGCCGCGATGCTGCGCGACCGAGGCGTCGAGGTGAAGGACGAGCCCCGGGCCCGCGAGGCCGCCAAGGGCGCCCGTACGGTGGCCTCCGTCCGCTCCCAGCCGCTGTCCTCGCTCGTCGAGCGGATGCTGACCACCAGCGACAACGACATCGCCGAGGCCCTGGCCCGGCAGACCGCCCTCGCCGAGGGCGAGCCCGCCAGCTTCGAGGGCGGCGCGAAGGCCGTGACCCAGCGGCTGCGCAAGCTGGAGCTGCCCCTGGGCGGGGCCCGGATCGCGGACGGCAGCGGGCTCGACCGCGCCGACCACGTCTCCGCCGGGTTGCTCGCCCAGGTGCTGGTGCGCGCCGCCGACCGCGACCACCCCGAACTGCGGTCGCTGCTGACCGGGCTGCCGGTGGCCGGTTTCACCGGCACCCTGCGCACCCGTTACGCCCAGGACGCGGTCGGCCGGGGCGTGGTCCGCGCCAAGACCGGCACCCTCACCGGGGTCAACAGCCTCGCGGGCTCGGTCGTGGACGCGGACGGCCGGCTGCTGGTCTTCGCGTATCTGACCAACGGCACCACCGACGCCACCGGCGCCCAGCGCGCCCTGGACCGGATGGCCTCGGCCCTCGCCAACTGCGGCTGCCGCTGACCGGCGGGGTGCCCCGGACGCGGGGGCGGCCGCCTGTGCGGACCCCGGTGTCCTCCCGGATGGGGCGCGGGCCACGTACCGTGAAGCCATGACGAGCATCGGTGGTGTGGAGATGGTCGACTGGAACCTCGCGGTCACGACCGCGACCCGGCTGGTGCGCCCGGGGCCCGAGGTGAGCCGCGAGGAGGCGCGCGCGGTCGTCGCGGAGCTGCGCCGGCACGCCAAGTCCTCGGAGGAGCACGTCCGCGCCTTCACCCGGATGGCCGTCTCCGGCGGCCCGGCCTCCGACACCCCCGTCCTCGTCGTGGACCGCGCCGGTTGGATCAGGGCGAACGTGGCTGGCTTCCGGCAGATCCTCAAACCGCTGCTCGGCAAGGTGCAGGACCGGCGCGGCGGACTGCCCGGCGGGGCGGTGCTGGGCGCGGTCGGCGGCAAGGTGACCGGGGTCGAGCTGGGGATGCTGCTGTCCTTCCTGGCCTCCCGGGTGCTCGGCCAGTACGAGACCTTCGCGCCCTCGACCCGCGAGCTCCCCGGCTCCCCGGGCGGCGGCCGGCTGCTGCTGGTGGCGCCCAACATCGTCCACGTAGAGCGCGAACTCGACGTGGCCCCGCACGACTTCCGGCTGTGGGTCGCCCTGCACGAGGAGACCCACCGCACCCAGTTCACCGCCGTGCCCTGGCTGCGCGACCACATCGAGTCCGAGATCCAGGCGTTCCTCGGCGAGACCGACGTGGACCCAGCCACTCTTCTGGAGCGGGTCCGCGAGGCCGTCCAGTCGCTGAGCGGCGGCCGTCCCGCCGACGAGGCGGAGGAGGCGGACGGGCGCGGCGCGCCCAGCATCATCGAGCTGGTCCAGACCCCGGCCCAGCGGGAGATCCTGGCCCGGCTGACCGCGGTGATGTCGCTGCTCGAGGGGCACGCCGACTTCGTGATGGACGGGGTGGGGCCGGAGGTCGTGCCGTCCGTCGCGGAGATCCGGGAGAAGTTCCAGAAGCGCCGGGCGAGCGGCGCCGGCCGGCTCGACCAGGCGCTGCGCAAGCTGCTGGGGCTCGACGCCAAGCTGCGGCAGTACCGTGACGGGGAGCGGTTCGTACGGGCGGTGGTGAACCAGGTCGGCATGGACGGCTTCAACCGGGTGTGGACCTCGCCCAACACCCTTCCGACCAAGGCGGAGATCAGCAAACCCGCCGAGTGGGTCGCGCGGGTGCACCGCAAGGCGGAGTCCTAGAACCGGCACACCCCCCGGCACACGCGAAAACGGACGAACGCCCCCTTTAATCACTCGTCCGAGGGACCGTTGGCGACGGGTAGGCGTGCGATGCTCGGGGAACAGCTCGCTTCTGTCACCATCTCCATACGCAGCGTGACGAGAGGCTCGTACCGCTCGTACTCCTCGCACCCCCCGAGGCACCCCCTCGAATGACAGATGGGAAACGGACATGGGTCCCCATCCAGCGGTCGCCGCGATACGCCTCGCGGTCCGCCGCGTCCTCCACGACATCCTCGTCGCCCACTCGGCCGCGCCCCCGGCCGCCTCGTCGCCCTCCGCTCCCCCCTCCCTCTCCCCGGCGTCCTCCGCCCCCGGCCCCCGCGGCTCCGCCCCCCGGGACGACGCACCGCTCGTGCTCGCCGCCTGCTCGGGCGGCGCCGACTCCATGGCACTCGCCTCCGCCCTCGCCTTCGAGGCCCCGCGGGCCGGGCTGCGGGCCGGCGGGGTCACCGTCGACCACGGTCTCCAGCAGGGCTCCGACGCCCGCGCCGCCGAGGTCACCGACCGGATGCGGGCCCTGGGCCTGGCGCCGGTCGAGGCCATCGCCGTGTCCGTCGGCCGGAGCGGCGGCCCCGAGGCCGCCGCCCGGGACGCCCGCTACGCCGCGCTGGACGCCGCCGCCGAGCGCCACGGCGCCGCCGCCGTGCTGCTCGGCCACACCCGTGACGACCAGGCCGAGACGGTTCTGCTGGGCCTCGCCCGCGGCTCCGGCACCCGCTCGCTGTCCGGTATGGCCTGGGTCTCCGGCACCGGTGGCCGCTACCGCCGCCCCTTCCTCCAGCTGGACCGGCACACCGTCCGCGAGGCGTGCCTGGCCCAGTCGCTGCCCGTCTGGGACGACCCGCACAACGTGGACCCCTCCTACACCCGCTCCCGGGTCCGCCACGAGGCGCTGCCCATCCTGGAGAAGGCCCTCGGCAAGGGCGTCGTCGAAGCGCTCGCCCGCACCGCCCAGCTCTCCCGTGACGACGCCGACGCCCTCGACGCCTGGGCCGCCCGCGCCGAGGCCGATGTGATGACCACCGCACCGGCGGCGGCCGGTGGCGCGCAGGCCGTGCACCTCGACACCGTCGGCCTGCACGGACTGCCCACCGCCGTCCGCCGCCGGGTGCTGCGCCGGGCCGCCATCGCCGCGGGCGCGCCCGCCGGTTCGCTCTTCGCCCGCCACATCGAAGAGGTGGACCGGCTGATCACCGGCTGGCGGGGGCAGCGGGCCATCAACCTCCCCGGCCGCGTCGAGGTCCGCCGGGAGGGTGGCAGACTGGTGATCCGGCAGGGCTGATCCGCCCGAGCCAGTTGAGCCGGTAGTCGAACGAGAGTGGCGCGGGTGGACGACAAGGACATGGGCACCGACCTCAAGTCGGTCCTCATCACCGAGCAAGAGATCGACGCGAAGCTGGCCGAGCTGGCCGCCGCCATCGACGAGGAGTACGCGGACAAGGATCTGCTGATCATCGGCGTGCTCAAGGGCGCGGTGATGGTGATGGCGGATCTGGCGCGTGCCCTCTCCACGCCCGTCACCATGGACTGGATGGCCGTGTCGTCCTACGGCGCGGGCACCCAGTCCTCCGGGGTGGTGCGTATCCTGAAGGACTTGGACACCGACATCAAGGGCAAACACGTCCTGATCGTCGAGGACATCATCGACTCCGGACTGACGCTGTCGTGGCTGCTGTCGAACCTGGGCTCGCGCGAGCCGGCCTCGCTGAACGTCTGCACCCTGCTGCGCAAGCCGGAGGCGGCCAAGGTCGCCATCGAGGTGAAGTGGGTCGGCTTCGACATCCCCAATGAGTTCGTCGTCGGCTACGGCCTGGACTACGCCGAGAAGTACCGGAACCTTCGGTTCGTCGGCACCCTGGCCCCTCACGTCTACGGCGGCTGACGGGCGCCGCCGCCCCCCTGGGAACCTGGCGGGGTTTTCCGCCGTTGGAGCTGGGGAAGGCGGTTTCGTTAACAGTCCACGGCGGCGTCGGGTGACAATGCTGGGGTACCGTCCGAAGGTCAGTCTTTTTCGAGACTGAGGATTACACAGCTCATACACCGCAAATACACCGCAATACACCGCACGCACAGGCGCCCCTCCAGGGCTGCCGTGCCTCACTGTGGCAGGAGGGACGGGGCGGCTTCGCCCCGTATGGATGGACGTGAAGCGCTACTTCCGTGGGCCGGTCATGTGGATCGTGCTGGCCGTCCTCGCCGTGGTCGTGTTGATGCAGGTCGTCGGCTCGTCCGGCGGCTACAAGTCGGTGGACACCAGTCAGGTCGTCAAGGCGATCAACCAGAACCAGGTCCAGTCCGCCGAGCTGACGACCGGCGACGAGCACAAGGTAAAGATCGAGCTCAAGGACAACGTCGCCAAGATCTCGGGCAGCAACAAGCTCCAGGCCACCTACATCGGTGACCAGGGCGTCGATCTCGCCAAGACTCTTCAGGCCAACGCCCAGAAGCAGGGCGGGATCCCCGACGGGTACAACGTCTCGACGTCGAAGCAGAACCCCTTCGTCGGGATCCTGCTCTCGCTGCTCCCGTTCGTACTGATCGTCGTGGTCTTCCTGTTCCTGATGAACCAGATGCAGGGCGGCGGCTCCCGGGTGATGAACTTCGGGAAGTCGAAGGCCAAGCTCATCACCAAGGACACGCCGAAGACGACCTTCACCGATGTGGCGGGGGCCGACGAGGCGGTCGAGGAGCTCCAGGAGATCAAGGAGTTCCTCCAGGAGCCGGCGAAGTTCCAGGCCGTGGGCGCCAAGATCCCCAAGGGTGTGCTGCTCTACGGCCCGCCCGGTACGGGTAAGACGCTGCTCGCGCGCGCCGTCGCGGGCGAGGCGGGTGTCCCCTTCTACTCGATCTCCGGCTCCGACTTCGTCGAGATGTTCGTGGGTGTGGGTGCCTCCCGCGTCCGCGACCTGTTCGAGCAGGCCAAGGCCAACGCCCCGGCCATCGTCTTCGTCGACGAGATCGACGCCGTCGGCCGGCACCGCGGCGCGGGCATGGGCGGCGGCCATGACGAGCGCGAGCAGACGCTGAACCAGCTGCTCGTCGAGATGGACGGCTTCGATGTGAAGGGCGGGGTCATCCTGATCGCCGCCACCAACCGGCCCGACATCCTCGACCCGGCGCTGCTGCGCCCGGGCCGCTTCGACCGGCAGATCGCCGTCGACCGCCCGGACATGCAGGGCCGGCTGGAGATCCTCAAGGTCCACCAGAAGGGCAAGCCGGTCGCCCCGGACGTCGACCTGTCGGCCGTCGCCCGCCGCACCCCCGGCTTCACCGGTGCCGATCTGTCGAACGTGCTGAACGAGGCCGCCCTGCTGACGGCCCGCAGCGACAGGAAGCTGATCGACAACCACTTCCTGGACGAGGCGATCGACCGGGTCGTCGCCGGTCCGCAGAAGCGGACCCGGATCATGAGCGACAAGGAGAAGAAGATCACCGCGTACCACGAGGGCGGTCACGCCCTGGTCGCGGCGGCGTCTCCGAACAGCGATCCGGTGCACAAGGTCACCATCCTCTCCAGAGGCCGGGCCCTGGGCTACACCATGGTCCTGCCCGACGAGGACAAGTACTCGACCACGCGCAACGAGATGCTGGACCAGCTCGCCTACATGATGGGCGGCCGGGCCGCGGAGGAGCTCGTCTTCCACGACCCGACCACGGGCGCGTCCAACGACATCGAGAAGGCCACCACCACGGCCCGCGCGATGGTCACGCAGTACGGCATGACCGAGCGGCTCGGCGCGATCAAGTTCGGCTCCGACAACTCCGAGCCGTTCCTCGGCCGTGAGATGGCTCACCAGCGCGACTACTCGGAAGAGGTCGCCGCGCTGGTGGACGAGGAGGTCAAGAAGCTCATCGAGGCCGCGCACAACGAGGCGTGGGAGATCCTCGTAGAGAACCGGGACGTCCTGGACAACCTGGTGCTCGCGCTGCTGGAGAAGGAGACGCTGAACAAGGAGGAGATCGCCGAGATCTTCGCCCCGATCGTGAAGCGTCCGGCCCGGCCGGCGTGGACCGGATCCTCGCGGCGTACGCCCTCCACCCGCCCGCCGGTGCTCTCCCCCCGGGAGCTCGCCCCGGCGAACGGCGCCCAGCCCACCTCGGCGGCCTCGCTCACCAAGGCCACGGCGCCGGAGGACGGCGCCGAGCGGCCCGAGGAGTCGGACTCCGGCTCGGAGAGCTGATCCCCGCCACCGAGGGCGGCTCCCGTCCTCGGTGGCCCCGGAATGAATGCCGCGTCCATCAGGTTCTAGCCTGGTGGACGCGGCATTTTCGCGTTCGTGTGCGTGTATGTGAGGAACGAGGCAGTCCATGACCGACCCGGTGACGCTGGACGGCGAGAGCCCCATTGGCGTGTTCGACGAGAAGCGCGCCGAGAACGCGATCCGCGAGCTGCTGATCGCCGTCGGCGAGGACCCCGACCGGGAGGGGCTGCGCGAGACGCCGGGCCGGGTGGCCCGTGCGTACAAGGAGATCTTCGCGGGGCTGCGCCAGGAGCCCGAGGACGTCCTGACCACCACCTTCGACCTGGGCCACGATGAGATGGTGCTGGTCAAGGACATCGAGGTGATGTCCTCCTGCGAGCACCACCTGGTGCCGTTCGTGGGCGTGGCCCATGTGGGCTATATCCCGTCCCACGACGGCAAGATCACCGGGCTGTCCAAGCTGGCCAGGCTGGTCGATGTCTACGCCCGCCGCCCCCAGGTCCAGGAGCGGCTGACCACCCAGATCGCCGACTCCCTGATGCGGATACTGGAACCGCGCGGGGTGATCGTGGTGGTCGAGTGCGAGCACATGTGCATGACCATGCGCGGGGTACGCAAGCCCGGCGCCAAGACCCTCACCTCGGCCGTCCGCGGCCAGCTGCGCGACCCGGCCACCCGGGCGGAGGCGATGAGCCTCATCATGGCCCGCTGAGCGGCTTTCCGGGCTCCCCGCACACCTGGCGGGGCTGGCGGGGTTGGCGGCCCCTGGTGGGCCCCTGGGCTCCGGGCGCGCCTCAGGCGCGGGCCGCCGCGCTCGGGCCGTCGCCGTCGTTGTCGTCGTCCTCGGGGAGCTTGAGCACCCGCTCCAGGAAGAACGCGGCCGCCACCACTCCCGCGCCCGCCAGGACCGAGCCCCCGGCGTAGAACGCCTGATCGCGGCGGGCGGGCACATCGAGCTGCGTCATGGCCAGGAAGACGCCCACCCCGCCGTACATCCCGGCGATCAGCGCCGCCACCAGCGCGCTGGCCTGGCCGAAGACCACCGCACGGGCGGCCACCATCGGGTCCACGCCCTTGGCGTCGGGCTGCCGCTCCCGCTGGGCGCGCAGCCGGGCCCGCAGCGACAGCGCGGTGGCGGTCAGCACCACCGCGATCAGGGCCAGCACGATCGGCGCGGCCACCGGGACGCTCGGCAGCGACCCGAAGGTGTCCCACAGCCGGGCGCCCGCCCACGACACCACACCGGCCACGGCGAACAGCCCGACCAGCACCCCGATCCGAAGTTGCTTCACCGAGCGGTCGCCCCTCAATCCAGTACGTGCCAGCGTCTCCCGGAACCTATCCGGATCAACGTCTACTCGGGCAGTCGCAGTTCCAGATCGACGCGGACCCGGACCCCTTCCTGTCCCACCGCCGCCAGCAGCCCCGCGACCGTCCCGCGCCCGGGTACCTCGGCCTGCGGATCCACGTCGTTCCACGGCACCAGGACGAAGGCGCGCTCATGGGCGCGCGGATGCGGCAGGGTCAGCTGCGGGTCGTCGGAGACCACGTCCTGGTACGCCACGATGTCCACGTCGATGGTGCGCGGGCCCCAGCGCTCGTCCCGCACCCGCTCGAACGCCTCCTCGATGGCGTGGCCGCGCTCCAGCAGCGAGGACGGCGGCAGCGTCGTCTTGATCAGCACCACCGCGTTGAAGTACGTGGCCTGGGTGCCGGGCTCCACGCCCCACGGATCCGTCTCGTACACCGGCGACACGGCCTTGACCCGCAGGCCGGGGGTGTCCTCCAGCGCGTCGATCGCGCCCTGGAGGATCTCCAGGCGGTTGCCCAGGTTGCTGCCGAGCGAGATCACCGCCCGTTTGGGGTTGCTCAACGTCACATCGGCGGCGTCCACCTGCTCCACCACGGAGGCGGGAACGGGCTGCACGGTCGGGTCGCTGCTGCTCATACTCGGCTCCGGGTGATGGTGATGGTCACGTCGTCAAAGGGCACGGTGATCGGGGCCTGCGGCTTGTGCACCACGACCTCGACCTCCCGCACCACGTCGTGCTCGAGGCACCGGTCCGCGATCCGTTCGGCCAGCGTCTCGATCAGATCGACCGGCTCACCCCGTACCACGTCCACGACCTCCTCCGCCACCACGCCGTAGTGGACGGTCCTGCCGAGGTCGTCGTCGGCCGCGGCGGGCCGAGAGTCCAGGCCGAGCACGAGGTCCACGACGAACTCCTGGCCCCCCTCGCGCTCATGGGGCAGCACACCGTGGTGCCCGCGAGCCCTCAGGCCGCGCAGCGCGACACGATCCACCTGAACCACTCCTGCTGGTCGTCGGTACGCGGGTGCGTCCCAGCCGGAACGCACCACCCGTCCCCTGCCTCATGCGGGGGTACCTGCCTCGAATCTACCTGCGGGCTCCGACGGCACTCGCCCATGGGGTGGGCGGCGCTCGCTGCCGACGCTCCGCGCCACAGCCTCCTACCCCCACCTCGCGGGGCGCGAACTCCGGTGGGCTCAGCCCGGCAGCAGTCCGTCGTCGGCGGGGCCCTCGGGGCCGCCCGGCTCCTCGTCGTCACTCTCCGCGAGCACCGGAGAGCCGTGGTGCGCCCAGACCTTCCAGCCGTCCTCCGTCCGGCGGAACACGTTCGTGGCCACGACCAGCTGGCCCACCAGCGGGCCGAGCTGGCCCTCCTCCTCCGCGGGGGCGCCGCTGAGGATGTTCTCGGTGCAGGTCACCATGGCGGTGTCGGCCATCACCGACACCTCGACATCCGTCAGGAAGAACTGGATGTAGTCCGTGTTGGCCATGATCAGCGCGTATGAGCGGAGCACCTCGCCCCGGCCGCGCAGCACCGGCCAGCCCGGGTGGACACAGGACACCTCGGTGTCGGGGGAGTCCAGCCAGAGCCGCTGAAGCGTGGCGTGGTCGCCCTGCTCCATGGCGTCGTACAGCGCGGTGTTCACCAGCGCCACACGCTCGTTGTCCGTAAGGGAAGTCACAGCGCTCCCGCCGTGGTCTCGGCCGCTTCGATGGCCCGCGCCACGCGCACCGCGTCCGCGCTGGCCCGTACCTCGTGTACCCGGACGGCCCAGGCGCCCTCACGCGCCGCGAGCGCGGAGACCGCCGCCGTGGCGGCGTCCCGCTCCCGGGCGGGCGGCGGGCTGCCTCCGTCACCGGCCAGGACCCGCCCCAGGAACCGCTTGCGGGAGGCCGCCACCAGCAGCGGCCGGCCCAGCTCCCGCAGCGCGGACAGCCGGGCCACCAGCGCCAGGTCGTGGTCGGCGTCCTTGGCGAAGCCCAGGCCCGGGTCGACCACGATCCGCTCCGGGTCGACACCGCCCGCGACCGCCCGCTCCAGACCGGCCCGCAGCTCGGCGACGACCTCGCCGACCACGTCCGCGTACACCGCCCGGTTGTTCATGTCGATCGACTGGCCCCGCCAGTGCATCACCACGAACGGCACCCCCGCCGCGGCCACCATGGGCACCATCGCGGGGTCGGCGCCGCCGCCGCTGACGTCGTTGACCAGCCGGGCCCCGGCCGCGACGGCCCGCTCGGCCACCGCGGCCCGCATGGTGTCCACGCTGATCACGGCCCCGGCCGCGGCCAGCTCCCGGACCACGGGGATCACCCGGCGCAGCTCCTCGGCCTCGTCGACGCGCGCCGCGCCCGGCCGGGTCGACTCACCGCCGACGTCCACCAGGTCGGCCCCGGCGGCGACCAGATCGAGACCGTGCTTGACGGCCAGATCGGTGTCGAACCACTTCCCGCCGTCGGAGAAGGAATCGGGTGTGACGTTCACCACGCCCATCACCGCGCACCGGTCCCACTCCGGCAGTCCGGCCACCCGTCCCCGCCCATGCAACGTGCTCATGTGCCCAGCCTAGGCGTAGGCCCCGTCCGGCGGATCTACGCGGGCCCGCGAAGATCCACCGGACAGGGCCTTGGGGGGTGGGTTCTGGATCATGCCGCCTGCTGGAGCTCCCGGCCCTCGGTCAGGTGCCGATGGGCGCAGGGCCGGCGCTCGGGGCGGCGGCCGCGGCGCAGCAGCCGGGGCAGGGCGAGCGAGACGAACCCCTCGGCCTGCATCGCGGCCAGACCGATCCGCGGCAGGTCCCGGGTGTTGCGGAAGACCACGAAGCGCGGCTCCCAGCGCGGCTGGAACTTCGCGTTGAACTTGTACAGCGACTCGATCTGGAACCAGCGGGAGAGGAACACCAGCAGCGCCCGCCAGCCGCGCAGCACCGGGCCCGCGCCCAGCTTCTCGCCGCGTGCCAGCGCCGAGCGGAACATCGCGAAGTTCAGCGACACCCGCTCCACGCCCAGCTCGGGGGCGGCCCGCAGCGCGGCCACGATCAGCAGCTCGTTCATGCCCGGGTCGGCGCTCCGGTCGCGCCGCATCAGCTCCAGCGACATCCCGTCCCGGCCCCACGGCACGAAGTGCAGCACGGCCTTGAGGTCTCCGTACGGGCCCTCCTGCGCGCCCTCACCGGCGGCCTTGTGGGCGGTGGCGATCACCGCGTCCCCGTCCGCCGGGTCGCCGATCCGGCCCAGCGCCATCGAGAAGCCGCGCTCGGTGTCGGTGCCGCGCCAGTCGGCGGCGGCGCGCCGGATGGCCTCCAGCTCCTCGGGGCCCAGCTCGCCGGCGCGCCGCACCCGGGTCTGGTAGCCGGCCCGCTCGATCCGCTTGACCATCTGGCGTACGTTGCGCATGGCGCGCCCGGAGAGGGTGAAGTCCGCCACATCGACGATGGCCTCGTCGCCGAGCTCCAGCGCGTCCAGGCCGGTCTCCCGGGTCCACACCTCGCCGCCGGTCTCGCTGCACCCCATCACCGCCGGGGTCCAGGAGTGGGCCCGCGCCTCCTCCATGAAGCGGGCGATCGCACCGGGCCACGCCTCCACGTCGCCGACCGGGTCGCCGCTGGCGAGCATCACCCCGGAGACCACGCGGTAGCAGACCGCGGCCTTGCCGGTGGGGGAGAAGACCACGGCCTTGTCGCGGCGGAGCGCGAAGTGGCCGAGCGAGTCGCGGCGCCCGTGGGCGGCGAGCAGGCCCCGCAGCCGCTCCTCGTCCTCGGCGGTGAGGCGGGCGGCGGGGTGCTCGGGGCGGAAGGCGAGATAGGCGGTGGTGGCCACGGTCAGCAGGCCCAGCGCGCCGAGGGAGTAGCCGACGGTGTAGTCCGCGCCGTGGCGGTAGTCGACCGGCCCCTCGAAGCCGAACAGGCCCCACAGGACGTGCTCCAGCTGCTCGCCGAGCGACGGGCGCCCCTGAATGGCGTCCGGGTGCGAACGGACGATGAGCAGCCCCACGGTGACGCTGACCGCGCCCATCACCACGAGGTTGGCCAGCGCCATCCAGCGGCTGCGGGGGTCCGGCAGCGCCGCGAACTCGGCGCGGTAGCGGATCAGCACCCCCATCAGGACGAGGGAGAGGACCATGCCGATGACCGAGTGCCGGTAGAGCAGCTGTGCGGCGGCGCCGACCGGCAGCAGCGCCACGGCCGCGACCCAGGCCCGCCGCTTACGCCGTTTGAGGCCGTGGGCCAGCATCAGCAGCAGCAGACCGACCACGATCGAGGCGGCGGCCGCCAGGGAGCTCACGGCGCCCGGCAGCAGCTCGGCCAGCGCGTGCACCCTGCTGTGCCGCAGCCGGGGGAAGACGATGTCCATCAGCCCGATCAGCGTGCACGCGGTGCCGACGGCGGTGGGCACCGCCTCCGGCCTGGGACCGCGCGGCAGGCGCCGTATCCGGGTGGGAACCTTCCCGGATGTTTCGGCATCTTGACTGTCAGACATCTGTATTCCCGTCGCTTCGGTCAAGAGGATCTTCGGTTCTGTTGCGCGGCATCCGCACGATTTGCGCCCAGTAAGACGGCATTTGAAGGAGTGGGGTTCACTCCCCGGCCACGGCCGGGAGGTTCCCCAGGCGGCACGGGGGGCCGGTCGCCCGGCAGAAAGATAGTGATGGGTCTCACGAGCAACAACATCGTGATCGCGGCAGCCGTCGCGGCGTTGCTGCTGTTCGCGGCCACGATATGGCTGTGGCCCCGGCTGGCCGGGCGCGGTGTGGCTCCCGTGCTCGGCCGGTTCGGCATGCTACTGGGCACGCAGCTGACCGTGTTCATGGCGTTCGGACTGTTCGCCAATCAGTCCTTCGGATTCTATGGATCCTGGTCCGACCTCTTCGGTACGCAGGACGAGCCGGGCGTCGTGGTGGACCATGACACGCCGGGTACCCGGGTGCGGGTCACCGAGACCCGCCACCTGGCCGTCGACGGCGGCTCCTCGCCCAGGATCGCCGGGCGCATCGAGAAGGTGAGGATCCAGGGGCCGGTCTCCGGGATCGCCGGCCCGGCGTACATCTATCTGCCGCCGGAGTACTTCCGGCCCGAGTACGCCCGGCGGACCTTTCCCGCCGCGCTGGTGCTGACCGGGTATCCGGGCACCACCGAGGCGCTCATCAATGGCCTGAAGTATCCACAGCACTCGCACAAACTGGTCAAGGCGGGGAGGATGCAGCCCCTCGTCCTGGTGATGATGCGGCCGACCGTCGCGCCGCCGCGCGACACCGAGTGCGTGGACGTGCCGGGCGGGCCGCGGGTCGAGACGTTCTTCACCAAGGACCTGCCCAAGGCGGTCGCCGACCACTACCGGGTGGGCAAGCGGGCCCGTAACTGGGGCGTCATCGGAAATTCCACCGGCGGCTACTGCGCCCTGAAGATGGCGATGCGCCACCCCGGCGCGTTCTCGGCGGCGGCCGGGCTCTCCCCCTCGTACCAGGCCCCGATCGACGCGACCACGGGCGATCTCTTCGGCGGCAGCGAGCGGCTGGAGCGGGAGAACGACCTGATGTGGCGGCTGGACCACAAACCGGCGCCGCCGGTCTCGCTGCTGGTGTCCAGCAGCGAGCACGGTGAGCAGAACTACAAGGACACCGTGCGCTTCGTGAACAAGGTGAAGCGGCTCAACCGGCGCGGGGAGCCGACCCGGATCTCGTCGATCATCCTCGGCACCGGCGGCCACAACTTCAACACCTGGAAGCGGGAGGTCCCCGCCGCGCTGGAATGGCTCGGCGGCCGTCTGGCCGACCGCTAAACGCTTCGCTGGAAGTGCCCTGAGCTGCCGTCCATCGTCCGCGGCGCCGTCGTGGCTGGTCCCACGCGGCGGAGCCGCATATCGAAACAGCCGCGGCGGAGCCGCACATCGACACAGCCCCGCGCCCCTGCGGGCCTATGCGTCGGCGACGGTCTGGAGCTGGACGTCGCCCCGGGCGATGCCGCCCGCGTCGGCGTCGATCGACCGGCGCAGCGCCTCGTGGAGCCGGGCCGGGGTGAGGACGCCGAGGAAGCGGTCGTCGTCCAGCACCGCGATCCAGCCCGCGTCGTGCTGGAGCATCGTGCTGAACGCCTGCTTGAGCGGCGCCCCCACCGGCAGCCACGCCTCCATCCGGCGCGCATGGTCCCGTACGGTGCCCCGCGCGCCGTCGGCCGCCTCCGCCGGGATCCAGCCGTGCAGCCGCTCCGCGTCGTCCAGGACGACGGCCCAGCGCGCCCCGTCCGCGGCCAGCTTGGCGGCCGCCTTGGTGAGCGGGTCGTCCAGGTGGACCACGGGCGGCTGGGTCAGGTCGCCGGGCTCGATGGGGGTGACCGACAGCCGCTTCAGCCCCCGGTCCGCGCCCACGAAGTCGGCCACATACGGGGTGGCGGGCGCGCCCAGCACCGTGGCCGGGGTGTCGAACTGCTCGATCCGCCCCGAGCCGTAGACCGCGATGCGGTCGCCGAGCCGGACCGCCTCCTCTATGTCATGGGTGACGAAGAGCACGGTCTTGCGCACCTGTGACTGAAGTCGCAGGAATTCGGTCTGGAGATGCTCGCGGACGACCGGGTCGACCGCGCCGAACGGCTCGTCCATCAGCAGCACCGGCGGATCCGCGGCCAGCGCGCGGGCCACGCCGACGCGTTGCCGCTGCCCGCCGGAGAGCTGATCGGGATAGCGGTCGCCGTAGACGGACGGGTCGAGGCCGACCAGGTCCAGCAGTTCGGCGGCGCGCTCCCGCCCCTTCTTCCGCTGCCAGCCCAGCAGATGCGGCACGGTCGAGGTGTTCTCCAGCACGGTCTTGTGCGGGAAGAGCCCGACCTGCTGGATGACATAGCCGATACGGCGGCGCAGGCCGACCGGATCCGCCTCGGCGATGTCCTCGCCGTCGACCAGGATCCGCCCCGACGTCGGCTCGATGAGCCGGTTCACCATCTTCATCGTCGTCGTCTTGCCGCAGCCCGAGGGGCCGACGAGGGTGACCAGTTCGCCCTCCGACACCTCGAAGGAGAGGTCGTCCACGGCCGTCGTGCCATCGGCGTAGCGCTTGGTGACATGCTCGAAACGGATCATGGCTCCCCATTGTTGCCGCATTCGTGGCAGACATTGTTGCTGTTGTGTGGCGATCGGACGAGATTGTCATCTCCCGGGGTTAGGGTCACCTGGAATTGTGATGAGCAACCGGCCCGCGACCCGACGGGGGAGGTGAGCGTATGGCCGACGGAAACTGTCTGATCAGTAACGAGTGGATATGCGGTGAGTATGTACGCACACGCGGTCAAGAGCTGACGGACGCGACGCTCGAGCACGTATGGATCACGCTCGCCTCGGTGGCGATCGGCCTTCTGGTCGCCTTTCCGCTGGCGCTGCTGGCCCGCCGCTGGCGGACGGTCGCGGGGCCGGTGCTGGGGCTGACCACGATCCTCTACACGGTGCCGTCGCTGGCGATGTTCTCGCTGCTGCTGCCCGTGTTCGGGGTATCGGCCGCGGTGGTGATCACCGGGCTGGTGCTCTATTCGCTCACGATCCTGGTGCGCAACATCATGGCCGGTCTCGCCTCGGTGCCCGAGGAGGCGCGGGAGGCGGCCCGGGGCATGGGGTACGGCCCGCTGCGGCTGCTCTTCGGCGTGGAGCTGCCCCTCGCGCTGCCCGCGCTGATGGCCGGGCTGCGGATCACCACCGTCTCCACGGTCTCGCTCACCACGGTGGGCGCGATCATCGGATACGGCGGCCTCGGCAACCTCATCTACGAGGGCATGCGCAGCTTCTTCAAGGCCGAGGTGCTCACCGCCTCGGTGCTGTGCGTGGCGCTGGCGGTGGTGGCGGATCTGCTGCTGCTCGGCCTCCAGCGGCTGTTGACGCCGTGGGCACGCAAGAGTCGGAAGGGCACCACCTGATGGACGTCGTCGCCAAGGCGTGGACCTGGCTGGCCACCGGGTCGCACTGGGCGGGCCCCGACGGGGTGTGGCACCGGCTGGGCCAGCATCTGTTCCTGACCTTCGTCTGCCTGGCGATCTCCTGCGCGGTGGCGCTGCCGATCGCCGTGGCCCTCGGCCACATCGGCAAGGGCGGCGCGCTCGCGGTGAACATCTCCAACGCGGGGCGCGCCGTGCCCACCTTCGCCGTACTGGTGCTGTTGCTGCTCAGTCCGCTGGGGACGCACGGCCAGTGGCCCACGATCATCGCGCTGGTGCTGTTCGCCATCCCGCCGCTGCTCACCAACGCCTATGTCGGGGTGAGCGAGGCGGACCGGGAGGTCGTGGAGGCGGCCCGGGGCATGGGGATGACCGGCGGCCAGCTGATCCGCCGGGTCGAGCTGCCACTGGCGTTCCCGCTCATCATGACGGGCGTACGGACGGCCGCGGTGCAGGTCGTGGCCACCGCGACGCTGGCGGCGCTGCCCGGCGGCGGCGGTCTGGGGCGGATCATCACGGCGGGCTTCCGGCTCACCGACACCCCGCAGGTGGTGGCCGGTGCGGTGCTGGTCGCGTCCCTCGCGCTGGTGGTCGAGGGGGTCTTCGTGCTCCTGGGCCTGGTGCTGGACCCGATGCGGCGCAGGACGGGGCGGCGGCCGACCGCGGCCCGGCGCCCGCCCGCCGACCAGGCGCCGGCCTCACCGGCGCTCACGACGTAGAACCCGCGGGCCGAGCCCTCCCGCGGCCGGGCGCGAAGGCGTGCGGACACCCAGGGCGGAAAAGCGCGGAGAGCGCGGATGACGCATAGATCGCTGATGACGCGGAAAGCGCGGATGACGCGGGAAGCGCGGACGACGCGGAATGCGCCGACAGCGCGGCCACACAACCGCGGCCACAACAACGGATGGGGAACCATGAGAAAGATCAATAGGGCGGCGGCCGCCGTGGCGGGGGTCGCGGCGCTGGCGGCCGGGCTGACCGCCTGCGGCGGGGACAGCCTGGAGAAGTCGAGCGGCGGCGACAGCTCCGGTAAACCGGGCAAGGGTTCGCTGGTGATCGGATCCGCCTCCTTCTCCGAGTCGAAGATCCTCGCGGAGCTGTACGCGGGGGTTCTGAAGGACACCGGCTATTCCACTTCGATCAAGACGGTGGACGCCCGTGAGCTGTATGAACCGGCCCTGGAGAAGGGCCAGATGGATGTCGTGCCGGAGTACGCGGCGACGCTGGCCGAATTCCTCAACCAGAAGAAGAACGGGTCGAATGCCGCCCCGGTGGCCTCCGCTGACGTGACCAAGACGGTCGCGGCGCTGAAGAAGCTCGCCGAACCGCGCGGCCTGAAGGTGCTGGAGCCCGGCAAGGCCGTGGACCAGAACGCCTTCGCGGTCAGCGCCGACTTCGCCAAGAAGCATGGTCTCAAGACGCTCTCCGACCTCGGGAAGTCCAAGCAGAAGGTCACCCTGGCGGCGGGCGACGAATGCCCCAAGCGGCCCTTCTGCCAGCCGGGTCTGGAGAAGAAGTACGGCATCGACATCGCCGGGATCGACCCGCTTGACATCGGCAGCGTCCAGGCCAAGCAGGCCGTCAAGGACGGCAAGGACCAGATGGTCCTGACCACGACCACGGACAGCACGCTGGATCAGTTCGGGCTCGTGCTGCTCGGCGACGACAAAAATCTCCAGAATGCCGACAACGTACTTCCCGTGGTGAATGCGAAGTCCGCTGGCTCACAGAAGATCGCGGACTCGCTGAACAAGCTCACCAAGGTACTGACGACCGCCGATCTGAGGGAACTCAACAAGAAAGTTGACGCCGAGCGGCTCAAGCCGGCGGATGTCGCCGACGACTACCTGCGGGACAAGGGGCTGGTGAAGTAGGATCAAATCCCCGCTCGGGAGGGCATGGCAGGGCTCGGCAAGGGATCTCGGCCGCGCAACCGCCGCATTTGCCAACGGATTGACAACAGATCTGGCCCGGCGGGCACGCAAGCGACCCCTTAGCACGGTAGGTTTCGGGCCATGCCACGTGGACGCCACCGCCAATCCCCACCCCTGCACAGGCTCCTCCCCTCCGCTTCGGTCGCAGTCGTGTCAATAACCTGCGCCGCCGGTGCCTGGCTGGTCGGCGACGCGGTCGTGATCCGTGGGCTGGCCGCGACCGCGGCCGGCGCCGCGGTCGTCGGCGCCGTCCTGATGCGCCGTTGGGACCGCTCGGCCGGCCGCCGGGTCGCGGAGGCCGCGAGCGAGACCGCGCGCCAGGAGATGAAGTACGAGGAGCGGATCGCGGAGCTCGAGGCGGACGCCGAGAAGGCGAGCGAGCTCCGCGGTGCGCTCAACACCCGGCTGCGCGCCAAGCGCGCCGAACTCGCCCGGCTGCGCAACGAGCACGCGGAGCTGCTGCGCCGCTACGCCACGGCCGAGACCGAGCGGGCCAGCGCCCTGGAGGGCCGCCGCCGGCTCGCGCTGGAGGCCGCGTCCCCGGCGAAGGAGCTGGAGGCCGCGGGGGCGGGGGCGACCGGGGCCGCCGAGTCCGTCGACTCCGACGACGAGCGGGACGAGATCCTCACCGGGCTGCCGTCGGCCGCCGCGTACGCCAAGGCCGACGAGGCGCTGAGCCGGCTCCGGGAGAGCGCCCGACGGCAGAAGGAGCGGCGGGAGCAGGCAGCCGCCGCGGCCGCCCGTACCGAGGCTTCGGAGCAGAACGCGGATCGGGACGCGGAGCAGGGCGCGGATCGGAACGCCGAGGCGAACGCGGATCAGGACGACCGTAAGGGCCCGCGCGAGAGCCGGGGCAAGGACGGTGCCGCCACGCTGGGGAAGCCCCCGGCGGCCGGCGGGCAGGACGGCGACGGCCCGCAGGAGCCGCGCACCCACGCCCGTACGGCCGCCTCGGCGGTGGTGCCGTATGCCGCGGCCCGCCGGGCCGCCTCCCGTTCGGAGAGCGGCTTCGACTACTTCGGCACCCAGAAGAAGCAATCGAAGAAGCAGAAGCGGGAGCCCGAACCGGCCGCCGAGGAGGATCTCGCGGATGTGATCGGCGACGAGACCCTGGCGGAGACCAAGAAGGGCGCGGTGGGCGAGGTCATCGACCTGACCGAGCACGACGAGACGGAGCAGATCGACCTCGGGGAGCTGCGCAGCGCGATCTCGTGAGGGATCGCCCGCGCGGCTCGCCCGCGTGTTGACCGGCTGCCCGCGTGTTGACCGGCTACTCGTCGATGACCGGCTACTTGTCGATGTCGCCGACGACGAAGAAGAGCGACCCCAGGATCGCCACCATGTCGGCGACGAGAGTGCCCGGCAGCAGTTCGGTGAGCGCCTGGATGTTGTTGTACGACGCCGAGCGGAGCTTCAGCCGGTACGGCGTCTTCTCGCCCTTGGAGACGAGGTAGTAGCCGTTGAGGCCGAGCGGGTTCTCGGTCCAGGCGTAGGTGTGGCCCTCGGGCGCCTTGAGTACCTTCGGCAGCCGCTGGTTGATCGGCCCCGGCGGGAGCTCGTCCAGCCGGTCGAGGCAGGCGTCGGCCAGCGCCAGTGAGACGTGCGTCTGCTCCAGCAGGCATTCGAACCGGGCGAGGCAGTCGCCCTCCTCGCGGATGGCGACCTCGAGGACGTCCCTCAACTCGGCGTAGGCCAGATACGGCTCGTCGCGCCGCAGATCGAAGTCGACGCCCGAGGCCCGGGCGATGGGGCCGCTGACCCCGTACGCGTGCACCGTCTCGCGGGCCAGGACGCCGACACCGCGGGTGCGGCCCCGGAAGATCTCGTTGCCGAGCACCAGGTCGTCGTACACCCCCATCCGCGAGCGCACCTCGGCCACGGCCTGCCGGGCCCGGCCCAGCCAGCCCGCCGGGAGGTCGTCCTTGAGGCCGCCGACCCGGTTGAACATGTAGTGCATCCGGCCGCCGGAGATCTCCTCCATGACGTGCTGGAGGTCCTCGCGCTCCCGGAACGCGTAGAAGATCGGCGTGATGCCGCCCAGCTCCAGGGGGTAGGAGCCGAGGAACATCAGATGGTTCAGGACCCGGTTGAGCTCGGCGAGGAGCGTACGGGTCCACACCGCGCGCTCGGGGACCTCCATGCCCAGCATCCGCTCCACGGCGAGCACGACGCCGAGTTCGTTGGAGAAGGCGGAGAGCCAGTCGTGACGGTTGGCGAGCATGATGATCTGGCGGTAGTCGCGCGCCTCGAAGAGCTTCTCCGCGCCCCGGTGCATATAGCCGATCACCGGCTCGGCGCTCTGGATCCGCTCCCCGTCGAGGACCAGCCGCAGCCGTAGCACTCCGTGGGTGGAGGGGTGCTGTGGGCCGATGTTGAGCACCATGTCCGTGCTCTCGGCGGCGCCGCCGATGCCGACTGTCGTCTCCGTCATGCGTACCAGTCTCTCAGCTGCCCGGTGGGCCCTTCCCCGCCCCTTCCCGCAGCCTTCTATATGCGGCGCCGCCGCGCGGCAGGGGCTGCGCCCCTGGACCCCGGGGTCTGGGCGCAGCCCCTACGCGGCGGTGCCGCATGCCGATGCTTTCCTCTGCCCGCTCTTTTCCGGGCGGCCTCGATGTGCGGCTTCGTCGGGTGGCAGTGGGCTCCGGGGTCTGGGGCGGAGCCCACTACGCGGCGGTGTCGTACCGGTGTTTTCCCCTCCCCGCCCCTTCCCGTTACCAGGGGTTTCGCCCCTGGACCCCGAGGTGTGCGCGCAGTTCCCACGCGGCTGAGCCGCACATCGCTGCCGCCTTCGCCCCTGGGTCCTGGGGTCTGGGCGCAGCGCCCATGCGGCGGTGCCGCATGCCGATGCTTTCCTCTGCCCGCTCTTTTCCGGGCGGCCTCGATGTGCGGCTTCGCCGGGTGGCGGGGGCTTGGCCCCTGGGCTCCGGGGTCTGGGGCGGAGCCCCAGTTTCGGGGAGGGGCGGGGAGGGGAACAGCCCGCCGCAGGCGGCACGATCCGCCGGACGCCCTCTACGGCCGGAGTACGTCGTGGGGCAGGTTCACCGGCTGGCGGAGCCAGGTGAAGGCGCCGAGACCCGCCGGGTCGGTCAGCTCCGCCGCCTCGCCCGCCGCGCTGAGGGCGCGTACGTAGGCGGTGGGGTCGGCGGAGGCCAGGGCGAGCGGCGGCCGACGGGCGTCGAGGCCCAGGGCGCGCAGCGCCTCGCGCTGGGTCATCAGCCCGGCGCCGGGCCCGCCCGCGGCGCTGGCCCCGCCCGCGGCGCCGGACGCGTCCATCGCGGTGCCCGACGCGTCCATCGCGGTGCCGGACGCGTCCATCGCGGTGCCGGACACCCCCATCGCGGCGGCGCACGCATCCATCGCGACATGCGCCGTCAGATCGCAGGACCCGTCGGGAACGGGCCGGACCTCGCGCCCCCCGCGGAAGCCGGTGAGCGTGCCGAAGGGGGGCCGGGTGGCGCGTTCATGGGCGTAGTCGACGGCGACCGCGAGGCCCGCCCGCAGGGAGCCGACGGCCCGCGCCCAGGCCACCTCGCGCGGATGGCCGATCTCGGCGCGCAGCCCCGGTTCGGCGCCCGCCAGTGGCCACCAGCGGGTCAGCCACGCCGCGTCCTCGCCGTCCACCGGGTCGCCCAGCCGCTCAGTGCCGTCCAGGGACAGCAGATCCACCTCGACCCGGCGGGGCACGCCGTCCGCGTCGGTCTCGGCCACGTCCACGGGCACGTTGTCGAGCCACTCATTGGCGAACAGCAGCCCCGTGCATCCCTCCGGCGGGGCGTCGCGCCAGGCGATCCGCCCGTCCAGGCCCGCCGGCCGGTCCGCCCGCTCCACCGCGTACGGACACAGCCGCCGGTCCAGCCCGTGCGGCAGGCCGGGGGCCACGGCGAGCACCCGTGTGAGCAGCTCGCCGCGGCCGGCGCCCAGGTCCACCAGCGCCACCTCGGCGGGGTGCCCGAGCGCCTCGTCCACCCGGCACAGCAGCTCCGCGACCGCCCGCGCGAAAAGCGGTGAGGCATGCACCGACGTGCGGAAATGCCCTGCCGGGCCCTCCGGGCGGCGGAAGAAGCCGTCCGCTCCGTACAGCGCGCGTTCGGCCGCCGTACGCCATCCGCTCCACTCATGCTTCGCACTCGCCACACCGCCACGCTATGCGGAGTGGTCTCCACCTTGGGGAGTAGGGCCGGGGGTTTCGGATCGCCCCTCGGGCTGACCCGGGAGGGGTCCGGCGATGCCTACGCTGGGTGACGTGCAGCGCCTCTACGAATTTCTCCGCAGGCATCCGACAGGGGTGGACACCTTCTGGGCCGTCCTCCTTGTCGCTTCCGGGTTCCTGTGGCTCGTGGAGGCGTCGGTGGGCCGGGGCTCCCGCCTCGCGGGCGTGCCGATCACGCTGGCGCTGGGGGCGACGATCGCGCTGCGCCGCCGCGCCCCCGAGAAGATGCTGGTGCTGGCCATCCTGTGCGGTCTCGTCCAGATGGCCACGAACGTCCGGCCCAATGTCGCCGACTTCGCCATGCTGGTGATCGTCTACACGGTGGCGGTCGCCTCCTCGCGCCCGGCCTCCCGCTTCGCGCTGGGCGTGGCGATCAGCGCGGCCCCCCTCGCCACCCTCCGCTGGCCGCACTCCCAGCAGGGCTGGTGGGAGGACGTGGTCTCGGCGGTCTTCGTCTCCATCCCCTTCGTCCTGGCCTGGGTGCTCGGCGACTCGATCCGCACCCGCCGGGCCTACTACGCGCAGCTCGAGGAGCGAGCCGCCCGGCTGGAGAAGGAGCGCGAGGCGCAGTCGAAGGTCGCGGTGGCCGCCGAGCGCGCCCGGATCGCGCGGGAGCTGCACGACGTCGTGGCGCACAACGTGTCGGTGATGGTGGTGCAGGCGGACGGCGCCGCGTACGTCCTGGACTCCTCGCCCGAACAGACCCGGCAGGCGCTGGAGACGATCTCCGGCACCGGCCGCCAGGCGCTCGCCGAGATGCGGCGGCTGCTGGGCGTGTTGCGCACCGGGGAGCCGGGCGAGGAGAACGACTACGTACCGCAGCCGGATGTCGAGCAGATCGACGAGCTCGTGGAGCAGGTGCGCGGCGCCGGACTCCCGGTGGACTTCAAGGTCGTGGGCAGCCCGCGCCAGCTCCCCAGCGGGGTCGAGCTGACCGCGTACCGCATCGTGCAGGAGGCGCTCACCAACACCCGTAAGCACGGCGGCCCGGACGTGGGCGCGAGCGTCCGCCTCACCTACTTCGACGACGGGCTCGGGCTGCTGGTCGAGGACGACGGGCGGGGCGCGCAGCGCGAGATGTACGAGGACGGCGGCGCCGACGGCAGCGGCCATGGTCTGATCGGGATGCGGGAGCGCGTCGGCATGGTGGGCGGCACGCTCGACGCGGGCCCCCGACCGGGCGGCGGCTTTCGGATCAGCGCGCTGCTGCCGCTGAAGCCGGTTCGTTGAGCCATCTGATACGTGCTGTAGGCCGGCTGTCAGGCCAGAGGGAAGGGACCGTCCGGGATGTCGATCCGCGTCATGCTCGTCGATGACCAAGTGCTGCTGCGCACCGGCTTCCGGATGGTGCTCGCGGCCCAGCCCGATATGGAGGTCGTCGCCGAGGCGGGCGACGGGGTGGAGGCACTCCAGGTGCTGCGCTCCACGGAGGTGGACGTCGTCCTCATGGACGTCCGGATGCCCAAGCTGGACGGGGTGGAGGCGACCCGGCGGATATGTGAGCGGGACGGGGCGCCGAAGGTCATCATCCTGACCACGTTCGACCTGGACGAGTACGCCTTCTCCGCGCTCAAGGCCGGGGCGGGCGGCTTCATGCTCAAGGATGTGCCGCCGGGCGAGCTGCTCGCGGCGATCCGCGCGGTGCACAGCGGCGACGCGGTGGTCGCGCCCAGTACGACGCGCCGGCTGCTGGACCGGTTCGCGCCGATGCTGCCGGGCAGCGGGGCCGGTGGGGGCCGGGCCCGTCCGGAGCTGGACCGGCTCACCGACCGGGAGCGCGAGGTGGTGCTGCTGGTCGCGCAGGGGCTGTCGAACGGCGAGATCGCGGCGCGGCTGGTGCTGTCCGAGGCGACCGTGAAGACCCATGTCGGCCGCATCCTCACCAAGTTGGAGCTGCGGGACCGGGTGCAGGTGGTGGTGATGGCCTACGAGACCGGACTGGTCCAGGCCGGGGGGCCGACCGGACCGGCCCGCTGAGGCGACGTCCTTACGGCTGAGGCGGCGTCCTCACCGTGGCCGTTCGCGGAGCACCAGGTCGAGCAGTCCGGGGAAGCGCTGGTCGAACTCGGGGCGGCGCAGCCGGTTGACCCGCTTGGGGCCCAGGTCGCGCTGCTCGATCAGACCGGCCGCGCGCAGCACCGAGAAGTGGTGGCTGAGGGCCGCCTTGCCCACGGGGACGTCGAAGGTGCCGCAGGCGTGCTCCCAGTCGCCCGCCGTGGCGAGTTCGCGGACCAGTTGGAGCCGTACGGGGTCGGCGAGCGCCGCGAGCGCGGTCTGCACGGGGACGTCGTCGGGGTGGGTGTGGTGCGGCGCGGACCGGTGGCTTCGGTTGCTCATCGCCGCTCCTAGGCCGCTCGCCGTTCCGACCGCGTTCACTGTGCGGTGAACATTTTAGGCGCGGCCGGCGCCCTACCGCAGAACGCTCTCCAGGAAGTCGCTGCCCAGCCTGGCCACCGACGGCAGATCCAGCTGGTGCAGCACATAGCGGCCGCGGCGGCGGGTGGTGAGGAGACCGGCCTTCTTCAACACGGCGATATGGCGGGAGACCTCCGGGGGCGTGATGCCGTACGACTCGGAGAGCTCACCGGTGGTGTGCGGGCCGCGGGCCAGGGTGCGGCACAGCCGCATCCGCATCGGGTGGGCCAGGGCCTCGAGGCGGCGCTGGACGAGCTCCAGGGCGGCGGGCGGGGGCAGCTCGGGGGCGCCGACCGGGTACTGGATCACCGGGCGCCAGCCGGGGGCGTGCACGATGACGAGATGCGGCCAGCCGAACGCGGTCGGGATGAAGGTGACGCCGGCCCCGGACGCCGTCGTACGGCCGCCCGCCAGCTTGTCGGCCAGGATGCTCTCCCCGTCCTCCGAAAGCGACAGCGCGGCGGAGGCCGACGCCAGCGCCTCCGCGAGCCCCTTGCGGTGCAGCAGCTCGGCCTTGTGGCGGGCGTCGGCGGCCAGCTGGATCCGGGTCCGCCGCCAGGTGTCGGCGAAGAACGCCTGGTCGCAGTCCTCCAGCAGCCGCCGCAGCCAGACCCGCAGCCCGTCCGGGTCCTCCAGCATCCGGTCGGTGAAGTCGGCCTGGCGCGGCCCCCGGGCGGCGGCCATCTCGCGGACCCGGGCCCGTTCGCCCGCGTCGACCAGCGGCGAGGGGGTGTGCCGGGTGTACGAGGGGGAGCAGGCGATCTCGAAGGCGGCCGCCACGAACGTCTCGTCGTCGATCCGGTCCAGCGCGTCCAGCTCCTCGGCGAGCGTCGCCCCGGGGACGGCCGGGAGCAGCAGGTCGGAGCGGGCGGTGCGCCACAGGAAGTCCGCCTCGCAGAGCCGGTCCGCGAGGTCCGGCTTGAGCGCCGAGGCGGTGGCGGTGGCCCAGCCGTGCAGCCCGGGGTGGTGGCCGGGCTCGGACAGCACATGGAGCGCGGCGCCCAGCTCGGCGAGTGGGGACGGGCTGAAGACGATGCGCTCGGGCGGCAGCCCGGCGATGTCGATGACATTGGCCATGGACCCATGGTGCGGGAGCCCGGCCCCGGCCCCGCCCTCGTTTGACGCCCATCGTCAAACGGCGTGACCGGTGCCCGGGGCCGGGCGGACCGTCGAGCCATGTCCCTCACCGTGAGTTACGCACTCGACCTGTACCGGGCCGCCCAGCGCGGCGAGCCCGCCCCGCCCGCACCGGGCCTGTACGACTGGCGCACCCTCCGGGAGCTGCGGGAGTACCGCGACTTCCGGGCCGTGACGGCCGGGCGCCCGGCCCGCCGCCGCGGCCGCCGTGGCCGCCTTACGGATGCCCTGCGCGCCGTAAGGGCGGTCAGGGCGGTCAGAGCGGTCGGGGAGGTGTTCGCGCGGCGCCGGTCAGCCGTCCCCGTCCCCGAGCTTCCGGCCCTCGATCAGCTCCCGGACCCGGGCGAGGAAGGCGTCGGCCGCGGCCGTGACGTCGTCGGCCGTCCAGTCGAGTGCGGATGAGGCGACCGTCAGCTCCGTCATGGCCAGGCCGGGCGGCCCCGGTTCCCGCCAGCGACGGAACAGCACCGTCCGGGTCTCCTCCGCCAGCCGCACCCCCGCCTCGTCCAGCACCGCCGCCGGATACGGCAGCCACACCTGGAACTGGTGGGTGTGCGGCACCTCCGGATGCACCCGGGACCAGCCCACCCCCGCGGCCGTGAACGCCGTCCGCAGCGCCTCGGCCACGACCCGCGCGTGCGCCACGTACGACGGCAGCCTCGGCAGCTCGTGGTCCAGGCCGTCCAGCGCGGCCAGCGCCACCGGCCACTGCTGGAAGAGCTGGCCGCCGTACCGGTGGCGCCACGCCCTGGCCTCGGTCACCAGGGTCTCGGGCCCGGCCAGCGCCGCTCCCGAGAGGCCGCCGAGCGACTTGTAGAAGGACACATAGACGGAGTCCGCCAGGGCGGCGATCTCCGGCAGCTCCCGGCCGAAGTGCGCCGTGCACTCCCACAGCCGCGCCCCGTCGAAGTGCACCACCGCGTCCCGCTCCCGGGCCGCCTCCACGGCCGCGACCAGCTCCTCCCACTCGGGCAGCACGAATCCGGCGTCGCGCAGCGGGAGTTCGAGGGCCAGGGTGCCGAACGGCTCGTCCAGGCCCTGGATCTCCTCGGCCGTGGGCGGCCGCGGCTCGCTGGTCGGACGCACCGCGCGCAGCCCGCTCACCGTCAGATACGCGTCCCGCTCGTGCATGTCCAGATGGGCCAGCGGATGCAGCGCCACCACCGGACTGCCGGTGCGCCCCGCCCAGCAGCGCAGCGCGACCTGCTGCGCCATGGTGCCGGTGGGGAAGAACGCCGCGGCCTCCATGCCGAGCAGCTCGGCGACCCGCCGCTCGAGCTCCTCGACGATGCCGTCGCCGTAGATGTCCACCCAGCCGTCCCCGTCGTACGACGCGGTGTCGGCCGTAAGGCCGGTCGTGAGGGCGGCCAGCCGCTCGGCGATCCGCACCTCGGCGGGCCCGCGCGCGAGCGTCCGCTCGGCGCCGTGCCAGGCCGCGAGGCGGCGCGCCCGCGCGGACCGCTCCGCCTCGCCGCCCGTGCCGTCCATCTCATCTGCCTCGTTCGCCTCGTCTGCCTCGTCCGTCCCGTCCGTCATGGGCTGATCATGTCGCACGCCTGTCCATCGGACCACAGAGTTGTCCACAGGCCCGGGCGGGCGGCCAAACCCCCCGGAAACACTCGCGTAGCATGGCGGGGAATCGTCCGGTACCCCTGAGGACTGGAACGGAAGGCCGTTGCCGCGTGAACGCTCAACCACTGCCTGAGCCGCAGGACCGACCTGCCCGGCTCACCGTCGGGGTCGTCGGCGCGGGCCGCGTCGGCCCGGCCCTCGCCGCCTCGCTGAGACTCGCCGGGCACCGCCCGGTCGCCGCCTCCGGTGTCTCCGACGCCTCCGTGCGCCGGGCCGCCGCCCTGCTTCCCGAAGTCCCCGTCGTGCCGCCCTCCGAGGTGCTGGCGCGGGCCGAGCTGGTGCTGCTCACCGTCCCCGACGACGCGCTGCCCGAGCTGGTCGGCGGCCTCGCCGAAACCGGCGCGGTGCGCCCCGGCCAGCTGCTGGTGCACACCTCCGGCCGTTACGGCGTCAGCGTGCTGGAGCCCGCGCTGCGGGCCGGTGCGCTGCCGCTCGCGCTGCACCCCGTCATGACCTTCACCGGCACCTCGGTGGACGTCCAGCGGCTGGCCGGCTGCTCCTTCGGCGTCACCGCGCCCGAGGAACTGCGGCTGGCGGCCGAGGCGCTGGTCATCGAGATGGGCGGGGAGCCCGAGTGGATCGCGGAGGAGTCCCGTCCGCTCTACCACGCCGCCCTCGCCATCGGCGCCAACCACCTCACCACGCTGGTCGCCCAGTCCCTGGAGCTGCTGCGCGCGTCCGGGGTCGAGGCCCCCGACCGGATGCTCGGCCCCCTCCTCGGCGCCGCGCTGGACAACGCGCTGCGCAGCGGCGACGCCGCGCTCACCGGTCCGGTGGCGCGCGGCGACGCGGGCACGGTCGCCGCCCATGTCGCCGAGTTGCGGCGGCACGCCCCGCACGCCGTCGCCGGTTATCTGGCCATGGCCCGTACGACCGCCGACCGGGCGCTCGCGCACGGTCTGCTCAAGCCGGAGCTCGCCGAGGACCTGCTGGGCGTGCTCTCGGACGTGACCGACGCGCGGGGCCGGGGAGGTAGTGAGGCATGAGCCCGAGGCTGTGGACCAAGGCGCTTCCAGGGGAGCCGGATGTGGAGCTGTTCCGTCATCGCCCGGATCTGGACGCGGCGCTCGCCCACTTCGCCGTGCCGGGGCGCACGGCCGTCGTGATGACCATGGGCGCGCTGCACGACGGGCACGCCTCGCTCATCCGCGCCGCCCGTGCCCGGGTGGGCGCCAAGGGCATGGTGACCGTCACCGTCTTCGTCAATCCGCTCCAGTTCGGCGCGGGCGAGGATCTCGACCGCTATCCGCGCACCCTCGACGCCGACCTCAAGGTGGCGGCCGAGGCGGGCGCCGACATCGTCTTCGCCCCCACCGCCGAGGAGGTGTACCCGCACGGCGAACCGGGCGTCCGGATCACCGCCGGGACCCTGGGCGAGCGCTACGAGGGCGCCTCGCGCCCCGGCCACTTCGACGGGATGCTCACCGTCGTCGCCAAGCTGCTCCATCTCACCCGCCCCGATATCGCCTTCTTCGGCGAGAAGGACGCCCAGCAGCTGTCGCTGGTCCGCCGGATGGTCCAGGACCTGAACTTTCCCGTGGAGATCGTCGGCGTCCCCACCGTCCGGGAGGGCGACGGGCTCGCCCTCTCCAGCCGTAACCGCTATCTGACGGCCCAGGAGCGGGACACCGCGCTGACCCTGTCCCGGGCGCTGTTCGCCGGGCGCGACGCGGGGCTGCTGGCGGCCGGGGAGGGCCCGGCCGGGTCCGAGGAACACGAGCTCATACGGGTCGCGTCGCCCGCCGCGGTGCGGTCCGCGGCGCGGGCGGTGCTCGACGAGGCGGCCGGGCTCGAACCGCCGCTCGTCCTGGACTATCTGGCGCTGGTCGACCCCGCCGACTTCACCGAGGTCTCCGACGGACACACCGGTGAGGCCGTGCTGGCCGTCGCCGCCAAGGTCGGCGCCACCCGCCTGATAGACAACATCCGCCTGTGGATCGGAGCCGCCCGATGACCCGTCCCGCCGGGCGCCCGGCGGCCGAGGCCGCCGCCCCCGCCACCGCCCTGCGCGCCCCCGCCCCCGGCTGGGCCATCGAGGCCGATGTCGTGGTCATCGGCTCCGGGGTCGCCGGGCTGACCGCGGCGCTGCGCTGCGCCGCGGCCGGGGTCAAGGTCACCGTGGTCACCAAGGCCCGTCTGGACGACGGCTCCACGCGCTGGGCCCAGGGCGGCATAGCCGCCGCCCTCGCCGAGGGCGACACCCCCGAGCAGCACCTGGACGACACGCTGGTGGCCGGTGCCGGGCTCTGCGACGAGCAGGCCGTACGGGCGCTGGTCACCGAGGGCCCCGACGCGGTGCGCCGGCTCATCGCCACCGGAGCCCGCTTCGACGCCGACGACGACACGGGCGAGATCCTGCTGACCCGCGAGGGCGGCCACCACCGCCGCCGGATCGCCCACGCGGGCGGCGACGCGACCGGCGCGGAGATCTCCCGGGCCCTGGTCGAGGCGGTCCGCGCGGCCGGCATCGAGACCGTGGAGAACGCCCTGGTGCTCGATCTGCTCAAGGACGGCTCCGGCCGGGCGGCCGGGGTCACCCTGCACGTCATGGGCGAGGGCCAGCGGGACGGCGTGGGCGCGGTTCTGGCGGACGCGGTCGTGCTCGCCACGGGCGGCATGGGCCAGATCTTCTCCGCCACCACCAACCCCGCCGTCTCCACCGGCGACGGGGTCGCGCTCGCGCTGCGCGCGGGGGCCGAGGTCAGCGATCTGGAGTTCGTACAGTTCCATCCCACGGTGCTGTGGCTGGGCCCGGAGGCGGAGGGTCAGCAGCCGCTGGTCTCGGAGGCGGTGCGCGGCGAGGGCGCCCATCTCGTGGACGCCGACGGGGTGCGGTTCATGTGCGGGCAGCACGAGCTGGCCGAGCTGGCGCCCCGTGACATCGTCGCCAAGGGCATCATGCGGCGGATGCGGGAGCGCGGCGCGGAGCACATGTACCTGGACGCCCGCCACTTCGGGGCCGAGATGTGGGAGCGGCGCTTCCCGACCATCCTGGCTGCCTGCCGCACCCACGGTATCGACCCGGTGACCGAGCCCATCCCGGTCGCCCCGGCCGCGCACTACGCGAGCGGTGGGGTGCGCACCGATCTGCGCGGCCGCACCACCGTCTTCGGCCTCTACGCCTGCGGGGAGGTCGCCTGCACCGGCGTCCACGGCGCCAACCGCCTGGCCTCCAACTCCCTTCTGGAGGGCCTGGTCTTCGCGGAGCGCATCGCGGAGGACATCACCGCGGGGCCGCAGTTCGCCGGGGCGGAGTCCACCGGGGCGGAGTTCGCCGGGGCGGAGTTCGCCAGGGCCGGGGGACGCGAGCGGCCCGCGGGGCGGACCGGGCCATCGGCTCCCGCCGCTTCTCCCGCCGCTTCCGGTGACGCGCCCCTGCTCGCCTCCGAGGCCCGCTACGAGATCCAGCACATCATGACCCACGGCGCCGGGGTGCTCCGCTCGGCCGAGAGCCTGTCCCGCGCCGCCGACCGGCTGGAGCGCGTCCAGGACGACGCCGTGGCGCAGCTGCGGCGGGACGGTAAGACGGCCGAGCCCGGGGTCGAGACCTGGGAGGCCACCAACCTCCATCTCGTCGCCCGGGTCCTGGTGGCCGCCGCGCTCCGCCGCGAGGAGACCCGCGGCTGCCACTGGCGCGAGGACCGCCCCGAGCGGGACGACGCCGACTGGCGCCGCCACCTGCTGGTCACCCTCCGTCCGGACGGCGCCCTCGAGGTCCGTTCCACGGACTCCGAAGCGTTTCCCCCATCGACCACCCCCCGAGCCGAGACGGAGTCCCACCCGTGAGCAGCAGCACTTCCGAAGACCGTCAGCCACCCGTGTCCCTGCCGCTGCTCCAGATCGGCGGCCCCGGTGAGGGGGGCGGCTGCGGAGACGCCTGCGGCTGCGGCGGTGACGAGGGTGAACTCGACCCGATGGAGTGCGGGCTGGACCCCGACCTGGCCGAGCTGCTGATCCGCGCGGGACTCGACCCCATCCAGGTCGAGGACATCGCCCATATGGCCATCGAGGAGGATCTCGACCAGGGCGTGGACGTCACCACCGTGGCCACCGTCCCCGAGGACGCCTTCGCCACCGGCGACTTCACGGCCCGTGAGGCGGGCACCGCCGCGGGGCTGCGGATCGCCGAGGCGATCCTGTCCGTGGTCTGCACGGACGAGTTCGAGGTCGAGCGGCATGTGGAGGACGGCGACCGGGTGGAGCCCGGCCAGAAGCTGCTCAGCGTCCGCACCCGCACCCGCGACCTGCTCACCGGCGAGCGCAGCGCGCTCAACCTGCTGTGCCGGCTCTCCGGTATCGCGACCGCGACCCGTGCGTGGGCCGATGCCCTTGAGGGGACGAAGACCAGGGTCCGTGACACCCGTAAGACCACCCCGGGGCTGCGCGCCCTGGAGAAGTACGCGGTGCGCTGCGGCGGCGGGGTCAACCACCGGATGTCGCTCTCGGACGCCGCGCTGGTCAAGGACAACCACGTGATCGCGGCGGGCGGTGTCGCGGAGGCGTTCGGCGCCGTAAGGGCCGAGTTCCCGGACGTGCCGATCGAGGTGGAGGTCGACACCCTGGAGCAGATCCCGCCGGTCCTGGAGGCGGGCGCGGATCTCATCCTGCTGGACAACTTCACCCCGGAGCGGACCCGCGAGGCCGTCGAGCTGGTCGCCGGGCGCGCCGCGCTGGAGTCCTCGGGACGGCTGACGCTCGCAAGCGCCCGTACGTACGCGGAGACGGGCGTCGACTATCTGGCGGTCGGCGCGCTCACCCACTCCTCCCCGATCCTGGACATCGGCCTGGACCTGCGCGAGGCCGAGGAGAAGTAAGCGATGCTCCTGACCATCGACGTGGGCCCGCCCGTCGCCCCACCCACCACCCCAGGGCTCGCCCTCGGCCGTGAGCCCGACCGGAAGCGGTGCCGCCCATGCTGTTGACCATCGACGTCGGGAACACCCACACCGTGCTCGGCCTCTTCGACGGCGACGAGATCGTCGAGCACTGGCGGATCTCCACCGACGCCCGCCGCACCGCCGATGAACTCGCCGTCCTGCTCCAGGGCCTGATGGGCATGCACCCGCTGCTCGGCGAGGAGCTGGGCGACGGCATCGCGGGCATCTCCATCTGTTCCACCGTCCCCTCCGTCCTCCACGAGCTGCGCGAGGTGACCCGCCGCTACTACGGCGATGTGCCGTCCGTCCTGGTCGAGCCGGGCGTGAAGACCGGTGTGCCGATCCTGGTGGACAACCCCAAGGAGGTCGGCGCCGACCGGATCATCAACGCGCTGGCCGCCGTCGAGCTGTACGAGGGCCCGTGCGTGGTGGTCGACTTCGGCACCGCGACGACCTTCGACGCGGTCAGCGCGCGCGGGGAGTACGTGGGCGGGGTGATCGCGCCGGGCATCGAGATCTCGGTCGAGGCGCTGGGCGTACGCGGGGCGCAATTGCGCAAGATCGAGCTGGCCCGCCCGCGCAGCGTGATCGGGAAGAACACGGTGGAGGCCATGCAGTCCGGCATCCTCTACGGCTTCGCGGGCCAGGTGGACGGAATCGTCCGCCGTATGGCGCGCGAGCTCGCCCAGGAGCCGGAGGACGTCACCGTGATCGCCACCGGTGGGCTGGCGCCCATGGTGCTAGGAGAATCCTCAGTGATCGATGAGCATGAGCCCTGGTTGACCCTGATCGGCCTCAGACTGGTCTACGAGCGGAACGTCTCGCGCGGCTGAGCACCGGCGATCAGCTCTTCACCTGCTCTTCACCCGGGTGCTCGACCGCATTGACGGCATTCCGAAACGAATTCCCGCACCCGGGATTCGTCCTGCGCAACTGATCGCTCTTCGCCAATGGGGCAAGGGGCGGTCAAGGGAAAGACGGCACATCGAATTCCGTATTGACAAGCGGAACGGCCGTCGACCATGTACACCGGCACCCGGATGCGACGGTCCGCCCCCGGGTGCCGGGTCCGGACGGGACCGCCTCGGCGCGGTCCCGTCCGGAGCTTCCTCCATATGGCGGCTCGGCGTCCGTACGGCCCCTCGGCGTCCGCAACGCGCCGCACCGTCCGACGCTCAGCGAAATTTGTCCGCTTAGCACTTAAAGTCGCCCCATGCCCACGCCATATGGATCCCGCGGCGGAATGGCGTTCAGTGCGGATGAGCTGCGTGTGCTCCGACGCGCCCTCGCCATCGCCCTCCAACCCGACCCCGTCACCCCCTCTGCCGGCCCCCTCGGCCCGGACCGGGCGGAGGAGGTCCAGGACTGTCTCCGGCTCGCCGAGGCCGTGGACGAAGCGGTCCGCGAGGGCGGGCGGCTGCGAGCGTTCCTGCTCGACGAGCTCGCCCGCTACCGCGCCGCCCTGCCCGGCGCCGCCGTCGGCTATCTGGAGCAGCTCCAGGGCGCTCTCGCGGCCGGTTATGAGCCGCTGGCCGAGGATCTGGCCGCGCTCCGCGCGCTGTGCGGGTCGGCCGCCGGGGGCGGTGAGGCGACGCGCCGGCGCGCGCTGCTGGGCCACTGCGAGCGCCTTGCCGAGCGGGGCGTGCGCGCCCGGCTCGCGGCGCGCGCCGGTGCCGCGGGTGCCGTCGCAGAGCCCCGCACGCGCCCCGTGGCGCCGCGGCTGCGCGCCCTGCCCGGCGGGGCCTCGGCCGCGGTCTCGGCGGCGTCCGGGACGGCCGCCCAGGGGCCCGCCCAGGGGCCCGTCCGGCAAGGGACGGAGGCCGCGCGGGGGGCCGTCCGGAAGGGGCCCGAAGCCGCACAGGGGCCCGCCCGGCAAGGGCCCGGGGCCGCGCGGGAGGCCGTGCGCCAGTCCGACGAGCAGAAGCGTGAGCCCCGTAAGAAGCCCACGCCGCCGGAGCACGGCGACCGCGAGGAGCCGAAGCGGAGGGAGCCGGGCCGCCGGGCGCCGCGCCCGGGGCGTCCGGTGCCCACGCCGGCGGAGGTCTTCCCGCCCAAGCGCCGCCGCCCCTCGCCGCCCCCGGAACACGAGTCGAGGCTCGCGCCCGGCGCCGGGGTCCGCTCCGCCTGACCTGCCGCCCCCGGGGCGCCCCGCCCGGGACCGGTGCCCGGCTCCGGGAGGCCGTGGCGCGCCGCGTAATCTGGTGGTCTCGAGCAAAAGGAGGCCGAGAGTCATGGATTACGTCTCCGCGCTGGTCCCGCCCGTCGTGATGGCCGTGGCCTTCACCGCGCTCATCGTGACGATGGTGAAGAGCCAGGGCGGCGCCAACAAGTCCAAGGAGGACGCCGCGGTGGACGCCGCGCTGGCGGCCCGCGCCGAGGCCGAGCGCCCGGCGCCGGAGCGCGAGACCTCCTGATCGGACCGATCTACGCCGGACCACGCCCCGCGGACGCCTCGCGTCCCGGGGCGTGCGGCATTTCCCGTCCAACCCTCCCGACATTCGGGACATCTCCCACTATTATTCTCGGTGTGCCTAGGCCATTGGGAGATCTCGAAGACGCGGTCATGACGCGGGTGTGGAAGTGGAACCGCCCGGTCACGGTCCGGGAAGTCCTGGAAGACCTTCAGCGGGAACGCTCGATCGCCTACACGACGGTCATGACCGTAATGGACAACCTGCATCACAAGGGCTGGCTGCGCCGTGAGGTGGAAGGCCGGGCCTATCGATATGCCGCGGTCTCCACGCGCGCCGCCTACTCGGCCGCACTGATGAACGAAGCGTGGTCGACCAGTGACAACCCCGCGGCCGCACTCGTCGCGTTCTTCGGGATGATGTCCGAAGAGCAGCGCGACGCACTACGGGATGCCATGCGTGTCGCACAACTGGGGGAGCCGGGGGAGAGCCCCGGTGAGTCGGGGCGATGACCCGGGGCGATAGCGTCCGCACATGTCCTCCCCACTATCAAAAGTAGTCACCGTCCGCCGTGCCCGGACCAGCGATGTTCGGGCGGTGCGTCGCCTCATCGACTCGTACGTGGACGATCGCATCCTGCTCGACAAAGCCACCGTGACGCTTTACGAGGACATCCAGGAGTTCTGGGTCGCCGAGCGCGACGAGGACGCTGAGCTCATTGGCTGCGGAGCGCTGCACGTCATGTGGGAAGACCTCGCGGAGGTCCGCACTCTCGCCGTCGATCGGACTCTCAAGGGCACCGGTGTAGGGCATCTGGTGCTTGACAAGCTGCTCCAGACCGCGCGCTGGCTGGGCGTGCGGCGAATTTTCTGCCTCACCTTCGAAGTCGACTTCTTCACCAAGCACGGCTTCGTGGAGATCGGCGAGACGCCGGTCGACGGCGATGTCTACAGCGAGCTCCTGCGTTCCTATGACGAGGGTGTCGCCGAGTTCCTGGGTCTCGAACGGGTGAAGCCGAACACCCTTGGCAACAGCCGGATGCTTCTGCAACTGTGATCGCGGGCCCTATGTCCGAATCGCTCCCCTATCACATAGCTCCGGAACATGACCTTCCATGAGCCTTCCCGCTTGGTGGATCGGTCGAACCCTCGCGAGGGGTTTGTGTTTTTCCGGGAAAAGCGGTTTCCTATTCTCTCGTAGTGTAATTACCTGGGGGGTGAGTCATCAGCGGCTAAGGCCGCGCCCCCGAGCCCCCCGTTTTCCCTGAAAGGAACCCCATGGCACAGAAGGTTCAGGTCCTTCTTGTCGACGACCTCGACGGCGGCGAGGCGGACGAGACCGTGACGTTCGCTCTGGACGGCAAGAGCTACGAGATCGACCTCACCACCACCAACGCGGACAAGCTCCGTGACGCCCTGGAGCCGTACACCAAGGGCGGCCGGCGCACCGGTGGCCGGGCCTCCGGCGGCCGGGGCAAGGCGCGTGCGGCGGCGGGTGGTGCCGGTCAGGACACCGCGAAGATCCGCGCCTGGGCGAAGGAGAACGGCTACGAGGTCAACGACCGCGGCCGTGTTCCGGCGACCGTCCGCGAGGCGTACGAGAAGGCCAACGGCTGAGCGCGTCACCCTTCCCCGGCTCGCCGCTGCCTGGGCAGCGGCAGGGCGCGCACCAACCGGGCTCGGTGGCACTCCGTGGCCGCCGTGCTCACGAGCCGCACGAGATCGGGGGCGCCCCCATCGCCCCCGAAGCCTGTCCTCGGCAGCGTCGGCTCCACCTCGCCCTTCGCGTCGGGAGGTCGCAGCCATACAGCGGCCTCCTGCGGGCATCGCCCACCGGGCGCCCCGGCGGCCAGGGACGGTGGCCAGGAGCGGGCGGGGCATGGCGCGGTGATCCGGCCTCCGGCGCCGATCGCGCCCAGGTCCAGGGACACACCGCCCCACTCCAGCCAGTCGAGCAGCCCCGGAAGCTCGTCCGCGCTGCCGGCGGCCACCAGGAGCCGCATCCAGGCGCCCTCCACCGCGACCGGACCGGTCCGCGGTACGCGCCGCAGCATCGCGAAACCGGCCACGGCCGGCAGTTCGATGACGTCGAAGGCCACCCCCGTGAGCAATTCGACGGGATCGCTGCCGGCCGTCGGCCAGCCCAGCTCCCGCTCGTACCAGCGTGACCGGGCGGCCGGTGCGGACGGCTCCGCGCCGTGGGCCCTGAGGATCATGCCCAGCAGAACTCCCCGCCCGCCCGCTCGGTTACGCGGGCGGTGACGTTCGTACGTGATGATCTCCGTACGCGATGACGTTCCGCGTGACGTTCCGCGTGACGTTCCGCGTGACGTTCCGTATGACGTTCCGTATCGACCCGTGCGCACCCCGTACCCGTAAGGGGTCGTGCAGGGTCGGTGAACGGGCGCAAGGTTGTTCGCCCATAGCGGATGGAACCGGCCTCCACGGCATGGAGTATCCGTGCTTGCGGGTAAGACATCCCTAGTGGGGAGGGGCGGTCCGCGTGTCGGGAGGAAGCGGCGTTCGCCATCGGCGTACTGACGGTGGGCGTAGATGCCTGGCCTGCGGGAACATCGTCTCGCACCATCGGGTTGAAGCAGTTGTCGGCTGTTCGGGCAGGAGGCCAGTGCTGTTTGCCCCGCGCGAGCGGGGGTGATCCGGACGGTTGTCGGCAGTTGGAATGAGCTGTCCCGGGTTGCGGGACTAGCATGCGGAAGGACAGGGAGGGGATCGTCCCCGATCTTTCTGACCGCTCTGAGGAGCGATTAACGATGTTCGAGAGGTTCACCGACCGCGCGCGGCGGGTTGTCGTCCTGGCTCAGGAAGAAGCCCGGATGCTCAACCACAACTACATCGGCACCGAACACATCCTCCTGGGCCTGATCCACGAGGGTGAGGGTGTCGCCGCTAAGGCCCTGGAGAGCCTCGGGATTTCGCTCGAGGCGGTCCGCCAGCAGGTGGAGGAGATCATCGGGCAGGGCCAGCAGGCCCCGTCCGGGCACATCCCCTTCACCCCCCGTGCCAAGAAGGTCCTGGAGCTGTCGCTCCGCGAGGCCCTTCAGCTCGGCCACAACTACATCGGTACGGAGCACATCCTGCTCGGCCTGATCCGCGAGGGCGAGGGCGTCGCCGCCCAGGTCCTCGTGAAGCTGGGCGCCGATCTGAACCGGGTGCGGCAGCAGGTCATCCAGCTGCTCTCCGGCTACCAGGGCAAGGAGGCCGCCACCGCCGGCGGCCCGGCGGAGGGCACTCCCTCCACCTCGCTCGTCCTGGACCAGTTCGGCCGCAATCTCACCCAGGCCGCCCGCGAATCCAAGCTCGACCCGGTCATCGGGCGCGAGAAGGAGATCGAGCGGGTCATGCAGGTGCTCTCGCGCCGCACCAAGAACAACCCGGTCCTCATCGGCGAGCCCGGCGTCGGCAAGACGGCGGTCGTCGAGGGCCTTGCCCAGGCCATCGTCAAGGGCGAGGTGCCCGAGACCCTCAAGGACAAGCACCTCTACACCCTGGACCTGGGCGCCCTGGTCGCCGGCTCCCGCTACCGCGGTGACTTCGAGGAGCGCCTGAAGAAGGTGCTCAAGGAGATCCGCACCCGTGGCGACATCATCCTGTTCATCGACGAGCTCCACACCCTGGTGGGTGCGGGTGCCGCCGAGGGCGCGATCGATGCCGCGAGCATCCTGAAGCCGATGCTGGCGCGGGGCGAGCTCCAGACCATCGGCGCGACCACGCTCGACGAGTACCGCAAGTACCTGGAGAAGGACGCGGCCCTGGAGCGCCGTTTCCAGCCCATCCAGGTCGCCGAGCCGTCGCTGCCGCACACCATCGAGATCCTCAAGGGCCTGCGGGACCGCTACGAGGCGCACCACCGCGTCTCGATCACGGACTCGGCCCTGGTCGCGGCCGCCACCCTGGCCGACCGCTACATCTCGGACCGCTTCCTGCCGGACAAGGCGATCGACCTGATCGACGAGGCCGGTTCCCGGATGCGGATCCGCCGGATGACCGCACCGCCGGACCTGCGCGAATTCGACGAGAAGATCGCCGATGTGCGCCGGGAGAAGGAGTCCGCGATCGACTCGCAGGACTTCGAGATGGCCGCGGGCCTGCGCGACAAGGAGAAGCAGCTCCTGGCCGCCAAGGCGAAGCGGGAGAAGGAGTGGAAGGCCGGCGACATGGACGTCGTCGCCGAGGTCGACGAGGAGCTGATCGCCGAGGTCCTGGCCACGGCCACCGGCATCCCGGTCTTCAAGCTCACCGAGGAGGAGTCCTCCCGGCTGCTGCGCATGGAGGACGAGCTGCACAAGCGCGTCATCGGCCAGAAGGACGCCATCAAGGCGCTCTCCCAGGCCATCCGGCGCACGCGTGCGGGCCTGAAGGACCCCAAGCGCCCCGGTGGCTCGTTCATCTTCGCGGGCCCGTCCGGTGTCGGTAAGACCGAGCTCAGCAAGACCCTCGCCGAGTTCCTCTTCGGCGACGAGGACGCGATGATCTCGCTCGACATGTCGGAGTTCAGCGAGAAGCACACCGTCTCGCGGCTCTTCGGCTCCCCGCCCGGATACGTGGGCTACGAGGAGGGCGGGCAGCTCACCGAGAAGGTGCGCCGCAAGCCGTTCTCCGTGGTCCTCTTCGACGAGGTCGAGAAGGCCCACCCGGACATCTTCAACTCGCTGTTGCAGATCCTGGAGGACGGTCGGCTGACCGACTCCCAGGGCCGGGTCGTGGACTTCAAGAACACGGTGATCATCATGACCACCAACCTCGGCACCCGGGACATCTCCAAGGGCTTCAACCTGGGCTTCGCCGCCCAGGGCGATGTGAAGACCGGCTACGAGCGGATGAAGAACAAGGTCAACGAGGAGCTGAAGCAGCACTTCCGCCCCGAGTTCCTGAACCGTGTCGATGACACCGTGGTCTTCCACCAGCTCACCGAGGAAGACATCATCCAGATCGTCGACCTCATGATCACCAAGGTGGACGAGCGGCTCAAGGACCGCGACATGGGCATCGAGCTCAGTGGCGTCGCCAAGAAGCTGCTCGCCAAGCGGGGCTACGACCCCGTGCTGGGCGCCCGGCCGCTGCGCCGGACGATCCAGCGCGAGATCGAGGACGTGCTCTCGGAGAAGATCCTCTTCGGCGAGCTGCGTCCGGGCCACATCGTGGTGGTGGACACCGAGGGCGAGGGTGAGGAGAAGAAGTTCACCTTCCGCGGCGAGGAGAAGTCGGCGCTGCCGGACACCCCGCCGATCGAGTCCGCCGCCGGTGGCGCGGGCCCGAACCTCAGCAAGGAGGCGTGAGGCGGCACCTCGCGGAGCGCCTTGGGGCCGCCCCGGACCGTTTCCCGGTCCGGGGCGGCCCCCTTTTGTGCGGGGTGCTTTGCGCGGGTGCCGCTTTTGCGCGGGTGGTGCTTTGTGCAGGTGGTGTTTTGTGTGGGTGCCGCGCAGGCGCGTCCTGAGGCCCTGAGGGGCCCTGTGACGCCCTGGGAGGCCGGACCTGCCCGATCCCCCTCCCGGGGCCCCTCACGCGCCCGCCACGATGACCTGGACGCCCTCCGGGACCCCGGTCACCTCCGCGTTGCGGTGGCTCAGCCGCAGGATCTCCAGCCGCGGGAAGCCGGCCAGCCAGCTCAGGTCCAGATCCACGCCCAGGTCGTAGGCGAGCCACAGCTCGGTCAGCCGCTCGGCCACCAGGCCCTCGGTCAGCTGCTCCGGGGTGAACGCCCCGGCTATCTGGACGCAGGGGCGGCCGCCGAGCCGGCGCAGCGCCCGTAGTTCCTCCAGGTCCGACACCGGAAAGTCGAGTTCCCGCTCATCGAGATGGGCGATGATTTCCTCGGCGTAACGGTCGGTGTCATATCGCCGCCAAGCGGCCGCGAGCTGCGCCCGTACCGCCCAGGAGGCGCGGTCCCGCAGCCGGACCAGATAGTCGATCGCGCGGTCGTCGGCTATCGAGGTGGCGGTGACGGCCAGCCGATGGGCTTCCTCATCGGATACCGCGCTGGGATCGGGCAGCATTTCCAGCACGATAGGCCCGATCCAGCCCAGCGCACGGGCTCCTTCCAGCGAGGTCGGGCGTACCAGATCACGGGTATAGCGATGCACCCGGGAACGCACCTCGGGGTCCAGCTCCGTAGCGTGTTCCAGACATGCGGCCGCCAGGAGTTTGCGATGGCGAGCATGGACCGGGCGGGCGTCTTTACGGGCCGCCAGCAGCCCCTCCAGGAGGTAGGCGCATTCATCGGGACGGGCGAGGGAGACGGACATTCTGATCACCTCTTCCCAGTCGTCCAGGTGCGCGTGGTCGATCAGGAAGTCAAAATCGTGCCGTTCGACGACCGCTCTCGCGCTGAGATAGTCCTGGAACGTTCGGTGCACGAAATCGACCGAACCGGGTGTGGGCTCGCGCAATAGACCGGTCCGGTTGAGCAGATGGCGGTAGATCTCCTCCGGCCCGCCCTGCCGCGCCGCGTGCGGAATGGCCGGGATGTAGCGGCCGAGCGTCTCGAGGGCGGTGGCCCGGTCCATTTCGGACCGGCCGTTGACGAGCATCCAGTGCGCCAGCTTCTGTAGCAGCTGGATCTTCGGTTCCTGGGGGAGGTCGATTCCATCCGGCGGCAGCATGGCGCGCTCGCGGTCGCGCCGTTCCAGGAGCATGGAAAGGGCCGCGTCATAGAGGGCTTTCCGGCCGCGTGGCAGATAGCCGCGCCGGTCCCGGTGCAGTGCGCACAGCAGACCGCACATCAGTGGATTGGTGGCCAGCCGCCCGAGGTCCCGGGTAATCCTTACGGCGTCCAGCAGCGTTTCCTCGTAACCGCTGAGCCGGTCCAGATCGGCCTGGTCGGTGATGTCCTGGCGGGCGGCCGCATGCCAGCGCCGGATGAACGCGGTGACGCCCTCGCGGCTGAGCGGGGAGAGTTTCAGCTCGGTGAAGCGCTCCGCGGCGAGCCAGTTCTCCCGTACGGCCGAGGGGCGCGAGGTGACCAGCCAGACATTTCCCGGATAGCGGGTGGGGAGTTCGCGGAGCGCTTCGCGGAGCCGTTCGCGCTCCTCCTCCGGGGCCTCGTCCACGCCGTCCACGAGCAGCAGCCCGCGCCCGCGCGAGAGCACTCGTTCGGCCCAGCCCGGCGGCTGTGCGGCGGCGTGCGGATAGCGGACGGCGGACAGGAAGCCGTCCGGCTCCGGGAAGCCGTCGCGGCGGAACCGGCGCACGGGGAGCACGAACGGCACCCGCCCCCGCAGCCCCTCCAGCGGGGCCGGGAGGTCGCCGCGCGCCACGGACACCGCGAGCCGCTGCACCAGCGTGGTCTTGCCCGACCCCGCCACGCCCCACAGCAGCACCCGGGTGCGTCCGGCGAGGGCCTGCTCGGCGGGGGCGCTGGGGCCGCCGCCGTCGGTCTCGGTCTCCAGGCTGAGATAGGCGGCATCCAGCGGCCAGCTGTCGGGGGAGTGGGCCAGATCGATGCCGTAGATCGTCAGATGGTCGTGGGCGGCCACGATGTCCTGGGCGTAGCGCTCCTCGAACCCGGCGTCCTCGGCGGCCGCGACGAAGGGGGAGCGGATGGTGAGGAAGCGCAGGATGTGCGCGCAGACGGCCTCGCGCAGCGCGGCGTGCGTATGGGCGTCCGCCGGGTCCAGTTCCTCGTCGGCGTCGGGAGCGGCGACAGCGAGGTGGCGGGCGAAGGCCTCGGGGCCGAGGCGGACGGCCCGTAGGTCATCCAGGTCGACGGTGCCGAGGGAGTGGAGGGTGCGGGCGAGGGCGTCGGTGAGCTCGGGCCGCGCCCGATCGGCTATCCCTTCGCCGGTCTCCTTCGCGACGTCCTCGAGGAGCGCGGAGGCGATCCGGGGCAGGTCGCGTTCGGTGAGCGTGCGGTGGTCGCCCTGGAAGGCGACGAGGGAGGCGATGCGGACGGGCCGGTCCACTGGCCCGTCGGCCACGAAGAGTTCCTGGACCAGTGTGGCTATGGCTGCGGGTGTGGCTGTGGCTGCGGGATCCATGAGGCCCCGTCCCCCCGGTGACTGTTGTTCGCCGTTCAGAAGCCACCAGGGTAGGCACGGTCGGTGCCGGATGGGTGGGGGTTCGGCGTGGGTTCCGGGGGCGGCCGGTGGCACGGGGCGGGTGCGCGGTGGGGTGGTTGCGGTGCGTTGCCGGGCGCGGGGGCGCTGTCGCGTGGGGGTGCACGGGGTGCGGGTGCATGGGGGGTGCGCCTGCTGTGCGTGGTGGGTGCCGGGGGCGGGGCCTCCGGGGCGGCGCCCTGGACCGTATATTTACGGCGCCATTGGCCGGGGACTTGCGTGGGCCGGAGATTGGCGCCACAAATACACGTAAGCGTCCAGGGCACCACCCCTCCGACCCCACCCCCTCCCGCCGTCCTGCGGCTACCCGCCGGTGGCTCCGGCCCCTGGCTCGGCCCCGCCCGGTGACCTACCGGCCCGGCTCCTCCTCCTCGAAGAGCTCATCGGCGGTAGAGACCGTGAAGGCTCGGTCGAACCAGCGGTCCAGGGTCTCAAGGTCGGTGCAGTTGGTGATGCGGTCTCGGGTCTCGGGCGGGGTGGTGATCCCTCGCTTGTCCAGGACGCGCAGCACGCCCTGTACTCGCGAATGGACTTCGCCCTCCGCTTTGCCCTTGAGGAAGGTCTCCTCGATGAGGGTCCCCCGGCCGGGGAAGTAACTACCTACTACGGCCATGGTGTCGTCAGCCGTCCTCGGTGAAGAGCTCATCGGCGGTGGAGACGGTGAAGGCGCGGTCGAACCAGCGGTCCAGAGTGCCGAGGTCAGCGCAGTGGGTGATGCGGTCGCGCGTCGCGGCCAGGGTGGGAATGCCTCGCTTCTCCAGGACGCCCAGCACCCCCTGAGCTCGGCCCCGGGCTTCGCCCTCTGCCGCGCCCTCTGCCTTCCCCTCTGCTTTCCCCTCTGCCTTCCCCTTCAGGTAGGTCTCCTCAATCAGGGTGCCGCGGCCGGGGAAGTAGGTGCCCACACTCATCTCGTTCCTCCAGATGCTTTGCGCTGGGGTGCCCCCCAAGCCGATGTCCAGCAATTCCGTGTAGTAGCGGACGGAGTCCGGGTCGCCCGTTCCCATGGCCCGAGCCAGGGCCTTCAGTATGGCCGGGGCATCCTGGTCGCTGCCATGCGTCAAGGCCGAGAAGGTCGCCAGGGTCAGGTCCTGGGCGGCCTCGTCGGGGTCGAGGATCACCGGGACGTTTCCGGGGCCCAGGACTAGCGGGTGCACGGACAGCGCAGTCCAGTCGTCCACGCCAACCCGGAAGGGGCCGGTCGCCCACTCGGCGGTTGCCTTGTCCTGGCAGACTACGAGCAGCAGAGCCTGTTGCTTGTATTTCGCCGCCAGATACGACACGTAGTACGCCCAGTTGACTGCCTTGTCGGGGTCGCAGCGCCCTTGGGCCTCGATCGCCAGGAGGAAGTCGCCGCCGTCGAACGGCTTGACGCGCAGCACGCTGTCCACGCGACGTTCCAGGGGCCGTATCTCGGTGGCGTCCGGGGTGAGCACTTCAACCGCCGCTTTCTCGGGCGGCGACAGATCCAGGATGCGGAACACCGGGGCGAGTAACTCCGGTCGTTCTTGAAAGATGCGATGTGCGGCCTCGTGCCGCGAACTGACCATGTTCGTGAACGTATGGTCATCGGAGCATGTGCCCGGGGCAAATGACCGGTGATCACCCGATTGGGGGAATGGGTCAGGCGGCGATCTCGTAGGCGTTCTGCTGCGGGGTGAGTTCGAACCAGAGCAGCTTGCCGCTGATGCCGAAGAGGTCGTCGGCGAGGGGGTAGCCGCCCCAGTTGTCGGCGCACAGCCGGACGATGAGCAGGCCACGGCCGGAGGTCGCGTCCAGGCTGGCGGCGGCCTCGGTGAGGGCGGTGAAGCGGTCGAGGGGGCTGGGCGGGGCGTCGAAGGGTGCGGGGATGGTGGGGTTGGTGTCCCAGATGCTGACGCGGAGGCGGCTTTCGCAGAGGTGGCGGATACGGAGTTGGGCGGGGCCGTCGGAGTGGCGGACGGCGTTGGTGACCAGCTCGCAGGTCAGGAGTTCCGCCGTGTCGGTTAGTTCCGCCATGCCGTGGGAGGAGAGGACCGCCCGGAGTGTGGCCCGTGAGATCCGTGCGGCCCGTGGGTCGTTGGGCAGGCGGAGGGAGTACGTCCAGGGGTCGGAGGACGGCGGTACGTTGGCCATGGAGTCTCCCTCGGTCGGGCGAAGTTGGGTCGCTTGCGCCCACACCATAGGGCCAGCTGTGTTAGTTCTAACTCCGATACGGAGATATGGCTCACGATTGCCCTCGTGTGGGTGACAAGGGAGACCGATGGCGACCACCAGTAGTCCTACGCTCAAGCAACGACGACTCGGAGCCGAGTTGCGGAAGCTTCGTGAGCGCGCGGGTCTGACCTCCACTGCGGCCGCCGCCGAGCTGGGTGTCCAGCAGGCCCGCGTGAGCATGATCGAGGCGGGCCGGTACGCCGTGGGTGCCGATCGTGTGCGCGTGATGGCTCGCACCTACACGTGCGCGGACGATGACCTCGTGGATGCGCTGGCGGACATGACGGGTGGACGCACGCGGGGTTGGTGGGACGAGTACCGGGAACACCTCCCGGCCAGCTTCGCGGATATGGCCGAGTTGGAGCATCGGGCCCGAGCGTTGCGCGTCGCTCTGGTCATCCACATCCCGGGTCTGCTCCAGACCGTGGACCACGCCCGCGCGGTGATGCGGGAAGCAGCTCCGCCGTTGCGGGCATACGAGGTGGAGCATCGGCTGTCACACCGGATGAAGCGGCAGGCGATCCTCTACGGCGACAAGCCGGTGCCGTACACCGCGATCATCCATGAGGCCGCTCTGCGGATGGAGTTCGGCGGGACAGAGACGGTCCGCGCCCAGCTTGAACACCTCCTCGCCATGAGCGAGATGGACAACGTCACCATCCGGGTGATCCCGTTCGGCGGCGGGACCTTCCCCGGGACCGGGCAATCGTTCGACTATGTCGTGGGGCCTGTACCGCAACTCGACACCGTGCAGCTCGACTCTGCCCAAGGGACCCAGTTCATGGACGCGGAGGCCGAGTTGGCCAAGTATCGGGCTGTCTTGGAACGGATGGAGATGACCGCCCTCAAGCCGCGAGAGTCGCGGGACTTCATCCATGGCATCTTGCGCACCATGTGAAGGGGAGAAGCGTGTCCGGATACCAGTGGCGGAAGTCGTCTTACAGCGCTAACTCGTCCAACTGCATCAACATCGCGTGGCGGAAGTCCTCCTACAGCGCGGACGCAGGCAACTGCGTGAACGTCGCCGCCGACGGCAACGGCATAGTGCTGCGCGAGAGCGACGACCCCGAAGTCGTCCTGACCACCACACCCGCCGCCCTGCGCGCCTTCATACGTGGGGCCAAGGCCGGGGACTTCGACCGCGTCCAGGAAAGTTAGGCGCGACGGTCCGTCGGGAGAGGGAGGGAGAACAGACGGCCCGTCGCGTTCGCGACCCTAGGCTCCGGCGCTGAGCGGGCACTTACCGCTTGCTGAGGCCGGAAAAACGGGAGGCGGGCCGGTCGGCGGCCGGGGTACCGTTCCCCGCATGGACTCGTTCCTTCAGATCTACGGCTGACACGCCGCTCACTCCGGCGCACCGGTGACCACACCCGTGCGCCGGCTCGTCGTGTCCATCTCGCCGTAGACCTGAAACGAGTGATCCCATATGTCCCGTCGCCGTGCCCATATCGCCATGGTCGGCATCCCCGCCATCAGCCACACCCTGCCCAGCCTCGAGATCATCCGTGAGCTCGTGGCGCGCGGGCACCGGGTGACGTACGCCAACGATCCCTTCGTCGCGGACGTCATCAAGCCGACCGGTGCCGAGTTCGTGCCGTTCGAGTCCACCCTGCCGGTCGCCGACAACGACTGGCCGGAGGACCCGATCGCGGCGATGACCCTGTTCCTGGACGACGCCGTCCACGTCCTGCCCCAGCTCCGCGCCGTGTACGACCGCGACCCGGCCGATGTGTACCTCTACGACATCGGCGCGTACCCCGCCCGGGTGCTCGCCGAGACGCAGGGGCGCCCGCTGGTCCAGCTGTCGCCGACGATCGTGGGCTGGGAGGGGTACCAGGACGAGGTGGGGGAGCAGATCATGAGCCTTCCCGGCGCGGACGCGTATCAGGAGAAGTTCGCGACGTGGCTCGTGGAGTCGGGTGCCACCACCACGGACCCGGACGCCTTCTCCGGGCAGCCGCCGCGCTGTGTCGCGCTCATTCCCCGCGCGATGCAGCCGAACGCCGACCGGGTGAACACCGAGGTGGTGACGTTCGTCGGGCCGTGCCTCGGGGACCGTGCCGACCAGGGTGGCTGGGAGCGTCCCGCAGGGGCGGAGAACGTGCTGCTGGTCTCGCTGGGTTCGGCGTACACCCGGCAGGCCGCCTTCTACCGCGAGTGCGTCGCGGCCTTCGGGGATCTGCCCGGATGGCATGTGGTGCTCCAGATCGGAAAGTACGTCGACCCGGATGAGCTGGGGGAGATCCCGGCGAACATCGAGGTCCACAGTTGGGTGCCGCAGCTGGCGATCCTGGAGCGGGCCGACGCGTTCATCACCCACGCGGGGATGGGCGGCAGCAGTGAGGGACTGTACTGCGGGGTGCCGATGATCGCCGTACCGCAGGGCGCCGAGCAGCCGATGAACGCCGACCGGCTCGTGGAGCTGGGGGTGGCCCGTCGTCTGGACACGGCGGACGCCACCGCCGGGGCGCTGCGGGCGGCGCTCACCGAACTCACCACGGACCCGGAGGTGGCACGGCGGGCGGCGCGGCTGAAGGCCGAGGTGGGGGCCGAGGGCGGCACCGGGCGGGCGGCCGATCTGATCGAGGACGTGCTGCGCTGACACGACGATGGCCCGGCCGCCACAAGCGGCCGGGCCATCGGCGGGTGCCCGGCGGTTACTTCACGATCGTGATGCGGTCCGCCTTCGGCGGGTCCAAGGGCGAGGACTGCGACGAGTGCGCGCCCAGGTAGGCCGTGAACGCGTCCAGATCGGAGGCGCCGACGAGCTTGTTCTTGCCGTCCTTGAAGGCGGGGAAGCCGTCGCCGCCGCCCGCGATGAACTCGTTCAGCGCGACGCGGTAGGTCTTGGCGGGGTCGATCGCCTCACCGTTGAGCTTCACCGAGTCCGTGACGATCCGGTCCTTGCCGGACTTGGTCAGGTCCAGGGTGTAGGTGAGGCCCTTGGAGACCTGGAGGATCTTCGGGGAGGCCTCGTTGGCGCCGCTGACCTGCTGCTGGAGCGCGGTGATGAGCTGGGAGCCGGTCAGGTCGATCACGTTCATCATGTTGGTGAACGGCTGGACCGTGAACGCCTCGCCGTAGGTGACGACCCCGTCCCCCTCGCTGCCCGACGCCTTGTAGGCGAGGTCGGAGCGGATGCCGCCGGGGTTCATGAAGGCGAGCTGGGCGCCGCCCTTGTCGGCCGGGGAGAGCGCTTCGAGCTGGGCGTCGGCGATGGTGTCGCCGAGGGGGGTCTCATAGGCGGTGGAGCCGCGCCCGTTGACATCGGCGGAGATGTAGCCGACCGGCTTGTTGGCGATCGGGGCGGCCAGCTTGTTCCAGCGCCCGATGAGCGAGGTCATGTCGGGGGCCTTGGGCTGCTCACGGTCCACGACGTGGTTCGCCGCGTGGGCACCCTTCACGCTCGTCCGCACGATGTCGCCGGTGCGGCGGTCGTAGGTGAGGGTGGTGTCGGTGTAGAGGCGGCCGAAGGAGGCCGCGGAGGTCACCGTGCGCGGGGTGCCGGACGGGTCGGGGACGGTGCAGGTGTACGCCTGGTGGGTGTGGCCGGTGACCAGGGCGTCGACCTTGGGCGTGATGTTCTTGGCGATGTCGACGATGGGGCCGGAGACGCCCTTGCCCGCACCGCCGTTGTCGCAGTCGTAGTTGTACGAGGGGGAGGCGGGCAGCCCGCCCTCGTGGATGAGCGCGACGATCGACTTCACGCCCTCGCGCTGGAGCTCCTTGGCGTACTTGTTGATCGTCTCGACCTCGTCGTGGAACTTCAGGCCCTTGACGCCCTCGGCGGTGACGATGTCCGGGGTGCCCTCGAGGGTGACCCCGATGAAGCCGATCTTCACGCCCTTGTGCTTCCACACGGTGTAGGGCTTGAGGATGGGCTTGCCGGTCTTCTCGTCGGTGACGTTCGCGGCGAGGTAGGGGAAGTCGGCGCCCGGGAAGGTCTTGCCCTTCTCGTAGCAGCCCTCCTTGGGGTGGCAGCCGCCGTTCTGGATCCGGCTCAGCTCGGCGCGGCCCTCGTCGAATTCATGGTTGCCGACGGAGGTGACGTCGAGGTCCAGCTTGTTGAGCGCCTCGACGGTCGGCTCGTCGTGGAAGAGCCCGGACAGCAGCGGGCTGGCCCCGATCATGTCGCCGCCGGCGGCGGTGACCGAGTACTCGTGGCCCTTACGGGCGTTACGGAGGGAGGTGGCGAGGTATTCGGCGCCGCCCGCCGGGATCGTCTTGGTGGTGCCGTCCGGCTGGGTCTCGGTGACGGTGCCCGAGGAGCCCTGCGGGGGCTCCAGGTTTCCGTGCAGATCGTTGAAGGACAGCAGCTGTACGTCGACGGTGCGCCCGGGCCGGTGCTTGTCCGAGGCGGCGGCGCCGGTGTCCGCGCCCGCCGGGCTCACGGCGGTCAGCACCCCGGCCGCGGCGGCCAGCACCGCGACTCCCGTGGCCAACCGGCGTGCCGCCCCGCGCCGTTGAGGTCTCGCTGGCATGTCGTCCCCTTGTATGCCCCGTGATGGATGGTGGAGCGCAGCTTACGGTCAACGCGCGTAGCGGGGCAGGGGGGTGAAGTTAAGAGCTGGTGGCCGATGGTCAACGGTGTGGGATGGCTTCGCCCGTTCGGCGGAAAAGTCCTGATGAGGGGTTTGAGTGGTGGTTCGTTATGTGAGCGTGCGGATCATGCAGAACGAACTAGCGAAGCAGACGCCCATCCCGGCACAGGGGTCCGAGCTCCCGCCGGGCTTCTTCGAACTGGTCGATGACCTCAAGGCGATCGTCACGCAGGCGAGCGTGCGTGCTCAGCTCAAGGTCAACACCGAGATGATCAAGATGTACTGGGAGATCGGCCGGACGATCCTCGACCGGACAGAACGTGAGAAGTGGGGATCAAAGGTCCTTGAGCGGGTGGCGACGGAGCTGCGTACAGCCTTCCCGAATCAGCGCGGATTCTCGCGCAGCAACCTGAAGTACATGCAGCAGATGGCGAGGCTGTGGCCGGAGCCAATTGGCCAACAAGCTGTTGGCCAATTGCCCTGGGGGCACATCACCGTCCTCATGGCACGTTGCAAGACCCGTCCTGAGCTGGACTTCTACGCCCAGCAGGCCGTGCAGCAAGGCTGGTCCCGCGTCATGCTCGACCACTGGATCGACGCTCAGTTGCACCTCACCCAGGGCGCGGCGCTCAACAACTTCGACGCCACGGTTCCGGAGGACTCCGGTGCCGTCAACGAGGTCGTCAAGGATCCCTACCGAGTCGACTTCACTCGGCTCTCCGGCAAGGTGGCGGAGCGCGACCTTGAGGACGCGCTGGTGCAGCAGCTCGTCCGGTTCCTCACCGAACTCGGGGTCGGCTTCGCCTTCGTCGGGCGTCAGTACCCCATCAAGGTCGGGGACGAGGAGTTCCGGATCGACCTGCTCTTCTACCACTACAAGCTGCACCGCTTCGTCGTCATCGAGCTGAAGACCGACAAGGCCCGCCCCGCCCACCTGGGCCAGCTCGGCTTCTACGTCACCGTCGTCGACGACCTGGTCCGGGACAAGGAGCGCGACGATCCGACCCTCGGGATCCTCATCGCGAAGAGCCGCGACAAGAGGGACGATCGAGTACGCCCTGCGGAGCAACAACGCGCCGCTCGCCGTGAGCACCTATGCCGCGCTGCCGCCCCATGTGCGGGAGCTGATGCCCAGCGCCGAGGATCTCTCCCGCATCGCCGACGACATCCTCGACGGGGATGGGGCAGCCGGGTGACTCGCCGGTAACAAATTGGCCAGCAGCTTGCTGGCCAATTGGGCCGCCGTAGGCTCGGCCTCATGAATGACGTGGTGAACGAGACATCTGGGGCCCGGCGGCTCGATGTGCTGGAGGAGCTGACGTCGGCCGAGGTGGAGGGTGTGCTGCGGCTGATCGCGGAGTCCGCGCGGGCCGATGGGCAGCAGGCGGTGTCCGAGCAGGGGCGGCTCCAGCTGCGGGGGCGGCGGGAGGGGGTGCGGCATCTGGTGTTGCGGGAGCCCAGCGGGGAGCTCGTGGGGTACGCGCAGCTGGAGGACACCGACCCGGTGGAGGCGCCGGCCGCCGAGCTGGTCGTGCATCCGGGGCACCGCGGGCAGGGGCACGGCCGGGCGCTGGGGGTGACGCTGCTGAGGGAGTCGGGGAAGCGGCTGCGGATCTGGGCGCACGGGGGACATGCCTCGGCGCGCCACCTCGCGCAGGTGCTGGGGCTGACGCTGTTCCGGGAGCTGCGGCAGATGCGGCGGCCGCTGGGGTCGCTCGCGGAGCTGGGTCTTCCGGAGCCCGCCTTCCCGGAGGGGGTGACCGTACGGACCTTCCGGCCGGGTGCGGACGACGCCGCGTGGCTGGCGGCGAACGCGGCGGCCTTCGCCCACCACCCCGAGCAGGGTTCGCTCACCCAGCGTGATCTGGACGACCGCAAGGGTGAGCCGTGGTTCGACCCGGAGGGGTTCTTCCTGGCGGAGCGGGGCGGGGAGATCGTCGGGTTCCACTGGACGAAGGTGCATACCGAGGAGCGGCTGGGGGAGGTGTACGTCGTGGGCGTGCGGCCGGACGCGCAGGGTGGCGGCCTCGGCAAGGCGCTGACCTCGATCGGGCTGCGGCATCTGGCGGCCCGCGGGCTGCCGACCGCGATGCTCTATGTGGACGCCGACAACTTCGCCGCGGTCGCGGTCTACGAGCGGCTCGGCTTCGTCACCCATGAGACGGATCTGATGTATCGGACGGAGACCTGAGCGAAGGCGGAGACCTGAGGGGAAACCTGGGCGGGTCTGAGCGAAGACGGGGGCCTGAGGGAAACCTGGGCGGGACCTGAGCCCGGGGGCGTGAAGGTGGCCCCGGGGGCGTGAAGAGGGCGGGACCCCTGGGGGATGGGTCCCGATTTCCTACGCGCCATGTGTCCGTTACCGGCGATTCAACCTTGGTTGCGAGCATCGCTGAATGCAGCCCGCTGTGCCGAATTCGTCGAACCGGAGGCTCCGTGCCGTTTCCGCACCCGCTTCCGCCACGCCGTATTCACCTCCGGCGCGGAACAATGAGTTCATGAGCCACACAAGCGGTCAGGCATCGGTTTCCCCGCAGCCCCAGCCCAACTCCCAGCCTTCGGTCGGGTCCATCGCGGCCCACCGGCCGCATGCTGTCGCCGCACCGGTGCGGTCGCTCGACCCCGACCTCGACGCCGACCTGGACTCGTACGAGGAGGGCGTCGGGCCCGGCACGGAGGGCGGCGAGCTGCCGCAGGGGCGGTTCCTGGACCGGGAGCGCAGCTGGCTCGCGTTCAACGAGCGGGTTCTGGAGCTGGCCGAGGACCCGTCCACGCCGCTGCTGGAGCGGGCCAACTTCCTGGCGATCTTCGCCAGCAACCTGGACGAGTTCTTCATGGTGCGGGTCGCCGGCCTGAAGCGGCGCATCGCCACCGGGGTCGCCACCCGCTCGGCCTCCGGGCTTCAGCCGCGCGAGGTGCTGGAGCTGATCTGGAACCGGTCCCGTGAGCTCATGGCCCGGCACGCCGCCTGCTACCAGCAGGACGTCGCCCCGGCGCTCGCGGAGGAGGGCATCCATCTGGTCCGCTGGCCGGATCTCACCGAGAAGGAGCAGTCCCGCCTCTTCACCCTCTTCCGGCAGCAGATCTTCCCCGTGCTGACCCCGCTCGCCGTGGACCCGGCACACCCCTTCCCGTATATCTCGGGGCTGTCGCTCAATCTCGCGGTCGTGGTGCGCAACCCCGTGAGCGGACATGATCACTTCGCACGTGTGAAGGTTCCGCCGTCGCTCTCCCGGTTCCTGGAGGCGTCGCCGCAGCGGTACGTACCGCTGGAGGACGTGATCGCGGCGCATCTGGAGGCGCTGTTCCCGGGGATGGAGGTGCTCGCGCACCACATGTTCCGGGTGACCCGCAACGAGGACCTCGAGGTCGAGGAGGACGACGCCGAGAACCTCCTCCAGGCCCTGGAGAAGGAGCTGCTGCGCCGCCGCTTCGGGCCCCCGGTGCGGCTCGAGGTCGAGGAGTCCATCGACCCGTATGTGCTGGACCTGCTGGTGCGCGAGCTGAAGATCTCGGACGCGGAGGTCTATCCGCTGCCCGGGCCGCTCGACCTCACCGGTCTGTTCGGCATAGCCGCGCTGGACCGGCCGGAGCTGAAGTACCCCAAGTTCGTGGCGGGCACCCACCGGGACCTCGCCGAGGTGGAGTCCGCCTCCCCGCCCGACATATTCGCGGCGCTGCGCGAGCGGGACGTCCTGCTCCACCACCCGTACGACTCCTTCTCCACCTCCGTGCAGGCGTTCCTGGAGCAGGCGGCCGCCGATCCGGACGTCCTCGCGATCAAGCAGACGCTGTACCGCACCTCCGGCAAGTCGCCGATCGTCGACGCGCTCATAGACGCCGCCGAGTCCGGCAAACAGGTGCTGGTGCTGGTCGAGATCAAGGCCCGCTTCGACGAGCACGCCAACATCAAGTGGGCGCGCAAGCTGGAGGAGGCCGGCTGCCACGTGGTCTACGGCCTGCTGGGGCTCAAGACCCACTGCAAGCTGTCGCTGGTGGTCCGCCAGGAGGGCGACACCCTCACCCGCTATTCGCACGTGGGCACCGGCAACTACCACCCCAAGACCGCCCGGCTGTACGAGGACCTGGGGCTGCTGACGGCGAACTCCCAGGTCGGCGCGGACCTCTCCGACCTCTTCAACCGGCTGAGCGGCTACTCCCGGCGGGAGAACTACCGGCGGCTGCTGGTCGCCCCCAAGTCGCTGCGCGACGGGCTGATCACCCGGATCAACAAGGAGATCACCCACCAGCGGGCCGGGCGCCCGGCCTACGTCAAGATCAAGGTCAACTCGATGGTCGACGAGGCCGTCGTCGACGCCCTCTACCGGGCCTCGCAGGCCGGGGTGACGGTCGATGTGTGGGTGCGCGGCATCTGCGCGCTGCGGCCGGGCGTCCCCGGGCTCTCGGAGAACATCCGGGTCCGCTCGGTCCTCGGACGCTTCCTGGAGCATTCGCGCGTGTTCGCGTTCGGGAACGGCGGCGAGCCGGAGGTGTGGATAGGCAGCGCCGACATGATGCACCGCAATCTCGACCGCCGGATCGAGGCGCTGGTGCGGGTCACCGACCCCGGCCACCGCGCAGCCCTCAACCGCCTGCTGGAGACCGGGATGTCCGACTCCACCTCCTCCTGGCACCTGGGCCCGGACGGCGAGTGGACGCGGCACGCCACGGACGCGGACGGCCAGCCGCTGCGGAACGTTCAGGAGATGCTCATCGACGCCCGGAGGCGACGGCGTGGTTCAACGACATGACCTGCCGCCGGCCGGGATGACGGGTGCGGCGGACCCGGCTGCGGATTCGTCTGCCGACCCGGCCGTTGATCTGGCTGGGGAGCTGTCTGCCGACTCGGACGGGGACTCGGCTGCCGGTCCGTCTGCCGACTCGGACGGGGACTCGGCCGGGGACTCGTGCGCCGACCCGGGCGTTGATCTGGCGGTCGGCTCGGCCGTGGATCCGGCCGTGGATCCGGTCCTCGGTGCGGCCGTCGGGCCGTCCGGCCTGGGGAAGGACGGCGTGACGGACCGGGCGGCGGCTTCCGCGGCTTCGACACCCTCTGCTTCGGGCGCTTCCGGGGCTTCGGCACCTTCCGCCGCTTCGGCGGCTTCTGCGGCTTCGGCAGCGGCTTCGGGGGCTCCGGCGGCTTCCGCTGCGGCTTCCGGGGCTTCGGCTGCGCCTTCGGGAGCGCCCGCGTGGGAGGCGGCGACGGCCGGGGAGGTGCTGTCGGCGTACCTGCACGCCCAGGCCGGGGACTTCCTGCGCAGCCTGCGGCTGCACCGCGAAAGCGGCTCCGACGTCCAGGAGGCGGCCGAGGCCGCCCGGCTGCTGCGCCGCGCCGCGCGGCGGATCAGCGGCGCGCTCTACGTCTACCGCCCGATCACCGACACGGCCTGGTCCGATGGGCTGCGGACCGAGCTGGCCTGGCTGTCCGGCACGCTGGCACGGGAGCACGCCTACGCCGAGCGGCTGGACCGGCTGCGCGGCGCCCTGTACCGGCTCTCGGGCGCGGGCGGCCCCTCGGACCGGTCACCGCAGGGCGAGGGAGCGGCCGCCGACGCCGCGAGCCCGGGTGAGCGACCCTCCGACACACAGCCAGTGGGCGCGGCGCACGCCACGAGTGGCGCGAGCGCCGCGCGTACCGCGCGCGGTGGGGTCACGGTCGCGTTCGACGGCGCGGGCGGCCCCACCGGCACGGCGGGCCCGATTCCCCGCTCCACCCGTGCCTCCCGCCGCAGCGTCTCCCTGGCCGCAGGCGCGCCGGGAGGCGGGGCCGCGGACCCTGTCGGGGGGCAGGGTGCGCGGCCCGGTCCGGCCGACGCGGGCGGCGGCGCCGAGGGCGCGACCGGAACGACCAGGGACCGGAACAGAGACCGGGACCGAGACCGGGACGAGGGCCGGACGGCCGGACGGCGCCGCGGTGAGCGCGGTGAGCGCGGCGACAAGGGCGGCCGGGGCGCCAAGGGCGAGAAGGGCGAGCGGCCCGGCCAGCCGGGCGCGGCCCATCAGCGGGCCGGTGCCGAGGAGGAGGCCCGCGGCGGGGCGCTGACCGTGGGCGCGGCCCGCGCCGGAGCGCTGCTGGAGCGCCAGCTCACGCTGGCCCGGACCCGGGCCCACACCGCCGCCCTGGAGGCGCTCGGCTCCTCCCGCTTCCACGCGGTCGCCGACACCGTCGCCCTGCTCGCCTCCGACGTCCCGCTCGACGAGGCCAACGCCGCCCGCCCCGCTGGGCAGGTGCTGCCGCCGCTCGCCGAACTGGCGAACCGGCGGCTGGCCGAGTCGGTGGAGGCGCTGCCGCTGGTCCGCGCCGGGCATCCGTACAACGCGGAGGCGCTGGTCCACGGCCTGGCGGCGACCCCGGCGGCGGACGCCCCGCCCGCCAGCGAGCGCCAGGACGCCCCCTGGCACCAGGTGCGCCATCTGCTGCGGCTGCGGCGGTACGCGCTGGAGGTGCTCGACCAGGCGTGGCAGCAGCCGGACGGGGCGAGCGGGCCCAACGGCTCCGGTCCGGGCGGCTCAGGGCCCGGCGGCTCCGGACCCGTGGACGCCGAGCTGCCGCTGTCGGTGCGGCTGCTGGCTGCCGGGCAGGCGCTGGAGCGCCACCGCGACGCGGCCGAGGCGGCCGCCGCCGCGGCAGCGGCCGCCCGTACGCCCCGGATCGCCCCGGCGACGGCGTACGCGCTTGGGGTGCTCCACGCCGATCAGCGGCATGAGGTCGAGGCGGCCCGCTTCGCGTTCGGCCGGATCTGGCGGCGCGTGTCCGCCGCCAGAGCCTCCTGACGGCCTACGGCCCGTACAAGCGGAGAACCGGACAGCGGAGAACCGGACAGCGGAGAATCGGACAGCGGAGAACCGGGGAGGGAGAGACGGCGGATGAACTGGCGGAATTCCCGCGCTGACGGGCTGGTCGGAGCGGACACCGGAACGGACGCGGGAACGGACACCGCAACGGACACCGGAACGGTCCTGGCGGCGGGCTGCGTGCTGTGGCGCCGCTCCCCGCGCGGCGGCGGGCTCGAGGTCGCCCTCGTCCACCGCCCCCGCTACGACGACTGGTCGCATCCCAAGGGCAAGCTGAAGCACGGCGAGGAGGCGCTGCACGGTGCGGTGCGGGAGGTCGCCGAGGAGACCGGTATGGGGTGCGCCCCGGGGGAGGTGCTGCCCACCCTCCACTACATGGCCAAGGGCCGCCCCAAGCAGGTCCGCTACTGGGCGGCGGAGGCGGTCGACCACGACGAGCCCTTCGTGCCCAACCGCGAGGTCGACCGCCTGGTCTGGCTGCCCCCGGACGCGGCCCGCCGCCGCCTCACCTACGACCACGACCGCACCCTCATCGACGCGCTGCTGCACACCCTGCCGCCGTCCTGAACGACGGCCCGGTGCCCTGCCCGGTGGGCGGCTCGTCTGCCCGGCGCCGTCTGCTCAGCGCCGTCTGCTCGGCGCCGTCTGCTCAGCGGCGGCGCAGGCTCTTGTCCGCGAGCGCCGGCGGCACGTAGTAATTGTCCGCCCGGTTGAGGTCCGTGCCCGGCGGGACGATCTCGTCGATCCGGTCCAGGACGTCCTCGCCCAGCTCCACCTCGGACCCGGCGAGCAGATCCTCCAGATGCTCCATGGTGCGCGGGCCGATGATCACCGAGGTGATGGCCGGATGCGCCCGTACGAAGGCGATGGCCATGTGCGGCAGCGAGAGCCCGGCGTCGGACGCCAGCCCGGCCAGTGCGCCGACCGCCTCCAGCTTGCGCGCGTTGTCGGGCAGCGACGGGTCGAACTTGTGCCTCTCCACGGCCGCCCGGCCGCCCGACAGATCGATGTCGGACGCCTTGGTGTACCGGCCCGTGAGCCAGCCCGCCGAGAGCGGACCCCAGCTCAGCACGCCCATCCCGTACTTCCGCGCGGTCGGCAGCACCGCCGCCTCCACGCCGCGCGCCAGGATCGAGTATGGCGGCTGCTCGCTGCGGAACCGTACGTGCCCGCGCCGCTCGGAGACCCACTGGGCCTCCACGATCTGCTCCGCCGGGAAGGTGGAGGAGCCGACGGCGCGCACCTTGCCCGCCCTGACCAGGTCGGACAGGACCGACAGCGTCTCGTCGACGTCCGTCGTCGGGTCCGGCCGGTGGATCTGGTAGAGGTCGATGTAATCCGTGCCCAGGCGGCGCAGGCTGTTCTCGACCTCCTGGGTGATCCAGCGCCGTGAGTTGCCGCCCTCGTTGGGGTCGTCGCCCATCGGGAAATGGGCCTTGGTCGCGAGGACGATGTCGTCGCGACGGCCCTTGAGGGCCTTGCCGACGATCTCCTCGGACTCGCCCTCGGAGTAGGCGTCGGCGGTGTCGACGAAGTTGATGCCCGCGTCGAGGGCGCGGTGGATGATCCGTACCGAGTCGTCGTGATCGGCGTTGCCCAGGGCGCCGAACATCATCGCGCCCAGGGCATACTCGCTCACCGAGATGCCGGTTCCGCCCAGGATCCTGCGCTTCATGGCAGCTGCCTTCCTTTGCCTTCCGTGGCTCTTGCCTTCTGTGGCCTTTGCCGTCCGTGGCCTTCGCCTTCTGTGGCGTCCTGCGCCTTCAGCCTCGGCGCCGGGCGGGGACCTCACCAGGCCCGGCTCAACCTGGGTCTGCCAGAACCACCTGTCCGGCCCAGAATCCGGCGTTCCCCGGATAATGGAGCGATGGGCCATTCCGAACCGGAGATCAAGGGGTTTCTCAAGGCGCGCCGCGCCGCGCTCGACCCGGCCGAGCTGGGGCTGCCGGACGGGGTCGTCCGGCGCCGGGTGCGCGGTCTGCGCCGTGAGGAGGTCGCTCAGCGGGCCGGCATCAGCGTCGACTACTACACCCGTATCGAGCAGGGCCGGGCCCCGGCCGTCTCGGACTCGGTGGTCGACGGGCTGGCGCGGGCGCTGCGGCTGACCCCGTCCGAGCACACCTATCTGCGCAACATCACCCTGCCCCGGCGGCGCGCCGGGGAGCCCGACCCCGACCCGCGGCCGAGGGTGCGGCCGGAGATCCAGCAGCTGCTGAACGCGATGGACGGCACCGTCCCGGCCTATGTCTACGGACCGGCGATGGACGTCCTGGCCTGGAACACCCTCGGCACCCGGCTCGGCATCGACTACGCCGCGATCCCCGAGGAGCGTCGCAACGGTCCGCTGCTGGTCTTCCTCGACCCCCGGATGCGGGAGATCCATCCGAACTGGGCCGAGGTCGCCGATGACACGGTGGCCGGGCTGCGCGCGGAGACGGGCCGCCACCCGGGCAGTTCGCGGGTGTGCCGGGTGACCCATGAGCTGCTGGAGCGGAGCGAGGAGTTCCGGCGGCGGTGGGAGGCGCAGGCGGTGCAGGAGCGGACGCGGGGCGTCAAGCGGTTCCGCCATCCGGAAGCGGGGGAGCTGGTGCTGCGGTTCGAGGCGTTCGTACTGCCCGCGGATCCGGGGCAGATGCTGTGCACGTACACGGCCGACGAGGGGTCGGCGACGGCGGAGGCGCTGAAGGTGCTGGCGGGCGCGGCGGCGGTGGCCTGAGCCCGGCCCGGGGCGCGGCGGCGTTGGCCTGAGGGCCACCGATGGCCCGAGCCGCGCTCCGCCCTCCTCGCCTTACGACCGGGGCCGCGTCCCCGGCCACCGTCCCTTGCCGCCGTCCCGTTTTGCCTCGGCCCACCTCCTTGACGCGACTGGAAACTTTCCTTACTTTCATTCCCTCCCACGGTGGCGCCAGTGGCGCGAGAGGGCAATGGAGGTCCGGATGTCCGGCACCGAGGGCGGATTCGTCCGCCGTATCGGCCTGTTCCAGTCGACCGCCATCAACATGAGCCAGATGTGCGGCATCGGGCCGTTCGTCACCATCCCCCTCATGGTCGCCGCCTTCGGCGGACCACAGGCCGTCATCGGCTTCGTCGCGGGCGCGGTGCTCGCGCTCGCCGACGGGCTGATCTGGGCCGAGCTGGGCGCATCGCTGCCCGGGGCCGGGGGCAGCTATGTGTATCTGCGTCAGGCGTTCCAGTACCGCAGCGGCAAGCTGATGCCGTTCCTGTTCGTCTGGACGGCGATGCTGTTCATTCCGCTGATCATGTCCACGGGTGTGGTCGGTCTGGTGCAGTATCTGGGCTATCTGTGGCCGGATATGACACAGACCCAGGGCGATCTGGTCGGCATCGGAGTCATCGTCCTGGTCATCGGGCTGCTGTGGCGGGGTGTCGAGCACATCGCCCGGATCACGGCCGTCATGTGGTGCGTGATGATCGCCTCGGTGGTCCTGGTCATCGTGGCGGCCTTCAGCCACTTCGACGCGGGGCAGGCGTTCACCTATCCGGACCACGCCTTCGAGTTGACCAGCGGTCACTTCTGGACCGGGTTCGCGGCGGGCCTGACCATCGGCATCTACGACTACCTCGGCTACAACACCGCCGCGTACATGGGCGCCGAGATCAAGGACCCCGGCCGCACCCTGCCGCGGGCGATCGTCACCTCGATCGCCGGGATCATGGGGATCTACCTGCTGCTCCAGATCGGCACCCTCGGCGTCGTCGACTGGCATGAGATGACCGACCCCGACTCGGTGGCCTCCCAGTCCGTCGCGTCGGCGGTGCTGGAGGAGACCTGGGGGAAGGGCGCGGCCGACGTCGTCACCGTGCTCATCCTCATCACGGCCTTCGCGTCCGTCTTCGCCGGGCTGCTGGGCGGCTCCCGGGTGCCGTACGACGCCGCCCGCGACCGGGTCTTCTTCCGGCCGTTCGGCACGCTCCACCCGCGCCATCGCTTCCCCGTGCTGGGCCTGGCCACGATGGGCGTCGTGACGGCGATCGGCTTCCTGATCGGCCGCCACACCGATCTGGCCACGCTCATCCAGCTGCTGACCACGGTCATGGTGATCGTGCAGGCCCTGGCGCAGGTCGTCGCCGTCACGGTGCTGCGCCGCCGCCAGCCGGGCCTGCGGCGGCCGTACCGGATGTGGCTCTATCCGCTGCCGAGCGTGGTGGCTCTGGTGGGCTGGCTGGTGATCTACGGCTACGCGGACAAGAACTCCCCCGGACGGCACCCCATCGAATGGTCGCTCGCCTGGGTCGCGGCGGGGTGTGTGGCGTTCGTGCTGTGGGCGCGGCTGGAGAAGGTGTGGCCGTTCGGCCCGAAGGAGATCAGCGAGGAGTACGCGGCGGGGGCCGACCCCGACACGGAAGGCGGCACCCCGGGCACGGCGAACACCCCGGGCGGCACGGGGAGCGGCCCGGACGGTCCAGACGGTCCGGATGGCCCGGACGGCGCCGTCAGCCCCGGGGCGCCAACGCCTCCCACCGCACCGTGACCTCGCCCTGGCGCCAGCGCCGTGGGCCGTCGGTGAGCGGCCAGCCCTCGGCGCGCAGCGTCTGGGCGCTGCGTATCCAGCGCTGACGCGCGCTGAGCGGCGCGTACGGGGCGGCGGCCGCCCAGGCGCGGTCGAAGTCGCGCAGGAAGGTGTGCACCGGCTCGCCCGGCACATTGCGGTGGATCAGCGCCTTGGGGAGCCGTTCGGCCAGGTCGGAGGGGCGTTCCAGGGAGCCGAGGCGGGCCGCGAAGGTCACGGTGCGCGGGCCCGACGCGTCGAGCGCGACCCATACGTGCCGCCGCCCGATCTCGTCGCAGGTGCCCTCCACCAGCAGTCCGCCGGGCGCCAACCGGGCGCACAGCCGCCGCCACACGGCGGCGACCTCGCCCTCCTCGTACTGCCGCAGCACATTGGCCGCCCGGATGAGCGTAGGGCGGGCCCCGCCGGGCAGCGGCACCTCGAAGCCGCCGTGCGCGAAGCTGAGCCCCTCGCGCTCGTACGGCCGCGCGGCGAGCACGCGCCCCGGGTCGATCTCGACCCCGACGACGCGGGCCCCGGCCCGTACGGTCCGCAGCCGGTCCAGTAGCTCCACGGCGGTCCACGGAGCCGCCCCGTAGCCGAGGTCCACCGCCACCGGCGCCTCCGCGGCCCGGCGCAGCGCGGGCCCGTGCGCCGTCGCGATCCACCGGTCCATCCGGCGCAGCCGGTTGGGGTTGGTGGTCCCGCGGGTCGCCGAACCGATCGGACGGGACGGCGGGGGAACGCGGGCGGGCATGGCGCTGAGCCTATGCCGGGGCGGAGGGGGAACCCGTGTCGGGGCGGACGCTGAGCCTGCGGCGGGCCGGACGGGGAGTGTCCGTCGGACATCAGAACGTCACACTTTGGCAAAGCGGAAATGGGAACCATGCGTTCCGGTGTTGAAGCGCTGGAGGGAGCCCGCCCCGGCAAGGAGGTAACGCGCGGTGAGCCAGCACGCGTCCCGGCTCGGCGGCCTGCGAGGCCGGTCCCACATACCGTTCGGCGCCCCGTCCCACCAGCGGCTTCGCCGCATTCCACGGCGGCCGCGGCGGATCGCGATGCTCAGCGTCCACACCTCGCCGCTGCATCAGCCCGGCACCGGCGACGCCGGTGGCATGAACGTCTACATCGTGGAGCTGGCCAGGCGCCTGGCCGCCATCGACATCGAGGTGGAGATCTTCACCCGCGCCACCACCGCCGCGCTGCCCCCGGCCGTCGAGCTGGCTCCCGGGGTGCTCGTCCGGCATGTGGACGCGGGGCCCTACGAGGGTCTTGCCAAGGAGGATCTCCCGGCCCAGCTGTGCGCGTTCACCCACGGCGTCATGCAGGCGTGGGCCGGGCACCGGCCGGGCCACTACGACCTCGTCCACTCCCACTACTGGCTCTCCGGCCACGTCGGCTGGCTGGCCGCCGAGCGCTGGGGAGTGCCGCTGGTGCACGCCATGCACACCATGGCCAAGGTCAAGAACGCCGCGCTGGCCGCGGGCGACACTCCCGAGCCCGCGGCCCGCGTCATCGGCGAGCAGCAGATCGTCCGCGCCGCCGACCGGCTGATCGCCAACACCGCCGAGGAGGCGGAGGAGCTGGTGCGCCACTACGAGGCGGCGCGCGAACTGGTGGCGGTCGTCCACCCCGGGGTGAACCTCGACCGCTTCCGGCCCACCGACGGCCGGGCCGCCGCCCGCGCCCGGCTGGGGCTCCCGGCCGACGCGCTGATACCCCTCTTCGCCGGGCGCATACAGCCGCTGAAGGCCCCCGACATCCTGCTGCACGCCGTCGCCCACCTCCTGGAGGAGGACCCCTCGCTGCGCGAGCGCATGGTCGTGCCCGTGGTCGGCGGCCCCAGCGGCAGCGGCCTGGCCAAGCCCGAGGGGCTGCACAAGCTGGCGGCGCGGCTCGGGATCTGCGATGTGGTCCGGTTCCGGCCGCCCTGTGCGCAGGACGAGCTCGCGGACTGGTACCGGGCGGCGTCCGTGCTGGTCATGCCGTCGTACAGCGAGTCGTTCGGCCTGGTGGCCATCGAGGCGCAGGCGTGCGGCACCCCGGTCGTCGCGGCCTCGGTGGGCGGGCTGCCGGTGGCCGTACGGGACGGGGTCAGCGGCACGCTGATCGACGGCCACGACCCCGCCGACTACGCCCGCGCCCTGCGCCCCTTCGTACAGGACCCGGGGCGGGCGGACCGGATGGGCGCGGCGGCGGCCCGGCACGCCCAGTCCTTCGGGTGGGACACGGCCGCCGCGGCCACGGCGGAGGTGTACACGGAGGCGATGCGCGAGCGGCGTCGCCTACGATCGGCCCATGGCTGACCCCAAGGCTGACCCCATGGCCGAGCCCAAGGCTGACCGTAAGGCCGACACCGCTCCTGAAGCCGACCGTAAGGCCGACACGGCCCCCGAGGCCGACCCCCGGGCCGTCATCGAGCGGACGCTGAACGACGCCGAACTGGAGTGGGAGAGCCCGGAGGACGGCACGTACGTCATCACGCTCCCGGGCACCCGCAAGCTGTCGACCACCTGCTCGCTGCGGGTCGGCCGGCACTCCCTCTCGGTCAACGCCTTCGTCGTCCGCCACCCGGACGAGAACCACGAGGCGGTCCACCGCTGGCTGCTGGAGCGCAACACCCGGCTGTACGGGGTGAGTTACGCGATCGACCAGCTCGGCGACATCTATCTGGTGGGCAAGCTGCCGCTCGCGGCCGTCACCCCGGAGGAAGTGGACCGGCTGCTCGGCACGGTGCTGGAGAACGCGGACGGCAGCTTCAACACGCTGCTGGAGATGGGGTTCGCCACGGCCATTCGCAAGGAGTACGCGTGGCGTACCTCGCGGGGCGAATCGACGCGGAATCTTGAGGCGTTCAGCAATCTGACCCGGGATACGGCGAAGTGAGCGACCGGGCCCCGGCCCGGTCCGCGTCCGGCGCCCATCTCTGACGTCCGCCTTTCTGCTTGATCCACGTTGACCTACGCCTATCCTGACGCGACCCCTTCCGCGCAGGCCTACCCCATGGCATTCTCACGCCGTCTCTCACCTGAACTGCGTTCACATCCATGGAAGGCGGAGCTGGCTCATGGGCATGGAGATCGACAGAAGGCAGTTGCTCGGCGGTGCGATGGGACTCGCGGCGGGCGCCACGCTCCTGGGGGCGGGGGCCCCGCTCCTGACCGCCACGGACGCGGCGGCCGCCGCCGCACCGGGTATGCCGGGCGGGAGCCGTACGTCCTCCGGGGCGGGCCCGTCCGGCGGGGCCCGTACGTCCGCCCTCTGGAGTGAGTTCCGCGCCCACCCGTACACCCACCCCCAGATCCCCTACGTCGGCCGCGCCGGATACCTCGGCGGTCGCACGAGCTTCCCCCGCCTGCCCGTCGTCGCGGACGTCCGCGCCTTCGGCGCCCGCCCCGACGGTTCCGCGGACGCCGCCCCCGCGATCAACCGCGCCATCGCGGCGGCCGGTCGGCGCGGCGGCGGCACGGTGCTGGTGCCGCCCGGGACGTACCGCGTGGACGACGTCATCCGCCTCGGCCACGACAACGTCGTACTGCGCGGCGCGGGCAGCGGCCGCACCACCCTCCACGCGACCCGCAACCTCACCGAGCTGATCGGCCCGTACGGCAGCCGCTACGGCGGCGACAAGTCGTCCTGGTCCTGGGCCGGCGGGCTCATCTGGATCTGCCCGGACGCCCGCTGGCGCTCCCTCACCGGCGCGATCCGGGCCCAGGCGTGGCCGTTCGAGGGCTGGACCGGCAACCGGCGCGACGAGTGGCACGCCCTTACCGATGTCGCCGCCCCCGCCCGCCGCGGCGACTGGACGGTGACCGTCGAGGACCCGTCCGCCCTGCGCCGCGGCGACCGCGTGCTGCTCCAACTCACCGATGACGACAGCCACTCGCTGCTGGCCCATATGGCCGGTGACGTCGAGGGCGCCGCCGACTACGTCTGGACCGACAAGACCAAGCTCACCTCGTACGTCCCCTATGAGTGGCCGTGCCGCGTCGTCGCCGTCGACCGGCGCCGCCGCCGGGTGACCCTCGACCGCCCGCTGCCGCTCGACGCCCGGCCCGTCTGGAAGCCCCGGTTCACCACGCTGGTGCGCCCGGTCACCGGCTCCGGGGTCGAGGGCATCACCCTCGACGTCGTCGAGACCCCGCAGTCGCGGCACCTGCTGGACAAGGGGTACAACGGGGTCGCGTTGCAGTGCGCGTGGGACTGCTGGGTGGACGACGTGAGCGTCAACAATGTCGACAACGGCTTCCTGCTCGTCGCCGCCAAGGCGTGCACCCTGCGCCGCACCCGGGTGACGGGCCGCGGCAGCCACCATCCTTACTGCTGCCGCGAGGGCTCGCACGACAACCTCGTGGAGGACTTCGTCCTGGCCCAGCGCACCGTCCCGGCCCCGGCGGGGACACAGCTGCACGGGATCAACGTGGAGGGGCTGTCCAGCTACAACGTCTGGTCGCGCGGCCGGATGGAGATGGGCACCTTCGACACCCACCGCGGGATGCCCTTCGCCAACGTCCGTACGGAGATCACCGTGGACAACACGGGGTCGCACGGCGGCGACGCGAGCGCCGGTCCGCTCTACGGTGCGCGGTTCGCCCACTGGAACGTCACGGTCACCAATCAGCGGGCCGGGTGCGTCAAGATCGACGACATCGCGCCGTACAGCGCGACGGTCGGGATCAGCGAGGTGCGGCAGTTCGGCCAGATCGACGTCCCGGACTTCACCGGTCCGCTCCACTCCCGTATCGAGTCCTACGGCCACCCGGAGGCGGTCCACCCCCGCAACCTGTACGAGGCGCAGCGCGCACTTCGCTGACATCTCCCCGTCTCCCCCGCTCCCCCCATCTCCCCCATCTCTCCTGAAACATCGTGAGGAACGCGGTGAAGAAATACGGTCCATGAGGGCTCTTCATGGTGAACCGGCTCCGGCGGCCGGGAACCATGAAGAGGAGGCACAACGGTGCTCATGGACAATCCGTGGCTCACGGTGGCAACGGTCGTGACGGTGGGGGTGCTACGGCTGATGGGGGACGTCATCCGCTGGCTGGCGGCGCGCTCGGGGGAACGGCTCCGGGCGCGCACGCTGGCCGAGTTGGTGAACAGAACGGAGCCGGGCACGGTCCTCACCGACCGCCGCCCCGACGGCGCGGCGCTGACGATACGGCGGCGGCCGGAGGATCGCGAGGATCGGGGCGAGCAGGGCGGGCGGGGCGGGCGGGGCGAGCGGGACGGGCGGGGCGGGGGTCGATCGGAATGAGCGACACCGTCGAGGAGACCACGCGCGGCGGGCGGCCCGACGAGGAGTTCGACGCCTTCTACGCCCGTACCTACCCCTGGCTGGCCGCCCGCGCGGTGATGCTCAGCGACAACCGGCAGAACGCCGAGGACGCGGTGCAGGAGGCGTACATCGAGGCGATGCGCCGCTGGCCCGAGGTCAGGGCGTGCACCTCGCCCGAGGCATGGGTGACCACCACCATGCGGCGCAAACTCTCGCGGGACGGGCGGCGCTGGTGGTTCCGCTGGAAGCCCGCCGAGATGAGCGTCCCGGCCGCCACGACCGCGAGCGTGGAGGAGACCGCCGAAGCACTGGCCGCCCTGCGCGCCCTCGGCACGCTGCCGCCGCGCCAGCGCCAGGTGGTCGTCATGCACTCGCTCGAGGGCATGAGCTACCAGGCGATCTCCGCCGAGCTGGGCATCTCCGTCGGCAGCGTCGGCAGCAACCTCCACAAGGCCCGCGCCCGGCTGAGCCTGCTGCTCGACGTCGCCCCGGAGCTGGGCCACGCGACCGACCGCCTCCTGACCCGCGCCCCGGAGGACCCACTGAGCGTGGCCCTGTGCGGGGCCGCTGAGTGGCTGTCGGCCGGGTTCAGGGGCGAGGGCCGGGCGCTGCGGGGCGGGACTTCGGACGGCGCTGGGACTGGGGACGGCGCTGGGACTGGGGACGGCGCCGGGGCTGCGGACGGCACCAGGACTGCGGACGGCACCGGGGCTGGGGACGGCGCCGACGGCATGCGGGGGCGTCGATGATCGCCACCGCCCGCGCGCTCCTCGCCCTCGCCCTGCTCGCCGTCTCCTACGCGCTGGTCGCGGCCATGGTGCTGCTCTGGGCGGCCTTCCTCGCGGCGGCCTTATGGACCGCGGGAAGGCCGGCGGCCACGACGCCGCCCACCACTGTCGTCACCGCTTGCGCGGCGTTCGCCCCCATCGTCTTCGGCATGGTGTGGGCGGTGATCCGCACCGCACGCCCCGCCGCGCCGCGCGGGGACGCGGTGACGGTGACCCGGCACGGGGCGCCGGAGTTATGGCGCACGGTCGAGGAACTGGCCCTCGACGTCGGCACCCGGCCGCCCGGCCACATCAAGCTGACCGCCGAGGTCAACGCCTCCGTCACCGAGGACGCGCCGCTCCTCGGCCTCGCCCCCGGCCGACGCGTCCTCTACCTGGGACTGCCCCTGCTGGCCGGGCTGTCGCCCGCCGAACTGCGCGCCGTCCTCGCGCATGAGCTGGGCCACTTCTCCGGCCGCCACAGCCGCTTCGGCGCGGTCGCCCACCGGGGCGCGGCGGGCCTGGTGGCCGCCCGGCAGGCGATCCAGGACGCGTCGGCCGCGAACGATCTGGTGCGGCTGTACGCGGGCCTGCCGCTGCTGCTGCTCGGCCTCTACACCCATGTCTTCCGCTGGCTCACCCGCCCGGTCCGGCGGCGGCAGGAGCTGGAGGCCGATCGAGAGGCGGCGCGGGTGGCCGGTCCGGGCGCCGTCGCCGACGCGCTGTGCTCCACGACGGCGCTGGAGGCGGCGTGGCAGGAGTTCCTGGTGGACTTCCTCGCCCCGATGCGCCGGACGACGGGCCGGATCCCCGACGATCCGTTCCGCGCCTTCGCCCATATGGTCGAGGCGCCCGAACTACGGGAGCCGATGGCGGCGTTGCGCACCCGCGCCGTAGAGCGGCCCGCGGACCCCGACGACGCGCATCCGGCCCTGGCCGTCCGGCTGGAGCGGCTGGCGCGCCTGCGGGTGCGCGAGCCCGGAGCCGAACCCCTCTCGTCCCCACAACCCCTCTCCGTACAGCCGCGGTACGGGGTCGCGCTGGGCCGCGTCCTGCTGTCCGGCCCGGACGCGGGCACGAGGGTGCCCTGGCGGGACTGGCTCACCGAGCTGGCGGAGCACCGCGCGACGCGGATCCTGACCCCGCTGGCGGAGGCGGTACGAGGGGTGGAGGAGACGGAGGGGACGGTCCGGCCGAAAGCGGAGCCGGGCGGGGAGCCGGAGAGACTGACAATCCACCGAGTGCTGAGCCTGCTGGACGGCGGCCGTCGCATGCCACTGGCCCGCGCGCTCAACGCCCGGCTGCCCGAGGACGGGCGAATACCCCGTGGCGATCAGCCCGAACAGGACCCACTCGCCCCCCTGGCCGAGGCCCTGGCCGTACTGATCGGGGCGCAGCTGGTAGCGCAGGGGACGGCGTACTGGGCCATGAACTGGACCGGCCCCAGCATCCTCGTACCGCCCGACGGCATCGCCCCCGAGACCATCCGCACCTGGGCCGACACCGCCGTACGGCTCCCCGGCCAGACCCAGCGGCTGGGGCTGCACCTGGCCGCCCTGGGCGTGGACGAACGCGCACCCCTGCCCACGCCGGTGCGGGGGGACAAGGCGCGCCGGATCAGCATCGCGCCCGGTGCCACCGGCCCCGCGCGCCGGCGCATCACCGCCGTACGGGCGCTGGCGCTGACCGTGCTGGTGGGGATGACGGGGCTGACGTTCGTCCTATGGGCGAACCGGGACGAGCCGAGCTACCCCGGGACCCCGGTGACCCGCTGGAACGACCGCTACCAGCCGGGCGGCGGCGCGGGTACGGAACCCACTCCGTTCCCGACGTACCAGCGGCCCACCTTCCCGGCCTGGCCGACGCCCCCGGCGTACCGCCTGCCCTCGGGCTCGGTGCCGAGCATCCACATCGAGCCGGTCATCCCGAGATTCACCCCCTGACCTACGAGGAGCCCGCCCCAACGGCAGGCACTCCAGCACCGGAAGCAGCACCAGCCCCACCACCGGAAGCAGCACCAACCTGACCAACTTCACCAGCCGAAGCCGAAGCCGCACCCGAAGCCGCACCCGCACCCGCATCCGAAGCCGCACCCGCACCCACCCCACCCCCGGACTCCCCGGCCGCAGGCCGGCTCCGCAGGGCGCGCCCCAGCGCCATGTACCCCCCGGCCGCCACGAGGCCCACCACCGCGCTGGCCGCCCACAGGGCGTCCGCGCCGAAGCGGTCCATGACGGCGCCGCCCGCGAGCGGGGCGATGAGCGAGGCGAGGGACCACGAGAGGGTGTACATCCCCTGGTAGCGGCCGCGCCCATGGGTCGGGGAGAGCCGGGCGACCAGCCCCATCTGCGTCGGGGAGTTGATGATCTCGCCGACCGTCCAGACCATCACGGCCAGTGCGTACATCCCGACCGACCCGGCGAAGGCGGTCAGCCCGAACCCGGCGCCGGTCAGCAGCGCGGACACCGCCAGCAGCGGCGCCGGATCGCGATGCTCGAGGAACCGCGTCACCGGGATCTGTACGGCCACGATCAGCACGCCGTTCGTGGCGATCGCGACGCCGAAGTCCGTACTGGACAGCCCGTCCGCCCCCATCGCCACGGGCAGCGCCACGAAGGCCTGCTGGATGAGGGTCGCGACCAGGAACGACAGCGCGACCACGGCCATGAACGGCCGGTCCCGCAGCACCGCGCCCAACCCGACCTCGCGCTCTTCCGCGGGCGCCGACTCCAGCGAGCCCACCGCAGGCTCGGGCCGGGACTCCGGAACCTTGACGAAGAGGATGACCGCGCACAGCAGCGTCATCCCGGCATCCGCCAGGAAGAGCGTGAGATAGCCGTGGCGCGCGATCAGCCCGGCCGCCGCCGCGGAGACGGCGAAGCCGAGGTTGATGGCCCAGTAGTTGAGCGCGAAGGCCCGTACCCGGTCCCCGGGGGCGACGATGTCGGCGATCATCGCCTGCACCGCGGGCCGTGACGCGTTGCTGGTCATCCCGACCAGACAGGCCACGACGGCGATGGCGACCGGGTTCTGGACGAAGCCCAGCACGGCGACCGTGACCGCGGTCGACAGCTGTGCGATGAGCAGCGTGGGCCGCCGCCCCAGCCGGTCGGTCAGCACCCCGGCGACAACGGCCGACACGGCCCCGCCCAGCCCGTGCAGCGCCCCGACCAGTCCGGCGAACATCGCCGAGTAACCGCGATCCACGGTCAGGTACATGGCAAGAAAGGTGGCCACGAACCCGCCCAGCCGATTGACCAGCGTGGAGGTCCACAGCCACCAGTACTCCCGGGGCAACCCCGAGACGCTCTCCTTCGCGGCCTGCCTCAGTCGGACGACGGACACCGGACGACTCCCCCCTGTGAATGCCACAGCCGGTAAGCCGCGCACTCCATGAGCGCCGCGGCATGTAAGCGGCACAACCAGCATCCGCAACTTACCGATACGACCTCCACCCCGCCAGTCAATTGACGGGGTCCGTCAACCGAGCCCCCCAGACCGGTCCAGTAGGCTCGACGACATGGCCGACGCACCGTACAAGCTGATCCTCCTCCGCCACGGCGAGAGCGAGTGGAACGCGAAGAACCTGTTCACCGGCTGGGTGGACGTCAACCTGAACGAGAAGGGCGAGAAGGAGGCCGTCCGCGGCGGTGAGCTGCTGAAGGACGCCGGCCTGCTCCCCGACGTGGTCCACACCTCGCTCCAGAAGCGCGCGATCCGCACGGCCCAGCTGGCGCTGGAGTCCGCCGACCGCCACTGGATCCCCGTCCACCGCTCATGGCGCCTGAACGAGCGCCACTACGGCGCCCTCCAGGGCAAGGACAAGGCCCAGACCCTCGCCGAGTTCGGCGAGGAGCAGTTCATGCTGTGGCGCCGCTCCTACGACACCCCGCCGCCCCCGCTGGACCGCGACGCCGAGTACTCCCAGTTCGCGGACCCGCGCTACGCGACCCTCCCGCCGGAGCTGCGCCCGCGGACGGAGTGCCTCAAGGACGTCGTCGTCCGCATGCTCCCGTACTGGTTCGACGGCATCGTCCCGGACCTGCTCACGGGCAGGACGGTCCTGATCGCGGCCCACGGCAACTCGCTCCGCGCCCTGGTCAAGCACCTGGACGGCATCTCCGACGCCGACATCGCGGGCCTGAACATCCCGACGGGCATCCCGCTCTCCTACGAACTGGACGCCGACTTCAAGCCGCTCAACCCGGGCGGCACCTACCTCGACCCGGACGCCGCGAAGGCCGCCATCGAGGCAGTGAAGAACCAGGGCAAGAAGAAGTAACGCGCCGCGAACGAGCCCCCTGTCTGCGGAATTTCCGCTGGCAGGGGGCTTCTTCATGAGCGAGCACGACGATCGCGAGATGCGAAACAGGCCCTGGGCCCGGCCCCTTGCGGAAGCCGCGCCTGGCCCCGAGGGAACTCGCCGGGGGCGACGGGCGAAGGAGAGATGAAAGCCCAAGCCTTCGAAGCGTTCCCCAGGATGAGAGGAGCCCCGATGACCGTCGAACCAGGCGTCCGCACGGGGGCGGAGAGCGATGCCTCGGTCATTGCACGGTCCCGGGATGAGCCCGAGGCATTCGCCGTGCTCTTCGACCGGTACGCGGATGCGGTACACCGTTATCTGGCCCGTAGGCTCGGCGGCGAACCGGCCGACGACCTCATGGCGGAGACCTTCACCACTGCTTTCCAGCAGCGGTACCGGTACGACCCCGCGAGGGCCACGGGCAACGACGCCCGGCCGTGGCTGTTCGGCATAGCGACCAACCTGGTCGGCCGGCACCGGCGGGCCGAGGCCCGCCGGTTCAAGGCCCTGGCCCGCATCCCGGCTCCCGCCGACCACGAGGAGCCGCTGGCCGACCGGGCCGCGGCCCGGGTAGGGGCACAGGCCGTACGCCGCGAGCTGGCGGCGGCACTGGCCGCACTGCCCGCGCGGCACCGGGACGTGCTGCTGCTGGTGGCGTGGGGCGGTCTCGGCTACGAGGAGGTGGCCCAGGCCCTCGGTGTCCCCATCGGCACGGTCAGATCACGGCTGCACCGGGCTCGCAGCAAGCTACGCGAAGCGTTGGGCGGATCCGATCCGACGACACTGCGAGAGGCATCCGGCCATGACTGACGAACTCGAACTCCTACGGGACTGGGACGCGGACGCGGCCCCGCTTACCGAACCGGCCCGAGAGCAGGCCCGCCACCGACTGCTCAACACGATGACGCGCACGGAGCGGCACCCCGACACCGCACCCAGCCGCCGCCACGCGCTGCGCCTCGTGACGGCCGCGGTGGTCACCATGGCGGTTACGGGCACGGCAGTACTGCTCACCGAGGACGGCGCCGACGAGGGCGGCCGCACCGACCGCGCGGGCACGAACGCCCCGCGGATGCGCAACGTCGCCGCCGTGACGGTGCTGAATGGGGCGGCAGCGCGGGCGAGTAAGCACGAGAAGCCCGTGGCGCCGCGCGACGACCAGTTCATCTACTGGAAGCGGATCATCAAGGAGACGGAGCGGAAGACCGGCGCAGTCAAGACCTATGTGGACGTGAACTGGGACTCGGTGGACGGCTCCAAGCGATCTTTGACCATGGAGCTCGGCCGGGTGATCTGGGAGAAGCCCTTGGGGAAGAACGAGGGCGTGTGGCCGCCTCGGGAGTGGAGCAAGCTGAAGGAACTGCCCACCGACCCGGAGAAGCTCACCCAGGCCATCATCGGCGCCGGCACGTCCGACAAGCCGATCGACGACTTCACCGCGTGGGACTGGTACGACGCCTACTTCATGCTCGGCGAGCTCCTGAAGTGGCCGGTGCTGCCCGAGGGACTGCGTCCCGCCGCGTACGAGGCGCTGGCCCTGGTGCCCGGGGTCAAGGCGACCCCGGGGATGAAGGACTCCGCCGGGCGCACCGGGGTGGGGATCTCGTACCCCAAGCGCGCGTCCGAGAAGGGCAAGTACCTCATCTTCGACCCGGAGTCCTATGAATTCCTGGGCTTCCGCGACGAGCGGACCTCGCGTTCCGGGAAGAAGACGTACATCCAGCTGTCGCACGTGGCGGACTGGGCGATCGTCGACCGCTTGAAGCAGCGCCCGTAGTTCGGGACGAAGAGGTCCGAGACCGCTCAGTAGTGCCCGACAAGACCCAGGGCAAGAAGAAGTAAGCCCCCAATGCCCAAGCCGCCTACCTGCGGTCTCACCGCGAGTAGGCGGCATGGGCGATGCGGCGAAGCAGCAGCCCGGGGAGTGATGCGCCGGGGCGTCAGTTCAGGGTTCGGTCCTTAAGAGGTCTTGAGGACTTACGCTGAAAGCGTCCGCAGCGGCTGCGCAATCTGGGAGGTGAGCACGCATGGCCAGGTACGAGCAGATCGCGGATGCCCTGCGCCAGAGCATCCGCGCAGGTCAGCTAGGCCCCGGGGAGCGGCTGCCGGCCGAGGACAAGCTCGCGGCGCGGTATCGGACGAGCGTGCCGACGCTTCAGCGGGCGCTGTCGGAGCTGGTGGCCGAGGGGCTGATCGACAGGCGGCACGGGGTGGGGACGTTCGTACGGACTCCGCGCCGGCGGGTCGAGCGGAGCAATGAGCGGCACCAGTGGGAGAAGGACCGGACCCGCCGGTCCAGGGCGGAGCGGCTGCGGACCGGGTCCACCGAGCACGACACCGGGCTGGAGGTCGGCGACCTCGCCTTTCACGCCGAGTACCGCGACGCGAAGGCCGACGAGGACCTGGCGTCGGTCTTCGGGATCCCCGTGGGCACGCGGCTGCTGGAGCGGATCTACCGGACGAACTGCCGCGAGGAGGACGTGCCGTTCGCGCTCGTGCACTCCTATCTGGTCCACGATGTCGTGGCCGCCAACCCCGACCTGCTCGACGCCGCCCATGAGCCCTGGCCCGGCGGCACGCAGAATCAGCTCTACACGATCGGCGTCGAGCTGGACCGCATAGAGGAACGGATCACGGCCCGGCCGCCGACGGTGGAGGAGGCCGAGGCGCTCGGCCTCAAGAAGGGAGTGTCGGTGATCGTTCTCCGGAAGATCTGTACGGACATCGGCGATCGGGTCGTCGAGGTCTCCGATGTGACGCTGTGCGGAGACCGTACGGAACTCGTCTTCACCACGCCCCTGAAGAGGTGGTGACCATGCCGAACACCATCACCGTCATCACCGCGGTCCACGCCCCGGGCGCGGTGCATCTGCCGGACGCCCACAAGTCGCTGTGCGAGCAGGAGCTGCCGGACGGCTGGGACTGGCAGTGGGTGATCCAGGAGGACGGCGAGACCGACGCCGTACGGCCGTACGTGCCCGACGACGCCCGCGTCAGCTTCGGACAGGGCCGGGCCGGCCGGGCCGCGATGGCGCGCACGATGGGGCTCTCGCGGGCCGAGGGCGCGTACATCAAGGTGCTGGACGCCGATGACATGCTCACCCCCGGCGCCCTCGCCCGCGACCTCCGCGCGCTCACCGACCGCCCCGATCTCGGCTGGGCCACCTCCCGCGCCCTGGACCTGCTGCCCGACGGCTCCACCGTCGGCTTCGAGGGCGACCCGCCGCAGGGGCCCCTCGCACGCGGCGCGGTCCTCGAATTCTGGCGGGCGAACGACCACCGCGCCCAGGTCCACCCCGCCACCCTCTTCGTACGCCGGGACCTGCTCCTCGCCCTCGGCGGCTGGATGGCCCTCCCCGCATCCGAGGACACCGGGCTCCTCATGGCCCTCAACGCGGTCAGCCGCGGCTGGTTCACCGCCGAGACCGGTCTGCTCTACCGCAAGTGGCCCGGCCAGGTCACCAGCCAGTCCGCCCACACCGACGCGGCCGAGCGCGCGGCACGGTTCGCGGTGGTCGAGGCGCGGGCCCGGGTCCTGGCCGCCATGGACGGCTGGCGCTACGAAGACACCCGCTGAAAACCCGCTCGCCGCCACCGATGAGTTTGTGCGGCCTCCTCGGTCTGAGAGGAGGAAGAGCTCACCGACCGCATCCCACGGAGGGGCATCATGAGGAAGATCACCGCCAGTCTGTTCATCTCGCTCGACGGGGTCGTGGAGGCGCCCGACCAGTGGCACTTCCCCTACTTCAACGACGAGATGGGCGCCGCGGTCGACGCGAGCCTCGGCGCGGCCGACACCCTTCTCATCGGCCGCAAGACCTACGACAGCTTCGCCGGAGCCTGGCCGGACCGCGAGGCGGCGGGCGGTGAGGACGCCCACTTCGCCAAGAAGCTCGGCGACGCCCGCAAGATCGTCCTGTCGCGGCAGAACCTCAGCTTCACCTGGCGGAACACCGAGCAGCTCAAGGGCGACTTCGCCGAAGCCGTCACCGCGCTGAAGAACGAACCGGGCGGGGACATCGCCCTCAGCGGCTCGGTCTCCGTCGTTCGGCAGCTCATGGCGCACGGCCTGCTGGACGAGTTGCACCTGCTGGTCCACCCGATCGCGGTCCGCAAGGGCATGCGGCTGTTTGACGAGAGCGAGACCACGCTCCCGCTGAAGCTGCTCTCCTCCGCCACCTTCAGCACCGGTGTGCTGCACCTCGTCTACGCCCCGGCGGAGTCCACCACCGACGCCAGCTACGAGGATGCCAAGTCCCACCTGCCCCAGGACGACCAGTAAGGATCGAGTCCCTCATGAAGCAGGCGGCTGTTCCTGCGGCTGCTGTGGTTGTGGTTGCTGCGGCTGGGGCTGCTCGGGCTGAGGCTGCTGCGGTTGCTCGGGTTGGCCCGGCGGCTGCTGAGGTTGCTGCGGCTGCTGGCCCGGCGGCTGCTCCGACGGCTGTTCAGAAGGCGGCTGCTCGGAGGGTGGTTGTTCGGATGGGGGCGGCTCAGACGGAGGCGGGGTCGTCTCATCCGGCGGTGTGGTCGACTCGGGCGGAGTGGTCGACTCAGGGGGGGTAGTCGGCGACGGAGACTCGGTGGTCCCAGGCGTCGATTCAGAGGGAGGCTCAGTTGTCGGCGGAGACTCGGTCTCCGTATCGGACGGGTTCGGAGTCACCTTCGGCGGAGGTGGCAGATCGATCACGCCCTGCACTCCACCCATTGCGATGTTTACGGGGTATTCAGTCCGCGACAATATGTTGTCGTCGGAATTTTCGTCACTGCCATCGCCGACTCCGCGTACGAAGACGATATCCTTGTTGATCTGGACCATAGTGATCTGTTTGACGACGGTCGATGACCTATTGACGACAGTGACCGAGTTCGATGAGAAGCTGGACCACGATGGTCCGCTGAACGTCGTCTGGGCGCCTTGCGGTGGCGCGGTCACTTTCACGGGATTGCCGCAATTGCACTTCGCGACAGGGGTGCCGCGCTTGTCGATGAAGACCGCGGTCCCGGCCTGGAGGACCAGGCCGTCCCATGTCACCTCACCACTGCGGAATCCGTAGGACGTCACATAGGTGTCCGAGCGCAGAGTGACACTCGACAGTTGAGTGACGTAGTTCGGCAGGTCAGCCGACCGAATTCCCTGAATCTGGCTCCAGGCTGCCGTCTTTCTCGGATCGGCCTGGAGCTCGGTGATCAGCGCTTGCCCGTTACAAGGGGCTTGACCCGGGGTTCCGGCATACAGTCCAGGCGTGTTGCTCTGGAAGGTCCGGCCCCCGTTGGAGGGTGACGCTACGTTTCTCTGATCAGTTCCCACGGGGCGCGTGAACGCCGGCACGGAAGTCGTCCCCACCGGCTCCCGGCGATATTCAACCGCCTCCGCTTTGTGGGAGGTGTAGATGATCACGAACACCGCCACAACAACAACGATGACAATGAGTCCGATGATCAGTAGTGCGCGACGCGAGGTGAGGCGCCATGAGTTCGAGCTCATATTTCGTCCTTCCCTCAGCTCCCACTCTGCTCGCGCCATGCGTGCTCTGGTTCCCCCGATGGGGAGGTGTTCCTCCCCTACTTATGGGTGATTTCAGTACATCCTGTCGATGGATGATTGGTTGTTTCGGAGGCGCCAGTACTCCAGTCGTAGATCGTGATCTTCATGTTCGATTCGCGGCTTGTCTCCGGTAATGGCCGGCCCATCAGGGCCTCGAACGCCTCTTGGCAGCGGGCAGGGTCTACGCTGTGACCTGCGGCCACCGCATGATCTTCAGTCTTCACACACCGATGATCAGCGGTGGCCGCGACCTTCCCGCAGTCGGTCCTCCAGCAAGATCAATGTCTACGGCTGGAGTCAACACCGTTGACTTTGGCCTGGCAGTGACGTGTCAAGGGGGTTGAACGGCGCAACGGAACTCCGGTAGATCAACTTTCGGCCAAGAGAGTTGATCAAGGAGTTCCGTTGCAGGAGCAGTCTGTCATCACCCGCGAGATCGCGGTAGCCAAGGGCGTGTTCGCGCCGGGACACCTTGGGGAGTTGACCCAGGTGGTGGACTTCGCCCTGGTCGATGCGGTGCTGGAGGAGACCGGAACGGTCCAGAAACGGGTCAGGCTGCTGCCCTCGCGGGTGGTGGTGTACTTCGTCCTGGCGCTGGCCCTGTTCGAGCGGTGCAGCTACCGGGCGGTGTGGGGCAAACTCGTCGCGAGCCTCGACGCCCTCGCCTTGGTGCGGCCGTGTACCTCGGCGCTGTGCCGGGCACGTCGCCGGGTGGGAGCCGCACCGTTCCAGGCATTGTTTGAGACGCTGGCCGGGCCGGTGGCCGGACCACGTACTCCCGGCGCGTTCTGGCGGGGCCTGCGGACGGTGGCCATCGACGGCACCAGCCTGCACCTTCCCGACAGCGAACCGATCGCCGCCCGGCACGCCAAACGCAAGCGCAAGGGCGAGGACGTGGAGTTCGGCTACCCGCTGTTGCGACTGCTCGTGCTCATCGAGTGCGGCACCCGGGCGGTGCTCGCCGCCGCCTTCGGCCCGGAGACCACAGGCGAGACCACCTACGCCGAGAGGATGCTCGATCGGTTGACCAGCGGGATGCTTGTACTGCTGGACACCGGCTTCGACGGTTACCCCTTCCTGCTCCAACTCCACTCCACCGGGGCGGAGTTCCTGTGCCGGTCCGGGGCCAGGCGCATCCCGCTGATCATCAAGCGGCTGCCTGACGGCTCCTACCTGTCGACCTTCGGCATGGGGAAGCTGCCGGTGCGGATCGTCGAAGCCTGGATCACCGTGACCTACGCCGACGGCACCGTCCGCCGTGAGCAGTGGCGCCTGGCCACCAGCCTCACGGACCCCGCCCGCTACCCCGCCCGCGAACTCGTCGCTCTCTATCACGAGAGGTGGCAGGCCGAGACCACGTACTTCTCGGTCAAGGCCACGATGCTGGACGGCCGCATCCTGCGCTCGCACCGCCCGCCGGAGGTCGACCAGGAGGTGTACGCCCTGCTGACCGCCTACCAGGCCCTCATACGGATCACCGCCGACGCCGCCGCCAGCCGACCGGCTCTCGACCCGGACCGGATCAGCTTCACCATCGCCCTGGAGACCGCCCGCGACCAGGTCACCACTGCCGCTGGGATCCTTCCCGGCGAGGTCACCCTGGTCGGTGCGATCGGCCACGCCGTCCTGGACAGCCTCCTGCCAGCCCGCCGCCGGCAGCGGGCCAAGGCCCGAACCCGAAAGAACCCGACCAGCAAGTACAGCAAGAACTCCCTCCAGCGCCCCGCCACCGCTCAGCACTACACCCTCGCAACCGAGGTCACGGTGATAGAAGACGGCTTGAAGGCCAGGTCAAAGCGCTAAATCAACGGTGTTGCGGCTGGAGTGCTAATACTCCAGTCGCAGATCGCTATCGTCGCTGGTCAGGAGCGTGTCTGTGAGTGTACTTGCCTGACGTTCTGTCAGGTTGTGTGAGTTCGTGACTTCGGGTGCGACGGCGGTAGTGGCAGTGGCGGGCGATGGCCTGGTGTCGGCGTCGCCACCAGGACCAGCTCATCGCGTGGCCGGTGTGCTGAAGGTGTGCCGACGAGGAGTGACCAGCTGCCATGAGTCGCCGGATTTCTGCCACGGTGAGCGGTGCGAGGAAGTCGGAAGCGTTTCTGCGGCCCCCCTTTCCGGCCCCGCGGCGGCTGCCATGGCGGCGAGGAAGGCGTGGGTGAGCATGGCCAGGGTGATGTGCCGGTACCAGCCCGGATACCGACGGACCTCGTACTGGTCCAGCCCACACTCGTTCTTCGCGGCCTGGAAGGCTTCCTCGATCGCCCAGCGAGTTCCGGCGACGCGCACCAGTTCAGCGACGGCGGTGCCGCCGGCTGCGTAGGCGAGGTAGTAGGCGATCTCCTCCGGGCGGGCCAGGCTGCGTCGGGCCAGTACCCATCGTTGATGGGTGGGCTGATCGCCGTCGAATTCCTCGATGGCGGGCAGTTGGGCCGCTGCCCAGTCATAGACACGTGGCCCCTTCGCGCCGCTGCCGCAGGAGTGGCGTTCCCAGGCTTCTTCGGGCGCCTGGGCGATGGCGAAGTCAATGCGCCCCAGGGCGTGTACCTGCTGCGACTTCGGCACGGCCAGGACATAGCCGACGCCGGCCTCCTCCAGCATGCGGCGGAAGCGCCATTCCTGGCCGTAGGCCGAATCCGCGGTCACCCACGTGATCGGCAGCGGAGAGGCCAGGGCTCGGGCGACCATCGCCTTGGCCAGTTCGCCCTTGGTGGCGAACCCCCGCTCCTCGGGGATCTTCGCCGCCCGGCAGCGGCCCGCGTCGGACGTCCAGGACTTCGGCAGGTACAGCTCCCGGTCCACCAGGGCCCGGCCCTTGGGTGATGCGTAGGCGGCGAAGACACCTATCTGGCAGTTCTCGGTGCGTCCGGCGGTGCCGGAATACTGCCGCTGGACCCCGGCCGAGACAGTGCCTTTCTTGAGGAACCCTGTGTCGTCGACAATGAGCACCCCCGTCGGAGCCCCGAGCTTCTCTGCGACGTATTCTTGCAGGTCATCACGTATCTCGTCGGGGTCCCAGCAGGCCCGGCTCAGCAGATGCTGCAACCCGGCGGGAGTGCGGTGACCAGCATGCTCGGCCAACTGCCAGCTGTTCTTCCGGCCCACCGGCCCTAGCAAGCCGTGCACATACGCCCGCATCCGCCGCCGTAAGTCCACCCGCCCGAACCGGTGGCCGATACGCACGAGCAGTTCTTCCAGTTCAGCCGCCCAGGCATCGAGCTGCACATCGTCTTGCATGACCAGTACAACGGCCCGTCGCACCCGAAGTCACGAACTCACACAACCTGACAGAACGTCAGGCAAGTACACTCACAGACACGCTCCTGACCAGCGACGATAGAGATCTGCGACTGGAGTACTAAGAACGCGTCCGGCACAGTTCCTGACCCACGAGTGTGGTCATGGCCTGCTGGGTGTCCTGGCCGCCGTCACTGGTGACGTACACCACGGCGGTCCGGGTCCCCTCTCGGGTGGCGCCGCCCCAGGTGACATAGCCGAGGAGTTCGCCCCGGTGGCCGAAGTAGCTGCCGCCACAGGGCAACGGGATCTCGGCCAGACCGAGTCCATACCTCACGCCCAGCTCGGGCGCGGCCTTGGTGGTCGTCATCTCGTCGAGCTGCGCCGGAGCCAGCAGATGGCCGCCGAGCAGCGCGGCGTAGAACCGGTTCAGGTCGTGCGCGGTGCTGATGATCGAGCCGGAGCCGACGGCCATACTCGAATTGAGCTCCGTGACGTCGATGCCGGTGTCGGTGCCGAACGCGGCGTAGCCCTGGGCGTGCGGGCCCAGGATGGACGGGAAGACGCCGGGCGTACTGGTGTCCCTCAGGTTCAGGGGGCGGATGATCCGGTCCTTCACCTCCCGTGCCCAGCTCCGGCCGGTGACCTTGTGGATGATCATCGCGGCGAGAATGTAATTGGTGTTGGAGTAGGACCAGCCAGCGCCCGGTGGGGAGAACTTGGGACGGTGTCGCATCGCCAGACCCACCAGCTCCTCGGGGGTGTATGTGCGGAACCGCTCGGCCCGATAGCCGTCCGCGCTGTTCAACGCGGATATCTCCGGCTCGACATCAGGGATGCCGCTGGTGTGTTGCAGCAACTGCCGCACGGTGATCTGGCCGCCGTCGTTGCCGTTACCCCGGACCACTCCCGGCAGCCACTGCTCGACGCTGTCCTCAAGGGACATTCGCCCCTCGCCGACGAGTTGCAGCACAACCGTGGCGGTGAAGGTCTTGGTGGCACTGCCGATCCGGAACCTGCCGTCCCGCGGCATCGGCCTCCTTGTGTCCATCGCGGCCGTCCCGGCGTACGCGCTGTCGCGTGCGTCCGGTGACGTCACCTCGGCGTGCACACCGACGGCCCCGGTGTCGTGGATCGCCTCCGCCTGCTGTTGGAGCGGATCGGCTGGCCGCGGCTTCGCCGCCGCCGTGGGCGCGGTCGATGCGGCGAGGACGGCTGTAGCCAGGCTGGTCAGGACGAGCATGCCTCGCCGACGCCTTCTTAACCCATGCATGACGACCCCTTCTCTGTTCAGGTTGCACGCCTTCAGGGACCGCTCAGGCTGTGGCCCGCGACGTTGTCGCCCCCGGAGCCGACGGTCGGCAACCATCCCACCAGCAGAGGGGGGATCGCCCCATCCGGCTTTCCCCCTGACGTACCGATGCGCTGTCCTCAGGGCGGTGTTGGGGGCTACCCCCTAAAGATGCAGAGGCTCCCCCCGACCGGCCTCGACCAGCAAGATCACGATTACGGCTGGAGTACTAGGGCAGCGTCTCCGCGTCCACCCGGGAGAAGACCAGGTCGCTCTCCTCCGTGACCGGTCCCCGCCAGCGGACCGGAACCTCCGGTGGGTGCCGCAGGGCGTCGGGGTAGCTGCCCGCCGCGTAGTCGTTGGGCAGGCGGTAGACGTGGAAGCCGTGGTCCTTGAGGGCGGTCAGCAGGTCCTCTACGGAGTCGCCCAGGTCGGACATGCGCTGGGGGGTGACCTCGACGGTCAGTTCGGCGTCGGGGCGGAGTTCGTCGAGGAGGGGGACGAGGCCGCGGATCACGCTGCCTTCGGCGCCCTCCACGTCGATCTTGATGACCCGGGCGTTGGCGATCTCGTCGTCGGTGAGGAGGTCGGGCAGGGGTTGGGCCGCGATCTCGAAGGTGGACTCGGCGGGGCCGTCGTAGGGGACGACGCTGTTGGCGCCCATGTTGCGGGAGCTGGCGAGGATGAAGGTCAGCAGCTCGTCGCGGTCGGAGACGGCCGCGTTGAGGGCGCGGATGTTGGTGGAGTCGTTGCGCCGGGCGTGGCGCCGGAGGAGCTGGTGGAACGTCGGTGAGGCCTCGATCGCCACCACCGTCCCACCGCGCCCGACCAGGCGGGAGGCGAGGACGCTGTAGTAGCCGATATTGGCCCCGACGTCCACGAAGACGTCCCCGGGCTTCAGCCGGCGCTGGAGCCACCGCGTCATATGGGGCTCCCAGACGCCGAAGAGGTAGAGGTACCGCTGGATGAGGTCCTGGGTGTCGACGGCGAAGGTGGCGCCGAAGCGCGTACGGGCCAGGCGGTGCAGGGGGCGGTCCCGCAGGGCGGCGTTGAGGTGGCGCTCGACCAGGGCCCGCTTTCCGGCGCTCCAGGGCGCGTGGCGGACGTACTCGCGGCCGAGGTCGAGAGCGGCCTGGTCGACGAGCCTGCGGATCACGGGGTCTCCTGACATGGAAGCGCCCGACCGCTGGCGACGGGGGATGCACCAGCGGTCGGGCTGTACCTAAGAGTAACGCGGTCGCCGGGGTGGGGAAGCCGACTCCTCCCTTACGGGGGCAGTTGTGACCGCGATCACGCAACGTTCGCGCAACGTCGTTACCGACCGCACGGAGGCGCATACGAGAGCCGGGGTAGGTATTCGTCCCATTTCTTCGGAGTCAGCACGCCTCGCGTCATCGAGCAGACGCGACGCACCGCCTCGTCCACGTCCAGGCTCCACAGCCGGACCGTGTCCGCGCCGCTGGACACCCCGAGCATCCGGCTGTGCGGGCTGAACGACAGGAAGTTGCCGGTCTTGGCGTTGGGGCTCAGCGACTGGCCGATGGACGTGGCCTTGGAGGGGACGGTGACGTCCCACAGCCGGACCGCGTTGTCATTGCCGCCGCTCGCGAGGGTTTTGCCGTCCTTGCTGAAGGTCAGCGACACGATCGCGTCGGTGTGGCCGGTGAGCGGGGACCGCAGCCGGGTCACCCTGCCGGGGTCGGTGACGTTCCAGAGCCGGACCGTGTTGTCGTCGCTGCCGCTGGCCAGCGTGCGGCCGTCCGAGGTGAAGGCGAGCGCGTTGACGGGGCCGAGGTGGCCCGTGACCGGCCCGCCCCGCGGGGTGGCGTGGCGCGGGTCGGTCACCTTCCACAGCCGGATGGTGTTGTCCGCGCTGCCGCTGGCCAGCGTGCGGCCGTCCGGGCTGAAGACGAGGGAGTTGACGTAGCCCCGGTGGCCGGTGAGCGGTTTGCCGAGCCGGCGGACATGCGACGGGTCGCTGACGTTCCACAGCTGGATGGTGTTGTCGTTGTACGCGGTCGCCATGATGCGTCCGTCCGGCGTGAAGCCCAGCGCGCCCGCGAACCGGGTCCGCAGCGGGATGGGCGGTTTGTACGGGACGGGCCGGGTCGGATCGGTGACGTTCCACAGCCGCACCTGGCGGTCCCCGGTCATCATCGCCAGGTTGTGGCCGTCCGGGGTGAACGTCAGCTCCCGCACCGTGCCCTCCCCGGGGTCGAACGGCTCGCCCAGCGGCACCGGCCGGTTGGGATCTTCCACGTTCCACAGCCGGACCTTCTCATCGCGCCCGGCCGTGGCGAGCACCCGCCCGTCCGGGCGGAACACCCCGACCCGGCCGACCATGTCCGACGTCGGGATCGACCACAGCCGGACCGTGTTGTCGCCGCTCCCGGTGGCGAGGGTCCGCCCGTCGGGGCTGAAGCCCAGGGCGTACATCTCACCGCTGCTCCCCGCGAGCGGCTCGCCGACCTGCGACGGATACGCCGGATCGCTGACGTTCCACAGACTCGCCGTACTGTCCTGGCTGGCGGCGGCGAGCATGGATCCGTCCGGGCTGAAGGACACCGACCATATGGGGCCGATGTGGCCGGTGAGCGGCGAGCCCAGCGGCTCCGCGTGACGTGGATCGCCGACGTCCCACAGCCGGATGGTGTTGTCCGCGCTGCCGCTGGCGAGGGTCCGGCCGTCCGGGCTGAACGCCACGGAGTGGATCAGATCCTTGTGGCCGGTCAGCGCCTTGCCGATCCGCTTCGGACGGCGCGGATCGGCCATGTTCCACAGCCTGATCGAGGCATCGTCCCCACCGGCCGCCAGCGTCCGCCCGTCGGGGCTGAACGCCACGGAGCGTACGGCGGCGGTGGCGCCGGTCAGCGCGCCGATCGCCTTCGGCCGGTCCGGGCGCCGCATGTCCCACAGGCGGACGACGCGGTTCTCCGTTGCGGTGGCCAGCGTGCGCCCGTCCGGGCTGAAGGCGAGCAGATAGATCGTGCCGTCATGGTGGGAGAGGGGCGCGCCGAGCGGGCGCGGATGGCGGGGGTCCCGTACGTTCCACAGCCGGATCGTGCCGTCGTCGCCCGCGCTGGCGAGGGTGTTGCCGTCCGGGCTGAAGACCGCGCTGCTCACCCAGCTGGTGTGGCCGGTGAGCGGCTTGCCCAGCGGTTTGGGGCGGGTCCGGTCCCGCACGTCCCACAGCCGGACGGTCCGGTCGTAGCTGGCGGTGGCCAGCAGCCGCCCGTTCGGGCTGAACGAGGTGAGGTAGACGGCGCCGGTGTGGCCGTGCAGCGGGGTGGCCAGCGGCGCGTTCACCACCGAAAGCAGCCGGTTCCTGGTGGCCTCGTCGTGCGGCCGCAAATCGTGTGCCACCAGGGCGAGCTGGGCGGACAGCGACGGATCCGTGTTCTGGAAGCGATCGGCCTCGGTGACCACCTGCTCGAACACCGCGTCGTCCCGCTGCTGCCACGCGACCACCGCCGTACCGGCCGCCAGCACCGCCAGGACGACCAGAGCCGACACCGCGCCACGGCGGAGCCACACCGTGCGCCTGCGCAGCCGCACCGAAGCGGCCAGGAACTCCACCGCGCTACGGGTCAGATAGGTGCTGCCCGCGGTCCTCGCCCAGGTGTGGGCCTGCTCCAGCCGGGAGCCCCGGTAGAGCAGGGAGGAGTCGCGGTTCGAGCCCTCCCAGGACCGGCCGTCCTCCTCCAGCCGCTGGCGCACCAGATGGTCGTTGCGGTCCTCGTCGATCCAGTCGCGCAGCCGTGGCCAGGCGTGGAGCAGCGCCTCATGGGTGATCTCCACGGTCTCGGCGTCGAGCGTCACCAGGCGGGCGCGGACCAGCGTTTCGAGTGATTCCTCCGTCTTGCCCGGATCCGTCGACTCCCTCGCCAGCTGGTGCCGGGTCCCCCGTCTGCGGGTGGCCTGGGTGTCCTCGCCCAGCCGGACCAGCCGCAGGAGCAGCAGCCTCGCCGCCGTGCGCGCCTCGGAGTCGAGGCTGGACCAGGCCCGCTCGGCGGTCGCCGCCACCGCCCCCTGGATGCCGCCCGCCGCGCGATAACCGGCCAGCGTCAGCCGTCCGCCCTTCCGCCGCTGCCAGGTGGCGAGCAGGGCGTGGGAGAGGAGCGGCAGTACGCCCGCGTCATGCGTGCCACGCGGGCCGTCGGCGCTCACCTCCCGGACGATCAGCTCCGCGAGCCCCGGCTCGAGCTCCAGGCCCACCGCCTTGGCCGGGCCGGTCACCGCCTCGCGCAACTCGGCGGTGGTCAGCGGCCCGAGCACCATGTGCCGGTGCTGGAGCGCGTCGGCCAGTTCGGGGTAGCCCAGGCACAGCTCGTAGAAGTCGGCGCGGATGCCGAGGACGACGAGCACGGGGGGCGGCTCACCGGGGCCGGCGGGAGTGCAGGCGGCGTGGAGGAGCTGGATGAACGTACGCCGGTCGGCCTCGTCGGAGCCGAGGGTGAACGCCTCCTCGAACTGATCCACGATCACGACGGGGCGGGCGTCGGAGGAGGACGACGTCTCGCGGTCCGCCCATGCGGTGACGGCCTCGCGGACGGCGTGGGCGAATTGCGGGGTGCCGGGCTCGGCGACCGGTTCCTTTGCTGTCGGTGCGTCCGCTGGTGGGCCGTCAGCCGCCCGTTCGTCCGCGTCTGCGGTCGCTTCCGCGTCAGCGGCCGGTTCCGCGTCAGCGGCCGGGTTAGCGTCAGGGCCCGGGTCAGCGTCAGGGCCCGCCTCCGGATCCGGTTCGTCCGTTTCCGGCTCGTCTGGTTCCGGTTCGTCCGTTCCCGGTTCCTCCGCCGTGGGGACCAGGCGCGCGAGTTCGGGGATATGGCGGGTCAGCTCCGCGAGCGGGTCGCCGCCCGGCACGAGTTGAGTCACGGCCCTCGCCCGGCCGTCCCCGTCGCCCGGCGCCCCGGTGCGCAGCGCGGGCACCAGACCGGCGTTCAGCAGCGAGGACTTCCCCGCCCCCGAAGCGCCCACGAGCACGACCAGGCCACCCGTCTTCTCCGCCGCGTGCAGCTGGGTGACGAGGGCGTCCGTGCTCCGCTCCCGGCCGAAGAACCACCGGGCGTCCTGCCGGCGGTACGAGGCCAGGCCCCGGTACGGGCATACGCCGCCGGGAACCGCCGGGCCCTCGGCCGGGGGCCCTTCCTCTTCTTCGGCGGCCGGCGCGGGGCGTTCGCCGACCGGGTCGGCCAGCGCCCGCTCCCACAGCCGTTGCCAGCGGGCCATGTCGTACAGGCCCGGGGACACCGGCACGGGCCGCGAGCGCCGGGCGTCGGGTATCAGGACATGCAGGACGGCCGCGAGGGCGGCGAACTGGGCGGGTACGTTCTTCGCTCGTCGCCAGTCGCTGATCCGCTGGGCGGAGACCCGTACGGGACGTCCCCGCTCATCGGTCCGCTGGAGTCGGACGACCGCTTCGGCCACGCTCTTGAGGGGAGGATTACCGGCCTCCCTGTACAGCAGTGCGAGGCGTTCCGCGAAGGCTATGCGTGCCCCCGAGTCGGAACTCAAGGTCTCCACTCCTTACTTCCCCCGCGCTGGACATCCGGACCGGAAAACTCACTTTATATGGCTGACCAGCGGAGAAACCGGCGGCGTGAGACCGGAACCTCCTCGGTGGGAGGCACAGCTGGCAGGATCATGGCGCGATAGCGCAGCCACCACGAGCCGTCCAGCCAGGCCATCAGCTCAGCGCACGGAGAGACAACCCATGGCACCGCATGTTCTCGGTCAGCTTTCGTCGCGGTCACGAGACGGCGGTCACGGGCACGTCGCATGAGCCCCAGAGATCCGTGAAGCCGGTCCCATCGGGGACGGCGGTCGCGTCGACCACGGATCCGGCCCTCCGATCCGCACCGTACGGCGCGGATCGGCACCGCTCCAGCGTTCGGCACCGGTCCCCACGAGGGGAGGGACCGGCGCCGGACGTTGTGGCGGTTCTGTCGCTTTTGCTACGTCATCTGGGCGCGGCGGGCCAGTCGTCGGGGCCGCCGCCGTTCCACTCGATCAGCGCGGGGTTGTCGAGGGGCGCGTCCTCTTCCATCACACCCGCGCGGTGCAGGAGCCGCCGGAGCTCGTCCGGGCTCACCACCACTCCGACGTCGGCGCCGTCGATCAGCACACGGCGGCGGCCGTCCAGCGGTTCGTCCACCACGACGCGGGGCGGGGCGGGGGTCTTGTCCTCCATAGGACAAGGCTCGCCGCTTACGGCGCCGACCGCACCTCGGGCGGGACGTGCCGATGAACGGAACGTGCCGATGAACGGGCCGTGCCCATGAAACCGTGGCCGACGCGCGAGGGCCTGGGACCGGTCATCGGTCCCAGGCCCTCTGTTATGCGGTTCGTATCGGTCGCGCCGGTCAGCCGCAGTTGCCGCCGCACTGGCACGGGCCGCCGGACTGACAGCCGCAGCCGCAGCCCGAGCCGCAGCCGCATGCGCCGACGGGGTGGGTCGGAGCGGGTTCGGGCTTGGAGAGGTCCGCCATGAGTCTCCTCCTCGGGAGGGGTCACGTCACCTGCTGCTCATGGTGCCGACGACCCGGCGGCCCAGCGCAGGGGCGCGTCGACGGCGCTTTGATGCACACCGTCGCGGACGCTCACGCCCCTTCGACATCCCCTTGCTGGAATATCTCGTCGGCGTGCTCACCGGTGACCAGGTAGACCACGCGCTTGGCGACCGAGACCGCGTGGTCCGCGAATCGCTCGTAGTAGCGGCCCAGCAGCGTGACGTCCACGGCCGTCTCGATGCCGTGCTTCCAGCGGTCGTCCATCAGGTGCTGGAAGAGGGTGCGGTGCAGCAGGTCCATCGCGTCGTCGTCCTGCTCCAGCTGGAGCGCGAGGTCGACGTCCTTGGTGATGATGACCTCGGCGGCCTTCGCCATCAGCCGCTGGGCGAGCTGGCCCATCTCCAGGATCGTGGCGTGCAGATCCTGCGGCACGGCCGAGTTCGGGAAGCGGAGCCGGGCCAGCTTGGCGACGTGCTGCGCGAGGTCGCCGGAGCGCTCCAGGTCGGCGCTCATCCGCAGGCTGGTCACCACGATCCGCAGATCGGTGGCGACCGGCTGCTGCCGGGCGAGCAGGGCTATCGCCCGGCCCTCCAGGTCCCGCTGTAGATCATCGACCTTCTCATCGGCGGCGATGACGCTCTCGGCGAGCTTGAGGTCCGCGTCGAGAATGGCAGTGGTGGCACGGCCGATGGCCGAACCGACGAGCCGGGCCATGTCGACCAGGCCGTCCCCGATCGAATCAAGCTCCTCGTGGTACGCGTCCCGCATCACTGACCTCTTTCACTGACTCTCGGTGACGATCTTTGACAGGCTCTGACAGGTTTCCTGGCAGTTCTCCGTGGCATGCCCCGGGGGCCCCACACTTCCACGCTCCGGCCGAAACGCGTCCGCTTCCGGCATCGGGCGTTAATCACACCTGATGTCCAGGTGAACTCTCGGCAACGCAACCCCGGCCGCCCCGTGTGAGACCCGCTTGACGAAACGTCCGGAGTGAACCGATACCGACTCCTCGGTGAACTCTCGGCAACGTCTGACCGAGGGGATCGTCACGGGGCTGTGGAGGGGTCTCGCCGCCCGCATAACCTGGACGCATGAACGTGAACGCGGCGATCGCCGCAGTGGCGGCGCTCGCCGGGTTGTGCACCGGCGTCATCGCCATGCTGGCGTTCCGCTGGAGCGAGCGTGAACAGGCGAAGCCTACGCGCTCCTCGCTGCATACCGACGCCGTGCTGCCGCCCGGCGTGGACACGGTGCTGTCGGTACTGCGTTCCTCGGCCGTCGTCCTCGACGAAGCGGACGCAGTCGTCAAGGCGAGCTCGGCCGCGTACGCGCTGGGCCTGGTGCGCGGCGGCAAGCTGGCCGTCGAGCCGATGCTGGCGATGGCCCGCGACACCCGGCGGGACGGCGAGATCCGGCAGATCGAGCTCGATCTGCCGCGCCGCGGCACCGGCCGGGGCGGCGACGCGCTCGCGGTCTCCGCCAGAGTGGCCCCGCTGGGCTCCCGGCTGGTCCTGCTGCTCGTGGAGGACCTCACCGAGGCCCGCCGGATCGAGGCCGTACGACGCGACTTCGTCGCCAACGTCAGCCATGAGCTCAAGACCCCGGTCGGCGCGCTGTCCCTGCTGTCCGAGGCCGTGATGGACGCGTCCGACGACCCGGAGGCGGTCACCCGCTTCGCCGGCCGGATGCAGGTCGAGGCCACCCGGCTGACCAGCCTGGTCCAGGAGCTCATCGACCTCTCCCGGGTGCAGAACGACGACCCGCTGGAGGACGCCGAGCCGGTCCGGGTGGACGAGCTCGTCGCCGAGGCCATCGACCGGTGCCGCCACCAGGCGGGCACCAAACAGATCACGATGGCCACGGGCGGCACCGCCGATCTGCACGTCTGGGGCAACCGCGGTCAGCTGGCCGCCGCGCTCGGCAATCTCGTCGAGAACGCGGTCAACTACAGCCCGGCCCGCACCCGCGTCGGCATCGCCGCCCGCCGCATCCCCGCTACCGGCGGGGACCTGATCGAGATCGCCGTGACCGACCAGGGCATAGGCATCTCGGAGAAGGACCGCGAGCGGATCTTCGAGCGCTTCTACCGGGTCGACCCGGCCCGCTCGCGGCAGACCGGCGGGACCGGGCTCGGGCTCGCCATCGTCAAGCATGTGGCCGCCTCGCACGGCGGGGAGGTCACCGTGTGGAGCGCCGAGGGACAGGGCTCCACCTTCACCCTGAGACTCCCGGAAGCCGGTGCGGCGCGGGACCGGGACCGCTCGCGGAGCGGGACGCGCGAGTCGAGCGAGTCGTACGACACCGGAGACCTCGATGGCGAGGACCACGGCCGGCCGTACGAGACCTTCACCAATGAACCACTCTCAGCTCCGGAGGTCCTTCCGTGACCCGAGTTCTGGTCGTCGAGGACGAGGAATCGTTCAGCGACGCGCTGTCGTACATGCTTCGCAAGGAGGGATTCGAGGTCGCGATCGCGACTACCGGCCCCGAGGGGCTCGATGAGTTCGAGCGGAACGGCGCCGACCTGGTGCTGCTCGACCTGATGCTGCCGGGCCTGCCCGGTACGGAGGTCTGCCGTCAGCTGCGCGGCCGGTCCAATGTCCCGGTGATCATGGTGACCGCCAAGGACAGCGAGATCGACAAGGTGGTCGGGCTGGAAATAGGCGCCGACGACTATGTGACCAAGCCCTTCTCCTCGCGCGAGCTGGTCGCCCGGATCAGAGCCGTGCTGCGCCGCCGCGGTGAGCCGGAGGAGGTCACCCCGGCCGCCCTGGAGGCCGGACCGGTCCGGATGGACGTCGACCGGCACGTGGTCACGGTCGGCGGCGGCAAGGTGGACCTCCCGCTGAAGGAGTTCGACCTGCTGGAGATGTTGCTGCGGAACGCCGGCCGGGTGCTGACCCGTATGCAGCTGATCGACCGCGTCTGGGGCGCGGACTACGTGGGCGACACCAAGACCCTCGACGTCCACGTCAAGCGCCTCCGGGCCAAGATCGAGCCGGATCCGGGTGCGCCTCGGTATCTGGTGACGGTGCGGGGTCTGGGCTACAAGTTCGAGCCGTAAAGCCGGGCCTGAGCCCCGGACCGCCGGACGGAGTCCGGCACAGCGTGCCGAAGCCCGTGAGGCCCGCCAGGGCCGAGCGGTGCGAGGGGCGCACGCGGAAGGGGGCTCGAGCCGGATCCGGGTGCGCCTCGGTATCTGGTGACGGTGCGGGGTCTGGGCTACAAGTTCGAGCCGTAAAGAGAACGGCCCGGTCGAGCCGTGGCAAGCGACTCATGTGTGAGGGCGGCCCTGGAAAGGTCCAGGGCCGCCCTCACACATGCCTGGGCGGGTCTCAGTGACCCGTGGAGACCGGCCGACGGGTCTCAGTGACCGCCGCCGTTCGGGTTGGGCTCGCCGGACGCGATGCCGTTGGGGACGTCGCCGCTCTCCTCGCCGCCGGGCTGGCCGCTCGCCGTGCCGGACGGGGTGCCACTGGGCTTACCACTGGCGGTGCCGCTGGGCGTACCGCTCGGCTTGCCGCTGGGCGTCGCCGAGCCCGACGGCTTGGCGGTCGGCAGCTCGGACGGGCCCCAGCCCTTGAAGTAGCTCCTCGCCGGGACCACGAACGCGGTGATCGGGACGTTGCCGGTCGAGCTGAGATCGAAGACGACCCGCTGCGCGTTGCCGTCCTGGGCGGCCTCGCGCCCGTCGCTGATGACGGCGGAGGCGTTGCCCTCGCCGCCGAACGCCACCGAGCCGCCGTGCGGGACCACGACCGGGCCCTTGCCCTTGGCCGGGGAGAGCTTCACCCGAGCGCTGGTGCCGGGCAGGGTGATGGCCTTGACGGTCTGGTCGTTCTTGCCGTTGTTGAAGATCCGGCCGGTGACGACGGCGGGGCCCTCGGCGGTGCGGTCCGGCTGGGTCACCACGGCGGCGTTCTGGATCTTGATGTCCCCGACGGACGTCGCGGCGTTGTCGGGCTTGACCCCCAGCGTCTGCGCGTCGTTCCCGGCTCCGCAGGCGGAGAGCGGGGCGACCGAGACCACGATGGCGGCTGCGGCGAGGGCGCCGCGTCGAAGGCTGCTGCTCACGGCGGCGGCATCTCCTAGGACGAGGTAAAGGTTGGATCAGCGCGCTTAGATTACCGATCCGCCCTCTTCGGCCCGCACCCGACCCGCCCCAAGGCGGCCGGCCCCGCGGCGGCACGCCCGTACGCTGCCGGTTCCGGGGTGGTTCCGGCGCGGTTCCGCGTGGTTCGGACATGGCCGGGGTGTGCTTCCCGGGTGCGTTACGCGGTCCGTACGGCACCGTCCCGAAGTCCCGAATATCGTCTCGACCGGTCGCGCGGGAGATTATCGGTAAGGAATCCATGCATGTCCGAGAATTGATCACAGACTTGATCCGCTCTGCGTGATCAACTCCGTGATCAATTCGCGAATCGGGGCCGGATCGCTCGCTCCTGATCCGAACGGAGTAGCGGAAGTCCATCGACTGGACTCCGGCAAAACGGGACGTAGGGCCACTCGTCCGGGCTTCTTCCGACGCGTAACGGGTGGGTTTCGGGGTGCCCGGACAGCGGCTCCCACCTGCGAATACCCGGTTCCGCAGACCTCGTGCAGCACGTTCCTGCCGCACTTGTCAAGCCCCGAGATATGCCCTGACCTGCGAAAACGCCATTCAGAAGAAGGCGTTCCCGTGTTACCCTGGATAGCCACGGAAGGGGTACCTGTCACATGACGTTCAAGGTTGGCGACACCGTGGTCTATCCCCATCACGGGGCCGCGCTGATCGAGGCCATCGAAACTCGCCAGATCAAAGGCGTGGACAAGACCTACTTGGTGCTGAAGGTCGCCCAGGGTGACCTGACGGTTCGTGTGCCGGCGGACAATGCGGAGTTCGTCGGTGTGCGTGATGTGGTCGGCCAAGACGGGCTGGACCGGGTCTTCGAGGTGCTGCGCGCACCGTATGCGGAAGAACCAACGAACTGGTCCCGTCGCTACAAGGCAAATCTCGAGAAGCTCGCCTCCGGCGATGTGATCAAGGTTGCCGAGGTCGTGCGTGACCTGTGGCGCCGAGAGCGTGAGCGCGGACTCTCCGCCGGTGAGAAGCGCATGCTCGCCAAGGCCCGCCAGATCCTGGTGAGCGAGCTCGCCCTTGCCGAGAGCACCAACGAGGACAAGGCCGAGGCCCTGCTTGACGAGGTTCTCGCGTCCTGACGAATCAATGCCGTGGTGCCCGAGTGACTCAGACGTGAATTCCCGCTAATCGTCTGTCGCCGGGCGCTGCGGCATGTGTACGTGCCGGACGTCGTTGATCCCCTGGCGATCTCCTTTGATCCCCCGAGGCCCCGTCTATCGCCGCGCGCACGGTGCGCGGTGTGGGTGTGCCGGGCCGGGCAGCTGGCTCGACCAGTCGTCACGGAAGGGGCCGGTCGGGGCATCGCGCCCGGCACGCTGTGGCCATACCCATTTCGGCTGAGGAAGCAAACCTGAACGCCAACTCAATGTCCGCAACACCGGATCACGGCGGCTCCGGCGCGTCCGGGCGAACCGCCCGCACCGCCGCCGTGATCCCCGCCGCGGGGCGCGGCGTGCGGCTGGGGCCGGGCGCCCCCAAGGCGCTGCGCCCGCTGAGCGGCACGCCCATGCTCGTCCACGCCGTACGGGCGATGGCCGGATCCCGCTCCGTCTCCCTCGTCGTCGTGGTCGCCCCGCCGGACGGCGCCGACGAGGTGCGGCGGCTGCTGGACGCGCATCCGCTGAGCGGCACCCTCGGCGACACCACCGAGGTGGTCGTCGTGCCCGGCGGCGAGACCCGGCAGGAGTCGGTGCGCAAGGGGCTGGCCGCCGTCCCCGAGACCGTCACCACCGTGCTGGTGCACGACGCGGCCCGGCCGCTGGTGCCCGTGGACACGGTGGACGCGGTCGTCGCCGCCGTACGGGACGGGGCGCCCGCCGTCGTCCCGGCGCTGCCGCTGGCCGACACCGTGAAGCGGGTCGAGCCGCGCACCGGGGAGCGGGCCGGTGAGCCCGAGCCGGTGGTCGGCACGCCCGAGCGCGCGCTGCTGCGCGCCGTCCAGACCCCGCAGGGCTTCGACCGCGCCACCCTCGTGGCCGCCCACGAGAAAATCGTCCTGGAGGGCGAGGGCGCCACGGACGACGCGGGCATGGTGGAGCGGCTCGGCGTCGAGGTCGTGGTCGTCCCCGGCCACGAGGAGGCGTTCAAGGTGACCCGGCCGCTGGACCTGGTGCTGGCCGAGGCGGTCCTGGCCCGCAGGAGGGCGAACGATGGCTTCTGACGCGGCGATGCTCCCCCTGGTGGGCATCGGCACGGATGTGCACGCCTTCGAGAAGGGCCGTGAGCTGTGGTGCGCCGGGCTGCTGTGGGAGGGCGAGGAGTACGGACTCGCCGGGCATTCCGACGGCGATGTGGCCGCGCACGCCGCCTGTGACGCGCTGTTCTCCGCCGCCGGGCTCGGCGATCTCGGCGCCCACTTCGGCACCGACCGCCCCGAGTGGTCCGGCGCGGCCGGCACCACGCTGCTCGCCGAGGCCGCCCGGATCGTCCGGGACGCGGGCTTCGAGATCGGCAATGTGGCGATCCAGGTGATCGGCGTGCGCCCGAAGATCGGCAAACGGCGCGAAGAGGCGACGAAGGCGCTGACGGCGGCCGTGGGCGCCCCCGTCTCGGTGTCCGGTACGACCACGGACGGGCTGGGGCTGACCGGCCGCGCCGAGGGGCTCGCGGCGATCGCGACGGCGCTGGTGTTCCGGCGGTAGGGGCGACGGCGACCGGTGGTCCGCACGGGGGCGCGGGCGCTCCGGCGGTGGTGCCGTCCGGCGTTCTGGTCGGCGTTCTGCCCGGCGTTCTGGTCGGTGTTCTGGATGGGCGCGCGGGTGCTCCGACGGGGCGTCGGTGTTCCGGCGCGTTCCGGCGCGTTCCGGCGGTCAGGGGGCGCGCGGGTGCGTCCGGAGTGTCACCCGCGTCCCGAGTGTCACGCTTCTGTGTCCCCGTGGGGGAAGGGGCACGGGGCACCGTTCACTTCCCACTACCCTTGACGCGTGACTATTCGCCTGTACGACACCAGCGCCCGGCAGATCCGTGACTTCACCCCGCTCAACCCGGGCTGCGTCTCGATCTACCTGTGCGGCGCGACCGTGCAGGCCGCCCCGCATATCGGGCACATCAGGTCGGGGCTGAACTTCGACATCATGCGCCGCTGGTTCGCCCACCGCGGCTATGACGTGACGTTCATCCGCAATGTCACGGACATCGACGACAAGATCATCGCGAAGTCGGCGGAGCAGAAGCGCCCCTGGTGGGCGATCGGCTACGAGAACGAGCGCGCCTTCAACCAGGCGTACGACATCCTCGGCTGCCTGCCCGTGACCTATGAGCCGCGGGCGACCGGTCATGTCCCCGAGATGATCGAGATGATGCGGGAGCTGATCGACCGGGGTCATGCGTATGCCGCCGAGGGCAATGTCTACTTCGATGTGCGCTCGTTCCCCGAGTATCTGAAGCTCTCCAACCAGGATCTGGACGGACTGCGCCAGCCCTCGGGCGAGGGCGAGACCGGCAAGCGCGACCCGCGCGACTTCGCCATGTGGAAGGCGGCGAAGCCGGGGGAGCCCAGCTGGGAGACCCCATGGGGGCGCGGCCGTCCCGGCTGGCACCTGGAGTGCTCGGCGATGGCGCACAAGTACCTCGGGCGCGCCTTCGACATCCACGGCGGCGGCGTCGACCTGATCTTCCCGCACCATGAGAACGAGATCGCGCAGGCCAAGGCGTTCGGCGACGACTTCGCCGCCTACTGGGCGCACAACGCCTGGGTGACCATGAGCGGCGAGAAGATGAGCAAGTCGCTCGGCAACTCGGTGCTGGTCTCCGAGATGGTCAAGCGCTGGCGTCCGATCGTGCTCCGCTACTACCTGGGCACCCCGCACTACCGGTCGATGATCGAGTACAGCGAGGAGGCCCTGCGCGAGGCCGAGTCGGCGTTCGCGCGGATCGAGGGCTTCATCCAGCGCGTGGTGGAGAAGGCCGGGAGCGTCGAGCCCGCCGCCGAGGTGCCGCCCGCGTTCGCCGAGGCGATGGACGACGACCTCGGGGTGCCGCAGGCGCTCGCGGTCGTCCACACCACCGTCCGCCAGGGGAACTCCGCCCTGACCGCCGACGACAAGGAGGCGGCGGTCGCCCGGCTCGCCGAGGTGCGGGCCATGCTGGGCGTGCTGGGCCTCGATCCGCTCGACGAGCACTGGGCGGGCGGTTCGGACCGTGGTGAGGATCTGCACGGCGTGGTCGATTCCCTCGTCCGGCTGGTCCTGGAGCAGCGGCAGGCCGCGCGGGCCCGTAAGGACTACGCGACGGCGGACGCGATCCGCGATCAGCTCCAGCAGTCGGGTCTGGTGATCGAGGACACCCCGTCCGGGCCGCGCTGGGAGCTGGGCACCCGCTGACCTGGCTGTTTGTGCCGCCCGCCGCGTCGGGCGGCACACTTGTGACCGTACATACGACCGTACGACCCTAGACGCGTGTGGCGTTCGACGTTTTTCCGTTGCCGTTTGCCGAGCAGCGCTGAGCAGTGAAGAGACAGGTGACATTCATGGCCGGCAACAGCCAGCGCAGGAACCGCCGTACCAGCAACAAGAAGGGCGCGACGGTCGGCAGCGGCGGTAAGCGGCGCCGCGCCCTCGAGGGCAAGGGGCCCACCCCGCCCGCCGAGATGCGCAAGGGACACGCCAAGCAGCGGATGGCCAACGCCCGCGCCCGCCAGGCCGCCAAGCGCCCCGTCCCGCGGCGCGGCGGCAAGGGCTCCAACGAGCTGGTGGTGGGCCGTAACCCGGTGGTCGAGGCGCTGCGCGAGGGCGTTCCGGCGAACACGCTGTATGTGCAGCAGTTCATCGACAGCGACGACCGGGTGCGCGAGGCGCTGAAGGTCGCGGCCGACCGCGGCGGCATCCACCTCATGGAGGCGCCCAAGGCCGAGCTGGACCGGATGACGAACGGGCTGAACCACCAGGGCCTGGTGCTCCAGGTCCCGCCGTACGAGTACGCCCACCCCGAGGACCTGAGCGCGGCCGCCTTCGACGAGGGCGAGGACCCGCTGATCGTCGCCCTCGACGGCGTCACGGATCCGCGCAACCTGGGCGCGGTGGTCCGCTCGGTGTCCGCCTTCGGCGGCCATGGCGTGGTCGTACCGGAGCGGCGCGCGGCCGGGATGACCGCGGGCGCCTGGAAGACCTCGGCGGGCACCGCCGCCCGCACCCCGGTCGCCCGCGCGACCAACCTCACCCGGACCCTGGAGGCCTACCAGAAGGCGGGCCTGACGGTGGTCGGGCTGGCGGCGGACGGCGATGTCGAGCTGACGGACCTCGAGGTGCTGGACGGCCCGGTCGTGATCGTCGTCGGCAGCGAGGGCAAGGGGCTGTCGCGGCTGGTGGGCGAGACCTGCGATCTGCGGGTGCGGATTCCGATGCCGGGCGGCGCGGAGTCGCTGAACGCGGGCGTGGCGGCGGGCGTCGTGCTGTACGAGGCGGCACGGCGCCGGGACTGACCCTGGTTGCTCCGGCCCGATGATCTTGACGGGCCTCGGACAGATCGGGACGTCCCCGGCAGTGTCTTTCCCGTCCGTCACTCGGTTAGTTGGACGTGGAGACCAGAAAAGCCCGCATGCCTTCGCCCCTGGCGGGACGCGCGGGGGGATTCGACGACGAACCACGGCTGACCATGGCCAAGGTGCCATGCGATCCGGCGCAGGTCGCCGTCAATGCCCCGAGCTTCCGGGTGCAGCTCAGCGTCCCGGTCGTCAGCGACACGCTGACGGACACGGCCCGGCTCGCCCGCGTCCCGGCCCCCGGCCGGCGTCGGCCGCCCGTGGTGTGGAGCGGCCGCACCCGCCCCGGCGGGGACACCGCGGCGACCCGGCTGCTTCAGGCCGTGCGGTACTCCTCCGAGGGCCTGACCGACAGTCTGTCCGATGGCCTGAACGATGGTTTGGGCCGTTCCCGGGCGGGTGAGGGCGCCGAGGACGTGGGCGCCACGCAGGTGCTGCCGCGGATCGCCTTCGACGACGACACGGCGCCCACGGTCATCGGCCCGCGCAACCCGCGTACGGAGTCCGTGCCCCGGTCGTCCGGCGGCGTGCCCCGGTCGTCCGGCGGACGGCGGCGTCCGGGCGCGGACGGCCCGGCCGAGACGGGTGGAGCGCGCGGAGCAGGCGGAGCGGGCAGGGCGAGCGCGGTGGCCGGGGCGGCCGGGGCGGAGCGGCGCGGCGTGTCCTCCGGACGGCCGGGCGCCCCCGACGGCGAGCGGGACGAGTCGCGGCGCGCCGCGGTTCCGCGCCCGCGCCGCCACTCCGAGTCCGTACGCCACGCCTACTACCCCGGGCGCCGGATGAACCTCGGCGTCGTCCTGCTCCCGCTGCGCATCTTCCTCGGCTTCATCTCCATCTACGGCGGGATGGGCAAGCTCTCCGACCCCGTCTACTTCGACGGCGGCGAGCGCGGCTCGATGGTCACCTGGCTGCGCAGGCTGCACCCGTGGCCGATCGCCGAGCCGCTGCGCGACCTGGCGCTGGGGCATCCCGTGGGCGCCGGGCTGACCGTGGCGTTCCTACAGATCGTGGTCGGCGTGCTCACCGTGCTCGGGCTGTGGCAGCGGCTGGCCGCCTCGTTCGGCGCGCTGCTGTCCGCCGCGCTGATCGTCACCGTGAGCTGGCGTACGGTGCCGGTCTACGACGCGCCCGACATCATCTACCTCGCCGCCTGGAGCCCGCTGATCATCGCGGGCGCGCCGGTCTACTCGGTGGACGGCCGGCTCGCCGGCGAGGCGTGGCGGCGGCTCGGCCCCCGGGCCGGACTGTGGGAGCTGCGGCGCCGGGTGCTGCGCCGTGGCGGTGTGATGGCGATGGTGGTCGCCGGGCTGACGCTGCTGGTGGGCTCGATGCTGGGCGCCGCCGTACGGTCCTCGGAGGTCGTGAAGGCGCCGGAGCCGAGCGATCTGCCCACGAACCACCTGCCAGGCTCGCCGCTGCCCAGCAAGCCCGCCGAGAGCCCGCGCGGCGGGCAGCGCGGGACGGTGGGCACGGGCGGGGGCACGGGCGCGCCGTCGCCGCGCGAGCGGCTGTCGCACCGTCCCGAGCCGTCCGCCACGGGCTCCTCGGCGTCGACGTCCTCGTCCGGGGTGCCGAGCGCGACGGATTCGGCGTCCGGCACGTCCGGCCGCCCCAGCGGCGCGTCCCGGCCCCGTCCGGGCCTGGGGACGGCCCCCCGCTCCCCGCGCCACCCCCTCGCCCCGACCGCGCCGGGTCCGTCCTCGCTGGGCGGCGCCGGCGGCGGCCTGTCCGCGGGCGGCCCGGAGGGCGGCCCCCCGGAGGACAACACATACAACTACAGCGACCCGGCCGCCGAGGAAGCCGCCCTGGGCGGCCTCCTCGGCTGAGCACGGCCGCGCTCCCGCGCCCCGCGGTGCCGGGCGGTTTTCCCCTACCCGCCCCTTCCCGAAGCATCGATGTGCGGCTCCGCCGCGTGGCAGGGGCTTCGCCCCTGGGCCCTGGGCTCGGGGGCGGGCCCCGGATACCCCTGCCGTGTCAGCACGTCAGGGGTGTCTGGGGGCCCAGGCGGCTCCGTGGTGTGCGGGTTTCCCCGGCCTCCGGGGCTGGGGCGAAGCCCCGCCCGGCCCCGGGGCGGGGTCGCATATCGCGACTGCTCCTGGCCCGCCGGCGCGCCAGGAGCCTCGCCCTGGACCCCGGGCTCGGGGGCGGCCCCCGGATACCCCTGCCGTGTCAGCGCGTCAGGGGTGTCTGGGGGCCTGGTATGCGGCTCCGTGGTGTGCGGGGTTTCCCCGGGCCCCGGGGATGGGGCGAAGCCCCGCCCGGCCCCGGGGCGGGGCCGCATATCGCGACTGCTCCTGGCGCTCCGCCGCGTGGCAGGGGCTTCGCCCCTGGGCCCCGGGCTCGGGGGCGGGCCCCGGATACCCCTGCCGTGTCAGCGCGTCAGGGGTGTCTGGGGGCCTGGTGTGCGGCTCCGTGGTGTGCGGGGTTTCCCCGGGCCCCGGGGATGGGGCGAAGCCCCGCCCGGCCCTGGGGCGGGGTCGCATGTCGCGACGCTCCTGGCGCGCCGGTGTGCCAGGAGCCTCGCCCTGGACCTCGGGGGCTGGGGCGGAGCCCCAGTTTCGGGAAGGGGCGGGGAGGGGAACAGCACGCCGCGGGCGCCACGGTCCGTCGGACACGCTGAGCCGCGGCCGACCCTGTCGGCGTCGCGCGGCGCGGCCGTGGGTCAGGCGTGTGGCACGGGCGTCGTGTCGAAGGGGCCGTGGCCGTGGGGCGGGGGGCCCGCGGTCAGTTCCTTGGCGGCCTCGGTCAGGTCCTTGGCCGTGTCGATGGCCCGCCAGTACGCGCCCTGGGGCAGCGGGAAGCCCGCCAGCCGACGTTCCCGCGCCAGGCGCGGGAACGTGGTGCGCTCGTGGTCGCCCCGGTCGGGCAGCAGCGCGGTGAAGGCGGCGGAGAAGACGTAGACGCCCGCGTTGATGAGGTACGGCGAGGGCGGCGACTCGATGAAGTCCAGGACGTGGCCGAACTCATTGGTCTCCACCGCCCCCCACGGAATGCGCGGCCGGGCGAGGGCGAGCGTGGCGGTGGCGCCGCGCTCGTCGTGGAAGTCCGCCATGTCGCGGAGCGAGAAGCGGGTCCAGATGTCGCCGTTGGTGGCGTACCAGGGCTGGTCGGGCTCCGGGAGCCGGGCGGCGGCGAACTTCAGGCCGCCGCCGCGCCCCAGCGGCTCCTTCTCGACGACGGTCTTCACCCGCAGCGGCAGCTCCGCCGCCTCGAGCCAGTCCTGGAGGACGGCGGCGAGGTGGCCGCAGGAGACCACGGCGTCGGTGACGCCCTCGGCGGCCAGCCAGGCCAGCTGGTGGCCGATGATCGGAGTCCCGGTGCCCGGGATCTCGACCATCGGCTTGGGGCGGTCGTCGGTGTACGGACGCAGCCGTGAGCCCTGGCCGCCGGCCAGGACGACGGCTTGTGTGGGGCGCGCGGTCTGGTGGTGATGCCCGGGCCTGCGCTCGTCGTCATCGCTCATGAACCGCACCATATGCGGTGCGGGGACCGCCGAAGGGCGAACAGGGGAGGGAAGAGCCCCGGCGGTACGGCGGGGGCGGGGTCAGCGGTACGCCTGGGTGGTCCCCGACGCGAACGAGGTGTCGCAGACGGGCCGTGCGTACGCCTGGGCGCGGCTCACACCGCCGTACTTGGCGACCGCGGCGCGGCCGAGCGCACGGGCGATGGAGGCGCAGTGCTTGGCCAGCGAGGGACGTTCGGCCGTCGCCACCTGGAGGTGGGTGAGCGCCACGGAGGGGTTCTTCTCCTGGAGCTCGGCGAGCAGCCGGTCGCGCAGCAGCTCATGCGGCGCCCGGTGGGTGGCATGGGTGGACGCCCGGTCGGAGGAGGCGGTGAGGATCTGCGACTCGGCGCTCGGCGAGGCCCAGGGGACGCGGGTGACCGCGAGGGTGCCGGAGAGGACGAGCACGACGGGGAGGACGAGGGCGAGCGTTCTGCCGATGCGGCGGGCTGCGTGGTTCACGGGGTGGTTCCTCGCGGGTGGGTGGTACGGGGCTGGGTGGTACCGAGTGAGCGGTACCGAGTGAGTGGTACGGAGTGAGTCATGCGGAACTGCGGTATGCGGTGATCGTAGCGAGGAGCGACGATTTGGCGACATTCCGTCACCGGGCCGGGTGATGGAAACCCACTCCTGGCGTTCGGAGGGTTGACGCTCGGGGGTGAAATGCTCGAAATGTCGGGGAATTTATCGACAACGCAACCCGACGACGCAACCCGACAACGCAACACCGCGACGTACGCCCTGCCCCACCCAACGCGACGGCGCCGCCCGTCCGCTGGAAGCGGACGAACGGCGCCGTCGGTACGAACTGACGGGTCAGCGGCCTCAGTCGCTGAGCCGCTCCCCGGACGAGGTCGAGAACACGTGCGTCTCACCCGGCCGCGGCACGACGTGCAACTGCGCGCCCTTCTCCGGCACCTGGCGCCCGTTCACGCGGACGACCAGGTCCTTGACCTCGCCGCCGACCTCGGCGGTGCCGTAGACATAACCGTCCGCGCCGAGCTCCTCGACGACGTTCACGGTGACGGCGAGACCGGCCGGTGCGTCGTCGGACGCCTTGGTGAGGCCCTGGGCGGCGCCGCCGTTCTGCTCGACCACGTCGAAGTGCTCGGGCCGGACGCCCACGGTGACCGTGCGGTCGCCCTTGTCGGACGCGGCGCTCAGCGCCTCACGCGAGACCGGGACGACGCTGTTGCCGAACTTCACACCACCGTCGGTGATGGGCACCTCGACCAGGTTCATCGCGGGCGAGCCGATGAAGCCCGCGACGAAGAGGTTGGCGGGGCGGTCGTACATGTTGCGCGGCGAGTCGACCTGCTGGAGCAGACCGTCCTTCAGCACCGCCACCCGGTCGCCCATGGTCATGGCCTCGACCTGGTCGTGGGTGACGTACACCGTCGTGATGCCCAGCCGCCGCTGGAGGCTGGCGATCTGGGTACGCGTCTGCACACGCAGCTTGGCGTCCAGGTTGGACAGCGGCTCGTCCATGAGGAACACCTGCGGCTCCCGGACGATCGCCCGGCCCATCGCGACACGCTGCCGCTGACCACCGGACAGCGCCTTCGGCTTGCGCTCGAGGTACTCGGTGAGGTCCAGGATCTTCGCCGCGTCCTCGACCTTCTGCCGGATCTCGGTCTTGTTCACGCCGGCGATCTTGAGTGCGAAGCCCATGTTCTGGGCGACGGACATGTGCGGGTACAGCGCGTAGTTCTGGAACACCATGGCGATGTCCCGGTCCTTCGGCGGCAGATGGGTGACATCGCGGTCCCCGATCCGGATGGCCCCGCCGTTGACGTCCTCCAGCCCCGCGAGCATCCGCAGGGAGGTCGACTTCCCGCAGCCGGAGGGGCCGACGAGTACGAGGAACTCGCCGTCCTCGATGGAGATGTCGAGCTGGTCGACGGCGGGCTTCTCGGTGCCCGGGTACACCCGGGTCGCCTTGTCGTACGTGACCGTGGCCATGGTGATCTGTCCCTTCACCGGCAGGAACGTGCCGGACGATCCGAGTAAAGGAGGGGTCTAGTCCACCGGAGGTGGATTGGCGTGACGCTATACCGGCGAGGGCGGCCGTGTCTCTAGCCAGGGCCCGAGAATTTTCGAACGGATCACACCTCGGGGCCGGGTACACTACAGGGGACGCCGACTTAGCTCAGCTGGTAGAGCACCGCTCTTGTAAAGCGAAGGTCGTCGGTTCGAACCCGACAGTCGGCTCTGAGCCCGAGCAGGGAAGAAGCCCCGGACGGTCCGCCCTCCGGGGCGTTTGCTATCTCGTACCGCCCGGCTGCTACCTCGTACCTCCCAACTGCCACCCCGTTCCCCCCGGGCCCGGTGGACCGCCACGGCGCGCCCGCGGCCGAGTCGTGTTGGGCCGCTCCCGCGATGTGTGCGGTGAACGCCGTGTGAACTTTCATCGGAGCCGGGTTCTTCACCTCCGGCGTTGCAGCATGTTCCGCTCTTGTGAAGTCTTCGCGGCTCGTCGCATTGCAGCTTCCTGCACCGGATGTTGCCTTCCAAGATTGAGTACGTTGATATGGTCTCGACGGATCGGATAACCCGTGCCTTCTCGGCGACGGGTTCTCGACGGCCATCGGATGATGGCCGCCGGACAGGGGGCAAAATGCATGAGCGGGAGTTCCGCGCTTTCGTTTCCATAGCTGAGATAGGACGCATGGACCAAGCGGCCAAGGCGCTCGGCTATTCACAACCGGCCATCAGTTACCAGATCAAGTGCCTGGAACAGATGTTGGGCACCAAGCTTTTCACTCGCGACTCCACCGGTGCCCAGCTCACCAGGGAAGGTCGCATGATTCTTCCGTCCGCGCGGGCGGTGCTCGCGCTGATCGACAGCATGAAGGGCGTCTGCGCGGCCGCCTGACGCATGCTGCAATCGCCACTTCGGCCCGACTTGTGGCGGCGATCACCCAGGAATGAGGAACTCCTCATGTGAATGATCGCCACATGGATCTGGAGTGGTATGACCCGCTGGTTCGCGGCTTGTCGGGGTCATTCTCCGATTCCCTATGTTGGCTGGCAGTAACAGGACAGAAACAACCCGGGACGCTCGCTGAAAGCCTCCTGACCGATGCGTACAGTGATGATCACGACGTCGGAGGCGGGGGAGCCCGGGGGCCGTAAGGCAGCTAGCTGACAACTTCGGGGGGTTCGCGCGGGGGTCAAAGGGGGGCCGATAAGGGGAAGAGCTGCCTACTCTTTCTGTGCCGACTCGGACGCGTTGACTGGCGTAGGAGTGGGAACTACTGTCGGCCGCGCATCGATAATTGAAGTGTTCCGCCTTTCAACCTTTGGCGACGGAACATACCTGGCCATTCAGGGGGATGGCCACTCACTTCAACCTCCCAGCCGCATCCCGGACCCACCGGTCCGATGTCCGCTGGTGATCGTTGTGTCATAACGGGGGTAAAGCGTGACAGGTTTGGCGATGGCGCCTGTTTCCGCGAGAGCGGGGGAACCGGCGGCGATAGGCGTGGCTTCGGGGCCCGGAGGTCCCGAACCGGGGCGTGACGGTGTGGTGCAGGCACTGCTCCAGGCCCGTAAATTGATCGAATCGACGGTGAATCTGCACCGCCGCACCGTGGCCCGGCACGCCGTGGTGACGATGAAGGGGAATGACGCGGCCGTCGGACACGCCGTGGAGGGGCTCGTCGACCGGGCCCGGCACGGCATCAGCATCGCGCTCCCCGCCGGCGGCGACCGGGCCGAGATCATGGTGTCGGCGCTGCGTCGGCTGACCGGTCCTGGCCATGAGCGCATTCCGGTGCGGCTGCTGTGCACTCCTGACGCGCTCGCCGACCCCGCGACCCGGGCCGCCGTGGAAAGCGGTGTGAACACGCAGGTCAAGGTGGTCGACGCGGTCATGGAGATGCTGATCGTGGACGGCAGCGTGGCCATGGTCCGGTCCTCCGTGGAGCGCGGGGGAGGGGACGTGGTGTCGGTCATCGAGGACACGGCGTCCGTCCGGGCCCTGGATCTGCTGTTCGCCGGTGCGTGGTCGGGCGCGGTGCGCCTCGCGGAGCACCGCTGGATCAGCGAGCGGCTGCGGACCGAGTCCGCCCGGCGCATCCTGGAGCGGCTCTGCAAGGGTTACACCGACGATGTCGCGGCCCGTGAGGTCGAGGTGTCGTTACGCACCTACCGGCGCCATGTCGCGGAGATCATGCGGGCGTTGGGGGCCAGTTCCCGGTTCCAGGCGGGGGTGCGGGCGGTCGAGCTGGGCCTGCTGTCGACGGCCGACTGACCCGGGGAGCGACGCGGTGCGTGCCGTGCCGTGTCGATGGGCGGACACGAGTGGGTGTTCCGCGGTTGATACGCGATGACGAACTCACGCGGGGGTGAGTGGTGTGCCATCCGGGGTGCCCGAGAGCTCTTCGGGCAGCAGCCGTCGAGAGGTCGACCTCGTTCCGGTCGAGGCCGCCGATGAATTCGAACGGGAGCTGCTGGAAGTCAGCGCGCTCCTCGCGTCCACGGTGGACAGACGCCGCAATCAGCTGCACCGCGACTCCATGGTGGACGTCATCGACACCCATGAGGACGCCGTCGAGACGGCGGCGCGGCTGGTCACGGACGCGGCCAAGCAGGTCGACGTGGTGCTCGCCGCGGAGCCCGCGTACTCCGAGGCGGTCCACGGCGCCCTGACCGCGCTGCTGTCCGGTACGGGGCGTAAGACCTCCCGGGTGCGGCTGCTGTGCACGCCCTCGACGCTCGACTGGCGGTTCGTCTCGGCGCATGCCGCCGAACCGCGGGTACGGACCCGGGTGGCCCGGATCCCCGCGCTGGTGGCCGTGATCGCCGACGATGAGCACGCGCTGGTGTGCGCCGCGTCGGTGTCCGGCCGCCGGGCCTCGGTGGTCCGCGCCCCCGGTGTCATCCAGCCACTGGTCGCGCTGTTCGACGGGGTATGGCGCAACGCGGTCGAGGTCTCCGACCGCATCGAATTCGGTGACAAGACGCGTGCGGATATCGCACAGCAGATACTCGAGCGGCTGCGGGCCGGGGTGACCGACGAGGTCGCGGCTCGGGAACTCGCGATGTCCGTGCGCACCTACCGAAGATATGTCGCGGAGATCATGGCATTGCTCGGGGCGAATTCACGATTTCAGGCCGGGGTGCGCGCCGCGGAACTCGGTCTGCTCATCTCGCAATCCGCCGGCGAGCGGCGGTGACAGCCATCGCATTCTTTTCAGCGGCCCCATGGCAGCTTCATGACCGGCCGTTGCCCGGTGCATCGGGGCGCGGCTAGAACTGGCCGCAAGGAATGCGGGCGGGTCACCAGGGCGACGGGGGATCGGCCGACGATGACGAGGAGGTGCGTGGAGAAGATGGCCGTCGGCATCGACAGCAAGTGGTTCCGCAGATACGGGACCGGGGCGGCGCCGCGCAGGCGGCTGGTCTGCCTGCCGCACGCGGGGGGATCCGCCGGGTTCTTCCACGGCTGGGGGACCGCCTTCGACTACGGGGTGGAAGTGCTCGCCACGCGTTATCCGGGCCGTCAGGAGCGGCTCGCAGAGCCGGGCATCGACCGCATCGAGGATCTCGCGGACGAGGTCACCGCGGCCCTGCTGCCCTTCGCGGACGTGCCGTTGACCTTCTTCGGCCACAGCATGGGCGCGTCCGTGGGGTACGAGGTCGCGCTGCGGCTGGAGAGCCGGCACGGCATCCGCCCCCAGGCGCTCTTCGTCTCCAGCCGGAAGGCCCCGCACGAGCTGACGCCCCGGACCACCTACCTGGACGGCGACGAGGCGCTGCTGGAGGAGGTGCGGGGGCTCGGCGGCACCGACGGCGAGCTGCTGGACGACCCGGATCTGCGCGAGGTGGTGCTGCCCGCGCTCCGGGCGGACTTCAAGGCGGTCGGTACGTACGGCCCCCGTACCGCGGTGCCGGTCGGCTGCCCGGTGGTGGCCCATGTCGGGGACGGCGACCCGCACATCACCGCGCAGGACATGGCCGCCTGGGGCGAGGTGGCACCGGCGGGCTTCGAACTGCGGGTGCTGCCGGGGAACCACTTCTACCTGGTGGAGCAGCGCGACGCCGTCGTCCGCGCGCTCGCCGAGCATCTGGGCTGAGTCCATGGCCCACTCGACGATGACCTCACCGCCGCCGATGAGCGGAGTGGGCGTGCTCGACAAGGCGTCGCTGCTGCTCGGCGTGTTGGAGAGCGGCCCCGCCACGCTGGCCCGGCTGGTCTCCGACACCGGTCTGAAACGGCCCACCGTGCACCGGCTGGTGGTGGCCCTGGAGCGGCTGAGGCTGGTCGCCCGCGACGGGCAGGGGCGCTTCGCCCTCGGCCCCCGGCTGGGCGACATGGTCGTCGAGGCGCGCCAGGACCGGCTGAAGGTCCAGGCGGGCCCGGTGCTGGCGCAGGTGAGCGCCCGGACCGGGACGAGCGCCCGGCTCCACCGGCGCCGCGGCCGGATGCGGATCTGTGTGGCCTCCTCCGAGGTGCTGGGCGGTGAGCCGATGCCGGTGGGCACCGCGTTTCCCATGAAGTCCGGGGCGGTGGCCCAGGTGCTGCTCGCGTGGGAGGAGCCCGAGGTGCTGTACGAGGCGCTGCGCGGGGCCCGGTTCAGCGCGGCCATGCTCTCCGGCGTACGACGGCGGGGCTGGGCCCAGAGCGTCGGGGGCTGGGAGCCGGACATGGCGACCGTATCGGCGCCGGTGCGCTCCCCGGAGGGGCGGGTGATCGCGGCGGTGTCGCTCTCCGGGCCGATCAGCCGGGTGAGCCGCAATCCGGGGCACCAGCTGGGCTGTGAGGCGATCGACGCGGCGGTGCGGATCACCGAGTTGTCAGGTTGCTGACGTCCCGCGGACGGCGGGGCGGGGTGGGACGAACGAGGGCGGGGGTGGTCGGACCGAACGACACCGAGGCCGTGGGGAGGCAGCTGTGCGGCAGGTGGAGTTCGGAATCCTCGGGCCGGTGGAGGTGCGCGTGGACGGGCTGCTGCTGCCCGTCGAAGGCGCCAAACAGCGGACCGTGCTGGCCGCTCTGCTGCTGTCCGGCGGCCGGGTGGTCTCGGACGACCGGCTCAGCGAGCTGCTGTGGGGACGCAATCCGCCGGTCACGATGACCGCGCAGCTCTACACCCATATCTCGCGGCTGCGGAAGCGCTGCGCCCCCTGGCTCCAGCTGGCCCGCCGGGGCCCGGGGTACGCCATGGACCACAGCGGGGCCCGGTTCGACTGGGAGGAGTTCCAGCGCCTCGCCGAGCAGGGGCGCGGTGAACTCTCCGACGGCCGCTACGGGGACGCCGCCGAGCGGCTGCACACCGCCCTGGCGCTGTGGCGGGGGCCCGCCCTGTCGGATGTGACCGGCTTCCTGGAGGAGACGGAGCTGCCGCGGCTGGAGGAGGCCCGGATCAGCGCGGTGGAGCACCGCATCGAGGCGGAGCTGGCGCTTGGCCGACACGCCCGGTCGGTACCCGAACTGACCCGGCTGGTGGCCGAGCATCCGCTCCGGGAGGGCCTGCGCGGACAGTTGATGACCGCCCTGTACCGGTGTGACCGGCGGGCGGACGCGCTGGCGGTCTACGAGCGCGGTCGGCGGGTGCTGCGCGACGAGCTCGGGATGGACCCCGGCGCGGGGCTGCGCCACGTCCACCACGGGGTGCTGCGCGGCGATCTGCCCGGCCCCGCCGCCCCGGAGCCGGTCCGGGTGCGGCTGCACAAGGCGGGACGGGCGGACGTCCCCGGGGCCGAGCCGATGGCCGGGGACATCTGGGCCGGTCTGATGCCCGCCATGCTGCCGACCGACATCGCCGATCTGAGCGGGCGCGCCGAGCAGCTCGCGATCGTGTCGGACGGGCTGCGAGCTCCCGGGCGCGGCGGGGCGACGGTGCTGACCGGAGCTCCGGGGACGGGCACCTCGGCGCTGGCGGTGCACGCCGCGCACCGGTGCCGCGGGGACTTTCCGCACGGGCAGCTGTACGCCGACCTGAGGGAGGAGGACGGCGGGCCCAAGGATCCGCTGGATGTGCTCGGCTGGTTCCTGCGGGCGCTCGGCGTCGGCCATCACGATCTGCCCGCCGCCCTGGACGAACGGGCGCAGCTGTACCGCAGCAGGCTGGCCGGCCGCCGGGCGCTGGTGGTGCTGGACAACGCGGTCGAGGACCGGCAGGTGCGCCCGCTGCTGGTGAACGGCGACGGCTGCCGCACGCTGATCACCGGTCACTCCTCGCTCGCCTCGGTGGAGGGGGTGCGCCTGGTGCGGCTCGATCCGCTGGACGCCGCGGAGGGGCGGCTGCTGCTGGCGGCACTCGCGGGTCCCGGGAGGGTGGCGGCGGAGCCGGACGCGGCCGACCGGATCGTGGCGCGGTGCGACGGGCTCCCCCTGGCGCTGCGGATCTGCGCGGCGCGGCTGGCGGCCTATCCGCAGTGGCGGCTGGCGCATCTGGCGGACCGGCTGGCGCCCGCGGAGCGGCGGCTGGGCGAGCTGTCCCTGGGCAGTCTCGATGTGCGGACGACCCTGAGCCGCTGTCACGCCCGGCTGGCGCCGACGGCCCGGTACGCGTTCCGGGCGCTGGCGTACCGGGACGGGGGCTCCGCGTTCACGGCGCGTCAGGCGGCCGTGGAGCTGCGGTGGCCGGAGGGGCGGGCCGAGGACGTACTGGAGTCGATCTCGGAGGTCCGCCTGCTGGACGTCATCGCCGACGGGGACCAACTGCGGTACCGGTACCGCCCATTGGTGTGGCTGTTCGCCCGTGAGCAGCGGGGCCGCGGACCGGGGCCGCAGTCACCGCCGGGCGGTACGGGCTGATCCGGCCGGGCCCCGGGCGGTCCTCGGCAGCCCGGGGCCCGGCCGGTCCGGCTCAGGACGCCTCGCGTCGGCCGGTCCGGCTCAGGACGCCTCGCGTCGGCCGGTCCGGCTCAGGACGCCCCGCCCCGGCCGGTCCGGCTCAGGACGGCTCGGGCGGGTCCGCGATGGTGCTGTGGACGGCGTTGATGAGCATGGCCACCAGGCTGGCCCAGCGGGCGCCCGCGTCGCTCATCAGCGACTGCCGGGGCCCGATGTATTCGGCGTACTCCGTGCGGTGCGGGTCGAGCGCCAGCTCCCTGACGACCGCGGCGAACTCCGCCGGATCGCCCAGGTCCCGGCGTTCCAGGTGCTGGAGCCAGGCCGTGAAATCGAGTTCCACTCCGGCCGGAATCTCAGTGGTCGATACGTTTTCCACTGCACCTCCCTGGTTTGTGCGGACCGTCAGCCATGTCCGCGGGACCAGCATGGAATGCCCGCCTATGGCCGTCCTATTCCAGTGTCGGTCCGTGACTATAGGCCGGTGATAGACGGACCGGTCGGCCTACGGCGTTCGGCTAGACGCGGGGGAAACGGGCCTGGAGATTCCAGATGGCGGGGTTGTCCGCGAGCTCGTCGTGCAGATCCGTCAGATCCGCGATCAGATCGTGCAGGAAGTCCCTGGCCTCGCGGCGCAGTGCGGCATGGGAGAAATTCAGCGGTGGATCCGTGGCCGGTGCCCAGTCGGCGGTGATGTCCACCCATCCGAAGCGCCGTTCGAAGCGCAACCGGTCGGTGGATTCGGTGAAGTCCAGTTCCGCGTGGACGGGGGTGGCGGAGCGGCTGCCGCGCGGATCCTTGTCGAGCAGTTCGACGATGTCGCACAGCGCCCAGGCGAAGTCCAGCACCGGCACCCATCCCCAGGCCGTGGACAGTTCGCGGCCGGTTGATGTGTCCGTCAGGTGGACATCGCCGCAGAACAGGTCGTGGCGCAGGGCCTGAACGGGGGCGCCCCGGTAGTCCGTCTGCGAAGGGTCCGGGAAGCGGTGGGAGAGGGAGTAGCCGAGCTCGATCACCGACCGATGGTGTCATGGCGTCCCGCCGGCCCGCGGCGGGGGCGGGCCTTGCGCTGGCACCTTCCTGTTAGCGCCATTGTGGAAGATCAACGGGTTCGGATAGAAATCCAGTCAGTTGACGGAACACCCCGTGTCCGCGAAGTGGACGGCGGGAGATCCGACTCCGGCGGTGGTCATCCCCCGAACGACCGCCGGTGCCTCCCTCCGGCGCGCCCGCGGTGCTCCGCGCACTCGCCGCGGCATGCCGGGAGGAGGAGGTCAGGGGCTCGGACCCAGCCTGCGAACCAGCCATGGGACCGGGCCCCTGACCAGGGGATGGCGGCGGACGGGAACGATTCGCTGGCAGCTTCCTGTACCGGCTGTTGCGCGGTACCGGCCGCGCGGATAGTTCTGGTGGGAAGCGCCGATAAATAACCGCCGATGAGCGGGAATCCGGGTAGCGGGCAGGTCTGCCGACCGGGATGTGGCAGCTTTATGCAGTGGGCATTGCGCGGTATCGCGGGGTGCCATAGAAAGATCCGAGTCCAAAATGGAAACGGCCCGTGAGCCGGCCTTGTTCGAAAGTGGGGGATCCATCATGAGTTCGGTGCATGAGGAGCGTGTGCAGAAGATCAAGGAGATCGTCTGCGACGTTCTGGAGATCGAAGAGGACGAGGTTACCGAGACCAGCCTCTTCAAGGAGGACCACTCGGCTGACTCGCTGCGTTCCATCGAAATTCTCGCGAATCTCGAGAAGGAATTCCACGTCACCATCGACCAGTCGGAACTCCCCCGGATGGTGCACCTCAAGGGCGTCTACGAGGTAGTCGCCGAGTCCGCCGGCTGGTAAAGCGGCGCTTTCGTACCTGCGGACACGGCCGGAACAGCGGACTTAAGGGGTCGGGATGGCGGAGTCGGGGCATGCGAGCCCGCGAAGAGTGGTGATCACCGGTCTCGGTGTGGTCTCCAGTATCGGTATGGGCGTCGAGGAGTTCCGGCGGGGACTGCGCGCCGGAAGCAGCGGGGCCAAGCCGATCACGGTGTTCGACGTCGAGGGGTTCGACCACGCGAACGGCTGTGAGGTGGAGGATTTCGACCCCGAGCGGTGGATACGCCACCTCGCGGTCGAACACCTCGGCCGGGCGACGCAGTACTCGGTCGCCGCGGCCCGGATGGCGATCGAGGACGCGGGGGTTTCCATCGCCGACTGGCGGTCGCTGCCGGGTCTGATCTCCATCGGGACCACCGACGGTGAATCGAGGGACCTGGACCACCTGGTCGAGGCCGAGATCACCCACGGTCCCGAGCACATGTCGCCCGAACTCGCCCGCCGCGTTCCGGCCGGCCGTCTGTCGGCGGCCATCGCGCAGGAGCTCCAGCTGTCCGATGTGGAGGCGGTCACGATTCCGACCGCCTGCGCGGCCGGCAACTACGCCCTGGGCTACGGCTATGACGCGGTCCGCTCCGGGGACGCGGAGTACGCGCTGTGCGGTGGCGCCGACGCGATGTGCCGCAAGACGTTCTCCGGTTTCTACCGGCTGGGCACCATCGCGCCGGACCGGTGCCGCCCGTTCGACGTCGACCGCAAGGGCATCCTCACCGGTGAGGGCGCCGGGGTGCTTGTCCTGGAGAGCCTGGAGTCCGCGCTGGCCCGTGGCGCCCGGATCTACGCCGAGGTGCTCGGGTACGGCCTGAACTGCGACGCCTACCACCAGGTGGCGCCGAACCAGGACAGCGTCGGCCGGTGCATGCAGCTGGCACTGGAGAACGCCGGGGTCAAGGCCGACCAGGTGGACCTCATCTCCGCCCACGGCACCGGCACCAAGGCCAACGACGTCACCGAGGCACGCGCCATCCGCGAGGTCTTCGGCAGCCGTCCTCCCAGGACCATCTCGATGAAGTCGATGATCGGCCACACCATGGGCGCCGCCAGCGCGCTGTCGGCCATCGGCTGTGCCCTGGCGATCACCGAGAAGTTCATTCCGCCGACCATCAACCACACCACCACCGACCCCGAGTGCGATGTGGACTGCGTGCCCAATGTGGCGATCGAGGCGGAGCTGAAGGTCGTACAGAACAACGGCCTGGCCTTCGGCGGCAACAACGCGGTGGTGCTGCTCGGCCAGTACGACGAGGTGCCGGTATGAGCTGGGCGGTGACCGGCATGGGGGCCGTGGCCGGGCTGGGCGGGGATGTCGACGAGCTCTTCCGCAACCTGTGCGCGGGTCGCTCCGGAGTGGCCGAGCTGCGCGGCTTCGACCACGCCCGGCACACGGCCCGCCACGCGTACGAGGTGGACAACCGCCCCGCGCCCGGGGTGGACGTCACCCGGCGGGCGACCGGACTGCTGCTGGACGCGGTCGGTCAGGCGGTCCGCGACGCGGGCCTCGACGACAGCGATCTGAGCGGGGTGCCGGTCCTGGTCGGCACCGGGCTGCGCGAACTGCGCTCGGTGGAGCTGTGGCGCACCCAGGGCGCCGAATTCCCGGCCTCCCAGCTCCACTTCGGCACCGCGCTGCGCGAGGCGTTCGGCGCCGATGACACCCACACCCTGTCCAACGCCTGCTCGGCCGGGCTGTACGCCCTGGCGCTGGGCGTGGACCTGCTGGCGCAGGGGGCGGACACGGTGGTCGTGGCCGGGGTCGATGTGCTCACCGAGACCATGTACGGCCTGCTGGAGCGGGTACAGCCGGTGCCCCCGACCCGGGTGCGGCCGTTCGACCGCGACCGGGACGGCGTCCTGATGGGCGAGGGCGCGGCGGCGGTCGTGCTCAGCCGGGTCCCCGGCGGGCGTCCGGTGCACGGCCTGGTCCGGGATGTCGCGGTCAACTGCGACGCCTTCCATGTGACGGCGCCGGACCCGGTCGGTATCGCCGAAGCGATCAGGGAGGCGCATGCCCGGGGCGGGGTGAAGCCCGCGGACATCGACCTGTTGATGGTGCACGGCACCGGGACGCTGCTCAACGACGAGGCGGAGGCGACCGCGCTCGCGGACGTCTTCGGTCCGGACCGGGACAAGCCCCTGGTGACCGCCACCAAGTCGATGACCGGGCACACCTCCGGGGCCTCCGGGCTGCTCAATCTGGTGGTCACCCTTCGCTGTCTCGCCGAGGGGCTGGTGCCGCCGACCGTGGGCCTGGACGACCCGGTGGACGAGGCGGCCGGATTCCGCTTCGTCACCGGAGAGGCGGCCCAACGGCCGCTGACCGTGGCGCAGTTGAACGCATTCGGCTTCGGCGGCATCAACGCCGTCGCGATCCTGGAGGCGGCCCGATGACCGTGGTGGTGAGCGGGGTCGGCGTGGTGCTGCCCCGCGCGAGGTCGGCACCGGAGCTGATGGCACCGGCGGCGGACGCCCCGCCCGTCGAGCCGAAGGACCTGGTCGGCCGGAAGGGCCTGCGGTACAAGGACCGGGCCACCCAACTCGCCTACTGCGCGGCCGACGCCGCCCTGCGCGACGCCGGTCTGCTGGACGACGGGGGGTTGCGCGTCCCCGGCGGAAGCGTCGCGATGGTCGCGAGCTCCAACTACGGCAATCTCGACACCATCTGCCGGGCGATCGACACCATCGCCGAGCACACGGCGGCGGCGGGCAGCGCCATGGACCTGCCGAACGCCTCGAGCAATGTCATCGCCTCCTCCGTCGCCATCCGCTTCGGGCTGCGCGGCCCCAACCTGATGCTGTGCAACGGCGCCACCTCCGGGCTGGACGCCGTCCACTGGGCGGCCACGCTGATCCGCGGCGGCCGGGCCTCCCGGGCGCTGGTCCTCGGCGTCGAACCCGACAACGAGTCCGTGCGCGCCTTCACCGGCGGTTCGCGGACCATCGACGGGGCGGCGGCGCTGGTGGTGGAGAGCGAGGAATCGGCCGCCGAACGGGGAGCGAACGCGCCGGCCGTCCTCGGCACTTACGTCCGGGGCGCCGGACTGGACCGCTGTCTGGAACGGCTGGCCAGGACGACCGGCGACCGCCCGGCCCTGTGGCAGCTGCCCGAACGGCGTACGGCCGCCGTGCCGGACACCCTGCTGGAGGGCGTACCCCGGCACGATCTGGGCGAGGCCTTCGGCCTGGGCTCGGGCGCGCTGGGAGTGCTTCAGTGCGCCGCGGCCGTCGGCTGGTTCGCCCAGGGCGGAGCCGGTCCGGTGTACGCCACCGCGGGCACCGACGCCGACGACGCCAGTGCGGGTATCGCGCTGCGCGGGCGGGCAGCGGCCTGATGTCCGCCGGTGACCGTCTCGTGCGGGGACCCGCCCGGGAGGGCGGTGGGCCCGTCGAGGCGTCCGCGCGGGGCGACAAGGAGAGCCCCGTGGTCGTGACCCGGCGTGCCCCGGGCGACCCCCGGCGGGGCGGGGTGCTCTTCCTGCACGGACTGTCCAACAGCAGCACGGTGTGGGACGCCTGCGTCGAGCACGGCCGGCGGGCCGGCGGGCCCGAGATGTGGGCCGCCGACCTGCCCTGGCGGGGCCGGAGCGTCGCCGGGTGGAGCGCCCGGGGCGATCTCGTGCCGTATACCGGCGACGCCCTGCGCGCGGTGCCGGGCGGCGCCGATGTGGTGGTCGCCCACTCGATGGGCGCGAACGTCCTGATGGAGTTCCTGAGCCGCCGGATCGAGGGGGGCCTGGACCCGTTCACCGAGTTCGGCATCCACGGCCTGGTGCTGGTGGCCCCGTTCTACCGGCGTACGGCCGAGGAGTTCGACTGGGCGAGCCTGGCGCACTCCGTGGACAACATGGCCCCGCTGATCGCCGAGGGCATCCGGGTGCACGCCGGGGACCGGGTCCCTCCGGCGGCCCGCCGCCACCTCGCCGAGCGCATCCGGGACTGGGTCGGCCCCTATGGCTGGATGCGGTTCTTCGAGATCTATCTGCGTACCCCCGCCCTGCGGCTGGGAGGGTTCACCGTGCCGTGTCTCGTCCTCGCCGGTGCGGACGACTTCGCCGCGCCGCCGGCCGAGGGCCGCGCGCTCGCGGACGGCCTCCCGGACGCCGAGTTCCGTCTGCTGCCCGACTGCGGGCACTTCCTGATGATCGAGCGGGCCCGGCAGTTCGCCACCCTGCTCGACCGCTTCGTCAGCACCTGTTCGGCCGTCCGTCCGCACGGCGGTCCCGGCCCCGGATTCCCATGGGAGCACGATCGATGACCACAGTGGCCGAAGGCGCCGTCAAGAGGCTGCTCACCAGCGAGACGACCGCGTCGCTGCGCACCCGGTACGAGGGCTCCAACATCTGCACCTGGATCGGGTTCAAGCACATCAACTACCTGGTCGAGGAGGCCATCCTCTGCCACTTCGCCGATGCGGACCTCCCGGCGCGGGCGCTGTACGCCGAACACGGCCTCGGGGTGGACGTCATCGACCTCGACACCCGGATCCTGCACGCCCTCTACATGGACGAGACGGTTCAGGCGCGGGTGGTGCCGACGGCCGGGGACGACGACTCCTTCATCTCCTTCACGGTGTCCCTGCACGCCGACCGGGACGGCGCGGACACCAAGGTGGTGGGCGCCAACGCCAAGGTGGTGCTGCGCTCGGACAGCTATGTCGAGACGGCCGGTGAACCGCCCGCCGAGCTCGCCCGGTTCGTCACCGACCGGCTGAGCACCCCCGGCGCCGTCGCCCCCGAGCCGCCGGAGCTGACCGGCACGGACCTCACGGCCGTCACCACCTCGCTGTCGGCCGGCCGCGGCACCTCCGGCCCCGACCCGGTGCTCGACCTGCTGACCTCGGGGAAGAACGCGTTCGGCTGGAAGTGGCGGATCCCCTACCCGTACTGCCACTTCTCCGAGCGGCTCCAGATGTCCAGCTACCTGCGGCAGATGGAGGAGGTCGTGGACCTCTTCCTCGCCGACCGGGGCATCTCGGTGAAGACCCTGCTGGACGAGCGCCGGTGGATCCCCGCCTGCCCGCACTCCCGGATCCAGATCCTGGACGAGGCGCTGATGGAGGAGGACCTCTACACGGTCTACACCGTCGAGAACGTCTTCAAGGACTTCACCTACACCTCCCGCATGGACTGCTACGTGGTGCGCGACGGCAGGCTGCTGCCGACCGCGACCGGCAAGGTCACCCATGGCTACGCCCTGATCGAGAACCGGCGGGACTGGAACCTGATCAACTTCGACGAGCGCGTCTCCAAGGCGCTGCGCGGCGAATCCTGACCGACGACGGCGACGGAGCGACGGAGCAGACATGAGTGGCGGCACAGCTCTTGTGAATCGACCGGTCATCACGGCCTGGTCGGCGGTATCGCCCTTCGGGATCGGCCGGGCGGCCTTCACCGAGGGGATCAGGGAACGCCGGCCCGCGGCGGCCGAGCTCGACGACGAGCGGTGGCAGGCGGCCGGGGACCGCGCCTGTCTGGTGCCCGACTTCGACCTGCGTACGGTGCTCGGGAAGAAGGGGGTCCGCTCGATGGACCGGGTGACCGGCCTCGCGGTCACCACGGTCGCCCGGCTGCTCGACGACGCGCCGCGCAACCGGTGGGTGGCCACCGGCGAGGACGCCGCCCTCGTCCTGGGCACCACCACCGGCAGTGTGCAGAGCCAGATGGACTTCACCCGGGACTCGCTCACCGGGGAGAAGCCGTATCTGGTGGACCCGGCGCGCTTTCCCAACGCCGTGATGAACTGCGCCGCGGGGCAGAGCGCGATCTGGCACCAGCTCAAGGGGCCGAACACCACGATCGCCGGTGGCCACGCGGCGGGGCTGTACGCCCTCAACTACGCGCGCCGGCTGCTCACCTTCGGCCGGGCCAGGACCGTGCTGTGCGGTGCGGTCGAGGAGTTCTCGCACGCCCGCTCCTGGCTGGAGCGGCACGCGCACCGGCCGGGCACCGAGGGGCCCGCGCAACTGCCCGGTGAGGGCTGCGGACTGCTGCTGGTGGAGCAGCACGGCCCCGGCGCGCGGGACGACGCCGAGCAGCCGGTGCTGGCGGAGATCCTCGCGGTGGAGATGGGCATCGCCCTGGACGGCGGGGTCCGCCCCGCGCTGGCCGCCTGTCTGCGCCGGGCCCTGGACCGCGCGGGGGTGCGCCCGGAGGAGATCTGGGCGGTCTCCACCAGTGAGGCGCCCGGCCCGTCCGGGGAGCAGGAGCGGGCCGCCGTGGCGGAGGCCGCCGAGGGAGCGGACCCCGTCCACCTCACCCAGGCCGCGCTCATCGGGGACACCGGAGCCGCGGCGGCGGCGTTCCAGATCGCCGGAGTGCTGGTGCACGCCGAAACCACCCCCGAGGCCGCCGGCCGGGTGGCGCTGGTGACCTCCGTCGACCGTGATGGCGCGGTCGGCTGCGCCCTGCTGCGCCTGGCCGGTCCGCGATGACCGGGGCGATGACCGGAACCGTCGAAACGTCGGCTCGGCCGAGCAGTCCGATCGCCGCGCGGGTGGAGGTCGTCCGTCCGGCCGCCGCCGACAGCCGGGGCAAGGTACGTGCGGTGACGGCCGTCACGGTGGGCGAGGACGAGGCGGTCTTCCCCGGGCACTACCCGGGCTTCCCCATCTTCCCCGGGGTCTGCGTGATCGAGTGCGTGCACCTCAGCGGTCTGCGGACCCCTCCGCCGGGCGCGGCCGGTCTGGAACTGGTGGCGGTGGAGAGCACACGGTTCCTCAGGCCGGTCTTCCCGGGCGACCGGCTGGAGGTGGAGCTGATGTGGACCGCTGGGTCCGGGGCGTGGCGGTGCGCCGCCAAGGTGGCCACCGAGCGCGGTGCCGCCGCCCAGGTCAGACTGCGGTTCACGGCGGAGGAGGCGTGATGATCGGTCAGTTCGAGATCAGAAAGGTGCTGCCGCACCGGTTCCCGATGCTGCTGCTGGACCGGGTGACCGAAGTGGTCCCCGGGCAGCGGGTCACCGCCGTGAAGGCTGTGACCTGCAATGAGCCCTGGTACCAGGGGCTCGGACCGGACGCGGCGGCGGAGGCCTACGCCTATCCGCGGGTGCTGCTGCTGGAGTCCTGGTGCCAGTCGGCGGGGCTGCTGGCCACCTGGGAGTCGCCGGATCCCGATGTGCTCGAGGGCCAGGTCATGCTCTTCGGAAGCGTGTCCGGGGTCGAGTACCACCGGCCGGTGCTGCCGGGGGACGTACTGGAACACCGGGCGTCCATCACCCGGGTGGTGGACGACACCGTGATCATCGAGGGCGGTTCCACGGTGGCCGGTGAGCCCGCTCTGACGGTCGGCCTCGCGGTGCTGGCCTTCCGCCCGGCGGGGGAGCTGCGGCCCCAGGACCCCGACCCCGACCCCGCCTCCGCCCCCGCCCTCGCCTGACCCCCGGCCACAGACATCCGGTCCCACGCGGCCGGCCGAATCGCTTTGGAGAACCAATGGCAGAGAACGCATCCCGGGTGGCGCTGGTCACCGGCGGTTCACGGGGAATCGGCCGGGCGACGGTGGAGCGTCTGGCACGGGACGGCTTCGATGTCGCCTTCTGCTACCAGTCGAACGAGGCGGCCGCCCTGGAGCTGGAGAAAGAGGTCACCGAGACCGGGGTACGGGTACTCAGCCGCAGGGTCGACGTCCGTGACGCCGAGGCGGTGCGCGCGCTGGTCGCGGAGACCGAGCAGACGCTGGGTCCGATCGACGCGGCCGTGACCGCCGCCGGTATCACCCGTGACAACCCCCTGCTGCTGATGAAGGACGACGAATGGCATGACGTGCTGGACGTCAACCTCGACGGGGTCTACCACGTCTGCCGCTCCGTGGTGTTCGGCATGATGAAGCGGAAGAGCGGGGTGATCGTCAACATCTCCTCGGTCGCCGGTGTGTACGGCAACGCCACCCAGTCCAACTACTCGGCCTCCAAGGCCGGGATCATCGGGTTCTCCCGGGCCCTGGCCAAGGAGGCCGGGCGGTACGGGATCCGCGCCAATGTCGTCGCCCCGGGGTTCATCGACACCGACATGACCTCCGTACTCACCGGCCAGGTGAAGGACAAGGCGCTGGAGTCGGTGCCGCTCGGGCGGCTGGGGCGGGCCGATGAGGTCGCCGACCTCGTCTCGTACCTCGTCTCGGACCGTGCGGCCTATGTCACGGGCTCCGTCGTCCAGATCGACGGCGGCATCACCATCTAGCTTCGCTCCGAACCCAGGAGGTTTCGTTGGCCGTCAAACCACCGCGCTGGTATTTCTCACTCCGCAGCCCCTATTCCTGGCTCGCCTACCGTGAACTCACCGAGAACGCGCCCGATGTGGCGGACGCGATCGAATGGCGCCCGTACTGGGAGCCGGACGAGGTGAGCGAGCGCATGCTGGCCGACGCCGGGATCCACCTCCCCTATGTCGCGATGTCGAAGGAGAAGCACTTCTACATCCTCCAGGACATCAAGCGGGCGACCATCGAGCGTGGTCTGTCGGTGGCCTGGCCGATCGACACCGCGCCCAACTGGGACGTTTCCCATCTCGCCTATCTGGTCGCCGAGGACGCCGGCCGCGGGCGGGACTTCATCGACGCCGTGTACCGGGCCCGCTGGGAGAACGGCATCGACATCTCCGAACGCGCCACCATGGCCGCGATCGGCCATGAACTCGGCCTCGACCCCGATGCGTTGGCCGGTGCGGCCGACGATCCGGAGATCCGCAGGCGGGGCATCGAGGCGCTGCGGGCGGTGGACCGCGACGGAGTGTTCGGAGTGCCGTTCTTCATCCACCGGCACGACAAGTTCTGGGGACTGGACCGGCTCTCGGGTTTTGTCGCGAGCGTCCGTGCCAAGACCCGGACCGCCGTCGTGGAACAGCGGGAGAACGACCGCGGGGTCGAGCCCGCCCTGCTCGTCCCGGCCGGTGACGCCGGCCACGCCGGTGGCTGCGGCTGACCGGGCCCGCTCGCAAAGACCTGACGGGCCCGACAGACCCGATAGCCCCGATAGACCCGATAGGCCCAATAGACCCGCCAGAAAGGCGATCACGCGATGAGCAACCCCTTCGAGGACGAGAACGGCAGCTACTACGTGCTGGTCAACGACGAGCGGCAGCACTCGCTGTGGCCGGCCTTCGCGGAGGTACCCGCGGGCTGGACCGTCGTCCACGGCCAGGACAACCGCCAGGCGTGCCTGGACTACATCAACGAGAACTGGACCGACATGCGGCCCAAGAGCCTGATCGAGGCGATGGGCTGACGCCCGCCACGCACTCCCGTGCCACGGGGCCCGACATCCCGATGTCGGGCCCCGTGGCGTGTCTGGCAGGTTGCTGCGTGACATGCGGGCAAGCGCGGTCCGAGGGGGACGAGCCGGACTACTGTTGACACACTGTTCATCGCACCCGGGGGAACGTGCCATGACCTGGCTGGCTGCCACCAGCATCGACGACCTGTCCTTCGGGTTGCTGATCGTGCTGATCGCCGTGTCGTCGCTCGGCGTCTTCGTCTTCGGCGTCTCGGCGATCTCCGGCCGGCTGCTCGGTATCCGGGTGGGCCCGCTGCGCGCCCTCGGCGCCGGTCTGGTCGGTCTTGGCGCGATGCTCGTCTTCAAGCCGACCATGCACGACCAGCAGAGCATGGGCGTGCTGTACGGCGTGCAGGTCGGGGTGTCCGTGCTCGCCGCGATGGCCACCCTGGTGCTGGCCGAGGTCTTTCTGCCGCGCGGCAGCTGGGCGCTGCCCATGCGGCTGTGGCGCGCGATGCGCAGCCGGCTGCGGCGCACCCGCCGCTATTCGCAGATCAGCCGGATCTTCATGCGGCACGGGCTGAGCCGTCCGCTCCGCAGTCGGCACAGTCTGGAACGTGCTCTGCGGCCCGGCGAGTTCGGCGAGCGGATGGCCAGGGGGCTGCGGCTGGCGCTCGAGGAGTGCGGCGGGGCCTTCATCAAACTGGGCCAGCTGCTGTCCACCCGGCGCGATCTGCTGCCCCCGCACTTCATCGACGAACTCAGCCGTCTCCAGAGCGATGTGGCGCCCGCGCCGTGGGGGGACGTGGCGGTGCTGCTGCGCGCGGAGTTGGGCAGGCCGGTGGAGGACGCCTTCGAGTGGATCGAGCAGGTGCCGCTCGCGGCCGCCTCGATCGCCCAGGTGCACCGCGCCAAGCTGCGCGGAGGCCCGGTCGTCGTGGTGAAGGTCCAGCGGCCGGGGATCCGCGAGATGGTCGAGCGCGACCTGGACATCGTCGTCGCGGTCAGCCGCGGCCTCCAGCAGCGCTCCCGGTCCTCCCACGCCATGGGACTGCGGGATCTGGGCGACGGCTTCTCCACATCGGTGCGGGAGGAGCTGGACTTCCGGATCGAGGCCAACAACGCCGCGGTGGTGGCGGCGTCCTGCGGCGGGTACGAGGCGGACGCCCTGGTGCGCGTGCCCCGGGTGTACGAGGAGTTCACCACGGCCAGGGTGCTGGTTCAGGAGTGGCTGGAGGGGGTCACCTTCGATCGTGCGGCGACCGTCGCGGACCGCGAGGGGCTGGACCGCCACCGGATAGCCCGGACCGCCTTCGCCGCCATGCTCCACCAGATCCTGAAGGCGGGGGTGTTCCACGCCGATCCGCATCCGGGCAATGTGCTGCTCCTCGACGACGGGCGGATCGGCCTGCTCGACTTCGGCTCGGTGGGCCGTATCGACCCGTCCGTACGCCACGCCCTCCAGGAGATGCTGGTGGCCGTCGACCGCGGCGACCGGGCCGGTCTGCATGACGCGCTGATGGCCCTGCTCGGCACGAGGGCCACCCGGAGCGAGGACCTGATGCTCAACTCGCTGCTGCTGGAGCGGGAGCTGGGGCAGTTCATGGCCCAGCACCTGGGGGCGGGGGCGCGGCCGGACACCGAGATGTTCACCGCGCTGTTCCAGCTGCTCGCCCGGTTCGGCCTCGCCGTGCCGCCGGAGGTGGCCGCCGTCTTCCGGGCCCTGGCGACCATCGAGGGCACCCTGGGCCGGATCACCCCCGACTTCAACATGATCGACGAGGCCCGGGCGATCGCCGTGGACCTCCTCACCGACCGGCTGCGGTTCCGCGCCACGGGTACCGGGAGCGAGGAGGAGGGCGGGCTCGCGTCCGGGTTCTCGTCCCTGGCGCGGAGCGCGACCCATGAGTTCCTGTCCGCGCTGCCGATGCTGCGGCGGCTGCCCCGGAGGGCGGAGCGGATCGGCGCGTCGCTGGAGGAGGGGCGGTTCACGGTCCGGGTGCGGGTGCTCGCCGACGAGCGGGAGCGGCGCTTCGTCTCCGGGCTGATCCACCAGATGACGGTCACGCTGCTGGGGGCCTGTACGGGGCTGATGGGGGTGGTCCTGGTGGTGTTCGGCACCGGGCGCGGGCCCCGGGTCACCGCGGAGGTGGAGCTGTTCCCGCTGCTCGGCTATCAGATGCTCGCGGTCAGCGCGATCCTCATGCTGCGCGCCCTCTACACCGCGCTGCGCCGGCCGAACGCCCACGACAGCTTCTAGTACGGACCGGCTCCTGGGCGGAGCCGGTCCGGATTCCTCAGGCGTCGCCGACCAGCAGTGGCTTCTCCCGCATGGTCCAGCCGTTGGCGTCCAGCACCCGCCGTACGCCCGCGACGGAGGTCGAGTCCACGAGCAGTTCGACCAGGCCGCGCGGCTGGTCCAGGGAGTGCTCGATGCGTACGTCCTCGATGTTGACCCCGGCCTCGCCGACGGTGGAGAACAGCCGGGCCAGCGCTCCGGGCTGGTCCGGGACGGCGACCGGGATCGCCACGTACTCGGCGGGCCGTGAACGCTGTTTGTGCGGTACGCGGGCGTGGCCCCGGTTGCCGCGCCGCAGCAACTCCTGGAGATCGGCGGCGGCCTGCCGGCGCCCCTCGGACTCCGCGCCGGGCAGCGCCCGCAGGGCGGCGATCAGTTGCTCCAGGTCCTTGGCGTAGTCGTCGAGGACGTCGGCCACCGCGTCGGCGTTCGCGGTCAGGATGTCGCTCCACAGGGCGGGTTCGCCCGCCGCGATGCGGGTGACGTCCCGCAGCCCCTGTCCCGACACCCGGATGTGCTCGGTCTCGGCGTGCTCCAGCCGGGCCGCCATCATCGAGGCGACCAGATGCGGTGCGTGCGAGGTCAGGGCGACGGCGCGGTCATGGGCATCGGTGTCCATCAGGACGGGGACGCCACCGCACAGGGAGACCAGCTCCAGCCCCCGGTTGAGCGCCGAGCGATCGGTGAGGGGCGAGGGGGTCAGCACCCAGGGGCGCCCCTCGAAGAGGTCGGCGCGGGCCGCGAGCGGCCCTGAGCGCTCGGCGCCGGCCAGCGGATGTCCGCCGATGTAGCGGGACGGATCGCCACCGGCCGCGCGGACCTCCTCGTGCGGCCGCACCTTGACGCTGGCCACATCGGTGTAGGTGTGTGCCAGCCCGTCCCGCTGACAGCGGGCGAGCACGGTGCCGATGCTCGCGGGCGGCACCGCCAGGACGGCGAGGTCCACCTGCCCGTCGGGCGCCTCGAGCGAGCCCGCCCCCAGGGCCTCGGCGGTCCTGGCGGCCGTGGTGTCGGCGTCGTCCAGGTACACCAGGACGCCCCAGCGGCTCAGGGCGAGGGCGATGGACGTCCCGATCAGCCCGGTTCCGACGACGACGGCGGTCCTCATGTGTCACGTCCCGAGGCGGGTCCGGTGGCGCCGGGGCGCTCGATCTCCGACCGGAGGAAGGCGGCGAGCCGTGCGATGCCGTCCTCGATCTCCGCCGGGCTCAGATAGCTGAAGGAGAGCCGGATCGACCGTTCGCCGCCGGGGCCCGGGTAGAAGTAGGCCATTGGCGTCCAGATGACGCCGTGGTCCTCGGCCGAGCGCAGCAGCGCGGCGTTGTCGGCGGGGAACGGAACCCGGACGGTCAGGAAGAAGCCGCCGCTGGGCCGGTTCCAGCCGATGCCGAGCCGGTCGCGGACGTCTTCGGGGAAGTGGCGGTCCAGCTGTTCGAGGGTGACGCGGAGCGCCTCGCCGTAGTGCTTGGCCGGCACCGCGTTGCGTTCGGTGAGCCGGCCGCCGCAGGCCAGCAGGGCACCGGCGACGGCCGCCTGGCTCAGCGCCGGGGTGTTCACCGTCACCATGCTCTTGATCTTGGCGAGTTCGTCGGCGAGCAGGCTCTCGGCCCCCGACGGATCCCGCACCGGCTGGTCCGCCACGACGAATCCGACGCGGGCGCTGGGGAAGACCGACTTCGAGTACGACCCGAGGTGGATCACCCGCCGCGCGTGGTCCATCGACTTCAGGGTGGGCAGCTGGACGCCGGGGCTGACCAGCCGGTACGGGCTGTCCTCGAGGATGAGCAGATCGTGCCGGGCGGCCAGCTCGAGCAACTCCTCGCGGGCGCGCCGGGACATGGTGTTGCCCGACGGGTTCGAATGGTCCGGCACCACGTAGAAGGCGCGCGGGCGGCGGCCCCGGGCCCGCTCGGCGAGGACGGCGGCCTCCACATCGGCCACGTCAAGGCCGTCGGCCCGCTCCTCGACGGGGTGCACGGGCACGCCCAGCAGACTGGCGGCTCCCGTGATGCCCACGTAGCAGGGGCTGGCGACCAGCAGGACGTCCCCGGGGTCCGCGAAGAGCGCGCGCAGGGCCAGCAGCATCCCCTCCTGGGCGCCCACCGTCACCACGATCGCGCCCGGCGGGGCGTCGATGCCCTCGTCGGCGCGGAGCGAGTCGGAGATCAGCTCGCGGATCTGGCCGGCGGTCGGGCCGTACTGGTACAGCGCGGTGCGGATGGCCTCGTCCGAGGCACCGCCCGCGGCCAAGTGGTCGAGGTAGCGGCGGATGTGATCGAGGATCTCGTCCTTGTCGAAGAACTCCTCGTACGGCCTTCCGGGGGCGAAGGAGACCACGTCCGGGAAGCGGCCGGTGATCTCGTTCAGGAAGTTCATGGTGTCCAGCACCGGGTCGGACACGCTGCGGTGCAGATTCTCTTTGCGCAGCGTTGCCGTGGCGGTGCCCGTCGGCTCCGGCGGGCGCGGCGGGGCGTGGCGCGGTGTCCCGCCGGACGGGCGGTGGAGCGCCGCGGCGGTGTCCTCCGCCCCGGTCAGCAGCGAGGCGTCCGCGTCGGCGACGGTGGCGGTGCCGGTCAGCGCCATGGCCTCCGACAGCTCGTCCAGGACCAGGCCCAGGACGCCCGCCACGCCGTTGCCGCCCGCCACGGCCAGTCCGTGCAGCACCGGGCGGCCCAGCAGCACGGCGTCCGCCCCCAGGGCGAGGGCGCCGAGGACGTCCCGGCCGCGGCGGACGCCGCCGTCCAGGAGCAGGGCGCAGCGGCCGTCCACGGCGGCGGCGATCGGGGCGAGCACGTCCAGGGTGGCGGGTGCCCCGTCCAGCTGCCGTCCGCCGTGGTTGGAGACCACGATGCCGTCCACGCCCGCGGCGATCGCGCGCCGGGCGTCCTCGGCGGTCATGACGCCCTTGACCAGTACGGGCAGTCGGCTGACCGAGCGCAGCCAGGCGATGACCGACCAGTCGAGCGAGGGGTCGAGGCCGGTGCGGCCGTGCTCGGACGGGGACGAGTAATCGGCCTCGTCCGCGGGCAGGTTGGCGGGCGTGATGTGCGACGGCAGCCGGAAGTCGTTGCGCAGGTCGCGCAGTCGGCGGCCGAGCCGCGGGGTGTCGCCGGTCAGGACCAGCGCCTCGAAACCGGCGGCCTCCGCGTGTTCGATGAGCCGCTGGGTCGTGGCGCGGTCGCGGAAGCAGTAGACCTGGAGCCACAGGGGCGAGGTGGCGGCCGCGGCGATCTCCGCAAAGGTCCGCCCGGCGAAGGTGCTCACCACGAGCGGGAGGCCGGCCGCGCCCGCGGCCCGCGCGGTGGCCGTCTCGCCGTCGGGGTGCATCAGCGTGTGGTAGGCCATGGGCGCCACGGCCACCGGCGCTCCCCACCGCCGTCCCAGGACGGTGGTGGACGGGTCGCACTCGCCCGCCCCGGTCAGGACCCGGGGGCTGAGCCGGATACGGTCGAACGCCGCCCGGTTGGCGGCGAGCGTCCGCTCCTCCCCGGCCCCGCCCTCGATGAAGTCCCAGACCGCCGGGGTCAGTCGGGTGCGCGCCCGCTCGGCGTACTCCTCGAGGGACAGCGGCGGCCGGGAGGCGCCGGAGGGGGTTGTGCGGCCGGTCACGAGTTGGCCGCCCGGGCGCGCTCGACGGCCTCGTACAGCGCGCGGATGTTGGAGCTTCCGAAGCCCTGGGCCCCGTGGCGCTGGATGAGTTCGAAGAACAGCGTGCGCCGCTCGAAGGGCGAGCGGGTGAAGAGCTGCAACAGGTAGCCCCACTCGTCGCGGTCGGCGAGCACATTGGTCTTGCGCAGATCGGTGATGGTCTCGTCGAGGTTGTCGATCCGCTCGGCGAGGGCGTCGTAGTAGGTGCCGGGGGTTTGCAGGAACTCGATGCCCCGGGTCTCGAACTCGACAACGGCCGGGATGATCTCGTCCACGAGGAACGCCAGGTGCTGCACCCCCGGGCCGCCGTTCCGCTCCAGGAATTCATCGATCTGGCCCGGCTTCTTGGTGGAGTCGGGCTCGATGATGGTGAAGGTGATCCCGGACGAGGGGCTGCGCACCACGATGGAGTCCATGGCCTGCTCGCCGACGGCGACGTATTCGCTGGAGTACTGCTCGAAGCCGAATCCGTCGATGTAGTACCGGACCGTGTCGTGCAGGGTTCCGGCGTCGAGACAGACCGCGATGTGGTCGAGCAGCCGCAGTTCGGTCGTGGCGCCGGTCCGGGCGGCGCCCTTCGGCGAGGTGACCCAGTCCCGGCCCGGGGGCAGCCCGTGCGGCCGGTCCGCGGAGCGCTTGAGGAGGGTGTGGCGGACGGCGCCGAAGCCGGAGACCGCGGGACCGGCCGGATTGCCGGAGGTCAGATCGCGGGCGCCGGCGGCCAGGGCGCCCTCATGGGCCGCGAGGGGGTCCTCGCAGGCGAAGGCGATGTCGGCGATGCCATCACCGTGTTCGGCCAGGAAGTCGGCCGTGCCCGGTCCCGAGGTGATGACGAGCTGGATTTCCTGTCGGCGGAGCAGGATCGATTCCAGCGCGCCGGTCCGGCACCGGGCCTCTTCCTGAAATCCCATACCGGACACGAAATAGTCCGTGGTTTTCCGCTGATCGCTGGTGTAGATCTCGATGTACTCGACGTCATGCGCGGTCACGATGCTCCCCATCCGACGATTGCCTCGCCACACATGTGTGTGTGCAACTCGTGGAATCGCACGGTACCGGGACGGGGAAGCGGTGCGATGGGCCGCCAAGAATTCTTCTATAGACGGAAAGAGACGGGTGCGGAATTTTCGCGGAAGGCGGTGGAGGGCGTACCGCCAAGAAGGTCCGCCGACCGCGTCAATCGCCTCTTTTCGGGCGGTCGGCGGTGATCGTGAAGACGGTCGGCCGACCCTGGCAATGGCTTATTCGATTCTCTTCATTTGAACGCTTTGCGGCGCACCGCGTAAGCGTAGGTGACGGCGGCCAGCAGCGGCCCCCAGGCGAGCAGCGGCAGATAGGCGGTGACGAACACCCAGGACCGCCAGCCGAGTTCGCCGACGTCATGGATGAGCGATCCGCGCCAGCCGCCCTCCCCGAACTGGCGGCCGTCCAGCGCCCGCCCTTGCAGCGAGAGGACCAGGGTCATGGTCCAGGTGACGGTGAGGGCCACCGCCCCGAGCGCGGCGGGAATGATCGCGGACAGCGGCCGTACGGGTTTCCCGGCGAGGAAGGGGACCCAGCGCGGCCACACCTCGCCCCAGGTGGAGACCAGCCCCACGGCGAGGAAGGCCAGCCCCTCGGCGACGATGGACAGGATGACGACGTAGAGCTCCAGCGGCAGCCAGCCCGGCAACTGTCCCCGGCCGATGTCCACGTTCTTGGTGAGCGGAACACCGAAGGTGACCTGGGCGATGCGCCACAGCCCCGAGGGCAGCACGGCCAACGGGATCAGAAAGGCCGCACGCCGGGCCCAGAGGGGCACCCCTTCGGCGGGAGTGCCGTGGAGCTTTCGATAGCCACGGGAAACGGCGGTAAGGATTCCGGACACGGGGCCCTCCAGGAGACACCGGGAAACGTGCGTCCGTTGCTGGATCGCTGCCAGGAGAATGGCATACGGCACCCCGCACACGACTCCTCCCACGGAGGCAAACCCACACGCCGTCGGGTGGAGCCCCCCTTCGCTGCCTCCTCCGTCCGGATGACCGCGAAGGAGGGGATGAACGGCTTTCGAACACGCTCCGCGGGAGCTCGATAGAAATCCTCGAAGTGCGCCGGGGAAGCGCGGAAAAGCCTGCTATCAACGGATCGGAGACGTCGTTCACCCACCCTGCTTCCGCGACATGCGGCACGGGCCGACCGAGAGGACCGGACACATGGCCGAGGAGACCAGCCGGACGCCGGAGGTGCTGGGTGAGGACTTCATCCGCGACCCGTACCCGGTGTACGCCCGGCTCCGCGAGCAGACCCCGGTGGCGCGGGTCGTGCTCGGCGGGGCACCGATGTGGCTGGTGCTCCGCCATGAGGCGGCGCGCGCCGCGCTGACCGAGCCGAAGCTGCACAAGGACCCCGAGCGCTGTGCCCGGCTGGCCGCCAAGCACGCGGGCGTCGACCCCGCCCCGCAGCCCGCCGAGAAGTCGCCCGGCCAGCGGATGCTGGTGGAGCACATGCTGGGCATGGACCCGCCCCACCACACCCGGCTGCGCAAGCTGGTGGCCAAGGCGTTCACCGCACGGCAGATCCAGGCGCTCCGGCCGCGGATCGAGCACACGGTCGGTGCCCTGCTCGACGACATCGCCGGGCAGGGCGAGGTGGATCTGCTGAAGGCGTTCGCCTTCCCGCTGCCGCTCACCGTGATCTCCGAGATGATCGGCGTCCCCGAGGCCGACCAGGCCGCCTTCGGAGCGTGGTCCAACGCGCTGACCGTGGCCGTCCAGCCACAGGAGATGCACCGCATCGCCGACCAGATGGCGGAGTACCTCACCGGGCTGATCGCCGCCAAGCGGGCGGCCCCGGCCGACGACCTGATCAGCGGGCTGATCCAGGCCCGGGACGACGAGGACCGGCTCAGCGAGAACGAGCTGGTGTCGATGGTCTTCCAGCTCCTGGTGGCCGGATACGAGACCACCGCGCATCTGATCGGCAACGGGATGCTCGCCCTGCTGCGCCACCCGGACCAGCTCGCCGCCCTGCGCGCGGACCGGTCGCTGCTGCGGGGCGCCGTCGAGGAGTTCTGCCGCTACGACAACTCGCTGCACCTGAACACGCTCTCGGTGACCACGGAACCGGTGGAGATCGCCGGTGTCCGCGTCCCGGCCGACGAGTTCGTCCTCGTCTCGCTCGGCGCGGCCAATCACGACCCCGAACGCTTCGAGGACCCCGAGCGGTTCGACATCCGCCGGGAGACCGGCGGGCATCTGGCGTTCGGCCACGGCATCCACCACTGCATGGGCGCGCCCCTCGCCCGGCTGCAAGCCGAGATCGCCGTCGGTGCGCTGCTCGACCGCTTCCCGCGGATCGAACTGGCCGTGGCGCCGCGGGAGTTGCGCCGCGAGGTGAACCTGACCCGGGGGCTGGAGTCACTGCCGGTCCGGCTCGGCTGAGCGAGGCGGACCGGACCGGCGTACCGGCCGATGATGAGGAGTCTGATGGATATCGCAATCTCCGCGGCGGGTCTGCGGAAGGCTTACGGCGGCAACGAGGTGCTGGGCGGCATCGACCTGTCCGTCGAGGCGGGCACGGTCTACGGGCTCCTGGGCCCCAACGGCGCCGGCAAGACGACCACGGTGCGGACGCTGTCGACGCTGATCAAGCCCGATGCGGGCACCGCGACGGTGGCGGGCTACGACGTGCTGAGCCAGGCGCACGAGGTGCGCCGCAGCATCGGGCTGACGGGTCAGTACGCCGCGCTGGACGGTGAGTTGACCGGTCGCGAGAACCTGGTGCTCATGGGAACGCTGCTGCACATGGGCCGCAAGCGGGCCCGTGCCCGCGCGGATGAGGTGCTGGAGATGTTCGACCTCACCGATGCCGCCGACCGGGTCGTCAAGACCTACTCGGGCGGTATGCGCCGCAGGCTGGACCTGGGCGCCAGCCTGACCGGGAGCCCGCCGGTGATCTTCCTGGACGAGCCGTCCACGGGTCTGGACCCGGTCAGCCGGAACGCGCTGTGGGACATGGTGCGCAAGCAGGTCGCCGAGGGCGTCACCGTACTGCTGACCACCCAGTACCTGGAGGAGGCGGACCAGCTCGCCCACCGTATCGCGCTGATCGACAAGGGGCTGGTGGCGGCGGAGGGCACGCCCGACGAGCTGAAGCGGAAGGTCGGCGGCGAGCGGCTGGAGATCACCGTACGGACCACCGAGATGGTGGAGGCGGCCCGGGTCGCGCTGGCCCGGATCTCCGCGCGGGGCTCCGCCCCGCCGGTCGTCGACGACAGCGGGATGCGGGTGTCGATCGCGCTGGAGAGCGGTATCGCCGGTGTCTCCGCGGCGGCGTCGGAGCTCCAGGGGGCCTCGGTGGAGGTGGTCGACTTCCTCGTGCGGCGCCCCTCGCTGGACGACGTGTTCCTGGAGCTGACGGGAGCCGGACCCGAGGCCGGACCCGAGACCGGATCCGAGGCCGAATTGGAGGCGACGAGCCGATGACCACCTATGTCCTGAGCGACGCGCTCGCCCTGGCGGGCCGCCACATACGGCACCTGAAGCGGGCACCGCAGCGGATCCTCAGCATCACCCTGATGCCGATCATGTTCGTGTTCCTCTTCGGCTATCTCTTCGGCAGTTCGATGAACGTGCCGGAGGGCGACTACCACGAGTACATCATGGCGGGCATCTTCACCCAGATGATGCTGGCCGGCGTCATCAACACCGGTGTGGGGGTGGCCGAGGACCTCTCCAACGGCCTGGTGGACCGGTTCCGTTCGCTGCCGATGTCCAAGGGCTCGGTGCTGCTCGGCCGGACCCTCTCCGATGTGCTGCTCAACGCGATCTCCTGTGTCGCGATGCTCTCCGTCGGCCTGCTCATCGGCTGGCGCATCCACGGCGGGCCGCTCAAGGCCCTCGCGGGCTTCGGTCTGTTGCTGCTGCTCGGTTACGCCACGGCGTGGCTCGGCTCGCTCATCGGGCTGCTGCTGCGCGATCCCCAGGCGGTCAACTCGGTGGCCATGGTGATCACCATGCCGCTCACCTTCCTGTCGGCGACCTTCTACCCGGCCCAGAACCTGCCGGGCTGGGTGCGTCCGGTGGCCGAGTGGAACCCGGTGACCACCCTGACCACCGGGATGCGTGAGCTGTGGGGCAACCCGACGGGGAACGGCGCCGATCCGGCGTTCCCGCTGCGGCATCCGGTGGCGGCCTCGCTGATCATGGTGGTGGCCCTGCTGCTCGTCGTGGTCCCGCTGGCCAACCGGGCCTACGAGCGGGCCGCCGCGCGCTGACACGCGGCCGTACGACCCCCGGGCCGAAGCCGAAGCCCGGACGACCGCTCTCGGTCGTCCGGGCTTCGGCGTGGGCGCCGCCGGGTCACCTCCCCAAATGCTCAGCTCCCCAGATGCGCACGCCAGGTGTCATGGAGCCGGGCCAGGTGCTCGAAGCCGCCGACCACCGCATCGGTCGGCACACCGAAGTCCACCAGACAGGCGACCTCGTCCACCCCCGCGTCCTTGAGCTGCTTGAGCATCGCCATGCAGTCGTCGACGGTGCCGAACATCCCGCTGGTCTCGAAGTACCGGTCGAATGCCTGGGCCACGAGGAACTGACGGTCCTCCGGGCCCATGCTCTTCAGCTCCCGGGACATGTCCGCGCCCTGGGCGCCCGCCGCCTCCGCCGCCTTGATCAGCAGGTCGAAGGAGCTGGCCAGATAGCGGGAGAACGGCTCGCGCACGGTCTCCCGTACGGCGTCGCGGTCGGTGCCCACGAAGGTGTGCACCATCACGGCCACATGCCCCTCCCCGGCCGAGGCGGGCTGGTGCTCGCGGTGCGCCCGGCGGTACTCCTCGATGCGCTGGGCGAGGACATCGACCTCCTGGCCGAGCAGATGGGTGAGCATCCCCAGCCCGTGCTCACCGGCCAGCGTGAACGTCGCCGGGGTGCCGCCGCTGGTCAGCCACATCGGCAGCGCGGGCTGGACGGGCGGCGGGAACATGGTCAACTCCACCGTCTCGCCCGCCCCGTCGGTCAGGGACACGCTCTCCCGCCGCCAGAGCCGGCGGATGGTCTCGACCGTCTCCATCAGCCCGGACTTGCGGGTCTCGTAGTTCTCCGGGCGGAGCGCGAAGTCCGCGGCGTGCCAGCCCGAGGCGAGTGCCACCCCGGCCCGGCCGCCCGAGAGGTTGTCGACGACCGACCACTCCTCGGCGATCCGCATCGGGTGGTGCAGCGGCGCCACGACGCTTCCGGCGCGCACCGCGACCCGCTGGGTGACCGCCGCCACCGCGGCGCCCGTCACCGAGGGGTTGGGGTAGAGCCCGCCGAACGGATGGAAGTGGCGCTCGGGGGTCCACACCGCGGTGAAGCCGTTGTCGTCGGCGAACCGGGCGCCGTCCAGCAGCAGCCGGTAGCGGTCGTGCTCCTCGCTGTCGTTGTTGGCGAAGTAGAACAGGCTGAAATCCATGGGTCCTCCGGAAAGCGAAAGAAAAGCGCCCGGGGCGCGCTGACGGCGGGTCCCGGGCGGTGTCGCTGCTGTGCGCCGTTCAGAAATTCACCGGCAGGTCGATCATCGGGCGGACCATGAGTCCGGGCCGATAGCGCACCTCCGAGGGGTGCACGGCCAGCTTGATGCCGGGAAAGCGTTCATAGACCCGTCGAATCGCCAGCTCGGTCAGCGCCTTGGACATATGGGAGCCCAGGCAGTAGTGGATTCCGTGGCCGAAGCTCACATGCGCGGGCTTGGGACGGGTGATGTCCAGCTCCGACGGACCGTCGGGGAAGGCGTGCGGATCGTGGTTCGCCCCGGCCAGCGAAATGATGATGATCTCGTCCTTGGGGATCTTCACCCCGCACAGTTCGACCGGCTCCAGCGTGACCCGCTGGAGGGAGTTGATCAGCGGGCTGGTGAACCGCAGCAGCTCCTCGACCGCGTTCGGCAGCAGACTCCAGTCGGCCCGGATCTTGTCGGCCTCGCCGGTATGGGTGAGCAGCGCCGCGAAGGAGCCGTTGAGCAGGCTGGTCGTGGTGTCGTTACCGCCGGTCATCAGGGCGAACGCGGTGGACAGCGCCTCCGCGGCGGTCAGCCGCTTGTCCTCGTCGGCGTGGACCAGCGCGGAGATCAGATCGTCCTGCGGGGTCCGCTGCTTGGTGGCGATCAGCGCCTTGAGGTAGTCCGACAGCTGCCGGGTGTGCTCGGCGATGATGCCCGTCGGGTCGCTGGCGTCCACCCGGCGCAGCGTGTTCGTCCACACCAGGAACCGCGGCCAGTCGGCGTCGGGCACGCCCATCAGCTGCGCGATGGTGATGATCGGAAGCGGTTCGTTGAGCCCGGAGACCAGGTCCCGGTTGTCCGTCCGCACCATTTCGTCGAGCAGATCGTCGACCACCTTCTCCCAGCCGTCGCGCAGCCCTCTGACCCGCTTGGGGGTGAAGGCGAAGGTGAGCGCCTTGCGCAGCGGGGTGTGGCGCGGCGGATCGGAGTTGGCCAGATGGTTGCTGATCTCGTCGGCCGGCTTGATCTCCTGGCCGAGCTGCTTGCCCAGCGCCGCGTAGAGCTTGCCGATGTCCCGGCCGAGCCGGGGGTCGGAGAGCGCGTCGCGGACGTCGTCGTAGCGGCTCACCACCCAGGCCCGCACCCCGTCCGGGGTCTCCACCCGGCACACCGGCTGTTCCTCGCGCAGCTGGGCGAGGAAGGGATAGGGATTCTGTGTGTACTCGTCGCTGAACATCCAGTAGCGGGACAGCGTGCCGGTGTTCGTCACCAGTACTCCCTGAAGTCGCGGTGCGGGTAGCGGCCCGCGGGCGATTGACGGCGCGCGGCCTTACCGATGACAGCACGGCCGGACCGGACCGGTCAGCGGCAGTGTGAATTCTTCGAAGTGGAGCGAAGTGGGCCACTTCCACGTTCCGCGGTGCGCAAAACGAAGTTTTTGCAGCGCCGTTGCCCGGTGGCCCGACCGGAGCTGAGACTCAGGCGATCCAGGCTGGTGGCAGGCGACCGAGCCCTTTTTGCCGGCGACCCCGGAAAGACGAGTGGAGATTTCCATAATGACGCGAGCAGCCATCGACGACGTCCTTCCGCTGTGGCCACTCCAGGAAGGTCTGCTGTTTCAGACCCTGTACGGGGAAGAGAAACTCGATGTCTACGTCGCCCAGATCCTGATCGACCTCGACGGCCCCCTGGACGCCGGGGCCATGCGTGACTCGGTGGCCACTTTGCTGCGCCGGCACCCCAATCTGCGTGCCAGTTTCCGGTACGAGAAGCTGAGCCGGCCGGTGCAGGTGATCGCGCGCGAAGTCCCGGTGCCCTGGCGGGAGTTCGACCTCACCGGGCTCGACGAGCGGGCCCAGGAGCGGGAGCTGGAGCGGCTGGCCGCCGAGGAGGCGGCGCACCGGTTCGACCTGGGGTCCGGGCCGTTGCTGCGCTTCACGCTGATCAAGCTGGGCCCGCGCACCAGCCGGTTGATGTTCAACTCGCATCACATCCTGCTCGACGGGTGGTCGACCGCCCGCCTCATGTTCGAGCTCTTCGAGATCTACCACCGCCGTGGCGACGACTCGGGCCTGCCGCCGGTGACGCCGTACCGCGAGGCCCTGAGCTGGCTGGAGCGGCAGGACCGGGCGGCGGCGGAGAACGCCTGGCGCACCGCGCTCGCCGAGGTGGAGGAGCCCACGCTGCTCGCGCCCGGCGACACCGGGGCGCGGAACGTGCCGGCCGAGCTGGTCATCGCCATGCCCGATGAGCTGGCCGCCCGGGTGCGGGAGACCGCCCGGCGCAACGACCTCACGCTGAGCGCGGTGTTCCAGGGCTGCTGGGCGCTGCTGCTGGGGCAGCTGACCGGCCGTGACGACGTGGTGTTCGGCTCGACCGTGTCGGTGCGCCCCGCCGAGCTGACCGGCGCGGACCAGATGGTCGGCCTGTTCATCAACTCGGTGCCGGTCCGGGTGCGGGTGCGCCCGCAGGAGAGCCTGCTGTCCCTGCTGACCGGGATGCAGCGCCAGGCGGCCGGAATGGTGGAACACCACCACCTCAGCCTCCCGGACATCCAGCGGGCAGCCGGGCTCGGCACCCTGTTCGACACGCTCACCGTCACCGAGAACTACCCCATGGGCGGGGACGACCTGCCCGAGCTGCCCGGTGACCTCACGCTGACGGGCGCCAGGGGCACCGACGCCAACCACTACCCGCTGAGCATCGCGGCCCTGCCGGGCGACGGGCTGCGGCTGCACTTCGGCTACCGGCAGGAGATCTTCACCCGCGAGGACATCGAGGTGCTCGGCGACCGCTTCCGCCGCCTCTTCGCGGCCTTCGCGGACGATCCGGAGCAGCTGATCGGCCGACTGCCCCTGCTGAGCGACGCCGAGGCGAGCCGCATGCTCGCCCTGGGCATGCCCGCACGTCCGCTGCCGGCCGGTGACGTCATCCCCGCACTCTTCGCAGAACAGGTACGGCTCCACCCGGAGGCCGTCGCCCTGGTCCACGAGGACACCTCGCTCTCCTACGCCGAACTGGACCGCCGCGCCAACCGCCTGGCCCGCACCCTGATCGAACGGGGCGCGGGGCCGGAGGGGGTGGTCGCGCTCGCCCTGCGGCGCTCTCCCGAGCTGGTCGTCGCCATGCTGGCGGTGCTCAAGGCGGGCGCGGCCTATCTGCCGGTGGACATCTCCTATCCGGCCGACCGGATCGCCTATCTGCTCACCGACGCAGGCCCGGCGCTGGTCCTGGCGACCGCCGCGTCGGCGGAGGTGATTCCGGACGTCTGCGCCGCGCCGAGGGTGCTGCTGGACGACCCGGCCACCGTCCGCGAGATCGACGCCCGGCCGGACACCGATATCGAGCCGGGCGAGCGGCCGGCGGCGATGTCGTCCGCCAACCCCGCCTATGTCATCTACACCTCCGGCTCCACCGGCCGTCCGAAGGGCGTCATGGTGACGCACTCCGGTCTCGCCGGTCTGGTCGCCACCAACGTCGAGCGGTTCGACGTGGGGCCCGGCAGCCGGGTGCTCCAGTTCTCCTCACCCAGCTTCGACGCCGCCGTCTGGGAGACCTACACCGCCCTGCTCACCGGCGCCACGCTGGTCCTCGCCCCCGCCGAGCGGCTGCGGCCCGGCCGGGCGCTGGTCGAGCTGGTCGCCGAGCACCAGGTCACCCACGCGCTCATACCGCCCGCCGCGCTGGCCGTGCTCACCGAGGACCTGCCGTCGATACGCCTGCTGGTGGTCGGCGGTGAGGCGTCCGCGCCGGAGCTGGTCGAGGCGTGGTCCGCCAACCGGACGATGATCAATGCCTACGGGCCGACCGAGAGCACCGTCTGCGTCTCCCTCAGCGAGCCGCTGTCCGGCGCGGTGGCGCCGCCCATGGGCACCGCCCTCGGCACCGCGCGGCTGCGGGTGCTCGACGGTGCGCTGCGGCCGGTGCCGCCGGGTGTCACCGGGGAGCTGTACGTCTCGGGCCCCTGCCTGGCGCGCGGTTATCTGAACCGGCCCGGTGTGACCGCCGAGCGCTTCGTCGCCGATCCGTATCCGGGCGGCGGGATGCGCATGTACCGCACCGGTGACCTGGTGCGCTGGAACACCGACGGCGAGCAGCCCGTGCTGGAGTTCGCCGGCCGGGCCGACGACCAGGTCAAGATCCGCGGATTCCGGATCGAGCTGGGGGAGATCGAGTCGGTCCTGGCCGCGCATGAGCGGATCGACCGTGCGGTGGTCGTGGTGCGCGAGCCGACCCCGGGCGACAAGCGGCTCGTCGCCTATCTGGTGCCGGTGAGCGGGGGAGAGGTGCCCGCCCCCACCGCGCTGCGCGACCACGTGGGCGCCTCGCTGCCCGAGTACATGGTGCCCTCGGCGTTCGTCGCCCTCGACGCCCTCCCGCTCACCCCCAACGGCAAACTGGACCGCAAGGCGCTGCCCGAGCCCGGTGGCGCGGCCGGACCGGCCGGACGCGGGCCGCGCACCCCGCAGGAGGAGATCCTGTGCGCGCTCTTCGCCGAACTGCTCGGCGTGCCCGAGGTGGGGGTGGACGACGACTTCTTCGACCTCGGCGGCCATTCGCTGCTGGCCACCCGGCTGGTCACCAGGACCCGCGCGGTCTTCGGCGAGGAGCTGTCGCTGCGCGCGGTGTTCGAGACGGCCACGCCCGCCGGGATAGCCCGCAGGCTGCACCAGGCCGTGGACGGCCGGCCCGCGCTGGAGGCGGGGCCGCGTCCCGAGCGGGTACCGCTGTCCTTCGCCCAGCGCCGGCTGTGGTTCCTGGACGGGTTCGAGGGCGCCAAGCCGATCTACAACGTCCCGCTCACCGTGCGGCTGACCGGTGAACTGGACCTGGACGCGCTGCGCCATGCCTTCGGGGACGTCCTGGCCAGGCACGAGAGCCTGCGGACGGTGTTCCCGGACGTGGACGGCGACCCGTACCAGCGGGTGCTGGATCCCGCGGCGGCCGAGCTCGACCTGGCCCTGGTGGATCTGAGCGCGGCACCGGAGCGGCTGGACGAGGCACTCCAGGAGGAGGCGACCGCCGGGTTCCGGCTGGCCGACGAACTCCCGCTGCGGGTGCGCGTCTTCCGCACCGGCGCCCGTAGTTACGTCCTGCTCGTGGTGATGCACCACATCGTCGGGGACGGCTGGTCGCTGGGCGTCTTCGGCCACGACCTCTCGCTCGCCTACGCGGCCAGGCTGAAGGACACCGCGCCGTCGTGGGAGCCGCTGCCCGTGAGTTACGCGGACTACACGCTGTGGCAGCGGCGCGTACTGGGCGAGGAGACGGACGAGAACAGCGCGATCGCGAGGCAGTTCGCCTACTGGTCGGACGCCCTGGCCGGGCTCCCCGACGAGCTCAACCTCCCGGTGGACCGGCCGCGCCCCGCGGTGGCGAGCTACGCGGGCGACACCGTGACGTTCCACCTCCCCGAGGAGCTGCACAAGCGGCTGCTCACCATCGCCCGCACCTCCCAGGCCAGCCTGTTCATGGTGGCCCAGGCCGGTCTTTCGGTGCTGTTGTCGCGGTCCGGCGCGGGCACCGACATCCCCGTGGGCACGCCGATCGCCGGTCGTACCGACGACGCCCTCGACGGACTGGTCGGGTTCTTCCTCAACACGCTGGTGCTGCGCACCGACACCTCCGGCAACCCGACCTTCCGCGAGCTGGTCCAGCGGGTGCGGGAGACCGACCTGGCCGCGTACGCCAACCAGGACGTGCCGTTCGAGCGCCTGGTCGAGCAGCTCAACCCCGAGCGCTCGCTCGCGCGCCACCCGCTGTTCCAGGTGATGTTCACCGTGCAGAACAACCGCCCGGCCGAGCTTTCGCTGCCGGGCCTGCGGGTGGACCAGTACGACCACCTCGGCGACATGGCCAAGTTCGACCTGTTCGTCGGGCTGACCGAGCGACGCACCCCCGACGGCGCACCGGACGGTCTGGACGGGTGGATGGAGTACAGCACCGATCTGTTCGACCGGGAGACGGTCCAGGGGCTCGCCGACCGTCTGATCCGGGTGCTGGCCGGGGCGGCCGAGGACCCCAAGCGGCCGATCGGCTCCCTGGAGCTGCTCGACCCGATCGAGCGGCACCGCCAGCTGACCACCTACAACGACACCGCGCACCAGCTCGACGGGGCCTTCCTCCCGGAACTGCTCGAGCGGCAGGCGCATGCGCTGCCGGACGCCCCGGCCGTGGTGCACGGCGACACGGTGATGTCGTACGCCGAGCTGAACGCGGCGGCCAACCGGCTGGCACATCTGCTCATCTCACGGGGCGCCGGTCCCGAGGACACGGTCGGCATCGCGCTGCCGCGCTCGGCGGAGCTGCTGGTGGCGGTGTGCGCGGTGGTCAAGACCGGAGCGGCCTATCTGCCCATCGACCCGGAGTACCCGGCCGAGCGCGTCTCCTTCATGCTGGCCGACGCGGCGCCCTCGGTGGTGCTGACCCGGACCGGAGTGCTGCCGGACGGCCACCGGGCCCCGCTCCTCGCCCTCGACACCCCGGAGACCGCCGCCCTCCTGGCCGGGCAGGCGGACACCGACCCCACCGACGCGGACCGCACCCGTCCGCTCCATCCGGCCGCCCCGGTCTACGTCATCTACACCTCCGGCTCCACCGGCCGCCCCAAGGGCGTCGTGATGCCCGCGGGCGCCATGGCCAACCTGGTCGCCTGGCACCACGGTGAGATCGGCGGCGGCGCCGGGACGCGGGTCGCGCAGTTCACCGCGATCAGCTTCGACGTCTCCGCCCAGGAGATCCTGACCACCCTGCTCACCGGCAAGACGCTGGTGGTCCCGGACGACGCGGTGCGCCGCGACGCCGCCGCCCTCACCCGGTGGCTGGAGGAGCACCGGATCAACGAGCTGTACGCCCCCAACCTGGTGGTGGACGCCGTCGCGGAGGCCGCCATCGAGGGCGGTGTCACCCTCGGCGAGCTGCGGGTGATCGCCCAGGCGGGCGAGGCGCTGGCGCTCACCCCGCGGCTGCGCGCCTTCCAGGCCGACCGTCCGTGGCTGCGGCTGCACAACCACTACGGCCCCACCGAAAGCCATGTGATCACGGCCACCACCCTGCCCGGCGACCCCGCGAACTGGCCCGCCACGGCCCCGATCGGACGCCCGGTCTGGAACGACCAGGTCTACGTCCTGGACGACGCGCTGGGCCCGGTGCCCCCGGGGGTCGTCGGGGAGCTGTACCTCTCCGGCGCCGGGCTGGCCCGCGGTTATCTGAAGCGGCCGGGCCTCACCGCGGAGCGCTTCGTGGCCGACCCCTTCGGCCCGCCCGGGTCCCGGCTGTACCGCACCGGTGACCTGGTGCGCTGGGGCAAGGACGGCCAGCTGCTGTTCGTGGGGCGGGCCGACCACCAGGTCAAGGTGCGCGGCTTCCGGATCGAGCTCGGCGAGATCGAGACGGCGCTCGCCGCCCACCCCGACCTCGCCTCGGTGGCCGTCCTGGCCCGGCAGGACCGGCCCGGGGCCCACCAGCTGGTCGGCTATCTGGTCCCGCCCACGGGACGGACCGCCCCGGCCCCGGCCGAACTGCGCAAGCACCTGGCCGCCACGCTGCCCGACTACATGGTGCCCAGCGCGTTCGTCGCACTGGACGCACTGCCGCTGACCCCCAACGGCAAGCTGGACCGCCGGGCGCTGCCCGCGCCGGTACGGGAGGACGCCGAGCGGCGGGAGCCGGCCACACCGCGGGAGGCCGCGCTGTGCGGGCTGTTCGCCGAGGTGCTCGGAGTGGACGAGGTGGGGGTGGACGACGACTTCTTCGACCTCGGCGGTCATTCACTGCTCGCCACCCGGTTGATCAGCCGGATCCGTACGACCCTGGGCGCGGAGCTCGGCGTGCGCGACCTGTTCGAGTCGCCGACGCCCGCCGGCCTTGCCGGGCTGATCGGCGACGCGGGCGGGGCGCGGCGCGCGGTGACCGCGCGGGAGCGGCCCGAGGAGGTGCCGCTGTCCTTCGCCCAGCGCAGGCTGTGGTTCCTGGGCCGGTTCGAGGGGCCGAGCGCCACCTACAACCTGCCGATGGCCCTGCGGCTGACCGGTGAGCTGGACCGGGAGGCGCTGCGCGCGGCGCTGGCCGATGTGGTCACCCGCCACGAGAGCCTGCGCACCGTCTTCCCGGAGGTGGACGGCCGCCCTCGCCAGGTGGTGCTGGACACGGTGCCCGAACTGCCGGTGGCCGAGGTCACCGAGGCCGGTCTGGAGGCTGCGCTCACCGAGGCCGCCGGGTACGCGTTCGACATCGCCACCGAGATCCCGGTCCGGGCGTGGCTGTTCGCGCTGAGCCGGACCGAGCACGTACTGGCGCTGGTGGTCCACCACATCGCGGGCGACGGCTGGTCCATGGCCCCGCTGGGCCGCGATCTGTCCACCGCCTACGCGGCCCGGAGCGCGGGCCGCGCCCCCGAGTTCACCCCGCTGCCCGCGCAGTACGCCGACTACACGCTGTGGCAGCACGAGGTGCTGGGCAGCGAGGACGACCCGGACAGCACCATCTCCCGGCAGGCCGCGTTCTGGCGGTCGGCCCTGGAGGGCGCGCCGGAGGAGCTGGCACTGCCCGCCGACCACCGCCGTCCGCCCGCCATCAGCTACCGCGGCGATATGGTCACCTTCCGCTTCGACGCCGAGGTGCACCGCGGCCTGCGCGAGCTGGCCCTGGCTCACCGGGCCAGCCTCTTCATGGCCGTCCAGGCCGGTCTGGCCGCGCTGCTCAGCAGGCTCGGCGCGGGCACCGACATCCCGCTCGGCACGGCGATCGCGGGCCGCACCGACGACGCCCTGGACGACCTGATCGGCTTCTTCGTCAACACGCTGGTGCTGCGCACCGATGTCTCCGGCGATCCGACCTTCGCCGAGCTGCTGGAGCGGGTGCGGGAGACCGATCTGGCCGCGTACGCCCACCAGGACCTGCCGTTCGAGCGGCTGGTCGAGCTGATCAACCCTGAGCGCTCGGCGTCCCGGCATCCGCTGTTCCAGGTGATGCTGGCGTTCCAGAACACCGCCGAGGGCAGGGTCGAACTGCCCGGGGTGGTCGCGGGGCCGCAGCCGATCGGCCAGGACGTGGCCAAGTTCGACCTGTCCTTCACCCTGGCGGAGACCCACCGGGACGACGGCGCGCCCGCGGGCATCGAGGGGGCGCTTACCTACAGCACCGACCTGTTCGAACGGGACACGGTGCGGATGCTGGTGGACCGGCTGGAGCGGCTGCTGGCCGCCGCCGTCGCCGATCCGTCCCGCTCGGTGGACCAACTGGACGTCCTGCTGCCCGGGGAGCGGCACCGGATCGTCGAGGAGTGGAACGACGCCGCGGTGCGCGAGGTGCCCCCGGCGACCATGGCGGAGCTGTTCGCCGGGTGGGTGGCCCGCACCCCGGACGCACCCGCCCTGCTGGCCGAGGACCGCACCTGGACCTTCGCCGAACTCGACGCGCGGGCCGAGCGGATCGCCCGGGGGCTGGCCGCGCGGGGAGCGGGACCGGAGAAGCTGGTGGCGGTGGCGCTGCCGCGCTCCCCTGAGCTGATCGTCTCGCTGCTCGCGGTGGTGCGGGCGGGGGCGGCCTATCTGCCGGTCAACCCGGACCTGCCGGGCGACCGCATCGGGTACATGCTCGACGACGCCGCGCCCGCCCTGCTGCTGACCTCCGGCTCCGTCGCCGGACGGCTGCCGCGGACCACCGTGCCCACGGCGCTGTTCGACACGCTGGACGCGCCCGCGCCGGTGGACGGGGCTGACGCGTCCGCGGCCGACGCGCCGGTGCTCCCCGCCGCCCTGTCGCCCCAGCACCCCGCCTACGTCATCTACACCTCCGGATCGACCGGCAGGCCCAAGGGCGTGACCGTGACCCACGCCGGAGTGGCGCACCTGTGCGCGACGCTGGTGGAGCGGGCGGGCGTCGGCCCGGGGGCCCGGGTGCCGCAGCTGGCCTCGGCCAGCTTCGACGCGGCGTTCCTGGAGCTGTCCATGAGCCTGCTGGTGGGCGGCGCGCTGGTGGTGGTCCCGGCCGACCGGCCGACGTCCGGACAGGCGTATCTCGACCTGTGCGCCGAATACGGCGTCACCCACGCCTTCATCACCCCCGCCTCGCTGGCCGCGCTGCCCGAGGGCGGACTGCCCGAGGGCATGGAGATCGTCGTCGGCGGTGAGTCCTTCGGACCGGAGCTGATCGGCCGGTGGCGGCACACGGTGCGGATGCACAACGTGTACGGCCCGACCGAGACCACCTGTGTGGCGGCGATGAGCGGGCTGCTCACCGACGACTCCGTACCGGCGCTCGGCGCGCCCGTCGCCGACTCGCGGCTGCACGTTCTGGACGAGCGGCTCCGTCCGGTGCCGCTCGGCTGCGTGGGCGAGTTGCACATCGCGGGCGTCTCGCTGGCCCGCGGCTATCTGCGGCGCCCCGGGCTGACCGCCGAGCGTTATGTGGCCGACCCGTTCGGCCCGCCCGGATCGCGGATGTACCGCTCCGGCGACCTGGTGCGCCGACGCGCCGACGGCGAGCTGGAGTTCGTCGGGCGCACCGACGACCAGGTGAAGCTGCGGGGGCTGCGGATCGAGCTGGGCGAGATCACCGCGGCCGTCTCGGACCACCCCGGGGTGCACCGCGCCACCACCGTCGTGCGCGAGGACCGCCCGGGGGTGCGGCTGCTGACGTCCTATGTAGTGCCCACCGCCGGGGCGGACGGCATCGACATCGACGAACTGCGGGCCGGGCTGACGCGTCGACTGCCCGACTACATGGTTCCGGCGGCGTTCGTGACGCTCGAGACGCTTCCGCTGACCACCAGCGGAAAGATCGACCGCAAGGCGCTGCCCGCGCCGGAGCAGGGCGGCACCTCACGGGCGCCGAGCGGCGCCCGTGAGGAGACCCTGCGCCGGCTGGTCGCGGAGGTGCTGGGGCTCGGGGTCGGGGAAGTCGGCGTCGACGACAGCTTCTTCTACCTGGGCGGCGACAGCATCGTCTCGATCCAGCTGGTGGCCAGGGCCCGCGCCGCGGGTCTGGTCTTCACCCCGAAGGACGTCTTCCGCCACCAGACGGTCGCGGCCCTCGCGGCCGCCGCGGGCACCGTCCCCGAGGCCGAGGCGGAGGACCCGGACGCCGGTATCGGGGAGGTCCCCGCGACCCCGATCCTCAACTGGCTCAGCGAGCGGAACGGACCCATCGACCGGTTCCACCAGTCGATGCTGCTCCAGACGCCCGCGGAGCTGGACCTGGACCGGCTGGTCACCGCCGTACAGACGCTGCTGGACCACCACGACGCCCTGCGGGCGCGGCTGAACCGTACCGAGGGGCGGTGGTCGCTGGAGGTGGCGGCCCGCGGCAAGGTCCGCGCGGCGGACCTGATCCGGCGGGTCGACCTCACCGGTCTGGACGACGCGGAGCGCCGTGCCCGCCTCGCCGAGCAGAGCGACGCGGCGGTGGGCCGGCTCGCCCCCGAGGACGGCACGATGGCGCAGTTCGTGTGGTTCGACGCCGGGCCCGGTGAGCGCGGCAGACTGTGGTTCTCGCTGCACCACCTGGTCGTCGACGGCGTCTCCTGGCGGATCCTGCTGCCGGACCTGGCACGGGCCTGGGAGGCGGTACGGGACGGGCGCACCCCCCGGCTCGACCCGGTGGGCACCTCGTTGCGCCGCTGGTCGCGGACGCTGGCCGAGGAAGCCGTCACCCCGGAGCGGATCGCCGAACTCCCGGTCTGGCGCGGCCGCCTCGCCCAGGCCCCGGAGCCCCTCGCCGAGCTGACCGTCGACCCGGCCAGGGACCTCACCCGCACCCAGCGCTCGATCACCATGGCGCTGCCCGCGGACACCACCCGGACCCTGCTCACCCGGCTGCCCGAGATGTTCCGCGCGTCGGTCAACGACGTGCTGCTCACCGGGCTGACCTTGGCGGTGGCCGACTGGCGCCGCCGGCACTTCGGCGGGGCCACGGGCGGGCTGCTGGTGGCCCTTGAGGGCCACGGCCGCGAGGAGATCGCCGAGCACACCGAACTGTCCCGTACGGTCGGCTGGTTCACCAGCGTGTACCCGCTGTTCCTGGACCCCGGGCGGATCGACTGGGGCGAGGTGTGGACCGGCGGGGCGACCGTCGGCGACGTCCTCGCCCGGATCAAGGAGCAGCTGCGCCAGGTGCCCGACAACGGCGTCGGCTACGGCCTGCTGCGCTACCTCAACCCGGACACCGCGCCCTCGCTGCGGGGCCTGGCCGAGCCGCAGATCGGGTTCAACTACCTCGGCCGCTTCGACGCCTCGGCCGCGCCCGAGGCCGCCGACTGGGCGCTCGCCCCCGAGGCGGGCGCCGTCGGCGGCGAGGACCCGGACATGCCGGTCGCCCACGCGCTGGAGGTCACCGCGTCCACCCAGGACCGCAGCGACGGCCCCGAGCTGTCGGTGCTCTGGCAGTGGCCCTCGGCGCTGCTGGAGGAGTCCGTGGTACGGGACCTCGCACAGGCGTGGATCCGGGCGCTGGAGGCGCTGGCCCGCCACGCCGACACCCCGCAGGCCGTCCGCCACACCCCCTCCGACATGGATCTGATCGACGTCAGCCAGGAAGAGTTGGACCAGCTCGCGAGCGAACTGGACGACTGGCAGTAGCCCACTTCCGAGTTGTTTATGTGCGGCTTTCACCGGGCCGCGGCGCCGTTACGGTCGGATCGGCGGGCCTCGCCGACGGGCGAGAGGGGCCCCGCCGATCTCGACTGCGCACTCGTCACACATCGCATCACGAAGACGCCCAGGGAGCCTGTGCAGTGAAGCAGACACGTATCGAGGACCTTCTGCCTTTGTCGCCGCTCCAGGAAGGGCTGCTCTTCCACGCGCAGTACTCCGAGGACGCGGACGCGCTCGACGTCTACACCGTCCAGCTGGCGGTGCGGATCCAGGGCCCGGTGGACGCCCCGGCGGTGCGCCGCGCCGCGGCCGCGCTGGTGCGGCGGCACGCGAGCCTGCGCGCGGGATTCCGGCGCCGCAAGACCGGCGACCCGATGCAGGTGATCCTCCGGGACCTCGAACTCCCTGTGACCGAGCTCGACTTCAGCGGTGTCTCCGAGGACGAACAGCGGGCGAAGGTCCGGGAGTTCGCCGCCGGGGACCGTGCGCGCCGCTTCGACATGGAGCGGCCGCCGCTGCTGCGGGTCACCATGATCAAGGTCGCGGCCGACGCCTTCTGGCTGGTGCTCACCGCCCACCACATCCTGCTGGACGGCTGGTCCGCCCCGCTGGTGATGCAGGAGCTGTTCCAGCACTACCGTGCGGGCGGCGAGGACACCACCCTGCCTCCGGCCACCCCCTACCGCACCTATCTCGCCTGGCTGGCCAGGCAGGACAAGGACGCGGCGAAGCGGGCCTGGCGAGAGGCGCTGGCAGGGGTGGACGCGCCCACGCTCGTGGTGCCCGAGGCGGGTCCCGGCGCCGAGGTGCTGCCCGAGGACCTGGTCGCCGAGGTGGACGCGGACCTCACCGCCCGCCTCGGCGAGCTGGCCCGCTCCGCCGGGGTCACCCTGAACACGCTGGTGCAGAGCGCCTGGGGCGTGCTGCTCGGCCGGCTGACCGGCCGTGACGACGTGGTGTTCGGCGCCACCGTGTCCGGGCGCCCGGCGGACATCCCCGGTGTGGAGTCCATGGTGGGGCTGTTCATCAACACCCTGCCGGTCCGGGTACGGGTGGACCACGGCGCCTCCTGGACCGACCTGCTGACCGCGGTCCAGCGGCAGCAGGCCACGCTGCTCGACCACCACCACCTGCCGCTGTCCGCCGTGCAGGAGGCCACGCAGGTCACCGGTGAACTCTTCGACACGCTGGTCGTCTTCGAGAACTACCCGCTGGACTCCGACGGCATCACCGAGCGCGTCGACGGGCCGCGGATCACCGACATCACCGGCCAGGACGCCACCCACTACGCGCTCACCCTGTTCCCGACCCCCGGCCCCACCCTGCGGCTGCGCCTGGGATACCGGCCCGATCTCTACCCGGCCGAGCGGGCGCGGGCCCTGCTGGACGGCTTCCGCCGGATGCTGGAGCGGATCGAGGCGGACCCGTCCCTCCCGGTGGGCCGCACCGAAGTGCTCGCGCCCGAGCTGCTGCGCACGGTCCTGGAGGACTGGAACGAGCCCGACGCCGGGGCGCCGGAGACCTCCGTGCCCGAGCTGTTCGAGGCCGCGGCGGCCGCCGACCCGGCGGCGGTGGCCCTGGTCGCGGACGGGGCCGAGGTCTCCTACGGCGAGCTGGACGCCCGCGCCAACCGGCTGGCCCGGCTGCTGTCCGGGCTCGGCGTCGGCCCCGAGACGCGGGTGGCGGTGGCGCTGCCGCGCGGGGCGGACCTGGTGGCCACCCTGCTCGCGGTCCTGAAGACCGGCGGCGCGTACATCCCGCTGGACCCCGAATACCCGGCCGAGCGCGTCGAGTACATCGTGACCGACGCCGCGCCCGCGGTCGTGGTGACGGACTCCTCGGTGACCTCGGTGCCCGCGACCGGTGGTGCGACGCGGGTGCTGCTGGACGACCCGGCGGTCCGCGACCGGCTGGCCGCCCTGTCCGGCGAGGCCCCGGAGCCCGCCCCGGTGGCGGGGGACCACCCCGCCTACACCATCTACACCTCGGGTTCCACGGGCAGGCCCAAGGGCGTCGTGGTCACCCGGGACAACCTCACCAACTTCGTCCAGGACATGCGGGACCGGTTCGCCCTGCGGCCCGGGGACCGGCTGGCCGCGGTGACCACCATCGCCTTCGACATCGCGGGCCTGGAGCTTTACACCCCGCTGGTGTCCGGCGCCGCGGTGGTCCTGGCCACCCGCGACGAGGTGATCGACGTCCCCGCGCTGGCCGCGCTGCTGAAGCACACCGGCGCCTCGGTCATGCAGGCGACGCCCACTCTGTGGCAGGCGCTGGTGTCCCAGCACCCCGAGGCGCTCTCCGGGCTGCGCGTGCTGGTCGGCGGCGAGGCGCTGCCCGCCGGGCTCGCCTCCCGGCTGTGCGAACTCGGCTCCGAGGTGACGAACCTGTACGGCCCCACCGAGACCACCGTATGGTCCACGGCCGCCCGCCTCGCCGAGGTGTCCGGCCCACCAGTCATCGGCAGGCCCATCGCGAGCACCCAGGTCTACGTACTGGACGCCGGGCTGTCACCGGCCCCGCCCGGGGTCCTCGGCGACCTCTACATCGCCGGGCGTGGCGTGGCGCGCGGCTACGCGGGCCGTCCGGACCTGACCGCGGAGCGGTTCGTCGCCTGCCCGTTCGGCGCGCCCGGCACCCGGATGTACCGGACCGGTGACGTGGCCCGGTGGACGGACGACGGGGAGCTGGAGTTCGCCGGCCGCACCGACGACCAGGTCAAGGTGCGCGGTTTCCGCATCGAGCTGGGCGAGATCGAGACCGCGCTCGCCGAACTGCCCGAGGTCGCCCAGGCGGCGGTGGTGGCCCGCGAGGCCGGGGCGGGCGAGCGGCGGCTGGTGGCGTACGTCGTCGCGGCCCCGGGCGCGGCGGTGCCGGTGCCCGCGCTGCGCCGGGCCGTCGCCGCCCGGCTGCCGGAGTACATGATGCCCTCGGCGTTCATGGTGCTCGACGAGATGCCGCTGACGCCCAACGGGAAGACCGACCGCAAGGCGCTTCCCTCGCCGGACCTCACCGCACTGTCCACGAGCGTGGCCCCGCGCACCCCGCAGGAGGAGATCCTGTGCGGCCTGTTCATGGAGGCGCTGGAGCTGGACTCGGTCGGCATCCACGACGACTTCTTCGAGCTGGGCGGGCACTCGCTGCACGCCACCCGGATGGTCAGCCGGACCCGGACGGCGTTCTCCGTGGAACTGCCGCTGCGCGCGTTGTGGGAGGCGCCCACGGTGGCGCGGCTGGCGGAACGGCTCCGTGACGCCGACTCCGCGCGGCCGCCGGTGGTCCCGGTGGAGCGCCCGGAGCGGATCCCGCTGTCCTACGCCCAGCGCAGGCTGTGGTTCCTCAACCGGTTCGAGAACGGCGCCGCGGCGCACAACATCAGCCTGGGGCTGCGGCTGACGGGCACGCTGGACCACGAGGCGCTGCGGGCGGCCGTACGGGACGTCACGGCCCGGCACGAGACACTGCGCACGGTCTTCCCGGAGACCGGCGGCGCCGCGCGGCAGTTGATCCTGCCCCCGGACCAGTGCCCGGCCGAGCTGGTCGTCACCTCCGTCGACGAGCGGGCGCTGGACGCGGCGATCGCCGAACAGGCGGCGCGCGACTTCGACCTGGCGACCGAGACCCCGCTGCGGGTGACGCTGTTCCGGCTGGCCCCGGACCACCACGTCCTGCTGATCATCCTGCACCACATCGCGGGCGACGGCTGGTCGGTCGGCCCCTTCGCCGCCGACCTCACCTCGGCCTATCTGGCGCGGACGGCCGGCCGGGCCCCGGACTGGGAGCCACTGCCGGTCCAGTACGCCGACTACACGATCTGGAACTACTCGGTCCTCGGCGACGAGAGCGACCCCGGGAGCCTGGTCAGCGAGCAGCTGGAATTCTGGCGGCAGCGCCTCGAGGGCAGCCCCGACGTGTTGCCGCTGCCGACGGACCGCCCGCGTCCGCCGGAGGCCGACTACACGGCCGAGACGGTCGAGGGGCGGATCTCACCGGAGCTGCACCGCGCGCTGGCCCGTGTCGCCCGCACGACCGGGACCAGCCTGTTCATGGTGTTGCAGGCCGGTCTGGCCTCGTTGCTCTCCGCGCATGGCGCGGGCACCGACATCCCCGTGGGCTCGCCGATCGCCGGGCGCAACGACAAGGCGCTCGAAGAAATGATCGGCTTCTTCGTCAACACCCTGGTGCTGCGCACCGACACCTCGGGCGACCCCACCTTCCGCGAACTGCTGGACCGGGTCCGCGAGTACGACCTTGCCGCGTACGCCCACCAGGAGGTGCCCTTCGAGCGCCTGGTCGAGCTGCTCAACCCCGAGCGCTCGCTGGCCTGGCACCCGCTGTTCCAGATCTGGCTGAACGTACAGAACCTCGAGACCACCACCACCTCGCCGACCGGCCTTCCCGGGGTCGACGCCGTCGCGTATCCGGTGCCGGTCAACGCGACCCAGTTCGACCTGGCCTTCACCTTCAACGAGAGCACCGGTCCCGGCGGCGCCCCGGCCGGTCTCCAGGCGCTGATCGACTTCCGGCTCGACCTCTTCGACCGGGAGACGGTCGAGGCCCTGTTCGAGCGTCTGACGCGGCTTCTGGAGCGGGTCGTCGAGGACCCGGACCTGCGGGTGGGCGACATCTCCCCGCTCACCGAGGAAGAGCACGCCGTGCTGGCCGCCGCGAACGACACCGCGCGCGACCTCCCCCCGGCGACCTTCCCCGAGCTGTTCGCCCGTCGGGTCGCCGAGGCGCCCGACGACCCCGCGGTGGCCTTCGAGGGCCGCGAGATGTCCTTCGCCGAACTGGACCGGAGGGCGAACCGGCTGGCGCATGTGCTGCGCGCCGAGGGTGCGGCCCCCGAGCGGTTCGTCGCCCTGGCGCTGCCCCGCTCCCCCGACTGGCCGGCCGCGGTACTGGCCGTGCACAAGGCGGGCGCGGCCTATCTGCCGCTCGATCCGGCGTACCCCGCCGAGCGCCTGGCCTACATGCTCGCCGACGCCCGGCCCGGCGTGGTCGTCACCACCCGGCCGATCGCCGAGACCCTGCCCCCCATGGGCGACACCACGGTCCTCCTCCTCGACGACGAGGCCACCGAGGCCAGGATCGCGATGGCGCCGGAGACCGCGCCGGAGGTCCGGCTGTCGGTGGACCACCCGGCCTATCTGATCTACACCTCCGGCTCCACCGGCAGGCCGAAGGGCGTGGTGGTCCCGCACACCGGCTTCGCCAGTCTGCTCACCGGCTATGTGGAGGCGCTCGGACTCGGTCCGGGCAGCCGCGTCCTCCAGTTCGCCTCGCCGAGCTTCGACGCCGCCTTCGCCGAGCTGTGCAAGGCGCTCCTCTCCGGTTCCACGCTGGTGATGGCGCCCTCCGCGCGCCTGGACCCCGGCGCCCCGCTGGCCGCGCTGCTCACCGAGCAGCGCGTCACCCAGGCGACCATCCCGCCGGCCGCGCTCGGTGTGATGGCGGACGGTGAGGTGCCCGCGAGCGTCACCCTGCTGGTGGCGGGGGAGGCGACCCCGCCGGAGCTGGCCGGCCGCTGGTCGGCGGGGCGGCGGATGGTGAACGCGTACGGCCCGACCGAGGCGACGGTGTGCGCCACCATCAGCGCGCCGCTGTCCGGCGTGGCCGAACCGCCCCTTGGCACACCGATCCCCAACGCCCGGGTGCGGGTGCTCGACGCGGCGCTGCGGCCGACGGCCCCCGGGGTGGTCGGCGAGCTGTACCTCTCGGGTCCCGGGATCGCCCGCGGCTACCTCAACCGGCCAGGACCGAGCGCGGAGCGCTTCGTCGCCGATCCGTTCGGCCCGCCCGGCACCCGTATGTACCGCACGGGTGACCTGGCCAAGTGGACCCGCGACGGTGTGCTGATGTTCGTCGGCCGCGCCGACGAGCAGATCAAGCTGCACGGCTTCCGGATCGAGCTCGGCGAGATCCGCTCGGTGCTGCTGCGCCGGCCCTCGGTCCGGCAGGCCGAGGTGATGGTGCGCGAGGACCGCCCCGGTGAGCCGCGGCTGGTGGCCTACGCGGTGACCGAGGCCGGGCCGCTCAACGGTGCCGACCTGCGCACCCAGATGGCCGCTGAGCTGCCCGAGTACATGGTGCCCGCCGCGGTGGTGGTGCTCGACTCGCTGCCGGTGACGCCGAACGGGAAGACCGACCGCAAGGCGCTTCCCGCGCCGGAGTACACCACGGCCACCGGCCCCGCCGACGAACCGCGCACCCCCCACGAGGAGTTGCTGCGCGGACTGTTCGCGGAGGTCCTCGGGCTGGAGCGGGTCGGCATCCACGACAGCTTCTTCGACACCGGCGGGGACAGCATCATGTCCATCCAGCTGGTCCGCCGGGCCCGTGACGCGGGCGTCAAGCTGACGCCGCGGGATGTGTTCGAGCACAAGACGGTGGCCGCGCTGGCCAAGGCCACAGCCGTCGAGGACGCTCCCGCGGAAGGCCCCGCGGCCGAACCCGTGGCGGCCTCCGCGGGGGTCGGCGACGTACCGCTGACGCCGATCATCCACTGGATGCGCGAGCGGGGCGGCCGCCCCGACCGGTTCAGCCAGACCAACATGATCGTGGTCCCGGCGGACGTCGGCGAGCGGCGCCTGCGGTCCGCGTTGCAGACGGTGCTCGACCACCACGACGTGCTGCGGATGCGGCTGCGCCGCACCGGTGGCGTGGTGTGGAGCCTGGAGGTGCCCGAGCGCGGCGCGGTCCGGGTGGCGGACTGCCTGCGCCGGGTCGACCTGACCGGTCTTGACGAGGAGCGGGCCCATGCCCGTATGGCGGAGGAGACCAAGGGCGCCTGGGACCGGCTCGACCCCGAGGCGGGGCTGATGCTCCAGGCCGTCTGGTTCGACAACGGCCCGGACGTCTCCGGCAGGCTGCTGCTCACCGTCCACCACCTGGCGGTCGACGGGGTGTCCTGGCGCATCCTGCTGCCGGACCTGACCACGGCGTGGTCCGCGCAGAAGGACACGACCTCCGGGGCGGACGCGGCCGACGGCACCTCCGGGCTCGACGCCGTCGGCACCTCGTTCCGGGAGTGGGCGCAGCGGCTCGCCGACGCCGCCCAGCGGCCGGAGCGGATCGAGGAGCTGAAGTTCTGGCTGGACACCCTCGCCGAGCCCGACCCGGCGCTCGCCGCCCGGCCGCTCGACCCCGCGCGGGACATCACCGCGACGGCGCGGCGGCTGATGCTCACGCTGCCCGCCGAGCAGACCTCGGCCCTGCTCACCACGGTGCCCGCCGCGTTCCACGCCCGGATCAACGACGTTCTGCTGAGCGCGTTCGCGGTCGCCGTCGCCCAGTGGCGCGCACAGCGGGGCCACCAAGCCGGCCATGTCCTGGTCAACCTGGAGGGCCACGGCCGTGAGGAGCTCGACGAGGGCGTCGACCTGTCCCGGACCGTCGGCTGGTTCACCAGCCTGTTCCCGGTACGGCTCGACCCCGGCCCGCACGACTGGGCCGAGTTCCGCGCGGGCGGTCCGGCGGCCGGCCGGGTGCTCAAGCGGGTCAAGGAGCAACTGCGCGCACTGCCGGACAACGGGATCGGATTCGGCCTGCTGCGGTACCTCAACCCGCAGACCGGCCCGGTACTCGCCCGGCTGCCCGAGCCCCAGATCAGCTTCAACTACCTGGGCCGTTTCCCCGGCGCCGTGGCGACCGAGGAGACCGTCCCGGCCGACTGGGGGCCGGCCCCGGAGGGCTTCGACCTCGATGGCGGCAGCGACCCCGGGCGCCCGCTCGCGCACACCGTCGACATCACCGCGATGACCCAGGACCTGCCGGACGGCCCCCATCTGGTCGCCGATGTGTCCTGGGCGGGCGAGCTGCTGAGCGAGGACGAGGTCCACGAGCTGGGCCAGAACTGGCTGACCGCGCTCACCGCCCTGGTCAGGCACGCCGAGGAGCCGGAGGCGGGCGGCTACAGCCCCTCCGACCTGACGCTGGTCCCGCTGACCCAGGACGAGATCGAGGCGGTCGAGTCCGCGGGGGCGGAGCGGCTGGAGGACGTACTGCCGCTCACACCGATGCAGGAGGGGCTGCTCTTCCACGCCCAGTTCGACGAGGACGAGCCCGACCTCTACACCGTGCAGCTCGGCATCGACCTCGCGGGCCCCCTGGACCCGGACCGGCTGCGCGGCGCGGCGCGGACCCTGCTGCGGCGCCACGCCAACCTGCGCGCGGGCTTCCGCCAGCAGGGGCTGACCCGCCCCGTACAGGTGGTGGCCGCCGACTTCGAACTGCCCTGGGTGGAGCTGGACTTCGGCCATCTGCCCGAGGCGGAGCGGGCCGCCCGGCTCGACGCGCTGATGGACGAGGACCGGGTGCGCCGGTTCGACCCGGAGCGGCCGCCGCTGCTGCGCTTCACCCTGATCCACATGGGCGACCGGCTGGCCCGGTTCCTGATGACCAACCACCATCTGCTGCTCGACGGCTGGTCGGGCCCGCTGCTGATGCGTGAGCTGTTCACGCTGTACGAGGCGGACGGCGACGAGTCGGCGCTGCCGGAGGTCACCCCGTACCGCGACTATCTCGCATGGCTCGGCCGGCAGGACAAGCAGGCGGCACGCGAAGCGTGGCGCACGGTGCTCTCCGGGGTGGACGGCGCGACGCTCATCGCGCCCGACGGCGACGGACGGACCGTCGAGGTCCCCGGCGACATACTCGTGGAACTCCCCGAGCGCACCACCACGGAGCTGACCGCGCTGGCCCGACGCCACGACGCGACCCTGAACACGGTCGTACAGGCGGCCTGGAGCGTGGTGCTGTCCGGGCTGACCGGCCGGACCGACGTGGTGTTCGGCGCCACCGTCTCCGGCCGCCCCGCGGACCTCCCGGGTGTGGAGACCATGGTCGGCCTGTTCATCAACACCGTCCCGGTCCGCGCCGAGCTGAGGACGACCGACACCTGGACGACGCTGCTGGAGCGGCTGCGGGGCCAGCAGACGGCGGTGATGGACCACCACTACCTGGGCCTCCAGGACGTGCTGCGCCTGGTCGAGCCGGACACGCTGTTCGACACGATCGTGGTGACCGAGAACTATCCGCTGGACGGCGACGGAATGCCCGCCGTCGAGGACGGTCTGCGCATCGTCGGCCTGTACGGCTCGGACGCCAACCACTACCCGATCAGTCTGGTGGCGATGCCGGGACGCACCCTGCGGCTGCGTCTGGGCTACCGGCCGGACGTCGTGGACCGCGACGCCGTGGAGGCCATCGGCGGCCGGCTGGTCCGCGCGTTCGAGGCGATGACCGGCGCGCCGGAGCAGCCGGTGAACCGGGTCGATCTGCTGGCCACGGACGAACGCCGCACGCTGCTGGAGGAGTTCACCGCCACGGCGCGGCCCGCGCCCGTCGCCCTGGTGCCCGAGCGCTTCCAGGCCCAGGTCGCCCGCACCCCGGACGCCCCGGCGCTGCTGGCCGCGGACGGCACCCGGCTCAGCTACGCGCGGCTCGACGCGGCCGCCGACCGGCTGGCCGCCGAGCTGATCGGGGCCGGAGTGGGTCCCGAGCGGCTGGTGGCACTGGCCCTGCCGCGCTCGGCCGACCTGGTGATCGCCGCCCTCGCGGTGCTCAAGGCGGGCGGCGGCTATCTGCCCGTGGACCCGGGCGACCCGGCCGACCGGCTGGCGCACGTCCTCACCGACGCGACTCCGGTGCTGGTGCTGACCCGCTCGGACATCGCGCCCGGCCTGCCGCGGACGGCGGCGCCGGTGCGGCTGCTGGACGACGCCGGTACGAGCGAGCCGACCGAGTCCGTCTCCGGCGGTTCCGGCGGTTCCGCCGGTTCCGGCGGCCACCGCTGGCGGGCACAGAGCCCCGCGTACGTGATCTACACCTCGGGGTCCACCGGGCGGCCCAAGGGCGTCGTGGTGGAGCACCGTTCGTTCGCCCAGTACCTCGACTACGCCGCCGAGGCGTACCCGTCGCTGGGGGAGCGGGCCCTGCTGCACTCGCCGGTCTCCTTCGACATGGCGGTCACCTCGCTGTTCGGGCCGCTGACGACCGGCGGCTGTGTGCACGTGGCGGAGCTGGAGCAGCCCGCGGAGGGGCGGCTCCGGCCGGCGTTCTGCAAGGTCACCCCCTCCCATCTGCCGCTGCTTGCCGGTGTGGACCCGGAGTGCTCCCCGACCCGTGAGCTGGTGATCGGCGGTGAGCAGCTGCTGGGCGAGGCGCTGGCCCCCTGGCGCGCCGCCCACCCGGACGTGGCCGTGGTGAACGAGTACGGGCCGACCGAGGCCACCGTCGGCTGCGCGGTGCTGCGGCTGGAACCGGGCGAGGAGACGCCGTCGGGCGCGATGCCGATCGGCCGGCCCACTCCGAACACCCGGCTGTACGTGCTCGATCCGGCGCTGCGGCCCGCGCCGCGCGGCGCCGTCGGCGAGCTCTACATCGGCGGCGGCCAGCTGGCCCGCGGCTATCTGAACCGGCCCGCCCTGACGGCGGCCCGGTTCGTGGCCGATCCGTTCGGTGCGCCGGGCGGCCGGCTGTACCGCACCGGCGACCTGGCGCGCTGGAACGCGGACGGGCAGCTGGAGTACCTGGGCCGGGTGGACGAGCAGGTCAAGGTCCGCGGCTACCGCGTGGAACTCGGCGAGATCGAGGCCGCGCTGGCCCGGGACCCCCGGGTGGGCCAGGCGACGGTCGTGCTGCGCGGGGACGAGGGCGCGGGCAGGCGGCTGGCCGCCTATCTGGTGCCGGCGGCGGGTGGCGGGCTGGACGTCGCCGCGGTGCGCGAGCGGCTGGCCGCGGCGGTACCGGACTACATGGTCCCGGCCGCGTTCACGGTCCTCGACGAACTGCCGCTGAACGCCAACGGGAAGGTCGACCGCAAGGCGCTGCCCGCACCCGACTACAACCCCCGCGAGTGGAGCGGACCGCGCACCCCGCAGGAGGAGATCCTGTGCGGGCTGTTCCGGGAGGCGCTGGGTCTTGACGTGGTGGGGATCCACGACAGCTTCTTCGACCTGGGCGGCGACAGCATCATGTCGATGGGCCTGGTCAACCGGATCCGGTCGGCGTTCGGCGTGAAGCTCGGCATGCGGACGGTGCTGACCGCGCCCACCGTCGCCGAACTGGCCCAGCGGCTCGGCGGCGACGCGGAGCAGGACTCGCTCGATGTGCTGCTTCCGCTGCGCGAGCACGGCAGCCGCGTCCCGCTGTTCTGCGTCCACCCCGCGGGCGGGCTGAGCTGGAGCTACTCGGCGCTGCTGCGGAGCGTGGACGCCGAGCACCCGGTCTACGGGTTGCAGTGCCGCGGCCTCAACGGCGCGGGGGACGCCCTCCCCGGGACCCTGGAGGAGATGGCGGCCGACTATGTCGCCCAGATCCGCCGGGTCCGGCCCACCGGACCGTACGTCCTGCTCGGCTGGTCGCTCGGCGGCACGGTCATCCACGCCATGGCGGCGCTGCTCCAGGCCGAGGGCGAGGAGGTGGCGCTGCTGGTCAACCTGGACGAGTACCCGCTCGACCGCTCCCAGCCGCTGCCCGACCGGCTGCCGGACGAGCAGGACGCGCTGCGGGTGCTGCTGGACTTCGAGGGCTACGACGTGGCCGCCCTGGGCGACGCGCCGCTGACCCACGGCCAGGTGGTGACCATGCTGCGGGAGCGGCAGTCGGTGCTGGCCAGCCTGGACGAGGACAACGTGGCCGCCCTGGCCCGTGCCTTCGCCAACAACCGCAGGCTGTTCCTGGCCTATGAACCGGCCCGCTACCGGGGCGACCTGCTGCTGCTGGTGGCCGAGGAAGACCCGTCGGTGCCCGCCGCAGACCTGGCCGGGCGCGCCGAGCGGTGGCGGCCCTTCGTCGACGGACGGATCGAGTACCGGCGGATCCCTTACGCCCACCCGTACCTGATGCGGCCCGAACCGGCCGCCGAGATCGGCCGCGTACTCAACGAGAAGCTCCGGGAACTCAAGTGACCCGATTGGTGGAGAGATGAGCGTGCAGACAGCGATGAGCCGCGAAGAGATACCGGAGGAGATCTCGGCGGTCAACCTGGTCGACCCCAAGGCCTACCTCGAGCACGACATGGACGCGTACTGGCGCCGGCTGCGCGCCGACCACCCGCTGTACTGGCATCCGCCGGTCGACGGCAAACCCGGCTTCTGGGTGGTCAGCCGCTACGCCGACGTGATGGCGCTCTACCGGGACAACCAGCGGCTCACCTCGGAGAAGGGCAACGTCCTGGTGACCCTGCTGGCGGGCGGCGACTCGGCCGCCGGGCAGATGCTGGCGGTGACCGACGGCCAGCGCCACAAGGACCTGCGCAATGTGATGCTCAAGGCGTTCTCGCCGCGAGCCCTGTCCAAGGTCGCGGCGCTGGTCCGGGTCAACGCGCGCCGGATGATCGCCGAAGCGGTCCGGCGGGGGGAGGGGGACTTCGCGGCCGAGGTGGCCCAGGTGATCCCGCTGACCACCGTGGGCGGCCTGCTCGGAGTGCCGGTGAGGGACCACACCTATCTGCTGGGTCTGACCAAGTCCTCGCTCAGCTCGGACGAGGCGGACCAGGCCCCGGAGGAGGCGTTCCTGGCGCGCAACGAGATCCTGCTGTACTTCAGCGACCTGGTCGCCGAGCGGCGCGCCGATCCGCAGGACGACGTGATCAGCACGCTCACCGCCAGTGACATCAACGGCGTGCCGCTGACCGATCAGGACATCGTCTTCAACTGCTACAGCCTGATCCTGGGCGGCGACGAGACCAGCCGGCTCACGATGATCGACTCCCTCTACACCCTCAGCCGTGAGCCGGAGCAGTGGAAGCGGCTCAAGGAGGGTTCGGTGACGCTGGAGTCGGCCACCGAGGAGGCGCTGCGCTGGGCCACCCCCGCGATGAACTTCGGCCGCACCGCGCTGGTCGACGTCGAGATCGCCGGGGGAACCATCAAGGCGGGCGACGTGGTGACGCTGTGGAACACCTCGGCCAACCGCGACGAGTCGGTCTTCGACGACCCGTACGTCCTGGACCTGGGCCGTTCGCCGAACAAGCACATCACCTTCGGCTACGGTCCGCACTTCTGCCTCGGCGCCTATCTGGCGCGGGTCGAGGTGAAGGAGATGCTGGACGCGATGCGGACGTTCAGCAATGGTGTCGAGCTCACCGGCGAGCCGCGCCGGATCCACTCCAATCTGATGACCGGGATGTCGACCCTGCCGGTCCGGTTCCTGCCGGACGAGGCGGGGCTGGCCACCGCCGACTCCTGAGTCCCCTTCCGACACCGGACCGCCAGGTGCTCCCGCGGGAGCACCTGGCGGTCCGGTGTCAGTGGCTCTGCGCCCGTCGGTTCAGCGCCCGTCCCGGTCCGGTGGGAACAGCGCGCTCGCGGGGCGGAACGCCATCAGCATCCGCCCGATGGACACCACCGTGTCCCCGTCCACCACACTCTCCCCCTCGAAGATCAGATGGTCGCCGAGGGATCTGACGATCCTCGCCCGGTGCTCCAGCAGCACTCCGGGCAGGACCGTGCGGTGCACCAGGACATCGCTCATTCCGGCGAGCAGCATCATGCCCTCGGGCAGCTCACCGCTCAGCCGCGACAGGATTCCGGCGGCCTGGCCCCACGACTCGATCACCAGGGCCGGCGGATAGCCGAGCCGTTCGGCGGGGGTGCCCTCGGGGAGCCGCGCGTACCACGGCTCATTGCAGGTGACGGCCTTCGCCGCGACGATCCGCTCGCCCGGGACGACTTCCAGCACCCGGTCCACGAGCAGCATGGGGCGGCGGCGCGGAAGCAGCCGGCGCACCCCGTCCAGTTCGATCACCGTCGCGCGGCGCGCGGTGTTCGCGGTGGTCGGTCCGGTCACCGGTCCGCCTCCCCGACGTAACGCAGCCGGGCGGAGGCCGCCGTACCGCGTACGGTGCTCGCGGTGGCGAGCCCGGTCCATTGGCCCTCGTCCGACCGCTGCCAGGTCAGCCGGACCGTCAGTTCCTCGCCGGGGAACACCGCGCCCAGGAACCGCACCCGGTCCACCGCGTGCCAGCGCAGGCCCGGGGCGGGCTGGGTGGCCTCGGCGCTCGCCCGCAGATACTCCAGGACGCACACCCCGGGCAGGACGGGGAAGTCCGGACAAGGGGCCGCGAGTAACGTCTCGAGCGACGTGGTGTGGGTGACCTCGGCGGTCATCGCCGCCGGGGCCCGCTCGCGGTGATCGGCATCCTGCCCTTTGACGTTCATGGCTGACATGGTGCCCATGGCGTGGGATGCCGCCTACATCGCCTCGAATAGTTCAAATCGGAAGCCCGGCTACAGCCCTCCGCTACACCCCCGGATCACGTACTCAATTCTTTGCACTGTCGTTGTCGCACCTCACGGGCGTCGGACAGGCTGCGATGAGTGAAGGCTGTTCAGCCGACCGTCTCCTTTCTCCCATCGAGTGTGGAGTGAGTGCATGTCTGTCCCGCAGGGTGTTCGATTCCGCTTGACCGACGGCCAGCGGGGAATCTGGTACGCCGTCCAGGGCGATCCCGCCAATCCGCTCTTCGGCCTGGCGGAGCGGGTGGACATCCAGGGCCCCGTCGACCCCGGTCTCTTCGAGGCCGCCCTGCGGCGGGTGGTGGATGAGACCGAGGCCCTGCGGGTGTCCTTCGGCGCGGACGCCGACGGTCCGTACCAGGTGGTGGCGCCCGGACTCGACTGGCCGTTCCACTTCGTGGACGTGTCCGGGCAGGACGATCCGGAGGCCGCCGTGCGCGCATGGGCCGCGGCCGACCAGAAGCGCCCGGTGGACCTCTTCGCCGGACCGCTGTTCACCTTCGCGCTGTTCCGGCTCGCCGAGGACCGGCACGTCTGGTACCAGCGCCATCACCACATCGCGCTGGACGGCCAGAGCGTGGGCATGATCGCGCGCCGGGTCTCCGCCGTGTACTCGGCCGCCGTGGCGGGCGAGCCGTGCCCGGAGTCCGGCCACGGCGGTCTGCGGGAGCTCATCGAGGCCGACGCCGCGTACGGCGGGTCCGAGGAGATCGTCCGCGATCGGCGGTACTGGGCCGAGCAACTGGCCGACCGCCCCGAGGTCCAGGGCCTCACCACACAGCCCACCCGCTATCCGGACGGCCCGCTGCTGCGGGTGGTCGCCACGCTGGAGCCGACCGCCGTCGAGTCGATCCGGTCGCTGGCCCGTGAGGCGGGCACCGCCTGGCCGACGGTGGCCGTCGCCGCCCAGGCGCTGTATCTGCACCGGATCACCGGCCGCACCGATGTCGTCCTCGCCCTCCCGGTCGCGGCCCGGCCCGGCGGCGACGCCGCGAGCGTGCCCGGCATGGTGTCCAACCTCGTGCCGCTGCGGCTGTCCGTACGGCCCGGGGACACCGTCGCCGAGCTGCTGGGCCAGGTCTCCCGGCGGATGCGCGGCGCCCTGCGCCACCAGCGCTACCGCTATGAGGAGCTGCGCCGCGACGCCGGCACGCTGGCCGACGGCAGCCGTCTGGTCGGCCCGCGCGTCAACATCATCATGTTCGACTACGACCTGGACTTCGGCGGCCACCCGGGCGTGGTGCACAACCTGACCATCGGTCACGACGACGATCTGACCGTCGTCGTCGACAACCGGGCGGGCGACGGCGGGCTGCGGGTGGAGCTCAACGCCAGCCCCGAGCTGTACTCCGCCGCCGAGGTGGAGCGCCACGGCGAGCGCCTGACCGGACTGCTGCGCGCCCTGGGCGCCGGCGCGCCGGACCGGCCGCTCGGAGCGCTGGACATCGCGACCGAGGCCGAGCGCCGGCAGGTGCTGGTGGACTTCGCCGACGAACCGGCCGGGCCCGCCACCGCCACCGCCACCCTCCCCGAGCTGTTCGAGGCGCGGGTGCGGGAGTGCCCCGACGCGCGGGCGGTGTCCCTCGGCGCGGACACGCTGACCTACGCCGAACTGAACGCGCGGGCCAACGCGCTGGCCCGGCTGCTGGTCGCGCGGGGCGCCGGGCCCGGCCGGTTCGTCGGCCTGGTGCTGCCCCGCTCGATCGACCTGGTGGTGGCGCTGCTTGCGGTGGTGAAGTCGGGCGCCGCCTATGTGCCCATCGACCCCGCGTATCCGGCGGACCGCATCGCGTACACCATCTCCGACGTGGACCTGACCCTGCTGGTGACGGACTCCCGGGTCGAGGTGGCGCTCCCGGAGGGCGTGGAGCGGGTGGTGCTGGGCGAGGAGGAGGTGCGGGCCGGGCTCGCCGCCCTGCCCGGCACCGATCTGACCGACGCCGACCGGCCCTCGCCGCTGCTGCCGGTGGCCCCCGCGTACGTCATCTACACCTCCGGTTCCACCGGGCGCCCCAAGGGCGTGGTGGTCTCCCACCACAACGTGGTCCGGCTGTTCACCGCCACCCGCCGGTGGTTCCCCTTCGGCGCCGACGAGGTGTGGACCCTGTTCCACTCCTACGCGTTCGACTTCTCGGTGTGGGAGCTGTGGGGGCCGCTGCTGCACGGCGGGCGGCTCGTCGTCGTCCCGTTCGAGGTGTCGCGGTCGCCGGAGCGCTTCCTGCGGCTGCTCGCGGACGAGCGGGTGACCTTCCTCAACCAGACCCCGTCGGCCTTCTACCAGCTCGTCAACGCCGACCGGGAGGACCCGGCGACCGGCGACCGGCTGGCGCTGCGCCATGTGGTCTTCGGCGGTGAGGCGCTTGACCTGGGACGGCTGGCCGACTGGTACGAACGGCACGGCGCGGGCGCCACCTGCGCCCCGCTGCTGGTCAACATGTACGGCATCACCGAGACCACGGTGCACGTCAGCCATCTGGCCCTGGACCCCGAACTCGCCGCCTCCGGCGCCGGTTCGCTGATCGGCCGGTCCATCCCCGACCTGCGGGTGCGGGTGCTGGACGCTGCGCTGCGCCCGGTGCCCCCGGGGGTGGCGGGGGAGATGTACGTGGCCGGTGGCGGTGTGGCACAGGGCTATCTGAAGCGGCCGGGGCTGAGTGCGTCACGGTTCGTGGCCGATCCGTTCGCGGGCGACGGCGGCCGGATGTACCGCACTGGCGACCTGGCCCGCTGGAACGCCGACGGGCTGCTGGAGTACCTGGGCCGCGCCGACGACCAGGTGAAGATCCGGGGCTTCCGGATCGAGACCGGCGAGATCGCGGCCGCGCTGTCCGCCTGCCAGGGTGTCGCCGACTGCGCGGTGGTCGCCCGGGACGACCGGAGCGGCGAACGGCGGCTGGTGGCCTACGTGGTGCCGCAGGCCCCGGGCGAGGGGCTGGATCCGGCGGCTTCCTTTGGTACGTGGGCTGTTGGGTCCGCGCCGCAGGCCCCCGGCGGGGCGCTGGACCCCGGGCTGCTGCGCAAGAAGCTCGGCGAGTCGCTGCCGGACTACATGCTGCCCGCCGCGTTCGTCATCCTGCCCGCGCTGCCCCTGACCCCCAGCGGCAAGCTCGACACACGGGCGCTGCCGGAGCCCGAGATGACCGGCGGAGCGGCCGGACGGGAGGCCCGCACCCCGGGCGAGCAGGTGCTCGCCGGGCTGTTCGCCGAGGTGCTGGGCGTGCCCGGGGTCGGTGTGGACGACAACTTCTTCGCGCTCGGCGGCCATTCGCTGGCCGCCACCCGGCTCGCGGGCCGGGTCCGCTCGGTGCTCGGCGTGGAATTCGCCGTGCACGAGGTGTTCGACCGGCCCACCGTGGCCCTGCTCGCCGAACTGCTGGACACCGCGCGGGCGGCGCGGCCCGCGCTGGTCCCGGTGGACCGGCCGGAGCCCATGCCGCTGTCGTTCGCCCAGGCCCGGCTGTGGTTCCTGGACCGGCTCGACGGCCCCAACCCCACCTACAACATCCCCTTCGTGCTGCGGATGTCCGGCGACCTGGACGTTCCGGCGCTGCGGGCGGCGCTGCGCGACGTCCTGCTGCGCCACGAGAGCCTGCGCACCGTCTTCCCCGACACCGCGGGCGAGCCCCGGCAGCATCTGGTGCCCGCCGAGGAGCTGCCGCCGCTGCCGTACGCGTCCGAGGTCGCCGCCGCGGACCTGCCCGCCGCCCTGGCGGCCGCCGCGGGCCACAGCTTCCTGCTCGCCACCGAACTGCCGCTGCGCGCCGAGCTGTTCCACCTCGGCGGCGATGAGCATGTGCTGTCCGTCGTGGTCCACCACATCGCCGGGGACGGCTGGTCCCTGGCGCCGCTGGTGCGCGATCTGTCGGCCGCGTACACCGCCCGCTGTGACGGCCGTGCCCCCGGCTGGGAGCCGCTGCCGGTCGCCTACGCCGACTACACCCTCTGGCAGCGGTCACTGCTGGGCGAGGACTCCGACGAGTCCAGTCCGCTGGCCCGTCAGCTGGCGTACTGGAAGACCGCGCTGGCCGGTCTCCCCGAGGAGCTGGCCCTGCCCACCGACCGGCCCCGGCCCGCCGTGGCGAGCCACCGCGGCGCCGTACTGGACTGCGAGATCGGCCCCGAACTCCACCGTGAACTGCTCGCCGTCGCCCATGCCGGCGGCGCCAGCGTGTTCATGGTGCTCCAGGCGGCGCTGGCCGTGCTGCTGTCCAAGCTCGGCGCGGGCGACGACATCCCGGTCGGCAGCCCGATCGCCGGACGGACCGACGAGGCCCTGGACGACCTGGTCGGGTTCTTCGTCAACACACTGGTGCTGCGCACCGACACTTCCGGTCGGCCGTCGTTCACCGAGCTGGTCGACCGGGTCCGCCGGGCCGACCTGACGGCCTACGCGCATCAGGACGTGCCGTTCGAGCGGCTGGTCGAGGTCCTCAACCCGGACCGCTCGCGGTCCCGGCACCCGCTGTTCCAGATCCTGCTGAGCATGCAGGACCACCCGGACCGCTCGCTGGAGCTGCCCGGTCTGACCGCCTCGGTGGCCCCGGGCGACCTCACCATCGCCAAGTTCGACCTCCAGTTCGACTTCCAGGAGCGCCGGGACGCGGAGGGGGCGCCGGCCGGGATCGGTGGCCAGGTGCTGTACGCCACGGATCTGTACGACGCCGGGACCGTGCGCCGGATGGTGGCGCGGTTCCTGACGGTGCTGGAGTCGGCCGTGGCGCGGCCCGGCGGCAGCATCGCCGAGATCGACGTCCTGGCACCCGAGGAGACCCGCAGGCTGGCCGTGGAGTGGTCCGGCCCGGTCCGCGAGGTGCCCGCGCTCACCGGCTCCGTCCCCGCCCGGTTCGCCGAGCGGGTGGCCGCCGCCCCGGACGCGACCGCCCTCATCGCCGCGGACGGCACCGAGATCAGCTACCGGGAGCTGGACACGCGCGCCAACCGGCTCGCGCACCGGCTGCTCGCCGCGGGCGCCGGCCCGGAGGCGCGGGTGGCCGTGCTCCAGCAGCGCTCGGTGGAGCTCGTCGTCTCCCTGCTCGCCGTGGTCAAGGCCGGTGCCGCGTATGTGCCGCTGGACTCGCGCGCCCCGCAGGCCCGCTGGGAGCAGGTGATGGAGCGGACCGAACCGTCGGTGCTGCTCCTCGACCGGGCCCAGCCGGAGCTGGAGTTCACCCACCGGGCCACCACCGTCGTGGTGGACGCCGAGACCCCGGCGCCGGACGCGTCGGCCGACGCCGCACCGGACGTGGCCGTACACCCCGAGCGGCTCGCGTATGTGATGTTCACCTCCGGTTCGACCGGCCGCCCCAAGGGCGTCGCGGTCACCCACCGCGATCTGCTGGCGTTCGCCCTGGACGGCTGCTTCGAGGCCGACGCCCACCGCCGGGTGCTGCTGCACGCGCCGCACGCCTTCGACGCCGCCAACTACGAGCTGTGGGTGCCGCTGCTCACCGGCGGCACGGTCGTCATCGCCCCGCCGCAGGACATGGACGTCCGCACCCTGCGCCGGATGATCGCCGAGCACGGCATCACCGGACTGCACCTGACCGCCGGGCTCTTCCGCGTCGTGGCCGAGAACGACCTGGACTGCCTGACCGGTGTGCGGGAGCTGCTGGCCGGTGGCGACGTCGTGCCCGGTACGGCGGTGCGTGCCCTGCTCGAGCGGTTCCCCGGCATGGTGTTCAAGGACACCTACGGCCCGACCGAGACCACCTCCTTCGCCACCTTCCACCGGGTGACCTCCGCCGACCGGGTGCCCGATGTCGTACCGATCGGTGCCCCGCTGGACAACACCCGGGCCCATGTCCTGGACGGCCAGTTGCGCCGGGTGCCGCCGGGCGTGGTCGGCGAGCTGTACCTCGCCGGCGAGGGTCTGGCGCGCGGCTACTGGCGGGCGCCCGCGCTCAGCGCGGAGCGGTTCGTCGCCGACCCGTACGGCCCGGCGGGCAGCCGGATGTACCGGGTGGGCGACCTCGCCCGCTGGACCGAGGAGGGGACGCTGGAGTTCGCCGGCCGCGCCGACGACCAGGTGAAGATCCGGGGCTTCCGGATCGAGCCGGGTGAGGTCGAGGCCGCGGTCGCCCGCCGCCCCGGCGTCGCCTCCGCCGCCGTGGTCGTACGCGAGGACCGTCCCGGGGACAAGCGGCTGGTCGCCTACGCGGTGCCCGCCCCGGGCCACCGCCTCGACACCTCCGCGCTGCGCGAGGAGCTGGCCGAGGCGCTGCCCGACTACATGGTGCCCTCCGCCGTGCTGGCCCTGGACACCCTTCCGCTGACCCCCAACGGCAAGCTCGACCGCAAGGCGCTGCCGGAGCCGGAGCTCACCGGCGAGGGAGCGGGCAGGGCTCCGCGCACCCCGCAGGAGCAGGTGCTGTGCGGGCTCTTCGCCGAGATCCTCGAACTGGCCTCGGTGTCGGTGGACGACAACTTCTTCTCCCTGGGCGGGCACTCCCTGCTCGCCACCCGGTTGGTGCTGCGCATCCAGGCCGTCCTGGGCGCCGACGTGGCGGTGCGCGACCTGTTCGACGCGCCGACCGTCGCCGAGCTGGCCCGGCTGGTCGACCGGGCCACCGGGGCGCGCACCCCGCTGACGCCCCGGGAGCGCCCCGATGAGGTGCCGCTGGCGTACCCGCAGCGCGGACTGTGGTTCATCAACCAGCTGGACCACGCGGACGGCACCTACAACCTGGGTGTCTCGCTGCGCTTCACCGGACGGCTCGACCGCGCCGCGCTCCACACCGCGCTGCACGACGTCATCGCCCGGCACGAGAGCCTGCGCACCCTCTTCCCCGACCGCGGCGGTGTGCCCTCCCAGGTCGTGCTGGCCGCCGAGCGGGCCCAGGCCGAGATCCGGGTCTCCGAAGTGACCGAGGAACGGCTGGACGAGGCGCTGTCGGAGGTGGCGCGGCGCGGCTTCGACCTCGCCTCCGAACTGCCGATCCGCGCCGACCTGCTGGTGCTGAGCCCCACCGAGCACGTCTTCCTGATCGTGGTGCACCACATCGTCGCCGACGGCTGGTCCTTCGGCCCGCTGGTGGACGACCTGGTCGCCGCCTACACCGCGCGGCGCACCGGGGCCGCCCCCACCTGGCGGCCGCTGCCGGTGCAGTACGCGGACTACACGCTGTGGCAGGCCGAGCTGCTGGGCGCCGAGGACGACCCGGACAGCCTGCTGGGCGGTCAGCTGGACTACTGGAAGCGGACCCTCGACGGTCTGCCCGAGCAGCTGGAGCTGCCCACCGACCGGCCCCGCCCGGCGGTGCTGAGCAACGACGGAGACCGCCTGCCGCTGTCCCTGAGCCCCGAGCTTCAGAGCGCGCTGACCGACATCGCCCGCTCCAGCGGCGCCAGCCTCTTCATGGTGGTGCAGGCGGGCCTGGCCGCGCTGCTGTCCCGGCTGGGCGCGGGCGAGGACATCCCCATGGGCACGGCCATCGCGGGCCGCAACGACGAGTCCCTGGTGGACGGCATCGGCTTCTTCGTCAACACCCTGGTGCTGCGCAACGACCTGTCCGGCGACCCCACCTTCCGGCAACTCGTCGAGCGGGTACGGGAAGCGGACCTGGCCGCCTACGCCCACCAGGAGGTGCCGTTCGACCTGCTGGTGGAGACCCTGAGCCCGGACCGGTCGCTCTCCCGCCACCCGCTGTTCCAGACCATGCTGACGTTCGAGAACATCCCCGAGCTGACGCTGCGCTTCCCCGGCCTGGACACCCGGCTGCACCCCGCCAACAACCGCACGGCCAAGTTCGACCTCGACTTCGCCATCGGCGAGACCTTCGACGCCGCCGGCTCCCCGGCCGGGATGACCGGCACGCTGGTCTACAACACCGACCTGTACGACCGGGCCGGCGCGCAGGCGCTGGCCGACCGGTTCGTACGCCTCCTGGAGACGGTGGCGGCCAACCCGGCCGTCCGCGTCACGGAGATCGACCTGCTCTCCGAGGCGGAGCGCCGGCGGGTGCTGGTGGAGTGGAACGGGGACGCGGCCGGTGAGGTCGTGGCCACGCTTCCGGAGCTGTTCGAGGCGCGGGTGCGGGAGTGCCCCGGTGCGCGGGCGGTGTCCCTCGGCGCGGACACGCTGACGTACGGGGAGCTGAACGCGCGGGCCAACGCGCTCGCGCGGCTGCTGGTCGAGCGGGGCGCGGGGCCGGGCCGGTTCGTGGGTCTGGTGCTGCCGCGGTCGGTGGATCTGGTGGTGGCGCTGCTGGCGGTGGTGAAGTCGGGTGCCGCGTATGTGCCGATCGACCCCTCCTATCCGGCGGACCGCATCGCCTACACGGTCTCGGACGTGGACCTGGCGCTCGTGGTGACGGACACCCGGGTCGATGTGCCACTGCCGGAGGGCGTGGCGCGGGTGGTGCTGGGCTATGAACCGGTCGCGGGCCGGCTCGCCGGACTGCCGGGTACGGACCTGACGGACGCCGACCGGATCGCGCCGCTCGTACCGGCAGCGCCCGCGTATGTGATCTACACATCCGGTTCGACGGGCCGTCCCAAGGGTGTGGTGGTCTCGCACGGCAATGTGGTGCGGCTCTTCGAGCACACGCGGCAGTGGTTCGCGTTCGGCCCGGACGACGTGTGGACGCTGTTCCACTCGTACGCGTTCGACTTCTCGGTGTGGGAGCTGTGGGGGCCGCTGCTGCACGGTGGCCGGCTCGTGGTGGTGCCGTTCGACGTGTCCCGTTCGCCGGAGCGCTTCCTGCGGCTGCTCGCGGACGAGGGGGTGACCTTCCTCAACCAGACGCCCTCGGCGTTCTACCAGCTCGTCAACGCCGACCGGGAGGACCCGGCGACCGGCGACCGGCTGGCGCTGCGCCATGTGGTGTTCGGCGGTGAGGCGCTTGACCTGGGACGGCTGCCGGACTGGTACGAGCGGCACGGCGCGGGCGCCGCCTGCGCGCCGCTGCTGGTCAACATGTACGGCATCACCGAGACCACCGTCCACGTCAGCCATCTGCCGCTGAACGCGGAGCTGGCGGCCTCGGGCGCGGGCTCGCTCATCGGCCGGGGCATTCCGGACCTGCGGATCTATGTGCTGGACGGTGCGCTGCGCCCGGTGCCCCCGGGGGTGGCGGGGGAGATGTACGTGGCCGGTGGCGGTGTGGCACAGGGCTATCTGAAGCGGCCGGGGCTGAGTGCGTCACGGTTCGTGGCCGATCCGTTCGCGGGCGACGGCGGCCGGATGTACCGCACCGGCGACCTGGCCCGCTGGAACGCCGACGGGCTGCTGGAGTACCTGGGCCGCGCCGACGACCAGGTGAAGATCCGGGGCTTCCGGATCGAGACCGGCGAGATCGCCGCCGTGCTGTCCGCCTGCCGGGGCGTGGCCGACTGCGCGGTGGTCGCCCGGGACGACCGGAGCGGCGAACGGCGGCTGGTCGCCTATCTGGTGCCGCAGGACCCGAGTGACCCACCGGAACCGGGCGTGCTGCGCGACACGCTCGCCGCGTCGCTGCCCGACTACATGCTGCCGTCCGCGTTCGTGGTGCTGGAAGCCCTGCCCTTGAACGCCAGCGGCAAGCTCGACCGCAAGGCGCTGCCCGCACCGGACTACGCTCCGGCGACGGCGGGCCGCGCGGCGGGCACACCCCGCGAGGAGATCCTCTGCGGTCTGTTCGCCGATGTGCTCGGCGTGCCCGCGGTCGGCGTGGACGACAACTTCTTCGACCTGGGCGGCCATTCGCTGCTGGCGGCCAGGATCGTCAACCGGATCCGTTCGGTCCTGGCCGTCGAGCTGTCGGTCCGCACGCTCTTCGAGGCCCCGACCGTGGCGGCGCTGGCCAGGACCCTGGACGGGGAGGCGGCCGCCCGGCTGCCGCTGACCGCCCGCGAGCGGCCCGAGGCGCTTCCGCTGTCCTTCGCCCAGCGCAGGCTGTGGTTCCTGGGCCGGATGGAGGGGCCGAGCGCCACCTACAACGTGCCGGTGGTGCTGCGGCTGTCCGGGGAGCTGGACCGGACGGCCCTGGAGCAGGCGCTGGGCGATCTGATCGGCCGGCACGAGAGCCTGCGCACGGTCTTCCCCGAGACCGACGGCTCGCCCCGGCAGCAGGTGTGGGACCCGGACGCGGTGCGGATACCGCTGACCGTGGTGGAGACGACCGAGGACGCGTTGCCGGAACAGCTCGAGGCGACCGTCACCCGGGGCTTCGACCTGACCGTGTCGCTGCCGCTGCGCACCACCCTGTTCGCGATCGGCGAGAGCGAGTACGTCCTCGCCCTGGTGATCCATCACATCGCCACCGACGGCTGGTCCACGGCGCCGCTGGTGCGCGACCTGTCGGCCGCCTACGCCGCCCGCTGCGACGGCCGGGCCCCGGCCTGGGAGCCGCTGCCGGTGCAGTACGCGGACTACACGCTGTGGCAGGCCGAGCTGCTGGGCGCCGAGGACGACCCGGAGAGCCTGGCCTCCCGTCAGCTGGCGTACTGGCGCCAAGCGCTCGCCGGGCTGCCGGACGAGCTGACCCTGCCCACCGACCGGCCCCGGCCGGCCGTGTCCGGCCATCGCGGCCGCACCCTGGACTTCGCGATCGACCCCGGGCTGCACGAGCGGCTCACCGCGCTGGCCCGGGCCCGCGGGGTCAGCACCTTCATGGTGTTGCAGTCGGCGCTGGCCCTGCTGCTGACCAAGCTGGGGGCCGGAGAGGACATCCCGGTCGGCAGCCCCATCGCCGGGCGCCCCGACCAGGCCCTGGAGGACCTGGTCGGCGTCTTCCTGAACACGCTGGTGCTGCGCACCGACACCTCGGGCGACCCGACCTTCGACCAACTGCTGGAGCGGGTCAGGCGCACCGCGCTGGACGCCTACGCCCACCAGGACGTGCCGTTCGAGCGGCTGGTGGAGGTGGTCGACCCGGAGCGGTCCCTGGCCCGGCACCCGCTGTTCCAGGTGATGCTGATGGTCCAGAACATGCCGGCCGCCGAGAGCTCGCTGGGCGGGCTCGCCCTGCGGCCCGAGCTGGTCGACCTGGGCGTCGCCAAGGTCGATCTGAGCTTCGCCTTCGGCGAGCGGCCGGACCGGCCGGGCGCGCTGTCCGGCGTCTGCGAGTACAGCACCGAGCTGTTCGACGCGGACAGCGTGGAGACGCTGGTCCGGCGGCTTGTCCAGGTCCTGGAGACGGTGACCGGTGACCCGGGGCTGCGGATCAGCGAGGTCGAGGTGCTTTCGGCGGCCGAGCGCGAGCGGGTGCTGGTCGAGTGGAACGACACCGCGCGGCCGCTGCCCGCACGCCGGGTCCACGAGCTGTACGAGGAGCGGGCCGCCCGTACCCCATCGGCCGTCGCGGTGCTCTCCGGCGGTGTCGAGCTGACCTACGCCCAGCTGGAGACGCGCGCCAACCGGCTCGCCGCGCTGCTGACCGCCCGCGGGGCGGGCCCCGAGCGGCTGGTGGCCGTGGCGATCCCGCGCTCGGCGGACCTGCTCGTCGCCCTGCTGGCGGTGCTCAAGACCGGGGCGGCCTATCTGCCCCTGGACCCGGAGCACCCCAGGGACCGGATCGGCTACACCCTCCAGGACGCCCGCCCCGCACTGGCACTGGTCACCTCCGCCACCGCGCCGCTGCTGGCTGTGGGTGGCGGGAACGGTGGGGACGGTGGGGACGGCGCTCGGCACGGCGGCGTACCGGCGCTGGTGCTGGACGACCCGGCCACCGCCGCCGAGCTGGCGGCGGCGCCCACGGCCGCGCCCGGTGCGGTGTGCTCACCGGACCACCCGGCGTATGTCATCTACACCTCCGGTTCGACCGGCCGCCCGAAGGGCGTGGTCGTCCCGCACGGCGCGCTGAGCAACTTCCTGGCCGACATGGGCGGGCGGTTCGGCCTCGGCCCCGCCGACCGGCTGCTCGCGGTCACCACGGTGTCGTTCGACATCGCGGCGCTGGAGCTCTATCTGCCGCTGCTGTGCGGCGCGGGCGTGGTGATCGCCGACCGGGACACCGTGCGCGACCCGGCCGCGCTGCTGCGGATGGCCGAGGAGACCGGGGCGGGGGTCGTCCAGGCGACGCCGTCGCTGTGGCAGGCCATGGTCACCGCGTCGCCGGAGGCGCTGCGCGGGCTGCGGGTGCTGGTCGGCGGTGAGGCGCTGCCGGAGGCCCTGGCCACGCGGCTGCGCACATCGGCCGCCGGGCTGACCAACCTCTACGGACCGACCGAGACCACCATCTGGTCGACGGCCGCGGACCTGACGGACGGCCAGGGCGTGCCCTCGATCGGCAACCCGATCGCCAACACCCGGGTCTATGTGCTGGACGACCGGCTGCGGCCGGTCGCCCCCGGGGTGCCGGGCGAGCTCTACATCGCCGGCGCGGGCGTCGTGCGGGGCTACCACAACCGGCCCGCGCTGACCGCGGAGCGCTTCGTGGCCTGCCCGTTCGGCGGCACCGGCGAGCGCATGTACCGCACCGGCGACATCGTCCGCCGGACCGCCGACGGCCGGCTGGAGTTCTCGGGCCGGGCCGACCACCAGGTGAAGGTGCGCGGCTTCCGGATCGAGCTCGGGGAGATCGAGACGGTGCTGACCGCCCATGAGGCGGTCGGCCAGGCCGTGGCGCTGGCCCGCTCCGACCAGGGCGCCGGCGCGCGGCTGGTCGCCTATGTGGTGCCGAAGGTCCCCGGTGCGGCGCCGGATCCCGCAGCGCTGCGCACGTGGCTCGGCGAGTCGCTGCCGGAGTACATGATCCCGTCCGCGTTCGTGGTCCTGGACCGGCTGCCGCTCACCCCGAACGGCAAGCTCGACCGCAAGGCGCTGCCCGCACCGAGCTTCGGCGCGGCGGCCGATTCACGGCCCCCGCGTACCCCGGTCGAGGAGGCGCTGTGCGCGGTCTTCGCCGAGGTGCTCCGGCTGCCCTCGGTCGGCATCGACGACAGCTTCTTCGAACTGGGCGGCGACAGCATCGTGTCGATGCAGCTCATCGCCCGCGCCCGGGCGGCGGGTCTGGTCCTCGCCGTCAACGACGTGTTCGAGCACAAGACGGTGGCCGGGCTCGCCGCGGTGGCCGAGGTGCTGGACGACGCGGCCGCCCGCGAACCGGACAACCCCGTCGGCGAGTTCGCCCCCACGCCGATCATGCACTGGCTGCGGGAGCGCGGCGGTGCGATCGACTCCTTCAGCCAGCCGATGCTCGTACGGACCCCGGCGGGCCTGGACCTGCCGACGCTCACCACCGCGCTCCAGGCGCTGCACGACCGGCACGATGCGCTGCGCGCCCGGCTGGTCGAGGACGACGAGGGCGGCTGGCGGCTGAGCGTGCCACCGGCCGGGGCGGTGTCCTGCGCGGACCGAGTCCGCCGGGTCGACATCGCCGACGCCGTGGCAGGGGATCTCACCCCGCTGGTCGGCCGCGCCCTCGCCGAGGCCCGTGCGGAGCTGGCCCCCCGGGACGGCGAGATGGTGCGCGCGGTGTGGTTCGACGCCGGTCCCGGACGGCCGGGACGGCTGCTGCTCGTCGCCCACCACCTGATGGTCGACGGGGTGTCCTGGCGGATCCTGCTCCAGGACCTCGCCGACATCGCGACGGCCGTCGCCGCCGGACGGGAGCCGGAGCTCACTCCGGTGGGCACCTCGGTGCGCCGCTGGAGCGAACTTCTGGCGGCCGAGGTGCGCAGGCCGGAACGGCGGGCGGAGCTGCCGCTGTGGACGGACATCCTGTCCGCTCCGGACGCCCGGCTCGGCGGGGCCACATCGGCCCCCGGGCGCGACCCGGCCGGACCGGTCGCCCGCGTCACCATGACGCTGCCGGCCGCGAAGACCGCGCCGCTGCTCGGCGAGGTGCCGTCGGTGTTCCACTGCGGTGTGGACGACGTGCTGCTGAGCGCCCTGGCGCTGGCGGTCACCGACCGCCGCCGCCGGCTGGGCTCCGTGGCCACCTCGGTGCTGGTCGCCGTGGAGGGGCACGGCCGCGACGAGAGCGTCGGGGGCGCGGATCTGTCCCGTACGGTGGGCTGGTTCACCAGCCTCCACCCGGTGTGTCTTGACCCCGGCCAGGTGCAGTGGGGCGAGCTGTGGACGGGCGGCCCGGCCACCGGACGCGTGGTCAAGCGGATCAAGGAACAGCTGCGCGCGGTGCCCGGCACCGGCATCGGCTACGGCCTGCTGCGCCATCTGGACCGGGAGACGGCCGCGGAGCTGTCCGGGGCGGCCGTGCCGTGGATCGGCTTCAACTATCTGGGCCGGGTCGAGGTCCACGACGGGCCCGGCGGCGACTGGCGCCCGGCCTCCGAGGCGCTCGGGCTCGACCTCGGCGACGACGGTCCTGGCAGCCCGTACGGACTGGAGCTGAACGCCGTCACCGTCGACCGCCCCGGTGGCCCTGAGCTCATGGTGACCTGGACCTACGCCTCCGATGTGCTGTCCGAGGCGGAGGTACGGGAGGTCGGCGAGGTGTGGCTGCGCGCCCTGGACGGGATGGCGCTGCACGCGGCCGGACCCGGCGCGGGCGGCCACACCCCCTCGGACCTCGCGCTGTCGAATCTGGAGCAGGAGGAGATCGAGTTGCTGGAGGACGAGTGGTGAAACGTCGATGACCATCACCTCTGAGGAGTTCACCCGGGCCATGGCCCGGGTGCCCGCCCCCGTGACGGTGGCCACGACGGTCGACGCGTCCGGACGCAGATGGGGGTTCACGGGCAGCTCGTTCAGCTCGCTGTCCCTGGCCCCGCCGCTGGTGCTGATCTGCCTGGGCAAGACCGCGAGCACCCATGAGGCGTTCACCACCGCCGAAAGCTTCATGATCAACATCCTGGCGGAGGGACAGGCGGACATCGCGCGGCGCTTCGCCGCCTCCGGTGCGGACCGGTTCGCGGCGGGGGACACCCTGCCGATGGAGCTGGGGCTGCCGGGCATACCGGAGGCGGTCGCCCGGGTCGCCTGTTCACTGCACCGCGTCGTGGACGGCGGCGACCACTCCGTCCTCATAGGCCGGGTCGTGGCGGCCCACGTCGGCGAGGACGACCCGCTCGTCTACTGCGACCGCTCCTTCCAGCGCCCGGCGGCGGTGGCCGAGACGGTCCGCGGCGCCGCGGTCTGGTGAGCGCGGCCCCGCGGACCGGGGGGTGGACCGGCCGCGGGGGCGCGATGGCCCCCGCGTCGTCCACTTGTCACTTGTTCAGGTTGTCACTTGTTCAGGTGCGGGACCGACCGCCGGGGGCTCAGTGCCCCCGCGCGATCCACTCCTCCAGATGCGGGGCCTCGTCCCCGACGGTCGTGGAGTCGCCGTGACCGGTGCGGACCACCGTCTCCGGCGGCAGCGTCAGCAGCCGCTCCCGGATCGACTCGATGATCGTCGGGAAGGACGAGTACGAGCGCCCGGTGGCGCCCGGACCGCCCTGGAACAGGGTGTCCCCGGAGAAGACCGTGGTCAGCTCCGGTGCGTAGAGACAGACCGCGCCGGGGGAGTGGCCGGGGGTGTGCAGCACCCGCAGTTGCGTCCCGGCCACGGTGAGGACATCACCGTCGGCCAGCGGCTTGTCCGGGGCGCGGTCCGGGTGGCGCATCCGCCACAGCACCTCGTCCTCCGGATGCAGCAGGATCGGCGCGCCGGTGCGCTCGGCGAGCGCCGGGGCCGCGTCGATGTGGTCGTCATGGCCGTGGGTGGAGATGATGCCGAGCAGCCGGCGGCCGCCGACGGCGTCCGCGATGGCGTCGGCGTCATGCGCGGCGTCGATCACGTACACCTCGTGGTCGTCGCCGATCAGCCACACGTTGTTGTCCACCTCCCAGGTGCCGCCGTCCAGCGAGAAGGTGCCGGAGGTGACGAGGTGGTCGACGCGTACGGGCGGAGGGGTCATCAGAACATCACCACCGAGCGGAGCACCTCACCGCGGTGCATCTTGGCGAACGCCTCCTCGATGTCCTCGAGCCCGATCGTCTCGCTGACGAACGCGTCCAGGTCGAGGCGGCCCTGCTGGTAGAGGTCGATCAGCATGGGGAAGTCGCGGTCCGGCAGACAGTCCCCGTACCAGGAGGACTTGAGCGCCCCGCCGCGCCCGAAGACGTCCAGGAGCGGCAGCTCCAGCTTCATCTCGGGGGTGGGGACGCCGACCAGGACGACGGTGCCGGCCAGGTCGCGGGCGTAGAACGCCTGCTTGTAGGTCTCGGGGCGGCCCACGGCCTCGATGACGACGTCGGCGCCGTTGCCGTCGGTCAGCTCCCGGACGGCCTCGACGACATCGGCGCTCTTGGCGTTGAGGGTGTGGGTGGCGCCCAGCGAGCGGGCCCACTCCAGCTTCCGCTCGTCCAGGTCCACCGCGATGATCTTCGCGGCCCCGGCCAGCCGCGCCCCGGCGACCGAGGCGGCGCCGACCCCGCCGCAGCCGATCACGGCGACGGAGTCACCGCGCTGGACGTTGCCGGTGTTGAGCGCGGCGCCGATGCCGGCCATCACCCCACAGCCGAGCAGCCCGGCCGCGGCGGGCGAGGCCGAGGGGTCGACCTTGGTGCACTGCCCGGCCGCCACCAGCGTCTTCTCGGCGAACGCGCCGATGCCGAGCGCGGGGCTGAGCACGGTGCCGTCGGTCAGGGTCATGGGCTGCTTGGCGTTGTGGGTGTTGAAGCAGTACCAGGGGCGGCCGCGGCGGCAGGCCCGGCACTCGTGGCAGACCGCGCGCCAGTTGAGGATCACATAGTCGCCGGGGGCCACCTCCGTGACGCCCTCGCCCACGGATTCCACGGTGCCCGCCGCCTCATGGCCGAGGAGGAAGGGGAACTCATCGTTGATCCCGCCCTCCCGATAGTGCAGATCGGTGTGGCAGACGCCGCACGCCTGGATGCGCACCACCGCCTCGCCGGGGCCGGCGTCCGGCACCACGATCGTCTCGATCCTGACCTTCTCGCCCTTGCCGGGGGCCACCACGCCGCGTACCTGTTGTGTCATGACAGCAGCGTAAGTGGCGACCAGCGGCTACGACAGGGATGACGAGGCCCGTCCGGAACGGGCCGCCCGGTCGGTCGGAAACGGGCCGCACCGGTACCCCGGTGCGGCCCGTCACCGCTTCGGCGGACTGGTTACTTCACGTTGATCGCGGTCCAGGCGGCGGCGACCGCCTTGTACTCGGTGGAGTTGGCCCCGTAGAGGTCGGAGGCGGCGCTGAGAGTGCCGGTGCGGGCGCCCGCGTACTTGGTCGTCGAGGTCCAGTACGTGGTCAGGGCCCGGTACCAGATCTTGATGGCCTTGTCCCGGCCGATCCCGGTGACGGTCGAGCCGTCGTAGGTCGGGCTGTTGTAGCTCACGCCGTTGATCACCTTCGCGCCGCTGCCCTCGGACAGCAGGTAGAAGAAGTGGTTGGCGGGGCCGGAGGAGTAGTGGACGTCGATGTTGCCGAGCGACGAGGACCAGTAGTCCTTGGACGCCCCGTCCTTGCTGGGCTTGTCCTGGTAGCGCAGCGGGGTGCCGTTGCCATTGATGTTGATCTTCTCGCCGATGAGGTAGTCACCGACGTCCGCGGAGTTGCCCGAGTAGAACTCCACCGCGGTGGCCATGATGTCGGAGGTGGCCTCGTTGAGACCGCCGGGCTCGCCCGCGTAGTTGAGGTTCGCGGTGGCCGCGGTCACACCGTGGCTCATCTCGTGGCCGGCCACGTCCATCGCGGTCAGTGCGTTGGCGTTGCCCGAGCCGTCGCCGTACGTCATGCAGAAGCAGGAGTCCTGCCAGAAGGCGTTGACGTAGTTGTTGCCGTAGTGGACGCGGGAGTACGAGCCCACGCCATTGTTCTTGATGCCGTTGCGGCCCAGGAACTCCTTGTAGAAGTCCCAGGTCTCGGCCGCGCCGTAGTGCGCGTCGACGCCGGCGGTCTGGCGTCCGCCGCCCCATACGTCGTCCGCGTCGGTGAACAGGGTGCCGGTACCCGAGCTGCCCTGGTTCAGGTCGTACGTCTTGTGATTGCCCCGTGTGGAGTCGGTGAGGCTGTAGGTGGAGCCGCTCTTGGTGGTGCCCAGGGGCACCGTGCCGCTGTACTTGCTGGTGCCGGTGCCGGTCTCGACGCCCTCCCACTGGGTCAGCTTCTTGCCCGTGGTGGCGTCGGTGACGACGTGCAGCTCGCTCGGGGTGCCGTCGGCCTGCGTGCCGGTGACGACGGTCTCCCAGGCCAGGACGGGCGTGCCGGTGGCCGCCCAGACCACCTTCCGCGGCGACTTGGCCTTCTCGCCGGTGGTCGCCTTCGGCGCGGCCTTCAGCGCGGTGCCGGAGGCGGCCGAGGGGGCCACGGCGGCGTCGGTGCTCTTGACCGCTATCCGCGCGTCGGTGGCCTTGTTGACGGAGCGCGCGCCGCTGGTCTTCTCGTGGACGACCAGGTCGCCGCCGAGGACGGGCAGCCCCGCGTAGGTGCGCTCATAGCGGGTGTGAACCGTTCCGTCCGCGTCCTTGATGACGTCGCGGACGAGGAGCTTCTCCTTGGCCCCGAGCCCGAGGGACTCGGCCTGCGCGGAGGCGTCGGCCTGGGCCGCCTTGATCGCGGTGGCGCGCTCGCCCGCGGTCAGCGGAAGCGCCGTGGCGCCCGCCTCGCGGGACTGCTCCGGCTGGGCGCTGGCCTGGCCGGTCTGCACGCCGATGACGACCATGGCGGCGGAGGCGACGAGCGCCGCCACGCGGACGGTCTTCTTACGGGGGGAGGAAGCGATGGGTCTCACTCGGTCTCCTTGCCTTGGGGCCGCCGGGTCGCGGCCCTGTGTAGGGGGTACGGACGGCCATGGGTGGGCCGTCCGGTCGAGCAGGAGTGGTGCGAGTGGTGCACAGAGAGGTGCAGAGCGGTGCATGGGGGCCTTACCGCGGAGTCAGAAGACGCGCGGCGGGCCGACCAGAGATTGTCATTGAACGATCGATTGGGATAGGCGCGTAACAAGAATTTGACTCGACGTTGTTCAAGTGGGGGCGAATTCGGTCAGCGAGGCATGAGGCAACAACGGCTGGTTGATGCCGACTTATGCCGCTACGTCATGCCCCTGCCGCATCGGTGCCCCCGGCCGGGGCGGGGGCGGGGCCCGGCCGATCGCCCAGGTGACGAGCGCGGCGGGGCGATCGGCGGGCGCGGCGGATGGGGTTGCTGTGCGTTGCTGTGCACGCGACGAGAAGACGATCTGTGCGGTGGGCGTGCGCGACCAGGTGTCCCGGGCGCGGCCCCAGCCTCAGAACTCCAGCACCGCCCGGTACCGCGCGCGTCCGTTGCGGACGTGGTCGAGCGCCTCGTCGACGCGCGCGATCGGGAACGTCTCGACGACCGGGCGGATGCCGTGCCGCACCGCGAAGTCCAGCATCCGCCGGTTCTCCTCCGCCGATCCCACGACGCCTCCGACGATCCGCTTCTCGCCCGGCAGCAGGCTCAACGGGTGGACGCTGAACGACCCGTGGGGAACGCCGACCACGGACAGCGTCCCCTGCGGGCGCAGCGCCGCGAGGTAGGCGTCCCACGGCAGATCGGCCGAGACGGTCGAGAGGATGAAGTCGAACGAGCCCGCGGCCCCTTGGAGCCCCTCCTCCGCGACGATGAACTCATGGGCGCCGAACCGCCGGGCGTCGTCCGCCTTCGCCGCCGTCGAGGAGATGGCGGTCACATGGCAGCCCCACTTGGCGAGGAACTGGATCGCGAGGTGGCCCAGGCCGCCCACTCCCACCACGGCGACCCGGTCCGTGGGCCGCACCCCGTTCCGGCTGATCGCCGAGAAGACCGTGATCCCGGCGCACAGGAGCGGCGCCGCGTGCTCGGAGGCGAGGGCGTCGGGCAGGGGCTGGACATACCGCCAGTCGCTCGCTCGTACCCGGGTGGCGAACGCGCCGCGGTCGCCGCGCAGCGCCGTGTCGTCCTTGTGCGGGCACAGATACTGCCGACCGGTGAGGCACCACTCGCAGGTGAAGCACGCCCCGGCCACCGCGCCGACGCCCACGCGCTGACCGACGGCCAGCCGCGTGCCGTCGACGGCACTGCCCACGGCCTCGATCACACCGACCGCCTCATGCCCCGCGACCACCGGGAACTGGGACACGCCGTACACGTCGTCCACCAGGCCGATGTCGGTCTGGCAGACGCCGCAGTGCGTCACGGCGACGTCGACCTCCAGGGGGCCCAGGGGCTCCGGCTCGTACTCGAGCGGCTGTACCGGGCCACCGGCTTGCTCCACCGCGTATGCGCGCACGGTCATGCGTCCCCACCTCATTTTCTAACTAACTAGTTGGTTGGATTTTTGTACGCTACGCGCCCACGCCCAACGCTGGCAACTAACCAGTTGGTAACCTGAGCCCCGTGTCTCCCCGGAAAAGCGACGCCACCCGCCGCCGCCTGCTCGACGCGGCCACCGCCGACTTCGCCGCCCATGGCATCGCGGGTGCCCGGGTCGACCGCATTGCGGCCGCCGCCGGCGTCAACAAGGCGCAGCTGTACGCCTACTTCGGGGACAAGCTCGGCCTCTTCGGCGCCGTCTTCCGCCTCCACGCCGACGCCGTCGTCGACGCCGTCCCGTTCACGGCCGACGACCTCCCCCGGTACGCCGTGCGGCTCTACGAGGCCGCCATCGAACGGCCGGAGCTGGTCCGCCTGGCCACCTGGGCCAAGCTCGAAGGAGTGGTCACCGACAATCTGGTGACCGAGTCATCCGCCGTCACCGTCAAACTCCAGGCGATCGCCGAGGCCCAGCACACCGGCCGGGTCACCGCCTCGATCGACCCCCAGGACGTCCTCGCGCTGGTCCTCGCCATGGCCCTGACCTGGTCCGCCGCCGGCCTCTCCGCCACCGCAACCCCCGACGACCCGCCCAAGGCCCACACCCGCCGCAAGCAGGCCCTGGCCCAGGCGGTCTCGGGCGCCTTCGGGGTGCTCAATCCCTGAACGGGTGACATGCGGCAGAACAGCTCTGGGTCGTTCGCCCCGGCTGAAAGCATCGCGCCAGGAAGGGGAGGCACTGTGACACTTACTGCTGCTGAGGATGGTTTCGGGGCGTTGAGCGCGGCGGCTCCCGAGGGATGGCGCGTGGAGCTCGTCGAAGGTGCGATCCATGTGACGGGTCCCGGTGATGGGGGGCACGCGGGGATCGTGTCGTCCGTGTCCGGTCAGGTGAGGGACCACCGAAAAGGGCTGGGGTGCTACACCGGTCTCGGCCTCCACCTCCCGGGTATCTCGCCGGAAGGCAGAGGCTTACCCGATCTTGTCATCGCGCCGAAGGGCAGTTTCCGGAACTCCCTGGAGTTCCACGGTCCGGGAGCGGTGATGTTGGTCGGCGAGGTGACGTCGGCTGTGACGGCGGAGAGGGACCGGGGCCCCAAACTGCGCGGTTATGCGGCGGCGGGCATTCCGTTCTACCTGCTGATCGACCGGGAGCGGCACCAGGCCGTCCTGCACTCCCTGCCCGCTGGGAAGAGGTACACCCGCAAGGTGGAGGTCGACATCTCCCAGCCGCTGTCGCTGCCCGAACCCCTCGGGTTCGACCTGGACACCAGCGAGTTCTGACCCCCGCGACGGGGGGATGCGGACGCAACGGGGAGATACGGACACGGCGAGGGCCGCCCCGGGTGCGGGGCGGCCCTTGGTGGTGGTGCGCTGGTGGAACCTCAGACGTTGACGCCGAAGTCCTTGGCGATGCCCACCAGGCCGGAGGCGTAGCCCTGGCCCACGGCGCGGAACTTCCACTCCGCGCCGTTGCGGTACAGCTCACCGAAGACCATGGCGGTCTCGGTGGCGGCGTCCTCGCTCAGGTCGTAGCGGGCGATCTCGGTGCCGCCGGCCTGGTTGACGATGCGGATGAACGCGTTCCGCACCTGGCCGAAGTTCTGGCTACGGGATTCGGCTTCGTAGATCGAGACCGGGAAGACGATCTTCTCCACGTCGGCCGGCAGACCCGCCAGGTTGACGTTGATCTGCTCGTCGTCGCCCTCGCCCTGGCCGGTGACGTTGTCACCGGTGTGGACGATGGTCTGGTCCGGCGTGGACTTGTTGTTGAAGAACACGAAGTGCTGGTCGGAGTAGACCTTGCCCTGCGTGTTGACGGCGATGGCGCTCGCGTCGAGGTCGAAGTCGGTGCCCGTGGTGGTGCGGACGTCCCAGCCGAGGCCGACCGTGACGGCGGTCAGGCCCGGTGCCTCCTTGGTGAGCGAGACGTTGCCGCCCTTGGACAGGCTTACAGCCATGGGGAGTCCCTTTCGTGGTCTCGATGGTCCGAGGCGACGGGCGAAGCCGTCGTCACCCTCCACAACGCCATGAATGGCCCGACAGGTTCCAGCTCTCTTTACTTTCTTTGCCAAACCCTGATGTCGGGGTACGACGAGATAACAAGATGACGCCGCCGGGGTCGGCAGGCGACCATGGGGGACATGCCCGCGCCCTATGTCATCCGAGGTTCGGTCTTCTTGCCGGAGGCCGAGTTGATGTGGCGTTTCTCGCGGTCCTCCGGGCCCGGCGGACAGCACGTCAACACCAGTGACAGCCAGGTCGAGCTGCGCTTCGACCTGGCCAGCACCGAGGCACTGCCGTCCGTATGGAAGGAGCGTGCCCTGGAGCGGCTGGCGGGCCGGCTGGTGGACGGGGTGGTGACCGTACGGGCCTCCGAGCACCGTTCGCAGTGGCGCAACCGCGAGACGGCCGCCGTAAGGCTCGCGTCACTGCTCGCGGAGGCGACCGCGCCACCGCCCAAGCCGCGCCGCCCCACCCGGATCCCCCGGGGCATCAACGAGCGGCGGCTGCGCGAGAAGAAGCAGCGGAGCGAGGTCAAGCGGGGGCGTACGGGGCGGGGCTGGACGTAGCCCGTGGCCCGTAGCCCCGGACGGCCCGACCGGGCCGACCGGTCGCCATTCCCCGCCCGCCACGTCTTCGGCGCCCCTCACCCCAGCGTCCGGTAGCGCCCCCTGAAGTACGTCAGTGGCCCGCCCTTCGCGGCCGGTGCCGCCGCGGCGAGCACCCGGGCCACCACGAGCGTGTGGTCCCCGGCCGTCACCCGCTGTTCGGTGCGGCACTCCAGTGTCGCCAGCGCGCCCACCGCGAGCGGCGCGTCCGTATGCTCGCCCCGCACCACGGACATGTCCTCGAACAGCAATCTGTCGCTGATGCGCCCCTTCATGGCGAATCGTCCCGCGATATGCCGTTGACCTTCCGACAGGACCGATACCGCCCAGTGGGGCTGTCGCTCCAGGAGCTCGTCCATCCGGGACCCGTTGCGAACGCTCACCATCACCAGCGGCGGGTCAAGTGACACTGACATGAACGCGGTGGCCGTCATGCCGACGTCCTCGCCGCGCGGCCCCTCCTCCGGGTCGTGCGCGGTCACCAGCACCACACCCGCGGTGAATCGCGACAGCGCGACGCGGAACTCGTCCTCGCTCACCCCACCAGCATGGGGGACGGCGGGCTCGGCTGGGCTGGAAGGAGTCGTCGGGAACACCCTTCGACGCTAACCGCCACCGGCCGGTCCCCGCATCGGACCCGGGGACCACTCCGGCGTAGGTCGCGGGCCGTAAGCCGGGCCCCGGGCCGGGGGAGTCCGGGCTCCCCGGGTGGCCGCCTTGCATGGCCAGGCGTCCTCGTACCGGGATTTGCGATCACAAAAACTAGGAGCGCTCCCATCCGCTCTCTTGAAGAAGTGAACACGGTCTGTGACATGAGTCACAGCAGGCAGTAATTGTTGACCCTGTGTACCGAGTGGGCAGCTCGCTGTGATTCAGTGGCCGTGGCAATCGGACGACAAGACGCCAGGAGTTTGCTGTCGAGGTCTCGGGGGAGTGCGATCGATGGAGACCGAGTCGGAGCCGTACATCCGCCTTGCGACACTGCGGCAACTGCACCAGGTGGTCGCCGATCTGAACACCGCCCGCAGCTTCGCCGACACGCTTCAGGCCGTCGCCGACGGTGTCATCGCCGGGCTCGGCTTCGAGCTCTCGGCCGTCAACCTCGTCCGCCCCGACGGGGACCTCGTCGTCGCCGCCGTCGGCGGCAGCGCCGGGGCCGAGGCGCTGATGGCCGGGCGGGTCGGCTCCCGCTGCTCCTGGGAGCGCCGGCTGTCCATGGGCGAGCGCTGGGGCGATCTGCGCTTCATCCCGTACAGCGAGGGCTGGGTCCTCGACGACGACGACGTCCCGCAGTGGCACACCCCAGGACCCGCGCCCCGCTTCCCCGACGAGTGGCATCCGATGGACCGCCTGTTCGCCCCGCTCTACGCGGCGGGCGCCTCCGGCGGCGAGCTCATAGGCGTGCTGTCCGTCGACAAACCGCGCAACGGCCGCCACCCCGGCGCCTGGGGCCGCGAGGCCCTCCAGATGTACGCCTTCCACGCCGCCGTCGCGATCGGCAACGCCCGGCTGCGCGGCAATATGCAGCGCGCCCTGCTGCGCCTGGAGCGTGAGCAGCAGGCGCTGCGCGCCAGCGAGGAGTCCTTCCGGCAGGCATTCGAGTACGCGCCCAGCGGCATGGCCATCGCCGAGATGGGCGGCGATCAGCACGGCCGGCTGCTGCGCACCAACGACGCCCTGTGCCGGCTGCTGGGCCGCCCGGCCTCCGCGATGCGCCGCTTGTCCTTCTCCGACCTGGTCCACCCCGAGGACATCGGCACCCTGCTGCGCACCTCAGCCGAGGGCGGTCGCGCCGAGCTGCGGCTGGCCCGCCGCGACGGTTCGTACGTCTGGGTCTCACTGCGGAACTCGGTGGTGGCCGACGCGGCCGACGGCCCGCGCTTCCTGCTCACCCATGTCGAGGACATCGAGGAGCGCAAGCGCCATGAGCTCCAGCTCGCCCACCGTGCCAGCCATGACTCCCTGACCGGCCTGCCCAACAGCGCCGAGCTGCGCGCCCGGCTCGCCGCCCGGCTGTGCGCCACCCCGCCCCGGCCGGGCGGGGGGTACGAGGACGGGGGCGCGTCGGACGGCGGTGTCGAGGGCGCCGGTGGGGTCTATGTGGACGCGGCGGGGCATCTGCACGGCTTCGACGAGTTCGAGTGCTTCGGCACCCCGCCCCCGGTCGAGACCGCCCCGTTCGACGGCCATGTGCACACCGTCCCGCCCAACGAGGACTCCGACATCGACGACGGCCATAAGGGCCTCGCGGTGCTCTTCTGCGACCTCGACGGCTTCAAGTCCATCAACGACCGGTTCGGGCACCACGCGGGCGACGCCGTGCTCATCGAGGTCGCCCGCCGGCTGACCAACGGAGTGCGGGAAGGGGACACGGTCGCCCGCCTCGGCGGTGACGAGTTCGTCGTCCTCGCCGACGGCCTCGGCCGGGCCGACGCGGCTGACCTGGCGGTACGGCTGCGGAACGCGATCACTCCGCCCATCCGGGTGGACGGCCGGGCGGTCCGGGTCGGTGCCAGTTTCGGCATCGGCTGGGCGGGCTGCGGAATGTCGGCCGAAGAGGTGCTGCACTCCGCTGACCAGCGGATGTACATCGAGAAGCGATCCCGCTCCAAGGAGCGCCGCCGGGCGGGGTGAGGTAGGGAGGCGGTCGGTCGCGGTAGGCTGCGCCGATGCGGCCCTGCCGCCGACAGTGAACCGATCATGAATATTGGCCATCCGGACAGCACACGCCCTGTTGAGGCCCTCTCGACCCTGATATGAGCTGTCGTGGCGCGTTCTGATCCCGCGCCGATGGCCATATGCATAGGGGAGTGACGAGGGATGACGGCCGGCAACAACGGCTCGGGCACACCGGAGAACGACGACCCGTTCGCCTACCTGTATCGCTCGGAGGGCGATCAAGGGAACGAGGGCGGTCAGTCGGGCCAGCCGGGTGCCGCCCCCCGCACCGGCGGCTATGGCTACCCAGGTCCGGCCCAGCCAGGGGTTCCCCGCACCTCGTACAACCAGGTCCGCGCGGTGGGCGAGCGCACCTACGGCCAGCAGATCCCGAACCAGCAGCCGCAGCAGGCGTACGGCCAGCAGGGGTACGGCCAGCAGGGCGGCCACGGTCGGCAGAACGCCCACTACGCCGCCCCCGAGACCCTGCCCGGCGGCGCGCCCCGCCAGCCCGGTGCGGCCGCCCCGCGCGGCGGCCATGGCGGAGGCGGCCGCGGCCCCAACAGCAAGGGGCTGCTCATCGGCGCCATCGCGGTGGTCGCGGTGGTCCTCGTGGGCATCGGCGTCGCCATGATCACCAACGGTGATGACAACAAGGACGACCAGGCCGACCCGACCGGCCAGCCCACGGCGGGCTCCAGCGTCCGGCCCCGCCAGCCCTCCGGGCCCGCCAAGGGTCCGGGCGACGAGAAGCTGCCCACCGAGGACGCCGCGAAGATGAAGCTGGCCGGTGGCGCGGCCCCCGCGAGCGACATCAAGGGCGCCAAGGCCGCGGGCGGCACCTACGTCGGCGGGCTCAACACCCCGGGCTCGTCCGCGACCTGGAGCCTGGACGTGGCCAAGGCGAAGTCCTACCGGCTGTACGTCACCTACGGCGTGCCCGGCGAGGACCAGAGCATGTCGCTGACGATCAACGGCAAGAAGGAGACGCGGCCGCTCAACATGAAGAACTTCTCGGGCGCGCCGAAGGGTGACTACGAGAAGGGCTGGACCGAGACCTGGTCGATCGTCCAGCTCACCAAGGGCACCAACACGATCACCGTGTCGTGTGACCCCGGCGACAAGTGCGACGCCAACATCGATCAGATGTGGCTCGCCAAGGCCAAGGGCTAGCCCGCCCCCTTCCTTCAACTGAGGCTCCGCCCCAGGCCCCAGACCCCGGGGTCCAGGGGTGAAGCCCCTGCCACGCGTGCCACGCGGCGGAGCCGCATATCGATGCCGCGGGGAGGAGCGGGGAGGAGTGGGAAGGGGAGAGGAAAGCGTAGGACCGGGCGGCACTCGGCGGTTGTTCACGCCGCCGCCGGGTGCTCCGTCACCTCGACCCGCGCCAGCGCCTCCTCGTAGACCGCACGGTCGAACTCGCCCGCCACCGGGGCCCTTACGGCCGCCGCCGACAGGGCGACGGCGCGGGCCAGCCGGTCCGGCCACGGCACCTCCTCGACCAGCCCGGACAGCAGCCCCGCGACCGCCGCGTCCCCGGCGCCCGTCGGATTGCCCGTCAGCCGGCGCGGCGGGGTGGCGCGCCAGGCGCCGTGGGCGGTGATCATGAGCATGCCGTCGGGGCCGAGCGAGGCGGCCACCGCGCGCGCCCCGCGCCGCCGGGCGTCGCGCGCGGCGCGCAGCGGGTCGGTGGAGCCGGTGAGCCCGGCGAGCTCGTCGGCGTTGGGCTTGACGAGATGGGGGCGGGCGGCGATGCCCCGGCGCAGCGGTTCGCCGCTGGTGTCCAGCAGGGTGGGTACGCCCGCCGCATGCGCTTCCCGGATGAGCTGGGCGTACGTCCCGACGGGAACCCCGGGCGGCAGGCTGCCGCACAGCGCGACCGCCGACGCCTCGCGCAGCAGCCGGCCGTAACCGTCCATGAAGGTGGACCACTCGGGGGTGGTGACGAGCGGGCCCGGCTCGTTGAGCTGGGTGGTGTCACCTGTGGCGGCGTCCACGACGCCGATGGTGCGCCGGGTGGTGCCGGCGATCGGGACGAGCGCGTCGGTGATCGTGCCGCGAGGTGCCTTGGGGCCGCCGCCGGGCGTGGCGATCTCGGCGAGCAGCTGCCGCAGCACCGCGCCGGTGACCCCGCCGACGAAGCCGGTGACGACGGTGTCATGGCCCAGCGCGGCCAGCACCCGGGCCACGTTGAGGCCCTTTCCGCCGGGCCGTTCGGTGACCTCGGTGACGCGGTGGGTGGTGTGCGGGCGCAGTTCCGGCACCCGGTAGGTGACGTCGAGGGCGGTGTTGAGCGTGACCGTGAGGATCACCCTGGCATCCCCTCTCCCGTCCCCCCGCCGGACGGAGACTCCTGTGCTGAAAGCGACTGTGTGCCGAGCCGTACCCGTGCGTGCCCGTTCCCGTGTCCGAGCGATCATGCCAAAACGAGTGGCTTCGGCCCAGACCTCCGCGTCGTTCCGGACAGCGTCGGACCGTGTCAATACCCCCTCACCCCGGCCTGAAATCAGGGCACTTCAGCCCAGTTCCGGATGGACCACCCAAGTGCCCCGGCGCATCACGCCCCGCAGCCGGAAGTCGTCGTCGAGCACGACGAGATCGGCGTCCTTACCGGGCCCGAGCGAACCCACCCGGTCGGCGATGCCCAACACCCGGGCGGGGGTCACGGACAGCGCCCTTACGGTCGCCTCGACGCCGAGCCCGTCGACCGTGACGGCTCGCCGGAAGGCCCGGTCCAGGGTGAGGGTGGAGCCCGCGATGGAACCGGCCGTCGGCCCGTCGCTGATCCGGGCGACACCGTCCTTGACCTCGACCTCCATGGGGCCGAGCGGATAGCGGCCGTCGCTCATGCCCGCCGCGCCCATCGCGTCGGTGATGAAGGCGACCCGATCCGCGCCCGCCCGGTGGAAGGCCAGCCCCAGCACGGCGGGGTGCAGATGGGTGCCGTCGTTGATCAGCTCCACCGTGATCCGCTCGTCCTCCAGCAGCGCGGCCACCGGGCCGGGGGCGCGGTGCAGCAGCGACGGCATCGCGTTGAACAGGTGGGTCGCCACGGTCGCGCCCGCCTCGACGGCCTCCAGCGTCGCTTCGTACGTCGAGTCCGTGTGACCGACGGCCGCGAGGACCCCGCTCTCGGCCAGTAGCCGTACGGACTCCAGCCCGCCCGGCAGTTCGGGGGCGAGGGTCATCATCCGCGCGGTGCCGCGCGCCGCGTCGACCAGCTTGCGCACATCCGCCGGATCGGGCGCGCGCAGCAGCGAGGGCTGGTGGGCGCCGCAGCGGTGGGGGGAGATGAACGGCCCCTCGAAGTGGATGCCCGCCAACTCGCCCTGCTCCACCAGCTCCGAGAGGGCGGCGGCCTGCCGGGCGAGGTCGTCCAGATCGCCGGTGACGGTGGAGGCGAGCATCGTGGTGGTGCCGTGCCGCCGGTGCGTACCGATGGCGGTCAGGGCCTCCTCGGGGGTGCCCGCCGAGAACGAGGCACCGCCGCCGCCGTGCACATGCAGATCTACGAAGCCGGGGACGATCCAGCCGCCCGCCAGGTCGAGCACCCGCTCGCCACCGCCGCCGGACGCGGAGTCCGCCGCGGATCCGGTCGCTGGTCCGGCAGTAGACCCGGCCACCGGTCCTGCGGTAGTCCCGCCCGCCGGTCCCGCGGCAGTTCCGCCCGCGGCAGTCCCGGCCGCCGGCCCCGCCGCCGTGATGCGCGTGCCCTCGACCGTCACCCGACCGTTGTCGACCACGCCGTCCGGCAGGACCACCCGGGCGCCGGTGAGATGCGTTCGCTGGACCATCAGGCGGTTACCTCCGTGGAGAGTCGGTCCCAGGCGAGCAGACCCGCGCCCAGGCAGCCGGCGGTGTCCCCGAGGGCCGCCGGGACGATACGGGGGAGCTGTTGGAAGGTGAGCCGCTCCTCGACCGCGGTGCGCAGCGGCGCGAACAGCGTCTCCCCGGCCTCGGCCAGCCCACCGCCGACGATCAGCACTCCGGGGTCCAGCAGGGTGAGGGCGGTGACCAGGCCGTCGGCGAGCGCGCCCACCATCTCGCCCCACACGGCCGCGGCCCTGGGATCGCCGGACCGGACGGCCTTGGCGCAGTCGGCGGCGTCGGCGGCCGGATCGCCGCTGGCGTCGGCCCAGGCGCGGCCCACCGCGGCCGCCGAGGCGAGCGTCTCCAGACAGCCGGACTGACCACAGCCGCAGGCGGCGCCGCCCGGACGGACGACGATATGGCCGATCTCGCCGGAGGAGCCGTGGGCTCCTGGGTCGATGCGCCCGTCGACGCCGATGGCGCCCGCGATGCCGGTGCCGACGGAGACGAACAGGAAGCGCCGGGCGCCCTCGCCCGCTCCTATGCGCCCCTCGGCCAGCCCGCCCAGCCGGACGTCATGGCCGAGCGCGACCGGGATCCCGCCCAGCCGCTCGGTGAGCAGTGCCCGCAGCGGGACGTCGCTCCAGCCGAGGTTGGCGGCGAAGACGGCCACTCCGCGGTCCTCGTCCAGGACCCCGGGCACACCGACCCCGGCGGCCAGTGGGGGTCCGCCGAACCGCCGCTCGCCGATCGCGCGCAGCTCGGCGGCGAAGTCGAGGATCGCGGCCACGACCGCCTCGGGCCCGCGCTCCCGCTCGGTGGGCCTCCTGGCCTCGTGGAGGAGTGTGGTGTCCGCCCCGACGAGGGCGGCCTTCATACCGGTGCCGCCCACATCCAGGGCGATGACGTGTTTCACATGGAACAGTCTCGCGCGATCCACCATGAGAGGTCTAGTCCACTCGCCGCTTCTCGTCAGGAGATCACGTCGGTGCCGGTAGGGGGTTGGTGTGAACCAGCCCCTCCGTTTGTGACTGGGTGACACATCCCACTTACGCGTGTAGCACCCCGCTCACCTGGGCAAATGAGTTCTGATACCGAAGCGATACGCCCGTGGTGTAGACCTTGTGGAGGTTTGCAAGGCAGACTCGCTCGACCTCGGGGGAGGACCCTTGAGGATGAAACAAGCCATAGGGTGGGAACAGCGGTGCAGCGGCGACGGTTCTTGGGCCTGACAACGGCGGGTGTCGCGGCGATGGCGACGGCACCAGGACTCACGGCCTGCGGCAGCGGCGGCTCCGGCTCCGACGGTGATGTCACCTTGAAGGTGGTCGCGGCCGACTACGGCGACAGCACCGCCAACAGCTCCCAGAAGTACTGGGACAAGGTGGCCCGGGCCTTCGAGGCCAAGAACGGCGGCCTTAAGGTCGACGTCAAGGTCTACAGCTGGACCGAGGTGGACCGGCGGGTGGCCGAGATGGTCAAGAACGGTCAGGCCCCGGACATCGCACAGATCGGCGCGTACGCCGACTATGCCGCGCAGGGCAAGCTCTACCGCGCGGACGAGATGCTCTCCATCCCCACCCAGGCCGGTTTCATCACCTCGATCGCCCATGCGGGTGAGGTGCGGCGGGTGCAGTACGGGGTGCCGTTCGTGGCCAGCGCCCGGCTGCTCTTCTACAACAAGAAGCTCTTCGACCGGGCCGGGATATCCTCCGCCCCCACCAGCTGGGACGAGCTCAAGGAGGCGGCCGTCCGGCTCAAGGCCAATGGGGTGAAGATCCCGTACGGGCTGCCGCTCGGCCCCGAGGAGTGCCAGGCCGAGACCATGATGTGGATGCTCAGCGGCGGTGGCGGCTACACCGACGCCAACGGCAGCTACACCATCGACTCCACCGAGAACATCGAGGCCTTCGAGTGGCTGCGCGACGAACTCGTCGGCGCGGACCTCACCGGCCCCGGCTCCCCGGCCCGCACCAACCGCCAGGACACCTTCGACGCCTTCGCCCGCGGCGAGGTCGGCATGCTCAACGGCCACCCGACCCTTATGCAGCAGGCGTCCGGACACGGCATCACATACGGCACCGCGCCGCTGCCCGGCCGCAGGGGCAAGTCCCCGTCGACGATGGGCGTCGCCGACTGGCTGATGGCCTTCAAGCAGAACGGCCACCGTAAGGCGATCGGGAAGTTCCTCGACTTCGTCTACACCGAGAAGAACGTGCTGGACTTCGTCACCGAGTACGACCTGCTGCCGGTGACCACCGCCGTCGAGCAGACAATGCTCGGCGACCGTGAGTACAAGCGGCTGTGGCGGTTCCTGGACGAGCTGGAGAGCGCGGAGTTCTACCCGGCCGACAAGACCTCCTGGGCGGAGGTCAGCAAGCTGATCAAGCAGAAGATCGGCTCGACCGTGGCCAAGGGCGGCGACCCGGCGAGCGTACTGGGCCAGATCCAGCGGGAGGCCGACGCCATGGAGAATGCGGGGGCATGACAGTGGACACGCCCGGCTCCGGCCCCGGCTCCGGGCCCGGCCCCGGCTCCGGACCCTCCGACGACCCCGCCGACCAGGCCGGGGAGCAGGACCAGGTCGAGGACCAGGGCCAAGGCCGGGTCGAGGACCAGGAGCCGGATCCGGATGCCGGGCTGTCAGAGCGCGACCTGGCCGTGCTCGCCGTGGAGCGGCGCGGCTGGCCGGGCCCCGGCGCCAAGGAGCGGGCGATACGGGAGCGGTTGGGCCTCTCCCCGACCCGCTACTACCAGTTGCTGAACGCGCTGCTTGACGACCCCAGGGCCCTGGAGCACGACCCGGTGACCGTCAACCGGCTGCGCCGGATCAGGGACGAGCGCCGCGAACGCCGCTGAGCGCGTCGTCGCGTCGGAGGGACGGCCGGGGCGCGTTCATCAGCCGGGCGCGCGGGCCGTTGACGGGGCGAGTACCCGTGAGGCCTTCACCGTCCGGGCGCCCGGGGGCGTTCACCGGGGGGACGCCCGGGGTAAGCCCGCCGTGCCGCCGGGCCCGGTAGGGTCACCGCCATGGGCAGCGCTATGGGAAGTCACCCCGTCCCCGTACCCACCACCTCCGCCGGCCGTGAGGGCCTCGCCGCCCTCCTCGAACGGCCCGGACGCGCCGTCGTCGGACTCGACTTCGACGGCACCCTCGCCGAGATCGTCCCCGACCCCGACCAGGCCCGCGCCCACCCCGGCGCCGTCCCCGCGCTCTCCCGGCTGGCCCCGGGGATCCGCTCCGTCGCGGTGATCACCGGACGCCCGGCCGAAGTCGCCGTACGGTACGGCGGGTTCGCCGGGGCCGAGGGGCTGGACGGGCTCGTCGTCCTCGGCCTCTACGGCGCCGAGCGCTGGGACGCGGGCAGCGGCGAGGTCCAGGCGCCCGAACCGCACCCCGGCGTCGCCGCCGTCCAGGCCGAACTCCCCGCCGTCCTCGAGGAGCACGGCGCCTCGCGCGGCACCTGGATCGAGGACAAGGGCCGCGCCGTCGCCGTCCACACCCGCCGTGCCGAGGACCCCCAGGCCACGTTCGAGCGGCTGCGCGCGCCGCTGCACGCCCTCGCCGAGCGCCATGGGCTGATCGTCGAGCCCGGCCGCTTCGTGCTGGAGCTGCGACCGCCGGGCATGGACAAGGGCGTCGCGCTCACCGAATACGTACGGCGGACGGGCGCGGAAGCCGTGCTCTACGCGGGCGACGACCTGGGCGACCTGGCCGCGTTCGCGGCGGTGGAGCGGCTGCGCGAGGAGGGGGTGCCGGGGGTGCTGGTGTGCAGCGGCAGCACGGAGGTGACCGAGCTCGCCAAGCGGGCCGACCTGGTGGTCGACGGCCCGGCGGGCGTAGTGGACCTGCTCTCGGCCCTGGCCGCCGCGGTCAGCGGCGAAGCCGCGTAGGGCTCGCCGGGGAGAACGGCCGCTACCCAACCGGACAGCGCCTGCCACCCACCCGGACGGCGCCGGTCTACAGCGCCCGCAGCTGCGCCAGGAACCATGCCTGTGGCGGTAGCGCGGTCGCCGCGGCGGCGAGCCGCTTCGTGCGGTCCGCGCGCTCGCCGTCGCTCATGCGCAGGGCCTCGTGCAGCGCGCGGGCCGTGCCCTCCACGTCGTACGGGTTCACCACCAGCGCGTCCTCGCCCAGCTCGGCGTACGCGCCCGCCTCCCGGGACAGCACCAGCGCGCAGCCCCGCTCGGAGACCACCGGGACCTCCTTGGCCACCAGGTTCATCCCGTCCCGGATGGGGTTGACCAGTGCCACGTCCGCCAGCCGGTAGGCCGCGAGGGACCGGGCGAAGTCGTCCTTCACATGCAGGGCGACCGGGGTCCAGCCCTCCGTGCCGTACTCCTCGTTGATCTCGTCCGCGATCCGCCGCACCCGCTCGGTGTAGTCGCGGTAGACCGCGAGGTCCTGGCGCGAGGGGTAGGCGAAGGCGACATGCACCACGCGCTCGCGCCACTCGGGGCGGGTCTCCAGCAGCCGCCGGTAGGCCAGCAGCCCGCGCACGATGTTCTTGGACAGCTCGGTGCGGTCCACCCGGACGATCGACTTCCGGCCCGGCCCGATCTGCGCCCGCAGCGTGCTCAGCCGTTCGTCCACATCGGCCTGGCGCGACCGCTCCCGCAGGAAGTCCGCGTCCGCGCCCAGGCCGTGGACGCCCAGCCGGGTCTCCCGGCCCTCGAAGCGCACGGCCGTCGCCATACCGCCACCGCCGCCCCCATCGTCACCGTCGCCGCCACCGTCCCGGACGATCTCCGCGCCCAGCACCGCCGCGCAGCAGTCGGCGAAGGCGGTCGCCCAGCGCTCGGTGAGGAACGCGGCGCGGTCGCCGCCGAGGATGCCGCGCAGCACACCCGCCGCGACCTCGTCCGGCAGCAGCCGGTAGTAGTCCGGCGGGGCCCACGGGGTGTGGGAGAAGTGACCGATCCGCAGATCGGGGCGGCGCTCGCGGAGCATCGCGGGCACCAGCGCCAGGTGGTAGTCCTGCACCAGGACGACGGCCTCGTCCACCGCCTCCTGGGCGAGCGCGTCCGCGAAGGCCGCGTTATAGCTCTCGTAGGCCGCCCACTGCTCGGCGAACTCCGCGTCGAAGACCGGCTCGACCGGGGTCTGGTAGAGCAGGTGGTGCACGAACCACAGCACCGAATTGGCCACGCCGTTGTACGCGGCGGCGAAGACGTCCGGCGAGATGTCGAGCATCCGCACCTGCTGACCGCCGGTGTCACCGGGGTTCAGATGGCTGTCCCCGGCCCGCCGGGCCGCCTCGCGGTCGCCCTCGCCGAGCGCCGCGCACACCCACACCCCGCCCGACTCGGGGCCGATCGCGCTGAGCCCGGAGACCAGCCCGCCACCGCCGCGCCGGGCGGCGAGCGAGCCGTCCTCGCCCAGGGTGTACGAGACCGGGCCGCGGTTGGACGCGACCAGGATCGGGGCGGTGCGCGGAACTGCCATGTCGCGAGCCTAGCCAGGCGCGGCCCCGCGCAAACGTACGTACGGTTTCTTGCCCCGTAGGTGCTATTCCGCTCTTCCGGTTCCGGCCACGTGACCGCCAGGGCGGTGCCCCTCCGCGGGCGCCGAGCCGCGGCCCCACGCCCCGCCTCACGCCGCGCGCCGCGCCGTGTACTCCGGGATCTCGATCATCGGCGGCCGCTCCTCGGTGTCCACGGCCGTGGTGCGCGGTTCGAAGCCGTTCTCGCCCCGGTCGAACTGGGTCAGCCGCGGCCGCACCAAGTGGCCCCGGGCCAGCCGCAGCTGTGCGGTGCGGTAGATCGCGGCCGCCATCCGGCCGAGCGCCTGCCCGTCCTGGTGGCGGTGTTTGCGCACCCCGATGTCCACCTGGCCGAGCGCGTCGAGCCCCACCGTGTGCAGCGCGTCGACCAGCATCCCGAGCTCGACGCCGTAGCCGACCGGGAAGGGCAGCCGCTCCAGCAGCGAGCGGCGCGCCGCGTACTCCCCGCCCAGCGGCTGGACGAATCCGGCCAACTGGGGCCAGTGCAGATTCAGCAGCGGGCGGGCGACCAGCTCGGTGACCCGGCCGCCCTGGCCCGCCACCTCGCCGAGCGGGCGGTCGTACATGCCCTTGACCAGTTCCAGCGTGGGGTCGGTCAGCAGCGGACCGACGATCCCCGAGACAAAGCGCGGTTCGAATTCCCGCAGGTCGGCGTCGATGAAGCAGACGATGTCGCCGCTCGTGGCGAGCAGGGACCGCCACAGCACCTCGCCCTTGCCGGGCAGCGCGGGCAGCCGGGGCAGCAGCGAGTCGCGGGGGACGACGGTGGCGCCCGCCGCCGCGGCGACCTCGGCGGTGCGGTCCGTGGAGCCGGAGTCCAGCACCACCAGCTCGTCCACCAGCGGTGTCGCCTCGCCCATCAGCTCACGCCGGATCGTGTCGGCGATCTCGCCGACCGTGGCCTCCTCGTTCAGGGCGGGCAGGACCACGCTCACCGTCGCCGCCGAGGCCCGCTTCGCGGCCAGCAGGCGATCCAGCGGACGGTCGTCGGCAGACCAGGAGCGACGCTTCAGCCAGCGCTCCACCTCATCCAGCACCTGTGTGTCTCCCCTGCTGTGATCGCTGTGATCCATCTCGCGCATCGGACGGCTAGCTCAACCATCCGGGCCTTCGGTTACAGTCTTGAACAACGCACATGGCCGTCGTATGTCGGGGTCGACCTCGGTGTTTACCGAGGTACCGAGGTACCGGCGAAGCCCGTGCCGACAAACGCCCCGGGTCCGCCCGGCGCCATACCGCTCATCCAGAGGGGCAGAGGGAACGGCCCGTTGAAGCCCCGGCAACCCTCCAGCTGATCTCGCGTTCCGCAGCGAGGCTCCCAGCTCGGGAAGGTGCCAATTCCGTCTCGTGGCGAAATGCGTCGCGAGGAAGATGAGGAGAAAGGGCCTCGCCATCCATGGCTGTGCAGTCAGTAGAAAGCTCAACCACTTCCTCCGCCTCCGGTGCCTTCGGCCCCGCCGTCGCATTGTCCTGCCGGGAGTGCGGTGAGCGGTTCGAACTGGGTCCGATCTTCGCGTGCGAGTCCTGTTTCGGCCCCCTCGAGGTCGCGTACGAGCTCCCGGCCGGCGACGTGGAGGGGCTGCGCCGGCGGATCGAGGCCGGCCCGAACAGCATCTGGCGCTACGCCCCGCTGCTGCCCGTCCCGGCGGACGTGGCGGACCTGCCGAGCCTGAACCCCGGCTTCACCAAGCTGGTCAAGGCCGACAACCTCGCCCGTGAGCTCGGCGTCACCGGTGAGCTGCACATCAAGGACGACTCCGGGAACCCGACCCACTCCTTCAAGGACCGGGTCGTCGCCATCGCCGTCCAGGCCGCCCGCACCTTCGGCTTCACCACCCTCTCCTGCTCCTCCACCGGCAACCTCGCCGGCGCGGTGGGCGCCGCGGCCGCCCGCGCGGGCTTCCGCTCCTGCGTCTTCATCCCGCACGACCTGGAGGCGGGCAAGGTCGTCATGGCCGCGGTCTACGGCGGTGAGCTGGTCGGCATCGAGGGCAACTACGACGACGTCAACCGCTTTTGCAGCGAGCTGATCGGTGACCCGGCGGGCGAGGGCTGGGGCTTCGTCAACGTCAATCTGCGGCCGTACTACGGCGAGGGCTCCAAGACCCTGGCGTACGAGATCTGCGAGCAGCTCGGCTGGCGGCTGCCGGACCAGATCGTCGTCCCGATCGCCTCCGGCTCCCAGCTCACCAAGATCGACAAGGGGCTGAAGGAGCTGATCGCGATCGGTCTGGTCGAGGACCGGCCCTACAAGATCTTCGGCGCCCAGGCCGAGGGCTGCTCCCCGGTCTCCGTCGCCTTCAAGGCCGGCCATGACGTCGTCCGGCCGCAGAAGCCGCGGACCATCGCCAAGTCGCTGGCCATCGGCAACCCCGCGGACGGCCCGTACGTCCTGGACATCGCCCGCCGTACGGGCGGCGCGGTGGAGGACGTGAACGACGAGCAGATCGTCGACGCCATCAAGCTGCTGGCCCGCACCGAGGGGATCTTCGCGGAGACCGCGGGCGGCGTGACCGTCGGCGTGACCAAGAAGCTGATCGAGGACGGTCTGCTCGACCCGTCCCTGACCACCGTCGTGCTCAACACGGGCGACGGCCTCAAGACCCTCGACGCGGTGGCCCCCACCACGGGTCCCTCCGCCATCATCCGCCCCACCCTTGACTCGTTCCGAGAGGCTGGACTCGCATGAGCGTCAACGTCCGAATCCCGACCATCCTGCGCACCTACACCGGCGGCCAGGCCGAGGTCCCCGCCGAGGGCGCGACCCTGGCCGAGGTCCTGGCGGACCTGGAGAAGAACCACGCGGGCATCTCGGCCCGCGTCCTGGACGACACCGGCAAGCTCCGCCGCTTCGTGAACGTCTACGTCAACGACGACGACGTCCGCTTCGCCGACGGCCTGGCCACGGCGACCCCGGACGGCGCCGGGATCTCGATCATCCCGGCGGTCGCGGGCGGCTGCTGACCCCGCGTCCACCCGCTCACCCCTCCTCACCTTTGGCATCGCCCCGTCCGGGGACAACCGGACGGGGCGATTCCGTCTGTGGAATCGCGATACAGTTGCCCGGATTCCCCGACGGCTCCGGGGTCGGAGCCACATATGAGAACTCGTCAAGTTGTGCGTAAAGTGTGAGCGCGAATTGTCGGGTTGGTTCCTTATGTCCGGCCCGGCTTGCCCGAACTTCACATAATTCCTCACTTTTAACCGTTCGACCGTGCCAAGAATTCTCGTCCGATTGACCTGTTGCAGAGGGCGTTGGGACGGATACATTCAGCGGCGGTCGACGCGTTCCGGCGCACACCCCCCACATCCGGGGGGTGAGGTCTGACCCGGGTCCGCGGAGTGCGGTCCTGCGCAAGGGCCAGCAATAGGGGAGTTAGGAATGGCTCAGGGCACCGTCAAGTGGTTCAACGCGGAGAAGGGGTACGGCTTCATCGCGGTCGACGGTGGTGCGGACGTGTTCGTCCACTACAGCGCGATCCAGATGGACGGGTACCGCACCCTCGAGGAAGGCCAGCGGGTCGAGTTCGAGATCTCGCAGGGCCAGAAGGGCCCGCAGGCCGACATGGTCCGCGTGGCCGTAGGCTGACGCGCCGACGCGACGCAGCTGAAACGAACAAGTCCGTAGGGTCCGTGTCCCGAACAGGATACGGACCCTTCGGCATGCCTGGCGCCATGGCCTCCTGTGCCCTACCGCCCCCTTCGGGCGCTTCTGCCGCCCTACGGGCGCTTGCACTCACTGGGTCCGAGTGCTAATCATTGGCGTTAGCACTCTGACGTTGAGAGTGACAGAAGGACCGGGTCGGTGAGGCCCGCCAGGCCATGCGGGGTAAGGAACCGCGCGGCAGGTAGGCCGTCCGTCGCGGGCGCCAGCGCGGTCCGGAGCAATCCACCCCGTCTCTGGGAGGACCACTTCACATGGCCAAGATCATCGCGTTCGACGAGGAGGCGCGGCGCGGCCTCGAGCGCGGGATGAACCAGCTCGCCGACGCCGTCAAGGTCACCCTCGGCCCCAAGGGCCGTAACGTCGTCCTCGAGAAGAAGTGGGGCGCCCCCACGATCACCAACGATGGTGTTTCCATCGCCAAGGAGATCGAGCTCGAGGACGCGTACGAGAAGATCGGCGCCGAGCTGGTCAAGGAGGTCGCGAAGAAGACGGACGACGTCGCCGGTGACGGCACGACGACCGCGACCGTCCTCGCCCAGGCGCTGGTCAAGGAGGGCCTCCGCAACGTCGCCGCGGGCGCCAACCCGATGGCGCTCAAGCGTGGTATCGAGAAGGCCGTCGAGGCCGTCTCCGCCCAGCTGCTCGAGCAGGCCAAGGACGTGGAGACCAAGGAGCAGATCGCCTCCACCGCCTCCATCTCCGCCGCCGACACCCAGATCGGTGAGCTCATCGCCGAGGCGATGGACAAGGTCGGCAAGGAAGGTGTCATCACCGTCGAGGAGTCGCAGACCTTCGGGCTCGAGCTCGAGCTCACCGAGGGCATGCGCTTCGACAAGGGCTACATCTCCCCGTACTTCGCGACGGACATGGAGCGTATGGAGGCGTCGCTCGACGACCCGTACATCCTGATCGTCAACTCCAAGATCAGCAGCGTGAAGGACCTCCTCCCGCTGCTCGAGAAGGTCATGCAGTCGGGCAAGCCGCTGCTGATCATCGCCGAGGACGTCGAGGGCGAGGCCCTGGCGACCCTGGTCGTCAACAAGATCCGTGGCACCTTCAAGTCCGTCGCCGTCAAGGCGCCGGGCTTCGGTGACCGCCGTAAGGCCATGCTCGGTGACATCGCCATCCTTACCGGTGGCACCGTCATCTCCGAGGAGGTCGGCCTCAAGCTGGAGAACGCCGGTCTCGACCTGCTCGGCCGTGCCCGCAAGATCACGGTCACCAAGGACGAGACCACGATCGTGGACGGCGCCGGCGACACCGAGCAGGTGCAGGGCCGCGTCAACCAGATCCGCGCCGAGATCGAGTCCTCGGACTCGGACTACGACCGTGAGAAGCTCCAGGAGCGCCTGGCGAAGCTGGCCGGCGGCGTGGCCGTCATCAAGGCCGGTGCCGCCACCGAGGTCGAGCTCAAGGAGCGCAAGCACCGCATCGAGGACGCGGTGCGCAACGCCAAGGCCGCCGTCGAGGAGGGCATCGTCGCCGGTGGTGGCGTGGCCCTGCTCCAGACCGTCTCGGTCTTCGAGAAGCTGGAGCTCGAGGGCGACGAGGCCACCGGTGCCCAGGCCGTGCGCCTGGCCCTGGAGGCCCCGCTGAAGCAGATCGCGGTCAACGCCGGTCTCGAGGGCGGCGTCGTGGTCGAGAAGGTGCGCAACCTGACCCCGGGTCACGGCCTCAACGCCGCGACCGGTGAGTACGTGGACCTGATCGCCGAGGGCATCATCGACCCGGCCAAGGTCACGCGCTCCGCGCTCCAGAACGCCGCGTCGATCGCCGCGCTGTTCCTCACCACCGAGGCCGTCATCGCCGACAAGCCGGAGAAGGCCGCCCCGGCGGGCGCTCCGGGCGGCATGCCGGGCGGTGACATGGACTTCTGATCGACTCGGCGCGTTCGCTCGCCGGTCGGTCGTACCGTCCAGACGTCGGGGCGGCACCCTCTCCCAGGGGTGCCGCCCCGACGGCGTATCCAGGGCCACGTGCCCAGCTGAGGGGCTTACCCCGTGGCCGCCTCCAGGGCGGCGCGCAGATGGCCGTGTGCCTCGGCGAGGAGCTTCTCGGCGGTCGGGGCGTCCACCTCGCCCAGGATGGTGAGGATCGCGTTCTTCACCTCGCCGTCCGTGGCCGCCAGCGCGCTTTCGATCCGCTCGTCGGAGGCGCCGGTCGCCAGGAAGACGATCCTCCGCGAACGCGCGCGCAGCTTGTCGTTGGAGGCGCGCACATCGACCATCAGGTTCCCGAAGGTCTTGCCCAGCCGGATCATGGTGATGGTCGAGATCATGTTGAGCACCAGCTTCTGGGCCGTACCCGCCTTCAGCCGGGTCGAGCCGGTGAGCAGCTCCGGCCCCACGATGACCTCGATGCCGTGGTCGGCCGCGGCGGCGAGCGCCGAACCGGCGTTGCAGGACAGCCCGACGGTGAGCGCACCGCACCGCCGGGCGTGCTCGACCGCGCCCACGGCGTACGGGGTGCGGCCGGAGGCCGAGACGCCGACCACGGTGTCGTCGGGCCCGATGCCCAGCCGGTCGAGGTCCCGGGCGGCCATCTCCGCGCTGTCCTCCGCGCCCTCGACCGAGGTCACCACGGCGTCCGGGCCGCCCGCGATCACCCCGACGACCTGCTCGGGCCGGGTGTTGAAGGTGGGCGGGCACTCGCTGGCGTCGAGCACCCCGAGCCGTCCGGCGGTGCCCGCGCCCGTATAGAGGAGGCGGCCGCCACGGGACATCCGTACGGCGATGGCGTCGATGGCGGCGGCGATGCTGGGCAGCTGACCGGCGACGGCGGTGGGGACGGCGGCGTCCTCCGCGTTCATGATCCGGGCGATCTCAAGGGTTTCGAGCCGGTCGATCTCGGCGAGTTCGGGGCGGAACGCCTCGGTGGTCAGGGTGTCGAGCTGGGCGCGGAGCCGTGCGGAGTCGGCGGTAGTCATGGCGAAGCGGCTCTTTCCGGTACGTCAGCGTGAGGGTGGGGGTGGGAACGCGAGGGTGGCCTCGGCGGACGGGACCATCGGGCAGGGCCGTCGGGCGGGACCGGCGGGGCTCAGCGGTGCCCGGGACGCGGATCGTGGCGGTGCGCGAGCGCCTCGTACGACGCGGAGAGCGCGGGCGCCGCCGATTCGTACGTCCGCTGGGCGACCCCTATGAACAGGCAGTCCACCACCAGCAGCTGGCTGGTCCGGCTGGACATGGCCGCCGGGCGCAGCTCGCTCTCGCGGGCCGTGGAGGTGGTGAGCACCAGGTCCGCGTACTGAGCGACCTCTCCGTTCGGCCGCCCCGTGATCGCGACGGTGGTCGCCCCGTGCTCGAAGGCCACCCGTAGCGGTTCGATGACGTCCGTCGTACGCCCGGAGTGGGTGATCGCGATGGCGACGTCGCCGGAGTGCAGCTGGACCGCGTTGGTGACCGCGAGGTGCGGATCGGCGTGGGCGTGGGCTATCAGCCCGATGCGCAGCAGCTTCTGGACCAGGTCCTGGCCGACCAGGCTGGACGCCCCGACCCCGTACACATCGATCCGGCGGGCGGTGGCCAGTGCCGAGACGGCCGCCTCGACCTGGCTGGTGTCCAGCCCGGCGGCGGTGTCGGCCAGACACTGCTGCTCCTCCCGCGCCAGCTTGGTGACCACGTCGGCGATCGGATCGTCCACCGCGATGTCCGCGGTGACGGCCGGTGCCCGGCCGGCGGCCTGCTGGGCGGCGAGCGCGGCGAGCGCGAGGCGCAGATCCCGGTATCCGGGGTAGCCGAGCAGCCGGGAGGTGCGGACGACGGTGGCCTCACTGGTGCCGGTCCGCTCGGCGAGCCCGGTGACGGTGAGCGCCGCGCAACCGGCCGGATCGCCCGCCACGGCTTCGGCGACGCGGTGCATGGAGCGGGTCATGGAGGGAGCTAACGTGCGGACCTTGGCGGCGAGGGCGGCCGGGGCGGGTGGGGCCGGTGGGACGGAGGGGGCAGGGGAGACGGGGGTGACGGGTGGTGTGCCGTCGGGCTGCGGAGGAGGCATGAAAGTTTCCTTCAGATCGCTACTCACCAGCGAAAACTATTTCCGGCCACGATGCTCGTCAACCCTCCGAACGACGACGCGACGGGTCGGCGAGCGGGCGCGGGGCGAGCCGGGGCGGGTCGTGGCGGCGGACGTACCGAACAGGCGAAACGGACAGGCGAACCGAACAGCTGCTGCCCGACCAGGACCGCGGACGGAACGAACAGGCGCCAGGAGGAAGCAAAGGTGACAATGGGACCCATGAAGCTCGAACAGGCACTGCACGCGGCCCGCGCCCTCGTCCTGGCCGACCTCGCGGCGGGGGAGGTCGCCCGCGCCGACATCGTCTCGCTGGTCGAAGACGCGATCGCGCACCGGCGGTGGTGGGTCGAGCAGTGGCCGGAAGGCGTCGCGTACGTGGCCGGTCTGGTCGCCCAGGACGTCCAGGACGCCCTGCTGGAACGGTACGGCCGCTGGCCGCTGTGCCCCGTCTGCACCCAGGGCGGCGACCTCCACGCCCTCGACGTGGAGCCCGAGTTGGGCCCCGACCCGCACTGGGTCTGCGGCAAGACGGCGGTCGCGGTGGCGCCCGTGGGATCGCTGGGCACCACCCTCTGATGGCCGTGCTGATCGACCCGCCCTCGTGGCCGGGCCACGGTCGCCTGTGGTCCCACCTCGTCAGCGATGTCTCCTACGCCGAACTCCACGCCTTCGCCGCCCGCATCGGCGCCCCGCGCCGAGGCTTCGACCGCGACCACTACGACGTGCCGAGCGAGCTGTACGCGAAGGCGGTAGGGGCGGGCGCGGAGGAGGTCGGCAGCAAGGAACTCCTCCGCCGTCTCAAGGCCGCGGGCCTCCGCCGCCCCAAGCGGGTCGCGGGCGCGGAGTGATGCGGCTCTTACGGTTCGATCAGGCCGACGCGGATGGCGTAACGGGTCAGCTCCAGCCGGTCCTTCAGGCCGAGTTTCCGCAGCAGGTTGGCACGGTGGCGCTCGACGGTCTTGACGCTGATGACGAGCAGCTCGGCGAGCTGCCGTGAACTGTGCCCCTCGGCCGGAGGAGGCGCCGAAGTCCGGGGGATGCGCCGGAGACCGGCAACACACCCGGGCTGCACCTGCGACGCGCCCGCCCCGGGCTCCGCTACCGCCTCTCCGAACGCTGCGACGGCCGCTGCGACGGCCGGGACTCCGGAGCGTACGAGGCGGCCGTTGCCGACGCCGACGCCGGCGCCGCTGCCGAGGACGCGATGACGCGAGACGTGCCCTCCGCCCGGTGCACCCGCATCGCGGCCACCGTCGTCACCGCGCCCGTACCGGCGAGGGCCGCCCCCGTCCAGGCCACGGCCGGGTAGCCCCAGCCCGCGTCGATGACGAGGCCACCGAGCCACGGGCCCACCGTGTTGCCGATGTTGAAGGCGGAGGTGTTCGTCGCGCCCGCGAGCGTGGGCGCGGCGTTGGCGAGGTTGAACATCCGGGCGTTGAGCGCGGGCGCGGTGAAGAAGGCGGTGAAGCCGAGCATCAGCGCCAGGCTCACGGCCGCGACCGCGCTGTGCGCGGTCAGCGCCAGCGCGCTCAGCACGACCGTCGAGGCGATGATGCCCCCGAACATCGTGCCGAACAGATGCGCGTCCGCGATCCGCCCGCCGATCACCGTACCCAGCAGCGCGCCGACCCCGAACAGCGCGAGCACGGTCGGCACCCAGCCCTCGTCCAGTCCCGCCACGTCCGTCAGCAGCGGCCCGAGGTAGGAGAACAGGCAGAAGACCGCGCCACCGCTCAGCGCGGTGGCGGCCAGCGCCAGCCACACCTGCCGGTCCCGGTAGATACGCAACTCGGCCCGCAGCCGCGGCTGGTCGTCCCCGGTCGGCACCTCCGTACGCGGTACGAGCGCGACGACCCCGACCAGCCCGAGCACCGACAGCCCGGCCACCGCCCAGAAAGCGGCCCGCCACCCCGCGTGTTGCCCGAGGAAGGCCCCGGCCGGGACCCCGGCGATGTTCGCGATGCTCAGCCCGCCGACCATCACCGCCATCGCCTTGGCCCGCGCGTTCACCGGCACCAGCGACACCGCCACCGCGGCGCCCACGGCCCAGAACCCGGCGCACGCGAGCGCGCTCACCACCCGGGACGCGAACAGCACCCCGTACGACGGCGCCACCGCCCCCGCGATCTGCCCGAGCCCGAACACCGCCAGCAGCGCCATCAGCGTCGTCCGCCGCGGCAACCGCAACGTGGCCGCCGCCAGCACCGGCGCCCCGACCACCATCCCGATCGCGAACGCCGATATCAGCAGCCCGGCCGTGGGGATCGACACCCCCATGTCCCGCGCGACGGGTTGCAGCAGTCCGGACAGCATGAACTCGGAGGTACCGAGGGCGAACACGGACAGTCCGAGGACGTAGACCGCCGGGGGCATGCGGGAGCGAGCGGAATCCGCTGGTGAGGAGGAGGGCATGCCAGGCACAACGTCGCGGAACGACGTCGGCATTCCTGCGCGGAACATCGGGATGTGCGCTTCTCGAACGTTCACTCGACGGTGTGGACTGACGGCTGTGAACGGCCCGGGCGCACCGGACGAATGGGCCGCCTATCTGGCAACAGCGGCCCCGGGGCCGGAGACCGCGTCCGTACTGCCGCTCCTGGACGCGGAGAAGCTGTCCCGTACCGCGACTCCCGAACCGGCACCACCATTACGCGCTGAGCAGCTCCAGCTCAGTGGCCATGTTGTGGCGGGCGGCGGCCTCCCAGCGTTCATGTCCGATGGGCGTACGGAACAGACGGGACAGCCCGAGCAGATGGCGGAGGACGTTCGCGCGGCCCTCGCGGAAGGCGTCGTCGGGGACGAATCCGTACTCCTCGCGGACCGCCGCCGCGTAGGCGCCGTAGTTCTCGGGGGAGCCCGCCAGGACGGCGAGGTCGGCGTCGCAGAGGACTTCGCCGTTGGTGTCGCCCTCGGCGGGGTCGTGGTCGCGGGTGAGGAGGACGAGGCGGACGGTTTCGGCCACGCGGGGCTCCGGGACGCCGGCTTCCGGGAGGGCGCGTTCGGCGAGGCGGGCGCTGCGTTCCTCGTTGGTGGAGCGGTCGGGGAGGTAGACGGCGTCGTGGAACCAGGCGGCGAGGCGGATCGCGGCGGGGTCGGGGGCCTGCACATGGGGGACCAGTTCGTCCACCCGGTCCAGGACCGCGAGCAGGTGATCGGTGGTGTGGTAGCGGCGCTGGGGCTCGGCCCAGCGGGTCAGGAGGTCTTCGCCGTAGGGAACGGGAGACGGGGTCGTGGCGTCGCGGGCGCCGGTGAGGAGATCCGTCCAGCGGGTGAGCAGCGCGTCATGGGCGGGATGGCGGATGGGTGCGGGTGCGGGCATGGGCCAATTGTGGGGCAGCGGTTTGCCCTCTTGTGCGGTGTGGCAAGCTGTCCTGCATGTCTAGACCATTGCTCGAGGTGATCGCCCTGACCCCTGCGGACGCGATCGCCGCACAGGCCGGAGGGGCGGACCGCCTCGAACTGGTCACCGACATGGCCGCCGACGGGCTCACCCCGTCCCGTGAGACCTTCGCCGCCGTTCGTTCGGCCGTCGATCTGCCGGTGCGGGTGATGCTCCGCGCGTCGGATGGCTTCGCGACCGGAAACGCGTTCGACGCGCTGTGCGAGGCCGCCGCCGCGCTGCACTCGGAGGGAGCGGACGAGTTCGTCCTGGGCTTCCTGGCCGACGACGGCGGGGTCGACCTGGCCGCCGTGACCGCGCTGACCGAGGTCGTGGGCGCGGGCGGCGGCGTGGACGAGAGCCGCTGGACCTTCCACCGGGCCATCGACCGCGCCGCCGATCGCGACGGCCTGCGCAAGCGGCTCGCCGACATCCCCGGCCTCGACACGTATCTCACCGCCGGGTCGGCGCGCGGCGTGGACGACGGCCTGCTCACCCTGCTCGCCGAGGCCGAGCGGGCCGGTACCCCGGGCTACGAAGCGCGCATCATGGCGGGCGGCGGCCTGCGCCTCGACCACCTGCCCACCCTGCGCGCCGCCGGGATCAACGCCTTCCACATCGGCGGCGCGGCCCGCCCCGGCGGCTGGTCGGGCCCGGTGGACGCCATCGCGGTCGCCCAGTGGCGCACGGCCTTGGACGCGCCGGTTCCGGTGGCTTGACTGGGAGGACGCGCTGGTTCCGGTGGCCTGACCGGGAGGTCGACCACCGAACCGCAGCCCATCCCACCCCATCCCTCCATCCCACCCCGTCCCCGTCAGGCCGCTGGCCGCTCCGGCCGCTCCGCCAGGCGCTCCGGCAGCGGTGCCCCATGGACCACCGTCAGCCCCGAGACCGCGCGGGTCAGGGCCACGTACAGGCGGCGCAGCCCCGTGCGTTCGTCGGGTTCGCCGTCGACCACGGCGGCCGGTTCGTCCAGTACCACGTAGTCGTACTCCAGACCCTTGGCCAGCGTCGCGGGGACGAGGGTGAGGCGGGACTCCGCGCTGGTCTCCTCACCGGGGGTGAGGTGGGTCAGGCCCGCCGTGTCGAGGGCCTGGGCCAGGGCCGGGATGCGGGCGTCGGCCGCGATCAGCCCGATCGAGCCCTCGTGCCCCAGGGCCTCGTGGCAGGCGGCGATCACGGCCGTGTCCAGTTCCGCCGGGCTCACGGCCCGTACGGAGAAGTCGCCCGCCGCCTCACGGATCGAGGTGGCCTCCGACAGGCCGGGGGCGATCTCGGGCAGCAGCCGGGAGGCGTATGCGATCACCTCGCGCGGCACCCGGAAGCCCTGGGTCAGCTCCTCGATCCCCGCCCCCTCCTTGCCGAGGTGGATCAGGGCCTCCTCCCAGCTGGCCGTCGCCCATGGGGTGGTGCCCTGCGCGATGTCGCCGAGCACGGTCGCCGAGCCGGTGCTGCAACGGCGGCCGACCGCGCGGTACTGCATGGGGGAGAGATCCTGCGCCTCGTCCAGGACCACATGGCCGAGGGACGGGGTGCGCTCGATGAGATCGGCGGCCTCGTCGATCAGCACCAGGTCCGCCGGGGACCACTTCGCGGACTTCACTCCGCGCGCCGGTTTCGCCCAGAGGATGGTCTTCTGCTCGTCGGCGTCGAGGACGCCGTCCGCGTGCTCGGTCAGGAAGTCGGCGTCGGAGAGCAGCCGCAGCACCAGCTTGGCCGGGTCGACCGGTGGCCAGATCGCTTTGACGGCCGCCTTCACGGCGGGGTTACGGGCCACCGCGTCCTGGACCCGGTCGTCGGGCGCCTCGCCCGCCTGCTCCATCCGGACGAGCACGGCATGCGCGATGCGCTGCGGAAGCGCCTCGCGGGCCGCGCCGTAGCGGATGTCGCGGGTGAGCAACTCCTCGACGATCTCCTCCAGTTCGTACGCGGGCACCCGCCAGCGGCGTGAGCCGCGCACCACGACGCACGGCTCGGTGGGCCGGGTGACGTACGAGCGCAGGGCGCGGCGCAGCACCTCGGCCAGCCGGGCGTCGCCCTTGATACGGGCCGCGTCGGCGGAGTCGGTGCCCCGCGCCACCGCGCCCAGGGAGGGCAGGGTCACCAGGTCCTCGACGGTCGCCTGTGCCACCTGCAACTCGCCGAGGGCGGGCAGTACCTGCTCGATGTAGTGGAGGAAGGAGCGGTTCGGGCCGATGACCAGGGTGCCGGAGCGGGCCAGCCGCTCGCGGTGCGCGTAGAGCAGATACGCCACCCGGTGCAGCCCCACGGCCGTCTTACCGGTGCCCGGCGCCCCCTGGACGCAGATGGTGCCGCCGATCCCCTGACGGACGATCTCATCCTGTTCCGGCTGGATCGTCGCCACGATGTCGCGCATCGGGCCGACGCGCGGGCGCTCGATCTCGGACTGGAGCAGCTTGCTGGTCTGCTCCCCCTCGGTGGGGTCGGAGAGCCGTTCGTCCTCGTACGCCGTCAACTCGCCGCCCGTATAGCCGAAGCGGCGGCGCAGCCCGATGTCCATCGGCGCCTTCTTGGACGCCTGGTAGAAGGGCTGGGAGACGGGGGCACGCCAGTCGATGACCATGGGGTCGCCGTCCGCGTCGTGCACATGGCGGCGGCCGATGTAAAAAGTGTCCGTTGAGTCGCCCCGGGCGGCGGGCCGCTTCCCCTCGGCGCCCTTCGCCGTCTCCGCGCCCGGCGCGTGCAGATAGTCGAGGCGGCCGAAGAAGAGCGGGGTGTCGGCGAGGTCGGCGAGGGCCTTGATGCGCTCGCTGACCTGGTGGTGCAGGGCTTCGGCGTTGACCCAGTTCGCGGTGACGTCCCGGAGGTCGAGGGCCTCGACGTCGGCGCGCATGGCGCGCAGCGCGGCGCGGGACGCGGTCAGATGGGCGCGCTCCCGCGCGAGGGGGCCGGTGAGGGGGTCCGCCGCGAGGGGATCGGTGAGCGGGTCCGCGAGGGGATCCGCGAGCGGGTCCGAGACGGGCGCTGAGAGCGGCTCCGAGAGCGGATCTGGGTGGTCAGGGGCGTGCGAGGGCACGGCGTAGCCTCCGGCGAGCGAGTACACACGGGTGAGGTGAGTACAGAAAACGGGTGTGCGGGTACGGACGCGGACGCGTACGGACGCGCGATACGAGATGCCGACCGGTTTCCGTCCGGGCGGCGGCTCTCCCGTTCGGAACGCGGGAGGCGGCAAGACCGGCGATTGTAGCCAGGGCATGTCGGGGAGGCGAATGAATTATGACGGGGCCGGGGGAGCCGCCCCGAAGGCGGTTCCCCCGGCCCCGGGGCGGCTCCTCGGACGAGTCGCCCTTGGACGGGTTGCCTTTGGACCAGTCAGGCGAGCCGCAGTGCGCGGAAGGTCACGCGCTGGTTGAACCACATCAGCGTCACCGTCGTCGCGCTCATCAGGACGGCGACGGCCAGATGCCCGGCGACCGAGGTGACCGGGGCACCGAGGGCGGCGAGGACGAGATGGAGGCCGACGCGCAGTGCGACCATCCCGATGGCGATCTTCCGGGTGTGGGAGTTCTTGAGCATCGCGCGCATCAGCTTCATCCGGCGGCGCAGCACGGTCGCCCCGACGACGATGTTCACCAAGGCGATCCCGATGAGCACCATCCAGGCGTCGTCCCACGCCTTGGTCAGGTCGTACGCGGCCCCCATGACGCCCTCGAAGCCGAAGAACCACAGCGGCAGCGGTTTGATCCCGCTCAGGCCGATGTCGGCGGCCTTGCCCTTGGCCTTGGTTTCGCCCTTGGCCGTCGCCTCGGTCTCGGCCTTGCGATTACGGATGCTGATGGCCATGTCCCCCGCCCCTTCGGCGTCATGTGGTGCCGTGTACTGCTGACACCCACGATCCTTCCGGGCGGGGGACGCCCCGGGCAGAGCCGCCGATCACCGGCCTCCCATGACAGAAGTCATGGGGCATGGGGTCATGGGTGACCGGTGACGGCCCGAACGTCCGAACGTCAGACGTCCTCGTCCGCCAGCAGCTCGCTCGCGTCCACGATCCGGTACGCGTACCCCTGCTCGGCCAGGAACCGCTGGCGGTGCGCCGCGAAGTCCTGGTCGATCGTGTCGCGCGCGACCACCGAGTAGAAGACCGCCGGGTGGCCGTCGGCCTTCGGGCGCAGTACCCGGCCGAGCCGCTGGGCCTCCTCCTGGCGGGAGCCGAACGTGCCGGAGACCTGGATGGCGACCGTGGCCTCGGGGAGGTCGATGGAGAAGTTGGCGACCTTCGAGACGACGAGCACCGACAGCTCGCCCTGCCGGAAGGCGTCGAAGAGCTTCTCCCGCTGGGCGTTGGTGGTCTCGCCCTTGATGACCGGCGCGTCCAAGTGCTCGCCCAACTCGTCGAGCTGGTCGATGTACTGCCCGATGACCAGCGTCTGCTGCCCCTTGTGCCGGGCGACCAGCGCCTCGGTGATCCGCCGCTTGGAGTCGGTCGTGGCGCAGTAGCGGTACTTCTCGTCGGTCTCGGCGGTCGCGTACGCCAGCCGCTCGGCCTCGGTCAGATTGACCCGGACCTCGACGCAGTCGGCGGGCGCGATGTAGCCCTGCGTCTCGATCTCCTTCCAGGGCGCGTCGAAGCGCTTCGGCCCGATGAGGGAGAAGACATCGGACTCCCGGCCGTCCTCCCGGACGAGCGTCGCCGTGAGCCCGAGCCGCCGCCGCGCCTGGAGATCGGCGGTGAACTTGAAGACGGGCGCCGGCAGCAGATGCACCTCGTCGTAGACGATCAGGCCCCAGTCGCGGGAGTCGAACAGCTCGAGGTGCGGGTAGATGCCCTTCCGCTTGGTGGTGAGCACCTGGTACGTGGCGATGGTGATCGGGCGGATCTCCTTACGCGTACCGCTGTACTCACCGATCTCCTCCTCGGTGAGCGAGGTGCGGCGCACCAGCTCGTGCTTCCACTGGCGGGCGGAGACGGTGTTGGTGACCAGGATCAGCGTGGTCGACTTGGCGGTGGCCATCGCACCCGCCCCGACCAGCGTCTTTCCGGCGCCGCAGGGCAGCACGACGACGCCCGAGCCACCGTGCCAGAAGCCCTCCACGGCTTGCGTCTGATACGGCCGCAGCGCCCAGCCGTCCTCGCGCAGCTCGATGGGGTGCGCCTCGCCGTCCACATAGCCGGCCAGATCCTCGGCGGGCCAGCCCAGCTTCAGCAGCGTCTGCTTGATCTGGCCGCGCTCGGAGGGGTGGACGACGACGGTCTCGGGGTCGATCCGGGCCCCGACCAGCGGCTGGATCTTCTTCGACCGCAGGATCTCCTCGAGGATCGGGCGGTCGCTGGTCTCCAGGACCAGCCCGTGGGTGGGGTGCTTGAGCAGCCGCAGCCGACCGTAGCGGGCCATGGTCTCCGCGACGTCCACGAGGAGGGCGTGCGGGACGGGGTAGCGGGAGTACGCGACGAGGGCGTCCACGACCTGCTCGGCGTCGTGCCCGGCGGCGCGGGCGTTCCACAGCCCGAGCGGGGTCACCCGATAGGTGTGGATGTGCTCGGGCGCTCGCTCCAGCTCGGCGAAGGGCGCGATGGCGCGGCGGCAGGCGCCCGCCTGCTCGTGATCCACCTCGAGCAGGAGCGTCTTGTCGCTTTGGACGATGAGGGGTCCATTCACGCGCCTGGGTCCTTTCGTGCTGGCTGGCCAAAGAACCAGTGTCCCCCATCGAGAAGGCGCGGCGGGGAGGGAGAGGGAGACGGGGCACAGCGCGACGGGGATTTGTGGCGGAGAGCCACAGGGATACTCCGGGCGGCTACGGGCAAGCGGCGAAGACGGATACGGGCAGACGGAGCGGCGACAACGGAGCCATGGGCGGGAGGCGAGTCCCTGTGATCAGCATCGCTGGATGGGAGATCCGGCGGACGGGGGAGAAGAGGCCGGGGGAGAAGAGGTCGGGAGAGAAGAAGAGGACGGCGGCAAAGCGGGCGGCGGTAAAGCGGACGACGGAGAAGAAGCCGCAGGCGGGTTCCCGGACGACGGGAGGCCAGAAGAAGGCGGCCAGTGGTCGGAAAGCAGGCGGTCAGAAGGCTGGTAGTCAAAAGGCCGGCGGTCAAAAGACCGGTGGTCAGAGGAAGGGGCCGCGGACGGGCGGGGGCCTGACGAAGGGGTCTGTGACCGCGAAGAAGCGGAGCGCGAAGTCGCCGACGGCGAAGTCGCAGTCCCCGAAGTCGCCGACCACGAAGTTGCAGCCCCCGAAGTCGCCGACGGCGAAGGCACGGGTCCAGTCGGCGACGGCCCAGCCCACCAAGGGCCGGACCGCCGAACCCCCCGAGCCCCAGGGCGCCCCGGAGAAGGCGCTGCTGCAACGCACCTCGTTCGGTGCGCGGCTCGCGCGGGCGATGGTGCTGCTCGTGGCGTTCGTCTGCATGGTCGGCTTCGCGGCGGCGCTCGCCAAGGCCACGCTCGTGCCCTCGCCCAACTCCGTCGACCTGGTCCACACCAATCTGCATCCGGGACGCTCGCTGCGCGCCTACGTCGACCAGCCCGCCTTCCAGGACACGGTGAAGCAGATCGGCGGCAATGTGGTGCTCGGCGCGCCCTTCGGGGTGCTGCTGCCGATGCTGGTGCCGAAGGCGCGGGGCGCGGTGCGGGTGGTCGTGGTGACGGCCTTGGTGATGGTGGCCGTCGAGACCGTTCAGGGGCTCATCGTCGAGGGCCGGGCCTTCGACATCGACGACGTCATCCTCAACACGTCGGGCGCGCTGATCGGCTATGTCGTGGCCGGCCGTTGGCTCGGCCACGCCCTGCACCCGCGCCGCCGCCACTGGTGGCACCGGTGGACCCGGCGGGGGACCGAGACACCGCCCGCGGCGTGAGCTGTCCCTGCGTGCCGTAGCCCCCGCCCCACCCCATCCCATCCCTGGACGGAACGGCCATTTGGGCGTGTTACGTGGCGTCCTCGGCCAGTTCGGCGGCGCCCGTGATGCGGTGCAGGGGGTACGTACGCACCTCGTCGGCCGTGTGGTCGTACGCCGTGACGAAGCCACCCTCGACCCGGACCGGGGCGATCACGCGCTGGGTGGCCGCGCCGTTCGCGTTGACGTAGCCGATCCAGACGTTGGAGCCGGTCAGGGCGGCGGCCTGCATGGTGGCGAGGGTGTCGGCGGAGGTGGTGCGGGGCAGCCGGTCGCCACTGGCGCCGGTCCCGGAACCGGCCCCGGCACTGGCCCTGGCCCCGGCTCCGGCCCCGGAACCAGCCCCGGACCGTGAGCCGGAAGCGGTCTCCGGGCCGGAAACGTGCCCTGCCCCTGCCCCTGAATCGGCCCCTGCCTCGGCCGCGACCGCCGGTTTGCGGGGCGCGGTCGCGGCGAGGTCCCCCGCGCGGATGGCGCGCACCGCCGCGCCCAGCAGGGTGGCGTCGGGCACCGGCGGGCCCTCCGGGACCGGAGCGGGCGGCTTACGGGGCGGGGTGCGCTGGGCTTCGGCCCGGCTGACCAGCACATCGCCCTCGGCGGACTCGGCGGCCGGGGCGTACCCCATCGCGCGCAACCCCTCCAGCAGCGTGTCCGGCGGGGCCTGGGCGGCCAGCACGGTGGGGGCGAGGCGGCGCAGCCGCAGGCCCGCCGAACGGCGGTCGGCGAGGATCTCGGCGAGCAGCGCGTCGTCGTCGCAGCGCAGATACGCGGAGGCGGCGCCGACGCGCAGTCGGCCGTGCTTACGGGCCACGTCGTCCACGAGGTAGGTGAGCGGCTGGGGCACCGGGGTTCGGGAGTGCGCGGCGAGGAAGGTGTGCACATCGTCGGCGGTCCGCCCGGCGTCGAGTGCGCGGCGTACGGACTCGGGCGTGAAGCGGTAGACCGTCGCGCCGCCCTTGGACTCGACGTCGGCGAGGACGCCCAGGGCCTCGGCGAGCGGCCGTTCCAGCGGACCGGGCGCGACGGCGGTCAGGTCGGCCTGGAGCAGGACGTGGTCGAGGAGGTCGGGGAGCAGCGGCGCGAGCAGCCGGGCGGCCTGCGCGGACGCGAGTTCGCTCTCGGCGGCCGTCGGCTCGTCCGGGTGGCGTTCCAGCAGGGCGCGGCCGTGGGCGGAGAGCGCGCCCCGGCCGGTGACCCCGAGCATTTCGGCCTCGGTGAGGGCCCAGCGGGCCAGCCGCGAGCGCAGATCCTCACCGGTGGGCGAGGCGGCGGTGGACGAGGCTGGGGTGGACGAGGCGCCGCTGGGCGAGGCGGCGGTGGACACGGCGGGGGTGGACGCGGCCCCCGGGGCGGCCGCGGAAGACCAAGTAGTGGCGGCGGACGACGTGGCCCCGGGGGCGGACCCGGAAGGGGCGGCCGCGCCGGGGGCGGACGGGGCGGGGGCCGGGGCCCCGCGGTGGCCGGTCGGCCGTTCCCACCGCAGCCGGGCCAGCAGGACGTCGGGGGCGGCCGCGGCACCGTGCGGGAGGGTGGCCAGGAGTTCGAGGACCCGTCGGCGTACCTCGGGGGCCGGGGAGCGGTCCAGTTCCGGGCCGAGCGCGGCGAGGGTGCGGCCCCTGCTGTCCCGGCCGCCGACCAGGCCCGATGTACGGGTCGCGGGCAGCCAGGCGGCGGCGAGCCGCGCCCAGCGCTCCTCGGCGGGCAACCGCAGCCAGTCGTCGTAGGCGGGGGTGGGGGCGTAGCGCTCGTCGGTCTCGCCGTCGGAGGCCACCAGCCCGGCCGCGTACGCCAGCTCGATCCAGAAGGCGGCCACCGGCTCGGACACGTCGAGCGCCACGGCGGTCCGCTTGAGGTCGCGGACGCTCAGCCCGCCCGCGCGCAGGACGGGCGGCCCGGCGGTCTCCCACTGCCCCAGCAGCTCCTCGACGGTGGCCAGCGCGGTGAAGGTCTGGCCCGCCGCGGTGTTGTCCACAACCTGTGGATCGTGTTCGGTGGCGGGCGAGAGCGGCGGGGCGAACGGCTCGGGGGCGCGGTGTGCCCGGCCGTGCCGCAGATGCAGGGCGACCTCGCGGGGCAGTACGACATTGCGCGGGCCGGACGGGAGCAGCAGCCCGTGGTCCAGCAGCCAGCCGACGGGCGGGGTGGGCGAGGCGACGGACGCTTCCCCGTACGGCGGCCCCCAGGTCAGCTTGGCCAGCACGGCCGCCGCGCCCGCCGGCGCCCCGTCGAGCAGCGCCGCCATCCGGGCGCGGTCCCGGAACAATTCGGCCAGGGCCGCCGCCGCCGTGACGGGATCGTGCGTGGGCCGCTCCCCGGCCGCCGCCAGCAGCTCCTGAAGCCGCCCCGGCGACATCCCGGACGTGGCCTCCTGCACGGTTGGGCCGAGCCCAGTGGGGGAGGGCGAGGTGGGAGAGGGCGCGAGTAGCTCCCGAGCGGTCCGGACGAGCCGAAGCCGATCGTCCCCACCCCAGATCAGGGCCTGCTCGCGCAGCGTGGCCACGGCCCGGGGCAACTCGGCGACGATCGCGGCACGTTCCTCGGCACGCAGGGGGGCGCCGACGCCCGGGGTGGTCCCGGCGGGCGAGGTGGGCCCGGTGGGTGAGGTGGTACGGGCGTCCCCAGTACCCCCGTTACCCCCCGCCTCCTCAGCGCCCTCGTCGCCCGTCAGCAGGTCCCGCAGGGTCTCGTACGGGCAGGGGTCGGGCGCGACGGCCAGGGCCTCGGCGGTCTGTTGCGCGAATCGGTCAAGACGCTCCACCGCCCGTACCACCGAGGCGCGGGTGCCCGCTCGGGTGGCGAGCTGGGTGAGGTCGTTGGGGACCGGGGAGAGCAGATCGGGGCGGGCGCGCAGCAGGGCGGCGAGGGTGTCGTCGGGCCGGGTGCGCAGCTCCTCGGCGAGGGTGCGCGGCACCCCGAGGCCACGGCCGCCGTGGTCGCCGTGGCTGCCGTCTCGTGGGCCGCCGCCCCGGGGGACGCGATCTTGCGGACCGCTGTCCCCGTGGCCGGTGTCTGCGGGCAACTCATGCCTCCCGGTTGCGCGAGCTGGTCTCTTCGGGCATGTCAGCCCTCTCGATTCCATGAACTGCTCATTCGATCCACAGTACCCGCGGGGTGCGGGGCGGAGGGGGTGCGGCGGGATTCCGGTTCCGCGCGGTACCGTCGGAGCCGATTGATACGCCGACGGTGCGCATTCTCAGGGGTCTTGGTGGGGATCGAGAGCGAGAAGCTCGTCTACGACTATCTGAGCCGTGTCGGTGACCTGGCTCAGCAGCAAGGTCTGTCGTCCGGTGAACGTATGCGGCTGGTCTCCGGGCTCCGTGCCGATATCGACCATCGCCGGGCCACCGGAGGCGCGGACAGCCCGGCCGGGGTGAAGCGGATCCTGTCCAAGCTGGGCTCACCGGCCGATGTGGTGGCCGCCGCGGGTGGCCGAGGCCCCGACCCGGGATCGGGGGGAATCGGTGGTGAGCCCAGTACGGCGGGCAGCGGTAGGGGCGGCGGCGCGGGCAGCGCTACGGGCGGCGGTGCGGCCCCGCGAGGGGCCGCCGGGGCGGCGCGGGCGGCCCGCGACAAGCTGGCCGGGCTCGCCAAGAGCAGCGGTCTCACCGGTAAGGTGCCAGCCCCGCGCGAGGAGGACGCCCCGGGGGTGCCCGGTACCGGCCGGAACGGGGACGGGCGCGCGAATCGCACGCCGGGCGACGGCACCCCCTCCCTGATCAAGCCGAGGCCCGCCACCCCCGCCACGCCCCCGTCCAACGCCGCCTCGCCGCCGCACCTCGCGGGCGAGGACGAATTGGGCCCGCGCGAGTCCGATATGGACTGGTGGCATGTCGAGCCGGGCCCGTTCGCCCAGCCCGAGCAGCGCGACGCGCAGTACGGCGCGGTCGAGGGGTTCACCGGCGGGATCGAGATCCCCGAACTGCTCGGTAAGGGCAAGTCGGCCGAGCAGGAGCGCCAGGAGCGGCGCGAGGCCGAGGAGAAGGCGGCTGCGGAAGCGGCCGCCGCCGAGGCCGAGGCGGACGCCGAGGCGAAGGCGAAGGCCGAGGCCAAGAAGGCGGGGGCCGGGGGCAAGCCGCGTAGCGGGCTGCGCCGCGTACTGCTCGGGCCCGGTAAGGCGGGTAAGGCGGCCGACCAGCCCGCGGGCGGCGGCGTCCCCACATGGCTGTCCGGGCTCGGCCCTGTGCTGCTGGTGGCGGTCGCACTCCTCGTGGCGGGTGCGGCCCTGGGCAACATCATCCTGATCGCCTTCGGCTGGGTGATCGCGTACTACAGCACCTACCGCCGCTCCCCTGCCGAGGCGAAGTGGGCCGCCCTGGGCATGCCAGGCCTGGTCGCGGCCGGGGCCGCGATCTGGCTGTATGGCCGAGCCGACGGCAAGTGGGGCGAGCCGATCCCCGAACACGGCTGGAAGGACGCCCTGACCGAGACCTGGCCCTACGTCGTCCGGGGCGCGGCCATCGCCTCGGTGCTGTTCCTCCTCTGGCGCGCGGCGAAGCGCAAGAGCTGACGCGAGGCGCAAGCGCTGACTCAGGGCTACGGCGTAGGGCCGACGCCGGGCGCCAGCCCTGCCGCGCTCAGCCTTGCTCGGCGGCCTGCCAAGGCGTGCCCGGGACGACCAAGGGGCTGCCGGTCACCGGGTCCGGCACGACCACCGAGTCGAGGCCGAAGACCTCGTGTACCAGCTCCGCCGTGACGATGCCCTCCGGGCGGCCGCGGGCCACGATGCTGCCGCCCTTCATCGCGATCAGATGGTCGGCGTAGCGGGCGGCCTGGTTGAGGTCGTGGAGGACGGCGACGACCGTACGGCCGCGTTCGTGGTTGAGCTGGCGCACCAGGTCCAGCACCTCCACCTGGTGGGAGATGTCCAGATACGTCGTCGGTTCGTCCAGCAGCAGCAGATCGGTCTCCTGCGCGAGTGCCATCGCGATCCATACGCGCTGCCGCTGCCCTCCCGACAGCTCGTCCACCGGGCGGTCGGCGAGCGCCGTCACGTCCGTGCGCTCCATGGCGTCCGTGACGGCGCGTTCGTCCTCCTCCGACCATTGCTGCCACCACCGCTGATGCGGCTGGCGGCCACGGGAGACGAGATCGGCGACGGTGATCGCCTCGGGCGCGACCGGGGTCTGCGGGAGCAGCCCCACGGACTGGGCGATCTTCTTCGTCGGGATGCGCGCGAGATCCGTGCCGTCGAGGAGCACGGCGCCGCCGCGTGGCCGAAGCAGCCGTCCGAGGGCGCGCAGCAGGGTGGACTTGCCGCAGGCGTTGGGGCCGACGATGACCGTGACCTCGCCGTCGGGTATCTCCAGGTCCAGCCCGTCCACGACGGTGCGGTCCTCGTAGGCGAGGGTCAGTTCGCGTGCGGTGAGCCGGTTAGGTTGGTTTGGGCGGTTCAGCCCATTCGGCCCATTCGGCTCGTTCGGGCAGTTCGGCCGGTTCACGGAAGCGGTCTCCGCCAAACCGGCCTCCCCCGGACCGGCCTTCCCCGGGCCAGTCTCCTCCGGACCGGGCTCCGGGCTCGTTCCCGTTGTGGACGCCGAAGCGGTCATGCGGCGGTGCCTCCCTTACGGCCGCGTCCCCCGGAAGACAGCAGCAGGTGGATCAGATACGGGGCGCCGACCGCCGCCGTCAGTACACCCACCGGCAGTTCGGTCGGCGCGAACAGCTTGCGGGCCAGCAGATCGGCGGTGACGACGATGAACGCTCCGGTCAGGGCCGAGCACAGCAGCGGGATCTGGGCGGTCCGGGTCATCCGGCGGGCGATCTGCGGGGCGAGCAGCGCCACGAAGTCCACCGGGCCGGCCGCGCCCGTAGCCATCGAGGCGAGTACGACGCCGAGGGCCACCAGGCCCAGCCGCGCCCGCCCGAGCCGTACGCCCAGTGCGGTGGCCGTGTCGTCGTCCATGGACACCGTGCGCTGTGCCCGCGCCGCCCACAGCACACCGGGCAGCAGCACCAGCAGTGCCCAGCCGAGGGGAGTGGCCTCGCCCCAGCCACGTCCGTTGAGCGAACCGGTCATCCACACCTTCGCCTGCTGGGCCACGAGATAGTCGCCCTTGGTCAGGAAGAGTTGGGTGATCGAGCGCAGCGCGACGGCGAACCCGATGCCGATGAGTACGAAGCGGGCCGCCTGGAGTCCGCCGCGCCAGGCGAAGACGTAGACCAGTGCGGCGGCGGCGAGGCCGCCCGCGACGGAGAGGTACGGCAGGACGGCGTAGGAGCTGACCCCGTAGGTCATCGCGCCCACGGTCACCGCGCTCGCGCCCTGGCTGACGCCGATGATGTCGGGGCTGGCGAGGGGGTTGCGGGCCACCGTCTGGATCAGCGCGCCCGCGATGCCGAAGGCGGCGCCGACCATCAGGCCGAGCGTCATCCTGGGCAGCCGCAGCGTGCCGACGACGAGGTCGTTCGGGGTGGCCTGGCCGAGGCCCCACTGGGTGTGCAGGACGGCTTTCACGGCGTCGCCGGGGGCGATGAAGCTCTCGCCGACGCACAGATACGTCACGCAGGCGGCGGCGGTGGCCAGGGCCAGCCCGATCGCGACGAGCGCCGAGCGGCGGTGCAGCAGGAACGATCCGCCTCGTCCGCCTCGGCCCCCACGTCCCCCACGTCCGCCATGCCCCTTGCTCTTGATACGGATCAGGCCGTACCCGGCCGGTCGGATCCCGGGGCGAGCCCCCGTGCGGACCTCCGCGCGGACCTCCGGGCGGCCCTCCGTCGCGCGGTCCCCCTCCGCGCGGACCGTACGGGCGTCGTTACGGCTCTCCATCGCCGTCACGCGGCCACCGCCTTCCGGCGCACCAGCGTGACCAGGAAGGGCACCCCGATCAGCGCGGTCATCACGCCCGCCGGCACCTCGCTCGGCGGGAAGACGACCCGGCCCACCACATCCGAGACCAGCAGCATCACCGGGCCGATCAGGGCGGCCATCGGAAGCACCCAGCGGTGGTCGGTGCCGACGATCGCGCGGGCGATATGGGGGACCGCGAGGCCGATGAACGCGAGCGGACCGGCGGCGGCGACTCCGACACCGGTGAGGATCGTGGCGCCGAGGGCGGCGACGATCCGTACGACCGCCACGTTCTGGCCGAGCCCCTTCGCGACGTCCTCGCCGAGCGCCAGCGCGTCCAGACCGCGTGCCACCGTGATCACCAGCACCGTGCCGACCAGCAGGAACGGCCAGATCTGGCCGACGATCCCGGTGTCACGTCCGGCGAGCGAGCCGATCTGCCAGAAGCGGAACTCATCCAGGGCCGCCGCCTTCGTCGTCAGCACGCCCGTGGTCACGGATACCAGCAGGGCGTTGATCGCGGCGCCGGAGAGCGCGAGTTTGACCGGGGTCGCGCCGCCCCGCCCGCTGGTGGCGATGGCGTAGACGGTGACCGACGCCAGCCCCGCCCCCGCGAAGGCGAACCAGACGAAGCCGCTGAGCGTGTGCACCCCGGCGAAGGCGATCGCGAGCACCACGCCCACCGAGGCGCCCTGGCTGATGCCGAGGATGCCGGGGTCGGCGATCGGGTTGCGGGTGACGCCCTGCATCACGGTGCCCGCCATGGCGAGCGCCGCGCCGACCATCAGCCCGATGAGGGTGCGCGGCAGTCGCAGGGACCGCACGATGTCGGCGGCGTCGCTCGAACCGCCGTGCAGCAGCGCGTCCAGGACCGCGCTCGGGGCGATCTGGCGGCTGCCCACGGCGAGGCTCAGCAGGACGGCGAGCAGCAGCGCGACGACTGCCGCGGCCGTCCAGCCGAGGCGGCGGCGGACCAGGGAGGCGCGGACCGGGGAGGCGGGTGCCGGGGAAGTGGGTGCCGAGGAGGCGGGGGCCGGGGAGGCGCGGACCAGGGGGGCTCTGGGAGGGCGGTTGCTGGTCCGGTCGGCGGTCATCGCGTCCGTTCGCTCGTCGGCTACGAAGTTAGGCGAGGCTAAGTGTATGGGGTGGGCCGAGGCACAATGGCGGGCATGTCTTCGCACTCCGCTCTCACCGTCGGCTTCGACCTCGACATGACCCTCATCGACTCCCGGCCGGGCATCAAGGCGGCGTACGAGGCGCTATCGGCCCGGACCGGCACCTACATCGACTCCGACCTCGCCATCACCCGGCTCGGCCCGCCACTGGAACAGGAACTGGTGCACTGGTTCCCCGATGAGCGCGTCGAGGAGATGGGCGAGCTCTACCGCGAGCTCTACCCGGAGTACGCGATCGCGCCCACCCCGGCCATGAAGGGGGCGCGGGAGGCGATCGAGGCCGTGCGGCGGTCGGGCGGCCGGGCCATCGTCGTCACCGCGAAGCACGAGCCCAACGCCAAGCTGCACCTGAGCCACCTGGGCATCGAGGCGGACGCGGTGATCGGCTGGCTGTGGGCCGAGGCCAAGGCGGAGGCGCTGCGGGAGTACGGGGCGACGGTGTACGTCGGGGACCACACGGGTGACGTACGCGGCGCGCGTACGGCCGGTGCGCTGTCCGTAGCGGTCGCCACCGGGCCCTGCGCGGTGGATGAGCTGCTCACGGCCGGCGCGGATGTCGTGCTGGACGATCTGACGGCGTTCCCGTCCTGGCTGTCGGGCTACATAGGCGATCGCACGGCGGGCTGAGCTGCCCAGCTCACGAGTTCACCAGCCCACCAGCACACGGCGCACCAGCTCACCAGCACACGCCCCACCAGCTCAGCCAGTCTGATGCACCCGGTTCACCCGTCCACCCGATTCACCCGGACGGCGGTACGGGGGGCCGTGACACCCGGGCGGCGGCCGCGGCCTCCCGCCGCTGTGCCGCGATGGAGCGCAGCAGCCCGACGGCGGCGAGGGCGAAGCCGACGCCCATCAGCATGCAGACGACGTACGCCACCGAGGGCAGCGGATCCGCGCCCAAGAAGAGCGGCGCGACGGTGACGAGCGTGGCCACCGCTCCGATGGCGAAGACGATGACGCCGGACCGGATGAGCCGGTCGCCGGGAAGGGGCGCCTCTCGAGGGCGGCCGGGGGAGCCGCCGCGGTGCGGGGTTTCATTACTCACCGGACCAGGGTAGATCCGTGCCAGAGCGCGCATAGGAACCACCCGGGTACGTCTTGTCACCAGGCTCGGGACCATTAGCCTTGGTGGTGGCGGGTCTTACGACCCGCTGTAGTGCTATCGAGAGCTGTTTTTCCGTGTTTTCCGACGAGCGACGAGGACGAGACAGACGTGCCTACCGGCAAGGTCAAGTGGTTCAACAGTGAGAAGGGCTTTGGCTTTCTCTCCCGCGATGACGGTGGCGACGTCTTCGTTCACTCGTCGGTGCTTCCGGAAGGCATCGACTCACTGAAGCCGGGGCAGCGCGTGGAATTCGGCGTGGTGGCCGGAAATCGCGGGGATCAGGCATTGTCCGTCACCGTTCTCGATCCGACTCCCTCCGTGGCGGCCGCCCAGCGCCGCAAGCCGGATGAGCTGGCGTCCATCGTCCAGGACCTGACCACGCTGCTGGAGAATGTGACGCAGCAGCTGGAGCGCGGCCGCTATCCGGACAAGGCACACGGCCACAAGATCGCGGGCATGTTGCGGGCGGTGGCCGACCAGCTCGACGTCTGAGACCTGAGTCCGGTCTGCGTCTGACTTGACCCCGGTCCGAGATACCCAATTCCTTCAGCGGAGCCGGATGGATATCCATCCGGCTCCGCTTGGCGTGCGACCACTTGCTGAAGCGTGCCGAAGCGTGCCGAAGCGTCAGACCGCGTCCAGCGCACTGGGCCCGAGTGGCGGTACCAGCCCCTCCGCCGCCGCCCGGGTCAGCAGCCCGCGCACCGCGGCGTAGCCGCTCTCGCCGAGGTCGGCGGTGAACTCGTTGACGTACAGTCCGATGTGCTGATCGGCCACGGCCGGGTCCATCTCCTGGGCGTGGTCCAGGACGTACGCCCGCGACGCCTCCGGGTCGTCCCAGGCCATCCGTACCGATGTCCGGGCGGCGTCGGCGAGCTCCCGGAGCCGCTCGGCACCCAGTGAGCGCTTGGCGATGATCGCGCCGAGCGGGATCGGGAGTCCGGTGGTCTGCTCCCAGTGCTCACCCATGTCAGCCAGGCAGTGCAGTCCGTAATTCTGATAGGTGAACCGGGCCTCGTGGATGACGAGCCCGGCGTCGACCTCGCCGTCCCGCACCGCGGGCATGATCGCGTGGAACGGCAACACCTTGATCTCGCCGACCCCGCCCGGCACCTCGGCGGCGGCCCACAGCCGGAAGAGCAGATACGCGGTCGAACGCTCGCTCGGCACCGCGACCGTCTTCCCCGCCAGATCCTTGCCGGTGAGCTGCTGTCCCTCGCCGGGCTGCCGCGAGAGCACCAGCGGACCGCAGCCGCGGCCGAGCGCGCCGCCGCAGGGCAGCAGCGCGTAGTCGTCCAGCACCCACGGCAGTACGGCGTACGACACCTTCAGTACGTCGAACTCCCCGCGCTCGGCCATCCCGTTGGTGATGTCGATGTCCGCGAAGGTGACATCGAGCGCGGGCGCGCCGGGGACGCGGCCGTGGGCCCAGGCGTGGAAGACGAACGTGTCGTTGGGGCACGGGGAGTAGGCGATCTTCAAAGGCTCAGTCAGGGGGTCACTCAGGGGCTCAGTCACTGCCGGGTTCCTTCCGGGTCAAAGGTCCAGGTGCCGAGGAGGGGGGCGATGGTCGCGAAGGCGCCCGTGAGCGCTTCGAGCGCCTCCCCGATCCGCCAGGCCGCGCGGTCGCGCGGCCCGACGGCGTTGGAGACCGTCCGTACCTCCAGGGTGGGCACGGACTGGGCCGCGGCGGCCTCCGCGACGCCGAAGCCCTCCATGGCCTCGGCGACGGCGCGCGGATGGCGGCGCAGCAGCTCGGCGGCCCGTTCGGCGCTCCCGGTCACGGTCGACACGGTGAGCACGGTGCCGCGCACGGCGTCCGTCGCCTCGGCGACGGCGGCGACGAGCGGGGCGGGCGGGAGGTGTTCCACGGTTCCGAAGCCCAGGTCGGTGACGGCGGCGAAGCCGTCGGGGGTCTCGGCGCCCAGGTCGGCGGCGACGATGGCGTCGGCGACGACGACGGAGCCGAGGTGCGCGGCGGCGGAGCTGAGGTGCGCGGCGGCGGGGGGTGCGGGGGAGGTCGCTGGGTTTGAGATCGCTGTGCCGAAGCCGCCGCCGATACCGGCCGATACGGCGAGGTCATAGGGGGTGCGGGCGACCGCGGCCGCGGTCAGGGCGGCGGCGGTTCCGGCCGCCGCGGCCGCCGGGCCGACCCCGGCGGCCAGGACATCCACGGTGAGCGGCGGCCCGGTGGGCGGCGCCGGGCTCAGCCGGTGGAGCACCCCGCCGGGTACGGGGAGTTCGGCCAACTCGGGGGCCGTGGCACCGACGCCCCGTACGACGGCGTCCCGCTCGGCGGGTACGGCCGTGACGATCAGTACGCGCATGGGTGACTCCCCCTTGTCACACACAACCCTGTCACGGCGCGGCCGGTTGCCCGGTGCGACCGGGCCCCGTCCTGCGGAGTTCCGCCCGTCAGGAGCCCAGTCGGGAGTCCAGTCGGGGGTCCCGACGGGAATCCCGCCAGGGGTCCGGTCGGGGCTCCCCTCGGGAACCCCGTCAGGAGTCCCGTTCCAGCGTGAAGCGCCAGATGCCCTTGACGCCCTGGCTGCTCTTGCCGAGCTCGGCGACCGTGATCGTGACCTTCTTCTCGAGCGTGGTCTGGCCGGTCTGCGGGTTCTGCTTGGCGAAGAGCGTATCGCTGTCGAAGCTGCGGTACGTCTCCTTGCTCGCCTCGGCCATGACCGGGTTGTTGGCGATCAGGCCCCAGCTGGACTTGGCGATCTCGGGGTCCACCCCGAGCCGAACCTTGTCCCCAGGGGTCACCTTGATCGTCTTCTCGGGCTTGGCGGACAGGCAGTCCTTGAACTTCTTCGAGCTCAGATCCTTGCCGTCGCCGTAGCAGCCGTTGCTCGCCTCGGCCGTCACGGTGTTCGAACCGACCGTCACCGTTGCCAGCGGGGTCGGCTTGTCGCAGGCGGAGAGGGCGACGAGCCCGAGGGACACAGCACAGGCGGCGGTGACGGCGCGGCGGCCCTTGCCCCTGGAAAACAGCGCAGCGGTCATGCGGGCAGGCTATCTGGCTCCACCGATCGCCTCGCGCGCGGGTACGACTCGCCGAGGGCGGTCCCGCCAGGGACTCACACTGCCGGTTGCTCCCAGAACGCCTCCGGCGGCCCCAGTACCCACACTGCCCGTAGCTCCAATTCACGCCACCCGCGGATACGGCGCCCCCTGCCGGGAGGCGCTCAGCAGTCCGCGGACGCTCAGCGCCGTGCCCAGCGCGATCACCGCCGCGGCGACCGCCATCCCCAGCACCCCGTGGAGCGGCAGCACGATGCCGATGGCGCCGCCGACGACCCACGCCATCTGGAGCGTCGTCTCGGACCGCGAGAACGCCGAGGTGCGGACCTCCTCCGGGACGTCACGCTGGATCAGCGCGTCCAGCGACAGCTTGCCCAGCGCCTGGGAGATCCCGGCGGTGGCGGCCACGGCGGCCACCGTCACCGCGCCGTAGAGGGCCGCCGACACGATGAGTACGCCCAGGGCGGAGCTCAGCACCACCGCGATGATCAGTTCCGGGCCGCGCGCCCGCAGCCAGGCGCCGATCGCGGTGCCCAGCGCGTTGCCGCCGCCCGCGCAGACCGCGGCCAGGCCGAGCGAGACCTCGGGGCCGAGCCCGCCCAGCGGCTGGTCGCGGAGGAGGAAGGCGAGGAAGAGGGTGAGGAACCCGGACAGGGCCTTCAACGCGGCACACGCCTGAAGGGCGTGCAGCACGGAGGGGCCGACCGTACGGAGGCCGGGCCGCCCGGCCCGGCCCCTCCAGAAGGCGATCCTGGAGAAGGCGATCCGAGGGAAGGCAGCCCTGGAAAGGGCGGTCCTGTCCCCACCGGCCGCCGAGGCGGCCCTGGTCCCGCCCACCCTGGCCTTGGGCTTGCGCACCGTGACCGGCAGATGCAGATGGCGCTGCCCCGAGGTCAGCTGCGCCCTGGCCTCGCCCTTCGAGGAGTCCACCTTGTGCGGCAGGGTGAACGACAGGAATCCGCCCAGCAGGAAGATCACGGACGCCCCGTACAGCGGCCAGCTCGGCCCGATCTGGTGCAGCCCGGCCCCCAGCGGGGCGGCCGCGCCGGTGGCGAGCAGCCCGGCCAGGGTGACCCGGGAGTTGGCCTTGACCAGGGAGAAGTGGGGTGGGAGCAGCCGTGGCACGACGGCGGAACGGACGACTCCGTACGCCTTCGACGCCACCAGCACGCCCAGCGCCGCCGGATACAGCTCGAGCCCGCCGCCCGCCACCGCGCCCGCCATCGTCAGCGCCAGCACCACACGGGTCAGCATCGCGCCCGCCATCGCCGCGCGGCGGCCGTGCGGGAGGCGGTCGAGCAACGGGCCGATGACGGGGGCGAGCAGCGCGAACGGCGCCATGGTGATGACCAGGTAGAGCGCGACCCGGCCACGGGCCTCGTCGGTCGGTACCGAGAAGAAGATCGTGGAGGCGAGGGCGACGGTGATCAGCATGTCGCCCGCGGAGTTCACCGCGTGCAGTTCGATCAGTTTGCCGAGCCCCGACTCGCCGGCGCCGTGGGCGTGGGTGGCCCGGCGGATGCCGCGCCCGGCCGCGGTGAAAGGGAGGCGGAGCGCGAAGGGGAGACGGAGCGCGTGGACGATCCAGCGGCCCGACCTCCTGGTCGAGCCGCCGCTGTACCACCGCGTTCCTGCCACCTGACCATGGTGCAGCCCAAGCGGCCGAAGCGTCAGACCTTCGACGGCTTTCCGGATGGCGGGGCCGCCGGCGTGGATCGGCAACACCCCGCTGTCCAGCGGAAATGCGCTTTCGCGGGGGCGGGCGGGGAGGGGGCGTACGGCGCCGTGGCGGGAGGTGAGGATGAGACGGGGGTAGGGCCGGTGCGGCCGGACAAGGTAGCGTGCGTAACCGCGCCACCGAGGGTCGTTCCTGGCCGTGTGCCGAGTAGCCATCCCGCAGAATGGGACGTACAAGGTGCGCCCGAAGGCCGGATGGGCGCGGACGTCGACGCGGCCCCATGGTCCGCTCCGTCCGCGGTCCCGCGACGGCCGTACGGCTGGCGCACCAGGTCAGACGGCTGCGACGGCGTGGAAGAGAGAATCGATCCTGTGAGTGCGATGCGAAGCCGTACCCCCGACCGCCTGTGCGCCGAGGCGGTCGAACTCGCCCGCGAGGCGGCCGTGGAAGCCGCCCATCCGGGGCAGGTGGGCGAGTATCTGGGCGCTGTCGCCGAGGGCGACCGCGTGGTCACGCATCTCTTCGAGAGCCCCGAACCGGGCTATCGCGGCTGGCGCTGGGCGGTCACGGTGACCCGCGCCTCCCGCGCGAAGGCCGTCACCCTGGACGAGACGGTGCTGCTACCCGGGCCCGACGCGCTGCTCGCGCCGGAGTGGGTGCCCTGGAGCGAGCGGCTGCGCCCCGGCGACATGGGGCCGGGCGATCTGCTCCCCACCGAGGCCGATGATCTGCGCCTGGAGCCCGGCTACTCGGGCGAGGACGCCCCGCCGCCCAACTCCGCGGTCTCGGAGGAGATGCAGCAGCTCGCGGCGGTGGAGGAAGCCGATGTGACGGCCGGCGCCCCCGCGGCGCAGACCGCCCCCGCGACCGGCTCGATCGCGGCCGTCGCCGAGGAGCTGGGCATGCGCCGCGCCCGGGTGCTGTCCCGCTACGGCCTCCACGTCGCGGCCGACCGCTGGGACGAGGCGTTCGGCCCCAAGACCCCCATGGCCCAGGCGGCCCCCGGCACCTGCGCGAGCTGCGGCTTCCTGGTGGCCCTCGGCGGCTCGCTGGGACAGGCGTTCGGAGTCTGCGCGAACGAGTTCAGCCCGGCGGACGGCCGCGTGGTCTCCCTCTCCTACGGCTGCGGCGCCCACTCGGAGGCCGCCGTCATGCCCAAGCCTCCCCGCCCGGCCGAACCCGTAGTCGACGAAACCGTCGTCGAACCCCTCCCCCTCCACCCGGACCGCACGAGCGGCTCTGTCGAGCCGGACACCCCGCCAGAGGAACTCGGCCACAGCTGAGGGCCGCGGGACCCCACCCCACGACGTCCCCTGGCCGGGCCGCCCCCGGCCGGGGCTGCGACGCCCAGGGGCACCTATGGGGTGTTGCGACCGGCGGGCCCTTCCCCTCCCCGCCCTTCCCGCAGCATGCGTTCGCGGCTCCGCCGCGCGGCAGGGCGCTCCGCCCTTGGACCCCGGGGTCCAAGGGCGGTGTCCACGTGTGGCGGTGCCCCCGCGTGTGGCGGTGCCCGCGCGTGGCGGCGCGCCCACGCGGCAGCGCCCTGACGCGGCGGTGTCTGCCTGTGGCAGCGCCCCGACACGGCGGTGTCCACGTGTGGCGGTGCCCCCACGCGGCAGCGTCCCGACGCGGCGGTGCCCGCGCGTGGCGGCGCCCCCACGCGGCAGCGCCCTGACGTGGCGGTGTCTGCGTGTGGCGGTGTCTGCCTGTGGCAGCGCCCCGACACGGCGGTGTCCACGTGTGGCGGTGCCCCCACGCGGCAGCGTCCCGACGCGGCGGTGCCCGCGCGTGGCGGCGCCCCCACGCGGCAGCGCCCCGACGTGGCGGTGTCTGCGTGTGGCGGTGTCTGCCCGTGGCAGTGCCCCCGCGCGGCGGAGCCGCATATCGATGCCGCGGAAAGGGACGAAGCCCCCGTCCGGGGTCTGGGGCGGAGCCCCGGTCCGGGGCCTGGGGCGGATGCTCCGGTTCGGGGTCTGGGGCGGAGCCCCAGTTTCGGGAAGGGGCGGGGAGGGGAGCAGCCCGCCGCAGGCGTCACGACCCGTCGGACATCCGCGGGGCGCGGGCAGCGCCAGCAGATCGTGGTGCACTGGGGCAATTGGTCACGACGGCACCAAGGGCGCCCGCCACAGCTCCCCCCACCAATCGGGGGCCACAGCAGGGGCCACAGCGGTGGTGGAGGGTGCGCCTTCGACCTGTCTGCCCAGGGCAGGGGCCCGGTGGGCCAGGTCCCGTGGGCCCCAAGGTGAGAGAAGGTGAGGGGGAGAATCCGGTTGTGTGGGGCCCGGGGCGTCGTTTGGGGGCGGATAGCGGTACGTTCGCGGCTAGCAAGGGCGGCACGCGGCACGTAAGGGAACGGCGAGCGCGGTGGGGTGATCCGCACCGCGGGGGACTCGGCGGTGTGGCGGCGTGCCGCAGGACGGACCCCGACCAGGAACTTCCGGAGGCGAGACGTGAGCAGCACGGCGATGGTGCGAGGCGCGACCGAGGACGCGGACCCGTTCGGGACCGCGCGGCTGCGGCGCGGCGTGCTGGACGCCTGGGCCGCGTCGCCCGCCCGGTTCCGGGAGGACGCCAACGCCGAGGAGGACCTGGCGCTGGGCGGCCACCGGGACCGGCTGGTCGTCGAGATGGCCCAGAACGCGGCGGACGCCGCCGCCCGCGCCGGGGTGCCCGGGCGGCTGCGGCTGACCCTGCGGCCGGCCACCGACGGCGAGCCCGCCGTGCTGGCCGTCGCCAACACCGGGGCGCCGCTGGACGCGGCGGGCGTCGAGTCGCTGTCCACCCTGCGGGCGTCGGCCAAGCGGGATGAGCCGGAGAGCGCGGTCGGGCGGTTCGGCGTCGGCTTCGCGGCGGTGCTCGCGGTGAGCGACGAGCCCGCGATCGTGGGCCGCACCGGCGGGGTGCGCTGGTCGCTGGCCGAGGCGCGGGAGCTGACCCAGCGCGCCGCCGCCGCCGGCGGCCCGGGTCTCGCCGAGGAGCTGCGCCGCCGTGACGGCCACGTACCCCTGCTGCGGCTGCCGCTGCCCGCCGAGGGGAGCGCCCCGGAGGGCTACGACACCGTCGTGGTGCTGCCGCTGCGCGACGGCGCCGCTTGGGACGTGGCGGAGCGGCTGCTGGCCGGGATCGACGACGCGCTGTTGCTCACCCTCCCCGGTCTTGCCGAGGTCGTGGTCGAGACCGTCGAGGGCACCCGGACGCTGCGCCGTCGCCAGGACGGCCCGTACACCGTCGTCGAGGACAGCGGCGCCCGCGGTACGACGCGCTGGCGCACCGAGAGCGTTGGCGGGCGGCTGGAACCGGAGCTGCTGGCCGACCGTCCGGTGGAGGAGCGGCTGCGCCCGGTGTGGTCGGTGACCTGGGCGGTTCCGGTGGACGCGGAGGGCGCGCCGACGCGCCCCGCGACCGCCCCGGTCGTCCACGCCCCGACGCCGACCGACGAGCCGCTGGGCATGCCCGCGCTACTGATCGCGTCCTTCCCGCTGGAGCCCACCCGCCGCCACACCGCCCCCGGGCCGCTCACGGACTTCCTGCTGGACCGCGCGGCCGAGGCGTACGCGACGCTGCTGCGCGACTGGCATCCGGTCTCGGTCGGCTCGATCGACCTGGTCCCGGGCCAGCTGGGCCGGGGCGAGCTGGACGGGGAGCTGCGCCAGCGGGTGCTGGAGCGGCTGCCGAGGGTGCCGTTCCTGCCCAGTGCCGCCGCACCGGCGGTGGGCGTGGGTGCGGAGGACGCGGCCGTGGCCGAGGCCGTGGCGGGCTGGCTCGGCTCGCCGGAGGCGCTCGGCCCGGACGCCGCCGAGGGCGGCCCCGGGGCGGGGGAGCCGGCTGCCGCCCCGCCCGCGCCCGCCCCGGCCGACTGGGATGACGACGTGCTGGCGCGCGGCGGCGCCGAGGGCGAGCCGTACGCGCTGCGGCCCCGGGACGCCGAGATCGTCGAGGGCGCGGGCGCGGAGACGGTGGAGGTGCTGGCCGAGCTGTTCCCGACGCTGCTGCCCGCGGGTCTCGAGCGCCGCTCGGAGCTGCGGGTGCTGGGCGTGGCCCGGGTGCCGCTGGGCGAGCTCATCGACCGGCTCGCGGGGGTGGAGCGCGCCCCGGCCTGGTGGCGACGGCTGTACGACTCGCTGGGCGGCATCGACCCGGACCGGCTCAGCGGGCTGCCGGTGCCGCTGGCGGACGGCCGGACGACGATCGGGCCCCGGCAGGTGCTGCTGCCGCTGCCGGGCGAGGCCGACGGAGACTTGGACAGCTTGCACGGCCCGGACAGCATCGGAACGGCCGAGTCCGCCGTCACCACCGAGCCCGCCGGACGGGTCGGGCCTGCCGGAATCACCGAGCCCACCGGAATCACCGAGCCCACCGCCCCCGCGCGGACCCCCGAGCGCGGCGCCGCGGTCAGCGATACGCATCGCACCCTCGCCCGCCTCGGCCTGAAAGTTGCACATCCGGACGCGGCCCATCCGCTGCTGGAGAAGCTTGGCGCGACGCCCGCCACGCCCCGCGCCGTGCTGACGACCCCCCAGGTACGGACCGCCGTCGCGCATTCGCTGGAGGCGGAGGACGAGTACGACCCGTTCGCGGAGGAGGGCGAGGGCGGCCTGGGCGCGGCGCTGGACGCCGACACGCTGGCCGACACCGTCCTGGGCCTGGTCCAGCAGGCCCGGCTGGCGCCCGGCGACGAGCCGTGGCTGGCCGCGCTCGCGCTCCCGGACGAGGACGGCGAGCTGGCCCCGGCCGGTGAGCTGGTCCTCCCCGGCAGCGCCTTCGAGCAGGTGATGCGGGAGGGCGAACTGGCCGCGTGCGACGCCGAGCTGGCCGATCGCTGGGGCGAGCAGCCGCTCGCCGCGGTCGGTGTGCTGGCGGGCTTCACGCTGGTCAGGGCCGCCGATGTGGTGCTGGACCCTGATGAACTGGAGCCGCGCGAGGGCGACTTCACCGAACCGGACGACGTCGGCGTGCTGGACGCCGTCGATGTGTGGTGCGAGGACGTGCTGGACCGGCTGCCGGAGACACCCGTGCCGCCGGTGGCCACCGAGATCGTGGCCGTACGGGACCTGGACCTGGTCGACGACGACGCCTGGCCGCGGGCGCTGGCCATGCTCGCCCAGCCGCCGCTGCGCGACGCGCTGACCGCGCCGGTGCGGGTGCTGCTGCCGGACGGTACGACGGAGATCGTGCGCTCGTACACCGCGTGGTGGCTGCGCGGCCATCCGGTGCTGGACGGCCGGCGCCCCGCCGGGCTGCGCGCGGCCGGGGGCGATCCGCTGCTGGCCGGGCTGTACGAGGCGGTGGACGCGGCCGGGTTCGAGGACGAGCAGGTGCTGCGGGCGCTGGGGGTACGGACCTCCGTCGCCGCGCTGCTGGACGAGCCGGGCGGCGCCGCCGAGCTGCTGGCCCGCCTCTCCGACCCGGACCGCCAGGTGACCCCCGCCCAGCTGCACGCCATCTATGGGCAACTGGCCGACCTGGAACCCGAGCAGGTGACCCTGCCGGACGAGCTGCGCGCCGTCGTGGACGGTGAGCCGACGGTGGTCGAGGCGGGCGAGGCGCTGGTCGCGGACGCCCCCGACCTGGTGCCGCTGGCCGAGGCGGACGGCCGGGCGCTGCTGCCCGTACGGCCGACGCGGGCGGCGGAGCTGGCCGAGCTGTTCCAGGTGCGGCGGCTGAGCGAGGCGTACCCGGCGCGGGTGACCTCACAGGGCGATCCGCACGAGGTGCCCGAGGCGGTCCGCGAACTCCTCCCGGGCGCCCCGCTGTCGTACATCGAGCATGAGGAACTGCTGATCGAGGGCTCGGGCGAGGGGACAGGCTCGGGCGAGGGAACGGGAGCGGGAACGGGCTCGGGTGATGGCGAGAGCGCGGGCGGGGGCGCGGGGGAGATCGAGCTGGACTGGCGGTATGTGGACGGCACCCTGCACGCCTCGACGGTCGAGGGCGTCGCGGCCGGTCTGTCCTGGGCCGCCGGCCACTGGGCGCGCCGGTTCGAGGTGGCGGCCCTGCTGGAGGATCTGACCCGTACGGAGGAGCTGGCGCGGGCCCGCTGGTTCGACTGACGGGCGCGCGCGTACGGGGTGTGTGCGGGGGTGTGTGCGGGCCTTGCCCGAGGGAACGGCCCGTTCCTCGCGGCAAGGCCCGGCCCCGGGACAAGGCCCCCGGTCAGGGCTTGCGAGCCACGCCCGCGAAGATCCACAGCTCCTTGGCCTCCGCCTCGGCCCTGGCCTGCTCGCTCTCGGGCTTCCAACGGTGCGGCATCACCACGCCCGGATCCACCAGCTCCAGCCCGTCGAAGAACGGAAGGATCTCTTCCTGGGTGCGTCCCTGCACATGGATGCCACTGCTGCGGTAGAGGTTGGTGACCGCGTCCGAGACCCCGGGGCGGGGGTCGAGCGCACCGTGTGAGAGCACGAGATAGCTGCCCGAGGCCAAGGGCTCGACCAGTTGGCGCACGATCTCGTACGGTTTCTGCTCGTCCGAGATGAAATGCATGATCGCATTCAGCGACAGGGCGACCGGTTGGGACAGATCGAGGGTGTCGTTCAGATCCTCGGCGGCCAGGATCCCCTGCGGATCGCTGACGTCCGCGTGGATGTAGGCGGTGCGGCCCTCGGGGGTGGAGAGCAACAGGGCCTGCGCGTAGGCCAGAACTATCGGGTCGTTGTCCGCGTAGACGACCCGGGAGTCCGGGGCGGCCTTCTGGGCGATCTGGTGGAGGTTGGGCTCGGTGGGGATACCGGTACCGATGTCCAGGAACTGCCGTATGCCCGCCTCGTCCGCGAGCCAGCGGGTCGCGCGGTGCATGAATGACCGGTTGGCACGGGTCCACGGCTTGACGTCGGGCCAGACGGCCTCGACCTGTTCGGCGGCGTGGGTGTCGACCGCGTAGTGGGTCTTGCCGCCCAGGAAGTAGTCATACATGCGGGCCGAGTGCGGCTTGCTGGTGTCGATCTCATCGGCACGAAAGCGGTTACCGGTCATATCCCTCACATTACTGGTGAGTTGACGATCACAAGACGGTAGTTCCCGAACAAAGTGCCCGCCGTGAGGCTTCCGCAACATTGTGAACGGCCCGTGAAGATCGTACAGTTGGCCCATCCGGCTCCGCCCGCGCGTCCCCGCGGCGGGGCCTCGTCTTTCTGTGCGCACCACTTTCTGTACGCACCACAGACGGGTGAACGGGTGCGTGATGAGGAGGGGAGCGCGCCCGCGCACCAGGCCAGGGCGCCGGGCCGCTGCCGGGAACGGCGGACGGTCCGGCGCCGCGCCGTCGCGTGGGTGTGCCGACCGTTCCGCACGCCAGCAGTGCCGCTCGCGTCAGCCGTTCTGCGCGTCGGCCGTCCGCGCGTCGCCGTTCCGCGAGTCGCGGCGGATCGCCGCGTCCCGGGCCCGTACGTACCAGATGCCGAGCAGCCCGAGGCCGCCGCCGGCCAGGCAGGTCCACAGCCACCACAGATGTCCGTGCTCATGGAACCAGCCGTAGAAGGGCAGCTGGGCGAGGAAGAGGACGAACCACACGATCGTGCCGCCGGTGATCGTGGCCACGACATTGCCCTCAAGGGGCTCCGGCGCCTCGTGCTTGGGGGTCCACTTCGTCATGGCCACAGCTTAAGGGGGCCGGTCATGGGCCCGACCGGGGTCGTGCCGGACCTCACAGAGGCCTTACGGAGACCGCACGGAGGTCGCACCGAGGCCTCACGGGGACCCCGCCCGGACCGGTTTGGCGATCGGACCTTGATAGTTTCATACTGAATACTTCTGGGTCTGAGTGGAATGTCTCGTTCGATCATCCAAAGGGCCCGCTGTTGATGTTCACGCACACTGAGGTCCTTCATGTCCCCCTCGGCCACCGCGCCGGTCGACGCCAGCAAGCAGGCTCCGACTCCCCCCGCCAACGGCATCGACAAGTTCTTCAAGATCAGCGAGCGTGGTTCCTCGATCTCCCGGGAGATCCGGGGCGGACTGGCCACGTTCTTTGCGATGGCCTACATCGTCGTACTGAATCCGATCATCCTCGGCGCCGGTACGGACAAGTTCGGGCATCAGCTCAACAACGGCCAGCTGGTCACCGCCACCGCCCTGATCGCGGGCCTGACCACACTGCTCATGGGGATCATCGGCAATGTCCCCATCGCGCTCGCGGCGGGCCTCGGCATCAACGCCGTGGTCTCGCTCCAGCTCGCGCCCAAGATGAGCTGGCCGGACGCGATGGGCATGGTGGTGCTCGCGGGTCTGGTGCTGATGATCCTCGTCGCCTCGGGGCTGCGGCAGCGGGTGATGGACGCGATCCCATCCGGGCTGCGGCGGGCAATCGCGATCGGTATCGGTCTCTTCATCGCCCTGATCGGTCTGGTCGACTCCGGCTTCGTCAGCCGTAACCCCGACTCCGCGCACACCACCGTCCCCCTCGGCCTGGGCGTGGCCGGGCGGCTCCAGGGCTGGCCGGTGCTGGTGTTCGTGGCCGGTCTCGCGCTCACCTTCATCCTGATCGTCCGCAAGACGCGCGGCGCGATCCTGATCGGCATCGTGACCATGACCGTGGTCGCGATCGTGATCAACTCCCTGGCCCAGATCCCGGACGCCCAGTGGGGGCTGACCATCCCCTCGGTGCCGGAGAAGGTGGTCGACACCCCGGACTTCGGCCTCGTCGGCGATGTCAGCCTCTTCGGCGGTTTCCATGAGGTCGGCCTGCTCACCGGCTGCCTCTTCGTCTTCACCGTGCTGTTGTCCGGCTTCTTCGACGCGATGGGCACGATCATCGGCGTCGGCGAGGAGGCCGGGCTGACCGATGAGCGCGGTCAGCTGCCGGGCATGGGCCGGATCCTGATGATGGACGGCGTCGCGGTCGCGGGCGGCGGCTTCGGCTCGGCCTCGGCCAACACCTGCTTCGTGGAGTCCACGGCGGGTGTCGGGGAAGGGGCGCGCACCGGGCTCGCGAACGTGGTGACCGGCGCGCTCTTCCTGCTCGCGCTGGTCGTCACCCCGCTGGCCAAGGTGGTGCCCTCGCAGGCCGCGACCCCCGCGCTGGTGGTCGTCGGCTTCCTGATCATGGCGGCGAACGTCAAGGAGATCGACTGGAGCGATTCCACGATCGCGATCCCGGCCTTCCTGACCATGATCTCGATGCCCTTCACGTACAGCATCACCAACGGGATCGGGCTGGGTGTCCTCTCGTTCCTGCTGCTGCGCATCGCCACCCGGCGGACCCGGGAGATCCCGTGGCTGCTGGGCGCGGTGGGGCTGTGCTTCCTGGTGTACTTCCTGCTCAACCCGATCGAACAGGCACTCGGCGTCTCCTGAGCCGAGCTCGGCCCCGTTTGGGCCGAGTCGTCGTCCCACCCTGGTGTACGCCGTCCCGCCTGACGCATGAGCGTTCCGCCCCGAGCGCCCAGGACCCCCGCGGTCCTGGGCGCTCATGCGTGCCGCCTTACATCACTACCCGGAGTCAACTCACTCGTTCGGGTGAAATAGAAATAGGGAAGTAACCAGGGTTTCATTAGGTGAGGTAATGAGTTATGCTAAAGACCATGCCCGATCTGTCCCGCCTCCAGCACCAGGCGGAGGCGCCCCCCGATGACGCGGCCGCCGTGAGTGCACTGCGGTCCGGAGTGATGCGTCTCTCGCGGCGGCTCAAGCACCAGCGGGTGGACGAATCGCTCAGCCCGACCGAGATGGCGGTCCTGGGCACGCTGGCCCAGTGCGGCTCCGCCACCCCCGGCGAGCTGGCCCGCAAGGAGCACGTCCAGCCGCCGTCGATGACCCGCATCGTGGCGCTGCTGGAGGCCAAGGGACTGGTCAGGCTCGAGCCGCATCCGGAGGACCGGCGGCAGAAAGTCGTCTCGCCGACCGAGCGGGCAGAGGCCATGCTCGAAGAGAGCCGACGCAAGCGCAACGCCTGGCTGGCCGAGCTGGTCGGGGAGCTGACCGAGGACGAGTGGGACGTGCTGCGCGCCGCCGCGCCCGTGCTGGAGAAGCTCGCGCATATGTAAGAAGGACCCCGAGGCAGCCAGGAGGCGAACGCACTTGAGTACGGGACCCGGAGCAGACTCCGCACCCGCACCGAAGAACCCCGCAAACCCCGCAGAGCCCGGAGACCCCGGAGATCTTGGAAACCCGGGCGACTCCGGAATCCCCGTATCCGACCCCGCGCCCACCGTCACCGCGGAACGCGCCCGGGGCGGGACCTTCCGTTCGCTGAGGATCCGCAACTACCGCCTGTTCGCGACCGGTGCCATGATCTCCAACACCGGCACCTGGATGTCGCGGATCGCCCAGGACTGGCTGGTCCTGAGCCTCACCGGCTCCTCCACCGCGGTCGGTATCACCACCGCGCTTCAGTTCCTGCCCATGCTGCTCTTCGGTCTCTACGGCGGGGTCATCGCGGACCGATGTCCCCGGCGCCGGCTGCTGCTCTTCACCCAGACCGCGCTGGGGCTGTGCGGGCTCGCCCTCGCCGCCCTCACCCTCAGCGGCCATGTACAGGTCTGGCACGTCTATCTCATCGCGTTCCTGCTCGGCATGGTCACCGTCGTCGACAACCCGACCCGCCAGGTCTTCGTCAACGAGATGGTCGGCCCCAAGGACCTGCGGAACGCGGTCAGCCTCAACTCCGCGAACTTCCAGTCCGCGCGGCTGATCGGCCCGGCGGTCGCCGGTGTGCTGATCACCGCCGTGGGCAGCGGCTGGGCCTTCCTGATCAACGGAGTCTCCTTCGGCGCCCCGATCATCGGTCTGCTGCTCATGCGCACCAGTGAGCTGCACAAGGTCGAGCGGGCGCCGCGCGGCAAGGGGCAGCTGCGGGAGGGGCTGCGCTATGTGGCCGGGAACCCCGATCTGATCTGGCCGATCGTGCTCGTCGGCTTCATCGGCACCTTCGGCTTCAACTTCCCGATCTGGCTGAGCGCCTTCGCCGACGATGTCTTCCACGCCGGGCCGGGTACGTACGGCCTGCTCAACACCCTGATCGCGATCGGCTCGGTGACGGGCGCGCTGCTCGCCGCGCGGCGGGTGGTGGCCCGGCGGCGGCTGCTGGTCGGGGCCGCGCTGATGTTCGGCGTGCTGGAGATGGTCGCGGCGGCCACCCCGTACTTCTGGCTCTTCGCGGCGCTCATGGTGCCGATCGGGATCTTCAGCCTGACGTTCAACGTGACCGCGAACTCCAGCGTCCAGCTCGCGACGGATCCCGCGATGCGGGGCCGGGTGATGAGCCTGTTCATGATGGTCTTCGTCGGCGGTACGCCGATCGGTGGCCCGCTGGTGGGCTGGGTCACCGACACCTGCGGCGCGCGCATCGGCTTCGCCGCGGGCGGGCTGATCTCGGCGGCCGCCGCGGCCGCGGTGGGGCTGATCCTGGTCCGGTCCGGCGGCCTGCGGCTGAAGCTGGACCTGCGCCGGGGCCACCCGCATGTGATCTTCGTGCCGCGCACACCTGAGACGGAGGAGAAGCCGCTGGCCGCCACGGCCTGAACCGGTCGCTTCGGCCTCGCCGGGGTTGCGCCCCTTCGGCCTCGCCGGGGCTCCGCCCCGGACCCCGCTCCTCACACTCCACCAGCTACCGCTGGGAGGTGCCTCCTGGAGGGGCTGAGTTGCCCACCCCTGGTGCGGGAGACTGGGCGGATGAGACTCTTCGCCGCCGTGTTGCCGCCGGAGGCGGCCGTCGCCGAGCTGGCCGCGCGGGTCAAGGCGCTCCGGGCGCTGCCAGGGGCGGACGGGCTGCGCTGGACCGAGCGGGAGGGCTGGCACTTCACGCTCGCCTTCTTCGGCGAGGTGGCCGAGGACGTACTGCCCGAGCTGCACACCCGGCTGGCCCGCGCCGCCCATCGGCACCACCCCCATGAGCTGCGGCTCGCGGGTGGCGGCCGGTTCGACGACCGGGTGGTGTGGGTGGGCGTCGACGGCGACAGCGAGGCCCTGCGGCGGCTGGCCGACTCCGCCGAGGCGGGGGGCCGACGGGCCGGGGTGCCGATGGACCGGCACCGGCCGTACCACCCGCATCTGACCATCGCCCGCGCCCGAGCCCGCTCCGCGCGGCACGACTCCCCGCGCCACGGCTCCCAGCGCCACGGCTCCGCCACCAGCCTCGCGCCGTACGTGGACGGGCTCACGGACTTCGCCGGCCGGGAGTGGACCGTGAGCGAGCTCAGCCTGGTGCGCAGCCATCCACCGGCCCCGGGCGTCCCCGGGCAGCAGCCGCGCTACGAGGTGGTGGCGGCCTGGCCGCTGGGGCACTGAGCGGTCCGGCTAATCTCGAGGTGTGGACCCCAAGACCAGAAACATGATCATGAGTGGCGCGCTGGTGCTGATCCTCGTCGTCGTCGCCGCGGCGGCCGCTCTCGGAGGCTGAACGCGAGAGGGGCGTGGGCCGCCGCGCGGTCCACGCCCTCTCCTAGCTCTAGCTCTCGCCCACGGCTACCAGGCGAACGCCTCCGGCGACGGCCCCGGACCCGGGAAGATCGCGTCCAGCTCCGCCAGCACCTCCTCGCCCAGCTTCAGCTCCGACGCCCGCACCGCCGACGCCAGCTGTTCGGCCGTGCGCGGACCCACGATCGGACCGGTGACCCCGGGCCGGGTGAGCAGCCAGGCCAGGGCCGCCTCGCCGGGCTCGATGCCGTGCTTGGCCAGCAGATCCTCGTACCGCTGGATCTGATCGCGCACCGTCGCGTTCTTCAGCGCGTCGGCGCTGCGCCCGGACGTGCTGCGCGAACCGCCGCCCTCGCGCTCCTTGCGGAGCGCTCCGCCGAGCAGCCCGCCGTGCAGCGGCGACCAGGGGATGATGCCCACGCCGTAGCCCTGCGCGGCGGGGATGACCTCCATCTCGGCGCGGCGCTCGGCCAGGTTGTACAGGCACTGCTCGCTGACCAGCCCGTACGAGCCGCGGCGGGCCGCGGCCTCATTGGCCTGGGCGATATGCCAGCCCGCGTGGTTGGAGGAGCCCGCGTAGACGATCTTGCCCTGCTGTACGAGGACGTCGATGGCCTGCCAGATCTCGTCCCACGGGGTGGAGCGGTCCACGTGGTGGAACTGGTAGAGGTCGATGTAGTCCGTGCCGAGCCGCTTGAGGCTGGCGTCCACGGCCCGGCGGATGTTCACGGCCGAGAGCTTGTCGCTGTTGGGCCAGGGCTCACCCTCGGCGGCCATGTTTCCGTACACCTTGGTCGCGAGGACCGTCTTCTCCCGGCGCCCGCCGCCCTTGGCGAACCAGCTCCCGATGATTTCCTCGGTGCGGCCCTTGTTCTCGCCCCAGCCGTACACATTGGCGGTGTCGAAGAAGTTGATGCCCGCGTCGAGCGCGGCATCCATGATCGAGTGGCTGTCGGTCTCCTCCGTCTGCGGACCGAAGTTCATGGTGCCGAGGACGATACGGCTGACCTTGAGACCTGTGCGTCCGAGCTGCGTGTACTCCATGAGGATCAGCCAAGCCGTTGGAGTGCGCTCTAATCAAGGGGGACGGGCCGGGTGCTCCGCCATCGGCGGCGGCAGGGCCCCGGCCGAGAATTCCCCATGGAAAACCCGAAAGCCCGCTTTTTGGCCCCCCGTGCGGTCAAAAAGCGGGCGTCTTGGGGTTTTGCGGCTCCGGCCGGAATTCAATCGGGCAGGATTGCCGGGGGTCGCCGCTGAATGGGGTCGCCGAATGCGACCGGTCTTTTCGGATTACCGGGCGGCGCGGGACTTCATAAAGCCGAGAACGCCGAGGGCCAGGGCCATCAGCGCGCCGACCAGGACCATGTAGAGCCCCGGTCCCGCGGTCATGTCGTACAGCTTCGCGGCCTGCTCCGCCGCCTTCTCCGCGACCTGCTGCGACACTCCCTCCTCGTCCTTCAGCTTCTGGATGAGGAGTCGCTCGGGGTCCGCCATGTTGATGACCGCGACAATGGCCATGGCCAGCCCCAGAACGCCGCCGACCAGGTAGAGCGCCGCCTTCTTGGTGGCCATGGCGGTGATGAACAGGATCGCCGCGACCAGGGCGACGATCAGCGTGATGATGCCGTCGCCGTCGATGCCCTTGATGCCCCCGGTGGCGCCCTCGGCGTCGGAGATCACCCAGTTCACCATGGAGCCGACCAGCGCGATGACCGAGCCGACGATCGCGAAGATCGCGATCTTCTTGGACGGCGCGGCCGGTGCCGCACCATGGTTCGGGGCACCGGCGGAATGCGTGGGCGGTGCGGTTTGCGCATAGGAGGACTGGCTGTATTCGCTCATGGGCTCAGACCGTAAGCGGGGCCTTTCTGTATTGCAATGCCGCCGCCCGCTATGCCGCCAATGACCGATAAATTTCTCGCCGAAATAATCCCTGGATGAGATCAAATAATCTCGGGGTTATTTCGGGATGGCTGCCCGCACAAATAATTGACAGACGTTATCTGCCCGTGATCGCGGAAGTCATGCGCGATTGGGCTTGATCATGGAAGTCGGGCGTGGACAGTAGCCATGTCCGGGCGGTGGCCCCGCCGGGCGTAAAACCGGGCGGCCCAGGCGGGAGCCATGCGTGGCCGGAGGGGGCTCCTCGGCGTGGTTCCGGCGCCGGGCGCCCCCGGCGGGATGGCAGGCTTGGGCCCATGCGTCCGCTTCCGTTCGTACTCGGTGCCGCCGCGCTGCTGACCGTGTCCGCAGCCGCCCCGGCCGCCGCCGACGACTCGTCGTCGCCGTCCCCCTTCACGATCCAGGATTCACGGATCACCGAGTCCAGCGGCCTCGCCGCGAGCCGTCTGCACCCCGGCGTCTACTGGACGCACAACGACAGCTCGGACGGCCCGTACGTATACGCCGTGGACGGCAGGACCGGGAAGACGGTCGCGCGGGTCACCCTGCGCGGGATAGGGGATCCCCGCGATGTGGAAGCGATCTCGATAGGGCCGGACGGCAATGTCTACGTCGGCGATATCGGCGACAACCTGGGCGGTCAGTGGTCCCATGTGTGGATCTACCGCTTCCCGGAGCCGAAGCGGCTGAAGGACACCACCGTCACCGCGACCCAGTTCACCGTCAAGTACCAGGGCGGGCCGCGCAACGCCGAGGCGCTGATGGTCCATCCCAAGACGGGCCGCGTCTACATCGCCAGCAAGAGCGACGAGGACGCCGGGCTGTACGCCGGACCGACCACGCTGAGCCCCTCCGGGGTGAATGTCTTCCAGCGGGTCTCCGACATCGGCATGGAGGTCACGGACGGGGCGTTCTCCCCGGACGGCACCCGGCTGGTGCTCCGCGGCTACTTCTCGGCCGCCGAGTACCGCTGGCGGAACGGAAAGCCGACGCGGCTGGAGGAGGAGCCGGGGCTGCCGCTCCAGCGCCAGGGCGAGTCGGTCACCTTCACCCCGGACGGCGGCACCCTCATGTACGGCACGGAGGGCGCGGGCTCCAAGGTGACGCCGGTGGACCTGGGCGGGGAGCTGCTGCCGGACGCCACCGCGAAGGAGCAGAAGAAGAACGGGGAGTACTCCGACCGCGTCGACGGCAAGCTCACCGACGGCGACAAGAACGGCAACCTGGTCAAGGCCGGGCTCACCTTCGTCGGCGCGCTGGTGGTGTTCCTCGGCCTGCGCAAGCTCTTCCGTAGGAGCTGATCGTCAACGTACGCGAAGGGGCCCACGGCTGGTCGGCCGCGGGCCCCTTCGCGTATGGCGAAAGCGTGGGTCAGACGCGTATGGCGAAAGCGTGTGTCAGAGGTGCTCGATGACGTAGTCCACGCACGCCGTCAGGGCCTCGACGTCCGCCGGGTCGACGGCCGGGAACATCGCCACTCGCAGCTGGTTGCGGCCCAGCTTGCGGTACGGCTCCGTGTCCACGATGTCGTTGGCCCGCAGCGCCTTGGCGACCGCGGCGGCGTCGATCTCCTCGTTGAAGTCGATCGTGCCGACGACCTGCGACCGCTTGGCCGGGTCGGCCACGAACGGGGTGGCGAACTTGGACTCCTCGGCCCAGCCGTACAGCGTGCGCGAGGAGGTCGCGGTGCGGCGCACCGCCCAGTCCAGACCGCCCTGACCGTTGATCCACTTCAGCTGGTCGTCCAGCAGGAAGAGCGTCGCCAGCGCCGGGGTGTTGTACGTCTGGTTCTTCAGCGAGTTGTCGATCGCGGTCGGCAGCGAGAAGAACTCGGGGACGTGCCGGCCGGAGGCGTGGATCCGGGCGGCGCGCTCAAGCGCGGCGGGCGAGAAGACGCCGATCCACAGGCCGCCGTCCGCCGCGAAGGACTTCTGCGGCGCGAAGTAGTAGACGTCCGTCTCGGTGATGTCGACCGGCAGACCGCCCGCCCCGGAGGTGGCGTCCACCAGCACCAGCGCGCCCTCGTCGGCGCCGGCCACCCGCTGGATGGGCATGGCGACACCGGTGGAGGTCTCGTTGTGGGTGAAGGCGTAGACGTCCGCGCCGCTCTCGGCGCGCGGCTCCGGGTGGGTGCCGGGGTCGGAGGTGATCACCGTGGGCTCCTCGAGCCACGGCGCCAGCTTCGCCGCCTTGGCGAACTTCGAGGAGAACTCGCCGAAGGACAGGTGCTGCGACTTGGAGTCGATCAGCCCGTGGGTCGCGATGTCCCAGAAGGCGGTGGAGCCGCCGTTGCCCAGGATGACCTCGTACCCCTCCGGGAGTTGGAAGAGCTCGCGCACCCCTTCGCGTACGGTGCCGACCAGGTTCTTGACCGGGGCCTGGCGGTGGGAGGTGCCCAGCAGGGAGCTTCCGGTCGCGGCCAGGGCGCTCAGCGCCTCGGTGCGCACCTTGGAGGGGCCCGAGCCGAAGCGTCCGTCGGCGGGCTTGATGTCATCGGGAATCCGGATCTCAGCCACGAGCCGAAGCCTAATCCGTCGGCCGCCGCGCTCCGACTGCCCGTCCAGCGGGTGAGACGGTATGTCCACATCCTGTTGACGCGCGAGGGTGTGCCGGTATAGGGGATGTGCCCGGTATGGGGGATGCGCCGGTATGGGGCCCGATCGCGGAACATGGCGGCCTTAAGGCGGCCACGCAGGCCGCGCACACCATGCATGGCGACCATGAATCGGAATGGGACATTCTCAACGGCCGCCTCGCCGTGGACCATGGAGAGCATGGCTGATCACCAGGCAGATGAGCTGGAGCAGGCGCTGCGACGAGCCGTTCGCGGGGACGTCTCCTTCGATACGGCGAGCCGGGCCCTGATGACCATGGACGCGTCGAACTACCGGCGGGTCCCCGCCGGGGTGGTCGCGCCCCGCGACGGCGACGATGTGGCGGCGGTGCTGGCCGTGTGCCGGGAGCGCGGGGTGCCGGTGGTCGCGCGCGGTGGCGGGACCTCGATCGCGGGCCAGGCCACCGGGCTCGGCGTCGTCCTCGACTTCACCCGCCATATGCGCGGCATCCTCTCGCTCGACCCGGAGCGGCGCACCGCCGTCGTCCAGCCGGGCGTGATCTGCGACGACCTCCGTACGGCGGCCGGCGCCCATGGGCTGACGTTCGGCCCCGACCCGTCCACCCACAGCCGCTGCACCCTCGGCGGCATGATCGGCAACAACTCCTGCGGCTCCCACTCCGTGGCCTGGGGCACCACCGCCGACAACGTCCACGAGCTGGACGTCCTCACCTACGGCGGGGAGCGGGTGCGCGCCGCCCAGGGCCTCCACGACCTGCCCGCCCGGCTCCGCGACGGCATACGGTCCCTGGCCGGTCAGCATCTGGCCCTGCTGCGCACCGGCTTCCCCGAGCTGCCCCGCCGGATCTCCGGCTACGCCCTGGACGAGCTGCTGCCCGAGAAGAACGCCGACCTCGCCCGCGCCCTCACCGGCAGCGAGGGCACCCTCGGCGTGGTGACGGAGGCGACCGTAAGGCTGGTGGAGGCGCCCGGCGCCCGCGCCCTGGCCGTACTCGGCTACCCCGACGAGAGCGCCGCGGCCGAGGCCGCGCACACCCTGCTGCCGTACGGTCCGCTGACCGTCGAGGGCATGGCCGCCGATCTGGTCGCCGGGACGACCGGGCTGCCCAAGGGCGGCGCCTGGCTGTTCGTGGAGGTCGGCGGCGCCACCCGGGAGGAAGCGCTCTCCCGCGCCCAGGAGGTGGCCCGCGCCGCCGCCGACGCGACCACGGACCACACCGTGGTCGCCGACCCGGCCGGGCAGCGCGCCCTGTGGCGGGTGCGCGAGGACGCCTCCGGGACCGCCACCAGGACGCCGGACGGCAGCGAGGCCTGGCCCGGCTGGGAGGACTGCGCGGTGCCGCCGCCGCGGCTCGGCGCGTATCTGCGCGACTTCCGCGCCCTGATGGCCCAGCACGGGCTGCGCGGCACGCCGTACGGGCACTTCGGGGACGGCTGCATCCACGTCCGCATCGACTTCGACCTGCTGACCGAGCCCGGCATCCGGGTCTTCCGCGCCTTCTCCGCCGATCTCGCCGATCTCGTCGTCGCACACGGCGGCTCGCTCTCCGGCGAACACGGCGACGGCCTGGCCCGCGCCGAACTGCTGCCGCGCATGTACGGGACGGAGATGGTCGGCCTCTTCTCCCGCTTCAAGGACCTGTGGGACCCGGAGGGCGGCCTCAACCCCGGCGTTCTGGCCCGCCCCCAGCGCCTGGACCAGAACCTGCGCTTCGATCCGCTGCCGAGGCGCCCGGTGGACGTCGAGTTCGGCTATCCGCACGACAAGGGCGACTTCTCGGCGGCGGTCCGGCGCTGTGTGGGCGTCGCCAAGTGCCGTAACGAGTCGGTGTCCGGCGACGGAGTGATGTGCCCGTCGTACCGCGCCACCGGCGAGGAGAAGCACTCCACGCGCGGCCGCGCCCGGCTGCTGCACGAGATGCTCGCGGGCGAGGTCGTCCAGGACGGCTGGCGCTCGGAGGAGGTACGGGACGCGCTCGACCTGTGCCTGTCCTGCAAGGGCTGCCGCAGCGACTGCCCGGTGGAGGTCGACATGGCCACCTACAAGGCGGAGTTCCTGCACCACCACTACGAGGGCCGGCTGCGTCCCGCGGCCCACTACTCGATGGGCTGGCTCCCGGTGTGGCTGCGCGCGGCGTCCCTCCTGCGGGCGGCCCCGGCGGCCAACGCGCTGGCCGGGGTGGGCCCACTCGCCGCCCTGGCCAAACGCCTGGGCGGCATCGCCCCCGAACGCGACATCCCGGAACTGGCCCACGAGCCCTTCACGAGGTGGTGGCGCGACCGGGTCCGCGAGGCGGCGCGCGAGGGGGTACGACAGGCGGCGCGCGAGGCGGGGGCCGGGGCCGACTCGGAATCGGAATCGGGATCGGGGTCGGGACGGCCCGAGCGCGGACAGACCGTCGTCCTCTGGCCCGACACCTTCACCAACCACCTCTCCCCGTCCGTCGGCCGGTCGGCGGTCGCCGTGCTGGAGGCGGCCGGGCTGCGGGTGGTCGTCCCGCCGAAGCCCGTATGCTGCGGGCTGACCTGGGTCTCCACCGGCCAGCTCGACCGCGCCCGTACGGTCATGCGGCGCACCCTGGACGTCATGGCCCCGGCCCTGGACGCCGGACTCCCGGTGGTCGGCCTCGAACCCAGCTGCACCGCCGCCCTCCGCACCGACCTCCCCGAACTCCTCACCACCGACCCGCGCGCCGCGCGCCTCGCCGAGTCCGTCTCGACGTTCGCCCAGACACTGGAGCGGTACGCCCCCGACTGGCAGCCCCCGAGGATCGACCGCCCCGTCGTCGGCCAGACCCACTGCCACCAACACGCCGTCCTGGGCGACACCGCCGAACGCCGCCTCCGCGAACGCGCCGGCCTTACGGGCACCTTGAGCGGCGGCTGCTGCGGCCTCGCGGGCAACTTCGGCTTCGAGAACGGCCACTACGAGGTCTCGACGGCCTGCGCCGAGGAGCAACTGCTGCCATCCGTAAGGGCCGCGGAACCCGGCACCGAGATCCTGGCGGACGGCTACTCCTGCCGCACCCAACTCACCCAGCTGGCGGGCCAGAAGGGCCGCCACCTGGCGGAGGTGCTGGCGGAACGGCTGCCGTAAGGCGAGCGGGCGGCCGGTTGCCGGTCGCCGGTTGTCGGTCGCGGTTGCCGGGGGCTGGCTGCCTGGTTGTCGGGGGCTGGTCGCGGTTGTCGGGGGCTGGTCGGTCGAGCCACACACCTCAGCGAGCCGACCAGCCCCATTGTTGGCGCGCCCTGACGGGCCGTCTCAACCGGCTGAATCATGCAAGCGTGCTTGATTGTTTCTCGTCGCGCTGCCACCCTCGCTCGACGAGAGCACTCGACCCACTCGACCCACTCGAAGGGCTCGACGAGGGCGAGAGAAGGCCGACACCCGACAGACCCGACGACGGGAGCGACGCGTGTCCGAGACGGAGGCTCTGCTCGGCGACCTGCGGGCGGAGGGGGACGAGCTGGACGGACTGGTGGCCGGGCTCGGGGGCGCGGAGTGGCGGATGGCGACGCCCGCGCCCGGGTGGACCATCGCCCACCAGATCGCCCATCTCGCATGGACCGACGAGCGGGCCGTACAAGCCGCCGAGGACGCCCAGGGGTTCGCGGACGAGGTGCGCCGGGCGTGGGCCGCGCCGGACGCGTTCGTGGACGAGGGCGCCGAGCGCGGCGCGGCCGAGCCGCCCGAGGTGCTGCTGGGCCACTGGCGCGAGGGGCGGGAGCGGTTGCTCCGGACGCTGGCCGCGCAGCCGCCGCGCGCCCGGCTGCCCTGGTACGGGCCGCCCATGAGCGTGATGTCCATGGCGACCGCTCGGATCATGGAGACCTGGGCGCACGGCCAGGACGTCGCCGACGCCCTGGGTGTGCACCGGGCCCCCACCGCCCGGCTGCGCCATGTGGCCCGGATCGGCGTCCGGGCGCGGGGCTACGCGTACGCGGAGCGGGGGATGGAGCCGCCGGCCGAGGAGTTCCGGGTCGAACTCACGGCTCCGGACGGTGAGGTGTGGGCGTACGGGCCGGAGGGCGCCGCTCAGCGGGTCACCGGGCCCGCGCTGGACTTCTGTCTGCTGGTGACCCAGCGGGCCCACCGCGACGATCTGGCCGTACGCGCCGAAGGGCCGGACGCGGACCGCTGGCTGGACATCGCCCAGGCGTTCGCGGGGCCGCCCGGGAAGGGGCGCGGTCCGGGGCAGCGGACGGAACACTTGGTGGATACGGAGCACGTGGTGGATGGCGACGCCGGGGGCGGCCTCGCGAGCCCCGCCCCGCAGCGCGGCGCCTCCGCAGACCCCGCCCCGCAGCGCGGCGCATCCGCACGCCCCGCCCCGCAGCGCGGCGTTCCCGGACACCGCCCCGGAGGCGCCTCGTGATACCTCCGCCCCGACTCGGCGGTGCCCCGTGCTCCCTTCCCCGGGCCCAGGGGCGCCCGTGACCCCTCCTCCCCGCCCCGGAGGCGCCCCGTGACCCCTCCGCCCCGCCCCCTCCGTATCGGCAACGCCTCCGGCTTCTACGGCGACCGCTTCGACGCGTTGCGCGAGATGCTCACCGGTGGGCCCCTGGACGTGCTGACCGGTGACTACCTCGCCGAGTTGACCATGCTCATCCTGGGCCGGGACCGCGCCAAGGACCCCGCGCGGGGCTATGCCACGACCTTTCTGCGCCAGCTCGAGGACACCCTGGGGCTCGCCATGGAGCGCGGCGTACGGCTCGTCACCAACGCGGGCGGGCTCAACCCGGCCGGGCTGGCGGACGCGATCCGCGAGCTCGCCGAGCGGCTCGGGATCGGCTGCCGGGTGGCCCATGTCGAGGGCGACGACCTCCTCGGCACCCGCGACTGGGGGCCCGGCGTGGTCACCGCCAACGCGTATCTCGGCGGGGCCGGGATCACGGCCTGTCTGCGCGGTGGCGCGGATGTGGTGGTCACCGGGCGGGTGACGGACGCCGCGCTGGTGACGGGCCCGGCCGCCGCGCACTTCGGATGGGCCGCCGACGACTGGGACGCGCTCGCGGGAGCCGTGGTCGCCGGGCACATCCTGGAGTGCGGTACCCAGGCGACCGGCGGCAACTACTCCTTCTTCGTCGAGCACGACGTCCGCCGCCCCGGCTTCCCCCTCGCCGAGCTCCACCCCGACGGCTCCAGCGTGATCACCAAGCATCCGCACACCGGCGGCGCCGTCACGGTCGGGACCGTCACCGCCCAGCTCGTCTACGAGACGGCGGGCGCCCGCTATCCGGGCCCGGATGTCACCGCCCGGCTGGACTCGGTGCGGCTGGCCCAGGACGGCCCGGACCGGGTGCGCGTCCACGGCGTACGGGGCGAGGCGCCGCCCCGCACCCTCAAGACCGGGCTGACCCGGCTCGGCGGCCACCGCAACGAGGTGGTGTTCGTGCTCACCGGCCTGGACATCGAGGCCAAGGCGGCGCTCGTACGGGACCAGATGGAGGGGGCGATGAGCAAACGCCGCCCCGCCGAGGTCCGCTGGACCCTCTCCCGCACCGACCACCCCGACGCGGCCGTACAGGAGGAGGCGAGCGCGCTGCTGCGGCTGGTGGTGCGCGACCGGGACCCGGCGGCGGTGGGGCGGGTCATCAGTGGCGCGGCCGTGGAACTGGCCCTGGCCAGCTACCCCGGCTTCCATGTCACCGCCCCGCCCGGAAAGGGCTCCCCTTACGGCGTCTTCGAGGCCGTGGAGACCCCGGCCGACGCCGTGCCGCACACCGCCGTACTGCCGGACGGCTCCCGGCTGCCCATTCCCCCGGCACCCGCCCCACCCACCACGTCCGCCTCGCCCACCACGCCCGCCGCCGGAGGCCCGGTGGACGAGCTTCCGCTGCCGCCCCCGCTGCCGCCGGGCCCGACCCGCCGCGCCCCGCTCGGCGCGGTCGCCGGGGCCCGCAGCGGCGACAAGGGCGGCAGCGCCAACATCGGCGTCTGGGCGCGCGGCGAGGACGCCTGGCGCTGGCTGGCCCACACCCTCACCGTCGACCGGCTGCGGGAGTTGCTTCCGGAGACGGCCGAACTGAACGTCACCCGCCATCCGCTGCCCCGGCTGCGGGCCCTGAACTTCGTCGTGGACGGCCTGCTCGGCGAGGGCGTCGCCGCGCAGGCCCGCTTCGACCCCCAGGCCAAGGCCGTCGGCGAATGGCTGCGCTCCCGCCATCTGGACATACCGGAGGTACTGCTTTGACTCCCCGTTCCGGCTCCCGGGCCACGGCCGTTGGCGATCTCCGGGCCATGGCCGTTGGCGATGGCTCGCCCTCTCGTCGCCTGGACATACCGGAGGTATCGCTGTGACCGTGCTCGCGTCCGCGCTCGACCCCGCAGGCGCCGATCACACGGCCCATCGGGAGGCGATGCTCGCCAAGCTCGCCGAGTTGGAGGGGGAGCACGCCAAGGCGCTCGCCGGGGGCGGTGAGAAATACGTCCAGCGCCATCGCAAGCGCGGCAAGCTGCTGGTCCGCGAGCGGATCGAGATGCTGCTGGACCCGGACACCCCCTTCCTGGAGCTGTCGCCGCTGGCCGGCTGGGGCAGCGAGTATCCGGTGGGGGCCTCGATCGTCACCGGTATCGGGGTGATCTCCGGTGTGGAGTGCCTGATCAGCGCCAACGACCCAACCGTACGCGGCGGGGCCAGCAACCCCTGGACGCTCAAGAAGGCGCTGCGCGCCCATGAGATCGCCCGCGCCAACAGGCTGCCGCTGGTCAACCTCGTCGAGTCCGGTGGCGCCGATCTCCCGTCCCAGAAGGAGATCTTCATCCCCGGTGGGGCGATGTTCCGGGATCTCACCCGGCTGTCCGCCGAAGGGATCCCCACGATCGCGGTGGTCTTCGGCAACTCCACCGCCGGAGGCGCGTACATCCCCGGGATGTCCGACCACGTGATCATGGTCAAGGAGCGCTCCAAGGTCTTCCTGGGCGGCCCGCCGCTGGTGAAGATGGCCACCGGCGAGGAGAGCGACGACGAGTCGCTGGGCGGCGCCGAGATGCACGCCCGCACCTCCGGGCTCGCCGACTACTTCGCCACCGACGAGCCGGACGCGCTGCGCCAGGCCCGCCGGGTGGTCGCGCGCCTCAACTGGCGCAAGGCGCACCCCGATCCGGGGCCCGCCGAACCGCCGAAGTACGACGCCGAGGAGCTGCTCGGCATCGTTCCGAGCGATCTGAAGGTCCCCTTCGATCCGCGCGAGGTGATCGCCCGGATCGTCGACGGCTCGGACTTCGACGAGTTCAAGCCGCTGTACGGGCGCAGCCTGGCCACCGGCTGGGCCGCGCTGCACGGCTATCCGGTCGGGGTCCTGGCCAACGCCCAGGGGGTGCTGTTCAGCGAGGAGTCGCAGAAGGCCGCGCAGTTCATCCAGCTCGCCAACCAGCGCGACATACCGCTGCTCTTCCTGCACAACACCACCGGCTACATGGTCGGCCGCGACTACGAACAGGGCGGGATCATCAAGCACGGCGCCATGATGATCAACGCCGTCTCCAACTCCCGCGTCCCGCATCTGTCCGTGCTCATCGGCGCCTCATACGGCGCCGGTCACTACGGGATGTGCGGCCGAGCGTACGACCCCCGCTTCCTCTTCGCCTGGCCCAGCGCCAAGTCAGCCGTGATGGGCCCGCAGCAGCTCGCCGGGGTGATGTCGATCGTCGCCCGGCAGTCCGCCGCCGCGAAGGGCCAGCCGTACGACGAGGAGGCCGATGGCGCGCTGCGCGCCATGGTGGAGCAGCAGATCGAGTCCCAGTCGCTGCCGCTCTTCCTCTCCGGGCGGCTCTACGACGACGGCGTCATCGACCCGCGCGACACCCGCACCGTACTCGGCCTGTGTCTGTCCGCCCTGCACACCGCGCCGGTCGAGGGCGCGCGCGGTGGCTTCGGCGTCTTCCGGATGTGAGTGAGGAACCCGTGATCCGTTCCCTCCTGGTCGCCAACCGCGCCGAGATAGCGCGTCGAATCGTCCGCACCTGCCGTGACCTCGGTATCGCCACCGTCGCGGTGCACTCCGACGCGGACGCCGACGCGCCCCACGCGCGGGAGGCCGACGCCGCCGTAAGGCTGTCGGGCGACGCCCCGGCCGACACCTATCTGCGTGGCGACCTCCTGGTGAAGGCCGCCCAGGCCGCCGGGGCCGACGCCGTCCACCCCGGCTATGGCTTCCTCTCGGAGCACGCCGACTTCGCGCGCGCCGTAAGGGCCGCGGGGCTGGTGTGGGTGGGGCCGCCACCCGAGGCGATGGAGGCCATGGCCTCCAAGACCCGGGCCAAGGAGATCATGCGCAAGGCGGGTGTGCCGCTGCTCGATCCGCTCGACCCGGCCGAGGTCGCCGCCGGCGATCTGCCCGTGCTGGTCAAGGCGGCGGCGGGCGGCGGCGGCCGGGGCATGCGGGTGGTGCGCGAGCTGGCCGCGCTCCCCGCCGAACTCGACTCCGCCCGCGCCGAGGCGGCCTCCGCCTTCGGCGACGGCGAGATCTTCGTTGAGCCCTATATGGAGGGCGCCCGCCATGTCGAGGTCCAGGTGCTCGCCGACACCCACGGCACCGTATGGACCCTCGGCACCCGCGACTGCTCCCTCCAGCGCCGCCACCAGAAGGTCATCGAGGAGGCCCCGGCCCCCGGTCTTGACGCGGAACTGCGGCGCGCCCTGGCCGAGTCGGCGGCGAACGCGGCGCGTGCGATCGGCTACGAGGGCGCGGGCACGGTGGAGTTCCTGGTCTCGTCCTCGGGGCGGGCGTACTTCCTGGAGATGAACACCCGCCTCCAGGTCGAGCACCCGGTCACCGAGGAGATCCACGGTCTCGACCTGGTGGCGCTCCAGTTGCGGATCGCGGAGGGGGAGCGGCTTGACGCCGAGCCTCCGGCGGCCCGGGGGCACGCCGTCGAGGCGCGGCTGTACGCCGAGGACCCGGCGCGCGACTGGCGGCCGCAGACGGGGATCCTGCACCGGCTGGAGATCCCCGGGCTGCGGGTGGACTCCGGACCGGACGGCGGGGACGCGATCGGCGTCCACTACGACCCGATGCTGGCCAAGGTCATCGCCGTTGCCCCCACCCGGGCCGAGGCGGTGCGGCGGCTGGCCCACGGGCTGGAGCGGGCCCGGATCCACGGCCCGGTGACCAACCGGGAACTGCTCGTACGGGCACTGCGCCACCCGGAGTTCGAGGCGGGCCGTATGGACACCGGGTTCCTCGAACGCCATCTGTCCGAGCTGACCGCTGAAACCTCCCAGAACGATGAGGCGGCTCCGCTCGCCGCCCTCGCCGCCGCCCTCGCCGACGCGGCGCGGCGCCCGGCGACCGTGGCGGGGCGGCTGGGCGGCTGGCGCAATGTGCCCTCCCAGCCGCAGCTGAGGAGCTACCGCGCCGAACCGGACGGCACCGAGCACGAGGTGCGCTACCGCCTCACCCGTGACGGGCTGCTCGCGGAGGGCTTCTCCGACGTCCGGCTGCTGACCGCCGAGCCGGGGCGGGATGTTGCCCCGGGGCGGGACGCGGATCCGGCGCGGGTGGTCCTTGTCGTGGCCGGGGTCCGGCGGACGTTCGAGGTGACGGCCTATGGGGACCGCCGCTATGTCGACACGCCCCGGGGCTGCCATGTGTTCACCGCGCTGCCCCGCTTCCCCGACCCCACCGCCCGCGCCGAGCCCGGCTCGCTGCTGGCGCCCATGCCGGGCACGGTGGTCCGGGTCGCCGAGGTGGCGGTGGGGGACCGGGTGGAGGCCGGACAGCCCCTGCTGTGGCTGGAGGCCATGAAGATGGAGCACCGCGTGACCGCGCCCGCCGCCGGGGTGCTCACCGCCCTGCACGCCGCCCCCGGCCGCCAGGTCGAGGTCGGAGCCCTGCTCGCCGTCGTGGCGGCCGGGGAGTGACCCGGCCCCGCGCACCGTACGGGCTGCACAGTCTGTATGAGCCGCGCAGCTCGCGCAGTCCGTACGGGCCGCACAACTCGCACATCCTGTACCGCCCGCACACCCCGTACCGCCCCTACGGGCCGCGCGGGACCGTAACGGCCCGTGGCGCGACGCGTCACAGCCGGACCGCGCAACGCACCGCAAGGGGCCCGTACAGCACAGCGCACATGGCCCGCACAACGCACGTACGTGGGAGGAGCCGTCCATGACCAGCCCGCACACGCCCGTGGACACCCCGGAGCGCGTGGCGCTCCGCGCCGCGGTGTCGTCCTTCGCCAAGGGGCACGCCCCGGGCGGCCCCCAGGAGGGCGACGGGGCCGCCGAACTGTGGACCGAGGCAGGCAAGCTGGGCTATCTCGGCGTCAACCTCCCCGAGGAGTACGGCGGAGGGGGCGGCGGCATCACCGAGCTGTCCATCGTCCTGGAGGAGCTGGGCGCGGCGGGCTGCCCGCTGCTCATGCTCGTCGTCTCGCCCGCCATCTGCGGCACCGTCATCGCCCGGTTCGGCACCGCCGGGCAGAAGGAGCGCTGGCTGCCCGGTCTGGCCGACGGCAGCATCACCATGGCCTTCGGCATCACCGAGCCCGACGCCGGATCCAACTCGCACCGCATCACCACCACCGCCCGCCGGGACGAGGGCGGCGGCTGGATACTCAACGGCCGTAAGGTCTTCATCACCGGTGTGGACAACGCCGACGCGGTCCTTGTCGTCGGCCGTACGGAGGACGCCAGGACCGGGAAGCTCAAGCCCTGTCTGTTCATCGTCCCGCGCGAGACCCACGGCTTCTCCCACCACCACATCCCCATGGAGCTGGCCGCCGCCGAGAAGCAGTTCGAGCTGGTGCTGGACGACGTGGCGCTGCCCGCCGACGCGCTGGTGGGCGACGAGGACGCCGGGCTGCTCCAGCTGTTCGCGGGGCTCAATCCGGAGCGCATCATGACGGCGGCGTTCGCGCTGGGCATGGGCCGCTACGCGCTCGACAAGGCCGTGGACTACGCCCGTACCCGCCAGGTGTGGAAGGAGCCCATAGGCGCCCACCAGGCGATCGCCCACCCCCTCGCCCAGGCCCATATCGAGCTGGAGCTGGCCCGGCTGATGATGGCGAAGGCGGCGTACCTGTACGACGAGGGCGATGACGCGGGCGCGGGCGAGGCCGCCAACATGGCCAAGTACGCGGCCGGGGAGGCCGCGGTGAAGGCGGTGGACCAGGCCGTGCACACCCTCGGCGGCAACGGCCTGACCGCCGAGTACGGGCTGGCGCGGCTGATCACGGCCGCCCGGGTGGCCCGGATCGCCCCCGTCAGCCGGGAGATGATCCTCAACTACGTCTCGCACCAGACCCTGGGCCTGCCCAAGTCGTACTGAGCGGGCCCAGGTCGTACTTGGCGGGCGCCCGGACTCGCTGAGTCGGCACCGGGCCCGCCGAAGTCGTAGGGAGCTCGCGGGTAGGGCAGAACGGACAGGTAGGTCCATCAGAGCTGAGGGGAGCGGCCATGGTGCTGCGCAGCGAGTATCCCGATGTACCGCCCGTCGATCTGCCCATCCACGACGCCGTACTGGCCCGCGCGGCCGAGGAGTTCGGCGATCTGACCGCGCTGGTGGACGGCGTGACCGGGGCGGCGCTGAGCTATGCCGCGCTGGACCGCGCCGCGCGCCGGATCGGGGCCGCGCTGGCCGAGGCGGGGGTGCGCAAGGGCGATGTGGTGGGCCTGCACAGCCCCAACTCGATCATGTATCCACCGGCGTTCTACGGCGCCACCCGCACCGGGGCCGCGGTCACCACGGTGCATCCGCTGGCCACGCCGGAGGAGTTCGCCAAGCAGCTCCGGGACGCGGCCGCGTCGTGGATCGTCACCGTCTCGGCGCTGCTGGGCGTGGCCCGGCAGGCGGCCGAACGGGCGGGCGGGATACGGGAGATCTTCGTATGCGACGAGGCGAGCGGCCATCGCTCGCTGCGCTCCATGCTGAGCAGCACCGCGCCGGAACCGGTGGTGGAGATCGACCCGGCCGAGGACATCGCCGTACTGCCGTACTCCTCCGGCACCACCGGCACCCCCAAGGGCGTGATGCTCACCCACCGCAACGTGTCCACCAACCTCGCGCAGGTGGAGACGCTGGTGCCCAACCAGCCGGGGGAGCGGGTGCTGGCCGTCCTGCCGTTCTTCCACAGCTACGGCCTTACGGCGCTCATGAACGCACCGCTCCGCAACGGCGGCACGGTGATCGTGCTGCCCCGCTTCGAACTCGACACCTTCCTCGCGGCGATCGAGAAGCACCGCGCCCAGGCGCTCTATGTGGCCCCGCCGATCGTGCTCGCGCTCGCCAAGCACCCGGCGGTGGACGGCCATGACCTGTCGTCGGTGCGGTATGTGCTGAGCGCGGCGGCCCCGTTGGACGCCCGGCTCGCGGAGGCGTGCGCCCAGCGGCTCGGCGTGCCACCGCTGCTTCAGGCGTTCGGGATGACCGAGCTGTCCCCGGGCTCCCATCTGGTGCCGCGCGACGCGAAGAACGCCCCGCCCGGGACCGTGGGGAAGCTGCTCCCGAGCACCGAGATGCGCATCGTCGACCCGGACAGCGGTGCCGACCTGGCCGTGGGCGAGGACGGCGAGATCGTCATCCGCGGACCGCAGGTGATGAAGGGCTACCTGGGCCGCCCCGAGGACACCGACGCGATGATCGACGCCGAGGGCTGGCTGCACACCGGCGACGTCGGACATGTGGACGCGGACGGCTGGCTGTATGTGGTGGACCGGGTGAAGGAGCTGATCAAGTATAAGGGGTATCAGGTCGCCCCGGCCGACCTGGAGGCCGTGCTGCTCGCCCATGAGGCCGTCGTCGACGCCGCCGTGATCGGGGTGACGGACGGGGCGGGCAATGAGATCCCCAAGGCGTACGTGGTGCCCAGGCCCGGGACCCGGATCTCGGAGGACGACCTGGTCGCGTACGTTGCCGGACAGGTGGCCCCGTACAAGAAGGTGCGCCGCGTGGAGTTCACGGACGCCGTGCCGCGCTCGGCCACCGGCAAGATCCTCAGGCGTGAACTGCGCGCCAGGGAAAGGAGCACGACCGCCCCATGACCGACGGCCCCACGGCCGGCCCCACGGCCGGCCGCCCGCTGACCGACGGCCTTACGGCCGACGGCTCCACGACCGACGGCCTTACGGCCGACGCGCGAAAGCCGCTCGTACGGGCCGCTTCCGCGCGCGGGATCATCACCCTCACCCTGGACTCGCCGCGCAACCGCAACGCCCTCTCCTCGCGCCTGGTCGCCGAGTTGCGCGAGGCGCTGGCGGCGGCCGGGCGGGACGACCGGGTGCGGGCGGTGCTGCTCACCCACACCGGCACGACCTTCTGCGCGGGCGCGGACCTGAGCGAACCGCCCTCGGCGTCCGGGGCGTCCGGTCTTGTGGATCTGTTGCGGTCGATCGTGGAGCTGCCCAAGCCGGTGGTCGCCCGCGTCACCGGGCACGTACGGGCCGGTGGGCTCGGGCTGCTCGGGGCCTGCGACATCTCGGCGGCCGGGCGCGGCGCCAGCTTCGCCTTCACCGAGGCCCGGCTCGGCCTCGCCCCGGCCGTCATCTCGATGCCGCTGCTGCCCCGGCTGGACCGGCGCGCGGCGGCCCGCTACTACCTCACGGGCGAGCGGTTCGACGCAGCCGAGGCGGCCCGGATCGGGCTGGTGACGCTCGCGGACCCGGAGGGGGACGCGGACGAGGCGCTGGCGCCCGTCCTCGACGGGCTGCGCCGGGGCTCCCCGCAGGGCCTGGCCGAGTCCAAGCGGCTGGTGACCGCCGATGTGCTGCGCGCCTTCGACCGGGACGGCGAGGCGCTCGCCGCGCTGTCGGCCCGCCTCTTCGCCTCCGAGGAGGCGCGTGAGGGCATGACGTCGTTCCTGGAGCGGCGCGACCCGGCGTGGATGCGGCAGACGGCGGCCGACGCGGGGGCGGCGGTGGATGCGGGGGCGGTACCGGCCGCGGGGGCGGGGGCGGATACGGGGCCGATACCGGCCTCGGGGGACACGGGTGCCTCGGGGAACACGGGGGCCACGGGCTCCGTCGGGGTGTCCCGATGACCCCCCGTACGGCATCGCGCGACCCCAAGCAGGACCGCAGCCGCGCCACCCGCAGGCGGCTGCTGGAGGCCGCCGTGGCTTGCCTCGCCGAGCGCGGCTGGGCCGGATCCACGGTCGCGGTGGTCGCCGAGCGGGCCGGGGTGTCGCGCGGCGCGGCCCAGCACCACTTCCCGACCCGCGAGGACCTCTTCACGGCCGCCGTCGAACATGTCGCCGAGGAGCGCTCGGCGGAGCTGCGCGCCCTCCCCGCACCGCACGGGGAGGGCCGTGTCCCCGCGGTGGTCGAGGCGCTGGTCACCCTCTACACCGGCCCGCTCTTCCGGGCCGCGCTCCAGCTGTGGGTGGCGGCCTCGTACGAGGAGCAGCTGGGAGCCCGGGTGACCGCCCTGGAGGCGAAGATCGGCCGGGAGACGCATCGGATGGCGGTGGAACTGCTGGGCGCCGACGAGTCGGTGCCGGGCGTCCGGGAGGCCGTCCAGGGCCTGCTCGACATGGGGCGGGGGCTCGGCCTGGCCAATCTGCTGACGGACGACGGCCACCGCCGGGAGCGGGTGGTGGCCCAGTGGTCGCGGATCCTGGAGGGGATCCTGACCCCGAGGGACCCGGACGGCCACCCGGTTGGCGATCACCTTGCCCACGACCGCCCGGCCCCAGCCGCCTCGTGACCTACCGCGAGGCGGTGTCCCCGTAGCCGTCGACCTCGTGCGGGCTGCGCGCGCCGGGGCCGACATACCGGGCCGACGGCCGCACCAGACGGCCGGTCCGCTTCTGCTCCAGGATGTGCGCGCTCCAGCCCGCCGTACGGGCGCAGGTGAACATCGAGGTGAACATGGGCGCCGGGACCTCGGCGAAGTCCAGCACGATGGCCGCCCAGAACTCCACGTTCGTCGCCAGCACCCGGTCCGGCCTGCGGCTGTGCAGCTCGTCCAGGGCGGCCCGCTCCAGCGCCTCGGCGACCTCGAAGCGCGGTGCGCCCAGCTCCTTGGCGGTGCGCCGCAGCACCCGCGCCCGCGGGTCCTCGGCGCGGTAGACCCGGTGGCCGAAGCCCATCAGCCGCTCGCCCCGGTCCAGGGCCTGCTTGACGTAGCGGGTGGCGTCCCCGGTGCGCTCGATCTCCTCGATCATGCCGAGCACCCGGGAGGGCGCGCCGCCGTGCAGCGGCCCCGACATGGCGCCCACCGCGCCGGAGAGCGCGGCGGCCACGTCGGCGCCGGTGGAGGCGATGACGCGGGCGGTGAAGGTGGAGGCGTTCATGCCGTGCTCGGCCGCCGAGGTCCAGTACGCGTCGACGGCGGCCACATGCTTGGGGTCCGGCTCACCGCGCCAGCGCCGCATGAAGCGCTCCACGATGGTTCCGGCCTTGTCGATCTCCCGCTGCGGCACCATCGGCTTCGCCTGGCCACGGGCCGACTGGGCCACGTAGGACAGGGCCATCACGGCCGCGCGCGCCAGGTCCTCACGGGCCTGCTCCTCGTCGATGTCCAGCAGCGGTTTGAGGCCCCAGACGGGCGCGAGCATGGCCAGCGCGGACTGCACATCGACCCGGACGTCCCCGGAGTGGACCGGGATGGGAAACGGCTCGGCGGCCGGCAGCCCCGGGTTGAAGGCGCCGTCGACCAGCAGACCCCAGACGTTCCCGAAGGAGACATGGCCCACCAGATCCTCGATGTCCACGCCTCGGTAGCGGAGCGCGCCGCCTTCCTTGTCGGGTTCGGCGATCTCCGTCTCGAACGCGACGACTCCTTCGAGTCCGGGTACGAAGTCGGACATCAGGCGGCTCCTCATTGCGGGACGGCGGTCTGCGACGAACGGTGCCGGAACGGTTACGCGGCCGCCTGACACGGCTCGCGGTCCGTACCGGTCACTCCGTGATGTGCCCCGTGCGGGTGTTGGTCACCCAACCGCGGCGGGGAGTGACCTCCGGGACACGGGGGGTGGTGCCTGTCCAGGCGCCGAACGGGCGGCGCGTGGTCCGCTCAGTCTGCTGCGTGCCCTGCCCATGGGGAAGCGTGAGAAGTGGCACATCCCCTCCGGAACGCGGGAGGGTTACGGGGTGCGGGGACGGGGGAGGGAAAGCGCTCTTCCGGGGCCGCCCGTCCGACGGACCGATGATGTTGCAAGATATGCCCGTGCCTCACGTTGACTCGGAGCCCTCGGCTTCCTCCGCGCGTACGTACGACCCGGCCGCCATGCGCGAGCACTACCGCGCGGCCGGCTTCGACGAGGCGGACCTGGTGGGTGATCCGTTCCGGCAGTTCACCCGGTGGTTCGAGGACGCCGTCGGCAGCGGGCTCTTCGAGCCGAACGCCATGGTCGTCTCGACGGCCGACGCGCAGGGCCGCCCCAGCTCCCGCACGGTCCTGATGAAGAGCTTCGACGAGCGCGGCTTCGTCTTCTACACCAACTACGGCTCCCGCAAGGGCCGTGAGCTGGGCGAGAACCCGCATGTCGCGCTGCTCTTCCCCTGGCACCCCATCGCCCGGCAGGTGATCGTGATGGGCACCGCGCGGCGCACCGGCCGTGACGAGACGGCGGCGTACTTCCGCACCCGGCCGCACGGCTCGCAGCTGGGGGCGTGGGCGAGCTCGCAGTCCACGGTGGTGGGCTCGCGGGAGGAGCTGGACCGCTCGTACGAGGAACTGGCGGACCGCTATCCGCCGGGCGAGCAGGTGCCGGTGCCGCCGGAGTGGGGCGGGTTCCGGGTGGTGCCCGAGGCGGTGGAGTTCTGGCAGGGCCGGGAGAACCGGCTGCACGACCGGCTGCGGTATGTCCGGCTGCCCGAGGAGGAGGGCGGCGGCTGGCGGGTGGAGCGGCTGTACCCGTAGAACGCGCCCGAGAACGCCCCTAGAACGCGCCCGAGAACGCCCCCGGAACGCAGACAACCCGCGGGTCTGTCCCCTGACGCCCTGAGGCGGAAGGGGGCCGGTCGGACGTACCGGCGACCCGCGGGTCGGGTGACTGCTTGGGATTGGCCGGCTGCGCACCTCTGGTGCGCCAGTCCGGCGAATGCGCTGAGCGCGACGACGGACTGCTAGCCCGCAGTCACCTCACGCGTCCGGATTTCATACATCTGCCGAACCACCTCCCTTCTCGTGTACCGACACACTAAGAACCCCCTCCTGCCACACACAAGCGAATTTCCGTGAGGCAACGATTTCGACGAATGCCGTGTGGCGCGTGTCACGTTCGAGTTCAATGTCCGACGTGCCCCACCACAGACAGCCACGTCCAGCAAGGGGTGTCAGGTGAGCGCTTCACAACGTTCCGAACCCGCACGTCCAGCGCGTTCCGCCCGGTCCTCGCGGGGGGTCCCGGGACAGCCGGGCGCGGCCCCGTCGGCGTCCGGCCACCCCGACTGTCCGGACGGCCCCGAGCGGCCCGACTCCGAACTGCTCGCCGCGCTGCTCGACGGGATGGACGCCGCCCTGTGCGCGTTCGACGCCGACGGCACGGTGACCCACTGGAACCACGAGGCCGAGCGCATCCTCGGCTGGACGGCGGCGGAGGCGGTCGGCCGCAAGGGGCTGGGCGGCTGGGCGGCCCGCCCGGGGGACGCCCGGGACGTCGAGGCGCGCCTTACGGAGGCCATGGGCACCACGGGGCGCAGGGTGCACGAGTTCGCGCTGCTGACCAAGGACGGCGGCCGGGTCCTGGTCCGTACGCAGTCCTCGGGGGTGCCGGGCGCGGACGGCCGCCCGGCCGGGGTGTACTGCGCCTTCAGCGAGGTGCACGCCCAGGTCGACCTGGAGCGGTCGATCGCGCTGAGCGAGGCGCTGCTGGACGACGCGTCGTGGAACGTGGTCCTGGTCGACGCGGATCTGCGGGTGGCCGTCGTCAACTCCAACGCGGCGGGCGCGCTGCGCACCGCCCGTAAGGCCGCGCCCGGCCGGCCGCTGGGGGACTTCCTGGACCAGGGCGTGGAGGAGGCGGAGGCAGCGCTCCAGCACGTCCTGGCGGAGGGCGCGCCCCCGGCGCCCACCGAGCTGTGGGTGACGCTGCGGGACGCCGACGTGGCGGACGGCCTCGAGGGCGCGGAGGGCGTGCGCTACGAACTGCTCGACGACGACGAGGCGGTGCGCGGCGAGGGCGGCGACCGGGGCGAGGCAGGGGCGGCGGCGCGGCGCCGCTGCTGGCGCGGCGGCTTCCTCCGGCTGGCCTCACCGCTCACCGAGGAACCGGCGCCGCTCGGAGCGGCCTGGATCTTCCAGGACGTGACGGAGGTGAAGGGCCAGGAGCAGGAGAGCGCCCGGATGCGCTTCCGGGGCAACCAGCTGCACCGGGCGGCGCGGGCGGCGGCCGAATGCGAGGACCCGATGGAGGCCGCCTCGGTCCACCTGGACTTCGCGCTGGCGGGCTTCGCCGACCATGCCCTGATCGACCTGGTCCTGGACCCGCCGCCGGGCGCCCCGGCCGACCGGATCCGGCTGGTCCGGGCGGCGGCCACGCCCACCGGCGCCCCCGGCCCCTGCCCGCCCGTCGTCCCGGGCGGCATCCCGCTGGCCTACCCGGAGGGCCATCCGGCGCTCCAGGCGGTGGAGCGCTGCGGGTCGGTGCGGGCGAGCGCGAGACGCTCGGACGAGTCGGGGACGGCCCAGTGGGCGGCGGCCCGGAAATGGCCGGAGGGCGCGGTGCACGGCCTGTGCGCGGTGCTGCGCAGCCGCGGCCGCACCCTCGGCGCCGTCACCTTCCTGCGCACCTCCAGCCGCCGGGCCTTCGACCGGACGGACGCGACGTACGCGGAGGACGTCGCGGCCCGGGTCGCGGCCTCGGTGGACCTGGCCGTACGCGGGCGCTGACGTCGTGCTGGGCGGCGTTGGCGCTGTGCTGGACGGTGCTGGCGCCGTGCTGGCCGCTGCCGCCGCACCTGGGACCGGCGGGCGCCCGGCGACCACGTGGGGCGCCGGGCGGCGGATCACCGGCGGCGGACCGTCACCGTCGGTAGAAGATCCGGTCCCCGTATTCGGTCATCACCTTACGGTTCCACTCGTGCCCGCCGTCCACGTTCCCCGACCTCAGCATGGGTGGCTCGATCCCGCGCTCGGCCAGTTCCCCGATCCCGGCCGCCACCATGGACTGCATGATCGCGCTCGTCACGACGGTGGACGCGGGCGCGAAGGGCGCGCCCACGCCGTCCGCCGTGAGCTCCGCGTCCCCGACCGCGATCTTGTTGTCGACGACCAGGTCGCAGTGGTCCTTGAGGAAGCCACCGGAAGGGTTGCGCGAGGTCGTGCCGGTCGCGTAGCCGACCGAGGTCACCCCGATCACCTTGACGCCGCGTTCCCGCGCGCTGATGGCCATCTCCACGGGCAGGGCGTTGCGCCCGGACAGCGAGATCACGATCAGCAGGTCCCCGGCCCGGAGCGGGCTGCTGTCGAGGACGGTGGTGGCGAGCCCGTCGACGCGTTCGAGCGCGCTGCCCAGGGTGGCGGGGACGACGTCCACGCCGACCGCACCCGGCACCGGCAGCAGGTTCATCAGGGCGAGCCCGCCCGCGCGGTAGACGACGTCCTGCGCGGGCAGGGAGGAGTGGCCGGCGCCGAACGTGAAGAGGCGGCCGCCCGCGGCGACCGTATCGGCGATCAGAGTGCCCGCCGCGGCGATATGCTCGCCCTCCTCGTCCCGCACCTGCCGCAGCAGGCCGATGGCCGCGTCGAAGAATTGCCCGGCCGGTTTGGACTCGCTCATCAACGCGTCGCCTTCCCTGTGGGGGGTTTCGATCATGACGCTGTGAATAGCAGTCCGGTCCCTTGCGGCGGAAGGGGCCGACTCGGCCCCGTTGTCGGTGGGATGCGTCAGAATTGGTTGAGGGCCACCGCACGACACTTCGAGGGGCACGCATGTCCGGACTGATCGACACCACGGAGATGTATCTCCGCACCATCCTCGAGCTCGAGGAGGAGGGCGTGGTCCCCATGCGCGCCCGGATCGCGGAGCGGCTCGAGCAGAGCGGTCCGACGGTCAGCCAGACGGTGGCGCGGATGGAGCGCGACGGGCTGGTCACGGTCGCGGGCGACCGCCATCTGGAGCTGACCGAGGAGGGCCGTCGGCTGGCCACGCGCGTGATGCGCAAGCACCGTCTCGCGGAGTGCCTGCTCGTGGATGTGATCGGGCTGGAGTGGGAGCAGGTCCACGCCGAGGCGTGCCGCTGGGAGCATGTGATGAGCGAGGCGGTGGAGCGGCGGGTGCTGGAGCTGCTCCGCCATCCGACGGAGTCGCCGTACGGAAACCCGATTCCGGGCCTGGAGGAGCTGGGCGAGAAGGCCGAGGCCGATCCGTTCCTGGACGAGTCCATGGTGAGCCTGCGTGAGCTGGAGCCGGGTTCGGAGGGCAAGACGGTGGTGGTGCGCCGCATCGGCGAGCCCATCCAGGCCGACGCCCAGGTGATGTACACGCTGCGGCGGGCCGGGGTGCAGCCGGGCTCCGTGGTGAGCGTCACCGAGTCGGCGGGCGGGGTGCTGATCGGCAGCAGCGGCGAGGCGGCGGAGCTGGAGGCGGAGATCGCCTCGCATGTCTTCGTGGCCAAGCGCTGACGCTCCCTGACCTCGCGTCCCTCTGACCATGCCTCCAACAGCGCGCTGGCCTGCTCCCTAGCAGCGCGCTGACCTCGCCTCCCCTCAGCGCGCTGGCCCGCGTCCCAGCGGCGCGCTGACCTCGCCTTCCAACGGCGCGTTGGCCTGGCCTCCCAACCCCGCGCGAACGCACCCCCGCACGACCTCCCGCGCCTCGACACGCTGACCGATACACCCGGTTCAAGTCATTCGGCCGTCACGACCTGCGACGACGGATTTTCCCGATACCGGAGTCGACAGAAACCGAGCGGGCCGGGCCGCCGCGTGCGACGCTGTCGCTGACGGTCGGATCGTCAGGGGAGGGGGTCCGGTGGGCCCGATGGGCTGTGCCGCCGAGGGGGTGTTCTTGAGCGGGGGCCCCGGTGTCGTCAGGTGCCGGGGCCCCGCTTCCCCATGTCCCCCCGCTGGGCCCCGGGCCGCACGGACCGCGCGAACGCGGCCGGTGCGACCCGGGGCCCTGGTGACCCGGAGCCCCGAGCTCCCAGGGTCGTCCCCCGCGGACTCCCTTCCCCGAGTAGTCCGCCTCCCGCTAGCTGTCTCCCCAGGGCGCAGACGATCAATCCCCGAGCACGGTCACTCGAACGAGGGGTGTTGGGCGGCAACGCCCCCGTGTTCGAATATGAGTTCGATACTGTGAGGGTGTTCGAGAGAGGGTTGGAGGTGCCAGACCACATGGTGCGACGCATCGAAGTGAGCGGGGCCGGCGGCGTGCGGCTCGCCGCCTGGGAGTTCACCGATCCGCCCAAGGCAGGCGCTGGCCGCGAGGGAGCGCGGGGCCCCGGAGTGCTGTTGCTCCATGGGCTGCTGGGCCGGGCCGCCCACTGGGCGGAGACGGCCCGCTGGCTCTCCACCCGCTATCGGGCGGTCGCCCTCGACCAGCGCGGCCATGGCCGCAGCCAGAAGCCGGCCGAGGGTCCGTTCGGCCGCTCCACCTATGTGGACGACGCCGAGGCGGCCGTGGAGCAGCTCGGCCTCGCCCCCGTGACCCTGATCGGCCATGCCATGGGCGCCCTCACCGCCTGGCAGCTCGCCGCCCGCCGCCCCGATCTGGTCCGGGCGCTGGTCATCTGCGATATGCGGGCCTCGGCCCTCGGCGCCGCCTCACAGCGCGAGTGGGCCGAGTGGTTCCGTTCCTGGCCGGTGCCGTTCGCGACGCTCGCCGATGTGCGCAAGTGGTTCGGTGAGGACGATCCGACGCTGGAGCGCCCGAATCCGCCCCGGGGCGACTTCTTCGCCGAGGTCATGGCCGAGCGCTCGGACGGCTGGCGCCCGGCGTTCTCCTGCCGCCAGATGCTGAAGATCCGTGACACCTGGGTCCATGACGCCCATTGGGAGGAGCTCGCGCTGGTCGAGTGCCCCACCCTGGTCGTGCGCGGGCTGGACGGTGAGCTGGGCCGCGCGGAGGCGCAGGAGATGGTCCGCGTGCTGCCCCGGGGTCAGTATGCGGAGGTGGTGGACGCGGGTCATCTCGTCCACTACGACCAGCCGGACGGCTGGCGCCGCGCCGTGGAGCCCTTCCTGGCCTCGGTCCTGCCCGTCTAGCCGCACAGTGGCCTGTAGCCGCACAGTGCCCTTCGGCGCCCAACCTCAATGAGTCGGCGCCCGGTTCAGAACCTCCAGACGAACGGCTTGCCGCCGATCTCCGTCCATATGACCTCGACCGACCTCGCCCGTGCGGGGATCAGGAAGGTGTTGCAGAGCAGATGGCTCTGCCCGCTCCTCCAGTTCTTGATCTCATCCGAGTCCGCGCATCCCTTGGGGCGTCCGGCAGCGCCGCCGATGACCTTCGCTCCCCGCCGCCCGTCCGCGTACACCTCCGCGTAGTCCCCGACCCGCGGATACTCCTCCACCGTGGCCCCGCGCAGATGGGTGTACTTCACATAGGCCACCGCGGGCACCTTGCCCTCGGCGTCCGCCGGGTTCGACACCAGCGCCTTCGCCTCGGCCGCCGTGCCGATGTCGACCTTCTGTGCCGCGATCCGATAGGTGGGTTCGACCCCGGTGTCCTCCTTGAAGGCACGCGTAGCGGCCTGGCCCGGCTGGAGCGGCGGCTCGCCTTCCGATCGCATACCGACCTTCTGCGCACCGCTCTGGTGACCATCGGTGACACCCGAGCGGGAAGTGTGGCGTGCGTTCTCGGAGGTATCGCCCTTTTCGTCGAATGGTCCGCATGCGGTCAGGGCGAGAGCCAGTACGGCAACGGGCGCGCCGGCACGCAGCCACGTTGTCTTGGTCAGCGGCAAGTGGAACTCCAATGCGGGAACGTGGTCTCATCGCGTTCCGGTGTGATCCCTTGAACGCGATCGACGGTTCGTCGATCCTACGAGTCCTCTACTCCCTTACAGCAATGGGAAATTGACCAGTAATGGACAGGTGAAGGGAAGCACATGATCGGTGGCGACAGCATGGAACCGGAACCCGGCAAGGACTGGGCGGCATTTCAGTACGAGATCTATCTGAACGGGATGACCGGCGCCGTTCCCCGGCTTCCCGCCGATCTCACCCGGCTCGAGGAGCTGGCCGAGGCGCGGCTGGGGCCGGGGCCGGTGGGCTATGTGGCGGGCAGCGCGGGCGGCGGCAGCACCGAGCGGGCCAACCGGGCGGCGCTGGACAGGTATCGGATCGTGCCCCGGATGCTCCGTGACGTACGGCGGCGGAATCTGTCGGTCGAGCTGTTCGGCACCCGGCTGCCCGCGCCGCTCGCGCTCGCGCCGATCGGAGTGCTGTCGATCATGCATCCGGAGGCCGAGTGCGCGGCGGCGCGTGCCGCCGCGGCGCAGGGCGTGCCGTTCATCCTCTCCTCCGCGTCCAGTACGCCGATGGAGCAGGTGGCGGAGGCGATGGGCGACGGTGAGCGGTGGTTCCAGCTCTACTGGGGCAAGGACCGCGAGGTCACCAGGAGCTTTCTGGGCCGGGCCAAGTCCTGTGGTTTCACGGCCCTGGTGGTGACCCTGGACACCCCGCTGCTGGCCTGGCGGCCGCGCGATCTCGACCAGGCGTATCTGCCGTTCCTGCACGGTGTGGGCACCGCCAACTACTTCACCGATCCGGCGTTCCAGGCCGGGCTCACCAAGCCGGTCCACGAGGACCGGGACGCCGCGGTGCTGCACTTTACGCAGCTGTTCGGCGACCCCGGGAAGACGTGGGACGACCTGGTCTTCCTGCGCGAGCACTGGGATGGCCCGATCGTGCTGAAGGGTGTGCTGCACCCCGATGATGCCCGTCGCGCGGCGGACGCGGGGATGGACGGCGTCGTGGTGTCCAACCACGGCGGCCGCCAGGTGGGCGGTTCGATCGGAGCGGCCGATGCGCTGCCGGGGGTGGTGGAGGCGGTCGGCGACCGGCTGGCGGTGCTCTTCGACAGTGGAGTGCGCACCGGTGACGATGTGTTCAAGGCGCTCGCGCTGGGCGCCCGCGCGGTGCTGCTGGGGCGGCCGTACGCCTATGGGCTCGGGCTGGACGGGCAGCCGGGGGTGGAGCATGTGATCCGCGCGCTGCTGGCCGAGTTCGAGCTGACGCTGGCGCTGTCGGGCCATGCCGATGGAGCGGGGCTCACCCCGGAGGCGCTCGGCTGACAATTCCCTTCGGCTTTCAACTTGTCAGCCACGCCGGTCCATCGGCGACTCGCCGAGGGGGCGTCGGGGTTTTACCGCGTCCTCAGCTTCCGGATTGACGGGTGCTACGCTCCTTGGCGCGCAATGAATTATCTGATCATGGGGGGTGGTCGCGTGAAGATCAAACGTAAAGCCTCGATGGTCGTGCTCTCGGCGGCGCTGATGCTGGGCGGTTCCGTCGCCCTGGCGCCATCGGCGTCGGCGGTGGGGTCATCGGCGTGTCAGTTCAATTCCCCGGATGTCAATTTCAAGGTCTCGACCAGTGGCGCCAGATTCCGTACCGGGCCGGGAAAGCGGTACCGCGCTATAGGGACGCTTTACCGAGGGGATTCCTTCCGGTACTTCTGCCGCACCCGGGGCTTTGAGAACAGCTGGTCCTACGGAAAGATCCTCAAGCGGACCACGACCGGAATTCCTGCCGGGACCAGAGGCTGGGTCTACAGCAAGTACCTCGACTAGCCGGAACGTTACGGCAGCTGGGTGGGCGGGAGTCGGGGGGAGGCTTCGTACGACGGCATGCGGCGGGGCCGGGGGCTCGCCCCGGCCCCGCCGCGTCCTCACCCCTTGCTGACCGCCGCCAGGATCTCCGGCAGCCGCGCCGCGACCCGTGGCGCCGCCACCCGCAGGCCGGTCTCCGCGATGGCCGCGCCGTACACCGCGCCCAGCGGGAACACCACCCACAGCAAGCCGTGCGTCCCGGAGACATGCAGCCAGATCGTCAGGCCCAGCACCGGGGCGCAGAGCACCGAACCCACGATTATCCCGCCGAGGATGCTGAGCCAGGCGATCCCCGCCTGCGCCGGGACGACGTTCTTGTAGCCGCTGTCCTGCGGAATGGAGTACGGGGCCAGCACCGAGGTCAGGGCGCCGGTCGCCAGCATCGAGCCGAGCAGCGCCAGGGCGATGCCGAGCGCTTCGGGGGCGGCCGGCCAGTTCTTCAGGACGGCGGCGCAGCCGAGCACCGCCGCCGCCACGTACGGCACCGCGACCAGGAGCAGCGCCAGCGCGCGGCCCCGCAGCTCCAGATAGGCGTCGCGGGGCGAGGAGATCGTCTGGGCGACCATCCAGAAGGCGGAGGTGTCCTGGCCGAACTGGTTGTACATCAGCATGCCGAGCATCCCCGACGCCCAGCAGGCCCAGTAGATCGAGCCGTTGCCCTGGGCCGCGGTGATGAAGGGGAGCAGCAGGCCGACGCCCAGCGAGGTGACCCATGCCGACTTGGTCTTCGGGTCCCGTACGGCATAGCGCAGCGTGCGCAGCAGCACCGTGCCGGTGCGGCCGGAGGGCAGCAGCCGGGCGAACGGGCCCGAGGCGTCCGGGGTGTCGGCCGCGCCGGAGGACCGCCGCTCGCGCGGCGCCGCCGCCTGGATCGTGGAGGCGTCCGGCGTGGTCATCAGATGGGTGAGGGTTCCGCGCCACCACCACATCAGCAGGGCCAACGCCGCGACCGTGAGCGCGAACTGGGCCGCGGCGACCCCGTAGGCGCCGTCGCTCACGCCCTGGACCGCGTCCACCGCCGCCGCGGGCGGCACCCAGCGCAGCACCGCGGACGCCGGTTCCAGCACGGACAGGCCGTTCTCACCGCCGAGCTGCTGGGCCCCGAGGTTCACGAACTGCGCGCCGATCGCCACGAACAGACCGCTGAGCACCGCCATGTCGCGGCCCCTACGGCTGGTGAGGAGGCGGGTGTTGGCCGTGGCGACGGCGCGGGCCAGCGCCACGCACACCAGCACCGTCAGCACCACGGCCACGACGCCCGCCACCGCGGCGGCCGCCCCGTGCGCGACGGCGATCGCCGAACCGGCCACCAGGGTCAGGGTGAACAGCGGGCCGATGCCGATCAGCGAGGACACCAGCAGCGCGGTGATCAGCGAGCGCGGCCGCAGCGGCAGCATCACCAGCCGGGTCGGGTCGAGGGTCTCGTCGCCGCCGGGGAAGAACAGCGGCATCACCGCCCAGCCGAGGGCGAGCACCGCCGTCAGCAGTGTGACCAGCGCGTCGACGTGGTTCGTACCGCGCAGCAGCACCAGACCGAGCAGCTGCAACACGGCGAACAGCATGGCCATCACCAGCGAGGTGATGTACGCGGCCCGCCGGCCGCTGGACTGGCGCAGCCCGTTGCGCAGCAGCGCCAGCTTCAGGGAGACGAAGACGGGGGTGGGGGAGCCGGTGGGGACGGTGGGCGGTGCGGGGGCCGCGGTGCCGAGCGGGTCCTTGGCGTCGAGCGGGTCGGTGAGCGTCATCGGGCGCCGCCGCCCAGCCAGTCGAGGCTCTGGCCCGCCTCGCGCCGGTTGGCGCCGACCAGTTCCAGGAAGGCGTCCTGGAGGGAGGGCGCGTCGCCGCGCACCTCGGCCAGCGGGCCATGGGCCCGGATCCGTCCGCTCGCGATCACCGCCACCCAGTCGCACAGCGACTCCACCAGCTCCATGACATGGCTGGAGAAGACGACGGTCGCGCCGGAGCGGGTGTAGCGCTCCAGGACGCCGCGGATGGTCTGGGCGGAGACCGGGTCGACGCCCTCGAAGGGCTCGTCGAGGAAGAGGACTTCCGGGTTGTGGAGCAGCGCGGCGGCCAGCCCGATCTTCTTGCGCATACCGGTGGAGTAGTCGATGACCAGCTTGCTCTGGGAGCCCGCGAGATCGAGGACGTCCAGCAGCTGGGTGGCGCGCCGGTCGACCTCAGCGCCGGGCAGCCCGCGCAGCCGCCCGGTGTAGGTGAGCAGCTCCCGGCCGGAGAGCCGCTCGAACATCCGCAGCCCCTCGGGCAGCACCCCGATCCGCGCCTTGACCTCGACCGGGTCCCGCCAGACGTCATGGCCGCCGATCTCCACGGTCCCCTTGTCGGGGCGCAGCAGGCCGGTGATCATCGAAAGCGTGGTGGTCTTACCGGCGCCATTGGGCCCGACGAGTCCGATGAACTGCCCGGCGGGCAGCTCCAGATCGATCCCGGCGACCGCGACCTGCTCCCCGTAACGCTTCCACAGGCCGCTCACCCGCACGGCGGCGGCCCGGGACGACTGTGGCTGTGTGCTGTCTGCTGATTGCTCCTGCGGCACCGGTTTACCCCGTTTTCCCGTGGGACGTGTCCCACTGACGTGTCACGCGGGGGCCAGTCATGACGCCCCCGCCGTCGCTCCACGATAGGGGCCGTCCCGGGGAGCCCTCCGGAGTGTCAGCGGCGCTCGCGGCCGCAGGCGTAGGCGAGGGCGCTCACCAGCTCTTCCGCGTCGGGCAGCCAGCGGTTGGCGGCGGTGGGCCGCCGGGCCCACTGGATCGGGCCGCGCACGCCCACCCGGGTCGGCGGCGCGACCACGTAGTCGCCCTCGCCGCGGGCGGTCAGGTCGATCGCGTTCGGCGGCCAGCCCAGATTCCGCACCAGGTCGGGGACCTTGGCGGCGGCGCCCGGGAGGACGAAGAAGAGCATCCGGCGCCCGGGGGTGCAGGTGACCGGGCCCAGTTCGACCTGGCGGCGCTCCATGCGGGCGAGCGCCAGACAGCCCGCGGACTCCGGGACGTCGAGCGCGTCGAAGGTGCGGCCGGTGGGCAGCAGGATGGCGGCGCGCGGCGTCCTGGCCCACATGCGGCGGATCACGACCGCGCTGCCGGTGGCCTGGTTCACCCAGTCCCGGCCGGTCGGATGGGCGCCGGGGGCCGGGCAGTCGGCGGTTCCGCAGGAGCAGCGCTCCACTCCGGCCACGGCCTCGAGCCAGGCGCCGGAGAGCACGTCCCAATGCCGCTCCTCGGCGTATCGCACCGCAGCGTCGCGCAGCCGCTCCCCGCGCTGCTGGGGGATCTGCGAGGTTCCCGCGGGGAACCGCGTTGGTCCTGTCACGTCCATGGTCTCTTCCACGCACAGGACAACTTCCGCCGTCAACGAGGGTTACGGCCGGGCCCCCGCACGGGCGGTGCCATCGGGGGTCCGGGGTGCGCGGTGACGGCACGGCGGGGCGCATGGGTGCACGGGTGGGGGCGCGTATGGGGTTGCGGCTCCGTGAGCGGGTAGCCACCATGCGTGACGGGCGTGCGAGTGTCCGGCGGCCATGCCGCGGCGTCAGGGGGAGGGCGGTCCCGGACTCGGATCGGCGCCGTACGCGAACGATGCGGTCCATGCGGTCAATACGGGCAAGTTCCGCATTCACCGTATACCTGCGATATCTGCGGGGCATCACTCAGCAACAGGGACGGATACGCCGAGAACGCAAGCAGTCACTGGGGGTAATGCCATGGCCGCTAGGCCGCTTGTGGCGCGGCAGCCGAACGAACGGCTGCAAGCGCTCATCCAGGAAGCCGGCTGCTCCAACGCCGGATTGGCGCGCAGGGTCAATATGTGCGGCGCCGAGCACGGTCTCGATCTGCGGTACGACAAGACGTCGGTGGCCCGTTGGCTGCGCGGCCAGCAGCCACGGGGCCGGGCGCCGGGCATCATCGCCGAGGCGCTCGGCCGCAAGCTCGGCCGCACGGTCACGATCGACGAGATCGGCATGGCCAACGGCAAGAACCTCGCCTCCGGGGTGGGTTTGCAGTTCTCGCCCACCGTCCTCGGCGCGATAGAGCAGGTCTGCGAGTTGTGGCGCAGCGATGTGGGGCGCCGTGACTTCCTCAGTGGCTCGACGGTCGCCGCCTCGGCGCTGGTCGAGCCCAGCCGCGACTGGCTGATCACCGGTGCGGACGCCCAGGTCGCGCGCACCGCGGGCGCCCGGGTGGGGCGGTCCGACGTCGCGGCGGTGCGGGCCACCACGGACGCGCTCGTCGACCTGGACCACCGCTACGGCAGCGGCCATGTGCGCCCCGTCGTCGTCCACTATCTGAACAGCGTGGTCTCCGGGCTGCTGGCCGGCTCGTACACCGAGGCGGTCGGCCGCGAACTGTTCTCGGCCGTCGCGCGGTTGACGGAGCTGGCCGGCTATATGGCCGTCGACACCGGTCAGTCCGGTCTCGCCCAGCGGTACTACATCCAGGCGCTGCGGCTCGCCCAGGCCGCCGGGGACCGGGGCTACGGCGGCTATGTGCTCGCCGCCAGCATGAGCCATCTCGCCGCCCAGCTGGGCAATCCCCGGGAGATCGCCCAGCTTGCGAAGGCCGCGCAGGAGGGTGCGCGGGGCCAAGTGCCGCCGCGTGCCGAATCGATGTTCCTGGCGGCCGAGGCGCGCGGCCACGCCCTGATGGGGGACGCCCGGGCCTGCCAGTCCGCGGCCGGGCGGTCGCTGGACGCCATGGAGCGGGCGGTGGGCAGCGGTTCGGGGTCCGTCACGGGCGACGAACCCAACTGGATCCGCCACTTCGACCATGCCTATCTCGCCGATGAGCTGGCCCACTGTCACCGCGACCTGGGCCAGGCCGAGCAGGCCAGGCGGCGCGCCGAGGAGGCCCTGGAGGGGCATCCGGAGGGGCGGGTGCGGCGGCGGGCGATCGGGCTGCTGCTGCTGGCCACCGCGCATGTGCAGCAGCGCGAGGTGGAGCAGGCGTGCCATGTGGGCACCCAGGCGGTGGATCTGCTGGGCACGCTGCGGTCCAACCGGGGCGCGGAGTATCTGGACGACTTCCAGCAGCGGTTGGAGCCGTACCGGGACGAGCCGGTGGTGCGGGAGTTCGGGGCGCGGCTCCAGGTGCAGGTGGCCTGAGACTCGGCTGGAGACCTCTCCCGGGTCCGGCTCGAGACTTCTCCCGGGTGTGGGGCGCGTTGAGCGGTGTGGGTGCTACGGGTGCGTTGTGTTGTGGTGGCTGATGCGCGTGTGGTGGGGCATGGATGTTGTGGAGTGTGTCGCGTTGTGTTTACCGCGGGTACGGATGGGGTTCATATCGCCCCTGATCGTGGTGATGTGCCCCATGTCGCGGTGACCAGTCTCTCTCCGTCCCGATGGGCTCATGGGCACCGCGCCCTCTGGGGAACCGGTAGCGTGACCCGACGATTCCGTCGTTCCGTATAACCAAGGAGTCCCGGTGACGCAGAGCGGTCAGGGGAATGAGCCGCGGCTGCCCGCGGTCCCGCCCGCGCACCCCGTGCGCGAGGGGGTTGTGCTGCCTGCCCAGGGGGACTACAGGCCCTCGGACGCCCAACCCCAACAGGGGGCCCCGGCCGGGGGGCAGGCGTGGGGGCAGCCTTGGGGGCCGCAGAGCGCTCCGGAACCGCCGCAGCAGGGCGAACTGCCGCAGCAGGGCGAACTGCCGCAGCAGGGCCAACCGCCGCGGCAGGGCGAACTGCCGCCGCCGGGTGAGTTCGGCGCGCCGCCGCCGCAGGGGGAGCTGCCCCCGCGGGCCGAGTTCGGTGCCCCGCCGCCGCCCGAGGCGCAGCCGTACGGGCAGCAGCAGGGCTGGACGACTCCCGAGAGACCGGCCCAGCCGCCGCACAGCGCTCAGCCGCCGCACAGCGTCCCGTCGCCGTACCAGCCCCAGCAGCTGCCGTACCAGGCCGCCGACGAGACCCAGGTGATGCCGCCGCAGCCCGCCGGGGACGCGGACGAGACCCAGGTCATACCCCCGGTCCCGGGTGAGGCCCCGCGGCCCCTGGACACCCCCACCACCACGCTCGCCACGGTCAAGAGCGTGCCGCTGCCGCCCGAGAACCGGCCCGAATCACCGGCCGAGTCCACCACCCAGCTGCGCGCCGTCCGCCCCGGCCGCCGGGGCGCCCACCGCCAGCAGACTTCCGCGGCCGCGGCCGCGGAGGAGACCGCGGTGCTCCCGCCCACGCCCGCCGCGCCCGCGCCGATTCCGGAGCGGCCCGGCAGTGCCCCGTACGCGATCCGTCCCGGCCGTCCCGGGGACCGGCCGCCGCCCTCGGAGTTCGACGGTCTGTTCCGCGACTCCGGCGGTGCCGGTGGCGGTGGCGCCGATGAGACGCAGCAGCTTCCGCAGTTCGGCCCGGACGTTCCGCAACCGCCGCCCGGCGGCCGTGGTGACGGCGGTCATGGCGGCGGTGGGCGGCGCCGGATGTCGCGGGGCATGATCATCGGCATCGTGGTGGTGGCGAGCTGCGCCGTCGCCGGACTCGCCGCTGGAGCCGTGCTCAGTATGGGCGGCGATGACGACGGTAAGGACAACTCGACGCTGAGCAGCGCCTCGCCGAGCGCGGCGGAGTCGTCCAAGGCCCCCGACCCCGTCGAGACGCAGGCGAAGGCGCTGGACGCGCTGCTCGCCGACAGCAACAACAGCCGGTCATCGGTGATCAAGGCCGTGGACAACATCAAGTCCTGTAAGGACCTGACCACCGCGGCATCCGATCTGCGGACCGCCGCGGGCCAGCGCAATGACCTGGTGACCCGGCTGGGCAAGCTGTCGGTGGACAAGCTGCCCGACCACGCGCGGCTGACCGCGTCGCTCACCAGGGCGTGGAGGTCCTCGGCCAGGGCCGACAACGAGTACGCGGCCTGGGCCGACCAGGTCGGCGGCAAGAAGGGCTGCCCCAAGGGCAAGGCCCGCCGTTCGCCCCGGGCCGGGGCGGCCGAGCGAGCGAGCGGCGAGGCGACCCAGGCCAAGAAGACGGCCTCGGGGCTGTGGAACCCGATCGCCTCCCAGTACGGCCTCACCCAGCGCCAGGCCACCGACCTGTGACCGGGCGGCCGGGGACGGCGCTGCTGCCGCCCCCGGCCCAGTCCGTGGCTCGGTCTGCGGCCTAGTCCGTGGCTCAGTCCGCCGGGTGGTAGCGCTCCAGGATCTTGGACACGTTGACGAAGCCCTTGCGCACCGCCACCAGTCGGCCGTCGCGCACCATCTGGTAGGTGACGTCCGCGTTGACGATCCGCGAGTAGTTGGGCACGTGCAGCGTGTCGTCGTAGCCCCAGCGCAGCGTCGGCGTCAGCCCGCCGGTGTTGACCGCGTGGCCGTTGTCCAGCGCGTTGCGCACGGTGCGGGCGCTGATGTCGTCGGAGTGCAGGGACATCAGCACCGAGCGCAGCACCGTGTAGCCGATCCAGGTGGTCTGCGTCCCGGGGTCGTCAGGGTCGATGCGGTTGTCGTCGAAGGCGTACTTGTTGATGACGTTCTTCATCGGGTTCCAGCGCGGATCGTCCCCGGCCGGGTACCAGCCCGTGGCGTAGGTGCCCTCCAGGGGGCTGGAGGTGCCGCCGGTGGAGTCGATCAGGGACTGCCGGACGCCGCCGAGGATGGAGGCTATCCGCACCTTCGGATGGTTCTCCTGCACCCGGCGGAACGAGTCGAAGAAGGTACCGGTGCGGTTGCCGAGCGCTGCGGTGACGCACGAGCTCTCCAGGGTCGCGCCCTGGTCGGCGCCGCCGAGGGAACTGTCGGCGCCGACGCCCTCCAGGGCCGTGGCGGCCTGCCTGCTGTAGTCGCCCGCGCCCTCGGGGGCGCGTACGTCATGGGCGTCGGCGCGATTGCCCGCCCTGAGGCCGGTGTTGAGGAGCTGGGGGAGTTCGTCGCCCGCGATGGTGTCGGGGCGCACCAGTGCGGTGCGCTCGCAGCGGGAGGCCAGCTGGCGGCCGTTGCCCACCAGCAGGGCGGCCTGGCCGCCGTTGACCGGATAGGAGTACGGGCTGTCGAACTCCTCCTGCGTCAGCCCGTAGCCGCCTATGTAGGGGATGCCGGCGACCTCCAGCGGGGAGATGAAGGACCGGCCGTACTGGCTGTACGAGCCGACGACCGCGACGGCCTTGTCCTCCTTGGCCTGCTGGGCGCAGCCTGCGGCCTGGACGGCGTCGTTGCGCTCGTTGCAGGTGATGACCTCGAGCTTGCGGCCGTGGATGCCGCCGGAGTCGTTGACCCAGCGGGCAAATGCCTTCGCCATGGCGGGCATTCCCGGCATATTGGTCGCTTTGGTGCCCTCGGGGGCCCAGGTCATGACGGTGATGGGGTCGCTGTCGCTCTCGTTCGACAGCACCGCGCCGCAGCCGGACGGCAGCGACGCGCCGACCGCCGTACACAGTGCCGCGACGGCGGCTCGGAAGGGGCGGGAGGAGGGGCGTCGCCGTCCGGTCATGGCAAGCGAGCTTGGTGCTTCGCGAGGAACGCAGCCGCTATGACAAGACAAGGGATGGTGACGTAGAGGTGAACAGCGGGGGTTGATCCGGCTCTATGTGTGAAGAACGTACGATCGGTGACTGTGCAAGGTTCGGAGAAGTCTTCCCGTCGCGCCCGTCGCTCGACCACCATGGGAGTCATGCCTGTCAACGACATGCCCTGGTGGCGCTGGCGCACCAATGTGCGCTCGGCGCTGCATATGCTTTCGGATCCCGTCTTCCAGCAGGAGTGCTGGCTGGCCGGCCAGCCTGGGTACGGGGATGTGACGGACGCCGTCTACCGGCTGGTCGAGGACACCTGGCTGGACAACTGGTCCGCCGAGAAGTACGTCGGCACGATCTTCCGTGACTCGCAGGAGGCGGCGCTGGTCGATGTCGCCGTGCTGCGGGTGCTGAGGATCATGCACCAGGCGGGCGCGGACGCCCCCGTCTCGGCGTACCTCGAGCACCATGGCTGGCCGGAGGCCGTACGGGCGGCCCGCGAGGCCCATGTGCGGCTGGCGACCAACGACGGCGAGGACCCGGACATCCCGCCGCGCACCCTCGAAGTGCTGGCGATCATGACGCAGGCGGTCTGAACGACGTCGCGGGTGTGGGACGCTGTCGCGGGTGTGGGACGCTATGGAGTCATGAGCGAGTCGCATCCCGTCCCCGACCAGTACATCCTCACGCTGTCCTGCCCGGACAAGCAGGGGATCGTGCACGCCGTGTCGAGCTATCTGTTCATGACCGGCTGCAACATCGAGGACAGCCAGCAGTTCGGGGACCGTGACACCGGGCTCTTCTTCATGCGGGTGGCCTTCCGTGCCGTCTCGCCGGTGAAGGTGGCGGATCTGCGGGCCAGCTTCGCGGCGGTCGGCGAGTCCTTCCAGATGGACTGGGAGATCCATCGCGCCGACGAGAAGATGCGCATCCTGCTCATGGTCAGCAAGTTCGGGCACTGCCTGAACGACCTTCTCTTCCGGTCGCGGATCGGCGCGCTGCCGGTCGAGATCGCCGCGGTGGTCTCCAACCACACGGACTTCGAGGCGCTGGTCGGCTCCTACGGGATCCCGTTCCACCACATCCCCGTGACGAAGGACACCAAGCGGGAGGCCGAGGCCCGGCTGCTGGACCTGGTGCGCGCGGAGCATGTGGAACTGGTGGTGCTGGCCCGCTATATGCAGGTCCTCTCCGACGACCTGTGCAAGGAGCTGTCGGGCCGGATCATCAACATCCACCACAGCTTCCTGCCGAGCTTCAAGGGCGCCAAGCCGTACCACCAGGCGCATGCGCGCGGGGTCAAGCTGATCGGGGCCACCGCCCACTATGTGACCGCCGATCTGGACGAGGGCCCGATCATCGAGCAGGAGGTCGAGCGCGTCGGCCATGGGCTCACCCCGGACCAGCTGGTGGCGGTCGGCCGCGATGTGGAGTGCCAGGCGCTGGCCCGCGCGGTGAAGTGGCACAGCGAGCGCCGGGTGCTGCTCAACGGGCACCGTACGGTCGTCTTCGACTGACTGCCTTCGTGACTGCCTTCTGACCGTCTTCGACTGACTCGGAGGGCCCGCTCAGAGGCGGGACAGGGACGCTGTGGCGAAGAGCACATCCCGGATCGCCTCGGTGTCCCCGGACAGGCCCGCCACCGCCTCCTCCGGCGCGGCCATCGCCGCCGGGGAGTCCAGCGGGATGTACCAGTCGCCGCCGCCCGTGCCCTCCACCTGGAGATGGAGCGTACGGCCCGGAGTGCCCGCCTCGACCAGCCGGCGGGGCGGGGCCGCGAGCCCGGCCCGGCGACGTTCGGCCAGCGTCCCCGGAAGCAGCCGGGCACACAGGTCGATCATGGCCTTGAGGTGGGCGGAGGCCGGTGGTTCATAGGGGTAGTCGATGGCCTCGGCGATGTCCCCGGCGTGCACCCAGCACTCCAGGGCGCGATCGAGGAACGCGTCACGGATCGGCAGCGCGAAGTCCCCGTACGGCACATCGAGCTCCGCGACCCCGCGCCCGGCGAAGGACACCGTACGGACCAGGGCATGGCCCTGCTCGCGCCACAACTCCCGTACCTCACCGGGCGGCCCGGCCCCGTACGCGGCGCCCGGCTCGTGGTGCCAGTACGCCTCCGTACGGGCCAGGGGCGAGCCGGGGGCGGCGGCGCCCATCGCGGCGCCCATCGGGTCGGGGAGGCCGAGGGAGGCGGCGACGATGCCGTCCACGACCATCAGATGGCCGATCACCCCGGCGACGGTGGTGTCCCGGCCGGTGAGCCGCCGCCCGTCGAACCACTTGAGCCGCACCGGCGCACGCCACTCGGCCTCGCCCATGTCGCGCAGCAGCGCGTCCAGCCGGGCGGCCTCGGCGTCGTAGGCACTGGCCCAGCCGGGCATGGGTATCCGGGCCGGGCGGCGGCCCAGACAGCCCGCGAGCACCCGGGAGCGCAGCATCGGATCGAGGTCCAGGCTGTGCTCGGTGTGCAGCAGGCCGACGGCGTCGCGCAGCCGCAGCGCCTCCTCGGCGCAGGAGGGGCAGTGGTTGAGATGCGCCTCGACGGCGGAGGTCTCCTCCTGCGAGCACGCGGTCAGCGCCCAGGCGCCGAGCAGCGAGCGGAGCAGATCGTGCGAGAGCGGATGGGCCGCGGAGGGGGTGGGCGCCGCCAGGGGCGGGGCCGGTGGGATGGCCGCGGCTGGTGGGGCGGGCGCGGCCGGTGGGATGGGTGCGGGCGCGGGCGCGGGCAGCGCCGCGGAGGCGGGCGGTTCCGGGGCCGGACGTGGCTCGGGGTCTGGCTCGGGGCGCGCATCCGATTTCGGGTCCGGTTCTGGTTCCCGTCCCGATGCCGGTTCTGGTTCCGGATTCGCTTCCGGTCCGGAGCCGGGTGTCCGTTTCGCCGATGTCTCGTCCGCCCGTGCCTCGTCCGCCCGTGCCTCGTCCGCCGTGGGCGGGCGTGGGGCGGGGATGCCGCCGTCCAGGGCGCCCGGCCAGTGACCGCTGTCCTCGGCGGCGGGCCGCGGCGGCGGTATGCGTGGTGGCCCGGCGGGGTGGGGCGGCAGATCCGCGTCGCTGCCCCGTCCGGGCCCGTCTCTTCCGTCCCCGGAACCGGAACCGGAGCCGCCGGAACTCTCGCCGTAGGCGTCGTCGTACGGGTCCGGCCCGCCGCGCCCGGTCACAGCGCCCGTCCGTAGCCGGGAGGCGAGACCGCGCGGGGCGGCTGGACATGGGCCGTGGACAGCAGCTGGAGGCCCAGTCGGAGGCGGCGCCTGGCCTCGTCCTCGGTCACCCCGAGGGCGGCCGCGGCCTGGCGGTAGTCGCGGCGGTCGAAGTAGGCGAGCTCCAGGGCGGCGCGCAGCGGGGCGGGCATGGAGGTGACGATGTAGTCGGCGCGGGCGGCGACGGACGCCTCGCGGATCCGCTCCTCCAGGGCCTCGCTCGTAAGGGCGTCAGCGTCACCGCGGGCCGAGGTGGTCTGCGACGCGCGCAGCCGGTGCACCGCCTGGCGCTGGGTGAGCATGGCGATCCAGGCGCGCAGCGAGCCCTGCTGGGGGTCGTACGCGTCCGGGTTCTCCCAGACATAGCCGAAGACTTCCCTGGTGACGCGGTCGGCACCGGTGTCGTCCTCGAGGACCCGATACGCCAAAGTATGGACAAGCGAGGCAAATCGGTCATAGAGCTCGGCAAGCGCGGCCGCTTCGCCGCGTGCCAGGCGCTGTTGCATCCTGCGATCCCAGCGGGGCGGTGCGTCATTCGCCATGCGGCCCCCAATCCCGAGTTGTCCGGCCGGCCCTCCAGGCACTATGCCCACGTTCATATCGAATGTAATGCCGGTGGCTCTCACAACACGCGTCCATCAGGCAAAGTGCGTGAGAACGAGGCTGCGCATGGTATTGGGACGGTCGCTTTGCGCAGGATCGGGGAGACGAAACGCTTCGGCGCGGCATAGGGTCGTCCCTCAAGGCGTATGCCTGGGGGAGTTTCATGCGCCGACGGGCGGGCAGCCGCCCGGGAACAGCAAATTCCGGTTAGCGGCGAGCGAAGGGCTTCGGGCGCGTGACGTTGAAGGTGATGGAGGACCGGCGGGGGGAGTGGGTCGTTCTCCAGGTCGCGGGAGAGATGGACCTGGTGACCTCGCCCGCAGTCCGGCAGCACGTCCACGACGCGGTCGCCGAGGGCCGCCATTGGCTGGTTCTGGATCTCTCGGAGGTCCGGTTCTGCGACTCCAGCGGGGTCGGCGTACTGATCGCGGCGCGTCGGCTGATGCGGTCGTGCTCGGGTCGGCTGCGGCTGATCCTGCCGCCGCAGGACGCCGCGCACGGTTCGCATGTGCACCGGGTGCTGGCGGCCCTGGGGGTGCGGCGGCTGTTCGACGTCTACCCCGACCTGGGGGCGGCCACGGAGCTGGACGGGGACGACGAGGACGCGGTCGACCCCCTGTCGGCCTAAGCGCTCCGCCGGAAGTGCCCTGACCTGCCGCCGATCGTCCACGGCGCCGTCGTGGCTGGTCGCGCCCGCGGGCGCGACCAGGGCGCTGTGCGGCCCGTTCATGCCGCCGGACCCGTGACGCGCGGGGTCTTGGGGAAGTCGGCCCGTACGACGAAGCCGCCCTCCTTCGTGGGCCCGGCCTCCAGTGTGCCGCCCAGCAACTGTGCGCGTTCCCGCAGCCCGACCAGACCGTGACCGCCGCCCGGCAGCCCCGGGGCCACGGCGGAGGCGTCGGGCGGGCCGTTGCGCACCTCGACCCGCAGGCCCCGCGTCTCCTCCGCCGCTTGAGCCGCCCCGGACGCCGCCGCCCCGGACTCCGACCCGGACGCCGTCGCGGGCCCCGTTCCTTGAGCTGCCCCGGACGCCGCTCCCTGAGCCGTTCCCCGAACCGCCTCGCGATCCCTTCCCGGCCCATCAGCCGCTCCCGGCCCGCCCGCCGCCTCCGGCCCGTCCGGCTGCGCGTCGTTGACCCGTACGGTCACCCGCGCCCCCGGAGCGTGCTTGCGGACGTTGGTCAGCGCCTCCTGAACGATGCGGAAGGCGGCCCGTTCCACCGCCTCCGGGTGACCCGGCCGCTGGGTCGCGCCGTCCGTCTCGAAGCTGACGTCCAGCGCGCTGAGTTCGATCAGCCGGGGCAGGTCGGCCAGCCGGGGCTGCGGGGTCAGCTCCTCGTGGTCGCCGCCCGCCGCGCGCAGGATGCCGACCATATGGCGGAGTTCGTCCAGGGTCCGTACGGACAGCTCGCGGATAGTCCGCGCGCCCTCCCGCGCCTTCGCGTCCTCCGCGCTGATCTGCACCGCACCGGCCTGGAGGCTGATGAGGCTGACCTGATGGGCGACCACATCGTGCATCTCGCGGGCGAGCCGGGCGCGTTCGGTGGACAGCACCTGCTCGGCGATCAGCTCGTCGGCGTGGCGGCGGCTGCGGGTCAGGTCCTCGATCCGGGCGGCGAGCTCCCCGCGCGTACGCACCAGGAGGCCCAGTGCGATGGGCCCCACCGAGGTCACACACGCGTCGATCAGCGTGAGGGTGTTCTCCCGGTACGCGGTCGGCTCGAAGTCGGAGACCGGCCAGGGGATGAAGTGCGCGGCGGCCAGCAGCAGCGCGGAGACGCCCAGCAGCCGCCGGTCGGGGCGGAGTCGGGCCACCGTGTAGAGGGCGATCATCGGCGCGAACCAGACGTAGCCGATGAGGATCCCCGGCAGCGTGACCAGGAAGACCAGCGCGGGCAGCTTCCGGCGCACCAGCAGCGCGGCCGCCGCCACCAGCGAGACGTTGAGCTCCAGGCCGAAGGTGACGCCGTTGACGAGCAGCGCGTCGGCGACCGCGAGCAGGACGGGGACGATCAGCGAGCCCCAGCGCATGACCCGCTGTGGCGGCCGCCGCCGGGAGGCCGGGGCGGGCGGCGGCGAGGAGGGGGAGGAGGTGGGCGCGGGCGACGGGGCCGGGGACGCGCCGGGCGTACCGGACGTGCCCGGTGTACCGGACGCGCCAGGCGTACCCGGCGTGCCGGGGGACGAACTCCGGGGCGGGGGCAGCGGGGAGACGGTCATCGGGGGCCACCTATCGGCGGACGGCTGGTGACGAGCCCGGCGCGGTCGGCGACGATCGCCGCCTGGACGCGGTTGAGCCCGCCCAACTTGCCGAGCACCGCCCGTACATGGTCCTTGACGGTGCTGGGCGCCAGCCCCATCCGCTCGGCGATCTGCGGATTGGCGAGCCCCTCGCCCAGCAGCGTCAGCACCTCGCGTTCGCGCGGGGTGAGCGCCTCGACGGCCTCGGCCGCCGTCGCCTCCGCCTCGGCGGCGAGATAGCCGCCGATCACGGCGCGGGTGACGGCCGGGTCGAGGACGCTGCCGCCCTCGGCGAGCGTGCGCACGGCCCGTACCAGCTGTTCCGGATCGGTGTCCTTGAGGAGGAAGCCCGCGGCCCCGGCGCGCAGCGCGGCCGCCAGGTACTCCTGGACGTCGAAGGTCGTCAGCATCGCCACGGCGGGGGAGGCGGGGGCGGCCCGCAACTGTCTGAGGACGCTGAGCCCGTCGGCGTCCGGCATCCGGATGTCGAGCAGCACCACATCGGCCTTGCTGCCCAGCACCGTGTCCACGGCGAATGCTCCGGAACATTCGGCGACCACTTCGATGTCCGGGGCCGTGCCCAGGATCAGTCGCAGACCGGATCGTACGAGCGCCTCGTCGTCCACTACAGCCACACGGATCACCGGCCGCTCCCTGTCCTCAGCTGTCATGCCCATTGCCCGGACAGCCTGCCTCATCGGAGAGCGAATATGGAGTGGTTGGCTCCGTCAGTGGGCGGGAACACCCCCGCCGGTCGGAGGGGGTGACGGCAGACCAATGGTGGATTTCCATGGTGGCTCCCGGCAGGCAGAGTGGATCGCAAGCCGCATCACCCCGTGGGGTCGTCCCGAACCCCAGCCCCGTGACCGCGCCGGAGTGCCTCCCGATGCGCGATCGGCGGACACGGCAGCGGGGCGTTGCCGCGGTCAGGCCGCCGCGACCCCCACACGCGGCGGCCTGTTCGTCTCTCCGACCGCCCGCCGTGCGGTGCGCCCCGACCAGGCGCTCGGCCCGGCGACCCAGGCGCCGGCCGGCCCCCGAGAAGCTACGGGGAGGGGCCGGGCGGGCGGTCGGTGGGGGCGGGAGGGGCCGATGGACGCCTCACATGGGGGGCTCGGCGGGGGCCGGGCCCAGGGTGGTGGTGCCGGGCGCGGCGCGGTGGCCGAGCCCGGTGCGGTAGGCGTCCATCGCGGCCTCCTGGCGGCCCTCCCGGCGCAGCAGATCGCCCAGCAGTCGGCACAGGTCGGCCAGGTCACCGGCCGCGCCGGTGCGTTCGAGCAGGGACAGCGCCGCGCAGTAGTGCTCCTCCGCGGCCTCGGCGTCGCCCCGTTCGTCCGCGATCAGGCCCAGCAGCCGGTGGGCGCCGCCCGCGTGGACCGCGCCGCGGTCGGCGGTCAGCCCGGCCTGGCCCGGCGCCGCGTCCGTCCCGGCCTCGCTCGGCGCCTCGCCCGGCTCTCCGGCGGTGTTCGCGGCCCCCGCGGCGGGGGTGCTCGCCAGCAGCGGCAGCAGCAGGGCCTCCGCCTCCGCCGTACGGCCGCGACGGCGCAGCACATCCGCCAGCTCGACCTCGACCTGCACGGTGAACAGCGCGGCCCGCTTGGAGGCCAGCATGTCGCGGGCGGTGCGCAGTTCGCGTTCGGCGCGCTCCAGATTGCCGTCCTGGGCGTGTACGTAGCCGCGCATCCAGTGGCAGTGCGCCAGGTCGGTGTGGATGCGCAGCTGCTCGTACAGCTCCTGCGCCTTGGCCAGGGAGGCGTCGGCCTCCGCCGTCCGCCCCTCGGCGATCAGGGTGCGGGCCACTCCGCGGTGCATCCGGGCGATGAGCCCCGGGTCGTCCACGCTCGGCGCCAGCGCGAGCGCCAACTCGGCGGCGCGTACGGCACGGGCGTGCGCCCCCATGTCCATATAGGGCGCGATGGCCGCCGTATAGAGCAGCAGCAGCGCGTACGGGTCGTGCAGCCCCGAGGCGTTGAGCTCGTCGATGGAGCTCTCCAGCAGATAGCAGGAGTAGCGCAGTTCGCCCGCGAGGAGGTGGGCCACGGCCCGGCCGCGGATCGCCGGGATCCGGCGGGGCAGCGGTTCCCCGGCGAGCAGCCGCTCCACGGCCTCGAAGTGGTCCCGGGCGACGGTGAGGTCACCGGTCTCCAGCGCGCAGTCGCCGAGCCCCAGCAGGGCCGCCGAGCGCTCCTCGGCGAACCCGAGCCGCTCCGCCTCGTCGCGCACCTCCGCGAAGAGCATGGCGGCGTCCTCGGCGGCGCCGGTCGCCAGCGCCCGCCGGGCGTCGGTGACGGCGGCGCGCAGCCGGGTGGCGTCGCGGGGTGAGCGGCCGGTGGTCAGCTCCTCGTAGCTGATGCCGAGCCGGTCCGCGAGATGGCGCAGCGCGGCCTCCGAGGGGCGCACCTTCCCGGCCTCGAGGGTGGAGACATAGGCGGCGGTGTACGCGGGCTCGGCCAGTTGACGCTGGGTGAAGCCGCGTTCGGTACGCAGTCTTAACACCCGGCGCCCTATCTCGGCGGTTGACTCCGCCCCGGCCGCCCCCGTCACCGTTCCCGCCGTCCGCCCGTCACCGGCGCTTCTGTCGGCCACCGTGCCCTCTTCTCCCCGGCGGTAACTTAATCGCCGGGCTAAGTCCATTTAACGTGAGGATTGAAGGATGCAGCAGGCAAGCACAGCGGTACCGGCCGGGCCGGGCGCCGTGACGACCGTCCGTCAGCCGGAACTGCTCCTCGCCGACTATCACTTCGACGTACCGCTCGACCATAAGGCTCCCGAGGGCGAGCTGATCCGGCTTTACGCACGAGAGGTCGTCGCCGCGGGCAAATCCGCCGCCGAGCGCGAGCGGCTCCCCTGGCTGGTCTACCTCCAGGGCGGGCCCGGCTGCGGCGCGGACCGCCCGGTGGGCCGCTCCGGCTGGCTGGACCGCGCGCTGGACGAATACCGCGTGCTCCTGCTCGACCAGCGCGGCACCGGCCGCTCCACCCCGGCCAACCGCCAGACCCTGCCGCTGCGCGGCGGACCCGGGGAACAGGCCGAGTACCTCTCCCACTTCCGCGCCGACGCGATCGTCCGCGACTGCGAGCTGATCCGGCGCCGGCTCATGGGGGACCGCCCGTGGACCGTGCTCGGCCAGAGCTTCGGCGGCTTCTGCGCGGTGACCTATCTGTCCCACGCGCCCGAGGGGCTGGACGCGGTGCTGCTGGCCGGCGGACTGCCCGCGATCGACCCCGGCACCGACGCGGACGCCGTCTACCGGACCGCCTATCCGCGGATGGAGCGCAAGACCCTCGCCCACTACGCGCGCTATCCGCGGGACGCGGACACCGTACGGGCCCTGGTGCGGCATCTGACCGACCACGAGGAGGTCCTTACGGACGGGACCCGGCTCACCGTCCCCGCCCTCCAGCAGCTCGGCTTCCTGCTCGGCACCGGCGACGGCTCGCACCGGCTGCACTACCTCCTGGAGGACGTGTTCGTGCCCACCGCCGACGGGCCGCGGCTGAGCGACGCCTTCCGCGAGCAGGTGGCGGCCGTGCTCTCCCGCGCCGCCACCCCGCTCTACAGCCTGCTGCTGGAGTCCACCTACGCCCAGGACGGCCGGGCCACCGACTGGGCCGCGGAGCGGGTCCGCGCCGAATTCCCCGCGTTCGACGCCGGTAAGGCGGTCGCGGAGGACCGTCCTGTGCTCCTTACGGGCGAGACGGTGCACCCCTGGATGCTGGACACCCACGCGGCGCTGCGCCCGCTCGCCCGCACCGCGGAACTGCTCGCCGCGCGCACCGGCTGGGGCCCGCTGTACGACACCGAGCGGCTGGCCCGTAACACCGTGCCGGTGGCCGCCGTGATCTACCACGACGACCTGTACGTGGACACGGGGCACTCCCTGGCCACCGCGCGGGCGATCCGGGGCGTGCGCACCTGGGTGACGGACGAGTTCGAGCACGACGGGATCCGGGCCGGGGGCCGCCGGGTCCTGGACCGGCTGCTGTGGCTGGCGCGCGACGGGAGGGGCTGAGCGGGGAAGGGCTGAGCCGGAAGGAGGGGCCGAGCGGCAGGTCGGGAGGGGGCGAACGGGAGGAGGGGAGGGGGCGAGCGATGAGCGCGCCGCATGGTTGTGCGGTGCCCGATTTCCTAGCCACTTCCCTAATTCCCATTGCCCCCGACACCCGGACCCCTTAGGTTGAGCGGCGAATTAATCCTGCTTAACTGGCCGCTTATCGCGAGGACTTCGGGAGTCACCGTGCGCAGACGCATACGGAGCCGCATACGCAGCCGCTTCCCCCTGCGCACCGCGGCCGTCGCCGGAGGCATCGCCCTGGCGGCGGCCGCGGCCATGACCGCGCCGGCCACGGCGTCGCCCGGAGCGTCCGGCTCGGCCGCCGCCGCTGACGCCGGTTCGTCGCCGCGCGCCCTGGACGTGGAGTACTTCACCGGACCGGGCGGCCACCCCCGCCACACCGAGGTCCCGGCCGCCACTCCCGAGCGGCTGGCCCGCGCCGCCCGCTCCCTGTCCGCCAAGGAGGCCGCCGCCGACGGCCAGGTCGGCTCGGTCGCCGACAACGGCACCACGGCCGACAAGCTGGACGTCGTCTTCATCGGCGACGGCTACACCGCGGGCCAGCAGGAGGACTTCCACGCCGACGCGCGCTCCAAGTGGGAGCAGATGTCCGCCGTGCAGCCCTACGCCTCGTACAAGGACCTCTTCAACGTCTGGACGGTGGACGCCGTCTCCAACCAGTCCGGCGTCTCCGGCGACCCGTCCAAGGGCGTCGTCAAGGACACCGCCCTCGGCTCGTACTTCTGGTGCGACGACATCGAGCGGCTGCTGTGCGTCGACACCGCCAAGGTCGAGTCGTACGCGGCCAAGGCGCCGCAGGCCGATCTGGTGGTCGTGCTGTCCAACTCCACCAAGTACGGCGGCGCGGGCTACACCCTCACCTCGCAGGTCGGCTATGACGGCATCGCCACCGCCGCCTCCGACCACGCCGACTCCGACCAGATCGCGGTCCACGAGACCGGCCACTCGCTCGGCAAGCTGGCCGACGAGTACTTCTACCCGGAGTACGGCACCTACACGGGCGCCGAGCCCGACGAGTCCAACGCCACCAAGCTGAGCGCGGCGCAGTTGACCGCCCAGCAGAAGAAGTGGTACCGCTGGATCGGCCAGACCTCGCCCGACGGCGGCACGGTCGGCGCCTACGAGGGCGGCCGCTACTACCCCAAGGGCATCAACCGCCCCACGGACAACTCGATCATGCGCACCCTGGGGCGGGAGTTCAGCCTCCCCGGCCGCGAGGCGATGATCGCGGGCTTCTACCGCCACGCCAGCGCCCTCAGCAGCCGTACGGCCACCGCGACGGCCGTAAAGCGGTCGGCGGGCATCGAGGTGGACGTGCCCAAGGGCGCGTCGCTGACGTGGTACGTGGACGGGGCGGAGGTCACCGCCGCGAACGGTAAGACGAGCGTGACTCCGGCGTCGCTGGGCGTCCCGAGCGACGGAGCGACCCATAAGGTCACCGCGAAGGCGACGGACGGCACGAGCGCGGTGAAGGACCCAGCCCTGCGGAAGCTGCTCAGCGGCTCCCGGACGTGGAAGGTCACCGGCTGACCCTTCCCGTCCTCCCTTGACTGGCCGCCCCGTGGACCCCCGCTGCGGGGCGGCCCACTTTCGTGCCCGATAAGGGGCGGCCGCGGTCCGCCCCTTTAACATCGGCGGGTCCCAGACTTCCGTATGGCGCGCCCGGGCTCAATCGCCCGTGAGGGCGGGTCGGTGGTCCGGTGTTCGAGGGCCTCGGTGGGGTGAGGCAAGATGAGCCCATGGGTACCGGGGGAGAAGGCCGTCTGATCGCCAACCGCTACCGGTTGGCCACACGGCTCGGACGCGGCGGAATGGGCACGGTCTGGCGGGCCGTCGACGAGTTGCTGGGCCGCGATGTCGCGGTCAAGGAACTCCATGTGGACGAGGGGCTCACGGCCTTCGACTCGCAGTTGCGCGGCGAGCGCACCCTGCGCGAGGCCCGGACCGTCGCACAGATCAAGCATCCGAACGTGATCGTCCTCCACGATGTGATCGAGGAGGACGACTGCGCCTGGATCGTCATGGAGCTGGTCGACGGGTTCTCGCTCGCCGACCGGCTGGGCGCGGACGGCCCCGTCGGGGCGCGTGAGGCGGGGCGGATCGCGACCGCGCTGCTGGGCGCGTTGCGCGCCGCGCATGTGCGCGGCGTGCTGCACCGCGACATCAAGCCCGCCAACGTGCTGGTGGAGTCGGGCACCGGCCGGGTCGTGCTGACGGACTTCGGGATCGCGCAGGTCACCGGGTCCACCACGATCACCGAGACCGGTTCGTTCGTGGGCTCGCCCGAATACACCGCGCCGGAGCGGATGTCGGGACGGCGGACCGGGCCGGAGTCGGACCTGTGGTCGCTCGGGGTGCTGCTCTGCACGCTGGTGGGCGGTGAATCCCCGTTCCACCGCGAGTCGCTGGCCGGGGTGCTGCACGCCGTCGTCTTCGACGAGATCCCCGTGCCGGAGGCGGCAGGGCCCCTGACACCGGTCATCGAGGGGCTGTTGCGGCGGGCTCCTGAGGAGCGGCTGAGCGCCGACGAGGTCGAGCGGATGCTGCTGATGGCCCAGGAGGTGGGCGACACCCCGGAGATCCCGCTGGAGTACACCCCGACCCAGCCCAGCGTGCCGTTCGGGCCGGACGGCCGCGGTTCGTCGGCGTCCGTACCCGTGCCGCCCGCGGTGTCTCCGGTGTCCTCCCCCGCGCCGTTCCCCGCTTCCGCGCACCCGGCCGCCCCCGCCCCCGTGGCCGCCCCCGCCGCCCGGTCCCGTTCCGGTGGCCGTGGCGGGCGCCGCCGTACGGTCCTTATGGCGGCCGCGGCGGTGGTCGCGCTCGCCGGTGTGGCCGCGGGTGTCGTGGCGCTGCTGGACGAGGGGGGCGGTGACGGCGAGGCGGCGCTGGGCGGTCGTACGAGCCAGAGCGCCGACAAGGGGAGTTCGCGGAGCCCGGGCGCCCCCGAGAAGGCGCCGCAGCGGCCCGTGAAGGACTCCGAGCCCACGGCGAGCCCGTCGGACCGGATTCCCGACGGCTATGAGCTGGTCAAGGACCCGCTCGGCTTCTCGCTCGCCGTGCCCGAGGGGTTCGCCCGCGAGTACAAGGCGCCCCGGGTCTACTACAACTCGCCCGGTATGGAGTTCCGGATCGGGATCCACGTCCAGGAGCAGAGCCCCGAGGGCCCGCTCGGGCTCAGCCGTAAGGCGGACGCCAAGGGCCCGCAGGACTATCCGGGCTACCGCAGCGGCCAGGTCATCGAGACCGAGCACAACGGCCGCCCCGCCGCCCTGTGGGCGTTCATCTGGAACGGCTCGGCCGACGACGGCGGCTCACGGCAGACATACGACCTGAGCTGGAATGAAAACGGTAAAATGTATGACCTGTGGCTATCCGCCCCCGTGGGTGAGAAATCCCTGGGCAAGCGGCATTTCGACACCGCCGCCGCCACGTTCGTACGCCCCGGCGCGGAGAACTGAGCGACGTCGCAACGGCTTTGTCACGAGCGCCCACGGCGTCTCCACAGGGGTGCCGCCGACTGGGTAATGATGGGCGCATGACGAACGACGGGGGACGGGTGAACGAGCCCACCAGCTACAGCCTGCGGCCACCGCACGCTCCGGCCGCCCCGGTGCCGGCGCCGCAGCCGCCACCCGAGGTGCCCGAGGTGCCCGAGGCACATGAGGCGCACCAAGGGGCCCAGCGGTCCCAGGGATCCGAGTGGTCCCAGGGGGCCCGGCAGCCGGGCCAGGAGGCCGGGGCCGGGGCCGAGGCGGCGAGGCCGTCGCGGGGCGCGTACGAGCCGACGCAGCTCGCCGATCCGCGCGGCGGCGCCCAGCCGCCCGCCGGGCAGCGGCCTGGCGAAGCGGTACCCGCCGGGCAGCGATCTGGCCAAGCGGCGCCCGCCGGAGAGCGGCCCGCCTCGCAGGACCCGAGCAGCGGGCGGCTCATCGGCGGCCGCTATCAGCTCGTCTCCCGCCTCGGCCACGGCGGTATGGGCACCGTCTGGCGTGCGCACGACCAGATCGTGGACCGCGATGTCGCGGTCAAGGAGCCGCGCGTCCCCGACCATCTCCCCGAGCGCGAGCGGCAGACCGTCTATCAGCGGATGGAGCGCGAGGCGCGCGCCGCGGCGCGGATCGACCACCCCGCGGTCGTCACCGTCCACGACGTGGTGGTGGAGAACGGCCGCCCGTGGATCGTGATGGAGCTGGTGCGCGGCCAGTCGCTGGGCGACCGGCTGACGGAGGGCACGCTGGATCCGCGCGAGGCGGCCCGGATCGGCCTCGCCGTGCTCGGCGCGCTGGCGGCGGCCCATGAGGCGGGCGTGCTGCATCGCGATGTGAAGCCGGACAACGTGCTGCTCGGCCGGAGCGACCGGGTGGTGCTCACCGACTTCGGCATCGCGCAGATCGAGGGCGAGCAGCGGCTCACCGAGACGGGTGGCTTCGTCGGCTCGCCCGAGTTCATCGCGCCCGAGCGGGTGCTGGGCCAGCGGCCGGGGCCGGAGTCCGACCTGTGGTCGCTCGGGGTCGTGCTGTACGCGGCCGTCGAGGGCATGTCGCCGTTCCGCCGCTCCCACGCCCCCGCGACCCTCCAGGCCGTGCTCGGCTCCGAACCGCAGGTCCCCGCGCGGGCCACCGGTCCGCTCGCCACGCTCATCATGCAACTGCTGCGCAAGGACCCCGCGATGCGCCCGGCGGTGCCCGAGGTGCGGCAGGCCCTGGCGGCTGCGGCGCGGGAGCCGCAGTCGGTGCCCACCATGCTCGCCACGGCCGGATTCCCGCCGGGCGGCGGGCAGTCCACGGGCAGCCGCTTCGTACCGCCGATCCTGCACAAGAACCGTAAGGCGCAGTTCGGGCTGGGCGGTCTGGTGCTGGTGGTGGCGGCCGCCCTGGTGCTCACGATCGTGAAGCCGTTCTCCGGTGAGGGGCTGCCGCCGGGCTGGACGGTCCGGGAGGAGCGCGATGTCGTGGGCGCGTCCCTGGCCGTGCCGGGCGAGTACCGGCGGGTCCAGGACGACAGCGACTCGGACAACCCGGTGGTCACGTACTACGACCCCAGCGGTGTCTTCAGCGTCTCCCTGCGGCGGTCCACCCCCGACGGCGAGAACGACCCCGCGGACCTCGACGCGGCGGCGGACCAGATCGTGGCCTTCTACAAGGACGGCGGCGAGGCGACGGTCGAGGAGGCCAAGAGCGAGAAGGCCGGGTCGAAGCAGCAGGGGAAGGAGGCGCGGGACGTCACCACCTCCTATCTGCCGTACGGGACCAGCAGCAACAAGAACCCCGTCCGATATGTGAAGCGCGATCACCTCTACGTCAACAAGGCCAAGGTCGCCTGGGATCTGACGGTCTCCATGCCCGCCAATGGCGACGCCCAGAGGGACGGCGAGGAGCTCTACGAGCGGGTCGTACGGAATCTGAAGATCGACAAGCTCTGAGGGGGTATCGACGGGCTCCGTGGGAGTTGGCCGGGTCCGCCCGGGGCCAGGGGACGAAAGTTGTTACCGCCGGGTACCCAAAGCCGCCGGGCGGGCCTACTCTCGCCCCCATGACGGACTCGCACATCACGCAGGGCGGCGCCGGCAACCCGGTCGCCCCCGAAGGCGCCCGCACCGCCGCCGACGTCGTCACTCCCGAGCTGATCACCCGGCTCACCCGGGGCGTCGGCGGCAGCGGCACCACCGTCAGCCACACCCCGTTCACCGGGGAAGTCCTCGCCGCCGCCCTGCCCGAGTCCACCCCCGAGGACGTCGCCACCGCCTTTGAGAACGCCCGTGCCGCCCAGCGGGCCTGGGCCGCGACGCCCGTCCGCCGGCGCGCCGCCGTCCTCCTCCGCTTCCACGATCTGCTGCTGCGCCGCCAGCCGGAGATCCTGGACCTGATCCAGCTGGAGACCGGCAAGACCCGGCTGCACGCCCAGGAGGAGATCCAGGGCGTCGCCATCGTGGCCCGCCATTACGGCCGTAAGGCGCCCGCGTATCTGCGCCCCAAGGGGCATCTGGGCGCGGTGCCCACCCTCACCAAGGTCACCGAACTGCGCCAGCCGCGCGGGGTCGTGGGCCTCATAGCGCCCTGGAACTACCCCCTCCAGCTCTCCGTGGGCGATGCGATTCCCGCCTTCGTGGCGGGCAACGCCGTGGTGATGAAGCCCGACACCGAGACCGCGCTGTCCGCCCTGTGGGCGCGCGAGCTCATGGTCGAGGCCGGACTTCCGGCCGGGGTGTGGCAGATCGCGATCGGGGACGGCCCGGTGGTGGGCCCCGCCGTGGTCGAGCGCGCCGACTACGTCGCGTTCACCGGCTCCACCCGCACCGGCCGCGAGGTGGCCCAGGCCGCCGCCGCCCGCCTGGTGGGCTGCTCCCTCGAACTCGGCGGTAAGAACGCCATGCTGGTGCTGCGCGACGCCGACCTCGCCCGCGCGGTCGACGGCGCGGTGCGCGGCAGCTTCGCCTCCGCCGGACAACTGTGCATCTCCATGGAGCGGCTGTACGTCCACGAGTCGATCGCTGACGACTTCCTGGAGCGCTTCGCGGCCCGTACGAAGGCCATGCGGCTCGGCACCGCCCTCGCGTACGGGGCGGAGATGGGCTCGCTCGTCTCGGAGCGCCAGCTGGAGACCGTCACCCGCCATGTGGACGAGGCCGTCTCCAAGGGCGCCACGGTGCTCGCCGGCGGCCGCGCCCGCCCCGACGTCGGCCCGTACTTCTACGAGCCGACGATCCTGGACGGCGTGGAGTCCCCGATGGCCGTCTGCACCGAGGAGACCTTCGGCCCGGTCGTCTCCGTCTACCGCTTCCGCGACGAGGACGAGGCCGTCGAGCGCGCCAACGCGACGTCCTACGGTCTGAACGCCAGCGTCTGGACCAAGGACTCCCGGCGCGGCCGCGCGATCGCCACCCGGCTGCGCGCGGGCACCGTCAACCTGAACGAGAGCTACGCCGCCGCCTTCGGCAGCGTCGCGTCGCCCATGGGCGGCATGGGCGACTCCGGACTCGGCCGCCGCCATGGCTCCGAGGGCATCCTCAGGTTCACCGAACCGCAGACGGTCGCCCAGCAGCGGCTGATGCCGCTCGGCCCGGCCTTCGGGATGACGGACGAGAAATACGCGGACTTCATGACCCGCAGCCTGCGTGCGCTCAAGGCACTGCGCCTGCGCTGACCAGCACATTTCAATGGAGGTACCAGTGTCAGGGGAGAGGTCTGCCCAAAAGCGGGCACAAGAGCCCGGCCATGACGAGGACTTCGCCGACGATCTCAACGCCCATGCCGACGCCGCCGCCGCCGACGCCCACGCCGACGCCGACGACGGTGACGGTGACTTCGACTACGACGTGATCGTGATCGGCTCGGGATTCGGCGGATCGGTGTCGGCCCTGCGCCTGACCGAGAAGGGCTACCGGGTCGGCGTCCTCGAGGCGGGCCGCCGCTTCACCCCCGAAACCCTGCCCAAGAGCTCCTGGGACCTCCGCAACTATCTCTGGGCCCCGGCCCTCGGCTGCTTCGGCATCCAGCGCATCCATGTCCTGGGCAAGGTCATGGTGCTGGCGGGCGCCGGGGTCGGGGGCGGCTCGCTCAACTACGCCAACACCCTCTACGTACCGCCCGAGCCGTTCTTCCGGGACCGCCAGTGGGGGCACATCACCGACTGGCGGGAGGAGCTGAGCCCGTACTACGACCAGGCGCGGCGGATGCTCGGGGCGCGCCTCAACCACACCCTCACCCCGTCCGATGTCCACCTCAAGGCGGCCGCCGAGAAGATGGGCGTGGGCGACACCTTCCATATGGCGCCCGTGGGGGTCTTCTTCGGCGACGGCCACGACGCCGACGGGACCACCAAGGCCGCGCCGGGCGGGGCCGTTCCCGATCCGTACTTCGGCGGCGCGGGCCCGTCCCGTAAGGCGTGCACGGAGTGCGGTGAGTGCATGACCGGCTGCCGCCACGGCGCCAAGAACACCCTCAACGAGAACTATCTCCACCTCGCCGAGCGGGCCGGAGCCGTGGTCCACCCGATGACGACCGTCGTCGCCCTGTGCGACGACCCGCACGGCGGCTATACGGTCACCACCGTCCCGACCGACAGCCGCCGTAAGGGCAAGCCGAAGGCGCTGCGCTCCCGGTACGTCGTCCTCGCCGCCGGTACCTACGGCACCCAGACGCTGCTGCACACGATGCGGGACAAGGGGCTGCTGCCGCGCGTCTCGGAGCGGCTCGGCATCCTCACCCGCACCAACTCCGAGGCCCTGGTGGGCGCGCAGACCACCGACCGCCGCTACCGCCGCGCGCGGGGCGGGGAGGGGCGGGCGGACTTCACCCGGGGCGTCGCGATCACCTCGTCCATCCACCCGGACGAGAACACCCATATCGAGCCCGTCCGCTACGGCAAGGGATCCAACGCGATGGGGATGCTCTCCATCCTCCAGATCCCGCACGGCGGGCGTGTTCCGCGCTGGCTGCGCTTCCTGGGCGCCAACCTCCGGCATCCCACCCTGGCCGTGCGCTCGCTGTCCAACCGCCGCTGGTCGGAGCGGACCATCATCGGGCTGGTCATGCAGACGCACGACAACTCGCTGACCACTTACCGAAAGCCGAAGGGGCCGGGGAAGGGGCTGCTCACCGCCCGCCAGGGCCACGGTGAGCCCAATCCCGACCACATCCCCGAGGGCGCCGAGGCGGCCCGCCACATCGCCGACTCGATCAACGGCTTCGCGGGCAGCAATGTGGGCGAGCTCATGGGCACCCCGCTGACCGCCCACTTCCTCGGCGGCTGCCCGATCGGGGCGTCCCCGGAAGAGGGCGTCATCGATCCGTACCACCGGCTCTACGGCCATCCGGGCATCCATGTGGTCGACGGCGCCGCCGTCTCGGCCAACCTGGGCGTCAACCCGTCCCTGACCATCACGGCACAGGCCGAGCGGGCGATGTCCCTGTGGCCGAACAAGGGCGAGTCCGACCCGCGCCCGGCCCCGGGGGCGCCGTACGAGCGCCTGCGGCCCGTCCCGCCGCGCAGCCCCGCCGTACCGGCGGACGCCTTCGGGGCGTTGCGGCTCCCGCTGCTGCCGGTGCCGAAGGTCCCGCCGCGCGCCTGAGCGCCGCGCAGCCGACCGCCGGGGCGCCGTACGGACTCCGGCCGCGCGCCTGAGCGCCGGGGCGCCGTACGGGCCGGAGAACAGCCCGTACGGCGCCCCTCAGAACCCTCGCGAGGACCGTCAGACCGTGGCGCGACGGCGACGGACCACGAAGACCGCGCCTCCGCCCGCGGCCATCGCCACACCGCCGATCACGGCGATCATCGGCAGCGCGGAGGAGGAACCCGTTTCGGCCAGGCTGCCCTTCGGGCTGATCTCCGTGTCGCCCTCCGGCTTGTGCGGCAGCGGCTTCTCGCCACCCTGCGGCTTCGGGTCGGCCGGCGGCACATGGCCCGGCTCCGAACCCGCCTTCAACACGTCGAACTCGTAGTACTCACCGGTCGAGTAGACGCAGTTGCCCTCGTCGTCGGCGTACACCCCGACGCTGATGGCGTAGCCGAAGCCCTCGGGCGCGCTCTTGGCGACGCTCAGCCGGAGGTCGACCGTAAGGGTCTCGTGGGGGCGCACATCGGTGTAGCCGATGTAGCCGGAGCCCGGGTCGCTCTCGTCGGTGGAGATCGCCTTCCAGGCGCCGGACTTGGGGTCCTTGTACTGAAGGGTCAGGTACTTGCCCGTCCCGTCCGGGGCGGACTCGTGCACCGTGCCCGCGAAGAGCCCGAAGTCGACCCGCTGGTAGGCGCGGTCCGACTCGTTCTTCACCTGGAACTTGAAGCCGTGGAAGCCACTGCCCGCCACGACCTTCGACGGCAGGCCGACCAGGGTCGTGCTGAGCTCCGGGTCCTCGTTGTAGTCCCCGTCGTCCGCGCACTCGCCGTCGCCCGGCTCCTCGGTCGAGGTCGGCGTCGGGGTCGGGGTGGCGCTCTCGGTCGGGGTGGAGGAGGGAGAGGGGTCGCCGGGGGTCGGTGGCTGGGTGGCGCTCGTGGACGGCGCCGGGGTGGTCGGCGTGGCCTCGTCGGTCGGGGTCTGCGACGGCGCGGGGTCGTCCGGGGACGGCGTCACGGTCTCGGAGGCGGACGGCGACGGGCTGTCGCTCGGCGTCTCCGCGAAGGCAGCGGGGGCCGCGAGAAGCGCGGCGGGGGCTATGGCGGCCGTCGCTGCGGCGGCCGCCAGGGCGCGGCGAAGCTTCATGAAGACCTCTCTGGGTCCGTACGTATCCCCTGGGGGCGATACGCGTGTGGAAGGCCGTCGCGGTGGGGCGCGGGATGGCCGTGCGTTTGCACGTACATGACCAGGCGAATGGCTGAAAGGTTGCCTTCACGGTTGCTCACGGAATGGTCACAGAATCCGCGACAGGCGCCCTGCCTCGCACGTCGTCACCCGTACGGCGCGTGACCGGCCCGCGCGCGGGCTCGTTGTGCCCGATGCCGCGCCAGCCAGGAGCGGCCCGGAAAATCCACGCGTGGCTCAGATCCGCCGCAGCGATGAGACGCGGCCCCTGCGGTGATTCAGGCGGCCCGTCGTGGGACCTCGCTTCGGCGAGGTGACCGGTCGGCAGGGGACAGCAGCCCGGTCACCACCTAAGGGCGGTCGGCCCCGGGGACGCCTGGGGCCGACCGTATCCGGTCGAAATGCTTGCGCCCGGCGCTCCGCATCCACCACGATGCTGAGAGGGAAAACGCCCCCGGTCACACCCCGACATTGGTCCGACCACGCGGGCGTACGCCGTTCAGACACCCCTGATATGCGGGCCCCATAAGCCAGCGGCGCAACCCCCCGGCGCCGCCTCTCAGCACCGGCGCTGCCCTGACGCCGGTGCTGACCGCCTAGGGCCCCGGGGGCGCCCGCCCCGCTCGGGCGCCCCCGGGGCCCTTCGCCTGCCCGTGGCCGCGAGGACGGTGGAGGGATCGGACACGGAGGGATCAGATCCGGCCCCGGCACAGCTCCAGCAGCGTCATGGCGAGCGTCGTACCGGGCTTGCCCAGCCGCTGCCGGTAGCGGTCGAGGATCTCCATCTCGCGGGAGAGGTGCACCCGCCGCCCGCCCGCCGCGATCCGCGCCTCCTGGACGGTGGCCGAGACGGCCATCCGCTCCCGGACGAGATCGAGGATCTGCCCGTCGAGGGCGTCGATCCGCTCCCGCGCGGTGCCGATCACATCGGCGGCCTTGGTGGCCTCCGTGGCCTCGGCGGCCTCCGTGGCCGAAACGCTGCTGCTCATGTCCATATCTCCTGGTCCGTGTAGCGGAGCCCCTGGAGTCCGGTCGAGACCCGGAGACAAGACAGAACGCCCCGGGCCTTTGCCGGCCCGGGGCGCCTGGGAAGTCGCTGTCAGTGTTTACGCAGCACGACCATGGCAGCCGGACGGGCCGGTGCCATAGGTAAAGACGAAGGTCATGCGCGTGGACATGGCGTCGATTATGGGCCCGTTAGAATCGAAAGTCCAAACCTGCGGTCCCGCCCCGAAGCCGTGGCCCCGCCGCAGCCCTGTTCCACCGCACGCCACCACCGCCGGAAGGCCGCCGAAGTGCCATCAGCGTCCCCTGCTGCCGCCCCCGACACCGTCCTGGTCGTCGACTTCGGCGCGCAGTACGCCCAGCTCATCGCCCGCAGGGTCCGTGAGGCCCGGGTCTACAGCGAGATCGTTCCGTCCACCATGCCGGTGGCCGAGATGCTCGCCAAGAACCCCAAGGCGATCATCCTCTCCGGCGGCCCCTCGTCGGTCTACGCCGAGGGCGCGCCCACGCTCGACCGGGCGCTCTTCGAGGCGGGCGTCCCCGTCTTCGGCATGTGCTACGGCTTCCAGCTGATGGCCAAGGCGCTCGGCGGCACCGTGGACAACACCGGGGCGCGGGAGTACGGCCGTACGGCGCTCACCGTCACCAAGCAGGGCTCGACGCTCTTCGCGGGCACCCCTGAGGAGCAGCAGGTGTGGATGTCGCACGGCGACGCCTGCTCCCAGGCCCCCGAGGGCTTCACCGTCACCGCGTCCACCGATGTGGTGCCGGTCGCGGCGTTCGAATGCGATGAGCGCAGGCTGTACGGCGTGCAGCACCACCCCGAGGTGATGCACTCCACCCACGGCCAGCAGGTGCTGGAGCACTTCCTCTACCGGGGCGCCGGCCTGGAGCCCACCTGGACCACCACCAATGTGGTCGAGGAGTCCGTGGCCGCGATCCGGGAGCAGGTCGGCACCAAGCGCGCGATCTGCGGGCTGTCCGGCGGTGTGGACTCCGCCGTGGCCGCCGCCCTCGTCCAGAAGGCCATCGGCGACCAGCTGACCTGCGTCTACGTGGACCACGGGCTGATGCGCAAGGGCGAGTCCGAGCAGGTCGAGAAGGACTTCGTGGCGGCCACCGGCGTGCAGCTGAAGGTCGTCGAGGCCGAGGAGCGCTTCCTCACCGCGCTCGCCGGGGTGTCCGACCCCGAGGAGAAGCGGAAGATCATCGGCCGGGAGTTCATCCGGGTCTTCGAGCAGGCGCAGGCCGAGCTGGTGGCCGAGGCGGGCGCGGCCGGTGAGGACGTGGAGTTCCTGGTCCAGGGCACCCTCTACCCCGATGTCGTGGAGTCCGGCGGCGGCACCGGCACCGCCAACATCAAGTCCCACCACAATGTGGGAGGGCTGCCCGACGACATCGAGTTCCAACTGGTCGAGCCGCTGCGCCGGCTGTTCAAGGACGAGGTGCGGATGGTCGGCCAGGAGCTCGGCCTGCCGGACGAGATCGTCCACCGCCAGCCCTTCCCGGGGCCGGGCCTGGGCATCCGTATCGTCGGCGAGGTCACCAAGGAGCGCCTGGACCTGCTGCGCGAGGCCGACGCCATCGCCCGCGAGGAGCTGACCGCCGCCGGTCTGGACCGCGACATCTGGCAGTGCCCGGTGGTCCTGCTCGCCGACGTCCGCTCGGTCGGCGTCCAGGGCGACGGCCGCACCTACGGCCACCCGATCGTGCTGCGCCCGGTCTCCTCCGAGGACGCGATGACGGCGGACTGGTCGCGGCTGCCGTACGACGTGCTGTCGCGGATCTCCACCCGCATCACCAACGAGGTGGACCAGGTGAACCGGGTGGTGCTGGACATCACCAGCAAGCCGCCCGGCACCATCGAGTGGGAGTGACCGGTCCGCGCTGCGGCCCGCCCCGGACCGTCCTGACTCTGGCCTCCTGCGATACCCGGAGGTAGCTTCCGCTCCAGCACACCAGAGGAGCGGAGCTGCCGATGACGAACCAGCCGCAGACCCCCACCCCGATACCGACCGACCAGCTGCGGTTCACCATGCCCCCGCAGCACGCCTCGCCCCATGACGAGCGCCGTTATCGCAAGGAGCGGCTTGCGGCGGCGCTGCGCCTGTTCGGGCGGTTCGGGTACGAGGAGGGGGTCGCGGGTCACATCACCGTGCGGGACCCGGAGTTCACCGACTGCTACTGGGTGAATCCGTTCGGCATGCCCTTCGGCCACATCACCGTGAGCGATCTGCTCCTCGTCAATCAGGCGGGCCAGGTGGTCGAGGGGCGCGCCCACGTCAACCAGGCGGCCTTCGTCGTTCACTCTTCCGTGCATCAGGCGCGGCCGGACGTCGTGGCCGTCGCGCACAGCCGCTCGGTGCACGGCCGCGCGCTGGCCGCGCTCGGTGAGCCGCTGGAGCCGATCACCCAGGAGGTCTGCGCGTTCTTCGAGGACCACGCGGTCTACGGGGGCACCACGGGGGTCGTCGTGGACGAGGACGAGGGGCGCGCCATCGCCGCCGCGCTCGGCGGCCACAAGGCCCTCATCCTGCGCAATCGCGGTCTGCTGACGGTCGGGGACTCGGTCGACGCGGCCGCGTGGTGGTTCATCACGATGGAGCGGGCCGCCCAGGTGCAGCTGACCGCGAAGGCCTCGGGCAGGCCGGTGCCCATCGACTACGCCGACGCGATGCGGACGCGTGAGCAGCTGGGAAACGATCTTGTGGCGTGGATCAACTATCAACCTCTGTATTTGCAGATCACCCGCGATGAGCCGGACCTGCTGAGCTGACACCCTCTGCGGTGCGGCACAATCCCCTCTCAACACATGTCAGTTGGGCGGTGCCGTGCGAACCCGCGGTCCCGTACGGAACGAGTGAACGACGGAGCGACCCGCGTGGCGGTGGAGCAGGCGGAGAACGCCACGACGGCAGAAGGACAGCACCCTCATGGGCACCCGCACGGCCACAAGGGCTGTGAATGCCCTCAGGGGGCCCGTGAGGGCCACCGGAGGGCCGTGGCCACGTTCGTGGCCCTACGGGAGCGTTTCGCGGCCGGAGAGGGGCTTCCCAAGGCTCTGGTCCACTCGGCCGGGGCGTCCCGGCAGTGGGTCTCGGACGAGCTGGCCCACGCGGCCCGTTCGGTGGCCGACAGCGGCCGCGCCGAGACCTCGGCCTGGCGCCACCGGGTGTGGCTGCGCACGGTGTTCGTGGTGTGGGGCGCGGCCGGGGCGCTGCTGATCGGCCAGTTGGCCACGGCGATCGGCGCGGGCTGGTCGGTGGCGCGGACGGCCGGGCTCACCGCCGCCGTGATCACCGCCGCGCTGCTCACCCTCACCGCCCGGCTGCACCGCGCGGACGGCGGTCCGCTCGCCCCGCTCGTCGGCGAGGACAACCGCCTCTCCACCTCCCGTACCGTCGCCGCCGCCTGGCTGCTGATCGCGGTCTTCGCGGTGCTGGTGCTCGGCGTCGAGCTGGCGGTGGCCCCCGGCGACCGGCAGCGGCTGACCGACGGGCTCGCCCTCGGCCGCACCGCCGGGCTCCTCACGGTCGCCGCGCTGACGTGTGTGGCCGCGGTGCTGGCACGGCTCGTCGTGGCGGCCCGGGTGCGGGCGCAGCGGCTCCAGAAGGTGCGGGCCGTGCGCCCGCGCGCCGCCGATCTGCTGACCGACGACGCGGGCCGCGGCAGCTTCGCCGATGTGCAGTACATCGTCGTCCACACCGTGGCCCTCGCCTTCACCGCGGTCCGCCTCGCCCGCGAGCCGTGGCGGCTGCCCGACGTGCCGTGGGGCCTGGCGCTGCTGGCGGCCGTGTCGGTGGTGATGTACCTGACCGGGAAGTACGCGGAGGGCGGCCGCCCGACCGTGCTGTCCGTCGTAAGGGCCCTCCCCGAGGCGGGGGCCATCGACCGCGACGCCCCGATCCGCACCGGCGACGACATCGAGATCCGCGGCAGCGGCTTCGTCCCGCCTGGCGCCCAGGACCCGGACCGGCTGGCCAAGCTGGTCGTCCGCATCGGCGCGGTGCACGTCCATGTTCCGCTGGTTCCGGTGGCCGGGGGCTTCAGCAGCCCCACGGACACCGCGCTCACCGTGCCGGTCCCGGTGGACGTGGAGCCGGGCCGGGTGGATGTGCAGGTCGTGACGGCCTCGGGGGCGGAGACCAACCGCTATCCCATCGATGTTATGGACTGAGTCGTTCCGGCCGGCCGCTCCGTATGGTTTCGTCGAACACGCAACCAAACGGCGGTGCGACGGGAGAGGCGGGCGGCATGAGACACGCGGATCGTATGGCCGGTTCGGGTACGGCGGGCAGCGGCGGGAGCGTGCACGGTATGGGCGGGATGGGTGGCGTGAGCGGCATAGGCGGGCAGCAGCAGCCCGTGGGGATCAGAGCCACCGCCGGCCGTTACGCCCTGCTGCCGCTGCGGATCTTCCTCGGCGTCACCTTCGTCTACGCCGGAATCGACAAGCTCACCGACTCGGCCTTCCTGTCCGACTCGGGCTCGGGCTCGATCGGCGAGCTGATGCGCCAGGTGCGGGACAGCTCGGCCGTGCCCTGGCTGGTCGACCAGGCCCTCAAGGACCCCACCGCCTTCGGGTACGCGATGGCCTACGGCGAACTGGCCGTCGGCCTCGGCGTTCTGGTGGGCCTCCTCTCCCGCCTGGCCGCCTTCGGCGGCGCGCTGATCTCGCTGAGCCTGTGGCTCACCGTCAGCTGGCAGTCGGACCCGTACTACTACGGCAACGACCTGGCCTATCTGATGGCGTGGCTGCCGCTGGTGCTGGCCGGGGCGCCGTATCTCTCCCTGGACGTCGTCATCTCCCGGCGCCGGCGCCGGCAGGGCTCGCAGCTCTTCACATAGCTCGCGGCTCTCACGGGAGGCGCGTCTCTTCCCGGGGCGCGTCTCTTCCCCGGGGGCGCGCCTCTTCACGCGGGGCGTGCCGCCGGGCCCTGCCCCGTCATTTGATGATGCGGAAGCCGTCCCGTACCTCGTCGAAGATCGGCCGGTAGGTGCTCCAGTCCGCGTCCGGGGCGCTCAGGTAGATCGCGTACTCCTTGTCGCCCTCGTTGCCGAAGCCGAGGTCGATCGCGCGGAACATCCGGACCTCGCCGCGGAATTTGAACTCCCAGATCGCCGCGGGCATGCCCTGGTACTTCGTCTCCTGGAGCCGCAGCCGCTCGTAGATCGGGTACTCCCTCTTGTCCTTGAACGCGACCTCGAGGTCCTCGAAGTGCTGGACCTGGTCGCCGGAGGCGAAGTCCAGGACGTTGATCCTGAAACCGGCCAGCCCGTTGGGGTCGAGGTAGCGGACCTCCTGGGTGCGGTCGACCGTGTTGCCGTCGGGGTCGTTCTGCTCCTGGCGGGTCCAGCCGTCGGGGATGGGGAGGGAGAAGCCGAACTTCTTCTCGGTGACGATGTGGTAGCCGGACGGCGGGTTGTACGGCTTGGTCGGGGAGGCCGACGGGTTGCCCGTGGCGGAGGATCCCCCGCCGTTCCCCCCGCCGTTGTCGTGGTCGAGGCCGTACAGATAGACGCCGCCCGCCACGGCCACGACCGCGAGGGAGGTCGCCGCGGCGGTCCACACCGCCTTACGGCTCTTGCGGACCGGAGCGGGGGCGGGCGGGGGCACCGGCGTCTGGGCGGTCATGGACGGCGTCGAGGCGGTGAACGGCGTGGCGGTGGGCGGGGTGTGCTGAGAGCCGGGCGTGTTCCCGGTGCCCGGGGGGTGCGAGGGAAGCCGTGGGTCCGGCGCGTGCGGTGTGCTCGGAGTGTGGGAAGCGTTCAGCGGGTTGTGCGGAGCGCTCGTCGCGTTGTGCGGAGTGCTCGGTGTGTGGGTCGTGTGTTGATACGGGGTCGGTGTCGTGGGCGCGTTCGGCGCGGCGTGCGCGTCCGTGCCCGTGGTCCGGTCCGTGCTCGTGGTCCGGTCCGTGCCCGTACCGGGCTCCCGCCGCGTCGAGAGGTTCATGGTCGCGTCGATCGGCGGATTCTTGGTGGTCGTATCGAGCGGCGAGGTCTGTAGCGATGTCGTCTCGGGCTCCGACGCCGGGAGCCGCAGCGCCCGTTCGGTCTCCTCGGCCGTGGGCCGCAGCTCCGGCTCCTTGGCCAGCAGGCTCTCGATCAACGGGGTCAGCGCGCCCGCCCGTTTGGGCGGGTCCAGCGGATCGACGGCGATCGCGTAACCCGTCTCGATCGCCGTGGCCTTGCGGAACGGCGGCCGCCCCTCGACCGCCTGATAGAGCGTCGCCCCCAGCGCCCAGAGGTCAGACGCGGGGCCGGGCTTGCGGCCCCTGACCCGCTCGGGCGCGATGTAGTCGATGGAGCCGACGACCTCGCCTGTCTTGGTCAGCGTCGAGGTGCCGGTGGCCATGGCGATGCCGAAGTCCGTGAGTACGACCCGGCCTTCGGGGCCGAGCAGCACATTGCCGGGCTTGACGTCCCGGTGCAGCACCCCGGCCGCGTGCGCGGCGCGCAGTGCGGCGATCATGCCGCGGCCGATGCGGGCGGCCTCGTCGGGCGAGACGCGTCCGCCGTCCTTCAGCAGGTCGGCGAGGGTTGTGGAGGGCACGTACTCCATGACGATGCACGGCAGTCCCTGGTGGTCCACCACGTCATGGACCACGACCACGTTGGGGTGGGTGATGCGGGCCGCGCTGCGCGCCTCGCGGCGGGTGCGTTCGTGCAGGGTCGTCAGCTCGTCATCGGCTAGGTGCGGAGAGACGTAGAGCTGCTTGACCGCGACCTGGCGGCCCAGCAGTTCGTCCTCCGCGCGCCACACCTCGCCCATGCCACCACGGCCGATCTTCTCGACCAGGCGGTAACGTCCGGCTATCAGGTGGCCTTCGTCCGACACCGCTCTCCCCTCCCGCACACGTTCGATGCGACACGATAGCCGCCGTCACCCCCGGGGAGATCTCAGGGAAGACCTAGGGGCATGCCGGATGTCGCGAGTACGGCCCTGTTGTCACCATGGACGCATGACCGAAGCACCCACCGTGGCGGACGAGGCTGAGGCCGCGTCCGGTTCCCGCCTGTCACAGACGCCCCTTCGGCGCAGTCGTGACCATAAGGTGATCTCGGGGGTCTGCGGAGGGCTCGGCCGCTACTGCGATCTGGACCCGGTGATCTTCCGGGTGGTGCTGTCGGTGCTGGCCGTCGCGGGCGGCCTCGGTCTGATCGTGTACGGGTTCTGCTGGCTGCTGATCCCGTTCCACGGCGAGGACGAGAACGAGGGGCGCAGACTGCTCTCGGGCCGGGTCGAGGGCCCTGGGCTGACGGCGGTGCTGGTGGCGCTGGTGGGTTGTGGGCTCTTCCTGTCGATGCTCAACAACGGCGGCGTCATGTACTTCTCGTTCATGCTCGCCCTCGCGGCGGCCGGTGCGGGCTATTGGTCGCACCACCGGCGGCAGGCGGAGAGCGTGGGCGCGGTGGACGCGGCCACGGCCCAGGCCGTCGCCGACGCGCCGCCCGAGACCAAGGCGCCGCCCACGCGCGGCGGCCCCGGCCCCTCCTGGTGGCGTGACCCGATCGTCAAGGACGGTACGACCGGGCCGCTCGGCACCGGGGCCGGGTCGCGGACCGGCTATCTGTGGGGGCCGGACGACGGCCCGTACGACAAGCGGGAGGCGAAGGCGGAGCGGGCCCACCGGGTGCCGGACCGGGCCTCGATCGGCGGCTGGGCCTTCCTGGTGGCGGTCGCCGCCGCCGTGGTGGGGGCGCGGGCGGGGTGGTCCTCGCGGCCGCTGGGCACCAGCCTCGAGATCGGGTTCGCCTGCGCGCTGGGCGTCTTCGGGCTCGCCCTCGTCATCAGCTCCCGCTGGGGGCGGGCCGGTGGCGGCACGGTGTTCCTCGCGCTGCTGACGAGCGCCCTGCTGGCGGGCGCGGCCGCCCTCCCCGATGCCGTCACCCCCGACTGGGCCCGCCGCACCTGGGCCCCGACCTCGGTGGCGTCGCTGCGCGACGGCTATGAGCTGGGCGGCGGCGTCGCGGAGTTGAAGCTGGACCGGCTGCCCCTGAAAGCGGGCAGCTCCGTCTCCAGCCGGGTCGAGATGGGCGCGGGCAAACTGGCCGTGACGGTCCCGCGCGACGCCCGGGTGAGGCTGGACATCGAGGTCGGGATCGGCGACATCTGGCTGCCGGGCCAGAAGCGGGACAAGCACAACGTCGACATCGGCCCGGACCGGGAGCGCAAGCTCACCCTGGAGCCGGTGGGCGGCGGTAAGGCCGAGGGCACGGTCTCGCTGAAGCTGGAGATGGGGCTGGGCGCGGTGGAGGTGAAGCGCTCATGAGGCGCCGTTCACGTTCGTTTGGGCAGCGGTTCGACCACGGGGTCGGGCATGGGGCTGACCACGGGGTCGGGCGCCGGTTCGGTGGTCGGTTCGGGCATCGGTCCGACCACATGCGTGGTCACTGGCTGGGGCACGCGGGCCCCGACCGGACCCGCCATCCGTTCGAGCCGGGCAGGCTGGTGGCCGGGCTGGTGATCCTGGGCGTGGCCGCCGCGTACGGGATGGACGCGGCCGGGGAGTGGGACGTCCGCCCGGAGATCGCCCTCCCGGCCCTCCTGTGCGGCCTCTGCGTCGCGGCCCTGACCTCGGCCCTCACGTACGCGTTCCGCCGCCGGTCGGGCAGGGCGACGCCGGACGACTGAGGGGCCCCGGGCCCGGGTCGGGGAACGATCAGGGGCGACCCTGATGCCCGTTGTCGGCCGGGCGTGTGACGATCGAGCCATGACCGCCGCAGTGCCCCCCACGGCCCCCGAGCCACCCCCGCGCAAGCTCTACCGCAGTGCCGAAGGCCGCCTCCTCGGCGGTGTGGCGCGCGGGCTCGCGGGCCATCTCGGGTTGCCGGTCGCCTGGGTGCGGATCGTCTTCATCGCGCTGTTCATGGCGGAGGGGTTCGGCGCGCTCGTCTACGCGCTCTTCTGGTTCATCGTCCCGCTCGGCGTCGGCGGCGTGGAGACGACCGCCGGGCGCCCGCTCACCGCCGTGGGCCCCGACGGCCGCCGCCGGATCCTGACCCGCAGGCCGGAGCGGGGCCAGATCATCGCCCTGGTCGCCCTCTTCATCGGCATGGGGATCTTCGTCCAGGGCTTCCAGCTGGGCCGCGCCAACACCTATATCTGGCCGCTCCTCCTCATCGGCGCGGGCGTCGCCCTCTTCTGGCGCCAGGCGGACAACGCCCGCCGCGCCCAGTGGGTCGAGCTCAGCCGCAGCAAGCGGGTCCTGCCGCTGGCCCGTGGCGCCTCGGGGGTGGTGCTGGTCGCCGCCGGGGTGTCCGGGATCGTCGTCCTCCAGGGCTCGGCCAAGCATCTGGGGGCCGTGCTCCAGGCGGCCCTGGCCGTCCTTGTCGGCATCGCGCTGCTGGTGGGCCCGTATGTGGTGCGGATGACGCAGGATCTCTCCGAGGAGCGGCTGATGCGCATCCGCGCGCAGGAGCGGGCGGAGGTGGCGGCCCACGTCCATGACTCCGTGCTGCACACCCTCACCCTGATCCAGCGCAGCGCGGAGGACCCCCGCGAGGTGGCCCGCCTCGCCCGTGCCCAGGAGCGGGAGCTGCGCGCGTGGCTCTACCGGCCGGAGGGCACCGGCAAGGACGAGGCCGAGGAGCCGGACACCCTCGCGGAGGCGGTGAAGAAGACGGCGGCGGAGGTCGAGGACCACCACGGCGTCCCGATCGAGGTGGTGGTGGTCGGCGACTGCCCCCTGGACGAGAAACTGGGCGCACAGATACAGGCGGCGCGCGAGGCGATGGTCAACGCGGCCAAGTACGGTGGCGACGGCGGGGCCGTCCAGGTCTTCGCCGAGGTCGAGGGGGCCACGGTGTTCATCTCCGTGCGCGACCGCGGCCCCGGCTTCGACGTGGACGCGGTGCCGGAGGACCGGATGGGCGTACGCGAGTCGATCATCGGCCGGATGCAGCGGAACGGCGGCACGGCGCGGCTGAGATCCGCGCCGGACGGGGGCACGGAAGTGGAGCTGGAGATGGAGAGGGCGGCGACGACATGACCGACGCTACGGGCGGTACGAACGCGACGAGCGGCCCCGGGGCGCAGGGTGTGCCCGGCGCGGCGCCCGGCCCGGCGGGAGCCGGGGGCTCCGGGGGCCCTGGGGGCTCCGGGGCGGACGACGCCGAGGTGGCGCGGCGGGTGCGCGTGGTGCTCGTGGACGACCACCGCATGTTCCGCACCGGGGTGCAGGCCGAGATCGGGGAGACGGCCCGGACCGGTGTCGAGGTGGTCGGCGAGGCGGCCGATGTCGACCAGGCCGTGACCGTGATCACCGCGACCCGCCCCGAGGTCGTCCTGCTCGATGTCCACCTCCCCGGCGGGGGCGGCGTCGAGGTGCTGCGCCGCAGCGCCTCGCTGATGGCCGACCCGGACCGCCCGGTGCGCTTCCTGGCGCTGTCCGTCTCGGACGCCGCCGAGGACGTCATCGGCGTCATCCGCGGCGGCGCCCGCGGCTATGTCACCAAGACCATCACCGGCACCGACCTCGTGGACGCGATCTTCAGGGTCTCCGAGGGCGACGCGGTCTTCTCCCCGCGCCTCGCCGGTTTCGTCCTCGACGCCTTCGCCTCCACCGACGCCCCGCCCGTGGACGAGGACCTGGACCGGCTCACCCAGCGCGAGCGCGAGGTGCTGCGCCTGATCGCGCGCGGTTACGCGTACAAGGAGATCGCCAAGCAGCTGTTCATCTCGGTGAAGACGGTCGAGAGCCATGTCTCGGCGGTGCTCCGCAAGCTCCAGCTCTCCAACCGGCATGAGCTGACCCGCTGGGCGACGGCCCGCCGCCTGGTCTGAGCCCGGGAAGCGGGAAGCGACCCAAGCGGGAAGCGGAAAGCGCGACAAGAGCAGGAACGGGAACAGGACGGACGGCGCGGCGGCTCAGCCCGGCGCCCCCATCCGCTGCGTGCCGACGACCGACAGCAGCCGCAGCGCCTCCTCGGCCGGTGAGCCGGGGTCGGCGGTGTAGATGATCACCCGCTGATCCCGGTCGGCGATGTCCAGCACATCGCAGTTGACGGTGATGGGACCGACGAGCGGATGGTGCAGCGTCTTGCACAGGATGGGCTTGGCGGACACATCGTGGGAGTCCCACAGCCGGGCGAACTCCTCGCTGCCCGCACGCAGCTCGGCCACCAGCTCGGTCACCTCGGGGTCGTCCGGGTAGCGGGCGGCCGCGGCGCGCAGCCCCTGGGCCGAGGTCTGGGCGAACTCGTCCGCGTCCGACACCCCGTACAGCCGCCGCCCGTCCCGGTGCGGCCCGAGGAAGGCGCGGCGGACGAAGTTGCGGTCGCGGCGCGAGAGGGCGGAGAAGTCCTCCATGAGGGCGGCGGCCAGATCGTTCCAGGCGATCACCTCGTATGTCGCGGAGAGCACGATCGCCGCCGCGTTCGGCAGCCGCCGCAGCAGGTTCGCGATGCTCGGCCGCACCTCGCGGGAGGGCCCGGGCGGCGGGCCCGGCGGGGCGCCCGCGAGATGGTGCAGATGTTCGCGCTCGATATCGCCCAGCCGCAGGGCGCGGGCCAGCCCGGTCAGCACCTCGCGGGACGGGCGCGGGGCGCGGGCCTGCTCCAGCCGGGTGTAGTACTCGGTCGAGATGAACGCCAGCTGCGCCACCTCCTCGCGCCGCAGCCCCGGCGTCCGGCGCCGCGTCCCGGCGGGCAGCCCCACGTCGGCGGGGGTGATCCGCTCACGTCGGCTGCGCAGGAACGCCGCCAGCTCTCGTCTGTCCACGCCTTCAGTGTGCGCGGACGGCCGGAGGCTCAGCCAGGTACAGCCGGTGCCTGGTTGGGCCCCGGCGCCCGCAGCAGCCTCGGAAGCATGAACGACACACCGAACACCACCCCCCTGGACACCTCGCCCCTCACCCCGGCCGCCGGCCTCCTGGCCGGCAAGGTCGCCTTCATCACCGGCGCCGGACGCGGCATCGGCGCGGCCGCGGCCCGCCTCTTCGCCCGGGAGGGCGCCCGGGTGCTGCTGGCGGCCCGTACGGAGGCCCAGCTCAAGACGGTCACCGAGGAGATCCGCGCGGCCGGCGGCACCGCCGATCACGTGGTGTGCGACCTGGCCGACGCGACGAGCGTCCGCGCCGCCGTCGACCGGGCCGTGGAGCTGTACGGCAGGCTCGACGTGGCCTTCAACAACGGTGCGACGATCCAGCAGCCGGGCCCGATGGACCAGCTGCCGCAGGCCGACTTCGACCACGTCTACGCCGTCAACCTCCGGGGCCCCTGGCTGGCCATGAACGCCGAGGTCGCCGCCATCCGCGCCACCGCCGGAACCGGCGCCATCGTCAACAACTCCAGCGTCGGCAGCCTCATGGGCAACCCCGAACTCCCCGCCTACGGCGCCATGAAGCGCGCGGTCAACAGCCTCACCGAGTCCGCCGCCGTCACGTACGGCCCGAAGGGCATCCGCGTCAACGCCATCGCGCCCGGCGCCACCCTCACCGAGATGATCCGCGAATGGGAGGAGGAGTCCCCCGGCATCGTCGACCGCATCACCACCCACGCCCCACTCCGCCGCGCCGCCGCCCCCGACGAGATCGCCCAAGCCGCGGCCTGGCTCCTCAGCGATCGCGCTTCTTATGTGACGGGCGTGGTCCTCCGCGTGGACGGCGGCACCCGGGCCTGAGACCGCGGGCCGGGGCCGAACCGCGGTTCGAGTCCCGTCAGGTCGCGGCTTGCCGACCACAGGCGGGCCGCGACGTCCGCGTCCGCGAGATGACCTCGGACGGGGCGGCGGCGGGGGGTGCCGCGGAGGGCGAAGTGGCGGGGGGTCCATAGTTCGCCGCCGGTGATGGACGGGTCGAGGACCGCTCGTACGGCGGGCCAGGCGGCCGCGTCCTTGCCCTGGACGAGGATTCCGGCGGGCAGGCCCCGCAGCCGTTCGGCGGGTGTACGGACGTGCAGGGGTGGGCGGGACGGGGTGAGGGAGTCGAGCGCGCCGCCGGGGTGGGTGACCACGCTCCGCACCGTGCTGCCGACCGCCCTCAGCCGTCGGTCGAGTTCGAAACCGAAGAGCATCTGGGCCAGTTTCGAGCGCCCATAGGTGCGCTCTGGCTCGTAGTCCCGGGTGCTCTCGAGGTCGTCGAGGTCCAGCCGTTCGGACATGGCCGCGAAGCTGCCCGTGGTGATGACGCGGCCCTCGGGGGCGGCCGCGAGCAGTGGGGCCAGCCAGTGGGTCAGCGCGAAGTGCCCGAGGTGGTTGATGCCGAACATCGCCTCATGGCCGTCCCCGGTCTCTCGGCGCGGCGGCTGGTCGAACTTCACCCCGGCGTTGTGGACGACCGCGTCCAGACGGTCCAACCCCAGCGCTTCCGCGGAGGCTTCGAGCGACGGGAGATCGGCGAGGTCCAGCCGGATATGACGCACCCGGGCGTCGGGGACCCGGGAGCGGATCGAGGACACGGCGGCGTCCGCCCGGCCCGGGTCCCGGCTGCCGAGGACGACGGTGGCTCCCGTACCGGCGAGCTGTTCGGCGACGAAGTAACCGATCCCCGCGTTGCCTCCGGTCACCAGAAAGGTCTTTCCGTCGGCCCGGGGAAGGCTGTGGACGTCCCACCGCTCGGTCGAGGGCTCGGCCGGGGATCCGGCCGGGGATCCGGTCGAGGGTTCGGTCGGGGCCGTGGAAGGCATACGGGGGCTCCTTTGCGTTCGTGAGGGCGGGGACGGTGCCCAATGGGGCTCACGCTGAACGCGTATCAGCCTTACGGTCGTCACCGACGCCCCGCCGACAGAGCGCCGTCATCCCCCGTACCTCGCCGACAGAGCGCCGTCACCCCCGGCACCCCGCCGACAGATCGCCGCTCAGGCGAACCCGGAACCCACCGGCCCCGCCACGTCCAGCGTGTCCTTCACCATGGCGAGCGCCGCGCCCAGGGGGCTGGAGCGGCCGCCGCTCACCGTGATGTCGCCGGCGTCGGGGCAGCCGTAGACGGCGGCCTTCTCGGGGCCCTTGAGGGCGTGCAGCGGGTCGCCCGGTTCCGTCTCCTCCAACGCGACGCGGACGATGAGCGGTTCATCGGCGGTCGCGGTCGCGACCGACCGCAGACGGCGGCCCCGCGCGGCGGCCGTACGGGCCGCCTCCGCCGTCCCGGCGTCGATCCCCGGGCCCGCCTCCGTCCTTACGGCCGTCGCGTCCCACCCCCACAGCAGCGCCGCCAACAGCCGTACCTTCACGGCCGCGTCGGCACCGGAGAGATCGGCCGTCGGGTCGGCCTCGGCGATACCGCGTCGCTGGGCCTCCGCGACCGCGTCGTCCAGCACGCCGCCGTCCGCCAGCCGGTCCAGGACGAAGGTGGCGGTGCCGTTGGGGCAGGCGCGCAGCGTACGGCAGCCGAGGCCGCGTACCCCGATCCGCGCGAGGTCGGCGGTGGGGAGGGCGGCTCCGGTGGCGCCCGAGATCCGGATGCGGCTGCCGCCCTCGGCCGCCGCCCGGCCCAGCTCGCCCCAGTGGCTGAGCAGATGGCTCTTGGTGGCGGTCACCACATGGACCCCTTGGCGCAGGGCCGACAGCGCGTCCGCGGCGGCCTGTTCGCGCACCGCCGGGGACGACGGCACGGCCTGGGCCAGCACCACCGCCCCCGTACGCTCCAGGGTCTCGGCGAGCGGCGGCAGCGGGCCCCAGCCGGTGCGCGGCTCCGGCGGCAGCCCCTCGGCCGCGCTGGTGCGCACGGCGGCGAGCCGCAGCGGCAGCGCGCCGCCGATCAGCCGCTCGGCGTAGGCCCGGCCCACCGGGCCGTACCCCGACAGCACGACGGAGGGTTCGGGCCCGACTTCGGCTTCGCGTGACATGCGGCCAGTCTGCCTTGTGCCACCAGGCCGGGCTTGTGCCATCAGATCGGGCTTGTGCCACCAGGTCGGGACCGGGTACCGCTACCGGGCGGGACGCCGTCCGGGACCGCTACGCCGGGCGGGATGCCCCCGCGAAGGGCATGTCCGCCACGGAGGCCAACCGGACCGGGGCCCCGGGGTGCGGGGCGTGGATCATGCGGCCGCCGCCGATGTAGAGGCCGACATGGCTGATGCCGGAGTAGAAGAAGACCAGGTCGCCGGGGGCCAGTTGATCGCGGCTGACGCGCTGTCCGGCGTTGATCTGGGTGTAGGTGGTGCGGGGCAGGGCGACCCCGGCGGCGTGCCAGGCGGCCTGGGTGAGCCCGGAGCAGTCATAGCCGTGGGGACCGGTGGCGCCCCATACGTACGGCTTGCCGAGGGCCGCGTACGCGTAGGAGACGGCGCGGGCGGCGCGGCCCTCGGCGGGGGCGAGGGAGCCGGCGGCCTTGTCGCCGCCCCGCGCCGCCAGCAGGCGCTGCCGCTGCTCGAGGGTCAGCCGGCCGAGGAGGCGATCGGCGGCGGCGAGCTTCTCCTGGACGGTCCGCTTGTGGTGGGCGGCGGCCGTCCGGGAGGCGCGCAGAGCGGCGAGGCGGTCGGCCGCCTCGCCGCGGACCTGGCGTAATTTCCGCTCCTGGCGGCCGATCGTGGCGATCAGGGCGGCCTGGCGGCTCCCCGCGCGCTCGGCGAGCGAGGCGCGCTGAAGGTACTGGTCGGGGGAGGAGGACAGGGCGAGCTGGAGGGCCGGGGCGATCGTCCCCGAGCGGTACTGGGCGGTGGCGAAGGCCCCGAGGGCGTTGCGCGCGGTGTTGAGCCGGGTGGTGCGGCGGGCGGCCTGGTCGCGCAGCGCCTCCAGCGTCCGGCGGGCCTTGTCGGCCTTCTCCCTCGCGCCGTTGTACTTCTCGGTGGCCTCCTCGGCCTCCCGCTGGTACGCGTCGACCTTCGCCCTCACCTGAGCGGGGGTGAGGCGGTTCTCGGCGTGCCCGGTGCCGTCGAGGAGGGTGGCGGACGCGGCGCCGGTGAGGGCGAGGAGCGCGGCCGCGCGGGCGGTGCTGCTGGTGAGCGAGCGCTGCTTGGGCTTCCTGTGCGACGCCACTGCGGCGGTTCACCTGGTCTTTCTTGGGCAATTCCAGTTCGGGCAATCCAGGACATTCGGCGGATCCTGGACCCTTGTGGGGAGCGGACGGGCAGGTGGCAGTCCGCCATGAGGCGGGGACCCTCGGTTGACGGGAAGCGGACTGCCACCTGGAGGAGGAAGCTAGGCCGGAAAGCGGGGGTCATGCGGGGGATTGAACGGGAGTGCACGGATTTCGTCGGTCCCGTGACGGCTGCTGATCGCCCCGCGAGTGGGGAGGTCGGAAGTGTGGGGCGGCCGTGATCGAAGCGGCGATAGGGCCCCACCCGAGTGCCGGGCGATGATATGCGCGCGGCTAGTCTCCGGAGCCATGGACGTACTCATTCACGTGTTCGTCGGCCTCCACATCGTCGGCATCGGCGCGCTGCTCGGTGGCTTCTTCTCGCAGCTCAAAGCCGCGCGCGCGGGCGAGGCCCGGATGATCCCGGCGATGCTGCACGGCGCGCTGACCATGCTGGTGACCGGTGTGGCGCTGGTCGGGCTCAACCAGGCGGACGACAACAGCGTCAATAACGTCAAAATAGGTATAAAGCTGGCGCTATTGGTCGTAATCCTCGGCCTGGTCTATGTGAAGCGCGACGAGGAGAAGGTAGAGTCGGCCGCCTTCGGCGCGGTGGGTGCCTTGACAACGGCAAACATCTTCATCGCCGTGCTGTGGACCTGACGAACGAGTGTTCTGGGGGTAATCCCAAGGCAATCGCGACACGATCCCGAGGCAACCGTTTGCACTCGCGAGCTGTCTTAGTAATGAGCGAGGCAGTCGAGAGGAGTGGCCAATGGGGGTAGTGGGGGCAGTAAGAAGTCATAGGCGGCGCATGGGCGTCGCGCTGGGGCTGGCGGGGATGGCGGTGCCGCTCGCGGTGGCCGTCGCCGGTCCGGCGCAGGCTCAGGCGCGGCCACTGGGCCGGTCGGCCGGCACGGTGACACCGGTGAGCATGGCCGCGTCGTCGTGCACGACCACCGCGGGGCCGTACCAGAAGCAGGCCGAGCGGTTCCTGGGCCGTCCCGTGGACGGGCGGCAGTCGCGGGCGGACTGTCTCGCGATCCAGAAGTTCCAGATCGGCCACGGCATCAGCCCGACGATCGGCTACGCGGGCCCGATCACCTCGGGCGTGATGAGCCTCATCAGCGCCCAGAAGGCCGCCGGGCACAATCCGAACGCGGCGAAGAAGTGCCCCACCAACAGGGGCCGTATCGCCTGCGTGGACCTCACCCGCCAGCTGAGCTGGGTCCAGGACGGCTCCCGGCTGGTCTACGGACCGGTGCCGGTGCGGTCAGGGCGGGACGGCTTCGAGACCCGCACCGGGCTGAAGAGGGTCTACTGGCGGAACATCAACCACTGGTCGACGCTCTACAAGGTCGCCATGCCGTACAGCCAGTTCTTCGACGGCGGCCAGGCGTTTCACTCGATCGCCGGCAGCGTATGGTCCCCGCCCGGCTCCCATGGCTGCGTCAACATGCGTAAGGGCGACGCCAAGAAGTACTGGAGCCTGCTGAAGAACGGCGATGACGTGTACGTCTACGGGCGCAAGCCCGGCACCTGAGCCACTGATGGCGTCCAGGGGCGCTGACGGCGCCGAGAGCCACTGACGGCGCCGTCAGGCGCTGACGGCGCCGCTGAGCTGATGGCGATGCCGCTGCCCGGGGTCCGGCCCCGGCAGCGGCATCGTCGCGATCAGGGGCCCTACGAGGGCCGCACGCTTCCGTAGATCGGCATCTCCGTGATCGGCGCCTTCTTCACCACATCGCCCGGCTTCGGCGCGTGGATCATCATCCCGTCGCCGATGTAGAGGCCGACATGGCTGATGTCGTCGTAGAAGAAGACGAGATCGCCCGGGTGGAGTTGGGACGTCGAGACGCGCGTACCGGCCTTCACCTGGTCCCAGGTGGTGCGCGGCAGCGAGATCCCGGCGGACTTCCAGGCCGCCTGCGTCAGCCCGGAGCAGTCGAAGGAGCTGGGCCCGGTGGCGCCCCAGACGTACGGCTTGCCGAGCTGCGCCTTGGCGAAGGCGATGGCCTGGGCCGCCTTGGAGCTGTTGGCCGGGGCAGAGGGCGTGGAGGGCGACGTCGAACCGGAGCCACCCGCGTTCTGCTCCTGCTGCTTCTCGCGCGCGGCGGCCTCCTGCCGCTGCTTCTCGGCCAGCTCGGCGGCCTTACGGCGGGCCTCTTCCGCCTTCTTCTTCTCGATCGCCGCCAGCCGCGCCTTCTCCTTGGCGGTCAGATTCGCCAGCAGCCGCCGGGCCTCGGTCAGCTTGTCCTGGACGGTCTTCTTCTGGACCTTCAGCTGCTTCTGGGACGCGGTCAGCGAGGCGAGGCTCTCGCTGGCCTTACCGCGCTCCTTGGCGGTCTTCACCCGCTGCTTCTGGAAGTCGTCGACGGCCTGCTTCTGCCGGCCGGTCATCCGGTCGATCAGATGCGACTGGTCGAAGACGTCCTGCGGGTCGTTGGAGAACAGCAGGGTGGCGGCGGAGCGGGCCATTCCGCCGTCGCGGTACTGGGCGGCGGCGTAGGTGCCGAGCATGCGCCGCGCCTCGTTGAGCTTCTCGGTGCGCTTGGCGACGGAGTCCAGCAGCTTGTCGACCTTGGCCCGCTGCTGGTCGGTGCGTTCCTTGGCGGCGTTGTAGCGCTGGGTGGCGGTCTCCGCCTGGTGGTAGAGGGTGTCGACCTTCTCCTTCACCTTCTCGATCGACTGGGCGGCCGGCTTGGGATCGGCGGGCGCGGCGTTGGCCGACTGGGAGAGGAGGGTGACGGATGCGAGGGCGGCAGTGGTGAACCCGACGGCCGTACGGCGGCTGTGACCCGTGAGCGGGCCGGGTATTCGGCTCCGCGGCTTGCGGTGCGACGCCAAGGGAGGCGACTCCTTCCGTGGACCGCCTACCGGGTTAGCTGTCGGGTTCGGGCGGTACGGAAGGTTGCCCTACGGCCGGGTCCGGGCGGCACCGTGTGTGCCGTACCGTTTCGGGCCGATTCACCCCGGTCTTGCGTTGTTGGGTCCCCGGCTCCGGACGCCTCACGGCGCACCGGACTCGGCGGAGGCGCCCGTGCCGACGTGGTTCGCCGACGGATCTTCCGGGCCGCCTGACGCAGGACGGTAGCCAACACGTGGGGCTCCTGTGAAGACTGGTGGCCGTTTTGCCCGAAACCGTTTCGTGATGTTCGGACGTCGGCTGTCAGTGGGGCGGCCTAGACTCGGGGAGCGATGAGCAGCCTCTTTGACGACAGCTTCCTGGCGGACCTCGGGCCATCTCCGGACGAGGAGCGGCCACCGCCGCCCGAGGATTCGGCGCACCCTGGCCACGGTGGCGCCGAGGACGTCCCGCATCACCTCTTCAGCGGCGATTTCGACGCGCCCGTGCCCCGGGAGGCCCACTACCGGGACGGCGCGGCCCGGCCCGCCGTGGACCCGTCCGCCCTGCTCGAGGGGTTGAACGAGCAGCAGAGGGCCGCCGTGGAGCACACCGGCTCGCCGCTGCTGATCGTCGCGGGCGCCGGCTCCGGCAAGACCCGGGTGCTCACCCATCGCATCGCCTATCTGCTCGGCGCCCGCGGTACCCACCCCGGCCAGATCCTCGCCATCACCTTCACCAACAAGGCGGCGGGCGAGATGAAGGAGCGCGTCGAGGAGCTCGTCGGCCCGCGGGCCAACGCCATGTGGGTGTCCACCTTCCACAGCGCCTGCGTCCGCATCCTGCGCCGGGAGTCGAAGAAGCTGGGCTTCACCTCGTCGTTCTCGATCTATGACGCGGCCGACTCCAAGCGGCTGATGGCGCTGGTCTGCCGGGATCTGGACCTCGACCCCAAGCGGTTCCCGCCGAAGTCCTTCAGCGCCAAGATCTCCAACCTCAAGAACGAGCTGATCGACGAGGAGACCTTCACCGGGCAGGCCTCGGACGGATTCGAGAAGTCGCTGGCCGAGGCGTATGTGATGTACCAGGCGCGGCTTCGCGAGGCCAACGCGCTGGACTTCGACGACATCATCATGACCACGGTCAATCTGCTCCAGGCGTTCCCGGACGTCGCCGAGCACTACCGCCGCCGCTTCCGGCACGTCCTGGTGGACGAGTACCAGGACACCAACCACGCGCAGTACACACTCGTGCGCGAGCTGGTGGGCACCGACACCGAGGAGACCACGGCCGCCGAGCTGTGCGTGGTGGGCGACGCCGACCAGTCGATCTACGCCTTCCGGGGCGCCACGATCCGTAACATCCTCCAGTTCGAGGAGGACTACCCCACCGCGCGGACGATCCTCCTCGAGCAGAACTACCGCTCGACCCAGACCATCCTGAGCGCTGCCAACGCGGTCATCGAGCGCAATGAGAACCGCCGCCCGAAGAACCTGTGGACGGACGCCGGCGCCGGGGCCGAGATCACCGGCTATGTGGCCGACACCGAGCACGACGAGGCCCAGTTCGTCGCCGACGAGATCGACCGGCTGACGGACGCGGGCGACGCCAAGGCCGGGGACGTGGCGGTCTTCTACCGCACCAACGCCCAGTCCCGTGTCTTCGAAGAGGTCTTCATCCGCGTCGGGCTGCCGTACAAGGTCGTCGGCGGGGTGCGCTTCTACGAGCGCAAGGAGGTCCGGGACGTCCTCGCGTATCTGCGGGTGCTGGCCAACCCCGAGGACTCCGTCCCGCTCCGCCGGATCCTGAACGTGCCCAAGCGCGGCATCGGCGAGCGCGCGGAGGCCATGATCGACGCGCTGTCGCTGCGCGAGAAGATCACCTTCCCGCAGGCGCTGCGCCGGGTCGACGAGGCGTACGGCATGGCGGCCCGCTCGGCCAACGCCGTCAAGCGGTTCAACACGCTCATGGAGGAGCTGCACACCATCGTGGAGTCCGGGGCGGGCCCGGCCACCGTCCTGGAGGCGGTGCTGGAGCGCACCGGCTATCTGGCCGAGCTCCAGGCGTCCACCGATCCGCAGGACGAGACCCGGATCGAGAACCTCCAGGAGCTCGCCGCCGTGGCCCTGGAGTTCGAGCAGGACCGCGGCGAGGAGAACCCCGGCACCCTCGCGGACTTCCTGGAGCAGGTCGCGCTCGTCGCCGACTCCGACCAGATCCCCGACGAGGACACCGAGGGCTCCGGCGTGATCACGCTGATGACCCTGCACACGGCGAAGGGGCTGGAGTTCCCGGTCGTCTTCCTCAGCGGCATGGAGGACGGCGTCTTCCCGCATATGCGGGCGCTCGGCCAGACCAAGGAGCTGGAGGAGGAGCGGCGGCTGGCCTATGTCGGGATCACCCGGGCCCGCGAGCGGCTCTATCTGACCCGCTCGACGATGCGCAGCGCCTGGGGACAGCCCGCGTACAACCCGCCGTCCCGCTTCCTGGAGGAGATCCCGGACCAGTATGTGCGCTGGCGGCGCACCGGGCCCGCCACCCCGTCCGCGTCCATGGGCGGCATCGCCTCCACCCCGCCGTCGGGGCTGTCGTCCGGTCTGTCGACGTCGCGTTCGCGTACCGGGGGCAGCGGGTTCGCCACCAGGCGGGCCAAGGAGCGCCCGGTGGTCGCCCTGGCCATCGGCGACCGGGTCACCCATGACTCGTTCGGGCTCGGCACGGTGGTGGCGGTCAAGGGGAGTGGGGACAACGCGGAGGCGACGATCGACTTCGGCGACGAGAAGCCGAAGCGGCTGCTGCTGCGGTACGCACCGGTGGAGAAGCTGTAGCGGGGGCGCAGGCCGTACGGGCGTCGCGCGGCGGGGCGTGGCGCGGCGGTGGCGCGACGCGGCGGTGGGTGACGTGGCGCGGCGGTGGCGCGCCGCGGCGGTGGGTGACGTGGCGCGGCGGTGGCGCGCCGCGCGGTGGCCCCGGATCAGGTCGGGTCGAGGCCCTTGCCGCGCAGCCAGGGCAGCGGGTCGATGGCCGCGCCGCCGCCGGGGTGGACCTCGAAGTGCAGATGCGGGCCGGTGGAGTTACCGGAGTTCCCGGAGTACGCGATGGTCTCCCCGGCCTTGACGGTCCCTGAGCGGATCTTGGCGCTGCTGAGGTGGCAGTACCAGGTCTCGGTGCCATCCGGGCTGGTCAGAACGACCATATTGCCGTAGGCGTCGTTCCACTGCGTCTTTACGGTGCCGTCGGTGGCGGCCATCACGGGCGTCCCGTAGCTCACCGGGAAGTCGATGCCGGTGTGCACCGACATCCAGTTGATACCGGCCTGGCCGAACTGGGCGCTCAGGCCGTGCTGGGCGACGGGCAGCGCGAACTTCGGCCGCAGCGCTTCCTTGCGCGCCGCCTCGGCGGCCTTGCGCTTCTTCTCGGCGGCTTGGCGCGCCTGGAGGTCGATCCGCTCCTGGGCGCGGCTGGTGCGGTCGCGGAAGTCGTCGGCGTCCTCGCGGACCCCGGCGAGCTGGGAGTCCAGCTTGCTGTTGGCGACGGAGGGCTTCACGGGGGGCGCGTTGTCGGAGGCGGCCTGAGTGGTGGACTCGTCCTTCTTGTCGCTTCCCACACCGCTGACCGAGGCGGCGGCCACGGCGGTGACACCCAGGGCGCAGACGGAGGGGACGGCGACGGTGAGGAGCGCGGAACGCTTGGGGCGGGACGAGGGGGTACGGCGGCGGCCGCGGTTCACCTCCCGGCGAGGGGAGGGGGCGGATTCCCGCATGACCGCCGCCCCGGGTTCAGGTTCCGCTTCGGGGCCGGGGTCGTACGGCTGGTCGGGCTCGTTGACCGGCTCGAAGACGGCGGTGTGCTCGAACGCGCCGGGCTGCTCGGGGATGACGGCCTGGTCGGGGATGACGGCCTGGTCGAAGACGGCCGTCTGGTCGTAGGCGTTGGGCTCGTGCTCGGGCTGGTCGAGTCCCGGCTGGTTCAGCCCCGAGTGGTCGTACCGCGCCTCGTCCACGGTCCCGTAGACGGAGGTGTCCCAGACCTGGGTCTGACCGGTGTCCACGCCCGAGGTGTACGCCTCGGCCTCGTACCCCGCGCTTCCCGCGCCCCCCGCGCCGTGGTCCCACTGATCCGGCAGCTCGGTGTGGGCGGTGGCGCCCGTGTCCCAGGCGGCGATGTCCCACTGGGCGCCGGTGTCGGCGTCCTGCTGGGCGGGGATGCCGGTCGGCAGGTGATAGCCGGAGGCGGCCCACATGGCGGTGGTGTCGTAGGCGCCGGAGTCGTAATGGGCGGCCGTGTCGTAGTGGCCGGTGTCGTGGTGGCCGGTGCCGTGGCCCAGGTCGTAGTGGCCGGTGGCGTACGACCCGGTCTGGTGGTGCTGGTCGGCCGTGGTCCACTGCGAGGCGTCGTACTGACCGCTGTGGGCGCCCTGCCCGTCGTCGTACGCGCCCGGAAGCGCGCCGAAGAGCGGATCGCTGTCGCCGTAGAGCGGGTCGCCGTCGCCGTAGGCGGTGGCCAGGTGGGCGAAGTTGCCGGTGGAGTACCCGTCATACCCGTCGTACCCGACGTAGCCGTGCGCTGTGTCCTGACGCTGACCGTAGGCCTCGCCGTACGGATACGAGGCGTCGGGATCGGGGACGGTCGGAGAGGCCCCCGACGGGTGACGGTCGTTCACCACCAACTTCTCTTTCGCCTCGGCTGCAGGAGAATTAGCGGCGACTGTACCCGGCAGTACGCGGCAGCGACAATCTTCCGTGAGTTTTGAGCATCTCGGGAAAGGGCATTTGGTCGTCTTTCGGCTGACTGTACGTGCTTCCTTGGCCGGATGTTCGATTGACGTTCGGCAATTCCGAGGCTTCTGAACCCTCGGGAACCGGGCTGGAAGCGCCCGCCGACGCCTTGTCGGCGGCGTTCAGGGCCTCGCGGATGCGGGCGGCCACGGAGAAAAGCACCGCCAGGGCGAGATGTCCGATTCCGTTGACGCGGATGTTCTGGGAGATCACATCCGGATGGTCTATCCGGGCCGCCTCCTTCGGGATCATCAACTGATCCACATCGCTCCAGAAAGCGATGAATCGCTACGGCAATCGGGGGCAGGCTGCCGCAACTCCGCTATCACCGGGGAGTCCGGGCACATCTGACGCACGAGTGGATGTACGGACAACGGGGGCGCGATACGTGTTTGCCGCCGCGCGGGGTGCCGAGCGTCATCGGGGTGTGGACGCGGGCGTCCCCGCCGAGACGCTGGACGACCGCCCGTCGCACCGCGGCGCCATGCGGCTCGTGGCGGCGCTGCGCGGTGCGACGGTCCCCGCTGCGGCTCCCCTGATGTGGCCGGCCCGAGCGTATGCGGCGTCCGCGCGGATGCGGATGCGGATGCAGGTACGGGTACGGCCTTCAGCGAACGTGTCCCACGTGTGATTTCCCCCTCGCTGCGCGGCGCGAAACTGCCGGGTAGGGGATGCTGGGGATAACGTTCGTTCACGTCGGGGTGGCCAAGGGCACGACGGTTGGAGGCTGCGATGGGTGTGACCGGTCCGATCCGTGTGGTGGTGGCCAAGCCGGGGTTGGACGGCCATGACCGTGGGGCGAAGGTGATCGCGCGGGCACTGCGCGACGCGGGCATGGAGGTCATCTACACCGGGCTCCACCAGACCCCCGAGCAGATCGTCGACACCGCGATCCAGGAGGACGCCGACGCGATCGGGCTGTCCATCCTGTCCGGTGCCCATATGACCCTGTTCGCCAAGGTGCTGGAGCTGCTGCGGGAGCACGACGCGGAGGACATCAAGGTCTTCGGCGGCGGGATCATCCCCGAGGCGGACATCCCCGCGCTCAAGGAGCAGGGCGTCGCCGAGATCTTCACTCCGGGCGCGACCACGACAGCCATCGTCGACTGGGTCCGTAAGAACGTTCGCCCGGTAGTCGCCTGACCCGCCGCACGGCTGCTCTCGACCCGGGGCCTGCCGCACCGCTCTCGACCCGGGTCCTGAGGCCAGGGCTCTGAGGCCAGGGCCCTGAGCCAAGCCGGTTGCCGGAGCACACCCCGGGCCCGGGGCGTCCCACGAGCCGGAGGCCGGTTCGGGTCAGGTCGGGTCGAGCTCTGCTCGCATCGCCTCTCTCAGCCGGAGTGTGCCGACCAGGCGTTGGAACGCCTCCGCCCAGTAGCCCCCGGCTCCCGGGGCCGCTCCCTCTCTCTCGTCCGGTATCGCCGTCAGCACTTCGAGGCGGTCCGCCTGGGTCGGGTCCAGGCAGCGCTCGGCCAGGCCCATGACGCCGCTGAAGCTCCAGGGGTAGCTGCCCGCGTCTCGGGCGATGTCCAGGGCGTCGACGACGGCCCGGCCCAGCGGCTCGGCCCAGGGCACCGCGCACACCCCGAGCAGCCGGAAGGCGTCGGACAGGCCGTGGGACGCGATGAACTCGGCGACCCACTCCGCCCGTTCCCGGGCGGGCAGCGCGGAGAGCAGCTTCGCCGGGTCCCGCCAGGCGGCGGGGGCCGCCTCCCCGGCGGTGACCGGAGCGACCGCCGGGGTGCCGAGCAGCGCACGGCACCACTCGGCGCTGCGCTGCCGCACCGCCGCCCGGCACCAGGCCGCGTGCAGATCCGCCTGCCAGCCGTCCGCGACGGGCAGCGCCACGATCTCGGCGGGGCCCCGTCCGCCGAACCACTCGGTCCAGCGGTCCAGCGGGGTCGCCTCCACCAACTGGCCCAGCCACCAGGACCGTTCCCCCCGGCCGGAGGGCGGCTTGGGCACGACGCCGTCGCGCTGCATCCCGCTGTCGCACTCGTCCGGCGGACGGACGGCTATCCGGGGTGCCCGTTCGTCGGCCGCCAACTCGTCGGCGGCCAGCCCGTCGCCGGTTGCCCCCTTGGCGGTCGGTCCCGTGGCGGTCGCCCCGTCGCCGGTTGCTCCCTCGGCGGTCAGTCCATCGCCGGTTGCCCCGTTGCCGGTTGCTCCCGTGGTGGTCAGTCCGCCGTCGGTCGCCCCGCCGTCGGTCGCTCCCTTGGCGGCCAGCCCCTTGGCGGCCAGCCCATCAGCGGTCGGCTCATCCGCGATCAGCGACACACAGCCCCGCGACCGCTCGGCCATGCGTGCGGCGAGCGCCGAGTCGGGGAGTGCGGAGAGCAGCTCGGCGGCGGTCGCCCGGACGTTCCGGCTGCGGTCGGACAGCGCCTGTTCGAGGAACGGCTCATCGGACGGGGAGAGATCGTCGCGCAGCGAGTCCAGGAACATCAGCCGGTCCTCGGCCCGCTCGGTCGACCAGGTGCCGCTGAGCAGCGCCAGCCCCGCCGCCGGGTCGCGGTGGCGGGCCGCCGCCAGCAGCGACACCCGCTCGGCGAACAGCCCCTCTTCCCACAGCCGCTGTTCCTCGTCCGGTGCGACGGCCGCCCCGGACGGCTCCGGGAGCGATGCGGATGCCCGGCCCGCCGCGCCCCGCAGCGCGAACTTCCAGTCCGGGTTGAGCCGGGCCAGCCACAGTGCACGCGGCCCGCCCAGCGTCAGCGCCTCGCCCCGCAGATCGGTGCGGGCGCGGGCCGCGTCGAGCAGCGCCGGAAGCAGCGCGTCCGGCACGCGATAGCTGTGGTGGTTGGCCAGCGCGAGCCACTGCGGCAGCAGCTCGGCGAGGTCGGGCGCGGAGCGCGAACCGCCGCGCCCCGGCGCCGAACGGTCGGCCAGCAGCAGCGCCAGCCTGCTGCGGGCGGCCGCGGGCAGCGTCGGCCGCGGATCCTCGGGCGCCCGGCCCGGCCCCGGCCGGGCGGGCGCGGGCCGCAGCCCGGCCCGCCGCCGCACCGTGCTGAGCGCGGCCGCGTCCAGCAGGGCGGACGGCACGTCCTGCCCGGGGCGCGGCGCGACGGGCGGGGTGCGCCGCTCGGTGCCGAGCAGCGCGGCCGCGATGAGACCGTCCCAGGACGCGGGGGACGTGCTGGACGCAGTGGACGCGGCGGACGTGCTGGATGCGGCGGACGTGCTGGACGCGACGGGCGTCGTACTGGTCAACGGGTGCCTCCCTGCGCTGCCGTGCCGATGAGCGAGACGGGGGTCGGGTCCCAGGTGGTGATGGGGGAGAAGCCGCGATGGCCGCACTCACCGAAGACGGTGACCGGGCCACCGCCGGATATCGCCATCAGCTGCCACAGATCGGTGCGCCCCGCGCAGCGCGGATCGACGGGCAGCGCCGAGCCGCTCCGCTCGTCCGCCAGCTGCCATCCGTCGTCCCCCGGCACCGGCACCACATCGGCGAGCACCACCGGCCAGCCGTCCAGCCACGGATCCTCCCCGAGCGCCGCACCGTAGGCCGCGAGCGCGGTCTCGACGTCGCACCCCTCGGGGGCCCCAGGCACCTCGCGCCCCTCAGCAGCCGGAGGCGCCACGGGAGGCGCCGCCTCCTCCTCCGCCGCCTCCGCCTCCTCCTCCCGGGGGGCGATCGCCGCCCGCAGCGGCCGGGCCGCCGGGTAGTACGCGAGGTCCGCGTCGAGCACCAGGCCGGTGGGCAGCGCGAGCTCGGGGGACTGGCCGGGGGCGCTGAACGAGAGCAGCAGCGCCATACGGTGCGTACGCTCGCCGCGCAGCCAGATCCGGCGCGTGGTCAGCCTGCCGTCCGTACCGTCCTGGCGGCCCAGGACCAGCCAGCGGTCCCGGATCGCCTCCTCCGTCGCCAGCAGCTCGGCCACCGGCGTCGTGAGGCCCACGCGGGTGCGCGTGGTGGCGGCCAGCTTCTCCGGGAGGCCGTCCAGATGGAGAAAGCCCTGGTTGAGCAGGTGGGTCAGCGCGCACTCCTCCAGCAGCCGGGCGGGCCACCCCGGACCGGACGACGGAATCGCCGCCAGCTCCCGCACCCGCGCCTCAAGGCCCGGTGCCTGGGCGTCGATCATCCGCGCGGCCGTCTCGTCCCACGCCCCGTACCCGGCGCGGTCGGCGGAGGCCAGACCGTCGCGGAGCAGATCGGCGAGCCGCCGCTCCAGCTCCGTGGCGCCCGCGGCGATGCGCTGGACCCGCCGCTCGGCGCGGCGGCGCGCCGCCTCCGGATCGGCCGCGCCTCCGCTTCCCCCTTTCCCCGCGTTGCCCCCCGTCCCGCCGCCGGGGCCCGGGCCCCCATCCCGGGCCCCGGTGGCGAGCTTCTCGGCCCGCTCCCGCCGGTCGCCGAGCCACTGCCCGGCCCACTCCGGCGGCTCCCCGCTCGCGGGCACGCCCCCCTCGCCGGACGTCCACAACAGCAGCAGACCCAGCGCGTGCTTGCACGGGAACTTCCGGCTCGGGCAACTGCACTTATATCCGGGCCCGTTCAGATCGACCACCGTCTGGTACGGCTTGCTGCCGCTGCCCGAGCACAGCCCCCACACCGCCCGCCCGTGCGCGCCCGCGCCCGACCACTTGCCGGCCGCGGCGAGCTTGCCGCCCGCCGTGCGCGACGCGGTGTCAGGAGCCAGGGCCAGCACCTGCTCCGCCGTCCAGCGTTCCCCCTGCGGATTCATGTCTGCGACGGTACGGGCACCCACTGACAATCGCTCTGACCTGCGCGTTCGCTGACGGGCAGCCGGTTGTCAGTGGGGTGGTGCAGTGTGGTTCACGCGTCCGGAAACGGAACGAGGAAACGAGTCGTGGGGGAGCTGTGACCGTCACTGTGCCCGGAACCGAATCCACCGATACGAGCGGGGCGGCAGAGGCCGCCGGAGCCGCGGAAGCGCTGCGTCCACATGCGGAGGACGCCTTCGCCGCCGAGCTGAGCGCGCTGGCCGCGGCCGACGACCGCCCGCGTCCCGCACGATGGCGGCTGTCGCCGTGGGCGGTCGCCACCTATCTGCTCGGCGGCACGCTGCCCGACGGCACCGTGATCACACCCAAGTACGTGGGCCCGCGTCGCATCGTCGAGGTCGCCGTCACCACCCTCGCGACCGACCGCGCCCTGCTGTTGCTGGGCGTGCCCGGCACCGCCAAGACATGGGTCTCGGAGCATCTGGCGGCGGCGGTCAGCGGTGACTCGACCCTGCTGGTCCAGGGCACCGCCGGGACGCCCGAGGAGGCCATCCGGTACGGGTGGAACTACGCCCAGCTCCTCGCCCACGGCCCGAGCCGGGACGCGCTCGTGCCGAGCCCGGTGATGCGCGCGATGGCGGACGGCATGACCGCACGCGTGGAGGAGCTGACGCGCGTCCCGGCCGATGTGCAGGACACGCTGATCACCATCCTGTCCGAGAAGACGCTGCCGATTCCGGAGCTGGGGGAGGAGGTCCAGGCGGTCCGCGGCTTCAACCTGATCGCGACCGCCAACGACCGCGACCGCGGGGTCAACGAACTCTCCAGCGCCCTGCGCCGCCGCTTCAACACGGTCGTGCTGCCGCTGCCCGCGACCCCGGAGGACGAGGTCGACATCGTCTCCCGGCGCGTCGCCCAGATCGGCCGCTCGCTGGAGCTCCCGGAGCTCCCGGAGGGCGTCGAGGAGATCCGCCGGGTGGTCACGGTCTTCCGTGAGCTGCGCGACGGAGTGACCGGTGACGGCCGTACGAAGCTGAAGTCCCCCTCGGGCACGCTGTCCACGGCCGAGGCCATCTCCGTGGTCACCGGCGGCCTCGCGCTCGCCGCCCACTTCGGCGACAGCGTGCTCAGGTCGGGCGATGTGGCCGCGGGCATCCTGGGCGCGGTCGTCCGCGACCCGGCGGCCGACCGCGTCATCTGGCAGGAGTACCTGGAGACGGTGGTCCGGGAGCGCGACGGCTGGAAGGACTTCTACCGTGCGTGCCGAGAGGTGACCGCATGACGGGCGCCCCACGGGCGCGGGCCGCCGGCCCGCTGCTGCTGGGCGTGCGGCACCACGGACCTGGGTCGGCGCGTGCGGTGCGGGCCGCGCTGGAGGCGTGCCCACCGCGCGTGGTGCTGATCGAGGGGCCGCCGGAGGCGGACGCGATCGTGGGGCTCGCCGCCGAGAAGGACATGCGCCCGCCGGTCGCGCTGCTCGCCCACGCCGCGGACGATCCGGGGCGCGCCGGGTTCTGGCCGCTGGCCGGGTTCTCCCCGGAGTGGGCGGCCATCCAGTGGGCGCTGGCCCATGAGGTTCCGGTGCGGTTCATCGATCTCCCGGCGGCCAACTCGCTGGCCATGGCGGCGAAGAAGCCTCCGGCGGTCGAACCCGCCCCGGCTGGTCCGGCTGACCAAGTCGAACCGGGCGACCAAGTCGAACAGGCCGACCAAGCGGCTCCGGTCGCCGACCGGGCCGCGCGGATGCGGGTCGATCCGCTGGCCGTCCTCTCCGAGGCGGCCGGATACGACGACCCGGAGCGCTGGTGGGAGGACGTCATCGAGCACCGCGGCACCGGCGGCGCTGAGGCGTTCACGGCCGTGGCGGAGGCCATGGAGGCGCTGCGCGCCGAGTACGGGCACGGCGGGCACGAGGACGACGCGGTGCGCGAGGCCCATATGCGGCTACGGCTGCGCGAGGCGCGGCGGGAGTTCGGGGACGAGGCCGCGGTCGTCTGCGGGGCCTGGCACGTACCGGCGCTGGGGGAGCGGACCACCGCGACCGCCGACCGGAAGCTCCTCAAGGGGCTGCCCAAGGTCAAGACCGAGATCAGCTGGGTGCCGTGGACCCACCGGCGGCTGGCCCGGCACAGCGGATACGGGGCGGGCATCACCTCACCCGGCTGGTACGACCATCTCTTCCACGCCCCGGACCGGCCCGTCGAGCGCTGGCTCACCAAGGTCGCCGGGCTGCTGCGGGACGAGGACTTCGCGGTCTCCTCGGCCCATGTCATCGAGGCCGTAAGGCTCGCCGAAACCCTGGCCGCCATGCGCGGACGCCCGCTCGCCGGGCTCGCCGAAACCCTCGACGCCGTGAGGGCGGTGATGTGCGACGGCTCCGATGTGCCGATCGCGCTCGTCCGGGACCGGCTCGTGGTCGGCGACATCCTGGGCGAAGTGCCCGAGTCGGCTCCGGCGGTGCCGCTCCAGCGCGATCTGACACGCACCCAGCGTTCGCTGCGGCTCAAGCCCGAGGCGCTGGAGCGCGAGCTGGAGCTGGATCTGCGCAAGGAGACCGACGCCGGGCGGAGCCGCCTGCTGCACCGGCTGCGGCTCCTCGGGGTCGACTGGGGCACCCCGGCCGTCTCACGCGGCAGCACCGGCACCTTCAGGGAGACCTGGCGGCTGCGGTGGGAGCCGGAGCTGGCCGTGCGGGTCGCCGAGGCGGGGGTGTGGGGCACCACCGTGCTGTCGGCGGCCACCGCCAAGGCGGAGACCGAGGCCCGGAGCGCCAAGGGGCTCGCCGAGGTGACCGAGCTGGCCGAGTGCTGTCTCCTCGCCGGGCTCTCCGGGGCCCTCCCCACCGTGATGCGCTCGCTCGCCGACCGGGCCGCGCTCGACGCGGACGTCGGCCATCTCGCCCAGGCGCTGCCCGCCCTGGTGCGCTCGGTGCGCTACGGGGACGTACGGGGCACCGGCACGGCCGCGCTCGGCGAGGTCGCGGTCGGGTTGGCCGAGCGGATCCTGGTCGGGCTGCCGCCCGCCTGCGTCGGTCTCGACGCCGACGGCGCCGCCGAGATGCGCCGCCATATGGAGGCCGTGCACCGGGCGATCGCCTTGCTGTCGGAGACAGAGACGGCCGGGACAGCGACGGGAACCGGCACCGCGACGGGAACCGGGACAGCGACAGGAACTGGGACAGCGACTGCTACGCAGCCACACACGCGGACCGATATGTCGACAACAGACATGTCGACAACGGAGACGCGGGCGGCTGAGCCCCGGCCCGCCGACGGCCTACGAGCCCGCTGGGCGGCCATGCTGCGCAATCTGGCCGGGCGCGACGGCACCCCCGCCACCCCCGGGCTGATCCGGGGCCGCGCTGCGCGGCTGCTGCTGGACGACGGCCGGCTCGCCGAGGACGAGGCGGCCCGGCTGATGGGGCTCGCGCTCTCGCCCGGCACCCAGCCGCCCGAAGCGGCCTCCTGGATCGAGGGGTTCATCGGCGGTGGCGCGGGCGGCGGCATGCTGCTCGTCCACGACGAGCGGCTGCTCGGCCTGGTCGACCGCTGGCTGACCTCCGTTTCCGCCGAGGCCTTCACCGACGTCCTGCCGCTGCTGCGGCGCACCTTCTCCGCGTACGACACCGGCGTGCGCCGCACCCTGGGCGAGCTGGTCCGGCGGGGCCCCGCGGCCGACGGGCCCACCGGCGTTGGCGGACAAGGCGCCCCCGCCGCACCCGGCTTCGGCCCCGGGCTGGACCCGGACCGCGCGGCGGCCGTCGTACCGACGGTGCGGCTGCTGCTGGGCCTCGATCCCGCCCCGCACGCCAACGACTCCATGGAGGCAGCCCGATGACGCACGGCGCCCCCCACGACGACCCCGGCCCCACCCCCGACGACGCCCACCCCCCGGGCCACCAACCCCCGGGCGACCACCCCCAGAGCGACCAGGAACGGCTGCGGCGCTGGCGGCTGGTGCTCGGCGGCCAGGGCGCCGACGGCACCGGCTGTTCGCTCAGCGGGGCCGACGCCGCCATGGACCGCACGCTCGAGGCCCTCTACGGCTCCGGAGGCGGCGACGGCGCGGGCGGCAGCGGCACGGCCGTCGGGCGCAGCGGTGGCTCCCAGAGCGGCGCCGGGAGCGGCGCGCGCTCCGGCGGGCTCGGTGGCTCCGCGCCCCAAGTGGCCCGCTGGCTCGGCGACATCCGTACGTACTTCCCCACCTCCGTCGTCCAGGTCATGCAGCGCGACGCCATCGACCGGCTGGGGCTGTCCGCCCTGCTGCTGGAGCCGGAGATGCTGGAGGCCGTGGAGGCGGACGTCCATCTCGTGGGCACCCTGCTGTCCCTCAACAAGGCGATGCCGGAGACCACCAAGAACACCGCGCGGGCCGTCGTCCGTAAGGTCGTCGAGGATCTGGAGAAGCGGCTGGCGACCCGCACCCGCGCCACCCTCACCGGAGCGCTCGACCGCTCCGCCCGGATCAGCCGCCCGCGCCACCGGGACATCGACTGGGACCGCACCATCCGGGCCAACCTCAAGAACTACCTGCCCGACCACCGGACGGTCGTCCCCGAGCGGCTCATCGGATACGGCCGGGCGGCCCGCGGGGTGAAGAAGGACGTGGTGCTGTGCGTCGACCAGTCGGGGTCGATGGCCGCGTCCGTGGTCTACGCCTCGGTCTTCGGCGCCGTGCTCGCCTCGATGCGCTCCCTCGCCACCCGGCTGGTCGTCTTCGACACCTCCGTGGTCGACCTGACCGAGGAGCTCGACGATCCGGTGGACGTCCTCTTCGGCACCCAACTCGGCGGTGGCACCGACATCAACCGCGCGCTGGCCTACTGCCAGTCGCAGATCACCCGCCCCGCCGACACGGTCGTCGTCCTCATCAGCGACCTCTACGAGGGCGGCATACGCGAGGAGATGCTGGGCCGGGTCGCCGCGATGAAGGCGTCCGGGGTGCAGTTCGTGACGCTGCTCGCGCTGTCCGACGAGGGGGCGCCGAGCTACGACCGCGAGCACGCGGCGGCGCTCACCGCGCTGGGCGCGCCCGCCTTCGCCTGTACCCCCGATCTCTTCCCGGAGGTGATGGCCGCGGCCATCGAACGGCGCCAACTGCCTATACCGGACATGGCGATGCATCAGTGATCCGGGGCTTGCGCCGACCCCTGTGGGTCGTGCAAGGATCATCCCCGTCGCCCAGGACATGAATCCAGCCATCCGGTTGGCGATGTCGTCCTGTTCCGGCGGCCCACAAGCCATATCGCCACGCTTACGTGCCCGTTGTACGCCTCGTACTCAGGGAAGGCCCCGCTCTTGTCTGTCACGTCCGCCATGCCTGTCGCCGTGCGCCTGCCGCGCACGGTGGCCGCACGGCGGGCGCTGCTGGCGGCGCTCTTCCTCGGTGGGTTCCTGGCCCTGGCGTTCCTCTTCGGCGGCAGTGCTCACGCCGCCGAGCGGAGCGATCAGGGCGAGGCCACAGGCACGTCGGTCGACCGCTCCAACGTGTCCCGACTGCTCGACCCTTCGGGCGTCGAGCGGGCGCGGCAGCGGGTGGAGCGGCACGCACCGCCCGTGGTGACGCGTACCACTGACACGGCGGAGGATGTCGTACGGGAGACCGTGCGGCCCATCCAGGAGCCGGTCGAGCGCCAGGCGCAGAAGATCACCAAGCCGATAGACGACCTGGTCGGCGGCGCCACCAGCGGCGAGCTGCCGGTGCGCCTTCCCGAGGTCGGCATCGGTGACGCGATCGGCATGGGCTCCCAGGACTCCGCGGCGCACCACGGCCCGGCCGCCGAGCACCACGCGGCCAAGGCCGGGTCGGCGACCGTGCACAAGTCGGCGCCCGCGGCGTCGGAGCCGATGGGGCCCGGGGCACACGCCCAGGCCGTCCTCGCGCACGTTGACGCGGCCGTCTCCCATGGCGGGCACGGGCCCGTCGTCCAGGCAGCCGTCTCCGGCACCGGTCCGGACGGTGGCGCCCCGGCGCCGCTGCCCCTTCCGCGGTCCCCGCTCGGGGCCACCTCCCAGTACACCGGCGACAGCGGCGCTTCCCGTGGTGGGAACACCCAGGCCGCTCTTACGCCGTCCGGCGTGCCGTCCTTCGGGCTGAAGCCCGGTACGGTCCGCGCGGAGAGCTCGGCGCCGACGCGCGAGCGGTTCAACGAAGTCCTCGAATTCCCCGGCTAGGGCAGACCTCACCCCCGTCTGTATGAGACCTGCCGCGCGGGGGCGGGTCAGGTCTGCCCGTCCGAAACCTCTCTTGACTTTCGAAGGACTTCCTCCACCATGCGTAACAACCTTCGCCGCTCCATCCTCGTAGCCGCTGCCGCCACCGGTATCTGGGCACTCGGCTCGGCCGCCGCTTCCGCCGCCGAGAACCCGGCCGTTCCCTCCACCGACGGTGTCACCAGCACCGTGGACGGCGTGACCAAGACCGTGTCGACCGACAAGGTGACCGAGACGGTCGACGGTGTGACCGGCGGCGTGGCCGACACCTCCAAGGTGACCGACACCGCGAAGAAGACCGTGGACGGCGCCGCCTCCACCGTCGACGGCGTCACCGCTCCGGTGCGGGACAGCGTCCCCGGCGCCGAGAACCTGCCGCGGGTCTCGGATGTCACCAAGACCGTCGAGCACACCACCGACGGCCTGACCGGCGACGTCGCCGGCAAGCCGGACAAGATCGTCAAGAAGGCCCACAAGGCCGTCAAGGGCGTCGAGAAGACCGTCAAGAAGACCACCGACCTCGACCTGCCCACCGGTGAGGTCCCCGGTGTCGTGCCCGGCCTGCCCGGCCTCGGCTCGCTGCCGACCCTGCCCGACACCTCCACGCTGCCGAACGTCGACGGCGTCACCGGCCAGCTGCCCACCGAGCTCCCCGCCGCCCCGAAGCTGCCCACCGCCCCGGGCTCGGCCAATGACCTGCTCGCCTCCCTCTCCGGCGCCGGCGTCCGCCCGGAGGAGCTGACCGGCAAGGTGCAGGGTGTCGTCGGCACCACCAAGCCGGCCGTGGACGGTGTGGCCTCGGACGTGCTGCCGCCCGCCGTGTACCGCCTCGTGGTCAAGGTCGTCCCGGTCGCCGAGCGGACCGTGGGTGACACCGGTGCGCTGGCCGACGACGCCGTGGCCCGCACCACCCCGTACGTGGACGTCGTGTCCGGCAGCGCCGAGGGCTTCGCGCTGGGCACCGCCTCCAACGTGGTTCCGGCCGCCCAGGACACCGTCGACCGCCTGGTGCCGGTCGTGGTGAGCGTGCCGTCCACCGCCGTTCCGTTCGCGCAGGACGTGGCGGGCACCACCGTGCCCTTCGCCCACGGGCTGGCCACCGGCGTGGTCGCGAACGCCCAGACCACCGTGGGGAACGCCAAGGACGGTGCGCTGAGCCTGCTCCCGGCGGTGCCCACCGACCTGAGCGACGTCGCCAACATCCCGGCTCTCCCGGTGCTCCCGGCCGACCTGCCGCAACTGCCCGCCGACCTGCCGCAGGTCCCCGCCGACCTCCCGCAGCTCCCGGCCGACCTGCCGCAGCTCCCCGCGGACCTGCCGACCGTCCCGGCCGACCTGCCGCAGCTGCCCACCGACCTGCCGCAGCTCCCGACCGTTCCGGCTGACCTGCCGCAGCTCCCCGCGGACCTGCCGACCGTTCCGGCCGACCTGCCGCAGCTGCCCACCGACCTGCCGCAGCTCCCGACCGTTCCGGCTGACCTGCCGCAGCTCCCCGCGGACCTGCCGACCGTTCCGGCCGACCTGCCGCAGCTGCCCACCGACCTGCCGCAGCTCCCCACCGACCTGCCGACCGTCCCGGCCGACCTGCCGCAGCTCCCGACCGTTCCGGCTGACCTGCCGCAGCTCCCCGCCGACCTCCCGCAGGTTCCGGCGGACCTGCCCTCCGTCCCGGTCCAGCTGCCGACCGTTCCGGGCACGCTCCCGACCGTCTGATCGCTCCGGCGGGCGTCAGGCAGTCAGGCCGTGAAGGCCATGCAGGCCGCGAAACCGTAAAACCGTAAGGCAAGCGCCATCGACCGGGCAGCCCTCGTTGGGGAGGGGGCTGCCCGGTTGTCGCACCGAGATAGATGGAAACGGTCGCGATCTGTGACCGTAATCACCGCTCCAGTGTGATCTGCGATTTAGGGCCGCACGGTCCACGGAGATAACCTGCGAGACGGACATGCCGCGTACCCGGCGAACGTGTGCCGCCCTCGTTAAAGATCGCGTCCTCACGCTGCCCCCGCGGCACGCCCGCGCTGATAACGACCGCGATATCCATGGAAAAGGGACGGACGCGCGTGGACCTGTTCGAATACCAGGCGAGGGACCTCTTCGCCAAGCACGGTGTACCGGTGCTGGCCGGTGAAGTCATCGACACGCCTGAGGCGGCGCGCGAGGTGGCCGAGCGCCTGGGCGGCCGCGCGGTCGTCAAGGCGCAGGTAAAGGTTGGTGGCCGCGGTAAGGCGGGCGGCGTCAAGCTGGCCTCCGACCCGGCCGACGCCGTGGAGAAGGCGACCCAGATCCTGGGCATGGACATCAAGGGCCACACGGTCCACAAGGTGATGCTCGCCCAGACCGCGGACATCAAGGAGGAGTACTACGTCTCCTTCCTGCTGGACCGCACCAATCGCACCTTCCTCGCCATGGCCTCCGTCGAGGGCGGCGTGGAGATCGAGGTCGTCGCTGAGCAGAACCCCGAGGCGCTTGCCAAGATCCCGGTGGACGCCATCGAGGGCGTGACCCAGGAGAAGGCCGCCGAGATCGTCGCCGCCGCGAAGTTCCCGGCCGAGATCGCGGACCAGGTCGTCGCGGTCCTCCAGCAGCTGTGGACCGTCTTCATCAAGGAAGACGCCCTGCTCGTCGAGGTCAACCCGCTGGTCAAGACCGAAGACGGCAAGATCATCGCGCTGGACGGCAAGGTCTCCCTGGACGAGAACGCCGCCTTCCGGCAGCCGGAGCACGAGGCGCTCGAGGACAAGGCCGCGGCCAACCCGCTCGAGGCGGCCGCCAAGGCCAAGGGCCTCAACTACGTCAAGCTCGACGGCGAGGTCGGCATCATCGGCAACGGCGCGGGTCTGGTCATGTCCACCCTCGACGTCGTCGCCTACGCGGGCGAGACCCACGGCAATGTCAAGCCCGCCAACTTCCTCGACATCGGTGGTGGCGCCTCCGCCGAGGTGATGGCCAACGGACTCGAGATCATCCTCGGCGACCCGGACGTCAAGTCGGTCTTCGTCAACGTCTTCGGCGGCATCACCGCCTGTGACGCGGTCGCCAACGGCATCGTCCAGGCCCTGGAGCTGCTGAAGTCCAAGGGCGAGGACGTCACCAAGCCGCTGGTCGTGCGCCTCGACGGCAACAACGCGGAGCTGGGTCGCAAGATCCTCACCGACGCCAACCACCCGCTGGTCCAGCAGGTGGACACCATGGACGGCGCGGCCGAGCGTGCCGCCGAGCTGGCTGCGAAGTAAGGGACGAGGTCACCAGAAACCATGGCTATCTTCCTCACCAAGGAAAGCAAGGTCATCGTCCAGGGGATGACCGGGTCCGAGGGGCAGAAGCACACCCGTCGGATGCTTGCCTCGGGCACCAACATCGTCGGCGGTGTGAACCCGCGCAAGGCCGGCACCACCGTGGACTTCGACGGCAGCGAGATCCCGGTCTTCGGCTCCGTCAAGGAGGCCATCGACGCCACCGGCGCCGATGTCACGGTCATCTTCGTCCCGGAGAAGTTCACCAAGAGCGCGGTCATCGAGGCGATCGACGCCGAGATTCCGCTCGCCGTCGTGATCACCGAGGGCATCGCGGTCCACGACTCCGCCAACTTCTGGGCCTACGCGGGCAAGAAGGGCAACAAGACGCGCATCATCGGCCCGAACTGCCCGGGTCTGATCACGCCGGGTCAGTCGAACGCGGGCATCATCCCGGCCGACATCACCAAGCCCGGCCGGATCGGTCTGGTGTCGAAGTCCGGCACGCTGACCTACCAGATGATGTACGAGCTGCGGGACATCGGCTTCTCGTCCTGTGTGGGCATCGGCGGTGACCCGATCATCGGCACCACCCACATCGACGCCCTCGCCGCCTTCGAGGCCGACCCCGACACCGACCTGATCGTGATGATCGGCGAGATCGGCGGGGACGCCGAGGAGCGGGCCGCGGACTTCATCAAGGCCAACGTCACCAAGCCGGTCGTCGGCTATGTGGCGGGCTTCACCGCCCCCGAGGGCAAGACGATGGGCCACGCGGGTGCCATCGTCTCCGGCTCCTCCGGCACCGCCCAGGCGAAGAAGGAGGCCCTTGAGGCCGCGGGCGTGAAGGTCGGCAAGACCCCGTCCGAGACCGCACGCCTGGCGCGCGCCGCGCTGGCCGGCTGACGACGCCGCCACGGCTCGATGCCGCGGGCCCGTACCACCCCACGGTGGTGCGGGCCCGCGGCGTTCCCGGGCGACGGATACCCGGGCGGAACGCGGCAAGCCACCCATCCATCCCATCGCGCCATAAAAGACGCATAAGAGGACTAGCCGCGACACGGCGACCAAACCCTTGATGTGGGGATGAAACGGCTGTTATTGGCAGCATGGTCATGTGACGCAAACGACCGATCGCAGTCCGTCGGTGTCCGCACGCGACCGCTCAGCGCCCCGGCGCTCCTCCGCCATCAGGGAGGCGTTCCTCGGCGGTGTGGTCGCCGCGGGGCTCGGCCTCGGCACGCTCGCCGTGGTCGTACTGCTGCTGTGGATCACCTCCTCGTCCCCGGAGAGCAGCCCCGACGGGGCCCTGCACGTCGCCGCCGACCTGTGGCTGCTCGGCCATGGAGCCGACCTCGTGCGCACCGAGACGCTCTCCGGCCACACCGCGCCCGTCGGGCTGACCCCGCTGCTGCTCAGCGTGGTGCCGTGCTGGCTGCTCTACCGGGCCGCCCAGCACTCCGTCTACCAGGCGGAGCCCGACGAGGGCGGCGGGCAGTGGGTGCCCGAGGAGTCCGTCGTCGATCCGCGCACCGCCTTCGCCTGGGTGACCGGCGGCTATCTGCTGGTGGGCACCGCCGCCGCGGTGTACGCCTCGACCGGGCCGCTGCGTGTCGACCCGCTCAGCGCGCTGCTGCATCTGCCGGTCGTCGCCGGGGCGATCGCCGCCGTCGGCGTGTGGACGGCCGACGGGCGGTTCCCGCTCCGGCTGCCGGGACGGGTGAGCGAGGGACTGCGGCGGCTCCCCGGTGCCGAACGCACCGTAAGGACGGCGGCGTCCCTCGCCGCGCACAGCTGGTGCCGGCGCCGTCGGCTGACCGCCGCGCTACGGGCCGGGACCAGCGGTCTCGTCGTCCTGCTGGGCAGCGGTGCGCTCCTTACGGCGACATCGATGCTGAGCCACGCGGGCGCCGTGCAGGTGACGTTCCTCAACCTCAGCGATGTGTGGTCGGGGCGGTTCGCGGTGCTCCTGGTGAGCCTGACGCTGCTGCCGAACGCGATCGTCTGGGGCGCCGCGTACGGGGTCGGGGCGGGGTTCACGGTGGGCGGCGGCAGTGTGGTCGCACCGCTGGGCATCACCTCCTACCCCCAGCTGCCGCACTTCCCCCTGGTCGCCGCGCTGCCCACGGACGGCTCCGGCGGTCCGCTGGTCTGGCTCACGGGGATCGCGGCCGGGGCGTCGGTGGCCTGGTTCATCGGAATCGCCGCGGTGCGGCGGCCCGGCAAGGGCGAGCCCAGGCCGCCCTGGGGCTGGGTCGAGACACTTGTGCTCGCCGCGCTGGCGGCGGTCGGCTGCGCGGCCGCGATGGCGCTGCTGGCCGGGGTCTCGGGCGGACCGCTGGGCATCGGCATCCTCGCCGAGCTCGGGCCGAGCTGGTGGCGTACGGGCGTGATCACGCTGGCCTGGACGGGAGTGATCGGGGTGCCGGGCGCGATGGTGCTGCGCTGGTACCGGCTCTGCGTCCCCACCAGGGCTTCCTGGCCGGAGTGGAAGGCGGCGCGGGCGGAGCGCCGTACAGCCCGCGCGTACGCCCGTGCGGCGGCCAGGGAGGCCCGTACGGAGGCCAAGGCCGCCCGTGCGGCGCGGGCCGCGGCCGAGGCGGAGGCGCGGGCGGCGGTGCTGCCCACGGTCTCGCCCATGGAGTCCGCCGAGGTACGGGAGGCGATGGCCGAGCCGTGGTGGCAGTGGCTGCGCCCCGGGGCGTCGGGCGCCGACCGCAAGCGGAACCGTAAGGCGGCCACCGGCGCCGGTGCGGAGACGGGACGGGAGACGGGACGCGAAACCGGTGTGGGCACGATGGCCGGGCTCGCGACCCCCGCGGGCAGCCCGGACGCCGCCGGGGCGGCCCGCCCGCGCCGCTGGGCGCTGAGCCGGAAGCGCGCTCCCGAGCCGCAGCCGCCCACTGAGTCCCAGCCGCCCCCGGACCCCCTCCGCACGGAGCCCTCGCCGCAGCCGTCCCCGCCGGACGACGCCCGCCGCGAACCATGAGCCCGAACCGTAAGCGCGAACCGTAAGGCGGACGGCAAGCGGGCGCGAGCCGTCCGCCGTGCGGGCTCGGCGCCGTCAGTCCTGCGTGCTCAGCAGGGGGCGGAGCTGCTCGGGGAGCAAGGTTTCGCAGTCGTGGCGCGAGGTTTGCGTAAGGGCGTCGTCCACGCAGGTGTAGTAGTCGCTGTAGACGACCTGGAAGCTGAACGTCGCCGCGACGATCGCCAGCGCGAGCCCGCCCGTCACCAGACCGCTGATCGCCGCCGTCGACTGCGGCTTCGACGGGCCGCTGCCGGGCGCGGGCAGCGGCGCCCGGGCGGCGCCCGGAGGCGGCGGCGGGGCGTTCAGGGGCGCGGCCGCGGCCGGGGACGGCGCCGTACGGCGCGGCTTGGCCCGCAGCGAGCTGATGCCCCAGTACAGGGCCAGCACCCCGAGCAGCAGCGCGATCTGCGGCAGGCTGAAGAGCGCGAAGAAGAACGCCCACATGCCCGACAGCAGCGCGTACCGGGCGCGCCGCTGGGCCGGGTCGTTGGGGTCCCAGCGCGGGCCGCCGGGCCCGCCGGGGCCGGAGGGGCGGTTGGAGCCCGGGGCGCCGCCGAAGCCGCCGCTCTGGCGGCCGGGCTGGCGGCTGCTCCACTGGCTGCCCCAGGCAGGGGGCTGCTGCGGCTGCTGACCGCTCTGGTCGCCGTCCGGCCCGTCCGGCCCATTCGGCCCGTCCTGGCCGCCCTCGGTCCCTGGGCGGCCCTCGCCGCCCTCGCCGCTCTCGCCGCCGGAGCCGTCCGGCCGGTGGCGGGGCCGCCAGGGCTGGTCCGGCCTGCCCTCGGGCGGCGGGGCGAACGGATTGTCCTCGTGCTGGTCCCCGTTCGGTCCGCCGGGGGCGGACGAGGACGAGGAGGACGACGACTGCTGCTCCCGGAGCAGCGGCGTCGTACGCGACATGCGGGCGCGCCTCATCGCCGCCCCCGGGCCTGGGCGGGGGGCGGAGTGGGGCGATGAGCCGCGCGGCGGCGTCGGTCCGGCATGTGGAGTGTGTCTTCCCCTTGTGTCGTCGTCCTGCACGCCGGGGCGGGTACGGCCTGGTGCCGTACGGCGCGGGTACGGCCGGTGCCGTACGGCTCGGGGCGCGGGCACGGCGGTCGTTCCCACGGCGTCAGTGGCGTCGGTTGCGTTCGCAGTCCAGACGCTACCTCCCGTGCCCGCCCCCGTCCCCTGGGGGCCGCTTCGTGTGCCGGTATCGTTGCTGACGGTCGGCGGCTTCGTAGAGTTCCCCGGAATTGATGAGTCCGCGACCTTGTACGACCACACAAACGGCAGCACCGCCCGCGAGAAAGAGCCCCGCCGTGGCCTCCCCGCCTTCCCCCGCCAGTCCTGCGCGCCCCGGGCGCCCGGTCCGCCTCGTCGTTCTCGTCTCCGGCTCCGGTACGAATCTCCAGGCGCTGCTCGACGTGATCGCCGCCGAGGGGGTGGCCCGCTACGGCGCCGAGGTGGTGGCCGTGGGCGCCGACCGCGACGGCATCGAGGGCCTGGCGCGCGCCGAGCGCGCCGGGATCCCCACGTTCGTGTGCCGGGTCAAGGACCACGCCGGCCGTGCCGAGTGGGACGCGGCTCTGACGGAGGCCACCGCCGCCCACGAGCCGGACCTGGTGGTCTCGGCCGGGTTCATGAAGATCCTGGGCCAGGAGTTCCTCGCCCGGTTCGGCGGCCGGTGCGTCAACACCCATCCCGCGCTGCTCCCCAGCTTTCCCGGCGCCCACGGCGTGCGCGACGCGCTCGCGCACGGTGTGAAGGTGACCGGATGCACCGTCCACTTCGTCGACGACGGCGTCGACACCGGCCCGATCATCGCCCAGGGCGTGGTCGAGGTCCGGGACGAGGACGACGAGTCCGCTCTCCATGAGCGGATCAAGGAAGTCGAGCGCTCGCTGCTCATCGAGGTCGTGGGGCGTCTGGCCCGTCACGGCTACCGCATAGAGGGACGAAAGGTAAGGATCCCGTGACCGCCGAAGGTACCAAGCGGCCCATCCGCCGCGCGCTGGTCAGCGTCTACGACAAGACGGGTCTCGAGGAGCTGGCCCGAGGGCTGCACGCGGCGGGTGTCCAGCTCGTCTCGACCGGCTCGACGGCCGCGAAGATCGCCGCCGCCGGGGTCCCGGTCACCAAGGTCGAGGAGCTGACCGGCTTCCCCGAGTGTCTCGACGGCCGCGTCAAGACGCTGCACCCGCGCGTCCACGCGGGCATCCTGGCCGACCAGCGGCTGGACTCCCACCGTGAGCAGCTGCGGGAGCTGGGCGTGGAGCCCTTCGAGCTGGTCGTCGTCAACCTCTATCCGTTCCGCGAGACGGTCGCCTCGGGCGCCGCGCCGGACGAGTGCGTCGAGCAGATCGACATCGGCGGCCCCTCCATGGTCCGGGCCGCCGCCAAGAATCACCCGTCCGTGGCCGTGGTCGTCAACCCCGAGCGGTACGACGACGTCCTTAAGGCCGCCGCGGAGGGCGGTTTCGACCTGGACCGGCGCAAGCGGCTGGCGGCCGAGGCGTTCCAGCACACCGCCGCCTACGACGTGGCCGTGGCCAACTGGTTCGCGGCGGACTACGCGGCGGCGGACGACTCGTCCTTCCCGGACTTCGTGGGCGCCACCATCACCCGTAAGAACGTGCTGCGCTACGGCGAGAACCCGCATCAGCCCGCCGCCCTCTACACCGATGGCAGCGGTAAGGGGCTCGCGGAGGCCGAGCAACTGCACGGCAAGGAGATGTCGTTCAACAACTACACGGACACCGAGGCCGCCCGCCGGGCCGCGTACGACCACACCGGGCCCTGTGTCGCGATCATCAAGCACGCCAACCCGTGCGGGATCGCGGTCGGGGCGGATGTCGCCGAGGCGCACCGTAAGGCGCACGCCTGCGACCCGCTGTCGGCCTTCGGCGGGGTGATCGCCGTCAACCGCCCGGTGTCGGTCGCCATGGCCGAGCAGGTCGCCGAGATCTTCACCGAGGTGATCGTCGCCCCGGCGTACGAGGACGGCGCGGTCGAGGTGCTCGCCCGTAAGAAGAACATCCGGGTGCTGCGCTGCGCGGAGTCGCCGGTGGCGGCCGCCGAGCAGCGCCCCATCGAGGGCGGCACGCTCGTCCAGGTCAAGGACCGCCTCCAGGCCGAGGGCGACGACCCGGCCAACTGGACCCTCGCCACGGGTGAGGCCCTGGACGCCGACGGCCTCGCCGAGTTGGCCTTCGCCTGGCGCTCCTGCCGCGCGGTGAAGTCCAACGCGATCCTGCTCGCCAAGGGCGGTGCCACGGTTGGCGTCGGCATGGGCCAGGTCAACCGCGTGGATTCGGCGAAGCTGGCCGTCGAGCGGGCCGGTGCCGAGCGGGCCGCCGGTTCGTACGCCGCCTCCGACGCCTTCTTCCCGTTCCCGGACGGCTTCGAGGTGCTGGCCGAGGCGGGCGTGAAGGCCGTGGTGCAGCCGGGCGGTTCGGTCCGTGACGAGGCGGTGGTGGAGGCCGCCCAGAAGGCGGGTGTGACCATGTACTTCACGGGCACGCGCCACTTCTTCCACTGAGCGAGCACCGAGCGACGGCGAGCGAGCACCGGGCGATCGCTGCGCGAGCAACAGGCGATCGCTGAGTGAGCACAGGAGGCCGCGCCCCGACCTGATCACGGGGCGCGGCCTTCGCCGGTCCGGCCCCGACCGGCCCCTGATTGGATCCGACGTCCCCGCATCCGGGAGGATGAAGTCATGACCGCCCAGATTCTCGATGGCAAGGCAACCGCAGCCGCGATCAAGTCCGATCTCGTCAGCCGCGTGGAGGCGCTGAAGGCCAAGGGCATCCATCCCGGCCTCGGGACCGTGCTGGTGGGCGAGGACCCCGGCAGCAAGTGGTACGTGGCGGGCAAGCACCGCGACTGCGCCGAGGTCGGCATCGCCTCCATCCGGCGCGACCTGCCCGAGACCGCCACCCAGGAGGAGATCGAGGCGGCGGTCCGGGAGCTCAACGAGGACCCGTCCTGCACGGGCTACATCGTCCAGCTGCCGCTCCCCAAGGGCATCGACGCCAACCGGGTGCTGGAGCTGATCGACCCGGTCAAGGACGCCGACGGGCTGCACCCGATGAACCTCGGCCGCCTCGTCCTCAACGAGAGCGGCCCGCTGCCGTGCACGCCCCAGGGCGTCATCCAACTGCTGCGCCACCACGGTGTGGAGATCAACGGCGCGCATGTGGTGGTCGTCGGCCGCGGCATCACCGTCGGCCGGTCGATCGGGCTGCTGCTGACCCGCCGCTCGGAGAACGCGACGGTCACCCTCTGCCACACCGGCACCCGCGACCTGCCCGGGATCCTGCGCCAGGCCGACATCATCGTGGCGGCCGCCGGGGTGCGGCACCTGGTCAAGCCGGAGGACGTCAAGCCGGGCGCGGCGGTGCTCGACGTGGGCGTCAGCCGGGACGAACACGGCAAGATCGCCGGCGATGTGCACCCCGGTGTGACCGAGGTCGCGGGCTGGGTCTCGCCGAACCCGGGCGGGGTCGGCCCGATGACCCGCGCCCAGCTGCTGGTCAACGTGGTGGAGGCCGCGGAGCGGGACGCGAAGGCGGCCGCCGACGCCGGTGCCGGCCATGACGGCTGAGGCGAGCGAACCGGCGGCCGGGGAGCAGCGGCAGGAGCCGCCCGCGTCGTCCGCGGGGCCCGGCCGGTTCATCCGAAGGTCGCGCCGCTTCCCGCTGATCACCCGGGACACCGCGCGTCCGGAGGGCGGCGGCCGGGCCGCGCCCGGCGCCGCTCCGGCGCCCGCCCGGCAGTGGCCGCTGCTCGCGGTGATGGGCGGGGTGGGTCTGGGGCTGCTGATCGTCGCCCTGGACGCGTTCCGTGCGGGCACGGTGCTGATCGGGCTGTCCCTGCTGGCGGGATCGTTCTTCCGGTGGGCGCTGCCCGAGGTGGGGATGCTCGCGGTGCGGTCGCGCTTCACCGACATGCTGACCTACGGACTGCTGGGCGCGGCGATCGTGCTGCTGTCCCTGATGGCCCAGCCGGATCCGTGGGTGTCGATCCCGTTCCTTGACGACGTGGTGCATTTCACGGTGCGCTAGCCGACGACGTGAAACGGCGGCCCGTCCTCTCCCCCGTGGAAGGACGGGCCGCCGTCGTTGTGGCCGGATCCGAACGGTCCGGCGGCGATCCGCCCTCTCCCCCGAAGAAGGACGGACCGCCTGGTAATCAGGGTTGTGTGTGAGCTGTGCCGGATCAATGAGCGTGGGAACCCTGTGGCGCGGAAGTGACCGTTCCAGCACGAGGTCTCGGCCGTGCAACGACGAGCCGGGTGTGAGGGAGTGGATACCGGTGCGCGAAATGCTCCGATGCGCCCCCGCCCGAAGAGCTGACATCCTGGGACAAGGCATCCCTCTGGGTAGTCAGTTCGGGGCCAGGGGAGGCCAACAGCGGCCGTAGCGCGGGAGATTGACAGGTACGGGCGGGGACAGGGGGAGGCAATGCCTCGTTGGAGGGACTTACCGGAAGAACTCGATCCGCAGGTCCGGGAGTTCACCGGCCGACTGCGTACGCTCGTCGAGCACAGCGGGCTGAGCATCGTCGCCATCGCCGACCGCACCGGCTACAGCAAGAGTTCCTGGGAGCGTTATCTCAACGGGCGGCTGCTGCCCCCGCGGGGCGCGGTGGAGGCCCTGGCCGAGACCACCGGCGCCGACGTCCACCACCTCGGCACGCTGTGGGAGCTGGCGGAGCGGGCCTGGAGCCGCTCCGAGGCGCGGCACGACGTCACGATGGAGGCCATGGGCGTCGCGCAGGCGCGGACCGCCGTCGAGCGGTTCGACCCGGCGGCGCAGGGGCAGGGGATGGACGCCCGTAGGAACGGCCGCTCCCCGGGGAAGGGCCTGCCGAGGGTCGAACCGCCCGACCCGGAACAGCCGTTGGTCGCGACGGCTCCGGTGTTCCCGGCTCGCGCGGCGTCGGCCGGGCGGGGACCGGTCTCCGCCGAACCGCCGTCGCCCGCGTCGTCCCCTCCGTCATCGTCCCCTCCGTCATCGTCGCCACCGCCGTCGTCGGCGTCGCCGAGGGGGCGGAAGCGTGTCGCCGCGCTGTTCGCCGGGGGGCTCGTCGGCGCGCTCCTGCTCGTCGCCGGTGCCGTCCTTCTGATCGACGCGGACGGCGACGGCGAGAAGCGGGGGGAGCGGCCGACCACCGCACCGGCCACCAGCGCGCGTCAGCAGCTCCCGGAGGGCGTGAAATGCGTCGGGCAGGACTGCACCGGCCAGGATCCGCAGGCCATGGGGTGCGGCACCGCCGCGACGACGACGGCGGACGTCACCGTCGGCACCGCGTATGTCGAGGTCCGCTACAGCGAGACCTGCGAGGCGGCCTGGGCCCGGATCGCCCGGGCCACCCCGGGCGACGCCGTCCAGGTCAAGGCGCCGGGTGCGAACGGCGGTGCGGCCCGCTCGCAGAGCGGCAGGGTCGGCGCCGACGGCGATGCCTACACCAAAATGATCTCGGTGGACTCGGCCGCGCGGGCCACCGCGTGCGCCACCCTCGGCGGCGGTACGCGCGCCTGTACGACCCCCGGTCCCCGGGGCTGAGCGCGGGGGAGTGAGGCCCGTCCGGAGGAATTCGTGAAACCGGGGGGAATGAGCCGGGGGAATCGGGGCAGGCGCTGCCCGAGCCCCCCCACGGGTGCGGCACTGGGCGGCCGCCTGCACTCCCCCTCCTGGCAGGCGGCCGCCAAAGTGCGCGGTGGTCCCATCTGTGCGGTGGTGCCATGTGCGCGGTGTTTCCGTGTGCGCCGTGGTGTCATGCGCGCGGTGGTCCGGAACGCACGGTGAGCGGTTACACAATGGCCCGAGAGAACGTGGGTCAGGTGCCGTCGGATAGCCTGACGCAGGTATCTCGACACCAAGAGATCTTGGACTGACAACACAGCGCAGGAGACCGCCATGACCCGCACTCCCGTCACCGTCACCGTCACCGGCGCGGCCGGCCAGATCGGCTACGCGCTGCTCTTCCGCATCGCCTCCGGCCAGCTCCTCGGCGCGGACGTGCCGGTCAAACTGCGTCTCCTGGAGATCCCGCAGGGACTGAAGGCGGCCGAGGGCACCGCGATGGAGCTCGACGACTGCGCCTTCCCGCTGCTCCAGGGCATCGACATCTCCGATGACCCGAACGTGGGCTTCGACGGTGCGAACGTCGCGCTGCTGGTCGGTGCCCGGCCGCGCACCAAGGGCATGGAGCGCGGCGATCTGCTGGAGGCCAACGGGGGCATCTTCAAGCCGCAGGGCAAGGCCATCAACGACCACGCCGCGGACGACATCAAGATCCTGGTCGTGGGCAACCCGGCCAACACCAACGCGCTCATCGCGCAGGCCGCCGCGCCGGACGTACCGGCCGAGCGCTTCACCGCGATGACCCGGCTGGACCACAACCGTGCGCTGTCGCAGCTGGCCAAGAAGACCGGCGCGCCGGTCAGCGAGATCAAGAAGCTGACGATCTGGGGCAACCACTCCGCCACCCAGTACCCGGACGTCTTCCACGCCGAGGTCGCGGGCAAGAACGCCGCCGAGGTCGTCAGCGACGAGCAGTGGCTGGCCGACACCTTCATCCCGACCGTCGCCAAGCGCGGTGCCGCGATCATCGAGGCGCGCGGCGCCTCGTCGGCCGCCTCCGCCGCCAACGCCGCCATCGACCACGTCCACACCTGGGTGAACGGCACCGACGCCGACGACTGGACTTCCGCCGGTGTGGTCTCCGACGGTTCGTACGGGGTGCCGGAGGGCCTGATCTCCTCGTTCCCGGTCACCGCCAAGAACGGGAAGTTCGAGATCGTCCAGGGCCTGGACATCAACGAGTTCTCGCGGACCCGCATCGACGCGTCGGTGAAGGAGCTCGAGGACGAGCGCGAGGCCGTGCGGAGCCTCGGCCTGATCTGACGCGCCCCGGCCCGCCCGGCGCGGCCATTTCCGAAGGGTCACATTCCGGTATTCACTCCGGAGTGTGACCCTTCGGCCATGCACTGTAATCGCGGGCCATCTTCCCCTACCGTGGAGGCAGTTGCTACGGCCTCGGGGGGAAACATGGCCAATACGCGCGGTGACCATTTTTCAGGCGGTGCTGATTCTTCCGGCGGTGCTCGCTCTTCCGGTGGTGCTAGTTCTTCCGGCGGCGCTCATCCTTCTGTAGGGGATCACTCCGCTCGTCTGCCGCGGTCGCGGTCGGAGCCGGCACCGGCACCGGCCGTCCCTTCTCCTCGTACTGCCGCTGACGAGTCTCCCTACGCCACCAGCGAGGCCACCCGGCTGTTATGTGCGGGCGCCTATCTGGACGACGACTTCCGGGACGCGGTCGTGGACGAGTTGTACGTCCACGAGGAGCGCGCCGTGGCGCCCTCGCTGGGCATCGACGCGGTCCGGGTGCTCGCGCACGCGCTGCGCGCGCGACGTCTGGAGGCGTGCTGGACCGCGTTGCTGGTGTCCTTATGGGTGCTGGACTTCCTGCTGGCCCAGGGCTTCTTCTATCTCTTCCTGCTCTCTTGCGCGTTGCTACTGCTGGCGGCCTGGGCCAGGGGCGGCGCCATGGGCGCCTTCCGCGCCGACTATCCCGGGGCCGACAGGGTCACCGTCACCCGGCGGCGGGCGGCCGCGGTGCTGCGGGTGCTCGGCTGTCTGACCCTGCTGTCCTATGTGATCTCCGCCCTGACGCAGGCGCTCACGGACGGGCAGTCCGATCCGGGCGTGCTCCAGGACTTCGTACCGGTCCTGGCCACCGGGTCGGACACCACCGCCGCCTGGTTCGCGCTGGTGATCCCGGCCGCGATGGCCGCCGCGGTGGCCCTGCACCGTGAGCATGTGGCCCGGGTGCTGGCCACCGATCTGGAGCCGGAGACCTTCGCCGATCCCGCCGCGGACCCCGCGGAGCGGTTCGAGGGCGGGCGGTTCCAGCGGGTGCGGGCCCTGATCCGCCGTGAGCAGCACTCACCGGTGATCCTCTACCACGATCGGCACCCCTTCCTCGGCGCGGGCACCGCGCATGACACCTGGACCCTCGCCGTGGAGCTGCGGCCGCGCGAGGGCGGCGATCCGGTGCCGCTGGACAACCGGGTGATCCTGGAGCGGATCCGGCCGCTGGTCGAGAAGTTGCGCACCCCGTCCGCCCAGGGCACCGCCTCCATCCAGGGCACCGCCTCCGCTCAAGGCGCCGTCCCCGCTCAGAGCACCGCCCCCGCCCAAGGCGCCGCTCGTGCCGCCGCCGAGAGCCGTGACCGGCTGCGCGGCCTGGAGCTCGACGAATGCGTCTTCCTCAAGGTCACCGGATTACGGAGCCGCTCCTTCGTGCCGTATGGAGAGGCGGACTTCGCGCGGGAGCGGGCGGAGGCCGTCGAGGAGGGTGGCGAGATCCGCCGGCACTTTCTGCGCATCCGCGTCGGCGCATGGCGGGAAGAGGTCGTCACCACGGTCTTCGTGCGGGTGCATACGCAGGGCGGCATGCTGATGCTGGAGTTCGCCCCGCATGTGCTGCGCCCGATCCGCCCGGACTTCCGGGCGGTCGACCGGCTCTCCGACTCCCACCGCCGCGGCGGACTGCCGGGCAAGGTGATCTGGGCGCTGGGGCGGACGCCCACGGCGGCGGGCCGGGCGGTCATCCACGCCTTCCGCTCGGCCGCCTTCCTCTGGCGGATGTACGCGGGGGGCTATGAGGCGGCCATCCCCGACGGGCCCTGGGCCTCGGTGCGGGAGCTGGGCAGTGACGCCGGCGCATCGCTCTTCCAGGAGATGGATGTCAGCCGCTATCTGAAGAGCGTCGAGGACCGGGTGGCCAACGGCGTGCGAAGGGCGCTCGACGAAGCCGGTTGGGAGACCGGTGAGTTCGAGCAGAAGGTCATCAATGTGAGCGGCGGCGGAGTCTTCATCGAGTCCGCGGAGCACAGCGCCTTCGGCTTCGGTGACCACAACACCATCAGCAACACCACCGGAAGCAATGGAGCGGGAGGCGGCCATGGCGATGGCTGACACGGAGGACGGTAGCGACATGGGCGGCGGCGCGGACCACGCGGCGGGCGCGAGCGGTGGCGGCGCGACCCCGGCGGCGGGCGGCGGGAGCAAGTTCGGAAACATCCGGTTCGGCAAGGTGCAGGGCAGCGCCATCGGCTTCGGCGACCACAACCACATCGTGAACGGGCGTCAGGCGGAGGCCCCCTGCGACCCCGCCTATCAGGAGCTGCTGGAAGCCGTTCGGCAGCTTGCCGGGGATCTGCGGCGGGTGGTCCCGAGCCCGGAGGTCGGCGCGCTCTCCGACGAACTGGACCGGACCGAGGACGAGATCCAGCGCACCGGCCGGGCGGGGGCCGGCCGACTGGCCCGGATCCGGGTGATGTTGCAGGACGCGAGCGCCAGTGTCGGCATGCTCGCCTCGGGCGTCGCCGTCGGACAGGCGGTCGGCGCGCTGTTGGGCGGGTGAGATGAGCACCCCGGGCGGCGAGGAGGGCCGTCGATGGGACGAGGAGGCCCAGCGCTGGGTGGGAGCGGGTGCGGAGCCACCGGCCCCGGGCCGAAGACCACCCAATCCGCATCTGGGCACGGTGCTGCTGGCGGTGCTCGCCGTGGTGCTGGTCGGCGGGATCGGGTTCGGCGCCTGGAAGCTGGTGTCGGGCGGCGGGGATGACAAGCCCCGGGCGGACGGCGGTTCGCCCTCGGCCCCGTCCTGGTCGCCCTCGGCCGAGCAGCCTTCGGCATCGTCGTCGGGGCCGTACGCGGAGCCGACCTCGGCGCCGCCGTCGGTGTCCGAGGACAGCACCCAGGGGCCGCCGGCGGACTATGTGCGCACCACCGACCCGGAGGGTTTCCGGCTGGATGTGCCCACGGGCTGGCAGCGGGTCAAGCGCGACACCGGGGTGTTCTACGAGTCGTCCGACGGGGGAAGCCTGATCCAGGTCTTCGCGCTGACCGAGCCCGACATCACGCCGTATGAGGCGCTGCGCCAGGCGGAGACGGGGCTCAAGAAGAACCCCGGCTACAAGCGGTATGAGCTCAAGCGGCTCGGGCCCGGCGATGACGCGGACGCGGAGCTGGAGTACGGCTACCGCAGCGCCAAGTACGGTCCGCGCCGGATACTCGACCGGGCCTTCACCGGCCCGGACCGGGTGCAGTACGCGGTGCTGGTCGCGGGCCCGGCCGGCGACTGGCCGAAGCAGCGGGAGCGGCAGGGCATCGTGCTGGCGTCCTTCTGCCCCACGGCCTACTGCCCGGCCACCTGACCGCGCGGCCTACTGCCCGGCCACCTGACCGGCGGCCGGGCGACGGATGAGTACCGGTGCGGTGACAGGGGGTGGGGTGGCCCCCGAACCGGGTACACCGATGTGAGCCGACACGGCTTATCCGCATATGGGAGCAGAGATCCATCACCGGGGGGCATAGATGAGCATGGACAACGGGGGAGCGCCGGGGCAGGACTCCAGGCGGGCGCTACGGGCGCTGGCGGTGACGATCTTCCTGGTCGCGGGGATCGCGTTCTCCGGCTGGGTGGCCTTCGGGGGCGATGGCACCTCCCGGAATCAGGCGGGTCCGCTGCCCTGGGACCGGGAGAGCCCTACGGCCACGCCGAGCGGGGGCGCCTCCCAGCCGAGCGATCTCTACCCCTCGCCCGGCCCCGAGACCAGCGGGCCGACCGATCTCCCGACCGATCTCCCCACGGACCTTCCGACCGGGGCGCCTTCCGGGTCCCCGTCCGCGACGCCGTTCGGCACCCCGTCCTCACCCTCCCTGACGGGCGCTGCCCCGCCCGCGGGCTACAGCACCCAGGCCGACCCCGCCGGATACCACCTCGCGGTCCCGGACGGATGGCGACGGACGACCCAGGGCCCCAGCGTCTACTACACCTCGCCCGACGACAGCACCGTGATCCAGATCTTTGAGCTGCACGGCCCCGAGTCGACGCCGTACGAGTCCGCCCAGGAGGCCGAGCGGATCGCCTCCACCCACCGCGACTACGAGCAGATCGCCCTCACCCGGCTGGGCTCGGCCGCCATGGACCCGGCCCAGCTGGAGTACACATACGAGTCCAAGAGCGACGGCCACCGCCGGATGCTCGACCGCCGCTTCGCAGCCCCCGGCGGCACCATGTACGCGGTGCTGGTGAGCGGCCCCTCCGGGGCCGGTGACCGGGCGGAGGAGCGGGAGGTCCACCAGGCGGCGGTGGACACCTTCTGCCCGACCGCCTACTGCACCGCGTCGTGATCACACCCCCGGCCCCGTTGTGACCCGAACCACTTCTTGACCGCACGGCCCCTTGACAGACAGGCCGATCATGAGCCGAGGGGCCGGTTCCGCCTTCGGATCACGTGAGCCGGCCCACTTTCCCTTGCGAATCGCGCATAGGTTCCCGCCTTCCGGTTAGGGGTCCAAGTTGCTGGCTTGGCCCAGTGGCACAGCAGGCGGAACCGGAAGGCAGAAATCACGTGGCGGCAGTCGAGACCATTCATGTGGACGGGGTGTGGCAGGCAGCCGCATCCGGGGCGCAGCGGGAGGTCCTCGACCCCGCGGACGCCAAGACCCTCGCCGTCGTCGCGGAGGGTGGTGTCGAGGACACCGACGCGGCGATCGCGGCCGCGCGTCGCGCCTTCGACCAGGGGCCCTGGCCGGGGACGCCGGTGGCCGAGCGGGCGGCGCTGCTGCGCCGCGTCGCCGACCTGCTCCAGCGCGACCGCGAGACGATCGCGCTCATCGAGAGCCGTGACACCGGCAAGACCCTGGAGGAGGGCCGGGTCGACGTCGACGATGTGACCAACGCCTTCCGCTACTTCGCCGACCTGGTCGCGGGCGAGTCGGCCGGGCGCGTGGTCGACGCGGGCACCCCCGATGTGCACAGCGTCGTGGTCCATGAGCCGATCGGCGTCTGCGCGATGATCACCCCCTGGAACTATCCGCTGCTCCAGGCCAGCTGGAAGGTCGCCCCGGCGCTGGCCGCCGGGAACACCTTTGTGATCAAGCCCAGCGAGGTGACCCCGCTGTCCACCGTCCATCTGGTGAAGCTGCTGGCCGAGGCCGGGCTGCCGGCCGGGGTGGCCAATGTGGTCACCGGCGCGGGCGACCCCGTGGGCGCCCGGCTGTCCGAGCACCCCGATGTGGATCTGGTCTCCTTCACCGGTGGCCTGGTCAGCGGCACCAAGGTCGCGCAGGCCGCCGCGCCGACGGTCAAGAAGGTCGCGCTGGAGCTCGGCGGCAAGAACCCCAATGTGGTCTTCGCCGACGCCTGCGCCACCGCCGAGGGCTTTGACACCGCCGTCGACCAGGCGCTGAACGCCGCCTTCATCCACAGCGGCCAGGTCTGCTCGGCCGGTGCCCGGCTGATCATCGAGGAGTCGGTGCGCGAGCGGTTCGTGGCCGAGCTCGCCCGCCGGGCGGAGAAGATCAAGCTGGGCCGCGGCACCGAGGACGGTGTCGAGTGCGGTCCGCTGGTCTCGGCCCAGCAGCTGGACAAGACCGAGGCGTATGTGGCGTCCGCCCTCGAGGAGGGCGCGTTGCTGCGTTGCGGCGGCAAGCAGCCGGAGCCCAACGAGGTCCGCCCGGCCACCGGCTACTTCTACCTCCCGACCGTGCTCGACCAGTGCCACCGCGAGATGCGGGTGGTGCGGGAGGAGACGTTTGGGCCGATTCTGACGGTCGAGTCCTTCCAAACCGAGGACGAGGCAGTCACACTCGCCAATGACACGGAGTACGGACTGGCCGGCGCCGTCTGGTCCGCCGACACCGCACGGGCGCGGCGCGTCGCCGCCCGGCTGCGGCACGGCACCGTGTGGATCAACGACTACCACCCCTACCTTCCGCAGGCCGAATGGGGCGGATTCGGCAAGTCCGGGGTCGGGCGCGAGCTCGGTCCCGCGGGCCTTGACGAATACCGCGAGACCAAGCACGTCTACGAGAACCTGCGACCGAGCCCGGTGCGCTGGTTCGCCGGCTGACCCTCCGCCGCCGGCCCCGCCCGGGGCACGGCCGGGCCCGGACTCGTCCCCCGGGGCCCGGACCCGGCCGCGCCCGATCGCGGCGACCGGCGGCGAGAAGCCGTAGGCACTTGAGACACCCGGCAACACCCCCACCCCCAGGGGCGGCAGCAGCCCCCGGCCCGCAGCGGCGCGAGCCGTTTGGGTAAGACCGCGAGGAGTAACCCCACATGTCCGTACCTGTCGCATACGACTACGTCGTGATCGGCGGCGGCACCGCAGGCTCGGTGATCGCTTCCCGGCTCACCGAGGACCCGGACATCCGTGTCGCCGTCATCGAGGGCGGACCGTCGGATGTCGACCGGCCCGATGTGCTCACCCTGCGCCGCTGGCTCGGCCTGCTCGGCGGCGACTTGGACTACGACTACCCCACCACCGAGCAGCCACGCGGAAATTCGCATATCCGGCACAGCCGGGCGCGGGTGCTCGGAGGGTGCTCCTCGCACAACACCCTGATCTCCTTCAAGCCGCTGCCCGGTGACTGGGACGAGTGGGCCGAGGCCGGCGCCGAGGGCTGGGACGCGGAGTCCATGGACCCGTACTTCCAGCGGCTGCGCAACAACATCGTCCCGGTGGACGAGAAGGACCGGAACGCGATCGCGCGGGACTTCGTCGACGCCGCCCAGGCCGCCGCCGATGTGCCGAGGGTCGAGGGGTTCAACAAGAAGCCGTTCCACGAGGGCGTCGGCTTCTTCGACCTCGCCTACCACCCGGAGAACAACAAGCGCTCCTCGGCGTCGGTCGCCTATCTGCATCCGTTCCTGGACCGGCCCAACCTCCATCTGATGCTGGAGACCTGGGCGTACAAGCTGGAGCTGGACGACACCGGCCGGGTCACCGGTGTGCACGTCCGCACCAAGGACGGCGAGGAGATCCTGGTCCGGGCCGAGACCGAGGTCCTGGTCTGCGCGGGCGCCGTGGACACCCCGCGGCTGCTGATGCACTCCGGTATCGGGCCGAAGGGCGATCTCGAGGCGCTGGGCATTCCCACCGTCCACGATCTGCCGGGCGTCGGTGAGAATCTGCTCGACCACCCCGAGTCGGTCATCGTGTGGGAGACGGACGGCCCGATTCCGGACAACTCCGCGATGGACTCCGACGCGGGGCTGTTCATCCGGCGGGACCCCGAATCGCGGGGCCCGGACCTGATGTTCCACTTCTACCAAATCCCGTTCACCGACAATCCGGAGCGGCTGGGCTACGAAAAGCCCGAGCACGGCGTGTCGATGACCCCCAACATCCCCAAGCCGCGCAGCCGCGGCCGGCTCTACCTCACCAGCGCCGACCCATCCGTCAAGCCCGCCCTCGACTTCCGGTACTTCACGGACGAGGAGGACTACGACGGCCGCACGCTGGTCGACGGCATCCGTGTCGCGCGCGAGATCGCCAAGACCGAACCGCTGGCGAGCTGGCTCAAGCGCGAGGTGTGCCCGGGCCCGGAGATCACCTCGGACGAGGAGATCAGCGAGTACGCCCGCAAGGTCGCGCACACCGTGTACCACCCGGCGGGCACCTGTCGTATGGGTGCCACGTCGGACGAACTCGCCGTGGTCGGCCCCGATCTGCGGATCCGGGGCCTGAACGGCGTCCGTATCGCCGACGCGTCCGTCTTCCCGACGATGCCGGCCGTGAACCCGATGATCGGAGTCCTGATGGTGGGCGAGAAGTGCGCTGAGCTGCTGTTCGAGGAGCGCGATCGGGAACGGCACAGGCCCGATGACCGAGCCGCCACGCTTGCGCCGGGAGGTGAGGCGTGATGGCTACGACCGTGGTCCCCGAGACGCCCGGCACCCCCGAGACCCCCGAGAACGGCGAGCGCACCCCGGTGTTCTCGGTCCGCGACCTGTGGAAGGTCTTCGGCCCCAAGGCCGACCGGATCCCCGGCTCCGCCGAGGCGAAGCTGTCCGCCGCTGAGCTGCGTGCCCGCACGGGCTGCACCGCCGCCGTCCGCGAGGTCTCCTTCGACGTCCAGCCGGGCGAGGTGTTCGTGGTCATGGGGCTGTCCGGCTCCGGCAAGTCCACCCTCGTCCGCTGCCTCACCCGGCTGATAGAGCCCACCTCCGGCACCCTGAAGATCGACGGTGAGGACGTCCTGGCCATGGACAAGGCCCGGCTGCGCGATCTGCGCCGGCACCGCGCCGCCATGGTCTTCCAGCACTTCGGGCTGTTGCCGCACCGCTCCGTCCTCGACAACGTCGCCTACGGGCTGGAGATCCAGGGCGTGGGTAAGGCCGAGCGCCGGGCCAAGGCCGCCGAGGTGGTGGAGAAGGTCGGCCTCACCGGCCTCGAGCGCCGCCGCCCCGGCCAGCTCTCCGGCGGTCAGCAGCAGCGCGTGGGCCTGGCCCGGGCGCTCGCCGTCGACCCCGAGGTGCTGCTCTTCGACGAGCCGTTCAGCGCGCTCGACCCGCTGATCCGCCGCGATATGCAGGAGGAGGTCATCCGGCTGCACCACGAGGAGGGCCGGACGATGGTCTTCATCACCCATGACCTCAGCGAGGCGCTGCGCCTCGGTGACCGCATCATGCTGATGCGCGACGGCGGGATCGTGCAGCTGGGCACCCCGGAGGAGATCGTCGGCTCCCCGGCGGACGACTACGTACGGGACTTCGTCCGCGATGTGCCGCGCGAGCAGGTGCTGACCGTGCGCCGCGCCATGCGTCCCGCGAAGTCCGACGAGCAGGACGGCGGGCCCGCGCTGGCCCCGAGCACTACGGTCGCCGACGCGATCGAGGCCGTGGCCCGCACCGGCGGCCCGGCGCGCGTCGTGGACGGCGGCCGCTGCCTGGGCGTCGTCGACCACGCCTGTCTGCTGAGCGTCGTCGCGGGCCTGGACGGCAAGGAGGTGGCCGCGGCATGAGCTCCACCTCGACCCTTTCTCCGCCGGGCCGCACCGGGGGGCGCGTATGAGTGCCACCGCCACCCGCCCCTCCACCGATCCCGCCACCGAACCGGCGGCCACCGGGACGGCGGCGGACGAGACGCGCCCGTCCCTGCTGAGCGCCGTCGTGCACAGCCGTGCCGCGCGCAAGCTGGCGGTGCTCGTGGTGATCGCCGCCGTGCTGGTGCCCCTCGCGCACGCCAAGTGGGCGAGCGGCAGCTGGCCGGACGCGCTGACCGTCGATGTATCCGAACCGCTCGGCAAGGCCAGCGACTGGATCATCGACAACCGCGACAGCCACTGGATCTTCCTCTACTTCTTCGGCCACATCAGCAACGCGGTCATCATCTGTGTGCGCGCCGTCTACGTCGTCCTGCTCACCCTCGGCTGGGCCGGGGTGACCGCCGCCTCGACCCTGGTGGCCTGGCGGGTCGCCGGGGTGCGGGTCGCGGTGACGACGCTGGTGTCCTTCGCCGTGTGCGGGCTGCTCGGCATGTGGGTGCCGACGATGCAGACGCTCGCGCTGATGGCCGTCGCCGTCACCGCGTCCGTCGTCATCGGCGGACTGCTGGGTCTGGCCGGCGGGCTCTCGGAACGGGCGTTCCGGGCGCTGCGCCCGATTCTCGACACCATGCAGGTGCTGCCCGCGTTCGCCTATCTGCTGCCCGTCGTGCTGATCTTCGGCATCGGCGTACCGGGCGCGGTGCTGGCCACGGTGATCTACGCGGCTCCGCCGATGGCCCGGCTCACCGCCCTCGGCCTGCGCGGCGCGGACGCCGGGGTGCTGGAGGCGGTGGCCTCGCTCGGCGCCACCTGGCGGCAGCGGCTGCTGTCGGCCCGGCTGCCGCTGGCCCGTAAGGAACTGCTGCTGGGCGTCAACCAGACGATCATGATGGCGCTGTCCATGGCCGTCATCGCCTCCGTGATCGGCGGCGGCGGTCTCGGTGACCGCGTCTACCAGGCGCTGTCCAGCGTGGACGTCGGCAAGGCGCTCGCCGCCGGCCTCCCGATCGTGCTGCTCGCCGTCGTGATGGACCGCACCACCGCCTCGGCGGGCGAGCGCCTGGGCGAGCCCCCGGCCGAGGGCGGGCCCCGGCTGCTGCGCGGCTGGCCAGCCTGGGCGGGCGTCGGGGTGATCACCGTGGTGGTGACCCTCGTCGGACGGCTGGCCGGGTCCCAGACCTGGCCGACCGGCTGGACGGTCCCCATCGAGGAGCCCGTCAACCAGTTCAAGGACTGGATGGTCGACCACCTCTACACGGGTGTGCCGGTCGTCGGCGGCACCGCCGATTGGGCCTCGGACTACGTCAAGTGGATCCTGGACCCGCTGCGTGAGGGGCTCCAGGGCCTCCCGTGGTACGCGGTGCTGCTGATCGTCGCGACGCTGGCCTGGCTGATCGGCACGTGGGGCACCGCCCTGACCGCCACCGCCGCCATGGCCGCGATCGGTGTGCTCGGGGTGTGGGAGCCGTCCATGGACACCCTCTCCCAGGTGCTGGCGGCCGTCTTCGTCACGCTGGTGCTCGGCTTCGCGATCGGCATCGCGGCCGCGCGGTCCACCCGGCTGGAACGGCTGCTGCGGCCGGTGCTGGATGTGTGTCAGACCATGCCGCAGTTCGTGTATCTGATCCCGGTGGTCGCGCTGTTCGGCGTCGGCCGCGCCCCGGCGGCGGCCGCGGCCATCGTCTACGCGCTGCCCGCCGTCATCCGCATCACCACCCAGGGGCTGCGGAACGTGGACCCGGCGGCGCTGGAGTCGGCGCGTTCGCTCGGCGCCACCCAGGGCCAGCAACTGCGCCAGGTCCAGCTCCCGCTGGCCCGTCCGGCGCTGCTGCTGGCCGTCAACCAGGGCGTGGTGCTGGTGCTCGCCGTGGTGATCATCGGCGGTCTGGTGGGCTCGGGCGCGCTCGGCTACGACGTGGTGTTCGGCCTGGCCCAGGGCGATCTGGCCACCGGTCTGGTCGCCGGCGCGGCCATCGTCTGCCTGGGTCTGATGCTGGACCGGGTCACCCAGCCGACGTCGCGCCGCGACAGGAAGGGGGCCTGAGATGGCTCGCACCCGCACTCAGCTGCTGATGGCCGCCGCCGGGGCCTTGGCCGTGTTCACCGCGACCGGCTGCGGCGCGGCGGACATGACCAAGCAGACCTCGCCGTACGCCAATGTGGGCGGGGCGAAGAGCGTCACGCTCTCGGTCCAGTCATGGGTCGGCGCCCAGGCCAATGTCGCGGTCGCCCAGTATCTGCTGGAGCACGAGCTGGGCTATCGCGTCGACACCGTTCAGGTGGACGAGGTTCCGGCGTGGGACGCGCTCAGCCAGGACCGGGTGGACGCGATTCTGGAGGACTGGGGCCACCCGGACCAGGAACAGCGCTACATCAAGGACAAGGAGACGATCGTGCCGGGCGGCGGGCTCGGCGTCACCGGCCATATCGGCTGGTGGGTGCCGAAGTACTTCGCCGACGCCCATCCGGACGTCCTGGACTGGAAGAACCTCAACAAGTACGCGAAGACCTTCAAGACCGCGGAGAGCGGCGGCAAGGGCCAGTTGCTGGACGGTTCACCGTCGTATGTCACCAATGACAAGGCGCTGGTGAAGAATCTGAAGCTGAACTACCAGGTCGTCTTCGCGGGTTCGGAGGCGGCGCAGATCACCCAGATGAAGCAGTTCGCCAAGGCGAAGAAGCCGTTCCTGTCGTACTGGTACGAGCCGCAGTGGCTGTTCAACCAGGTGCCGATGGTCGAGGTCAAGCTGCCCAAGTACACGGACAAGTGCGCTGCTGAGGGCGCCAAGGACCCCGACTCCTTCGACTGCGCCTACCCGACCACACCGCTACAGAAGTATCTGAACGCGGACTTCGCGAAGAAGGGCGGCAAGGCGGCGGCGTTCCTGAAGAAGTTCCACTGGACCAAGAAGGACCAGAACGAGGTGTCCGAGTTGATCGCCTCGCAGGGGATGTCGCCGGAGGACGCCGCGAAGAAGTGGGTCGAGGCGCATCCGGACGTCTGGAAGAAGTGGCTGCCCTGAGTCCGGATCGTGCTCAGGGCAGCATGGGCGACCGGATTACTTGAGGAAGCCCGCGGTGTCGAGATCGAGGCCGAGCGGTTCGGGGAGCGTCAGTTTCTCCCCGAACATCGCTCGGTGCTCATCGCGGTAGATGCCCTTCCCGTCCGGATGCGAATACACAGTCGTGCTTCCATCGTCGTCGTGCGGGTCGATCACCAAATAGATCGGCACATTGGAGTGGGCGTAGCCCTTGACCTTGGCCTGGAGATCGCGCGCTCTGGTTGAGGGCGATGTGATCTCGGCGACGAGCAGGACGTCATCGGCCTGGACCTGCCACTCCTCCATGCTCTTCAGCGCTTCCGACTCGCAGATGAGCAGGTCCGGAATGAACCTCTCCTCCGTTGCGGGGAGGAAGACCGTGGCGGTGTTGGTAATGATCCAGTCTTCCGGTACCTCACGGTTGAGACGACGCTGGAGTCGGCCGTAGATCCAGTTGTGGAAATTCGCAGGCGTCGGTGAGATGACGATCTCCCCCCCGATGAGTTCTGCACGCATTCCATCCGGCAGCTCCAGCTGGGCATGGATGTCGAGCAGATTTACGAACTCTTGGTCGGGCAGTGGCGCCGTCATCACGAGACCTCCCATTGGCGGGTCCCCCTTCTGGCTGTGTTGCCTTCGTGCCGTACTGCCATGCGGGGGCCTGCCACCATCATGCGTTACGTGATGGCTCCGACGTCGGACAATGGCCCCCGTCGTCATCAACGACGACGGGGGCGGATGGTCACACGTTCGGCTTATAGGCGCCGGGGGCCATACGGGTGGTCACACCGATGCGGTTCCAGGCGTTGATCGTGAAGATCAGGGCGATGACCTGGGCCAGCTCCCGCTCCTCGAAGTGCTTGGCGGCCCGCTCGTAGACCTCGTCCGGGACGAAGCCGTCGGTCAGGACGGTGACGGCCTCGGTCAGGGCGAGGGCGGCCTGCTCCTTCTCGGTGTAGAGGTCACCGGCCTCCTCCCAGGCGTTGAGGAGGTACAGGCGGTCCTCGGCCTCGCCCGCCGCGCGGGCGTCCTTGGTGTGCATGTCGATACAGAAGGCGCAGTGGTTGAGCTGTGAGGCACGGACTTTGACCAGCTCGGCCAGTGTCGGGTCGACGCCCTTTCTGGCGGCCGCGTCCAGGGTGACCATGGCCTTGTAGACCTCGGGGGCGGCCTTGGCGAACTGCATCCTGGGGCCGTGCGCATGAGAAGTTCCGGTCGTCATACCTCCACGCTAGAGGCCGGGCGGCCCAGGGGTATGGTCCATTTCCATGGCGGAATCTTGGGCCACTCCGAGGGATGAACCCGGACGGCGGGCAGGCGGCTCGGCCGGGCCGGGGGCGGATCTCCATCTGGATCTGCCGCGGGGCGGCGGGACCGGAGTGCGGGACGCGCTCATCCGCGCCCTCCGTGACGCCGTCCGTGGCGGGCGGCTCGCCCCGGGCACCCGGCTGCCCTCCTCCCGCTCCCTCGCCGCCGACCTCGGCATCGCCCGGAACACCGTGGCCGATGCCTATGGGGAGCTGGTGGCCGAGGGCTGGCTGACGGCCCGGCAGGGCTCGGGCACCCGGGTCGCCCGGCGCGTCGTGCCGCCGGAGCCCGCGCCGCCGCGCACGCCCCCGCCCGCCGCCGCGGCCGCCACCCGGCCGACTTACGATCTGCGGGCCGGTCAGCCCGATGTCTCGGCCTTCCCCCGGTCCGCCTGGCTCTCCGCGGCCCGGCGCGCCCTGACCGCCGCGCCGAACGACGCCTTCGGCTACGGCGACCCCGCCGGACGGCCCGAGCTGCGGCGGGTCCTGGCCGACTATCTGGCGCGCGCCCGCGGGGTGCGGGCCGCGCCCGGACGGATCGTGGTCTGCGCGGGGTTCGTCCAGGGGCTGGCCCTGCTCAGCAGGGTGCGGGCGAAGGCCGGTCACCGTGAGGTGGGCGTGGAGTCCTACGGGCTCGACGTCCACTGGAACGTGATGCGCGGGGCCGGGCTGCGCACGGTGCCGCTGCCGGTCGATCAGCGGGGCGCGCGGACGGCTGAGCTGGACCGGTCGGCCGGGCTGCGGACCGTTCTGCTCACCCCGGCGCATCAGTTCCCCACCGGGGTTTCGCTGCACCCCGACCGGCGCGCCGCCGTGGTCGACTGGGCTTCGCGGGTGGGCGGGCTGGTCCTGGAGGACGACTACGACGGGGAGTTCCGCTATGACCGTCACCCGGTCGGGGCGCTCCAGGGGCTCGACCCCGAGCATGTGGTCTATCTGGGCACCGCCAGCAAGAGCCTGGCGCCCGCGCTGCGGCTGGCGTGGATGGTGGTGCCGGACCATCTGCTGGACGACGTCCTGGCGGCCAAGTCAACCGGGGAGTGGCAGTCGGGCGCGCTGGACCAGCTGACACTCGCGGAGTTCATCGACTCCGGTGCGTACGACCGCCATGTGCGTGGCATGCGGATGCGCTATCGGCGGCGCCGCGACCAACTGGTGGCGGCGCTCGCCGAACGCGTCCCGCGGGTGCGGGTCACCGGCATCGCGGCGGGGCTGCACGCGGTGCTCCAACTGCCGCCCGGTACCGAGCGGTCCGTGGTCCAGGGCGCGGCCTGGCAGAGCCTCGCCCTGGAGGGGCTGTCCCGCTACCGCTACCGCGAGCAGCGGGAGCCGAACGAGCCCGGACCGGGGCCGGACGAGCAGCCGGACGCGCTGGTCTTCGCCTATGGCGCCCCGCCCGACCACGCCTTCACCGGCGCGCTGGAGGCCCTGTGCCGGGTGCTGCCATGAAGGCCACACTGCCGTTGCCCTAGGGTGGGCGGTCGCGGTCCCGGGGGCCCGGGAGAGGGCGGCCGCGGGCGGTACTACTGCCTCGGAGGAGATGACGGCCTCGGGGGAGAGGAACGGGGAGACGGGGATGGAACGGAAGACGACGCGGCGGCTGCGGTCGAGCACGGTGATCCTGGGCGGTATGGGCGCGCTGGCGGCGGCGCTCACCTCCTGTGGTTCGGAACCGGACAAGCGCTGTGTGGACCGGGACAGCTATGACGCGGTGAACGGCTATCGGGTCGTCGACTCCAGCGCCTGCAAGAGCTCTTCGTCCACCACGGGCGGCAAGGGCAAGAAGAGCCGGGGCACATCGGGCGTGGACGGCGAGTGGTACTACGACTCCGACGTCAGCGGCCGCTGGGCGGACTACGGCACCTTCGACAAGAGCAAAGCGGCCGACCGGGGCGGCTTCGGCTGCTCGGGCTCCAGTGGCGGCTGAGCGGGCCGCCCCACGATGAAGCGCCACACCATCGACCCCCGCCCCGACTGGCAGTCCACGGTGGAGGAGCAGGGGGTCATCTATCCGCTGACCCGCTACCCGGACGGCTCGCTGCGCCCCTACTGGGACGAGAGTGCCTACTACGCGTTCTCGCTGCCCGAGGTCGAGGCGCTGGAGGAGGTCGTCGAGGAGCTGCACCGGATGTCGCTGGCGGCGGCCGCCCATATCGTCGAGACCGGCCGCTTCGCCGACCTCGGCATCGACGATCCGCGGCTGGCCGGGCTGATCGCCGAGTCCTGGCACCGCCGGGCCGAACAGCCCAGCGTCTACGGCCGGTTCGATCTGCGCTACGACGGTGAGTCGGGCCCGGCGAAGCTGCTGGAGTACAACGCCGACACACCCACCTCGCTGGTGGAGGCGGCCAGCGCCCAGTGGTTCTGGATGGAGGACCGCTTCCCGGGCGCCGACCAGTGGAACTCCCTCCATGAACGGCTGGTGGACGCCTGGCGCGCCCAGGCGGCGCTGCTGCCGCCGGGGACACCCCTGTACTTCGCCCATTCGGCCGGGGACGAGCTGGGGGAGGACCTGATGACGGTGGCCTACCTCCGCGAGACGGCCGAGCAGGCCGGGCTGAGGACCGAGGCGATCTCCATGGAGGACATCGGCTGGGAACGGCTGTCGGGCCGCTTCGTGGACAAGCGGTTCCGCTTCATCCGGAGCTGCTTCAAGCTCTACCCCTGGGAGTGGCTGGCCACCGACCGGTTCGGTCCGCATGTACTGGACACGCTGGACAACGGGGGCGGCACCGGATCCACTCTGTGGATCGAACCGGCCTGGAAGATGCTGCTGTCCAACAAGGCGCTGCTGGCCGTGTTGTGGGAGCTCTTCCCGGACCACCCCCATCTGCTGCCCGCCTACCTCGACGGCCCCCGGGAACTGGCCCGCACCACCGGCTATGTGGCCAAACCGCTGCTGGGCCGCGAGGGCGCGGGGGTCACCGTGCATCCGCCGGGCGAGGAGCCCGTCGTGCGCGACGAGCCGTGCTGCTACCAGGAACTGGCGCCGCTGCCCGACTTCGACGGCAACCGCGTGGTGCTCGGCACCTGGGTGGTCGAGGGCGAGTCCGCGGGGCTCGGCATCCGCGAGTCGGCGGGGCTGGTGACGGATGAGTACGCGCGCTTCATCCCGCATGTCATCCTCTGAGCGAACCGGATCATCCGGCCAGCACCGCCCTCAGCTGATCCAGCCCCCACTCCAGATCCTCCTCGCTGATCACCAGGGGCGGGGCGATCCGGATCGTGGCGCCATGGGTGTCCTTGACCAGCACTCCGCGGTCCATCAGCCGCTCGGAGATCTGCCGCCCGGTGCCCCGTGACGGATCGATGTCCACCCCCGCCCACAGCCCCCGGCCGCGCACCTCCTGGACGCCTCTTCCCAGCAGCAGCCCCAGCTCCCGGTGGAGCAGCTCGCCCAGCGTGGCCGAGTGCCGCTGGAACTCCCCGGTCCGCACCATGGCGATGACCTCCAGGGCGACCGCGCAGGCGAGCGGGGAGCCGCCGAAGGTGGAGCCGTGCTCCCCGGGGCGGTGCACCCCGAGGACCTCGCGGGAGGACACCACAGCCGACACCGGCACCACCCCGCCGCCCAGCGCCTTGCCCAGCACATAGACATCGGGGACCACGCCCTCGTGCTCACAGGCGAAGGTGGTGCCGGTACGGCCGAGGCCCGACTGGATCTCATCGGCGACGAACAGCACATTCCGCTCCCGGGTCAGCTCCCGGACCCCGGCCAGATAGCCGGGCGGCGGCACCACCACCCCCGCCTCGCCCTGGACCGGCTCCAGCAGCACGGCGACCGTCTCCTCGGGCGCGGCGTCGAGCGTCGCCGCCATCGCCGCCAGATCCCCGTACGGCACGATCGAGAACCCCGGGGTGAAGGGGCCGTGGTCGGCACGGGCCTCGGGATCGGTGGAGAAGCTGATGAGGGTGGTCGTCCGGCCGTGGAAGTTGTTCCCGGCGGCGATGATCCTGGCCCGGCCGTCCGGGACGCCCTTGATCCGATAGCCCCATTTGCGGGCGGTCTTGACGGCCGTCTCCATCGCCTCCGCGCCCGTGTTCATGGGCAGCACCATCTCCATGCCGCACAGCTCGGCCAGCTCGGAGCAGAAGGCGCCGAAGCGGTCGTGGTGGAAGGCGCGGGAGGTGAGGGTGACCCGGTCCAGCTGGGCCTTGGCGGCCTCGATCAGCCGATGGTTGCGATGCCCGAAGTTGAGCGCCGAGTATCCGGCGAGCAGATCGAGATAGCGGCGGCCCTCGACATCGGTCATCCAGGCGCCTTCGGCGGACGCGACGACGACCGGCAGCGGATGGTAGTTGTGCGCGCCATGGGCCTCGGCGGCGGCGATGGCCCGCTCCGCGGAGCGTCCCGGTCCCATCTTGTCCTCCTTGTCTCACTAGCTAGAGTGGGGGTGCGCATCGTGACTGGCGAGCCGAGCGTGGAACCGACCACGAGGAAGCGATGCGCGGCCACAGCGCCACGAGGTGCCGCCCGCCTGGGCACCCCGGGACACGACCGGACCGTCACCGATCGCCCCGGAGGACTCGATGAGCCTGCCCCTGTCCCATCCCGCCCTTCTCGCCGCCGACCCCGAACTGGCCTCCCTCGTCGGCTCCGAGGAACTGCTCCAGTCCGAGACCCTGCGCCTGATCCCGAGCGAGAACTATGTCTCCGCCGCCGTCCTGGAGGCCTCCGGGACGGTGTTGCAGAACAAGTACAGCGAGGGCTACGCGGGCCGCCGCTACTACGAGGGCCAGCAGGTCATCGACCAGGTGGAGACCCTGGCGGTCAACCGGGCCAAGGCCGTCTTCGGCGCCGAGCACGCCAATGTCCAGCCCTACTCCGGCTCGCCCGCCAACCTCGCGGTCTATCTGGCCTTCGCCCGTCCCGGTGACACCGTGATGGGCATGTCACTGCCCATGGGCGGCCATCTCACCCACGGCTGGGGCGTCTCCGCCACCGGCACCTGGTTCCGCGGTGTCCAGTACGGGGTGCGGCAGGACACCGGCGTGATCGACTTCGACCAGGTGCGCGGGCTGGCCCGCAAGGAGCGGCCCAAGCTGATCTTCTGCGGTGGCACGGCGGTGCCCCGCACGATCGACTTCGCCGCCTTCGCGGAGATCGCCCGCGAGGTGGACGCGGTGCTCGTGGCCGATATCGCGCATATCGCCGGTCTGATCGCCGGCGGCGCCCATCCCTCGCCCGTCCCATACGCCGATGTCATCTCCACCACCACCCATAAGACGCTCCGGGGTCCGCGCGGCGCGATGCTGATGTCGCGCGAGACCCATGCCAAGGCCATCGACAAGGCCGTCTTCCCCGGGCTCCAGGGCGGTCCGCACAACCAGACCACCGCCGCCATCGCGGTGGCCCTGCACGAGGCCGCCCAGCCCGCCTTCCGTGACTACGCCCGGGCCGTGGTCGCCAACGCCAAGGCGCTCGCCGGGGAACTGCTCGCCCGCGGCTTCGACCTGGTCTCCGGCGGCACCGACAACCATCTGATCCTGATGGACCTGACGCCCAAGGAGGTGCCGGGCAAGGTCGCGGCCAAGGCCCTGGATCAGGCCGGGATCGTGGTGAACTACAACACCGTCCCGTACGACCCGCGCAAGCCCTTCGACCCCTCCGGCATTCGGATCGGCACCCCCTCCCTCACCTCGCGAGGTCTGACCACCGAGCACATGCCCGCGGTGGCCGACTGGATCGGCCGCGGGGTGACCGCCGCGAAGAGCGGTGACGAGGGCGCCCTCACCAAGATCAGGGCCGAGGTGTCCGAGCTGATGGCGGCCTACCCGGCGCCCGGTCTGCCGACCGGCTGACCCCCGGCGCGGGGCCCTGCCCGGCCTCCAGGCCGGGCAGGGGCCGCCACCACTGCTCCTCCAGGATCCGGTCGTCTTCGGCCACCGGCACCGGCAGACCCACGATCCGGGCGAGCACCCGCTCGACCAGCGTCTCCCCGCCCGCCGGCGGGACGCCGTCCTCCGCTGCCCCCGAGGGCGCGCCGTCCTCCGGCTCCACGCCGCCCTCCAGCTCCATGCCGCCCGCCGGGGACACGCCGTGCCGCGACGGTCCGCCGGACGGCGGTATCCCCGGCCCCCGCCCGAGTGCCCGCAGCTCGCCGGGCAGCCCTTCCTCGGCCATCTCCATCGCCTCCGCACTCCATCTCATCGGCCGTCTCCCTCTCGGTCTCCGACGTCTCCGACATCTCCGACGGCCCCAGCAGCCGCTCCAGCCGCCTCAGGGCGCGGCTCAGCCGCGATTTCACCGTGCCGCGCGGCCAGCCCAGCGCCTCCGCGGTCTCCGCCTCGTCCAGATCCAGCAGATAGCGGTAGATCACCACCCGCCGCTGCGGCTCGCTCAGCTCCTCCAGCGCGGCCAGCAGCCGCGCCCGCCGCTCGCCCGCCAGCGCCACGGCCGCCGGATCGGCCGACTCCGGTATCACCGGCTCCGCTCCGGTCAGCAGCGCCCCCTCCCGGTCCGCCGCCGTGCGCCTCCGGCGCGCCGAGCGCACCGCGTTACTCGTCTCATGGGCGACGATCCGCAGCAGCCAGGGGCGGAACGCCGCCTCGCTCTGGAACCGCCCGAGCGCGAGATACGCCTTCACAAAGGCGTCCTGCACCACATCCTCGGCATCCGCGCCCGCCCCGAGCAGCCGGGCGGTGCGGTGCGCGATCGGCGCATGGGCCCGCACCAGCTCGGCATACGCCTCGGCGTCGCCGGCCCGCACCCGCGCGATGATCTGTGCTTCACCAGTCCTCACACATCTCATACACCGGCGGACGGAGTCTGGTTCCACACCTGAGAGAATGGGTGTCATGGCCCTCGATCGTCCCCGTGCGCTCTCCGGTATCCAGCCCACCGCAGGTTCCTTCCACCTCGGCAACTACCTCGGCGCGATCCGGCAGTACGTCGCGTTGCAGGAGACCCACGACGCGTTCTACACCGTGGTCGACCTGCACGCGATCACCGTGCCGCAGGATCCGGCGGAGCTGCGCGCCAACAGCCGGCTCGCCGCCGCCCAGCTGCTCGCCTCCGGTCTGGACCCGGACCGCTGCACGCTCTTCATCCAGAGCCATGTGCCCGAGCACGCCCAGCTCGGCTGGGTGATGAACTGTCTCACCGGCTTCGGCGAGGCGTCCCGGATGACGCAGTTCAAGGACAAGTCGGCCAAGCACGGCGCCGACCGGGCCACCGTCGGCCTCTTCACCTACCCGATCCTCCAGGTCGCGGACATCCTGCTCTACCAGGCCAACCACGTCCCCGTCGGCGAGGACCAGCGCCAGCACATCGAGCTCACCCGCGATCTGGCCGACCGCTTCAACGGCCGCTTCGGCGAGATCTTCACCGTCCCCGAGCCGTACATCGTCAAGGAGACGGGGAAGATCTACGACCTCCAGGACCCGACGATCAAGATGAGCAAGTCGGCGTCCACGCCGAAGGGCATCGTCAGCCTCCTCGACGAGCCCAAGGCCTCCGCGAAGAAGATCAAGAGCGCGGTGACCGACCTCGAGACGGAGATCCGCTTCGACGAGGAGAAGAAGCCGGGCGTCAGCAATCTGCTGACCATCTATTCCACCCTGACCGGCACCGCCATCGCGGAGTTGGAACGCCGTTACGAGGGCAAGGGCTACGGCGCGCTCAAGACCGACCTCTCCGAGGTGCTGGTCGAGTGGGTCACCCCGTTCCGCGAGCGGACCCAGGAATACCTGGGCGACCCCGCGACGTTGGACGGAATCCTGGCCAAGGGCGCGGACAAGGCCCGAGCCGTCGCCGCCGACACGCTGGCCGCCGCCTACGACAAGGTGGGCTTCCTGCCCGCGGTGCGCTGAGCGGCACACCGAGCGCCGTGCGCACCGCCCGGTGAGCACGGCGCGCCCCGCGCACGTATGAATACGGACCCGCGCGGACAGCGGAACACACCGGTCCGGCCCCCTGACCAGGGGGCCTTTGGACGGGTGTGCCAAAGGACCGAGGAATCTAGCCGCGAGGGCGGCGCAGCCGCCACACTGACACGGGTGCAGCGGCCAGAACCCAGCAGCCCGGGAGGGCCAGGAGGGAGAACGCAGTGGGGACCGTAACGCTCGGCGTTTCGATCGCGGTCCCGGAGCCGTACGGCAGCTTCCTCCAGGAGCGGCGCGCGGGCTTCGGGGACCCGGCCGCCCACGGCATCCCCACGCATGTGACCCTCCTGCCGCCGACCGAGGTCGACGTCGCGGCGCTGCCCGCCGTGGAGGACCATCTGGCGCGGGTCGCGGCCGAGGGGCGGCCGTTCCCGATGCGGCTGGAGGGCACCGGCACCTTCCGGCCGCTCTCGCCGGTGGTCTTCGTCAGGATCGTCGAGGGCGCGGAGGAGTGCGCGGTGCTCCAGGAGCGGATCCGCGCGGAGTCCGGGCCGTGCGCGCGTGAGTTGCAGTTCCCGTACCACCCGCATGTCACGATCGCGCACGGCATCGACGAGGAGGCGATGGACCGGGCGTTCGTGGAGCTCAAGGAGTACGAGGCCGCCTGGACGATCACCGGCTTCGCGCTGTACGAGCAGGGGGCGGACGGGGTCTGGCAGCTGGACCGCGAATATCCCTTCGGGGCGGATGAACGGCCGGGCGGTGCGCCGCCCGTGGTGCCCCGTCAGGTGGATCTCTCGCGCCCGGCGGCGCCCTCTCACTGAGCGTTCCCGCGGTACGCGCGGAGGCGGCGCGTACGCCCGGAGGCGGCGCGGGCAGCAGGCGGTGTGCCACCGAGCCTGTCGAGGGTGCCGTAAGGGTGCCGGCACCGAGGCCGCGCAATTGTCGTGCGTCCGTATGCACGCCCCTCACCGAAAAGAGTGATGAGGGGAGCGCCGGTTCGGGGAACCCGGATATCCGTACCGCGCGCCCGGCGCGCCGAGGAGCGACAACGCGCAGAAGGGTAGTTGCTGATCATGGAATCGTTGACCCGGCTGCCTGTCGTCGGCCCCGCCCTGGCCTGGCTGATGCGCACCCACGCCTGGCGTACGTACGAACGGCTCGACCGCGTCCACTGGACCCGGCTCGCCGCCGCGATCACGTTCACCAGCTTCATCGCCTTCTTCCCGCTCATCGCCGTCGGGGCGGCGATCGGCGCGGCGACGCTCAGCCAGGCGCAGATGGCGCAGCTCCAGAAGAAGCTCGCCCAGCAGATCCCCGGGATCTCCGGCCAGCTCGACCTGGGCGCACTCGTCCAGAACGCCGCCACGATCGGGGTCGTCGCGGGCGCCCTGCTGCTGTTCACCGGCATCAGCTGGGTGGGCTCGCTGCGCGAGTGCCTGCGCGCCGTATGGGAGCTGGAGGAGGACCCCGGCAACCCGCTGGTGCGGAAGGTCAAGGACGCGTTCGTGCTGATCGGGCTGGGCGGGGTGGCGCTCGTCTCGTTCGCCGTGTCCGCCCTGGCCGCCACCGCCGTGGGCCGGGTCGCCCGGCTCATCGGCATCCCCGAGAACGGGGTCGGCGGCTGGCTGCTGCGGGTCGCCGCGTTCCTCATCGCCGTCGCCGCCGACTTCCTGCTGCTGTGCTACGTGCTGACCTGGCTCCCGGGCGTGGAGCCGCCCCGCCGTACGGTCGCGGTCGCCGCGCTCATCGGGGCGATCGGCTTCGAACTGCTCAAGCTGCTGCTCAGCAGCTATCTGAAGGACGTGGCGGCCAAGAGCATGTACGGGGCGTTCGGGGTGCCCATCGCGCTGCTGCTGTGGATCAACTTCACCGCGAAACTCACGCTGTACTGCGCCGCCTGGACCGCCACACCGCCCGCCGCCCGGGCCGAGCACGAGGCGGAATGGGCGGCCGAGGCGGACAAGGCCCAGCCGTCCGAACCGGAGGAGCCGCCCGGGCCGCCCGAGCTGTCCGGGCCGCCCGAACCGGAGGTCCAGAAGCACCGCGCCAGCGGACCGGAAGGCCCGCCGGCGGCGGCGTGACAACGGACGGCGGCGACCGTAAGGCGGCCATGGCGGCCCTAAGGCGGCTACGGCGGCCGTGAGCGGCCCACAGCGACCATAAGGGCTTAAGGGGCTTCGCTCAGTCGCGCGAGCGGCGGCGCACCAGCTCGGGGAGCGGCCAGCGGCGGTGCACCCCGAAGGCCACCGCGCCCAGCAGCGCCAGGGAGCCGCCCGTGATGCCCATCGCGGTCCACATACCGCCCGAGCTTCCGTCGTCCGTCGAGACGGACGCCTGGGCGTGTTTGTGGCTGTCCTCGCCACCGGCCGAGGGCTGGTTCGCGCCCGCCGCACCCGGCCGGACGAGGGTGCCGACCGGGTTCACCGAGCCCGACGCCTTGAACCCCCAGTCGAAGAGCTTCGCGGTCTCCTTGTAGACCTCGTTGGCCTCCTTCTGCTGCGGATTCATGACGGTGACCAGCAGCACCCGGTTGCCGCGCTGGGCGACCCCGGTGAAGGTGGCGCCCGCGTTCGTGGTGTTGCCGTTCTTCACCCCGGCGATGCCCTTGTAGGGGGCGACGCCGAGTCCGGTCAGCAGCCGGTTGGTGTTCTGGATGCCGAAGCTGGAGCGGGTCTTCTTGCCCTTCTTGTCCTTCTCGAACACACCGGGGAACTGCGCGGTCGCCGTCGAGCAGTACTCCCGGAAATCCGCCTTCTGAAGCCCCGAGCGGGCGAAGAGGGTCAGGTCGTACGCGCTGCTGACCTGGCCCTTCTCGTCGTAGCCGTCCGGGGTGACCACATGGGTGTCCCGGGCGTTCAGGTACTTCGCGTGTGCCTGCATCTCCTTTACGGTCGCCGGGACCCCGCCGTTCATGGCCGCCAGCACATGCACCGCGTCGTTGCCCGAGCGCAGGAAGACGCCGAGCCACAGGTCGTGGACCGAGTAGGTGTAGTTCTCCTTGACCCCGACCAGGCTGCTGCCCTCACCCATCCCCTCCAGATCGGACAGCTGCACCTTGTGGGTCTTCGTCTTCGGCATCTTCGGCAGCAGCGTGTCCGCGAACAGCATCTTCAGCGTGGACGCGGGCGGCAGCTGCCAGTGGGCGTTGTGCGAGGCGAGCACATCGCCCGACTCGGCGTCGGCCACCAGCCACGACTTCCCGCTGAGCCCCTTGGGCAGCGCGGGCGCGCCCGGCTTCGGGTCCACCTGGGTGTCGGGGCGGCCGAGCCGCTTCCCGCCCACCGTGGACATGTGCGCGGGCGGCTTGACCGCGTCGGTGGAGCCGCCCGGCTGGTCGGCGGCGTGCGCCGGGGCGGCGGCGAGCGGACCGCACAGCAGGAGGGCGGCGGCGGTGGCGGCCAGCGGGGCCACGGTGCGACGGGCGGGGGTGCGGCCCTTGCCTGAGATCTTGCCGGAGATCTTGTCGGTGCTCCTGCCGGTGCTCTTACGGGTGCTGTGTCGGACGTGAGTGCTGGTGAAGGAAGGTGTGGGCACGGAGGTGAACGTACCTGGCGTCGCTGAGGAGAGCGACAGCAGCGCCGATGTATTGACGGCAGACCCCCGCGTGGAGGTATGGGAGGTCGTGCCCATACTGGAGACCATGAAGCTCAGCCGCCCCGTGTCCTGGTTCCTGCTCGCCTTCGGGGTCTGGAGCTGGGTCATCTGGTTCACCTTTGTCAAAAATTTGTGGAAGGACGCCAGCGGACTCGCCTTCGACGACTCCGGTGACCCCACCGCGTACTTTTGGGTGCATCTGCTGCTCGCGATCACCTCGTTTCTCTTGGGGACGGCGATCGGGGTGATCGGGTTGCGTGGTGTGCGCGCCCTGCGCCGGAACGACGCCTCCCAGTAGTCGTTCCAGGCAGCTGCGGCAGGCGGCCGCAGCCATGGCTGGTAGTCGCGTCGTCACGTAGTCGCTTGGGAGGGGACCGGGGATGGTCGTGCTCTACGTCCTGATCGCGCTGGTCGTCGTCGGTCTGCTGACCGGCGTCCACTGGTACGTGTGGCGGCGGCTCGTCCGCGATACGACGGCGCGCGGGGGGTGGGCGCGCCGTACGGGCACGGCGGCGGTCTTCGCGCTGCCGCTGATCAGCGTCGGCGCGATGATCGCGGGCCGCGCGGGCGCGCCCTTCCCCCTCCAGCGCGCCCTCGCCTGGCCGGGCTACCTCTGGCTCGCCCTCCTGCTGTACCTGACCCTGGCCCTCCTCGCGGGCGAGGCGGTACGGCCCCTGCTGCGCGCCTGGCTAGGCCGCGGCGAGTCCGTTGATGTGCGGTCGGCCGACGTTCCGGCCGCTGCCGCGGCCGTGGGCGGGTTGGTCGGCGCTGCGGCGGTTCCCGAGGGGGCGGCGGTTCCCGAAGGTGCGGTGGTGTCCGACGGCGCGGGTGCCGCTGGTGTGAGCGAAGCCAAGGCCGTTGTCGACGGGGCAGCTAGGACCGCTACGGACGCCGTCAAGACCGCTACGGAGGCCGCCAGGACCACTACGGAGGCCAACGAGGCCGCCGGGGATGGCGTGGCGGCCGCCGAGGCCGCCAAAGGCGGCGCGGCGGACCCCGGGGACGCCACCCCCTCGCCCTCTCGCCGTCTCTTCGTCGCGCGGGCCGTCGCCGTCGGGGCCACCGCCGTGGCGGCCGGGACGGTGGGATACGGGACGTACACCGTGTTGCGTGGGCCGAGGGTCAAGCGGATCACCGTGCCGCTCGCCAAGCTGCCGCGCCGGGCGCACGGCTTCCGGATCGCCGTCGTCAGCGATATCCACCTCGGGCCGATCCTGGGCCGCGACCACACCCGGCGGATCGTCGAGGCGGTCAATCGCACCAACCCCGACCTCGTCGCCGTCGTCGGCGACCTCGTGGACGGCAGCGTGGCCGACCTCGGCCCTGCCGCCGAGCCGCTGCGCGCGCTGACCGCCCGCCACGGCAGCTACTTCGTCACCGGCAACCACGAGTACTACTCGGGCGCCGCCGAGTGGGTGGACCACGTCCGCGAACTGGGCCTGCGGCCCCTGGAGAACGAGCGCACCGAGCTGCCCGGCTTCGATCTCGCCGGGGTGAACGACGTCGCGGGCGAGAGCGAGGGCCACGGTCCCGACTTCGGCAAGGCGCTCGGCGACCGCGACCGCTCGCGCGCCTCCGTGCTGCTCGCCCATCAGCCGGTGGTGATCCACGACGCGGTGAAGGCGGGCGTGGATCTCCAGCTCTCCGGCCACACCCACGGCGGTCAGCTGTGGCCCGGCACCTATGTGGCCGAACTCGCCAACCCGACCGCCGCCGGGCTCGAGCGGTACGGCGACACCCAGCTCTATGTGACCCGTGGCGCGGGCGCCTGGGGCCCGCCGGTACGGGTCGGGGCGCCCCCGGACGTCACCGTCGTGGAGCTCGCCTCGACCCGCGCCTGAGCGACCGCCACCTCAGCCCTGGCCCGCGCCTACCGCGACCGAAACGGATCGGTCACGCAGGCTGGTCAGCGAGCTGGTCAGCGGACGGGGCAGCGGCCCGGTCAGCGGACGGGGCAGCGGCCCGGTCGGCCGTCGCCGTCCCTGCGGCCGCCCGCACCGCCCGCCGGTGCGGCAGCGTCGCGTTGCGGACGCCCGAGATGCGGTCGTGCGGGGCCAGCCGGTCCGGGTGGCGCAGCGTCTTCCGTACGCAGGACGCCGTCAGCGTGAACCCGACCATCACCGCCAGCAGCTGAGCGGGGCTCAGCGCCATGAGGACCGCCGCCGCGCCCTGCGTGCCAGAGTCGCGGACGGTGGCGAACAGATGGGCGGGATACGGCTCGTTCAGCAGGGTCAGCACCGCCAGGAACAGCCCCGCCAGGAATGGCATCACCAGCGCCCCGATCAGCAGCGCGCGCAGGGTCAGCCGCCAGACCACCAGCGGGCCGCCGTCCTCCGCCACCAGCTTCAGCAGCAACAGCCGCTTTCCGGGGGTCGCCCCCGTCGCCAGCGGCAGCAGTACGAACCATGCCAGGAAGATTCCCACCAGCGTCCCGGTCGGGGCCGACCCGCCCCGGTAGAGCACGGCGGTGGTGAACACCGAGGCGACGACATATCCGGCCACATCCACGACCAGTGCCGTCAGCCGCCGCCCGAACGGAACCGGACGTGCCGCCAGCGCCCGCCCGTCCAGCGTCTCCAGCGTCGGCAGCATCCGCGCGACCGGCCCGGCCAGCAGCCAACCGGCCATGGCCCCGGCCGTGTTGACGATCAGGTCGTCCACGTCGAACAGCCGGTACGGGCAGCTGTAGAGGCCCCAGACCCCGGTCCACTGCGTCAGCTCGAAGGACAGCGAGACCGCGAAGCCGATCGCGGCGGTGGCGGGCAGTGAGCGCCGGAAGTGATAGCGCAGGAAGACGCCGAGCGGCAGGAGCAGCAGCAGATTGAAGACGGTTCCGGCGACGGCGGGGTTCTGGAGGACCAGCGCGTTGAGCCCGACCTTGTGGTCGGCTTCCTTCCAGATGTCTCTGAAGGTGTTCCCGGGCATCCACTGCGGATGGGCCACCATCGCGAACCGCTGGCACATATCGGCGGTCTGCTTCGGCAGCGGCACGATCGTCATGCAGAGGGCCGTGAGCGAGTAGTAGAGGAAGCCGTACAGCGACAGTGCCCGCCCCCGGGACATCACGCCGTGACGACGGTACAGGGCGACGGCTGTCGGCAGCAACAGTAAGAGCGCCAGCAGAGGGAAGAGCGCAGCAGCGGTCTTGATCGGGAGAACGTAGGCGGTGGCCATGAGCACGACTATACGCGATGTGTATACCCCCTGTGCATAGTTCCCCAGCACCCACCGGAACGACGAAGGCGGCGCTGGAACGACGAAGGCGGCGCTGGAACGACGAAGGCGGCGCTGGAACGACGAAGGCGGCACCGGAACCACGAAGGCGGCACCGGAACGACGAAGGCCCCGCCCCCGGAAACCCGGGAAGCGGGGCCCTCGGCCGTACTTTTCCTAGAAGCGCCGCGTGATCAGCGCGCGCTTCACCTCCTGGATGGCCTTCGTGACCTCGATCCCCCGCGGGCACGCCTCCGTGCAGTTGAAGGTCGTACGGCAGCGCCAGACGCCGTCCTTGTCGTTCAGGATCTCCAGCCGCTGCTCACCACCCTCGTCGCGCGAGTCGAAGATGAAGCGGTGCGCGTTGACGATCGCCGCCGGGCCGAAGTACTGGCCGTCGTTCCAGAACACCGGGCACGACGAGGTGCACGCGGCGCACAGGATGCACTTGGTGGTGTCGTCGAACCGCTCACGGTCCGCCGCGGACTGGAGCCGCTCACGCGTCGGCTCGTTGCCCGTCGTGATCAGGAAGGGCATCACATCGCGGTACGCCTGGAAGAACGGCTCCATGTCCACGATCAGGTCCTTGAGGACCGCGAGCCCCTTGATCGGCTCGACCGTGATGGGCTTCTCCGGGCTGATGTCCTTGATCAGCGTCTTGCAGGCCAGCCGGTTGCGGCCGTTGATCCGCATCGCGTCGGATCCGCAGATGCCGTGGGCGCAGGAACGGCGGAAGGTCAGGGTGCCGTCCAGCTCCCACTTGATCTTGTGGAGACCGTCGAGGACGCGCTCCTTCGGATCCAGGTCGATCTGGAAGTCCTCCCAGACCGCCTGGTCCGAGACCTCCGGGTTGAAGCGCCGGATCCGGAAGGTGACGGTGATCAGGTGCGAGGCGGTGGCGTCGGCCGCCTCGGGGGCCTGGTCGGACTTCTCAAGAGTGGGGGTGCTCATCAGTACTTACGCTCCATCGGCTGGTAGCGGGTCTGCACGACCGGCTTGTAGTCGAGGCGGATGGACTCGGAGCCGTCCGCGCCCACCTCTCGGTACGCCATGGTGTGCCGCATGAAGTTGACGTCGTCGCGGTTCGGGTAGTCCTCGCGGTAGTGACCGCCGCGCGACTCCTTGCGGGCCAGGGCGGAGATGGCCATGACCTCGGCGAGGTCGAGCAGGTTGCCCAGCTCGATGGCCTCCAGCAGATCGGTGTTGAACCGCTTGCCCTTGTCCTGGACGCTGACGTTCTTGAAGCGCTCGCGCAGGTGGCCAATCTCCTCGACGGCCTCCTTGAGCGTCTGCTCGGTGCGGAAGACCATGACGTTCTTGTCCATGGTCTCCTGGAGCGCCTTGCGGACCTCGGTGACCCGCTCGGTGCCGGTGGCGTCCCGCAGGTTCTCGACCTGTGCCTGGACGAACCCGGCCGGGTCCTCCGGGAGCTCGACGAAGTCGGCCGTTGCGGAGTACTCCGCGGCGGCGATGCCCGCCCGGCGGCCGAAGACGTTGATGTCGAGCAGCGAGTTGGTGCCCAGGCGGTTGGCGCCGTGCACCGAGACGCAGGCGACCTCGCCGGCCGCGTACAGGCCGGGCACGACGGTGTCGTTGTCCGCCAGCACCTCGCCCTGGACGTTGGTCGGGATGCCGCCCATCGTGTAGTGCGCGGTGGGCTGGATCGGGATCGGGTCCGTGTACGGCTCGATGCCGAGGTAGGTCCGCGCGAACTCGGTGATGTCGGGCAGCTTGGCGTCCAGCTGCTCCGGCGGCAGGTGGGTGAGGTCGAGGTAGACGTGGTCGCCCTCGGGACCGCAGCCGCGGCCCTCGCGGATCTCGGTGTAGATCGACCGCGAGACCACGTCGCGCGAGGCGAGGTCCTTCATGACCGGCGCGTACTTCTCCATGAAGCGCTCGCCGTCCTTGTTGCGGAGGATGCCGCCCTCACCGCGGGCGCCCTCCGTCAGCAGGATGCCCATCCGCCAGATGCCGGTCGGGTGGAACTGGAAGAACTCCATGTCCTCCAGCGGCAGCCCGCGCCGGTAGGCGACCGCCTGGCCGTCACCGGTGAGGGTGTGGGCGTTGGAGGTCACCTTGAAGAACTTGCCGCAGCCGCCCGAGGCGAAGACGACGGCCTTCGCCTGGAAGACGTGCAGCTCACCGGTGGCCAGCTCGTACGCCACCACACCGGCGGTGCGCTTGACCCCGTCGACCTCGGTCATCAGGAGGTCCAGGACGTAGAACTCGTTGAAGAACTCCACGCCCTCCTTGACGCAGTTCTGGTACAGCGTCTGGAGGATCATGTGGCCGGTGCGGTCCGAGGCGTAGCAGGACCGGCGGACCGGGGCCTCGCCGTGGTTGCGGCTGTGGCCGCCGAAGCGGCGCTGGTCGATGGTGCCGTTCGGGGTCCGGTTGAACGGCAGGCCCATCTTCTCGAGGTCCAGGACCGAGTCGATGGCCTCCTTCGCCAGGATCTCGGCGGCGTCCTGGTCGACCAGGTAGTCACCGCCCTTGATCGTGTCGAAGGTGTGCCACTCCCAGTTGTCCTCCTCGACGTTGGCGAGGGCGGCGGCCATGCCGCCCTGCGCGGCGCCGGTGTGGGACCGGGTCGGGTAGAGCTTGGTGAGCACCGCGGTGCGGCTGCGCTTGGTCGACTCGATGGCCGCGCGCATTCCGGCCCCGCCGGCGCCGACGATGACGGTGTCGTACTTGTGGATCTTCATGAGTGGATACCTCAGCCCCGGGGCCTAGCGGATGTTCGGGTCGAAGGTGAAGATCACCAGAGTGCCGAGCACGATGGTGAATCCCGCCGCCGTGTAGAGCAGCGCCTTCAGCCACAGGCGGGTGTTGTCCCGCTCCGCGTAGTCGTTGATGATCGTGCGCAGGCCGTTCGCGCCGTGCAGCGTGGCGAGCCAGAGCATGATCAGATCCCATGCCTGCCAGAACGGCGAGGCCCAGCGGCCGGCCACGAAGGCGAAGCCGATCTTGGTGACACCGCCGTCCAGCACCAGCTGGATCAGCAGATGGCCCAGGACCAGGACGACCAGCAGGACGCCGGACAGGCGCATGAAGAGCCAGCCGTACATCTCGAAGTTCGTCCGGGTCGCCCTGGGCGTCTTACGGGTGCGGGCCCGCGGCGGCTCGATGACCGGGGCCGGGTGATCCACGTCGTACGCGCTGACCGCGTCGCTCGCGGGGGTGGTGGTCTCGGCGGACATGTGCGTCAGCTCCCGAACAGTTCGCGCAGCGTGTGCTGGAGGACCGGGTAGAAGGCACCGGCCATCAGCACGACCCAGATACCGACGACGCCCCAGAGCATCTGACGCTGGTACCTCGCGCCCTTGGACCAGAAGTCGACGGCGATGACGCGAAGGCCGTTGAGGGCGTGAAACAGGATGGCGGCCACCAGGCCGTACTCCATCAGGTTCACGACGGGATTCTTGTACGTGGCGACCACGTCGTCGTACGCCTCGGGCGAGACGCGGACCAGCGAGGTGTCCAGCACATGTACGAACAGGAAGAAGAAGATGAGGACGCCGGTGACTCGATGAGCCACCCAGGACCACATGCCTTCCCGGCCGCGATACAGCGTTCCAGCCGGCACGGAAAAACCCTCCGGAAGCGGGATTGGGGCCTGCCGGCTTCACGGTCGGTCGGGCCCGGCCGGGTACGGTCCACCGGCCCTGGCCATCGTACCGACGTGTTGTCGGAGGGTTCCTCCGGGGGGCTCAAGTGTGATCGATCAAGCACGGACGGGCGATCATGCGATCCGGGACCCGGGCACTTCCGGCGAACGGGACGGATTCCCGGTCAGTCGGGCCAGTCTGCCGCGGGCGATGCGCCGCAGCTCCTCGGCGGTGTTGTCCCGCTCCCGCTCCCACTCGTTGCCCAGCCGGTCCCGGATCCCGGTCAGCAGCCGGTCCAGCCGCTCTCCGGGCGGCAGACCATCCAGACAGATGACGAAAACGTGACCGAATCGACGCTCGTACGCGTCGTGGGCGGCCTGGAGCGCGGTGTGCGCGGCCGGCGACCCCAGGCTGTCCGCGGGCGGCAGCTCATGGCCGACGACCGACTCGTCCGCGAGCGCCTCGTCCAGATCGGCGGGGGTGAGGTCATAGCTGGCCTCGTCCCCAGCGGCCAGCAGCGCCTCCAGGTCCGGGTACGGGCGGTGGGCCGCGATCAGCCGGGCCCAGCGGCGGCTGCCGCAACAGGCGAGGAGCGCCGCCTCGGCCGCGTCGGCGGGGGCGGTGTTGAGCCGGTCGAGGCGGGAGGCGGCGGCGCGGGACCTGGACCTGGACAGCGTGGACTCCTCGGACACGCATGAGGCGCGCATGGGAACGGACACCCGGGAGAGACGGACCCGGGGGAGGCGTGGGACACATGGGCTGGGCGCGTGAGCAGTACACGCTAACGACGCGGGGAGGTGGGTGTGCCGGAGGGAACGCGATATCACCCGAACGGGGAGGTTTTACCGCATGCGGTGGACGGCATTCGGGGCGCAGGGCTTTTTTCGGCCATAAGCGGCCGAACGTGTGAAGCGGGGAGGGCCCGAGGAGGAGGTACACCGCCATGGGATTGCCGCTCAGAGCCACCAAGGCGTCCTGCGTCCGCGGTCTCGCCGCGGGGGCCGTCGCCACGCTCCTCCTGACGTCCCTCGGCTGTCAGCAGACGGACGGCGGGCAGCGCCCGCCGGGCACCCACTCGCCCGCGCGGTCCTCCCCACACGCCACGACCGCCACCTCGGCGCGGTCCCCCTCGGCCGTCCCGCCGCACGCCACGGCGGCCTCCGAACCGCCCCGCACCATCCCCTCCGTCCGCGACTTCACCCCGGCCTCGGGCCCCGGCTGGCGGCCCGGCGACAACAGCCGGGTGGTGGCCGACCTCAAGGGCCCGCTCGCCGACGAGGCCCGCATGATCGCCGCGGAGCTGGGGCTGCGCACCACCTCCGGCCCCGCCCGCCGCGGTGACCTCTCCCTGGCCCTCGCCCCGAAGGAGAGCGGCGGCGGCGAGGCGTACACCCTGAAGGTCGCGAGCGGCCGCGCCCGGATCACCGGCCCGGCCGACGCGGGCGTCTTCTACGGCACCCGCACCGTGAAACAGGCCCTGCGCTCCGGCGGCCGGCTCCCCGAGGGCGTGATCCACGACCGGCCGGGACGCGCCCAGCGCGGCCTCAACCTGGACATCGCCCGCAAATTCTTCTCGGTCGGGTGGATCGAGGCCCGGATGCGCGAGATGGCCGACCTCAAGCTCAACCAGCTGGCCCTGCACTTCTCGGACGATCAGGGCTTCCGCATCCAGAGCACCAGCCACCCCGAGATCGTCTCGTCCCCGCACCTCACCAAGGACCAGGTCCGGCAGATCGTCGCGCTCGGGCAGCGGCTGCACATCACCGTCATCCCCGAGATCGACTCGCCGGGCCACCTCGGCGCCGTCATCCGGGCCCATCCGCAGCTCCAGCTGCGCAACGCGGGCGGCACCACGTTCCAGGGCTCGGTGGACATCTCCAATCCGGCCGCGGCCCGTGTCGTCGACGACCTGATGCGCGAGTACGCCCCGCTCTTCCCCGGCCGCTGGTGGCACCTGGGCGCCGATGAGTACCTCGCGCTGACCGTCAAGGACCCCCAGGCGTCGTTCCCCAAGCTGGCGGCCGCCGCCAAGCGGAAATACGGCCCCAGCGCCCGGGTGCAGGATCTGGTCACCGGCTGGCTGAACGACCGGGCCCGGCTCGCGCGGCAGCTCGGCAAGCGGCCCAAGGCGTGGAACGACGGCTTCTTCGCGGGCGGCGTCGTCCAGCCCGCCAAGGACATCGAGGTCGAGTACTGGACGGGACGGCTGAAGGAGACGGCGCGCCCGCCGCTGGAGTATCTGAAGGAGGGCCGCAAGGTGGTCAACCTCAACGACTCCTTCCTCTATTACGTGCTCGGCGAGCCCGGCGGGTTCACCTATCCGACCGGCGAACGCATATATGAGGACTGGTCCCCGACGGTTCTGCGCGGTTCCACGCCCATCGCCGACAAGAGCCTGACCGGGCCCGACCGGATTCTCGGCGCCCGCTTCGCGATCTGGGGCGACCGGCCCGAGGCCCAGACCCCCGCTCAGGTGGCCCAGGGCATCCGGCTGCCGCTCGCGGCGCTGGCACAGCGGGTGTGGAACCCCGGGAAACCGCCGCTGAGCTGGTCCGGCTTCACCCGGCTCGCGGAGCGGCTGGGGGTCTGAGCGCGGGGGCCACCGAGGGCCGAGCGCGCGTTCCGGGAGGGAGAAAAGAAGGGAGAAAAGAAGGACGGTCGGGGCCGCCACCCCCCACAGGAGAGGCCCCGACCGTCGATCAGGAGAGCCCGCAAGAGGCTCGTACCCCTTACAGCGTCGCACGCCTCGATTGCGTCACACCTCCCCTTGGACGAAACCGGGGACTTCACCCCGTTGTCCGGGGCTCGTTCCACTCTGGACGGGACCGGTCGGATGCCCGTAACGTGCAGGTCCGCGCTCTGGGCGCGATCAGAGGCTTATCTTCTCGCGTGGCCCGGAGCGGTCACGTTCCCAGGGGGACTCAAAAGACCATGTATCCGTGTGGGAACTGCCGCGCTGTCGCCGTCGGCCCCGACGGGCGCTGTGCCGCATGCGGGACCTACCAGCAGCAGCTCCAGCAGCCATCCGGGCCTCCGCAGCCGTCCGTCCCCCCGCAGGGCCCGCCGATGGCCGGCGGCTACGGCTATCCGGCCGCCCCGCCGATGGGCATGCCGACCGGCGGGGTCGATCTGCGGCGCGGGCTCTCCACCACGCTCGTCGTGCTGTTCGGGCTGGCGCTGCCCGCGCTCATCTTCCTCCTGGTGGCGCGATCCGGCCAGTACAGCGTGATCGGGGACATGCTGGACGCGGTCGAGGGCAAGTCGGTCTCCATCACCGAGGACGACCTCAACGACGCCGACGACATGTTCACGGCGGCCCAGGTCATCTACTCGCTGCTCACCGTCGCGATCGCCGTGGTCTGGGCGATCTGGTTCCGGCGGCTGCGGCTGAACGCCGAGGTCTTCGCCCCCGGTCAGCACCGCTTCAGCAGCGGCTGGGCGGCCGGTTCCTGGTTCACCCCGGTGGTCAACTTCTGGTTCCCCAAGCAGATCGCCAACGACATCTGGCGCGCCAGCTCCCCGCAGGGGCCGCAGGCCGTCAGCCGCGGTGTGCTCAACGGCTGGTGGGTCACCTGGATCGTGGCGCTGGTCACCAACGCCGTCGGCGGGATCCGGTACAACCTGCTGCGGGGCAAGGTGGAGGGCGACGACTACTCCCCTTCTCCCTCGGAGGCGAAGAGCGACATCGAGAGCCTGCACTCCATCCTGGCCTTCGACATGTTCGCCATCGTGATCTTCATGGCCGCGGCGGTCCTGGCGCTGCTGCTGGTCCGGCAGATCACCGCGATGCAGGAGCAGCGGGCCTCGCTGCCCCCGCAGATGGCCGGTCCGGCCCCGTACGGGATGCCTTCCGCGAATCCGTATGGCTCCCCGGCCCCCGGCTCCACGCCGTATGGTGCCCCTCAGATGCCGCCGACCCCGCCGCCCGGCCAGCCCGGTCAGCAGTACCCGCCCTACGGGCAGGGCTAGCCCGCGGGTTACGCCGGAATCGACTGGACCACGGATTCTCCGAGTGGGGCAGGAAGAGAGCGTGCAGGGGGACGACGCGGAACTGACCGCCGCGGTGCTCGCGGCGCAGGAAGGGGACGAGGCCGCCTTCCGGACCGTCTACCGGTCCGTGCACCCTCGCCTCCTCGGTTATGTACGCACGCTGGTCGGTGATGGCGACGCGGAGGACATCACCTCGGAAGCATGGCTGCAAATCGCCCGTGACCTGCAACGGTTCAGCGGAGACGCGGACCGTTTCCGCGGCTGGGCGGCCCGGATAGCCCGCAATCGCGCGCTGGACCACATACGGATGCGCGGCCGCCGCCCGGCCATCGGCGGCGATGAGTCGGAGCTGGAGTTCCGGCCGTCCGACGCGGATACGGCCGGTGAGGCGATGGAGGCCATCGGCACCGGCAAGGCGCTCGGGCTGATCTCCCAGCTGCCACAGGACCAGGCCGAGGCGGTGGTGCTCCGGGTGGTCCTCGGCCTCGACGCCAAGAGCGCGGCCGCGGTGCTGGGCAAGCGGCCCGGGGCGGTGCGCACCGCCGCCCACCGGGGGCTGCGGCGGCTCGCCGATCTGATCGGCCCCGCGGCCGGGGGCGATTCGGTGCTCGACGGGGTGCCGGGGCAACGCGAGTCACACGGCGGCGGTGCAACCAAGCCGGGTGTGGCGAAGTCTGCTGGTGTGACGGATTCACGCGCGCCAACGCAGAAGGACATGTGATGGCCGAAGACCACCGCTACAGCTGGCTGGATGACAGTGCCGCGGAGCGGTTGCTTCGCGGCGAACCGGTCGGGGGGCAGCCTGTCGCTCCCGACGGCCGGAGCGACCAGTCATATGCCGACGCGGAACGGTTGGCGGCCGTGCTCAGCGCCGCCGCCGGTGTGGGCCGTACGGCGGGCCCCTCCGACGCGTCCGCGCTCCCCGGTGAGGAGGCGGCCGTGGCCGCCTTCCGGGCGGCCCGGGTCGAGGCCGGTGCCGAAACCGGTGCCGGGGCCGGGGCGGGGTCAATGGCCGGGGTGGCCGAAATGGACATGGCCCGGCGGCCGCATCGGATCCGGCGGTTCAGAGAGAGACAGCCGCGGCTGCGGCGCCCGCTGCGCGCGGGCATGGTCGCGGTCGTGGCCGGATGTGCGCTCAGCGGATTCGCGGTGGCGGCAGCCGCGGGGGTACTGCCGACACCGTTCGGGCAGAGCGACCACACTCCGGGCCCCTCGGTGAGCATGCCGAACGGCGGCCCCGGCGGGAACTCCGCCCATCCGGAGATCTCCGAGGACGGCGGTACGACGACGCCCGATCCCAGTGGTTCGGGCGACAACGATGCCAGCGACGTGGGCTCGAACGGCGCGCAGGGCGGAACGGTTCCCTCCGACCCGGAGGGCGACGGCAAGGGCAAGAACGGCAAGTCGAAGGGCTCCTCGAAGGGGGAGCCCGGCGTCCCGGAGTGGGCCCTCGCCAGCTGCCCGCGCTATCTGGACTCGGAAACGGGTGTGGGCGCGGACCTCGACAAGAAGTCGCTGAAGAAGCTGACGAAGGCGGCGGGCAGCGCGTCCGCCATCCACGGCTACTGCACGCACATCCTCGGCGACAACGCTACGGGCAGCACTCCGCGCAGCGACGAGAGCACCGGCAGCGGCGGCGACAGCGGCGGTACGGACAGCGGCAACGGCGGCTCCACCGGCAACGGCGGTTCCGGGTCCGGCTCGGGCTCCGGTGACAGCGCCGGTTCGGGCAGCGGCGACTCCGGTGGCGATCCGGGAAAAGGTGGCGGGGACGGCGATCCGGCCCCGCCGCCCCCTCCGCCGGACACCACCGACACGCCGAGCGACGCCACCACTCCCACGACCGCCGCTGACCCCTTGAAGTCCACGGAGTCGCCGAAGTCCACGGAGCCACCCGCTTCGGAGGACCCCACGACCACCGCGGAAACGGGTGCCGACTGAGACTCCGGCACCCAGGTGTGACGTTTTTTTCAGCGGTGACGCTGAAAGAAACGGGCCGACTGGTCATCGGCCGCGCGGGAGCCGAGGTTCCCCCCGTACCGACGGCTCCGCGCATTCGGCGCGGGCAGAGCACGTTCCCCCGGCTCTGCCCGCGCCGCCCCTGTTTTCGCGCCTGAACCGGCGCCGCTCTCGCGGACCGGGTCCTCGCCGTCGGGGTTCCTCAATTGATGGTTGCGGTCCTGGCGGGACTACTTGTAGACAACGACCTTGTCGCCGGCCTTCACCTTGTCGAAGAGGGCGGCGATCTTCTTCTTGTCGCGGACGTTCACACAGCCGTGTGAGGCGCCGCTGTAGCCGCGGGCGGCGAAGTCCGAGGAGTAGTGCACCGCCTGGCCGCCGCTGAAGAACATCGCGTAGGGCATCGGCGTGTGATAGATCGTCGAGACATGGTCCCGGCTCTTGAAGTTGACCTGGAACAGCCCCTCCCGGGTCGGGGTGTACTCCGAGCCGAAGCGCACATCCATCGCCGACACCACCCGGCCGTTCACCATCCAGGCCAGGGTGCGGCTGGTCTTGCTGATGCACAGCGCCCGGCCGGTCAGGCAGCGCGGGTCCGGCTTGGCCAGTGGAAGGGTGGTCGGCGGGTAGAGCTGGTCGCGCGTGGGCGTCTTCGTGGCCGAGCGCAGTGAGGTCCAGGTGCGCCGGCTCACCGAGCCGGTGACCGCGAGGCCGTGACCCCGCTGGTACGCGCTGACCGACGCCTGCGTGATCGTGCCGAAGTACCCGGTCGGGTTCCGGTGGAAGAGGCCGAGCGCGCGCAGCCGGGCCTGGAGCTCGCGCACCCGGTCCCCGCTGCTGCCGAAGGGGATCACCGGCGGGGCCACCCTTGGCGCGGTGCGCCGCGGCACGGCAGGGGCCGTGGTGCGCGGCGGGCGCGCCGCCACCCGCTTGGGCTTGGCCTTGTGGGTGTATGTGCGATGCGGCCGGGGCGGCGTCTCGCGCGCGGGCGCGCTCGTACTCGCCCGGGCCTGGGGTCGCTCCTGCCCCCGGCCGTTCACGGTCGCCTCCCCCGGCCGGCACCCGGCGACCAGTGCCGCCGCCGTGGCCGTGGCCAGCGCGGTGCCGACCACCGCTGTCCGGTGCATCCGAACCCCTCCCCTGATCTTTTTGCTCTGAATGCTTCCCGGGGCTGCCGTGGGGCGAACATCGACGCATGCTGTGAACAGGGCCCCGTACCGGGAGAACACCCGGTATCAGCCATCAGGAGGCGTGACCCATGGCGCGCGAGTCGGAGTCGGGATTCCCCGTCGAGCCGGTGTACGGGCCCGGTGCGCTCAGCGGCTGGGACCCGGCCGGGCGGCTGGGCGAGCCGGGGGAGTACCCCTTCACCCGCGGGGTCTATCCGACGATGTACACCGGCCGCCCCTGGACGATGCGGCAGTACGCGGGGTTCGGCACCGCCGCCGAGTCCAACGCCCGCTACCGGCAGTTGATCGAGCACGGCACCACCGGTCTTTCGGTGGCCTTCGACCTGCCGACCCAGATGGGCTACGACTCCGACGCGCCCCTCGCGCACGGCGAGGTCGGCAGGGTGGGGGTGGCCATCGACTCGGTCGAGGACATGCGGGTGCTGCTGGGCGGCATCCCGCTGGACCGGGTCTCGACCTCCATGACCATCAACGCGCCCGCGGCCCTGCTGCTGCTCCTCCACCAACTCGTGGCCGAGGAGCAGGGCGTGTCCGGGGCCCGGCTGACCGGCACCATCCAGAACGACATCCTCAAGGAGTACATCGCCCGCGGCACCTACATCTTCCCGCCCGTCCCCTCGCTGCGGCTGGTCGCGGACATCTTCAAGTACTGCAAGGCCGAGCTGCCCAAGTGGAACACCATCTCGATCTCCGGCTACCACATGGCGGAGGCCGGGGCCTCGCCCGCGCAGGAGATCGCCTTCACCCTCGCCGACGGCATCGAGTACGTCCGTACGGCCGTCGCGGCGGGGATGGACATCGACGACTTCGCGCCCCGGCTCTCCTTCTTCTTCGTCTCCCGCACCTCGCTGCTGGAGGAGGTCGCCAAGTTCCGGGCCGCGCGGCGGATCTGGGCGCGGGTGATGCGGGAGGAGTTCGGCGCCCGCGATCCGAAGTCCCAGATGCTGCGCTTCCACACCCAGACCGCGGGCGTCCAACTCACCGCCCAGCAGCCCGAGGTGAACCTGGTGAGGGTGGCCGTCCAGGGCCTGGCCGCCGTCTTCGGCGGCACCCAGTCCCTCCACACCAACGCCTTCGACGAGGCCATCGCGCTTCCGACCGATGCCTCCGCCCGGCTGGCGCTGCGCACCCAGCAGGTGCTGGCGCACGAGACCGATGTGACGGCCACCGTGGACCCCTTCGCGGGCTCCTACGCCGTGGAGTCGCTGACCGACGCCGTCGAGGAGGCCGCCGTCGACCTGATGCGGCGGGTCGAGGACCTGGGCGGCGCCGTGGCCGCGATCGAGCGGAACTTCCAGAAGGAGGAGATCGAGCGCAACGCCTACCGGATCGCCCGGGAGACGGAGGCGGGGACACGGGTGGTGGTCGGCGTCAACCGCTTCCAGCTGGCGGAGGAGGCGCCGTACGAGCCGCTGCGGGTGGACCCGGAGATCGAGGCCCGGCAGCGCGCCCGGCTCGCCCGGCTGCGCGCCGGACGCGACCGGTCGGCGGTGAGCGCGGCGCTGTCCGCACTGCGGAAGGCGGCCGAGAGCGAGCCGGGCACGGCCAATGTGCTGTACCCGATGAAGGACGCGCTGGCGGCGCGGGCCACGGTCGGAGAGGTCTGTGACGCGCTGCGGGAGGTGTGGGGGGCGTACAAGCCGGTGGACGCGTTCTGAGTACTCCCCGGGCGTCGTACTCCCCGGGCGTCGCCCTGGGACCGTTGTCGGAGGGCTGGGTGACACTGGACGCATGTCGTCGTCACCCCGCCGCACCTGCCCGGTCTGCACCCGAGAGATCGCGGTCGTCGGCGGGCGCTTCGCCCGCCATGACCCGCCGGGGCGGCGCTCCGCGTACGAGCTGATCTCCTGCCCCGGCTCGCGGCGGATCGCGCCGCTGCTCACCACTCCGCCGAAGCTGTTCGGCGAGGAGGACCCCCCGACCCCGGGCCAGCAGGCCCTGTTCTAGCCCGCGCCCACCAGCCACGAAGCGATCGTCACCCCCGGACTCGCCTCCGTCAGCGCATCCATCAGCTGGTCACCGGCCGCCTTCAGCGCCGTGTCGTCCATCGGCCCCAGCGCGTCCAGTACGAACATCGCCCGGGTGGTGTCATGCGTGAGCCGGGTGCGGGTGCACTGGCGCCAGTTCCAGCGGCGGCAGGTGACGCCCGCCTCGTCCCGCCACACCACCTCGCCGGGCGCAGGGTGCTCGACCACGGGCTCGCCGCCGGCCGTCGTCTCGAAGGTCTCGTCGCCCTCGGCGCGCACCAGCCGAGCCGCGCCCACGTAGTGGTCGAGATCCTCGCCGCCGAGCGGGATCACATGTCCGACCGAGATCGCGTTGTAGATGTCGGTCAGCCGGTCCACCCGGGGCAGCCCGGCGGAGACCCGCCGCAGCAGGGCCTCCGCACTGGGCCGGGTGCGCTGTGGCTTCGCGCCGAAGGCGCGGAACGCCTCGCGCCAGGCGGCCAGATGCGGATGCTCCTCCACCGGGCCGTCCCCGAACCGCTTCCGCGCCGCCGACTCGGCGTCGGCCAGGAGTCGCTCGCTCAGCTCGTCGCTGGGCCCGGGAAGCAGCCCCTCGGCGGTGATGAGCAGCGCCCGGTAGTCGGGGCGCAGGGCGAGTACGGCGGGGTCGATGGTGGCGGATTCCAGCCAGGCTGCGGCGTCGAACGTCATGTAGTCCACTATGGCATACGGTCCAGTGCAGTGCACTGGACCGTGACGTATGGGCTCAGAGACGTATGGGCTCAGAACAGCCCCAGTCGTGTAATGAGCAATGCGAGGACTACGACGAGCGACCACCCGAGCAGATGCTCCAACAGGTTGTCATCGCCGTCGGAGGGGCCTCCGGTGCGGGCGTGGAGGCCGGTGCGGCCGGTGCGGCGCGCCGCGATGTCGGTCATGCGGGTGTCCTCTGTGCTCAGCGATGATCGTGATGAAAGTGATGGACGGGATGGACATGATGAAAAAGGTCACCACCGTTGCCCAGGGTGCGCCGAGCGGCCACCTGGGGTAAAGGGGGAGTGGCCGAACTCACCCGAGGAGGTCCACGGTGACCAGCGTCATTCCCAAGGGTCTGGGCGAGCAGATCCGCGCCCTGGCCGGGGGCGAGGTGACCTCCCGTGCGCTGGTCGAGCAGTCGCTCCAGCGCATCGCCGAGACCCAGCCCACGCTCAACGCGTTCCGCCGCGTCCGCGCCGAGGCCGCCCTGCGCGAGGCCGCCGAGGCGGACCGGCGGCTTGCGGCGGGGGAGCGGCTGCCACTGCTCGGCGTCCCGCTTGCGGTCAAGGACGACACGGACGTGGCGGGCGAGCCCACCGCCTTCGGCTGCTGCGGCGACTTCCCCGCCAAGGCCGAGGACGGCGAGGCGGTACGGCGGCTGAAGGCGGCCGGGGCCGTGATCGTCGGCAAGACCAACACCCCCGAGCTGGGCCAGTGGCCGTTCACCGAGGGCCCCGCCTTCGGCGACACCCGCAACCCCTGGAACCCGGAGCACACCCCCGGCGGCTCCTCCGGCGGCGCCGCGGCCGCCGTCGCCGCCAGTATCGTCCCCGCCGCGCTCGGCTCGGACGGCGCGGGCTCGGTCCGCATCCCCGCCGCCTGGACCCACCTCATCGGCATCAAGCCCCAGCGCGGCCGGATCTCCACCTGGCCGGACGCCGAGGCCTTCAACGGCATCACCTGCAACGGCCCGCTGGCCCGTACGGTCGCCGACGCGGCGCTGCTGCTGCACGCCGCGACCGGCAACTGCGAGGGGGATCTGCACTGCCCCGAGCCGGTGGACGTGCTGTCGGCCGTGGGTCGCGACCCGGGGCGGCTGCGGATCGCCCTGTCCTTCAAGACGGCCTTCACCGGTACGCCGAAGAGGCTGGACCCGGTGGTGCGGGCCGCCGTCGTCCGGCTCGCCGACCGGCTGGCGGCCCTCGGCCACGAGGTGGTGGAGGCCGAGCCGCGCTACGGGCTCGTGGGCTTCTCCTTCCTGCCGCGCGCCACGGCCGGGCTCACCGAATGGTCCGGCCGGGTCCCCGATCCGCTGCTGCTGGACATCCGCACCCGCGGCGCCGTCCGCAACGGCCGCCTGCTGGGCGGTGCCGCGCTGCGGTGGGCGCGGTCGTACGAGGAGCCGCTGCGGCGCCAGGTCGGGGCGGTCTTCGACCGCTTCGACGTGGTCCTCTCCCCGACGACGGCCACGCCCCCGCTGCGGATCGGCGCCATGGCCGGTCTGTCCGGGTGGCGTACGGATCGGGCCATGATCGCGGCGTGCCCGTACGCCTGGCCGTGGAACGTGCTGGGCTGGCCCGCGATGAACGTCCCCGCCGGGTTCGCCGACCCCGAGCACCGCACGCTGCCGCTCGGCGCCCAGCTCCTCGGCCCGGCCAACAGCGAGCCCGTGCTCATCTCGCTGGCGGCCCAGCTGGAGGCCGATCAGCGGTGGTACGAGCGCTGGCCCCAGGTGTCCCGCCCCGGCCCACAGTGACCCTTCTCTCACACTTTTCAGACATACCCGCTTGAGAGAGAAGACCAGGTCACGGCTACCTCCGGTAACGAGGAGGGCACTCTTCCGAGTGGTCACGGGCATGCGAACGCATCGCTACACTTCCGCCACATGGTGAAGAGGGTGACCGAAAAGCGTCGGCGAAGAAAACAAACCGGTCAGATATTCGTCAATGCCTCCGGTGGCCGGAGACAGCTCCTGGCGCTCGCGGCGCTGGCTGTCGGCTGTGCCTGCCTCGGTTATCTGCTGCTGCTCGTGGCCGCCCTGTCCGGAGTGGTGTGGCAGGGCGGCCAGGAGCCGCCGAAGACCGCCGAGCGGTCCACCAACGGCAGCGCCCCGACCGGACGGCCCTGGCCCAGCTCATACACCTACGGCACCGCGGTGACCGCTCCCCTTGCCGCCGACTCGCCATCCGGGGGCGGCCACTGGTGAGCCGGCACGCACACCGCCCCGAGCCGCGCGGCCACTGGCTGCTGCTGATCGTCGTCGTCTCCGCGGTCGCCGCCGCGCTGGTCTTCGAAGGCTGGACCACCCACGAGGTCGCCTCAAAGCCCACGCGCAGTCCCTGTACGAGCCCGATCCCGAAGGCCGCCGACACCGGGAAACCGGTGGTGCGCATCGCCGGCGGCAGGGTGCAGACGGCCGGGATGCCGGCCGGCACCGTCGCCCTCACCTTCGACGGGGGGCCCGACCCCGTATGGACCCCACGCCTGCTGGACCTGCTGCGCGCGCACCACGCGCACGCCACCTTCTTCCTCTCCGGCGTCCAGACGGCCCGCCACCCCGAACTGGTGCGCCGCATCCGCGACGCGGGCCATGAGATCGGCTCGCTCACCTACACCGGCTCCGACCTGGGCGCGGCTTCCGCCGTACGCACCCGGCTGGAACTGTCCCTGACCCAGACGGCACTGGCGGGCAGCGCGGGGACCACCACCAAACTGCTGCGGCTGCCGCTCACCACCCAGGCCGACACGATGTGCGACGGCGAGTGGACGGCCGCCCGGCGCGCCGCCGAACAGGGGTATCTGCTGGTCGCGGCGGACCGGCCGGATCGGAAGCCGGAGCGGGGCGTCATCCAGCAGTACAGCCAGACGGACAGCGCCTACAGCGAGATCAAGAAGCTCTTCCGGAACCGGAAGATCGAGAAGTACACGACGGTGTCCGAGGGGCTCGGCCAGGCCCCCGTCAACACCCCCGCCTCCACCGTCGGCGAGTTGCAGGGCAAGGCGCTGCTCCAGGTCCAGTCCATCGGACACGGTTTCGTCCAGGCCATGACCTGGGTGCTCGGCATCGCGGGCACCCTGGCCCTGCTGCGGCTGGTGCTGCTGCTCTTCTTCGCGCGGGCCCACGTCCGGCGCCTGCACCGCTTCCGGCCCGGTTCGCCCTGGTTGCGCGAGGTCAACGAGCCGGTGACGGTGCTCGTCCCCGCCTACAACGAGGAGGCGGGCATCGAGACCACCGTGCGGTCGCTGCTCGCCTCCACCCACCGATGGCTTCAGATCATCGTGATCGACGACGGCTCGACCGACCAGACCGCGGACCTCGCCACCTGGATCGACGATCCTCGGGTCTCGGTGATCCGCCAGCCCAACGCGGGCAAGGCGGCCGCCCTCAACACCGGCCTGGTCCACGCCCAGTACGACATCGTGGTGATGGTCGACGCCGACACCGTCTTCGAACCGGACGCCATCCACCAGCTCATCCAGCCGCTCGCCCACCCGGCCATCGGCGCGGTGAGCGGCAACACCAAGGTGGGCAACCGCCGTCGGATGCTGGGCAGGTGGCAGCATCTGGAGTACGTCTTCGGCTTCAACCTCGACCGCCGGATGTACGAGGTGCTGGAGTGCATGCCGACCGTGCCCGGCGCGATCGGCGCCTTCCGGCGGGACGCGCTGATGGGCGTCGGCGGGGTCAGCGAGGCCACCCTCGCCGAGGACACCGACCTCACGATGGCGCTGTGGCGGGCCGGTTGGCGGGTGGTGTACGAGGAGTCCGCGATCGCCTGGACCGAGGTGCCCACCTCGCTGCGCCAGCTGTGGCGGCAGCGGTACCGCTGGTGCTACGGCACGCTCCAGGCCATGTGGAAGCACCGCCGCGCCCTCCGCGAGGTCGGCCCCGCCGGACGCTTCGCCCGCCGAGCGCTGCCCTACCTCTTCCTCTTCCAGGTGGTGCTGCCGCTGCTCGCCCCCGTCGTGGACGTCTTCGCCCTGTACGGCGTGGCGTTCGCCGATCCCGTGGAGTCGATCGGGGTGTGGCTGGTCTTCCTCGTGGTGCAGCTGTTCGGCGCCGGATACGCGCTGCGGCTGGACAACGAACGGCTGCGGGCGCTGTGGGCGATGCCCTTCCAGCTCGTCATCTACCGGCAGTTGATGTACCTCGTGATCATCCAGTCCGTGGTGAGTGCCCTGTTCGGCACGAGGCTGCGCTGGCACCGCATGCAGCGATCCGGCTCCGCCGGGGAGCAGCGGATCGTCGAACCGGTTGCGCGCCAGGGCCTGTCCAAGTGAGCGGGGGTTGGAGAAGCATGTCGAACCCATGGCCAAGTGAGGGCTCGTGGCCGGGTGGTGGCTCGTGGCCGGGTGAGAGCCGGTGGCCGGGCGAGAACGCATGGCCGGGCGGCGACCCGCAGCCGTTGGCGCAGGGGCACGCGCCTTTGACACCGCGCCACCGGATACCGCCGGACCCGTACCGGCCGCGTGACGAGGGCGACGGCGCCGACGAACCCGCCCCCGGCCGCCGGTGGCCCCGGCGGCTGCGGCGCACGGTGGTCGTCGTGCTCGCGGTGGTCCTGGTCGGGGCCGCCTCCACGTACGGCTGGGCCTGGTCCCAGCTGAACAACGACGTCGACCTGGCCAAGGTCGAGCACCGCCCCGCGCCGGGCAAGGGCACCAACTACCTCATCGTGGGCTCCGACAGCCGTGACGGCCTCTCCCAGCAGGACAAGAAGAACCTGCACACCGGCTCGGCCGAGGGCCGCCGCACCGACTCGATGATGATCCTGCACACCGGCGCCCACGGCGCCACGATGGTGAGCCTGCCGCGAGACTCCTGGGTGACCCTCCCGCCGTTCACCTACCCCATGACCGGTAAGCGTCCCGGGCCATCGAAGAACAAGCTCAACGCCGCGTTCTCGCTGGGCGGTCCCGAACTGCTGGTGCGGACGATCGAGTACAACACCGGGCTGCGGATCGACCACTACGCGGAGATCGGCTTCGCGGGCTTCGTCAACGTCGTCGACTCGGTGGGCGGCGTGCGGATGTGCCTCGACAAGCCCATCAAGGACAAGAAGTCGGGCGCCGATCTGAAGGCGGGCTGTCAGACGCTGGACGGCCGCCAGGCCCTGGCCTTCGTCCGCCAGCGCCACCAGGAGGCCAACGGTGACCTGGGGCGCAGCCAGAACCAGCAGAAGTTCCTCGCGGCACTGGCGAAGCGGGCCGCGCAGCCGGACCAGGTCTTCGTCCCGTGGAAGTCCCTGCCGACCGTCGGCGCGGGCCTGGACACGCTCATCGTGGACAAGGGGTCCGATCTACGGACGCTGGTGTCGTTGTTCCAGGCGATGAAGCGTGTCGCGGGCGGCAGCGGCAACCGGCTGAGCGTTCCTGTGGCGCGTCGTGCGTTCGCGACGTCCAAGGGCGACGCGCTGAAGTGGGACGAGGGGCGGGCGAAGCGGCTCTTTGAGCGGCTGCGGAACGATCAGCCGGTAGGTCATTCCCCTCCCCGCCCCTCCCCGTAACTGGGGCTCCGCGGCGGAGCCGCATATCGATGCTGTGGGAAGGACCGGGGTGTGAGCGGAGATCGGGAGCTGAGTCGTCCCGCCTGTCACAGGTGGGTGCTTGACTTCCCGGATGGATCCTGAGGCTACGTTTTCCGCCCTGCACGGCTTCTGCGCCGAGCGACTCGGCGCCCCCTTGGCCGCGCGCCTGGTACGTCTCGCCCGGCCCGGTTTCGAGCTCACCGAAGCCGGGCCGGGCGAGGCGGCCGGGCACAGTCGATTCGGCGGCCGGGCGATGCTCGAACCGGGCACGCCGTGGCCCGACTGTGAGGGCGTACCGCTGAGCCTGCTCGCCGTCCTCGACACCGACGCCCTGGCGCCCTGGCTCGGTGGCCTGCTCCCCGCCGGGACGGGCCTGCTGAACTTCTTCGCCCTCGACTCCGAGTCGGAGCGGGGCGATCCCGCCGCCCCTGGACTGTCGCTCAAGTTCGACCTCACCGACCCGCGGCTGGGGGCGGTCGTCCCGGCCCGTTCCGCCCACGCCGTGGAGACCGACGCACCGGCCCGGTCGAGCGTCTTCGAGCCGGTCGCGTGGACGGCGACGCCCGGGTTCGCCTTCCCCGACACATTCGACCCGGCCTGGGACACGGTCGACTTGGGATCCGTGGTCGACGACATGCCCGTTTACGACATCACCGATCTGCTCCCCGACTGGCCGGAGCAGCCGTACGCACTCCACGCCGAGGACATGGCCTTCGGCTGGCCGCTGTTCCCCACGGGATCCTCGCCGACGCTGCCGGACGGCGAAGAGTCGAGCCGTTACCAGCACTTGCTCCAGTTGTCCGGGCAGGACGAGTGGTGGATCGGCGGCGACGGCGGCTGGATGCACTGGTCGATCCCCGCCGACGCACTGCGTGGTGGCGACTTCAGCCGGGCGATCCCGGCACCGGACATCTGGTGACGGCGGTGCTCTCGCGCATGACGGCGGCGAAGAGCAGCTGTAGCCGGTAGGAGTTCTGGGGCTTGAGTTCTCCGGCCTCGGTGCCGTGGCCGGTGGTCGAGGGGTTTACCAAGGGACGGTCTGGCCGAAGCGGTCCAGATACGCCAGACCGGGCGTGCCCAGTCGGGAGAGCAGGACATCCACCAGCAAGGGGACGGTCTCCTCGATGGTGAACGGCGCATCCGGACCACCCAGGGCGGTGCGTATCCAGCCCGGCGCCATGAGCACGAAGGCGCGCTGCGTCTCACCTTGCCGGGCCGCGAAGCTCCGCAGGAACATGTTCAGGGCTGCTTTGCTCCCTCGGTAGACCTCGCGGCCTCCGGTCGTGTTGTTCGTGATGCTGCCCTGCCCGGAGGACATCACCCCGATGAGCCCGGCCGGGTACACCAGGTCTTCGAGGGCCTCGATGACGCGCATGGGGCTGAGCGCGTTGGTGACCATCACGTCGATGAAGTCGGCTGTCGCAACCGCGCCGACGGGCGTCTGCTCATTGTTGGTGGTGCCCGCATTGACGAAGAGCACGTCGAGTCGGCGGTGCGCCAGACGTTCGTGGAGCGGGGGCAGTTGGCCGGGGTCGTTGATGTCGAGATGTTCGATGGTTATCCGCCCGTCGGCGTGGTCCGCGAGATCGTGCAGCGGCGTTCGGGCAGTGGTGTCGCGAACGGTGCCGACGACGTGCCAGCCCCTGTCGAGGAGCTCCGCCGCCATCGCGTGGCCGAGGCCGCGCGAGGCGCCGATGATGAGAGCCGTCGATGGGTGTTGTTCGGTGCTGGTCGATGGCATCCAGCGTCAACTCCGTTCTTCGAGCGTTGTTGTCCGTTCGGGCATCGTCGAGGCCCCGGGATCGGCACAGGGCGGTGCACGCCGCGGTGGCCCCTCAACCCGTGCGCTTCAAGTGTTTCGCCCGCACCGCATCACAGGCGAGCCACGAGCGCTCGTTTGTACGATTGCCGATATGGCAAGGACGCTCATGACGGAATCCGCTTCGGTAGGGCCTGATGATGTACGAATCATTCGGGCGCTACAGATCGCTCCGCGGGCTTCGTTCGCCGCGATCGCGTCCGCCCTCGGCCTGACCGAGGGCGCCGTCAATCGCCGGTATCGCCGCCTGCGCGCCGACGGCGTCATCCGCGTGGCCGGTGTGGTCAACCCGGGCGCCCTGGGGCAGAGCAGATGGCTGGTGAGACTGCGCTGCCGCCCTGGCAGTGTCGCGGCGATCGCCGACGCGCTCGCCAAGCGTGATGACGTCAACTGGGTAGCCCTGAGTGCGGCGGGCTGTGAGATCACCTGTGCGACGCAATCCCGGACGCGGGAACAACGCGAGGACCTCCTGGGGCAGCGGCTTCCCCGCACCGCGGCGGTGATCGACATCAACGCCTTCGCCATGCTCCGCCAATTCCTCGGAGGCCGCGGCCACTACTGGTCCGCCCTGGAGGGCGCACTGTCCCCGGAGGAGGAAGCAGCGTTGGGGAGCGGCGGGCCTCCCTTCACCGAGTTTCCGGTTGTCACTCGCGAGCCCCTGCGCCTCACCCCCGAGGACGAGAAGATGCTCGATGCGCTCTCTGCGGATGGCCGCACCAGTCTCGTCGATCTCGCCACAGCCGCCGGCCTCACCCCGGGGCGCGTCTCGCGACGCCTTGCTGTTCTGCTCCAGCACCGCGTCGTCCACATCGACGTCGAGATCGCGGCAGCAGCCTTGGGCTATCACGCTCGCGCGAACCTCTGGCTTCGCGTGCACCCGTCAGCGGTGAAGCGCGCGGGACGCACACTCGCGCAGGAACCCGAAGTCGCCTTCGTCGCAGCCATCTCCGGGCCCTGGAACATTCACGCCGTCGCACACTGCCGGGACCTCGACGAACTGTTCGAGTTCACCTCGGATCGCATTGGGCCCCTGACCGGACTTCAGAGCATGGAGGTCTCACCCGTGCTGAGGCACGTCAAGCAGGCCGGCACCCGGCTCTCCGACGATGGCCTCCTCGAGCCATCCAGCGCTCGCGCGCGACGCTGAGCGGCTGGACGGCCGCGCCGCTTCTCTCGGACCTCGCGGAGCCCGACGTCTTCGCGGCTCCCCGCTGAGGTCGGAACCGCTCACGGGCGGACTCAGGGCGCGGGCGGCCAGTTGCCCAGCGCCACGTCGGCCACTTGCCGCAGCTCGTCCCGCGTGGCGCCGCTGGCCGCTTGGACGGCCATGCCGTTCGCCACGGTCATGATGTAGCGGGCGAGCACTCCGGGATCGGTGTCCGGTGGCAGGTCGCCTTCGTCGACGGCCCGCCGGAACCGGTCGCGGAGGCGGGCCGTGCCCTCGTTGCGCCAGTCGACGAGGGCGTCGCGGGCGCTGCGCCCGGGGTCGCCGGCGGCGAGGGAGCCCTGGACGCCGAGGCATCCGGCGGGGCAGCCGGGGCGGGTGGTGGCCCGGACGGAACCGTGGAGGAACGCGGTGGCCACCTGCTGGGCGGTCGGTTCCCGCATGGCCCGGTCCGCGTACGCGGCGGGGCCCTCGGAGTAGCGCTCCAGGGCCTTGCGGAACAGGTCCTCCTTGTTGCCGAAGGCCGCGTACATGCTGGTGCGGGTGATGCCCATGGCGCTGGTCAGGTCGGTGAGGCTGGCGCCCTCGTAACCCTGCTCCCAGAAGACCCGCATGGCGCGTTCGAGGGCCTCGTCGGCGTCGAACCCCCTCGGTCGGCCGATCGGTGCCTGCTGCCGCGTCTTCATGCCCTTCAGGATACCTCTTCAGTACCGGTCGGTGCAGAAGTGCGCTACGCTCGATTTCGGTACCGAACGGTACCGAAATTTATGGAGGTCATTGACATGGGACAGCTTGAGGGCAAGACCGCCGTCATCACCGGCGGCGGCACCGGGATCGGCCTGGCCACCGCCGTACGGCTGGCGGCCGAGGGAGCGCACGTGTTCATCACCGGCAGGCGGAAGGCCGAGCTGGACGCGGCCATCGAGGCCATCGGCCCGGCGAGGGCCACCGCGGTGGCGGGTGACGTCACGAACCTGGCCGATCTGGACCGGCTCTACGACGCGGTCCGCGCCCGGGGCCGGGGCCTTGACGTGGTCTTCGCGAACGCGGCGACCGCCGACTTCGCGACGCTGGAGGAGGTCACCGAGGAGCACCTCGACCGGACCTTCGCCGTCAATGTGCGGGGCAAGCTGTTCACCGTGCAGAAGGCGCTACCGCTGCTCAACGAGGGCGCCTCGGTGATCCTGAATGCCTCCACCGCCGCCGACAACGGCACGGAGGCGTTCGGCGTCTACGCGGCGTCCAAGGCCGCGATCCGGTCCTTCGCGCGGACCTGGGCCAACGAGCTCAAGGGCCGCGGCATCCGGGTCAACGCGATCTCGCCGGGCCCGATCGAGACTCCGGCGATCACGGCCCTCGCCGGCGAGGGCAAGGCGGCCGACTTGAAGGCACACCTCGCCACGACCACCGCGATCGGCCGGATGGGACGCCCGGAGGAGGTCGCCGGGCTCGTGGCGTTCCTCGCCTCCGAGCAGAGCAGCTTCGTCCTCGGCGCCAACTTCTACGTCGACGGGGGTGAGAACCAGATCTGACCGGAGCGCACGGTCTGCCCTCGGGCAGACTCGGAGTGCCACGAGGTTGGGGTACCTCCTCCGAAATCGCTTGACGTATTAGTTGCGCCATATCAAGCATTTTTCGAAGGGGTGCCCGGACCCCTTTGCTGCCCGCAGTCCGGAGGCACCCCGGGCCATCGGCGTACGGAGGCCGCCACCGGCGCCCACCCCCGCGGCTCCGGCGCCCGGCGACGCAACCCGCGCCCCGTCGTCCTCAGGGCGCCAGGATGTCCAGCTCCCGCAGCGCGCCCACGGTGATCTCCTTCGTATAGCGCTCCGCCGCCTCCGCGTCGCCCGCGCGGACCGCCTCGGCCACGCGGACGTGGAGGGTGACCGCCTCCGGGTCGGGGTCGCTGAACATGACGCGGTGCTGGGTGCGGCCGGTGAGGACCTCCGCGACGACGTCGCCGAGGCGGGCGAACATCTCATTGCCCGAGGCGCGCAGGATCACGCGGTGGAAGGCCACGTCGTGGACCAGGTACGCGGGGAGCTGCTGGCCGCGCGAGGTGGCCACCATGTTGAGCGCGTGCCCGGTGAGTTCGGCGCACTGCTCCGGGGTGGCGTGCTCGGCGGCCAGCCCGGCGGCGGCGGGCTCGATGGCCGAGCGCAGGGCGGTGAGGGAGCGGAGCTGGCGGGGGCGGTCGGGGCCGGCCAGGCGCCAGCGGATGACCTGGGGGTCGAAGACGTCCCACTCCTCGGTGGGGCGCACCGTCACCCCGACCCGGCGGCGGGACTCCACCAGGTGCATGGACTCCAGGACCCGCACCGCCTCCCGGACGACCGTGCGGGAGACGTCGTAGCGCCGCTCCAGTTCGTCCGTGCGTAGCACCGTGCCGGGCGGGTAGTCGCCCGCCGTGATCGCGGGGCCGAGGGATTCCAGGACGCGGTCGTGCAGCCCCCGGCCCCTGGGCCTCTGACCACGGCCCTCGGGCCCCTGTTCGTCCATGGGCTCAGCCTACGCGGCCACCCGTCCATCAAATAAGTATGACTTTTAAGTCACGGACTCTTGAATACGTCGTATCTGTGGGGTTGAGTGTCCGGCGGCGCCGAGGTCGAAGAAGACAGCGAGGTTCACACAATGCACGCCCCCCAGGTAGTCGTGGTCATGGGAGTGTCCGGTACGGGCAAGACCACGATCGGCCCTCTGCTGGCGGAGGAGCTCGGCGTCCCGTACGCCGAGGCGGACGACTTCCACCCACCGGCCAACATCGCCAAGATGTCGGCCGGGACCCCGCTGGACGACGACGACCGTCGCCCCTGGCTCGACGCCATCGGTGCCTGGGCCCACTCCCACGCCGAGGGCGGGGGAGTGGTGAGCTGCTCCGCGCTCAAGCGGATGTACCGCGACCGGCTGCGGTCCGCCGCCCCCGGCATCGTCTTCCTCCACCTGACCGGTGACCGCGAGCGGATCGCCGAGCGGATGAAGGAGCGCAAGGGCCACTTCTTCTCCGGGGACCTGCTCGACTCCCAGCTCGCCACGCTCGAACCGCTCCAGCCGGACGAGTACGGCGTCGCCGTCGACATCTCCCCCGAACCCGAGGTCATCACCGAGCGGGCCGCCGCCGAACTGCGGCGGCTCGAACATCAGTAACGCACGTTAGGAAACCCGCCCGTGACCAGACTCAGCGCCGAGATGCTGGCAGCGGACACCGTCGACCCGATCACGTCGGCCGGTCACGCACAGCTCGGCATAGCCGTCCTCGTCGGCATAGCCGTTCTCGTCCTGCTCATCACCCAGACCAAGCTGCACGCCTTCCTGTCGCTGACGATCGGCTCGCTGGCGCTCGGCGCCGTCGCGGGAGCCCCGCTCGACAAGGTCATCACCAGCTTCTCGGCCGGTCTCGGATCGACCGTGGCGGGCGTCGGCGTGCTGATCGCACTCGGCGCGATCCTCGGCAAGCTGCTCGCCGACTCCGGCGGCGCGGACCAGATCGTCGACACGATCCTCGCCAGGGCCAACAACCGGACGATGCCCTGGGCCATGGTGCTGATCGCGGGGATCATCGGGCTGCCGCTCTTCTTCGAGGTCGGCATGGTGCTGATGATCCCGGTGGTGCTGCTGGTCGCCAAGCGCGGCAACTTCTCCCTGATGCGGATCGGCATCCCGGCGCTCGCGGGCCTCTCCGTGATGCACGGCCTGGTGCCGCCGCACCCCGGCCCGCTCGCCGCGATCGACGCGGTCCACGCGGACCTGGGGATCACCCTGGCGCTCGGCGTCCTCATCGCCATCCCCACCGCGATCATCGCGGGCCCGGTCTTCTCGCGCGTCGCCGCCCGCTGGGTGGACGTCACCCCGCCGGACCGGCTGATGCCCACGCGTCCGTCGGAGGAGCTGGAGCGGCGCCCCGGGTTCGGCGTCACCGTGTTCACCGTGCTGCTGCCGGTCGTGCTGATGCTGATCAAGGCACTGGTCGACATCGTGGTGGACGACCCGGAGAACGGCGTCCAGCGGGTCGCCGACGTCATCGGCAACCCCCTGATCGCCCTGCTGGCGGCCGTGCTCGTGGGCATGTTCACGCTGGGTCGGCCGGCGGGCTTCACCCGGGACCGGCTCTCCTCCACCGTCGAGCACTCGCTCGCCCCGATCGCGGGCATGCTGCTGATCGTCGCCGCGGGCGGCGGCTTCAAGCAGACGCTGATCGACATCGGCGTCGGCAAGATGATCATGGACATCTCGAAGGACTGGAACGTCTCCGCGCTGCTCCTCGCCTGGCTGATCGCGGTCGCCATCCGGCTGGCCACGGGCTCGGCGACGGTGGCCACGATCTCGGCCGCCGGGCTGATGGCACCGCTGGCCGCCGATATGTCCAACACTCATGTGGCGCTGCTGGTGCTGTCCATCGGTGCCGGGTCGCTCTTCTTCAGCCATGTCAACGACGCGGGATTCTGGCTGGTCAAGGAGTACTTCGGGATGAGCGTCGGGCAGACGGTGCGGACCTGGTCGGTGATGGAGACGATCATCTCCGTCGTCGGGCTCGTCTTCGTCCTGCTGCTGTCACTGGTGATCTAGCACCGAGTAAGAGGTAGGGGTACGTACACCATGGCGACACATCCGCTCTTCGACATCGCGGGCCGCACCGCGCTGATCACCGGCTCCAGCCGGGGCATCGGCCACGCCCTCGCGCGGGGGCTCGTGGAGGCCGGCTGCACGGTGGTGCTCAACGGGCGCGATCCGCGGGCCCTGGAGAAGGCCGCCGCCGAACTCGGGGGCGCCGACGGCGGAGTTGGCGCGGGAGGCGCGGGAGGGGCGGGAGGCGCGGAGGTGCACACCGCCGCGTTCGACGTCACCGACGGCCCGGCCGTCGCCGCCGGTATCGCCGATGTCGAGGAGCGGGTGGGCCCGCTCGACATCCTGGTCAACAACGCCGGGATGCAGAACCGGGCGCCGCTGCTGGAGTTCACCGACGACGCCTGGCGGCAGATCCTGGACACCAATCTCACCAGCGCCTTCCTGGTGGGCCGGGAGGCCGCCCGCCGGATGACCGAACGCGGCCACGGCAAGATCGTCAACATCTGCTCCCTCCAGAGCGAGGTGGTCCGCCCCGGCATCGCGCCCTACGCGGCGACAAAGGGCGCGCTGAAGATGCTCACCAAGGGCATGTGCGCGGACTGGGGCCGGTACGGAATCCAGGTCAACGGGCTCGGCCCCGGCTACATCGAGACCGAGCTGACCCGGCCGCTGGTCGAGGACGAGGAGTTCAGCGCCTGGGTGCGCGGCCGGACCCCGGCCGGGCGCTGGGGCCGCACCGAGGACCTGATCGGGGCGCTGCTGTATCTCGCGTCCCCGGCGGCGGACTTCGTGAGCGGACAGGTGCTGTACGTAGACGGCGGCATGACGAGCGTGCTGTGAGCCCTGACGGGCTGTGAACGCTGGGATACCAGGTGAGCTTGAGGAGGCTGGGCGAATGGTGCTGGGCTGTGTGATCCACGGACAGGGTGATCTACGGGTCGAGGAACTCCCGGAGCCGGAACCGGCGTCCGGGCAGGCGCTCGTGGCGATCCGCTACGGCGGGATCTGCGGATCGGATCTCCACTACCACCGGCACGGTGGGGTGGGCGACTTCCGGCTCCAGGAGCCGATGGTGCTGGGACATGAGGTCGTGGGCACGGTGATGGCGTACGGCGAGGGCGCGACCGGGCCCTCGGTCGGCACCCCCGTCGCCGTGCACCCGGCCACGCCGTGCGAGGTGTGCCCCGAGTGCGCCGACGGCCGCGCCAACGTCTGCCGCGACACCCGCTACCTGGGCAGCGCCGCGCGCCTCCCCCACGTCCAGGGCGGCTTCGCCTCCCGTATCACCGTCCCGGCGGCGCAACTGCGCGCCCTGCCCGATGGGCTGGACCCGCGCCGGGCGGCGCTCGCCGAACCGCTGTCCGTCGCGCTGCACGCGGTGCGGCGGGCGGGCGCGGTGAAGGGCCGTCATGTGCTGGTCACCGGTGCCGGTCCGATCGGCTGTCTCACCATCGCGGCGGCCCGCGCGGCGGGCGCGGCGACCATCACGGCGACCGATCTGCTGCCCCGTGCCCTGGAGTTCGCGGCGGCGGCCGGGGCGACCGCGTGCGTACGGGCCGACGACCCGGACGACCCCAACTGGCCCTCGGCCGAGTTCGACGTCGCCATCGAGGCGTCGGGCGTGGCCGCCGGACTCGACACCTGCCTGCGGAGGGTGCGGCGCGGCGGGGTGGTGGTGCAGTTGGGCATGCTGCCACCGGGGCAGAGCCCGTTCGCCGGGAACGTACTGGTCAGCCGCGAGATCGAACTGCGGGGCGCGTTGCGCTTCCACGCCGAGTTCGACGATGCGTTGCGGCTGCTGGCGGCTGAGCCGTCGTTCGACGCGCTGATCAGCGGGGTGCGGTCGGTGGGGGAGGCGGCGGAGGCGTTTGCCTTGGCGGCGGACCGCAGCCAGTCCTGCAAGGTGCTGCTGGACTTCGCGTAGGCCGGGCTGCGTCGGGGGGCTCGGGTCTGCGCGGCGCGGCGTGCCTTGGCGCCTGCGGCGGGCTGTTCCCCTCCCCGCCCCTTCCCGCAACTGGGGCTCCGCCCCAGACCCCGGCCGCGTCCCGGGTGGCGCGGCTGGCGCCCTGCCCGGTGAGCTGTTCGCGACGAGGGTCGGCTCGTCGGTCCCGGGGGTCCAGGGGTGGAGCGAAACGGGGCTCGGCCCGGGGGGGGAGGGGCGGAGTGGAATCAGGGCTCTGGCCCGGGCTCTGTCGGAGCGGCCCGGATGTGGGCGGGTGTCTGTCCGGTCATCCGCTGCGTCGGCGTGTCGACTGCGTTCAGCCCGCCGGTGCAGGTGTTCGCGACGGCGCTCGGTTCGTCGGCTCCGGGGGCGAGGGGTGGAGCGAAACGGGGCTCGGCCCGGGGGAGGGGCGGAGTGGAATCAGGGCTCTGGCCCGGGCTCTGTCGGAGCGGCCCGGATGTGGGCGGGTGTCTGTCCGGTCGTCCGCTGTGTCGGCGTGTCGACTGCGTTCAGCCCGCCGGTGCAGGTGTTCGCGACGAGGGTCGGTTCGTCGGTCCCGGGGGCGAGGGGTGGAGCGAAACGGGGCTCGGCCCGGGGGGGAGGGGCGGAGTGGAATCAGGGCTCTGGCCCGGGCTCTGTCGGAGCGGCCCGGATGTGGGCGGGTGTCTGTCCGGTCGTCCGCTGCGTCGGCGTGTCGACTGCGTTCAGCCCGCCGGTGCAGGTGTTCGTGACGGCGGTCGGTTCGTCGGCTCCGGGGGCCGGGGGTGGAACCCATGGTTGAGGGAAGGGGCGGGGAGGGGAAAGATCCGCCGACCTGAGTTCGGTCAACGCGTCAGTAGGGGACGCACCCGGGCGCCGTCCGCCGCCCAGCAGACGTAGCCGTCCGGGAGGATGAGGAAGAGGGCCGGGGCGGGGCCGTAGGTGGTGGTGAGGTGGCCGTTCGGGTCCAGGAGATCGGGGGACGGGCCGCCTGCCCGGATCGTGCGCACGCATCCGGCCGCCCCCAGCGTCGGGGCGAGGCCCCCGAAGTCGGCGTCCGGCGCGGGCGGCGCCGCGTCGCCGACGATCAGCAGGGTGAAGTGCGGGCCGCGCAGGATGTCGAAGAGCCGGATGGGCGTTCCGTCCGGCAGGGCGCACGGTGCGTCCGGGGCTCGGTCACCGGCTCCCAACCGGTGCTGCTCGTCCCTGTCGTTCCGCTCGTCCACCGCCAGCGGGCCCTCCCGGTAGGACAGGCCCAGCTGGTGGACCTCGCTCGTGCGGCGCCGCCCCTCCGCGTCGCCCGCGCGGTGGGCGCGGTGGATGCGGGTGCTGATGCCGAGGACGCCCGCCGCGATCGGCAGGCGTTCGGCCTCGTAGCTGTCGAGTAGCACCGGGTCCGCGCCGTGCCGTAGCACCTGCCCGAGCTTCCAGCCCAGGTTGTACGCGTCCTGGACGCTGGTGTTGAGGCCCTGGCCGCCCGCCGGGGAGTGGATGTGGGCGGCGTCGCCTATCAGGAAGGTCCGGTCCGCGCGGAAGCGGTCGGCCATCGCCGCGCGTGGGCGGAACTGGTCCGTCCCGGGGAGCGGGCACATCGCGATGGCGCCGCCCTTGGCGTGCTGCCAGACGTGCCAGTGGTCGCGGCCCAGGCGGCCCAGGTGGTTCAGGTGGCCCAGGCCGCGCTCCGCGCCGTCGATCACCGCGTCGCCGTCGAACACGGCCGCGCCGTCGATCACCGCGTCCGCGATCAGCGTCGGCGTCGGCGTCGGCGCCGGGTCGACCGTCTCGCCCGTCATGCCGATGCGAGGCGACCCTGGCCCCGGCGGCCTCACGCCAGTAGTCAGTACTCAGTACCGCGACCGTGCTCGCTGCGGGCGGCCCGCTTCACCGCTCGCCCGGGCCCGCCTCCTCCGGGGGGAAATCCATGGGGAATTCCTCTGCGGGGAATTCCTCGATGCCGAGCACCCGCAACAGGTCCAGCCGCTCGCGGGTTTCGGCGTCCGCCGGGGTGAGCACCAGCAACTGCTGCCCCAGGTCGGGGGTGACGAGGGTTTCGCAGTCCATCGCCAGCCGCCCCACCCTCGGGTGCAGCACGGTCTTGCGGTCGGCGCGCCTGACCGCCACCTCGTACTCGGCCCAGAGCCGGCGGAAGTCGGCGCTCGCGGCCCGCAACCGGTCGACGAGGCCGGTGACCGTGGGGTCGCCGGAGCGACGGCCGGCGGCCGCGCGCAGGTCGGCCACGATGCTGCGGGCGTAGTGCTCCCGCTCCTCGGGCGGGTGGACGGCGCGGGCGGCGGGGTCGGTGAACCAGCGGTAGGCCGTATAGCGCCGGTCGCCGGTGAAGCCGCTGTGGTCGCCCGCCAGCAGGATGCCCATCCGGTTCTGGGCGAGCACCTCGCCCAGGTCGGACAGCACCATGGCCGGGGTGTCGCCGAGCAGGTCGAGCATGCGCATCAGACCGGCGCGGGCCAGTCGGGCCGCCCCGTCGGCGAGCGGGGGCCGGTGCCCGGCGAGGTGGAACAGATGGTCGCGCTCGTCGTCGGACAGACGCAGCGCGCGGGCCAGCGCCCCGAGCAACTGGGGCGAGGGCTGACTGCTGCGGCCCTGCTCCAGGCGTACGACGTAGTCCACCGACACCCCGGCGAGCATGGCCACCTCTTCCCGGCGCAGACCGGTGGTGCGGCGGCGGGGGCCCTCGGCGATACCGACCTCGGCCGGGGGGATCGCCTCACGGCGGCGGCGCAGGAAGTCGGCGAGCTGGTCACGCTGCATGCCCTCATGGTCCTCGCGGCGGACGGGCCCATCCAGGGAGCGCCGATCCCTGGATGAACGCTCCGCTCCCGTACGTCGCGGCGAGGGCCCACAGTGGGCGGCGGATCGACGACGTAAGACGACGTGGACGACGTGAGACAACGCGAGGAGAACACGATGCAGACACGAACCCTGGGCAGCACCGGTCCGGCCGTCTCCGCGCTGGGACTGGGCGCGATGAGCATGTCGGGTGTCTACGGCGAGACCGACCGCGCGGAGAGCATCGCCACCGTGCACGCCGCGCTGGAGGCGGGCGTCTCGCTGATCGACACCGGTGACTTCTACGCCATGGGCCACAACGAACTGCTGCTGGCCGAGGCGCTGCGCGGCCGGGACCGGGACAGCTACCAGCTGAGCGTGAAGTTCGGCATGTTGCGGGGGCCGGGCCAGGAGTTCGGCGGGATGGACGGCCGGCCCGAGGCGGTGAAGAACTTCCTCGCCTACTCGCTGAACCGGCTGGGCACCGATCACATCGACATCTACCGCCCGGCCCGGCTCGACCCGGCGGTGCCCATCGAGGAGACGGTGGGCGCGATCAAGGAGATGATCGACGCGGGGTACGTACGCCACCTCGGCCTCTCGGAGGTCGACGCCGCGACGATCCGCCGGGCACACGCCGTGCACCCGGTGGCCGATCTCCAGATCGAGTACTCGCTGGTCTCCCGCGCGGTGGAGGCGGAGGTCCTGCCCACGCTGCGGGAGCTGGGCATCGGCCTGACCGCGTACGGCGTCCTCAGCCGTGGTCTCATCTCCGGGCACTGGTCCCCCGGCCACACCGGCGGCCCCGGCGACAGCCGCGCCTTCAGCCCGCGGTTCGCGAGCGGGAACGTGGAACACAACCTCGCCCTGGTGGAGGCCCTGCGCCGGGTGGCCGAGACGAAGGGGTGCACCGTCGCCCAGCTCGCCATCGCCTGGGTGGCCGCGCGGGGCGAGGAGATCGTGCCGCTGATCGGCGCGCGTAGCCGTGAACGGCTCGCCGAGGCGCTGCCCGCGATCGAGCTGGAGCTCACCGCGGACGACTTCGCCGAGATCGAGAAGGCGGTGCCGCTGGGTGCGGCGCGCGGCGATCGATACCCGGCCGTGTTCATGTCCGGGCTCGGCGTGGGGAACTGAGCCCGGCGCGCCTGGCGGTCTTGGCGCTTCCGGCGGTCCGGGAGGTGGCACTCCCTGCGGTTCCGCCGGGGCCCGGACCAGCATCCGCAACAGGCACCGCTGCGGTGGGAGGGCGCATCGCGCATGCGCTAGGGGGATCCCTAATTGTGATGTCCGGCCTCATGGCAGGTCTGGACCAGTCGTGGCACCCTACCGGCGACAAAGCGTCGGACAACGTTGTCCGACGCTCTCGGGCACCTCCAACGGACTTGGAGCCGACCGCATGAGACGTGTCGCCACCTTATTCAGCGCCCTCACCCTCGCCACCCTCAGCTGGACCGCCGGAACCGCCGCCCACGCCGTCACATCCCCATCCCACCTTGCTCCCTCCGCTCAGGGAACCTCCATCTCCACCGAGGAGCAGCGCGCCGCCGTCCGCTTCTGGACGGCGGAACGGCTGCGCACCGCCAGGGACGTCACCACTCTGCCCGCCGCCCGCACCGCGAAGCTCGCGGACCCGGCGCCCACCACGGGGGAGCGGGTGAGCGTGCCCCCGCTCCCGGGCCCCACCGCCCCCGCCTCCGCGCCCTCGCCCCGGGCCACGTCCCCCACCGCCTGGACCGGCGGCGGCCTGATCAGCACCACGGCGGGCAAGGTCTTCTTCCAGAACGCCTCCGGCGGCACCTTCGCGTGCTCCGCCACCGTCGCCAACAGCGACAACGAGTCCGTCGTGCTCACCGCCGGCCACTGCACCGTGGACGCGGCCACCGGCACCGGCTACCGCAACTGGGTCTTCATCCCGGGCTACAACAACGGCAACCGCCCCTACGGCACCTTCGCCGCCCGCCGCCTCTTCTGGGACGCCCAGTACGTCTCCACGCGGGGCAACGCCAACTGGGACTACGCCTTCGCCGTGATGAACACGCTGAACGGCCGCACCCTGGCCGACACCGTGGGCGCCCAGGGCATCGCCTTCAACTCGCAGACCGGCCGCCACGTCCACTCCTTCGGCTACGGAGGCTCCGCCGCCGAGGGCAACGGCGAGCGGCTGAACCACTGCGAGGGCAATGAGTTCGCCGACGCGGGCCGCCCCGGCTCCACGATGTGGGGCATCGACTGCGTCCAGACCGGTGGGTCGAGCGGCGGCGGCTTCCTCGCCGACTTCTCGGGCGGCGCGGGCTATCTGATCGGCAACATCAGCGTCAGCGCGGGCACGAACGAATACCACCCGACGCTGGGCAACGAGGCCCTCGGCCTCTACCGGCAGGCGGGCGCCGCGTAGCCCCGTCACCCACCTCGCACGGCCCGCCCTCTCCGTCCCCGACCAGGAGGAGGGGGCGGGGCACCAACCGTAGGGCGCCCAGATGCCCAGACGCTCCGGCCCTCCGGCCCTCCGGCGCCCAGGCGCACAATGAGCGCATGACGAGGAGCGATGTACCACCACGGGGCACGCGGGACACGCGGGACGCGGCCACCGCCCACGCCTGGGCCGCCCTCGGCGGCGACCCGGCGCTGCTGGAGCAGGTGACGTACCGCCCGGTGGGCGGCGGGCTGCCCGCCCGGCTGCCCGTGGCCGAACTGGCCCGCGCCACCGTGGGCGTGTGCTCGCTGGCCGCAGCCGAACTGGGCGCGCGGCGCTCCGGCGGCGGGGCCGTTCCGGCGGTACGGGTCGACGAGGGCGCCGTCGCCACCGCGTTCGTCAGCGAACGGCACCTGCGGATCGACGGCCGGAAACCCACCAACTTCGCCCCGCTGTCCGGCTTCTGGCGCGCGGCCGACGGCTGGGTCCGTACGCACGCCAACTACCCGCACCACCGCGCCCGGCTGCTCACCGCCCTCGGCCTGCCAGGCGACAGCGGGCCGGACGAACTCGCGGCGGCGCTCGCGGCCCGCCCCGCCCGCGCGATCCAGGAGACCGTCTACGCGGCGGGCGGTTTGGCCGTGGCCGTGGCGGAGCCGGGCGAGAGCGAGATCCCGCTGGGCGCACTGCCGTTGATCGAGACGCGGAGGGTCGGGGCTGGCGCCCCGCGCGGCCTCGGGGAGGCCCCCCGGCCCGCGAACGGCGATCCGTCGGCAAGCGGCGCGGGGCCCGTGGGCGCGGGGCCCGTGAGCGGAGGGCTGCCCACGGGCGGTGCATCGACGGCGACCGGAGCACTGCCCGCGAGTGGCGTGCGGGTACTCGATCTGACCCGGGTCATCGCCGGGCCGGTGGCCACCCGCACCCTGGCCCTGCTCGGCGCCGACGTACTGCGTATCGACTCCCCCCGGCTGCCCGAGGATCCGGACGCCCACGCCGACACCGGCTTCGGCAAGCGCTCCGCCGCACTCGACCTCGCCGCGCCCGAGGACCGCCGTACCTTCGAGGCGCTGCTCGCCGACGCCGATGTGGTGGTCACCGGCTACCGCCCCGGTGCGCTCGACCGCTTCGGGCTCGCCCCGGACGCCCTGCTGGAGCGCCACCCCGGGCTGGTCGTGGCCCAGCTGTGCGCATGGGGCTGGTCGGGGCCCTGGGCCGGGCGGCGCGGTTTCGACAGCCTGGTCCAGGCGGCCACCGGCATCGCCGCGATCGAGGCGAAGGGCGATGGCGACGGCGACGGCCACCCGGGGGCGTTGCCCGCCCAGGCGCTCGACCACGGCACCGGCTATCTGCTGGCGGCGGCGGTGCTGCGGGCGCTGACCGAGCGCCAGGACACCGGCGGCGGACGCCATCTGCGGCTCTCCCTCGCGGGCACCGCGTCCTGGCTGACCCACGGCATCGCCCCGGCCGCCCCGGTGGGCGGCCCCGCCCATGACCCGGCGCCCTGGCTGACCGAGACCGCCTCCGACCTGGGCACGCTGCACCACGCCCGCTCGCCGATAGCCACCCCGGACGGTCCGCTCAACTGGGCCCGCCCACCGGGCCACTTGGGAGCCGACGCCCCGCGCTGGCTCTGACCCCGGGCACCCCCACGGGATGTCCGGCGGACCACGCGGCGGAGCCGCACATCGAGGCTTTCCCCTACCCGCCCCTTCCCGTAACCAGGGGCTCCGCCCCTGGACCCCGGGGCTCGGACGAGCCGGATGACCGGGCAGGCGCCCGCGCACACCCTGGCCGCCTGGCCAGGGTCCGGGGGCGGAGCCCTGGGGTTCGCCCTGATCGAACCCCTGGGGGTTGACGGGCCGACCATAGCGCTATGAGCACCTGCACCGGCGGGCTGGTGGCGGTCGGCACGCGGTGCGGCGGATGCCCGCGCACAACCCGGCTGCCCGTCCGGGGTCTGGGGCGGAGCCCCACCACACGGCGGGCGCCCTGTTCCGGCTCGGCGACGATCTCGCCGTACGGCTGCCGAGGGTCCCGGGCGGCGCCGGGGACGTGGAGCGGGAGCACCACTGGTTGCCCCGGCTCGCGCCCGCGTTGCCAGTCGCCATCCCCGCGGTGCTCGGCAGGGGCGCGCCGGGCGACGGCTTTCCCTGGCCGTGGACCGTGCACCGCTGGCTCGACGGGGAGAACCCGCGCGAGGGGCGGGTCGCCCGGCCCGGGGCACTCGCCGCCGACCTCGCGGAGTTCATCCTCGCGCTGCGCGCGCGATCGAGCCCGCGGACGGCCCGCCCGCGTACCGCGGCGGACCCCTGCGGGAGGTGGACGAGGAGACCCGTACCGCGATCGGCCTGTTGCGCGGACCAGCGGGCACGATCGACACCGACGCGGCCACCGCGGCGTGGGAGGACGCGCTGGCGGCGCCCGGCTGGGACGGGCCGCCGGTGTGGGTGCACTCCGATCTGATGCCGGGCAATCTGCTGGTCGTGGACGGGCGGCTGAGCGCCGTCATCGACTTCGGGACCGCCGGGGTGGGCGACCCCGCCTGCGATCTGATCCCGGCCTGGAATCTGCTCCCGGCGTCGGTGCGGGAGGACTTCCGTACCGCGCTCGGCGTGGACGACGCCACCTGGGCGCGGGGCCGGGGCTGGGCCCTGAGCATGGCGCTCATCCAGCTCCCGTACTACCGCGAGACGAATCCGGTGATGGCGGCCAACGCACGTCATGTCATCGACCAGGTGCTGGCCCAGCGAAACGCGTAGGCGAAACGCGTAGGGCTCCACTCGCCGCGAGCCGCGAGCCGCGGAACAGTGAGGGGAGCCCTGAGAGCGTGCGGCCCTTACAGCCGAACCGCGCTCAGCGAGCGCTTGATCATCGGCGTGAACCGCTGCTCGATGAAGCGGTAGAGCAACCAGGCGAGGCCCAGCATCACCAGCACGGTCAGGGCGAACGTCCCGTAGGAGGGGATGCCCAGCTTCTGGTGGAGCACCCAGACGACCACCCAGCCCAGATGCTCATGGACCAGGTAGAAGGGGTAGGTCAGCGCGCCCGCAATGGTGAGCCAGCGCCAGTCGGCCCAGTTCAGCTTGGACAGCGCGATCAGCGTGACCGCCACATAGCCGAAGGCGACCACGGCGATGATGCCGGTGGCCGACCGGTAGGAGAAGGCGTCGATGTTGGCCGGGTGCCACAGCTCGCGGATCGCGTAGTGCTGGCCGATCAGGAAGCTGATCCCGATGATGCCCCAGGCCAGGGCGTCATGGCCGAAGCGGTGGAGCAGATAGATGCCCATGCCGCCGATGAAGTACGAGGAGTACTCCGGCATCAGGACCACGTCCAGCAGCGGCAGGTCCGACGCCTCGGCGAACGCCGAGCCCAGCGTCCAGACGGCGCAGAAGAGCACCACGCGGTGCCGAGTCGCGCCCGGGAGCACCACGAACAGCGCGAAGAGGGCGTAGAAGCGCAGCTCCGCCCACAGCGTCCAGCACACGCCCAGCACCCGGTCCACGCCGAGCGGCTGCTGGAGCATGGTGAGGTTGACCAGCGCGTCGCTGGGCGACACCGCCTTGTAGGCGACCCAGGGCAGTGCGAAGACGCCGGTCACCAGGATGATCGCGACCCAGTAGGCGGGGTAGAGGCGGGAGACGCGGGAGGCGAAGAACGAGCGCAGCGGCCGTCCCCATCCGCTCATGCAGATGACGAAGCCGCTGATGACGAAGAAGATCTGGACGCCGAGACAGCCGTAGGCGAAGTAGCTGGAGAGGGTGGGGAACTGGGCGCGGGGCGAGGAGCCCCACGCCTCGGTTATCTCACCGTCGCGGCCGCCGTAGTGGTACGCGGCCACCATGAGCGCGGCGAGCAGGCGCAGCCCGTCCAGCGCCCGCAGCCGCACCGGATGGCCTCCGCCGCGCGCTGCCGCCTTGGCGGTGCGCTCGGCGGATCGCTCCAGGGCTGTGTCGGGGGCGCGCGACGCCATGTCGGGAGCGCGCGGCGGCGCCGGTGTGGGAGCCGTCGCCGCCGCGGTGGATATCGGCCCGGTGTCGGCGGTGGATATCGGCCCGGTGTCCGAGTCGGATGTCCGCTCGGTGTCCGAGTCGGATATCGGCCCGGTGTCGGGGGCCGGCGGCGCGCTCATCCGGTGACCGTCCGCTTGAGGGCGGCCCGCTTCAGGGCCCGGGCCCGGCGCGCCACCTTGCGCACCGTCTCATTGCGCGGGATGAACGCCAGTTGGGAGGGCACCGCCCCGGGCAGGGCGAGCGCGGTCAGCCGGCGCTTCTTGAAGTAGCGCCAGGTGGTGTCGTCCAGGTGGGTGGCCAGATAGCGCTCGGTCGCGGGCCGCAGATCTGGGTAGATCTTGGCCTGCATGCAGAAGCCGACCGCGGAGACCAGCCCGGTCAGCCGCTTGCCCGCCCGCTCGTCCACCGGCTGGGCGGCGGCCACCGCCTTGTGGTCCTCGAGGTCGGGCAGCAGCGCGTCCACGATCGTCACCGGCATGCGGTTGCTGTTCTGGTACGGGGTGAGCCGCTCCAGCAGCGTGTCGGTGCCGATCCGGGCCACCGGCAGCCCGTAGAAGACGTCGGCGGTGAGCAGCGCGGTGGAGAAGCAGCCGATGACCAGGGACGGGCTCATCCGCTGGTACAGCACCTCGGCGAGGACCGGGGTGTCCATGACGGTCAGCTCCGCGCCCAGCTCGGCGGCCTTCTTCTCCAGCATCCGCGACCAGCGGGCCGGGGCGGTGGGGTGCGGTTTGAAGACGACGGTGCGGTGGCCCAGCGCCACGGCGCCGCGCAGCATCCGCAGATGCAGCTCTTCCTCCTCCTGCGGGGAGAGGATGTCCAGCGCGGACAGGTACTGGCCGAGCATCAGCGCCGGGCCACCCCCGACCGCGATCCGCTCGCTGGCCGAGGCGACGCCGCGCGGGGCGGCCTCGGCCACCTCGGTGAGCACCTTGGTGAACACCTCGGTCGGCAGGATCTCCGGTTCGACGCCGAACTCGGTCAGCAGCAGCGGCCGCAGCCCGGGCACCAGATCGAGGTGGAGCAGCCGGCGGATGCGGGTGCCGATCAGCGGGTCCAGCTTGTTGCGGGTCGGGCCGTAACTCATCAGCCCGTCCGCGTAGACGTCGATGGGCGCGCCCTGGAACACATTGGCGACCGCCATCGCCGGGTTGACCTGGATGGACTCCAGGATCAGCTCGACCTTGTCGTCGCCGAGGTTCCACAGCAGCCGCAGATGGCGCTCCCAGAGCGGTGCGTCGTCGATGCGCGGGGCCCAGCCGCCGGGGTGGAACGGCGAGATCGTCTCGTTCCAGGACAGCACCCGGTCGAAGCGGCCGCGCAGCCGCTCGAAGCCCGGCATCTCGTCCACCGGCGGGGTGGTCTCGGGCGTCGCGGCGTTGTTGCTGATCAGCAGCAGTCGGCGGTCGGCCGGGCCGACGCTGCCCGCGTCGATCGCGGCCGCGAGGGTCGCCGCCCCGTAGAGGGTCGAGGAGAGGAAGATCTGGGTGCGCTTGCGCTCCGCCAGGGGCTTGTAGGCGGACATCAGGCCGCCACCTCCGCCCCCGCGGACCGGCGCTTGACTCGCCGCAGTCGCGCGGCGCGCTCATAGTCCATGGAATCCAGTGCGTCCTTCAATACGTCCTGGGGCATGCGTTTCATCGCCGCCGCCGACATGGAACGGAGTTTGCGTGCCACTTGTGGTTCGAATCTCTCGATGTTGCCGAGGTGGTGGGAAATGATCGCGCAATAGGTGCGGACGGCCTTCGGCAGCAGGGCGTCGGCGTCGCGGTCCCGTGCGGTTTCCTCGATCACCTGGTCGAATGCGCGAATGAAGTCGAGCTGCCGCACATCGCCGATCTGGGTGAGCGAGGAGGAAACCCCGCGCCGGTAGAACACCCCGGCCAGTCCGAGAACGGCGAAGCTGCGGGCCTCGCGGTGCAGCCGCCAGATCCAGGGCCGGTCCTCGGCGGTGCGCAGCCCGTGGGTGAAGTGCAGCAGCCCCTCGTCGACCAGGCGGCGGTGGTACATGCCCGCCCAGGCGTAGGGGTAGTCGACCGAGGTGGAGCGGTCGGCCGGGAGGATCACGTCCCGAGGGTTCATCACCTCATCGCGGCGGCCGTGCGGCACCCGGGTGATGGAGCGCGCCCGGGCGGTGCACTGGACATGGTCGGTGCGGACGAAGTCGCACCCCAAGTCCTCGATCGCCGCGAGCAGTTGGGCGTAGTAGCCGGGGGCCAGCCAGTCGTCGCCGTCGAGGAAGGCGAGGTACTCCCCGGTGGCGTTGTCGAGGCCGGTGTTCCGCGCGGTGGCCAGCCCACCGTTCTTCTCATGCCGTACGTAGACGGCCCCCGGAAGGTCGCGTTCTGCCCGCTCCAGGATCTCCGGGGTCCCGTCGGTGGCGCAGTCGTCGACGAGAATGAATTCGAAGTCCTCACGCGCGTTCGCGCGCAGACTTCTGAGCGTGTCGGGGGCATAGGTCTGCACGTTGTAGAACGGCACGATGACGGAGAGCTTAACCACGCGGGTGACGCTAGGTCGCCGGTCGGCATTCGTCTTGACCTAGGGTGTACGTAAAGGTGAACGAAGGACGTCGGAACGGTTAACCCGCCGCTCCCGCCAGCTGATTCTCCAACCGTCGACGTTCTGTTAACCCTTTGTTGCTCTTGCGTTGGGCCGTGAATCGACAACGCTTCCTAGCGTCTCCGACGTGTCCTCACGTACCAAATCCCCTGTGCGAGTCGCCGTGCTCGCCGACTCCGACACCCGGTGGAAATGGGGCGCGCTCACCGCGCATCGCCTCGTACCGGATGGGTCGGGTTCTGCCTCGGAGCGCCGCCTCGACGGCTTCCTGCTGCGCGGCCGCGCCACGCCGACCGCCCGGCAGCTCACCGAGGTCGGGGTGCGCGCCGACGCGATGCGCGAGGTCACGGGCGTGGAATTCGTACGGGCGGTGGACCGTGAGCGCTATGACGTGATCGTCCTGTCCCTGGTGGGCGGCGCCGTCCAGGCCATGCTGCACGGGCTGCGCCACGCCTGGGAGGGCGCCGACCGCCGCCCCGTGGTCGTCACCGGCTATGTCGGGGTCGTCTACGAGAAGCTGGCCGACGGGCTGCTGCTGCGGCACGGCGCCGATGTGGTGCTGGCCAACTCGCGCCATGACGCCGAGCGCTTCCGCGATGTCTACAAGGGTGTCGGCGCCGACGCGGAGAGCGTCGTGGAGTGCGCGCTGCCCTTCCTCGGCGGCGACCGCTACGACGAGAAGGCGCGGCTGGGCCGGAAGTACCCGGGCGGCACGGTGGTGTTCGCCGTCCAGCCGTCCGTCCCGGACAACCGCGCCGACCGCACCTATCTGCTGCGCCGCGCGGTGGAGCACGCGCGCCGCCACCCGGACCGCGAGGTCGTGGTCAAGCTGCGCTCCAAGCCGGGCGAGCACACCACCCATATCGAGGAGCTTCCCTACCAGAAGCTGATCGCGAAGTTCGGCGACAACCTGCCCGCCAACTTCCGGCTCGCCTACGGAAACATGGGCGAGGTCCTGGACACCGCCGACCTGCTGGTCACGGTCAGCTCCACGGCCGCCCTGGAGTCGCTGCACCGCTCCGTACCGACCGCCGTCCTCACCGACCTCGGGGTGCGCGAGACGCTCGGCAACCACCACTTCCTCGGCTCCGGCTGCCTTGCCTCCTGGGACCAGCTGGACGCCGGGTACCGGCCCGAGCCGGACGCCGAGTGGCTCAGCCGCCAGGGCGTGGCCGCCGACGGGCCGTACGAGACCTGGTTCGACGCCGCGCGGGAGCGGGTGGCCGAGCTGGCCGCCGCACCGGCCCTGCCGCCGCTCGCCCCCTTCTACACCCCCGTCACCGCACCCGGCTATCTGCCCGGCCGGCTCGCCCGGTACGGCTTCGAGCCGGACGGCTCACCCCGCCCCGGGGCCTCCGCCGAGGACGAGGCGCAGGTCTCCGCGTTGCGGCGGGTGGTGCGCAACACGATGCGGGAAGCGGCCCGCGGCGCCTACCGCCATGGCGTCCAGCGGGTGGCTCCCGTCATCCGGCGGATGGGGGAGCTGTGAGCGGCGACTCGCGCGCGAACCAAGAGGAGGCCCTGGGGGCCTCTCAAGAGGAGGCCGGGACGGCCTCGATCACCTCTGCAACCCCTGAAGGAGCCGCCATGACCGCCCCGAGCCCGTGTGTGCTCGCCGTGATCCCCGCCCGCGGCGGATCGAAGGGCGTCCCCGCGAAGAACCTCGCCGCCGTCGGCGGCGTGCCGCTGGTCGCCCGCGCGGTCATGGAGTGCCGGGCGAGCCGCCTGGTGACGGACGTGGTCGTCTCCACCGACGACACCGGCATCGCGGCCGCGGCGCGCGGCGCGGGCGCGGTGGTCGTCCAGCGGCCCACCGACATCGCGGGGGACACCGCCACCAGCGAGGCGGCGGTGATCCACGCGATGGACGCCTACGAGGCCTCGCACGGCACCACCGTGGACGTGGTGCTCCTGGTGCAGTGCACCAGCCCCTTCGTCATCAGCGAGGACATCGACGGGGTGGCCGCGGCGGTCGCCGAGAAGGGCGCCGACACCGCCCTGACTGTCGCCACCTTCCACGGCTTCGTCTGGCGCGAGGGCGAGAACCCGCAAGACGACGGCGGCGACGGGGTCAACCACGACAAGTCGTACCGCCCGCGCCGCCAGGACCGCCCCCAGGACTTCCTGGAGACCGGCGCCGCCTACGCGATGGACGCGCGCGGCTTCCGCAAGGCCGGGCACCGGTTCTTCGGCCGCACCGACCTGGTGCGCACCGACCCCGCCCGGGTGCTGGAGATCGACGATCCGCACGATCTGGCCCGCGCCCGCGCGCTCGCCCCGCTGTTCGACGCCGAGCGGCCGGGCGCCCTCCCCACCCGCGACGACATCGACGCGGTGGTACTCGACTTCGACGGCACCCAGACCGACGACAGGGTGCTCGTCGACTCCGATGGACGCGAGCTCGTGGCCGTGCACCGCGGCGACGGGCTCGGGATCGCCGCCCTGCGCCGCGCTGAGCTGGCGCTGCTGATCCTTTCCACGGAAAAGAACCCGGTCGTCGCCGCACGGGCCCGCAAACTCCAGGTCCCCGTGCTCCACGGCATCGACCGAAAAGATCTCGCACTGAAGCAGTGGTGCGAGGAGCAGGGCATCGCGCCGGAGCGCGTGCTCTACGTCGGCAACGACGTCAACGACCTCCCGTGCTTCGGCCTCGTCGGCTGGCCCGTGGCGGTCGCAGGTGCGCACGACGTCGTGCGCGGCGCCGCACGTGCGGTCACCTCCACCCCCGGAGGGGACGGCGCGATCCGCGAGATCGCCTCGTGGATTCTCGGAAAGGAACTGTCTTAAGTGAGCTCCAACTCTCGCCTCCGCACCCTCGGCGCGAAGACCGCCGGCCCCGGCCACCCGGTGTACGTCACCGGTGAGATCGGCATCAACCACAATGGCGACCTGGAGAACGCGTTCAAGCTGATCGACGCCGCCGCCGAGGCCGGCTGTGACGCGGTCAAGTTCCAGAAGCGAACCCCGGAGATCTGCACCCCCCGCGACCAGTGGGACATCGAGCGTGACACCCCCTGGGGCCGGATGACCTACATCGACTACCGCCACCGCGTGGAGTTCGGCGAGGACGAGTACCGCGCCATCTCCGAGCACTGCGCCAAGCGCGGCATCGACTGGTTCGCCTCCCCGTGGGACACCGAGGCCGTCGCCTTCCTGGAGAAGTTCGACGTCCCGGCGCACAAGGTGGCCTCCGCCTCGCTGACCGACGACGAGCTGCTGCGCGCCCTGCGGGCGACCGGCCGCACGATCATCCTGTCGACGGGCATGTCCACCCCCAAGCAGATCCGCCACGCGGTGGAGGTGCTGGGCAGCGACAACATCCTGCTGTGCCACGCCACCTCCACGTACCCGGCCAAGGCCGAGGAGCTCAACCTGCGCGTGATCAACACGCTCCAGGCCGAGTACCCCAACGTGCCGATCGGCTACTCCGGCCACGAGACCGGTCTCCAGACCACCCTGGCCGCCGTGGCGCTCGGTGCCGCGTTCGTCGAGCGTCACATCACCCTCGACCGCGCCATGTGGGGCTCGGACCAGGCCGCCTCGGTCGAGCCGCAGGGCCTGACGCGGCTGGTGCGGGACATCCGCACCATCGAGGAGTCCCTCGGTGACGGCGTCAAGAAGGTCTACGAGAGCGAGCTCGGCCCGATGAAGAAGCTCCGCCGTGTCGCGGGCGTCGTCGCCGAGTCCGAGTCCGAGTCCGCCGACCGCGAGCCCGCCGCGGTCTGAGGCACTCTGCCGTGAATCCACCGGCCGGTGAGCCCGGCCCTCGCCCGGAAGCGGCGGGCACCCCTGACTCGTCGGGGGCTGCCCGCCGCTTCCGGGCCCTGCCTTTGGACGGTGCGATGGTCTCCGCTGCTCCCTCTGCCTCTCCGGCCCCTGCCTCTCCGGCCACGCTTGCCTTCGTCGAGAGCCCGGTCCAGCTGCTGAACGTGCTGGAGTGGGCGTACGCCGACGCCCAGCGCGCCGCGGGCCCCAGGGCCCAGCGCGCGGGGGGACCAGAGGCCCAGCGCGCCGGTGGCCCCGGGGCCACGGCGCCCCAGGACCTCACCGTGGTGGTGCTCTCCCCGCACGATCCGATGACCCGCGGCCAGCTGCGCCGGATGGCCGAGCTGGCGCGGGACGAGGGCTTCGCCGTGCGCTGGGAGGACGCGCGCGGCGGGGCCGGTGCGCCGATCAAGACCATCGGCGGGCTGCGCGGACCGCTGCGCCGGGCCGGGCGGATCGTCATAGGCGATCCGTTCTCCCGCTATGTCCAGCTGCTGTTGACCCTCACCCGGGCCAAGGACCTGGTCGTGGTGGACGACGGCACGGCCACCATGGAGTTCATCTCCCAGCTGGCCAAGGGGGAGCCCCTGGTGCGCTGGCACCGGCGCGGCAGCAAGGGGCCGCGCGACATGGTCTTCGCGCCGGTCTCCGCCACCGCGCGCCGCCGGCTCACCCCCGGAACGAAGCGCCGGGTCGAGGTCTTCAGCTCGATGCCGGTGGAGCCGCCCGCAGGGGTCACCATCACCGCCAACGACTTCGCCTGGACCCGCGCCCGGTTCGGCCCGCCCCGGCTCACCGGGGGCACCGACCTGGTGGGCACGTCCCTGGTCGAGACGGGCGTGGTGGACCTGGAGCGCTATCTGGAGGCGGTCGGCTCACTGGCCCGCGCCCACGGCGCCACCCGCTACTTCGCCCACCGCCGGGAGAGCGCCGAGAAGCTGCACCGGGTCTCGGCCGAGGTGGGTCTGGAGATCGTACGGCCCGATCTGCCGCTCGAGCTGATAGCCCGCCGCGGCCCCATCGGCCACACGATCGTGAGCTTCCCATCGACCGTGGTGCACACCCTGCCGCTCGCGCTCGTCGGCACCGGCGTCCAGGTCGCGGTCTGCGATGTGGACCCCGCCTGGCTGACCAGGGACGCCTCCCCGCGTGCCCAGGGCTTCCTGTCCGGGGTCACCGGGACGGCACGCGATGTGCGCCGACTGGACTCGGGGCCGCAGCCGGGGCCACAGACAGGGCCGCAGCCGGGGCCACCCCCGCCGAGGGACGCGGCCCCGCCGGCGAACCCGGGACCGCCCGCGGCACCGGTCGCGGCGTCCTGAGACCGGTCGCGGCGTCCTGAGGCGTCTCAGCTTCTGAGCTCGTCGCCCGTACGGCCGTGTGGCACATCTCACCCGCGGCCGACCGGGAAAAGCGCTGTTATACCCCCTGACTAGGAGGATCATGCAGCGGGGTGGGTACTTTTGCGTACCCGAACAGATTGAAATTTTGTTGATCGACATTCGGTGGACCCACCTGGCGTTCTACGCTTCTTCAGGTGAAGCAATTGATGTCCCTCGATGCGACCGATGTCACACCCGCCGACGCGCCCGCGCTGCCCGGTACGCTCCCCGACGAGCTGCGTGCCGAACTCATCGCCTTCCGGCGCGACTTGCATATGCACCCCGAGCTCGGCAACTGCGAGTTCCGTACCACCGCCGCGATCAAGGCGCGGCTGGAGCAGGCGGGACTCGAGCCGCGGGTACTGCCCTCCGGCACCGGTCTCATCTGTGACATCGGCCCGCGCGACGGCGTAGCGCCCCTGCTGGCGCTGCGCGCGGACATCGACGGGCTGCCCATCCCCGACACCAAGACGGTCGACTACCGCTCGACGGTCGCCGACCGCGCCCACGCCTGCGGCCACGATGTGCACACCACCGTGGTGCTCGGCGCCGGTCTGGTCCTGGCCGAGCTGGCCCGCGAGGGGCGGCTGGCGCGTCCGGTGCGGCTGCTGTTCCAGCCCGCCGAGGAGGTGCTGCCCGGCGGCGCGGCCGACGCGATCGAGGCGGGCGTGCTGGACGGCGTCGGCCGGATCCTGGCCCTGCACTGCGACCCGAAGGTCGAGGTCGGCCGGATCGGGCTGCGGGTCGGGCCGATCACCTCGGCCTGCGACCGGCTGGAGGTCTCGCTGGACGGACCGGGCGGCCACACCGCGCGCCCCCATCTGACCACCGACCTGGTGACCGCGGTCGCCAAGGTGATCACCGAGGTGCCCGCGCTGCTGGCCCGCCGGGTGGACGCCCGCTCGGGTCTGGCCGTCACCTGGGGCCGGGTGGAGTCGGGCCACGCCTGCAATGTGATCCCGCAGCACGCCGAGCTGTCCGCCACCGTCCGCTGCCTGGACCTGCCCGCCTGGCGGGAGGCGCCCGACCTGGTCCATGCCGCGGTGGACGAGATCGCCACCCTGCACCGCGCCAAGTCGGAGATCAACTACATCCGCGGGGTCCCGCCGGTGGTCAACGAGGCGAGCTCCGCCGAGCTGCTGCGGGACGCGATGATCGCCCGCCGTGGCGCGGACGCGGTCGAGGGCACCGAGCAGTCCCTCGGCGGCGAGGACTTCTCCTGGTACCTGGAGCGGGTGCCCGGCGCGATGGCCCGCCTCGGCGTCCGCAAGGCCGGCGACACCACCCGGCGCGACCTCCACGCGGGCGACTTCGACGTGGACGAGGGCGCGATCGCGGTGGGCGTGGAACTGTTCACGGCGGCGGTGCTGCTGGAGCGGAACGCGTAGTTCTGGCGCCCGGGTGGCGTACGCCGCCCGGCCCGCGCTCGCACCGGACCGCCGGGCGCTTCTGACGTACGCCCCCTCGTCGAGCCCGCGTGCCGGGCGGGGGGCTTTCGTCATGCCCGGCGCACGGCAAACCGCCAAGCGTACGAAGCGGCGAACGCCGTACTGCTGGAGCGCTGGTCGACCAGGGCGAAGGCCGGACGACGCGTCGACAGCGCGTCGCGAGTAGTCGGCCGCGCTCTGCGTGGGTACCGCTCAGCGCTGCGGGCGTGCGATCAGCCTGACGTCCGGGCCGGACCGGGCCACGTCCACCAGCTCGCACCGGAGGATGTCGTCGATCGTCTCGATGGTGCCACCCTCCAGCCCGCTCTTTCCGCGGCCGAGGAGCGCGGGCGCGATGTACGCGACGATGCGGTCCACCAGCCCGGCCGATACGAACGACGCGGCGAGAGTGGGGCCACCCTCGAGGAACATCCCGCGCACGCCGCGCTGGTGCAGTTCACGGAGGAGCGCTTCCACGTCCAGGCCGACCTTCGCACGGGGCAGCCGTACGACTGTGGCCACGCCGTCCAGGTGGGACGCGTCGGCGTCATCGGCCACGGCGATCATGGTGGGTGCGGCATCGTCGAGGACCCGGGCATCAGCTGGGGTCCGGGCGTTGGTGTCGACGATCACGCGCCACGGCTGCTCATCAACCGGTACGGCCACCTTCAGGTTGGGGTCGTCCTTCACCGAGCGCACGGCGAGGTGGGGGTTGTCGGCCCGCTGGGTGCCGGAACCGACGACGGTTGCCTGACAGGCTGCACGTAGCGCGTGAACCTCGGCCCGGGACTCCGCGCTGGTGATCCACTGGCTGGTGCTGTCCGCCGCGGCGATCCGGCCATCCAGCGTGGCCGCGTACTTGTAGACGACGAAGGGCCGCCCATCGACCGTGTGCCACTCGTCCGCGCCAACCAGCTCGCTGATGTGCATGGGCTCCTCCAGACAGATCTTGGTCCCGGGCAGCCTAGTCACACGGCAGCGACTGCTTCCGTCAGTTCTTGCACCATCGCTGTGCGTCGCCACGGTGCCAAGCCGGTGATGACTCGCCGGAGCTCTGCCGTGGTGCGACGCGACTCGGTCTCACGACTGATCTCCAGTGCTTGCATGGCGGTGGCACAGGCTGCGTCCGGGGCACGGTCGGCGGCGTGTGCGATGGCGAGCCGGGCCAGGTGGAGGCCGCGCTCGCGCTGGTATATGGCCGGCCAGTGGTCCAGGGCTTGCCGGTAGGTGGTCACGGCGTCCGTGGGCTTGCCCAGCCGGAGGTAGCACGTTGCTCGCTGAGCGTGGACGTAGGCGTGGTTGCAGTAGCCGCCGAGCTGATCGTTTACAGCCGCGTGTCCCTCGACGAGGGCCTGAGCGGCATCGAGCGCGCGGAGGGTTGGCAGTTCGCCTCCGATGAGGGCAAGGCCGTGTGCTGCCTGAAGGTGGGCGGAGGCGCGGACACGTGCGGGCACATCGCCGCGTACCCGGAGGGCGGCCGACGCCAGGCCGACTGCCCGCTGCTGCTGTCCAAGCCCGACGGACTGCTGTGCCTTGCGCATCAGAATGAAGGCTTGCCGCACGGGATCGTCCGCTTCCTGCGCCCATTCCATCGCCCGGTCGGACCACCATAGAGCCTGCTCGGGGCGGCCGAGGTCCTCGTACAACCAGCCGGCGAACTCGGCCCACTCCGCACCGGTTTGAAGGATCTCCCTGCGGAGGGGGCCATGTGCTCCGGGAAGCAACTGCTGCTCGATGACCACGAGGTGGTCATGGACGGCGCTGATCGCGGCGTGCGGTCCGTAAAGCCCGTCTGATTGGACGAGAGTGACGCGGAGCTGTTGCAAGTGACCAACGACCGCCGGATTGACCGGGCGACGGGTCGCGACGCTGGTCGAGGTGGGAAGGATGCCGAGACCGGCTACTGCTGCGGTTGTGCCCAGGAAGTCGCGACGATTCACGTCAGCATTGTGTAGCGCGTCCCCCGCCAGCCCGACTTCGGAGGGGGCCATACCGAGCCGGTCGGCGACGAGCGCGAGTACATCGATGTCGCGTGCTGACTGGCGGCCGCGTTCTAGACGGCTGATGGTGCTTTGGCTGTACCCGCACATATCGGCCAGTTGCTTCTGGGTCCATCCACGCGCGCGTCGAGCGGCTGAGATGGTCTCACCTGCGCTGGCGTGCTGCGCCAACTGCCCCATACACGGTCCCGGTCTGCGGTGACATCCTCAATAAGGAGGTACCCACCGTAGCGGTCCAGCTACATGCGTATGCAGGTTCCGCATACGCACAGCGTGTGATGCATGAGGTGGGGACGGCGACGTGGCGTGCGCGTTTCTCTTGACGCATGAGGCGAAACGCACCTCCGGAGGCATCCCTATGAAGGCCGCAGACGCGCTGTGGACACCGCAGAACACCAAGGACATTGAGGCGTTACCAGTGGGCACATGGTGGGATGCCGTCCGCGCAGCCCCGACCGTCGGCGAACGCGCCCTGGAACTTCTCGGCGACGAGACCGGCGCCGTCATCCAGGACAAGCACGGTCCTCTCTATTGGCTCGTCGACGTAGGCTCCGCCACGAGCTGGCGCCTGCGGCAGGTCCGCGTCCTCACCGAGCTGACGGATGAGCGCACCTACATCGGCGTGCCGCCCACCTCCAGGACGGAGGGCCCCGGCACCCACTGGCGTGTGCCGCTCTCGGCCGAGTACTACCTCACCGACGCCGTCAAGCTATGGGGAGCGCTGGCCGAGGCCGACCGCGCCGAGCTGGGCCCGGTCCCGCAGGGCCGCCAGACCTGTTTTCGCTGCGAACTCCCCACCGACGAACCGGTCATCGTCGACGTCCAGCACGGCGGCAGCGGGGCCGGACGCACCATCTACGCCTGCCCGCGCCACACCCGGACCTACCAGCGCGCTGCCGTCGCCGAGGCCGTCGCAAGGCGCCGCGTGCTCGACCAGGGCAGGACCCGATGGACGGCCGCCGAGCAAACCAAGGATCCGTTCGCCGACGAGGCGTGGCGCGCCGCCATCGAACACGCCGCGGGCTGCCCGGCCTGCCGGACGCCCGGCGCCGGGTGCGAGACCGGGGAGCGGTTGCTCCGTGCCTATGAGGAGGCTGCGCGGCAGTCCCGATCCGAACCGCGGGCTGGAGTGCCCGTACGAGAAAGCCCCCCGGCCGCTCCCTTGTCGGTGGGGACGGACCGGCCGGAGCGGGCCTTTACGCGGGCGCCCAGGCGACCGGACCCAGGAGGTGGAACTGTGACCGTCGAGAACAAGCACAAGGGCGATCCCGCTCCGATCAAGCCGTGGACGCCCCCGCCCCCGCCGGACGGCACGCCGCCCCCGAGGGAGAAGTGAGGGCCCATGGCCGAGGACTGGCGACCGCGTCACGCGGCGCTGCTGGAAGCCCTCACCGCGTCCGGTGAGCTGCCGGAAGCCTGGCGCCCGGCCTTCGACGCCGTCCCGCGCCACCACTTCATCCCCGGCGAGATCTGGGAGCAGCGGGCCACCTGCGTTCCCATGACGACGGACGCGGCGTGGTGGGACCTGGTCTACCGGGATGCGCCGATCGTGACGCAGGTGGACGACGGGCTAAGGGGACGGCCCGGGGATCGCGACCTCGTCCAGCTCCATACCCACGATGGTGGCGCGCATGCTCACCGCGCTGGAGGTCGCCGACGGGCAGCGGGTGTTGGAGGTCGGCACCGGCAGTAGCTGGAACGCGGCGCTGCTCGCCGCGCGGCTGGGGAGCGGGAACGTCACCACCGTCGAGGTCGATCCGGTGCTGGCGCGGAAGGCCGCGAAGGTCATCGAGGAGGCCGGGTACAGCCCTGCCGTCGTGTGGGGCGACGGCGCGCGGGGGTGGGAGGCCGGGGCACCGTACGACCGGATCATCGCGACCTGTTCGGTGCGCCGCATCCCCTACGCGTGGGTACGGCAGACCAAGCCGGGCGGGCGCATCCTCGCCCCGCTGGCGGGAGACTTCTGGTCCGGGGCGCTGGTACCGCTCGATGTGGGCGGTGATGGGGTGGCCTCCGGCCGGTTCGTCGGCGGTGCGCGGTTCATGCCGACGCGCTCGGAGCGACCCGGCCCAGACCTCCCAGTGGACAGCGGAACCGGGCGGCGCGGCGGGGGACGGCAGTTATCGGATCTGGCTCCGCGATGGGAACGGGTCGGCGGCCACGGTGACCCAGGAGGAGGTGTGGCAGTACGGCCCACGGTGGCTGTGGGAGGAGGCCGCTGTCGTGCACGACGCTTACGTGAGCGACGGCAGTCCGGACTCCGGCGACTTCGGGCTGACCGTGTCCCCCGGCGGGCAGCGGCTCTGGCTCCGCTCATCTGACGCACCCCTCGGCTGACAGACGGGCCCGCCCGTCCAGTGGTGGGGGAGGAGGGCCGGGCCAACCCGGCCCTCCTCCTCGATCCCGGAGCTTGTCCGGTGGGTTCATACCGGGACGTACCGGGCGCAATCGCGGCCGTTTTGCCCGCCCGAAACGTTGTGTAGACCCGGCGGACACGAGAGGTTCGCGACGATCCGATAACGGCTTCCGAGGGGGCCTTTATCTGGCATCTACGCGCGTTACGATGCGGCGGAGCCAGCGCCGCAAGGGGCGCTTCGAGATCATCAGAGGGGACCCTCGTGCGCCGGGTATCCACGATAGCTGTCGCGGGCATTGCCACCGCGGCTCTCGCATTTTCCGTCACCGCGTGTGGCAGCAGTTCCGAAGAGGGAAGCAAGGACGCCGGCGTCGGTCTGGCCTACGACGTGGGCGGCCGCGGTGACCACTCCTTCAACGACTCCGCCGCCAAGGGCTATGACAAGGCCCTGAAGGACTTCGACGTCAAGGGCAAGGAGCTGACGGCGAAGGACGGCGACACCGACGCCGACCGCTACGACAAGCTGGCGAGCCTCGCCGAGGCGGGCTACAACCCCGTCGTGGGCGTCGGCTACGCGTGGACCCCCTCGCTCACCAAGGCCGCCAAGAAGTACAAGGACACCGACTTCGCCATCGTCGACTCGGTCGTCGACGCCAAGAACGTGGCCAGCCTGGTCTCCGCCGAGCACGAGGGCTCCTACCTCGCCGGCGTCGCGGCGGGGTTGAAGACCAAGTCCGACAAGGTCGGCTTCATCGGCGGCACCGACAGCGCGCTGATCAAGAAGTTCGCGGGCGGCTTCCAGCAGGGCCTGAAGGACACCAACCCCAAGGCGTCCCTGGACGTCCAGTGGGTGCAGGTCGGTTCGCCCAAGGGCTTCGGCATGCCGGACCGCGGCAAGGACATCGCCGAGGGCATGCTCTCCAACAAGGTCGACGTGATCTTCTCCGCGGCCGGCGGCTCCGGCGCGGGCGCCATCGAGGCGACCGCCGGCAAGAAGGGCACCTGGTCGATCGGCGTCGACGGCGACCAGTACTACGACAAGGGCCTGGCCCAGTACAAGAAGTCGATCCTGACCTCCATGGTCAAGACCGTGGACGGCTCGGTCTACGACTTCATCAAGAGCGTCGTGAAGGACAAGAAGCCCGAGAGCGGCGTCCAGACCTACGACCTCAAGCGCGGCGGCGTCTCCCTCTCCTACTCCGGCGGCTTCATCAACGACATCAAGCCGAAGATCGAGGCGGCCAAGAAGAAGATCATCGACGGTCAGATCAAGGTGCAGGACACCTACAAGGACTGACCCCTCGCGCCACGGACCCGCGACGAGACCCCCGGGCAACCGCCCCGGGTCCGGCCCGGGCAACCGCCCAGGGGCCGCCGGGGCAACCGCCCCCGGTCCGCCCGGGTCCGTGGCGCACCCCGGCCGGTCCGGCCCCCGGCCAGCCCCACCCCCCTCCGCCCCTCAGGAGTGCGCCATCAAAGCCGCCAGCCCACCCAAGGGCGCTCCCGCCGGTGCCGTCACCGACGTCGCCGTAGAACTCCACGGAATCACCAAGCGGTTCCCCGGAGTCGTCGCCAACCACGACATCGACATCACCGTGCGCCGCGGCACCGTGCACGCCCTCGTGGGCGAGAACGGCGCGGGCAAGTCGACCCTGATGAAGATCCTCTACGGGATGCAGCGCCCGGACGAGGGCACCATCGCGATCGACGGCGAGACGGTGGAACTGCACTCCCCGGCGGACGCCATATCCCGCGGCGTGGGCATGGTGCACCAGCACTTCATGCTCGCCGACAACTTCACCGTGCTGGAGAACGTGGTCCTCGGCGCCGAGAAGCTGCACGGCATCGCGGGCAAGGCGCGCGCCCGGATCAAGGAGATCTCCGACGCCTACGGGCTGGGCGTCCGCCCCGATGCCCTCGTCGAGGACCTGGGCGTGGCGGACCGTCAGCGCGTGGAGATCCTCAAGGTCCTCTACCGGGGCGCCCGGACGCTGATCCTCGACGAGCCGACCGCCGTGCTCGTCCCGCAGGAGGTCGACGCGCTCTTCGACAACCTCCGCGAGCTCAAGTCCGAGGGCCTGACGGTGCTGTTCATCTCGCACAAGCTGGGCGAGGTGCTGTCCGTGGCGGACGACATCACCGTCATCCGGCGCGGCACCACGGTCGCCTCCGTCGTGCCGTCCGAGACCAACTCCCGGCAGCTGGCCGAGCTGATGGTCGGCAGCGAGCTGCCCTCGCCCGAGACCCGCGAATCCACCGTCACCGACACCGACATGCTCGTCGTGGACGCGCTCCGGCTGACCGCCACCGATGTGGACGGGGTCGAGCGGGCCGTGCTCGACGACATCGACTTCGCCATCCGCAAGGGCGAAGTCCTCGGCATCGCCGGTGTGGAGGGCAACGGCCAGGCCGAACTGGTCGAGGCCATCATGGGCATGCGCGACCCCGACGCCGGCACCATCACCCTCGACGGCGCCGACATCTCCCACGCGCCCACCCGCAAGCGGCGCGAGGACGGCATCGGCTACATCCCCGAGGACCGCCACCGGCACGGACTGCTGCTGGAAGCGCCGCTGTGGGAGAACCGGATCCTCGGCCATGTCACCGAGGAGCCCAACAGCAAGGGCGGGCTGCTCAACCCGGCCGCCGCCCGGCGGGACACCGAGCGGATCGTCGCCGAGTACGACGTGCGTACGCCCGGGATCGAGGTCACCGCGGCCTCGCTGTCCGGCGGCAACCAGCAGAAGCTGATCGTCGGCCGGGAGATGAGCCACCACCCCAAGCTGCTGATCGCCGCGCACCCCACCCGGGGTGTGGACGTGGGCGCCCAGGCGCAGATCTGGGACCAGATCCGCGCCGCGCGCCGGGACGGCCTGGCCGTGCTGCTGATCTCGGCTGACCTGGACGAGCTGATCGGCCTGTCCGACACCCTGCGGGTGATGTACCGCGGCCGGCTGGTCGCCGACGCCGACCCCGCCACGATCACCCCGGAGGAGCTGGGTTCGGCCATGACCGGCGCCGCCTCCGGCCATCTGGAGGGCCCGGCGGACGACGGGACCGGGGCCGCCTCCGGTGACGGGGCCGCGACCGGGGCCGAGAGCGAGGCCGGAACCGAGGCCGAGGCCGCGACCGGGGGAGAGGACCGATGAAGAAGCTGGACAAGGAGCGGGTGCTGCTCGCGGTCGCCGCCCCGGTGCTGGCGCTCGCCGCCGCGTTCGTGGTGACCGCGCTGGTGCTGCTGGCGACCGGCAAGGAGCCGTTCAACGCCTTCGGCATCATGTTCGACTACGGCGTGAAGGCCGACAGCCAGGTCTACATCCTCAACAAGGCGACCACGTACTACCTGGCGGGGCTCGCGGTGGCCATCGGCTTCCGGATGAACCTCTTCAACATCGGCGTCGACGGCCAGTACCGGCTCGCCGCCTTCTTCGCCGCCGTCGTCGGCGGGGCGCTGAAGCTCCCCGGGCTGGTGCAGATCCCGCTGATCCTGCTGGTCGGCATGCTCGTCGGCGCCATGTGGGCGTCCATCGCCGGTCTGCTGAAGGTCTACCGGGGCGTCAGCGAGGTGATCAGCACCATCATGCTGAACTCCCTCTCGGGCATCGTCATCAGCTATCTGCTGGTGGACGGGCGGCTGGCCGACCTCGACAAGCAGACCAACATCGTGGCCACCGACCCGCTGCCGTCCTCCAGCCACTTCTTCACCATCCCGGCGGGCGGCGACCTCGACCCCATCTGGGGCTTCATCGTGGTCGCGGCGCTCGCGGGCGTCGGCTTCTGGTTCCTGCTCGGGCGCACCCGGTTCGGCTTCGATCTGCGCGCGGTGGGCCGCTCCGAGTCCGCCGCCCAGGCCAGCGGCGTCAACGTCAAGCGCATGGTGCTCACCAGCATGCTGCTGTCGGGCGCGATGGCCGGTCTGATCGGCATGCCGACCCTGCTCAACGACACCCACCAGTTCACCTCCGACTTCCCCACCGGCATCGGCTTCACCGGTATCGCCATCGCGCTGCTCGGCCGCAACAACCCGGTCGGCATCGGCCTGGCCGCCGTGTTGTGGGGCTTCCTCGAGCGCGGCGCCAACCGCCTGGAGTTCGAGGGCTACGACAAGGAGATCGTCGGTGTGATGCAGGGCGTGATCGTCCTGTGCGTCGTCATCGCGTACGAACTGGTGCGCCGCTACGGGCTCAAGCGCCAGCAGCAGCGGGTGGGCGCGGAGCTCGCCGCCCAGGCCAAGGCCGACAAGGGTACGGACAAGCAGGAGGTGCCGGCATGAGTGCCACGGTGACCACCACCAAGAGCACGAGCGCGCCGGGCAAGGGGAACGGGCCCGCCTCCCGGATGTCCCTGGGCAAGGTGCTGCTGATCATCGCCGGGGCGCTGGTCGCGCTGTCGGTGCTGCGGACGCTCGTCGACGCCGCCCAGCAGGCGGACTTCGACCGCGTCACCTCCGCCGGGCAGATCGGCGCCGCGCTCTCCATGGCCGTGCCCATCGGCCTCGCGGGCCTCGGCGGGCTGTGGTCCGAGCGGGCCGGTGTGGTCAACATCGGCCTCGAGGGCATGATGATCCTCGGCACCTTCTTCGGCGCCTGGGCCGGCTACCAGACCAACCCCTGGGTGGGGGTGCTCGCGGGCGTCCTCGGCGGCGCGCTCGGCGGGCTGATCCACGCGGTGGCCACGGTCACCTTCGGGGTGGACCACATCATCTCCGGTGTGGCGATGAACATCCTCGCCCTCGGCGCCACCACCTATCTGGCCAAGCGCTGGTTCGAGCCGCTGGGCGACATCGGCGGCTCGCCGAAGAACTCCCCGCAGGTCGACCCCATCCAGTCGTTCACCGTCCCCGGGCTGTCCGACTGGCTCGCCGACCTGGAGAACCACCACTGGTTCCTGGTCTCGGACGTCGCGGGCATCCTCGGCGGCCTGGTCACCGACATCTCGGCGCTCACCGTCGTCTCCGTCCTGCTGGTCGTGGGCAGCTTCTTCGCCCTGTGGCGCACCTCGTTCGGACTGCGGCTGCGGTCCTGCGGTGAGAACCCGACGGCGGCCGAGTCCCTCGGCGTCAACGTCTACCTCTACAAGTACGCGGCCGTGGTGATCTCCGGCGGCCTCGCCGGGCTCGGCGGCGTCTTCCTCGCCCTCGTCCGCTCGCACATCTACAACGAGGGCCAGACCGGCGGCCGCGGCTACATCGGCCTCGCCGCCATGCTCTTCGGCAACTGGCGGCCGGGCGGGCTCGCGATGGGCGCCGGTCTCTTCGGCTACTCCGACGCCCTCCAGCTGCGCAACGGCGGGGCGACCGTGCACGCCCTGCTGCTCCTGGTCGCGCTCGGCCTCGCCGCGCTGGCGGCCTGGCGGATTGTCCGCAAGAGTTATGTCGCGGGCGCGGTGTCCGGCGCCGCGGCCGTCGCGCTGCTGCTGTGGTACGCCCTGACCGACACGGTCCCCAACGACCTGGTCAGCGCCACGCCGTACATCGTGACCCTGCTGGTCATGGGGCTCGCATCACAGCGGCTGCGGATGCCCAAGGCGAACAACAGGCCCTACCGGAAGGGACAGGGCACATGACCACTTCCGCCGCCGCGGCCCCCGACTGGGAGTCGTTGCGGGAACAGGCCCGGGACGCCATGTCCCGGGCCTACGCCCCCTACTCCGGCTTCCCGGTGGGCGCCGCGGCGCTCGTCGACGACGGCCGCACCGTCAGCGGCTGCAATGTGGAGAACGCCGCGTACGGCGTCGCGCTGTGCGCCGAATGCGGTCTGGTCTCCTCCCTCGTCGCCTCCGGCGGCGGCCGCCTCACCGCCTTCACCTGCTGCGACCGCGAGGGCACCGTGCTGATGCCCTGCGGCCGCTGCCGTCAGCTGCTGTGGGAGCACGGCGGCCCGGAGCTCCAGATGGACACCGCGACGGGCATCCGCCCGCTCGCCGAACTCCTCCCGGACGCCTTCGGCCCCGCCGATCTGCGCCGCGCCGCGGCCCACGGCTGACGCCCGCGCCGCCTCGGCCCGCACGGCCGGCCCTCTGCCCGTCCGGGCGGCCCCGGTCGGCCCCCTGAACACGAAAGGCCCCGTACAGCCCCCATGGACGCCATCTCCGTCATCCGCGCCAAGCGCGACGGCACCCGCCTCACCGACGCCCAGATCGACTGGATCATCGACGCCTACACGCGCGGCGACGTGGCGGACGAGCAGATGTCCGCGCTCGCGATGGCGATCTTCCTCAACGGTATGGACCGGGCCGAGATCGCCCGCTGGACCGCCGCGATGATCGCGTCCGGTGAGCGCATGGACTTCTCCTCCCTGCCGCGCCCGACCTCCGACAAGCACTCCACCGGCGGCGTCGGCGACAAGATCACCCTGCCGCTCGCCCCCCTCGTGGCCGCCTGCGGAGCCGCCGTACCGCAGCTCTCCGGCCGGGGCCTGGGCCACACCGGCGGCACCCTGGACAAGCTGGAGTCCATCCCCGGCTGGCGCGCCCAGCTGACCAACGCCGACATGCTGGCCGTCCTCCGCGACGTCGGCTCGGTGATCTGCGCGGCGGGCGAAGGGCTGGCCCGCGCCGACAAGAAGCTGTACGCGCTGCGCGATGTCACCGGCACCGTCGAGTCGATCCCGCTCATCGCCTCCTCGATCATGTCCAAGAAGATCGCCGAGGGCACCGGCTCCCTGGTCCTGGACGTCAAGGTGGGCTCCGGCGCCTTCATGAAGGACATCGACTCCGCGCGCGAACTGGCCACCACGATGGTCGGCCTCGGCAATGACCACGGTGTCCGTACGACCGCCCTGCTCACCGACATGTCCACCCCGCTCGGCCTGACGGCGGGCAACGCCCTCGAGGTCCGCGAGTCCGTGGAGGTCCTGGCGGGCGGCGGCCCGGCCGACGTCGTCGAGCTCACCCTCGCCCTGGCCCGCGAGATGCTGGACGCGGCGGGCCTGAAGGACGCCGACCCCACCAAGGCCCTGGCCGACGGCACCGCGATGGACCACTGGCGCCGCATGATCGCCGCCCAGGGCGGCGACCCGGACGCCCCGCTCCCGGTGGCCCGCGAACAGCACGTCCTCCACGCCGAGTCGACCGGCGTCCTCACCCGTCTGGACGCCTACGCGGTGGGTCTCGCCGCGTGGCGCCTGGGCGCGGGCCGCGCCCGCAAGGAGGACCCGGTTCAGGCGGGCGCGGGAATAGAACTCCACGCCAAACCGGGCGACCACATCACCGCCGGCCAGCCCCTCCTCACCCTCCACACCGACACCCCGTCGGCCTTCCCCTACGCCCTGGAGGCCCTGTCCGACGCGATCGACTACGCGCCCGAGGACACGGAATTCACTGCGAACCCGATCGTTCTGGAACGCATCGCCTGACCCGGGACGTCTCTCGTTGCGTAATGATCACCGCAACGATCAGCGCAACGTTCAGCGCAACGAGAGGACGTCTTCGCCGTGGAGACCATAGGCGCCCGCACATCCCGCCGTGCACTGCTCTCCTTCGGCGCCGGTACGGCACTCGCCGTACTGGTGCCGACCGGGGCGCGGGCCGCGGCGGGGATTCCGGGGCGGATGCGGGAGCTGGAGCGGGAGTACGGGGCGAGGCTGGGGGTGTTCGCGCTCGACACCGGTACGGGGCGGGCCGTGGTGCACCGGGCCGATGAGCGGTTCCCGATCTGTTCGGTCTCCAAGACCCTCGCGGTCGGGGCCGTGCTCAGGGATCTGGACCGGGACGGGGAGTACCTCGCCCGGCGCATCCGCTACACCGAGGACGACGTCAAGACGGCCGGGCACATCCCGATCACCGGTACGCCCGAGAACATCGCGAACGGGCTGACCGTCGAGGAGCTGTGCGCCGCGGCCATCTCCTACAGCGACAACGGCGCCATGAACCTCCTGCTGCGCCGGCTCGGCGGCCCCACCGCGGTCACCCGGTTCTGCCGTTCCCTGGGGGACGGGATCACCCGGCTCGACCGCTGGGAGCCGGATCTGAACTCGGCCGAGCCGGGGCGGGTGACCGACACCACCACCCCGCGCGCCATCGGCCGGACCTACGCCGGGCTCGCCGTGGGCCGCGCCCTGGAGACCGGGGACCGCGAGCGGCTGGCGGGCTGGCTGGTGGCGAACACCACGGGCGACGCGCGCATCCGGGCCGGGGTTCCGGGCGGCTGGACCGTGGGGGACAAGACCGGGACCGGCCGCTACGGCACCACCAACGACGTGGGCATCGCGTGGCCCCCGGACCGGGCGCCGATCGCGCTGGCCGTCCTCTCCACGCGGCCGGAGCAGGACGCCGAGGCCGTCGACCCCCTGATCGCGAAGGCCACCGCGCTGGCGGTCGAAGCGCTCGTCTGACCGCTACGCCGGGTCAGCGGGCCGGCCTACGTCAGCAGCTGGCCCCGGCGGCTCAGCAGGAACCTCTTGAAGGCCGCCACCGGGGGTGTGTCCGGGTGGCCGTCCAGCCAGGCGACGCCGATCTCCCGGACGGCGCGCGGGGCGGTGACGGTCAGCTCGGCCACTCCGGGGCGGGGGACCGCCGGGGGCGGCAGGAGGGCCACGCCGAGGCCCGCGGCGACCAGGCCGCGGAGGGTCTCCGCCTCCTCGCCCTCGAAGGCGATCCTCGGGGTGAAGCCCGCCTCGGCGCACAGCGCGTCCGTGATGCGCCGCAGTCCGTAGCCCGGTTCCAGGGTGACGAACAGCTCCGAGGCGGTCTCGGCGAGGCGGACCCGGCGGCGTCCGGCCAGCCGGTGGTCGTCGGGGACCACCAGCCGAAGCCGCTGTTCGTCCAGGCGGCGGGCGACCAGGTCGGGGGCGTCCGGCACCGGTGAGGTCAGACACAGGTCGAGGCCGCCCGCGCGCATCCGCTCGATCATCGCCTCGCCGTAGTTCTGGACCAGCTGGAAGCGCACCCGCGGATGGTCCACCCGGAAGCTCCGGATCAGGCCGGGCACGGTCTCGGTCCCCAGCGTGTGCAGGAAGCCGAACGAGACCCGGCCCGCCGCGGGGTCGGCGTCGGCCCGTACGGACTCGGCGGCGCGGTCGACCTCGGCGAGGGCCCGTTCGACCGAGCGCAGGAAGGTCCGTCCGGCCGGGGTGAGCGCCACCGTACGGCCACGGCGGGCGAAGAGCGCCACGCCCAGGTCCTCCTCCAGCCGGACCATCGCCCGGCTGAGTGTGGACTGGGGCACCCCCAACTCCTGTGCGGCGCGCGTCACATGCTCATGGCGGGCGACGGCGGCGAACTGGGCGAGGCGCGGAGTGAGCGCGGCGGCCCAGGACTCCGCCTCGACATCCGCCGTCACCGGAATGTCGTTTTCGTAACTGATGCGTGACACGGGCGGCCCTGACCTTTACTCATGTGGCAGTGGATTGATTATCGCCATTCCGTGCATTGGACGCATCAACCGTGGATACGTACGGTCGAACCATGCCTCCTGCCGATACCAGGGCGTTCACCGGGAACCACCGCGTGGACGCCTCCGCTTCGCCGTCCTCGAACCAGAGCCAGAACCCGAACCGGAGCCCGAACCCGGATTCCTCCGAGTCCGAGCGGATGAGCCCGGGCCACCCCGGCTACCTCCGGATGCGGCTCGCCCTCTTCACCGCCGGACTCGCCACCTTCGCCCTGCTCTACTCGACCCAGGCGCTGCTGCCCGCGATCTCCGACGATCTGCGGGTCCAGGCGGACCAGGCCAGCTGGAGCGTCTCCGCGGCCACCTTCGGCCTGGCGCTCGCGGTGGTGCCGCTGAGCGCGCTGTCCGAGCGGTTCGGCCGGCGCGCCATGATGACCGTCTCGCTCACGGTCGCGGTCGCCCTCGCCCTGCTGGTGCCCTTCGCACCGGACCTGGGCTGGCTGATCGGACTGCGCGCGGTGCAGGGCGCGGCGCTGGCCGGGATCCCGGCCTCCGCGATGGCGTACCTCTCGGAGGAAGTCCACCCGAAGGCGCTGATCGGCGCGATCGGGCTGTTCGTGGCCGGTAACAGCGTCGGCGGGATGAGCGGCCGGATCCTCACCGGCTGGGTGGCGGACGCCTGGGGCTGGCGGGCCGCGCTCGCCGCGGTGGGCGTGATGGCGCTGCTGTGCGCGGCGTCCTTCCGGATGCTGCTGCCCAAGGCCCGGCACTTCGCCCCGGCCGAGGTGAGCCCGCGGGCGCTGGCCCGCACCCTCGCCGGGCATCTCTCCGATCCGCTGCTGTGCCGGCTGTACGCGATCGGCGCGCTGTTCATGACGGTCTTCGGCGGGGTCTACACGGTCATCGGCTACCGCCTGGTGGCCGAGCCCTTCGGGCTCTCGCAGAGCCTGGTCGGCTCGATCTTCCTGATCTACCTGGTCGGCACGGTCTCCTCGGCGGCCACCGGCAAGCTCGTCGGCCGGCTCGGGCGGCGCGGCGCGCTGTACGTGGCGGTGTCCACGACGGCGGCCGGGCTGCTGCTGTCCCTGCTGGACTCGATCCCGGCGGTCCTCGCCGGTCTGGTGCTGATCACCGCGGGCTTCTTCGCGGGCCATGCGGCGGCGTCCTCGGCGGTGAGCCGTACGGCCAAGACCGGACGCGCGCAGGCCGCGGCGCTCTACCAGGCGTCGTACTACATCGGCAGCAGCGTGGGCGGTGCGCTGGGCGCCCTCGCCTTCCACGCGGCCGGGTGGGGCGGCACGGTCGCCATGGGTCTGGTGGCGGTCGGCGGCGCGGCGGCGATCACGGTGTACGCGACGCGGAAGGCGCGGGCCGAACGGCGCGACCTGGTCGGCGTCCCCGCCTAGGGGTGTCCGACGGCCCGTGACACCTCCAGCGAGCCTTCCCCCTCCCCGCCCCTCCCCGAAACCGGGGCTCCGCCCCAGCCCCCGGGGCGGATCCGGGGCTCCGCCCCAGACCCCGGGGCGGATCCGGGGCTGCGCCCCAGACCCCAGAGCGGATCCGGGGCTTCGTCCGGGGGCCTGGAGCAGGTCCGGGGCTTTGTCCCGGGCCTCGCGGCGGGTCCGGGGCTGCGCCTCAGACCCCGGGGCGGGTCCGGGGCTGCGCCCCAGACCCCAGGGCGGATCCGGGGTTTCGGCCCCAGGTCCGGGGTTTCGTCCCGGGCCCCGGGGCGGAACTGGGCCTTCATCCCGGGCCCTGGAGCAGGTCCGGGGCTTCGTCCCGGACCTCGGGGCGGATCCCCGGGGCTCCGCTCCAGATTCCGGGGTCCAGGGGCGTAGCCCCTGGTATCGGGAAGGGGCGGGGAGGGGAAAGATCCGCCGGCCCCCCGTAGGCGCTCTGCCAGGACCGACCCCCTGAAGCGCGAAGGGGCCGCCCCGCCACTGTCCGGCGGGACGGCCCCTTCGTCCGGCGGCGCAGGCGCCGAAGCGCGAGATGGCGCGAGATGGCGCGAGACGGCGCCGCACCCGGCAACGAACGCGAACCCCGACGCGCCCCCCACCGCACCTGCGCGGCCAAGCGCTCAGCGCCCCAGATTCGCCCCAAAGCCCGCCGCCAGCGGCATCCGCAGACCCAGCGGCGGGGGAGCCGCCAGCGCGTCGGCCACCGGGCGGGAGAAGCCGGAGTGGAAGAGGGAGCCGAGGAGGAAGTCCGCGGCCAGCGCCTGCACCTCGGAGCGGTGCTGATGCAACCCGTGCCCGTCGGTGTGCACCTCGAAGCGGCACACATCGCGGTTGGCCTTCTTCGCCCGCTCCGCCAGCCGGTAGGACAGCTCGGGGTCGGTGCGCTCGTCGTTCGTGCCGTGGGCGATCAGTACCTGCCGTCCGACCAGTTGCTTCACCGGCTCGGGTTCGAGCACCTCGTCCACCTCGTTCACCTCGTCCGCCGCCGGAAGCCAGGGCGCCAGCGCCACCACCGAGGAGACGGCTTCGTGCCCGGCGGCGCGGAGGGCGGCGCGCCCGCCCATGCCGTGGCCCACGAGGCAGACCGGTACGTCGCCGTAGCGCCGTACCACCTCCTCCACGGCCCACGCCGTATCCGACGCGGGGTCGGCGGCCGCCCCGTTCCAGCCCCGGCGCCGGTAGTGGACGACATGGGCGGCCAGCCCCTCCTCCCGGCCCGCCCGGACCAGCCGCCGGGCCAGCGGCAGTGTGGCGGCCACCGAGAGTCTGGACGGCCGTCTGGTCCCGCTGGGCTCCCCCTCGGGGAGCAGCAGCACCACACCATGTACGGTCGTTCGCGCGGCGGCCGCGCCCATCGGCCGCCCCAGCCGTGCGCCCCGCTCGGGCAACGCTTGCTGAGCCATGGCGACACGATCGCAGAAGGATTGGTGTACTCCACTACCCGTGCGGGTCACTGTTGCGTATCTATCCCTCACGTTCTACGCGCGTAGGGGCTACGCTGCCCAGATGACGAGCGAGCACACCCATGAGCCCACCCCCGAACAGATCCGCCGTGCCCCCAAGGTGCTGCTGCACGACCACCTCGACGGTGGGCTGCGTCCGGGCACCATCGTCGACCTCGCCAGGGAGACCGGGTACGACGCGCTCCCGGAGACCGAGCCCGACAAGCTGGGCATCTGGTTCCGCGAGGCGGCGGACTCCGGGTCGCTCGAGCGCTATCTGGAGACGTTCTCCCACACCGTCGGAGTGATGCAGACCCGCGACGCGCTCGTCAGGGTCGCCGCCGAATGCGCCGAGGACCTCGCCGAGGACGGCGTCGTCTACGCCGAGATCCGCTACGCCCCCGAGCAGCACCTGGAGGGCGGGCTGACCCTGGAGCAGGTCGTCGAGGCGGTCAACGAGGGCTTCCGCCAGGGTGAGCGCCGGGCCTGGGAGAACGGCCACCGCATCCGCGTCGGCGCGCTGCTGACCGCGATGCGCCACGCGGCCCGCGCCCTGGAGATCGCCGAACTCGCCAACCGCTACCGCGACCTGGGCGTGGTCGGCTTCGACATCGCGGGCGCCGAGGCCGGTTTCCCGCCCACCCGGCACCTGGACGCGTTCGAGTATCTGAAGCGGGAGAACAACCACTTCACGATCCACGCGGGCGAGGCGTTCGGACTGCCCTCCATCTGGCAGGCGCTCCAGTGGTGCGGCGCCGACCGGCTGGGCCACGGCGTCCGCATCATCGACGACATCGAGGTCGGGGACGACGGCTCCCTCACCCTCGGCCGCCTCGCCTCGTACGTCCGCGACAAGCGCATCCCGCTGGAGCTGTGCCCGACCTCCAACCTCCAGACCGGCGCGGCCAGTTCCTACGCCGAGCACCCCATCGGGCTGCTCCGCCGGCTGCATTTCCGCGCCACCGTGAATACGGATAATCGTCTGATGAGCGGGACGAGCATGAGCGGGGAATTCCAGCATCTTGTATCAACGTTCCATTACACGCTCGACGACATGCAATGGTTCACGGTCAATGCAATGAAATCGGCCTTCATTCCTTTTGACGAACGTCTGGCGATGATCAATGACGTCATCAAGCCCGGATACGCCGAGCTGAAGTCCGAATGGCTGTTCCGCAATGTGGCCTCCGCGTCGCCTGTGACCAGGGGTTCCGTGCCCGAGGGCGACTGAGCGGGCGCATCCGGCACGGGAGCCGGGCGGGGCGACGGAGGCCGTTTTCGGTGTTTGCGGGCAGCCGAAATCCATGGCTACGTTTCCGTATCGGTCAAGCCCCCGTCTCAAGGACAGATTTCTGATGAAGCAGGGAACCCTCAAGACTCTCGGTGTCATTGCCCTCGGTGCCGCCGCCGTCGTCGCCGGAGGCAGCGCCGCGTCCGCGGCGCCGGTCCCCGGTGGCTCCGCGGGTCGTGTCGCCGCCCCGGGGCAGCCAGCCGGGCCCGCGAAGCCCGCCGCCCCCCAGGCCAAGCCCGCCCAGGGCATGCTGGGGCAGCTCCCGCTGGGAGGTCTGGCGAACACCGGCCTCATCAAGCTGGGCTGATCCCCCACCCGGGCACACGGCCGGGCCGCACATCCCGAAGGGGGTGTGCGGCCCGGCCATTTCCGTATGGGTACCTGGGTGCCTGTGCGGGGTCACGCCGTGGCGTCGGCGCGAGAAGGTCACCACGCCTCGCGGTAGGCGTCCTCCGCCGGAAGCAGGACCCACAGCGCGAGATAGAGCAGGAACTGCGGCCCCGGCAGCAGACACGAGACCACGAAGAGCACCCGCATCGTCGTCGGGGTGGTCCCGAAGCGCCGCGCGAGACCCGCGCAGACACCGGCGATCTTCTTGTCGTGGCGGGGGCGGACCAGCGGTGCGGCCATGATGGGCACTCCTCGTCGTCGGGTGGGCTCGGGAAGAGCTGGTTCCCGATGACCTCAACGCTATGTCCGCGAGCTGGAGGAGACGTCGCTCCACGGTGCGATCCCGACCCTGGGAATCGTCGGGGTCGTGGCCTGGGCGCCGTCCTTCCGGGGGAGGGGGGCCGCGCGGCCCCGGTCGGCCCGGCGGCGGAGCCACGCCCGTACGGCGGGGACCACCAGCACATGCGCGAGGGCGACCCCGACGGTGTTCAGCAGCACCGTGTCCACGTTCATGATCTGCCCGGTCACCTCGCTGCGCAGCAGCGCGAACCCCATGGCCGCCATCGCCCCGGTGAAGGCCGTACGGACCAGCGAGGCCAGCGGATACGCCTCCACCCGGCCCGCGGCCAGCGGCAGCAGCACCCCGAGCGGCGCGAGCAGCAGCAGCCCGCCCCCGATGGACCGGGCGGCCGACCAGGGGCTGAGCGCCAGATCCGCGCGGATGGTGGCCAGTGGTTCGAGGTTCGCCGCGGACACCCAGGGGACGTTCACCGGTCGCAGGGTCAGCCAGCAGACGAACGAGAGGTGTGCCACGAGGAGCACGAAGCCCGCGACGCGGTAGCGGAAGGCGGCCCTGCGGCCGAAAGGACCCTGCACGAAAATCAGGACGCCGCACGCGGGGGTCGCGGTTCCGCCCCCGCCCCGCTGGTCAGCACCTTGTTACCGACAAGTCGCCGACCTGGGACGGGGCGGTACCGACAGGTAACGAATCAGGACACCAGGACCGGAATTCAGGACACCAGCACCCCGGAGTTGACCGCGATCACCGGATTGCGGCGCATCTCCTCGGTGCACTGGTACGCCTTGAGCGGATCCCGCTGGCTGTCCGGGCCGCCGAGTACCACCTTGCCGTCGTCGCCGGCCACCGTGGTGTCCGCGAAGGTACAGACGATCTGGGCGAGCGCCAGGGACTGGATCTCCTCCGGCGGCCGGTTCAGCCGCAGCGCGCTGTCCGGGTCGCCCTTGGCCGGACCGGAGATCTCCACCCAGTCCTCGACCGCCGTGGAGAACCCGGCCGACGCCTCGGCCGCCGTCGGCGGCAGCCGCAACTGCTCCAGCAGCGCCTGGGCGACCCGCACCGGTTCCTGGGACGTCTTCTCGTCGCCCTGCCGGGTGGTCCGGCTCACCGACAGGATCCGCGAGGAGCACAGCAGATAGATCCGTACGGAGACCCGGCCCATCCCCTCGGCGGCCCGCTCCGACTCCGGCGTCCGGCAGGACGCCCGCGAGGGCGCGGCCCCGGCGTCCACCGGTACCGAAGTGCCCCGTATCCCGCACCCGGCCGCCAGCAGCGCGACCGCGCCGGTCAGCAGGAGGGCGGCCGACCGGGTCCAGCGCGCGCTCATGGCCTGCCCTCCTCGTCCCGGCCCCTGCCGGTGCCCTTGCCCTTGCCGGTGCCCTTGCCCTTGGCCCCGCCGCCGTCGCGCCCGCCCCCGGAGGAGCCGTCCCGGTCGTCATCGCGGTCGCGCTCGTCCCCCGCCTCGTCGGAGGCGATCCGGGAGGTGTCCATCGGCAGCCGCAGAGTGAAGACCGCGCCGCCCTCCGGCGAGTTCGCGGCGCCGATGTCGCCGCCGTGGATATGCGCGTTCTCCATCGCGATCGACAGCCCGAGCCCGCTGCCCTCCGAGCGCGGGCGAGACGCGCTCGCCTTGTAGAAGCGGTCGAAGACATGCGGCAGCACATCCTCGGGGATACCGGGACCGTGGTCCCGGACCTTGATCAGCAGCTCGTCGCCGTCGGTGCGCACCGAGACCCGCACCGGCGAGCCGCCGTGCTTGAGCGCGTTCCCGATCAGATTCGCCAGGATCACATCCAGCCGCCGTGGATCCAGCCGGGCCACGATCCCGCGCGCCGCGTCCAGCTCCACCGCGTCCAGCCAGGCGCGGGCGTCGATGCACGCCGTCACCTGGTCGGCGACATCGACGTCGTCGAGCACCAGCCGGGCCGTGCCCGCGTCGAAGCGGGTCACCTCCATCAGGTTCTCCACCAGGTCGTTCAGCCGCCGGGTCTCGCTCACCACCAGCTGCACCGCCGGAGCGATCATCGGGTCGAGCGAATCGGCCTCCTCCTCCAGCACCTCCGTGACGGCCGTGATCGCGGTGAGCGGGGTCCGCAGCTCATGCGACATGTCCGCGACGAAGCGCCGACTGGACGCCTCCCGCCCCGACAGCTCCGCCACCCGCTTCTGTAGCCGCTCCGCCGCCCGGTTGAAGGTGTGGGAGAGATTGGCCAGCTCATCGGAGCCGGAGACCTGGAGCCGGGTGTCCAGATGCCCCTCGCCCAGCCGGTGCGCCGCCTCCCCGAGCCGCTGCACCGGCCGCAGCACCGTGGCCGCGGCGGCCTGCGCCAGCAGCGCGGCGCCGATCAGCGCGAGCCCGGTGGCGATCCCCAGCGACCAGGCCAGGGAGTTCAGATCCTGGCGCTCGGTGTCCAGGGACTTGAGCATGTAGCCGGTCGGCCCGCCGCCGTTCACCTTGGCCCCGCCGACCAGGTACGGGGTGCCGCCCAGCGTGATCCGCTGCCAGTAGAGGTGGTACGGGGCGGTGTTCCCCTTGCCCACCGGGCGCCTCTGGTCCACCGCGCGCCGCAGCGAGGAGGGCACCACATCGAGGGTGAACAGATCCTTGTCCGAGGCCGCCGGGCAGCTTCCGGCGTCCTTCGTCCGGGTGATCAGCAGCACCTCGTACTTCTGGGTGTTGTCCGCCATACGACCCGCCGCCTCGCGCAATTCGGAACAGGTGGGGACGGAGGGCAACGGGTCGGTGTCGTCCTTCAGAGCCTTGCGGAACTCGTCCAGCGCCGCGTCCTGGGTGCGGGTGAGCACCGCGTCCCGGTTCAGCCAGTACGCGATGGCCGACGCGGACACGGCGGCGGTCAGCGCCACCAGGCCGAAGACCAGCATCAGCCGCAGCCGGAGGCTGAACCACCGCAAGAGCCCCGCGGCCCAGCCCCGGGCCCGACCGGGCTCATCGCTCACTGCGCTCAATTCCGTACTTCTCCGCCCCCGTGCGTGCGGCACAACGTATTACTCACTGCGCTGATCCGTTCGCTTCTCCGCCCGTGCGGCGAAGGTGCGGGCATCGCGGTCGTCTGCGGCCCGGCGGCCGCACGTGCGTCGCTCGCGGTGCTGGTTTGTTCGCTTCTCCGCCCGTGCGGCGAAGGTGCGGGCATCGCGGTTGTCTGCGGCCCGGCGGCCGCACGTGCGTCGCTCACTGTGGCGCGTCCAGCCGGTACCCGACCCCGCGCACCGTACGGATCAGAGTCGGCGACGACGGCACGTCCTCCACCTTCGCGCGCAGCCGCTGTACGCATGCGTCGACCAGCCGCGAGTCCCCGAGGTAGTCGTGCTCCCACACCAGCCGCAGCAGCTGCTGCCGGGACAGCGCCTGCCCCGGACGGCGGCTGAGCTCCAGCAGAAGCCGCAGCTCGGTCGGGGTGAGCTGGAGATCCTCGCCGTTCTTGGTGACCGTCATGGCCGCGCGGTCGATCAGCAGATTGCCGAAGGCCGCGGAGTCGTTGGCCTCCCGCTCGCCGCGCCGCAGCACCGCACGGATCCGGGCGTCCAGCACCCGGCCCTGGACGGGTTTGACCACATAGTCGTCGGCACCGGACTCCAGGCCGACCACGACGTCGATGTCATCGCTGCGCGCGGTCAACAGGATGATCGGCAACTGGTCGGTACGGCGGATCCGGCGGCACACCTCGAAGCCGTCGATCCCGGGCAGCATCACATCGAGCACGATCAGATCCGGCCGCTGCTCACGCAGCAGTTTCAGGCCGTCCTCGCCCGTCGCCGCGGTCGCCACACGGTGGCCCTGGCGAGACAGCGAGAGTTCGAGGGCCGTGCGGATGGCGTCGTCGTCCTCGATCAGCAACAGGAAAGGCACGTTGGTCATTCTGGCCTACAAGGGGCCTGTAGTTCGACCGTCAGGGGTTTATCGGTCCGATCGCCTGTGACGAGCCTGTGACAGTCGACAGACACCCCCATGAAACTGGCCCGGCAAAGTCTTCTGTGCACCGGGCGGAACACCACCGGCCGGGGCAGCCAGAAGCCAGACCGACCAGGCTCCATCGACGGGGGGCGCGAAATGAGCACACTGCACTTCTCCACCACCAGCGCAGTTCGCACGCGCCTCCACGACGCCGGGCGGGGCAATGAGAAGTCCGGTGCCGTGAGCGGGCGGGGGTGCGCTCGCGGCGCCGGGCGTCAGCGGCCTCCTTACATGGTGGCCATTGACGCGATCACGGGGGACAAGGAGGCCGGTCACGGCCTCGGGGGGGACAACGGGGGACCGGGGGGCCACGGGGGAGGCTCGTACGGGGAGGCAGAGGGGGAGCGGCGCACCACGTCGGAGGCGGAGTTCACCGCCTATGTCCAGGAGCGCCGCGCCTCCCTGTACGCAACCGCCTACCACCTGACCGGGGACCGCTTCGAGGCCGAGGACCTGCTCCAGAGCGCGCTGTTCTCGACCTACCGGGCCTGGGACCGGATCAGCGACAAGGCGGCGGTCGGCGGCTATCTGCGCCGCACCATGACCAATCTGCACATCAGCGCCTGGCGTCGGCGGAAGCTCAACGAATACCCGACGGAGGAGCTGCCGGAGACGGTCGGCGACCACGACGCTATGCGCGGCACCGAGCTGCGCACCGTGCTGTGGCAGGCCCTGGCCCGGCTGCCCGAGCTTCAGCGCACGATGCTGGTGCTGCGCTACTACGAGGGCCGGACGGATCCGGAAATCGCGGACATCCTGAACATCAGCGTCGGAACGGTCAAGAGCAGCATCTGGCGCTCGCTGCGCCGGCTGCGCGAGGACGAGAGCCTCAGCTTCGGCCGTGACGAGGAGGAGTCCTTCGGCGAACTGGTCGCCTGACGGCGGCGGGGACGATCGAAGGCGGGGGAAAATCGGGGGATACGGGGGAAATGGGAGGGAGAAATCGGGGGAGCACGGGGGAAACAGGTGCGAGGCCGGACAGCCGAGGGGGGATGTCCGGCCTCGCACCTTTTTGGCCGCGTGGCGACGTTGGCCGCGTGGCCGCGTCGGTTGCGTGGCCGCGTTGGCCGCATGGCCAAAAAGGTGCGAGGTCGCGTTGGCCGCGCGGCTATACGGACGCCTTCTGGCCGGGGGCGGGGATCCGCTCTCCCGCCGCCGCTATCCGGCCCAGCGCCACGTGCTTGCCGCACGCGTACGCGCCCAGTGCCGTCTGACGGGCCACGATCCCGCGCTCCGCGCGCATCAGCCGCCAGCCGCGCCGCAGCAGATAGAGCGCGGGCTTACGGCCCTCCCGTAGATCGCGCAGCAGTCTGCGCCGGAACGTGGTGGACGGGCGGCCGCGCAGACAGATCGCGTCCGCGAGCACCCCGAGATCGGCACACCGACCGACGATATCGGCGGCGAAGATCCCCTCGGCGATGAACAGCGGCGCCCGCCCGATGTCCAGCGCCTCCTCGCCGACGCGGGCGCTGGTGGCGATGTCGTACAGCGGCACGGTCGTACCGGACGTACGGCACAGCTCCTCGATGGCCGCGACCGCCGCGTCCGCGTCCCAGGACAGCGGCGAGTCCCAGTCGGCGCCGCCGCCGTCGGGGAGTTGGGGGAGCGTCGGGTCGCCGCTCTCCTTGTAGAAGTCGTCGAGGTTGAGTACGGGCAGCCCGGTGCGGGCCGCGAGGGAGGACTTGCCCGAACCCGAGGGGCCGGAGAGCAGGACGACACGGGCGGAAGGCGGTTGGCTGGTCACGGAACACCAGTGTGACGCATCCTTTCTTCCGCGTGACCCCCGCGTAACCGTCTGCCTGGCCGTCGACCCGGACCACCCGTTGTGGCCCCGGCCCGCCGTCAGACGACCGTGCGTGGCCGTTCCGCCGCCGCCGTACGGGCCGGGCGGGTCCGGGGGCCGAAGACCGCCAGGACCAGGGCGCCCAGGAGCCAGGTGCCCGCGATGAAGAAGAAGACGCTCTGATAGCCGGTGCCGTGGTAGAGGGCGGCGATGATCAGCGGCCCCGCGGCGTTCGAGAGCCGCCCGAGTCCGTAGGAGACGCCCGTCCCCAGCGAGCGGCCGCGGGTGTCGAACAGCTCGGGCGAGTAGGCGTAACCCAGCGCCGTGTAGCCGCGTTCGAAGAGGTTCACCAGGAAGCCGAAGACCACGATCAGGGCCGGGTTGAAGGTCAGCCCGTACAGCAGACCGCACAGCGCGATCACCACGCCGAAGGCCACCAGACACCATTTGCGTTCGAACCGGTCGGTGACCAGGGAGGCCAGGAACGAGCCGAGCGGCGCGCCCACGGTGGTGAGGGCCACGTAGAAGACCGACTTCTCGACGCTGAAGCCCTCCTTGGCCAGCAGGGTCGGCGCCCAGCTCGAGTAGCCGAAGAAGCCGATGGTCTGGGTCACCCACAGGACGGTGAGCAGCGCGGTCGGCCCGAGGTACCTCTTCTTCAGGAGGAGGCGGGGCGACGCCTTGGCGGGGCGGGTCTCGTCGATCGGCGGCGCGGGCTCGGGAAGCGGGCCCTTCTCGGCGGCGACGCGGGCCTCGATCTCACCGAGGACCGCCTCCGCCGCGTCGTACTCGCCCCGGCTCTCGTGCCAGCGGGGGGACTCCTTCAGATGCCGGGTGAAGAGGACGAAGAGGAGGCCGAGCGAGCCCCACAGATAGACCAGCCGCCAGGACCAGTCGCTGAGCGGTACGACGGCGCTGGCGATGAGGTTGGTGGCCGGGGTGCCGCAGATGCCGATGACGATGGCGTACGCCTGGAACTTGCCGCGTACGGCGGACGGATAGATCTCGTTGACGTAGATCACCGCCACGACGGTCATCGCGGACAGCCCCGCCGAGGTCAGCACCCGGAAGACGCCCAGCGAGACGACGTCCCAGGAGAAGGCCGAGGCGAGCGAGAAGACCCCGAAACACAGTGTGGTCTGGACCAGCGCCTTCTTGCGCCCCCAGCGGTCGGCGAGGGTGCTCGCGACCACGGAGCCGATGAACATGCCCACGAACGACAGCGAAGTGACATAGGCGATCTGGTCGACCGTGATGCCCCAGAGGTCGATGAGCTGGGGAGCGGTGGTGGCGAAGGTGTTGATGTCCGCGAACTCGAAGAAGTAGGCGAAGGAGACGGCCAGCAAGGTGATCTTGTGGAACCGGGAGATGGGGAGTCTGTCCAGCCGGTTCACCGCATTGGAGTGCTGCATGGGCGGCCCTTGTCGAAGAGGCGGGGAGGGGGGCGGAGCGGGGGGTTCGGGGGCGTTGGGGGCGTCGGGGGAGTGGGATCAGGCGCCTTCGCCGGGCCAGTAGAGCCGCATGGGGTTGTCGACCAGCAGCTTCCGCCGCTGCTCGGCGGTGACCGCCACCTGGGGCACGTAGTCGACCAGCAGCCCGTCGTCGGGCATATGGGCGGTGAGGTTGGGATGCGGCCAGTCCGTGCCCCACAGCACCCGGTCGGGGAACTCCTCGATCGCGCGGCGGGCGAAGGGCACCACATCGGTGTACGGGCGCGGCTCGGCGTCCAGGGCCGGGGGGCCGGTGACGCTCAGGCGCTCGGGGCAGGTCACCTTCACCCACACCTCATTGCGTTCGGCGAACCGCAGGAAGCGGGTGAAGCCCGGCCCGTCCGCCGCTTCGGTCACGTCCGGCCGCCCCATGTGGTCCACGACGAGCGGGGTGGGCAGGGAGCTGAAGAAACGTTCCAGCTCGGGTAGGTCGGCGCTTTCGAAGTAGAGGACGACATGCCAGCCGAACGGGGCGATCCGCCGGGCGACGGCGGCCAGCGCGTCCTGGGGCGCGGCGTCGGCCAGCCGCCTCAGGAAGGTGAAACGCACCCCGCGCACCCCCGCCGCGTCCAGCCGGCGCAGCTCGGCGTCGGTGACATCCGGGCGTACGGTCGCGATGCCACGCGCCCGGCCGCCGGACGCCTGGACGGCGTCGACCATGGCGCTGTTGTCCGCGCCGTGACAGGTCGCCTGGACGATCACATTGCGGGCGATCCCGAGGTGGTCGCGGAGGGCGAAGAGGTCGTCCTTGCCGCCGTCGCAGGGCGTGTACTTCCGCTCGGGCGCGAAGGGGAACGCGGCCTGCGGGCCGAAGACATGGCAGTGGGTGTCGACGGTGCCCCGCGGGAGGGCGAAGGCGGGCCGGGACGGGTCGGGATGCCAGTCCAGCCAGCCCGGGGTCTTGGGGGAGAGCGTGCTCATGAGGGCTCCTCTGGGCGGTGGGCGGCCCTGCGGTCGTTGGGGAACCCGGGCGGATGGACGGACGCGCGCGTCATCTCAGCGGCCCTGTTTCGACGGGCGGCCCTGTTGTGTCAGGCGGTCCTGTGCCGTCGGGCTGTCCTGGTCCGTCGGGCGGCCCTGCTTTGTCAGCAGGGCGTCCAGACGGGGGTAGACGGTACGGGCATTGCGTTCGAAGACGCCGGTCAGCTCGTCCGCGTCGAGCCCGGCGGCCTCGGCGTAGCGGCGGGTGTCGTCGAAGTGCCGACCGGTCCGGGGGTCGATGTCGCGGACGGCGCCGATCATCTCCGAGGCGAAGAGGATGTTCCGGGCCGGGATGACATCGAAGAGCAGGTCGATACCGGGCTGGTGATAGACGCAGGTGTCGAAGAAGACATTGCCCAGGACATGCTCCTCCAGGGGCGGCTTGCCGAGGGCCATCGCCAGTCCGCGGAACCGGCCCCAGTGATACGGAACGGCGCCGCCGCCATGCGGGATGATCAGCCGCAGGGTGGGGAAGTCGGTGAACAGATCGCCCTGCACCAGCTGCATGAACACCGTCGTATCGGCGTTGAGGTAGTGCGCTCCGGTGGTGTGGAAGGCGGGGTTCACGCTGGTGCTCACGTGCACCATCGCCGGAACGTCGTACTCCACCAGCTTTTCGTAGACCGGGTACCACGAGCGGTCGGTCAGCGGCGGGGCCGTCCAGTGGCCGCCCGAGGGGTCGGGGTTGAGGTTGACCGCCACGGCCCCGTACTCCTCCACGCAGCGGACGAGTTCGGGCAGGCAGGTGACCGGATCGACGCCCGGCGACTGCGGGAGCATCGCGGCGGGTGCGAAGCGCTCCGGGTAGAGCGCGCTGACGCGGAAGCAGAGCTCGTTGCAGAGCGCCGCCCACTCGGAGGAGGTGTGGAGATCGCCGATGTGGTGGGCCATGAAGGACGCCCGGGGCGAGAAGACCGTCAGGTCGATGCCGCGCTCGTCCATCAGCCGCAGCTGATTCGGCTCGATGCTCCGGCGCAGCTCGTCGTCGCCGATGCGGAGGTCGGCGCGGGAGGGGGTGCGGGCGGGGTCGGTGAGTCCGTCGATCTGCTGGGTGCGCCATGCCTCCAGCGCTGGGGGCGCGGTGGTGTAGTGGCCATGGCAGTCGATGATCATTCGCTTGTTCCTTCGTGGCGTGCGGTTCCTGGCAACCTAACTGTCGATGAAATTGTTGACAATATGTGCGACGAAAAAGGCCCCGCGATGTCCGGGGTGCGGATGTCGCGGGGGCACTCGGTGCGGAAGAGGGCGCGGGGTGATGACGCTTGCGGCGGGCTGTTCCCTTCCCCGCCCCTCCCCACAACTGGGGCTCCGCCCCAGCCCCCGGCCGGTTCGCTGACCGCGATGACGATCGGTTCGCCGACCCGGCGGGGGTCTGGGGCGGGAGCGGAACCGGGGCTCTGCCCCGGGCCCCGGTCGGGTGATCCGGGTGTGGGCGGGCGGCCGTCTGGCCGGCCGTTGGGTCGGCGGGCCGACCGTGATCGGCCCGCCGGTGCAGGTGTTCACTCCCTCACCGCCCGCCCGCGGACACCCTGGTTCCCTGCTCACCGGCCAGCCGTTCGGCCACCGCGTCGCGGGTGGCGTGGTCGGGGTTCCGGCCGGTTCGCTGACCGTGATGACGGTCGGTTCGCCGACCCGGCGGGGGCTGGGGCGGAGCCCCAGTTGCGGGAAGGGGCGGGGAGGGGGAAGACCCGGCTGGCGGGGCTAGGCGCCCATTGGGTGCCACACCGTCTTCGTCTCCAGGAAGGCCAGCAGCCGGGTCGTGCCGGGGTCGGTGGTCCAATCCACAGGGTGTGGACGCAGGACGCGCTTGAGGTTGTCCGCGGCGGCCTGCTCCAGCTCGGTCGCGAGCTCCGGGTCCGCGCCGGCGAGGTCGATCGCGTTGACGTCCTGGTGCGCGGCCAGCGGCGCGGCGATCTCCGCCGTGCGGCCGGACAGGACGTTGACCACGCCGCCCGGGAGGTCGGAGGTGGCCAGGACCTCGGCTAGGGAGAGGGCGGGGAGTGGGGCGCCCTCGGCGGCGATGACCACGGTCGTGTTCCCGGTGACGATCGCCGGGGCGATCACCGACACCAAGCCCAGGAACGACGAGTCCTGGGGCGCGAGGAGCGCGACGACGCCGGTCGGCTCGGGGGAGGAGAGGTTGAAGTACGGCCCGGCCACGGGGTTGGCGGACCCGGCGATCTGGGCCGTCTTGTCGGACCAGCCCGCGTACCAGACCCAGCGGTCGATCGCCGCGTCCACCTGCGCGGTGGCCTTGGGCTTCGACAGGCCCTCGGCGTCGGCGACCTCGCGGATGAACTGGTCGCGGCGCCCCTCCAGCATCTCGGCGACGCGGTAGAGGATCTGGCCCCGGTTGTAGGCGGTGGCACCCGACCAGCCGCCGAACGCCTTGCGCGCCGCGACGACCGCGTCCCGGGCGTCCTTGCGGGAGGCCAGCGGGGCGTTGGCCAGCCACTTGCCCTTTGCGTCGGTCACCTCGTACACCCGCCCGCTCTCCGAGCGTGGGAACTTGCCGCCCACGAACAGCTTGTAGGTCTTCAGGACCGAGAGTCGGTTGTCAGACATCGAGGTACGCCTCCAGGCCGTGGCGACCGCCTTCACGGCCGTATCCGGACTCCTTGTAGCCGCCGAACGGGGAGGCCGGGTCGAACTTGTTGAAGGTGTTGGACCACACCACGCCCGCCCGGAGCTGGTTCGCCATCCACAGGATGCGCGAGCCCTTCTCCGTCCAGATGCCCGCCGACAGCCCGTACGGCGTGTTGTTGGCCTTGGCCACGGCCTCTTCGGGGGTGCGGAAGGTGAGCACCGAGAGCACCGGGCCGAAGATCTCCTCGCGGGCGATCCGGTGGGCCTGGGTGACGCCGGTGAAGAGGGTGGGCGCGAACCAGTAGCCGGAGCTGGGCAGTTCGCACCGCGGGGCCCAGCGCTCGGCGCCCTCGGCCTCGCCCGCGTCGGCCAGGGCGCGGATCCGGGCCAGTTGCTCGGCGGAGTTGATGGCGCCGATGTCGGTGTTCTTGTCGAGCGGGTCGCCCACGCGCAGGGTGCTCATCCGGCGCTTGAGCGCGTCGAGCAGCTCGTCCTGGACGGACTCCTGGACCAGGAGGCGGGAGCCCGCGCAGCAGACATGGCCCTGGTTGAAGAAGATGCCGCCGACGATGCCCTCGACCGCCTGGTCGATGGGGGCGTCGTCGAAGACGATGTTCGCGGCCTTGCCCCCGAGTTCGAGGGTGACCTTCTTCCTCGTACCGGCCACCGTACGGGCGATGGCCTTGCCGACCTCGGTGGAGCCGGTGAAGGCCACCTTGTCGATACCGGGGTGGGCGACCAGCTCGGCGCCGGTCGAGCCGTCGCCGGTGACGATGTTCACCACGCCCTTGGGCAGGCCCGCCTGACGGCAGATGTCCGCGAAGAACAGGGCGCTGAGGGGGGTGGTCTCGGCGGGCTTCAGTACGACCGTATTGCCGGTCGCGAGCGCCGGGGCGATCTTCCAGGCCAGCATCAGGAGGGGGAAGTTCCAGGGGATGATCTGACCGGCGACGCCCAGGGGCCGGGGGGCCGCCCCGCTCGTGCCGTTCAGCGGGCTACGCCCGCGGACAGCGTACGCCAGCTTGTCGGCCCAGCCCGCGTAGTAGAAGAAGTGCGCCGCGACCAGCGGCAGATCGGCGTCGCGCGACTCGCGGATCGGCTTCCCGTTGTCCAGCGACTCCAGCACCGCAAGCTCCCGCGAGCGCTCCTGGATGATCCGCGCGATGCGGAAGAGGTACTTGGCGCGCTCCGCGCCGGGGAGCGCCGACCACGACTCGAACGCCTTACGGGCGGCCCTCACCGCGCGGTCCACGTCCTCGGCGTTGGCCTGGGCGACCTCGGAGAGCACCTCCTCGGAGGACGGGGAGAGGGTCTTGAAGACCTTGCCGTCGCCCGCCTCGGCGAACTCCCCGTCGATGAACAGGCCGTAGGACGGGGCGATGTCGACGACCGCGCGGGACTCGGGCGCGGGTGCGTACTCGAAAACTGGCATGGCGTATCAGTCCACCGTCACGTAGTCGGGACCGGAGTACCGGCCGGTGCTCAGCTTCTGGCGCTGCATGAGCAGATCGTTGAGCAGGCTGGAGGCGCCGAAGCGGAACCACTCCGGGGAGAGCCACTCGTCGCCCAGCGTCTCGTTGACCATCACCAGGTACTTGATCGCGTCCTTGGAGGTGCGGATGCCGCCCGCGGGCTTCACGCCCACCTGTACGCCGACCGCGGCGCGGAAGTCCCGGACCGCCTCCAGCAGGACGAGGGTGACGGGCGGGGTCGCGTTGACGGCCACCTTGCCGGTGGAGGTCTTGATGAAGTCCGCGCCCGCGAGCATCGCCAGCCAGGAGGCGCGGCGGACGTTGTCGTACGTCTGGAGCTCACCGGTCTCGAAGATGACCTTGAGGTGGGCCGCGGTACCGCTGCCGTCCTCGCGCACGCACGCCTCCTTCACCTGCCGGATCTCCTCGAAGACCTCGAGGTAGCGGCCGGAGAGGAAGGCACCGCGGTCGATCACCATGTCGATCTCGTCCGCCCCGGCGGCCACCGCGTCCCGGGTGTCGGCCAGCTTGACCGGCAGCGAGGCCCGGCCGGAGGGGAATGCGGTGGCGACGGCGGCCACATGGATGCCGCTGCCGGTCAGGGCCTCCTTGGCGGTGGCCACCATGTCGCCGTAGACGCAGATCGCCGCGACCTTCGGGGTGGTGCGGTCGGTGGGGTCGGGGTTGATCCCCTTGGCGCAGAGCGCCCGGACCTTGCCCGGGGTGTCGGCACCCTCGAGGGTCGTCAGGTCGATCATCGAGATCGCCAGGTCGATGGCGTACGCCTTCGCCGTGGTCTTGATCGAGCGGGTGCCGAGGGTCGCGGCACGGGCCCGCAGGCCGACCGCGTCGACGCCCGGCAGGCCGTGCAGGAAGCGGCGCAGCGCGCCGTCGCCGGCGGTCACGTCCGCCAGCGACGCGAGTCGCTCCGCGGCCTCCTTGCCGTATGCGGGAACTGTGGTGGGCATGGTCACCAGATGAGCATATCTACGCGCGTAGTCGGATGTCACCCCCGGGCCTGGAATCGATCGCGGGCTGGGGACGAGCGATCCCGCGTCCGCCCTGAGCGCTCCCCGCCCCGTGAGTGTGGTGCACAATCGGGCGCATGACGAGCCCGGACGACGACTCCACCCCCGCTGCCTCCAGCTCCGCTTCCTCCGATGCCGAGACCGAGACCTTCTCGGACCGGATCTACCGCTCCCCGAGCGGTATCGCGGGCGGAGTGCTGCTGCTCGGGCTCAGCGGCTGGCTGGGCATCGACGCGATGATCCGGGGCGAGGGCCGGACGCCGTGGCTGGCGCTGGCCGGTCTGTTCTTCGCGGTGCCGGTCGTGATCGCCTTCACGGTGCGCCCGGCCGTGTACGCGGGGCGGGACCGGCTGCTCGTCCGCAACCCGTTCCGTACGATCACGCTGCCCTGGGCCTCGGTCGAGGGGCTGCGCGCCGGCTACACCAGCGAGGTGCTCGCGGGCGGGGCCACCTACCAGCTGTGGGCGATCCCGGTCTCGCTGCGCCAGCGCAAGCGGGCCGCCCGGCAGCAGGCCAGGGCGGCCTCCGAGGACCCCTTCGGCACCACGTCCGCCCATGTCGCGGCCGCCAAGCCCGACGAGGACCGCCGGGCCCCCTCCGACGCGGCCATCGGCGACCTGCGCGAGATGGCCGAACTCAACGCCCAGCGCGAGGGCGCCCAGGGGGCGCCGGAGGTGCGCTGGGCCTTCGAGGTCATCGCGCCGACGCTGGCGGGCGCGGTGCTGCTGGGCGTCATGCTGGCGATCGGCTGAGAGCGGGGCCCGGCAGGCTGCCCCTCGGGCCCGGCAGGCTGACCCCAGGCCCCGGCCCGGCAGGCTGACCCCTGGGCCCGGCCCGGCGGGCTGGTCCCCGGGGCCTTCGGGCCTCGGGGAAGACCCTGCTTCGGCCTTACTGGTCGCCGTGGGCGGCGGCCACGGGTGCGGCAGCCGGTGCGTCCGCGGCCGGGCCCGCCCCTACGGCTGCGGCCGGGGCCTCCGGGGGCTGGATTCCCGCCGCCGCCGAGAGGTCCGTCTTGAGCGCGGCCAGCACGGTGTCCGCCGCGGCGCGGGCCGGAGTGAGGGCGTGGGCGGCGGGCACGTCGACGACCACCTCCAGATAGCACTTCAGCTTCGGCTCGGTGCCGCTGGGCCGGACGACCACACGGGCGCCGCGGACGCTTTCCTTCCCGGCGAGCTGATAGCGCAGGCCGTCCGTCGGGGGCAGGGTGTCCGTACCCCGCGTCAGATCCTCCGCCGAGGTCACGGCGAGCCCCGCGAGCTCGGTGGGCGGCTGTTCGCGCAGCCGCTTCATCGCGGTGCCGATCACGGAGAGGTCGGTGACCCGGACGGAAAGCTGGTCGGTGGCGTGCAGCCCGTGGGCCACCGCGATGTCGTCCAACAGATCCGCGAGGGTGCGGCCCTGCTCCTTGAGCTCCGACGTCAGCTCGGCCACGAGCAGCGCGGCCGTGATGCCGTCCTTGTCGCGTACGCCTTCCGGATCCACGCAGTAGCCGAGCGCCTCCTCGTACGCGTAGCGCAGCCCGTCCACCCGGGCCAGCCACTTGAAACCGGTCAGCGTCTCGGCGTACGGCAGCCCCGCGTCGTCCGCGATCCGGGCCAGGAGCGACGACGAGACGATCGTGGTCGCGAACGCGCCGCGGGCGCGCTTGTGGACGAGGTGGGTGGCGAGGAGCGCGCCGACCTCGTCCCCGCGCAGCATCCGCCAGCTCGCGGCGTCCGTGGGCGCCGTGGGGTTCGTGATCGTGGGGATGGCGACGGCGCAGCGGTCGGCGTCCGGGTCGTTGGCGATGATGATGTCCGGCGCGACCCTGCGGGCCGTGGCGAAGGCCAGGTCCATCGCCCCCGGCTCCTCCGGGTTGGGGAACGCGACGGTCGGGAACGCCGGGTCGGGCTCCGCCTGCTCGGGCACGACCGCGGGCTCGGCGAACCCGGCGCGATGGAACGCCGCGGTGAGGGTCTCGCGGCCGACGCCGTGCAGCGGGGTGTAGACGACGCGGGCGTTCCGGGGCGAACCCGGGGTGAGAACGGCGTCGGTCCGCGCGAGGTACGCCTCCAGTACGTCGTCGTTCAGCGTCTCCCAGCCGGTCTCGGGCCGGGGCACGTCGTCCAGGCTGCGGATCGCCTCGATCTCGGCCGCGATCTCGGCGTCGGCGGGCGGCACGATCTGGGAGCCGTCGCCGAGGTAGACCTTGTAGCCGTTGTCGCGCGGCGGGTTGTGGCTCGCGGTGACCTCGACTCCGGCGATCGCGCCGAGGTGGCGGATGGCGAACGCGAGGACGGGCGTGGGGAGGGGGCGGGGCAGAACGGCGGCGCGGAAACCGGCACCGGTCATGACGGCGGCGGTGTCGCGGGCGAACTCGGCGCTCTTGTAGCGGGCGTCGTACCCGACGACGACCAGCCCTTGACCTTTCCGGTCGTCCCGCTCGTGGTACGTGCGCAGATACGCGGCGAGCCCGGCGGCGGCGCGGATGACGACGGCGCGGTTCATCCGCATGGGCCCGGCCCCGAGCTCACCCCGGAGACCGGCGGTACCGAACTGCAACGTGCCGGAGAACCGCTCGGCGATCGCGTCCACGGCATCGTCCTCGAGCAGCTTCCCGAGCTCATCCCGCGTCTCGGGATCGGGATCCTCGGCAAGCCATGCGCGAGCCTGGGCGATGAGATCGGGCTCCGTGGCCATGGGGGCCTCCTGGGGGGTGGTCGTATGGGTGGTGCGGGGGTGCGCGTTGCGGTTTGCGGGTGCCGGTGCGGGGGTGCGCGTTGCGGGGTGCGGGTGCGTTGATGGTTGCTGGGGTGCGCGGTGGGTTCGTGGTCGGGTGCGGGGGCGGGGCCTCCGGGGCGGGGCTCTGGACCGTATATTTACGGCGCCATTAGCCGGGGACTTGCGTGGGCCGGAGATTGGCGCCACAAATACACGTAAGCGTCCAGAACCCCGCCCCTCCGACCCCGCCCCCTCCCGAGCGTCGGCGACCGCGCCCCGGTGGCACGAGCCCCGGCCGGTTTCCGGACCGTCCGAGGGCTGGGTGCGTTCCCGTCCCGCGCCTCTCGCCAGCGACCGTGCCCGGTCCCGTCCGGGGGGTGCGCCTCCGTCCCTCGGCCTCGCCGGTGACCGTGCCTGCGCCTCGTCGGCATCCGTACCCGCCCGGGGCGAGCCACCGATGGCCTCGGCGGCGGGACTGCCACCCGCCCCCGAGAAGCGGCTCGTGCCACTCGCGGGTCGGACCACTGGCGGGGGCCGCTGCCTCGGGGCGAGCCGGAGACGGCAAAGGCGCTCGTACCACTCACGGGTAGCCGTGAGACGGAGGGCGGTACCCACTCCCGTCCGGCAGCCGGGCCCTGGAGGCGATCCGGAGCCGGAGAAGAGGCCCCGGGCGAGTCGGAGACGGAGAGGCTGCCACTCGCGGGTGGCCGCTGAAGCGGGGTGGGCCGGGAACGGACGAGAGGCGTCCGGGCCACTCGCGGGTGGTCGCGGGACGGCGGGAGGGGGTGGGGTCGGAGGGGTGGTGTCCTGGACGCTTACGTGTATTTGTGGCGCCAATCTCCGGCCCACGCAAGTCCCCGGCCAATGGCGCCGTAAATATACGGTCCAGGGCGCCGCCCCGGAGGCCCCGCCCCCGGCACCCACCACACAACCGACCGCGCACCCCGGCCCGGCCCAGCCCGCCCCCGGCCCGGCTCGCCCGCCCCCGGTCCAGCCCGTGCACCCCGGCCCGCGCCCGGCGCCTCGCCCCGCCACGCCCCGCGCCCCCGTCGCGCTTCGCGTACCTTCGCGCATCGCTGTTCAGTTAGCCAAGGGGTGAGTACCCGCGCAGAGCGCCGTGACGCCGCGCCCCCCGGATCAGAGGCGGTCGAGGACCTGGGACAGCAGGCTGCCCATGCGGGAGGCGGAGTCGCGGCCCGCCTGGAGGACCTCCTCGTGGTTGAGGGGTTCGCCCGTCATCCCGGCCGCGAGGTTCGTCACCAGGGAGATCCCGAGAACCTCCGCGCCCGCCTCGCGCGCCGCGATGGCCTCCAGGGTCGTGGACATGCCCACCAGGTCGGCCCCTATCGTGCGGGCCATGTTGATCTCCGCAGGGGTCTCGTAGTGCGGCCCGGGGAACTGGGCGTAGACGCCCTCCTCCAGGGTCGGGTCGACCTGCTGGCACAGGGCGCGCAGCCGCGGCGAGTACAGGTCGGTGAGGTCGACGAAGTTGGCGCCCACGATCGGTGAGGTGGCCGTGAGGTTGATGTGGTCGCTGATCAGTACCGGCTGGCCGGGGCGCATGCCCTCGCGGAGGCCGCCGCAGCCGTTGGTGAGGATGATGGTCTTGCAGCCCGCGGCGACGGCGGTGCGTACGCCGTGTGCGACGGCGGCGACACCACGCCCCTCGTAGTAGTGCGTACGGCCGAGGAAGACCAGCGCCCGCTTGTCGTTGATCCGGTACGACCGGATCCGGCCCGCGTGGCCCGCGACGGCGGGCGGCGGGAAGCCGGGCAGCTCGGTGACGGGGAACTCGTGCTCGGGCGACCCGAGGGCGTCGGTGGCGGGGACCCAGCCGGAGCCCAGGACCAGCGCGACGTCGTGGGTTTCCGCGCCGGTCAGCTCGCGCAGGCGGGTGGCGGCGGCGTCGGCGGCGGCGTGTGGGTCGCTCTGATTGTCCCAAGAAACTGATGCGTTCACGCGCACGAGGGTAGCCGGTAACTGCCTACGCGCGTAGACGGAGTCCGCCGAGGTGTTCGGATCGTTGCATTGCCGCGAGGCCCACGGCCGGACTCATGCGTCGCGTCGCCCCGGGCCGCGGGGGTAACCGGCGCAAAACGGGGGAACCGGCGGAGACCAGAGCAACCGGGAAACCAGCTCAACCGGAAACACCGGACTCAGCAGGGACGCTTCCGCAGCTCCATCACATAGTCGTGCGGCGCCCCCGCCGACTCCGCCGCGTCGGCGATCTCGCCCAGGTAGCGGGCCGAGGGCAGCCCGCCCTCGTAGCCGTTGAGGACGTAGAGCCAGGCCGCCTCGTCGCCGTCCAGCGTGTGGACGCGGATCCGCATCCGGCGGTAGATGTCGAGGCCGACGCCCTCCCAGCGGTCCATGGAGTCCTCGTCCATGGGGGCGATGTCGTAGAGGGCGACGAAGACCTGGGAGCGCGGGGCCTCCACGATCGTGGGGAGGGCGCCCTCCCAGCCCATCTGCTCACCGCCGAAGGTGAGGCGCCAGCCGTTCAGCCAGCCCGTTCCGCGCAGCGGGGAGTGTGGTGCGCGGCGGGACATCAGCCGCGCGTCGAGGTTGCCGGCGTACGCGGCGTAGAGCGACATGGGTCTGAGGGTACGGGAGTGGGGTGGAACGGCCCCCGGGGTGGGAGGTTTGGCGGGGGGTCGGTGAGAGGTTTCGTGCGGCGGTCGCCCCCCGCGGAACCCCCGGGCGGAAGGCATTCGAACCGGTGCGGGACAATGGAGCATGTGACTCGGATCGTGATCATTGGTGGCGGACCCGGCGGCTATGAGGCGGCGCTGGTCGCCGCGCAGCTCGGCGCGGAGGTGACCGTCGTCGACTGCGACGGTCTGGGCGGGGCGTCGGTGCTCACCGACTGTGTGCCGTCGAAGACGTTGATCGCCACCGCTGAGGTGATGACGACCTTCGACTCCTCCTACGAGGAGCTGGGGATCATCGTCGCCGACGACACCCCGCCGCTGGAGCAGGCGGCCCGGGTGGTCGGCGTGGATCTGGGCAAGGTCAACCGCCGGGTGAAGCGGCTCGCGCTCGCCCAGTCGCACGACATCACGGCCTCGGTCACCCGGGCCGGTGGCCGGGTCATGCGCGGCCGCGCGCGGGTGGAGCCGCAGCAGTCGCTGGACGGCTCGCGGCGGGTGGTCGTACGGGCCGCGGACGGCAGTGAGCAGACGCTGGTGGCGGACGCGGTGCTGCTGGCGACGGGCGCCCACCCGAGGGAGATCCCGGACGCGAAGCCGGACGGCGAGCGGATCCTGAACTGGACGCAGGTGTACGACCTGGACGAGCTCCCCCAGGAGCTGATCGTGGTCGGCTCCGGTGTCACGGGCGCGGAGTTCGCGGGTGCCTACCAGGCGCTGGGGTCGAAGGTCACGCTGGTCTCCAGCCGGGACCGGGTGCTTCCGGGCGAGGACCCGGACGCGGCCGCGGTACTGGAGGACGTCTTCCGGCGCCGGGGGATGAACGTGATGTCCCGGTCCCGTGCGCAGGCCGCCAAGCGGGTCGGGGACCGGGTGGAGGTCACGCTCTCGGACGGGCGGGTCATCTCCGGCACCCACTGTCTGATGGCGGTCGGCTCGATCCCGAACACGGCGGACATCGGCCTGGAGGAGGCCGGGGTCAAGCTGGCGGAGTCGGGGCACGTCCTGACCGACAAGGTGTCCCGGACCAGCGCGCCGGGGATCTACGCGGCCGGTGACTGCACCGGTGTGCTGGCGCTGGCGTCGGTGGCGGCGATGCAGGGCCGGATCGCGATGTACCACTTCCTCGGGGACGCGGTGGCCCCGCTGAACCTGAAGACCGTCTCGGCGAACGTCTTCACCGACCCCGAGATCGCCACGGTCGGCTACTCGCAGGCGGACGTGGACGGCGGGAAGATCGACGCCCGGGTGGTGAAGCTGCCGCTGCTGCGCAATCCGCGGGCGAAGATGCAGGGCATCCGGGACGGCTTCGTCAAGATCTTCTGCCGTCCGGGCACCGGCATCGTGGTCGGCGGTGTGGTGGTCGCGCCGCGGGCGAGCGAGCTGATCCACCCCATCTCGCTGGCGGTGGACAACAACCTGACGGTGGAGCAGATCGCCAAGGCCTTCACGGTCTACCCCTCGCTGTCCGGGTCGATCGCCGAGGTGGCCCGGCAGTTGCACACCCGGAAGACTCAGGAAGAGTCATAGACCCGGTCCTTATAGCACTCCGTGCCCTCACAGATGTACAACTTCTGCTAATTGGTGCAAGCTGCTGAAAACAGACGGTCGTTGGCATTACTGTCAGTTTCGTGTTCGCTGCAGAACGTCGCCAATTGATCCTTGAAATGGTGCGTGCGAACGGAGCGGTGTCGCTCCGGGAGCTCGCCCGCGTCGTCCAGACCTCCGAAGTGACCGTCCGGCGTGATGTGCGGGCACTGGAGGCAGAAGGACTGCTCGACCGCCGGCACGGCGGTGCGGTGCTGCCGGGCGGATTCACCAGGGAGTCCGGCTTCCCGCAGAAATCCCATCTAGCGACCGCGGAGAAGACGGCCATCGCCGATCTCGCGGCCGGTTTCGTCGAGGAGGGCGAGGCCGTCGTCGTCGGCGCCGGGACCACCACGCAGGAGCTGGCCCGCCGGCTCGCGCGGGTTCCCGGGCTGACCGTGGTCACCAATTCCCTGCTGGTCGCACAGGCGTTGGCGCATGCCAACCGGGTCGAGGTCGTGATGACCGGCGGCACCCTGCGCGGCTCCAACTACGCCCTGGTCGGCAGCGGCGCCGAGCAGTCCTTGCAGGGGCTGCGGGTCTCGCGCGCCTTCCTGTCCGGCAGCGGGCTGACCGCCGAGCGCGGCCTGTCCACCTCCAACATGCTCTCGGCCAGCGTCGACCGGGCGCTGGTCCAGGCGGCGGCGGAGGTGGTCGTGCTCGCCGACCATACGAAGCTGGGCACCGACACCATGTTCCAGACGGTGCCCACCGATGTGATCACACGGCTGGTGACCGATGAGCCGCCCGGCCATGACGACCGTGCCCTGACCGAGCTCCAGGCCCTCGCGGACCAGGGGGTTCAGATCGCCGTGGCCGGGCCGGGCGCGGGGTCCGGCCCGGCCGGGGGCGGTGAGGGCGGCGGTTCGGCGGGGCGGCAGTCGGGGCGGCTGGGTCCGTCGCAGGGCCGTGGCGGTGGCGGTGGCGGTGGCGAGGAGGGCCTGCCGCTGCCGGGGCCGCGCCGTAACCACCCCCACCCGCCGGGTGGGCCCGGCTCCGCTCAGCTGCGCACCGCGGTGCCGCTGGCCGAGCAGCAGCCGGGGCGGGTGGCGGATCTGGCGCCGCGCCGCCGCTAGGGGGTGTCCTACGGCTAGGAGGTGTCCTGCGGCTCGGGGGTGTCCTGCGGCTCATGACGCCTGCGGCGGGCCGTTCCCCTACCCGCCCCTTCCCGTAACCGGGGCTCCGCCCCGGACCCCGGGGTCGTCCAGGGCGAAGCCCCTGCCCCCCGGCTCCGCCGCGCGGTCCGCCGGACACCCTGTGGCGAGTGGTCGCCGACGGGCGTCAGCGGGCCCGGAGACCCGGGCGTCGGCGGGCCTTCGGCTGTCGGTGGGCCGTGGGGCCCGGGTGTCGGTGGGTCTTGAGCCCCCGGTGTCGGTGGGTCTTGAGCCCCTAGTGTCGGTGGGTCTTGAGTCCGGGGTGTCGGTGGGTCTTGAGCCCCCGGTGTCGGTGGGCCTTGAGTCCGGGGTGTCGGCGGAGCTTGAGACCGTGGTGTCAGCGGGCCGTGTGGCCCGGGTATCGGCGGGCCTTGAGTCCGGGGTGTCGGTGGGCCTCGAACCCCCGGTGTCAGCGGGCCTTGAGGCCCGTGAAGGCCAGTGCCAGCAGCCGGTCGGCCAATTCCGGGTCGTCCGGCGACTGCTCCACGGCCAGTGCGATGGCGTTCGTGAGCTGCATCAGATCGGCGATGACCACATCGGACCGGACGGCACCGCTCTGCTGGGCGCGGGCGAGCAGTTCGCTGCCCGCCTCGCGCAGCGGCAGACCGCAGCCGCGGGACAGCTCCGAGGTCTCGTCGCCCGAGCAGGCCATCAGGGCCTGGGAGAGCCCGCGGTAGGTGCTGGCGTGGTCCACGATGGCGCGCAGCCAGTCGATCAGCGCATGACACGGCCGCGGCGCCTGGGCCAGCTCCCGCGACCGCTCAAGCAGGGCACATATCTCGCCCTGGAAGACCGCGCCCATCAGCGCGGTGCGGTTCGGGAAGTGGCGGTAGAGCGTGCCGATGCCGACACCCGCGCGGCGTGCGATGTCCTCCAGCGAAGCGTCGGTACCGTGCTGGGTGAAGGCCGTGCGCGCCTCGGCCAGCAGCCGCTCGTAGTTGCGGCGCGCGTCGGCGCGCATGGGGCGCGGTGGCGTCTGCGCCGTGGCTGTCTCCATCGCCATCGCGGTCCTCCCTGCCGTGCCTGCCCGTGGGTCAAGCATGCCATTTCGTGACCGCAGGCACGCCCTGGCCAGGCAACGCGGGTGCCGGAGGCGGCATCAAACAGGGCGGCGGCACCGTGCGTTGCGGCCCGCCGGAGTGGAAGAGCTATGGGACTGACCAGTCGATCACTCGAGTATGTGGCGATCGCCTTCGCCGTGGCGTGTGCGGGGCTGACGCTCTGGCTGTGGCCGCGCTTCGCGGGCCGGGGCGTACGGGCCTGGGCGGGCCGGCTGGCCGCCCTCGCCGTCACCCAGTGCGCGATCGTGGCCGCCCTGGCCCTCGCGGTGAACAGCACCTTCCAGTTCTACGGTTCCTGGGACGAACTGCTGGGCGAGGACGATGCGGCACCGGCGGCCCTGTCCCATGTGCAGGGCGGCGCCGCGGGGCCGGTCGGGGAGTCGGGCGGTCTGGTGCGGCCCGCCCCGCCGCAGGGGCTGAACACGGTGCACGGGCTGCCGAGCGGGCCGCCCGCCAGGGCGGGCGAGGTCGAGTCGGTGCGGATCCTGGGCCGCCGCAGCCAGGTGGCCAGCCCGGCGTATGTCTATCTGCCGCCGCAGTACTTCCAGCGCCAGTACGCCCGGCAGCGCTTCCCCGTGATCGTGGCGATCAGCGGTTACCCCGGCGGATCCTTCCTGCTGGCCCAGCATCTGCGGCTGCCCCAGACCGCGGGCGGGCTGATCCGCACCGGGGCGCTGCAACCGGCCGTCATCGTGATGGTGCGGCCCACGATCGCCCCGCCCCGCGACACCGAGTGCGTGGACGTTCCCGGCGGCCCCCAGGCCGAGACGTACTTCGCCCGGGACCTGCCGGAGGCGCTGCGGGCGCACTACCGGATCGGCCATGACCCCAGCGCCTGGGGCGTGCTGGGCTATTCGTCGGGCGGCACCTGCGCCCTTCAGCTGACCCTGCGTCATCCCCGTGTCTACGGCGCGGCGGTGGCCCTGTCGCCCGACTACCGCGTGGTCAACGACCCCACCACCGGCGATCTCTTCGGCCCGGGCCCGGCGGGCGAGCGCAGGAAGCGGGAGCACGATGTGCTGTGGCGGCTGCGCCATCTGCCCCAGCCGCAGGTGTCGGTGCTGGTGGCCTCCAGCCGCCGGGGCGAGTCCGACTACGGCGCCACTCGCGACTTCCTGGCCGCGGTCCGGCCGCCGATGAGCGCGCAGTCGATCATCCTGGACCGGGGCAGCCACAACTTCCGCACCTGGCGCCGCGAACTGCCCACCGCCCTGCGGTGGCTGAACGGTCAGCTGACCTTCCCGCAGGACGTGGTGCACGGCCGCTGAGCGGGGCGTATCCGTATGCCCCCATGACGGCGGGCCCCAGCCGGAATCATCCAGCTGGGGCCCGCCGTCATGGGGCATGTGGTGGGGCGGTCGGCCCTCGGCCTTCGCCTCGGTCCTCGACCTTCGCGTCAGCCCTTGGTCTCCCCGTCAGTCCCTGATCTTCGCGTCAGTCCTTGATCTCGCAGATGACCGCGCCCGAGGTGAGGGACGCGCCGACCTCGGCGGCCAGGCCCTTGACCGTACCCGCGCGGTGGGCGTTGATGGGCTGCTCCATCTTCATGGCCTCCAGGACCACGACGAGGTCGCCCTCGGCCACGGTGTCGCCCTCACCCACGGCGACCTTGACGATGGTGCCCTGCATCGGGGAGGCCAGGGCGTCGCCGGAGGCGGCGGAACCGGACTTCTTGATCGCCTTGCGCTTCGGCTTCTTCGAGCCGCCCGCGGGGGCGGTGGCCACGCCCAGCGAGGCGGGCAGCGAAACCTCAAGACGCTTGCCGCCGACCTCGACCACGACCGTCTCACGGCCGGTGGGTTCCTCGGTCTCGTCCGTCCCGGTGGGGGTGAACGGGGCGATGGTGTTGTTGAACTCGGTCTCGATCCAGCGGGTGTGGATGGTGAACGGCTCGCTGGTGAACGCGGGGTCCTTGACCACCGCCTGGTGGAACGGGATCGCGGTGGCCATGCCCTCGACCTGGAACTCCGCCAGGGCGCGCGCCGCGCGCTCCAGGGCCTGCCTCCGCGTGGCGCCGGTGACGATGAGCTTGGCCAGCAGGGAGTCCCAGGCGGGGCCGATGACGCTGCCGGACTCCACGCCCGCGTCCAGCCGGACACCCGGCCCGGTCGGCGGGGCGAAGGAGGTCACGGTGCCGGGGGCGGGCAGGAAGTTGCGGCCCGGGTCCTCGCCGTTGATGCGGAACTCGAAGGAGTGGCCGCGCACCTGCGGGTCGCCGTAGCCGATGGCCTCACCGTCGGCGATGCGGAACATCTCACGGACCAGGTCGATGCCGGTGACCTCCTCGGTGACCGGGTGCTCCACCTGGAGCCGGGTGTTGACCTCCAGGAAGGAGATCGTGCCGTCGTTGCCGACCAGGAACTCCACCGTCCCGGCGCCGACGTATCCGGCCTCTTTGAGGATGGCCTTGGAGGCGGCGTAGAGCTGGGCGTTCTGCTCTTTGGTGAGGAAGGGGGCGGGGGCCTCTTCGACGAGTTTTTGGTGGCGGCGCTGGAGGGAGCAGTCGCGAGTGGAGACCACGACCACGTTGCCGTGGGTGTCGGCCAGGCACTGGGTCTCCACGTGGCGGGGCTTGTCCAGGTAGCGCTCGACGAAGCACTCCCCACGCCCGAACGCGGCCACGGCCTCGCGGACGGCGGAGTCGTAGAGCTCGGGGACCTCTTCCATCGTGCGGGCGACCTTCAGGCCGCGGCCGCCGCCGCCGAAGGCCGCCTTGATGGCGATCGGCAGGCCGTGCTCCTCGGCGAAGGCCACGACTTCCTCCGCCCCGGAGACGGGGTCGGGGGTGCCGGCGACGAGGGGGGCGCCGGCGCGCTGGGCGATGTGGCGGGCGGCGACCTTGTCGCCCAGGTCGCGGATGGCGTGTGGCGGGGGGCCGATCCAGGTCAGGCCCGCGTCCAGGACGGCTTGGGCGAAGTCGGCGTTCTCGGAGAGGAATCCGTAGCCGGGGTGGACGGCGTCGGCGCCGGATTCGGTGGCCGCGGCCAGGACCTTGGCCTGGTCGAGATAGCTGGCTGCCGGGGTGTCACCGCCCAGCGCATAGGCCTCGTCGGCCGCGCGCACATGCACAGCGTCCCGGTCCGGATCGGCGTAGACGGCTACGCTCGCGATCCCGGCATCCCGGCAGGCACGGGCAACACGGACAGCGATCTCGCCACGGTTGGCGATGAGCACCTTGCGCACGATGGCTCCCTCCTTGAAACAAGCCGAGTTTAGGTACAGGCAACACCTCGCGCCGAGCAGACCCCGGGCGTGAGCTTGACCACACGGAGCGTGAACCTCGCGCTGGACGAACGTCCGGCTCCCCCGTCGCTCCACGGTACGCCCGGTTTTCGGGGCCATGGCGCGGTCCGCGATGTGGGCAAGGTCTCCGGCACGCCGTGCTGCGGCGCTTCACGTTTCTTTGTGGAGACCCTACGAATGCCGGACGGAAACTTTGCCACGGCGTTCAGCTCGTCCACACCTCTTGTGGCGGCGCTTACCCGTTAGTAGCGTGCTTCGGCACTGACAGAGTGGAGGGGATCGCGGTGGCGCGCAGACCAGTGGCCGCGGTGGCGGCAGTGACGCTGATGGTCGAGGCGGTCGGCATAGCGCTGCTGAACTGGATCCTCGGCCTTGTCGTGGACCGTCAGCAGATGTCCTTGGGCGGCATGGACACCGACGCGATGTCGATCGGGACCTGGGTCGCGGGCGGCCTCTTCGGCCTCTATCTGCTGGTGTGCGGGGTGGTGCTGCTGCGCACCGCCGTGCGCGACCGCGCCCCCGGCCGCCTGGCCCGCATCCTGCTCATCACCTGTGCGGTGGTGCACGGGCTGTTGGGCGCGTTCTCGGTCGGCCTGGTGGGCTGGGCGGCGTTCGCGTTCATGATGGTGGTGCTGGGGCTGATCGTGCTGAGCCTGCTGGGGTACGAGGCGGAGCCGCCCGCCGAGCCCTCCGCGGAGGCCGCGGGCGGCGGACACGACGCCCCCAGCCCGGCCTGAGCCGGGGAAAGGTCCAGGGAAAGACCTAAGACGAGTCCAGGGAAACGCCTAGCCGGGATTCCCTAGTCGCTTACTCGCTTAGTCGCTCCAGAGGTCCGTGATCCGCACGTCCAGTTCGGCGAGCAGCCTGCGGAACAGCGGCAGGGACAGCCCGATCACGTTTCCGGAGTCGCCCTCGATGCCGTCGATGAACGGCGCCGAACGGCCGTCGAGCGTGAACGCGCCCGCCACGTGCAGCGGTTCGCCGCTGGCGACGTACGCCGCGATCTCCTCGTCCGTCGGCTCGCCGAAGCGGACGGTGGTGGACGCGGTGGCCGAGGTGCGGCGGCCGTTCGCCGTGTCGATCACGCAGTGCCCGGTGTGCAGCACCCCGGCCCGGCCGCGCATCGACTTCCAGCGGGCGGTGGCCTCCTCGGCGTCCATCGGTTTGCCGAGCGCCTGGCCGTCGAGCTCCAGCACCGAGTCGCAGCCGACGACGAGGGAGCCGGCCGTCTCCGGAAGCCCGGCCACGGCGGTGGCCTTGGCCTCGGCCAGCACCCGGGCCAACTCGGCGGGGGTCTCGGCGCTGATCGCGTCCTCGTCCACCCCGCTGACGATCACCTTCGGGGCCAGTCCGGCCTGCCGCAGCAGCCCGAGCCGGGCGGGCGAGGCGGACGCGAGGACGAGAGTGCGCTGCGCAGTCATGCGCACCAGGGTAAGCCGGTCCCGGAGAGGGGCCGGGGGCCAGGGCCACTTGCTCCGGGGTGTCCGGCGGATCTGTCCCCTCCCCGCCCCTTCCCGACACCTGTCGTATGCGGCTCCGCCGCGTGGGGGCTCCGCCCCAGACCCCGGTATCCAGGGGCGAAGCCCCTGGTAACGGGAAGGGCGGGAGGAGACAGCCCGCCGCAGGCGTACGCGTACCCCCCTGGCTAGGGCCACATCCCCAGGATGCACATCGCCAGCAGCACGGAGACGGTCAGCACGGTGCGGGCGCGGCGGAGCATGGCCTCGGCGCGCCGCAGTTCCTCGGGCGGCTCATCGGGCGGCTCGGACCACAGCATGAATCCGATCCTGAGGCCGGAGACGCCGGGGCGCCTGAGTACGCGTACTCAGGCGCCCCGGCGCGAAGCTGCCATCCGGCCCGCCGCGGGCCGCTCAGGCGGGCCAGTAGGTGGTGCGCCAGGCCTTGGGGCCCGGGTGCGGCACCCGGTGGCTGGGGACGATGCGGGCCGGGTCGGACCACTCCTCCGGATCGTCATCGGTCTGCGCAGCGGCCATGGCGGCCGCCGCGCGTGCTTGCACCACCGCCAGAGCGGCGGCCAACTCCTCGGGGGTCGGGTTGCCCCGGACAATGCGGATCATGGAAACAGCCCTTCGCTCGGGGGGCTAGAGGGGGATGTTGCCGTGCTTCTTCGGGGGCAGCGCCTCGCGCTTGTTCCGCAAGGTCCGCAGGCCGCGGACGATGTGGCGGCGGGTCTCGGAGGGCATGATCACAGCATCCACATACCCCCGCTCGGCCGCGATATACGGATTCAGCAGGGTGTCCTCGTAGTCCGCGATCAGCTCGGTGCGGGTGGCCTCCGGATCGTCGGAGGAGGCGATGGTGCGCCGGTGGAGGATGTTGACCGCGCCCTGGGCGCCCATGACCGCGATCTGGGCGGTCGGCCAGGCCAGGTTGAGGTCCGCGCCCAGGTGCTTGGAGCCCATCACGTCGTACGCGCCGCCGAACGCCTTGCGGGTGATGACCGTGATCAGTGGCACCGTGGCCTCCGCGTAGGCGAAGATCAGCTTGGCGCCGCGCCGGATGATGCCGTTGTACTCCTGGTCGGTGCCGGGCAGGAAGCCGGGCACGTCCACGAAGGTCAGGACGGGCACGTTGAACGCGTCGCAGGTGCGCACGAAGCGTGCGGCCTTCTCGGAGGCGTCGATGTCCAGGCAGCCGGCGAACTGCATCGGCTGGTTGGCCACGATGCCCACCGGGTGGCCCTCGACCCGGCCGAAGCCGGTGATGATGTTGGGCGCGAAGAGCGCCTGGGTCTCCATGAACTCGTTGTCGTCCAGCACGTGCTCGATGGCCTTGCGCACGTCGTACGGCTGGTTCGCCGAGTCCGGGATGAGGGTGTCCATCTCCCGGTCCTCGTCCGAGACCTCAAGATCGGCCTGGTCGGGGAAGGCCGGGGGCTCGGAGAGGTTGTTGGAGGGGAGGTAGGACAGCAGCGCCTTGACGTACTCGATGCCGTCCTTCTCGTCGCCGGCCATGTAGTGCGCGACACCGGAGGTGGTGTTGTGGGTCCGGGCGCCGCCCAGCGCCTCGAAGCCGACGTCCTCACCCGTGACCGTCTTGATCACATCCGGTCCGGTGATGAACATGTGCGAGGTCTGGTCGACCATCACCGTGAAGTCGGTGATCGCCGGGGAGTAGACCGCCCCGCCCGCGCACGGGCCCACGACCAGGCTGATCTGCGGGATCACCCCGGAGGCATGGGTGTTGCGGCGGAAGATCTCGCCGTACATGCCGAGCGAGACCACACCCTCCTGGATGCGGGCGCCACCGGAGTCGTTGATGCCGACGACGGGGCAGCCGGTCTTCAGCGCGAAGTCCATGACCTTGACGATCTTCTCGCCGAACACCTCTCCGAGCGCCCCGCCGAAGACCGTGAAGTCCTGGGAGAACACGGCCACCGGGCGGCCGTCGACCGTGCCGTAGCCGGTCACGACCCCGTCCCCGTAGGGCCGGTTCTGGTCGATGCCGAAGTTGGTCGAGCGGTGCCGGGCGAACTCGTCGAGCTCGGTGAAGGACCCCTCGTCCAGGAGGAGGTCGATGCGTTCGCGCGCGGTCAGCTTGCCCTTGGCGTGCTGCTTCTCCACGGCGCGCGCGGACCCGGCGTGGGTCGCTTCTTCGATGCGGCGCTGAAGGTCCGCGAGCTTCCCCGCGGTGGTGTGGCGGTCTGGAATCTCGGGGGCGGTCTCCGGCTCGGTGGACATCGGGATGCGGCTCCTGCTCGTCCTGGGGGTGGATACGGCGGGGTCTTCAGGATCGGGGGAAGGCGGGGAACGGGGACGGGGTCGTACGGGTCGTGATCGTGATCAGAAGGGGCCTGTCGGGTTTCGGGGGTTCCGGACCGTTCGGCGGCTTTGCGCTGGCTGGGCTACCGGCACGTAGCGTATCGGCGGCACCGCTTGGTGGCAGTGCGTCGTTGGCCACACCTCCTGACCCTAGGCTGGCCCCCATGACGCCTTCTGACACCTCAGGGAGCCCAGGTGACGCGCGCGGACGCTGGTCCGACCTGGAGCGGCCACCGCTGAACGCCGCCGCGCTGCGCCGGGGGCTGGTGCGCCCCGGCGGGCTGTGGACCGAGCTCGAGGTGGTGCGGGCGACCGGCTCGACCAATACGGATCTGGTCACCCGGGCCCGGGCCGGGGCCCCCGAGGGCGCGGTGCTCATCGCCGAGGAGCAGACCGCGGGGCGCGGCCGGCTCGACCGCGCCTGGACGGCCCCGGCCCGGTCCGGGCTCTTCTTCTCCATCCTGCTACGGCCCGGCGGCGCGGGCGTGCCCACCGAGCGCTGGGGCTGGCTGCCGCTGCTGGCCGGGGTCGCGGCGGCCGGGGCGCTCAGCCGTACGGCGGGTGTGGACACCGCGCTGAAGTGGCCGAACGACCTGCTGGTGACGGTCGCGGGCGAGGAGCGGAAGTTCGGCGGGATCCTCGCCGAGCGGGCCGGGGACGCGGTGGTGATCGGCATGGGGCTGAACGTCTCGCTGCGCGCCGGTGAACTTCCCGTTCCCACCGCCGGGTCGCTGGCCCTGGCGGACGCCGTCTCCACCGACCGCGATCCGCTGCTGCGGGCCGTGCTGCGCTCGATCGCCGAGTGGTACGGGGAGTGGCGCCGCTTCGAGGGCGACCCGGGGGCGAGCGGCCTCCAGGAGACGTACGCGGCGGGCTGTGCGACCCTCGGGCGCCAGGTGCGCGCCGAGCTTCCGGGCGGCCGGGAGCGCGTCGGCGAGGCGGTCGCGATCGACGGCGACGGGCGTCTGGTTCTGGCCACAGAAGGCGGGGTTCAGGAGCCGGTCTCCGCCGGGGACATCGTGCATCTACGCTCCGTACCGAGGGAGGAATGACCCTCCCGCGCAAGAGTGAGCTACGGCACACCTGACGTATCGTGGTCGCGGTCGGTCCAGCTCGGAGCGGCTGTGGGCGAGCTCGGGACCGGGCCGGGAAGAGGGAACGGAAGGGCAGTGCGCAGGGATCGGACAGGGGGCGGGCGGTGACCGCCGACGACGCGGGTTCCGGCACGGCCGAGGAGCGCGAGGTGCTGGACGCCGCCGCGCCCGACGGGGCCGTACGGGACACCGGGGCGCGGGAGGACGCCGCCGCGGAGACCCCCGACGACGAGGACCAGCCGGACCCCATCGCGCTCCGGCTGGAGCAGCTGATCCTCGGCGCCGAGCGGCGCTACACCCCCTTCCAGGCCGCCCGCAGCGCGGGCGTCTCGGTCGAGCTGGCCACCCGCTTCTGGCGGGCCATGGGCTTCGCCGACATCGGCCAGGCCAAGGCGCTGACCGAGGCCGACGTACTGGCGCTGCGCCGGCTGTCCGGTCTGGTCGAGGCCGGGCTGCTGAGCGAGCCGATGGCCATCCAGGTGGCGCGGTCCACCGGCCAGACCACCGCCCGGCTGGCCGACTGGCAGATCGACTCCTTCCTGGAGGGGCTCACCGACCCCCAGGAGACCGGGATGACCCGGACCGAGATCGCCTATCCGCTGGTCGAGCTGTTGCTGCCGGAGCTGGAGGAGTTCCTGGTCTACGTCTACCGGCGCCAGCTCGCGGCCGCGACCGGCCGGGTGGTGCAGGCGGCGGACGACGTCGAGATGGTGGACCGGCGGCTGGCGGTCGGCTTCGCGGACCTGGTGAGCTTCACCCGGCTGACCCGGCGTCTTGAGGAGGAGGAGCTCGGCGAGCTGGTCGAGGCGTTCGAGACCACGGCCGCCGACCTGGTGGCGGCGCACGGCGGACGGCTGATCAAGACACTGGGCGACGAGGTGCTCTACGCGGCCGACGACGCGGGCATCGCCGCCGAGATCGCGCTGCGCCTGATCGAGACGCTGACGCATGACGAGACGATGCCCGAGCTGCGGGTCGGGATCGCGTTCGGCACGGTCACGACGCGGATGGGCGATGTCTTCGGCACGACGGTGAACCTGGCCAGTCGGCTGACGTCCATAGCCCCCAAGAACGCGGTCCTGGTGGACGGCGCGTTCGCCGAGGAGCTGAGCCGCACCGGGGAGGCCCCGGTGTCGGAGGCGGAGGCCGCGGAGGCGGCCGCCGCGGCGGAGAAGGAGGGCGAGGAGCCGCCCTCGTACCGCTTCGCGCTCCAGCCGATGTGGCAGCGGCCGGTGCGTGGCCTCGGGGTCGTGGAGCCGTGGCTGCTGAGCCGTCGCGCGTGAGCCGGTGCCGAGCCGGTGCGGGGCGGGCGGTTCGGGTGCGTCCGGATTCCTTCCGTGGGGTGCGTTCGGGGGCCTTCCGGGCGAGTGCGTCCGGATCGTTCCCGCGGCTCCGGCCGGATCATTCCGGTGGCGCTGACCGGATCACTGAACTGGGCGCGGCGCGGGGCCTGTTGGGCTAGCCTACGTCCGCAAGATCCACTCGGTGGATCCCAGGTCCTGTCGTCGAAGTAGCACCGTCCGCGTCCGCCCGCGGGGTGGGCCCGGCGGTGTCCAGGAGCACGTGTGACCCAGCTTTACGATTCGAGTGCTCAGCGTCCGGGCGCCTTACCTCCGCCGGGCTGTCCCGCCCACGGGGAGACCGGTGCCGAACCGCTCCACGCGCCCGAGTTCGGCGCGGACCCCTTCGCGGTCTACCGGCGGCTGCGCGAGGCCCACGGCCCGCTCGCGCCGGTGGAGCTGGACAGAGGCGTACCGGCCATGTTGTGCCTGGGGTACGACACGGCGCTGGAGGTCATGCGGCGCCCCGAGACCTTCTCCAAGGACCCCCGCCACTGGCGGGACAGGAACGAGGGCCTGCTGTCCGAGTCCAGCTACGCCCCGCAGGTCATCAGGCCCCGGCCGCAGGTCGACTTCGTGGACGGCGAGGAGCACCGGCGGCTGCGCGGCGCCATCGAGGACACCACCGGCCGGATCGACTCCAGCGCCCTGCGGAACTATGTCGAGCGCATCGCCGACTCGCTGATCGACCAGTTCTGCGAGGCGGGCGAGGCCGAGCTGATCGGGGCGTACTGCGCACTGGTCCCGATCATGGTGACGAGCCAGCTCTTCGGCTGCCCGCAGGAGATCATGGACCGGCTGCTGCGGGGCGTGGCGTCGTTCATCGACGGCTCGGACCCCTTGGGCGGGGACCGGACCTCGGGCGCGGCCCTGCACGAGCTGATCGACCTCAAGCGGCACGAGCCGGGCGCGGACATCACCTCCTGGCTGATCGCCCATCCGGCGCGGCTGAGCGATGAGGAGCTGGTCGAGCAGCTGCTGCTGCTGATCGGGATGGTGACCGGGGTGGTGCCCGGTCTGATCGGCAACGCGCTGCGGGTGCTGCTCACCGACGAGCGGTTCTCGGGCGAGCTGATGGGCGGCAGCATGCTCGTCGAGGACGCCCTGGACGAGGTGCTGTGGACGGACCCGCCGCTGGCCAACATGGGGCTCTACTTCCCGGTGCACGACACCAACCTCGCCGGGAAGCGGCTGCGCGCGGGCGACGCCGTGATGATCAGCTTCGCGGCGACCAACCGGGACGCCCTGCTGCGATCCCCGCACAAGCAGGGCAACCGGGCCCATCTGGCGTTCGGCGCGGGCGCCCACGCGTGCCCCGGCCGGTCCTCGGCCCGGCTGATCGCCTCCGTAGCGCTGGAGAAGCTGCTGGACCGGATCCCCGATCTGGCGCTCGCCGGGGAGGTCGAGGAGCTGAGGTGGCTGTCCGGGATCTTCGTACGGGGGGTGATCACGCTGCCGGTGCGGTTCGCTCCCGTTCCCAGGCCGGGGAGCCGGCGCGGTGCGCCATCCGCCGCCCGCCCGGGGGAGCCGGGGCCGCAGGGCCAGCCGGGTCAGCCGGGCCAGCGGCAGGAGGTGCCGCCGGGGGCGCCTCCGCCGCCGCCCATCCCGCCGATCTCGCTGCCGTTCGCCACCGACGCGGCGTCCGCTGCTGAGGCTACGACGGGATCGGGGGCGGACCCGGAACAGGCGGAGGACGGGCAGAAGCAGCAGTCGATCCTGCTGGGCTTCCTGAACCGGTGGCGGCGGGCCCGCTAGGGGGTGGGTGTCCGCCGGACAGCCCGCCCGGCGGCTGTGGTGGGCGTCGGCTCCCGTCCGGGTGGCTCACAGGTTCCGCGGGCCCCCCAGAGCTGGAATGATCGCGGACAGTGTGTTCACGGTCGTTAACCGGGAGGGTGCGTGATGAGTGAGCAGCGGTACGGGGAGTGGGTCGCGGTCCGCAGGGACGGCTTCGTGGCCGAGCTGGTGCTGGACCGGCCCAAGGCCATGAACGCCGTCTCGTCGGAGATGGCGCGCTCCATCGCGGCGGCCTGCGCGGCGCTGTCCGAGGACCGTGACGTCCGGGCCGTGGTGCTGACCTCGACCCATGAGCGGGCCTTCTGCGTGGGCGCCGACCTCAAGGAGCGCAACTCGCTCACCGACGCCGAGATGATGCGGCACCGGCCGGTCTCCCGCGCCGCCTACACCGGGGTGCTCGAACTGCCGATGCCCGCCATCGCCGCGGTGCACGGCTATGCGCTGGGCGGCGGCTTCGAGCTGGCCCTGTCGTGCGACGTGATCGTCGCCGACCCCACCGCCGTGGTGGGGCTGCCCGAGGTGTCGGTCGGGGTGATCCCGGGCGGCGGCGGCACCCAGCTGCTGCCGCGCCGGGTGGGCGCCGCTCGCGCCGCCGAGCTGATCTTCTCCGCGCGCCGGGTGGCCGCCCCCGAAGCCCATGCGCTGGGCCTGGTGGACCGGCTGACGGCGGAGGGCGAGGACCGGACCGAGGCGCTGGAGCTGGCCCGGGGCATCGCCGCCAACTCCCCGGTCGGCGTGCGGGCCGCCAAGAAGGCCCTGCGGCTGGGGCAGGGGCTGGATCTGCGGGCCGGTCTGGAGGTCGAGGACGCGGCGTGGCGGACGGTGGCCTTCTCCGGCGACCGCGCGGAGGGTGTGGCCGCCTTCAACGAGAAGCGTCCGGCGAACTGGCCGGGGGAGTGACGGCCCCGGACCGGGAGGTGGCGGACTTTTCGGCAGGGGGAGTACCGGGCCCGGACCGGGGAAGTTGACCGGATCCGGGGAGTGGCCCCGGCCCGGGGGAGCGAAGCGGTCACCGGGGGTGACCGTTCGCTCGGATACCCGGGGTGAACGGCCCGCAGCGGATTGTTCTCGACGTTCTTACGCTGGAGAGCAGAGCGAACGATGCATCGCCGTGAGGAATGCGAGGCCGTCGTGACGGACAACGGGGAGATCGGCGGACGGCCCGGTGGGGTCGACGGACGATTGCGGGCCGTCGTGCGGCTCGCCCAGGAGATGGCGGCGGCGCACACCCCGCAGGAGTCGATGGGCGCGGCGGCCGAGGCGGCCCGCCGCGCCCTCGGCGGCAGCTTCGCGGCGATCTCGATGTGGGAGCGCGAGCGGGGACGGCTACGGGTCCTGGTGAACGTGGGCGAGCTGATGGCGGGCGAGGAGCGGCTGCCGGAGGACGAGTCGTACCCGGTGCACGACTTCCCGGAGATCGCCGAATTCGTGCATGAGCACTGGGCCGCGGGCGGGGAGCCGCACGCCTGGGTCGAGACGGCCGAGGGGGTGGGCACCGGCGTCGGCGTCGGCTCGGCCCCGCCGAGCGGCAGCTGGGGAAGGGTCGCCGCGCTGCGGCGGCGAGGGCGCGGCAGCTGTGTGGTGGCCCCGATCGTGCTGCACGGGCGGGCGTGGGGCGAGCTGTACGTGGCCCGGGCGGCCGGGCGGCCCGTCTTCGACCGCGACGACGCCGACTTCGCGACCGTGCTGGCCTCGGTGACCGCCGCCGGGCTGGCCCAGACCGAGCGCCTGGAGGAGGCCCGCCGCCTCGCCTTCACCGATCCGCTGACGGGCCTCGGCAACCGGCGGGCGGTGGACATACGGCTGGACGAGGCGCTGGAGGCGCATCACGCGGACGGCACGGTGGTGAGCCTGGTGGTCTGCGACCTCAACGGCCTCAAGCGGGTGAACGACACGCTCGGCCATGCGGTCGGCGATCGCCTGCTGGAACGGTTCGGCTCATTGCTGTCCATATGCGGCGCGATGCTGCCCGGGGCGCTGGTGGCCCGGCTGGGCGGCGATGAGTTCTGCCTGCTGGGGGTCGGGCCCCCGGCGGACGAGGTGGTCCGGGTGGCCGACGAGCTGTGCCGGCGGGCCGCGGAGCTGGAGCTGGGCGAGGGGGTGGCCTGCGGGATCGCCTCCACGGGCGATCCGATCGGCCCCGTGCCGTCGGCCCGCCGCCTCTTCCGCCTGGCGGACGCGGCCCAGTACCGGGCGAAGGCGGCGCGCTCACTGAAGCCGGTTGTGGCGGGTCGGGATGGCGGCGCGGAGGACGCGGTGATCCGCCTCGCCGATACGTCTCCCGCCCACCCGCCGGAACGCCGCCGCTTCCGAGGCCGCCGCTAGCTCCTCACCGCGTCCTCGTTCCCCACCCCGCCCCTTCCCGATACCGGGGGCAGGCACCCGGCCCCCCTTGGGGCTTGGGGCCGGTTCGGGGAGGGGGGTGGGGAAGGACAGCGGGGTGACAGGTGGGGATTCACTCTCTAGGGTTCCTGAATATGGATATGCACACTGTGGTGGTGGGAACGTCCGGAACGACCGCCGACGATGTCATCGCCGTAGCCCGCGGCACCGCGCGGATCGAGATCTCCGAGGCGGCGCTCGACGCCATCTCCGCGGCGCGGCAGGTGATCGACGACCTCGCGGCCAAGCCCGAGCCCGTCTACGGCGTCTCCACCGGCTTCGGCGCGCTGGCCGTGCGCCACATCAGCCCCGAGCTGCGCGCCCAGCTCCAGCGCAACATCGTGCGCTCGCACGCCGCCGGCATGGGCGCGCGGGTCGAGCGCGAGGTGGTGCGGGCGCTGATGTTCCTGCGGCTCAAGACGCTCGCGTCCGGCCGGACCGGCGTCCGGCCCGTCGTGGTCGAGACGATGGCCGCGCTGCTCAATGCCGGGATCACCCCCGTCGTGCACGAATACGGCTCGCTGGGCTGCTCCGGCGACCTGGCGCCGCTGTCCCACTGCGCCCTGGCGCTGATGGGCGAGGGCGAGGCGGAGGGGCCCGACAAGACCGTGCGGCCCGCCGCCGAGCTGCTGGCCGAGCACGGCATCGAGCCGGTCGAGCTCCGCGAGAAGGAGGGCCTGGCGCTGCTCAACGGCACGGACGGCATGCTCGGCATGCTGATCATGGCCTGTGCCGACCTCGCCCGGCTCTTCACCGTCGCCGATGTGACCGCGGCCCTCTCGCTGGAGGCGCTGCTCGGCACGGACCGCGTCCTCGCGCCCGAGCTGCACGCCATCCGCCCCCACCCGGGGCAGGCGGCCAGCGCCGCCAACATGCTGCGGGTGCTGGCCGGTTCGGGGCTCACCGGGCACCACCAGGACGATGCGCCGCGCGTCCAGGACGCGTACTCGATCCGCTGCGCCCCGCAGGTCGCGGGCGCCGGCCGGGACACCCTCGCGCACGCCCGGCTGGTCGCCGAGCGCGAGCTGGCCTCCGCCGTGGACAACCCCGTGGTGCTGCCCGACGGGCGGGTGGAGTCCAACGGCAACTTCCACGGCGCGCCCGTCGCGTACGTCCTGGACTTCCTGGCCGTCGCCGCGGCCGACCTCGCCTCGATCGCCGAGCGCCGCACCGACCGGCTGCTGGACAAGAACCGCTCCCACGGCCTGCCGCCCTTCCTGGCCGGTGACCCGGGCGTGGACTCGGGGCTGATGATCGCCCAGTACACCCAGGCCGCGCTGGTGAGCGAGATGAAGCGGCTCGCGGTGCCCGCCTCGGTCGACTCCATCCCGTCCTCCGCGATGCAGGAGGACCATGTCTCGATGGGCTGGTCGGCGGCGCGCAAGCTGCGTACGGCGGTGGACAGCCTCTCCCGCGTCCTGGCCGTCGAGCTGGTCGCCGCCACCCGGGGCATCGAGCTGCGCCAGGGTCTTGAGCCCGCGCCCGCGAGCCGGGCGGTGCTGACGGCGGTGCGCCGGGCGGGCGTCGAGGGGCCGGGCGAGGACCGCTATCTGGCGCCGGATCTGGCGGCTGCGGACGCGTTCGTACGATCCGGTGAGCTGATCGAGGCCGTGGAGTCGGTGACCGGCCCCCTGGACTGACCTGGTGCACTGAACCGGGCCGGGGGTCGGTGCGCCTCCGATACGGCTCCCGAGCCCAGGGGCTAGTACGCCTCCGGGCGGGTGCGCCGCACGGAGGCGGTCACCATCGCCACACCCAGCCCCAGGAAGGCCGTGCCGCCGAAGAGGTACGGGGTGACGTCCACACTGCCGGTGTCGGCCAGATCCCCGTCGGGTACGGCCTCGGTCCTGGGCCCGGACCCGGGCGAGCCCTCGGCGGTCCGCGAGGACGCCGATGACGATCCCGGGTCCTCCACGGTGGCGTTGGCGGACGGGACGAACCACAGGGCGCACAGCAGCGAACCGGCAGCGGCGGCGGTCAGCAGCGGTCGGCGTGCGTTCAACGGCATCCTCCTTGAGGCTGCGGCAAATTGACCCCGTGCGCCGATCGTAGTGACAACTGCGGGTCGTGCGGAAGCGAGACGGGTCGGCCCCCTAACCTCCGTCGCATGACGAGTACCGAGACATCACGTTTTGTCCGGCTTCGTGTGGAGCTCGTGGTCGAGATCGCCGATGCGGACCGGCTACGGCGCGCGGCGTACGAGCGGATCGACGGCGACGAGTCCATGGCCGCCGAGGAGCGGGGCCACGCACGCCGCATGGTGGAGTCGGACGAGGCCGAGGCGCTGGCCTATCTGGTCGAGCCGTTCGAGCTGGTGGAGGAGGTGCCGGGGGTCGAACTGGCCCAGGCGTCCTGGAGCAGCGAGCACGTCGACTACGATCCTCGCTCCGCCGAGTGGTCCGGGGCCTTCGCCGGCCTGGACGAGGACGACTGAGCCCGGAGGGCCGGATTCCGGGCGGCGAAGGCCACGCGAAGGCGACGAAGGCGACGAAGACGGCTGAGCCGTGCGGGTCCGGATGCCGGCGGGTCTTACGCTTGACTGGCGCCTTCGCCAAGTGGTCTTGCGCACAGTTTTACTGTGCGTGGAACCGGCCAAAAGGTACAGGCGTTCTTATCGGGCAGGTCCGGGGTTTCTGGGGTCCAGATCAAGATCCAGGTCAAATGGAGAAGCGTGTGATGACGGACGGCAAGCGCCGTAAGGGGCTGGTGGCCGTGGCCGCCGTGCTCGGCGGCGTACTCACTCTGGCCGCGTGCGGCGGGGATGGCGGCGGCGACGACGCCAAGAACGACGGCAACAAGTCGCAGTCGCAGGTCGACGAGGCGGCGGCCAAGGACGCGTCGGACGCCCACATCAAGATCACGCCGAAGGCCGGTGCGACGAACGCGGGCATCAACAGTGACACCAAGGTCACGGTGAGCGAGGGCAAGCTCACCTCCGTCACGATGACGTCCGCGGCGACCGGCAATACCGTGGCCGGGACCATATCGCCCGACAAGACGTCCTGGAAGCCGAGCGGGCAGCTGGAGCGGGCCACTCAGTACAAGATCAAGGCGTCCGCCGAGGACTCCAAGGGCCGTAAGGCGACCGAGAACTCGTCCTTCACCACCGTCTCGCCCTCCAACAGCTTCATCGGCAACTTCACGCCGGAGGACGGCTCCACGGTCGGCGTGGGCATGCCGGTGTCCATCCGGTTCGACAAGGCGGTGACCAACAAGAAGGACGTCGAGTCCCACATCAAGGTCACCTCCAGCAGCGGCCAGCAGGTGGTCGGCCACTGGTTCGGCGGCGACCGGCTCGACCTGCGCCCGAAGGACTACTGGAAGGCGGGCTCGACCGTCTCCCTGAAGCTGGACCTGGACGGTGTCGAGGCGTCGCCCGGTGTCAAGGGCGTCCAGGAGAAGACGGTCAACTTCAAGATCGGCCGCTCCCAGGTCTCCACGGTGGACGCCGAGTCCAAGGAGATGAAAGTCGTCCGCGACGGCAAGCTGCTCAAGACCATCAAGATCTCGGCCGGCAGCCCCGAGAACACGACCTACAACGGTCAGATGGTGATCTCCGAGAAGTTCAAGGAGACCCGGATGAACGGTGCGACGGTCGGCTTCACGGACGACGACGGCAAGGGCGAGTACGACATCAAGGACGTGCCCCACGCGATGCGGCTGTCCACCTCGGGCACCTTCATCCACGGCAACTACTGGGGCGCCAAGTCCATCTTCGGCAACGTCAACACCAGCCACGGCTGTGTCGGTCTGTCGGACACCAAGGGCGCGGGCGACCCCAACACGGACGGCGCCTGGTTCTACGACAACTCCCAGGTCGGTGACGTCGTCATCGTGAAGAACTCCAAGGACAAGACCGTCCAGCCGGACAACGGCCTCAACGGATGGAACATGGACTGGAGCCAGTGGGTGGCCGGAAGCGCCGTCGGCGGCGCCTGACACACCCTCTTCTCACCACCGCCGGGCGGCGGTCGGCCTCCGGGCCGGCCGCCGCCCGGCTTCGTAACGGCTGCCTTGTAACGGCTGCTTCGTGCGGGTGCCTTGCGCCGCGGCCGGGAAGCCGTGCGCCGCGTTCACGGCCCGTCGGCGAACCGGTGCGCGCGGTAGCGGTCCGCGCCGAGTGGCGTGACGCCCGGGCCGGAGGAGAATGGGCCATGGGGGCATCCCGTACCGGCCGCACACGGCCGGAAGTGGCGATACGGAGGCGGCCCCATGACCGAAGTCACGTCCTATCAGCCCGGAACGCCCTGCTGGATCGATCTGATGGTCCCCGACCAACAGGCCGCCCTGGACTTCTACTCCGGGCTGTTCGGCTGGGAGGGGGAGATCGGCCCTCCGGAGACCGGCGGCTACGCGACCTGCACCCTGAGGGGCAAACCCGTCGCGGGGGTGATGTCCGCGCAGTCGGTGGGCGAGGAGGCCCCGCCGCCGACCGTCTGGACCACCTACTTCTGCTCCGCCGACGCCCAGGCCACCTCCGAGTCCATCAGCCGGGCCGGAGGCACCGTGCTGATGCCGGTCATGGATGTGATGGACCTCGGGCGGATGCTGGTGGCGGCCGACCCGCTGGGGGCCGTCTTCGGCGTCTGGCAGCCGCTCGGCTTCACCGGCGCGGGCCTCGTCAACGAGCCGGGGACGCTGATCTGGAACGAGCTCAACACCACCGACCGGGAGGCGGCTTCGGCCTTCTACGCGGAGGCGCTGGGCGTGGAGTCGACCCCCATGGAGGGCGAGGGCGCCGAGGGCTATTTCGCGCTCTCCGTCGACGGCCGCACGGTCGGCGGGCTCCAGCCGCTGCGGGAGGGGATGCCGCCGGAGGTGCCCCCGCACTGGCTGGTCTACTTCGCCGTCGAGGACACCGACCGTATTTCGGCCAAAGTATCCGCCGAGGGCGGTACGGTCCTCCGCCCGCCGTACGACATGGTGGCGGGCCGGATGTCACTGGTGAAGGATCCGCAAGGGGCCCCGTTCGCCCTGATCGCCCCGAAGCCCATGAGCTGAGGCGGCGCGGGAGCCCGGGCCGGGCTTACGGGGTGTCCGGCGGATCTTGACGCCTGCGGCGAGCCGTTCCCCTACCCGCCCCTTCCCGAAACTGGGGGCTTCGCCCCCAGACCCCGGGGTCGAGGGGCTGAGCCCCTCGTTACGGGAAGGGGCGGGTAGGGGAAAGACTCGCCGGACACCCCTAGCCCCGCTTGAGGACGAAGTAGCCGGACGTGGAGCCCACGGGCGTGTACGAGCTGCCCGGGTGGAGCTGCCCGGCGTACTCGATCACCTGCCGCTCGGTGCGCTCCGGCGGCTCCTGAAGGGCTATGTAGTCCGGCCGTACGCCTTGGGTGGCGCCCACCCACAACACCCGGCAGCGGCTGGTGAGCCGGCTTATCGGCCCGACGTTGGCCTCCACCGTCGCCCCGTCCGGGATCCGGTCCAGCAGCCGCTCCACCGCCCGCGTCTGCGGCGACTTGTCGTATGTGGCGCCCTGGGTGAGGCCGTACAGCGGCATGGAGGACGACAGCGCCAGGGCCGCGCCGCACACCGCGGCGGGCAGTTGACGGGCGTACGAGGCGAGCCAGGGCCGGTGGGTGTCGCGGACCCGGTCCAGGGCGTCCACCAGGGCCAGCAGGACGACCGGCATCAGCACCGCGCTGTAGTGCCAGTCCGTGCCCCAGTAGTGGTCGTCGTGGGAGAGGAAGCGCCAGCCGAGGGTGGGCACGGCGGCCAGCAGCAGCGGGGAGCGCAGCGCCAGCAGCCCGGTGGTCGGCAGCAGGATCCACAGCAGGGTGCGCAGCGCGGTGCCGAACGGGATCGTGCCGGTCTGGTCACCGCCGCCGCCGACCTTGTCCCAATAGTCGTACGACCCGGCGCCGTTGAAGCCGGGGATGACGACGCCGAGCGCGAGCGCCGAGACCGCGACGCCGAAGCCCACCAGCGCGACGGCGAGCGGGACGGCGCGGGGGCCGCGCTCCGGGTCGCGCCGGGCGCGGATCCAGACGACCGCGCCGATCGCGGCCACCGTGGCGCCCATGTCCTCCTTGACGAACACCAGCGGGGCGGCCCACAGCAGCGCCGCGTACCAGTGCCTGCGGATCACCGCCTCCAGGGAGAAGGCGATGAGCGGGATGGCGAAGCAGATCTCGTGGAAGTCGAAGTCCACGGCGCGCTGGAGGCCCCAGGACACCCCGTAGGCGATGCCGATCGCGAGCCCCCGGCCGCGCCCCAGCAGCCGGGCGGCGACGCGGGTGACGGGGACGGCGGAGACGGCGAACAGCGCCGCCTGCGCGACCAGCAGGGTGACCGGGCCGGGGAAGACCCGGTAGACGGGGCCGAGCAGGGCCGTTATGGGGCTGAAGTGGTCGCCGAGGATATTGGCGCCGGGGCCCTTGAGATCGGCTATCGGGGCCTGGAAGTGCGCGTACGCCCGTATCGCCTGCTCGAAGATGCCCAGGTCCCAGGACATGGTGGCCATGCGGCGGTAGCGGCAGACCGACAGCGCCGTGAAGGCGGCGAAGAGGGCGAGGGCCAGCCAGTACGGATCGGCCCCCGGCCGCCGCAGTACGCCTGCCCTCGCGAGAAGCCGGGTACGCCCCCCGATGACGGCGGTCGCCCCCTCGGCGCCGGTGCCGGGCGGAGCGGTTGCGGCCGTGTCCATCCAGGGTCCTTATCGTGTGGGCGGTCTGTGCGAAAAGATACGCGAAGGGGGCGGGAAGGTTGCAGGGACGGTTTCGCATACCGATGCGAAGTTCCGTGGCGGTGCTGGCCGCGCTGTTGGCGGTCGGCGGCTGCAAGGCCGGTGACCAGGACGGCAAGGGCGCTGACGAGGGCGGGAGCGGTCCGAGCCGGCCCGCGGCGTCCGGCTCGGCCCTGGCGGCTGTGTCCTCGCTCACAGTCAAAGGCCGTGCGCCGAAGACGGGTTACGAGCGGAGCGAGTTCGGCAGCTCGTGGGTGGACACCGATGACAACGGCTGCGGGACCCGCGATGACATCCTCAAGCGGGACCTGAAGGACGTGAGGTTCCGTGACGGCCACTGCCTGGTCGCCTCGGGCACGCTCACCGACGATCCGTACACCGGCCGCGATGTCCGGTTCGTCCGGGGCCGCAGCAAGGTGGACATCGACCATGTGGTCGCGCTGTCGGACGCCTGGCAGAAGGGCGCCCAGAAGTGGGACCGGGACAAGCGCCTGGAATTCGCCAACGATCCGCTCAATCTGATCGCCGTGGACGCCTCCGCCAACCGCCGTAAGGGCGACGGCGACGCGGCGACCTGGCTGCCGCCCAACAAGGCGTACCGCTGTGACTATGTGGCGCACCAGGTGGCGGTGAAGAAGACGTACGGGCTGTGGGTGACCGGCGCCGAGAAGGGCGCGATGAAGCGGGTGTTGGGCGGTTGCCCGAGCACGAAGTTGCCCGCGCGCTAGCTCGCGGAGGGCAGCGTCGGCCAGGAGGCTGACCAAGACCGTGGTGAATCGTTGTCCAAGCAGTGGCCTAGGCCGCGCCGACTCCATACCATCGATCAACGCCAGATCGTTTGTCGCGCCGCACGATCTCTGCCGGGAGGCTCAATGATCCGCCGCCGTACTGCGCTCACCGTCTCCGCCGCGTCCGCGCTGCTGCTCTCCGCACCGCTGATCACCGCGTGCGGAGACGCCCCGCGGCCCGGGGCCGCGGCGGTCCTGGACGGTGGCCGGATCACCGTGTCCCAGCTCCAGGCGCAGGTCAAGGCCGTCCGGCAGGCTCAGGGCAGTGACCCGAGGGCGGCCCAGATGGTCGCGGGCAGCGGCCGGCTGAGCCAGGACACACTGATCCGGATGATCCAGTTCCGGGTGATTGAGCGGGCCGGTGAGGACAACGGGATCAGCCCCAGCCGCCGCGAGGTCCAGCGCGCCCGCTCCGCCGCCGAGAAGCAGAGCGGCGGGGCCACCGCCCTGCGCGCCCTCTACCTCCAGCAGGGCATCGCGCCCGGCGGGATCGACGAGGCGGTCCGGATGGACCTCACGCGCAACGCGCTGCTGCGCAAGCTGGGCACCTCCAAGGTCAATGAGGTGTTCACGCAGACCTCCAAGGCGCTCGACATCCGGGTGAACCCCCGCTACGGAAAGTGGGACAACGCCCAGGGCACCGCCGTCCTGGCCAAGGAGGCCTGGCTGCGGACCTCCGGCGGTACCCCCGAGCAGGCGTAAGTTACGTTGCAAGGGTGACCGCACCTGACTCGCCCGCCCCCGTTGACGCCGCCCCCACCGGGCGCATCGTCCTTCTCACCACCAGTCACCGGGTGGCGCCCGGACTGCTGTCCTGGCCCGCCTGGCAGGTGCTGCGCGGTGCCGACCGGGTGCTCTCCGGCGACCCGGACCATCCGCAGCTGCCCTATCTGCGGGACGCGGGCGTCGAGGTCGAGCCTGGCGCGCCGGGCGCGCGCGAGCTGGTCGACTACTGCGTGGCGGAGGGCGGCCGCACGGCCGTCGTGATCACCTCCGCCGAGGGCGAGTCCGAGCTGACCGACGGGCTGGCGCGGCTGGCCGGATCCGGCCGCGAGGCGATGCCGGACCTGGAGCTGCTGCCCGGTTCCTACGATCTGCCGGGCGCGCGGCTGCTCGATCTGGTGCAGGTCATGGACCGGATCCGCGCCGAGTGCCCGTGGAGCGGCACCCGGACCAACGAGGAGCTGGTGAAGTACGGCATCGAGGAGGCGTACGAACTCGTCGAGGCCATCGAGGAGGGCGACCGCGAGGCGCTGCTCGAGGAGCTCGGCGATGTGCTGCTCCAGGTCGTCTTCCACGCCCGGATCGCCCAGGACGACCCCGAGCACCCGTTCTCGATCGACGATGTGGCGGGCGGCATCGTGGAGAAGTTGATCCACCGCCATCCGCATGTCTTCGGCGACGAGGCCGCCGAGACCCCGGAGGACGTCCGGCGCCACTGGCTGCGGACCAAGGCGGCCGAGAAGCGGCGCGATTCGGTCACCGAAGGGGTGCCGCTCGGCCAGCCCTCGCTCGCGCTGACCGCCAAGCTGGCCTTCCGCGCCCGGATGGCCGGGCTCGACGTGGCCCTGCCGGACGGGGCGGGCATCGGCTATGAGCTGCTGGCGCTCGCGGTGCGGGCCGAGGCGGAGGGCGTGGACCCGGAGGCGGCGCTGCGCGCGGCGGCCCGCGCGTACCGCGACGCGATCCGGGCGGCGGAGGGGCCCGCGGCGGAGGGGCCCGCGGCGCGGTGACGACGCGGGCCGGGTGTGACGCCGATGAGGCCGGAGTGATATCCGGGCGGGCCCGGGTACCCGGCCGCCATGGATACGTACACCGAGGATCTCGCCGTGACCCGGGACCTGCTGGTCGGGACGGGGCCGTTCATCGTCGGGCTGGTGGTCGTGATCCTGTGCTTCGGGGCCGTGTGGTGGGGGATACGGCTACGGGCCCGTGAGCCGGTCCCGCCCCAGCAGCCGCAACGCCGCGCCGGTTCCTGGCAGAAGGTCCAGGAGGCCGACCAGGAGGCGCGGGCGGCGGGCCATGGCCCGGGGCACCAGGACGACGAGGACAGCGTCGGCTACGTCACCCAGAACCGCGAGCCCCATGAGGTGGATCGGGACGGCCGCCGCCGGTTCCCGTCCGAGCTGGGCGGCCCCGGGACCCGCGACTCCGGCAAGCGCGGCACCGAGGACCGGCCCAACTGGCGCGAGGGCAGGAGCGGCTCGTTCGGCAACGGCTGAGGCGTACGGGGCGGGACGCGCGAGACGTACGTACGGCGCGGGCCCGGCACCAGTGGTGTCCGGTGCCGGGCCCGCGCGTGCGGCCGTGCGGAGCTCAGCCCCTGATGGGCACCGGCTCCAGCGTGGCGCGGAAGTGACGCAGGATCGGGGACTGGTCGGTGATCCGGAAGCCGTAGACCTGGTCCGCGTTCTTGGCGATCTTCGCGAGCGTCTCGCCCACGTGGTCGTAGTGGCTGCGGGTGTAGACCCGGCGCGGCAGGGCGAGCCTGACCAGCTCGTACGGCGCGCTCTTGATCGGGTTTCCGTGCTCGTCCTCCTCACCGAGATAGAGCGACCCCAGCTCGGCCGAGCGGATGCCGCCCTCCAGATAGAGCTGGCAGGCCAGGGCGTGGCCGGGGTAGTGGTGCGGCGGGATGTGCGGCAGCAACCGCCCGGCGTTGAGGTAGAGCGCGTGCATGCCCGGCGGCTCGACGATGTCCACGCCCGCGGCGCGGACCCGGTGGGCGAGGTGGGAGGCGATCTCGGCGCGCTCGGCGAGATAGCTCGGCTCGGTCACCTCGGTCAGCCCCTGCGCCATCATGTCGAGGTCGCGCCCGGCCAGACCGCCGTAGGTCGCGAACCCCTCGGTGGCGATGAGGAGCAGCTCGCACTTCTGGGCGAGCTCCGGGTCGTTGGTGCCGATGAAGCCGCCGATGTGGACGATGCCGTCCTTCTTGGCGCTCATCATGCAGCCGTCCGCCAGGCGGAACGCCTCCTCCGCGACCTGCCGCGGGGTGCGGTCGCGGTAGCCCAGCTCATGGCGGGTGACCAGCCAGGCGTTCTCGGCGAACCGGGCGGCGTCCAGGAAGAGCGGCACCCCGTGCTGACGGCACAGGGCGGCCGTCCGCTTGAGGTTCTCCATGGACACGGGCTGGCCGCCGCCGCCGTTGTTGGTGATGGTCATGACGACCACGGCGACCCGGGAGCCATCGGGCCCGGACAGCGTCCGGGCGAGCGCGTCCAGGTCGATGTTGCCCTTGAACGGGTCGGTGCTGTCGAGGTTCTTGGCCTCGGGGCACGGCAGGTCGCGCGCCTCGGCGCCGTTCAGCTCGACATTGGCCCGGGTGGTGTCGAAGTGGGTGTTCGACAGCACGAGGTCGCCGCGCTCCAGCAGGGTGGTGAACAGCACGCGCTCGGCGGCGCGCCCCTGGTGGGCGGGGAGGATATGGGCGTAGCCGGTGAGCTCGGTGACCGTCTCGTGGAAGCGGTAGAACGAGCGGGAGCCCGAGTAGGACTCGTCGCCCGCCATCCCCGCGGCGAGCTGGGCGGCGGACAGCGCACCGGTGCCCGAGTCGGTGAGCAGGTCGATGGTCACCTCTTCGGCGCGCAGGTCGAAGAGGTTGTAGTTGACACGCTTCAGCGCCGCTTCGCGCTGCTGCCTTGTGGTGACGGGTATCGGTTCGACGACCTTGATCCTGTACGGTTCCACGCTGCCCCTGCTCCTGTCTGTTCGTCGTTCGGTGTTTCGGCGTGCTCGGCGTGCGGTGTCCCGGAGTTCGGTGTCCCGGCGTGCTCGGTGTGCGGTGTCCGGGCGGAGTTCAGAGCCGAGCCCGCACCCGGTCACGGGTGGGGACCGTCTCGCGGGGCGGCCGGGTCTCGTACGCCTCGGAGGAGACGTAGACGGTCACCCGCCGCGGCCGGCCGCGCTGGTGGACCAGTGCCAGATAGGCGATCAGGCCCACGCCGTCGCCGAGGGGACGCGGGCTCACGGCGGCCAGCGCCCGGTCGAGGGCCGCGCTGTCCATGCCATTGCTGCGCAGTACGGCCACGGCCCGCTCCCGCGCCTCGCCGTCGTGCCGGACATAGTCGCGGACGGGCACGTGGAGCGTGTATCCGCTGGGCAGTCCGGTCGCCGTCTCCGTGAAGGAGTGGCAGGTGAGGGCGGGGCGCCCGGTGAGCCGGTCGGCGTCCTCGTCGTCGGCGAGGTCCCCGGCGGGGAAGTCACCGACGGTGCGGAAGAACTCCTCCAGCCCCTCCCGGCCCGGTGCGGGGGTCATCCGGGGCAGGGAGCCCGCGTCGGCGGGGGACATCCCGGGGTGCCTGAGGTAGACCTTCACCCGCGGGGCGTCCCAGTCGCCGAGGTCCAGGGCGAAGAACGGGAAGCCCTCCGCCCGGGGCAGCGAGTCGAACGCCTCCCGATGGCCCAGCCTGGCCAGCGCCTCGCGGACCGTCTCGGCGGCCCGGTCGGCGCCGTTCGCCGAGGGGTTGAGGTAGACCTTGACCCCGGGGACGCCGCCGGGGCGGAGCTCCAGGGCGCACCACAGGGCCATCGGGCCCTCGAGGGACGGGGGGAGGAACAGGTCCTCGATCCGGTCGAGCTGGTCGGTCGAGAACCCCCAGCGGTCCGCCATGGCGTGAATCGATCGCAGACCGGCCCGGCCGTTCTTCGCCAGGTCGTCCCCGCTGGAGCAGCCCGGCTCGACCAGCACCCGCAGGTCCGGGGTCTGGCCCGGCAGGAAGGCCAGGGAGAACTCGACGGGGCTGTGGTCGTCGGAGAGAAAGGTGTGCGACGGGGGCGGCTGCGCCAACGGCCGTCCGGCCGTGGCCCCCAGACTCTCGATCAACACCCCTGTGTACGCGGCCGTATCGGCCTCGCTCAGCCCCGCCACATGGCACAGCCGGGTCAGCTGGCCCGTGGCGAGGTCACCGAGCAGTGCGTCACCCGAGCGGAAACCGTTCATCGAACCTCCCGCTGAATCGAGAGGAACGGCTGTTTTGGTTTAGGCGGTGGGGATACCCGGTGCTCCCGTACCACGAGAAGATACCCGCCCCGTGGGGCGGGTATCTGGGTTCCCATCGCGTGTGCTTCCGCGAAATTAGGGTAGGTGTTCGATTGGCCGCGGGGGTGGGGGTGCGGTCGGGATATGAGTGGTACCGCTGATCGTCGACCGACAGTGATGTCGTCGGCGGCGGGAGACCTCACGACAGCTCCTCTTAGATTTTGGCCAACATAAATTGCGCAACACTGCCTACCCGTTCACTTGAACATTCATGCGGTATGAAATGGGTTCCCGATGTGACCTAGATCACGCCCTCCACCACGAGAGGAACGAACTCCACAAGCCGCCCTTCTCCTGCTTATTCTGGGCGTGGGCGCGATGCTCTCCCGTGGGGATCTGTTGCTGCGTAACGGGCTGTTTTTCCGTACGTATCGGAGTGAATCGGGCAGGTAGTGCGGTCAGTCCTCGGTTGAACGGGCCGGGGCGCCACGTCAGGCTCGACTCGGGTACCGCGAGCTCGATGTCCGGCAGCCTGTTGAGCAGTTTTTCGATGGCCACCACACCGATGAGCTGGGAGGTGTCCTTGGCCGGGCAGGCGTGCGGACCGGCGCTCCAGGCCAGGTGAGCGCGCTTGCTGAGCTGCTGCCGGGAGGCGGACAGTGCGGGGTCGCTGTTCGCGGCCGCGATGGACACCAGCACCAGATCGCCCGCCCGCAGCCGGGTCCCGGCGAAGTCCACATCGGTAACCGGGTAATGCGGAGCGTAATTGGCCATCGGCGGGCTGTTCCACAGCACATCGTCGAGGGCGTCCTCGACCAGCAGCCCGGCCCCCGCGTACCGCTCGTCCGAGAGCAGGAGCAGCAGCGCATTGGCGATGAGATTCCGCTGCGGCTCGGCACCGGAACCCAGCAGCAGCACCAGCTGATGAGCCATTTCCTCATCATTGAGCTGGGCATGGTGTTCCATAAGCCAGGAGGTGACATCGTCACCGGGCTGCTTGCGCTTCAGTGCGACGAGTTCGCCGACGCTCTGGCCGAGTACCTCGTTCGCCTTCTCCGCATTGATTCCGTCGAATATCCCGGAAATGCCGAAGATGACCCGGTCGCCGATTTCCGCCGGGCATCCGAAAAGCTCATTGAAAACAAACAGCGGCAGCAGTTTGGCATAATCGTTGAGCAGATCGGCCGAGCCGCGGGAGATGAACTGGTCCATCAGATATTCCGCGACGCGTTCGACATGGCGGCTCAGTCGATGCGTGTCCACCCGGGCCAGGCTGTCGGTCACCGCCTGCCGTAGCCGCATATGCTCGGCGCCGTCCGTGAACATGCAGTTCGGCCGGTACTCCAGCAGCGGGACGACCGGATTGTCCCGGGAGACCTTGCCCTCGTTGTATTCACGCCAGCGGCGCGAGTCCTTCCGGAAGGTGTCCGGGTTCTGTAGCAGCTGGAGCGCCGCCGAGTAGTCCGTGACCAGCGTGGCCTCGACGCCGGGGGAGAGTTCCACCGGCGCGGTCGGCCCGTACGAGCGCATATAGGTGTAGTAGGCACCCGGATCGGCGGCGAACTCCGTCCCGTACAGCGGCACCCGCTTGCCGCTGCCATGAGCCGGGCAGCCGGGTGGTGGCGCCGCCGGAAAATCCGATTGCATGTTCATCAGGTGCTCCTAGCGGGTACGTTCCTGTAGGTAACGGACAAGCGTTATCAGCGCGTTGGCCGATGACTTCTCGTCACGTGCGTCACAGGTGACGATCGGGGTCTCGGGCAGCAGGTCGAGCGCCTCGCGCAATTCGTCGTCGGGGCGGTCCGGCGTGCCGTCGAAGTGGTTGACGGAAATCGCATAGGGCAGTCCGTAGTGCTCCACCAGGTCGATCACCGGGAAGGATTCCTTGAGCCGTTCCGGATCGACGAGGATCAGTGCCCCGAGAGCGCCTCGGGTCATGTCCTCCCACACCTGGACGAAGCGCTCCTGTCCGGGCGTGCCGAAGAGATACAGGACAAGTCTGTCGCTGAGCGTGAGCCGGCCGAAGTCCATGGCCACGGTGGTCGTGGTCTTGCCCCGGGTGCCCATGAGGTCGTCAATATGGGCTCCGGCCTGAGTCATCCGCTCCTCGGTGCGCAGCGGAGGAATCTCGGACATGGTGCCGATGAACGTCGTCTTTCCGACCGCGAAATGCCCCACGACCAGGATCTTGGCCGCGATCTGCACCGCTTCGTTCAGATAGACGTCATCATCCGAAACGGGCCTGGAGCCCATCCAGCACCTCCTGAAGGAGCGAAACGTCGACAAGCTGCGCGGGAGGCGCGGGTGCGCGGGTGACGAGGTATCCGTCCGAGGAGAGATCGGACAGCAGGACCTTCACGATGCCGATCGGAAGTCCCATGTGTCCGGCTATCTCCGCGACCGAGAGATAACCACCCGAGCACAGCTCCAGGAGCCCGCGCTTCTCCGGGTCGAGATGGCTGGGGGGTCTCTCTTCGGAGGCGGTGACCAGCGTGATCAGGTTGAACTGGTCGTTCTCCGGAAGCCCTCGACCGTTGGTGATGACGTACGGTCGCACTAACTGAGCGGATTCGGGCTCCTGCTCGCCTGGCGCCGTCATGCCTGAATTCCGGTGTTTTCGCGAGGTGGTGTGGTCAGCGCCTTGCCGAGCTGCCCGACGAGCTGCTGCATCCGGAAGGTGATGTCGGCCATGTCGACATCCGGTGCCGAGGAGACCGCCAGATACGCGCCCTCACCCGCGGAGATGAGGAAGACCCAGCCACCGTCGAACTCGACCAGGGTCTGGCGCCACGTCATATGGGGGCCACCGCAGAAGCCGGCCATGGTGCGGCTCAGCGACTGGATGCCGCTCATCGCCGCCGCGACGGTGTCGGCCTCGTCCTTTTTGACCTCTTGAGAACGGGCCATCAGCAGACCGTCGGCGGAAACCAGGATCGCATGACGAGCCCCTGGTACTTCCAGGGCGCTCTCAAGCATCCATGACAGGTCGTTGTTCACTGAGGATCATGCCCTTCCCTGTTCGGGTTTGCTGCTGAGCGGCCGGACTGCGTGCCGCGCTGGAACGCGCCCATGATCGATGCGGTTTCCTCGCTCGTCCGGGCCGCGGCAGTGGTGTCCGCTCTCGGGACGATGGAAATCGCGCCCTTACGGCGGCGCTTGGGCAGGCCCCCGGCGGTGGAACCGCCCACGGTGGAACTGGTCATGGTGGAACCGCTCGGCTCCGGCTGCTCGGCCGCCGCGGGAGCTTGGGTCGTCGGCTGCTCTTCCGGCTCGGGCATATTGGTCAGAAGGTCCTCGGGGAGAAGCACGACCGCGCGAACACCACCGTACGGAGAGGCCGAATCGACGGACACCGTGAAGCCATAGCGCGCGGCGAGCACACCGATCACCGCGAAACCGAACTGCGGCGGATTGCCCAGTCCCGTTACACCGGTGGCGTGCGTGGCCGAGAGCAGCTTGTCCGCCCGGTTCTTCTCCTCCTCGTTCATACCGACGCCGGCGTCGTCGATGATGACGCAGACGCCCTTGGGGACGGTGCGAATGGTGATGTCGATGGGCGAGTCGGGCGCGGAGTAACTGGTCGCGTTGTCCAGAAGCTCGGCCAGCGCCAGCGCGACCGGTTCCACGGCCCGGCTGACCAGGGCGAAATTGCTCTGCGAGCGGATTTCCACCCGGGTGTAGTGACGGATGCGGCCCTTGGCGCTGCGCACCACGTCGTAGACCGAGGCGACGGCTCGCTGCCGGCCCAGCCAGCCGTCACAGAGCACCGCGATGGACTGCGCACGCCGACCGAACTGCGAGTTCATATGGTCGATCTCCAGGAGGTCCTGGAGAAGCTGGTGCTCGCCGTACTTGTCCTGCGTCTTGGAGATGGCCAGCTGCTGCTCGTTGGCGAGACCCTGAAGGGTACGCATGGCGGACTTCAGCGCGCTCTTGGTGGCCTCTTCGGCGCGGTTGTGGGCCTCCTGCACCGCCTCGGCGTAATTGTTCTCGAGGTCGGCCGCGCGTTTCTCTAGCTCCGCCTTCTCCTGGCGCAGATTCGCTCGCGCCTTCCGTCCGCGGATAATGGCGGTTGCGGCGAGAGGCGTGCCAGCGATCAGGGCCCAGAGCGCTGGATCCTGTAGATATTGCGTCATTGAGACTCTCTTTAAACGACTAGACCGCCAGGGACTTTAGGGAGGTGTGGTGCGTTATGCGTCTGGAATGGTCGGGGCGGCGGTAAGTCAGCGCCCGTACGGCGCCCGCGGGTTCCGGGGACATCGCACTCGTCTTGCCGACGGCAGCGCACAGGCGTGGGTGCGCCGGAACGGCTCCATATGCCCGACTGGCGGCATAATGCTCCTCAGAGTGGGGATCCTCTCGGCGTGATGTGCCGGATCGCCGTGTGTCTTACGCGCCCTTGGCTCGCCTGGCAAGCGCGGTGATCGTATCACCGGTATCACTGGGCCCCGTGCATGTGCCCCAGTCCCATTCGTTCACCTGACGTCGTTTCAGCCACACCGCCAGTTCACCGCGTTGACCGACGTCAGAGCATGTCCCGGGGGCTCGTAACGGGGCGGCGCGGGCATCCGCCGAACGGCGGCCCCAGCCATCAGATATCCGGGCATTCGACCCCGGCTGTGTGTGGGTGGTGAAGGGTGTGTGGAGATGAATTGGGAATTCCGCTAGACATTCATCCCGGTCATGACTCTCTTATTCTTTTTGTTCTGCTTATTCCCTTATTTCTCTTGTCTGTGGTTACTTCCGGCGGACCGGGGGAGAGCGGTCCCGCGCCGGTATCGTCGGGGCGTGTCGGAACAGCCCCGTGACAGCTCCGCTCCCACCCTCTTCACCTGGGAGTTCGCCACCGATCCCTACCCCGCGTACGCCTGGCTACGCGACCACGCCCCGGTGCACCGGACCACGCTCCCCAGTGGTGTGGACGCCTGGCTGGTGACCCGTTACGCCGATGCCAGGAGGGCGCTGGCCGATCCCCGGCTCTCGAAGAACCCCCAGCGGCACAGCGCGGCGGCCCATGCCAGGGGCAAGGTGGGCATCCCGGGCGAACGGCGCGCCGAACTGATGACACATCTGCTCAATATCGACCCTCCCGACCACACCCGGCTGCGGCGGCTGGTGTCGAAGGCGTTCACCCCGCGCCGGGTGGCCGCGTTCGCCCCCCGGGTGCGGACCCTCACCGATCAGCTCATCGACGCCTTCGAAGAGAGGGGAGGGGCGGATCTCATCCATGAGTTCGCCTTCCCCCTCCCTATTTACGCCATCTGCGATCTGCTCGGGGTGCCGCGCGAGGACCAGGACGACTTCCGGGACTGGGCCGGCGCGATGATCCGGCACGGCGGCGGCCCGCGCGGCGGAGTGGCCCGCGCCGTGAAGAGGATCCGGGCGTATCTGGGCGAGCTGATCCACCGCAAGCGCCTGGAGCTCGCGGAGCGCGGGGAAGAAGAGGACGGGGAGGATCTGATCTCGGGGCTGATCCGGGCCAGTGACCACGGTGAGCACCTCACCGAGAACGAGGCCGCGGCCATGGCCTTCATCCTTCTCTTCGCCGGCTTCGAGACGACCGTCAATCTCATCGGCAACGGCGTCTACGCGCTGCTGCGCCATCCGGAGCAGCGCGCCCTCATGCAGCGGGCCCTGGAAGAAGGGGACGAGCGGCTGCTCGCCGCCGGGGTCGAGGAACTGCTCCGCTACGACGGACCCGTGGAGATCGCCACCTGGCGGTTCGCCACCGAGCCGGTCACCCTCGCCGGGCAGCGCATCGCCGAGGGGGAGCCGGTGCTGGTGGTGCTCGCCGCGGCCGACCGGGACCCCGAGCGGTTCGCGGAGCCGGACGTCCTCGATCTCACCCGCCGGGACAACCAGCACCTCGGCTACGGCCACGGCATCCATTACTGTCTGGGTGCCCCGCTGGCCCGGCTGGAGGCCCAGACCGCGATCGCCACCCTGCTGCGACGGCTGCCCGGGCTGCGGCTCGCGGAGGATCCGGACGATCTGCGGTGGCGTGGCGGGCTCATCATGCGCGGGCTGCGCACGCTCCCGGTGACCTGGAATTCCGCGGACGGCTGAGCCCCGCGAAACGGGCGGCCGAGACCTCCAAGGCCCCTACGGGCGGACATACGTGACGAATGATCAGCCGTGTGACCTCGGCGTGACCTCGGATACATCGCCTTGTGATGATCGAGTGCCCTCGCTATGTTCACCGGCAAACCTTGTCGCCTCAGGGCCATAGCGCCATAGGAGAGGTCAATCGCATGCGTTCCGGTAATGGTCGACACCGTCGCCCCCGCCAGGCTCCGGCCATCATCGTCGCGGCGGGGGTGACGGGGGCGGGCCTCGCCATGCCCCTCTTCGGGGCGACCGGCGCACAGGCCGCCCAGACCGCCACATGGGATCACGTCGCCGAGTGCGAGAGCGGCGGTATGTGGAGCGCCAACGAGGGCAACGGCTTCTACGGCGGGCTCCAGCTGACCCTCGACATGTGGAAGAAGTACGGCGGCACGGAGTACGCCCCGCGCCCCGACCTCGCCAGCCGCTCCCAGCAGATATCCGTCGCCGAGGCGATCCTCGGCGACCGCGGCCCCGACGCCTGGCCGAGCTGTGCGCTGGGCGCCGGGCTCACCGACGGCGGCGGCGCCCCCGATGTGGACCCCGGCAGCACGGCCACCCCGGACCCGGGGACGGGCCGCGGCGGGGACGGCCAGGGGGACCGGGGACGGGACGGCTCCTCCTCGGACGCGGACCGTTCGGGGACGTCGGACAGCGCCGACAAGCCGGACGCGCCGGACGCCTCCGGGTCGGCCGAGGAGCCGGAGGCGCCCCACACCTCGAAGTCCCCCGACGGCCTCGACGGCTCCGCTTCGGACGACCCGGCGGCGGACGACCCGGACTCGGACGGCCCCTCGCGCTCGGACGGTCCCTCGGCGTCGGACGGCTCCAAGACCCCCTCGGCGGACCCCTCCGGCCGCCACCGCGGCTCCCCGGACGCCGGGGAGCGGGCCGACGACGGCGACGCGGGGAGCGCACGGCCCTCCGGGCGCCATGCCTCGCGCGGCGCCTCGGACCGGGACGAGGGGGCCACGGACGACGATTACACTGTTCGCCCCGGTGACAACCTGTCAGGGATCGCCGAGCACCAGAATGTGGCCCGCGGTTGGGAAGGGCTCTACGAAACCAACGAGGACCTCATCGGGGTCGACCCCGATCTGATCATTCCTGGTCAGCGACTTGACCTCACCATCAGGGAGCAGTGATTCGGGGGGAATTGCCCGATCTGGACCCGGTGAGACATACATCTCGTCACATTTTCCGGGGCGCACCTCGTGTCCGATCCCTCCTCACCCGGCCCCACCTGCGCCGATGTGGGCCGGGTGAGATCAATTACGGCCCCAATCGCTGCCCTTGGGGTGTTTGAACGTTCTTGGAAGGTGTGTTTAACGTCTTTCCGCTCGCCACCGCGGGCACCGTCGATCGTCACGCCGAATCCTGCCGGCGGTCGGGGGGAAACCGACGCGTCAGCGCCGAAGGCAGGAGCGGGGGACCCAAGGTAGGTGCCGAGTGGCCTGTGGATACGGGCTCGTCGGCTAGGGGTGAAGCCGGGAGCGACCATCGCGACCGGCCGGGCAACTCACGTCCGAACCCGACAGCTCACCTCGTAGGCGTCGGTGAGGAAACGAACCAAAATGCTCAAGTCCAACGGGAAGCACCGCCGCCCCTCCAAGGCCACCCGTATCGCCGCGCTCACCGGTCTCGCCGGTGCCGCCGTGGCGGCACCGCTCATCGGGGCGACCTCCGCCTCCGCGGCCACCACCTCGCAGTGGGACCAGGTCGCGCAGTGCGAGTCCGGTGGCAACTGGTCCATCAACACCGGCAACGGCTACTTCGGCGGCTTGCAGTTCTCGAGCTCCACCTGGGCCGCCTACGGCGGCACGGCCTACGCCCCCACCGCGGACAAGGCCAGCAAGGCCCAGCAGATCCAGATCGCCGAGAAGGTCCTGGGCAGCCAGGGCAAGGGCGCCTGGCCGGTCTGCGGCAAGGGTCTGACCTCCGGCGGCAGCCCGTCCGCCCCGTCCACGCCCTCCGGCTCGCAGGGCCAGTCCTCGGCGACCACCGAGTCGGCCCCGGCCGCACAGCCGAAGGCCCAGCCGAAGGCGCAGCCGCACGCCGCGCCGGAGCGCGCCGCGCGGCACCAGACCCGTGGCCCGATCAAGAAGGGTGACGGCGAGTACAAGGTCAAGTCCGGCGACACCCTCGGCAAGATCGCCAAGGCCCACGACGTCAAGGGCGGCTGGAAGAAGCTCTTCGAGCTGAACAAGGACATCGTGGAGCAGGCCGACCTGATCTTCCCGGGCCAGCAGCTGCACCTCCGCTGAGCCACGGCCAAGGCCACGGTCACGGTGGCCGGCCCCCGAGAACGAGCCCCGGCCGGGCGTGCCGCCCCTATGGCGCGCCCCGCCGGGGCTTTCCCAATGCGTGCGAAATCAGGATTTCTGATCCAGAATCTGGCTTTTTGTGTCACGCCCCTGTCTCGTGGGGCGGGCGAACGCGGGGCGCAGCCCTCCCGGCCCGTTAGGCTCGTGCTGCTACCGCAGACCCATACGAAGGAGAACCTCGTGCCGTCCATCGACGTCGTCGTAGCTCGCGAGATCCTCGACTCGCGAGGCAACCCAACGGTCGAGGTCGAGGTTGGCCTCGACGACGGCAGCACCGGCCGTGCCGCCGTGCCGTCCGGCGCCTCCACCGGCGCCTTCGAGGCCCTCGAGCTCCGTGACGGCGACAAGAACCGCTACAACGGCAAGGGCGTGGAGAAGGCCGTCCTCGCCGTGATCGAGCAGATCGGCCCCGAGCTGGTCGGCTATGACGCCACCGAGCAGCGGCTGATCGACCAGGCGATGTTCGACCTGGACGCCACTCCGGACAAGTCCTCGCTCGGTGCCAACGCGATCCTGGGTGTCTCCCTCGCCGTCGCGCACGCCGCCTCCGAGGCGTCCGACCTCCCCCTCTTCCGTTACCTCGGCGGCCCGAACGCCCATCTGCTGCCGGTGCCGATGATGAACATCCTCAACGGCGGGTCGCACGCCGACTCCAATGTGGACATCCAGGAGTTCATGATCGCCCCCGTGGGCGCGGAGTCCTTCTCCGAGGCCCTGCGCTGGGGCGCCGAGGTGTACCACACCCTGAAGTCCGTGCTGAAGGAGCGCGGCCTGTCCACCGGCCTCGGCGACGAGGGCGGCTTCGCGCCGAACCTCGGCTCCAACCGCGAGGCCCTCGACCTGATCCTCGAGGCGGTCAAGAAGGCCGGCTACCAGCCGGGCCAGGACATCGCGCTCGCGCTGGACGTCGCCGCCTCCGAGTTCTACAAGGACGGCACGTACCAGTTCGAGGGCCAGTCCCGCTCCGCCGCCGAGATGACCTCGTACTACGCCGAGCTGGTCGCCGCGTACCCACTGGTCTCCATCGAGGACCCGCTGAACGAGGAGGACTGGGACGGCTGGAAGACCATCACCGAGCAGCTCGGCGACAAGGTCCAGTTGGTCGGCGACGACCTCTTCGTCACCAACCCCGAGCGGCTCTCCCGCGGCATCGACAGCGACACCGCGAACGCCCTGCTGGTCAAGGTCAACCAGATCGGCTCGCTGACCGAGACCCTCGACGCGGTCGAGCTGGCCCAGCGCAACGGCTACAAGTGCATGATGTCGCACCGCTCCGGTGAGACCGAGGACGTCACCATCGCCGACCTGGCCGTCGCCACCAACTGCGGCCAGATCAAGACCGGCGCCCCGGCCCGCTCCGAGCGGGTGGCCAAGTACAACCAGCTGCTGCGCATCGAGGAGATCCTCGACGACGCCGCGGTGTACGCGGGCCGTTCCGCCTTCCCGCGCTTCAAGGGCTGAGCGGACACGTCTGACGCCTGTCCCCGGCCGCGGTCCCGTACCGTGGCCGGGGACGGCGTCGCTCGACGGCGTTACCCAAGCGAAGCCATCACCGGGGAGGCGACGTGCCGGCGGATCGGGAACGGTTCTCCACCGCGACCAGGCTCAGGGCGCTCGGCGAGCACGCCGCCGCCCGGGTCTACCGCGTGCGCACCAAGCGCCGCCGCGGTCGGCTGACCGGCCGGGCCGCCCTGCTCGCGCTGGTCGTCTGCTCCCTCGTCGTGGCGCTCGCCTATCCGATGCGGCAGTACATCTCCCAGCGCTCCGACATCGCCGAGCAGCGGCACGAGGCCCAGCGGGCCCGCGAGGACGTGAAGAAGCTGCGGGAGCGGAAGGCCCGGCTGCGCGACCCCGCCTACACCGAGCAGCAGGCCCGGGAGCGGCTGCACTTCCTGATGCCGGGGGAGACCGGCTACAGCGTGGTGGACGGCGGCGGCTCCACCGAGCGCTCCACCGACCAGGGCGCGGCCGGCCGCCCCTGGTACACCAACCTCTGGGACGCCGTGGACACGGCGGACGCGGCGGGGGCGGGCAGCGCGCGCCGCTGAGGCGCCGCGCTCCGGCCGCCGGCCGCACCCGGTGACTATTCGAAACGAAGAAGAAGAAGTTTCCCACTCATGGATACGCCCCCGCCCCAGACGGAGCCCACCGCGCCCACCGACGCGGACATCCACGCCGTACGGGAGCAGCTGAACCGCGTGCCCCGGGGTCTGCGTGCGATCGCGCACCGCTGCCCCTGCGGCAATCCGGACGTCGTGGAGACCGCGCCGCGGCTCGAGGACGGTACGCCCTTCCCCACCCTCTACTACCTGACCTGTCCGCGCGCCGCGTCCGCGATCGGCACGCTGGAGGCCGAGGGCGTGATGAAGGAGATGACGGCCCGGCTGGGCACCGACCCCGAGCTGGCCGCCGCCTACCGCGCCGCCCACGAGGACTACATCGCGCGCCGCGACGCCGTCGAGGTGCTCCAGGGCTTCCCCAGCGCGGGCGGGATGCCGGACCGGGTGAAGTGTCTGCATGTGCTGGTGGCCCACTCCCTCGCGGCCGGCCCCGGGGTCAATCCGCTGGGGGACGAGGCGATCGCGATGTTGCCGGAGTGGTGGCGCAAGGGCCCGTGTGTGAGCCCCTGCGGGACCGGGGCCCCGGGCCGGGAGGAGAGCGCATGACCCGCGTCGCCGCCGTGGACTGCGGCACCAACTCGATCCGGCTGCTGGTGGCGGACGCCGATCCGGCCACCGGGGAGCTGACCGAGCTCGACCGCCGGATGAAGATCGTCCGGCTGGGCCAGGGCGTGGACCGCACCGGCCGGCTCGCCCCCGAGGCGCTGGAGCGCACCTTCGCCGCCTGCCGCGAGTACGCGGAGGTCGTGCGTGAGCTGGGCGCCGAACACGTCCGCTTCGTGGCCACCTCCGCCTCCCGGGACGCCGAGAACCGCGCGGAGTTCGTGCGCGGGGTCGTGGAGATCCTGGGCGTGGAGCCCGAGGTGATCACCGGGGACCAGGAGGCGGAGTTCTCCTTCACCGGGGCCACCAAGGAGCTCACCGGCCATGACCGGATGGCCGGTCCGTATCTGGTGGTGGACATCGGCGGCGGTTCGACGGAGTTCGTCGAGGGCGGCGACGGGGTGCGGGCGGCCCGCAGCGTGGACATCGGCTGCGTCCGGCTGACCGAGCGCCATCTGGTGGTGGACGGCCGCATCTCTGATCCCCCGACGGAGGATCAGATCGCCGCCATAAGGGCCGATGTGGAGCGGGCGCTCGACCTGGCCGAGCGCACCGTGCCGCTCGGCCGCGCCTGCCGTCCCGCGGACGGCCACGTGCTGGTCGGTCTTGCCGGTTCGGTCACCACCGTGGCCGGGATCGCGCTGGGTCTGAAGGAGTACGACCCCTCCGCGATCCATCACTCCCGGATCACCCTCGGCCAGGTCCGCGAGATCACGGGCCGGTTGCTCGGCTCCAGCCACGCCGAGCGGGCGGAGATCCCGGTGATGCATCCGGGGCGGATCGACGTGATCGGGGCGGGGGCGCTCATCCTGCTTTCGATCATGGAAAGGACCGGCGCCGAGGAGGTCGTGGTGAGTGAACATGACATCCTTGACGGGCTCGCCTGGAGCATCGCCTGAGCGGCCGGGACAACGTATGAGCGGCCGCGGAACCCCCTTCGAGGGCCTTCCGCGAGCCGCCTCCGAGAAAGTTCGTGAAACTCTTCACATGAAAAAGGCGCCTGGTGGCCGCCCGATGCGGCGCTCTGGGGCGGTTTCGGCGGCCGGGCCCCGTAACTGACCGGATCGTGAGGTGTCAGGGCGGTGTTCGGTGTCCCCGTGCGGACCGTCTGGTCTACTCCCGCGTTCAGTCACAAGCCCTGCTCAGAGGGGTGGGAACGTTCCGTTCCAGTCAGTGGTTCCGCTCTGCCGGTATGGCGTCCATCACGGGGGCGGCGGAGTGTAGCAGATGCTCCCACCATGCTTGTGAAGGGGCTCACGAGGTCCCCCCCAAGGGGTGCTGGATACTCGAAACATGAGCACCACGGAGCGTCCCAGGATCCTCGTTGTAGGCGGTGGGTACGTTGGCTTGTACGCGGCGCGCCGCATTCTGAAGAAGATGCGGTACGGCGAGGCGACCGTCACGGTCGTCGACCCTCGCTCGTACATGACGTACCAGCCCTTCCTCCCCGAAGCTGCGGCCGGCAGCATCTCCCCGCGCCACGTCGTGGTCCCGCTGCGGCGCGTGCTCCCCAAGGCGGAGGTCCTCACCGGCCGAGTGTCGACCATCGACCAGGACCGCAAGGTCGCCGTCATCCAGCCGCTCGTCGGTGAGACGTACGAGCTGCCCTTCGACTACCTGGTCGTCGCCCTCGGCGCGGTCTCCCGCACCTTCCCGATCCCCGGTCTCGCGGAGAACGGCATCGGTATGAAGGGCATAGAGGAGGCCATCGGCCTGCGCAACCACGTCCTCGAGCAGCTCGACAAGGCCGACTCCACCACGGACGAGGAGATCCGCCGCAAGGCGCTCACCTTCGTCTTCGTCGGCGGTGGCTTCGCCGGCGCGGAGACCATCGGCGAGGTCGAGGACATGGCCCGTGACGCGGCCAAGTACTACCCGAACGTCAAGCGCGAGGACATGCGCTTCGTCCTCGTCGACGCCGCGGACAAGATCCTCCCCGAGGTCGGCCCGAAGCTGGGCAAGTGGGGTCTGGAGCACCTCCAGAAGCGCGGTATCGAGGTCTACCTCGAGACCTCGATGAACTCCTGCGTCGACGGCCATGTCGTCCTCAAGAACGGCCTCGAGGTCGACTCCAACACCATCGTGTGGACCGCGGGCGTCAAGCCCAACCCGGCGCTGGCCCGGTTCGGCATCCCGCTCGGCCCGCGCGGCCATGTGGACACCGCCCCGACCCTCCAGGTCCAGGGCAGCGACTACATCTGGGCCGCCGGTGACAACGCCCAGGTTCCGGACCTCGCCACCGGTGAGGGCGCCTGGTGCCCGCCGAACGCCCAGCACGCGCTGCGCCAGGCCAAGGTCCTCGGTGACAACGTGATCTCCGGTATGCGGGGCTTCCCGCAGAAGGAGTACAAGCACGCCAACAAGGGCGCCGTCGCGGGACTGGGCCTCCACAAGGGCGTCGCGATGATCGTCTTCGGCAAGATGAAGATCAAGCTGAAGGGCCGCCTGGCCTGGTACATGCACCGTGGCTACCACGGCATGGCCATGCCGACCTTCAACCGCAAGATCCGGGTGCTCGCCGACTGGACGCTGGGGATGTTCCTCAAGCGCGAGGTCGTCTCGCTCGGCGCCATCGAGAACCCCCGCGAGGAGTTCTACGAGGCCGCCTCCCCGGTCAGCGCCGCCACCGCGGCCAAGCCGGCGGCCCCGGCCGAGAAGGCCAAGGCGTCCTGACCCATACGGGCCCGACCGGCCCGGCCATACGGGCCCGGCCCGTACGACTGAACGCCGAGGGCGTCCGCCATCCGTGGGGCGGACGCCCTTACGTCTGCCCTCGGACGCCCTCCGATGGCCCGCTTTTTGAAGCTGTTTTGCCGATTCCAGACGTGTCGGCGGGACTGTACGGCGGGTTCCATGGTGTTTACGTGGTGAGTGAATCTTCCTGAGTCGCCATCACGGAGGTGCGAAATGGCCGACGCCGCTGGGCGGATCGCCACCCTGGCCGAGGAGGTGCTGGGAGCCCCCCTCCCGATCCGCGTCCGCGCCTGGGACCACAGCGAGACCGGTCCACCCGGCGCCCCCACTCTGGTCATCCGGCGCCGCCGGGCGCTGCGCAGGATCCTGTGGCGGCCGGGCGAGCTGGGCCTGGCCCGCGCCTGGGTCGCCGGGGACCTCGATGTCGAGGGCGATCTGTACGAGGCACTGGACCGGCTGTCCGGACTGCTGTGGGAGCGCGGCCCCGCGACCGCGCCGCGGTCCCGGCTCCGCACCGGACTCCAGGCGCTGCGCGACCCCCGGCTGCGCACCGCCGCCCGGGACATGATCGCGCTCGCCGGGCCGGGCCTGCCGCCGCCCCCGCCGCGCGAGGAGGCCCGGACCAGCCTCGGTTCGCTGCACTCCCTGCGCCGCGACCGCAAGGCCATCAGCCACCACTACGACGTCGGCAACGACTTCTACGAGCTGGTGCTCGGTCCCTCGATGGTCTACTCCTGCGCCTACTGGGACCGGGCGGACTCCACGCTGGAGGAGGCCCAGCGCGCCAAGCTGGACCTGGTCTGCCGCAAGCTGGCCCTGGAGCCCGGCCAGCGGCTGCTGGACGTGGGGTGCGGCTGGGGCTCGATGGTGCTGCACGCGGCGCGCGAGTACGGGGTGCGCGCCGTCGGCGTCACGCTCTCCGAGGAGCAGGCGGCGTACGCCCGTAAGCGCATCGCGGACGCCGGGCTCACCGACCAGGTGGAGATCCGGGTCCAGGACTACCGCGAGGTCCCGGACGGCCCCTACGACGCCATCTCCTCGATCGGCATGGCCGAACACGTGGGCGCCGTGCGGTACGCCGAGTACACCGCCATCCTGCACCGGCTGCTGCGGCCCGGCGGGCGGCTGCTCAACCACCAGATCGCCCGGCGCCCCCAGCCGGACGAAGAGGCGTACCACGTGGACGAGTTCATCGACCGCTATGTCTTCCCCGACGGTGAGCTCGCCCCGGTCGGCCGGACCGTGGCCCAGCTGGAGGAGGCGGGCTTCGAGGTGCGCGACGTGGAGGCCATCCGCGAGCACTACGCGCTCACGCTGCGCCGCTGGGTCGCCAACCTGGAGCGGTCCTGGCCCCGGGCCGTGCGGCTGACCTCCCCGGGCCGGGCCCGGGTCTGGCGGCTCTACATGGCGGCCTCCGCCCTCTCCTTCGAGCGCAACCGGATCGGGGTCAACCAGGTCCTCGCCGTGCGCACCCCCGAGGGCGGGGCCTCGGGGCTTCCGCTGCGGGCCCGCGACTGGCGCGGCTGAGGGCGGCGGAAGGCGGCTGGAACCGGCCACCACGCGGACGTCCCCGCCCGCCCCGGAGAGGGGCGGACGGGGACGTCCCGTGTCCGGCTCGCCGCCGTGCGGCTCGCTCGGCTACTCGGCCTTGATGGCGGCCAGCATGTTGAGCTTGGAGGCCCGCCGGGCCGGCCACAGCGCCGCGATGACGCCCACCAAGGCGGCCATCAGCAGGAACAGACCCATCCGGGGCCACGGAAGCACCAGCTCGTAGCTCGGCAGCTCGGTGGCGATCAGCTCACCGGCCGCCCAGCCGAAGAAGACGCCGAGGCCGAGGCCGAGCACCCCGCCGAAGAGCGAGATGACCAGCGACTCCAGCCGGACCATCCGCTTGATGCCGCCCCGGTCCAGGCCGATCGCCCGCAGCATGCCGATCTCCTTGGACCGCTCGAAGACCGACATGGCCAGGGTGTTGATGACACCGAGCACGGCCACGATCACGGCCATGGCGAGCAGCCCGTAGAGCATGTTCAGCATCAGGGTGAAGGCGCTGGCGATCTCGTCGGAGGTGTCCTGCTTGTTCTGGATCTTGATCGCCGGGTTGTCGCCGAGCGTCTTCTTCAGCAGGTCCTTGTTGTTCTCCGTGGCGCCGCCCTTGGTCTTCAGCATCACCTGGAAGTCCGCGACGGTGGTCATGTGCGGGGTGACCACGGCGCTGTCGACCATGACGCCGCGGATCATCTGGTTGCCCTCGTAGACACCGCCCACGGTCAGCTTGCCGGCGCGGCCGTCCTCGTAGGTCACCGGGATGGTGGAGCCGACCTTCCAGTGGTGCTCATCGGCGATCTTGTCGTCGATGAGGGCCTTGGTGCCCCCGAGCGCGGCGAACGAGCCCTCGGTGAAGTCCACCTTCACCAGGTCCTTGATGGCCTTCGGGTCGACGCCCGTCAGGGAGTCGGTGTCGCCGGCGACCCGGGCCGGGGAGGAGCGCAGCGGGCTGATCGTGGTGACCTCGGGCAGCTTCGCCAGGGTCTTGGACACCTCGGGCGACAGCGGCCGCCCGCCGGTCCCGCCGCCCCCGCCCATGCTGACGACGTAGTCGGACCTCAGCCCGTCGGCCGCCATCTTGTCGATCCCCTTCTGCATGGATCCGGCGATCACCGTCATGCCGGTGATCAGGGTGAGACCCACCATCAGGGCGGAGGCGGTGGCGGCGGTGCGGCGCGGGTTGCGCACCGCGTTCTGCCGGGCCAGCTTGCCGGGCATCCCGAAGATCCGCAGCACCGGGGAGGCGGCCGCGATCAGCGGCCGGGACAGCAGCGGGGTGAGCACGAAGACGCCGATCACCAGGACGGCCGCGCCGAGCGCCATCGGGCCCTGGCCGTCGCCGCCCATGCCCGCACCGGAGACCACCAGCGCGGCACCGGCCGCGGCGAGGATCGCGCCGATGGTGTTGCGGACCACCAGACCGCGGGTGGTCGGCGCGGCGTGCACGCTGTTCATCGCGGCGACCGGCGGGATCTTGGCGGCGCGGCGGCCGGGCAGCCAGGCGGAGAGCACGGTCACCACGACGCCCACGACCACCGAGGCCAGCACCGTGGTCGGCGCGACGATCAGCGGACCGTCCGGGACGTTGGCCCCGGTGGAGTTGAGCACCGAGCGCAGCACGGCGCCGATGCCGACACCGGCGGCGAGACCCACCACGGCCGCGACGGCGCCCACGACGGTGGCCTCGATCAGCACCGAGCGGGTGACCTGACGGCGGGTCGCACCGACCGCGCGCATCAGGGCGAGCTCCTTGGTGCGCTGGGCGACCAGCATGGTGAAGGTGTTGACGATGATGAAGATGCCGACGAAGAGCGCGATACCGGCGAACACCAGCATCGCGGTCTGCATGCTGCTCATGCCCTCTTCGATCGCCTTGGCCTGGTCCTTGGCGAGCTTCTTGGCGGTGGTGGCCTCGGCCTGCTCGGGCAGGATCTTGTCGACCGACGACTTCAGGGTGGACTGCGAGGTGCCCGCGGCGGCCTTCACATCGATCTCGTCGAACTGTCCGGGCTTGCCGAACAGCCTCTGCGCGGTGGCCGTGTCGTACAGCGCGAGGGTGCCGCCCGCGGCGACATTGCCGTCGTCGGTGGTGAAGACGCCGACGACCTTCTCGGTGCGCACCGGCCCGTCGACGGAGACCCGGATGGAGTCCCCGGCCTTGTAGTGGCCGCGCTCGGCGGTCCTGGTGTCGAGCGCGATCTCACCCGCGGCCCTGGGGGCGCGGCCCTCGGTCATGTTGTACCGGGGGTCCTTGCCGTCGGCGCCCGGGTAGTAGTTGCCGCCGAGGTTGGAGAAGCCGCCGCCGAGCAGGTCGCCCTTCTTGTCGGCGAGGGAGGAGGAGCCCTTCACCACACCGTAGGCGGAGGCGGCGCCGGGCACCTTGGCCGCCTGGTCCAGCAGCCGCTGGCTCAGCCTGGGCGCGTCACCGGGGTTGGCGGAGTCGTCGTCCTTCTTGTCGGGGGTGATGGCGACGTCGACGCCCTTGAAGCCCTTCTGGGAGCTCTTCTGGTAGGCGTCGGAGATGGTGTTGGTGAAGACCAGGGTGCCGGCGACGAAGGCCACGCCGAGCATCACGGCGAGCACGGTCATCAGCAACCGGGCCTTGTGCGCAAGCACATTGCGCAGGGCTGTACGGAGCATGAGGTGTCAGTCCTGAAGGGGTGGAGTGGGGGAGTGCGAGGCGGCGTGCTTTGTACGGGCGCGCGCCCCGCGTCAGCTCGTGCGGCCCTTGGCGTCGAAGCGCTTCATGCGGTCCAGCACCGAGTCGGCGGTGGGGTTCCGCAACTCGTCCACGATCCGGCCGTCGGCGAGGAAGACCACCCGATCGGAGTAGGACGCGGCGGCCGGGTCATGGGTCACCATCACGATCGTCTGGCCCAGCTCCCGCACCGAGTTGCGGAGGAAGCCCAGGACCTCGGCGCCGGAGCGGGAGTCCAGGTTGCCGGTCGGCTCGTCGGCGAAGATGATCTCCGGCTGGCCGGCCAGGGCGCGGGCCACGGCGACGCGCTGCTGCTGACCACCCGACAGCTGGTTGGGGCGGTGCTTGAGCCGCCCGGCCAGACCGACCGTGGCCACCACCTGGTCCAGCCACGCCTGGTCGGCCTTGCGGCCCGCGATGTCCATCGGGAGGGTGATGTTCTCCAGCGCGTTCAGCGTCGGCAGCAGGTTGAACGCCTGGAAGATGAAGCCGATCTTGTCGCGGCGCAGCTGGGTGAGCTTCTTGTCCTTGAGCGTGGTCAGTTCGACGTCGCCGATCCGGGCCGAGCCGCTGGAGATGGTGTCGAGACCCGCCATGCAGTGCATCAGCGTGGACTTGCCGGAGCCGGAGGGGCCCATGATCGCGGTGAACTCGGCCTGGCGGAACTCGACGGAGACCGAATCCAGGGCGATGACCTGGGTCTCGCCCTCGCCGTAGACCTTGCTCAGGTCCGTGGCGCGGGCGGCCGCGCCGGTGGAGCGGGCGGTGGTTTTGACGCCGAGGGGCATGGTGGTCACGGTGAATGACTCCTGTCGTGCTCTGCGGGAGTGGGCGGGACGTCACCCCATGGTTCCGGTTGTGAAGGGGAACGGGATCAGCCCGTGCTCCCGTTCTCGTGGGGGTCTCGCGATGTAGCTGGTGCCGGGGGAGTCCTCCTTGAGGAGGAGAGGGCGCCCCGTCCGCGGCGTCGAGATTGCGTCAATCCCCAGTTAATGCGGGTTCAGGGCATATCGGCAGGTCCAATGGCCGTCGGCATCTTTGGGTACCCCGCCCCGCTGCTGATGCACCCTCAGTTGCCAATAAAATAAGACAACCTCGGGTCGAGGATTCACTGTGCGGGGGCATGTCCCCGGATAGGCTCGTGCTGCTCTCTTCAGGGGAGGGCCGTATGCGCACCGTGCGGCCCAGGGGGAACCGCTGCCCGGATGGTGGAATGCAGACACGGCGAGCTTAAACCTCGCTGCCCCTCGCGGGCGTACCGGTTCAAGTCCGGTTCCGGGCACCTTCAGATCCGGTGGGCGCACTCAGCGTGTGTGGATGGTCGCCCCAAGTGCGTGCGCGGGGCCCGCAGGGGCCTCGCGCTGCCTCTTCCTGCGTGAAAAGATCCTCCTTGGGCACTAGGGTGCTTTCTTTGCTTACCCATTACTCTTGAGTCAAGGTCGCGCCCGGCGGCCACGGAGGAGTGAGATGAGGAGCAGCAACCCGGTCTTCTCGCGACGGGGGTTCAGCCGCAGCGGCGGCTACGCCGGTTTCGGCGCGGCGCCGCAGGCCGGGAGTCCCGCCGCCGGTCAGGCCAACCCGTACGCGGGCGGTAACCCGTACGCGCAGACACAGGCGCCCACGAACCCCTATGCGGCGGGCGACCAGCAGAATCTGACCCCCGAACAGCTACAGCAGATGTACGGCGCGCCGCCGGCGGGCCCGCCGCAAACCGGCCGGATGACGATGGACGACGTCGTCATGCGCACCGGTATGACCCTCGGCACCGTCATCGTCGCCGCCGCGGTCGCGTGGATCGCGCAGCTTCCGGTGGGCGTGGGCTTCGGTGCCGCGCTCGTGGCGCTGGTGCTCGGCCTCGTCCAGTCGTTCAAGCGCACGGCCTCGCCCGCGCTGATCCTGGGTTACGCCCTCTTCGAGGGCCTCTTCCTCGGCGTCATCAGCCAGGTGTACAACGATCGCTGGTCCGGCATCCCGATGCAGGCCGTGCTCGGCACGATGGCCGTGTTCGTCGGTGTGCTCGTCGCGTACAAGACCCGGCTCATCCGGGTGAACGCGCGATTCCAGCGCTTTGTGCTCGCCGCCGCCATCGGCTTCATCCTGCTGATGGCGGTCAACCTGCTGTTCGCCGCCTTCGGCGGCGGGGACGGTCTCGGCTTCCGCAGCGGTGGCCTCGGCATCGTCTTCGGCCTCGTCGGCGTCGTGCTCGGCGCGGCGTTCCTGGCGATGGACTTCAAGCAGGTCGAGGACGGCGTCCGGTACGGCGCTCCGCGCGAGGAGTCCTGGCTGGCCGCCTTCGGGCTGACGCTCTCGCTGGTGTGGATCTACCTGGAGCTGCTCCGGCTGATCTCGATCTTCAGGGATTAGCCCTGAGCGTCGCGTACGTCGACGTCACCTAGCGCGTAGAAGGGCCCGCGGAGGGGAAGACCTCCGCGGGCCCTTCTTGCTATGCGGCTTAAGCCGCTCCGTTCGGTGGGTCTGTCATACACGCTTCTGCCTCCGGGCAGCGGCTACAGCAGCTTGCGTGCCGCACGCCTCAAGTCGTGTTCATGGATGATGGCCTTCGCATGGCCGTAGGCGAGCTGGTGCTCGCCGCGCAGCCAGCTGACCTTCTCCTCGAATCGGAAGAAAGCGGGGCCCTCGTCGACCGTGCGCAGCCAGTCGGCGACTTCACGGCCCGTGCACTGGGGGATGCGGGAGAGTAGGTTCCGGTGAGTCTCGTCGGAGAAGATTTGGGACATCGGCGCCTCCGGACGCTTCCATGCCGGACCCGGGTCGCTGGCCCGGGTTTCCTTCAGCTCACCGTGCCTGAGTGTTCGCCCGTTGGCAACAGTCCCTCAGTGGCGCATACGCTCGGAGCGTGGATGATGTCTCCCCCCTCCTGGCCGCCGTCGACCGGCTCGCCGACCGGTTGCGCGCCCTTCCGCAGTCCCGGCTGCGCGCGGGCGCGGCCGCCGAAGGACTGGCCCTGGCTAGGGAATTGTCGGTGCGCGCCCAGCGGCTCGAGGAGCCGGGAACCCCGCCGCGGATCATGCCGGACGCGGGGCTGTTCGTGGTCGCCGACCAGGTGGCGGTGGCCGGGCATGACTTGGTGCACGCGCTGGAGCGTGCGCCGGGGGGCGCCGGGGGCGGCGATGCGGCGCGGGGGGTGGGGGCCGCCGAGGCGGTGGCGCTCGTGGCGGAGGCGGCGGGGCGCTGCGGCGTCTGAGCGCCGCTTACCGTGAGTTACGGCGAGGTGATGACGCGGTCGGCTACGGCGCGGCGATGACCGGGTCGCTACAGCGAGGCGATGACGCGGTCGGCGAGGATGTACACGTTCTCCTCGCCGCAACCGAACGTGAGCGCATAAGCACCGGAGACGCCCGAGCCGCCCAGCAGCACCGGGGCGGTGCCCTCGCGCAGCGCGTCCGCCAGCCGCTCGGCGGTCTCCCGGTGGCCCGGGGTCATACAGATCGTGGTGCCGTCGGCGAAGACGTAGACATCGAGGGTGCCGAGGGGGCCGGGCCGCACATCGGACAGCGGGGTGCGGGCGTCGGCCAGCTCGGTCAGCCGGGTCACCGTACGGTCGTGGTCGGCGACCGGTGACGACGGGGTGAAGTCGGGGTGGGACGGATGGCGACGGCGGGCCGCCGCCAGCTCGGCCGACTCCCGCGGCTCGGCCGCGGGCTCCGCCTCCGCCCCGGCGCCCAGCTCCAGCTCCACCTCGGACTCGACCTCGGGCTCCTGGTCCCCGCCGGAGTCCATGGCCTCGGGGCCCAGCGCGTCCAGCCCGAGCAGCGGTTCGAGCCCGGCCAGGTCGGCCTGGCGGGGCACGAAGAGCTGCGCGTCCTGGGAGGGGTCCTCGAAGCCGCCCGGCCCGCTCAGCAGCGAGTGGGCATCGGCCGCTCCGGCGGAGTCCCTGGCCTCCTGGGCGGCCCAGAACGCCCGCGCCTCGGCCAGCTCGCGCTCCCGCTCCTCGGCCAGCGCGTCGGCGACGGCCGCGCGTATCTCGGCGGCCGGGGTGGCGCGGGGCGCGGGCACCGTCGCGCCGCCCTCCGCGCCGCCGCCTCCGCCGTCGCCGCCCGTCCGGGAACCGGCGGCGACGGTGGCCGCGAGCTCGGCGCGCAGCTCACTGATCTGCCGGCGCACACCGCGCGCGGTGTGCAGGGCGGCCGACCCTACGGCCGTGGCGGTCACCGCGGCCAGGAGGAGGACAAGACTCGTGGGGCTCACTGACGTACTCCCGGTTGGCTGTAGATCCCCCGAATTCCTACCTCAGCTTGAGGCTTATCGCCTCTCGACGTCAGTGCATACCATCACCAAATGGGCAGAATTCGGTACCGGGCGGGCCTTTGGTAACCGGTGCTGAGCTGGGCAGACACCGCTCCCCCAGGACCTTTGTCACATCCTGGGGGAGATTCGGTCACGGCCCGGGCCGAACCAGTGTGGCAGACGTGTCGCGCCTGGACCCCGGGGCCCGGGGCGGAGCCCGCCGCAGGCGGCACAAGCCGCCAGGCACCGCCTAGCTCAGGCGCTCGATGACCATGGCCATGCCCTGGCCACCACCGACGCACATGGTCTCCAGGCCGAACTGCTTGTCGTGGAACTGAAGCGAATTGATCAGCGTGCCGGTGATCCGGGCGCCGGTCATGCCGAAGGGGTGGCCCACGGCGATCGCGCCGCCGTTGACATTGAGACGGTCCAGGTCGATGCCCAGATCGCGGTAGGACGGGATGACCTGCGCGGCGAACGCCTCGTTGATCTCGACCAGGTCGATGTCGCCGATCGACATCCCGGCGCGGGTCAGCGCCTGCTTGGACGCCTCGACCGGGCCGTAGCCCATGATCTCGGGGGAGAGGCCGGTGACACCGGTCGACACGATCCGGGCCAACGGGGTCACGCCCAGCTCCCGCGCCTTGGTGTCGGACATGATCACCAGCGCCGCGGCGCCGTCGTTGAGCGGGCAGCAGTTGCCCGCGGTGATCCGGCCGTCGGGGCGGAAGACCGGCTTCAGGCCCTGCACGGCCTCCAGGGTGGTGCCCGCGCGGGGGCCGTCGTCCTGGCTGACGACCGTGCCGTCGGGGGTGGTCACCGGGGTGATCTCACGCTCCCAGAAGCCCTTCTTGATGGCCTCCTCGGCGAGGTTCTGGGACCGCACGCCGAACTCGTCCATCTCCTCGCGGGTGACCCCCTTGAGCCGGGCCAGGTTCTCCGCGGTCTGGCCCATCGCGATGTACGGGTCGGGCAGGAGGCCCGCGGCGGAGCCGCTGTCGGATACGGTCTCGCGCGGGTCGTGCCAGTCGGAGCCCACCTGCTCGGCGCGCGCGGCCGTACGGGCCTCGGCCTCCGCGAACACCGGGTTGTGGGTGTCCGGCAGCCCGTCCGAGGTGCCCTTCTTCGACCGCGAGACCATTTCGACGCCCGCCGAGATGAAGACGTCGCCCTCGCCCGCCTTGATGGCGTGCAGCGCCATCCGCGAGGTCTGGAGGGAGGAGGAGCAGTAGCGGGTGATCGTACAGCCGGGGAGGTGGTCCATCCCCATCTGCACGGCCACGATCCGCCCCAGGTTGTGCCCCTGCTCACCGCCCGGGAGCCCGCAGCCGAGCATCAGGTCGTCGATCTCGCGGGGGTCGAGCTCGGGGACCTTGGCGAGCGCGGCTTGGATGATCTCGGCCGTGAGGTCGTCCGGCCTCAGATCCTTGAGCGAGCCCTTGAAGGCGCGGCCGATGGGAGAACGGGCGGCAGAGACGATCACTGCTTCGGGCATCACGGCTCCATGGGGGCGGGGTGCGGGCGGGACTGCGAGGGAAGTTACCCGTACGTATCGGCAGGGTCACGGGGTGCGGGCTGTGACACCGGACTCTTTTTTCCAAGCGTACGCTCAGCGAGCCGGGGTTCGCCCCGGGTGCGCCCTTTCCGTGTGCGGGGTCTGGGCTGCGCGGCTCGCCTCGGGCGCGGCGCCGTCTCGCGCCTTCGGCGGCCACCACCATCGGCCCGGCGCCCGGCGGCGCATCCCGCGCCCCGTCCCCCCTGCCCCGCTGCTCAATGGCGCCGAAGGCGCGAGACGAAAGCCGCACCTGACCGAGCAGATCAACCCGCGCCGGTACGGGCGGGTCAGCCCGCACCGGAAGAAGCGGGTCAGCCCGCGCCGGAAGGGGCGGGCGGCCCCGGCCGACCCGGGGCGCGGGCTCCAGGCGCGCCCCGGCGGGGCCTCAGCAGCCCGAAGGGGGCGGCGACGTCGGGGACGGGGCGTCGGGGGAGCCGGAGACGGCCGCGGGCTCCTTCTTGGCGGGGCCCTGGCGGCGCAGCAGACGGGCCCAGGGGCCGCGGGCCGCGGTGACCTCCGTACCGCCCTCCGCGGCCGCCTCGGCCGCCGCCGTGGCGACCGGCAGGATGCCCTCGTCGAGCATCTCCGGCGCCTCCTCGGGCCACAGGCCCAGCGAGTCGCACAGGGTCGGCAGAACGGCCATCGCGGCCGTGGCGTACCCCTCCGCCGAGGGGTGGTAGTTGTCCGGGCCGAACAGCTCCCGCGGATTCGCCGCGAACTCCGGGCCCAGCAGATCGCCCAGCGAGACCGTGCGCCCGCCCTGTTCCACCACCCCGATCGTCTGCGCGGCGGCCAACTGCCGGCTCAGCCGCCGCGCGATCCAGCGCAGCGGCTGATAGACGGGCTCGATCGTGCCGAGGTCGGGACAGGTGCCCACGATCACCTCGCAGCCCGTCTCGCGCAGTCTGCGCACCGCGTCCGACAGCAGCCGGACCGACTTGGCGGGCGGCATCCGCCGGGTGACGTCATTGGCCCCGATCATGATCACGCATACGTCGGGGAGCAGGTCCGGATCCTCCAGCACCAGCGTGACCTGGCGCTCCAGATCGCTGGACTGCGCCCCCGGCAGCGCCACGTTCCGCAGGTCCACCGGGCGCTCCGCGACCGCCGCCAGCCCCGAGGCGAGCAGCGCGCCCGGTGTCTGACTAGGGCGGTGGACGCCCTGTCCGGCGGCCGTTGAGTCGCCGAGAAAGGCCAGCCGCAGTGGTGGCTGGCCGGTCCTGCGGGCGAAGGCGAAGCCATATCGCCCGTCCGCACGCGGAGGCGGATCGTCCGATCCGCCCACGACCCGCTTCGCATGGGACACCTCGGTGAGCACCAGCACGGCGGTCACCCCGCCCAGCAGCCCGATCCCGCCGCCCCCGTACGCCGCCGCGGCGGCGATCCGCCGCGCCACCCTCGCCCTCGACATCGACATGGGTCCAGCCCACCTCCGTCCGCACGCGCACGCGCTTCCTTCTCCTTTGTACGCCTTGCTAACAGCTTGTTGCCCCGTGCAGGCTTCGTCCCAACGCGCCGGTCGGAGGGCGGCAGCGCGCAATAAGCTGACAGCGAGGCCCCGCGACGGCGGCCGCCCCGACGCGGAGATCCCGCGGAACCGGACCAGGAGCAGGTGTGCAGTACTACGAATCGATGATTGAGCTGGTCGGCAACACCCCGCTGGTGAAGCTCAACACCGTGACCGAAGGCATCCGGGCGACCGTCCTGGCCAAGGTCGAATACTTCAATCCCGGCGGCTCGGTGAAGGACCGGATCGCGGTCCGGATGATAGAGGCCGCCGAGCGCTCCGGTGAGCTGAAGCCGGGCGGCACCATCGTGGAGCCGACCTCCGGCAACACCGGTGTGGGCCTCGCCATGGTCGCCCAGCGCAAGGGCTACAAGTGCGTCTTCGTCTGCCCGGACAAGGTGTCCACGGACAAGATCAACGTGTTGCGGGCCTACGGCGCCGAGGTCGTGGTCTGCCCCACCGCGGTGGACCCCGAGCACCCCGACTCGTACTACAACGTCTCCGACCGGCTGGTCCGCGAGACGCCGGGCGCCTGGAAGCCCGACCAGTACAGCAACCCGAACAACCCGCTCTCCCACTACGAGACCACCGGCCCCGAGCTGTGGGAGCAGACCGAGGGCAGGATCACCCACTTCGTGGCGGGCGTCGGCACCGGCGGCACGATCTCCGGCACCGGCCGCTATCTGAAGGAGGCCAGCGAGGGCCGCGTCCAGGTGATCGGCGCCGACCCCGAGGGCTCGGTCTACTCCGGCGGCTCCGGCCGCCCGTATCTGATCGAGGGCGTCGGCGAGGACTTCTGGCCGACCGCGTACGACCAGACCGTCGCGGACGAGATCGTCGCCGTCTCCGACAAGGACGCCTTCCAGATGACGCGGCGGCTGGCCAAGGAGGAGGGGCTGCTGGTCGGCGGCTCCTGCGGGATGGCCGTCGTGGGCGCCCTGAAGGTCGCCGAGCGGCTCGGCCCGGACGACGTGGTGGTCGTGCTGCTGCCCGACAGCGGCCGCGGCTATCTCTCCAAGATCTTCAACGATGAGTGGATGGCCGACTACGGCTTCCTCGAGGAGGACGGCCCCTCGGTGCGGGTCGGCGATGTGCTCCAGGGCAAGGAGGGCGGACTGCCCTCGCTGGTCCATATGCACCCGGAAGAGACGGTGGGCGAGGCCATCGACGTACTGCGGGAGTACGGCGTCTCGCAGATGCCGATCGTCAAGCCGGGCGCCGGGCACCCCGATGTGATGGCCGCCGAGGTCATCGGCTCGGTGGTGGAACGCGAGCTGCTGGACGCCCTGTTCGCGAAGCGCGCGGAGCTGACCGACCCGCTGGAGAAGCACATGAGCCCGCCGCTGCCGCATGTCGGCTCGGGTGAGCCGGTCGAGGACCTGATGGCGGTGCTGGGCGCGGCGGACGCGGCGATCGTGCTGGTGGAGGGCAAGCCCAAGGGTGTGGTGAGCCGGCAGGACCTGCTGGCGTACCTGGCAGCCGGCCCGAAGTGAGGGCCCGTAAGGGTTCCAACTCCCCCTTCGGGCAAGTGGTACGAACGTGTCACGCGCCCGCAGCACAGGGTTAACACGGCTCCGGCAGATTAGTGGGCGTCGGAAGGACGACACCGACACCCGAGATGAGGCGGCAGGACCTCCGGAGCGGCTCCCGGACCTCCATCGTCGCCTGGACGCGGAATTCCGGCCCTGACCCGGCCCGCGTCCCCGCGGGGACCGCCGTCGTCCCGCCCTCGGTGGCTTGCCACCGGGGTGCGGCGGTCCCCGCGCAGACTTTTCCAGTCCCCGCTGTTTCTTCCACTCCCTGCCGGTTCTGCTAATCCCTGCCCGCTTCCTGCCCGCGGCCTCGGCGGAGCCAGGAGAAGGCCCCCATGGCGTGGACCGCGTTGACGCCGAAGATTCCGGCCCAGGTGATCAGCAGACCGGGCAGACCCTCGTTCACGACGCCGATGGCCGACAGCGGGATGGCCAGCACCAGGGAGACCCCGACGAAGGCGAAGCGCTCGCCGAGGCCCAGGCCGTGGGCCTGGTCCGCGGGCGCGCCGGTGGCGTACGGGCGGCTGCCGCGGGCCGTCGCCATCTGCTGTTCGGCCAGCTGTCGGCGGACATGGCGGTCCGCCGTATCGTTGAAGCGCTGCTCGACCTTCTCCATGAAGGAGTCGACCAGCTCCGACTCGTACTCCGCACCCAGCTCCTTACGGGTCTGGAGGGCCGCGTCGAGTTCCTTTTTCAGATCCGGGTCACGGGCGTCCATGCTTAAGGACGGTACGGTCGCGGGGACGCTTTGTCGGTAGGGCTAGCCCCCGAACCCAGCCCCCCGAACCCAGAAGGAGTCAGTTCCGTGACCGCACCTCTCCTCACGTCCCTCGCCGCGCCCGGCGACGACCGCCCCGACGCGCTGAGCGTCGCCGGCCGCGCGCTCTCGCGCGAGGAACTGCTCGGTGCCGCGGGCGCGGTGGCGGCTCGTATCGCCGGTGCGCCGGTCGTCGCGGTCCGGGCGACCGCGACCCCGGAGACGGTGGTCGCGGTGGTCGGCGCGCTGCTGGCCGGGGTGCCGGTGGTGCCCGTACCGCCGGACTCCGGCCCGGCCGAACGCGACCACATACTGCGGGACTCGGGCGCCACCCTGCTGCTCACCGGGGAGGCCGTGGACGCCCCGGTCGAGACCGTCCCGGTGGACCTGACCGAGCGCGCGGCGTGGACGAAGGCGGAGCCGGACCCGGAGTCCACGGCGTTCATCCTCTACACCTCGGGCACCACGGGGGCGCCCAAGGGCGCGCTGATCTCCCGGCGGGCGGTCGCCGCCGACCTGGACGGACTCGCCGCGGCCTGGGCCTGGACCCCGGAGGACACCCTGGTCCACGGGCTGCCCCTGTTCCATGTGCACGGCCTGGTGCTCGGCGTGCTGGGCGCGCTGCGGGTGGGCAGCCGCCTCGTCCACACCGGCAAGCCGACCCCGGCGGCGTACGCGGCGGCGGGCGGCAGCCTCTACTTCGGCGTCCCCACCGTCTGGAACCGCGTGGTCCAGGACCCGGACTCCGCCCGCGCCCTGGCCTCCGCCCGGCTCCTGGTCTCCGGCAGCGCCCCGCTGCCCGCCCCCGTCTTCCGCGAGTTGGAGCGGCTCACCGGCCAGCGCCCCATCGAGCGCTACGGCATGACCGAGACCCTCATCACCATCAGCACCCGGGCCGACGGCGAGCGCCGCCCCGGCTACGTCGGCACCCCGCTGTCGGGCATCCGCACCCGGATCGCCGCCGAGGAGGGCGCCGAGATCGGTGAGCTCCAGCTCACCGGCCCGACCCTCTTCGACGGCTACCTCAACCGGGCCGAGGCCACGGCCGGTTCGTACACCGAGGACGGCTGGTTCCGCACGGGCGACATCGCCGCCATCGACCCCGACGGCTTCCACCGCATCGTGGGCCGCGCCTCCACCGACATGATCAAGTCCGGCGGCTACCGCATCGGCGCGGGCGAGGTCGAGAACGCCCTGCTGGACCACCCGGCCGTCCGCGAGGCCGCCGTCGTCGGTGCCCCGCACGAGGATCTGGGCCAGGAGATCGTCGCGTACGTCGTGGCCGACGGCATCGGGGAGAAGGAGCTGATCGACTTCGTCGCCTCCCAGCTCTCCGTCCACAAGCGTCCCCGCAAGGTGCGCTTCCTGGAGGCCCTGCCCCGCAACGCCATGGGCAAGCCCCAGAAGAAGCTCCTGCCCCCGGCCTGACCCGGGCCCTGGGTCCCGCCGCCTCACCCGGATTCGGTGACGTACGGGCGGCCCGATGGCGGATCCGGGGTGAGGATCATGCGGTCCGGGACGTGGGCGGTGTCGCGGTGGGCCAGGAGCCAGTAGACGGCGGCGGGGACGGCGAGGCCGATGAGCCAGGAGATGTCCGCGCCGCCCAGGGGGGCGACGAAGGGGCCGGTGTAGAAGGCGGTGGACAGGAAGGGGAGTTGGGCGAGGACGCCGAGGGCGTAGGTGGACAGCGCCTTCCAGCGCCAGGCGCCGTAGCGGCCGTTGGGGTCGCTGAGGGCGGGGATGTCGTAGCGCTCCTTGGCGATGGCGTAGTAGTCGACGAGGTTGATCGCGCTCCACGGGGTGAAGAAGGTCAGCAGGAACAGCAGGAAGTCCTTGAAGGAGGACAGGAAGCTGTCCTTGCCGAGCAGTGCGACCGCCGTGCCCGCGACCATGATCCCTGCGATGTAGGCGGCCCGGCCGCGCGGGGAGAGGGTGGCGCGGCCGCGGAAGCCGCTGACGCTGGTCACCATCGACATGAAGCCGCCGTAGGTGTTGAGGACGTTGATCGTCAGCTTGCCGAGGGCGATGACGAAGTAGAGCAGCGAGGTGATCAGGGCCGCGCCGCCGCCGAGGCCGACGATGTACGAGACCTCGTGGCCGACGAAGGCGTGGCCGGCCGCGGCGGCCGCGAGGGCGCCGAAGGTCATGGACCACTGGGAGCCCAGGACGGTGCCGGCGAGGGTCCAGGAGAAGGTGGCCTTCGCGGAGGTGGCGCGCGGCAGATAGCGCGAGTAGTCGGCGACGTACGGGCCGAAGGCGAGCTGCCAGGAGGCGGACAGCGACACCGCGAGGAGGAAGAGCGGGAAGTCGAAGGTCCGGTCGTGGAGGAGGGTGGACAGGTCGGTGCGGTCCAGCAGCCGGATGCCCAGATAGACGAAGGCCAGGGCGCAGACGACGCCCGCGATCCGGCCCAGGGTATGGATCAGGCGGTAGCCGACGGCCGCCGCCACGGCGGTGACGAGGGCGAAGAGGACGATCCCGGTGGTGTCGCCGAGATGGGTGAGTTCGCCGACCGCCTGTCCCGCGAGCACGCTGCCGCTGGCGAAGAAGCCCACGTACATGACGATGACCAGCAGCAGCGGGACGATCGCGCCCCGGACCCCGAACTGGGCTCGGGAGGAGATCATCTGGGGGAGGCCGAGCCGCGGTCCCTGGGCGGAGTGGAGCGCCATGACGGCTCCGCCGAGCAGGTTGCCGATCAGCAGGGCGATGATCGCCCAGAGGGCGGCGGCGCCGAAGACGACGGCCAGGGCGCCGGTCACGACGGCGGTGATCTGGAGGTTGGCGCCGAGCCACAGGGTGAACTGGCTGAAGGCGGTGCCATGGCGTTCCGCGTCCGGGACGACGTCGATCGAGCGCTTTTCGACGAGGGAGTCCAGGGAGTCGAGCGCGTCGGGGGAGTCGGGCATACGGGTGCTCCTACGGCTACTTCTTGGTGAGGCCGTTCTTGGCGGCCCAGTCGGCGGCGACCCGGTCCGGGTCCTTCTTGTCGTTGCTCACCAGCTTGTTGAGCCGGGCCAGTTCCCGGGTGGTGAGGGCACCGCCGAGGCGGGCCAGGGCCTTGCGCACCTTGGCGTCGGCCTTGGCGGCGCGCACCACGGGCACGATGTGCTGGGCCGGGATGAGCGCCTTGGGGTCGGCGAGGATCACCCAGTCGTTGGCCTCGATGTCGGGGTCGGTGGAGAAGAGGTTGGCGACGTCCACGTCGCCCTTCTTCAACGCGCCCTTGACCAGGGGCCCGGAGGCGTCGAGGGCCTTGAACTCCTTGAACGTCACGCCGTAGCGGTCCTTGAGGCCGACCAGGCCGACCACCCGGTTCTTGTCCTCGGCCGGGCCGCCGAAGACCAGCTTGCCGTTCTGCTTGGCGAGGTCGGCGAAGCTGCGCAGCCCGTACTTCCGGGCGGCCTCACGGGTGACGCAGAAGACGTCCTTGTCCTCGGCGGCCGCGTACGACAGGGCCTCCAGGCCGCTGGGGAGGGCGACGGTGAGGGCGTTCTGGAGGTCGCCGGCCTCGGTCTGGGGGGCCTTGTCGTCGAAGTGGAGCAGCAGATTGCCCTGGTACTCGGGGAGCAGATCGATATCGCCCTGCTGGAGGGCGGGTATGACGATCTCTCGGGAGCCGAGGTTGGGCCGCACGCTGGTCTTGATGCCCGCGCCGCTCAGCGCCTCGGCGTAGAGGTAGCCCAGCAGCTGGTTCTCGGTGAAGTTGGCGGTGCCGATGACCAGCCCGCCCAGGCTGCTGCCGCCGCCCGAGCCGCCGCTGCCGCCGTCGCCCTTGAGCGAGGTGACGCCTCCGCTACAGGCGGCGAGCGTGGGCACGGAGGCGCCGGCGAGCAGGCCGCCGAGCAGTTTCCTGCGGTTCATGGGGTCGTCTCCTCGGATCGGAGTGAAAGTCGCTGAGTCGGTGGGGCGCTGAGTCGCCTCGGGGTGAAGTCGGGTGGCGGCGCTCAGTGCGCGTGGGCGCGCGGGGGGCGGTTGCGGAACAGCAGGCGCTGCACTCCGGCCAGCGCCAGGTCCAGGGCGATGGCCAGCACGGCGACCAGCACCGCCCCGCCCAGCACCTGCACCAGATCGCGCTGGGCGAGCCCGTCGAAGACATAGCGGCCGAGCCCGCCGAAGCTGACGTACGCGGCGATGGTGGCGGTGGCCACGACCTGGACGCAGGCCAGCCGCAGCCCGGTCATGATCAGCGGCAGCGCGAGCGGCAGCTCGACCTGGAACAGCACCTGGTACCAGCGCATGCCCTGGCCCCGTGCCGCGTCCCTGACCTCGGGGTCCACGGCGGCCATGCCCGCGTACGTATTGGTGACGATCACCGGGATCGCGAGGGCGACCAGCGAGACGTACACCGGCCACATGCTCAGCCCGCTGGCCAGGAAGACCAGCGTGACCAGGCCGACGGTCGGCAGCGCCCGCCCGAAGCCGGAGAGGTTGATGGCGAGGAACGCGCCGCGTCCGGTGTGCCCGATGAGCAGCCCGACCGGGAGGGCGATGGCGGCGGCGACCAGGGTGGCCAGCAGCGAGTACTGGACGTGTTCCAGCAGGCGGGTCGCGATGCCGTCGGGCCCGGACCACTGGGAGCCGCTGGTCAGCCAGCGGAGGAGGTTCTGGAGTAGTTCGAGCATGTCAGGCACGCCTCCTCAGCCACGGGGTGCACAGCCACTGGATGGTGACCAGCACGGCGTCCGCGACCAGCGCCAGTACCAGGGACAGGACGACTCCGGCCACGACGGGGGTGGGGTAGTTGCGCTGGAAGCCGTCGGTGAACAGCTGGCCGAGGCCGCCGTACCCGATGTAGCTGGCCACGCTGACCAGCGATATCGCCATCACCGTGGCGACCCGTACGCCCGCCATGATCACCGGGAAGGCGAGCGGCAGCTCGACGGTGAGCAGGGTGCGCAGTGGACGGGCGCCCATCGCGGTGGACGCCTCGCGGACCTTGGTGGGGACGCTGTCGAGCCCCTCGACGGTGTTCCGCAACAGCACGACCAGGGTGTAGATGGTCAGGCCGGTGATGGCGGTGGTGCGGGTGAGGCCGGTGACCGGCAGCAGCAGGACGAAGATCGCGATCGAGGGGATCGTGAACAGGATGTTCGAGAGCCCGAGCAGGAGTCCGCGCAGCGCCCGCACCCGGTGGGCGACCACGGCCAGCGGCAGCGCGATCAGCAGACCGAAGAGGACGGCGGGGACGGCGGTGGAGAGGTGGTCCAGGGTGAGCGTGACCAGGGTGCTCTGATGGTCGGGGAACCAGCCCCAGTCGATGGTCATGCGGTCACGCTCGTGTCGGAGCTCTTCGGGTCCTCGTCGGCTCCTGAGTCCTCGGCGGTCTCGGAGCCCTCGGCGGCGTCCTTGAGGGCGGCCGCGCGGCCCGCCTCCGCATGGCGCTGCCCCGCGTACTCATGGATCGCGTCGCGCCCGGTGACCCCGGTGAGCACCCCGTCGGCGTCCACCCGGGCCACCAGACCGGCGGGGGAGGCCAGCGACTCGTCCAGGGCGGTGAGCAGCGAGTCGCCGTCCCGCAGCGGGCGCACCGGCAGCAGCGGGGCCCGGTCGCCCTCCGGCCCCTCGGTGTCGCGCCAGCCCAGCGGCTCACCGCGCTCGGAGGTGACCAGCCGCCAGCGCTGCCCGTCGGTGGGCGCGGGCTCACGCGCCACGTCGGCGAGGGTGGACAGGGAGAGCAGCTTCAGCCCGCGCTCGGCGCCCAGGAAGCCCGCCACGAAGTCGTCGGCGGGGCTCGCCAGCAGCTCGGCGGGGGGTGCGCACTGGACGAGGTGGCCGCCGGTGCGGAAGATCGCGATGCGGTCGCCGAGCCGTACCGCCTCGTCGATGTCGTGGGTGACGAAGACGACCGTCTTGCGCAGCTCGCTCTGGAGCCGCAGCAGCTCGTTCTGGAGCTGGGTCCGTACGACCGGGTCGACCGCGCCGAACGGCTCGTCCATCAGCAGCACCGGCGGATCGGCGGCCAGCGCGCGGGCGACCCCGACGCGCTGCTGCTGACCGCCCGAGAGCTGGTGCGGGTAGCGCTTGCCGGAGTCGGCGGGCAGCCCGACCAGCTCCAGCAGCTCCGCGGCGCGGGCCCGCGCCTTGCGGCGGCCCCAGCCCAGCAGCAGCGGGACGGTGGCGATGTTGTCGAGGATCGTGCGGTGCGGGAAGAGCCCGGCCTGCTGGATCACATAGCCGATGCCGCGCCGCAGCTCGGCGGCGTCCGCTCGCAGGACATCGCGCCCGCCCACGCTCACCGTGCCGCTGCTCGGCTCGACCATGCGGTTGACCATGCGGAGGGTGGTGGTCTTGCCGCAGCCCGAGGTGCCGACAAGAACGGTGATGCCCCCTTCCGGGAGTTCGAGATTGAGGCGATCCACCGCTGTGGTGCCGTTCGGGTAGTGCTTACTGACGTCCTTGAAGCTGATCATCCGCTTCCCCTTGCCCGGTCTGCATATAGTCATGCACAGTCATAGTCGAGTGAATAGAAGTCAAGAGGTCTGCGTTAATCACCGGTTACTTTTGCTCGCGATGTGGACGGAGTGCTGGGCGGTTGACCCAGAAAGGGCGCGTTCGGAAGGGGTTGCCCTGGATGTTGTCTCACATGCTGGATGCTGATCACGCGGCGGCCGACGGCACCGACGGCGCCGGCCCGCGGATCACGCTGGACGGCCGGAGCCTACGCGTCGTGGATGTCGCACGTCTGGCCGACCGGCTCAGCCGGCCCGCCGCGCCCGACCCCACCGCGCTCGCCCTGGCCGAGCGCGCCTGGGAGACCGCGGACCGGCTCGCGGCCACCGGCCGCGTCTACGGGCGCAGCACCGGTGTGGGCGCCAACCGCACCGAGGACGTCGGCCCGTCCGACTCCGACCACGGGCTGCGGCTGCTGCGCAGCCACGCCGGGGCGATCGGCGCACAACTGCCCGGCCGCGAGGTGCGCGCCATGATGGCCGTACGCGCCAATCAGCTGCTGGCGGGTGGCGCCGGGCTGCGCCCCGCCGTCGTCACCGCGCTCGTCGAGGGCCTCGACAGCGGCGCCCACCCGGTGGTCAACGAATACGGCGCGGTCGGCACCGGGGACCTCGCCGCGCTCGCCCAGACCGGTCTCGCGCTCGTCGGCGAGCACCCCTGGGACCTCACCGAGGCCACCCCGGGCCGCCGCGCCCCCGACCCCATCACGCTCGACAGCAACGACGCCCTGGCGCTCATCAGCAGCAACGCCCTCACCCTCGGCCAGTCCGCGCTCGCCCTCGCCGAGCTGCGGCGGCTGCTGTCCGCCTCGCTCGCCGTGGCCGCGCTCTCGCTGATCGCGGTCGGCGGCTCGTACGAGGCGTACGCCGAACCCGTCCACGCGTCCCGGCCGCACCCCGGCTCCATCGCGGCCGCCGCGCGGATGCGCGCCCTGCTCGGCGCCCCGCCCCGGCCCACTCCGCCGCTGGGCCGCATACAGGACCCGTACGGCTTCCGCTGTCTGCCGCAGATCCACGGACCCGCGCTGGACGCGGCGGACGGGCTGGAGCGGGTGCTGGCCGTCGAGTTCAACGCCGCCGCCGAGAACCCGCTGATCAGCTCCACCGACGAGGCCGCCTACCACCACGGCAACTTCTACGCCGCGCACACCGCCCTCGCCCTGGACCACTTCCGGCTCGCCGCGCTCCAGACCGCCCGGCTCTCCACCGCCCGGCTCGCCGCGCTCAGCGAACCCGACTTCACCCGGCTGCGCCCCTTCCTCGGCGACGCCGCGCCCGCGAGCTCGGGCGTGATGATCCTCGAATACGCGGCGGGGGCGGCCCTCGGCGAGATGCGCGCGGTCTCCCACCCCGCCTCGCTGGGGCACGCCGTGCTCTCGCGCGGGGTGGAGGAACAAGCCAGTTTCGCCTCGCTCGGCGCCCGCCAGACGCTCCGCGTGGCCGACCACTACCGGCTGGTGCTGGGCTGTGAACTCGTGGCGGCCGTACGGGCGTTGCGCCAGCGCGGTCTTGAGCCGGACCCGGAGCTCCCGGCCGGTGTGGCCTTCGCCCTGGCGTCGGAAGTGCTCGATCCCCGGATGGAGGACCGGCCGTTGACGGAGGATGTGGCGGTGGCCGCGCGCCTGCTCGACCGGCTGGCGGGGGTCTGAGGGACGAGGGTACGAGGGTCAGGAGGACGTGATGAGTACGGACCACGGGGTGAGCGACGGGGTGGGCGGTGCGCGGATGACGCCGGTGGACGAGGAAGTCGCCGTGGCGTCGGCGGGCGTGGCGGTCGGCTCCGGCGTCCCGGCCGCTTCCGGCGCCTCGACCGCCGCCCGGCTTCAGGCGCTCTTCGAGGGCCACCGGCTGACCCCGACCCAGCGGCGGATCGCCCACTGCATGGTGCGGCGGGCCGCGGACGCGCCGTTCCTCTCCAGCGTCGAGCTGGCCGAGCTCGCGGGCGTCAGCCAGCCGTCCGTGACCCGCTTCGCGGTCGCCCTCGGCTTCGACGGCTATCCGGCGCTGCGCAAGCATCTGCGCGATGTCGCGCCCGCCGAACCGGCGGCGGACGAGGGGTCCTACAACGAGTACCAGCAGGCCGTGCAGTCCGAGATCGACAATCTGCGCCATCTCGCCGCGCTGCTGGCCGACCCCGCCCCCGTCGTCCGCGCCGGGCGGCTGCTCGCCGAGTCCCGTCCGCTGCCGGTCCTCGGGCTGCGCGCCGCCTCCGCGCAGGCCCGCGGCTTCAGCTACTTCGCGCGCAAGGTCCACCCGGACGTCCGGCTGCTCGACGAGGGCGGCACGATGCTCGACGACCGCGTGGACGCGGCGAAGCGGGCGGGCGCCACGGCGCTGCTGTGCTTCGCGCTGCCGCGGCATCCGCGCGAGGTCGTGGAGGGTCTGGAGTACGCCCAGGAGGCGGGCCTGACCGTGGTCACCGTCGCCGACAGCGCCTTCGCCCCGGTCGCCCGCCACAGCGATCTGCTGCTGCCCGCGGCGGTCGGCACGGGCCTGGCCTTCGACACCGCGTGTGCGCCGATGCTGCTGGGGCGGGTGCTGCTGGAGGCGATGTGCGACGCGCTGCCGGACGCGCAGGCGCGGTTGGAGGAGTTCGACGCGAAAGCGGCGGAGCGGGGTCTGTTCGTGGAGTGAGCCGGGGGCCGGGCCGCCGTGTGTGCCAGCGCTCTGTGCGCCAACGCTCTGTATGCCAGCGCTCTGTGTGCCAACCCCCGTTCCTCTCACCGAATTCTCAGGCATCCTGGCTAGATTCCTCGATTGGATTCTTCGATTCGACAGGGATTTCTTCCGGGATTCACCCGGGTGAGGAGGTCGGTCGTGGGGCGCGGGGCGTATGCGCTGGCACGGGTGGCGGTGATCGTGAGGGCTCCCGCGGGGTGGCTGTGGTGGCCCGGTGTGCTGGCCGCGGGGATCGGGGCGCTGGTGCCGGGGCTGACCGGCCGCCGGATCGGAGTGCTCGCCGGGGCGGCGCTCTTCCTGGTCGCGGGGGTCGTGGTGTTCGTGGTGCGCCGTAAGCGGTATCTGGAGCTGGCGCGCGACGCCTCGCGCGCGGGCAAGGCGGTCTTCCTCCAGGACCGCGCGGTGACCGTAAGGACCCGGCGGCGCGCCCTGCGGTGGTGGCTGCTGCTTGCTTTCCTCGCCGCGACGGGCTCGTCCTTCGCCGTTCCGGCGGCGGGCGGGATGCTGCTGGCGGGGCTCGGCGCCGGACTGTGGGCCAAGGCGCTGTGGCTGGGCCGCTGGGAGCGCGCGCACGACGTGCTGCTGTGGGTCCGTACGGAACGGGTCTCCCGGGGGCGGCCCGCGGGCAAGGCGGTGGACGGCTACCAGACGACGGGGATCGTGGCCGGGGACGCGGGGCCGGGTGGGGCGCGGCGCTCTCGCGCGGTTGCGGCTGCTGCGCGCTGAGGGGTGCTCCTGAGGGGGCGCCCGTGAGGGGGTTGCCCCGGTGGGGTTGCGCGGCGCCGTCTCGCGCCTTCGGCGCCTTTGAGCATGGGGGCGGGGGTGCCCTGGCCGGGGTCCGTCGCCGGCGGTCGGCCGGTGGGGGCGGGCCCGGTCGCGGCGCCCCTCCGGCCAGGGGCTTCGCGCCGATCCGGACTGCGGGGGGTTGGGGTACCCCTCTCGAAAACGTTTGACAAATTAGTTGCGTCAGATCAAGCATTTTTGGAAGGGGTACCCCCACCGGGCCGGGGATGGGCGGCCGGGCTCCGGGCCGCCGGGCACGGAGTGGGACGTCGGCCCTCCCGAACACGCTGGCTCTTCGGCGACTTGCGATGGTCGCCGGACCACAGGGGCCCGCAGTCCGGCAACGGCCCCGGCTCCAGGCCACAGAGGCCGCCACTGGGCTTCGCCCCACCGGCCGGTGGTCGGCGACGTGGCCCGCGCCCGCCCCCACCTGCCCCGATGCTCAATCAACGCCAGCCCAGACGAAAGCGCCACTCGTACGGCGGACTTCGGAGCCCCACAGCCTGGGAGCCCCACAACCCGGGAGCCCCACAGCCTGGCGCCCCGCGCGCTACCGCAATCGGCTCAGACCCAGCGCATGCTTCGCACCGCTCTCGGCCACGATCTCGGCCACCGTCTGCGGCTCCCGTACCGTCGCGAAGCGCACATCCGTGCTCGTCGCGTCGAAGCCGTAGATCCCCGGGCGGGGCAGGCTGTTGTACGCGAAGTGGTTGGAGAAGTAGTACGCGCCGGTGTCCAGCAGGGCGACCAGGTCGCCCGCCGCCAGCTCCGGCAGTGGCCGGTCGCGCGCGACCAGGTCGCCCGCGAAGCAGCAGGGACCGGCGATGTCCTGGGGGACCGGGCCGTCGCCGGTCTCCGCCTTGGGGCGGCCCTCCGCGTCGTAGGCCAGGACGCGCAGCGGCCAGGCCTCCGGGGCGAAGACCGTACGGGTGGCGAGCTGGGCGCCCGCGTGGGTGACCGCGATCGGGCGGCCGCCCGCGGACTTGGCGTATTCGACCCGGGCCAGCACCAGGCCGGACTTGGCGAGCAGGGACCGTCCGAACTCGGTCACCAGCTTGTACCGCCCGTCGAAGAGCCCCGGCACGGTGGCCCGCAGTAGCTGGGCGTACTCCCGGTAGCCGGGGGTGATCTCGTCGGAGGTGAAGTTCACGGGGAGGCCGCCGCCGATGTCGAGGGCGTCGATCTGCTGTCGGCCGGCCGCCTCGTTGATCTCCTCGGCCAGTTCGTAGGCCGCCCGTATGCCCGCCGCCATCAGCTCCAGCGGACAGCCCTGGGAGCCCACGTGTGCGTGCAGCCGGGTCAGCCAGGGGCGCTCGGCGAAGGCGCGTACGACCCATGCGCGCGCCCCCGGGTCCCGGAGGGCGATGCCGAACTTGGAGGTCGCGGTGGCCGTGCTCATCGCGTCGATGCTGCCGCCGCCCACCTGGGGGTTGACCCGCAGGCCCAGGGGCGAGGGCGGGGCCGCGCGGTGCCCCACCAGCGCGTCGAGCCGCTCCAGCTCCTGGGGGTTGTCGGCGTTGACGGCGATGCCCAGGTCAAGGGCCTCGCGCAGCTCCGCGGCGGTCTTGGCGGGGGAGTCCAGGACGATCCGGTCGGGCGTCACCCCCGCCGCGCGGGCCAGCGCCAGCTCGCCGGGGCTGGCCACCTCGCAGCCCAGGCCCTCGTCGGCCAGCAGCCGCAGGACGGGGACGAGCGCGGCGGCCTTGACCGCGAAGGCGTGCAGGATGGGGGTGCCGGGCGCGACGACCTCCTCGAAGGCCGCGCGCAGCCCGGCGGCCGCGGAGCGGATCCCGGCCACGTCCAGCAGCCCGACGACGGGCTGGTCCGGGCCCAGCAGCCGCTGCTCCACGGCCGCCCGTACGGCCTGTTCGCGCCGGGTGGCCGTCGCAACCGCTTTCGATGTCATGCTTTCAGCCAACCATCCGGAACGGCCGCGGACCAGCTCCGCGGGGGGGCGCTCCGGGGCGGGACCGTGCGGTCGCGGGGAGCGCGGCCCCCGGCCGCGGGCTGGCCTGGCCCTACAGCTCCACCAGCACCGCCCCGAGGTGGCGGCCCGCCACCAGTTCGCACAGCGCGCCCGGCGCCCGGTCGATCCCCGTCAGCCGGGTGTACGGGTAGCTGAGCGCGCCCTCGCGCAGCGCCCGGCCGAACTCGCTCAGATACGCGGGCATGGCGTCCTGGTGGTCGACCGCGCTGATACCGCGCAGCGTGACGCTCCGGGTGATCAGGGCCAGGGTGCTGATCGCGGTCGGGGCCAGCGCGTCGTCGGACAGCTGCGCGGCCAGCGCGCCGACCAGGGCGAACCGGGCGTTGCGGCGGGCCAGCGCCAGGGCGGCCCGCAGCTGTTCGCCGCCGACGGTGTCGAAGAGGACGTCGATGCCGTCGGGGGCGGCCGCGCGCAGCTGCTCCTCGACCGATCCGGCGTCCCGGAGGACGACCGCGTCATAGCCCAGCTCCCGGGTCAGCCGGTCGGCCTTGTGCCGGGAGCCGGTGGAGCCGATGACCCGCGCGGCGCCGTGCAGCCGGGCGAACTGCCCGGCCAGGGAGCCCACTCCGCCCGCCGCGCCGGTGACGAACACCGTGTCGCCGCGCCGCACCCCGGCCCCGCGCACCACCCCCAGCCAGGCGGTGAACCCCTGCGAGAGATGGGCGGCGGGGTCCGGCAGCACCTCGGGGTCGACGGGCGAGACCTCGGGGGTGTTCAGGACCGCGTACTCGCGCCAGCCCGCGCGGTGGCGGACCAGGGTTCCGGGGGCGAGATCCGTGCCCGGCGCCCGGACCACCTCGCCGAGGGCCGCGCCCCGCATCACCTCGCCCGCCTTGTGCAGCAGCTGGGGGAGGCCGAAGGCGTCCGGGTCGGCGAGCGTGAGCGGGCGCATCACGGCGGCCACGCTCATCAGCCGGTTGCGCACCAGCACCTGACCGGGGCCGGGGGTGGGGACGGGGGCGGTGACGACCTCGAAGTGACCGGGGGTGAGCTCCCCGTCGGGCAGGGCCGCCAGACGGACCTCGCGGTGGGTGGCGGGGAGGGACACGAAGGGCTCCTCGGCGGGCGCGGGGACACGACCTGGTGACGCTACCCCGTGGCCCGCCGCGGGTTGGCCACGACCAGCGCGGGGAACCCGCGCCGCTGAACCACCTGGAGGTATGCGGAGCCCCGCGGTATTGACTAGTCATATTCATCGGCATCAAGATGTGAATAACTCGATCCAGTCGATGCGGTCGACGCAGTCGAACCAGTTGATGGCACAGGGAGGCTTGGCCCATGACAGGACCGCGACCCGTACGGGCGCCGCGTGGTGCAGAGCTCAGCGCCCGGGGGTGGCAGCAGGAAGCCGCCCTGCGGATGTTGCAGAACAACCTCGATCCGGAGGTCGCCGAGCACCCCGACAAGCTCGTCGTCTACGGCGGCACCGGTAAGGCGGCCCGCGACTGGCGTTCGTTCGACGCCATGGTCCGCACCCTGCGCACGCTGAAGCAGGACGAGACGATGCTGGTCCAGTCGGGCCGCCCCGTGGGCGTCATGCAGACCCACGAGTGGGCGCCGCGGGTGCTGATCGCCAACTCCAACCTGGTCGGCGACTGGGCCAACTGGGAGGAGTTCCGCCGCCTGGAGGCGCTGGGTCTGACCATGTACGGCCAGATGACCGCGGGCTCCTGGATCTACATCGGCACCCAGGGCATCCTCCAGGGCACGTATGAGACCTTCGCCGCGGTCGCCGCGAAGAAGTTCGGCGGCACCCTGGCCGGGACGATCACCCTCACCGCCGGTCTCGGCGGCATGGGCGGCGCCCAGCCGCTGGCGGTCACGATGAACGACGGCGTCGCCATCTGTATCGACTGCGACCCGCGCGCCATCGAGCGCCGTATCGACCACCGCTACCTGGACGTCCGCGCCGACAGCCTGGACCACGCGCTCCAGCTCGCGACCGAGGCCCGGGACGCCCGGCGCCCCCTGTCGATCGGCGTGCTGGGGAACGCGGCCGAGCTGGTTCCGCAGCTCCTCGCGATGAACGCCCCGATCGACATCGTCACCGACCAGACCAGCGCCCACGACCCGCTGTCGTACCTGCCGGTCGGCGTGGACTTCGACGAGATGGCCTCGTACGCCGCCGAGAAGCCCGCCGACTTCACCCAGCGGGCGCGCGAGTCGATGGCCAAGCATGTGGAGGCCATGGTCGGCTTCATGGACGCGGGCGCCGAGGTCTTCGACTACGGCAACTCCATCCGCGGCGAGGCCAAGCTGGCGGGGTTCGAGCGCGCCTTCGCCTTCCCCGGCTTCGTCCCCGCGTACATCCGGCCGCTCTTCTGCGAGGGCAAGGGCCCGTTCCGCTGGGCTGCCCTGTCCGGCGACCCGAAGGACATCGCGGCCACGGACAAGGCGATCCTGGAGCTCTTCCCGGAGAACGAGTCGCTGGCCCGCTGGATCAAGATGGCGGAGGAGCGGGTCCACTTCCAGGGGCTGCCCGCCCGGATCTGCTGGCTCGGCTACGGCGAGCGCGACAAGGCGGGCGAGCGCTTCAACGAGATGGTCGCCGACGGCACCCTCGCGGCGCCGCTGGCGATCGGCCGCGACCACCTCGACTGCGGCTCGGTGGCCTCCCCGTACCGCGAGACCGAGGCCATGCTGGACGGCTCGGACGCGATCGCCGACTGGCCGCTGCTCAATGCCATGGTCAACGTCGCCTCGGGCGCCTCCTGGGTCTCCATCCACCACGGCGGCGGCGTCGGCATGGGCCGCTCGATCCACGCGGGCCAGGTCACGGTCGCCGACGGCACGGCGCTCGCGGGCGAGAAGATCCGCCGCGTCCTGACGAACGACCCCGGCATGGGCGTCATCCGCCACGTGGACGCGGGCTACGACCGAGCGGACGAAGTAGCGCAGGAACGAGACGTCCGGATCCCCATGAGGGAGACGGATAAGTGACCGTTGTGGGCAATCGTTCCGCGGGGCGGAACGGGTGGGCACAACCCACCCACCGACCCGCACCCGCGCACGAAACGGAGGCTGAGACGGCCGTGGGCGCACCCCCCACCACCAGCGCGTCGTTCCACGAGATGTGGCGCGACCTAGCGCCGGTCGGCCGCAACACAACAACAAACGGCTACCGCCGCTACGCCTGGACAGACGCGGACGCCGACTGCCGAACGTGGTTCAAGGAGCAAGCCCAGAACCGCGGCCTCACCTACGAAGTGGACCGCAACGGCAACCAATGGGCCTGGCTCGGCGACCCGGAAGCCGGAGACGCCATCGTCACCGGCTCCCACCTGGACTCCGTCCCCGACGGCGGCGCCTTCGACGGCCCGCTGGGCGTCGTCTCCTCCTTCGCCGCCCTCGACGAACTACGAGCACGGGGCGCCCACCCCACCAAACCGCTCGCCATCGTCAACTTCGGCGACGAGGAGGGCGCCCGCTTCGGCCTGGCCTGCGTCGGCTCCCGGCTCACGGCGGGGCAGCTCACCCGGGACCAGGCGTACGCCCTGCGCGACGCGGACGGGCTGAGCCTCCCCCAGGCGATGGAGCGCGCCGGTTACGACCCGGACGCCATCGGCCCCGACCCGGAGCGGCTGGCCCGCATTGGCGCGTTCGTCGAGCTCCACATCGAGCAGGGGCGCGCCCTCGCCGACACTGACGACCCCGTGGGCGTCGCCTCCGCGATCTGGCCGCACGGCCGCTGGCGGTTCGACTTCCACGGCGAGGCCAACCACGCCGGGACGACCCGGATCGAGGACCGCCGCGATCCGATGCTCACCTACGCCAACACCGTCCTCGCCGCCCGTAAGAAGGCGAAGCTCGCCGGGGCGCTGGCGACCTTCGGCAAGGTCAGCGTCGAGCCCAACGGGGTCAACGCGATCGCGAGCCTGGTCCGCGGCTGGCTGGACTCGCGCGCGGCCGACGAGGAGACCCTGGCCGCCGTGGTCGGCGAGATCGAGCGCGCCGCGGTCGAGCGGGGACAGCGGGACGGGGTGGACGTCCGGGTCACCCGGGAATCCTTCACCCCGGTCGTGGAGTTCGCCCACGACCTGCGTGACCAGCTCTCCGGGCTGCTCGGCGGCGTCCCGATCCTCCCCACCGGGGCCGGGCACGACGCCGGCATTTTGTCCGCGTCGGTTCCGACAGCCATGCTGTTTGTAAGGAACCCCACCGGCGTCTCGCATTCACCCGCGGAGACGGCGGGCGAGGACGATTGCCTCGCCGGTGTGGCCGCGCTCGCGGAGGTACTGGAGGGCCTGGCGTGTCACTGACGGCGCAGACGTACTGGGCGGAGCACGCCTGGGTGGACGGAAGCGTGCGGTCGGACGTGGTGATCGTGGCCGCGGCCAATGGGCGGATCACGGCGGTGGTGCCCGGGAGTCCGCGGCCACCCGCCGGGTCGGTCACCCTCCGTGGTCTGACGCTCCCCGGCCTGGCCAACGCCCACAGCCACGCCTTCCACCGGGCCCTGCGCGGTGTCGTCCAGGCGGACGGCCGGGCGAACGCCACGGCGGACGGCGAAACGGGAGGCGAGACCGGAGACGAGGCGAACGGCCAGGCGGACCAGCAGCGCGGGGGCGGCGCGCCGGACTCCTTCTGGACCTGGCGCGAGGTGATGTACGGCGTCGCCGACCGGCTGACCCCGGACAGCTACTTCGAGCTGGCCCGAGCCGTCTACGCCGAGATGGCCATGGCCGGGATCACCTGCGTCGGGGAGTTCCACTACCTCCACCACGCACCCGGCGGCGCCCGCTACGGCAACCCCAACGCGATGGGGGAGGCCCTGATCGCGGCAGCGGCCGAGGCCGGTATCCGGATCACCCTGCTCGACACCTGCTATCTCTCCTCCGGTTTCGGGGCCGAGCCCAACGAGCACCAGCTGCGCTTCTCCGACGGCACCGCCGAAGCCTGGGCCGAGCGGGTCTCCGGGCTGAAGGGCGACGGCAACACCCGCATCGGCGCGGCGATCCACTCGGTGCGGGCCGTCCCCGTCGACCAGCTGGCCACCGTGTCCGGCTGGGCCGACGAGCGTACGGCGCCGCTGCACGTCCACCTCTCCGAGCAGACGGCGGAGAACGACGCCTGTGTGGAGGCACACGGCTTCACCCCCACCCGGCTGCTCGCCGACCACGGGGTGCTGGGCCCGCGGACCACCGCCGTGCACGCCACCCATCTCACCCCGGGCGACATCCGGCTGCTCGGCCACGCCGCCACCGGTGTCTGTATGTGTCCGACCACCGAGCGTGACCTCGCCGACGGGATCGGCCCGGCCGTTGAGCTCCAGAGCGCGGGCTCACCGCTCTCGCTGGGCAGCGACAGCCATGCCGTGATCGACATCCTGGAGGAGGCTCGCGCCATGGAGCTGGACGAGCGGCTGCGCACCCGCGCCCGGGGCCACTGGACCGCGGCCCAGCTGCTGCGGGCCGCCACCGCGGACGGTCATGCGGCGCTCGGCTGGGGCGCGGAGGCGGGCCGGATCGAGGTGGGGGCGCTCGCCGACCTCACCACGATCGCGCTGGACTCGGTGCGCACCGCGGGGCCGCCGCCCCGGCTGGGCGCGGAGACCGCCGTATTCGCGGCGACCAGCGCGGATGTCCGGCACACCGTGGTCGGCGGCCGCCATGTCGTACGGGACGGCGCCCATCAGCTCGTCCCGCGTGTGCCGCAAGCGCTGGCCGAGGCCATCGAAGCCCTGCACGGACCGTGACCCGGCCGCTGCCGGCACCGCCGCCGGCACGGCCGATGAAGGAGAGCACTCCCACGATGACGACCGCGACGCCCACGACGGCCATCACCGACATCGCCACTCTGGTCACCAATGACCCCTCCCTCGGTGAAGGCCCCCTCGGTCTGATCCGGGACGCGGCCGTCGTCATCGACGGCGACCGCATCGCCTGGGTCGGTGAGTCCAGCAAAGCACCCGCCACCGACAACCGGGTCGACGCCGGTGGCCGGGCCGCCATTCCGGGCTTTGTGGACTCCCACTCCCATCTGGTCTTCGCGGGCGACCGGACCGAGGAGTTCAACGCCCGGATGTCCGGCCGCCCCTACAGCGCGGGCGGTATCCGCACCACCGTGGCCGCCACCCGCGCGGCCTCGAACAACGTGCTGCACGCCAACGTCGGCCGCTATGTGGCCGAGGCGCGCCGCCAGGGCACCACGACCGTCGAGATCAAGTCCGGTTACGGGCTGACCTCGCACGACGAGGCCCGCGCCCTGACCATCGCCGGTGCCCACACCGACGAGGTGACCTTCCTCGGGGCGCATATCGTCGCCCCCGAGTTCGCCGACGACCCGGCCGGGTACGTGGACCTGGTCACCGGCCCGATGCTGGACGCCTGCGCCCCGCACGCCCGCTGGATCGATGTCTTCTGCGAGCAGGGAGCCTTTGACGGCGACCAGGCCCGCGCCGTCCTGACCGCGGGCAAGGAGCGCGGGCTGATCCCGCGGGTCCACGCCAACCAGCTCTCCTACGGCCCCGGGGTGCGGCTCGCGGTCGAGCTGGGCGCGGCCTCGGCCGACCACTGCACCCATCTGACCGAGGAGGACGTCGACGCGCTGGCCCAGGGCGAGACGGTGGCCACCCTGCTCCCCGGGGCGGAGTTCTCCACCCGCTCGACCTATCCGGACGCGCGCCGGCTGCTCGACGCGGGCGTCACGGTCGCCCTGTCCCCGGACTGCAACCCGGGCTCGTCCTTCACCAGCTCCATGCCGTTCTGCGTCGCCCTGGCCGTACGGGAGATGGGGATGACGCCGGACGAGGCGGTGTGGGCCGCGACGGCCGGTGGGGCGCGGGCCCTGCGCCGTACCGACGTGGGCCGGGTGAGTCCGGGCGCCCGCGCCGATCTGGCGCTGCTGGACGCCCCGTCCCATGTGCACCTCGCCTACCGCCCCGGCGTGCCCCTGGTCTCGGCGGTGTGGCACGAGGGCACCCTGATCTGACGGCACGGCAGCGCACGGCGGAGACACGGATAAGGGCCCGTCCCGGGGTGATCCGGGGGCGGGCCCTTATCCGTCTGCGGAGGCGTCACTCCTCGATCATCAGACCCTTGCGGAGCCGACGGAGGGTGCGCGACAGCAGCCGCGAGACATGCATCTGGGAGATGCCCAGCTCCTCACCGATCTCAGACTGCGTCATATTGGCCACGAAGCGCAGGGAGAGGATCTTCCGGTCGCGGGCGGGCAACTCGGCGATCAGCGGCTTCAAGGACTCGACGTACTCGATGCCTTCGAGCCCGTGGTCCTCGTATCCGATCCGGTCCGCCAGCGCGCCCTCGGAGTCGTCCTCCTCCGGCTGGGCGTCCAGCGAGCTCGCGGTGTACGCGTTGCTCGCGGCCATGCCCTCGACGACCTCGGCCGGGCTGATGTCCAGCCGCTGGGCCAGCTCGCCGACGGTGGGGGCGCGGTCGAGCCTCTGGGCCAGCTCGTCGCCGGCCTTGGCCAGGTCGAGGCGGAGCTCCTGGAGGCGCCGCGGCACGCGCACCGACCAGCTGGTGTCGCGGAAGAAGCGCTTGATCTCACCGACGATCGTCGGCATCGCGAAGGTCGGGAACTCCACGCCCCGGCCGGGCTCGAAGCGGTCGATGGCCTTGATCAGGCCGATGGTGCCGACCTGGACGATGTCCTCCATCGGCTCGCTGCGGGAGCGGAACCGGGAGGCGGCGAACTTGACCAGCGCCAAGTTGAGCTCGACCAGGGTGTTACGCACATAGGCGTACTCGTGGGTGCCTTCCTCCAGCACCTCGAGACGTTCGAAAAGGGTCTTCGACAGAGCCCTCGCGTCTACCGGTGCTACCGTGTCATAAGGAGGTATTTCCGGCAGATCGGACAATTCCGGCAGTTCATCAAAGAGGTGGCCAACGGTCGCCGGGGCGTCAACGTCGGGGGTGAACTGCTCGGGCAGGGGGGCCGACGAAACGGCGGTCCGAGCACTCCCCGAGGGTTCGGTGCGCGTGTCGTCGAGGCGGGGTGACATAGTCTCCTCCATCGTTCTTCGGCATATGGCTGCCGGTGCCATAACGTGCTGCTCCGGTGAGCGGCGCCTCCAAAGCCGGGCCGTAAGCGGGTGTGACCCTCTACGCCTACCTGCATCGGCCACCAAGTGGCAAGTCCACGTTGTCCATATTTGCCGAACTATGCGAAATGTTCGGCTACCAGAGCGGCGGGTAGAAGGCGTAGGGTTCGATGCGCGCAATCGAAAGCAACGAGACGCCAGAAGAGGTGCGCAGATGGACCGCGGGATGGTCGGCAGCGCCAGTAAGGGCCGACTTCAGGTCGAGGTTCGGCACCACGGGGCGAGTGCGGTCGTCACGCCGGCGGGTGAGCTGGACCACCACACCGCCGAGGTGCTGCGCGAGCCGCTTGAGAAATGCGTGGAGGGGGGACGTGTCCGGCTGGTGGTGGACTGCTCGAAGCTGGAGTTCTGCGACTCCACCGGGCTCAATGTCCTCCTCGGCGCGCGACTCAAGGCCGAGGCCGCGGGCGGCGGTGTTCACCTGGCCGGGATGTTGCCGATCGTTGCCCGGGTGTTCGAGATCACGGGCGCGGATGCCGTCTTTACCGTGCATGAGTCGCTTGATGCCGCTCTTGTCGAGTGACATACCTCACTCCTGTTTCCGGCGTGTCATCGATGGGTCATCGATGCGTTGCCCGCGTCACATCGATGGTGCGGAAGTAGTGGGTGTTCTCACGCTATGGCCGGGCAGGAGACAGGCTGAAACTGTTGAAGAGATCAGGTATCCCTTGTCCCTGAATCGGTGAATCGGTGAGGTGAAGCGCTGATGAGCACCACGCGGCCGTACCCGCCGGGCGACCGCGGCCCGGACCCGGACGGCCCCGCCGCTTCGGCCTCCCCACCGGCCCCTCCGACCGCCGGCGCCCCTCCGGCCGCCGGCGCCCCTCCGGCCGCCGGTCCGACCCGCCAGGTCCGCCGACTCCATCTGATCGGTGCCAGCGGGGCCGTGCCGCGCGCCCGCGACTTCACCCGCCAGGCGCTGCGCGACTGGGGGTGGCTTCCGGCCGTGACCGCCGACCACCGGGCCGCCGCCGAGGATGTGCTGCTCGTCGTCTCCGAGCTGGTCACCAACGCCTGTCTGCACGCCGACGGCCCCGAGGAGCTGCGCGTCAGCTGCAACGCCAAAGTGCTCCGGCTCGAGGTCGTGGACCTCGGCACCGGTACGCCCGCGCCGCGCACCCCGCACCGCGCCGGGCGGCCCGGCGGCCACGGCATGTTCATCGTCCAGCGGCTGTGCCTGGACTGGGGGGTCGTGCGGAACGTGGAGGGGACCGGCAAGACGGTCTGGGCCGAACTCGCCGCGCCGGGCTGAAGAGCACGGCTCCGGCGCCACGATCCCGCCTTCACTCACCCCCTTACCCCGCCCACGCCGATCCGGCGTGCTCTTTGTCTTCCCTTGACAAGGTCCCCGGCGTACCGTCAGCGCCCAATCTGATGTGCCGTCAGTTACATCCGGCTGCGGCGCTTGACGAGAGGGGATCTCATGGTGTCCCACAACCAACGCCGTCCGGCCGGCCGTGGCGGCGCCCTCACGCTCGCGGCGGCCCTGGCCGGCTCCGTGGTACTGCTCACCGCCCCGGCCGCGCACGCCGAAACCGTGGACGTCGACTACAAGTGCAAGACGCCGATCGGCGACAAGAGCGCCGTATCGCCCATCGACATCAAGTCCGTCGCGAGCGGCGGCTCCTACAAGCTCACGATGTCCTTCCAGAAGGGCGTCTCCTCCAGCCCCGTCGAGCTCGGCAAGGGCGCCATGCACCCCAGCGCGCTCATCAAACTGGGCGGAGCGGAGAGCGGCACGGTATCGGTGTCGGGCCCCACCAACGACAAGGCCATCCCCGCCAACACCCCGATCAAGATCAGTGACCTGTCGGGCACCTACACCCCCAAGAAGAGCGGAAAGGTCACCTTCACCGCCTCCACCCTCACCATCAAGGCGCTGGGCACGACCACGACCTGCACCCCCGGCAACAACCCCAAGCCCTCGCTGACGCTGGACGTCAAGGCCGCGGGCGGCGGCGGAGACTCCGGCTCCACCGGCGGCTCCGGCAGTACGGGCGGTACGAGCACGGGCGGAACGGGTGGCAGCAGCACGGGCGGGACGGGCGGCTCCGGCAACGGCCAGCTGCCGCAGACCGGACCGACGGACTCCGCCGTCGCGCTCGGCACCCTCGGCGGCACGGTGCTGCTCGCCGGAGTGGCCGGGGCGCTCTGGCTGACCCGCCGTCAGCGTCCCACCCCCTGACGCGCGCGGCAGCCGAGGAGCCGCCGATGCCGTCTCGTATCCGTACAGCGGTCCATGCCGTCATCCGCCCGGCCGTGCGGACAGCCATCCGCCCGGCCGTACGCGGGGCCGTGCGGGCGGCCGTAGGTCCGGCCGTGCGCCGAGCCGTCCGCGCCTGTGCCCCGGTCCTGCTCGCCGCGTCCCTGGTGAGCCCCGTGCCGTGGGCCTCCCCGGCGGCCTCCGCCGGGCCCGACTGGTCGGCGGCCCCCGCCGCCGGGGGCGGCGGCGCACCGGGCGCGGGCGACCGGCCGTACGTCTACCTCGAAGGCGGGCCCGGCGCCGTCCTCGAGGACAAGCTCTCGGTCACCAACCGGAGCGAGCACCCCCGCACCGTCCGGCTGCGCGGCGGCGACGGCGCCCGGATAGCGCTCGCCGAGCGGCGGGTGACGGTGCCGCCCCGCACCCGTGCCGACATCCCCTTCACCGTCACCGTCCCCTCCGACGCGGTGCCCGGTGAGCGCCCCGGCGCGGTCATGGTCTCCTCCGGCGGCCGGGAGATCGCGGTCCGGCTGCGGCTGCGGATCAGCGGCGCGAGGCTGTCCGCCCTCTCCGTCGAGGACGTGACGGTCCAGGACCACGGCGGCGGGGCGGCCATCCGCTACGCCCTGGTCAACCGCGGCAACACCGTGCTCACCCCACGGCTGGCCGTACGCGCCGACGGGCTCTTCGGCCAGGTGCTGCGTCGCGGCCCCCGCACCCTGCCGGTCGAACTGCCGCCGGGCAAACGGGTCAGGCTCACCGAGAGCTGGCCGGACCCGCCCGCCCTCGACTCGGTGGACGTCACGCTCACCGTCACCGCGGGCGGGGGCGCGCACGCCACCGCGACCGCCGGTTACACGGCCGTCCCCTGGTGGCTGCTCGCGCCGGTGGCGACCGCCTTGGCGGGCGCCGGGGGAGGCGTCTGGCTGCTGCGCAGACGACGCCGACGCCGCACACCGCGATCGCAGCCGCAGCCGGAACCGCAGCCGCAACCGCAGCGCACAGGGGCAGGAGCGACCACGTGAACGCACGCCGACACCCAGTCACCCCGACCCGGCCCTCCGCCGTACTCACCGTGCTCGCCCTGGTTCTCCTCACCCTCGGCGCGCCCCTTACGGGCGGCGCCGCGGCGGCCGAGGGCCCGGCCGCGAAGGTCTCCAAGGCCGAGGCGGGCACGGGCGGTACGGTCACCGTGACCGGCACCCGCTGGCGGCCGCGTGCCCTGCTCACCCTGCTCATCTGCGGGCAGAACATGATCGGCGGCACCAACTCGTGCGCCAACGGCGACGGCCGGGCGGTCACCGTCGGCAAGGACGGCACCTTCACCAAGAAGCTGCCGGTGTCCGAGCCGCCCAAACCCTGCCCCTGTGTCATCCATATAGCGACCGTCACCGGCGAAGCCGCCGCCGCGGACGTGGCGTTCAAGGTGGCCGGGCACCCGGTCGCGCCACTGCCGAAGGAGCGGACCGGAGGCGAGCGGCTGAGCGTGCTCTCGGCCCGGCTCGACGGCTCCAGCGGGCTGCTGACCTGGTTCGGCGCACCGCCCAGGCGAAAGCTCGTGGTCACCGTCGGCAATCTCGGCTCGACCCCGGCCCGCGACCCGGTCTTCGACGTGGGCAGCTCGCACGGCGTCTTCGCCCCCTCCTGGGAGGAGCAGCGCTGGCGGGGGACCATCCAGCCGGGGAAGAAGGCGCAGGTCAAGCTCGACGTCGAACTGTCCGCCGGGGCCCATGGCGACTATCTGGTCTCACTGCGCTACGGCCACAAGCTGCTCGTCGAACAGCCGTGGGCGGTGGGACGGCCGTGGGGCGTCACGCTCTTCTGGGTCCTGCTGTGCGTGGTGGTCTCGGCGACGGTGTTCCGGATCGGCATGGCCGTCGTGGACAAGGTACGGCCCCGTACGGCCCGGACCGCGCCACCACCGCCCCCGTTCCCGCCCTCGACGCCGCCGTCCGGACCGGCCGCGGCGGACGGCGCACCGCCGGCGCTGCCCTGGTTCACCCCGGACACCGCGCCGGAGGCCCGGCCGCACCACCAGATTTCCGCACCGACCGAGGAGATCCGACCGACCCCGAAAGGAACCACGTGAGATGCGACCAAGAGTGAGTGCGGCGGCCGTCGCGCTGCTGCTCGGCGGTGCGGGCGTGCTGCTCGGCGCGGGCAGCGCGGAGGGCGCCGAGGTCTCGTACCAGACCGAGTGCTTACCGCCCCCCATCTCCGGTCTGCCCCCGGTGGAGGGCACCACGACCGTGGCCGTGACGGCGCCGGAGACGGCCAAGGTCGGGGACGAGGTCGAGGTGGTGTGGAAGACGGTGCAGGCCGCCTCCAAGAACCCGCCCATCCTCGACCTGGAGGCCAACACCGTGCTGCCGACCGGCACCGTCACGGTGGGCGGCGCCCAGACCGGCGAACTGGCCATGGAGGGGCCGCGGGAGAACCCGGCGATCCCCAAGGGCGGAGACATGAAGCTCTCCGACATGAAGGGGAAGCTGAAGCTCACCAAGGCGGGAGAGGTGACGCTGACGCCCGGCGGCTACAACATCAACGTCAGCAAGCCGCTGCCCACGGACACCAAGTGCTCGGCGAAGGAGGACGTCAAGGCCGCCGCGACCATCAAGGTGACGGACGGCGGCAGCGGTCCGGGCGGCACGACGAGCGGCACCACGAGCGGCACGACGAGTGGCACCACGAGCGGGACGACCAGCGGTACCACGAGCGGCACCACCAGTGGTACGACGAGCGGGACGACCAGCGGCACCACAAGTGGCACCACGGGTGGGACGACCAGCGGGACGACCAGCGGGACGACCAGCGGCACCTCCGGTGGCGGGGACGGCGGTGGTGATTCGTACACCGGTAAGGAGGTTCAGGTCGCCTACGCCTGCAAGACCCCCATCGGCGACAAGAACGCGACCTCCCCGGTGCAGATCAACGCCACCAAGAGCGGCGGGAACTTCGAGCTGACCGTGAAGTTCGGCAAGTCCGTGATGGACAGCCCGGCCGACATCCCCGCCGATTCGGTCAAGCCGTCGATGGCCGTCAAGGTCGGCGGTGCGGACAAGGGCACCGTGGCCGTGGCGGGGCCGACCAACAAGGAGCCCATCAAGTCCGGCGATCCGATCGAGATCCCCGACCTCACCGGCACCTACAAGCCGGGTGCGAGCGGCAAGTCGACGCTCACCCCCGGCGTGCTGACGGTCAAGGCGCTCGGTACGACCACCACCTGCACCCCGTCCAAGGACCCGGGCGCCTCGCTGGAACTGGACACCACCGGCCAGCCCGGCGGCACCACCGGCGGTGACTCGACCGGCGGCGGCAGCGGCTCCGGGGGCGGCACCTCCGGCGGTGGCGGTTCGGGCAGCAGCGGCGGTTCGGCCACCAGTGGCGGGCTCGCCGACACCGGTGCCAGTGACCACGGCGGGCTGAAGGCGCTCGCCCTGATCGCCGGTACCACCGTGCTGCTAGGTGGCGCCATCTTCACCCTCACCCCGTGGCGCAAGCTGCGCGGCACCACCCGCTGAACACCGGCCCACAGGGAATGGCGAAGGGCCCGGCGCGGATCTCCCCGCGCCGGGCCCCTCGTGACCCCCGTAAGGACGTCATTGGACGTCCCTACGGACGTCAGTGGACGTCGGCCATCAGCGCCACGACCTTCCGCCGGTACATGAAGACCGCGAAGCCCGCGAGCGCCGCCATCGTCGCCTCCAGCGCGATCACCCCGACCCCGCTCAGGTCGACCCCGGCGATGGACAGCAGCCCCGTAACGCAGTCGCCCGCGGTCACGGCCAGGAACCACACGCCCATCATCTGGCTGGCGTACTTCGCCGGTGCCATCTTGGTGGTCACCGACAGGCCCACCGGCGACAGGCACAGCTCACCCATCGTCTGGATCATGTAGATCGACACCAGCCACAGCGGGCTGACCTTGGTCCCGTCCCCGGCCATCCCCATCGGCACGACGAAGACGAAGAACGAGGCACCGACCAGGACCAGGGCCATCGCGAACTTCAGCGTGGTGTTCGGCTCCCGGTCACGCCGCGCCAGCCACAGCCACAGCCAGGCGAAGACCGGCGCCAGCGCCATGATCATCAGCGGGTTGACGGACTGGAACCACGAGGACGGGAAGTGCAGCCCGAAGATCGTGTCCGCGGTCTTGGAGTCGGCGAAGGCCGACATCGTCGAACCGCCCTGGTCGTAGATCATCCAGAACACGGCGGCGGCCACGAAGAACCAGATGTAGCCGCTCACCTTGGTCTGCTCGACCGCCGAGAGCTCCCGGTCGCGCTTGATCCGGATCAGCACCCCGGTCGGGATGATCAGGCCGAGGATGGTGATCGGGATCAGCACCCAGTTGAGGGTCCAGCTGCCGCTGAGCACCACGCCGGTGTAGAAGACCGCGGCCACGATCAGCCAGATCATCGCCTTGCGCAGCCAGGAGCGGCGCTCCTCGTCCGCCAGCGGGGTCGGCACGACGCTGCTCTCCGCGCTCAGGTGGCGGGTGCCGATCAGGAACTGGACCAGGCCCAGCGCCATGCCGAGGGCGGCGAGCGCGAAGCCCAGGTGCCAGTTGTACGACTGGCCGACGGTGCCGATCACCAGGGGAGCGGCGAACGCACCGAGGTTGATGCCGATGTAGAAGATGGTGAAGCCGCCGTCCCGGCGCGGGTCCTGCGGACCGTCGTAGAGCTGGCCCACCATCGTCGAGATATTGGCCTTGATCAGACCGGAGCCGAGCGCCACCAGGCCGAGGCCGGCGAAGAAGGTCGCCTGGCCGGGGACGGAGAGCGCCAGATGCCCGGCCATGACGACGCCGGACGCGATCACCACCGTCTTGCGCGGACCCCAGACCCGGTCGCCGAACCAGCCGCCCGGCATGGCCAGCAGATAGACCATGGCCAGGTACACCGAGTAGATGGCCACCGCGTTGCCCTCGGTCATCCCGAGTCCGCCGCCCTGCCCGCCGTCCTTGGCGTCGGGGCCACCGGAGATCAGATAGACCACGAGGAGGGCCCGCATGCCGTAGAAGCTGAATCTCTCCCACATCTCGATCATGAAGAGAGTGGCCAGGCCGCGGGGGTGGCCGAAGAAGGTTTTGCCGCCGGCAGGGGTCCCCTGCGCGGTGGCGCCCTTCGTCAGGCTGGACGCCATGGTGGTTTCCTTTTGTGTGCTCAGGGAGCGCTGCCAGGCGGGGCCAGCGCCCTGTGGGGGGATGGCTGAGCGACTGAGCGGCCGGGCGCGGCCGGGCCGGTTGTGCCGACCCCGTCCCGCTCCGGACATGACAGAGACCTTTGGGTGCGTCGTCGCCACCAAAGGTCCCGGAGGAGTGCTACAGACGTTGTTTCACCATACGACACGTTCTTGACACCTTTGGGGACGGTGAGAGATAGCTCACGGGCGGGGTGTGCAACCGTCCGTGCTCCGTCCGTCGCGCCGTACGCGCCCCGTGCTCCGACCTCAGCGGACTACCATCACCCCCATGACCCGAGTACTGCTCGCCGAGGATGACGCATCCATCTCGGAGCCGCTCGCCCGCGCCCTGCGCCGCGAGGGGTACGAGGTCGAGGTGCGTGAGGACGGACCCACCGCGCTCGACGCCGGTCTGCAAGGAGGCGTCGACCTGATCGTCCTCGACCTCGGCCTGCCCGGGATGGACGGGCTCGAGGTCTGTCGTCGGCTCCGTACGGAGGGCCATGGCTTTCCGGTGCTGGTGCTCACGGCCCGCGCGGACGAGGTGGACACGGTGGTCGGCCTGGACGCCGGTGCCGACGACTACGTGACCAAGCCGTTCCGGCTCGCCGAGCTGCTCGCCCGGGTCCGGGCGCTGCTGCGGCGCGGCGCCGTCGAGACGCAGCAACAGCAGCCGGCCACCCACGGGGTGCGGATCGACGTCGAGTCGCACCGCGCCTGGATGGGCGACGAGGAGCTTCAGCTGACCGCCAAGGAGTTCGATCTGCTGCGGGTCCTGGTGCGGGACGCCGGGCGGGTGGTCACCCGCGATCAGCTGATGCGCGAGGTGTGGGACACCACCTGGTGGTCCTCCACCAAGACCCTCGACATGCACATCTCCTGGCTGCGCAAGAAGCTCGGTGACGATGCGGCCAACCCCCGCTATATCGCCACCGTCCGCGGCGTCGGCTTCAGATTCGAGAAAAGCTGACCAGAGCTGACACGGTAGGGCAATGCGCCGTCGCTTGATCAACTCCACCCTGGCCGTGGTGCTCGTCGTCATCGCGGTCTTCGGCCTGTCGCTGGTCATCGTCGAGACGCGGACCATCGAGAACAGCGCCCAGGAGAGCGTGAGCTCCGACGCCGTGCGCCTGGTCAGCATCGTCGACAGCAGACTGCTGGGCGGCGAGGGGGTCACCCCCAGAGTGCTGCGCGAGCAGATCGAGCCCGGCCGCTACGCCGTGATCAGGATGCCCGACCACCGCACGGTGGAGATCGGCAAGCGCCCCACGGGCAGCGTCATCTCCGCCAAGGAGCCGGGGGAGCAGGGCGAGGTGGTCCGGGTCGAGGCGTCCCGCTCCACGGTGAGCCGCGAGATCGGCCGCACCATGCTGATCATCCTCGCCGTGGCGCTGCTCGCCGTGCTCGCCGCGGTGGCCCTCGCCGTACGCCAGGCGCACCGGCTCTCCGCCCCGCTCACCGATCTCGCGGAGACCGCCGAGCGGCTGGGCTCCGGGGACCCCAGGCCGCGCCACCGGCGCTATGGGGTGCCGGAGCTGGACCGGGTCGCCGATGTCCTGGACGCGAGCGCCGAGCGCATCGCCCGGATGCTCACCGCCGAGCGGCGGCTGGCCGCCGACGCCTCCCATCAGCTCCGTACGCCGCTGACCGCGCTGTCGATGCGGCTGGAGGAGATCACGCTCACCGACGACCCGGAGACGGTCAAGGAGGAGGCGACGATCGCACTGGGCCAGGTGGAGCGGCTCACCGATGTCGTCCAGCGGCTGCTGACCAATTCGCGCGATCCGCGCAGCGGCTCCGCGGTCGCCTTCGACCTGGACGAGGTCGTCAAGCAGCAGATCGAGGAGTGGCGCCCGGCCTCGCGCAGCGAGGGCCGCGCCATCGTGCGCTCGGGCAAGAAGGGGCTGCGCGCGGTGGGCACCCCGGGCGCGGTCGCGCAGGTGCTGGCCACGCTGATCGAGAACTCGCTGATGCACGGTGACGGTACGGTCGCGCTGCGTACGCGCGTCACCGGCAACCAGGCCGTGGTGGAGGTCTCCGACGAGGGGCCCGGGGTGTCGCCGGACCTGGGGGCGCGGGTCTTCGAGCGGACGGTCAGCGGACGCAACTCCACGGGTCTTGGGCTCGCCGTGGCGCGGGACCTGGCGGAGGCGGACGGCGGACGGCTGGAGCTGCTCCAGCAGCATCCGCCGGTGTTCGCGCTCTTCCTCAGCCGGGAGGCCGAGGACCCCCCGCCCTAACTGGAGCTCCGCCCCAGACCCCGGGGCCTGGGGCGGAGCCCCCTGCCACGCGGTGGAGCCGCCGAGCGCTTACTTGCGGACCGGCTGCTTCCGGGTGGCCTGGGCGGGCGGCGCCTCGGACAGGAAGGCCTCCGCGCGCTCGACGGCCTCCCGCGCGGGCAGCGTCCGGAACACCCAGGTCCGGTAGGACCAGAAGCGGAAGAGGGTGCCCAGGCCGATACCGAGGAACTTGAACACATTGCTCTGGAGTGAGCTGTCCCACCCGAAGCCATATGTGGCGGTGTAGAGCACACCGTTCTCGATGATCAGGCCGATGGCGCTGAACAGCAGAAAGAGGCTGAGCTCCTTGGTGCGGCCCTGCTTGTCGCGGTCCCGGTAGGTGAAGTACCGGTATCCCAGGTAGTTGAAGCAGGTGGCGACCACCGTGGCCACGATGCTGGCCCGCACCACGGGGAGTTCGGTGACCCCGCGCACCAGGTTGAACACCGCGAGATTGACGAAGACGCCGGCACCGCCGACCACCCCGAACTTCGCGATCTCGCGGGCCAGTTGCCCCATCCGGGCACGCAGCCCACCGAGTGTGCTCCGTTCACTCATGGTGATCGTTCAGCCCCGTCCCGTCGGCGTCATCAATCCCCCCATGCTAACCAGCGGCCGCGCCCCGCGCCCTTCAGGCCGCGAGGCTGGGCCCGGCGGAATATGTGGAGGTTCCTCCAACGCAGGTCAGGGCCGGTCGAAGGGGGAAGTTACCCTGGGAGGGTGACATTCCCGGTAGTCGGCATGGTCGGCGGCGGCCAGCTCGCCCGTATGACCCATGAGGCGGGCATCCCCCTCGGTATCAGGTTCAAGCTGCTCAGTGACACCCCCCAGGACTCGGCGGCCCAGGTGGTCAGCGATGTCGTCATCGGCGACTACCGCGACCTGGACACCCTTCGTGCTTTCGCACAGGGCTGTGATGTGGTCACCTTCGACCACGAGCATGTCCCGGCCGAGCATCTGCGCGCCCTGGAAGCGGACGGCGTGGTCATCCGCCCCGGAGTCGAGGCGCTGCTGCACGCCCAGGACAAGGGTGTGATGCGCGAGCGGCTGCGTACGGTCGGTGTGCCGTGCCCCCGCCACCGCGTCGTGGCCGACCCCGAGGACGTGGCGCGATTCGCGGAGGAGGGCGACGGATACCCGGTCGTCCTCAAGACCGTGCGCGGCGGCTATGACGGCAAGGGCGTCTGGGTCGTCCGCGGCCCGGCGGACGCGGCCGAGCCGTTCCGCGCGGGCGTGCCCGTCCTCGCCGAGGAGATGGTCGACTTCACCCGCGAGCTCGCCGCCAATGTCGTACGGTCCCCGCACGGCCAGGCCGTCTCCTACCCCGTCGTGGAGTCGATCCAGGTGAACGGGGTCTGCGACACCGTGATAGCCCCCGCCCCCGACCTCTCCGAGGAGCTGTCGGGCCAGGCGCAGGAGATGGCGCTGAAGATCGCCGCCGAGCTCGGGGTGGTCGGCCATCTCGCGGTCGAGCTCTTCGAGACCCGCGACGGCCGGCTGCTGGTCAACGAGCTGGCCATGCGCCCCCACAACTCCGGCCACTGGACCCAGGACGGCGCCGTCACCTCCCAGTTCGCCAACCACGTACGCGCCGTGCTCGACCTCCCGCTGGGCGACCCGCGCCCGCGCGCGCGGTGGACGGTGATGACCAATGTGCTCGGCGGCGACTACCCCGATATGTACGCGGCGTATCTGCACTGCATGGCGCGCGACCCGGCGCTCAAGATCCATATGTACGGCAAGGACGTGAAGCCGGGGCGCAAGGTCGGCCACGTCAACACCTACGGTGACGACCTGGCCGACGTCCGCGAGCGCGGCCGCCACGCCGCCGACTACCTCCGAGGGACCATCACCGAATGAGCGCTCCTGTGATCGGCATCGTCATGGGCTCCGACTCCGACTGGCCCGTCATGGAGGAAGCGGCCAAGGCCCTCGCCGAGTTCGAGGTCCCGTACGAGGTGGATGTCGTCTCGGCACACCGCATGCCCCGCGAGATGGTCGCCTACGGCGAGAACGCGGCGGACCGCGGCCTCAAGGCGATCATCGCCGGCGCGGGCGGCGCCGCCCACCTCCCGGGCATGCTCGCGTCCGTCACCCCGCTGCCGGTCATCGGGGTGCCCGTCCCGCTGAAGTACCTCGACGGCATGGACTCCCTGCTGTCGATCGTCCAGATGCCCGCGGGGGTCCCGGTGGCCACGGTCTCCGTGGGCGGCGCCCGCAACGCGGGGCTGCTCGCCGCCCGGATCCTGGCCGCGCACGACGCCGGACTCCAGTCCCGGATGCGCGAGTTCCAGGACGAACTCAACGCCCAGGCCACGGAGAAGGGCAAGCGCCTGCGCGCGAAGGTGGACGGCGCGGGTTCGTTCGGCTTCGGCCACTGAGTTCTTTAAAGCCCCTCCGGGGTGACTCCAGCCCCTCCGGCGATTGAGGAGCGGGGTCCGGGGTGGAGCCCCCGCCACGCGGCGGAGCCGCATATCGGATGCAGCGGGAAGGGGCGGGGTGGGGGCATAGCCCGCCGCAGGGCCCCCACCCCACATGCACCCCCACCCCACACGCGCCCCCAACACGTGACTTCCGCCGCACCCCACGCGAGACTACGAGGATGACCGATCACCTCGCGCAAGCCCACGACCTGCTGGCCACCCACCCCATCGTGGACGGCCACAACGACTTCCCCTGGGCCCTGCGCGAGCAGGTCCGCTACGACCTCGACCAGCGCGACATGGCCACCGACCTCACCGCCTACACCCACACGGACCTGCCCCGCCTCCGGGCAGGCGGCGTAGGCGCCCAGTTCTGGTCGGTGTTCGTGCGCTCCGACTTCCAGGGCGACACGGCGGTCAGCGCCACCCTCGAACAGATCGACGTCGTCCGCCGGTTCACCGACCGGTACGCGGCCGACCTGCGCCCGGCCTTCACCGCCGACGACATGGAGGCGGCCCGGACCGAGGGCCGGATCGCCTCCCTCATGGGCGCCGAGGGCGGCCACAGCATCAACTGCTCCCTGGCCACCCTGCGCACCCTCTACGACCTCGGCGTGCGCTATATGACGCTCACCCACAACGACAACGTCCCCTGGGCCGACTCGGCGACCGACGAGCCGAAGGCGCACGGCCTCACCCGCTTCGGCGAGGAGGTGGTGCGCGAGATGAACCGCCTGGGCATGCTCGTCGACCTCTCCCATGTCTCGGCCGACACCATGCGGGACGCGCTCCGGGTGACCGAGGCGCCCGTGGTCTTCTCGCACTCCTCCGCACGCGCCGTCTGCGACCATCCGCGCAACATCCCCGACGACGTTCTGGAGTCGCTGCCCGCCAACGGGGGCGTGGCGATGGCCACCTTCGTGCCCAAGTTCGTACTGCCCGAGGCGGTCGCCTGGACCCGGGAGGCGGACGAGAACATGCGCGCCCACGGGCTGCATCCGCTGGAGATGACGCCCGCCGCGATGAAGGTGCAGCGCGCCTTCGAGGAGGCCAACCCGCGCCCCATGGCCACCGTGTCGACCGTCGCCGACCACCTCGACCACATGCGCGAGGTGGCGGGCATCGACCACATCGGCATCGGCGGCGACTTCGACGGCACCGCCTTCACCCCGGAGGGCCTGGGCGATGTCGCGGGCTATCCGAACCTGGTGGCCGAGCTCCTCGACCGCCACTGGTCACCGGCCGATCTGTCCAAGCTGACCTGGCAGAACGCGGTCCGTACGCTGCGCGGCGCGGAGGACGCGGCACGCGCGGCGCAAGCCACGCGCGGCCCGTCCATCGCGACGATCGACCAACTGGACGCCGCCGAGCCGGATACCGAGCCGGACGCCGCCGGGTAACCGAACGACACCCACACCACCTGACACACACCAACAGCCCCTTTAGCGGCCCTTGGTGCCTTTGCGATGCCTTGATGCATCGTTCACGTAATGCTCCTCTTCCTCGTTGCCTTGCGGGCGAGACAGTCGAAGCGGTCTGACGATCTCTCACGCGCTGAACGAGAAAGAGGCGTTATGCCCGACTTCACCCGCCGTAGACTCCTCGGTGCCGCCGCCGGCACGTTCGGTGCGGGCGCGGCCGCGTCGCTGCTGCCGCCGAGCGTGCAGCAGGCGATAGCCGCCGGCCCGGCCAAGGGCGGCTCCCTCCACGACGTCGAGCACGTCGTCCTGCTGATGCAGGAGAACCGCTCGTTCGACCACTACTTCGGCACCCTCAAGGGGGTCCGCGGCTTCGCCGACCCGGACGCCCTGACCCTCTCCACCGGCAAGTCCGTCTTCTACCAGCCGGACGAGGAGAACCCGGACGGCTATCTGCTCCCGTTCCACCTGGACACCCACTCCACCAGCGCCCAGGCGATCCCCTCCACCAGCCACGCCTGGTCGGTGCAGCACGAGGCGTGGAACAACGGCGCCATGGACAAGTGGCTGCCCGCGCACCGTAAGGCCGACGGCAAGAACGGCCCGTACGTCATGGGCTACCACACCCGTGCGGACATCCCGTTCCAGTTCGCGCTCGCCGAGGCGTTCACCATCTGCGACAACTACTTCTGCTCGGTCTTCGGCCCCACCTGGCCCAACCGGCTGTACTGGATGACGGGCACCATCGACCCGGCCGGCGTCAGGGGCGGCCCGGTCCTGGAGAACAAGGCGCCCGAGCCGTACCGCTGGACGACGTACGCCGAGCGGCTCCAGAACGCCGGGATCAGCTGGAAGGTGTACCAGGAGGAGGACGACTACGGCTGCAACCTCCTGGAGCAGTTCCAGCAGTTCCAGGACGCGGCGCCCGGCGATCCGCTGTACGACCGCGGCATGACCGTCAGCCCCGCCGGGACCTTCGAGGAGGACGCCCGCAACGACCGGCTGCCGACCGTCTCCTGGATCATCCCCACCAGCACCCAGTCCGAGCACCCGGACTATCTGCCCGCCGCCGGTGCCGACTACGTCGCCTCCAAGATCGAGGCGATCGCGTCCAACCCCGAGGTGTGGCGCAAGACCGTCTTCATCCTCAACTACGACGAGAACGACGGGCTGTTCGACCACGTCCCGCCGCCCACCCCCAAGCCCGGGACCGTGGACGAGTTCGTGGGCGGTCTGCCCATCGGCGGCGGCTTCCGGGTGCCCTGTCTGATCGTCTCGCCGTGGACGGTGGGCGGCTGGGCCGCGGGCGAGGCGTTCGACCACACCTCGGTGCTCCGCTTCCTGGAGCGGCTGACCGGCGTCGAGGAGCCCAACATCAGCCGGTGGCGCCGCCGCGCCTTCGGCGACCTCACCTCGGCCTTCGGCTTCTCGCACGCCGCGCCGAAGCCGCCGAGGCTGCCGGATGACACGGCCGAGCAGCTGGAGCAGGCCAAGAAGGACGTCGAGAACCTGCCCAAGCCGACCCTCCCGGGCGCCGACCAGACCCCGCCGAAGCAGGAGGAGGGCCGCCGCCCCCGCCGTTGAACACCCCTCTCCGTCCCCGCGGGAGGCCCTCCCGCGGGGACGGACGGCTTTCAGGGGTGGCTCAGGGGTGGATCAGGCAGAAGGGGTGCCCCGCCGGGTCGGCGAAGACGCGGAAGTCCCGCTTCCCGCCTTGGTCGTCGAGGTCCAGCGCCCGGGCACCCAGCGCCAGCACCCGCTCCTGCGCCGCTGCCATGTCGGTTACCCGCAGATCGAGGTGCAGCTGCTGCGACTCCTTCGCCGACGGCCAGCTCGGCGCGACGAAGCCGGGCGCCTCCTGGAAGGCCAGCCGCGCCCCGTCGGGCAGGTGGAGATCGACCCAGGGCTTCCCCTCGTTCTTGATCTCACCGCCCAGCACCTGCTGGTAGAAGCGGGCGAGCGCGGTGGGGTCGGGGCAGTCGATCGCGACAAGTTCCAGCTTGGCGGTGGCCATGGCTCCTCCTCGGGTCCCGTCCCGGGTTGACCGAACGGGCCCCGTCAAACGGGAAGCCTCGTTGGTCTTACGCCATCGGGCGCCCGAGCGCCCGGTAGGTCCACCCGGCGTCCCGCCAGACGTCGGGGTCCAGCGCGTTGCGCCCGTCGAGGATGCGGCGCTCGGCGACGACCGCGCCGAGGCTCGCCGGGTCCAGCTCGCGGAACTCGCGCCACTCGGTGAGGTGCAGCACCGCATGGGCGCCCTCCGCCGCCGCGGCCGCGGTCGGGGCGTAGGCGAGGGTCGGGAACAGGGCTCGGGCATTGTCCATGCCCTTGGGGTCGAAGACCGTCACCTGGGCGCCCTGGAGCTGTATCTGCCCGGCCACGTTGAGCGCGGGGGAGTCGCGGACGTCGTCGGAGTCCGGTTTGAAGGTCGCGCCCAGCACCGCGATCCGCTTGCCCAGGAAGGCGCCGCCGACGGCCTCGCGGGCCAGCTCGACCATATGGCCGCGGCGCCGCATGTTGATCGAGTCGACCTCGCGGAGGAAGGTCAGCGCCTGGTCGGCGCCGAGCTCACCGGCGCGCGCCATGAAGGCCCGGATGTCCTTCGGCAGACAGCCGCCGCCGAAGCCGATCCCGGCCCGCAGGAACTTCCTTCCGATGCGTTCGTCGTAGCCGATGGCCTCGGCGAGCTTGACCACATCGCCGCCCGCGGCCTCGCAGACCTCGGCCATCGCGTTGATGAAGGAGATCTTGGTCGCCAGGAAGGAGTTGGCCGCGACCTTCACCAGCTCGGCGGTCGGGAAGTCGGTCACCACGAAGGGCGAGCCCTCGCCGATGGGCGTCTGGTAGACCTCGCGCAGCAGCTTCTCGGCCCGGTCGCCCGCGACGCCGACCACGATCCGGTCCGGGTGCAGGGTGTCCTGGACGGCGAACCCCTCGCGCAGGAACTCCGGGTTCCAGGCGAGCTCCGCGTCCGCCCCCACCGGGGCCAGCTCGGCCAGCCGGGCCGCGAGCAGATCGGCGCTGCCGACCGGCACCGTGGACTTGCCCACGACCAGCGCGGGGCGGCGCAGATGCGGGGCCAGCGACTCCACCGCGGAGTTCACATAGCTCATGTCACAGGCGTACTCGCCGTGCTTCTGCGGGGTGTTCACACAGATGAAGTGGATGTCGCCGAACTCCCCGGCCTCCTCGTAGGAGGTGGTGAAGCGCAGCCGCCCGCTGGACCCCTCGATCCCCACGGTGTGGCGCCGCAGCAGCTCCTCGAGCCCGGGTTCGTACATCGGCACCCGGCCCTGGGTGAGCATCGCGATCTTCTCGGGCACGACGTCGAGGCCCAGCACCTCGAAGCCCAGTTCCGCCATGGCCGCTGCGTGGGTGGCGCCGAGGTAGCCGGTGCCGATCACGGTGATCTTGAGGGCCATGCAGTGCTCCAGAACGGTCGATCGCAGATGCGGTGCCTGAGCATAGTCGGGACCGGGGGACGGGCTCAGCCGACTCTGTCAGGTAGCTCACGTATACCTACCGAGGCGTCGCCCCTAGAATTCGGTTACTTAACGGTAGTTAGCTCTTTATGGGGAGTGAGAGGCTTGGCGTCCTCGGTGAACGACTTCGACCTGTACCGGCCGTCCGAAGAGCACGACATGCTCCGGGACGCCGTCCGCTCTCTCGCCGAGGCGAAGATAGCCCCTTATGCCGCCGAGGTCGACGAGGAGGCCCGCTTCCCCCAGGAGGCGCTGGACGCCCTGGTCGCGAACGATCTCCACGCGGTGCACGTCCCCGAGTCCTACGGCGGTTCGGGCGCGGACGCGCTGGCCACCGTGATCGTCATCGAGGAGGTCTCCCGGGTCTGCGCCTCCTCCTCCCTGATCCCCGCGGTCAACAAGCTGGGCTCGCTGCCGGTCATCCTCTCCGGCTCCGAGGAGCTGAAGAAGAAGTACCTGGCCCCGCTCGCCAAGGGCGACGCGATGTTCTCGTACTGTCTCTCCGAGCCCGACGCGGGCTCGGACGCCGCCGGGATGAAGACCAAGGCGGTCCGCGACGGCGACTTCTACGTGCTCAACGGCGTCAAGCGCTGGATCACCAACGCCGGGGTCTCCGAGTACTACACGGTGATGGCCGTCACCGACCCCGAGAAGCGCTCCAAGGGCATCTCGGCCTTCGTCGTCGAGAAGTCCGACCCGGGCGTCTCCTTCGGCGCCCCGGAGAAGAAGCTCGGCATCAAGGGCTCCCCGACCCGCGAGGTCTACCTCGACAACGTCCGCATCCCCGCCGACCGGATGATCGGCGCCGAGGGCACCGGCTTCGCCACCGCCATGAAGACCCTCGACCACACCCGGATCACCATCGCCGCCCAGGCCCTCGGCATCGCCCAGGGCGCGCTCGACTACGCCAAGGGGTACGTCCAGGAGCGCAAGCAGTTCGGTAAGCCGATCGGCGACTTCCAGGGCGTCCAGTTCATGCTCGCCGACATGGCGATGAAGCTGGAGGCCGCCCGGCAGCTCACCTACGCGGCGGCTGCCCGGTCCGAGCGGGTGGCCCTCGGCGGCGGCAAGGAGGACCTGACGTTCTTCGGCGCCGCGGCCAAGTGCTACGCCTCCGACGCCGCGATGGAGATCACCACGGACGCCGTCCAGCTGCTCGGCGGCTACGGCTACACCCGTGACTACCCGCTCGAGCGGATGATGCGTGACGCCAAGATCACGCAGATCTACGAGGGCACCAACCAGGTTCAGCGCATCGTGATGGCAAGGAACCTTCCGTAGTCTTCGACAGACCGAAGACAGAAGACCGCTGCCGGGCCCGATGGGCCCGGCAGCGGTCTTCCGCGGTGGTCCGGATCAGTTGCTGGAGACGGTGACCTTGTCGTCGTTCTTCAGCTCGCTCATCAGCTGCTTGACCTTGGTCATGTCCCACTGCACCGCGCTGCCCTTGGAGGTGGCCAGGCCGGGGTTGGAGATCGGCATGTTCATCTGCTTGCCGTCGCCGCCGGAGACGCTCTTCATCGCGAAGAACATGTCCTTCACGTCCCACAGGCTCATGTCCTTGTCGACGACCAGGTTGTCCAGGCCGGCGCCCATCGTCGGGTAGAGCTTGAACGGGTTCATGATCGTGCTCGGCGAGGCCGCCTTGTTGGCCAGCGCGGACAGGAACTTCTGCTGGTTCTTGGTGCGGTCCAGGTCGCCGCCCGCGAGGCCGTAGCGCTGCCGGACGAAGGCGAGCGCCTGCTGGCCGTTCAGCGTCTGCTTGCCCTTCTTCAGGTCATTGCCGGACTTCTTGTCCTTCATGTCCTGCGGGACGTCTATATCGACGCCGCCGACGCCGTCCACGATATTGGCGAAGCCGTCGAAGCCGATCTCCGCATAGTGGTCGATCTTCAGGCCGGTGTTGTGCTCGATCGTGCGGACGAGCAGCCAGGGGCCCTCGGAGGAGTACGACGCGTTCAGCTTGTTCTGGCTCTGCGGGATCCGATTACCGCTCTCCGAGCCGGTGAAGGCCGGGATGGTGACCCAGGAGTCACGCGGGAGGCTGATCATGGTGTTGCCGTTCTCACCGACATGGAGAAGGATCATGGAGTCGGTGCGGCGGCCCTCGGCCGAGCCGGTGTGCAGCTTCTTCTTGTCCTCGTCGGACATGCCCTCACGGCTGTCCGAACCGACGATCAGGTAGTTGGTGCCCTTGCCGCCGCCCGGCCGGTCCTCGACCTTGCTCAGGTCCACCTCGTTGCGGAGCTTGGAGTCGGCCCAGATGTAGGTGCCGATGCCGACGGCGAGCAGCAGGACGATCAGGGTGACCAGGCCGATGGTTATCCGGCGCTTCCAGTTCTTTGGCCTCACCGGGCGCGGGCCGGGGCCACCGGGGCCACCGGGGCCGTGGTCGCCGCCGCCCGGTCCGCCGTTGCCGCGGCCGTAGACCTGACCGGTGTTGTAACCGTCGTCGTAGTCGTCATAGCCCTGGGACGCCTGCTGCCGCGGAACGGTGCCGCGGGGCGAGAGGTCGGGCGGCAGCGGTGGCTCGTCGTACGGCGGTGGACCGCCCGCACCGGGCGCGCCGCGCCTCACCTGTGGCATGGCGCGAGCCCCTTCCGGCTCGGCGCTGCCGCTACCACGTCCGTACCGGCCGCTACCGTCGCCGGACCATCCCTGGGGCCATTCGCTCATGCAAGGCAGTGTGCCTGGTCGGGCGGGTCGCATTACAGGGCGGGTGCCGGATCGCGGCATGGCTGTTGCAGACCTGATAAGAATCTGGTCCGCATAAGGTGGACGACATGACCAAACAGGCCCAGGGTGCGGAACCGGAGCTTCCGGGAAAGCCCACCTCCGCCTCTCGTACCACGCTGTCACACATCATGACCGGCAGTGACACCAATCTCCTCGGCACCGTCCACGGCGGCGTGATCATGAAGCTGGTGGACGACGCCGCCGGAGCGGTCGCCGGCCGTCACTCGGAGGGGCCCGCGGTCACCGCGTCGATGGACGAGATGGCCTTCCTCGAACCGGTCAGAGTCGGCGACCTCGTCCATGTGAAGGCCCAGGTCAACTGGACCGGACGGTCCTCCATGGAGATCGGGGTGCGGGTGCTCGCCGAGCGGTGGAACGAGTCCACGCCCGCCACTCAGGTCGGCAGCGCCTATCTGGTCTTCGCCGCCGTCGACGCCGACGGCAAGCCCCGGCCCGTGCCCCCGGTCATCCCGGAGAGCGAGCGGGACAAGCGGCGCTACCAGGAGGCCGAGATCCGCCGGACCCACCGGCTGGCCCGCCGCCGTGCGATCAAGGAACTCCGCGCCCAGCGCACCGCCGGGCGCGCCGCCGACGCCCCCGAGGGCGCCGACCGGGCGTGACCCCCGGGGGCCGGACCGACCGGGCGTGACTCCGGGGTCGGCGCCGACCGGCCGTGACCCTCGGAGTCAGAGGGAGCGGGTGGCGCCGCCCTCGGGGCAGACGACCTCGTCGCCGGTGACGGCCCCGAACCCGGCGGGGTCGGTCTTCGGCGCCTCGAGCCGCACCGGCCGTACGCCCTTGTAGTCCGCGCCGATCGTGATCTGCATCACCGCGCCCTGCCCGACCACCGGCTTCAGCCGGGCCCCGGGCAGCGCGGCCGTCAGCGAGCGCACCGAGCGGTCCCAGACGGGGTCGTACGCGATCACCGTGTGCCGGACGTCGGGGGTCGCGGCGTCGGCGGGGGAGCCGGTGGTGGCGAAGCCGGTGGCGTGCAGCGCGCGGTCCGCGCGGCGGGCGAGCCCCGTCGTATTGGTGCCGTTGAGCACATGCACCCGGATCCGGGCCGGGTCCACGTCGACCGGGGTGGCCCGGACACGCTTCGGGTGGTGGGCGACGAGCGGCCGGTCCTCGCGGAGGGTGGTGAACAGCCGCTCGGCCTTGGCCCGGTTCCAGCGGAGGGTGGAGCCGGCCCCCTTCACCGGCACACCGGGCAGCACCACCGGGACCGAGGCGAACTCCGAGGACTCGGGGGTGACCCCGCCCATGGCCCGCCCCAGGGCGACCATGTCCTCCGCGCTGAAGCCGTGATCGGCGCGGACCGAGCCCAGCAGCGCCCCGGCCACCCGGTTGAACCGCACCGGATTGAGCAGGATGCCCCCGGCGGTGGTCTGGTGGACCACGGCCGCCAGGAAGCGCTGCTGCCGCTGGATCCGGCCCAGGTCGGACGTGCCGTCCACATGCCGGGAGCGGACGTACTGGAGCGCCTGGCCGCCGTTCAGCACATGGGTGCCGGCGGGCAGGTCAAGGCCGGTGTGGTCGTCCTTGAGCGGTCGCGCGGTGCAGATCTTCACCCCGCCGAGCACATCGACCGTCTTCATGAAGCTGGTGAAGTCCACTTCGAGGTAGTGGTCGACATGGACGCCGGTCAGATGCTCCACGGTGCGCACGGTCAGGCTCGGCCCGCCCTCGGCGTACGCGGCGTTGAGCTTCCGCGGATGGCTCGGATGGCGTTTGCCGGTGGCGTCGGTGTACGCGGGGATCCTGGCGTACGAGTCGCGGGGCAGGCTGACCGCGCTGACCCGGCGGTGGTCGCCCGACAGATGCATCAGCATGATCGTGTCCGTGCAGCGGCAGGGGGCTCCGCCCAGCCGGTACAGCGCCTTCTCCCGAGGCGTGATCTTCTCCCGTCCGTCCGTGCCGACCACGAGGAAGTTGACGCCTCCGCCGGTGTTCTTCGGCCGGTTGTCCAGGCCGCCGAAGGCGTCCACCCGGTGGATCCCGGAATCGAGCTCCCTGACCAGCAGATGCCCGATGCCGCTGACCGCCAGCACCAGACAGGCGCCGCCCGTGGCCAGCCGCAGCCCCCAGCGGGGGCGGCGGGAGCGGGGGCGCGACGGGCGCGGCGATCGGGCCGGTGCACTCACTTGAGGGGACCTCCGTGACTTCGGCGGGCCGGGCGGAACCGCCTCACCGTAGGCCCATACGACGATCGCCTTGGCGGCCCCACGCCGCCCGTACGGGGGGCTGCCACCCGGGCGGCGCGTTCCGGCGTCCCCCATTCGCGGTAACGTGGCCCGGAAACCGCAGTCCTATGGGGCCCCGCCCGCAGTCTCCTGGGCCCGGCCCCCGAACCCCGAGGTGCCATGCCCCCGCATCAGCTCCCGGCCGTCTCCGTGATCATGCCGGTGCTCAATGAGGAACGCCATCTGCGCAATGCCGTACGGCACATCCTGGAGCAGGAGTACGACGGTGAGATGGAGGTGGTGATCGCGCTCGGCCCGTCCGCGGACCGCACCGACGAGATCGCCGCCGAACTGGTGGCGGAGGACCCCCGGGTGCACACGGTCCCCAATCCCACGGGCCGCACCCCCGCCGCCCTGAACGCGGCGATCAAGGCGTCCCGCCATCCGGTGGTGGTCCGGGTCGACGGCCACGGCATGCTCTCGCCGGACTACATCGCGACCGCCGTACGGCTCCTGGAGGAGACCGGCGCGCAGAACGTCGGCGGGCTCATGCACGCCGAGGGCGAGAACGACTGGGAGAAGGCCGTCGCCGCCGCCATGACCTCCAAGATCGGGGTGGGCAACGCGGCCTTCCACACCGGCGGTGAGGCGGCCCCCGCCGAGACCGTCTATCTGGGCGTCTTCCGGCGCGAGGCGCTCGAGCAGCAGGGCGGGTACAACGAGGAGTTCATCCGCGCCCAGGACTGGGAGCTGAACTTCCGGATCCGCGAGGCCGGCGGGCTGATCTGGTTCTCGCCAGAGCTGAAGGTCTCCTACCGGCCGCGGCCGAGCGTGCGCGCCCTGGCCAAGCAGTACAAGGACTACGGCCGCTGGCGCCATGTCGTGGCCCGCTTCCACCAGGGCTCGATCAATCTGCGCTATCTCGCGCCGCCGACCGCCGTCGTCGCCATCGCGGCGGGCATCGTGGTGGGCGCGGCCGTCACCCCGTGGGGCTTCGTGGTCCCCGGCGGCTATCTGGCCGCGATCGTCGCGGGCTCGCTCCCGGCGGGCAAGGGGCTTCCGGTGACGGCCCGGCTGCGGATCCCGGTGGCGCTCGCGACCATGCACATGTCGTGGGGCTGGGGCTTTCTGACCAGCCCGCGGGCGCTCGCCAAGAAGGTCATCGCCAGCCGCCGCCCGGCGGTCATGGCCCAGTAGCCCGCGCCCGTACGCCGCCTGCGCCACGTACACCGAAGGGGCCGGACCCGCATCGGGTCCGGCCCCTCCGCATGCCGTGACGAGGGCGCCTTCGGGGGCCTCAGAAGGTGTAGCCCGGGTTGACCTTCATACAGCCCTTCTCCTCGCCGTTGAGCGCGTCCGCGCTCTTGGGCGTCTTGTCGCCGTCGTCCGCCGCCGCCTTCGGATAGGCGGTGCCCTCGCGCCAGTCGTTGCCGACCACCAGGGTGATCTCCTGCACCGACTTCGACGACTTCACCGCGGACTTCGGCAGCTTCAGCGCCTTGGCCACGGCCAGGGCGTCGCCCTGCCGGGGTTCGTCCGGGTAGAGGACGGTGGTGTCGGCCTGCGAGATGAGCACCGTGTTCGCGGTGGCCTTGGCGTAGCCCAGCCGCGCCAGCTCGGAGGTGATGACCGCGGCCCGGCCGGAGACCGGTCCCAGGACGGTGCTCGCGGTGCCGTTCTGCACCACCACCGGGATCTGCTCCTTGGGCGCGGTGGGCTCCGGGGTCGCGTCGGGCTTCTTCTTGTCCTTGCCGTCCAGGCTTATGTCGTTGCGCAGCAGCGAGAAGGTCTGCTCGGCGTCGCCCGGCTTGGGCAGTACGTACCCCCCGCCGCCGCCGTACTCCCAGGGCATGGTGATCATGGTGGTGCGCTTGGTCGGCACCCGCTTGAGGTCATTGCCCAGGTCGTACAGCTTCTTGACGGTGCCGAGGCCGTGGTCGACGGTCAGCGCGTCGGTGGCGGCCTCCGCGAGGTCCATCAGCTTGCCCGGGTCGCTGAGCTTGGTGCCCGACTTCAGCTGGCGGATCATCGACGTCATATACATGTGCTGGGCCTTGGCCCGGCCGATGTCGCTGTTGTCCTCGAAGCCGTAGCGGGTGCGCAGCCACTGGAGGGCCTGGACGCCCTTGACGTTGTGGGTGCCCTTGGTCAGCTTCAGACCGGAGCCATGGCCCTTGCTGTCATGGGAGTAGACGTTGTTGTCCACGCACACCGGGACACCGCCGATGGCGTCCGCCATGGAGACCACCCCGGAGAAGTCGATCATCATGAAGTGATCGATGTAGACGCCGGTGAGCTCCTTCCAGGTGGCGACCGTGCAGCCCGGGCCGCCGTGCTGGAGCGACTGGTTGATGGCCCCCTCGGTCTTCGGATACACCGTGCCGTCATGCGGATCGGTGCACCGGGGGATGGTCACCCGGGTGTCGCGCGGGATGCTGACCACCGACATGTTGCTGCGGTCGGCCGAGACGTGCACCAGCATCTGCACATCGCCCAGCGGCTTGCGGTCCGCGTCCTGCTTGGCACCGCCCAGCTTGACGTTCTCGGCGGTGTTCCGGCTGTCGGAGCCGATGAGCAGGATGTTGAGGGGGGTCTGTCCTTCGGCGTTGGGCTCGGGCTTGCCGATCTTGCTGTCGCCGAGGTCCAGATCCTCCTTCTTCAGATTGCCGTTCAGATGTTCGTAGTAGAAGTATCCGGCGCCGGCCGCGCCGAGCACCAGCACGGCCAGCGTCAGGGCGGTCCAGCGCAGGATCCGCACCCCGCGGCTCCGCTTCGGCCGCCCCTGACCGCCCCGCCGGCGCCCCGCGCCGTGTGACGCGGGGCCCTCCCCTTTCGGCGGGCTGTCGTCCTCGCCGTGCTCACGTGGTTCGGGAACGGTGGCCCGCCGCCCTCTCTCCCCCCGCACACTGCTCTGCCGCATCGGGCCCTCCCCGCAGTCTCTCGGTCGTCCGGCCCGATGGACGAGGGTGGATCCGCTGGCCGGCGACGGTCACTTGGCGCAGACGTCCTTGTCGTCGGCCTCGACCCTCTGAATGTCCTTCGGCGCCTTCGACGGGGCGGAGATCGGTGTGCCGGCGCCCTTGAAGTCCGCGCCCAGCGTCAGGGTCATCTCCGCCATCGGCTCGGCGTCCTTGGTGCCTTCCTTCATGGCGGAGGCGGGCAGCCCCATGCTGTCGGCCAGCCGACGCGCCTGGTCGGCCTGGTTGGGAGCGTACTCCAGCGTTGTCTTCTTCAGTTCTGACGGAGCGTTTCCGCCGTTGCTGGTGCGGGACATCCCCTCGGTGTTCTGCATCCAGTCGACGGTCTCCTGGGCGGCGCCGAACTGTCCGCTGCCGTTGAGCACCTTGACCCGGACGTCGGCGGGATCGGCCTTAGGCCCCTTGAGCCGCGCCGCCTGCTCGTTCTTGGCCGCCTTCTCCTTCTTCTTGACCTCGGTCAGCGAGACGTCCTGCCGGACCATGGAGAACAGCGGCTCGGCCTTGGTCTTGTCGAGCAGCACGGTCGCACCGTCGGTGTTGTCGACGACCGGAACCGTCGCGAAGGTGACGTTCTTGAGATCGACCTTGCTCAGGTTCTTCCCCAGCTCGGCCAGCTTGGAGACGGTGCCGATCCCGGTGTCCACGGTGAGCGCCTTGGTGGCGGTCTGGGCCAGGTCCCACATCTTGCCCGGGCTGGAGAGCGTCCCGCTGGACTTCATCTTGCGCATCAGCGAGCTCAGGAACTGCTGCTGGAGCTTGATCCGGTCCAGATCGCCGCCGAAGCCGACGGCGTGCCGGGTCCGGACGAACGCCAGGGCCTGCTCGCCCTTGACCGTGTGGCGCCCCTTCTTCAGGTTCAGGTGCGACTTGGGGTCGTTGATGTCCTTGCCGAGGCAGATGTCCACCCCGCCGACCGCCGTGGACATGCTCTTGACCGCGTTGAAGTCGGCCATCATGAAGTGGTCGACCTCCAGCCCGGTGATCTTCTCCACCGTCTGCCAGGTGCAGCCGGGGTCGCGGCCCTCCTGCCCCAGGCTGGTGTTGAACCGCACCTCGTCCTCGCCCGGGATCTTCTTCCTCCGGCCGTCTTCCTTCACGGTGCAGTCCGGGATGTCGGTGATCATGTCGCGCGGGAAGCTCAGCACCGTCGCGTTCGACCGGTCCTCGGAGACGTGGAACAGCAGGGTAGTGTCGGCGTGGCCGACGCTCCCCGCGTCGCCGTAGCCCTCGTTCCCCTTGCCGTCCCGGCGGTCGGTGCCGATCAGCAGGATGTTCATCGGGCCGTCGGAGACCGCGGCGTTGTTCTCGCCGACGTCCACCTTGCTGATGTTGTTGTTCAGGTGCTGATAGACGAAGTACGCCGCGGCCGAGCCGCCCACCAGCAGGAAGGCCAGGGTGCCGCTGCCCCAGTAGAGCGCCTTCTTCGTCTTCGACTTCTTCGGCTTCGGCTTGCGACGGCTGACCGGGCCCGTCGGCTGCTCCTTCTCCGCCTCCCGTTTGGCCGCGCGGCGGCGCCCTCTGGGCTCGGAGCCGGTGGTGCCGTCATCGCTCGATGATCTGGAGACCCGTCGCAGCTCCGTGGTGTCGTCCGCCGATGTCTCGGCGGGATTCAGCCGCAGCTCGTAGTTGCCCGTATTCGGGTCGAACACCCACTGATCGGCTGGGTCGAAGTCACCCGCCCCGCCAGGGCCTTGCGCGTCCACGGTCGCCTGTGTCCTCCGTCGGTGCCACGCGGCGCCTCCCCCTCAAGGCGCTCCATCTGTCTTCATGCAGTGCGCGGCCACCTCGTAGAGCGCACCGGATCGCTCACACTATCCGTCCGGATCAGCGTCAAGCGACGCCGGTGACAAATTCCACTTCCCTACAACTGGGCAATCTGCCCAATCCTTATCCGATCCTTCACGAATCATGGGCCGCCCTTATGGTCCTTTTACTCGCAGATGCCGCGCGCGGCGGTCGTCCCCTGGTACCCGGTGAGGTCGGCGGCCTTCGGTCCGCCGCCCGTCGAGGCCGTGACCGCGTGGGACACCGGCACCGGCCGATCCAGCCGCAACTGCCGGAACAGCCGGTCGGCATCGGGTTGGACGAGCTCATCGCGGTTTTTGTTGTACGTGTAGGGCTGCCGCGGAATCGTGAGGAAGCGGATCTTGTCCCGGGGGATGTCCCGCACCCCGCGCACCAGAGCGTACAGATCTTTGAGCGAATCCAGGCCCGGATCCGTGGTCAGCGAGGAGGTCGCGGCGTTGAGCACCGGATACAGCTTCGCGGGATTGAGCAGCACACCATTGCTCTGCACTTTCTTCACAAGCGAGCTCATGAACTCCTGTTGCCGCCCGATGCGCTCCGTGTCGCTGCCGTCGCCGATGCTGTACCGGGCGCGCACATAGCCCAGGGCCTGTTCGCCGTGGAGGACCTGACGGCCCGCGGGCAGCTTCAGATGCGCTTCGGCGTCGTCCACGGGCTCCTTGAGGCACATCTCCACCCCGCCGACCGCGTTCACCAGCCGCTTGAAGCCGCTGAAGTCCACGATCATGTGGTGGTCGACGCGGATCCCGGTCAGCTTCTCGACGGTACGGATCGAACAGGCCGCGCCACCGGATTCGAACGCCCAGTTGAACTGGGCGAACCGGGCCTGGGTGCGCTTTCCGTCCGGCCCCTCACAGGCCGGGATGTCCACCATCAGGTCGCGCGGGATGGAGACGGCGGTGGCGCTCTTCCCGCCGGCCTGGAGATGCAGCAGGATCGTGGTGTCCGAGCGCTGGGTGCCGGTGTCCTTGCCGTACTTGCCGTTGCCCTTGCCGCCCCGGTTGTCGGAGCCGATCAGCAGGATGTTCTGCGCGTCCCGCACCACCGACACCGGCCGCTCGGCCTCGTACTTCTTCAGCTCGTTCGCGGTCCGGGTATCGGTGCGGATATTGCCGTTGAGGCGCTCGTAGAACCACCACCCCACCCCGGCTGCCGACAGCACCAGCAAGGCCACGCCCAGCGCGAGGACGCGCGGCCAGCGGCGCCTGCGTCTCGGCGCAGGCTCAGAGCTGTCGGTCGTCACGTCCGCGTCCTCCCACCCGTCTTCCGCCCGGGGGGCGGAGCGGCATCGCATGCCGGGATACCGATTAACGGAACAGACATGCGAAGCCCGTACATGGTTGTACGTATCCGTAGATCATCGCGCGGGGTGGTCGGCGCGGCCCGTGGACTCGGCTCTCGGTCCGCCGGACGGGTCAGGGGGGGCGGCCGGGTTTTTGGGGCAGGCGGGGGCGTGGGTGTTGGGTGTTGGGCGTGAGTGTTGGGTGTGGGCGTGGCCTCAGGGCGTGGTGGCGGTGACGCGCTCGCTTTCCTTGCGTTCGGCCAGCCCCTTCTCGTCCAGCCGGTCCAGATGGCGGCAGAGCACCACCGAACCGCCACTGGCCAGCGGCGCGTACAGCCCGTACGACAGCCCCTCCCAGGTGTCGTACGACAGCCCCGACAGGATCCGCGAACCGGGCCCGAGCCCCCGCCCGGCGGCGTCGGCGGCCGCCCGCTCCACCACCTCGGCGCTCGTCAGCTCCACGCCGCCGACGGCCAGCGCGGGTGTATACGGGTCCACGGGGGAGTACGGGGCGAAGCGGTCGCCCTGGCTGGGCACCTCCACGGCGTAGTCCGCGAACCCCTCCGGCAGCTGGGGGAAGCGGCCGCCCAGCGGCTGGAGCGACAGCGCCACCCGCTCCCCGGAGCACTCCCGTGCCTCCTTGAGGCTGTCCGGGCCGCTGACGACGAGGTCGGCGGAGGCCGGGTCGCCCCCGATGTCCACGAGGACCCCGACCGAGGAACAGGCCACCAGCCACACGGCGGTCTGCCAGTGGGCGGGGAGCAGTAGCGCGCATCTGTCGCCGGGCGCCGCGGCGAGATCGTCCTGGAGGAGATTGGCGGTCTTCGCCACCCAATTGGCGAAGGTGGCCACGGAGAGTTCGACGCGTTCGCCCGTGGCGTCGTCGTAGAAGGTCACGAGCGGGCGGGAGGGATCCGCGTCGAGCGCGGATCCCAGCAGGTCGGCGGGGGTGCGATCGGTGGCGTTCACCCGCGCAAGCCTACGCGCCGAAATTGCGGCGCGGATGGGGTCGGTGGGGTCCGGGTCACCGGACCGTCCGCGACGTGTGCGCTCTTCCGAATGGACAGGTATGTCCCCTTATGTAGACGATTTCAATCATGCGTGCATACCTGGCATCCTCGATCGGCGTCGCGTGCACCGCCGCCCTCGCCCTTCCCCTCGCCCTGCACCCCGACCCCGCCCACGCGCGGGCCGAGCGGACCGGCTCCACTGTCGCCACCGGCTCCACGCGGTCGCTGCCACTGCGCCCGCTGGGGTCGCTGGACTCGCTCGTGGGCGGCGGGGCGGACCGGGGTATGGCCGCCGGGCGTGGTGACGTGGCGGTCGAGCGGGGCGTCACGGCGTCGCGCGTGCGGCCGTTCTCGCTCGTCGGCGTCGTCTGGGACCGGCCCGCCACGGAGCTCCGCGGCCGGGCGCAGGTGCGTACCCGCGCGGTCGGCGGCGCGTGGTCGCCTTGGCGCGAGCTGCTGCCGTACGGGGACGAGGCCCCCGACCCGGACTCGCCCGAACTCCGCGGCGCACGGGCCCACGGCGGCACCGCGCCGCTGTGGGTCGGCGCCTCGGACGCCGTCCAGGCGCGGGTTCGCCCGGGACGGGCGGTGACGGCGGACGCGAGGGCGGGAGCGGGTGCGGGGTCGGCGACGGCGGACGCGGGGGCGGGGGACGCGGGGTCGGCGACGGCGGATGCGGGGGCGGCGGGCCTGCCGTCCGGGCTGCGGCTGGAGCTGATCGACCCGGGTGAGCCCACGGCGCCGCCGGAGCCGGACCGGGCCGCGCCCCGCGCGCTTCCGGGGCATCCGGCGCCGACGGCGGGGGGTGGGGCGTCGGCGGGCGCGAGGCCCGTTGCGCGGCCGGGTGCGCGGCCGGGTGCGCGGCCGACGGTGGTGGGTTCGCCGGGACGACCGTCCTTGCCCCCCACGTCGTCCGCGAAGCCGACTCCCAGACCCTCCGTATCCGTAACCACTACCCCGCCGCCCAGCGCGCTCGACGCAGACGCAGACGCAGACGCAGACGCAGACGCCGGCACCGAGGCGGCCAATGCGGGCGCCGCCCGCTACCGTGCGCCGCGGCCCGGCATCGTCACGCGCGCGGGCTGGGGTGCCGACGAGAAGATCCGCGAAACGGGCCATGTCTACAGCAAGACCGTGAAGGTCGCCTTCATCCACCACACCGTGACGGGCAACAACTACAGCTGCTCACAGGTGCCCTCCGTTTTGCGAAGTATCTACCGCTACCACGTGAAGAGCCTGGGATGGCGTGACTACGGCTACAACTTCACCATCGACAAGTGCGGAAAAATCTACGAAGGCCGCTCCGGCGGTGTGACCAAAGCCGTACGCGGGGCGCACACGCTGGGCTTCAACACCAACAGCATGGGCGTCGCTGTGCTCGGCACCTTCACCTCCAAGAAGCCCTCGGCCAAGGCCGTGAAGGCCGTCGCCAAGCTCACCGCGTGGAAACTGGGTCTCTTCAAGCGGAATCCGCGCGGTACGACGCATCTGGTGTCGGGTGGCGGCAACAAGTACAAAAAGGGCGCCAACGTAAAGCTGCATGTGATCGCAGGTCACCGCGACGGCTTTGCGACCGAGTGCCCCGGCAAGCGTCTCTACGACAAGCTCGGTTCGGTGCGTAAGACGGCCGCCCGCCTCCAGGGGCGCTGATCAGGCGCGGTCCGGGGTTCTGCATACACTGGCCGCCGACCGGCGAGCCCCAGCAGGAAGCAGAGACGTTACGTGACCAATGCGCCAGCAACGCCATCGCCAGAGGCGATCCTCCTGGTCGGCGGCAAGGGAACCCGGTTGCGCCCGATGACGGTGCACACCCCCAAGCCGATGGTCCCGGCGGCCGGCGTTCCGTTTCTGACCCACCAACTGGCCCGCGCCCGCGCCGCCGGGGTCGAGCACATCGTGCTCGCCACGTCCTATCTGGCGGAGGTCTTCGAGCCGTACTTCGGTGACGGCTCCGCGCTCGGCCTGCACCTGGAGTACGTGACGGAGGAGGAACCGCTCGGCACCGGCGGCGCCATCCGCAACGTTGCCTCCCGGCTGCGCTCGGGCCCCGACGACCCGGTGCTGATCTTCAACGGCGACATCCTCACCGGCCTCGACATCCGCGCCCTCGTCGACAACCACCGCACGACGGGCGCCGATGTCTCCCTGCACCTCACCCGGGTCCCGGACCCGCGCGCGTACGGGCTGGTGCCCACGGACGAACGGGGCAGGGTCACCGCCTTCCTGGAGAAGCCGCAGACCCCCGAGGAGATCGTCACCGACCAGATCAACGCGGGCGCGTACGTCTTCAACCGCTCGGTCATCGACACGATCCCCGCCGACCGCCCCGTCTCCGTGGAACGCGAGACCTTCCCCGGTCTGCTCGCGGAGGGCGCCCACCTCCAGGGCATGGTGGACTCCACCTACTGGCTCGACCTGGGCACCCCCCAGGCGTTCGTCCGCGGCTCCGCGGACCTGGTGCTGGGCCGGGCCCCTTCCCCGGCCGTGCCGGGCCGCTGCGGCGACCGCCTCGTCCTGGACAGCGCCTCGGTCGCGGTCGACGCCAAACTGACCGGCGGCACGGTCATCGGCCGCCAGGCCCGGGTGGGCGCGGGCGCGCGCATCGACGGCAGCACGGTGCTGGAGGGCGCCATCGTGGAGGAGGGCGCCCAGGTCCACGACTCCCTCGTCGGCGCCGGCGCCCGAATCGGCGCCCGCACGGTCCTCCAGGGAGCGGTGGTCGGCGACGGCGCCCTCGTCGGGCCCGACAACGAACTACGAGACGGCGTCCGGGTGTGGTGCGGAGCCGACATCCCGGCTGGCGCGGTCCGCTTCTCATCCGACCAGTAACGCCCTGACGGCCCAGCCAAACCCAACGGCCCCGGCCCCACCCCAGCCACCCACGGCGAGAACGCAGCTTGAGAAGCGGGGCCCGGGCCAGAGCCCCGCCTTCCAGCCCCCTCCGGCATTCCAGCCCCTCCGGCATTCCAGCCCCTCCGGCGTTTGAGGAGCGGGGTCCGGGGCGGAGCCCCGGCGGGGGCCGAGGGGGCGGAGCCCCTTCGTTTCGGGAAGGGGCGGGGTGGGGGCTCACCGCCGAAGGCGCCCACAACCCGCACCCGGCAACGGCACCGCACCCGGCAACGGCACCGCACCCGGCAACGGCACCGCACCCGGCAACGGCACCCGCGCCCAAGAGCCCAAGGCCCTACATCCCCCGAAAGTCCCGCACCGCCAAGCGAGGCGCCCGCCGAGGCGGCGTCCGCCCGGACAGCAAAATCAGCCGCGCCGCCCGATACCGCTGCCCCGCATAAGGCGCCAAAAGCTCAAGCATCGCCTCATCATCCGCCCCCCGCACCCCCGCCAGCGCATACCCGACGATCCCCGGCAAATGCAGATCGCCAACCGTGACCGCATCCGGCATCCCATTACTGCGCTGCAACGTCTCCGCCGCCGTCCAAGGCCCAATACCCGGAATCAACCGCAGCCGGGCCGAGGCAGCGGCAAGGTCCATGGACGCGGCCTCCTCCAGCCGCCGAGCAACCCGCACCGCCCGCAGAATCGTCGAGGAGCGCTTGACGTCCACACCCGCCCGATGCCACTCCCACGACGGGATCAGCGCCCAGCCCCGTGGATCGGGCATGACCCGCATCCGCATCCGCGTCGCCTCCGCCGGGCCGGGCGCGGGCTCGCCATGGCGCTGGAGCAGCAGCCGCCAGGCCCGGTACGCCTCCACACCGGTGACCTTCTGCTCGAGGATCGAGGGGATCAGGGATTCCAGGACCAGCCCGGTCCGGATGAGCCGGAGGCCGGGGTGACGCCGATGCGTCTCGTGGACGAGCCGATGGCGGGGCACGAACACCGACGGGTCGTCGTCCGCCCCGAGCAGGGCGGGCAGCCCGTCCAGCAGCCACTCCGCCCCCGGCCCCCAAGCCCTTCCCTCGATCTCCGCGCCCTTGCGCGCGATCCGTAGGGTCCCGGGCCCGGCCGGAGTCCGGCTCGCCCGCCAGAAGGCACCGTCCGCGCCGACCTGAAACGCGGGATCCCCGGGTCCTCGCTGCAACACACCGAGGTTACGCGCGAGGTCACAGGGGCCCGGAGGACTCCAGACACGTCTCACACACACGCGGCCACCCTACGACCCACCGCCGCCCCACCGGTCCGGCACCCACCACACCACCGACCGCGCACCCCGCCCTACGCCACCCAGCCACCCCGGCCACCCCAGCCACCCCGAGCCACCTCAGCCAACCCCAAGCGCACCCCAGCAACCACCCCCGCACCCGCGCTCCCACTCCGCACAACGCGCGCCCCCAGCCCCCCGCGCACGCGACCCCACCGCGCAACCGGCCCGCACAACCCCGACCCCAGAGCACCCGACCCCAGAGCACCCAACCTCAGACACCCCAACCCCAAAGCCCCAACCGCACGCACCTACCACCCACCGCCCACCACCTACCGCACCACCAAGAACCCCTCAACCCCCCGCTCCGGCCGCGCCGCCGGCGGCACCGCCGCCTGGCCGACCGCGACCGTGCCCATCGGGTCCCAGCCGTCCGGCAGGCCCAGGACCTCGCGCACCACCGGGCGGCAGAACATCGTGGACGACACCCACGCCGAGCCCAGCCCCTCACCCGCCAGGGCGACCAGCAGGTTCTGCACCCCGGCCCCGGCCGCGACCACGAACATCTCGCGCTCCGCCGTGTTACGCCGAGCGTCGGGATACGTATGGGCGCCGTCGGCGACCAGGCACGGGACCACCAGGTACGGAGCCTTGCGCAGCAGATCCCCGCGCCGCACCCGCTTGGCGATGCTCTCCTCCGAGAAGCCGTCCCCGCGCAGATCGGCGATCCAGGCGTCCCGCATCGCGTCCAGCAGCCGCGTCCGCGACTCCTCCGACTCCAGCAGGACGAACCGCCACGGCGTCGTATGGTGCGGCGCCGGCGCGGTGACGGCCGCGGCGACCGCGCGCCGCACCGCCGCGCCGTCCACCGGCTCATCGGTGAACTCCCGCACCGTACGGCGCAGCGTCACCGCCTCCCGTACGGCCTCGGAGGTGCCCAGCCGGAACATGTCGTCCGCGGCGCTGCGCACCAACGCCCGCGCGCCCCCGTCCTCATCAACCCCTCGATCAACCCCGCGATCGACCTCCCGATCAGCCCCCTGCCGATCAGCCCCCTCGGCCCCGTCCGGCCGCCCCTCGAACTCCACCACCTGCGGAAGCCCCCGCAATACGGCCACCGGCAGCCCCTCGGCCTTGCCCTTGACCAGGTCACCCGCGGCGGCCAGCTCGTCAGCGGTGGCGACGATGGTCGCGCTCAGCGCGTTCCCGTACGCGTCGACTCCGCCGCGCAGGTCGTCCAGGACCCGCACCCCGGCCGCGCCGATGGCGACATCGGTGACCCCGGTCCGCCACGGCCGCCCGAAGGTGTCGGTGACGATGACGCCGACCTCCACGCCGAGCACCTCCCGCAGCCCGGCCCGGATCGCCCGCGCCGAGGCGTCGGGGTCCTCGGGGAGCAACAGGACGGTCCCGGAAGGGGTGTTGGAGGCATCGACCCCGGCGGCGGCCATGACCAGACCGTGGCGGGTCTCGACGATCCGCGTACGGCCGCGCCGCGCCACGACCCGTACCGTCTCGGCGTCTATGGCCGCCTCGCGGTCGGCCGCCTCGACGACGCGCCCCTCCGCCTTGCTGACGATCTTGGAGGTGATCAGCAGCACATCGCCGTGCGCGAGCCCCGGCAGACCGCCCGAGGTCGCGGCGTCGGCGATCAGCTTGGCGAGGTCGTCACCGGGCCGCACCTCGGGCATCCCGGGCAGGGCCCACACCTGGTACGACGCGAGTTCCGTCATGCCCGCACCTCTTCCGCCAGCGCCAGCGCCTCGGCCGCCATCGCCGCCGTGGCCTTCAGGTCCGCCATCATCAGCGGGATCGCCCGGCAGCGGATCCCGGCGGCCTCGACCTCCTCGACCGCGCCCGCGTCGACGGTGTCGACGAGCCAGCCGTCCAGCAGCCCGGAGCCGTAGTGCTTGGCGACCGCGGCGGCGGTGGACTCCACGCCGACGGCGGCGAGCACCTTGTCGGCCATGCCGCGCACGGGCGCGTCGCCCACGATGGGGGACAGGCCCACGACCGGGACCCCGGCGTCGGCGATGGCCTCGCGCACACCGGGCACGGCGAGGATCGTGCCGACGCTGACCACCGGGTTGGACGGCGGGAAGAGGACGACATCGGCGTCGGCGATGGCCTCCAGAACGCCGGGCGCCGGTTTCGCCTGGTCGGCGCCGACGGGCACGACGGCATGGGCGGGCACCGAGGCACGCAGCCGCACCCAGTACTCCTGGAAGTGGATGGCCTTACGGCCTTCACCATCAGGGTCGTCGATCAGGACATGGGTCTCGACGCGGTCGTCCGTCATGGGCAGCAGCCGCACCCCCGGCTGCCACCGGGCGCACAGCGCCTCGGTGACGGCGCTCAGCGGATAGCCCGCGCCCATCATCTGCGTACGGACTATGTGCGTGGCGAAGTCGCGGTCGCCGAGACCGAACCACTCGGGCCCCACCCCGTACGCCGCCAGCTCCTCCTTGACGGTGAAGGTCTCGTCGGCCCGTCCCCAGCCCTGCTCCTCGTGGATGCCACCGCCGAGGGTGTACATCACGGTGTCGAGGTCGGGGCAGACCTTGAGGCCGAAGAGGTGGATGTCGTCGCCGGTGTTCCCGATGACGGTGATGTCGGCGTCCGGAGCCGCCGACATCAGACCGCGAAGGAAACGGGCGCCGCCGATACCGCCTGCCAGAACCACAATGCGCATGAAGCACAGTGTTGCAGCAGCCCCGGACATCGGGGGCGTTCGGGGCGGCTCAGCCGCCGAGGGCGCCCAGCGCGTCCGCCCCGGCCCCGGCGGGCAACTCGGCGCTCTGGGTGGGGTGCAGCGGCATCTCGGTCAGCCCGGGGAAGTAGATGTGCAGACTGACAGCCGGTTCGAGGGCGTCGTTGACCACGTCGTGCACATAACCGGGCGCGAAGACGCGCTGTGCGCCGGCGCGCAGCGTATGCCGGGCGCCGCGCGTCCCCACCCGCTCGGTGAGCTCGCCCTGGAGCACGGTCAGCACCCCGGAGGAGCGGCCGTGGTCATGGGCCCCGCTGCCCTGTCCGGGCACCCAGCTGAGCAGCCACACCTCATAGCCGGGGCCGGTGCGCAGCCGGTGGTACCAGCGGCTGGTGGCGTCGTACTGGACGAGGGGCGCCCAGCCGTCGCGGTCGGCCGCGATGGTGCGGGCCAGGCCCGCGAAGGCGGAGACGGTGGAGGGGTGCGCGGGTACGGGCGGCAGCAGATGCGGGATGTCGAGCGGGTCACCGGCGATCTGGACGTCGCTGTTCATGCGGTGGGGTTCCTCGGGCGGGAAGGGCGCGGAATGAGCGCCGTAAGGACGCGATGGGGCGGAGGGGCGCGGTGAGGGCGCGGCGTGCGATCCGGGCGCGGTGTGCGGTCTCAGTACGAGACGCCACGTGCGGAACGCGGAGAAAGCTGGAGCTCAGGAGGCATCAACAGCTCGAACAGCGACAGCGAGCCCGCACAGCGCAGCGGAACCCGTGGTCACGGGTCGGCAGGGGCGCTTGGGTCACTGACATGCGACCAAGGAGACCCGGATCGCCGCGCCGCTGTCAACTTCATCTCACGTTTCAGGTCAAGGTTCACCTCATCCGGTCGCTGTGGAGGCAGAAGGGTTTGTGCGCGCGTTGTATCGGTGACACGGCGCATCAACGCGCATCACTCCCGTACCGCTCCGCCCGTCCCGTCCATCCCGCCCACTCCGCACCATCCCCCGCGCGATGCAACGGGACCGGCGCCGATGGCGTCTTCCTCAGTGAGTGAGAGGAGGGACCTCGGGCGACGGATGGGGAAGGTGTCGCGTTTAGGCCGATTTGAACACTTTCCGCGCAGCCTTGGTTCCGCAGAGTGAATAAGAGGCCCAATAGCAGATCTCGGCTTGACTGGCCCGGATCGGCACACTTGTAATTTCACTCGTGTCGTTCTGCCGCTTCACCAACGGCATCAGGCACGGGGACGCAAAGACAGACGAGGGGCGCACATGACCGAGTTGTTCCAGCAACTGCTGGTCGAAGAGGCGGACGAGGAGCTCGGTTGGCAGGAGCGCGCACTGTGCGCCCAGACCGATCCCGAGTCGTTCTTCCCGGAAAAGGGCGGATCCACCCGTGAGGCGAAGAAGGTCTGCCTCGCCTGCGAGGTCCGTTCCGAGTGCCTCGAGTACGCCCTCGCCAACGACGAGCGCTTCGGCATCTGGGGCGGTCTGTCCGAACGCGAGCGCCGCCGCCTGAAGAAGGCCGCCGTCTGACCCACGGCGTCTGGGATCCGCCAGATCCGTCAGATCCGCTGGGTCCATCGCCGGATCCGCCGGGCCCGCCGCCGGGGTCGCCGGACCCGTCGTCAGGGCCGCCGGACCCGTCGGACCTGCCAGAACCGCATGACCCGCGCTGACATATCCGCACAGTTCACGGCGGAGTGAGCCACCGCGACCGGTCCGCCCCCGAGCCCATGGCGACGGGAGGCGGACCGGTCGCGTACACAGCCGTTAGTGTGGGGCCCCGTCCGAGACGCTCCAACGCCCCCATGGGGCGGGCGCGTCCACCGCAGTCCAGCGAACCGGGGCCCGTACCTCGATGTCCGTGCACAGCCACCCGGCGGCCCAATATCCGGCCGCCACCGCCGCGTTTGCGCCCGCTCAAGAACCGGTTCAGACACCGGCCCACCCGCGTCATGTCGTCACCGCCGTACTGGTCGCCCACGACGGCGCCCGCTGGCTGCCCGACGCGCTGTCCGGTCTGCTCGGCCAGGAGCGCCCGGTCCAGAGCGTCATCGCGGCCGACACCGGCAGCGCCGACGACTCCGCCCGGCTGCTCACCGAGACCCTCGGCGAGGAGCGGGTGCTGCACATGGCGCGCCGCAGCGGCTTCGGCACGGCCGTCGCCGAGGCGGTCCGTACGGCCCCGGTGCTGGGTCCCGAGGAGCTCACCTACCTCAAGCGCCCCAGCGGCTGGGACCCCGTCAACCGCACCTGGCGCGACGACGCGTACGACATGCCGGAGCTGCCGCACGGCGAGCCCGTTCAGTGGCTGTGGCTGCTGCACGACGACTGCGCCCCCGAGCCCGACGCCCTGGCCGAGCTGCTGCGGGTGGTCGACGCCGAGTACACCGCCAACCGCGAGCCCGCGATCGTCGGACCCAAGCTGCGCGGCTGGTACGACCGCCGGCAGCTGCTCGAAGTCGGCGTCAGCATCGCCCGCAGCGGCCGCCGCTGGACCGGTCTGGAGCGGCGCGAGCAGGACCAGGGCCAGCACGACCAGGTGCGCCCGGTGCTTTCGGTGTCCAGCGCGGGCATGCTGGTGCGCCGCGATGTGTGGGAGCAGCTGGGCGGTTTCGACTCCCGGCTGCCCCTGATGCGCGACGACGTCGACCTGTGCTGGCGCGCCCAGGCGGCCGGGCACCAGGTGCTGGTGGCCCCGGACGCCGTACTGCGGCACGCGGAGGCGTCCGCGCGCGAGCGGCGGCCCATCGACTGCGTGGGGCGCTCTGTCGCGAACCCGCATCGCGTGGACAAGGCGGGCGCCGTCTACACCCTGCTGGTCAACACCCGGGGCGCGCTGCTGCCCTATGTGATGCTGCGGCTCCTGTTCGGCACGCTGCTGCGCACCCTGGCCTATCTCGTGGGCAAGGTGCCGGGGCAGGCCCTGGACGAGGTCGCCGGTCTCTTCGGCGTGCTGCTGCGGCCGGGGCGGATCCTCGCCGCACGTAAGCGCAGAGGCCGCCCCGCGACGGAGCCGAGCGAGCTGCGGCCGCTCTTCCCGCCGCCCGGCGCGACCGTAAGGGCGACGGTCGAGCAAGTCGCCAGCAATATTGGCGGCCGTTCCGAGCCCGAGCTGTCCTCCGGCGGTCGGCATGGCGCGGTCGAGTCCGGGCCCGGCGGCGACGACGCCGACTTCCTGGAGATCGAGCAGTTCGCGCGGCTCAAGCGGATCGCGCGGAAGCCCGGCCCGATGCTCTTCCTCGTGCTGCTGGTGGTCTCGCTGGTCGCCTGCCGGGATCTGCTCGGCGCCGGCGCGCTCGCGGGCGGGGCCCTGCTGCCCGCGCCCGCCCATGTCTCCGAGCTGTGGTCGAGCTATGTGGACGGCTGGCATCCGGTCGGCACCGGCGGCACGCAGTCGGCGCCGCCGTATCTGGCCGCCCTCGCCTCGCTGGCCACGGTCTTCCTGGGCTCCACGGGCTTCACGCTGACCCTGTTGCTGGTCTGTTCGGTGCCGCTGGCCGGGTTCATCGCGTACTTCGCCTCCCGGCCGCTGGTCGAGTCCCGGCTGCTGCGCGCCTGGGGAAGCGTCGCGTACGCCTTCCTCCCGGCCGCGACCGGGGCGCTCGCGGGCGGGCGGCTGGGCACCGCCGTGCTCGCCGTACTGCTGCCGCTGATGGCCCGGGCGGCGGCCGCCGCGACCGGCTTCACCGGCAACGGGTCGCGGCTGCCGAGCTGGCGGGCGACGTGGGCGTACGCGCTGCTGCTGACGTTCACCATGGCCTTCACCCCGGTCGTCTGGCCGATGGCGCTCCTCCTGGGCGCCGGCGTGCTCGTACTGCGCCACCGGCAGAGCGGCACCGAGCAGCTCATGGGGTACGGGCTGCGGTTCCTGAGCCTCGTCGTCACCCCGCTCGTCGTGCTCGCCCCCTGGTCGCTGGATCTCGTCACCGACCCGGCCCGCTTCCTCGAGGAGGCCGGGCTGGACCGCGGCGCCGGGTCCGCGTCCGCCCTGGACCTGCTCGCGCTCAGCCCCGGCGGCCCCAACGGCGGCGGCACGCTGCTGCTGCTCGGCTTCGTCCTGGCCGCGCTCGCCGCCCTGATGCGCGGGGAGCGGCAGACCGTGGTGCGCACCGCGTGGGCCGTGGCGCTCATCGGCTTCCTCTTCGCGGCGCTCACGAACGGCTCCGGCTGGGCCGGGCCCGCGACCCTCGTCTACGGCCTGGCGCTGCTGACCGCCGCCGTGGTCGGCGCCGAGGACGCGCGGGAGCGGGTGGCGGCGCAGAGCTTCGGCTGGCGCCAGCCGGTGGCACTGCTGATCGCGGTCGCCGCGGTCGCCGCGCCGCTGTACGCCGCCGTCACCTGGATGACGGGCGGCGCGGACGGCCCGGTGGGACGGCGCGACCCCTCGCAGGTCCCGGCGTTCGTGGCGGCCGAGAGCGCCACCGAGGACCAGGCCCGCACCCTGGTGCTCGGCGGCGACAGCAGCGCCGCCCACGCCGATTACGCCCTGGTGCGCGGCTCCGGCGCCCGGCTCGGCGACGGCGAACTCGCGGCGGCGGGCGGCTCCGACACCGGGCTCGACGGTGTGGTGGCCAATCTGATCGCGGGCTCCGGCGCCGACCAGACCCGTCAGCTCGGCGGCTACGCGGTGCGCTATGTGTACGTCCAGAAGGGCACACCGCCCGAGATGGAGCGGGTGCTGAACGCGACCCCGGGCCTCACCCAGCTCAGCCGGGAGCACGGCGGCGTGCTGTGGCGGGTCGACCAGCGGGTCTCGCGGATCTCCATCGTCCCGGCCGAGTCCTCGGGCCGCCCGGCGGGCGGGACGGCGGCCAAACCGGTGCACGTGGCCTCCGGCCCCGTCGAGGCGCACACCACGGTGCCGGACGGCACGGCCGGGCGGGTGCTGCGGATCGCCGACCGGTCCGCGCCCGACTGGCAGGCCACGCTCGACGGCAAGCCGCTGAAGCCGACGACGGTCGACGGTTGGGCGCAGGGCTTCGAACTCCCGGCCAACGGCGGCCGGTTGGACCTCACCTACGACACGCCCATCACGCACACCGCATGGGTGTGGGCGCAGGGGCTGCTCGCGGTCGTGCTGCTGGTGCTCGCGCTGCCGGGCCGCCGCCGGAACGTCGACGACGACATGCCGGACGCGGAGGGCGCGGCCGCCGCCGTCACCGCAGAGGACCTGGCGGGCGACGGCCGCCGGGCGCGGCGGCTGCGGGCCGCCGCGGAGGCGCAGGCGGCGCAGGCCGCGCAGGACGGGGGCGCCAAGGGGCGGCCGGAGACGGACCCGGCCGCCGCGGACGCCATGCCCGGACAGCCGGGCGAGGCCCCCTCGCAGCCGGCTGAGCCGCCAATGCCGGGCCAGCCGCCAATGCCGGGCACGCCCTCCATGCCGGGCACGCCCCCCATGCCAGGGGAGCCGCCGATGCCGGGTGAGTCGCCGCTGCGGCCGACCGCCGAGCCGGCGGCCATGGGCGACCCTTACGGCGACAACGCGACGGCGAACGACCCTTACGGCGACCAGACGGCCGCCGGTGACCCGTACGTGGCGGTGCCGCACCAGCAGCAGTACGGGCAGCAGTGGGACGCGCAGACGTACGCCGACGCCGGATACGGCCAGTACCCGGCCGGTCAGTACCAGGGCGAGCAGTACGCGGGGGAGCAGTACCAGGGCGAGCAGTACCAGGGCGAGGGCTACGCGGGCCAGTACTCCACCGGCCAGTACCCGGCCGGTGACTACCAGGGCGGCTATCAGGACACCGGCTATCCGGCCGGCTACCAGGAGGGCCAGTACCCGGCGGACCCTTACGCGGGCGGCCAGTACGCCGACCCTTACGGCTACGACCAGCAGCAGCCCTATGCCGACGGCGGCTACCCCCCGCAGGGCGACACGACGTACGGCGGCGCCGACCCCGAGGACCGCCGCGACGGGAGCGATCAGCAGCGATGAACCGCACCACCCTGTCCCTGATCGGCGCCGCCACGGCGCTGGCCGCCGTCACCGGCGTCGCGGCCCTCACTGGGGGCTCCTCCGACGATGCGGACGCCTCCACGAAGGCCGCCACCCGGCTGCCCGTGCAGCGCTCGACCCTGCTGTGCCCGACGCCCTCCTCCTCGGACGTGAGCGACACCACCTACACCGCGTACACGCCCAAGCGGGACGGCGTGGATGCCAAGGACGGTGCGGCCGAACTGCTACCCGCCCAGAACCCCGCTGACGAGACGACGGATCCCGGCGACGACGGCGGTAAGGACGACGGCAAGGACGGTAAGGACGGCAAGGACAGTGGCAAGGACGGCGGGAAGGGCGGCCAGGCGGCCTCCGGCGGCGACAAGCCCGTGCTGCCCCTGAAGGAGCCCGGCAAGCCCGTCACCACCGAGGAGAGCAGCGCCGGCGCGCCCGCGCTCATCGGCACCGCCGACGGCCGCTTCGCGCCCGGCTGGACCGTCCAGCAGACCACCACCATCGACGCGGGCAGCGGGCGCGGTCTCCTGGGCACCGCGTGCACCGCGCCCGACACGGACTTCTGGCTCCCCGGCGTCAGCACCGACCGGAACCGCCAGGACTTCGTCCATCTCACGAACCCGGACGACGCCGCGGCCGAGGTGGACCTGAAGCTCTACGGACCCAGCGGCCGGCTGAAACCCTCCACCGACGAAGCGATCACCGTCCCGCCCCGCTCCACGGTCCCGGTCCTGCTCTCGACCCTCACCGATCAGCGGGCGGCCGCCGCCTCGCTCCATGTGACGGCCCGCACCGGCCGGATCGGGGCGGCCGTGCAGGCCGTGGACCAGAAGGCGGGCGGCGACTGGCTCCCCGCCTCCGCCGTGCCCTCGACGAGCGTCGCGATCCCCGGCATCCCCAAGGACGTCACCTCGGCCCGCCTGGTCGTCTTCGCGCCCGGGTCCGACGACGCGGACCTCAAGGTGCGGCTGGCCGGACCGAACAACGCGATTACCCCGGCCGGACATGAGTCGCTGCACGTCAAGAGCGGGATGACAGCCGCGATCGACCTCGGCGACGTGACCAAGGGCGAGCCCGGCTCGCTGCTGCTCACCCCCGAGGGCGGCGAGGCCACACCGGTCGTGGCCGCGCTCCAGGTGACCCGCGGCAAGGGGAGCGACCAGGAGACGGCGTTCATCCCCGCGACCGCCGCGATCGAGCGCAGCGCCACCGCGGCCGACAACCGCACCAAGGGCTCCACGCTCTCCCTGGTGGCGCCGCGCGCGTCCGCCAAGGTGCGCGTCACCGCCTCGGCGGGCGCCGGGGGCGGCAGCCCGGTCAGCAAGACCTACGAGGTCAAGGGCGGCACCACCAAGGCCCTGGAGCCACCGCACCCGACGTCGGGCAAGGGCCCGTACGCGGTGACGGTCGAGCGCCTCTCCGGCGGCCCGGTACACGCCTCGCGGATGCTGGCACTGTCGGAGGGCGGGGTGCCGATGTTCACGATCCAGTCACTGCCGGACGACCGGGGCACGGTCGCGGTACCCGAGGCGGGCCAGGACCTGTCCCTGCTCAACGACGACTAGAGCGGGGCCGGAGCCTCCCCGCGGCTCCGCCGCGCGGCAGGGGCTCCGCCCCCCGGGCGCCGGGGTCTGGGGCTCCGCCCCCTGGGCTCCGGGACCTGGGCCAGGGGCTCCGTCCCCGGACCCTGGGGTCCGGGGCGAAGCCCCACGCTCCACCTGGCCCCTATGGAGGTCTGGGGCGAAGCCCCACCCTGAACCCCCCGGGGTCTGGGGCGGAGCCCCAGTTGTGGGAAGGGGCGGGGAGGGGAACAGCCCGCCGCAGGCGTCACGACCCGCCGTACGCCTCCTGACCCTGCCGTACGGCCTGCCCGCCACTCCCGCCGTACCGCGCCGCGGCCTAGTCCTGCCCGTACCGCGGATCCACGGACTCCGGCGCCAGCCCCAGCAGCTCCGCCACCTGCTCGACCACGACCTCGTGCACCAGCAGCGCCCGCTCATCCCGGTTCTTCGCCCGGATCTCGACCGGGCGGCGGTAGATCACGATCCGGTCCGGCGCGTCCCCGCGGGCCGCGATGAAGCGCCCGAGCGGCACGGACTCGCCGTCCCAGCCGTCCGCACCGCCGTGCCCGGCCGGGCCACCGCCCGACCCCGGGCCGCCCAGCCCCGCCGTGGGCACCTCGAGCACCGTGAAGTCGACCCCGGACAGCTGTGGCCAGCGTCTCTCCAGCCGCTCCGCCGAGTCCTGCACAAGATCGACGAAGGACTCCGCGCGGCTGACCGAGAGCGGCACCTGGGGAGGCGCGATGGGGCCGCGCATACCTCGTCCGTGGCGATCGCGACGACGAGGACGCGGCTCGGACTGGTGGGGGTGTACGGGCCTGGTCATCACTCCGAGGGTAGCCGTCGCCGACCCGCCCTCATGCGCTTACCGGACAGCCGTGCCGGATGTCGCCAAATGAACATTCCAGCCATGCTTGGGTCCAAAAACGGACGTCTCTTGAGTCGCTTCCCTGGCCCAGGATGATCTCTCTCGGTTCGAGTGCTGACCGGATTCGTTGTCGGCGGTTCTGGCCGCGTCGGAGGTCCACGCTGGTCAGCCAGTAAGTTCACGTTTCGGGTGCACGGTGCGAACCAGGACGACACGGCGGAGTGAGCTGGTGGAGAGTCGTCGCGGCCCGCTCAAGAGTGCGGTACCGTCCAACGTCGTGAGCCCTGTACGTCGCTGTTCGCGCACCGCCTGCGGCCGCCCCGCCGTCGCGACGCTGACGTACGTCTATGCGGATTCGACCGCCGTTCTCGGGCCGCTCGCCACTTACGCCGAGCCCCACTGCTACGACCTGTGCTCGGAGCACTCCGAGCGGCTGACCGCCCCGCGCGGCTGGGAGGTCGTCCGGCTGGCCGTCGACAGCGGTCCGCCCCGGCCCAGCGGTGACGATCTGGAGGCACTGGCCAACGCGGTCCGCGAGGCCGCCCGCCCGCATGAGCGCGCGGCGGGGGCGGCGGCCGGTTCCGGGGGCTCCGGGGGTGGTCATGGCGGCCGGGAGGGCGATCCGCGTGAGGTCGCGCGCCGCGGCCATCTGCGGGTCCTGCGGTCGCCCGAACCCTGACCGGCCTTCGCTCCGCCGATCTCCCGCAACCTTCCGCGTTCCGCGGCATTCCCTGGCGTTCCCGGGATCACTTGCTGACGGAGCATTGACTGTGACTTGGCGCGGACACGACCATGCCTGCACCCCAGGGTCCTCCGTTTCCGCATCACGGATGTGACCTTCCAGGGATGGCCCATGCCGGGAGGCCCGTGTGTTCGTGCAGCAGTTGGACCCCGTCGCCGATTCGCTCTCCCTGTCCGCCCTCGTCGCCGCCCTTCCCCTCGTCACCGTCCTCGTCCTGCTCGGCGGGGTGCGGATGCGTGCCCACTACGCGGGCCCCATAGGGCTCGTCGTCGCCGCCCTCGTCGCCTGCCTCCCGTACGGGATGCCCGTCGGCCAGACCGTCTCCAGCGCCGCCCAAGGGGCGCTCTTCGGCCTCTTCCCCATCCTGTGGATCGTCGTCAACGCCCTGTGGGTGTACCGGATGACCGTCCGCACCGACCATTTCGACGTGCTGCGCCGCTCCTTCGGCCGGCTCTCGGACGACCCCCGCGTCCAGGCCCTGGTCATCGCCTTCTGCTTCGGTGCGCTCCTGGAGGCGCTCGCCGGGTTCGGCGCACCCGTGGCGATCTGCTCGGTCATGCTCGTGGCGCTCGGCTTCGAACCGGTGCGCGCCGCCGTCGTCGCGCTCGTCGCCAACACCGCGCCGGTCGCTTTCGGCGCCATGGCCACTCCGGTGGTGACGCTCGCTCAGGTCACCGGGCTGCCGCTGGACTCCGTGGCCTCCGTCGTGGGCCGGCAGACCCCGCTGCTCGCCCTCGTCGTCCCGCTGCTGCTGGTCGCGCTGGTCGACGGGCGGCGCGGGCTGCGCGAGACCTGGGTGCCCGCGCTCGCCTGTGGGGTCGCCTTCGCCATCGCCCAGTTCACCGTCTCCAACTACCTCTCCGTCCAGCTCGCCGACATCGCGGCGGCGCTGGTCGGCGCGGCCGTGCTGATGGCCGTGCCCGCCGCCCGGCGTCCGGCCGAGGAGCCGGTGCGTGCCGCCGTGCTCACCGGCGTACGCAGCGACGACCTGGACCGTGAGGACCCGCGCCGGGAGGTGGTGCGCGCCTACGCCCCGTACGTGCTCATCGTCGCGATCTTCTCCATCGCCCAGATCGGCCCGGTCAAGGATCTCCTGGCCAAGGCCACCCGCACCTTCGACTGGCCCTTCCTGGACGTCGCCGACCCCGATGGAAAGGCGGTGGGCGCCAATGTCTTCTCGATGCCGCTGATCGCCACTGGCGGCACCTTGGTGCTGGTGGCCGGGGTGGCCACCGCCGCCGTGCTGAAGGTGACCGCGGGCGACGCCCTGCGGGAGTGGGCGGCCACCGTGCGCGAACTGCGTCATGCGATCCTTACGGTCACTTCGGTGCTCGCGCTCGCCTATGTCATGAATCTCTCCGGGCAGGCCGCCACCATCGGTCACTTCGTCGCGGCCGCCGGGGCCGGGCTGGCCTTCCTCTCCCCGGTGCTCGGCTGGTTCGGTGTCGCCGTCTCCGGCTCGGACACTTCCGCGAACGCCCTCTTCGGCGCCCTTCAGGTGACCGCCGCCCGCGAATCCGGGCTCTCCCCGGATCTGCTGGCCGCCGCCAACAGCTCGGGCGGGGTGCTCGGCAAGATGATCTCCCCGCAGAACCTCACCATCGCGTGTGCGGCGGTCGGGCTGAAGGGGCGCGAGGGCGATCTGCTCCGTAAGGTGCTGCCGTGGAGCCTCGCGCTGCTGCTGGTGATGTGTCTGATCGTCGTCGCGCAGTCGTCGTTCCTGCTGGGCTGGATGCTGCCGTGACCCGTGACCCGTGACCCGGCGACCCGCGACCCGTGCCCCGGCGACCCGCGACCTCTGACCCTGGCCGGGATGGCTGAGAGCACGCCGCGCGACGGGGCTCACAGTTCCGGCCCAGGTCCTGCGGGTAGGTTTTGAGGTCCGCAGGGACGTACTCCGCAGGGACGTACGCGGAGACGTCCGTAGAGACATCTCCACCAGGACCTCCAGAAGGGGTTGGCTGTGCCCGACTTGTCGCAGATCGTGAAGGCGTACGACGTGCGCGGTGTGGTCCCGGACCAGTGGGACGAGTCGCTCGCCGAGCTCTTCGGCGCCGCCTTCGCCCGGGTGACCGACGCGGACGCGATCGTCGTCGGCCATGACATGCGCCCCTCCTCGCCCGGTCTGGCGCGGGCCTTCGCGCGCGGCGCCGCCTCGCTCGGGGTGGATGTGACCGAGATCGGACTGTGCTCGACCGATCAGCTCTACTTCGCGAGCGGATATCTCAACCTGCCCGGCGCGATGTTCACCGCCAGCCACAACCCCGCGCGGTACAACGGCATCAAGATGTGCCGCGCGGGCGCCGCCCCCATCGGCCAGGACAGCGGCCTCGCCGAGATCCGCGCCCTGGTGGAGGGTTGGGCGGAGGGCGGCGCGCCCGAGCCCGCCGCCGAGGCCGGCACCCTCACCCAGCGGGACGTCCTCGACGACTACGCCGCCCATCTGCGCTCGCTGGTGGACCTGACCGCCATCCGGCCGCTGAAGGTCGTCGTGGACGCGGGCAACGGCATGGGCGGCCACACCGTCCCGACCGTCTTCGAGGGCCTCCCGCTCGAGCTCGACGCCCTCTACTTCGAGCTGGACGGCACCTTCCCCAACCACGAGGCCAACCCCCTCGACCCCAAGAACATCGTCGACCTTCAGGCCCGGGTCCGGGAGACCGGCGCCGACATCGGGCTCGCCTTCGACGGCGATGCCGACCGCTGCTTCGTCGTGGACGGGCGCGGCGAGCCGGTGTCCCCCTCCGCCATCACCGCCCTGGTCGCCTCCCGCGAGCTGGCCAAGCACCCGGGCGGGACGGTCATCCACAACTGCATCACCTCCTGGTCGGTCCCGGAGGTCGTCAAGGAGAACGGCGGCACCCCCGTCCGCACGCGCGTGGGCCACTCCTTCATCAAGGCCGAGATGGCCCGCTCCGGCGCGATCTTCGGCGGCGAGCACTCCGCGCACTACTACTTCCGTGACTTCTGGAACGCCGACACCGGCATGCTGGCCGCCCTGCACGTCCTGGCCGCACTCGGCGGCCAGAAGGGCCCGCTGTCGGACCTGGTCGCCCAGTACGACCGGTACGCGGCCTCCGGCGAGATCAACAGCACCGTCGACGACCAGGCCGGGCGCATGGAGGCCGTCAAGGCGGCGTACGAGCGCCGCGAGGGCGCCGAACTCGACGAACTCGACGGCCTTACGGTCACCACCCCCGACTGGTGGTTCAACCTCCGCCCCTCCAACACCGAGCCGCTCCTCCGCCTGAACGTCGAGGCCCGGGACGAGGAGACGGCAGCCGAGGTCCGCGACGAGGTCCTCTCCATCGTCCGCGCCTAGGGGTATCCGACGGGTCGTGACGCCCACGACGAGCTGTTCCCCTCCCCGCCCCTCCCCACAACCGGGACTCCACCCCAGCCCCCGGCGCCCGACCGGTGGGCTGATCGCGGCCTATGGTCGGCTCGTCGGTCCTCGGGGTTCGGCGGCGGGGCGGAGCCCTGGGCTCCCCGGGTCCTGGTGTCCTGGTCGGTGGGGTGCTCGCGGTCGATCGTTGGCCTGTCGGCCCCTCGGGGTTCGGCGGCGGGGGCGGAGCCCGGGGCTCCCCGGGTCTTGGCGGCTGACCGGTGGGCTGATCGCGGCCGACGGTTGGTTCGTCGGCCGCGGGGTTTGGCGGCGGCGCGGAGTGTGGGTCCTCCCCAGCCCCGTCCTGACTGGTGGGCTGATCGCGGCCTATGGTCGGCTCGTCGGTCCTTGGGGTTTGGCGGCAGGGCGAAGCCCTGGGTTCCCCGGGCCTTGGTGTCCTGGCCGGTGGGCTGATCGCGGCCGACGGTTGGTTCGTCGGCCCCGGACCCCGGGCGCCTGCCCGGAGCCCGGGTCCCCCCCCGGACCCCGGGTGGGCGACCGGGATGTGCGCGGCCTCTGCGGCCGGTCCGCGTCCTACGGGGCCCGCAGAAGGTCCGCGGCGCCCCTGCGGACGCTACGGCCGTCAGCGCGCGGGCCGCGCAGCCCCGCGCGCCCTTGCGGAGGCCCACGGCTCCCTGCGACCGTCCGCGCGGCCCCCGGGCCGTCGGCGCCTTTACAGCAGCCTCCGCGCCCTTACGGAGGCCCGCGCGCGGGACCCACACCACTACCGGAGCCCCGGGGGCGTCCCCTGGGCTCCCGCGTACACCGGCCGCCCGTCCCTGGGCTCCCGCGTACATCACCGGCCGCCCGTCCCCGGGCCCCGGCGTACACCGGCCGCGCCCCGGCCCCGCCCGGCGGTACGCTGACCTCGCCGGACCGATGTCCGGCTGGACCCATACCCGAAGGGACGACCCCATGCCGCTCGAAGCCGGTCTTCTGGAGATCCTCGCCTGCCCGGCGTGCCACGCCCCGCTGCGCGAGGAGCAGTCCCCGGAGACCCCCGAGCTGGTGTGCACGGGCGAGGGGTGCGGTCTCGCGTACCCCGTGCGGGACGGCATCCCCGTGCTGCTCGTCGACGAGGCGCGCCGCCCGGCCTGACCCGGCGGCCCGCCGGGGCCCCAGCCCCGCGCGGTCCCACGCGTAAGCCCCGCGCGATCCCACGCGTACCGCCCGCCACGGCGATCGGAGGCCGAAGCACGATGCTCGACGAATCCCTCCTCGACGCCCCCGAGGCCCTCGCCCGCGCGGATACCCGCGGGCTGCTGCGCGGAGCCGCCGAGGCCGGCGCCCGCGTCCGTACCGCCGCCCGGCACGCCGCCGAGGCCGGGATAGGCGACCTCAAGCCGGACGGGCGCCCGCGCGCCGTCATGGTCGCGGGCCCGGGGGCGGCCGGAAGCTGCACCGCCGACCTCCTCGGCGCGCTCAGCGGGGGCAACTGCCCGGTCAGCCTGATCGCGCCCACCGGCGTGGCCCCCGCGCCGGGCGCGCTGCGCTGGACGCTGCCCGGCTGGGCGGGCCCGCTTGACCTGCTGGTCGTCGCGACCCCTGACGGCACGGAACCGGGCCTTCCGCGTCTGGTCGAGCAGGCTTACCGCCGCGGCTGCGCCATCGTCTCCGTCGCCCCCGGCCAGTCCCCGCTGGCCGACGCGGTCGCCCAGGCCCGCGGCCTGATGGTGCCGCTGGCCACGGCTCCGAACGGCTCGGCCCCGTATGCCACCGGCGGGTATGCCACCGGCGGGTACGGCACCGACCCGTACCGCGGGGGCCCGCACGCGCCCGGTACGCCCGGCACCGAGGACACCGCCCTCGCCGAGGGCGCCCTGGGCGACGCCCCCGCCCCGTACGGGACGCCTTCCGCCCCGCAGCCCGTCGAGCCGCCCGGCACCGCCCCCGACGAGATGACCGGCCCCGCGCTGCCCGGCACGCTGTGGGCCCTGCTCACCCCGCTGCTCCTGCTGGTCGACCGGATCGGCCTGGTGTCCGCGCCGCCCACCGCGTTGCAGCAGGTGGCCGACCGGCTCGACCAGGTCGCCGAGCGCTGCGGCCCGGCCATCGCCACCTACACCAACCCCGCCAAGACGCTCGCGGCCGAGCTCGCCGGGGCGCTTCCGTTGCTGTGGACCGAGGGCCCGGTGGCCGCCGCGACCGGACGGCGCTTCTCGGGGCTGCTCGCGGCGCTCGCCGGGCGCCCCGCGCTCGTCGCCGAGCTCCCCGGGGCGCTCGCGGCGCATGGCGCGCTGCTGACCGGGGCGTTCGCGGGCGGCGCCGACCCGGACGACTTCTTCCGCGACCGGGTGGAGGAGCCGGAGGCGCTCCGCGCCCGGATCGTGCTGCTCCACGACGAGCCGGTGGGCCCCATCTCGGCCGTGCCGACCGCCCGGGAGCTCGCGCTGGCGCACGAGACCGCCTTCAGCGAGCTGGAACCGGCCGAGGGCACCCCACTGGAGAGCGCCGCGGAACTTCTTGCCATCACGGATTTCGCCGCCGTTTACCTCGCGCTCGCTTCGCCGGATAGAACTTGAGGCCGTCATGGACCTTGAGTACGACCGTAAGGCTGTTACGACAGTAAGGCTGTTACGACAGTAAGGCTGTTACGACCGTAAGGCCGCACTCAAGGCCGTAAGGCACGCACCACCTGCCCCACGTCCCTCACTGCACAGTCAGGAACCGCACCACATGGACCGCCTCGTCAACACCGTGCGCCCCTACGCCTGGGGCTCCACCACCGCCATCCCGGAGCTGCTGGGCGTCCGGCCGACCGGGGAGCCGCAGGCCGAGATGTGGATGGGGGCGCACCCCGGGGCGCCGTCCCGGGTCGACCGGGGTGCGGGCTCCGCCGCGCTCTCCGAGGTGATCGCCGCGGACCCCGAGGGCGAGCTCGGCGCGGACGCCGTAAGGCGATTCGGGCCCCGGCTGCCGTTCCTGCTGAAGGTGCTGGCCGCCGCCTCGCCGCTGTCGCTCCAGGTCCACCCGGACCTCGCGCAGGCCAAGGAGGGCTTCGCGGACGAGGAGGAGCGCGGCGTCCCGGCCGACGCCCCGCACCGCAACTACAAGGACGCCAACCACAAGCCCGAGCTGATATGCGCGCTCACGCCGTTCAACGGGCTGTGCGGCTTCCGCGCCCCGAACGAGGCGGCCGAGTTGCTGGCCGCCCTCGAGGTCGACTCGCTCAAGCCGTACGTCGACATCCTGCACGCCCACCCGGAGTCGCACGCCCTGCGCGAGGTGCTGACCGCCGTCCTTACGGCCGACCCGGAGGCGATGGCGGAGACCGTAAGGCAGGCCACCGCCGCCGCCGAGCGGCTCGGCGCGCAGGACGGACCGTACGCCCCGGCGTACGCGGCGTACGCCTCCATCGCCCGGCACTACCCGGGCGACCCCGGCGCGATCGCCGCGATGCTGCTCAACTTCGTGACCCTCCAGCCCGGCGAGGCCCTCTACCTCGGCGCCGGCGTGCCGCACGCCTATCTCGACGGCCTTGGCGTCGAGATCATGGCCAACTCCGACAACGTGCTGCGCTGCGGGCTGACGCCCAAGCATGTGGACGTCCCCGAGCTGCTGCGCGTCGTCCGCTTCGAGAGCGCCGCCCCCGCCGTGCTGCGCCCCGAGGCGGACCCCTCCGGCGAGGAGCTCTACACCACCCCGATCGACGAGTTCCGGCTCTCCCGCCACGTCCTCGCAGACGGCGCCGCCCCCCGCCCGCTGCCGGCGGCCGGCCCGCAGATCCTGCTCTGCACCTCGGGTGAGGTCTCCCTGCGCGGCACGGACGGCGAACTCCCGCTGAAGCGCGGGGAGTCGGCCTTCGTACCGGCCGGCGAGGAGGCCGCCCTGAGCGGCGATGGCACTGTGTTCAGGGCCACAGTGACCGCCTGAGGTACGGCCCGCTCGAGGGGCTGGAACAATGGCCCGCCGTGAGGCGGTAAAGCACTGGCAAAGCCGCCATGAGCTGCCATGTAAGCGGAAGGGAAATTCGGCACATATGAGTGCATCAGGCGGAACCAAGGCGATTGTTGCCGCGCTGGGCGCGAACCTGGCCATCGCCGCAGCCAAGTTCGTGGCGTTCGCCTTCAGCGGCTCGTCGTCGATGCTCGCCGAAGGCGTGCACTCGATCGCCGACTCGGGCAACCAGGGGCTGCTGCTCCTCGGCGGGAAGAAGGCCAAGCGCGAGGCCACCCCGGAGCACCCCTTCGGCTACGGCCGTGAGCGCTATATCTACGGCTTCCTCGTCTCCATCGTGCTGTTCACCATCGGTGGTGTCTTCGCGCTGTACGAGGGCTACGAGAAGATCCAGCACCCCCATGAGCTGGAGCACTGGTACTGGCCGGTCGGGGTGCTCGTCTTCGCGATCATCGCCGAGGGCTTCTCCTTCCGTACGGCCATAAAGGAGTCCAACGAGATCCGGGGCAAGCAGAGCTGGTCCCAGTTCGTCCGCCGCGCCAAGGCCCCCGAGCTCCCCGTCGTCCTCCTGGAGGACTTCGGCGCCCTCGTCGGCCTGGTCCTCGCCCTCGGCGGCGTCGGCCTCACCCTGCTGACCGGCGACGGCGTCTGGGACGGCATCGGCACCCTCTGCATCGGCATCCTGCTGGTGCTGATCGCCCTGGTGCTCGCGGCCGAGACCAAGTCGCTGCTGCTGGGCGAGGCGGCCGACGCCACGGAGGTCGCCAAGATCCGCGAAGCCGTCGTGGACGGCGAGACCGTCACCAGCGTGATCCATATGCGCACCCTCCACCTCGGCCCCGAGGAGCTGCTGGTCGCCGCCAAGGTCGCGGTCCAGCACGACGACACGGCCGCGGAGGTCGCCCGCGCGATCGACGCCGCGGAGGCCCGTATCCGGGAAGCGGTCCCGATCGCCCGAGTCATCTACCTGGAACCCGACATCCTCCGAACCTCGACGTCCGCCTGAGCGAGACCCGGCCGGTTTGTGGGGGCCTGAGCCGGGGTCCGGGGCGGAGCCCCGGAGGGGGCTCGGGGGCTTTGCCCCCGGTTTCGGGAAGGGGCGGGGTGGGGGAGAGGCCCACCCCCACCCCCGGCCCTACCCAATCTCCCCAAGCACCCCCAAAATCCCCTCCACATCCCCCGCCCCCAACAACCGCTCCCGAAACTCCTCAGCCATCAACTTCCGCGACAGCAACGCCAGAATCCGCAGATGCTCATCCCCCGCATCCGCCTCCGGCACCGCGATCATGAACACCAGCCGAGCCTTGGTCCCATCCGGCGCACCCCACTCGATCCCCTCGGGGGAACGCGCGAAGCCGACGACCGGAGCGGTCACCGCGTCCGTCTTGGCATGCGGAATCGCGATCTCCTCGCCGAGCCCGGTCGTGCCCTGGTCCTCCCGTGCAAACGCGGCCCGCACCAACTCCTCCGCATCCGCGACCTTGCCGGTCGTGGCCAGCAGTTCGGCCATCTCACGGATCGCGGCGTCCTTACCGTCGGCCGCCAACCGCTCCTTCACGGTCTGCTCGGTGAGATACCCGGACAGCACCTGACCCGCAGGAACGGCCTCGGCCTCGCCGGTCTTGGCGGCCACCCCTTGGGAAGCGACGGCCTTACGGGCACCCCCGGCACCGCTCGCCTCCCCGGTACGGTCCCCGCCGCCCACCCCGGCAAGGACGGGCTCAGCCGCGACCGACGACGCTCCGGAGGAACCGCCCGCGGTGGCGCCCGCGGCACCCACGCCAACCGCGGCACCGCCCTGATCAACAGCGCCCCCACCCACCGACATCAACCCGATCGTCACCAATGCCGTCACCGCCGTGCCCACCACCACCGCGACAAAGAACATCGGCACCCCACCAACCGCACCGAGCACCGCCACAATCGGCCCCCCGTGCGGCACGTTGTCCTCAACCGACGCCACCCCGGCTATCGCCCCGGCGACCGCGCCACCCACCATGTTCGCCGGAATGACCCGCGCGGGACGCGCCGCCGCGAACGGAATCGCGCCCTCCGTGATGCCGAAGAAGCCCATGAAGAGCGCCGCGAGCCCGGTCTCCCGCTCCTGGTCGTCGAACATCCGGCGGCGCAGCAGCGTGGCCAGCCCCTGGCCCAGCGGCGGCACCGGAATGGCCGCCGCACACGCCCCCATGACCTCGGGGTTCTTGGACACCAGCCCGGCCCCGAAGAGGAACGCCGTCTTATTGACCGGACCACCCATGTCGAACGCGATCATCAGCCCGAGGATGATGCCGAGCACCGCCGCACTCGTGCCGGTCAGCCCGCCGAGCCAGTCAGTGAGCTGTTCGAAGACCCAGGAGATCGGCTCGCCGAGGACATAGATGAAGAAGAGGCCGAGCGCCGAGGTCGCCACGATCGGGATCACAATGATCGGCATGATCGGCTGGACGAACTTCGGAACCTTGACCCGCTTGATCCACAGCACCAGATAACCGGCCAGGAAGCCGGTGACGATCGCCCCGATGAAGCCGGCGCCCGCCTCACTGTCGTACAGCTCGCCGTGCGCCGCGATCCAGCCGCCCACCATGCCGGGCACCAACGCGGGCCGGTCCGCGATGGCGTAGGCGATATAGCCGGACAGGGCCGGGATCATCAGCTCGAAGCCGATGCTCCCGATGTCGTTGACCGTCTTCCAGAAGGAGTCGTCGGGGATGACGATGCCCTTGGACGTCGTATCACCGCCCAGGGCCAGCGAGACCGCGATCAGCAGACCGCCGACCACCACGAACGGGATCATGTACGAGACACCGTTCATGAGCGCCTTATAGGTGACGCTGCGCCCCTTACTGCCGCCACCGCCACCACCGCCGGAAGCCGCCGCCCCCGAGGCGCCGCGCCCGGCACCGGAGCCGTCGCCCTCGTACACCGGCGCGTCCAGCACCTGCTCGATCAGCCGCTGCGGCCGGTGAATGCCGTCGGCGACCCCGACGACAAGCACTCGCTTACCGACGAAACGACTGCGGTCGACGTCCTTGTCGGCGGCGATGATGATGCCGTCAGCCTGGCTGACATCGTTGTCAGACAGTACGTTCTCGGCCCCGATCGAGCCTTGGGTCTCCACCTTCATGCTGTGGCCGAGCGACTCCGCCGCCTGGGCCAGCTTCTCAGCGGCCATATAGGTATGGGCGATACCCGTGGGACACGCGGTCACCGCGAGCAATTTGAGCCCCGGTCCGCTGGCCCCCGCACCGTTGGGGGGATCGGCTGGACTGGTCACGTGGTTCTCCTTAAACGCGTTGGGCGGGCGCGGGAAGAAGCTGCCAGCGTCCCCGCGCTCGCGGCATCGTGCAATACATCCGGCCGGGATCAAAGCGATGGGCTGAACCCCCGACTCCGGACACGACGCGGCCGTCGGCTCCCGAACGACGCGACCATCGACCCGCGAAGCAACGCCTCCCCCGGTCCGCAAGCAGCGCACCCGTCGCCCCTGGTCATAGCCGTACGGCCGAAGATGGCCGATGGGGGCTGGGGTTCGCTCCGCCGATCGGTGTAGATTCTTGACCGAGCCAGACGTCGCTGCTGATGGCGGTCGGGCGGCCCGCACCCCGGGTCGGCCGAGGGAGAGAGGGCCTCCGACGGACTGCGCACTGTGAGGTAGAAGGGGACAGGTGTGCCCGCTGTCGCGGGGGCCCCGCCCGACGCCTCGCATGCCCAGCCGAACCACTCTCGCTCGCACACGATCGAGGAGGAGCAGCACTCATGACGACAGCCGTCTCCGGTCAGGACTTCAAGGTCGCGGACCTCTCCCTGGCTGCCTTCGGCCGTAAGGAGATCACCCTCGCCGAGCATGAGATGCCCGGCCTGATGGCGATCCGTAAGGAGTACGCCGAGCAGCAGCCGCTGGCCGGCGCCCGTATCACCGGCTCCCTGCACATGACGGTGCAGACCGCCGTGCTGATCGAGACCCTGGTCGCCCTCGGCGCCCAGGTCCGGTGGGCCTCCTGCAACATCTTCTCCACCCAGGACCACGCGGCGGCCGCGGTCGCCGTCGGCCCCGAGGGCACCCCGGAGAACCCGCGGGGCATCCCGGTCTTCGCCTGGAAGGGCGAGACCCTGGAGGAGTACTGGTGGTGCACGGAGCAGGCGCTGACCTGGCCCGGCACCCCCACCGGTGGGCCCAACATGATCCTGGACGACGGTGGCGACGCCACCCTCCTCGTCCACAAGGGCGTCGAGTACGAGAAGGCCGGCGCCGCCCCTGACGTCGCCACCGCCGAGAACGACGAGCACCGCGTCATCCTCGAGCTGCTGAACCGCACCATCGCGGCGAGCCCGCAGAAGTGGACGCAGCTGGCCTCCGAGATCCGCGGGGTCACCGAGGAGACGACCACCGGCGTTCACCGCCTCTACGAGATGCAGCGGGACGGCACGCTGCTCTTCCCGGCGATCAACGTGAACGACGCGGTCACCAAGTCCAAGTTCGACAACAAGTACGGCTGCCGCCACTCCCTGGTCGACGGCATCAACCGCGCCACCGACGTGCTGATCGGCGGCAAGGTCGCGGTCGTCTGCGGCTACGGTGACGTCGGTAAGGGCTGCGCGGAATCGCTGCGCGGCCAGGGCGCCCGAGTGATCATCACCGAGATCGACCCGATCTGCGCGCTCCAGGCCGCGATGGACGGCTACCAGGTCGCCACCCTGGAGGACGTGGTGGAGACCGCCGACATCTTCATCACCACGACCGGCAACAAGGACATCATCCTGGCCTCGGACATGGCCAAGATGAAGCACCAGGCGATCGTCGGGAACATCGGCCACTTCGACAACGAGATCGACATGGCCGGCCTCGCCGCCCTCCCGGGCATCGTGAAGGACGAGGTCAAGCCGCAGGTCCACACCTGGACCTTCCCCGACGGCAAGAAGATCATCGTGCTCTCCGAGGGCCGCCTGCTGAACCTCGGCAACGCGACCGGTCACCCGTCGTTCGTGATGTCCAACTCCTTCGCGAACCAGACCATCGCCCAGATCGAGCTCTACACCAAGCCGGAGTCGTACCCGACCGACGTCTATGTGCTCCCCAAGCACCTGGACGAGAAGGTCGCCCGCCTCCACCTGGACGCGCTCGGGGCCAAGCTGACCACGCTCCGGCCCGAGCAGGCCTCCTACATCGGCGTCCCGGTGGAGGGCCCGTACAAGCCCGACCACTACCGCTACTGATCGCATCCGCTGATCGCACCGGCGCCGCCGACCACCCCGTCGGCGGCCGCTGACCCGGCCCCCGCCCCGGCGGGGGCCCCAGGGCCCGTCCGCGCCATCCGGCCGGGCGGGCCCGACGCTCGTCAAGGACCTCACCATGCCCCGCGGCCGCTACTCCCTCCACGACCCGCACGATCACGCCCCCCTGGGCGAGGAGCACTTCCAATGCGCTCCCGGCCCCAGCGGATGGCGCTATGTCGCGCAGCGGATCTCACCCTCCGGCGATCACGCCGGATCCGTGGACCTCACTCTCGACGAGCTCGGCCGCCCGCTCAGGGTGGAGCTGCACGCGTCCAGCTGGCAGGTCAGGGGCGCCGCCCTGGACGGGGTCACCTGGGTCCGCACGGACCCCACCGGTGAGCACGCGACCGAGGGCAATGTCCGCGCCCACTCCTTCACCGGCGCCTCCCCGGCCTTCCTGGTCGCCGTCTCCCGACTGCTGCGCCTGGAACCCGGCGCCGGAGCCGTCCGCGTACGCCTCGTGGCCTTCACCGATCCGGTCCTCGCGCCCCTCACCCTGGATCAGTCCTGGGCACTCCTCGACAGAACCGGTCACGCCACCGACACCGGCCCACTCGTTGTGGACGAGTACCAGGTCAGCGAGGTGGACACCGGAGAGGTCCGGACGGTCCACATCGCCGGCGACGTGGTGCTCGCCGCCCCCGGCATCGAGCTGGAGCACCTGGAGAGCCCACCGTCGTCCTTCGCGGCCTGACGGCCACCCGGCTCCTCTGACCTGCGGCGTTGAGAAACTTCCGGGGACCTATTGACCCGGGAGGCTCAGGTGCGTACGTTTAAAGGTCGCGGTGAACGGAGCGCACAAGCGCTCCGGCCGGACCGTACAAAGAATCTTGCCCGGAGTCCTTGACCAAGGTGGTCCGGGGAGGTAGGTTTAAACGGTTGTGGTGAGCAGGGTCTGCCCACCCCCCAAAGCGCATCTGAACCGCTCCGCAGACGGATGGAAATCCAAACGGAGCACCCTTTGACACCCGTAGGCATCACGCGAAGCCGATTAGGTTCGGCGGATGATCGTCTGCTAAAGTCGAAAACACGCCGAAAGGCAGGGCCCTCCAGCGGCCACCGGAAACGGAATTCGGATCGGAAACGACCGGAAATCGGGTCTGGTAAGGTTGGAAACACCGAAGGGAAGCGCCCGGAGAAGCCGGTGAAATGGTTTCGAAGGAAGCGTCCGTTCCTTGAGAACTCAACAGCGTGCCAAAAGTCAACGCCAGATATGTTGATACCCCGTCCACTCGTGGACGAGGTTCCTTTGAAGAAAAACACAGCGAGGACGCTGTGAACCATCGGACTATTCCTCCGGTGGTTCCGCTCTCGTGATGTGTTGCCGGGATAGTCCGGAAGCATTCACGGAGAGTTTGATCCTGGCTCAGGACGAACGCTGGCGGCGTGCTTAACACATGCAAGTCGAACGATGAACCGGTTTCGGCCGGGGATTAGTGGCGAACGGGTGAGTAACACGTGGGCAATCTGCCTTGCACTCTGGGACAAGCCCTGGAAACGGGGTCTAATACCGGATATGACTGCCGACCGCATGGTCTGGTGGTGGAAAGCTCCGGCGGTGCAGGATGAGCCCGCGGCCTATCAGCTTGTTGGTGGGGTGATGGCCTACCAAGGCGACGACGGGTAGCCGGCCTGAGAGGGCGACCGGCCACACTGGGACTGAGACACGGCCCAGACTCCTACGGGAGGCAGCAGTGGGGAATATTGCACAATGGGCGCAAGCCTGATGCAGCGACGCCGCGTGAGGGATGACGGCCTTCGGGTTGTAAACCTCTTTCAGCAGGGAAGAAGCGCAAGTGACGGTACCTGCAGAAGAAGCGCCGGCTAACTACGTGCCAGCAGCCGCGGTAATACGTAGGGCGCAAGCGTTGTCCGGAATTATTGGGCGTAAAGAGCTCGTAGGCGGCTTGTCGCGTCGGATGTGAAAGCCCGGGGCTTAACCCCGGGTCTGCATTCGATACGGGCAGGCTAGAGTTCGGTAGGGGAGATCGGAATTCCTGGTGTAGCGGTGAAATGCGCAGATATCAGGAGGAACACCGGTGGCGAAGGCGGATCTCTGGGCCGATACTGACGCTGAGGAGCGAAAGCGTGGGGAGCGAACAGGATTAGATACCCTGGTAGTCCACGCCGTAAACGTTGGGAACTAGGTGTGGGCGACATTCCACGTTGTCCGTGCCGCAGCTAACGCATTAAGTTCCCCGCCTGGGGAGTACGGCCGCAAGGCTAAAACTCAAAGGAATTGACGGGGGCCCGCACAAGCGGCGGAGCATGTGGCTTAATTCGACGCAACGCGAAGAACCTTACCAAGGCTTGACATACACCGGAAAACTCTGGAGACAGGGTCCCCCTTGTGGTCGGTGTACAGGTGGTGCATGGCTGTCGTCAGCTCGTGTCGTGAGATGTTGGGTTAAGTCCCGCAACGAGCGCAACCCTTGTTCTGTGTTGCCAGCATGCCTTTCGGGGTGATGGGGACTCACAGGAGACTGCCGGGGTCAACTCGGAGGAAGGTGGGGACGACGTCAAGTCATCATGCCCCTTATGTCTTGGGCTGCACACGTGCTACAATGGCCGGTACAATGAGCTGCGAAGCCGTGAGGTGGAGCGAATCTCAAAAAGCCGGTCTCAGTTCGGATTGGGGTCTGCAACTCGACCCCATGAAGTCGGAGTCGCTAGTAATCGCAGATCAGCATTGCTGCGGTGAATACGTTCCCGGGCCTTGTACACACCGCCCGTCACGTCACGAAAGTCGGTAACACCCGAAGCCGGTGGCCCAACCCTTGTGGAGGGAGCCGTCGAAGGTGGGACTGGCGATTGGGACGAAGTCGTAACAAGGTAGCCGTACCGGAAGGTGCGGCTGGATCACCTCCTTTCTAAGGAGCGCATAGCCGACTGTAGGCAAGTGTCCTGCACGGTTGCTCATGGGTGGAACGTTGACTACTCGGCATTGTTTCGGATGCTTTCTCTGTTAGTACTGCTTCGGCGTGGAACACAGAGCAAGCGGGCGGGATGATGTCGGGCACGCTGTTGGGTGTCTGAAGGTACGGGCAGGAACGCTCGTCTCTTCGGCCGGTCCCGGTGTACCACGCTGTAAGGGTGTGGGTGACGGGGTACGGGTCGTTGTTTGAGAACTGCACAGTGGACGCGAGCATCTGTGGCCAAGTTTTTAAGGGCGCACGGTGGATGCCTTGGCACCAGGAACCGATGAAGGACGTGGGAGGCCGCGATAGGCCCCGGGGAGCTGTCAACCGAGCTGTGATCCGGGGGTGTCCGAATGGGGAAACCCGGCAGTCGTCATGGGCTGTCACCCATACCTGAACACATAGGGTATGTGGAGGGAACGCGGGGAAGTGAAACATCTCAGTACCCGCAGGAAGAGAAAACAACCGTGATTCCGGGAGTAGTGGCGAGCGAAACTGGATGAGGCTAAACCGTATGTGTGTGATACCCGGCAGGGGTTGCGCATGCGGGGTTGTGGGAGTGAGCTTCAGTCGTCTGCCGGCGGCTGGGTGAGTCAGAAACCATTGCGATAGGCGAAGGACATGCGAAAGGTCCGGCGTAGAGGGTAAGACCCCCGTAGCCGAAATCGTGATGGCTTGCTTGCTCATTTCCCAAGTAGCACGGGGCCCGAGAAATCCCGTGTGAATCTGGCGGGACCACCCGCTAAGCCTAAATATTCCCTGGTGACCGATAGCGGATAGTACCGTGAGGGAATGGTGAAAAGTACCGCGGGAGCGGAGTGAAATAGTACCTGAAACCGTGTGCCTACAAGCCGTGGGAGCGTCGCCGTGTTCTTCGGAGCACGGTCGTGACTGCGTGCCTTTTGAAGAATGAGCCTGCGAGTTTGCGGTGTGTTGCGAGGTTAACCCGTGTGGGGAAGCCGTAGCGAAAGCGAGTCCGAATAGGGCGGTTGAGTAGCGCGCTCAAGACCCGAAGCGGAGTGATCTAGCCATGGGCAGGTTGAAGCGGAGGTAAGACTTCGTGGAGGACCGAACCCACCAGGGTTGAAAACCTGGGGGATGACCTGTGGTTAGGGGTGAAAGGCCAATCAAACTCCGTGATAGCTGGTTCTCCCCGAAATGCATTTAGGTGCAGCGTCGTGTGTTTCTTGCCGGAGGTAGAGCACTGGATAGGCGATGGGCCCTACCGGGTTACTGACCTTAGCCAAACTCCGAATGCCGGTAAGTGAGAGCGCGGCAGTGAGACTGTGGGGGATAAGCTCCATGGTCGAGAGGGAAACAGCCCAGAGCATCGACTAAGGCCCCTAAGCGTACGCTAAGTGGGAAAGGATGTGGAGTCGCAGAGACAACCAGGAGGTTGGCTTAGAAGCAGCCATCCTTGAAAGAGTGCGTAATAGCTCACTGGTCAAGTGATTCCGCGCCGACAATGTAGCGGGGCTCAAGCGTACCGCCGAAGTCGTGTCATTGCAGCATATGCCCCTAACGGGGGCTGTGATGGGTAGGGGAGCGTCGTGTGCCGGGTGAAGCAGCCGTGTAAGCGAGTTGTGGATGGTTCACGAGTGAGAATGCAGGCATGAGTAGCGATACACACGTGGGAAACGTGTGCGCCGATTGACTAAGGGTTCCTGGGTCAAGCTGATCTGCCCAGGGTAAGTCGGGACCTAAGGCGAGGCCGACAGGCGTAGTCGATGGACAACCGGTTGATATTCCGGTACCCGCTTTGAAACGCCCAGTATCGAATCCTCTGATGCTAAGTCCGTGAAGCCGCCCTGATCTCTTCGGAGTTGAGGGGAGTGGTGGAGCCGACGGTCCAAGGTGGTAGTAGGTAAGTGATGGGGTGACGCAGGAAGGTAGTCCAGCCCGGGCGGTGGTTGTCCCGGGGTAAGGGTGTAGGACGCTGGGTAGGTAAATCCGTCCAGTATGTGTCTGAGACCTGATGCCGAGCCGATTGTGGTGAAGTGGATGATCCTATGCTGTCGAGAAAAGCCTCTAGCGAGTTTCATGGCGGCCCGTACCCTAAACCGACTCAGGTGGTCAGGTAGAGAATACCGAGGCGTTCGGGTGAACTATGGTTAAGGAACTCGGCAAAATGCCCCCGTAACTTCGGGAGAAGGGGGGCCATTGCTGGTGATGGGACTTGCTCCTTGAGCTGGTGGTGGCCGCAGAGACCAGCGAGAAGCGACTGTTTACTAAAAACACAGGTCCGTGCGAAGCCGTAAGGCGATGTATACGGACTGACGCCTGCCCGGTGCTGGAACGTTAAGGGGACCGGTTAGCTCTGTTTCGATGGGGCGAGGCTGAGAACTTAAGCGCCAGTAAACGGCGGTGGTAACTATAACCATCCTAAGGTAGCGAAATTCCTTGTCGGGTAAGTTCCGACCTGCACGAATGGCGTAACGACTTCTCGACTGTCTCAACCATAGGCCCGGTGAAATTGCATTACGAGTAAAGATGCTCGTTTCGCGCAGCAGGACGGAAAGACCCCGGGACCTTTACTACAGCTTGATATTGGTGTTCGGTTCGGCTTGTGTAGGATAGGTGGGAGACTGTGATCTCTGGACGCCAGTTCAGGGGGAGTCGTTGTTGAAATACCACTCTGGTCGTGCTGGATGTCTAACCTGGGTCCGTGATCCGGATCAGGGACAGTGTCTGGTGGGTAGTTTAACTGGGGCGGTTGCCTCCTAAAGGGTAACGGAGGCGCCCAAAGGTTCCCTCAGCCTGGTTGGCAATCAGGTGTTGAGTGTAAGTGCACAAGGGAGCTTGACTGTGAGACCGACGGGTCGAGCAGGGACGAAAGTCGGGACTAGTGATCCGGCGGTGGCTTGTGGAAGCGCCGTCGCTCAACGGATAAAAGGTACCCCGGGGATAACAGGCTGATCTTCCCCAAGAGTCCATATCGACGGGATGGTTTGGCACCTCGATGTCGGCTCGTCGCATCCTGGGGCTGGAGTCGGTCCCAAGGGTTGGGCTGTTCGCCCATTAAAGCGGTACGCGAGCTGGGTTTAGAACGTCGTGAGACAGTTCGGTCCCTATCCGCTGTGCGCGTAGGAGTCTTGAGAAGGGCTGTCCCTAGTACGAGAGGACCGGGACGGACGAACCTCTGGTGTGCCAGTTGTTCTGCCAAGGGCATGGCTGGTTGGCTACGTTCGGGAGGGATAACCGCTGAAAGCATCTAAGCGGGAAGCCTGCTTCGAGATGAGGGCTCCCACCCACTTGATGGGTTAAGGCTCCCAGTAGACGACTGGGTTGATAGGCCAGATATGGAAGCCGGGTGACCGGTGGAGTTGACTGGTACTAATAGGCCGAGGGCTTGTCCTCAGGTGCTCGCGTCCACTGTGTTGGTTCTGAAGCAACGAACCGTCCGACCCCCATCCACCCGTGTGTGGGTGGGTCCGGTTTGAATCTTCATAGTGTTTCGGTGGTCATTGCGTTAGGGAAACGCCCGGTTACATTCCGAACCCGGAAGCTAAGCCTTTCAGCGCCGATGGTACTGCAGGGGGGACCCTGTGGGAGAGTAGGACGCCGCCGAACAATTTTTAGCCTCGGTCCCGAGCATTATGTGCTCGGGACCGAGGCTTTTTTGCGTTCCCACTCCATCGGATGTTCCACCGGATCGAGTGAAAAGGCATCAGCGCTCTGGCGCTGCGTGGCCAATGTCACGCAGAGTAGTCACTGAGGGTCGGTCAGGCGGTCCTCTGATGGTCAGTCAAGAGGCCCAGGGTGCAGCGGACATATGCGCCGAGCGGGCGGAGGGGGAGGTGATGGCCTGTGAGTATGACGGGTTGTGCGGTGAGGGGGCGAAGGGTGACGCCCCGTTCATCCCCGCCTGTTGTGGTGCCGTCAGTTCCAGGACGTGGAGCCGACGGTCGGCTGGTCTTCGCCATGGCCTTCTCCCGAGTCTCCCGGCATCCCCGCGGCGCGGGCGAGCTCGAGGTCGAGGGCCTCGCGCCGGATGCGCTGGTCCATGTAGAGGAGGGCCGTCACGCCCGCGCTGATCGGGAAGGTGATGGTCGAGCTGATCACTCCGCCGACGCCGACCACGATCAGGAAGGTCCAGCCGACGGAGACGGATTCGCCGGACAGCCAGTCCATGGCGTTGTCCCCGCCGATCACCATGGCGACCAGGCTGGTGGGGATCTCGACGATGGCGCCGACGATGAAGACCAGGACGACGGCCAGCAGTTGGATGCCGAAGACGCGCCCCCACGAGCCGCGCACCAGCTTGAAGGAGCGTCGCAGGGCCTTGATGATCCCCTGCTTCTCCAGCATCAGCGCCGGAGCGGCGAGGCTGAAGCGGACCCAGAGCCAGGCGGCGACGCATGCCGCGGCGAGCCCGCCCAGAGAGGCCAGCGCGGCACCCTCGCTCGGCACGCCCGCGACGGTCAGCAGCAGACCTGGCGTCATACCGGCGGCGATGACGGCCGCGGCGATGGTCGGGATCAGCAGGAGCAGCCCGCACAGCTGAAGGAGGTGCGGCCGGGCACCGGCCCATGCCTCCCTGGTGGACACGTTTCGGCCCAGCACCGCCCGTGCGGCGACCACGGTCAGCAGTGCGGTGGTGACGATCGTTCCGAGGACGCCGAGCAGGAGGGTGACTCCGCTGTCGCCGAGGGTGTCGCCGGCGGCGCGCAGCGCCTGGCCCACGGTGGCGTCCGGATCGTCGAGGACATTGCTCTCGTTCCCTCGGCCGTCGTTGAACCACAGTCCTGTGGCGGCCGTGGTCATGCCCTGGGTGACGATCGAGACGATCAGCGAGATTCCGAGGACCGTGCGCCAGTGGGCGCGCATGATGGCCACCGCGCCGTCCAGGATCTCGCTGACGCCCAGCGGTCGCAGCGGAATGACACCGGGGCGGGGAGCGGGAGGCTGACGTCGGCCGGTGCCCCATCCGCCACCCGGCCCGGGAGCGGGCGGCACCGGTGGTGGCGTGCGGTCTCCCGATGCGGCCCAGCGGCCGGGCGGGGGCTGGCGGCGGGCCCACTGTTCGCCCCATGCTCGCTGCTCCGGGGCGGGCTGGTCGGCGGGCTCGCTCTGCTGCTGAGCGCCGTGGTCCGGTTCGTCGGAAGGGGACGATCCGGGCGGGGCCCAGCCCGGAGAGTCATTCATCGTCGCTCCGTAGGTTGTTCGTTGACCGGCCGCGGCGTCCGCGGCGGGTGGGTGTCAGCCATCGTGCCACGGTGCGTTCCACCCCGTACCGGCCACTGGGGGCGGTCCGACACTTCAATAGTCGGTGGCGCACAAGGCAAACTGGGCGGATGGCTGATCAGCATCCGGTGTCCCCGGAAGGCTCCATACCTCCCATCGCCTTGGCGCTGCGCTGGGAGGAGCCCCCGGAGGGGCCCGTACTGGTACTTCTCGACCAGACCCGGCTGCCCGCCGAAGAGGTCGATCTGGTGTGCACCGATGTGCCGGCGCTGGTGGAGGCCATCCGCTCCCTCGCCGTGCGCGGCGCCCCGCTGCTCGGCCTCGCGGGGGCATACGGGATCGCGCTCGCCGCGGCCCGCGGCTTCGATGTGGACGAGGCCGCCGAGTCCCTCGCCCACGCCCGTCCCACGGCCGTCAACCTCGCCTATGGCGTCCGCCGTGCCGTCGCCGCGTATCACGCCGCGCTCCGGGATGACGCGGACGACGCTCAGGCCGCAGCGGCGGCCCTCGCCGAGGCCCGTGTTCTGCACCGGGAGGATGCCGAGGCCAGCGAGCGCATGGCGGCCCGTGGTCAGGTGCTCCTCGAAGAGCTGCTGCCTGCCGGAGGTCATCGGATCCTCACTCACTGCAACACCGGCGCCCTGGTCTCCGGAGGCGAGGGGACCGCCCTCGCCGTGGTCAAGGCGGTGCACCGGGCGGGGCAGCTGCGGCGGCTCTGGGTGGACGAGACCCGGCCCCTGCTCCAGGGGGCGCGGTTGACCGCGTACGAGGCGGCGCGCGCCGGTATGGCGTACACGCTGCTCGCCGACAACGCGGCGGGCTCGCTCTTCGCGGCCGGTGAGGTGGACGCGGTGCTGATCGGTGCGGACCGGATCGCCGCGGACGGCTCGGTGGCCAACAAGGTGGGCAGCTATCCGCTCGCGGTGCTGGCCCGCTACCACCATGTGCCGTTCGTGGTGGTGGCCCCGACCACCACGGTGGACCCGGCCACTCCCGACGGGGCCGCGATCGAAGTCGAACAGCGTCCTGGATATGAAGTGACAGACATCACAATTCCGTATGTCCCCATCGCCGGGCAGGAGGCGGGCACCGGAGTGCCGGTCGCTCCGCTGGGCACACAGGCCCACAATCCGGCCTTCGACGTCACACCACCGGAGTTGGTGACGGCGATCGTCACCGAGGACGGCGTGGTTTCCCCGGTCACCGCGGACGGTATCGCCGAGCTGTGGGCCAGGTCACGATCGGGTAATGGGATGATGTCGATATGAAGGGACGCGTCCTTGTCGTCGACGACGACACCGCACTGGCAGAGATGCTCGGCATCGTGCTGCGCGGCGAAGGCTTTGAACCGTCGTTCGTGTCGGACGGCGACAAGGCTCTTGCCGCCTTCCGCGAGACCAAGCCCGATCTTGTGCTGCTCGATCTGATGCTGCCCGGACGGGACGGCATCGAGGTCTGTCGGCTGATCCGGGCCGAGTCCGGGGTGCCGATCGTCATGCTCACGGCCAAGAGCGACACGGTTGATGTGGTGGTCGGGCTCGAGTCCGGGGCGGATGACTACATCGTCAAGCCGTTCAAGCCGAAGGAACTGGTGGCCCGGATCCGGGCGCGGCTGAGGCGTTCCGAGGAACCGGCGCCGGAGCAGTTGGCCATCGGTGATCTGGTGATCGACGTGGCGGGGCACTCGGTGAAGCGGGACGGCCAGTCGATAGCGCTGACGCCGCTGGAGTTCGATCTTCTGGTGGCGCTGGCCCGTAAGCCGTGGCAGGTGTTCACCCGTGAGGTGCTGCTCGAGCAGGTGTGGGGCTATCGGCATGCCGCCGACACCCGGCTGGTGAATGTGCATGTGCAGCGACTGCGGTCGAAGGTCGAGAAGGACCCGGAGCGGCCGGAGATCGTGGTGACCGTGCGCGGTGTCGGCTACAAGGCCGGGCCCAGCTGAGATGACCGGTGGTACGGCGCCGCAGCCCGGTGGACCGGGCGGCGGGGCTCCGGAGGGTGCCCGGATCGGGCGGCCCGACCCGGCGGGTGAGATACCGCTGCTGCGCAGGTTGTGGAGCGGCGGGCAGTTGCTGCCCGACGGGGCGTCCGGAGGGCCGGCCCACCCGGTGATCCGGCTGTTCGGTCGGTGGGTGCGCCGTCCGCTGCTGCCCGCTGCCCGGCTGTGGCGGCGGAACATCCAGCTGCGTGTGGTGGCCACCACGCTGCTGATGTCGCTCGGTGTGGTGCTGCTGCTGGGCCTGGTGGTCATCGGGCAGGTGCGCAACGGTCTGCTGGACGCCAAGCGCCATGCGGCGCAGGGTCAGGCCGTCGGCGGCTTCGAGGTGGCCGAGCAGATGGCCGACCGTAAGAGTGACAATCGTGGCCAGGACGGGGCCGGGGCCGGTGCCCAGGACTCCGGTGCCTGGCTGAACGCGCTGGTGGAGCAGCTCGCCAGCGGCGGCAAGGGCGCCTATTCGGTGGTGGCGCTCAGCTCCGACTCCGGCGAGACGCCCTATGTGGCCAGCCGGGGGCCGCGGGCCTCCGGCGATGTCCAGCCGGACAGTGTGCCCGCCGATCTGCGCCGTCGCGTGGACGAGGGCCGCACCGCGCCGTATGAGCGCTACGGGAAGATCGTGCACGCGGGCTCCGGGGACTCCGAGCCCGCGCTGATCATCGGCAAGCGTCTGGACGACAACAACGGCGACGCCTACCAGCTGTACTACCTCTTCCCGTTCACCCAGGAGGAGAAGTCCCTGAGCCTGGTCAAGGGCACCCTGGCCACGGCCGGGGTGTTCGTGGTGGTGCTGCTCGGGGCCATCGCCTGGGTGGTGGTCCGACAGGTCGTGACGCCCGTAAGGATGGCGGCGGGGATCTCCGAGCGGCTGGCGGCCGGGCTGCTCCAGGAGCGGATGAAGGTCACCGGGGAGGACGACATCGCCCGCCTGGGCGAGTCGTTCAACAAGATGGCGCAGAACCTCCAGCTCAAGATCCAGCAGCTGGAGGAGCTCTCCCGGATGCAGCGCCGCTTCGTCTCCGATGTCTCCCATGAGCTGCGCACCCCGCTGACGACCGTAAGGATGGCGGCGGACGTCATCTACGAGGGGCGTGAGGACTTCGATCCGATCACCGCGCGCTCGGCCGAGCTGCTGTGGGGCCAGGTCGACCGCTTCGAGTCGCTGCTCAGCGATCTGCTGGAGATCAGCCGCTTCGACGCGGGCGCGGCCGCGCTGGAGGCCGAGCCGATCGATCTGCGCGATGTGGTGCACCGGGTTGTGGACGGGGCCGAACCACTCGCCGAGGCCAAGGGCACCCGGATCCTGGTGCGGGGCGCCGAGTCGCCGGTGATCGCCGAGGCGGACCCCCGCCGCGTCGAGCGGGTGCTGCGCAATCTGGTGGTCAACGCCGTAGAGCACGGTGAGGGCCGTGATGTGGTCGTACGGCTCGCGACGGCGGGCGGCGCGGTGGCCGTCGCGGTGCGGGACTACGGGGTCGGGCTCAAGCCCGGCGAGGCGACGCGGGTGTTCAACCGCTTCTGGCGGGCCGATCCGGCGCGTGCGCGTACCACCGGCGGCACTGGTCTGGGGCTGTCGATCGCGGTGGAGGACGCGCGGCTGCACGGCGGCTGGCTCCAGGCGTGGGGCGAGCCCGGCGGCGGTTCGCAGTTCCGGCTGACGCTGCCGCGTACCGCGGGCGATGTGCTGCGCGGCTCGCCGATCCCCCTGGAGCCCGAGGACTCCCGGCGCAACCGCCGTCCGAGTGATGCCGTGACCCCGCAGCCCGCGGCGGAGCGGCTGGCGTCGGTGCCCGCGCAGCCGCGGTCCGCGCTGCCCGCCGACGCCGTGGCGCCGTCCGCCGATCCGACGGCCCTGCCGGGCAATGGGGCCCGGGTGGTGCGTGGCACCCCGGAGACGCCGTCCGACGGGCCGCGGGGCGGCCAGGAGCCGTCCGCCCGGCCGACGCCATCGAACGAAGGGGAGGGCCGCCCCAGTGGGCGCTGACCGTGCCGACCGTCGCCGTTTCCGCCGCCGTGGGCGCCGCCCGGACGGCCGGGGCCTGAGCGCGCCCGTGCTGCTGGCCTGTGGCGCCCTGCTGCTGTCCGGCTGCGCCTCGATGCCCGACAGCGGCGATGTGCGGCGGGTGGACTCCTCACCGCGGTCCGACGTCGACTCGCAGGTGCGGGTGTACGGGGTGAGCCCGGGCAAGGGCGAGCAGCCCGCGGAGCTGGTCTCCGGCTTCCTGGAGGCCACGACGAGCGACGAGGAGAACTTCGGCACGGCGAAGGAGTACCTGACCAAGAGCGCCGTCAAGCGGTGGCAGCCGTTCGCGGCCACCACTGTGCTGGACCAGGCGCCTGACGTGCGGGTGGAGACGGACCCGGGCGACCGGGATGGCAACGGTAAGACGGTGGTGCTGTCGGGCAAGCGGATCGCCGTCGTGGACGAGACCCACGCCTACAAGCCCGATGAGCAGCCGTACGAGGAGCGCATCCATCTCACGCTGAGCGGTTCGGAGTGGCGGATCGACGGGCCGCCGCGCGGGCTGATCCTCGGCGAGTCCGACTTCCAGCGCATCTACCGCTCGGTCAACAAGTACTACTTCGCCGATCTCGGACCGGACGCCGAGGATTCGAAGGCCGGGGACAACGTGCTGGTGGCCGATCCGGTCTATGTGCGCCGCCGTATCGATCCGGTGACCGCGACCGTCAAGGCGCTGCTGAACGGTCCCACGGGGTGGCTGGAGCCGGTGGTCAGCAGCTCCTTCCCGCGTGGGGCGGCGCTCGGACGCCGGGACGAGCGGCTGTCGCTGGACGACTCGAACGCGCTGAAGATCCGGCTGAACGAGCGGGCCGCACAGATCAGCGCGGCGCGCTGCGCCCGGATGGCGGCCCAGACGCTGTTCACGGTCCAGGACCTGGGCGAGGGATCGTCCGAGGTCAGCGGGGTGCGGCTGGAGCGGCAGAACGGCTCGGAGCTATGTGCCCTCTCCAGTGACGCGGCGCGGGCCTACGCCCCGGACGGGGTCGAGGGCCATCCGCGGCACCAGTATTTCGTGGACTCCGAACACCGGATGGTCCGGCTGTCCGACGACGAGCACCGGCCACAGCCGGTGCCGGGACCCTTCGGCGCCGATGACGCGGATCTGGGCTCGGTGGCGGTCTCCCGCGACGAGCGGGACGCGGCGGGGGTCACCGCCGACGGTTCGGCGCTGTATGTGACCGAGCTCGCGTCGGACGCCGAGCGCGGCAAGGTGCGGGTGCGCAGCCGCGGCGGCAGCGTGGAGCACGGTCTGACGGCGCCGAGCTGGGACGGGCTGGGCGGTCTGTGGGTGGCCGACCGGGACCCACGGCAGCCGAGGCTGCTGCGGCTTCGGGGCGGCACCGGGCCGGCGGACGAGGTGCGGCTGCCGAACCTGGACGGTGGCCGGATCACGGCGCTGCGGGTGTCCGCGGACGGCTCCAGGATCGCGATGCTGGTCAAGCGGTCCGGCCACACCACGCTGCGGCTCGGCCGGATCGAGCGGCGGGGCACCGCGGACGCCCCGAAGCTGTCGGTGGGGGCGCTGCGGGCGGTCGCGCCGAAGCTGGAGGACGTGGACACCTTCTCCTGGGCGGGTGACAGCCGGCTGGTGGTCGCGGGCCGGGAGTCGGACGGGGTGCAGCAGCTGCAATACGTGGAGACGGACGGCTCTCCGTCGAACGTCCCGGAGGTGCCGGGGCCGAACGGGGTGCAGTCGATCGGGGCCTCGGAGGACCAGACCCGGCCGCTGATCGCCGAGACCAGGGAGAACGGCATCGTGCGGCTGCTGCCGAACACCGACTGGAAGACCGTGGACCAGGACGGCTCGGCTCCGGTCTACCCCGGCTAGGGTCCGTCGGAAGGACCTTGGGCCTGCTCGGCCAGGTCCAGGTCTGCCGCGGTCGGTCCGCCCCGGCTCTTAGGCCAGGACATCGATCGGGGGTGGCCGGTTGTCCACATGTGCGCGGTTGTCCACAAGGGGTGGCGCGGTGGCCTGACCACCGGGACAGTGGTGTTCATGCGGGGATGGTGGCAGGAGATCTCTGATCTGGTGCTGCCGGCCGACTGCGCCGGATGCGGTCGGCCGGGAGGCACGCTGTGTGGCCGTTGTCGTGGAGCGCTGCGCGGGTCCGGGGCGCGCCGGGTGGAGCCGAGCCCGGCGCCGCCGGGGCTGCCGGTGGTCCATGCGGCGGTGGATTACGTGGACGAGGCGCGGGCTGTGCTGCTCGCGCACAAGGAGCGGGGAGCGCTCCGGCTGGCGCGGCCGCTGGGCGAGGCGCTGGCGAGAGCCGTGCGGGCGGCCTGCCCTGGCGGCGGGCCCGGTGCGGGGCCCCGGGGGCGGGCGGCCGTGGGATCGGGCGCGGTGCGCGGGGCGGGACCGGGCACTGGATCCGGCATGAGACCAGGGGCCGGACCGGGTACGGGACCCGGTGCCGGAGCGAGCATGAGACAGGAGGCCGGGCCGGGTACGAGACCCGGTGCCGGACCGGGGGTGAGGCCTCACGGAGCGCCGCTGCTGCTGGTGCCGGTGCCGTCGGCCCGGCGCTCGGTGGGCGCCCGGGGGCATGACCCGGCCCGGCGGATCGCGCTCGCCGCGGCGAGCACGCTGCGCGCCGACGGGCGCCCGGCGAGGGTCCCGGCCGTGCTGTGCCAGCGGCGCCGGGCGATCGACCAGTCGGGGCTGGACGCGCGGCAGCGGCGGGCGAATGTGACCGGAGCGCTGGGGGCGGTCCCCGGCGGCGGACGGCTGCTGGTGGCGGGCCCGGTAGTGGTGGTGGACGATCTGATGACCACAGGAGCCTCGCTCGCGGAGGCGGCACGGGCGGTGAGGGCGGCCGGAGGGCTGGTCATCGGCGCCGCCGTGGTCGCGGCTCCCCTGACGGCCACCATCCGGAACTGATTACGAAGCCGCATCGTTGCAGGTGATAAGCGTGGCAAAGCGCCTGATCGGAGGTACGGGCCGGTAGGGGGTGCCGACTTCCGACCGGTCGAGCTATGTTCGGTTGTGAGGAATGGCGGGTGCTATGACTCACTTATCCGCTTGGCGTGTTTTGCCTGCATTCTGGTGAGGCTTGGAACAAACGGGATTGAGATCCTCCCCGTGGGAAGGAGGAGCTGAAAGCGCCAAGCCGGTGGCTCCGGAAGACGCCGGAGCCAAGTGCACAAGGGATGACGCTCCGATACTGACTGGAGCTACCCGGGAACGGAGTTCTGCGTGGACATCGTCGTCAAGGGCCGTAAAACTGAGGTGCCCGAGCGGTTCCGGAAGCACGTGGCCGAGAAGCTGAAGCTGGATAAGATCCAGAAGCTCGACGGCAAGGTGATCAGCCTCGACGTCGAGGTGTCCAAGGAGCACAACCCGCGGCAGTCCGACCGCGCCGACCGAGTGGAGATCACGCTTCGCTCGCGCGGCCCGGTGATCCGGGCGGAGGCCGCCGCGGCCGATCCGTACGCAGCGCTGGACCTGGCGGCCAGCAAGCTGGAGGCACGGATGCGCAAGCAGCACGACAAGCGCCATACGCGCCGTGGCAACGGTCGAATTCCGGCCAGCGACGTGGCCATCACGGTGCCCAACGCGGCGCGTATCAACGGGCATGGGGATATCGCCCCCCAGCGCACGACGGAGACCGTCCCCACCACCCGGATGGGCCCCCTGGAAGTCCAGGGCGAGGGCCCTCTGGTGGTCCGGGAGAAGACGCACGCCGCGGCTCCCATGTCGCTCGACCAGGCTCTCTACGAGATGGAGCTGGTCGGGCACGACTTCTATCTGTTCGTCGACTCCGACACCAACCGGCCCAGCGTCGTCTATCGGCGGCATGGCTATGACTACGGGGTGATTCATCTTCAGCCGGAAGCGTTCGTCGGAGAGGCAGCCGGCGGCGCCGGCGGCGCACTCGGTGGCTGACCGAGAAATTCAGCCGAATCCAGCCTGACATGTAAGTGGTGCCCCGGAGCGTCTGCGCGCCCCCCGGGGCACCTCCGTGCGACCACGGCGGGACCATTCCACCGTCCGGGCATGAAATCATGGCCGGGCGGCCAACCGGTGTACCGAAAGCACCGGTTGACGCCAGACCAAGTGCACCCAGGGTGCGGACCGCAAGGGCCATGGCCTTCAGGGGGAGGAACGATGGCGGACAGCTTCGGGCCCGTGTCCGACGCCGGTGAAGACCATGGCGTCGGTCCGGACGGGGGCGAGCCGCGCGGCGAACCGCGCAAGGAGCCGATTCGGGTCCTCGTCGTGGACGACCACGCGCTCTTCCGGCGTGGATTGGAGATCGTCCTGGCCCAGGAGGAGGACATCCAGGTCGTCGGCGAGGCGGGGGACGGGGCCGAGGCCGTGGACAAGGCGGCGGATCTGCTGCCGGACATCGTCCTGATGGATGTGCGGATGCCCAAGCGCGGGGGGATCGAGGCGTGCACCGCCATCAAGGAGGTGGCACCCAGCGCCAAGATCATCATGCTGACGATCAGCGATGAGGAAGCCGATCTCTACGACGCGATCAAGGCAGGGGCCACGGGCTATCTGCTGAAGGAGATCTCGACCGACGAGGTCTCGACCGCCATCCGGGCGGTGGCGGACGGCCAGTCGCAGATCAGCCCGTCGATGGCGGCCAAGCTGCTGACCGAGTTCAAGTCGATGATCCAGCGCACCGACGAGCGGCGGCTGGTGCCCGCGCCCCGGCTCACCGACCGGGAGCTCGAGGTGCTCAAGCTGGTGGCGACCGGAATGAACAACCGGGATATCGCCAAGGAGCTGTTCATCAGCGAGAACACCGTGAAGAACCACGTGCGCAACATTCTGGAGAAGTTGCAGCTGCACTCCAGGATGGAGGCCGTGGTGTACGCGATGCGGGAGAAGATCCTCGAGATCAGGTGAGGTTTCGCCTCGCCACCAGGGGCTAGGATCCCGGGGCCAGGTCCCCGGGGCCGAAGCCCCGGGTGAGCCGAGGTCGGTTCAGGCGACCGCCGCCGAGACCGCCGCCGTGAGCGGTGCGGCCAGCTCCGGGCGGTCCACGCGCTCGACTCGTACGGCGTCACAGCCCACCCATTCGGCCGCCTCCCGCAGCGCCTGCGCCATGGGGGCCACGGCCTTCGGCGACTCCAGGGACACCTGCCGCGCCACCAGGGTCGTCCCCTCCCGGGCCGGATCGACCCGGCCCAGCAGCCGCCCGCCCGACAGCAGCGGCATGGCGAAGTAGCCGTACACCCGCTTGGGCCTGGGCACATACGCCTCCAGCCGATGGCTGAAGCCGAAGATCCGCTCGGTGCGCGCCCGGTCCCATATCAGCGAGTCGAAGGGCGACAGCAGAGTGGTGCGGTGCCGACCGCGCGGCGGGGTGGCCAGCGCCTCGGGGTCCGCCCAGGCCGGTTTGTCCCAGCCCTCGACCGCCACCGGCACCAGCCCCGAGTCCGCGATCACCGCCGCCACCTGCTCGCCCTTGAGCCGGTGGTAGTCGGCGATGTCCGCCCGCGTGCCCACGCCCAGGGACTGCCCGGCCAGCCGGACCAGCCGGCGCAGACACTCCCGATCGTCCAGGTCGTCATGGAGCAGCGCGTCCGGCACGGCGCGCTCCGCCAGGTCGTACACCCGCTTCCAGCCGCGCCGCTCGACGCACACCACCTCGCCGAACATCAGCGCCCGCTCGACCGCGATCTTCGCGGCCGACCAGTCCCACCACGGCCCGCCGTTCTTGGCCCCGCCCAGCTCCGTCGCGGTCAGCGGGCCCTCCGCGCGCAGCTGCTTCACCACCGTCTCGTACACCCCGTCCGGCAGCTCGTGGTGCCAGTGCGGACGGACGCGGTAGGCGCGGCGCCGGAAGGCGAAGTGCGGCCACTCCTCGATGGGCAGTACGCAGGCGGCATGCGACCAGTACTCGAAGGCGTGGGTGCCCGTCCAGTACGCCGACTCGACCGTCTTACGGCCGACCGCGCCCAGCCGTGCGTACGGAATCAGCTCATGGGAGCGGGCCAGCACCGAGATCGTGTCCAGCTGCACCGCGCCCAGGTGGCGCAGCACGCCCCGCACCCCGCCACGCCGGTCGGGGGCGCCGAGCAGCCCCTGGGCGCGCAGCGCGATCCGGCGCGCCTCGTCGGCGGAGAGGGTGACCTCGGGCGTGCGGTCCACGGCGGATCCGGTGGCGGCGTTCGTCATGCGCGCCACCGTAGTGGCACCCACTGACAACGCCGCCGCCGACGCCCGCGCCCGCCGGATGCCCCGCGCCCGGGCCCCTCGGACCGCCGACGCCGCCCTCAGGCGACCGACGGCGCCGTGGACGCCCGGCCGGATGCCTGGCCGGTCGCCTGGTCGGACGCCTCCTGCTCCTCCTGGGGCGCGTTGGCCGCCACGGACGCCTTGGCGGGCAGATACGGCGTCGTCGACGGCAGCCCCCAGTCGGAGGGCAGCAGCGCGCCCCGCCAGGCGTCCCGCCGGGTCCCCTGGTGGACGATCCGGGCGCGGTCCGTCCCCTCCATCCGGAAGCCCACCCCGAGGGCGACCGCCCGCGAGCCCTCGTTCCCGGCCTCGCTGCACCACTCCAGGCGCTCCACCCCGAGCCGGGTGAACGCCCACTCGATCACGGCCCGCGCCGCCTCGCCCGTATAGCCGTGCCGCCGCCGCTCGCGCGCCGTCCAGTAGCCGAGCTCGGCCTGGTGCTCGGGGGAGCGCAGATGGGCCAGCCGCACCAGGCCCATGGCGCCCACGAGGGCTCCGTCACTCTTGGTGACCACCGCGAAGTCGTAGGTCACGTCGTCACGCCAGTTCTCGGGGCAGATCCGGCCGGTGAAGTCCTCCGCGTGCGCGCGTTCGTAAGGGGATGGCACGCTGGTCCATCGCTGGATGTCCGGGTCCTGACAAGCGGCGAAGACCGCGTCCGTGTCGGAGGGGCGGAAGGGGCGCAGGATCAGGCGCTCGGTGGTGAGGGTGACAGGCTCCATGCGACCCGAGTCTGCGCCGCCGTCGTCACTCACCGCGAGCGGTTTCGGCGAATTGGAGGGCACCTGGGGGGCCTCTCGGGCGTTGACACGGTGAGGTGACATCCGGTCCTCGTGGTGACGGACCTCCCGGCGTGCCGGGGTCTGTCTTACGATGGCCGTTGCGGCGGGGCCTGCGCCCCTTGACAATGCCGCGCCAGCGCACCCCGACCGTGCCAGGCCCGACCGGCAAGGAGCCAGCCTACGTGTCCGTCCTCAACAAGCTCATGCGTGCAGGCGAAGGAAAGATCCTGCGCAAGCTGCACCGCATCGCGGACCAGGTCAATTCCATCGAAGAGGACTTCCTGTCCCTCTCCGACGCCGAGCTGCGCGCCCTCACCGACGAGTACAAGCAGCGGTACGACGACGGTGAGTCCCTCGACGACCTGATGCCCGAAGCGTTCGCCACGGTGCGCGAGGCGGCCAAGCGGGTGCTCGGACAGCGTCACTACGACGTCCAGCTGATGGGCGGCGCGGCGCTGCATCTCGGGTATGTCGCCGAGATGAAGACCGGTGAGGGCAAGACCCTGGTCGGCACCCTCCCGGCGTATCTGAACGCGCTGTCGGGCAAGGGCGTCCACCTCATCACGGTCAACGACTACCTGGCGGAGCGCGACTCCGAGTGGATGGGCCGGGTGCACCGGTTCCTCGGCCTGGAGGTCGGCTGCATCCTCGCCAACATGACCCCGGCGCAGCGCCGCGAGCAGTACGCGTGCGACATCACCTACGGCACCAACAACGAGTTCGGCTTCGACTATCTGCGCGACAACATGGCGTGGTCGAAGGACGAGCTGGTCCAGCGCGGCCACAACTACGCGATCGTCGACGAGGTCGACTCGATCCTGGTGGACGAGGCCCGTACGCCGCTGATCATCTCCGGCCCGGCCGACCAGGCCACCAAGTGGTACGGCGACTTCGCCAAGCTGGTCACCCGGCTCACCCGCGGCCAGGCCGCCGAGCCGCAGAAGGGCCAGGAGGAGACCGGGGACTACGAGGTCGACGAGAAGAAGCGCACCGTCGGCATCCATGAGTCCGGGGTCACCAAGGTCGAGGACTGGCTGGGGATCGACAACCTCTACGAGTCGGTCAACACCCCGCTGGTCGGCTACCTCAACAACGCGATCAAGGCCAAGGAGCTCTTCAAGAACGACAAGGACTACGTCGTCCTGGACGGCGAAGTCATGATCGTCGATGAGCACACCGGCCGTATCCTCGCGGGCCGCCGCTACAACGAGGGCATGCACCAGGCCATCGAGGCGAAGGAAGGGGTGGAGATCAAGGACGAGAACCAGACGCTCGCCACGATCACCCTCCAGAACTTCTTCCGCCTCTACGACAAGCTCTCCGGCATGACCGGTACGGCGATGACCGAGGCCGCCGAGTTCCACCAGATCTACAAGCTCGGCGTGGTCCCGATCCCGACCCACCGGCCCCTCGCCCGGCTCGACCAGTCCGACCTGATCTACCGCACCGAGGTCGCGAAGTTCGACGCGGTGGTCGAGGACATCGTCGAGAAGCACACCAAGGGCCAGCCGGTCCTGGTCGGCACGACCTCCGTGGAGAAGTCCGAGTACCTCTCCCAGCAGCTCGCCAAGCGCGGGGTGCCGCATGAGGTGCTCAACGCCAAGCAGCACGACCGGGAGGCGACGATCGTCGCCCAGGCCGGCCGTAAGGGCGCCGTGACCGTCGCGACCAACATGGCGGGCCGCGGTACCGACATCAAGCTCGGCGGCAACCCCGACGACCTCGCCGAGGCCGAGCTGCGCCAGCGCGGTCTGGACCCGGTGGAGCACTCCGAGGAGTGGGCCGCCGCGCTGCCCGCCGCCCTGGAGAAGGCGGAGGCCGCGGTCAAGGCCGAGTTCGAGGAGGTCAAGGAGCTCGGCGGGCTGTATGTGCTGGGCACCGAGCGCCATGAGTCGCGCCGGATCGACAACCAGCTGCGCGGCCGCTCCGGCCGTCAGGGCGACCCGGGCGAGTCCCGCTTCTACCTCTCCCTCGGTGACGATCTGATGCGGCTGTTCAAGGCGCAGATGGTCGAGCGCGTCATGGCGATGGCGAACGTCCCGGACGACGTCCCGATCGAGAACAAGATGGTCACGCGGGCCATCGCCTCCGCCCAGTCGCAGGTCGAGCAGCAGAACTTCGAGACCCGTAAGAACGTCCTGAAGTACGACGAGGTCCTCAACCGCCAGCGCGAGGTCATCTACGGCGAGCGCCGCCGCGTCCTGGAGGGCGAGAACCTTCAGGACCAGGTCGGCCACTTCATGAACGACACCATCGAGGCCTATGTGCGGGCGGAGACGGTCGAGGGCTTCGCCGAGGAGTGGGACCTGGACCGGCTGTGGAGCGCCTTCAAGCAGCTCTACCCGGTCAGCGTGACCGTCGAGGAACTGGAGGAGGAGGCCGGCGACCGCGCCGGGATCACCGCCGAGTTCATCGAGGAGTCCATCAAGGACGACATCCACCAGCAGTACGAGGCGCGCGAGGAGCAGCTGGGCTCCGAGATCATGCGTGAGCTGGAGCGCCGGGTCGTGCTCTCCGTCCTGGACCGCAAGTGGCGCGAGCACCTCTATGAGATGGACTACCTCCAGGAGGGCATCGGGCTGCGCGCGATGGCCCAGAAGGACCCGCTGGTCGAGTACCAGCGCGAGGGCTTCGACATGTTCCAGGCCATGATGGAGGGCATCAAGGAGGAGTCCGTCGGCTATCTGTTCAACCTGGAGGTCCAGGTCGAGCAGCAGGTCGAGGAGGTTCCGGTCGAGGCGGCGGAGGAGCAGGTCGCCCTCGAGAAGGACGTACAGGACGCGGTGCCGGCGGGCGCGCCGTCCGCGGGATCCTCGGCCGCCCGCCCCGAGATCCGCGCCAAGGGCCTGGAGGCCCCGCAGCGGCCGGACCGGCTGCACTTCTCCGCTCCGACGGTGGACGGAGAGGGCGGCGTCGTCGAGGGCGACTTCCCCAACGGGGAGGCTCCGCCGCCGCCTCGGTCGGAGGCTGATGGGCTTACGCGGGCGGAGCGGCGCAAGGCGCAGAAGGGGCGCCGCCGTAAGAAGTAGGTAACCGGGCTGCCGGGCTACTGGGCTGCCGGGCTGGGGTGTACGGGCCGGGGCGCCGCGCGAGAGCGTGGCACCCCGGCCCGTCGCGTTGTGCCCCCGCCCGTCCGGCGGGTTTGGTGGATCGGGTCGGCTTACGGTGTCGGCCCCCGGCGTCCTGGGCCTTGTCGGGGTCCGGCGGGCCGTGCGGCGGAGCCGCGGTATCGATGCTTTCCCCTCCCCGCCCCTTCCCGTAACCGGGGCCCAGCCCCGGGCCCCTGCCAGGGCTCCGCCCCTGGACCCCGCTCCTCAAACGCCGGAGGGGCTGGGTTGGCTCCCCGGGCTGGGTTGGCTCCCCGTCCCTTGCCGCAGCAGCGGTATGCGGCTTCGGCCGCGTGACAGGGGCGGAGACCCGCCGTGCGGCGGGGCCGCATATTGATGCCGTGGGAAGGGGCGGAGCCCCTGGTAGCGGGAAGGGGCGGGGAGGGGAAAGGCCCGCCGGGCACCACACCCCACAGGTGCCCTTGGGCGTCGCAGCCCCGGCCGGGGAGCAACCCGCCGCAGGCGTCGAGATCCGTCGGACACCACCTACGCGAGCGGCCCGAGGTCGATGGCGGCGCAGCGCCAGCGGGCGTCGGCGCCGAGCTCGAGCCGGAACGCGAGCGCTGTGAGCCGGTCTCCGGAGGCGATCCGGGCGAACGCCTCGATCACCCCGTGCCGGGGCTGGTACTCGCCACAGCGCCGCACCAGGGGCGCTGTGGCCCGCTCTCCGGCGGGGCGCAGCGGCGCGCGCGGGGCGAGTTCGATCAGCTGGTCGTAGGCGGCCGGGAGGGCGTGCCCGAGGAGGGTGTGGATGGGGCGCTGGCCGCTGAGGGTGAGCACCAGCCGGTTGGCGAACCAGTAGCGCGGCAGCCGATCCCGCTCCCGCCACGCCGCGGCGGCCGCCGCGGACCGCGATACGGCCGCGGCGCGTGACGCCGCGGGCGCGCGGTGCGCGGCCGGGGTGGGCGGTGTGGCGACCCTCGGAGCGGCCGGGGTGGGCGGTGTGGCGATGCCCCAGGTGGCCGTCGCGGCCGTTGTGGGTGGCGCGGTTGGGGCAGGGGGTGTGGTGCTGTGTGGTGCCGTCGTCGCGGGTGGTGCGGCTGTCGTGCGTGCTGTCCCGCTGTGCCGGGCAGTCGTCGTGCGGGTTGTCTGGGGTGGTGCGGTGGTGGGCGGCGTGGCCGCCGTTGTGGGTGGCGCGGTTGGGGCAGGCGGTGTGGCGCTGTGTGGTGCCGTCGGCGTGGTCGGCGCGGTCGGCGTGGTTGGGGTAGGGGGTGTGGTGTCGTGTGGTGTCGTCGTTGTGGGGGTGCGGGGGCGGCGGGGGTCCTTGCGGCCCGGGGGGCCGCTTCGGCCGCGTCGCCGTGCGGCCTCCCCGGTCCCGGCACCCGTCGCCGTGGTCCGATCCGTCGTGCGGACGCCCTCGCCCATCCCTCTCGCCCCGTTCTCCGCGGCCCGGTCGAATACCGGGCGGTAGCTTTCGTCGGGGAGTCTTCTACCGGCGGGTTTTCGGGGTCCGCAATGCGCCTGACCCGTGGCCGCGGCCGGCGTCGCGGTTCACCTATTCGGGGCATGCGGCGGATCGTCGGTCCCGGTCATCGGCTCGAGCGCGGCGCGATCCCGTCTTCGTACGGCCCCGTCGGCACCTGTCCCCCGAAAGGGGACCACCGGCCCTTCGCGGAAGGCTCGGGCGCGGGGACGGGCGAATCGTATGCTGGGGGCCTATCGGTCTCTGATGAAAGCGGCAGCCATGCGCGTCTACGTCCCCCTGACCCTCTCCGGTCTCGCCGAGGCGTACAAGGAGGGCCAACTGGGGCCGACGCCGCTGACCGCCTACGCGGTCACCCCGGCGCTCCGCGAGTGGTATGTGTCCGACGACATCGAGGAGCTGGAGTACGCGGCGCTGAGCCGGGCCGCGCAGGCGTCACTGCGGCTGCTCGCCGTCGACCCCCGGGCGCCCCGCCGCCGGGTCGTGGTGGCCGTGGACGTGCCCGACGGGCAGGCGGTCGCCGATCCGGACCGGGGGCTGGACCAGTCCGCGCTGGGCGAGGTGCGGATCAAGGCCGCCATACCGCTCGCGAAGGCCGCTGCCGTGCACCTGGACGCCGACGACGCCGAGCGGGACATCGCCGCGGCCGCCGACGCGCTCGGCGCGGCGGACCTCGGTGACGACGACGCGCAGTTCACCGTGGACGGCGCCGAGGACCACGAACTGCTCTGGTACGCCACCCAGGAGATCCCCAATCTGATCGGGTGATGCCCCGCTGTCCGACCCTCCGGGTACGGTCGTGGGATGGGGAAGAACCACGTGACGCACCTCGTCTGGGACTGGAACGGCACGCTGCTCCACGACATCGACGCCGTGATCTCGGCGACGAACGCCTCGTTCCAGGAGATCGGGCTGCCGCCGATCACCCTTGAGCGCTATCGCGACCTGTACTGCGTTCCGGTGCCCCGCTTCTACGAGCGGCTGATGGGGCGGCTGCCCTCCGACGAGGAGTGGGCGGTCATGGACGCGGTGTTCCACCGGCACTACTGGGCGCTGGCCGAGTCCGCCGGGCTGGCGATCGGTGCCCGGCAGCTGCTCACCGAGTGGCAGGAGGCGGGTCTCACCCAGTCGCTGTGTTCACTGGCCCCGCATGAGTATCTGCTCCCCCTGGTGCGGACGCATGGCATCGAGCGCCATTTCGTCCGGGTGGACGGCCGCACCGGGCAGAGCAACACCGGCAAGGCCGAGCAGATGATGCGCCATATCGCCGCGCTCGAAGGGATGCCGCCGCAGCGGATGGTGGTGATCGGGGACGCCCTGGACGACGCGGTGGCGGCGCGGCACGTGGGGGCGCGGGCCGTGCTCTACACGGGCGGTTCGCACAGCCGGGCCAGCCTGGAGGCGGCGGGGGTGCCGGTCGTGGACACGCTCGAGGAGGCCGTACGGGAGGCGGAGCGCATGGCCGACGAGTGAGACGAGCGAGCTGAGTGAGACGAGCGAGCCCGGTGAGCTGAGTGAGGCCAGCGAGCCTGGTGAGCTGAGTGAGCCGGGTGAGACAAGGGTCCCCTCGGTCGCACCGCCCTCAACCCACCGCCGCCCTCACACCACCGGCGCCTTCGACCGCAGCGCCGCCAGGAACTCCCGCATCCACGCCGGATGGTCCGGCCACGCCCGCGACGAGATCAGCGTGCCGTCGACCACGACCTCCGCGTCCTGGTAGTCCGCCCCCGCCGCCTGCATGTCCGGCTCCAGCGCCGGGTACGCGGTGACCCGCCGCCCGGTCAGGCCGCCCACGGCCGCCGTCAGCAGCGGGCCGTGGCAGATCTGCGCCACCGGCTTGTCCGCGTCGAAGAACGCCTTGCAGATCTTGCGCAGTTCGGGGTCGTTCCGCAGATACTCCGGGGCCCGGCCGCCCGGGATCACCAGGGCGGTGTACCGGCCGGGGTCCACCTCGGAGAAGGCCAGGTCGGCGGGGATCGTATAGCCCGGCTTCTCGGTGTAGGTGTCGAAGCCCTCCTCGAAGTCATGGACCACCAGGCGCAGCGTCTTGCGGCTCGGGGCCGCGATATGGACCTCGTACCCCTCCTCGCGCAGCCGCTGGTACGGGTAGAGCACCTCCAGCGATTCGGCCGCGTCGCCGGTCACCAGCAGGATCTTCGCAGCCATGCCACGCACCTCCAGGTCCACGCCTACCACCGTGCTTACCACCGTCCAGATCACGGTGCATCCGCGTCCACGCTTTGCCAAGGGTGCGTGAGCGGCGCATCATCGGCCCGTGCGCGCCTCCCGGTCGCTGTCCATTTCGTCAAACTTCAGGGCCCGGTTTTGTACACGAACGGCTCATGACGACCCCCTGGGGAGGAGCGATAGCCTTACTGCGTGATCAGCGCGATAGTCCGTGAGGGCAACGAGGCCCTCGCTCCGCGCCCGGCGCCCCACCAGGTCCGGGCCCGAGCCGCCGCTGACCCGTGGCGCGTGGGGTCTTGGTCACTTACGGCCGAGTACACCCCGGCCATTTCCCGATCCGGCATACCGTCGTTCACGACCGGATTTTTCGCGTCGCGGCGTCATGCCACCGCCATCGATGTCACGCAACGGCGCGCGACAGGAGCCAGAGGACATGCAGACCAAGCTGGACGAAGCCAAGGCCGAGTTGCTCGAACGGGCCGCCCGGGTCGCTGAGAACAGCCCTGCCGGGGGGCAACCGGTGCAGGGCCCAGGACCGGAGACCCTGACCGCATACCTCCAGCACTACTACCTGCACACGCCTCCGGAGGACCTCGCCGACCGTGACCCGGTCGATGTCTTCGGGGCGGCGCTCTCCCACTACCGGCTCGCCGAGGTGCGTCCGCAGGGCACGGCGAACGTCCGGGTGCACACCCCGACCGTCGAGGAGCACGGCTGGACGTGCAGCCACTCCGTGGTCGAGGTGGTCACCGACGACATGCCGTTCCTGGTCGACTCGGTCACCAATGAGCTCACCCGCCAGGGGCGCGGCATCCATGTCGTGATCCACCCGCAGGTGATCGTGCGCCGTGACATCACCGGCAAGCTGATCGAGCTGCTCGACGTCTCCCCGGACGGCCCGTCCCGGAAGAAGCGGAAGAAGCTCCCGCACGACGCGGTCGTGGAGTCCTGGATCCATGTCGAGACCGATCGCGAGACCGACCGCGGCGATCTGAAGCAGATCACCGCCGATCTGCTGCGCGTCCTGTCCGATGTCCGCGAGGCCGTCGAGGACTGGGAGAAGATGCGCGACTCCGCGCTGCGCATCGCCGAGGGCCTGCCGGACGAGCCGAAGGCCGCCGAGGTCCGCGAGGAGGAGGTGGAGGAGGCCCGTGAGCTGCTGCGCTGGCTCGCGGACGACCACTTCACCTTCATCGGCTTCCGCGAGTACGAGCTGACGCAGATCCCCACCGAGGCCGGTGGCGAGGAGGACGCGCTGACCGCGGTGCCCGGCACCGGCCTCGGCATCCTGCGTTCCGACCCGCAGCACAAGGACACCGAGGAGAGCGCCCACGCGGGCCCCGGCACCCCGGTGTCCCAGGCCTTCAACCGGCTGCCGGCCGACGCCCGCGCCAAGGCGCGCGAGCGCAAGCTGCTGGTGCTGACCAAGGCGAACAGCCGCGCCACCGTCCACCGCCCCTCGTACCTCGACTACATCGGCGTGAAGAAGTTCGACGCCGAGGGCAATGTGATCGGCGAGCGCCGCTTCCTGGGGCTGTTCTCCTCCGCCGCGTACACCGAGTCGGTGCGCCGGGTGCCGGTGATCCGCCGCAAGGTCGACGAGGTGCTGGCGGGCGCGGGCTTCGCGGCCAACAGCCACGACGGCCGTGACCTGCTTCAGATCCTGGAGACCTACCCGCGCGACGAGCTGTTCCAGACCCCGGTCGACCAGCTCCGCTCGATCGCCACCAGCGTGCTCTACCTCCAGGAGCGCCGCCGGCTGCGGATGTTCCTGCGCCAGGACGAGTACGGGCGCTACTACTCCGCGCTGGTCTACCTTCCGCGTGATCGTTTCACCACCGATGTGCGGCTGCGGCTGACCGACATCCTGCTGGAGGAGCTGAGCGGCCGCCCGCCGGTCGACTTCACCGCCCTGCACACCGAATCGGTGCTCTCGCGGCTGCACTTCGTGGTCCGCGTCCAGCCGGGCACCGAGCTGCCCGACCTCACCGACTCCGATGTGGAGCGGATCGAGAGCCGGCTGATCGAGGCCGCCCGCTCCTGGGCCGACGGCTTCACCGACGCGCTGGTCTCCGAGGTCGGCGAGGAGCGCGCGGCAGAACTGCTCCGCCGCTACCAGAACGCCTTCCCCGAGGGCTACAAGGCGGACCACACCCCGCGCGGCGCCGTCGCCGACCTCCAGCACCTGGAGCGGCTGAAGGGCGGGGAGAAGGACTTCGCGCTCAGCCTCTACGAACCGGTGGGCGCGGCCCATGCCGAGCGCCGCTTCAAGATCTACCGGGCCGGGTCCCAGATCTCGCTGTCCGCGGTGCTCCCGGTGCTCAACACCCTCGGCGTCGAGGTGGTGGACGAGCGACCGTACGAGCTGCGCTGCTCGGACAAGACCACCGCCTGGATCTACGACTTCGGGCTGCGGCTGCCGCTGCGCGAGGGCGAGGCCCTGGCCGACGACGCCCGTGAGCGCTTCCAGAACGCGTTCGCCGCGGTGTGGACCGGCCAGGCCGAGAGCGACGACTTCAACCAGCTGGTGCTGGGCGCGGGTCTTGACTGGCGGCAGGCGATGGTGCTGCGGGCCTACGCGAAGTACCTGCGGCAGGCCGGTTCCACCTTCAGCCAGTCGTACATGGAGGACACCCTCCGTAACAATGTGCACACCACCCGGCTGCTGGTCTCGCTCTTCGAGGCCCGGATGTCGCCGGAGCGGCAGCGGGCGGGCCTGGAGCTCACCGACGCCCTGCTGGAGGAGCTGGACGCGGCGCTGGACCAGGTGGCCTCGCTGGACGAGGACCGCATCCTGCGCTCCTTCCTCACCCTGATCAAGGCCACCCTCCGGACCAATCACTTCCAGATGAACGGGGACGGCAAGCCGCACGACTACCTGTCGATCAAGCTGGATCCGCAGGCCGTGCCGGATCTGCCCGCGCCCCGCCCGGCGTACGAGATCTGGGTCTACTCGCCGCGGATCGAGGGTGTGCACCTGCGGTTCGGCAAGGTCGCGCGCGGCGGTCTGCGCTGGTCCGACCGGCGCGAGGACTTCCGCACCGAGATCCTCGGCCTGGTCAAGGCGCAGATGGTGAAGAACACGGTCATCGTCCCGGTGGGTGCCAAGGGCGGCTTCGTCGGCAAGCGGCTGCCGGACCCGTCCGTGGACCGCGACGCCTGGATGGCCGAGGGCATCGCCTGCTACAAGACCTTCATCTCCGGTCTGCTCGACATCACCGACAACCTGGTCGCCGGGCAGGTCGAGCCGCCGAAGGACGTGGTCCGCCACGACGGGGACGACACCTATCTCGTCGTCGCCGCCGACAAGGGCACCGCGACCTTCTCCGACATCGCCAACGACGTGGCGCAGGCGTACGGCTTCTGGCTCGGGGACGCGTTCGCCTCCGGCGGCTCCGCCGGGTACGACCACAAGGGCATGGGCATCACCGCCCGCGGCGCCTGGGAGTCGGTCAAGCGCCACTTCCGTGAGCTGGGCCATGACACCCAGACCCAGGACTTCACGGTCGTGGGCGTCGGTGACATGTCCGGTGACGTGTTCGGCAACGGGATGCTGCTGAGCGAGAACATCCGGCTGATCGCCGCCTTCGACCACCGGCACATCTTCCTGGACCCCAACCCGGACGCGGCCACCTCCTACGCCGAGCGCCGCCGCCTGTTCGAGCTGCCGCGCTCCTCGTGGGAGGACTACAACGCCGAGCTGCTGTCGGCGGGCGGCGGGATCCACCCCCGTACGGCCAAGGCCATCCCGATCACCCCGCAGGTGCGGGCCGCGCTCGGGATCGAGAAGCGGGTCGCCAAGATGACCCCGGCCGATCTGATGAAGACGATCCTCAAGGCCCCGGTGGACCTGCTGTGGAACGGCGGCATCGGCACCTACGTCAAGGCGTCCACCGAGTCGCACGGCGATGTGGGCGACAAGGCCAATGACGCGATCCGGGTGGACGGCCAGGATCTGCGGGTCAAGGTCGTCGGCGAGGGCGGCAACCTGGGCCTGACCCAGCTCGGCCGGATCGAGTTCGCCTCCAACGGCGGCCGGATCAACACCGACGCGATCGACAACAGCGCCGGTGTGGACACCTCCGACCACGAGGTGAACATCAAGATCCTGCTCAACGCCCTGGTCACCGAGGGCGACCTCACCCTCAAGCAGCGCAACAAGCTGCTCGCCGAGATGACCGACGAGGTCGGCGCGCTGGTGCTGCGCAACAACTACGCGCAGAACGTGGCGCTGGCCAACTCCATCGTCCAGTCCTCCAGCCTGCTCCACGCCCACCAGCGGCTGATGCGCCGCCTGGGCCGCGAGGGGCGGCTGGACCGGGCGCTGGAGTTCCTGCCCACCGACCGCCAGATCCGCGAGCGGCTCTCCGCCGGGCGCGGTCTGACCCAGCCCGAGCTGGCCGTGCTGCTGGCCTACGTCAAGATCACGGTGGCCGATGAGCTGATCACCACCGGGCTGCCCGACGACCCGTACCTCCAGCGGCTGCTGCACGCGTACTTCCCGCAGGCGCTGCGGCAGCGGTTCCCCGAGTACATCGACGGCCACGCCCTGCGGCGCGAGATCATCACCACGGTGCTGGTCAACGACACCGTCAACACCGCCGGGTCGACCTTCCTGCACCGGATGCGGGAGGAGACCGGGGCCTCCACCGAGGAGGTCGTGCGCGCCCAGACCGCGGCCCGCGCGATCTTCGAGCTGAACCAGGTGTGGGACGAGGCCGAGGCGCTGGACACGGTCGTCGACGCCGACATCCAGACCCGGATGCGGCTGCACTCGCGCCGGCTGGTCGAGCGCGGCACCCGCTGGCTGCTGAACAACCGGCCGCAGCCGCTCGCGCTGGCCGAGACGATCGACTTCTTCGGCGAGCGGGTCGGCGCGGTCCGGGCGCAGCTGCCCAAGCTGCTGCGCGGCTCCGACATCGAGTGGTACCAGCGGATCTACGACGACCTGACCGCCGCGCACGTCCCGGAGGACCTGGCGACCCGGGTGGCGGGCTTCTCCTCGGCCTTCCCGACGCTGGACATCGTGGCCATCGCGGACCGCACCGGAAAGGACCCGCTGGCGGTCGCCGAGGTCTACTACGACCTGTCCGACCGGCTGCGGATCAGCCAGCTGATGGACCGGATCATCGAGCTGCCGCGCGCGGACCGCTGGCAGTCCATGGCCCGGGTCTCCATCCGCGAGGATCTGTACGCGGCCCAGGCCGCCCTGACCGCCGATGTGCTGTCGGTGGGCAACGGCGGTTCCACGCCCGAGCAGCGCTTCAAGGCGTGGGAGGAGAAGAACGCCGCGATCCTTCAGCGGGCCCGCACCACGCTCGATGAGATCCAGTCGTCGGAGACCTTCGACCTGGCCAATCTGTCGGTCGCGATGCGGACGATGCGGACGCTGCTGCGCACCCACAGCTGACGGCCTCCGCACACGGCTGACGCGGTCGGCACACCCCTACGGCGCCCCCGGTGGACCTCATGTCCGCCGGGGGCGTTTGTCACCCGCTTGGGCGCCCCTCCAACGACCGAGCGGGCATACCGGGACGAACCCACCTAGCGTGGGTGGTCAGTGAGTGCTTCGCGCCTCGAACCGCCACCGCGTCCCGAGGAGCCTTATGCCCCGCTTCACCATCGTCATCGCCGCCTATCGCGTCCAGGGCTATCTGAGCGCCTGCCTGGACTCCGTGCTGACGCAGTCGTATCCCGACCTCGAGGTGGTCGCCGTGGACGACCGCTCACCGGACCACTGCGGCGCGATCATCGACGCGTACGCAGCGCGTGACAGCCGGGTCGTGCCCGTGCACCAGCGGGTCAACTCCGGTCCCGGCCGGGCCCGTAACGCCGGGGTGGAGCGGGCGAGCGGGGACTATCTGCTCTTCCTGGACGGCGATGACACCCTCGCCCCGGGGACCCTCCAGGGCCTCGCCGACCGGCTCGCCCTCACCCACGACCCGGAGATCCTCTACTTCAACCACGTACGCACCTACTGGTCGGAGCGCCGGGCGCCCAGCCTCTTCGGGGAACTGCTGGCCTCGGCGGGCACCGATGTCTTCTCCGCCGCCGAACGCCCTGAATTCCTGCGGCTGTTCGCGATGTCGTCCAATCGCGTCTACCACCGGGAGTTCTACGTCCGCCACGGCTTCGCGTTCAGCGAGGGCATTTACGAGGACGCCCTGCTCTCGTACAAGACGATGCTCACCGCGCGCCGAATAGCCTGTGTGGATCTGGTGGGCCTGGAATACCGGCAGCGGCGGGTCGGGGCCAGTACGTCAAGCCCCGGCGAGAAGCACTTCATCATCTTCCAGCAGTACGCCCGGCTCTTCGACTTCCTCGACGACCGGCCGCATCTGGACCCGCTGCGCCCGCTGCTCTTCGAGCGGGCCGTATCGCATTTCCTGTTCTGTCTGGACCGGACGTCCCGGGTGGCCACGGCGGACCGGCCGCGCTTCTTCGCCCGGGCCGCCGAGTGGTACCGCGCCCATCTCCCGGCGGGGTTCACCCCGCCGGTCGAGGGTCGCTGGCGCTTCGAGGCGCTGGCGTCCGGCTCGTTCCTCCGCTACCGCGAGCACGAACTGGCCGTACGGGCGGCCGCCGGGGCCCGCAAGCTGCGCCGGACCGTCCGGCCGCCGCTGGCGGCGCGCGCCAAGCAGGGCCTGTACCGGCTGCACCGGCAGCGGCCCGTCGACCCCCAGCTCGCCGTCTACTCCGCGTACTGGGGCCGTGGAGTGCTCTGCAACCCGGGGGCGATCTACCAGAAGGCGCGGGAGCTGGCGCCGGAGATCCACGGGGTGTGGGCGGTCAAGAAGTCGGAGATCGAGACCCTTCCGGAAGGCGTCGACTACGTCGTCACCGGCACCCGCGACTTCTACCGCACGGTGGCCCGCGCCAAATACCTCATCAACAACGTCAACTTCCCCAATGAGGTGGTGAAGCGGCCGGGCACGGTGCATTTGCAGACCTTTCACGGCACCCCGCTCAAATGCATGGGCCTGGACCAGCAGCGCTATCCCGCCGCCGCGGGCGGGATGAGCTTCGGCAATCTGCTCAAGCGCATCGACCGCTGGGACTTCGCCCTCTCCTCCAATCCGCACTCCAGCCAGATCTGGGAGCGGGTGTACCCCGCCGGGTACCGGCTGCTGGAGTACGGATATCCGCGCAATGACGTCTTCTTCACCGCGACCGAGGAGGACATCCGGCGGATCCGTGAGGAGTTGGGAATCCCGGCCGGGAACACCGCCCTCCTCTACGCGCCCACCCTCCGCGACTACCAGAAGGGGTTCACGCCCCGGCTGGACCTGGAGCGGCTCAGCCGCGAACTCGGCCCGGAGACCACGCTGTTGGTGCGGGCCCACTACTCCTACCGGCCGGATGACGAGCTGGCCCGGCTCCAGGAGGCCGGGCTGGTGATCGACGTCTCGCGCCACCGGTCGGTGGAGGAGCTGTGCCTGGCGGCCGACGCGCTGATCACCGACTACTCGTCGATGATGTTCGACTACGCCCTGCTGGACCGGCCCGTCGTGATCTACGCCGACGACTGGGACATCTACCGCTCCTCCCGCGGCGTCTACTTCGACCTGCTGTCGGGAGCCCCCGGCGAGACCCCGGGGGCCGTCGCCCGCGACGAGCGGGAACTGGTCGAGGTCTTCCGCGAGGGCCGCTGGTGCGACGCGGACGCGACCGCGCTGCGGACCGCCTTCCGGGCCCGCTTCTGCCGGTTCGACGACGGCCACGCGGCCGAGCGGGTGGTACGGGCCCTGATGCTGGGCCAGGACATCGCGCTCCCGCTCGCCCCCACGCCACGGACGCGGCCCCTGGCGGACAGCGCACCGGCCGCGCCGCGCGGCGGCCTCCTCACTGCCGAGTGACCGATCCGGATCCGCCGTGTCACCCCGACCCCGACCCGTCGAGAGCCCGTCGAGAGCCCGGAGTCAGGAGGCCGTCATGCCCGCTCTGTCCCGACCTCGTGTCAGTGTGATCATCCCCGCCTACAACGCTCTGCCGGAGCTGACCCGGGCCGTCACCTCCGCGATGGACCAGACCCTGGGGCAGGACCGGGTCGAGATCATCGCGGTGGACGACGGTTCGACCGACGGCACCGGCGAGGAGCTGGAGCGGCTCGCCCGCACCTGCCCCGCGCTCCACGTCGTCCACCAGGAGAACTCCGGCTGCGCGGGCGTCCCCCGCAACACCGGCCTTGACCACGCCCGGGGCGACTTCGTCTTCTTCCTCGACTCCGACGACTACCTGGGCCCGGACGCGCTGCGCCGCATGGTCGCCATGGCCGACGCCCACGGCACCGACATCGTCCTCGGCAAGATCGCCTCGGTCGGCGGACGGGCCGTGCCCAGGGCCGTCTTCCAGCGCAATCAGCCCCGTACGGACATCTTCTCCTCCCACGCCTATCTGACCCTGGGCCCGTGGAAGCTGTTCCGCCGCTCCCTCATCGAGCGGCTGCACCTGCGCTTCCCGCCCTACCGCAACTGCGAGGACAAGCCGTTCACCGCGGCCGCCTACCTCAACGCCTCTGGTATCTCCGTGGTCGCCGACTACGACTGCTACTACGTCCGCTACCGCGAGAACCGCACCAACCTCACCCTCACCGCATCCGACCTCGCCCACCGCATGGACGGCACCCGGCTGTGCTTCGAGACCGTGGCCCGCTATCTGGAGCCGGGCCCGCGCCGGGACCAGATCATGCGCCGCCATGTGGAGTGGGAGCTATGCGGTCCGCTGCGCGCCCTGCTGCCCCGCGAGAGCGAACGGGACGCGCGGGAGCGGTTCTTCCCCGAGTTCCGGCACTGGGCGAGCACCTGGGTGAGCGACGCCCTCTTCGCAAGGCTCGATGCCCCCGACCGGCTGCTGATCCATCTGCTGCGCGCCGACCGCTTCGACGATGTGCTGACCGTGGCCCGGAGCGCCGGGGCGGACGAGCGGCGCGGCCATCTCGTCGACAAGGGCCGGGTCTACTGGCTGCACCCCTTCTTCCGCGACCACGCAGCCGCCGTCCCCGACATCTGCTTCGACGTGACCGACCGGCTGCCGGTCCGGCACCACCTGGAGGCGGCGAGCTGGCACGGCGGGGTGCTGCGGCTGGCCGGGCACGCGTATGTCGAGGACGTGGACTCCCTCGACCCGGCCACCGAGATCGTGCTGCGCAAGTACCGGGCCGACCGCCCCGAGGTCCGGCTGCCCACCACACCGTGCCTGTCCGCCCATCCGCTGCCGGGCGAGGGGCGGCGGTACGAGATGGCGGGCTTCACCGCCGAGATCGACCCGGCCACCGCGGACGGCGGTGCCCCGCTGGAGCGGGGGCTGTGGAACATCTATCTGGACGTCCGCGCCCAGGGCGTCAGCCGTACGGTGCGGTTCGGCAACCGCCGCGAGGGCGGTGAGGTCACCCACCCCAGCCGGCGCCGCGTCCCCACCTCCCAGGGACCGGTGACGGTGGTGCCGTACTTCACCCCGTACGGCAATCTCTCGCTCGACGTCGGCGAGGTGGCCCATCCCCTCGACCCGCCCTGCCAGGTGCTCAGGACCATCTGGCGCACCCGCGGCACCCTGCTGGTCGGCGGACGGCTGACCGAGGAGGCGGAGCGGGACGGCGGGGTGCTGCGGCTGCGCGCCGAGACGGGGACGGGCGCGGTGCACGAGGTGCCGGTCCGCACCGAGCAGGGCGGCTCCGCGACCGTCTTCACCGCCCGGCTGCCGATCGGCCGCCTGGGCGCGGGCTGCTGGACGCTGACGCTGATCATGGAAGGACCCGGGGAGGAGGCGCCGCGCCGCACCGCGATCGTGCCGTACTTCGACCGGCTGGCCGCCACCCGCTGGCTCCGCTTCGGCTGCCGTCCGTACTACGCCAAGCCGATGGCCCTGGGCCCGGCGCGGGCCCTGGGCCTGGAGGTGGCTCCGATCAAGCTCGTGAGGGCGGTGCGGCGGCGGCTTGGGCGGTGAGCGTGGCAGATTCCCCTACCCGCCCCTTCCCGCTACCAGGGGCTTCGCCCCTGGACCCCAGGACGCCCTTCGGGCGTGTCCTCAAGCGCCGGAGGGGCTGATTTCAGCCCCTCCGGCGCTTGAGGAGCGGGGTCTGGGGCAGAGCCCCGCACGCGGCGGAGCCGCATATCGTCAGGTGTCGGGAAGGGGCGGGTAGGGGAACAGCCCGCCGCAGGCGTCAAGATCCGTTCAGCCCCAGCCGGTTGCGTACGGCGGCGAGCAGCCGGACCGGGGCCACCCGCAGCTCCAGGGTCACCTCGCCGCGCCCCATGAGCGGCTTGGCGTAGTACGGCCGGCCGCGCCGCACCCAGCGGGCGCCGGGCAGCCGGGCGGGCGGCGGCACGGGCGCGGCGGGTGCGGTGCGCCCCCGGCCCTGGCCCTGGGAGTCGCCCGGGTCGACGACGGCCAGCGTCACCGTCCACCGGCCGCGCCCCAGGTCCCGCACCGGCAGCCGGGCGGTGAAGGCGCCCGCCGGATGCCCCGCGGCGAACCGCACCGGATGGTCGTGGACCCGTCCGTCGGTGTGCTCGGCGCGCAGCCGCAGCACCCGCCCGCGCGCCGGGGTGCCGGGCGGCAGCAGCCGTCCGGCGACGACGAGGGTGCCCTTGTCCGACGGGTGCCACACGGCCTCCGTCACCTCGCAGGGCGCCCCGCGCGGGGCCGGGCCGATGTCGAGGGAGAGATTGCGGTACGGGCTGGTGAAGTACGGCGTGACCCGGGCGCGCAGCCCGGGCCCGGCGGCCACCACCCGGCGCGCGGTGCCGATGTCGAGCAGGTCGTCATGGCGGCTGCCGAACCGCACGGTGCGGCTGATGCCCTGGGCGCGGACGTCGAGGAAGACGTCCCAGACCCCGGGGCGCAGCGGTGTGCCGCCGTCGGCGGTGGCGATGTCCACGTCCGCCTCGAACCGCGCCGGGTCGTCCTCCGACGTGGCGTCCACCGGGATCCGCACCTCGTCCCGCGCCTCGCGGCGGCGCAGCACCAGCTCGGCGCGGTCCTCCTCGGGGTCGGCCGCCAGCCCGTCGATGGCCGCCCGGCCGCGCACCCGCAGGGTGCTGCGGCCGTGCCAGCCGGCGCCCGCGAGATGGTGCCGCACCGGCAGCCGGTCGGTCACGTCGAAGCAGGCGTCGGGGACTTCGGCGTCGGGGTCGCGGAAGAAGGGGTGCAGCCAGTAGACGCTGCCCTTCTCGACCAGATGGCCGCACCGGGCGTCCCGCTTGGCGTTGCGCACGACGGACAGCAGATCCTCGAAGCGGCCGGTGCGCAGCAGATGGACCATCAGCCGCTCGGGCGCGGTGAGGGTGGGGAAGAGCGCGTCGGAGCAGTGGGCCAGTGCCCAGCGGCGCAGCTCGGGCAGGAACCGCTCGCGGACCTCGGTCTCGTCCTCGCGCGGCAGCGCGCGCAGGGCAGGGCACAGCTCGCGCCGGATGTGGTGGCGCATCACCGCGTCGCGGCGGGCGCCGGTCCGGGTGTGCCGGGCGGCCGTCTCGAACAGCGGCCGCATGGCCTCGACGCGCTCGGCGAGACCGGGTGCGGCGCGGCCCGGGTTCGGGCCCAGGTGGTAGCAGTCGTAGTCGGCGACGACGGAGATCCCGGAGGCGTTGAGATAGGCGGCAGCGGTGAAGGGCTTGCCCTCGCCGTGGCGGAGGTGGGCGGGGAAGCGCAGCCGCAGCCGCTCGATCAGGGAGCGGCGGAACAGCTTGCACGGCTCCAGGCTGGCGTAGGCGTGGGAGCTGTGGACGTCCGTGCGCAACTGGTTGTGGCGGAAGACCGCCTTGGGGACGCCGCGCCCGTCCGGGGAGACCATCTTGCCCAGGACCACGTCGGTGCCGTTCTGGTCGGCCATGGCGACCATACGGCGCAACGCGTCGGGCGCGAGCCGGGCGTCGGCGTCCAGGAAGAAGACGAAGTCGCCGGTGGCGCGGGCCAGTCCGGTGTTACGGGGGCCGCCGGCCCCGCCGCGGCAGGGCCGTGGGTCGCGGACCACTTGGAGCGAGGGGCAGTCGGCGGCGAGCCGGTCCAGCTCCTCCGCGGTGCCGTCGGCCGATCCGCCGTCGACGGCGATGATGTCGAGGCGGCTGAGCCCGAGGGTCTGCTCCATGGCGGAGGTGACGGCCCGGGTGATCCCGGGCATGGCGTCACGGGCGGGGACGATCACGCTGACACGGGGAGGCGGGCCGGGGCGGCGATTGCGCGGCATGCTGGCTCCGGAAGGTGTGCGGGGGGCTCAGGAGGCGTGGGAGTGGGGGGCTCCTGGGACGGGGCCGGGGAGAGGGCCGGGGGACGGGGCCTGGGGTGGAAGCTCATGGTGGGGGCCTGGGGTGAGGTCCGGGTGTGGGAAGTGCTGCTACCGGGTGACGTAGATGTGGGGTGTCGGGTTACCGGGTGATGGACCAGCGTCCGGCGCCGGGCGGCGAGGCCGTGTGGAGGTCGCGCAGCCGGACGACCGCCTCTCCCTTCTCGGCGAGCGCGTCGACGGCGTCGGTGAAGCGCTGGATGGACGGTGGTGTGGCGGGGCCGAGGAGGAACTCCTTCACCTCGCGGCGGGCGGTGCGCAGCTCGTCGAGGGAGGGGTCGAAGAGCGGGCGCAGGAGGTTCTGCATTGCTGATGCCCCGGGTCCGAGCGGATAGGCCGCCCTGGCCATGACGTTCTGCCGCCGGAACTCCTCCTCGTCGAGCCCGGCCGGGACGGTGAGGGCGTACGGCTTGAGGGTGGCGAGGAAGTCGCCGACCACGTCGGAGGGGTCACCGATCAGCAGATCCGCCTGGTCGAAGCAGGAGTGGAGGGTGGGGGCGTCCCCCTCGATCACCTGGTGGAGCCAGGGTGGTGAGGCCGCCCAGTGGGCCTGGTGCCACTCCCGGCGCAGCCCCTCGGCCTCGGTGAGCAGGGCCGGATCGGGTGCGGCGCGGTCTCTGGTGAGCATGGCCTCGTCGGCGTCCGCCCGGCGCAGACGGGCGTCGAGCGCGGCCATGCGCTTGGTCAACTCGGCGCGGTGGCGGGCGGCTTCGGCGCGGAGGGCTTCGGTGTGCGGGGTGTCGGTGTGCGGGTCGTCGGTATCCGGGGCCCGGGCGTCGTCGGGCTCTTCGCCGAAGGCGTCCGGGGGCACGGCGTCCCCGCCGAGGGCCTCGGCGGCGAGGGCGTCCGCGCTGAGGGCGTCGGCGGCGAAGGTGCCCTTGCCCAGGGCGTTCACCGCGAGGGCCGCCGCGGCGCGCCGCTCGTTGGCGGTCTGGATCAGGGCGACGATACGGCGGTGGGCGGCGTGGTCCTCGGGGGAGCGGTGGCCGGTGGGCGGATGCGGCCGGTAGAGCAACCGGACCGGGCGTTCGCTCTCCAGCAGGGCTCGTACGATCGGCTCACCCGCCGCCAGGTCACGGGTGGGCGCGTAGAGCACGGTGGGCAGGGGCGTGGCCGTGGGCGTCGGCGCGGGGGCGTGACCGGCTCCCGCGACGCGCAGGCCGTCGAGCTGGGGGCGGCCGATCTCCACGATGTCGGCCTCCTCGACCCCGACCGCGGCCCGCACATAGCGGCGGCGCCCCGCCTCGCCCGCGACCCACACCTGGTCGTAGACCTTGCTGTACGGATCGACGGCGGCGGTCTCGTCGCCGTCGCCCGGGGCCAGGAAGACGTGCTGCATGGTGGGGATCCGCAGGAGGTGGATGTTCCGGCCGGTGTTGGCGGGGTAGAGCGCGACCCGCACCCCGCTCAGGTCCAGCTGCGACAGATGGGCGGCGCTCGGCACGCACAGCACCGGCAGCGGCGTCGGCTCCAGGGCCTCCAGCAGCTCCCGTTCGCGCAGGATGACCAGGGACGGGGTGTGCAGCGCGGCCACCGGCCCCAGCCACCGGGTGACCTGGTCGGCGCGGTCGCGCGGGCCGGAGAAGTACAGCACCGTACGGGGGTGGTGCCGGATCAGCCAGGCGTCCACCTCGGCCAGCACCTCGGCGGCGCCGGGCAGCCGTCGGGTGGCCCGGACCAGGTACGGAACGAGCGCCACCACCGTGATCAGGGAGGAACCGGCGGCGAGGGTGAGCGCCGCCACCACCCAGCGGGCGTCGCCGGTCGTCAGCGACGCGGTGAGCCCGAGCAGGGCGGACAGCTCGTAGACCAGGATCCGCTGACCGGGCCATTCGGTGAGTCTGCGGGGCGGCCGGTCGCTGATGTCCAGTCGGCGCAGATCGATGTTGCGGGCCGCGACCGCGAGGGCGCGGCGCCGCCGGATGAGGGTGGTGAGCGCGGCGTGCAGGGCCTGCCCGGCGAGCAGACACAGCACCAGCGTCATGGCCGCGGCCAGTCCGATGGGGCCGGTGACATGGAGTCGGCCGAGCAGCAGGAGCAGTAGCACACAGCGGAACTCGAAGCGTGACGTGGCACCCATGTGGAGCCGCCCCAGACGGGTCATCAGCCCCGGCGCGGTGCGGTGCAGCAGCAGCTCACAGCCGCACCCGGCCAGCCCGGCGGCCGCGAAGACCCCTCCGGCCCCGGTGAGCGCCGCCACCGCCATGGTCACCAGACACCCGGTCAGCGCGGCGAAGGCCACGAGACCGCGGGGGCTTTCGATACCGAGGCGGTTCATGACGCGTGCCCTTCGCGGCGGATGAGTCGTCCTGATTGCACACTGTAGGCGAATAGTCGTATTTATGCCTTTTGTTGTCGTGAGTGAGAGTGAGGCTGAGCGTTGGGGAAGCGCGGGATCTCCAAGCACGCGGCGATCGTGTTCCCGGCGGCCGTCATGCTCGGGCTGGGGCTGTGGGGCCTGGACCGGGGCACGATGTGGCGCGATGAGTCCGCGACGTACCAGATGGCCCGGCGGACCCTCCCCCAGATCCGCGACGCGCTCGGCACGGTGGACGCCGTCCACGGGCTCTACTACCTGCTGATGCACCCGGTCCTGGCCCTGCGGCCCGCCGAGGTGACCATGCGTCTGCCCTCGGTGCTCGCCGCTACCGCCGCCACCGCCCTCGTCGCCGCCCTGGGCTGTCGCCTCGCCCGCCCCCGGGTGGGGCTATGGGCCGGTCTGCTCTACGCGACCACGCCCGTGGTCACCCACTACGCCCAGGAGGGCCGCTCCTACGCCCTGGTCGCGGCGAGCGCGGCGGGGGCGACGTATCTGCTGGTGGGCGCGGCGGGGCTGGCGCCGGGGACGAGCGGAGGGGGCCGGGCGGGCGGCCAGGCGGACCGGCCCGCGCGGGGTCCGGTCCTCGCGCCCGGCGAGGGGACGGCCCTCGCGCCCGGTCCCGCGCCGGGTGCGGCGCCCGGGCCCGTGTCCGGTCCCGGGACGGCGTCCCGCCCGGCCGGGCCGGTGGGCGAGGCGGCGTCGGCCACACGGGTCCGTTCGGCCGTACCGGTACGCGGCGACGTGCCCCGCCCGGCGCCGGGCCCGGGTCCGGGCGGGCCCGGGACGAGGGGCCGTACGGCGGCAGGGTGGCGCTGGGCGGCGTACGGGGGAGTGGTGGCCGCGACCGCGCTGCTGCACGTGTTCGCGGTGCTCATGCTCGCCGCGCACGCGTCGACCCTGCTCGTCTCGCGCGCCCCGCGCCGCGTGTGGTGGGGCTGGGGGAGCGCGGCGGCCGGGGCGGTGGGGGCCGTGGTGCCGCTGGCGCTGGTGGCCCGGCGGCAGAGCGCGCAGATCGCCTGGATACGCCATCCGACGCCGGGCCGGCTGTGGGCGGTGGTCGAGGAGTACGCGGGCCCCAGCGCGCTCGTCCTCGCCGGCAACCTCCTGCTGGTCGCGATCGCCGTGGTCCGCCCGCGCCGACGGACGTTGACCGCGGTCGCCCTGCCCCTGATCTGCGTCCCGCCCGTCCTCCTCTTCGCCCTGGCCCTCCACCGTCCCTGCTTCCACGAGCGCTATCTCCTCTTCGCCCTGGCGGGCATCCCGCTGCTGGCCGCGGCGGGGGCGGACCGGCTGGTGGCGGGGGCGGACCGGCTGGCCGAGGCAGTGTCCGGCCGCCACCGCGCCGCGCCCGCCGTGGTCGCCGCGGCCGGGGTCCTCGCGGTCGGCTGCGCGTTCGTCTGGCAGCTCCCGCTGCACCAGCGGGAACGGGAGCCGTTGAGCCGTCAGGACGACTTGGCGGGGCTGTCCGCCGCGGTGGGGCGGCTTACCCGGCCGGGTGAGCCCGTGTTGTACGACCCGCCCAAGGAACGGCGGATCGCCATCGCCTATCCGCGCCCCCTCGCCGGGCTGCGCGACATCGCGCTGGCCACCCCCGGCCCGGCCTCCGGCACGCTCTACGGGGTCGACGTCGGCCCCGCCGAGCTGCTGCGACGGCTGGACGGGGCACGCTCGGCATGGCTGATCGCGGCCGATGAACCCGAGACACGCGGCCCGAAGGCGGCCGTGCTGACGGGGCACTTCCGGCTGGCGTACTCGCTGTGCCTGCCCGGCATCCGCCTGGAGCGCTATGTGCGGGCGGGGCCCGCGCACTGAACGCTAAGCTCTGCGGATGACCTTGGAATGGGAACAGGTAATCGTTCACTCGGAAGATCCGGTGGCCCTGGGGCAGTGGTGGGCCGAGGCTCTTGGCTGGGTTGTGGTCCACTCCTCCGATGACGAGTTCGAGATCCGCCCGGAGCCGGATCGCGTACCAGGGTTGGACTTCGTCCGGCTGAACGAGAGCAAGAAGGCCAAGAGCCGACTGCATCTCGACTTCAGGCCCGATGACCAGGACGCCGAGGTGGCTCGTCTGGTGGCGCACGGCGCACGGCGAGTTGACATCGGCCAGGGTGATCAGTCGTGGGTCGTATTGGCGGACCCGGAAGGCAACGAGTTCTGCGTCCTGGGCCAGCGGCGTCAGTAAGGCTCACGCGTTTGAGGAGCGGGGCCCGGGGCGGAGCCCCGGCGGGGGTGAGGGGGCGGAGCCCCCTCTTTCGGGAAGGGCGGGGTGGGGAAAGCCATCTCTCGCGCACCCACCCCCGCCGCTCATCGCCACCCACCCCCGCACCTCACCCCCGCAACGACCCGCTCCCCGTAGCCTGCGCCCCCGGCGCCCGCCGAGCCGGAACGACGGCGCGCCGCGCCAAAGCCGCGGCGCCCGCCAACCGCAGCAGCCCCGTGAGCGGCACGCGCGCCGCCCCGCGCGGCCCCGTACGGGGCACCCGCACCGCACCCCGCGCCGAGCGGTACGGCGCGTTCCACCCGTAGGGGAACGACGCCTTGTCCGTCGTGATGATGTTCGTCGTCTCGTCGCACGCCAGAATCGCGATCAACCACCGCCGCACCATCCGGTGAAAGGCGGGCGTCAGCGGCCGCGGCGCCAGCAGCCAGTCGCGGCACTGGCCGCTCACCGCCGACCGGTACGTGGTCTCGTCGTAGCGGTGCCAGGGCGCCTCCGGGGTGATCGGGTGGAGGCCGTAGTCCATGGCGGTCAGCGGCGCCAGGGCGGTGCGCAGCGCGTTGTGGTCCGCGCCGGGGAGCAGTTCGCATACGATCCACGGCCGGTGGCGCCGGATCGTGTCGTACGACCCGCGCAACACCGCCGCCTCCAGCGTCTCCACGTCGATCTTGATCAGATGCGGGGCGAGACCGCGCTCCCCGGTGAACGCGTCGACCGTCGTGACCGGCACCGTGACCGACTCGGTGTGCCGGCGGTGGGCCGGGTTCAGCGAGTTGGAGGACTCCGACTTGAGGGAGAAGTACAGCTCGGCGGTGCCCGGTTCATCCGCCAATGCGGTCTGCTGCACCTCGAACCCGAGCCGGTTGCACTCCCGGATCCGGCGGCACAGCGCGGCCGTCTCCGGGGTCGGCTCGAACGCGATGGCCCGCGGCCCGCGCCCGCTGTCCCCGTACACCGCGCTGATCAGCGCCGAGTACAGCCCGATGTGCGCGCCGATGTCGTACACCGCGCTGCCCTCGGGCGCCTGCTGGGCCAGGGCCAGCAGGGTGGCCTGGGTGGTCGGCTCGTAGCCCGCGAGCCCGGAGCGCCGCAACTGCCGCTGTACGGCGGTCTGTTTGCGGCTGAGCACATTGAGCGCCCGCGGATACGGCCCGCCCGCCTCGAGGACGTCCGGGTTCAGGGGAAGGGTGATGGCGAGGGGCATGGCTGCCGCGTCTCCTGTCGGGTGACGGCCCGCTCCAGCGGGCTGGGGAGGGGGAAGTAGGCGTCGAGGAAGGGGCGGACCAACGCCAGCTGGTCCTCGAGGTCGTGCTCGGAGGAGACCGTGTCGTTGAGGCAGAACGCCTGGCAGTGGCGGGCCCGCAGCAGTCTGGCCAGCCGGGTGCGGATGGTGGGCTGGGCCAGGTCGAAGTAGTCGTAGCGCAGATGGGCGGGGACCGCGCGCCCGGTCAGGAACGCGTAGTAGTGGTGGAGCGAGGACGGTACGGAGATGTCCGACGTCGAGCGCACCCGGTGGGCCATGGTCGCGCGGACCGCGTCCGGGAACTCCTTCTCGATCTCGGCGAGCACGCTGGTGCGCAGGGCGTGCGGGGTGTGCTTCATCTTCTGGGTGATGGCCGGGCCGAACCGCTCCTCCAGCAGCGCCCGGTTGTTCTTCCCCGCCGCCGATACGGGCACGTCGCCCGGGCCCACGGGGGTCAGCGGGATCAGCGCGCGGGAGGGGAAGAACTTGGAGACGCCGTTGGCCAGGAAGAAGTCCTGCGGGGTGACCGGCGAGCCGAGGAAGACATCGTCGTTGAAGTAGAGGAAGTGCTCGGCGAGTCCGTCGATGTGGTGCAGCCGGGTCTCGATGGCGTGGGAGTTGAAGGTGGGCAGCACATCGGGGTCGTCGAAGATGTCGTGGTGGTCCACGACGGTGATCCCCGGGTGCGAGACGGCCAGCCAGTCGGGCACCTGACGGTCGGTCACCAGATAGATATGGCGCACCCAGGGTGCGTACAGGTACAGCGAACGCAGCGAATAGCGCAGCTCGTCGCGGTTGGCGTAGCGGGCGGCGTTGGCGGCCTGGGCGTGGTAGCCGGTGCCCGCGAGGGCCGCCCGCCGCCGCTGCCACTGCGGATCCGAGCCGTCCACCCAGGTGTAGACGACGTCGATGGGGAAGCGGACCTCGTCCGGCAGCCGGGTCAGGAACTCCGGGCGGGTGCGCACCAGCGGCCCCGGCTGCCAGCCGATGGGCGGGGCGAGCCGGGTGAACAGCTGGTCGGGGGCGCGCACCGGTTCGCCCACGAGCGGTACGGACGCGGTGGTGCGGTTGAAGCGCGGCGCGATCAGCACCCGCTCCTCGCCCTGCCCGCCCGGCTCCCAGAACTCGATGTCGCAGCCGTGCGCCGGGCCGAGGACCAGCCGTCCGCCCGGCCCGGTGTGGAAGCGGGTGAAGCGGACCACGGGGGCGGCGGCCAGCCGCCGCCAGGCCGCTCGCGTACCGCCGAACCGGGGCGGGGTCGCCGGGTGGCCGCGCCGCGGGGGCAGTGAGACATAACCCGCCTCCTCGGCGCACAGCGCGGCCAGCGCCTTGACCACCTCCCCCCGCTGATCGGCCCGTACGCCCACGGCCGAGCCGACGTTGCTGTAGCAGCGGACCACGAAGTGGTCGATCCGGGCCCGGTCCAGGGCCTCGCACACCAGCCGCAGATTCTCGGCGCGCGCGAACAGCGGGGTGGGGGAGGGGGCCAGGGTCGCCACGAGGGCGCCGCCCCGTCGGTCGGCGATCACCGTCCGGCCGGACCCGGCCAGCAGCCCGGCCCGGCGCATCCGCCGCCGCGCCCGGCGCAGCCGCAGCGTGCCGGAGGCGGCCGACAGCCCGCCGAGGCCCCGCATGGCCGCCCGGCGCAGCCCGGGGCCGGTCATGGCGACGACCGCGCGGCGCAGCGGCAGCGGGACCGTACGCCGGTATCCGCGCACCAGTGGCGGCGGGTCGGCGAGCCAGGGGCGGGGGGCGGCGGGCGGTGCGGTGAGGGGCATCGTGCGTCCTGGGTCGGGGCGTCGGGGCTGGGCGCGTCGAGGCGGGGTGGGGTGGGGCGGACGGGACGGGGCGCGAGGGCTGGTGGGGGCTGGTGGACGGGAGGGGACGCGAGGGCCGGTGGGCGTTAGTGGGGGCGGCTCCGATGGGGGAGTGAGGCGGCTGGTGCGGGTGCTGGTGCGGGTGCGGGTGAGACGACGGGTGGGGTGCGCACGGCCCCGGCCCGTCGCGCCGTCCGGGCCTCTGCCTCGACGGGCCGGTCATAGTCGGCCGGAGCCGTACGCACGGCGGCGGGGGCGGGACGGCGCTCGGCGAGCGGGACGACGGGCGGCAGCAGTTCGGGGGGCTCGCCGAGGAACACCCGGCGCACCACGCGTTCGGCCGCCCGCCCGTCGTCGTACGGACAGAAGCGGGCCCGGAACGCGGCGCGCAGCGCGGCCGAGCGCGGACCGCACCAGGCGCCCGTGGCGAAGAGGGCGATCAGCTCGTCCTCGGTGCGGGAGACCGGGCCGGGCGGGGCGGCGGTGATGTCGAAGTAGACGCCGCGGGCGGCGCGATAGGCGTCCCAGTCGTCGGCGTGGATGACGATGGGGCGGTCGAGGTTGGCGTAGTCGAACATGATGGACGAGTAGTCCGTCAGCAGTGCGTCCGCCGCCAGGCACAGCTCCTCCACCCGGCCGTGGGCCGAGACATCGAGCACCCGGCCGCGGGAACTCACCGAGTTCGCCGAACCGTCCGGAGCGTGGAAGTAGTGCGGCCTGACCAGCAGCGTGAACCCGGGCCCCAGCGCGCGGGCCACCCGCTCCGGGGCCAGCCGTGGCACGGGGCGGCGCTGGTAGTCGCGGTGGGTCGGGGCGTACAGCACGGCGACACTGCCCGCGGGGATGCCGAGCCGGGCGCGCAGCCGGGCCACGTCGTCCTCGGTGGCGTGCTGGAAGACGTCGTCGCGCGGTGAGCCGTAGGGGAGCGTGGTGTAGCCGGAGGGGTAGACCCGCTCCCAGACCAGGGTGGTGTGGCGGTTGGCGGAGAGGCTGTAGTCCCAGCGGTCCACCCGCTCCAGCAGCTTGCCGAAGTCCATGCCACGGGCGGCGGCCGGGCGGTCCCGCAGATCCAGGCCCATGTGCTTGAGCGGGGTGCCGTGGTGGGTCTGGAGATGGATCTGTCCGGGCCGCTTGCGCATCCCCGGTGTGAAGTTGACGTTGTTGACCAGGAAACGGGCGCGGGCCAGCGCCGTCCAGTACGCGGCCGAGCCGGGGTGCAGCCGGCGCACCCCGGGCGGCAGGGTGTGGGCGTACTCGGGGGTGGTGATCCAGGCGGTGCGCACCCCCGGCACCAGCTCGCGCGCCTTCGCCTCGATGGCCGCCGGATGGCAGGCGTAGCCCTTGTGCCAGTACGCGGCGAAGACGGCGAGCCGGGGATCGACGGGGCGGCACAGCTGCACCCGGTAATGCACCCACAACGCGGCCGCGCGCAGCCGGGCGTACGCGACCGGGGCCACGGCGACGGCACTCCGCCACGCCCGATCGCCACCCCGCAGCAGCTGATACACATGGCCGGCGCCCAGCCGGAGCAGCAGACACCGCCACCGGGCGCGCCCGGGGGGTGCGGCCACGCCGTACGGCCGGTAGCGCCGGTGGTGCGCGCCCGCCCGGCGGAAGAACTCGGCCCGGGCCCGCACCGGCAGCCGGTCCGGCGCGGCGGCGATCACGCCGAGGTGGTCGACCATCCGCCGGAACAGCGCCGGGCGCCAGTGGGCCAGTTCGGGCCGGGCGTCGAGGAACCGGAACACCCGGTCGTACTGGTCGAACACATCGAGGTGGCGCCGGCTGGTGGTGCGCAGGATCCCGCCGCGCCGCCGCTGCCGGTAGTGGACGCACACCCGGTCCAGGACGGCGATGGACCCCGCGCTGAGCAGCACGGAAAAGGTCCAGGGCGTGTCCTCGTAAAATCCGACCGGAAACGCGAAGTCCCCCTCCCGGACGAAGTCCCGCCGATACGCCTTGTTCCAGGCGACCATCAGCAGCCGCAACAGCTCGGGCCGCTGATCGAGCCGGAACGCCTGCCGGACGCACCCGGGATCCCCCTCCCGGAGCAACTCGGCCCGGACGTTCCGTACGACGTCACCCGTCCAGTCCACCCGCGCGTAGTCGAAGACCAGCACCTGCGGCTCGCCGGTCCGCGCCAGCCGGTCGGCGATGGCGCGCAGCGAGCCGGGGGCGAGGGTGTCATCCCCGTCGAGAAAGAGCAGATAGTCCCCGGTGGCCCGCCGAATCCCGGCGTTCCGCGCCCGCCCGAGCCCCGCGTTCTCCACCAGATGCACGGCCCGCACCCGCGGGTCCCGATCGGCGGCCTCGTCGATGATCGCGCCACAGGCGTCCGGCGAGTGGTCATCGACCGCGATCACCTCCAGGTCCGTGAAGTCCTGCTCCAGCACGGACCGCAGACAGTCACTCAGATACGGCTGGACCTCGTATGCGGGCACGATGACGCTGAACCGGGGCACGGCGCATCCCATCGGTCGAAGCGGCACGGATGGTTCCTCACACCATCATCTGAACGCCCACCGAATAGGACGACGCCATGGCGAGGCACCCCGCGAAAGCCCTCGTTCGGCCCAATGCCAGCCCTCATGAGGTCCAGGACATGACTGTCCTGCTGGTTGACTACCCCTCTGAGAGAAACTAGTTTCCTATCAGGAAACTAGTTCTGCTGGAGCATAGACAAGCACCACCTGGAGGTACCCCATGTCCGAGCGCATGACCCCGTCCGCCGAGGCCGCCCGCGCTCTGCGCGACGTCGAGCGGCGCCGCGACCAAGCCCGCGCCTCGGAGCAGGAATCCCGCTGGGTCAGCGTCGTGTTCGGCGTCGCGATCTTCGCCCAAATGGCGGCACCCGACTTCGTCGGCGACGATGTGCGCTCCTGGATCTCCATGGCGCTCGCCGTACTCTCCTTGGTGTACATGGTGATGCTGCGGACCCCCCGGGGCGGCGCCCTCCTGGGCCGGCCCACCCGCGTGCGCAGGGAGGAAATCTCCCCGCGCTTCATACGGCTGGCCCAACTGGTGATGGTCGCCGTGGCGGTGATCTGCTTCCTCGCCACACGCTTTCTGCCGCACGGGCCGTTCCCGTACACAGGGACGGTGGTGGGCGCGGTGATCGGTGCCACCCTCATCCTCTTCGGCCGCAACCTCCAGCGAGCCCTGAACTCCCTGGCGTTCCGAGGCGACGGCAAGGACGGCCTGGGCGGTGCCACCTATGGATCCCGCTGACTTCGACACCGCCCTGCTCGACCCGACGCGGCTGTCGATCGTGTCGCTGCTGGTGGGCGTGGAATGGGCCGAATTCGGATGGGTGCGCGAGTCGGTAGGCATGTCGCCCTCCGCGCTCTCCAAGCAGGTCAGCACGCTCGAGACCCGGGGCTATGTCGAGGTGAAGAAGGGTTACGTGGGCAAACGCCCCCGAACCTGGCTCGCACTCACCCCGCCCGGACGGGCCGCCCTCGAAAGACACGTGGCGGCGCTGCGCCGCGTCGTCGAGGAATCCCAGCGCGCCGCGGAGCGGCGCGACGCCTGACCAAGTAGAACGTCAAGCGCGTTCTCACTCTCTGTGGTGATGCATTGGCGTATCGTATGAGACATTCATGTCTCTCATGGGTTACTCTTGTCTCATGCCTGTTGATCGCGAACACGTCCTGCATGCCGCCGCCGATCTGCTCGCCCGCAAGGCCACGGCTTCCATGGACGAGATCGCCAAGTCCGCCGGTATCAGCCGCGCCACCCTGCACCGGCACTTCGCCGGACGGGACGCCCTCGTCCAGGCGCTCGGCGTACTCGGCGTGCAGCTTGTCGAGGAACGGCTCGCGGCCGCACGGATCGACGAGGGGGACCCCGTGGACGCGGTCCGGCGCCTGGTCTCCGAGGCGCTTCCGGTGTCGGGCTTCCTGGCCTTCCTCTACGGCGAGAACCAGCTGTTCGAGTCCACCGCCATGAATGAGGGCTGGGAGCGCATCGACGAACAGGTGGGTGCGCTGTTCCGGCGCGGCCAGGAGCTGGGGCTGATCCGGCTCGATCTGACGCCGGCCTGGCTGACCGAGGCGCTGTACGCTCTCATCGCCGCCTCGGCCTGGAGCGCCCAGGAAGGCAGGATCGCGTCCAAGGACGCGGGTCACATGGTCTCCGAGCTGCTGCTCGGAGGGATGATTCGGACTGTGGAGAAGTGAAGGGGATTCCGAGCCGCTGGCTTGCCCTGGCGGTGCTCATCCTCGCCGTGTTGCTTGTGGCCGTTGATGCGACCGTCCTCGGTCTTGCCACGCCATACCTCAGCGAGGACCTGGAGCCGACCGGCAATCAGCTGCTGTGGATAGGCGATGTCTACTCGTTCGTCATCGCCGGTCTGCTGGTGTCCATGGGCAGTCTCGGCGACCGCATCGGCCGCAAGAAACTGCTCCTGGTCGGGGCCACCGCCTTCGGCGCGCTGTCGCTGCTGGCCGCGTATGCCACCTCGCCCGAGATGATGATCGCGACCCGTGCGCTGCTCGGAGTCGCGGGCGCGACACTGATGCCGTCGACCCTCGCCCTCATCCGCAACCTCTTCCTCGATCCGAAGGAGCGCAGTGTCGCCATCGGCATCTGGGGCGCAGCGGCATCGGCGGGCGCGGCGGTCGGACCGGTTGTCGGCGGATTCCTGCTGGAGCACTTCTGGTGGGGATCGGTGTTCCTCATCAACCTGCCCGTGATGGCTGTCCTCGTCCTCGTCGGTGTCAGGCTGCTGCCGGAGTCGAAGAACCCCGATCCCGGCCCCTGGGATCTGCCCAGCGTCGGCTTCTCCCTCGTCGGCATGATCGGCATCGTCTACTGCGTCAAGGAACTGGCCTCGCACCACACCGGTGCGATGGCGATCGCGGCCGGTATTGCCGGTGCCCTGTCGCTGCTGGCGTTCGTCCGGCGCCAACTCGCCCTCCCCACACCACTGCTGGACATGCGGCTGTTCCGGCACCGCGGCTTCTCGGGCGCGGTCCTGGCCGACCTGCTCACCATCCTGGGCCTGTCCGGTCTGGTCTTCTTCCTGTCGCAGTTCCTGCAACTGGTCCAGGGGCGGACACCGCTCCAGGCGGGACTCGCCGAACTGCCCGCAGCCATCGGCGCCGTGGCGGCGGGGCTCGTCGCGGGCGCGGCGGCCCGCCGCTACTCCGTCCGCGCGATCGTGGCCGGAGGGCTCGCGGCCATCGGCGTGGCACTCGCCGTGCTGGTCTTCCTCACCGCGCACACCGGCTTCCCGGTGCTCGGCCCGGTGTTGCTGGTGGTCGGTGTCGGCGCGGGCTTCTCGTTCACGGTCACCGCGGATGTGATCCTCTCCAGCGTCCCCAAGGAGCAGGCGGGCGCCGCGTCCGCCGTTTCCGAGACGGCTTATGAGCTCGGCGCGGCGCTTGGTATCGCCCTCCTCGGCTCCGTTGTCACCGCTGTCTACCGCGGCTTCGCCACGCCTTCGGGCGTACCGGCGGGTGTGGAGGCCGCCGCCCACGAGTCACTGGGCGGCGCGGTGGATTCGGCCACCCAACTGCCGTCCGGCCTCGCCTCAGGGCTCCTCGCCTCGGCGCAGGAGGCATTTGTGGACGGTCTGCGGATCGCCTGCGGTGTGGGTGCGGTGGTGCTGCTCGCGACGGCGGTCGGGGCGTGGTTCCTGCTGCGCGGGCAGAGCCTCCAGGACGGGGTCGACGAGAGTGCGGCCGGGCAACTCGCGAGTCGCGACGAATGGTGCGTTGATGGGCGGGCCCATGGACGGTGACACCGACCGGTTCCTGGCCGACTCAGGGACCGACGGTGGTCTGTCTTCAGATCGCGTATGAACGCGGTCCAGGAGGCCGTCGTGAAGGTCGGCACCGGACCGCCGTCGCCTTCTCCTGTAGGAGCTGCCCAGCTCCTACGCGCCCGCCCCTCGGTGAACCGCCCAGGCCCGAGCGGCCCCGGCCATGCCTTCAAGCCAGGAGGCATCAGGGAACCGGCGGGCCCGCGACCGGTACATACGCAAAGTGGCGGCGGCGAACGCGTCGATCCCGGCGGGGTCCGCTTCTCCCCATGCCTGACAGCGTTCGGCCCAGGACTCGGCACCCTGGGCCGCGTGCCCGGCCGCGATGAGCTGGGGGCCGAGACGAGTTCGACGTTCACTGTTTCGTCGTCGTACAAGAAGAAGCCCTCGACAGGCCAGAGAGTTGATCGGTCCGCGTCCTGGGGGAGCCGCCGCTGGGGCTTTCCGGGTCCTTACCGAGCCTACGCAGGGCCATGATGTCCTCCTGGGGTGCCCATTACGCTCTCTGTGCCCGAAATCCTCTGCTCAGCAGGCCGTCCGCAGGTCCTCGCCGGAGGCGGCGCGGCAGTCGCGGCAGCGGCTGTCGTTCGCGGAGCGGAAGGCGCGGTCGCAGCCGTCGCAGGTGCGCCAGGGGAGGACGGGCGGTGTGCTGGGCGGGGCGACCGGGGTGGGTACGGGCAGCGGAGGCTCGCTGAGGCGGAAGGCGAGGATGCGGGCCGGGCGGGTCAGGAGGCGGTCGGGGAGGCGTGTGGTGAGCGCACGGGTGATCTGCGCGGGCCTGACCCCTGCGGCTAGCCATTGACCGACGGCGGGTGCGAGTTCGGCGACGTCCCGGCGGGACAGGATGAGCCGGGAGTCTGCGATGCGTAGCGAGGTCAGGATGGCTACGGCACGCTCGTCGGCCTCGGCGAGTGGAGGCGTGGTGGGGTCGGTGTCGGCAGCGGCTTCCGGCTCGGGCGTCTGCGGTGCCGTATGGGCGGCGGGCGCATCCTTCGCCGCGCTCGGGCGGGGCCTTCGGGGGCGTGGTGGGGTTGGTGCGCCCTCGCTTGGTACGTCGTAGAAGTAGGTCCGGGTGCGGATGGTGCCCCCGGGTCCGCGTTCCCGTCGCCGCTCCAGGTATCCGGCGGACTCCAACTCCCGTAACGCCCGGGAGATCAGGATCTCGCCCTCGGTGAAGTGCTCGCACAGTGCGGCGATGCTGACGGGGGTGCCGTCGGGGAGTGAGGAGATGTACGCCGCGACGCCGATCGTGACCGCGCTTCCGCGCCGTTGCGCGAGGGCGTTGGCGATCACGGTGAAGTCGGCGGTGAGGCGGGTACGGACGTGGATCACGCCGGAGGTCGGAGCTCCGGCGTCGGCGCGCGTGGGCGCGTTAGACTGCGGGCCAGCCATCGGGAAGCTCATTTCTTCCTGATCGGTCAGGCCCTCGTTCGGGATGCCAGTCCCGGCCGGGGGCCGTCGTCTGTTTGCGGTTGTGTTGCGGTGAACGTAACGACCGGCGTGCTTCGCCCGCAAGCTGGTCACTCGTACGGGTGAGCAGCGGGAAGGGTGGGTGGGCGGGAGTTCTTTACCTCAGTTCTCTGGGGGAGTTCGCGGCCCGCCGGACCCCCGCGTACGAGGGTCCGGCGGAGAACGCGGACAGAACTGTCCGGCTTGGTTACAGCCCGACCGGGTTGAGGTAGGTGCCGGGGTGGGTGGCGCCGTCCTGCTTGAGGATCTGGCCGCCGAACGGCCACTTCAGGGTGAAGTGCTCCGTCTCGTTCGGCGGGGTGACCAGGAACTTCGCCGGAACGAACTTCTCCTCCTGCGGCGTGGACTTGGCCACCGGGAGCAGGTTGATGGTGAAGCCCGTCGTATCTCCCGGCTCCAGGGGCAACTTTGTGGGCGTCTTGGAGGAGCGCGCCAGCGACCAGGTGCCGTCGGTCTCCTGAGCGCCCACCATGTCGACACCGGCGAAGCCGGACAGGGTGCAGGTGCGCGTGCTCTTATTCGTGAACCAGATGTACGCCTGGGTTTCCTTATCGGTCTGATCCATCTCCGGCTTCGCGTCATCCCCCATGGCGAAACCGGCCTTCAGGTCGGCGGTGTGGCAGCGGGTCGGCGCGGCCTTGGCGGTGGCGGCCGAGGCCGGGATGGCCGTGGCGGCGGTGCCGGCGACGACGAGGGCCGCAAGGGCCACGGCGGTCAGCTTGCTCTTCATGAAGTTTTGGGTCCCCTCGAATACGAATCGGCGCCGCGAAGTCAGTGCGCGCCTACGCACCAGAAGATGTGCGACGTCCTGGGGAGGTTCCGTGCGCCCGAGAGCCTATTTCCGCCAGTCATGATCCCAACTTCAGCTCATCGATGAAGGTGGCCCAGGAACCTGCCGGGAAGGCCAGCGCGGGGCCGTCGGGCCGCTTGCTGTCACGGACGGGGACGACGCCGGGTATGCCGTCGGCCACCTCCACGCAGTTGCCACCCTCCTGATTGCTGTAGCTGCTCCTGCGCCACGCGGCGCCGTTCAGATCGGGACGGGACGCTCGCTCCACGGTGGTTGCCCTCCATCACGGATCGGATCATGCCGAGCGACATGAGTGGGGGCAGGGACGCTGCCCGCAGCCGATCGTAGGACAGGGAGAAGCGCTTGACGTCGTCCGGTTCCTCGATGAGTTGGCCGTAGTGGGCACCTTCCGTGTAGGCCACTTCCGAACCGTCAGATGCCGTCAGGATGGTCAGGGAGCCGCCCATCACATCGTGCTCCCTCTGGTCGAACGGCAGTACCTGCACGGTGATGTGGGGTTGCGTGGCCGCCTCCAGCAGTCGGGCCAACTGGGCTCGCATGATCGCCCGGCCACCGACCGGGCGCATCAGCACCGCCTCGTCGAGGACGACCCACAGCTCGGGGCGGTCGGGTGAGGAGAGCCGTTCCTGGCGCCTGAGCCTGGCCGTCAAACGGTCTTCCAGCTGTTGCTCACTGGTGAGCGATACGCCCACGCTCAAGACGGCCCGAGCGTAGTCCGGGGTCTGCAACAGACCCGGGACAACGTGGGCCGCGTACTCATGAACAGAGGTGGCCCGCTCCGAGTACGCCATGAACGCCCGCGACCAGTCCGGGAACGCCTCCCGGTAGACGTACGGCCACATGTCCACCAGCAGGTTGTCCGCCTCGAGGACGGAGTCGAGCGTCCGGGCCAGCTCGAATGTCGGTTTCGCCCCGGACGCGCGCTCGATCTGGGTGATTCGGGTGCTGACCACATGCGTGCGCTCGCCCAGCTCGGCTTGGGTCAGACCGGCGGCCGTACGCAGTCTGCGGACCCGGGATCCGAACAGCGCCGCCATCGATGCGCGGGGATCAACTTCTTTGGCCAAAACATCACTTCCGTTCCTTACGACCTGAAAGGTAAGGCGTCATGGCCTTTCGAGCGTAGACCCGCGCCGCGATCCTTGGGCACGGAACGTCACGATGCGCACACGGTGCGAATCGTACGGACAATCGATCGAACGGAAATGGACAACACCGTGCTGAAAACGACCACGGCGCCGGACCCCGAGCCCGAACTCCGGGAGCTCACCCAGCAGTTCCCCGCTACACCGCGCGGAGCGCGCCTCGCGCGGCGGCTCGCGGTGCGGCGGATGGAGGAGTGGGGCTATCCGGCCGCGTCGGACGCGTGCTGCACGGTGGCCCTGCTGGTGGCGGAGCTGGCATCGAACGCCGTACGGCATGGCCGCGTACCCGGGCGGGACTTCCGGCTCCGTCTGGCCTGCGCGCCCTCGACACGGACGATCCGCATCGAGGTCTCGGACGCTCGCGAGGACCGCCTCCCCGCCATTCCGTCGGCGCTGACGGCCGATGACGAGTCGGGGCGTGGGCTGCTTCTGGTGGATCTGCTGGCCACTCGCTGGGGGACGACCCGGCGTATCCCCGTTGGTAAGACGGTGTGGGCGGAGTGCGGTGCGCCGTGAGGTGAAAAGGGGCGGCCTGGCGCCCCTGAATGGGGTGCCGGGCCGCCTGTCGTCGCGGGGTGCGTTTACTTCACCGCGCCCGCCATCACGCCCGCCACGAACTGGCGCTGGAAGGCGAAGAAGACCGCCAGCGGGATCAGCATCGAGACGAAGGCGCCGGGGCCGAGGATGTCGATGTTGTTGCCGAACTGGCGGACCTGCTGCTGGAGGGCGACCGTGATCGGGGGGTTGCCGCTGTCGGCGAAGATCAGGGCGACCAGCATGTCGTTCCAGACCCAGAGGAACTGGAAGATGCCCAGCGAGGCGATGGCCGGGCCACCGAGGGGCATGACGACGCGCAGGAAGAGCCGCAGCTCGCCCGCGCCGTCCAGGCGGGCGGCCTCCAGGAGCTCGCGGGGGATCTCCGCGAAGAAGTTGCGGAGAAGGAAGATCGCGAAGGGGAGGCCGAAGGCGGTGTGGAAGAGGACCACACCGGTGGTGGTCTGGAAGATGCCGATCTCGCCGAAGAGCTTGGCCACCGGGATCAGCGCCACCTGGACCGGGACCACCAGCAGGCCGACCACGATGAGGAACCACACATCGCGGCCGGGGAAGTCCATCCAGGCGAAGGCGTAACCGGCCAGGGCGCCGATCACGACGACCAGCAGGGTCGCCGGGACGGTGATCGCGAGCGTGGTCCAGAGGGAGTCGGTGATCTGCTGGTTGCCCAGCAGCTTGTCGTAGCCGCTGAAGGTGAGCTGTCCGGGGTCGGTGAAGACCTTCCACCAGCCGGAGAGGTCCACCTCCGACGGGTCCCGCAGGGAGGACAGCAGCAGTCCGGCGGTGGGCATCAGCCACAGCAGGCCGATCAGGATCAGGACGACCCGCAGGGCCCCGCCGCCGGCGCGGGCGGCGATCCGCGCGACCGGGGACTGCTTCGCCTGTACGACCGTGTCCGCGCTGGTCATCGGCGGCTCTCCCTTCGGATCCGGCGGATGTTGATGAACATGACGGGCAGCACGAGCAACAGCAGCAGCACGGCGATCGCGCTGCCGAGGCCCTGGTTGACGTCGGTGCCGAAGGACGACTGGAAGAGCTGGAGGGCGAGGACGTTGGCGTCGTCCTGGGAGGGGCCGGGCGCGATGATGTAGACGAGGTCGAAGATCTTCATCACGTTGATCATCAGCGTGACGACGACGACCGAGAGCACCGGCGCCAGCATCGGTACCGTGATCCGCCGGAACACCTGCCACTCATTGGCGCCGTCCATCCGCGCGGCCTCCATCAGCTCGCGCGGCACCCCCGCGAGACCCGCCGCGATCAGCACCATGGCGAAACCGGCCCAGATCCAGACGTACGCGCCGATGATGGCCGGGGTGACGAGGGACGGGCCGAGCCAGTCCACGCCGTTGTACGGCTCGGAGAAGTTCCAGGAGGGCAGCCGCAGTTGGGCGCCCTCGGCCTTGGCGGGGAGGGTGTACGTACCGTCCGCCGCCGACTTCGTCCGGGCGACGACCTTGCCGTCCTTGACCGCCTCGATCTTGAGGTCGGCCATCGCCTTCTCGCCCTTGTCGATGGTGCCCTGCTCGCCACCGCCGCCCCGGGTGAAGTCGAACCAGACGGTGCCGGTGATCTTCCCGGGCTCGGCCTTGGCGGCCTTGGCGTCCTGCGCCCCGCTGATGTCCCCGCGCTTGGCCGCGACCAGCGGCAGCGACGCGGGGCTGCCCGCGCGCACGGTGTCCTTGGTGGTGAACGAGCCGTTCGGCGCCTCGGTCAGCCCCGCGGTGGGACGCGGATGGGCGCCGGGGAACGGCGGCGACTCGCTGAAGGAGTCATGCACGCTCACCCACATGGCGTTGGCCACGCCCTTGTCCGGGTCCTGCTCGTAGACCAGCCGGAAGATGATGCCCGCCGCCAGCATCGAGATCGCCATCGGCATGAAGACGACCAGCTTGAAGGCGGTGGCCCAGCGGATCCGCTCGGTGAGCACGGCGAAGATCAGGCCCAGTGCGGTGGAGACGGTCGGGGCCAGGATCAGCCAGATGACGTTGTTCTTGATGGCCGTCTTGGTGGCGTCATCGGAGAACATCTCCTGGTAGTTGTCCAGGCCGACGAAGCCATTGCCCGAGGCGTCGAAGAAGCTCCGGTAGACGGAGTAGGCGATCGGATAGACGACGAGCGCCCCGAGCAGCACCAGGGCGGGCAGCAGGAACACCGCCGCCAGCCAGGGCCGGGTGCCCATGATGCTCTTCGGCTTGTTCGCGCTCGGCCGTTTGGCCGGTGGGGAGGACGATGCCCGGCCAGGTGTGGCCGCGCCGTCCGCTGTCGCGGTCGACATGATGTGGTTCTCCCGGTCGAGTCGTCAGTTCTTGTACGCCTTGGCGGCATCCCGCTCCAGCTGGCGCTGGATGCCTTCGACATTCCTCGGGTTCTTGAGAAAGTCCTGGAGCGCTTTCCACTCGCCCTGCGCCGGCTTGCCGCCGAAGGAGGCGGGAGCCTGGTCGGACATGTCGAACCGGAAGTCATTGCCCGCCGCGATCAGCGCCTGTGCGATCTTGCGCATGGAGGCATTGGGATAGGCGCTGAACTTGACGTTCTTGTTCGCCGAGATGAAACCGCCGGACTGGGCCCAGATGGTCCCGGCGTCCGGTGAGGCGAGGAAGGTGAGCAGCGCCTGCGCCGCCTTGCTGTTCTTCAGGGCCACGCCGACGTCGCCGCCGGTCACCACCGGCGCGTCCGCGCCCACCGCCGGGAACGGGAACACCTTCGCGTCCTGGTCCAGCTCCGCGCCCGCGTCGGCGACGTTGGCGGCGACGAAGTCGGCCTCGAAGACCATGCCCGCGTCCGGCTCCGCCTTGTTGCCGAACGCCTTGGTGACGGAGTCCGGGAACGCGGTCTGGAGCGCGCCGCCCCGGCCGCCCGCGACCAGGCCCTTGGTGCCCCAGAGTTCGGCGAGCGTCTCAAGTGCCTTCTTCACCGAAGGATCGGTCCACTTGATCTGGTGCTGGGCGAGCTGGTCGTACTTCTCCGGGCCCGCCTGGGAGAGATAGACGTTCTCGAACCAGTCGGTGAGCGTCCAGCCGTCCTGGCCGCCGATCGCGACCGCGTCGGTGCCGGAGTCGGAGATGAGCTGGGCCTGCTCCAGGAATTCCCGCCAGGTCTTGGGCACCTTGGCGCCCGCGTAGTCGAACGCGGAGGTGTTGTACCAGAGCAGTGATTTGTTGCTGGCCTTGAAATACACCCCGTAGGGCTTGCCCTGGTACGACCCCAGATCCTGCCAGCCCTTGGCGAAGTTCTTGGTCAACTCGGCCTTGGCGGCGGCGTCGAGCGGTTTGGCCCAGCCCTTCTGGGCGAATTCGCGCATGACGCCGACCTGTCCGACCATCGCGACATCCGGCGGCGCGCCGCCCGCGATCTTCGAGCCGACGAAGCCCGCCATGTCGTCACCGCTCGGTACGAAGGAGACCTTGGCGCCGGTGCGCTTCTCGAACTCCTTGAGCACCTTGGTGAAGTTCTCCTGCTCGGTGCCCGTCCAGACCGCCGTGACCTGGAGTTTCTGCCCCTTCAAGTTCGGCAGTTTCACGGTGTTGGGCGGTGGGCCGCCGCTGACCGTGTCTCCGTCGTCGCCGCCGCAGCCCGCGGCGGTGAGCATGAGTGCTCCCGCCGCCAGCAGGGCCACCGCGGCTCGTGTCGAACGCTTCGTAGGAAGCGATACGTGCATCCCCGTGTTCCCTCCGATGCCGGCCGCCCCCGCGCGGCCGTGTCCCGTGCTGAGTAGTCCTACGCCCGGTCACCGAACGTGGCAATACTGTGTCCGGCGTTCACTCACGGATCGTGACCGGGCCGTGATGAAGGGTCGGCCGTGAAACGGGGCAGGTGGGACAGACGGGCGGATGGCCGGAACGCATCGAAGACTCGGCCTGGGGTGATGGGAACGGTCGGGAACGGGCGCGAAACGGGCGGGAATCGGACAGGTATCGGGCGGGGTGTGGGCGTCGGCGAGCGGGGCTGGTCAGATCAGTGCCGGTGCGGTCGGGGCGTCCGCCGACTGCGCGGCACGCTGGAGCGCACTGGCGAGAAGTGCCAGGTCGGTTGGGCCGTTCCCGAGTTCGCGCAGCGGCCGGCGGGCGGGCGGATCGCCCATCCGCCGCCACTCCAGCGGTACGACGGTGGGCCGCTGGGTCGCGGTGCGCGGTATCCGTCCGGTCACCCGGCCCGCCTGGAACGGCGTTCCGACGGCGTCGTCCGGGCGGAACAGCCGCCCACGGCCCGGCGCCGGATCGCCGCCCGGGGCGGCTGCGGCGGCGGGGGTGGATGTGACCGAGCGTGTCGATGCGGCGAGGGATGTATCGGGCCTTTCGGGCTCGCCGGGGTGTGTGGGGTGGGCGGCGTGTGCGGGGCCGGTTGGGTGTGCGGGGGGCGCTGAGGGCGCGGGGCTGAGCGGGCGCGCGTCCAGGGCGATCCGCAGCGCGGCCCGCTCGACGGCCGCCGTGTCCGCCGTACGGTCCGGACGGCCCGACGCCACGACCAGATGCACCCCGAGGCGGGCGCCGTCACGGGCGATCGCCTCCAGCGCCCGGACGACCGAACCGGACGCCGGACGGCCGGGGCTGCCGAGGGCCGGGGCCACCAGCGCGTCGAAGTCGTCGACGATCACGACGAGACGGGGGAGGAGCGAGTGAGGACGGGCGGGCGCCGCGCTCGCGGTGCGCTGGGCGCGCAGATTGAGCGTGCGGAGGGTGTCGCTCGGGGGAGGGTCGACATCGCCGGGCGGACGAGGCGCGACGACGCGGGGCGCACCGGCCGTGCGGGCGGCACGGGCGGCACCGGGTGAACTGGTACCGGGTGCGTCGCCGGACGCGCCGGGTGTACCGGGGGTGCCGGGTGCGCCGCCTGAACGGGCCGCACCGGGCGAATCGGCACCGGGTGCGCCGACTGCGCCGGGCGTACCGGCTGTACCAGGGGTACCGGCTGCGCGGGCCGGACCGGGCGCTGTGCCTGCACGGCGTGTACCAGGCCCACCGGCCGCACCCTGCGCGCCAGTGCCGGACGCGCCCGTGTTGGCGCCCGTGTTGGTGCCCATGGTGCCGCTCGGGGCCGTGGCGCCCTCACCCTCGCCGGGGTGGTGGGGCCGGGCGTGCCAATCGGTGAAGTCCTGCTGGCCCAGCAGTTCGGCGCGGCGCTTGAGCTCCGAGCTGAGGGCCTGCGCGAACTCCCGCATCCTTACCGGGTCGGTGGCCGACAGATGCGTCGAGACATGCGGCAGATCCGTGCACACCCCCAGCCCGTCGCCCGCTCCGGACCCGGACCCGGACCCTGATCCGGCGCCGTCGACCAGGATCAGCTCGAGCCGGTCCGGACGTTCGGCGGCCGCGAGCGAGGCGGCGAACGAGCGCAGCAGCTCCGTCTTTCCGGTGCCCGCCGCACCGTCGATCAGTGCGTGCGGCCCCTCCTCGGCGGCCAGATCGACCGCGAGCGGGCCGCGCGGACCGGCGCCGAGGACGGCCAGCGCCCGGCCGCCCGCCGGGACCTCGTCCGCCGCGGCCGCCCAACGGGCCAGCAGGGACGCGGGCGTGGCCCGCGCGAGCCCCAACTCGTCCAGCAGCCGCGCCGAGTCCGGCAGTGGGACGGTCGGCGGGCCGTCGGAGCCGTCGAACGCGCCCTCGTGTACGGAGGCGGCCGGGCGCAGGGGCGCGAGCGCCCGCGCGAACCGCTCGGCCCACGCCGCCGACACCGCGTCCACGGTGACGGTCGTGGTGGCGCCGGTCGCGCCGGTCGCGCCCGTGATCCCGTGGACCCCACTCGTGCCGGGCGCGGTCCCGTCCCCGTCCCCGTGGACGATCTGGAGCCCCGTGGCCACATCACCGCTCAGCACGGCCGCCACCCCGCACGCCGCGAAGGCGGCGGACGCGGAACGCGCGGCCTCATAGCTCATGGGCAGCGGGGAGGTGGGCGACGCGGCGGGCGCCTCGGCCAGACAGAGCAGATGGATTCCGGCCGCGGAACCGCTCACCGCCAGCCGGGCGAGGGTGTCGTGCAGCGCGCCCGGACCGGGGGCGCCGTCCACGACCACCACGGTGTACGGCCCGAAGTGGCGTGCGGCCACAGACCGCGCGGCGGCCGGGGAGGCGCTTGCCCACCCCGGGCCCAGCGGCCCGTCCTCCAGCCGCCGGGTCAGCTCCTCCGTACGGGCCGCGGCCTGCTCCACGTCGTACGCGAGCAGCAGCCGGCAGTCCTGCCCGCGCAACGGCTGGACCTGCGGCAGCCAGCCGAGCCACGACCACTCCGCGAGCCGCTCCTCCCCGCTGATCAGCACGATCTCCAGCGCGGCCGGTGAGTGCAGTGCCGCCAGCTGAGCCACGACGGACCGGGCGAGCCCCGCCACCCGCGTCCGCGGGCCCGCGAGCCCCAGCGAACCGCACTGCCGCAGATCGACGGTCACGGGCGCGGCGGGCAGCAGCCCGCCGGCGGCCGTCAGCTGGTCGGCCGAGCCGAGCCGTACGGTGAGCGCGTCCGGATGCCCAGGGGTGCGCTCCCAGAGGCGCGAGCCCGGCCCCAGCGCCGTCATCAGCATGGTGGCCGGATCCGGCCACCGCCGCTGCAACGCCTCCGCCTCCGCGGCCGCCCGCGCCGCCGCGCCCTGGTCCTCCCGCACCCCACCCCGCTCGGCCGCCTTCCCCCCGGCCAACTGCCGCACCCAGGCCCCTATCCCCCGCCGCCGAGCCTGCGCCCCGGGCGCGTCCAGCGCATACCCCGCACCATGCGTCTGCTCCGTGGCGCCCCGCCGTCCGGGGGCGCCGCCGGACCGCGCACCGGCGCCCCGCGACCGCCCGCCGCGTGGGTCGAAGTCGGCGGGGGCCCCGCCACGGCCCGCGCGGCCGGGGTCGGCCGAGCCGAGCCCACTGCGCGGCCCGGCACCCGGCTGACCGCCGGGGTAGGGGGCGCGCTGTTCGGGAGCGGCGGACGGGTCGCCGTACGGCGACCCGCCGTAGCCCGCGTCGGCGGAGGGCCCTTGCGTGCCCTCCTGGCCGCGTCCTCGGCCGTACGGCCGACCGCCGCGCGGGGCGTCGCCGTACCCCGTGCCCGGACCGGGCTGTCGCCCGGAGTCGGCGTCGCCATCGCGATACCGGCTGCGGCCTGCGGCCGCGCCGTCGTAAGGGGCGCCGCCGGGCCCCGCGTCGGCGGGCTGGTCGCCGGCGGACCGGGCCCGCTGCGGATCCTGCCCGCGTCCGTCCGTGTCGCCGCGTCCTCGGCCGTACGGCCGACCGCCGTGCGGGACGTCGCCATAACCGCCCTCGGCCTCGTCCGGCCGACTGCGGCCTGCGGCCGCGCCGTCGTAAGGGGCGCCGCCCGGGGCCGCCGGGTCGCCGGCGGTTCCACGGGGTGTGGGCCGGTGGTCCTGGGCGGCGTCCGAGTGGCGGCTGCTGCTCGGCCGTGGGCCGTGGCCCGGATGCGCGCCGCCGCCCGCGCCCGGTCGGCCCTGGTCGGCTCCCGCGGGCTGCCCTGATGGGACGTGCCCTGCGGCTCCGGTCCCGGCGGCGCGTTCACTGCGTCGGGTGCGGGCGGTGGTCGGGTCCTCGTACGGCTGGTCGCCAGGGGCCGAGGGGCCCTGCGGGCCCCGGCCACGTCCGGCCGCGTCGCCGCGCGACCTGGCGGCCGCCCCCGCATCGGGTCCCCACTCGTCGTCGTTCCGGTGGCCGTAGGAGTTCGGCCCGCCGGGGCTTCGGGCGCCCGCGTCGCCGCGCGACCCGGCGGCCGCACCCGCTCCGGGCCCCCAGCCGTCGTCGTTCCGGTGGCCGTAGGGGCTCGCCCCGCCCGGTGCCCCGGTGCCTGCCTCGCCGCGCGCCCCGGTGTCCGTACTGCCTCTGCTGCCGCGCGGTCCGGGGGCCGCATCCGCTTCGGGTCCCCAGCCGTCGGCATCGCCGTGGGCGGCGGCCCGGTCGTGGGGTGCGTGAGACTCGTCACCGGGTTGACCCACCCTCGTCCAGCCCGTGCCGGGGTGGCGGGTGGGAGGGGTCCAGGGGGCCTGGGTGGTGTGGGTGGGGGCGGTGGGCTGAGGGGCGCCGGTCCAGGGGGCCTTGGTGTGGGTGGGGTGGTCACCGGCTGGGGTGACGCGGAGGTGGCCCTCGCCGTCCGCCTGGACCGGGAGGCGGGTGGGGGCCGAGGGCATCGCCGGTGCCGTGGAGGGGACGCGCAGCCGCAGGGCGGACTCGCCGATCCGCAGCAGCGCTCCGGGCTCCAGGGGCACCGGCTGGGGGCCCACGGGGACGCCGTCGGCGGCGGTGCCGTTGGTCGAGCCCAGGTCGGCGATGGTCACCCGGCCGTCCTCGGCCACCGTGACCGCGCAGTGCAGCCGGGAGACGTCGGGGTCGTCCAGGGGGACGTCCGCGTCGGCGGAGCGGCCGATGCGGACCTGGCCGCCGTGCAGCAGATGGACGCCGCCCGCGTCGGGCCCCGCGACCACGTCCAGGTGGACCGTGGCGTCGGCGACGGCGGTCTCGGGCAGGCCGGGGTAGCCGGGGTAGTGGTCGGAGTCGGGGTCGGCGGGGCCGTGCAGGGAGAGCACCGCGCCGTCCACCAGCGGCGGCTCGCCGAGCGCACAGCGCTGCGGGTCCAGCCGCTCGCCCCCCGCGTACAGCACCACCGCGCCGCCGCTCCCGCCGCCGGCGCCCCCCGCCTCGTACCCGGCCGCGGCGACCGCGTCGGCCAGCCCACTGGCCACCGCGGCCAGGGCGGTGCCGACGGGCGCGGTGACCAGGACGTCCACCGCGCCCACGGGGGCGTGCGGCCCGGACGCGGGCGCAGGATGGTGGCCGGAACGGCCCGGGTGGGCGCTGCGCGGCCCGAGGACGGTCAGCCGAATCTGCATCGCCGTCAACGGTCCCTTCTGTCCGGGGGGCCGGGCAGGGGTGCCGACCCCCACCACCGCCCCCAGGCCCTTCGGCACGTACAGGTCCGTACGGGGTCGTACGGGTCACGGAGCGTGAGCCTCCCGCCGCTCGGCGCTTCCGTGCTGCCTGCATCCTCGCACCTGCCACCGACACTTCGCCCGCCGCCCGGCGCTACATGATCTTGATTGGTCGGCTAGTCGGCCGAAACTGGCTGATTGCGACCGGAACGGCCGCCCTTGGGTCGCCCGTGAGGCGACGGAAGCCGCCCGGCCGCGCCCCTCCGCGCCCGATCGCGCCCGATCGCGCCCGTTTGAGCGTCGATTGAGCGGTCAACGAGCGCCCCGGACCACTGTTGGCAACCGTTGGCAACCATCCGTCCGGATCACACGTCTTCCCTCGCGCCGGACCCCGATACGAACCCCGTTACGGACCCTGATACGGACCCCGTTCCGGGCCCCAAGCCGGACCCCGCGCCGGACCCTCGTGTGGTGATCGGATAGGGCGCACCGTGCGTCGCCATTACAGTGGGGCGGACGAGCACAACAAGACGAGTACCAGAGCAGACCCACACAGCAGATCACCCAGCAGACCATCGCAGTCCACCGATGTAAGACCACGATCAGGGAGCGCATGACGTGCGGCCGGTAGGCAGCAAATACCTGCTCGAGGAGCCGCTCGGGCGCGGAGCCACGGGCACCGTCTGGCGAGCCAGCCAGCGGGAGACGGCGGGGGCCGAGGCGGCCGTGGCCGGCCAGCCCGGCGAGACCGTCGCGATCAAGGTCCTCAAGGAGGAGCTCGCGAACGACGCGGATATCGTCATGCGCTTTCTCCGCGAGCGCTCGGTGCTGCTCAGGCTCACCCACCCCAATATCGTCCGCACCCGCGACCTGGTGGTCGAGGGTGATCTGCTGGCCCTGGTCATGGATCTGATCGACGGCCCGGACCTGCACAACTACCTGCGCAGCAACGGCCCGTTCACCCCCGTGGCCGCCTCTCTCCTCACCGCCCAGATCGCCGACGCGCTCGCCGCCAGCCACGCCGACGGCGTGGTGCACCGGGACCTGAAGCCCGCCAACGTGCTGCTCGCGGGCACCGGCGAGGGCCAGGAGATGCACCCGATGCTGACCGACTTCGGCATCGCGCGCCTCGCCGACTCGCCCGGCCTCACCCGCACCCAGGAGTTCGTCGGCACCCCCGCCTATGTGGCGCCGGAGTCAGCCGAGGGCCGTCCGCAGACCTCCGCGGTGGACATCTACGGCGCGGGCATCATGCTCTACGAGCTGGTCACCGGCCGTCCGCCGTTCGCCGGCAACACCGCCCTCGAGGTGCTGCACCGCCACCTCAGCGAGGAGCCGCGCCGCCCCTCGACCGTGCCCGAGCCGCTGTGGACCGTCATAGAGCGCTGTCTGCGCAAGCGGCCCGAGGAGCGCCCGAGCGCCGAGAGCCTGGCCCGGGCGCTGCGCGTGGTCGCCGCCGGTGTCGGCGTGCACGCCTCGGCCGCGCAGGCCGAGGCGGCGCTCGGCGTGGCCGCGCTGCTCGCCCCGGATCCGGCGCCCGCCCCGGTCCCGGACACCGCGCCCGCGGGCTCGGCCGACCCGACCCAGGCGCTCCCCACGAACGCCCCGGGCGGCACCCCCTCGTACGACCCCGCCGCGCCCACCAATGTGATGCCCACCACAGGCGCGAACGCCGGGGCCAACGCCGACCCCACCCAGGTGCTGCCGAGCGGCTCCGGACCGGCCGGGGGCGCCGATCCGACGCGGGCCATGCCGCCCGTACCGCCCGGTGGGCCCGGCCAGGACGATCCGCACCCCTGGCAGAACCAGCTGCGCGCGGCCCGCGACCGCAATGAGCAGACCCAGGTCCAGTACCTCGACCCGAGCGAGGACCCGCTGCGCCGCCGCCCCCACCGCCCCGCGCCGCAGCAGCAGTACCAGCAACAGCAATACCAGCAGCCGCAGCAGTACCAGCAGCCTCAGCAGCCCCAGCAGCCGCCCCAGCGCCGGCGGGGCCGCCAGCAGCCGCCGCCGTACGCCCAGCAGCAGCCGCAGCAGTACGCCCCGGCGCCGCACCACCCCCAGCAGCCCCAGCCGCAGCGCTACGCCCCGCCGCCGCAGCAGCCGGAGCCGCGCCGCGAGCCCCGGCAGCGGAGCTCCAATCCCAACCGGATGAAGATCCCGGGCCTGGGGTGCCTCAAGGGCTGTCTGTTCGTGATCGTGGTCCTGATCATCGGCTCCTGGCTGGTCTGGGAGCTGAGCCCGCTCAAGGACTGGATCGCCGACGGCAAGGGCTACTGGGACGCGGTCTCGGGCTGGGTCGGCGATGTCCAGAAGTGGATCGAGGACCTCGGCGGGCCCAGCAGCTGATCCGCCCCAGGTCCCTCCCCGTTCCCGACCCCATAACTCCGCCTCCGCGCCTCCCACTCCGGTGATTTGTCGACATCCGAAGGGTGTTTTCCGCCCCAGAAGTGACAGTTGGCGTTGTCTGGTGCACCCAACGCGCCAGTAGCCGCGTAGCTTTGTCGCCAACGTGCCCCCCTTGTTCGTGAGGATTCGGAGCAGTCTTGTCACGGAAGATCGGCAGTCGGTACACCGCGCATCAGCTCCTGGGGCGCGGCAGCGCCGGCGCGGTGTGGCTGGGCGACGGGCCCGAGGGACCCGTCGCCATCAAGCTCCTGCGTGAGGACCTCTCCTCCGACCAGGAGCTCGTGGAGCGCTTCGTCCAGGAGCGCACCGCACTGCTCGGCCTCGACCACCCCCGGGTGGTCGGGGTGCGTGACCTGGTGGTCGACGGCAATGACCTGGCGCTGGTCATGGACCTGATCCGCGGTACGGATCTGCGTACCCGCCTCGACCGCGAGCGCAGGCTCGCCCCCGAGGCCGCCGTCGCGATCGCGGCGGACGTCGCCGACGCGCTGGCCGCCGCGCACGCCGCCGGGGTGGTCCACCGCGACGTCAAGCCGGAGAACGTGCTGCTGGACATGCGGGGGCCGCTCGGCCCCGGCGGTGCGCACCCCGCCCTGCTCACCGACTTCGGCATCGCCCGGCTGGTCGACGAGCCGACCCCGATCCGCGCCCAGCCCGCCCGTGACCGGGCCTCCTCCCAGGGCCGCTCGCCGAACCCGCGCAGCGTGATCGGCACCCCGGACTATCTCGCCCCCGAGATCGTCGAGGGGCTGCCGCCCCGGGCCAGTGTGGATGTCTACGCCCTGGCGACGGTCCTGTACGAGATGCTGGCGGGCTTCACGCCCTTCGGCGGCGGCCACCCGGGCGCGATCCTGCGCCGCCATGTGACCGAGACGGTGGCGCCGCTCCCCGGGATCCCCGACGAGCTGTGGCAGCTGCTCCTCCAGTGCCTGGCCAAGGCGCCCGCCTCCCGGCTGCGCGCCTCCGAGCTGGCCGCCCGGCTGCGCGAGCTGCTGCCCGGCCTGGCCGGATATCCGCCGCTGGACATCGACGAGCCCGATGAGCAACAGGACGGCGGTGAGCGGGAGGGCGCGGAAGCCGAGACTCCGCACCGCGGCGTCTCCGTCCCCGCCGCCGGGCCCGCGCCGCGTACGCCCCCGCGGCGGCGCGGCGCGGTGCCGCTGGTCCCGGGCGCCGTGCCGGACTCCAGCCGGGAGACCCACACCAGCATGCGGGTGCCCAGCGCGGATGAACTCGCGGGCGGCGCCCACGGCACCGCGCGCGCCCCCCGGGTGCACGGCCAGCGCCGGGCGGGCTCGGCCCGCAACCCCGCGGTCGCGGGCGCGCTGCGCCGCCGCCGGCTGAAGGTGGCCGCGGTCACCCTGGCCGCGCTGGTCGCGGTGGCGCTCGGCGGATGGCTGGCGGCGAGCGGCGACGACGGCGGCGATCCGCCCAAGGGCGGCGAGCACTCCGCCTCCCAGGACCCCGGTACGCCATGACCGGGGACGGTCAGTCTTCCGTAGCGGTTACGCTGGTCCCGTGGCAGTCGTCGATGTATCCGAAGAGCTGAAGTCCCTCTCCTCGACCATGGGGTCGATCGAGGCCGTCCTGGACCTCGACAAGATGAGGGCCGACATCGCCGTGCTCGAGGAGCAGGCGGCGGCCCCGTCCCTGTGGGACGACCCGGAGAACGCGCAGAAGGTCACCAGCAAGCTCTCCTATCTCCAGGGGCAGCTGCGCCGGGCCGAGGAGCTGCGCGGCCGGATCGACGATCTCGAGGTGCTGTTCGAGCTCGCCGCCGACGAGGGCGACGACGACGCGCGTGTCGAGGCCGAGGCCGAGCTGGAGGCCGTGCGCAAGGCCGTCGACGAGATGGAGGTGCGCACCCTCCTGTCCGGCGAGTACGACTCCCGTGAGGCGGTCGTGAACATCCGCGCCGAGGCGGGCGGGGTGGACGCCGCCGACTTCGCCGAGCAGCTCCAGCGGATGTATCTGCGCTGGGCCGAGCGCCACGGCTACAAGACCGAGGTCTATGAGACGTCGTATGCGGAGGAGGCGGGCATCAAGTCGACCACCTTCGCCGTGCAGATCCCGTACGCCTACGGGACGCTCTCGGTCGAGCAGGGCACCCACCGCCTGGTGCGGATCTCGCCGTTCGACAACCAGGGCCGCCGCCAGACCTCCTTCGCGGGCGTCGAGGTGCTGCCGGTCGTCGAGCAGACCGACCACATCGAGATCGACGAGTCCGAGCTGCGCGTGGATGTCTACCGCTCCTCGGGCCCCGGCGGCCAGGGCGTCAACACCACCGACTCCGCGGTGCGGTTGACCCACATCCCCACCGGCATCGTCGTCTCGTGTCAGAACGAGCGCTCGCAGATCCAGAACAAGGCCACCGCGATGAACGTCCTCCAGGCCAAGCTGCTCGAGCGGCGCCGCCAGGAGGAGCAGGCCAAGATGGACGCGCTCAAGGGCGACGGCGGCAATTCCTGGGGCAACCAGATGCGTTCGTACGTCCTGCACCCGTACCAGATGGTCAAGGACCTGCGCACCGAATTCGAGGTCGGCAATCCGCAGGCCGTGCTCGACGGTGAGCTGGACGGTTTCCTGGAGGCGGGGATCCGCTGGCGCAAGCAGCAGGAGCAGGGGAAGTAACCTTCCCGCTCGTCGTCCCAACGGGCCGCGTGCGCCGCGTTTTTGGTCACAGTCCTGTACCCATGCATCCGGCAAGCACTTCCATAGCGGACATCTCGCGTGCAATGGCCTTGACGGTGATGTGAAAACTGGGAAGGCTGACGCGCGGCATGCGTATGACTGGGGCGCGTGTGAACGGGGGCCCTGCGGACCGCCTCGGAGGGATACAGGGGCCCGCGGAGACTGAGAACCCCGAGCCGTTGCCCCGTGCATAGCTGCTCCATTGACGAGTACAGCTACTGGGGGTAGCAGGCAGATGACGAAGAAGACGCGGCTGCGCGTTGCGCGAATAGCGGCCGGTGCGGTGATCGCCGCCGGCGCGTCGCTCACCGCCGCCGGCGCCGCATCGGCCGTTGGTGTTGATGTCGGTATCGGCGGCGTGAACGTTTCGGCCAACGCGGACGAGAAGGGCCTGGACGTCGGCGTCGGCATCGGCAACGGTCACGGCAAGCCGACCGACAAGCCCACCGACGAGCCGACCTCGATCCCGACGGGCGAGCCCACGGACGAGCCGACGGTTCCGCCCACCGACGAGCCGACTCAGCCGCCCACGGACGAGCCCACTCAGCCGCCCACGGACGAGCCGACCGAGCCGCCGACCGGCGAGCCGACGGATGAGCCCACCGGGCAGCCGACCGACGAGCCCACCGACGGCCCGACCGCCCAGCCGAGCACGCCCGGCCAGGGTGGCGGCGGCGGTGGCGACGACAGCACCTGCACGGTCGACCTCGACAGCACCAACTGCGACGACAACACCGGCACCGACAATGTCGGCTCCAAGCCGGTGGAGCAGGGCAAGGCCAAGGAGCAGCTGGCCGAGACCGGTGCCTCCGAGACCACGTTCCTGCTGGTCGGCGCCGCCACGATGATCGCCGGTGGTATCGGCTTCCGCTTTGTGCCGCGTCTGGTGAACCGCAACAACGTGGCCTGATCGCACGCGCCTCACGCACGGTAAGGGGCCCGGAGCGCCGCAGCGCTCCGGGCCCCTTGTGTGTTTATCGGGCCCCTGGTGCGTTCAGGGGCGCCATGTCCGGCGTATCGCCTCGTAACGCTCCGTTACGCCGTCGCCATCTCATGCGCGAGCACGGCCACCGCGATGAGGGCCACCAGCAGCGCTATCAGCGCGGCCGGGGTCAGTCCGCCGAACATGCCCTCCTGCTGGAGGCGCTCCCTGCTGGCCCGGCAGACCGGGCAGCGGCCCTCGCTGACGGGGCTCGCGCAGTTGGCGCAGACGAGCCTGTCGTACGTCATGCGCTTTCTCCTCCCGCGCGGCGGTGCCGCAGTAGACACGGGGCCAACGCTCAGGGAAATGGGTTGGTTCCCCTTCCACTGTGCCAGCTTCCGTCCGGTTCGGCGCGCCCCGCACGATTCCGTGCCGCATCCGTACCGGTTTCGTGGCCGTTTCGGCCGCCCCGACAGGCGGCTTGTCAACCGTTTGACCCCAATAGTGCAGTGAAGAAACCCACCCACGCCGGACGGCGGACTGCGCGCCCATGCGCGCTTCGCGTATGGTCACGCTCACCGACGGGAGCCGCTTCGGCTGCTGCCCGTACCGCTACCCAGGTCGACCGTGGTGCATCAGTGATCCGATTCGACAACGTATCCAAGACTTACCCCAAGCAGACCCGTCCCGCACTCCGGGATGTCTCGCTCGAGATCGAGAAGGGCGAGTTCGTCTTCCTGGTGGGCTCCTCGGGATCGGGAAAGTCCACTTTCCTCCGGCTGCTGCTCCGCGAGGAGCGCGCCAGCCATGGCGCGGTCCATGTGCTGGGGAAGGATCTCGCGCGGCTGTCCAACTGGAAGGTGCCGCAGATGCGCCGCCAGTTGGGGACCGTCTTCCAGGATTTCCGGCTGCTCCCCAACAAGACGGTCGGGGAGAATGTCGCCTTCGCGCTCGAGGTGATCGGCAAGCCGCGCGGCGCCATTCGGAAAACCGTTCCCGAGGTGCTCGATCTCGTGGGCCTGGGCGGTAAAGACGACCGTATGCCCGGCGAGCTCTCCGGTGGTGAACAGCAGCGGGTGGCCATCGCCCGCGCGTTCGTCAACCGTCCGATGCTGCTGATCGCCGACGAGCCGACGGGAAACCTGGACCCCCAGACCTCCGTCGGCATCATGAAGCTGCTGGACCGGATCAACCGGACCGGCACCACGGTCGTCATGGCCACGCACGACCAGCAGATCGTGGACCAGATGCGCAAGCGCGTGATCGAACTTGAGAAGGGCCGCCTCGTCCGCGACCAGTCCCGCGGCGTCTACGGCTACCAGCACTGAAAGGACGCCATGCGCGCCCAGTTCGTCCTGTCGGAGATCGGCGTCGGTCTCCGCCGCAATCTCACGATGACCTTCGCGGTCATCGTCTCCGTGGCCCTCTCGCTCGCCCTGTTCGGCGGGTCCCTGCTCATGCGCGAGCAGGTGAGCACGATGAAGGGCTACTGGTACGACAAGGTCAACGTCTCGATCTTCCTCTGCAACAAGAACGACAAGGAGACCTCGGCCAACTGCGCCAAGGGCGCGGTTACCGAGGCGCAGAAGCAGGAGATCGAGTCCGAGCTCAAGCAGATGAACATCGTCGAGTCGGTGCACTTCGAGACCAGTGAGGAGGCGTACAAGCACTACAAGGAGCAGTTCGGCGACTCGCCGCTGGCCGACTCCCTGACCCCGGACCAGATGCAGGAGTCCTTCCGCATCAAGCTGAAGGACCCCGAGCGCTATGACGTCATCTCCACGGCCTTCGCCGCGCGGCCCGGAGTGCAGGAGGTCCAGGACCAGAAGGCCCTGGTCGACGACTTGTTCAATCTGCTCAACGGCATGAACTTCGCAGCGCTCGGCGTGATGACGCTGATGCTGATCGTCGCACTGATGCTGATCGTCAACACGGTGCGGGTGTCGGCGTTCAGCCGCCGCCGGGAGACCGGGATCATGCGGCTGGTCGGCGCGTCCAGCTTCTATATCCAGATGCCGTTCATCATGGAGGCCGCCATCGCGGGGCTGCTGGGCGCGGGCTTCGCCTGTGTACTGCTGGTGAGCGGGCAGTACTTCCTGGTCAACAACTGGCTGGTGGACAAGATCGATGTGATCAACTTCATCGGCTGGGACGCGGTGCTGGCGAAGCTGCCACTGGTGCTCGCGATTGGCCTGCTCATGCCCGCTCTCGCGGCGTTCTTCGCGCTCCGCAAGTACCTCAAGGTGTGACATTCGCCTAGGGCGCCGTACCGGATAACGCCCGGTACGGCGCCTGTTGGTGCCCTACACTCACCGGCATGTCGGGCCCGTGTTTGTTCGTCCATCCCCGCCGCATTCGCCGCGGGGCCGCCCTGACATTGGTCTTCGCCGGCGTGCTCGCCACCGGGGCGGCCGTCGGTTCCTGGGGCGCCGAGCCCGGATCGCGCCAGGAACCCGAAGCCGCCCGGATACCGGCCCGCGCGTACGTCGGCGCGGTCGAGAGCGACCAGGTCAAGGCCGCCGCGGCCCAGGCCCAGGAGGACGGGAAGTCCGGTTCCAAGGCCGCCCGCGAGGTGGTGAGCCGCAGCGGAGACCGGTGGGGCGCGGTCTACAGCGCCCGTGAGTACGAGGGCTACCGCCAGACCCTCGACGGTGCCTACGTCGGAGTCGGGATCTCCGCCCGCCGGGACGCCCAGGGGCGGATCGCGGTCGAGCGCGTCGAGCCCGGCAGCCCCGCCCAGAAGGCCGGGGTCCGGGCCGGTGACCGACTGCGCACGGTCGACCACAGAGCCGTGACCGGGCGGCCCGTCACGGAGGTCGTGGCCCTGCTGCGCGGCCCCACCGACGGCTCCCCGGGCACCCGGGTGGAGCTCGGGCTGCGGCGCGGCGGCCACGAATGGACCCAGGAACTCCGCCGGGCCCGGCTGACCACGGACCCGGTGACCGTCGACCGGCTCAGCGGCTACGACGACCACAGACCCGGCGCCGTCCGGATCAAGGTCGACTCGTTCACCAAGGGCACCGGCGAGCGGATCCGGCGCGCGGTGCGCTCCATCCCCCGGGGCGACGGCGTCCTGCTCGACCTGCGGGGCAACTCCGGCGGGCTGGTCTCCGAAGCCGTCACCGCCGCCTCCTCCTTCCTCGACGGTGGCCTGGTCGCAACCTACGACGTCCGCGGTGACCAGCGAGTTCTCGACGCGCGACCGGGCGGCGACACCGACAGCCCGCTGGTGGTGCTGGTCGACGGCGGCACCATGAGCGCCGCCGAACTGCTCACCGGCGCCCTCCAGGACCGCGGCCGCGCCGTGGTCGTGGGCTCCCGCACCTTCGGCAAGGGCTCGGTCCAGATGCCGAGCGAACTTCCCGACGGCTCGGTCGCCGAGCTCACCGTCGGCCACTACCGGACCCCCGCCGGGCGTAACGTCGACGGCGAGGGCATCGCCCCGGACCTGACGGTCAAGGGCGACGACGGCCCCTCGGCGGAGGCGCGGGCGCGCACGGTATTGAGTGGCCTCGGGGGCGGGTCCTAGTGCGAGAATGGCCTGACCATGGCTAAAGAGACGGGTCGCAAGCTGATCGCGCAGAACAAGAAGGCGCGGCACGACTATCACATCCTGGACACCTACGAGTGCGGTCTGGTGCTGACCGGAACCGAGGTGAAGTCGCTGCGCCAGGGGCGCGCCTCGCTCGCGGACGGCTTCGCCCAGCTCGACGGCGGCGAGGCATGGCTGCACAACGTGCACATCCCCGAGTACAGCCAGGGCACCTGGACCAACCACTCGGCGCGCCGCCGGCGCAAGCTGCTGCTGCACCGGGCGGAGATCGACAAGCTGGCCGGCAAGACCCAGGAGACCGGCCACACCCTGGTGCCGCTGGCCCTGTACTTCAAGGACGGCCGGGCCAAGGTCGAGGTCGCGCTGGCCAAGGGCAAGAAGGAGTACGACAAGCGCCAGACCCTCCGCGAGAAGCAGGACCGCCGCGAGGCCGAGCGGGCGATCTCGGCGGCCCGCCGCCGCCAGCGCGCCTGACCAGCCGGAAGGCGCACCACGGGCGGCGGGAATGATGTGGCCTTGTCGCGCGTTGTTCACCTATGATGGCTCTGCGCCCCACCAAGGGCGTGGCACCACCTATTGAAAACACAACATGGGGATGATCGGTTTCGACAGCGGCTGTCGAAGCAGGGGAAGCGAGCCGAGGAAGCGGCAATGATCTCGTAAACCATATGTCGCAACCAATAATCGCCAACACCAAGCGCGATTCCTTCGCCCTCGCTGCCTAAGTAGCGACTTGCGAAGTGTCAGCCCGGGGCTGTTCCCGACCCGGATCCTGGCATCGACTAGGGAACTAAACCACTAGACCCGGTCACGGGGTGTAGTGGGAAATCAAACAGTGACTGAGCCCGTCGGAGACTTGTCCGCGTGATCTCCGGGGCCGAGAAAATCACAGCGGACTGCGCTCGGAGAAGCCCTGATTCCGCACCGTTGGACGCGGGTTCGATTCCCGCCATCTCCACTCATCCCATGTACGACGAAGGGCCCCGCCACCACGGCGGGGCCCTTCGTCGTGTTCGGCTTGTCAGCTCAGGTGAGGCGGTGTTCCCAGCGCAGCGCGGGCCCGTCGCCGATCCAGTACGTGTGCGAGCTGGGGGTGACACGGAGCCGCACGGTGCCGATGTCGGGACGTTCGGCGCCCTGCCAGGCGATGAGCGTCCGCTCGATGTCGTCCCACAGCGCCACCGGACCGCCTTGCCGGACGCTCCAGCCGGAGCTGTACTCGGTGAACGCGGCGAAGGCGCTCCAGGTCGGCGGCCCTCGACGGGGTACGGAGCTGCCCGGCCACCGGAGTGGCGGCCGGGCGCCCGCCGAACCGGGCCGAGACCGTCAGCCCCCCGGCCGGGAGGTCCGCGGGGTTGAAGCGGATCACGGGAACGCCACGCTCGTTGAGCCGGGTGATCACCATGTCGGCGGTGATGTCGAGTGGTTCCGTGACCACCAGGACCGGTTTGGTGTCGGGCATGGGGTTGTCAGTCCTGCTGGGAGTCCTGGTCGGAGCCCGTGTCGTTGCGAGAGTCCAGGTTTGTCACGGTCGATGTCGAGGTAGCCGAGCTCGTGCCGTGCCTGCCCATCTCGACCACCAGGCCGTTACGGTCGCGGAACACGCCGGTCTGGGTGTCCGGGTCGATGGTGACGGTGGTGAACGGCATCTCCGCCGTCGTGGGGTACGGGCGGAGTCGGCGCAGGCCCCAGGGGCGCGGCGGGCCGGGCCGACCCGAGGTGGCGCATTCCGCCCATACGCCCTTGCCCCACGGCCTGGGGTCGATCCCCCACCGGTAGGAGACGGCCGCCACCACGGCCATGCCGCGCCCGGACTCGGCCGTTTCGGCCGTCTGGACGACGCGAGGGACGCTGTGGGACCGGTCGAATGTCGAGATTCGTACCAGGTGGTCACTGCGGCGTTCGACTTTGAGGCGGAAGCAGCCGCGCTGCTCGGGATCGGGAATGGAGCGGGCGGTGTGCAGGATCGCGTTGGTGGTCAGCTCCGAGGCGATCAGGCGGGCGTCGTCCACCAGGTCCTCCAGCCCCCAGGCGCGTAGGGTCGCGGCGACGGACCGGCGCGCGATGCGCACGGACTCCTCGGTGCAGGGAAGCGACTGGGTGTAGGCCGGGTGCCCTGTGCCGGTCGGGGTGAGCGGTGAGGGCTTGCTGATGGTCGTTGTGGTCATCTCTCGGCCTTCCGGTGAGTGGGTTACGCCCGGCCTGCCGCCGGGCGTGTCATCACCATCGCGGCCCACCGCCTCGTGCGGGAGCATGAGGCGGCGTTCCGCACGCCGTGTGCCGAACCCGCACATGGTGTGCTTCCGTACGCCCTCCCCACCCGCCCGCGGTATCCCTAGTGTCGTGTCTCCCGTTGTTCCGTAGGAGGTACCTATGGACGTTGCTTCAGCGAGAGTTGACATCGGGGCGATCCTTCGCGGCGCCCGCTGCGCCGCCCGCCTCACTCAGGCGCAAGTCGGTCAGGCGTGTGGCTACTCCGCGTCGGCCGTCTCCCGGATCGAGTCCGGTCGCATGCGGCTCGACCACGCCGCGCTGGCGCGGTTCACAGTGTTCTTGAACCTCCCACTCGATCGGCTGATCGCGACTCCTGTGCCGGGCGGACCCATGGTCGATACCGTGGGGTGTCCATCGGGCGAGGAGGATGCGGTGCGTCGTAGGGAACTGCTCACCGGTGTGCTGGCAGCCGGGACAACGGCCGTCGTGGGCGCCGCACCAGCCGGTGCCGCGTCCGGCCCCTTCGACCCGGCGGCCGGACTTGAGGACGCTCTCTTCCGGCTCCCTTCTGCTGCCCCGGTTCCGCCGGCCCGCCTCGTCCAGCAGGCAGCGGCCGCACGATCGGACTTCTGCGCCGCTCGTTACACCTCTCTCGGTCGCGCGCTCCCGGGCCTGCTCGCCGCGGCCTCGGCGACGCGGGACGCGTCGCGCGGGCGGGCGCGAGAGCAGGCGAGCATGGTGCTCGCGCGGGCATACGTGCTGGCCGCCGAGTTGGCGCTCAAACAGCACAACGACGCGGCCTGGGCGGCTGCCGACCGTGCGCTGACGGCGGCCCGGGCCAGCGGCCACCCGGTTCCGATCGGTGAGTCCGCCCGGGTGCTCGCGATCACCATGCGGCGCTCGGGGCGGTGCCCGGCCGCGGTGCGGCTGCTCACCCAGGAGGCGGCCGATTTGGATGGGGACCGGTCCTCGACCGGGGCGGTGCGTACGACGCTGCTGCTGACGGCCGCGTACACAGCGGCCACCAGCAGGGACCGCACCATGGCACTGGGCCTGCTGGACGAGGCTCAGGAGGAGACGAAGCGGCGCCAAGCGGTACCGGGACTGTTCACCGTGGACGCCAGCCAGACGCAGGTGGACGTGTACCGGATCGGCGTGCTCAACGCACTCGGCACGCCTGACGAGGGCGTGAAGGTCGCCGCCCGGCTGAACATCGACCGCATGCCGACGGCGGAGCGCCGCGCCCGCGCCTGGACGGATACGGCCCGCATGTGGCACGCCCTCGGCAACCATCCGCAGACCTTCTCGGCGCTTCGCAAGGTGGAGCAGGAGGCGCCGCAGGAAGTGCGGCGGCCGGCACTGCGTGCCCTGACGGCGGACCTGTTGTACCTGCCCGCCCGCGTGCCGGGCGTGCGGGAATTCGCGGCCCGCACCGGGGCCCTGCCCGCTTGACGGCCTCCTCATGGCCGGAACACAGGCCCGCGCTGAACGGGGGAGCAGTAGTGGAAGGCGGCATGAGGCTTGTCCGGGTCGGTGATGTGGGGTCCGTGTGGGATGACCTGTTGGACATCTACCGAGAGTGCTGGGCGCACAAGCTCCATCTGCCGCATTACGCCCCCGAGGCGTTCGGGGAGCGGCTGCGGCGGCACGCCGCCGAACCGGGTTGGGAGGCTGTGGTGGCGTATGACTCGGGCGAGCCCGTCGGCTATCTCTACGCCAACCGGCTCACCGGAGCGGAGGACCGCTGGTGGCGCCGCACGCGCCCGGAGCCCGAGGCGGGCATCGCGAGTGCTTCGACCGTTGCGGTGAAAGAGATGATGGTTCGCCAGCAGTGGCGGAGGCAGGGGATCGCCCGTGGGCTGCATGACGTCCTGCTGGCCGGGCGGCCCGAGTCGCAAGCTTCGCTGATGGTCAACCCCCTGAACCAGGACGGGAAGGTGCAGGCGCTCTACGTGGCGTGGGGATATCGGGCGGTGGGCACCGCGCAGTCATCGCCGGAGGCGCCTGTTCTCACGGTGATGGTCAGCCGATGTCCAGGACCGCCTTGCCGTGGAGGCGGCGGTCCAGGAGGGCGGTGACGGCCTGCTCGGCTCGGTCCCAGCCGCCGCGCCAGGTGATCTGGGGGTCGAGGTCGCCCGTCGCGACGCGCTCCGCGAGCCAGCCGAGGTCGGCGCCGATGTCGGGGCGGTCGAGGAGGTAGAAGGTGACGATGGAGCGGTTGTGGCGGCCTTCGTTGCCGTAGAGGGCGCCGAACGGGAAGGTCTCGGGCTGGCCCGTCACATGGCCGACGGAGACCAGGGTGCCGTGCGCGGCGAGCTTGTCGTACGCGGACACCAACTGCGGTCCGCCGACGTTGTCGACCACCCCGTGTACCGGCTCGTCGATCTCCGCTGGGTCCGTGACCACCTGGTGGGCGCCCAGTCTCCGCAGGCCGTCGCCGTGGGCCGCCGGATCGCCGGTGGTGGCGATGACATACGCGCCGCCGAGTCGGGCGAGCTGGACGGCGTAGCGGCCGACCCCGCCGGTGGCGCCCGTGACCAGGATGCGCCGGCCGAGGGTGTCGCCGATCCGGCGCAGTGCGCGCAGGGCGCTGCCGCCCGCGACCGGGATGGTGCTGATGGCGCCGGGGTCGGCACCGGCGGGCGGGACGCCGAGCATTCCGGTGTCCACCGCGCGCAGCTCGGCCCAGCCGCCGTCCGCGCCCAGGGTGACGACGGGGGTTCCGGCGGCCGGTCCCGAGCCGTCGGCGGCGGCGCGCTCGATCACTCCGGCGGCGTCCCAGCCCAGCACGGTGCCGTCGGGGGCCTCGGTCCGGTGGGCGACCTCGCCGTAGTTGAGGGAGGTGGCGGTCACCCGGACCAGCGCCTGATGGGGGGCGGGTTCGGGGTCGGCGGTCACGCCGAGGCGGAGGCCGGAGGGGGAGGAGTGGTCAACGAGCAGGGCGCGCATGGCGGTTCGCCTTTCCGGTGAATGATGGCGACATCAGTTATGCCACTGAGTGGCAAACGCGTGCAAGTGGCGTCATCGATGACGGCTACACTTTTCGCCGTGACTGCCGCTCCCAACTCCTCACTGCGCGAACGCAAGAAGCGGCGCACCCGTCAGACGCTGATAGACACCGCCCTGGAACTGTTCACCCGGCGCGGCTTCGGCGGGGTGACGCTGGACGAGCTGTGCGAGGAGGTTGAGGTCTCCAAGCGCACCTTCTTCCGCACCTTCACCAGCAAGGAAGATGTCGCGATGGCCCCCGACCAGGATCTGTGGCGGGCCTTCCTGGAGGAGTTGGAGACCGCGGACCCGGCCGGGCTGCCGGTGGTGGAGCTGGGGCGGGACGCGCTGCTGGCCGCGCTGGCGCGGATGGACGACGAGGGCTGGGCCCGCCGGATGCTGCTCAGCCGGCGGCTGGCCGAGCGGACGCCTTCGATGGGCGCGCACGGTTTGCAGTTCTGCGAGGCCACCACGCAGGAGGCGCTGGCGATCCTGCACCGCCGGTTCGGCCTCGGCGCGCGGGGCGACCTCCGGCCGCGGCTGGCGGTGGACATGCTGGTCGCCGCGTTCCACGGGGCGCTGGCGAGCTGGGTGGCACAGGCCGAAGAGGCCGACGGGGCGGGCCGTGCCGGGCCGCCCACCGCCGGGGATCTGGCCGACCGCCTCCGCGAGGCCGTCGCCGCCCTCCCGGGTGGCCTGGCCCTGACGGTCGGGCAACGGGCCGAGCGTGGCTGACGTTCACACCGCGATCCTCAGCTGAAGGCGATCACCAGGCCGAAGCCGAGGAAGATCGTGCCGATCAGGGTCAGGAACGCCGCCGGGCCGAGTATGTGGCGTCGCATCCATACCCGGGCCTTCTGCGACTCGCCCGGGAGGTACCTCACATCCACCCTCCGGCCGTTCGCCAGCCCCAGGCCGACGCCCTGGATCGCGGTCGTGAACTCCACCATGTAGCCCTGGTGGTCATGGAACCGGATGACGGGCGTCTGGGTCGTGCCGCGGTTCCTGTTCCGGCTGTGGTGGTCCACGATGTTGGCGACCACCAGGCCCTCCGTACGGACCCCCTCGCGGCGCAGCCGTCGCACCAGCCGGGCGTCGCGCCAGGCGCAGGCGTAGAGCAACCATCCGACCGCGACGCACAGCAGATCCGCTCCGGGCACGGCCATCGATGAACCGCCTCTCGTCGTGTTCGAACCCCTTCCCGCCACAGGAGACGCGTTGATCCGGAGCTCCGGTTGCCGCCCGCGCGCTCTGTCGCGAAATGACGGGGTGCGGGATCCTCCCGTGACATGAGCAGACCCCTGAACCGTCGTGCGCACGGCTGGATCTGGCCCCTCGTCATCGGGCTCGCCCTCACCCTCACCTGGAGCTCACCGGCAGGTGCGGACACCTCCCGCGCCGGGATCGGCGACGCTCTCGACACCATCCTCGCCGACCCCTTGCTGAAGGGCGGCGCGGCCGGGGTCGTGGTCGCCGACGCCGACTCCGGCGCCGTTCTGTACCAGCACCGGCCCGACGACCGGCTGATGCCCGCCTCCAACACCAAGCTGTTCACCTCGGCCGCCGCCATGGGGCTGCTCGGCCCCGACCACCGCTTCCGCACCGATGTGCTGACCGACGGCGCCCGCCGCGGGCACACCCTCCGGGGCGATCTCTACCTTCGCGGCACCGGCGACCCCACGATGCTCGCCGGGGACTACGACCGCCTGGCGAAGCGCGTCGCCGACGCGGGGATCACCGAGGTCAGCGGGCGGCTGATCGCCGATGACACCCGGTTCGACGCCCAGCGGGTGGGCCGCTCCTGGGCGGCCGACGACGAGTCCTCGTACTACGCGGCGCAGATCTCCGCACTGACCCTCGCCCCCGACACGGACTACGACGCGGGCAGCGTCATCGTGGAGGTGACCCCGGGCGCGGCGACCGGCGACCGGCCGAAGGTCACCGTCACGCCGCCGAACGCGTACGTACGGATCGACAACCGGGCGACCACCGGAAGCGGCGGCCTCACCCTCGAGCGGCAGCACGGCTCCAACACCATCACCGTCAGCGGGGCCCTCCCGGCCGGGGCGGCGACCGCCAAGGAGTGGGTCAGCGTGTGGGAGCCCACCGGCTACGCCACCTCGGTCTTCGCCGACGCCCTCGAACGGCACGGCGTCCGCGTGGCCGGGCCCACCCGGCTGGGCAGGGCCGCCCCGGCGGACGCCCGAGCGCTCGCCGCGCACCGCTCCATGCCGCTGAAGGAACTGCTCATCCCCTTCATGAAGCTGTCCAACAACATCCACGCCGAGGCGCTCACCAAGGCCATCGGCTACGAGACGGCCGGGCGCGGCACCTGGGACGCGGGGCTCGCCGCCATCGCCGACTGGCTGAAGAAGCAGGGCGTGGACAGCGGCGCGGTGCGTCAGGTGGACGGTTCGGGGCTGTCCCGGATGGACAACATCGCGGCCGGGCGCCTCACCGAACTGCTGCTGTCGGTGCGCGACGAGCCCTGGTACGCCGACTGGTACGCCTCGCTGCCGGTGGCCTGCGCCCCGGACCGGTTCGTGGGCGGCACCCTGCGTACGCGGATGTGCTCCACCCCGGCGGCCGGGAACGCGCGCGGCAAGACCGGCTCCCTGACCGGCGCCTCCGCGCTCTCCGGCTATGTCACCGACGCGGACGGCAGGGAGCTGGTCTACAGCGTCGTCCTCAACAACTACCTCGCCCCGTCCGTGAAGAACCTGGAGGACGCGATCGTGGTGACGCTCGCGAAGTCCGGCGAGGGCCATGCGGAGGCGGTGCGGCCCCGTGCCGTACGGGGTGCCACTGCCGCCCCGGCCGACGCCGGACGCGAGTGCTCCTGGACCAAGCCCCACCACTGCTGAGGTCAAGCCCCACCACTGCTGGCGGGCATCGGCACCGTCAGCACCGCCGTCCCCGCCGCCTCCGCGGACGGGCCGCCGGCCACCTCCAGCCGCCACGGCGCCGAGGTGCCGGCGGCCTCGGCGCGCAGCACCGCCCCGTCCCGGACGACGGTGAAGGTGGCGGCCGTCGTGCCGTCCGGGCTCGGCACCCGCACCGTGACCGGGCCCGCCGCCGGGTCCGCCGCCGGTTCGTACACCCGTAGCGTGACCCCGTCCGCCCAGTCCGCGTCGGGGCGGTCGTCGGCCGCCCCGAACGGGATCACCGCGCCGGGGCGGGCCAGCAGCGGGACGCTGAGGAAGCCGTGGGTCTCGCGCACCCAGCGCGGGCCGCGCACCGTCCGCCCGCTGGGCACATGCGTCCAGACGCCCTCCGGTACGTAGTACGTCACCTCGCCCTCGTCGTCGAAGACCGGGGCGACCAGCAGATCCCCGCCGAGCATGTACTGCCGCTCGAGACCCGCGCACCCGGGGTCGTCCGGGAACTCCAGGACCATGGCGCGCATCACCGGGACGCCCTCGGTGTGCGCCTGCCGCGCCGCCTCGTACAGATACGGCATCAGCCGCAGCTTCAGCCGGGTGAAGTGGCGCAGCACCTCGACCGACTCCTCGTCGAAGAGCCACGGCACCCGGTAGGAGGACGACCCGTGCAGCCTGCTGTGCGAGGACAGCAGCCCGAAGGCGATCCACCGCTTGAACAGGGCCGGGTCCGGGGTGCCCTCGAAGCCGCCGATGTCATGGCTCCAGAAGCCGAAGCCGGAGAGACCCAGCGAGAGCCCGCCGCGCAGTGATTCGGCCATCGCCTCGTAGGTGGACTCGCAGTCGCCGCCCCAGTGCACCGGGAACCGCTGGCCGCCCGCCGTGGCCGAGCGCGCGAAGACCACCGCCTCGCCCTCCCCGCGCCGCTCGCTCAGCGCCTCGTGGACGGTGCGGTTGTAGAGGTGGGTGTAGTAGTTGTGCATCCGCTCGGGGTCGGAGCCGTCCGCGTAGACCACGTCCAACGGCACCCGCTCGCCGAAGTCGGTCTTGAAGCAGTCCACGCCCATGTCCAGCAGCGCGGTCAGCTTGGCCGCGTACCAGGCGCGGGCGTCGGGGCTGGTGAAGTCCACCAGCGCCATGCCCGGCTGCCACAGGTCCCACTGCCACACCGACCCGTCCGGCCGCTTCAGCAGATGCCCGGCCGCCTTGCCCTCGGCGAAGAGCGGGGAGCGCTGGCCGATGTACGGATTGATCCAGACGGAGATCTTCAGCCCCCGCTCGCGCAGCCGCCGCAGCATGCCCGCCGGGTCGGGGAAGACCCGCGGATCCCAGGTGAAGTCGCACCACTGGTACTCGCGCATCCAGAAGCAGTCGAAGTGGAAGACGGACAGCGGCAGCGCGCGCTCCGCCATGCCGTCCACGAAGCCGCTGACCGTCTCCTCGTCGTAGGAGGTGGTGAAGGAGGTGGAGAGCCACAGCCCGAAGGACCACGCGGGCGGCAGCGCGGGGCGGCCGGTGAGCGCGGTGTAGCGGCGCAGGATGTCCTTCGGGGTGGGTCCGTGGATGACGTAGTACGTGAGCTCCTGGTCCTCGGCGCTGAACTGGATCCGGGAGACCGCCTCCGAGCCGACCTCGAAGGAGACCCGGCCGGGGTGGTCCACGAAGACGCCGTAGCCCGCGTCGGTGAGGAGGAACGGGACGTTCTTGTACGCCTGCTCGGTGGCGGTGCCGCCGTCGGCGTTCCAGACGTCGACGGCCTGGCCGTTCCTCATCAGCGGGCCGAAGCGCTCGCCGAGGCCGTATACGGAGGTGCCGACCCGCAGCGCGAGCCGTTCGCGCAGGTGGTGGCGGCCGTCGGCGGTCTCCATGATGCCCATGTCCTTGACGCCGCTGCCGGTGAGCGCGCGCCCGGCGGCCTCGAAGTCCATCCGCCAGGGTCCGGTGCGGGCGAAGCGCACCGAGAGCGCGCCCGAGGTGAGCCGGGCCTCCCCGTCGTCGCAGCTCACCTCGGCGTCGCACGTCTCACGGGCGATCTCGAACGACGGGCCGCGCTCCACCCCGCCCGCGAAGTGGGTGATCCGGACGGCGATCACGTCGGGCATGGGGGCGGTGCAGGTCAGGGTGAGGGCGGGACCCTTGAGCAGATCGCCGCGGTGGCGTACGGGATGGGTTGGGGCGTGGACGGTGAGGGTGCCGGGGCCGGTCTCCACGTCGAGCACCCCCTGGGGGTACGCGGCGTGGACGCCCTCGCGCAGTCTCCAGTAGCCGTCGCTGAACTTCATGCGGCCCTCCTCGTCATTTGACCGCGCCCATGGCGATGCCACGGGTCAGGGTCCGCTGGAAGATCAGGAAGAAGCAGAACGCGGGGAGCACCCCCAGCAGGGCGGCCGCGTTGGTCATGGTGGCGTCCATCAGCCGCTGGCCCTGGAGGACGCCGAGCGCCACCGAGACCGTCTGGTTGTCGTTGGAGATCAGCATCACCAGGGGCAGCAGGAACTCGTTCCAGGTCCAGATGAAGAAGAAGACCAGCAGGACTCCGATGGTGGGGCGGCTGACCGGCACCACGACCCGCCACAGCACCTGCCATTTGGTGGCGCCGTCGATCCGGGCCGCCTCGATGACCTCCTTGGGGAAGGCGCCGAGCACGGAGGAGAGCAGATAGGTGCCGAAGGCCGACTGGATCACGGTGAAGACGATGATCACGCTCAGCCGGGTGTCGTAGAGGCCCACCTGCTTGGACAGGTAGTAGACGGGGTAGACCAGGGCCTCCTGCGGCAGCATGTTGGCCAGCACGAAGAAGGCCAGCACCCAGGGGCGGCCCCTGACCCGCCCGATGCCGATCGCATACGCGTTGAGCACGGACAGCAGTGCGGCGAGCACCGCCACCGAGCCGGAGATCAGCGCGGAGTTGAACAGCTTCCGGCCGAAGTCGACCCGCTGCCAGAAGTCCCGCAGGCCGTCGAGGTGGAACCCCTCGGGCAGGCTCAGCGGGCCGTTCGCGGAGTAGTCGGCGGGCGATTTCACGGCGTTGAGGGCCACCACGAGGAACGGCAGCACCATGAGCGTGGCCGCCACGATCAGCGCGGCAAGTACGGGGTAGCGGGCCGGGGGCTGGTGTCGCTTGACGGCGTTCGCTGGGCCCTTGAGGGCGTTCACTCGTCCTCCGCCCGGGTTTGCAGGCGCAATGCCACCAGGGCCAGCGCCAGGATGATCACGGTGAGGGCGGTCGAGACCGCGGAGCCGTAGCCGACCTGTGTCTTCTCGAAGAAGGACTGGAAGGAGAAGTACGAGGGGACATTGGTGGCCCCGCCAGGCCCGCCCTTGGTGAGCACATACACCGCGCCGAAGACCTTGAGCGCCGCGATGGTGCACCACAGCAGCACGACGTAGATCTCCGGGCGGATCTGCGGCAGCGTCACATGCCAGAACCGCCGCCACCACGAGGCCCCGTCCAGTTCGGCCGCCTCGTGCAGGGACGGATCGGCGCGCTGGAGCCCCGCCATGAAGACCACCAGCGGAAAGCCGAGCTGGACCCACACCATCACGGCCATCACGCTGTAGAGCGCGAAGTCCGGGTCGCCCAGCCAGTCATGGCGCAGCGAGCCGAGGCCGACGGCGCCCAGCGCCTCGTTGAGCGCGCCGTTCTCCGGGGCGAGGATCCAGCTCCAGACGATTCCGGCCACCGCGATCGGCAGCACCTGCGGCAGATAGAAGCAGGCGCGCAGCACGCTCGCGGTGCGGGTGCCGATGTGTTTGGCGATGTAGTCGAAGAGCGCGGCGGCCAGCACCAGGCCGATGGCGGTGGGGACCACCGCCATCGCCACCACCATCGCGAGGCTGTGCCGGAAGGACTCCCAGAAGGCGGAGTCGTCCAGCAGATCGCGGTAGTTGGCGAGCCCGGCCCACTTCGGGGTGCCCACGCCCTGCCAGTGGGTGAGGCTGATCCCGGTGTTCATCAGGAACGGGACGACGATGACGGCGAGGAAGGCCAGCGCGCCGGGGAGCAGGAACAGGGCGTACGGATATTCGCGGCGCCCGCGTCGGACGCCGTGGCCATGGGAGCTCATCGGGAGCTCACCCCTTCGGGGCGCCCGCGTCGTACGCCTTCTTCAGCGCGTCCAGATAGGCGTCGGGCCCGGTGCTGCCGGTGATCAGCTTCTGGGTCTCGGAGACGAGGACGTCGTAGTAGCCGGGGACCGGCCAGTCGGGATAGAAGGCCAGGCCATCGCCGTTGGAGTAGGTGGTGAAGTCCTTGATCAGCGCCTTGGACTTGGGGTCGGTGATCGCTGACGGATCGGCGGCCACGGGCACTCCGCCGTTGTTGCCGAGGGTGTTCTGGATGCCCTTCTTCATCGTGATGTCGATGAAGTCGTAGGCGAGCTTCTTGTTCTTGGCGCCCTTGGGGACGACCCAGAGATTGCCGCCGGAGCCGAGGGTGAGCTTGGAGCCGGGGAAGGGGAAGGTGCCCCACTCGTCCTTCATCTCGGACTTGAAGCGGCCGAACCACCAGCTGCCGGAGAAGAACATCGGGTACTTCCCCGCGATGAAGGCCGCGCCCGCGTCCTCGGCCTTGGCGCCGCTCGAACTCTTGGCGATATAGCCCTTCTTCACCCAGTCGGCGAAGGTGGTGGCGCCATAGGTCCAGGCGGCGTCGTGGAAGTCCGGTTTGCCCTGGTACCGCTCGTAGGCGTTCACCCAGGAGCGGTCGGCCTTGGACAGGGCGAGCTGGTAGACGTACTGGTGGGCGGGGTATTCGGCGCCCGCGCTGGCCAGCGGGGTGACGCCCTTGTCCTTGAACGCCTTCAGGGCGGCGGTGAACTCGTCGAAGGTGGTCGGGACCTTGATGTGGTGCTTGGTGAAGAGGGTCTTGTTGTAGAAGACCATCGTGTACTCGGCGTAGTTGGGGATGCCGTACCAGTTGCCGGAGCCCATCACGCCCTGGGCGTCGTAGCGGCTGGTGGTGCGCACGCCGGGGCTGAGCGGCTTGTCCCAGCCGCGCTTGGTGACCTCGGGGGTGAGGTCGGTGAGCAGGCTCTGCTTGGAGAGCAGCCCGGTGGTGGCGTTGCCCTTGTTGTACTCCATCAGATCGGGTGCGTCACCGGAGTTGAGGACCATCGAGGCGGTCTTCTGGATCTGTTCGAAGCCCTTCTCCTCGACCTTCACCGTGACGCCCGGATGGCTCTTCTTGAACTCCTCGATGGCCTGCTTCCAGGCGATGCCCATGGCGCTGTTGGGCGCCTCGTAGTGCCACAGCTTGAGCGATTTGCCGTCCCCGGCCTCGTCCCCGCTGTCCCCGCAACCCGCTATGACCAGGGAGGTTGCGAGCGTGGCCGCGATGAGGGCCACCGTCCGTTTCGTCCGTTTCCGTGCCGTCAACATCCGCTGCCTCCGGGAGGGTTGGAAGGAAGGGCGCGTGTGCAACGTTCGTCGAAGCGCTTCGATGGGGAGAGGTATACGAGGGGTGGTAGAGATATGTCAATGGCGTTGACAAAACGGGCGGGAGCGGGCATGAACGGGGGCGGGCATGGACCGGGCGGCGGTGTCAGCCCTTGTGGACCTGGCGCACCGTGCGGAGGAAGGCGCCCAGGACGCTCGGGACCGGGCCGAAGCGGTGGGCGAGGTGGAACTCCAGCCCGGCGGCGGCCGGCTCCAGCGGCAGCAGGGTCACCCCCACATGCCGGAAGCGCCGCATCCCCGCCGGTCCGATGCCGATGCCGAGACCGCAGGCGACCAGCCCCAGCAGGGTGTGCAGATTGTGCGCCTCATGCGCGATCCGCGGCTCGACCCCGGCGGCGCGGCATACGGCCAGCGCCACATCGGCGGCGGCGGGCTCGGCCTGCCGCGAGGAGAGGATCAGCGGTTCGCTGTCCAGTGCCCGTACGGGCACGGCCGCGGCGCTGGTCAGCGGATGGCCGGACGGCACCGCCGCCACCAGGGTCTCCCGGGCCAGCGGCAGGCTGGTCAGCCGCCGCCGGGCGGCCGCGGGCGGCGGGCCGCAGATGACCCCGGCGTCCAGGCTGCCGTCCAGCAGCGCCTCGATCTGCCGGGCGCTGGGGAGTTCCCGCAGCTCCAGCCGGACCTGCGGGCGGCGGGTCCGGAAGGCGGTGAGCACTTCGGGCAGCACGGCGGCCAGCGCGGTGCCGAGGAAACCGATGGCGAGCGAACCGGTCTCGCCCCGCCCGGCGTCGGCCGCGTCCCGAACGGCGAGGTCGAGATGGTCCAGCACCTGCCGGGACCGGGCCAGGAAAGCCTCACCCGCGGCGGTGGGCCGCACCCCGTGCCCGGTGCGGTCGAAGAGCCGTACGCCCAGTTCGGTCTCCAGCGCCTTGATCTGCTGGGACAGCGGGGGCTGCCGGATGCCCAGCGCGGTGGCGGCGCGGCCGAAGTGGGCGTGCTCGGCGAGGGCGAGCGCGTAGCGGAGATGGCGCAGCTCCATAAGGGCCAAGCCTATATCTGATCGCGAATAATCCCTTCACGGCTCATATATCAAAGAGGAAAGCATCGTCGCGCCGGTGTTCGACTGGCCCGCATGAGCGAAACGCTGGAACACCGCGAGACGACGATCGAGGGCGTACGGCTGCACTGGGTGCGGGCGGCGGCGGGGCCGGGGACGCCCGTCGTGCTGCTCCACGGCTGGCCGCAGACCTGGTATGCCTGGCGCAAGGTGATCCCCGAACTCGCCCGCCACCACGAGGTGTTCGCGGTGGACCTGCCGGGCCTGGGCGACTCGGACTCCTCCCCGCACGGCCACGGGGTCCGGATCGCCGCCGACCTGCTCGACGCCTGGCGCGCCGAGCTGGGCCTGGACCGGGTCCATGTCGTCGGCCACGACCTGGGCGGCCCCATCGGCTATGCCTGGGCCGCCGCCCATCCCGCCCGGGTCCGCAGCTTCACCCTGCTCGCCGTGCCGCTGCACGGCTTCGGGCTGAGCGAGCTGATCGCCCGCGCCGGGCTCTGGCACTTCGGCTTCTTCTCGGTGCCCGGCCTGGCGGAGGAGCTGGCGGCGGGCCGGGAGCGGATCCTGCTGGAGCACTTCTACGGGCACGCCCTGGAGACCGGGGCCATCCGCCCCGCCGATGTCGACACCTATCTGCGCACCTACACCCGCCCGGGCCGGCTGGCCAACGGCTTCGCGTACTACCGCAACGCCCCCGCCGACACCGCCGCCCTCACCGAACTCGCCCGCACCCCGCTCCCGATGCCCACTCTGGCCATTGGCTGCGGCCAGGCGGGCGGCCCGGCCCCCGTCCACAGCCTCGGCCAGGTCGCCCCGGCGACCCGCGGCGCCGTGATCGACGACAGCGGCCACTTCCTCCCCGAGGAACGCCCCGGGCCCCTGCTCTCCCTGCTCGAACCCTTCCTGGCGGAGGCCGACGCGTCATGACCGCCCGCTCGGATCGGGCACCGCACCGTAGCCGGGCCGCAGCCGACCCCGCCCCGCCCAGGCGATGGCGAAGGCGAGGGCGGCCGCCGACGCCGGGGTGAGGTAGGCGGAGGTGGGGCCCAGGTGGTCCACCGTCCAGCCGCCGGCCGCGGCACCCGTGGAGATGCCGATGAGCAGACCGGTGTAGACGGTGGTCATCCCCTCGTTGAGGCGGGCGGCCGGGACCAGCCGGTGGACCAGGGTCATACCGGTGATCATCGTGGGGGCCGTGGCCATGCCCGCCAGGAAGAGCAGCGGGGCGAGGGCGGCGAGGCTGTGGGCGGTCAGCAGGAGGAGGACGGTCAGGGCCATCGCGGCCACGCCCGCCACCAGCCGCCCCCCGGCCGTACCGCGCGGTGGCAGCGCGCCGAAGGCCAGCCCGGCCGCGCAGGACCCCGCGGCCTGGAGGGCGAGGACGGCGCTGCTCGCCGTGGAGCCCCCGTACGAGCCGACGGCGGCGACCGTCGTCACCTCCATCGAGCCGAAGACGGCGCCGGTCGCGAGGAAGGTCATCAGGACGACCCGCAGACCGGGGGTGAGGAGGACGCGGCCCCGGGCGGGGCGCGGATGCGGCGGCGGTTCGGTGCGCAGTTGGGCGGCGAACAGCAGGGTGCCGACGAGCAGCAGCGCCATCGCCGTGACCAGCCCCGCCTCGGGGTGGACCGCCGTGCACAGCACCATGGCCAGCGCGGGCCCGGCCATGAAGCAGACCTCGTCGACGACCTGCTCGAAGGAGGCGGCGGTGTGCCGGGCGGCCGGGTCGTCGCGGTGGAGCGCGGCCCAGCGGGCGCGGGTCATCGAGCCCAGGCTGGGCACCCCGGACGAGCCCACCGCGCAGCAGAACAGCGTCCAGGCCGGGGTGCCGAGGCGGACGCAGAGCACCATGGCGATCGCCCCGGCCACGAAGACGAGGACGGCGGGGACCGCGACCCTGGCCTGCCCGTACCGGTCGACCAGGCGACCCAGCAGCGGGCCCGCGATCGCCGTCGCAGCGACTCCGGTCGCCGAGACGGCGCCCGCGAGCGCGTACGAGTCCCGCACCGTGGCGATCATGAGCACCGTGGAGACGCCGAGCATCGAGCCCGGCAGCCGCCCGACGAAGGCCGCGAGGGTGAAGGCGAGCGCGCCGGGGGCGGCGAAGAGGCGGCGGTACGGGGTGAGCGGGGAGCGGCGGTGCCGTGGGGTGGTGCCGGGGCGGGCGGGGCGGGGGACGACGGGGCGGGAGGCGAGGAAGAGGATCATGCCACTACGGTCCCGGGCCCGGCCGGGGGCGGTCCAACACCTGATCGGCGGCCATTCACGCATCCCCGTTGTCAATGCTGGCCGGGTGAGGATCGCGGGTCGCGTCGGTCACCATGTGCGGGTGAACCGGGACATCGAACCGCGCCTGCTGCGCGCCTTCACCGCCGTCGCCGACGAGCTGCACTTCACCCGCGCCGCCGCCCGCCTCTACGTCGCCCAGCAGGCCCTCAGCCGCGACATCCGGCGCCTGGAGCGGGAGTTGGGCGCGGAGCTGTTCGTCCGTACCACCCGCCAGGTCGCCCTCACGGCCGCGGGCGAACGGCTGCTGCCGTACGCCCGGCGGGTGCTCCAGGCCCAGGACGACCTGGCGGCGGCCTTCAGCGGGGCCGAGCGCCGCCCGCTGCTGGTGGACGTGAGCGCCCCGGTGAGCACCGGAAGCCAGGTGCTGGCGGAGGCGCGGCGCCGCATCGGCCCCGAGACCGAGCTGGTGGCCCGCTTCCACAGTGGGCTGGCCGGGGCCGCCGCCGAGCTCCTGGCCGGACGCCTGGACGTCTCCTTCGGCCGGGTCCGCGGCCTCGACCCCGCCGTGCTCGCCCGGCTGGACCACCGGCTGATCCGTTACGAGCGCATCGCCGTGGTCCTGCGCGAGGACCACCCGCTCGCCCGGTTCGAGGAGATCCCGCTGTCCGCGCTCGCCGGTGAGACCCTGTACGCGGCGGCGGGCAACGACACCACCACCGAGTGGACGGACCTGGCCGCCCAGCTCTTCGCGGGGCGCGGGATCGCGATGGCCGAGCCGTTCCCGGAGATCGACGGGGATGAGGAGTTCATCCGGGTGGTGACCAAGCGCCGCTGGTCGGTGCTGGCCAGCGAGGTGTTCACCCAGCTGCCCGGCGCGGTGCTGCGCCCCCTCACCGAGCCCGTTCCGCTCTCACCGGTCTCCATCGTGTGGCGCAGGGGCCTCGCCCACCCCGGCCTGGACGCCCTCCATGCCGCGGCCCGCGCGCTCGCCACCACGTCCGGCTGGCTCCACCGCCCACCGGGCGCCTGGCTGCCGCGTCCGGAGGCGGACCATGGGGTGTCCGGCGGATCGTGAAGCCTGCGGCGGGCTGCTCCCCTCCCCGCCCCTTCCCACAACTGGGGCCCCGCCCCAGGCCCCGGGCCGGTGCTCCGCCCCTTCCCACGGCATCGATATGCGGCTCCGCCGCGTGGCGGGGCGCTCCGCCCCAGACCTCGGGGTCCAGGGGCGAAGCCCCTGGCAGCGGGAAGGGGCGGGGAGGAGAAAGCCTCGATATGCGGCTCCGCCGCGTGGTCCGCCGGATACCCCTAGAGGCGGATCGTCGGTGTGCGTCCGTCCGGTGCGCCGCTGCCGTCACCGGTCCGCTGTCAGAGGCGTGCTCTACGGTGGGGATCGTCCTGGCCCCTTCGGCCGAGTGCGAGTCGAGTGCGAGGAGAATCCGGAGTGACCCCCGAGCAGCTGCGGTCCTTCTGCCTCTCCTTCAACGCGGTGGCGGAGGAGTTCCCGTTCTCCCGGCACCCGGAGGTCTCGACCTTCAAGGTGCTCGGCAAGATCTTCGCCCTGACCACGCTGGACGCCCGCCCGCTCACGGTGAATCTGAAGTGCGACCCGGCGGACGCGGGTCGGCTCCGTGAGGGGCATCCGGATCTGATCGTCCCGGGGTGGCACATGAACAAGCGCCACTGGAACACGGTCACGGTCGACGGCGGCCTTCCGGACCGGCTGGTCCGGGAGCTCATCGAGGACTCCTACGACCTGGTGGTCGCGGGGCTGCCGAGGGCCGAGCGGCTACGGCTCGACCGGCCTTGAAGGGTGCCGTGGTCGGCATCGAGGGCGTGGGCTCAAGGGTGCCGTGGTCCTGGCTGCCACGGGGTTCCGGGGCCCCGGGAATCCCCCTCACCGCCACCCGGCCCCCCGGGTGAGAGCAAGGTTTCGTCCGCGTCACCTGCCGCCACAGCCCGGAAATCCGCCGTCCCTACCGTCTGTGGCGACACCGAGAACTGTGGAGGCGTGATGACTGCCCCGACCACCACCGCCGCGCGCAAGGGGGGCCGCTGGATCGAGCAGTGGGACCCGGAGGACGAGAGGTTCTGGAGGGAGAAGGGGGAGCGGATCGCCGCCCGGAACCTGGTCTTCTCCATCCTCTCCGAGCACATCGGGTTCTCGATCTGGAGCCTGTGGTCGGTGATGGTGCTGTTCATGGGGCCGGAGTACGGCGTCGACCCGGCCGGGAAGTTCTTCCTGGTCGCCATGCCCACACTGGTGGGCGGGGTGCTGCGGGTGCCGTACACCTTCGCCGTCGCGCGGTTCGGCGGGCGCAACTGGACGATCGTCAGCGCGGCGATGCTGCTCGTGCCCGCGATCACCGCCGCCGTGGTGATGGAGCCCGGGACCTCGTACACCACGTTCATGGTGGTCGCGGCGCTCACCGGGGTCGGCGGCGGCAACTTCGCCTCGTCCATGACCAACATCAACTCCTTCTACCCGCTGCGCAGGAAGGGCTGGGCGCTCGGCCTCAACGCGGGCGGCGGCAATATCGGCGTCCCCGTGATCCAGCTGGTCGGGCTGCTGGTGATCGGCACCGCCGGGGCGGCCCAGCCGCGGCTCGTGCTCGCCGTCTACATTCCGCTGATCGTCGTCGCGGCGGCGCTCTCGGCGCTGTTCATGGACAACCTGGCGCCGGTGCGCAACGACACCGGGGCGGCCAAGGAGGCGGCGCGGGACGCCCACACCTGGATCATGTCGCTGCTCTACATCGGCACCTTCGGCTCGTTCATCGGCTACAGCTTCGCCTTCGGTCTCGTGCTCCAGAACCAGTTCGACCGCACCCCGCTCCAGGCCGCCTCGCTCACCTTCATCGGCCCGCTGCTCGGGTCGCTCATCCGGCCCGTCGGCGGCCGGCTCGCCGATGCCCACGGCGGTGCGAAGATCACGCTGTGGACCTTCGCCGCCATGGCCGCCGCGACCGTCGTGGTCGTCTACGCCTCCGCGCAGAAGTCGCTGTCCGTCTTCCTCGTCGGCTTCATCGCCCTCTTCGTCCTCAGCGGGCTCGGCAACGGCTCCACCTTCAAGATGATCCCCGGCATCTTCCAGGCGAAGGCCGTGGCCCGCGGTCTGACCGGCGAGGAGGCCGCGGCCTACGGGCGGCGGCTGTCGGGCGCCGCGATGGGGCTGATCGGGGCGGTCGGCGCGCTCGGCGGGCTGGGGATCAACCTCGCCTTCCGGGAGTCGTTCGCCGGCGCCCACTCCGGGACCCCCGCCTTCGTCTCCTTCCTCGGCTTCTACGCGGTGTGCTCCGCGGTCACCTGGGCCGTATACCTCCGTGGCGCCCGCCGCCCGGCCGCGGTGTCCGCCGCACAGACGGGTGCGCATGATCCGCGGTCGGAGCGGCAACCCGCCTACGCGGACGTCTGAGCGGGGCGCCCAGAGGCTCCGGGCGTCACGGCGGTTCGGGGCGTCCCGGCGGTTCGGGGCGTACGGTCGGCCGGGGAAGCTCCCGGCCGACCACTCCGTTACGCCTGGGAAACCTCCGTGAACCGCCACCGACACGGGACGGCGACAGGATGCGGAACCGAAGGCGCCCATACACGAGTGAATCGGGAGATCGGAAGATCGGGACGAGAGCCATGCACCGAGAACAGACCGGAGCCGCGGGCGAAGAGGTGCCCGTCGGCCCTCTCGCCGGATTCACCGTGGGAGTCACCGCCGCGCGCCGCGCGGATGAGCTCGGCGCCCTGCTGCGGCGCCGTGGCGCGGAGGTGATGCACGCGCCCGCGCTGCGGATCGTGCCACTCGCCGACGACTCCGAACTCCTCGCCGCCACCAAGCAGTTGATCGACAGCGCCCCGGATGTCGTGGTCGCCACCACCGCCATCGGCTTCCGCGGCTGGGTCGAGGCCGCCGACGGCTGGGGCCTGGGCGACGCCCTGCTCGACCGGCTGCGCGAGGTGCGGCTGCTGGCCCGCGGGCCCAAGGTGCGCGGGGCGATCCGCGCCGCCGGGCTCACCGAGGAGTGGTACCCGGCCTCCGAATCGATGGCCGAGGTGCTCGAACGGCTGCTGGAGGAGGGCGTCGAGGGCCACCGCATCGCCGTCCAGCTGCACGGCGAGCCGCTGCCCGGCTTCGTGGAGTCGCTACGGGCCGGGGGAGCGGAGGTGGTCGGGGTGCCGGTGTACCGCTGGATGCCGCCGGAGGACATCGGGCCGGTGGACCGGCTGCTGGACGCGACCGTGGCCCGCGCCCTGGACGCCGTCACCTTCACGAGCGCGCCCGCCGCCGCGAGCCTGCTGGACCGGGCGGAGCGGCGCGGGATGCGCGAGGAGCTGCTGGACGCGCTCCGCCATGATGTGCTGCCCGCGTGTGTGGGGCCGGTCACCGCGCTGCCGCTGGAGGCCCACGACATCCCCACCTCCCAGCCCGAACGGTTCCGGCTCGGGCCGCTGGTGCAGCTGCTGACCGCGGAGCTTCCGGGGCGGGTGCGGCCGTTGCCGGTCGCCGGGCGGCGGCTGGAGATCCGTGGCCACGCGGTGGTCGTGGACGGGGAGCTGCGTACGGTGCCGCCCGCCGGGATGGCGTTGCTGCGGGCCCTGGCGCGCCGGCCCGGCTGGGTCGTGGCGCGGTCGGAGCTGCTGCGGTCGTTGCCGGGGGCCGGGCGTGATGAGCATGCGGTGGAGACGGCGATGGCTCGGCTGCGGACGGCTCTTGGCTCGCCGAAGCTGATTCAGACGGTGGTCAAGCGGGGGTATCGGCTGGCGCTCGATCCGTCCGCCGACACGAAGTATGGGGGCGGGTAGCTGTTTTGTCGGCGGGGCTCCGCCCCGGGCCCCGCTCCTCAAACGCCGGAGGGGCTGGGATTCCCCCGGAGGGGCTGGGTTGAGGGGGTTACGGGGCACACGCGGGGCGGGCACTCTGAAGGGTGACCGGATCGGGCCTTCCCCGAAGGGGTGACGGGAACATGGCGGCGGCGTCGGCCTACGACCTGCGGTTCGACTCGGGGCGGATCTGCCTGGACCTGGTGGCCACGGTCGGCGGCCGGCTCAGCGAGGCGCCCGTCGAGCGGCTCGGCGGGGTGGAGCCCCTCAAGGCGTGGCTGCTGGGTGCCGGGCTGGTGCCCGGCGGCACCTCGCTCGACGCCGTGGACCACCGCTGGCTCATCCGCTTCCGGGCCGCCCGCGATCTGTTGCACCGCATCGTCCACACCGAGGTCGAGGGCCATGCCGCGGCCGCCGATCTGGAGCGGATGAACGCGCTGGCCGCCACCGCCCCGCCCGCCCTGCGCGCCGTACGGACCCCCGACGGCACCCTGGTCCGCGCCCTCGCCGGGAAGGCGGACTGCGGTGCGCTGCTCTCCCAGATCGCCCGGGACGCGGTGCAGTTGCTCACCGACCCGGTGGCGCGCGGGCAGTTGCGGCGCTGTGAGGGGGAGACCTGCTCGCTGGTCTACCTCGACACCTCGCGCGGCCGCCGCAGGCGCTGGTGCTCCAGCGAGATCTGTGGAAACCGCGAGCGAGTTGCCCGTCACCGCCGCCGGGTAAACCCAAGCATCAGCAAAGCATGAGCGATATTCAGTCATGACCCGGACACCACCCGGACATGACGCAGGCCCCGGATGGGGGGACCGGGGCCTGCGGGGCGGTTTTAGGGAGGGAGCCCTTCCTGGTAGCCGGCGCCCGCCCGGCGTCGGCCTTACTCGGACTCAAGTACGCACCGCACAGGGGGAGATGTTCAGTCCGGGAATGGGATGTACATCACACCGTGATCGATGAACGGCGAGCGTTTCCAGCCCGTACCCCCCTCGACCCGACGGCTTGCGTACGCAAAGATGCCCTCGTGACCGAGAGGACGACACCGGACGACGCGCTCATGCGCGCGCTCTACGCGGAGCACGCAGGCCCGCTTCTCGCCTTCGTCCTGCGCCTGGTCGCGGGCGACCGGCACCGCGCCGAGGACGTGGTCCAGGAGACCCTCCTGCGCGCCTGGCGCAACGCCGACCAACTGCGGCGCTCCGGAGGATCGGTACGACCCTGGCTGGTGACCGTGGCCCGCCGCATCGTCATCGACGGCCACCGCCAACGCCGCGCACGCCCCCACGAAGTGGACGCCGCGCCGCTCCATGTGATGCCCGCCGCGGACGACATCGACCGCGCATTGCGCCAGATGACCATTTCTGACGCGTTGAATGACCTCACCGACGCACATAGAGCGGCGCTCGTCGAGACATACTTCAAGGGACGGACGGTGAGTGAGGCGGCCGAAGTGCTGGGCGTTCCCGCCGGGACGGTGCGGTCCCGGGTCTTCTACGCGCTGCGCTCCCTGAAGCTCTCGCTCGAGGAACGGGGGGTCACGGCATGATGCCGGCAGCGGACGACCAGCAGCACACCGCGGTCGGCGCCTATGCGCTCGGGGTGCTCGACCCCGCCGACGCGGCGCGCTTCGAGGACCACCTCATCGGGTGTGAGCGGTGCGCCGCCGAGCTCGACGAGCTGATGGGCCTCCCGCCGCTGCTGGCCGAGTACGCCACCGCCGCCGACGGCACCGCGCTCCCGGATCCGGCGGTGGTCACCGCCCGCCCGGGGCCCGAACTGCTCGACCGGCTGATGGACGACGTCGCGGTGAGCCGCAAGGCCTCCGGCAGACGGCGTCTCTTCCTCGTCGCCGCGGCCGCCGTCCTCATCGTCGGCGGCCCGCTCGCGGGAGCGGCCATCACCGCGAGCTCCGACGACGGCGGGGGCAAGGACCAGGCCGTGGCCTCCTCCTCCAAGCAGGTGTACGACCAGGGGCAGAAGTTCAGCGCGGTCGACCCCGTCACCAAGGTGGACGCCTCCGTCTCGCTCCAGCAGAAGGGGTGGGGCACCTCCGTCGCCCTCAAGCTGGGCAATCTGAAGGGGCCGCGCACCTGTGACCTGGTCGCCATCGGCAAGGACGGCCACGAGGAGACCATCACCACCTGGGCCGTGCCCACCTCGGGCTACGGCGTCAAGGACGGGGACGGCTCCCGCTGGAGCAAGGAGCCGCTCTACGCCCAGGGCGGCGCCGCCATGAACACCGACGACATCGAGCGGTTCGAGGTCCGCACCCTGGACGGCCAGCGCCTGGCCCAGGTGAGGCTCTGAGAAACCCCCTCGCTTCAGGTGTACGGTTGACGGCTGCCCTTAAGAACACAGAAGGGGGCCTGGGTGGCCGCGCAGAACGCCACGCATGACGACCGGACGGCACCGCGGGGGGACCGCGGGGACGGGGTCCGGGACAGCGAGATCCGGATCGAACAGGCGCATCTGGACCGGGTGTACCACCGCCTCGCGGAGAAGATCCACGAGGCGGAGTTCCTCATGGACGACGCCGCCAAGCGCGGTCAGGTGGGCACTCCCGGCGCGCTCGCCGAACGGGACGCCCAGGTCTTCCGGGCCGGGGTCCACCTCAACCGGCTGAACAGCGAGTTCGAGGACTTCCTCTTCGGCCGCATCGATCTGCTGCCGGGCAAGGACGGCCGACGCGGCCCCGACGGCGCCTACACCTCCGTGGAGCCCGCCGACGACGCCATCCGCACCGGCCCGGACGGCGACCGCGCGGAGATCGCCGAAACGTTGCACATCGGCCGCATCGGCGTCCTGGACGCCGACTACGCCCCGCTGGTGATCGACTGGCGGGCGCCCGCCGCCGCGCCCTTCTACCGCTCCACTCCGGTCGCCCCCGGCCGGGTCGTCCGCCGCCGGGTGATCCGCAGCAAGGGCCGCCGGGTGCTCGGCGTCGAGGACGATCTGCTGCGCCCGGAGCTCAGCGCCACCCTCGACGGCGGGGCGCTGCCGGTGGTCGGCGACGGTGCGCTGATGGCCGCGCTCGGCCAGGCCCGCGGCCACACCATGCGCGACATCGTGGCCTCCATCCAGGCCGAGCAGGACCAGGTGATCCGCGCCCCCGCCGCCTCGATCACCGAGGTCGAGGGCGGCCCCGGCACCGGTAAGACGGCGGTCGCGCTGCACCGCGCGGCGTACCTCCTCTACCAGGACCGGCGGCGCTACGCGGGCGGCATCCTCGTGGTCAGCCCCACCCCGCTGCTGGTCGCCTACACCGAGGGCGTACTGCCCTCGCTGGGCGAGGAGGGCCAGGTGGCCATCCGGGCGGTGGGCTCGCTGGTGGAGGGCGCCGAGGCCACCACGTACGACACCCCGGCGGTGGCCCGGGTCAAGGGCTCGTCCCGGATGGTGAAGGTGCTGCGCAAGGCGGCGCGCGGCGCGCTGGAGCTGCCGCGCGGAGCCGTAGCGCCCGCCGGTTCGACCCCTTCGCCGTCATCGGCTTCGTCCTCTTCATCCGAGTCATCCGGCAATGGCCAGCTGACCCTGGACGGGGCGCTGGACGGGGCGCTTGAGGCCCACGGCGGCAGACCCGGTGCGGGGGCCGGATCCAGATCCGGCGGCCCGCCCGAGCGGCTGCGCGTGGTCGCCTTCGGCGCCCGGATCGAGCTGGGCGCCGATGAGCTGCGCACCATCCGCCAGAACGTGCTGGGCGGCACCGCGCCCGTCAATCTGCTGCGCCCCCGCGCCCGGCGGCTGCTCCTGGACGCGCTGTGGACCCGCTCCGGCGCCCCCAGGCGGTACACCGACCCCGAGCTGGCCGCCGAGGCGCGGGAGGGCTTCGACGAGGACATCTCCTCCGAGGACTCCTTCCAGGAGTTCCTCGACGCCTGGTGGCCCGAGCTCACCCCGCGCTCCGTCCTCGCCGCCATGGCCGATGAGAAGCGGCTGAACCGCTGGTCACGACGGGTGCTCAACCCCCGCGAGGTCCGCCAGGTGGCCCGGTCGCTGGCCCGGCTCGGCCCGGACGGGCAGGGCCCGCTGTCGGTCCACGACGTGGCGCTGCTGGACGAGCTGACCACCCTCCTGGGCACCCCCGCCCGCCCCGCGACCCCCCGCGAGGCCGATCCGCTGGACCAGCTCACCGGTCTGGACGAGCTGACCACCTACGCCGACCGGGTCAGCCCCCGCCGCAGCCGCGCCGAGCGGGGCGAGCGGGAGCGCGCCGACTACGCCCATGTGATCGTCGACGAGGCGCAGGACCTCACCCCGATGCAGTGGCGGATGATCGGACGGCGCGGCCGCCACGCCACCTGGACGGTCGTCGGCGACCCGGCCCAGAGCTCCTGGTCCGACCCGGACGAGGCGGGCCGGGCCCGGGACGAGGCGCTCGGCAGCCGCCCGCGCCGCCGCTTCACCCTCACCGTCAACTACCGCAACCCCGCGGAGATCGCCGAACTGGCCACCAGGGTCCTCACCCTCGCCATGCCCGGCACCCCGGCCCCCGAGGCGGTCCGCTCCACGGGCGTGGCGCCGCGCTTCGTACCGGGCGCGGACGGCGACCTCGGCGCGGCCGCGCGCCGCGAGGCGGTCCGGCTGCTGGACGAGGTGGACGGCACCGTCGGCGTCGTCGTCGCGATGAACCGGCGCGCCCAGGCCCGTCAGTGGCTGACGGGCCTGGGCGACCGGGTGGTGGCGCTGGGCAGCCTGGAGGCGAAGGGGCTGGAGTACGACGCGACGGTGGTGGTCTCGCCCGCCGAGATCGCCGACGAGTCCCCGGCGGGGCTCCGGGTGCTGTACGTGGCGCTCACCCGCGCCACCCAGCGGCTGACGGTGGTCTCGGGCGACCGCGACGAGCCGGACGGCAACGCCGTCCCCGACCTGCTGCGGGACTGACCGCCCTGCTGCGGACCGACCACCACCCCGGCCGGAGGACCCCCGCGCCCGGTGCTCGGAGGGCCTCCGAAATCCACCCCCGGGAGGGGAATCCCTTCCCGGGCCTGTTTGTTAGCCTTGATGTGGCACCGGCCCGATCCAAGCCCCCGGGCCCAACCTTCGTCGCTTCGAGCGACCACTTGCCGCGAGGCGAGCATGGCGGGTCGGTGCCATCTTTCATCCCTTCCGCGAGAGGTCCGCGCCCGGCGGCGTCAGCCGCCCAGGACGCGGACCTCTTCCGCTTGGGGGCCCTTGCGGCCCTGCACGATCTGGAATTCGACCCGCTGCTCGTCGACCAGGCTGCGGTAGCCGCTGCCGTCGATCGAGCTGTAGTGGACGAAGACATCCGGTCCGCCGTCCTCCTGGGCGATGAAGCCGTAGCCCTTCTCGGCGTTGAACCACTTCACGGTGCCCTGAGCCATGCCCGCGCTCCTCGTTGTCTCTTCCTCGACGTCCTTACGACGCTGTAGCGCGCCAGAGCCTAGGGCGGTGGCTGCGGCGGACGGCCCGCCTCGCCAGGGGTTCCCGCGAAGGAGTGGGGCTTTCCACTCGCCTGACCCCACTCTGCTATGTCAGAACAATATGTCCGAAAGTCGGGCCGGGTTACCCCGTACCCAGAGGTAGGTGTAACCATCTGAGGACGTGGCCCGGTAATCACATCCCGCGGCCCCGACAGGATGAACAAGGGAAAGCAGAGGAACCAGGCCATGGCAACGGCGCCCAGCGTCTCGTACTCGATGACGGTCCGGCTGGAGGTGCCCGCGAGCGGAACCGCGGTCAGCCAGCTGACCACGGCCGTGGAGTCCTCCGGTGGCTCGGTAACGGGCCTCGATGTGACCGCCTCCGGCCACGAGAAGCTCCGCATCGACGTGACCATCGCCGCGACCTCGACCGCGCACGCCCAGGAGATCGTGGAGAAGCTGCGGGGCATCGAGGGTGTCTCGCTCGGCAAGGTCTCCGACCGTACGTTCCTGATGCACCTCGGCGGCAAGATCGAGATGTCGTCGAAGCACCCCATCCGCAACCGTGACGACCTCTCCATGGTCTACACCCCGGGCGTGGCCCGGGTCTGCCAGGCCATCGCGGACAACCCCGAGGACGCCCGCCGCCTCACCATCAAGCGCAACAGTGTGGCGGTCGTCACCGACGGCTCCGCGGTGCTCGGCCTCGGCAACATCGGACCCAAGGCCGCCCTGCCGGTCATGGAGGGCAAGGCGGCCCTCTTCAAGCGCTTCGCGGGCATCGACGCCTGGCCGCTCTGCCTGGACACCCAGGACACCGACGAGATCGTCGCAATCGTGAAGGCCATCGCCCCCGGCTTCGCGGGGATCAACCTGGAGGACATCTCCGCTCCCCGCTGCTTCGAGATCGAGGCGCGGCTGCGCGAGGCCGTGGACATCCCGGTCTTCCACGACGACCAGCACGGCACCGCGATCGTGGTGCTGGCCGCCCTCACCAACGCGCTGCGGGTGGTCGACAAGAAGATCGAGGACGTGAGGGTCGTCATGTCCGGCGCGGGTGCCGCCGGCACGGCCATCCTGCGGCTGCTGATCGCCGCGGGCGTGCGGCACGCGGTGGTGGCCGACATCCACGGTGTGGTGCACGCCGGGCGCCAGGACCTGATCTCCGCCGACCCGGAGTCCCCGCTGCGCTGGATCGCCGACAACACCAACCCGGAGGGCGTCACGGGCACCCTGCGCGAGGCCGTACGGGACGCGGACGTCTTCATCGGTGTCTCGGCCCCGAACGTGCTCTCCGGCGACGACGTGGCCGCCATGGCGGACGGCGCGATCGTCTTCGCACTGGCCAATCCGGACCCCGAGGTGGACCCGGCGATCGCCCGCCAGACCGCGGCCGTGGTCGCCACCGGACGCTCGGACTTCCCGAACCAGATCAACAATGTCCTGGTGTTCCCGGGCGTTTTCCGTGGTTTGCTGGACGCGCAGTCGCGTACGGTGAACACCGAGATGATGCTGGCTGCTGCCGGTGCGCTCGCCGACGTCGTCCACGACGACGAGCTCAATGCCAACTACATCATTCCGAGCGTCTTCAACGACAAGGTCGCGGGGGCGGTCGCCGGGGCCGTGCGAGACGCGGCCCGCGCTGTGACCGGTACCACTGCGGTCTAGGCGGGGCACGGCGCGTCGCGCGCTCCGGGGTCCCGGGAGCGGCCATAGGGTGGCGGACAGGAAAACGACCGCCACGGCGCTTTTCGTGTGACTCTCCAGGGCTCCGGATTGGCATTCCCGCCACAGGTGGGGGCAGGATGCGTTCCGGGCGCGAGGGTCTGAACAGCAGACCCGGGTCCGGGGACTGTCCGAGGGCCCTGGCAGCATCGGCTTCGATCTCACGCCTCATTGGCAAGATGAACACGGGAGTACAACATGAACCGCAGTGAGCTGGTGGCCGCTCTGTCCGAGCGCGCCGAGGTGACCCGAAAGGACGCCGACGCCGTGCTGGCCGCCCTCGCCGAGGTGACTGGTGAGGTCGTCGCGAAGGGCGACGAGAAGGTCACCATCCCCGGCTTCCTGACCTTCGAGCGCACCCACCGTGCCGCTCGCACCGCGCGCAACCCGCAGACCGGTGAGCCGATCGAGATCCCGGCCGGCTACAGCGTCAAGGTCTCCGCGGGCTCCAAGCTCAAGGAAGCCGCCAAGGGCAAGTAAGCCCTCGCGAACGACAGGGGCGGCCACCCGGCAGGGTGGCCGCCCCTTCGGCGTTCCTACGGGCCCTGAGGCCCCTCTACGAGCCGCTACGGGGCCCCGGGAGGCTCTACACGGCGTTGCCGCCGCCAGGGAGCTCCACTTTCGCGCCCAGCTCCACGAGCTTCTCCATGAAGTTCTCGTAGCCGCGGTTGATCAGGTCGATGCCGTGGACCCGTGAGGTGCCCTGGGCCGCCAGGGCCGCGATCAGGTAGGAGAAGCCGCCGCGGAGGTCGGGGATGACCAGGTCGGAGCCCTGGAGCTTGGTGGGTCCTGAGACGACCGCGGAGTGCAGGAAGTTGCGCTGGCCGAACCGGCACGCGGAGCCGCCCAGGCATTCGCGGTAGAGCTGGATGTGCGCGCCCATCTGGTTGAGCGCCGAGGTGAAGCCCAGCCGGGACTCGTAGACCGTCTCGTGGACGATGGACAGGCCCGACGCCTGGGTCAGGGCCACCACCAGCGGCTGCTGCCAGTCGGTCTGGAAGCCGGGGTGGACGTCGGTCTCCAGGGCGATCGCGTTGAGCTTGCCGCCCGGGTGCCAGAACCGTATGCCCTCGTCGCCGATGTCGAAGGCGCCGCCGACCTTGCGGTAGGTGTTCAGGAAGGTCATCATCTCGCGCTGGCGGGCGCCGCGCACATAGATGCTGCCCTCGGTGGCCAGCGCCGCGCTCGCCCAGGAGGCGGCCTCCAGGCGGTCCGGGAGGGCGCGGTGGTTGTAGCCGCCGAGCTGGTCGACACCGGTGATCCGGATCGTGCGGTCGGTGTCCATGGAGATGATGGCGCCCATCTTTTGCAGTACGCAGATGAGGTCTTCGATCTCCGGCTCGACCGCCGCGTTGGAGAGTTCCGTCACACCCTCGGCGAGCACCGCCGTCAGCAGCACCTGCTCGGTGGAGCCCACCGACGGGTACGGCAGCCGGATCTTGGTGCCGCGCAGCCGGTGCGGGGCCTCCAGGTACTGGCCGTCCGCCCGCTTCTCGATCGTCGCGCCGAACTGGCGCAGTACGTCGAAGTGGAAGTCGATCGGCCGGCCGCCGATGTCGCAGCCGCCCAGGCCCGGGATGAAGGCGTGGCCGAGGCGGTGCAGCAGCGGACCGCAGAAGAGGATCGGGATCCGCGAGGAACCCGCGTGTGCGTCGATGTCGGCGACATTGGCGCTCTCCACGTGCGTGGGATCGAGCACCAGCTCACCGGACTCGTCACCGGGCCGCACCGTCACGCCGTGCAGCTGGAGCAGCCCGCGCACCACCCGCACATCGCGGATGTCGGGGACGTTGCGCAGCCTGCTGGGCGCGCTGCCGAGCAGGGCGGCCACCATGGCCTTCGGCACGAGGTTCTTCGCGCCGCGGACACGGATCTCGCCTTCGAGCGGGGTGCCGCCATGGACGAGCAGGACATCGTTCGAGCGGGTCATCTGGTCTCGCGTTCCTGAGACGGGCAAGGGCCAAAAGGCACTAGGGCCAAAGGGCAAGAGTAATAGCCCCGGAGACCGCCTCCGTAAGGCTCTTGCACCCTTTGCGTCACCCCGTAGGCGACACAACACGGTCCGTTTCGATCGAAAGGCCCACAGTCACGTGCGCCGCATCTGCTGTCTTGCGCCCCGACCTGCTCTCATACGGGACTCGACTTCCACTCCCCCTCCGGCCCGGATATGGGGGATCATGTGGCCATGACCGAGGTGTCCTCGCTCACAGGACGGCTGCTTGTCGCGACACCGGCGCTTGCTGACCCGAATTTCGACCGTGCGGTGGTGCTCCTCCTCGACCATGACGAGGAGGGCTCGCTCGGCGTGGTCCTGAACCGCCCGACCCCGGTGGGGGTGAGCGACATCCTGGAGTCGTGGGCCTCGCTGGCCGGGGAGCCGGGGGTGGTCTTCCAGGGCGGACCGGTCTCGCTGGACTCGGCGCTGGGCGTGGCCGTCGTGCCGGGCGAGTCGGGCCGGGCCTCGGCGCGCAGCGAGGACGGGCCACTCGGTTGGCGCAGAGTGCACGGCGCCATCGGCCTGGTGGACCTGGAGGCGCCGCCGGAGCTGCTGGCGGCGGCCGTGGGCTCGTTGCGCATCTTCGCCGGTTACGCGGGCTGGGGCCCCGGCCAGCTGGAGGACGAGCTCGCCGAGGGCGCGTGGTACGTGGTGGAGTCCGAGCCGGGCGATGTGTCCTCGCCCGCCCCCGAGCGGCTGTGGCGGTCGGTGCTGCGCCGCCAGCGCAGTGAGCTGGCCATGGTCGCCACGTATCCGGACGACCCTTCTCTCAACTAGGCATGAGTACCCTAGGGCTGTATGAGCACTCTTGAGCCCGAGCGCGGGGCAGGCACGGGGACCCTCGTTGAGCCGACACCGCAGGTGTCGCACGGTGACGGCGACCACGAGCGCTATGCCCACTATGTACAGAAAGACAAGATCATGGAGAGTGCCCTCTCCGGATCTCCCGTCGTCGCACTCTGCGGCAAGGTCTGGGTCCCGGGTCGTGACCCGAAGAAGTACCCGGTCTGCCCCATGTGCAAGGAGATCTTCGAGGGCATGGGCGCCGGTGGCGACAAGGGCAAGGACGGCGACGGCAAGAAGTAGCCGGTCCGTCGGCCCTGGGCGCTGACGAACAGCCTCGCGCGAACAGACGGCACGCCCGGCCCGCGATCCCCAGACGGGGTCGCGGGCCGGGCGTGCCGTGCCTTGTGCGCCCTGCCGCGCGCCGGACGGCCCCAGTAGGGTCGGCCCATGAGCGGGCGTACGGAGAACGGGGCGGCGCGGGCCGCCTATCTGGTGTTCGGGGCGCGTGAGGTCGACGAGCCCGAAGCGGAAGGCGCCAGCGCCTACTGCCAGTTCGAGAAGGACTGGGACGCCCAGCTGGAGCGGTGCGGGCGGCTGGCCGCCGAGCGGGGCTACCGGCTCTCCGGCGGCTGCGTGATGTCGGTCGCCCAGCCGACCCTTCCCAGACTCCTGGAGTGGGCGGAGGACCCGGGCGCCGATGTGGTGCTGGTGGCCAGCGACCGCGTTCTGGAGCGGTTCCGGAAGACCTGGCCGGACTGGGACCGGGTGGTCGAGCGCCTGGCGGAAGCGGGTGCGCGGGTGGAGGCCGTGCCGTATGTTGAACCCGCCTATCCGGGCGAGGAGTTGCCGCGCTAGCGCGAAGTTCCTTGTGTCGCGGAGTGCTTCGGCCTGGCTTTATCACGAAGTGGTTCAGACCTCTTGTGGGGTCGCTCAAGGTTCCCTAGCCTCACGCATATTGTGCTGAGCGAAACATGCGTTGCATTACATGCAACGCCAAATGTTTAAGGGTCCTTATGAAGTCGTCCCATCTCTCTGTTTCCTCCCGGTTGTCCTCCCGCGTCACCGTGCCCGTGGTGGCACTCGCCCTGGCGGGGCTGGCCATGACCGGATGCGCCCCCTCCACCTCCGACAACAGCTCCAAGGAGGACGAGAAGAGCGGCAAGCTGCGGGTCTGGCTCTTCCAGGAGGTCAACAACGCGCCCAAGAAGAAGGTGATCGACGCGGCGGTCGCCGGCTTCGAGAAGGAGCACGACGGAACCGATGTCGAGGTGACGTACATTCCCATCGACACCCGGGCGCAGAAGATCAAGGCGGCTTTCAACGACCCCAAGAGCGCTCCCGACGTCATCGAGTTCGGCAACACCGACACCGCCGGCTATGTCAAGGACGGCGGGCTGCTGGACATCAGCAAGGAGTTCGGCGCCTGGGTCGACTCGACCAATATCGACCCCACCGCGAAGTACTCGCTGACCATCGGCGGCAAGGTCTACGGCGCCCCGCTCTTCGTCGGCGTACGGGCGCTGTACTACCGGACGGACGTCTTCAAGGAGCTCGACCTGGAGCCGCCGACCACCCAGGACGAGTTGATTGCGACCGCGAAGAAGATCCGCGCGGAGCGGCCGGATCTGTACGGTCTCGCGGTCGGCGGCGCCTACACCTACGGCGCGATGCCCTTCATCTGGGCCAACGGCGGCGACCTCGCCGATGAGAAGGGCAAGTTCGGCTCCAACGAGTACGAGGCGGCCATCGACAGCGCCGACGCCCAGAAGGGCGTGAAGGCGTACACCTCGCTCTTCGGCAACGACAACTGCCCGGCCGCCAAGTGCGCCCAGTGGGGCGGCAACGACACCGTAGAGGCGTTCGCCTCGGGCAAGGCGGCCATGGCGATCGGCGGCGACTTCAACCGCCAGGCCATCGAGGCGGGCAAGGCCAAGGGCAAGTACAAGGTCGTGCCGCTGCCGGGCGTGAAGAAGGGCGACATCGCACCGGCCTTCGCGGGCGGGAACAACCTCGGGGTGCTCAAGAGCACCTCGCACCGCACGATCGCCGTGGACCTGCTGAAGACGCTCGCCGGGAAGCAGACCCAGCGCGAGCTCTACGACGCCATGGGCTTCCTGCCCACCTTCACCGATGTGCGCGGCGACGTCGCCCACAAGGACACCTTCGTCAAGCCCTTCGTGAAGACCCTCAACGACAGCGCCAAGTTCGTGCCCGCCTCGCCCGGCTGGGCGGCCATCGACGCGCAGCTCGTCCTGCCCACCATGTTCCAGGAGATCGTCAGCGGCCGTAAGAGCGTGCCGGCCGCCACCCAGGACGCCGCGAAGAAGATGGACGAGGCATTCGAGCAGTGAGCGCCGGCACCGCACAGCACGCCCGGCGAGCCCCCGCCAAGGGCCGCCGGTCCCGGCCGGGATCCACCGTCCCGGCCGGGCGCCGATCCGGGAAGGGCGCCCGGCGCTCCACCTGGACCCCCTGGCTCTATCTCGCCCCGGCGCTCGTCGTCCTGGGCGGGCTGCTGGTCTACCCCATCTACCAGCTCGGTCTGATCTCCTTCCTGGAGTACACCCAGGCGCAGGTCAGCGGCGGTGAACCGACCACCTTCCAGGGGTTCGCCAACTACGCCGAGCTGTTCGGCGACAGCGAGTTCTGGAACGTAGCCGTCGCCACCCTGCTCTTCGCCGCCGTCTGCGTGGTGTCCACCCTCGCGGTCGGCTGTGCGCTGGCGGTGCTGCTGACGCGCGTACGGGCGATTCCGCGGCTGGCGCTGATGCTGGCCGCGCTCGGCGCCTGGGCCACCCCGGCGATCACCGGCTCGACGGTCTGGGTCTTCCTCTTCGACCCCGACTTCGGGCCGGTGAACAAGGTCCTGGTGTGGCTCGGCCTCTCCGGCTTCGAGGACTACTCCTGGACCTACGACCGCTACAGCGCCTTCGCCCTGGTGCTGTTCGAGGTCGTGTGGTGCTCGTTCCCGTTCGTGATGGTCACCGTCTACGCGGGCATCCGGGCCATCCCCGGCGAGGTGCTGGAGGCCGCCGCCCTGGACGGCGCCTCCACCTGGCGGATCTGGCGCACGATCATGGCACCGATGCTGCGGCCGATCCTCGTCGTGGTGACCATCCAGTCCATCATCTGGGACTTCAAGGTCTTCACACAGATCTACGTCATGACGAACGGCGGCGGGATCGCCGGCCAGAACATGGTGCTCAACGTGTACGCGTACCAGAAGGCGTTCGCGTCCTCGCAGTACAGCCTGGGCTCGGCGATCGGCGTGGTGATGCTGCTGATCCTGCTGGCCGTCACGCTGGTCTATCTGCGGCTGCTGCGACGCCAGGGAGAAGAACTGTGAGCCACTCGCGCGTCTCGCTGCGCATCCGCCGTCCCTGGCGCTTCGCCGCCGAGGCCACCGCCCTCATCGTGGCGGCCGTGGTCGCCTTCCCGCTGTACTGGATGGTGCTCTCGGCCTTCAAACCGGAGGGGGAGATCCAGTCCACCGAGCCCCGGCCGTGGACCGGGTCCCCGTCGCTGGACTCCTTCCGGCGCGTCTTCGAGCAGCAGGACTTCGGGCGCTACTTCCTCAACAGCCTGTTCGTGGCCGGGGTGGTGGTGGTCGCCTCGGCGCTGATCGCCTTCCTGGCGGCCACGGCGGTCGCCCGCTTCAAGTTCCGCTTCCGCACCACGCTGCTGATCATGTTCCTGGTCGCCCAGATGGTGCCGATCGAGGCGCTGACCATCCCCATGTTCTTCCTGATGCGCGATCTGGGGGAGACGGTGCCCGGGGTGGGGCTCAACACCCTGGGCTCGCTGATCCTGCCGCATATCGCCTTCTCGCTGCCGTTCGCCATCTGGATGCTGCGCGGCTTCGTCAAGGCGGTGCCCGAGGCGCTGGAGGAGGCGGCCTATCTGGACGGGGCCAGCCGCTCCCGCTTCCTGTGGCAGATCCTCTTCCCCCTCGTCTTCCCCGGACTCGTGGCGACGAGCGTCTTCTCCTTCATCTCCGCCTGGAACGACTTCCTCTTCGCCAAGTCCTTCATCATCAGCGCGACCGAGAACTCCACCCTTCCGATGGCGCTGCTGGTCTTCTTCAAGGACGAGGGGAACGACTGGGGAGGGATCATGGCGGCGTCCACCGTCATGACCATCCCCGTGCTGGTCTTCTTCGTGCTCGTCCAGCGCCGGCTGGTCTCCGGCCTCGGCGGCGCGGTGAAGGACTGACGAGCAGACGAGCAACTGATGGCCGACGATTGCCGAGGATCGCCGAGCACTGAGGACCGACGAGCACTGACGAGCACTGAGGACCGACGAGCGCTGACAAGAGCTGACGAGTGCCGACAGGGGAGCAGATGACTCACGACGCCGCGGGGCTGATCCCCGCGCCCCGCCATGACCAGAGCCGTCCCGGCCGCGCGGGCGCGCGGATCCACCCGCGGCGCACCGCCCTGGCCGCCGGGCCCGGCACCGAGGGGGTGGCGCGGCTGCTGCGCACCACCCTCGGCCAGGCGCTCGGCCTGTCCCTGCCGGACGGCGCGCCCGGCGGCGACGACACCATCAGCCTGCGGATCGACGCCGCGCTAGAGCCCGAGGGGTATCGGCTCACCGTGGCCGACGGCCGGGTGGAGATCGCGGGCGGCACGGCCGCGGGCGTCCACTGGGGCACGCAGACCCTCCGTCAGCTGCTGGGCCCCGACGCCTTCCGCCGCGCCCCGCTCAGGAGCGCGGAGACCGGCTGGGAGCTGGCGGAGCGGACGGTCGAGGACGCGCCGCGGTTCGCCTGGCGCGGGCTGATGCTGGACGTGGCCCGCCACTTCATGCCCAAGGACGGCGTCCTGGCCTATCTGGACCTGCTCGCCGCCCACAAGCTCAATGTGTTCCACTTCCATCTCACCGACGACCAGGGCTGGCGCGTCGAGATCCGCCGCTACCCGAAGCTGACCGAGGTCGGTTCCTGGCGCGAGCGCACCAAGCTGGGCCACCGGGCGTCCCCGCTGTGGGACGAGCGGCCGCACGGCGGCCACTACACCCAGGACGACATCCGAGAGATCGTCGCCTACGCGGCCGAGCGGCATATCACCGTCGTGCCCGAGATCGACATCCCCGGACACTCGCAGGCCGCCATCGCCGCGTATCCGGAGCTGGGCAACACCGACGTCATCGACACCGCCTCCCTCGGAGTCTGGACCACCTGGGGCATCAACCCGAACGTACTCGCCCCCACCGACAACACGCTCCGCTTCTACGAACATGTGCTGGAAGAGGTCCTGGAGCTGTTCCCCGGTGCCTTCGTCCACATCGGCGGCGACGAGTGCCCCAAGGACCAGTGGAAGGCGTCCCCGGCCGCCCAGGAGCGCATCCGCGCCCTCGGCCTGGCCGACGAGGACGAGTTGCAGAGCTGGTTCATCCGCCACTTCGGCCACTGGCTCGCCGAGCGCGGCCGCCGGCTGATCGGCTGGGACGAGATCCTCGAGGGTGGCGCGCCCGACGCCCCGCTGCCCGAGGGTGCCGCGGTCTCCTCCTGGCGCGGCTACGCGGGCGGGATCGCCGCCGCGCGGGCCGGCCACGACGTCGTCATGTGCCCCGAGCAGCAGGTGTACTTCGACCACCGGCAGGCCCCGGGCGAGGACGAGCCGGTGCCGATCGGCTACGTCCGCACCCTGGAGGACGTCTACCGCTTCGAACCGGTTCCCCCGCAGCTCACCGGCGTAGGAGCGGACCGGGTGCTGGGCGCCCAGGCCAATGTCTGGACCGAGGTGATGGAGGACCGCAGGCGGGTGGACTACCAGGCCTTCCCCCGGCTCGCCGCCTTCGCCGAGGTCGTCTGGTCGGCGCTGCCGCCCTCTCCCGAACGGGACTTCGGGGCGTTCCAGGGGCGCATGGAGGCACATTACGCGCGCCTGGACGCGCTCGGTGTGAGCTACCGCCCGCCCGCCGGGCCGCTTCCCTGGCAGCGGCGCCCCGGCCTTCTCGGACGTCCGCGCGAGGGAGCGCCCCCGATCGTGTGAGCCGCCCGTAAGGTGCGCACCGCGCTCCGCCGCCCCTGGGAGCGTAGTCCCACCGGCGCAAGCCCAAATCGCACAAGGGTCCCTGAAACGTGGCAATCCACTCCCGACGGAGACGTCGTAAGAAACCCGTACCATCCCCCAGGTCAGGGACGGATCCACGGATCACGGACCCCCGCGACGGCGGGCTCGCAAGATGTGCCAGAGTTGCCACGTCCGGGCTGTCAGCACGTACCGTACGGCGCAACAGCCGGGACACCGGGGAAGGGGCAGCTGGGTTGACCACGCACGCACCGCAGGCGGCGCACACGGTGACGTTGCCGGGCACGCTCGACGAGGCCGTGGCGGCGCTGGCCGCCATGCCCGCCGCCGTGCCCGTGGCGGGCGGTACCGATCTGATGGCCGCGGTCAACTCCGGCCTGCTGCGGCCCGCCGCGCTCGTCGGCCTCGGCCGGATCAGCGAAATCCGCGGCTGGCGCTATCTGGACGGGCACGCCCTCCTCGGCGCCGGACTCACCCACGCCCGGATGGGCCGCCCCGACTTCGCCGCGCTGATCCCGGCGCTGGCCGCGGCCGCGCGCGCCGCCGGGCCCCCGCAGATCCGCAACGCCGGCACCCTGGGCGGCAACATCGTCACCGCCGCCCCCACCGGCGACGCGCTGCCGGTGCTCGCCGCCCTGGAGGCCACGGTGATCATCGCCGGGCCCGAGGGGTCCCGCCGCGAGATCCCGGTCAGCCATCTGCTCGCCGGAGTCGATCTGCTGCGCCCCGGTGAACTCGTCGGGTTCGTCCGGGTTCCGCTGCTGCACGCCCCGCAGACCTTCCTGAAGGCCACCGGGCGCACCGGGCCCGGCCGGTCCACCGCCTCCGTCGCCCTCGTCCTCGACCCCGCGCGGCGCGGGGTTCGCTGTGCCGTCGGCGCGGTCGCGCCGATGCCGCTGCGCCCCCTGGAGGCCGAGCGCTGGGTCGCCTCGCTCATCGACTGGGACGGCGACCGCGGCCATCTGGACCCGCAGGTCACGACCGCTTTCGGCGAGTACGTCGCCGCCGCGTGCATCCCCGATCCGCTGCCCCCGCAGGACGGCGGCGAGCCGGTCCCCCTGCCGCCCGCCGCGATCCACCTGAGGCGTACCGTGGCAGCTCTGGCCCGCCGAGCACTGGGGAGGGCACTCGCGTGAGTGATGAACAGCAGCCGCACCGGCCGGAGCCCGGGAGCGGATGGCAGCCGATGCCGCACGGCCCGGAGTACGACGCCGAGTCGACGGCCTTCGTCCAACTGCCGCCCGACTACGCCCACCCGGACCCGACCGACACCTCCGGCCGTTGGGACCCGCTCGCGGCGCCCGGCACGGGCTACGCGCCCCCGCCGATGGACACCGGGCACGGTGACCCGTCCCAGGGCGGCCACTGGCAGCCGTCCGGCCATGGCCAGGGCGCGCCCCACGACCAGGGCATGACCGGGCACTGGACCACCGACGGGACCGACGGTGGCTACCTCTATGGCGGGCACCACGAGCCCCAACACGGGTCCGGCCAGTGGCCGGTGCCCGCCGGGGACCAGCAGGGCCACCACCCGCCGCACACCGGCCACTGGCCGGCTCCGGCGGCCGAGGAGCCGGTGGACGACTGGCCGGTGCCCGCCCCGTCCGACGACGGCGCCGGCAGGCCGGTGCACACCAGCCAGTGGACCATCCCGGTCGCGGGCGACGACGGTGTGGACGAGACCGGTGAGTACCGCGTCGACGACCACCCCGGCCCGGCCGCCCCTCCGTACGGCGGCCACGCGGACGGGCCCCAGGACCCGCAGACGACGGCCCAGTTGCGGATGCCCTTCGCCGGGCAGGCACAGCCCCGGCAGCAGCCCCAGCAGCCCCGGCAGCCCCAGCAACCTCATCAGCCCCATCAGCCGCATCCTGGGCAGCCGCAGCCGCAGCCGCAGCCCGGGGAGCGGCAGGGGCACTCCGGCCAGTGGTCGGTTCCGGCCGCCGACGAGGGCACGGAGGACTCCGGGGAGTACGCGGTCGAGGGCCACCCGGGCCCGGCCGCGTCCGCACCACCGGTCGCGCCCACGCCGCCGCCCGCCCGACGCCGGCTGCGCATGCCCGACCGCGACGAACCGGCTCCGGCCGCGGACCCGGCGTGGCCGGGCCCCTCCGCCGGGGACTCGGGCGAGTTCGCGACCGAGGGGCACCAGGGGCTGCACACCCCGCCCCGTGGCACCCCGCCGCACGGCACGCCCCCACACGGCGGCCCCGGGCCCGAGCGGCCCGCCGCCGACGACCCCGGCCGGCGGCCGGGCGATCCGGCCGCCGGGGACTCCGGTGAGTTCCCGGTCGACGGGCAGCACACCGGGCTGGAGACCCCGCCGCACGGCAGCCCGGCGCCCGGACTGCCCCAGGAGGCGTCCTGGCACGGCACGTTCGCGGACGAAGGGTTCGCGGACGACCGGTTGGCGGACGACCGGTTGGCGGGCGCCCCATTCGCGGGGGACGCCCATGGGCACGCCCCGCACCCCGGCCCCGATGACGGCGCCGGCCACACCGACGCCGCCGACACCGCGCCGGGCGCCGCCGAGGCCCCCGCCGAGGCGGTGCCGGACGACGCCGGGCCCGAGTTCACCGATACTGCGGCCGAGCCCGAACCGGCCCCGGCCGAGGGCGAGTTCCCGGACGCGCCTGACGCCGCCGGAGCGCCCGACCCGGCCGGGACTCCGGCCGGCGCCCCGGAGGCCGCTGACACCCCCGTCGAGCCCCTTGCGGAGCCCCTGCTCGCCGAGGCCGCCCAGGCCGCGGACGAGAGCCCGAGCCACAGCGAGCATCCGCTCGCCTCGTACGTACTGCACGTCAACGGCGCCGACCGGCCCGTCACCGACGTCTGGATCGGCGAGTCGCTGCTCTACGTCCTGCGCGAGCGCCTCGGCCTCGCCGGGGCCAAGGACGGCTGCTCCCAGGGCGAGTGCGGGGCCTGCTCGGTCCAGGTCGACGGGCGGCTCGTCGCCTCCTGCCTGGTGCCCGCCGCCACCGCCGCGGGCAGCGAGGTACGTACCGTCGAGGGCCTCGCCACCGGCGGACAGCCCTCCGACGTCCAGCGGGCGCTCGCCCAGTGCGGGGCCGTGCAGTGCGGCTTCTGCGTGCCCGGGCTCGCGATGACCGTGCACGACCTCCTCGAGGGCAACCACGCCCCGACCGACCAGGAGACCCGCCAGGCGATCTCCGGCAACCTCTGCCGCTGCTCCGGCTACCGCGGGGTCCTCGACGCCGTCCGCGAGGTCGTCGCGGGCCGTGAGGCCGCCGACGAGGCGGAGGCCGAGGCGGACGAGGGACACGACGCCCACCAGGACCCGGCCCGCATCCCGCACCAGACGGGACCGCACGGAGTCACGGGCAACGGGAGCGTCAACGGAAGCGGCAGCGGAAGGGCATCGGCATGACCGGAATCGCGGACGGCGCGGGCGCCGTCACCGCCACCCCCGCCGCCGGAACGCCCGTCAAGACCCCGTCCACCATGGGCCTGGGGGTGTCCCTGCCGCCCACCGACTCGGCCGCCAAGACCTCGGGCACCTTCCCGTACGCGGCCGACCTGTGGGCCGAGGGGCTGCTGTGGGCCGCCGTGCTGCGCGCCCCGCATCCGCACGCCCGCATCGTCTCCATCGACACCAAACAGGCCGTCGACATGCCCGGCGTACGGGCCGTGGTGACCCACACCGACGTGCCCGGTGACGCCTCGCACGGCCGCCGGGTCGCCGACCGTCCGGTGTTCGCCAAGGACCTGGTGCGCCACCACGGCGAGCCCATCGCCGCGGTCGCCGCCGACCACCCCGACACGGCCCGGCTTGCCGCCGCCGCCATCGCCGTCGAGTACGAGGTGCTGGAGCCGGTCACCGATCCCGAGCAGGCGTTCTCCGCCGAGCCGCTGCACCCCGACGGCAACCTGGTCCGCCACATCCCGCTGGCCTTCGGCGACCCGGACGTGGTCGGCGAGGTCATCGTCGAGGGGCTGTACCGCATCGGCCGCCAGGACCCGGCGCCCATCGGCGCCGAGGCGGGCCTGGCCGTGCCGCGCCCCGACGGCGGGGTGGAGATCTACACCGCCTCCACCGATCCGCACGCCGACCGCGACCTGGCCGCCGCCTGCTTCGGTCTTGAGCCGGAGCGGGTGAAGGTCGTCGTCACCGGCGTCCCGGGCGCCATGGGCGAGCGCGAGGACCCGGGGATGCAGCTGCCGCTCGGGCTGCTGGCGCTGCGCACCGGCCATCCGGTGAAGCTGGCCGCGACCCGTGAGGAGTCCTTCCTCGGCCACCCCCACCGCCACCCCACCCTGCTGCGCTACCGCCACCACGCGGACTCCCAGGGCAAGCTGGTCAAGGTCGAGGCGCAGATCCTGCTGGACGCGGGCGCCTACGCCGACTCCTCGGCGGACACGCTGGCCGCCGCCGTCTCCTTCGCCTGCGGCCCCTATGTCGTTCCGCACGCCTTCATCGAGGGCTGGGCGGTGCGCACCAACAACCCGCCCTCCGGCCATGTGCGCGGCGAGGGCGCGATGCAGGTGTGCGCCGCGTACGAGGGCCAGATGGACAAGCTGGCGGCCAAGCTGGGCCTCGACCCGGTCGAGATCCGGATGCGCAATGTGATGGCGACCGGCGATCTGCTGCCCACCGGACAGACCGTCACCTGCCCGGCCCCGGTCGCCGAGCTGCTGCAAGCCGTAAGGGACGCACCGCTGCCCACCCTCCCCAAGGACGACCCCGAGGAGGAGTGGCTGCTGCCTGGAGGCCTGGAGGGCGCGGGCGATCCGGCCGCGGTGCGGCGCGGGGTCGGCTACGCCCTGGGCATGGTCCACATGCTCGGCGCCGAGGGGCGGGACGAGGTCTCCACCGCCACCGTCAAGGTCACCGGGCCGGTGGCCACCGTCATCTGCGCGGCCGTCGAGACCGGCCAGGGCTTCACCACCCTGGCCCGCCAGATCGTCCAGGACGTCCTCGGTATCGAGGAGGTCCATGTGGCGCCCATCGACACCGACCAGCCCCCGGCCGGGCCCGCCTCGCGCGGCCGTCACACCTGGGTTTCGGGCGGTGCGGTCGAGCGCGCCGCGAAGATGGTCCGCACCCAGCTGCTCCAGCCGCTGGCGCACACCTTCGGCATGTCCACCGAACTGCTCAGCATCGCCGACGGCAAGATCACCTCGTATGACGGGGTGCTCAGCACCACCGTCGAGGAGGCCCTGGAGGGCAAGGAGCTGTGGGCCACCGCGCAGTGCCGCCCGCACCCCACCGAGCCGCTGGACGAGACCGGCCAGGGTGACGCCTTCGTCGGACTCGCCTACTGCGCGGTGCGCGCCGTGGTGGACGTCGACATCGAGATCGGCGCGGTACGCGTCGTCGACATGACGGTGGCCCAGGACGTGGGCCGGGTCCTCAACCCGCGTCAGCTCAAGGCCCGTATCGAGGCGGGCGTCGCCCAGGGCATCGGCGCGGCCCTCACCGAGAACCTGCGCACCTCACGCGGTGTGGTCCGGCACCCGGACCTGACCGGCTACGCCCTGCCGACCGCCCTGGACATCCCCGACATCCGCATCGTCAAGCTGGTCGAGGAGCGGGACGTGGTGGCCCCCTTCGGCGCCAAGGCGGCCAGCGCGGTGCCGGTGGTCACCACCCCGGCCGCGGTGGCGGCGGCGGTCCGCGCGGCCACCGGCCGTCCGGTCAACCGCCTCCCGATCCGCCCCCAGGCGGCGGTGGTCAACCAGGGCTAGGACCAGGGCTGGGACGCCCGCGGCGCGGGTTTGTACGAGACGTGTAACAGAGGGATCCCTCCCCGCCCCAACCCCATCCTCATGTTTGCGAAAGCGACACAGGAGACATGGGGAGCGAGGCGGGCATGGCACGGCACCGGGTCCTGGGGACGAACAGCCGAGTACTGGTGGCGGCGTTCGGTGTGATGGGGGTGACCGCCCTGGCCGCCGTGTGGACCGCCCAGGCCGGAACCGCCGAGGCGGATCCGGGCGCCTCGGCGCCGCGGAAGCCGACGCCGATCGTGGGCCAGACCTCCAAGCCCGACCCCGAACTGCCGGACCCCGTGGTCAACATGGACATAGCCCACGCCTCCGACAAGGGCGCCAAGGGCGTCAACATCACGATCGACGACGGTCCGGACCCGACCTGGACCCCGCAGGTCCTCCAGGTGCTCAAGGCCAACGGCGTCAAGGCCACCTTCTGCATGGTCGGCCCGCAGGCCCAGGCCCATCCGGACCTGGTCAAGGACGTGGTCGCGGACGGGCACCGGCTGTGCGACCACTCCATCTCGCACGACACGGCGATGGACACCAAGTCATCCGCCTACCAGTCCAAGGAGATCCTCGACGCCCAGCGAATGATCACCAAGGCGTCAGGAGGCGTCAAGCCGCTCTACTACCGTGCCCCGGGCGGCGCGTTCACCCCGTACAGCCGCCAGATCGCCGCCTCGCAGGGCATGCGGCCACTGGGCTGGAACGTGGACTCCAAGGACTTCGAGAAGCCGGGCGTCGAGGCCATGGTCAACACCGTCAAGAACGAGATCTCCAGCGGCCCCACCGTGCTCTTCCACGACGCGGGCGGCGACCGCGGCCAGACGGTCGAGGCACTGCGCCAGGTCCTGCCGTGGCTGAAGCAGGAGGGATACGGCTTCGGCTTCCCGGTCCGCTGACGCCGCGTACATGGACCCGCGCCGACGTCACCCTGGTCACCGGCGGGCGCCATCCGCCCGCCGGTGAGAGACGCCGCGGTCAGGCCGGGGGCTGACCCGTCAGGGCGGGTTCGCGTTCGCCATCGCGGGCGGTGAACGGGCACTGCCAGTCGGCGGGCTTCGGGCGGCCGGAGTAGCGGCGGGCCTCGGAGAGCTCCTCGTACTCCAGCAGGTTGGGGTTGATGTCGCCCTGGAGCTGGATGTCCTGCTTGCGTATCTTCTCGGCCAGCCGGTCCCACATCTTGGCGCCCTTGATGCGGTCGAACTGCTCATGCGAGTTGAAGGCCAGCATCGGGAAGGGCGGACGGCGGCCCCAGCGGCGGTGGGTCTCGTGCAGGCCGATGACGAAGAAGGGGTGACCGGCGACGCTGTAGGCGAACTCCCTGGCCTGCGGATCGGACGAACGGCCCTCGGCCCAGCGATAGGACCGGGAGTCCTGTTCGTGGAGTAGCTGGAGCTGTTCCCACAGCAGCTCCTCGAACCGCAGCTCATCCACTCCGCGGGGTTGCTCGAAGGTCGCGATGAAGCTCGTGAACGACCGGTGGCTCCAGTCGGCCGTGTCCACGAAGTCCGCGAGATCGAGTGCCATCAGCCGGGCCGAGTCGTCGGATCCCATCAGGTCGTAGTGACGATGGGTGATACCACCCTTGCGCCAGGCGGACCGTCCCGCCAGGCAGGCGAACCGGTCCCCCAGAATGAACCGCTCCACCTCGTCACGTGCGTCCACTGTCATGGCCAGCCTTCCTTCCAACTACGTGCCTCCTCGCTGGGAGCTCATCTCCTTCTCCACATGAAGGCGCCCACCCTGCTCACCTGCGTGGGAGAGCAGGAGAACGAGATGGGGCGCCTGGCTGAATTGTGATTGGCGAAGGGTCCATAGGCGAAATCCGGGTCGGGGCCCGGCCCCCGAGGGAGCGGCCCCGACCCGGATCCCGGGCCCCGGCCGTCAGTTCCGGGCGCGGTCCAGCGCCGCCGCCACCACCGGGCCGATCCGGGCCAGGGACTCCTCCCGCATCATCCGGTAGTGGTGATCGGGGACGCCGTACACCACCAGGGCGCCGTCCACGGAGGAGAGCCAGGCGTCCGCCACATGCAGCGGATCGCGCCGGTAGCCGGGGATCTCCTCCACGGCCCGGAACAGCAGCATGTCGCCCTGGAACCGCTCGGGCGCGAACTTCCGCATCAGCTCCTGGTCGTTGAGCAGGATGTCGAGCAGCGGGAAGCTGGTCTCGCCCTCCAGCAGCCGGGGCGGCAGCCCGGTCTCCCGGCAGAGGTCGGCCACCAGGTCGGCGGTGCCGTCCGCCCCGTCGGGGTGCGCTTCCAGCCAGCCAGGGGCGAAGATGTCGCCGCCGCCGATGTCGTCGAGCAGCACCCCCAGCCACTGGCGCTTGCTGAGCCCGGGCGCCTCGGGCAGGGCCTGGGCGTTGTCGGGGTAGGCGTCGACCACGGCCAGCGTGGCGACCTCCTCGCCCTGGGCCTGGAGCCGGGTGGCCATCGCATGGGCGATCAGCCCGCCGAAGGACCAGCCGAGCAGATGGTACGGACCGGTCGGCTGGACGGTCCGGATCTGCTCCAGATAGTCGGTGGCCATCTCCTCGACGCTCGCCGGGAGGACGTCCGGTTCGGTGAGACCGCGCGCCTGGAGGGCGTACACCGGCTGGTCCGGGGCGAGATGGCGCAGCAGCCCGGTGTACGACCAGCCGAGACCGCCGCCGGGGTGGACGCAGAACAGCGGCGGGCGCGTCCCCTCGCCGCGCAGCGGCAGCAGGATGTCCAGCGGCTGCCCCTGGTGCGCCTCGGCCGGTCCCGCGCCGTCCAGGCGGGCCACCAGCCGGGCGACGGTCGGCGCCTCGAAGAGGTCGCGCATCGACAGCTCGGTGGCCAGTGCGGCGCGGGCCTGGCTGGCCAGCTTGGAGGCGAGCAGCGAATGGCCGCCGAGCAGGAAGAAGTCGTCGTCGACGGTGACGCCGTCGACGCCCAGGACCTCGCCGAAGAGCGCGCACAGCGTCTCCTCGCGCGGGGTGCGGGGCGCGCGCCCGCCCGTGGTGGCCTCGAGGGACGGCGCGGGCAGCGCGGCGCGGTTCAGCTTGCCGTTCGCGTCCAGGGGGAGGGTGTCGAGGACCACGAACGCGCTGGGCACCATGTGCTCGGGCAGCACCTCGCCCAGCGCCTCGCGGACCGCGGCGACGTCCGGCGGGGTGCCCCCGGCGCACGTCACATAGCCGACCAGCCGCTGGTCGCCGGGCCGGTCGGCGCGTACCGCCGCGGCGGCCTCGGCCACCTGGGGGAGGGCCCGCAGCGCCGCCTCGACCTCGCCCAGCTCGACGCGGAAGCCGCGCAGCTGGACCTGGCCGTCGGTGCGGCCCAGGTACTCGACGTCGCCGTCCGGCCGCATGCGGGCCAGGTCGCCGGTGCGGTACATCCGGGTGCCGGGCGGGCCGTAGGGGTCGGCGACGAAGCGCTCGGCGGTCAGCGCGGCCCGGTTGAGGTAGCCGCGGGCCAGCTGCGCCCCGGACACGTACAGCTCGCCGGTGACCCCGGCCGGGCAGGGCTTCAGCGCGGTGTCCAGGACGTACATCCGGGTGTTCCACACCGGCCGGCCGATCGGCACCGGGCCCTCGCCGCCGGGCGCGGAGGGGTGGTGGGCGATCTGGATGGTGGTCTCGGTGGGCCCGTAGAGGTTGTTCAGCGGCACGCCGGGGAACCGCTCGTGGAACCGCTCGGCGGTCTCGCGCGGCAGCGCCTCACCACCGCTGGAGGCGCGCCGCAGGATGCCCGCGCACGCGTCGGCGGCGCCCGGCTCGGCGAGGAACGCCTGGAGCATCGACGGCACGAACTGGAGCGTGGTGATGCCCTCCTCGCGCACCGTGCGCGCCAGGTACACTGGGTCCCTGTGGCCGCCGGGCTTCGCCACCACCAGGGTGGCGCCGCTGAGCAGCGGAAGGAAGAACTCGCAGACGGAGGCGTCGAACCCGGCCGGGGTCTTCTGGAGCATCCGGTCCCCGGGACCGAGGCCGTAAGCGTCCCGCATCCACTCCATGCTGTTGGCCACGGCCCGGTGGGGTACCAGGACGCCCTTGGGGCGGCCGGTGGAGCCCGAGGTGTAGATGATGTACGCGGGGTGCTCGGGGTCGATCGCCACCGCCGGGGCCGAGCCGCCCGCGGCGTCGCCGCCGCCCGTGAGGTCCACGACGTCCAGGAGCAGCCGCCCCACGCCGTGGCGCGCGGGCAGCGCCCCGGCGCTGTCGGCGCGGGTGACCACGAGGGCGGGGCCCGCGTCGTCGAGCATGTACGCCAGCCGCTCGGCCGGGTAGTCCAGGTCCAGGGGCAGATACGCGGCCCCCGTCCGCAACACCGCGATCAGCGCGATGACCAGGTCGGCGGAGCGGGGCAGGGCCACGCCGACGGTGCGCTCCGGTCCGGCGCCGCGCGCGATGAGCACCCGGGCCAGCCGGTTCGCCGCCCGGTCCAGCTCCGCGTAGCTGAGCACGGTGTCATCGCAGACCAGGGCCTGGGCGTCGGGGGTCCGGGCGGCCTGGGCGGCCAGCAGCTCGGGGAGGGTGGCGCCGGAGGTGGGATGCGCCGTGTCGCCCGGCTCGCCCAGGACCCGTCGGCGCTCCTCGGCGGACAGCAGCTCCAGCGAGCCGACGGTGCGCCGCATGTCGGAGGTGTCGGAGAGGGTGCGCAGCAGGCCGAGATAGCGCTCCCGGTGGCCGATGAGGGCGTCCTCGGTGTAGAGGTTGGAGTTGGCGTTGAGGTCGATCCGGATACCGGTGCCGTCGGACCGGTCGTACCCCATGATCGAGAGATCCTCGACGGTGCCGTTGGAGAGGTTGTGTCCCTTGACCCGGTGACCTGCGAAGTGGAAGTCGTAGTCGTACGTCATGATGTTGACGTGCGGGCCGAGCAATCCGTTTCCGCCGTCCGGCAGTCGCAGATCACGGGCCAGGTCGATACGGCGGTAGCGCTGATGGCGAAGGGCCTGCCTGACTTCCCGCGAGATCTGCCGGACCAGCTCCCGTATTCGCATATCGGCGCGCACCTGGATGCGCAGCGGCACCACATTGGCGAACATCCCGGGAATGGCGCGGGAAGTGGCATCGGTACGGCCGGATACCGGCAGCGTCAGAATGATGTCCGATTTACCGGTCAATCGGTGCAGATACAGCGCGGTCGCCGCAATGATCATAGCGGACCAGTGGGTGGCGTATTTACGCGCGGCGGCCCGCAGCTCGACCGCTTCCGCCTCGGTCAGGTAGGCGGTCTGACGGAGGACGGTGGAAAGTTCCCTGGTGGGGTGGGTGGAAAGCCGCGCCGGGCGCGGGGAATCACCGAAGTGTTCCAGCCAGTACGCGCGGTCTTTGGCGAAATCCGGTGAGGTCCGGTATTCCGCGTCCTGGTCGAGCATCGCCCGCAGGGAACCGAAGACCGTTTCCCCCTCGGCCGGGTCGGTCCCCTCGACGAGCGCGGTGTACACCTCGGCGGTCCGCCGGCCCAGCAGGGCGGCCGAACCGGCGTCCGAGACGATGTGGTGGGTGCCCTGGTACCAGAGGAACCGCTCGGCCTCCACCTTGATCAGGGCGAATGAGAACGCCGGGTGATCGCCCAGCTTGAGCGCCCCCGTGGCCAGGTCGTTCTTCATCCACCGCTCGGCCGCGGCCCAGGGGTCGTCCTCGGCGGTGAGGTCCAGCTTCGGGAGCTCCCAGTCGGTCACCGGGTCAAGGGCCTGCCAGGGCTCCCCGTCGTCCTCGCCGACCCGGATGTTGTAGGGCTCGGCCTCCGCCACGGCCCTGCGCAGGGCCCGCTCGAATAGCTCGGTGTCTATCGGTCCTTGTATCTCCAGGTACTCACCGACCCGGAAGGTGGTGCTCTCCGGCGGCTCCAGCTGCTCTATGAACCAGATTTCACTCTGGCCGGTCGAGAGCGGCAGACGGGCGGCCGGTACGGCGGGCTGCACATTTCCCCCACTGAGAATGGGACCATGGTCGAAGAATGTGCCCGCCGACCGGGAGTAGTTTTCCGCGCGGTCACAGGCACCACACGCGACCCTATGAGACGGAATTGCACTCAGTGCGGGGGTCAGGAGACCGTTCGGTGGCGAGACTGTGAAAATCGCCGAGCCCTAGGTGTTTACCTGGAGTATCCACGGTGCCGGAACGGCACGGAACGGCATGAGCGCGTGCATGAGCATGCGCCCTACGGGCGCGAGTGTCCAGAGGGCGTCCGGGAGTTCACCGAGAGGCAACCCAAAGCGCGGGCGCCGAGTGAGGCGCCCGCGCCGGGGTGTGGAGGCCGTGGCGGGAATCGAACCCACGTAACTCGATTTGCAGTCGAGCCCCTCAACCACTCGGGCACACGGCCGATGTCGTGTTGTGTTCTCGACGATAGGACCGGGGCGGGGCGGGCACAACGGAGCGGCGGGGGCTGCCATACGACTGACACACTGCGTTCACGGCCGCCGCTCATGGCTTGCGGGCGCGTCCCGCCGGGCGCGTCCCGGCTCCCTTCACCCCGTGGGGCGCTGTGCCAGGAAGTCCTCGACCACCTCGCGGAAGAGATCCGGCTCGTCGACCCATGGATAGTGGCCCACCCCGGGCAGTGGCCGCGCCCGGCCGTCCGGGAAGGACCCGGCCACCAGCTCCCCGGCCCGCATCCCGGTCACCGCGTCCCGGTCGCCGGTGATCGCCAGCACCGGGCACGGCACCTCGTGCAGCCGGGCCAGCACCGCGCGCCGCCCCGCCTCGTCGACGCCCTGCCAGAAGCCCGCCCGCGCCACCCGCCCCAGCTGCTCGCCCTCGCTCTCGGCGTGCGCCCGCTGGGGCTCCTCCCAGCGGCCGTACGCCATGGGGGCGGCCTGGAGCAGCAGTCTGCGCATCTCGGCGAGGTCGGTGGTGTCGGGCAGCAACTGCACCGCCGTGTACGCGTCCTGCCACCAGGGCTCGTCGGCGCGGGATTCGAAGATCTCCCGGGCGTCCTCGGGGAGTTCGCCCTGAAGGCGGGCGCCCGGACTGACCAGGATCAGCCGGCTGAGCCGCTCGGGGTGGGCGGCCGCGTACGCCTGGGCGGTGGCGGCGGCCGCGTCATGGGCGAGCAGCGGGAAGCGGACGAGGTCCAGATGGCGGCGGAGCGACTCGAGGTCCTCGGCGAGCCCGGGGAAGGCGTAGCCGATGGGGTCGAAGGCCGGCGGGGAGTCCCCGGTGCCGCGGCTGTCGGGGATGAGGAGGGTGTGATGGGCGTCCAGCCCGCCGAGGTCGCCCAGATACTCGGCGTTCCGCCCCGGCCCGCCCGCCAGGCAGACCAGCGGTGGCCCCGCCGAGCCGTCCCGGGCCTCCAGGACGCGGTAGGCCAGCTCGGTTCCGTCGTACGAGGTGTAGTGCGGCATGGGGTCAGCTTGCCCCAGCTTTGTCATCCTGACCGTGCTTGACGGGGTGTCCTCGCGCAGCGGGTGTGGCGCGGGGGCGTATGTCCCGTGGGGCCGGGCCGCATGTCTCGTGGCACTGGCGCCGCGGCGCTCCGCGTGACGCAAAAGCGCCGGTAGGGGCGATCTTGTGGGTACCCAAATCCCGCTTATGGTTTCGGTTCCGGGCTCCGTATGATGCGAGTGTGTTCGATTCCCGGCACATCAAGACGTTCCACGAGGTGGTCCGCTCCGGCTCCTACTCCGGGGCCGCCCGTGCCCTCGGCTACACCCAGCCGGCCATCACCCAGCAGATGAAGGCGCTCGAACGGGCCGTGGGCAGTCCGCTGTTCATCCGGGTCGGCCGGGGGATGCGGCTCACCGAGGCGGGGGAGACCCTGGCCCGGCACGCCGACACCATTCTGACCAGCATCTCCACCGCCCAGCAGCAGATGAGCGCCATCACCCGGCTGCGCTCGGGCCGGGTGCGGGTCTGCGCCTTCCCCAGCGCCAACGCGACCCTCATCCCCGAGGCCATGGCCCGGCTCGCCGCCGCCCATCCGGGGGTGCGGGTGGAGCTGCTGGAGGGCGAGCCGCCGGATTCGCTGGGGCGGGTGGTGCGCGGGGAGTGCGACATCACCCTCGCCTTCACCTATCCCGGGCTGCGCGAGGAGACCCCCGCCGAGCTGGTGGAGATCCCGCTGCTGGAGGACCAGCTGACGGTGCTGCTGCCGACCGGGCATCCGCTGGCCCGGCGGCGGGCGGTCAAGCTGGCCGAGCTGAGCGAGGAGCGCTGGATCGCCGGATGTCTGCGGTGCCGCGCCAACTTCCTGCACGAATGCGCCGAGCAGGGCTTCGCCCCGGACATCGCCTTCACCACCGACGACAACCTGGTGGTGCAGAGCATGGTCGCGGCCGGGCTCGGCGTGGCGATGATGCCGGGCCTGGTGCTGTCGTTCCTGTGCCACCAGAAGGTCACCGGGCGCGCCCTGGACCCCGCGTCGCGCCGCCATGTCTCGGCGTACGTCCTCCGCGAGCACCTGGGGATACCGGCCACCGCGCGGGTGCTGGAGGAGCTGAAGACGGTGGCCGGGAACCGGGTCGGATGCTGACCCCTCACCCATAAGCGGAACTTGGGGAGGGCTCAACAACCTGTCGTTGGACGTGATGGTGCGGGTGGCAGGACGCTGCCGCCATGACCACCCCGACCGCGTATCCGTCCTCCCGTCTTCTCACGGCACGCCTCGGCGCGTTCGTCGGCGACGTCCGCGAGGCCGTCGGCCGGGGTCTGGCGCCCGATGTGACCGCCTATCTGGTGGGCGAGCGGCTCGCGCCCCACCTCGGCTCGGACGATCTGCTCACCCCCGGGCAGCGCGAGGGCGACCCCGACCGCTACCGCCAGCACATCCTGCACGCCGAGCCCGACGGCAGCTTCTCGATCGTCGCGCTGGTGTGGCTGCCCGGCCAGCGCACGGCGATCCATGACCATGTGTCCTGGTGTGTGACCGGCGTCCACGAGGGCGAGGAGCACGAGCGGCGCTACCGCCTCGTCCCGGACGGGCCGGGCTCGCGGCTGATCGCGGTGGAGGACGTGGTCAATCCGCGCGGCGCGGTGTGCGGATTCGCGCCGCCCGGAGATATCCACAGGGTGTGGAACGCCTGCGGGACGAAGGCGATCTCGATCCATGTCTACGGGGCGGACATCGCCCGTCTGGGCAGCAGCGTCCGGCGGGTCTACGACCTCCCGACGGCGGGCGGCCAGTGACGCTGACCGCCGCGCCCGGCCGGGCGCGGCAGGCCGCCGGATGGCGGCCACCCGCCCCGGTGTACGGGCTCGGGCTGGCCGCGGCCGGGGTCGGGGCCGCCTGGGGCGTCCACCGGCTGTTCCCCGCCGTCCCCCTGCTGACCGCCGCCGTGGTGCTGGGCATCGTCGCCGCGCATCTGCCGGGGGCGCGCGGCCTGGTCCGGGGCGTCTGCCGGGCCGGGCTCTCGCTCGCCGGGAAGCGGCTGATGCGCCTGGGCATCGTGCTGCTCGGCCTCAAGCTCAGCCTGAACGATGTGCTGGGCCTGGGCTGGGCCACCGTGGCGATGGTCCTGGGCGTGGTCGCCGCCACCTTCTGCGGCACCTGGTGGCTCGGCCGCCGAATGGGGCTGAGCGGCGACCAGCCGCTGCTGATCGCGACCGGCTACTCGATCTGCGGGGCGTCCGCGATCGGCGCGGTGAGCGAGGTGTCGGACAGCGATGAGCGCGATGTGGCCACCTCCGTGGCGCTGGTGACGCTGTGCGGCACGCTCGCCATCGCCGTCCTGCCGCTGCTCCAGCACCCGTTGGGGCTCGGCGACGAGGCGTTCGGCCGGTGGGTGGGGGCCAGCGTGCACGACGTGGGCCAGGTGGTGGCCACCGCGCAGACCGCGGGGCCGTCCGCGCTGGGCGACGCGGTGCTGGTCAAGCTGGTGCGGGTGGCCCTGCTCGCGCCGCTGGTCGCGGTGCTCGCGACGTCCGTACGGGCGCGGGGGCGCGCCAATGAGGCGGGGGGCGAGAAGGCGGGGCGGCGGCCGCCGCTGGTGCCGCTCTTCGTCCTCGGCTTCCTCGCGATGACGGCCCTGCGCAGTACGGACGTGCTGTCCACCGCCGTGCTGGACGGCGCCGCCACGGCCCAGGAACTCCTCCTCGCCGCCGCCCTCTTCGGCCTCGGCAGCGCCGTCCACCTCCCCTCCCTCACCCGCACCGGCGCCCGGGTCGCCGCGCTGGGGCTGTGCGCGTGGGTGGTGATCGCGGGCGCGTCGTACGGGGGCGTCCTGCTCACCACGTAGGGCCCGACGGGCCCGGGGCGACGGCCAGGGGTGTCCTAAGCCCAGCGGCCGAGCGCGACTCCGTCCCGCGACAGGTGTGACGCCCCGGAACGCCACTTACCCTGACGCCATGACCCCTCGCGACCCCCTCGATGGCGGTGCCGCCGACGCCGCCATCACGGACAGCCACCCCGAGCCGGCAGCCGGAGACCCCGGTCCGGCGGCCGCCGGTGACCTGGCCCTGACGGACGACGGCGACACCGGGCACACGGGGGAAACCGGGGATACCGGCGGCACCGGCGGCACCGTACTGGGGAGGCGCTACCGAGCCCTCACCCTCGGCATCGTCACGGTCGTCTCCCTCATCGCCTTCGAGGCGAGCGCGGTCAACACCGCGATGCCGGTCGCGGCCCGCGCGCTGGACGGGGTCGAGCTCTACGCGTACGCCTTCTCCGCCTACTTCACCGCGAGCCTGTTCGCGATGGCCCTGTCGGGAGAGTGGTGCGACCGCAAGGGGCCGCTGGCGCCGCTGTTCGCCGGGATCGCGGCGTTCGCCGCCGGGCTGCTGGTGGCCGGTTCGGCACAGCGGATGTGGATGTTCGTGGGCGGGCGCGCGGTGCAGGGCATAGGCGGCGGGTTGGTGATCGTCGCGCTGTACGTGGTGGTGGGCCGCGCCTATCCGCAGCGGCTCCAGCCCGCCGTGCTGGCGTCCTTCTCGGCCGCCTGGGTGCTGCCCGTCATCGTCGGCCCGCTCGCCGCCGGGACCGTCACCGAACACGCGGGCTGGCGCTGGGTGTTCCTCGCCATCCCGGTGCTGGTGCTGCCGCCGCTCGCGGTGATGCTCCCCGCGCTGCGCGCGCTGCCCCCGAGCGGGCTCTCCGCGGGCATGAACCGCCGCCGCATCCTGCTCGCGCTCGCCGTCGCGGTGGGCGCCGGACTGCTCCAGTACGCGGGCCAGGACCTCAACTGGCTCTCCCTCGTCCCGGCCGCCGCCGGGCTCGCCCTGCTGGTCCCCTGCGTACTGCGGCTGCTGCCCAAGGGCACCTTCCGCGCCGCCCGCGGCCTGCCGTCGGTGATCCTGCTGCGCGGGGTGGCGGCGGGGTCCTTCCTGGGCGCGGAGAGCTTCGTCCCGCTGATGCTGGTGACCCAGCGCGGCCTGTCCGCGACCGCCGCCGGGCTCTGCCTCACCGGCGGCGGCCTCACCTGGGCCCTGGGCTCCTACACCCAGAGCCGCCCCCGCCTGGAGCCGCACCGCGAACGGCTGATGGGCCTCGGCATGTTCCTCATGGCCGTCTCCATCGCCATGGTGCTCCTGGCCCTCATCGACTCCGTACCCGCCTGGATCGCGGCCGTGGCCTGGTTGATCGGCGGCTACGGAATGGGGCTGACCATCTCCAGCGGAAGCGTGCTGCTGCTGAAGCTCTCGCGCCCGGAGGACGCGGGCAGCAACTCGGCCTCCCTCCAGGTCTCCGACGCGCTCGGCAACATCACACTGGTCGGCGTCAGCGGTGTCCTCTTCGTCGCCTTCGGCGGTGGCGAGATCGCCCCCACCGGCACCGCGGCCACCCACCAGCCGGCCGCCTTCGGGGCGGTCTATGTGGCGATGACGGCGGTGGCGCTGGCGGGCATCTGGGTGACGACGCGGTTGCGGCCCGAAAACCGTTAGCACCGCGTGGTACCACGCGGTACCATCGGCTCATGGCAGCGCTGAATCTACGCTTTACGGACGAAGAGCTCGACGCATTGCGCAAGCGCGCGGAGGCGGAGGGCCGGAGTATGCAGTCGTTCGCCCACGACGCGGTGATCGCTGCGATCAATGAGCACTCCCGGCTGTTCAACGAGGCCGCCGCCCATGTGCTGCGGGTGAGCGATGAGCTCAACCGGAGGCTCGCCTGATGCACTACCTCGCCCTGCCCGAGCTGCTGAACCTCGCGGAGCGCCTCGGGGCCGACGAGGTGCGCGACTACGGGCTGCTGGAGTCCGCTCTGGCCCGTCCGCAGGCGAGCGTGTTCGGCCAGGACGCCTACCCGGACGTGTGGCAGAAGGCGGCCGCGCTGATGGAGTCGCTGGCCCGCAACCACGCCCTGGTGGACGGCAACAAGCGGCTCTCCTGGTACGCGACCTGGGTCTTCCTCCACATCAACGGGCACCCACTGCACGCGGACTTCGACGTCGACGAGGCCGAGCGCTTCGTGCTGAGCGTCTGCCAGGGCGAGCTGGACGTGCCGAAGATCGCGGAAGGGCTGACCCGGTTCACGAACTGAATGTGAGCCTGGTCCCACCCTCGGGTGGGACCAGGGCGTACCCCGAAGCATGAACGGCGGCACCGGTAGGCTGACGCGGTTCCCGATCGACCCCGCCGAGCCAGCCCGACGGAGACCGTGAGTACTACTGCCGCCTCCACCAGCCATCACCTCTCGCCCGCCTTTCCCGGCCGGGCGCCTTGGGGTACCGCGAGCAAGCTGCGCGCCTGGCAGCAGGGCGCGTTGGACAAGTACATCCAGGAGCAGCCGCGGGACTTCCTCGCGGTGGCGACCCCCGGCGCCGGTAAGACCACCTTCGCCCTGACCCTCGCCTCCTGGCTGCTGCATCACCATGTCGTCCAGCAGGTGACGGTCGTCGCGCCGACCGAGCACCTGAAGAAGCAGTGGGCGGAGGCCGCCGCGCGCATCGGCATCAAGCTGGACCCGGAGTACAGCGCGGGCCCGCTGAGCCGGGAGTACCACGGCATCGCCATCACCTACGCGGGCGTCGGCGTCCGGCCCATGCTGCACCGCAACCGGATCGAGCAGCGCAAGACGCTCGTCATCCTGGACGAGATCCACCACGCCGGTGACTCCCGCTCCTGGGGCGAGGCGTGTCTGGAGGCGTTCGAACCGGCCACCCGGCGGCTGGCCCTCACCGGCACCCCGTTCCGGTCCGACACCAACCCCATCCCCTTCGTCACCTACGAAGAGGGCAACGACGGCATCCGGCGCTCCTCCGCCGACTACACCTACGGCTACGGCAACGCGCTGGGGGACGGCGTCGTGCGCCCCGTCATCTTCCTCTCCTACAGCGGCAACATGCGCTGGCGCACCAAGGCGGGCGACGAGATCGAGGCGCGGCTCGGCGAGCCGATGACCAAGGACGCGGTCTCCCAGGCGTGGCGCACCGCGCTCGACCCGCGCGGCGACTGGATGCCGAACGTGCTGCGCGCCGCCGACCAGCGGCTGTCCGAGGTCCGTAAGGGCATCCCCGACGCGGGGGCGCTCGTCATCGCCTCCGACCAGGACTCGGCCCGCGCCTACGCCAAGCTGATCCGCGAGATCACCGGCACCAAGGCGACGCTCGTGCTCTCCGACGAGGCGGCGGCGTCCCAGCGGATCGAGGACTTCAGCCACTCCGACGACCGCTGGATGGTCGCGGTCCGCATGGTGTCCGAGGGGGTGGACGTGCCCCGGCTGGCGGTCGGGGTGTACGCGACCACCATCTCAACCCCGCTCTTCTTCGCCCAGGCCGTGGGCCGCTTCGTACGGTCGCGGCGGCGCGGCGAGACCGCGTCCGTCTTCCTCCCCACCATCCCGAACCTGCTCGGCTTCGCCAATGAGATGGAGGTCGAGCGCGACCACGTCCTGGACAAGCCGAAGAAGGACGGCGAGGAGGAGAACCCGTACGCGGAGGAGGAGAAACTCCTCGAGGAGGCCGAGAAGCAGCAGGACGAGGACACCGGCGAACAGGACCAACTGCCCTTCGAGGCACTGGAGTCGGACGCGGTCTTCGACCGGGTGCTGTACGACGGCGCCGAGTTCGGCATGCAGGCGCATCCGGGCAGCGAGGAGGAGCAGGACTACCTCGGCATCCCGGGGCTCCTCGAACCCGATCAGGTGCAGATGCTGCTCCAGAAGCGCCAGGCCAAGCAGATCGCGCACAGCCGCAAGAAGCCGGACACGGAGGCGGATCTGCTGGAGCTTCCGGCGGAGCGGCGGCCGGTGGTCACCCATAAGGAGCTGCTGGAGCTGCGCAAGGAGCTCAACTCGCTGGTGGGGGCGTATGTCCACCAGAGCGGAAAGCCGCATGGCGTGATCCACACCGAACTGCGCCGGGTGTGCGGGGGGCCGCCGAGCGCGGAGGCGACGGCGGGGCAGATTCGGGAGCGGATCAAGAAGGTCCGGGAGTGGGCAACGCGCATGCGCTGACGCGCGCCCTTTCCCCTCCCCGCCCCTTCCCGAAACTGGGGCTCCGCCCCAGACCCCGGGCCCCCTTGCGCGCGGACACGCCAGGGCGGGGTGCGGCGGACCCGCCGGTTCTTCCCCCTCCCCGCCCCAGCGACTCCGCCCCTGGACCGTGGGCTCGGGGGCAGAGCCCCGGGCGATCTCTGGCGGGCGGGTACGCCGGGGCGGCGCGGTCCCCTTCCCGCGCTAGGGGCTTCGCCCCCGGGGGCCGGGGGCTGGGAGGGGCCCTGCCCCTTGCCGCCCTTTCCGTATCAGGGGCTTCGCTCCCGGTGTCGGGGTCTGGGGCGGAGCCCCAGTTGTGGGAAGGGACGGGGAGGGGAGTAGCCCGCCGCAGGCGCGGGTCGCCCTACGCAACCCCCTTTCGAAAAATTTCATGAACCGGTCGCAGACCCCCCTCGTGAATCCGGGCAAACCGGGACACTTTAGGGTGCTCTCGCGCCGCGTTCTTTGGCAGCTCCGCTCGTATTCTGGACAAACCCTTCCGCAAAGCGGACCAGCTCGCTAGCGTTCGGGCACGCACACGCCCCGTGGCAGCGCCGCCGCGGAGCGCAGCCGGTGCGTGACCACCGCGACCGGCGGCCTCTTCGCGCGCCGTCGTCGGGACCGGCGGGGCACCGCACGGAGAGCCGCCACTCATCACCGAGGAGGGGGCGTCGTGACCGCGGAGACCTCTCAGACGCTCGATCGGGGACTGCGCGTCCTCAAACTGCTCGCCGACACCGACCACGGGCTGACCGTGACCGAGCTGTCCAACAAGCTCGGCGTCAACCGCACCGTGGTCTACCGGCTGCTGGCCACCCTCGAGCAGCACTCCCTGGTCCGCCGGGACATCGGCGGGCGGGCGCGCGTCGGGCTCGGAGTGCTCCAGCTCGGCCGCCAGGTGCATCCGCTCGTACGGGAGGCGGCGCTGCCCGCGCTGCGCTCCCTCGCCGAGGACGTCGGCGCGACCGCCCACCTCACCCTGGTCGACGGCACCGAGGCACTCGCCGTCGCGGTCGTCGAGCCGACCTGGACCGACTACCACGTGGCCTACCGGGCCGGATTCCGGCATCCGCTCGACCGGGGCGCCGCCGGGCGCGCGATCCTCGCCGCCCGCGCCGGCCGCCCCGACGACCCCGGATACGCCCTCACCCACGGCGAACTGGAGGCGGGCGCGAGCGGCGCGGCCGCACCGCTCATCGGGGTGACGGGGATAGAGGGCAGCGTCGGGGTCGTGATGCTCTGCGACTCGGTCCCGGAGCGGGTCGGCCCCCGGGTGGTCGACGCGGCCCGAGAGGTCTCGGACGCCTTGAGGTGAGGTGAGCGCGGGCCGCCACTCGGCGGCCTGGCGGCCCGGCGACCGGGCCCCACGGTCAGGTTCACGCCGCCCCCGAGCGGCCTGCTCCCCGGCGGTCAACTAGATTCGCACCATGCCTGCCGTCTCCCCCCGCGCCCGCACCCTCGCGCTCTGCTCCGCACCCGTGCTCGCCCTGCTCGCGGTCGCCGCGTTCGCGCCGCTGCCGTTCACCGTCGCCCAGCCCGGCTCGACCGTGAACGTCCTGGGCTCCGACCGCGGCAAGCAGGTGATCAGCGTCTCCGGGACCGGCACCCGCAAGACCGCCGGGCAGCTGCGGATGACGACGATCCTGGCGACCGGCCCGGACGCCACCGTACGGGTGAAGGACGTGGTCAGCGGCTGGTTCGCCACCGACCGCGCCGTCATGCCGCATGACTCGGTCTACGTCGGCGGCACTACCAAGGAGATCGAGCGGCACAACGCCGAGGAGATGGAGGAGTCCCAGTCCTCGGCCACCAGCGCCGCGCTCGGCTATCTCCACCGCTCCCCGCGCGACGTCAAGGTCACCCTGCGCCTCGCCGACGTCGGCGGTCCGAGCGCCGGGCTGCTGTTCTCCCTCGGCATCGTCGACAAGCTGGACGGCGACGGCCGCGGCGGCGACCTCACCGGCGGCCGGACGATCGCGGGCACCGGCACCATCGACGCCAAGGGCAAGGTCGGAGCCGTGGGCGGGGTCCCGCTGAAGACGCAGGCCGCCAAGCGGGACGGTGCCACGGTCTTCCTGGTGCCGAAGGCCGAGTGTGCCGACGCCACGGCCGAGCTGCCCAAGGGGCTGCGGCTGATCCCCGTCACCACCCTCAAGGGTGCGGTGACGGCTCTGCGGGCGCTGCGGTCGGGCGGCGCGGTCCCGCACTGCTGAGCGGCGCCGCCGTCCCCTTCTCCACCGTCCGCGCCGCCGTCCCCTCCTCCACCGTCCGCGCCGCCCCCTCGTCCATCCCGCGCCAGGCCGGGAAGACCAGCGGGCTGAGCGTGGCCAGGAAGTAGACACCACCGGTCATCAGGAAGGCGGCGGTCAGCCCCACCCCCTCCACCAGACACCCGGCCGCGAGCCCGCCGAGCGGCATCACCACCCACACCCCCGCGGTGAGCGCCCCCGAGACCCGGCTGCGCAGCTCATCGGGGACGGCCTCGTACGTCACCGTGGTCAGGATCGGATTGAGCATCCCCGCCGCGACCCCGCTGATCGCCATCGTCACGGCGAGCGGGGACACCCCGGGCACGAACGCGGCGATCAGGAACCTCGGCAGCCCGCACACCAGGAAGCTCACCGCGAACACGGTCCGGCGCGGAAAGCGGTCGCCCACCGCCCCGTACAGCAGCGCCCCCACCAGCGCCCCGCCGCCGAACAGCGCCGTGAGCAGCCCGAGTTGTACGGACCCGCCCAGGTGCCGCTCGGCGTGGACCGGCAGCAGTACCGAGGACAGGCCCTGGTCGAGGCCGTTGGTGACCATGACCATCAGCACGATGGCCAGCAGCAGCCGGTGGCGCAGCAGGAAGCGGTACCCCTCGCCCAGCTCGGCGCGGTAGGCGCGGGCGGACACCGGGACGACGGGCTTGCGTGGCGCGGCGGCGGGCAGTCCGCGCAGCCCCGCCATGATCAGCACCGCGGACGCCGCGAACGTCGCCGCGTCCAGCAGCAGTACGGACGGCGGGCCGAGCAGCGCGATCAGCAGCCCGCCCAGCGCGGCGCCCAGCATCCTGGCCCCGCGCGAGGCCCCGTCGTAGAAGCTGGCCGCGCGGCTGAGGGTGGTGCCCGCCCGTTCGGCCAGCGCGGGGACGAGCACCTGGCGGGCGGTCTCGCCCGGCGCGTGGAGCAGTCCGCAGAACGCCATCAGCGCACACAGCTGCCAGAACCGCAGCATCCCGGCGAAGTGCAGCACCGGGATCGTGGCGACGGCCACCCCGCACAGCGAGTCGGAGGCCATGGAGACCCGCCGGCGGCCGATCCGGTCGATGACCGGCCCGCCGATGACGGCGGAGACGACCACCGGCAGGGTCGCGCAGAAGGAGACCAGCCCGGCCTTGGCGGCACTGCCCGTGGTCTCCAGGACGAACCACGGGACGGCGATCAGGGTGAGGGAATTGCCCGCTATGGAGACGGTGTTGGCGGCGAGGACGAGTAAGAGTGGTCTTCGGCCGTCCCCGCTGTTCCCCCGGCGCTCTCTGTCTCCTGTGTCGTCGGAGCTCATATCAGTGGTCGAACCGGGCGGTCAGACCGGATTGCGGCAGCCGCGGCGTGGCCAGCCGCAGCCCGACCTCCACCAGCGTCCAGCCGACCCGGGCGCGCAGCACCCGGGCGCGGGCGGGGCGGGAGCGGCGGTGTGGCCGGGGTGCCTCGCGGGCCTCGTCGCGCAGCCGCTCGGCGCGTATGTGGTGCAGCCACAGATGGATCTCGTCGCCGTACATATGTGGGTCCCCCAGGGATCGGTCAGTCCTCGTCGCGCGGGAAGGCGTGCAGATGGACGCGGTACGGGGCGGAGCCCTCGGTGTCCCGGTCCACCTCCTTCTCGCGGTAGCTCTCGATCAGTTCGTGCACCTTGTCGCGCATTTCGCGGGCGAGTTCAGGGGTGAGACGAAGGTGGAAGTCGCTCATGTCCGAGGCCGACACCCACTTATCCGACCAGCCGTGCAGAGTGCCCAGCCAGGTGGACATCTGCTCCGTGTGCTGGGTGGCCACCTCGTGCAGCACGGTGTTCACCGCCCCCCGTACGGCCGGGTCGGGGTGGGCCAGGAACTTGTCGGCGTTCCAGCGCGTACCTCTGTGCGCCGCCTTCCACCACCGCTCCCGCCCCTTGCCCCGCCCCGGGTCGTCCTCGACGAAGCCATAGGTGGCCAGCTGACGCAGATGGTAGCTGGTGGCGCCGCTGGACTCCCCCAATCTGTCGGCCAGTTGGGACGCGGTGGCCGGTCCGTACTCGCGCAGCGCTCCGAGCAGGCGCATCCGCAGTGGATGCGCGAGCCCGCGCAGGGTGCGTGGGTCGAGCACCCGTACTTCGTCGGACGCGGGCTGTTCGTTCTCTGCCATGCGCCGCAGCGTAAGCATGCAAAGATGTGCTTGCAACCCTTCCTTTGCAACGGAGTCTTTGGATCCACTTCAGGACCCTCTGATCCCAGTGCTCAGTCCCGCGCCGCCTGCCGCACCAGCGGGATGATCCGCAGCGGCACCGGGTTCTCCATCACGATCGCCGTCGAGGCCCGGACGATCCCCCCGAACCCCACCACCAGGTCGATCACCCGCTGGAGATCGGCGTTGGAGCGGGCCACCAGTCGGCACAGCATGTCCCCGTGGCCCGTGGTGGTGTGCAGTTCCAGCACCTCCGGAACGGTCGCCAGATGGGCCCGTACGTCCGGCCCCTGCCCCTGCTCGATCTCCAGCGTCGCGAAGGCGGTGACCGGATAGCCGAGCGCCGCCGGGTCCACCTCGGGGCCGAAGCCCCGGATCACCCCCTGCGCCCGCAGTCGGTCCAGCCGTGCCTGCGCCGTGCCGCGGGCGACACCGAGGCGGCGCGACGCCTCCAGCACCCCTATCCGTGGCTCCTCGGCGAGCAGCTCGATCAGGCGGGCGTCGAGCCCGTCGATTCCCATGCGGTTCCCCTCCAGGTCCCGGGCTTCTCTTGAGGTGTCCTCTGTGACGGTGGTCACCCTGTACAGGATGCGCTGCCGAACTCGGCTGCGGCTATACACACTGACCAGCGATTTCGTGAAGTGTTGCGCACCTTGAGTCACCGAGGGACGCTTCGAAGTATGACTGAGACGACAGAGATGCTGCATCAGGGGGACGCACGGCACGCCGACCCGTTTCCCGTGAAGGGGATGGACGCGGTCGTCTTCGCCGTCGGCAACGCCAAGCAGGCCGCGCACTACTACGCCACCGCCTTCGGCATGAAGCTCGTCGCCTACTCCGGCCCGGAGAACGGCAGCCGGGAGACGGCCAGTTACGTCCTCGTCTCGGGCAGCGCCCGCTTCGTGTTCACCTCCGTCATCAAACCGGTGAGCGCCTGGGGCCGCTTCCTGTCCGAGCATGTCGCGGAGCACGGCGACGGGGTGATCGACCTCGCGGTCGAGGTGCCGGACGCGCGCGCCGCCTACGCGTATGCCCTCGAGCACGGCGCCACCGGGATCGAGGAGCCGCACGAGGTCAAGGATGAGCACGGCACGGTGGTCATGGCCTCGATCCGCACCTACGGCGACACCCGCCACACCCTCGTCGAGCGCACCGGCTACTTCGGCCCGTACCTCCCCGGCTACGCCGAGGCCGAGCCGATCGTCGCCCCGCCGGCGCGCCGGAACTTCCAGGCCATCGACCACTGCGTGGGCAATGTCGAACTCGGCCGGATGGACGAGTGGGTCCGCTTCTACAACGACGTCATGGGCTTCACCAATATGAAGGAGTTCGTGGGCGACGACATCGCCACCGAGTACTCCGCGCTGATGTCGAAGGTCGTGGCCGACGGCACCCGCAAGGTGAAGTTCCCGCTCAACGAGCCCGCGGTCGGCAAGAAGAAGTCCCAGATCGACGAGTACCTGGAGTTCTACGGCGGCCCCGGCGTCCAGCACATCGCGCTCGCCACCAACGACATCGTCGCCACCGTGCGGGCGATGCGCGCGGCCGGGGTGAGCTTCCTGGACGCGCCGGACTCGTACTACGACGCCCTGGGGGAGTGGGTCGGCGACACCCGCGTCCCGCTGGAGACCCTCCGTGAGCTGAAGATCCTCGCCGACCGGGACGAGGACGGCTATCTGCTCCAGATCTTCACCAAGCCGGTCCAGGACCGGCCGACCGTCTTCTTCGAGCTGATCGAGCGGCATGGCTCGATGGGCTTCGGCAAGGGCAACTTCAAGGCGCTGTTCGAGGCGATCGAGCGCGAGCAGGCCAAGCGCGGCAACCTCTGACTCCTGACCGCCCCCGCCCCGCACGGCCGTGCGGGGCGGTCCCCCAATTCCGCGCACATGCGCCCACACTCCCGTGCCCATGCGCCGCCGGTGCCAGAAAATGCGAACACCTGAATGGGAGCGCTTTCTCACCGTCTACACTCACGGCGATCTGTTCACTCCAACACGGCGTGATCACACGGGAGTTGTTGAGTATCAATGCACACGGAAAAGTACACTGCGGGCCGTTTGACCAGGCGTAGGTTCACCCTCGGCGGGGGAGTCGCCGCGGCCGGCGCACTCGGTGCCTTCGCCGCCCGCGCGGGGGCCGCCACCGTGGCGGGCGGCCGGTTCGACCTGTCGGTGCCCTCCACCCAGCTGATCCGCGAGAAGACCCCGCACAACTCCACCGTGGCGCAGTCCTTCGCGTTCGACGACGTGGGCGGGCACGTCTACACGATCCAGCTGATGGAGGGCGGGATCCGGCTCAGCGGGGAGTCCGCCCCCGTCTCCGGCGCCGACCGCGCCGCCCACGGCGATCTGTGCGTCACCAAGCTGTCCCTGGCCGGGGCGGAGCTGGGCTCGATGTACCTCAAGGGGTTCGGGCACGGCGTCGCCATGGGCTGTGAGCCGGTCGGCTCCACCGTCTATCTGTGGACCGAGTCGGACGCCAACCCCGACTCCGGCTACGGCCGCGCCATCAGCCGCTTCAAGTTCGCCGATGGCACCGTGCTGTCGTCCGGTTCGTCCTCGCTGGTCAAGCACCGCCCGGTGGCGGGCTCCACCAGCAATCAGCCCGCCGTCGACATGCTCAACCGCCGGCTGCTGCTGCGCCACCGCCTCGACGGCGAGGTCCGCTACCGGCTGATGAGCCTGTCCGGGGTCAGCGCGGGCGACTACACGGCCGTGTACGACGACATACCCCAGACCGGTGTCGAGGACGGCGAGGTCTTCCAGGGCTTCACGGTCCTCGGCGACTACGTGTACCAGCTGACCGGCACCGCCTACACCGGCGAGGACGGCGCCAACCCGCCCTCCGGCCACGGCAACGCCTACGTCTCCTGCGTCGATCTGCGCACCGGCGAACTCGTCCAGCGCGCCCGCACCGAGGCCGCCTACTCGCTGAGCTACCGCGAGCCCGAGGGGATGGCCGTCCAGCTGTCCAGCCCCCGCCGGCTGTGCATGGGCTTCGCCTCGGGCGTCGCCGGGGACCGTAAGGTCAGCGTCTACTACAAGGCGCAGTAGCAGTCCGTACGTACGGCCCTGCTCACGGCCCTGCCCACGGACCCTCTCAAGGCCCTCCTCGCGGTCATCCGTCCGCTGCGGCGATCTTCCCCGGGCGCTTCCCGGGTGCGAGTCTGGAGATATGACGGACCTCATCGAGCTGCTGCGGGAGGGCCTCCCCGAGGAGGCGGTGCTCACCGACCCCGATGTGACCGGGGCCTACGCCAATGACATGGCGAGCTTCTGCGATGCGGGCGCGCCCGCCGTGGTCGTTCTCCCGCGCACGGTGGAGCAGGTGCAGCACGTGTGCCGCACCGCCACCGCGCTGCGCGTCCCGATCGTGCCCCAGGGCGCGCGCACCGGGCTGTCGGGCGCGGCCAACGCGTCGGACGGCTGCGTCGTGCTGTCCCTGGTCAAGATGGACCGGATCCTGGAGATCAACCCGGTGGACCGGATCGCGGTCGTCGAACCGGGCGTGATCAACGCGACCCTGTCCCGCGCGGTGATGGAGAGGGGCCTCTACTATCCGCCGGACCCCTCCAGCTGGGAGCAGTGCACGATCGGCGGCAACATCGGCACCGCGTCCGGCGGGCTGTGCTGTGTGAAGTACGGCGTCACCGCCGAATACGTCCTCGGGCTCGATGTCGTCCTCGCCGACGGCCGGCTGCTGAAGACCGGCCGCCGTACCGCCAAGGGCGTCGCGGGCTACGACCTGACCCGGCTCTTCGTCGGCTCCGAGGGCAGCCTCGGCATCGTCGTGCGAGCGGTCCTCGCCCTCAAGCCCGCCCCGCTCGAACAGCTCGTGCTCGCCGCCGAGTTCCCCTCCACCGCGTCCGCCTGCGACGCCATCTGCCGGATCATGGAGCGCGGCCACGCCCCCTCGCTGCTGGAGCTGATGGACCGTACGAGCGTCCGCGCGGTCAACGCGATGGGGAACATGGGCCTCCCGGAGTCCACCGAGGCCCTGCTGATGGCGGCCTTCGACACCCCGGACCCGGCCCCCGACCTCGCCGCCGTGGCCGAGCTGTGCACGGCGGCCGGTGCCACGGAGGTGGTCCCGGCCGAGGACGCCGCCGAGTCCGACATGCTGCTCCAGGCCCGCCGGATGACGCTTCCGGCGCTGGAGGCGGTCAAGGGCGTCACCATGATCGACGACGTCTGTGTGCCCCGCTCCCGGCTCGCCGAGATGATCGACGGCACGGCCGCCATCGCCGAGAAGCACGATCTCACGATCGGCGTCGTCGCCCACGCCGGGGACGGCAACACCCATCCGACGGTGTGCTTCGACCCGGCGGACCCGGACGAGTCGCGGCGGGCCCGGGAGTCGTTCGACGAGATCATGGCGCTGGGCCTCGAGCTCGGCGGCACCATCACCGGGGAGCACGGCGTCGGCGTCCTCAAGCGGGAGTGGCTGGCGCGTGAACTCGGCCCGGTGGGGATGGAGATGCAGCGCGGTATCAAGCAGGTCTTCGACCCGCTGGGCCTGCTCAACCCCGGCAAGCTGTTCTGAGGGCCGGCTGTTCTGAGGGTCGGCTTATGGTGAGGCCGCCCGGACCCGGGGGTGGTCCGGACGGCCTCGGTCTCAGCGGCTGATCGCGCCCGAGTAGCCGATCACGCCTTGAGCGAGGCGATGTCGATCACGAAGCGGTAGCGCACATCGCTGCTCACGACGCGGTCGTAGGCCTCGTTGATCCGCTCGCCGTCGATCAGCTCGATCTCCGCGCCGAGCCCGTGCTCGGCGCAGAAGTCGAGCATCTCCTGGGTCTGCCGGATGCCGCCGATCTTCGATCCGGCCATCGACTTACGGCCCATGATCAGCGAGAACTGGTTGAACGCGCTGGGGTTCTCCGGCGCGCCCACGTGCACCAGCGTGCCGTCCAGCTTCAGCAGCGACAGATAGCCGTCCAGCGGGAGGTTCGCCGAGGTCGTGTTGACGATCAGGTCGAAGGTGCCCGCCAGCTCGGTGAAGGTGGACTCGTCGCTGGTGGCGTAGAAGTGGTCGGCGCCCAGCCGCAGCCCGTCGTCCTTCTTGCGGAGCGTCTGGCTCAGCACCGTCACCTCGGCGCCCATCGCATGGGCGATCTTCACGCCCATGTGGCCGAGGCCGCCGAGGCCCACGATGGCGACCTTCTTGCCGGGACCGGCGTTCCAGTGGGCCAGCGGGGAGTAGAGGGTGATCCCGGCGCACAGCAGCGGGGCGGCCACGTCCAGCGAGATCCCCTCGGGGATGCGCAGTACGTAGTTCTCGTCCACCACGATGTGGGTGCTGTAGCCGCCGTAGGTGGGGGCGCCGTCGTACTCCTTGCCGTTGTACGTGGCCACCTCGCCCTTGAGGCAGTACTGCTCCTCGCCCGCGAGGCAGTTCTCGCACTCGCGGCAGGAGTCGACGAAGCAGCCCACGCCGACCCGGTCGCCGACGGCGTACTTGGTCACGGCGGAGCCGACCTCGGCGACCACACCGGCGATCTCATGGCCGGGCACCATCGGGAAGAGGGCGGTGCCCCACTCCTCGCGGGCCTGGTGGATGTCGGAGTGGCAGATACCGGCGTAGGCGATCTCGATCAGCACGTCGTGCTCGCGCAGGGCGCGGCGCTCGACGGTGGTCCTTTCCAGCGGGGCCTTCGGGGCGGGGGCCGCGTAGGCGGTGACGCTGGTGGTCATAAACGTGTCTCCCTGGGACTAACTAGAAAAAAGGGGATGGATGGAGGGAAGGGGGAGGTAAGGAGGGGGAGGGGGGAAGGGTGTGCGGGGGAAGGGGGGATCAGGGGGAGACGTCGGAGGACGATCCCCCCGAAGGACGCGCTTCGGACGAGGGCGGCGCGGAACGATCGGCCGAGGGAGTCGCGGTCCAGCTCGCCAGCAGCCGCAGGGCCGCCTCGGAGGGGGAGCCGGGCTCGACCGTGTAGATACACAGAGCCTGGTCGGGATCGCCGGGCACGGTCACGTTCTCGTAGGCCAGCGTCATGTCCCCGACCACCGGATGGTGGTAGAGCTTGACGCCGTGGGTCTTCTCCCGCACGTTGTGGTCGGCCCACCAGGTGCGGAACTCAGGACTCTTGATGGTGAGCTCGCCCACGAGCTCGGTCAGCCGGGGATCGTCGGGGTGGCGCCCGGCCTCCAGCCGGAGGGACGCCACCATCTCCGCCGCGACCGTCTCCCACTCCGGCCACAGCGAACGGGCCGCCTCGTCGAGGAACATGAAACGGGCCATGTTCCGCTCGTGGTACGGGAGCGCCTCGAAGTCGATGATCAGCGCCCGGGCCAGCTGATTGGAGGCCAGGACATCGCCCCTGCGCCCGAGGACGAAGGCCGGTGAGACCCCGTCCAGCATGCGCAGCAGCGCGTGTACCCCGGGCCGCACCCGCTGGGGGCGGGGCGGTCGGCGGCGCACCGCGCGCCGGGGGCGCGGCCGGGTCAGCTCGAAGAGGTACGCACGTTCGGTTTCATTGAGCTGAAGGGCGCGGGCCACGGCGTCCAGCACCGTCTCCGACACATTGAGGTGACGGCCCTGTTCCAGACGCGTGTAGTAGTCCGTGCTCACGCCGGCCAGCTGCGCCAGCTCCTCGCGGCGCAGCCCCGGCACCCGGCGGGGGCTGTCGTTGCTCACGCTCACGCCCGCGTCGCCGGGGCTCAGACGTGCCCTGCGGCTCCGCAGGAACTCACTGAGCTCGGTATTGCGGTCCATGGGTTCCAGTATTGGCAACGGAAAAGGCATCCGAGCGTGCCAGAGTAGGTCTGCTGAACCTAGGCCGGGCGGGGCCATGCGGGCCGCCGCCGCTCGTAAGGCTTCGTGGCGCTCGCACGGGAGAGTGGTGGCGGGAGCGGTGGGCTGGTGCCGGTGGGCCGGTCTGATAGACCTTGACCGCGCGCTCCGGGTTGCACTGCGGCTCCTGTACGGCAAACTGCTTACGCTCCACCCTCACCGCGAGGCACCGCAAAGGCGCAGCGCAGTACAGCACGGCCGAGCAGATATGGGACATCGGAGATCATGAGCGCCCCTACCTCAGGATCCGCGGACGGCAGCTCCATTCCTGGCTTTTATCCTGATCCGTCCATCCCTGGGTACATCCGTTACTGGAACGGCGCCGCCTGGGTGCCCGGCACCAGCCGTCCCGCCCCGGCCGAGGGCGAGGCCATGCCCGCGCCGCCGCCCGGGGTCACCCATACCCAGGTGATCAGCCCGCCGCCGGACGAGACGGGCCCGATGTTCCTGGACGAGGATCCGGCGCCGCGGGCCGCCGAGGAGACCGGCAGCGCACTGCCCGAGCTGCGCCGGAGCGCCGAGATGGACGTCCGCGGCGCGGGCGGGCCGCCCGAGGCGGCGGCCGGTGGCATGGGGGCGCAGCCGGTGCCGCCCGGCGGGGTCCCGGCGTCCGTGGACTGGAACGACCCCCAGCGGCTGCACGGCACCCGCCCCGACGCCGGCTCGGCCTGGCAGGCGGACGCCGCCCAGCAGGGCGGATTCGGCGGTGAGCAGGACCGCCGGATCTCCTGGGGAGCGGAGCCGGACGCCCCCGGCGACTCCCGGGCCGGTGCCGGGCAGCCCGGTGGCGGACCAGCCGGTGGCGGGCAGTGGCCCGGCGTGCCCGACCCGCGGCGCGCGGGCCCGGGTGAGGACGCCGGGCGCGATGACGGCACGCTGACCATGCGCGCGGGCGGGGGCGGGCGTACGACGGACCGCTCGACGCAGGCCCTGCCGCCCGTACGCCGGGCTCCGGAGCTGCCCCCGGCGGACGAGGGCGGGACCCCCGCCCCGGCGGGCGACGGGACGATGACGTTCCGGACGGTGGGACGCGGCGGCGGAGCGGCACCCACGACCGGCCAGGGGCAGGACCGGGAACAGGGGCAGGACCAGGGCCGGGGCCAGGGCCGGGGCCAGGGCCGGGGCCAGGGCCAGGCGGCCGGTAGGGACGACGGGACGATGGCGATCCGGGCGATCGGCCGCGGCGGCGCGCGCAAGGGCGCCGAGGCCGCGCCCCCGGCCCAGCCCGCGCACCAGCCCCAGCAGCCTCCGCAGACACACCAGCCCCCGCAGCCCCCGCAGACACACCAGCCCCAGCAGCCCTTCGGCGGTATCCCCGCCCAGGGCGGCGGCCCGGCCTGGCAGCCGCAGGGGCGGTTCGCCCAGCAGCCCGGCCCGCCGCAGAGCCCGCCGCAGGCCGCGCCGCACGCTCCCCAGGCGGCCCCGCACGGCGTGGGTCCGGGCGGCGCGCCCTCGGGCGCGCCCGAGGGCGTCATCCCCTGGAAGCCGCCCGTCGACAACCCCTTCCTCCTGGCCGCCCAGGCCGAGGGGCGGCCCGCCTCGCTCGGCCGCCGCCTCGCCGCCCGGCTGATCGACTCGGTCGTGCTGTTCGGCGTCGTCGGCGCCGTCGCGTTCCCGCTGTGGAGCAAGACGAGCGACCACATCGACGAGAAGGTCGAGGCGGCCAAGCAGAGCGGCGAGACCGTCACGGTCTACTTCCTGGACGGCACCACCAGCGGCTATCTGGGCATCGTCCTCGGTCTGCTGCTCGTCCTCGGCGTCGTCCTGGAGACGCTGCCGACCGTCAAGTGGGGCCGCACGCTCGGCAAGAGGCTGTGCGGGGTGCGGGTGCTGGACATCGAGGAGCACGACACCCCGTCCTTCGGCGCCGCGCTGCGCCGCTGGCTGGTCTACTCGGTGCTGGGGGTGCTCGTCATCGGCGTGCTGAACGTGCTGTGGTGCCTGTTCGACCGCCCGTGGCGGCAGTGCTGGCACGACAAGGCGGCCCGCACCTTCGTCGCGTCGGCCGACTGAGGCGGCGGCCGACCGGGCCGCCCGCCGCCGTCGAACCGGACATCCGCCCCGGCTGCGGCGGATGGACGAGCCCGGTCGCCCGAACGGGGCGCGCCGGATGCGGCCGTCCCGGCTCCGGGGTCGACTCGGGCCATGAGCACCGATCAGCCGCCGCCCGGGCCCGATGAGCCCCGGGACCGGGACAGCAGCGATCCGTTCGCGAAGCAACCGCGTGCGAACGGCTCCCCGTACGGGGAGCACGGGGACCACGGGGACCGCGAGGACCACACCGCGGGGCCCGAGCCGTACGCCGGGATGCCCCCGCTCGCGCACCTCGGCCGCCGTCTGATCGCCCGGATCATCGACGCGCTGCTCATCGGCATCCCGGTCGGGCTCGTCGTGACCGCGATCGCCGAGGGCTATGACCCGATCGAGGGCAACGCGCGTTCGACCACCGTCACGCTGGTATACGTCCTGGTCTACTTCCTCTACGAGGGGCTGATGCTGACCCGGGACGGCCAGACCGTCGGCAAGAAGGCGATGAAGATCCGGGTCGCCATGCTGGAGAACGGCGGGCCGCCGGTCGGCCAGGCGGGCTGGGTGCGCGCCGGGGTGTACGCCCTGCCGGAGATCGTGCCCTGCTGCGGCTTCCTCTTCTGGCTGATCAATGTGTTGTGGTGCACCTGGGACCGGCCCTACCGGCAGTGCCTCCATGACAAGGTGGCCAAGACGCTGGTGGTCTCGGCCGCGCCCTGATCTCTGACGTCCCCCTGACCCCGAGGCGCGTCCCGAGCCCCCGAGACGCCCCCTGCGCTTCCGGTCCTCCGGGAGCGCTGATGTAATCGGGGGCATGGCCCCCGACCCGCTGTCCTCGCCCCCGCCTGTGATCCCCCCAGGGATGCCCCCGCTGGCCACCCCTGGTCAGCGTTTCACCGCCCGGCTCATCGACATCGTCATCCTCGGCGCGATCTGGACGGTGGCGCTCACGGCGACCGGCGCGCTCCAGTACACGATGGACCACCCGGGCGAGCAGGACATGGGCAAGGTGACCCTCGCGCTCATCATCACGATGGCGCTCTACTTCGGCTACGAGGGCGTCATGCTGGCCCGCAGCGGACAGACGCTCGGCAAGAAGGCGCTGCGCATCCGGGTGGCGATGCTGTCCGACGGGAATGTGCCGGCCGGTCAGGGCTGGGTCCGCGCGGCGGTCTACGTCCTGCCGGGGATGCTGATCCCGCTGCTGGTGGGCACGGTCTTCTGGCTGGTCAACTCGGCGTCACTGCTGTGGGACAAGCCGTTCCAGCGCTGTCTGCACGACAAGGCCGCGCGGACCGTCGTGGTGTCAGCCGTGCAGTGAGTGGGTCAGCCGTGCAGTGAGTCGGCGTGCGCCCGGGTGTGCGCCCGCGCCGGGTCGGCCGGTCCGGACCCCGCCACGGGGCGGCTGGTGCGGACGGTGCGGCCGGAGCGGGACACCCGGGCCACCGGCACGGTGACGGCGACGAGGAGCCCGAGAACCAACCCGACCACGGTCACCACCGCCATCCCGAGCCCCGATCGGGTCTGGGAGAGCAGCAGCATGGCGAAGGTCGAGAGAACGACGGTGGCCGAACCATAGGCAAGCTGTGCAGGAGTCGGACGCGGCATGGCGGGATCCGTCCTCGGGGGCGATATGCAGGGGGCATGAACCAGGCTGAAGTGCACCGTCAGTCCTGACTCTACGGTCCTGCATGCCCGTGCGGAACGGAAGTAAGCGTGACCTCACCCACGACGCCGTTGCACAGGGGGCGCACGGAATCATCGGGTGTGCCAACCGGCGTGCATGGCGCGCCCGTTGCCGTCCGTTAAACGGAACGTCGGGATCGCAGAACGTACTTGTCTCATCAGTCCAAGTCAAGGTCTGTCTTTTCTCCTGCCACTCCGGTCAAATGTCCGGCACTGGTGTGGAAAGGGGAGGACTGAGCGAGTGAACAGCCAACGGAGGGCGGCCAGATCGGCCGCCATAGCCACAGTGGTGGCCGCGCTCGGAGCGGCGGCACTATCGACCGGCATGGCCCAGGCGGACGCACCGTCTACGCGTGTCGAGCGCCATGATCCGGCGCCCGCGAAGACGGATGTCCAGCACGACCTCGAAGGTCCCTACAGCAAGCAGCGGGAAGCGCAGCGCCAGGAGGCGCTGCGTCAGGTCATCTCCGGCGACACCAAGGCGACCACGCGCGGGGCGTCCAAGGTCGTGAAGCTCGGCAAGGGCAAGTACGTCGAGCTGGCCCGGGAGAAGACCGACAAGATCTTCACCATCCTGGTCGAGTTCGGCGACAAGGTGGACGACACCACCATGTACGACCCGGACGGGGACGGCCCCAAACCGCCGGTGAAGAAGTACGGCGGCGACCCGGGCCCGGCGCACAACACCATAGGCCGGCCGGACCGCGCCGACGACAACAGCACCGCCTGGCAGAAGGACTACAACCGCCAGCACTTCCAGGACCTCTACTTCTCCAAGGACAAGAAGAAGGAGTCCCTGAAGAAGTACTACGAGAAGCAGTCCTCGGGCCGCTACTCGGTGGACGGCGAGGTCTCCGACTGGGTCAAGGTCGACTGGAACGAGGCGCGCTACGGGTCCAACTACTGCGGCGACACCAACTGCGCCAACGCCTGGGACCTGATCCGCGACGGCGTCAACCAGTGGGCCAAGGACCAGAAGGCGGCCGGCCGCACCGACGCGCAGATCAAGGCGGACCTGGCCAAGTACGACCAGTGGGACCGCTACGACTACGACGCCGACGGCAACTTCAACGAGCCCGACGGCTACATCGACCACTTCCAGATCGTCCACGCCGGTGAGGACGAGTCCGCGGGCGGCGGGGTCCAGGGCGAGAACGCCATCTGGGCGCACCGCTGGTACGCGTACGGCACCGACGCGGGCAAGACCGGCCCCGGCGAGAACAAGTCGGGCGGTACGCAGATCGGCGACACCGGCATCTGGGTCGGCGACTACACCATGCAGCCGGAGAACGGCGGCCTCGGCGTCTTCGCCCATGAGTACGGCCATGACCTGGGGCTGCCGGACGAGTACGACACCACCGGCAAGGGGGAGTCGTCCGTCGCCTACTGGTCGCTGATGTCCGCGGGATCCTGGCTCGGCACCGGTAAGGACGCCATCGGCGATCTGCCCGGCGACATGAACGCCTGGGACAAGCTCCAGCTGGGCTGGCTGAACTACGCCTCGGCCAAGGCCGGTAAGAAGTCCACCCACACCCTCGGGGTGGCCGAGTACAACACCAAGAACAAGCAGGCGCTGGTGGTCGAGCTGCCCGCCAAGGCCGTCACCACCGAGGTGGTCGCCCCAGCCGAGGGCTCCAAGCAGTGGTGGAGCGGAATGGGGGACGACCTCAAGAACACCCTGACCCGGTCGGTGGACCTCACGGGTAAGTCCAAGGCCAGCCTGGACCTCCAGGGCTGGTGGGACATCGAGGAGAACTACGACTACCTCTACGCCGAGGTCTCCACGGACGGCGGCGCCAACTGGACGCCCGTCGACGGCACCGCGGACGGCAAGGCCATCCCGCGCGACGCCGGTGACAAGCCCGCGCTGACCGGCACCTCCGGCGCGTACAAGAAGCTCTCCTTCCCGCTGGACGCCTACGCGGGCAAGAAGATCGACCTGCGCTTCCGCTACCAGACCGACGGCGGTGTGGCGCAGAAGGGCTTCGCGGCCGACGCGATCACCCTGACCGCGGACGGCGCCCCGGTCTTCAGCGACGGCGCCGAGGGCGACGACAACGGCTGGACCGCCAACGGCTTCTCGCGCATCGGCGGCTCCTTCACCAAGGACTACCCGCAGTACTACCTCGCCGAGAACCGCCAGTACGTGTCGTACGACACCACCCTCAAGACCGGTCCGTACAACTTCGGCTGGGCCTCCAGCCGGCCCAACTGGGTCGAGCACTTCCCGTACCAGAACGGGCTGCTGATCTGGCAGTGGGACACCTCGCAGCCGGACAACAACGTCGGCGTCCACCCGGGCAGCGGTCTGATCCTGCCGATCGACGCGCACCCCGCCGCCGAGAAGTGGGCGGACGGCGCGCTGATGCGCAACCGGATCCAGGCGTACGACTCGCCCTTCAGTCGGCTCCCCTCGGACGGCTTCACGCTGCACAACGACGGCAAGGCCGCCAAGGTGAAGCCGAAGCCTGGCATCCCGGTCTTCGACGACCACAAGGGTACGTACTGGGACAAGAGCAACCCGACCGGCAGCGTCCAGACTGCTGACACCAACACCCGGATCAAGATCCTCAAGGAGCTCCCGGGTGGCTCGACGATGACCGTCCAGGTCGGACCGTCCGCCTCCTAGATCCACACCAGTCTGCGTTTTCGCAGGTCAGAGCGGTAGCGGCCGTCGCCCCCTAGCGGGCGGCGGCCGTTCGCGTTTAGATGCCCCTTAGACCTTCTTGTTGACACGACGTCTCACGGGGGACATGACCGCAATGGCCGACGGAGGATTTACCAAGCTGCCGGGCGGCAGTGTGGTGGTCGCACTGACGCTGCCGCGCCCGCTGGGCGAGGGTGGCGTCCGCGTACTGGTACACGCCGCGAACCGTCAGCGAGCCCTGACCAGGCTCCGCAATCTCGGGCTTCGCGCTGTCTATCTGCGCGGCAATACGGCGCCGCCGACACCCGATGAGGTGACGGCGGTGCTCCACCATCCCGACGGGGTGGTCTGGCGCGCCGCGCCGGATCGCGGAGGGGAGCTCTGGCACCCCATGGCCGCCCTCCTCAGACCCCCGGCCCCGGCGTCGTAGGGGGTGCCCGGCGGATCGTGACGCCTGCGGCGGGCTGCTCCCCTCCCCGCCCCTTCCCGACGCCTGACGATATGCGGCTCCGCCGCGTGGGGGGCTCCGCCCCAGACCCCGCTCCTCAATCGCCGGAGGGGCTGATTTCAGCCCGTCCGGCGATTGAGGACACGCCCGAAGGGCGTCCCGGGGTCCAGGGGCGGAGCCCCTGGTAACGGGAAGGGGCGGGTAGGGGAAAGGCCCACCGGACGCCGCGTAGCACCGGGCCCGGGAGGGCAGCCGGTCGGGCCAGGCCGGCAAGCTGCCGGGAAGGGGGCTGGGGGGCGCTCAGGGCGCCTCCGGGGCGCTCAGACGACCGGCTTGCCGCTGAGGTCGACCCCGGCCGCCCGCAGCTCCTCCAGGGCGCGCTCGGTCGTGCCCGGGGAGACGCCCGCGGTCAGGTCCAGCAGGACATGCGCCGCGAACCCCTCGCGGCGCGCGTCCAGCGCCGTGGCCCGCACACAGTGGTCGGTGGCGATGCCCACCACGTCCACCTCGGTCACCTCCCGCTCGCGCAGCCACTGGGCGAGCGGGGTGCCGTGCTCGTCGGCGCCCTCGAAGCCGCTGTACGCCCCCGTGTACGCGCCCTTGTCGAAGACCGCGTCGATCGCGCCGGAGGCGACGGCGGGCGCGAAGTTCGGGTGGAATCCGACGCCCTCGGTGCCCGCGACACAGTGCACCGGCCAGGTGTGCTCGTAGTCCGGGTTCTCCGAGAAGTGATCGCCCGGATCGATGTGGTGATCACGGGTGGCGACGACGTGCCGGTAACCGGGCGTGGCCTCCCCGATCAGATCGGTGATCGCGGCGGCGACGTCCGCGCCCCCCGTCACCGCGAGGCTTCCGCCCTCGCAGAAGTCGTTCTGGACGTCGACGACGATCAGTGCCCGGTGCATGTCACCGAGGGTAGACACTCCGCGGCGATTGCGGCAGTGGGCGTGCCCCGTGTTCCCGCTCATGCGTGCCCCGTGTTCCCGCTCATGACCGGACCGGCCCGCCTCACGACCGCGCGTACTCGGTGGGCAGGACCGGCTCCCCGCGCGAGAGCTGGGTGGCCGACAGCGGCAGTCCGGCCCGCGCCGCGATGTGCCGGTCCCGCGCCGCGTCCAGCGGTTCGCGGGCCACGATCTCGCCCCCGCGCACCAGCTCCACCAGCAGTTGACGGCCCGCCAGCTGCTCGGGGACCTCACCGGTGCCGATCACCTCGGCCTCGGCCACACCCTGCTCGTCCACCCGCCGCGCGGCCCATTTGCGGCCGCCCACCGAGGTCTTGGCGCCCATGGACTTCTTGGCCACCGGCAGCAGCGGCGCGTCCGCGTCGTCCGAAACCGCCCGCGCCACCAGCTTGTAGACCATCGAGCTGGTCGGGTGGCCGCTGCCGGTGACCAGCTGGGTGCCGACCCCGTACGCGTCCACGGGGGCCGCGGCCAGCGAGGCGATCGCGTACTCGTCGAGGTCGCTGGTCACCACGATCTTGGTGTTCTTGGCGCCCAGCTCGTCCAGCTGCTGGCGCACCCGGTGGGCGAGCAGCAGCAGATCGCCGGAGTCGATCCTTACGGCGCCCAGGTCCTTGCCGGCCACCTCCACGGCGGTGCGCACCGCCTCGGCGACGTCATAGGTGTCCACGAGCAGGGTGGTGTCGCTGCCGTGCGCCTGGACCTGCGCCGTGAAGGCGTCCCGCTCGCTGTCGTGCAGCAGGGTGAAGGCGTGGGCGCTGGTGCCCACGGTGGGGATGTTGTAGCGGAATCCGGCCGCGAGGTCGGAGGTGGTGGTGAAGCCGCCGACGTAGGCGGCGCGGGCGGCGGCCACGGCGGCCAGCTCATGGGTGCGGCGGGCGCCCATCTCGATGAGCGGCCGGTCGCCCGCGGCGGTGGACATCCGGGACGCGGCGGCGGCCACCGCGGAGTCGTGGTTGAGGATGGACAGAATGACCGTCTCCAGCAGCACCGCCTCGGCGAAGGTGCCCTCCACCCGGATGATCGGCGAGCCGGGGAAGTAGACCTCGCCCTCGGGGTAGCCCCAGATGTCGCCGCGGAAGCGGTAGTCGGCGAGCCAGCCGAGCGTGGGCTCGTCCACGATCCGCTGCTGGGCGAGGAAGTCCAGCACGCCGGCGTCGAAGCGGAAGTTCTCGACGGCGTCCAGCACCCGCCCGGTGCCCGCCACGACGCCGTAGCGCCGGCCCTCGGGGAGGCGCCTGGTGAAGACCTCGAAGACCGAGCGGCGGTCGGCGGTGCCCGCCCGCAGCGCGGCCTGAAGCATGGTGAGTTCGTACCGGTCGGTGAAGAGGGCGGTCGACGGCACGTCCACCGGCAGTCCCAAGTCCGCAGTGTCCATGGTTGACGATGCTACCTCCCGTACTCGTCAGAGTGACGAGATCTGGGTGCCGGTTTAGGCGACGGCCTGTGCCGGGTGGCAGCATGGGACGTGTGAGTGTCGCGCCCGTGGAGATCGAACGTCCCGAATCCCGTGAAGCACCCTCGTCGGTGCCGGAACCCGACGTTCCGTGGGTGACGGTGGTCCATAACGACCCCGTCAATCTCATGAGCTATGTGACCTACGTCTTCCAGAGCTACTTCGGCTACTCCAAGGACAAGGCCAACCGTTTGATGCTCGACGTCCACCACAAGGGCCGCGCGATCGTCTCGAGCGGCACCCGCGAGGAGATGGAGCGCGACGTGCAGGCGATGCACGGCTACGGCCTGTGGGCGATCCTCCAGCAGGAGCGCTGATGTCGGGACGTTTCGAACCCCTGCCGGGCGGCGGTGCCGCCATCGCCCTGGACGAGGTGGAGATCTCCATCCTGCGCAGCCTGGCCATGCAGCTCGCCGAGCTGATCGGCCCGGGTGATCAGCCCGCCGGGGGCGAGGACCCCTTGGCCGCGCTCTTCGCGGACGGCCCCAGCAAGCCGCCGGAGGATCCGGCGCTCGCCCGGCTCTTCCCGGACGCCTACTCCCCGCCGGACCGGGAGCTCGGGGCGCGGGAGGAGAAGGAGGCGCGGGAGGCGTCCGCGGAGTTCCGCCGCTTCACCGAGAACGACCTGCGGGCGCGCAAGCGCGACGACGCCCTGACGGTGGTGCGCGACCTGGACGCGCTGGGCTCCGGCTCCTCGGGCGGGGCCCCGGGGGTGCTGGAGCTGGGGCCGGAGAAGTCCGGGCGGTGGCTGGGCGCGCTCAACGACCTGCGGCTGGCCATCGGCACCCGGCTGGAGGTCACCGACGAGGACGACGGCGGTGAGCTGCTGGGGCTGCCGGACTCCGATCCGCGCAAGCCGATGGTGATGGCGTACTTCTGGCTCGGTGGGCTCCAGGAGACCCTGATCGAGACCCTCATGCCGGAATGATGCCCTCCGGCAATTACTGAGTGTTCGTTTAGAGGATGCTCAACTCCGGATAACGATCGCATCACTGCGATCGTTAACTTTGCCGCACGGCATAACCTTTGTCCGCTTCTTCCTATGGCGTGCACCACACGCGACGCAGTGGATCAGCGTGACGGTCGTGGTAAATCTTCACGATCGCAGCCAGCCGCCACAGGGAGAAAGGCGCAGCAATATGACCTCAGCGGCTCCTGAAGAGGGCTATGAGCGCGGCCTTGGCAGTCGCCAGGTCCAGATGATCGCTATCGGTGGCGCCATCGGCGTCGGCCTGTTCATGGGTGCCGGGGCGAACATCGCCAAGGCCGGCCCGAGCATCATCCTGATGTACGCCCTCGCGGGCGTGGTCGTCTTCTTCATCATGAGAGCGCTCGGTGAGCTGCTCCTCTACCGGCGCTCCACGGGCTCCTTCGCGGAATACATCCGGGAGTTCCTGGGCCCGTTCTTCGGCTATGTGACCGGCTGGACCTATTGGCTGCTGTGGGTGGTGACCGGTATGGCCGAGCTCACGGCCGCCGCCATCTACATCAACTTCTGGTTCCCCTCGATCCCGCAGTGGGTCAGCGCCCTGGTCTTCCTGGTGGTGCTCTTCGGGGTCAACCTGATCTCGGTCAAGGTCTTCGGTGAGGTCGAGTTCTGGTTCTCGATGGTCAAGGTCACCGCGATCATCGGCATGATCGTGATCGGCCTCGGTGTGCTCACCCTCGGTTTCTCCGACGCCGGTGACACCGCCGCCGCCTCGAACCTCTGGTCCCATGGCGGGTTCTTCCCCAACGGCATCGGCGACAGCCTGATGACCCTCCAGGGCGTGATGTTCGCCTACATCGCCGTCGAGCTCGTCGGCGTCACCGCGAGCGAGTCCGAGGACCCGGAGAAGACCCTGCCCAAGGCGATCAACACGCTGCCGTGGCGCATCATCATCTTCTACGTCGGCGCCCTGACGGTGCTGCTCGCCGTCGTCAAGTGGACCGAGTTCTCGGCCGGCGAGAGCCCCTTCGTGCACGGCTTCTCCAAGATCGGCATCCCCCTCGCCGCCGGTATCGTCAACTTCGTCGTCCTGACCGCGGCCCTGTCCTCCTGTAACTCCGGCATGTACTCCACCGGCCGGATGCTGCGCGACCTGGCGACCAGCGGTGAGGGGCCGAGGATCTTCGCCCGGCTCAACCTCCGCAAGTCCCCGGCCATCGGCATCACCTTCTCCGTCCTCTTCATGGCCATCGGCGTGCTCCTCAACTACGTCGTCCCCGAGAAGGCGTTCACCTACGTCACCTCGGTGTCCACGGCCTGCGGCATCTGGACCTGGCTGATGATCCTGTTCGCCCACATCCGGTACCGCCACGCGTTCCGCGCCGGCCGGCTGCCCGCCTCGTCCTTCCCGGCTCCCGGCGGCTCGTTCTTCAGCTGGGTGGCGGTGGTCTTCCTGCTGTTCGTGACCTGCCTGGTCGCCTACGACAAGGACGGCCGGGTCTCCCTGTACGTCGGCGCCGGGTGGGCCGTCTGCCTGGTGATCGGCTGGTACGTCCTCAAGGCCCGCGGCGGGGCTCGGCCGCTCGACCAGAGTGACGCGGCGGAGCCGGAGTACGCGCGTAACTAAGCCGTATCGCCTTTCGGGCGCAGCATCTCAGCAGGCGGGCTCCGGACCTCTGTCCGGAGCCCGCCCGCCCGTCTCCCGCCACCACCCTCAACGGAGGCGCTGCGCGCCGCCCCCTCTTCTTTCCTATTGTGTGCTCATGCTGACCATCACCCAGGCGCTCCACGACAAGATCGTCGCGCACGCCCGTGCCGACCACCCCGACGAGGCATGCGGTGTGATCGCGGGCCCGGCCGGAAGCGGCCGCCCCGAACGGTTCATCCCGATGCTGAACGCGGCCCGTTCCCCCACCTTCTACGAGTTCGACTCGGGTGACCTGCTCAAGCTCTACCGCGAGATGGACGACCGGGACGAGGAGCCGGTGGTCATCTACCACTCGCACACCGCCACCGAGGCGTACCCCTCCCGTACCGATATCTCCTACGCCAATGAGCCCGGTGCCCACTACGTCCTGGTCTCCACGGCCGAATGCGGCAATGACGAGGGGCCCTTCCAGTTCCGGTCCTTCCGGATCGTGGACGGCGAGGTCACCGAGGAAGAGGTGGAGATCGTCCCGGGTGGCTGAATCGCCATGCTGTCTCGTATCGCGGTCGCTACCCGTCCGTATCGCGGGATCACCTACCGGAGTCCGGTTCGGGAATCGATACGATGAGTCCATGGTTTTCGATGACGTGAGCGAGAAGACGCCGGGCATGCTGCTCGTGGCGCGGCTCCACGTCGACCTGTGCCGGCTCGCCAGCGCGATGTGTCCGCGCCGCGCCGTGGCCGCCTGAGCGCGCGCCCGAGACGCCCGACGCGACGCCCGACGCCCTTCGACGACGCCCTCCCGGCCGCTCCCGGTCCGGGAGTCCACCCCGCCCTCCGACAGGAGCCCAGACATGGCCATCGAGGTCCGCATCCCGACCATCCTCCGCACCTACACCGACGGCCAGAAGGCGGTCGAGGGCAGCGGGGCCACGCTCGCCGAGCTCTTCGCCGACCTGGAGAGCCGGCACTCCGGCATCCAGGAGCGCCTGGTCGACGGCGGCGAGCTGCGCCGCTTCGTCAACGTCTATCTGAACGACGAGGACGTCCGCTTCCTCGACGGCATCTCCACCAAGGTCTCGGACGGCGACAATGTGACGATCCTCCCGGCTGTCGCAGGTGGGGCTCTCGGGGCGGAGCCCCGTCCTGCTGGGGTGGTGGCCGGGCGACGGGCGGGCATGCTCTGATGCGGTACGACAGCCCTCTGGCCGCGGTCGGCAATACGCCGCTCGTCGGGCTGCCGCGGCTCTCGCCCTCCTCCGACGTACGGATCTGGGCCAAGCTGGAGGACCGCAACCCCACCGGCTCGGTCAAGGACCGCCCCGCGCTCCATATGATCGAACAGGCCGAGAAGGACGGCCGGTTGACCCCCGGCTGCACCATCCTCGAGCCCACCTCCGGCAACACCGGCATCTCCCTCGCGATGGCGGCCAAGCTCAAGGGCTACCGCATCGTCTGCGTGATGCCGGAGAACACCAGCGAGGAGCGGCGCCAGCTGCTCGCCATGTGGGGTGCGGAGATCATCTCCTCGCCCGCCGCCGGCGGCTCCAACACCGCCGTCCGGGTGGCCAAGGAACTGGCGGAGCAGCACCCGGACTGGGTGATGCTGTACCAGTACGGAAACCCGGACAACGCCGGCGCCCACTACGCCACCACCGGCCCCGAGATCCTGGCCGACCTGCCCTCCATCACCCACTTCGTCGCCGGTCTGGGCACCACCGGCACCCTGATGGGCGTCGGCCGCTTCCTGCGCGAGAACAAGCCGGACGTCCAGATCGTCGCCGCCGAGCCGCGCTACGACGACGTCGTCTACGGACTCCGCAACCTCGACGAGGGCTTCGTCCCCGAGCTGTACGACGAGTCCGTCCTGACCACCCGCTTCTCCGTCGGCTCCGAGGACGCGGTGTCCCGCACCCGGGAACTCCTCGCCCAGGAGGGCATCTTCGCGGGCGTCTCGACCGGGGCCGCGCTGCACGCCGCCCTCGGTGTCGCCCGTAAGGCGGTCACGGCCGGGCAGAGCGCCGATGTGGTCTTCATCGTCGCCGACGGCGGCTGGAAGTACCTCTCCACCGGTGTCTACACGGCGGCCACCACCGAGGAGGCGATCGAGACGCTGCACGGCCAGCTCTGGGCGTAGAGACCGAATCGGCCGACGGGGGGCAGGGCCGGGCGCCACCCGGCTCCGTCCTGGTGATTCCGCCCACAACGCGGCCCCGTGGAGGAGCTGCCTGGGTTTTTGCGCCTTACGCTCGTGGGCACCGCATGACCCCCCGCACCCGCCCATGGCCCTCGGCATGGGGACCCCTCAAGGAGGTTCCTGCTTCATGAAGCTCACCGTCGTCGGATGCTCAGGGTCGTTCCCGTCCGCGGAATCGGCCTGCTCGAGCTACCTCCTCGAGGCCGACGGCTTCCGGCTGCTCCTCGACATGGGCAATGGCGCCCTTGGCGAGTTGCAGCGCCACTGCGGTCTCTACGACCTCGACGCCGTGCTGCTGTCCCATCTCCACCCCGATCACTTCATCGACATGTGCGGATACTTCGTCGCGCGCTACTACCGGCACGACGGTGGCCGCGCCGAGGCGATCCCCGTCTACGGCCCCGAGGACACCGAGCGGCGGCTGGTCCAGGCGTACGACGACGTGCCCGACGAGAAGTCGATGCGCGAGGTCTTCGACTTCCGCACGCTCACGCCCGGCAGCTTCGAGATCGGCCCCTTCACCATCCGCGCCGAGCGCGTGTGCCATCCGGTGGAGGCGTACGGCTTCCGGATCGAGTACGGCGGCCGCTCGCTGGTCTACTCGGGCGACACGGGCCCCTGTGAGGCCCTGGTGGACCTGGCCCGGGGCGGCGACCTCTTCCTGTGCGAGGCGGCCTTCACGCACGGCAAGGAGAACATCCCGGGGCTGCATCTCAACGGCCGCGAGGCGGGCGAGCACGCGCTGCGGGCGGGGGTCGGGGCCCTGGTGCTCACCCATGTGCCGCCGTGGACGGACCCCCAGATCAACCAGCGCGACGCCCAGGCGGTCTTCGGCGGCCCGGTGGAGCTGGCCAAGGCGGGCGCGGTCTACGAGGTGTAGGCGCGCCGTCCCCGTACGCGCGAAGGCCCCGAGCGCTCCCCGTACGCGCGAAGGCCCCGAGCGCTCCCCGTACGCGCGAAGGCCCCGGAACCGGTTCAAGTCCGGTTCCGGGGCCTTCGCACGGGGCGCGGGGCGGCGGTCTACGCCTTGGTGAGGTCCTCGACCTCTTCCTCGGGCTCACGGCCCGGGGTGGGCAGATCGAACTTGGTGATCGCGAAGCGGAAGACCACGTAGTAGACCACCGCGAAGACCAGCCCCACCGGGATGATCAGCAGTGGTTTGGTGGCATGGCTCCAGTTCAGCGCGTAGTCGATGAACCCCGCGGAGAAGTTGAAGCCCGCGTGCACGCCCAGGGCCCAGGTGATCGCCATCGAGAGGGCGGTCAGCACCGCGTGGATCACATAGAGCAGCGGGGCGATGAACATGAACGAGAACTCGATCGGCTCGGTCACACCCGTGACGAACGAGGTCAGCGCCAGCGAGATCATCATGCCGAGCACGGCCTTGCGGCGCTCGGGGCGGGCGGTGTGCGCCATGGCCAGGGCGGCGGCCGGCAGGCCGAACATCATGATCGGGAAGAAGCCGGACATGAACATGCCCGCGCTCGGGTCGCCGGCCAGGAAGCGGCTGAGGTCGCCGTGCACGGTCTCACCGGCCGCGTTGGTGAAGTCGCCGAGCTGGAACCAGGCCACGGTGTTCACGAACTGGTGCATGCCGATCGGGATCAGGGCGCGGTTGACGGCGCCGAACAGGGCCGATCCCGCGGAGCCGAGCCCGGTCATCCACTCGCCGAAGTTGCTGATGCCGTCGCCGATGGGCTCCCAGACCAGGCCGAAGAAGACGCCCACCGCGATACCGGTGAAGGCCATGATGATCGGCACCAGCCGGCGGCCGTTGAAGAAGCCGAGCCAGTCCACCAGCCGGGTGCGGTGGAACCGCTGCCACAGCACCGCGGTGAGCAGCCCCATGATGATGCCGCCGAGCACCCCGGGGTCGTTGAACTTGGCCGGTATGTCCTCGCCCTTCTGGATCACCGCGTCGGCGACCGGGAACGCCTCCAGCACCTTGCTGTAGACCAGGAACCCGACCACGGCGGCCAGCGCGGTGGAGCCGTCCGACTTCTTGGCGAACCCGATGGCCACGCCGACGCAGAACAGCAGCGGAAGGGCGCCGGTGAGCGCGCCACCGGCGTTGTTGAACACGGCGGCGACCTTGTCCCAGCCCAGTCCGTCGGCGCCGAACACATCGGGCTGTCCGAGCCGGACCATGATTCCGGCGGCGGGCAGGACCGCGATCGGCAGCTGAAGGCTGCGGCCGACCTTCTGGAGTCCCTGGAACAGGCCGGCACCCCGCTTCTGGGCGGGCGCCGCCTTGGCGGTGGCCGTACTCATCGGATTCCTCCTGGTGAGGCGGGCTCTCGGGGGAAGGGACGGCCCGCTTTATGGTCTAAACCACATGTGGTGTAGACCTGTTGTAGCACGGAGGGATCCGATGAAGGAATCTATCGTTCCAAGTGACGTGTAACGTCTTCGCCCACATAATGGTGTAGACCACTTGCCGCATGGCGGAACGTACGACAGGGAGCGAACATGGCCAGCAAGGCTGAGAAGATCGTCGAGGGGCTCGGCGGCATCGACAACATCGTCGAGGTCGAGGGCTGCATCACCCGGCTCCGTACCGAGGTCAAGGACGTCTCCCTGGTCGACGAGGCGCTGCTGAAGGCCGCGGGCGCCCATGGCGTGGTGAAGATGGGCAGCGCGATCCAGGTGGTCATCGGCACCGACGCGGACCCCGTCGCCGCCGAGATCGAAGACCTGATGTGAGCCGCTGACCGTCGCGCCGTCCCCCGGGACCAGGGGGCTTCTGATGGATCTCCGTGGCGTCGCGTGCCCTGGCACCAGCGCTCGCGGCGTTGTCGTCGGTCAACGACGCTCCGCGTCGCTTCCCTCCTCCGCCTTGCGATCACAGGCGCCAGGCCCCGCTCCTTCTCCCACGGAGATCCATCAGAAGCCCCCTGCCCCGCCGCGGACGCGGACCGGGGCCCCTGGCGATGCCGATAGGCTCATCCCATGTCTCGTATCGACGGCCGCACCCCCGACCAGCTCCGCCCCGTGACCATCGAGCGCGGTTGGAGCAAGCATGCCGAGGGCTCGGTCCTCGTCTCCTTCGGCGATACGCGGGTCCTGTGCACCGCGAGCGTCACCGAGGGCGTGCCGCGCTGGCGCAAGGGCAGCGGCGAGGGCTGGGTCACCGCCGAGTACGCGATGCTGCCGCGCTCCACCAACACCCGGGGTGACCGCGAGTCCGTCCGCGGCAAGATCGGCGGCCGTACGCATGAGATCTCCCGGCTCATCGGCCGCTCGCTGCGCGCCGTGATCGACTACAAGGCGCTGGGCGAGAACACCATCGTCCTGGACTGCGATGTCCTCCAGGCCGACGGCGGCACCCGCACCGCCGCCATCACCGGCGCCTATGTGGCCCTGGCCGACGCCATCGGCTGGGCCCGGGGGAAGAAGCTGATCAAGGCCACCCGGCAGCCGCTGACCGGCACCGTCTCCGCCGTCAGCGTCGGCATCGTCGGCGGCGTCCCCCTGCTCGACCTCGCTTACGAGGAGGACGTGCGCGCCGAGACCGACATGAACGTGGTCTGTACCGGTGACGGACGCTTCGTCGAGGTGCAGGGCACCGCCGAGGGCGAGCCCTTCGCCCGTGAGGAGCTGGACGGGCTGCTGGACCTCGCCGTGGCGGGCTGTGACACGCTGTCCGGAATCCAGCGCGCGGCACTGGCCGAGGGGAACTGACGACGGCACCAGGCAACCGTCGCGCGGCGCCTGGCGTTTAGTCAGGTACCAGCACCATTCCCGGGGAAGGACCCACTCCATGGCGCCGCGCCACCGTCACCGCCGTACCACCGCCCTCACCGCCCTCGCCGCCGTCGCGCTCGCCGTGCCGGTCACCGTGGGCTGCGGCGCGGTGGAGAAGGCCCTGGACTGCGCCCAGCTCGCGGTCGAGATATCCAACGACGTGGACAACCTCCAGGACGCCGTGACCGGCGCCGCGGTCGACCCGCAGCAGGCCGACAAGATCCTGGACTCGCTCGACAAGGACATCGACAAGGTCGGCGACCGCACCGACAACGCGGACGTCGGCAAGGCCGTCGACGACCTCCAGAAGGCCGTGGACAACGTCCAGAAGTCCATCGACAGCGGCAAGGACCCCGATCTGACCCCGGTCAAGGACGCGGCGGGCGAGCTGACCAAGGTCTGCTCTTCCTGACCGTCCCCCGAGTCGTCCTGACCGCCCCCGAACGGCACGCGCCACGCACCCTCGATAATCGAGAGCTATGCAGCAACGCACTGAGGGACACCCTCCGCACCCCCGCCGTCTCATCCTCGCCACCCGCAACGCCTACAAGATCACCGAGCTGCGCTCGATCCTGGGCGAGACCGGCCTCGACGTCGAACTCGTCGGCGCCGACGCCTATCCGGAGGTCCCGGACGTCAAGGAGACCGGCGTGACCTTCGCGGAGAACGCCCTCCTCAAGGCCCACGCCCTGGCCCGGGCCACCGGCCACCCCGCCATCGCCGACGACTCCGGGCTGTGCGTGGACGTCCTCGGCGGCGCCCCCGGCATCTTCTCGGCCCGCTGGTCGGGCCGGCACGGCGACGACCGCGCCAACCTCGAGCTGCTGCTGGCCCAGCTCGCCGACGTCCCCGACGAACACCGCGGCGCCCATTTCGCGTGCGCCGCCGCCCTCGTCCTCCCCGACGGCACCGAGCGCGTGGTCTCGGGCCGGCTCACCGGCACCCTCCGCCATGAGCCCGTGGGCGGCGGGGGGTTCGGCTACGACCCGATCCTCCAGCCCCACGGTGAGACCCGCACCTGCGCCGAACTGACCCCCGACGAGAAGAACGCCATCAGCCACCGCGGCAAGGCGTTCCGCGCCATCGCCCCGGTCGTCCGCGAACTCCTGGGGTGAGCCGCCCCATAGGACGCCGCGGGCCCGGCCCGCGCTGAGGCGAGCCGGGCCCGCGTATGCGTGGCGTGCGGCCGGAGGGACTCGAACCCTCACGGGTGTTACCCCACTGGGACCTAAACCCAGCATGACTGCCAATTCCATCACGGCCGCTCGGCACGGTCATGGTATCGCCTGGTGAACGGGGGCCGGGGCCGGAGCCCCGGGTCCGTCACAGCCCCAGGTCTTTGATGATCTTGGCGACGTGGCCGGTGGCCTTCACGTTGTACAGGGCGCGCTCGACCTTGCCCTGCTCGTCCACGATGACGGTGGACCGGATCACGCCCGTCACCGTCTTGCCGTAGAGCTTCTTCTCACCGAAGGCGCCGTACGCCTCCAGGGTCTCCTTGGCGGGGTCGGCGAGCAGGGTGACCTTCAGACCCTCCTGGTCGCGGAACTTGGCCAGCTTCTCCGGCTTGTCGGGGGAGATGCCGATGACGTCGTAGCCGTGACCCGAGAGGAACTCGAGGTTGTCGGTGAAGTCGCAGGCCTGCTTGGTGCAGCCGGGGGTGAGGGCCGCCGGGTAGAAGTAGACGATCACCTTGCGGCCGGTGTGGTCGGCGAGCGAGACCTGCTTGCCGTCCGCGTCGGGGAGGGTGAAGGCGGGGGCGGTGTCGCCGGGCTTCAGTCGCTCGCTCATGGTCTGGTGCTCCTCCTGGCATCGGGGGTACACACCCGACATTAGCCAGCTTCCCGTCCGGGGGTGCCGTGGGGCGGTGAGGAGAGCGAGCTGACAGACTGTCCACCACGAACCATCGAGACTGACGACGGAGGCAGCGCGGTGTCGGATGCCAGGACCCCTGCGCAGATCGAGGCGGACATCGCCCGCAGGCGGCAGGAGCTCGCCGTGACGCTCGACGAGATCGGGGTGCGGGTGCACCCGAAGACGATCATCGGGGACGCGAAGGCGAAGGCGGCGTCGGCCGTGGACCGGACCGCCGGGCGGGCCTATGTGTCCGTCAACCGAGTGGTGACGGGCGTGCGCGGCCAGCTGGTGTCGGAGGAGGGCGGGCCCCGCATGGAGCGGATCGTGCCGGCCGCGCTCCTCGTGGCCGGGCTGGTCGGCCTGCTCGCACTGTCGGCCAGGTCCGCCCGGTCCGCCAAGGCGCCCCGCTCCTCGTGGTGCGCCAAGCGGCGCCGGTGAGGGGCTGGGGCGGCGGGCTCCGGCCCTGAGGCGTCATCCCGCCCTCCGGCCAGGTACGGTCATGGCGTGAGTGCGAACACGACCCATGACAAGCTGCCCATCCGGATGCTGCACGACCGCGTGCTGGTCCGCACCGACATCCCGGAGGGCGAGCGCCGGTCGTCCGGCGGAATCGTCATCCCCGCCACCGCGGCGGTCGGCCGACGGCTGGCCTGGGCCGAGGTGGTCGCGGTCGGACAGAACGTACGGACCGTGGAGCCCGGTGACCGGGTGCTCTACGACCCGGAGGACCGGGCCGAGGTCGAGGTCCGCGGGGTCGCCTACGTACTGATGCGGGAGCGCGATCTGCACGCGGTTGCCGCGGAGCGGCTGGAGGGCGCGGACGACTCCACGGGGCTCTACCTGTAGGACTGCCTGTAGGACCGCCCAGGGGCGCCCGCCGGGTCTTGGCGCCTGCGGCGGGCCACGCGGCGGAGCCGCATATCGATGCTTCCCCCTCCCCGCCCCTTCCCTCAACTGGGGCTGCGCCCCAGACCCCGGGCCGGAGCCGCTGCGCCCCTTCCCGCAGCATCGATATGCGGCTCCGCCGCGTGGCAGGGCTCCGCCCCAGGCCCCCGGGGTCCAGGGGCGGAGCCCCTGGTATCGGGAAGGGGCGCGGAGGGGAAAGACCCCCCAGCGCTCCGCAGGTTGTGCCCCGACCTGCCGTCGGTCGTCTGTCGCGCCGTCGTGGCTGGTCGCGCCCACGCGGCGGAGCCGCACATCGACACAGCCCCGCGCCCCTTAGGGCGCCCCTTCGGGGCGCCCCTCAGCCGCCCACCGGGCCTCCTGGGCCGCCGGGATCGCCCGGGTCGCCGCCCGGGTCGCCGGGGCCGCCTGGGCCGGGTTCGGTTGTCGGGCCGTCGGTGGGGAAGTCCGTCGGCGGGGTGGGGATCGTCGGCTCGTCCGTCGGCGGCGTCGGCGGGGTGTAGGTCGGCGCCGTGGGGACCGAGGTGTCCGGCGGCGCGCCGGTCGGGGGAGGGGTGACGACCGGCGGCGGGGAGTTCGGAGGCTGCTGGGTCTCGGAGCCGTCGGGGGCGCCCGCCCCGTCCTCCAGCCGCAGATCGAACTCGGCCGGTTCCTTGCCGTCCAGCGCCCCCGATGTGTACTGCGCCCAGATCTCGGCGGGGTAGCCGCCACCGTTGATCCGCTCCAGGCCCGTCGCCCCGTACAGCGACTTCTGCACGCCGGTGTTGGAGTCCTGGCCCATCACCGCGACCACGGTCGCCAGATCCGGGGTGTAGCCCGCGAACCAGGCGGCCTTGTCCTCCTCCGCGGTGCCGGTCTTGCCCGCCGCCGGGCGCTCGGCGGCCTGGGCGGCGGTGCCGGTGCCGCCGTCGACAACGCTCTGGAGTATCGAGGTGGTGGTGTCGGCGGCGCCGCGCGGGATGGCCTGGCGGCTCTCCCGCGCCGGGAGCTTGAGCCGCGCACCGTCCTTGGTGACCTCCTCGACCAGGCTGTACCGGCCGTGCTCACCGTGGTTGGCGAGGGTCGCGTACGCCTCGGTCATGTCCAGCACGCTCGCGGTGGCCGGGCCGAGCGCGATCGAGGGGGAGGCGTGCAGATCGGGGGTGTTCTTGGGGATGCCCAGGTCGATGGCGGTCTGCTTGACCTTGGAGGGGCCGACGTCCTCGGCCATCTGCGCGTACACCGAGTTCACCGAGTTGTCGGTGGCCGTGGTGACGTCGATGTCGCCGTAGTCCACGTCGTCCTCGTTGGCGGGGGCGTAGCCGGTGGGCCCGTCGGAGCCGATGACCTCGCGCTCGTTGTCACCGTTGTAGAGGGTGTCCGGGGTGATCGTCTGGCCGTCCTGGGTGGTGGCCCCGTAGCGCACCGCCGAGGTGAAGACGAATGGCTTGAAGGTGGACCCCACCTGGTAGTCACGGCGGGTCGCGTTGTTGACGAACTGCTTGGTGTAGTCGATCCCGCCGTAGAGGGCGACCACCTTCCCGGTCTTGGGGTCGATCGAGGCGCCGCCCGCGCGGACGTAGGCGTCGACCTTGCGGTCCTTGCTGAGCTTGCTCATCAGCCGGTCGCGCACGGCCTCCGTGAAGGCGTCCTGCTTGTCCTTGTCGATCGTGGTGGTGATGCGGTAGCCGCCGCGCGCCAGGGTCTGCTCGTCGATGATCCCGTTGCTGGTGAGGTAGTCCTCGACGGCCTCGATGAGATAGCCGCGCTGGCCGGACATGCCGGAGGGGGCCTTGGCCTCGGAGGGCCCGGGGAAGGTCATCTTCTGCCGCTCGGCCCTGGTCAGCCAGTGCTTCTTCACCATGCCGTCGAGCACGTAGTTCCAGCGGGCCACGGCCCGGCCCTTGTTCTGCGGATGGGCGACGATGTCGTAGGAGCTGGGGGCGTTCAGCAGGGTGGCGAGATACGCGCCCTGGGCGGTGTTGAGCTCGCCGATGTCCTTGCCGTAGTACGCCTGGGCGGCGGCCTGGATGCCGTAGGCGTTGCGCCCGAAGTAGCTGGTGTTGAGGTAGCCCTCAAGGATCTTGTCCTTGCTCACCTCGCGGTCCAGCTTGATCGCGATGAAGAACTCCTTGGCCTTCCGGGAGACCGTCTGCTCCTGGTCCAGGTAGTAGTTCTTCACATACTGCTGGGTGATGGTGGAGCCGGACTGCTTGCCCTTGCCGGTGGCGGTGTTCCAGGCGGCCCGGAGCATCGCCTGGGGGTCGATGGCCGACTCCGAGTAGAAGTCCCGGTCCTCGGCCGCCAGCACCGCCCGCTGGATCCGCTTGGGCACCTGGCTGAGCTGCACGCTCTCCCGGTTGACCGTGCCCTCGCGGGCCAGCTGGGAGCCGTCGGAGTAGAGGAAGACATTGCTCTGGGCGATGGCGGCCTTGTTGGCCGGGGGGATGTCGACGAGCAGATAGCCGGTGACGAGCCCGCCCGCGATCAGCAGGACGATCAGCAGGAAGCCGCCGAGGACCATGCGCCAGGTGGGCAGCAGACGGCGCCATCCGGTGCGCTGGGGACGCCCCTTTCTGCCCTTGGCCGGTTTGCCCCCGGGGAGGCCGTCCGCACGGTGCGGCGTGTCGTGGTTGCCATCGTCGGTGCCGGGCCGGTCACCCGTTCCGGCCGCGCCACCATCGATCAACTGGGGCTCGTCGCTCATGTCTCCTGAGACTCCTCGGCCGCCGTCGAAGGTTGCGCGGCGGCGGGATCGTGCACGGTCGGGCGATTCGCGTCGTACGCCCGATAAAACACTGTCGCATCATCCGTTCCGGGCCGAGGACGAGGCGCGCACCTGTGACTGGTCTGTGACCGGTCGAATGGATGATTCCGCTCACACCATCCGGTGAATAATTGCCTGGCCGTCTCTCCCGTCACCCCACTAGGCTCCGGATTTTGGCGCCGTTCGGGGGCGTGCGGTCGGGGCCGGTCGAGCCGGGCCGGTCGGGCGGTGCGGTCGGGGAGGGAGGCAGGGGCGGATGCGGCTGTACGCGGCCGTCGCGGTCAGCGGCTTCAAACGCTACGCGACGTATCGAGTCGCCACGGTGGCCGGGGTCTTCACCAACACGGTTTTCGGCTTCATCCTCGCCTACACCTATACCGCGCTGTGGGACGAGCGGCCGCACCTCGGCGGCTACGACCTCGCCCAGGCGCTGACCTTCGTCTGGCTCGGGCAGGCGCTGCTGGCGGCCGTGGCGCTGATGGGCGGCGGCTTCCAGGAGGAGTTCCAGGAGCGCATCCGCTCCGGGGACATCGCCGTGGACCTCTACCGCCCCGTCGACCTCCAGCTGTGGTGGCTGGCCACCGAGCTCGGCCGGGCGCTGTTCCAGCTGCTGGGGCGCGGTGTGGTGCCGATGGCCGTCGGGGCGCTGGCGTTCGAACTCCGGCTGCCCGCCTCGCCCTTGACCTGGCTGTGGTTCCTGCTCGCCGTGGCGCTCGCGGTGTGCGTCAGCTTCGCGCTGCGCTATCTGGTGTCGCTCGCCTCGTTCTGGCTGCTCGACGGGACGGGGCTGTCCATGCTGAGCGGGCTGCTGTGCCTGTTCTTCTCCGGGATGACCCTGCCGCTCAACGTCTTCCCCGGGCAGCTGGGCGAGATCGCCCGCGCGCTGCCCTGGGCGGCGACACTCCAGATGCCCGCGGACGTCTTCCTGGAGGAGCGCCGGGGCTCGGGGCTGCTGGGGGCGTTCGCCTTCCAGGCGGGGTGGGCGGTGGCGCTGCTGGCGGCCGGGCGGGCGGTTCAATCGGTGGCGACCCGGAAGGTGGTGGTCCAGGGTGGCTGAGTCCGCCGTGTCCAACGGGCTCCGGGCCTACGGCCTGATCGTCGGGATGTGGGTGCGCTCCACGATGGCGTACCGCACCTCGTTCCTGATCATGACGCTGGGGAACTTCCTCGCGACCGGTCTCGACTTCGTCGCGATCGCGCTGATGTTCAGCCACATCGGTGAGCTGGGCGGCTTCACCCTGGACGAGGTCGCCTTCCTCTACGGCACCACCAGCGTCGCCTTCGGCCTCGCCGATCTCGTGCTGGGCACCATGAGCCGGCTGGGTCAGCGGGTGCGCGACGGCACGATGGACACCCTGCTGGTGCGGCCGGTGCCGATACTCGCCCAGGTGGCCGCCGACCGCTTCGCGCTGCGCCGGCTGGGCCGGATCACCCAGGGGACGGTGGTGCTCGGCTGGTCGCTGGCCCGGCTGGACATCGACTGGACGGTGGACCGGGCGCTGCTGATGCCGGTGATGCTGCTGAGCGGGGGCGCCATCTTCGGGGCGCTGTTCGTGCTCGGTGGCGCCTTCCAGTTCTGGGCCAAGGACGCCTCCGAGGTGCAGAGCGCCTTCACCTTCGGCGGGACCACGCTGCTGGAGTACCCGCCGACGGTCTTCGGCAAGGAGCTGCTGCGAGGCGTCACCTTCGTCGTCCCGCTGGCCTTCGTCAACTGGCTCCCGGCGCTGCACATCCTGGGCCGGCCCGATCCGCTGGGGCTCCCGGCCCGGATCGGCTTCGCGGCGCCGCTGGTCGCGGGCGGCTGCTGTGCGGTGGCGGGGCTGGCGTGGCGGGCGGGGCTGCGGGCGTATCAGAGCACGGGGAGCTGAGGGGAGTGGCCGTGGGGAATGGTGCCGGGGATGCCGTGGGGAGTGGCATGGGGAGTGCCGTGGACGATCTGATCGAGCTCGACGGCGTCGAGAAGGTGTTCCAGGTGCGGCGCAAGGCCGGGCTGATGCGCCGTGAGCGCCGCGAGGTGCGCGCGGTGGACGGCATCAGCTTTCGGGTGCCGCGCGGCGAGATGGTGGGCTACATCGGCCCCAACGGCGCCGGGAAGTCCACCACCATCAAGATGCTGACCGGGATCCTGGTGCCCAGCGGCGGACGGCTCAGGGTCGCCGGAATCGACCCCTCCAGGGACCGGACGAGGCTTGCGCGCCGGATCGGGGTGGTCTTCGGGCAGCGCACCACCCTGTGGTGGGACCTGCCGCTGCGCGACTCGTACGCGCTGGTGCGGCGGATGTACCGGATCCCCGACGCCCGCTACCGGCACAATCTGGACCGCTGTGTGGAACTGCTCAACCTCGGCGCGCTGTTGGACGTGCCGGTGCGTCAGCTCTCGCTCGGCCAGCGGATGCGCGGCGATATCGCGGCCGCCCTGCTGCACGACCCCGAGGTGCTCTATCTCGACGAGCCGACCATCGGGCTCGATGTGGTCAGCAAGGCGAAGGTGCGGGAGTTCCTGCGCGATGTGAACGCCGAGCAGGGCACGACGGTGCTGCTCACCACCCACGATCTGACCGATATCGAGCTGCTGTGCAAGCGGGTGATGGTCATCGACCACGGGCGGCTGGTCTACGACGGCGGGCTGGACGGGCTGCACGCGGTGGGGGAGAGCGAACGCACCCTCGTGGTCGACCTGGAGCGGGAGCTGCCGCCCATCGAGGTCCCCGGCGCCCGGACGGTGCGGGTCGAGGGGCCCCGGCAGTGGCTGGCCTTCCCGGCGACCAGCAGCGCGGCGCCGATCGTCGCGGCGGTCGCCGACGGCTGTCCGCTGGTGGACCTCTCGGTGCGCGAGCCCGAGATCGAGGACGTCATCGCGAGGATGCTGCACGGGGCGGAGGACCGGGCGGGGCGGACCCCGTAAGAGGGCAAGGGCGCCGTGTGCGAGAACGACCGGGGCTCGGTGTGTGAGAGGGGTCAGGGCCGGTGCCCGCCATTAGTCTGTCCGTATGACGAGCGCTGGTTCTTCCCAGGGGGCGAGCCCCGACCTCCCGGACCCGGCCGGGATGCGGGCATCGGACGCCGAGCGTGAGCGAATCGCCGAGGTCCTCCGCGAGGCGGTCGCCGAAGGCCGTCTGGACATGGAGGAGTTCGAGGAGCGGCTGAGCGCGGCCTACGCGGCGCGCACCCATGGCCAGCTGGAGCCGCTGGTACGGGACCTCCCGGTGCCCGGCAGCGCCGCTCCGGCCCCGCCGTCCCCCGCCGACCGCACCGGCTGGGCCGAGCGGATCGGCGGCACCCCGACCTCGAAGTGGGGCGTGGCGATCATGGGCGGCTTCCAGCGCAAGGGGACCTGGACCGTTCCGCGTGCCTTCACCGCCCTCACCATCATGGGCGGCGGTGAGATCGACTTGCGCGAGGCCCGGTTCGAGGGCCGCGATGTGGTGATCCGCTGCTTCGCCCTCATGGGCGGGATAGAGATCACCGTCCCGCCGGACCTGGAGACGCACGTCAGCGGCATCGGACTCATGGGCGGTTTCGACCACACCGGGTCCGCCGACGGGGATCCCACCGGGCCCCGGGTGACCGTGACCGGCCTCGCGCTCTTCGGCGGGGTCAGCGTCGAGCGCAAGCTCCGCCGGGAGGAGCACAAGCGCATGAAGGAGGAGCGCCGCCGGCTGAAGGCCGAGCGCCGGGAGGAGCTGCGCGCCGAGCGCCGGGAACTGCGGGGCACGCGGCGCGAGGAGCGACGCGATGAGCGGGAGGAGCGGCGGCTGTCCCTGGAGAAGGAACGCCGCGAGGACTAAGCGCTCCGCTGGAAGTGTCGCGATGCGTCGTCGGCCGACTGCGGCGCCGTCGTGGCTGGTCGCGCCCACGCGGCGGAGCCGCACATCGACACAGTCCCGCGCCCCTTCGGGGCGCAACCGAACCGCACCGGACTTCAGCGAGGCCGCTTAGGCTCTCTCCGCGGAACTCTCTAGAGCTCGGCCGCCGTGCGGCCCCGCAGGTGGTCCAGGTTCAGCGCCCGCGCCATCGCGCGGTAGCCGTCGTCGCTGGGGTGCAGATGGTCGCCCGAGTCGAACATCGGGCGCAGCCGCAGCGGGCTGATCGGGTCGCGCAGCGCCTTGTCGAAGTCCACGACCTCGTCGAAGACCCGCCCGGCGCGGATCTGCGCGTTGACCTGCTCGCGCACGGCGTCCAGCCGGGGGGTGTAGCCGCGGTGCCCGTAGAAGGGCGTCAGGGTGGCTCCGATGACCCGCAGGCCGCGCGTATGGGCCTGCTCGGTCAGCCGCTTCAGGCCCCACACGATCCGGTTGGGGTCGGTCTGATGGGGGATGCGGAGTATGTCGTTGACGCCCAGCTCGATGATCACGGCCTTGACGCCCGTACGGGACAGCACGTCGCGGTCGAAGCGGGACAGCCCGCTGGGGTTGTTGGGCGGGTACTCCGTGCCGTCGCTCAGCACGCGGTTGCCGCTGATGCCCTGGTTGAGCACGCCGAAGCGGGGCGCCCCGGGCTCGCTGCGAAGCCGCTCGGAGAGGAAGTCGGTCCACCGATGGTTGGCCCCGGCGGTGGAGGTGATGCCGTCGGTGATCGAGTCGCCCAGCACCGCGACGGCGCCCTCGGCCTGCTTGGACCACACGTCCACACCGGTCAGATAGCGCCAGTACGGGCTCTGCTGGGTGTAGGCGGAGCCCGCAGTGTCCTCCGTACGGTCGCCACGCGCCATGTACGACGTCTGGCGGGCGTGCGGATGGTAGGTCACGGACCCGGACGCCTGCGGGGTGTAGGTGGTGACCAGCAGATCGGCCGCGTCCGGGACGGCGAGCCGCACCGGGTCGCTGGCGGCGGCCTTACCGGGCGGGATCGTCACCCAGGTGCGGTTGTTGAAGGTGAGACGGCGCATGGTGCCGGCTGCCGCGGTGGGGTTGCTGGGCGCGGCGGCCAGCGCCACCGAGGCATGCGTGATCGTCAGTGGACGGCTGCTGTAGAAGTTCGAGAGCTGGATCCGGGCGCTGGTGCCGCCGATGCTGGTGTGCACCACGTTCCGTATCGACATGCCCGAGAGGCCGCCGCGCAGCGTCCTCGGCTCGGCGGCAGCGGCCGAGGTGGACCAGGTGCCCACCCAGGCACCGGCCGAGGCCGGGTCGGCCGAGCCGCGGGCTCCCTGCGCACGGGGGTCCGCGCCGCCCTTGTCACCACCGAGCCCGATGAATATCGCGGTGGAGACGAGGATCACCACAGCCGCCAGCGCAGCGAGCACGGCATACCCCGTGCGTCTGGGCATAGGGGGCACGCTCATGGGCGGGTTGTCTCCTCGGGCAGACGGAGCCCGAGGCTCCGGAAGTGGACGGGAACGGCGGGTGGTATCCGGCAATGCCGATGCGGTCCGGTCGGTCTCCCATGATCCCATGGTGGGACCCGGCTCCGCCCGTCGGCCTGCCCCCAATGTGCTGGGTCGCTCCCCCAGACAGACGACGGGAACTCACCGTTCGTTCCACACATGGGCGACTGAGACCGGAAAGAGACAATGCATGGGGAGACGGGTCGACCAGGTGGAGCGTATGGAGCGAAGAACGACTGGTGAGACGGCGTCCCCGCCGCCTCGGGGCGCGGCTGTGCCCTTCGTCACCGACAGCCCTCTCGACGTGGAGCGGCGGCGCGGGGTGCGCCGGATGAAGGCGTTCGCCACCGGACTGCTGCTCGGCGTCGCACTGGTGTACGTGCTCGCCACCTGGGCGCGGTCCTCCGGTATCGGCGGCTGGCCCGGCTATGTGGCCGCGGCCGCCGAGGCGGGCATGGTGGGCGCCCTGGCCGACTGGTTCGCGGTCACGGCGCTCTTCCGGCGGCCCATGGGGCTGCCCATTCCCCATACGGCGATCATCCCCACCAAGAAGGACCAGCTCGGGGCCAGCCTCGGGGAGTTCGTCGGGGAGAACTTCCTCTCCGGCGACGTCGTACGGCTGCGGCTGCGCGCGGTCGGCATCGGCAGCCGGCTCGGCACCTGGCTCGCCGAGCCCGAGCACGCCGACCGGGTGACCGCGGAGTTGGCCACCGCGCTGCGCGGCGCGCTCACGGTGCTGCGCGACTCCGATGTGCAGGCGGTGGTGGGCGAGGCGATCACCCGCCGGGCCGACAGCCAGGAGATCGCACCGGGCCTGGGCAAGCTGCTGGAGCGGGTGGTCGCGGACGGCGGCCACCGCCGCGCCGTGGACCTGGTGTGTCTGCGCGCCCACGACTGGCTGGTGGAGCACAACGACTCGGTGATGCAGGCGGTGACCGGCGGCGCCCCCGGCTGGACGCCGAGGTTCGTGGACCGCAAGGTCGGCGAGCGCGTCTACAAGGAACTGCTGCGCTTCGTGACCGAGATGCGCGACATGCCCGACCATCCGGCGCGCGGCGCCCTGGACCGCTTCCTCACCGACTTCGCCGGGGACCTTCAGTCCGACACCGACACCCGGCTGCGGGTGGAGCGGGTGAAGAGCGAGGTGCTGGGGCGCGGCGACGTCCAGGACCTCATCGCCTCGGCCTGGGCCTCGGTGCGGGCGATGATCGTCGCGGCGGCGGAGGACGAGCGCAGCGAGCTGCGGCAGCGGGCGCGGGCGGCGATTCTGTCGCTGGGGCGGCGGATGGTGACGGACCCACGGCTGCGGGACAAGGTCGACGGCTGGCTGGAGGACGCCGCCGTCTATGTGGTGACGACGTATCGGGACGAGATCACCTCGCTGATCAGCGAGACGGTGGCGAGCTGGGACGCGGACCACACCTCGCGGAAGATCGAGGCGCATATCGGCCGGGACCTTCAGTTCATCCGGATCAATGGCACGGTGGTGGGTGCCCTGGCCGGGCTGGTGATCTATACGGTCTCCCGGGCGCTGGGCGGATAGCGCGCGGGCGGCGGGCAGTTGACCCGTGGCGTCCGGCGGATTGCCGCGTCTTGCCGCGTCGCGGCTCTGGAAGGTGTGCGCGGCCTGGCCTATGGTGCGCGCGTGCGACGTCGTGGAGGGCGTGCCGTGCTCGCCCGGGGGCTGTGGACGGCCGGTGAGCTCGCCGTCACCCTCGGGGTCGTGGTGCTGCTCTTCGTCGTCCACCAGCTGTGGTGGACCAACCGGCAGGCGAGGGCGGGCGCACGGCACGAGGTGTCGGTGCTGGAGCGGCGGTGGCAGGACGGGGCGGCGGAGTCCGCGACGCCGACGCCGGGGGCGACGGGATCCTCCGATTCCGCTCAGCGGGACGAACGCGACCGCGACCGCGAACACGAACACGAACGCGACCGTGACCGGTCGACCGGAAGCGGCGCCGGGGGCCAAGGGCCGCGCCGGGACCAGGCGTACGCGGTGCTCAGGATCCCGCGTATCGGCCTTACGGTGCCCATCGCCGAGGGCATCAGCCGCGCGGCGGTGCTCAACAAGGGCTATGTGGGCCACTATCCGCGCACCGCCCAGCCGGGCCAGGCGGGCAACGTCGCCCTCGCGGGTCACCGCAACACCCACGGCGAGCCCTTCCGGCAACTGGACGAGGTGCGCCCCGGCGACACGGTGCGCATCGACACCGCCGACGCCCGCTATACGTACGTGATCGAGCGCACCCTGCCGCGTACCTCGCCCGCCGATGGCACGGTGGTCGCGCGGGTGCCGTACAGCTCCGCCCACCCCCGCTACCGCTACACCGAGCCGGGCTACTACCTCACGCTGACGACCTGCACCCCCGAATTCACCTCCCGCTACCGCCTGGTGGTCTGGGCCCGACTGCGAACCGCCGCCCCCCGGGATGTCGGCGGGGGCCACTAGGGTTGTCCGACGGGCCGCGTGCCGCCTGCGGCGGGCTGTCCCCTACGCGGCTCCACCACCTGGCCCCCGGTCTGCTTAGACTGGCAGCGCCAGGAGGGGAGACCGGCCGGGAGAGGGGGGACGTGACGGTGTCGCGGCGGCTTGAAGCGCTGCGGGCGCATCTGGGCGTCTGCCTGTTCCTGCTGACCGGGGTTCTGCTGGCGCAGAGCGGGGTGGTCAGCGCCGTCGCCCTCGCCGCCACCGTCGCGGCCACGACCGCGGTCGCCGCCGCGCTGGCCATGTGCGCGATCCTCGCCTCCCGTGGCCGAATACCCGTCCCCGCCGGGCGGATTCGCACCGCGATACGGGACCGGGAGCGCCGTACGGCGTTCCTGCCGCAGCGGGATCCCGACGCCGCCGGGCGCCCGAGGCCCCGAGCGCCGGGCCGTCGTCTGCCGACGGCCGCGTAGGCGCACCCATATCGCTGTACGGCGTACCTCCAGCCTCTCCGGCGTCTGAGGAGCGGGGTCCGGGGCGGAGCCCCGGAAGGTCCAGGATCCGTACCGCCGCGCCACGCGGCTCGTCACGCCGATGTCTTCCTCACCCCGGCACGACGAGACCCGCGGAGGGCTCCCATGTCCCTTTTCTCTTCCCTCGGCTCCCTGTTGACCACCATGGCGGACGGCCTCGATCCGCTCTTCGGCGCGTCCGCGGCGGCGGCCGCCATCGTCCTGTTCACGCTGTGCGTCCGCGCCGCGCTGCATCCCCTCGCCCGGGCCGCGGTGCGCGGCGAGAAGGCGCGGGCCGCGCTCGCGCCGAAGATCACCGAGCTGGGCCGCAAGCACCGGGACGACCCGGAGCGGATGCGGCGCGCCATGGCGGAGCTCCAGGTGAAGGAGGGCGCGTCACCGCTGGCGGGGTGTCTGCCGACGCTCGCCCAGCTCCCGGTCTTCTTCGTCATGTACCACGTGTTCTCCACCGGCAGCGGCGCCGGAGACCTCCTCGACCACACGCTCGCCGGGGCCCCGCTCGGCGCCCATTGGGGCGGGGTGCTCACTGGCGGGCCGGGCCTGGTCTACCTGGGGCTCTTCGTGCTGATCGCGGCCGTGGCCACCTGGACGTATCTCCGCGCCCGTAAGGCGACCGTCCCCGGGGCGCCCGGAGTGGCCAGGGCGCTGCCGCTGCTGTCGTTCGGCACCCTCGTCACCGCCGCCGTGGTCCCGCTGGCGGCGGCCCTCTACCTGGCGACCAGCACCACCTGGACGGCGGTGGAGCGGGCCCTGCTGCACCGCTGACAACGGCCCCGCCGCGGTCACCCTTGAGACCGATGTCCCAGTCCGTGAACGAGGTCTTGCGGGCTGGACGCCCCTGAAGGGAGGATCAATCGGCCGGTAGGCGCCTCGCACCGGCCTGTGACCTCGGGAGTCTTGGGATGAAACTGCTGCGAGTCGGACCGGCGGGCGCGGAACGCCCCGCGCTGCTCGATCAGAACGGCACTCTGCGCGATCTATCCGCCCTGGTCCCGGACATCGACGGCGCCCTCCTCGCCGATGAGGCCGCCCTCGCGCGGGTGCGCGCGGCGGCGGCCGCCGAGGGGGACGGCGCGCTGCCCGCGATCGAGGACGGCGGGGTGCGGATCGGCCCGCCGCTCGGCCGTATCGGCAAGATCGTGTGCATCGGGCTGAACTACCACGACCACGCCACCGAAACCGGCGCCAGCATCCCCGAAGAGCCCATCGTCTTCATGAAGGCCCCGGACACGGTCGTCGGCCCCGATGACACGGTCCTCGTCCCGCGCGGCAGCGTGAAGACCGACTGGGAGGTCGAGCTCGCCATCGTCATCGGCCGCACCGCCCGCTACCTCGACTCCGACGAGGCGGCCCTCGCCGCGGTCGCGGGCTATGCGGTGGCGCACGACGTCTCCGAGCGCGCCTTCCAGATCGAGCGCGGCGGCCAGTGGGACAAGGGCAAGAACTGCGAGACGTTCAACCCCCTGGGCCCCTGGCTGGTCACCGCCGACGAGGTCCCCGACCCGCAGGCCCTGGGCCTGCGCCTCTGGGTCAACGGCGAGCTCAAGCAGAACGGCAACACGGCGGACCAGATCTTCGGCGTGGCCCAGGTGGTCCGCTACCTCAGCCAGTTCATGACGCTCTACCCCGGCGATGTCATCAACACCGGCACCCCGGCGGGCGTGGCCATGGGCCGCCCCGAGCCCAAGCCGTATCTGCGCGCCGGCGATGTCGTCGAGCTCGAGATCGACGGGCTGGGCCGCCAGCGCCAGGAGTTCAAGGACGCCTGACCATCGACGGCCTCGGGGCCACTCGGGCTCACTTGCCCGAGTGGCCCGCCTTCTTGGGCGTCTGAACACCCGCCGCGCGCCGAACCGGTCCGCGAGCGCCTACCGGCTGCGGTCAGGATCGAAGCGGTAGCGGAACGGGCCCATCCGATGGCGGAACGGGCCCATCCGATGCAGGAACCACGTGCTCACGGTGAACGTCTTTCCCCGGATTCTCGATCACGGTGGAGTGTGAAGCAGTGGTGGATAAGGGGGCTGTCTCCTTCGCGGCAGGCGTGGCGAAGGGCGCGGCGAGAGCTGTCGCGCTTGCCGCGCTCATTCTGGCGGTGGCGGGGGCCACCGCGGTCATGGTGGCTGTGCCGTCCGCGCGGGCGGACGACCACCCGGGGCAGGTGCGCGTCGAGGATCTGCCCGCCGACACCTATGTTCCGGAGCCGGGCAACGACGAACGGTCGATGGACCTGGCGTTCTCCGTCGTGCCGAAGCGGGCGGGGCGGGTCACGGTGGTCATCGACACCTCACGGCTGGCCGGGGTCGCCACGGTCCGCCGGCTGAGTGATTCCTGCCGCCGCGAGGGCGCCCGGGTGACCTGTTCGTACCGCGTCTGGAACATCGGGCAGCCGAGCACCGTACGTCCCTTCCGGCTGCGCCCGGCGGAGGGGAGCACGCGCGGCGACCACGCCCGGGTCACCGTACGCGCGTCCCAGGACGGTTCGGCGGCCGCGGGGAGTACCGCGGTGATCGTCGGGGTGCCGAAGCTCACCGTGGGCGGGCGGGGCAGCCTGAAGCGCCTGCGGCCCGGCGCTCCGCTGCCGCTCCGGGTGGCCGTGCGGAACGAGGGCGGGATCCCCGCGCGCAACGGCTTCGGCATCGCGGTCGGCGCGGGCGGGGACCAGAGGATCACTCCGAGGTACCGCAACTGCCGTAAGGAGGGCCCCGACCTCGATCCCGAACTGCGATGTGTCTTCGGGCGGTCGCTGAAGCCGGGTCAGTCGGCGGCCACGGACGGGCCCCTCGGAGTCACCGCGTCGAAGCGGCGGTTGTACAGCGACCTCTCCATCACCGTCTACGCCCTCGGCAGCCCCGACGACCCCGCGTACGACCCCGACGAGCGTGACGAGGAGCCGTACCCCACCACGCCGGGCAAGGGCCGGCCGCTCGGGCTGACGGACGCGTCGGCGGACCGCGGTCGGTTCAGGGAATCCCTCAGCGAGGCCACGGTGGGGCTCGACCGGCACGTGGACTTGGACGCGGTCGCGCGGCCCGCCCGGGGCCGGGTCGGCGAGACGGTGCCCGTCCGGGTCGGCGTACGGGCGCGGGGGAACGGAGACCTGGACCTGTCGTACTGGGATCAGAGCGCCTGGTCCGTGCGGTTCACGGCGCCCCGGGGGACCCGCATCGTGGGCGGGCCGGAGGACGACGGACAGCCGCTGTGCACCATCCGGCACGGGGGGACGGTGGCCATGTGCCCCGAGTCGGCGGAGGGAGCGGCGTCGGGGCCGGGGGCGGGCGCGGGGATGGGCTTCCGCCTGCACATCGACAAGAAGGTCCACGGTGCGCGGGGCCGGGTCGAGGTCGTCCCCAACCCCGACTTCCCGCCACACGACCCGCGCCCGGCGAACGACAGCGCCCCGGTGGCTCTGGAGACCACCGCCGCCGCCGAGCCGGATACGCGGCCTTGGCTGTACGGGGGAACGGGCGGTGCCCTCGTGCTCGCTCTGGGAGTGCTGTACGCCGTACGCTGTCGGACCCGGGCCCGGACGGAGTCCGTCCGTCAGGGCCCGGTGGGCACGTAGCGTCAGGGCCCGGTGAGCGAGAACCGTTCCAGCGCCTCCACCACCAGCGCGTGGTCCTCGGCCTGCGGCAGCCCCGAGACCGCCACCGCGCCGATGACGCCCGTGCCCGTCACATGGATCGGGAAGGCGCCCCCGTGCGCCGCGTACCGGTCGGGGTCGAGGCGGGAGGACTCCTCGAAGCTGCCGCCCTTGGCGCGGAAGCGGGCGCCGACCAGGAACGAGCTCGCCCCGTAGCGCTCCACGACCCGGCACTTGCGCTCCAGCCAGGCGTCATTGTCCGGGGAGGTGCCCGGCAGCGCGCGGTGGAAGAGGCGCTGACCGGCCCGCAGGATGCCGATCGTCACGGCGGCGCCGCGCTCCTCGGCCAGGTCGGCGATGAGGCAGCCCAGCCGCCAGGCGTCGTCGTTGTCGAAGCGGGGCAGCCGCAGCCGGCGCTCCTGCTCCTCCAACTCCGCCACCTGGGATATCGCGTCGGTGTGCTCGCTCATGCGGGGACCTCGATCCGGACGGTACGGCGCTCAGCGGCCGCCACCCGGGCCGCCTCCAGCACATGCAGGGTGGCCGCGGCCTCGGCGGCGGTGACCGGCGGCGGGGTGCCGTCGCGGAGGGCGGCGGCGACGGCGGCGTAGTACGCGGGGTAGTCGCCCCGTAGGGTCTCCACCGGGACGCCGCCGCCGGTCGTCGGGGACTCTCCCGCGCCCAGCCGGCCCCAGTCGCCCTCCGGTTCGGCGCCCCATTCGACGGACGGGTCGCCGGGGCGCAGCCCCTCGCGCAGGGCGGCCTCCTGCGGGTCGAGGCCGTACTTCACATAGCCCGACTCGCTGCCCAGCACCCGGAACCGCGGGCCGAGCTGGGGGGTGGTCGCGCTCATCCACAGATGGGAGCGGACCCCGCCGGTGTGGGTGAGGGCGATGAAGGTGTCGTCGTCGGTCCGCGCCCCGGGGCGGCGCACATCGACCTCGGCGTAGACGGACTCGACCGGGCCGAAGAGGGTGAGTGCCTGGTCGACCAGATGGCTGCCCAGGTCGTACAGCAGCCCGCCGACCTCGGCCGGGTCGCCGGACTCCCGCCAGCCGCCCTTGAGCTGCGGCCGCCACCGCTCGAAGCGGGACTCGAAGCGCCGCACCTCGCCCAGCGCGCCCTCGGCGAGCAGCTTGCGGAGGGTGCGGAAGTCGTTGTCCCAGCGGCGGTTCTGGAAGACGGTCAGCAGCAGCCCGCGGGCCTCGGCGAGCGCGGCCAGCTCCTCGGCCTCGGCGGCGGTCGCGGCCAGCGGCTTGTCCACGACGGTCGGCAGCCCGGCCTCGAGGGCGGTGCGGGCGAGCGGGACATGGGTGCGGTTCGGGGAGGCGATGACGATCAGGTCCAGCTCATCCGCCCGGGCCCACAGCTCATCGGCGGAGTCCACGAGACGGACGTCGGGGAACTCGGCGCGCGCCTGCCGCTGCCGCTCCGGGCTGGAGGTGACGATGGTGTCGAGGACCAGCCCCTCGGCGGCCGCGATCAAGGGGGCGTGGAAGACGGATCCGGCCAGGCCGTAGCCGATCAGTCCCACTCGGGTGGTGCTGCTGTCATCGGTGGCATCCATGGATGCCACTTTGGCAACAGTGTTGTCAAAGTGCAAGCAGTGGCCACAATGGAGGGGTGAACAGCACGATGTCCGGAGCGTCCGGGCCCGGAGCCAATCTGACCGCCCTGCGCAGCCACAATGCCGCACTCGTCCTGCGACTGCTGCGGGACGCGGGCGAGGACGGCATCAGCCGGCCGGAGCTGGCCGGGCGCACCGGCCTCACCCCCCAGGCCGTCAGCAAGATCACGGCCCGGCTGAGGGCGGAGGGGCTGCTGGTGGAGGCCGGTCAGCGCGCCTCGACCGGCGGCAAACCGCCCACCGCGCTCCGCCTGGTCCCGGACGCCCGCCATGCGATCGGGCTCCAGCTCGACCGCGACGAGGTGACGGCGGTCCTGGTCGACCTCGCGGGCACCTCGGTCGCGGCCCGCTCGGCCCCCTTCGACTTCGGCGCGCCCGCGGATGAGGCGCTCGCGGCGGCCACGGCCGAGGTCAGTGCGCTCCTCGCGGACGCGGCGGCGAGCGGGGTGACGGGCGGCGGGCTGCTCGGTGTCGGTGTCGCCGCGCCCGGACCGCTCGACCACGGCTCCGGCGTGCTGCACCGCGTCACCGGCTTCCCCCAGTGGGACGGCTACCCGCTGCGCGACGCGCTCGCCGAGCGGCTCGCCCTCCCCGTCGTCCTCGACAAGGACACCAACGCCGCGGCGCTCGGGCTGGTGACCGCCGGGACCGCCGGGACCGCCGAGTCGGCCGCCTATCTCCACCTGGGCACCGGCCTGGGCGCCGGTCTGGTGCTCGGCGGGGATGTGTACCGGGGGGCGCGGACCGACGCGGGGGAGTTCGGGCACCAGGTCATACAGCTCGACGGGCCGCCCTGCGAATGCGGCAACAACGGCTGCCTGGAGGCGCTGTGCCTCGCCGCCGTCGCGCGTGGCGACCGTACGGACGCGGCGCGGCTGCTCGGCATCGGCGCGACCAACCTCGTACGGCTCCTCGACATCGACCGGGTGCTCCTGGGCGGCCGGATGGTGCTGGCCGACCCCGAGCCGTACGTTCGCGGCGTGGCCACGATGATCGCCGAGGACTCCGCCCGCGCCAGCCGCCCCCCGGTCTCCGTGGACGTCGTGGAGCGGGGCGAGCGGGCCGTCGTCGAGGGCGCCGCCCGGCTGGTGCTCGCACCGCTGTTCGCACTGGGCTGATCGAGGGGGATCCTGACCGCCAGTCGGGGGCAATCCGGGCCTGGTGCGGTGTGTCGGCGTGCGGACGCGGAATGTAGCGGAGTGCTCGGGGAAAACCGCAGCACAGCAGAGGTCACTCATGCGCTTGCCCACCGCACTGTCCCTACGAGCTGTCCTTCCGGCGGCCGCGCTAGCGTTCGCCCCGGCCCTCTACGGGGTCCCGGCGTACGCCGCCGAGGCCGAGCCCGCCGCCTGCGGGGACCGGAACGCCTCCGACTTCCCGATCGAAGCCCATCTGCGCGGCGGGCCGGACCAGTACGCCCTGGGCGGCGGCTGGCGCGGCTGGCACCTCGAACTGCGCAACGCCACGGACACCGGCTGCCGCGCCATCCACCCCATCGCCGTCCTGGTCGACCAGGCCCGTCAACTGCGGCCCCGCCATATCGGCTTCGAGTTCCTGGACCCCGCCGCGGACGGCGGCGCCACCTGGCGGACCGTCTCCTTCCAGACCACGGACGAGGACGAGAACATCGGGGTCTTCGACGACCACTTCAAGGGCTTCACCGTGCCCGCGCACAAGACCGTCGACGTCCAGGTGCGCACGCGCTTCGCCGCGGACGCGCCCGAGGGGCCGGTGACGGCCAACGCGATCGCCGTACAGCGGCGCGCGGACGACGGCGACTGGGCGGGGCAGTCGAACGACTACGTCTTCCGCATCGGCGGGACGGCGACGAGTACGGGTGCGAGTACGCGTACGGGTGCGGGGACGGGTGCCAGTACTGCGGACACCGGTACCGGAACCACGGGTCCGGACGCCGGAACGCGTACGAGGGCGGCCACGCGCTCCGGCGGGCTTACGGAGACCGAACCGGATACCGGTGTCGGCGCCGGAACCGCCACCGAAGGGGGAACCGAGACGAAGCCCGCTCCGGAACCGACCACCCGATCCAAGCGCCCCACGGCCACGCCGAGCCGAACGTCCCCGGCCGCGGTGCCGCCCCGTGCCGACAGCGACGCTGATGCCGACACGGAGACGGACGCCGACGTCGGCGCGGAGGCCGACATCGACTCCGATCCCAGCGCCGAAGAGGACGCGGGGACCGGAGAGGACCCCGATGCCGATGCCGATGCCGATGCCGATACGGATTCCGAGTTGGGCGCGGATGTCGATACGGACACGGACGCCGACCTCGGGGCGGACACCGAGACGGGTACGGACACGGACACGGACCCGGGCTCGGACTCAAGCGCGGACGCCGATGCGGGCACCGACACCGAGACGGGTACTGACACCGGCACTGACACCGACCTCGGTACGGAGACCGACCCCGGCACCGACGTCGGTACCGACCTCGGCACCGACACCGGGCTGGGCACGGAGACCGACGACCCCGGCGCCGAAACCGACCCCGGCCGTGAGCCCCAGGCCGAGCCCAGCACCGGTACCGGCACCGGCGGTGGCGGCCGTCGCGAGGAGGACGGCGGCCACGAGCGCGAGCACGAGCGGATGCCCGAGCTCGCCGCGACGGGCCGTCACACCGCCCTGCTCGCGGGGCTCGGCGTCATCAGCGCCGCGCTCGTGACCTGCGGAACCGTCCTCGTGGTGAAGTCCCGGCGCTCGGGGGTCTGAAGCCCCGGCGCCCGGACGCCCTCACGTTCGGGGGCGCATGTACGAACTACTGGCCCCGGGGCCCCTCGCCCCGGCGGCGCAGTTCGTCGTCGACCTTGTCCGAACCGGACTGGATCTGCTCCGAGTACTTGCCGCCGGTCTTCTTGTCCGCGGTCTCGGCCCCCTTACGAGCGCCCTTCCGAGCCTTGTCCGGGTTCTTGCTGATCGCGCCCTTGAGCTTGTCCATCATGCCCATCGCGGCCTCCTTACGGTCCGGCCTCACGGTCCGGCTCGTTCCACGGAGGGGCGGATTCCGCCCCTTCCCCAGCATCAGACACCTGTGCGGATCTGTCGCGCTGGGACGGAGCGCGGACGGACGGCGAAGCGGGCGGAGAGATGGATGGCGAAACGGATGGCGAAACGGACGGCGAACGGATCGTGCTCCGGAACACAGGGCGGTCTCCCCAGCGCTTTCCCCGGTTAGGCTGAGGTCGTCGCAGAGGCCGATCCGAGCGGAGAGCAACCAGTGGCAGAGCGCAAGCCGATCGAGTCATGGCTCACCGACATGGACGGTGTACTGATGCACGAGGGCATACCGGTGCCCGGTGCCGACGCCTTCATCAAGCGGCTGCGCGAGTCCGACACGCCCTTCCTGGTGCTCACCAACAACTCCATCTACACCCCGCGCGACCTCCACGCCCGGCTGTCCCGTATCGGGCTGGACGTGCCGGTGGCCAACATCTGGACGTCGGCGCTCGCGAGCGCCCAGTTCCTGGACGAGCAGCGCCCCGGCGGCACCGCGTATGTCATCGGCGAGGCGGGGCTGACCACCGCGCTGCACGACATCGGCTACGTCCTTACGGATGTCGAGCCGGACTACGTGGTGCTCGGCGAGACCCGTACGTACAGCTTCGAGGCGCTCACCAAGGCCATCCGGCTGATCAACGACGGTGCGCGGTTCATCGCCACCAACCCCGATGAGATCGGCCCCTCGGCCGAGGGCGCGCTGCCCGCCACCGGCTCCGTGGCCGCGCTGATCACCAAGGCCACCGGCCAGGAGCCGTACTTCGTCGGCAAGCCCAACCCGCTGATGATGCGGTCCGGGCTGAACGCGATCGGCGCCCACTCCGAGTCCAGCGCGATGATCGGCGACCGGATGGACACGGATGTGCGGGCCGGGCTCGAGGCCGGTATGGAGACCTTCCTGGTGCTCACCGGGGTGACCAAGGCGGGAGAGGTGGACCGGTACCCGTACCGCCCGTCCACGGTCGTCGAGTCCATCGCGGACCTCGTGGAACGCATCGCATGATCCGCCGGTGAGTACCGGTATGGCCCGCCGGTGAGCCCGCCGGTGAGCCCGGTATGACCCGCTGGTGAGCCCTGTGCCCCAGCCCTGTCCCCCGGATGGCGCAGTAGGTGCCCGCAGCGGATGCGGGGCCCTGCCGGGCGCGTGAGCCTCTTGGTATCGGGAGGTTTCACCATGCGCATTGTCGCACTCACTCTCTGTAGCGCAGCGTGCGCCGCCGTCGCGGCGATGACGGCCGCTGCTCCGGTCCTCGCCGAGCAGCGCCACTCCGCCACCACCACGATCCGGATCAGTCCGCGGGCCCTCGCCCCCGGCGCCGAGGTCGAGGTCTGGGCCTTCGGCTGCCCGGACCGGGTGGCCACCGCCTCCTCACCGGTGTTCGTGGACGACGCGGAGCTGACGCCCGAGGGGGACGCGCTCTTCAGCGAGGCGACGATCCGCTCGACGGCGGCCAAGGGGGCGCACCGGGTCACCCTGGACTGCGCGGACGGCGGCCTCGTACGCGAGGACGGAACGGGCGCGGGCGGGGGCGGCGCCGGCGGCACGGGCGGCGCGGGCGGGGAAGCGCAGGACGGCGCGGACCGGGTCGCCCTCGCCGTGGAGCGCCCGCCCTCGCCCGTCGCCCCCGTCCGCGCCGGCGGGGGCGGCACCGCGCCGGACGAGGCGCGACCACGCGACGACATCGGCGCCGCGGAGGCGTACGGCCTGGTGCTCTCCGGCGGTACGGCCGTGGCCGTCGGCGGCCTCGCGGTCCACCGCCGCCGCCACCCCTCCCGCGCCGCGAGCTGATCCCCATGGATCTGGATACCGAGATGGACGGAAACATGGACGGCATCGGGAATCGCTTCTCCGGCCTCGGGCGGCTGGCCATCGGACTCGCCTGGGCGGCGCTGCTGCTGGGCCTGTGGATGTGGGGCCGGGACACGACGGAGGGTACGGGTGGTCCGGCGCCCATGACCGGGGACGTGGCCGCGGTCGGGCGGCCGTCCGCCCATCCGCTGCCCCCGGCGCACGCGCCGCTGGGCTCCGCCCGGCCCAAGCGGGTCGTGATCGAGGCGGCGGGGGTCCGCGCCCCGATCGTCGCCAGCGGCCTGGACCGCGACGGGGCCGTGAAGCCGCCGCCCTTCAGCCGCCCCGGCACGGTCGGCTGGTACCGCGCCGGCCCCGAGCCCGGCTCCCCGGGCGCCGCGCTGCTGGTCGGCCACCTGGACACGAAGAGCAAACCGGCGGTCTTCCATGAGCTGAGCCGCCTCAAGCGGGGGGAGCGGGTGCGGGTCGCGCGATCGGACGGGACGACGGCGGAGTTCACGGTCGAGGACGTCGAGGTGGTGCCGGAGAAGCACTTTGACGCGCGGCGGGTGTACGGGTCGCGGTCGCATGACCGCGCGGAGCTGCGGCTGATCACGTGCGGGGGCACGTACGATCGCTCGACGCGGACGTACTCGGCGAACGTCGTCGTCTCGGCCTACCTGACCGGCACGACGGGCTCTGCGGGCAATGTGTCGGCGGGCAGCCGCAATGCGCCGCACTAGTCGGTGCGAGGGTGGGCGCCTGCGGCGGGCGAAGCCCCCACCCCGCCCCTTCCCGAAACCAGGGGGCTCCGCCCCCTGCACCCCACCCGGGGCTGCGCCCCGGACCCCACCCGGGGCTGTGCCCCGGCTCCCGCTTGGGGCTGTGCCCCGGACCCCACCCGGGGCTGCGCTCTGGACCCCACCCGGGGCTGCGCTCTGGACCCCACCCGGGGCTGTGCCCCGGCTCCTGCTTGGGGCTGTGCCCTGGACCCCACCCGGGGCTGTGCCCCGGCTCCTGCTTGGGGCTGTGCCCTGGACCCCACCCGGGGCTGTGCCCCGGCTTCCGCTTGGGGCTGTGCCCTGGACCCCACCCGGGGCTGTGCCCCGGCTTCCGCTTGGGGCTGTGCCCTGGACCCCACCCGGGGCTGTGCCCCGGCTCCTGCTTGGGGCTGTGCCCTGGACCCCACCCGGGGCTGTGCCCCGGCTCCTGCTTGGGGCTGTGCCCTGGACCCCACCCGGGGCTGCGCCCTCGACCACGGGGTCCAGGGGCGGAGCCCCTGGTAACGGGAAGGGGCGGGGAGGGGAGAAATCCGCTCTGCCCCAGACCACGGGGTCCAGGGGCGGAGCCCCGACCATGTGGCGGAGCCGCATACCCGGCACTCGCAGCCGTACGCGCGTGGTCTCCGTCGCCGGGGCGCTCTTGGCGTGCGTCGTGGTCTCCGGGTGTTTCGGGCCCTCGGAAGGGGATAGTGACCATGCCTCGCTCGTCGGGCGGCAGCCGAAGCAGCGGCCCAAGGCCACGATCCCCTATTGGGTGAATCCGGATGGCAGCGCGGCGCGCCAGGCCGCGGCGTACCGGAAGAAGGGCGAGGACGGCGAGGCCAGGCTGATCGAGAAGATCGCGGAGCAGCCCGTCGCGGAGTGGCTGGGGGTGGACGACCCGGAGGGGCGGGCGCGGGGGTTCACCGCGGCCGCGGATCAGGTGAACCGGGATGCGCTGCTGGTCTTCTACAACATCCCGCACCGCGACTGCGGACAGTACTCCAAGGGCGGCGCGGCCGATGGCGACGCCTATCGCACCTGGCTGGACAGGACGGTCCGGGGGATCGGCGACCGCCGGGCGACGGTCATCCTGGAGCCCGACGCGCTGCCGCACGTGGTGGACGGCTGTACGCCCAGGAAGTTCCACGAGGAGCGGTACGACTTACTGACCGGCGCTGTGGACAAGCTCAAGGGGCTGCCGCGCACCAAGGTCTATCTGGACGCCGGAAACCCCCACTGGATCAAGGACCCGCGCCGGATGGTCGAGCCGCTGAAGCGGGCCGGTATCCGTAAGGCCGACGGCTTCGCGCTGAACACCTCGAACTACCAGACGACCCAGGAGAACCGGGCGTACGGCAAGCGGTTGTCCGCGCTGGTCGGCGGCAAGCCCTTCGTGATCGACACCAGCCGTAACGGCAATGGCCCGGCCCCGGGTAAGAACGACCCGCAGGCGTGGTGCAATCCGAAGGGCCGGGCGCTGGGCGAGCGGCCGACCGTCGAGACCGGGGACGAGCGGATCGACGCCTATCTGTGGATCAAGCGTCCGGGCGAGTCGGACGGCACCTGCAAGGGCGGTCCCACCGCGGGTCGGTGGTGGCCCCGGTACGCGCTCGATCTCGCCCGTAACGCCGACCGTAGAAGTAGTTAGCCGTCACTTCTTCTTCGGGGCGGGCACCTTCACCCACGCCGCCTTCGACGGCGTCCCCCGGTCGTCCACCGCGTTGAGCATGTACCACCCCGGCGGCACCAAGGACGAGTCCTTCGGCAGGGTCACCGTCACCCCGTCCTTCGCCCGGGTGAAGTCCAGCGCGATCGACCGCTGCTCGACATTGGTCACATGGGTGAAGGAGCCGGGCCGGATCAGCCGCATCTTGGCGATCGACGATGGGTGTGCGGTCCGGTAGGTGGTCTTCCCGCCGAGCTTGACCGTCCTGGGCGCGGTGTCGGCGAGCTTCGGGCGGGAGTCGCGGAAGAGATACGGCGGGGTGTAGAGGTCGATCTGCTGCTGGAACTCACCCGGTGTGGTGTTGGCCTTGTCGGCGAAGAGCGAGTCCGAGCCGAAGGTCATGACCCGGCCGTCCGGCAGGAGCAGCGCACCCGAGTGGTAGTTGCGGCCCACCAGCGGATCGGCCACCGCGCGCGCGGTGTCGCTCTTCGGGTCGTAGAGCTCGGCCTTCAGCACATTGGTGGCGCCGCGCCCCCGGTAGTCGCCCGAGCCGTTCGTGGTCAGGACGGTGTCATCGGGCAGGATCACACTGCTCGGATAGCGCACCTTCGCATACAGTTCCGGGCCATCGCGGAACCGCGGCTTATCGGCGTGCAGATCGACGATCCGGGTCTTCGCCGTGGATTTGGGGTCCTCGCCGACCCCGCCCCCGCCCTGCACCATGTACCGCTGGTCCTGCGCGGGCGGCAGCAGTACGGACATCGACGTCTCCAGGGCGTCGGAGTCGCTGATCCCCGGGACCACATCGAACCGATTGGTCTTCAGATCCCAGATGCCGGGCGTGCGGCCCTTGTCGTCCGGGCCGTATCCGGCGTTCGAGCCGGTGTAGAAGATCCGGCCCTTGTCGGTCAGGAACAGCGCGGGGTAGGTCGGGAAGAAGCGCTTCTTGGGCAGGTACTTCCACTTCTTGGTCTTGGGGTCGTAGATCTCGTTCTTCCCCGGCACCACCTGGCCGATCTCGTCCAGCCCGGAGACCGCGAGCACCTTGCCGTCCTGGAGGGTGGTCAGCGTCGGGTACCAGCGGGCCTCGTTCATCGGATCGACCGGGACATATCGCTCGGCCTCCGGGTCGAACTCATATGCCTGCTTGATGCCCTGGAAGTCCTTCTTGTCGAACGACAGCTTCTGCGCGATCCCGTAGAAGTTCCGCTTGTCCTTTCCCCTCAGCCCGGAGATCCGGTAATTGTCCTCGGTGCCGGTCTGGTACTTCTTGCCCTTGCGTAGCGCCTCCACATAGACCCGCGCCGTACTCGCGGTGACGGTGACCTTCCCCTTGCGATTCTTGCTCTTCTTCGCGCGCGGAACGAGAATCGGGTCCTTGGACTCGAAGGTCTTGCCGTTCTCCTTCCCCGTGAAGCGGGTACCGGCGGGGAGGGTCTTCGGCTTGTCGGGGCTCTCGTTGTGGACGAACATCAGTCCGCCCGCCTTCTCGACATCGCCCCTGAGCTTCTCATAGCGCTGAGTGCCGCCCGCCACCAGCAGCTTTCCATCCGGGAGCTGGCTGTGCCCGGAGCAGAAGAGGTCCTTGGGGGTGGGAATGTTGGTGAAGGTGTTCTTCTCCGGGTCCCACAGGACGCTGCGGAAGGATTTGGCGGCGAAGTTCTTGGCGTTGTTCCCGGAGCCGGCCACCAGCAGCACCTTGCCGGTGTGCAGCAGGGCGGCGTGGATCGTATTGATCCGGTATTCCTCGGGGACATCGACCACATCCCAGTGGCCGTTCTCCGCCTTGTACTCCGGTTGGTGGATTTTGTACGCGTGGTACTTGTCCGAGCTGAAACGGTAGAGGGCCGGGCCGTTCATCCCGGCCAGCACGAAGACGGCCGCCGCACCGATCCCGAAGCGGCGGGTGCGGCGACTCGGTCGGTACTTCACTTCTTATCGTCCCCCAAGTTCGGGCACAAAACGGTCATCGTCGGATGACTGTGGCCGAAGTGGAACGAAGAGGCCAGCGACCCGCCGAAGGTGGCCGCGACCAGCCTCGGGCCCGGGTTACTCGCGATGCGCCGAACGCAGTCGGATGCGGATGTTCCCGAAGTGGTCGCGGATCGCCTCTTCGGCTCGCAGGGCGTCACCCGAGCGCACCGACTCCAGGATCTCCCGGTGCTGCTTGCAGGTGACCCGGGGGTCCGTGGGCACGTCCACGAGGTCGGTCCGCACCCGGTGGAAGGCGTCCCAGAACGCCTCCAGCACCTCGCTCAGCAGCGTGTTGTCCAGGCTCCCGTAGAGCGCGGCGTGAAACGCCCGGTCCGTCTCGGCCCGCACCGAGCCCTCCGCCGCCTCCGCCTCCATCCGCTGGACGACCGCGTCCAGCTCGGCGAGATCCGCCTCCGGGATGCGGCCTGCCAGCCGCGCGATCAGCCCCGTTTCCACGGCCTCGCGCAGCTCGAGGAGTTCGAGGAGGCTGTCCTCGCCCCGGTAGTGCCCGGCGACGGTACGGAAGATCAGCCCCTCGATCATCGGCGCCATCGACATCGGCCCGACGTACGTCCCGAAGCCGTGCCGGATCTCCACGATCCCCATCGCCTGGAGCGCCTTGAGCGCCTCGCGTACGGAGTTACGGCTGACGCCCAGCAGCTCCATCAGCTCGGTCTCGGTGGGCAGCGGGGCGCCCGAGGGAAGCCGCTGGTCGATGATCAGCCGCTTGATGCGTTCCTGTATGTGCGCCGCCACCGCCACCTCCGATCCGGACAGCTTAGCGGCGGCGGCACGAGCAGGTCAGATGTGTGCGATGAAGGCGGCCCAGGCTTCGGGGGAGACGGTGAGCCGATCCCCCTGGGGGGTTTTGGAGTCGCGGATGTGGATGGCTTCGGGGCGTATCGCGACCTCGACGCACTCGCCGCCTCCGCCGCCGCTGTAGCTGCTCTTGAACCAGTCGAGTTCGGTAGTGCTGCTGCTCATAGCGCTCCTCGCATCTGCTCCAGCAGGCTCGTGGAGTCCTGAGGGCTCAGAGCCTGTGAGCGCAGTTTGCCATAGCGCTGGTGCATGGCACTGACGGCTTTCGGATCGGTGATCAGGATGCTGCTGCCGTGCCCTTCGATGTAGCCGAGCCAACGGTGTTCCATCGTTTCGGCGAGGCGCATCGATCCATCGGCACCAGAGTGATCCTCCTGCCGGAGGGGCATGATCTGGATCTCTACGTTGCGGCGCTGCTGCTGCTCAAGGAGGTGGTCGAGCAGGATCCTGGTGATCCCTGAGCCGCCGAAGTGCCTGTCCAGGAGGGCCTGTTCGATGATGAAGCAGAACGAGGTGCTCGGCAGGTCTGTGAACAGCTGCTGCCTCGCTAGGCGTGCGATCACCTGCTGCTCGCACTCCTCCGTAGGGGTGTGCGGGATGTAGCGGTCGAAGACGGCGCGGATGTACGACTCGGGTTGAAGTAACCCCGGCACCACCGCGCAGTCGTACGCGAGGAGTGAGACGGCTTCCTCCTCGATCCCCGCCCAGTGCAGGACCCACGACGCGAGTCCGACCCTCCGCGTCAGACTGCGGTACGCCGCGCCCAGTACGCGGGCGGCCGGGGCGCCCAGGACCTCCTCCGTGCGCGGGATGAGTTCCTTGGGCGGGAAGCGCCTGCCCTGCTCCATCTTCGCGACGTACGTCGCCGAGTACCGGACCCGTGGGGCGAACTGCTCCTGCGTCAACCCCGCCTCGTCCCGTAGGGCCTTCAGTACCGCGCCAAAGGTCTTGAGGCTCTCCGACGTTTCCGGTTCGCTGTCTTTTGTCATCCTCATATCGTCACGGGCGGTGACCGCCCCGGTCCAGTCGGTGAACTGGTACAAGCGAAACTGGGTGGGTGTCGTGCCTGGCAGAGGCCGCCGTCGGGCCGGGACGCTTCCGCCATGACCGCACCACAGGGCCAAGTCCCCGTCACCGTACGTACGTTCGCGCAGCGATTCTCCGCCACCCGGCGCGGTGCCCGGCTCGCCCGGCTGCTGGCCGTGCACCAGCTCACCGCGTGGGGGTTCACCCCGGGGGTGGGCGGCTATGACGCGGCGATCCTGGTCGTGGCCGAGCTCTCGGCCAACGCGGCGCTCCATGGGCGCGTACCGGGGCGGGACTTCGCGGTGCGGCTGGCGTACGACGAGCGGGGCGGCGTCCTGGAGATCGAGGTGAGCGACACCCATGAGAAGTGCCCCGTGCCGAAGGCGCCCACGTCGGACGACGAGGAGGGGAGGGGGCTGATGCTGGTCGAGGCGGTGGCGGATCGCTGGGGCATCAGGGAGCGAAGGGGGCCGGGCAAGACCGTATGGGCGCGGATCACCGAGGCGAGGTGACTTTGAGCATGGGGGCGGGGGTGGGGGGCCGGGGCCTCGCCGCCGGCCGCGGCCGGTGGGGGCCGGTGCCGTGGCGGCTTCCGTACCCGAGGGCCGGGGCCGAGCCGGGATGCGGCTCGAGGACCCAGGGCGGCCCCTCCGGGTACCCCTCTAAAAAACGCTTGATCTGAAGCAACTAATTTATCAAACAGTTTCGAGAGGGGTACCCCACCCCCCGGCAGGCGGTCCGGCAACGGCCTCCGCCCCGGAAGACCGTTGCCGCCACCGGCGGCCACACCCGGCCGCCCGGCGCCCGGCGACGCGTCCGCGCCCCCCACCCCCTGCCCCGCTGCTCAAATGCGCCGAAGGCGCGAGACGGCGCCGCACCCGACCGAGCCGCGCAACCCAACACCCCCTCCCCGAGGGGTGGTTCGGCGTGATCGACCGGCGCACCAGCCGCTTCGAGACGCCCACGGTGGCGGCCAACACGTTCGTGAACCTGGGGACGGGCGCGTCCATCGGGCCGTGGAAGGTCACGGCCGGAAACGTGGACCACATCGGGGACGGCTTCTGGCAGGCGGCCGAGGGGGGCCAGTCCGTGGACCTCAACGGTACCGGCGCCGGGACGGTGGAGCAGACCTTCACCACGGTCCCGGGGAAGCGGTACTCGGTGACGTACTCCTTGGCCGGAAATCTGGCGGGAGGCCCGACCGTGAGGAGCGGGAAGGTGCTGGTGGACGGGCAGAACTTCCAGGACTTCAGCTTCGACGTCACGGGCAAGACGTTCGCGGACATGGGCTATGTGACCCGGGAGGTGACCTTCGTGGCGCGCGGAACCTCCACGACGCTGGCGTTCGCCAGCACGAACGACAGTGCCTACGGGCCGGTCATCGACGACGTCAGGGTCAGCGCCTGCACGCCCTGCCCCTCCTGCGACTGATCGCGACTGATCGCCGCTGATCGCCGCTGATCCCGAAAGGGAGCCCTCGGCGCCCCCACGCGCCGGGGGCCGGCTTCCGGTCGTCCCCGCCCCAGCGGACCACGCCGTCGAGCTCGGCGAGGATGTCGCGGATCACGACCTCCTGCTGGGGGAAGAAGCCGCCCTTGACTTGGAGTGCGAGGACGCGGCGTACGCGGGCGTCGCCAGCAGCGCGGAACCGGGGAGGGAGGCCAGCGCGGCCGCGCCGAACAGCGCACCGGAGCGGGCGAGCAGCTGCCTACGGGATGGGTCGAACACGCTCATTCATCGTCCCCTCGTGATGGTGGGGCTGGTGGGCCGGTTCTGGTCGCGGGCCACCACGGACACCGCGCCCGTGGCGATGGCCAGGACGAAGGCGATGCCCATGGCCGGGTTGACGTATCCCGGGACCGCGGCGTCGTAACTTCCGCCCTCGTCGATCCGGCAGGTGAAGCGCAGCGGGAAGTAGCTCGCCGAGTAGCGGTCGACCTGGGCCGCCTTCGCCGCCCCGCCCGCCTTGGCGCACGCCTCGCTCTTGTTGTAGCTCTCCATGAACATCACATGGAGCGCGCCCCAGATGTACAGGGCGACGGTCACGCAGACGGACAGCAGGGCGATGCCCCCGAGCCATTCGGCCCGGGTCTTCCGGCGGCCGGTGCGTCGGGCGATGCCTGATCCGAGCACGCCGATCAGGGTGAAGATGACGATGACCCCGATCAGGCAGATGAACAGCAACAGGATCGAGTCGAGTTCGCCCGCCGAATCGGCCGTCGGCGATGGAGGTGCTTCGTTCACCGCATCATCCTGTTGTACTTCTCGAAGATGTAGTAGAGCGGCATGCGCTTCTTGGCGTCGGTGAAGGCGGGCTCCTTCGGCCCCTGGTAGCGCCGCAGCACCTCGTAGATCTCCGACTAGGAGACCAGGAGCGACGCCCGGGTGGAGTAGTCGCCCTTCCCGGTGACCGGGAGCTTGGCGAAGTCCTGGAAGCCGTTCACCGCGGATTGCAGCGCCGATCCGAACGAGGCGCTGAACGGCACATTGGGCCGCTGGTTCAGGATCATCGCCGCGGAGAACAGCCGTACCCAGGTGCTGGTCTCGCCCGAGGCGACGGTGTGCTGTTTCAGCCCGGACTGGGTGCCGGGGCCGAAGTTCCAGGATCGCGCAGCCCTTGCCGCTGCCGTTGGTGTAGCTGAACAGGGTGGCCAGGCGCATGCTCGGGTCGGTGCCCTCGGGCAGCGGAATGGCCCTGTCCAGCGTGTAGCCGGTGCCGCACACGGTCGCGGCGGCCGCGGTCGGCCCGGGGGTGGGCCTTGGCGAACGCCTTGGTCTCGGCCGAGGCCCGCGGGGACACCTTGACGTCGGTCGCCGCGGGGCGCTCGGCGGCGGAGGCCTGGGGTGCGGTCAGGGTGAGGACGGCGGGGAGTGATCGCGAAGAGCGCCGAAGCTCCGCCGAAAAGCGACTGGGGCTTCTCGGAGAACCGAGAAGCCCCAGATCGGTGGCGTAAGCCAAGGTGCGCCGCCAGGGACTCGAACCCCGGACCCGCTGATTAAGAGTCAGCTGCTCTAACCAACTGAGCTAGCGGCGCCCGCTGACGTGGGAATCCTACCCGACCCGGCAGGGTGCTCAGGTCGACGCCATTGGTATGGACATGACTATTGCCCCCTGGATACTCTCAAACTTGGTCTAGACCGCCGTGCACGGCTCGTCGAAGCACTCCCCACGTCTTCAGGAGCGAAGCATGCGCAAGAAGATCAGCGCCGCCGTCATCGGCATCGGTCTCGCGGCGATCTCCGTCCTCGCGACCGGCGGCAGCGCCTCCAGCCACGGCTACACCGACTCGCCCATCAGCCGCCAGAAGCTGTGCGCCAACGGCACGGTGACGGGCTGCGGCGACATCCAGTACGAGCCCCAGAGCGTCGAGGGCCCGAAGGGCTTCCCGTCGGGCGGTCCCGCGGACGGTTCGATCTGCGCGGGCGGCAACAGCCGGTTCTCGCAGCTCGACGACCCGCGGGGCGGCAACTGGCCCGCGACCAAGCTGACCGCCGGCCGGAGCTACACCTTCAACTGGCGGTTCACGGTCTCCCACGCGACCACGGACTTCAAGTACTACATCACCAAGAACGGCTGGAACCCCAGCCAGAAGCTGACCCGTGCGAGCCTGGAGTCCCAGCCCTTCCTGACCGTTCCGTACAACGGTCAGCGTCCGCCGTCCACGTTCTCCCACTCGGGGACGATCCCGAGCGGTAAGACCGGCAGACACGTGATCCTCGCCGTGTGGACGATCGCGGACACCTCGAACGCCTTCTATGCCTGCTCGGACGTCCAGTTCTGACGTCGCTGGTGTGGTGCCGTCCCGGGGCGGCACCACACCGTCGTCATACGAGTCACACGCGTCACACCGCGTCACACGATCAGGCGTCGAACGCGCCCGCCTTCGCGCTCCGGACGAACGCGGCGAGCACCGTCGGCACGACGGTCAGTACGGTGCCGGGGTCGTCGCTCTCCCGCAGCCGGACGTGGCCGCCGGCGGCGGTGACCTCGACACACTGTCCCTCGCCCACGGAGTACGAGGACTTGCGCCAGTGGGGGTGGCGATGCGCGGTCATTGCAGAGGTGTTCATATGTGGGGCCCTCTTTCTCATACCAGACCAGCGATGAGGGCCTTCGTCGCATCCGTGGACAGTGCGCGGTCCACGATATGGCCGAAGGCGTCGGCGAAGACGTTGACGTCGTCGACTCCTTCGACGTATGTGGGGCCGCGCAGGTTCTCCTGGGTGACGACATCCGGCATGGGCCCCGGGAAGGCCACGAGTGTGAACGCCCCCGCGTCCCCGGGGTTGGGGGCCGCGTCGATCGGCATCACCTGGAGGGTGACCGTGGGCCAGTCCGCCACGTCCAGCAGCCGCTTCAGCTGAGCTGGCATGATGCCGGGCCGACCGGTGAACCTGCGGCGCAGCGCCGCCTCGTGGATGACGGCCCACAGCCGCAGCGGGTGGTGGGAGCGGGTGAGGACGGCCTGGCGGGCCAGGCGCACCTCGGCGAGTGCGTCGACCTCGGAGGCGGTGCGGGCCACGGCGTTCGCCGCGATGGTCTCGCGCGCGTAGTCGGCAGTCTGGAGCAGACCGGGGACGACCAGTGAGGCGTAGTCGCGGACGCTCTCCGCGTCGCTCTCCAGTGAGATGTAGTCGGCGTATGCGGGGCCCACGACGCCGCGATAGGTCTGCCACCAGCCGCGTTTGCCCGCGTCCTTGGCCAGTCCCTCCAGGGCCGTGCGGGTGCCCGGGTCGGTGACGGCGTAGGCCCTGAGCAGGGTTTCGACCTCGGTGGTGCGGATCGTGGCGTTGGCGTTCTCGATCCGGGAGAGCTTCGGCGCCGTCCAGCGGCGGGCGTCGGACGACCCGTTCGCGGCCGCGTTGAGTGCGTCGGCCGCCGCGTCCAGTGTCATCCCCGCTTCGGTGCGCAGTTTCCGTAGCGTGGAGCCCAGGCGCCTGCGCCGAACGGTGGGCACTGGCTGGTAGGACATGTCGCCAGTCTGTCGTATTGCCAACTACGCCTACCAGCCAGGCATATGCCAGTCTTGTGCGAGTGGGTCGAAACATTGCGAGTGGGACGTTGCATAGGCCAGGATCGCTAGGGGACACGGCAGCGCGTCGTGCTTTGGAGGGGCCCCGGAGCATATGGCTGAGAACATCTCGCAGCGATACGAACTGCGTCTCCGTGCCCATCCGCGGATACTCGCCGACATACGCCGCGCCGTGGGGGCGCGACTGCGGCTGTGGGGGCGTGAGGAACTGATCAGCGCGGCGGGGATGTGCGTCACCGAGCTGTTGTCCAACGTCCACAAGCACGCGGCCTCTCCCGAATGCGTCCTCACCCTGGAGAACCTTCCGTACGGGATCCACGCGGCCGTCAGCGACACCGAGTCCGGGCTGCCCGTGGTCAAGGAGCCGGACTTCCTCTCCGAGAGCGGCCGGGGGATGTTCCTGCTGAGCAAGACCGCCCATGACTGGGGCACGGATCTCACCCCGACCGGCAAGACGGTCTGGTTCACCCTCCGCGCGGAAGCGGTGGAACCGTGACCAGCGGCGCCGGTAGCGTAGGGCCCCGGACGAGGGCAGGGGGTGGGCCGTGGACCCGGTGACGGCGGGCGCGCTGGTCGCGGCGGTCAACGCGGCGGTCTCGGGCGCCGGCGGCGAGGCCGGGCGGCGGGCCCTGGAGTCCTTCGGCACGCTGGTCCGCAGGGTGCTGCGGCGCGGCGAGGGCGAACCGGCCGGTGAGCCGGAGCCGGGTGGGCCGGATCCGGTGGCGATTCCGTACGACGATGGCGCCCGGCTGCGCCAGTTGGCCGATCTGCTGGTCGAACGGGCCCGTCAGGACCCGGAGTTCGGCCGTGATCTGGCGGCCTGGATGCGTGAGCACGGCGAGCCGGCCGGGGAGGCCGGGGCCGTGCACAACCGCATCGGGGGCAACGCCCGTATCACCGGCCCGGTCATCCAGGGACGGGACTTCCAGGGGCCGATCAGCTTCGGCTGATACCGATCTTCGGTGCCGAGTTGGCAGTAACCGGACACTGGCCCCCACTCCGCGTCACCGAACGGCGTCGAATCGCTGCGGTCCGTAGTACCTCCGGGTCCGGAAGGTGCACTCGCCGGTAACTTGTGGACACGTGCCCCGGCGCATCGACGGCACGACAGCATGACGCGCGCCGCCACACGCCGTTTTGACAACTCTTTACCTCACGCCCCGCGTTGACGCGGTTGCTGTGCGCGAATTAGTGTCGTCGTGGATTTCGCACAATGCTGCCCGCGCATTTCGGGGCAGGGAAATTGACGAGAATCAGGCCGGTATTCGCATAACCAGGTCACTGTCACCCGGCAGGGGAAGTCATGGTTGGTCTTGTGAGGGTGTCCGAGCCTTCTCCCATGAGCACGGAGAGCACGGAGACTCCCTCGTCAGGCGCCATCGACTATGTCGAGCACGCGCTGCTGGCCGCCCGTGATCTGATCGAGTCCACGGTCACCAGGCACCGAAGGGAGCTGGCCCAGGACTCCTGGGCGGGGACGGCTCTGGGGAAGGTGCCGCTCGCCGAGGTCGTCGACACCCTGGTCGACTGCGCCGAGCGGAGCGTCGGCGTGGTGCTCTCGGGGAACGAGGAGCAGACCCGGGCCGTCTGCGCCGCGCTCGCCCGCCCGGCCAGGGGAGCCCAGCGCGCCGTCGTCATACGGCTGTTGTGCGAGGAGCCGGTGCTGGCCTCGGGGGCCGTACGGGCGCTCGCGCGCACCGATCCGCGGTGCGAGATCCGGATCTGCGACGGCGGGCTGCCGGCACTGCCCGAGGCGCTGCTCATCGACGCCGAGGTGGTCTACCTCAGGAGGGGGCCGTCGGAGCCGGGGCGGGGCCCGGGGCAGGCGTCGCTCGTCGAGGACCCCGCCACGGTGCGGGCCCTGGAGATGATGTTCGCCGGGACCTGGGGGAACGCCGTGGCGCTCACGGACTATCCGCGGCTCGGCGGGCGGTTGTGCCCGGACTCCGTACGACGGATCCTGGAGTGTCTGCGCACCGGCCACACCGATGAGGTGGCGGCGCGCCAGATGCAGGTCTCGCTGCGTACCTACCGTCGGTACGTGGCGGAGATCATGCGCGAACTGGGGGCCAACTCCCGCTTCCAGGCGGGGGTGCGGGCGGTGGAAATGGGGCTGCTGCCCAGCCGTCACTGAACGGCGCTCGAGACCTTGACCACGTCACGAGGCGGAAAGTGCGGGAATATCGACATGATGGAGCGCGGACGCGATCCCGGACCGGAGGCCGCGCTCGCGGGGGACACCCTGGAGGGGACGCTACGGGAGGTACGGGACCTCATTGAGGCCACGGTGGTCCAGCACCGCGCCCGGCGGACCCGGGACGCGCGGTTCACCGAGGTGGGGGTGGAGGACGCCGCGTTCCTCGCCGCCGCCGAGGAGGTGATCGGCCAGGCCGGGCGGAGCGTGGACGCCGTCTTCCCCGAGTGCTCGTCCCGGATGGCGCCGGTGCAGGCCGCGCTCGGCGCGCTGCTCACGGACCTCGGCGAGCCGGTCGGGGTGCGGGTGCTGCGCGGCCGATCCGCACCTGGGTCCGGGTCCACCGGGTCCGTCTCCGGGTCCGCCGCGGGAACGGCTGCCTCCGGGTCCGTCGCCGGGGCGGCGCCCTCGGGGCCCGCTGCCGGAACGGCGCCGTCGGGGCCCGTACCGCGGCCCATCCCCGGGCCCGCGCCACCCGCCGAAGCGTCCGGCCCCGCCCCGGCCGCGCCCCCCGCCCAGGTGCGGATCGCGTCGGTGCCGCTGCCCACGGCGGTGATCGCCGACGGCCGGACCGCCCTGGTGTGCACCGAGGCCGAGGAGGGGCGGCAGACCTCGGTCATCGAGGACCCGGTGGTGGTGGCCACCCTGTACGGCATGTTCCGCTCCATCTGGGGCGGCGCCGTGCCCGCCGCCCGCCCGCTCGACTTCGGCAACCGTGCCCGCACCGAAATGGTCCGCCGGGTGCTGGCCCGGCTGCGCGACGGGGTCACCGACGAGGCCGCCGCCCGCGATCTGGCGATCTCGGTGCGTACGTACCGCCGCTATGTCACCGGGATCCTGGAGCTGCTGGAGGCCAACTCCCGTTTCCAGGCCGGGGTGCGCGCCACTGAGCTCGGCATCCTTGGAAATACGTCCACATGATAATTTCGTTTTCCCCATCGACATTGTGATCCGGAGCGTGCTGGCGATAGGTTGCCTGCGGGCGTGCCGAGATCTGGTAACAGCCGGTAATGCAAGGGGATTTGGGGATGACCGAAGGGCACGGAAGGGGCGCGACCGCCACGGCGGGCGCGGACGGCGAGTCGGCTGCGGACGAGCCGCATTCACCCCGACCGGGACATGCGCGAAAGACCGGCGACGGCGGGGGAAATGGTGAGAAGTCGCGGTCCGGGGTCGGCCGGAAAATGACCGGAGCGGCATCGGGAACGGCATCCGGAACGGCTCTCGCCGACCGGCGCGGAACGCTGTTCCGGACTGTGCTGCCGCCCCTGGTATTCGGGCTGTCGCTGCTTGTCGTCTGGGACATCGTGACCCGGACCGGCGCCGTTGCGGAGTTCTATCTTCCGGCTCCGCTGGACCTCGCGCGGCAATTCCTCGATGACGTCTTCCACGGTGATCTCGTCGACTACACCAAGGAGACGGTGTGGGAGGCGCTGGCGGGCAGCGGTATCGGCATCGGAGTGGCGCTGCCGCTCGGCTATCTGATCGCCCGCAGCGAGATCGCCGCGGCGGCCCTCCAGCCGTATGTGGCCGCCTCGCAGGCCATGCCCGCGGTGGCGCTGGCCCCCCTGCTGGCCCTGTGGATCGGGTACGGACTGCTGCCCATCGCGGTCCTCTGCGCGCTGCTGGTCTTCTTTCCCATCCTCGTCAACACCGTACTGGGGCTGCGTTCGCTGGACCCCGATGTGATGGGGGCCGCGCGGGTGGACGGGGTGGGGTGGTGGGGGATGCTCTGGTACATCGAGCTTCCGCTCGCCCTGCCCAGCGTCCTCGCGGGGGTGCGCAACGGACTCACGCTCTCCATCACCGGCGCGGTCGTCGGCGAATTCGTGATGGGCGGCGACGGACTCGGGCAGCTGCTGTCGGTGCAGCGCCAGGAGGCCGACACCATCGGACTGTTCTCCACGCTCGTCATGCTCGGCCTTCTCGCCGCCGTCTCGTACGGAGTGGTCCGCCTGGTCGAGCGGCTCGTTCAGCGCGACTGACAACTTTCACCCAAGAGGAGAAGTACGTGCGTTTCGTGCAGACGTCCATGAGGCGTGCCCAAAGACATCGGGTCACGGGCACGGCCGCCCTCGCCTCGGTGGTGGCGCTGGCCACTTTGACCTCATGCGCCGAGGAGCCGAAGAACGCGGGGGCCAAGGGCGGCGCAAGCATCACCGTGGGGCTGACCTACACCCCCAACATCCAGTTCTCGCCCTTCTATGTGGCCGCGGAAAAGGGCTACTACAAGGACGCCGGACTCAATGTGACACTGCGCCACCACGGCGCGGCCGAGGATCTTTTCGGGGCCCTCACATCGGGCAAGGAAGATGTGATCTACGCGGGCGGTGACGAGATGCTTCAGGCGCGCGCCAAGAATGTGCCCGTCGTGGACATCGCCACCTTTTACCAGAAATACCCGGTGGGGCTGATCGTGCCCAAGGAATCCGACATCCGGACCCCCGCCGACCTCAAGGGCCGGAAGATCGGCACCCCCGGCGCCTTCGGCGAGACCTATTTCGGTTTGCTGGCGCTCCTGAAGGAGGGCGGCCTTTCCACCAAGGACGCCAAGGTACAGAACATCGGCTTCACCCAGCAGGCGGCCCTCACCGGAAACAAGGTCGAGGGGGTGATGGGCTATCTGAACAATGACGCCGTCTCGTTCAAGGAGGCGGGCAAGGCCGTCCGGTCGATAACCCTCAACTCGGGCTCGGCGGGGGATCAGCTGGTCGGCGTGGGTCTCGGCGCCAAGAAGAAGACGCTCGACAAGCGCGGCGACGACATCAAGAAGTTCGTCGACGCGTCTTTGCGCGGATTGCGCTATGCGATCGACCACCAGGACGAGGCCATCAAGCTCAGCGAGAAGTACGTACCGGGGCTGCGCGGCGAGAAGCAGCGGAACAACGCCCGCGCGGTGCTCAAGGCCACGGCGCCGCTGATGAAGAACGACCAGGGCGAGCTGGGCGCGATCGACCCGCAGACCTGGACCCGGATGGCCGACTTCATGTACGACCAGGGGCTCCTGGAGAAGAGCGTCACGCCTGAGGACGCCTACGACACGTCGTATCTGCCCAAGTCGTAGCGGTGCTGGACGGCGGTCAGACCGTCGTCCGGCTGTGCAGCGCGGCGGCCACCGTGAAGGCGGCCGCCGCGCCCAGCGCGAGGGCCAGCCAGCTGCCCGTGGCCGAGGCGTTGGCCACGACGAACAGCCCGATCGGCGGGCCGGAGGCGGTGCCCAGGTTCCAGGCCAGCGACGCCAGGGCGCTCGCCCGGCCCACCGCCTCCTCGCCCGACCAGCGCAGCAGCAGCGGATAGAAGGCGGAGGAGTACATCAGCTCGCCCGCCGCGAAGATCACCGCGAAGGCGAGCAGGAGTCCGTACCGCACGGCGGCCGGGGCCGTCTCCCCGGCCAGCGCCGCGCCCAGACCGCAGCCGAACGCCCCGGTCCACAGCACCGGTCCGGCGGCCAGGCTCACGGTCTCCGGCAGCCGTTCCAGCCGACGGCGCAGCAGCGGCTGAAGGGCGATCAGGGCGAAGGAGTTGGCCGCCACGACGGCGCTGACCCAGCCCAGCGTGACCGCCATACGGTCGTGCATCAGCAGCGGTACGGTCGCCTCGATCTGGGTGAAGCCGACGATCGCGAAGAGCGCCTGGGCCAGGATCAGCAGCGCCATCGGTCGGGCCCGCAGCAGGGTCCGATAGGTCGGCCCGGCCCCGGGCTTCTCCCCTCCCCGCCCCTTCCCGGCAGTATCGATATGCGGCTCCGCCGCGTGGGGGGCTTCGCCCCTGGACCCCGGGGCCTGGGGCGAAGCCCCAGTTTCGGGAAGGGGCGGGGAGGGGGAAGCATCCGCCGGACACCCAGCAGTGGGCTCGGGCCGGGTCCCCCGCTCGGCCCGCTTCTCCGGGCCGGGCCGGACCCGGGGCCGTACGCCCAGGATCACCGCGATCAGCGGCAGCGCCGCCAGCCCGTTGGCCAGGTACAGCCAGCGCAGCGCCCCCACCGGCGTGGCCGCGCCGTGCAGTGCCAGCCCGGCCGCGACCGAACCCAGGCCGATCCCGGCGTTGTTGACGATGTGCCGGATGGCGAAGGCCGAGCGGCGGCCGCTCTCGGGGACGGCGGTGTCCACGATGCCCACGATCGAGGCGTAGAAGAGCCCGAAGCCCGCCCCCACGCACACCCCCGAGGCCAGCACCAGCGCCACCGAACCGGCGGGTGCCAGCAGGGCGTACCCGACCGCGAGCGCCGCTCCGCCCAGCGCGCCCACCCGGTGCGGGCTGCCCCGGTCGGCCAGTGGCCCGCCGGCCAGGGCGGCGGCGAAGCTGGCCGCGGCCATCGCGATGAAGTAGCCGCCCGCCGCCCGGCCGCCGAGCCCCAGCAACTGGCTGATGTAGATCGAGGTGAACGGGAAGCACAGCCCGTTGCCCAGGCTGGAGAGCAGCAGCGCGCCCATGAGCAGGCCGAAGCGGCGCCCCAGGGGCGTACGGGGCGCCGTGGCGCGTATGGCCGTCACGAGGTGAGCGCGGCGCGCACCTTGAGCAGCTCCTCGACCCTGCGCAGGTCGTACGGGGCCGGGAGGGAGAGCACCACATGGACCGCCCCGGCCTCGGCGAACCCCTCGACCAGCGGCAGCTGATCGGGGTTGACCATGACCGTACGGGCCACCTCGCCCGGGTCCCGGCCGACCCGTTCGCACCACGCGTCCAGCACGCCGCTCAGCTCGCGGAAGTCGGCGACCGGGTCCTCGGAGGCCCAGCCGTACCAGTTCCACCAGTCGGCCTCGCGGGCCACAAGCTCCAGGGTGCGCCGCCGCCCGGCGCCGCCGATCAGCAGCGGAAGCGGGCCCGCCGGGCCGGGGTTGAGCTTGGCCAGCCGTTCCTTGACGGCGGTGACGGACGCGGCGAAGGCGTCCATGCGCCCGGCCGGTCCGGGGAAGGGCAGCCCGTACTCGGTGTGCTCGGCCTCGAACCAGCCCGCGCCCAGGCCCAGCACCAGCCGCCCGCCGCTGAGCTGGTCGACGGTGCGGGCCATGTCCGCCAGCAGATGCGGATTGCGGAACGCGGTGCAGCTCACCAGCGGCCCGATGGTGGCCCGCCGGGTCTCGACCGCCATGGCGGACAGCAGCGACCAGCATTCGTAGTGGCGCCCGGCGGGGTCGCCGGTGTGCGGCAGGAAGTGGTCCCAGGTCCACAGCGAGTCGACCCCGATGGCGTCGGCCTCCCGCCACGCGGTGCGCAGCTCGGCGATTCCGGTGTGCTGGGGGTGGAGTTGGACGCCTACGCGCAGGGACACGGAGGGGAATCCTTTCTCTTGGCGATTCTCTCGGCGGTTCGGGTCATGGCTACGGCGTGACGACCACGCGGTAGACGGGCGTCTCCGCGGCCTGCTTGAGCGCCTTCTCCACCTCGTCCAGCGAGTAGCGCGCCGTGACCAGCGTCTCCAGCCGTCCGGACAGCCGCCCGCCGCGCAGCAGTTCGGCGGCGGCCCGCCAGTCGTCCGGCTCATGGCTGAAGGAGCCGGTGACGGTCAGCTGGCGGCGGTGCACCTCATAGCCGGGGAGCTCGGCGGGCGGGCCGCCGGGGCCGCCGCCGTAGAGGACGATGGTGCCGCCGTCGGCGACCGCGGCGAGCGCCGAGGCGATGGCCTCCTTGGACGCGATGGTCACGAAGACCACGTCCGCCGGGGGCAGTTGTCCGATGTCCTCGGGCGTGACGGCCGCGTCGGCGCCCGCCGCCGCGATGGCGGCCAGCCGCTGCTCGTCCCGTTCGACCACCGCGACGCCACGGGCCTGGAGATGCGCGGCGACGGCGAGGTGGAGATGGCCCATGTAGCCGGCGCCGATGACGGTGACCCGGTCCCCGGCGCGGAAGCCGCCGCGGCGCAGCGAGTGGACCACGCAGGCCAGCGGCTCGCCCATGGCGGCCACGGCGGGGTCGGCGTCGCCGACCGACCACACCCGGGAGGCGGGCAGGGCGATGTACTCGGCGAGCCCCGCGCCCATGGTGATCGCGCCGTCCTCCCGCTTGTGCCCCTGGAGCGCGACGCAGATGGCGGTCTGGCCGCGCCGGCAGCTGCGGCAGGCGCCGCAGCGCGGCAGTCCGTCGAGGGCGACGAGGGAGCCGACGGCGGGCATGTCCTCCAGCGCGGCGGCCTTGGCGCCGATCCGCTCGACCCAGCCGGATATCTCATGTCCGGCGGCGGCGGGGTAGACCGTCATCCGCCCCGCGTAGAGATTGGCCTCCATGGTGCAGATGCCGCAGGCCGCGATGCGTACCAGCACCTCGGAGTCACCGATGTCGGGGACGGGTATCTCTCTGGTCTCCACCTGGCCCGCCGCCGTGATGACAGCTGTACGCATATGAACTGCCTTCCCCGTTACGGATGTTGTGCCGGGAGGCTATTGCGGGGCGACGGGGGTGGCAAGGAAGAACGATCACATGCTGGATCGCGCTCCGGAAGATGTCCTGCGGAAGCCCCACCAGATGATCAGGGCTCCGGCCGCGGCGGCGGCCGCGCCGACGACGGAGGCCACGTGCATGGCGTGGACGAACCCCTCGTCGGCGATGTCCGAGAGCCTGGGCAGCCGCATCTTCGCGCCGAGCAGCCGGGTGGCCTCGGGCGACTCCGCGGCGCCGTCGGCGGCACGGGAGGGCAGTCCGCTCAGGCGCGGGGTGACCCGGTCGCGGTAGACGCTGACCAGGACCGAGCCGAGGACCGCCACCCCGAGGACGCCGCCGATCTGCCGCAGCGAGTTGTTGACGGCGGAGCCCGCGCCGGTCCGGTCGGCGGGGAGGATCGCCATGATGGCCTCGGTGGTGGGGGCGACGGCGGCGCCCATGCCCAGGCCCTGGAGGATGAGGAAGACCCAGAACAGCGGCAGTCCGCTGTGTTCGTCGAGGAACACGTAGGCGACGAAGCCGGTGGTGGCGATCAGCATGGCCGCGGTGACGACCGGGCGCACCCCGTAGGCCCGTACCAGCTTGGCCGAGAGCGGGGCGCCCAGCAGCACGCCGAGGGCGACGGGGGCGATGGAGAGACCGCACTCCAGCGGGGTCTGGCCGTGGACGCCCTGGAGATAGAAGCTGGTGTAGTACATCGAGCCGTTGAGCCCGAAGAACGTGAGCATGACGGCGACGCTGGCGCCGGTGAAGCGGATGTCGCGGAAGAGCCGTACGTCGAAGCTGGGGTTGGCGACGCGCAGTTCGACGAGGACGAAGACCATGACCAGCAGCACGCCCCCGGCCAGCGAGCCCACGATGGCCGGGTCGGTCCAGTCGTTGCGGTGGCCGCCCTCGATGACGCCCCAGACGATGGCGAAGAGCCCGGCGGTGGAGAGCACCACGCCCAGCGGGTCGAACTTCTGCCGCACCCGGGTGACCACACCGGGCAGGAACACGAACGATCCGGCCACGCACAGCAGCACGATCGGCACGTTCACCAGGAAGACCGAACCCCACCAGAAGTGGTCGAGCAGCGCTCCGCTGAGCATCGGCCCGGTGGCGATCGCGATTCCACTGGAACCCGACCAGATGGCGATGGCGGTGGCCCGGTGCCGCTCGTCGAAGACCTGGGCGATCAGGGCGAGGGTCGCGGGCATGATCAGGGCGCTGCCGATGCCCATCGCGCCGCGCGCCACGATCAGTTCGGTGGCCGAGCCGGAGTAGGCGGCCCAGGCGGAGGCCGCGCCGAAGACCACCATGCCGGTCAGCAGTAAGCGGCGGTGGCCGTAGCGGTCGGCGAGCACTCCGCCGGTGAACAGCAGCACCGCGAAGACCAGGGTGTAGGAGCTGATGCTCCACTGGAGCTGATTGGGGCTGGCGCCGAGCCCCTCTGAGGGGTCGGCCAGGGTCTTGAGGGCCACGTTCAGCACGGTGTTGTCCAGCCACACCGCGAGTTGGGACAGGACGAGCACCGAAAGGGCGAGCCATTGGCGACCGGTGGGGGAGTGTGAAGGACCGGCCTGGGTGGCATCGGTGGTCGCGGTGTTCTGTGCAGCCATGGGGGCGGCGCCTTTCGGGACCCAAGGCATGGTGGGGGGTCCGCGTCGTATGGCAAGGGATGGCGTGCTGGCTCTAGAGGAAGTTACCAATCCGCCGAGCGGAGGCGCAGCCCCTTGCCGACACGGGGAGGTGTGGTGGCCGGAACGCGAGGGTATTTCCCGGCGGGAAGTGTCCCATAAGGAGCGATCTTCCTTGCCGTGTGCCAGGGGGCTCGTTACTGTTCCCGGAAAGGGAACGGGGGTGTCCTTTGAGCCATTTCGGAATTCAACCAAATGGGCGAGTGCCTATTGATGGATTTGACGGGGAGGTGGGCACGGGGGCCGCGGTTCGAACGGAGCCGGACATGGGGTCGGACAACCTGGAGGAGACTCTGGGCCAGGCGTTACGCCTCCTGGAGTCCGCCGTACACCACCACCGTCGCTCCGCGCTGGCCTCGGCGTCCGCCGAACTGCCGGTGGCCGGGGAGGCCGTGGCCGGGTGGGTGGCGCGGCTGGTGCTGCGCGCCGAGCGGGATGTGATCTGGAGTCTGCCGGAGGTCATGGGCGAGGACCACGCCCGGCTCGTCGGACAGACGCTCGCCCAGCTGGCGGGCAAGGGGGTCAGGACCCGGATGCTGTGCCCGCCGGCGGTCATCCGGGGCGTGGCGTGGCAGCGCTCGGTGGGCACCGTGGCGCGCCTGGAGGTGCGCGTCTTCGAAGGGGTGCGGCAGGAGTTGGTGGTCGTGGACGGCGCGGCGGTCATCGCGCCCGACGCCTCGCCGGGCGAGCCCGGCGGCTCCCGCGCCTCGATGATCCAGAACTCGACCGTGGCCGATATGCTGCACCAACTGCTGTGCGGCATGTGGGACACGGCCCAGCGCCCGATGCGGCCGCTGTCGTTCGAGGGCGGTGCGCGCGGCCGGGTGCTGCGCGAGGTGCTGACGCTGATGGCGGAGGGCTACAAGGACGACGCCGCGGCGCGCAAACTGGGCCTTTCGGTGCGTACGTACCGTCGCTATGTGGCCGACATCATGCGGGACCTCCAGGTCGAATCGCGGTTCCAGGCCGGAGTGCGCGCCGTGCGCGCCGGGCTGATGGGGTCCGACCCCGAGTAGGGGTGGGCCATCGCACCGGGACGGCGGCCGGGTTGTTGGCGGTTTGAGCGACATTGACACGCTTCTGTCCGTCGGCGACCTGGCAGCTTCCTGTCGATTCCATCTTCTGACCGTGGGGTAACCGGCTGCCATGTGCAGCTTTATGACACGCCGACTAGTCGAACGCTGGTGTTCATCGGGTGCGTGACAGCTAGTGGACTCTGGGGTTGTCCCCTCCCGAACCGGCGCCTAGCGTCAGCGGAAGCTTCGTCGCTTTGCCCATGCCCGAAAATGGAGGTGCGCGGTAATGACCGCCATCGTCGAAGAGCGTCGTGAAACCATCAAGGAAATCGTTACCGATATTCTTGAGATCGACCCCGACGAGGTCACCGAGACCAGTCTCTTCAAAGAAGAGCATGACGCGGATTCACTGCGTGCCATTGAAATACTCGCGGCATTGGAGAAATCCTTCAACATTGTCATAGACCAGTCCGAACTCAGCCGGATGGTAAACCTCCGGGGCGTCTATGAGGTTGTCTCCGACGCGGCGGGCTGGTGACCGCCGGATCCTGGCGGACTCCTCGGAAGGCAGGGCGAAATGCGTGGTGAGCCGGGTCGTAGGGTCGTTGTCACCGGCCTCGGGGCGGTGTCCGGCATCGGCATCGGCGCGGCGGAATTCCTCGCCGGACTGCGCGCCGGGAAGAGCGCGGCGGGGCCCATCACCGCGTTCGACACGGAGGGCTTCGACCGATCTACGGCGTGTGAGGTCAAGGATTTCGAGCCGGACCGCTGGATTCGAAATCTCGATGTGCGGACGCTGGGCCGGGCGAGCCGGTTCTCGGTCGCGGCGGCCCGTATGGCGGTGGCCGACGCCGGATTTCCCGAGCCGGAGAGCGCGCTGCGCGACATCCCCTGTCTGATCTCCGTCGGCACGACCGACGGCGAGTCCAGGGACCTGGACCATCTGGTCGAGGAGGAAGTGGACCTGGGGCCCGAGCGGATGGACCCGACGGTCGCCCGGCGGGTGCCCGCGGGGCGGCTGTCGAGCGCGATCGCCCAGGAGTTCGGCCTCACCCGCGCCGAGGCGGTCACCCTCCCCACCGCGTGCGCCGCCGGGAACTACGCGGTCGGCTACGGCTACGACGCCATCCGCGGCGGGGACGTGGACATGGCGCTGTGCGGCGGCGCCGACGCGCTCTGCCGCAAGACCTTCACCGGCTTCTACCGCCTGGGCACCATCGCCCCCGAGCGCTGTCAGCCCTTCGACAAGGACCGCAAGGGCATCCTGACCGGCGAGGGCGCCGGCATCCTGGTGCTGGAGAGCCTGGAGTCGGCGCTGGCCCGCGGCGCCCGTATCTACGCCGAGGTGCTCGGCTACGGACTCAACTGCGACGCGGACCACCCCGTGGCCCCCAACCAGGACAGCGTGGTCCGCTGTATGCGCCTCGCCCTGGAGAACGCCCGCGTCAAGCCGGACGAGGTCGACTTCATCTCGGCGCACGGCACCGGCACCAAGGCCAACGACATCACCGAGGCCCGCGCCATCCGCCAGGTCTTCGGGGACGCCGCCCCGCCGCGCACGGTCTCCATCAAGTCGATGATCGGCCATTCCATGGGCGCCGCCGGGGCCTTGGCCTCGATCGCCTGCTCCCTCGCGCTCACCGAGGGCTTCATCCCGCCGACCATCAACCATGAGCACACCGACCCCGAGTGCGGTCTGGACTGTGTGCCCAACCAGGCCGTGGCGGCGGACCTGAAGGTGGTCCAGAACAACGGGCTCGCGTTCGGCGGCAACAACGCCGTCGTCATCTTCGGCAAGGCCCGAGCGGACTGGTCATGAGCCAGCTGGTGACGGGCGCGGGCGCGGTGGCGAGCGTGGGCGAGGGCGTCGACGAGGTCTTCCGGGCCCTGTGCGCGGGCACCAGCGGACTCGGCGAACTGCGCGGCTTCGACCGGGAGCGGTACCGGACCCGCCACGCCTACGAGATCGACGACCGCCCCGCGCCCGGCACCGACCTCCCGGGCCGCGCCACCGACTGGCTGCTGCGCGCGGTCGGCGAGGCCGCGGCCCAGGCGGGGCTCGGCGAGGACCTGAGCGAGGTGCCGGTCCTCGTCGGCACCGGGCTGCGGGAGCTGCGTTCGGCCGAGCTCGCCTGGCGCGACGGCACCCCCTTCGACATCGGCCGGCTGCACTTCGGCACCGCGCTGCGGACGCGTTTCGGCGCGGTGCGCACCCACACCTTCTCCGGGGCCTGCTCGGCCTCCCTCTACGCGCTCGCACTCGCCGCCGACCTGCTGACCACGGGGGCCGAGGACACCGTCGTGGTGGCCGGTGTCGACACCCTCACCGAGTCGATGTACGGGCTGCTGGACCGCGTCAACAGCGAACCCCCCGACCGCGTCCGGCCGTTCGACCGGGACCGCCGCGGCGTGCTGATGGGCGACGGCGCGGCCGCCGTGGTGCTGCGCCGGGAGGAGCCCGGCGCGGAGACCCGCGCGCTCGGCCGGGTGCGCGCCGTCAGCATGAACTGCGACGCGAACCATGTGACCGCCCCCGACCCGCAGGGCATCGCGCGGGCGGTGCACGAGGCGCAGTGGCGGGCGAACGTCAAACCCGGCGACATCGACCTGGTGCTGCTGCACGGGACCGGTACCCAGCTGAACGACGCCGCCGAGGCGAGCGCCATCGCCGAGGTCTTCGGCCGCGAGGTCGGCGGGCCCCTGATGACCGCCATAAAGTGCATGACCGGCCACACCTCGGGCGGCTCGGGGCTGCTCAGCCTCATCGTCGCGCTGGAGTCCCTGGCCTCCGGCCGGGTGCCGCCCACCCTGGGCCTGGCCGAACCGCTCCCCGAGGCCGAGGCGTTCCGCTTCGTCCGGGAGCAGGCGCGGGAGGACGGGGATCTGCGGGTCGCGCAGATCGACGCGTTCGGCTTCGGCGGGGTCAACGCGGTCGCCATCGTCGAGAGGGCCGGCCGATGACGCATGGCCGCGGCGAAGTCGTCGTCACCGGCGTCGGCCTGGCCGTCCCCGGCGTCGCCACCCCCGAGGCGCTGCTGCGCCGTACCGCCTGCCCCGTCGCCGGGCCCGCCCCCGAACCGTTCGACACCGCCGCCCGGATCGGCCGCCGGGGCCACCGCTACAAGGACCGGGCCACCCGGCTGGCGCTGTGCGCCGCGCTGGAGGCGCTGCGGAACGCGGACCTGATCCCCTCCGATGGCGAGGAGGTGACCGTGCCCGGCGACACCGTCGGCGTGGTCGCCAGCTCCAACCTGGGCAACCTCGACACCGCCTGTCTCACCGCCGCCGCCATCGCCGAGCGGTCGGCCGTGGACCTCAGCCCCATGAGCCTGCCGAACGCCTCCAGCAATGTGATCGCCTCCTGGGTGGCCATCCGCCACGGGCTGCGCGGCCCCAATCTGATGCTGTGCAACGGGGCGACCTCCGGCCTGGACGCCGTGCACTGGGGCGCCACTCTGGTCGCGGCGGGCCGGGTACGGCGCGCGGTGGTGATCGGCGTGGAGACGCACAACGCCGTCGTGGAGGATCTGCTCGGCCGGTCCGCCGGTGAACTGCTGGACGGCGCGGCAGCCGTCGTCGTCGAGGGCGCGCGCTGGGCCGAGGCCCGGGGGGCACGAGCCGTCGCCGCCCTCGGGCCGTACGAACGGCGGTCCGGGCTCGGCGGCTGCGTCGAGGCCCTGCTGCCCGACGGCGGCGCCCCTGGCGTCTGGTTCACCCCCGAGCGTTACGCCGAGGGGCCCGCCGGGGCCGTACCGGTGCCGGGGGCGGTGCCGCGCTACGACGTCACCGGTGCGGTGGGCCGGGCCTCCGGGGCCCTCGGGGTGCTCCAGTGCGCGGCGGCCGTCGGCTGGCTGGCCCGCGCCGGGGCCGGGGCCGACGCCGGGGCCGGGGCCGGAGCTGGAGTTGGAGCCGGTCCGGAAGCGGGAGCCGGGAGCGTCATCGAGGCCGCCGGTCCCGGGGCCGCGCCGGACCCGGTGCCCGCGTCCCGTCAGGCGCTGATCACCAGCGGGGACGACACCGCGGACGCCGTGGCCGGACTGCTGCTGCGCCCCGCGCCCGACCGGTGCCCCCCGCACCCCGCACGTGCCCCCCTTATCTCCATGGAGTGTTCCCGATGACCGCCGTCGTCCCGCCGATGTCGACCAAAACCCTGCTGACGGACGTCACCACCGTCCGGCTGCGCCCGCGCTACGAGGGGTCGAACATCTGCACCTGGATCGGCTTCAAACACGTCAACTACCTCGTCGAGGAAGCCGTACTGGTGCACTTCGCGGACTCCGGGGCGCCCGCCCGGCGGCTGTACGAGGAGCACGGTCTCGGGCTGGACGTCGTCGCCCTGGAGACCCGCATCCTGCACGCCTTCCACATGGACGACGTGGCCGAGGCCGAGGTGGTGCCGGACACCGAGGACGACGACCGCACCCTCGGCTTCCGGGTGACCCTCCGCGTGGAGCGCGACGGCTCGGTCCTCAAGGCCGTGGCCGCCAAGGTGCGGGTCTCGCTGCGCGCCGACACCTATCTGCCGGAGCTGGACGGACCCCCCGCCGAATTCGCGCCGTTCGTGGTGGACCGGCTGGGGGCCGAGGCGCGCGCGGGCGAACTCGCGCCGATCCGGGTGCGGATGCCGGACGGGGACGAGGCCGCCGTCCTGGCGTCCCTGACCTCGGGCCGCAACGCCTACGCCTGGAAGTGGAACATCCCCTACCCCTACTGCCACTTCACCGAGCGGCTCCAGATGTCCGGCTATCTGCGGCTGTTGGAGGAGGCCAAGGACCGCTTCGTCCTCGACCGCGGCATCTCCATCAAGACCCTGCTGGACGAACGCAAATGGATACCGGTCGTCCCCCAGTCGTCGGTGCGCGTCCTCGACGAGGCGGTGATGGAGGAGGACCTCTACACCGTCTACACGGTCGAGGAGATCTTCAAGGACCTCACCTACACCGCCCGGATGGACTGCTTCGTGGTCCGCGACGGCGCGCTCACCCTCACCGCCACCGGCCGGATCACCCACGGCTACGCGCTGATCGACAACCGCAGCGACTGGCGGCTGGTCCCCTTCGACCGGCGGGTGCTGGACGCGCTCGGCGGAGAACAGAGCGGCACCTGATGGACGACGTACTGGTCACCGGCCTCGGCGCGCTGTCCCCGCTGGGCGCGGGCACGGACGCCTTCTGGCGCGGGATGCACAAGGCGGACACCGCGCCGACGCGGGTCCCCGATCCGCTCGCCCACATGGACCATCCACTGATGTACCTGGTGCCGGAGGCCGACATTCCGGACGGCCCCGAGGAGCAGGACGGGCTGCCGCTGGGGCGCGGCTCGCGGTTCGCGCTCGCGGCGGCGCGCGAGGCGGTCGCGGACGCGGGGCTGGCCGTGGTGCCGGGGCTGGAGGGCACAGGCAGCGGGCTCGATCCGCGCCGGGTGGCCGTCGCCCTCAGCACCGGTATGGGCGACACGGATCTGCACGAGGGCTGGTGGACCGGCGAGGCCCCCGCGTCCGGCCGCTGGGCGCCTCCCTTCCCGCTGGCCTCGGTGGTTGGCGGGTGGTTCGGCGCCGAAGGCGTCAACACCTGCGTCAGCAACGCGTGCGCCGCCAGCGGTTACGCGCTTTCGGTGGGGGCCGATCTGATCCGTTCCGGCGAGGCCGACGTGGTCATCGCGGGCGGCGCCGAGGCGTACTCCCGCGTCGCCCTCGCCTGCTTCAACCGGCTGGGCGCCATCGACCCCGAGCGCTGCCGCCCGTTCGCCGTCGAACGGCGGGGGACCGTCTTCGGCGAGGGTGCCGCCGTGCTCGTCCTGGAGTCCGCCACGCACGCCCGCGCGCGCGGCGCGCGCACCGTCTACGGCCGTCTGGCGGGCGCCGGCTGGAGCTGCGACGCCTACCACGCGACCGCCCCCGAGCCCTCCGGCGAGCAGATCGAGCGCGCGATGCGCGAGGCGCTCCGGGAGGCGGGGGCCGAATCCGGATCTGGGGCCGGACCCGAATCCGAATCTGGGGCCGGGTCCGAATCCGGCTCCGGCGGGCTGGGGTTCGTGATCCCGCACGGCACCGGCACCGAGCTCAACGACGTGGTGGAGAGCCGGGTACTGGACGCGCTGACCCCCCGTACGCCCCTCTACAGCGTCAAGGCGCTCATCGGGCACACCGGCGGCGCGGCGGGCGCGTTCGCCGCGCTGGCCGCCAGCTTGGTGCTGCACCACGGGACGCTGCCGCCGAACGTGCCGGTCGGCGAGCAGGACCCGGAGTGCGCGGTGCGGCTGCCGTCCGGCTCGGCGCCCATGACCGGGGCGTACGGGCTGGTCAACGCCTACGCGTTCGGGGGCAACAACATCTCGCTCGTCTTCGGGGAGGCCGCCGCGTGAGCGACGAACCGGCCACCGGCCTCGTGGTGACGGGCATCGGCACCGTGGGCGCGGACGGCTTCGACTTCCGTACGGCGCTCGGCCGACACGGCTACAAGTACCTGCCCGCCGCCTCCCAGTACTTCCTCGCCGCGGCCAAGCGCGCGCTGGCCCAGGCGGGGCCGGAGGCCCTGGCGGCGGTCGGGCCCGAGGAGCGGGGCGCCGCGGTGGGCACCAACAGCGCGGCCGTCGCCCTGCACCACACGATGGACCGTACGGTCACCGCCACCGGGGCGGGCGATCTGTCCCCGGTCACCGCGCCCTACTTCTCCATCAACCTCTTCGGCAGCCGCCTGGCCACCGAACACGACCTCAAGGGCTTCAACCTCACCTTCACCAGCCCCCGGGTCGCGGGCCTGGAGGCGATCCAGACCGGTCAGCGCGCCCTCGCCACCGGCCGGGCCCGGCGGCTGCTGGCCGGGGCCACCGAGGAGGCGCTGCCCGAGGTCGAACCGGGGGCGGACACCTCGGAGGCCGGGGCCGTCGCGCTGGTGCTGGAGCCCGAACCGGCCGCCCGCGGCCGGGGGGTGGCGGCGCTGGGCCGGGTGGGCGTCCGCTCGTTCTTCCTGCCGCCGAGGGTGGCCGCCTCCGCCGAGGGGGCCGAGCGGGCCGCGGCGCTGCTGCGGTACGCGCTGGACGCCCTCGGCCACCGGCCGGACCGGCCCCTGGCCGTCACCGCCGTCCTCGACGGCTCCCCGGTCGGCGCGGCCATGGCGGCGGCGCTGGACGAGAAGGCGCTGGGCGGGCGGGCCCTGGCGGGGAGGCCCGAGCGGGTCCCGGCGGGCGCGGGCGCCCTGGAGCCGGTGGCGCGCGTGGCCGCCGCCCTCGGCGCGCCGGAGGGCCACCCCCACGCCGTGGTCACGGCGGCGGCCGAGGGGAACGTCGCCGTCTGCCTGGTGACCCCGGGCGCCCAGCTGGAGGCGGTTTCAGGTACCGACGCGAGCGCCCAGCTGAACGCGCCCGCCGGAGCCGACGCGAGCGCCATAGCGGACGCGCCCGCCGGAGCCGAGACGCCCGCCGGAGCCGACGCCAGCGCCGGAAGCGAGCAGCCCATGAGCGGACGACGGAGGGCGAGCGACCGATGATCACCCGACTCGAAGGTTCCTGGTGCCTGGTCCTGGGCGCCTCCAGCGGTATGGGCCTGGCCATCGCCCATGAACTGGCCCGCGAGGGCGTCCACATCCTCGGCGTCCACTTCGACACCACCGACGGCCAGGAGAAGGCCGCCGCCGCCCGGGAGAAGATGCGCGGCCACGGCGTCGAGGCCCACTTCTTCAACGCCAACGCCGCCTCCGCCCGCACCCGAGAGGAGCTGCTGCCCCGGTTCGAGGAGCTGACCGGCGGCACCGGCATCCGGATCGTGGTGCACTCCCTCGCCTTCGGCACCCTGCTGCCGTACGTCGGCGCCGAGGGCGAGGACAGCCTGACCGCCCGCCAGATGAACATGACGCTCGATGTGATGGCGCATTCGCTCGTCTACTGGACCCAGGACCTGTTCACCGCGGGGCTGCTGCGCCAGGGCGCCAAGGTGTACGCGATGACCAGCGCCGGGGGCGTCAGGGTGATGCCCCACTACGGCGCGGTCTCCGCCGCCAAGGCCGCCCTGGAGTCGCATGTGCGCCAGCTCGCCCTGGAGCTCGCCCCTTCCGGCATCGCCGTCAACGCGCTGCGTGCCGGGGTCACCCCGACCCCGTCCATGGAGCGCATCCCCGGCAGCGACCGGCTCGCCGCGTACGCCCGGGACCTCAATCCGCACCGGCGGCTGACCCGGCCCGAGGACGTCGCCGAGGCGGTCTCGCTGCTCTCGCGCACCGACTCCTCCTGGATCACCGGCAATGTGATCGGCGTGGACGGCGGTGAGCTGCTGACATGACGGCCCATCTGCTGATCGAGAGCGGCGGGCCGCAGACCGGACCCGCCTGCGAGCGGTTCCTCGGCGATGCCGCGCGGCTGGCCAGGGACGGCCACCAGGTGGTGCTGTTCCTCGTGGAGAACGGCGTGACCGCCGCCGTCCCCGGCACCGCACCGGGCATCGAGACGTTCCTGAGCGACGGCGGCGAACTGTGGGTGGACACCTTCTCCGCCGCCCAGCGCGCCCTGCCCGCCGCCGATCTGACGCCCCGGGCGCGGCTGGTGGAGATGGACGACGTGGCCGCCAAGCTGCTGGAGCCGCGGCTCAGGGCGGTGTGGCACTGATGCCCAGGCCCGTCCCCCGTACCGATGTGCTGCTCAACCTCTTCGGCGCGCCCCACCAGACCGACCTGGTCACCTCGGCGCTGCGACTGGCGGCCGCGCTGCTCGCCCGGGGCGCCCGGGTGCAGATCTGGACCTGCGGCGACGCCACCCGGCTGACCGGCGCGGCCCTCGGTGACACCAAACCGCGCGACTACACCGACCTGGGGCGCGAGCACCCCTCCACCGCCCGCGTCGTCCGCGAGCTGATCGAGGACCACCCCGACCGGCTGTACTGGTACGTGTGCCGCTTCTGCGCCGGGGAGCGCGGCGCCGCGGACCAGATCCCGCAGGTCCGCACGCGGGCGCCGTTCGTCTTCGCCGAGCATGTGAACGCGGCGGACAAGAGCCTGCTCATGGGGGTGTGCTGAGCCATGGGCGACCAGGCGCGCTGGCTGCTGATCGTGGAGAAGGCGTACCGGGGCTCGATCGAGACCCAGTACGCCGACGTGCTGTACTGCGTGCCCGATCTGCACCGGCAGAGCGGCGGCTGCGATCTGGCGCTGCGCGGCCCCGCCGCCGGCTACGCCCTCGACACCGGCCCCCGGCCCTCGCTGCGCCTCGGCGGCCGCACCCTGGACACCCTGCCCCATCCGCCCACCTCCGTGGCGAAGCTGCTGGCCGCCGGGGTGACCGTGCTGGTCGAGGAGGACGGTCTGGCCGCGCTCGGCCGTACCGCCGCCGAGCGGCTGCTGCCCGGCGTACGCGTCATCGGGGGCGACGACCTCGCGGCCCGCTGGCCCTCCTACGAACAGGTGTGGTTCCTGTGACCCGCCCCGCCCACGGCCCCTTGGCCTCAACCGAAGGAGTACCCGTACCCATGGTCAACGCCCCCTCCGGGGCAGCCCCGGTCATCTCGGCCTGGACGGCCGTATCGCCCCTGGGACTGCGCGGGGCCGACTTCACCGCGGCCCTGCGGTCCGGCCGCTCGGCCGCCCGGCCGCTGGACCCCGAGGAGTGGTCGGCGCCGTTCCGCGAGGCGAGTCTCGTGCCCGACTTCCACATCCGGCAGATCCTCGGCCGCAAGGGCACCCGCTCCATGGACCGGGCCACCGGCCTCGCCGTCACCGCGATACGCCATCTGCTGACCGGGGAACGGGAGTACGGCGAGGGCGAACGGCTGCCGGGGGTGGGCGAGGAGACCGGTCTCGCGCTCGGCACCAGCACCGGCTCCGCCCAGAGCATCATGGACTTCACCCGGGACTCGCTGGTCGGCGAGAAGCCCTTCTACGTGGACCCGGCCCGGTTCCCCAACACCGTGATGAACTGCGCGGCCGGCCAGTCCGCCATCTGGCACGGGCTCAGGGGCCCCAACACCACCATCGCGGGCGGCCGCGCCACCGGGCTGCTCGCCCTGCGGTACGCGGTGCGGCTCCAGCGGGCCGGACGGGCCAGGGCCGTGCTGTGCGGGGCGGTCGAGGAGTTCTCCTCCGCCCGCGCCTGGCTGGAGTGGCACGCCCGCGCGGACGAGAACAGCGCCGCCGTGCTCGGCGAGGGCGCGGCCGTATGGCTGCTGGAGCCGGACGCCTCGGCGCGCGAGCACGGCCGCGAGGGGCTGGCCGAGGTGGTGGGCCTGGAGTTCGGCTGCGCCGCGGACGCGAAGGCCGCCCGTCCGGTGCTCGCCGAGGCGATCGGCCGGCTGCTGGACCGTACCGGGGTGGCCCCCGGCGAGCTGAGCGCCGTCGCCGACTCCGGTGCCCCCGGCGCCGAGGGGGAGGCCGAGCTGGCCGCCCTCGCCGACGCCCTCGGCGGCAAGGAGCCGCCGCGGATCACGGCCGCGGACACCATCGGGGACACCTGCGCCGCCGCGGCGGCCTTCCAGATCGCCGCCGTGCTCGCGATGGCCGAGCGCAAGGAGATCCCCTCCGGCGGAACCGCCCTGGTCACCACAGTGGACAGGGACGGCGTGGTCGGCGCGGCCCTGCTGCGGATCCGGTGACGGGCCGCCGCCCCCTGAACTGAAGGAGCTGGTTGAGATGACGGACCGAGAGACGATGGGCGGAGCCCGTGAAGAGGCGGTGCCCCGTACGGCGCTGGTCTTCCCCGGGCAGGGCGCCCAGAAGGCGGGCATGGGCGAGGCGTGGCGGGACACCGCGTCCTGGGCGCTGGTGGCGGAGATCTCCGAGTACACCGGTATCGACGTCGAGGAACTCCTGCTGAAGGCCGACGACGAGACGCTGCGCCGCACCGACCTCGCCCAGATCGCCGTCTTCACCACCGAGGTGATCGCCCACCGCGAGGCGGAGGCCGCCGGGCTGCTGGGCGGAGCGGTGGCCTGTGCCGGGCACAGCCTGGGCGAGTACACCGCGCTGTACGCCGCCGGGGCCGTGCCGCTCGCCGACACCGCCCGCCTCGTGGCCGCCCGCGGCCGGGCCATGCGCGCGTGCGCCGAGCGGTCGCCCGGCACCATGGCCGCCGTGGTGCGGCTCGGCCCGGAGACCGTGGAGGCGCTGGTCGCCCGGGTGCAGGAGGACGGCGGCCAGGTCTGGATCGCCAATGTGAACGCGCCCGGCGCCATCGTGCTCTCCGGCACCGCCGAGGCCGTGGACCGGCTCGCCGAACTGGCCGTGGAGAGCGAGGGCAAGGTGATCCGGCTCGCCGTCGGCGGCGCCTTCCACAGCCCGCTGATGGCCGCCGCCGCCGACGAGCTGCGCGAGGCACTGGCCGCCGTGGACTTCGCCCCCGGGCACACCCCGGTCGTCGCCAACGTGGACGCCCGGTCGTACGCGAGCGGCGAGCACTGGCGGGACCTCGAACTGGCCCAGCTCACCAGCCCGGTGCGCTGGGAGGAGAGCGTCCGCACGCTCGCCGGCGAGCTGGGCTGTGTCCGGTTCGTGGAGCTGGGCCCCGGGCGCCAGCTGACCGGCATGATCCGCCGGATCGCGGACGGCGCGCTCACCGTCCCGGTCGAGTCGGCCGCCGCCCTCGCCAAGCTCACCACCCCCGAACGCTGAGCCCACGCTCTGAGAGCGGAAGGAGACCCCGCATGGCCGACGCCACCGCCGCCCTGGACATGGACGAGCTGCGCACCTTCGTCGCGGATGTGCTCGACGTGGACGAGGAGGACGTCACCGACGACGCCGACTTCGTCAAGACCCTCGGCGTGGACTCCCTGATGGCCCTCGAGGTCATGGTCGTCCTGGAGAAGAAGTACTCGGTGAAGCTGGAGGAGCGGGAGATGAAGGACATCACCACGCTCCGGAAGGTGCACGACCTGCTCGCCTCGAAGATGGGGAAGTGAGATGACGGCGGCGGCGTGCGGGCCGGTGGACGGCGCCGTGGAGGTCGTGGACCCTGGCCTCCCCGGTGAGCGGCCCGCCCGGTGCGTGGCCGTGGTCGCCGCGTCGGAGAGGGTCTTCGCCGGGCACTTCCCGGGGTTCGCCATCTTCCCCGGGGTGTGTGTCGTGGAGTACGTCCAGCGCGGCGCCCTCGCCACCATGCCGGAGCGCGAACCGGGCGGACGCTGGGTCCTGGCGGCCGTCGAGTCCTCCCGCTTCCTCAGCCCGGTCTACCCCGGTGACGAGCTGACCAGCGAATACGTCTGGTCGCGGAAGGACGGTGGCTGGCGCTGCCGGGCCTCGGCGGCCACCGGGCGCGGGCCCGCCGCGCAGATAAGGCTGCGCTTCGAGAACCGGGACGCTCCGGGCGCGGCGGCCGGGGCGGGGGAGCGGGGCGACCAGGACCGAGGAGCGGACGCCGGATGATCACCGTCGATGAGATCAAGCGGATGCTGCCGCACCGCTACCCCATGCTGCTGGTCGACCGGGTCACCGAACTGGTGCCTGGCGAGCGGGCGAGCGGGCTGAAGGCGGTCACCTGCAACGAGCCCTGGTACGAGGGGATGCCGGACACCGCGACCGAGGAGGACTACCACTATCCGTGGACGGTGCTCATCGAGTCCTGGTGCCATGTGGCCGGGGTGCTGGTCACCTGGGACCGGCCCAACCCCGATGTGCGCTCGGGCAAGGCGATGCTGCTGGGCGGCATCTCGGACGCCGAGTTCCACCGGCCGGTGGTGCCCGGCGATGTGGTGGAGCATCATGTGCGGCTGGCCCGCCAGGTCGGTGAGACCTATGTCTTCGAGGGCGAGAGCCTGGTCGGCAAGGAGACCGCTCTCACCATAGGGCGGCTGACGATGACCATGCGCCCGGCCTCCGACCTGGCCGATCCGCCCGTGCCCGACCAGCCCGTGGCCGAGCCCCATGTGCCCGGCCCGTCCCTGCCCGATCCGCCCGTGCCCGACCCGTTCTGACCGCACACCACCCCCGGGAGAAGGACCTCACCGTATGTCCGACCGAATATCCGACGACACGGACCGCGCATCCGGTGACGAGGAGCCGACGCCTGACGAGGAGCCGACGCCGCGCGTCGCGCTGGTCTCCGGCGGCTCCCGCGGCATAGGCCGGGCCACCGTGCTCCGGCTGGCCCGGGACGGTTTCGATGTGGCGTTCTGCCATCGCTCCAGCCCCGACGCCGCCCGTGAACTGGAGGAGGAGGCGGCGCGGCTCGGCGGCGGGCGGGTGCTCGGCAGACAGACGGACGTCCGCGACCCGGGCGCGGTGCGCGAGCTGGTCGCCTTCACCGAGGAGTCGCTCGGCCCGGTCGAGGTCGCGGTCACCTCGGCCGGGATCACCCGGGACAATCCGCTGCTGCTGATGACGGACGAGGAGTGGCGCGGCGTCCTGGAGGTCAACCTGGACGGCACCTATCACCTGTGCCGTTCCGTGGTGTTCGGAATGATGAAACGCAAGTCCGGATGCGTCATCAACATCTCGTCCGTGGCCGGTGTCCACGGCAATGCGACCCAGAGCAATTACGCGGCCTCCAAAGCGGGGATCATCGGCTTCACCAAGTCGCTCGCCAAGGAGGTCGGCCGGTACGGCATCCGAGCCAATGTGGTGGCACCAGGCTTCGTCGAGACCGATATGACGGCCGAGCTCTCCGACCGGGTGCGCAAGGAGGCGGAGCAGAGCATCCCGCTGCGCCGCTTCGGCCGTCCCGAGGAGGTCGCCGACATGGTCGCGTACCTGGTCGGAGCGGAGTATGTGACCGGTGCGGTGTTCCAGGTGGACGGCGGCATCGTCCTCTGACGGGCACCGCCGCACCGCTGAGCGGGCGGTGCGCACGAGTGATCGCTCGCTGAACGAGCGTTACGCAGGAGACGGACGAGCGAGGGGATACGGACGTGGCAGCCAAGCGCGGCAAAGTACCGCGGTTCTATTTCAATTTCCGCAGCCCGTACAGCTGGATCGCCTACCGTGATCTGATGGACCGCTATCCGGATGTCGCACAGGCGGTGGAATGGCACCTGTGGTGGGAGCCGGACGCGGAAGGGGAGCGCCGTATGGCCGAACACGGCCATCACTTCCCCTATTCGGCGATGTCCCGGGAGAAGCATCTCTATATCCTCCAGGATGTGCGCCGGCTGACGACCGACCGCGGACTCGCGGTCAGCTGGCCGGTGGATCACGACCCGGTCTGGGAGGTGCCGCATCTGCCGTACTTCCTCGCGCTCGACGCGGGGCTCGGCCCCGCCTGGATCGAGCGCGTCTACCGAGCGCGCTGGCAGGAGGGCCGCGACATCTGCGACCGTACGACCATCGCGGACATCGCCGGAGAGCTGGGGCTGCCCGCCGAACGGGCGGCGGCGGCCGCCGATGACGAGGAGCTGCGTGCCGGCCGGGGGCTCCAGGCCCTGCTCGCGCTCAGCGACGCCGGGGCGTTCGGCGTGCCGTTCTTCACCCACGGCTACGACAAGTTCTGGGGCGTGGACCGGCTGGCGGCCTTCGTCGCCTCGGTCCGCTCGGGGTCCGGGTCCGGCTCGGGGTCCGGGTCCGGCTCGGGGCCCGGGTCCGGCTCCCGGTCCCGGGATACGCCCCTCGCCGGGGCGCCGGGCGCGGACGTCGCCGAGCTGTTGGACGCGGACTTCGCCGCCGCCCGGTCGGCCGATCCGGGCCATGCCGGAGGCTGTGGCTGACTCTTCGCCCGCCCGCTCGTTCACACGTTGGCGCCCGTATACCCGCCCGTCCAGCCGCCCGCTCAGACCGAGACGAGAACGCCCTGACCGCCGACGGCCACTCCCCCTCCTGGAGGACGCAGATGCCCGAGCCACGCCAGACGTCGGCGCGGCCTCCTTCCCTGGGAGCCCGCGTCCTCTCGGCCGCGGCCCTGCCGGTCGCCCCGCTGTTCGGGGCCTCGCTGGCGTATCTGGCCTTCCATCCGCGGCGCCGGGAGCCGCGGGAGCACCCCCGGGACCACGGGCTGCCCTGCACCGAGCTGAAGGTCCCCTTCGCGGCGCGGAAGCACCTCGACACCTGGCTGTGTCCGGGGTCCCCCGAGAAGGTGGTGGTGCTCGGGCACAGCATGGCGACGGCGAAGGACCACAGCCTGCGCCACGCCAAGTTCCTGCACGACGCCGGGTACACCGTCTGTCTGTTCGACCACCGCAACCACGGGGCCAGCAGCGACGACCGGGCGCTGTTCGGGCTCGGCGACCGGTTCGCGAGCGATGTCACCGCCGTGGTGTCCCATCTGCGCGGCCGGCGCGGGTACGGCACGGCGCGGATAGCCTTCTACGGCTTCTCGTTCTCGTGCTTCTCGTCCATGTGGGCGCTGACCCACGACGGGTTCGAACTTGACGCGCTGGTGTGCGACAGCGGGCCGGGACACGACGTTCCGCCGCTGCTGCGCAAGTTCCTGGAGGCGGAGGCGCTGCCGCTGCCCGCCGTGCTGAAGGGCGAACCGGCCCGTTCGGTGGTGGCGCGGACGCTGTGCGCGGTGGGACCGGCCATGCTCCGGGCCCAATGGCCGCCGCCCGCGACGGGCAAGTTCGCCAAGATCCCCCTGTTGTTCATGTCGGGCGAGCACGATGCGATCGTGCCGCCCTCCTCGGTGGACGCGCTGGCCGAGCGCTATGCCCAAGCCGAGACGCACGTCCTGCCGGGAGCCGAGCATCTGCTCGGGCTGGAGACCGATCCCGAAGGCTACGCGAGCGTGGTGCTGGATTTCCTCGAGCGGGCCCTGGGGTAGCCACCTTGACCGTCCCCGACGGGACGGAACTTTTCGGAAGAGGGAAGAGAGAGCATGCAAAAGGTGCTCATCGCCAACCGTGGCGAGATCGCTGTCCGTGTTGCCCGTGCCTGCCGGGATGCCGGGATCGCGAGCGTAGCCGTCTACGCCGATCCGGACCGGGACGCTGTGCATGTGCGCGCGGCCGACGAGGCCTATGCGCTGGGCGGTGACACCCCGGCAGCCAGCTATCTCGACCAGGCCAAGGTCCTGGCCGCGGCCGCCGAATCCGGCGCCGACGCCGTCCACCCCGGCTACGGATTCCTCTCCGAGAACGCCGACTTCGCCCAGGCCGTCCTGGATGCGGGCCTGACCTGGATCGGCCCCCCGCCACACGCCATCCGCGACCTGGGCGACAAGGTCGCCGCCCGCCACATCGCCCAGCGCGCGGGTGCCCCCCTCGTCGCCGGGACCCCCGACCCCGTCTCCGGGGCCGAGGAAGTCGTGGCCTTCGCCCAGCAGCACGGCCTGCCGATCGCCATCAAGGCGGCCTTCGGCGGCGGCGGCCGCGGCCTGAAGGTCGCCCGCACGATGGAAGAGGTCCCCGAGCTCTACGAGTCGGCGGTACGCGAGGCGGTGGCCGCGTTCGGGCGTGGGGAGTGCTTCGTCGAGCGCTATCTGGACAAGCCCCGCCACGTGGAGACCCAGTGCCTGGCCGACACCCACGGCAACGTGGTCGTGGTCTCCACCCGCGACTGCTCCCTCCAGCGCCGCCACCAAAAACTCGTCGAAGAGGCCCCCGCCCCCTTCCTCACCAAAGAGCAGAACGCCCAGCTCTACGCCGCCTCCAAGGCCATCCTCAAAGAGGCCGGATACGTCGGCGCCGGGACGGTGGAGTTCCTGGTCGGCAACGACGGCACGATCTCCTTCCTGGAGGTCAACACCCGGCTCCAGGTGGAGCACCCGGTCACCGAGGAGGTCACCGGCATCGACCTGGTCCGCGAGATGTTCCGCATCGCCGACGGTGAGGCCATCGGCTACGGCGACCCGCAGGTGCGCGGCCACTCCTTCGAGTTCCGCATCAACGGCGAGGACCCGGGCCGCAACTTCCTGCCCGCCCCCGGCACCGTGACCTCCTTCGCCCCGCCGACCGGGCCGGGTGTCCGGCTGGACGCGGGCGTGGAGTCCGGCAGCGTCATCGGCCCCGCCTGGGACTCCCTGCTGGCCAAGCTCATCGTCACCGGCGCCACCCGCGCACAGGCCCTCCAGCGCGCGGCGCGCGCCCTGGCGGAGTTCCAGGTCGAGGGCATGGCCACCGCGATCCCGTTCCACCAGGCGGTGGTCAAGGACCCCGCGTTCACCAGCGAGCCGTTCACCATCCACACCCGCTGGATCGAGACCGAGTTCAACAACACCATCGCCCCGTTCACCCCCACCGGGACGGAGGAGACCGAGGAACCGACCGCCCGTGAGACGGTCGTGGTCGAGGTCGGCGGCAAGCGTCTTGAGATCTCCCTCCCGGCGGTCCTCGGCCTGGCGGTGTCGCCCGGGGAGGCCGCGGGCGCCGCGGGCGGCTCGAAGAAGCCGAAGCGCAAGGCGGTCAAGAGGTCCGGCTCCACCGCCTCCGGCGACGCCCTGGCCTCGCCCATGCAGGGCACCATCGTCAAGGTGGCCGTCAACGAGGGTGACACGGTGGCCGAGGGCGATCTCATCGTGGTCCTGGAGGCCATGAAGATGGAGCAGCCCCTCAACGCCCACCGCGGTGGCATCGTCAAGAACCTGAACGCGGACGTCGGCGCCTCGGTCAGCGCGGGCGCGGTCATCTGCGAACTGAAGGACTGATCCGTCGCCATGGCGTCCTTACGGTGGGCCGGGCTCGGCCGAGCCTGGCCGGGTCTGGCCGGGCCTGGCCGGGCCCACCGTAAGGCTCAGTCCTTGAGTGTCCGCTCCAGGAAGCCCAGGACGGTCTCCGCGTACGTCTCCGGCTGGGTCTTGATGCCCTGAAGGTGCTCGGTGTCGGGCAGGGTGTGCACCTCTGCCAGCGGATAGCGCTCGGCCAGCGCCCGTACCCCAGAGGCGGGGATCATGGTGTCGTGCTCACCGGCCAGGAAGAGCATCGGGGTGCGCTCGTACGCGCCCCCGAGCGGCGGCGGCCACTGCACCCGCAGCATCGCCACGGCGGCCGACGAGGCGACCGACTCCACGACCGGGCGGGAGGGACCGGCGCCCAGCGGGCCGGGGATGGGCACCCCGCCGGCCGCGACGAAGTTCCGGAACAGCGGGGCCAGCTCAAGCGCGGGGCCGCTGTCGAAGACCACCGCGTCGACCGGGCAGTCCTCCCTCTTGAGCATGTAGAAGGAGGGGAAGGTCGAGATCGAGAAGCCGTAGATCGCGATGCGCGCCGCGGCGTACTCGTCCATCGACCGCATGTGTCGCACCACGGCGACCACATCGTCGGTGTGACGGTCACTCATGCCCCAGCCCGCCCGGTCCGCGACGCTCTTACCGTGGTTGCGGTGGTCGAACATGGCGACCGTATAGCCCGCCTCGCTGAGCAGCCGCGCGTGCGCCAGGCTCGCGGACTTGCTGAGCCCCAGGCCGTGTCCGAGCACCACGACCCGCTCGGCGTCGCCGGGGATGAGCCAGACATGCAGCCCGCGGCCCTGCTGCCCGTTCAGCGGAACGTTGACGTCCGTGCTGGTCAGCCCGAGGTCGGCGGGGGTTTTGTGATGCGGTCTGCGGGGCGGGTGGAAGATCATGTACGAGAGGAAGGCGCCGTACAGCGGTGCCACCGGGAGGGTCACCGCCGAGGCCGCCTTGGCCAGGAATCCCGTCGCCATGGTCGTCAAACCCCCATCACCCACCGATCGTGCCCGGACGTGCGCGATCGTAGTGCGGACGGACCGGCGACCGCGTCGGCCGGAAGGCGAACGTGGCCTAAGTCACCGGGTGTTCGCGATCGGCAACGCCGCCTTGTGGCAAGGGTGTTGGGGGCGTGTGAAGCGGCCGTGGCGGCGCGTTCCGACGGCGGGGCGCCCACGGCGCGCCGCGCGCGCCGCTGTACCGTCAGTACGTCCAACAGCGAGCGCGTCATCGGCCGATAGCACGGGGGGAACCGAACAGTGTCCTTCACCAGCCCGGTTCAGCCCGCACCCGAGCCCAGGCGATGGGCCCCGGTCCGCGCCCTGCCCGGCCCCGGGGACCGCCCGGGCCCCGGCGAGGTGGCCGTATGGCTGCTGCGGATCCCGCCGTACGCCGCCGCTGCCGCCGCCGTCGCGGAGGGCATGCTGGACGGGCGGGAGCGTGAGCGCGCGGCGCGGCTGCGGTCGGACGTGGCGCGCGAGCGCTATGTGACCTCCCATGTGGGGCTGCGGACGCTGCTCGGCGGCTATCTCGGCATCGACCCGGCCGAGGTCGCGTTCACCCGGGAGACCTGCGGCATGCCGGACTGCGAGAAGCCGCACGGCCGCCCTGCCCTGGCGGGCGAGGACGCGCTGCACTTCTCCCTCTCCCACTCCGGCGACGCGGCCCTGTGCGCCGTCGCCGGAGTGACCGTCGGCGCCGATGTCGAGGAGCGGGACCCCGGGCGCGTCGGGGCCCGGCTGACGGGGCTGGTCGGGCAGCTGCATCCCGAGGAGCGGGCGGCGATCGAGGCGCTTCCGGAGGAGCTGCGGGAGGAGGCGTTCCTGGGCTGCTGGGTCCGTAAGGAGGCGTACCTCAAGGGCATCGGCACCGGGCTGCCGGGCGGGATCGGCGCCCACCACGTCGGGCTGGCCGAGGGCCTGGCCCCCGCCGGTGCCCCGCCCGGCCCGCGCGGCTGGGCCTTCGCCGACCTGGACGCCCCGCCCGGCTACCACGCGGCGGTCGCCGTAAGGGACGAGGCCGCGCGGGACATGGCCGTAAGGGACGAGGGCGTACGGGGCGAGGGCGTACGGGAGGAGACCGGGTCCGGCGGCGCGACGCGTCCCCTGGTCACGCTGGCCGGTCTGCCTCTGGGGTGATCACCCCGGGTACAGTCGGCGCCATGCCGCATCTCGAGGTGGAACTCTCGGCGGGCACCATCGAGTACGAGGACACGGGAGGCGAGGGCCCGGTCGCGGTCCTGCTGCACGGAGTCGCCATGGACGGCTCCCTGTGGCGCGAGGTGGTCGCCGCGCTGGCCCCCGACGTCCGCTGTGTCGTCCCCACCCTCCCCCTGGGCGGGCACCGCCGCCCGATGCGGCCCGACGCGGATCTGTCGGTGCTCGGAGTGGCCCGGCTGGTCGCCGAGTTCCTGGACCGGCTCGACCTTACGGATGTCACGCTGGCCATGAACGACTGGGGCGGCGCGCAGGCACTGATCGCCGACGGCCGCGACCAGCGGATCGGCCGACTGGTGATCACCTCCTGCGAGGCGTTCGAGAACTATCCGCCCGGGCTGCCCGGCAAGAATCTGCGGCTGGCCGCGAAGCTGCCGGGCGGGCTCAACGCCGCCTTCAAGCTGCTGAAGCTCGCACCCCTGCGCCGGTTGCCGATGACCTGGGGCTGGATGACCAAGCGCCCGGTGGACCGCGAGGTGATGGACGCCTGGTTCCAGCCGCTGTGGACCTCCCCGGAGATCCGCCGCGACCTGCGGAAGTACGCCCTCGGCGTGCCACCGGTGAACGAACTGCTCCACTGGGCCGACGCCCTGCGCACCTTCGACCGCCCCGCCCTGGTGGCCTGGGCGTCCGAGGACCGCGTCATGCCGCCCGAGCACGGCCTGCGCCTGGCCGGCCTGCTGCCCCGGGGCAGCCTGGTGGAGATCCCCGACAGCTACACCCTGATCCCCCAGGACCAGCCGGCCCCACTGGCCGCCCTGATCCGCGCCTTCGTCCTGGACGGCCCCGAAACGGCCTAGCCACGGCCCCCACCGCCTGCGGCGGGCTCTTCCCCTCCCCGCCCCTTCCCAGCAGTATCGATATGCGGCTCCGCCGCGTGGGGGCTCCGCCCCAGACCCCGGCCGGGAGCTGCGTTGGCGTGCCGACCGCGACCAGCTCGCACGTGCAGGGGCTCAGGCCCTCGCCGCTCGCCGCGAGCATCACCCCGTCCCGCGGATGCCCTGGCCCCCTGCTCACCGGTCAGCTGCTGACCACCGGGTCGCAAGTGGCGCGGTCGGCGCTCTGGCCGACGAGCTGTTCGCGCCGACGAGCTGTTCGCGCCGACGGTCGGCTCGTCGGCCCGGGGGTCCAGGGGCGGAGCCCCTGGTTCGGGAAGGGGCGGGTAGGGGAAAGGTACGCCACGACCTACGGGCTGTCGTACCCCCGGCGTACCGTCGTCAGTATGTGCAGATCCATCAAGACACTCCGCCCGCCCTACGCCGACTCCGTCACCGACGCCGATACGCGCGCCGCGGCCCTCCAGTACGTCCGCAAGATCTCCGGCTTCCGCCAGCCGGCCGCCCACAACGCGGAGGCGTTCGACAAGGCCGTCGAGGCCATCGCCGCCGCCACGGCCGAGCTGCTGGACTCGCTCGAGGTGCGCGGCGGGGCGGCACGCTGAATGGCCCGGGGCTGTCGAGAGCACCCGGGCCATTCGCTTGATCAGTTGTGCGCCGCCAGGGACTCGAACCCCGGACCCGCTGATTAAGAGTCAGCTGCTCTAACCAACTGAGCTAGCGGCGCCTGCTGACGACATAAATACTACCTGGTCCGGAGGGGTGGTTCTGACCACGCGCGGCCGGGCTCAGATGGACAGGGAGAGCAGCATCGGGGCCGCCTCGCGGTTGAGGGTGTCGGCGGCCTGGCGGAGCCGGTGGGCATGGGCCAGGGGGAGGGAGAGGGCCAGACAGCCCACCGAGCGCCCGGCGCTGATCGGCACCGCCGCGCAGACCGTGCCGACCGCGTATTCTTGCAGGTCAAGGACGGGCACAGTGGCGGGCTGGCTGTCCAGCTTGCGGAACAGCACCTTCTCGTTGGTGGTGGTCCGGGAGGTGAGCCGCACCGTCTTGTGGCGGGCGAGGTGATCGCGGCGGCTGTCGTGGTCGAGCTGGGTGAGCAGGCATTTGCCGAGCGCCATGGCGTGGGCGGCGGAGCGGAAGTCCACCCACTCGTTGACCTTGGGGGCGCGCGGCCCGTCCGCGTATTGCGTGATCTTGATTTCGCCGTCCACATAGCGGCTGAGGTAGACCGCCGCGCCCACCGAGTCGCGCAGGGCGATGAGCGACTGCTGGAGCTTGTCCCGGACGGCGTGGCCGCGGTCGGGGGCGGCGGAGCCCAGCAGGGTCAGGGCGTTGCCACCCACGTAGGCGCCGTCGGCGATCTGCTCCACATAGCCCTCGCGGCGCAGCATCCGCAGCAGATCGGCGAGCTGGTGGGCCGGTAGCCGGGTCTCCCTGGCGAGCATGATGTCGCTGACGCCGGACGAGTGTTTGGCGACGACCTCCAGGATGCGGAGGGCGTGCTGCACCGAGTGGAACGGCGCGGTCGGCTCGGGCCTGAGCGCCACGATTTCCCCCCTCGCAGGTTGGCGTGGCTTTGTATCACGATAACCGCCAAGGGGCTTATCCGGATCGGCTGTTGAGGATATTGCCGAGGCGTATCCGCCCCGGTCAGCTGGGGCGTATGTCCTCGGCATATGACAATGGCGTGCCCCCGCGGGAGGGTCGCGGGGGCAGCACCGAAGGACTAGAGAACCGCGCTCAGGAACTCCCTCGTCCGCTCGTGCTCCGGCTCGGTGAAGATCTTCTCCGGCGGTCCGGACTCGATCACCCGGCCGGAGTCGAACATCAGTACATCGTCGGAGATGTCCCGCGCGAAGTTCATCTCATGGGTGACGCAGAGCATGGTGATGTCCGTTGTGTGAGCGATGTCACGCAGCACATCCAGTACCCCGGCCACCAGCTCCGGGTCCAGCGCCGACGTCACCTCGTCCAGCAGCATCACCTGCGGCCGCATCGCCAGCGCCCGGGCGATCGCCACCCGCTGCTGCTGCCCGCCGGACAGCTGCGTCGGGTACGCGTCGCACTTGTCGCCGAGCCCGACCAGGTCGAGCAGTTCCCGGGCGCGGGTCTCGGCCTCGTCCTTGCCGAGGCCCAGCACGTTCACCGGGGCCTCGGTGATGTTCCGCAGCACCCGCATATTGGGGAAGAGGTTGAACTGCTGGAAGACCATTCCGATCTTCTTGCGCACCTCTCTGGTGTGCTTCTCGCCCGCCGGGACCAGCTTGCCGCCCTTGTCCTCATGGGTCAGGTAGTCGCCGTCGACCTTGATCGTGCCCTCGTCCGGCTTGATCAGCGTCATCAGCAGCCGCAGGATCGTGGTCTTGCCCGAACCCGAGGGGCCGATCAGGGTGACGTGCTTACCGGAGGAGACCGAGAAGTCGAGGTTGTCCAGGACCGTATTGCTGCCGAAGCGCTTGGTCACCTGGTCGAAGCGGATCAGTTCACTGCCGTCCACGGCAGGGTTCGTGTGGTCGGTTTCAGTGGCCAAGACGACGCTCCAGGGCTCGCATCAGAAGGGAAGCCGGATAGGCGATGAGGATGAAGGCGATGCCGACCATCGTGTAGGGCTCGATGTACTGGAAGGACGACGCGCCCTCCGCGCGTGCCTTCTGAAGCATGTCGACGACGCCGATCAGCGCGAGCATCGGGGAGTCCTTCAGCATCGCGATGACGTAGTTGCCCAGTGCGGGCACCACCCGGCGAATGGCCTGCGGCAGGATCACCGCGGTCCAGGTACGGCCGCGGGAGAGGCTGAGCGCGGTCGCCGCCTCCCACTGGCCCTTGGGCACACCGTCGATACCGGCCCGGTAGACCTCGGCGGTGTACGTCGAGTAGTGCAGACCGAGCGCGATCACTCCGGTGGTGAGCGCCGAGAACTTGATGTCCCAGGTCGGCAGCACGTAGTAGAAGAAGAACAGCTGCACCAGCAGCGGCGTGTTGCGGATGAACTCCACGACCGCCGCCACCGGCCAGCGGACGAAGCGGGTCGGCGAGCGGAAGGCCATCGCCCACACCAGGCCGAGCGCGAACGCCAGGACCGAGCCCAGGGCGGTCGCCTCCAGGGTGATCAGCAGTCCGTTGCCCAGCTCGGGGAGGAAGTCCTTCGCCACATCCCAGTTCCAGCTCACTGGGCACCTCCCGCCGTGATGATGTTGGACGACTGCTCGGCCTCCTGGCGCGAGGACAGCTTCCGGGTGATCAGCGGGCCCTTGCCGGACTTCACGGGGGCCTGGCCGATGCCCGCCTTGGCGCGCCGCTCCAGCAGCCGCATCAGCCGGGTGAGGACGAAGGCCAGCACGAAGTAGAGGACCAGGATGATCGCGTAGATCTCCAGGCTGTCACCGGTCGCCAGCCGCGAGAGCTGGGCGGCGAAGGTGATGTCGGCGACGCTCACCGCGGAGACCAGGGCGGTCGCCTTCAACAGCTCGATCAGCAGATTGTTGAAGGGCGGGATCATCTCCGGGATCGCCTGCGGCAGGATCACCCGGCGCATCCGCTGCGCGGGCGTGAAGCTGAGCGCGATGGCCGCCTCACGCTGCGCCGGGGCCACCGCGGCGATCGCGCCACGCACGATCTCCGAACCGTACGCCCCGTAGGTGAGCCCCAGCGCCAGTACCGCGGCCCACATCGGCACCAGCTGGAACTGGAAGGCCAGTGGCATCACGAAGAACAGCCAGAACATCAGCACCAGGGCCGAGGTGCCGCGGAAGACCTCCACATAGAAGCCGGTCAGGAAGCGGACGATCCACAGCGGGGAGGTGCGCGCGATCCCGATGCCGAACGCCACGACGGCCGCGAAGACCGCGCTGTACAGGGTCAGCTGGATGGTGATCCAGACGCCCGGAAGTAGCCAGTTTTCCCATAGCCCGGCCGTCATGAGCACAGCTCCTTGGCGGTCAGATCGGTCATCTCTTCCTTGGTGAAGCCGAAGGGCCGCACGATGCGCAGCAGCTCGCCGCTCTTCTTCATCTTGTGCAGCTCCACGTTGAACGCGTCCCGGAGCTTGGTCTCCTCCGGCCGGAAGGCGAAGCCGCCGGCGCCGATGTCCGGCTTGCCGTCGACGTACGCCTGGAACGGCTCGGTGGCCTCGGCCCGCTGGCTGTTCCGCTGCTTCACCACGTTGTGGACGGTCACGGTCGTGCCCGCGAAGACATCGGCCCGGCCCTGTTCCACGGCCAGCAGCCCGGCCAGCTGGTCGGGGAGGATCAGCATGTCGCTCTGCTTGATCCCGGCGTCCTCCGCATAGCCGATCTCGGCGTAGGCGGTGCCGGTGGCCATTTTGGCCTTCTTCTTGAAGATGTCTTCGTAATTGTGCAGGCCCTTGGGGTTCCCCTTGCGCACGATGAACGCGTCACGCATGCGGTAGTCCGGGTCCGAGAAGATCACCTGGGCGCAGCGCTCGGGGTTGATGTACATCCCCGCCGAGACCACGTCGAACTGCTGCGACCGAAGACCCGGGATGAGCGAGCCGAACTCGGTCGGCACCGGCTGGACCTTGGGCACGCCCAGCCGCTTGAAGATGACTTTCGCGATCTCCGGCGCCTCGCCGGTGAACTCGCCGTTCTCGTCGATATAACCGAATGGGATCTCCCCCGCAATTCCCAGCCGGACCGTCCCTTGCGACCGCAGCCGCTCCAGCAGATTCCCCCCGTCCTTGGCGCCCGAGCCGGACACCCGGCTACAGCCGGCCGCGCCCAGCAGACCCAGGGCCGCACCGCCGGCGAGAAGCGCACGGCGGCTTGGGCCCATTTTGGCTATTTCTCTGCTATCGGTGTCTTTCCCACGTGGTGGAGCCATGGGCGCGCGGCTACCCGACTCCGCCAAATGTATGCGGGTCGTTTCCGGCCCTTGATACAGCCGATGCCTGGGTAGTCCCCTGGGACAGGACTGGTTCCGAAGCGACCTGGAGGAAAGTCGATGGTTGACCGAGCCGACCGGTTCATCGAGGTCTCGCTCGACAAGCGCGGGGTGAGCTGCACGGCCAAGCTGCTTGACGATCTCGCGCCGATCACCTGCGACGCGGTGTGGAACGCCCTGCCGCTCGGGGGTGACGTGTATCACGCGAAGTACGCACGCAACGAGATCTACACGCTGCTGCCCCCCTTCGCGCCCGAGGAGCCGCCCCTTGAGAACCCGACGATCACCCCGATCCCCGGGGACCTGTGCTACTTCACCTTCACGGACACCCAGCTCGGGACCAAGTCGTACGGATACGAGACCGAGGCCAAGCACCAGGGGCGGCGGCAGGTGATCGACCTGGCACTCTTCTACGAGCGGAACAACCTGCTGATCAACGGCGACGCGGGCTGGGTGCCCGGGATCGTCTGGGGCACGATCGTGGACGGCCTCGACCGTATGGCCGACGCCTGCCAGGACCTGTGGCGCGCGGGGGCGCTGGGGGAGACCCTGAACTTCCGCCGGGCGTAGACCTCGGCTCGCGCCGGGTACGGGCCTCGCGCCGGGTACGGGCCTCGCGCCGGGTACGGGCCTCGCGCCGGGTACGGGCCTCGCGCCGGGCACAGGCCCTCGGCTTGTGCCCGGCGCGGCCCATGGGCCGGGGCGGAGCTGCCCCTGGCCCTGTCCCTGGCCCTGTCCCGGGCCAATGGGCCTTACGTCGCCGGGGGGCGCACCCCGTCCGCCAGCCCCGCCTCGAACAGCGCGTGCGCCGCGCGCAGCACAAGCGCGTCCGCGTGGCGCGCGCCCACCAGCTGCACCCCGATCGGCAGGCCCGCGCCGCTGAGGCCGCACGGCACCGAGGCCGCGGGCTGCTGGGTCAGGTTGAACGGGTAGGTGAACGGGGTCCAGCCGGTCCACCGGGTGTGTTCCGACCCCTTGGGCACCTCCACCCCCGCCTCGAACGCGGTGATCGGCAGCGCGGGGGTGACCAGCAGGTCGTACGCGGAGTGGAACCGCCCCATGGCGTGGCCGAGGGCCATCCGCACATCCACGGCCGCCAGATAGTCCAGCGCGCTGTACGACGCCCCCTGGGCGCAGATCTCGCGCAGCCCCGGGTCCAGCAGCTCCCAGTCCTCCTGCCCCAGCGGCTGCACCACCCGGGCCGCGCCGCTGAACCACAGCGTGTGGAACGCCTCCACCGGGTCCTCGAACCCCGGGTCGATCTCCTCGACCACCGCGCCCAGCTCCGCCAGCAGGTCCACCGCCCGCCGCACCGACGCGGCCACCTCCGGGTCGACCACGGCCGCGCCGCCGAGCGCGGGGCTGTAGGCGACCCGCAGGCCGTCCACCCCGCCCCCGCCGGCGGTGAGCGCCTCCCGGAAGCCGCCCTCGACCGGTCCCAGCTGGGACCAGTCGCGCCAGTCCGGACCGGAGATCACATCCATCAGCAGCGCCGCGTCCGCCGCGTCCCGGGTCATCGGCCCCACATGGGCCAGGGTGCCGAACGCGCTCGCCGGATAGAGCGGAACCCTCCCATAGGTGGGTTTCAGCGCGAAGATGCCGCAGAAGGCCGCCGGGATGCGGACCGAGCCCCCGCCGTCCGTCCCCAGGCTCAGCGGACCCGCGCCCAGCGCGACCGCGGCCGCGCTGCCGCCACTGGAGCCGCCCGCGGTCCGCTGGGGGTCGTACGGATTGCCGGTGACCCCGTGGACCGGGCTGTCGGTGACGCCCTTCCAGCCGAACTCCGGGGTTGTGGTCTTCCCCACGAACACCGCGCCGTGCTCGCGCAGCCGCGCCACCGAGGGCGCGTCCTCGTCCCATGCCCCCGCCTCGGGCCGTACGGTCCGCGAACCGCGCAGGGTGGGGGCGCCGCGCTGCAACAGGATGTCCTTCACCGACACCGGGACGCCGTCCACCAGGCCCACCGGGGCCCCGCGCCGCCACCGCTCGGCGGACTCCTCCGCCTGCCGCAGCGCGCCCTCGGCGTCCACCCGGGTGAAGGCGTTCACCTCCGGCTGAATCTGCTCGATCCGGTGGAGGACCGCACGGGTCGCCTCGACGGGGGAGAGCTCGCCGGAGGCATAGCGCTCGACGAGTTGAACGGCTGTCAGGTCGTGAATGTCGGTCATCCGGCTCTCCGTTCAGGTCCTGCGATCAGTCCACCGGTACGTACCCGAGGCGTTTGTCGACGATGTTGAGCAGTGGTTCGCCCGCGCACCAGCGCTCGTAGTTGTCCTGGAACTGGTCGGCCAGATGGTCGCGCCACCCGACCGTGTCGCCGCTCATATGGGGCGAGACGAACAGCCCGGGTACGTCCCACAGGGGATCGTCCGAGGCCAGCGGCTCGTGTTCGAAGACGTCCAGGGCCGCGCCGGCGATCCGCCGGGCGACCAGGGCCGCCGTGAGGTCCTTCTCGACGACCAGGGGGCCGCGGCCGACGTTGATGAACCGGGCGGAGGACTTCATCCGGTCGAAGACGGTGCGGTCGAACATGCCGCGGTTGGCGTCGGTGAGCGGCGCCGCGCTCACCACCCAGTCGGCCGACGGAAGCAGCTCGGGCAGCTCGTCGCCGCCGCGCACGCCCTGCCGAGCGGTGCGGCCCACCAGGTCGACCACCACGCCGAGCGCGGCCAGGGTGGAGCCGATGGCCCGGCCGATGGGACCCGCGCCCACCACCACGGCGCGCGTTCCGGCCAGCCGCATCGTCTCGCGGTGCTGCCAGCGGCGCTGCCGCTGTAGCTCCCAGCTTCCGTGGAAATCCTTGGCCATGGCGATCACCAGACCGGCCACATACTCCGCGATCGGCTGCTCGAAGACCCCTCGAGCATTGGTCAATACTGTCTCGGACGCGACGAGTTCGGGGCAGAGCAGCCGGTCCACCCCCGCGCTCGCGGTATGGACCCACGCCGGCCGGGGACCCTCGCCGGGCCAGGCGTCGCGGACCGCGTCGGAGGTGAAGTCCCAGACCAGGAGCACATCCGCGGTGGGGAGCGCCTGGGGCAGCGAGTTCTCGTCACAGACGAGCACCTTGGCCCGGCCGGCCACCCGGTCCAGGTGGACCGGCGGCTGGTCGCCGAAGACGACAACTGTGCTTTCGGACATAGGCGGGAAACCGTTTCGAAACGTGGATGGGTTTGCCTGAAGAAGGAGCGGGCAGGCGCCTCAGTTTGAGGATTGACCACGCTAGGCAGCGGAAACTACCGTCGTCAACAACGGCATCTGTCTCGGCGTCCCCGGCATCAGGCCGGCTCTCTCCATCCAAATCTCTGGCCAATGGTCCAGTCCCTCCGTTCCGTATTGGGGCTCGCTTTGGACGTCTCTTTTCTGGGTGGCCCACAGCCGCAGCGCGGCGTGGGTGTGGTGGCACCGTTCGACTTCGCACTCGACCGTGAGCTGTGGCGCTGGGTGCCGGACGAGGTATCCCTCCACCTCACCCGTACCCCGTTCGTACCCGTCGAGGTGAGCCTCGACCTGGCACGACTTGTGAGTGAGCACGAGACCTTGCACGACGCGGTGCAGGCGCTGGCGGCCGTCGCACCGGAAGTGGTGGCGTACGCGTGCACCTCGGGCAGTTTCGTCGGCGGTGTGGCCGGGGAGCGCGCGATGTGCGCGGCCATGTCCCAGACGGGTGAGATCCCGTCGCTGACCACCTCGGGCGCGCTGCTGGAGGCGCTGCGGGAGATCGGCGCCCGGCGGATCGCGGTGGTGACGCCGTACACCCAGTCCGTCACTGACTCGCTGGAGGAGTATCTGGCCGAGGGCGGGATGACCGTCACCGGACGGGCGTACCTCGGACTGACCCGGCACATCTGGAAGGTGCCGTACCGCGATGTGGTCGACATGGCCCGGCAGGCGGTGGTCGGGGCCACCGACGCGCTCTTCATCAGCTGCACCAATCTGCCGACCTACGACGTGATCCCGCAGCTGGAGGCGGAGCTGCGGATGCCCGTGCTGTCCGCGAACCAGGTCACCATGTGGGCGGCGCTGCGGGCGATCGGCGCCCAGGCCGTGGGGCCGTACCAGGCGCTGCTGGACCCGGTGGCCCGGTCCGGTCCGGCGGGGATGTCGGTGTCGCCGAGCGGCCCGTTCCCGGTGACGGACCCAGTCGTCGAGTCGATGCTCGGGGCCGTGGAGGCGGTCGAGTCCGTGGTGGACGAGCCGGAGGCGGCGCTGGCCGGGGCGGCCTCGCCGGGGCCGGACGGCGACCCGGCCGACGGGCTCGACCCCGGCTTCGGCACCGGCCTCGGCGAGGGCCCCTACCTGGACGATTCCGGAGGCCCGGCCGCGGGGTGAGACGGCGGCCCGGGGTGCCCGGCGGGTGGGAACCCGCCGGGCTTCCGCGGTGTAGGAGAAGTGACAGCAGTGCAGGGGCGGCGCTCGCGGGGGCCGCCAGTCAAGGAGGCAGTCATGGTGGACTCGACGCACCCGGCCCCGGACACGGTGGGCTTTCTCTACCCCGGATACTCCGCCGAGGACGAATACCCGCGCCTGGAGGGCATGCTCGGCGGCGACAGCGGCGACATCCGGCTTCCACTGGTCCACACCGACATCGGTGAGGACGCCCATCGGGTGGACGCCCTGCTGGAGATGGGATCGGCGGCCCGCCTCGCGGCCGGGGTCGCCGAGCTCGCCGAGCGCGGCGCCCGGGCCGTGGTCTGGGCGTGCACCAGCGCCAGCTTCGTCTTCGGCTGGGAGGGCGCCAAGGAGCAGGTGCGCGAGCTGGGCGAGACGGCGGGGATGCCCGCCTCCAGCACCTCCTTCGCCTTCGCCCACGCGGTGCAGGCGCTCGGCGCCGACCGGGTGGCCATCGCCGCCACCTATCCGGAGGACGTCGCCGACTACTTCCGGGCATTTTTGAAGGCGGCCGGCGCCGAGGTGGTCTCGATGCGCGGCAGCGGAATCATCACGGCCGCGGAGGTCGGCACCTGGGGCCGGGAGGAGGTGCTGGAGCTGGGCCGCGCCGGGGACCACCCCGAGGCCCAGGCGGTGCTCCTGCCGGACACCGCCCTGCACACCGCCGCCTGGATTCCGGATCTGGAGGCGGAGCTGGGCAAGCCGGTGCTCACGGCCAACCAGGTCACGGTCTGGGAGGGGCTGCGGCTGCTGGGCCGCGATCCGGTCCATGACCGGCTGGGCACGCTCTTCGCCCGGAGCGGCGGATAGCGCGGCGGGTGGCGCGGCCGCGGGTGGGTGTGCCGAAGGGCCCGAGGAGCCGGTGACCGGGAGCTGAATCCCGGCGAAATTCCATGGCGCTCTTTTGCCATCAGGGCATTCCGCTTATCGGACTGCGCCTAGCATGCAGCCGTGCGTCGCCAACATCTCTCCCCGGTCCCGCCGGCACGTCATCTGCTGGTCGCCGGTGCGGTGACGGTGGCCACGGCCGTCGGAATCGGCGCGCTGGCGGTCGGCGGAGGCTCCTCGGACGGCTCTCGTGCGCACCCCTCCGCGAGCGGAAGCGCGTCCACGAAGTCATCGGACGGGCTGCGGCACACCTCCGTCGAGGTGTCCGAGGGCGGCTGTGGCCGTGGCTGGACCGATGCCACCCATGGCAAGCAGGTCTTCGATCTGCGGAACACCTCCAGCAGACCGGCCGAGGTCTATCTCACCAATCCGGCGAACGGCGCCGTCTACGGAGAGGTGGAGGGACTGGGCCCCGGCACCAGCAGACCGCTGAGCGTCACGCTCGGCGGGGGCTCCTACGCCTTCGTCTGCCTGCCCGAGGACGCGGACGCGGTCACCGGGCCCACCGTCACCGTGTCCGGACCGGCGCGGGGCGGTGGACCGGCCGCGGTCCCGGTCAGCCAGCAGGATCTGATCCCGCCCACCATCGCTTACCAGAAGTGGGTGGCGGGCCGGATGGACGAGCTGGTGCGGCGCACGGACGCGCTGCGCTCGGCCATCCACTGCGGTGACCTGGCCACGGCCCGTGCGGCGTGGCTGCCCGCCCATCTGGTGTACGAGCGGATGGGCGCCGCCTATGGCACCTTCGGCGACGCCGACGGGGCGATCAACGGCACCACGGCGGGGCTGTCCGACGGGGTCCACGACCCGGACTTCACCGGCTTCCACCGCCTCGAGTACGGCCTGTGGCACGGCGAGTCCGCGAGCTCGCTGCGCCCGGTCGCCGACCGGCTCGTCAAGGACGTCCGGGACCTGCGGGACGATTGGCCGCAGGAGCGGATGGACCCGGCCGACCTGGGCCTGCGAGCGCACGAGATCATGGAGAACACCGTGCAGTTCGAGCTGACCGGCCGCACCGACTACGGCAGCGGCACCAATCTGGCCACCGCGCGGGCCAACCTGGACGGCACCCGGGCCGTGCTGCGCCGGCTGGAGCCGCTGCTGAAGCCCCGTGCCCCGTGGCTGCCCGAGCTGGAGAGCGATCTGGACCGTGCCCAGCGGACCCTGGAGCGCTCGCACCACGGCGACCGCTGGACCCCGCTGGACCGGCTGAGCCGCACCGGGCGCCAGCGGCTCAACGCGGACACCGGCGCGCTGGTGGAGCGGCTGGCCCGGGTGGCGGCGCTGATGGATGTGCGGAGGACCCGGTGAGCGAGGTGCTGCGCAGGGGCTTTCTGCTGGGCGCCGCCGCGGGCACGGTCGGCGCGGTGACCGGCACGGCCGCGGGCACGGCGGCCGCGAAGGAGGACGGGCCGGAGGAGAAGCCCACCCGCGTCCCCTTCCACGGCACCCATCAGGCCGGGATCCTCACCCCGCCCCAGCGGGCCACCGCGATCATCGCCTTCGACACCGTGGCCGAGGGCCGCAAGGAGCTGACCGACGCCTTCCGTACGCTCACCGACCGGTGCCGCTTCCTCACCGCCGGAGGCGCCCCCGATCCGGTCGGGATCACCGCGCCGCCCGCCGACTCCGGCACCCTGGGCCCGGAGGTGGCCGCCGACCGGCTGACCGCGACCGTCGGCGTGGGCGCCTCGCTCTTCGACGAGCGCTACGGACTGCGGGACCGCAAGCCCCGGCGGCTGCACGCGATGCGGTCCTTCCCCGACGACGATCTCGACCCCGGCTGGTGCCATGGCGATCTGAGCGTCCAACTGTGCGCCGACAGCACGGACACGGTGCTGCACGCGCTGCGTGACATCGCCCGCCACACCCGCGGCGCGCTACAGATCCGCTGGCGTATCGACGGCTTCGTCAGCCCGCCGCGTCCGTCCGGCACCCCGCGCAACCACATGGGGTTCAAGGACGGCACCGCCAACCCGGACACCGGGGACGCCAGGGCGATGGACCGTCTGGTGTGGGTGGGCGCCCACTCCGGGGAGCCCGCCTGGGCCACCGGCGGCAGCTATCAGGTGATCCGGCTGATCCGGATGCTGGTGGAGTTCTGGGACCGGGTGTCGATCAGCGAGCAGGAGCGCATGTTCGGCCGCAGCCGGGACTCGGGCGCCCCGCTGGACGGCCAGCATGAGTTCGACACTCCGCGCTTCGCACAGGACCCCAAGGGCGACGTCATTCCGCTGGACAGCCATATACGGATGGCCAATCCGCGCACCGCCCGGACCGAGGACCAGCGCATCCTCCGCCGTGCCTACAACTACGACCGGGGCATGGACGGTAATGGCAACTTGGACATGGGGCTGCTGTTCTGCTGCTACCAGCAGGATCTCGAGCGGCAGTTCGAGACCGTGCAGAAGCGGCTGGCGGGGGAGCCGCTGGTGGACTACATCACCCCCTTCGGCGGCGGCTATTTCTTCGCCCTCCCTGGGGTGAGGGACCGCTCCGACTGGCTGGGACGGACCCTTCTGTCCTGATCGTCGCCCCACCATCCGGTCAAGAACACCTCAAGAGTTCCTTGGATTCTTCTGACCCTCTATTCACTCGGCCGCCTCCATGGATTCCATCGGAGAGTCCTGCCCGCGGCACAGGATCAGGCGCAGGCGTGAAACGCGAATCATGTGGAGGCATGGCATGGGCGGCACGGCAGGATCCGAAGGCGGCCGACGGCGTGGCCGGGCCGCGCGCTGGGGTGCCCTGGCCGGCGCCGCGGCCCTGGCGACCGTGGGCGGGGTGGCCCCCGCATGGGCCGCGCCCGCGAAGGGCGGCCACACCGCGACCCCGGTGAAGCATGTGGTGGTGGTCTTCGACGAGAACATCTCGTTCGACCACTACTTCGGCACCTACCCCAAGGCGGCGAACACGGACGGCACCAGGTTCACGCCGGCCAAGGACACCCCCAAGGACATCGACACCCTGGCGAACGCGGGGCTGCTGGAGAAGAACCCCAATCTCTACAAGCCCAAGCGGCTGCGCGGCGACCAGGCCATGACCTGCGACCAGAACCACTCCTACGGCCCCGAGCAGTACGCCGCCAATGGCGGCAAGGCCGATAAGTTCGTGGAGAACACCGAGGTCAGCAAGTGCACCGGGCTGTTCGGCGAGCCGGGTCTGGTGATGGACTACTACGACGGAAACACCGTCACCGGCCTGTGGAACTACGCCCAGCACTACGCGATGAGCGACCGCTCCTTCAGCTCGGCCTACGGTCCCTCCACCCCCGGAGCGCTGGAGCTGGTCTCGGGCCAGACCCATGGGGTGATCTCCACCGACCCCAAGTCCTCCACCGAGGACCCGGTCCAGACCGACAAGCCGGACGCGTACGCGGTGGCCTCGCCGGACGCCAAGGGCGTCGGCACGATGATCAACGACCCGGACCCGGCCTTCGACGACTGCTCCAACAAGGACCACACCAGCGGCAACGCCCTGGCCCGGATGAAGGGCCGGAACATCGGCGATCTGCTCAACGCCAAGGGTGTGAGCTGGGGCTGGTTCCAGGGCGGCTTCCGCCCCAGCACCGCCTGGGACGGTGAGCGGGACCACTACGCCAAGTGCTCCGGCACCACCCACAAGAACGTCGGCGGCGCGGCCTCGGTGGACTACAGCCCGCACCATGCGCCGTTCCAGTACTACAAGTCCACGGCCAACCCGCATCACCTCCCGCCGAAGAACGTCCAGGAGATCGGGCACAGCGGCCGGGCCAACCACAACTACGACCTCACCGACTTCGACGCGGCGCTCAAGACGGGCCGTCTGCCGTCCGTCAGCTTCCTGAAGGCCGCCGAGTACCAGGACGGCCACGCCGGTTACTCCGACCCGGTCGACGAGCAGCACTTCCTGGTCAAGCAGATCAACGCGATCCAGAAGTCGCCGCAGTGGAAGGACACCGCGATCGTCGTCGCGTACGACGACAGCGACGGCTGGTACGACCACGCCTACGCCAAGCCCCTCAACGGGTCGACCGACAAGACCCCGGGTTCGGGCGGCAAGGCCACCGACAGCCCCGCCTGCCAGTCCGCTCCGAAGCCCGCGGGCGGCTACCAGGACCGCTGTGGCCCCGGCCCCCGGCAGCCGCTGCTGGTGATCTCGCCCTTCAGCAAGTCCAACAAGGTCGACCACACCCAGACCGAGCAGACCTCGATCACCCGCTTCATCGAGGACAACTGGCACACCGGCCGGATCGGTGACGCCTCCTTCGACCGCCGGGCGAACACCCTCTCCGGGCTCTTCGACTTCCGTCACCCCAACGACACCCAGGTGCTGCTGAAGTCCGATGGCTCGGTCGCGTCGGTCCACAAGTCCGGTCACTACACGACCTCCGCCCTGGCCGCCGACGCCCCGATCGTGAACGCCGCGGCCGCCGACGCCCCGACCGCCCGGCGGCTCGCCGACGACAAGGGCGTCTCCGCCGCCCCGCCCATCGGCCTCACGGCGGGTGCGCTGGTGCTCGGCGGCGCCGGTACGGCGCTGGCCCTCCACCGCCGCCGCACCGCACGGGCCGCGGGCTAGGCCCGTTCCGCGCGAGCGCGCGGCACACTGTCGTCGGGTCCGCCGCCACACCTCCTCCCCAGGTGACGGCGGACCCGGCCGTTCACCGGAGGCCGGGGAACAGGGGCCGGGAATAAAGCGGAGCCTTTCTCCGGTTGAATGTCGCCGGTAGACGTGGAGGCGTGGCGGCGCGGCGCCGCATACGCATACGACATACGCGCACCATGCGGTGCGACCAGGGAGGCGGGCCACCGTGGCCGATGAGCAGGACCGGCGAGACGACCAGCGCGACCCCATCCGGGCCCGGCCCCTCGGCAGCGCACCGGTGCCCCTGTCGGTGCTGGACCTCGCGACCGTCGGCAGCGGGGTGACGGCCGCCGAGGCGCTGCGGACCACCACCGAGCTCGCCCGGCTCGCCGAGCGCCGGGGCTTCCAGCGCTTCTGGGTCGCCGAGCACCACTCCATGCCCGGGGTCGCCAGTTCCTCCCCGGCCGTGATCCTCGCCCATCTCGCCGCGCACACCGAGCGGATCCGGCTGGGCTCCGGCGGGGTGATGCTCCCCAACCACGCCCCCCTGGTCATCGCCGAGCAGTTCGGCACCCTCGAGGCGCTCGCCCCCGGCCGGGTGGACCTCGGCCTCGGCCGCGCCCCCGGCACCGACGGGGCCACGGCCGCCGCGCTGCGCCGCACCGAGCGGCTGCGCGAGGGCGCCGACGACTTCCCCCAGCAGCTCGCCGAGCTGACCCGCTTCCTCGACGACGACTTCCCCGACGGCCACCGCTACGCCCGTATCCACGCGGTGCCGGGGCCGGTGCAGGGCACCGTGCCCGGCGGGGTCCAGTCCGCCGACCGGCCGTCGATCTGGCTGCTGGGCTCGAGCGGGTTCAGCGCCCGGCTCGCCGGGATGCTCGGCCTGCCGTTCTCCTTCGCCCACCACTTCTCCGCGGCCAACACCGTCCCCGCGCTCGACCTCTACCGCGAGACCTTCCGGCCGTCCCCCGTGCTGGACGAGCCGTACGCCTCGATCGGCGTCTCGGCCTTCGCCGCCGAGGACGAGAAGGAGGCCCACCGCCAGGTGCTCACCGGCGCCCTGGCCATGGTCCGGCTGCGCACCGGACGCCCCGGCCTGGTGCCGACGCCCGAGGAGGCCGAGCGGTACGAGTTCAACGAGATCGAGCGCGACTTCATCAACAGCTGGCTCGCCAATGTCGAGTACGGCAGCCCGGACCAGGTCCGCGAGGGGCTCGACGGGCTGATCAAGCGCACCGGAGCGGACGAGGTCAAGATCACGGCCAATGCCCACGGCCGTGCCGCCCGGCTGCGCTCGTACGAGCTGATCGCCGACGCCTACGATCTGCCGACGGCGCACACGGAGGCGTAGCCCTACAGGGTGTCCGCCGCGTGGCAGGGGCTTCGCCCCTGGGCCCCGGACGCCCTTCGGGCGTGTCCTCAAACGCCGGACGGGCTGAAATCAGCCCCTCCGGCGTTTGAGGAGCGGGGCCTGGGGCGGAGCCCCAGTCATGGGAAGGGGCGGGTAGGGGGAAGCGCCGATGTGCGGCTCCGCCGCGTGGCCCGCCGCAGGCGTACGCGTACCGCCGGACTAACCCGGCGCCGGGCAGTTGATCATCGCCTGGATGCGGTCCGGCGGCACCGGACGGGAGTAGAACCACCCCTGTCCCGTATCGCAGCCGATCCGCCTCAGCCGCTCCGCCTGCTCGGCGCTCTCCACGCATTCGGCCGTCACCGTGAGGCCCAGCCGGTGCGCGAGCTGCACCAGCGCCTCGACGATGGTCTCGTCGGCCGGATTCGGATGCTCCTCCGCCCGGAACCCCTGGACGAACGAGCCGTCCAGCTTGAGCGTGGAGACCGGCAGCCGGCTGAGGTAGGCGAGGTTGGAGTAGCCCGTCCCGAAGTCGTCGATCGCGATGGCCACCCCCATGTCGCTGAGCGCCTGAAGCGCCTGGAGCGGCCGCCCCGTGGACCCCATCACGGCCGACTCGGTCAGCTCCAGCTGGAGCAGATGCGGCGGCAGCCCGGTCTCGGCCAGGATCGCGCCGACATCGGCCACCAGATCGGAGTCCCACACCTGGCGGACCGCCACATTCACGCTGACCACCAGCGGATGCGGCGGTTCGGTCAGCTGCCAGGCACGGGCCTGGCGGCAGGCGGTGCGCAGCACCCACCGGCCCAGCGGCACGATCGCGCCGTTCTCCTCGGCCAGCGGGATGAAGCGGTTCGGCGACAGCCGCCCGAACTGCGGATGGTCCCAGCGCACCAGCGCCTCCACCCCCCGGACCACCCCGTCGCCCAGCCCCACCAGCGGCTGGTAGTCGAGTACGAACTCGTCCCGCTCGACCGCCGGGCGCAGGGTGCTGGACAGCGCCTGCCGGGTCATCCGATGGGCGTTGCGCTCCGGGTCGAAGAGGGTCCAGCGCGCCTTGCCGTCCTCCTTCGCCCAGTACAGCGTGGTGTCCGCGGCCTGCATCAGCCAGGTGGTGTGGGTGCCGGCCGCGGGCCGCTCCACCACGCCGATGCTCGCCGACACCGACAGCCGCTGCCCGCCCACGTCGAACGGCTCCTGAAGGGCGGCCAGCACCGTCCGGGCGAGGTCGCACAGCTGCTCGGTGCCGGTGGAGTTGCGGACCAGCAGGGCGAACTCGTCCCCGCCGAGCCGCGCCACCAGATGGCCGTCGGGCGCCGCACAGTCGGTGAGCCGCTGGGCGACCGCGCCGAGCAGCCGGTCGCCGACCCGGTGGCCGAGGGTGTCGTTGACCGCCTTGAAGCCGTCCAGGTCGAGATAGCAGAGCCCGATCCGGCCGGTGCCCCCGTGGTCGTAGGTGGCCGCCTCCAGCGCCCTGGTCATCCGCTCGAAGAACAGGCTGCGGTTGGGCAGCCGGGTCACCGGGTCGTGCATCTGCAAATGGCGCAGCCGCCCCTGGAGGTCCCGCTGGTCGCTGATGTCGGCCATCGACAGCAGCAGACCGCAGCTGTCCGGCGCGGGCTCGACGGTGATCTCGGCCCACAGGGCATGGCCGTCGGCGCGCCGCAGCCGCCGGGTGCGGCGCAGCCGCGCGGCACGGCCGCCGAGGACGTCCCGGTACTCCCGCCAGGTGCGCGGATCCTCGCGCAGATCGGCCAGGTCCGCCGCGCTGCGGGTGATCAGCAGGGCCGGATCGGTGCCGAGCAGGGCGCCGAGTGCGGGGTTGGCGTCGAGCACCCTGCCCTCGCGGTCGACGACGGCCATGGCGAGGCGCGCCACATTGAAGGCGGCGCGGTAGTCACCGGGCGCGGGGCCGGTCGTGGGACCGGCGGTATGCCCGGTGGCGGGCCCGGCGGTATGCCCCGCCGCGGGCCCGGTGGTATGCCCCGTTGGGTGCCCCGCGCCCGGGGGCGCGCCGGGGGCCGGGGGCGTGCCCAGGACCGACGGCGCGCCGGGGGCCGTACGGGGTGCGCCGGAGTCCTCCGCGACTGGAAGGACGCTCGGCATAGCATCACGCTCTGTGATCGTCGGCAGTGTCGCGCCCGGGGCGCGTCCCTGCCCGTCGGGGGTTCCGCTCACCGCTCGCTCCCGCGTGGCGTTTGTTGTGTCCAGGTTGTTCGTACACATCTTGTGCATGTCTCACACCGGGTGCCGGGCCGACCGTAAGTGCCTGCCTGAAGGGGGATTCCCCGTTGGAAATGTGCCGATCATAGGGGCTCGTACTCCGGGCGTTCCATCGATGTCATCGCGCTCACCGCCGCCTTGACAATGTGTTTGGTCGTATCTGTTCGACTCTGCGCGGGCCAACGGCCGCTCTGACCGAATGTGACCGTCTGTTACGTACCCGGATCGCGGCCTCTTCACTCGACCAGCCCAACTCAACAGGGCGTACCCCGCCAATTCACCTCAGGGTGGAGTGGGTGTTCCGACTACGCCCGGGAGGTCGACATGGTGCGTCCTCAGGTACCCGAGGGGGTGCACCGGCAGCCTCGGCTGCGTCGGACCGGAGCCCTGCTCACCTCGCTGAGCGCGCTCATCGCGACCACCGTGGTGGCGGGCCCCGCCGTCGCGGCCGGCCCCGGCGGCCCCTGTGACCTGGAACGCACCGACGCCCACCACTCGGAGGGCGTGGACAGCTGGAACTCCCGCTATCCGCGCCCGGTACGCCGCCTGGACGCGGCGATGGTCTTCCTGTCCTTCCCGGACGCCCGGCCCCGGGTGACCCCCAACCAACTGGCCGCCGACCACATCCCCGCGACCCCCAATTTCTTCAAACGGGCCTCCTACGGGAAGTTCGGCCTACGGGTGCATCCGCTGCGGCGCTGGATCACCATGCCCCAGCGCTCCACCGCGTACGCCATACAGCGCGACTGGAACACCCAGCGCCGCGCGGCCTATCTGAGCGACGCCATCGCGGCCGCCGATCCGCACCTGGACTTCGCCCGCTACGACCTCGTCTATCTGGTCGCCGACCCCGACGCCCCCGGTGTGGACGCCGACGCGACGAAAGTGGTCAACTTCGAAAAGCCACTGCGCGCGGACGGTGTCGAGCTGCGCCGCCTGGTCACCGTTTTCGAGCACCATCCGCCGGACCGCAATGTGCTGGCCCATGAGACCGGGCACGTCTTCGACCTGCCCGACCTCTATCACCGGCCGAAGGACACCGACGGCAACGCCGAATGGGACACCTACGTCGGCGACTGGGACCTGATGGGAAGCCAGTTCGGCATGGCACCCGATCCGTTCGGCTGGCACAAGTGGAAGCTCGGCTGGCTCGGCGCGCGCCAGGTGGCCTGCGACCGTGCCACCGGACCGCGCCGGTACACCCTCCGGCCCCTCGCCGCCCCCATGGCGCGCGGCGGGTCCGGCCCCGACCCCCGCACCCGGCTGGTCGTGGTCCGCACCGGGCCCACCACCGCACTGGCCATCGAGGCACGCGGTGGCGGCGGCAACGACGCGGGCACCTGCACCGAGGGCGTGCTGGTCTACCGCGTCCACAACGACAAGGCGTCGGGCGACGGCCCCGTCCAGGTGCTGGACGGCCACCCCGCCACCTCCGCCTGCTGGAACGAGTCGGTCTACCCCGAACTCGCCGACGCCCCGCTCGGCGTCGGGGACACCATGTCGGTCAAGGAGGACGCCGTACGGATCACGGTGGCGGGCCGCGCCGCCGACGGGGGCTGGACCGTCCGGGTCAACCGCAGGGCGCGCTGATGACGGCTGATGACGGGCCGGCTGATGAGCGGGCCGCGACGGCCCCGCGTGCCGCTGCCGGACCCGCGCCGCCGCGGCAGGTCGGGCCGCTGACGGACCCCCGCCGAGCACCGGGGCACCCCCGCCGAGCACCGGGACACCCCCGCCGAGTACCGGGGCGCGCTCCTCACCGTTGATCAAGTCGGCTTCGAGGTGGCGCTTCGAGACTGTGGGCCCCTTTTCGACGTCGGGCGCCCGGGAGTTGAGAATGCCGCGATACGCGAATCTGTCCGAGGCCCTGAAGGAACGGGCCCTCCGGCGCCCCGACGGCACGGCGCTCGCCCACCCCGCCGCCGACGGCACCGAACACCGCGTGTCCTACGCCGCGCTCGACGCCCGCGCCGACGCCGTGGCCGCCTGGCTGCGCGCCCGGGACGCCGCCGGCCGCCGGGTGCTGCTCGCCATGGACCCCGGTCCGTGCGCCGCGGTGGCGCTGCTCGGCTGTCTGTACGCGGGGGCCGTCGCGGTGCCCGTGCCCGCGCCGTCCGCCTCCCGGACCGATGCCGAGCGCACCGCCTCGATCGCCCGGGACGCCGCCGTGGACCTCGTCCTCACCGAGACCGCCCACGCCACCGAGATCTCCCGCCGGCTCTCCCGGATCGGCCGCGCCGGTCTGACCTGCCTCGCCGTCGACGGACTCCGCCCCGACACGGGCGCCGACACACCCCGGCAACCCCTCCGCACCACCGCCGACAGCCTCGCGCTGCTCGCCTACGACTCCGGGCCCGCCACCGCCCCCCGCGGCGCCCTGCTGACGCATGGCAACCTTACGGCGGCCATGGCCGGGCTGCGGCGGACGCTCGGCACCGACCGCCGCTCCCGGATCGGCGGCTGGCTGCCCCGCCGCCACACCTCCGGGCTGATCGGGCAGGTGCTGCACCCCTTATGGCTCGGCGCCACCGCCGTGACACTTCCGGCGGAGCCGTACCGCACCGATCCGCTCGGCTGGCTGCGCGCCATCAGCCGCCACGGCATCACCGAAACCCTCGCGCCCGACATCCTCCACGCCCGCTGCGCCGCGCTCCTCGGCGAGGAGCCACCGGCCGGGCTCGACCTCTCCCGCTGGCGGACCGCGCTGAACGCCGGTGAGCCCGTCTCGGCCGGGACCATGGCCGCCTTCCCCCACCGCTGCGCCCCGCTGGGGCTGCGCCCGGGCACCCTGGTGGCCGGTTACGTCCCGGCCGAGGGAGCGCCGGTGCCGCTGGCCGCGGGGCGCGCACCGGTGCCGGGCGCGGACTTCGCCGTCGTGGACCCGCTGACCGGGCGCCGGCTGCCCGATGGGGCGCCCGGGGAGATCTGGGTGCGCGGCCCCGCCGTCGCCACCGGCCACTGGGGCGGTCCGTCGGACACCGCGCTGCTGTTCGCCGCCCGCGTCGCCGAGGGGCCCGGCGGCTTCCTGCGCACCGGCGATCTCGGCCTTACGGTCAACGGCCAGCTCCGGATGACCGGCCGGGTCCGTGACGCCCTCCTGGTGGACGGCCACACCCTGCACCCCCAGGACGTGGAGCGCGAACTGCTGGGCTGCGCGAAGGCGCTGGGATCGGCCCGGGTGTTCTGCGCGGGGCCGGGCGCGGGGGCGCTGGTGGTCGTCCAGGAGGTCGTCCGTACGGCGGGCGGGGCGCGCACCGGGCTGCCCCGGCTGGCGGCCCGGATCCGCGCCCTGATCGCGGAGGAGTTCGGGGTCGAGACCGGCGCGCTGCTGCTGGTGCGCCCCGGCACCGTGCGCGGGGCGGGCACCGCCAAGGTACGGCGCGCCCTGCTGCGCGAGCGCTATCTGCGGGGTGAAGTGCGCGCGCTGCACGCCGAGTTCGGGCCGGGGGTCGGTGAGCCCTGCCGGGGTGGTGTGGCGTGAAAAGGGGGCGCACGGTCGCATGCGCGCTACGGGATGGGCGTTCGACGGGCGTATTTGCCCGCGAATCGATGGAATGGCCGAGAGAGCGGGGGAATAATCGCCATGCGGGGTGCGGCCGGGCGGGGAAAGCAGGGGGCGGCATGGTCAGGGTGCTGATCGCGGAAGACATGCACATGTTGCGCAAGGCACTGGTCGCCCTGCTGGAATTCGAACCGGACATCGATGTGGTGGCCGAATTCTCCGACGGCGCCGAAATCCTGCCGCGCGCCCGTGAACTCCGCCCGGACGTCGCGGTGCTCGACATCGATCTGCCGGGCGTGGACGGGCTCACCGCCGCCGCCGAGCTGAGCACCGCCGTCCCCGAATGCCGCACCATGATGCTCACCAGCCTCGGTCGCCCCGGAAATCTGCGCCGGGCGCTGGCCGCACATGTCTCCGGCTTTCTGCTGAAGGACAGCAGCCCGGAGAAGCTGAGCGACGCCATCCGGGCCGTCGCCAAGGGCGAGCGGGTGATCGATCCCCAGCTCGCGCTGGCCGCCCTGGACGACGGTCCACAGCCGCTGACCCCACGGGAGCTGGAGGTTCTGCGGTTCGCCGCGAAGGGCGAGGACTCCGGGCAGATCGCGGCCAAGCTGTTCCTGTCGGTGGGCACGGTGCGCAACTATCTGACGTCCGCCGTGGCCAAGCTGGACGCCCGCAACCGGGTGGACGCCATCCGGATCGCCCGCGAGGCGGGCTGGCTCTGAGGCGGCGTACGGCGGCGTACGGCGGCGTACGGCGGCGTACTGCGTTCCCGTGCGCCGGTCGGGCCGTCAGGGGTTCCGTTACGCCGTCAGGGCCCGTTCGCCATCGGGCCCGTCACGCCGTAACCGTCGGCCCCGGGCCGTACTCCCGGCCGCTCCGCGGCGCCTCCACGGACACGTCCAGCTCCGCCCGTAACTCGAACCAGCCGTCCGACCGTACGCCCGCGCACAGCCGCCCCCCGAGGTTCTCCACCCGCACCCGGAGGTTGCCGATGCCGCTGCCGCCGTCCGAGCTGTCGGCGCGCAGGATCGTGGACGGCCGGCCCACCCCGTCGTTGACGAGGGTCAGCGACACCCGGCGCCCGCTGCGCCGCGCCTCGACCGCGCAGTGGTCGGCCTTGCTGTGGCGCAGCACATTGGTCAGCCCCTCGCGCAACACGCTCGCCAGCACCGTGTCCACCAGCTCCGGCAGCGGTCCGCAGTCGATCTCGGCCGTGGCGCTGATGCCCGCCGCGGCCAGCATCGAGCGGGCCGTCGCCGCCTCCGCCGACAGCGACATCTTGCGATAGCCGCTGGCCACCGCCCGTACGTCGGCCAGGGCCTGACGGGAGGTCTGAAGGATCTCCGAGAGCTCCTGCTGGGCGCGGGAGTTCTGCCGGGGCACCAGCCGGTGCACCAGCTCGCATTTGAGGGTGATCGTGGACAGGCTGTAGCCCAGCAGATCGTGCACGTCCCGGGAGAACCGCAGTCGCTCCTGGGCGACCGCCAGCCGGGCCAGCTCGGCCCGCGACCGGGACACCTCGGCGACCAGCCCGGACAGCCGCGAGAGCCCGAAGACCACCAGCCCGGTCAGCGCGGTGGAGACCGTGGTGTAAGCGACCTGACCCCAGCCGAAGCCCACCTGGAACAGCAGGACGTCCGTGCACAGCAGGATGGCCGCGAACGCGGGCCACGCCAGCGCCGGGATCAGCACCAGCAGCGAGGAGCCGGCCAGGAAGCCCGGCATGCCCAGCCAGGCGTGCTTGAAGACGGCGAAGGGGGCGAAGGTCAGCACCATCTGGAGCGCCAGCGTCCAGCGCCGCGCACCGCTGAGCCGGGGCGCGAGGCCGGGGAAGGAGTGCAGCATCTGGAGACAGAGCAGCATCGTCATCGGCAGCAGGGCGAGACCGAGCATCGCCGCGTCGACCGACCTGCCCGAACGATTGCCGTCGACCACATAGGTGACGGCCACGGCGAAGTACCCCACGAGCACGAGGACCGTGATGACCACGGCCAGACGCGGCGCCAGACCGTCCTGGTGGCGCGGTGGATGGTTCCCGGCATCGTCGGGCAAGAGGCTCCCCTGCACTCGTCCTCCGGATGGTCGGGCCGGATTGGGTGGCTTGCCCGAGAGTATCCGATCTTCACCCGGGGTGGAGAGGCCCTGTGGAAGGCTCATGGTGTACGCAGAGTTACCGGATATCACGGGGGATCACAGGAAAAACGGAATCGGGTTGAGGTCCGCGTAGGGCGTGGGCCCCGGCAGCCGGCCGAGCGCCACGGGGGCGTCGAAGAGCCGGCCGGGCGCGAACCGGGCCCAGTGCGGGCGCATTCCGGGCACCAGCACCTTGGCCACCGGCAGCCCCACATCCGGCCGGGTCTGGTCCAGCACCAGCAGTTCCATCCCGCGCCCGCGCACCAACTCCCTTACGGCGGCCAGCGCACCGCCCTCCGGGAGGCCGGCTGTCCCCGGGGGCGGCAGGGCGGCCGGATCGGGGGTCAGATACGGGTGGTCTGCGAGGACCGCGGTACGGAACCAGCGCAGCGCCTCGGGCTCGGTGGCGCCGTAACCCCCGCCGTCGGCACGGGCCTCGACCACCGCCGGAAGCATCTGGTTCAGCTCGGCGAAGGCGTGGCACAGCGCGGTGTGCCGGTCGAAGTGGGCGCCGAAGCCGAAGGTGATGTCCTCCGCGGGCTTGTCGAGGCGCCGGGAGAGCGCGGCGACCACCGGGATGCCGAAGTCCGTGGTGAGGTCCAGGGCCCACACCTCGCGCCGCACGCCCCGGTGGGCGGCGCGCACTTCGGCCAGCCAGGGGTCGTCGTAGGCGTCCAGGGCCACGGCGGGCTGCCGGGTGCGGTTGTACCACCACAGGGCGACCGCGTCCCGCTCCACGAGCTCCAGGAAGCCCCGTACGACGGCGTCGGCCAGGGTGCCGCCCGCCGCCGCGCCGTTGGAGTCCGCCCGGCAGCAGCGGTGGCCCGGGGGCTGCGGGGCGCCGTAGTACAGCAGCGCGGTGGGCAGCAGCCGGTGGCGCTCGGCGGTGAGCGACCACACCGGGGTCCAGTCCAGCTCCGCGCCCTCGTCGAACGGATCCTGGACGCGGTGGCGCGCGGGGAGGGCGTCGTCCCGGAACTGGCGCGGGTCGAAGAGCTGGACGGTGTCCGGGTGCACCGCGTCCTCAGGGCGCAGATCGCGGTAGCGGGCGCGCTGACGCGGTTCGTCCCCCTGGAAGTGGCCGCTGTAGTGCTCCAGGGCCTCGCACAGCGCGCTCGCCCGCGCCTGTTCGGCCGTGCGGCCCTTACCGTGGGCGGCGGCCCGCAGGCCGGCCCTTACGGCGTCCAGGCCGCTGTGGGGGCCCGCCCCGGCGTACGAAGGGTGGCGGGCGTGGAAGCAGTTGAGGACGGCGGGGCCGCGGGGGTCGCGCCGGATCTCGGTGACCAGCCCGGTGACGGGGTCCACCAGATGTCCGTAGCGCTCCATGATCCCGCGCGGGGAGGTGTCGGCGGTGTCGGTGGCGGTACCGGTCTCGGTCAGCGGCTCCTGTGACTCCTGCGGCTCCTGCGGCTCTCGTGACTCCCGTGACTCCCGTGACTCCCGTGGTGAGGGCAGCGACAGGGGCGCCCGTATCCGGGCCGCGACAAGCGCCGGATCGCCGCAGCCGGCGCACTGCGGGCGTCGGGAGAGCGGATGGCGGTCCACGGTGGCGGTGAGGCTGTCCAGGGTGCGCAGCTCCCGCTGGCCCGGGTGCCGGTACCCGGCCAGCCACTTGGCGGCCTCCAGGGCGGCGAGCTGGAGCGCGGCGGCGCGGCTCGCGGGCAGGGCGGCGGGCGGCCGCGGCACCGGTCCGGGGCGGCCGAGGCGGCGCTGGAGATACGCCTCGGCCTGCCGTCCGCGCCACAGCCGGTCGGCCAGACAGACCCAGCACGGATCGTCGGGGGCGCCGAGGAACGGGCCCAGCCACGCCTGAGTGCCCACCGGTTTGACGGGCAGCCAGCGACGGCCGGCGGCGCGGTGCGCGGCGTCCACGGCGGCGAGCCGGGGATCGAGGTAGTCATCGCACGCCACAAGGGTGAGTTCTGCGGCGTCATGTTGACGGAAGGCGATTTGACATATCTCCCGCCGAGGGCTATTGGCTCCCGGGGCCGTCGGATCGCCTTCCGCCGCCTCCGCGTTCACGGACCTCGGGTACGCGGTCTCGCCGTCCACGGTCCTCAGCCCCGCGACGCGCAGCGCCCGGACCACCTCGTCCGGGTCGGTCGAGCCGAGCGCCAGCGGGGCCACGGCGGGGCGGGCGGACGCGGGCGTGGGGGCCGGGGTGGAGCCGCCCGTGCCCAGCCCCGCCAGCTCCCAGTACGCCTCCTCGGGGCTCCAGGCGCGCTCCCGCTCGGAGACCAGCCCGGCCGCGCGGAGACGGGCGATGACGCGCTCGGCCTGCCCGGCCGGAACCGCGCCGGGCGGTCCTGCGGCGCGGCCGGGCGCTGCGGCCTCGGTGAGGATGTGGGCGAGGTCCCGCGACCCGTCGAGCAGCGGCGCCAGCGCGGCGATCGCCCGCCCGTGCAGCGCCGTGACCCCGTGCTCGGAGACGAGGTAGACGGCCTCGCCGGGCACCGGCTCGACCCGCAGATGTGGTGTGAAGCCCAGTTCGCCGGTCATGGCCCGGTCATTCGGCGCCGACGGTGCAGATGCAGATGCCGGGCGCGGGGATGGGCCAGGCGGTGTCGGAGAGGTCCTCGATGACCAGGTCGTCGTCCTCGGCGGTCCTGGCGCCCCCGGTGACCTCGGTGTTCTCGGCGGGATGAGCCAGGGCGGCGGGGCTCGTGGGCTCATGTGGGACGGGCGTATCGGTCATCGCGGACTCTCTCATCGCCGAGGGTGTGAATTTGTCATGGTGCGAGGCTCTGGAACTCATATCGAGCTCGTTACTCCGGCACTGGCCGCACAGGCCGCCCACAAGCGAGGCTCTTAGATGCCTCGGTGGCAGGGCCGCGCGGCCAGGAGGCACTTGACGGACCGTTGACGGAGGTACACGACCATGGACATCAAGGTGTTGGGGCCGCTGAGCGTCGAGGCGTGCGGTCAGTCGATCGTGCCCAGCGCGGGCAAGCCGCGCCAGATCCTTGCACTGCTTTCCGTCTACGCCAACCAGATGCTCCCGGTGCCCACTCTTATGGAGGAAATCTGGGGCACGCAGATGCCGCGCAGCGCGCTCACCACTTTGCAGACCTACATCCTTCAGCTGCGCCGCAGGCTGGCCGCGGCCTATGGCCCACAGGCCCCGCAGGCTTCCAAGGACGTGCTCGCCACGCGGTACGGCGGATATGTGCTGGAGGCCCAGCCGGGCGCGGTGGACATCCATGAGTACGACCGGCTGGTGGCAGCGGGGCGGGACGCGCTGGACGCCGGGGACGATGTGCAGGCGTCCCTGCTGCTGCGCGAGGCGCTGGCCGTCTGGCGCGGCCCCGCGCTGGTGGATGTGAAGGTCGGGCCGGTCCTGGAGATCGAGCTGGCCCGTCTGGAGGAGAGCCGGCTCGGCGTCCTGGAGCGCCGTATCGAGGCCGATCTGCGGCTGGGGCGCCATGCCGAGTTGCTCACGGAGCTCACCGAGCTGACCGCCCGTCATCCGCTGCACGAGGGGCTGCACGCCCAGTGCATGGCCGCGCTCTACCGCGCGGGCCGCCCCTGGCAGGCGCTGGAGGTCTACCAGGGGCTGCGCGCCAGACTGGTCGAGGACCTCGGGCTGGAGCCGTCGCCGCGGCTTCAGAAGCTCCAGCAGGCGGTGCTCGCCTCCGACCCGGCGCTCGATCTGGACCTGGACGGCCACTGGCGCCGCCCGGTGCTCGATCTGTTCGCCGCATAGCCCCGACCCCCGGCCCCCAGCCCCCAGCCGACAGCCGACAGCCCCCGCCCATAGCCCCCGCAGAGCAGATCCCCGAGCTCCCCGAGACCCCGTTACCGCCCCGTCCTCGTCCGGAGTCCCGTAGGTCCCGTACCAGCCGTCCCCGTCCGGCGAACCATCCCCCCCAAATACGCCCGGCGCCGCCCTTCAGCCGGGCCTGCTACGGCTCCGCTGCCCGATCCCCCCGCGCGGGCAAGCGGAGCCGTAGCGCGTCCAGGGGCTGTCACAGGCGCCCGATGCCCGATGCCCATGGCCTGAAGCCCTGGACCCTGAGCCCGACCAGCAGGAGGCGCGATGATGCGCGAGATCGACACCGATGTGTGCGTGGTCGGGGGCGGCCCGGCCGGTCTGGTGCTGGCGCTGTTGATGCTGCGGTCGGGGGCTCGGGTGACCGTGGTGGAGTGCGCCCGCGCGCATCAGCGCGTGGTCCGCGGCGAAATACTCCAGCCCGGCGCGATGGAGCTGTTGGACGCGCTCGATGTGCTCGCCGGCGCCCGTGCCCGCGGCGCCCATGAGCACCACCGGTTTCTGGTGATCGAGGGCGAGCGGGTGCTGCTGGAGGCCGACTACCGGCTGCTTCCGGTCCCGTACGACCATCTGTTGAGCGTGCCGCGCCCTCATCTGCTGGACGAGCTCCTCGCCCGCTGCCGCCGCTCGTCCGGCTTCCGCTATCTGCCCGGACGGCGGGCCGGGGCGCTGCTGCGGCGGGAGGGGCGGATCGCCGGGGTCGTCGCCGAGGGCCCGCCGGGCCGCTGTGCCGTACGGGCCCGGGTCGTGGTCGGCGCGGACGGCCGGTTCTCGCGGGTCCGGCGGCTGGCGGGCATCGGGGCGGGCCGCGCCGACGCGTTCGCCCAGGATGTGCTGTGGTGCAGCCTCATCACGCCCCCGGAAGAGCCGCCGGTCCGCGATGTGCGGGTGTACCGCACCGGCGGCGGCCCGGTGCTGGTCTACGGCTCCTGGCCGAACCGGATCCAGATCGGCTGGACCCTGCCGCACCGGCGCTACGGCCATATCGCCGCCCTCGGCCTCGATCACGTCAAGGAGCGGCTGGTGCGTGCCGTGCCGCGGTACGCCACGCTGATCCGCGATCAGATCCGCGGCCCCGCCGACCTCGGTGTGCTCGATGTCTTCTCCGCACGCGCCGAGCGCTGGGTGGCCGACGGGCTGGTGCTGATCGGCGACGCCGCCCACACCCACAGCCCGATCGGCGCCCAGGGCATCAACCTCGCCGTGCAGGACGCGGTGGTGCTGCACCCCCTGTTGGCCCGTGCCCTGGCCGAGGGCGACACCAGCGCCGAGCGGCTGGCGGAGTTCGAGCGGCGGCGCGGGCCCGATATCGCGGCGGTGACGCGGATGCGGACCCTCCAGAGCCGGGCGATCCTCTCGCAGGGCGCGTTCACCACCCGGGTGCGCCCCCGCCTTGCGCGGGCGCTGCGTCGTACGCCGCTCTATCGCAAGATCCTCCAGCGCATGGCCTACGGCAACCCCTCGATCCGTATCGCCGACGCCGGGGTGTGCGGCCGCATATGACACTCCGAGCGCGATGGCTGGAAACCATCTCCGCACCGGCTTCTCGCCACCCCGGCATTGGCGCCATACCCCGTACGGCCTAGGTTGAGGCCATGCACACTGTCGTGATCCTGGCGCTGGACCAGGTCATCGCATTCGATCTGGCCACGCCGATCGAGGTGTTCACCCGCACCCGGCTGCCGGACGGCCGTGAGCCCTACCGGGTCCGGGTCTGTGCCCCCGCCCCCGCCATCGACGCCGGGGTATTCGCCCTCCAGGCCCCGTACGGGCTCGAGGCGCTCGCCGAGGCCGACACCATCGTCGTGCCCGGCCGCGCCGACCCCCTGCTCCCGCTCCCCGACGAGGTGATCGAGGCGCTGCGGGATGCGGCTGGGCGGGGCACCCGTATCGCCTCGATCTGCTCCGGGGCCTTCATCCTCGCCGCCACCGGGCTGCTCGACGGGCTGCGCGCCACCACCCACTGGCTCGGCGGCGCGCTGCTCGCCGAGCTCCATCCGAAGATCCAGGTCGACCCGGATGTGCTCTATGTGGACAACGGCCAGTTCCTCACCTCGGCGGGCGCCGCGGCCGGGCTCGATCTGTGTCTGCACATCATCCGGCGCGACCATGGCTCCGCCGTGGCCGCCGACGCCGCCCGGCTGTCCGTGATGCCCCTGGAACGGGAGGGCGGGCAGGCCCAGTTCATCGTCCATGACCAGCCACCCGTGCCGCGCGGATCGCTGTTCGAACCCCTGCTGCGGTGGATGGAGGACAACGCCGGACGGGATCTCACCCTCAATGAGATCGCCGCCCATGTCGGCATGAGCACCCGCACCCTCAACCGCCGGTTCCGTGAGCACACCGGGACCACCCCGTTGCAGTGGCTGCACCGCGCCCGGATCCGCCAGGCGCAGTATCTGCTGGAGGCCACCACCCACCCCGTCGAGCGCATCGCCTCCCAGGTGGGGTTCGGCTCGCCCACCTCCTTCCGGGACCGCTTCAAGCGCGTCGTCGGCACCAGCCCGCACAGCTATCGCTCCGCCTTCCAGCGGAACGCCGGATAGCCGCCGAGCGAGGCCCCGTACGGGGTCGGGCGCGGGTCGAGGCAGGCTCGAGTCACGGCGGCGACCATGGCCTTCTCAGTGGGAACGACCGCGAGGAGCGCCCATGTTGGACCTCGGCCTGGAGGGGCGCACGGTCCTGGTCACCGGGGCCACCGGGGCCATCGGCAGCGCCGCCGCACGCGCCTTCGCGGCGCAGGGCGCCCGGGTCGCGCTCGCCTTCCGGCACCGCCGCGAGACCGCCGAGGCGCTGGCCGTCGAGCTGTCCGGACCGGACCGGGGCAGGGCCTTCGCCGTGCCGTACGCCCTGGACGACGCCGCGTCGCCGCGCTGGGTCGTGGCCGCCGTGGAGGAGCACTGGGGCGGGCTCGACGTACTGGTGGCGGCCGCCCGGCGCAGGGGCGCGCGGCGTGAGCCGCACGCCCGGTTCGAGGACGTCCCGGAGGAGCACTGGCGGCCGCTCGTCGCCGACGCGTTCCCGCCCGCGATCCGCACCGTCCAGTGGGCCGTCGCCGGGATGCGCAAGCGCGGCTGGGGCCGGATCGCGCTGGTGGCCCCGCCGCATGCGCCGGAGGGCGACCCGGGCGGGGAGTTCCACGAGGTGGCGCGGGCCGGGCTGCGAGGTCTGGTCCGCGGACTGGTGGGCGAGGTGGGCGGGGATGGCGTGCTGATCAACGCCGTATGCCCCGGGCCCGCCCCGCCCGACCGGCCATGGACCCCGCCCGACCGGCCGCCCACCGCTACCGCGAGTTTCACCACCTGCGAGGGCCCTATCGCGCCCGAGGGCCCCACCGCGTCCCAGGGCTCCAGGACCTCCGAGGGGCGCACCGTCCCTGAGGACCCCAGCACGTCCGAGGGCCCCACGACGCCCGAGAGCCGCACCGTCCCTGAGGGCCCCACGGCCACCCCCGAGGACATCGCCCGCGCTCTCGTCTTCCTGTGCTCGGCGGCAAACGGCGCGATCACCGGCGAGACGCTGACGCTCGCGGGGCGCCGCTGAGCCCGCCGGGGGCGCGAGGGGTCGGCCCGGTGTCATGTCCATCGGCCGGACGGGTCGGTCCGGTCGTCTCGACCTCTGCGGGAGGTGACCGTGCGCGTCCTGTTCACGACCTGGGCCTCGGGCGCCCATCTCGTCCCCCTGGTGCCGCTGGCCCGCGCCCTGCTCGAGGCCGGGCACCAGGTCCGGGTCGCGGTGCCGTCCGAATGCGCGGCGGCCGTCGCCCGCACCGGCCTGGTGCCGGTGCAGATCGGCGCCCTGCCCCTGGCGGTGGTCAGAGCGCCGGACGTGGTGCGCCGCCCGCGCGGGATCTGGCCCACGGACTGGCCGGTGCGGCCCGCCGCGCTCACCCCGGAGCAGCACGGCGCGCTGCGCGCGTGCGGCGACCGGCAGGTGCGCATCGCCGAGGCGATGGCCCAGGGCCTGGTGGCCTTCGCCCGCTGCTGGCAGCCGGAGCTGGTGGTGCACGACGCGGGCGCGTACGCGGGCACGGTGGCCGCGGGGGCGCTGGGCGTGCCCGCGGTCGGCCAGCTGTGGGGGAGCGCGGCCGTCCTGCGGCTGGACCGGCAGCGGCTCGAAGGCCCGCCGCTGCCCGGCTACGCCCGGCTGATGCGGCGTTACGGCGCCGATCCGGCGCGCGAGCCCGACCTGTGGCTCGACCCCTGCCCGCCGAGCCTCGCGCTGCCCTCACGGGCGCGGCGGCTGCCGGTGCGCTTCGTGCCGTACGACGGGACGTCGCCCGATGAGACGCCGTCGCCGTACGAGGCCCGCCGGGCCGGGACGCACCCCGTGCGCCACGAACATCCCGGGCACTCCGTGCGCCCCGGACACCCCGGGCATCCCGGGCATCCCGGGCGCCACACCGCCGCGTCGAACGGGCGGCGCGGCCCGGGCGGCGGCCCCGGGCGTTCCGGGCCGGTGCGGGTGTGCGCGGCGTGGGATGACGCCGGTGGCCCGCCGGACGCCGTACGGGCCGCGCTGTGGGCCGCCGAGGCGCGGGGTGTGGAGGTCGTCCGGGTCGGAAGCGCCGCCGAGGGACGGCCGCCCGCCGGACCGCTGCACCGGGTGCTGCCGGGCTGCCGGGCGCTGCTCCACCAGGGCGGAGGCGCGGCGGTGCTGGCCGCAGCCATGGCCGGGGTGCCGCAGCTGGTCGTCGCGCCCCGCCTGGAGCACCAGCTGAACGGGGCGCGGCTGGCCCGGGCGGGCGCCGGGATGTATCTGCCCGCCGACGCCCTCGACGCCGCCCGGCCCGGGGCGCGGGCGGCGGGCGCCCGGCTGGCCCTGGATCTGTTCGCGCTGCTGGAGCAGCCCTCGTACGCCGCGGCGGCGCACGCCCTGCGCCGGGAGGCGCTCGCGATGCCCGGCCCGGACAAGGCGGTGCGGGCGGTCACCCGGCTCGCTGGCCCGGCGGTGTGAGTTCGCCGTCACGCGCGAGCCGTGTCGTAGGACCACGCGAAAGGCCCCCCACCGAAGTGAGAGGCCTTTCGCTGTCTGTGCGCCGCCAGGGACTCGAACCCCGGACCCGCTGATTAAGAGTCAGCTGCTCTAACCAACTGAGCTAGCGGCGCCTGCTGACGTAGGAGACCTTAGCACCCGGACGCCACGGAGTGAAAATCGATAAGTTTCAGCCCGGAAAGGCGGCGGGCGCGCTGGTCACAGCCGTGCTGGCAAGATCACCACCGGCGGTGCGGGCGGCCCTCACACAGGCCCACAGCAGCACCTCGGGGCCGGGCAGCCAGGGGCTGCGGACATCGGGCGCGACCAGCCAGCGCGGCGACGGCATCGGGGCGGACTCCCGGGTTCCGGACTCCGGGCCCCGGGACTCCGGGGCACCGGGCTTCCCGGCGTCGGCCTCCGGGGGATCGCACTCCAGACGGGGATCGCCCTCCAGGGGATCGCCCTCAAGGGGCGCCGCCTCCTGTGGCCCGGGGTCCGGCGGGAACAGTGGCGGCACGGTCACCGCGTCGCCCCGGCCGTAGCAGAGCAGCGGGGGAGCGGCCGCGCCCCACTCCTCCCAGCCGAGCAGCGCGGGCAGCCGCTGGGCGGTCCCCGGGGTGGCGAAGAGCATGACCCGGCCGCCCTGGGCCGCGACCGGTCCGGTGCCGGGGCCGTCGGTCCATAACCGGCCGACCACCCGGCGGCCGAAGAGCGCGTCCATGCTGATCACGTCGAACGCCGTGCCGCACGGCAGCGTCACCGGGGCGGTCGGGGCAGTGGCCCACAGGGCCTGCACACCGCGCGGGGAGGCGCTGGCCGAGGCGAGCCAGTCCGCGCCTGCCGGGGTGACGAAGGCGGCGGTGTGAAGTGAGTCCTGCGGCGATCTGCTCATGTTTCCACCTTTACCGTCAGCGATGACGGTGTAGAGAGATGAGACGAAACCGGGACATCGGACGGCGGTATCGGGTACCTTCCGCCCGCATATGCCCCGGGCTCACGCCTGCCGTCAGTCCAGCACCTCGCCGCCCCGCATCAGCTCACGACCGAATTCGACCATCTTCTTGGCGTAGTCCTCGGTCCACTCGGCACGCTCGGCGATCACGGCGGGGGTCAGCCGATCGAACCGCCTCGGGTCGGCGAGCTGCGCGGCCGCCATCGCCTGGAACTCCATGGCCCGGTCCGTCGCCGCGCGGAACGCCAGCACCAGCTCCGTCGAGCGGGACAGCAGCTCACGCGGGTCTTCGATCGACTCCAGGTCGAAGAAGTGCGCCTCGTCCGACGCGGCGGCGGCCGGTTCGAAGAGCAGGGGCGCGGGCTTCAGCCGCCGGGGCGCGGAGCCGTGCCGGCCGTGAGCCGAATCCGGCTCGGGCATGTGATCTCTCCTCCTGGCTCGTGAGACACGTACAGTTCGCGGGTCTTGTTGTCTCCATTGTCGCGCGTAGGGCAAGGGCGCCCCCGCCGTACGCCGCCGACCTGGGGTCTCTCCCCACCCCACCGCCCCCTGAACCATGGCCGCACCTCTCGCCCCAGTGACGCACCGTGCGGCCACCGGGAGCGCGCCGCCCTTACGGCCCTCGGCGACACGCCCTTACGGTCGCCCGAGTCACGCTCTCACGCTCTTACGGTCGCCATGCCACCCGGTGCTCCGACAGGTGCGCCAGCACCGCGTGATTGGCCTCCCAGCCGTCCGGGAACTTCACCGTGACGCCCAGCTGCACCGGCTCCGTGGACGGGTGCTCGTCCAGCAGCTCGGCCACCCCCGCCCGGCACACCACCACGCACGCCTGCCGGTGCCGCGACGCCAGCACGCACAGCCGCCCCGTCTCCAGGTGGAAGGCCGTGGCGTCCGGCCGCCCCGACAGCGGGTGGAGCACGACCGTGACGTCGAACTCACGCCCTTGGAGGCGATTGGCGGTGTCGACGGTGACGCCGGAGACCCCGAGTCCCGCCAGCGCCGCCCGGACCGCCGCCGCCTGGTCCCGGTGCGCCGTGCCCACCGCGATCCGGTCCGCCGCGACCGGCTGCGGCTCGTCGGACCGCTCGCTGACCGCCACCGCGCCCCGGTCCAGCAGCCGCCGCACCACCTGGGCCACGGCCGCCACCGCCTCCGGGTCGGTACGCGGGGTGCGCCGGGCGGGCAGCTCCAGCAGCCCCCAGCCGGACGCGGCGGCCTCGTCCAGCACCCGGTCGGGCCCCGAGCCGTCGGAGGCCACCCCGAAGCTCAGCCGCCGCTCGCCGTGGCCGGTGCCGCTGCGGAAGGGGGTGTACGGGTAGAACGCGTGCGAGACCAGCGGCGCGGCCGAGGCCGGGAGCCGCCAGGAGACCGGCAGCCGGTGCTGCGGAAGCCGCGGATTGTGGGCGAGCAGGGTGGTGACCGCGCTCGCCGACGGGTCGTACGAAAGCCCCGCCCACTGGTCGGCACCCACCACGCTGAACGGGTCCAGCTGGCCGGGGTCGCCCACGAACAGCGCCCGCTCGAACAGCCCGGCGACCGCCAGCAGCGCGTCGGAGCGCATCTGGTACGCCTCGTCCACGATCGCGTGCCGCCACGGCTCGACGTGTTTGATGTGCGCCCACTTCGCGGCCGTGGAGACCACGATGTCGAGCCCGGCGAGGTCGGCGATCTTCGCGGAGGCGCGGACCGACTCATGACCGTCGAGCACCGGGTCGTACGGATGCGGATCGCTGCTGTGCAGCCGCCCCACCGGAAGGTCGGGGTCCGCCGTGGCCAGCCGGTCCACCAGGTCGTCCACCTGGGCGTTGGTCTGTGCGACGACCATCAGCGGCCGCCCGGCGGCGGCCAGTTCCCGCGCCGCCCGCACCACCAGCGTCGACTTGCCCGCACCGGGCGGGGAGTCCACGACGACGCCGCGGTCCGCTCCGTGCAGCGTGTCGTGCAGGATCGCCTCGGTGGCGCGCGCCGCGGCGGCCGATGGGTCGAACGGCTCGCCCGCGCGGGCACGGCCCGGGTGGGCCGCGGCGGCGGCCGGGTCCGCGCCGATCACAGATAGTCCTCCTCGGTCATCGGGTCGGGCTGGGGGCCCTGGGCCGGGGCGGCGGCGTCCGGCGGGCCGCCGTGGGTCCATGGGGTGCTCTCCGCGTCGGGCAGCTCGGGGCCGCCGCGCGGGGCGTGCTCGAACAGCGTCCAGCACACCCGGTCGCCCTTCTCGGGCACCGTGCCCGGCTCGGGCTGCTTGCCCCGGCCCATGCCGCCGGTCAGCCGCACCACCAGCGCACGGCCGGGGCCGTCGGTGTCGCGCTGGCCGTCCGTACCGCCCAGGGCATCCGTATCGTCCAGGCCGCCCGTATCGCCCGGGCCGTCCACGACATCGGCCCCGTGGGCATCGTCGGCCTCGTGGGCATCGTCGGCCTCGTGGGCACCGTCGGCCTCGTGGGCATCGTCGGCCCCGTCGGGCCCTTCGCCGCCGTCCAGGTCCGCGAGACCGGCGAACTCCCCGCTCTGGGCCCTGCCGTCGGCCGTGACCCGGTGCAGCTTGACCCGCTCGGCCAGGTGCGGACGGTCCTCGGTGCGGATCGTGACCAGCGGGCGCGGGCGCGGCACCTTGGCGTCCGACCAGGCCATCTCCACATCGATCACCTCGCCCGCGAACGCCTCACCGGCCAGCCGCCGCCCCGCCATGACCAGCGGATCGTCCAGCGCCTCATGGGCGTCCAGCTGGGCCTGCGCGGTCTCGCGCGCGGCGAGCTTCTGCGCCGCCGTCACCGCGTCGTCCAGCTTGGGCTGCGGCGGTTCCCCGGCCCGGACCCGGTCCCGGTGGCCGGTGTAGGACCAGCGGTCCCGCTTCCAGCGGTCGGCCACCCGCGCACCCTCCGGGAGGGCGCGCAGCAGGTCAACCCCGCGCCACAGCGCGTCCCAGGTGGGCCGCAGCTGTGACTCGATCAGCCCGCGCAGCTCCGCCTCGGCGAGCCGCAGCCGCGCCGCGCCCCCGGCCACGCCCTGTGACGCCTCGGCACGGGCCGCGTCGTAGCGGGACATCGCCGGGGCCAGCAGCTTGTTGTCGAAGGCGGGGTCGGTGGCCGGGCCGGCGGGCGGGCAGCGCAGCTGTCCGCCCTCGTCCCGCTCCGACTCCGCCCGCAGCGCCGCCTCCGCGCCCGGTACGCCCTCCGGGGGGTCGATCCAGGCCAGCAGCGAGCCCAGGTGCTGATCCTCCAGGTTGCTCTGTCCGGTCGCCCAGTGACGGCTCAGCAGCTCGGTGAGCGACAGCAGCAGACAGGAGCCGGGCACCCGCGCCCGCTCCCCGTAGTGGGTCAGCCACCGCCCCAGCAGCGGTACCCGCGCGGGCGCCGGGAAGGGCGTCTCCGGGTCCTGCTCGGCGGTCCGCCGGAACCGCATCGACCGGCCCAGCAGCCGGACGAACGCCACGCCCGCCGCGCTGGGCACCAGCAGCTGCGGCGCGTCCGCACAGAGCTCGACCTGGACCGGCACCTTCTTACCGGTCTCCGGATCGGTCTCCTTGCGCTCCTCCAGTTCGACCTCGTCCGCGTACGAGTCCAGATACGGCTGGATCTCCTCGGCGAGCTCGGCGAGGAACGCGAACCTCAGGTCGCGGTCGCGCGGCTGGGCCACGATCAGCAGCCGCGGCGCGTCCCGGTCGGTGCCCACCAGCGCCCCGAGCGGCGCCCCCGCCTCACCGGCGGTGGTGAGCGGGACGAACGCCAGTGGACGCTCCGACAGATGGCGGTGGCGCACGGTGGTCAGGGGCTGGGCCCGCCCCTCCCGGACCGCCTCCATCCGGGCCAGGGTGGTGATCAGCGACATGCCACCGCCTCGGGGCGGGACGTGAGCTCGGGGCGGGACGCGAGCGCCTCGGCGCGCAGGGCCGCCGCGCGGCGCAGGGCGTCCACGGCGGGGTCACCGGTGGGCGCTTCGTCGGCGGGGCCGTTCATGGCGGCCGTAAGGACGGCGTCCACGGTGGTGAGCCCGCCCAGCTCGCCCCGGACGCCACGGCCCAGCGCCTCGACCTGTCCCGCCGCGCGGGACCGCGTCCGGCAGTGGGCGGCCAGCTCACAGGTGGACAGGCACTCCGGCGCGTACGCCGCGTCGACCGCGTCCACGGCGGCCGTCAGCTCCTCGACCGGCCGGGTCGGGATCCGGCCGTCGTCGGTGAGCCGGAGGTCGAAGGTGGTGCCCTCGGGGAGGGCGGCGGCGATCTCCTCGATCCGGGTCAGCCGGTCCAGCTGCCGCCGGGTGACCGCCAGCTGCTTGCGCACGTCGACCAGTTCGGCGGTCGGCAGGTTGGAGAAGTCCTTGGGACAGACGAGCAGCACCTGATGCCGCACCCGGGCCCGCGCGGGAGCGCGGTCCGCGCTGTTCGCGCTGTTCGCCGCTCCGCCGCCCTCCTCCGGCTCGCCGATCATCGACGCCACCCGCTCCAGCGCCAGCGTGTAGACCGCCGACTGCCGGGCGGCCGCGCCCACCTTGGCCGGGTCGGCGGAGCCGTCCACCATGGGGAAGGACTTGATCTCGATGACCGTCCACGACCCGTCGGGGTGGACCACGACCGCGTCCGGCTCCAGGAAGGCGGGCGAGCCCGCGACGTCCAGGCTCACCATCGGATGGTCCAGCAGCGCCCAGCGCCCCGCCTCCGTGGCCTCCCGCAGCGCGAGCGCCGTACGGGCGGTGCGGCCCTGCGGCCCGGGCGCGGTCAGATCAGGGGTCGCGACGGCGCCGGGGCCGGGCGGCTCCGAGCCGTCGCGCAGCCGCTCGTGCAGCAGCCGGACCAGATCCGCGCCGCCGTCGGCCTTGACCCGGGCCTCGAAGGAGTTGCCGCGCTGATGCGCGAACTGCGACTGCCCGAAGTTCGCGGGAGCCCCCAGGGCCTGCGCCAGCGCGCCCTTGTCGACCCCGGCCCCGTCCAGCAGCGCGCGGCGGCGGCAGCCCGGGTTGGCGGCCAGCGCCGCCAGCGCTCGGGCGTCCATCGGACGGGGAGCGGTGGCCGGGCCGCGCAGCTCAGCGAGCCGCTGCCGGAGCCCCGTCGCCTGCCGTGGAGGCCGCGCCGTCCGTGGCCGTGGCGCCCCGGCCGCCGGTACCGGCACCGGCTCCCCGGCCGCCGTCGTCCGCGGCACCGTCGGTGCGTTGCCTGTCCGCGCCCCTGCCCTGCTGTCGGGGGATCCGTTCCCGTTCACGCGCCGAAGTCTCGCACTTGTCACCGACATTCGCGGGCACACCCGCGTTTCGGGAGCCGACGGGGGCCTCGACGGGGGCCTCCTCGGCCGGGCGGAGGCGGCTGCGCAGGGCCTCCGTGAGCCGCAGCGCCGGGCCCGCCAGCAGCGCCCCGAGCCCCATGGTGGCGACGCCGGCGGCCGCGTCCAGGAAGTAGTGGTTGGCGGTGCCCATCACCACGAGCGTGATCACCAGCGGATAGCCGACCGCGCCGACCTTGGTCCACACCGAGCGCCCGTGCCGCCACAGGGCGACGCCGCACCACAGCGCCCATCCCACATGGAGGCTGGGCATCGCCGCGTACTGGTTGGTCAGCCCGCCGAGCCCGCGCGGTGCGCTGGCGTCGCCACCCCACCAGCCGTACGAGCCGTACTGCGCCATGGTGTCCACGAAGCCGTGGCTCGCGTCCAGGAGCCGCGGCGGGCACGTCGGCAGCAGTGTGAAGCCGATGAGCCCGATGACCGTGGAGACCAGCAGCCAGGTGCGCAGAAAGCGGTAGTCCGACGCCTTACGGCGCTTCCACAGCCACATCAGGATGGCCGGGGTGAGGACGTAGTGCAGCGAGGCGTAGGCGAAGTCTGCCGGTATGCCTATGAGGGCGTTGTTCGTGAAGAGGTCGTTCAGCGGCGACTCGAAGTCGATGTTCAGACGCTGTTCGAAATGGAGGATCGCCAGACCGTGATCGACGGCGGTGGACACATCGCCGCGGGCCAGGAGCCGACCGGCCGAGTACGCGGCGTACACCACCGCTATGAGCGGCAGTTCGGTCCACCATCGGGGCCGACTGCCCTGTGCTGCTCCGGCACGGGGCACGGTAAAGGGCATTCGGACGCTCTCCAAAATTCAGCCGGCCAGGAAAAGGCGCGCGGTCAACCGTACGGTGCAGGCGAAGCGACCTACACACCGCCCCCATCCGCGAGCGCGCCCACTGTCGGGACCCCCTGGCGGACTCGCGCGCAGCCTGGAAGACGCCAGGAGCGACCCGGAGGTTGCCTGCCGATCACGTGCGCGATGATGGAGGGATGGTGATCGGCCATGTGCCGGTCCCGTGATGTGCACGAAACCGCAGGCAGCGACGTGTAACGGCGCACGGCGGCGCGGCGGTGCGGATCCGGTGAAAGAAGGCACTACCCCATGGCCCCACGCATCCTCCTGGCCCGGCACGGACAGACGCGGTGGTCGCTGACCGGGAAGCACACCGGCCGTACGGACATCCCGCTGCTGGACGAGGGGCGGCGCGGCGCCGAACTGCTCGGCGAGCGGCTGCGCCACGGCCCCTGGGCGGGCCTCCCGGACGTCGAGGTGCGCACCAGCCCGCTGGCGCGGGCGAAGGAGACCTGCGCGCTGGCGGGCTTCGGCGACCGGGCGCGGGAGTGGGACGCGCTCCTGGAGTGGGACTACGGCGCGTACGAGGGGATGACCCCCGCCGAGATCAAGGCCATCCGGCCGGACTGGCTCATCTGGCGCGACGGGGTGGCTGAGGGGGAGTCGATCGCCTCGATCGCGGCGCGGGCCGACGAGGTCGTGGAGTGGGCGCGCTCGGCCGACCGCGATGTGCTGGTCTTCGCGCACGGCCACATCCTGCGGACCCTGGGTGCCCGTTGGCTCGGCCATGACGCCTCCTTCGCCGCCCGTATCCGGCTCGATCCCACGTCCCTGTCGGTGCTCGGCTGGGCGTACGGCGAGCCCGCCATCGAGCGCTGGAACGACACCGGTCACCTTGACTGAACCGGCCACTGAACCGGCCACTGAACCGGCCACTGAACCGGCCATTGCACCAGCCATCCCGATCGAGGAGCCGGACCGGCGTCAGACCGGGCCGGTGAGGCCGACCGGATCGGGGCGGGTGGCCGGATCGGGGCGGGCGGCGGCCGTCTCATAGCGGGCGAGGAAGTCCGCGACCGCCGCGTCGCGACCGTAAGGACGAAGTATCCGGGCCGTGTCGTCGAGCATCCGGCGGATCCGCGACGACTTCACCTGGTCCAGCAGGCCGAGCGCCCGGCCGGCCGAGGCGGCGGCCGCGTCCGGCGCGCCGCCCGCCACCAGATCGCTCGCCAGCTCCGTGGTGAACAGCGCGATGTTGCGGGTGAAGTGGGGGTTCTGGAGGGCGACCGCGCGCCGCGCGTGCTCCACGGCGCGCTTCCAGTCGCCGAGCGCCGACCAGCACTGTGCCTCCAGCCCCTCCAGCTCGGCCTCCCCGAAGAAGCTCATCCACTCGGGGTCGGCGTCGCAGGGCCCGCGCTCGAACAGCGTCCGGGCGCGCAGCAGCGCCCGCTCACAGCCGCCTCGGTCGGTCAGCCAGGCGAGCCCCCCGGCCTCGCGCAGCGCGAGCAGCGACAGCAGCCGTGGCGAGGCGAGCCGCTCGGCGACCCGCTGGGCCGCCTGCGCCGCCCTTACGGCCTCACGGGGGTGTCCGGCGTCGCGGGCGAGGAAGGCGGTGTTGCAGAAGGCGTGCGCCTCCAGGGCGGCGTCGCCGGAGACCCGCGCGGTGGCCAGGGCCTCGGCGTAGTGGGACCGCGCGTCGGACAGCCGCCCGGAGTCATGGGCCAGCCAGCCCACCGAGATGGCCAGTTCGCCCGCGCCCGCGAAGAGCCGCTCGGCGATCGAGCGGCTGTACCCGCCCGCGTCGAGCAGCGCGTAGGCGGCGCTCAGCGGTTTGGCGGTGTGCGCGTAGAGGGGGTCGGCGCCGTGCCGGTCGTCCAGCACCCGGATCCGGCGTACGGCCTCCTCCACGGCGGCGGCCTCGGCCTCGCCCACCCGCCGCCCGGCCCGCCGGGGCGGCGTCCCGGCCCGGGGGGCGGCGGCCACGGCGGCGGCTGCCGCCCCACCGGCCATGAACGAGCGGCGCAGCAGTTCGCTCTCCTCGAAGACGTCGACGGGCCCCTTGCCGTGGGGCTCGCAGGGCCCGGGGCGCGGGCCGGGGAGGGGGACGGGTGCGGGTACGGACACGGGAGGGCCCACGGGGCCGCGCGCCTGGTGGCCGCGCACCGACTCACGGGAGGCGAAGCCGAGATCCGTAAGGGTGCGGCCGGGGAACATATGGCGGAAGACCCGTTCGTACGCGTAGTTGGGGCAGCGGATCGCCCCCGACTCGACACGGCCGATATAGCGGGCGTCGCAGGAGACCTGCTCGCCGATCTCACGGGCGGCGCGGCGCACGGACGCCGCGAACTCGGAGGGCGAGAGCTGTCCGCGCAGTCGGCGGAACGCGGTGTTCGGCCGGGGTGGCGGGGGCTCTGGAAGCGGCGTCATCTGAGCCTCTCCCTTGGTGATGCCAGGTGGGCGGGGGGAGAACCGTACCGGCTGTGAGATCCACGACACTCGGAGATTTCCGGCAAATGCGATGTCTCGCCCACGATCTGCCATGAACTGCCATCCTTTACGGCGGCATTCGGCCGTAGCCGTTGACACCGCCGCGCGTTGAACCAGGTGCTACCCGATGAAGAGGGAGGCCGGAGTGGATACCAGCCGCTCACGGACGACTGCCCAGCACCACCAGTACCTCCAGCGCCAGGACTGCGATCTCGTCACCGTGCCCGCCCGCCAGGGGCTGGAGGCGGTGGACATCCTGCGTCGTGCGTGCGACGGCCTCGGACCCGTCCTGCACGACAACGCCTGCGACACCCTCGGCTTCCTGGTCCCGCCCGGCACGGCGGACGGCTGGGATCTGCCGGGCTCGGCGTGCACCCAGACATCCGGACGCGGGATCCGGATAAATATCGGCTCCGGCACCGGCATCCCCGCCGAGGCCGGAGACACCCGAACCGCAGATCCCTCATCCGGAGACAGTGAATCCGGGGACACCCCGTCCGGAGACAGCGAACCCGGAGACACGGCATCCGGCGCGGCCGGGAACGAGGCCGGAGACGAGGCCGGGAACGCGGCCGGGAACGAGGCCCCGCCGGGCGTCGGCACCGGCTGGCTGGTGCCGCCCGACGCGGCGTACACGGTCGCCACCGACCCCGCCGAGCTCCGGGCCGCGCTCGGTGAGGCGGCCCGCACGATCGAGGCCGTCGACCGCTGCCAGTGAGTCCCGGGGGCTGTCAGTGGTCGGCCCCATACTGGGACACATGGCGAAAGGCACGAACAGGCGAGCCGCGCGCGGGCGCGGAGCGGCGCGGGGACGCAGCCCCGAGCCGGTCACCGCATCCGTCGACGGGGGGCTCGCCGAGCTCGTGCCGGACCGGGACCGGCCGCGCGGCTGGACGCTGCTGCTCGACGGCAAGCCGCAGTCGCATGTGGACCTCGACGACCCCGTGTATCTGGACTTCGAGTACCAGCGCCGATTCGGCCATGTCGCCGATCTCGCAGCCCCTCCCGGCCGCCCGCTGCGCGCGGTCCACCTGGGCGGCGGCGCCTTCACTCTCGCCCGCTATATAGCGGCCACCCGCCCCCGCTCCACCCAGCAGATCATCGAGATCGACGCCCCGCTCGTCCAGTTCGTCCGGCGTGAGCTGCCGCTGGACCCCGGTGACCGGATACGGGTGCGCGGCGCCGACGCCCGGGCCGGGCTCGCCAAGGTGCCCGACGGCTGGGCGGATCTGATCATCGCGGATGTCTTCAGCGGGGCCCGTACGCCCGCCCATCTCACCAGCGCGGAGTTCCTCGCCGAGGTGCGCCGCGCCCTGCGCCCCGATGGGTGGTACGCCGCGAATCTCGCCGACGGCCCGCCGCTGGCCCATCTGAAGGCCCAGATCGCCACCGCCCGCGCGGCGTTCGCCGAGGTGTGTCTGACCGCCGACCCCGCCCTGCTGCGCGGCCGCCGCTTCGGAAACGCCGTGCTGCTGGCCGCCGACCGAGAGCTGCCGCTGGCCGAGCTCACCCGCCGCGCCGCGAGCGATCCGCATCCGGCCCGGGTCGAACACGGCCGCGCGCTCGCGGACTTCACCGGTGGCGCGGCCCCGGTCACCGACACGACCGCCGCCCCCTCCCCGGCCCCGCCGCCCGCCGTCTTCACCTGACCGTCCCGGCGGGTTTTTCCCCTCCCCGCCCCTTCCCGAACCGGGGGCTGCGCCCCCGACCCCGCCGGGGCTCCGCCCCAGCCACGCGGCGGAGCCGCATATCGATGCTGTGGAAGGGGCGGGTAGGGGAGCAGCCCGCCGCAGGCGCCAAGGTTCCTCGGACCGCCCTAGTGCTCGTCGATGCGGACCTGGGGCGGGCCGTCGTGCCAAGTGCAGAAGATCGTGGTGGTGTCCGCCCCGGAGACGAAGTCCACCCGGATCCACTCGCTCTGCTTCCACACCTGCATCTGCCATCCGCCGTCCGGCGTCGCCGAGACCAGATCCGCCGACGCCGCGCGGATGTCGAAGACCGCCCGGCCGCCCTTGGCCGGATAGCTGCGCACTTCCCCGCTCTCCTCCGGCCGCGCCGGCTCCCGCCGGGACGGCGTCTGCGTCGGCTTCCGGGTGCGCCCGGCCGAACCGGACTCGTCGGCCTTGTCCCCGCCGGACCCCGCGTCCGTCCCGGGCGGCGAGGGCGAGGACCGCGAGGACGACGAGGACGGTGAAGTGGCCGACGGCGACGGCGGTTTGGGACGATGCGTGGAGGAGGACAAGGCCCCGTTCGCCGACCCGGAGCCTTCCGTGATCGGCAGCGCGCGCGGCGGGTCGTAGGCCGTACCGGTCAGCACCGTCCGCACGCCGTACCACGACAGCGTGACCGCGGCGCCGGTCGCCAGCACCCAGGCCAGACATTGGACCAGACCTCTTTGCATCTTCCTCATCTTGCCTCACCCGAATGGCGTACGGTGCCGCTCATGGCAAGTGTGCTTGTGGTCGAGGACGACCAGTTCGTGCGCTCAGCCCTCATACGGCAGTTGACCGAGGCGTCCCATACCGTGCGCAGCGTCGGCACCGCCCTGGAGGCGTTGCGCGAGGTGGCGCAGATCGGATTCGACGTCGTCATCCTGGACCTCGGACTGCCCGATCTGGACGGGGCGGAGGCGCTCAAGATGCTGCGCGGCATCACCGATGTGCCGGTCATCGTGGCCACCGCCCGTGACGACGAGGGTGAGATCGTCCGGTTACTCAACGACGGCGCCGACGACTACCTGGTCAAACCGTTCTCCGTGGCCCATCTCTCCGCCCGGATGACCGCAGTGCTGCGCCGTACGCGCGGGGGCGGGGCAGGGGAGTCCGGCGGTGCGGCGGCGCCCCCCGCGGTGCTCCGGGTCGGCGGGCTGGCCGTCGATCCGCTGCGCCGCCAGGCCCAGTTGGACGGGATGACGCTCGATCTGACCCGGCGGGAATTCGACCTGCTGGCCTATCTCGCCGGGCGGCCCGGCGTCGTGGTGCCGCGCCGGGAGCTCCTCGCCGAGGTCTGGCGGCAGGCGTACGGGGACGACCAGACCATAGACGTCCATCTCTCCTGGCTGCGCCGCAAGCTGGGGGAGACCGCCGCCCGGCCGCGCTATCTCCACACCCTGCGCGGGGTCGGCGTCAAACTGGAGCCTCCCGCGGAGCACACGTGAGATGGGCCCTGGTCAAGGTCTGTCTGGCGGTCACGGCGATGGTCGTGGTCGCCTTCGCCGTACCGCTCGGACTCGTCGTCAAGGAGCTGGCCCGGGACCGGGCGTTCGCCGACGCGGAGCGGCAGGCCGCCACCATCGGCCCGGCGCTCGCCATCACCACCGAGCGGACGCGGCTCCAGCGCGCGGTCGCCAGCACCCAGGCGGGCGGGGACGGTCGGATGGCGGTGCACGTCCCCGATGAGCCGGGGGAGCGGGGGAGCGGCTACGACCTGGGCAAGAGCCGTGCGCCCAAGGGCGAACTGGCCACCGCGCGGCGGCTCGGCCGCGCCTCGGTGTCCGGCGCCCCCGGGGGCTACGCACTGCTCCAGCCGACCGCGCTGAGCAGCGGTCAGGTCGCGGTGGTGGAGGTGTATGTCCCGCGTGGCGTGGTCACCAGCGGGGTGACCACGTCGTGGCTGGTGCTCGCGGGCGTCGGCCTCGCGCTGATCGTCGGCGCGGTGGCCATCGCCGACCGGCTCGGCACCCGGCTGGTGCGCCCCGCGGGACGGCTCGCCGAGGCAGCCCACGAACTGGGCCGGGGCGAGCTCGGGGTGCGCGTCCCGGAGGACGGCCCGGCCGAACTGCGGGCGGCAGCCGCCGCGTTCAACTCCATGGCCGACCAGGTGGTCCAGCTCCTGGCCGGCGAGCGCGAGCTGGCCGCCGACCTCTCCCACCGGCTCCGCACCCCGCTCACCGTGCTGCGCCTCAACGCCGCCTCGCTGGGCGAGGGACCGGCGGCCGATCAGACCCGCGCCGCCGTCGCCCAGTTGGAGGGCGAGGTCGACCAGATCATCCGCACCGCGCGCCAGCAGAAGACCCACACCCCCTCCGGCTGTGACGCCTCCGAGGTGATCCGGGACCGGATGGAGTTCTGGTCCGCGCTCGCCGAGGACGAGGACCGTACGGTACGACTGGCCGGGGTCGACCGCACCGTAAGGGTGCCGGTCGCCCGCCCCGAACTGGGCGCCGCGCTGGACGCCCTGCTCGGCAATGTCTTCCGGCACACGCCCGAGGGCACGGCGCTCGCGGTGGACGTCCACAACGGCGAGGACAGCGTGATCATCCTGGTCTCGGACGCGGGCCCCGGCATCGCCGATCCCGACGCGGCGCTCCGCCGGGGCCACGGCGACGGCGGCCCCGGCTCGACCGGCCTCGGCCTGGACATCGTGCGCCGGGTCGCGGAGTCCACGGGCGGCGATCTGCGGATCGGGCGGTCCGTGCTGGGCGGCACCGAGGTACGGGTGTGGCTCTCGCTGAACGGCGCAGGGTCCGCCGACCCGGGGCAGCGGCGGCGCGGCCGTAAGAAGGGGACCCGGGGCCGCGGCAGGGCCAAGGAGCCCGCGGAGCATTAATCGCCGCCGATGGGTTCCTTAAGACAGCCATAAGATCCGTGGCCCGTGCACGGATCCTGCCGTTTGTCCGACTTCCCCTCGCTAGCGTGTCGCCCGCACCACCAACCCCCCACATCCGTACAGCGAAGGCAGGCACCTGATGAGCAGCACGCACCGTCGCAAGGCGAGCCGGACCACCAAGGTGATCGGCGCGACCGCCGCCGCCGTCGTGGCCGGTGGCACGGCGTTCGCGCTCAGCGGGGCGGCGAACGCGGGAACCGTCTCCGAGAAGACCTCCGCCTCCGAAAAGCCCGCCGCGGCGGCGGGCGGCTTCGCCCCGTACATCGACACCTCGCTCTACCCCGCCTACGACATGGTGGGCACCGCCGACAAGACCGGCGTCAAGGAGTTCAACCTCGCCTTCATCACCTCCGGTGGCGGCTGTACCCCCAAGTGGGGCGGCGTCACCGAGGTCGGTGACAACGAGGTGGCCAAGCAGACCGAAGCGCTGCGCGCGAAGGGCGGTGACGTCCGGGTCTCCTTCGGCGGCGCCTCCGGCTCCGAGCTGGGCCTGGCCTGCACCTCGGCGGACGAGCTCGCCGCGGCCTACGGCAAGGTCGTGGACGCCCTCAAGCTCACCAAGGTCGACTTCGACATCGAGGGCAGCGCGCTCCCGAACAAGGAGGCCAACACCCGCCGCGCCCAGGCGATAGCCAAGCTCCAGCAGCAGCACTCGGACCTGGACGTCTCCTTCACCCTGCCGGTGCTCCCGACCGGCCTCACCCAGGACGGTGTCGACCTGGTCGCCGACGCCAAGAAGAACGGTGTGAAGGTCTCCGCCGTCAACATCATGGCGATGGACTACGGCGCGTCCTTCGACGGCGACATGGGCCAGTACGCGATCGACGCCGCCACCGCGACGCAGGGCCAGATCAAGGAAGCGCTCGGGCTGAGCGACGACGAGGCGTGGAAGGCCGTCGCGGTCACCCCGATGATCGGCGTGAACGACGTCAAGAACGAGATATTCAAGGTCGACGACGCCTCCCAGGTGGTGGAGTTCGCCAAGTCCAAGGGGCTGGCCTGGCTGTCGATGTGGTCCGCGACCCGCGACAAGCAGTGCCCCAGCCCGCAGGACACCGCGTCGCCGACGTGCAGCTCGATCGACCAGGAAGAGCTCGCGTTCACCAAGGCCTTCGGTGCCTTCAACGGCTGACGCCGTAGCCGGATAAGCCCCGTATTCACCACCCCCCCACGGAAACCCCCCACATGGCGGGGCGCGGACGGATCCCCCACCCACCGCGCCCCGCCGCTTCCGTCGTCCTGGCGTCCCTACGGGATGTCCGGCGGGCCACGCGGCGGAGCCGCATGTCGATGCTTTCCCCTACCCGCCCCTTCCCGCAATTGGGGCTCCGCCCCAGACCCCGTGCCGCGGCTCCGCCCTCCAGACCCCGGGGTCCAGGGGCGCAGCCCCTCCACGCGGTGGAGCCGCATATCGATGCTGCGGGAAGGGGCGGGGAGGGGAAAGCAGCCCGCCGCAGGCGTACGCGTACCGTCGGAGAACCCCTAGGGCCGCTGCGGTTCCTCCGCCCGCACCTCTTCCTCGCGCTCCTCGTGCTCCTCATGCTCCGCCACCTGCTCCTTCGTGACCTTGGCGACCTGGCCGTCGCGACCGAAGTAGCTCCGGGACAGCGAAACCCGCAGCCGCTCCTTGAAGGAGAGCTTCCGGGCGACCCCGGCCTCGTCGACCGTCGGCGGCGGCTCCAGCGGCAGGTACTGCTCGTACGCGGTCAGCGTGTACTTCTCCCCGGGCGAGAGCGGCTCGTGCACCTCGACGTACTCACCGTGCGGCAGCCGCTGGATGATGCCGGTCTCGCGGCCGTGCAGCAGTTTCTGCCGGTCCTTGTGCTGGAGGCCGAGACAGATCCGCTTGGTGATGACGAAGACCACGACCGGTGCCACGAAGAAGGCGATCCGGCAGGTCCAGGTGATCGCGTTGATCGACAGGTGGAAATGGGTGGCGATGAGGTCATTGCCGCCGCCCGCCAGCAGCACCGCGTAGAGGGCGATCCAGGCGGCGCCGAAGGCGCTGCGGGTCGGGGCGTTGCGTGGGCGCTCATTGAAATGGTGTTCGCGCCGGTCCCCGGTGATCCATGCCTCCAGGAACGGATAGAGCCAGATGACCAGCAGCACCGTGGGGAAGACCAGGAAGGGGATCAGCACCCCGAGCACCAGGGTGTGGCCCCAGAGATTGATCTCCCAGCCCGGCATCAGCCGGATCAGCCCTTCGGAATAGCCCATATACCAGTCGGGCTGGGCATCGGTGGACACCTGGTCGGGCCGGTAGGGGCCATAGGCCCACACCGGATTGATCTGGGCGATGGCCGACATCAGGGTGGTGACCCCGAAGACCAGGAAGAAGAATCCGCCGGACTTGGCCACGTAGATCGGCCACAGGGGCGGCCCCACGATATTCATGTTCTTCGCGCCGGGCCCCGGGTGATGTGTGTGCTTGTGGTAGACGAGCAGAATCATATGGAGCGCGAGCAGCCCGAGCATGATGCCCGGAATCAGCAGGACGTGCACGGTGAACAGCCGTGGCACGATCGAATCCCCCGGGAATTGGCCGCCGAAGAAGAAGAACGACAGATAGGTGCCGACGATAGGGATCGACAGGATCGCGCCCTCCATGAAGCGCAGACCGGTGCCCGACAGCAGATCGTCGGGCAGCGAATAACCCATGAAGCCGTCGAACATCCCGAGAATCAGCAGACCGGCGCCGGACAGCCAGTTGATCTCGCGCGGTTTGCGGAAGACGCCGTTGAAGAACGTCCGCATCATATGGACGATCATGCTGGCGATGAAGACGATGGCCGCCCAGTGGTGGACCTGCCGCATCAGCAGTCCACCGCGCACATCGAAGCTGATGTCCAGCGTGGACGCGTACGCCTGCGACATGCGGATACCGCTCAGCGGCGTCCACCGGCCGGCGTAGACCACCTCGTTCATCGCGGGTTTGAAGAACAGGGTCAGATAGACCCCGGTCAGAATGATGATGATGAACGTATAGAGGGCGATCTCACCGATCAGGAACGACCAGTGGTCGGGGAAGACCTTGCGCAGATTGGCCTTGGCCATCTTGAACAGGCCCACCCGGCCGTCGAACCAGTCGGCGAGGGCCTCGCCTTTTCCGGCGGGCGCGCGCCGACCGGATGGCTCATCGCGGAACCTCTGCCGGCGCTCCGGAAATGCTCTCATGTCTCAATGGGTTTACCAGGCATACTCCACGGATGACGGCGCCCTTCCGCCGGGTGGATCAGGGCGTAACCCCATTGAAGGAAGAACGCTCCGGCCCGCTTGCGCCCGTATGCGCACCTCTCCCGCGATCCGCGGCGCCGCCCGCCCCCCAGCGGGCGGCGCCGTGGACTTTGAGGCCCCGGTCAGGCCGCCGGAAGCTCTCCGGTGCGGGCCACCCGGGCGTACCAGCGGGCGCTGGACTTCGGCACCCGCGCTTGCGTCGGATAGTCGACATAGACCGCGCCGAAGCGCTTGCTGTAGCCGTACGCCCATTCGAAGTTGTCCATCAGCGACCACAGGAAATAGCCGCGCAGATCGGCGCCGTCCGCGATGGCCTGGTGGGCCACGGCCAGATGGGCCTGGAGGTAGTCGATCCGCCGCGGGTCGTGGACCGCGCCCTCCGCGTCCGGCTTGTCGTCGAACGCGGCCCCGTTCTCGGTGATGTACAGCGGTACGCCCGGCGCCTCACGGCTGTAGCGCATCAGCAGGTCGTGCAGCCCGGTCGGGTCGATCGTCCAGCCCATCTCGGTGTGCTCGCCCGGGGTCTGGTGGAACGCCACCCCCTCCGAGCCCGGCCACGGGGAGTGGTCACTGGCGCCGTGGCCGTCGTGACGGGCGGGCGAGCCGTCGTTGTCGGTGGCGGCTGATACCAATGACGGTGTGTAGTAGTTGATGCCCAGCGCGTCCAGGGGGTGCTTGATGACGGCCAGATCGCCGTCGCGGACGAACGACCAGTCGGTGATCGAGGCGGTGTCCTTGATCAGGTCGCTGGGGTACGCACCGCGCAGCAGCGGCCCGGCGAAGACGCGATTGGCCAGCGCGTCGATACGCCGCGCCGCGTCCAGGTCCTCGGGTTTGTCGGTGAGCGGCCGGACCACGGCCGGGTTGAGGCTGATGGCGAGCTGAGCGCGGGCGGGGAGCGCGGCGCGCAGCGCCTGGGCGCCGAGGCCATGGGCGAGGTTCAGATGGTGGGCGGCGCGCAGCGGGGCCAGCCGCTCGGTGCGGCCCGGGGCGTGCACCCCCGAGCCATAGCCCAGGAAGGCGCTGCACCACGGCTCGTTGAGGGTGGTCCAGAACTCGACGCGGTCGCCCAGCGCCTCCGCCACGATGCCCGCGTACTCGGCGAACCGCTCGGCGGTCTCGCGCTCCGGCCACCCGCCCGCGTTCTCCAGCTCCTGGGGCAGGTCCCAGTGGTAGAGGGTGACCACCGGCTGGATGCCCGCGCCCAGCAGCTCGTCCACCAGCGAGCGGTAGAAGTCGAGCCCGCGCTGCACGGCCGGCCCCCGGCCGGTCGGCTGCACCCGTGACCAGGACACCGAGAAGCGGTACGCCCCCAGGTTCAGCTCCGCCATCAGCCGGACGTCCTCGCGGAAGCGGTGGTAGTGGTCGACCGCCACATCACCGGTGTCACCGGCGAGCACCTTGCCCGGGGTGTGGCTGAAGGTGTCCCAGATGGAGGGGGTGCGGCCGTCCTCCTGGGCGGCGCCCTCGACCTGATAGGCGGCCGAGGCCGCGCCCCACAGGAATCCGGGCGGGAAGGTAAGAGTCATGGAAGCGCTCCCATTCGAGGTCGTGGGGAGGGGAGGAAATGGGGAGGGAGGACGGAGCGGTGGTCGCGGGGCGCTCAGCCCTTGACCGCGCCCTGCATGATGCCCCCCACAATCTGCTTGCCGAAGAGGACGAAGGCGATCAGCAGCGGCAGGGTGCCCAGCAGCGCCCCCGCCATGATCAGTGACTGATCCGGGGTGTATCCCCGGCTCAGACCGGTCAGTGCCACCTGCATGGTCGGGTTGCCGTTCTGCGTGAGCGCGATGAACGGCCAGAAGAAGTCGTTCCACGATTGGACGAAGGTGAGCATTCCCAGCACCGCCATCGCCGGACGCGCCGCCGGGAAGACGACATGCCAGATGATCCGCAGGCTGCTGGCGCCGTCCATCCGCGCCGCCTCGATCAGCTCGGTCGGCAGCGCCTGGGAGAGGTACTGCCGCATGAAGAAGACCCCGAAGGCGCTGACGAGCGTCGGCACGATGACCGCCTGGAGCTGGTCGGTCCACTCCAGCTTGGCCACCATCATGTACAGCGGCACGACGCTGAGCTGGGGCGGCACCATCATCGTCCCGATGGTGAGCATCAGCAGGATGTTCTTGAAGCGGAAGCGCAGCTTGGCGAAGGCGAAGCCCGCGACGGTCGAGAACAGCACGGTCGACGCCGCGACCGTGCCCGCCACCACCGTCGTGTTGAGCAGCGCGGTGCCCATGTTGGCGCCGTTCCACGCCTTGTCCAGGTTGTTGAAGAGGTTGCCGCCGAACCACAGGGGAGGGGGTGTCTGGGCCAGCCGGGTGTTGGTGCGGGAGGCGGCGATGGCGGTCCACACCAGCGGGAAGAGCGAGCCGATGGTGAACAGGATCAGCACGGCGTAGGTGATCTTGCCCCCGTGCAGCTGCCTGCCCGCTCGGCCGCGGCCCTTTCCGCCCCGCGGAGCGGTGTGCGCGGGAGCCGCCGGATCGAGAGTCCGCCGGGAAGAGACAGTGACGCTCATGGTTCTCCTCGTCTCCCTCACTGGCTCTTTCGCAGCCGTCGCGCGAACAGCGCGTTGGCCGCGGCGATCAGCAGCAGGATCAGGAACATCGTCCAGGCGATGGCGGAGGCCCGGCCGAGGTGCAGGTTCACCCAGCCCTGCTCGTACATGTACAGGCCGAGCGTCTGGTACTGGTGGTCGGCACCGCCGGTGGCCGTCCCCGCGGTGTTGAACAGCAGTGGCTCACCGAAGAGCTGGGTGGCCCCGATCGTGGAGACGACGACCGTGAAGAGGATGGTGGGCCGCAGCGACGGGATGGTGACATGCAGGAACTGCTTCCAGCGCGAGGCCCCGTCCAGCGCCGCTGACTCGTACAGATCGTTCGGCACGGCCTGCATGGCGGCCAGGTAGATCAGCGCGTTGTAACCGGTCCACCGCCAGATGACGATCGTGGAGACCGCGATCTGCGAGGTCCAGGTGCCGTTCTGCCAGTCGATGCCGTCCAGCCCGACCAGCCCCAGGGACCAGTTGACCATGCCGTAGTCACGCCCGAAGAGCAGCGCGAACACCAGCGTGGCGGCGGCGACGGAGGTGGCGTACGGGGTGAGGATCGCCACCCGGAAGAACATCGAGGCGCGCAGCCGGTAGTTGAGCAGATGCGCGATCCCGAGGGCCATCAGCAGCTGGGGAACGGTGGAGATCACTCCGATGGTGAAGGTGTTCCGCAGCGCTTTCCAGAAGAACTCGTCTTCCCACAGCCGGGAGAAGTTGTGCCACCCCGCCCACTCCATATGGGTGGGGTTGGTGAGCTCCACTTGGTGCAGCGAGGCCCACCCCGTGTAGAGCAGCGGGAAGAGGCCGAAGGCGGCGAAGAAGATGAAGAAGGGGGCGACGAAGGCGTACGGGCTCCATCGCACATCCCAGCGGTAGCGGCGGCTGCGCCGGTCGCGGCGCCGCTGCTCGGCCGGGTCGGGCGCCGGCGCGGTCGCGGCGCGCGGGGCCGCGCCCCCCTGCCCTGCGGGGGGCGCGGCCGTATCAGGGGTAAAACCGGAAGGTGCGGTCATGTCCGGGTCACTGATCCAGCGCGTTGTCGTTCGTCTTGATCGCGGCCTTCCAGCCTTCGTCGGCGGACTTGCCCTGCTGCTCGACCTGGAGCAGGCCGACATCGGTGAAGTTCTGCTTGATGACGGCGTCCTTCGGGCCCAGGATCTGCGTCGGACTGTCCTTCGCGGCCTGGGAGAAGATCTTGCCGATGGGCGCGTTGTTGAAGTAGGGGAGCTTGGCGTCGGCCACCTGGGGAAGGCTGTACGCGGCCTGGGCGCTGGGGAAGCTCGCCTGCTTCTCGAAGAGCTTGGCCTGCTGCTCGGGCGCGGTCAGCCAGGCGGCGAGCTTGACCGCCTCGTCCTTGTTCTTCGCCGCCTGCGGCACGGAGAGGAAGGAGCCGCCCCAGTTGGCGGGCTGGGGGGCGGCCGCGACGTCCCACTTGCCCTTGTACTTGTCCCCGGCGTACTCCTTGATCTGGCCGAGCATCCAGGCCGGGCAGGAGACGGTGGCGAACTTGCCGTTGGCGAGCGCCTGCTGCCAGGGCTTGGTGAACTCCTGGAGCTTGGCGGAGAGCTTGGACGCGGACGCGTCGGTCGCCAGCTTCCACGCCTTCTTGACGGCCGGGCCGTCCTTGTAGATGGGCTTCCCGCTCTTGTCGTAGTAGACCTCCGAGCCGCCGGAGACCGCCGCGTTGAACAGTCCGCCGGCCGAGTCCAGGAACGCGGCTCCGCTCGGCGCCTTCTTCGCGTAGTCCTTGCCGGCGTCGAGGTACTTCTGCCAGTCGCCCGCCCAGAGCTTGGAGACCGCGTCACGGTCGGACGGGAGCCCGGCCTGCTCGAAGAGGTCCTTGCGGTAGCAGATCGCCATCGGGCCCACGTCCGTGCCGAGGCCGATCGTCTTTCCCTTGGCGGTGGCCTGCGCCCACTTCCAGTCGAGGAAGTTTTCCTTTTTGACGCCGTCTGCCTTCGAAAGATCAACGAACTTGTCGGCCTGGGTGGTGGTGACCTCATTGATGTTGCCCACCTCGACCGCCTGGATGTCGGCGAGCCCGCTGCCCGAGCCGAGGTGGGTGAGCAGCTGCGGGTAGTAGTTCGAGGCCGGGTCGATCACATTCTCTTCGATCTTGATATCGGGGTGCAGCTTTGTGTACTCGTCATAGAGCCCGGCCTGTTTGAAACCCATGACGCCGTATGTGCCGACGGTCACGACCGTCTTGCCCTTGCTGTCGCCGCCGCCGGACGAGCCGGTCGATCCGTCGTCGCCGTCATCGGCGCAGCCGCTGAGCAGCCCGGCTCCTAAAGCGGCGACGGCCGCGAGGACCACGGCTGTGCTGCGGTGACTACCAGTGTTCCTGCGCATTCCGTCCTCCTAGCGCCCGGCCCAACGGCTTCCGGCCAAAAAGTAGTGATACATGGCTCTTTGAGATGCATCGAGTCGGGTGGGCATCGTGCGGGTTGTGTATGGCTCGGGTACGGTGGGAGCGCTCCCAGCTGTGATGTGTTGAAGGGTCGCGGCTCCCCGCTGGGGTGTCAAGGGAGTGCGCGAAACAACTTCCCGAAACCACACTGCTGTTGAATGTCCCCGCAGCCGCCCATTTGGGGGGTTGGAGCTGCTGGGCATGGACGGCTGGAGGCGCGATATGGCAGGAACGCGGCGGCATGGCGCGGGACGGGGACGGCCGACCCTCGAGGAGGTGGCGGCCCGCGCCGGGGTCGGCCGCGGCACCGTGTCCCGGGTGATCAACGGTTCACCCCGGGTCAGCGACCGCACCCGTACGGCCGTGGAGCAGGCCGTCGCCGAACTCGGCTATGTGCCGAACCGGGTGGCCCGCGCCCTCGCCGCCAACCGCGCCGACGCCGTAGCCCTGGTCATCCCCGAGCCCGAGACCCGGCTCTTCGCCGAACCGTACTTCTCCGACATCATCCGCGGTGTCGGCGCCGAGCTCGCCGACACCGATCTCCAGCTGCTGCTCACCCTCATCCGCACGCCCAAGGAGCGGCAGCGGCTCGCGGACTACCTCTCCGCGCACCGGGTCGACGGGGTGCTGCTGGTCTCCGTCCACGCGGACGATCCGCTTCCGGACCTGCTGGAGCGGATCGAGATGCCCGCGGTGCTCAGCGGCCGCCGCTCGGCGCATGAATCGGTCCCGTACGTCGACTCGGACAACACCGGCGGCGCCCAGTCCGCCGTGGAGCACCTCATCGGCCGCGGCCGCGAGACGGTCGCCACCATCACCGGCCCGCTGGACATGTATGTCGCGCAGTGCCGCCTGGAGGGCTACCGCGCCGCGGTCCGGGCGGCGGGCCGGGAGGTGGAGGCGGAGCTGGTGGCCTCCGCGGACTTCACCGAGGAGGGCGGCCGCCGGGCGATGCGGCAACTGCTCAGCCAGCGCCCGGACCTGGACGGGGTCTTCGCCGCCTCGGACGTGATGGCCGCGGGCGCCCGTCAGGTGCTGCGCGAGAACGGCCGCCGCGTCCCGGACGATGTGGCGCTGGTCGGCTTCGAGGACTCGGCCGTCGCCCGCCATATGGACCCTCCGCTCACGAGTGTCCGGCAGGCCACGGAGGAGATGGGCCGGGCGATGGTGCGGGTGCTGCTCGAGGAGATCGCGGGGCGCTCGGACCGCACGGCCAAGCGGCCGCAGATGGTGCTGCCGACGCAACTGGTGCGCAGGGAGTCCTCCTGAGCCGGCAATGGGTGCGGGGCCGGGGGACGCTGTCCACCGGCCCCGTCGGGTGCGGGTGCGGGTGCGCTCGCGTGGCCTGCGGCCATCTACATACCGCTGAGGGCGATCACCAGAGCGACGACTGACAGCAGCGTGCCGACGACGTAACCGGCGCCACCGACCACCACCGCCTGGATGCCCGTCAGGCGGCGGCGCATGACCAGATAGACCACCAGCCCGACCGCGCAACCGACCAGCACATGGAAAAGCACCAACACCCACCCGGCGCAGACGGCCACGGCAAGACACCCGGTGGCCAACAGCGCCGCCCTCGGGCTGAGGTCGCGCCGAACAAGTGGATACACCACTGCGCCGGTGACTACCGCTATGACCGCGGTGACGATGTAAAACATGATCACGATTTCCCGTTCCCCGAGGGCGATTTGGCTTACCGGCAAACGACATCGGCATGTCTACACCAAGTGGCGCATCGGCCGCGCTCCCCCTCCGGACCCGGGCTTGATACGCCGACGGGGCCGGTGGAGCGCGCGTGCGCGTCCACCGGCCCCGCTTCTCAGGGGACGGGTCGTGCGGTTACAGCGCCGGGTAGGCGTTCTTCAGCAGCTCCTGGAACTGGGCCGAGAACCAGTGGCCCGACAGCGGAGCGTTCGGCAGCGCCCCCGACATGTTGTTGCCGTTGCGCGGGTTGCCGGTGTACGTCGGGTCGCACATCCGGTCGAAGCCCTTGCCCTCGTCGTTCGGGATCGAGGAGCTCGAGCCGTCCGACTCGCCCGGGGGCTTCATCCACACATACGCGTCGATCCCGGAAGCGGGTGCCGCCTTGGGCCGCTCCCCGAGCCCGGCGCCGGACTGGTTGCACCAGTTGCCGACGTGGATCCGGCGGTCGTAGCGCCCGCCGTTGACGTACGTGTCCACGTCCGTCTTCGCGCCGGGGCCGCTGGGCCGGGCCGAGCCGCCCCAGCCGTTGCGGGAGGTGTCGATCAGCGCGCCGATGTTGCTCGGGAAGCCGACGCTGACCAGCTCCTGGCGGAACGCCTGGGCGTAGGAGAGCTCGTCCACGTACCGGTTCCAGTCCACCCACTTCGACTGGCGCACGGTGGTGCCGTTGACCGAGTCGTTGATGGTGAAGTTGTTCTCCTTGAGCGCGCTGTAGTTGGCCGTGTTGACGATGATGCCGGCCACCTTGTCGACCGTGCTGCCCTCGGCCGTCGCCGCCTGCTTGATCACCTGTGCGGTGGGGTTGAAGTTGTCGTCCCAGCCGATCCAGCCGTGGTGCCCGGCGTCGATGTAGTTGTAGACGTTGCCGATCGAGCCCAGCTTGTTCAGGGCGTAGCCGACGCCCTTCACATAGTTGCCGTTCGCCTTCATCGTGTCGCACTCGGGCGTCGCGGTGGGCTTGCCGCCGGTGTTGGTGACCAGGTTGGGCAGCGAGTCGACCTCGATCGTGTTGACGATCCGCAGACTCGAGTTGGCGTACTTGGACTCGGAGAGGATCGCCGCGATCGGGTCGATGAACTGCGTCTTGTACTTGTCGATCTCGGTCGGGCCGAGCTCGCCGTTGGACGCCAGCGCGGAGCAGTCACGGCCGGGGAGGTCGTAGACCACTAACTGGACGACGGTCGGGCTGCCGCCGGACTGCTTCAGCGCCTCGTCGAGGTGGGCGCGCAGCCCCATCGCGCCGCCCGTGCCGTTGATCGCGGCGATCCGGTCCAGCCAGATACCGGTCGGCTGGTTGGAGACCTTGCTGCCACCGGGCTCGGCGGCGGCCTTCGCCGACCAGTCGGGGTTCACGTACACCTTGGCGCCCGAGTACGGGTTGTCGACCTTCGCGGCGGCCGCCCTGCCGCTGTCCACCTGGGCGGACGCCACACCGGTCAGCGCCCCCATGGTCAGCGCGGAGGCGGCGAGCAGGGTGCCCGCCATTCGGATTCTGCGGCTCATTGCATTCCCTTCAGATGATCGCGGAGTCCCACGCCGTAGTTGGTCGGCGTGCCGTTGTAATCGCTGATCAGGGACGGGCCCGAGGAACAGTCCCAGGTGTTCCAGGTCCACCCCAGATACGAGGCGCCCTTGGCGTCCAGCCAGGCCATGACCCGGTCGACATAGCCGTGGGAGCAGGTGTTCTCGCCGATCTCGCCCGCCACGAACGGGACTTGGGCGATGACCGGGGCCACCTGTTCGTTGAAACAGCTCTCGCCGGCGCAGGTGTTGAAGTTGTAGGTGTGCCAGGCGGCGGCGAGGTTGCCCGCCGGGTCGTTCGGCTTGTGCGTCAGCCACTGGCGCAGATCGTTGGAGTAGGCGACCCCGGGGATCAGCACCAGGTTCCTGGCGCCGGTGGCCCGTACGGCGTTCAGCAGCGTCTGCATCCCGGCGACCTGGAAGTCGATCCCGGGGCAGCTGCCGCCGTCGCGCCAGCACTTCCACGCCGCCGTGAGGTCGGAGGTGGCGCGGTCCGGGAACGGCTCGTTGAACAGGTCGAAGACCACGGCCTGGTCGCCCTTGAAGGTTTGGGCGACCGAGGTCCAGAAGGCCGGGGTGTACTGCGCGTCCGGCATCGGCTTCTGGCAGGTGGCGTACTCGGTGTCGGCGCAGTGGCTGTCCCCGCCGGTGTATCTGCCGTGGCTCCAGTGGAGTTCGACTATGGGCGTGATGCCACGGGCCTCCAGCCGGGCGACGAGTGCCTTGACGGCCGCGATGTAGTTGGCCCCTCCGTAGGCCGCGTTGATATGGGAAAGGCCGAGCCAGCACTCCTCGTTGAGCGGGATCCGGACCGCGTTGACCTTCCAGTCGGCGATGGCCTTGACGGCCGCGTCGTCCACGGGGCCGTCGAAGATGCCACGCCCCTGGACGCACATGAACTCACCGCCGGAGCGGTTGACGCCCAGCAGCCGCCGGGTGGCGCCGTTCTCGTCGACGAGCTTGTTGCCTGAGGCGCGAAGCCTCGGCGGTGCCGCGGTGGGCGCGGTCACCGCTGGGGCGCTCGCGGCCGGAGCGGCCACGGCCGGGCCGCCCGCCGCCGAGGCGGTGGCGGTGGTGGCGGCGGTGGCCGTGGCCGCGGGCACCAAGGCGGTGCCCGCCACGGATAACACCGCGGCGGCCACCAAGGCATAAAGGCGCGGGGGTGCTCGCATGGAGCGACTCCTCGAGGTCCAAGCGCCGTTCGATACGGCGCAGACTGCTGGAACCGCTCCCACTGGTTGAAGTGAAGGTAGCGCTCGACGGGCGCATGTCAACAGACCTCGTTCACGAATTATCGGTCGAAGCTGTTCGACGACCCGCTGTTGTTCAAAGACTTGACACTCCTTCAGGCTGACACGAACCTTGGGAGCGCTCCCACTGGTTCGCACTTCCCCCACCACCGCACGAACCGCGAGGAGGTCCCCCGATGCGCGTACAGCGTGGCTCGCCCTTATCCGGGGCACGACGACGAATGAGACGGCTGGTGACCACCTTCGCCGCCGCCCTCTCGCTCCCCGTGGCCATGACCGCGGCGGGCGGCGCGGCACCCGCGCACGCCGCGGCGGTCCAGTGCGGGGTCGACTACAAGACCAATGACTGGGGCTCCGGCTTCACCGCCGATCTCACCATCACCAACCCCGGCACCGACGCCATCGACGGCTGGACCCTGACGTACGACTACGCCGGCAACCAGAAGCTCGCCAACGGCTGGAACGGCAGCTGGTCGCAGTCCGGCAAGACCGTCACCGTCACCAACGCCGGGCACAACGCGAAGATCGCGGCCGGGGGCAATGTCACCACCGGCGCCCAGTTCACCTACAGCGGCACCAACGCCGCCCCCACCTCCTTCGCCGTCAACGGCGTGGCCTGCCGGGGCGCCCATCAGCCGCCCATCGCGGTGCTGAGCAGCCCGTCACCCGGCGCCGTCTTCACCTCCGGCGGCACCGTCCCGATGACGGCCACGGCCGCGGCGGCCGACGGGGCGACGATCAGCAAGGTGGAGTTCTACAGCGACACCAAGCTCCTCGGCACCGACACCACCTCCCCGTACTCCTTCGACTACACGGACGTCCCGGCCGGCGACTACTCGCTCTACGCCAAGGCGTACGACAGCCAGGGCGCCGCCGCCGAGTCCACCCCCGTAGGCATCCATGTGGCGGCCGGGCCCGCGCTGGTGGCCAGTCCCGGGCAGCTCGGGGTGCAGCAGGGCAAGACCGGGACGTTCGGCGTGAAGCTGTCCACCAAGCCGTCCGGAGACGTCACCGTCTCCGTCGCCCGCACCTCGGGCAACACCGGGCTGACGGTCTCCTCGGGCGCCGCCCTCACCTTCACCCCCGCCAACTGGGACACCGCCCAGCAGGTGACCGTCGCCGCCGCGAACTCCGGCACCGGCGCCGCGACCTTCACCGCGACCGCCGCAGGCCACACCAAGGCCGAGGTCACCGTCACCCAGCTGGCCGCCGCGAAGGTCTACGACGCCCGCTTCCTGGACCTCTACGGCAAGATCACCGCACCCTCGGCGGGCTATTTCTCGCCCGAAGGCGTTCCGTACCACTCGGTGGAGACCCTGATCGTCGAGGCCCCCGACCACGGCCATGAGACGACCTCCGAGGCGTACAGCTACTTGATCTGGCTCCAGGCGATGTACGGCAAGGTCACCGGCGACTGGTCCAAGTTCAACAACGCGTGGGACCTCATGGAGAAGTACATGATCCCCACCCACGCCGACCAGCCCACCAACAGCTTCTACAACGCCTCCAAGCCCGCCACCTACGCGCCCGAGTGGGACCAGCCCTCCCAGTACCCCTCGCAGCTCAACGGCAACGTCCCGGTCGGCAACGACCCCATCGCCGCCGAGCTGAAGAGCGCGTACGGCACCGATGACATCTACGGCATGCACTGGATCCAGGACGTCGACAACGTCTACGGCTACGGCAACGCGCCCGGCAAGTGCGAGGCGGGGCCGTCCGACACCGGCCCGTCCTACGTCAACACCTTCCAGCGCGGCCCGCAGGAGTCGGTCTGGGAGACCGTGACCCAGCCCACCTGCGACGGCTTCAAGTACGGCGGCAAGAACGGCTACCTGGACCTGTTCACCGGCGACGCCGCGTACGCCAAGCAGTGGAAGTTCACCAACGCCCCCGACGCCGACGCCCGGGTCGTCCAGGCCGCCTACTGGGCCTCGGAGTGGGCCAAGGCGCAGGGCAAGGGCGGCCAGATCTCCGGCAACATCGCCAAGGCCGCCAAGATGGGCGACTATCTGCGCTACGCGATGTACGACAAGTACTTCAAGAAGATCGGCAACTGTGTCGGGGAGACCGCCTGCCCGGCCGGGAGCGGCAAGAACAGCTCCCACTACCTGCTGTCCTGGTACTACGCCTGGGGCGGCGCCACCGACACCTCCGCGGGCTGGTCCTGGCGCATCGGCTCCAGCCACGCCCACGGCGGCTACCAGAACCCCATGGCGGCCTGGGCCCTGAGCTCGTACGCCGACCTCAAGCCCAAGTCCGCGACGGGCGCGAGCGACTGGTCCACCAGCCTCAAGCGCCAGCTGGAGTTCTACCGCTGGCTCCAGTCCAGCGAGGGCGCCATCGCGGGCGGCGCCACCAACAGCTGGCAGGGCCGCTACGCCACACCGCCGTCGGGCAGCTCCACCTTCTACGGCATGTACTACGACGAGAAGCCGGTCTACCACGACCCGCCGTCCAACCAGTGGTTCGGCTTCCAGGCGTGGTCCATGGAGCGCGTCGCGGAGTACTACAACCGCACCGGTGACGCCTCCGCCAAGACGGTCCTGGACAAGTGGGTGAAGTGGGCGCTGTCCAAGACCACCGTCAACGCCGACGGCACCTACCAGATCCCGTCCACCCTCCAGTGGTCCGGCCAGCCCGACACCTGGAACGCCTCCAGCCCCGGCGCCAACGCGAACCTGCACGTCACCGTCGCCGACTACACCAATGACGTCGGCGTGGCGGCCGCGTACGCCAAGACCCTGTCCTACTACGCCGCCAAGTCCGGCGACACCAAGGCCAGGGACACCGCGAAGGCGCTGCTGGACGGCATGTGGAACAACTACCAGGACGCCCTCGGCATCGCGGTCCCCGAGACCCGCGCCGACTACAACCGCTTCGACGACCCGGTCTACGTCCCCAGCGGCTGGACCGGGACCATGCCGAACGGTGACAAGATCGACTCCAGCTCCACCTTCATGTCGATCCGCTCCTTCTACAAGGACGACCCGGCCTGGTCGAAGGTCGAGGCGTATCTGAAGGGCGGCGCGGTGCCCAGCTTCACGTACCACCGGTTCTGGGCCCAGGCGGACATCGCGCTGGCGATGGGGTCGTACGCGGACCTCTTCGAATAGCCGGTTCCGGCGCCTGACAGGCGGGGCTCCCGGGTGCGGGAGCCCCGCCGCTCACGTGAGTTCGGTCCGTGCCCCGGCTCCGTACACCGCGCGCACGTTGTCCTCCGGCCGCGGCTTGTCCCTGCCGCAGGGCCCCGCCGCGAAGGCGCGCAGCAGATTCTCCGTGGTGCGGGTGACGAAGGCCCTGGTGCGCGCGTCCATCCCGTGATCGCGCCCGTTCTCGGAGGTGCCCGCCATCAGGGCCTCCACCCAGCGCATCGTCCCCGAGGCGAAGACCCCCGCCCCGCTCGCCACGGTGTAGTACGCGGTGTCCGCGTGGCTGTGCCGCCCCCGGCAGACCAGGGGGGAGTGGGCGATGATCCGCAGCGGCGCCGGGGTGGGATCGCCCGGGGTGACCCGGTCGTACTCCACCCCCACCAGATGGTCGAAGGAGTCGCCGTCGTCCACCCCGGTCCCGGCGAACAGCCAGTGGCCGCCGTCCAGGACGACGTACGGGGCGTCGGTCGGGTAGCCCTCGTAGAGGACGCCGGTCAGCGAGGACTCGGGGTCGGGCGCGGGGGGCTGGCGGAAGTCGGTGGTCGCCAGGTCGCGATGGTTCACCAGGTACGGGTCGTCCCGGTAGGCGGTCTTGTAGCAGACCACGGTGCGCGCGGGGGCGCCGCCGGGGCCTGGCTCCAGCCGGATCCGGCGGAAGCAGGTGTTGGCGCCGAGGAAGGCCAGATTGGTGCCGCCGTCCCGGGCCCGGGTCACGTACCGCCGCTGCCGCGGGGTCCAGTACTCGTCGTGACCGAGCGACAGGGCGGCCGAGGCGCCCTCGAGCACGGCCGGTCGCAGATGGACGTCCACGCCCGTGGTGTACGCGAGCGGGAGGCCCAGCCGTTCGGCGAGGACCACCACGGCCCGCTCGTGGACCAGGAACTTCTCCGCCCCGCTGCTCGCGTACGGCCGGTCGAAGCTGACGGCCAGCGAGCGCGACCCGTACGCACCGTCCCGGCCCTGGTAGAGGCTGTAGCCGCCCCAGGTGTTGTACGCCTGCCAGGTGGCCGGTGCGTGCATCAGCAGGGTCCGGCCCCGCGCCTGCCGCGAGCGCACGATCAGCGGCACATAGCGCTGATGGCCGTTCGAGGCGTCCAGCCGCAGCAGATACGAGCCCTCCGGCCAGTTCCGGGCGCGTATGCGGAGCGAACGGTCCCAGTCGGCCCGCACCGTGCGGGTGGCGTCGAGGAACCGGGGCGCGCCTTGCTTCCTGCCGTCCACCCGTCCCGACCGCCACACCAGCCGCGCCTGCGCCCCGCCGTACCAGCCGATCCGGTAGGCCGATACGCGGAAGGCGGGGGCGGTGGTCGACACATGGAGGCCGACCTCCTCGTCGGGCAGCACGCTCACCCGGTCGGTGTAGCCCTCGATGGCGTCGGGCGGCCCCGCCGAGCGGATGCGCCAGTCGGCACTGCCCGGCCGGGCCCGCTCCGCCTCCTCCGCCCGGCGCGCGGCGTCGGCGCGCCGGGACGGGCGGGCGCGGTGGCCGTTCCGCTCGGCCGAGGAGTCGCAGCCCGTCGCGACCGCCGCCGCGGCACCGGCCGCGGCGGCGGCTCCGAGGAAGCGGCGGCGGCCCAGCCCACCGGATATCCGGCCGTGATCTCCGTCCACCGGACCATCGTGGGGCGCGGGGCGGGGGCGGACGAGCCGGGAAGGCCCGAACGAGTATCCGGCCGGGCGGGCCGGCGCCTCCGAGGGTGCGGCGCCTTCGAGGGTTCGGCTCCTCCGAGGTGCGGCGTCTCCGAGGTGCGGTGGGAGGGCGCCGGGCGCAGCCTGGGACATATGACCGAATCCCAGGCGCCGCGCATCCACCGGCCTCCGATCGTGGTGCTCGGCGTCCAGCAGAACAATCCCCCGTTCCGTCTGGTCGAGATCGCCGGTGAGCTGGCGGGCAAGGCGCACTCGGTCCTGGACGTCATCGAGATCGCGCGGGAGGTCGGCCTGGACGACGTCGACCTGGACGATCCGGACGTGGTCCGGTGGGTGGGCGGCGACAAGTTCACCTGGACGTCGTTCTGGCCCCGGAACCGTCCGCACCGCGAACACCCGGGCTAGGCTCGCTGTCAACGCGACGTTGACACCCCCAGGAGTGTCAACCTATGGTTGACACATGACGAAACCAGTCGGACTCACCCATCCCGTGCGCCTCGACGACCTGATCGAGGCCATCAAGAAAGTCCACCCCGACGCCCTTGACCAGCTCACCGACGCGGTGATCGCCGCCGAGCACCTCGGCGAGGTGGCCGACCACCTCATCGGCCACTTCGTGGACCAGGCCCGCCGCTCCGGCGCCTCCTGGACCGACATCGGCAAGAGCATGGGGGTGACGCGGCAGGCGGCCCAGAAGCGCTTCGTCCCCAAGGCGTCCGGCGAGCCGTCGGACCTCGACCCGAGCCAGGGCTTCGGCCGCTACACGACGCGCGCCCGGAGCGTCGTGGTCGCCTCCCAGAACGAGGCCCGAGCCGCCGACAACGCCGAGATCCGCCCCGAGCACCTCATCCTCGGCCTCCTGGCCGAGCCCGAGGGGCTGGCCGCCAAGGCGATCGTCGCCCAGGGTGTCCTCCTGGACGCCGTCCGCCAGGAGGCCACCGCCGCCCTCCCGCCCGCGGCCGACTCCATGCCCGCCCTGGTCCCCTTCGACGCCGACGCGCGCAAGGTCCTCGAACTCACCTTCCGCGAGGCGCTTCGGCTGGGCCACAACTACATCGGCACCGAGCACATCCTCCTCGCCCTCCTCGAACACGAGGACGGCGCGGGCCTGTTGACCGGCCTGGGGATCGACAAGGCCGCCACGGTGGACATCATCACCAAGACGCTGACCCGGATCGCCGAGGCCATCAAGGACGAGATGGAGGGGTGACCGCCCGGCCCTCTAAGACCGGAGGCCGGAACAGCCGTGAGGTGCCGGTCAGGCCGAGGACCCGCCTGACCGTGCGGCTCGGGGAGCGGACGATGACCGTCTTGCCGTGGGCGAGCGCGTCCCGGCGGAGCCTCAGCAGCGCGTTGAGCGCCGAGCAGTCCCAGAACCTCACCGCGCTCAGGTCCACGTCAACGCCCTCGACGGAATCGCGGAGGGCGTCGCGCAGGGCGGCGGACATGACGGGGGCGGTCTCGTAGTCCACCTCTCCGTTGACCACGACAACCTTCCGGGGACCCTCCGGGTAGCTGTCGGTGAGGAGGATGGTCGAGGGGCCCGGTGGCGTCGAACCGGCCGATGTCCCCGGTGCCGTGCCTATAAGGGGCCCGTACGGCGGGCGATGTCCAGGCTCGGGCACGGAGATGTCTCGTGCGTGCACCTGTCTGTCTCCCCTCGAGGTCGCCTGACCGGCGTCACACGGCTTGCTATATACGAAGCCAGATTCATGTTTCCAGATGCGCTATTGTTTCGGCAATATCATGAGGCCATGGGAGGAGTGCCTGAATCGCACACTGGATGGACGTTCTTGACCAACCACGCCCGCGTGCTGGCCGCGATCGCCGACGATCCGAACGTACGGATCCGCGATATCGCCGCGCACTGCCGGCTGACCGAGCGCGCCGTCCAAAAGATCATCGGCGACCTGGAGCAGGACGGATATCTGTCCCACACCCGTGAGGGGCGTACGAACACGTACCGCATCGAGCCGGGGAAGGTCCTGCGCCACCCGGCCGAGGCCGGGCTCCCCGTGGCCTCGCTCCTCTCCCTGCTCGTCGAGGACGAGGACCGGCGCAAACACGTCGACGGTCCGCTCGGCGACGGTTCGCTCGGCGACGGGGGTCCGGTGGTGGATGAGGCTCCCGCCCAACCGACCTCCGACTCCCACCCGCCTCGACTACTCTGAGGCCGATCCCTGACGTCACAGCCAGGAGGAGTCACGGTGCGCATCGGCGAACTCGCCGCCAGGACCGGCGTCAGCGTACGAGCGCTGCGCTACTACGAGGAGCAGCGCCTGCTCACCTCGGAGCGCAGCCCCAGCGGCCAGCGCCACTACGCGGACGCCGCGGTCGGCCGCGTCCTGTGGATCCAGTGCCTCTACGCCGCGGGCCTGTCGAGCAAGACCATCCGCGAATTCCTCCCCTGCGCGCACTCCGGCGTCGCCACCCCCGCGGGCATCGCCCGCCTCATCGCCGAACGCGACCGCATCAACGCCCAGATGGCCGACCTGGCCACGGCCCGCGATCACCTCGAAGAGGTCATCGCGGCGGCCAGCGGCACGGTCGGAGGCGAAGTGTGCTGCGTCCCGCAAAGCGCTTGACCCCACGCGGCCCCTGGTGGGCGGGTCAGTCTCGGTTCGGCGCCAGATGCTCCCGGAAGAAGGCGATGGCCGCTGCCGAGGCCCGAGCGAACTCGGTGGTGTACGGGGCGAAGTGCCCACCCGGGATCGTCACCAGCCGCTTCGGCTCCAGCGCCCGGTTGTAGGCGGCGAGCCCGGTGTCGGTGAGGGTGACGGTGTCCCGCAGACCGACGATCATCAACAGCGGCGTGGGGGAGACGCGGTCGACGAGCACACCCGGCTCGTACGTGCGGGCCTTGCGGGTGGATCGGACGGTGACGCTGTTGTCCCAGCGCGTTCCTTCGGGGAGCTCCTGGAGGTAGAAGTCGACGGCGTCCTGGGCGCGGTAGGAGGCGGCGACCGCCGGGTCGGCGCTGGCCAGGGCCTGGGTACGCGGCGCCTCGCCCGCCGCTTGCGCACGCTCGTCGGAGTCGAGGGCGGCCTCCAGAGCGGCGATGTCGTCAGGGGCGACGCGGCGCCTGGACTGCTCGGAACCGCTGATGGTCGGCACCTGGGCCACGACGGCCCTCAGACGGCGGTCACTGGCCCCCAGCACGATCGCGTGCCCGCCGGCATAGCTGGAGCCCCACAGACCGATCCGGTCGGCGTCGACCTCGGGGCGCGACTCCAGATACGTGATGGCACGCCGCCAGTCCTCGATCTGCTTCCAGGGGTCGATGTCCTGGCGCGGTGTGCCGTCGCTGGCACCGAAGGTGCGGTGGTCATGGACCAGCGCGGCAAAGCCGGCATCGGCGAACGCGGCGGCGAGTCGGAGCAGGGCCATTTCCTTCACCGCGCCGTACCCATGGGCCATGGTGACCGCCGGATGCCGCCCGGACCCGTCGGGAACGTACAGCGCCCCGCGCAAGGTCACGCCGTCGGGCGCGGCGAATTCGATGTCGAGGTGGGTGGACTGGCCCATGGCTGCTTCTCCCGGTGTGGGCGACCGGTGTCGTCGGGTGTGCCGCCGGATATGCCGTTCACACCTCCCACGGTGCACCGGGCAGTGCGTACCCACCAACAGGGAGACGCGGAAGAGGCCGCTGACCCACTTGCTCAGGTCAGCGGCCTCTTCGAAGAGGGTGAGTAACGGGACTCGAACCCGCGACATCCTGGACCACAACCAGGTGCTCTACCAGCTGAGCTATACCCACCACGACCGGTGCTTTTCGCACCGGCCGAGAAAAAGTGTACAGGGTCCGGAGGGGTGCTCGCTCCCGGCTTTCGGGGAGTCGGGAGCGAGCACCGGGACGGCGGCGGGGTTCAGGCGTGCCGGGCGGGCAGGACGTGCTTGGTCGCGATGGCCTTCGCCGTGTCCGAGTCCGGGCCGGGAGCTGGTACGAAGATCGATTCCCGGTAGTAGCGCAGTTCGGCGATGGACTCGTGGATGTCCGCGAGCGCGCGGTGGTTGCCGTTCTTCTTGGGGCTGTTGAAGTAGGCCCGCGGATACCAGCGGCGGGCCAGCTCCTTGATCGAGGAGACGTCGACGATCCGGTAGTGGAGGTAGCTCTCGAGCGTCGGCATGTCCCGGAGGAGGAAGCCCCGGTCGGTGCCGACCGAGTTTCCGCACAGCGGGGCCTTGCCGGCCTCGGGGACGTGCTCGCGGATGTAGGCCAGGACACGGTCCTGGGCATCCTCGAGCGTGGTCCCGCCCTCGAGCTCGGCGAGCAGGCCGGAGGTGGTGTGCATCTCGCGCACCACCTCGGGCATGGTGACCAGCGCTTCCGCGGGGGGGCGGACAACGATGTCCACTCCCTCGCCCAAGATGTTCAGCTCGGAGTCCGTGACCAGCGCGGCCACCTCGATAAGCGCGTCGTTCGCCAGCGAGAGCCCGGTCATCTCGCAGTCGATCCACACCATGCGATCGTTCATACGTCTCACCCTACGGGGCGTTCCCGCTGGCCGGGCAGGGACGGACGGCCCGGGGCCCGGCCCGCGGCCTGTTCGGGCAGGCGTGGGGCATAGGCGTCCGACTCCGGTTTGCCAGGCTCCGGATGCGGAGCGTGATGGTGGTGCGGCGGGTGCCCCGAGTGGCCCGTGGCGGCGCCGGGCGCGCCCGGCCGCCGCAGCGGCAGGGAGTGGTCGCCGACACGGGGTTCGATCACCTCGGCGCGGTCGGGCCGGTCGGCCCGCTCCAGCCGTTCCAGCCGCTCCAGGCGGTCGGGGCGGTCCGGGCGCTCCGCGGGCCCGCCCTGGGGCCTGCGGGCGCGGTACGCGGCCCGGTAGGCGGCCGGGGAGGACCCCAGCTGCCGTCGGAAGTGCCCGCGCAGCGCGACCGGCGAGCGGAAGCCACAGCGCCCCGCGACCTCGTCGACCGAGTAGTCGGAGGTCTCCAGGAGCCGCTGCGCCTGGAGCACCCGCTGGGTGATCAGCCACTGGAGTGGAGCGCTCCCAGTGAGCGAGCGGAACCTGCGGTCGAAGGTTCTGCGGCTCATGTAGGCGCGGGCAGCCAGGGCCTCGACGTCGAACTGCTCGTGCAGATGCTCGAGCGCCCACGCCACCACCTCGGCGAGCGGATCCGCCCCGATCTCCTCTGGTAACGACCTGTCCAGATAGCGCTCCTGCCCTCCGCTGCGGCGCGGCGGGACGACCAGGCGCCTGGCGAGGGCGCCGGCGGCGTCCGCGCCGTGGTCGGTGCGCACGATGTGCAGGCACAGGTCGATCCCGGCGGCGGTGCCCGCCGAGGTCAGTACGTCGCCGTCGTCCACGAAGAGCTCGCGGGGGTCCACATGGACCGACGGATAGCGCTTGGCGAGCGTCGGCGCGTACATCCAGTGGGTGGTCGCCGGGCGGCCGTCCAGCAGCCCGGCGGCGGCCAGTACGAAGGCCCCGGTGCACAGGCCTACGATCCGCGCGCCCTCCTCGTGCGCGCGGCGCAGCGCGTCGAGCGCGGCGGCCGGTGGCGGCTGGGTTATCGACCGCCAGGCCGGTACGACGACGGTGCCGGCCCGGGAGAGTGCCTCCAGGCCGTATGGTGCGGTCAGTTCCAGTCCGCCAGTCGTTCGCAATGGCACATCTTCGCCCGCGCACACCAGAAGTCGGTACCGAGGAACTCCGGCGTCCTGCCGGTCGATACCGAAGACGGAGAGCGGGATGGAGCTTTCGAAGATGGGGCCGCCGCTGAACAGCAGCACCGCGACGATTTCTCGTCGCCGGCGTCCGGAGAGCTTGCGCGAGGTCTCCGGTACGGTCGTGGAGTCCTGGCTCATGGCACTAAGCCCCCCTCGGTGGTCGCGTCCTCTCGGTCCTGCACGTTTCCCCTCGGTCCTGAACGGTTCCCCCGCCGGTCATGGCCAAGATCGAATCTACTGTGTCGCGTGTGGTCGCCGTGACCAGTTCACCACCCGCCACTATGTCGACATGACAACTTGGCGCGAAGCATTCGATCACGAAGCGTTGCACTCGTAGCCCTCGCTGTGAAGTACGCCTTGTGCGGACACCCACTTCCCGTAGGGGGTACGTGCGCTCCGGACCCCTTTCCACGCTGGCCGGACGGGTGTTGAGCACGGCGTTTGCCAAGGAAAGAAGTGCGGCCGGAAGTTGGCTGAAAACAAGCGGGCGCAGAGGTACGGATGGGTCATACGACCGGCGTACGTGGGGCTCGTACTTCTTCAGGGGGCGAGCGGTCGTCTTCCGGGCTTGAGCGGTGCTATAGCGACGCTCCATCGGCGCTGCGTGCGCGGAGCGCTACGCACCGCTTCCCCGGCTCCGGCCCTTTCCGGTCTGCCCTCGGACGTGGGCCTTCCGGTCGGCCCTCAGACGCGGCGGCCGCCCCGGTGCGCGCCGATCCCCGTACGGCCGTGACGGCCCCGGTGTGGGCTGACGCCGTCCGCGCCCAGCCGGGCCGCGGTGCGCTCGGAGTGGCGCAGCAGGGCGCGGCTGGCGGCCGTCACGGCGGCGAGGCCCGCGGCGGCCCCCAGGGCGGCGCCGAAGGGCAATCCGCACATGAGCAGGACGACGGGGACCACGGCGCAGCTGAAGGCCGCCCAGCGGATCACCTCGCTCACCGCGTCGCTAGCGGGGGCCTGGACCTGGGCTCGAGGGGGGCTCGGAAGGTGGGGCCGTCCGGGTGTCCCGGACCCGCCGCAAGGGGTGTCGCCGGGGGTGTCGTACTCGGGGGCGACAGACACGGGCAGGGCTCCTCTCGAACGGCCGGCGAGGTGTCGGCAGGGGGCTCGGCGCGGGGGCGGCGCGGGGGCGGCGGACGGGGGATCCGGGCAGGTGGACCGGGCGGGCCGGGGCCGCCACACCGGGTGCCGCTACTACAACGCCCGGCCCGTCCCCAGGTCACTGCCGGGCGGCCGCACGACGTACCGCGGCGGCCCCGCCGAGCCGGGCCGCGGGCCGGGGCCCGGCTCGGCAGGGGACCACTTGGGGCATTGCGTTACGGGCCGCCCTCCGGCATGCTCCGGGGAACGCTTCGGGCGCTCCGCTCCCGTGGCGACCTCTGGGCAGGTGGTGAATGCCGCCGTACCCTTGGGGGTAAGGGCTTGGAAAGATGAATCCCGGACGGATTTCGACCCCTCGAGACCGTCCCCGAGCTCCAGCGGAGCTCAAGTCCCCCGACAGCCCTCTACCTGAGCCCCCGCCTATCCCTCCGCACGAGGACATCCTTCGCCGAGACACCGATGGCCGGTCACGAAATCCCCGAACCCGCGGACCGCAAGCGGGTCGCCGATCACATGGCGCACCCCGAAGCGGCGGAAGAAACACGTCATTCCTGCGATCCAGCGTTCCAGCACGGTGTTGTGGTGGGATTCGACGGCTCCATGTCGAGCGAGCGCGCCCTCGCCTATGCGATCGGCATGGCCCGGCGCTCCGGCTCCGGGCTGATCATCGTCCATGTGGCCAACCGGCTGCCGACGACGGTCTGGGCGGGCTGCGAGCCGCCGGTCTTCGTCGACGTCCCCGATCACCGCACCGAGGTGCTGGGGCTCGAACTGGCCTGCGCCGATCATCTCTCCGAGGTGCCCTGGATCCTCGTAGAGCGGGGCGGGGACATCTGCCATGAGCTGGAGGAGGTCGGCCGGGAGTACGCGGCCGACGCCATCGTGGTGGGCTCCACGCACGGGCTGGTGGGGCGGATCTTCGGCTCGGTCGCGGGGCGGCTCGCGCGGCGGGCGCAGCGGCCCGTCGTCGTCATCCCCTGAGCCCCCTGAGGCCCCCTGAGCGCCCGCCCATCGGCCCGCCCACCGGCGTCCTCCGAGCATCCCCTGAGCACCCTCGGGCCCGTTCTCGCGGGCCGTCCTGGCCGTCCTTCCGGGCCCATTCGGCCCTCCTGGGTTCGCCTGAGTTCCTGAGACCCTGGACGCACCGTGCCCGGCGCGCCTCCTCGTCAAGTGACGTTGTTCAGCCCAAAACCTCTGGCGTCGGCCCGACTTGGTGTGGGCGCCTGGAACCGGACACCCTCAACTCCCCTTGACCGCAGGCGAGATGGCGTCAAGTCCACCTTGACAACGGACAAACCTACCCGTGCGTAGAGGTGGATTGTGCGTTTGTGAGGGGTACAAACCGTTCGATCGTGCTGTCGCGCGGGAAGTGACGGTTCCCGCGCGACGGCCAGCCGCCGGCGTATGAGAGGCGACGTCGGCGAAGGGGAGGCGGCCCCCGCGTGCGTGGTGGCACACGCGGGGGACCGCCGAAGGATCAGCCCAGGTCGCGGGCGGTGTGGGCCTATTCGACCGTCACCGACTTGGCGAGGTTGCGGGGCTTGTCGATGTCCCGGCCGAGCGCCAGCGCCGTGTGGTAGGCGAGCAGTTGGAGCGGAATGCCCATCAGGATCGGGTCGAGCTCCACCTCGTTGCGGGGGACCACGATCGTGTGGTCCGCCTTCTCCTGCCCCCGGTGGGCCACGGCCAGGATCCGGCCGCTGCGGGCCTTGATCTCCTCCAGCGTCGCCCGGTTCTTCTCCAGCAGGTCGTCGTCGGGCAGGACCGCCACGGTCGGCACCTCGGGCTCGATCAGCGCGAGCGGTCCGTGCTTGAGCTCGGAGGCCGGGTACGCCTCGGCGTGGACGTAGGAGACCTCCTTCAGCTTCAGGGACGCCTCGCGCGCCACCGGATAGCCGCGGACCCGCCCGACGAACATCATGCTCTTTGCGTTCGCATATTCCGCGGCGAGCTTTTTGATCTCCTCCTCGCCGCGCAGCACCTCCGCGATCTGCTCGGGCAGCTTGCGCAGCCCGGCGATGATCCGCTTGCCGTCGGCGACCGAGAGATCGCGGATCCGGCCCAGGTGCAGGGCGAGCAGCGCGAAGGTGACGGCGGTGTTGGTGAAGCACTTGGTGGAGACGACGCACACCTCGGGCCCGGCGTGGACGTACACCCCGCCGTCCGTCTCCCGGGCGATCGCGCTGCCCACGACATTGACGACGCCCAGCACTCGCGCGCCCTTGCGCTTGAGCTCCTGGACGGCCGCCAGGGTGTCGTAGGTCTCGCCGGACTGGCTGACCGCGATGTAGAGGGTGTCCGGGTCCACCACCGGATTGCGGTAGCGGAACTCGCTCGCGGGCTCCGCGTCCGCCGGGATCCGGGCCAGCTCCTCGATCAGCTGGGCGCCGATCAGACCCGTGTGGTACGCCGAACCACAGCCGAGGATCTTGACCCGGCGCACCCCGCGCGCCTCGCGGGCGTCCAGGTTGAGCCCGCCCAGGCGGACGGTGGAGAAGCGGTCGTCGATCCGGCCGCGCAGCACCCGGTCCACGGCGTCGACCTGCTCGTGGATCTCCTTGTGCATATAGGTGTCGTGGCCACCCATGTCGTACGACTCGGCCTCCCACTCCACGGTGGTGGGGGAGGTGGAGGTGCGGCTGCCCTCGGTGGTGTAGGTGCGGTAGTCGTCGGCCTTGAGGGTGGCCATCTCGCCGTCGTCCAGGGTGACCACCTGACGGGTGTGGCTGACCAGCGCGGCGACGTCCGAGGCGACGAACATCTCCTTCTCGCCGATCCCCAGCACCACCGGCGAGCCGTTGCGGGCGACGACGATGCGGTCGGGGAAGTCCGCGTGCAGCACGGCGATGCCGTAGGTGCCCTCGACCATCGCCAGCGCGTGGCGGACCTTCTCCTCCAGGGTGGGCGCCTGGGAGCGGCCGATGAGGTGGGCGAGCGCCTCGGAGTCGGTGTCGGAGACCAGCTCCACGCCGTCGGCGGCCAGCTTGGCGCGCAGATCGGCGGCGTTGTCGATGATGCCGTTGTGGACGACGGCGACCTTGCCGTCCGCGTCCAGATGCGGATGCGCGTTGACGTCGTTGGGCGCGCCATGGGTGGCCCAGCGGGTGTGGGCGATCCCGGTGGTGCCCGCGAACCGCTTGGGCAGCCTGGCCTCGAGGTCCCGGACCCGGCCCTTGGCCTTGGCGGTCTTCAGCCCGGCGCTCTGGGCGCCCTTGGCGGGCTTGCCCTGGATCGCCAGCCCCGCGGAGTCATAGCCGCGGTACTCCAGCCGCTGCAACCCCTCCAGCAGCAGCGGTGCCACATCCCGTTTCCCGATGTATCCGACGATTCCGCACATGGTGTTCAGGCCCTCCCATTGGATCGCTCGTGCATGCTCGTGCTCGTGGCCGGCGGTGGCGGCCGCCGTCGTGGACCGGTGTCCTGGACCGGCGTCGTGGACCGGTGTCGTGGACCGGTGTCGTGGGCCGGTGTCCTGGACCGGCGTGGTCAGCCGTAGACGATGCGGCGCAGCTGGCGCAGCGAGAGTTCGGGCGGCGCCACCGCGCGGTACGGCAGCTCTGCCGTGATCCGCTCGAAGATGTCCGCGTTGGTCAGCCCGCCGGACTGGAGTTCGCGGTGGCGGCGCCGGACGAACTCCTCCGTCGTCTCGTCGAAGTACGCCAGGACGTCCAGCACCACCCGGCCCGCCTCGCCGCGGCTGAGCGGCGTACTGCGGACCAGGTGGTCGATGAGGTCATCGTGGGACATACGGCGGTCGAGCATCCGTAGATACTGCGATGTGGCGCGGTGTTTCGCAACATTCCTGCCCGATATCGGGCAGGGTTGGGTCCCGGTGACGGAAAATCCGGCCCTCGGCGGCGAGGAAGCCGTCCTTCAGGCGTCGGAAAGTCCGTCCCCCGGTCGCCGGGGAGCCGTGCCTCAGGCGTCGGAGAAGCGGCGGAGCACGGCCTGTTTGGCGGTGGTGAACTCCTCCTCGGTGAGGATCCCGCTCTGGTGAAGATCGCCGAGTTCGCGCAGTCGTCGCAGCAGGACGTCGTGATCCACCTCACCCTCGTCGCCCCCGGCGGGCGGGGCGTCCACGGGCGCCGGTTCGGGTGCGGACGGCTGGGCGGGGAGCGCCTTCGTCGGGGCGCCCGGATGCGGCATCCGCGCCATGACGGCCGCCGCGACCAGCGCCATCAGCGGATCCTTCTTGAACCCGTACAGCACCACGGCATGCGGGTCGTACTTGGGCGCGGCCGTCGCCGTGGCCTTCGCCGTGATGAAGCGGAGGTAGCCGTTCTCCAGCCCGGCGGCCGGGACCCACTCCACCGTCTCCAGATCGGACAGGAGGATCGTGCGGGGGCCGCCGGACTTCTTCGACTCCTCGGTCTTCCAGTTCCAGTCCAGCCGGACCCGCTCCCCGTCGAAGGAGGCCGTGGCGTCGCCCGCCGACGCCGAGATCGGCACCGAGGGGCCGGGCAGCACATAGCGGTCGCAGGGGCCGGACGGCACCTGCTCCAGGGTCAGGGCCCGGCGGACCTCGTCGACCAGATACTCGGCGAGGTCCCTGCGGTCCGGCTCCACCGAGAGCTGGTACGGATCGGCGGCGTCCGGCAGCTTGCCGCCGGTGGCCTGGAGCAGCGGGTCCGCCCCCTCGCGCAGGCGCAGCCGCAGTCGGCCCGACTTCCGCCCCGGCTCATAGGCCAGCCCGGCCAAGGCCACCAGGGGGACGGTCAGTTCGCCGAGCGCCTGCCGTACGGCCGGTACGCCGCGGTCCCGCCCCGGGACGATCCGGATCGCTTCCCCGTCAAAGCTCCAGGCGCCATCGCGCTGGGTGATTTCCGCCATGCGGTGAATTCTGACAGGCAGTCGGCGACACATTGGTCTACACCTTGACCGCAACTGGCCCTCGCGGTACCCAAGATGCCACGTTTCGTTGAAGGGATCCCCTGTGAGACGACGCCGTGCTCGACTTCTGTGTTCCCTGCTGCTGACCGTGGTGGCCGGGGCGGGGACCGCGGCCTCCTCCGCCTCCGCTTCTCCGGCTTCCCCCTGGTCCCCTCGCTCCTCCTCCGCTTCCGCCCAGGGGCCCGCCGCGGCCGCCCCGACCCCGCTGGACCGGGTGGTGCCCGCGCCGGCGTCCGTACGGCCCGCGGCGGGCTCGTACGCGATCCGCTCCGACACCCGCATCCGGGTGTCCGGCTCCGACGGTTCGGCGCGTTCGGCGGGTTCAGCGGGTTCAGCGAATTCGGCGCGCCGGGTGGGCGACTACCTCGCGGAGGTGCTGCGCCCCTCCACCGGCTTCTCGCTGCCCGTCACCACGCGATCGGGTGACGACGGCATCCGGCTGCGGCTGACGCCCAAGGCGGCCGGGGTGCGGACGCTGGGCAAGGAGGGGTACCGGCTCCAGGTAACCGGCCGGGCGATCACCCTCACCGCACGCGGCTCCGCCGGGCTGTTCCACGGCGTCCAGACACTGCGGCAGCTGCTGCCCGCGTCCATCGAGCGCACCACCCGGCAGCCGGGCCCCTGGCGGGTCTCCGGCGGCACCATCACCGATGTGCCGCGCTACGCCTGGCGGGGCGCGATGCTCGATGTCTCCCGGCACTTCTTCGGTGTGGACCAGGTCAAGCGCTATATCGACCAGCTGGCCCTCTACAAGATCAACGCGCTGCATCTGCATCTCTCGGACGACCAGGGATGGCGGATCGCGATCGACTCGTGGCCGAAGCTGGCCAGTCACGGTGGCTCCACACAGGTCGGAGGCGGACCCGGTGGCTACTACACCAAGGACGACTACCGCGAGATCGTGCGCTACGCGGCGAGCCGTGAGCTGACCGTCGTCCCCGAGATCGACATGCCGGGCCACACCAACGCGGCGCTCGCCTCCTACGCTGAGCTCAACTGCGATGGCGTCGCCCCGCCGCTCTACACCGGTACCGAGGTCGGTTTCAGCTCGCTGTGCGTGCCGAAGGGGGTGACGTACGACTTCGTGGACGACGTCATCCGCGAGCTCGCCGCGCTCACCCCCGGCCCCTACCTCCACATCGGCGGCGACGAGGCCCACTCCACCAGCCATGAGGACTATGTGGCCTTCATGGACCGGGTGCAGCCGGTGGTCGCCAAGTACGGCAAGACGGTGGTCGGCTGGCACCAGCTGACCGGTGTGCACCCCGCGCAGGGCGCGATCGCCCAGTACTGGGGGACGGACGGGAGCGAGAAGGAGGTCGCGGACGCGGCCAAGGCGGGCACCCGGCTGATCCTCTCCCCGGCCAACCGCGCCTATCTGGACATGAAGTACAACGCCGACACGCCGCTGGGGCAGAGCTGGGCCGGGTACGTCGAGGCGAAGCAGTCCTACGACTGGGACCCGGGCACATACATCAAGGACGCCCCGGAGGCCTCGGTGCTCGGTGTCGAGGCGCCGCTGTGGTCGGAGACCCTCCAGACCAGCCCGCAGATCGAGTACATGGCCTTTCCCCGCCTCCCCGGCATCGCCGAGCTGGGCTGGTCGCCCGCGAGCGCGCACAACTGGGACGAATACAAGGTGCGGGTGGCGGCGCAGGGTCCCCGCTGGGACGCGATGGGCATCGCGTACTACCACTCCCCGCAGATCCCCTGGCCCACGAGCTGAGGCGCCGCAGGCGGCTGGTTGCTCCCCTACCCGCCCCTTCCCGAAACTGGGGCTTCGCCCCAGACCCCGGGGTCCAGAGGGGAAGTCCCCTGGTAACGGGAAGGGGCGGGTAGGGGAGCGGCGGCACGATCACCGGCTCAGCTCGCGAAGCCCAGCTCTCGGGCGATCAGCGTGCGCTGGACCTCGCTGGTGCCCTCGCCGATCTCCAGGATCTTGGAGTCACGCCACATCCGGGCCACCGGATACTCGTTCATAAAGCCGTAGCCACCGTGGATCTGGGTGGCCTCGCGGGCGTTGTCCACCGCGACCTCGGAGGAGTACAGCTTCGCGATCGACGCCTCCTTCTTGAACGGCTCGCCGAGCACCAGCCGGGACGCCGCGTCGCGCCAGGCCACCCGGGCCATATGGGCGCGCATCTCCATGTCGGCCAGCTTGAACTGGATCGCCTGGTTGGCGCCGATGGGGCGGCCGAACGCCTCGCGGGTCCTGGCGTACGCCACCGACTCGTCCACACAGCCCTGGGCGAGCCCGGTGGCCAGGGCGGAGATCGCGATCCGGCCCTCGTCCAGTATCCGCAGGAACTGGGCGTAGCCCCGGCCCTCCGCGCCCAGCAGGTTCGCGGCCGGGACCCGGCAGTCGGCGAAGGACAGCTCGCGGGTGTCCGAGGCGTTCCACCCCACCTTGGAGTAGGGGGCGGCCACGCTGAAGCCGGGGGTGCCGGACGGCACGATGATCGAGGAGATCTCGGGGCGGCCGTCCTCCTTTCGGCCGGTGACGGCGGTCACGGTGACCAGTGCGGTGATGTCCGTACCGGAGTTGGTGATGAAGCACTTGGTGCCGTTGATCACCCACTCGCCCGTGGCCTCGTCCAGCCGTGCCGTGGTGCGGGTGGCGCCCGCGTCCGAGCCGCCGCCGGGCTCGGTCAGGCCGAACGCGCCCAGGGTCTCCCCGGAGCAGAGCCCCGGCAGCCAGGTGCGCTTCTGCTCCTCCGTGCCGTAGAGGAAGATCGGCATCGCGCCGAGCGAGACCCCCGCCTCCAGGGTGATCGCCACGGAGGAGTCCACCCGGGCCAGCTCCTCCAGGGCGAGGCAGAGCGCGAAGTAGTCCCCGCCCATGCCGCCGTACTCCTCGGGGAAGGGCAGGCCGAACAGGCCCATCCGGCCCATCTCGCGGATGATCTCGTACGGGAACTCATGGTGCTCCCAGTACTCCCCGATCTTGGGGGCGACCACATCATGCGCGAACGCCTCGACGGTGCGGCGCAGTTCCTCGTGTTCGGGGCTGAGTCGGTGGTCGATCGGCATGGCTCAGATCTCCTTCTGGGAGAGGGCGCGGACGGTGCGGGACGGGCTGGGCCGGCCCAGATGCCGGGCCATCCACACGCTGGTGGCGGTGAGACGGCCGATGTCGACCCCGGTTTCGATGCCGAGGCCGTCGAGCATCCACACGAGGTCTTCGGTGGCGAGGTTGCCGGTGGCGCTCTTGGCGTACGGGCAGCCGCCGAGGCCCCCGGCGGAGGCGTCGACGGTGGTCACGCCGTGTTCGAGCGCGGCGAGGGTGTTGGCGAGGGCCTGGCCGTAGGTGTCGTGGAAGTGCACGGCCAGCCGCTCGTCGGCGACGCCCGCCTCGTTGAGCGTGTCCAGCAGCTCCCGGACATGGCCCGGGGTGGCCACGCCGATGGTGTCGCCGAGGCTGATCTCGGCGCATCCCATGTCCATCAGACGGCGGCTGACCGAGACGGTCTGGGAGATCGGGACCGGGCCCTCCCACGGGTCGCCGAAGCACATGGACAGATAGCCGCGCACGGCCACGCCCGCGTCCTCGGCCTTGGTGACGACCGGCTCGAACATCTCCAGTGCGCCGTCCACCGTGCGATTGAGATTGGCCTTGGCGAAGGACTCCGTGGCGCTGGCGAAGACGGCGATCTCGCGCGCGCCCAGCGCGAGGGCGCGGTCCAGCCCGCGCTCATTGGGCACGAGCACGGGGAGCCGGGTGTCCACGTCGTCGATGAGCGGCATCAGCTCCTCGGCGTCGGCCAGTTGGGGCACCCACTTGGGGTGGACGAAGCTGGTGGCCTCGATGGTGGTGAGGCCGGCCTCGGCGAGCCGGTGGATGAACTCGGCCTTGATGGCCACCGGGACCAGCGCCTTCTCGTTCTGCAACCCGTCCCGGGGGCCCACCTCGTGGATCCGGACCCGGGTGGGCAGCCCGGGGGCGGGGACGGTCATGGGGAGGGTCATCACGCACGCTCCTCGCTCTGCTGCGGCTCGTTCGGGGTGACGACCGCCAGCAGCTGATCCATGGCGACCGTGCTGCCGGGGGTCACCTCGAGCTCGGTGACGGTGCCGTCGTGCGGCGCGGAGATGAGGTGCTCCATCTTCATCGCCTCGACCACCAGCAGGCCCTGACCCGCGGTGACCTCGTCGCCGACGGCCGCCTTCACGACGGTGACGGTGCCGGGCATGGGCGCGGTCAGCTCCCCGGCGTGTGCCGCGGCGGCCCCGCCGCGCAGCGCCTCCTCCACGGGGTCGTGCCCGACCACGCGCCAGGCGTCCCCGTCCCGCCCCAGCCAGTGGCTCGCGCCATGAGCGGCATGCCGGAAGCGATGGGTGACCCCGCCGAGGTCCAGCAACACGGTGCCCTCGTCGAGGGCAATGAGCCGCGCCCGCATACCCGCACCGGCGTCGGCACCCGCACCGGCGTCGGCGGCCGAGCGCCATGCGGCGTTCGCCCCGCCCGGGGCCGTGCCCGCTGCCGCGCGCGCCCCGCTGGGGCGGCGGTCCGCTGCCGCGTGGTGGGCGGGGGCCCGCTCGTCCGCCTCCGCTTCCGGGATGCGCGCACTGGCGCCGGTGACGGTGGAGCTGGGGCTGGTCCCGGTGACCAGGGCCGCCGCGCCGCCCTCGCCCGCGCCCATGGGCCGGGCGGCCTGGGCTGCCGTGCTCTGTGGCTCGTCGGTCCGGTCGGTGGCGGGGGTCTCCGGGGCGGCTTGGCCCGCGCCCTGGGGTTCGCCGGGCCGGGGCGTCGCCTTGGCCGCTGCCGGGGGCTCGCCGGGCCGGGGCGTCGCCTTGGGTGCTGCCGGGGGCTCGCCGGGGCGGGGCGTTGACCCGGTTGTTGCCGGGGTGGTGTCGGCGTGCTCGATGCGGAGCTCCGCCTCGTGGGCGCGGCCGCGGACGCGGACCGTCACCGGGGGGTGGCCCGCCACACGGAGGCGGTGGACCGTCCAGGCCGGGGCGCCGCCGAGGCGCCAGCCGGTCGGCACCGAGAACGGATCGACCCAGACGTCCGCGGCCGGGCCGCCGGGGCCGGAGCCGCCGGGCTCCGGGCGCCCACCGGACCCATCGCCACGCGGAGTTGCGGGCTCCAGCGCCGCCTGGCGCAGCAGGGCCGCCGTCGCGTAGACCTCCTCCGGTATGGCCGCCGGGATCAGCTGGGCCGCCGCGCGGTCGACCAGGCCCGTGTCGAGTTCGCCCGAGGCGACCGCGGGGTGGGCGGCCAGACGGCGCAGGAAGCCGGTGTTGGTGTCCACACCGAGGACGGTCAGGGAGCCGAGGGCGGCGCGCAGCCGGCGCAGGGCGGTGGGGCGGTCGGGGCCATGGGCGATGACCTTGGCGAGCATCGGGTCGTAGACCGTGCCGACCTCGGTGCCCCGGCTCAGCCCGGAGTCGACCCGCACCCCCTCGCCCTCCGGCTCGTCCAGCGCCAGTACGGTCCCGGCCGAGGGCAGGAAGTCCACCCGGCCGTCGGCCGCCGCGCGGGCGGTCTCGGCGCAGATCCGGGCCTCCACCGCGTGGCTCGCGAAGGCGATGCCGTCCTGCCCGAACGGCAGCGGCTCGCCCGCGGCGACGCGCAGCTGCCACTCCACCAGGTCCAGGCCGGGCCGCCCGTCGACCGACACCGTCAGCTCGGTGACCGGATGCTCCACCTGGAGGCGGGTGTTCATCTCCATGAAGCAGTACGCCGACGGATCGGCACCCGGCACGATGAACTCGACCGTGCCCGCGCCCACATAGCCGCAGGACCGGGCCGCGGCCACCGCGGCCTCGCCCATCCGCGCCCGGGTGGCCTCGTCCAGCAGCGGGCTGGGCGCCTCCTCGATGATCTTCTGATGGCGGCGCTGGAGCGAGCACTCGCGCTCCCCGAGGTGGATCACGCGCCCCTGACCGTCCGCCAGCACCTGGATCTCGATATGCCGGGGCCGGTCGATCCAGCGCTCCACCAGCAGCGTGTCATCGCCGAAGGCGCCGCGCGCCTCCCGCCGGGCGGCCGCGATTTCGTCGGCGAGCAGCGCCTCGTCGCGGACCAGCCGCATGCCCTTGCCGCCGCCGCCCGCCGAGGGCTTCAGCAGCACCGGCATCCCGATCTCCCGGGCGGCGGCGGTGAGCTGCGCGTCCGTCAGCCCGCTGCCGGAGGAGCCCGGCACCACCGGCACCCCGGCCGCGCGCACGGTCTCCTTGGCGCGGATCTTGTCGCCCATCAGCTCGATGGCCCCGGCGGGCGGTCCGATGAAGGCGAGCCCGGCGTCGGCGCAGGCGCGGGCGAACGCCCCGTTCTCCGCGAGGAAGCCATAGCCGGGGTGGACGGCCTGGGCGCCGGTGCGCGCCGCGGCCTCCAGCAGCCGCTCGATGGACAGATAGCTCTCCGCGGCGGGGGCGGGGCCGATCCGCACCGCCGTGTCCGCCTCGCGCACATGGCGGGCGTCCGCGTCGGCGTCGCTGTAGACGGCGACCGAGCGCACTCCCAGCCGCCGCAGGGTGCGGATGACGCGCACGGCGATCTCACCGCGGTTGGCCACCAGGACGGTGTCGAACATCGCGGGCGACGGGCCGGTCGACTTCGTACCGCTCATGCCACTCATCGGGTGCATCCCCCTCACATCCGGAAGACGCCGTAGCCGGGCGCCGCGGGCTCGGTGGCCGTACGGCCGGGCAGCGGTGCGTTGGCGCAGGCCGTAAGGGCGAGGCCGAGCACCGTGCGGGTCTCCAGGGGGTCGATCACACCGTCGTCCCACAGCCGGGCGGTGGCGTAATAGGCGTTTCCCTGCGCCTCGTACTGCTCGCGGACCGGGGCCCGGAACGCCTCCTCGTCCTCGGCGCTCCACTCCTCCCCGCGCGCCTCCATCTGGTCGCGCTTGACGGTGGCGAGCACGGAGGCGGCCTGCTCACCGCCCATCACCGAGATCTTGGCGTTGGGCCACATCCACAGGAAGCGGGGCGAATAGGCCCGGCCGCACATCGAGTAGTTGCCCGCGCCGTAGGAACCGCCGATGACGACCGTGAGCTTGGGCACGCGGGTGCAGGCCACGGCGGTGACCATCTTGGCGCCGTGCTTGGCGATACCGCCCGCCTCATAGCTGCGGCCCACCATGAACCCCGAGATGTTCTGGAGGAAGACCAGGGGGATGCCGCGCTGGTCGCACAGCTCGATGAAGTGGGCGCCCTTCTGGGCCGATTCGGAGAACAGGATGCCGTTGTTGGCGACGATGCCCACCGGGTGGCCCATGATCCGTGCGAAGCCCGTGACCAGTGTGGTGCCGAACTCGGCCTTGAACTCGGCGAACCGCGAGCCGTCCACCACCCGCGCGATGACCTCCCGCACGTCGTACGGCGTGCGCGAGTCGACCGGGACCACCCCGTAGAGCCCCGACGGGTCCACCGCGGGCTCCTCGGAGGGCTCCAGCGGCCACGGCGGCGACCCCTGCCGCATCGGGGACGGCGGCAGGGTGGCGACGATGGACCGGACGATCCGCAGCGCGTGGGGGTCGTCCTCGGCCAGGTGGTCGGTCACGCCCGAGACCCGGGAGTGGACCTCGCCGCCGCCCAGCTCCTCCGCCGAGACCACCTCACCGGTGGCCGCCTTCACCAGCGGCGGCCCGCCCAGGAAGATCGTGCCCTGTCCGCGCACGATCACGGCCTCGTCGCTCATCGCCGGGACATACGCCCCGCCCGCCGTGCAGGACCCCATCACGGCCGCGACCTGCGGAATCCCGGAGCCGGACAGCCGCGCCTGGTTGTAGAAGATCCGCCCGAAGTGGTCGCGGTCCGGGAAGACCTCGTCCTGCATGGGGAGGAAGGCACCGCCGGAGTCGACCAGATAGACGCACGGCAGCCGGTTCTCCAGCGCGACCTCCTGGGCGCGCAGATGCTTCTTCACCGTCATCGGGTAGTACGTGCCGCCCTTGACCGTGGCGTCATTGGCGACCACGACCACCTCACGGCCCGACACCCGCCCGATCCCGGCGATCACCCCCGCCGCCGGGGCCTGGCCCTCGTACATCCCCTCGGCCGCGAGCGGTGCCAGCTCCAGGAACGGGGAGCCCGGGTCCAGGAGGGTGTCCACCCGGTCGCGCGGCAGCAGCTTGCCGCGCGCGGTGTGCCGCGCCCGCGCCTTCTCCCCGCCGCCCAGCCGCGCCACGGCCAGCTTCTCGCGCAGCCGCGCGGCCAGCTCGCGGTGCCCGGCCTCATTGGCCTTCCAGGCCTCCGATCCCGGGTCGGCGCCGCTGCGCAGTGCCGGTGCCTGCTCCATGGCTACGAGCCCCCTCGCTCGGTCCCGCTCGGTACCGTTAGTGAACGTTAACTACTCCCCACCAGGTTAACGACCACTAACCCCGCTGTCTAGAATTGAATCCATGAGCACGCAAGCACCCGCCCCGAGCCGCCGTGAGCAGATCCTCAAGGAGGCCGCCCGCCTCTTCGCCGAGCGCGGCTTTCACGGCGTCGGCGTCGATGAGATAGGCGCCGCGGTCGGCATCAGCGGCCCCGGTCTCTACCGCCACTTCCCCGGCAAGGAGGCGATGCTGGCCGAGCTGCTCGTCGGGATCAGCGGCCGGCTGCTGACGGGCGGCAAGCGGCGGGCCGCGGAGGGGGAGGGGGCCGGGTGCGCCCCCGCGCAGGTGCTGGACTCGCTGATCGAGGGGCATATCGACTTCGCCCTCGACGACCGCCCGCTGATCATCCTCCACGACCGCGAGCTCGACCGGCTCCGGGACACCGACCGCAAGCTGGTGCGCTCCCTCCAGCGGCAGTACGTGGAGCTGTGGGTCGAGGTGGTGCGGAAGGTCTACCCCCGGCTCGCCGAGACCGAGGCCCGCGCGTGTGTCCACGCGGTCTTCGGGCTGCTCAACTCCACGCCCCACCTCGGCCGCCCCGGAGCCCTCCCGGGGCGCGCGGCCACCGCCACCCTGCTGCACCGCCTGGCCTTGGGCGCCTTCGAGGGCGCCCATGGTGTGGATGGCGCGCCCCGGAGCTGAACCGAGCCCTATGGAGGCTGGACAGGGTCGGTAACTGGCGGGTAGCTTTCACTGAGCAAGCGCTTAGGTGAGCGTTGCCAAGTCATCATTGAGGAATCACGACGGCGGCCGGGCGGATCCGCGAGAGCGGCGGCGGCTTAGCCGCGAGGAGGGCCACGCCAATATGCGCCGCACGGTGTTCAACGAGGACCACGAGGCGTTCCGGGAGACCATCCGCGACTTCATCGCGGCCGAGGTCGTGCCGTACTACGACGAGTGGCGGGAGGCCGGCCAGGCCCCGCGCGAGTTCTACAAGAAGCTCGGTGAGCTCGGTGTCTTCGGCATCGAGGTGCCCGAGGAGTTCGGCGGGGCCGGCGAGACCAGCTTCAAGTTCAACGCCGTGATCACCGAGGAGACCGCCCGCGCCGGGGTCAGCTTCGGTGGCAGCAGTGTCCACACCGCGCTGTGCCTGCCGTACCTCCTCAAGTACGCCAACGAGGAGCAGAAGCGGCGCTGGCTGCCCTCCTTCGTCTCCGGCGACATGATGACCGCCATCGCCATGACCGAGCCCGGCACCGGCTCCGACCTGGCGGGCATGAAGACCACCGCCAAGCTCTCCGAGGACGGCACCCACTACGTCCTCAACGGCGCCAAGACCTTCATCACCGGCGGCGTCCTGGCCGACCGGGTGCTGGTCTGCGCCCGGACCGCCCCGCCCACCCCCGAGGACCGCCGCGGCGGCATATCCATCCTCGTGGTGGACACCAAGAGCGAGGGCTACGCGGTCGGCCGCAAGCTGGAGAAGCTGGGCCTGAAGACCTCCGACACCGCCGAGCTCTCCTTCACCGACGTCAAGGTGCCGGTGGAGGACCTGCTGGGCGAGGAGGGCAAGGCGTTCGGCTACCTCGCCCACAATCTGCCGCAGGAGCGCCTGGGGATCGCCGTCGGGGCGTACGCACAGGCCGCGGCCGCCGTACGGTTCGCCACCGAGTACGTCCGGGACCGCACCGTCTTCGGCCAGCCGGTGGCGTCGTTCCAGAACACCAAGTTCGTGCTCGCCGACTGCAAGTCCGAGGTGGACGCGATGCAGGCGGTCGTGGACCGGGCCCTGGACGCGCACGACGCCGGTGAGCTGACCGCCGCCGACGCCGCCTCCGCCAAGCTCTTCACCACCGAGCGCGCCGCCGTCGTCATCGACCGGTGCCTCCAGCTCCACGGTGGCTACGGCTACATGATGGAGTACCCCATCGCCCGGCTGTACGCGGACACCCGCGTCAACCGGATCTACGGCGGTACCAGCGAGGTCATGCGGTCCATCGTCGCCAAGTCGATGGGTCTGTGACGACCGTCATGACCAGCGGCAACAGGACCGCAATCCGGGTCTGCAAGACTGCTTGAATCATGAATGACGCACTTCAGGGCCTTCTCGATCTGCTCGACCTCGAGCAGATCGAGAAGGACATCTTCCGCGGCACCAGCGACGCCGCACCCCTCGTACCGCGGGTCTTCGGCGGTCAGGTCGCCGCCCAGGCCCTGGTCGCCGCGGGCCGCACCGTGCCCGCGGACCGCTCGGCGCATTCGCTGCACGCGTACTTCCTGCGGCCCGGCGACCCCGGGGCGCCCATCGTCTACACCGTCGACCGGATCCGGGACGGCCACTCCTTCACCACCCGCCGGGTGGTCGCCGTCCAGCACGGACAGCCGATCTTCCATCTCTCGGCCTCCTTCCAGCTGCATGAGGACGGACTCGAGCACCAGGAGCGGATGCCGGACGTTCCCGACCCGCTCTCCCTGCCCACCGCCGAGGAGCTGCTGCCCCGCTACGAGCACCTCTTCCTCGGCCCCGGGGTGACCGAGCGGATGCTCCAGGCGCGGGCCGCGGTCGATCTGCGGTACGTGGACGAGCCGCCCTTCGGCAGCGTCGGACAGCCGCGCGAGCCGAAGTCGCAGGTTTGGTTCCGGACCAACGGCAAACTGGACGGCGCCGCCGACCACCCCCTGCTCCACGTCTGCCTGGCGACCTATGTCTCCGATATGACGCTGCTGGACTCCATCCTGCTCGCCCATGGGCGCGGCGGCTGGGCGGTCGGCGACATCGTCGGCGCCAGCCTGGATCACGCCATGTGGTTCCACCGGCCGTTCCGGGTGGACGACTGGCTGCTGTACGACCAGGAGAGCCCCTCCGCCTCCGGCGGACGCGGGCTCGCCAAGGGCCGTATCTTCACCGCCGACGGGCGGCTGGCCGTCTCCGTGATCCAGGAAGGGGTCATGCGGGTGCCGCGCGAGAAGAAGTGAGCGCGGCGGGCGGCGGCCCGGAGCCGTCGGCAACCGGGCCGTGGGATACCGGTCCGTCAGGGCCAGGACGTCAGAACACGTCAGAACAGGTCAGAACTGGGCCGTCAGCCCCGCCGCGTCCAGCAGGTACGCCGTCATCGCGTCGTAGAACCTCGGGTTGGTGACGTGGTCGTCCAGCGGGACCACCGCCGACAGCGTGCCCTCGGACTCGCCGAGGAAGAGCGCCGGGTCGTTGCAGTCCGCGTAGCCCACCGCGTCGATGCCCCGCTGCCCCGCGCACCCCGCCCAGCCGTGGTCGGCGACCACCAGATCGGGCAGCGGTCGCCCCTCGTGGGCCAGCCCGTCGAGGATCGCCGCCATGGGGGCGGGGGAGTGGGTGTGCCACAGTGTGGCGCCCCGCTCCAGCATCGCCACGTCGCAGAACTGGAAGACGTACCCCTCGTCCGCCTGTAGCCCGCCCGGGATCTCCACGATCTCGCATCCGGCGGCCCGCAGCGCCGCCGCCGTGGCCCGGTGGACCTCCAGCAGCCCGCCCGGGTGCCCGGTGGCGAACAGCACCCGCTCGCTCGCCTCCGCCGCCTTCCGCAGCACCGACGCCATCCGGTCCAGCGCGCCGACGGTCAGCTCCGGGTCGATGGTGTCCTGCCCCGCGCGGTGCTGCGGGTCGTCCACCACGCCGCAGCGCTCGGCCATGACCGCCAGCACGTCCTGCTCATCGGTCCAGCGGTCGCCCAGTTCCAGGCCCAGCCAGTAGTGGCGGTCGCCGTTCGCGAGCTTGCGGTAGTGGGAGAGGTTGTTCTCACGAGGGGTGGCGACATCGCCCGCGATGCGCGTACGGACGAGATGGTCGATCAGTTCGGCACGGCTGGGCACGGCGCTGGGTATCGGCATGTGGCCCATTGTCGCCTCTCCGACGGGGTAATGGGGACATCCGCCGCCGGTCGGGCGTGACACGATCATGGCGAAATGCCGGACGTCCGCCCGGACGGCCGCCGCCCAGGCCCCGCACCAGGCCCCATGCCTGGCCCCGCACCTGGCCCCATGCCTGGCCTTGCACCTGGCCCCATGCCTGGCCCCGCACCTGGCCCCCTACCGGGCCTGGCGGCGGGGCCGACGGCTCCTGGTGGGGCGACGGGCGGCCCGGCCCGCACGCTGTGGCTGCGGCGGTACGGGCGCGCTGATGGTCACGGGAACACCGGAGGGGTCCTGCGCTCCGGTGATACGGGTGAGTTCGGGGTCGGTGGAGTGGACCCGGGCGGTCCGGGGGGTGATGCCCGCGTCGGCCATGAGACGGACCATGTCCCGGCGCTGGTCCGGAGTGACCAGCGTGATGACGCTGCCGGATCCGCCCGCACGGGCGGTACGGCCACCACGGTGCAGATAGTCCTTGTGGTCGGCGGGCGGGTCGACATTGACGACGAGATCGAGATCGTCCACATGGATGCCCCGGGCGGCGACGTTCGTGGCCACCAGCACGGTGACATGGCCGGACTTGAAGTGGTCCAGGGTCCGGGTGCGCTGCGGCTGGGACTTGCCGCCGTGCAGCGCGGCCGCCCGTACGCCGCTGGTCAGCAGATGCCGGGTCAGCCGGTCGACGCCGCGCTTGGTGTCCAGGAACAGGATGACGCGGCCGTCCCTGGCGGCGACCCGGGTGACGACGGAGCGCTTGTCGGTATCCGTGATGTGCAGCACATGGTGCTCCATCGTGGTGACGGCGCCGGCGGACGGGTCGAGCGAGTGCACGGCCGGGTCGTGGAGGAACTGGCGCACCAGCAGGCCGATGTTGTGGTCGAGCGTCGCGGAGAACAGCAGGCGCTGGCCGTCGGCGGGGACCTGTCGCAGCAGCCGGGTCACCTGGGGCAGGAAGCCCATGTCGGCCATTTGGTCGGCCTCGTCGAGGACCGTGGTGCGCACCTGGTCCAGTCGGCAGTCGCCGCGTTCGATCAGGTCCTGGAGGCGCCCGGGGGTCGCGATGACCACCTCCGCGCCATTGCGCAGGGCCTCGGCCTGGCGGTTGATCGACACTCCGCCGACCACGGTGGCCGGACGCAGCCGCAGCCGCCGGGCGTAGGGGGCGAGCGCATCGGTGACCTGCTGGGCCAGCTCCCGGGTGGGGACCAGTACCAGGGCGAGGGGACGGCCGCGCTCCGCGCGCCGCCCGGCGGTGCGGGCCAGCAGGGCGAGGCCGAACGCGAGGGTCTTGCCGGAGCCGGTCCGGCCACGGCCCAGGACGTCCCGGCCGGTGAGGGCGTTGGGGAGGGCGGCCGCCTGGATCGGGAAGGGCACGGTGACACCCTGCTCGGCCAGCTCCTTGTGCAGTTCCTCCGGCATGTCGAGCTCGGAGAACGACGTGACGGCGGGCAGCACCGGAGCGGAGCCGGGCGGCAGGGCGAATTCGTTTCCGCCGTCGTTCCTACCGCCGTTTCCGTTGTTTCCGCCGGTGGAGCGGGGGCGGCCATGGTCGGTGGACCGGCCATGGCCGGCGGCACGGGAGGGTGCGGGTTTTTTGCGGTACGAGCGGGAGGAGCGGCTCAATGCGGTGCCTTCTGCTGGGCGGTCTGCGGAAACGCGTACGAGCCGGGGCCCGCACCCCTTGAGGTACGGGCCCCGGCTCGTGTCAGGCGCTGCGATCAGGCGGGAACGATGTTCTCCGCCTGCGGGCCCTTCTGGCCCTGGGTGACGTCGAAGGTCACCTTCTGGCCTTCGTGGAGCTCACGGAAGCCGCTGGTGGCGATGTTCGAGTAGTGGGCGAAGACGTCGGCGCCGCCGCCGTCCTGCTCGATGAAGCCGAAGCCCTTTTCCGCGTTGAACCACTTCACGGTGCCAGTAGCCATGTCCTTCTCCTTCATATGGGGTCGGTCCGGAATGCGCGGGAAATGCATCCCGAGTCGCCGAAATGACCCCATCCGGAAATGACCGGCAAAAACAAGAAATGCGCCTGCGGCTACATACCGCCAGGCGCACACAAAGTCCATGGGTACCAAAACTGCAACTGAAAGCCAGCCTATCACGTGCGGCCGCGGAACGGCGGGATTCGGCGTCGATGCCGTCGATGCCGTCGAGGCGGGTGCGGCGGGTGGCCGTCGCGGCGCGAGGGGCAAAATTAAGTGTTGACTTATATAAGCGGCGGCTGGCATAGTCCGGACGTGCACGCACTCGATGTCCTCGGAGACCCCGTCCGGCGCCGGATATTGGAGCTGCTCGCCGAGGGGGAGCGGTCCTCCGGCGAGGTCAGCTCCGCCGTCCGGGCCGAGTTCGGCATCTCGCAGCCCGCCGTCTCGCAGCATCTGCGGGTGTTGCGGGAGGCCGGATTCGCCTCCGTACGGGCCGAGGGCACACGGCGGTTGTACGCCGTCGAGGCCGCGCCCCTGCGGGAGGTCGACCGGTGGCTCGACCGGTTCCGGGGCTTCTGGGAGCAGCGGCTGGACGCGCTGGGGACGGAACTGGCGCGGGGCAAGCGGCAGCGGCGGCTCGATCAGGAGCGCGGCGGCGGCAGCGGAACCGATGCGGAGACATGACTCATGAGCGAGATCGTCGATCAGATCAACCACGTTCATCGCGAGGTCGGCACCCGTGAGGTGCCCGACGGCGAGGCCCGTACCGTCCTGCTGCGGCGCACGTACGACGCCGCGATCGGGGACGTCTGGGACGCGTGCACCGACCCCGAGCGGATCAGCCGCTGGTTCCTGCCGGTGAGCGGCGACCTGAAGCTGGGCGGCCACTATCAGCTGACGGGCAACGCGAGCGGCGAGATCCTGCGCTGCGAACCCCCGCGGCTGCTCGCCGTGAGCTGGCTGTTCGGCGAGAACCCCGGCTTCAGCGAGGTCGAGGTCCGGCTGACCGCCGAGGGGGAGGAGCGGACCGTCTTCGAGCTGGAGCACATCGCCGTCGTACCGCCCGGGATGTGGGACCAGTTCGGCCCCGGCGCGGTCGGCGTCGGCTGGGACGGCGCGCTGCTCGGCCTCACCCTGCATCTGACGGGCGAAGGCGCGCCCGCCGACCCGGAGGCGTGGCAGGCCTCGGACGAGGCGCGGGAGTTCATGACCCGCAGCAGCGAGCGCTGGGGCGCGGCGTACGAGGCCTCGGGGGCCCCGGCGGAGGTGGTGGCGGCGACGACGCGGGCCACGACGGAGTTCTACGTACCCGCACGCTGACTTCCGCCCGTAAGGGCGGCGGCTGTCCGTGAGAGCGGCCACCCCCTACCCGTCATACCTGGGGACTACCCCGGAGATGCACTCCCCGGTGGGACGCCAACCACACGGCCGGCTCCATACCTTCCGTACTCACGACATTCGTTGGTACGGAAGGAACAGCCATGGCGTCCCGTCTTCGCCGCGCCCTGCTCGCGGCGCTCGTCACCGCCTCGGTGGTGGTGCCACTGATGGGGGCCGCCGGGCCCGGTGAGGTGCCCGCGCCCGCGCCGGTGGCGCTCGGGCCGGTGCGCGTCGCGGGTCTTGAGCACCGGTACGCGGCCAACCGGGACGGGATCCGGGCGGCCGAGGTGATGGCCGCCCGGCACGGGGACCGCAAGCGGGCGCGGGCGCTGCGGAAGATGCGGGGGTCGTCGCGGCACTTCCTGTCCTTCGACGGGCGCGACGGGGGCCGTGCCGTCGAGGTGTACGGGGATCTGGGCCGTGCCACCCGCGTCGCGGTGCTGGTGCCGGGGTCGGACACCAACCTGGAGACGTACGGCCGGTTCCGGGACGGGGCGCTCGCGTTGAGCCGTCAACTCGGGCGCCATACGGCCGTCATCGGCTGGCTCGGGTACAAGACGCCCGGCACCGTGGCACCCGAGGTGCTGACCACGGGCCGGGCCGCCGGTGCCGCTCCCCGACTGGCCGCGTTCGTACGGGAGTTGAACGCGGCCATACCCCGGGCCCGGATCTCGCTCCTGTGCCACTCCTACGGCTCGGTGGTCTGCGCCCGGGCCGCCCGGGGGCTGAACGCAGCGGACATCGTCCTGTACGGCAGCCCCGGGACGGGGTATGACGACGCCCGGCAGCTGCACACCCGGGCCACCGTCTGGGCCGGGCGGGGCGGACACGACTGGATCGGCGGGGTGCCGCATGTGCGGATCCCGCTGCTGGGCACGACCATCGGCTTCGGGACCGACCCGGTCTCCCGGCGGTTCGGGGCGCGGACCTTCGACGCGGGGGACGTCGGGCACAGCGACTACCTCAAGTCCGGGTCCGTCGCCCTGGTGAGCATGGGCCGGATCGTGGAGGGCCGCGATGCGTGAGACGGCGCGGGACCCGATACGGCTGCGGGACCCGATCCAACTGCGGGACCCGATACGGCTGCGTGACCTCGCCCGGCGGATCGAGGCCGCCACCCCGCCCGGCCGCGACCGCGCGGTGGACGGCCTGCGGGCCGTCGCCATCCTCGGCGTGGTGCTCGGCCACTGGCTGGTGACCGCCCTCGTGGCCGACAGCGGCACTCTGCGCGCGGCCAGTCCGCTGCTGTACCAGCCCGGACTCACCCCCGTCTCCTGGGTGTTCCAGACCCTCGCGGTGTTCTTCCTGGTCGGCGGGCAGATGGGCGCCAAGAGTCACGACTGCGCCCGCGCCCGGGGCATCACCTACCGGCGGTGGCTGCGCGCCCGGCTGGTACGGCTGTTCCGGCCCGTGGCCGCCGTGCTCACCGTATGGGCCGTGGCGGCGGGGGCGCTGCTCGGCGCCGGGGTGAGCCTGCTGACCGTGCACACGCTGCTCAAACTCGTCCTGTCCCCGCTGTGGTTCCTGCTGGTCTACGCGGTGCTCACGGCCGCGACCCCGCTGGTGGCGCGGCTGCATCCGCTGTGGCCGCTCGCCGTCGTGCTGCATGTCGACCTGATCCGGTTCGGCTTCGACGGCCCCGCCTGGCTCGGCTGGGTCAACCTGGCGGCGGGCTGGCTGGTCCCGTACTGCCTGGGCGCCGCCTGGGGCCGTGGCAGGCTGCGCGGGCGGACGGCCGGGTGGGTGCTGCTGACCGGGGGCGCGGCGGTCACCGCCGGGCTCGTCCTGTTCGGCGGCTATCCGGCGGCGATGGTCGGGGTGCCCGGCGCCCCGGTCTCCAACCTCAACCCGCCCACCCTGGCGGCCGTCACCTTCGGGCTCGCCCAGTGCGGCGCGGCCCTGTTGCTGCGCGGCCCGCTGCGCCGGGCGCTGGCGCGGCCCGTCGCGTGGGCGGTGGTGGCGCTGGTCAACCTCGCCGCGATGACCGTCTTCCTGTGGCACCAGACCGCGATGATGGCGGTCAGCGTGACCACGCTGCGGCTCGCCGGACCGCAGAGCGGGCTGCACACCGTGCCCGACGGCCCCGGCTGGGTGCTCGCCCGGCTGTGCTGGCTGCCGGTGTTCGCGGGGGCGCTGCTGATCTGCTGGGCGGCGTTCCACGTGTACGAGGCGGGGCGGCCGCGGAAGGGCGGTGGCGGGGTCGTCCGCGGAGGCGGCCCCGCGGCGGGCGTTGGCAGCCGAGTCGTCCGCGAGGGACGCCCCGGGAAACAGGCACAGCAGCAGGTACAGAAGCAGGCCCAGCAGCAGGTACAGGAGCAGGTGCAGAAGCAGGCACAGCAGCCACGGCACGTGGAGCGGCGGAGTGTCTAGAGTCAAGGGCATGACAGGCGGCAAGATCGTGGACCGGCTGGCGGGGGGCCTGCGCGCGCTGCCGCGCACGCTGGGAGAGGCCCTGCGCGCGGTGCCGGGCGTCCTGCGCGAGGACCTGTGGACGGTGGCGCGCGATCCGCTGCCGCGGATGCGCTGGCTGGGCCGGCTGCCCCATGGCCATGTGGTGTTGTTCGCCGTGCTCATGGCCTGGCTCAGCATGGCGCAGTTCCAGGAGCCCGCCCGCCCGGGGACGTCCCAGGACCCGGTGCCGCTGATCGGGCTCGTCGTGCTCGAGGCGCTGGCCGTCCAACTGGCGCTGACCCGCCCGATACCGGCATGGTGGCTCTCGACCGCCATGCTCCTGGTGACGGCGCTGAACGTGGACGACCGCGTCCCCGAGTACGTGCTCTACCCCTGGAACTACGGCCAGATCGCGCTGCACACCGCCGTCCTGTTCCTCCTCGCGCTGCGGGTCCGCCCGCGGATCGCCGCCGAGGCGCTGCTGCTGACCCTCCTGGTGGGCGCGGTCACCGCGGCCTTCGCCACCCACCCCCACGACGACGGCCTCGATGAGGCCCTTACGGCCTTCACCACCGCCGTGGTGGTGGGCGCCGCGCTGCGGGGCCGCCGGGTGGCGCGGACCCGGCTGGTCGAGCAGGAGGAACTCACCGCGGAGGAACGGGCCCGGCGCACCCTGCTGGAGGAGCGCAACCGCATCGCCCGCGAGCTGCACGACGTGGTCGCCCATCACATGTCGGTGATATCCATCCAGGCCCAGGTCGCCCCGCACCTCGCAGAGAACCCCTCCGACGAGCTCAAGGAGAACCTCGCGGGCATCCGGCAGAACGCGGTCGAGGCGCTGGCCGAACTGCGCCGGGTGCTGGGCGTGCTGCGCTCCGAGGACGCCCTGGCCGACGGCGCCCGGCACGCCCCGCAGCCCACTCTGGACCGGCTGGACGAGCTGGTGGGCACGGTACGGGGGACCGGGATCACGATCCTTACCGATGTCACCGGGGAGCGGCGGGCGCTGCCGCCGGGCGTGGAACTGTCGGCGTTCCGCATCGTCCAGGAGGCGCTGAGCAATGTGATGCGGCATGCGCCGGGTGCCGAGGCGCGGGTCGAGTTGGGGTACCAGCGGCACGGGCTGACGGTCCGGGTCGTCAACACCGCGCCGGACCGGCCCGCCCCGCCCTCGCCCGGAGCCGGGCACGGGCTGCTCGGGATGCGGGAGCGCGCTGCGATGCTAGGGGGCGAGCTGACCACCGGCCCGACGCCGGACGGCGGTTACGAGGTGATCGCCGTACTGCCCACGGACCACCCCGCCCCGTCCGCCGCCGCGCCCGAGACCGCCGAGGATCCCGTATGACGACCATCCGCGTCCTGATCGCCGACGACCAGATGATGGTCCGCCAGGGCTTCACGGTGCTGCTCAACGCCGAACCGGACATGGAGGTCGTCGGCCAGGCCGTGGACGGCGCCGACGCCATCGCCCAGGTCGCCGAGCTCGCCCCGGACGTGGTCCTGATGGACATACGGATGCCGGGGGTCGGCGGTATCGAGGCCACCCGCCGGCTCACCGAACCCGCCGGCGCCACCGTCAAGATCCTCGTCCTCACCACCTTCGACCTGGACGAATACGTCTACGAGGCGCTGCGCGCGGGCGCGTCCGGGTTTCTGTTGAAGGACGCCTCGGCGGATGAACTGGCCCATGCGGTAAGGGTGGTGGCGGGCGGAGACGCGCTGCTGGCGCCGAACATCACCAAGCGCCTGATCGGCGAGTTCTCCCGGGTGACCGCCGCCGCCCCGCGCGGGCCCCTCCGGGCCCGGGTGGGCGATCTGACGGAGCGCGAGACCGAGGTACTCACGCTGATCGCCCAGGGGCTGTCGAACGCGGAGATCGCGGGGCGGCTGGTGGTGGCCGAGCAGACTGTGAAGACCCATGTGAGCCGGATCCTGTTCAAGCTGGGGCTGCGCGATCGGACCCAGGCGGCGGTCTTCGCGTACGAGACGGGGCTGGTGCGGCCGTCCGCGTCCTGACTTGGTTCTCCCAGGGGAGGGGTGTCCGGCGGACCTTTCCCCTCCCCGCCCCTTCCCGAAACTGGGGCTCCGCCCCAGACCCCGGACGGGCCGGGGCTCTGCCCCAGGGCCCGGATGGACCGGGGCTCCTCAGGCCCCGGATGGACCGGGGTTGCGCCTCAGGGCCCGGATAGGTCGGGGCTGTGTCTCAGGGCCCGGATGGACCGGGGCTCCTCAGGCCTCGGATGGGTCGGGGTTGCGCATCGGGCCTGGATGGGCCGCGGTTGCGCATCGGGACCCGGACGGGCCGGGGTTGCGCATCGGGGCCTGGATGGGTCGGGGTTGCGCATCGGGGCCCGGATGGGTCGGGGTTGCGCATCGGGCCTGGATGGGCCGCGGTTGCGCATCGGGACCCGGACGGGCCGGGGCTCTGCCCCAGACCCCGGACGGCCCGGGGCTCGGCCCCAGACCCCGGACGGGCCGGGGCTCCGCCCCAGGCCTCGGACGGGCCGGGGCTGTGTCTCAGGGCCCGGACGGGCCGGGGTTGCGCCTCAGGCTCCGGGGTCCAGGGGCGGAGCCCCTGGTATCGGGAAGGGGCGGGGAGGGGAGCAGCCCGCCGCAGGCGGCACTATTCGTCGGGCCGTGCTGGCGTTCCCGCATGGGGACTTGTGTTCAGGTATTGAAGACATTGCGCCATCCATTGACCCACCGTGTTCACCTCTTTATGGTCACTGCGACCGTCACCGGCGAACCACGACGGAGAACGATGACGTACTCCCCCCTCCGGCCGCCCCGGCCCGCCCGGCTGATCGCCCCGCTCCTCGTCTGCGGGCTGATCGCCGCCGTGCCCCCGGCGTCCGCCGCCCCCGAATCCGACTCCTCCGCGGCGGCCGACGCCACCGCCGGAGGGGACTGCACGCGCGGGCCGTCCGACGGCTGGGCGCTCTCCTCCAGCCGTATCGACCCCAAGGACAGCTCCCACGCGTATGTGGGCAACGGCTATCTGGGGCAGCGGGTGCCGCCCCAGGGGACCGGGTACTCGGGAGGGGGTGACAAGACCGGTTGGCCGCTGTTCACCCCCCGCTACGACGGCGCCTTCGTCTCCGGCCTCTACGCGCACAACGCGAAGACGACCGAGAACCGGCAGGTGGCCGCCGCCATCCCCACCTGGTCCACGCTGAACGTGGCCACCGGGGGCGAGCGTTCGGAGACCTTCGGCCCCCAGACCTCCGCCGGGCGGATCTCCCACTACCGGCAGACGGTCTTCATGCGCTGCGGTCTGGTGCGGACCTCCCTGACCTGGACCGCGTCCGACGGGCGCGCCACCGACCTCACCTATGACATCGTCGCCGACCGCGCCAACGCGCACGTGGGCGCCGTAAGGATGCGGATGACCCCGCACTGGGGCGGGGACGCGACCGTCACCGATCTGCTCGACGGGCGCGGTGCGCGGCGGATGAGCGGGACCGGCGGTGGCGTCCATAAGGGCGGCACGGTCGATGTCGCCTTCCGTACGGATGGCACGAAGACCGACGGAGCCGTGGCCTCCACACTGCGCCCCGGCCCGGGCGTCCGGGCGGCCGAGCCGAGGACGGGCGGCACACGGGCGGGCGGTAAGGAGGCCGGTGGGAAGGAAGCCGGTGGCACGGAGGCCGGTGGTACCGAGGCCGGTGGTACGGACGCGGCGCGGGGCCTGTCCGCGCGCCAGGGGCTCCGCTTCCCCGTCCGCCCCGGCCGTTCCTATGAGTTCACCAAGTACGTGGGCGTGGACACCGCGCTGACCTCCCACACTCCGCGCGCCGACGCCCTCGCCGCCTCCCGCCGCGCCGCGGACCAGGGCTGGGACGGGCTGTTCGCCGCGCACAGCGCCGCCTGGAAGCGGCTGTGGCGCTCCGACATCGAGGTGGCCGGGCGCCGTCAGCGCGACCTCCAGGACTGGGTGCGCTCCGCGCAGTACGGGCTGCTGTCCGCCACCCGCGCCGGCTCCCGCAACAGCATCTCCCCGACCGGGCTGAGCAGCGACAACTACGGCGGGCTGATCTTCTGGGACGCCGAGACCTGGATGTACCCCGGGCTGCTGGCCACCCATCCCGGACTCGCCAAGTCGGTGGTGGAGTACCGCTACAAGACCCGCGCCGGCGCCCGCGCCAACGCCCGCAAGCTGGGCTACCCCGGTCTGTTCTACCCCTGGACCAGCGCGAGCAAGGGCGGGCTGTGGACCGAGTGCCACAGCTGGGACCCGCCGCACTGCCGCACCCAGAACCACCTCCAGAGCGATATCGCCGTCGCGGCCTGGCAGTACTACCAGTCGACGGGCGACACCCGGTGGCTGCGCGGACGCGGCTGGCCGGTGCTCAAGGGGATCGCCGAGTTCTGGTCGGGGCGCGTCACGCACAACGCCGACGGCAGCTACTCCATCAAGAACGTGGCCGGTCCCGACGAGTACAGCAACGGCGTGGACGACGCGGTCTTCACCAACGCCGGGGCCGCCACCGCCCTGCGCGCCGCCGCGCGCGCCGCCCGCCTCCTCGGCGAGCCGGTGCCCGCCGCCTGGAACCGGATCGCCGACCGGATGCGGATCCCGTACGACAAGAAGAGCCAGGTCTTCCAGCAGTACGACGGCTACAAGGGCTCGCTGATCAAGCAGGCCGACACCGTGCTGCTGATGTACCCGCTGGAGTGGCCGATGTCGGGTCAGGCGGCCGCCAGGACGCTCGACTACTACGCGGCCCGCACCGACCCCGACGGTCCGGCCATGACGGACTCGGTGCACGCCATCGACGCCGCCGCCATCGGCGAGCCCGGCTGCTCCACGTACACCTACCTCCAGCGCGCCATCAAGCCGTTCGTCCGCGGCCCCTTCGACACCTTCTCGGAGGCGCGGGGCGAGAAGGCGGGCGCGCAGGACCCCCTGTCCGGCTCCCCGGCACAGGACTTCCTCACCGGCAAGGGCGGCTTCCTCCAGGTCTTCACCCACGGTCTGACCGGGATGCGGATGGACGAGGACGGCGTGCGGCTGGACCCGACGCTGCCGCCGCAGCTCCACGACGGTGTCACCCTGCGCGGGCTGCACTGGCGGGGCCGCACCTACGACGTGGCCATCGGCCCGCACGAGACGACCGTAAGGCTGACGGCGGGCGCGCCGATGCGGATCGAGACCCCGCACGGCGGGGAGCGGATCGTGAGCCGGGGCGCGCCCGCGGTGCTCAAGACCCGCCGCCCCGACCTCGAGCCGACCGACAACGTCGCGCGCTGCGGTAAGGCGACGGCGAGCACGGAGGAGCCCGGGATGTACGCGGGTGCCGCCGTGGACGGCAACGCGGCCACCGCCTGGGTCCCCGACGCCGCCGAGGGCACGCTCACGGCCGACCTCGGGCGCGCCGTTCGGCTGGCGAAGGTCAGCCCGGAGTGGACCCGTACCCGCCCCGCCTCCCACGAGGTGCGGACCTCGCTCGACGGCCGCCACTGGCGCGAGGGGACGACCGGCCCGGCCCGTTTCGTACGGGTCACCGTGCGGTCGGCGGACGACAAGGAGCGCGCGGGTGTCGAGGAGTTGCGGGTGACCCGCGCCAAGTGATCCGCGCCAACTGATCCGCGCCAAGTGACCCCGTGGGGGCCGGGATGTGCGGTCCGTGCTCGGCGGACGCGGTCCGTGCACTGTGGGCGCGGTCCGTGCACACAGGATCAAGACAGTGTGCACAGAAGGCCAACGACATCCCGGCCCCGGCGAGCCCATGCTGATCAGTGACGGGTGAGCAGGGTTGCTACGGGGGGAGCCCCGCTCACCTGTTCGCCGCGAGCGCCCTATGGCGGAAGTCCCGTGGGGGCACGCCATAGGCGCCGCGGAAGGCACGGCTGAAGTCCGCGGCGTGGCTGAAGCCCCAGCGGGCGGCGATGACATGGATGGGGGTTTCGCCCAGGGCCGGATCGGCGAGGTCGCGGCGGCAGCGTTCCAGGCGCTGGGCGCGGATCCACGCGGAGACGGTGTGCCCCTGCTCCTCGAAGAGGCGGTAGAGGTACCGGAGCGAGATGTGATGGGCCGCGGCGATCGAGGCCGGGGTGAGCCCCGGGCGGTCCAGGTTCTGCCGGACGAACTCCTGGACGCGTAACCGCAGGGTACGCCGACGGCTCTCGGGGGTGAGCCGGTTCTCGGCGCGCGCCTCGGCACCGGTGTCGAGCTCATGCGCGAGCAGCGCGTTGAGCAGATCGACGGCGACGGTGCCGAGGCGCGGTGCGTCGGCCGGGCCGTAGGCGTCGGACTCGGTGGCCAGGCGGGTGAGGAAGTCGGCGAGCATGGCCCCGATCCCGGACCGTCCGGACAGCCGCCGCCCGAGCAGCCGCTGGAGCTCGTCGGGCGGGAACGGCAGCAGCGAGGGGTGGAGGGTGACCGTCATCCCGTCGACCCTGCCGCGCTCGCACACCGCCAGATACGGCGCGGAGGTGGAGGTGAGCATGAACTGCCGGGCGCCGACCGTGGTTTCGGCGTCCCCGTGGCATACGTCGGTCTCCCCGCGCAGGGTGAGCCGCAGATGGTAGAGCTCCGGGTCGGAACGCCGGATGTGGGCCGCGGTCCGCTCGTTCCGCAGCGACGGTACGGAGGTGTAGGTCAGCATCACCTCGCCGATGTCCACTCCGCCCCGTACGTTCGCGCGGAAGTCGTGCTCATGGTCGCTGCGCAGTTCCATGGGTATCGACGTCAGCTCGCACAGGGCGCGCCACGCCGCGAACCGTTCCGCGGGCGGGATGTCGTCGATCTGGGGCACCGTCACGATCATCATCCTTTCGCCTGGCCGGTGGTGCGCTTTTCGATGGGCGCGACCTTAGACAGCCCTGCTAAGTGTTTGATGAACGGTCCGGTATTGAACAGTCCGCTTTTAGGCGATTCCGCGAGCGTGTGTCCGGACGGGGTGTGAGGTGCCTGCTCAGAGCGCGGTCAGGATCCGTGGGCCGTCGTCCGTGATCGCCACCGTGTGCTCGCTGTGGGCGGCGCGGCTGCCGTCCGTCGTCCGCAGGGTCCAGCCGTCGTCGTCGGTGGTGTACGCGTCCAGGCCGCCCGCCAGGAACATCGGCTCGATGGCCAGCACCAGCCCGTGCCGCAGCGGAAAGCCCCGGCCGGGCCGCCCCTCGTTGGGGACCGGCGGGTCCTCGTGCATCCGCCGGCCGATGCCATGGCCGCCGAAGTCCTCCATGATGCCGTAGCCCGCGGCGCGCCCCACCGTCCCCACGGCATGGGAGATGTCGCCCATCCGGCCCCCCGCGACGGCCGCCGCGATCCCCGCGTCCAGCGCCTGCCGGGTGGCCTCGATCAGCTGGACGTCGGCCGGGCGCGGGGTGCCGACGATGAAACTGACCGCGGCGTCGCCGCTCCAGCCGTCCAGCGTCGCACCGCAGTCGATGGTCACCAGATCGCCGTCGCGCAGCCGGTAGTCGCCCGGGATGCCGTGGACGATGGCGTCGTTGACCGAGGCGCAGATGACCGCGGGGAAGGGGGTGGACGCGAACTGCGGTCGGTAGCCGAGGAACGGGGAGCTCGCCCCGGCCTCGCGCAGCACCTCCCGCGCCGCCTCGTCCAGCTCGCGCAGCGAGACGCCGATGGCCGCCGCCCGCTGTGCGGCGTCGAGCGCCGAGGCCACGACGCGGCCCGCCTCGCGCATCGCGTCCAGGGACGCGTCGGTCTTGATTTCCACCATGGGTGAGCCCCTTCGCATGACCGAACCGCCGGTTCGGTGTGCACCAATTACTATACCGGTATTAGTATCACGGTCATGGTGCGCACTCCTCTCACCCCGCTGGAACGTGAACGCGGCCGCTTCCTCGGTGCTCTGCTGCGCCAGGCCCGTGGCGAACGGAGCATGGCCGAGGTCGCCGCCGGGGCCGGGATCTCCGCCGAGACCCTGCGGAAGATCGAGACCGGCCGGGCCCCGACCCCCGCCTTCTTCACCATCGCGGCGCTCGCCGCCACCCTTGGGCTGACCCTGGGGGAGATCGCGGAGCGCTGTGCCGCGGTTACGGCTCCGGAGCGGGGGGAGGGGGTGGCGGAGGAGGCGGCCTAGCCGAGGCCTAGCCGGGAGGCGCCCGGCGGATCGTCCCGCCTGCGGCGGGCTGTTTCCCCTCCCCGCCCCTTCCCGAACCTGGGGCTGCGCCCCAGACCCCGAACCTGGGGCTGCGCCCCAGACCCCGGGATGCGTGCTCCGCCCCAGGCCCTGGAGCGGGGGGCTTCGCCCCCCTGGCCCCTGGGCCCTGGCTCCGGGCCCTGGCTCCTGGGCCCTGGCCCCCTGGACCCCTGGGCCCCTGGCCCCTGGGCCCTGGCTCCGGGCTCTGGCTCCTGGGCCCCTGGGCCCCTGGCCCCCTGGACCCCTGGGGCTCCAGTTGGGCTCCAGGGGCCCGGAGGTCCGGGGGCTCCCGGACCCTGGGGCTCCTGGGGCCCCGGGGTTCCAGGGGCGGAGCCCCTGGTAGTGGGAAGGGGCGGGGAGGGGAGGAGCGCGCCGGGTGCCGCGCAGCCCCCCCGCTCCGATCCATTTGTTGCGGCAGGATGAAATCCGCACATCAGTGTGTTGGTTCCTTCCGGAAGCGTGTGCGGATCGGGAGGTCACGGGTGGCGGACGTAGTGGCGGGCGCGTCGGGTGAGACGGGTGAAAGGGATGCGGGCGGGGCGGACGCGGATGGCTCGGAAGCCGGGCAGGGCTGGGTAAGGCGGCTGTTCGGCTACTGCTGGCAGTACCGCAGCGATGTGCTGCTCGCCCTCGGCGCCTCGCTCGCCGGAATGGCCGTCATGGCGCTCGTCCCGCTGGTGCCGAAGCTGATCATCGACGATGTGATCGTCTCGCACGACCGGTCCCTCGCCCCCTGGGCCACCCTGCTGATCGTCGCCGCCCTCGTGGTGTACGTCCTCACCTACGTCCGCCGCTTCTACGGCGGACGGCTCGCCCTCGACGTCCAGCACGCCCTGCGCACCGAGATGTTCGCGGCCATCGCCCGCTTCGACGGCAGACGGCAGGACAAGCTCTCCACCGGCCAGATCATCGGCCGGGCCACCAGCGACCTCCAGCTGATCCAGGGCCTGCTCTTCATGGTGCCGATGATGATCGGCAACATTCTGCTCTTCCTGGTCTCGCTCGTCGTGATGGCCGTGCTCTCGCCGCTGCTCACCGTCGTCGCCCTCGCCGTCGCCCCGGCCCTGTGGATCCTCGCCTCCCGCAGCCGTATTCGGCTCTTCCCCGCCACCTGGTACGCCCAGGGGCAGGCGGCCGCCGTCGCGGGTGTGGTCGACGGGGCCGTGACCGGTGTCCGGGTGGTCAAGGGGTTCGGGCAGGAGGCGCAGGAGACCGACAAGCTGCGGGAGGTCGGCCGGGGGCTGTTCGCCGCCCGGCTGCGGACCGTACGGCTGAACTCGCGCTACACCCCGGCCCTCCAGGCCGTCCCCGCCCTCGGCCAGGTCGCCATGCTGGCGCTCGGCGGCTGGATGGCCACCCGGGGCCAGATCACCCTCGGCACCTTCGTGGCCTTCTCGACCTACCTCGCCCAGCTCGTGGGCCCGGTGCGGATGCTCACGATGCTGCTGACCATCGGGCAGCAGGCGCGGGCCGGGGTCGAGCGCGTCTTCGAGCTCATCGACACCGAGCCCGTCATCGACGAGCGCCCCGACGCCCGGGAGCTTCCCGAGGACGCCCCGGCGACGGTCGAGTTCGACCGGGTGAGCTTCGGCTACGACCCCGAGCGGCCGGTGCTCTCCGAGGTGTCCCTGCGCATCGAGCCGGGCGAGACCCTGGCCGTCGTGGGCGCATCCGGAAGCGGCAAGTCGACGCTGTCCATGCTGCTGCCGCGCTTCTACGACGTGTCGTCGGGCGCGGTGCGGATCGGCGGCCACGATGTGCGGGAGCTGACGTACGACTCGCTGCGCGGGGCGGTCGGGCTGGTGCCGGAGGACAGCTTCCTCTTCTCCGACACCGTGCGCGCCAACCTCGCCTACGGGCTGCCGGACGCGAGCGAGGAGCGGATCCGGGCCGCCGCCCGCGCCGCGCAGGCCGACGGTTTCCTCTCCGAGCTGCCGAACGGCTATGACACCGAGGTCGGCGAGCAGGGGCTGACCCTCTCCGGCGGCCAGCGCCAGCGGCTGGCCCTGGCCCGCGCGATCCTCACCGACCCCCGGCTGCTCGTCCTGGACGACGCCACCTCGGCGGTGGACGCGCGCGTCGAGCACGAGATCCACGAGGCGCTCCGGGGCGTCATGGCGGGCCGTACCACCCTGCTGATCGCACACCGCCCCTCGACCCTCGCCCTCGCCGACCGCATCGCGGTGATGGACCGGGGCCGGGTCGTGGACGTGGGCACGGACGAGGAACTGAGGGCGCGCAGCGCCGTGTACCGGCGCCTGCTGGCGGACGGGTCCGAGGCCGACGCCGCCCTGGCCCCGGGTGACGCTGCCCCGGCACCGGGCGGCGACACCCCGGCCCCGAGCGGCGACGGCCAGCCCCCGGGTGCGCCACGCGGCGCCGCCACGCACGCGGCGGGGTTCGCCGATGCGTTCGGCGGGGAAGCCGCCGCGACCGGGTTGGCCGAGCCGTGTCTCGACGGCGGGCCGCCCGCCGATGGCGACCGCACGGCGCACGGCCCCGAGGGGCGCCCGCTCCCCACGGCGTGTTGGCGGGCGCGCGGCGGGGACGACTCCGCGCACGCCGCCGGTGAGGCGGTCCATGAGGGAGTGGCGGCCGAGCCGTGGGCGCCGTCCGACCCGGAGGGGCGGGGCCGTTCACACGGTGGGGACGACCCCGCGCACGTCGTTCGAGAGGGGGAGGGCACCGTACGGGCGCCGGACGGGGACAGCACCACCTGTCCGCCGGACGGGGCCGTGGGCCACCGCGGGGTGACCCCGGAGCTATGGGTGCGGCCCGATGGTGAGCGCCGTAAGGGCGACACGGCGGTGGGCGCGGGGGCCGGGGCCGTGGCCGGGCCCGGGCTCGCGGGGGCGCTGTCCGGGATGCCCGCCACCCCCGAACTGCTCGCCAAGGTCGCCGCCCTGCCGCCCGCCACCGACACCCCCGACATCGACGAGGAGCGGGCCGCCCGCCCCGAGGAGACGTACGGGCTGCGGCGGCTGCTGCGCGGCTTCGGGGCGCCGCTCCTGGTCGCGCTGGCGCTCGTGGCCGTGGACGCGATCGCCGGGCTGCTGCTGCCCGTGCTCATCCGGCACGGGATCGACCAGGGCGTCCAGCGGCTCTCGCTCGGCGCGGTGTGGGCCGCCTCCGGGCTCGCGCTCGTCGTCGTCCTCGTGCAGTGGGCTGCCCAGATCGGCGAGACCCGGATGACCGGGCGTACCGGTGAACGGGTGCTCTACGCCCTGCGCGTGAAGATCTTCGCCCAGCTCCAGCGGCTCGGTCTCGACTACTACGAGCGCGAGCTGAGCGGCAAGATCATGACGCGGATGACCACCGACGTCGACGCGCTGTCCACGTTCCTCCAGACCGGTCTCGTCACCGCCGTGGTCAGCCTGCTGACCTTCTTCGGCATCCTGGTCGCGCTGCTCATCATCGACGTGGAGCTCGCGCTGGTGGTCTTCCTGACCCTGCCGCCGCTCATCATCGGCACGGTGGTGTTCCGGCGCCGCAGCGTCAAGGCGTACGAACTGGCCCGCGAGCGCGTGAGCGTGGTCAACGCGGATCTTCAGGAGAGCGTGGCGGGTCTGCGGATCGTGCAGGCGTTCCGGCGCGAGCGGTCCGGCCGGGAGCGGTTCGCGGCGCGCAGCGACGCCTACCGCCAGGCGCGGATCCGCGGTCAGCGGCTGATCTCGGTGTACTTCCCGTTCGTCCAGCTGCTGGCGTCCGTGGCCACGGCGCTGGTGCTCATCGTGGGCGCCGGGCGGGTCGGGGACGGCACGCTGACGGCGGGCGCGCTGGTGGCGTACCTCCTCTACATCGACCTGTTCTTCGCCCCCGTCCAGCAGCTCTCCCAGGTCTTCGACGGCTATCAGCAGGCCACCGTGTCGCTGGGCCGCATCCAGGAGTTGCTGCGCGAGCCCACCACCACACCGGTGGCCGAGGCCCCGCGCGAGGTGCCCGCGATGCGCGGCGACATCACCTTCGACGATGTGCGGTTCCGGTACGGGGACGGCGAGGAGGCGCTGGCGGGCATCTCGCTCACGATCCCCTCGGGGCAGACCGTGGCGTTCGTCGGGGAGACCGGGGCCGGTAAGTCCACGCTGGTCAAGCTGGTGGCGCGGTTCTACGACCCGACGCGGGGCGCCGTGCGGGTGGACGGTGTGGATCTGCGCGAACTCGACCTCACCGGATACCGCGGCCACCTCGGGGTGGTCCCGCAGGAGCCGTATCTCTTCGCCGGGACGGTGCGCGATGCCATCGCCTACGGACGGCCCGGCGCGAGCGACGCGGAGGTGGAGGCCGCCGCGCGGGCGGTCGGCGCCCATGACATGGTGGCGTCGCTCGACGGTGGCTATCTGCACGAGGTCTCCGAGCGCGGGCGCAATCTCTCCGCCGGGCAGCGGCAGTTGATCGCGCTGGCGCGCGCCGAGCTGGTGAACCCGGACATCCTGCTGCTCGACGAGGCCACGGCCGCGCTCGATCTGGCCACCGAGGCCCTGGTCAACCAGGCCACGGATCGTCTTACGGGACGGCGCACCACACTGGTCGTCGCCCATCGGCTGACCACCGCCGCCCGTGCGGACCGGGTGGTGGTCCTGGACCACGGCCGGGTCGTCGAGGACGGCACCCATGAGGAGCTGGTGGCGCGGGACGGCCGGTACGCCGCGCTGTGGCGCACGTTCATGGGCGAGACGGCTCCCGCCGTGGCGTAGCCGCTCCGCTAAGCGTTCCGCTCGGTGCCGGGATGCGTCTCGTCTCGGTCGGCTGCGGTGTTCGGTCGGCTGCGGCGCCGTCGTGGTTGCTCGCGCAGTTCCCCGCGCCCCTTCGGGGCGGTAACGCTTAGCGTTCGCCTGCTGTTACGTACGGTAACTTCATGGTTCCATGCCGCTGGCCCTCGCTATGCCCTCCACCTCCCGCCGGTCACGCTCCCGCTGCTCCGCCTCGGCCGCCACCCGCTGCTTGTGGCGGTGCAGGAAGTCGGGGTCCCCGGCTCGCTCCTGAGGCACCAGCACCTTCATGCCCTTGGCGTGCGGACTGTCGCCGAGGTCGACCACCACACGCTCGTCCTGGGAGGTGAGCAGGCCGAACAACACCAGCAGCTCGGCCTGGAGAGCGGGGGTGAACAGCTCTTTCTCCTCCGGCCCCATCCCGAGCTCGTACGTCCCCCCGCGGACGGCCGGTGAGGTGCTCAACTCGCGCAGCAGCCGCATCAGCAGCTCCAGCGAGCGAGGATCGATCCGTTCCTGCAATTCGTTCAGATACCGCGTCAGCCGCTCGGCCCGTTCACTCCGGTCGTGCCGTTCGTCTCGGTCCATACAGGCAGCATGAGCCATCACAGCCCGCTACGAAAGAGGGCGGCGGTAACAACTCTCCGTATTCGGCCCCGGGTTGGAGCGTTGACGGCATCTGGCGACGCGAGTGTGTGCCCGGATAGGTTCTCGGCGACCTGTGCGAATTCACGGGGCAATGGGTCAACACGGCAACAAGGGGAGGGTGCATGCGCAAGATGCTCAGATGGCTGTTGTCGCTCGCGATACTGGTGGGGGCGGTCGGCGTGGGCGCCGGAAGCGCGTCCGCGGCACCGGCCGCCCCCGCCCAGCCGGACATCAAGGAACGTGTCCTGGCGATTCCCGGAATGCGTTTCGTGGAGGAGCAGCCCTACGAGGGCTATCGCTTCCTCGTCTTCAGTTACGCCCAGCCGGTGGACCACCGGCATCCCTCCAAGGGCACCTTCCAGCAGCGGTTCACGCTGCTGCACAAGGCCACCGACCGGCCCACGGTCTTCTACACCTCGGGCTACAACGTCACCACCGCACCGCGCCGCAGTGAGCCCACGCAGTTGGTGGACGGCAACCAGGTGTCCATGGAGTACCGATTCTTCACTCCCTCCCGGCCCCAGCCCGCCGACTGGTCCAAGCTGGACATCTGGCAGGCCGCGAGCGACCAGCACCGCCTCTACCGGGCCCTGGAGCCCATCTACGGCAAGAAGTGGCTGGCCACCGGCGGCAGCAAGGGCGGAATGACGGCCACCTACTACCGTCGCTTCTACCCCCGGGACATGGCCGGCACCGTCGCCTATGTCGCGCCCAACGACGTGGCCGACAAGGAGGACTCCGCCTACGACCGCTTCTTCGAAGGCGTCGGCACCGCCGAATGCCGCACCAAGCTCAACGCGGTGCAGCGCGAGGCGCTGGTGCGGCGCGACGAGATCGTGAAGCGCTACCAGAAGTGGGCGGACGACGAGAAGCAGACCTTCACCGTCGTCGGCAGCGCCGACAAGGCGTACGAGAACGTGGTCCTGGACCTGGTGTGGGCCTTCTGGCAGTACCACCTGCTGAAGGACTGCGCGGACGTCCCCGCCCCGACCGCGTCCACCGATGAGCTGTACGGCTTCATCGACGAGATCTCGGGCTTCTCCGCCTACACCGACCAGGGCCTGGAGACCTACACGCCGTACTACTACCAGGCGGGCACCGAGCTCGGCTCGCCCACCTTCAAGACCCCGCACCTGGACGGGCTGCTGCGCTACCCCGGCATCTACGCCCCGCGCAGCTATGTGCCGCGTGACATCCCGATGCGCTTCAAGCAGGGCGTGATGCGGGACATCGACAGCTGGGTCCGGCACGACGCCCACCGGATGCTCTTCGTCTACGGCCAGAACGACCCGTGGGGCGCCGAGCGGTTCCGGGTCGGCAAGGGCGCCAAGGACGCGTACGTCTACACGGTGGCCGGCGGCAACCACGGCTCCAGCATCGCCCAGCTGACGGGCGACCAGAAGGCCAAGGCCACCGCCGAGGTGCAGCGCTGGGCGGGCGTCAGCCCGACGAGCAAGCCCCTCGCCCGGCACGACGCGAAGCTGGACCGCCGCGAGGTGGAGCGCGAGCCGGTGACGCTGCGCCCGTAGGGCGCGCCCGCGGGCCCCGACCGGGCACGGGCGCCAGGGGGTGCCCGGCGGGCCCCCTAGTAACTCAGCCCGTGCCCGATCGGGTACAGCACCCGCGACGGGTCGTCCGCGTGCCGGACCGCGACCGGCAGTTTGCCGCGTGGCGCGGTCCGGCCCGCGATGACGCGGGCGGCGGCTCGCAACTCCACGTCCGTCCAGCAGTAGGCGGCCAGCGAGGCGCCGGGGGCCGTGTCGCGGCCGTTCAGGCGCGCGATGTCGTACGGATTGCGCAGGGCCAGGTGCACCACCGGCACGCCGGTAGCCACCAGCCGTGCCACCAGGGTGCGCTGGGCGGAGCCGGAGGCGATGTCGTACGTCGTCACGATCACCGCGTCCCGCCCGCGCGCCGCCGCGACCGCCGCCTCGATGCGCCGCGGGGAGGGGCCGGGGGAGGCGGCGGTGCCGGTGGTGAGCGCCTCGGTGCGGAAGCCGAGGCCGGACAGGGCGCGGGCCAGGACGGACGTCGGCGGGCCGCCGGTACCGGAGGGCGCGGCGGCGTCCACGCCCACTACCAGCAGTTCGCGGTGGCGGCGCGGCGACAGCGGCAGCAGTCCGCCGCGGTTGGTGATCAGGGTGGTGGTGCGCTCGGCGATACGGTCGGCGGTGGCGCGGTGCTCGCGGGTGCCCACCGTGCGGTTGACCGCGCGGTCGCTGGTGTACGGATCGTCGAACAGGCGCCGGCGCGCCTTGAGTTCGAGGACGCGCCGCAGCGAGCGGTCGATCCGGTCCTCGCTGATCTCGCCCGCCCGTACGGCCTTGTGCACACCCTCGAAGGCGAGGGACAGGCTCGGTGGGTTCAGCAGCTGGTCCACGCCCGCCTTGAGCGCGAGCACCGGCACCCGGTCGTCACCGTACTTCTTCCGCACCCCTTCCATGCCGAGCGAGTCGGTGACCACCACGCCGTCGTAGCCCAGCTCCTCGCGGAGCACACCGGTGAGGATGGGGCGGGAGAGCGTGGCGGGGTCGTCGGCCGGGTCGAGCGCGGGGAAGAGCAGATGGGCCGTCATGATCGAGTCGATTCCGGCCTCGATCGCGGCCCGGAACGGCGGCGCGTCCAGCCGCTCCCACTCCTTCCGGGAGTGGGTGATCCGCGGTAGCCCCACATGGCTGTCCACGCTGGTGTCGCCGTGGCCGGGGAAGTGCTTGGCGGTGGCCGCGACCCCGGCGCTCTGATAGCCCTCCACCTGGGCCGCCACCATCCGGGCCACGGCCTTCGGATCGGCGCCGAAGGAGCGCACCCCGATCACCGGATTGGCGGGGTCGACGTTGACGTCCGCGATCGGGGCGTAGTCCTGCCGGATGCCGAGCGCGGCCAGCTCCGCGCCCGCGGTGCGGGCGGCCGTACGGGCGTCGGCCGCGCTGCCGCCCGCGCCGAGCGCCATGGCGCCCGGGAACAGCGTGGCGGGCGCGCCGACCCGGGCGACGGTGCCGTACTCCTGGTCGGTGGAGAGCAGGACGGGGACGGGCACGGAGGCGGCCAGCGCGGCCTTCTGGATGCCGTTGGAGAGCGCGGCCACCTGGTGGGGATCGCGGATGTTGTGTGCCCATCCGATGTACATCACCCCGCCCACGTGATACTTCGCGATCAGCTCGGCGGCGTTGTCGACGCCGATCTCCTTGCGGTTGGCCGCGACATCGGCGGGGTCGGGGCGGGTGGCCGAATGGCCGTACACCCGCATCACGAAGAGCTGGCCGATCTTCTGGTCCAGCGTCATCCGCCCGATGAGCTCGTCGATCCGCCGGCGGTCGCGCTCGTGGTCCCGGCCGGGCTCCGTGGTGGGCCGGGAGGGGGCCGCGGACGGGCTGCCGGAACCGGCCGTGGTGCGGCGAGCGGGGGCCGCGGGCGCGGGGGAGCCGTTCGTCGGTCCGCTGCACGCACCGGCCGCGGCGGCGGTCAGGGTGGCGGTGAGCAGGGCGCGGCGAGACGTCGTGTGCACCCGCACTCCTTCCATGGGACGTTCGGAGGGGGCGGCCATAGGTGTGCAGGACACGCTGGGACACAAACGGCGGCCGGGTCAAGGAAAGTTGGCCTTTCCCACGGCATCGATATGCGGCTCCGCCGCGTGGTCCGGAAGCGTAAAGGAAAAGACTGGTTAAAGACCGTGATCTGGTGTCTGCACGAAACCGGTACTAAACTCTTGACCGGGTATGCGCGGTATTTGTATGAGGCATCCGTTCTCGCTTATGTTCCGTTTTCATGACCCCACCGACGGGTGCCAAGCCCCCCACACACATCGCCATGTTCGGCATCGCGGCACACGGGCACGTCAATCCGAGCCTGGAGGTGATCCGCGAGCTGGTGGCCCGCGGCCACCGGGTTACCTACGCCATCCCCGAGTCGTTCGCCGAGAAGGTGGCCGAAACCGGCGCCGAGCCGAAGACCTACACCTCGATCCTCCACGGTGAGAATGTGCCGGGCGCCAGGGGCTCCGAACTGATCGACTACATCGAGCCGTTTCTCATCGAGGCGGAGCAGGCACTCCCGCAGCATCTGGCGGCCTACGAGGGCGATGAGCCGGATCTGGTGATGTACGACGTGACCGCCTACCCGGCCCATGTCCTCGCCCATCGGTGGGGCGTGTCCGCCGTCGAGCTCGCGCCCAGCTTCGTGCCCTGGGACGGCTACCGCGAAGAGGTCTTCGAGCCGATGTACGCCCATATGCGGCGGTCGGAGCGCGGCCGGGCCTACTACGCGCGCTACCGCGCCTGGCTCGAGGGCAACGGCCTGGCCGACACCGACCCCGACACCCTCATCGGCCGCCCCAGCCGCTGTGTCGCCCTCATCCCCGAACTGCTCCAGCCCAACGCCGACCGCGTCGACACCTCCGTCTACAGCTTCGTCGGCGGCTGCCAGAGCGCCCGCCGCGACGTGGCGGAGTGGCGCCGCCCGGGGCGGGCCGCCGGGACCGACCGGATCCTGCTGATCTCGCTCGGCTCCACCTGGACCAGGGAGCCCGGCTTCTACCGCGCGTGCGTCGCGGCGTTCGGCGATCTGCCGGGCTGGTACGTGGTGCTCCAGATCGGCGAGTTCGTCGACCCGGCCGACCTCGGCGAGATCCCGGCCAATGTCGAAGTGCACACCTGGATACCGCAGTTGAGCGTGTTGCGGAAGGCCGACGCGTTCGTCACCCACGCGGGTGCGGGCGGCGCCCAGGAGGGGCTGGCCTGCGGGGTGCCGATGGTCGCCGTACCGCAGGCCGTCGACCAGTTCCGCAACGCGGACACGCTCGAAGCGCTCGGGGTCGGCCGCCATCTGCCCAAGGCGGAGGCCACGGCTCCGGCGCTGCGCAAGGCGGTGCTCGATCTGGTGGACGACCCCGAGGTGGCCGCCCGCTGCGCCGCGCTCAAGGCACGGATGGCCGCCGAGGGCGGGCCGGACCGGGCGGCGGACCTGATCGAGGCGGAGCTGCCGGGCCGACACCCCGTGCGGAACCGGTGCGGGCCGCGGAGCGTCGAAGCGGTGTGCTGATGGGGAGTCTCCGCACGGCGGTACCCGGCCGCGCTGCTGGCTGCGTGGCCCACCACCCTCTCCGCCGCTCGCGGCCAGCAGCACCCGCCGCCGGCGCGACACCCCTCCCAGAGCGTCGGCGGCGCACCGGGGGAGCGAATCGGCCCGTGGTCTGCGCAGGCTCTCAGCTCGTGCGCCGCGGCCAGAGGTCGCCCAGCAGCCGCACCGTTTCGGTGATGGCGGGGCGGCGGGCCGCGCCCGGACGCCACAGGGCGTACAGCCGCCGTACCGGGACCGGCTCCAGGGGCAGCGCCAGCACCCCGTCGGGCAGCGGACCGCGCCCGAGGCGGGGCATCAGCGCCACGCCGAGACCGGCCGCCACCAGGGCGATCTGGGTGTGGTTCTCCGCCGCCTGGTACGCCAGGTCCGGCTCATGGCCCGAGGCGCGCAGCGTACGGACCAGCCAGTCGTGGCACACCGACCCCGGCGGCTGGCAGATCCACCGCTGGCCCGGCAGATCCTCGCGGCGCAGCGGGCGCCGTGCGGCCACCCGGGCCAGCGGATGTCCGGCCGGGGCGAGCAGATCGCACAGATCCTCCCCGATGACCGCCCGTTCCTGCCCCTCCGGGGCGGGCAGCGGGGCTATGTCCCAGTCATGGGCCACCGCCAGGTCGATGACCCCCTGCGCCACCAGGTCCACCGACAGATGCGGGTCCACTTCGAGCAACCGGGCGTCCAGGGAGGGGTGTTCGGCCATGAGCGAGGCCAGCACCACGGGCATCAGCCCGCGCGCCGCCGAGGCGAAGGCGCCGATCACCAGCCGGCCGGTCGGCTGACCGCGCCGCTCCTCCAGGGTGGTCTCGGCCTCCTCGACGATGGCGAGCAGCTGCTGGGCGGTGGCGGCCAGATGCCGCGCCGCGTCGGTCAGCGCGATGCCCCGGCCCTGCCGCTCCAGCAGGGTCGTCCGGGTCTCCCGCTCCAACTTGGCGATCTGCTGCGATACGGCGGACGGGGTGTAGCCGAGCGCGATCGCGGCGGCGCTGACCGAGCCGTGCACGGACACCGCGTGCAGAGCCCGCAGCCGGGCCAGATCCAGCACGTTCCGCCCTCCTCGTACCTTTAACCGTTACTGCATCCAAGCATGAAGACATCCGCGCTGGTGCTACAAGGTCCGGGCGGCCGATCCTCGACCCATGCGATCAACGCAACCCATGCGACCTGTGCACATAGCCCTCGCCGTGCTGGTCACGGCCCTGTGGGGGGTCAACTTCGTGGTCATCGAGGTGGGCCTCGACCACTTCCCGCCCCTGCTCTTCTGCGCCCTGCGGTTCCTGGTGGCCGCACTGCCCGCCGTCTTCCTGGTCGGCCCGCCGAGGGTCGCCTGGCGATGGATCCTGGGGGTGGGGCTGGCCCTGGGCGTGGCGAAGTTCGGGCTGCTGTTCATCGGGATGCACGAGGGGATGCCCGCCGGGCTGTCCTCGCTGGTGCTCCAGATCCAGGCGGTGTTCACGGCGCTCTTCGCGGCCGTCGTCCTCGCCGAACGCCCCGGTCGGCGGCGGCTGCTGGGCATGGCCGTCGCCCTCGCCGGGATCGCGGTGGCCGCCGTGGACGAGGGCACCTCGGGGCCGCTCCTCGGCTTCGTCCTCGTCGTCGCGGCGGCGGCCTTCTGGGGCGTCTCCAATGTCCTCACCCGCAAGGCGGCGCCGCCCGACGCCCTGAACTTCATGGTGTGGGTGAGCCTGGTCCCGGTGCTGCCGCTGCTCGCGCTCTCGCTGGTGTTCGAGGGCGCGCGACCCGATGTCGAGGCGCTCAGCAGGCTCGACTGGGCCGGGGTGGGCGCCATCGTCTATGTCGCCTGGGTCACCACCGTGTTCGGCTTCGGGATCTGGGGCTTTCTGCTGCGCACCTACGACGCCTCGGCGGTCGCCCCGTTCTCGCTGCTGGTGCCGGTCTTCGGGATGTCCTCGGCGGCGCTGGTGCTGGGGGAGGGCATCAGCGCACCGCGCTGGCTGGCGGCGGCGCTGCTGGTGGGCGGCGTGGCGCTGACATCGCTCCCGGCCGGGGGACTGAGCCGGATGCGCCTCTGGGCGCGCCGCCGCCCCGAGCTCAGGCCGCGTCGGCGAGCAGCCGCAGCAGATGCTCCCGGCCCGGGGCCAGCAGTTCCGGGAACGCCCGCGCCCGCGGGTACCACCGCTTCTCGTACTCCCAGCACAGCCAGCCGTCCCAGCCCTCGCGGCTGAGCAGCTCCACGCACTCGGTCAGCGGCAGCACCCCCTCGCCCAGCGGCAGCGGGGTGGTGTCCTCGGCCGAGGCGATGTCCTTGACCTGGACGTAGCCCAGATGCGCGAAGAGCGCCGGATAGCTGGTGGCCGGGTCCTCGCCGCCCAGCCAGGTGTGCATCACATCCCAGATCGCCCCCACGCTGCCATGGCCCACGAGCCCGAGGACCCGGGCCGCGTCCGCGCCCGTCCGGTGCGAGTCGTGGGTCTCGAGCAGCAGCCGTACGCCGAGGTCGGCGGCGCGGGGCGCGGCCGCCGCGAGCCGCCGGGCGGCCGTGGCGTCGGCCTCCTCCGGGCTCTGCTCCCCGCCGCCGGGGAAGACCCGGACATTGCGGGCGCCCAGGTCGTGGGCGAGTTCCAGCAGCTCCCCGAGGCCGGTCAGCACCGGCTCGTCCGGCCCGGCCTGGGCGGCGCGCACATATCCGGCGACGGTGAGGATCTCGACCCCGGCGTCCCGGAACTCCGCCACCACCCCGGCCCGTTCGTCCGCCCCGATCCCCGGGTGCACCGGCTCCTCGGGGTGGGCGCGCAGCTCGATGCCGTGGTACCCGGCTCCGGCGGCGAGCCGGGCCACGTCGGGCACGGGCATACCGGGGACGCCGAGGGTGGAGAAGGCGAGCTTCATGCGGGCTCCCTTGGTGGGTTCGTGCGGAACGTGAATCAATCCTGCCGTGCGGATCACGCCTGCGGCGTGTCTTGCCGGGTGCCCCGCCGTTGTGCCCCCTACGCGGTGTCCGGCGGTACGCGTACGCCTGCGGTGGGCTGCTCCCCTCCCCGCCCCTTCCCACAACCAGGGGCTTCGCCCCCGGCCGGACGGGCTGAAATCAGCCCCTCCGGCGTTTGAGGAGCGGGGTCTGGGGCGGAGCCCCAGTTGTGGGAAGGGGCGGGTAGGGGACAGATCCGTCGGACACTCGCTAAGCCGTGGTCCGGCCCCCGGACCCGCGAGCCCCCGGTGCCGCCGATGCCCCCGGTGCCCCCGAACGGGCGACGTGTTCCCCCGATGGCTGAGGTCCGCTCACCCGGCCGTCAGGCGCCACAGCGACGTCACCTCCGCCGCGCGGGCCGAGTGGAGGGGGTCGGTGGGGTCGAAGGCGCGGGGGTGGACGGGGCGGACGTCCAGCCGGTCCAGGACCGTCAGGCCCGCCGTGTCGAAGGCGGCCAGGAGTTCGGCGCGCGGCCGCAGGCCGAGGTGTTCGGCGAGGTCGGAGAGGATCAGCCAGCCCTCGCCGCCGGGGGTCAGATGCCCGGCCAGCCCGTTCAGGAAGCCGTGCAGCATCCGGCCGGACGGGTCGTAGACGGCGTATTCGAGCGGTGAGGAGGGCCGGGCCGGGACCCAGGGCGGGTTGCAGACCACCAGCGGGGCGCGGCCCGGTGGGAAGAGGTCGGCCTCGACCACCTCGACGCGCTCGGTCAGGCCCAGCCGGGCCACGTTCTCCCGGGCGCACGCGAGCGCCCGCGCGTCCTGGTCGGTGGCCACCACCCGCTCGATACCGCGCCGGGCGAGGACGGCGGCCAGGACGCCGGTTCCGGTGCCGATGTCGAAGGCCAGCTCGTGCGACGGCAGCGGGGCCTCGGCCACCAGGTCGACGTACTCGCCGCGCACCGGTGAGAAGACCCCGTAGTGCGGATGGATACGGTCCCCGCCCAGCGCCCGCACCTTGACGCCCTTCTCCCGCCACTCATGCGCGCCGATCAGCCCGAGCAACTCGCGGAGCGAGACCACCGAGGGGCCCTGCGCCGGGCCGTACGCCTCGGCACACGCCTGCCGTACGTCCGGCGCCCGGCGCAGCGGAACGCCGAAGTCCGCGTCCAGCGGCACCAGCACCATCCCCAGCAGCCGGGCCCGCCGGGACTGGGCCTGGCGGTGCCGGTGGAACGCCTCGGCCGGGGACGCCGCCGGTGGCCGCCGCTCCTTCGCCCGGCGCGGGCCCCGGTCGATCCGGCGCGCCAGCGCCGTCAGCAGCTGACGGGCGCCCTGGTAGTCGCCGCGCCACAGCAGCGCGGTGCCCTCGCAGACGAGGCGGTGGGCGGTGTCGGCGGGCATCCGGTCGTCCGCGATCGCGACCCGCCGGGGCGGCGGCGTACCGCTCTCGGAGCGCCACTGGGCGCTACGGGTCCCGCCGTCCTCGGTCCACTCGATGACCTGCTGGGTACTCAGGGGTACGCCCTTTGCTCTTGTGCCGTTCCGACGCGCGCCGCGAGCACGCCGCACCGATGCGTCGTCCGTACGTCGCCCATGCGATGCCCGGGTGCTGTACGGGCCGGTGTGTGTGCGCCGATCCTTCCGGTACCGGGCCCCGCGCGCGAGCGGTTTTCCGGTCGAGGTGACGTCGCGTCAACTATTCGGTGGAGAAGTCAGCCCCGCGCGGCCTCCCGCAGCACCAGCCGCCAGTCCTGGCCGACCAGCGGCGACCCGTAGCCCCCGTGCCGCTTCTCGGCGATCACCTCGAACCCGGCCCGCTCATAGATCCGGCGGGCGGAGGTCAGGACGTCATTGGTCCACAGCACCAGCTCGCGGTAGCCCGCCTCGCGCGCGAAGTCGACGCACGTGCCCACCAGCCGCTCGCCGATCCGCCGCCCGCGCGCCTCCGGCTCCACGAGCAGCAGCCGCAGCCGGGCCGTATCGGGGCGCTCGTCCCGTACGCACATCACCGATCCGACGGGATGGCCGTCGAGCTCCGCGATCCACGCCCGCTCACGGGTCGGGTCATGGCTCGCGCCGAACTCCCCGACGATCCGGGCCACCAGGGCCTCGAACTCGGCGTTCCACCCGAACTCCCGGGCGTACACGGCGCCGTGGCGCTGCACGATCCAGCCCAGGTCCCCCGGCTCCAGTCCGCGCAGCCGCACCTCGGGCTCCGCCGGGCCGGTGAACACGCCGCGCGCGGTGGCCAGGGCATCCCGCAGCCGCCCCAGCTCGTTCCTGGGGACCTTGGCCAGCAGCCCGGTCACCGCCTCCCGCGAGCGCCGGTCCAGATCCTCCGCCGCCGCCCGGCCCTCCGCGGTGAGCAGCACCTCCTGGAAGCGGGCGTCGCGGTGATGGCGCTCGCGCGTCACCAGCCCGCGCTCCTCGAACCGGCTCAGCGCCCGGCTCAGATGCGCGGCGGTGACCCCCAGGTGCTCCCGGAGCGCCGAGACATGGGTGCGCTCGCGCTGGGCCAGCTCGTAGAGGATGCGGGCCTCGCCGAGCGTGTACGGGGTGTTGAGCTGCCCCGGGTAGTCGAGGACGCCGATCAGCCGGGTGTACATCCGGTTGAAGTCGCGGACCTCGTCCACGGCCAGGTCAAGATCGTCGCGCGGCTCCATCCGGCACCCCTCCGTACCCCTGTGTCGATTTTGCTTGACCTTATAGTTGCGCCAGATCAAGTATTTGGGAAGGGGGTCCCCTGCCGGGGTGGATGTCGGTGGTGGCGACCGCAACGCCAACGCGCTTCGAGTTCGTCCCGCCTGCGGGCCGGGCGAGGGGGTTCTTTCGGGTGCCGGACGCCCGCTGGGCTCCCACGGCTCCCCTCTCCGGGCGTACCGTGGCCCAAAGACCTTCTGGCGGTGGTGTATCGCATGACTGATCTGTCCGTTGGTAAGCGACTGGCCCGACTTCGCGACATTCGCGACCTCACACAAGAGCAACTCGCCGACCGTGCCGGTGTGTCCGTCGACACCATCCGCAGGTTGGAGCAGGGCACCCAGCGGGGAGCAAGAATCGCCACGTATCAGAAGCTGGCGGGCGCACTCGACATCGAGCTCGCCCGCCTGCTGGGCCAGCCCACCATGACGCAATCCCTCGCGCCCGACGGCGGCGTCGTCGCGTTGCGGGCCGCCATCCAGGCCCCGAGCGATCTGCCAGGGCTGGACCTGTGCGGCGCGGACAGCGACGCGCCCGGCCCGGACGATCTCCGCCCGGTCATGGAGCAGGCCCAGAGCCACTATCGGCTGGGACAGTTCACCGACCTGGTCGGCATGCTGCCCGGGTTCGTGACCGATCTGAAGGCGGCCACCCGCGAGGCCGAGGGCGGCCCCGACCACGACACGGTGTGGTCGATGTCCGCTGCCGCGCACATCATCGTCGCCGACGTGGCCGCGCAGTTGGGGCAGACCGATCTGGCCTACACCGCGGTGGAGCGAGCCCTGCATGCCACGGCGCGCGCCAGCGACGAGTTGCGGCACGCTCTCGCCGTCTCGACGCTTTCGCTTGTACTCCTGCGGCAAGGCCGATGGAGCGATGCCCAGCATGTCGCGACCCGCAGGGCGGCTGAGATCGAGCCGCGGTTCACCGACCGCAGCCCCGAGAAGTTCGCGATGTTCGGGATCCTGCTGCTGTCCGGTGCCGTCTCGGCAGCACGGGCGAACCGCGATGAGTCAGACAGCGCAAAGGATGACGCGCTCACCTTCCTCAGGCAGGCGGAGGCGGCGGCCGCGCTGTCCGGGCCGGTACGGGTGCGAGGCACCGCTTTCGGCCCGGCGAGTGTGGGCATGCAGGCCACCACCGTTCAGGTGTCGCTTGGCCATCCGGACAAGGCTTTGGCCACAGCCACTCGGGTCAACGTGGATGAGTTGCCGTGGAAGATCTCGCGCGCCAGGCACCGGCTGGATCTGGCATTCGCCCGCTACCAGACGCATGACGACGAGGGAGCCCGTGATGTGCTGCTCACCCTCGACGAGGAGCATCCTGAGTGGCTGACCCACCAGATGCTCGCAGCATCCACAGTGGGGGGACTGCTGGAGACCGAGCGGCGCCGCGACCGAGACCTGCGAAAGCTCGCGGTGCGGCTGGGCGTGGACTCGGCGGCATGAACAAGTGCCGTAGTCCCGTCGAAAACTGAGGCGGGACTACGGCACTTCGTCACTGGGCTGTGACCGCGCGCACACCTAGCGTGATCCGCATCGAGGCGGCGTCGGCCCTCGCTCCCGCCAGGAACCTGTTCGGCGCCGCCCCTCGCAGATCAGCAGGGGAGCCCGACGTGACGACCAGAGCCTTACCGTGGACACCGCCGCCCGCCACAGACGTCCAGGCGTTACCCGCGGGCAAATGGTGGGACGCCGTGCGGGCCGCGCCGACAGTCGGGGAACGCGCCCTGAAACTCCTCGGCGACGAGAACGGGGCCGTCATCCAGGACAAGTACGGCACCCTGTACTGGCTCGTCGCGGTGGGCTGCGCCACGAGCTGGCATCTGCGGCAGGTCCGGGTCCTGACCGAGCTGACGGACGAGTGCGCCTACCTCGGCGTGCCGCCCAACTCCTGGACCACGCCGCCCGGCACCCACTGGCGGGTTCCGCTCTCGGCCGACCACTACCTCACCGACGCCTGGAAGCTGTGGGGAGCCCTGGCCGAGGCCGATCGCGTTGAACTCGGCCCGGTCCCGCAGGGGCGCCAGACCTGCTACCGCTGCGAGCTGCCCACCGACGAGCCGGTCATCGTGGACGTCCAGCACGGCGGCAGCGGACCCGGCCGCACGGTGTACGCCTGCCCTCCCCACGCCCTGGCCCACCGGCGTGACCCGGTCGCCGAGGCCGCCGCCATGCGCCGCGCCCGCGAACGGGGGCACACCTGGTGACGGAGGACGAGCGCACCGAGCGGGAGCGGATAGCGGAACTACAGGCCCCGGGCAGGAAGTGGGTCTTCGGCCAGCTCCAGGGCTGGAACTGCGCCCTGTGCGCGGCACGCCTCTACGCGGACCGGCCGATCTGCACGGTGGAGGTGGACTACGGCAACGTCACCGAGACGTACCGGCTGTACGCCTGTGCCCCCTCGTGCGAGGCGGCCCGCGCCGCACAGCGCCCCGCCCGGCCGGACGGCGACCGCCCGGTGATCCGCGCGCCTCGCCGGCGGACGGGCGCATAGACGGCCTCGTACCTCGTACAAAGGAGACCCGCCCCGCGCGGAGCGCATCGCTCAGCCGCGCGGCGGCGCCGTGGAGGCGCGGGCCATCAGCTCGGCCCGTACCATCGCCACCCCGCCCGGCGGCTGCGGCTCGCGGCCCAGGGCCAGCCGCCCGGCCCGCGCGCCCGCCTCGTGCAGCGGCAGCCGCATCGTGGTGAGGGCCGGGACGGCGTCCGCGCTGAACGGGAGGTCGTCGAAGCCCGCCACCGAGACGTCCTCGGGGATCCGCAGCCCCTGGTCGCGCAGGGCCGCGCAGACGCCGAGCGCGATGGTGTCGTTGGCGGCGACTATGGCCGTCAGGCTCCGGTCGCGGCGCAGCAGTTCGAGGGTGGCGTCGTAGCCGGAGGCGCGGTCGTACAGACCGTGGACGGTCAGCCGCTCCGCGTCCTGGTCCAGCCCGGCGGCGGCCAGCGCCGCCCGGTGGCCCTCAAGACGGTGGCGGGTCGTGGTGCGCTCGGCGGGGCCCGCCACATAGCCGACCCGGCGGTGGCCGAGGGTCAGCAGGTGTTCGGTGAGCCGGCGGGCGCCGCCGCGGTTGTCGAAGGTGAGGGTGGTGGCGTCCTCGATCGGCGGGCGCCCGCAGAGCACCACCCGGGTGCCGGATGCGGCCAGCCGGGACGCCTTGGTGGCCACGGCGGCGGCGTGGTCGGGGTGCTCGACCGCGCCGCCGGTGAGCACGACGGCGGCCGCGCGCTGCCGCTGGAGCAGGGTGAGGTAGTTGAGCTCGCGCTCGGGCGAGCCACCGGTGTTGCAGATGACGGCGAGCTTCTCGCCGCCCCGGCCCGACTCCCCGGCCGGGGTGACCATTTCGGCCTGTACGGCGCCCGCGATGATCCCGAAGAAGGGGTCCGCGATGTCGTTGACGAGCACCCCGACCAGATCGGAAGTGGCGGCGGCGAGAGCGCTTGCCGGGCCGTTGACCACGTACTCCAGCTCGTCGACCGCACGCAGCACCCGGTTCCGGGTCGACTCCGCGACCGGGTAGTTACCACTCAGGACGCGCGACACGGTGGCCGCCGAGACCCGAGCCCGTGCCGCCACATCGGCCAGGGTCACTGCCATATTTCCTCCGTTGGGTGGTCACCTTCTGGTACACCGTGCGCGCTGGTTGGGCGCCTCCATGTTCTCACTCCATGAGAGGCGTGATTCTGCACGCCAGGGTCTTGTCCTGTCATCCGGACCATGCCTAGGGTCCTCCCCAGCAAGCGCTTACCCCAGGCGACGGCGAGGAGACCTCAGCCCATGGCCGCAGCAGCCACCGCCCGTATCCGTGCCGCAGTGGTCGGCACCGGAGGAATCGTCAGCGGCAGCCATCTGCCCGCACTGCGTGATCACGCCGACCGCGTGGACCTCGTCGCCGCCGTCGACGTGGCCGCGGACCGGCTCGACGCCTTCCGCGCCGCGGCGGCCGAGGGCGGCACCTTCGACATCAGCGGCTACTCCGACATGGCCGCCATGCTGGAGGCCGAGCGCCCCGATCTGGTCCTCATCGGCACCCCGCCCTCCCTGCACCGCGAGCAGACCGTGGCGGCCCTCGAGGCCGGTGCCTGGGTGCTGTGCGAGAAGCCGCTGTGCCTCACGCTCGCCGAGTACGACGAGATAGCCGGGGCCGAGAAGGAGGCGGGCGGCCCGTACGCCTCGGTGGTCTTCCAGCACCGCTACGGCTCGGGCGCCGTCCACGCCCGTGAGCTGCTGGCCGAGGGCGCCCTGGGCCGGCCGCTGGTGGCCCACTGCCAGACCACCTGGCACCGCGACACCGCCTACTACGCGGTGCCGTGGCGCGGCCGCTGGGAGACCGAGGGCGGCGGCCCCTCCATGGGCCACGGCATCCACCAGATGGATCTGCTGCTCCACCTCCTCGGCGACTGGACCGAGATCCGCGGCATGGCCGGACGGCTGGTCCACACCGTGGAGAGCGAGGACGTCTCCACCGCGCTGGTGCGGTTCGAGAGCGGCGCCATGGCCACCGTCGTCAACAGCGTGCTCTCGCCCGACGAGGTCAGCCGGATCCGTATCGACTGCGCCGATGCCACCGTCGAGCTGACCCACCTCTACGGCCACCGCAACGACGACTGGGTCTACACCCCCGCCCCGCACGTCCGCGACGAGCCCGACCGGCAGCGGCGCTGGCTCACCCCGGCCGCCGATCTGCCCAGCTCCCACGGGGCCCAGCTGACCGGGCTGCTGGACGCGATGCGCGACGGCGTACGGCCGCCCGGCAGCGGACAGGACGCCCGCCGCACCCTCGAGTTCATCGCCGCGCTCTACAAGGCGGCCTTCACCGGGCGGCCCGTGCGCGCGGGCGAGATCGTGCCCGGGGACCCGTACTACGACGCCATGCACGGCGACCACCCCGCCTGGGCGCCGAAGGCAGCGACCGCCACCACCAAGGAGAGCTGAGGCCGCCATGACCCAGCGCATCACCGTCACCCACACCCACGGCGAACAGATCTCGGTCGCCGCCGCCGGCGTCGAGCTGATGGCCTACGTCTACCGGCCCGACCCGGATGCCTTCGAGGCCCGTAAGCCCTACGCCCACCCGCTGCGCACCCTCGCCGGGAACCCGGTCTCCGGCTACCGGCCGAACGACCACCGCTGGCACAAGGGCCTCCAGATGACTTCCAGCCATCTGTCCGGCCAGAACTTCTGGGGCGGCAACTCCTACCTCGGCCCCGACCAGGGCTACCAGCGGGTCGAGGAGCGCGTCGGCTCGATGCGCCACGACGGCTTCGAGGAGTTCACCGTCACCGACGACCGGCTGCGCTTCATCGAGAAGCTGACGTGGGTGGAGAACGGCGGCCAGGAGTGGGCGCGGGAGCTGCGCACCATCGAACTCCACTCGGTGGAGCCGGAGGAGGGCACCTGGGCCCTGGACTGGTCCATCCACCTCACCAACATCCGCGGCGAGGCCCTGCACTTCGGCTCCCCGACCACCGCGGGCCGGGAGATGGCCGGGTACACCGGGCTCAACTGGCGCGGCCCGCGCGACTTCACCGGCGGCGACGTCATCGGCCCGGACGGGCGCGGCGGCGACGGCGAGAAGGGCGCCTCGGACCTGATGGGCACCCCGGCCGCCGACGCCCCCTGGGTCGCCTTCACCGGTGAGCACGACGACGTGGACGGGCACTCCACGCTGCTGTTCGCCCACGCCCCGGAGAACGCCCAATCCATCCACGCCTCCCACTGGTTCGTGCGCTCCGAGCCGATCCCCTCGGTGGCCCCGTCCTGGGCGTTCTTCGAGGAGTTCGAGCTTCCGCCGGAGGAGTCCTTCGGCTACCGCTACCGGGTGGTGGTCGCCGACGGCGCCTGGGACCGGGCGCGGGCCGAGAACTACCTCAAGAACCACGGGTGGTGAGGAGAGTGACCGCGATGTCCGCCCCACTGCCGGGCGGTGTGGGCCTCTCCCACATCAGCGCGTACGAGTGGGAGGCCGCCGACGGGGTGTGCGGCGGCAGCCCCCATCTCCACCTCGCCTGCACCGAGGCGTATGTGGTCACCGCCGGACGCGGCGCCGTGCAGACCCTGACCCTCGCGGACGGCTTCACCGAGACCCCGCTGGAGCCGGGCTCGGTGGTGTGGTTCACCCCCGGCACCATCCACCGCATGGTGCAGGGCGGCGGCCTCAAGGTGACCGTGCTGATGCAGAACAGCGGGCTGCCGGAGGCCGGGGACGCCGTCTTCACCTTCCCGCCCGAGGTGCTGGCCGACCCCGAGCGCTACGCGGCCGCCGCCGCGCTGCCCGCCAAGGAGGGGCCGGAGGCCGACGCGGCCGCCCGGCGCCGCCGGGACCTCGCGGTCGAGGGCTATCTGACGCTGCGGACCGCCGCCGAGAAGGGCGACGAAGCGCCGCTGCGCGCCTTCCACGAGGCGGCGGCGCGGATCGTGGCGCCCAAGGTGAAGGAGTGGGAGCCGCGCTGGCGGGACGGGGCGCTCGCCGCCGCGCGGCGCACCGGTGAGCAGCTCACCGCGCTCGCCGCGGGCGACGCCGCGCACCTCGCCAAGGCGCGGGTCACCGCGACCGGGCCCAGCCGCCGGGGCGGCTACGGCATGTGCGGTCGCCGGGACGAGTACGAACTGCCCGGCATCACGCTCCCGTACTACGGCGAATAGCCGCCGTAGGCGGGCTGGTCACCTAGGAGGTGTCCGGCGGACCTTTCCCCTCCCCGCCCCTTCCCGAAGCATGGGGCTCCGCCCCCTGGCCCCCGGACGCCCTTCGGGCGTGTCCTCAAGTGCCGGACGGGCTGAAACCAGCCCCTCCGGCGATTGAGGAGCGGGGTCTGGGGCGGAGCCCCAGTTGAGGGAAGGGGCGGGGAGGGGAAAGCGCCGATATGCGGCTCCGCCGCGTGGCCCGCCGGACACCCCGTAGGGCGCACTGATGCACCACCACGCACGCTCAACGAAATGATCATGGAGGGAGGTCGGCTCCGATATGCGCGGAAGCGGAATAAGCGGGACAAGTAGGACAAGGGCATCCCTGGCGCTGGCCCTTGTGCTCACGCTCGGAGGGACCCTCACGGGCTGCGGCGGCGATGGCGGCGGCGGCTCGGGCGGCAAGGTCAGCCTGCGGTTCACCTGGTGGGGAAACCCCGACCGGGCCGCCCGCACCGAGGAGGTCGTCAAGCTCTTCGAGCAGCGCCACCCGGACATCGACATCGCGACGTCCTTCGCGGGCTTCGACACCTACAAGGCGAAGCTGGCCACCCAGGCGGCGGGCGGTGACGCCCCCGATGTGATGCAGCTGGACTACCGGCAGATCAACCAGTACGCGACCTCCGGCATCCTGCTGAACCTCGGCGAACACTCCGAGCTGCGCACCTCGGAGATCGACAAGGGGCTGCTGGCCACCGGCGTGGTCGACGGCAAGCAGTACGCGCTGCCGGTGGCCCGCGGCACCGAGACGGTGGCGTACGACGCCGCGCTGTGGCGCAAGGCGGGCGTCCCCCAACCCACCCTGACCTGGACCTGGGACGACTGGGCCGACGCCATGCGCAAGCTCTCGGCGTCCAAGGCGACGCAGGGGCGGCGCGGCTCCACCGACCCGGGCCAGAGCGAGGACGTCTTCGAGATCTGGCTGCGGAGCCGGGGCAAGTCCCTCTACACCAAGGACGAGAAGCTGGGCTTCACCGCCGACGATCTGACCCGCTACTGGGAGTGGTGCACCAAGCTCCGCGAGGAGGGCGCGGTCGTGCCCGCCGAGCAGACCACCCAGATGGACGGGACGGTGGAGAACACCCCGCTGGGCCGGCTCAAGTCCGTCTCCGACTTCAACTGGGACGCCCCCTCCAGCGGCTTCGCGCCCATCGTCGGCGAGGGGCTGAAGCTGGCGCCGCTGCCGGTCGGCGAGGACGGCACCCCCGGGCAGTACTTCAAACCGTCGATGTTCTTCGGCGCCTCGGCCAAGACCGCACACCCCAAGCAGGCGGCCCAGTTCATCGACTTCCTGCTCAACGACAAGAAGGCGGGCGCCATCCTCGGCGCCACCCGCGGCATCCCGGCCAACGACGCCATCCGGCAGGACGTACTGCCCAAGCTGGAGGGCTTCGACCAGGTCGTCTCCGCGTACCAGAAGCAGTTCGAGGGCAAGCTCGAGGACCCGCCGCCCGCGCCGCCCAAGGGCGACGCCGCCCTTCAGACCACCTTCTCGCGCGACTACGACCAGGTCAGTTACGAGCGCATGTCGCCGCGTGAGGCGGCGGAGAACTACATCACCGAGGCGAAGGCGGAGCTGAGGCAATGACCGCGACCGCGACCCGCCCCCCGGACGCCGCGCCCCCCGCCACCGGCGGCAAGCGGGCGCCCAAGCGCGAACGGCAGGGGGCCGCCTGGGTGTTCCTGTCGCCATGGGTGCTCGGCGCCGCCGTGCTGACGCTGCTGCCCATGGCCGTGTCCCTGTATCTGTCGTTCACCGACTACGACATGTTCGACGCACCCCGGTGGATCGGCTTCCGCAACTACACCCAGATGTTCACCGAGGACCCCCGCTACTGGCGGTCGGTCATCACGACCCTGACCTACGTCGTGATCGCGGTGCCGCTCCAGCTCCTGCTGGCGCTGGCCGTCGCGATCGCGCTGAAGTCGGTCAAGCGCGGCAAGGGCTTCTACCGCTCGGCGTTCTACGCCCCCTCGCTGCTCGGCGCGTCGATGTCCATCGCCCTGGTCTGGCGGGCGATCTTCAACGACGGCGGCTCGGTCGACAACCTGCTCTCCGGCATGGGCATCGACATCGGCGGCTGGATCAACAAACCGGGCTGGGCCATCATGTCGGTCGCGCTGCTGACCATCTGGCAGTTCGGCGCCCCCATGGTGATCTTCCTGGCCGGGCTCCAGCAGATACCCGCCGAGCTCTACGAGGCGGCCGCGGTGGACGGGGCCTCCTGGTGGCGGCAGTTCCGCTCGATCACCATCCCGATGCTCTCCCCGGTGCTCTTCTTCAACCTGGTGCTCCAGATGATCCAGGCGTTCCAGGTCTTCACCCCCGCCTTCGCGGTCAGCGCGGGCAAGGGCGGACCCGCCGACTCCACGCTCGTCTACACGCTCTACCTCTACGACCGCGGCTTCACCGCCTCCCACATGGGCTACGCCTCCGCCATGGCGTGGGCACTGCTGCTGGCCATCGGGATCGTCACCGCGGTGCTCTTCCGCACCTCCCGGGCCTGGGTCTTCTACGCCAACGACAACAACGAGGGGGCCCGATGACCACCGCCCCGATCACCACCGCCCCGGCGGCGCGGCGGCGCCCCACCGGCCGGATCGTGCTGCACATCTGCCTGATCGCCGTGCTGCTGGTGATGCTCTATCCACTGGCCTGGCTGCTGGCCACCTCGTTCAAACCCGCCGACGAGGTCATCGCCAGCCTCAAGCTGCTGCCCAGCCACTTCGAATGGGGCAACTACTCCACCGCGCTGGACGGGGTCAACGAGGTCAGCGTCGGACGGCTGCTGTGGAACTCACTGCTCATCGCGTGCGGCGCGGTGCTCGGCAACGTCATCAGCTGCTCGCTCGCCGCGTACGCCTTCGCACGGCTGCGGTTCCGGATGCGCGGGCCGCTCTTCGCGTTCATGATCGCGACGATCATGCTGCCGCACCACGCCATCCTCATTCCGCAGTACATCATCTTCAACCAGCTCGGCATGGTGAACACCTACTGGCCGATGATCCTGCCGAAGTTCCTGGCCACCGACGCCTTCTTCGTCTTCCTCATCGTGCAGTTCATGCGCGGACTGCCGCGTGAGCTGGAGGAGGCGGCGCGGATCGACGGCTGCGGGCCGTTCCGCTCGTTCTTCAGCGTCATCCTGCCGCTGACCCGGCCCGCCCTGATCACCACCGCGATCTTCACCTTCATCTGGACCTGGAACGACTTCTTCACCCAGCTCATCTACCTCTTCGAGCCGGAGAAGTTCACCCTGACCCTGGCCCTGCGCTCCTTCGTGGACGCCTCCAGCCAGTCGGCCTTCGGCCCGATGTTCGCGATGTCGGTGTTCGCGCTGCTGCCCATCGTGCTCTTCTTCCTCGCCTTCCAGCGGTTCCTGGTCGAGGGCATGGCGAGCTCCGGACTGAAGGGATGAGCATGGCCACCGCCACCAAACGCGAACCCGGCGAGCTGTTCGGCCCGCGCTTCGCGCTCTTCGCCGACGTCCTGGCCGTGGGGCTGGCCACCGCCGCCGCCTCGCTGCCCCTCCTCACCGCCCCGGCCGCGATGTCCACGGCCTGCGCCGTCCTGGACCGGCGGGTGCGCGAGGACGTGCCCGCCACGGCGGGCGGCTACCTCCGCGCGCTGCGGGACCGGCTGCGCACCGGCGATCTGCTGGCCGGGGCGGGGCTGCTGGCCGGCGGCGCCCTGTTGCTGTTCAACGTACTCGCGGCGGGGGCGGGGCTGCCGGGCGCGGTGGTCTTCCGGCCCGTGCTGCTGATCGCGGGCGGGCTGCTCGCCGTCGTCCTGCTGCGGGCCTGCGCCCGCCCCGAGTCGGCCACGAGCTGGCGGGTGGCGCTGCGCTCGGCGGCGTACGACGGTGTGCGCAAGCCCCGGGCGAGCGGTGTGCTGTTGCTGGCCGTGGCCACCGCCGCGGTCTGCGCCTGGGCCTATCCGCCGCTCGCCTTCCTCGTCCCCGGCCCCCTCGCCCTGGCGGCCCGAGCCACGGAGCACCACCTATGACACCCCTGCACCGCCGTCATCTGCTCGCCGGGACCGCCGTGGCGGGCGGACTGCTGGCCGTCGGCGCCCCGGGCGGCGCCTCGGCCGAGGGCCGGACCCCGGCCGATGGTCGGACCCCGGCCGCGGGCCGAGTCGACAAGCCGTTTCTCGCCCTGCTCACCGAGGCGGCCGACGCCCGGGTGGCCGAGGTGGTGGACGGGCTCGAGACGGTCCTGGGCCAGCTCAACAACCTCGGCCAGGCCCGCCCCGCCGCCCGTGGCCTGCGGCTGCTCACCTCCGTCCACGTCTGGGGCGACGCCGCCCACCACCACGACGGCGCGCTGATCGCGCCGATGACCCGGCTCGTGGACGCGCTGGCCGCCGCCCAGTTCGACGACGGCCTCTACGACCAGGGCGCCGTCCACTCGCCCCCGGACACCGCCTTCTCGATCGTCGATCTGGGCCTGGTGTACGGCCTGCTGGACGCGGACGGCCACACCGGCACCCGGGCGATCCGCGGCACCCTGAAGAAGATCCTGCTCAAGGCGGGCAAGGGCCTGTCCACCGGCGGGGTGCACACCCCCAACCACCGCTGGAAGATGTGCGCCGCGCTGGCCCGGATCAATTCCTTCTGGCCCGACGCGCGCTACACCCGCCGCATCGACGCCTGGCTGGCCGAGGGCATCGACAGGTACGACAGCGGCCAGTACAGCGAGCGCAGCGCCACCTACGCGCCCATCGTCACCAACCCCTCGCTGCTGACCCTGGCCCGGCTCACCGATCGCCCGGCCCTCTACGAGCACGTACGCCGCAACCTGGACGCCACCCTCCACCTCCTGGAGCCCGACGGGGAGGTGGAGACGGTGCACTCGCGCCGCCAGGACCAGAAGACGGTCAAGCACCTGTCCGAGTACTGGCTCCAGTTCCGGGCCCTGGCGCTCCGGGAGCGGGACGGGCGGTTCGCCGACGTGGCCGCCACCATCCAGCGGCGCGGCGCGGATCAGACCTTCGACGAGACCCCGCTCGGGGACTTCCTCGCCGAGGTGCTGGACCATCCGGAGCTGGCCGCGCCGCTGCCCGAGGCCACCGCGGCTCCGGAGGAGTTCACCTGGCGCGACAAGGACTGCGGGCTGGTCCGGATCGCGAAGGGGAGGACGCGGACCACGATCTTCGGCGGCACCGACTTCCCCGATGTCCACGCGATCTCCTCGGGCCTGTCCACCAACCCGACGTTCTTCAAGTGGCGCAAGGGCTCGGCCATCCTGGACTCGCTCCGGCTGTCCCCGCAGTTCTTCTCGCTCGGCCACTTCCGGGCCGAGGACGTGGAGCGCACGGCGGACGGCTGGCGGCTGTGGGCCGAGGTGCGGGCCGGATTCCACCTTCCGCTGCCGCCCCAGCACCGTCGCCCCGACGGGCGGTATCCGCTGACCGACGACGGCCGGTTCTGGTCCGCGATGGACTTTCCGCACCGCCCCAAGGAGTGGCGCACCCTGCGCACCGAGGTGCGGATAGCGGAGGCGGACGGCGGCTGGAACCTGGACGTCGAGATCGGCGAGTCCGAGGTTCCGCTCGCCCTCGAACTGTGCTTCCGCAGCGGCGGAAAGCTGGCCGGGGTCGATCCCGTGCCCGGCCAGAAGGACACGTATCAGCTGGTCAAGGGGTACGGGACCTATACGGCCGGCGATGACGTGATCACCTTCGGGCCCGGTAACGGCAGCGGCCCGCGCCAGCCCGCCGTCGTGGACTCCGGCGAGCGCTACAGCTGGATGGGCGGCGATCTGACCCCGGCGGGGCAGCGGGTCCTGATCACCGGGCGTTCGCCGCTGCGCTACCGGCTGACCCTGCGCTGAAGCGCTGACCGGACCCCGCCCCTGTGTTCGGTCCTCTGTACAGGGATGGGGCGGGGCGGCTAGCGTGAGTATTAGAAAGCGCTTACTGTCACTCGCTGTGAGGAGAAGAACCCACGTGACACGCAAGACAGTGCGGATCGCCATGAACGGTGTGACCGGCCGGATGGGCTACCGCCAGCACCTCGTCCGCTCTCTCCTCGCCCTTCGCGAACAGGGCGGCCTGGACCTCGGCGACGGCACCGTGCTGTGGCCCGAGCCGCTGCTCGTCGGCCGCCGGGAGCACGCGCTCAAGGAGATCGCCGAGCACCACGGCCTCGACCCGGTCGCGGACGTCTCGACCGACCTGGACGCCGTGCTCGCGGACGACGGCGTCGACATCTACTTCGACGCGCAGGTCACCGCCGCCCGCGTGGAGGCCATCAAGAAGGCCATCGCGGCGGGCAAGCACATCTACACCGAGAAGCCGACCGCCACCGATCTGGAGGGCGCCCTGGAGCTGGCCCGGCTGGCCGAGGCGGCGGGCGTCAAGCACGGGGTCGTCCAGGACAAGATCTTCCTGCCGGGGCTGCTGAAGCTGAAGCGCCTCATCGACGGCGGCTTCTTCGGCAGAATCCTTTCCGTGCGCGGGGAGTTCGGCTACTGGGTCTTCGAGGGCGACTGGCAGGCCGCCCAGCGGCCCTCTTGGAACTACCGCGCCGAGGACGGCGGTGGCATCGTCTCCGACATGTTCCCGCACTGGGAGTATGTCCTCCACGAGCTGTTCGGCCCCGTGCGCACCGTCCAGGCGCAGGCCGCCACCCACATCCCGACCCGCTGGGACGAGCGCGGCAAGCCGTACGAGGCCACCGCCGACGACTCGGCCTACGGCGTCTTCCAGCTCGACGGCGGCGCCATCGCACAGATCAACTCCTCCTGGGCGGTCCGGGTCAACCGCGACGAGCTGGTGGAGTTCCAGGTCGACGGCACCGAGGGCTCGGCCGTCGCGGGCCTGCGCAACTGCCGCGTCCAGCACCGCTCGCACACCCCCAAGCCGGTCTGGAACCCCGATCTGCCCGCCACCGAGGCGTTCCGCGACCAGTGGCAGCAGGTGCCGGACAACGAGGAGTTCGACAACGGCTTCAAGGCGCAGTGGGAGCTCTTCCTGCGCCATGTCGCGCTCGACGAGCCCTGGCGCTGGGACCTGCTGGCGGGCGCGCGCGGGGTCCAGCTCGCCGAGCTGGGCCTGAAGTCGTCGGCGGAGGGCCGCCGGCTGGACGTACCGGAGCTGAGCCTGTGACCATCCACCTTCCCGCGCCGGGCGGTACGACCCGCCCCTACGAACCCCGCACCGAGCCGCTGTCGCCGGCCCCCGGGGCCCCCTTCACCTCCCGCGTCGTCTTCTCGGCCGCCCATGTGGTGGCCGACCCGTACGCCGATGTGACCCCCGACGGCCCGGCCGCCGTGGACTGGGACGCCACCCTGGCCTTCCGCCGCCACCTGTGGTCCCACGGGCTGGGCGTGGCCGAGGCCATGGACACCGCCCAGCGCGGTATGGGCCTGGACTGGGCGGGCGCCGCCGAGCTGATCCGCCGCTCGGCGGCCGAGGCGAAGGCGGTCGGCGGCCGGATCGCCTGCGGCGTCGGCACCGACCAGCTGTCCGCCACCGAGATCGGCTATCCGTACGGCCTGGACGAGATCCGGGCCGCGTACGAGGAGCAGCTGGCCGTCTGCGAGGAATCCGGCGCCCAGGCCATCCTGATGGCCTCGCGCGCCCTGTGCGCCGTGGCCAAGGGCCCCGAGGACTTCTCCGAGGTCTACGGCCATCTGCTGCGCCAGTCCGCCGAGCCGGTGATCCTGCACTGGCTCGGCCCGATGTTCGACCCGGCCCTGGAGGGCTACTGGGGCAGCACCGACCTGGATGCCGCCACCCGCACCTTCCTCGACGTCATCGCCGCCCACCCGGACAAGGTCGACGGCATCAAGGTCTCCCTGCTCGACGCCGAGCGCGAGATCGACCTGCGGCGCAAGCTGCCGGACGGGGTGCGCTGCTACACGGGCGACGACTTCAACTACCCCGAACTGATCGCGGGCGACGACCGGGGCTTCAGCCACGCCCTGCTCGGCATCTTCGACCCGCTGGGCCCGCTGGCGGCGGAGGCCGTGCGCAAGCTGGACACCGGCGATGCGGCCGCCTTCCGCGCCCTGCTGGACCCGACGGTGGAGCTCTCCCGCCACCTCTTCCAGACCCCGACCCGCTACTACAAGACGGGTGTGGTGCTGCTGGCCTGGCTGGCGGGCCACCAGTCGCACTTCACCATGGTCGGCGGCCTCCAGTCGGCCCGTTCGCTGCCGCATCTGGCGCGGGCGTACGAACTGGCGGACGGGCTGGGCCTGTTCCCGGACCCGGCGCTGGCCGAGACCCGCATGAAACACCTGCTGTCCGTGTACGGAGTCACCCAATGAGCCCCGTTGTGCCCCGCCTGAGCCTCAACCAGGAAACGATCAAACAGTGGTCGCTGCCCGAGCTGGCGGAGGGCTGCGCCAAGGCGGGCGTTACGGGCGTGGGCCTGTGGCGCGAACCGGTCCAGAAGTACGGCGTGGCGGCCGCGGCCGAACTGGTGCGCGGCGCGGGCCTGACCGTCACCAGCCTGTGCCGGGGCGGCTTCTTCACCGCGAGCGAGCCCGAGGCGCGCGCCACGGCCCTGGCCGACAACCGCCGGGCCATCGACGAGGCCGCCACCCTGGGCACCGACACCCTGGTCCTGGTCTCCGGCGGTCTCCCGCCCGGCAGCCGCGACCTCTTCGCCGCCCGCGAGCGCATCGCCGACGCGCTGGGGGAACTCGCCCCGTACGCCGCCGACCACGGCGTCCGCCTGGCCATCGAGCCCCTGCACCCCATGTACGCGTCCGACCGCTGCGTGGTCTCCACCCTCGCCCAGGCCCTCGACCTGGCCGAGCGCTTCCCGGCGGAGCAGGTGGGCGTGGTCGTGGACACCTACCACCTGTGGTGGGACGACACGGTCGCGGCCCAGATCGCCCGCGCGGGCGCGGGCGCCCGCATCGCCGCCTTCCAACTCGCCGACTGGGTCACACCGCTCCCGGAGGGTGTCCTGCTGGGCCGGGGCCAACTCGGCGACGGCTCGGTGGACTTCCGCTGGTTCCGCGAGCGGGTCGACGCGACGGGCTACACCGGCCCGATCGAGGTGGAGATCTTCAATCCGGACCTATGGGCCGGGGACGGCGCGGAGGTCCTGGCGGAGGTCGCCGAGCGGTACCGGACGCTGGTGCTGTAGCGACTGGATCGGGGTGTGTCGGGCAGGCGTGCGGCCAGGCGGCCGAACGCACCCCGGTGCGAGGAACTCCGAGACACGCTGAGCCATGCCCGGCGGCCATCGTCCGCACGGAGCCGCGGCGGACCTCCTGTGGTGCGGCGTGTCGAGATCTGGTGGAGCAGCACCTGACTGGGGCCGAAGACGGTGCCGCGCAGCAGTTCGTCGTGGCCGAGTTGGCCGGCGGTGGCCTGTGCCTCCGGGAAGGCCCGGGTTCACCCGGATCGGATCCGGAAGGGCGAGACGCTGCTCATTGACCCGGCCCTCCCGCTGTGCCAACGATTCAGTGTCCCGGTCAAAGCCGACCGTGAGGCGGAGCCTACGCCTGTGCCGGCGCATCGTTGGCGCAGCGGAATCCGAGGTTCCCCGAGGACGAGTCGGGGGTGTTCGAGGAGCGGGCGGCCACCCGGTAGCGGTTGCAGTAGGAGTGGTGGCACAGGTAGGAGCCGCCGCGCAGGACACGGGTAACGCCGGTTTCCGGGCCGAGGGGGTTTTCGGGCGGCGCCTCGGTGTAGTACGTGGGCGAGAACCAGTCGGAGCACCATTCCCACACGTTGCCCGCGGTGTTCCACAGACCGAAGCCGTTGGGGCGGAAGGATTTGACCGGGGCGGTGGTCAGGTGACCGTCTTCGGCGGTGTTGACGTCCGGGAAACGACCTTGCCAGATGTTGCAGCGCCAGCGGCCGTCCGGTGTCAGCTCGTCGCCCCACGCGTAGCGACGACTGGCCAGGCCACCGCGTGCCGCGTACTCCCATTCGGCTTCCGTGGGCAGGCGCTTACCGGCCCAGGAGGCGTATGCGGTCGCGTCGTTCCACGAGACATGGACGACGGGGTGATGACGCCGGTCGGCGGTGGTGGACCGTGGTCCTTCGGGGTGGCGCCACTGTGCGCCCCTCACGTTGATCCACCACGGAGTTCCGGCCGCACTGCCCAGTTGGTCGGCACTGGTCGCGGCGACAGCGAGGTGGAAGACCGCCGAGCTTCCATGGCGTTCGGCGTCGGTCACATGACCGGTCGCTTTGACGAACGCGGCGAACTGGGCGTTGGTCACCGCTGCCTCGTCCATGTAGAGGGGGCTGAGGCGTACTTGGTGCACCGGAGTCTCGCCGTCGGCGGGATAGCCCTCGTCGAAGGCGTCGCCCATGGCGAAGTCGCCCCCTGGCAGGCGGACCTGTCCCTTGGTGGACGGACAGCGGACAGCGGGGGCTCGCACCGGCGAGGGCGGTCCGGCGTCGGGCGTGGCGGCGCTCGGCGTGCAGCAGGGTCGGTTTTCGGTGGTCATGGATGCTCGTCGAACTCCTTCGCAGCCACGGCCCGCTCAGCCGGAGAAGGCTTCAGGACCTCAGCTCCTCGCGTTCCGTACCAGTTCGAGGTAGTGGTCCCAGTCCCAGTTGGCTCCGGGGTCGGTACAGATGGCGCCAGGCACCTCGTTGTGGCCCAGGATGTGGGTGCGGTCCAGCGGAATCCCATATCGCGCGCACACAGCCGCGGTGAGCGCCGCGGACGAGGCGTACATCTCCTGGGTGAACCAGGTGGGGCCGTTGGTCCAGCCCTCGTGATCGATACCGATGCTGCGGTTGTCGTAGTCGGGATTTCCGGCATGCCAGGCGATGTCCTTCTCCCGAACGCACTGGCAGATGTGGCCGTCGGCCGAGCGGACCACATAGTGGGCCGAGGTTTTCCGGTCGGGATTCCGGAAGATGGAGAGGACGTCGTCGAAGTGTTCATGCGTGACGTGAATGACCACGCGGTCGACTGGATCGCTGCCAGGGCGCCGCGCGGTGCGGTAGTTGTCGGGAGAGGCGGGTGACCATTGCGCGCCCGGGTAGTCGACGGTCACACGGGCAGGGGTTCCGCTGGCCGCGAGGCCGGTTCCGGGTGTGGCTGCCGTGGCCAGGGTGACCCCGGCGCCACACAGGATCGTACGGCGAGAAGGAAGGTGCAAGGGCATGATGTCTCCGGTGGGGAGAGTGAAGAGTTGAGCTTGCACGGTGAGGTGAGTCGCTGTCAGGTGCTTGTGCGGTCGCCCTTCAAGTCCGGTGCCAGTTGTGCCGGGGGAGGTTGGGGTCGTAGTTCCCGTCGGGGAGGTCGTCGGTGAGCCGGAGTGACCACCGCTGTAGTCGCTGCATGAGATCGGCTTGGACCTGTCGCAGCTTCGGGTCGTTCCATCGGTTGGTCAGTTCCATCGGGTCGGTGGCGAGGTCGTAGAGCTCGCCACCGCCGTCGACGTGCTGATGGATCTTGTAGTGGTCGTGCCGCAGCGCCCGCGACGAGCCGCTCTGGGTCACGCTGTTGAGCTCGTCGTATTTGGTGCCCTCGTAAGGGAAGTGCAGCTCGGGCCGGGCGTCCTCGGGATACGGCAGGCCGCCGTAGCCGCGCTCCGTGACGATGTCGGCGAACTCCGCGGCCGGGTAGTCCGCGCCGGTGAGCATCTGCCACAGGCTGCGGCCCTGGACGCCGAGGGGGATGCCTCGGCCGACTGTTTCGCAGAGGGTGGGGAAGATGTCGGCGATCGACACGAAGTCCCGGTCGTTGTCCCGGGACTGGATGTCGCAGCCGTGCACCACCATGGGGATGTGTGTCAGTGCCTCCGGCATTCCGGCGCCCTTGCGCTGGAGGCCGTATTCGCCCGCGTAGTCGCCGTGGTCGGCGACGAAGACCAGTAGGGTGTTCTCCCAGACGCCCTGCGCTTTCAAGTGGTCGACGAGGCGGCGTAGCTGGTCGTCGATGAGGCGGAGCATGCCGCAGTAGGTGGCTCGGTAGCGGCGGTGGAGTCGGTCGTAGCCGGGGCGCTTCTCCTCCACCAGGTCGCGGAGCCACTTGTACGCGCCACCCTTGTCCTCCGCGGCCTGGGGGCCGCAGGTCCGCTTCGGGACCTCGTCCTCGTCGAACAGCGAGAAGTACGGCTCCGGGGCCTGGTACGGGTTGTGCGGCTCGGGCATCGATACCCAGGAGAAGAAGGGCTTGTCGCGGTCCCTCGCGTCCACCTGCTTGATGGCGTCGGAGACGATCCGGTGCGCGAACTGGAGCTCCACCGGGAACGGGGTGGGTTCGCGAGTCGGCCCCATGTCGATGGAGTTCATCCATTGGGCGAAGGCGCGCTGTTCGGTGGTCGTGTCCGGCCCACTCACGTGTCCGTACGGGCCGGAGAAGGCGTCGAAGTACTCTGCCTTCCCGCGGTACATGTGCGTCTTGCCGGCGTAGAACAGCTGGTAGCCCGCGCCGCCCAGCACATCGAGCAGGTCGTCGCCGCGCGTCACCTCATCCGGGGTGGAGTTCTGCCGCACTCGGTGAGTGCTGGGCCAGCGGCCGGTGAGCAGGCTGGTGCGCGCCGGAACGCACGCCGGGGCGGTGGTATATGCGCGGCGGAACCGGGTGCCGTCGGCGGCCAGCGAGTCGAGGAAGGGCATGGTGTCGAGGGCGAACCCCTCGCCCGCGGTAAAGCCGGCGCGGTGCTGATCGGTCATCACGAGCACGATGTTCGGAGCGGTCGGGCAGGTCACGATGTCCCTTTCCGGTGCGGAGAACGACGTCGAAGCGGTCGGACGGCCTCAGTTCGCGCGACGGACATACAGGCGGTTGCCCTTCGGCCCGGTCCACTCCAGGCGGACGACGCCGGGGACAGCAGCGTCCGCGACGCGGGACGGGTCGGCCCAGTAGCCGAAGTTGGGATTGCGGAAGAATGTCCCCCACAGGTTGCCGTCGCGGTCGGTGAAGAAGTTGTTGTGGCCGGCGCCCACGCCTGCGGTCCAGCGCTTCGAGTACGGGCCCTCGAAGTGGTCCGCGACGGCGACGATGGCGTCGTACTGGTACTGCGTCCGGCCGGTGCCGGGCGGGGCGTAGGCGTAACGGGTGCTGCCGTCGGGGTTGGCCGACGTCCGGTCCCAGGCGGCGTGCACCAAGTAGTACCTGCCTCCGTGCTTGAAGACGTACGCGCCCTCCAGGTAGGGCTCGGGGGAGTAGGGGGACTGCTGGAAGCGCGGCAGGTTCGTCGTCGGGACGATGTCCTCCATGTCGTCGCGGAACTTCGCGTAGAAGTCGTTGTGCAGCACAAGCAAGGCGTCATCGCCCTCGGTATAGAGGCTGCCGTCGATGTGGTGGCGCGCGCCGGGCTCGATGAAGTCCGCCCCGCCGTCGTACGGGTCGCCGAACGGCTTGTCGAGATTGCCCTCGACAAGCCGGTAGGGGCCCTCGACCCCGCCCTCGCTCACGAGCATGAACGAACCGACCTTGCGGGAGTGGGCGCCCATGCACGCGACGAGGTACCACCGGCCGCGGAAGTAGTGGAGCTCAGGGGCCCACACCTCACCGCGCTTGCCGAACAGGTCGTCATACCAGTATTCCTGCCACGGCGCGACCACGGTGCGGCCGGGCCGGTTCTCACCGGCGAACTCCGGCGACCACACCTTGCCCTTTTCGGCGCCGGGCCGGATGCCGGTGGTGTCGGCCAGCCGCCACGGACCGTACAGCGAACGTGCCGTCCAGACGAAGATGCCGTCGTTCCACGGATCCGCCGTCTCCAGACCGGGCACGCGGGTAGTGCCCGTCGCCACGTAGAGCGGATGGCCGTGGACGGCGAAGCAGTTGACGTAGGTGTCTCGCATCCACACACGGCCGGGCTCCTCGTCGCGGGGACGGCGCTCGAGCGGGAGGACAAAGGAGTTGTCCCCGCGCGGCCACAGGTCGAGCCGGGTGTCGGCGAGGCCGTACGGTGAGGGATCGGGCCAGTTCGACGGGTAGTGCCCCCTCGGTGGACTGTCGGTGCGAACGTCGGCCACGGCCTGTGCCGCGGTGCCCAGCGTTCCGGTCATACCCGCCATACCGGCCATACCCGCCAGCAGTGACCGGCGGCCAATGGGTGACCCGTCCTCGGGAGCCGTGCTCATCAGTCGTACACCCCTTCGTCGTCACGGACGCCGGTGCTGCCTGCGGGCCAAGCCACCGGACCCGGCGGCACCGCCGCGCCCAGCAGCGCGAACAGGCGTTGTCGATGCCCTCGTCGGGCATGTCGGACTGCGTTCCTGGACGGCCTACGGCTCAGCTTGCGAACGCTCTGCGGTTTTCGTCAATAAGTCGGAGAATTATTCCGGGCCGCGGCGCACCGCCGCCAAGGGCTGCGGTCAGGACCCGGTCGGCGGTGACCGCCGCGAGGCCGTCCTCGCCGAGCTTGATGCACAGCCCCTGGTCGCGACGGTGTGGAGGTCGGCGACCGGGGTCGCCGCCTGCCGGGGATGCCCCTCGGCGCCACCCGGAAAGCGGCGGCGTTCCGCCTCAAGGGTGGTCGCGTTCGTCCTTCCGGTTCGTCGGCGATGGCGTGCGCGGGGCCGGTCACCTCCGGTATCGCTGCGCCACTGCCGCGAAGGCGGCCTTGGGTTCCCATTCCATGTCGGGGTAGGTCTGCCCCCGGCGCCCTTCGAGGAGTTTGACGATGCCCAGGCCGGCCCGGTCCAAGTCGTCCCTGGGGTCGCCGTCCGGGCGGTGCGGGTAGCCGGGCAAGGCGAACAGGAACACGAACGCGCTGTCCACGCCCTCGGTCTCGAAGATCTCCAGCAGTTCGCTCAGATATGCGGCCTGGCCGGCCTCGTCGCGCTCGTATATGCCGTTCAGCCGTACCGGGGCCCTGGTCTCCGGGTCGTGCTCGACCACTTCCAGCACCCGCCCACCGCGGTCGCCCGCGCCGCGGTAGGCCGCGGTGCCGAACCCGGTGATGGCGAGCGGCTTCGGGCCTTGGGCCAGGGTGCGCACCGCGTCCCGGAAGCGGTCGGCGACCTCGGCGGAGCGGATCAGCTCGAACGTCACCATGTCGAAGGGAGCCCAGTCGACCTGCTCGAACTGGATGGATGCGTAGGTGAGCTTGCCCTGGAAGCGTTCGCGGACGGTGGCCGCGGCGTCGCGGAGGAACGCGTTGATGCGCACGCCGAGCTCGCGCGTCGCCTCGGCCCGCCGCTCGGGTTGGCTCATCAGCCGCTCGACCCGCTCTTCGGGGCTCTCTCCGGGCAGGAATCCGCGGTTCATCACGCTCAGCTCGACCCCTGCGACGAACACGACTGTGGTTCCCTGTCGCCGGAGCCGTTCCGCCCGCTCGGCGCAGTCGCGGAAGAGCGTGAGGATCTGCTCCGGGTCCAGCTCCAGCGGATAGGGCGAGAACCAGACCTCGAGGCCGAGCTCGGCGGCGGCACCGGCGGCCAGCTCCAGTCGGTCCGGGTCGCCGCCGATGATCTGGATCGCGTTGCAGTGCAGGTCGTCGCGGATGATGGCGAGCTCGCGCCGGACCACCGCGGGGTCGAGGTGCTCGCGGGACATCTGGCCGTGCACGACGAATCCGGTGTCGTAGGTCATTCCTCTTGCTCGCATGGTGACGTCCTCTCTGTCGGGTCTCGGGTCCGTCGGTCTCGGGTCCGTCGGTCTCGGGTCCGTCGGTCTCGGTCGGGTCGAGGCTGACAAGAAAAGTGCGTGCGCGCAAGTTTGCGTGCACGCAGTCCTGTGTGGAACGCTGACACCGTGACGACACCACCCCCAGGGCTGCGGGAGCGGAAGAAGCGGGCCACGCGCGAGGCGCTACGCGAGGCGGCCCTGCGCTTGGCCGTGGAGCGCGGACCGGACCAGGTGCGGGTCGAGGACATCGCCGAGGCGGCCGGGGTCTCGCCGCGCACCTACAACAACTACTTCGCCAGCCGCGAGCAGGCGATCGTCTCCGCTGTCACCGCGGACCGTGAGGAGCGGATCGCGGCGGCGGTCGCGGCCCGGCCCGCAGGAGTGCGTCTGGCTGACGCCGTTACCGAAGCAGTGGTCGAGCAGTACACGAACACCGGTGAGCGCGAACAGGAGGCGCTGCTGCTGATCACTACCCGGACCGCGCTGCGCGCGGCGTTCCTCGATACCACCGCCGGTATCGAGCCCCCTCTCACGGCGGCGATCGCCGAACGGCTGGGTGACGCCGTAGCGCATACGGCCCGCGTTCTCGCGGCAAGCGTGGCCGCGGCGGTTCGCATCGCGCTGGAAGGCTGGCTCCGCCCGGCCGGGAACGCGGAGGCCGCCGGGGGTTTCGGCGCCGGAGGGCTGGTCGTGCCCTCCGGCTCACTGCCCGACCAGCTCCGCGCGGCGCTGGCCCCGCTCGCGCCCGCGTTCGACGCCGCCGAGCGACGTACTCAGCCGTGAAGTCGAGCGACGTACTCAGCCGTGAAGTCGACCCAACCGGCCGCCCGGGCGGAGGAACCTGGCCGATCGGACCGGAAGCATGGCCGGTCGGGCGACGCGGAGCCGGAGAACCTTGGCTAGCGTCCCTTTCGGCGGGTACCACCACGGAGGGGAAGGCACGATGGATCAGCACACGTCCGACCGCGACACCGGCGTGACCACCGAGTTCGAGAGGGACGTCCTCAAGCTGTTGCTGGAGGCGATGCGCGCGGTGGCCAAGCAGGAACGCGAGGACCTGGGTACGGAAAGCGTGCTGTATGCCCTCGTGTCGGGTGACTGGGCCGCGGGTTCCGCGATCGCACCCGGGATGCGGGCCTCCGGCTCGCTCAGCGCTTCGATCGGGACCCGGGGGACATCCGTGTGGGTCAGCGACGACGCGGGTGACGGCGCGGCGGGAAGCCCGGACGACGAGCGGGAGATCGACGCCTGCTGGCGGGGGGTCCGGCAGGAGGAGGCCAAGAGGCTGCGCTGGAAGAACCGGAAGAAGAAGGAGGGGGAGGAGCGGCAAAGCCTTGAACTCCCGCCGATGACCGGTGCGGTGCGGACCTGTCTGCGCAAGGCGCTGGAGGCCGCACGGGAGGAGGGCACCATTTCCGTGCGCGTCCGGCATGTGGCGCGCGCACTGGTCGAGCTGCCCGATACACGCGCCCGCGAGGCCTTGGCGGTGAGGAAGCTGGACGTCTCGGCTGCCTTGAGGGCGCTCGACGCGTTGCGGGGGAGCGACGAAGCGCCGGAGCCCACCGCGGTGTTGGTGCTGCGCAAGGCGGGGACGTTCGGGAAGAGCGGCAATCCGCTGACCCGGAAGTTCACCGCCTGGATATTCGGGGGCGGCGCCGGGTTCGGCTCCGCGGTCGTGGGCGTGGTGCTCTCGGAGGCACGACGGAGCGCGGTGCGGCGCGGAGCGTCGGAGGAGGAACCCGTCGATGTGCTGCTGGGCATTCTGGCGCTGGAGCGGTCGTTGACCGTCGCGGGGCGTGAGCTGCCCGAGAAGCTGACGGCGGCGAACCGGGGGGCGGAACTCCTGCGCCGGCACGGCGTACGGCAGGATGCCCTCACCCGGGTACTGCTTCCCACCACCGGGGTCGCGGAGGGGGAGCCCCCGGAGGTCGGCGACACCGCCGGCTTCGAACGGCGGCTCCTGCACGTCACGGAGCTCACCGCCTCCGCTCAGGGCTCGTCCACGGTCGGCACGACCCACCTGCTGGCCGCGCTGCTGGACGAGACCGGGACGGACGCGGAGTCCGCGGCGGAGATCGAGCGTGTGCTGACCGAGAGCGGGGCGGATGTCGCCGGGCTGCGGGCGGAGCCGGAGCTCCGGGTCCCGGGCGGAGCGGCCGAGGCCGCCTGAGGCCGCGGTGGCCCGCCAACGCGCATGACCAGCAGAGCCGTTGAGGACGGCAGCCATACGGAGGAAACCATGAGCCCGGCAGTGCGACCGTGGAGACGGATGCGCCGCGAGGCCGCCGCTATCCGGGAGGCGGTGCGCGCCGCGCCCCGGCGGACGGTCGTCACCGAGTCCGTACTCGCCGGTCTGGTCCTGCTGTGCTCACTGGTGCCGGTTCCGCTGATTCCGCCGGCCCACCCGGTGTCGGTGGCCCTCCTGGGGGTGTGGGCGGCGCTGCTCGTGCCCGCGCGGCGGATGTACCCGACCCTCACGGTGCTGTGCTGCGTGCCGTTGATCGCCGGGGACAACGTGTGGGCGATGGTGGTGGTGCCGTGCGTCGTGTGGTCCGCCGTGCGCCGCATCTCCCCCGCACGGCGCGCCTGGGCAGTGGTCGGGGCGAGCGGTGCCGGCGCCGTGCTCGTATCGATTGCCGCCCAATCCCTCAGCGGACTCCCGACGATGCCGTACCTGGCCGCCGGCGCCGGTATGGCCGCGCTGTTCATCCTGCTGCCCGCGCTGTCCGGCATGATGCTGGGGCGCCGCCGCCCGCTGACGAGGCTGCTGCGGGAACGCAACGCCTACCTCGAACAGAACCGCTTGCTCACCGACGAGGCGGCCCGCATGGAGGAACGGGCGCGCATCGCCTCCGAGATGCACGATCTGCTCGGCCACCGCATCGGCCTCATCTCGGTGCACGCCGGAGCCCTCCAGCTCGCCGCCGAACGACAGGCGCCCCCGCTGGCCTCCCAGGCCGAACTTCTGCGCACCACTGCCGGAACGGCCATGGACGAACTGCGCGGCATCCTCGGCGTCCTCCGTCACCAGCCCGGCGAGAACATCGGCGAGCGGGGGACCCGCGACGCTCTCTCGACCCTGGTCGCGGATGCCCGGAGCGCCGGAGCCGACGCCGAACTGCACTGGAACGCGACCAGGCAGGCGGACACGGACGCCCGCAGCCGTCAGGCCGTCCACCGTGTCACCCGCGAAGGACTCACCAACGCGCTGAAGCACGCGCCCGGCGCGCCCGTCCGCGTGACGTTCCACGACGAAGGGGAAGCCCTGGTGGTCACCGTCGTCAACGATGCCCCGCCGGTGCCCCGTCCGCCCGGGGACGGGAACCGCAGTGGACTCATCGGCCTCCAGGAAAGGATCAGCCTGCTCGGGGGCGCCCTCCACGCCGGACCGCGCCCGGAGGGCGGCTTCGTCCTCTCCGCCCGTATACCCGTCCGGCCCGACTCGCCGCCCGTGTACGCCACTTCGCCCGCGCCGGTGTCCGGCGGGGCGGGCTCCCGACCCCCGCTGTCCACGGATGTCCTCACGTGGCCCCGCCTCCTGGGCGGCGGCTGCGCGGCGATGCTGGTGTTGCTGCCGACGGTCGCATGCACGATCGCCCTGCTGATCATGGCGGTTCTACACTGAACCCGTGATCCGAGTCCTGATCGCCGACGACGAGGCGCTGATGCGCGCCGGGATCCGGCTTATCCTGGAGAACGACGACGAGTTCCTTATCGTGGCCGAGGCACAGGACGCCCGCGAGGCCGTCGAAGCCTGCCACCTCCACCCCGTCGACGTCGCCCTCCTCGACATCCGCATGCCCGGAGACGGCATCGCCGCCGTCGCCGAGATCACCCGGCATTCGTCCCGCACCCGGGTGGTGATGCTGACGGCCTTCGGCGAGGAATCGACCGTTACCAGCGCCCTGCGCGCCGGAGCCCACGGCTACCTCCTCAAGGACACCGGCCCCCGCGACCTCATCGACGCCGTACGCCGCGCCGCCGCCGGAGAACCCGTTCTCGCCCCGCAGGTCACCCGCCAACTCGTCGACTTCCGGATCCGGCTGGGCCACGGCAGCGACGCCGCATCACGTCGGATCGCGGACCTGACACCGGCCGAACGGGACGTCCTCCGACTGCTGGGCACCGGGCTCTCCAACGCCGAGATCGCCGCACAGCTCCACCTGAGCTCCGGCACGGTCAAGGCCCACATCAGCAGCATCCTCACCCGCGCCCACTGCACCAACCGGGTCCAGGCGGCGGTGCTGGCGCAGGAGGCGGGACTGCTCGACTGAGTCAGCGTGCCGGGGGAGTGGCCCCGGGACCGGTGTTGGGCGCGGTTTCGGGGGGTGAGGTCGGGGAGGGCTTGGACGTGGGCGAGCCGTGCGTCGAGGGCGCCGAGGTGGCCGGAGGCGTGCGGGGGTCCCGGGCGGGCGGTGTCGGATGCGGGCGGTCCGGGGAGCCGGACAGCAGCAGGAAGGCGACGGCCGCCGCTGCCGCCACCGTCACCGCGACGGCGGACACGACCCGCCGGACCCGCCGCCTGCCCCAGGCCGGGCCGGTGGGGGGACGGTACGGGGACAGATCGTGGGCGTCGATGAGCCGCGCACGGGCGTCGAGCGCGGCGCGCAGCCGTTCCTCGATGGGGGAGGGAGTGCTCATCGGGCCGCCTCCAGCAGTTTCTCCAGGGTGACGAGCGCACGGCTCGCGGTCGACTTCACGGTGCCTCGGGAGACGCCCAGCGCCTCGGCTATCTGGGCCTCGGTCAGCTCCGACCAGTAGCGCAGCACCAGCACCTCGCGCTGGCGCGGGGTGAGGTCGGTGAGCGCGTCGAGGACCTGGCGGTGCTCCTCGGCGAGCAGCAGCGGCTCGTCCACGGGCGCCCCCGGTCCCTGGTACGGCGGGGTGTACGCGCGTGCCGTACGCCGTCGGCGCAGCACCGAGCGGGCGGCGTTGACCACGGCGGTGTGCAGATAGGCATGGGCGTCCTGGAGGCTGTCCAGCCGTGAGCCGTGCCGGCGGCAGACGGCGGCGAAGGCGTCCTGGACGACGTCCTCGGCGGTGTGCAGGTCGTCCACCAGGAAGACCGCCAGCCGGATCATGTCCAGCCGCCGGGCCCGGTACAGATCGTCCAGGGTCGGACCGGGCTCCCCGTCGCCCCGGCCGCCCACCGGCCGCAGCGCCCGCAGCCGCCGCCCGGCGCGCGGTGTCCCCACCGGGGGCGTCGAGGCGGTCGTCCGGGCACGGCGGAGCAGCCGGGCCCACCAGGGCAGGACAAGAGTGAGCTGCATCGTCCTCGTTCACCTCATCGGTGCGGCGGGACCGGCTCCGGATCCGGCCCCGCCCCACCCGTGGTCGGGCTAGCGGCTGGCCTTGGTGGGCGCGGGCTTGGTGGGCTCGGGCACGCTGGTGTGCGGCGGCGTGGGCGCGGGCTTGGTGGGCTCGGGCACGCTGGTGTGCGGCGGCGTGGGCGCGGGCTTGGTCGGCTCGGGCTTGGTGGTGGGCGGCTTGGTGGGCTCGGGCTTGGTGGTGGGCGGCTTGGTGGGCTCGGGCTTGGTGGTGGGCGGCTTGGTGGGCTCCGGCTTGCTGGTGGGCGGCTTCGTGGGCTCCGGCTTCGCGGTCGCCGTCGGGGCCGGCTTGGCCGGGCGGGAGTGGTCGGAGGTGGCCGCCTGGGCGGCGATGCCCCCGCCCACGATCAGGGCGACTCCGGCGGCCGACCCCACGATCCAGGGGCGCAGACGGCGGTTCGGCTTCTTGGCGCGGACGTGCTGCATATGGAACGACTCCCGAAAGGGTTGAGCGAACGCTGATGGGTGAGGCGTGCGCCGAGGACCCGAGGACCACGAGAACCCGAGGACCCGTTCCGGAGCCCGCCTTCAACCCACCAGACGTGCGGCCCCACCCGAGGTTGTCGCACCCCGGAAAAATCTTTCGCCGATCGCCGTGCAACCGTTCCGGCCCTTGGCGGGTCGTACCTGGCATCGGGCTTCCTGGGGGGGATCCGGGGGGATTTCGAGAGGAAGCCCTGGGAGGGGAGAACGAGGGGCCCGGACCACGGCCGGGCCCCTCGAAATATCAAACCCTGGTCACACCCTCGTCACACCCTCAGAACGGCACCCCGCACCGCAGCAGCACGTTCGCGTACGGCCGCGCCTCGCCCGTACGCACCACCAGCCGCGCCCCCGCCGTCAGCGTCTTCAGCTCCTCGTGTGGGACCAGATCCAGCGCGGGAGCCGGGAAGAGGCGGTCGAGCAGGGCGGTCGCCCCGGGGTTGTGGTCGCTCACCTCCCGCGCCGCCGTGGCCCCTTCGACCACCAGCTCGTCCAGCAGCCCGGTGAGCACCCGCTCGAAGGACGGCACCCCGGCCGTGAAGGCGAGGTCCACCACGAACGGCCCGTCCGGTATCGGCAGGCCCGCGTCGCACACCATCACCGTGTCGGTGTGGCCCAACAGCGCGATGCCCGCGCTCAGATGGCGGTTGAGGATCCCGGACCGCTTCACAGGGCCGCCACCTCCTCGGCGTTCGGGAAGGACGCCTGCGCCCCGGCCCGGGTCACCGCGGCCGCGCCCACGCGCACCGCGAACCGCACCGCCGTCACCAGGTCGTCGTCGGCGCCGAGGCGCCAGGCGAGCGCGCCGGTGAAGGCGTCCCCGGCGCCCGTGGTGTCCACGGCCGTCACCGCGGGACTGGGCACGAGCACCGTACGGTCGCCGTCGGCGACCAGCGCGCCCTCGCCGCCCAGGGTCACCACGACCGAGCGCGGACCGCGCGAGAGCAGGGCGTCGGCCCACTCCTCGGGGTCGTCGGAGGAGCCCGCCGGGCCGTCGCTGAGCAGGAACCGCGCCTCGTGCTCGTTGACCACCAGCGGATCACAGGCGGCCAGCACATCGTTGGGCAGCGGCGCGGCCGGCGAGGGGTTGAGCACCACCCGCGGCCCGGGGCGGCCGCCGGAGCCCGCGGCCGCCGTACGGACCACCTCGGCGACCGACTCCAGGGGGATCTCCAGCTGTAGGGAGACCACTCGCGCCGCGGCCAGCAGGCTCGCCGCGGCGCGGACGTCGCCCGGGGTCAGCCGGGCGTTGGCCCCCTGGGAGACCACGATGCTGTTGTCGCCCGAGGGGTCCACCGTGATCAGCGCGACCCCGGTGGGCGCGCCGCCGACGAGCACGCCCACGGTGTCGACCCCGGCCGACCGCTGCGAGTCCAGCAGCAGCCGGCCGTAGTCGTCGTCGCCGACCCGGGCCAGCAGGGCCGTCCGGGCCCCCAGCCGGGCGGCGGCGACGGCCTGGTTGGCGCCCTTGCCGCCCGGATGGACCACCAGGTCGGACCCGAGCACCGTCTCTCCGGCCCCGGGGCGGCGGTCGACTCCGATCACCAGATCGGCGTTGGCCGACCCCACGACCAGCAGGTCGTAGTCGTGCATCCGCACGTCCTTTCGTTTGTCACTTCGCAGTGACGACCTTCACCGGCACCTTCACCGTGCCGTCGATCTTCTGCCCCTTGGCGGCCCTGACGGCGTTCTCCACCACCATCCGGCCCAACTCCTTCGGCTGCTGGGCGACGGTCGCGGCGAGGGTGCCGTTCTCGACGGCCTTGAGCCCGTCCGGGGTGCCGTCGAAGCCGACGACCGCGACGGACTTGCCCGCCTTGGATCCGAGCGCCTTGACCGCGCCAAGCGCCATCTCGTCGTTCTCGGCGAAGATCCCGTCGATTCCCGGGTGGCCCTGGAGCAGATTGGTGGTCACATCCAGCCCCTTGGCCCGGTCGAAGTCGGCGGTCTGCTTGCCGACGACCTTGATGTCCGGGTACGCCTTGAGGCCCTCCGCGAAGCCCTTACCGCGTTCACGCGAGGCCGAGGTGCCCGGGGTGCCCTGCAACACCAGGATCGTGCCCTTCTTACCGAGCCGCTCGGCGAGCGTCTTCGCGGCCAGCTTGCCGCCCGTGATGTTGTCGGAGGCCACCAGGGTCGCGATCTTCGCCTTGTTGACGCCGCGGTCGGCGGCGAGCACCGGGATGCCTGCCTTGTCGGCCGCCCGGACGGACGGGCCCGCGGCATCGGAGTCGACCGGGTTGATGATGATCGACTTCATGTTCTGGCTGGTGAAGTTCTGGATCTGATTGGCCTGCTGGGAGGCGTCGTTCTGGGCGTCGGTGACCGTAAGGCTGACACCGGCGCGCTTGGCCTCCTCCTGGGCGCCCGCCTTCAGCTGCACGAAGAACGGGTTGTTGAGGGTGGAGACCGACAGACCGACCTTGGTGTCCGCGCCCCCGGAGGAGCCGGAGCGCCAGACGGAGGCGCCGAAGGCGATGGCGGCGACGACCACGGCGGCCAGCGCGAACTTGCCCGCGTTGACGGCCTTCTTACGGCCGCCACCGGACGGTCCGCCCGCCGCGGCCCCGGGCGCGCCCGGTCCGGCCCCGGCACGCCGGCGCGCCGTGTCCATCAGCACCGCGAGCGCGATGACGACACCGATGACGACCTGCTGCCAGAAGGCGGACACCTCCAGCAGGTTGAGCCCGTTGCGCAGCACCGCGAGGATCAGCGCGCCGATGAGCGTGCCGGACGCCTTACCGACGCCACCGGACAGGCTGGCACCGCCGATGACCACCGCGGCGATCGCGTCGAGCTCGTAGCCGACCGCGGCCTGGGGCTGCGCGGAGGACAGCCGGGAGGCGAGCACGATGCCCGCGACGGCCGCGAATCCGCCGGAGAGCGCGTAGACGACCAGCTTCTGACGGGTCACCCGGATCCCGGAGAGCCGGGCCGCCTCCTCGTTGCCGCCGATCGCGTACATCGCCCGGCCCGGGTACGTACGGCCCAGCACACCCGCGGTGATCAGGCCCATCACGACCATCACGATCACCGGCACGGGCAGCCAGCCGCCGAGGGTGTCGCCGAGGCCGGACACCGAGTCGGGCACGGCTATCGGGCTGCCCTGGGAGATCACCAGGGCCAGGCCGCGGCCGATCGACAGCATCGCGAGCGTGGCGATGAACGGCGGCAGCTTCCCGAAGGAGACCAGCGCCCCGCTGACCAGACCGCAGGCGACACCGGTGGTGAGCGCCAGGAGCGCCGCGAACCACACCGGCAGCCCCTGTGAGCTGGCGGACCAGGCGAGCACGGTGGCGGACAGCGCGGCCACCGAGCCGACCGACAGGTCGATGCCCGCGGAGACGATGACGAAGGTGACGCCGAAGGCGAGGATCGCGGTGACCGCCGCCTGGACGCCGACGTTGAGGAGATTGTCGGTGGTGAGGAAGTCGCCGGACAGCAGCGCCATGGCGGCCACCAGCAGCACCAGGGCGCTGAGGGCGCCGTTGTCGAGCAGCACGCGGCGCAGGGCCGCCGAGCCCCCGGGGTCCTTCGTGGCGTCAATCGTGTCAGTGGCCACGGGAGCCCTCCTTTTCCTTGCCGCCGACCCCTTCGTCGGCGTCCTTGACGTCCTTCACTGCCAGGGCCATCACGGCGTCCTGGGTCGCTTCCCGCGCGGTCAGCTCGCCCGCGATCCGGCCCTGGGCCATGACCAGGACCCGGTCGCTCATCCCCAGCACCTCGGGCAGATCGCTGGAGATCATCAGTACGGCGTGGCCGGACGCGGTGAGTTCGTTGATGAGCTGGTAGATCTCGACCTTGGCGCCCACGTCGATCCCGCGGGTCGGCTCGTCGAGGATGAGCACCTTGCTGTCGGCGAGCAGCCACTTGCCGATGACGACCTTCTGCTGGTTGCCGCCGGAGAGGGTGCGCACCCGCTGGTCGAGACCGGCCATCCGGACGGCCAGCCGCTCGGCGACACCGGCCGCCGAGCGCCGCTGGGCGGCCCGGTCGACCAGTCCGGCGCGGGTGGCGGCGCGCAGCGTGACCAGGCCCAGGTTCTCCTGCACGGAGCCGTCCAGGACCAGTCCCTGGCCCTTACGGTCCTCGGGGACGAGGCCGATCCCGGCCCGCATGGCGGCCACCACGTCATGGCCGGGCAGCGGACGGCCCAGCACCTCGACGGAGCCGGAGTCGTACGGGTCGGCGCCGAACAGCGCCCGGACGACCTCCGTACGGCCCGCGCCGACCAGCCCGGCCAGGCCCACCACCTCCCCGGCACGCACCTCGAAGCCGATGTCCTGGAAGCTGCCGTTCCGGGTGAGTCCCCGGACCTTCAGCAGTGGTTCACCGGCGTCCCCGCGCTCACGCGGGTACTGCTGCTCGATGGAGCGGCCCACCATCAGCCGCACCAGTTCGTCCTGGTCGGTGCTTGCCGGGACCTGGGTGACGCTGCGGCCGTCGCGCAGCACGGTGACCCGGTCGCCCAGGGCGGCGATCTCCTCCAGGTGGTGGGTGATGAAGACGACGCCCACACCGTCCGCGCGCAGGGTGCGCACGATCCGGAAGAGCTTGTCGACCTCCTCGGTGGTGAGCACGGCGGTCGGCTCGTCCATGATCAGGACACGGGCCTCCAGGCTCAGCGCCTTGGCGATCTCCACCATCTGGAGCCGGGCGATGCCGAGGTCGCGGACGCGGGTCCGGGGCGAGACGTCCACCCCGACGCGGGCCAGCAGTTCGGCGGCCCGCGCGTCCATGGCCTTGCGGTCGATCATGCCGAAGCGGCGCGGCTGGCGGCCCAGGAAGATGTTCTCGGCCACGGTGAGGTCCGGGACGAGGTTGAACTCCTGGTAGATGGTGGCGATCCCGAGCCGCTCGGCGTCCTGCGCGCTGTTGATCCGCACCGGCTCGCCGTCGACCAGGATCCGCCCGCCGTCGGGGCGGTGGGCGCCGGAGACCATCTTGATCAGCGTGGACTTGCCGGCGCCGTTCTCGCCCAGGAGGACATGCACTTCGCCCCGGCGCAGATCGAAGTCCACCCCGTCCAGCGCGATCACCCCGGGGAAGGTCTTACGGACCCCCTCCATGCGCAGCAGCTCCGCCCCGCCGGGGGAGGTCGGCTCGGACTCGGCACTCATGGCTTGCTCCCTTCGGGCTCGCCGCACGAGCGGCGGGTGACCAGACGGGCGGACAGGGTCACCGACTCGGCGGGCCGCCCCTCGACGAGATCGATCAGCGCCGTCACGGCGGCACGGCCGAGGGCCCCGGTCGGCTGGGCGATGGCGGTGATCGGCGGATCGGTGTGGACGAACCAGGGGATGTCGTCGAACGCGGCGAGTGCCACGTCGTCCGGCACCCGCAGGCCCCGCGCGCGGATCTCGTCCATCGCGCCGAGCGCCATCAGGTTGTCCGCGGCGAAGATCGCGTCCGGGGGGTGCGGCAGATCGAGGAAGCGGGCGGTCACCCGGCGGCCGCTGTCCGCCTGGAAGTCGCCCTGGCCGATGTGGTCCTCGTGCAGCTCCAGGCCGAACTCGCGCAGCGCGGAGCGGAAGGCGTCCACCCGCTCGCGCCCGGTCGTGGTGGCCGCGGGGCCCGCGATGATCGCGACCCGGCGGTGGCCGAGGGCGCACAGATGGGCCACCAGGGCGCGGATGGCTCCCCGCCCGTCGGTGCGGATCACCGGCACCCGGTCCAGGCCCTCGCCCTCGATCCAGCGGTCGACGAAGACCATGGGGGTGCCGGCGCGGGCGGCGGCCAGCATCATCGGGGAGCCGCCGTCGGTGGGGCTGACCAGCAGTCCGTCTATGCGGCGGTCCATGAGGGTACGCACATGGTGGTCCTGGAGGTCGGGCCGCTCGTCGGCGTTGCCGATGACCACGCTGTAGTCCAGCTCGCGGGCGGCGTCCTCGACCGAACGGGCGAGCTCGGTGAAGAAGGGGTTCAGCACATCGCTGATGACCAGGCCCAGGGTCCGGGTCTGATCGGTGCGCAGCGAGCGGGCCACCGCGTTGGGGCGATAGCCGAGGTCGGCGACCGCGGCGAGCACCCGTTCGCGGGTGTCCGCGCGGACGGAGGGGTGGTCGTTGAGCACCCGTGAGACCGTCGCCACGGAGACCCCGGCACACCGCGCCACATCCTTGATGGCCGGCATCGTCCACCTCCTTGTGGAATCGATTACATGAGATTGGAATCGATTACATGGAGGGAGGCAAGGGGTCGGCCCACGGTGAAACCGGATCGTGATATTCCGCCGCGGAACGCACACCCGCGTTCCTTCCCCACGGGCGTTGTCCACAGGCCCCGAACCGCCTGTCGGCTCCCGGCGGTACGGTCGAGGCATGCTCAAACTCGCGGTGGTGGAAGGGGTCCTGGAGCGGATCACCTACGCCAATGAGGAGAACGGCTACACGGTCGCGCGGGTCGACACCGGCCGTGGCTCCGGAGATCTGCTCACCGTCGTCGGCTCGCTGCTGGGCGCCCAGCCGGGCGAGTCGCTGCGGATGGAGGGCCGCTGGGGTTCCCATCCGCAATATGGCAAACAGTTCACGGTCGAGAACTACCAGACCGTCCTCCCCGCCACCGTCCAGGGCATCCGGCGCTATCTCGGCTCCGGGCTGATCAAGGGCATCGGCCCCCGGATCGCCGACCGGATCACCGAGCACTTCGGCGTCGACACCCTCGACGTCATCGAACAGGAGCCCAAGCGGCTGGTCGAGGTCCCCGGCCTCGGCCCCAAGCGCACCAAGATGATCGCCGCCGCCTGGGAGGAGCAGAAGGCCATCAAGGAGGTGATGGTCTTCCTCCAGGGGGTCGGCGTCTCCACCTCCATCGCGGTGCGGATCTACAAGAAGTACGGCGACGCCTCGATTTCGGTCGTGAAGAACGAGCCGTACCGGCTGGCGGCCGACGTCTGGGGCATCGGCTTCCTCACCGCCGACAAGATCGCCCAGTCGGTCGGCATCCCCCATGACAGCCCCGACCGGGTGAAGGCCGGTCTCCAGTACGCGCTGTCCCAGTCCGCCGACCAGGGCCACTGCTATCTCCCCGAGGAGCAACTCATCGCGGACGCGGTGAAGTTGCTCCAGGTGGACACCGGCCTGGTCATCGACTGCCTGGGCGAGCTCGCGGCCGAGGACGAGGGCGTGGTGCGCGAGCCGGTCCCGGGCCCGGCGGACGGCGAGCCGGTCTCCGCCGTCTATCTGGTGCCCTTCCACCGCGCCGAGATCTCCCTCGCGGGCCAGGTGCTGCGGCTGCTGCGCACCGAGGAGGACCGGATGCCCGCCTTCCGGGGCGTGGACTGGGACAAGGCGCTGGGCTGGCTGGCCGGCCGCACCGGCGCCGACCTGGCGCCCGAGCAGAGCCAGGTGGTGCGGCTCGCGCTGACCGAGAAAGTCGCGGTGCTCACCGGCGGGCCGGGCTGCGGCAAGTCCTTCACCGTGCGGTCCGTGGTGGAGCTGGCCCGCGCCAAGAAGGCCAAGGTGGTGCTCGCGGCGCCCACCGGCCGGGCCGCCAAGCGGCTGTCCGAGCTGACCGGCGCCGAGGCGTCCACCGTCCACCGCCTGCTGGAGCTCAAGCCCGGCGGGGACGCGGCGTACGACAGGGACCGCCCGCTCGACGCGGACCTGGTGGTGGTCGACGAGGCGTCCATGCTCGATCTGCTGCTGGCCAACAAGCTGGTCAAGGCCGTCCCGCCCGGTGCCCATCTGCTCTTCGTCGGCGATGTGGACCAGCTGCCCAGCGTGGGCGCCGGGGAGGTGCTGCGCGATCTGCTGGCCCCCGGCAGCCCCGTCCCGGCAGTGCGGCTGACCCGGATCTTCCGCCAGGCCCAGCAGTCCGGAGTGGTCACCAACGCCCACCGGATCAACGAGGGGGTGCCGCCGGTCACCCAGGGCCTGTCCGACTTCTTCCTCTTCGTCGAGGACGACACCGAGGAGGCAGGGCGGCTCACCGTCGATGTCGCGGCCCGCCGCATCCCCGCGAAGTTCGGCCTCGACCCCCGCCGTGACGTGCAGGTTCTGGCCCCGATGCACCGCGGCCCGGCGGGCGCCGGCACGCTCAACGGGCTGCTTCAGCAGGCCATCACCCCGGCCCGCCCGGACCTCCCGGAGCGCCGCTTCGGCGGCCGGGTCTTCCGCGTCGGCGACAAGGTGACCCAGATCCGTAACAATTATGAGAAAGGGGCCAACGGGGTCTTCAACGGCACGGTTGGCGTCGTCACCTCACTCGACACCGATGAGCAGCGGCTGACCGTGCGGACGGACGAGGACGAGGAGGTACCGTACGACTTCGACGAGCTGGACGAGCTGGCTCACGCCTATGCGGTGACCATCCACCGGTCACAGGGCAGTGAGTACCCGGCCGTCGTGATCCCGGTGACCACCGGGGCCTGGATGATGTTGCAGCGCAACCTCCTGTACACGGCCGTGACCCGCGCCAAGCGCCTTGTGGTGCTGGTCGGCTCGCGCCGCGCGCTGGGGCAGGCGGTGCGCACCGTCTCGGCGGGCAGGCGCTGCACCGCGCTGGATCACCGACTCGGCGGCGATGTGACAGTCGAGCGTGTCAGATGGGTTTCCGAACGATGACGAACGGGGCAGGATGGCCGTGAAAGGCGGCACTGAGTGCCGCCAAAAGGCTCTTCGGCCGACCCCGAGTGCACGTTCGCTACCCGAGTAGGGGAAGGTGGGGGGAGTCAGGGCACCTCGAAGAAGAGAACCAGACGTCGGTGAGGGATGACGTGAGCGACAACTCTGTAGTACTGCGGTACGGGGACGGCGAGTACGCCTACCCGGTGGTCGACAGCACCGTCGGCGACAAGGGCTTCGATATCGGCAAGCTGCGCGCCCAGACCGGTCTGGTGACCCTGGACTCCGGTTACGGCAACACCGCCGCGTACAAATCCGCGATCACCTACCTGGACGGTGAGCAGGGCATCCTGCGCTATCGCGGCTACCCCATCGAGCAGCTGGCGGAGCGCGCCTCCTTCCTGGAGACCGCCTTCCTGCTGATCAACGGGGAGCTGCCGACCGTCGATGAACTGGCGGCCTTCCGTGAGGACATCACCCGCCACACGCTGTTGCACGAGGACGTCAAGCGGTTCTACGACGGTTTCCCGCGTGACGCCCATCCGATGGCGATGCTGTCCTCCGTGGTCAGCGCGCTGTCGACCTTCTACCAGGACAGCCACAACCCCTTCGACGAGAAGCAGCGCAACCTCTCGACGACCCGGCTGCTGGCCAAGCTGCCGACCATTGCCGCTTATGCGTACAAGAAGTCGGTCGGCCACCCCTTTGTCTACCCGCGCAATGACCTCGGCTATGTCGAGAACTTCCTCCGGATGACCTTCTCGGTCCCCGCGCAGGAGTACGACCTCGACCCGACCGTGGTCTCCGCGCTCGACAAGCTGCTGATTCTGCACGCCGACCACGAGCAGAACTGTTCGACCTCCACGGTCCGGCTGGTCGGTTCCTCGCAGGCCAATATGTTCGCCTCCATCTCGGCGGGCATCAACGCCCTGTGGGGCCCCCTGCACGGCGGCGCCAACCAGTCCGTGCTGGAGATGCTCGAGGGCATCCAGGCTTCGGGCGGCGACGTCGACACCTTCATCCGCAAGGTGAAGAACAAGGAAGACGGCGTGAAGCTCATGGGCTTCGGGCACCGCGTCTACAAGAACTTCGACCCCCGGGCGAAGATCATCAAGTCGGCGGCGCACGATGTCCTCTCCGCGCTCGGCAAGTCCGACGAGCTGCTTGACATCGCGCTCAAGCTGGAGGAGCACGCGCTCGCGGACGACTACTTCGTGGAGCGCAAGCTCTACCCGAACGTGGACTTCTACACCGGTCTGATCTACCGGGCGATGGGCTTCCCGACCGAGATGTTCACCGTGCTGTTCGCGCTCGGCCGGCTGCCGGGCTGGATCGCCCAGTGGCACGAGATGATCAAAGAGCCGGGCTCCCGCATCGGCCGCCCCCGCCAGATCTACACGGGTGTGGTGGAGCGCGACTTCGTCCCGGTCGAGGAGCGCTGACCCTCACTTCTCCGGTGCCCCCGTCCTGCTTGGGCCGGGGGCACTTCGCGTATGTGGGTGCTTGGCCCCAGCCGGGCGCCCCTCTGAGAGGGCCGGGCACCTCAGTCGTATCCGGCCTTGGGTCTTCCGGCCGGGGGCACCTCCCAGCGGTAGCTGGGGGAGACTGAAGCGCCCCGGAGGCGAACCGAGCCTCAAAAAAAGAAGGTGCGAGAAGCGCCCCGCTGCCGATCCCCCCACGGGTCGGAGCGGGGCGCTTCCCTTGCCCCGGAGCGGATTCCCCCCACGGGATCCGGCCGGGTGTCCACGGGCCCTTGCGGGCCGTATGGTGACGCGATCTGCCGGGACGCGTACCTACGGGAGGGCCGCTCAAAGCTCCCCGAGTACGTCGTCCCGGCTACGCGTAGCGGGATCCGTCCCCCAAGACGTATCCCCACCGTCCCATTAGACTCGCGACCCCCCGCAATGGTTACGTTGGGTTGCCTGTGATCTGCGTCTCTTGCCATAAGGGCCATAAAAGGGCAAGAGCCTCGATTTGAAGATCAAGGCTCCGCCGTATGGGTGTTGTGCGGCTTATGGGGACTTGGTGAATCTATGTGGATGCTGTGAAGGTCCGCAGTCGCAGACTGTTCGTCACCACGAACACGGATGAGAACGCCATCGCGGCTCCCGCGATCATCGGGTTCAGCAGTCCGGCCGCCGCGAGCGGCAGCGCGGCGACGTTGTAGCCGAAGGCCCAGAAGAGATTGCCCTTGATGGTGCCGAGGGTCCTGCGCGCCAGCCGGATCGCGTCCGCCGCCACCCGCAGATCGCCCCGGACCAGGGTCAGATCCCCGGACTCGATGGCCGCGTCCGTGCCCGTGCCCATCGCGAGCCCCAGGTCGGCGGTGGCGAGGGCGGCCGCGTCGTTGATTCCGTCGCCCACCATGGCGACCGTACGGCCCTCGTCCCGCAGCCGCTTCACCACGTCCACCTTCTCCTGGGGCAGCACCTCGGCGATGACGTCGTCGATGCCGACCTCGCGGGCCACCGCCTCGGCGACCAGCCGGTTGTCGCCGGTCAGCAGGATCGGGGTGAGGCCGAGCGCCCGCAGCTGGGCGACCGCCTCGGCGCTGGTCTCCTTGACGGCGTCGGCCACCAGGAGGACGCCGCGCGCCTCGCCGTCCCAGGCCACCGCGACCGCCGTCTGCCCCTCCGACTCGGCCGCCGCCTTGGCGGCCGCGAGGTCTTCGGGCAGCTCGATGGCCCAGGCGCCCAGCAGCTTCTCGCGGCCGACCAGCACCGCGTGGCCGTCCACCGTGCCCTGGACGCCGAGGCCGGGCTCGGAGCGGAAGTCCGCGGGCGCCGGGAGGTCGCCGATCCGCTCGGCCGCGCCGTCCGCGACGGCCCGCGCGATCGGGTGCTCGGAGGCGTGCTCCAGGGCGCCCGCGAGCCGTAGCAGCTCGCGCTCGTCCACGCCGGGCGCCGTGACGGCCCCGCGCAGCCGCATCTGCCCGGCCGTCACCGTGCCGGTCTTGTCCAGCACGACGGTGTCCACCCGGCGCGTGGACTCCAGCACCTCGGGTCCCTTGATCAGGATGCCCAGCTGGGCGCCGCGGCCGGTGCCGACCATGAGCGCGGTCGGGGTGGCCAGGCCCAGGGCGCAGGGGCAGGCGATGATCAGGACGGCGACGGCCGCGGTGAAGGCGGCGGCCGTGTCGCCCGTGGTGAGCAGCCAGCCCAGCAGGGTGCCGACGGCGATCAGCAGCACGATCGGTACGAAGATCCCCGAGACCCGGTCGGCGAGCCGCTGCACCTCTGCCTTGCCGTTCTGCGCGTCCTCGACCAGCTTGGCCATGCGGGACAGCTGGGTGTCCGCGCCGACCCGGGTGGCCTCGACCACGATCCGGCCCGACGCGTTGACGGTCGCGCCCGCCACCGCGTCGCCGACCCCCACGTCCACCGGAACCGACTCGCCGGTCAGCATCGAGGCGTCCACGGCGGAGGAGCCCTCGACCACGGTGCCGTCGGTGGCGATCTTCTCGCCGGGGCGCACCACGAAGCGGTCGCCGACGGCCAGCTCGCCGACGGGAATCCGTACCTCCCGGCCTCCGCGGAGCACGGCCACGTCCTTGGCGCCGAGCTCCAGCAGGGCGCGCAGCGCCGCGCCCGCCCGCCGCTTGGACTTCGCCTCCAGATGGCGGCCGAGGAGGATCAGCGCGGTCACTCCGGCCGCCGCCTCCAGGTAGATCGAGGACGATCCGTCGGTGCGGGATACGGTGAGGTCGAAGCCGTGCCGCATACCGGGCATGCCCGCGTGGCCGAAGAACAGCGCCCACACGGACCAGCCGAGGGCCGCCAGGGTGCCGATGGAGACGAGGGTGTCCATGGTGGCCGCGCCGTGCCGGGCGTTCGTCCAGGCGGCCTTGTGGAAGGGCACGCCGCCCCAGACGACGACCGGCGCGGCGAGGGTGAGCGAGAGCCACTGCCAGTTGTCGAACTGGAGGGACGGCACCATCGCCAGCACCACGACGGGCAGGGACAGCGCGACGGAGACGAGCATGCGGTGGCGCAGGGAGTCCGGCGCGGCGTCGCCGCGCGGGTCGGCCTCCGGTGCGGCGGCGTCCTCGGGGGCGCGCGGCTCGGGCACGGTGGGGCGCGGTTCCTCGGCGGTGTACCCGGTTTTGACGACGGTGGCGATCAGGTCGGCGACCTCGATCCCTTCGCCGTAGGACACCTTGGCCTTCTCGGTGGCGTAGTTCACCGTGGCGGTGACGCCGTCGAGGCGGTTGAGCTTCTTCTCGACACGGGCGGCGCAGGACGCACAGGTCATCCCGCCGATGGCGAGCTCGACCTGCGAGGGCCCGCCGGTCGTCGCCGTGGTGTCGGCGGCGGGCCCGGTGGGGGGTGCCGTGCTGGTCATGTCTGGTCTCCTGGGAGGAGGGCCGGGCCGTACGGCGACTGTATGAGCAGGGCGGCACGGTCCGGCGGGGGTTTGGTGGGGGCTCGCTCAGGCCCGGCCGTCGAGCTCGTAGCCCGCCTCGTCCACGGCGGCGCGGACGCTCTCGTCGTCCAGCGGGGCGGCCGAGACCACGGTGACCTGGCCGGTGGACGCCACGGCCTTGACGGAGGTGACGCCGTCGAGGGCGCCGATCTCCTCGGTGACGGCGCCTTCGCAGTGGCCGCAGGTCATTCCGGTCACCTTGTAGACGGTGGTGACTGCCTCGGAGCTCATGGGGTTCTCCTGTGTGGGTGAGCGTGACGGTCGGTGCGCAGGAGGCGCCGGAATGTCTCAGCGGTTCCTGGCAATCTCCACTCTATACCCCTAGGGGGTATGGATGGAAGTCGGTGGTGCGCCGGTCGGTGACAGGTGCCGCGCGCCCGCGCGCACCCCTCCGCGGCCCGGGGCGGGGGAGGGGCGGGTGACGAGGTGTGGTGCGGGGGTCAGGGCTGGGCGGGGACTCCCTCGGTGCCGAGCACCGGGGCGAGATAGCCGTACAGGGCGGTCTTCAACTCCGCTACGTACGCCTCCCGCTCCGCGCCCTCATGGCCGAGGATCAGCCCCAGTCCGGCCTTGAACAGGGCGAACGCCATGTTCGCGGTGTGGGTGCGGCGCTCGGGGGAGAGGCCGGGGTTGCGGACGCCGATCAGCTCGCTGATGCGGGTCTGGATCGAGTCGTGCAGGGCGGCGTGCTCCTCGAGGAAGTGGCCCGGGGCGTCGGAGGACTGGAGCAGCGTCCAGAAGGCGGGATTCGCGCAGTTGAACTCGATCATCGGATCGAGGACCGCGTCGAGCAGTTCGCGCAGGGGTAGCGCGGTGTTCTCGAAGGTGAAGACCACCCCGTGGGTCTCCAGCATCCGGCGGTTGAGGCGCTCGCCGAGCTCGACGGCGATGGCCTCTTTGTTCGGGAAGAACTGGTACAGCGTGCCGGGGGAGACCCCGGCCTCGCGGGCGATGGCGTTGGTGCTCGCGGAGGTGTAGCCGGTGCGGCAGAAGACGCTGGCGGCGGCGTCGAGCAGCTGCTGGATCCGGCGCTCGCCGCGCGCCTGTCTGCGGCGTGGCCTCGCCGTCTCGTCGGGCTGGTCCGCCTTGCTCTCGCTCACCTGTTTTCCCCGGCTCTCCGTGTTCGATTGACAAACACGAGCGCCCGCTCGCATTCTTGAGAAACGCGAGCGGTGGCTCGTGTTTACCGCCCATGGTAATCAGCGACCCGTGCCGCCTATGGACATTTGGTGGCGGCATGGGGCACAGGTGAAGGGGACACCGCGCCATGACCGATGTCAACCGCCCACCCGAAGACCGGATCGGAGGGTGGACCCGCCTGGTCACGGCGCGTCCTCGGCTGTCCCTGCTGATCGCTTTGATCTTCACCGCGCTGGCCGTCGTAGCCGGGAGTGGGGTCGCCGACCGGATGGGAAGCGGCGGCTGGGAGGACCCCGCGTCCGAGTCCGCGTATGCCACCAAGGCGCTCGAGAAGCGCTTCCCCGCCTCCCAGCCCAATCTGATCCTGCTCGTCGACAGCGGTAAGAAGACCGTGGACGATCCGGCCGTCGCCGCCGAGGCCCGGTCACTGGCCAAGAAGCTCTCGGACGAGAAGGCGGTCACCGGGGTCACCTCGTACTGGGCCACCGGAGCGCCCTCGCTTCGCGCCCGGGACCGGGGCGAGGCGATCATCGCCGCGCGGATCCTGGGCGATGAGTCGGCCGCGGGCAAGGCGCTGGAGCGCATAGCGCCGCACTACCGGGGCGCCCATGGACCGGTCGAGGTGCGGGTCGGCGGGATGGTCGCGGTCCGCCATGAGTTGCAGTCCACCATCCAGGAGGATCTGCTGCGGGCCGAGATGATCGCCCTGCCCATCACCCTGGTGCTGCTCGTGATGGTCTTCGGCAGCGCCGTGGCCGCCCTGCTGCCGCTCGGCGTCGGCATCATCGCGATCCTCGGCACCGACGCGGTGCTGCGCGGGCTCACCGAATTCACCGATGTCTCGGTCTTCGCGCAGAACCTGACCACCGCGCTCGGCCTCGGACTCGCCATCGACTACGCCCTGTTCATCGTGCGCCGCTTCCGCGAGGAGCTGGGGCGGGGCGCGGAGAAGCTGCCCGCCGTCGCGGCCACACTGCGCACCGCCGGGCGCACCGTGCTCTTCTCCGCGCTGACCGTCGCCGCCTCGCTCGCCGCCATGCTGGTCTTCCCGCAGTACTTCCTGCGTTCCTTCGCCTATGCGGGGATCGCGGTGGTGCTGATCGCCGCCACCGCGGCCCTGGTGGTCCTGCCCGCGGCGCTCATCCTCCTGGGCGACCGGGTCAACGCACTGGATCTCACCCGGCTGCTGCGCCGCGGCCGCCCGGCCCGCGGCGGGGAGCCCGGAGCGGGCTGGGCGCGGCTCGCGCGGCTGGTGATGCGGCGCGCCCCGGTGTTCGCGCTGGCCACCGTCGCCGGTCTGGTCGCGCTGGGACTGCCGTTCCTGAGGGTGGAGTTCGGCACCGCGGACGACCGCCAGCTGCCGTCGAGCGCCGAGTCCCATGTGGTGCAGCAGCACATCCGGGAGGGGTTCCCCGGCGGTCCCGGGGGCGCGGTGGAGGTCCTCGCCGAGGGCGGCGGCACCGGGAGTACCAAGGCCCTCGCCGACTACAGCGCCAAGATCTCCGCACTCCCCCAGGTGCTTCGGGTGGACAGCCCGGCGGGCCGGTTCGCCGATGGGCGGCGGGTGGCCGAGCCGGGGCCGGCGGAGGCGGCGCGGCTGTCCGATGGCTCGGCGGAGATCACCGTGCAGCCCAAGGGCGAGGCCGTGGACACCGCCAGCCAGGATCTGGTGCGGACGATCCGCGCCCAGGAGCCGCCGTTCACCACCTCGGCGACCGGCACCGCCGCCGTCCTGGTGGACACCAAGGACTCCATAGCCGACCGGCTGCCCTGGGCCGCGGCCATCATCGTCGCCGTCACCCTGCTGCTGGTCTTCCTGCTCACCGGAAGCGTGCTGATACCGATTCAGGCCGTGCTGCTCAACGCGCTCAGTCTGACCGCGATGTTCGGCGCGGTGGTGTGGGTCTTCCAGGACGGGCATCTGTCCGGTCCGCTCTCCTTCACCACCTCCGGCGATATCGAGACCACCCTGCCCGTCCTGATGTTCTGCGTCGCCTTCGGGCTCTCCATGGACTACGGGGTCTTCCTGCTCTCCCGGATCAAGGAGGAGTACGACCGCACCGGGGACCATCAGGCGGCGGTGGAGTTCGGGCTGCGGCGCACCGGCGGCCTGATCACGGCGGCGGCGCTGATCCTCGCCGTGGTGATGGTGGGCATCGGCACCTCGCGGGTCACCAACACCAAGATGCTGGGGCTGGGTATCGCCCTGGCCGTGCTGATGGACGCGATGGTGGTGCGTGGGCTGCTGGTGCCGGCGGTGATGAAGCTGACCGGCCGGGCCACCTGGTGGGCCCCGGGCCCGCTGCGCCGGCTGCACACCCGGTTCGGGCTGAGCGAGGGCGAATCCACGCATGCCGCCACGGGCAGCGAGGCCGACGGTCGGCGGTGCGGCGGCAAGCGCGGGCCTCGCGGCGAAGGCGGGTCTCACGGTGAAGGCGGGTCTCACGGTGAGGACGGACCGCACGGTGAGGGCGGGGTTCGGGGAGAGGCGGAGAGGGCGTGGGACCGGGTGAGTACGGGCCGCTGAGCGCTCCGCGGGAAGTGCCGCGAGGTGCGGTCGTTCATCCGCGGCTGCGTCGTGGCCGGTCGCCCACGCGGCGGAGCCGCATATCGACACAGCCGCGGCGGAGCCGCACATCGACACAGCCCCGCGCCCCTTCGGGGCGCACCCGAACCGCACCGGGCTTCAGCGAGGCCGCTTAGTGGCTCACGCGAATACCGCACCACTAGTCCTTGCCATCACGTCGGGCGCGGCGGTTGCCGGGTCTGCGGACCACCCAGGAGCGGATCGTATCCGCGTACCAATACGGCTTGCCGCCCTCCACGTGATCGGGGGGCGGCAGCAGACCGTGCTTGCGATAGGACCGTACGGTGTCGGTCTGCACACCGATATGCGCGGCGATCTCCTTGTACGACCACAGCCTCCGGTCGGTCATCTCTTATGCCCTTCCGCAGGGCGTCGCGGTCACGGCCCGGTGGGGCCGTCGGGGGAGCCACGGCGCGCCTGCTCACATTCCATCAGCCTGTGCCCGGTCAACGACGCTGAGTGAAGGGCGGCCTGGGGCTGTTGAACACCTGTGACGGAGACGTGTGGAGATGTGACCGCTGTGACGCACGGGTGACGCACCGGACGGGACTCGGACGCCATGACCACAGCGGGCCGGCCGTGAGGTCACGGCCGGCCCGCTGGGCGTCAGATGGAGACGGGGCGTCAGCTGAAGGGGGGTGTCCGTTGGAGACGGGCGTCAGCTGTAGAAGGCGGGGCGCTCGATCATCTCGACGGCGGTGCGCCGGCCCGTGGCCTGGGCCCGGATCCCCGCCTCGCTGACGGCGGTCGCGGCATAGCCGTCCCAGGCGCTGGGGCCCTCGACCTCCCCGCGCCGGGTGGCGTTGACCCAGCTCTGCACCTCGCGGTCGTACGCCTCCTCGAAGCGGGCCACGAAGTCGGGGGCGATCTCCCCGCCCCAGGTGCCGGGCCGGTTGACCAGCATCCCGTGGGCGTCGCCGACACGGGCGGTGCCCCGCTCGCACACCGCCTCCGCCTGTACCTGGTAGCCGAAGCCGCAGGTGGCGAAGATCTCCACATTGACGATCGCCCCGCCGGTTGTCTCGAAGACCACCAGCTGGGGGTCGCTGAGCGGCTCGGGCGACAGCGAGCTGGGGGTCGGCTTGAGCACGGTGACCGCGGCGATCTCCTGCTCCAGCAGCCAGCGCGACTGGTCCATCTCGTGCACCACCGAGTCGGTGATCATCATCTCGTTGGTGAAGTACGGGTGCACCGAGGCATTGCGGTGGCGGCAGTGCAGCAGCAGCGTGCGGCCCAGCTCGCCCCCGGCCAGCAGCGCCTTGAGCTTCATGAACTCGGTGTCGTAGCGGCGCATGAAGCCCACCTGCACCCGGCGGTGGCCCAGCCGCTGCTCGGCCTCCAGCACCCGCAGCGCGGACGCGGAGTCCGGGGTGAGCGGCTTCTCGCACAGCACCGGCAGATCGCGCTCGAACGCGCTGAGCAGCGCGGCCTCGTGCGCCGGCCCTGGCGAGGCGATCAGCACCGCGTCCACGCCGGGCGCGGCCATCGCGGCAGCCGGGTCGGTGAACGCCTGACAGCCGTCGGCGGTGTCGGCGACCGCCTTGGCCCGCGCCTCGTCGATGTCGACCACGGCGGCCACCCGGGCGCCGCTGATCACGTCGTTGATGCGGCGGACATGGTCGGCGCCCATCTTGCCGGTCCCGATGACGGCGACCCCGAGCGTTCCCTGCTGGGTCATAGACTTCTCTCTCTTCTCTCTCTGCTCTCTGGACGGTTCGAAGGCCCATGGGGTGAAGGCCGTGTGAGTTGAAGGCCCGGCGGAAAGGGAGGGGTCAGGCGCCGCAGGAGCGCAGGAAGCGCCGGGTGCGCTCGGCGATGGGGAAGGGCTGGCCGGGCGGGCAGGGGTACATGTCCTGCTCGACGATGGCGAACAGATCCACATCCAGGTTCTGGGCCGCGGTCAGGACCGGGCCCAGCTCCGGAACGCCGTTGGGCGGTTCGCACATCACACCGCGCTGGACGGCGGGGCCGAACGGCACCTCGTTCTTGACCACATCGGCGAGGATCTCCGGGTCGACCTGCTTGAGGTGGAGATAGCCGATGCGCTCGCCGTAGGTCTCGATCAGTTTGACGCTGTCGCCGCCGCAGTAGGCGTAGTGGCCGGTGTCCAGGCAGAGGTTGACCAGGTCCGCGTCGGTGGCGTCCAGGAAGCGGGCCACGTTCTCCTCGGTGTCGATATGGGTGTCGGCATGCGGGTGGACGACGATGTCGAGCCCGAAGCGCTCCCGTACCTCACGGCCGAGCCGCTCCATCCCGGTGGACAGATGGCGCCACTGCTCCGCGGTGAGCTTCGGGGGCTCGATCAGCTCGGCGGTCTTGTCGTCCCGCCAGAAGGAGGGGATGACCACGAGGTGCTTGGCGTTCATCGCCCGGGTCAGCTCGGCGACCTGGGAGACATGCTCCCAGGTGGCGTCCCAGACCTCGGGGCCGCGGTGCAGCGAGGTGAAGACGGTGCCCGCGGAGACCGTGAGACCGCGCCGGCCGGTCTCCTCGGTGAGCCGGGCCGGGTCCGTGGGCAGATAGCCGTACGGACCCAGCTCGATCCACTCGTAACCGGCCTCGGTGACCTCGTCGAGGAAGCGCTGCCAGGGGACCTGCTGATCGTCGTCGGGGAACCACACCCCCCAGGAGTCGGGGGCCGAGCCGACCCGGATGCGGTCCAGGGCGGGTACGGGGGAGGCGTCGGCAGTCATGGCAGAGGGTCTCCTCGGTGTGCTGGGGTGCCCGCGTCGTACTGTTTTGGGCAGCTTCACCGGCCGGGCGGGCGGCCGTCAAGGCTTCGTCAGGACATTCGGACGTCTTGTCAGGGAAAGGGGAGGGAAAGACGTCGGAAGATGGCGTCCGTCAGGTGGTGTCCGTGTCCGTCAGGAGGAAGGGGCGGTCACCTCCTCCGGCAGCTCATCCACATCGACCCCGCGGACCTGGGCCAGCTCATGCTTGAGCGCGGCCAGTTCGGCACCGCCGGCCATATGGTTGGTGAGCTCTTCGAGGCTGACGTCCTCGCGCGCCGCGTTCAGCTCCAGGGCGCCGAGCCTGAGCACCGCGAAGTGGTCGCCGACCATATAGGCGTGATGCGGGTTGTGGGTGATGAAGATGACGCCGAGCCCGCGCTCGCGCGCCGCCGCGATGTACTTGAGCACCACACCGGACTGCTTGACGCCGAGCGCCGCGGTCGGTTCGTCCAGGATCAGCACCCGGGCGCCGAAGTGGACCGCCCGTGCGATGGCCACGGACTGCCGCTGGCCGCCGGAGAGGGTGCCGATGGGCTGCTCCAGGTTGTCGAGGTGGATGCCCATGGCGGACAGCTCCTCGCCGGTGATCTGCTTCATCCGCTCGATGTCCAGCCGCCGCACCGGCCAGGGGCCGCGGGTCAGCTCGGAGCCGAGGAAGAAGTTCCGCCACACCGGCATCAGCGGCACGGTGGCCAGGTCCTGGTAGACGGTGGCGATGCCCAGGTTCAGGGCGTCGCGCGGGGTGTTCAGCCGCACCGGCTTGCCGTCCACGAGGTATTCGCCCTCGTCATGCTGGTGCAGCCCCGAGATGATCTTGATCAGGGTGGACTTGCCTGCGCCGTTGTCGCCGAGTACACAGGTCACCCGGCCCGGCCGGACGGCCAGGTCGATGCCCTCCAGGGCGCGGATGTTCCCGTAGAGCTTGCCCACGCCCCGCAGCCGGATCACCGGCTCCTCGTCCGGTGCGGGAGCCTGTGCGGCGCTGTCCTTGGTGATGTTCGTTGCCATTCCGATCACCTCCTGGCGGCCTGACGGCGCACCCACAGATTGACGAGGGTCGCGAGCAGCAGCATCACGCCGACGAAGAACTTGAACCAGTCGGGGTTCCAGTTGGCGTAGACGATGCCCTGGTTGACCATGCCGAAGATGAAGGCGCCGAGGACCGCGCCGATCGCGGAGCCATAGCCGCCGGTGAGCAGGCAGCCGCCGATCACGGCCGCGATGATGTAGTAGAACTCGTTGCCCACGCCCTCGCCGGCCTGCACGGTGTTGTACTCGAAGAGCAGATGCATGCCCACGAACCAGGCCGCGAAGCCCACCGTCATAAAGAGGGCGATCTTGGTGAGGTTCACGGGGACGCCCACGGCCCGGGCGCTCTCCTTCGAGCCACCGGCCGCGAAGATCCAGTTGCCGAACTTGGTGCGCAGCAGCACCCAGGTGGCGATGGCGGCGAAGAGCAGCCACCACAGCACGGTGATCTTCACATCGACGCCCAAGACGTCGATCTCGGCGGCGAAGACCGACTTGGCCTGGTCGAAGCCGTCCATGTCGCTGATGGAGTCGGTGGCGACATTGCCGGTCAGCAGCTTGGTGATGGCCAGGTTGGCGCCCTGGAGCATCAGGAAGCTGGCGAGGCTGACCAGGAAGCTGGGCAGCCCGGTCTTGATCAGCAGCAGTCCGTTGATCAGCCCCACGGTGAGCGAGACCAGCAGGGCGACGAGCACACCCACCCAGACATTGGTGGTGAGCTGGAAGCTGAGCATGCTCGCGGCCAGCGCCGAGGAGGTGACGGCGACTCCGGCCGACAGGTCGAACTCGCCGCCGATCATCAGCAGGGAGACGGCCAGCGCCATGATGCCCATGGTGGACGCCTGGTAGAGGACGGTGGCGAAGGAGTCGGCCTGCCGGAAGGTGGGGGCCACGGCGAAGAAGAAGAGGTAGACGCCGACGGCCGCGACCAGCGCCCCGATCTCGGGCCGGGCCAGCGCCCGCCGGGCCAGCGAGCGCTCGGCGGTGCGGCTCTTCGGCGGGACCGCGGGGGAGGCGGGCGGTGTCGCCGCCGCGGGGGTGGCGGTATGGGTCATGACCGGCTCACCGCGTTCCCTTCTGGGCGAACTTGGCGATGGTGTCCACGTTGTCCTTGGTGACGAACGCGGGCCCGGTCAGTACGGGCTGCTCGCCGCCGCCGCTGAAGTTGCCGTTGTTCTTGTAGAGCCACAGGGAGTCGATGGACAGATAGCCCTGGAGATACGGCTGCTGGTCGACGGCGAACTGGACATCGCCGCTCTGCACGGCCGAGACCAGGTCCTTGTTGAGGTCGAAGGTGGCCACCTTGGCCTTGTCACCGGCGTCCTTCGCGGACTGCACGGCGGTCAGGGCGAACGGGGCGCCCAGGGTGACGACATAGTCGATGCTCGAATCCTGCTTGAGCTTCGCGGAAATCGTCGACTTGACCGACGGCATGTCGGTTCCATTGACGTACAGGATGTCGGTCTTGCCCTTGAAGGTCTTCTTCACGCCCGCGCAGCGGGCCTCGAGGGCGACATGGCCCTGCTCCTGGATCACACAGATGTCGTGCTTGGCGCCGATCTCGTTGAGGTGCTTGCCGAACGCCTGGCCCGCGATGTTCTCGTCCTGGCCGAAGTACTCCAGCAGACCCATGTCCTTCCACTGGTCGAGTCCGGCGTTGAAGGCGACGACCGGGATCCCGGCCTTCTTCGCCTTGGCTATCGCGCCCTTCATGGCGTCGGGCTTGGCGAGGGTGACGGCGATGCCGTCGACCTTCTGGTTGATCGCGTTCTGGATCAGGTTGGCCTGGTCGGCTCCGTTGGGGTTGCTGGAGTAGACGAGGTCGACGTTGTCCTTGGCGGCCGCGGCCTTGGCGCCCTTGCGCACCGTGTCCCAGAAGGTGTCGCCCGGGGCGGCGTGAGTGATCATCGCGATCCTCATCCGTGGGGTGTCGGCCTTGCCGGCCGCGAGGCCCGCGTCGGCTTCCTGGGCCTTCTTGCCACCCTGACTGCTGCACCCCGCCGCCAGGAGGGCGGCCGCGGTGGCGAGTGCGGCGAGGCCCGCTCTGCGGTGTCGATTGAGTCTGAGGTCCATCCGTTCCAGCACCTCTCAAAAGCTCAAAGCCAGGTCCGTCGAATTAGCACGGCCGTTGCAGAACGGGAGCCTCTCCCCGCGGATGGCCACTGTCAAGACTTTGTCATGACAACATTTCATCTGGACGTAACGAGGCGATAACGCGGCCTGCGGGCCCGGATGATTACGTCCGTATGTAAGGACAAAGTCTTGACAGTGGGCGGGGCACACGTCTAGACCTGAAGGGCCGGGATGGATCCCGGAGTTCTGAGTACCAGACCCTGAGCTGCGTCTTTCCCGAAAGGGCAGGCATGAGTGAGCCGCACGACCTGATCACGATGGGCCGCATCGGAGTGGACCTCTATCCACTCCAGACCGGTGTGCCACTGCCGCAGGTCGAATCGTTCGGAAAGTTCCTGGGCGGCTCGGCGACCAATGTCGCGGTCTCCGCGGCCCGCTTCGGCCACCGCTCCGCGGTGATCAGCCGCACCGGGGCGGATCCGTTCGGCGACTACATCCACCAGGAGCTGCGGGCGTTCGGGGTGGACGACCGCTTCGTCACCCCCGTCGAGGAGTACCCCACCCCGATCACCTTCTGCGAGATCTTCCCGCCGGACGACTTCCCGCTGTACTTCTACCGCCGTCCCAAGGCACCCGATCTGGAGATCCACTCCGCTGAGCTGGACCTCGACGCCATCCGCGCCGCCCGGATCTTCTGGATGACCGGCACCGGGCTCAGCGAGGAGCCCAGCCGCACCAGCACCCTCGCCGCGCTCGCCGCCCGCGCCAAGAGCGGCACCACCGTCTTCGACCTCGACTGGCGGCCGATGTTCTGGGCCGATCCGGAGACCGCCCGCCCCTTCTACGCCGAGGCGCTGCGCCACGCCACCGTCGCCGTCGGCAACGTGGACGAGTGCGAGATCGCCACGGGCGCGCGCGAGCCCAAGGCGTGCGCGCAGGCGCTGCTGGACGCGGGCGTGGAGATCGCCGTCGTCAAACAGGGCCCGCGCGGGGTACTCGCCGTGCACCGCGACGGCACCACCGCGGAGGTCCCGCCGGTCCCGGTCGAGGTGGTCAACGGGCTCGGCGCGGGCGACGCGTTCGGCGGCGCCCTGTGCCACGGGCTGCTCTCCGGATGGCCCCTGGAGCGCGTGATGCGGTACGCCAACGCGGCGGGCGCCATCGTCGCGTCCCGCCTCGCCTGCTCCTCCGCGATGCCCACGGAAGCGGAGGTCGAGGCTCTGCTCGGTGGAGGCTGACCCCGGGGCCCAGTGGGGAGGCCGCTGGGTGCCCATCGTTACGGGTGTCTCCGTCCGACCGGCCGGGGGCACCTCCCAGCGGTAGCTGGAGGCGAACCGAGCCTCGAAATGAGAGGAAATCCCTTGAGTATCAGCGTTTCCGACCTCGTGACGGTGCGCAGCCGCCACCCGGAGGCCATCGCCGAGGCGGCCGCCCGCCGGGTCCGCCGCCCCCTCATCGGTGACAGCGGCCGACTGATGATCGTGGCCGCCGATCACCCGGCGCGCGGCGCCCTCGCCGTCGGCGGCCACAAGCTGGCCATGGCCAACCGGGTCGAACTGCTGGAGCGGCTGTGCGTGGCGCTGTCCCGGCCCGGGGTCGACGGGGTGCTCGCCACCGCCGACATCCTCGAGGACCTGCTGCTGCTCGGCGCCCTCGACGGCAAGGTCGTCATGGGCTCGATGAACCGCGGCGGCCTCGCCGGGGCCTCGTTCGAGCTCGACGACCGGTTCACCGGACACCGCCCCCAGGACATCGAGCGCCTCCGCTTCGACGCCGGCAAGCTGCTGCTGCGCATCGACTACGAGGACGCCGGTTCGCTGACCACCATGGTCACCACGGCCCGCGCCATCGACGACATGGCCGAGCGGCGGCTGCCCGTCTTCGTCGAGCCGTTCATCTCCCGGCGGACGGGCGGAAAGGTCGTCAACGACCTGTCCGCCGAGGCCGTCACCAAGTCCATAGCCATCGCCTCCGGCCTCGCCGGAACCTCCGCCTACACCTGGCTGAAGGTGCCGGTCACCGACGACGCCGACGAGATGGCGGCGGTGATGGAGACGAGCACCCTTCCGGCGGTGTTGCTCGGCGGCGACGTGGGCAAGTCTCCGCAGGACCAGGAGGAGGCGTACGAGAAGTGGCGCAAGGCGCTGGGCCTGCCCACCGTGCAGGGGCTGGTCGTCGGCCGCTCCCTGCTCTATCCGGCGGAGGGCAGTGTCGAGACCGCCGTGGACACCGCCGTCGGCCTGCTGTGACGCTGTAAGAAAGGCAGAGACTTCACGCCATGACCACCACCGATCCGTTCCCCGACTGCCATGTGCAGGCCGGCAAGGCGGCCGACGGCCCCTACGCCGTGGACATCGACCCCGAGCGGGCCGGCTGGGGCTACTCCAGCCTGCGGATCCTCGATCTGCCGCCCGGCGGTTCGCACTCGCTGGCCACCGGCGACAGCGAGTGGATCGTGCTGCCGCTGAGCGGCGGCTGCACCGTGATCGCCGAGGGCGAGACGTTCGAACTGCACGGCCGGGAGAGCGTGTTCAGCGGGGTGAGCGACTTCGTCTATCTGCCGCGCGACTCCCACGCCCAGATCGCCAGCGGCGCGGGCGGCCGCTTCGCGCTCACCGGCGCCCGCTGCGAGCGCCGGCTGCCCGCGCGCTACGGACCGGCCTCCGCCGTCCCCGTCGAGCTGCGCGGCAGCGGCAACTGCTCGCGCCAGGTCAACAACTTCGCCGCCGCGGCCGGAAAGTCAGGTGGCGGTTTCGAATGCGACAAGCTGATCGCCGTCGAGGTGCTCACCCCGGGCGGCAACTGGTCCTCGTACCCGCCGCACAAGCACGACCAGTGCCGCCCCGGCGAGGAGAGCGAGCTGGAGGAGATCTACTACTTCGAGATCGCCGAGGCCCACGGCAACGAGGGCGTCGGCTATCAGCGGGTCTCCCCGTCCGGCCACGGCCGCGGCACCGATGTGCTCGCCGAGATCCGCTCCGGTGACACCGTCCTGATCCCCGACGGCTGGCACGGCCCCTCCATCGCCGCCCCCGGGCATGACATGTACTACCTCAATGTCATGGCGGGCCCGGAGGCGGAGCGCGCCTGGCTCATCCGCGACCACCCCGACCACGCCTGGATCCGCTCCACCTGGCCGGACCAGCCCGTCGACCCCCGTCTGCCCCTCTATCAAGCACCCGCTGGAGACCCACGATGAACGGTTCGGCAGTGCGCCGCCTCACCGTCGCCCAGGCGCTGGTGGAGTTCCTGGCCCACCAGTACACCGAGCGGGACGGGCAGCGGCATCGCCTGATCAACGCCACCTGGGGGATCTTCGGCCACGGCAATGTGGCCGGGCTCGGCCAGGCGCTGCTGGAGGCCGGGCCGGACACCATGCCGTACCTCCAGGGCCGTAACGAACAGGCGATGGTCCACGCCGCGGTCGGCTACGCCCGGCAGAACAACCGGCTCGCCGCCCAGGCCGTCACCACCTCCATCGGCCCCGGCGCCACCAACCTGGTCACCGGTGCCGCGCTCGCCACCGTCAACCGGCTGCCGGTGCTGCTGCTGCCCGGCGACATCTTCGCCACCCGGCCCGCCGACCCGGTGCTCCAGCAGCTCGAAGTGGGCTACGCGGGCGACATCTCGGTGAACGACGCGCTGCGCCCGGTCTCCCGCTACTTCGACCGGGTGATGCGCCCCGAGGCGCTGATCCCGGCCGCGCTCCAGGCCATGCGGGTGCTGGCGGACCCGGCCGAGACCGGCGCCGTCACCCTGGCCCTGCCGCAGGACGTCCAGGCCGAGGCGTTCGACTGGCCCGAGGAGTTCTTCGCCGACCGGGTCTGGCACGTGCGCCGCCCCGCCCCCGAGGCGGCCGAGGTGGCCGCCGCCGCGCGGACCGTCCGCGCCGCCCGCCGGCCGCTGATCGTCGCGGGTGGCGGGGTCCACCACAGCGAGGCCGAGGACAGCCTGCGCGCCCTCGTGGACGCGACCGGCATCCCGGTGGCCTCCACCCAGGCGGGCAAGGGCTCGCTGCGCTACGACCACCCCGCCGACATCGGCGGCATCGGCCACACCGGCACCGCCGTCGCGGACGACCTCGCCCGCACCGCCGACCTGGTCATCGGCGTGGGAACCCGCTACAGCGACTTCACCACCGCCTCCGCGACCCTGTTCGCGGACCCGGCGGTCCGCTTCCTCAACCTCAACATCACGCCGTTCGACGCCCATAAGCTCGGTGCCACCACCGTGGTCGCCGACGCCCGCGCCGCGCTCGACGCGCTCACCGCCGAGCTGGCGGGCCACCGGGTGGACGAGATGTACGAGGCCGAGTACCGCACCGGGAAGACCGCATGGGAGCGCCGGGTGGACGCCGCGTACGCCGCCGGGGACGAGACCGCCCGCCCGTCCCAGACCCAGGTCCTGGGCGCGCTGGACGCGGTCGTCGGCGACGAGGACGTGGTGATCAACGCGGCGGGCTCGCTGCCGGGCGACCTCCACAAGCTGTGGCGCGCCCGCTCCCCCCGCCAGTACCACCTCGAATACGGCTACTCCTGCATGGGGTACGAGATCCCCGGCGCCATCGGCGTCCGGCTCGCGGCGCCCGCCACCCCGGTCTGGGCGCTGGTCGGCGACGGTACGTATCTGATGATGCCCACCGAGATCGTCACCGCGGTCCAGGAGGGCATCAACATCAACATCGTGCTGCTCCAGAACCACGGCTACGCCTCGATCGGCGGTCTGTCGGAGACCACCGGCGCCGAGCGCTTCGGCACCGCCTACCGCTTCCGGGCGGCCGACGGGCAGTACACCGGCGATCCGCTCCCGGTCGACCTGGCCGCCAACGCCGCCTCGCTGGGCATGGACGTGCTGCGCGCGGAGAGCGTGGGCGAGCTCAGGTCGGCGCTCGCCGAGGCCCGCGCCTCGGACCGGCCCACATGTGTCTATGTGGAGACCGAAACGGCCGACACAGTGTCCGGCGCACCCGAGGCACAGGCGTGGTGGGATGTGCCTGTCGCCCAGACCGCGACCCGTCCGGCCGCCGTGAAGGCCCGCGAGGACTACGACCGGCAGGCCGCCGCACGCCGCCGCCACCTCTGACGTTTTTCTAGAGAAAGGCTCCGCACCCATGAAGACCGTCAACCACTGGATCGGCGGCAAGACCGTCGAGGGCGCGACCGGCGCGTACGGACCGGTCTACAACCCCGCCACCGGCGCCCAGGACACCCAGGTCGCCCTGGCCTCCGTGGACGAGGTCGACGCGGCCGTGGCCGCGGCCAAGGAGGCGTACCGCTCCTGGGGCACCATTTCGCTGTCCAGGCGCACCGCGATCCTCTACAAGTACCGCGAGCTGCTGGACGCCCACCGCGACGAGATCGCCGAGCTGATCACCGCCGAGCACGGCAAGGTCCACTCGGACGCGCTCGGCGAGGTGGCCCGCGGTCTGGAGATCGTGGAGCTGGCCTGCGGGATCGCCGAGAAGCTGAAGGGCGAGCTGTCCACCCAGGTCTCCACCGGGGTCGACGTCTCCTCGATCCGCCAGCCGCTGGGTGTGGTCGCGGGCATCACGCCGTTCAACTTCCCGGCCATGGTGCCGCTGTGGATGTTCCCGGTGGCCATCGCCTGCGGTAACACCTTCGTCCTCAAGCCCAGCGAGAAGGACCCCTCGGCCTCCCGCCGGCTGGCCGAGCTGGCCTCCGAGGCGGGGCTGCCGGACGGCGTGCTCAACGTGGTCAACGGCGACAAGGTGGCCGTCGACCGGCTGCTGGAGCACCCGGACGTCGCGGCCGTCAGCTTCGTGGGCTCGACCCCGATCGCGAAGTACATCCAGTCCAGGGCCGTCGAGCACGGCAAGCGGGTGCAGGCGCTCGGCGGCGCCAAGAACCACATGCTGGTGCTGCCCGACGCCGATCTGGACTTCGCGGCGGACAACGCCATCAACGCGGCCTACGGCTCGGCCGGTGAGCGCTGCATGGCGGTCTCCGTCGTGGTCGCGGTCGGCGACGCGGGCGACGACCTGGTGAAGAAGATCGCCGACCGGGCCGCCCGCTTGCGGATCGGCCCCGGGAACGACCCGGCCTCCGAGATGGGCCCGCTCATCACCAAGGAGCACCGCGACAAGGTCGCCTCCTATGTGCACGGGGCCGCGGCCCAGGGCGCCGAGGTGGTCGTGGACGGCACCGGGTACACCGTGGAGGGCCATGAGAACGGCTTCTTCATCGGCGTCTCACTGCTGGACCGGGTCCCGCCGACGGCCGACGCCTACCGTGACGAGATCTTCGGCCCGGTGCTGTGCGTGGTGCGCGCCGAGACCTACGACGAGGCCATCGCGCTGATCAACAGCTCGCAGTGGGGCAATGGCACGGCCATCTTCACCCGCGACGGCGGCGCCGCCCGCCGCTTCCAGCTGGAGGTGGAGGCGGGCATGGTCGGCGTCAACGTGCCGATCCCGGTGCCGGTGGGCTACCACTCCTTCGGCGGCTGGAAGGACTCGCTCTTCGGCGACCACCACATCTACGGCAACGACGGGGTGCACTTCTACACCCGCGGCAAGGTCGTCACCACCCGCTGGCCTGAGCCGTCGGAGGAGGTCGGCATCAACCTCGGCTTCCCGAAGAACCACTGAGGCGTGGAACCGCTGAGGGTGAAGAACCACCGAGGCGTAGCTGTAGAACCACTGAGGCGTATGTGACGTGTGATTCGCACGTTTGAGTGGTTTCACCGCCCCCTGCCGGACCCGGTCCGGCAGGGGGTTTCGCCGTTGTGAGGGGCGGGGATCCCAGGCGCAACAAGCACGGAAAGCCGGGGGAAAGCGGGGGAGCCGACGTGCCTGGGTTCATGGAGGGAGAAGGGACCGAGGAGTTCATCGAGGCGTTCAAGGGCGCCGTGGTGCCTCGGGACCGAAAGGCCAAGGCGCGGGATCTGCTGCCGCCCGTGCTGCTGCTCGCGAGCGGCGAGGGGGCGCCGGGCCGCGCCCACCGGGCGATGCGGGGGCTGCGCCGGATGCTCAATCCGGATGGCGCCAAGCGGGTGCCGTACGCGGCGCTGGGCCCCGATGAGGTCCGCGCGGCCGCCGGGCGGCGGCCGCTGACGCTGGACCTCGGCCGGGAGCTGTGCGTCGATGTGCCCCGCCGCACCGGCGGTCTGCGGCTCGCGGACTTCTGGCTGATGCGGGACATCGTCGAGCAGGCGCTGGACCCGCGGGCCGCCGAGCCCGACGGCGACGCGCTGCGCGACCACGCCTACGCACAGCGGCTCAAACGAGGGCCGCTGCTGCGGGCGTTGTGGGCGTTCGGCGGCGAAGGCGGTGACGGCGCGGCGGGCAGTACGGCGGGGCCGGGCTGGATCGCGGAGCTGCGCCGGCTGCTGGTGCGGCCGCTCTTCCAGCTGCTGCCGCGCTGGTGGTGGGGGCGGCGCCGGACCCGTCGGCTGCTGCGCTCCACCCGGCGCGGCTGGTACGCGGACTGGCGGCGCATCAGCCACGGCCGCACCGCCGAGAAGTTCTTCGAGAACGCCGCGCGGCTGGTGCGCGCCGAGCGCGCGCGGGACGGGGAGGCGGCGGTCGCCCGGTGGGAGGAGCTGCTGCTGCGCGCGCTGCTGGCGGATCTGCGGCGCGCGGCGCGGCCGGGCCGGATCTCGCCCTGGCGGCGCCGCCGGCGCACCCGGTGCGTCTTTCTGCTGGAGCTGCCGGAGGACGCCGCGGGTGCGGCGGCCGGGGAGCGCTTCCTGGAGCGGTACGGAGCGGCCGCCCGGGACACCAGGTGCGCGGCGGTCGTGGTGGTGGCGGTGGCCCCGGCCTCCCCGGTGGGTGGGCCTCCGGAGGGTGAGCCCCCGGCGGGTGCGTCCCGGCCGAGCGGTGTGACCGAGGGGGAGGGCGGGGGGCTGGGCCGGGCGGCCGCCCGGCTGCGCGGCGCGAGCGGGATGCCGTCGCGGGCGCCCCGGCCGCTGCGGGCCGCGCTGCCCGAGCCCGTACCGGAGTCGGAGGCGCTGGACCTCGACCCCGTCTCGCCGCGCGCCTTCCGGCTCGGCCCGGCCGCCGAGCTGGCCCTGACCGGGGCCGTGGTGGCGGCCCTGCTGAGCGCGCCGGGCGTGTGGCTGGTGGACCGGATCACGGACGAGCCGGACCGCGGCTGTCTGGGCGGGGCGTCCAGCGAGGTCGTCGCGGGCCGCCCCGAGCTGAGCGCGGACTCGCCGCGGAAGCAGTACGAGGACGCCCGGCGGCTGATCCGCGAGGAGAACGCACGGGTGGACCGCGAGGTCGCGGATCACGGCGGCACCGCCCGTACGGTGGTGCACATCGGCTCGGACGTGGCCGCCGACCAGGAGGGCCAGCGGTACAACGCGGCGGTGCCCGAGCTGCGCGGTATCGCCCTGGCCCAGCGCGCACTGAACGACGAGGCGAGCAATGACTCCCAGAAGGTGTGGCTGCGCGTCGACAGCCGTAACGCGGGGGAGAACTTCGCGGGCGCGCCGCGCATCGCCCGCCAGGTCGCCGAGGACGCCCGGGAGAAGGGCTCCGGGATCATTGGCGTGGTGGGCTTTTCCAAGAGTCTGAAGCAGACCCAGGACGCCGTGCGCATCCTGGGCGCCGCGCGGATCCCCGTCGTGGGCACCACGGCCACGGCGGATCTGATGCAGGTGGACGGGTACTACCGCAGGGTGGCGCCAACCGACAGCCGCGAGGCCGCGGTCGAGGCCGACTTCGCCCACCGGGGCAACATCATGGACGACGGCACCGGGCGCTGCTCCCCGGCCCGCGCCGCCGTGGTCGTCAAGGATCCCCGGGACCTGTACAGCGACGAGATTGGGACGCTGTTCGCCGAGCGGTTCGGCGCCCGGCCGTTCACCCTGGAGTACACCCCGGGCGGCCGGGGCGGCGGTCTCGCCCAGGGGCAGCCGCCGAAGGACGGTGTCGCCCGTAAGGAGAGCATCGGCGAGCTGGCCGACGCGGTGTGCGAGCGGATCACCGCCCACCCCCGGACGGTCGTCTACTGGGCCTCCCGTGCCCTCCAGTTCAGCGCGTTCCTCGACGACTTCGGGGACAACACGGCGTGTGAGGGCAGGAAGCTCACGGTGCTGGGCGGCAATGACCTCACCACCGCCGCCCTCGCCGGTGAGTACGCGGACCGGCCCTGGCTGCGGCTGTACCACACCGTCCATGTGCTGCCCGCGGGCCATCCGCGGCTGAGTGACATCGCCAAGAAGTTCAACGCCGACTACGCGAGGGACTTCGGATCCCATGACCTGTGGCGCGACGACGGACGGGCCGCCCTGGCGTACGACGCGATGCAGCTGATGGCCGAGGCGGCCAACCGGGCCTTCCGCAGTACGGACAACGTGGAGCGCTCCAATGTGCAGATCGGCCTCGACAACGGCATCCGGAAGCAGGGCGCCAGCGGCTATCTGGACGTCGGCCGGGGCCGCTCGGTGCCCCGGGACAAGCCGGTGGTGATCCTGCACCACACCGACCGGGGCTCGGAGCCGGTGCTGTACTGCGGCGCGTTCACCCAGAACCCGGCGGGGCGGATAGCGCACTGGGGGCCGCATGCGAAGTTCTCATGTCCCAGGGACAGTTGAGCAACCATTCGAGGGGCTGAGGGGTCTTCTTGGGTGCTCGCCCGGCTAAGGGGCGAATCATTAGCGCAAGACCGTACACAGGGGGATTTTCCATGCTTCGTTCCATTCATGCGCTTCGCTCGCGCGCCGCGGTGGCCGGCGGCTGTGTGGCCGCGCTCGGCCTCGGATTCGCCCTGGCCGCCGGGGCGCCCGCCTCGGCCACCGAGCGGACCGATCCGAACGGCCGCTACACCGCCGAGGAGATCCACCACTTCCTGGAGGGCTTCTACGGAAACCACGGCCCGCGCCCCTGGGAGCGGGAGAACCTGGTCTCGGACCAGCTCAAGGAGGAGGCCGCCCAGACGCCCGACTACGACCTGCTGCTGTGCGCGCAGAACGAGCCGCAGGACATCGAGGTCGGCGAGGTGACCACCGCCCAGTCCGCGCGGGTCGGCTGGGCGACCATCACCACCCACTGGGGCCAGACGCCGACGACCCGGTCCTTCACGGCCTATGTGGACCTCGACGCCAGCCGGCCGATCCAGCTCCTCCAGGTGGACTGCGCGCCCGGCGACTGACCCCCGCGGGTGCCCTCCCGGGAGGCGCCGGGGGCCGTTCCCTGGCGGCCCGGACCGGAACGGATGGTTCAGTTCTCCCGGGGCCACCCGTAGTCTCGCCGTATGACCTGGTCGCACGCGTTGAAGGAGACCGCCCGGACGGGCCTCGCGATCGAGCGCACCAGGACCGAACCACTGGTCGCGGTCCGCGGCGCGTGCGGGGTCGCGCTCGTCGTCGGGGTGGCGCTGTGGCTGGGCTCGCCGACGCTCGCCGTCTCGGCGGCCTTCGGCGCCTTCTCCGCCGGGATCGCCACCTTCCAGCGCAGCTGGCGCCCCCGCCCCTGGCTGGCGCTGGCCGCCGCGAGTGGTCTCGCGGTGAGCACCTTCCTCGGCTACCTGGCCGCCGCCCACACCCTCACCTTCGTCCTCATGCTCGCCGTGTGGACGCTGATGACGGGCATGTCGTGGGCGGTCGGCCCGGTCTCCGGGCTGGTCTCCACCCAGATGGTGGCCGTCATGCTGATCACGGTCACCCTCCCGACCTCGGTCACGGGCGCCCTCGGGCACGCCCTGCTGGTCGGGCTCGGCGGGGTGGTGCAGGCCGCGCTGATCGTGCTCTTCCCGGTGCGGCCGTGGGGTGTGCAGCGCGACGCCCTCGCCGACGCGCTCGCCGCCGTGGCCGACTACGCCCGCAGGCTGCGCCACGAGCCGGTGGCGCCCTTCGACCCCAAGCCGCTGATGGACGCCCGCAGCGCCGCCGCCCTGACACCCCGCCAGGCCCGGCGGCGGCCCCGGCAGCTCAGCGGCTACCGGCTGCTGGCCGAGCGGATCCGCCCGGTGCTCGCCTCGCTCGCCGACCCGGTGGTCGGCGCCCCCGAGGAGGGGCCCGAGCGCGACCGGGTGCGGGAACTGCTGGCCGCCACCGGCACCGTACTGGACGCGGTGGCGCACGCCATCCGCCACGGCACACCGGTACGGGTGGACTCCGAGGCCATGGCCGTCCTGCGGATGCCGGAGGACGGGCCCAAGCTGACCGGTGCCGCCCGCCGTGCCGCGCTGCGGCTCTTCTCACTGGTGGCGGACGTGGTGGAGGCGTCCGACGAGCCGGTGGAGGAGGTGTCCGCCGAAGGCCGGACGGTGCACCGCTTCCTGCCCCGCCCCGGTATCGGGGGCACCGCCGCCATGGCGCTGCGCGCCGTCCGCCGCGAGGCCCGCTGGTCCTCGCCGGTGCTGCGCCACGCGGTGCGGCTGTGCGCGGTCAGCGTCAGCGGCTATCTGCTGAGCACGACGCTGCCACTGGGCCACTCCTACTGGGCGCCGCTGACCTCCACCATGGTCCTGCGGCCGGACTTCGCCCAGACCTACTCCCGCGGTGTCGCCCGTTTCCTGGGCACCCTGGCCGGGGTGCTGGTCGGCGGCGGGGTGGTGGCGCTGGTCCAGCCCGGCTCGTATCTGAGCGCCGGGCTGGCCGTGTTGTCCGTCCTGTCGATGTATCTGCTGCTGCGCACCGGCTTCATCGTGACCTCCGCGTGCGTGAGCGCGTACGTGGTCTTCCTGCTGAGCATCGCGGGCGAGGCATGGCATCAGACCGTGCAGGCGCGGGTGGCGCTGACCCTGCTGGGCGGGGTGCTGGCGATGGTCGCGTACGCGGTCTTCCCCGCCTGGGAGACACCGCGGCTGCGGGACCGGCTCGCGGACTGGCTGGCCGCCAACGGCGCCTTCGCCACCGCCGTCTTCGGCGCCTACGCCCGGCCCGCCGACCGCCGTCCCCGCCAGGTGCGGGACGCCCTGCTGGACGCCCGCGCGGCGCGGGCGGCCTGGGAGCAGAGCGAGACCCAGGCGCACCGGGAACCGGTGCGCCACCGCGGGCTGTCGCGGCCCGCGGCGCGGGCGGCGCAGACGGCGCTGTCCACGATGGGCCGGGTCACCATGTTGCTGGAGGCACATCTGCCGGAGCGGGACGCACCGCCGTCGGAGGAGGCCGGGGACTTCGCCGGGGCGCTGCGGCAGGCGCTGCCGGAGGCGGTGAAGGCGGTACGGGAGCGGCGGCCGCTCAACTGGTCGCCCGTGCACCAGTCGCTGGAGCGGTGGCGTCGGCACTCCGGGGACCGGCCGGGGGTGGCGCTGCGCGACGCGGAGCAACTCGTCGACGCCCTGGACGATCTGGTGGAGGCGCTCAACAAGAGTGCACGACAGTCACACACGCCCCGTGACCCCAGTCAAGAAGAATCCCCCTAGACTAGGGGTGCCCCCTACATCATTGGGCGTGTTAATCATGAAGGGGCGGTGCTTGCCGATGCGTCCCCGGGCGCGTGCCCGGTACGCTCTGCCGTCTGTCCCCCACATATCGCTTGACGAGTGAAAGACTTTCCCTACGCATGGGTGCACAGCGAGAAGACAGCGTCTGGATACGACGATTCCATCCGATGCCCGAGAGTCGCGCCCGTCTGGTCTGTCTGCCGCACGCCGGGGGTTCGGCGTCGTTCTTCTTCCCGATGTCCCAAACGCTTTCGTCGTCCGCCGATGTCCTGTGCGTGCAGTATCCGGGGCGTCAGGACCGGCGGCAGGACCCGCTGATCGAGAACATCGACGAGTACGCCGACGCCATCGCCGCGGAGTTGAAGCCCTGGCTCGATCTCCCGGTCGTCTTCTTCGGGCACAGCATGGGCGCCGTTCTCGCGTTCGAGGTGGCCCGCCGGCTGGAGGAGGCCGACCCGGAGTTCGCCGCGCTCGCCCTCTTCGCCTCGGGCCGCCGGGCGCCGTCCCGTTACCGCGACGAGAATGTGCACCGGCGCGATGACGACGGCGTCGTACGCGAGATGAAGCTGCTGAGCGGCACCGATTCCCGCGTCCTCGGAAATGAGGAGATCCTGCGCATGGCGATGCCGGCGATTCGCGGTGACTACAAGGCGATCGAGACCTACCGCTCGGTGCCCGGCGCCGCCGTCCGCTCGCCGATCACCGTGCTGACCGGCGACAACGACCCCAGGACCAGCCTCGAGGAGGCGGAAGGCTGGCGGTCGCACACCACCGGTGCGTTCGACATCCGGGTGTTCCCCGGTGGCCACTTCTTCTTGGCCGGGCATCAAGGCCCGATTATGAGTCTCGTCGCGGAGGCGCTTTCGGGGTCGAGACCCTGAGTCGACCGCCTCAGGAACCTGCCCGACGCACCGGAAAACACCACTCGTCACGCTCGATGCCCCCGGCGTTCCGCTGGGGGCATCAGGTGGCTTCATCGGGGGATGAATTCTTTGCCTGCGAACCTCTTCGAATGGGAGAACCACCTCTCCGCGCTGCGTGAAATGCTGCGCGGCGCGACGCAGGGCCGGGGTCGGCTGGCTCTTGTCAGCGGTGCGGTGGCCAGTGGCAAGACCACACTGCTGAACACCTTTGCCGAACAGGCCATCGAAAGCGGTGCGTTGCTCCTGGAAGCGACCGGTTCGCGGGCCGAGCGGGACCTTCCCTTCGGTATTGTCCGAAAGATTTTCGATAACGGTGCGATGCCCGCCGATGTGCGTTCCGAAGTGATCGCGCTGCTTGACGGAAACACGCTGGAATCCACCGCCGCGGGACGCATGCACGTGATGTCCCAGATTTCCTCGGCGCTGCTGCGAATGGTCGACGATCGCACACTTGTCGTCCTTGTCGACGATGTGCACTGTGGCGACGACCAGTCCCTGCAATTCCTGCTCCACCTGGCCCGCCGGGTGCGTCAGGCGAAGGTTCTCATCGTCCTCACCGAATCCCCCCGGCTTCGCCAGGAACAGTTCACCTTCCACGCCGAGCTGCTCCGCCAGCCCAACTGTGTGCGCATGCGGCTGCACATGCTCACCGAGTCGGGCGTGGCCGAGGCGCTGTCCGGCACCCTGTCCGCCACCGTCGCCGCCCGCCTCGCCCCCGAATGCCACCGCGTCTCCGGCGGCAACCCGCTGCTGCTGCGCGCCCTGCTGGAGGACTGGCGGACCGTCGGCGAGCACGGCGAGGCCCAGCAGCGCCCGGTGCCCGGCGAGGCGTTCGCCCACGCCGTCCTCGGCTGTCTGCACCGCGGCGAGCCCGAGGTGCTGCGGATCGCCCGCGGGGTCGCCGTCCTCGGCGACGCCCGCTCCCCACGGCTGCTCGGCCAACTCCTCGACCTGAGCGCCAGCACGGTCCAGCAGGGCGCCCAGGACCTGCACCAGTGCGCCATCCTGGAGCACAACGCCTTCCGCGACGAGGTGGCCCGTACCGCGGTGCTCGACGCGACCCCCGCCACCGCCCGCGGCGCACTGCACGCCCGCGCCGCCCGGCTGCTGCACGCCGACGGCGCCTCCGCGCTCGACGTGGCCCGCCAGCTGGTCTCCGCCCGGCAGGACGCCGAGCGCTGGGCCGTCCCCGTGCTGCGCGAGGCCGCCGAATTCGCCCTGGTCGAGGAGGAGTTGGAGTTCGCTCTCCGCTGCCTCGAACGCGCCCACCACGCCTGCCCGCCCGGTCCCGAGCGCACCGCGCTCAAGGCCCGGCTGGTCAGCGTCGCCTGGCGGATCGGCCCGGCCGCCGCCGAGAGCCATCTGCCGGAGCTCACCGAGGGCGCCGAACGGGGCCGGCTCGCCCCGCGCGACGTCGCCCCGATCACCTCCTACCTCGCCTGGTCGGGACGGCTGGACGCGGCGGCCGGTGCCGTCTCCGCGCTGGCCCGCTCGGCCGCCACCGGCGACGACCTCGCGATGACCGCCGCCGTCTCCGCCTCCGCCCAGTGGCTGACCATGCTCAGCCCCCCGCTGCGCGACCGCCTCCCCACCGTCGGGACCGGCACCACCGGCGCCACCGCCGGAGCCCCGCGCGACATGGCCGACCTGGCCCACGCCCACGCCGCCGCCACCATGTCCGCCGTGCTCACCGAGGGCCAGGCCGACCGGGCCGTCATCGAGGCCGAGCGGGTGCTCCAGCGCTACCACCTGAGCGACAGCACCCTCCAGCCGCTGGTCGTCGCGCTGATGGCACTCGTCCTGGCCGGCCGGCTCGACCTCGCCCTGTCCTGGTGCGAGCGGCTGCAAGGCGAATGCTCCTCCCGCCGCGTGCCCACCTGGCAGGCGCTGCTGTCCGCCGTACGGGCCGAAATCGCGCTCCGCCAGGGCGATCTCCAGGTCGCCGCGCACCAGGCGCGCACCGCGATGTCGCGGATCTCGGTCCAGGGCTGGGGCGTGGGGCTGGGACTGCCGCTCTCCACCCTGATCCAGGCCGAGACCGGGATGGGCCACTACGACGAGGCCATGGCGCTGCTCGAACAGCCCCTGCCCGATGAGCTCTTCCAGACCCTCCCCGGGCTGTTCTACCTGCGCGCCAGGGGCCGCTGCCATCTGGCCACCGGCCGCTACCACGCCGCGCTCGGCGACTTCACGGCCGCCGGTGAGCTGATGGGCGCATGGCGGATGGACGTCCCCCTGCTGACCCCCTGGCGGCTGGACGCCGCCGAGACCTGGCTGGCCCTCGGCGACCCGGGGCGGGCCCGTGCGCTGGCCGAGGAGCAGCTGCGGCTGGGCCCGGAGGACGCCCGGCTGCGCGGCGCCCTGCTGGTCGTGCTCGCCCGTACCGACGAGCTCAAGCGCCGGGTGCCCCGGCTCAAGGAGGCCGTGGAGATCCTGGAGGGCGGCGAGGACCGCATCCAGCTGGCCGTCGCCCTCGGTGAACTCGGCCGCGCCTACCGGTCGCTGGGCGACTTCAACCGGGGCCGGGTGCTCGTCCGCAAGGCCTGGCACGTGGCCAAGACGTGCGGCGCCGATCCGCTCTGCCGCGAGCTGATGCCCCGGCACGCGGACCCCGGCGAGCTCGCGGCGGCCGCCGCACAGCCGGGCCAGGGGACGACCGAGGCGCAGCGCGATGTGGAGGCGCTGACCGAGGCGGAGGTGCGGATCGCGGTGCTGGCCGCGCACGGCAACACCAACCGGGAGATCGCCTCCAAGCTGTTCGTCACCGTCAGCACGGTCGAGCAGCACCTGACCCGCATCTACCGCAAGCTGAACGTCAAGCGCCGCCGCGACCTCCCCGCGAAGCTCTCCGACAGCAGCCTCACGGGGACGGTGTAGCGGGCCCGCTCAGTTCAACAAGCCGAGCTCCATGGCCTTCATCACCGCGGCCGTGCGGTCGGACACACCCAGCTTCCGATACGAGCGCAGCAGATGCGTCTTGACCGTGGCCTCGCTGACGAACAGCTCGGCGCCGATCTCGGCGTTGGTCAGCCCCCGGCTGACCAGTCGCAGCACCTCGCGCTCACGGCCGGAGAGCGGGGACGGCTCGGGTGCCCGGGTGCGGAAGAGCTTGCCCGCGAGGGACGGGGTGAGCACGGTCTCGCCACGCGCCGCGGTCTGCACCGCGTCGATCAGCTCCTGGCGTGAACTGCCCTTCAGCAGATAGCCCGCGGCGCCCGCCTCCACCGCGCGCAGGATGTCGGAGTCGTCCTCGTACGTGGTCACGATGACCACCTTGCAGCCCGGCACCTGGCGCAGGATCCGCCCGGTGGCCTCGACCCCGTCCATCCCGCCCATGCGCAGATCCAGCAGGGTGATGTCCGGCCGCAGCGCGACCGCCTGGACCACCGCCTCCTCACCGGAACCGGCCTGGCCGACCACCGTGATCCCCTCGGCGGACTCCAGCATGGCGCTCAGCCCCTCCCGCACCACGGGATGGTCGTCGGCCAGCAGGACCCTGATCGGGCTCGGCCCGCCCGGCGTACCCTCAGCCATTCACTGTCTCCCCGGTCAGCGCCGTCATCGGCACGCTCACCTCCACGGTGGTGCCCCGTCCGGGGCCGCTGGCGACGGACGCCACCCCGTCGATCTCCTCCACCCGGGCCTGCATCCCGCGCAGCCCGTAGCCTTCCTGGTTGCCGTCCGGGGTGAACCCCTCGCCGTCGTCGCGGACCAGCAGCCGGACCCCGCCCTGGTCGAAGACCACGATCACATCGACCGTACGGGCCTGTTTGGCGTGCTTGCGCACATTGGCGATGGCCTCCTGCACCGTACGCAGCAGCACCACGCTCACCGCCATCGGCAGCGACTTCTCCTCGCCCATCACCGAACACCGCACCTCCAGACCGGTCTCGGCGATCAGCCCCTCCGCCTGCCGCCGCACCGCCTGGGAGAGCGAACCGCCGCGCAGCGCGGGCGGGGTGAGGGCGGCCACGAAGTCCCGGGCCTCGGCGAGCGACTCCTTGGCCACCCGCCCGGCCAGCGACAGGTGGTTCACCGCCTGGTCCGGGGTCTCGCGCACCTCCGACTCGGCCGCCTGCACCAGGCTGATGATGCTGGTCAGGCCCTGCGCCAGGGTGTCGTGGATCTCCCGGGCCAGCCGCTCGCGCTCGGCCGAGATACCGGCCTCGTGGGAGAGCCGGGCCACCCGCTCGCGGCTGCGTCGCAGCTCCTCGATGAGCTGTCCGCGCTCCTTGCTCTGCCGCACCACCCGCTTGATCCACATCCCCAGCAGCACCGACAGCGCGATGCTCAGCAGCGAGATGGGCAGCACACCCAGGACGCTCAGCCCCAGATCCTCACCGGTGAACGCCACCACCAGCACGGGACAGAGATTGGCCACCGTGGCCAGCACCACCGCCGAGGCCATCGGCAGGCTCATGATCAGCATCGGGATGACGGCGAACAGCGCGAACGCTCCGATGAGGTTGAACGCCGTGGTGAGACAGAACAGCGTCACCAGGCCCGCCGCGAAGACCAGGTTCCGCGGGCCGTAGGTGTCCTCGATCATCAGCGTCCGGCCGACCGCCGCGTACCAGGGCACGGTCAGGGTCAGCGCGGCGATCGGGATGGAGTGGTTGACCTGCGAGCCGCCGGAGAGGAAGAGCAGGACCGCCGTAACGAGATAGGAGACGGCGAAGAAGCCGTCCCACAGGCCGAACCAGCGGGTGCCGGACTCGGGACCGTAGTACGCCCCGGTCTGCGAGCCGTCCCCCGGAGAGTGATTGCGCACGGCTCAGTACTACCACGCGTGTCCACCGTGTCCACCGGACGGTTGACAGCCAGAACCCACCGTTCAGTCGTCTCGCGGTGGCGCGCCCGCTTCTAGCGTTGAGTCAGGTGAGGCGGAGAACCGCCACACCGAACGCACATCCCCGTTTGGCTTGGAGAACGTCGCATATGCCACAGATGAGCCAGTTCCTTTCCGCACTGATCGCCAGTGGCACGATCCTGATCATCATCCTGGCGACCGACATCGGCCGCCGCCGCATCACCACGATGCGGATGGTGCGCTCGGTCATCGCCGTGGCCGTGGTCATCGCGATCTTCGTCGAGTCCTTCCCGACCAAGGGCAATGACATTTCCCTCCAGCTCGTGGGCGTCGGCACCGGCGTCATCTGCGGGCTGATCGCCGGAGTGCTGCTGCCCGCCTACAAGGACGCCACGTCCGGTGAGCTCTACACCATCGGTGGCATCGGCTACGCCCTGGTGTGGATCGTCCTCTCCGGCGGACGCGTCCTCTTCGCCTACGGCGCCGAGCACTGGTTCACCATGGACCTGGTCAAGTTCTCCATCGACTACAAGATCAGCGGCCAGGACACCTACGCCAACGCCTTCGTCTTCATGTCGCTGGCCATGGTGCTGACCCGGACCGCCGTACTGCTGGCCAAGATGCGCAAGCTGAAGGGCCAGGACACCGGGGCCGGTCAGCTGCCGCAGCAGACCGTCACCGGTGCGTCGGTCTGAGGCGCCTGATTTCATAGTCCACCAACCCCCGCCGGGCCCCGCCCCGGCACCCGTCAGACGCAAGAGCAGGGTGAAGCAGTGGAAAGCCATGACAATCTGAGGCTCCGACCGCCTCGGCACCGAGTCGACCGCCGTGCGATCGGCTGGTGGACGCTTCAGTCCGCGCTCTTCGCCCTGCCCCTGCCGCTCGTCTTCGGGATCCTGTGGGCCTCCATTCCCCCCACGCGTGAGTTCTTCATGTGGGCCACGCTGGTCTCGCTGGTCCCCGGGCTGCTCTACATGGCCGTCATGCCGGCCTGGCGCTACCGGGTCCACCGCTGGGAGGCCACCAACGAGGCGGTCTACGCGGCCTCCGGCTGGCTCTGGCAGCAGTGGCGGGTCGTGCCGCTGACCCGGGTCCAGACGGTGGACACCCTGCGCGGCCCGATCCAGCAGATGTTCGGGCTCTCCGGCGTCACCGTGACCACCGCATCCGCCGCGGGCGCGGTGAAGATCAAGGGCATCGACCACAAGCTGGCCGGGGACCTGGTGGAGTACCTGGCCAAGTCCACCCAGGCCGTGCCGGGAGACGCCACATGAGCTCCGAGACCACCGTGCGGCCGCCCTCCCACGCGGCCGGCCGCGACTGGGGGCGGCTCAACGGGCGGCTGCTCCTGGTCAATCTCTCCATCCTCGCCGCGCCGGTGGCCATGTTCCTGGCCAGCCTCGCGGTCACCGGAGGCGACACCAACCTCCAGGTCATCATCACCCTCGGCTCGCTGTTCGTGACCTTCCTGGTCATCAGCGGCATCGGGCTGATGCGGCTGTTCACCACCCGCTACCGGCTCACCGAGGACCGCTTCGAGCTCCACACCGGACTGCTCTTCCGCAGTGAGCGCTCGGTCCCGATCGGCCGTATCCGCGGTGTCGACATCACCGCCAACCCGGTCCATCGCGTCTTCGGGCTCACCACGCTGCGCATCGACAGCGGGGACCAGAGCGACGCCGCCGCCCGCAGGCTCGCCCTCGACGGCATCACCAAGGCCGAGGCCGTGGAGCTGCGCCGCGAGATCATCGCCCTGCGCGACGCGGGCCGGGCCCGGCCGGTGGCCGACAGCGACGGTGTGCTCAGCCGGCTTGACTGGTCCTGGCTGCGCTACGGCCCGCTGACCGTATGGGGCGTGGGCGGTGTCTTCATCGCCGCCGCCAGTACCTACCGCACCCTGAGCGAGCTCCAGGTGAACCCGCTGGACCTCGGCGTCGTCAAGGACCTCGAGGACCGCTTCGGCACCATTCCGCTCTGGTACGGAATCCTGCTGGCCGCCGTCGTCATCGCCGTCCTCGGCATGATCGGATCGACCGCCACCTTCATCGAGAACTGGGCCGGTTACGAACTGCGCCGCGAGGACGGCGGAATCCTCCGCATCCGCCGCGGCCTGCTGGCCACCCGGTCCGTGAGCATCGAGGAGCGCCATCTGCGCGGCCTCGAACTCGTCGAGCCCGTCCCGCTGCGCTGGGCCAAGGGCGCCAAGCTCAACGCCGTCGCCAGCGGCCTGGGCAACCAGGAGGACAACCGCAGGCGGCGCGGGCTGACCCCGCCCACCCCGCGTGACGAGGCCATGCGGGTCGCCGCCCAGGCGCTGCCGGCCGGCCCCGGGCTGATCGAGCGCAAGGGCCTACTCGCGCACCCCAAGGCGGCCCTGCGGCGCCGGATCAACCGCGCCCTCATGTGGTCGGTCCTGATCGCGGCCGTACCCGTGGGCCTGGGCCTGTGGCTGGGCCGGTGGCTCGTCATCACCGGCGTGATCACCGGTGTGGTGCTGGTGCCGGTCCTGGTGGCGTTCGCCTTCACCGCCTACCACAGCCTCGGCCACGGACTGCGCGACCGCTATCTGGCGGCGTGCTCCGGCGCGTTCGCCCGCCGCACCGTCGCCCTCCAGCGCGACGGGATCATCGGCTGGAAGCTCTCCCGGACGCCGTTCCAGCGCCGGGCCGGGCTGATCACCCTCGGCGCCACCACCGCCGCTGGCGAAGGCGTCTACCACGTGCACGACCTGACCGAAGGCCAGGGAATCGCCCTCGCCGAGACCGCGGTACCGGGGCTGCTGGCCCCGTTCATCGAGAGAGCCCCCGACCGCGGCTGACCACCCCGAGACCAACTGGCGATCCCCCGAGAGGTGGAGGGGCGGACCGAAAGGCCGCCCCTCCACCTCTGAACCCCCCTCCGTCGCTGAGCCCCCTTCACCTCTGATCCCGCCTGCACCTCAGAGCCCCTCCACCCTCTGAAAACTGAATACTGGGCGCATTATTTGCTCGAGATCCTTGTCGTCACCGGAATTCTCATGCACTCTGGTGAATTAACGATGGCCATTGCGCGATGCGCCTCGGATACGGGACCCCAAAGGGATGATAGGGGTCCATAGGGGGTTTGAAGGGGTTTCTGGTTGCGCTGCCCTGTGTAAAGCTGACGTACGGTCTTGGTGTTATGTCTGCGAGGGTAATGGGGCGCGCGATGGTGAGTGAGTCCGTGGATTTCACGCCCGAGCACACCGAAAAGGGGGGCACGAGCCCCGAAGGGGCGTCCCCGTGGCGTGACCGGCTCGCCGCGCTCCCCGAGGCCGAGCGCGCCGAGGCCCTCACCGCCTGGGTCGGCGAGATCGTCGAACAGGCCCTCAAGGACAAGGCACCGGACCTCCTCGACCCCGAGCGTCCCTTCCTCGACCTGGGCTTCGACTCCCTCGCCACCGTCGATCTGCACGCCCGGCTGACCGCCGCCACCGGACTGCGGCTGCCCGTCACCCTCGCCTTCGACCACCCCACCCCCGCCGACCTCGCCCGCCATGTGCGGACCCAATTGCTCGGTGCGGACGATGACTCCGACGCTTCACCGGCCGCCGCCGGAATGGGCCCGATAGCCGCCGACGAGCCCATCGCCATTGTCGGAATGAGCTGCCGGTTCCCCGGTGACGTCGGATCCCCCGAAGAACTGTGGGAAATCGTCGCGGGCGGAAAGGACGTCATCTCCGAATTCCCGGTGAGCCGGGGCTGGGATCTCGCCGGACTTTACGACCCCGACCCGGACAGGGCGGGCAGCAGCTATACCCGCGAAGGCGGATTCCTGCACGACGCCGATGAGTTCGACCCGGCGTTCTTCGGAATCTCCCCGCGCGAAGCCCTCGCGATGGATCCGCAGCAGCGGCTGCTGCTGGAGACCTCCTGGGAGGTCTTCGAACGCGCCGGTATCGACCCCGCGACCCTCCGGGGTGGCCGGACCGGTGTGTTCGTCGGCGCCGAGACCCAGGACTACGGACCCCGGCTGCACGAGGCCGAGCAGGGGATCGAGGGCTATCTGGTCACCGGCAACGCCGCCAGCGTCGCCTCCGGCCGGATCGCCTACACCTTCGGCTTCGAGGGCCCCACCGTCACCGTCGACACCGCCTGCTCCTCCTCCCTGGTGGCGCTCCACCTGGCCGTCCAGGCGCTGCGCGCGGGCGAGTGCACCATGGCGCTCGCCGGTGGCGCGGCGGTCATGGCCAACCCCGGCTCGTTCATCGCCTTCAGCCGCCAGCGCGGCCTCGCCCCCGACGGCCGCTGCAAGCCGTTCGCCGCCGCGGCCGACGGCACCGCCTGGGGCGAGGGCGTCGGCATGCTGCTCGTCGAGCGGCTTTCGGAGGCCCGTCGACACGGCCACCGGGTCCTCGCCGTCGTCCGTGGCACCGCCATCAACCAGGACGGCGCAAGCAACGGCCTCACCGCCCCCAGCGGCCCCGCCCAGCAGCGCGTCATCCGCCAGGCCCTCGCCAACGCCGGGCTGACGGGCGGCGAGGTCGACACGGTCGAGGCCCACGGCACGGGGACGACGCTCGGCGACCCCATCGAGGCCCAGGCGCTGCTCGCCACCTACGGCCGGGACCGCGAGGCGGACCGGCCGCTGTGGCTCGGCTCGCTCAAGTCCAACATCGGCCACACCCAGTCCGCGGCCGGTGTCGGCGGCATCATCAAGATGGTCATGGCGATGCGGCACGGGGTGCTGCCGCGGACGCTGCACGTGGACGAGCCGACCCCGCATGTCGACTGGACCGCCGGTGACATCGAGCTGCTGACCGAGGCGCGGCCCTGGCCGGAGAGCGACCGCCCGCGCCGCGCGGGCGTCTCGTCGTTCGGCATGAGCGGCACCAACGCGCACGCCATCATCGAGCAGCCGCCGGCCGAGGACCGCGACGGAGCGGACGGGCTTGATGGTGCGGACGGTCCTCATGGTGCGGACGGGCCTGATGGTGCGGACACCGCCCAGGGCACCGCCCCGCTGCCCTGGGCCATCTCCGCGAAGACCACCGACGCCCTCCGGGGCCAGGCCGAGCGGCTGCACGCGCTGCTGGAGGCCGACCCCGACCTCGCCCTCACCGACATCGGCCACTCCCTGGCCACCACCCGCGCCACCTTCGAACAGCGCGCCGTGCTCCTCGCCGATGACCGCGACGGCTTCCGCACCGCCCTGCGCACCCTCGCCGACGGCGGCGACGGGCCGACCGTCGTGCGCGGCGCTCCCGTCGCGGGAAAGCTCGCCCTGCTGTTCACCGGACAGGGCAGCCAGCGCCTCGGCATGGGCCGTGAGCTCCACGCCGCCTACCCCGTCTTCGCCGAAGCCCTCGACGACGCCTGCTGGTACCTCGAAGAGCAGCTGGAACTCCCGCTTCTCGACGTGCTCTTCGCCGAGGAGGGCAGCCCCGAGGCCGCCCTCCTGGACCGCACCGACTACACCCAGCCCGCCCTGTTCGCCATCGAGGTCGCGCTCTACCGCCTCATCGAGTCCTGGGGACTGCGCCCCGAACTGCTCGCCGGACACTCCATCGGCGAACTCGCGGCCGCCCATGTGGCGGGTGTGCTGTCCCTGGAGGACGCCGCCGCCCTGGTCGCCGCCCGTGGGCGGTTGATGCGGGAGCTTGCCGAGGGTGGCGCGATGGTCGCGGTGCAGGCGTCGGAGGACGAGGTGCTGCCGCTGCTCGCCGGGCGCGAGGACCGGATCGGCATCGCCGCGATCAACGGCCCCCAGTCCGTCGTCGTCTCCGGCGCCGAGGAGGACGCGCTGGAGATCGCTTCCGGTTTTGAGGCGCGGGGCCGCAAGACCAAGCGGCTCACCGTCAGCCACGCGTTCCACTCCCCGCTGATGGACGGCATGCTCGCCGAATTCCGGCGTGTCGCCCAGGTGCTGGAGTACGCGCCGCCGCGCATCCCCGTGGTCTCCACCGTCACCGGGCGCGTCGCCACCGCCGAGGAGCTGTGCTCGCCCGAGTACTGGGTGCGCCACGTCCGCGAGGCCGTCCGCTTCCTCGACAGTGTGCGCACCCTGGCCGACAAGGGCGCCACCACCTTCCTGGAGCTCGGCCCGGACGCCGTGCTCACCGCCATGGCCCAGGACTGTCTGTCCGACGCAGACGCCGACGCTGACGGCAACCCCGACGCCGACGGCACCGCGTACGCCGCCGCGCTGCGCGCCGGGCGCCCCGAGGCCGAGACCCTGACGGCTGCCGTGGCACTGGCGTACGTCCGGGGCAAGAAGGCCGACTGGGCCGCTCCGTACGCCACCACCGGCGCCCGCACGATCGACCTGCCCACCTACGCCTTCCAGCGCCAGCACTACTGGCTCAACACCCCGGCCCCGGCCGGAACGGCGGCGGAGGCCGGGCCGGGCGGTGCCGTCGATGGGCGGTTCTGGGATGTGGTGGAGCGCGGGGATGTGGCCGCGTTGGCGGCGGAGCTCGCGGTGGATCCGGAGCTCTCGCTGGGTGAGGTGTTGCCCGCGCTGTCGTCGTGGCGGCGGCAGGAGTTGGTGCGTTCGGTGGTGGATGGCTGGCGTTACCGGGTGTCATGGCGGCCGGTGACGGAGCGGTTGGCCGGCGGGGTGCTGGGTGGTTGCTGGCTGGTGGTTGTGGCGGGGGATGAGGCCGAGGGTGTTTGGGCCTCGGGTGTGGTGCGGATGCTGGCCGGGCGTGGTGTGGATGTGCGGGTGGTCGAGTCGGACGCGGTGGACCGCGCCGGGGCGGCGGAGGAGCTGCGTACGGCGGTGGGCGACGCCTCGGTGACGGGTGTGGTGTCGCTTCTCGCGGTGGGCGAGGCCGATGGCGCGTCGGGGTTGTTGCGTACGGCTGTGTTGGTGCAGGCGTTGGGTGATGTGGGTGTGGGTGCGCCGTTGTGGGTGGCGACGCGGGGTGGGGTGTCGGTGGGGCGTTCGGATGGTGTGGTGGTGCCTGGTCAGGCTTCGGTGTGGGGGCTTGGTCGGGTGGTGGCGTTGGAGTTGCCGGAGCGGTGGGGTGGTCTGGTCGATCTGCCGGAGTCGGTGGATGAGCGTGTGCTGGGTCGGCTGGCGGGTGTGCTGGCTGGTGCTGGTGCTGGTGCTGGTGCCGGGGCCGGGGCCGGTGCCGGTGGTTCGGGTGAGGATCAGGTCGCGGTGCGCGCCTCGGGCGTCTTCGGACGTCGGCTGGTGCGGGCGGTCGGGTCCCGGACGTCGGACGATGAGGGCTGGCGTGCCTCGGGTTCGGTGCTGGTGACGGGCGGTACGGGTGCGCTGGGTGCGCATGTGGCCCGTTGGCTGGTGGCGAACGGTGCCGAGCATGTGGTGCTCACCAGCCGCCGGGGGCTGGAGGCTCCGGGCGCGGCCGAGCTGCGGGATGAGCTGGCGGCTTCGGGTGCTCGGGTGACGGTTGCCGCGTGCGATGTCGCGGACCGGGACGCGCTCGCGGGGCTGCTGGCCGGGCTTCCGGCGGAGCTTCCGCTGACGGCCGTCGTCCACGCGGCCGGTGTGCTGGACGACGGCGTACTGGACGCGCTCACGCCCGAGCGGTTCGCCTCGGTGCTCCGGGCGAAGGCCGACGCCGCGCTGTATCTGGACGAGCTGACGCGGGACCTGGACCTCTCGGCCTTCGTCCTCTTCTCCTCGATCACCGGTTCGGTGGGCGCCGCCGGACAGGCCAACTACGCCGCTGCCAACGCCTACTTGGACGCGCTGGCCGAGCGGCGGCGCGCCGAGGGCCTGCCCGCCACCTCGATCGCCTGGGGCCCGTGGGCGGACTCCGGGATGGCCGGGGACGACGCCATGGAGCGGCGGATGCGCCGCGAGGGCATGCCGCCGATGGCGCCCGAGTCGGCCGTCGCCGCGCTGCGGCAGGCGCTGGACCTCGATGACACCGCCGTGACGGTCGCGGACATTGACTGGGAGGACTTCACCCGCACCCTCACCGCCGTACGGCCGAGCCCGCTGATCGCCGAGCTGGTGGCGGAGGCCGGGCCGGTCGCGGCGACCGGCGCCGACACCGTCAAGGTCGTCACCGACGCCGACTCCGCCTCCCCGCTCGGCGAGCGCCTGAGCGGTCTTCCGAGGGCCGAACAGGACCGTGCGCTGCTGGAGTTGGTGCGTGCGCAGGTCGCGTCGGTGCTGGGGCACGGCGGGGCCGAGGCGGTGGAGGCCGGGCGTGCCTTCAAGGAGCTGGGCTTCGACTCGCTGGCCGCGATCGAGCTGCGCAACCGCCTGAACGCGGCGACGGGGCTGCGGCTGGCCGCCACGCTCATCTACGACTACCCGAACGCCACCGCGCTCGCCGACCATCTGCGGACGGAGCTGGTGGGTTCGGACGCTGCGGTGAGTGGTGGCGTGGTGACTCCGGCGGTTGTGGTGGCCGATGATCCGATCGCGATTGTGGCGATGAGTTGCCGTTTCCCGGGTGGGGTGCGGTCGCCGGAGGAGCTGTGGCGGCTGCTGACGGCGGGCGGGGACGCGATTGCGGAGTTCCCGTCGGATCGTGGTTGGGATTTGGCGGGGTTGTACGACCCGGATCCGGATCGTCAGGGGACGTCGTACACGCGTGAGGGTGGTTTCCTTTACGACGCGGGGGACTTCGACGCGTCGTTCTTCGGGATTTCGCCGCGTGAGGCCCTCGCCATGGATCCGCAGCAGCGGTTGCTGCTGGAGACCTCGTGGGAGGCGTTCGAGCGCGCGGGCATCGACCCGGCCACGCTGCGCGGCAGCCGTACCGGTGTCTTCGCGGGCACCAACGGCCAGGACTACGCCGGGCTCGTCTCCACCCCGCCCGAGGGTCTGGAGGGCCATCTGGGCACGGGCAACGCGGCGAGCGTGGTGTCCGGCCGGGTGGCGTACACCTTCGGTCTCGAGGGCCCGGCGGTCACGGTGGACACGGCGTGTTCGTCATCGCTGGTGGCCCTGCACATGGCCGTTCAGGCGCTGCGGCAGGGTGAGTGCACCATGGCGCTCGCGGGTGGCGTCACGGTGATGTCCACGCCGGAGGCGTTCGTGGACTTCAGCCGTCAGCGCGGGCTCGCGGAGGACGGCCGGATCAAGGCGTTCGCGGCCGGTGCGGATGGCACCGGCTGGGGCGAGGGCGCGGGCATGCTGCTGGTCGAGCGGCTGTCGGACGCGGAGAAGAACGGCCACCCGGTGCTGGCCATCGTGCGGGGCAGCGCGATCAACCAGGACGGTGCGAGCAATGGTCTGACGGCGCCGAACGGCCCCTCGCAGCAGCGGGTGATCCGGCAGGCGCTGGCCGGTGCCGGGCTGTCGGCCGGTGATGTGGACGCGGTCGAGGCGCATGGTACGGGTACGACGCTGGGTGACCCGATCGAGGCGCAGGCGCTGCTGGCCACGTATGGGCAGGAGCGGGAGGCCGACCGGCCGTTGTGGCTGGGGTCCATCAAGTCCAACATCGGCCACACGCAGGCGGCGGCCGGTGTCGCGGGCATCATCAAGATGGTGCTGGCGATGCGGCATGGTGTGTTGCCGCAGACGTTGCATGTGGATGCGCCGTCGCCGCATGTGGACTGGTCGGCGGGGGCCGTCTCGCTGCTGACGGAGCGGGTCGAGTGGCCGGAGACCGGTCGTCCGCGCCGCGCGGGTGTGTCGTCCTTCGGGCTCAGCGGCACCAACGCGCACACCATCATCGAGCAGGCCCCGGCCGCTTCGGCTGCCCCGGCCGCCCCGGGGGAGCAGCCCGCGCCGCGTGAGCTGACCGCGCTGCCGTGGCTGCTGTCGGCGAAGGACGGGCAGGCACTGCACGCCCAGGCCGCACAGCTGGCCACCCACCTCCGCACCCACCCCGAACTGAGCGCGACCGACCTCGCCTTCTCGCTCGCCACCAGCCGCGCCGCGCTGGAGCGGCGCGCGGCGCTCATCACCACGGACCGCGAGACGTTCCTCGCGGGCCTGGACGCGGTGGCCCGGGGCGAGTCCGTCCCGGGTGTGGTCGAGGGGGCGGTCGCTGAGGGCAAGTTGGCGTTCCTGTTTACGGGGCAGGGGAGTCAGCGGCTGGGGATGGGGCGTGAGTTGTACGACGCCTTCCCGGTGTTCGCGGATGCGCTGGATGAGGTGTGTGCGCATCTGGATCTGTACCTTGAGCGGCCGCTGCGGGATGTGTTGTTCGGGGATGACGCGGCGGCGCTGGATCGGACGGGGTTCACTCAGCCGGCGTTGTTCGCGGTTGAGGTGGCGTTGTTCCGGTTGGTTTCGGAGGCGTGGGGGCTGCGGCCCGATTTCCTCTCCGGGCATTCGATCGGTGAGCTGGCGGCCGCGCATGTGGCGGGTGTGTTGTCGCTGGCGGACGCGGCGCGGTTGGTTGCGGCGCGTGGGCGGTTGATGCAGGAGCTTCCGGCCGGTGGCGCGATGGTCGCGGTGCAGGCGTCGGAGGACGAGGTGGCGCCGCTGCTCACCGAGCGGGTGTCGATCGCCGCGCTCAACGGGCCGTCGTCGGTGGTCATCGCCGGTGATGAGGACGCGGCGCTGGAGATCGCTTCTGGTTTTGAGGCGCGGGGTCGTAAGACCAAGCGGCTCACCGTGAGCCATGCGTTCCACTCGCCGCGCATGGACGGCATGTTGGACGCGTTCCGCGAGGTCGCGGAGGGGCTGTCGTACGAGGCTCCGCGCATTCCGATCGTGTCCAACCTCACCGGCGGTGTGGTGTCCGCCGAGGAGATCACGACGGCCGACTTCTGGGTGCGTCATGTCCGTGACGCTGTGCGCTTCCTCGACGGTGTGCGGACGCTGGAAGCGGAGGGTGTGACGACCTTCGTCGAGCTCGGCCCCGATGGCGTTCTCTCCGCGATGGCGCAGGAGTGTGTGACCGGCGAGGACGCCGCGTTCGCCGCCACGCTGCGGAAGGGCCGTGCCGAGGCCGAGTCGGTGACCGCCGCCCTCGCCCTGCTGCATGTCCGGGGCCAGTCCCCGGACTGGGGCCGCTACTTCGAGGGCACCGGGGCCCGGCGGGTCGAGCTGCCGACGTATGCCTTCCAGCGCACCCGGTACTGGTGGGAGGAGGCCCCGGCCGGAACGGCGGCGGAGGCCGGGCCGGGCGGTGGCGTCGATGGGCGGTTCTGGGATGTGGTGGAGCGCGGGGATGTGGCCGCGTTGGCGGCGGAGCTCGCGGTGGATCCGGAGCTCTCGCTGGGTGAGGTGTTGCCCGCGCTGTCGTCGTGGCGGCGGCAGGAGTTGGTGCGTTCGGCGGTGGATGGCTGGCGTTACCGGGTGTCGTGGAAGCCGGTGACGGAGCGGTTCGCCACCGGTGTGCTGGGTGGTTGCTGGCTGGTGGTCGTCCCAGCGGATGAGGCCGAGGGCGCTTGGGCCACGGGTGTGGTGCGGACGCTGGCCGGGCGTGGTGTGGATGTGCGCGTGGTCGAGTCGGACGCGGTGGACCGCGCCGGGCTGGCGGAGGAGCTGCGTACGGCGGTCGTGAGCGGTTCGGTGGCGGGGGTGTTCTCCCTGCTGGCGGTCGGCTCCGCGTCGGGGTTGTCGCGTACGGCTGTGTTGGTGCAGGCGTTGGGTGATGTGGGTGTGGGTGCGCCGTTGTGGGTGGCGACGCGGGGTGGGGTGTCGGTGGGGCGTTCGGATGGTGTGGTGGTGCCTGGTCAGGCTTCGGTGTGGGGGCTTGGTCGGGTGGTGGCGTTGGAGTTGCCGGAGCGGTGGGGTGGTCTGGTCGATCTGCCGGAGTCGGTGGATGAGCGTGTGCTGGGTCGGCTGGCGGGTGTGCTGGCCGGTGCCGGTGGTTCGGGTGAGGATCAGGTCGCGGTGCGCGCCTCGGGCGTCTTCGGACGTCGGCTGACGGAGGCTTCCGGGACGCGGACACGGACGTCGGGGACGTCGGGCGACGGGGGCTGGCGTGCCTCGGGTTCGGTGCTGGTGACGGGCGGTACGGGTGCGCTGGGCGCGCATGTGGCGCGCTGGCTGGTGGCGAACGGTGCCGAGCATGTGGTGCTCACCAGCCGCCGGGGTCTCGACGCCCCGGGCGCGGTGGAGTTGCGCGATGAGCTGGCGGCTTCGGGTGCTCGGGTGACGGTTGCCGCGTGCGATGTCGCGGACCGGGACGCGCTCGCCGGGCTGCTTGCGTCCATACCGGCCGAGTTCCCGCTGACCGCCGTCGTGCACGCCGCCGGTGTGCTGGACGACGGCCTCGTGGACACGCTGGACGCCGAGCGCCTGGAGCGGGTGGTGCGCGCCAAGGCCACCTCCGCGCAGAACCTCCATGAGCTCACCCGGGACCTGGACCTTTCGGCGTTCGTGCTCTTCTCCTCGCTCGCCGGTTCGGTGGGTGCCGCCGGTCAGGGCAACTACGCCGCTGCCAACGCCTACTTGGACGCGCTGGCCGAGCTACGGCGCGCCGAGGGCCTGCCCGCCACCTCGATCGCCTGGGGCCCGTGGGCCGAGGGCGGCATGGCCGCCGACGAGGCGCTGGAGCGCCGGATGCGCCGCGACGGAGTGCCGCCGATGGCGCCCGAGTCGGCGCTCACCGCGCTGCGGCAGGCGCTGGACCTCGATGACACCGCCGTGACGGTCGCGGACCTCGACTGGGACCGGTTCCTCGCCGAGTTCACCGCCGTACGGCCGAGTGCGCTGTTCGGCGAGGTGCGGGCCGCGCGTCCGGCGCCGGCCGCCGAGGGCGCGTCGCGCCCGGCCGTCACCGCCGGTACCGGTACCGGCACACTCGCGGAGCGGCTGTCCGGGCTGACGGAGAACGAGCGCGCACAGACGCTGCTGGAGCTGGTGCGTGCGCAGGTCGCGTCGGTGCTGGGGCACGGCGGGGCCGAGGCGGTGGAGGCCGGGCGCGCCTTCAAGGAGCTGGGCTTCGACTCGCTCACCGCCGTCGAACTCCGCAACCGGCTCAACGCGGCGACTGGCCTGCGGCTGCCCGCCACGCTCATCTACGACTACCCGAACGCCACCGCGCTCGCCGACCATCTGCTTGCTGAACTTCTGGGCGCGGACGCTGCGGCGGTGGGCGGTGCGGTGGCGCCTACGGTCGTGGTGGCGGATGATCCGATCGCGATCGTGGCGATGAGTTGCCGTTTCCCGGGTGGGGTGCGGTCGCCGGAGGAGCTGTGGCGGCTGCTGACGTCCGGTGGGGACGCGATTGCGGAGTTCCCGTCGGATCGTGGTTGGGATTTGGCGGGGTTGTACGACCCGGATCCGGATCGTCAGGGGACGTCGTACACGCGTGAGGGTGGTTTCCTTTACGACGCGGGGGACTTCGACGCGTCGTTCTTCGGGATTTCGCCGCGTGAGGCCCTCGCCATGGATCCGCAGCAGCGGTTGCTGCTGGAGACCTCGTGGGAGGCGTTCGAGCGCGCGGGTATCGACCCGGGGGCGCTGCGCGGTCAGCAGATCGGTGTCTTCGCCGGGACCAACGGCCAGGACTATCTGTCGCTGCTGATGCGGGCGCCCGAGGGGCTGGAGGGCCATCTGGGCACGGGCAACGCGGCGAGCGTGGTGTCCGGGCGGGTGGCGTACACCTTCGGCCTTGAGGGCCCGGCCGTCACGGTCGACACGGCCTGCTCGTCCTCGCTGGTGGCACTGCATCTGGCGGTGCAGGCGCTGCGGCAGGGCGAGTGCACGATGGCGCTCGCGGGCGGCGTCACGGTGATGTCCACCCCCGAGAACTTCATCGACTTCAGCCGTCAGCGCGGCCTGGCCGCCGATGGCCGGATCAAGGCGTTCGCGGCCGGTGCGGATGGCACCGGCTGGGGCGAGGGCGCGGGCATGCTGCTGGTGGAGCGGCTGTCGGACGCGCGGAGGAACGGTCACCCGGTGCTGGCGGTGGTCCGGGGCTCGGCGATCAACCAGGATGGTGCGAGCAATGGTCTGACGGCGCCGAACGGTCCGTCCCAGCAGCGGGTGATCCGGCAGGCGCTGACCAGCGCCGGGCTGACGACCGGTGATGTGGACGTCGTCGAGGCGCATGGTACGGGTACGACGCTGGGTGACCCGATCGAGGCGCAGGCGCTGCTGGCCACGTATGGGCAGGAGCGGGAGGCCGACCGGCCGTTGTGGCTGGGGTCCATCAAGTCCAACATCGGTCATACGCAGGCGGCGGCCGGTGTCGCGGGCATCATCAAGATGGTGCTGGCGATGCGGCATGGTGTGCTGCCGCAGACGTTGCATGTGGATGCGCCGTCGCCGCATGTGGACTGGTCGGCGGGTGCGGTTGCGCTGCTGAGCGAGCAGGTGGAGTGGCCGGAGACCGGCCGTCCGCGCCGCGCCGGTATCTCCTCGTTCGGCATCAGTGGCACCAACGCGCACACCATCATCGAGCAGGCTCCGGCGGTCGACACACCGGTCGAGGCGCCGGTCGACGCGCCGGTCGAGGCACCCGAGCGAAATGGCCTCGGCGGCCTTCTGCCGTTCGCCCTGTCGGCCAAGAACGCCGAAGCGCTGCGGGAGCAGGCCGCGCGGCTGCACACCCACATCGCGTCGCGCCCGGAGGCGGCGCCGCTCGACCTCGCCCACGCACTGGCCGTCGGCCGCGCCGCCCTGGAGCGGCGTGCGGTGCTGACCGTCGGCGACCGGGACGAGCTGCTGCGGACACTCGACGCCCTGGCCCGGGGCGAGTCCGCCCCGGGCGTGGTCGAGGGGGTGGTCGCTGAGGGCAAGTTGGCGTTCCTGTTTACGGGGCAGGGGAGTCAGCGGCTGGGGATGGGGCGTGAGTTGTACGACGCCTTCCCGGTGTTCGCGGATGCGCTGGATGAGGTGTGTGCGTATCTGGATCTGTACCTTGAGCGGCCGCTGCGGGATGTGTTGTTCGGGGATGACGCCGAGGCGCTGGATCGGACGGGGTTCACTCAGCCGGCGTTGTTCGCGGTTGAGGTGGCGTTGTTCCGGTTGGTTTCGGAGGCGTGGGGGCTGCGGCCCGACTTCCTCTCCGGGCACTCCATTGGTGAGCTCGCTGCCGCGCATGTGGCGGGTGTGCTCTCGCTCGCCGACGCCGCGAAGCTGGTGGCGGCGCGTGGCCGGTTGATGCAGGAACTTCCGGCCGGTGGCGCGATGATCGCCGTCCAGGCGTCCGAGGACGAGGTGGCGCCGCTGCTCACCGAGCGCGTGTCCATCGCAGCCCTCAACGGCCCGGCCTCCGTGGTCATCGCGGGTGACGAGGACGTGGCCGGGGAGATCGCGGCCGGTTTCGAGGCCCAGGGCCGTAAGACCAAGCGCCTCACGGTCAGCCACGCCTTCCACTCCCCACGTATGGACGGCATGCTGGAGGCGTTCCGCGAGGTCGCCGAGGGCCTGTCGTACGAGGCCCCGCGCATCCCGATCGTCTCCAACCTCACCGGCACCGTGGTCTCCGCCGAGGAGATCACGACGGCCGACTTCTGGGTGCGCCACGTCCGCGAGGCCGTCCGCTTCCTCGATGGCGTCCGGACCTTGGAGGCCCAGGGCGTCACCACCTACCTCGAACTCGGCCCCGACGGCGTCCTGTCCGCGATGGCGCAGGAGTGCGTGACAGGCGATGAGGAGCCCGCCTTCGCCGCCGTCCTGCGCAAGGACCGCCCCGAGGCCGAGGCGCTGCTCGCGGCCGTCGCACGGGCGCATGTCCGTGGTGTGACGCCCGACTGGGCGGCCGTGTTCGCCGGTACGGGCGCCGCCCCCGTGGACCCGGCCGAGCTGCCCACCTACGCCTTCCAGCGCACCCGCTACTGGCCCAGCGCCGCCGCCCTCGCGGCGGGCGACCCCGAGTCGATCGGGCTGGGCGACATCGACCATCCGCTCCTCGGCGCCGCCGTCGCGCTCGCGGACGCCGATGGCCTCCTGCTCATCGGGGTGCTTTCGACCCGTACCCACCCCTGGCTGGCCGACCACGCGGTCATGGACACCGTGCTGCTGCCCGGCACGGCCTTCGTCGAGCTGGCGAGCACGGCGGGCGCCCAGGTCGGCTGTGAGCGGCTGGACGAACTCACCCTCGAAGCACCGCTCGTGCTGCCCGAGCACACCGGGGTACGGGTGCAGCTCGTCGTGGACGGGCCGGACGAGTCCGGCCGCCGCTCCTTCAGCCTGCACTCGCGCCGTCACGACGCGCTCGGCACCGAGCCGTGGACGCGCCACGCCACCGGTGTGCTCGCCCCCGGCGCCCGGGTGTCCGAGTCCGATCAACCCGATGAGCTCGCCGTATGGCCACCGCAGGGCGCGACGCCGATCGCGGTCGAGGGGCTGTACGAGGAACTGGCCGGGGCGGGCCTCGGCTACGGGCCGGTGTTCCAGGGGCTCAAGGGCGCCTGGCGGCTCGGCGAGAACCTCTACGCCGAGGTGGGCTTCCCCGAGGACGCGCCGCTGACGTCGGGCGCGGAGGCCGAGCGGTTCGGGCTGCACCCGGCCCTGCTCGACGCCGCGCTGCACGTCATCGGCCTCGACGGCGCCGACCGCGAGTCGGCACTGGCCGAGGGCGCGCTGCTGCCGTTCGCGTGGAACGGCGTCCAGCTGCACGCGGCCGGGGCCGGTGCGCTGCGGGTGCGGCTGTCCGAGCGGTCGTCGAACGCGGTCTCGCTGCTGGTGGCCGACGGCACGGGCCGTCCGGTGGCCACGGTCGAGTCCGTGGCGCTGCGGGCGGCCTCGGCCGACCAGGTGCGCGCGGCGCGCGGTGGGCTGCACGAGTCGCTGTTCCGGCTGGACTGGACGGCGGTTCCGGCGCCCGCGACCGGCGCGGTCACGGGCGACTGGGCGGTGCTCGGCGCGGACGCCGCCGAACTGGCCGCCCTGGAGGGCGCGTTCGGGCCCGGGGCCCGGCTCGCCGCGTACCGCGATCTGGCCGTGCTGCGCACGGCCGTGGAGTCCGGGGCACCCGCGCCCGGCACCGTCCTGCTGAGCGCCACCGGTGGCGACGGCGACGCGTCGGCCGTGCACGAGGCAACCCAGACCGTGCTCGCCCTGCTCCAGGAGTGGCTGGCCGATGAGCGGTTCGCAGCGTCGCGGCTGGTGCTGCTGACCCGGGGCGCGGTGGAGACCGAGCCGGGCGCGGGCGTGGCGGATCTGCCGTACGCCGCCGTGCGCGGTCTGTTCCGCTCCGCGCAGTCGGAGAACCCGGGCCGTCTGGTGCTGCTGGACGTGGACGGCGAGGAGGGCTCGTACCGTACGGTGCCCGCCGCGCTCGGCGTGGACGAGGCGGAGCTGGCGCTGCGCGCGGGCGTGGCGCTCGCGCCACGGCTGGCCCGGGTGCCGGTCACGGACGACACGGACCTCGCAGACGGCGCGGAAACCGTCACCGTCCCGTCGTACGACCCCAACGGCACCGTACTGATCACCGGCGCCACCGGAACCCTCGGCGGCCTCTTCGCCCGCCACCTCGTCACCGCCCACGGCGTACGCCACCTGCTGCTGGTCAGCCGCCGTGGCGCCGACGCCGAGGGCGCCGAGGAGCTGGGCGCCGAGCTCACCGCGGCCGGTGCCACCGTCACCTGGGCGGCCTGCGACGTGGCCGACCGCGACGCGCTCGCCGCGACCCTGGCGGCCATCCCGGCCGAGCATCCGCTGACCGCCGTGGTGCACACGGCGGGCGTCCTGGACGACGGCGTCCTCGGCTCGCTGACGCCTGAGCGCATAACCCACGTTATGTGCCCCAAGGTGGACGCGGCGCTGAACCTGCACGAGCTGACCCGCGGCCACGAGCTGTCCGCGTTCGTGCTGTTTTCCGGTGCCGCCGCCGTGTTCGGCGCGCCCGGACAGGCGAGCTACGCCGCCGCCAACTCCTTCCTGGAAGCGCTCGCGCAGCACCGAGTCGCCCAGGGCCTCCCGGCCACCGCGCTGGCCTGGGGCCTGTGGGCCGGTGCGGGCATGGGCAGCGAACTGGACGAGGTCGATCTGCGGCGCATCGCACGCGGCGGGGTCGCCCCGATCGCCGCCGACGAGGGGCTCGCGCTCTTCGACGCGGCCCGCGCCGACGGTGCCGCCGTGCTGTTCCCGATGCGGCTCGACCACGCGGGGCTGCGCACCGAGGCCACGGCGACCGGGACCGTACCGGCCCTGTTCCGGGGCCTGGTGCGGACCCCGGTCCGGCGGGCCGCCGCCACGGCCGCCACCGCCGACGGCTCCTCGCTCGCCCAGCGCCTCGCCGGGCTCGCGCGGCCCGAACAGGACCGTGAGCTGCTGGAGTTGGTGTGCGGCCGGGTCGCCGCGGTGCTCGGTTACGCGGGCCCGGAGGCGGTCGAGGCCGGGCGTGCCTTCAAGGAGCTGGGCTTCGACTCGCTCACCGCCGTCGAACTCCGCAACGACCTCAAGACCGTCACCGGACTGCGGCTCCCCGCGACGCTCGTCTTCGACTACCCGACCCCCACCGCCCTCGCCGGTCATCTGCGCGAGGAGCTGCTGGGCGCCGAGGAGGAGGTCGCGGCGCCGCTCGTGCCCGTACGGGCGGGGGCGGGCCCGGCGGTCGACGACGACCCGATCGTCATCGTCGGCATGAGCTGCCGCTACCCGGGCGGGGTGCGCACCCCGGAGGAGCTGTGGGAGCTCGTCGCCACCGGCGGCGACGGCATCTCCGGCTTCCCCGTGGACCGTGGCTGGGACCTCGACGGCCTCTACCACCCGGACCCCGACCACGCGGGCACCTCGTACACCCGCGAGGGCGGCTTCCTGCACGACGCCGCCGAGTTCGACCCGGACTTCTTCGGGATCTCGCCGCGTGAGGCGCTGGCGATGGATCCGCAGCAGCGGCTGCTGCTGGAGACCTCGTGGGAGGCGTTCGAGCGGGCGGGCATCGACCCGGCGCGGGTGCGCGGCAGCCGTGTCGGCGTCTTCGCGGGCGTCATGTACCACGACTACGTGACCGGCCTCGACGGCATCCCCGACGGTGTCGAGGGCTACATCGGCACCGGCAACGCCGGCTCCATCGCCTCCGGCCGGGTGGCGTACACCTTCGGCCTCGAAGGCCCGGCGGTCACCGTGGACACGGCGTGCTCGTCGTCGCTGGTGGCGCTGCACTGGGCGATCCAGGCGCTGCGCGCGGGCGAGTGCACGATGGCGCTGGCCGGTGGTGTGGCGGTCATGGCCACGCCCGAGACGTTCATCGACTTCAGCCGTCAGCGCGGCCTGGCCACGGACGGCCGCTGCAAGTCGTTCGCGGCCTCGGCGGACGGCACGGGCTGGGCCGAGGGCGCGGGCATGCTGCTGGTGGAGCGGCTGTCGGACGCGCGGCGCAACGGCCACCCGGTGCTCGCGGTGGTCCGGGGCTCGGCGATCAACCAGGATGGTGCGAGCAATGGTCTGACGGCGCCGAACGGTCCGTCCCAGCAGCGGGTGATCCGGCAGGCGCTGACCAGCGCCGGGCTGACGACTGGTGATGTGGACGTCGTCGAGGCGCATGGCACGGGTACGACGCTGGGTGACCCGATCGAGGCGCAGGCGCTGCTGGCCACGTATGGGCAGGAGCGGGAGGCCGACCGGCCGTTGTGGCTGGGGTCCATCAAGTCCAACATCGGTCATACGCAGGCCGCCGCCGGTGTCGCGGGCATCATCAAGATGGTGATGGCCATGCGGCACGGTGTGCTGCCGCGGACGCTGCACGTGGACGCGCCCTCGCCGAACGTCGACTGGGAGGACGGCGCGGTCTCGCTGCTGACCGACCAGGTGGAGTGGCCGGAGACCGGCCGCCCGCGCCGCGCCGGTGTGTCGTCGTTCGGCATCAGCGGCACCAACGCGCACACCATCATCGAGCAGCCGCCTGCCGCCGAGGACCGCGAGGACGCGGCGGCGCGGCCGTCCGCCGTACCGCCGGTGCTGCCGTGGCCGCTGTCGGCCGTGGGCGGCGACGCGCTGCGCGACCAGGCCCGCCGTCTGCGTGACCGGCTCCGCGCCGCCGACGAGGACGTGGACCTGGCCGCCATCGGCTACACCCTGGCCGCCGGGCGCACCGCCTTCGAGGACCGCGCGGTGCTGGTGGCCGACGGCCGCGACGGCTTCCTGCGCGCCCTGGAGGCGCTGGCCTCCGGTGAATTGGCCACAGGCGTGGTGCAGGGCTCGCCGGTGGCCGGGAAGCTGGCGTTCCTGTTCACCGGTCAGGGCAGCCAGCGGCTGGGGATGGGGCGTGAGCTGTACGACGCCTACCCGGTGTTCGCGGAGGCGTTCGACGCGGTGTGCGACGAGCTGGATCAGCATCTCGGACGGCCGCTTCGTGAGGTGTTGTTCGGGCGTGACGCCGAGGCGCTGGATCAGACCGGGTTCACCCAGCCCGCGCTGTTCGCGGTCGAGGTGGCGTTGTTCCGGCTGGTTTCGGAGGCGTGGGGGCTGCGGCCCGATTTCCTCTCCGGGCATTCGATCGGTGAGCTGGCGGCCGCGCATATGGCGGGTGTGCTCTCGCTCGCGGACGCCGCGAAGTTGGTTGCGGCGCGTGGGCGGTTGATGCAGGAGCTTCCGGCCGGTGGCGCGATGATCGCCGTCCAGGCGTCCGAGGACGAGGTGGCGCCGCTGCTCACCGAGCGTGTCTCGATTGCCGCGCTCAACGGGCCCACGTCCGTGGTCATCGCGGGTGATGAGGACGCGGCGGCTGAGATCGCGGCTGGTTTCGAGGTGCAAGGGCGGAAGACCAAGCGGCTCACGGTCAGCCATGCGTTCCACTCGCCGCGCATGGACGGGATGCTGGAGGCGTTCCGCGAGGTGGCCGAGGGGCTGACCTACGAGGCGCCGCGCATCCCGATCGTCTCCAACCTGACCGGCACCGTGGTCTCCGCCGAGGAGATCACGACTCCCGACTTCTGGGTGCGCCACGTCCGCGAGGCCGTCCGCTTCCTCGATGGCGTCCGGACCTTGGAGGCCCAGGGCGTCACCACCTACCTCGAACTCGGCCCCGACGGCGTGCTCTCCGCCATGGGCCAGGACTGCCTTGCCGAGGGCGACACCGCAGCGGGCTTCGTCGCCGCCCTGCGCGGTGGCCGCCCCGAGGCCGAGGCCGTCACCACCGCCCTCGCCGCCCTGCACGTCCGTGGTGTGACCCCGGACTGGGAGGCGTTCTACGGCGGAACCGGCACGCGGCGGCGCGTGGAGCTGCCGACGTATGCCTTCCAGCGGCGGCGCTACTGGCTGGACGTGCGGACGGCCACCGCCACCCCCGAGGCCACGGCTCAGAGCGCGGTGGACGCCCGCTTCTGGGAGGCTGTGGAGCGCGCGGACCTGGCCTCGCTCGCCGAGACCCTGAACCTCGGCACCGAGGACAACGGGGCGCTGGAGGCACTGCTGCCCTCGCTGTCGTCGTGGCGGCGGCGGCAGTCGGAGCGTTCGACGGTGGACGGCTGGCGCTACCGGGTGTCGTGGAAGCCGGTCACCGACCGCTCCGCCGCGTCCTTGGGCGGCGGCTGGCTCGTGGTGGTACCGGCCGAGGCGGCCGAGGACGCCTGGGTCGCGGCTGCCGTACGGATGCTGAACGACCGTGGTGTCGGCGTACGCCGCGTCGAGCTGACCGCCGACGACGACCGCGCCACGGTGGCCGAGCGGCTGGCCGGGGCCGTCGGCGACGCGCCCGTGACTGGCGGTGTGCTCTCCCTGCTGGCCCTCGCGGGCAACGGCGGCGATGGCAATGGCGACGGTGATGTGCTGCTGCGGACGGCCGCGCTCACGCAGGCCCTGGGCGACGCGGCCATTGGCGCGCCGCTGTGGGTGGCCACGCGGGGCGCGGTGGCCGTGGGCCGTTCGGACGGAACGGTCAGCCCCGCGCAGGCGCGGCTCTGGGGCCTGGGCCGGGTGGCCGCGCTGGAGGTGCCCGAGCGCTGGGGCGGTCTGGTCGACCTCCCGGCGACGGCCGACGAGCGTGCGCTGGGGCGGCTGGCGGAGGTGCTGGCCGGTGCAGGTGCCGGTGCCGGTCGCGGTGCCGGTGCCGGTGGCGAGGACCAGGTGGCGGTGCGGGCGTCGGGCGTGTTCGGACGCCGCCTCGTCCGGGCCTCCTCCGCCGCCACCGCGCCCGCGTCCTCGTCCGCGTCCGCCAGTGGCTCCTGGACGCCGGGCGCCGGTACGACCCTGGTCACCGGCGGTACGGGCGCGCTGGGCGCCCATGTGGCCCGTTGGCTGGTCGCGGGCGGCGCCGAGCATGTGCTGCTCACGAGCCGCCGTGGCCTGGACGCCCCGGGCGCGGCCGAGCTGCGCGATGAACTCGCCGCGTCCGGCGCCCGGATCACGGTCGCCGCGTGCGATGTGGCCGACCGGGGCGCGCTCGCGCGGCTCCTCGCCGACATCCCGGCCGAACTGCCACTGACGGCCGTGATGCACACGGCCGGGGTGCTGGACGACGGCGTACTGGACTCGCTCACCCCCGAGCGCTTCACCGGCGTCCTGCGCGCCAAGGCGGCCGCCGCGGCCCATCTCGACGAGCTGACGCGCGATCGGGAGCTGTCGGCCTTCGTGCTGTTCTCCTCGATCAGCGGCACGTTCGGCGCCGCCGGTCAGGGCAACTACGCGGCCGCCAACGCCTACGTGGACGCGCTCGCCGAGCGGCGGCGCGCCGAGGGCCTGCCCGCCACCTCGATCGCCTGGGGCCCGTGGGCCGAGGGCGGGATGGCCACGGAGGGGGCGCTGGAGCAGCGTCTGCGGCGCGGCGGACTGCCGCCGATGGACGCCGAGTTGGCGATCGGCGCGCTCCAGCGGGCGCTCGACCTCGATGACACGGTGGTCACGGTCGCGGACATCGACTGGGACCGGTTCGCACCGGACTTCACCGCGGCCCGGCCCAGCCGTCTGCTCGCGGACCTCCCGGAGATCCGCGCGGCGGCGGAGGCCACCGCCACCGCGCCCGCCGCCGACGGCTCCTCGCTCGCCGCCCGGCTGGCCGGGCTGGGCGAGGGGGAGCGGGACCGGCTGCTGCTGGACCTGGTCCGTACGCAGGTGGCCGCGGTGCTCGGACACGACGGCTCGGAGTCCATCGGCGCCGACCGGGCCTTCGGTGAGCTGGGCTTCGACTCGCTGACCGCCGTCGAGCTGCGCAACCGGCTCGGTGCCGCCAGCGGTGTCCAACTGCCAGCGACCCTGGTCTTCGACTACCCGACGGCCTCCGCCCTCGCGGGCTATCTGCGCGGCGAGCTCATCGGGACCGGCACTGGCACCGACGCAGATGCCGACGCCTCCCGCCCGGCTTCAGTGACGGCCGCCGCCGATGACGACCCCATCGCCATCGTCGCCATGAGCTGCCGCTTCCCGGGTGGGGTGCGGTCGCCCGAGGAGCTGTGGCAGCTGCTCACCGCGGGCGGCGACGCCATCGCCGAGTTCCCGGCCGACCGCGGCTGGGACCTGGACGCGCTCTACGACCCGGACCCGGACACGCGCGGCACCTTTTACGCCCGCGAGGGCGGATTCCTCTACGACGCGGGCCACTTCGACGCCGCGTTCTTCGGGATTTCGCCGCGTGAGGCGCTTGCGATGGATCCGCAGCAGCGGTTGCTGCTGGAGACCTCGTGGGAGGCGTTCGAGCGCGCGGGCATCGACCCCGCGGCGCTGCGCGGCACCTCCGCCGGGGTGTTCGTCGGCTCCAACGGGCAGGACTACGACGCCTCGCTGCACACCGTCCCCGAGGGCGTCGAGGGCTACCTGGGCACGGGCAACGCGGCCAGCGTGGTCTCCGGCAGGCTCGCGTACACCTTCGGTCTGGAGGGCCCGGCGGTCACCGTCGACACGGCCTGCTCGTCGTCGCTGGTGGCGCTGCACTGGGCGATCCAGGCGCTGCGCCAGGGCGAGTGCTCGCTCGCGCTCGCGGGCGGTGTGACGGTCATGTCCAGCCCCGGTGCGTACATCGAGTTCAGCCGTCAGCGCGGGCTGGCCCCGGACGGCCGCTGCAAGGCGTTCGCGGACGGGGCCGACGGCACCGGCTGGGGCGAGGGCGTGGGCATGCTGCTCGTGGAGCGGCTGTCGGACGCCCGGCGCAACGGCCACCCGGTGCTGGCACTCGTCCGTGGCTCCGCCATCAACCAGGACGGCGCCTCCAACGGTCTGACCGCGCCCAACGGCCCCGCCCAGCAGCGGGTCATCCGCCAGGCGCTGGCCGGGGCGGGCCTGTCCGCCGCCGAGGTGGACGCGGTCGAGGCCCATGGCACCGGCACCCGGCTCGGCGACCCGATCGAGGCGCAGGCGCTGCTGGCCACCTACGGCCAGGAGCGGGACGCGGACCGGCCGCTGTGGCTGGGCGCGATCAAGTCCAACATCGGCCACACCCAGGCCGCGGCCGGTGTCGCGGGCGTCATCAAGATGGTGCTGGCGATGCGCCACGGGGTGCTGCCGCGGACGCTGCACGTGGCCGAGCCGTCGTCGCATGTGGACTGGTCGGCGGGGGCCGTCTCACTGCTGACGGAGCAGGTGGAGTGGCCGGAGACCGGCCGTCCGCGCCGCGCCGGCGTCTCCTCGTTCGGCTTCAGCGGCACCAACGCCCATACCGTCCTGGAGCAGGCACCGGTCCACGACGAGACCGCCCAGGCACCGGTGGACGGCGAGACCGCCGGGGAAGCCGCACCGCGACGCCCCCTCGTACGGCCCGATGTGGTGGCCTGGCCGCTGTCGGCCAAGGGCGAGGACGCGCTGCGGGCCCAGGCCGAGCGGCTGCGCGCCCACCTCGAAGCCGGCGCCGGGTCCGACGCCGGGCCTGACGCGGTGGACGTGGCGTACTCGCTGGCCACCACCCGGTCCGCCCTGGAGCACCGCGCGGTCGTCCTCGGCCAGGACCGGGACCGGCTGCTCGCGGGGCTGACCGCCCTCGCGCGCGGCGAGTCCGCGGCGCAGCTGGTCAGGGGCGGGCCCGTGGAGGGCCGCACCGCCGTGCTCTTCACCGGGCAGGGCAGCCAGCGGCTGGGCATGGGCCGTGAGCTGTACGAGGCCAGTCCCGTCTTCGCGGAGGCGCTGGACGCGGTCTGCGCCGAGCTGGACCGGCACCTGGAACGGCCGCTGTACGACGTGCTGTTCGGGGACGACGCGGAGCCGCTGAACCGGACCGGGTTCACCCAGCCCGCGCTGTTCGCCGTCGAGGTGGCGCTGTTCCGGCTGGCCGAGGCCGCAGGGCTGCGGCCGGACGTCCTGACCGGGCACTCCATCGGCGAGCTGGCCGCGGCGCATGTGGCCGGGGTGCTGTCGCTGGAGGACGCCGCCACGCTGGTGGCCGCGCGCGGCCGGCTGATGCAGGAACTGCCCTCCGGCGGTGCGATGATCGCGCTCCAGGCGGCGGAGGACGAGGTCGAGCCGCTGCTCACCGAGCGTGTCGGCATCGCCGCGCTCAACGGACCGTCGTCGGTGGTCATCGCGGGCGACGAGGACGCGGCCGTCGCGGTCGCGGCGTCGTTCCAGGAGCGGGGCCGTAAGACCAAGCGGCTCACGGTGAGCCACGCGTTCCACTCCCCGCTGATGGACGGCATGCTCGCCGAGTTCCGCAAGGTCGCCGAGGGGCTGACCTACTACGCGCCGCGCATTCCGATCGTCTCCACCGTCACCGGACAGCAGATCTCCGACGAGCTGGGCATGGCCGCCGACTACTGGGTCCGCCACGTCCGCCACGCCGTGCGCTTCCTCGACGGGGTCCGCACCCTGGAGGCCCAGGGCGTCACCACCTACGTCGAACTGGGCCCGGACGGGGTGCTGTCGGCCATGGCGCAGGACTGCGTCACCACCGGGGACGAGGGCGCCGGGGACCAGGGCGCCGGGCACGAGGGCGCCGAGGACGTGGCCTTCGTGCCCGTACTGCGCGCCGGGCGCCCGGAGACCGAGACGCTGACCGGCGCCCTCGCCACGCTGCACGTCCGGGGCGCGGCCCTGGACTGGGAGGCGCTGTTCGCCGGGACCGGCGCCCGCCGCGTCGAGCTGCCCACGTACGCGTTCCAGCGGCGGCGCTACTGGCTCGAGGGCACTCCGCGGCACACGCCCGGCCAGGGGGCCACCGACCACGACACGGCCGGCGCCCGGTTCTGGGAGGCGGTCGAGAGCGACGACCTCGCCTCGCTGTCGGACGCGGTGGGCATCGACGTGGACCAGCCGCTCAGCGCGCTGCTCCCGGCGCTGTCCGCGTGGCGGCGCCGCGAACGCGAGCGGTCCGCGCTCGACGGCTGGCGCTACCGCGTCACCTGGAAGCCGCTGGAGGAGCCCCGGCTCGCCGCCGCCCCCGGCGTCTGGCTGGTCGTCGAACCGGCCGGAGCCGCGGGCCACGCCGACACCGTGCGGCGTGTGGCCGCCGCGCTGGCCGACCGGGGCGCCGACATCCGGCGTGTCACCCCGGTGGACGGCCCGGCCGACGGCTCGGACCTCGACCGGGACGCCCTGGCCGAGCGGATCCGCCGGGCCGCGGCCGACGAGCCGGTGCACGGCGTGCTGTCGCTACTCGCTTGGGACGAGCGCGCGCACCCCGACCACCCCGCCGTGCCCACCGGGCTGCTGCGCACCGGAGTGCTGGTGCAGGCGCTCGGGGACGCGGGCCTGGACGCCCCGCTGTGGTGCGCCACCACCGGCGCCGTCGCCACCTCGGCCTCGGAACCGGTCGGCAGCGCCGCACAGGCGCAGATCTGGGGCCTGGGCCGGGTGGTCGCGCTGGAGCACCCCGAGCGCTGGGGCGGTCTGGTCGACCTGCCCGTGACGCTCGACGAACGGGCCGCCGACCGCCTGGCCGGTGTGCTCGGCGGACACGGCGACGGCGACGAGGACCAGCTGGCGATCCGTACGGCCGGAGTCCTGGCCCGCCGCCTCGCCCACGCCGAGGGCATCCGCGCCAATGGCGCCCACGCCAAGTCCGCCTACGCCGAGGGCACCCACGCCAAGTCCACCTACGCCGAGGGCACCTACGCCGAGGGCACTCACGCTGAGCGCACCCGCGCCAAGTCCGCCTACGCCGAGCGCGTCTACGCTGAGGGCGCCCAGGCTGAGGGCACTCACGCCGAGGGCACCCGCGCCGAGGACACCCGCGCCAATGGCGCCCACGCCAAGTCCGCCTACGCCGAGGGCGTCTACGCTGCGGGCACCTACGCCGAGGGCACTCACGCTGAGGGCGCCCAGGCTGAGCGCACCCGCGCCGAGGGCGCCCATGTTGAGCAGATCCGCGCCACCGGCGCTCCGTGGCGGCCCCGCGGCACCGTTCTGGTCACGGGTGGCACCGGCGCGCTGGGTGCCCATGTGGCCCGTTGGCTGGCGGAGAACGGCGCCGAGCATCTGGTGCTCACCAGCCGCCGTGGCCCCGACGCCCCCGGCGCCACCGAGCTGCGCGACGAACTCGCCGCGTCCGGCGCCGGGGTGACCGTCGTCGCCTGCGATGTGACCGACCGGGACGCGGTGGCCGGGCTGCTGGCCCGGATCCGCGACGAACACCCGGGCCACCCGCTCACGGCGGTCGTGCACACGGCGGGCGCCGGGCAGTTCGCACCGCTCGCGGAGACCACCCCGGCCGATGTCGCCGATGTGGTGGCCGCCAAGGTGGCGGGCGCGGCCTATCTGGACGCGCTGCTCGGCGACACCGAGCTGGACGCCTTCGTGCTCTTCTCCTCGATCGCCGCGGTGTGGGGCAGCGGCGGCCAGGGCGCCTACGCGGCCGGAAACGCGTTCCTCGATGCGCTGGCCGAACAGCGCCGGGCCCGCGGTCTCACCGCCACCTCCGTGGCCTGGGGCCCGTGGGCGGACGGCGGGCTCGTCGCCGACGACGAGGCGGCCGAGCAACTGCGCCGCCGCGGCCTGCCGGTGATGGCACCGCACTCCGCCATCGCCGCCCTCCAGCAGACGCTGGACCGGGACGAGACCGCCGTGGCCGTGGCCGACGTCGACTGGGGCCGCTTCGCCCCCGCCTTCGCCGCGGCCCGCCCCCGTCCGCTCATCGCCGATCTGCCCGAGGCGCGTGCCGCCCTCGCGGCCGACCCGGCCGAGGGCGCGGGCGGCGGCGGTCCGGCCGACGCACCGGCGGTGTCCCTGCGGCAGCGGCTCGCCGGGCTCACCGGGCCCGAGGCCGAGAAGGTCCTGCTCGACCTCGTCCGTACGGAGGTCGCCGCCGTCCTCGGACACGACGACACCACGGCCGTCCAGGCGGGCCGGGCCTTCAAGGAGCTGGGCTTCGACTCCCTCACCGCCGTCGAACTCCGCAACCGGTTGAACGCGGCCACCGGGCTCCAGCTCACCGCCACGCTGGTCTTCGACCATCCGACGCCCGGCGCGCTCGCCGGTGTGCTGCGCGCCGACCTGCTCGGCGAGGACACCACACCCGGACTCCCCGTCCTCGCCGAAATCGACAAGCTGGAATTCACCCTTTCCAACGTCTCCGACGACGCGACGGAACGCGAGCGGGTCACCGCGCGCCTCGAAGCGCTGTTGCGGACCTGGAACGAGAACGAGAGCGCGGCGGGCGCCGACGGCGCCGACGACGATGAACTCGATCTCGACGCTGCCTCCGCCGAAGACATCTTCGACATCATCAACAACGAATTCGGAAGGTCCTGACGTGACGACCGCCCTCAATTCAACTGACCTCAGGAGGTGACGTTTCCGTGGCTAGCGCGAACGAAGAGAAGCTTCTCGACAATCTGAAGTGGGTGACCACTGAGCTGCGCCGGGCCCGTCGCCGCCTGACCGAGGTGGAGGCGGACGCGCAGGAACCGATCGCCATTGTGGCGATGAGCTGCCGTTTCCCCGGTGGCGTCGGTTCGCCCGAGGATTTGTGGCAACTGGTCGCGGAGGGCGGCGACGCCATTTCCGGATTCCCCGCCGACCGCGGCTGGGACATCGAGGGACTGGCCGATCCCGACCCCGACCGCAAGGGCACCTTCTACAACAGCGGCGGTGGATTCCTCGACGGCGCCGCCGAATTCGACCCCGGATTCTTCGGCATTTCGCCGCGCGAGGCCCTTGCCATGGACCCGCAGCAGCGGCTGCTGCTGGAAACGTCCTGGGAGGCGTTCGAGCGCGCCGGAATCGACCCGACGTCCGTCAAGGGCAGCCGCACCGGCGTGTATGTGGGCGCCTCGGCCATGGGCTACGGCTCCGACGTCCAGGGCGCGCCGGAGGAACTGGAGGGCCTACTGCTCACCGGCGGCGCCACCAGCGTGCTGTCCGGCCGTATCGCCTACACCTTCGGCCTCGAGGGCCCGGCCGCCACGATCGACACCGCGTGCTCGTCGTCGCTGGTCGCGCTGCACTGGGCGGCCCAGGCGCTGCGGCAGCGCGAATGCTCGCTCGCCCTCGTCGGCGGCGTCACCGTGATGCCCAACCCCGATGTCTTCGTGGAGTTCAGCCGCCAGCGGGGCCTCGCCCCCGACGGCCGCTGCAAGTCCTTCGCCGCGTCGGCGGACGGCACCGGCTGGTCCGAGGGCGTCGGCGTGCTGCTGGTCGAGCGGCTGTCGGACGCGCGCCGACACGGCCACCAGGTGCTGGCCGTGGTGCGCGGCAGCGCGGTGAACCAGGACGGCGCGTCGAACGGACTGACGGCGCCGAACGGCCCGTCCCAGCGGCGTGTCATCCGCCAGGCGCTGGAGAACGCCCGGCTGTCCGCCGCCGAGATCGACGTCGTCGAGGCGCATGGCACGGGCACCACGCTGGGCGACCCCATCGAGGCGCAGGCGCTGCTGGCCACCTACGGCCAGGAGCGGCCCGAGGGGCGGCCGCTGTGGCTGGGCTCGCTCAAGTCCAACCTGGGCCACGCCCAGGCGGCGGCGGGCGTCGCGGGCGTCATCAAGATGGTCATGGCGATACGCCACGGCCTCATGCCCAAGACCCTCCACGTCGATGAGCCGTCGCCGACCGTCGACTGGACGGCGGGCGAGGTGTCCCTGCTGACCGAGGCCCGCCCCTGGGACGAGACCGGCAGGCCGCGCCGGGCCGGTATCTCGGCCTTCGGTGTGAGCGGCACCAACGCCCACACCATCCTGGAGCAGGCCCCCGAGCCGGAGGCTCAGGAAGATTCTCCGGAGTCGGACGGGGACGCCACCCCGGCCGCGAACGCCGCGCCGGTCACCGCCACCGTGCTGCCGTGGCTCCTCTCCGCCAGGAACGCGGCGGCGCTGCGCGACAACGCCCGGCGCCTCGCCGCCCACCTCGACCGCGAACCCGCCCTCGGCACCGCCGATGTGGGCCGCTCACTGGCCACCGGCCGGGCGGCCCTGGAGCGCCGGGCGGTGCTCGTGGGCGAGGACCGCGCCGCGCTGGCGGCGGGCCTGGAGGCGCTGGCGCGGGGGGAGTCCGCGCCGGGGCTGATCGAGGGCACGGTCGTCGAGGGTGAGACGGCGTTCCTGTTCACGGGGCAGGGGAGTCAGCGGCTGGGGATGGGGCGTGAGCTGTACGGCGCCTATCCGGTGTTCGCGGAGGCTCTGGATGAGGTGTGTGCGGAGCTGGATGCGCATCTTGAGCGGCCGTTGAAGGATGTCCTGTTCGGGGGCGACGCCGAGGCGCTGGATCAGACCGGTTTCACTCAGCCTGCGTTGTTCGCGGTTGAGGTGGCGTTGTTCCGGCTGGTTTCGGAGGCGTGGGGGCTGCGGCCTGATTTCCTCTCCGGGCATTCGATCGGTGAGCTGGCCGCCGCTCATGTGGCGGGTGTGTTGTCGCTGGCGGACGCGGCGAAGTTGGTGGCGGCGCGTGGCCGGTTGATGCAGGAGCTTCCGGCCGGTGGCGCGATGATCGCGGTGCAGGCGTCGGAGGACGAGGTGGCGCCGCTGCTCGACGAGCGGGTGTCCATCGCCGCGCTCAACGGGCCGTCGTCGGTGGTCATCGCGGGTGATGAGGACGCGGCTGTCGCGATCGCTTCCGGTTTCGAGGCACAGGGTCGGAAGACCAAGCGGCTCACGGTCAGCCACGCGTTCCACTCCCCGCGCATGGACGGGATGCTGGAGGCGTTCCGCGAGGTGGCCGAGGGGTTGACCTACGAGGCCCCGACGATTCCGATCGTGTCGAATCTGACCGGTGGCGTGGTGTCCGCCGAGGAGATCACGACTCCGGACTTCTGGGTGCGCCACGTCCGCGAGACCGTCCGCTTCCTCGACGGCGTACGCACCCTGGAGGCCAAGGGCGTCACCACCTTCATCGAGCTGGGCCCGGACGGTGTGCTCACCGCGATGGCCCAGGACTGTCTGACCCGCGAGGACGCCACTCTGGTGTCCGCGCTGCGCAAGGACCGCCCCGAGGCCGAGGCGCTGACCACGGCCGTCGCCCGCGCCCATGTGCGCGGTGTGGCGGTGGACTGGGCCGGATACTTCGCCGGTAGGGACGCCCACCACGTCGATCTGCCGACGTATGCCTTCCAGCATGAGCGGTTCTGGCTGGAGCCGGGTGCGGCGTCCGTAGGCGACGTGGCGTCCGTGGGCCTGGAGTTGGCCGGGCATCCGCTGCTGGGCGCTGCCGTACCGCTGGCGGAGACCGATGGGCTGGTGTTCACCGGACGGCTGGGTGTGGATACGCATCCGTGGCTGGCCGACCATGTGGTGCGGGGCGCGGTGGTGCTGCCCGGAACGGCGTTCGTGGAGCTTGCCGTCCGCGCCGGTGACCAGGTCGGCTGCGACCTGCTCGACGAGCTGACCCTGCACGCCCCGCTGGTGCTGCCGGAACGCGGCGGCGTCCGGCTTCAGCTGACCGTCGGCGCGCCCGATGCCGCCGGACGGCGGTCCCTGACCGTGCTGTCCCGCGCGGAGGACGCCCCGGCCGAGGAGCCGTGGACGCGACACGCCGACGGTGTGCTCGCCACGGGCGCGCCCCGGCCGTCGTTCGCGCTGACCGCGTGGCCGCCGCAGGGCGCCGAGGCGGCCCGTACCGAGGAGCTGTACGCGGCGCTCGCGGACGGCGGGCTGCGGTACGGCCCGGTGTTCCAGGGGCTCACGGCCGCGTGGCGGCGCGGGGACGAACTCTTCGCCGAGGTCCGGCTGGACGAGCCCGCCGCCTCCGAGGCGCAGGCGTACGGCCTGCACCCCGCGCTGCTCGACTCGGCGCTGCACGCGCTCGGCCTGGACGGCCTGGGCGACGGCGACGGCCAGGGGCGGCTGCCGTTCGCCTGGAGCGGCGTGTCGCTGTACGCGAGCGGCGCCCCGGCGCTGCGGGTACGGCTGGAACTGCGTGGCGCGGACGGTGTCCGGCTGGAGATCGCGGACGCGGCCGGTGCGCCGGTCGCCGCCGTGGAGTCGCTGGTCCTGCGCGCCGTGTCGGCGGAGCAGGTGCGGGCCGCGCGGGCGGCGTACCACGAGTCGCTGTTCCGCGTGGAGTGGACCCAACTCCCGGCCGGGGCGGGCGCCGGCGCGCCCGGCGGCGGTCGCTGGGCGGTGCTGGGCACGGATGCGTTCGGGTTGGGTGCCACGGCATACGCGGACCTCGCGGAGCTGGGCGAGGCCGTCGATTCCGGAACGGCGCTGCCGGAGTACGTGGTGGTGGCATCTCCAGCCCGTCCGGCGCTTGAGGACCGGGGTCCGGGGCGGAGCCCCGGTGGGGTCCAAGGGGCGGAGCCCCTCCACGCGGCGGAGCCGCATATCGATGCTGCGGGAAGGGGCGGGGTGGGGGAAAGCGCCTCGCCCGCCACCACGGCGCATCAGGCCACCACCCAGGTGCTGGGCCTGCTCCAGCAGTGGCTGGCCGACGACCGCTTCACGGACTCACGCCTGGTCCTGCTGACCTCGGGAGCCGTGGCCACCGAGGCCGGTGAGCCGGTGGCGGACCTCGCGGGCGCCGCCGTCCACGGTCTGCTGCGCACGGCGCAGGCCGAGAACCCGGACCGCTTCGTCCTCCTGGACATCGACGGCCAGGACGCGTCGCTCGCGGCGCTCCCGGCCGCGTTGGCGGCGGGCGAGGAGCAGTTGGCCGTCCGCGCGGGCGTGGCCCGTATCCCGAGGCTGGCCAGGGTGCCGGTCGCGGAGGAGACGACCACCGAGAACACTTTCGGCCCCGAGGGCACGGTGCTGGTGACCGGCGCGTCCGGTTCGCTGGGCGGTCTGGTGGCCCGGCATCTGGTGGCCGAGCGTGGCGTACGGCGTCTGCTGCTGGTGAGCCGTCGTGGCGGCGAGGCCCCGGGTGCGGAAGAACTCCGCGCGGAACTGGTCGAGTTGGGCGCCACGGTCAGCTGGGCGGCGTGCGATGTGGCCGACCGGGACGCGCTCGCCGCGACCCTCGCCACCATCCCCGCCGAGCATCCGCTGACCGCCCTCGTCCACACCGCCGGTGTGCTGGACGACGGGGTGATCGGCTCGCTGACGCCTGAGCGCATCACGCACGTCATGCGCCCGAAGGTGGACGCGGCATGGAACCTCCACGAGCTCACCCGTGAGCTGGACCTGACCGCCTTCGTGCTGTTCTCCTCCGCCTCGGGCGTGTTCGGCACCCCCGGCCAGGGCAACTACGCGGCCGCCAACGCCTTCCTGGACGCCCTGGCCGCACACCGCCGCGCCGAGGGTCTGCCCGCCGTCTCGCCGGCCTGGGGCCCCTGGGCGGGCGCCGGTATGGCCGGTGGGCTGGACGAGGCGGACATCAGCCGGATGCGGCGCGCCGGACTGCCGCCGCTGTCCCCGGCGGAGGGCCTGGCGCTCCTGGACGCCGCGCTCACCACGTACGAGGTGGCACCGGTCCCGATGCGCGTGGACGCCGTGGCGCTGCGCGCCCAGGCCGCGGCGGGCGCGCTGGCGCCGCTGCTGCGCGGGCTGGTGCGGGTCCCGGTGCGCCGCGCGGTGGACACCGCCGCGGGCGGCGGCTCCGCCCTGGCGGAACGGCTGGCCGGGCTGAGCGCGGCCGAACAGGACCGGTTGCTGCTTGAACTGGTCCGTACGCAGGTGGCGGCCGTCCTCGGCTATGCGGGCCCGCAGGCCGTCGAGGAGGGCCGGGCGTTCAAGGACCTGGGCTTCGACTCCCTGACCGCCGTCGAGCTGCGCAACCTGCTGCGCGAGGCCACCGGGCTGCGGCTGCCGCCGACGCTCGTCTTCGACTACCCCACCTCGACCGCCCTGGCGGGCCATCTGCGCCAGGAGATCGTGGGGGACCCGGCCGACGCCGTCGTCCCCGACCGGGTGATCAGCGCGGCGGACCGCGACGACCCGATCGCGATCGTCGCCATGAGCTGCCGCTTCCCCGGCGGGGTGCACTCGCCCGAGGAGCTGTGGCAGCTGCTGGTGGCCGGTGACGACGCCATCACCCCGTTCCCCGCCGACCGCGGCTGGGACCTCGCCACCCTCTACAGCGACGACCCCGACCTCGAGGGCACCAGCTACACCCGCGAGGGCGGCTTCCTGCACGACGTGGCCGACTTCGACGCCTCGTTCTTCGGCATCTCGCCGCGCGAAGCCCTCGCGATGGACCCGCAGCAGCGGCTGCTGCTGGAGACCACCTGGGAGGCGTTCGAGCGGGCCGGGATCGACCCGGCCGCGCTGCGCGGCAGCCGTACCGGCGTCTACATCGGCTCCAACGACCAGGACTACCTGACCCTGTGGCTGAACGAGCCGCAGGGCCTCGAAGGCCACCTCGGCACCGGCAACTCCTCCAGCGTGGCCTCCGGCCGCCTCTCCTACGCCTTCGGGCTCGAAGGCCCGGCGGTCACCATCGACACCGCCTGCTCGTCCTCGGTGGTGGCGCTGCATCTGGCGGCGCAGGCGCTGCGCAACGGCGAATGCTCGCTCGCGCTGGCCGGTGCCGTCACCGTCATGTCCACCCCGGGCGCCTTCCTGGAGTTCAGCCGGCAGCGCGGACTGGCCGCCGACGGCCGGATCAAGGCGTTCTCCGGTGACGCGGACGGCACCAACTGGTCCGAGGGCGTGGGCCTGTTCCTGGTGGAACGGCTCTCCGACGCCCGCCGGAACGGTCACCCGGTGCTCGCCGTCCTGCGCTCCACCGCCATCAACCAGGACGGCGCGTCCAACGGCCTGACGGCGCCCAACGGCCCGTCCCAGCAGCGCGTCATCCGGCAGGCCCTCGCCAACGCCGGTCTTTCGGCCACGGACATCGACGCCGTGGAGGCCCACGGCACCGGCACCACGCTGGGCGACCCGATCGAGGCGCAGGCGCTGCTCGCCACGTACGGCCAGGACCGGCCCGAGGACCGCCCGCTGTGGCTGGGCTCGGTCAAGTCCAACATCGGCCACACCCAGGCCGTGGCGGGCGCCGCCGGCATCATGAAGATGGTCATGGCGATGCGGCACGGTGTGCTGCCGCGGACCCTGCACGTCAGCGAGCCGACCCCGCACGTCGACTGGACCGCCGGGGACATCGAGCTGCTGACCGAGGCCCGGCCCTGGCCGGAGACCGGCCGTCCGCGCCGCGCGGGCGTGTCGTCGTTCGGCTTCAGCGGCACCAACTCGCACGCCATCATCGAGCAGGCCCCCGCCATGGACGCGGTCTCCGCGCCCGCCCCGGAGCGGTCCCTGCCCGTCCTCGCCTGGCCGGTCTCGGGCCGTACCGAGGACGCGCTACGGGCCCAGGCCGCACGGCTGCGCCCCTCCGTGGGCGCCGCCGGGGCCTCCGAGGGCGCCGCCGGGGCCGACGGTCCGCGCCCGCTCGACCTCGCGTACTCCCTGGCCACTTCGCGTGCCGCCCTGGAACACCGGGCCGTGCTGCTCGGCCGGGACGGCGACCTCCTCGGCGACCAGCTCGCGGCGCTGGCCGAGGGGCGTGGCGCGGCGGGGCTCGTCGAGGGCTCGGTGGCCGGTGGCAAGCTGGCGTTCCTCTTCACCGGCCAGGGCAGCCAGCGGCTGGGGATGGGTCGTGAGCTGTACGACGCCTACCCGGTGTTCGCGGAGGCGCTGGACGCGGTGTGTGCGGAGCTGGACGCGCACCTTGAACGGCCGCTTCACGAGGTTCTGTTCGGGGACGACGCCGAGGCGCTGGACCGGACCGGGTTCACCCAGCCCGCGCTGTTCGCCGTCGAGGTGGCGCTGTTCCGGCTGGTTTCGGAGGGGTGGGGTCTGAAGGCGGACTTCCTGGCGGGCCACTCGATCGGTGAGCTGGCGGCGGCCCATGTGGCGGGTGTGCTTTCACTCGCCGATGCGGCGAAGTTGGTTGCGGCGCGTGGGCGGTTGATGCAGGAGCTTCCGGCCGGTGGCGCGATGATCGCGGTGCAGGCGTCGGAGGACGAGGTGGCGCCGCTGCTCACCGAGCGGGTCTCGATCGCCGCGCTCAACGGTCCGACCTCCGTGGTCATCGCGGGTGATGAGGACGCGACGGCCGAGATCGCGGCTGTATTCGAGGCGCAGGGCCGTAAGACCAAGCGGCTCACCGTGAGCCACGCGTTCCACTCCCCGCGCATGGACGGCATGTTGGACGCGTTCCGCGAGGTCGCGCAGGGGCTCACATACGAGGCCCCGCGCATCCCGATCGTGTCCAACCTCACCGGCGAGCTGGTCTCCGCCGAGGAGATCACCAGCCCCGACTTCTGGGTGCGCCACGTCCGCGAGGCCGTCCGCTTCCTCGACGGCGTACGGACGCTGGAAGCCCAAGGCGTCACCACGTACGTCGAGCTCGGCCCCGACGGCGTTCTGACCGCCATGGCCCAGGACTGCGTCACCGAGGCCGACGTGGCGGGTTTCGCCGCCGCGCTGCGCAAGGACCGCCCCGAGGCCGAGACCGTCACCACCGCGCTCGCCCAGGCGTATGTCCGGGGCGCCGAGGTGGACTGGGCCGGGTACTTCGCCGGGACCGGCGCGCACCGCGTGGACCTGCCGACGTACGCGTTCCAGCGCCGCCGCTTCTGGCCGGACACCGCCCCGGGGGCCGGGAACCCGGCCGAGGGCGCCGTGGACGCGGTGGACGCGCGGTTCTGGGAGGCCGTGGAGCGCGAGGACTGGGAGTCGCTCGCCGGTGAGCTGCGGGTCGAGGGCGACCAGCCGCTCAGCGCGGTGCTGCCCGCCCTGTCGTCGTGGCGCCGCGCCCAGCGCGAGCGGTCCGCCGCCGACGGCCACCTCTACAACGTGGTGTGGAAGCCGCGTCCGCAGGGCGGCCGGTCCGGCTCCCCGGCCGCGTCCGGTTCCCCGGCCGGGTCGGGCGCCCCGGCCCCGTCCGGCACCTGGCTGACCGTCGTCCCGGCGAGCCACGCCGACGATCCACGGCTCACCGCCGTGGCCGACGATCTGACGCGGCGCGGCGTACGGGTCGTCACGCTGGAACTGGACGCCGCCGACACCGACCCCGCCGCCGTGGCCGACCGCCTCGCCGCGGCGTCGGCCGACGGCCCGGTGGCCGGGGTGCTGTCCCTGCTGGCGCTGGACGAGCGGCCGCACCCGGAGCATCCGGCGGTGCCGGTCGGCCTCGCGCTGACCGGTGCGCTGGCCGAGGCGCTGGCGCGGCGGGGCGACGACGCCCCGGCGCGGCTGTGGTGCGCCACCCGGGGCGCGGTCTCGACCGGCGGCGCCGACCGGCTGGACAGCGCCACCCAGGCCCAGGTCTGGGGCTACGGCCGGGTGGTCGCCCTGGAGCAGCCCGAGCGCTGGGGCGGTCTGGTGGACCTCCCGGAGACCGTGGACGAGCGGGCGCTGGACCGGCTCGCGGCCGTGCTCGCCGGGTCGGACGACGAGGACCAGGTGGCGATCCGCGCCACCGGGGTCTTCGTACGCCGTCTCGTCCCGGCCCCGCGCACCGCGGCCACCGCGGCCGCCGAGCCCTGGACGCCGCGTGGCACCGTGCTGGTGACCGGGGGCACGGGCGCGCTGGGGCGGCATGTGGCCCGCTGGCTGGCCGACCACGGCGCGGAGCGGCTGGTGCTGCTCAGCCGCCGAGGCCCCGACGCGCCGGGCGCGGCCGAGATCGTGGCCGAGCTGTCCGGCACCGACACCGCCGTGACCGTCGAGGCGTGCGATGTGGCCGACCGCCACGCGCTCGCCGCGCTGGTGGAGAAGCTGGCCGCCAACGGCACCCCGGTCCGGGCCGTGGTGCACTCGGCCGGGATCTCCCAGGAGCCCGGCACCGGCACCGAACTCCCCGAGTTCGCCCGGATCGTGGCGGCCAAGACGACCGGAGCGGTCCACCTCGACGCGCTCTTCGGCGCGGACGCCGACCCGCTGGACGCCTTCGTGCTCTTCTCCTCGATCGCCGGGGTGTGGGGCAGCGGCGGCCAGGGCGCGTACGCGGCCGGAAACGCGTTCCTCGACGCGCTGGCCGAACAGCGCCGGGCCCGTGGCCTGCCCGCCACCTCGGTGGCCTGGGGCCCGTGGGCGGAGGGCGGTATGGCCGCCGAGGGCGACGCCGAGGAGCAGCTGCGCCGCCGTGGACTGCCGCCCATGGCACCGGAGTTGAACATGGTCGCCTTCCAGCGGGTGCTCTCCCGCGAGGAGACCGCCGTGACGGTGGCCGATGTCGACTGGGAGCGTTTCGCCCCGGCCTTCACCGCCGCCCGTCCCCGCCCGCTGATCGACGATCTGCCGCAGGTGGCCAAGGCCCTGCGCGGCGGTGGCGACGGCGGGCCGGCGGACAAGGCGGCGGCCGACGGCGCGCCGGGCCTGCGCGAACGGCTCGCCGGGCGGTCCGCGGCCGAGCGCGAGGACGCGGTGCTGGAGCTGGTCCGCACCCATGTGGCCAGCGCCCTCGGCCACGCCTCCGCCGACGAGGTCCAGGCCGGGCGCGCCTTCAACGAGCTGGGCTTCGACTCGCTCACCGCGGTCGAACTGCGCACCCGGCTCGGCGCGGCCACCGGCCTCAAGCTGCCCGCCAGCCTGGTCTACGACTACCCGACACCGGCCGCGCTCGCCGCACACCTGCTGACCGAGCTGGTCCCGGACGGACCGGGCCACGGCCCCGGCCACGCCCTGCCCGATGTGGACCTCGATCCGCAGGACGCCGAGCTGCGCCGCACCCTGGCCACCATCCCGATGAGCCGGATCCGGGAGGCCGGGCTGCTGGACACGCTGCTCAGGCTGGCCGATCCACAAGCCGCCACTTCCGACCCCAGCCGCGCCGAGGACGAGGCGGAGTCCATCGACGAGATGGACGTCCAGCACCTCATCGACATGGCGCTCGACCTCGACAGCCTCGACGGCAACGATTCCTGACGCGGGCCCAAGCACGGAGTACACGATGACAACCCCCAACGAAAAGCTCGTTGACGCGCTGCGGGCCTCGCTGAAGGAAACCGAGCGGCTGCGGAAACAGAACCAGCAGCTCACCGACGCCTCCCGGGAACCGATCGCGATCGTCGGCATGAGCTGCCGGTTCCCCGGCGGTGTCGGCAGCCCCGAGGAGCTGTGGCGGCTCGTCGCGGACGGCCAGGACGCCATCTCCGGCTTCCCCGACGACCGCGGCTGGGACATCGAGGCGCTGTACGACCCGGACCCGGAGCGCGAGGGCACGTTCTACGCCCGCGGAGGCGGCTTCCTGTACGACGCCAGCCGGTTCGACCCGGGCTTCTTCGGGATCTCGCCGCGTGAGGCGCTGGCGATGGATCCGCAGCAGCGGCTGCTGCTGGAGACGTCGTGGGAGGCGTTCGAGCGGGCCGGGATCGACCCGGCGACGGTGCGGGGCTCGCGGACCGGTGTGTTCGTCGGCGCGTCCACGCAGGCGTACGGCGCGGGGGAGTACGACCTGCCGGAGGGTGTCGAGGGCCATCTGCTCACCGGCACCGCCTCCAGTGTCGCGTCCGGACGGCTCTCCTACGCCTTCGGTCTCGAGGGCCCGGCGGCCACCATCGACACCGCCTGCTCCTCCTCCTCGGTCGCGCTGCACCTGGCGGTCCAGGCGCTGCGGCAGAGCGAGTGCTCACTGGCGGTGGCGGCGGGCGCGACCGTGCTGTCCTCCCCGGACGTGTTCGTGGAGTTCAGCCGCCAGCGCGGACTCTCCGCCGACGGCCGCTGCAAGTCCTTCGCGGCCTCGGCGGATGGCACCGGCTGGTCCGAGGGTGTGGCCGTGCTGCTGGTCGAGCGGCTGTCGGACGCGCGCAGGAACGGCCACCCGGTGCTCGCGGTGGTGCGTGGCAGCGCCGTGAACCAGGACGGTGCGTCCAATGGCCTGACGGCGCCGAACGGGCCGTCCCAGCGGCGTGTCATCCGGCAGGCCCTGGAGAACGCCCGGCTGACCGCCGCCGACGTGGACGCGGTGGAGGCCCATGGCACGGGTACGACGCTCGGCGACCCCATCGAGGCACAGGCGCTGCTCGCCACGTACGGCCAGGAGCGGCCGGAAGGGCGGCCGCTGTGGCTCGGCTCGCTGAAGTCGAACATCGGCCACACCCAGAACGTCGCCGGTATCGGTGGCGTCATCAAGATGGTCATGGCGATGCGGCACGGTGTGCTGCCGCGCACGCTGCACGTGGACGAGCCCACCCCGCATGTCGACTGGTCGGCGGGCGAGGTGTCCCTGCTGACCGAGGCGCGGCCGTGGCCCGAGACCGGCCGGCCGCGCCGGGCGGGCGTCTCGTCGTTCGGTGTGAGCGGTACGAATGTGCACACGATCATCGAGCAGGCGCCGAAGGTCGAGGCGGCTGAGGCGCCTTTGGGTGCTGTGGCTCCTGCGAGTGATGTGACTCCGGGGGTGGTGCCGTGGGTGCTTTCGGGGCGGGGTGCGGATGCGCTGCGCGCTCAGGCGGAGCGGTTGGTGGCGCATGTGCAGTCGCGGGGCGAGCTGCGTCCGGTGGATGTGGGGTTCTCGCTGGCGACCGGGCGGTCGGCCTTTGAGCACCGTGCGGTGGTGGTGGCCGAGGGCCGGGACGGGCTGCTGGCGGGGCTGGGTGCGCTGGCGGAGGGTCGTGGCGCGCCGGGTGTGGTCGAGGGCTCGGTGGCCGGTGGCAAGGTGGCGTTCCTGTTCACGGGGCAGGGGAGTCAGCGGCTGGGGATGGGGCGTGAGCTGTATGACGCCTATCCGGTGTTCGCGGAGGCTCTGGATGAGGTGTGTGCGGAGCTGGATCCGCATCTTGAGCGGCCGTTGAAGGATGTCCTGTTCGGGGATGACGCGGCGGTGCTGGATCGGACGGGGTTCACTCAGCCCGCGCTGTTCGCGGTTGAGGTGGCGTTGTTCCGGTTGGTTTCGGAGGCGTGGGGTCTGCGGCCCGATTTCGTCTCCGGGCACTCGATTGGTGAGCTGGCGGCGGCCCATGTGGCGGGTGTGCTGTCGCTCGCGGACGCGGCGAAGTTGGTGGCGGCGCGTGGGCGGTTGATGCAGGAGCTTCCGGCCGGTGGCGCGATGATCGCGGTGCAGGCGTCGGAGGACGAGGTGACGCCGCTGCTGACCGAGCGGGTCTCGATCGCGGCTCTCAACGGTCCGACCTCCGTGGTCATCGCGGGTGACGAGGACGCGGCTGTCGCGATCGCTTCCGGTTTTGAGGCGCAGGGTCGTAAGACCAAGCGGCTCACGGTGAGCCATGCGTTCCATTCGCCGCGTATGGACGGCATGTTGGACGCGTTCCGCGAGGTGGCCGAGGGGCTGTCGTACGAGGCTCCGCGCATTCCGATCGTCTCCAACCTCACCGGTGCCGTCGTCTCCGCGGACGAGATCACGACCGCGGACTTCTGGGTCCGCCATGTCCGCGAGGCCGTGCGCTTCCTGGACGGGGTGCGGACCCTTGAGGCGCAGAACGTCTCCACGTTCATCGAGTTGGGCCCGGACGGTGTGCTCACCGCCATGGCCCAGGACTGCGTGACCGATTCCGCGTCCGACGCCGGGTTCATCTCCGTGCTGCGCAAGGACCGTCCCGAGGCCGAGGCGCTGACCACGGCCGTCGCACGTGCCCATGTGCGCGGTGTGGCACCCGACTGGGCCGCGTACTTCGCCGGGACCGGCGCGCACTGCGTGGACCTGCCGACGTATGCCTTCCAGCGCGAGCGGTTCTGGCTGGAGCCGGGCGCGGTGTCCGTGGGCGATGTGGCGTCCGTGGGGCTGGAGCTGGCGGGGCATCCGCTGCTGGGCGCGGCGGTGCCGCTGGCGGAGTCCGATGGGCTGGTGTTCACGGGACGGCTGGGTCTCGACACCCATCCGTGGCTGGCCGAGCACACGGTCCGGGACGCGGTGGTGGTGCCGGGTTCGGCGTTCGTGGAGCTTGCCGTCCGGGCCGGTGACCAGCTCGGCTGTGACCTCCTCGACGAGCTGACCCCGCATACCCCGCTGGTACTGCCCGTACGCGGTGGCGTCCGGCTCCAGGTCACGGTCGGCGCGCCGGACGACACCGGGCGCCGCTCGTTCACGGTCTCCTCCCGCGCGGAGGACGCCGCCGCCGACACGGCGTGGGTGCGCAACGCGAGCGGAGTGCTCACCTCCGGCGCCCCGAGCCCGTCGTTCGACCTCGCCGAGTGGCCGCCGACCGCCGCCGAGGCCATCGAGCCCGATGCGCTCTACGCCCGGCTGGCCGAGGACGGGCTGCGGTACGGCCCGGCGTTCCAGGGGCTCACGGCCGCCTGGCGGCGCGGGGACGAACTCTTCGCCGAGGTCCGGCTGGACGACGACGCCAAGCCCGGCGCCGAGGAGTTCGCCGTCCACCCGGCGCTGCTGGACGCCGCCCTGCACGCCCTCCACGGCCGCGACGGTGCCCAGCTGACCGATGGCTGGCAGGGCGTCTCCCTGTACGCGGAGGGCGCGTCCGCGCTGCGCGTACGGATCGCGCCCGCCGGAGCCGACACGGTGTCCTTGGCGCTGGCCGACGCCACGGGCGAGCCGGTCGCCGCCGTGGATGGCCTGCGCCGCCGTCCGCTGCCCGACGACCTCACCGGGGACGCGGATGTGGCGCGGCAGAGCCTGTTCCGGCTGGACTGGGTGGCCCCGCGGACCGCCTCCGCCGGGCCGGATGCCGTCGCTCGCCGTATCGTCCTGGGAGAGGACCCGTTCGGGCTGGTCGCGGCCGGAGCGGCCGCCGACTCCGCCCCCGATCTGGCCGCGCTGGGCGCGTCCGTCGAGGCGGGCGACACCACCGCTCCCGAGCTGGTCCTCGCGTCCTTCGCGCCCATATCCGGCGACGGCGACGGTGATGACGACGGCGACGCGAACGAGAACGTGGCCGAGGCCGCGTACCAGGAGGCGCGGCGTGCGCTGGCCCTGGTGCAGGGCTGGCTGGCCGATGAGCGGTTCGCCGACGCGCGCCTGGTGCTCGTCACCCGGGGCGCGATGGCCGCTGATGCCGAGGAGGGCGTCACCGACCTGGCACACGCGCCCCTGTGGGGTCTGGTGCGTTCCGCCGAGACGGAGAACCCCGGCCGTTTCGTCCTCGTCGACCTCGATGAGACCTCCGCCGACGCGCTCTCCGACGCCCTGGCCACCGGGGAACCGGAACTCGCCCTGCGCACGGGCCACCCCCTGGCCCCCCGCCTGACCCGCGCCCCGGCCCCGGGCTCGGGTTCGGCCCCGGCCTCGGCGTCGGTCCCGGCCGCGGGTCCGGCCCCGGCCTCGGCGTCGGCCCTGGGCTCCGGTTCGGGCTCGGAGTCGGGTCCGGCTGCGGGCTCGGCTTCGACCCCGGGCGGCTCGGTTCCGGGCCTGGGCTCGGTCCCCGCCCTGGGGTCGACCTCGGGTGCGACCTCGGCTTCGGCTCCGGCCCCGGGCTCCGCCCCAGCCCCTGCCCCGGGCAACGGTTCCAAGGCCCCCGCCCCCGCCCTCGCGTTCGACGCCGACGGCACCGTGCTCATCACCGGCGGCACCGGTGCCCTCGGCCAGTTGCTCGCCCGCCACCTGGTGGCCGAGCACGGCGTACGCCACCTGCTGCTGACCAGCCGCCGTGGCGCGGACGCCGACGGAGCCGTCGAACTGGCCGCCGAACTCCGTACGCGCGGCGCCGAGGTCACCCTCGCCGCCTGTGACGCCGCGGACCGCGACGCGCTCGCCGCCACCCTGGCCGCCGTCCCGGCCGAGCATCCGCTGACGGCCGTCGTGCACACCGCCGGTGTGCTGGACGACGGCACGGCCGCCGCCCTGACACCCGAGCAGCTGGAGCGGGTGCTGCGTCCGAAGGTGGACGCGGCGTGGAATCTGCACGAGCTGACCCGCGACCTCGACCTGTCCGCGTTCGTGCTGTTCTCCGCCATCGCGGGCACACTGGGCGGCGCGGGCCAGGCCAACTACGCCGCGGCCAACGTCTTCCTCGACGCGCTCGCCGCACACCGTCACGCGGCGGGCCTGCCCGCCACCTCGCTGGTGTGGGGCCTGTGGGCCCGATCCGGGGGGATCACCGGCGGTCTGACCGAGACCGATCTGCTGCGGCTGGCCCGCAGCGGCATGGGCGCCCTCAGCGACGACGAGGGCATGGCGCTCTTCGACGCCGCCCACCGCACCGGCCGTACCCTGCTGGTCCCAGCCCGACTCGACCTCGCCGCGCTGCGCTCCGCCGCCGGATCCGGTCCGGTCCCGGCGCTGCTGCGCGAGCTGATCCGGACCACCGGCCGGCGCACCGCCGCGGGCGCGCTCGCCGCCGGTTCGTCCCTCGCGGACCGGCTGCGCGCGCTCTCCCCGAACGAGCGCCGCCGGACGCTGCTCGACCTCGTACGCGGCCATGTGGCCACGGCCCTCGGCCATGCCTCCGCCGACGCCATCGAGGCGCGCCGGGCCTTCAAGGAGCTGGGCTTCGACTCGCTCACCGCCGTCGAACTGCGCAACCGGCTCTCCGCCGCCACCGGGCTCAAGCTGCCCACCACGATCGTCTTCGACCACCCCAACCCCACCGTCCTCGCCGACCATCTGCGCGCCGAACTCCTCGGCCCGGATGACGACGAGGCCGAGGCCGAGGCCACGGACACGACGCACACCGCCGCCTCGCTCGCCGACGACCCGATCGCCATCGTCGCGATGGGCTGCCGCTACCCCGGCGACGTCCGCTCGCCCGAGGACCTGTGGCAGCTCGTGGCCACGGGCTCGGACGCCATCACCGGATTCCCCGTCAACCGCAACTGGGAGAGCCAGTGGGCGGCGGACGGCGCCGAGGCCGACGCGGGCCCGTCCGACTACGCCCGCGCCGGTGGCTTCCTGCACGAGGCGGACCTCTTCGACGCCGCGTTCTTCGGGATCTCGCCGCGTGAGGCGCTGGCCATGGACCCGCAGCAGCGGCTGCTGCTGGAAACGTCCTGGGAGGTGTTCGAGCGCGCCGGGATCGACCCGGACTCGATGCGCGGCCGCTCGGTCGGCGTGTTCGTGGGCGCGGCCTACAGCGGCTACGACGCGGGTCTGGAGCAGGCCGGTTCGGAGGTCGCGGGCCATGTGATGACGGGCAACGCGGGCAGCGTCATGTCCGGCCGTATCGCCTACGCCCTCGGTCTGGAGGGCCCGGCGGTCACCGTCGACACGGCGTGTTCGTCGTCGCTGGTGGCGCTGCACTGGGCGATCCAGGCGCTGCGCCAGGGCGAGTGCGCGATGGCGCTCGCGGGCGGTGTCACCGTGATGACGACGCCCGGCCACTTCACCGAGTTCAGCCGCCAGGGCGGGCTGGCCGCCGACGGCCGCTGCAAGGCGTTCGCGGCCGGTGCGGACGGCACGGGCTGGGGCGAGGGCGTCGGCATGCTGCTCGTGGAGCGGCTGTCGGACGCGCGGCGCAACGGCCACCAGGTGCTGGCCGTGGTGCGCGGCTCGGCCGTCAACCAGGACGGCGCCAGCAACGGCCTCACCGCGCCGAACGGCCCGTCCCAGCAGCGCGTCATCCGCAAGGCGCTGACCAGCGCCGGGCTGACCAGCGGCGATGTGGACGTGGTCGAGGCCCACGGAACGGGTACGACACTGGGCGACCCGATCGAGGCGCAGGCGCTGCTGGCCACGTACGGCCAGGAGCGGGCCGAGGGGCAGCCGCTGTGGCTGGGCTCCATCAAGTCCAACATCGGCCACGCCCAGGCGGCGGCCGGTGTCGCGGGCATCATCAAGATGGTGATGGCCATGCGGCACGGTGTGCTGCCGCGGACGCTGCACGTGGACGAGCCGTCGCCGCATGTCGACTGGACGGCCGGTGACATCGCGCTGCTGACGGAGCGGATGGCGTGGCCGGAGACCGGCCGCGCGCGGCGGGCCGCGGTGTCCTCGTTCGGCATCAGTGGCACCAACGCGCACACCATCATCGAGCAGGCCCCGGCCATCGCCGCGGAGCCGGTGGCGGACGCCGAGCGGGACGGCTCCGGTGTGCTGCCGTACGCGCTCTCGGCTAAGGGCACCGCCGCCCTCCGCGCCCAGGCCGAGCGGCTGTACGCCCATCTGACCGCCCAGCCCGACCTCGTTCCGGCCGACGTGGCCCACACCCTGGCCACCGGCCGCGCCGCGCTTGACCACCGCGCGGTGCTGGTCGCGGACGGCAGGGACGACCTGCTGGCCGGTCTCGACGCGCTGGCGCGGGGGGAGTCCGCGCCGGGGCTGGTCGAGGGCGCGGTCGCCGAGGGCGAGACGGCGTTCCTGTTCACGGGGCAGGGGAGCCAGCGGCCCGGGATGGGCCGCGAGCTGTACCACGCCTATCCGGTGTTCGCGGAGGCGCTGGACGCGGTCTGCGATGAGCTGGACGTACACCTTGAACGGCCGTTGAAGACGGTGCTGTTCGGGGACGACGCCGAGGCGCTGGACCAGACCGGGTTCACCCAGCCCGCGCTGTTCGCGGTCGAGGTGGCGCTGTACCGGTTGGTCGAGGCATGGGGGCTGACGCCGGACTATCTGTCGGGTCACTCGATCGGTGAGCTGGCCGCCGCGCATGTGGCGGGTGTGCTCTCGCTCGCCGACGCCGCGAAGTTGGTTGCGGCGCGTGGGCGGTTGATGCAGGAGCTTCCGGCCGGTGGCGCGATGATCGCCGTCCAGGCGTCGGAGGACGAGGTGGCGCCGCTGCTCAACGAGCGGGTGTCCATCGCCGCGCTCAACGGGCCGAGCTCCGTGGTCATCGCGGGTGACGAGGACGCGGCTGTCGCGATCGCTTCCGGTTTCGAGGCGCAGGGCCGTAAGACCAAGCGGCTCACGGTCAGCCATGCGTTCCACTCGCCGCGCATGGACGGGATGCTGGAGGCGTTCCGCGAGGTGGCCGAGGGGCTGACGTACGAGGCCCCGCGCATCCCGATCGTCTCCAACCTGACCGGCACCGTGGTCTCCGCCGAGGAGATCACGACGGCCGACTTCTGGGTGCGCCACGTCCGCGAGGCCGTCCGCTTCCTCGATGGCATCCGGACGATGGAAGCCCAGGGCGTCACCACCTTCATCGAACTCGGCCCCGACGGTGTCCTGACCGCCATGGCCCAGGACTGCGTGACCGGCGAGGACGCCGCCTTCGCCGCCGTGCTGCGCAAGGACCGTCCCGAGGCCGAGGCGCTGACCACGGCCGTCGCCCGCGCGTATGTGCGTGGCGTGACGCCGGACTGGGCCGGGTACTTCGCCGGGACCGGCGCGCACCGTGTCGATCTGCCGACCTACGCCTTCCAGCACCGCCGCTACTGGCCCGAGGAACCGGTGGCGAGCCTCGCCGCCGCGGGCGTCGACGGCTGGCGGTACCAGGTGGCGTGGAAGCCGCTGTCGCTGGGCTCCGCGGCCCGGCTGTCCGGGGTGTGGCTCGTCGTCGCCCCCGCCGAGGACGCCGCCGCCGAGGCGTGGACGGACGGTGTCGTCCGTACGCTGACCGGGCGGGGCGCCGAAGCACGACGGCTGGACCTGACCGACGAGGACCGCGCGTCCATCGCTGAGCGGCTGCGTACGGCGGCCGAAGGCGGCGCCGTGGCCGGTGTGCTCTCACTGCTGGCCACCGGGGACGCCGACGCCCTGCTGCCCACGGCCGCCCTCGTGCAGGCCATGGGCGACGCCGCGATCGACGCACCGCTGTGGTGTGCCACCCGGGGCGCGGTCTCGACGGGCCGTCAGGGCGAGCCGGTGGACCCCGCCCGCGCCCAGGTCTGGGGCCTGGGCCGGGTGGCGGCCCTGGAGCTGCCCGACCGCTGGGGCGGTCTCGTCGACCTCCCCGAGACGATGACCGACCGGGTGCTGTCGCGGCTCGCCGTGGTGCTCGCCGGGGCCGGGGACGAGGACCAGATCGCCGTCCGCGCCTCCGGGGTGTTCGGCCGCCGGCTGGCGCGGGCGACCGCACGGCGGGTGGCGGAGTCCGAGGGCTGGAGCGCTCGCGGCACGGTGCTGGTGACGGGCGGTACGGGCGCGCTGGGCGGCCAGGTGGCCCGTTGGCTGATCGCCAAGGGCGCCGAGCACGTGGTGCTCACGAGCCGCCGTGGCCTGGACGCCCCGGGCGCGGCCGAGCTGCGCGATGAACTCGCCGCGTCCGGCGCCCGGATCACGGTCGCCGCGTGCGATGTGGCCGACCGGGGCGCGCTCGCGCGGCTCCTCGCCGACATCCCGGCCGAACTCCCGCTGACGGCCGTGGTGCACGCGGCCGGGGTGCTGGACGACGGCGTGCTGGAGTCGCTGACCCCCGAGCGCTTCGCCACCGTCCTGCGCGCCAAGGCCGACGCCGCGCTCGCGCTGGACGAGCTGACGCGCGGTCTCGACCTGTCCGCGTTCGTGCTGTTCTCCTCGACCAGCGGCACCGTGGGCGCCGCGGGCCAGGCCAACTACGCCGCCGCGAACGCCTTCCTGGATGCGCTCGCCGAGCGGCGGCGCGCCGAGGGCCTGCCCGCCACCTCGATCGCCTGGGGCCCGTGGGCCGCGGGCGGCATGGCCGCCGACGAGGCGCTGGAGCAGCGCATGCGCCGCGCCGGGATGCCACCGATGGACGCCGATCTCGCGATCGACGCCCTGGCGCGCGCCCTCGACCTGGGCGACGCGGCCGTGACCGTGGCGGACGTCGACTGGGACCGGTTCGCGCCGGGCTTCACCGCGGGCCGCCCCAGCCCCCTGCTGGCCGACCTGCCCGAGGTGCGCCGGGCCGCCGCCACCGCGACCGGCGAGGCCGCACCCGCCGAGACGGCCTCCGCGCTCGCGCGGCGCCTCCTCGGCCTGCCCGAGGCGGAGCGCCACCGGGCGCTGCTGGATCTCGTACGGACCCATGTGGCGGACGTCCTCGGCCACGCCGATGTGTCCGACGTCAGCGCCGAACGGGCCTTCCGCGACATCGGATTCGACTCCCTCACCGCCGTCGAACTGCGCAACGGCCTGGGCGCCGCCACCGATCTGCGGCTGCCCGCCACCCTGATCTACGACTACCCGACACCGCTCGCCCTCGCCGACCACCTCCTCGCCGAACTGCTCGGCGGGCAGGCCGTGGCCACGGGCGGCGCGTTGCCGGTGGCGGGCGTGGCGGCCGACGACGATCCGATCGCGATCGTCGCGATGAGCTGCCGCTTCCCGGGCGGTGTCCGCACCCCCGAGGAGCTGTGGCGGCTGCTGGTGTCCGGCACGGACGTCATCTCGGACATGCCCGCCGACCGCGGCTGGGACCTCCACACGCTCTACAACCCGGACCCGGACGTCGAGGGCACCTCGTACGTCCGCGAGGGCGGCTTCCTGCGGGACGCGGCCGACTTCGACCCGGCGTTCTTCGGCATCTCGCCGCGCGAGGCCCTGGCCATGGACCCGCAGCAGCGGCTGCTGCTGGAGACGTCGTGGGAGGCGTTCGAGCGCGCGGGCATCGACCCGGCGACGCTGCGCGGCTCCACCGCCGGTGTCTTCGTCGGCACCAACGGCCAGGACTACCTGTCCCTGCTGCTGGGCGACTCGCAGGGCCTCGAAGGCCACATGGGCACGGGCAACGCGGCCAGCGTTATCTCGGGCCGGCTCGCCTACACCTTCGGCCTCGAAGGTCCCGCGGTCACCATCGACACCGCCTGCTCCTCCTCGCTGGTCGCCCTCCACTCGGCGATCCAGGCGCTGCGCGGCGGCGAGTGCTCGATCGCGCTCGCGGGCGGTGTGACCGTGATGTCCACGCCCGGTGTGTTCGTGGACTTCAGCCGTCAGCGCGGACTCGCGGAGGACGGCCGGATCAAGGCGTTCGCGGCCGGTGCGGACGGCACCGGCTGGGGCGAGGGCGTGGGCATGCTGCTCGTGGAGCGGCTGTCGGACGCGCGGCGCAACGGCCACCCGGTGCTCGCGCTCGTGCGCGGCACGGCGGTCAACCAGGATGGGGCGTCGAATGGTCTGACGGCGCCGAACGGTCCGTCGCAGCAGCGGGTGATCCGGCAGGCGCTGGCGGGTGCGGGGTTGTCGGCGTCCGAGGTGGACGCGGTCGAGGCCCATGGCACGGGCACCCGGCTGGGCGACCCGATCGAGGCGCAGGCGCTGCTCGCCACGTACGGCCAGGACCGGGTGGAGGGGCAGCCGCTGCTGCTCGGCTCCATCAAGTCCAACATCGGCCATACGCAGGCCGCGGCCGGTGTCGCCGGTGTGATGAAGATGGTCCTCGCCATGCGGCACGGGGTGCTGCCACGCACCCTGCACGTGGACGAGCCCACCCCGCATGTGGACTGGTCGGCGGGTGAGCTGGAGCTGCTGACGGAGGCGCGGGAGTGGCCGGAGACCGGCCATCCGCGCCGTGCGGGCATCTCGTCGTTCGGCTTCAGCGGTACCAACGCCCACGCCGTGCTGGAAGAGGCCCCGGCGGCCGACGTCGCGGAGGCTGTCGCGGACACCGATGAGGGCCGGTCGGCCCTGCCGGTGCTGCTCTCGGCCCGTACGGAAGACGGGCTGCGCGCCCAGGCCGAGCAGCTGCACGGCCACCTGACCGCGCGGACCGACCTCCGCACCGCCGACCTCGGGTACGCGCTCGCCGTGGGCCGCTCGGCCTTCGAGGAGCGCGCGGCGCTGGTCGCCGAGGACCGGACCGGGCTGCTGTCCGCTCTGGAAGCGCTCGCCGAGGGGCGTACGGCGACCGGGCTCGTGCGGGACTCGGTGGCCGGTGGCCGGGTGGCGTTCCTGTTCACGGGGCAGGGGAGCCAGCGGCTGGGGATGGGGCGTGAGCTGTACTACGCGTACCCGGCGTTCGCGGAGGCGTTGGACGCGGTGTGCGATGAGCTGGACGGGCATCTTGAGCGGCCGTTGAAGACGGTGCTGTTCGGGGATGACGCGGAGGCGCTGGATCGGACGGGGTTCACTCAGCCCGCGCTGTTCGCGGTTGAGGTGGCGTTGTTCCGGTTGGTTTCGGAGGCGTGGGGGCTGCGGCCCGACTTCCTCTCCGGGCACTCCATCGGTGAGCTGGCGGCGGCCCATGTGGCGGGTGTGTTGTCGTTGGCGGATGCGGCGCGGTTGGTTGCGGCGCGTGGCCGTCTGATGCAGGAGCTTCCGGCCGGTGGCGCGATGATCGCGGTGCAGGCGTCGGAGGACGAGGTGGCGCCGCTGCTGACCGAGCGCGTGTCGATCGCCGCGCTCAACGGTCCGACCTCCGTGGTCATCGCGGGTGATGAGGACGCGGCTGTCGCGATCGCGGCTGGTTTTGAGGCGCAGGGTCGTAAGACCAAGCGGCTCACGGTGAGCCATGCGTTCCATTCGCCGCGTATGGACGGGATGCTGGAGGCGTTCCGCGAGGTCGCGGAGGGCCTGTCGTACGAGGCCCCGCGCATCCCGATCGTCTCCAACCTCACCGGGAACGTAGTCTCCGCCGAGGAGATCACCAGCCCCGACTTCTGGGTGCGCCACGTCCGCGAGGCCGTCCGCTTCCTGGATGGCATTCGCACCCTCGAAGCGCGCAACGTCACCACGTTCATCGAACTGGGCCCGGACGGGGTCCTGACCGCGATGGCACAGGAGTGCGTGGCCGACGCCGATGTGGCGGGTTTCGCCGCCGTGCTGCGCAAGGACCGTCCCGAGGCCGAGGCGCTGACCATGGCCGTGGCACGGGCGCACGTCCGTGGCGTGGCGGTGGACTGGACGGCCTTCTACGCCGGAACGGGCGCCACCCGGCTGGCGCCGGACGAGCTGGCCGCGCTGCCCACGTACGCCTTCCAGCGGCAGCGCTACTGGCCGAAGGTCTCGTCGCTGTTCCTCGGCGACGTGGCCGCGGTCGGGCTGGGCGAGGCCGAGCATCCGCTGCTCGGGGCCAGTGCCGAACTACCCAGCGCGGACGGGATGCTGTTCACGGGACGGCTGGCACTGTCCACGCATCCGTGGCTCGCCGATCACACCATCATGGACACGGTGCTGCTGCCCGGCACCGCGTTCGTGGAGCTCGCGGTCCGCGCCGGCGACCAGGTCGGCTGCGAGGTGTTGGAGGAGCTGACCCTCGAGGCGCCGCTGGTCCTGCCCGAGGACGGCGGTGTCCAACTGCGGCTGTGGGTCGGCGCGGCCGATGACACCGGCCGCCGTCCGCTGGAACTCCACTCCCGGGCCGAGCATCTGTCGGCCGAGGAGCCGTGGACCCGGCACGCGTCCGGTGTGCTGGCGTCCGGAGGTGCGCCGGAGGCGTCGTTCGAGCTGAGCGCATGGCCTCCGGCGGACGCCGCCGAGGTCGAGGTCGGTGACCGTTACGCCGAGCTGCGGGACGTCGGTTTCGCGTACGGCCCCGCGTTCCAGGGGCTTCGTAAGGCGTGGCGGCGCGGTGACGAGGTGTTCGCCGAGGTGGTACTGGACGAGGGCACGGCCGAGGAGGCCGCCGCGTTCGGGCTGCACCCGGCGCTGCTGGACGCCGCGCTGCACGCACTCGGCCTGGCCGGGCTCGGCGGCACCGAGACCGAGGGGCGGCTGCCGTTCGCCTGGACCGGCGTGTCGCTGTACGCGAGCGGCGCGGCCACGCTGCGGGTGCGGATGGCCGCCGTGGGCGGCGACGGCGTCCGGCTGGAGATCGCGGACGCCACCGGCGCACCGGTCGCCACCGTGGACTCGCTGGTGCTGCGCCCGGTCTCGGCCGAGCAGTTGGAGACCGCACGCACGGCCTACCACGAGTCGCTGTACCGCGTGGAGTGGACGACGCCCCCCGCACCCGCGGACTCGGCCGACGGCCGCTGGGCGGTGCTGGGCCCGGAGGCGTTCGGTCTGGGCGCCACGGCGTACCCGAACCTGGCGGCGCTGGGCGAGGCCGTCGACTCCGGAACGGCCCTGCCGGACCAGATAGTGGTGGACCTGACGCACCAAGCCCGTCCGGCGATTGAGGACCGGGGCCTTGGGGCGGAGCCCCAAGTTGTGGGAAGGGGCGGGATAGGGGAAAACCCCACCCAAGCCGCACACGACGCCACCACCCAAGCCCTCCACCTCCTCCAGACCTGGCTGGCCGACGACCGCTTCACGAACTCCCGGCTGGTCCTGCTGACCTCAGGAGCCGTGGCCACCACAACCGGCGAGCCGGTGACGGACCTCGCGGGGGCCGCCGTACGCGGTCTGCTGCGCTCGGCACAGTCCGAGAACCCGGACAGGCTCCTCCTGATCGACCTCGACGGCCACGACGACTCGCGGGCCGCACTGCCCACCGCACTGCCCGCCGTCCTCGCGAGCGGCGAGTCCGAGGTCGCGCTGCGACAGGGCGTCCTCAAGACGCCACGCCTGGCCCGCGCCGCGTCCACCGCCGACAACGCGGCCCCCGCGTGGAACCCGGACGGCACGGTGCTGATCACCGGCGCGTCCGGCTCACTGGGCGGCCTGTTCGCCCGCCACCTGGCAGCCGAGCGTGGCGTACGGCATCTGCTGCTCGTGAGCCGCCGCGGCGACCAGGCCCCCGGCGCAGCCGAACTGACCGCCGAACTGGCCGAGCTGGGCGCCACGGTGCGCTGGTCGGCCTGCGACGTGGCGGACCGTGACGCACTCGCCGCGACCCTCGCCACCATCCCCGCCGAGCACCCACTGACGGCGGTCGTGCACACGGCCGGTGTGCTGGACGACGGCGTGATCGGCTCGCTGACACCGGAACGACTGACCAAGGTGCTGCGCCCGAAGGCGGACGCGGCCTGGAACCTCCACGAGCTCACCCGCGACCTCGACCTGTCGGCGTTCGTAGTGTTCTCCTCGGCCGCCGGTGTCTTCGGCGGCCCGGGTCAGGCCAACTACGCGGCTGCCAATGCCTTCCTGGACGCCCTCGCCCAGCACCGCGCCGCCCAGGGCCTGCCCGCCACCGCGCTGGCATGGGGCCTGTGGGCCGGTGGCGGCATGGGTGACACCCTGGACGAGGCCGACATCACCCGGATGCGGCGGGCCGGAGTGCCCCCGCTGCCGGTGGCGGAGGGGCTGCGGCTCTTCGACGCCGCGCTGACCGTCACCGTCGACGAGGCGTCCCTCGTGCCGATGCGCCTCGACCTCGCGGCGCTGCGCAACCAGCCCGCGATCTCGCCACTGCTGCGCGGCCTGGTGCGGGGCCCGGCGCGGCGGGCGGTGGACGCGGTCGCGGCGGGTGGCGAGTCCGGTCTTGCCGGGCGGCTCGCCGGGCTGTCCGAGCCCGAGCAGGAGCGGCTGCTGCTGGACCTGGTCCGGGCGCAGGTGGCCACCGTGCTCGGCTACGCGGGCGCGGAGACCATCGGTTCGGGCCGGGCGTTCAAGGAGCTGGGCTTCGACTCGCTGACCGCCGTCGAGCTGCGCAACCAGCTCAACACGGTCACCGGGCTGCGGCTGCCCGCGACGCTCATCTTCGACTACCCGGACCCGCAGGTGATGGCCCGCCATCTGCGGACCGAGCTGGTGGGCGAGGAGTCGGCGGAGGTGCACACCCCGGTCCCGGTGGCGGCCGTCACCGAGGACGAGCCGATCGCCATCGTCGGTATGAGCTGCCGTTACCCCGGCGGGGTCACCACCCCCGAGGAGCTGTGGCAGCTCGTCATCGGCGCCACCGACGCCATCTCCGACTTCCCCGTCGACCGCGGCTGGGACCTCGACGCGCTCTACAGCGACGACCCCGACCAGGTGGGCACCAGCTACACCCGCGAGGGCGGCTTCCTGCACGACGCCGCCGACTTCGACCCCGACTTCTTCGGGATCAACCCGCGCGAGGCCATGGCGATGGACCCGCAGCAGCGGCTGCTGCTGGAGACGTCGTGGGAGGCGTTCGAGCGCGCGGGCATCGACCCGGCGGCCGTGCGCGGCAGCAGGACCGGTGTCTTCGCGGGCGTCATGTACCACGACTATCTGACCCGGCTCACCGCCGTCCCCGAAGGGCTTGAGGGCTACCTCGGCACGGGCGGCGCGGGCAGCATCGCATCGGGACGGGTGGCGTACACCTTCGGTCTGGAGGGCCCGGCGGTCACCATCGACACGGCGTGTTCGTCGTCGCTGGTGGCGCTGCACCTCGCCGCGCAGGCGCTGCGCAACGGCGAGTGCTCGCTGGCGCTGGCCGGTGGTGTGACCGTCATGGCCACCCCGGACACGTTCATCGACTTCAGCCGCCAGCAGGGGCTGTCCACCGACGGCCGCTGCAAGTCCTTCTCGGCGTCGGCGGACGGCACCGGCTGGGCCGAGGGCGCGGGCATGCTGCTCGTCGAGCGGCTGTCGGACGCACGGCGCAACGGCCACCGCGTGCTGGCGGTCGTGCGGGGTTCCGCCATCAACCAGGACGGCGCCTCCAACGGTCTGACGGCGCCCAACGGCCCGTCCCAGCAGCGCGTCATCCGTGACGCGCTCACCAGCGCCCGGCTCACCACCGCCGATGTCGATGTGGTGGAGGCGCATGGCACGGGTACGACGCTGGGCGACCCGATCGAGGCCCAGGCCCTGCTCGCCACCTACGGCCGCGACCGGCCGGAGGGGCAGCCGCTGTGGCTGGGCTCGCTGAAGTCCAACATCGGCCACACCCAGGCCGCCGCGGGTGTCGCGGGCATCATCAAGATGATCATGGCGATGCGTCACGGGGTGCTTCCGCAGACCCTGCACATCGACGAGCCCACCCCGCATGTGGACTGGTCGGCGGGCGACCTCGAGCTGCTGACCGAGGCCCGGCCGTGGCCTGAGCTCGACCGGCCGCGCCGGGCGGCCATCTCGTCGTTCGGCGTGAGCGGTACGAACGCGCACACGATCATCGAGCAGCCCCCGGCCGCTGAGGACGCTCCCGCGACCGGTCGTCCGGTGGCGGAGCTTCCGGCGGTTCCGTGGGCGCTCTCGGGCAAGTCCGAGGCCGCCCTGCGCGGCCAGGCCGAACGGCTCCTCGCCCACCTCACCACCCACCCCGAGCTGGACACCACGGACGTCGGCCACTCGCTGGCCACGGGCCGGGCGGCGCTGGAGCGGCGCGCGGTGGTCATCGGCGAGGACCGCGCCGGGCTGCTGTCCGGTCTGGAGGCGCTCGCGCGTGGCGAGTCGGCGGCCGGGCTGATCCAGGGAACGGTGGCCGAGGGCGGCAAGGTGGCGTTCCTGTTCACGGGGCAGGGGAGCCAGCGGTTGGGGATGGGGCGTGAGCTGTACGACGCCTACCCGGCGTTCGCGGAGGCGTTGGACGCGGTCTGCGATGAGCTGGATGCGCACCTTGAGCGGCCGTTGAAGACGGTGCTGTTCGGGGATGACGCGGCGGTGCTGGATCGGACGGGGTTCACTCAGCCCGCGCTGTTCGCGGTCGAGGTGGCGCTGTTCCGGCTGGTTTCGGAGGCGTGGGGGCTGCGGCCTGATTTCCTCTCCGGGCATTCGATCGGTGAGGTGGCCGCCGCGCATGTGGCGGGTGTGTTGTCGCTGGCGGACGCGGCGAAGTTGGTGGCGGCGCGTGGCCGTCTGATGCAGGAGCTTCCGACGGGTGGCGCGATGATCGCCGTCCAGGCGTCGGAGGACGAGGTGGCGCCGCTGCTGACCGAGCGGGTCTCGATCGCCGCGCTCAACGGTCCGAGCTCCGTAGTCATCGCGGGTGATGAGGACGCGGCGGCTGAGATCGCGTCCGGTTTCGAGGCGCAGGGTCGTAAGACCAAGCGGCTCACGGTGAGCCATGCGTTCCACTCGCCCCGCATGGACGGCATGTTGGACGCGTTCCGCGAGGTGGCACAGGGGCTCACGTACGAGGCTCCGCGCATCCCGCTCGTCTCCAACCTAACCGGCACCGTGGTCTCCGCCGAGGAGATCACGACGGCCGACTTCTGGGTGCGCCACGTCCGCGAGGCCGTCCGCTTCCTCGATGGCGTCCGGACCATGGAGGTCCAGGGCGTCACCACCTACGTCGAGTTGGGCCCCGACGGTGTGCTCACCGCCATGGCCCAGGAGTGTGTGTCCGGCGATGCCGCCGCCTTCGTCTCGGCGCTCCGCAAGGGGCGTACCGAGCCGGTGGCGCTGACGGCGGCGCTCGCCGCGCTGCACACCCGGGGGCTCGCCCTGGACTGGGCGGCGTTCTTCGCCGGTACGGGGGCCCGCGCGGTCGAGCTGCCGACCTACGCCTTCCAGCGGCAGCGCTTCTGGGTCGAGAACCCGGAGGAGGTCCGCGAGACCGTCGCGGCCATGGATTCCGTGGACGCGCGGTTCTGGGAGGCCGTCGAGCGGGAGGATTTGGAGGCTCTGGCCGGGACGCTCCAGTCCGAGGACGCCGACGCCGACGCGCTCTCCTCGCTGGGCGCCGTCCTGCCGATGCTGTCCTCGTGGCGGCGCCGCCAGGGCGAGCGGTCCACCGTGGACGCCTGGCGCTACCAGGTGACCTGGAAGCCGGTGACCGCCCGCGCCGAGGGGACGCTGACCGGCCGCTGGCTGGTCGTCGCCCCGGCCGACGCGTCGGATAGCACACTTGCGGAGGGTGTCGTACGGACGCTGTCCGCACGCGGCGCCGAGGTGCGGACGGTCGAGTTGGCCGCCGCAGACCGTACGGGCATGGCCGAGCTGCTGCGCGAGGCGGTCGCCGACGCCCCGGTGGCCGGGGTGTTCGCGCTGCCGTCCCTGACGGAGGGGGCCGATGGGCTGCTCCGCACCGCCGCCCTGGCGCAAGCGCTGGGTGACCTGACCGTGGACGCGCCGCTGTGGGTCGCCACGCGCGGCGCGGTCTCGACCGGCCGGGCGGACGGTCCGGTGGACCCGTGGCAGGCGCGGGTCTGGGGCCTGGGCCGGGTCGCGGCCCTGGAGCTGGCCGAGCGGTGGGGCGGTCTGGTCGATCTGCCGGAGACGGCGGACGACCGCGCGCTGTCGCGGCTCGCGGGTGTGCTGGCCGGTGGCGACGGCGAGGACCAGGTGGCGGTGCGCGCCACGGGTGTCTTCGGCCGCCGGCTGACCCGGGCCGCCGAGACCACCGCCAAGACCGTCAAGGCCGCCAAGCCCTCCGACGCCGCCAATACCTCCGACGCCGCCAAGCCCTCCGACACCGCCAAGGCCGCCATGGCCGAGCGTGGCCGCCGCTGGCGGCCGGGCGCGGGCTCGGTGCTGGTGACCGGCGGTACGGGCGCGCTGGGCGCGCATGTGGCCCGCTGGCTGATCGACAAGGGCGCCGAACACGTGGTGCTCACCAGCCGCCGTGGCCTCGACGCCCCCGGTGCGGCCGAGCTGCGGGACGAACTCGCCGCCTCGGGCGCCCGGGTCACCGTCGCCGCGTGCGACGCCGCCGACCGCGAGGCGCTGGCCGCGCTGGTGGCCGGGCTCCCGGCCGAACTGCCGCTGACGGCGGTGGTGCACGCGGCCGGGGTGCTGGACGACGGCGTTCTGGAGTCGCTGACCCCCGAGCGCTTCGCCACCGTCCTGCGTGCCAAGGCCGACGCCGCGGCCAACCTGCACGAGCTGACGCGGGACCTGGACCTGGACCTGACGGCCTTCGTCCTGTTCTCGTCGTTCGCGGGCTCGATCGGCGCCGCCGGTCAGGCCAACTACGCCGCCGCCAACGCCTTCCTGGACGCGCTCGCCGAGCGCCGCCGGGCCGAGGGCCTGCCCGCCACCTCGGTGGCCTGGGGCCCGTGGGCCGAGGGCGGGATGGCCGCGGACGACGCGCTGGAGCAGCGCATGCGCCGCGCCGGGGTGCCGCCGATGGCGGCGGACCTGGCCATCGCCGCACTCCAGCGGGCCCTTGACCTGGACGAGACCGCGGTGACGGTCGCGGACATCGACTGGGAGCGGCTGGCCCCCGGCTTCACCGCCTCCCGGCCGAGCCCGCTGCTGCGGGAGCTGCCCGAGGCGCGTACGGCGCTGGAGGCCGAGGGCCTTGGGGCGGTCACGAATGGTGTCGGCGCGGACGAGTCCTCGCTGGCCCAGCGGCTCGCGGGGGCCCCGGTGGCGGAGCGTGAGCGGCTGCTGCTGGACCTGGTGCGCTCGGCCGTAGCCGAGGTGCTGGGCCACTCCGACGCGGAGGCCGTCGAGGCGGACCGGGCCTTCCGGGACCTGGGCTTCGACTCGCTGACGGCGGTGGAACTGCGCAACCGGCTGAACACCGTGACCGGGCTGCGGCTGCCGCCCACCCTGGTGTACGACTACCCGTCGTCCTCGGCGCTCGCCGCCCACCTCCGTACGGAGATCCTGGGCGAGGAGAGCGCGGCCGACACGGTGGCCGGTGTGCCGTCCACGGCGGTGGCCGTCGCCGACGATCCGATCGCGATCGTCGGGATGAGCTGCCGCTTCCCGGGCGGTGTGCGGTCGCCGGAGGAGCTGTGGCGGCTCCTGGTCTCCGGGCAGGACGCGGTGACGGGCTTCCCGGCCGACCGCGGCTGGGACCTGGAGGCGCTGTACGACCCGGACTCGGCCACCGAGAACACCAGCTATGTCCGCGAGGGCGGATTCCTGGCGGACGCCGGGGAGTTCGACGCGGCGTTCTTCGGTATCTCGCCGCGCGAGGCGCTTGCCATGGATCCGCAGCAGCGGTTGCTGCTGGAGACGTCGTGGGAGGCGTTCGAGCGGGCCGGGATCGATCCGACCACGCTGCGCGGCCAGCAGGTCGGCGTGTTCACGGGCACCAACGGCCAGGACTACATGTCGCTCGTCCTCCACTCGCCGGACGGCGGCGACGGCTTCATGGGGACGGGTAACGCGGCCAGTGTGATGTCGGGTCGGGTGTCGTATGCGCTGGGTCTTGAGGGTCCGGCGGTGACGGTGGATACGGCGTGTTCGTCGTCGTTGGTGGCGTTGCACTGGGCGATTCAGGCGTTGCGGGCGGGTGAGTGTTCGTTGGCGTTGGCCGGTGGTGTGACGGTGATGTCGACGCCGGGTTCGTTTGTGGATTTCAGTCGTCAGCGTGGGTTGGCGGCGGATGGGCGGATCAAGGCGTTCGCGGCGGGTGCGGATGGTACGGGTTGGGGTGAGGGTGTGGGCATGCTGCTCGTGGAGCGGCTGTCGGACGCCCGGCGCAATGGTCATGAGGTGCTGGCGGTCGTGCGTGGTTCGGCCATCAACCAGGACGGTGCGTCGAATGGTCTGACGGCGCCGAATGGTCCCTCGCAGCAGCGGGTGATTCGTCAGGCGTTGGCGGGTGCGGGGTTGTCGGCGTCCGAGGTGGACGCGGTCGAGGCCCACGGCACGGGCACCAAGCTGGGCGACCCGATCGAGGCGCAGGCGCTGCTCGCCACGTACGGCCAGGACCGCGAGGAGGGCCGACCGCTGTGGCTCGGCTCCATCAAGTCCAACATCGGGCACACACAGGCCGCGGCCGGTGTCGCCGGTGTGATGAAGATGGTGCTCGCGCTGCGCCACGGTGTGCTGCCGCCGACGCTGCACGTGGACGAGCCGACCCCGCATGTCGACTGGTCCGCGGGTGAGCTGGAGCTGCTGACGGAGGCGCGGGAGTGGCCGGAGACCGGCCGTCCGCGCCGGGCCGCGGTGTCGGCGTTCGGCATCAGCGGCACCAACGCGCACACCCTGCTGGAGCAGGCCCCGGAGCCGGAGCGGGAGCCGGGGTCGGGGTCGGGGTCGGGGTCGGAGGAGACTCCCGCCGCCACCCCGGCGGTGGAGCTGCCGACGGTGCCGTGGGTGCTGTCGGGCAAGTCCCCGGCCGCCGTACGGGGGCAGGCCGAACGGCTCCTGGCCCACCTCGGCGGCGAGACCGTACCGGCCGCCACCGATGTGGCCTACTCGCTGGCTACGACCCGCGCCGCCCTCGACCACCGGGCCGTGCTCACCGCGGACACCGGGGACGGGCTGTCGGCCGGTCTCGCGGCGCTGGCGCGGGGCGAGTCCGAGGTGCCGGGCCTGGTCCAGGGTTCGGTGGCCGGTGGCAAGGTGGCGTTCCTGTTCACGGGGCAGGGCAGCCAGCGGCTCGGCATGGGTCGTGAGCTGTACGACGCCTTCCCGGTGTTCGCTGACGCGCTGGACGAGGTGTGCGCGCACCTGGACGGGCACCTGGAGCGGCCGCTGCGGGAGGTGCTGTTCGGCGAGGACGCGTCCGTGTTGGACCAGACGGGGTTCACTCAGCCCGCGCTGTTCGCGGTTGAGGTGGCGCTGTTCCGGCTGGTTTCGGAGGCGTGGGGTCTGAAGGCGGACTTCCTCTCCGGCCACTCGATCGGTGAGCTGGCGGCGGCCCATGTGGCGGGCGTTCTTTCGCTCGCGGACGCGGCGAAGTTGGTGGCGGCGCGTGGCCGTCTGATGCAGGGGCTTCCGGCCGGTGGCGCGATGATCGCCGTCCAGGCGTCCGAGGACGAGGTGGCGCCGCTGCTCACCGAGCGCGTGTCCATCGCCGCGCTCAACGGTCCGACCTCCGTGGTCATCGCGGGGGATGAGGACGCGGCGGCCGAGATCGCGGCCGTATTCGAGGCGCAGGGCCGTAAGACCAAGCGGCTCACGGTCAGCCACGCGTTCCACTCGCCGCGCATGGACGGGATGCTGGAGGCGTTCCGCGAGGTCGCGGAGGGGCTGTCGTACGAGGCCCCGCGGATCCCGATCGTGTCCAACCTCACCGGGGATGTGGTCTCCGCCGAGGAGATCACCAGCCCCGACTTCTGGGTGCGCCACGTCCGCGAGGCGGTCCGCTTCCTCGACGGCGTGCGGACGTTGGAAGCCCGAGGCGTCACCACGTACGTCGAGCTGGGCCCCGACGGTGTGCTCACCGCCATGGCGCAGGACTGCCTGGCCGAGCCCGACGCGGCCGAGCTGCTGCCCGCGCTGCGCAAGGGCAGGCCGGAGGCCGAGGCGGTGACAGGCGCGCTGGCCCGGCTGTACGTCCGTGGCCTGGCCCCGGACTGGGAGGCGTTCTTCGCCGGTACGGGCGCGCGGAAGGTCGCGCTGCCGACGTACGCCTTCCAGCGCGGCCGCTACTGGGTCGACGCCCAACTGAGCCTGGACGAGGTGGCCTCGGCGGGGCTCGGCTCGGCCGACCACCCGCTGCTGGGCGCGGCGGTGGAACTGCCCGACGCGGACGCGTATGTGTTCTCCGGTCGGCTGTCGCTCGCCACGCACGCGTGGCTGGCGGACCACACGGTCGCGGACACGGCCGTGCTGCCGGGCTCCGCGTTCGTGGAGCTGGCGGTGCGCGCCGGGGACCATGTGGGCTGTGCGCTGCTGGAGGAGCTGACCCTGGACGAGCCGCTGGTCCTGCCGGAGCGGGGCGGGGTGCGGCTGCGGGTGTCGGTCGGCGAGCCGGACCGTGACGGCCGTCGCCCGCTGGCCGTGTACGGGCGTGACGAGCGCTCGGACACGGACCGGCGGTGGACCCGGCACGCCGCCGGTGTGCTCGCCTCCGAGGCCCCGGCTGGCGGCGCCGAGTCGCTGTCCGTCTGGCCGCCCGCCGACGCGGAGCCGGTCGACACCGATGAGCTGTACGCGAGCATGGCGCGCGCCGGGCTGCTGCACGGCCCGGCGTTCCAGAGCCTGCGCCGCGTCTGGCGGCGTGGCGAGGAGGTGTTCGCGGAGGTGCGTATCGCGGAGGAGCGGCAGCCCGAGGCGGCCCGCTTCGCCCTGCACCCGGCCCTGCTGGACGGCGCGTCACAGCCGCTGGCGCTGGGCGCGGGCGGTGCCGCGGTGCCGCGCTCCTGGCGTGGGCTGAGCCTGTACGCGGTGGGCGCCGAGGCGCTGCGCGTACGGCTCGCGCCGACCGAGGACGGCGCGGTGTCGATGGTGGCGGCCGATGAGTCGGGTGTGCCGGTGGCGTCGGTTGACGCGCTGGTGACCGGGGCGCTGGAGGTGGACCGGATCGCCGGTGCGGCCGCCTCCGACCGCCATGAGTCGCTGTTCCGTATCGACTGGGCGCCGGTCGCGGCGCCGTCCGAGGCCGCGTCGGCGGGCTTCGCCGTCATCGGCGGCGATGAGCTCAAGCTGAGCGTGGCTTTGGAGACGGCCGGGTTCCATGCCACGGTCCACGACGACCTCGTATCGCTGAACGCGGCGGTCGAGGCGGGCGGGCCCGCGCCGGACACCGTGCTGGTGCCGTTCCCACCCGAGCCGGGCGCCGCGGAGGGCGACCTCGCCGCCGGTGCGCACACCGCCACCCACCGCGTCCTGGCCCTGGTCCAGGAGTGGCTGAACGGCGGCCGGCCCGGTGCGGCCCGGCTGGTGGTGGTCACCCGTGGCGCGGTCGCCGCGGCCTGTGACACGGCGGTGGCGGACCTGGCACACGCCCCGGTGTGGGGTCTGCTGCGGTCCGCGCAGACGGAGAACCCGGGCCAGTTCGTCCTGCTGGACGTGGACGGCGAGATGTCGTACCCGGCGATCGCGTCGGCACTGGACTCGGACGAGCCCGAACTGGCCCTGCGCGCCGGGACGGCGTACGCACCACGCCTGGCCAGGGTCGAGGCGGCCCCGGCCACGGAGGCCGCCAAGGCGGCCAAGGCTGTCGGCGCTGCCGGGGTCGTCGGTGCCACCGAGGCTGTCGGCGCTGCCGGGGTCGTCGGTGCCACCGAGGCTGTCGGCGCTGCCAGGGTCGTCGGTGCCACCGAGGCCACCGACGCCACCGGGGCCACCAGGGCCGCCAGGGTCATTGGGGATACCGAGGCCGTCGGCGCTACCGGTGCCGCCGAGGCTGTCGATGCCACCGGGGCCGCCAGGGTCATTGGTGCCACTGAGGTCGTCGGCTCTGCCGGGGTCGTCGGTGCCATCGACGCCACCGGTGCCACCGACGCCACCGGGGCCACCAGGGCCGCCAGGGTCATTGGGGACACCGAGGCCGTCGGCGCTACCGGTGCCACCGAGGCTGTCGATGCCACCGGGGCCGCCAAGGCCATCGACGCCGCCGACACCGTCCAGGCCGTCGACGCTGCCCAGACCACCGGGACCGCCAAGCCCATCAACCCGGACGGCACCGTGCTGATCACCGGTGCCACCGGTGGTCTGGGCAGGCTCTTCGCCCGCCATCTGGCCACCGCGCACGGCGCCCGCCATCTGCTGCTGACCAGCCGCAGCGGCCCCGCCGCCGACGGTATGGCCGAACTGGTGGCGGAGCTCGCCGAGTTGGGCGCGCGGGCCACCGTCGCCGCGTGTGACGCGGCCGACCGGGAGGCGCTGGCCGGGCTGCTGGCCACCATTCCGGCCGACCGTCCGCTGACGGCCGTGGTGCACACCGCGGGCGTCCTCGACGACGGCGTCATCGACATGCTGACGCCCGAGCGGGTGGACACGGTGCTGCGGCCCAAGGTCGACGCGGCGGTCAACCTCCACGAGCTGACCCGCGATCTGGACCTGTCCGCCTTCGTACTCTTCTCGGCCGCGGCCGGCACGCTGGGCGGCGCGGGCCAAGGCGGCTACGCGGCGGCGAACGTCTTCCTCGACGCCCTCGCCGGCCACCGCCGCGCAACCGGCCGTACCGCGCTGTCCCTGGTGTGGGGCATGTGGGCCGAGGAGCGGGGCATGGGCGGCAGGCTCGGCGAGGCCGACCAGAAGCGGGCGGCGCGCGGCGGGGTGCTGCCGCTGTCGGCGGAGGAGGGGCTCGCCCTGTTCGACGCGGCCCACGCCGTGGCCGACGAGGCGGTCCTGGTGCCCGTACGGCTGGAGATGGCGACGCTGCGCGCCGCCGCCACCACCGGGGAACTGCCGCCGCTCTACCGCGGCCTGGTGCGCACGCCGGTGCGCCGCGCCGCGGCCGGCGGCGCCGCCGCCCCGGAGGCCGTGGCGGACACCGGCGAGGGCACCCTGGCCCAGCGGCTGGCCGGGCAGTCGGAGGCCCAGCGGCAGCGGACCGTGCTCGACCTGGTCCGCCGTCAGGTGGCCGCCGTGCTGGGTTACGCGTCGAAGGAGCAGGTGGGCGCGGAGCAGGCGTTCAAGGAGCTGGGCTTCGACTCGCTGACCGCCGTGGAGCTGCGCAACCGGCTGAACGCGGCCACCGGGCTGAAGCTCACGGCCACGCTGGTCTACGACTACCCGACGCCGGTGGCGCTCGCGCGCCATCTGCGCGAGGAAGTGGCGCCGGACGCCGAGGGCCCAGGAGTGCCCGTACTGGAGGAGCTGGAGCGGTTGGAGAACAGCCTGTCCTCGCTGACGCCGGAGGAGCTGGTCTCGGTGACGGAGGACGAGGCCGCGCATGCGAACATCGCCGTGCGCCTACAGACGCTGCTGGCGAAGTGGAACGACGTGCGTCGCCCCGCGGACGACGCCGGGGCGGACGCCGAGGCGGAAGCGTTCGAAGAGGTCAGTGACGACGAGCTCTTCGACTTCATCGACAAGAGGTTCGGTAACGGCTGAAGCGCGGCAGCACCCTCATCCGGACCCCCCGACGATCAAGAGCATTGCGAATAGGTGAACGTCCATGGCGACTGCGAACGAAGCCAAGCTCCGCGAATATCTGAAGAAGGTCACCACCGACCTCACCGCCGCCCACCGGCGGCTCCAGGAGGCCGACGACCAGGCCCATGAGCCGATCGCCATCGTGGGCATGAGCTGCCGCTTCCCCGGAGGTGTCAGCACCCCCGAGGAGCTGTGGCAGCTCATGGCCTCCGGCGGCGAGGCGCAGACGGAGTTCCCGGCCGACCGCGGCTGGGACCTGCGGAACCTGTTCGACTCCGACCCGGACACCCCGGACACCACCTACACCCGCGAGGGCGGGTTCCTGGAGGACGCCACCCGGTTCGACGCGGCGTTCTTCGGGATCTCGCCGCGCGAGGCCATGGCGATGGACCCGCAGCAGCGGCTGCTGCTGGAGACGTCGTGGGAGGCGTTCGAGCGGGCCGGGATCGACCCCGCGTCCCTGCGCGGCAGCCGGACCGGTGTCTTCGCGGGCATGAACGCCTCCGACTATCTGACGGTGGCGCTCGACGCCGAGGACGACTTCGGCGGCCACCTCGGCACCGGCAACGCCAGCAGCGTCGTCTCCGGCCGGCTCTCCTACGTGTTCGGCCTGGAGGGCCCGGCCGTCACGGTGGACACCGCGTGCTCCGCGTCGCTGGTTGCGTTGCACCTGGCCGTCCAGTCGCTGCGGCTGGGCGAGTGCTCGCTCGCCCTGGCGGGCGGCGTCCATGTGATGTCCACGCCGGGGCTGTTCATCGAGTTCAGCCGCCAGCGCGGACTGTCCGAGGACGGCCGCTGCAAGGCGTTCTCGGCGGACGCCGACGGCTTCGGGCCGGCCGAGGGCGTGGGCGTCCTGCTGCTGGAGCGGCTTTCGGACGCCCGCCGCCTGGGCCACGAGGTGCTGGCCGTGGTGCGGGGCTCGGCCGTCAACCAGGACGGCGCGTCCAACGGTCTGACCGCGCCGAACGGCCCGTCCCAGCAGCGCGTCATCCAGCAGGCGCTGGCCAACGCCCGGCTGTCCGCGGGCGATGTGGACGTCGTGGAGGCCCATGGCACGGGCACTTCGCTCGGCGACCCGATCGAGGCACAGGCGCTGCTCGCCACCTACGGCCAGGACCGGCCCGGGGAACTGCCCCTGCTGCTCGGCTCGGTGAAGTCCAACATCGGCCACACCCAGGGCGCCGCGGGCATCGCCGGGGTGATGAAGATGGTCCTGGCGATGCGGCACGGGGTGGTCCCCGAGTCGCTGCACATCGCCGAGCCGTCCCCGCACATCGACTGGTCCTCGGGGAAGCTCGCGCTGGTCAGGTCGGTCACGCCGTGGCCCGAGACCGGCCGTCCGCGCCGCGCGGCCATCTCCTCCTTCGGCTTCAGCGGCACCAACGCGCACACCATCGTCGAGCAGGCCCCCGCCGAGGAGCCGGGCCCGGTCGAGCTGGTGTCCAAGCAGCCGGGTGTGCTGCCGTGGGTGCTGTCCGGCAAGAGCGAGGCGGCGCTGCGCGCCCAGGCGTGGCGGCTGCTGGACCGGCTCCACGACGAACCGGCGCTGCGCACCGTGGACATCGGCCTGTCGCTGGCCACCACCCGCGCCGCGCTGGACCACCGCGGTGTGGTCCAGGGCCGGGACCGCGAGGAGCTGATGGCCGGGCTGACCGCACTCGCCGAGGGCGGCATGGCGGCCGGGGTTGAGCGGGGCGCCGTGGTCGCCGGGCAGACGGCGTTCGTCTTCCCCGGGCAGGGCTCGCAGTGGGTGCGGATGGGCGTGGGGCTGATGGACGCCTCGCCCGTCTTCGCGGCCCACATCGAGGAGTGTGCGGCGGCGCTGGCGGAGTTCACCGACTGGTCGTTGGTGGATGTGTTGCGGGGTGCGGAGGGTGCGCCGTCGCTGGAGCGGGTGGATGTGGTCCAGCCGGTGCTGTTCGCGGTGATGGTGTCCCTCGCGGAGCTGTGGCGTTCGCTGGGCGTCGTCCCGGCCGCGGTGATCGGCCATTCGCAGGGTGAGATCGCGGCGGCGTGTGTGGCCGGAGCCCTGTCGCTGAAGGACGCGGCCCGTGTGGTGGCCTTGCGCAGCCAGGCCATTGGCCGGGTGTTGGCGGGCAAGGGCGGCATGGTGTCGGTGGCGCTCCCGGTGGCGGATGTGCGCGAGCGCATCGCGGCCTGGGGTGAGGAGCGGATCTCGGTGGCGGCGGTCAACGGCCCGTCGTCGGTGGTGGTTTCGGGCGAGCCCGAGGCGCTGGACGAACTGCTGGCGTCCTGCGAGGCGGATGAGGTGCGGGCGCGCCGGGTGCCGGTGGACTACGCCTCGCACTCCGCGCAGGTCGATCTGCTCCGCGAGGAGCTGCTGGAGCTGCTGGCGCCCGTACAGCCGAAGAACGCCCAGGTGCCGTTCCTGTCGACGGTGACGGGGGAGTGGGTCGAGGGTCCGGAGCTGGACGCCGAGTACTGGTTCACCAACCTGCGTCGCACGGTTGAGCTGGAGGGCGCGGTACGGCGGCTGCTGGACGAGGGCTTCGGGGTGTTCATCGAGTCCAGCGCGCACCCGGTGCTGACCATGGGAGTGCAGGAGACCGCCGAGGACGCCGGTGTGGACGCGGCCGCGATCGGGTCGCTGCGCCGCGACGAGGGGGGCCTGGACCGCTTCTGGGCCTCCGTCGGCGAGGCGTGGTCGCGCGGTGTGGCCGTGGACTGGGACGCGTTCTTCGACGGCACCGGCGCGCGCCGGATCGAGCTGCCCACGTACGCCTTCCAGCGGCAGCGCTACTGGCCGGAGGCCGCGCGGGGAAGGGCGACCGGGGAGAGCGGGCGCGACGCCGTGGAGGAGAGGTTCTGGGCCGCCGTGGAGGCCGAGGACTGGCAGGCGCTGGCCGCCGAGCTGACGGTCGAGGGTGATCAGCCCATGAGCGCCGTCCTGCCCGCGCTGGCCTCGTGGCGCAAGCAGGCGCGTGAGCAGTCCACGGTGGACGGCTGGCGCTACCGCGTGACGTGGAAGCCGCTCGCCGAGGAGCGGGCCGCGCGGCTGACCGGCGCGTGGCTCGTCGTCACCCCGGCCACCGAGGACACCTGGACCGACGCCGTTGCCGGTGTGCTCGCCGAACGCGGCGCCGACGTACGGCGGATCGCGGTGGACACCGCCATCGACGGCCGGGAGGAGCTGGCCGGGCGGCTGCGCACCGCGCTCGCCGAAGCCGAAGCCGGAGCCGATGCCCGAGCCAAAGCCGGAGCCGCTGCCGCTCCGAACGGCCCCGCGTTCGACGGAGTGGTGTCGCTGCTGGCCCCGGCCCAGGGCGCACACCCCGAACACGCCTCCCTGCCCGCCGGAACGGCCGCCCAGCTCGCGCTGGTCCAGGCCCTCGGCGACGCGGGAATCGGCGCACCGCTGTGGTGCCTCACACAGGGCGCCGTCTCCGTGGGCGGCACCGACCGCCCGGCCGCGCCCGAGCAGGCCCTCGTCTGGGGCCTGGGCCGGGTGGCCGCGCTGGAGCACCTGGAGCGCTGGGGCGGTCTGATCGACCTGCCTGACACGCCCGACGAGCGCGCCCTGACCCGGCTGGTGGGCCTCCTCGCCTCCGACGGCGACGACGACCAGGCCGCGATCCGTGCCACGGGCGTCTTCGGGCCCCGCCTGGTGCGCGCCCCGCTGGCCGACACCTCCGCCGTACGGGCCTGGAGGCCGACCGGCACCACGCTGGTCACCGGCGGCACGGGACGGCTCGGCGTGCAGGTCGCGCGGTGGCTGGCCCGCAACGGCGCCGACCATCTCGTCCTGGCGAGCCGCAGGGGCCCGGACGCCCCCGGTGCGGTCGAGTTGGAGGCCGAGCTGACCGAGCTCGGCGCCAAGGTCACCCTCGCCGCGTGCGATGTGACCGACCGCGCCGCGCTCGCCGACACCCTCGCGGCCATCCCGGCCGACCAGCCGCTGACGGCCGTCGTGCACACCGCCGCCGTCATCGACGACGGGGTGATCGAGGGGCTGACCCCCGATCAGGTCGAGCGGGTGCTGCGGCTCAAGGTGGACGCCACGCGCCATCTGCACGAGCTCACCCGGGACCTGGACCTGACCGCGTTCGTGCTGTGCTCGCACTTCTCCGCCACCTTCGGCGCACCCGGCCAGGGCAACCAGGCGCCCGGCAACGCCTTCCTGCACGCCTTCGCCGAGCAGCGCCGCGCCGACGGGCTGCCCGCCACCGCGCTGACCTTCGGCCCGTGGGGCGACGGCTCAAGCGTGGACGGCGCCGTGGGCGACCGGATGCGCCGCCACGGCATCAACGAGATGGCGCCCGAGCCGGCCACCGCCACGCTCCAGCACGCGCTGGACCGGGACGAGACCGCGCTGACCGTCATCGACATGGACTGGCGGCGCTTCACCCTCGCCTTCACCGCCGACCGGCCGCGTCCGCTGCTGCACGACCTGCCCGAGGCCCGCGAGGTCGTCGAGGAGATGGCCGCGGCCGAGACCGACGACGCGGGCACCGCCGGTGCGGCCCTGGCCGGGCAGCTCGCGGGCCTGCCGGAGACCGAGCGGGAGCGGGTGCTGCTGGATCTGGTGCGCGGCGCGGTGGCCGCCGTGCTGGGCCACTCCGGTGCCCAGGCCATCGAGGCCGGGCGGGCCTTCAAGGAGTTGGGCTTCGACTCGCTGACCGCGGTCGAGCTCCGCAACCGGCTGGGCGCCGCGAGCGGGCTGAAGCTGCCGCCGAGCCTGATCTTCGACCACCCGACCCCGGCCGCCGTGGCCGCCTATCTGCGGGCCGGGATCGCGCCCGACGAGGCGGCCGACGGCACGGCGGTGCTCGAAGAGCTCGACAAGCTGGAGTCCGCGCTCACCGGCACCGCGCCCGACAACATCACCCGGGCCCGGATCACCATGCGGCTCCAGTCGCTGCTGGCGAAGTGGAACGAGTCGGACGGCACGGCGGTCACCGCCGAGCCCGCCGCCGTGGCGGCGCCGGAGCGCCCGGCGACGGACACGGTGGACGCCGGGCAGCTCCAGTCGGCCAGTGACGAAGAGCTCTTCGCATTCATCAACAAGGGCCTCGGAAGGGCTTGACGAGAATTTCGCTATTGACGTCGTATCCAATGTCGGCCAGGATTTTCTCCACCCTTCAATAGAGTTTCGAAATACCGGGTTGCCCCCTATCGCTCCTTGGCTATCCAGGGGGTCATAGGGGGCCTCTAGGGGTTGTTGTGAGGGTTAGTTTTTACATAGCCTCTCAGCGAGAAGTCGACTGATTTGGTTGTTGGTTACCGGCTCCCATTGAGGATCTGTGGAGCATTTCCGATGCCGTCTGCCGTAATTGGATTGCGTAAATGGCGAATGAAGAGACGCTGCGGGACTACCTCAAGCTGGTAACGGCGGATCTGCACCAGACTCGCCTCCGCCTGCAAGAGGCCGAGGCGAAGAACCACGACCCCATCGCCATCGTGGGGATCGGCTGCCGTTATCCCGGAGGCGTCCAGTCGCCCGAGGACCTGTGGCGCATCGTCAGCGAGGGCGTCGACGCGGTCAGCGAGTTCCCGCTGGACCGCGGGTGGAATGTCGACACGATGTACCACCCGGACCCGGACCACCCCGGCACCAGCTATGTGCACGAGGGCGGATTCGTCGACGGCATAGCCGATTTCGACCCCTCCCTGTTCGGCATCAGCCCCCGGGAAGCGCTCGGCATGGACCCGCAGCAGCGGATGCTGCTGGAGACCTCCTGGGAGGCGTTCGAGCGCGCCGGAATCGACCCGGTCGCGGTGCGCGGCCGGCAGATCGGCGTCTTCGTCGGCACCAGCAATCACGATTACCTGGGCGCGATCCTCAGTTCCAATGAGAACTTCGAGGGCTACTTCGGCACCGGTAACGCCGCGAGCGTCGCCTCCGGCCGCCTTTCCTACACCTTCGGTTTCGAGGGCCCGGCCGTCACCGTCGACACCGCCTGCTCCTCCTCGCTGGTGGCGCTCCACCTCGCCGTCCAGGCGCTGCGCAACGGCGAATGCTCGCTCGCCCTCGCCGGCGGCGCCACCCTGATGTGCGCGCCCGGCGTCTTCGTCGACTACAGCAAGATGCGCGGACTGGCCCTCGACGGCCGCTCCAAGCCCTTCGCCCCGGAGGCCGACGGCTTCTGCCTGGGCGAGGGCGTCGGCATGCTGCTCGTCGAGCGGCTGTCGGACGCCCAGCGCAAGGGCCACCCGGTGCTCGCCGTGGTCCGCGGCTCCGCCGTCAACCAGGACGGCGCCAGCAACGGCCTCACCTCGCCCAACGGCCCCTCGCAGCAGCGCGTCATCCTCCAGGCGCTGGCCAACGCCCGGCTCAGCCCCGACCAGGTGGACGCCGTCGAGGCCCATGGCACTGGCACCGCCCTCGGCGACCCGATCGAGGCGCAGGCGCTGCTGGCCACCTACGGCCAGGACAGGCCCGAGGGCAAACCGCTGCTCATCGGCTCCATCAAGTCCAACATCGGCCACGCCCAGGCGGGCGCCGGTGTCGGCGGCGTCATCAAGATGGTCATGGCGATGCGCCACGGCCGGCTGCCCAAGACCCTGCATCTCACCGAGCCCACCCCGCACGTCGACTGGACGGCCGGGGACGTCGAACTGCTCACCGCCACCCGCGAGTGGGCCAAGGACCCCGAGGGCGCCACCCCGCGCCGGGCGGGCGTCTCGTCGTTCGGCATGAGCGGCACCAATGTGCACACCATCCTCGAGGAGGCCCCGGCCTCCGCGGCCCCCGTCGGGCATGCCGAGAGCGGCGAGCCCGAGCCGGAGCGGGCCGAGGTGCCCCTCGTCCCGGTCGTGCTGTCCGGCAAGAACGAGCAGGCGCTGCGCGCCCAGGCGCTCCGGCTGCGGACCCATCTGGCCGCCCACCCCGGCCACCGCCTCGCCGACATCGGCTACTCCCAGGCCGCCACCCGGGCCGCCCTCGACCGCCGCGCCGCGGTCGTCGCCGCCGACCACGACGAGCTGCTCGCGGGCCTCGACGCGCTCGCCGAGGGCCGCCACCACCCCGAGGTGACCGAGGGTCTCGCCGCCGAGGGCAAGGTCGCGTTCCTCTTCACCGGGCAGGGCAGCCAGCGGCTCGGCATGGGCCGTGAGCTGTACGCGACGTATCCGGTGTTCGCCGAGGCGCTGGACGCGGTCTGCGCCCAGCTCGACCGCTTCCTCGACCGGCCGCTGAAAGACGTGCTGTTCGGCGACGACGCCGCCACGCTCGACCGGACCGGCTACACCCAGCCCGCGCTGTTCGCCGTCGAGGTGGCCCTCTTCCGCCTCGTCGAATCCTGGGGGCTGCGGCCCGACTTCCTCTCCGGCCACTCCATCGGCGAGCTCACCGCCGCCCATGTCGCCGGGGTGCTCTCGCTCACCCACGCCTCCGCCCTGGTGGCCGCGCGCAGCCAGCTGATGCAGCAACTCCCCACCGGCGGCGCGATGATCGCCGTGCAGGCGGCGGAGGACGAGGTGACGCCGCTGCTGACCGAGCGGGTGTCCATCGCCGCCATCAACGGCCCGACGTCGGTCGTCATCGCCGGTGACGAGGACGCGGCGCTGGAGATCGCGGCGGGCTTCGAGGCCCAGGGCCGCAAGACCAAGCGGCTCACCGTCAGCCACGCCTTCCACTCCCCGCACATGGACGGGATGCTGGAGAACTTCCGTCAGGTGGCCGAGCGGCTGACCTACGAGGCTCCGAAGATCCCGATCGTCTCCAACCTCACCGGCACCCTGGTGGGCGCCGACGAGATCACCACGCCCGAGTTCTGGGTCCGCCACGTCCGTGAGGCCGTCCGCTTCCTCGACGGCGTGCGCCGCCTCGAGGACCACGGCGTGACCACGTATCTGGAGCTCGGCCCCGACGGGGTGCTCTCCGCCATGGCCCAGGAGTGCGTGAGCGGCGGCCGGAACCGCACGTTCGCCTTCCTGCCCGCGCTGCGCTCCGGCCGCCCCGAGCCCCGCACCCTGAGCAGCGCGCTCGCCCAGGCGCATGTCCGGGGCCTGCCCGTGGACTGGGCCACCTACTACGCGGGCACCGGCGCCCGCCGCGTCGACCTGCCCACCTACGCCTTCCAGCGGCAGCGCTACTGGCCCGCCAACCCCTTCTCGTACGGCCCCGACCCCGCCGCGGCCGAGGCCGCCGCACCGGCCGTGGCCGACGCCCGGTTCTGGGAGGTCGTGCACAGCGAGGACCTGGCCGCCCTGGTCGACACCCTCGGCCTCGACGGCGACCAGCCCCTCAGCGAGGTGCTGCCCGTCCTGTCCGCATGGCGCCGGCAGAGCCACGTCGACACCACCGTGGACGGCTGGCGCTACCGCGTCACCTGGACACCGCTGCCGCAGACCCCGGACAAACCGCTCACCGGCACCTGGCTCGTGGTCACCCCCGAGGGGCGCGACGACGACCCCTGGGTGGCGGAGCCGCTGCGGCTGCTGGCCGAACGCGGCGTCACCGTCCACCGGATCGACGTAGACGGAGCCACCGCCGACCGCGCCGCCCTCGCCGAGCGGATCCGCACCGCCCTGAGCCCGGACCCGGCGGCCGAGGCCCCGTCCTTGGACGGTGTGCCCTTCGACGGTGTGTCCTTGGAAGGTGTGTCCTTCGACGGGGTGCTCTCCCTGCTCGGCCTCGACGAGCGCCCGCACGACCCGCACCCCTCCCTCACCGCCGGACTCGCGGGCACCCTCACCCTCGTCCAGGCCCTCGGCGACGCCGGCCTCGACGCCCCGCTGTGGGCCGCCACCCGCGGCGCGGTCTCCGTCGGCCGCTCCGACCGGCTCACCAGCCCCGAACAGGCCCAGATCTGGGGCCTGGGCCGTACCGCCGCCCTTGAACACCCCGAGCGCTGGGGCGGTCTGATCGACCTGCCCGAGACCGCCGACGACCGCGCCCTCGGGCGGCTCGCCGACATCCTCGCCGGGCCCGACGGCATCAGCGGCGAGGACCACCTCGCCATCCGCCCGCAGGGCATCCACGCCCGACGGCTGGCCCGCGCCCCGCACCACGAGACCACCGACGACGGCTGGACCACCCACGGCACCGCGCTGATCACCGGCGGCACCGGCGCCCTCGGCGGCCATGTCGCCCGCTGGCTCGTGGCCCACGGCGCCCAGCACATCCTGCTCACCAGCCGCCGTGGCCCCGACGCCCCCGGCGCCCCCGAGCTGCGCGACGAACTCACCGCCCTCGGCGCCCAGGTGACCGTCGCCGCCTGCGACACGGCCGACCGCGACGCCCTCGCCGGGCTGCTGGCGACCGTCCCCGCGGACCTCCCGCTGACCACGGTCGTGCACGCCGCCGGAGTGCTGGACGACGGGGTGCTCGACGCCCAGACCCCGCGGCGCATGGCCGATGTGCTGCGCGCCAAGGCCGACTCCGCCCGCCATCTGCACGAGCTCACCCGCGGCCTCGACCTGTCCGCCTTCGTGCTCTTCTCCTCCATGGCCGCCACCTTCGGCGCCGCCGGACAGGCCAACTACGTCGCCGCCAACGCCTACCTCGACGCGCTCGCCGAACAGCGCCGGGCCGAGGGCCTGCCCGCCACCTCGATGGCCTGGGGCGCCTGGGCCGACGGCGGCATGGCCACCGACGAGCTGGTGGCCGAGCGGCTCCGGCAGTCGGGGCTGCCCGCCCTCGCCCCCGAACCGGCCACCGCCGCGCTGGGCGCCGCGCTCGACCTCGACGAGACCTTCTCCCTCGTCGTGGACATCGAATGGGACCGCTTCGCGCCCGGCCTCTCCGGCCACCGCCCCAACCCGCTGCTCGCCGACCTCTCCGAAGCGAAGCGCGCGATCGAGGCGGCCCGCACCGCCACCGGCGGCCCCGCCATCCCCGGCCAGCCCACCTCGCTGGCCCAGCGGCTGACCGACGCCGGAACCGACGAGGAACGCGACCAGATCGCCCTGGACTTCGTTCGCACCCAGGTGGCCGTCGTCCTCGGCCACCCCGGACCGGACTCGGTGGAACCCAGCCGCGCCTTCCGCGACCTCGGCTTCGACTCGCTGACCGCGGTCGAGATCCGCAACCTGCTCGCCACGCTCACCGGGCTCAAGCTGCCCGCCACCATCATCTTCGACTACCCCACCCCGATCGCCCTCGCCGACCACCTCCAGGCCGAACTCATCGGCTCGCGCCCGACCGTGACCGGAGCGTCCTCGGTGGGCGTGGCCCTGGACGACGACCCCATCGCGATCGTCGGCATGAGCTGCCGCTTCCCGGGCGGTGTGCGGTCACCGGAGGAGCTGTGGCGGCTCCTGGCGTCCGGCCAGGACGCGGTGGTCGACTTCCCCGCCGACCGCGGCTGGGACCTGGAGACGCTGTACGACCCGGAGGGCGCGGGCGAGCACACCAGCTACGTCCGCGAGGGCGGATTCCTCGCCGACGCGGCCGAGTTCGACCCCGTATTCTTCGGCATCTCGCCGCGCGAGGCCCTTGCCATGGATCCGCAGCAGCGGTTGCTGCTGGAGACGTCGTGGGAGGCGTTCGAGCGGGCCGGGATCGATCCGACCACGCTGCGCGGCCAGCAGGTCGGCGTGTTCGCCGGTACCAACGGCCAGGACTACCTGCCCGTGATCCTCTCCGCCCCCGATGGCTCGGAAGGCTTCATGGGGACGGGTAACGCGGCCAGTGTGATGTCGGGTCGGGTGTCGTATGCGCTGGGTCTTGAGGGTCCGGCGGTGACGGTGGATACGGCGTGTTCGTCGTCGTTGGTGGCGTTGCACTGGGCGATTCAGGCGTTGCGGGCGGGTGAGTGTTCGTTGGCGTTGGCCGGTGGTGTGACGGTGATGTCGACGCCGGGTTCGTTTGTGGATTTCAGTCGTCAGCGTGGGTTGGCGGCGGATGGGCGGATCAAGGCGTTCGCGGCGGGTGCGGATGGTACGGGTTGGGGTGAGGGTGTGGGCATGCTGCTCGTGGAGCGGCTGTCGGACGCCCGGCGCAATGGTCATGAGGTGCTGGCGGTCGTGCGTGGTTCGGCCATCAACCAGGACGGTGCGTCGAATGGTCTGACGGCGCCGAATGGTCCCTCGCAGCAGCGGGTGATTCGTCAGGCGTTGGCGGGTGCGGGGTTGTCGGCGTCCGAGGTGGACGCGGTCGAGGCCCACGGCACGGGCACCAAGCTGGGCGACCCGATCGAGGCGCAGGCCCTGCTGGCCACCTACGGCCAGGACCGCGACGCCGACCAGCCGCTGTGGCTGGGCTCCATCAAGTCCAACTTCGGCCATACGCAGGCCGCGGCCGGTGTCGCCGGTGTGATGAAGATGGTGCTGGCCATCCAGCACGGACTGCTGCCGCAGACCCTCAACGTCGATGAGCCCACGCCGCATGTGGACTGGTCGACGGGCGCGGTCGCCCTGCTGACCGAGGCGCGGGAGTGGCCGGAGACCGGCCGTCCGCGCCGGGCCGCGGTGTCCTCGTTCGGCATCAGCGGCACCAACGCGCACACCATCATCGAGCAGGCCCCGGTGTACGCGGACGAGACCGAGGACGCGACGCCCGCCGCCGCGCCCCGGCCCGCCACCTGGGTGCTCTCCGCCAAGTCCTCCGAGGGCCTGCGCGACCAGGCCGTACGGCTGCGCGCCCACCTCGACGAGCGGCCCGAGCTGGACCTCACCGACGTGGCGTTCACGCTCGCCACGCGCCGTACCGCCTTCGAGGAGCGCGCGGCGCTGGTCGCCGAGGACCGGGACGGGCTGCTGTCCGGCCTGGCGGCGCTTGCCGAGGGCCGTACGGCGGCCGGGCTCGCGCACGGTTCGGTGGCCGGTGGCAAGGTGGCGTTCCTGTTCACGGGGCAGGGCAGCCAGCGGCTCGGCATGGGTCGTGAGCTGTACGACGCCTTCCCGGTGTTCGCTGACGCGCTGGACGAGGTGTGCGCGCACCTGGACGGGCATCTGGAGCGGCCGCTGCGGGATGTGCTGTTCGGGGATGACGCCGAGGCGCTGGATCGGACGGGGTTCACTCAGCCCGCGCTGTTCGCGATCGAGGTGGCGCTGTTCCGGCTGGTTTCGGAGGCGTGGGGTCTGAAGGCGGACTTCCTGTCCGGCCACTCGATTGGTGAGCTGGCTGCCGCGCATGTGGCCGGTGTGCTCTCGCTGGCGGACGCGGCGAAGCTGGTTGCCGCGCGTGGCCGTCTGATGCAGGAGCTTCCGGCCGGTGGCGCGATGATCGCGGTGCAGGCGTCGGAGGACGAGGTGGCGCCGCTGCTCACCGAGCGTGTCTCGATCGCCGCGCTCAACGGTCCGACCTCCGTGGTCATCGCGGGTGACGAGGACGCGGCTGTCGCGATCGCTTCCGGCTTCGAAGCCCAGGGCCGTAAGATCAAGCGGCTCACGGTCAGCCACGCCTTCCACTCCCCGCGCATGGACGGCATGTTGGACGCGTTCCGCGAGGTCGCGGAGGGGCTGTCGTACGAGGCCCCGCGGATCCCGATCGTGTCCAACCTCACCGGGGACGTGGTCTCCGCCGAGGAGATCACCAGCCCGGACTTCTGGGTGCGCCACGTCCGCGAGGCGGTCCGCTTCCTCGACGGTGTACGGACGTTGGAAGCCCGAGGCGTCACCACGTACGTCGAGCTGGGCCCCGACGGTGTGCTCACCGCCATGGCGCAGGATTGCGTCACCGACGCCGATGTGGCGGGCTTCGCCGCCGTGCTGCGCAAGGACCGCCCCGAGGCCGAGGCGCTGCTGTCGGCCGTCGCGCGGGCGCATGTGCGCGGCGTGGCGGTGGACTGGGCGGCCTACTACGCCCGTACCGGCGCCTCGCAGGTCGCGCTGCCCACGTACGCCTTCCAGCGGCAGCGCTACTGGCCGAAGGTGTCGTCGCTGTTCCTCGGCGACGTGGCCGCGGTCGGGCTGGGCGAGGCCGAGCATCCGCTGCTCGGCGCCAGCGCCGAACTGCCGGACGCGGACGGGATGCTGTTCACCGGGCGGCTGGCACTGTCCACCCACCCGTGGCTCGCGGGCCACACCATCCTGGACACGGTGCTGCTGCCCGGTACCGCGTTCGTGGAGCTGGCGATCCGCGCGGGTGACCAGGTCGGCTGTGACTACCTGGAGGAGCTGACCCTCGAGGCGCCGCTGGTGCTGCCCGCGCAGGGCGGTGTCCAGCTGCGGCTCTCGGTCGGCGCGGCCGACGAGACGGGTCGCCGTCCGCTGTCGCTGCACTCCCGAGTGGAGGGCCTGCCCGCCGAGGAGCCGTGGACCCGGCACGCCGCCGGTGTCCTGGCGTCCGGCGGCCGTCCGGAGGCGTCGTTCGAGCTGAGCGCGTGGCCCCCGGCGGACGTGACCGAGGTGGAGCTGGACGGCCGCTACGAGGGCCTGCTGGACATCGGCTTCGCCTACGGCCCCGCGTTCCAGGGGCTGCGCAGGGTGTGGCAGCGCGGTGGCGAGGTGTTCGCCGAGGTGGCGCTGGACGAGGAGACGGCCGAGGAGGCCGCCGCGTTCGGGCTGCACCCGGCGCTGCTGGACTCCGCCCTGCACGCCATCGGCATGGGCGGCCTGGGCAACACGGGCGGCGAAGGGCGGCTGCCGTTCGCCTGGACCGGCGTGTCGCTGTACGCGAGCGGCGCCTCGGCGCTGCGGGTGCGGCTGGCCCCCGCGGGCACCGACGGTGTCCGGCTGGAGATCGCCGACACCACCGGCGCGCCCGTCGCGGCCGTCGAGACGCTGGGGCTGCGCCCGGTCTCGGCCGAGCAGATCCAGAGCGCGCGCACGGCCTACCACGAGTCGCTGTTCCGCCTGGAGTGGGCGGCCACGGCCGGGCTCGCCGACGCGGCCGGGGCGGATGTTCCCGCCGACGGCCGGTGGGCGGTGCTGGGCGCCGACCCGCTCGGGCTCGGGACCTCGGCGTACGGGGACCTGGAGACGCTGGCCGGGGCGGTCGCCGCGGGCACCGCGCCCGCGCCCGAGTACGTCGTCGTGTCGCCGTCCGCCGAGGTCGGTGAGCAGGCGGCGCGCGGGGCGCACCGCGCCGCCGCCGCGGCGCTCTCCGTCGTCCAGCGGTGGCTGGAGGAGGGGTTCGGGGACGCCCCGCTGGTCGTGGTGACCCGTGGCGCGGTGGCCGTCGAGGACGGCGAGCCGGTGGCGGATCTGGCCGGTGCGGCCGTCTGGGGTCTGCTGCGCTCGGCGCAGTCGGAGAACCCGGGCCGCTTCGTGCTGGTGGACACCGACGGCGCGGACCAGTCGCTGCGGGCGCTGCCCGCCGCTCTGGCCTCGGGCGAGCCGCAGCTGGCGATCCGCGCGGGCGCGGTGTCCGTGCCGCGGCTGGCGCGGGTGGCCGTGGAGCCGGAGGGCGACGGCGCCCGGGGTCTCGACCCCGAGGGCACGGTGCTGGTGACCGGCGCGTCCGGTTCGCTGGGCGGTCTGGTGGCCCGGCATCTGGTGGCCGAGCGTGGCGTACGGCGTCTGCTGCTGGTGAGCCGCCGTGGCGACCAGGCCCCCGGTGCGACCGAACTCGGCGCCGAACTGGCCGGGTTGGGCGCCGAGGTGCGCTGGGCGGCGTGTGATGTGGCCGACCGGAACGCGCTCGCCGCGGCCCTCGCCACCGTCCCCGCCGAGCATCCGCTGACCGCCGTCGTGCACACGGCCGGTGTGCTGGACGACGGTGTGATCGGCTCCCTCACCTCCGAGCGCGTCGACCACGTCATGCGCCCGAAGGTGGACGCGGCCTGGAACCTCCACGAGCTCACCCGCGAGCTGGACCTGGCGGCCTTCGTGCTGTTCTCGTCCTCCTCCGGTGTGTTCGGCGGCCCGGGACAGGGCAACTACGCCGCCTCCAACGCCTTCCTGGACGCCCTCGCCCGGCACCGGGCCGCCCAGGGCCTGCCCGCCACCGCGCTCGCGTGGGGCCTGTGGGCCGGGGCCGGTATGGGCAGCACCCTGGACGAGGCCGACATCGCCCGGATGCGGCGCGCCGGACTGCCGCCGCTGCCGGTGGCGGAGGGCCTTGCCCTGCTCGACACCGCGCTGACCGTCTCCGAGGCGTCCCTGGTGCCGATGCGGGTGGACCTCGCGGCCCTGCGCACCCAGGCCGCCGGTGGCGCGGTCTCGCCCCTGTTCCGCGGTCTGGTGCGGATCCCGGCGCGGCGCGCGGTGGACGCGGTCGCGGCGGGCGGCGAGTCCGGCCTTGCGGGACGGCTCGCCGGGCTGTCCGAGCCCGAGCAGGAGCGGCTGCTGCTGGACTTGGTGCGCGGCCAGGTGGCCACCGTGCTGGGCTACGCGGGCGCGGAGACCATCGGCTCCGGGCGTGCATTCAAGGAGCTGGGCTTCGACTCGCTGACCGCCGTCGAGCTGCGCAACCAGCTCAACACGGTCACCGGGCTGCGGCTGCCCGCCACGCTCATCTTCGACTACCCGGACCCGCAGGTGCTGGCCCGCCATCTGCGGACCGAGCTCGTCGGCGAGCGGTCCCCGGTGGCGCACACGCCGGTGCCGGTCGTGGCCGCCACCGACGACGAGCCGATCGCCATCGTGGCGATGAGCTGCCGTTACCCCGGCGGGGTCACCACCCCCGAGGAGCTGTGGCAGCTGCTCGCCGCGGGCGAGGACGGCATCTCCCGCTTCCCGGACAACCGTGGCTGGGACCTCGAGGCGCTCTACGACCCGGACCCGGAGACCCAGGGCACCTCCTACGCCCGCGAGGGCGGCTTCCTGCACGACGCCGCCGAGTTCGACCCGGCGTTCTTCGGGATCTCGCCGCGTGAGGCGCTGGCGATGGATCCGCAGCAGCGGCTGCTGCTGGAGACCTCGTGGGAGGCGTTCGAGCGCGCCGGGATCGATCCGCTGTCCGTGCGCGGCAGCAGGACCGGTGTGTTCGCGGGCGTCATGTACCACGACTACGGGTCCCGGCTGCACGCCGTCCCCAGCGAGGTCGAGGGCTACCTCGGCACCGGCAGCTCCAGCAGCGTGGTGTCCGGCCGCGTGGCGTACACCTTCGGCCTGGAGGGCCCGGCCGTCACGGTCGACACGGCCTGCTCGTCGTCGCTGGTCGCGCTGCACCTGGCCGCGCAGGCGCTGCGCCAGGGTGAGTGCTCGCTGGCGCTGGCCGGCGGTGTCACGGTGATGTTCACCCCGGGTACGTTCATCGACTTCAGCCGCCAGCGCGGACTGGCCAGGGACGGCCGCTGCAAGTCGTTCGCGGCCGCCGCCGACGGCACCGGCTGGGGCGAGGGCGCGGGCATGCTCCTCCTGGAGCGGCTGTCGGACGCCCGTCGACACGGCCACGAGGTGCTGGCGATCGTGCGCGGCTCGGCCGTCAACCAGGACGGCGCATCCAACGGTCTGACGGCGCCCAACGGCCCGTCCCAGCAGCGCGTCATCCGCCAGGCCCTCGCCAACGCCCGCCTGACCACCGGCGAGGTGGACGTGGTCGAGGCGCACGGCACCGGCACCACGCTGGGCGACCCGATCGAGGCGCAGGCGCTGCTGGCCACGTACGGCCGGGAGCGGGACGCGGAACAGCCGCTGTGGCTGGGCTCGGTGAAGTCCAACCTGGGCCACACCCAGGCCGCCTCCGGTGTGGCCGGTGTCATCAAGATGGTGCTGGCCATGCGCCACGGTCTGCTGCCGCGGACGCTGCACGTGGACGAGCCGTCGCCGCATGTGGACTGGTCGGCGGGCGCGGTGTCGCTGCTGACCGAGGCGCGGGAGTGGCCGGAGAGCGGCCGTCCGCGCCGGGCCGCGGTGTCCTCGTTCGGCATCAGCGGCACCAACGCCCACGCCATCATCGAGCAGCCGCCCGCCCCCGAGCCGGATGAGCCCGCGGCGGAGCCCGAGGCCCTGCCGTACGTGCCCGTGCTGCTGTCGGCCCGTACCGAGGACGGTGTGCGGGCCCAGGCGCGGCGGCTGCGGTCGCGGATCGCCGCCGAACCCGGGGCCTCCCTCACCGACCTGGGCTTCTCGCTCGCCACGACCCGCGCCGCGCTGGAACACCGCGTCGCCCTGGTGGCCGGGGACCATGACGAGGCGCTGGGCGCGCTGGACGCGCTGGCGCGCGGTGAGCAGCCGGCGCAGGCGGTGCGCGGGGTGGCCACCGAGGGCAAGGTGGCGTTCCTGTTCACCGGGCAGGGCAGCCAGCGGCTCGGCATGGGCCGTGAGCTGTACGCGGCGTTCCCGCGCTTCGCGGAGGCGCTGGACGAGGTGTGCGACGCGCTGGACCCGCATCTCGAACGGCCGCTGAAGACCGTGCTGTTCGGCGAGGACGCCCAGGCCCTGGACCGCACGGCGGTCACCCAGCCCGCGCTGTTCGCCGTCGAGGTGGCGCTGTTCCGGCTGGTCGAGGCGTGGGGGCTGGAGGCGGACTACCTGTCCGGCCACTCCATCGGCGAGCTGGCCGCCGCGCATGTGGCGGGCGTGTTCTCGCTCGCCGACGCGTGTGCGCTGGTGGCGGCCCGTGGCCGGCTGATGCAGGAACTGCCCGCCGGTGGCGCGATGATCGCCATCCAGGCGTCCGAGGACGAGGTGGCGCCGCTGCTCACCGACCGGGTGAGCATCGCCGCCCTCAACGGCCCGGACTCCGTGGTCGTCGCGGGCGACGAGGACGCGGCTGTCGCGATCGCCGCGTCGTTCGAGGCGAAGGGCCGTAAGACCAAGCGGCTCACCGTCAGCCACGCCTTCCACTCGCCGCACATGGACCCGATGCTCGCGGACTTCCGCAAGCTGGCCGAGGGCCTGACCTTCAACGCCCCGAAGATCCCGCTGGTGTCCTGCCTGACCGGCACCGTGGTCTCCGCCGACGAGATCCGGCTGCCGGAGTTCTGGGTGCGCCACGTCCGCGAGACCGTCCGCTTCGCCGACGGTGTCCGCGCCCTGCGCGAGCAGGGCGTGACCACGTATCTGGAGCTCGGCCCGGACGGGGTGCTCTCCGCGATGGGCGAGGACTGCCTCGCCGAGACGGAGACCGGGACGGATACCGGGACCGGGACGGAGACCGGGACCGGGACCGGGACCGATGGCGGTGTGGACACCGACGCGGTGTTCGTCCCCACCCTGCGCGCTGGCCGCCCCGAGGCCCAGGCGCTCGCCACCGCCCTCGCCCACGTCCATGTCCGCGGCGCGGCCCCGGACTGGGCCGCGGTCTACGGCGGGCGCGGCGCCCGCCGCGTGGAGCTGCCCACCTACGCCTTCCAGCGCCAGCGCTACTGGCTCGACGTGGGCATCTCCGTCGAGGACGTGATCTCCGCGGGTCTCGGCACGGCCGACCACCCGCTGCTGGGCGCGGCGGTGGAACTCCCCGACACCGGTGGCTTCGTGTTCACCGGGCGGCTGTCGCTGCTCACCCACCCCTGGCTGGCCGACCACGCCGTCATGGACACCGTGCTGCTGCCCGGCACGGCCTTCGTGGAACTCGCGCTGCGCGCGGGCCACGAGGCGGGCTGTGACACGGTCGAGGAGCTGACCCTCCAGGCCCCGCTGGTCCTGCCCGAACAGGGCGCCGTCCAGCTGCGGCTGGAGCTCGCGGCGGCCGACGAGGCCGGGCGGCGCCCGCTGACCCTGCACTCCCGCCGGGAGGACGTGCCCGCCGACGAGCCGTGGATCCGCCACGCCACCGGCTTCCTCGCCCCGAGTGACGCGGTCGAGCACACCGCCGAGCACACCGCCGAGCCGGTGGACCTGAGCGCCTGGCCCCCGGCCGACGCGACGGCCCTGGCGACCGAGGAGTTCTACGAGGGCGCGGCCGCCGCCGGACTCGGCTACGGCCCGGTCTTCCAGGGGCTGCACGCCGCCTGGCGGCGCGGCGAGGAGCTGTTCGCCGAAATCCGGCTGCCCCAGGGCTTCGAGCCGCAGGCCGCCGCATATGGGGTGCATCCGGCGCTGCTGGACGCCGCCCTGCACACCCTCGGCCTCGACCCGGAGGGCGAGGGCGGCGAGGGCGGCGAGGGGGCGCGGCTGCCGTTCGCCTGGACCGGCGTACGGCTGCACGCCGGGGGCGCCGCATCGCTGCGCGTACGGCTGCGGCCCGGCGCCGACGGGGTGTCGCTGCACCTCGCCGACGGCACCGGCACCGCCGTGGCCACCATCGACGGCCTGGTGCTGCGCCCGCTGGCGGCCGAGCAGCTGAACGCCTCGCGCGCCGCGCACCACGAGTCGCTGTTCCGCCCCGAGTGGGCGGCCCTGCCCGCGTCCGCCGCCGACGTCCCGCTCGGCGAGTGCTGGGTGACCCTCGGCGCCGCCACCGGCTTCACCGCCACCGGCTTCGCCGCTACCGGCTTCACCGTCGGCGGCGAGCGGCTGGACGACTACGCGGACCTCGCGGCACTCACCGCCGCCCTCGACGGTGGCGCGCCCGCCCCCGACGTGGTCGTGGCGCCGCTCACGGGCGTGGCGCCACTGACCGGGACGGGCGGCGGGGCGCCTCTGCGCGCGCCCGGCGGCGCGGGGTCCCTGCCCGCCACGGACGGCGGGGCACCTCTGACTGGGACGGGCGGCGCGGGGTCCCTGCCCGCCACCGGCGGCGTGGCGCCTCTCACTGCCACCGGCGGCGGGGCGTCTCCCACTGCCACCGGCGGCGGGGCGTCTCCCACTGCCACCGGCGGCGTGGTACCTCTCACCGCGACCGGCGGCGCGGCGTCCCTGCCCGCCACCGGCGGCGGGGCACCCCTCACCGCCCCCGGCGGCATCGCGTCCCTGCCCGACACCGCGAGGGCCGCCGCCCGGGATGCCCTGGGCCTGGTCCAGAAGTGGCTGAACGATCAGCGGCTCGCCGACACCCGGCTCGTCCTCGTCACCCGTGGCGCGGTCGCGGCGGCACCCGGCGAGGACGTCGCCGACTTGGCCCACACCACCGCGTGGGGCCTGGTGAAGTCCGCGCAGTCGGAGAACCCCGGCCGCTTCGTCCTGGTGGACACCGACGGCACCGACGCCTCCCAGCGGGCCCTGCCGTCGGTGCTCGCCACCGACGAACCCCAGCTCGCTCTGCGCTCCGGCACCGGCCACGCCTACCGGCTCGCCCGGGTCCCGGCCCTGGCGGACACCCCCGAGCCCACCGGACTCGGCGACCCTGAGGGCACCGTGCTGCTGAGCGGCGCCACCGGCGCCCTGGGCGGACTCTTCGCCCGCCACCTGGTGGCGGAGCGCGGAGTGCGGCATCTGCTGCTGGTCAGCCGCCGCGGTGGCGAAGCCCCGGGCGCGGCCGAACTCGCCGCCGAGCTTGGCGCGTTGGGCGCCGAGGTCACCTGGGCGGCCTGCGACACCGCCGACCGGGACGCCCTCGCCGCCACCCTCGCGGCCGTACCGGCGGAGCACCCGCTGACCGCCGTGGTGCACACCGCGGGCGTCCTGGACGACGGGGTGATCAGTTCGCTGACCGGTGAGCGGATCGACACCGTACTGCGCCCCAAGGTGGACGCGGCGTGGCACCTCCACGAGCTCACCCGCGACCTCGACCTGTCCGCGTTCGTGCTCTTCTCCTCGGCCGCCGGTGCCTTCGGCAGCTCGGGACAGGGCAACTACGCCGCGGCCAACACCTTCCTGGACGCGCTCGCCCAGCACCGCCACGCCCAGGGCCTGCCCGCGAGCTCGCTCGCCTGGGGCCTGTGGGCCACGGCCGACGGCATGGCCGGAGGCCTCGACACCTCCGATGTCACCCGCATCTCGCGCGGCGGTTTCGCGGCGCTCGGACAGGACGAGGGCCTGGCGCTGTTCGACGTGGCGGGCACCCTGCCCGAGGCCGCGCTGGTGCCGATCCGCATCGACACGGGCGCACTGCGCGGCCAGGCCGCCGCCGGACTGCTGCCGCCGCTGCTGCGCGGCCTGGTCCGCACCCCCGTACGGCGCTCCGCCGACACCGGGGCCACCTCCGGTGCCGTGGCCGACTCGGGCGCGGGCTCGCTCGCGACCCGGCTCGCCGGGCTCTCGGAGACCGAACGCGACCGCGAGCTGCTGGAGGTCGTGCGCGGCCATGTGGCGGCCGTCCTCGGCCACGCCACCCCGGACGACGTGGACCCCGGCCGCGGCTTCCTCGACCTCGGCTTCGACTCGCTCACCGCCGTGGACCTGCGCAACCGACTGGGCGCCGCCGCCGGGCTGCGCCTGCCGGTCACGCTGATCTTCGACTACCCGACGCCCACCGCGCTCGCCGGGTATCTGCGCGAGGAGCTGGGCTTGGTCGGCGCGGACGGCGCGGCCGGACACCAGCCCGTACACGCGGAGCTCGACAAGCTCGAGGCCATCCTCGCCACGATCGCCCCGGACGATCTCGATCGCCCCGGTATCACCACCCGCCTGCGCGACCTCCTGTCGAAGTGGAATGAAACGCAAAGTGCTACGGACAGCACCGCAGAAGACCGTGAAATCCAGTCCGCGACGGCAGACGAGATCTTCGATCTCCTCGATGACGAGCTCGGGCTCTCCTGACCTGCTCCACAAGAGCTCATTGACTTACCTCAGCACCGCGGGGACGGCGTAATGGCGACGGCGAACGAAGAGAAGTACCTCGACTACCTCAAGCGGGCCACCACCGACCTGCGCGAGGCGCGGCGGCGGCTGCGCGAGGTCGAGGAGCGCGAGCAGGAGCCCATCGCCATCGTGGCGATGAGCTGCCGCTACCCCGGCGGGGTCAGCACCCCCGAGGAGCTGTGGCAGCTCGTCGCCCGCGGCGGTGACGCGGCCACGCCGTACCCCACCAACCGCGGCTGGGCCACCGACGTCCTCTTCGAGCCGGACCCGGACAGCGGCCAGGAGCCGTACGTCCACGAGGGCGGATTCCTGCACGACGCGGCCGACTTCGACCCGGCGTTCTTCGGCATCTCGCCGCGCGAGGCCCTCGCCATGGACCCGCAGCAGCGGCTGCTGCTGGAGACCTCCTGGGAGGCGTTCGAGCGCGCGGGCATCGACCCGACAACCCTCCACGGCAGCCAGACCGGTGTGTTCGCGGGCGTGATGTACCACGACTACGCCTCCCGGCTCTTCTCCGCGCCCGAGGACGTCGAGGGCTTCCTCGGCAACGGCAGCTCCGGCTCCATCGCCTCCGGCCGCGTCGCCTACACCTTCGGCCTGGAGGGGCCGGCCGTCACCATCGACACGGCCTGCTCCTCCTCCCTGGTCGCTCTGCACTTCGCCGCGCAGGCGCTGCGCCGCCGGGAGTGCTCGCTGGCCCTGGCCGGCGGTGTCACCGTCATGTCCACCCCCGGCACCTTCACCGAGTTCAGCCGCCAGCGCGGACTCGCGGCAGACGGCCGCTGCAAGTCCTTCGCGGCGGCGGCGGACGGCACCGGCTGGGGCGAGGGCGCGGGCATGCTGCTGCTGGAGCGGCTCTCCGACGCCCGCGCCAACGGCCACCAGGTGCTCGCCGTCGTCCGCGGCAGCGCCATCAACCAGGACGGCGCCAGCAGCGGACTGACCGCGCCCAACGGCCCCTCGCAGCAGCGCGTCATCCGCCAGGCCCTGGCCGCCGCCCGGCTCGCCCCCGGCCAGATCGACGTGGTCGAGGCGCACGGCACGGGTACCACGCTCGGCGACCCCATCGAGGCACAGGCCCTGCTCGCCACGTACGGGCGCAACCACAGCGAGGACCAGCCGCTGTGGCTGGGCTCCATCAAGTCCAACATCGGTCATACGCAGGCCGCCGCGGGTGTCGCGGGCATCATCAAGATGGTCATGGCGATGCGCCACGGGGTGCTTCCGCAGACCCTGCACGTCGACCAGCCCACCCCCAACGTCGACTGGTCGGCGGGCGCCGTCTCACTGCTGACGGAGGGGCGTGCCTGGCCCGAGACCGGGCAGCCGCGCCGGGCCGCGGTGTCCTCGTTCGGCATCAGCGGCACCAACGCGCACACCATCCTGGAGCAGGCGCCGGAGCCGGAGGAGGCGGCAGAAGCCGCGAAGACGGCCGACGGCGACGCGCCCGCCGAGACCCGCGCCGCCACCGCGCTGCCGCTGTGGACCGTGGCCGCCAAGAGCCGCCCCGCGCTGCGCGCCCAGGCCGCCAACCTGCGCGCCCACCTCGAGGCCAACCCCGAACTGCGCCTCACCGACGTCGGCTTCTCGCTGGCCATCGGCCGGGCCGCCTTCGAGCACCGGGCGGCGGTCGTCGCCGACGACCGCGAGGGCTTGATACGGGCCCTCGACGCGCTGTCCCGCGAAGAGCCCGCGACCGGGTTGGTCGAGGGCAAGGTCGCGAGCGGCAAGGTGGCGTTCCTGTTCACGGGGCAGGGGAGTCAGCGGCTGGGGATGGGGCGTGAGCTGTATGACGCCTTCCCGGTGTTCGCGGAGGCTCTGGATGAGGTGTGTGCGGAGCTGGATCCGCATCTTGAGCGGCCGTTGAAGGATGTGCTGTTCGGGGATGACGCGGAGGCGCTGGACCGGACGGGGTTCACTCAGCCTGCGTTGTTCGCGGTTGAGGTGGCGTTGTTCCGGCTGGTTTCGGAGGCGTGGGGGCTGCGGCCTGATTTCCTCTCCGGGCATTCGATCGGTGAGCTGGCCGCCGCGCATGTGGCGGGTGTGCTGTCGCTGGCGGATGCCGCGAAGTTGGTGGCGGCGCGTGGCCGTTTGATGCAGGGGCTTCCGGCGGGTGGCGCGATGATCGCGGTGCAGGCGTCGGAGGACGAGGTGGCGCCGCTGCTGAATGAGCGCGTCTCGATCGCTGCTCTCAACGGCCCGTCGTCGGTGGTCATCGCGGGCGATGAGGACGCGGCTGTCGCGATCGCGGCTGGTTTCGAGGTCCAGGGCCGTAAGACCAAGCGGCTCACCGTGAGCCACGCGTTCCACTCGCCCCGCATGGACGGGATGCTGGAGGCGTTCCGTGAGGTGGCGCAGGGGCTGTCGTACGAGGCTCCGCGCATTCCGATCGTCTCCAACCTCACCGGAAACGTGGTCTCCGCCGAGGAGATCACCAGCCCCGACTTCTGGGTGCGCCACGTCCGCGAGGCCGTCCGCTTCCTCGACGGCGTACGGACGCTGGAGGAGCGCAACGTCACGACGTTCGTGGAGCTGGGTCCGGACGGTGTGCTCACCGCCATGGCCCAGGACTGCCTGACCCGCGACGACGCCACCCTTGTGTCCGCGCTGCGCTCCGGCCGCCCGGAGCTCCAGAGCCTGGCCACCGCCGTTGCCGGGGCGCATGTGCACGGTGTTTCCCCGGACTGGGCCGCGGTGTTCGCCGGGACGGGCACGGCCCGCACCGACCTTCCGCTCTACCCCTTCCAGCGCGAGACCTACTGGCTCGACACCGGCTACTGGGCGGGCGACATGGCGTCCGCCGGGCTCGGCGTGGCCGACCATCCACTGCTGGGCGCCGCCGTGGCGCTCGCCGACTCCGACGGCTTCCTTTACACCGGCCGGCTCGCCCTGGACACCCATCCGTGGCTGGCCGATCACGCGGTGGCGGGCTCGGTGCTGCTGCCCGGAACGGCCTTCGTGGAGCTCGCGATACGCGCCGGTGACCAGGTCGGTTGTGATCTGCTGGAGGAGCTGACGCTGGAGGCGCCGCTGGTGCTTCCCGAGGCGGGCGGTGTCCAGCTCCAGCTCTCGGTGGGCGCGCCCGACGGTTCGGGGCGGCGCTCGCTGACGGTGTACTCGCGGTCCGAGGACGCGGCGTACGACGAGCCGTGGCTGCGGCATGCGTCGGGTGTCCTGGGCTCGGGCGCGCCCAAGCCATCGTTCGACCTGGCGGCGTGGCCCCCGGCGGGGGCGTCGGCGCTGCCGGTCGAGGGCCTGTACGAGGGCTTGGCCGAGGCCGGACTGGCGTACGGCCCGGTGTTCCGGGGACTGAGGTCCGCGTGGCGGCTGGGCGATGAGGTCTACGCGGAGCTGGAGCTGCCGGAGGGCGCTCGGTCCGAGGCGGGTGCGTTTGGTTTGCATCCGGCGTTGTTGGACTCGGCGCTGCATGCGGTGGGGTTGGGTGGTCTGGTCGAGGGTGAGGGCGGGGCGCGGTTGCCGTTCTCGTGGGGTGGTGTGTCGTTGCACGCGGTGGGTGCGTCGGTGTTGCGGGTGCGGTTGTCGGCGGCGGGTGCGGATGCGGTGTCGCTGGCGGTGGCGGATGGTGCCGGGCGGGCGGTGTTGTCGGTGGATTCGCTGGTGTTGCGGCCGGTGTCGGTGGAGCAGATTCAGGGTGCGCGGGGTGGTCGTCAGGAGTCGTTGTACCGCCTGGACTGGGCTGAGGTGTCGGCGCAGGGTGGGGCTGGGCGCTGGGCGTTGCTGGGGTCTGACGGGCTTGGGCTGGCGTCGGCGGGGCAGCGGTTCGAGACCTTCGCCGATCTGGATGCGTTGGCTGCGGCGGTGGAGTCGGGCGAGACGGTGTTGCCGGATGACGTGGTGGTCGCCCTGCCTTGGAGCCTTGCGGCAACTCAAGCCCGTCCGGCGTTTGAGGACACGCCCGAAGGGCGTCCGGGGTCCTGGGGCTTGCCCCAGGTTGCGGGAAGGGGCGGGTTTGGGGAATGCTCCTCACCCGCCGACACGGCGCATCGGGCCACTGCCGAGGCGTTGAGCCTGCTGCAACGGTGGCTGGCGGACGACCGTTTCACCAACTCGCGCCTGGTCGTCCTGACCTCGGGTGCCGTGGCCGCCGGCGCGGATGAGCCGGTGGCCGATCTGGCCCATGCCGCCGTCTGGGGTTTGGTGCGTTCGGCCGAGTCGGAGAACCCCGGCCGGTTCGTCCTGGTCGACGTCGATGGCGCGGCCGATTCGCTGACGGCGGTGCCGGACGCGTTGGCGTCGGGCGAGCCCCAGGTGGCCGTACGTGACGGGGTGCTGCGGGCGCCGCGCCTGGCGCGGGCCGCCGCTCCGGGCTCCGGAGACGACGCGCCGGAGTTCGACGCCGAGGGCACGGTCCTGGTCACGGGTGCGAGTGGCACGCTGGGCGCGCTGTTCGCCCGTCACCTGGTGGCGGAGCGCGGCGTACGGCATCTGCTGCTGGTCAGCCGCCGTGGCGACCACGCACCGGGCACGGCCGAACTAGCCTCCGACATAGCCGAGTTGGGCGCAAGCGTGCGCTGGGCGGCGTGTGATGTCGCCGATCGCGACGCCCTGGCGGGGGTGCTGGCGGAGATTCCGGCGGAGCATCCGCTGACGGGCGTGGTGCACACGGCCGGTGCGCTGGACGACGGTGTGATCGGTTCGCTCACTCCCGAGCGCATGGCCGGGGTACTGCGTCCGAAGGTGGACGCGGCGTGGAACCTCCACGAGCTGACCCGCGACCTCGACCTGTCGGCGTTCGTGCTCTTCTCCTCCGCCGCCGGTGTCTTCGGCGCCGCCGGACAGGGCAACTACGCCGCTGCCAACGCCTTCCTGGACGCGCTCGCCCAGCACCGTATGGCGCTCGGCCTGCCCGGCACCTCGCTGGCCTGGGGCCTGTGGGCCGATTCCAGCGCGATGACCGGTGAACTGGACCAGGCCGATATATCCCGGATGAGCCGGGGCGGGGTCGCCGCGCTCGCCACCGACGAGGGCAAGGAGCTCTTCGACGCGGCCGGACGGGCGGGCGAGGCGCTGCTCGTCCCGGTGCGTCTGGACCTGGCGGCGGCACGCGCCGAGGCGGCGTCCACCGGTGTGGTGTCGCCGCTGATGTCCGGGCTGGTGCGGGTCCCGGCGCGGCGCACGGCGGAGGGCTCCGCCGGAACGGGCGCCCTGGCGCAGCGGCTGGTCCGCCTGAACGCGGCCGAGCAGCTGGAGAGGCTGCTGGAGCTGGTCCGTACCCAGGTCGCGGCCGTCCTGGGCTATGCCACCGCCGACTCCGTGGACCCCGACCGCGCCTTCCGCGACCTGGGCTTCGACTCGCTGACCGCCGTCGAACTGCGCAACCGCATGAACGCGGTCACCGGGATGCGGCTCCCCGCCACCCTGGTCTTCGACTATCCGACCTCCCTCGTCCTGGCCGAACACCTCCGGGACGAACTGGCGGGCAGCCGCGCCCAGTCGGGCCTGCCGGTGTCGACCGTGGGCGCGCTCGACGACGAGCCGATCGCCATCGTGGGCATGAGCTGCCGCTTCCCGGGCGGGGTGCGTACCCCCGAGGATCTGTGGCGGCTGCTGTCCTCCGGCCAGGACGCGATCTCCGGCTTCCCCGTGGACCGTGGCTGGGACCTGGACGCGCTCTACCACCCGGACCCGGAGCACCCCGGCACCTCGTACACCCGCGAGGGCGGTTTCCTCCACGACGCCGCCGACTTCGACCCCACCTTCTTCGGGATCTCGCCGCGCGAGGCCGTCGCCACCGATCCGCAGCAGCGGCTGCTGCTGGAGACGTCGTGGGAGGCGTTCGAGCGCGCGGGCATCGACCCGGCCACCCTGCGCGGCAGCCGTACCGGTGTGTTCGCGGGCGTGATGTACCACGACTACGCCACGCTCGTGGAGCAGGCCCCCGACGGCGCTGGCGAGGGCGCGATCGGCTCCGGCAGCACGGGCTCCATCGCCTCCGGCCGCGTCGCCTACGCCCTCGGCCTGGAGGGCCCGGCCGTCACGGTCGACACGGCGTGCTCGTCGTCGCTGGTGGCGCTGCACTGGGCGATGCAGGCGCTGCGCGCGGGCGAGTGCACGATGGCGCTGGCCGGTGGTGTCACGGTCATGGCGACCCCCGGCACGTTCGTCGGATTCAGCCGCCAGGGCGGCCTGTCCGCCGATGGCCGCTGCAAGGCGTTCTCGGCGGACGCGGACGGCACGGGCTGGGCCGAGGGCGCGGGCATGCTGCTGGTCGAGCGGCTGTCGGACGCGCGCAGGAACGGCCATCCGGTGCTCGCGGTGGTGCGTGGCAGCGCTGTGAACCAGGACGGTGCGTCCAATGGCCTGACGGCGCCGAACGGCCCGTCCCAGCAGCGTGTCATCCGGCAGGCACTGGCCGCCGCCGGGCTGTCGGTCGGTGATGTGGACGCGGTCGAGGCGCACGGCACGGGTACGACGCTGGGCGACCCGATCGAGGCGCAGGCGCTGCTGGCCACGTACGGCCAGGAGCGGGACGCCGAGCGGCCGTTGCTGCTCGGCTCCATCAAATCGAACATGGGCCACACCCAGGCCGCCGCCGGTGTCGCGGGCGTCATGAAGATGGTCCTCGCCATGCGACACGGGGTGCTGCCGAGGACCCTGCACGCGGACGAGCCGTCGCCGCATGTGGACTGGTCGGCGGGGGCGGTCTCGCTGCTGACCGAGCAGGTGGAGTGGCCGGAGAGCGGCCGTCCGCGCCGCGCGGGTGTGTCGTCGTTCGGCATCAGCGGCACCAATGTGCACACGATCATCGAGCAGGCGCCGGAGGTGGAGGCGGCGGAGGCTCCGGTTCCGGCGGCTCCCGCTGTCACACCCGCCGTGGTGCCGTGGGTGCTGTCCGGCCGCAGCGCGGCCGCCCTGCGGGCCCAGGCCGAGCGGCTGGTCGCCCATGTGGCGGACCGGCCCGAGTTGGGCGCGGTCGACCTGGGCTACTCGCTGGCGACCGGCCGATCGGCGTTCGACCACCGTGCGGTGGTGGTGGCCGAGGGCCGGGACGGGCTGCTGGCGGGGCTGGGTGCGCTGGCGGAGGGTCGTGGCGCGCCGGGTGTGGTCGAGGGCTCGGTGGCCGGTGGCAAGGTGGCGTTCCTGTTCACGGGGCAGGGGAGTCAGCGGCTGGGGATGGGGCGTGAGCTGTATGACGCCTATCCGGTGTTCGCGGAGGCGCTGGATGAGGTGTGTGCGGAGCTGGATCCGCATCTTGAGCGGCCGTTGAAGGATGTGCTGTTCGGGGATGACGCGGCGGTGCTGGATCGGACGGGGTTCACTCAGCCCGCGTTGTTCGCGGTTGAGGTGGCGTTGTTCCGGCTGGTTTCGGAGGCGTGGGGTCTGAAGGCGGACTTCCTCTCCGGGCACTCGATTGGTGAGTTGGCCGCCGCGCATGTGGCGGGTGTGTTGTCGCTGGCGGATGCGGCGAAGTTGGTGGCGGCGCGTGGCCGTCTGATGCAGGAGCTTCCGGCCGGTGGCGCGATGATCGCGGTGCAGGCGTCGGAGGACGAGGTGGCGCCGCTGCTGAATGAGCGCGTCTCGATCGCGGCGATCAACGGCCCGACCTCCGTGGTCATCGCGGGTGACGAGGACGAGGCGGTCGCTATCGCTGCTTCGTTCGAGGCGCGGGGGCGGAAGACGAAGCGGCTTACGGTCAGCCATGCGTTCCACTCGCCGCGTATGCACGGCATGTTGGACGCGTTCCGCGAGGTGGCGCAGGGGCTCACGTACGAGGCCCCGCGGATCCCGATCGTGTCCAACCTGACGGGTGAGGTGGTTTCCGCCGAGGCGATCACGACCGCTGACTTCTGGGTGCGCCACGTCCGTGAGGCCGTGCGCTTCCTCGATGGCGTCCGGACGATGGAGGCCCAGGGCGTCTCCACGTTCATCGAGCTGGGTCCGGACGGTGTGCTCACCGCGATGGCGCAGGAGTGTGTCACCGGTGAGGACGCCGGGTTCGTCTCGGCCCTGCGCAAGGGCCGGGCGGAGGCCGAGACGCTGACGAAGGCCCTCGCGCGCGCCCATGTGCGCGGTGTGGCGGTGGACTGGGCGGCCGTCTTCGCCGGTACGGGCGCGGCTCGGGTGGAGCTGCCGACGTACGCCTTCCAGTACGCGCGCTACTGGCCCGAGCTCCCGGCCACCGTGGGCGGTACGGCCGGGCTGGGCCTGGCGACCGTGGACCATCCGCTGGTCGGGGCCGCCGTGCCGCTGGCCGGTGGCGAGGGGCTGCTGCTGACGGGCCGCCTGGGGCTCGACACGCATCCGTGGCTGGCGGATCACGCCGTGATGGGCTCGGTGCTGCTGCCGGGTACGGCCTTTGTGGAGCTGGCGGTTCGGGCTGGTGACCAGGTGGGTTGTGACCAGGTTGAGGAGCTGACGCTGGAGGCGCCGTTGGTGCTTCCGGAGGTGGGTGGTGTTCAGCTTCAGTTGTCGGTGGGTGCGCCGGACGGCTCTGGTCGTCGTGGGTTCGAGGTGTACTCGCGGTTCGAGGGTGCGGCTGCGGATGAGGGGTGGCTGCGTCATGCCTCGGGTGCGCTTGTGGAGGGCGCGCCGGCGGCGTCGTTCGACCTGGGCGTATGGCCTCCGGCGGGTGCGACGCCGGTTGAGCTGGACGGTCTGTACGAGGGCATGGCGGGCCTGGGGCTGGCCTATGGCCCGGTGTTCCGGGGGCTGAGGTCCGCGTGGCGGCTGGGCGATGAGGTCTACGCGGAGCTGGAGCTGCCGGAGGGCGCTCGGTCCGAGGCGGGTGCGTTTGGTTTGCATCCTGCGTTGTTGGACTCGGCGTTGCATGCGGTGGGGTTGGGTGGTCTGGTCGAGGGTGAGGGCGGGGCGCGTTTGCCGTTCTCGTGGGGTGGTGTGTCGTTGCACGCGGTGGGTGCGTCGGTGTTGCGGGTGCGGTTGTCGGCGGTGGGTGCGGATGCGGTGTCGCTGGCGGTGGCGGATGGTGCGGGGCGGGCGGTGTTGTCGGTGGATTCGCTGGTGTTGCGGCCGGTGTCGGTGGAGCAGATCCAGGGTGCGCGGGGTGGCCGTCAGGAGTCGTTGTACCGGCTGGACTGGGCCGAGGTGTCGGCGCAGGGTGGGGTTGGGCGCTGGGCGTTGCTGGGGTCTGACGGGCTTGGGCTGGCGTCGGCGGGGCAGCGGTTCGACACGTACGCCGACTTGGATGCGTTGGCTGCGGCGGTGGAGTCGGGCGCGACGGTGTTGCCGGATGATGTGGTGGTCGCCCTGCCCGGGAACCTTGCGGCAACTCAAGCGCGCCCGGCGTGTGAGGACGGGGGTGCTGGGGTGGAGCTTGCCGCTGGTGTGGCTTCGGATGCTGGCTCGGATGCGGCAACTCAAGCCCGTCCGGCGATTGAGGACCGGGGTGCTGGGGCGGAGTCTGCCGCTGGTGTGGTAAATCGAGCCCGTCCGGCGTTTGAGGACACGCCCGAAGGGCGTCCGGGGTCCTGGGGCTTGCCCCAGGTTGCGGGGAGGGGCGGGTTTGGGGAATGCTCCTCATCCGCCGACACGGCGCACCGGGCCACTGCCGAGGCGTTGAGCCTGCTGCAACGGTGGCTGGCGGACGACCGTTTCACCAACTCGCGCCTGGTCGTCCTGACCTCGGGCGCCGTGGCCGCCGGTGCGGATGAGCCGGTGGCCGATCTGGCCCATGCCGCTGTCTGGGGCTTGGTGCGTTCGGCCGAGTCGGAGAATCCCGGCCGGTTCGTCCTGGTCGACGTCGATGGCGCGGCCGATTCGCTGACGGCGGTGCCGGACGCGTTGGCGTCGGGCGAGCCCCAGGTGGCCGTACGCGATGGGGTGCTGCGGGCGCCGCGCCTGGCGCGGGCCGCCGCTCCGGGCTCCGGGGACGACGCGCCGGAGTTCGACGCCGAGGGCACGGTCCTGGTGACGGGTGCGAGTGGCACGCTGGGCGCGCTGTTCGCCCGTCACCTGGTGGCGGAGCGCGGCGTGCGGCATCTGCTGCTGGTCAGCCGCCGCGGTGGCGAGGCCGAGGGCGCTGTTGAACTCGACGCTGAGCTGAGTGAGTTGGGTGCGAGTGTGCGCTGGGCGGCGTGTGATGTCGCCGATCGTGACGCGCTGACGGGGGTGCTGGCGGGGATTCCGGCGGAGCATTCGCTGACGGGCGTGGTGCATACGGCGGGTGTGCTGGATGACGGTGTGATCGGTTCGCTGACCCCCGAGCGCATGGCCGGGGTACTGCGCCCGAAGGTGGACGCGGCGTGGAACCTCCACGAGCTGACCCGCGACCTCGACCTGTCGGCGTTCGTGCTGTTCTCCTCGGCCGCCGGTGTGTTCGGCAATGCGGGGCAGGGCAACTACGCCGCCGCCAACGCCTTCCTGGACGCGCTCGCCCAGTACCGTATGGCGCTCGGCCTGCCCGGCACCTCGCTGGCCTGGGGCCTGTGGGCCGACTCCAGCGCGATGACCGGTGAACTGGACGACGCGGATGTGTCCCGGATGAGCCGGGGCGGCGTCGTGGCGCTTTCCGCGACGGAGGGCCTGGAGCTGTTCGACGTCGCTGGCCGCCTCGGCGAGGCGGTGCTGGTGCCGATGTCGCTGGACATGGCCGCGCTCCGGGCACAGTCGGGCAGCGGTGCGCTGGCGCCGCTGTTCCGTGGGCTGGTGCGGGCTCCGGCGCGGCGTGCGGCGGAGGGTGCGGCGGCGTCGGGTGCGCTGGCGCGGCGGCTCGCCGGGCTGGACGAGGCCGGGCAGCTCGACGCCCTGCTGGACCTGGTCCGTACGAACGTCGCGACGGTGCTCGGATACGCCGGTCCGGAGACGGTCGAGCCCGACCGCTCCTTCCGTGAGTTGGGCTTTGACTCGCTGACGGCGGTGGAGTTGCGGAATGCGTTGGGTGCGGTGAGTGAGCTGCGGTTGCCCGCGACGCTGGTTTTCGACTATCCGACGCCTGCGGTGTTGGCGGAGTTCCTGCGTACTGAGGTGGTCGGTGCGGCGGCTGCGGTGGCGGGGCCGGTGGTGGTGTCGGCTGCCGATGATGAGCCGATTGCGATTGTGGGGTTGGGTTGCCGTTATCCGGGTGGGGTGGAGACTCCGGAGGATCTGTGGCGGCTGGTCATGGAGGGCCGGGACGCGATCTCCGAGTTCCCCACCGACCGTGGCTGGGACCTCTCGGCGCTCTACCACGAGGACCCGGACCACAGCGGAACGAGCTACGCCCGCGAGGGCGGCTTCGTGGAGGACGCCGGCCACTTCGACCCGGGCTTCTTCGGTATCTCGCCGCGCGAGGCCCTTGCCATGGATCCGCAGCAGCGGTTGCTGTTGGAGACCTCGTGGGAGGCGTTCGAGCGGGCCGGGATCGACCCGGGCGTGCTGCGTGGCAGCCGTACCGGTGTCTTCGCGGGCGTCATGTACCACGACTACGCCTCGTTGCTGGAGCGGGTGCCCGAGGGCGTCGAAGGCTTCCTGGGTACGGGTAATGCGGCGAGTGTGATTTCGGGGCGGTTGGCGTACACGTTTGGTCTTGAGGGGCCGACGATCACGGTGGATACGGCGTGTTCGTCGTCGTTGGTGGCGTTGCATCTGGCGGTGCAGGCGTTGCGGAACGGTGAGTGTTCGCTGGCGTTGGCCGGTGGTGTGACGGTGATGGCGACTCCGGCGCCGTTTGTGGAGTTCAGTCGTCAGCGTGGGTTGGCTGCTGATGGGCGGTGCAAGGCGTTCTCGGCGGATGCGGATGGTACGGGGTGGTCCGAGGGTGCGGGGATGCTGCTGGTGGAGCGGCTGTCCGATGCGCGCAAGAACGGGCATCCGGTGCTGGCGGTGGTGCGTGGCTCGGCCATTAATCAGGATGGTGCGTCGAATGGTTTGACGGCGCCGAATGGTCCGTCGCAGCAGCGGGTGATTCGTCAGGCGTTGGCGAACGCGGGTCTGTCGGCGTCCGAGGTGGATGCGGTGGAGGCGCACGGCACGGGGACTTCGCTGGGTGACCCGATCGAGGCGCAGGCGCTTATGGCGACGTATGGCCAGGAGCGTGAGGCGGGGCGGCCGTTGTTGCTGGGTTCGATCAAGTCGAATATGGGGCATACGCAGGCCGCTGCTGGTGTGGCGGGCATTATCAAGGTTGTGATGTCGATGCGGCATGGTGTGTTGCCGCGTACGTTGCACGCGGAGCAGCCGTCGCCGCATATTGACTGGTCTGCGGGTGCGGTGTCGTTGTTGCGGGAGTCGGTGGAGTGGCCGGAGTCGGGGCGTCCCCGGCGGGCTGCGGTCTCGTCGTTCGGCTTCAGCGGGACCAATGCGCACACGATCATCGAGCAGGCCCCGGTCAGCGAGGACGAGGCCCCGCGTGAGGTGACGACGGAGCCTGGTGTGGCGTCGTGGCCGCTGTCGGCGAAGACCACCGACGCGCTGCGTGCGCAGGCTGGGCGGCTCCGTTCCTACCTGGACGAGCGGCCGGAGCTCGCACCGGCCGACCTTGGCTACTCGCTCGCGACCACGCGCGCCGCGCTGGACCACCGCGCGGTGCTGGTGGCCGATGACCGCGAGGGCTTCCTGCGCGCTCTGGATGCCCTGGCACGCGGCGAGTCCGGCGCGGAGGTGATCCAGGGGTCGGCCGAGGGCGGCAAGGTGGCGTTCCTGTTCACGGGGCAGGGGAGCCAGCGGCTGGGGATGGGGCGTGAGCTGTACGACGCCTTCCCGGTGTTCGCGGAGGCGTTGGACGCGGTGTGCGATGAGCTGGACGGGCATCTTGAGCGGCCGTTGAAGACGGTGCTGTTCGGGGATGACGCCGAGGCGCTGGACCGGACCGGGTTCACGCAGCCCGCGCTGTTCGCGGTCGAGGTGGCGTTGTTCCGGCTGGTTTCGGAGGCATGGGGACTGCGGCCCGACTTCCTCTCCGGGCATTCGATCGGTGAGCTGGCGGCGGCCCATGTGGCGGGTGTGCTGTCGCTCGCGGACGCGGCGAAGCTGGTTGCGGCGCGTGGGCGGTTGATGCAGGAGCTTCCGGCCGGTGGCGCGATGATCGCGGTGCAGGCGTCGGAGGACGAGGTGGCGCCGCTGCTGACCGAGCGCGTGTCGATCGCCGCGCTCAACGGTCCGACCTCCGTGGTCATCGCGGGTGATGAGGACGCGGCTGTCGTGATCGCGGCTGGTTTTGAGGCGCAGGGTCGTAAGACCAAGCGGCTCACGGTGAGCCATGCGTTCCATTCGCCGCGTATGGACGGGATGCTGGAGGCGTTCCGCGAGGTCGCGGAGGGCCTGTCGTACGAGGCCCCGCGCATCCCGATCGTCTCCAACCTCACCGGGAACGTAGTCTCCGCCGAGGAGATCACCAGCCCCGACTTCTGGGTGCGCCACGTCCGGGAGGCCGTCCGCTTCCTCGATGGCGTCCGGATGTTGGAGGCCCAGGGCGTCACCACCTACCTCGAACTCGGCCCCGACGGTGTGCTCACCACCATGGCTCAGGAGTGCGTCACCGACGCCGACGCGGCCGGATTCGGCGCCGCGTTGCGGACCGGTCGGCCCGAGGCGCGGGCGGTCCACGCCGCCGTGGCGCGGGCGTACGTCCGAGGCGCGGCCGTGGACTGGGCGGCCGTCTTCGCCGGTACGGGCGCGGCTCGGGTCGAGCTGACCGATCTGCCGACGTACGCCTTCCAGCGCCGCCGGTACTGGCCGCAGGCGTCGGCCTACGGCGTCGGTGGCACGGCGGGGCTCGGACTGGCCACCGTGGACCATCCGCTGGTGGGGGCCGCCGTACCGCTCGCGGGCGGCGACGGTGTGCTGCTGACCGGGCGGATCTCGGCGCAGACCCATCCGTGGCTGCTGGATCACGCCGTGATGGGCTCGGTGCTGCTGCCGGGGACGGCCTTTGTGGAGCTGGCGGTTCGCGCTGGTGACCAGGTGGGTTGTGACCAGGTTGAGGAGCTGACGCTGGAGGCGCCGTTGGTGCTTCCGGAGGTGGGTGGTGTTCAGCTTCAGCTGTCGGTGGGTGCGCCGGACGGCTCTGGTCGTCGTGGGTTCGAGGTGTACTCGCGGCTTGAGGACGCGGCTGCGGATGAGGGGTGGCTGCGTCATGCCTCGGGTGCGCTCGTGGAGGGCGCGCCGGCGGCGTCGTTCGACCTGAGTGCCTGGCCCCCGGCCGGTGCGACGCCGGTTGAGCTGGACGGTCTGTACGAGGGCATGGCGGGCCTGGGGCTGGCCTATGGCCCGGTGTTCCGGGGGCTGAGGTCCGCGTGGCGGCTTGATGGTGAGGTCTATGCCGAGCTGGAGCTGCCGGAGGACGGGCAGTCCGATGCCGGGTCGTTCGGTCTGCATCCGGCACTGCTGGACTCGGCGCTGCATGCGGTGGGGCTCGGTGGTCTGATCGAGGGTGAGGCCGGGGCGCGGTTGCCGTTCTCGTGGTCTGGGGTTTCGTTGCACGCGGTGGGTGCGTCGGTGCTGCGGGTGCGGTTGTCGGCGGCGGGTGCGGATGCGGTGTCGCTGGCGGTGGCGGATGGTGCCGGGCGCGCGGTGCTGTCGGTGGACTCGCTGGTGCTGCGGCCGGTGTCGGTGGAGCAGATCCAGGGTGCGCGGGGTGGTCGTCAGGAGTCGTTGTACCGGCTGGACTGGGCTGAGGTGTCGGCGCAGGGTGGGGCTGGGCGCTGGGCGTTGCTGGGGTCTGACGGGCTTGGGCTGGCGTCGGCGGGGCAGCGGTTCGAGACCTTCGCCGACTTGGATGCGTTGGCTGCGGCGGTGGAGTCGGGCGCGACGGTGTTGCCGGATGATGTGGTGGTCGCCCTGCCTTGGAGCCTTGCGGCGTGTGAGGGCGGGGGTGCTGGGGTGGAGTCTGCCGCTGGCGTGGCTTCGGATGCTGGCTCGGGTGCGGCAATTCAAGCCGGTCCGGCGTTTGAGGACGGGGGTGCTGGGGCGGAGTCTGCCGCTGGCGTGGCTTCGTATGCTGGCTCGGATGCGGTAAATCAAGCCCGTCCGGCGTTTGAGGACCCGGGTTCTGGGGCGGCTTCGCATGCTGGCTCGGGTGCGGTAAATCAAGCCCGTCCGGCGTTTGAGGACACGCCCGAAGGGCGTCCGGGGTCCTGGGGCTTGCCCCAGGTTGCGGGGAGGGGCGGGTTTGGGGAATGCTCCTCACCCGCCGACACGGCGCACCGGGCCACCGCCGAGGCGTTGAGCCTGCTGCAACGGTGGCTGGCGGACGACCGTTTCACCAACTCGCGCCTGGTCATCCTGACCTCGGGCGCCGTGGCCGCCGGCGCGGGTGAGCCCCTAGCCGATCTGGCCCATGCCGCCCTCTGGGGCTTGGTGCGTTCGGCCGAGTCGGAGAACCCCGGCCGGTTCGTCCTGGTCGACGTCGATGGCGCGGCCGATTCGCTGACGGCGGTGCCGGACGCGTTGGCGTCGGGCGAGCCCCAGGTGGCCGTACGCGACGGAGCGCTGAAGGCGCCGCGCCTCACGCGGGCTGTCGTGGACGCCCAGCAGCAGCTCGACGTCAACATCGACGCCGACGGCACAGTCCTGGTCACGGGTGCCAGTGGCACGCTGGGCGCGCTGTTCGCCCGTCACCTGGTGGCGGAGCGCGGCGTGCGGCATCTGCTGCTGGTCAGCCGCCGTGGCGACCACGCACCGGGCGCGGCCGAACTCACCGCAGAACTCGCCAAGTTGGGCGCCGAGGCGCGCTGGGCGGCCTGTGACGTGGCGGACCGGGACGCGCTCGCCGCGACCCTCGCCGCCATCCCCGCCGAACATCCGCTGACGGCGGTCGTTCACACGGCCGGTGTGCTGGATGACGGTGTGATCGGTTCGCTGACCCCCGAGCGCATGGCCGGGGTGCTGCGTCCGAAGGTGGATGCGGCGTGGAACCTCCACGAGCTGACCCGCGGCCTCGACCTGTCGGCGTTCGTGCTCTTCTCCTCCGCCGCCGGTGTCTTCGGCAATGCGGGGCAGGGCAACTACGCAGCCGCCAACGCCTACCTGGATGCCCTCGCCCAGCACCGTCGGGCCCATGGCCTGCCCGGCACCTCGCTGGCCTGGGGTCTGTGGGCCGACTCCAGCGGGATGACCGGTGAGCTGGACGACGCGGATGTGTCCCGGATGAGCCGGGGTGGCGTCGTGGCGCTCTCGGCCACCGAGGGCCTGGAACTGTTCGACGCCGCGTACCGCGCCGACGAGGCGCTACTCGTGCCCGTACGCCTGGACCTGGCCGTGATGCGCGCCGAGGCGGCGGCGACCGGTGTGGTGGCGCCGCTGCTGCGGGGGCTGGTGCGGGTTCCGGCGCGGCGTGCGGCGGAGGGTGCGGTGGCGTCGGGTGCGCTGGCGCGGCGGCTCGCCGGGCTGAGCGAGGCCGAGCAGCTCGACGCCCTGCTGGACCTGGTCCGTACGCAGGTCGCGGCCGTACTCGGCCATGACTCGCTGGACACCATCGAACCGCATCGCTCCTTCCGTGAGTTGGGCTTTGACTCGCTGACGGCGGTGGAGTTGCGGAATGCGTTGGGTGCGGTGAGTGAGCTGCGGCTGCCCGCGACGCTGGTTTTCGACTATCCGACGCCTGCGGTGTTGGCGGAGTTCCTGCGTGCGGAGGTTGTGGGGGCTGCGGCTGCGGTGGCGGGGCCGGTGGTGGTGTCGGCTGCCGATGATGAGCCGATTGCGATTGTGGGGTTGGGTTGCCGTTATCCGGGTGGGGTGGAGACTCCGGAGGATCTGTGGCGGCTGGTCATGGAGGGCCGGGACGCAATCTCCGAGTTCCCCACCGACCGTGGCTGGGATCTGGACGGGCTCTACCACCCGGACCCCGACCACCCGGGCACCTCGTACTCCCGCGAGGGCGGCTTCGTCGACCGGGCGGGCCACTTCGACCCGGGCTTCTTCGGGATTTCGCCGCGTGAGGCCCTTGCCATGGATCCGCAGCAGCGGTTGCTGTTGGAGACGTCGTGGGAGGCGTTCGAGCGGGCGGGCATCGACCCGGGCGTGCTGCGTGGCAGCCGTACCGGCGTGTTCGCCGGTGTGATGTACCACGACTACGCGTCCTCGCTCCCGGCACTTCCGGAAGGTGTGGAGGGCTTCGTCGGTACGGGTAATGCGGCGAGTGTGATTTCGGGGCGGTTGGCGTACACGTTTGGTCTTGAGGGGCCGACGATCACGGTGGATACGGCGTGTTCGTCGTCGTTGGTGGCGTTGCATCTGGCGGTGCAGGCGTTGCGGAACGGTGAGTGTTCGCTGGCGTTGGCCGGTGGTGTGACGGTGATGGCGACTCCGGCGCCGTTTGTGGAGTTCAGTCGTCAGCGTGGGTTGGCTGCTGATGGGCGGTGCAAGGCGTTCTCGGCGGATGCGGATGGTACGGGGTGGTCCGAGGGTGCGGGGATGCTGCTGGTGGAGCGGCTGTCCGATGCGCGGAAGAACGGGCATCCGGTGCTGGCCGTGGTGCGCGGCTCGGCCATCAACCAGGATGGTGCGTCGAATGGTTTGACGGCGCCGAACGGCCCGTCCCAGCAGCGTGTCATCCGGCAGGCGTTGGCGAATGCGGGTCTGTCGGCGTCCGAGGTGGATGCGGTGGAGGCGCACGGCACGGGCACCAGCCTCGGCGATCCCATCGAGGCGCAGGCGCTTATGGCGACGTATGGCCAGGAGCGTGAGGCGGGGCGGCCGTTGTTGCTGGGTTCGATCAAGTCGAATATGGGGCATACGCAGGCCGCTGCTGGTGTCGCGGGCATCATCAAGATTGTGATGTCGATGCGGCATGGTGTGTTGCCGCGTACGTTGCACGCGGAGCAGCCGTCACCGCATATTGACTGGTCTGCGGGTGCGGTGTCGTTGTTGCGGGAGTCGGTGGAGTGGCCGGAGTCGGGGCGTCCCCGGCGGGCTGCGGTCTCGTCGTTCGGCTTCAGTGGGACCAATGCGCACACGATCATCGAGCAGGCCCCCGAGATCGAACCGGTGGAGGCCCCCACGGTCCCGGTCGCCCAGCCGTCCGTGCTGCCGTGGCCGCTCTCCGGCAAGAACGCCGACGCGCTGCGCGCTCAGGCCGGGCGGCTGCTCGCCGATCTCGACCGGCGGCCCGATGTCTCGCTCGCCGACCTCGGCTACTCGCTCGCGACCACGCGTGCCGCGCTGGACCACCGTGCGGTCGTGGTCGGCGCGGACCGCGCCGGGCTGGTCGCGGGTCTGGAGGCGCTGGCGGGCGGCGAGTCGGCGGCCGGTCTCACACAGGGCTCGGTGGCCGATGGCAAGGTGGCGTTCCTGTTCACCGGGCAGGGCAGCCAGCGGCTGGGGATGGGGCGTGAGCTGTACGACGCCTACCCGGCGTTCGCGGAGGCGTTGGACGCGGTGTGCGATGAGCTGGATGCGCACCTTGAACGGCCGTTGAAGACGGTGCTGTTCGGTGAGGACGCCGAGGCGCTGGACCAGACCGGGTTCACCCAGCCCGCGTTGTTCGCCATTGAGGTGGCGCTGTTCCGGCTGGTGCAGGCGTGGGGCGTGAAGGCGGACTTCCTCTCCGGGCACTCCATCGGTGAGCTGGCCGCCGCCCATGTGGCCGGTGTGCTCTCGCTCGCGGACGCGGCGAAGTTGGTTGCGGCGCGTGGGCGGTTGATGCAGGAGTTGCCCGCCGGTGGCGCGATGATCGCGGTGCAGGCGTCCGAGGATGAGGTGACGCCGCTGCTCACCGAGCGCGTCAGCATCGCCGCGCTCAACGGGCCCACCTCCGTCGTCATCGCGGGTGATGAGGACGAGGCTGTCGCGATCGCGGCTGGTTTCGAGGCGCAGGGCCGTAAGACCAAGCGCCTCACCGTCAGCCACGCCTTCCACTCCCCGCGCATGGACGGCATGTTGGATGCCTTCCGCGAGGTGGCCGAGGGGCTGACCTACGAGGCCCCGCGGATCCCGATCGTCTCCAACCTCACCGGGGACGTGGTCGCCGCCGAGGAGATCACGACTCCCGACTTCTGGGTGCGCCACGTCCGCGAGGCCGTCCGCTTCCTCGACGGCGTACGGACCCTCGAAGCCCAGGGCGTCACCACTTACCTCGAACTCGGCCCCGACGGCGTGCTCACCGCCATGGCCCAGGAGTGCGTCACCGACGCCGATGCCAACACGGCCGCCTTCGCCGCCGCGCTGCGCAAGGACCGCCCCGAGGCCGAGGCACTGACGGCCGCCATCGCGCGGGCCCACGTCCGTGGTGTGGTGGTGGACTGGAGGGCGCTCTTCGCGGGGACCGGTGCGCAGCGCACCGAGCTGCCCACGTACCCCTTCCAGCGCGAGCGCTACTGGCTGGAGGCTCCCGCCGGGACCATCGGCGATATGGCCTCGGCCGGTCTCGGCGCGGCCGATCATCCGCTGCTGGGCGCGGCGGTGGAGCTGCCCGACTCCGAGGGCGTCCTCTTCACGGGCCGGCTCTCGCTCCGTACCCACCCCTGGCTGGCCGACCACGCCGTCATGGACACCGTGCTGTTGCCCGGTACGGCCCTGGTCGAGCTGGCGGTTCGGGCTGGTGACCAGGTCGGCTGCGATCTGCTGGACGAGCTGACCCTCGAAGCGCCGCTGATCCTGCCGGAGCGCGGCGGGGTGCAGTTGCGGGTCGCCGTGGACGAGCCCGACGGCCCCGGCCCCGACGGGCGGCGCGCGCTGACCGTGTACTCGCGGCTGGAGGACGCCACCGACGAGCCGTGGATCCGGCACGCCTCCGGTGTGCTCGCGGTCTCCGGCCCTTCCGGCCCCTCCGGCGTCCCGACGACCGGCCCGGCGGAGTGGCCACCGGCCGGTGACACGGCCGCCACCGCCACGGCCGCCACTGCCACCGCCGACCTTGAACCGCTCGACGTGGACGGCCTGTACGACGGCTTCGCCGCGCTCGGCCTCGCCTACGGCCCGGTGTTCCAGGGCCTGCGCAAGGCGTGGCGGCGCGGGGACGAGGTGTTCGCCGAGGTGGCGCTCGACGAGGACCGGCAGGGCGAGGCCCGCGCGTACGGGCTGCACCCGGCGCTGTTGGACGCCGCGCTGCACACGGTGGCGCTCGGCGGGTTCTTCCCGGCCGAGGAGGCGGGCCGGGCGCGGCTGCCGTTCTCGTGGGACGCCGTACGGCTGCACGCGGTCGGCGCGACCGCGCTCCGGGTGCGGGTCTCCCCGGCCGGGCGCGGCGCGGTGGCGCTGGAGATCAGCGATGAGGCCGGTGCCCCGGTGGTGTCGGTCGGCTCGCTGGCGCTGCGGCCGCTGGACGCCGAGCAGTTCGCGGGCGCCCGTACCGCACACCACGAGGCGCTGTTCCGCGTCGACTGGGCCGCGCTGCCCACGCCCGCAGCGCCGGAGCGGCCGGAGGACACCGCGCTGTGGGCCGTCCTGGACGGCTTCGGCGGCGGCGATCTGAAGCTCACGGCCGCGCTGACGGAGGCGGACACCGGTATCGAGGCCGAGACGTACGCGGGGCTCCCCGCGCTCGCCGAGGCGGTGGAGGCGGAGGGCATCGCGCCCGATGTGGTCCTGGTGCCGTGCCTGCCCGACCTGGGCACGCCCGGGGACATCGCGGGCGCCGCGCACACCGTCGTCCGGCGGACGCTGGCGCTGGTCCAGGAGTGGCTCGCGGATGAGCGGTTCGCCGACTCCCGGCTGGTCCTGCTCACCCGTGGCGCCGTGGCCGTGACCACGGGCGACGACGCGGGGGCCGAAGGGGCCGAGGGCGTGGACGACCTGACGCACGCCGCAGCTTGGGGCCTGGTGCGCTCGGCGCAGGCCGAGCACCCGGGCCGGTTCGTCCTGGTCGACGTCCAAGGAGACATCGACATCCACGGCGCCCTGGCCCGAGGCGTCCCCACGCACGGTGCTCCGGCCACCGGGGACCCGACCGCCACCACCCCCCACGGCTGGCTCCCCGCCCTCGTGGCGGCGCTGCGGACCGACGAGCCGCAGCTCGCCGTGCGTGCCGGGGGCGTCCACGCGCCGCGGCTCGCGCGGGTGGCGGCCCTGGACGAGGGGACCGTCCCCGGCCTTGACCCGGCGGGCACCGTGCTGGTCACCGGCGCGTCCGGCACCCTGGGCGGGGTGCTGGCCCGCCATCTGGTGACCCAGCGCGGCGCCCGGAGGCTGCTGCTGACCAGCCGCCGGGGCGCGGAGGCGGCGGGCGCCGCCGAACTCACCGCCGAACTCACCGAGTTGGGCGCCGAAGCCCAGTGGGCGGCCTGCGACGCGGCCGACCGAAAGGCCCTGGCCGAAACCCTGGCAGCGATCCCCGCCGACCGCCCCCTCACCGCCGTGATCCACGCGGCGGGCGTGCTCGACGACGGGATCATCGAGTCCCTCACCCCCGAGCGCGTGGACCACGTCCTGCGTCCGAAGGTGGACGCGGCGTGGAACCTCCACGAGCTCACCCGGGACCTCGGCCTGTCCGCGTTCGTGCTGTTCTCCTCCGCCGCCGGTGTCTTCGGCAACCCGGGGCAGGGCAACTACGCGGCGGCCAACACCTTCCTGGACGCCCTCGCCCAGCACCGCCGCGCGGGCGGCCTGCCCGCCACCTCCCTCGCCTGGGGCCTGTGGGAGGACGAGGGCGGCATGGCCGCGACCCTCGCGGACGCCGACCGGCAGCGGATGAGCCGCGGCAGCATGGGCGCGCTGAGCAACGCCGAGGGCCTGGCCCTGTTCGACGTGTCGGGCCTGGCCGGACACCCGGTGCTGATCCCCGCAGCCCTGGACATCGCCGCCCTGCGCGCCCAGTCCACGGCCGGGGTCGCCCCGCTGCTGCGCGGGCTGATCCGTACCCCCGTACGGCGAGCCGCGGCCGGTGGCGGTGGCGGCGGGGCGGACGAGGCGGCGGGCCTCGCCGATCGCCTCGCGGGGATGTCCGCGGCCGAACGGGACCGCTTCCTGCTCAACCTGGTCTGCGGCCAGGTGGCCACCGTGCTCGGCTACGGCGGCGCGGCGGCGATCGAACCCGGCGCGGCCTTCAAGGAGCTGGGCTTCGACTCGCTCACCGCCGTCGAACTCCGCAACCGGCTCGGCGCGGCCACCGGCCTCCGGCTGCCCGCCACGCTGATCTTCGACTACCCGACCCCCGACGCCCTGGCCGACCATCTGCGCGCGGAACTCCCGCACGGGGACGGCGGCGGTCCGTCGGTGTTCGGCGAACTCGACCGGCTGGAAGCCGCCCTGGCGGTGGCCGCGGACGACAGCGTCACCCGCTCCAGGATCACCATGCGCCTCCAGGCGCTCCTGGCGAAGTGGAACGACGCCCAGGACGCGACCGGCGACGGCGACACCGACGACCACGACCTCGAATCCGCGACCGACGATGAGCTCTTCGACCTGCTCGACGACGAACTCGGCTCCTCCTGAACGGGAGCGTTCTGAACCCATGGAACTCATGAGCACCACCTCCCTCTTCGCAAGGAGCCGACGCAATGGTGAATAACGAGGACAAGCTCCGGGACTACCTCAAGCGGGCCACCGCCGATCTGCGTCAGGCCCGCCGGCAGCTCCGCGAGGTCGAGGAGCGGCACCAGGAGCCCATCGCGATCGTCGCGATGAGCTGCCGCTACCCCGGCGGGGTCACCACCCCCGAGGAGCTGTGGCGGCTGGTCCTGGACGGCGAGGACGCGATCTCCGGCTTCCCCACCGACCGTGGCTGGGACGTCGAGTCGCTCTACGACGCCGACCCCGACCAGGCGGGCGCCAGCTACGTCAACGAGGGCGGGTTCCTCTACGACGCGGGCGGCTTCGACCCCGCGGTCTTCGGGATCTCGCCGCGTGAGGCCATGGCGATGGATCCGCAGCAGCGGCTGCTGCTGGAGAGCTCCTGGGAGGCGTTCGAGCGGGCCGGGATCGACCCGACCGGGCTGCGCGGGAGCCGGACCGGTGTGTTCGCGGGCGTGATGTACCACGACTACACCTCGCGGCTGGACTCCGTGCCCGAGGGCGTCGAGGGCTTCCTCGGCACCGGCAGCTCCGGCTCCATCGCCTCGGGCCGGGTGTCGTACACCTTCGGTCTTGAGGGCCCGGCGGTCACCGTCGACACGGCGTGCTCGTCGTCGCTGGTCACCCTGCACATGGCGGTGCAGGCGCTGCGCAACGGCGAGTGCTCGCTGGCGCTCGCGGGCGGTGTCACCGTGATGGCCACGCCCTCGACGTTCACCGAGTTCAGCCGGCAGCGCGGGCTCGCCGCCGACGGCCGCTGCAAGCCCTTCGCCGCCGCCGCGGACGGCACCGGCTGGGGCGAGGGCGTCGGCATGCTGCTCGTCGAGCGGCTGTCGGACGCGCGCCGACACGGCCACCCGGTGCTGGCCATCGTGCGTGGCTCGGCGATCAACCAGGACGGCGCGTCCAACGGTCTGACCGCGCCCAACGGCCCGTCCCAGCAGCGCGTCATCCACCAGGCGCTCACCAACGGCCGTCTCTCCGCGGCCGATGTGGACGCCGTCGAAGCACACGGCACGGGTACGACGCTGGGCGACCCGATCGAGGCGCAGGCGCTGCTCGCCACCTACGGCCAGGAGCACACCGAGGACCAGCCGCTGCTGCTCGGCTCCATCAAGTCCAACATCGGGCACACCCAGGCCGCCGCCGGTGTCGCCGGAATCATCAAGATGGTCATGGCCATCCGCCATGGCGTGCTGCCCAAGACGCTGCACCTCGACGAGCCGACCCCGCATGTGGACTGGTCGGCGGGCGCGGTGTCGCTGCTCGCCGACACCACCCCCTGGCCGGAGACCGGCCATCCGCGCCGCGCCGCCGTGTCCTCCTTCGGCTTCAGCGGCACCAACGCCCACACCATCCTGGAGCAGGCCCCCGCCGAGGAGGCCGAGGAGGCCGAGGAAGCCACCGAGGGACCGGCGGCCCCGACGAAGCGGCTGGACGTCCTGCCGTGGGCGGTGTCGGGCAAGAGCGCGGCAGGGCTGCGCGCCCAGGCCGAGCGGCTGCTGGCCCACCTCGAGGCCGACCCGTCCCTCAGCCCGGTGGACGTGGCCCTCTCGCTGACCACCACCCGGGCCCAGCTCGACCACCGCGCCGTGGTGCGCGGCCACGACCGCGACGAACTGCTCGCCGGGCTCACCGCCCTGGCCGAGGGCGGAATGGCGGCGGGCGTCGCACAGGGCTCCGTCGTCGGCGGCCGTACGGCGTTCGTGTTCCCGGGGCAGGGGTCGCAGTGGACCGGTATGGCGGTGGGGCTGATGGACGCCTCGCCCGTCTTCGCGGCCCACATCGAGGAGTGTGCGGCGGCGCTGGCGGAGTTCACCGACTGGTCGTTGGTGGATGTGTTGCGGGGTGCGGAGGGTGCGCCGTCGCTGGAGCGGGTGGATGTGGTCCAGCCGGTGCTGTTCGCGGTGATGGTTTCGCTGGCCGAGCTGTGGCGTTCGCTGGGCGTCGTCCCGGCGGCCGTGGTGGGCCATTCGCAGGGTGAGATCGCGGCGGCGTGTGTGGCCGGAATCCTGTCGCTGAAGGACGCCGCTCGCGTGGTGGCGTTGCGCAGTCAGGCGATCGGCCGGGTTTTGGCGGGTAAGGGCGGCATGGTGTCGGTGGCCCTCCCGGTGGCGGACGTACGGGAGCGCATCGCGGCCTGGGGTGAGGAGCGCATCTCGGTGGCGGCGGTCAACGGCCCGTCGTCGGTGGTCGTCTCCGGTGAGCCCGAGGCGCTGGATGAGCTGGTGGCCGCGTGTGAGGCGGATGAGGTGCGGGCGCGCCGGGTGCCGGTGGACTACGCCTCGCACTCCGCGCAGGTCGATCTGCTCCGCGAGGAGCTGCTGGAGTTGCTGGCGCCCGTACAGCCGAAGAACGCCCAGGTGCCGTTCCTGTCGACGGTGACGGGGGAGTGGGTCGAGGGTCCGGAGCTGGACGCCGAGTACTGGTTCACCAATCTCCGTCGCACGGTTGAGCTGGAGAGTGCCGTCCGCCGTCTGCTGGACGAGGGCTTCGGCGCCTTCATCGAGTCCAGCGCGCACCCCGTCCTCACCATGGGTGTGCAGGAGACCGCCGAGGACGCGGGCCGTGAGGCCGCCGCGATCGGGTCGCTGCGCCGTGACGAGGGGGGCCTGGACCGCTTCTGGGCCTCCGTCGGCGAGGCGTGGACGCGGGGCGTCGGCGTGGACTGGGCCGGGGTGTTCGACGGTACGGGCGCGGCCCGCGTCGAGCTGCCCACGTACGCCTTCCAGCACCAGCACTACTGGCTGGAGTCGGGCAGCCCCGCCGCCGAAGCCGCCCCCGCCGCCGACCCCGTCGAGACCCGCTTCTGGGAGGCCGTCGAGCGCGAGGACTGGCAGACGCTCGCCGCCGAGCTGGACATCGACGGCGACGAGCGGGTCAGCGCGCTGCTGCCCGCCCTGGCGTCGTGGCGCAAGCAGGCGCGTGAGCAGTCCACGGTGGACGGCTGGCGCTACCGCGTCACCTGGAAGCCGCTCGCCGGCAGTCACTCCGCGCGGCTGACCGGCGCGTGGCTCGTCGTCACCCCGGCCACCGAGGACACCTGGACCGACGCCGTGGCCGGTGTGCTCGCCGAACGCGGCGCCGACGTACGGCGGATCGCCGTGGACACCGACACGGACGCCGACGGCCGCGACGAGCTGACCGAGCGGCTGCGCGCCGCGCTCGCGGAGACCGACGGCATCCCGTTCGCCGGAGTGCTGTCGCTGCTGGCCCTCGACGGCCGTCCGCACCCCCGGCACCCCTCCGTCCCGGCCGGAGTGGCGGCGCAGCTCGCGCTGGTGCAGGCCCTCGGCGACGCGGGGATCGGCGCGCCCCTGTGGTCCGCCACTCGTGGCGCGGTCTCCGTTGGCCGCGCCGACCCGCTGGACTCCCCCGAGCAGGCGCTGGTCTGGGGCCTTGGCCGGGTGGCCGCGCTGGAGCACGGCGAGCGCTGGGGCGGTCTGGTGGACCTGCCCGGCGTCCCCGACGAGCGGGCGCTGGCCGGGCTGGTGACCGTGCTCGCCGGGGCCGAGGAGGAGGACCAGGTCGCGATCCGAGCCACCGGGCCGCTCGTACGCCGTCTGGTGCGCGCCCCGCTGGCCGCCACGCCCGCCGTACGGGCCTGGAAGCCCGAAGGCACCACCCTGGTCACCGGCGGTACGGGCGCGCTGGGTGCCCATGTGGCGCGCTGGCTGGCCGGGAACGGGGCCGAGCACCTGGTGCTCACCAGTCGCCGTGGTCTGGACGCCCCGGGCGCGGCGGATCTGCGGTCCGAACTGACCGAGCTCGGCGCCAAGGTGACCATCGCCGCATGCGATGTGGCCGACCGCGCCCAGGTCGAGGCGCTGCTCGCGGACATCCCCGCCGAACACCCGCTGACCGCCGTCGTCCACACCGCCGCCGTGCTGGACGACGGGGTGATCGAGGGCCTGACCCCGGACCAGGTGGACCGGGTGCTGAAGGTCAAGGTGGACGCCACCCGCCATCTGCACGAGCTCACCCGCGATCTCGACCTGTCCGCGTTCGTGCTGTTCTCCTCCTTCGCGGCCACCTTCGGCGCGCCAGGGCAGGGCAACTACGCGCCGGGCAACGCCTTCCTGGACGCCTTCGCCGAGTACCGGCGCGCCCAGGGCCTGCCCGCCACCTCGCTGGCCTGGGGCCCGTGGGGCGAGGGCGGGATGGCCGAGGGCGGCGTCGGCGACCGGATGCGCCGCCACGGTGTCATCGAGATGGCGCCGCGCGCCGCCGTCACCGCGCTCCAGCACGCGCTGGACCGAGACGAGTCGGTGCTCACCGTCGTCGACATGGAGTGGAAGCGCTTCGTCCTCGCCTTCACCTCCGGCCGCTCCCGTCCGCTGCTGCACGACCTGCCCGAGGCGCGGGACGTCATCCAGGACATGGCCGGGGACGCCGAGGCGGACGGCGCGGGCGCGGCCGCTCTCGCACAGCAGCTCGCCGGGGTGCCGGAGGCCGAGCAGGAGCGGCTGGTGCTGGAGCTGGTGCGCACCGCGGTCGCGGCCGTCCTGGGCTACGCGGGCGCCGACGACGTCGAGGCGGGCCGGGCCTTCAAGGAGCTGGGTTTCGACTCGCTGACCGCCGTCGAGCTGCGCAACCGGCTCAGCGCCGCCAGCGGGCTGAAGCTGCCCCCGACCCTGATCTTCGACTACCCCACCCCGACGGTGCTCGCGCGCCAGCTGCGCACCGAGCTCGCGGGCGGGCAGCGGGCCGCCGTGGCCGCGCTGCCGACCGCGTCGGCGCTCGCCGACGACGAGCCGATCGCCATCGTCTCCATGAGCTGCCGCTTCCCGGGCGGTGTGCGCACCCCCGAGGAGCTGTGGCAGCTGCTCGCCTCCGGTGGCGACGCGCTGTCGGAGTTCCCGGGCGACCGCGGCTGGGACGTCGAGTCGCTGTACAACCCGGACCCGGACGCGCAGGGCACCAGCTACACCCGCGAGGGCGGATTCCTCACCGGGGCCGCCGACTTCGACCCCACCTTCTTCGGGATCTCGCCGCGCGAGGCCATGGCGATGGACCCGCAGCAGCGGCTGCTGCTGGAAACCTCCTGGGAAGCGTTCGAGCGGGCGGGCATCGACCCGGCCACGCTGCACGGCAGCCCGTCCGGTGTCTTCGTCGGCACCAACGGCTCCGACTACTCCATCGTCATGCGCAGCAACACCGAGGGCTACGAGGGCCACCTGGCCACCGGCAGCGCCGCGAGCGTCGTCTCCGGCCGCCTCTCGTACACCTTCGGCCTGGAGGGCCCGGCGGTCACCGTGGACACCGCGTGCTCGGCGTCGCTGGTGGCGCTGCACCTGGCCGTCCAGTCGCTGCGCCAGGGCGAGTGCTCGATCGCGCTCGCGGGCGGGGTGACCGTGATGGCCACCCCGGGCACCTTCATCGAGTTCAGCCGTCAGCGCGGACTGTCCTCCGACGGCCGCAGCAAGGCGTTCTCCTCGGACGCGGACGGCTTCAGCCCGGCCGAGGGCGTGGGCATGCTGCTGGTCGAGCGGCTGTCGGACGCGCGGAAGAACGGCCACCCGGTGCTGGCGGTCGTGCGGGGCTCGGCGATCAACCAGGACGGTGCGTCCAATGGTCTGACGGCGCCCAACGGCCCGTCCCAGCAGCGCGTCATCCGGCAGGCCCTCGCCAACGCCCGGCTGTCTCCTGCCGAGGTGGACGTCGTGGAAGCACACGGCACGGGTACGACGCTGGGCGACCCGATCGAGGCGCAGGCGCTGCTCGCCACCTACGGCCAGGAGCGGCCCGACGGGCAGCCCCTGCTGCTCGGCTCCATCAAGTCCAACATCGGCCACGCCCAGGCGGCCGCCGGTGTCGCGGGTGTGATGAAGCTCGTGCTCGCGCTGCGCCACGGTGTGCTGCCGGAGTCGCTGCACATCAACGAGCCGACCCCGCATGTGGATTGGTCGGCGGGCGACGTCGAGCTGCTGACCGGGGCGCGGGAGTGGCCCGAGACCGGCCGTCCGCGCCGCGCCGCCGTATCCTCGTTCGGCTTCAGCGGCACCAACGCGCACGCCATCATCGAGCAGGCGCCCGCCGAGGAGCCGGATGAGGCCGAGCCGGTGACCCGGACGCTCGGCGCGCTGCCGTGGACGGTGTCCGGCAAGAGCGAGGCGGCGCTGCGCGCCCAGGCCGCCAAGCTGCTGGCCCACCTCGACGCCGACCCGGCCTCGCGCCCGCTGGACATCGGCCACTCGCTGGCCACCACCCGCGCAGCCTTCGACCGGCGCGCGGTACTGGTGGGCACGGACCGGGACGATTTCGTCCGGGGTTTGGACGCCCTCGCTAGGGGGCAGGTCCTGCCGAACCTGGTGCAGGGGGCCTCAATCGGGGGCAAGGCCGCATTCGTGTTCCCAGGACAGGGGTCACAATGGGTAGGCATGGCCGTGGAGCTGTTGGATGCTTCACCGGTGTTCGCTGCCCGTATTGATGAGTGTGCCGCCGCGCTCGCAGAGTTCACCGACTGGTCGTTGGTGGATGTGCTGCGCGAGGCGGAGGGCGCACCGTCACTGGAGCGGGTGGACGTTGTTCAGCCGGTGTTGTTCTCCGTGATGGTTTCGCTCGCGGAGCTGTGGCGTTCGCTGGGTGTACGGCCGGCGGCCGTGGTCGGCCATTCGCAGGGTGAGATCGCGGCGGCGTGTGTGGCGGGAGCCCTGTCGCTGAAGGACGCGGCCCGTGTGGTGGCGTTGCGCAGTCAGGCGATCGGCCGGGTGTTGGCGGGCAAGGGTGGCATGGTGTCGGTGGCGCTTCCGGTGGCGGACGTACGGGAGCGGATCGCGCCGTGGAGTGAGGAGCGGATCTCGGTGGCGGCGGTCAACGGCCCGTCGTCGGTGGTGGTTTCGGGCGAGCCCGAGGCGCTGGATGAGCTGGTGGCCGCGTGTGAGGCGGATGAGGTGCGGGCGCGGCGGGTGCCGGTGGACTACGCCTCGCACTCCGCGCAGGTCGATCTGCTCCGCGATGAACTCCTGGAGTTGCTGGCGCCCGTAGAGCCGAAGAACGCCCAGGTGCCGTTCCTGTCGACGGTGACGGGGGAGTGGGTCGAGGGTCCGGAGCTGGACGCCGAGTACTGGTTCACCAACCTCCGTCGCACGGTTGAGCTGGAGGGTGCGATTCGCCGTCTGCTGGATGAGGGCTTCGGGGTGTTCATCGAGTCCAGTGCCCACCCGGTGCTGACGATGGGTGTGCAGGAGACCGCCGAGGACGCGGGCCGTGAGGCCGCCGCGATCGGGTCGCTGCGCCGTGACGAGGGTGGCCTGGACCGCTTCCACATCTCGCTGGGCGAGGCGTGGACGCGTGGTGTGGCCGTGGACTGGGAGGCGGTGTACGAGGGGACGGGCGCGGTCCGCGTCGAGCTGCCCACGTACGCCTTCCAGCACCAGAGCTACTGGCCGCGGGCGGCCGACACCCCGGCCGATGAGTCGGGTGCGCCGTCCGACGCCGTGGACGCCCGCTTCTGGGAGGCCGTCGAGCGCGAGGACCTGGAGTCGCTGGCCGACACCCTCGCGTTCGAGGACGACGGCGAGCGGTCCTCGCTCGGCGCCGTCCTGCCCGCCCTGGCGTCCTGGCGCAAGCAGGCCCGCGAGCAGTCCACGGTGGACGGCTGGCGCTACCGCGTCACCTGGACCTCCCTGACCGAGGCACAGGCCCCGCGGCTGTCCGGGACCTGGCTGCTGGCCGTCCCCGAGTCCGCCGCCATCGACGACTGGACGCTCGGCGCGGTGCGGATGCTCACCGAACGCGGCGCCGAGGTGCGGCAGATCACCCCGACCGCCGTGGAGTCGGACCGCGCGTCGCTGACCCGTCTGGTGCGCGAGGAGCTGACCGGCGCCGGGGCCGTCTCGGGTGTGCTGTCGCTGCTCGCCTTCGACGCGGGCACCGCGCCCGGCACCGACGGTGTCAGCGCCGGGCTGGTGGGTACCGCCGTGCTGATCCAGGCCCTCGGCGACGCCGGGGTGGACGCGCCGCTGTGGTGCGCCACCCGGGGCGCGGTCGCCGTTGGACAGACGGACCAGGTGGAATCCCCCGAGCAGGCGCTGGTCTGGGGCCTCGGCCGGACCGCCGCCCTGGAGTACCCGGAGCGCTGGGGCGGTCTGGTGGACCTGCCCGGCGCGCCCGACGAGCGGGCGCTGGCCCGGCTCGCCGGGGTGCTCGCCGGGACCGATGGCGAGGACCAGCTCGCGGTGCGCGCGGCCGGGGTGTTCGCCCGCAGGCTCGCCCACGCCCCGCTGGCCGGCGCCCCCGCCGTACGGCCGTGGAAGCCGTCCGGTACGACGCTGGTCACCGGCGGTACGGGCGCGCTGGGCGCCCATGTGGCGCGCTGGCTGGCGGGCAACGGGGCCGAGCACCTGGTGCTCACCAGCCGCCGTGGCCTGGACGCCCCGGGCGCGGCCGAACTGCGGGACGAGCTGACCGCGCTGGGCACCGAGGTCACGATCGCCGCGTGCGACGTGGCCGACCGCAAGGCCGTCGAGACGCTGCTCGCCGCCGTCCCGGCCGACCGGCCGCTCACGGCGGTCATGCACGCCGCGGGCGTCCTGGACGACGGTGTCCTGGACGCGCTCACCCCGGAGCGGTTCGCCACCGTCCTCGGCCCCAAGGCCGACGCGGCGCGCCATCTGGACGAGCTGACCCGCGATCTGGACCTGTCCGCGTTCGTGCTGTTCTCCGGTATCGCGGGCACCCTCGGCGATGCCGGACAGGGCAACTACGCGGCGGCCAACGCCTATCTCGACGCGCTGGCCGAGCGGCGCCGCGCGGCGGGCCTGCCCGCCACCTCGGTGGCCTGGGGCCGCTGGGGCGAGACGGGCCTGGCCGCCGACGGCGCCATCGGCGAGCGGCTGGACCGGGGCGGCGTCCCGGCGATGGCCCCGCACGCCGCGATCACGGCGCTCCAGCGGGCCCTGGACCACGCGGACACGGTCGTGGCCGTCGCCGACATCCAGTGGGACCGCTTCGCCTACGGCTACACGGCGGTCCGCCCCAGCCCGCTCATCGGCGAGCTGCCCGAGGTCAAGCGGCTCCGGGAGACCGGCGGCCCGGCCGGTGAGGCGGGCGCGGCCTCCGACGGGTCCCCGGCGGACGCGCTGCGCAAGCGGCTGGCCGGGATCTCCCGGGCCGAGCAGTCCCTGGTCGTCCTGGAGGTCGTGCGTACTAACGCGGCCGCCGCGCTCGGCCACGCCTCGACCGACGAGGTCGGCGCCGGACGGGCGTTCAAGGAGCTGGGCTTCGACTCGCTCATCGCGCTGGAGCTGCGCAACCGGCTGACCGCCGCCACCGGGCAGAAGCTGCCCGCCACGCTGGTCTTCGACTACCCGACCCCCGCGGCGCTCGCCGAGTTCCTGTGCGGCCGGATCGTGGGCGACGGCGGTACGGCCGCGGCGCCCGGTCTCGCGGAGCTCGACGCGCTGGAGTCCGCGCTGTCCGTCCTCGACCCCGACAGCGAGGCACGGGACGACATCGCGGCCCGGCTGCGGGACCTCGCGGCGAAGTGGGCGGAGCCCCGTACGGCCGACGCCGAGGCGGCCGACGGCGACAGCGGCACCGTGACGGAGAAGTTGCAGGAGGCGACGCCCGACGAGGTCTTCGCCTTCATCGACAAGGAACTCGGAATCTAAGGATCGTTGGGTCCGCGGGCGCAAGGTTTGTGACGAGAAGCATGGGTGAGACTCCAATGGCGGATCAGGACAAGATCCTCGACTACCTCAAGCGGGTAACTGCCGATCTGCACCAGACGCGGCAGCGTCTTCGCGAGGTCGAGTCGCAGGAGCCTGAGCCGATCGCGATCGTCGGCATGAGCTGCCGGTTCCCCGGAGGCGTCACGTCTCCGGAGGAGCTGTGGGAGCTCGTGGCCGCGGGCGGTGACGCCATCGCGGACTTCCCCACGGACCGTGGCTGGGACGTTGACGCGCTCTTCGCGGACGACCCCGACGAGCAGGGCACCAGCTACACCGACAAGGGCGGGTTCCTCGACGGCGCGGGCGAGTTCGACGCCGGGTTCTTCGGGATCAGCCCGCGCGAGACCCTCGGCATGGACCCGCAGCAGCGGCTGCTGCTGGAGACGTCCTGGGAGGCGTTCGAGCGGGCCGGGATCGACCCGGCCACGCTCCGCGGCAGCAAGGCCGGTGTCTTCGTCGGCACCAACGGCCAGGACTACCCGGAGCTGATGCACACGCTGCCGCAGGGCGTGGAGCAGTATCTGCTCACCGGCAACGCCGCCAGCGTCATCTCCGGCCGGATCTCCTACACCTTCGGCCTGGAGGGCCCGGCGCTCACCGTCGACACCGCCTGCTCGGCGTCGCTGGTGGCGCTGCACCTGGCCATCCAGGCGCTGCGCAACGGCGAGTGCTCGCTGGCGCTCACCGGCGGTGTCACGGTGATGAACAGCCCCCGCGCGTTCATCAACTTCAGCCGCCAGCGCGGCCTCGCGCCCGACGGGCGCTGCAAGGCGTTCGCGGACGGCGCGGACGGCACCGGCTGGGGCGAGGGCGTCGGCATGCTGCTGGTCGAGCGGCTGTCGGACGCCCGCCGCAACGGCCACAAGGTGCTGGCCGTCGTCCGGGGCTCCGCCATCAACCAGGACGGCGCGTCCAACGGCCTGACCGCGCCCAACGGCCCGTCCCAGCAGCGCGTCATCCGCCAGGCGCTCACCGACGCCCGGCTCACCCCGGCCCAGGTGGACGCCGTCGAGGCGCACGGCACCGGCACCAGCCTCGGCGACCCCATCGAGGCGCAGGCCCTGCTCGCCACGTACGGGCAGAACCGGGCCGAGGGCCGCCCGCTGTGGCTCGGCTCGATCAAGTCCAACTTCGGCCACACCCAGGCCGCCGCGGGTGTCGCCGGAATCATCAAGATGGTCAAGGCCATCGAGCACGGGGTGCTGCCCAGGACCCTGCACGTCGACGCCCCCTCCCGGGACGTGGACTGGGACGCGGGCGCCGTCTCCCTGCTCACCGAGAACACCCCGTGGCCGGAGACCGGCCAGCCGCGCCGCGCGGGCATCTCCTCCTTCGGCGTGAGCGGTACGAACGCGCACACCGTCATCGAGCAGCCGCCCGCCGAGGACCGGGAGGCACCCGGTGGCGATGACACCACTCCCTCGGAGTGGACCGGCATCGGCGGGCAGGTGCCGCTGCTGGTGTCCGCGCAGAGCGCACCGGCGCTGCGCGCCCAGGCCGAGCGGCTCACCGCCCGGGTGCAGGACGACCCGGGCCTCGGCCTGGTCGACCTCGCCCACTCACTGGCCACCACCCGCGCCGCGCTTGACCACCGGGCCGTGGTCCTCGCGGGCGAGGGAGGCCGTGAGGAACTGCTGCGCGGACTGGCCGAACTCGCCGAGGACGCCCCCGCGGGCGGCGTCGTCCGGGGCGAGGTCGCCGAGGGCAAGGTCGCGTTCCTCTTCACCGGCCAGGGCAGCCAGCGCGCCGGGATGGGCCGTGAGCTGTACGCGGCCGTCCCGGCCTTCGCGCGCGCCCTGGACGAGGTGTGCGCCGAGCTCGACCAGCACCTCCAGCGGCCGCTGCGCGAGGTGATGTTCGGCGACGACGGCGGATCGGACGACAGCGGGTCGCTGGACCGCACCGGCTACACCCAGCCCGCGCTGTTCGCCCTCGAAGTGGCGCTGTTCCGGCTGCTGGAGACGTGGGGCGTCAAGCCCGACTTCCTCGTCGGCCACTCCATCGGCGAACTGGCCGCCGCGCATGTAGCGGGTGTGCTCTCGCTGGCGGACGCGTGCCGGTTGGTGGCCGCGCGCGGCAGGCTGATGGAGGAACTGCCCGCCGGTGGCGCGATGATCGCCGTCCAGGCGTCCGAGGACGAGGTGGCGCCGCTGCTCACCGAGCGGGTGTCGATCGCCGCCCTCAACGGGCCGACGTCGGTCGTCATCGCGGGCGACGAGGACGAGACCGTCGCGATCGCGTCTGGCTTCGAGGCGCGGGGCCGCAAGACCAAGCGGCTCACCGTCAGCCACGCGTTCCACTCGCCGCGCATGGACGGCATGCTGGACGCCTTCCGCGAGGTCGCGCGGCAGGTGACGTACGCCCCGCCGGTCATCCCCATCATCTCCAACCTCACCGGCGGTTCGGTCTCCGCCGACGAGATCTGCTCGCCCGACTACTGGGTCCGGCACGTCCGCGAGGCGGTCCGCTTCACCGACGGCATTCGGCGGCTCGAGGAGTACGACGTCGCCACGTATGTGGAGCTGGGCCCCGACGGGGTGCTCTCCGCCATGGCGCAGGACTGCGTCACCGGCGACGGCGCCGCCTTCGTGCCCGTGCTGCGCGGCGACCGCCCCGAGGCCACCGCCCTGGCCGGTGCCCTCGCCCGCGTCCATGTGCACGGCGTGGCCGTCGACTGGGCCGCCGTCTTCGAGGGCTCCGGCGCCCGCCGCGTCGAACTGCCCACCTACGCCTTCCAGCGCGAGCTGTACTGGCCCGAGCCGCCCGGCCCCTGGACCGGCGATGTCACCGCCGCCGGGCTCGGCTCCGCCGACCATCCGCTGCTCGGCGCCGCCGTGTCGCTCGCCGACGGCGCCGGATTCCTCTTCACCGGACGGCTGTCCCTCCAGACCCACCCCTGGCTGGCCGACCACGCCGTCATGGACACCGTGCTGCTGCCCGGCACCGCCTTCGTGGAGCTGGCCATCCGCGCCGGTGACCACGTGGGCGCGGACGTCCTGGAGGAGCTCACCCTCGAGGCCCCGCTGGTCCTGCCCCCGCAGGGCGGCGTCCAGCTCCAGGTGTCCGTGGGCGCCCCGGACGAGACCGGCCGCCGCTCGCTGACCCTGCACTCGCGCCTGGAGGAGGCCCCCGACGGCACCTGGGGCGAGGGCGAGTGGACCCGCCACGCCACCGGTGTGCTCGCCGCCGGTGCCACCACTCCCGACGACAGCCTCGCCACCTGGCCCCCGGCCGGTGCCACCGAGGTCCCCGTGGACGGCCTCTACGACTGGCTCGCCGAGACCGGATTCGCCTACGGCCCGGTCTTCCAGGGGCTCCAGGGCGCCTGGCAGGACGACGACCAGGTGTACGCCGAGGTGCGGCTGCCCGAGAGCGCCCGCGCCGAGGCCGAGCTGTTCGGGCTGCACCCGGCGCTGCTGGACGCGGCCCTGCACGCCGTGGGCATCGGCTCCCTCCTGGAGGACACCGAACACGGCCGCCTCCCCTTCTCCTGGAGCGGGGTCCGGCTGCACGCCGTGGGCGCCGCCACGCTGCGCGTCCGGCTCTCGCCCGCCGGTCAGGACGCGGTGGCCGTGCTGGTGGCGGACGAGAGCGGCGCGCCCGTCGCCTCCGTCGACTCGCTGCTGCTGCGCCCCGTCTCGCCGGACCAGGTGCACGCCGCGCGCGGCGCCTTCCACGAGGCGCTGTTCCGCGTCGAGTGGACCCCCGCGCCGGTGGCCGCCAACACCACCGTCGTGGCCGGGCAGTGGGCGGTGCTGGGGGACGAACACCCCGAGCTCGCCGCCGCCCTGCCCACCGCCGCCGGGTACGCCGACCTGGCCGCGCTCGGCGCGGCCGTGGACGCCGGGGCCCCCGTGCCGCAGGCCGTCGTCGCGCCGTTCCTCGCGGATGACACCGGGCTTCCCGTCGAGGCCGCTGTGCGCGAGGCCCTGCACCGCGCGCTGGAGCTGGTCCAGAACTGGCTCGCCGACACCCGCTTCGAGGGCTCCCGGCTGGTGATCGCCACCCGTGGCGCCGTCGCCACCTCGGCGGACGCCGACACCGAGGATCTGGCCAACGCCCCGCTGTGGGGCCTGCTGCGCTCCGCGCAGTCCGAGAACCCGGACCGCTTCGTCCTGGCCGATGTTGATGGCCGCGACGAGTCGTACCGGGCGCTGTCCGCCGCCCTGGCCACCGGCGAATCGCAGCTCGCCGTCCGCTCCGGGACCGTGGTCGTACCCCGGCTGGCCAAGGTCGCCGCCGACCCCGAGCGGACCGCCCCCGCCCTCGACCCCGAGGGCACCGCCCTGGTCACCGGCGCCACCGGCACCCTCGGCGGCCTCGTCGCCCGCCATCTGGTGGCCGAGCACGGCATACGCCACCTGCTGCTGCTCAGCAGGCGCGGGGGAGACGCCCAGGGCGCCGCCGAACTCGTCGCCGAGCTGCGCGCGTCGGGCGCCGAGGTCACCCTCGCCGCCTGCGACGTGGCCGACCGCGACGCGCTCGCCGTGACGCTGGCCGCCGTCCCGGCCGAGCACCCGCTGACCGCCGTGGTGCACACCGCCGGTGTGCTGGACGACGGTGTCATCGGCTCGCTGACCGCCGAGCGCGTCGACCGCGTACTGCCGCCCAAGGTGGACGCCGCGTGGAACCTCCACGAGCTCACCCGCGACCTCGACCTGTCCGCGTTCGTGCTGTTCTCCGCAGCCGCCGGCACCCTCGGCGGCCCCGGGCAGGCCAACTACGCGGCCGCCAACGCCTTCCTGGACGCCCTCGCCCACCGGCGCCGCGCCCAGGGGCTGCCCGCCACCGCCCTCGCCTGGGGCCTGTGGGCCGAGCGCAGCGGGATGACCGGCGACCTGGACGACACCGACATCCAGCGCATCAGCCGCGCCGGAGTGGCCGCCCTCTCCTCCGAGGAGGGCCTGGCCCTCCTGGACACCGCCCTCGCCGTGGGCGACCCCACGCTCGTCCCCATGCACCTGGACCTGGCGCCGCTGCGCCACGCCGACGCGACGATGGTCCCCGCGTTGCTGCGCGGCCTGGTGCGGGCACCCGGCCGCCGCGTGGTCGAGGCGGGCGGCGCCGCCGCGCCCGGCGGGCTCGCCGACCGGCTCCTCGGGCTGTCCGTCCCCGAGCGCGACCGGCTGCTGCTGGAGATCGTCTGCGGTCAGGTGGCCGCCGTCCTCGGCTACGCGGGCCCGGAGGCCGTCGGCGCCGGGCGCGCCTTCAAGGAGCTGGGCTTCGACTCGCTCACCGCCGTCGAGCTGCGCAACCGCCTCGGCGCCGTCACGGGCGTACGGCTCCCGGCCACCCTCGTCTTCGACTACCCGACGCCGACCGCGCTCGCCGGCTTCCTGCGCACCGAGATCCTCGGCGACCAGGCCGACGAGGCCGCCGCGGCCCCGGCCGCCACCGTGGCCGTCGCCGATGACGAGCCCATCGCCATCGTCGGCATGAGCTGCCGCTACCCCGGCGGGGTCACCAGCCCCGAGGAGCTGTGGCAGCTGGTCACCGGCTCGGTGGACGCCATCTCCGGCTTCCCGACCGACCGCGGCTGGCAGCTGGAGGGACTGCTGGGCGACGACCCCGAGCAGACCGGCACCAGCGCCACCATCGAGGGCGGATTCCTCTACGACGCGGGCGAGTTCGACCCCGACTTCTTCGGCATCAACCCGCGCGAAGCCCTCGCCATGGACCCGCACCAGCGGCTGCTGCTGGAGAGCTCCTGGGAGGCGTTCGAGCGGGCCGGGATCGACCCGGCGACCGTACGCGGCAGCAAGACCGGCGTCTTCGCGGGCGTCATGTACCACGATTACCTCTCCCGGCTGACCGCCCTGCCGGAGGGCCTGGAGGGCTACCTCGGCACCGGTACGGCGGGCAGCGTGGCCTCCGGCCGGGTCGCCTACACCTTCGGTCTGGAGGGCCCGGCGGTCACCGTCGACACGGCGTGTTCGTCGTCGCTGGTGGCGCTGCACCTGGCGGCGCAGGCGCTGCGCAACGGCGAGTGCACGATGGCCCTCGCGGGCGGTGTCACCGTCATGTCCACCCCGGACACCTTCATCGACTTCAGCCGCCAGGGCGGGCTTTCGGCCAGCGGCCGCTGCAAGTCCTTCTCGGCCGACGCGGACGGCACCGGCTGGGCCGAGGGCGTGGGCATGCTGCTGGTGGAGCGGCTGTCGGACGCGAAGCGGAACGGCCACAAGGTGTTGGCGGTGGTGCGGGGCACGGCGGTCAACCAGGATGGTGCGTCGAATGGTCTGACGGCGCCGAATGGTCCGTCCCAGCAGCGGGTGATTCGTCAGGCGCTGGCGAACGCGGGTCTGTCGGCGTCCGAGGTGGACGCGGTGGAGGCGCACGGTACGGGTACGACGCTGGGCGACCCGATCGAGGCGCAGGCGCTGCTGGCCACGTACGGCAAGGAGAAGACCGAGGACCAGCCGCTGTGGCTGGGCTCGATCAAGTCCAACTTCGGCCACACGCAGGCCGCCGCCGGTGTCGCGGGCATCATCAAGATGGTGCAGGCCATGCACCACGGCGTACTGCCCCGGTCACTGCACCTCGACGAGCCCTCGCCGCATGTGGACTGGGCGGCGGGCGCGGTGTCGCTGCTGAGCGAGGCGCGGGAGTGGCCGGAGACCGGACGTCCGCGCCGGGCCGGTGTCTCCTCCTTCGGCGTCAGCGGCACCAACGCGCACGCCATCATCGAGCAGGCGCCGCGGCCCGAACCGGCCGAGGGCTCCGCGCTTCCGGCCGCCCGGCCGTCCGTGCTGCCGTGGACGGTGTCCGGGAAGAACGCCGAAGCGCTGCGGGCACAGGCCGAGCGGCTGCTCGCCGACCTGGAGCGGCGGCCGGACGTCTCCCCGACCGATCTCGCGTACTCGCTCGCGACCTCCCGCGCCGCGCTGGACCACCGTGCCGTCGTGGTCGGCGGGGACCGTGCGGCGCTGATCGCTGGCCTGGAGGCGCTGGCGCGCGGCGAGTCGGCCGCGGGGCTGGTCCAGGGCTCGGTGGCGGACGGCAAGGTGGCGTTCCTGTTCACGGGGCAGGGGAGCCAGCGGCTGGGGATGGGGCGTGAGCTCTACAACGCCTACCCGGTGTTCGCGGAGGCGTTCGACGCCGTCTGCGACGAGCTGGACGCGCATCTCGAACGGCCGCTGAAGTCCGTGGTGTTCGGGGACGACGCGGCGGAGCTGGACCGGACCGGGTTCACCCAGCCCGCGCTGTTCGCGGTTGAGGTGGCGTTGTTCCGGCTGGTTTCGGAGGCGTGGGGTCTGCGGCCCGACTTCCTCTCCGGGCATTCGATCGGTGAGCTGGCGGCCGCGCATGTGGCGGGTGTGCTGTCGTTGGCCGACGCGGCGAAGCTGGTGGCGGCGCGTGGCCGTCTGATGCAGGCGCTTCCGGCCGGTGGCGCGATGATCGCGGTGCAGGCGTCCGAGGACGAGGTGGCGCCGCTGCTGACCGAGCGCGTCAGCATTGCCGCGCTCAACGGGCCCACCTCCGTCGTCATCGCGGGCGACGAGGACGCGGCTTTGGAGATCGCTTCCGGTTTCGAGGCGCAGGGTCGTAAGACCAAGCGGCTCACGGTCAGCCACGCGTTCCACTCGCCGCGCATGGACGGGATGCTGGAGGCGTTCCGCGAGGTGGCCGAGGGGCTCACGTACGAGTCCCCGCGCATCCCGATCGTCTCCAACCTCACCGGTGGCGTGGTCTCCGCCGAGGAGATCACGACGGCCGACTTCTGGGTGCGCCACGTCCGCGAGGCCGTCCGCTTCCTCGATGGCGTCCGGACGTTGGAAGCCCAGGGCGTCACCACCTATCTCGAACTCGGCCCCGATGGCGTGCTGTCCGCCATGGCCCAGGAGTGCGTCACCGACGCCGATGCCAACACGGCCGCCTTCGCCGCCGCGCTGCGCAAGGACCGCGCCGAGGCCGAGACCGTCGCCACCGCCCTCGCCGCCCTGCACGTCCGTGGTGTGAGCCCGGACTGGGCCGCGTACTTCGCCGGGACCGGCGCCCACCGCGTCGACCTGCCGACCTACGCCTTCCAGCATCGCCGCTTCTGGCTGACGTCGCCCGCCGGCTTCGTGGGCGACGTCGAGTCGGCGGGTCTGGACCGGGCCGACCACCCCCTGCTGGGCGCGGCCGTGCCGCTGGCGGACTCCGACGGCTTCCTGTTCACCGGCAGGCTCTCCCTCGAAAGCCACCCGTGGCTGGCCGACCACGCCGTCATGGGCACCGTTCTGCTGCCCGGCACCGCCTTCGTCGAACTGGCCATCCGCGCCGGTGACCAGGTGGGCTGCGACCGGCTGGACGAGCTGACGATCGAGGCGCCGCTGGTGCTGCCCGAGCGCGGCGCGGTCCAGCTCCAGATCGTCGTCGGCGCCCCGCAGCAGGCCGGGCACCGCACGCTGGAGCTGTACTCGCGGGCACAGGACGCGCCCGCCGAGCTGCCGTGGATCCGGCATGCGAGCGGTGTGCTGGTGGCCGGTGGCCCGCGGCCCTCGTTCGACCTGACGGCGTGGCCGCCGCAGGGCGCCGAGCCCGCCGAGGTCGAGGGGCTGTACGAGCACCTGGCACAGGGCGGCTTCGCGTACGGGCCGGTGTTCCAGGGGCTGACGGCGGCCTGGCTGCGCGGCGACGAGGTATTCGCCGAGGTGCGGCTTCCGGAGGACCGCAAGGCCGACGCGGGCGGGTTCGGGCTGCACCCGGCGCTGCTGGACGCCGCGCTGCACAGCACGTTCGCCCGCGCGGGCGGCGATGAGCAGGGGCGGCTGCCGTTCTCCTGGAGCGGGGTGTCGCTGCACGCGGTGGGCGCCGACGCGCTCCGGGTGCGGCTGACCCCGGCCGGTGCCGACGGCGTGTCGCTGGAGCTGGCCGACGGCACCGGCGCCCCGGTGGCCTCGGTCGAGCAGCTGGCGCTGCGTCCGGTCTCGGCCGGGCAGCTCGCCGAGGGCCGCTCCGCCGCGTACCACGAGTCGCTGTACCGGCTGGACTGGGCCACCGTGCCGATGTCCACCGAGAGCCCGGCCGTGTCCTGGGCGGTGCTCGGCGAGGGCGCGCCCGCCCCGCTGGCCTCCGGCGCGGCGATCCACGCCGACCTGGACGCGCTGGCCGCGGCCGGGGACGCGCCCGCGTACGTCCTGGCGTACCTCGACCCGCGCGGCGCCACCGGCGACGAGGTGACCGCCGCCGTCCACACCGCCACCCAGCGGACGCTGGCGCTCGTCCGGGCGTGGCTGGCCGACGACCGGTTCGCCGCGTCCCGGCTGGTGCTCGTCACCCGGGGCGCGGTCGCCACCGCGGGCGACGCCGGGACCCACGACCTGGCGCACGCCCCGGTGTGGGGCCTGGTGCGCTCGGCGCAGTCGGAGAACCCGGACCGGCTGGTGCTGGTGGACCTCGACGGCACCGACGCCTCCTACGAGGCGCTGGGCGCCGCGCTCGCCTCCGGCGAGCCGCAGTTCGTACTGCGCCGGGGCGCCGTGCACGCCCCCCGGCTGGCGCGCACCGCCGCCGCCGGGCCCATGGTGCCGCCGCCCGGCGAGCCGGCCTGGCGGCTGGACATCCAGGACAAGGGCACCCTGGAGAACCTCACCCTGCTGCCCAGCCCGGAGGCCGCCGCGCCGCTGGAGGCCGGGCAGGTGCGGGTCGCGGTCCGGGCCGCCGGTGTGAACTTCCGCGATGTGCTCAACGCGCTCGGCATGTACCCCGGTGACGCGGGCCTGATGGGCAGCGAGGGCGCGGGAGTCGTCCTCGAGACCGGCCCCGGGGTCACCGATCTGGCGCCCGGCGACCGGGTGATGGGCATGCTGCCCGGCGGCTTCGGCCCGCTGGTGGTCGTGGACCGCCGCATGGTCGTGGCGATGCCGGAGGGCTGGTCGTACGCCCAGGCCGCGTCCGTGCCGATCGTCTTCATGACGGCCTACTACGCGCTGCGCGACCTGGCGGACCTCCAGGGCGGGGAGTCGCTGCTGGTGCACGCCGCCGCCGGTGGTGTCGGCATGGCCGCCGTGCAGCTGGCCCGCCACTGGGGCGTGGACGTCTACGCCACCGCCAGCCAGGGCAAGTGGGACACGCTGCGCTCGCTGGGGCTCGCCGACGACCGGATCGCCTCCTCCCGCGACCTGGCCTTCGAGGACACGTTCCGCGAGGCCAGCGGCGGTCGCGGCGTGGATGTCGTACTGGACTCGCTGGCCCGGGAGTTCGTGGACGCCTCGCTGCGGCTGCTGCCGCGCGGCGGCCGGTTCGTCGAGATGGGCAAGACCGACGTCCGGGTGCCCGAGGAGGTCGCCGCCGCCTACCCCGGCGTCTCCTACCAGGCGTTCGACCTCACCGAGGCGGGCCTGGACCGCATCCAGGAGATGCTGTGCGAGCTGCTGGAGCTGTTCCGGCAGGGCGCGCTGCGGGCGCTGCCGATCACCGCGTGGGACCTGCGGCAGGCCCCCGACGCGTTCCGCTACCTCAGCCAGGCCCGCCACATCGGCAAGGTCGTACTCACCGTGCCCGCGCCGTGGAACCCGGACGGCACCGTGCTGATCACCGGCGGCACCGGCACCCTGGGCGGCCTGGTCGCCCGGCACGCGGTCACCGAGCGCGGCGTACGCCGCCTGGTGCTCACCAGCCGCCGCGGTGAGCAGGCCGCGGGCGCGGCCGAACTCGCCGCCGAACTGCGCGAGCTGGGCGCCGAGGTCACCATCGCCGCCTGCGACGCGGCCGACCGGGACGCGCTCGCCGCCGTCCTGGCCGACATCCCCGCCGGGCGTCCGCTGACCGCCGTCGTGCACACCGCCGGGGTGCTGGACGACGGCGTGATCGACGCGCTGACGCCGGAGCGGCTGGAGAAGGTGCTGCGCCCCAAGGTGGACGCGGCTGTCAACCTGCACGAGCTGACCCGTGACCAGGACCTGGCCGCGTTCGTGCTGTTCTCCTCGGCGGCGGGGACGTTCGGCGGCCCCGGACAGGCCAACTACGCGGCGGCCAACTCCTTCCTGGACGCCCTGGCCCGCCACCGCCAGTCCCGGGGCCTCGTCGCCACCTCGCTGGCCTGGGGCCTGTGGGCCGAGGCCAGCGGGATGACCGGTGAGCTGGAGGCCACCGACAAGTCCCGGATGACCCGCTCCGGAGTGCTGGGGCTCTCCTCCGAGGAGGGCTTGGCGCTGTTCGACGCCGCCCAGGAGGTGGGCGACGCCTTCCTGGTGCCCATGCAGCTGGACCTGGCGCCGATGACCGGCGCGCCGATTGAGATGGTGCCGCCGCTGCTGCGCGGTCTGGTGCGCGGCGGTACGACCCGCCGCACCGCCGAGTCGGGCGCGGCCGGGGACGGCTCCTCGCTGGTGGAGCGGCTGGTCCGGCTGGACGCGGCCGAGCGCGAGCAGACCCTGCTCGACCTGGTGCGCGCCCAGGTGGCCGTGGTGCTCGGCCATGACTCGCCCGACGCGGTGGAGGCGAGCCGGGCCTTCAAGGACCTCGGCTTCGACTCGCTGACCGCGGTGGAGTTCCGCAACCGCCTCGGCGGCGCCGCCGGGCTGCGGCTGCCCGCCACGCTGGTCTTCGACTACCCGACGCCGACCGCGCTCGCCGGATATCTGCTGGAGGAACTGCTCGGCTCCGAGGCGGCGGCCGCCGTGCCCGCACGGGCGGAAGGCCCGGCGGGTGCCGTGACGGACGAGGACGACCCGATCGCCATCATCGCGATGAGCTGCCGCTTCCCCGGGGACGTACGCACCCCCGAGGATCTGTGGGAGCTGCTGGCCGAGGGCCGGGACGGCATCGCCCGGCTGCCGGAGGACCGGGGCTGGGACCTGGAGGCGTTCTACGACCCGGACCCGGACCGGCCCGGCACCTCGTACGCCCGCGAGGGCGGCTTCTACTACGACGCCCACCACTTCGACCCGGGATTCTTCGGCATCAACCCGCGCGAGGCACTGGCCATGGACCCCCAGCAGCGGCTGCTGCTGGAGACCTCCTGGGAGTCCTTCGAGCGGGCGGGCCTCGACCCGGGGGCGCTGCGCGGCAAGCAGGTCGGCGTGTTCGTCGGCCAGATGCACAACGACTACGTGTCCCGGCTGCACACCGTCCCCGAAGGCGTCGAGGGTTACCTCGGCACCGGCGGCTCCAGCAGCATCGCCTCCGGCCGGGTGGCGTACACCTTCGGCTTCGAGGGCCCGGCGGTCACCGTCGACACGGCGTGTTCGTCGTCGCTGGTGGCGCTGCACCTGGCGGCGCAGGCGCTGCGCAACGGCGAGTGCACGATGGCCCTCGCGGGCGGTGTCACCATCATCACCACCCCCGATGTCTTCACCGAGTTCAGCCGCCAGCGCGGCCTGGCCAGGAACGGCCGCTGCAAGCCGTTCGCCGCGGCCGCCGACGGCACGGCCTGGGGCGAGGGCGTGGGCATGCTGCTGGTGGAGCGGTTGTCGGACGCGAAGCGGAACGGCCACAAGGTGTTGGCGGTGGTGCGGGGCACGGCGGTCAACCAGGATGGTGCGTCGAATGGTCTGACGGCGCCGAATGGTCCGTCGCAGCAGCGGGTGATTCGTCAGGCGCTGGCGAACGCGGGTCTGTCGGCGTCCGAGGTGGACGCGGTGGAGGCGCACGGTACGGGTACGACGCTGGGCGACCCGATCGAGGCGCAGGCGCTGCTGGCCACGTACGGCAAGGAGAAGACCGAGGACCAGCCGCTGTGGTTGGGCTCGATCAAGTCCAACTTCGGCCATACGCAGGCCGCCGCCGGTGTCGCGGGCATCATCAAGATGGTGCAGGCGATGCGGCACGGTGTGCTGCCGAAGTCGCTGCACATCGATGAGCCGTCGCCGCATGTGGACTGGGCGGCGGGCGCGGTGTCGCTGCTGAGCGAGGCGCGGGAGTGGCCGGAGACCGGGCGTCCGCGCCGGGCCGGTATCTCGTCCTTCGGCATGAGCGGCACCAACGCGCACGCCATCATCGAGCAGATGCCGGAGCCCGAGGCGACGGAGGCTTCCGCGCTTCCGTCGTCCGCGCTCCCGCCGGGTGAGCCGTCCGCGCTGCCGTGGGTGGTGTCCGCCAAGTCCCCCGAGGCGCTGCGCGCCCAGGGGGCCCGGCTCCGCGCCCATGTGGCCGACCGCCCCGAGCTGTCCCTGGCCGACCTCGGCCACTCCCTGGCCACCTCCCGGGTGCCCTTCGAGCACCGGGCGACCCTCGTCGCCCGGGACCGGGACGCCTTCCTGGCCGGTCTCGACGCCCTCGCCGAGGGCCGCACCACGACCGGTCTTGTCGAGGGCACGGTGGCCGAGGGCGGCAAGCTGGCCGTCCTGTTCACCGGCCAGGGCAGCCAGCGGCTCGGCATGGGCCGCGAGCTCTACGACGCCCACCCGGCGTTCGCCGAGGCGCTGGACGAGGTGTGCGACGCGCTGGACCCGCACCTCGAACGGCCCCTGAAGACGGTGATGTTCGGGGACGACGCGGAGCGGCTGGACCAGACCGGCTTCACCCAGCCCGCGCTGTTCGCGACCGAGGTGGCGCTGTTCCGCCTGGTCCAGGCGTGGGGCGTGAAGCCGGACTTCCTCTCCGGCCACTCCATCGGCGAACTCGCGGCGGCCCATGTGGCCGGTGTGCTCTCGTTGGCCGACGCGGCGAAGCTGGTGGCCGCCCGTGGGCGGTTGATGCAGCGGCTGCCGGACGGTGGCGCGATGATCGCCGTCCAGGCGTCCGAGGACGAGGTGGCCCCGCGGCTCGGCAAGCGTGTGAGCATCGCCGCCGTCAACGGCCCGACCTCGGTCGTGGTCGCGGGCGACGAGGACGCGGCACTGGAGATCGCGGCGGCCTTCGAGGCGGAGGGCCGCAAGACCAAGCGGCTCACGGTCAGCCACGCGTTCCACTCGCCCCACATGGACGGCATGCTGGACGCCTTCCGCGAGGTGGCGCGGGGGCTCACGTACCAGGCCCCGCGCATCCCGATCGTCTCCAACCTGACCGGTGCCGTGGTCCCCGCCGAGGAGATCACGACGGCTGACTTCTGGGTGCGCCACGTCCGCGAGGCCGTCCGCTTCCTGGATGGAGTGCGGACCCTGGAGGCGCAGAACGTCTCGACGTACGTCGAGCTGGGCCCCGACGGCGTCCTGACCGCGATGGCCCAGGACTGCGTGACCGGCGAAGACGCCGCGTTCATCTCGGCGCTGCGCAAGGGCCGCCCCGAGGCCGAGACGCTGCTCACGGCGATCGGCACCGCCCATGTCCGGGGCGCCGCCGTGGACTTCGGTCCGCTGTTCGCCCCGTACGGCCCGCGGCTGGTCGATCTGCCGACGTACGCCTTCCAGCGCCGCTCGTTCTGGCTGGACGCCGGACCCACCGGCGGCGACGCCACCGCGATCGGCCTGCACGCGGCGGGCCACCCGCTGCTGGGCGCCGCCGTGGAACTGCCCGACTCGGACGGCATCGCCTTCACCGGACGGCTCTCCCTCCAGACCCAGCCCTGGCTCGCCGACCACGCCGTCATGGGCACGGTGCTGCTGCCCGGCACCGCCTTCGTGGAACTCGCCCTGCGCGCCGGGGACCACGCGGGCTGCGACCGCCTGGACGAACTCACCCTGGAAGCCCCCCTGATCGTCCCCGACCAGGGCGCCATCCAACTCCGCCTCTCCCTGGCCGCCCCCGACGACACCGGCCGCCGCGCGCTCACCCTGCACTCCCGTGCCGAAGGCGCCCCGACGGACGAACCGTGGCTGCGCCACGCCACGGGCGCACTGGTGGCGTCGGACGGTACGACACCGTCGTTCAACCTGACCGCCTGGCCGCCCGCCGAGGCCGAGAAGATCGAGGTAGCGGGCCTCTACGAGGGCCTGGCCGAGGCGGGCTTCGCCTACGGCCCGGTCTTCCAGGGCCTGACGGCCGCCTGGCGGCGCGGCGACGAGGTGTTCGCCGAGGTAAGCCTGCCGGAGGACCGCACGTCCGACGCCACCGCGTTCGGCCTGCACCCGGCGCTGCTGGACGCCGCGCTGCACGCACTGGGCCTGAGCGCGGCCGGAGAGGGCAACGGCCAGGGCCGCCTGCCGTTCTCGTGGACCGGAGTGTCCCTGCACGCGGTGGGCGCGTCGGCCCTGCGGGTGCGGCTGGGCGGCACGACCACAGGCACGGTGTCGTTGGAGCTCGCCGATGTGACGGGCGCCCCGGTGGCATCGATCGAGGGCCTGGCCCTCCGCACGATCTCCCCGGACCAACTGAGCGCCACCCGCCCGGCCGCCGCGTCCGACGCCCTGTTCCGCGTGGACTGGACCCCGACCCCGGCCCAGTCCACCGAGGTAACCCCCAACAGCTGGGCAGCGGTGGGCCCCGACACCCTGGGCGTCCCGACCTACGCCGATCTGAACGCACTGGCAGAAGCGATCGCCTCCGGCACGCCGCTCCCGGAATACGTCGTGGCCGACCTGGCCAACCAAGCCCGTCCGGCGCTTGAGGACACGCCCGAAGGGCGCCCGAGCGCGGCATCTTCAGCCCGTCCGGCGCTTGAGGACCGGGGCCAAGGGGCGGAGCCCCTTGTTTCGGGAAGGGGCGGGACTGGGGAAAATTCCTCGCCCGCCGAGACGGCGCACCAGGCCACCACCCACACCCTGTCCCTCCTCCAGCAATGGCTGACCGAAGACCGCTTCGCGAACTCGCGTCTGGTCCTTCTGACCACGGGAGCCGTAAGCACCGGCACGGCCGAGCCGGCGACCGACCCGGCCCAAGCCGCCATCTGGGGCCTGGCCCGCTCCGCCCAGGCGGAAAACCCGGACCGCATCGTCCTCGTGGACACCGACGCCAAGGGCGAGCCCCAAGACACCCTCGCCACCGCCCTGGCAACGGGCGAACCCCAAATCGCCCTCCGCGACGGCGCCCCCCGGGCGCCAAGGCTGGCACGCGCCACCGTGCCGACGGCGACGGCGACGGCCACGGAGACGGCCACGGAGACTGAGACGGAAAACCAAGCGCCCGAGTGGAACGCAGACGGCACCGTCCTCCTCACCGGCGCCACCGGCACCCTCGGCGCCCTGATGGCCAAGCACCTCGTGTCCAAGCACGGCGTACGCCACCTCCTCCTGCTCAGCCGCCGCGGCGAAAACGCCCCGGGCGCCACGGAACTCACCACCGAGCTACGCGAGCTGGGCGCCGAACCCCACTGGGCGGCCTGCGACGCCGCCGACCGAAACGCCCTCGCCGAGGCCATCGCGAACATCCCCGCCGCCCACCCCCTCACCGCCGTGATCCACACGGCAGGCGTCCTGGACGACGGAGTGATCGGCTCGCTCACCCCCGAGCGCATGGCCACCGTGGCCCGCCCGAAGGCACACGCGGCGTGGAACCTCCACGAGCTGACCCAGGACGCGGACCTGTCCGCGTTCATCCTGTTCAGCTCGGCCGCAGGCGTATTCGGCGGCCCCGGACAGGGCAACTACGCGGCGGCCAACGCCTTCCTGGATGCCCTGGCCCAGCACCGCCGCGCGGGCGGCCTGCCCGCCACCTCCCTCGCCTGGGGCCTGTGGTCGGTGGCCGGAGGCATGGGCGGTGAGCTGGACGAGGCCGAGATCGCCCGCATCCGGCGCGGCGGAGTCGGAGTGCTCACGGCCGAGAGCGGCATGGAACTGTTCGACGCCGCACTGCGCGTCACGCAGGACACCACACAGGGCACACAGGGCACCACACAGAGCACCACACAGAACCCGAACGAAGCCCTACTCGTACCGCTGCCGCTCGACATGGCCGCCCTCAGGGCACAGGCGGGGAGCGGCATGCTGCCCGCCCTCTTCCGCGGCCTCGTCCGGGCCCCCGCCCGCCGCGCCGCGGAGTCCGCCGCGGCCGCCGCGGCCGGTGCCGAGGCGCTGCGCGAACGGCTCGCCGGGCTCTCCGAGCCCGAGCGCGAGGAGGTGCTGCTGGAGCTGGTGTGCACCCAGGTGGCGGCCGTCCTCGGCTACCCCGGCCCGGAGACGGTCGACCCGGCCCGCTCGTTCAGCGAGGTCGGCTTCGACTCGCTCACCGCGGTCGAGCTCCGCAACCGTCTCAACGCGACGACCGGAGTCCGCCTCCCGGCGACGCTGGTCTTCGACTACCCGACCCCAAACGCACTGGTCGAGTACCTCAGGGGCGAGATCCTTCCGGACGACGCGTCCGCGGTCACCTCGCTGCTCGCGGAGCTCGACGGACTGGAGAAGTCCCTGGCCCTGGCCCTGGCCCTGCCCGGAGCCACCCCCGACGACGAGGGCCGGAGCAGGGTCACCGCGCGGCTCCAGGCCCTGCTCGCGCAATGGAATGACAACCGAGGACCGGAAGACGGCGCCGGAGTCGCCGAGGAGCTGGAGTCCGCCACGGACGACGACCTCTTCGACTTCATCGGCAAGGAATTCGGGATCTCCTGAAGTGACCGCAGCCGTGACCGTAGCCGGCGTGAAGTGACAAGGCCTTCCGGATTCCTCGAGAGGGAAACGCACGTATGAATGAGGAAAAGCTCCGCTACTTTCTCAAGCGGGTGACCGCCGACCTGCATGAGACCCGGCGCCGCCTCCAGGAGGTGGAGTCGGAGGACCAGGAGCCCATCGCGATCGTCGGCATGAGCTGCCGCTACCCGGGCGGGGTCGCCTCGCCCGAGGATCTGTGGCGGCTGGTGTCCGAGGGCGGGGACGGCATTTCCGAGTTCCCCACCGACCGCGGCTGGGACATCGGGCGGCTCTTCGACGACAACCCGGACGGCGCGGGCACGAGCTATGTCCGGGAGGGCGGTTTCCTCCACGACGCCAACTACTTCGACCCGGCGTTCTTCGGCATCAATCCGCGCGAGGCCCTGGCGATGGACCCCCAGCAGCGGCTGCTGCTGGAGACCACCTGGGAGGTGTTCGAGCGGGCGGGCATCGACGCCACCTCCGTGCGCGGCACCCGTACCGGTGTCTTCGCGGGCGTCATGTACCACGACTACGCCTCGCGGCTGCGCGCCGTGCCGCCCGGTGTCGAGGGCTACCTCGGCACCGGCGGCTCCAGCAGCATCGCCTCCGGCCGGGTGGCGTACACCTTCGGCCTGGAGGGCCCGGCGCTGACCGTCGACACGGCGTGTTCCTCGTCGCTGGTGACCCTGCACCTGGCCATGCAGGCGCTGCGCAACGGCGAGTGCTCACTGGCGCTCGCGGGTGGTGTCACCGTGATGTCGACACCCGGCACGTTCACCGAGTTCAGCCGCCAGCGCGGGCTGTCCTTCGACGGCCGCTGCAAGTCCTTCGCGGCGTCCGCCGACGGCACCGGCTGGTCCGAGGGCGCGGGCATGCTGCTGGTCGAGCGGCTGTCGGACGCCCGCCGCAACGGCCACAAGGTGCTGGCCGTCGTCCGCGGCTCGGCGATCAACCAGGACGGCGCGTCCAACGGTCTGACCGCGCCCAACGGCCCGTCCCAGCAGCGCGTCATCCGCCAGGCGCTCGCCAGCGCCCGGCTGACGGCCGACCAGATCGACGTGGTCGAGGCGCACGGCACGGGCACCACGCTGGGCGACCCGATCGAGGCGCAGGCGCTGCTCGCCACGTACGGCAAGGAGAAGCCCGCCGAACGGCCGCTGCTGCTCGGCTCCATCAAGTCCAACGTCGGCCACACCCAGGCCGCCGCCGGTGTCGCCGGGATCATCAAGATGGTCAAGGCGATCGAGCACGGCTATGTGCCCAAGTCCCTGCACATCGACGAGCCGTCGCCGCATATCGACTGGTCGGCCGGGGCCGTCTCGCTGCTGACCGAGGGCCGGCCGTGGCCGGAGACCGGCCGTCCGCGCCGCGCCGCCGTGTCGTCGTTCGGCATCAGCGGCACCAACGCCCACCTGATCATCGAGCAGCCCCCGGCGGAGGACCCCGAGGGCGAGGAAGCCGCGGAGACCCCCGCCCAAGGGACGGCGGCGCCTTCAGAGCAGACGGTGGCCCCCGCCGAGGAGACGGCGGTACAGGCGGAGGGGACGCCGGCCGCGCCCCGCACCCTCCCCCTCCTGCCGTGGCTGGTCTCCGGCAGGGGCGAGGCCGCGCTGCGCGCTCAGGCCGCCCGGCTCCACGCCTACGTGGCCGAGCGCCCCGAGCTCGACCCGGTGTCCCTCGGCCACTCCCTGGCCACCACCCGCGCCGCCCTGGAGAACCGCGCCGCCGTCATCGCCGGTGACCGCGCCACCTTCCTCGACCGCCTCGCCGCGCTCGCCTCCGGCGAGCCCGCCGCCGGGGTGGTCCAGGGCGTGGAGACCCGGGGCAAGCTGGCGTTCCTCTTCACCGGCCAGGGCAGCCAGCGCCTCGGCATGGGCCGCGAGCTCTACGAGACCTACCCGGCGTTCGCCGAGGCGCTGGACGCGGTGTGCGCCGCGCTCGATCCGCGCCTCGAACGGCCGCTGAAGGACGTGCTGTTCGGGGACGACGCCACCGCGCTGGACCGGACCGGCTTCACCCAGCCCGCGCTGTTCGCCATCGAGGTGGCCCTCTTCCGCCTCGTCGAGTCCTGGGGCCTGAAGCCGGACGTGGTCTCCGGCCACTCCATCGGCGAGATCGCCGCCGCGCATGTCGCGGGGGTGCTCTCGCTCGACGCCGCCGCCCTGCTGGTGGCGGCCCGGGGCCGCCTCATGCAGCGGCTCCCGGGCGGCGGCGCGATGATCGCCGTCCAGGCGTCCGAGGACGAGGTGGCGCCGCTGCTGACCGAGCGCGTGTCGATGGCCGCGCTCAACGGCCCGACGTCGGTGGTCATCGCGGGCGACGAGGACGCGGCTCTGGATATCGCCGCGTCGTTCGAGGCGCAGGGCCGTAAGACCAAGCGGCTCACCGTCAGCCACGCGTTCCACTCGCCGCTGATGGACCCGATGCTGGAGCCGTTCCGCAAGGTCGCGGAGAGCCTGACGTACGAGGCCCCGAAGATCCCGGTGGTCTCCAACCTCACCGGCGGCATCGCGCCCGCCAAGGAGATCGCCACCGCCGACTTCTGGGTCCGCCATGTCCGCGAGGCCGTGCGCTTCCTCGACGGCATGCGCGCGATGGAGGCCCACGGCGTCACCACCTACCTCGAACTCGGCCCGGACGGTGTGCTGTCCGCGCTCGGCCAGGAGTGTCTGGCGGGCGAGTCCGAGCACGTGGCGTTCGCCACCGCCCTGCGGTCCGGCCGCCCAGAGGCCGAGACCCTGACCACCGCCCTGGCCACCCTGCACACCCGGGGCACGGCCCCCGACTGGGCGGCGTACTACGCGGGCACCGGCGCCGAGCGCGTCGAGCTGCCCACGTACGCCTTCCAGCGCGAGCACTACTGGCTGGACGCGGGCACCGCCTACGGCGACGTCTCCTCCGTCGGCCTCGGCACCGCCGACCATCCGCTGCTCGGCACGGCCGTTTCCCTGGCCGACGCGGAGGGCTTCCTGTTCACCGGGCGGCTCGCGCTGGACACCCATCCGTGGCTGGCCGACCACGCCGTCATGGGCACGGTGCTGCTGCCCGGCACCGCGTTCGTGGAACTGGCCGTACGCGCCGGTGAGCAGGCCGGATGCGATCTGGTCGAGGAGCTCACCCTGGAGGCCCCGCTGATCCTGTCCGAGCGGGGCGGGGTCCAGCTCCAGATCGCCGTGGGCGCCGAGGACGACACCGGCCGCCGCACCCTCGCCCTCCACTCCCGCCCCGACGACGCCGGAGACGACGAGCCGTGGCTGCGCCACGCCACCGGCGCCTTGGCGGCGGGCACGGTGGAGAGTTCGTTCGACCTGAGCGCCTGGCCACCCGCCGGGGCGGAGCGCATCGAGACCGACGGCCTGTACGAGGGCCTGGCCGAGGCGGGCTTCGGCTACGGCCCGGTCTTCCAGGGCCTGCGCGCCGCCTGGCGCGCCGACGGCGAGGTCTACGCCGAGGTCGCCCTCCCCGAGGACACCGAACCCGGCGCCGCCCTCTTCGGACTCCACCCGGCCCTGCTGGACGCCGTCCTGCACACCATCGGCCTCAGCGACCTGACCGAGAACCCGGGCCAGGGCGGACTGCCCTTCTCCTGGACCGGCGTCCGCATCCACTCGGTGGGCGCCGACGCGGTACGCGTCCGCCTGTCACCGGCCGGAAACGGCACGGTGTCCCTCCAACTCGCGGACGTGACGGGCGCCCCCGTAGCCACGGTGGACCGCCTCGCCCTCCGCACGGTCTCCCAGGACCAGCTGACGGCCCCGGGCACCGCGCCCGACGCCCTGTTCAGGGTGGACTGGACCTCCGTCCCGGCAACGTCCGAGTCGGTGCCCGAGGACAACTGGACGACGATAGGCCCCAACACCCCCTACCCGGACCTGTCGGCCCTGGCCAGGGCCATCGATTCCGGCACCCCGCCGCCGGAGTACGTAGTGGTGCCCCTGAACCAAGCCGGTCCGGCAAATCAAGCCCGTCCGGCGCTTGAGGACCGGGGTCCAGGGGCAGAGCCCTGCCACGCGGCGGAGCCGCATATCGATGCTGCGGGAAGGGGCGGGATTGGGGAAAACCCCCCCGAAGCCGCACACCAAGCAACAACCCAAGCCCTCACCCTGCTCCAGCAGTGGCTGGCCGACGACCGCTTCACGGACTCCCGACTGGTCATCCTCACCTCCGCCGCCGACCTGGCCCACGCCGCCGTCCGCGGCCTGGTCCGCTCCGCCCAGTCGGAGAACCCGGACCGCATCATCCTGGTGGACACCGACACCCACCCGGACGCCCGCGAAGCCCTGCCCACCGCCCTCGCATCCGGCGAGCAGGAACTCGCGGTACGCGAAGGCACGGTCAAGACCCCGCGCCTGGCCCGCACCACCACGCCAACGGAGAACCAAGCACCCGATTGGAACCCGGACGGCACGGTCCTGCTCACGGGCGCGTCCGGCACCCTGGGCGCCCTGTTCGCCCGCCATTTGGTGGCCGAGCGCGGCGTACGCCACCTGCTCCTGGTGAGTCGCCGTGGCGACCAGGCCCCCGGTGCGCAAGAACTGACCACGGAACTGACCCGGCTGGGCGCCAACGTGCGCTGGTCGGCCTGCGACGTGGCGGACCGCACAGCCCTGGCAGAAACCCTGGCCACCATCCCCACCGACCGCCCCCTCACCGCCGTGCTCCACACCGCGGGCGTCCTGGACGACGGCGTCATCGCGTCCCTCACCCCCGACCGGCTCACCACCGTCCTCCGCCCCAAGGCGGACGCGGCCTGGAACCTGCACGAGCTGACCCAGGACGCGGACCTCTCCGCGTTCATCCTGTTCAGCTCGGCCGCAGGCGTCTTCGGCGGCGCCGGACAGGGCAACTACGCCGCGGCCAACGCCTTCCTGGACGCCCTGGCCGAGCACCGCCGCGCGGGCGGCCTGCCCGCCACCTCCCTCGCGTGGGGCCTGTGGGCCGAGCCCGGCGGCATGGCCGGAGACCTGGACGAGGCGGAACTCGCCCGCCTCCAGCGCGGTGGCATCGCCGCCATCACCGCCGACCAGGGCCGAGAGCTGTTCGAGCTGGCGAACGCCACGGACAGCGCGCTGCTGGTCCCCATGCCCCTCGACCTGGCCGCCCTCCGGGCACAGGCGAGCGCCGGAATGCTGCCGCCGCTCTTCCGCGGACTCGTCCGCGTCCCGCCCCGCCGCGCGGCCCAATCCGCCGCCGCCGCGAAGGACGGCGCGCTCGCCCAGCAGCTGGCCGGGGCGGCGTCCGACGCCGAGGCCGAGGCCATCGTCCTCGGCTTGGTCCGTACGCAGGTGGCGGCCGTGCTCGGCTACGCCGGGCCCGAAGCGGTCGATCCCCAGCGCGCGTTCAGCGAGGTCGGCTTCGACTCGCTCACCGCCGTGGAGCTGCGCAACCGCCTGACCGCCGTCAGCGGTGTCCGGCTCCCCGCCACGCTGATCTTCGACTACCCGACCCCCGCCGCCCTCGCCGCGTATCTGCGGGCCGAGGCCCAGGGCAGCCAGGAGGACGCGGCCGCGCCCGTGGCCGCCGCCACCGCACACGACGACGACCCGATCGCGATCGTGGCGATGAGCTGCCGGTTCCCCGGCGGGGTGACCTCGCCCGAGGACCTGTGGAAGTTGGTCACCGATGGCGCGGACGCCATCACCGACATGCCCACCGACCGCGGCTGGGACATCGAGTCGCTCTACGACGACGACCCCGACCAGCAGGGCACCAGCTACGCCCGCAACGGCGGGTTCCTGCACGACGCCCACCACTTCGACCCCGTCTTCTTCGGGATCAGCCCGCGCGAAGCCCTCGCCATGGACCCGCAGCAGCGGCTGCTGCTGGAGACCACCTGGGAGGCGTTCGAGCGCGCGGGCATCGACCCGGCGACCGTGCGCGGCAGCCGGACCGGTGTGTACACGGGCGTCATGTACAACGACTACGGCACCCTCCTGCACCGCGCCCCCGACGGCCTCGAGGGCTACATGGGCACCGCCAGCTCCGGCAGCGTCGCCTCGGGCCGGGTGTCGTACACCTTCGGTCTGGAGGGCCCGGCGGTCACCGTCGACACGGCGTGCTCGTCGTCGCTGGTCACCCTGCACATGGCGGTGCAGGCGCTGCGCAGCGGCGAATGCTCACTCGCCCTCGCGGGCGGTGTCACCGTGATGGCCACCCCCGGCACCTTCGTGGCCTTCAGCAAGCAGCGCGGCCTCGCGACCGACGGCCGCTGCAAGCCCTTCGCCGCGGCCGCCGACGGTACGGCCTGGGGCGAGGGCGTGGGCATGCTGCTGGTGGAGCGGCTGTCGGACGCGAAGAAGAACGGCCACCCCGTCCTTGCCATCGTGCGTGGCTCGGCGATCAACCAGGACGGCGCGTCCAACGGTCTGACGGCGCCCAACGGCCCGTCCCAGCAGCGCGTCATCCGGCAGGCCCTCGCCAACGCCCGGCTGTCTCCTGCCGAGGTGGACGTCGTGGAAGCACACGGCACCGGTACGACGCTGGGCGACCCGATCGAGGCGCAGGCGCTGCTCGCCACCTACGGCCAGGAGCACACCGAGGACCAGCCGCTCTGGCTGGGCTCGGTGAAGTCCAACTTCGGCCACACGCAGGCCGCGGCCGGTGTCGCCGGGATCATCAAGATGGTCAAGGCCATCGAGCACGGCGTGCTGCCGAGGACCCTGCACGTGGACGAGCCGTCCCCGCACGTGGACTGGACGGCGGGCGCGGTGTCGCTGCTCACCGAGCAGACCGAGTGGCCGGAGACCGGCCGTCCGCGCCGGGCCGCGGTGTCCTCGTTCGGCATCAGCGGCACCAACGCGCACACCATCATCGAGCAGGCCCCGGCGGAGAAGCCCGAGGCCGCCACCGCGTCCGAGCCCCGCGCGCTCCCGTGGATCCTGTCCGGCAGGAGCGAGACGGCGCTGAGCGCCCAGGCCGAGCGGCTGCTGGCCCACCTCGACGCCAACTCCGACGCCAACCTCGACGCCCACCCGTCCCTGCGCCCGGCCGACGTCGGCTACTCGCTGGCCACCACCCGCGCCGTCCACGACCAGCGCGCGGTGCTGGTCGGCACGGACCGCGAGGACTTCACCCGCGCCCTGACCGCGCTCGCCCGGGGCGAGGCGGCGGCCCAGCTGGTGCAGGGCACCGGGACGGCCGGCAAGACGACGTTCGTGTTCCCGGGGCAGGGGTCGCAGTGGGCCGGTATGGCGGTGGGGCTGATGGACGCCTCGCCCGCCTTCGCGTCCCGTATCCACGAATGTGCCGCCGCCCTCGCGGAGTTCACCGACTGGTCGCTGGTCGATGTGTTGCGCGGTGCCAAGGGTGCGCCGTCGCTGGAGCGCGTGGATGTCGTCCAGCCGGTGCTGTTCGCGGTGATGGTGTCCCTCGCCGAGCTGTGGCGCTCGTTCGGGGTCCGGCCGTCCGCCGTGGTCGGCCACTCCCAGGGCGAGATCGCGGCGGCGTGTGTGGCCGGAATCCTGTCGCTGAAGGACGCGGCCCGTGTGGTGGCGCTGCGCAGCCAGGCGATCGGCCGGGTGCTCGCGGGCAAGGGCGGCATGGTGTCGGTGGCCCTCCCGGTGGCGGACGTACGGGAGCGCATTGCCCCCTGGGGCGAGGAGCGGATCTCCGTCGCGGCCGTCAACGGCCCCTCCTCGGCGGTGGTCTCGGGCGAGCCCGAGGCGCTGGATGAGCTGGTGGCCGCGTGTGAGGCGGATGAGGTGCGGGCGCGGCGGGTGCCGGTGGACTACGCCTCGCACTCCGCGCAGGTCGATCTGCTCCGCGAGGAACTCCTGGAGTTGCTGGCGCCCGTACAGCCGAAGAACGCCCAGGTGCCGTTCCTGTCGACGGTGACGGGGGAGTGGGTCGACGGTCCGGAGCTGGACGCCGAGTACTGGTTCACCAATCTCCGTCGCACGGTTGAGCTGGAGAGTGCCGTCCGCCGTCTGCTGGACGAGGGCTTCGGTGCCTTCATCGAGTCCAGCGCGCACCCCGTCCTCACCATGGGTGTGCAGGAGACCGCCGAGGACGCGGGCCGTGAGGCCGCCGCGATCGGCTCGCTGCGCCGTGACGAGGGTGGTCTTGACCGCTTCCACATCTCGCTGGGTGAGGCGTGGACGCGTGGTGTGGCCGTGGACTGGGAGGCGGTGTACGAGGGGACGGGCGCGGTCCGCGTCGAGCTGCCCACGTACGCCTTCCAGCACGAGCGCTACTGGATCGAGGTGCCGCTCTCGGTGGGCGACGTCGCCTCCGCCGGTCTCGGCGCCGCCGGGCATCCGCTGCTGGGCGCCGCCGTCGAACTGCCGGACTCCGACGGCTTCCTGCTCACCGGGCGGCTCTCCCTCCAGACCCACCCCTGGCTCGCCGACCACGCCGTGTCCGGCACCGTGCTGCTGCCGGGGACGGCCTTCGTGGAGCTGGCGATCCGCGCCGGTGACCAGGTCGGCTGCGATCTGCTGGAGGAGCTGACCCTGGAGGCGCCGCTGATCCTGCCCGCCCGGGGCGGGGTCCAGCTGCGGCTGACCGTCGGCGCGCCCGACGCGAGTGGCCGCCGGGCGCTGGATGTCTACTCCCGCCCGGAGCCGGACGCGGACCGGGGTGACGCCCCGGACGGGCCCTGGATCCGCCACGCCGGCGGCGTCCTGGCCTCCGGCGACGCGGCCGACAGCGGGGCGGACCTGTCCGTCGGAGCGGACCTGTCCGTATGGCCGCCCGCGGAGGCCGTCGCGCTCGACGTGGACGGCCTCTACGAGCGGTTCGCGGCGGGCGGTTTCGGCTACGGCCCGGCGTTCCAGGGCCTGACGGCCGCCTGGCGGCGCGGCGAGGAGGTCTTCGCCGAGCTGCGCCTGGACCAGCGGCAGCACCGCGACGCCGCGCTGTTCGGGCTGCATCCGGCGCTGCTGGACGCCGCGCTGCACGGGGTCGCGCTCGGTGAGTTCCTGGGCGCCGGGGCCGACGGCATCCGGCTGCCGTTCTCCTGGAGCGGGGTCACCCTCCACGCGGCGGGCGCCACGGCGCTGCGCGTACGGATCGCCCCGGCCGGTCCTGAGGCGGTGGCGCTGACTGTCGCGGACGAGAACGGTGGCGCGGTCGCGTCGGTGGACTCCCTGGTGTTGCGGCGCATCGCGCCGGAGCAGCTGCGCGCGGCCCAGGTGACCTACCACGACTCGCTGTTCCGGCTGGAGTGGGCGCCGGTGCCATCGCCCTCGGCGGCCCCCGGGCCCGTCCGCTGGGCCCTGGTCGGTGAGCAGGCCGCCGCGAACGGCCAGGACGCCTTCGGCCTCGTCGACGCGCTGGAGTCCATCGGCGCCGAGTGCGCCGTCTTCCCCGATCTGACCGAGCTCGCGGCCGTGGTGGCCTCGGGCAGCCCCCGGCCGGATGTCGTCCTGCTCCCGCTCACCGGCCCCGCCGGTGGCGGCCAGCTGGCGGAGGGCGCGCGGCTGGCCACCCACGCGGCGCTGGACACCGCGCAGTCGTGGCTCGCGGAGGAGGGCCTGGCCGGGGCGCGGCTGGCGTTCGTCACCCGGAGCGCGGTCGCCACGTCCCCGGACGCCGAGGTGTCCGACCTGCCGCACGCGCCCGTATGGGGGCTGATCCGCACCGCGCAGACCGAGAACCCGGACCGGTTCCTGCTGCTCGACCTGGACGACGAGGGGGCCTCGGCGGACGCGCTCATGGCGGCCGCGGCCGGTATCGAGCCGCAGCTCGCGGTCCGCGCGGGCGCCCTCCACGCGCCCCGGCTGGCCCGGGTCGCGACTCAGGAGGAGGACCAGAAGGCTGAGGAGCTGCCGGAGTTCGACCCGGACGGCACCGTCCTGATCACCGGCGCCACCGGTGTCCTCGGCGGACAGCTCGCCCGCCATCTGGTGGCCGAGCGCGGTGTGCGGCATCTGCTGCTCAACAGCCGCCGCGGCCAGCGCGCCCAGGGGATGCCCGAGCTGGTCGACGAACTGACCGCGCTGGGCGCCCAGGTGAGCGTCGCGGCCTGCGACGTGGCCGACCGCGAGGCGCTGTCGCTGCTGCTGGCCGAGGTGGACCCGGCGCATCCGCTCGCCGCCGTCGTTCACACCGCCGGAGTGCTGGACGACGGGCTGCTGCCCGCGCTCACCCCGGAGCGGATCGACGCGGTCTTCCGCCCGAAGGTGGACGCGGCGCTCAATCTGCACGAGCTGACCCTGGACCTGGGCCTGAAGGCGTTCGTGGTGTTCTCGTCCGCCGCCGGTACCTTCGGCGCGCCGGGCCAGGCCAACTACGCGGCCGCCAACACCTTCCTGGACGCCTTCGCCGCGCACCGCCGCTCCGCCGGGCTGCCCGCGCTCTCGCTGGCCTGGGGCCTGTGGGAGCAGCGCAGCGCGATGACCGGCGGTATGGCGGACGCGGACGTGGCCCGTATGGAGCGCTCCGGGATGGCCCCGCTGACCTCGCGGGACGGTCTGGAGCTGTTCGACACGGCGTGTTCGGTGGGCGGTGAGGCGGTGCTCGTACCGCTGCACCTGGACATCGCGCCGCTGCGCGAGCAGGCCGCCGAGGGCGCGCTGCCCGCCGTCTTCCGCGGGCTGGTCCGGACCCCGGCCCGGCGCCGTACCGTCTCCGCCGGGACGGCCGACACCGGCGGCCCCTCGCTGGCGCGGCGGCTGGCCGGGCTGGCCGAGGCGGAGCGCGAACAGGCCGTGCTGGACCTGGTCCGCGGCCAGGCCGCCGCGGTCCTCGGCTTCGCGGACGCGGAGGCGGTGGGGGCGGCGCGGGGCTTCCTGGAGCAGGGCTTCGACTCGCTGACCGCCGTTGAGCTGCGCAACCGGCTGGGCGCCGCGAGCGGGCTGCGGCTGCCCCCGACGCTGCTGTTCGACCACCCGACGCCCGAGCTGGTCGCCCGGCAGCTGCTCGCCCAGCTGGCCGGGGCGGTGGCCGCAGAAGGTGGCGCGGTGTCGGACGCGGCGCGGGACGAGGCGGCGGGCGCGGAGCCGTCGGCCGTCTTCGGCGCGATGATGCGGGAGGCCGGACAGTCCGGTCAGCAGGAGGAGTTCACCCGCCTGCTGATGGACCTCTCCCGCTTCCGGCCCTCGTTCGGATCCGCCGCCGAGCTGGACAAGTCGCCCGCGCTGGTGCGGCTCGCGCGCGGTGAGACCGGGCCCGCGCTGGTGTGCTTCTCCTCGATCCTGTCGATCGGCGGCCCGCACCAGTACGCCCGCTTCGCCGCCGGATTCCGCGGCCACCGCGACGTCCTCGCCCTGGGCAACCCCGGCTTCGTCGCCGGCGAGCGGCTTCCGGCCAACCCGGAGGCGGTGGTCGAGGCGCAGGCCGAGGCGGTGCTGCGGGAGACCGACGGCGCGCCGTTCGTACTGCTGGGCCACTCCTCGGGCGGGCTCCTCGCCCATGAGGTGGCCGCGCGGCTGGAGAGCACCGGGGTCTTCCCGGACGCGGTCGTCCTGCTCGACATCTACTCCCACGACCGTGACGCGGCCGTCGCCCTCCAGCCCGGTCTGAGCGCCGGGATGGAGGAGCGGAGCGCGGGCCAGGTGCCGGTGGACGACACCCGACTGCTGGCCATGGGCGCGTACTTCCGGCTGTTCGGGGAGTGGCGGCCCAAGGAGGTCAAGACGCCAACCCTCCTGGTCCGCGCCGGCGACCGGCTCTTCGACTGGTCCCGCGACGGCGACTGGCGCTCGTACTGGCAGCTCCCGCACACCGCGCTCGATGTGCCGGGGAACCACTTCACGATGATGGAGGAGCACGCCGCGACGACGGCCCGTGCCGTGGAGGACTGGCTGTCCTGACGGACGGACGGCCTGTTGCCACCTCCAGGGGTGCCAACAGGCCGTCGTCGTGTTCAGAGGAGCCTGAATCGGCCGGGGTTGTTGTGGTCGCGATGGCGGGGGCACTGGCACGGTGGCCACACCTGCCCCAACGAGTAGGTGTCGCTCTGCTTCCCGTCGAGGACGGTCACCATCGCGCGTCGGGTGGTGACGATCCCGTTGCGCGCCATGGTGTAGACGCGCATCGTCATCTTCGGCCGTTCGTTCCGGTCAGGGTGGCTGTCGGCCATCAGCGGCTCTCCTCTCCCGCTACGGGGGCGAGGAGTTGGAGCAGACTGCGCAGGCTCCGTTTCACCGCGCCGAGGTGGTAGGCCAGTTCTTCGGGCGTGGCATCGGCCAGGTCGAGGGTTTCGGCTCCCGTGAGGGTCTGTCCGGCGACGATCACCACGGCCTGCTCAAGGCCGTCGCGGGTGGGCTTTCCGGCCACGACGCACGCGGGGCACAGGCCCGAGCGTGGCTCGGTGGGGTTGTGAGGCCCGAAGTCGCCGGGGGTGGTGCACAGTGCGCACCCTTTCTGGCACGCCGTGGTCTTGCTGGTGGGCGTCATCCCCGGTCTGCTCCAGACACCGGAGTACGCGACGGTCCTGGCGGAGAGCGCCGTCAAGAGGGGAGCGATCACCGCCGAGCAGGCGCAGGAGCGGGTGGCGCTCGTCGCGGAGCGGCAAGCCACGCTCGTCCGGACATCCCCGCCGCATGTCTTCGTGGTGCTGGACGAAAGCTGCATCCGCCGCCCCATCGGCGAACCGGCCGTCATGGACGCCCAGTTGGCACGGCTGGCCGAGTTCGCCGAGCTGCCGAACACCGTGCTTCAGGTCGCCCCGTTCGACATGGGGACGCGCCGCCCGTTCGACCTGCCGCTCTACGTCCTGACGATGCCGGACCGTTCGCTCATGTCCTACGCGGAGTCCGCCCAGCGGGGCCACTTCGAACGGGACAGCAAGTTCGTCCTGCCCATACTGACGGCCTACCATCAGCTACAGGCCGAAGCGCCTTCTCAGGCTCAGTCTGTAGCCATGATCAGCCAGTTGCGGAAGGGCACCCCATGACGACCGAATCCCCGCGTTGGTTCAAGTCCTCGTACAGCAACAACGGCGGCGCCTGCATAGAGGTCGCCGCCAACCTCGTCGCCTCGCGCGGCGTGGTCCCCGTCCGTGACAGCAAGGACCCGCACGGCCCGGCGCTCACGTTCGAGCTGACCGCCTGGTCGTCGTTCCTCTCTGCCGTCAGGCGCGGGGAGTTCCCCACCACCTGACCCAGTCGGCAACCAGCCACCGAAGCGATCGGCCCCCGGACCGGGGGCCGTCGTCATGGTGTGCCCAGCTGGTCGACGCAGGCGTTACACGGTCTGTCAACCTGTTCCAACCCGGGTGCCGCTCCCCCTATTGTGTTTACCGTCGGTGAGCAACCGATGTGCCAACGGGGGTGCGAGATGGATCCGATGACGTGGACGGGGCTGAGCCCGTCGCCACAGGGCTGAGCGGCATGGCCGAGGCAAATGCCATCGGGCGGGACGGCGCGAGCGGGGCGGCGTCGAACACAATCAATGGTGGTGTGTTCTTCCACGCCGTGATCCAGGGGCGGGACATCACCGTACAGTTGCCGCCGCAGGTCACCCCGGCGCTGTCCGCACTCCCTCCAGCGTCCGGCACTTTCACCGGTCGTGAGGAGCAGGTGGAGCGGTTACTCGAGGGCCTCGCTCCAGGCAGGGGGCAGCGGAAAGCACCGCTGCTAGCGGCGGTGGCGGGGATGGCCGGAGTTGGCAAGACCGAACTGGTCGTACAGACAGCCACCCGGGCGTTGAAGGAGCCGGGCTGGTTTCCCGGCGGCGTGCTGTTCGTCGACATGTTCGGCTACGACAGGGAGCGCCGACTGCCTCCAGATCACGCCCTGGACGGTCTGTTACGGGCTCTGGGAATGCCCGGCGAACACATCCCCGACGGTCTACAGGACCGTACGCGGCTGTATCGCAGTGTGCTGGCCGCCTTCGCGGAACAGGGACGGCGGATACTGGTCGTCATCGACAACGCCTCCGACGAGGAGCAAGCTCGCCCTCTGCTGCCCACCGATGGCACCACCGCTGCTCTGCTCACCTCCCGTCACACTCTGGATGTCGACGCTCGACTGCACGACCTCGACGTCCTCGACGTGCGATCCTCCATCGAGTTGCTGAATCAAGCCCTGCACAATGCCCTTGGCCCTGGCGACACCCGTGTGCAGGACGAGCCAGAGCACGCGAAAGCCATCGCCCGGCTTTGTGCCGGCCTGCCGCTGGCCCTGCGTATCGCAGCCGCCCTACTGGCTGATGCTCCTAAGCGGCCGCTGGTCTCCCTGGCTCTGGCCCTTGAAGCAGAGCACCGCCGGCTGGACCGGCTCCGCCGCGAGGAGCGCGCGGTACGCGCTGCCTTCGATCTCTCCCACCAGCACCTCGGCCACCAACAGGCCCGCCTGTTCCGGTTGCTGTCGCTCAACCCTGGCGACGACCTTTCTACCGAGAGCGCTGCCAACCTTGCCGACGACGACCTGTACGAGGTGGAGGGACTCCTTCAAGACCTGGCCCGCGCCCACCTGCTCGAACCTGCCCACGTCTGGGGCCGCTGGCGGTTTCACGACCTTGTGCGCCTGTATGCCGACGAGAAGGGCCGCCTCCACGCCGACAGCGATGAACGTAACGTGGCCCGCTCCCGTCTCTTTGCCTACTACCAGACCACCGCGGAGGCCGCCAGCACCCATCTGGACACGAGACGCGGCACCCCCTCGGCCTGTTTTCCGGACCGCGATGGCGCGCTGGCCTGGCTGGATGCCGAACGCCCTAACCTCATTGCCACCGTCACTGCCGCTCCGCAATTCGGCCTCCAGAAAACCAGCTTCGACCTTGCGGATGCTCTTACCCGGTACCTTCACGACTGCTATGCCTTTGATGACTGGGTGACCGTCACGACGACGGCCCTGGCCATTTGTCGTGAGTTTGATGACCGCTGCGGTGAAGCAGTGGCGCTGAACCAGCTCGGTCTTGCCTTTGCCGGGCTGCGGCGGTTCGGCGAGGCCATCGACGCCCACGACAAGGCCGCAATCGTCTATCGCGGCCTGGGGGACCGCGACGGTGAAGCGGGGGCGCTGACGAATCTCGGCAGCGCGCTGACTGGGCTGCGGCGGTTCGACGATGCCATCACCGCGCATACCCAGGCGGTCACCATTTTCCGTGAAACCGGCGACGGCCAGAGGGAAGGGCATGCGCTCAGCAACCTCGGCATCACCCTAAATGAGCTGCGGCGGTTCGACGATGCTCTCATCGCCTACACCCAGGCGGCCGCCATTTTCAATAAGACTGGCAACCGCCAGGATGCTGCCCATGCGCTAAACAACGCTGGCGGCGTCTTGACCGAGCTGCGGCAGTTCGAAAGGGCCATTGAATACCATGCGGCGGCTGCCACCATCTTTCGCACCCACTGTGACCGCCACAGTGAAGCACTCGCGTTGAACAACCTTGGCCGTGCTCTGGTCGGGCTGCGGCAGTTCGACCAGGCCATCAATGCTCATGCCAAGGCCGCCGCGATCTACGGTGAGGTCGGCGATCGCCACCGTGAAGGCATTGCGCTGAACAACCATGGCCTGGCTCTGGTCGAGGTAGGACGGTTCGGCGAGGCCATCGATGCCTATACCCAGGCCGCCGCTATTTTCCGTGAGAGCAGTGACCGCCATGGTGAAAGCCAAGCGCTGAACAATCTCGGTCGGCCTCTGGGCGAGATGGGACGGTTGAGCGAGGCTGTCGACGCTCACACCCGGGCTGCGGCCATCTACCACGACCTCGGCGATCGCCACCGTGAAGGATTGGCATTGCACAACCTCGGCGCCACTTTGATGAAGGCGGAGCGATTCAAGGAAGCCATCGACGTCCAAACGAAGGCGCTCACCATCTTCCGGGAAACCGGCGACCGCCACCTTGAGGGCCTAGCCTTGCACAATCTCAGCAACGCTCTGTTGTCGACGGGGCAATTTAAGAAGGCGATCGACGCCCGGACGAAGGCGCTCACCATCTTCCGGGAAACCGGCAACCACCCCTGAGGTGCGGGGGCGAACGGCGCACCTCGGACATCCCCCTCGCGCCAACGCCCCGTCAACTCGGGGAAGACGGGGCGTTGAGCGGGGTATTACCCGCCGCGCTGCGTGTTACGCCGTTATCAGCGCTTACGAGGGGGCCGTGAGCGCTTGCCCGGGCCCACCGTCACCACCTCGAAGTTGGACTTGGTGCGGTCCAGCCGGTGGAAGAGGTTGTCCGGTCCGGTGATGAACATCTTCGACACCCCGGCGCCCTTCAGCGTGTCCACCACCTTCGGCCAGTGGATCGGCAGATCGAAGGTGTCCAGCAGCATCGTGCGCAGCCCGTCGGCCGTGGTCACGATGGTGCCGTCCTGGTCGGTGACCACGGGCAGCTTCGGGTCGAGGATGTCGTACTTGGGCAGGATCTCCTCGGCGGCCCGGCGCCGCAGCTCCGCGAACGCGGGCGCGTGCACCGCCGGGACCATGGTGTACATGGAGTAGCCGCCGGCCTGGCTGATCGCCTTCTTGAACCACTCCAGCTCGGTCTCGCGCAGCGACACCATGAAGAAGCCGTCGTCGAGATAGCCGGAGTAGTCGTACCACTCATCGCGCTCGCCGAGCTCGGTGAGGATCTCCGTCAGCTTCTCCCGCGGAGTGCGGACGAAGGTGTGGGTGACCGCGTCCTGGTACTCCTCGGCGAAGTACGCGTGCTCACAGCGGGCCAGCTCCGCGGTGAGCCGCACCACCTCGGGGAACGGCAGCGAACTGACGTAGGCGGCGGCCGCCTTCTGCCCGAAGCTGGGGCCCACGCACAGGTCGGGGGCCAGTCCGTGTTCCTGCTCCGCCCGGTCCGCCGAGGCCATCGAGTTCACCAGGAAGGCGATCTGGGTGGCCTCGGAGTAGTCGTCCTCGGAGTCGCGGAGCCGGTCGAAGACCGAGTAGCCCAGCGCCTCGTCGGCCTCGGCGAGCCGCTTCCGGGCGAACGGGTCGAGCGTGAGGAACCTGCCCACTTCGGAGAAGCCGGAGGGTCCCATGCCCGGGAAAACGATGGCTGTCTTCGTCTGCTCGGATGCCGTCATGGTGTGGTGCCTTACTCTCAAGTCCTGCCGTGGCTCAGTCCTGCGCCCGGCGGTTGAAGCCCCGGATGCCGATCATCCCGAAGACCAGGATGGCCGCCCCGATGGCGGAGAAGCAGATCCACAGCGGGATCGACTCCGGCGTCTTGGGCCCGGGGTCCAGCAGCAGTCCGCGCATCGCCTCGGTGACGTAGGTCAGCGGGTTGAAGGTGCACAGCACCTGGAACCAGCGGACGGTCTCCAGGCTCCGCCACGGGAACTGCGTGGCCCCGGTGAACATGATCGGGGTCAGCGTCATGGCGAAGACGATGGAGATATGACGCGCGGGCGCCAGGGTGCCCAAGGTGAGGCCGACGCAGCCGCCGACGAGTCCGCCGAGGCTGAGGATGCCCAGCGTCACCGGCATCTTGTCCAGCGGCCAGGAGACGTCGTCCAGCAGCGCAAGACCGATCGGGATCATGACCAGCGAGCCGATCAGACCGCGCATCGCGCCGAAGACCGCCTTCTCCACCGCCACCAGCGCGACCGGGATGGGCGCGAGCAATCGGTCCTCGATCTCCTTGGTCCAGGAGAAGTCGATGGCCAGTGGCAGCGCGGTGTTCTGTAGGGCGACCAGGAAGCTGTTGAGCGCCACCACACCGGGCAGCAGCACCTGCTGGAAGCCGGGCTGGGTGAAGCCGATCTCGCCGAGCACCTTGCCGAAGACGAACAGCATGAAGAACGGTTCCACGATGACCTGGCCCAGGAAGGGGCCCATCTCGCGGCCGGTGACGAAGATGTCGCGCCACAGGATGAAGAAGAACGTCCGCCACCGGTTGGCGCGGCGCCGGTGACGCCCGCCGCGGCGCTTGGAGTCGGGCAGGTCGAGCTCGAGTTCGGGCTCCGGTTCGGGCTCGGGCTCCACGAGCCCCGAACGGGCGTCCGCCGCCGCGATGATGGCGTTCAGCGCGGCCTTGGCGTCCTGTGCGGCCTGGGTCGCCGACGGGGCCGGTATCGGCTTGATGACCAGCGTCAGGGTGTCGCCGATGTCCCCGCCGCCGTGCGGGGCGCCCATGCCCCTGGCGTCGTGGTGCCGGTGCTCCTGCGGCCGGCTCTCGTGGTGCCGGGGGTCGTGCGGCCGGTTCTCGTGCTTGACCGGTGCGTGCGGGGCGTTCTGGGCGTGAGGGGCGTTCGACGCGTGCGGGGCGTTCGGGGCGTGTGGTGCGGCCCTCTGGACCTCGGCGCCCGGACGCGGGGCCTGGGCCTCGGGCCCGGGACGCGGGGCGGACGGCTTGGACCGTACGAGCACGGTCCGGGTGTCCTCGAAGCCGTCGTCCTCGGCGGACGACTTGGTGTCGGCGTTCCGCGGATCGGTGGGCCGGGTCCCGTCCGGCCCGGCGCCGGGGGTCCTGGGGTCGACGGGCCTGTGTGTCGCGGAGGACCGCTCACCGCCCCGGCCGCCGGAACCCTGGCCACCGGAACCCTGGCCGCCCTGGTGCGGGGGCGTCGCCGCGCCGCTCGCGGGCTGCTCCCCGGCGGCCTTGCCGCCGTGGGGTCCGTCGGCCGATGACGTGGGTCGTGAGGAGGAGCTCATCGCATCTCCTTCCCCGTCAGGTCGACAAAGACGTCTTCCAGGCTCGCCTTGCTCACATTCAGGTCCTTGATTTCGCACTCGGTGTCGGTCAGGGCCTTGATGACCGTGGGCAGAAGCACGGAGGACGGCGCGTTGCTGTAGACCTTCATCCGGAAGGTGCCGTCGTTGACGCCCGCGGCCCCGGCGCCCTGCATGAGGGCGGCCATGTCGTCGTCGGCCTGGAGCACCTCGACCCGCTCGGCGACCCCGAGGCCCTGCACCAGGTGGACCACGCCGTTCATCCCGCTGTGCGGCGGGCGCACCGTGACGGTCAGCGCGGTGTTGCTCATCCGGCTGGTCAGCGCCTCGGGGGTGTCCAGGGCGAGCAGCTTGCCGTGGTCGACGATGCCGATCCGGTCACAGAGCTTGGACGCTTCCTCCATGTCGTGGGTGGTGATCACCACCGTGACGCCACGGGTCTTGAGTTCGGCGACCCGGTCGCGCACGAAGATCTGGGACTGTGGGTCGAGGCCGGTGGCCGGCTCGTCCAGGAACAGCACCCGGGGGCGGTGCATCAGAGCTCGCGCGATCATCACGCGCTGTGCCTGACCGCCGGAGACCTGGTCCGCCCGGGCCTTGGCATGGTCGCCGAGGCCGACCCACTCCAGGCTCTCGTCCGCCAGGCGGTTGCGCTCCGAGCGCGAGAGACCGTGGTAGCCGGCGTGGAAGGTCAGGTTCTGACGGATCGTCAGTGACCGGTCCAGGTTGTTGCGCTGCGGCACGATGGCGAAGGACTGCCGGGCCACCGCCGGCCTGCGTACCACGTCGACGCCCTGTACGAAGGCACGTCCGCCGCTGGGCGCGACACGGGTGGTCAGGATGCCGATGGTGGTGGTCTTACCCGCTCCGTTGGGCCCGAGGAAGCCGAAGACCTCACCGTGCCTGACGGTGAAGCTGAGATTGTCGACAGCCGGAACGGGCCGGCCGGGGTACTTCTTGACCAAGCCGTCGACAACGACGGCGAAATCAATAGGACGTGTTGTGTTCATCGCTGTCGTCGCACCGATTTAATTGGCTTGAGGAGACCATTACTTTGCACATGTTTAACACGACAGCTTGACTCCTGGCCCCTAACTGCCCCCAGATTAGGGGGTAGTGGCACCGGTGAGGGGGCCTTAGGGGGCGCCCGCCTGTGTCCCGCGCCACGTCGGGACGGGCGCGGTACCCGCATATAGCGCGTACCTCGAATAGCGGTTACTAGGGGTTGTGGCCCCGGAGAAGGGCTCATAGCCTCACGGAGTCAGCATCTCGGACGAGCGTGGTCGACGCGCCCCACCGTGCACTCGTGCCCGGCCCCTCAGTGCAATCGCGGGGATGTACTCCTTGAGCCAGATCAAGCCCGATGATGTGGGCCTTATTCGGATATTGCAAACGGAAACTCCGAGCAGTTTCCGGCTGATCTGTTTCCCGGAATCCGCCCACTCCACCGCGTACTACCTCTCACTGTCCGAGCTTCTGCTGCCCACGGTGGAGGTGTTGGCGATCCAGTACCCGCTGTATACCGGGCTCGAGGACGATGAGCGGCTGACCGACTCCGCCGGCCTCGCGGACCGGATTTTCGGTGCGCTGGGGGAGTGGATGGACCGCCCGCTGGCCTTCTTCGGCCACCGGGCCGGCGCCGATCTCGCCTACCGCGTCGCCGAGCGCGTGGAACGGGAGACCGGGACGCCGCTGCTGACCCTGTTCGTCTCCGGCCGGACCGCGCACTGGGGCATGACCCTGGGGCCCCCGGCGCTCGGCTGCCGGATCGTCGCCCTCGCCGGTGAGGGCGACCCCAAGACCCCGCTGCGCGGCGTACGGGCCTGGCGGCGGCGGACGAGCGGACGATTCGACCTCGAGGTGTTTCCCGGTTCCCGCTACTACCTCGACTCGAGCCGGAGAGAGGTCGTCAACCTGGTGCACGACCAGCTGCTCTCCCAAGACCCCGTCGACGCCGAGTGGGAAGCCGGCGCCGAAGACCAGGGAGCCTAGGGGGACCCGCCCAGGGCTGCCCGTACTCCTGAGCGAAAAGGAAAAGAGTACGTTCGATGACCGCGAAGATCTACGCGCTCGACTCGGTGCAGACCCTGGCCGACTTCGAGCTGGACGCGCTGCGCGTCGCCGATGTGATCCGCGAGCACGGGGTGACCCACGGCGACCGCGTCATCTTCAAGGCGGGCAACTCCGCCGCCTACGTGAGCGTGCTGTTCGCGCTCATGCACGTGGGAGCCTCCATCGTCCTGATCGACCAGCAGGAGCACCCGGACGAGACCCGGCGGATAGCGGAGCGCACCGGCGCCGCGATCGCCTTCGTGGACGACGACGCCCCGATCCACGACGACATCCGTACGGTGAACCTCTACGAGCTGATCGCCCCGGCCGCCGGGCGCCCCCTCACCGCCCGGGAGCTGTCCTTCGACGCCTGGGCCGACCGGCGCGACGGCCTGATCATGTGGACCTCCGGCTCCACCGGCGAGCCCAAGGGCGCCGTCAAGTCCGGCGCCAAGTTCCTCACCAACCTGGAGCGCAACGCCGCCCAGGTCGGGCACCGGCCGGACGACGTACTGCTGCCGCTGCTGCCCTTCGCCCACCAGTACGGGCTGTCCATGGTGCTCATCGCCTGGCTCACCCGCTGCTCGCTGGTCATCGCCCCGTACAAGCGCCTGGACCGGGCCGTCCAGATGGCCGGACGGACCGGCGCCACGGTGATCGACGCCACCCCGTCCAGCTACCGCACCATGCTCAACCTGGTCGGCCGGAAGCCGTCGCTGCGGGCCCAGTTGGAGGGCGTCCGGATGTTCTGCTCGGGCGCCGCACCGCTGGACGGCGCGCTCTCCGAGCGCTACGTGGCCGAATTCGGGCTGCCGCTGCTGGACAGCTACGGCAGCACCGAGCTCGGCAACATCGCCTTCGCCACCCTGGAGAACCCGGTCTCCTGCGGCCGGGCCATGGACGGCATCAAGCTGCGCGTCATCGACGAGGACGGCCACCCGGCCGCCCCCGGTGAGGCCGGCGAGATCGAGGTCGACACCCCGGACGCGCTCGAGGGCCACCTCGCGGCGGACGGCACCATCGACGCCGTGCCCACCGGCTGGCAGTCCACCGGCGACCTCGGCTATCTCGACGAGCAGGACAACCTCTTCGTCCTGGGGCGGAAGTTCGCGGTGCACCGCTCCGGCTACACGCTCTACCCCGAGCTGATCGAGCGGAAGGCGGCCCTCGCCGAGATCTCCACCCGGATCGTGCCGCTCCCCGACGAGCGCCGCGCCGGTGATGAGCAGCTGGTCTTCTTCGTGGAGGACGAGGAACTGCGGGACGCCAAGCACTGGCGGGAGCGGCTGTGCCAGGTGCTCCCGGTCTACGAACAGCCCAACCGGGTCGAGGTGCTGGAGAACTTCCCGCTCAACCGGAACGGCAAGCCGGACAAGCGCCGCCTCGAACAGCTGGCCCGGGGCTGAGACATGACGGGGGGAGCCGACGGCGCGCGACGGCTCCCCCTGTGAGCCCTGTGTAACCTGTGCGCCCTGTGTGTGACGCCGTGGCCGTCAGTCGTACGGAAGCTCCAGCGGCGCGAAGGTGTCGAAGAGATCGCCGGGGCCGGGGTTGTCCGGATGGGTGGTGCCGCCGAGGTGGCGGAGCACGCCCCACACCGCGTTCAGCGCCGTGGTCACCGCTCCCTCGGCGAAACCGGCCGTCCAGGAGACGTCGTCCCCGCACAGGAAGAAGCCCTGCCTCGCCGGATCCGTCCCGTCCTGCATGAACTGGGTGAACAGCCGTCGCTGATAGCGGTAGTGGCCGGGCAGATTGTTCTTGAACGCCCCCATGAAGCGGGGCTCGGTCTCCCAGGTGACGGTCAGCGGCCCCGCGATGATGTGCGACCGGATGTCCACGTCCGGATAGATCGCGGCCAGCTTGGTCAGCAGCGTCTCCAGCCGCTCCTCGGCGGAGAGCGTGGCGACCTTCAGCGAGTCGTCGTTCCAGGTGTACGACAGGCACATCACACCGGGCCGGTCGGGCCCGTCGTCGAACAGATAGACCCCGCGCGGCATCCGGTCGGTGAGCGTCATGCTCATCGCGTCCTGGCCGGTGGCCGGGTCGGTGTCCCGCCAGAACGGCCGGTCGACCAGGACGAAAAGCTTGGACGCGCCCATGTAGTGGGTGCGCTCCACGGCCGTCCACTGCGGAGTGGACAGCAGCGTCGGATCGCAGTCGACCCGGTTCAGCAGCGTCCACACATGCGGGCTGAAGACCACCGCGGGGAACTCTCGCTCCTCTCCGCTCTCGTCCGTCACCCGGATGCCGTCGGCGGTCCGCCGCAGCCGGGTGACCGCGGGCCGGGGCCGGCCGCCGTGCAGCGAGGCCAGCGAGGTGCCCCGCGGCCAGTGCCGAAGCGTCTCGGGCCGGTGCTCCCACAGCCCGTTCGGCACCTGGGAGGAGCCGCCGACTATGCCCACCTGGTTGTCGTCGGCCTCGGTGACCACGACACGCAGGATCTCCAGCACCGAGTTGGGGAAGTCGGTGTCCCAGCCGCCGGTGCCGAAGCCCACCTGGCCGAAGATCTCCCGGTGGCGGAACGACTGGAAGGTGGAGGAGGTGGCGAGGAAGCCGTAGAAGGACTGGTCGTCGAACTCCTTGACCAGCGAGTTCCATACGGTCTTCAGCGTGCCGACGTCCCGCCGCTGGATGGCGTCCCGCAGCGTGGCCAGGTCGGCGCGCTCCTGGAGCGCCTTGTCCCAGGCGGCGGCGACCTCCTGGTAGACCTCCGGGAGCTCGTCCGCGGTGCGCGCCCGGTCCTGACCGCCGTTCAGGTCGATCAGCGTGCTCGCGGTGGCCGGTGCCAAAGGATTAGGGAAAGGACGAGTGGACAGGCCCAGCAGATCGATGTAATGGAACAGCGACCGGGCGGCGACGGGAAAGCGCATGGCGCCCATCTCCGCCTTGTATTCCGGATTACCGGGGAAGGGCGTGGAGCGCATCCGGCCGCCCAGTTGCTCCGCTTCATAAAGAACTGGGGAAAGTCCTAGTCGTAGAAGCTCATAGGCCGCGGTCAGCCCGGACATCCCGCCGCCGATGACGGCGACTTCGGTTCCGTGCATCGCGGCAGGCAGGACGCCCAAACCCGCTGGATGGGACAGCCATCTGTCGTAGGAAAAGGGGAAATCCGGCACGAGCATCGTCGTGGCGGACGCGGTGGCGCACGTCATGGCATCAACCTCGTTGTAGCCGAGTGGCTTCGCGGGGAGATCAGGCGGTATAAGCGACATCGAAATCCAGGCTCGCGGGCAGTTCTCGGCGCTGGCTGATGTTGATCTTCCGGTAGACACGGGTCAGGTGTTGTTCCACCGTGGAGATCGTGATGAAAAGCTTAGCGGCGATCTCGCGGTTGGTGTAGCCGGAAGCTGCTAGTGCTGCCACTCGACTTTCTGCATCGGAGAGTTCGGAAAAGGCGGCAGTATCCTCTCCGGTACGGGCCGCCTCCGACAGGGCCGAACGGGCCGGAGTGCGCTGCAATGAGCGGGACAGCTCGTCGGCACCGCAGCTGTCCGCGAGCCGCAGCGCCCGACGGGTCATCAGCCGGCTGGTGTCCAGATCGCCGAGCTGTTTGTGCGCCTCCGCCAGGTCCGCCAGTGCCCGCGCCATCTCGTACCAGCCGCCGCTCGCCTGGAGCACCCCCACCGCCTGCTGGAGCAGGGCGATGCGCTCTTGTCGCGGCCGGGTGGCGGCCAGCACCCGCAATGCCGCGCCCCGGGTGCGCGAGGAAGACTCCCCGGCCAGCTCCAGCTGCTCCTCCGCCAGCCGCGCCGCCCGCTCCTGGCCGCCCAGCGTCAGCCAGGTCTCGGCGGCGCCGAGCCGCCAGGTCAGGGTGGCGGGGGAGTCAAGGCCCCAGTCGGCCATCTTCTCGCCGCAGGCGCGGAAGTCGGTGAGGGCGGCGTGCTGGCGGCCGGTGGCCAGCTGGTGCCTGGCCCGTGCGTAGAGGTAGTGCAGTCCGAAGCGGTTGCGGTACATCTCGTCCGGCACCGGGCGGGCGAGCAGTTCGGCCGCCGCGTCATGGTTGCCCATCGCGGTGTGGGCGTTGATCAGCATCCCCAGCGGCATGCCGACGGTGACGCCCCAGCCGCGCGCCGGAAGCTCCTCCAGCGCCCGCTCGGCGTACCGGACCGTGTCCCGCAGCCGTCCCACGCGCAGCGCGATCTGGGCCCGCAGCACGCAGAAGTAGGCCAGCAGCGCCTTGGCGCCGCGCTCGGAGGTCTCCTCGATCAGCCGGTCGCACCAGGTGGTGGCGGTGGCGTGGCGGTCGGCGTACACCAGCGTCTGGAGCGCGGCGTGCACCGTCAGCATGGTCCGGTCCGAGAGCCGTACGGTCTCCAGCACCCGCTCCGCGGCCCGTACGGCGCGCTCGTCGACCCCGCGGCTCAGTACGGTCCGCAGCGCGCGGAACGCGGTCAGATGGGGCGACTCCGGGGTCTGGTCCGGCGCCAGCGGGGCGTCCCACGGGGCGTCGTCGGCCTCCCCCTGGTCCAGGAAGGGCCACAGTTCGGGGTGGTCCGGGTAGGTGGAGGACAGGGCGAGCCGGATGGCGCGAAGACCGGTGTCCAGCTCGGTGCCCGGGTGCTCGGCGGCGGCCCGGCTGAGCTGCTCCAGCGCGGCGGCCGCCTCGTCCATCCGGCCAAGACCCAGCAGCCCGATGACGACCGGGATGGTCTCGGGGGCGGGCAGCAGCCCGCTGCCCGCCGGACCGGCCAGCGACTGGAGCCGCCGCATCTGGGACAGCGGGTTGAACGGCCACATGGCCTGCACCATCGTGGCCTGGAGCTGAAGCGCCTCGCGCTCGTCGGTGGTGTAACGGTCGGCCATCTGGAGGCAGTTCATGGCCAGTTCCCTGTGGTCCGCGGCGATGGCGTGCACGGCCGCGTCGCACAGCGCCTGCGTGATCCACTCCTCGACCGGCTCGGGCGACTCGTGGCTGAGCAGATGGCGGGCCACGTCGATGGGGTCGGCGCCCTCCTCGTACAGCAGCCGGGCGGCCCGGTGGTGCAGCGGGCCGAGCTCGTGCAGCTCCAGGTCGTCCAGGAGCACGGTGCGCACCGCGTCGCTGCGGAACCGTCCGCCGTGCAGGAGCCCGACCTCGGTGAGCAGCGCGACGGACTGCCGGACCAGCCGCTCCTCGACCTCGATCAGCCTGCTCAGCAGGGGAACGGACGTGGCGTCACCCAGCAGCGCGATCCCATGGGCCACCCGGCGGTGGGCCGGGCCGCCGCGGTAGACGCAGGACAGCGCCGCCTGCCGGAACAGCTCCCCGGCCACCGGGGCGTCCGTACCGGGCGCGGGGTCGAGCGGGCCGCGGGTGAGGCGGGAGAACCGGTCGTCCAGCAGACCGCGCAGCAGCAGCAGATTGCCGCCGGTCATCTCGTGGTACGCGGCGGCGTGCCGCCCGGCCTCCTCGGTGCCCAACTCCCCGGTCAGCAGGGCGGAGACGCCCGCGACGGTGAGCGGGGCGAGCCGGACGTGGCACACCTTCGGCTCGTGCAGCAGCTCGTCCAGGGCGGTGGCGGCGGGGCCGGTCAGCGACCCGCGGCTGACCACGACGGACAGCGCCCCCGAGCGGCAGCGCCGGATGCCGTACGCCAGGCAGCGCAGCGAGGGCAGGTCGGCGAACTGGACATCGTCGATGGCGATCAACAGGGGGGTGTCGCCGGTCAGTTCGTCGAGGGTGCGGTGGAAGTCCTGGAGCAGCGGGAGCTCGGCCTGGTCCGGGCCGTTCGGGTCGCGCGGCGCATCCAGGCCGGGGCGCGGCCGGGAACGCTGAAGATGGGTCGGCATGCCCTGGTAGAGCTGCTCGAGCACGGCGTAGGGGAACTTCTGCTCCGAGGCGGATGCGACCGCGGGCAGTACCCGGACGCCGCGTCCGCCCGCCGTATCCGTCACGGTGTGCAGAAGTGCGGTCTTTCCTGATGTCACGGCGCCGCTGATAACGGCGAGCCGGCTTCCCTCGCGGGCGCCCTCGAAGAGGAGCCGATTGAGCCGGGCTATCTCCTGATCGCGCTCCACCAACACGTACGAAACACCTTCCCCGATTTTCCGTGTGCGCAGGGGTCTTGAAAGCGAATCACCGTGCATGGCGCACCTGGTAATGCATCGTCCCCCGAGATTTGAAATACCGTGCCGCTGTTCGGGTCCCCTGTCCCTTCCGTTACTGCACCCTGTGCGGCGGCATCGCTGCTCTGCGTCATGTCGCGTTGTTCCCCGCCCCACCCGGCCTGGTTGGGCATGCCAACCCGGGGTCACGGGTATGGGGTGGATGCGCACTCTAGCAGTGCCGTTGGTACGAAAAGATGACCGTCTCGTCACGGAAGAAACTGTTCGATTACGGTTCCGTCCCCAGGGTCGAGTTGTGAAGTCCGGAGACGACTCTCAGATCGGGCTTCGTCGCTGGTAGTTGGGGGGTTCCTGAAGGTAACGCCCCTGTCGGATGTGAAAGTTGCGCAAAAGTGTAGGAAGCGGCTGAACCTTGAGTTCGCCCTCTCGCATCCCGTTGTGTGTGTTTCCCCTGTTCGATGGTCGGAGTCATCGTCGCCCGGGGCGTCCATTAGCATGCCCGCGGCCACCGAATCGACCGCGGTGTGTCATGGGCCACTATGGGAACGGCCACTAGGGAAACAACTAGTTGTCCGAGCAAGGAACGGGAGGAAGTGCGCGTGGTCAACCAGAAGTTGACATTTGTCGTCGGCACCGGACGGTGTGGTTCGACGGCTCTGTCTCAGATTATCAATATTCATCCGGATGTTCTCAGCATCAATGAATTGTTCGCCAGTATTCCCGACTCGGAGATACTGGACGAGGCCCCGCTGAGCGGTGCGGATTTCTGGGGATTTCTGTCCAGGCCCAATGTGGTCACCAATAGCATGATCAAAAATGGCGCCATCCCGCCCGAGTTCCTTTACCACAGGATGCCCAAGCGGCGGTTCGACGCGGAGACCACCGGTATCCCGGCCATCAGCGTCATGGTGCTGCCCCATCTGACCGACGACCCCGACGCGCTCTTCGACGAGTTGGCGGCCGAGGTCACCACCTGGCCCACCCGCCGTCCGGCAGACCACTGGACGGCCCTCTTCGCCACCCTCGGCGCACGGTTCGGCAACCCCGGAGCCGTCGTCGAGCGCACCGGCCTGTCCATCGGCCGCGTACCTGAGATGCACCGCGCCTTCCCCGAGGCCCGCTTCCTGCACCTCTACCGACAGGGCCCCGACTGTGCCGTCTCGATGAGCCGCCACTTCAGCTTCCGGATGATCCCGATGCTGTGGGAGATGGCGGCCCACTGCGGTCTCGAGACCCCGAGGCAGCTGACGCCGCGGCACGCGGACCAGCTCCCGCCCGACCTGGCCCCGCTGCTGAGCGACCGCTACGACCCGGCGCTGGTGTGGGACCGCCCCATCCCGATCGACGCGTTCGGCACCCTGTGGTCCGAGACGATCGTCGACGGTCTGAGGAAGCTGGACGAGGTCCCGGCGGAGCAGCGCGCCGCGCTGTCGTACGAGACCCTGCTGGAGGAGCCGGAGAAGGAGCTGATCCGGCTCGCCGAGTTCATCGGGGTGGAACCGCACCGCGACTGGCTGGACGCGTCCATCGCCCACCTCGACGGTGGCCGGCCGGGCGCGGCGAGCAGGCTGGCCGAGGAGGAGCTCACCTCGCTGCTGGAATCCTGTAGTCCGGGGATGCGGGCGCTGGCCGCCCACCAGTAGGGCGCATGTCGTCACTCGGCGGCGGCCGCCCTCCTGGAGGCCGGTCGCCGGGTGGCGCCCTGCTTTCCTCCGGAGTTCCGCCGGGTTCCCCGCCCGGCTCCGCCCGCCCCGAGGGAGCATCCCCGAGAGGGGCCCATACGTCCTGGGCACGCCGTGGCGAGACGTCCATAGCCGGTGCCTATCATCGTGGTGTGCAGTTGCATCAGCTGCGTTATTTCGCCACCGTCGCGGAGACCCGGCACTTCACCCGCGCCGCGGAGCTCCTGCATGTCGCCCAGCCCTCGCTGTCCCAGCAGATCCGCGCCCTCGAACGGGAGCTGGGAGCCGATCTCTTCCACCGGGCGCGCGGCAACATCGCCCTCACCGACGCGGGTGAGGCCCTGCTGCCACTGGCCCGCCAGATCCTCGCCGACACCGAGACCGCGCACCGCGAGGTCCAGGAGGTCGCCCAGCTGCGGCGCGGCCGGGTGCGGCTGGGAGCCACGCCGAGCCTGTGCGCCAGCTTCGTCCCCGATGTGCTGCGCCGCTTCCACGACGAGTTCCCGGGCATCGAGCTGATCGTGGACGAGGGCGGTTCCCAGGATCTGGTCCGCACGCTCTCCGCGGGCGAGCTGGACCTCGCTCTGATCATCACCCCGGTACTCGGCCAGGCCCCCGCCCTCGCCGCCACCGAGCTGCTGCGGGAGGAGCTGGTGGTGGCCTCCTCACCCGCGTCCCCGCCGCCCACCCGGCGCCGGCGGATCCAGGTCGAGGAGCTGCGGGACCGGCCGATGGTGATGTTCCGGCGCGGCTACGACCTGCGGGAATTCACCACGGCGGCCTGCCGGGCGGCCGGTTTCGAGCCGTCCTTCACGGTCGAGGGCGGTGAGATGGACGCGGTGCTGGGCTTCGTACGGGCCGGGCTCGGCATCGCCGTACTGCCGGGGATGGTGGCGGCCCGGTCCGGGCTGCGGATCACCCCGTTCGCGGGCCACGACATGCAGCGCACCATCGCCGTCGCCCACCGTAAGGACGTCGCGCCGCCCCGGGCCGCGCGGGAGCTGCGCCGGGTGATGCTGGAGCATCTGCGGACGGCGGCCACGGGGGAGTACGGCCTGCCGCCGACCACGACGCGACTGCTGCCGTAGTGGAGCGGCGGCGGTATGAACGGTAAGGGCGTCGCGGGCGGTAAGGCCGCCGGGCGTTGGTGATCAGCCCCAGATCGCGTGGGCCAGCCCCACACCCGCGAAGGCGGCGCCCACCCCGACCACCAGACTCAGGCCCACATTCGCCACGGCGAAGAGCCGGGCGCCCTCCTCGGCCAGCCGCAGGGTCTCGTACGAGAACGTCGAATACGTCGTCAGCGCCCCGCACAGCCCCGTGCCCAGCAGCAGTTGCAACTGCTGGGACGCCGCTCCCGCCGTCGCCGCGCCGGTCAGCAGGCCCAGCACCAGACAGCCCACCATATTGACCAGGAACGTGCCCCACGGGAACACCGAGTCGTGCCGTGTCTGCACCGCCCGGTCGGTCAGATAGCGCAGTGGGGCGCCGACCATCCCGCCCGCGATCACCAGCAGCCAGTTCACCGGGCCCGCCGCCGGGGGTGCACGATCTCGACCGGGTCGACCACCACGAGGCCGTCACCCACGATCTCCTCCAGCTCGGGCAGGAAGGACCGCACTCGCTCCTCCGTATCGATGATCACGATGGCCATGGGCAGATCCTCGCCGAGCGACAGCAGCCGCGAGGTGTGGATCAGGGACGTGGAGCCGTACCCCTCGACACCGCGGAACACGCTCGCCCCCGCGAGCCCCGCGCGATGGGCGCGGTGCACGATCTCGGCGGACAGCGGTTTGCGGTGCCAGGTGTCGTTCTCGCCGATGAAGACGGTCAGCCGCAGCGCGGGCTCGCCGGTCACCGGGCCGCCCTCCCGCCGGGGCCGCCGCCGTACGCGCCGAGGACGCGCCGGGTCGCCGCCACGGTCGCCCATACGGCCGTCATCGCCACCACGAGCGTGCCCAGCAGATAGCCGAAGGCGATCGCGATACGGCCGTCCTGGATCAGCCGGGTGAAGTCCACGGCGTGCGTCGAGAAGGTGGTGAAGCCACCGAGCACACCGGTGCCGAAGAAGGGCCGCACCAGCCGGTGGGCCGTCCACATCTCGGTGATCAGCACCAGGAAGACGCCGATGATCGCGCAGCCGAGGACGTTGACCAGCAGGATCGTCCAAGGGAAGGCGCTGGACGGGGTCGGCCACAGCAGCGACGCCGCGTAGCGGGCCGTCGCCCCGAGCGCGCCGCCCACCGCCACCACACCCACCACGGGGCCCTGCCCTCGCCACGGACTGTGCCGGACGGGCGGGACCGGGCCGGTATCGGGGTCGATGGGCTCGTCCACCACATCTGACCGTGAGCTGCCCATAGGGCTCAGATTACGTCGTGACGCGGACACCGGCCGACCGGGGCCGACGAAGGGGAGGGCGAGGGGGAGGGCGAGGAGAGAGGGATGTGCGCCTTACGGTCGCCGTACGGGCGTCTTACGGTTGCCGCATGGGCGTAACGGTCGTCGTACGGGCGCCTTACTCGCCTTACGGAGGAAGCCCGTCAGTGATCCCGGCGCGCCACGAAGTCGCACAGCGCGTGCAGGACCCGGGTCGCCGGACCGTCCGGCAGTCCGTTCGCCGCGGTCCGGGCGCGCAGCAGCCGGGCGTGCATCACCGTGCGCGCCTCCGCCAGCGCCCCGCAGCGGTGCAGCAGCGCGACGGCCCTCGGCAGCCCGCCGCCCTCCGGGCCCGCGGTGGCGGCGGTCAGCAGGGTGCGCAACTCGCCCGCCTCCGGCCGCTCGTCGGCCAGGGCCAGCAGCACCGGGAGGCTGGCGACCCCGATCGCGAGATCCTTGCCCTGTTCCTTGCCGGAGACCTCGGAGGTGGAGGTGATGTCGAGGATGTCGTCGGATATCTGGAACGCGATGCCCAGATGTTCCCCGTATTCGGCGAGCGTCTGGACGACATGCTCCGGGGCGCCCGTCCGGACCGCACCCAGCTGTAGCGCCATGGCGATCAGCGCGGCCGACTTCCCGGCCACCACCGTGAAGTAGTGGGAGAGCGGATCGTCGTCGTCCGAGGGGCCGACGAGTTCCCGTATCTGGCCCATGATCAGCCGATTGGTGACCTTGGACTGCAACCGTATGGTCTCCGGGCCGAGTTCCGCGGCGAGCTGGGCCGCCTTCGACAGCAGCCAGTTGCCCGCGAGGACGGCGGTGGTGTTGCCCCAGCGGGCGTTGACGCTGGGGACTCCGCGCCGGGTGCGGGCCTGGTCCATGACGTCGTCGTGGTAGAGCGAGGCGACGTGCACCAGCTCGGCCAGGGCGGCGGCCTCCACGGCGGTGGATGGGGCGGCGCCGACCGGGGCGCGCGCGCCGAACTCCGCGCCCACCAGCGCCAGCAGCGGGCGCAGCCGCTTGCCGCCGGGGCCGAAGAGATGTCCGGCGACTTCGGCGACACAAGGGTCCTGGGCCTCGGCGGCGAGAGCGCGCAGCCACTCCTCCGAGGCGTCCATTCCGCGTTCCAGCCGGGCCGTGAGCGCGGGGTCGCCGGTGGTGAGCTCCATGGCCATGGAGCCCCTGGGCTCGGTTCTGGCGGACGCGACCATGCCGCGGACCGTAGGCGAGGACCGCCCCGGAACCCCGAATTCCGTCAGGAAGGTGCCATTTCCCGTATCCCAGGCTTTTCCCCAGGCCCCCGGGAACCCCTCGGCGGGTCCCCGGCCCTGCCGGTACCGTCAAGCTCGTCGACGCCGACCGTGAGCGAGGAGACCAGCGATGAGCAACCCCTTCGAGAACCCCGACGGCCGCTATCTCGTGCTCGTCAACGAGGAGGGGCAGCACTCGCTGTGGCCCGCCTTCGCCGAGGTCCCGGCGGGGTGGACGGTCGCCCATGGCGAGGACGACCGCCAGGCGTGCCTGGACTACGTCAATGAGCACTGGACCGATATGCGCCCCACGAGCCTGATCAACGCGATGGACGGCCCCTCGGCCTGATCAACGCCAAGGACGGCACCTCGGCCTGACCGCGTCCGCACGCGGTTGGCAGTTTCCGGTCATATCTCTTCCCTTCTTGGCGCCGTATGGCCGTAACGCGTGCCTTACGGTCGCCACGGTGCTCACGGCGTTACGTTGGCGAGGTGACGGACACGAACGTCGACCTTCCGGCGACCATGCGGGCGTGGGTGGTCCCCACCCCGGGCCGGATCGAGCAGGTGGAGCTGCCGGTTCCGCGCCCGGCGGAGGACGAGCTGCTGGTCCGGGTCCGGGCCTGTGGCGTCTGCCGCACCGATCTGCATGTCCGCGACGGCGATCTGCCCCCGCACCGCAGCCCCGTCGTCCCCGGTCACGAGGCGGTCGGCGAGGTCGTCGCGGCGGGCTCGCGGGCGCACGGCCCCGGCCCCGGGATCCGGCTCGGCGTCCCCTGGCTGCGGAGTACCTGCGGCCGCTGCCGCTACTGCCTCCGGGGCCAGGAGAACCTGTGCCCGTTCTCCGAGTACACCGGCTGGGACGCGGACGGTGGCTACGCCGAGTACGTCACCGTACCGGCGGCCTACGCCTATGAGCTTCCCACCGGATACCGCGACGAGGAGCTCGCCCCGCTGCTGTGCGCCGGGATCATCGGCCACCGCGCGCTGCGCCGGGCCGATCTCCCGCCGGGCGGCCGGCTCGGCATCTACGGCTTCGGCGGCTCGGCGCACCTCACCGCCCAGGTCGCCATCGCGCAGGGCGCCGTCGTCCACGTCCTGACCCGCTCGCCCGCCGCCCGCGAGCTCGCCATGGACCTCGGCGCCGCCTCCGCGAACGACGCCTACGACCGCCCGCCCGAGCCGCTCGACGCCGCCATCCTCTTCGCCCCGGTGGGCGAACTGGTCCCGGTCGCCCTGGAGTCCCTGGACGCGGGCGGCACACTGAGCATCGCCGGGATCTACCTCACCGACATCCCGTCACTCGACTACGAGCGGCACCTCTTCCGCGAACGCACCGTTCGCAGCGTCACCGCCAACACTCGGGAGGACGGCCGCGAATTCCTCGCCGCGGCCGCCGAGCACCGGATCGGCGCCACGGTCACGCCGTACCCCTTCGACCGGGCGGACGCCGCCCTCGACGACCTCGCCGCCGACCGCGTCAACGGAGTGGCGGTCCTGACGATGCCGCACTAGGGGGGTGTCCCGCGGTGCCGAGTGGTGTCCTGTCGTGTCCTGTCCGACGGATCGTGACGCCTACGGCGCGCTGCTCCCCTCCCCGCCCCTTCCCTCAACTGGGGCTCCACCCCAGCCCCCGGCCCCGACGCTTCGCCCCTTCCCACGCCTCGGCCACGCGCCTCTGTTAGGCGCCTCCGCTAGGCGGCTCGGCTACGCGGCTGGGCTGGGCGGCTCCGCTAGGCGGCTGGGCTGGGCGGCTGGGCTAGGCGGCTCGGCTGGGCGCCTCCGTGACGCGGCTCGGCTGGGCGGCCTCGCTGGGCGGCTCGGCTACGCGGCTGGGCTGGGCGCCTCCGCGACGCGGCTCGGCCGGGCGGCTCCGCGACGCGGCTCGGCTACGCGGCTCGGCTGGGCGGCTCCGCGACGCGGCTCGGCCACGCGGCTCGGCTGGGCGCCTCCGTGACGCGGCTCGGCTGGGCGGCCTCGCTGGGCAGCTCGGCTACGCGGCTGGGCTGGGCACCTCCGCGACGCGGCTCGGCCGGGCGGCTCCGCTACGCGGCTCGGCTACGCGCCTCCGTGACGCGGCTCGGGTGGGCACCTCCGCCACGCGGCTGGGCTGGGCGGCTGGGCTACGCGGCTCGGCTACGCGCCTCCGTGACGCGGCTCGGGTGGGCGGCTCCGCCGCGCGGCTGGGCTGGGCGGCTCGGTTACGCGGCTCGGCTACGCGCCTCCGCGACGCGGCTCGGCTGGGCGGCTCCGCCGCGCGGCTCGGCTGGGCGGCTCCGCCGCGCGGCTCGGCTGGGCGGCTCCGCTGCGCGGCGGGGCTCCGCCCTGGGCCCCGGCTGTGCCGCGGGCGGCACGGTCGGCGCCCCGGCCGGGGGGCCGGCCGCGGCGACGGTCGGCCCACCGGCCCCCGGGGTCCAGGGGCGGAGCCCCTGGTAGCGGGAAGGGGCGGGGAGGGGAAAGCCTCGATACGCGGCTCCGCCGAGTGGTCCGCCGGACACCCTGCGGCGCGATGGCCTTGGCCCCGGGCCTGACCCCGGTGGCCCCGGGCCTGACCCTGGGAAACTCGGCACCTCAGGAATTCGACCAGCCGCGGCGGCACAGCACCAGGCGGTAGCCGTCCGGGTCCTCGATGGTGACGCCCCATTCGTTCCAGTACGGATTGGGGGAGGTGACACGGGTGCCGCCGTGCTGGGTGAGGCGGCCCACCAGTTCCTCGGGCACTGGTTCGTCGAGGTAGATCACCAGCAGATCCTCCTCGGTCGGCCGGGGCTCCACGGGGTGGGCCGCCTCGTGGACGAGCTCCAGATGCCAGGAGGCGTCCGGCCAACCCACCATCAGCAGATCGTGCTCCCCGGCCCGGTCACCGCCCTCGGCCCGGTACACCACGCTCAAGCCCAGCCCCGTACACCAGAAGCGCTCCGCCGCCGCGAGATCGCGCGAGGGGCGGGCGATGCGGATGTGGCTCTGACCGTCGGCGGGCATGGGCGCCTCCTTCGTCGTGGCGGAACACGTGGAACACATCGACGGCACCGTGATCGCCGGGCCGCGCCCCGAGCCTAGGGACGGGCCCGCCGCGGGGTATCGGCCGCGCGCCGGGCCTTCCCACGGCCGTGGGACCTACGACCGTGGACCGGGCCACTTCACCCCGTGGACCGGTCGCATCGCCTCTCGCGGACCGGTCACCTCACTCCGGCGACCCCGGACGGCGACCGAGCGGGCTGATGCGACGGTATCCCGCCCGGGCGTTGACAATGCGGGCGAGCGCGGTGCCCGCGACGGCCGCCGCCAGGAGACAGGCGAGCCAGCGGGCGTCGCGGCCGCCCGCCCAGGAGAGCTGCCCCGCGGGCGGAATGGCGAAGCCGTTGAGGAACAGCCAGCACAGCCCCGCCGTACCGGGCGCCGCGACGAATCGCGCGCACAGCCCCAGCAGCGCGGCCAGCAGCGAGAGCGCGACCAGGGCGAACATCGGGCGGCCGTGGCCGCCCAGGAAGTTCAGGGTCGCCACCAGCGCCAGCGCGCCCAGGAAGGCCCCGCCCCAGATGACGGGAGTGGCGACCGGATCGGGGACTGGCCTGATCCCGGTGCTGAGCCGCCTCCACTCGATCATGGGCACCACCCCTCCTCTGGGCACCATCCTCTTCGTAGATCGATGGCTACCCCACCCATACGCGGTCGGCATCGTCCCATCGCACCCTCGCGCACCTGCCGTCATTACCAATTCTTTGCCATTCGTTAGGGTGGCACAAGAATCGAGCGACGAGAGGGATGATTGTGGGCGCTCCGCGCATGAGCAGTACGCCATTGCCCGGCATCGGGGTTCGCTACGACCTGACGACACGAGAGAACAGGCGGCTTTCGGTCATCGCGCATCGCGACGGCGGACGGACGCTGAGTGCGTACCGGAAGGAGGACCCCGATGAGTGTGCCCTGTCCACCAGGCTGACCCCAGGGGAAGCGGAGGCGCTCATCGGGGTCCTGATGCCAAGTCATCACAGCCCGAATCTGCTGTCCACCACCGAGCTGGGGCTGGTGGCCGAGCGGATCGAGCTGTCGTCCACGTCGTACTGGAACGGGAGGGTGCTGGGCGAGACGCGGATGCGGACGGAGACCGGTGTCTCGATCGTGGCCGTCCTGCGCAGGGCGGAGGCGATCCCCTCCCCGACCCCCGACTTCCGGCTGGCCGGTGGGGACGAACTGATCGTGATCGGCACCCGCGAGGGTGTGGAAACGGCCGCGGCGATACTCGGGCGGGAGTGAGCCCATGCATTCGTCCGCTGTCTTTCTGATCGAGTTCGGCGCGGTCATCCTGAGCCTCGGGCTGCTGGGGCGGCTCGCCGGGCGGTTCCAGTTCTCCCCGATCCCGCTGTATCTGCTGGCCGGACTGGCCTTCGGCGAGGGCGGGCTGCTGCCGCTGGGGGCGAGCGAGGAGTTCGTCGCGACCGGCGCCGAGATCGGCGTCATCCTGCTGCTGCTGATGCTCGGGCTGGAGTACACCGCCAGCGACCTGGTCAGCAATCTCAAGACCCAGTACCCGGCCGGGCTCGTCGACGCGGTGCTCAACGCCCTGCCCGGCGCCGTCATGGCCCTGCTGCTGGGGTGGGGGCCGGTGGCCGCCGTCGTGCTGGCCGGCGTCACCTGGATCTCCTCCTCCGGCGTCATCGCCAAGGTGCTCGGCGATCTGGGCCGGCTCGGCAACCGTGAGACCCCGGTGATCCTCAGCATCCTCGTCCTCGAGGACCTGGCGATGGCCGTGTATCTGCCGATCGTCACCGCCCTGCTGGCCGGTGCGGGCCTGGCGGCGGGCAGCGTCACCCTGGCCATCGCCCTCGGCGTGGCCGGTCTGGTGCTGTTCCTGGCCGTCCGCTACGGGCGGCACATCTCCCGCTTCGTCTCCAGCGACGACCCCGAGAAGCTGCTGCTGGTGGTGCTCGGGCTGACGCTGCTGGTGGCGGGGATCGCACAGCAGCTCCAGGTGTCGGCGGCCGTCGGCGCGTTCCTGGTGGGCATCGCCCTCTCCGGGGAGGTCGCCGAGGGTACGCACCATCTGCTCAGCCCGCTGCGGGATCTGTTCGCCGCCGTGTTCTTCGTCTTCTTCGGCCTGCACACGGATCCGGCCAGCATTCCCCCGGTGCTGCTGCCCGCCATGACGCTGGCCGTCCTCACCGCCGGTACGAAGATCGCCACCGGCTACTGGGCGGCGCGGCGGGCCGGGATCTCGGCCCGGGGCCGCTGGCGGGCGGGCGGCACGCTGGTGGCCCGGGGCGAGTTCTCGATCGTCATCGCGGGGCTCGCCGTCACGGCTGGTATCGAACCGTCGCTCGGCCCACTGGCCACGGCCTACGTCCTGATCCTGGTCGTCCTGGGCCCGCTCACCGCCCGCTGGACCGAGCCCGTCGCCCGGCGGTTCACGGCCCGGCTGGCGGCGCGCCGCGAGCCCGCTGTCGCCGCGGCGGTCGAGGGCGGCGGCGGTGGTGCGGCGAAGGAGCCGCGAGGGGCGGTGGACGACCCGGACGCGGTGGGGCGCCGCTCATAGCCGTTCGTCGGTGCGTATAGGTCGGGTGCGTACGGGTCGGTGCGTACGGGGAGGGCCGCGGGAGGACCCGCGGCCCTCCGGCCCTCCGCGTCCCTCCGCGGCTCAGCCCCGGTGCTCCGTGGCTCAGCCCCGGCCCCCCTCCTCGGCCCCTGAGCCCCTTAAGTCTCTTCTGTCCTCTAAGCCCTCTAAGCCTTCCAACTCACCCAAGTCACCCAACTCACCCAACTCACCTAAGCCCGCTAAATCGCCTAACCCCGCTAAGTTCCCTAACGCGTCGCCGAGCCCGGCCGCGACCATGCTGCCGCCCACGGCCCCGCCCGCCGCCGTACCGGCCGTGACGCCCGCGCTGCCCGCGCTGCCCGCGCTGCCCGCGATGGCCGCACCGGGGCGGCCATCGCGGGCGGTATGCGTCGCGCGGGATTCGATGAGCGCCCGGATCCAGGAGTCGACCTGGCCGGTCCAGTCGCGCCGTTCGAGGCCCTCATGGCGCACGGTGTGGCGGGCCAGGGCGCCAGGGCCCCCGCCGCGCTTATCGGCCTCCAGGACGACTTCCATGCCGTCGGGCCCGGCGAGAAGGGTCAGTGTGATCTCGTTCACGTCGTGGAGGTACCGAGGGGCGGGGGTGAGCTCGATCTCCTGGTGGAAGGGGAGCCGCTGCCCGGTGCCCGCGATATGGGCGAGCCGCAGATCGGCGGCGACGAGGCCGAAGCCGAGCCGCCCCAGCGCCCCCAGCACGGCCTCCTGGACCGGCAGCGGGCGCACGATCAGCGGCTCCGGATCGCCGTGGTCCCTCACACCGGCCGCCGCGAGCTCGACCTGGACGCCCAGGACGACACCCAGCGGCTGTCCGGACATCTCGGTGAGCGGCGTTTCCCACGGTATGTGGATGGTGAACGGAATGTCTCTGTGCTCTCTCGCGTCGAGCCGGAACCCGCCGCTGAGCCGGAGGCGGTCGAAGACCACGCCGCCCTCGCGCTCCTCACCGCCGTACCTGGTCTCGACCCCGGCGGCCAGCTCGGCGACCAGCTCAAGCGCGAGGTGCTCGAGGTCGCAGGCGCTGCCTCCGCCCCGGAGCCGCACATGCCCCCGCACCACCCCACCGGGGCGCACCGGCTCCCGGTCCAGGATCGTGTCCACGACGGGCCCACCGACCCCGAGCGAGCCGAGCACTCGTTTGAACACCATCGCGGCGTTCACTCCTTCACTGTCACTGTGATCGTTCTCTGTCCCGTGGGGGGCGTTCGTTCCTGAGTTCCGTGGGGGGCATGCGTGGAACGAACGGGAAGGTAAAGGGATTCCCATGTACGCGTCCTGGTGTGGCAAAACCGGCCAGGGTGGCGCGGTCCCGGCCGCCGACGTGCCCGACGGTCCGGCTCAGTGTTCATTCGCTCACGGACAGCTATTCTGAATGGGCCCTCCGGCCATGGGTAACTCGCGTCGGCCCGCGGAATCCGGGGCGGCTGATCCCAGCGGCTCATCCCAGAGGACGGGAGAAACCGATGTCACGTGTGCGACGGGTGAGATCGGCGCTGCTGAGCGCCGTGGCAATCGTCGTGAGCGCGGGAATCCGGCGATGGCGGCGCAGATCGGCCCGTGAGTCGCGCCCAGGACTCCGGTGAATGACTCGGCCGCTACGGCGAGTCGGGTCCGAATCGCCATTCCGCTTCGGGTAATGGTGGGCGAATCGATACAACGAATTCGTCGGCCGGTGCCGCCGGCCGCCCACCCATGCAGACGGCCGAGGAGCGGACACGGACATGGCGACGACAACCAAGCCCGAATTTGAAGCTCCCGCCGAACCCACCAAACTCGGCACCATCGTGGTCGACTGGCTCACCACCACGGACCACAAGAAAATCGGACACCTGTACTTGGTGACCGCGTTCGGTTTCTTTCTGATCGGCGGCCTTCTGGCCATGATCATGCGGGCCGAACTCGCCCGGCCCGGACTGCAATTGATCAGCCCGGAGCAGTACAACCAGGCTTTCACCCTGCACGGCACGCTGATGCTGCTGTTCTTCGCCACACCGGTATTCGCCGGATTCGCCAACGAGATCATGCCGCTCCAGATCGGCGCCCCGGATGTCGCCTTCCCCCGGCTGAACATGCTCTCGTACTGGCTCTTCCTCTTCGGCGGGCTGATCGTGATCGGCAGTCTGCTCACCCCCAGCGGCGCGGCGGACTTCGGCTGGACGGCCTATACGCCGCTCAGCAGCAAGGTACGGACGCCGGGCGTGGGCGGCGACATGTGGGTGATGGGCCTCGCCCTCTCCGGCTTCGGGACGATCCTGGGCGCCGTCAACTTCATCACGACCGTCGTGTGCATGCGCGCCCCGGGAATGACGATGTTCCGGCTGCCCATCTTCACCTGGAACATCCTCTTCACGTCGATCCTGGTGCTGCTCGCCTTTCCCATCCTGGCGGCCGCCCTGCTGGTGCTGGAGGCGGACCGAAGATTCGGCGCGGTCGTCTTCGAGGGGGCCAACGGCGGTCCGGTGCTGTGGCAGCACCTCTTCTGGTTCTTCGGCCATCCCGAGGTCTACATCATCGCCCTGCCGTTCTTCGGCATCATCACCGAAATCATTCCGGTGTTCTCCCGCAAGGTGGTCTTCGGATATATGGGTCTGGTGGGTGCCACCATCGGTATCACCGGTCTCTCCGCGACGGTGTGGGCCCACCACATGTTCGCCACCGGAGCGGTACTCCTGCCGTTCTTCTCCTTTATGACGTTCCTCATCGCGGTGCCGACCGGGGTGAAGTTCTTCAACTGGGTCGGCACCATGTGGCGTGGCTCCCTCTCCTTCGAGACGCCGATGCTCTGGGCCATCGGCTTCCTGGCCACCTTCCTCTTCGGCGGGCTGACCGGGGTGATCCTGGCCTCGCCTCCGCTGGATTTCGAGGTCCACGACAGCTATTTCGTCGTCGCCCACTTCCACTACGTGGTCTTCGGCACGGTGGTCTTCGCGATGTTCGCCGGATTCTATTTCTGGTGGCCCAAGTTCACCGGCAGGATGCTCGACGAACGCCTCGGCAAGATCCACTTCTGGACCCTGTTCGTCGGCTTTCACACCACCTTCCTGGTCCACCACTGGCTCGGCGTCATCGGCATGCCGCGTCGCTATGTCGACTATCTGGCGGCCGACGGCTTCACCACGCTGAACACGGTCTCCACCATCGGCTCGTTCCTCCTCGGCCTGTCCACGCTGCCGTTCATCTACAACGTGTGGAAAACCGGGAAGTACGGGAAGCGGGTCGAGCTCGACGACCCCTGGGGATGGGGCCGCTCCCTGGAATGGGCCACCTCCTGCCCCCCGCCCCGGCACAACTTCCTCACCCTGCCGAAGATCCGCTCCGAATCCCCCGCCTTCGACCTCCACCACCCCGAGGTCGTCCCCCACGAGGTCCCCACCACCGACCGGCCGCCCCTCTCCGAGGGCCGCGGGGACTGACCCCCGAGCCGAGATCGGCTCAATCACGAGAACGACGACCGGGGTGTTCCCGACCGCATCCGCGTGTCTGTGGCCTTATGCGCTCTCAGCAGCGCGAAGACCCCCTCCGCTACGTGCGTAGAGGAGAGGGCCCAGTGCGCCCCCGGCAGGACTCGAACCTGCGGCCAAGCGCTTAGAAGGCGCCTGCTCTATCCACTGAGCTACGGGGGCCGGTGGTGGTCATGGAGCGGGTGAGCCCCCGGTGCCTGCGGGGCCGACGGGCGGCCGTGGTGCGGGTGGCCGGGCTCGACGGACCGTGACCTTGCCGGGACAAGGATAGGGCTCCTTGCACCTCGCCCCGGTTGCTTCACCTCCGTGGCACGTTGTGGAGGTTCGGTGAAGCGGTCTGATAATCGCAGGCAGGTCCGAAACTTGCATCGTTTTTCACGCCTCAAGGAACGGGTGTTGTGCACTCGTTATGCCCGCGCCCCTGTCGTCACGTCTGTCTCGTGCTCCTTTTGGGGTGATCCGGGTGGGTCTCTTTGACGCGCACGAGTGAGCATACGCTTCAAAAAGCCACTAAAAGCGGGCATTCTTCACCATGTGGCGATCTTGGATGTACGGCCCCGGCTGCTCGACGCGCTGACCTCACTGCGTGACCGTGTGGACGCCGTTCGGTTTCCGCTCCCCCTTCCCGGCGCCGACCGCGCTCGCCGTAGCCGTGCCGAGCTGCTCGCTCAACTGGACGACTACCTCGTGCCCCGGTTGCGCGCCCCCGAAGCGCCCCTCCTGGCGGTAATCGGGGGATCGACGGGTGCGGGCAAGTCCACCCTGGTCAATTCGCTGGTCGGCCGACGGGTCACCGAGGCAGGTGTGTTGCGGCCCACAACGCGTACGCCGGTGCTGGTGTGCCACCCCGACGATCACCCCTGGTTCGCCGGACAGCGGGTGCTGCCGCGGCTCACCCGGGTGTGGGTGCCGGCGCAGGGAGAGCGGGCGGAGAGCGCGTACGACGAGGAGGGGCGGGCGCAGGAGGGGCCGGCGGCGCTGCGGGTGGAGACCGACCCGGGGCTCGCGCGGGGGCTCGCCCTGCTCGACGCGCCCGACATCGACTCGCTCGTCGCGCGGAACCGCGATCTGGCCGCGGAACTGATCTGCGCCGCCGACATCTGGGTGCTCGTCACCACCGCCACCCGTTACGGCGACGCCGTCCCCTGGCATCTGCTGCGTACCGCCAAGGAGTACGACGTCACCCTCGTCACCGTCCTCGACCGGGTGCCGCACCAGCTTGCCGCCGAGGTCTCGCGGCAGTACGCCGGGCTCCTTACGGCGGCCGGGCTCGGCGATGTCCCGCGCTTCACCATCCCCGAGCTCCCCGAATCCGCGGGCGGTGGCAGGGGGCTGCTCCCGGCCACCGCCGTCGCCGCCCTGCGGGCCTGGCTCACCCAGCACGCACAGGATCCGTACGCCCGTACCGTCGCCGCCGCCCGTACGGCCGCCGGGACGCTGGCCTCGCTGCGCGCCCGGATGCCCGCGCTGGCCGGGGCCGCGGCGGCGCAGCACGCGGCCGCGGTGCGGCTGATCCAGCGGGTCGAGGGCGCGTACGGGGAGGCCGGGGAGCGGGTGCGGCGCGAGATCGCGCAGGGGGCGCCGCTCGCGGGCGGTGCGCTCACCCACTGGCACGGGCTGCCGCACGGCAGCGCCCCCGATGAGCTCCTTACGGCTCTCACCGACTCCCTGGCCACCCTGCTGCGCAGTGCGGCCGCCACGGCTGACGAACGGGTCGCGGAGGCCGGGAGGCAGGACCCGGCCGCGCGGGTCGGACTCGCCCCGTGCGACGCGCGCGGCGCCGCCGAGCGGATCGGCGTGGCCGTACGGCACTGGCGGCGCTGCGCCGAGGAGCTGGCCGAGGAGGAGGCCCGGGCCCGGATCGCCGAATACGGGGGCAACTGCGTTCCCGAGGAGATCGCCGCCCTGCTCGCCGCGTCCCTCCTGGGCGGACGCCGCGCCCGTAAGGCGGGCGAGAAGCTCGCCGAGACCCTGGGCGCGCATGCGGCGCTGCGTCTCGGCGACCGCGGCGGGCGGCTGCTCGACGGCTGTGTCACCCGCGCCATGCGGGCGGAGCGCGACCGCAGGCTCGCCCCTCTGGACGCCCTGGACATGTCCCCGGAACACCAGGTCGAGCTGATCGCCGCGCTGTCCGTACTTCAGAAGGAGAGGTGACCGCAGGTGACGACCATGGAGGGCAACGGCGGCAACGAGCGCGGCGGGGGCGGCGGGGGAGACCGGGCGGCGGGGGTCCGCCACACCTGGGACGACGGCCTGATCGCCCGGCGGGCGCACCGCCGGGCCGCCGGGCGCGCCGCGGGCCGCCCGGCCCGTGCGATGGACCAGGGGGCGGCGGAGGAGGCCGCACCGGACATCCCCGGCGCCGCGGCGGGCTACTTCCCGGAGGAGGAGACCGGGCGACGGTCCTTCGGCGGCCCTCCGTACGCCGTGTACCAGGCCGGCGTCCGCAGCTTCGCCACGGGCACCCTGCGGCCCCGTCTGGAGGCCCTGCGCCAGCTCGTCGGGCTGTCCCGGCCCCGGCTCGAGGGGCGCACGCTCGCCGGGGCCGCGCGGGTGCTCGACGAGGCGGACGCGCGGGGACGGCATCCTTACGGGCACACCGTGGTCGCCGTCGCCGGGGCCACCGGAAGCGGTAAGTCGACACTGTTCAACGCACTCGCCGGAGCCCCACTCTCCGAGACCGGGATCCGCCGCCCGACCACCGCCACGCCCCTCGCCTGCGCCTGGACCGACCACGCCGACGGCCTGCTGGACCGGCTCGGCATCCCGGCGGTGGACCGGCGCAACCCGGGCTATCCGTACGACCCCGCGCTGCGCGGCCTGGTCCTGCTCGACCTGCCCGACCACGACTCGGCCGCCCCGGGCCACCGGGAGCGGGTGGACCGGCTGCTCGGTCTCGTGGACGCGGTGGTGTGGGTGGTGGACCCCGAGAAGTACGCGGACGCGGTCCTCCATGAGCGCTATCTGCGGCCACTGGCCGGATACGCCGAGGTGACCTTCGTCGTGCTCAACCAGGTGGACCGGCTCCCGGGCGAGGCCGCGGACCAAGTGCTGGACGATCTGCGGCGGCTGCTGGACGAGGACGGGCTCGCGCTCGGGGAGCACGGGGAGCCGGGAGCGGCCGTGCTGGCCCTGTCCGCGCTGACCGGCGAGGGCGTCGGGGAGCTCCGGGAGACGCTCGCGCGGCTCACGGCCGAGTGCGGCGCCGCCGAGCGCCGGCTGTCGGCGGACGTGGACGGCACCATGACGCGGCTGCGGCCGCAGTATGTGGCGGACAGCGGGCCGGTCGGGCTCACCGAGCGGGCGCGGGCGGAGTTCGAGGACCGGCTGGCCGAGGCGGCGGGCGCGGGCGCGGCCGGGAAGGCGGCCGAGCGCGCCTGGCTGAGGGACGCGGAGCGGGCGTGCGGAACGCCCTGGGGGCGGTTGCGGGGGAGGAAGGGCCGAGCCTCGGGGGGCTCTCGGGGCTCGCGAGCCCACGGAGCCGGGGAGTGGACGGAGATCCCGGGCGCGCGGGCGCGCACGCTGGCGGTGGAGGCGGTCACGGCGCGCCCCGCGGTGGAGGAGGCGGTACGGACGCTCGGGGACGAGGCGACGGACGGGCTGCCCGGTCCATGGGCCCAGGCCGTCCGGGAGGCGGCGGGATGGGGCGGCAGGGGGCTGGCGGAGGCGGTGGACGAGGCGGTGGCGGCCGAGACGGCGCACCGGCGGCCGGTCCGGCCCGTGTGGTGGTCGATGGTGGCGACGGCTCAGGTGACCGTGCTGCTGGTGCAGGTGACGGGGGTGCTGTGGCTGTTGGGCGCCATGGCCGGGGTGTTCGGCGGGCCGGAGTGGTGGCTGCCGGCGCTGCTGGTGATGGGCGGGGCGGCGGTAGGCCCGACGCTGGCATGGGGCTCCCGGGCGGCCGCGCGGGGCCCCGCCCGGCGCCACGGCCGGTCGGTGGAGGCCCGCCTGCGGGAAGCGGCGGCCGAGTGCGGGCGCAGACGGGTACTGGAGCCGGTGGAGACGGAACTGGCGCGGTACGGGGAGGTACGGGCGCAGTACGTGGTCGCGGCGGGCGGGGTGTGACGGGCGGTCACTCGTCCGGGTGGCCGAGTTGTCCACAAGCGCGGGGTCGTGCACAGGCCCCGGCGGGGTTTCGTGATGCCGGGCAGCATGGTCCACGAGCGGCAAGGCAGAGCCGCGAAGTGATGGGGGAGGCGTGGCCGGTGAACGAGAGCTGGGTGACCGTGGTGGGGAATGCCGCGACGCGGCCGGACTTCTGGGAGACGGCGGCGGGTGTCGCGGTGGCCCGGTTCCGGCTGGCGGTGACGGTGCGCCGCTGGGACCGGGGGCGGGACGCGTGGGCGGACGCGTACACGAGTTTCTACACGGTCTGGACGTGGCGGTCGCTCGCCGCGAATGTCGCCGGGTCGGTATCGCTCGGTGAACCTCTCGTCGTCCATGGGACGTTGCGGGTGCGGGAGCGCGAATGGGACCGGGAGCGAGAGCGGGAGAGGGACCGGCCGCTTCAGGGAGAAGGGAGAGCGGGAGAGGGAGCGGGAGGTGCGGCCGTGCCTCCGGCCATGGGCGGGGATTCCGGTGGCGGGACGCATCAGTCCAGGCGCTGGGTCACCGCGGAGATCGACGCGGTGGCGGTCGGACACGATCTCACGCGGGGTACATCCGCATTTCGCCGGGTTTCACAGGCCAAACCGCTTCTAAACGCGCCGACCGGGGCAACTTCCCCATGAGTGGGCGCGACCACGGGAGATTTATCGATAATCCCAGGTCATATGGGATCTGGAGATTAGATAACGATTCCGATTCGGATCGGTTGGGTCTAGGTATTACCGGGGAACGTTCGGTTCCTTTCTCCCTAGGATCCCTGCGTGCCCAACGGGGGTTCCTGAGTTTTGAGTTCGCTGGCGAGGCGCACCAACTGACTGGCGCTCGCCCGGAGGGGAAACCATGATTTCTGTAAGGAGGCGGGGCGCTGCCCGCCTTGCGGCCGCCGTTCTGGCGTCCGGCCTGGTCGCTGCGGGTGCGATAGTCACCGCAGGCACCGCCGCCGCCGATGACGCGCCCCCGAGCCAGGGCGGCGCGACCGCCACGCTGGGCGGTCTCAAGACGTTCGACAAGGCCGTCATCCACGACAACGGCAAGGACCAGCAGGTCGGCGCCGGTCTCTTCGAGATGTCGGTCGACAATGGCGGTTCCATCCAGACGTACTGCATTGATCTGCACAACCCGACGCAGAGCAAGGCCAAGTACGAGGAGAAGTCCTGGGCCGAGACGTCCCTGGCGAACAACCCCAACGCGGGCAAGATCAACTGGGTTCTACAGAACTCCTACCCGCAGGTGAACGACCTCGGCGCACTGGCGAAGACGGCGGGCACCGGTCCCCTCACCGAGAAGACCGCCGCCGCGGGGACGCAGGTCGCCATCTGGCGCTTCTCCGACAACGCGAAGGTGGACGCGGCCGACCCGCAGGCCGAGAAGCTGGCCGACTACCTGGAGAAGAGCGCGCAGAACCTCCAGGAGCCCAAGGCGTCGCTGAGCCTGGACCCGCCGGCCGTCTCCGGCAAGGCCGGTGAGCGGCTCGGCCCGGTCAAGGTCCACACCAACGCCGACAGCGTCACCCTGGCCCCGGGCACCGGGTCCGCGGACGGCGTCAAGCTGGTCGACAAGAGCGGCAAGACCATCACCAGCGCCGCCGACGGCGGCGAGGTGTACTTCGACGTCCCGAAGGGCGCGTCGGACGGCTCCGCCACGCTGACCGCCCAGGCCGCCACCAAGGTTCCGGTGGGCCGCGCGTTCGCCAGCGCCACCAAGAGCCAGACCCAGATCCTGGCCGGCTCCAGCGAGAGCACCGTCTCCGCCACCGCCACCGCGAACTGGGCGAAGAAGGGCGCTGTCCCGGCGGTCTCCGCCGAGAAGGACTGTGCCAAGGGCGGCGTGGACATCACGGCCACCAACAAGGGCGACGAGGCGTTCACCTTCGAGCTGCTGGGCCAGAAGTACACCGTCGAGGCGGGTCAGTCGAAGACCGTCACCGCCCCGGTGAAGGAGGACCAGAGCTACAAGTTCACCATCTCCGGTCCGAACGGCTTCGAGAAGACCTTCTCCGGCGTTCTCGACTGCAAGACCTCCAGCAGCGGCGGCGGCAGCGACACCCCCTCCTCGCAGCCGAGCCCCGCGTCGGCCGGTGGCAGCACCGGTGGTGACACCTCCGGTGGCGACCTCGCCGAGACCGGTAGCAGCAGCAACACCCCGATGATCGCGGGCATCGCCGTGGCGCTGGTCGTGGTCGGCGGCGGCGCGATCTTCTTCGTCCGCAAGAAGAAGGCGACCGCGGGCGAGTGAACGCCAGGGCGGCGACGCCAGGGCAGCAGTGATCGCTGAGTGAAGCGACGGTCACCGGATGTGGTGATCGTCGAAGAACGCGGTGATGGAGGGCCGGAGCCTCATGGAGGCTCCGGCCCTTCGTGCCGCCGGGGGACGGCGAATGCCGGACCCATGCCGCACGCCGGACGAAACGGGTTTCCGCCTCGGGCGGGCTGTACGGCAAGATGGCTGTATCTGCCCTCACGCGGTGGACCCGCCACGGATACGGATCCCGCGGCGGAGCCGCACCTCGATACCTACCAGATTGCCGGACGGTTTCTCTTGGCTGAGTTCATCTACACCATGCGCAAGACGCGCAAGGCGCACGGCGACAAGGTGATCCTCGACGATGTGACGCTGAGCTTTCTGCCCGGCGCGAAAATCGGTGTCGTGGGCCCCAACGGCGCCGGTAAGTCGACGGTGCTGAAGATCATGGCCGGCCTGGAGCAGCCGTCCAATGGTGACGCCTTCCTCTCACCCGGCTACAGCGTCGGCATCCTGCTCCAGGAGCCCCCGCTGGACGAGTCCAAGACCGTGCTGGAGAACGTCCAGGACGGCGTGGCGGTCACCAAGGGCAAGCTGGACCGCTTCAACGAGATCGCCGAGCAGATGGCGACCGACTACAGCGATGAGCTGCTCGAGGAGATGGGCAAGCTTCAGGAGGACCTGGACCACTCGGGCGCCTGGGACCTGGACGCCCAGCTCGAGCAGGCCATGGACGCCCTCGGCTGCCCGCCCGGCGACTGGCCGGTCACCACCCTCTCCGGCGGTGAGAAGCGCCGTGTCGCGCTCTGCAAGCTGCTGCTGGAGGCCCCCGACCTGCTGCTGCTGGACGAGCCCACCAACCACCTCGACGCCGAGTCCGTCAACTGGCTGGAGCAGCACCTCGCCAAGTACGCGGGCACCGTCGTGGCCATCACCCACGACCGGTACTTCCTGGACAACGTCGCCGAGTGGATCCTGGAGCTCGACCGCGGCCGCGCCATCGGCTACGAGGGCAACTACTCCACCTACCTGGAGAAGAAGCAGGCCCGGCTGAAGGTCGAGGGCCAGAAGGACGCCAAGCGCGCCAAGCGCCTCAAGGAAGAGCTGGACTGGGTCCGCTCCAACGCCAAGGGCCGCCAGGCCAAGTCCCGGGCCCGGCTGACCCGTTACGAGGAGATGGCCGCCGAGGCCGAGAAGACCCGGAAGCTGGACTTCGAGGAGATCCAGATCCCGCCGGGCCCGCGTCTGGGCAATGTCGTGGTCGAGGTGGAGAACCTCTCCAAGGCGTTCGGCGAGAAGGTCCTGATCGACGACCTCTCCTTCACCCTCCCGCGGAACGGCATCGTCGGTGTCATCGGCCCCAACGGCGCCGGTAAGACCACGCTGTTCAAGATGATCCAGGGGCTGGAGACCGCCGACGCGGGCAGCATCAAGGTCGGCGAGACCGTCAAGATCTCCTACGTCGACCAGAGCCGCGCCAACATCGACCCCAAGAAGACGCTGTGGGCGGTCGTCTCCGACGAGCTCGACTACATCAACGTCGGCCAGGTCGAGATGCCCTCCCGCGCCTATGTCTCCGCCTTCGGCTTCAAGGGCCCGGACCAGCAGAAGCCGGCCGGGGTGCTCTCGGGCGGTGAGCGCAACCGCCTCAACCTCGCGCTCACCCTCAAGCAGGGCGGCAATCTGCTGCTCCTCGACGAGCCCACCAACGACCTCGACGTGGAGACCCTCTCCTCGCTGGAGAACGCGCTGCTCGACTTCCCCGGCTGCGCCGTGGTCGTCTCCCACGACCGCTGGTTCCTCGACCGCGTCGCCACGCACATCCTGGCGTACGAGGGCGACTCCAAGTGGTTCTGGTTCGAGGGCAACTTCGAGTCGTACGAGAAGAACAAGGTCGAACGGCTCGGCCCGGACGCGGCCCGTCCGCACCGCGCCACCTACAAGAAGCTGACCCGGGGCTGAGTGGATGGCACGCCATATCTATCCCTGTCCCCTGCGCTGGTCCGACATGGACGCGTTCGGCCACGTCAACAACGTGACCTTCCTCCGCTATCTGGAGGAGGCCCGGGTCGACTTCATGTGGCGGCTGGCGCCGGGGAACGGGAGTGACGCGTTCACCGGTGGCGTGGTCGTGGCCCGGCACGAGATCGACTATCTGAAGCCCCTGGTCCACCGGCACCGTCCGGTGACGATCGAGACCTGGGTGACGGAGATCAAGGCCGCGTATCTCACCCTGCGCTATGAGATCAAGGACGAGGACGCCCTGTATGTGCGTGCCACCACCCGCATCGTGCCCTACGACCTCGACCAGGGCCGCCCGCGCCGGGTCACCCCGGAAGAGGAGCGGTTCCTGACCGAGTACCTGGAGCCGGACCCGGTGAGGAAGGGTGCCGCGAAGAAGGCGTCCAAGGCGTCTGCGAAGCCCGCCGGATCCGCCGCCGGCGCCGAGCGGGCGGAGGCGGAGGGGGCCCTCTCGGTATGACGGCCCCCAGCCAGGAGCTCCACTTCTCCGACGCCGGGGAGGCGGCCGATCTCGCCGCCTTCCTGGCCCGGCTGATCCACTACGACCGGGCGGCGGCGGTGCGGCTGCAAGCGGGCGGCGGCGTGCTCGCCGTCTTCGGCCGGCCGCCGTCCTTCGAGGTTCTCGCGATCCGTACGGCGCGGCTCGAGGCGATCGTCGGCACCGAGGCCGCACCGGACGCGCCGCACACGTCGGCCGGGGCGGGCGCGCTGGACACGACCGTCTCGGCGGGCGAGTTCGCGGACGCGCTGGACACCGCGCGGGCCGCGCGGACCGCCGACGGACCCGAGGGCCGTGACCGGGGTGACCGGGGCCTGGTGGTCACCGTGCCGCAGGCCGTCACCGGCCCGCCATGGGCCGGGGTGCTGCCGCCGCGCGGCGGCTGGCGCCGGGTGAACGGGCTGCCGGGCGTGAACGAGGCGCGCGGCGCGGTCACCGCCGCCGTCGCCGAGTTCCGGGCCCGTGACGCGGCGCTCCCCGAGGAGCGGCGTACGCGCGCCGAGCGCGACCGCATCGGCCATGAGATCTGGTCCCGCACCCTGGGCGACACCGGGCTCCCGCTGCGCGCCGTGCACGCCGCCCAGTCGCTGGGCTTCCTGCGGCCGGTCCGGGCGGCGGCACCGGCCGTCACCGCCCACGGGAGCGGCGTGGCCACCGCGGCGCCCGAGCCCATGGCGCTGCTCGCCGCGGGCGCCTGGCTGCGGCTGCGCACACCGTACGGTTCGATCGCGGTGCGTACGCAGGGCCTGTCCGGCGGCCTGTCCGGGCTTTCCGTCACGCCCGCCTGAGCCCGCCGGGCCAGTCCGCGGGGTCAGTCCGCCATGTCAGCCCTCCGGGGCGGCCCTCCAGCTCGACCCGCCGGGTCAGCCCTCTGTGTTGATCATGGAGGCGGCGGCGTAGGTGAGGTAGTGCCACAGCTGGCGCTCGAGCTCCGGGGCCAGCTCCAGCTCGTCCACCGCGTCGCGCATATGGCGCAGCCAGGCGTCGTGGGCGGCGCGGTTCACGGTGAAGGGGGCGTGGCGCATGCGGAGCCGGGGGTGGCCGCGGTTGTCGCTGTAGGTGCGGGGGCCGCCCCAGTACTGCATCAGGAAGAGTGCGAGCCGCTCCTCGGCCGGTCCCAGGTCCTCCTCGGGGTACATCGGCCGGAGCTCCGGGTCCTCCGCGACCCCCTGGTAGAAGCGGTGGACCAGACGCCGGAAGGTCTGCTCGCCACCGACCTGCTCGTAGAAGGTCTGCTCCTGAAGTGTGCCTCGCGGAATCTCTTTCACGCCTCCATGCTCTCAGACGCCCCCGTCTGGAAAAGGGGGCGTGGGTCGCGGCCGGGGGCCGGGCGCAGGAGAGTGGAGTCATGGGCAGCACGGGCGGGAGCACACGTAGTGCGCCGGACGCCGCGGAGCGTATGGCGCGGCGGAAGCCTGCGGGCCGGGAGGCCGATGGATACGCCGAGGAGGCGGCGGCGCTGCGGACCGGGCTGGTCCGGGAGGTCGTGGCGGGCGGCGGACTCACCGACCCCGCCTGGCGGGCGGCCTTCGAGGAGGTGCCACGCCATCTGTTCGTGCCCTACTACTACGAGGCGGGGGACGCGACCGCACCGCCGGGCGCCAAGACGGCAGGGGTAGCGGGGGCAAAAGGGGCAACAGGGGCGGCAGGAGCCGGGGAGGCGGGTGCGGCGCACGGGACGGTCGGCTATACCCGGCTGTGGCGCGACGACCCCCACCCGCTGCGCCGGGCCCGCTGGCTGGCCGGCGCCTACGCGGACGCCCCGCTCGCCACGCGGGTGCGCGACGGCGAGCTGATCACCTCCAGCAGCCAGCCGTCGCTGATGGCGCGGATGCTCCAGGCGCTCCAGGTGCGGGACGGGGACCGGGTGCTGGAGATCGGCGCGGGCACCGGCTACAACGCCGCGCTGCTGGCCCATCGGCTCGGCGACGCCCACGTCACCACCCTCGATCTCGACCCGGAGATCACCGAGGCCGCCCGCAACCATCTGGCCGCGGCCGGATTCCGCCCCGCGGTCGTCACAGGGGACGGGGCGCGCGGCTGTCCGCTGCACGCTCCCTACGACCGGATCATCGCCACCTGCGCCGTGACGTCCATCCCGTCCGCGTGGCTCGGTCAGTGCCGGCCGGACGCGCTGATTCTCACGCCGCTCGCGACCGGGCTGATCGCACTGAGGGTCGCCGACGCCCGTCATGCCGAGGGGCACTTCCTGGCCATACCCGCGTACTTCGTCCCGTTGCGCGGCAGCGGCCCGCCGCCTCAGGCGCCCACTCACGGGCTGCCGTCCCGGCCGCTGCTGGACGACTCCTTCCGCTTCCTGCTGAACGTGGCCGCGGGCCATATGGAGCCGGTCGAAGCCCTCGCGCTGTGGGAGCACGAGGGCAGACCGGGGCGGGAGCGCTACGGGGTGACGGTGCGGGGCGAGCGCCAATGGGCCTGGCTGGACGACCCGGAGGGCGCCTACGGCTGGCCGCTGGGCCCTCCCGGCCGTCTCGAGCCCGTCCGGGGCCTCAGCCCCGGCGCACCGTGATCGTCGTCCAGGCGCCGACGTGGACGCGGTCGCCGTCCCGGAGCGGGACCGGTACGAACGGCTGGATCGGCTCCTCGCCGCCATTGACCGTCGTGCCGTTCGTCGAGTCCTGGTCGACGACCGCCCAGACGCCGTCGGGCTGCTGGACGAGGAGCGCGTGCTGGTGCGAGACGCCCGGGTCCTCGGGCGGCCGCCCGAGATCGATGTCGGGGGCCTCACCGGTGCTGTGGCGGCGCCGGCCGATGGTGATCTGCTGGCCGTTGAGCGGCAGCTGCTGCTCGGGGGAGTAGGCCGGGAGGTTCAGCCCGGCGGCCTCCGGGCCGCTGCGGTTCATCATCGCCATGAAGTACTCACGGTCCGGGGCGACGACGGCTATCCAGTTGCCGGGCGCCTGCGCCGGGGCTCCGCCCTGGCCGAACTGGGCGCCGCCGGGGTGCTGCTGCTGCGGGGCCCCCGGGTGCTGCTGCGGCGGGGCACCGGGGTGCTGTTGCGGCGGCGGCTGGTGCCCCGGCACCTGCTGCTGGGGCGGCGGGGCGTACCCCTCGTTCCCGTACGGCTGGGCCGGGGGCGCCGGGGCCTGGGGGTAGCCGTAGCCGTACTGCGGGGCCTGCGGGGCCTGCGGAGCGCCGTGGCCTGGGGCGCCCTGCTGCGGCGCGCCCTGCTGCGGGGCGCCGTGCGGGGGCGTGCCCTGGTGCGGCGCGCCCCCCTGCGGCGGCGGAAGCGTCCAGTCGCTGTCGCCGCCGAAGCCGGAGGGCTGACCGCCGCCCTGTGTCGGGTGCGGGCCCTGCGGCCCCCCGGGGCCGGGCTGTGGCGGCCCCGGCTGCTGCGGCGGCGCGTAACCGCCCTGCGGCGGGCCGTACGGAGACGGGGCGTGCGTCTGGAAGTTGAAGCGGCACTCCTCACAGAACGGGGCCTGCGCCTCACGTGGCGTACGGCACTGCGGGCACAGCTCCTGCTGCTGTGCCGGATAGCCGTAGCCGCCCGCGCCGCCGGGCGGCGGTGGGCCGCCCGGCCCCGGACTCCCGTAGCCACCCGGTGGCACGGGAACACCGGGGCCGTTCGGCATGGGCGGAGGTGGCGGGACGGCGCCGGAGGGCATGGGTGTCCCCGACATCCGGTGCCCACACACCTCGCACCAGTCGTCGGCCGCCGATTGGTGGCCGTTGGGACAGGTCGGCATGTCGGATCCCCCTCTGTGGCGTTCTTGGCGTTTCTGCCGAGAAGAGCTACGTGAGTGCTGGTTATGTGCTACTTCTTGACGCGAACTGTCTTGGTGGAGCGCGTTTCGAGTGTCATCTCGTCCGCCTCCGCGACCTTCGCCTTCAGTCGCACAGTACCTGCCGCCACGTCGAGCACGTCCACCACCTTCGCAAGCAGTTTCGCCGTGTCTTCGTTCCCCGATGTGGCCGCCAGCTGTACGGCACGCCCCAGCTTCGCGGTCGCTTGTTCGGCATCGCCGGACTTGCGGGCATTCATACCCTGTTTGATGGCCTGTGCCAGTTCGGCCTGGCCCGTATAGTGCGCTACCTGCGGATTCATCGCGGTGGAGACGACCAGATCATCGGTCCACACCGCGCGCACCAGCCCCTGCGCCAGAGGACTGGGCGGGCTGCCGACCCCGTCGGGCACCGGCTGGATTAGGGAAATCCTGGCCGCGAGCATCTCCTGGCCGACCTCGGCGGCCGGAACCCTCACACAGAGGTGGTAGTCGCGGGACTCATCGCCCCAGGACCCGGTCGGGTAGTCGCCCGCGCGCGGACCGGCCTCGACGCGCCGGGCGGTCAGATCCTCCACCGTCGGTGCGACCTGTTTCACATACGCCACCTCGGCGCCCTTGGGGGTCCACAGCCGGAGGCTGACGTCGGCGATCTCCTTGCCCATCGCCGTCTCCATCATCCGCGTGAAGTCCGCGGTGAGCCCGGCGGGGTCGGCGACGATGTCCGCCGTTCCGAGCAGGGCGGCGGCGATCCCGGTGACCTCCTCGACCTCCCAGTCCGTGCCCACGCCCCGGGCGTCGCAGGTGAAGCGGCCCGCGCAGGCGTCGAGCACGGTTCTCAGCCGCTGCGGCTCCTCGTGCTCGTTACGCCCGTCGGTGAGCAGGATGCCGTGCCGTATCGCGGCATCGGCGGAGTCGAGCAGCAGGTCGGCCTGGAGCAGCCAGGTGCCGATCGCGGTGCCGCCGCCCGGACTCAGGCTCCGCAGCGCCTCCTTGGCCTGGGCGCGGGTGAGCGGATCGGCGATGGCCAACTGCCCGTTTCCGGGGAAGACCTCGACCGCCTTGTGGGTGCCCGCCACCACGGAGAAGGCCACGCCGTCGCGCACGGTGTCGATCGCGGCGGCGGTCGCGTCCCGTGCGTGGCGCATCTTCGTCGGCGGATAGTCCATGGAGCCGGAGCAGTCCACCATGATCACCACGGCCGCGCGGGGTGAGCCGCCCCGGCCGGGCGCGCCGTCGTACGCGCCGGGAGCGTCCTCGTACCCGGCATGGGCGGGGGCGGGTGTCGGCTGCCCTGCCGTGGCCCCGCCGCCGGCCGAGGTGACGGTGATGATCGCGTTCACCTCGCGGCCTCCCTCGGGGAGGTACTCGTTCTGGTAGACCTCGACCGAGAACCGCGGCGCATCGGGTGTGGAGAAGTGGGCCATATCATCCGCTCCTTGGCGACCGTCAGGCGGATCCTGCCCGGCCCGGGGCAGCGGGGAACGGCACGACCGCCACTGTTACGTTGTCGTGGCCCCCGCCGTCCAGGGCGTGACCGACCAGGAACTGCGCGCTGTTCAGCGGCCGGGCGCGGGCGTCCGGCGGCACCGCGTGGGCCATCTGCTCCGCCGATTCGGCGTAGTTCCACAGCCCGTCGGTGCACACCACCACGACGCCCGGCCGGTCCGGTTTGTACGAGGCGGTGTGGGGTTCCAGCTCATAGGCGTCCGCCCCGAGCCAGCCGGTGATGGCGTGGGCGCGCTCGTCCGCGTACGCCTCCGCTTCCGACATCAGCCCCGCGGCCACCATCTGGGCCGCCCAGGAGTCGTCCTCGGTGAGCCGCGCGGGCGGGGCCGTACGGTCGTCGGGGACCCAGTAGGCGCGGCTGTCCCCGACCCAGCCGACGGTGAGGATGTCGCTGGTGACGACGGCGCTGACAATGGTGCACGCCGGTGCGTTCTGATGGCGCTGCCCCTCGTGGTGGGGAGCGGTCGCGCCGGTGTCCAGGGCCAGGGAGTTGACCGCGTCGGCGGCGGCGATGATCGCCTCGTTCATGGCCTGCTGGGGGTGGGCGCCGCGGGGCAGCGAGGCCCGCAGCGCCTGACTCGCGGCCTGGGCCGCGGCGGCCGAGGCCTCGTCGGGGCGGGTGGCCGAGGAGACCCCGTCGCACACCACGGCGACCGTGACCGGTGAGCCGTCGGGCAGCGCGGCGGTGGACACCGAGAACGCGTCCTCGTTGCGGTGGTGGCGCAGCCCCCGGTCGCTGGCTGCCGCGATCCCCTCCAACTCGGTCTCCATATGGTCGCGTGTCCGTGCCTGGGCGTGTCCGCAGCGCTCGCAGTATCCGTCCTGGTCGATGGTGCCCTCCTGGCACGCGGCGCACCGGGGACGGTGCTCGTCGCCGGGCAGCCGGGGGTCCGCCCCGGTGCCGCTGCCCGTGCTGCTCGCCGCGCTGGTGTGCGTACTCGCGTTGGTCTCCGGGTGGATGGCGGACTCGCCGGGTGCCTCGGGCGTGCCGAGCGCCGCCGTGACCCTCGGGTCGGCCACCTGGCCGTATCCGCCGGAGGTCGGGGCCGCCAGCTCGTAGTCGTCCGGCTCCGGCCCCGGGTGGGTGGACCGCGCCGCCCCGTTCACCCGCGGCGGCGCCGGCAGGCCGCCGTGCGCCTCCGACCGGTCGGCGTGCGCCTCCGACCGGTCGGCGATGGACTCCGCCGAAAGTGCGGCCTCCGCCGCCAGCGCGGCCGCCACCGTCAGATCGGCACCGCACCGATCGCAGTATCTGTCCCCCGCCTGCGGCGGCTCATCACAGGCCGGGCAGGCTGACAGCTGGGACGGCTGCGGCATCTGCGACATCGATCACACCCACGTCCTGGGGCGGAAACGGTTGGCCCGCTCCACCAGTTCGATCCTCTCCTCGCCTCGCTGGGCGAGTCTGGCGAGTACACGGTACGAGCGCTCCAATCCGAAGCGCAGCCCGCGCTCGTCCAGGCTGCTGCCGAGAAGAGGCGGCCGGTTGTGTCCCGGGGGTGCCCCGCTGCTGCCGGACAGTACCCAATCCAGGGCGCTGCCCAGGACCTCCGTACGCAGCCGCTCGCGCCGCACCGCGTCCAGACCGAACTCGCCCAGCCGCTCGACCTGGACCGCCGAGGCCGTCAGATCGCTCAACAGGGCGTCGTACGGGGCGCGCTGGCGCAGCCGGGCCCGTACGGCGGCGACCCGCGCCGCCGTGTAGTGGATCGAGGACTCCGGTACCGACTCCAGGGCCCGCACCGCGCCCGGGCGGTCCCCGGCGCACAGCAGCACCCGGGCGAGGCCGAAGGCGGCGCTCACGAAGCTCGGGTCGGCGGCCCAGACCAGCCGGTAGTACTCCGCCGCGTTGTCCAACTGGCCCAGCACCTCGGCGCAGACGCCGAGCGCCAGCTTCGGCGCGGGCTCACCGGGGAACGCGTCGTAGACGGCGTCGAAGGAGAGCGCGGCCGTCTCGCGGTCACCGGTGGCCAGCGCGTGCAGCCCCCGGTACCAGACGATCCGCCAGTCGTCGCTGTACGCGGCCTCCAGACCGGTGAGCGCGACGCCCGCGTCATGCTCCTGGGCCAGCTCCAGCTGGGCGCGCACCCGGCGCAGCCGCAGCTCGACCGAGTCCACGGGCGCGGTCCGCAGCGCGGCGCTCACCTCGGCGGGGTCGGCGGCCAGCAGACCGGCCAGGAACCCGGCGTTGGGGTCGTCGGAGTCCACCAGCGGCACCGGGAGCGCCAGCGCGGTGGCCCGTCCGTCCAGCGTGGCGATGGCGGGCAGCGGCAGGGCCAGCGGGCCCGGCGGGCGCTGCGCGGGGAGGAGGGGCGCGGTGGTGGCGCCGCCGGTGGACCGGGCGCCCAGCAGGGACGGATCCTTTCCGTCGTCGGCGAACAACTCGGTGTCCACGACGCGCGGTTCCGGCCCGAAGAGCGTGGACAGGGCCGGTCGGGGCCGCCCGGTCTGGAGCGCCACGACCTCCCGCAGCACCCCGGTCAGCTGGTCGGCCATCTCCCGCGCGGAGGCGAAGCGGCGCCCCGGGTCGGGGTCGGTGGCCCGCACCAGCAGCCGGTAGAAGGATTCGTAGGCCCGGAAGACCTCGATGTGCTCGGGGTCCGGCAGGCTGTCCACGTAGACGTTCGTATAGCCCTGGAAGTCGAAGGTGAGCACGGCCAGGGTGCGCGCCACCGTGTAGAGGTCGGAGGAGATCGACGGGCCGGACTCGGAGATCTCGGGGGCCTGATAGCCGACCGTGCCGTAGATGGGGCTGTCGTGGTCGTCCATCCGCCGGACCGCGCCCATGTCGATCAGTTTGAGCTGGTCCTGCTGCTGAATGGCGTTGTCGACCTTGAAGTCGCAGTAGAGCAGATTGCGGCTGTGCAGATGGCCCAGCGCCTCCAGCGCCTCGATGCCGTAGGCGCACGCCTGCTCCACCGGCAGCGGATCGCGGCGGCCCTCGGTGGTGCGGCGGGCGTTGGCGATGTCCTTCAGGGACTTGCCGCCCACGTACTCCATGACGATGTAGCCGTCGAGGCTGCCGGTGCGCTGGTCGAGGTGCTCGACGAAGTTGTAGATCCGGACGATGTTGGAGTGCTCGATCTCGGCGAGGAAGCGGCGCTCGGAGACGGCGGCCGCCAGGGCCTCCTCGTCGCCCGTGTCCAGCAGGCCCTTGAGGACCACCCAGCGGTCCGACACCGCGCGGTCGATGGCCAGATAGATCCAGCCGAGCCCGCCGTGCGCCAGACAGCCCGCGACCTCGTACTGGCCGTGGACGATGTCACCGGGGGTCAACTTCGGTACGAACGAGTACGGATGGCCGCACTTGGTGCAGAACCCCTCGGTGCGGCCCGGCCGTTCGCCGCGGGCGCGGCCCACCGGGGCACCGCAGTCCCCGCGGCTACAGAACCGCTTGCGCTCGGGGACCTCGGGGTCCGCCAGCACCGCCGTCCGCGGATCGGGGCGCGGCACATCGGGGACGCTGACCAGACCGGCGCCCAGGGCGTTCCGCCCCGAGGAGGCCGAGGTGGCGGAGCGGGAGCTGCGCACCGAGACCGAACGGGACGAGGTCCGCCCGGACATGGAGCGGGACAGCCGCCCGGACACCGAGCGCCGGGACGAGGAGGAGCGTGCCGAACGCGACCGGCCCGAGGCGCCGGACGAGGAGTCCCAGCCGGTCGCCGAGGAGCCCCCGCCGCGCGCCGACGGGCCCTCGCTCCGAGCGGACGAGCCCTCGCTCCGGGACGAGGAACTTCCGCCCCGCCCGGCCTGCCCGGTGATCCCCGTGGGCGGCGAGGCCACCATCCCCTGCGGTGAGACGACCGGGGCCATACCGCAGACATCGCAGTACAGCTCGCCACCGCCCACGTCCTCGTAGGACCCGCCGCAGTCACGCCGCTGGCAGGCGACGACCGCCGCATTCATTCCGTGCCTCCCTCGATGCCTTGCCCGGCCGGGCCCGTCTGGCGTGGCACCAGGGCCTCGGCCGCCGCCTGCTGGTAGCGCAGCACGGCCTGTTCGGCCGCCCGCAGATCACACGGGGCGCTCCACAGCATCCGGCGGGCCACGTCATACCGCTCCACCAGGAACGGATCCTCCGCCATGCCATGGCGGGCGACCTTCGCCTTGTACGCGTCGAGACGGCCGCGCAGCTCGGCGCGGACCGCGAGCGGCGCGGTGACCGCGGTCAGCGACTCGCGGGCCCGCAGCAGTTCGTCGTCGGCGCGCTGCTCCAGGCTCTCCAGCAGCGGCGAGAGCCGGTGCCACTGTGAGCGCCTGCGATAGTCGGCGGCGGCGACCAGCTGCTCGTGCAGCGCGGTCGGCGGGCCGCTGACGGCCGGAACCTCCGATGCCGCGATCTTCGCGAGCACCTCACCGCGCGCCTGGCGCGCCTCCGCCAGGGTGCGATCGGCGCGGGAGAGCACATCGCGCAGCCGCATCAGCCGCCGCTCGGCGTCCTGCCGCACATCCAGGACCGCCTCGATCTCCCGGCGCACATCCTCCAGGGCACGGGCGGCGCGGTCATAGCGCTCGGTGTCGGGGCTGCCGCCGCCGGGTGCGGAGCTCCCGCTGGCCGGTTTCCAGAAGGCTAGCGGGTCGGAGACCACTTCGGCGCGCAGCGCGGTCAGCTCGGCCGTGATCTGCTCCAGATCGTCCCCCGAGGGGTGCTCACCGGGGCGCACCCCCACGGAGTGGGCCAGCGAACGGGTGCGGTGCAGCTCGGCGGAGAGCATGTCGATCCGGGCGGGCAGCGCGGACCATATGGCGTCGGCGCTGACGATGACGTCGATGGCCTCCGCGTACCAGCGGTTCATCCGGTCGACCAGCCGGTCCAGGCTCAACTCCTCGCTGAGCAGGGGCGAACCGCCGAGGGTGGCGCTGCTGGGCAGGGTGATCGCGGTGCCGCACAGCAGCTCGGTGAGTTCGGCCAACTCGTCCTGCGTCGGCCAGCGGTGACGGGAGCGCACCTCACGGGCCCGGGTGAGGGCCTCGGTGTACGCGTCGAAGTAGCTCCACAGGAGAGAGATGGCCTGCTCGGTGGTGGACCAGCGGTCCTTGGTGACGCCCGTGAGCTCGGCGCCTTCGAGAAGCCTTCTGCCCGCGTGGTCCTGGAGGGCGAGCAGTGAGGACTCGATCGCCTCGTGTTCGGCGGCGAGCTTCGCCAGTGCGCGGTCCACCTCCTCCCGGCCCATGACCGGGCCGTCGGGTGTCCCCGCGAAACTGGGGAAGGGTCCCGAGACCCCCATCGATCACCTCTCCATGTCCGTAACCGTTATGTGATCCGTCTGCTGCGTCATCCCTACGCGTGTGAGGCGGGTGCTAATCCTTGCCGGTCCGTGATCCTTGCTCTTGCCCGATGTGTCCGGGGCCGTGTCCGCGCTAGTCCTTGTATTCGGGGGCGGGCGGCGTCGGGTTCTCCTGCGCCGTGCTGAAGTCCTTGGCGAGCCACTTCTGGTAGGCCTGCATCCAGGGACTGGCTGTCCCGCCCTGGCGGTAGTCCTCCAGAACCTTGTTGACCCGGCGTACCAGGTCGTCGTCGTCCTTGTTCATCGCCACGCCGTAGAACTCATCGGTGAATCGCGAGCCGACCAGCTTGACGGAGGGGTCCTGGGCCGCCTGGCCGGCCGCCAGCGCGTTGTCGGTGATCACCGCGTCCACCTGGCCCAGTTGCAGTCTGACCAGGCAGTCCAGCTGGTTGGGGACGGGCTTCACCTTGATCGCGCCCAGATGCTCGGCCCCGGTGTCCGGCTTGTCCAGCTCGGCCTCGGCGGTGGAACCCTGCGCGGTGCAGACCTTCTTGCCGCGCAGGGTCTTGTTGTAGCCGGTGATGGACGAGTCGTCGGGGACCAGCACCTGCTGCCCGGCCTGGAAGTACGCGGTGGAGAACGCCACGTCCTTGATCCGGTCGCAGTTGATGGTCATGGTGCGCACCACGACGTCGACCTTGCCCTGCTGGAGGGCCCTGATGCGCTGACTGGTGGGTATGGTGCGGAAGATGACCGCGTCCGGATCGCCGAAGATGTCATCGGCGATGGCGCGCACCAGGTCGATGTCGAAGCCGGTGAGGTCGCCGGTGGCCGGATCGCGGTACCCCCAGCGGTAGCTGTTCTGGTCGACGCCGGCGATCAGCTTGTTGAGCTTGTGCCCGTTGACCTCACGGTTCTTGATCCGCTTGATGGCCGGGCCGCTCGCACTGGACGGGCGCAGGCTCGCCTCGGGATCGCGGCAGCTGTCCGCCGCCGCGGCCTCGGCGCCCGTCCGCACGGTATGCGGCTGCCGCGCACCGGCCTTGCTGTCGCCGTCCCCGCCGTCGTCCATCATCGCCGGGACCGCGATGGCCGTGGCCACGCCCAGGGCGCATACCGTCACCGCGGCGGCCGATCGCAGTGATCGCATGCTTCCGCCCCCCATCGTCCTCATCGGTACTCCGACAGTCTGCGGCCTATGCCCAGCACCGCTCCCGCGGCTCCCAGCACGGCCAGCACCCCGGCGCCCAGCGCCATGGCGGTGAACGCGCCGCGTCCGTCGTCGGCGGCCTGCTGGAACTCCCGCTGCTCGTGGTCGAGGGCCTTGGCCAGCTGGCTGTCCACCGCGTCGAAGGACTCGCCGGTGCTGTCCTCCGCGCCGATGACCTTCGTCAGCGCCGTCTTGTAGTCGCCCCCGTCGTCGGCGGCGCGGGCGGCCTTGTGCCGCACCTGCCACTCGTGGATCCGGCCGCCTGCCTTCTCCACCGGTTCCCGGCCCTCGTCGTCGTCGGCGAGGGCGCGCGCCTTGTCCAGCAGACTGCCGTCCGAGGGACGGTCGCCGGACGCCTTGCCCACGAGCGCGGACATCCGCGAGCCGTAGCTGACCTCGTAGGCGTCCTTGCCCTTGTTGGCGCCGTCCTCGTCCACGACGACCGCGCCGCGCGCCACCAGGGTCAGGTTCTCGTCGGCGCGGGCCCGCAGGGAGTCGATCCGCGCCTCGTTGAGCACCTGGAGGGACTTCGCCCCGTGGTCGTTGGAGTCGCTGAGCTGGGTGCTGGCGACCGCGTGGCCGACCACCAGCCACAGCATCACCACCGTGGAGGCGGCCGTGGCGGTGAGCAGACCGCGGCTGAGCACCCGGTTGGTCCGCTGGAACTCACGGCGCTGGGCCCAGCCCAGCGCGCCCAGGGCGACCAGGCCGGTGGCGATCGCCACCCACGGCCATGCCTCGGCGTCCTCGTAGTCCTCCCCGAGCCGGGCGGTCTCCGCCTGGTAGAGCCTGCCCGCGGCGGGCAGCAGCTTGTCGCGCATGGTGTCGTTGGCATAGCGCAGATAAGCGCCGCCCAGCGGCAGCCCCTGGCGGTTGTTGGCGCGCGCGGAGTCGATCAGCCCGGTGTAGACCGGCAGCAGCTGATTGATCTTCTGTATCTCGTCGCGGGCGGAGGACGAGCCCTCCGTATTGGCCGCGGCCCGCACCAGCAGCTTGGACGCGGTGTCGATGTCCCGCACGAACCGCTGCCGGACCTGGGGAGGCTCCTGGCCGCCCGCCAGGAAGCCTCCGGTGGCCGTGGTGTCCGCGTCGGCGAGGGAGCGGTAGATCTGCGCCGCGTCGGCGCTCAGCGGCTGGCTGCGCTCGGCCACGGCGTCCGCCGCGGTCTGCCGGTCGGAGACCTGCCAGGCCGTGACCGCGCCGAACGCGATCACCAGCGCGGCCAGCACCGCCCCGATGACGCGAAGTCTGCCGGGCTCGGTCGTCGCCGCCGCCCGCGCCCGGTCGAGCCCCTCGGCCCACGCGGTCCGCGGCGGGGCCGCGGGCGCGGGCGGCGGTGCGGCTCTGCCGGTGGTCGGCGGGTATGACACAAGACCTCCCCCTTGGCCCGGATTCCTGGATGGTGTCGCGGTCGGTGTCGCAGCAGTATGGACCGCGGCGCCAGGAGAGGTCACCGGTCAAGCCTGGATCTTGTTCGGATCGCGATCTTCCCTCCCCTTTTCATTACGCTTCGGAAGGGCTTTCGGTTCCACTTTCCGTGCCATCAGCTGCGGTGGTGTCGTCAGCCGGGGCGGTGTCATGGGCGGGGGCGTAGTGCGCGCGCAGCCGGGCGTACGCCGATTCCGGCGCGCCGGTGCGGTCCAGTCCCAGCAGTGCGGCGCCGAGCACCGGCGGTGCGGTGACCACCCGCGGCTCGGCCTTCGGGGCGCGCTCCGCGAGCAGTTCGCGGATCCGGTCGTCCAGCAGCGGATGGCGGGCCGCGAGCACCCCGCCGCCCAGCACCACCGGGGTCTCCTCGCCCAGCAGATCGAGCCGGCCGAGGGCGACCACCGCCATGGTCACCACCTCTTCCGCCTGGCGGTCGACGATCGCCCGCGCGATCTCGTCGCCGGCCCCGGCCACCGCGAAGAGCACCGGCGTCAGCTCATGCCGCCGCCCCGGCTCCAGACGGCCCAGATGCAGCGCCTCGATCAGCTCGTACATGGTGGTGAGGCCGAAGCGCGCGGGCAGGGCGCGGGCCAGCTCGGTCGGCTCGCCGCGGCCGTCCTCCGCCCGCGCCGCCCACCACAGCGCCTCCTCCGACAGATAGCCCCCGCCGCCCCAGTCGCCGGAGATCCGGCCGATCGCGGGGAAGCGGGCCACCCGGCCGCCGTGACCGATCCCGGCGCAGTTGATGCCCGCGCCGCAGACCACGGAGACGCCGGTCGGCTCGCCGTCGTCCCCGACCCCGGCTCGCAGCAGGGCGAAGGTGTCATTGGCGACCGTGACGGTGGCGCCCCAGCCGCGCTCGGCCAGGACGACCGTCAACTCCTCCTCCTCGCTGGGCAGATCGACGTTGGCCAGACAGGCCGAGACATGCCCCGCGCCCGCCGGACCGGACCGGCCGGCCTGCCGCGCCACCTCCTCCACCAGGGGCGCGAGCGAGCCGACGGCGCGCTCGGCGCCCACGACGGGCGGCCGGAAGCCGCCGCCGCGGGCCGCGCCGAGCACGGAGCCGTCCGGGCCGATGAGTGCCACATCCGTCTTGCTGTTGCCCGCGTCGATCGCCAGGACCGACCCGTCCGGCGGGGAGGCGGGCGAGGGGGAGGAAGACGAAGGGGAAGGAGAGGGGGTCGATACGGACTGGGTCAGGCCCACGCCAGATGCTCCCGGTTGTGCGCGATGAGGTCGTCGGTCAGCTTCTCGGCGTATTCGATCTGGCCGATGAGGGGGTGGGACAGCAGCGCCTGGAAGACCCGCTCCCGGCCGCCCTTCAACGCCGCCTCCAGCGCCAGGTGTTCGTACGCGGTGACATTCGCGACCAGACCGGCGAACAGGGGCTCGAGGGGGCGCACGGGCAGTGGTTTCGCGCCCTGTGCGTTGACGGCCGCCGGGACCTCGATCACCGCGTCGTCCGGCAGGAAGGGCAGGGTGCCCTCGTTGAACGTATTGACGATCCGCACCTCGCCGGTGTCGCCCAGCAGGGACGAGGTCAGATCGACCGCCGCCTCCGAATAGAACGCCCCGCCGCGCTTGCCGAGCAGTTCGGGCTTCTCGTCCAGCGCCGGATCGCCGTACATCTCCAGCAGCTCCCGCTCGATCGCCGCGACCTCCGCCGCCCGGGACGGCTTGCTGCGCAGCTCACGCACCACCGCGTCGTGCTGGTAGTAGTAGCGCAGATAGTAGGAGGGGACGACGCCGAGCCGGCTGACCAGCGTGCGCGGCATCCGCAGATCCTCGGCGATCGCCTCGCCGTGCTCCGCGAGCAGCTTGGGCAGCACGTCCTCGCCGTCGGTGCCGCCGACGCGCACCGCACGCTCCCAGGTGAGGTGGTTGAGGCCGACGTGCTCAAGCGTCACCTCGCCGGGGTCCACGCCCAGCAGCTTGGCGAACTTCCGCTGGAAGCCGATGGCCACATTGCACAGGCCGACCGCCCGGTGCCCCGCCGTGAGCAGCGCCCGGGTCACGATCCCGACCGGGTTGGTGAAGTCCACGATCCAGGCGTCGGGGTTGCGGCGGCGCACCCGCTCGGCGATGTCCAGCACCACCGGGACGGTGCGCAGCGCCTTGGCCAGCCCGCCCGCGCCGGTGGTCTCCTGGCCGACGCAGCCGCACTCCAGCGGCCAGGTCTCGTCCTGGTTCCGGGCGGCCTGGCCGCCGACGCGCAGCTGGAGCAGGACCGCGTCCGCGCCGTCCACGCCCGCGTCCAGGTCGTCGGTCCAGGAGATGGTGCCCGGGTGGCCCTGCTTGGCGAAGATCCTGCGGGCCAGCCCGCCGACCAGCTCCAGCCGGTCGGCGGCCGGGTCGACCAGGACGAGCTCCTCCAGCGGGAGGACGTCCCGCAACCGGGCGAATCCGTCGATGAGTTCGGGGGTGTAGGTGGACCCACCCCCCACGACTGCGAGCTTCAACCCTTGACTCCTGTCAGTGTGACGCCTTCGACGAAGGCTTTCTGAGCGAAGAAGAAGACGATGATGACGGGGGCCATGACGAGCAGGGTCGCGGCCATCGTCAGGTTCCAGTTGACGCTGTGCGCGCTCTTGAAGCTCTCCAGGCCGTAACTGAGCGTCCAGGCGCCCGGATTCTGCGAGGCGTAGATCTGCGGGCCGAAGTAGTCGTTCCAGCAGTAGAAGAACTGGAACAGCGCGACGGCCGCGATGCCCGGTTTGGCCATCGGGATCACGATGCGCAGCAGGGTGCCGAATTCGCCGCTGCCGTCCACCTTCGCCGACTCCAGGTACTCCCGGGGAATCGTCAGCAGGAACTGGCGCAGCAGGAAGATGGAGTACGCGTCGCCGAATGCCATCGGGATGATCAGCGGCCACAGCGAACCCGACAGATGCAGTTGCTGGGCCCAGACCAGATACATCGGTATCACGATCACCTGCGGCGGCAGCATCATCGTGGAGATGACCAGGATCATGGCGGTGCGGCGGCCGCGGAAGCGGAATTTGGCGAGGGCATAGGCCACCGGAATGGAGGAACAGACGGTGAAGAGGGTGCCGAGCCCGGCGTACATCAGCGAATTGCGCCACCAGTCCAGGAAGCCCGGAGTGTTGAAGACCTCGGTGTAATTCGACCAGTTCCATTCGGTGGGCCACAGGTCGCCGCTCAGCGCCTGGTCGTCGCTCATCACCGAGGTCAGGAAGACGAAGACGAAGGGCAGGATGAAGAAGAGCGCGGCGGCGATGGCGACCGTGTGCACGGCGATCCAGTGCAGCGCGGCGCGGCGGCGGGCGGCGGGGGCGGGGGAGCGTCCGGTGGCGGGGCGCGCGGGCGCGGACGGCGCCGAGAGGGCGGTGGTGGCGGTCATGGTGAATCGGTCCTCTCAGTCCTCGGCTCAGTCATCTGCCGACAGCAGTCCGGCACGCTTGCGCATCAGCAGCGTCGTCACGGCCATCGCGATCGCGAACAGCACCAGCGAGAGCACGCAGGCGGCTCCGGTGTTGAAGTTCTGGAAGCCGAGCGAATAGACGAGCTGCGGCACGGTGAGTGTGGAGTGGTCGGGATAGCCGGGCTGGATGACCGATCCGGGTCCGACGCTGACCCCGGAGGCGAGCTTTCCGGCGACCAGCGCCTGGGTGTAGTACTGCATGGTCTGGACGACGCCCGTCACGACCGCGAACATCACGATCGGGGTGATCGACGGCCAGGTCACATAGCGGAACTTGTGGAACGCCCCGGCGCCGTCCAGGTCGGCCGCCTCGTACTGCTCCTTGGGGACGTCCAGCAGGGCCGCCATGAAGATGACCATGAGATCCCCGATGCCCCACAGGGAGAGCAGTACGAGGGACGGCTTGGCCCAGGCCGGGTCGTTGAACCAGTTCGGGGCGTGGATCCCGATGCTGCCGAGAATGTCGTTGACCGGGCCGGTACCGGGATTGAGAAGGAAGACGAAGGCGACGGTGGCCGCCACCGGAGGGGCGAGGTACGGCAAATAGAAGGCGGTGCGGAAGAATCCCACTCCGGACTTCACCTTGGTGACCAGCAGCCCGATGCCCAGGCCGAAGACGACCCGCAGCGCCACCATGACCACGACCAGCCAGAGCGTGTTCCACAGCGCCGGTCCGAACAGCGGCATCTGCTCCAGCACATAACGCCAGTTGCGCAGCCCGACGAAGGTCGGGGCCTGGATCTGGTTGTAGTGCATGAAGGAGAAGTAGACGGTGGCGACCAGCGGATAGCCGAAGAAGACGGTGAAGCCGACCAGCCAGGGGGAGAGAAAACCGAGGGTGCGCAGCCGCTCGCGCCGGGCCTTACGGCGCAGGGCGGGGGCGTTCGTCAAGGTGGCCATGTCGCGCTCCGTCAGTTCTGTGCCTGGAGATTGTCGGCGTCTATCTCGTCATCGAGTTCTCGCAGCCCCGCGTCCAGATCGCGCACCTTGCCCGCCTCGACGCCGTAGGAGAAGTCCTGCAACGAGGTGACGTACTGACCACCGTTGATCGAGGGCGGCAGGGCGGTGCTGTAGCGGTTCTGCGCGATATCGAGGAAGGCCCGGAAGGTGGGATCCGAGTCCAGCTTCGGGGAGGTGAGCGCCGCCTTGGTGGACGGCACATTGTGAATGGCGTTGGCGAAGGCGACCACCTGATCGGTGTTGGCGGTCAGGAACTTCACCAGCTCCCACGCGGCGTTCTGATGGGTGCTGCTGTGGGCGATGCCGACCACCGTGCCGGTGAGATAGCCCCGGCCATAGGTCTCGGGCCGGTCGTCGGGCACCGGCAGCGGGGCGGTGCCCCATTTGAACTTCGCGCCCTTCATGAAGAGCCCGCGCCATTCGCCGTCCATGTGCATCGCGAGCTTTCCGGTGAGAAAGGCGTTCTGGGACGACATCTCATCGCCGAAGGAGGTACGGAACGTCTCCAGTGGGCCATATCCGCCCTGGCTTCGCATCAGCTCAGCGGTGGTGGCGTAGAAATCCTTGGTCGCCTTCCCCTTCGCCAGCCGCGCCTTGCCGTCCTTGCCGAAGTACGTGGGTCCCCACTGGGCGAGGAACCGGTCCGGGCTGTTCTGGTAGAGCCGGAAATTGGGCATGAAGCCCACCCGCTCATAGCCGCCGCCCTTGGTGCGTTTGGTCAGCTTCACGGCGTCGCGTCGCAGCTCCGACATGGTGCGGGGCGGCCGTTTGATGCCCGCCTCGGCGAAGGCGTCCTTGTTGTAGTACATGCCGTACGCGTCGGCGAGCAGCGGGAGGGCGCACTGGGCGCCCTGGTAGCTCGTGTAGTCCAGCAGCGTTTTCGGGAAGACCTTGGCCTTGTCGAGACCGGTCTTCTTCATGAACGGATCGAGGTCCACCCACATCCCGGAGGAGCAGTACTGCCCCACATTGTTGGTGGTGAAGGAGGAGACGACATCGGGGGCGTCGCCGCCGCCCGCCCGCAGCGCCTGGTTCACGGTGGCGTCGGTGACATTCCCGGTGGCCTCCACCTTGATATTGGGGTGGAGCTTCTCGAACCGGGCGATGCTGGCGTCGATCGCCTTGACCTCGCTGTCCTCCGACCAGCCGTGCCAGAACTTCAGCGTGACGGGCTTGGTCGGATCGTCCTCGGCGCTGCCGGTACTGGGATTGGCGCAGCCCGTGAGGAGCAGGGCGCCGGCGCTCAGCGCTGCGGCGAGAGCGGCCAGTTTTCGTGCCATGGGGAGACTTCCTTTACTGCGGTACGAGGGGGACGGCAGGGGAAGCGGCGGTGAGGGGCGCCGGACAACGGACAAAGGGGAGAACGGACAAAGGAGAAATGGGAAAGGGGAAGGGGCGGCGTACGGGGTCGTGCAGCGGCGCCCGGTGACTCAGGCGTCGAACCGGGCGGTGTCGAAAACGGTCTGACGGGCATCGGCGACCGCCGTCCGCAGCGCGCCGATGAGAATCGGATCCCCCTCGATCTCACTGATCCGTAGTTGCGGCCGGGGCAGTGCGAGACCGGTCATCTCGGCCTCGACCAGCTGACGCAGCCGGTCCCCGCCGGCCTGCGCGACCTCACCCGAAAGGACGACCAGCTCCGGGTCGACCACGGCGACGACGGAGGCCAGCCCGGTGGCCAGTCGGCGCGCCAGCTCGGTCAGCACCTCGTCACCCGGGCCTGGAGTGCGCAGCGCGGCGGAGAGCGCCTTGGTGGCGGTGGGCGCGTCGATCCCGTGGTCGCGGGCGAGCTCCACGACGGCGGGTGAGCCGACCAGCTTCTGGAACCCCCCGCCCCCGTCCGGCCGGGCGGCGGCGTCCGGTCCGCCGAGGGCCAGCGGGGCGCCCGGCAGCGGCATATAGCCGATCTCCCCGGCCCCGCCGGTGGCACCGCGCAGCAGGGTGCCGTGGAGCACGATGGCCGCGCCGACTCCCTCGTCGGCCCAGACCAGCGCGAAGTCGTCGAAGTCCTGGGCGGTGCCGTGGTGCTGTTCGGCGATGGCGGCGAGGTTGACGTCGTTCTCGATGACGATCGGCGTGTGCAGCACCTCGGCCAGGTCGTCCCGCAGGGTGCGGGACTGCCAGCCGGGCAGATGCGGGGCGTAGCGCAGCGTCCCGGTGCGCGGGTCGAGCGCGCCGGGGGTGCCGATCACGGTGGAGTGCAGATCGTCCCGGCCCAGCCCGGCGGCGGCCAGCGCCCCGTCCACCGCCTCGGCGACCAGCTCCCCGGTCCGGTTGGTCAGGCTCGCGTCGGTCGCCGGGGCCGTCACCCGGTGTTCACCGACCACCTGGCCGGTGATGTCGGCGACGGCGGCGGTGATGCCCTCCTGGTCCACGGCGAGCGCGGCCACATGGGCGGCGGCCGGGTCGATCTCGTACAGCTGCGCGTTGGGCCCCGGACGTCCGGTGACGTTCCCGGTGGTGCGGACCAGGCCGACGGACTCCAGGCGGGTCAGCAGCTGGGAGGCGGTGGGCTTGGAGAGACCGGTCAGCTCCCCGAGCCGGGTCCTGGTGAGCGGTCCGTGGGCGGCCAGCAGCTCCAGTGCGGCGCGGTCGTTCATGGCGCGGAGGACGCGGGGGGTCCCGGGTGTGCCGCCCTGCGTATTGCTGCCGGGTGATGCGGCCATGGTGGTGCCCCCGTCTCACTCTGTTAAGAAAGTTTCCTATTGATGAATAGCAAGCTAGGGGGCGGACCGGGGCGGCGTCAATGGGTCAAAGGCGGGCTTTCCTTGGCGGGTTCTTGGCGAAGAGATGGATCATCCATGTACCTGGCATGGACAAGTCACCGTAAGAGTGGCCTCCGGTGGGGTGACTGTGATCGTCAGCCCCCACTGTCATGCGACGACTCGAATCGCGAGGGGGCTAGGTGAGATCTATATCTTCCCGGGAGCGCACGGCCCGTTCCAGAAGACGCACGGCCCTGGGGCTGGCGGCGGCGCTGCCGTTGGTGGCCGGTGCGCTGGCGCTGGGCATACCCACGGCCCAGGCCGACTCCGCACCGCACGGCCGTGACACCCTGAACGGCACCAAACCCGCCTGGGCGACCGCGCGTTCGGACCGCGGCGCGACCGATGACGGCAGTAAGGTCACCGCGCGCGTCTATCTGGCCGGACGGGACGCCAAGGGGCTGGCCGACTACGCCAAGGCCGTGTCCGACCCCTCCTCCCCGGACTACGGCAAGTTCCTGTCGGCCCGCCGGACCCAGGCACGTTTCGGAGCGACACGGCAACAGAAGGACGCCGTGACCGCCTGGTTGAAGGGCGCCGGGCTCGAGGTCACGGGCGGCAACCAGCACTATCTGTCGGCCACGGGCGAAGTCTCCGCCGCCGAGCGGGCGTTCGGCACCCAGCTGCACAACTACACCAAGGGCGGCAAGGTCTACCGGGCGCCGTCGAACGCGGCCACCGTGCCCGCCTCGCTCCACGGCGCCGTGCTGACGGTCGTCGGCCTGGACAACGCGCCCAAGCGGGCCAAGCACGACGAGACCCTCCCGCCCCCCGGACCGGTCTTCGAGAACGCCGGGCCGTTCTCCTCCTATTACGGTTCCCGGACCGACCGCGGCCTGCCCTCGGCCTACGGCGCCAAGCAGCCGTACGCGGTCAAGGGGTACACCGGCAAGCAGCTGCGCGCCGCCTACGGCGCCAGGAGCCGCAACACCGGTAGGGGCGCCACCGTGGCCATCACCGACGCCTTCGCCTCGCCCACCATCGCCGCGGACGCCGCCCGGTACGCCAAGCGCAACGGCGACCCGGGCTACCGCAAGGGCCAGTTGACGCAGGTGCTGCCGGCCGACTACCGGTACACCGAGGAGTGCGACGCGAGCGGCTGGTACGGCGAGGAGACCCTCGACGTCGAGGCGGTGCACGCGGTGGCGCCCGCGGCGGACATCGTCTACGTCGGCGGAGCCTCCTGCACCGACGACGATCTCCTCGACTCACTCGCCAAGGTCGTCGACAACCGGCTGGCCGACATCGTCTCCAACTCCTGGGGCGATGTGGAGGCCAACGAGACGCCGGACGTGGCCGCCGCCTACGACCAGATCTTCCAGCAGGGCGCGGTCGAGGGCATCGGCTTCTACTTCTCCTCCGGTGACAACGGCGACAACGTGGCGTCCACCGGCACCAAGCAGGTCGACACCCCGGCCAACTCGGCATGGGTGACGGCGGTCGGCGGCACCTCCCTGGCCGTCGGCAAGGGCGAGAAGTACCAGTGGGAGACCGGCTGGGGCACCACCAAGGCCACTCTCTCGGCCGACGGCACCAACTGGGACGCGCTGCCCGGCGCGTACACCTCCGGCGCCGGGGGCGGCACCAGCAAGACCGTCGCCCAGCCCTTCTACCAGCGCGGTGTGGTCCCGGACGCGCTCGCCCTGGCGGGCGGCGGCACGGCCAAGCAGCGGGTGACCCCGGACATCGCGGCCGTGGCCGACCCCAACACCGGCTTCCTGGTGGGCCAGACGCAGACCTTCCCGGACGGATCGCTCCAGTACGGCGAGTACCGCATCGGCGGGACCTCACTGGCCGCGCCCGTGATCGCCGGTATGCAGGCGCTCGCCCAGCAGGCGCGCGGCGGCCAGCCGATCGGCTTCGCCAACCCGTCGCTGTACGACCGGTACGGCACCGCCTCGTACCACGATGTGACCGACCACCCGCTGGGCGCCGGCGTCTCGCTGGGCGTGGTCCGGGTCGACTACGTCAACAGCCACGACGACACCGACGGGCTGGTGACCTCGCTGCGCAGCCTCGGCCGGGACAGCTCGCTCCACGCGGTCGTGGGTTATGACGACGTGACCGGTGTGGGCACGCCCGCGGCCGGCTATCTCACCTCGTTCGGCGGACACCACCGCCGCTGAGCGGCCGGGTCGGACGCGGCTCCCGTTCCGTTCCGGGGCGGGAGCCGCGTCATGTCCGCCGCGCTCACTTCGTCGTGGGCGGCGGCACCGTCGCGGAGGGGGTGGCGGCCGGACCGGCGCCGGGAGCGATCGGGCTGGCCGCCGCCGACTGCGGCGAGTCCGGGTTGGCCAGCGCCGACGGTGCCGCGGTGGTGGCGCTCGGATCGACGGCGTCGGTCTGGAGCTCCGGATCCAGCGGCCGGCCGACGAGCTGGATGCCCGCTTCGTCCAGCGCCTTCTTGATCCGCCAGCGCAGCTCCCGCTCGACGCCGAGCGCCTTGCCGGGCATGGTCCGCGCCGACACCCGGACGACCATCGAGTCCAGATAGACCGCGTCGAGACCCAGGACCTCGATCGGCTCCCAGAGCCGCTCGTTCCACGGCTCCTCCTTGGCCATGTCCACGCCGACCTGCGTGATCACGGCCCGGACCTGCTCCAGATCCTCCTCGGCCCGGACCTGGACATCGAGCGCGGCCGTGGCCCAGCCCTGGCTGAGGTTGCCGATCCGCTTGACCTCGCCGTTGCGCACGTACCAGATCTCGCCGTTGTCCCCGCGCAGCTTGGTGACGCGCAGACCGACCTCGATCACCTCGCCGGAGGCCACCCCGGCGTCGACCGTGTCGCCGACCCCGTACTGGTCCTCGAGGATCATGAAGACACCGGAGAGGAAGTCGGTGACCAGATTGCGGGCGCCGAAACCGATCGCCACCCCCGCGACCCCGGCGCTGGCCAGCAGCGGCGCCAGATTGATCTCCAGCGCGGAGAGGATCATCAGCCCCGCGGTGCCCATGATCAGGAACGAGGCCACGGAGCGCAGCACCGAGCCGATCGCCGCGGACCGCTGACGCCGTCGCTCCACATTGACCAGCAGCCCGCCGAGCGCGGTGCCGTCGACGGCCTGGGCCGTGCGGTTCATCCGCTCTATCAGCTTGGTGATCGCCCGCCGGACGACGGACCGGAGCACGAAGGCGATGATCAGGATCAGGGCTATGCGCAGCCCGATGCCGAGCCAGGTGGACCAGTTCTCCTCCACCCAGCCCGCGGCGTTCGTGGCGCTCTTCTGCGCATCGTCGAGAGTCGTGGGACGAGGCGTCGAGTCAGCGGACAGAGCAGCGGACCAGAACACAGCAGAAACCCTTCGTATGCGACATGCCCGCACGGATCGCCCGAGCGCGCAACCTCTCACACAGTAGCCGGGCGCGAGATGCGCCGTTCCTGTGTTCGAGAGCGCGCGAGCGCGGTCAGGGGGCGCATTCGAGCGGGTCCGGAGGCGGCAATTCCACCTTCTGCCCCGGCCGGGGGCCGTGCGGCGGCACCGGCCGGAGCGGGCCGTGATTCTTGCCACTTCGCGGTGGTGTCCCGCTGCCCGCGCACCTCGTTCGCAAGGGCGCCGGGAGGCCGACGGGGCGGTGGTCAAGCGGCCGGTGTCGCCGCCGGGTACGGAGGGTATACGTGCGGTACGCGGAAATGCCTCTCAACCGTTAACCCGGTGATAGTGGCGTTCCGGCCAGGGTTCAGGGGAAACTGGGGGAGATCGTCCCGGCGCGAGCCACGCGCCGCCGGCGTACAAGGAGGCCCCCGTGCCGCATGTCCTGGTCCTCAACGCGTCGTACGAGCCCCTCGGCGTCGTACCGCTCCGCCGCGCGCTCGTACTCGTCCTCAATGACAAAGCCGTCAGCCTCGAGGACTCAGGCGCCCTGATGCACAGCGCGACCCGCGTGATCCCCGCACCCAGCGTCGTCCGGCTGAAGCGCTTTGTGCGGGTGCCCTTTCGCGGCCCCGTCCCGCTCACCCGCCGCGCCCTGTTCGCCCGCGACGGCGGCCGATGCGCCTACTGCGGTGGCGTCGCAACCAGCGTCGATCACGTCATCCCGCGCAGCCGTGGCGGGCAGCACACCTGGGAGAACGTGGTCGCCGCGTGCCGTCGGTGCAATCACGTCAAGGCAGACCGCCATGTCGCCGAGATCGGCTGGCGGCTGCGCCATCAACCCGCGCCGCCGTCGGGGCTCGCCTGGCGGATCATCGGCACGGGCCATAGGGACCCGCGCTGGATGCCATACCTCCAGGCATACGGCGCGGAAGACGCGGTGGCCCGGATCGACGGCAAATCTGCCTGAGAGACCGGGCCATTACTGTGTCTGCTCGCGGAAGCCCCCGGGTCCTGTCCGGCGGGCCACGCGGCTCCACCGTGTGGCCCGCCGCAGGCGTACGCGTACCGTCGGACGCCCCTAGTCGTTCCGGACCGCGTAGGCGGCGACCGACCAGAGGGAGTAGCCGAAGCGGGTGGCGCGCTCGACGCCCTGGACGCGGATGAACCGCGTGTCGGGGGCATCCATGCCGATCGACTCCAGGCCGCCCTTCCCATGGGCGACCGTCGCCGCGTCGCGCCAGGTGCGGCCGTCCTTGGAGACCTGGACGCGGTAGCGGGAGGCGTACGCGTCCTGCCAGTTCAGCTCCAGGCGGCCGATCCGGGCCGGGTGGGCCAGCTCCAGCTGGAGCCAGGCGCCGTCCTCGGCCGGGGAGGACCAGCGGGTGTCCGCCTTGCCGTCGATCGCGGCGGACGCCGGGAAATCGGCGGTCTCATCGCCGGACGAGGTCGCCTTCGTGCCCTCCGCACGGACCAGGTCCGGGCCGCCGGTATGCGGATGCGCCCTTAACGTCAGCGTGCGCTCCTCGGACCCGAAGCGGACCGGGAGGGAGTAGTTGCCCGGCTTGGTGCCCTTGGCCACCGATATCTCCAGCCGGGCGGTCGCCGTACCGCCGCGCGGGGCCGTCACCCCGTCGGGGGCGCGGACGGTGATGCCGCGCGGCGCCTTCACCGTAAGGTCGCCGTTCACATCGCCGGGGCGGTGGGAGACCAGCTGGGCCTCGACCACGGCCGCGTCGCCGCCTATCTGCGCGTCCGCCGTCTTGTGGGACAGCGTGAGCCCGGCGTCCGGGGTGTCGCCGAACCAGGGCGTGATCTCGTGCACGGCCGGCGGGGTGGTGCCCTCCGGCCAGCTGAGCCGGATCGCGTCCGCCGACAGGTCCTTGTCCCCCTCAGCCGCCCTGACCTGGGTGAAGCCACTGCCGGAGAGGGCGCCGATGCGGCGCCAGCCCGCACCGGGGACATGCGCCTCGACGGTGCCGGGCGCGGCGTCCTGGACCCGGGCGGTGAGCGCGGAGACGGAGGCGAGCGGACGGCTGCGGCCGAAGCGCACGGTGACCGGGCGGCCGGGCGAGGACACCTCGGTGGCCGCCTTACCGTCGGCCGCCGCGCGGTCCTCCTTGCCGGTCCGCAGCCCCAGCTTCGGGGTCCGGTCCACACCCGACCAGGCGTCCGCGCGGACCAGGGCCTTGGCCAGGAACGGGTCGAGGACGCCTTTGCCGACCGTGACCCGGCTGTCCCCGATCCTCTCGCGCAGCGCCTCCACCGCGAGCTGGGCCTTCCAGGCCGCCGCCCCGTCGCCGCGCGCCTGGGCGGTGAGCATGTCCACGGCCCGCACCCCCGCGTCGCCGTACCGGCTCAGCTGGTCGAGCCAGGGCCGCACATCGTCGCCCAGCGTGCGGGAGAGCCGCTCGGGGGCGTCACGCATCGTCGTGAAGGCCTCGCGCAGCCGGTCGGCCGAGCGCTCCAGCCGCGCCACGTCCGTACCGCCCAGGGCCGTCCAGAACGCGTCGATGAGCGGGCGCAGATACGCGGACTCGTCGCCGCCGAGCACCGAGGAGGCGTCGTTACCGGCGAGGGCGCGCAGGGCGGCGCGGGTCTTGGTGTCGTTCCCGGCGAGGTCGTCGATGGCCGCCTGCCAGGACTCCTGGGGGCGGTAGCCGCGCGGGTTCCAGGCGAAGTCGGCGGCGGTGAACAGCGGGATCCGGGAGGCGGTCGGCTGCTCCATGGCGTTGGCCAGCAGCGCCGCGGATTGGGTGGCCACCGCCGGGTCGCGGCCGGTGTACGGGCCGAGGAAGATCCGGTCCTGCGCCCAGTCGTTGACCGGGTAGTTGTCCATGGTGACCAGGCGGTGGCCGAACGCCGACCGGGCACCGGCCAGCTCGCCCCCGGTGATGGTCCTGGGCACCACCCCGACCCCGGTCCAGGCGACCTCCACACGCTGGTCGAGCGCCCCGGCCAGGGCACGCCGGAACTCGGTGTCGCCGTCCTGGTAGTACTCGGTCGGCATCAGGGACAGCGGGGCCGAGCCGGGGTAGCGGTCGGCCAGGTGGCGGGCGAGGGCGCCTGCCACCTTGGCCTGCGCGGTGGCGGCGGCCTCCGGGCCGGAGCCGAATTCATCGGCGTCGGCGCCGCAGTGCCACTCGCTGTAGCTGACGTCCTGGAACTGGAGCTGGAAGGAGCGCACCCCGAGCGCCCACATGGCGTCGACCTTCCGCAGCAGCGCCTTGAGGTCCTTCGAGGACGAGAAGCACATCTCCTGGCCGGGGGAGGCCGCCCAGCCCAGGGTCACATGGTTGGCCCGGGCCCGCGTGGCCAGCTCGCGGAACTCCTCGCGCCGCTCGGCCGGGTAGGGGTCGCGCCAGCGGGCCTGCCGGTAGGTGTCGTCGCCGGGCGCGTAGAGATAGCGGTTCTGCTTGGTGCGGCCCATGAAGTCGAGCTGGGCCAGCCGGTCGCGGTGCGACCACGGGGAGCCGTAGAACCCCTCCGTCGTCCCCCTTACGGCCGTCGCGGGCCAGTCGCGGACGGTCACCCCGGCGAAGGCGGAGCCCCGGCCCTCCCGCTTCACCAGCAGCTGGCGCAGGGTCTGGACGGCGTGGAAGAGCCCGTCCGGGCCGACGCCGGACAGCGCGACCGTGGGCTGCCCGTCGACCGGGCCCGTGGCCAGGAGATAGCCGCCGGAAGGGAGGTCGCCGCGCTCGGGCGCGCGCAGGGCGCGCAGCGCGTTCGTCGCGCCCTTACCGCCGACGTGCACCACCAGCCCGCGCGCCGGGGCCTTGCCACCGGGGGTGGCCTCGTTGACGGTGCGCACCCCCGCGTCGTGCAGCAGGCCGCGCAGCGCGTCCAGGGCGTACGGATCGGCGTCGCCGTCGGCTATGAGCGTGGCCTCGTCCCCCAGGGCCACCTCCGACCCCCGCGCCTTCAGCGACTGGGGGCGCGGCCATACGGGCGGTATGCCCTCACTGCTGTCGCGCTCCGGTGTGGCGGCGCCCGGGGCGCCGTGGTCCGCCGGTGCCGCGGTGGCCGCCGGGGCACCGCCGAGCAGCCCCCCGATGACCGCGGCGGCCATCGCCGTCGCGCCCGCTGCCCTGGGCCTCTTCCCCCCGAACTGCACGGGCCTCTCCTCGATCCAGATAGCCGGTCCCCGTAGATATGGCGCCGATAGGCGTGAGCCCACCACCAGGCCGGTGAGGGTGTCAACGCGAACGACCGAAGTGTCGGCATTGCCGCGTGCGCCGCGCCCCGGGCGCCTGGCGCCGGGCCTCGGGCGGCCCGCGCCGGGCGCGGCACGCCCGGCGCAAGTCTGACGGATGAAGGGCGGTCCTGTTCGTAAACTCTGTGCCCCTGGTCCCTTCGCGCAGTGAAATCGCCGCCCAGAGGGGATGTGACCTACAGCACGTCCGGGGGGCGTTTACGTCTGCGCCCGTCCGGAGTGGGTAGGGCTCGGGATGACCCACTGCCGACAACCCCACGGAGGTCCGTGTGGCCACGTCAGCTCAACTTCTTTTCTCCGCCCTGTCCAAACCCGGCCCCGAGGCGTCCATCGAACCGGATCCCTTCGACGGGGTCTCCGACCCCGACTGCGGACTGTGCGGCTTGGACGGCTTCGGGTCCGGAAGCGCCACCGAGGCGCCCCTCACCAGCGAGCCTCCGCTCGCCGACAACATTCCCCTGACCAGCGAGCCTCCGCTCGCCGCCGAAACTCCCCTGACGAGTGAGCCGACCGCCGTCCTTACCGGCGCGGGCGCGGGCTGCGAGCCGATGGAGTACTGATGGGCAGAGCGCGGCTCGCCGAGCTGCACGGTGTCGCCACCTCCTACGACCCCGCCCCGGGCCGCACCGTCCAGGTGCCCGAGGACACGGTCGTCGCCGTGCTCGCCGCGCTCGGCGTGGACGCCTCGACCCCCCGAGCCGTACGCGAAGCGCTGGACCGGCACGACGGCCGGCAGCGCGACCGGCTGCTGCCCCCCTGTGTGGTGGTGCGCCCCGGCAAGGTGCCCCGCCTGAGCCTGCCCGAGGGCACGGCGCTGCGGGTGCGCCCCGAGAATGGCGCACCGCACCCACGGGGGCGGGCGGCCGCGGGGGCGTTACGGGCCGATGGTTCTCTGAAGAAGGGCGCCCACGCGAACGGCGCCCACGAGAACGGCGCCCTGGATGGTGCCCTGGACCGTGCCCTTACGGATGGCGTTCTTACGGGCCGCGTTCTTACGGATGGCGTCTTCACGGATGACGCCACCGCCGATGGTCTCCTTACCGCGCTCGCCGCACTGCCGCCCGGCGCCCACACCCTGCTCGCCGAGGCCCCCGACGGCCGCCGCGCCACCGCCCCCCTCATCGTGGCCCCCGACCGGATGCCGTTGTCCCCGGTCCGCAGCCACGGCTTCCTGGTACAGCTCTACTCGCTGCTCTCCGCACGCTCCTGGGGCATGGGCGACCTCGGCGACCTGGCCGATCTGGCCGCCTGGTCGGGTCGGGCGCTCGGCGCCGGCTTCGTCCAGATCAATCCGCTGCACGCCGCCGTGCCCGGCACTCCGGCCGCGCCCACCGACCCCTCGCCGTACCGCCCCTCCTCGCGGCGCTTCCCCGACCCGGTCCATCTGCGGATCGAGGACGTACCCGAATACGCCCATCTGCGCGGCCGCGCCCGTGAGCGGGCCGATCAGCTGCTGGAGGCCGCCGCCGCCCTCCGTGACTCCGTCCTGCGCGAGGGTGCCCTCATCGACCGGGACGCCGTCTGGGCCCTCAAGCGCGAGGCGCTGGAGCTGGTGCGGACGGTCCCGCTCAGCCCCGGCCGCCGCGCCGCCTACTGCGACTTCCTCGCCGAGCGCGGTCAGGCCCTGGAGGACCACGCCCTGTGGTGCGCGCTCGCCGAGACCCACGGCCCCGAATGGCGCGCCTGGCCCGGCGGCCTGGCCGATCCGCGCTCCGCGGGCACCGCACGCGCGCGGGCCGAGCACCTGGACCGCACCGACTTCCACTGCTGGCTGGCCTGGCTCACCGACACCCAGCTGGCCGCCGCCCAGCGCGCCGCGCGCGACGCGGGCATGGGGATCGGCATCGTCCACGACCTGGCGGTCGGGGTGCATCCCTCGGGCGCCGACGCCTGGGCGCTCCAGGACGTCTTCGCCTCCGGCATGTCGATCGGCGCGCCCCCGGACGCCTTCAACTCCCGGGGCCAGGACTGGGGCCTGCCGCCGTGGCGCCCGGACGCCCTCGCGGCCACCGGCTACGCCCCCTACCGCGATCTGCTGAGCGGCCTCTTGCGGCACGCGGGCGCGCTCCGTATCGACCATGTGATGGGCCTCTTCCGGCTGTGGTGGGTGCCGGAGGGGCGGGAGCCGACCGAGGGCTGTTACGTCCGCTACGACGCGGAGGCGATGCTCGGAGTGCTCGCCCTGGAGGCGCACCGGGCCGGGGCGGTCGTCATAGGGGAGGACCTGGGGACGGTCGAGCCCGGTGTGCGGGAGGAGCTGGAGCGGCGGGGGGTGCTGGGCACCTCGGTGATGTGGTTCGAGCGGAACTACAACGGGACGGGCGCCGCGCGGCCGCTGGCGCCGGAGGAGTGGCGGGCGGACTGCCTGGCCACCGTGACCACCCACGATCTGCCGAGCACGGCCGCCCGGCTCACCGGCGACCATGTCGAGCTGCGCCACCGGCTGGGCCTGCTGAGCCGCCCCCTGGCCGAGGAGCGCGCGGCGGACGCGGTCGAGGTCGCGGAGTGGCTGGGGCTGCTGGGGCGGCTCGGGCTGCTGCCGGAGGGGCCGGGCGACGAGGAGGCGGCGGTCAAGGCGGTCCACCGCTTTTTGCTGCGCACCCCGGCGAAGATGGTGGGCGTCTGGCTGCCGGATGCGGTGGGGGACCGCAGACCGCAGAATCTGCCGGGCACATGGGATCAGTACCCCAACTGGCGGCTGCCGATCGCTGATGCCGAGGGGCGGCCGATGTCCCTGGAGGAGCTGGTCGCCTCGGCCAGGCTGCGCGCGCTGATGGATGAGGTGGCCCTGTTGGCGCCTGATCGTGCCGCCTGCGGCGGGCTGTTCCCCTCCCCGCCCCTTCCCGAAACCGGGGCTCCGCCCCAGACCCCGTAGCCGGGGCTCCGCCCCGGACCCCCGAGTGGGGCTCCGCCCCGGGCCCCGGCGTGGGGGCTCTGGCCGGGGTTCTGGGTCGGGGCTCTGCCCTGGGCTCCCGAGTGGGGTTCTGCCGCGGGCCCCGAGTGGGGCTCTGGCCCGGGCTCTGGAGTGGGGCTCCGCCCCGGGCCCCGGCGTGGGGGCTCTGGCCGGGGTTCTGGGTCGGGGCTCTGCCCTGGGCTCCCGAGTGGGGTTCTGCCGCGGGCCCCGAGTGGGGCTCTGGCCCGGGCTCTGGAGTGGGGCTCCGCCCCGGGCCCCGGCGTGGGGGCTCTGGCCGGGGTTCTGGGTCGGGGCTCTGCCCTGGGCTCCCGAGTGGGGTTCTGCCGCGGGCCCCGAGTGGGGCTCTGGCCCGGGCTCTGGAGTGGGGCTCCGCCCCGGGCCCCGGCGTGGGGGCTCTGGCCGGGGTTCTGGGTCGGGGCTCTGCCCTGGGCTCCCGAGTGGGGTTCTGCCGCGGGCCCCGAGTGGGGCTCTGGCCCGGGCTCTGGAGTGGGGCTCCGCCCCGGGCCCCGGCGTGGGGGCTCCGGCCCGGGTTCTGGGTCGGGGCTCTGCCCCGGACTCCGGCATGGGGCTCTGCCCTGGGCCCCCGAGTGGGGCTCCGCCTCAGCCCCCGGAGCGGGGGCTCCGTCTCAGATCCCGGAGTGGGCTCTGGCCGAGGCCCCGGGGTGGAGCTCCGTCCCGGGCCCCGGCGTGGGGGCTCTGCCTCAGCCCCGGAGCGGAGCTCCGTCCCGGGCCCCGTACCGGGGCTCCGCCTCAGCCCCCGTACCGGGGCTCCGCCTCAGCCCCCGTACCGGGGCTCCGCCTCAGCCCCCGTACCGGGGCTCCGCCTCAGCCCCCGTACCGGGGCTCCGCCCCAGCCCCCGTACCGGGGCTCCGCCCCAGCCCTCGGAGCGGGGGGCTCCGCCCCAGTCCTCGGGGTGCAGGGGCGGGGTCCCTGCCGCATCGTGGGCGCCTCGTGGTGGCTGTTCCACTCCATAGGTGGGACCTCTGTCGTGTGCGGTCTCCCCAGAGTGTCTCTGCTCTGTCAGGCTGTCATGGACACCGCCATAGAGATCCGATCAATGCCGATCGGAGACCTGGAGGGGACCATGGCCCGACCTCTGGCCGGAACGTCCGGCATCCACGGAAATCGCGGACGGCGGCGTGTGCTGTTCGTGCTGCGTGCCCTCGCCCTGGCCGCGCTTGCGGTCGCCGCCGTTCCTCCCGCACCCGCGGAGGCTGCCGCGGAGGCCGCCGCGCGGGCCGGATGTGAGGGGCCCGTCATCCCTGCCCCGCAGCAGGTCGTCGAGGGCTGCGACACCCCTGCCCGCATCATCGACAAGGCCGCCCACACCGTTCCCACCCCGGGGCAGCGGGCCTGGCAGCAGCGCGAGGTCACCGCCTTCACCCACTTCGGCATGAACACCATGACCGGCCGCCAGTGGGGCTCCGGGGCCGAGGACGAGAAGCTCTTCGACCCGCCCGAGCTCGCCATGGACCAGTGGATGCGGGCGTACAAGGCCGCCGGTGCCAAGCAGGTCATGCTCACCGCCAAGCACCACGACGGCTTCGCGCTCTACCCGAGCCGTTACACCGACCACGACGTCGAGGCCAGCCCCTGGTGGACGAAGGGCCCCGGCGGCCGGAATCCCGACGGCGATGTCCTGGGCGCGTACGTCAAGGCCGCCCGTAAGGCGGGACTCAAGGTCGGCGTCTATCTCTCGCCCGCGGACGGCGCCGAGTTGCCGCACGCCTGGCACGCCCAGTGGGTCGAGAAGATCCGCGAGAAGCAGCAGAACGGCGAGGAGCTGTCGCTGCCCGAGCGGATGGCCCTGGAGGACGGCGACCGCGCACCCGCCGGCCAGGGCCGCTACGGCAACGGCAGCAAGCCCACCGAGCGCACCATCCCCAGCCTCGTCCCCGGCGACGACCGGGCGGACAAGGTCGCCTCCGGCGCGCTGCCCACCTTCCGCTTCGCCGCCGACGACTACGACGCGTACTACCTCAACCAGATCTACGAGATCCTGACGCAGTACGGCCCCATCGACGAGTTCTGGCTGGACGGCGCCAACCCCTGGGGCGGTGCGGGCGTCACCCAGCACTACAACGTCAGGAACTGGTTCGAGCTGATCCACGCGCTCTCGCCGAATTCGGTGATCTTCCAGGGTGCCCAGGGCGTGCGCTGGGTGGGCAACGAGGACGGCATCGCCCGGGAGACCGAGTGGTCGGTGACCCCGTCCGCGGTCGACCCCTGGACCGTCATCGGTGGCGGGCTGCCCAATGACTCCACCGACGCCGACATCGGCTCGCGCGCGAAGCTGACCGCGCCGGGCGTGCGCTATCTCCAGTGGTACCCGGCCGAGGCCGATGTCTCGATCCGCCCCGGCTGGTTCCACGACCCCGCGGAGCGGCCCAAGACCCCGGACCAGCTGATGTCGCTGTACGAGCGCAGCGTTGGCCGTAACGCCTCGTTGCTGCTCAATGTCCCGCCCGCGAAGAACGGCCGGATCGACGACGCCGATATGGCCTCCCTTACGGCCTTCGGCAAGGCCGTAAGGACGACATACGGCACCGGCTCCCGGCCGGCCCCCGGTCATCCGGTGACCTTCGACCGGGTGCGGCTCGGTGAGGACATCCGCCAGGGGCAGCGGGTGGAGGAGTTCACCGTGCAGGCCCGGGTGGCCGGGACCTGGCGGGACATCGCCTCCGGGACGACCGTCGGGGCCCGGCGCATCCTTCCGCTGGCCGCGCCCGTCACCGCCGACGGGCTGCGGATACGCGTCCTCGCCTCGCGTGCCGCGCCACGGCTGCTGCCGCCCACGGTCCACCTCAGCGAGGCGGGCCGCCGCTGAGCCGGTGGCCGGGGCCATGTCATGGCCATCTCAGCACCGTGTTAAAGGCCACCCCGGGCACGCGGCGCCGGGGGGCGTCGGATAACTTGAGTCCGTGAGCAACAAGGTCAAAAAGAACGCCGTGCGCGCCGGTGCAGTCATCGCCGCGACGACGGCGATGCTGCTGATGTCGTCCCCCGCGTTCGCGCTCACCCGCGACGACGGTGACGACCCGGGTCCGGGCCTGAGTGTCGCCGAGACACTGGGCCTCTATGTCGCTGCTCCGATCATCCTGTTCCTGGTGATCGCGGGTCTGGTGATGGCGGGAGACAGGAAGTCCCGCAAGCAGACCGACTGACGCGATCGATCGACGAAGCGCGCACGCCGCTGCGGAGCGCCCCGGCCATCCGGCCGGGGCGCTTTTGTTGTGTACGGGGCGAATCGCTCTCCGGCGGCGGACCGGCTCCGTCGGCCCGGATCGCCAAGTGGGAGCGCGTCACGCCGAGTTCACCGCGCGCCATCCACAGGCCCTGGCCTGTTTATTTTCGCTTTAACCTACGGTGTCGTAACCTACGGGGCCGTAGGTAAAGCCCGTCGCCGCCCCGTCCCCTGGAGCCCCACCGTGACACTCGCCCCCTCCCACCGCCACGGTCAGGCCGTCTGGAGCGACACCCAGCTCCTGTACGCACTCGAAGAGGTCGTCGAGACCGAGCTCAACCGGCATCTGAAGGTCGCCAAGGAGTGGATGCCGCACGAGTACGTCCCGTGGAGCGACGGCCGGAACTTCGACGGGATCATGGGCGGTGAGGCATGGGCGCCCGACCAGTCCAAGGTCAGCGAGGTCGGCCGGATAGCGCTTGTGGTCAACCTCCTCACCGAGGACAACCTCCCCAGCTACCACCACGAGATCGCGACCCTCTTCGGCCGGGACGGCGCCTGGGGCACCTGGGTCCACCGCTGGACGGCGGAGGAGGGCCGTCACGGCATCGTGATGCGCGACTACCTGCTGACCAGCCGCGCCGTCGACCCGGTGCAGCTGGAGCGGTTCCGCATGGAGCACATGTCCGAGGGCTTCGAATCGGACAACCAGCACAGCATGCTGCACACCGTGGCGTATGTCGCCTTCCAGGAGCTGGCCACCCGCATCTCGCACCGCAACACCGGCCATCACTCCGGCGACCCGGTCTGCGACCGGATGCTGGCGCGCATCGCCACCGATGAGAACCTGCACATGATCTTCTACCGGAACCTGCTCGGGAAGGCGTTTGAGCTGGCCCCCGACCAGACCATGTGCGCCGTCCGCGACGTGGTGGTCAACTTCCGCATGCCGGGCCACGGAATGCCCGGCTTCGAGCGCGCCGCCGCCCAGATCGCCATCGGCGGCATCTACAACCTGCGCATCCACCACGACGACGTCCTCCAGCCCGTGCTGCGCTTCCTGAAGGTCCTGGAGATCGGCGGGCTCGGCCCGGAGGGGCTCAAGGCGCAGGAGGAACTGGGGCTCTACATGGGCGGATTGGACGATCAGGCCGCCAAGTTCGACGAGAAGCGCGAGGCGTTGCTGGCCCGTCGCAGGGCCCGTGCCGAACGGTCGTGATCACTCTGGCACCATCGGGTGATGGTCGAACATTCATCGCAAGATGCGGCGGTGGATCCGGAAGCCGAAGCGGCCCGGCTGAGGGCCGCGGCGGCGGCCGGGAAGCCGGGCGCGTACCGGCCCTACGCCGAACTCCTCACCGGCCTGGGCCGCTTGGACGAGGCCCTGCCGTGGTGGGCCAGGGCCGCCGACGCCGGGGACGCCGACGCCTCGCGCACGCTCGCGATCTGCCATAAGGACCGCGGCGAGTTCGCCGATGCCGAGCGGTGGTACCGCACGGCCGCCGATCGCGACGGCGGCTGTGCGTTCGGTCTGGCCCGGCTGCTCCAGGAGGCCGGTGACACGGCCGGCGCCGAGCGGTGGTACGAGCACGGGGCCGCGCTCGGCAGCGTCGAGTGCAAGACCAACGGCGCCGTGCTGCTGGCCGCCCGCGGTGCGTGGGACACCGCCCTGGAGCGGCTGGCCGAGGCGTCCGCCGAGGGCGACGACGTCGCCGCCCACAGCCGCCGGGCCATCCAGAACATGCTGAGGGACCTGGACGGCTGGCGCGCGGCCCTCGCCCGGGCGGAGGCCGAGGGCGACCCCGAGGGGGCGTACGAGGCGCTGCGCGAGCTGCTCGACCCGGAGCGCAAGGCGATGTTCGAGCGCTACCCCCGGATGGTCGCGGAGGCCGAGGCGCTGTACGCCCGTGCGGCCGCGGTCGGCGGCGCCAAGGCGCTGGTGGACCAGGCCCTCTTCATCGCCCGCGACGACGGCCGCTGGGCCGAGGCCCGCGCCCTCGTCGAACGCGCCCATGAGCGGGGCTACGACGGCGCGGCGTACGTCCTCGGCGTCTGGGCCGAGGAGAACGGCGAGCTGCGCGCGGCCGAGGAGTGGTACCGCACCGCCGACGCGGCGGACGGCGGCCACATGTGGGCCTGCTTCAACCTCGGGGTGCTGTGCGTGCGGCAGCGGCGGCTGGAGGAGGCGGAGCGGTGGCTGCGGGCCACGGGGGTCGACGGTGTCGACCATGTCGGCAGTGTTGACGGTGTCGGCGGCGTCGGCGAGGAGGACGGCCCTAACCCGTTCGACGAGGGCGAGGAGCGGATCGTCGTGGCGCTTCGGGACATCGCCGCGATCCGGGCCGACCCCGAGCGGATGCCGCCCCCTGAGTGGGAGGAGCGGCTGCCCGCGCTGCGGGCCCGCGCCGAGGAGGGCGGCCCGGACGCCTGGTTCGCGTACGCCGACGCGCTGGACCGGCTGCACCGGCTCCCGGAGGCCGCCGAGTGGTACCGCAAGGCGGGCACCCCGCGGGCCCTGCTCGCCCTCGGGCGGATGCTGTACGAGGGGGGCGGCGCCAAGGGGCTGCGGATGGTGCCGTACTACGAGCCCGCGGCGGCGGAGGGAGACGCCGGAGCGGCGTATGACATCGGCCGGATCCACGACGAGGCCGGGGACCGGCGTACCGCCCAGATCTGGTTCCGCCGGGCGGCCGACCTGGGGCATGGGCGCGCCGCGTGGTGGCTGGGCTGGACGTCGGAGGAGCGCGGCGGGGATCCGCAGCACGCCGAGCGGTGGTATGTGCGCGCCGCGCGCAGCGGTCTCGTGCCGCCCGCGTTTCTGGCGGGGCGGAGCATGGTGCGGCGGGGGGCGTATGCGGAGGCGGAGCCGCTGTTGAGGGCGGCGTGCGCGGGGGAGCATGAGGAGGCGCCGTACTGGCTGGCGGAGGCGTTGCGGGGGTTGGGGCGGGTGGAGGAAGCGGAACGCTGGCTTCGGGTCGCCGCGCAGGCGTACCCGGACCTGCTCCACCAATACGGCGAAATGGCCCGCCTAGCCTTACGCGACCCTAGGTAAACAGGTTTGTGGGCAATTGTTCCGCAGGGCGGAACGATTGCCCACAACCCACCACGCTCGCGCCGCGGTCAGCTCGCGGCGGCGTCTGCCGCCTGTGCGCGGAGGGCGCGGTCGATGCCCGCTCGTGACTCCGTCACCAGACGCCTCAGCGCCGCCGTCGGCTCGGCGGACGCGAGCCACGCGTCCGTGGCGTCCAGGGTCTCCGGCGCGACTTGGAGTGCCGGGTACAGCCCCACCACGATCTGCTGCGCCATCTCATGGCTGCGGTTGTTCCAGACGTCCTTCGCCACCGCGAAGTACTTCTCCGTGTACGGCGCCAGCAGCTCCCGCTGATCGGTCTGGATGAAGCCGCCGATCACCGCCTCCTGCACGGCGTTGGGCAGTTTGTCGCTCTCCACGACCGAGGCCCACGCCTCCGCCTTCGCCTCCGGTGTCGGCCGCGCGGCCCGCGCCGTCGCGGCGTGCCGCTCGCCCGCGGAGGTCTTGTCGCGCTCCAGCTCCGCCGCGATCGCGGCCTCGTTGGCGCGCCCCGTGGCGGCGAGCCGCTCCAGCAGCGCCCAGCGCAGCTCGGTGTCGATGATCAGGCCCTCGATCGTCTCGGTGCCCTCGAGCAGCCCGGAGACCAGGTCCAGCTGGGCGTCGGTGCGGGCCGTCGCCGTGAAGGCCCGCGCCCAGGCCAGCTGGTGGTCGCTGCCCGGCGCCGCCGCCCGCAGGTGGTCGAGCGTGGCCTGGGTCCACTGGGCCAGGCCCGTCTCGCGCCAGTCCGGCGCGGCGTACAGGTCCAGGGCCAGCTTCACCTGGCGGTGCAGGGACTGGACGACGCCGATGTCCGACTCCTTGGCGATGCCCGAGAGCACCAGCGCGAGGTAGTCGCGGGTGGCCAGTTCGCCGTCGCGGACCATGTCCCAGGCCGAGGCCCAGGACAGCGCGCGCGGCAGCGACTCCTCGAAGTCGCCGAGGTGCTCGGTGACCACGGCCAGCGAGTCCGGGTCCAGCCGCACCTTCGCGTAGGTGAGGTCGTCGTCGTTGAGCAGGATCACCGCGGGGCGCTTTGTGCCGGTCAGCTGCTCCACCTGGGTCAGCTCGCCGTCCACGTCCAGCTCGATCCGCTCGGAGCGGATCAGCTTGCCGGTCGGGTTGAGGTCGTAGAGGCCGATGGCGATGCGGTGCGGCCGCAGTGTTGGCTCGCCCTTGGCGCCGGGCGGAAGCGCCGGGGCCTCCTGCCGCACCGCGAAGGAGGTCACCGTG